>NZ_JAERRJ010000001.1 GCF_016741815.1 Nocardia acididurans
CGGTATGAATCGCTGTTTTCACCGATTAGTTCGTCCGGCTTCTGCCGACTCGACCGACTCGTCCTGTTCCATGCCGCACCCTAGGGGGCATGTACGTCTGCGGTTGGTCCATCACTAGCGGCGTCGTCGACGAGTTCGCGGAGCGGATTCCCGGGGAACACCACACCGACTGGCGAGTCAGCTGGCTGCCCGGCCGACCACTCACCCGCGACCAGGCCCTCGCCGCCATGGAACTGGTCGAACTGCTCTACGACCCCGCCCGCAACAACGAACCCGGCACCCAGGCCGCTGTCGCCGAGGCCGCGAGGGCTGTCGGGATCCGGCCGATAGACGCCGCGGCCATCCTGTCCGAACGACATCCCAACCGGTGAAACCGATCAGAAACCGGCGCGCTGCACGAACTGCTTCGCGGCATCGGCATTCTCGAAGCCCGAGACACTGAAGTACAGCTTGCTCTGTGGAAGGTAGACCTCCAGCGTGGCGGTGCCCTTCGAATTCTGGTTGCCCGGGTCGATCCGGACCATGCGCGAACCCTCGTCCGACAGCCAATCGGGGTGCTGACTGTTCCAGATACGCAGCAGCCGATCGGGATTCGTGGTGATGTAGGCGGTCGGGAAATAGTCGTTGTCCGGGTAGCGACCCAGACCCTTCAGGAGCGGATCCTGGCCCTTGATGGTGAGACCGGCGGCGACGTCGTAGCCCAGGCCCGAGTCACCGGCACGCTGCCTCACCTGGTTCTTCACCGCTTCCTGCCGCAGCGGGGCCGGCAAGGCGTCGATGATCGGCTGGACCGCCGCCGGAACCGGGGCGGCCTGCGTCTTCGTGGTCGTGGTCGGCTTCGCGGCCGAGGAGGAAGTCGTGGACTGCGGCGAACTCGCCTCGGCGGCAGTGGAGCTCGACGCGATCACCTGCGCGGACTCCTCGGAATCCCCGCCGCGGGTGGCCAGGATGACACCCAGGACCAGCACGAGAACCAGGATCACCGCGCCCAGCACCAGCACGGGCGGCTGCTGCCACGCCGGCTTGTTCGGCGGCAGCGGCTGGCCCGGCCACTGCTGCGGGGCACCGTATCCGGGCTGCTGCGGGGCGCTGTAACCAGGCTGCTGCGGGGCGCCGAAGTTGGGCTGCGGGGCGTAATTCTGCTGGGGCGCAGCGTATCCCGGGTGCGGTAGAACTCCGTGACCCGGCTGGGGAGCGCCGTAACCCTGCTGCGGGGGATCGCCGTAGCCCTTGTGACCCGGGCCCGGCTGCGGTGGGTAGGTCATCGGATTCGCCTCACAAACCGGCGCGTTCAATGAAGGCGAGGGCGGACGCCTTGTCCTTCATGTTGGTCACCGCCACGTACAGCTTGGTGTCCGGGTTGAAGTACTCGACCGTGCCGCTGATGCTGCCCTCCTCGAAACGGATCAGCTTGCCGCCCTTCTCGGTGAGACGGTTCGGGAACTTGCTGCGCCAGATGCTCGGCAGCTTGCTCGGGTCGGTGCTGATGTGGGCCATCACCAGGGGATCCTTCGCGCGGTCGAGCAGGCCCGAGACCAGGGCATCCGAGGAGGCGATGGCGAACTCGGCGCTCGTGGTGAAGGAATCGTCATCGGTGTAACCCGGCGCCTTGGTCCGGGCGAAGTACGGCGAGACCGCCTGGCGCAGCGCGGCGGGCATCGCGTCCACGATCGGCTTCGCATCCGCCGGAATCGGCGTGGTCGACGCGGGGGCCGTGGTCTTCGTCGTCGACTTCGTGGACGACGGTGCACTGCTGGTCGTGGCCGCCCCGGTCGCCGGGACGAGCTGCGTCGCATTCGCCGAGGTGGCGGCCGCCGGAGCCGGATCATCACCACCACCGAGCGCGACCACGAGCCCGATCACCACCACCAGGACCAGCGCCACCGCGACACCACCGAGCACGAGGGGCGACTGCCATCCCGGCTTACCCGGAGGAACCGGCGACTGCCCACCCCACTGCGGGTGCGGCGCACCGGCCGACTGCGGCACAGCTTGCTGACCGAAACCGGGCTGCCCCGGCTGACCGGGCTGGAACTGACCGAACTGCGACTGCGCAGGCTGCGATTGACCGAACTGCGGCTGACCCGGGTGCGGCTGCTGGGACTGCCACGGCTGCCCCGGTGGCGGCACCGACTGCCCACCCTGGGGCGAAAAACCCTGCGGCACTTGCTGATTCCGGGGGCCCGAAGGCGGCGAGAAAGGGCGGCCGCCCTGCGGAGGCTGCGGCGGAGCGAACGGCTGACTGCCTTGCGGGGGCGGGTAGGGCTGACTCCCGTAGGACGGCGCGAACGGCTGATTGCCCTGCGGCTGGGCGTACGGCGCACCGCTTTGCGGCTGAGAGAACGGCTGCTGGGCTTGCGGAGGAGCGAACGGCTGATTGCCGCCGGGCTGATCCGGATGCTGCTGGCGGGGAGCCGGGGTATGCGGGGGGAGTTTCAGGGTCGGGTGCGGATCCCCATCCGGTGGTGCGGCCGGGTCGAAACCGTGGCCCTGCGGGTTGTGCGGCTGTTGCGGCGGGACGCCCGCACCGGACTGTGGCGGATTGGTCATGGATCACTCCCCTGGAACGGTCGAGCCGCACTCCCCGGAACGGCCCGCGCCGGTGAGCGTACCGACCGGTTGCGGAGTATTCATCCCGTACCCTCCGCCGCGGAACGCATCACATACTTTCGTCCAGGGCATCGGCACGTACTTTCGTCCGGGCAATCGGCGTACCGGCGATTGCGCGGGACCGCAGGAGCAGAAGCGGGGCCAGGGCGAGGAGCCAGCAGCTCCACAGGATGTAGCCGAAGAAGTTGATCTGCTGGGTGGCCGGGACATGCAGTGGGGTGAGCAGGCCGGTGAGGATCGCGAGGGCGGAGACCGCGCCCAGCGCGCCGAACCAGCGGGGGAAGCCGCGCCGCAGCAGGCAGTAGGCCACTATCGCGGTCCATGCCGCAGTGAGCAGATAACCGCCCATCTCGCCGAGTGCCGTGCCGAGCAGGCGGTTCAGTGATTCGAATGTCGAAGTGGCGGAGGAGGTCTCGCCCTCCCGGGCGGCACGGTCGGCCAGCGCCGGGACCAACAGCGGCCAGCGCAGGAGACCGACGACCTGCACCAGACCTGCCGCCACGCCGAGCCACACGGCCCGGCGCATCCACGCCGAATTGTCCAGGCGGCCGATCAGGATCGCGATCGGCACGAACAATGCCGCGCCCAGAGCCAGCAGGGTGAACCAGGTGACGACGCCGGTCTGGTCCGCACGGAACATGGCCAGCACCTCGGCCGCCGGGCGGGACAGGACATCGGGGTAGTCGAAAACGCTGCCCAGACCCGAAAGACCGGCGTTCATCAGGACTACGGCCGCAATCAGCAGAACCGCTGTGGCGCCGACCGACGTCGATGTCGTTCGCGCGGTCCGAGCCGAGGCGGGCGCTACCGCGCCGGACACCGAAGGATTCGAGGTCATGGCCGTGTCGTCCTATCGGCGTGCGACGAGGGTGGCGCGCACGGCATCCTCGGTGGAGGTGGGCTCGATACCGAAACGGTCCCTGGCGGCCGTCGAGTCGACGACGAAGGGGCGGTCGAATTGGTAGCGGAGCTCGCGGATTTCGCGGGCATCCGCATTGACGAGGCCGGCCGCCCACAGCAGTGCCGACGGCATGCGCTTCACCTGGGCGGGTTTCGCGTCGGCGAGCTTCGCGGTCAGTTCGGCGAGGGCGCGCACCGACATCGGGGGCGGGGTGGGGACGTGCCAGGCCCGGCCCCACGACGAGTCGTCGTCGGCGACGGCCAGCAGGGTGCGGGCCACGTCCTCGATGGAGGTCCAGCTGTGCGGCACGTCCGGGTCACCGGGGTAGAGGGCGGCCTTTCCGGCGGCGACGGCGGGCAGGACGGTGGCGGTGAAGGTCGAGTTCGCGCCGGCGCCGAGATAGTCGGAGCCGCGGACCTCGGCGGTGCGGATGCGACCGGCTTCGTGGGCGGTCAGGGCCTCGGTCCAGAGACTGGAACGCACTCGGCCTTTCGCCGAAGTCGGCTGCAACGCAGTAGATTCGGTGACAGATCCCTCGAATTCTCCGTAGCCATACAGGTTTCCGACGGTGAGCAGTGCGGCGCCGGAGGTTTCGGCAGCGCGGATCGCGGCGCGGATGAGCGGCGGGAAGCCGGTGGCCCAGCGGTTGTAGGGCAGTCCGGCGCACTGGTGGATGACGGTCGCGCCCGCCGAGTGCTCCGCGAGGGCCGCCGCGTCGGTGGCGTCGACGGCGCGGCGGGTGATGCGGGCGTGGTCCGGTCCGGATCCGCTGCGGGTGAGGAGGCGGACGTCGTCGCCCCGCTCGGCCAGGAGAAGTGCGGTGGCCGTTCCGACGGGTCCGGCTCCGATGACGACGTGCAGGGACATGAGGACCTCGATCCTGTCAGGTGTTCCGCTTCGAGAACAGTGTTCTCGCGACGCTTCGACAGTAGATCCCGAGGCGGAGGGCTGTCAAGAACAGTGTTCTTGTCACGAGTCACTGTTCTCGAATCGATTACTTGTTCTCTACACTTCGACCATGTCCGCCTCCTCCCTGCGCGCCCGCGTCCGCACCGAAATGGTCGAAGAGATCAAATCGACGGCCCGCAAACGCCTGGCGGTGGACGGAGCAAACCTCTCGCTGCGCGGCGTCGCCCGCGACATGGGCATCGTCGCCTCCGCCCTCTACCGCTACTTCCCCAGCCGCGACGACCTGCTCACCGCCCTCATCCTCGACGCCTACCGATCCCTCGGCGCCGCAGCGACTTCCGCCGCCGAGGCCGTCCCCGGCACCGAGGACCGCGCCAAATGGCTGGCCGCCTGCGCCGCAGTCCGCGAGTGGGCCCTCGCCCACACCACCGAATACGGCCTCCTCTACGGCAATCCCGTCCCCGGCTACGCCGCCCCGCAGGACACCATCGCCCCCGCCTCGGCCGTGGTCCTCCTCCTCGCCGACATCGCAACCGCCGCCACGACCGCCGGACGACTCGACCCGCCGCCGCTCTCCACCCCACTCCCCGCACCCGTCCGCGCGGACCTGCGCGCCCTCATCGACCAGCGCGCGCGGGCCGAACAGAGCGCCGCAGCCCTACCGGAGGAAGTCCTGGACCGCGTATTCGCCGCCTGGACACAGCTTTTCGGCCTCGTCTCCTTCGAGATCTTCGGCCGCCTCGAAGGCACCATCGAAGCCCGCGCCGACTACTTCACCCACCACATGACCCTCATGGCCGACCTCGTCGGACTGTCCCGATAGCCGAGCGAAAGAGTCCGGCTCACAAGCCGCGAGCCTAGCGCGGGCACGCCTCCTGACAGGTCGAGCACGGGCCGGCGCCCGGATTCGTGGAGTCGGTCGCCAGGACGCCGTAGCCCAGCAGAATGATGATCGCTATGCACAAGGCGATATAGCCGAGTCGAATCATGGTTTCCCCCAACCACTTCGACGGCGGGTTCGGTACCCGCCGCATCTGCCCGCCACGCTAGGAGAAGCGATTCCCGAGCGAGCGTGGGCGATTCGCGGAACAGCTGGTCACCATGGGTAAAGCGGCATCCGGACCGGACAGCGCGCGCCCCCGGAAACGCCGGAAGCCGGCCCACCCGAAGGTGGACCGGCTTCCGGTTCGAGACAGGTTGCCTGGAGGCAGGACTCAGAAGTCCATGCCGCCCATGCCGCCGGTCGGGTCGCCCGCGGGGGCGGCCTTCTCCGGCTTGTCGGCGACGACGGCCTCGGTGGTGAGGAAGAGCGCCGCGATGGAGGCGGCGTTCTGCAGGGCGGAGCGGGTGACCTTGACCGGGTCGGCGACGCCCGCGGCCAGGAGGTCGACGTACTCGCCCGAGTCGGCGTTCAGGCCGTGGCCGGCGGGAAGGTTCGAGACCTTCTCGGCGACGACGCCGGGCTCGAGGCCGGCGTTGAAGGCGATCTGCTTCAGCGGGGCGGACAGCGCGACGCGGACGATGTTCGCGCCGGTGGCCTCGTCACCGGTCAGGGACAGGGCGTCCAGGGCCGGAGCCGACTGCAGCAGGGCCACGCCACCACCGGCGACGATGCCCTCTTCGACGGCAGCCTTCGCGTTGCGGACGGCGTCCTCGATGCGGTGCTTGCGCTCCTTGAGCTCGACCTCGGTCGCGGCGCCGGCCTTGATGACCGCGACACCGCCGGCCAGCTTGGCCAGACGCTCCTGCAGCTTCTCCCGGTCGTAGTCCGAGTCCGAGTTCTCGATCTCGGTGCGGATCTGCTGCACGCGGCCCTTGATGGCCTCCGCGTCGCCTGCGCCCTCGACGATGGTGGTCTCGTCCTTGGTGATGACGACCTTGCGGGCGGTGCCCAGCAGCTCCAGACCGGCGGTCTCCAGGGAGAGGCCGACCTCTTCGCTGATGACCTCGCCACCGGTCAGGATGGCGATGTCGGCCAGCATGGCCTTGCGACGGTCACCGAAGCCCGGCGCCTTCACGGCGATGGACTTGAAGGTGCCGCGGATCTTGTTCACGACCAGGGTCGACAGGGCCTCGCCCTCGACGTCCTCGGCGATGATCAGCAGCGGCTTGCCGGCCTGAATGACCTTCTCCAGCAGCGGCAGCAGGTCCTTGACGGTCGAGATCTTCGAACCGACGAGCAGGATGTACGGATCCTCGAGAACCGCTTCCTGACGCTCCGGGTCGGTCACGAAGTAACCGGAGATGTAGCCCTTGTCGAAGCGCATGCCCTCGGTGAGCTCCAGCTGGAGACCGAAGGTGTTGCTCTCCTCGACGGTGATGACGCCTTCCTTGCCGACCTTGTCCATGGCCTCGGCGATCAGCTCACCGATGGACGAGTCGCCGGCCGAGATACCGGCGGTGGCAGCGATCTGCTCCTTGGTCTCGACCTCCTTGGCGGTGTCGAGCAGCTTGGCGGTGACGGCCTCGACGGCCTTCTCGATGCCGCGCTTCAGACCCAGCGGGTTCGCGCCGGCGGCAACGTTGCGCAGGCCCTCACGGACCAGCGCCTGCGCCAGCACGGTGGCGGTGGTGGTGCCGTCGCCCGCGACGTCGTCGGTCTTCTTGGCAACTTCCTTGACGAGCTCGGCGCCGATCTTCTCGTACGGATCCTCGAGCTCGATCTCCTTGGCGATGGAGACACCATCGTTGGTGATGGTGGGGGCGCCCCACTTCTTCTCCAGCACGACGTTGCGGCCCTTGGGGCCCAGCGTCACCTTGACAGCGTCGGCGAGGGCGTTGAGACCCCGCTCGAGACCGCGGCGGGCCTCTTCGTCGTACGCAATTGTCTTGGCCATTGCGTTGAGATCCTCCAGATCAGGGTTGACACGATCTGGCCAGGCTCGGTGCCCGCGACGGACGACCAGGGGTGTGTGGCTCCCGGCCTCACCGTTCTGACCTAGCACTCACAGGTCTGGAGTGCCAAAGCCCTTTTTAGCACTCAGGGATACCGAGTGCAAGGTCGGGGCTGCGCCCCGACAAGGAAAAGGGGGTTTACGGGGGCTTCGCCCCCGAACCCCCAATTTTCAGCGGACGAGCCGGTCGTCGACGCGGAGCAGGAGAGCTATCAACGCGTCGGTGCGGCGTTCTTCCGGAGTCCTGGGCTCGCCGTGGTCGATATTGACCATTTCAGCGTCTTGGAGGAGGAGTTCGGCCTCGATGCGCATGATGGCGCGGACGAACGGCGGGGCCACGTCGGGTGGGAGGTCGCCGTTGACGATGAAGCCACCGTCCGGTGCGTCCTCGGTGGAGACATAGGACAGCGCGCGCAGCAGATCTGCGCGCGTTTCCCCCGCTACCAGGTCGGAACCCTCGGCACCCGCCATGCGGTCATCGTATCGGTCATATGGTCGGCTTTAGTGGACCCGGTCCCGCAAAACTACTGCGGGTCCGCAGATGTCGAGGTCAGAGCGGCCAAGAGGTCCGCAATATCGGACGACACGGACTCCTTGTCGAGACCGAGACCGGTCAGCACGCCGGAGCCGTTCTCCTGATCGAGCAAAGCCAGGAGCATGTGCTCGGTGCCGATGTAGTTGTGCCCGAGGCGCAGCGCCTCACGGAAGGTGAGTTCCAGGACCTTGCGCGCCTGGGCGTCGAACGGGATCAGCGCCGGAATCTCGGAGGATGCGGCGGGCAGGGCCGCTTCGGCCACCCGGCGGACCGCGTCCGGGGTGACGCCCTTCCCGGAAATGATATGCACCGCAACCGAATCCGGGTCGGCGAGCAGGCCGAGGATCAGGTGCGCGGGGGTGATCTCGGCGTGGCTGCGGTTGCGCGCCTCCTCCTGCGAGCCCACGACCACCGCGCGCGCCCGCGGGGTGAAGCGCGCGAAACCGGCGTTCGGATCGAGCGCGGCGGCCTCGGCGTCGGCGGGGGCCTTGGGCACGAACCGCTTCTGCGCGGCCTGCTTGGTGACGCCCATGCTGCTGCCGATCTCGGTCCAGGACGCGCCGGAGCGGCGGGCCTGGTCCACGAAGTGGCCGATCAGATGGTCGGCGAGTTCACTGAGGTGCCCGCCGACCACCACCGCGTCGGAGAGCTGCTCGAGCACGTTGTCGGGACGGGCCTTCTTGATGCCTTCGATCAGATCGTCGAGGCGGATCGAATTCGTCATGCGTCAACGATAGGTTGACCATTCCGGTGTGGTCAACCGTTGGTTGACGATCGTGTCGTCCGCCGACAGCGAACGGCTACTTGCCGATCGCCGCCCGGACCTCCGACACCACCTGATCCGGGTGCTCCACCTGCAACACCAGCTTCGAATACTTCCCACCGGACAAATCGATCACCACCGACTGCTGCGGATCCCGCACATCCCAGAAGATCTTCTCGCCCTGATGCAGATACGTGCCCGCGGTGATCACCTTGGGGATGTACGTGCCCGGGAAGCGAATCCCCTTGGGCCGCTCCGCGTACGCACTGTCCACCTTGATCCCGCGCACCTGCCGCAGCGGCACCTCCAGCCGCCCCTTCAGCGCCCACACCTTCTCCCACCCCGGCATCTCGACCACCAGATTCCGTCCGTCGATGGTCACCGCTGCCATGCCAACCTCCTCGACTCCACGAGACCGGGCCGGGAGGACCGGTCCCCACCGATCATTCCCGAACCCGCTCGCGGAATCGATCACGGACGCGAACCCCAGTTGGTGCCGCGCACGATCAGCTCCTTGATCCACGACCCCGGACGGCCGGTCACCACCGTGCCGGTCATGGTGTCGTCGGCCTTCACGAGCTGGAACACCGCATCACGACGGCCCAGGCTGATGCACTGCGCGACATAGCGGCCCGCGTACGCCGCGGGCTGCTTGCCGCGCAGCCGGTCGGCCACCGCGTGACCCACGTATTCGCCGGCGGGCATGGCGGTGGCGCAGGACATGCGCATCTCGCGGCCATCGGGGCTCGGCATGACCGCGGCGTCGCCGACGGCGTACACCTCGGGGTGCGACTGCGAGCGCAGCGCGTCGTCGACCAGGACGCGGCCGCGGGCGTCCACGGCCAGACCCGAGCGGGCCGCCACATCGGGCACCGCGAAACCGGTTGTCCAGAGCACGGTTTCGGCGGCGATCCAGGCCCCGTCGACGAGTTCCAGGCCGTCCGCGTGCACGGCGCCGACCTTGCCGACCAGCACCTGCACGCCCTTCCGGTCCAGCGCCGCGCGAATGTGCTTGCGCGCCTTGTCCGACAGCCAGGAGCCGGGCTCCTCCGAGCCCACCAGCAGCACGGTCAGGTCCGGCCGCGCCTCGGCGAGTTCGGTGGCGGTCTCGATGCCGGTCGAGCCGCTGCCGACCACGGCCACCCGGCCGGTGAGCTCGGGGATGCGACGCACCAGCTCCGGCGTGGCGACCGAGTGGGCGTGTTCGGCCGCACCGGGCACGCCGCTCAGGTCGGCGATGCTGCCCAGCGCGTAGATCAGCGTGTCGTAGGGCAGCGCCCGGCCGTCGTCGAGCCGCACCTGCCGCGCCTCGGCGTCGATATTCGTGACGTGGGCCTGCACGAAGTCGATGCCCTTGGCCTGCAGCGCCTCCCGCAGATCCCACGCCTCGATCCGCTGCCCGGCGGCGACCTGGTGCAGGCGCACCCGCTGGGTGAACTCGGCCCGCGCGTTCACCACGGTGACCCGCGCGCCGCGCGCCTTGGCGGCCTTCTTGGCAGCCGACATGCCCGCGTAGCCCGCGCCCAGTACGACGATTCGATGTTCACCGGTCATGAGAGTGGCTCCTTTTCGCTAGCTCGACACCCTCTAGACCGGACAGCCCCCGGATCCCTGACAGAACCGCGCTGTGTGCCGTGTCACAGGGCGGGCACCAGGGGCGATGCTCAGTCGGCGCGCTGGAAAAGGCCCAGCTTGTCGGGGTTCACGACCAGTTGGAGGCCACTGATCAGATCGTCGTTCGTCTCGACGGCACCGACCAGGATGGGCACCCCCGCGGTGCGGGCGACGAAGGCGAGCGCACCGTTGACCTCCTCGATCTCGACGGTCAGATCCTCCAGCGGGGTGGTGAACAGCTTGACGAGGTAGCGGGCCACCTTGGCCGCGCCGACCACATCGCGGCGTGCCGCACGCACCTTGTCGCCGCCGTCGGCCCGGGAGGCGATATCGGCCGCGAGCAGGGACTCCAGCCCCGCCACATCGCCGGAACCGGCTGCGGCCAGGAACTTTTCGAGGAGCTCACGGGTGTGCGCGGCGGGCGTGTCGTAACGCGTGCGGCCGGTGCGCACATGCTGCCCCGCACGCTTGAACAGCTGCTGCGAGTTGGCCTCGGTGAGGTCGAGCATGTCGGCGATTTCCTTGTGCGCGTAGCCGAAAGCCTCCCGCAGCACGAACACCGCGCGCTCGGCGGGGCTGAGGCGCTCCATCATGGCCAGGAAGGCGATGGACACCATTTCGCGCTGTTCGGCCGAGTCGAGCGGCCCGAGTTCACCGTGTCCGGTGGGGACCGGTTCGGGCAGCCAGGAGCCGACGTAGGCTTCGCGGCGGGCACGGGCCGAATCCAGCCAGGTGCGGCACTGATTCACCACGACGGTGGTCAACCAGGCTTCGGCGGAACGGATTTCGTCGCGGTCCGCGGCATCCCAGCGCAGGTAGGACTCCTGGACGGCGTCCTCGGCCTCGCTCGCGGAACCGAGCATGCGGTAGGCGAGCGCGAACAATCGCGGCCTGTGCCGTTCGAATTCCGATAGACCGTCCGCGTCCATTCGTCCACCCGCCCTCACGCAATATTGTCGTCCGGCGACATTACGCCTGCGCGCTGCACGGACAGCGTTCGCTGTCCACACGGCCTCACGATGCGGTGTGGATCCCGTGGCGGGCCGATGGATTCCCCAACGGCCCCGGCCGGGCCGTGCTTACTTGTCCGCGACTCGAATCGCCACCGCGACAGGAGTATCGGTGTAGCTGGCGGACAGGCAGACCAGTTTGGCGGTGCCCAGGGCGGCGTTCGGGTTGCCCTCCAGTATGGAGCCCGGGTGGGCGGCGAGCACCTGGTCGATGACGGCGCGCTCGGTGGTCTCGTCGAGTTCGCGGAAGTCGCCACAGGTGGTCTTCGCGCCCTCGGGGGCGGTGGTGCGCTTGGGCGCGGTGTCGGCGGCCGGGGCTTCGGAGGGCGGTTCTATGGGCGCCGCGGCCGTGGTGGAAACCTTCGAGGTGGCCGGGGCGGCCGCCGTGGTGGTCGACTGATGCGAGGCGTGCGCCGACCCGGAATCATCCTGCCCGCAACCCGCGAGCGCCAGCACCATCGCACCCGCGGCGATGGCGACGATCGAAATTCGCTGCATACCGTGCTTTCCGAGCTTCCGAGTGTGTCCGAGCGCCGGAGGAGTCCCAGCGCTCGCAGCACTGTACCGGGCGCGGGCGGGCGGTGGACGGCGACCGGCAAACAGGACGGTCGCTACGTATTGCGCCATTCCCGCGGCGACATGCCGTACTCCGCACGGAATCGGCGAGCGAAATGCGAGGAATCCCGGAATCCCCAGCGCTGCGCCACCGCGGCGATGGACCGCGACCGATTCCGCGGCAGCCGCAACTCCTCCCGCACCCGCTCCAGCCGCTGCCCGATGATCCACTGCTCCAATCGGAAACCCGACTCGGCGCACAGCTTGTACAGCTGCCGCACGGACACACTGTGCGCCCGCGCGATGCGCGCCGGCGTCAGATCCGGATCGGCCAGTCGGCGGCGCACATATTCGCGGATCTGGGTGAGCAGCAGATCCGCGGGCAGCATCGCGCCGTCCCGGCCACCGCTCGCCGCCGAGACCAGCAGCGCGCGCACCATGTCCACGCACACCTCGCCGAGCAGCGGCGCGGCGGTGTCGGCCGCCAACCGTTCCGCCGAATCGCCCAGCAGCACAACCTGATTCGCGACCAGAGCCGAAAGCGGGCTGAGATCGGCCTGCGCCGCGCCGACGCGCACCGTCTCCATCGGCAGCCCCAGCCGCTCCACCGGCACCACCACCGCGGTCATCTCACCGGAATGCGGTGCGCCGACCCGGTACGGCGCGTCGAAATCCAGGCCGAACAGACCGCCGCCGACGCATTCGCGCTGCTCGTCACCCTGTCGATGGCGGATGGTCCCCGTGTGCATGGCGAGGATCTCCATCGCGCCCGCCGGTGCGGTACGCACCAGCTTCGTCGTGCGGGTGAGATCGAAACCCGTTATCCGCGCGCGCACCACATTGACGGCGCCGAAATCCCAAGCCTCGATCCGTGATTCGATCCGCTCACCGTCGCCGTCGCAGACCATGTGCGCGGGCGCGGACATCTGCGCCACCGCGGTGGCCACCGCGTCCGCTCGATCGCGCGGATCGATCAGCTCGGTGTCGAAGACGAGTGCCATACCGCCCTCCGTTCCCGGAGCACTCGAAACCCATGAGATCCCTTGGCAACCCAGCCGCGCACTGTCGGAACACAGCAGTGCACGCACAGCACATTCTGCTGGGCGCACGACCGCTACGGTGGAGAACGGCGATACTGCCGTAGCAATGAGCCGCCGCGGTGGCGTCGACCCCCCGCCGGATCGCACCTCTCGGAACGAGCACCGGCGTACCCCTCGGACGCTGTACGGCCCACGGACATGGCCCCCGGAGCCGTACAGCGTCGCGGCGTTCAGTGGATGTGCTGCTGCCAATCCGCGGGCACCCGGTCCCGCGGTCCCGGCACCGACTGATCCAGCGGATGATGATGGGGTGCGGCCAATTCCGGTCCGTCACCGTACATTTCGCCGGTCTCGAAGTTGAAGAACCAGGACTCCCCCGGCTCGTAACTCTGGATGAACGGGTGGCCGGTGTCCTTGGCGTGATGGGTGGCGTGCTGCGACGGCGAGGTGTCGCAGCAGCCGACGTGCCCGCACTCGGCGCACCGCCGCAGGTGCACCCACCAGCCCTGCGCCGCTTCGCATTCCAGGCAGCCGGGGCCGCTCGGGGCCACGGCCGGATCGATTCCGGGGATCTGCTCCGCCATCACTCGCCTCCCGTATCAGTTGGTCGCACTTGCGTTTTCGGTGCTGTCCAGCGGCAGCCGGACGATGAACCGGGTGTTGCCCGGCTCGGATTCCACGCGGATGTCACCGTGATGCTTGTTCACCACGATGCGGAAAGAGATGTCCAGGCCCAGGCCCGTGCCCTCGCCCACCGGTTTGGTGGTGAAGAAGGGTTCGAAGATGCGGGTGCGGATCTCCTCGGGCACGCCCGCGCCGGTATCGCAGATTTCCACTGCGACGCAGTCGTTTTCCTGGTAGGTGCGGACGGTCAGCGTGCCGCGGCCGTGCATGGCGGCGATGGCGTTGTCGATCAGGTTGGTCCACACCTGGTTCAGCTCGGCCGCGTAGCAGGGCACGGTCGGCAGCGTGCGGTCGTACTCCTTGACGATCTGGATGTCGTCACCGATCTTGCGGCCCAGCATGACCAGCGTGCTGTCGAGCAGTTCGTGGATGTCCACCACCTGGAAGGGTGCGCGATCCATCTGCGAGTACTGCTTGGCGGCGTTCACCAGCGACGAGATCCGCGTGGTGGAGTCGGTGATCTCGTTCATGAGCAGCTCGGTCTCGACCGTGTAGTTGAGCCAGCGGATCGCGCCCTCGAAAACGTCTCCGCCGCAACCGGAGAGCGTGCCGTGCACCTTCTCCAGCCAGTCGATGTCCAGGCCCGCCTGCACGAAGGTCGGGGCGATATCCCAGCCGTTGCGGATATCGTGGGTCTCCAGCCAGTCGCCGAGTTCGTCCTCGCGGTCGGCGGCTTCCAGCGAGGTGAGCGCCGGAGCCTTGGCGACCTGATCGGCCGCCTCCTCCTGGAACTGCACCATGACCTCGAGGGTCTTGGAGTCGAATTTGCCGTGCGCCATCATCTTCAGCTTGTGCCGCATGCCCGCGACCCGTTCGCGCAGCGACGAGGTGGCACGGGAAGCAGCCGCCGCCGGGTTGTTGAGCTCGTGTGTCAGGCCCGCCGACAGCGAACCCAGCGCGAGCAGCCGTTCCCGCTGGTTCACCCGCTCGTTGATATTGCGGTTGCCGAAGAACGCACCCTCCAGCAGATGCAGCGCCATCGGGAACCAGGCCGCCATCATCTCCGCGAAGCAGGCGGCGTCCAGGACGAAGAACCGGGACGGCTTGGTCACGTAGAACGAGCTCGAATAGGTCTGTTCGACCTTGTCGCCCAGATACGCCGTCCACGCGCCGGAATACACGCCGTGCTGGCTGGTGCGGACGAGTTCGATCTCCTCACCCGCCGACAGTTTGGTCAACCGGCATTCGCCCTCCATGAGGACGTAGAAGCAGGTGGCCGGCTCGCCCTCGCGGAAGACGAGGCCGGGTTCGAAGTGCTCGACCCGGCCGTCGCGGCACAGCCACGCGAGCTGTTCGTCGTCGAGCTTCTCGAAGAGGAACAGGGTGCGCAGTTCCTCCGGATTACAGATGAGCTGTCCGCCCATTGACGTACTCCCTACTACTGCTTGGCCAGGTAGCGGTGGACGAGCATCACTGCCATGGCGCCTTCGCCGACGGCCGAGGCCACTCGTTTCGCGGATTCCGCACGGACGTCACCGGCCACGAAGACGCCGGGCACGCTGGTCTCGAGATGCTGCGGGGGCCGGGGCAGTTCCCAGCCCGCCGGGCGCTCACCGTCGACCATGAGGTCGGGGCCGGCGAGCACGTATCCGGCGTCGTCGCGAATGACCAGGCCGTCGAGCCAGTCGGTTTCCGGGGCGGCGCCGATGAACAGGAACAAACGCTCGGCGTCGACCTTTTCTTCCTGGCCGGTGTCGTTGTTGCGCAGCACGATGCGTTCCAGGTGATCGTCGCCGTCGGCGGAGACCACCTCGGTGCGGGTGTGCACCTTGATGTTCGGGATCTGCTCGATCTGCTGGATCAGGTAGTGCGACATGGAATCCACCAGCGAGCCCGCGCGCACCAGAATGTGCACGGTCTTGGCCTGCCGGGACAGGAACACCGCGGCCTGGCCCGCCGAGTTCGCGCCGCCGACGATGTAGACGTCGCGGTCGGCGCAGTCGGAGGCCTCGGTCATGGCCGAGCCGTAGTAGACGCCGCGACCGGTGAAATCGTCGATGCCGGGCGCGGGGTGGTGGCGGTAGTTGACGCCGGTCGCGATGAGCACCGAGTGCGCGGCGATGCTGCCGCCGTCCGCGAACTTCACGACGCGGGCGGAACCGCAGGCTTCCAGGGCCACGACCTCACGCGCGGTGATCAGCTCGGCCCCGAATTTCACGGCCTGGCGGCGGGCCCGGTCGGCCAGCTGCGCGCCGGAGAGCCCATCCGGGAAGCCCAGGTAGTTCTCGATGCGCGAGCTCTGTCCGGCCTGGCCGCCGGTGGCGGTGCGTTCCACCAGCACCGTGCGCAAACCCTCCGACGCGCCGTAAACCGCCGCGCCCAAACCGGCGGGACCGCCGCCGACCACGATCAGGTCGTAGAAGTCGCCGGTCGGTGCGGTGGAGAGGCCGACGCCCTCGGCCAGTTCCGAATCGCTCGGTCCGATGAGCACCTCACCGGACGGGTTGATGATGACCGGGCACTGGTCCTCGGTCGCGCCGGCGGCAGTGAGCAGGCGCGCGCCCTCGGGCTCGTCGAACTGGTACCAGCGGTAGGGCAGCTGATTGCGGGCCAGGAATTCGCGCACCTCGGAGCAGCGGGCCGACCAGCGGTGACCGACCACCTTGGTTTCGTGCACGGGCCGGTGCTCGTCGCTCTTCCACGCGTCGAGCAGGGCGTCGACGACCGGGTACAGCTTCTCCTCCGGCGGATCCCACGGCTTGAGCAGGTAGTGGTCGAGGTCGACGACATTGATGGCCTCGATGGCGGCATCGGTGTCGGCGTAGGCGGTGAGCAGTACCCGCCGGGCGTACGGGTGCAGGTCCATGGCCTGCTCGAGGAATTCGACGCCGTTCATACCGGGCATCCGGTAGTCGGCGATGAGAACAGCGACGGGCTGACCCCGCAGTTTCATCTCGCGGAGCGTCTCCAACGCATCCGCACCGGACTCCGCCCGCAGAATCCGGTAGTCCGCCCCGTAGCGGCGGCGCAGGTCGCGAACCACGGCGCGTGACACACCGGGATCGTCGTCGACGCTGAGGATGGCCGGCTTGGCGGCAACAGGTGAAGTCACCTAACGAGTATGAGCCCGCTGGGCAAATGCTCGGCGCCGCGCTGCGTCTCCACCGCGCTTGTTCGCCACGGGCTCAAATCCGGTGATGTTCAACCAGATCCAGCTCACTCGGGGTGAGGAGCCGTTCGAGGCGTTCCTCGTCGGCGCCTTTCGCCTTCCGTCCGGCCCGAATGGTCCGGGCGGGCGGCGGCGCACCGTTGCCGGTCTCATCGGAGGGGAGGAGCGGCATCGCCGAGGTTTTGCGATGCAGGAGCGAGCGCAGTTTCACGGCCGATCACCTCACGTTTCGCTCGGAAGCTGGTGGCAGTGTCTGTTGCTACGTCTATCAGCCATTGTGCTCCGGCCATTACATTCGGCGGCGTGACACCACCGGAATGTGATCTAGATGATTTTCAGTGGCGGGTGCGACCTAGGATTGCCTGGTACCGATAGTCACATCACCGGAGGCGACGTTGCCGAAGAATCTGGAAGCCACCATCGATATCGCCGCGGCGCCCGAGCAGGTCTGGAACGTCGTCTCCGATCTCAAGCGCATGCCGGAGTTCAGCCCGCAGTGCATCCGGATGCAGCCGCTCGGCTCGGTGCGCACCGGCACCTGGACCATCAACCTCAACAAGGACGGCGCGAAGGTGTGGCCGACCACCTCGCGCGTCGTGCGGTTCGAGCCGAACAGGGCCATCGCGTTCCGCATGACCGAGAACCGCACCATCTGGAGCTTCACCCTCGAACCGACGGCCAACGGCACCAAGGTCACTCAGCGTCGTGACGTGGTCGGCAATGTGCCGTGGGTGATCCGCAAGATGATCGACACCACCCTCGGCGGCGAGGTGAACTTCGAGGACGGGCTCGTGCAGGGCATGAACGAAACCCTCGGGAAGATCAAGACCGCGGTAGAGCGCTGATCTCGCGTGTTCACGGGCGGGCGCGCCGACCGGTAAGTAGGTTCGCTGTCATGCGACGACTTACAGGTATCTGTGCCGCGGCCGCCGGTGTCGCGCTGCTGCTCACCGGCTGCGGTAGTTCCGATTCCGATTCCGACCGGACCGTTTCGGTGGTCGGCACCGGAAAAGTGCAGGGCACACCCGATGTGCTCAATGCCGACCTCGGGGCCGAGGTGACGGCGGCCGATGTGTCCACCGCCGTCGACGGTGCGAACGCCAAGGCCAAGGCCATCACCGAGGCCATGGTCACGGCGGGCGCGAAGAAGGAGGACATTCGCACCACCGATGTATCCGTGTATCCGAGCTACGGGCCGGACGGGAACAACATCACCGGGTACAAGGCCTCGAACTCGGTGCATGTGGTGGTGCGGGATCTGCCCAAGGCGTCGAGCATTCTCGACGCGGCCGTCAAGGCGGGCGGCAACGACACCCGGATCAGTTCCGTGTCGTTCTCCCTGGAGGACAACACGAAACTGCTCTCCGACGCTCGCGCGCGGGCCTTCGAGGACGCCAAGAACCGGGCTCAGCAGTACGCCGACCTGGCGGGGCTGAAGCTGGGCAGCGTCAAGACCATCAGTGAATCCTCGGACGGCGGCAGCTCACCGCTGCTGCGGGAATCCGCGCCCGCAGCAGCCGATTTCGCCCTCGAACCCGGACAGCAGACGGTGACCTTCACCGTCAACGCCGTCTGGAATCTGAACTAGCTCTTGAAGTTCGGCAGCGTGACCACCTGGGCCGCGTAGGACAGGCCCGCGCCGAAGGCGATGAGCAGGGCGGTGCCGCCGGGTTTGGCATCGCCCTTGCGCATCATGGCCTCCATGGCCAGCGGAATCGAGGCGGCCGAGGTATTGCCCGTCTCCTCGATGTCATTGGCGAGCGCGCAGTGCTCCGGGAGCTTCAGCACCCGGGCCATGATCTCGATGATGCGGCCGTTGGCCTGGTGCGGAACCATGGCGTCGAGATCGTCAGGGGTGAGCCCGGCGACCTCGATGGCGTCGCGGCAGACTTTCTCCAGGGAGTGTGCGGCCCAGCGGAATACGGCCGTGCCCTCCATGGCCAGGTAGGGGCGGACCGCGTCGAGGCCCTTCTCCTCGATCTCCTCGAAGAACTGCACCCAGTCCTTGTCCTGGCGGATGGCGTGGTGCTGGGTGCCGTCCGAACCCCAGACCGTGGGACCGATGCCGGGTTCCTCGGAGGGTCCGACCACCACCGCGCCCGCGCCGTCGGCGAACAGGAACGCGGTGCCGCGGTCCTTGGGATTGAAGGTGTCGGTGAGCTTTTCGACGCCGATGACCAGGACGTGCCGGGCGGTGCCGCCCTTCACCAGGTCGGAGGCGAGCGCGAGGGCGTGGCAGAAGCCGGCGCAGCCCGCGGAGATGTCGAAGGCGGCGACGCCGTTCAGGCCGAGTTCGGTGGCGATCTGCGGGGCGCCAGCGGGTGTGAGCAGCAGCCAGGTGGAGGTGGCGACGATGACGCAGTCGATCTGTTCGGCGTCGATCTCGGCCGCTTCGATGGCGTCGCGGGCGGCCGCGGCGCTCATGCTGATGATCGTCTCGTCCTTGCCCGCGAAGCGACGGGTGCGGATGCCGGAACGCGTCCGGATCCATTCGTCGCTGGAGTCGATGGGCCCGGCGACCTCATCATTGGTGACTATTCGGGTCGGGCGGTACACGCCGAGCCCGAGGATTGCTGTGTGCTCTGCCCCGTTTACCGAGGCAATTCGAGCAGCCATGGTGCTTCTCCTATGTACTGCGCGCCGAACGTGGCCTTCATCGGGTCCTCACCCCCCTGCGGCCCGATGACGCCGCAGACATGAGGAACCCTCATATTAGGGCGTAAAGTGTCTCACGCGTGTGTGTTCGCTCACAATCTGGGCGTATTGCCCGTTTGGTCACCTTCACTACGCCTATCGGTGCCGCGCGGTTCACATGCGCGCAAGCCAACCGAGACCGCGAGTGCGACACCGAGTTCCCGTAAGGTGTGACGCGGTCCCCGACCACACCTGCCCGCGCATGAAAGAGGAGCTTGTGGCCCGCCGTCCCACCCCGCCCGGCACCCCCGAACAAACCGGTCTCGGCCATGTCGCCGACCTGGTTCGCTCCGCCATCCCGCCGCTGCATCCGGCCGGCCTGCCGTTCGTCGCGGCGCCGCTCGCCGTCGCCGCGCTGGGCTATCGGCGGAAGTGGCTGCGCCGCACGGGATTGTTCGCGGCCGCGGCCTGCGCCACCTTCTTCCGCCACCCGCACCGGGTGCCGCCGAACCGGCCCGGCGTGGTCGTCGCGCCCGCCGACGGCGAGGTCGCACTCGTCGACACCGCCGTGCCGCCCGCCGAACTCGGCCTGGGCGATCAGCCGCTGCCGCGCGTGAGCATCTTCCTGTCCGTGCTCGACGTGCACGTCCAGCGCGTGCCGGTGAGCGGCCTGGTCACCGAGGTGATCTACAAGAAGGGCCAGTTCCTGTCCGCGGATCTGCCCGAGGCCAGCGACGCCAACGAGCGCAACACCATGGTCATCGAGACCGAGGACGGCCGGAAGTTCGCGGTCGTGCAGATCGCGGGCCTGCTGGCGCGGCGCATCATCTGCGAGGCCAAGGTGGGCGACAAGCTCACCATCGGCGACACCTACGGTCTCATCCGGTTCGGCTCCCGCGTGGACACCTACTTCCCGGCCGGGACGAAGCTCCTGGTCAACCCGGGGCAGCGGACCATCGGCGCGGAAACGGTGCTGGCCGAACTGGATTCATGATGGAGCAACTCGCGCCCGCTCCCGTCGCAGGCCGCAAACGCAACCGGACCATCCGGCTGCTGCCCAGCATGGTGACGATCCTCGGGCTGTGCTCGGGGCTCTCGGCGGTCAAGTTCGCCATGGAGAACCAGCTCGGCATGGCGCTGGCGCTGGTCGGCGCGGCGGCCGTCTTCGACATGCTCGACGGCCGCATCGCCCGCATGCTGGACGCCACCACCAAGATGGGCGCGGAACTGGATTCGCTGTCCGACGCCATCGCCTTCGGCGTGACGCCGGCGCTGGTGCTGTATGTGACCTTCCTGCACCAGGACAGCGTGGGCTGGATCATCGCCCTCATGTTCGCGGTGTGCATGGTGCTGCGGCTGGCCCGCTTCAACACCCTGATGGACGACGACTCCCGGCCCGATTGGCAGCGTGAGTATTTCGTCGGCGTCCCCGCTCCGGCGGGCGCGCTCATCGTGCTGCTGCCCATCGCGCTGTCGGAGCAGTTCCACGACGGCTGGTGGGTCAGCTTCCCGATGGTCGCGGTGTGGACGGTCCTCACCGGCCTGCTCTGTGTGAGCACCCTGCCGACCCTGGCCATCAAGTCGGTGTCGGTGGCCCCGCGCACCGCCCCGATCCTGCTGGTCCTGGTGGCGCTGGCCGCCGCGCTGCTGGTCACCTACCCGCTCATCCTGATGATGGCCCTGGTCGGCATCTACCTGGTCCACATCCCCTTCGCGGTGCACTCGGCCCGCTGGGTGGCGGCTCGCCCGGAGACCTGGAACCACAAGCCCGCCGAACGCCGCGCCCAGCGCCGCGAACAGCGTCGTCAGCGTCCCATCGGCCGCATGCCCCGGGTCTCCACGGCCCGCCTGCGGCTGCGCCGCCCCGGCGGTCGGTAACACCACCTCGAATTACCCGGCTGGAGCCGCGCGGTCATCGAAACCGCGCGGCTCCAGCTGTATTCAGCGGGCCTCACCCCGTCATTCCGGCGCGCTTTTGGCCGGAATCCACAGCGGCCAGTGTGGATCCCGGCCAAGAGCATGCCGGGATGACGAGAGAGGACACCCGCTGATGACGACGGCCGGGTGCGCGAGTGAGAAGGTTGGCCGTTCTCGCGCTTAGTCGGGTCGGCGTGGGGGTCGCTGCGGGCACAATGGGAACGTGCCGGAACTCGCGTTGACCGCTCGACTGAACACTTCGGCCGCCGATGCCCGGCGGGGCGTGGTGCGGTTGCATCCGGAGACGCTGACCGCGCTGGGGTTGCGCAAGCAGGACGGGGTCACGCTGCGGGGGAATCGGGCGACCACCGTGGTGGTGGCCGTCGAATCCCGCAAGATCCAGCCGGGCGAGGTGCTGCTCGACGAGTTGACGCTGACCAATGCGGGGGTGCGGCCGGATGCGACGGTGCTGGTCTCGCCCGCTGTGGTGAGTGACGCGCGGCGGATTTCGGTGATCGGGTCGGCGATGGCCATGCGGTCGGTGCCGGTGCCGACACTGCGGCGGGCACTGTTGCGCAAGATCGTCACCGTGAGCGACCGGGTATCGCTGTCGCCGCAGGATGTAGAGCCCGCGGCGAGCAGTTCGGCTGTGGCGCAGGAGCTCTCGCGCAGCTTCGGATTCGGGTGGACCGCCGAGCAACTCCAGGTGACCATGACCGATCCGCCCGGCCCGGTGAGCGTGAAGCCGAACACGATGGTCGAGTGGGGCGTGGGTGTGCCTTCCGGCGAGTCCCCGGTGCCGGAAGGGAACGGGCTCGGGGGCCTCGCACGGCTCGGCGGCACACCGGTGGGCGGAGTCGCCGGTGCGCCCGAAGGGGCCGTCGTATCCGGTGGGGTTCCGGCTCCGCTGCCGGATCGCTCGCCCGCACCTGCCACCACGGTGGCGGTGGCCGATCTGGCGGGTGTGCAGACGCAGGCCGCCAAGCTCACCGAATGGCTGAATCTCGTTCTGGACGAACCGGATCTGCTGAAAACGTTGGGCGCGCCCTCCCATCTCGGGGTGATGATCACCGGCCCCTCGGGGGTTGGCAAGACGACGCTGGCGCGGGCCGTGGCCGGGTCACGGCACCTGGTCGAACTGGACGGCCCGTCGGTCGGCGCGACCGAGAGCGGTACCCGGCTGCGCATGGTGGCGGAGGCGGTCGCCGATATCTGTTCGGGGGCGCGCGGCGTCCTGCTGATCACCGATGTCGATGCGCTGCTGCCCGCCGACGCGGAGCCGGTCGCGACGCTCATCCTCGATCAATTGCGGGCGGCGGTGGCGCATCCGGCGGTGGCCATGTTGGTGACCACCTCGAATCCGGCCGGGGTCGACACCCGGCTGCGTGGCCCGGATCTGTGTGATCGCGAGGTGTCGCTGCCGCTGCCGACGGCGGCGGTGCGGACCGCGCTGTTGGAGACGCTGCTGCGACAGGCACCGACCGAGGGTTTGAGACTGGACGAGATCGCTTCGCGCACGCCGGGTTTCGTGGTGTCGGATCTGGCGGCGCTGGTGCGGGAGGCGGCATTGCGGGCCGCGCTGCGCGCCAAGCAGGCCAAGGACGATCCGGAGCTCACCGAGGAGCAGCGCCGCAGTCGCACGGTGCTCACCCAGGACGATCTGGTGGGTGCGCTGGAGGTGATCCGGCCGCTGTCGCGTTCGGGGTCCGAGGAATTGGCCATCGGCAGTGTGAGTCTCGACGATGTCGGCGACATGGTGGAGACCAAGCAGGCGCTCACCGAGGCGGTGCTGTGGCCGCTGCAGCATCCGGATTCCTTCCAGCGGCTCGGGATCGACCCGCCGCGCGGGGTGCTGCTGTACGGGCCGCCCGGCTGCGGAAAAACGTATCTGGTGCGGGCGCTGGCCGGCACCGGGCACCTGAGCGTGCACGCGGTGAAGGGCGCGGAGCTCATGGACAAGTGGGTGGGCTCGTCCGAGCGGGCGGTGCGCGAACTGTTCCAGCGCGCCCGCGATTCGGCCCCGTCGCTGATCTTCCTGGACGAGATCGACGCGCTCGCCCCGCGCCGCGGGCAGTCGCACGACTCCGGCGTGACCGACCGCGTGGTGGCGACCCTGCTGACCGAGATGGACGGCGTGGAGCCGCTGCGCGACGTGGTCGTCGTGGGCGCGACGAACCGCCCCGACCTGATCGACCCGGCGCTGACCCGCCCGGGTCGCCTGGAGCGCCTGGTCTTCGTCCCGCCGCCGGATGCGGCGGCGCGGGCCGAGATCCTGCGCACCGCAGCCAAATCCGTGCAGCTGGCCAAGAACGTGCGGCTGCGCCAGCTGGCCGCCGAGCTGGAGGGCTATTCGGCTGCGGACTGCTCGGCGCTGCTCCGCGAGGCCGCCTTGGCCGCGCTGCGCAATGACATCGACGCCGAGCTGGTGACGGCCGCCGACGTTGCCGCCGCCCGCAAGGTGGTGCGTCCGTCGCTGGACCCGGTCCAGGTGGAGTCGTTGCGCCGCTACGCCGCCCAGCGCGCCGGGTCGGGTCAGAACGGGACGGCCTCCGGCTACGTCTGACGGATATCCGGCCGGGAGCCGGCGGACAGGATAAGCCCGAAAGTCGCGGGGGTCGCGCGCCGACACTTCTGGTTCGCTTCCGGCGACATCCTCGCAAACAAAATAAGTCAGGCGAGTCGGACCGATCGGACCCACTATCGCCGGTAGTTTCACCCAGGTGAGGTCGTATCAAGTAGCCCTCGAAACGATCACGGCACTGGTCGCGACAACCGTTGCGGGACTGTCGCTGGCCATGCCGATCGACTTCGGCTGGACATCCCAGACCTCCGCCCTGCAACTGGATCTGCTCGCCTACAGCCTGCCGCGCGCCGTCGCCGCGGGCGTGCTCGTCGCCATGATCGTGGCCGTCCTGCTCACCACGCTCGGCAGTGTCGTCGCCGCGTGGGGTACGGCGCTGGTCGCCATGCTGGTGCTGGTCGTGAACCACACGGTCGGGCATACGGCGGCGGTCGGCGATTCGCTGGCGACGATGAACTTCATCGATTCGCTGTCGGGCGGCGCGGCCATGGGCGCGCTGGGCGCGGCGGTGCTGCATCATCGGCTGCCCGCCTACGGCTGGACGCTGGGCGCGCTGACGAGCCTGCTGCTGGGTTCGGTGAATCCGCTGCCGACGGTGGGTGATCTGCTCGGCGGCTATTCCGATTCCTGGCGGGCCGCGGATATGCCGCCCATGTGGATGCTGTGGCTGGCGGTGATCCTGGTGGGCGTCGGCGTACTGCTGAACCGCAATCGCCGTCCGGCCGCGCGGCCCTCCATCGAACTGCCGCTGACACCGATTCTCGCGGGCGTGGTGGTCGTGCTGGTGACCCTGGTGAGCGCGGAATGGCTGGCGCGGCACGGGGACAGCTTCGCGGGTGTGGGCCTGGCGGTGGTGACGGCGGTGACGACCGCGCTCATCGCCGCCATGCTGCTGCCGCGCCGGGACGGTGAGCTGGTGCTGGTGGCGGTGGCCATCAGCGCGGTGGGTTCGGCGTCGATCGCGGCGGAGCTGCCGGCCTGGTCTATTCCGCTGATGGTCGCGGTGGCGGCGGCGGGTATGTGGTACGGCGAGCGGCGGCCCGCGCCGATGGCGTGTGTGCTGCTGCTGGTCGTGCTGGGTGTGCTCACCGCGCTCACCGCCGAATCCGATTGGGCCGCAGTGGTGGTGGGCGGCGGTGCGCTGCTGGCGTGGCTGGCCGGGTACGGCCTGATGGCGGCCCGGCCGCGTTATGTGCCGAGCCGGGTGCTGGGCACCATGCTGCTGTTCGTGCCGTCGGCGGTGCTGGGTCTGCGCGATTACGTGGCGCGCGGGCACTACGCGATGCAGGACGGGAACACGGCGATCGTGTGCACGGTGACGACGCACGACACCTCCGCGCCCGCGTGGACGGCGGTGTTCATCGCGCTGGGTTGTGCTGCCGGGCTGTACATTCTGCGGCGCAGCCGCCCGGCGAAGCCGGTCAAGCCGGTTGCGGATCCCGAGACGCCGGCTGGGGAGTGAACCAGGTGCGGTAGAAGGCGGTCACGTAGGCGATTAGCAGTCCGACGACGACAATGCCTGCGGGAACCGGGAATTCGGCCATTTCGACGGCCAGGTACCGGTAGGACAGCAGCAGCGCGGTCAGCAGCGCGAAGCCGGAGGCGACGAGCTGGATGCGGGTGCGGTCCCAGCCGCGTTCGGGTGCGCGCAGCGCGGATTCGACGGTCAGGCACAGCACCGCGCCCGCGACCAGGTCGACGCCGTAGTGGTAGCCGAATCCGAGTGTGGCGGTGAGGGTTGCGAGCAGCCAGAAGGTGCCCGCCCAGCGCAGCAGCCGGGGTGCGGGGTCGCCGTTGTTGTCGCGCCGGGAGTGGATGAATACGGTGAGCGCCCACGCGGTGTGCATGGACGGCATGCAGTTGCGCGGGGTCACATTGTCGAAAGGCAGTGCGGCGGGATGGGTGTCGAGCGGCGGGATGATCTGCGGCCAGTAGTCGCCGACCTGCAGCCCGTGCCCGTCGGGGCCGAACGCGAACATGGGGCCGACCACGGGGAAGATCACGTACACGACGGGCCCGAGCAGACCGAGCACCAGGAAGGTGCGGATCAGGTAGTGGCTCGGCCACTGTCCGCGGGTGACGACGCCGCGCAGCTGCCACACCGCGACGATCATGGCCATGACGGGCAGCTCGATGTAGACCCAGTGCAGGATGTTGTAGACGACCGGCCCGGCCCAGTCGACGGCCCGGCCGACCAGCCAGGACGGTTCGCCGAGGGCGTGGTCGGCGAGCAGGACGTATTCGTCGAGCACGGTGGGCCGCGCGATCACGGTGATGTGCAGCCACACGTCGCCGACCTTGGTGGCGAGGATGAGCAGTGCGCCCAATGCGGCGGCGTGCAGGGCGTTGCGCCGCTGGGTGCCCGTCCAGCGGAAGGCTGCCCAGAGGGCGATGCCGGTTATTGCGATGGTCGGCCCGCTGCCGAGGGTCGGCGTCCCGTCCCGCAGCAGTCGCACGCCCGCGAATACGGCGTCGATGCCGAGGGCCGCGCCGAGGGTGATGAACCGCCACCGCCAGGTGAGTCCGACGAGGGCGAGCGCGAGGCCCGCCCACGGCACGGTCACCGATTTGGGCGTGCCGGTGAAGTCGTGCCAGGTGCTTTCGAGGGGTCCTTCGAATCCGTTGCGGGAGGCGAAGATCTGCAGTGCGAGCAGCAGCACCGGCACTGCCGCGACGGCGGCCCCCACCCGTACCGCACGAGACGTCACCAGGTCCCTGACCCGGCTCGTCTCACCTTCTAGTTCGGGTCGCCGGTTGTCGAGGAGCACTCAGCCATAGTAAACGGCGTATGAACGCCACCCCTGTGGCGAGTTGAACGTGACCCGCGTCTCGGTTGAACAGCCCCCGGTCGCCGCGAGGTTACTGGTCGAGCTCTTTGACCAGCGAGTCCACCACCGACACGAGATCGCCCTGGGAGGCGGCGGCGACCCGGCGCTGCCGCTGATAGGACGCGCCCCGTTTGGGAATCTCGGCGACGAGCGCGAGTTCGTTCTCGCAGCCCAGTGCCTTGGCGGTGGGTTCGAGCCGGTTGAGCAGATCGGTGAGGTCGTCGGTGACCAGGCGTTCGTTGCTGTCGGCGTCGGTGATGATGATGGCGTCGAGCCCGTACCGCGCGGCCCGCCACTTGTTCTCCTGGACGTGCCAGGGCGGCAGCGGCGGCGGCAGTTGCTCCCCGCTCTCGACGCGGTGGTCGAGGTCGACCATCAGGCAGTGGATCAGCGCGACCAGCGCGGAGAGTTCGGTGCGGGTCGGGGTGCCGTCGCAGATGCGGACCTCGATGGTGCCCCATTTGGGCGCGGGCCGGATGTCCCAGTGCATGCCGCCGAGTTGTTCGAACACACCGGTTTTCGTCTGATCGTGGACGTAGGCCTCGAACTGGGTCCAGTTGTCGAACTGGAAAGGCAGTCCGGCGGTGGGCAATTGCTGGAACATGAGGGCCCGGTTGCTGGCGTAGCCGGTGTCGACCCCGGCCCACATGGGCGAGGAGGCGGACAGCGCGAGCAGGTGCGGGTAGAACGGCAGCAGCCCGTTGAGAATGGGAAAGACCTTCTCCGGGTGGGAGATTCCGACGTGCACGTGCACGCCCCAGATGAGCATCTGGCGGCCCCACCACTGGGTGCGTTCGATGAGTTCGTCGTAGTGGGCGCTGCGGGTGAGCTGCTGGGTGGACCATTGCGCGAAGGGATGTGTTCCGGCACAGAACAAGTCGACGCCGAGCGGGTCGGCGGCGCGCCGCACCCGGTCCATGGTGGCGTGCAGTTCGTCGACGACCTCGCTCGCGGTGTCGTGGACGCCGGAGACGAGTTCGACGGTGTTCCTCAGCAGTTCCTTGGTGATCTGCGGGGTGCCGTCCTGGGCGTGCAGATCCTCACAGGCTTCGAAAACCGCTGCGGCAGTGTTGGACAGGTCGCGCGTGGTCTTGTCGACCAGCGCGACTTCCCATTCCACGCCGAGCGTGGGCCGGGGCGAACTGTTGAAGGGGACCTTCTGGATGCCTGCCCCGGCCATGGCTCACCTTGTGGGTTAGGAGACGACGCCGCAGGCAACCCGGGTGCCAGCGTCACCGGTCGCCAGGGTGTCGGCGTCCGGCCCGGTGGTGCCGCCGGGCTGCGAGTAGCGGCTGGGGATATTGCCGAAGTTGTCGGCGCTCGAGTGGATGATCAGGGCCTTGCCCTTGACATCCTCCAGCGACACGGTGCTGGTGGTGGTCACCAAGTTGGCGTTGCCGTCGGACCGCACCTGCAGGGAGGTGAGGTCGCCGGCGGCCGGATGCGCCTGGGCACCGACCTGCAGGTGGCCGCCCGCGGAGAGGAAGTCGCCGGGGTTGCCACCGGTGGGCGCGACGGAGTTCGGTTCGCACTTGCCCTGCTGGTGGAAGTGCAGGCCGTGGAAGCCGGGGGTCAGGCCGTGGGCCTCGACGGTGATCTGCAGGTGGTCGCCCACCTTGCCGATCGTCGCGGTGCCGACGAGCTTGCCGTTGGAGTCCTTCAGCTGCGCGCTGACGGATTCGGTGGGCGGCGTGGTGAGACCCTGCTCGCCGCCGTGACCGGTGGTGAAGCCGGCGGGGGCGGGGGAACTCGTGAAGACCGGCGGGGTCGTCCCCTTGACGTCACTCGATTCCTGGCTGTTGGAGCAGCCTGCGAGGCCGAGGGCCGCGACCGCGAGCAACGGGGTCACAGTCCGCCAGGACGGGCGACGAGTTGTGGACGGGGCCATTCGGAGAACTCCTTTACGAGTCCAGGTTAACGGGCAAGCCGAGTGGACATGGTTACTACTCGGTCAAGATGATGCCAGAGGCACAACCCTGTCTCGCGGAGGGGCCGACCGGGTGTTCTATTCGCCCGCGAGAATGACGATCACGCCCGCCGGGGAGTCCGCGATTCCGGGGAACCGGGGTTCGGCGTTGCAACCGAGCTCGTTGGCGATGGCGACGGCCAGCGCCTGCTCTTTGGGTGAACTGCCGTAGTACACCGTGGTTTTCGGGATGACCCCGGTGCTGTAGTTACCGGACTCGGTGACGTTGTACCCGTTCGCGGTGAGTTGACTCGCGGTCTTGGCGGCCAATCCGCCGACGTTGCTGTTGTTGTAAACCCTTACGGCAACCGATTTGTCGACGTTTCCGGTGGTCGCGGGCGGCGTCGTGGTGGTCGGCGGCGTCGTGGTCTCCGGGGGTGTGGTGGTCGCCGGAGGGGGTGTAATCGGTTGCGCCACAGTGGCGCTCGTCACAGGTTTGACGGTGGTGGTGGCGGTGGCGGTATCGGATTCCGCCTGTGCGCCGGAGGAGTCCGAACTCGACAGCGACATCGCGCCCAGGCCGGCGAAGACGATGGCCAGGGCGATGAGGACCATCGCCAGCGCACGCAGTGGCGGGCCTCCGGCAGGCGAATTCGGGTTGCTCACGGGCTCGAGCCTACTGCTCAGACCTGGAATCCGAGACGGCGTGCGGCCCTGGTCTTCTGGCGGCTCGCGCGCAGGCGGCGCAGACGCTTGACGAGCATGGGGTCGGCGGCCAGTGCTTCGGGCTTGTCGACGACGGCGTTGAGGACCTGGTAGTAGCGCGTGGGCGACAGGTCGAAGAGTTCGCGGATGGCCTCTTCCTTGGCGCCGGCGTACTTCCACCATTTGCGTTCGAAGTCGAGGATGTCCAGTTCGCGACGGGAGAGGCCGTGCGCGCCTTCCCCTTCGGGGGCGGCAGCGTCGGGCGCGGTGGCATTTCCGTCCGGGACCACCGTATTCACGTCGGCAGGGCCGTCCTCGCTTGCGGAAATGTTCCGTGCCGCTGCGCTGTCCATAGTGCTCCCTCGCCGAGTTGGAACCAGACGATGATGGTGCTTGTGCGTCCGCCGATCATTCAACCACGCGCCGGAGACTTCCGATCGCGTACCGCTCGGCGTGTTTTCCGAATCCACCCGGCGTGTCGCCCAGCGGATCCAAACGTCCGGTTTGCGTGGAAAGCCTGCCTGATGACACCGACAAAGGGCAGCCGACGGGCCGTGGGCAACCACCCAGTAGGCTCTTGACCATGGCTATTCTCCCGATCGTCATCGTCGGCGACCCGGTTCTGCACAACCCGACGAATCCCGTGACGGACTCCCCCGAGTCGGAGAAGCTGGCGACGCTGATCGCGGACATGTACGAAACCATGGACGCCGCACACGGGGTGGGCCTGGCCGCCAACCAGGTGGGCGTGCCGCTGCGCCTGTTCGTGTACGACTGCCCGGACGAGACCCCCGACGGCGGCATGGTGCGCCGCCGCGGCTGCGTGATCAATCCGGTGCTCGAGACCGGCCCGATCCCCGAGACCATGCCCGACCCGGACGACGACGAAGAGGGCTGTCTATCGGTCCCGGGCGAGCAGTACCCCACCGGCCGCGCCGACTGGGCCCGCGTCACCGGCACCGACGAGCACGGCGCACCGGTCGACATCGAGGGCAAGGGATTCTTCGCCCGCATGCTGCAGCACGAGACCGGGCACCTGGACGGCTTCCTGTACACCGACGTGCTGGTGGGCCGCAATGCCCGCGCCGCCAAGAAGGCCATCAAGCGCAACGGCTGGGGCACACCCGGTTTGAGCTGGGTGCCGGGCACCGTCCCGGATCCGTTCGGGCATGACGACTGACCCCGACGACACGGGCGCGGCCCTGCCGCCGCTCGGACGCCGCGTGGTGGTGCGCTACCGCCTGCCCGAGGGCTACCCGCAACCGCTCACCGATGTGATCGGCGAACTCGTGGACACCGATCCGCTGACCGTGCGCACCGCCGACGGCCAGGTGGTGTCCATCGCCCGCGATCGCGTGGTCGCCTGGAAAGCGCTGGGCCCCAGGCCGATTCGCACCAGCGAGATCCGCGCCCTGGAGGCCGCGGCCGCCGACGGCTGGCCGGGCGTGCAGCGCGCCTGGATCGACGGCTGGCTGCTGCGCGCCGGATCCGGCTACACCGGCCGCGCGAATTCCGCTGTGCCGCTGGGCGGTTCGGAGGGCCCGGCGCTGTGCACCGGGGACACCCTGCACAGCATCGGCGAGTGGTACACCGAGCGCGGCCTGCCGCTGCAGCTGGCGCTGCCGGATCGGCTCGCGCCGGTGCCGCAGGGCTGGCGCACCTGGAACGAAACCCTGGTGCTGGCAGCGGAAATCGAGTCGCTGCCCTTGCCGGACGGCCCGCCCATGGTGCGTTTCGCCGACGAGCCGGACGGCGCGTGGTTGTCGCTGCACCGGCATCGCGGCGGCGACACCGAGATCGGTTCCACCCCGGACGTCGATGTGCTGATGTCGATTCGCGACGGCGAATTGGCGTTCGCCACAGTGGGTTTGCCCACCCCCCTGGCCATCGGCCGGGCCGCGGTCACCACCGCGCCGGACGGCCGCCGCTGGGTGGGCCTGAGCTGTGTGGCGGTGCGCACCGGGCATCGCAGGCACGGCCTGGGTTCGCTGGTGTGCGCGGAGATGATCCGCTGGGGCCGCACGCACGGCGCGACGCACACCTATGTTCAGGTGGAGTCCGGTAACGAGGCGGCGGTGGAGATGTACCGGGAGATGGGTTTCCTGGAGCACCACGGCTACCGCTACGCCGCCCCGTAGCAATCCGAGCTCTCCGAATATCACTGATCGCGAAAGGTTTTCCCGTGCGTCTCGCCACCTGGAACGTGAATTCGATTCGCACCCGGCAGGATCGGGTGCTGGCCTGGCTGGATCGCGCCGATATCGACGTGCTCGCCATGCAGGAGACCAAGTGCAAGGACGAGCAGTTCCCGTTCGAGGCGTTCGAGGCGGCGGGCTACGAGGTCGCGCATGTGGGGCACAACCAGTGGAACGGCGTGGCCATCGCGTCGCGGGTGGGCATCGCCGATGTCGAGGTGGCGTTCCCGGAGCAGCCCGGCTTCGACAAGAACGCCGGTGAGACGCTGCTGAGCACGCCGGTCGTGGAGGCTCGCGCGCTCGGCGCGACCTGCGGTGGCGTGCGGGTGTGGAGTCTGTACGTGCCGAACGGCCGGGCGCTGGCGGATCCGCACTACGCCTACAAGCTGGAGTGGCTGGCGAACCTGCGCACGGCGGGCACCGACTGGCTGGCGCAGGACCCGAACGCGCAGATCGCCCTGGTCGGGGACTGGAATATCGCCCCCACCGACGCGGATGTCTGGTCCCCCGAGTTCTTCGAGGGCAAAACCCATGTCTCGCAACCGGAGCGGGATGCCTTCGAAGCCTTCGAGAAGGCCGGTTTCACCGATGTCATGCGGCCGCTGCACCCCGGCCCGGGTGTCTACACCTACTGGGATTACACGCAGCTCCGCTTCCCCCGCAAAGAGGGCATGCGCATCGACTTCATTCTCGGCTCCCCCGCGCTGGCCGCCCGCGTGACCGACGCGAATGTGGACCGCGAGGAGCGCAAGGGCAAGGGCGCGAGCGATCACGCACCGGTGGTGGCGGTACTCGCCGACTGACCGTTGACCCACAAAGCTAATGCCATTAGCCTTTGAGCTATAGGAATTAGCTTAGCGATTCACGGGAGTGCGACATGACCGAGTACCTGACCATCGACGGTGGACAGATCGCCTACGACGTGACCGGCGAGGGCCCGCTGGTGGTGCTCTCGCACGGCATCGGCGACAGCCGCGCGGCCTTCCGCTTCCTGGCCCCGGCACTCGCCGCGGCCGGCTACCGGGTCGCCGCGGCGGATATGCGCGGCCACGGCGAATCCAGCATGAACTGGACCTCCCACGACGGCAGTGAAGCGATTTCGCGCACCGATGTGGCGGGCGATCTGCTCGCGCTGATCCGCCACTTGGGCGGCCCGGCCGTCATCATCGGCCATTCGCTGTCCGGCGGCGCGGCCACCATCGCCGCCGCGCAGGCCCCCGAACTGGTCTCCGGCGTCATCGAACTCGGCCCCTTCACCAAGACCCAGAAGTTCGCCGCCGGAGCGCTTTTCACCACGCCGCGCTACCGCAGGGGCATGACGCACCTGATGGGCGCGCTCGCCTTCAAGAGCCTCGGCCAGTGGCAGAAGTACCTGGATGTCGCCTACCCGATCAAGCCCGCCGACTACCCCGAGTACATGGCGGCCCTGGCCGAAAAGCTCAGGGAGCCCGGCCGTTTCGCGGAATTCCTGAAGACCGGCAAGTCGACCCCGGCCGATGCCGAAGCACACCTGCCGAAGCTGACCCGCCCGGCGCTGATCGTCATGGGCACCGAGGATCCGGACTTCCCGGATCCGAAGGCCGAGGCGGAGGCCGCCGTGGCGCTCATGCCCGCGGGTATCGGCAGCGTGGCCCTGGTCGAGGGTGCGGGCCACTACCCCCATGCCGAATCCCCGGACCGTGTCGCCGAATTGGCGCTGGCCTTCCTGAAGGAGCACGCCGTTGCCTAGGGCCGGACTGACCAAGGCGGAGGTGATCCGCGTGGGCGCGGAACTGGCCGACCACATGGGGTACGACGGCCTGGCCATGGCCCCGCTGGCACAGCGCCTGGGGGTGAAGACCCCCTCGCTGTACAAGCATGTGGCGAGCCTGGCCGACCTGCAGCACGGCATCGCCGTGCTGGCCCTGACCGAACTGGATCGCGTGACTCGTGATGCCATGCACGGGCTTTCGGGTCAGCCGGCGCTGGATGCCTTCGTCCGTGCCTTCCGCGACTACGTGCTCGCCCACCCCGGCCGTTACACGGCCACCGTGGGCACGTCCGCGATCGGCCCGGAGGATCCACTGGTCGAACCCGGTGCGCGCATGACGGAATCGCTGATAGCGGTGGTGCGCGGCTACGGCATCCCCGAGGCCGACACGCTGCACGCCCTGCGCGCCCTGCGTGCCATGATCCACGGCTTCGCGGGCCTGCAGGCCGCGCGCGGCTTCCAATGGGCGGGCGATCCGGAGGACAGCTTCGCCTGGATGCTGCACTTCCTCGACAGCGGGCTGCGCGAGCAGGCCAAAAGCTAAGCGGGACGGGTCTTTATAGCGTCCCGTGAGATGAACACGTCATAGCTGCCCGCCGTGGCGATCACCGCGTTCCCGTACGCGGATCGCACGAACGGTTTGGTGTACCAGGTCTCGTTCTTCATATCGTCGAAGAAGTCGCCGTCGCCGCCGTTGAGGAAGATGTGGTTCTGCTTGGTGGCGATGCCGTCCAGGCGCTGCCCGTACAGCCGGGTGATCTTGTACCCGGAGTTGAATCCGAGCGCGTTCACCCAGGGCTCGAGCTCCACGATATTGGCCTGCAGCACCCACAGATCGCCTTCGACCAGATGCTTCAGCTTCTGTTCGTCGTGGTTCTTGTCGCCGAAGAGGGTCAGCTCGACATCGAGCATATGTTCCTGCCCCGCAACGGGAGTCACGACGATATGCGCGGCCTTCACCTCCCCGGTGAGTCCGAGGAAGGTCTGCAGCAGCGTGGTCACCCATAGGATCACCACCGCCACCAGGACGAGCGAGATTGCGGCCGTGCCACGACCGGCGATCACGCGCCAACCCACTTTGCGTGCCTTGAGCACAGCGGTCACCAGCAGTGCGAGCGCGATGACGCCGAGCGCGATGAGCACCACTTGGATCCAGCCGAATGTCACCGGGAAAACCATGCGGTAGTTGTACCCGGTGTGACGTGTACAACACCGCAGGTCGCGTACTCGCCGGGCGTGTCTTTTCGACATCCGCGGGCGCGCACGCCGGGGCGGGTCCGGCCCCCGCCCCGTATACGGTCCGGGCCCCCGCACCAAAGGTGCGGGGGCCCGGGAGATTCCGGAGAGCTAGAACGCGGCTTCGTCCAGCTTCATGATGTCGTTGTCGAGGTTCTCGACGACCGAGCGCACGCCGGTGATGAGCGGCAGCTTGTTCTTGGCGAACCAGGAGGAGACCGCGACCTTGCCGGTGTAGAAGGAGCGGTCCTTGTCGGACACGGTGCCCTCGAGCGCCCGCAGGGCGATGGCGGACTGCTCCAGCAGACGCCAGGCGATGACGAGATCGCCGGTGGCGTACAGGAATCGGACCGAACCGAGGCCGACCTTGTAGAGCTCCTCGACATTCTGCTGCGAGGCCATCAGGTAGCCGGTGAGCGCGGCGGCCATGGCCTGCACGTCCGCGAGCGCGGTGCCGAGCAGCTCGCGCTCGGCCTTGAGGCGGTCGTCACCGGTCTCGACGAACTTGTTGATCAGGCCCGCGACGTGACCCAGGGCCACGCCCTTGTCGCGAATGATCTTGCGGAAGAAGAAGTCCTGCGCCTGGATGGCGGTGGTGCCCTCGTACAGCGAGTCGATCTTGCAGTCGCGGATGTACTGCTCGATCGGGTAGTCCTGCAGATAGCCGGAGCCGCCCAGGGTCTGCAGCGACTCGGTCAGGTTCTCGTAGGCGCGGTCCGAGCCGCAGCCCTTGACCAGCGGCAGCAGCAGGTCGTTGACCTTCTCCGCCAGTTCGGCGTCCGCGCCGAAGGCGGCCTGGGCCACATCGGCGTTCTGGTAGGCGGCGCAGTACATGTAGAGCGCGCGCAGACCCTCGGCGTACGCCTTCTGCTGCGCGAGCGAGCGGCGCACGTCCGGGTGGTGGGTGATGGTGACGCGCGGGGCCGACTTGTCGGTCATCTGGGTCAGGTCCGCACCCTGCACGCGCTGCTTGGCGTACTCGAGGGCGTTCAGGTAGCCGGTGGACAGCGAGCCGGTGGCCTTGGTGCCCACCATCATTCGCGCGTTCTCGATGACGCGGAACATCTGCGCGATGCCGTTGTGCACCTCGCCGACCAGGTAGCCGATGGCGGGCTGCTCGCCGCCGAAGGTGATCTCACAGGTGGGCGAGGACTTGATGCCCATCTTGTGCTCGACGCCGGTCACGTACGCGCCGTTGCGCTCGCCGATCTCCATGGTCTCGGAATCGAAGAGGTACTTCGGCACGGCGAACAGCGACAGGCCCTTGGTGCCCGGTCCCGCGCCCTCGGGGCGGGCCAGTACCAGGTGGATGATGTTGTCGGCGGTGTCGCCGACGTCGCCGCCGGAGATGAAGCGCTTCACGCCGTCGATGTGCCAGTCGCCGTTGGGCTGCTGCACGGCCTTGGTGCGGCCCATGCCGACGTCGGAGCCGGCGTCGGGCTCGGTGAGCACCATGGTGCCGCCCCAGCGGTTCTCCCAGGCGTGCGCGGCCCAGCGCTTCTGCTCGTCGGTGCCCTGCTCGAAGAGCACCTTGTGCATGAGCGGGCCCATGTTGAAGAAGGAGGCCGAGTTGTTCGCGGCGACGAGCATTTCCTGGATGGCCCAGATGAGCGCGTTGGGCGCGGAGACGCCGCCCATCTCCTCCGGCATGCCGAGGCCCGAGTAGCCGGCCTCGTTGACCGCGGCGACGGTCTTCTTCAGCAGCGGCGGGACGCTGATGCTGTAGGTGGCCGGGTCGAATTCGACCGGGGTGCGGTCGCCTTCGACGAACGAGGCGGCGATGGGGCCCTCGGCGAGGCGCAGGGCCTCGGAGAGCATCTCGCGGGCGGTCTCACTGTCGAGATCGCCGTAGGCGCCCTGGTCCAGCAGCGCCCCGATTCCCAGTACTTCGAAAAGGTTGAACTCGATATCTCGCAAGTTCGCCTTGTAATGGGACACGGAGGGGCCTCCTCAGCTAGGTCGTGTGATCAACTGGAGTTTGCCGTACGCGCGTCCCGTTACGCCACCGTAGGCACGGGCGCTGCCGGTCAGGGGTGCCAAAACCACATTCGGTCGCCTGACCACATAACTGTCTGGTGTAAAGTTAACGGCGATTCTGGTCGCGCCGGTCTCACTTTACGCGGTAGCCACGCCTTCGCCGCTCACCGTTCGCGCGGCGCGACCGTACCGTTGCTTGGCCTCCGCCGGAGTCACCGTGACCGGATTGTCGGGAATCCCGGCCTCCAGGTGCTGCTGCAGCAGGCGACCGGTCATCGGGCCGATGAACCGCTTGGCCACCTTCAGCGTCAGCTTCTCCCGCTTCAGCACCGCCATGGCCGCGCGCACGGCGGGCGGGTAGGCCGCGTCCAGGAAGCCGGGCTGATCGAATCCGCCCATCACGCGCATCCATTCGGGCAGCGTGGCGATGGCGGCCGGAGCCACCAGGCGACTGCCCGCCCACAGATCGCGGCCCTTCTCCGACGGCGTGAAGAACAGGTAGTGCATGCCCTCCCGGGCCCGTTCGGACACACAGAGTTTCGGCCGCATGGCCGCGAAGTACTCGCGCACCTCGGCGCGATTGCGCGGTACCGTGCCGGGCTTGCAGGTCTGCAGTTCGGCCGCGATCACGCACTCCTCCCAGTACCGCTGTTCCTCGGCGGGCGTGAGCGGTCCGGGGCCGTACATCTCGTAGCACTTGAGCACCGAATGCCAGCCGGTGACGTGGATCCACAGCTGCGAGTCGGGATTGTTCGCGCTGTACCGCTTTCCGCTGATCGGCTCGATGCCGGTGGCCTTGGCGTGCACCGTCATCAGATGTTCGGACGCCTCGATGGCCATGCGGCTGTCGGCGACGGCGGCGATGAGGAAGTACGCGAAGGTGTGGTCGAGCCGGCCGCGCGGATCACTGTAGATGCCACCGACATCGGCGACGGCCGCGGTGAGATCCGGGTCGAAGTGCTCGAGGGTGACCGAGCGCTGGAATCCGATGAGCGCGGTGGGCGCGGTCCAGACCTTCCAGGTGGGTGAGTCCGGCCCGAAGAAGCCGTAATCGACCTGGCGGATGGTGCGGGCAGGCGCGCCGAACTGGGGGCGCGAGGTTGCTGCCGTCATCGTCTGCTCCTTTGCAGTGATGCCGTTGGGCCGGAAAGCCCTTTCATTCACGAATGTAGCATTTGCGGTTTCCGCTGGCACGGCGGCCACGGAAGCCCTGGCGGGCGGGGGTGTCGACCCCCGCCCGAGGACTCGCCGACAGCTGGATCAGGGGTTCATCTCGTAGCCGCCCGCGAGACCGCGAACCTGCGAGATGACCCGCTCGACGCGCTTGGCGTCGGCGACCGGGCGGCGGACCAGTTCCAGAGCGAGGGACTGCTGCGCCTTGGACGCCGTGGGCTTGGCGTTGAGGCCCAGCGCGTGCTTGGAGAACTCGCGCACGAAGATGTCGAAGAGCTGATCCAGAACGGCGGTTTCGGTGCCGTCCTTCTCGGCCTGCTCCAGGATCAGCTGCGCGTAGGGCAGCAGCGTGAACAGCTCGCCCAGCCCGAAGAGGAAGTCGACGTCCTGCTGCTGCGCCCTGGTCGGGGTGGCCGCGGCGAGCAGGGTCTTGAGGCCGAGCGCCTGCTCCAGGAAGACCGCCACGTTCGGGATGTGCGCGAACCGCTCGAACACCGGCCGCCAGTCCTCGAATCGGATGCGGCCGAGACCGCTGGTCGGCCCCTGCCGGAACAGGAAGGAGTCGTCTGCGGCGTCGCGCCGGGTGGGCACGGGTTCGTAAGTGGCGCTTGCCAATTCGCTACGCAGCTTGGGCACGGCCGAGCCCGCGCGGGGCACCAGGCGGCGGCTGGTCCAGCCCAGCGCGCCGGATGCGGCCTTGACCGCGCTCGCGGGCGTCCCGCCGGGCAGGTAGCGCAACGCCGCCAGTCCGGCGTCCGAGGGATGGAACATGTAGTTGGGCATGAACTTCAGCGACAGCGCCATGTTCACGTGCACGGTGCCCTCGAGGCGCGGCAGACCGAACATGCCGACCATGGCCATCGGGAAGTACATGTCGTTCTCGAAGCCGCGCGCCGCGATGACATCGGCGAGGTCCTCGTAGATCTTCTGTCCCTGCCGGGTGACCGACATCTTCTCGATGGCGCTGACCAGCAGGTAGCGGCGGTCGTTCTCGTTGGCGGAGCGCATGTAGTCGATGGCGCGCTCGCTGTAGAGCTTCATGCCGATGAGCCGCGCGTAACAGTCCGCGAGCAGGGTGCGCACCTGCGGGAACTCGGTCACCTTGTGCCCGAACAGGACTCGGTTCTCGGCGTGCGTGACGGCCTCGTACATGGCGTGCTCGCACGCGCCGACCGCGCCGAAGCCGAGGTTGAACTTGCCGACGTTGACGGTGTTCATGGCGGCGTCGAAGGCGGCGCGGCCGGTGTGCAGGATGTCTTCTTCCGCGACCGGGTACTTGTCGAGATCGAATGCGGCGACGTACATCTGGGAGTCGACGACGTTCTTGCGCAGCTTGTAGTTCTTGTGCCGCGAGTCGGCGGCGAAGAACAGGTAGCCGGAGTACTCCTCCTCGGCCATCTTCCGCTGGAAGTCGGCGGAGTCGATGATCGGCTTGTCGGCGCGGCGGCCGAAGACCGAGACCATGGCGGCCTGGTTGCCGTTGCCGATGTAGTACTTGCCGCCGGTGGCGGTGAAGCCGCCGCCGCGCGCCTTGGGCTCGAGGATCATGTCGGTGGAGTAGATGTCCGCGCCGTGCGCCTGCTCGGAGAGGCCGAACGCGAAGATCTCGCCGGAGTCGAGGGCGGCGGCCGCGCGCTGCTTGGCGGCCTTGTTGTGGCTCTGCCAGATCGGCCCGAGGCCGAGGATGGTGACCTGCCAGACGTACCAGTACTGCATGCCGTAGAAGCCGAGGATCTTGCTCATCATGGCGATGCGGGCGGTGTCCCAGCGCTTGTTGGGATCGCCGTTGGCTTCGGCGGCCGGGGTCAGGAAGGTCGCGAAGACCCGTTCGGCCTTGATGAAGTCGAGGAATTCCGCGTACCAGACCCGGTCGCGGCTCTCGGCCAGCAGCCGCTGCTTGCCGTGACTCTCGAACCAGTTGACGGTGGCGCGCAGCAGTCGCCGCGTCTCGTCGTCGAATTCGGCGAACTCACAGGTCTTGGGATTGAACAGGGTGTTGGTCATCGCGCTCGTGTCTCCTCCGGCCGGGGGCTTCTCGGTGGCACCACCGGGCATTTCATTCGTGAGCGTAGCATTTTCATTCACATGCGCAGGAAATGATCTTGCAACGTGCCCGGAGCAGGAAGTTCACATACCGGGCCGTCCGCTTCGGCCTGCCGTGTACCCCGCCGGATGCGCTGCTATCGTCGGTGCGCATGGGCACCGATTCGGCTGTACGACCCCGGCAGCGCGCACGACATCTCGGTCCCGAACGCCGTCGCCCGCAGGTGCTCGACACCGCGCTCCGGATCGCGGTCGAGGACGGCATCGCGGCCATCACCATCGCCGCCGTGGCCGACCGCATGAAGGTCACCCGCCCGGTCGTGTACGCCTGCTTCGCCGATCGCGTGGAACTCATCGACGCCCTGCTGCGGCGCGAAGAGGAGCACATGATCAAGGGCGTCTTCGAAACCCTGCCGCGCCGTCGCGTGGAAGCCGACGAGGCCGTCTTCGTCGAAGGCTTCCGGGCGCTGCTGCACACGGTCACCGATCGTCCCGACACCTGGCGACTGCTGTACGGCAATCCCGATCCCGCCGTGGCGGATTCGTTCGGCCGGGGCCGGAAACTGGCCGTGGAACTGTGCACCCGCCGCCTGCGGCCCACGCTGCACGCCTGGGGCACGGTGGACGCCGAACGCAAACTGCCCGCCCTCGTGGAGATGTGGGTGTCGGCCGGAGAGGGCGCGGCCCGCACCCTGCTGTCGGGCGAGGGCGAGTGGACGCCGGACGATCTCGGGGAGTTCGTGGGCGCGGCCGTCTATCGGGCACTGCGGCACGCGTAATAGCCCCCTCATCGGTTATCCGATGGCTACGATGGGAAATGAGCCCATCAGGTCAGCGGGAGGCCGGCGATGACGTTCTATCGACAGGTGGGGGCGGTGCCGCCCAAGCGGCACACTCAGCACCGTGACCAGCAAGGACAGCTCTATTACGAAGAGCTGATGGGAGAAGAGGGTTTCTCCGGGGACTCCTCGCTGCTCTATCACCGGGGATTGCCTCCGGCCATTGTGGATTCATCGGTGTGGGTACTGCCCGAGCAGCGGACGCATCCGAATCATCCACTGCGACACCGGCATTTGAAGCTGCACGAACTGTTCCCGGGCGAGCGTTTCCAGGAGACCGACGTGGTGACGGGCCGTCGCCTGCTCCTCGGAAATTCCGACGTGAGAATTTCCTACGTGGTAGCTGGCAAGCCTTCGCCGTTGTACCGCAATGCCATCGGCGACGAATTGGTGTACATCGAGTCAGGTTCGGGCCGCGTGGAGACGGTCTTCGGTGTGCTTTCTGTACATCAAGGTCATCAGGTGCTGCTGCCGCGCGCCACCACCCACCGCTGGCTACCCGATAGCCCGGAACCGTTGCGCGCCTACATCATCGAGGGCTCCGGCCATATCACGCCGCCGAAGCGGTATCTCTCGAAATACGGTCAGCTCCTGGAGCATTCGCCGTACTGCGAGCGAGATCTGCACGGCCCGGCCGAACCGTTCCAGGCCGAGGGCGAGGACGTCGAGGTGCTGGTGAAGCATCGTCCCGCCGGTGAAATCGTCGGCACCAGCATGGTTTACGCCACCCACCCCTTCGATGTGGTGGGCTGGGACGGCTGCCTGTACCCGTTCACCTTCGATATCGCCGATTTCGAACCCATCACCGGCCGCGTGCATCAGCCGCCGCCCGCGCATCAGGCGTTCGAGGGCAACAACTTCGTGGTCTGCAATTTCGTGCCGCGCAAGGTGGACTACCACCCGCTGTCGATCCCGGTCCCCTACTACCACTCGAACGTGGACTCCGACGAGATCATGTTCTACTGCGGCGGAAACTACGAGGCCCGCAAGGGTTCCGGTATCGGCCAGGGTTCGGTGTCGGTGCATCCGGGCGGATACGCGCACGGCCCGCAGCCGGGGGCATACGAACGCAGTATCGGCCTCGAATACTTCGATGAACTCGCGGTCATGGTCGACACCTTCCACCCGCTGCAGCTGGGTGAGGGCGCGCTGGCCTGCGAGGACGGCAATTACGCGTGGACATGGTCGGGTCGTGGTCCTTCCGAAGGATGGGTATGAGCAGCCGGGTGCATATCGAAGTCCCCGAGAATTCCGGATTCGGCCCCACACATCTCCCCTACTGTGTTTTCCGCCCGCGCGGCGGCGAACCGCGGGTGGGCGCACGCCTGGGCGACAGCATCATCGATCTGGCGGTGGCCCTGGACGATCCGATGTTCGCGCAACCCAGCCTGAACGCCTTCATGACCCAGGGTCCGCAGTGCTGGCGCGAGGTCCGCGAACTGGTGCACGCGGCCGCGGAAACCGAATTGCCCGCCACCGCCGTGCATTCGGTGCGGGCCGTCCACCTGGCCCTGCCCGTGGAGATCGGCGACTACGTCGACTTCTACGCCAGCATCGATCACGCCACCGCCATGGGCCGCATGCTCCGCCCCGACGGCGAACCACTGCTCCCCAACTGGCGGCACCTCCCGGTCGGCTATCACGGCCGGGCAGGCACGGTCGTGGTATCCGGCACCGAAATCCGACGCCCGCACGGCCAACTCCGAACCGCTTCCGGCGCACCGGAATTCGGCCCCACCCGCCGCCTCGACATCGAAGCCGAACTCGGCTTCCTGATCGGCTCCGGCTCCGCCATGGGCACCCCGCTGCGCACCGGCGACTTCGCCGACCACGTCTTCGGCGTAGCCCTGGTCAACGACTGGTCCGCCCGCGATATCCAGGGCTGGGAGGGCCAGCCCCTCGGCCCGTTTCTGGGCAAGTCCTTCGCCACCACCCTCTCCGCCTGGATCACCCCGCTCGATGCCCTGACCGAAGCCCGCATCCCGCTGCCGCCCCAGGATCCGGCCCCCCTCCCCTACCTCCAGGACAGCGCCCCCTGGGGTCTGGACATCGACCTGACCGTCGAGTGGAACGGCCACACCGTCACCACTCCCCCCTTCCGCCGCATGTACTGGTCCCCCGCGCAGATGCTCGCCCACATGACCGTGAACGGCGCGTCCACCCGCACCGGCGACCTCTTCGCCTCCGGCACCATCTCCGGCCCCGAGCGCCACGAACGCGGCTCCCTCATGGAATTGACCTGGGCCGGAACCGAACCCGTAGACCTCGACGGCGACAAACGCACCTTCCTCGAGAACGGCGACGAGATAACCATCACCGCCTCCGCCCCCGCAGTAGGCGGCGGCCGCCTCACCCTGGGCGAGGTCCACGGCCGCATAGCCCGATAACCCACCGACTTCAACTCCCTTGTCCGAGGCGGCTTTTCGTGCGTCCCCTGCGGGGCGGGGAGCTTTCGAGTGCCCGGGATCGTCGGCGCGGTGAAGCGGCCCGGCGCTACCAGGTGGCGGGGCGCACTCGGCCGGGGGTGACGACCTGGGCGAGGGCATTGCGGAGTTGGGTGAGGGCGGCGGGGCCGAGGGATTGGGACCAGGTGGCGGTGAAGTGGGCGACGGCGGCGTCGGCGGCTCGGGTGGCGGCCCAGCCGCGGTCGGTGAGGGTGATCAGGCGGGCGCGGGCGTCGGTGGGGTGTGGGTTGCGTTGGGCGTAGCCCTTTTTGACCAGTTCTTCGATCAGCTGGCTGGCGGCTTGTTTGGTGACGCCCAGGTGGTCGGCGATTTCGCCGACCGTCGCGCCGTCGGGCGCCATGCGGACGAAGGCGAAACCGTGGGTGGGGCGGATGTCGGTGAATCCCGCGGCGACCACTCCCCGGTGGATGACGTCGGTGACCTCGGCGGCTGCCGCGAGCAGCAGCAGCGGCAAATCCTGAGCGGGCATGCGTGCATCATGACACTTGACAGAATGGTCAAGCCGCTTGACAATATAGTCAACCTGCTTGACTGAATGAGAGTTGCCCATGCCTGTAATCCGTACCGCCGACGTGGCATCGCACCAGATGCACGGGTCCACCTTCACTCCGCTCGTGCGGCCCGCCACCGGGAGCTCCGAGCTCTGCGTGTGGCGGCTCGAGGTCGCGCCCGCGACGGACGGCGTTCCACACCGCATCCATCGCGAGGAAGCATTCGTCCTGCTGTCCGGCACCGTAGCCGTCACCATCGACGGGGAAACCGGCACGCTCACCCCGGGCGATGCCGCGGTGGCCCCCGCCGGCTCCACCATCCGGCTCGCCAACCCGGCCGATGCCCCGGCCACCGTTCTCGTCACCACGACTGTCGGGTTCACCGGCGAACTGGCCGACGGAACCATCGTGAATCCGCCCTGGGTCAATTGATCCGGGGCAGGTTCGCCCGGCAATAGCCGATAGGTATCTCCATGACGGTGATCACTGTGCAGCCGACCAGGAGACTCGAGCCGATACCGTCCGAAGTTCCTAGAAGTTCGGAGGGTTTTGGTCGATGCTGCCCAGACTTGCCCAGTTCTCGATGGCGCGTCCCCGCGTCGTCCTGGTCGCCGCGCTATTGCTGATGCTCGTTTTCGGCGGATTCGGGGCCACCGCCAAGTCGCATATGGTCGGCGGCGGCTACCTGACGTCGGATCTGGAGTCGGTGCAGGCCAATGACTTCATCGAAGAACACTTTCCGGGCGGGAATCCGAATTTCATCGTCATGATCAGCTCGGCTGCCGGGGTGAACTCCCCGGCGGCGCGGGCCGAGGCGCAGCGGGTCACCGATCTGCTGGGCGAGGATCCGAATGTGACGGGGGTGCAGTCCTATTGGACCAGCGTCACCGCCCGGCCCGATCTGGCGACAGCGCTGCGCAGCAAGGATTCGCAGCGCGGGCTGATCATGGCCACCATCCTCGGCGACGACAACCAGGTGCAGAACCGGGCCGTCGTGCTCAGCGCGGACATCAACGGCGACCGTGACGGCGTGCAGACGCGGGTCGGCGGAATGGCGGGCACCTTCGCCGATATCAACCATCAGGTCGAGAAGGATCTGATCCTGGCCGAGGCGATCGCGGTGCCGATCTCCGGCATTCTGCTGGTACTGGTGTTCGGCAGCGTGATCGCGGCGTCGCTGCCGCTCATGGTGGGGCTCTTCGCGATTGCCGCCACGCTCGGCATCCTGCGGTTGATGACGCTTTTCATGGACGTGTCCATCTTCGCGTTGAACATGACCAGTGCCCTGGGCCTGGCGCTGGCCATCGACTACAGCCTGTTCATCGTGAGCCGCTACCGCGAGGAGCTGGGCAATGGCCTGGACCCGCGGGCCGCGATCCTGCGCTCGATCCAGACGGCGGGCCGCACCGTCGTGTTCTCGGGTCTGACGGTGGCGCTGGCGCTGGCCGCGCTGGCGGTGTTCCCGCAGCCGTTCTTCAAATCCTTCGCCTACGCCGGGGTGGCCGTGGTGGCCGCCGCCGTGGGCGCGTCGATTCTGCTGCTGCCCGCCGCGCTGATCCTGCTCGGTGACCGCGTGAACGCCTGGGATCTGCGGAAACCGTTGCGCCGCATACTGGGTCGCGGCGAGCCGAAGGCGGTGCGCCCGGAGGACAGCGGCTGGTATCGGCTCGTCACCTGGGTGATGAAGCGGCCGATCCCGGTGGCGTTCGTGACCACCGCGATCCTGCTGCTGCTCGGAACCCCGTTCCTGTCAGCGCATTTCGGCACGCCGGACGATCGGATGATCGGCACGTTCGCCTCCAGCCGTCAGGTGGGTGACGCGCTGCGCGCGGACTTCGACGCCAATATGGGATCGAGCGCCGTGATCGTGCTGCCCGGATTCGACGGTGCGCCAGGGGAGATCGGCGAATACGCGTCGGCGCTGGCGCAGGTGCCGGGCGTACCCGCCGTGCTGTCGAGCGAAGGCGTGTACGCGAACACCCCGGACGGCGTGCGCAAGGTGGCCGTGGGCGTTCCGCAGATGGCCGGCGCGGACGGGGCCTACCTCTCCGTGGGCACCAAGGAGGCTCCGTTCACCGACGAGGGCAAGGCCCAGCTGGCCGCCCTGCGCGCGGTGCACGCCCCCGGCGACACCCTCTTCGGTGGTGCGGCGGCCCTGAATCAGGACACCAACGAGTCGGTCATCTCCCGGCTGCCGATCGCGGCGGCGCTGATCGCGGTCATCACCCTGATCCTGCTGTTCCTGTTCACCGGCAGCGTGATCCTGCCGATCAAGGCGCTGATCCTCAATGTGCTGTCGCTGACGGCCACCTTCGGCGCGATGATCTGGATCTTCCAGGAGGGCAACCTCGACGGCCTGCTGAACTTCACCCCGACCGGCAGCATCGACCTGTTCATGCCGATCCTCATGTTCTGCCTGGCCTTCGGCATGTCCATGGACTACGAGGTGTTCCTGCTCTCCCGCATTCGCGAGGAGTGGCTGGCCTCGGATCGCAGCGCGGAGGCCAACACCCGGTCGGTCGCCCTGGGCGTCGCCCGCACCGGCCGCATCTTCACCGCCGCCGCCGGACTGATGGCGGTGGTCCTGCTGGCCGTGGCCACCTCGGCAGTGACCGCCATGAAACTCTTCGGCATCGGTCTGGCGCTCGCGGTGGTCGCGGATGCGACCGTCATCCGCGGCCTGCTGGCCCCGGCGCTCATGAAGCTGATGAGCACCGGAAACTGGTGGGCCCCGAAACCGCTTGCCGCCCTGCACAAGCGGATCGGACTGGAGGAGGAACCAGCCGAGAAGCCCGGTGCGGCAACGGATTCGGAACCGGTACTGCTCACCAAGTGAGCGGCGCGGGCTGGTCCGACAGGTCGCGGCGGCCCGCGATGACCACGGTGAGGAAGTGGTGGAGATCCTCGACGAGGGTGTCCACCACGTCCTGATCCCCGGGCTCCTCGTTGCGGTAGAGCCAGTCGGCGACGAGTTCGAACATGCCGCCGATGGTGGCGAGGCTGAGCGCCAGCCCTTTTCGCTCGTCACCGCTCGGATCCGGTTGCGGCCATTGCTGATTCAGGAAGGCGGCGGCCCACCGGCGGTTACTGCGGCGCTGGGCTTCCACGGCGGGTGAGATGCCGCCGGCCTCACCGAAGGTGACCTTGGCCAGTCGCGCGTCGTCGGCGATGGCGTGGACGAAGGCGGCCACCAGGGCGCGCATGCGCTGCGGCCACTCCTGCCCGGCGGTCTGCCCGGCGACTTCGGCGACCCGTTGCTGGATGCCCTCCGTGATCTGCGTGAGCAGGGCCGTGTAGCAGGCTTCCTTGCTCTCGAAGTGGTCGTAGAACCCCTTGGTCCCGACATACGCGTGCTGGCAGATCTGCTCGATGGATGTTCCCGAATAGCTCTGCTGGGCAAAGAGTTCGGTCGCCGCGGCGAGGAGTTGACGGCGACGCTGGGCGCTGCGTTCGTCCGCGTCGAGGCCGCGGATCCTGCGCCGCACGGGAGTCCGATCTGGCGCCGCGGCTGGTTTGCTGCGGGTCATGCCACGACCTTAGCGAAGCCGTTTGTAAAAAGGCACCTTGTTGGCAATCGGAGGCCGTGTTGTAATCGCTGTCACGTCGATGAGGAAGGGAACAGACGTGGCTATCAATGGGGATCGCCGACGGCGGGGATTGCGGCGGTTCACCGCCGCCGGTCTCGCGACGGCTCTGGCGGCTTCGGCCGCCGTATTTCTCGGAGGGGTGAGTGCCGCGCCCGCGACCGCCGCGCCGCAGCCTCTGAATGTCGATCCGTTCTACAGCGCGCCGGAGGGTTTCGAATCCACCGAGCCCGGCACGATTCTGCGCACGCGCGAAGTACAGCTGGCGGTGCTGACCGTACTTCCGGTGCGCGTGAATTCGTGGCAGCTGCTGTATCGCACCACCGACCTGTTCGGGCAGCCGACGGTCGCCGCCACCACGGTGGCCGTCCCGCAGGGCGCGGACACCTCGCGCAGCCGCCCGCTGGTCTCGCACCAGTTCTTCTACGACAGCACCGCCCCGCACTGCGCGCCCTCGTACGTGCTGCAGCAGGGCGGCGGTCTGCAGGCGCTCGAAGGCATCCACTCGACGGTCGAGTACCTGGAGCTGGCGGCCTCGATCAGTCAGGGCTATGCCGTCAATGTGCCCGACTACGAGGGCCTCAACGGGAATCTGGCGGTCGCCAAGGAACCCGGCTACATGATCCTGGACAGCATCCGCGCGGCCGAGAGCTTCGAACCGCTCGGCCTGGATGGCGCGAATACGCCGGTGGCACTGTGGGGTTACTCCGGCGGCGGGATGGGCAGCGGCTGGGCCGCGGAGATGCAGCCCACCTACGCGCCCGAACTGAACATCAAGGGCATCGCCATGGGCGCGCCCGTCTCGGATGTGGAATCGCTGCTGCACGTGAACGGTTCGATGTTCGCGAGCCTGATCGGCGTGGGCATCGCGTCACTGCGCAACGCGTACCCGAAGTTCGCGGAGACCACCGACCGCTACCTGACCCCGGAGGGCCGGGCGATCATGGAGCGCACCGAGAGCCAGTGCCTGGTGCGCAATGTGCTGAACCTGATGTTCACCGACTATCAGCGCATGCTGACCATTCCGATCGCGGAGTTCCTGGAGCTCCCGGAGATCAAGGAGGTCTTCGACGCGACGGTGCTGGGCAGTACTCCGCCGACCGCGCCGGTCATGGTCTACCAGGGCGTTTTCGATGAGGCGGTGCCGTGGTTCACGAACGATCGCCTGGTGCAGCGCTGGTGCGACGGCGGCACGTCCGTCTACTACAAGCGCGATCACCTGAGCGAGCATCTGACGCTCACCACCTTCGGCATGGCCGACGCGTTCAACTGGATCAAGGGCCGTTTCAACGACTCCGGTCCCGCGCCCGCGGGCTGCCGCACCGAGAACGTGATCACCATGCTCGGCAGCGTGGACGCCCTGGCCACCTACACCGAGATCCAGTTCAACGCGATCTTCGGCGCGCTCGGCTGGCCCATCGGTCCGCGCGAGAAGTAGGACGGTCGTACCCGCCGAACCGGGCGCGAAGGGGACTTCGAGAATCTTCCGTTCGGTTTGCGCGGGTATCCGCCGGTTTTCTGCGGCTCGGCTTCGCGGAATCCGGACACCCGGTACAGTCGGCGGCGGTAATCACATCAATGCCAACGGGGGCTCGCACCAGCGGGCTGAGAGGACGACTAGCCCTACCGGGCGGAGCAGGGTCGTCGACCGTATGAACCTGGACCGGGTAATGCCGGCGTAGGGAGGATTCACAATGTCATCGAGCCGTGTCGTGTCCAATGGCGGTTCCGCCCCGGTAGACACCGTGACAACAGGCCCCATTCAGGGCAGCGTCAAGCACTACGAGCAGGTCGAGGCCGACGGCACGGCCCTGCGAATTCCGGTGCGGCGCATCAATCTCACCAATGGCGAGCATTTCGACGTGTACGACACGTCGGGCCCGTACACCGACGACACCGCGGTGATCGACCTGGAGGGCGGGCTGCCGAAGCTGCGCGACTCCTGGGAGAAGCCGCAGGTCGAGGGTCCGCCGACGCAGTTGGCGTGGGCGCGGGCGGGCATCGTCACCAAGGAGATGCACTACATCGCCGCCCGCGAGGGAGTGTCGCCGGAGCTGGTGCGCGAGGAGGTGGCGGCCGGTCGCGCCGTGATCCCCGCCAACCACAAGCATCCGGAGTCGGAGCCGATGATCATCGGCAAGAAGTTCGCGGTGAAGATCAACGCGAATATCGGCAACTCGGCCGTGAGCTCCTCCATCGCGGAGGAGGTGGAGAAGATGGTGTGGGCCACCCGCTGGGGCGCGGACACCATCATGGACCTGTCCACCGGCAAGAACATTCATGAGACCCGCGAATGGATCCTGCGCAACTCCCCGGTCCCGGTCGGCACCGTGCCGATGTACCAGGCCCTGGAGAAGGTGAACGGCGATCCCACCAAGCTCACCTGGGAGATCTACCGCGACACCGTGATCGAGCAGGCCGAGCAGGGCGTCGACTACATGACCGTGCACGCGGGCGTGCTGCTGCGCTACATCCCGCTGACGGCCAAGCGCGTCACCGGCATCGTCTCGCGCGGCGGTTCGATCATGGCGGCCTGGTGTCTGGCGCATCATCAGGAATCGTTCCTGTACACCAACTTCCGCGAACTCTGCGAGATCCTGGCGAAGTACGACATCACCTTCTCCCTCGGTGACGGCCTGCGCCCGGGTTCCATCGCGGACGCCAACGACGAGGCCCAGTTCGCCGAACTGCGCACCCTCGGCGAGCTCACGAAGATCGCGAAATCCTATGGCGTGCAGGTGATGATCGAGGGTCCCGGTCACGTACCGATGCACAAGATCGTCGAGAACGTGCGGCTGGAGGAGGAGCTCTGCGAGGAGGCCCCCTTCTACACCCTCGGCCCCCTGGCCACCGATATCGCACCGGCCTACGACCACATCACCTCGGCGATCGGCGCGGCCATCATCGCCCAGGCCGGTACGGCCATGCTCTGCTACGTCACTCCCAAGGAGCACCTGGGCCTGCCCAACCGCGACGACGTGAAGGTCGGCGTGATCACCTACAAGATCGCCGCGCATTCCGCCGATCTGGCCAAGCAGCACCCGCGCGCCCAGGAGCGGGACAACGCACTCTCCAAGGCGCGCTTCGAATTCCGCTGGGTGGACCAGTTCAACCTCTCGCTGGACCCCGACACGGCCCGCGAGTACCACGACGAGACCCTCCCCGCCGAACCGGCCAAGACCGCACACTTCTGCTCCATGTGCGGCCCGAAGTTCTGCTCCATGCGCATCTCCGCCGACGTGCGCGAGTACGCCGAGAAGCAGGGCCTCACCGACGTGCAGGCGATCGAAGCGGGCATGGCGGAGAAGTCCGCCGAGTTCGCCGACGCGGGCGGCAAGGTCTATTTGCCCGTCGTGTCCTAGAAATCCAATTCGCTTGGGCGGGCACCGATTACGGTGCCCGCCCGAGCGGGTGCGAATACGCCGATTCCCCGGCACCTGATCGCGCGCATTGCTAGCGTGAAGCGCGAAACGAAGATCAACGCCGCTGGAGGGGGATCCATGGGCGACATTTCCGCACGTATTCGCATTCGGCGATCATGACTCGCCCCGTCGCCGCCGCCGCGGACGAAGCCACGCGCTACCTCGCCGCCGCGGTTCACCTCGACGATCAACTCGCCGAGGATCTGATCGTCGAATTCCTCGCCGAACCCCGCCGGGCGATTCCGCCCGCACCGGGAGTCCGAGCGGAAGTCGTTCTCCGGGAAGCGGTTGCGGCCCGATTGCGACGGGTCATCGTATCCGCCGCGGCGATCGTGCTGCTCGGCGTCCTCGCCGCGCTCGCCCTGCCCCTGGCGGTCGCGTGGCTGGCCGCGGGTCTCGCGTGGCGGGTGAGCGCCGCCCTCGTCACCTTCGGCGCGGTACGACTACTCGGCGATTTCGGTGCGCCCGGCCGGTTTCCGCGCTGGCTGCACTGGATTCTCACCTTTTTCCTCTGGGGCATCGTTTCCGGGGTCCTGGTGACGGCCGCGCTCGGAACGGTCGAACTCACGGGTGCGAACTCGGCTCCGGCCGTCGAGTCCGAGGGTCTGACCGCGGTCGCGGTGCTCATCCAGCTGACACTGCTGGGCATCCTGCTCACCGGTGAATTGCTGCGCCGCAACGTGGTGGACCGGTGGTACCGCTTCCGCAACTACATACCCGGCACTCCCCCAAGGGATTCCGTGGTACGAGCCTGCAAACCGTACGCGGATCGACTACACCGGATCGCCGAACAGGACGAGCGGGTGGCGCAGTACGGCCCCGCCGAGCTCGTGGTCTATCGCGGCCACAATCCGTTCGTGGGCGCGGGCCTGCATCTGGACAAGTGGTCGTGGTCGACCACGCTCGAGCTGTACCCCGCCGATCCGAACGCGAAGGCCACGATCCCCGAGTTCCGGCCGATCGAGCTGCAGGACTACATCACCAAGGACCTGATGGCCCTGAAGCAGACGCCGACCCTGACCCCCGGCTGGCGCTTCGGTGAGCTGCACGTCTCGCACTGGGCGCTGCTCGCCTCCGCCTACCTGCTGCACTACCCGTCGGCCGAACCGCTGCTCCGGCAGCTGGAATCGGGCGCCAACCCACAGTTGAAGCCCGAGGACTGGGCGACGCTGATGGACAGCTCACCCGAATGGCTGCGCTACTTCCGGTGCTATCGGGTGGAGGCGTGGGAGCGGCAACTGGCCGTGTCCACCTATCTGCACGTCGGCTGCCAGCAGCGCACCCTGGTGCTCGAATGGCAGGCGTTCGTCCTGCCGCCGATCGATTTCGCCTACCGCGGCGCAGATGTGCACCGCGTCCCCGTCCTGCCCGAAATATGGCGTGCGCTCTGCGAATTCGCGCTTCTTCCGACCACGGTTCCGACACGATTGGGCGTGCTGTGGCGATGGGTGCGCGATCAACTGGAGTTCGGCGACGGCCCGTGGGAGTCGCCCACCCGCGCCGCCTACGCCTTCGGGTCCGAATACAGTGTGCGCGAGATCGGCGCGGGCGACGAGTTCACCAGTTTCTTCGAGGTCACCGATACCGAGCGCTATCTGCAGATCCTGCGGGATCGCACCTTCGACGCGGTGCGCCGCTTCCTCGCCGAACGCGGACTGTCCACCGTGGGCTTCGACAGCGCGGTCACGCAGATCAACGGCGCGACCTACATCTACAACTCGAATGTCCAGGCGGGCAATGTCGGCGGCGTCGGCAATCGAGGTGTCATGTCCAGCGCAACCATGTCCTCGGTCAACCCGGGCGGCACCAGATAAGGAGAAGCCATGCCGGAAAACCCCACGGGCGGAACGAATATCAGCGGCGGCAATGTGGTAGCCGGAAATATCGGCGGCAGCGGTAACCAGGGCGCGGTCACCGGCCCGGTGAATTTCACCGTGGGCGCGGAGTCCGACGCGCTGGCCGCCACCCTGGCCGACCTGCGCGCCGAACTAGCGACACTGCGTGCGGCCCTGCCCGCCGTCGACGGACCGCACGCGCACCCGGACGAGGTCACCGAACTCATCGGCGAACTCGAACAGCCGGAACCGGATCTGCCACAGGTCACCAGCAAGTGGCGGCGCCTGTGGCACCGGATCCCCGAATCCATGCAGACCCTCGACAATGTCGAGCGCATCCTCGACCTGGTCGCGCGGGTGGGCGAACTCGCGCCGTAACCCGCGATCCCGAGCGGAGGCTCAGCCGCGCGCGGAGATCTGCTGCACGCCCCAGCTGTTGCCGTCGGGGTCGTCGAAGAAGACGAACCCGACGTTGTCGAGCGGATCCGCTGTGGGCGAGGGATTTTCGCCGAGGACCTGGACGTCGGTGACCTGGACGCCGCGTTCCACGAGCTCCTTGTGGGCCTGGCGGATATCGGGGACGACGAGTTGCAGGCCCTTGATGGAGCCGGGCTCCATGTGGGGCACGGCACCCTTGCCGATGACGATCGAGCAGCCCGAGCCCGGCGGCGTCAGCTGCACGATGCGGATCTCCTCTCCGATCACGGTGTCGTGGTCGACGTTGAATCCGAGCTGCCTGCTGTAGAAATCCTTGGCGCGGTCGATGTCGGTGACGGGGACGATGACCACTTCGAGAGTCCAGTTCACAGCGCTTCCTTCCGGTTGTTCACGCACCTCGTCAATCGAGACGGCCGGAGACCGCGAAATTCATCGTGCCGTACCGGACTGCCAGTGCGAGTGCGATCAGCAGACTGCTGAGCCACACCGGTCCGAGGTTTCCGGCGCCGGTCCCGAGCGTCAGCGCGGCGAGGGCGGGTCCACCGGCTGCTCCGAGATTGAGCGCGGCGGTGGCGTACGACCCGCGCATGCTGGGTGCGCCCCCGGCCTCGTAGAGCACCCGGGTGATCAGGGTGCCGCCGAGTGCGAAAGCCAGGACGCCCTGCGTGAACACCAGGAACAGCAGTGCCGCCGGGTGCCCGGCGACGAGCGCCAGCGCGACCCAGCCGAGCAGGCAGGCCGGGCCGCACACCGCGAGGAGCGCCCCGGGCCGGCGGTCGGAGAACCGTCCCGCCACCGTGACACCGGCGAAGGAGCCGACGCCGAACAGCATGAGGGCGACGGGCACCCAGAACTCCCCCAGCCCGGCCGTCTCGGTCACGATCGGGGCCAGGAATGTGAACGCGGCGAAGGTGGCGGCATTGACCAGGGCCGCGAGCACGATCACCAGAACCAGTGCGGGCCTTGCCAGTTCGGCGATCTCACGCCGCAGCGGCACACCGGCGCCCGAGGCGGTCGCGACGGCCGGGATACCCGCGGCGATACCGAGCGCGGCGGGCAGGCAGAGCAGCGCGATCGCCCAGAAGGTCGAGCGGTAGCCGAGCAGGGTGCCGAGCAGCGCCCCGCCGGGTGCGCCGGCGATGGTGGCCGCGGTGGTTCCGGAGAGCAGGACGGCCAGGGCGCGTCCCGTCCGATCCGCCGGTGCGAGGGCGGCCGCCGCGCCGAGGGCGACCGCCAGGAATCCCGCGTCGGCCAGGGCCGCGATCACCCGGCTCCCCAGCAGCACGGCGAAATTCGTGGTGAGCGCGCCCACGATATGGGTGGCCGCGAAGAGCAGGACGAAGAACAACAGGGTGGTGCGGGCGGGCCACCGGCGCGCCGACACCGCCATCAACGGTGCGCCCACGACCATGCCGACGGCGAAGGCCGAGGTGAGCAGTCCGGCCGTCCCGACGGACACGCCGAAGGCGGCGGCGATATCCGGCACCAGGCCGGCCAGCATGAATTCCGAAGTGCCCATGGCGAATACGGCCACAGCCAACAGATAGAGCGGAACAGGCATGAAGAACTCCGAGGTGAGAGCAGACAGGGGGATGTCTGGTCACCGCGGTCAGCGCCCGGGTGCACGCGATCGTCCCGCGCAGCACAGCTGCCGGGATGCGGATCAGGAACTCAATGGTTCAGGGGGCTGACGGCGTGACCGTGAGCCCCCGCCTCATTCGCCTCGGGCGTCACGGCACAAACCCTAACTCAGCCGCCCGCAGCGGGTCGAAAGCTTTTGCCGTGACGCGTCCTTCGGCGGAGATATCCAGCGACTACTGTCCCCGGGGCTGCCAGCGGTAGGCGAACTCGTCCGGGGCCGGAGGAGGGCCCGGCAGCTCCCCGTCGGCGGCGAGGCCGTCGATGAGCAGGGCCAGGACGCGGCGGCGCAGTTCGGCGGTGCGGGTGGGGTCGGGGAGCAGGATGGCGGCGCAGGATTCGAGGATGAGGCTGAAGTCCTGGGTGGTGACGGATTCGCGGAGGCGTCCGGATCGTTGTGCGCGGCGCAGGATTTCGTCGTTGAGTTCACCGGCCTTCAGGACCTCCGGCAGGATCGAATCGTCGGGGGTGAAGGTGCCTGCCAGGTGGACGGTGAGCGAGTGCACGTCGGCGTCCACGACCCGGCGCAGGAATTCCACCAGCGCCTGCCAGTCGTCCGGATTCTCCAGGGCCGCTTCGGTTTCCACGTTGTATCGGTGCAGCCCGTCGTAGCAGAGGGTGCGCAGCAGCACCTCCTTGCTCGGATAGCGCCGGTAGAGGGCGCTGATGCCCACACCGGCCCGTTCGGCGACGGCGGAGATCGGAGCCTTCGGATCGGCCAGGAACACGTCCCGCGCGGCGGCCAGGATGAGTTCGTCATTGCGGGCGGCCTGCGCCTTGCGGCCGGGCAGCGCGCGCTGAGCTGGGGTTGCGGCTGTCTTGCTCATGATTTCAGCATAGCATTTGAACGGAATAATCTGTTCCATAAGGCTCCCCCACTGTGCGTCTCGCGCATGTCCGCGAGACGCACAGCGATGGTTGCGGACACTCCCCGCTGACACACTGAAATCACCTTCGAAACAACAAGTTTCAGCAGATCAGCTAGGAGAAATGCAATGCGTATCGCGATCTTCGGAGCCACCGGAACCGTCGGCCGTCAGGTGGTCGAGCAGGCGCTCGCCCAGGGCCACGAGGTCACCGCGCTCACCCGTTCCGCCGCCAATCTGGCCATCGCCCACGACCGCCTGCGGATCGTGCAGGGTGATGTGCTGGACCCGAATTCGGTGGAGCGCGCGGTCTCAGGCCAGGACGCGGTCATCGTGACCCTGGGCAACGGCCGTAAGGGCGTCATCCGCGCCGAGGGCACCCGCACGGTCATGGAGGCCATGAACCGCATGGGTGTGAAGCGGCTGATCGTCATGTCCTCGCTGGGTGTCGGCAGCTCCCGCGGCAACCTCAACTTCCTGTGGAAGTACGTGCTGTTCGGCATGCTGCTGCGCACGGCCTACGCCGACCACGAGCAGCAGGAGCGGTACGTGCTGGCGAGCGACCTGGACTGGACCGTCGTGCGGCCCGCCGCCTTCACCGACGATCCGGCCACCGGCACGTTCCAGCGCGATGTCGCGCCGGACGCGAAGGGCTTGAAGCTGAAGATCTCCCGTGCGGACATCGCGGCCTTCCTGCTCGAGCAGCTGACCGACCCCCGCTATGTGCACCGCACGCCCGGCATCTCGAATTGAGTTGCCCCTCAGGCGTGTTCGTGCATCTCACCCCAGGACGGGAAGGGATCCGGGTACCGCAGCCAGGACTGCGGCCCGGCTTCCATCTCCGCATCGGTGAGCAGGGCGGAATTCAGCAGATCCCGCACATGTGGGCGATCCAGCTTCACACCGATGAAGACGATCTCCTGTCCCGGCGGCATATCCAGGGCGGTCCAGTACGCGCCCGCTTCGAAAGTCAGGTTGGGACCGGCCTGCGACCAGATGGCCGCCAGGTCGGGCCGGCTCGCCAGCCAGAAGAATCCCTTGCTGCGCAGCAGCCTCTGTAGTTGCGCCAGAGCCGATTCCAGTCGTTCGGGATGGAAGGGGCGGTCGGCGGTGAAGGTCAGGCTGCTGATGCCGTATTCCTCGGTCTCGGGGGTGTGGCCGCCGGTGAGTTCGTCCTCCCAGCCGTCGAACTGGGCGGCGATCTCCGGGCTGTAGAGACCGGTGCCGAGCACCTCGCTCAAATCGACCACACCGTGCGCGGATCGCACGATCTTCGCGGTCGGATTCAATCGCCGGATCGTGGCCTCCACGCTCCCGACGGCATTCTCACTCACCAGATCGGTCTTGTTGAGCACCAGCACATTCGCGAACTCCACCTGATCGATCAGCAGATCGGCGATGGTGCGCGCGTCCCCGTCCGCCGCCTGCATGTTCCGTTCGGCGAGGGCCTGCCCCTTCACCACCTCCACCAGGAAGGTCGAGGCGTCCACCACGGTCACCATGGTGTCGAGCTTCGCCACATCGCCGAGGACGAACCCGTCCTCGAACTGCCACTCGAAGGTGGCCGCCACCGGCATCGGCTCGGAGATCCCCGTCGACTCGATGACCAGCTGGTCGAACCGCCCCTCCCGCGCCAGCTTCCCCACCGATTCGATGAGGTCCTCGCGCAGCGTGCAGCAGATGCACCCGTTGGTCAGCTCGACGAGCTTCTCCTCGGTCCGGTCCAGGTGCCCCTGCCCCGCCACGAGCGCGGCGTCGATATTCACCTCGCTCATGTCGTTGACGATCACCGCCACCCGGCGGCCGTCCCGGTTGGCGAGGATGTGGTTGAGCAGTGTCGTCTTGCCGGCACCGAGAAACCCGGACAGCACGGTCACAGGCAGGCGGGCATCGTCCAGATCCGAAGTCACAAGCTAATGATAACCGTTTTCATTTAGACAGCCGAACCACCCCTGCCCATGACTCCAAGGTTCGAAGCCGGCTCGGTCTGGACTGACGGAGCGGGGGAGCGAAGCGGAGGAGCGGAGGAGGGAAGACCGAGCTAGCAGGGCCGCGAACACGCCCGGAGCGAAGCGGAGGGCAAATAGACACCGTCGAGCTAGCAGGCCTCGAACCCGCCCGGAGCGAAGCGGAGGGCAAGATAGACACCGTGCAGTACCTACCGCTTGCCCCGAACGGCCAGACGCCAGTGCGCGCCCTCACCATCGCGGGCACCGACTCCGGCGGCGGCGCGGGCATCCAGGCCGACTCGCGCACCATGGCCATGTGCGGCGTGCACGCCTGCGTCGCGGTCGCCGCCGTGACCGTGCAGAACACCGTGGGCGTCAGCGGTTTTCACGAGATCCCGCCGCAGATCGTGGCCGATCAGGTGCGAACCGTGGTGAGCGACATCGGAATCGGAGCCGCGAAGACGGGAATGCTGGCGTCCACCGCGATCATCGAGGCCGTGGCGGGGGTGTGCCGCGAGGTCGGGATCGGGCGCGACGGGAGCATTCCGCTGGTTGTGGATCCGGTCGCGGCATCCATGCACGGTGATCCGCTACTGCACGCCGAGGCCCTGGATGCGGTGCGGCACACGCTGATTCCGCTCGCCACCGTGGTCACGCCGAATCTCGACGAAGTGCGACTTCTCACCGGGATCGACGTTAACAACGAGCAGTCCGCGCGTAAGGCCGCCGAGGCGCTGCACGCGCTGGGCCCGCGCTGGGCCATCGTGAAGGGCGGGCATCTGCGCACGTCGGAGCAGAGCACCGACCTGCTCTACGACGGCGACACCTTCCACGAACTGCCCGCGCCCCGCCTGGCCACCGGCAACGATCACGGCGGCGGCGACACCCTCGCGGCGGCCATCGCCTGCGCTCTGGCACATGGATATTCGGTACCGGATGCCGTGGCCTTTGCCAAAGAATGGACGTATCGCTGCCTCGCGGCCGCGTACGACCTGGGGGCAGGGCACGGTCCCGTCTCGCCGCTGTGGCGATTGCGGACCGGGCCGGGGAGCGCCTAGCCTCGGCTCCCAGGAACCTCCCAGCGTCGACGCAGGGACGGCCCAGAAAATTGCACGACCGTGGGGGACATGATCGACACCGCGACCGCCGGCCTGGCGGCGAATCCAGCTGATGCCGTGATCGCGCCCGTCGTCGACGTGGTCGTGCCCGTCTACAACGAGGAACGCGACCTCGGTCCGTGCGTCCGGCGATTGCATGCCTTCCTGCACGCGAACTTCCCGTTCAGCGCGCGAATCACCATCGCCGACAACGCATCCACCGACACCACCATGCTCGTCGCCGAGGGGCTGGCGGCCGAGCTCGACGGGGTGCGGGTCGTTCACCTGGACCGCAAGGGCCGCGGCCGCGCCCTGCGCGCCGTGTGGCAGGACTCCGACGCGCAGGTCGTCGCCTATATGGACGTCGACCTGTCCACCGACCTGAACGCCCTGCTGCCCTTGATCGCTCCGCTGGTCTCCGGACATTCCGACCTGGCCATCGGCACACGCCTGGCAAGCTCCTCGCGGGTGGTGCGCGGGCTCAAGCGCGAGCTCATCTCGCGCGGCTACAACCTCATCCTGCGCACCTCGCTGCAGGCCAAGTTCTCCGACGCGCAATGCGGATTCAAGGCCGTGCGCACCGATGTGGCCCGCGTGCTGCTGCCGCTGGTGCAGGACGGCGAATGGTTCTTCGACACCGAACTGCTGGTGCTCGCCGAACGCATCGGCCTGCGCATCCATGAGGTGCCGGTGGACTGGATCGACGATCCGGACAGCCGCGTCGACATCGTCGACACCGCGCGCAAGGATCTGCGCGGCATCTGGCGGGTCGGCCGCGCGCTCACCACCGGGCAGCTGCCCATCAACGAACTGCGCGCCGCCATCGGGCGTGAACCGCTGGTGGAGGGCGTACCGCTGGGCATGGTCGGGCAGCTGGTGCGCTTCGGCATCGTCGGCGTCGGCTGCACCCTGGCCTATCTCGCGCTGTATGTTGCGCTGCAACCGTTCACGGGCCCGCAGGCCGCCAACTTCCTGGCCCTGCTGATCACCGCCGTCGTGAACACGGCGGCCAACCGCGCCTTCACCTTCGGCGTGCGCGGCACCGCGCAGGCGGTGTCGCACCACTTCCAGGGCCTGCTCATCTTCGGCTTCGGACTGCTGCTCACCAGCGGCTCGCTGTACGCGCTGCACCACTGGTGGCCGAGCGCGGAAGTGCATCTGCAACTGGTGGTGCTGGTGATCGCCAACCTGGTCACCACCCTCATGCGATTCGTCGGCCTGCGCTGGGTGTTCCGCGACGCCGGAGCCGGACGCGGCGAACTCGCCGCCACAGGAGGTACCCGATGACCGCGACCCTGGCCGACCCGCGACCGGTCTCGCCCGCGCCGCCGGACCCGGAGCCCCGCTCCGCGCGCTGGGAGTACCTCGCCCTGGCCGTGCTGCTGCTCGGCACCGCCGCCGCCTACTTCTGGAACCTGTCCGCGAGCCACTGGGCGAATCCGTTCTATTCGGCTGCCGTGCAGGCGGGTTCGGTGTCGTGGAAGGCGTTCTTCTTCGGCTCCTCGGATGCCGGGAACTCCATCACCGTCGACAAGACGCCGCTGTCGCTGTGGCCGATGGCGTTGTCGGTGCGGGCATTCGGCCTGCACAGCTGGAGCATGCTGGCCCCGCAGGTGCTGATGGGTGTGGGCTCGGTTGCCCTGCTGTGGGCCACGGTGCGGCGCAATTTCGGTGCGGCGGCGGGCCTGCTCGCCGGGCTGTTCCTCGCGCTGACTCCCGTTGCGGCGCTGATGTTCCGGTTCAACAATCCGGACGCCATGCTGGTGCTGTTCATGGTGGCGGCGGCGTGGGCCATGACCCGCGCGCTCGCCGACGGGCGCTGGCGATGGCTGATCCTCACCGGCCTGTTCATCGGATTGGGTTTCCTGGCAAAGCAATTGCAGGTGCTGCTGGTGGTGCCCGCGCTGGCCGGAACCTACCTGCTCGCCGGGCCGCCCACGCTGGGCAAGCGGATCGCGCAACTGTTGGCGGCCGGAGCCTCGGTACTCGTAGGCGCGGGGTGGTGGGTGCTCGTCGCCACCCTGTGGCCGGTGGATGACCGCCCGTACTTCGGTGGCTCCCAGCATAATTCGATCATCGAGCTCACTCTCGGCTACAACGGGTTCGGGCGGCTCACCGGCAATGAGACGGGCAGCGTAGGCCCGTCGCACGACGCGCCCGCCGGTGGTGGCGGGGGCAACAACATCCTGTGGGGTAAGGCCGGTGCCGGGCGATTGTTCGAGCCCGCCCAGGGCGGTCAGATCGCGTGGCTCATCCCGGCCGCGCTGATCCTCCTGGCGACCGCGCTTCTGGTGCGCGGCAGGGCCGCTCGTACCGATCAGCAGCGCGCGTCCCTGCTGATGTGGGGCGGCTGGCTGATCGTGACCGGTGTGGTCTTCAGCTATATGAAGGGCATCTTCCACCAGTACTACACGGTGGCCCTGGCCCCGGCCGTCGCGGTCCTCGTGGCGGCGGGCGGCGCGGTCCTGTGGCGGGAACGCGAAAAGCTCTGGGTCCGGCTGGCTCTGGCCGTGGCCATGGGAACGACCACGGGCATCGCCTGGATGCTGCTGTCCCGCAGCGAATCCTTCCTGCCGTGGCTGCGCTGGCTGGTGCTGGTGGCGGGTATCGCCGCCACGGTGGCGCTGCTGGTGCACACCGCACACAAATTCGCCCTCGCCACCGGTGTTCTCGCGGTGGCCGTGGGCTTGGCGGGCCCGGCCGCCTACACCGTCGAAACCCTGCGCACCGCGCACGAGGGCCCGATCCCCTCTGCGGGCCCAAGCGTGCACGGCATGCGTCCTGGTGGATTCGGGGAGTTCGGCGGATTCGGCGGCGCGAACAACGAGACCGCGGGCGGGACCACCGACGGTGGCACCGGGCAGCCGAGCGGCGGGAGCCCGGCCACCACCGCCCCGGCGACCCCACCGACCACGTCCGCACCAGCCAACCAGCCGAACTGCCCGCCCGGCCCACCGCCGAGCGGAGGTCCCAATGACGCACCGCCGAATGGTCTCCCCAGCGGCGCACCCCCCGATGGATCCAACGGCGCACCGCCCAACGGTGGCCCGCCAGGTGGCCTCCCAGCGAATTGTGTTCCCGGTGGCGGCAATCCGAGTGGGCAGCCCGGAAACGGCGGTGCCACAGCGGCTCCCGAGACCACGGCTCCGGCCGCTCCGGAGACGACCGCCCCCACCACGAACACCGGCGCGCCCGCACAGGGCGGCCGCGGCGACGGCAAGGGCAACAACGCCGGCGGCGTGATGATGGCGAGCCGCCCGAGCGACCGGGTGAACGCCCTGCTGCTCGCGGAGGGCGACCGCTACACCTGGGTAGCGGCCACCATCAGCGCCAACAGCGCCGCCGGCTTCCAGCTGGCCACCGAACTCCCGGTCATGCCGATCGGCGGCTTCAACGGCACCGACCCGTCCCCGACCCTGGCCCAGTTCCAGAAGTACGTGGAGGAGGGCAGGATCCACTACTTCATCGGCGGCGACCAGGGTGGCATGCGTCCGGGCGCGGACACCGGCACCCTGCAGAGCACCCTGATCACCAACTGGGTCAAGGAGCACTACACCGCACAGGAAGTGGACGGCGTAACCCTCTACGACCTCACGCAGCCGAAGTCCTGACACCGTGATGCCCCCGGATATCGTTCCGGGGGCATCACGGGTCTTGCTGCTGAGGCTATTTCGTCTCGGCTTCGAGCACGGTTTCCCGGACGGCGTCGGCGACGGCGCGGAAGTCCTTGCGCAGGATCTTGGAGTGGTTGCTCTCCACCTGGGCGTAGACCGTGATGTTGGGATTGCGGTCGAGAACCGGGGTGAGGGAGCGGCGCACGGCCTCCATCTCTTCCTGGCCCGCACCGAGATTCGCGCCGGTGGCCAGCACGTAGCGCACCGGGTCGACGACCTTGTCGAGCACCGGTGCGATGGCGGCGACCAGTTCGTTGATCTCGATATTGACCTCGGCGTGCTCGTCGGCGCTCATCTTCGCGGCCATGCCGAAAGGGCGGGCCAGCGGGAGAATGAATCGCATGCGGCGGAACAGCTTCCGGATGCGTTCGCGGCCCTCCTCGCCGGTGAGGCCGTAAGGCATCGCGCCGTCCACACACACCACGCCCAGGGCTCGGCCGGGATTGCGCCGCGCCCAGTGCACCGCGGTGGTCGCGCCGTAGGACCAGCCCACCAGGATCGGCCGGTCGGTCACGCCGCGAGCGGCCAGGATGGCGTCGACATCGCGGACGGTCCCCTCGAAGGAGTAGTCGGCCGAGGTCTTCGACTTGCCGCGGGCGCGTTCGTCGAAGGTGATGTGCCGGAAGCCGGCGCCGAGTTCGGCGATCACCGGCTTCCAGTGCGACTGATCGGCGTACGCGCCGTTGAGGTAGACGATGGTTCGGCCGTTGCCGCCGGTGTCGGTCACCGCGAGGGCGGTGTCGTCGACGGAGACCATTCCGGTCCAGGCAGTGGGGGTGGTGGTCATGGAGGCGCTCCGGGGGTAGGCGGGGTGGGTGGACGTCGAGGCCGGGTGGATATTGCCGACGCATGCGCGGGTCATGTGCACTCCTCCACTTTCGAGACGAGACGGTTCGTCTCGTAGATGAGTACTACTCTGCAGCACCATCCTTGTTCTCGTCAAGACGAGACGGTTCGTCTCGTCAGTGAAGTGCGTCACACCCCCGGCGACCGGTCTCGCCCGCGCCGCCGCGAAATCGACCTGATCACGGGGTTGCGGCTCTACCCTGAAACCATTCTCCAGCAGTGCATTTCAGGGAAAGCCCATGGACAAGCCGCATCCGCTCAGCGATGAACACCGAGAAGGCTTCTGGCGCAGTGTCGGGTGGCGACCCGATCTCCCGGATCAGGAACGGGAAGCGATAGAGCGCTGCTGGGATGACGAATCCATCCAGCTGGCAGAGGTTTTCGGGTTCTAGGCGCGCGCGTGCAGCGCCGTGTGCAGCGTGGCCGCCCACTGCTGCACGATCTCCTTGCGGCGCAGCGAGTCGTCGGTGAGCACGTCGGCCAGGCCGAGCCCGCGGGCCAGGTCGAGCGTGGCCTGTACGAGGTGGTGGGTGACCGGATCGGTGTCGTCCACGCCGAGGGCCTCGACGGCCATGCGGTGGGAGACGCGTCCGAAGCGGGCCTCCATCGGCAGAATGCGTTCCCGCAGTACCGGATCGGCGGCGGCGTGCGTCCACACCTGCAGCGCCGCCTTGAACAGTGGACTCGTGTACGACTCGACCAGCGAGGTCACCACCGCCTGGGTGCGGCCCACGCCCTCGGCGACCTCGCCGAGGGCGGTGGCCTCGCTCTTCGACTGCGCCATCCGGGTTTCGAACATGTACTCGAGCGCGGCCGTGATCAGATCCTCCCGGGTCGGGAAGTGATGCTGGGCCGCGCCGCGCGACACCCCCGCGCGTTCGGCGACGACGGCGACCGTGGCGGCTGCCCAGCCCATCTCGGCCAGGCAGTCGATGGTCGCCTCCAGCAGCCGCTGCCGGGTGGCCCGGCTGCGGTCCTGCTTGGGTTCGTTGGGTGTCGCCATGGTGGCTATTCTGCCCAGCTCGGTGGACGCTTCTGCAGGAAGGCCGTCATACCCTCGATCACCTCGGCGGTGCCGAAGAAGCTGCCGGACCGTTTGGCCAGGGTCTCGGCGTGCTGATCCACCTGGGCGAGGATGGCCGCGTTGACCAGTTTCTTGCTCTCCGCCAACCCCTGCGGGGAGCCCTTGCGCAGTTCGGCGCGCAGCCGGGCGACCTCGGCGGCCGGGTCGTCGGTGGCGACGGTGATGAGCCCGGTGCGTTCGGCCTCGGCCGCGTCGAAGGTCTCGCCGGTCTGGAAGTAGCGCGCGGCGGAGCGGCTGTCCATGCGCGGCAGCAGGGTCAGCGAGATCACGAACGGGGCCAGGCCCAGGCGCGCCTCGGTGAGCGCGAAGCTGCTGCCACGCCCCGCCACCGCGATATCGCAGGCGGCGACGATGCCCATGCCGCCGGCGCGGACATTGCCGTCGATCTGTGCCACAACGGGTTTCGGCAGTTCCAGGATCTGCCGCAGGGTCTGCACCATCCAGCCGGTGCGGATATCAGCCGCCGCGGCCGGATCGGCGGCGACGGCTTCGCGCAGGTCCGCACCGGCGCAGAAGGTGTTGCCGGTGTGGGTGAGCACCACCGCCCGCACCGCCGGATCCGCGGCCGCCTGCTCCAGGCCCGCCAACAGCTCGGTCACCAACCGCGACGACAGCGCGTTGCGGTTGTGCGGCGAGTCCAGGGTCAGGACCGCGAACCCGTCCCGCACCTCGTAGCGCACGAACGGTGCGTCGGTGATGTTGTCGCTCATCGAATACTCCTGCTGAATCAGTACGACCGGGGCAGGCCCAGCGAATGCTGTGCGACGAAGTTGAGCACCATCTCGCGGCTGACCGGGGCAACCCGGCCGATGCGGGCGGCGGCGAGCATGCCCGCCAGGCCGACATCGGAGGTGAGGCCGGAGCCGCCGTGCGTCTGGATCGCCTGGTCGAGGGCCTTGATACTGGCTTCCGCCGCAGCGTATTTCGCCATATTGGCGGCCTCGGCCGCGCCGAAGTCGTCACCCGAGTCGTAGAGGAACGCGGCCTTCTGCATCATGACCTTGGCCAGTTCCAGTTCGATCTTCACCTGCGCCAGCGGATGCGAGATGCCCTGGTGCGCACCGATCGGCACACCCTTCCACACGGCACGCTCCTTGGCGTAGGCCACCGCGCGGTCGATGGCGTAGCGGCCCATGCCGACCGCCATGGCCGCACCCATGATGCGCTCGGGGTTGAGGCCCGCGAACAGCTGCGCGATGGCCGCATCCTCCTGTCCCACAAGGGCATCCGCGGGCAGGCGCACATCGTCGAGGAACAGCGTGAACTGGTTGTCCGGCTCGATGATGTCCATCTCCTGCTTCGTCTTCACGAAGCCGGGGGTGTCCACCGGCACGATGAACAGCGCGGGCTGCAGGTTGCCGGTCTTGGCGTTCTCGGTGCGGCCCACGATCAGCACCGCATCGGCCTGGTCCACACCGGAGATGAAGATCTTGCGGCCGTTGAGGATCCAGTCGTCGCCGTCGCGGCGCGCGGTGGTGGTGATCTTGTGCGAGTTGGAGCCCGCATCCGGTTCGGTGATACCGAAGACCATCTTGGCGGAGCCGTCGGCCAGCTTCGTCAGCCACTGCTGCTTCTGCGCCTCGGTGCCGTATTTGGTGATGATGGTGCCGCAGATGGCCGGGGACACCACCATGAGCAGCAGGCCGCAGCCCTGCGCGGCCAGTTCCTCCTGCACCAGGGCGAGCTCGTAGATGCCCGCGCCGCCACCGCCGTACTCCTCGGGCAGGTTCACGCCCAGGAAGCCGAGTTTGCCCGCCTCGTTCCACAATTCGTCGAACGGCTCGTTGCGGCGCGCCTTCGGCCCGGCGTAATCCTTGAAGTTGTACTTGGCGGCCAGCTTGGCGACGGCCTCCCGCAGCGCCTTCTGTTCCTCGGTTTCGATGAAGCTCATCTGTTCTTACTCCTGACCTTCGCTGTCATCGGTGTGGACCACGGCGAGCACGGCGCCGACGTCGACCTGCTGCCCGGCTGTCACATTGAGTTCGGTGAGCACGCCCGCGGCGGGGGCGGCGATGGTGTGCTCCATCTTCATTGCTTCCAGCCAGAGAATCGGCTGCCCCTTCTCCACGCGGGAGCCGACCTCCGCGCCCAGCCGGATGACCGCACCGGGCATGGGGGCCAGCAGGGAGCCCTCGGCCACCTGATCGGCGGGATCCTCGAACCGCGGCAGCCGGCGCAGTGCCACCGGGCCGAGCGGGGAATCCACCGCGACGTGATCGCCGTAGCGGGCCACCTCGAAGCGGCGGCGCACCTTGCCGCGCTCGCCGGGCACCAGCAGGGTGACGGAAGCCGGTGTGGCTTCGAGCAATTCGAGACCGTCCAGGCCCGCGGGCGATTCGACCTCCAGCCCGGCGCGCGTGAGCCGGTACCGCACGTCGTGCTTACCGCTCACCTTGCTCTCGTACGACTTGCTCTGCGCCTGCGAGGGCAGATTGCGCCAGCCGCTGGGCAGGCCCGCGCCCACCCGGGCCCGCGCGCGATTGGTCGCCGCGTCGGACAGGGCCGCCGCCACCAGGGACAGCTTCTCGCCGTCCTCGGAAACCAGTGGGGCGGAGAGCTTTTCCAGACCATGCGTGGCGAAGAACGCCGTATCGGTCTCACCGGCGAGGAACGCCGGATGCCGCAGCACGTGCACCAGCAGATCCCGGTTGGTGACCAGACCGTGAATCTTGGCGCGCTGCAAGGCCGAAGCCAGCAGATGCGCTGCCTCGTCCCGGGTTTCGGCGAAGGAGATGACCTTCGACAGCATCGGGTCGTAGTGCACGCCGACCACGGAACCGTCCACGACACCGGTGTCCAGGCGCACGCCCGGCTCGGTCAGCACCGTGAATTCACCCAGCGTGCCCGGGATGTCGAGCTTGTGCACGGCCCCGCTCTGCGGCTGCCAGTCGTGCGCGGGATCCTCCGCGTAGAGCCGCACCTCGATGGAGTGACCACGCATCTCCGGCTGCGTCGCGGGCAGCGGGCGACCGGCGGCCACCTGCAACTGCAACCGCACCAGATCCAGTCCGGTGACCTGCTCGGTGACCGGATGCTCCACCTGCAGCCGGGTATTCATCTCCAGGAAGAAGAAGTCGCCCTTCTCGTCGGCCAGGAATTCGACGGTGCCCGCACCCTCGTACCCGATGGCCTCCGACGCCAGGCGGGCGGCTTCGAACAGCCGCTCCCGCATACCGTCGACCCGCTCCACCAGCGGCGACGGCGCTTCCTCCACGACCTTCTGATGCCGGCGCTGAATCGAGCACTCACGCTCGCCGACCGCCCACACCGTGCCCTGGGTGTCGGCCATGACCTGCACCTCGATATGGCGGCCGGTCTCCAGATAGCGCTCACAGAACACGGTCGGATCGCCGAAGGCCGAGGCGGCTTCACGCTGCGCGGCCTCGATCTGATCGGACAGGTCGGCGACGTCGTGCACCACGCGCATACCGCGACCGCCGCCACCGGCGGACGCCTTGATCAGCACCGGCAGCATATCGGCGGTGACCTCGGCCGGATCCAGTTGCTTCAGCACGGGGACACCGGCGGCGTCCATCATCTTCTTGGATTCGACTTTGGAGCCCATCTGCTCGATGGCGCTCACCGGCGGGCCGATCCAGATCAGCCCGGCGTCCTGCACGGCCTTGGCGAATTCGGCGTTCTCGGAAAGGAATCCGTAACCGGGGTGGATGGCGTCGGCACCGGCGGCCAGCGCCGCTTCGATGATCAGCTCACTGCGCAGGTAGGTCTCACCGGGCGTATTGCCGGGCAGCCGGATCGCGGCGTCGGCTTCCGCGACATGCGGCGCGTTCGCGTCCGCGTCCGAATACACCGCCGTCGTACCGATTCCCATGCGACGGCAGGTGGCGAACACCCGTCGCGCGATCTCGCCACGATTGGCGACCAGAACGTTCGTGATCGGCCGGGGTGGGTGGGTGGAAACAGTCACAGCGTGCCTCACATCCGGAAGACGCCGAAGCCCTCGGCGCCCTTGATCGGGGAATTGTGGATGGCGGACAACGCCATTCCCAACACCGTGCGGGTGTCACGCGGGTCGATGACGCCGTCGTCGTACAGGCGGCCCGACATGAACATGGGCAGCGACTCGGCCTCGATCTGCGCCTCGATCATGGCGCGCATCCCGGCGTCGGCCTCCTCGTTGAACGGCATGCCGCGCGATTCGGCGGCGGCCCGGCCCACGATGGAGATGACGCCCGCCAGCTGCGCGCCGCCCATTACGGCGGATTTCGCACTGGGCCAGGCGAAGACGAACCGCGGGTCGTAGGCGCGACCGCACATGCCGTAGTGACCCGCGCCGTAGGACGCACCCATGAGCAGCGAGATGTGCGGCACCTTCGAATTCGACACCGCGTTGATCATCATCGCGCCGTGCTTGATGATGCCCTTCTGCTCGTACTCCTTGCCGACCATGTAGCCGGTGGTGTTGTGCAGGAACAGAAGTGGCGTGTTCTTCTGATTGGCCAGCTGGATGAACTGGGCCGCCTTCTGCGCCTCCTCCGAGAACAGCACACCGCGCGCGTTGGCGAGGATGCCGACCGGATAACCGTGCAGCTCAGCCCATCCCGTGACGAGGCTGGAGCCGTAGAGCGGCTTGAACTCGTCGAAGTCGGAGCCGTCCACCACGCGGGCGATGACCTCGCGCGGATCGAACGGGATCTTCAGATCGGTGGGCACGATGCCGACCAGTTCTTCCTGGTCGTACAGCGGCTCGATCACCTCGGTGAGCGGACGCGGGGCCGGACCCTGCTTGCGCCAGTTCAACCGGCGCACGATGGAGCGGCCGAGCCGGATGGCGTCCTGCTCGTCCACGGCCAGGTAATCGGCGAGACCCGAAGTGCGCGCGTGCATTTCCGCGCCGCCGAGGGATTCGTCGTCGGACTCCTCGCCGGTGGCCATCTTCACCAGCGGCGGGCCGCCCAGGAACACCTTGGAGCGCTCCTTGATCATGACCGTGTAGTCGGACATGCCGGGGATGTACGCGCCGCCCGCTGTGGAGTTGCCGAAAACCAGTGCGATGGTAGGGATTCCGGCCGCCGAGAGCCTGGTGAGATCCCGGAACATGCGCCCGCCGGGAACGAAGACCTCTTTCTGCGTCGGAAGATCCGCGCCACCCGACTCGACAAGGCCGATCACCGGGAGCCGGTTCTCCAGCGCGATATCGTTCATGCGCAGGTTCTTGCGCAGCGTCCACGGGTTCGAGGTGCCGCCGCGCACGGTCGGATCCGGGGCGACGATCATGCATTCGACGCCCTCGACGATGCCGATACCGGCGATCACGCTGCCGCCGACATGGAAGTCACTGCCCCAGGCCGCCAATGGCGCGAGCTCCAGGAACGGTGAATCCTCGTCGATGAGCAGTTCGATGCGCTCGCGCGCGGTCAGCTTGCCGCGCTTGCGATGCCGCGCCATCTTGTCCGGGCCGCCACCGGCGATGTTCTTGGCGTACTCGGCCTCGACCTCGGCCAGTTTGGTCGTCATGGCCGCCGCGGCGGCCTGATAGTCCGCCGAATTCGGGTCCACGGTGGTGCGCAGAATACTCAAGACTGGAACCCCAATCGCTTGGCAGCAAGGCTGGTCAGGATCTCGTTGGTGCCGCCGCCGATACCGAGGATGCGGACATCCCGGTAGTGGCGCTCGACCTCGGACTCACGCATGTAGCCCAGGCCGCCGAACAGCTGAACGGCCTGGTGCGCAACCCATTCGGCGGTTTCGACGGCGGTGTTCTTGGCGAAGCACACCTCGGCGATCAGATCGGTCTCACCGTGTGCGGCGCGCTCCACCACATGATGGGTGTAGACGCGGGCCACATCGATGCGACGCGCCATCTCCGACAGCGTGTTCTGGACGGCCTGCCTGCTGATGAGCGGGCGGCCGAAGGTCTCGCGGTCACGGCACCACCGCAGGGTCAGGTCCAGGCAGCGCTGCGCGTGCCCGTACGCCTGCGCGGCCAGACCGACCCGCTCGCTCACGAAAGCCTGTGCGATCTGCGCGAATCCGGAGTTCTCCGGACCGACCAGGTTCGAGACCGGCACGCGCACATCGACATACGAGAGCTCGGCGGTGTCGGAGCACAGCCAGCCCATCTTCTCCAGCTTGCGGCTGACCGTGAAACCGGGCGCGCCCTTCTCCACCACGAGCAGCGAAACACCGGCCGCGCCGGGGCCGCCCGTGCGTACGGCCGTCACCACGTAGTCAGCGCGCACGCCCGAGGTGATGAAGGTCTTCGCGCCGTTCACGATGAACTCGTCACCGTCACGCACCGCACTGGTGGTGAGGTGACCGACATCCGAACCGCCGCCCGGCTCTGTGATGGCCAGCGAACCGATCTTCTCGCCCGCCAGCGTCGGCTTCACCCAGCGTTCGATGTGCTCGGGATTGCCCGAGGCCACAATGTGCGGGACCGCGATGCCACAGGTGAACAGGGAGGCGAACAGGCCACCGGAACCGCCCGCGTAGTGCATCTCCTCGCACACGATGGCGGCGTCGATACCGTCACCGCCGGAACCGCCGACGGCCTCGGGGAACTGAATTCCCAAGAGCCCCAGCGCGCCCGCCTTCTTGTGCAGTTCACGCGGGAGTTCACCGCCGCGCTCCCAGTCGTCGAGGTACGGCAGCACCTCGCGGTCGACGAAACCGCGCACGGTGGCGCGCAATTCGCGCCGCTCCGGCGTGGTCCAGGGGTTCACGTACCCAGTGCTCATGACTGTGTCCTCTCGGGCATGGACAGGGTGCCTCCGTGGTTACGCTGCGCTGCCGCCTCCGGCCCCTGACTGTCCACGCCCAGAAGCTCCACAGGGATATCGACGTGCCGGGCCCGCAGCCACTCTCCGAGCCCCTTGGCCTGCGGATCGAAACGCGCCTGATAGGCCACGCCCTGCCCCAGCAGACCTTCGACAATGAAGTTGATCGCCTTCAGGTTCGGCAGCACGTGCCGGGTGATCGGCAGCTCGGCCGTCTCCGGCAGCAGCAGCCGCAGTTCATCGGTGGTGAGGGCGTGCACCAGCCAGCGCCACTGCTCCTCGGTGCGCACCCAGACGCCGATATTGGCGTTGCCGCCCTTGTCGCCGCTGCGGGCCAGCGCGATGGTTCCCAGCGGGACACGCTTGGTCTCGCTCTGCGGAAGCGGCTGCGGCAGTTCGGGTTCGGCGACCTCGGCCAGTTCGAGGGTCTCGCTCGCGGGAGCGATGGCCACCCGGCTGCCGTCCGGCAGAACCGCCGTGTGCGGCACCTGGTCGGCGGCGACGTAGCCGGGCGTGAAGACGCCGTAGGGCCCGCCGTTTCCGGGCGGCGCGGTCAGCGAGAAGCCCGCGTAGCTGGCCAGCGCCAATTCCACTGCCACGCTGGAGAATCCGCGACCCACCAGGTTCGGGTCCGGATCCCGCACCACGCATTTGAGCAGGGCGCTCGCCTGCTCCTCGGTATCGGCGTCCGGACGGTCCAGCCGGGACAGCGTCCACTCCAGTTCGGCGGGGCGCACTTTCAGCCAGGATTCCAGCTGCCGTTGCGCCAGTTGCGCTTTCGCCTCGATATCCAGGCCGGTGAGAATGAACGTCATCTCGTTGCGGAAGCCGCCGATGGTGTTCAGCGACACCTTCACCCGCGACGGCGGCGCTTCACCGCGCACGCCGGAGACGAGGACGCGATCGGGGCCCTCCTGGGTGAGCGCGATGGTGTCCAGGCGCGTGGTCACATCCGGGCCCGCGTAGCGCGCGCTCTGGATCTCGTACATGAGCTGGGCTTCCACCGTGTCCACGGTGACCGCGCCCCCGGTGCCCGCGTGCTTGGTGATGACGCTGCTGCCGTCGCGGCGCACCTCGGCGATCGGGAAGCCGGGGCGGCCCATATCGGCGATCTCGGTGAAGAAGGCGAAGTTGCCGCCTGTGGCCTGGGTGGAGCATTCGATGACGTGGCCCGCCACCACCGCGCCCGCGAGCGCGTCGTAATCCGTACGGCCCCAACCGAAATGGGCGGCCGCGGGGCCGGCCACCAGGGCGGCGTCGGTGACCCGGCCGGTCACCACGATGTCCGCGCCCGCGTTCAGGCATTCCGCGATACCCCAGGCGCCCAGGTAGGCATTGGCCGTCAGCGGCCGGCCGAGACCGAGTTCGGCCGCACGCGGCAGCAGATCGTCGCCGGTGACGTACGCGATTTTCGCTGGGAGACCGAGCTTTTCGGCCACCTGGGTGAGCCGCTCGGCCAATCCGGCCGGATTCAGCCCGCCCGCATTGGTGACGATCCGCACCTTCTTCTCCAGCGCGAGGGCGAGGCAGTCCTCCACCTGCTTCACGAAGGTCTTGGCGTAGCCGAGGTTCACGTCCTTCATGCGATCCCGCCCGAGGATCAGCATGGTGAGTTCGGCCAGATAATCGCCGGTGAGGATGTCGAGCTGCCCGCCTTCGAGCATCTCGCGCATGGCGCTCAGCCGGTCACCGTAAAAGCCCGAACAGTTGCCGATCCGGATGACGTCCGGGTCCTCGGCGAGCTGACTCATCCCTGGGCCTCCCTATGCAGCGCTGCGGTCGCATACAGGGTCACATCGCGCCCGAAAAAAATCAAGCCTGCGCGCTTGTTTATTGCCTTCTGAACCACTTCTGGCAATCTTCTAGCTAATGATGCGTGAGTCCGATTTGTACTAATTCGGGGCGAAGCCCCTGCGGATCCCCCCGAGAGCCGGGCAGGCACAATGGCCTCGTGTCCGATGTCTCGATCATCCTGCTGCTGGCCCTCGCCGGATTCCTGCTCGGCGGGGCCTACTCGACGTGGAAGACGTCGCGGCCCATGGCCATCGTCCTGCTCGTCTGCGGCGTACTCGCAGCCGTCGGCGCCTTCCTCTGGTGGAAGTAGCTATTCGGCCTCGAGACGGAAGATGCGCAGGTCTTCCGGGACGCCGCTGAGCGGGCTCGCGAAGAAGCTGCGGCGGTAGGGCCGAACACCGAAGCCCAGCTCATCGAGGGTGTCGGGCTTCAAGGAGTCCAGCGTCGCACCGGAGAGCATGGTGTTGCCGTTGCCGCCGGCCTCCATCATGCGGGCCGCGATCGTGACGTCCACGCCCAGCCAGTCGCCGCCGATCTCCCGCGGGCTGCCGGTGTGCAGGCCCATGCGCATCTGCGGGCGGTAACCGTCGAGGGAGACGCCGGTCAGGTTCTCTTTGGCCGCGACCGCCGCACGAACCGCGCGGTCGGCGGAGGGGAACACGGCCATGACGCCGTCGCCCATACGTTTCACCACCTGGCCGCCGCGATCCACGATCGGCGGTTCGATGGCCTTGGCGACCCGGCGCAGCAGTTCCAGCGTCGCCTCGTCACCGGCGGCGAGGGACCAGCTGGAGAACGCCACCAGATCGGTGAACATGATGGTGATCTCCTGGGTGCCGCGGCCCTTGCCGACCCGCTCCAGCATGGCCTGCCACACCTGCAGTGCGCCCAGGCCCAATTCGCGTGCGGCGCTCGGGGAATCACCCACCAGCTTGTCGGCGGCGCGCGCGACCGCGCGCACCCCGCCGGGGCCGGACACCGACAGCGGATCACCGAACGCCGGATCGCCGGGCAGGTTCTCGCGCGCCTTGCGGATCGCGCCGATGAGATCGCCGCGCTGATTGGCGGCGGAGACGATGGCCGACAGCTGACCCGGGAAACGCCCCCGGCGACGCCCCTCGTCGAGCTCGGGTTCGAGCTCGGCGGGCGTCAACGGGATGACGACATCCGGATCGATACGGGGTTGCTCTCGTTCAGCCCGGGACTCACGGTCGGCGTGCGCGTCACGCGAACGGCTGCCGTTCGCGTTGCGCGACCGGTTGCGATCGTTCCCCAGCCCTTCTGTTCGGCCGGCGTCGGACGCACGCTCACCGCCGTCAGAGGGTCGTTCGCTCACGCCCAGAGCGTATCCCAGCTCTTGATCCACGGATGGATGAATTGTTGCCACCTGACACCTTCTCGATCGGTCCGAGCGGCCACATCGTTGGGCCCGCCGATGTTTGAGTGTTTTGGTTGCTGGGTAGATGCTACCGACGCCCGGAAAGGTCGGCCACACCCCTTCAAGGGGAAGCGACTTTGTTCACAGGAAGTTCTCATATCCGGGTTTGGCGCGAACATGGCATCGGCCCGATACGGAAGATTCCGTATCGGGCCGATGTGCGCCGCCGTCCGGGCAGTGGCCGGCGGCTCCCCGGGCAGGGTCTATGCGTCGCGCTTGTTCACCACGAACAACGCGGCTCCGAAAACGATCGCGACGAACACCGTGAAGTAGATCAGGCTGCCGACCGGACCCCAGTGCCAGTTGCCGCCCATCTCACCCATGGTGAAGAACCGGTTGGCGTTCTGGAAGGGCATGAACGGCCCCACATTTCGGCCGAAGCTGCCGAAGCTGCTCAGCAGGGTCTCCAGCACCAGCGGCCACAGCACGATGAAGGAGATGGCCGCCGCCGACTGCCGCAGCAGCACACCCACGCCGACCGCGAAGATCATGCTCAGCAGGGCGTACACCGGCACGCCCAGCAGGGCGCGCCACGCGCCGTCCGCGGAGAGCTCAAGCCCCGGCGTCGACCCGACGATGGCGCGCGAGATCCCGTAGGCGACCACGGCCAGCACCGCGGTCAGCACGGTGGCGTACACGCCGACCAGGCCCGCCTTCACGCTGATCACCTTGGTCCGCTGCGGGGTGGCGAGGAAGGTCGACCGGATGATGCCGAAGCGGTATTCGCTGGTCACCGACAGCGTCGCCATGATCATCAGCACCAGCACGCCGAAGCCGCTGACACTGACCACCGCGGTGGAGATGTCGAAACTCGAGGAGGGGCCCTCGCCGGAACCCGGCTTGGAGGTCGCCGCGATGAGCGCCGACAGACCCAGGGCCAGCACCACCACGATGATCGAGCACCACCACGGGGACCGGGTCGAGGTGAGTTTGATTCGTTCCGATGCGAGCACTCCCATCAGAGCGCACCTCCCATCACGTCGTCGTAACCGGCTCCGGCGCCGTGGTATTGGACCGCGCCACCGGTCATCCGCATGAACGCCTCCTCCAGCGACGCGCGCTGCGGCGACAGTTCGAACAGGGTGATGTCGTTGGCGCCGGCCAGTTTTCCGACCGCGTCACTGGTGACACCGGCGACCACCAGGGCCTGACGGCCGTCGGGGTCCGCGCCGTCCTCGCGCACGGTCATCCCGTTGGAGGTCAGCAGGCTGCGCAGCTGATCCAGCTGCGGACTGCGCACGCGCACAGACTGTTCCGAGGCGCGCTCGATGAAATCCTTGGTGGTGGTGTCGGCGATCAACCGGCCCCGGCCGATGACGACCAGATGCTCGGCGGTCTGTGCCATCTCCGACAGCAGATGACTCGACACCAGCACGGTGCGGCCCTCCGCGGCCAGCCGCTGCATGAAGCGGCGGATCCAGAGGATGCCCTCCGGGTCCAGGCCGTTCACCGGCTCGTCGAACAGCAGCACGTCCGGATCGCCGAGCAGTGCGCCCGCCAGGCCGAGACGCTGCGACATGCCGAGCGAGAAACCGCCCGCGTTCTTACCGGCCACCTCGGAGAGGCCGACCAGGCGCAGCACCTCCTCCACGCGGGAGGCGGGAATGTCGTTGGACGCGGCCAGCCACCGTAGATGCGAACGCGCCGAACGATTCGGATGCACCCATTTGGCATCCAGTAGCGCGCCCACCTTGGTGAGCGGTTTGTCCAGTTCGTGGTACGGCTTGCCGTCGATGAGCGCGGTACCGGCGGTCGGCGTGTCCAGCCCCAGGATCATGCGCATGGTGGTGGACTTCCCGGCGCCGTTCGGGCCGAGAAAGCCGGTCACCTGCCCCGGACGGACCGTGAACGACAGATCCGACACCGCGACGGTCTGGCCGTAATGTTTGGTCAGGCCCCTCAGTTCGATCATGGGCACCAGTCTTCCTCGAGAACGGACCGGGCACTATCACTCACAGGTCGCGGTTTGGGTCATCCCACAGGATTACCCACCCCTGACAAACGGTGCAGGGCGGCTCTGGGTTCACTCGGGGACACCGGGCCGATGACCCCGAGGCGAGGTCAGAGCGCCGGAGACGACGCCTGCGCCCAGAAGCGCTTCGGAATCCGGCCCGCCTGCCTCGCCAGCCAACCCGCCTGGACGGCGTGCGCCATGGCCGAGGCCATGAGCGCGGGCTGCCGGGCCCGGGTCACGGCCGTGGCGAGCAACACGGCCGAGCAGCCGAGCTCCATGGCCAGCGCCGCGTCGCTGGCAGTGCCGATACCCGCGTCCAAGATCACCGGGACCTGCGCCGCGGCCACGATCATCTCGATATTGTGCGGATTGGAGATGCCCAGGCCGGTGCCGATGGGAGAACCCAGGGGCATGACGGCGGCACAGCCGGCGTCCTCGAGGCGGCGGGCCAGCACCGGATCGTCGGTGGTGTACGGCAGGACGGTGAAACCGTCGTCCACCAATTGCTCTGCGGCGCTCACCAATTCGATGGCATCGGGGAGCAGGGTGCGCTCGTCGGCGATGACTTCCAGCTTCACCCAGTCGGTTTCGAGCGCCTCGCGAGCCAGCTGCGCGGTGAGCACGGCCTCGGCGGCGGTGCGACAGCCCGCGGTATTGGGGAGCGGTGCGATCTCCAGACGTTTGAGCAGATCGAGGACACCGGTGCCGCCCGCGGCGTCCACCCGGCGCATGGCGACCGTGGTGAGCTCGGTACCCGAGGCGACCAGGGCCTCCTCGAGGATCGAAAGGCTTTCCGCGCCACCGGTTCCCATGATCAGGCGGGAGCCGAAGGCGCGGCCCGCGATGACCAGCTGCTCGTCGGGGAATGCCGAGTTATCCACCCTGCACCGCCGTCAGCACCTCGATCTCCCAGCCGCGACCCACCTGCTCGTCCCAGCGGGACTTGGGGAACAGCGCGCCGTCCACCGCCACCGCGACACCCTGACAGGGCAGGTTCAGCTGCTCCAGCACCTCGCGCACGGTGGGCGGTTCGGTGAAACTGTGGTCGACACCGTTCACGGTGATGCCGATCGGGATGGTCATCGAACTCCTCCTGCGGAAATCGGTGCGGTGGAACGACTGTGCTCGCTACGACTGTGCTCGCCGCCAAAGCGCCCGGGGTCGGCCGCACGGGCCTCGGGCAGCGCACTGCCCGACAGCAACGCCAGCACGGCGTCGGCCGTTACCGGGACGCCGAGAATGCCGTTGCGCCCGTGCCCGGTAGCCGCGATCACCCGCTCGTCGAGGTGGCCGATCAGCGGCAGATTGTCCGGCGACCCCGGCCGCGAACCGGCGATCGCCTCGGCGAACTCGTATTCGCCGATGCCCGGGAACACCGTCTCGGCATCGGTGATCAGGTCGCGCACCCCGGCCACGGTGACGGCGGTGTCGAACCCCGCCTCGTATTGTGTTGCACCCAGCACGATCCCGTCACGCCGCGGCACAAGATATATAGGACGGCCGTGCACCCGCGCCCGGATCACCCGGTGCGGTGGCGGCGGGGCGCTCGGCCGCCGTCGCAATCGCAGAATCTCCCCCTTCACCGGCCGCACCGGCAATCCCGGCCACAGCTCGGCCGACGCCGCACCCGCGGCCAGCACGATCCGATCCTGAGTCAAGGCACCCAGCGCGGAAACCTTCTCGTCCCGGAATTCCACCCCTGCCCCGGCAGCGGCAGCACGCAGTGCGCTCACCAGCGCACGGTTGTCGACGGCCGGTTCCGCCGGAGACAGCAATCCCGCGCGAATCCCCCGGCCCAGCCCCGGCTCAACCTCCCGCACCCCGGCCCGATCCAGCAACCGCAGCTCGCGCTCGTCCGGACCCGCACCGACGGCATGCGGCTGAACGGACTCAACGGAATCGGGGCCTCCGACCCGCGGTCGCGCTTGGTCGTGGCCGCGATCCGGCTGCGCCCGCGTCTTCGGATTGACGAAGTCGGCGATCGTGCGCAGATCAGCGGCGTCGGCCCCGTCCAGCGCGACAGTGAGAGTCTGATCGGCGGTGACGAGTTCGGTGCCGGTGAGCACCCGCAGCCGGGTCGCGAACTCGGGCCAGCGGGCCAGCGACGCGGCCCCGAACGCGAGGGCGTCCTCCTCCCCCGGCCACCCCTCCGACAGCGGCGCGAGCATCCCGCCCGCCACCCACGAGGCCCCCGACCCCACCGCCGGATCGAACAGCGTGACCGCCCAGCCCGATTCGGCGGCCCGCCAAGCCACCGACAGCCCGATCACACCGCCGCCGACGACGGCCAGAGTCCGCATTACTTCCACCTCACCAGTCCGGATCACCGCGACCCGCGTAGACACCGCGCGAAGTTCGCTCCGAGCAGGAAAGACCTCGCACCGCCGCATGGCTCGCGCCCCGCAGCTCATTCGACTCTCCACGGTAGCGCGGTGGCCGCAGAGGTCCCGCGCCAACCCGGATCGCAGCACCAGCCACCGGCGCAGTCCGTCCCCGCAGCGCGGACCGCCGACGTCCCGCGCCAACCGGATCGCAGCACCGGCCACCCGCGCAGTCCGTCTATGCGGCGCGGCCCGGGGTGCAGATCCCGGTCATCCGCCGGACGCCTCGGATTGGCGCGGCCCGTCGGCGCGACTACGGTCGAAAGGGTGCAACTCTCCCACCCGAACCGGCCCGTACCCCCGCGGGAGCGCCTGGCCACCGCGCGCCTGTACCTGTGCACCGACGCGCGCCGGGAGAAGGGCGACCTCGCCGCCTTCGCCGAAGCCGCCCTCGCCGGTGGCGTCGACATCATCCAGCTGCGCGACAAGGGCTCGGCCGGTGAGAAGGAATTCGGGCCCCTCGAGCCCAAAGCCGAACTGGGCGCGCTGGCCGAACTGAAGGCCGCCGCCCGCAGGCACGGCGCCCTGGTCGCGGTGAACGACCGGGCCGATATCGCCCTGGCCGCCGGAGCCGACGTCCTGCACCTCGGCCAGAACGATCTCCCGCCCTGGTACGCCCGGCGCATCCTCGGCCCCGACGTCGTCATCGGCCGCTCCACCCACAACCGCGCCCAGGCCGGTCTCGCCGCCATCGACGAGCACATCGACTACTTCTGCACCGGCCCCATCTGGGCCACCCCCACCAAACCCGGCCGCCAAGCCGCGGGCCTCGATCTGGTGCGCTCGACGGCCGACGCCCACACCAAACGCCCCTGGTTCGCCATCGGCGGCATCGACGACGAACGGCTACCGGAAGTCTTGTCCGCCGGGGCAACTCGCGTCGTAGTGGTCCGCGCCATCACCGCCGCCAACGATCCGGAGGCGGCGGCACGCGCACTCAAGCAGCGCATTCTGGACCACGTCGGGCCGTAGTCGCCGTCAGGCGGGATCCAGGCGGATGGGGATGCCGTTGAGATTGGACATGCCCGCCAGATGTTCTATGTCGGCGGTGGCGGTGGACATGAGGTCGTTGGGGTTGGCGCCGCCCGCGGCGTTGGCCCGGCGCCAGCCGCCGCGGTGACCCCAGCCGTGGGGGATGGCGACGGTGCCGGGGGTCATGTCGTCGGTCAGCTGGGCGGTGACCTCGATGGAGCCGTGCGGGGAGGTCACGCGGCAGCGGTCGCCGGTGGAGATGCCTACTGAGGCCGCGTCTTCGGGGTTGATGCGGGCGGCGTGTTCGCGGTTGCCGCGCATGAGGGGTTCGGCATTGTGCATCCAGGAGTTGTGGGATTTCAGTTCGCGCATGCCGATGACGCGCAGGGGGTAGGCGGGGTCGGTGGGGATGGCGGTCAGGAAGCGGAGTTCGGCGAGGATTTCGGCGGGGGCCAGATGGACTCGATTGTCCTTGTGCTGCACCACGTCTCGAAGGACGCCGGTGGCGATGGCGTCGGCGAGGACCAGGCCGTGCGGGTGGCGGCGGAGCTTGCGCAGGCTCAGGCCGCCGCGGCGGAGGCCGAAGAGGTCACCATAGGGGCCGGTGCGCAGGGCCAGGTCGACCAGCAGCGGCGGGGTGGGGCGGACCTTGGAGCCGCCGGGGAGGTTGCGGCGGAGCGCGCCGAGCAGGCGGGCCGGAGTGCGGGCGGGGCCGAAGGCGAAGGGCTGCACGCCGATTCGGGTGGCGATGGCGTCGATGATCTGCCATTCCTCGCGGGCCTCGCCGTACGGTCGCACCACGCGCTCGGTGTACTGGGTGTACGGAGTCGGGGACAGGGCTGTGAACGGAAGCGGGATGTCGTCACGTTCCAGGAAGGTCGTGGCGGGGAGAATGTAGTCGGCGCCGCGATTGGTTTCGTTGATGTACAGATCGATGGAAACGTGCAGGTCCAATTGCTTGATGGCGGAAGCCAATTCGCGCGGGTTGGGAACCGAGGAGACCGGGTTTCCGGCCGAGGTGAACAGGGCGCGCAGGCGGCCGGGGCCGGGGGTGGTCATCTCCTTGGCCATGATGGCGGCCGGGAATGTGCCCAGCACATCGGGGAAATCGCCGATGCGGGAACGGTTCTTGCCGTAGCCGATGAGGCCGAGGCGGGCGTTGAGCTCGGAGACGGCGACCAGTTCCTTGCCGAACACCACGCCGCCGGGGGCATCGAGGTTGCCGGTGACCAGGGCCAGCGCGTCGATGAGGAAGGCGACCAGGGTGGCGTGCCGCCCCAGGCAGGTGCCGGTGCGGCCGTAGACGGCGGCGGAGTCGGCGCGGGCCAGATCCCGGGCCAGGGCGCGGACGCGGTCGGGTTCCAGGCCGGTCACCTCGGCGGTGGCCTCGGGAGTGAATCGCGCTACCGCGCCGCGCAATTCGCTCGCACCGGAGGCCTGCCGCCGCAGGGCCTGCTCGTCCGCCAACCCTTCCTCGAAGATCACCTGCAACATCGCGGCGAGCAGCCAGGCGTCGGCGTCGGGCCGGATGCCGACGTGTTCGAACAGCCGCGCGGTCTCGGTGCGCCGTGGATCGACCACCACCACGCGCCCGCCGCGCCGGGGAATCGCGGTGAGCTTCTCCCGGATTCGCGGCACGCTCATCACACTGCCGTGCGACACAACGGGATTCGCGCCCAGCATGAGCAGGAAGTCGGTGCGGTCCAGATCCGGCACCGGCACGGAGATCAGTGACCCGTACAGCAGCTGACTGGCGACGAACCGGTTGTTCACGTCCTGCGATCCGGCGGAATACACATGCCGCAGCCCCGCTGCCAGCTGAAATCCGACTATCCACAGGGTATGTGAATAAGAGAAGGAGGACGGATTGCCGAAATACCAGCCGAGGCTTTCCCTTCCGTGATCACGGATGAGCGCCCGCAGTCGCCCTCCGATGTCATCGAGCGCCTCGTCCCAGGACACCCGCTCGAATCCGTCGCCGGTGCGCCGCAGCGGATACAGCACCCGATCCGGATCGTTCTGGATCTCGGTGAACGCGATCCCCTTCGGGCACGCGTTCCCCTGCGACAGCGGATGCTCCTTGTCGGCCCGCAGGCGCACCAGCCTGCCGTCCTCGACCGTGGCGATCAGGCCGCACAGCGGCTCGCAGATCCGGCAGTACGTGGGAATCTCGCGCTGGCTCACGCCCTCAAGACAACACCTGCTCCAGAGTGAGCAACAACACATTTCCGGCCAATTCGGTCTGTTCCGAACCGGATTCGCCGGCTGCGAAGCGGGCCGTGTGCCCGTTTCCGTTGCCGCTCGCCTGCAACCACACGAACCCCCGATCGGCCAGATCCAGGGTGCGCGGCAATGCGGCCGCCACCGCCGTCGGATCGGCCAGGCCGTCCAGGGCCACATTCGTGGGCACCGCGCGCAGCGCCGGCCAGGCGAGCGCGAATCCGGGATGCAGCGGGCGGCCGTCCACCTCGTCCTCGGGCACCCACGCCAATTCCTTGCTCTCCAGATTCCCGCGGGTGCGCAGCCGATCGGCCGCATCGGCGATGACCGTGGTGTACGTCCACCCGCTGGGCGCGGTCGCGGTGACCCGGGATCCGCGCACCCGAATGGATCCGGCGACGATCCCGGCCTCCTCCTCGGCCTCCCGGACGGCCGCGTGCACGGTGGTCTCGTGGGAGTCGCGCGCGCCGCCCGGCAGCGCCCAGGTACCGCCCTGATGACTCCACGCGGCCCGATGCTGCAGCAGCACGGCCGACCCGCCGCCGATCAGCGGGGCACGCAGCAACAAACCGGCAGCACCGAATCGACCCCACTGGCGGGTGCCGTCGGGACTCTCCGACCAGCCGTCCCCGTCACCACGCATACTTCGCATCCCATCCTCGGACCCCGCCGCGCCCCCGGCGGGTGTTCCCGCGTCACGGCCTCGGTACGTCCACAATAAGCTCAACCGAATACAACTAGTCGGTCGTTCGGTTCTGGTCAGTGGGAGGTGAGCATGGCTCGCACCGAGGAGTTGCGGCTCGAGGAGTTGTCCCCGCGCGCCGCGGCCGCCTCCCTCCGCGAACGCTTCGACACCGCCGAGATGCGGCTGTTCGCGCGCTCGTCACCGGCCAAACTGATCGTGATGGGACTCGTCCTGCTGGGGCTGTGCGTCGCGGCGGGCGCGGTCACCGCGACGGCGGTCACCGACCGGCAACACGCCCTCGACGTGCTGCTGGATCAGGCCGAGCCGGACGCGTACTCGGCGCAGCGGCTGTACACCTCGCTGTCCATCGCGGACGCGTCGGCCGGGACGGCGTTCATCTCGGGCGGACTGGAACCCAAGGCCGTGCGCGACCGCTACACGCAGGCGCTCGGGGAGGCGTCGGCGGAACTGGTGACGCAGTCCGACCGCAGCGGCGGCGCGGACACCCACCTGCGGACCGGCATCGCCACCGGACTGCCCGTGTACGCCGGACTGGTCGAGACCGCACGCGCCAACAACCGGCTCGGCGAACCGGTCGGGGCCGCCTACCTCAGCGAAGCCTCCAACCTGATGCAGTCGACCATGCTGCCGATGGCGCAGGAGCTCCAGGAGCATCGGGCCTCGGCCATCACCGAAACCCAGCGCAATCACGTGCGGCCGCCGTGGCCGGCGATCGTGCTGCCGCTGCTCGCGGTGGGCGCGCTGACGGTGGCGCAGGTGTTCCTGTTCCGGCGCTGGCACCGGGTGCTCAATGCCGGGCTGCTGCTGGCCACCGCGACCATGGTGGTGCTGCTGTCCTGGACGGTGGTCGCCGGATTCATCTCGGCGGTGGACACCACGCACGCCCGCGACGACGGCAGCGTGCCGACCTCCGCGCTCACCGAGAGCCGAATCCTGGTGCAGCAGGCGCGCACCGCGGAAACGCTCAAACTGGTGCGACGGGATATGGGCGTCGAATACGACCGCACCTTCGACGAGGCCACCACCCGGTTGAGCGAGATCCTCGGCAACTATCCGAGCGACGCGCCGGGCCACCGCGAAGTCTCCACCGCAACCGCGGCCCTGGACCGGTGGCGGGGCGCGCATCAGCGCATGAACGACGCGCTCTCACGGGGCGATTTCATCGGGGCGGGCGCGGTCGCCACCGGGAACGGGGCCAATGAGGCCACCGCCCAGGTCGACGCACTGGACCGGGCCCTCGCGGACGGGATCGGCGATACACGATACGAATTGCGCGCCAATACTTCTCACGCGGCGCGGACGCTGGATCTACTCGCGCCGGGCGCGCTGGTGCTGAGCACGGCCGCCGCGGTACTCGTCGGGGTGGGCCTGTGGCCGCGGTTGAGGGAGTACCGATGAACGGCACCGCCCCGGAACCGACACCGCGCACAGACTCCGCACCGTGGACACGCGGCGGCCCTGGACCGACGCCGCGGAAAGACTCCGCACCGTGGATGAGCAGCAGCTCTCGCCCGAAGCCGGGTGCGGACTCCGCACCGTGGACACGCGGCGGCTCTCGACCGAAGCCGTTTGCGGACTCCGCACCGTGGATGAGCGGCGGCTCTCGCCCGACGGCGCGCAGGCCGCTCCGCAGACGCCTGCTACCGGCGGCGCTGGCGGTTCTGGCGGTGACGCTGAGCGCCGGATGCGGCGACACCTCGCCGCCGCCCGCGCCGTCCACCCGGGTGCCCAGCTACATCGAACCGCCGCTACCCTCGGGAGCCATTGCGGCGCAGACGCATTCGTCGCTGCCGCCGGAAGCTCCCACCTGCTCGGATCCGACCGCCAGCCTGCGCCCCGACGGGAGTCGCAGCGGAGCCGAACTCGACGCGATCAAGGCGCGCGGACGTCTGATCGTCGGTCTCGACCCCGGCAGTAATCTGTTCAGCTTCCGCGATCCGATCACCGGCACGCTCGCCGGATTCGACGTGGACATCGCCAAGGAGATCGCCCGCGATCTGCTCGGCAATCCGGACGCCATCGAGTACCGGATCCTCGGCTCCGCGGACCGGGAGCGCGCGCTGCAGGAGCGCACCGTCGACGTGGTCGTGAAGACCATGACCATCACCTGTGAACGGCGGCAACGGGTTACGTTCTCCACCCCCTACCTGGAGGCGCATCAGCGGGTGCTGACCGTGCGCGACTCCGGCATCACCGGGCTCGCGGATCTGGCGGGCAAGCGGGTGTGCGTGGTGCGCGGCACCACCTCCCTGGACCGCATCCGGCGCGAACAGCCCGCCGCCTCGATTCTCACCGTCCCCAGTTGGGCGGACTGCCTGGTGGTGCTGCAGCAGCGGCAGGTCGACGCGGTCAGCACCGACGACGCCGTGCTGGCGGGCCTGGCCGTGCAGGATCCGCTGACCGAGGTGGTCGGCCCCAACCTCAGCAACGAGCAGTACGGCATCGGAATCTCCCAGGGCTCCGACAATCTGGTCCGCTTCGTCAACGGGGTGCTCGAACGCATCCGCACCGACGGCACCTGGAACCGCCTCTACCAGCGGTGGCTGGCCGCCGCCCTCGGCGCCGCCGTCCCGCCACCAGCCAGGTACCAGGACTGACCATGAACCGAGACTCCGACCCGGAGCCGCGCCGGACCGCGGACCCCGACGAGCAGGCCGAGCCGCCCGCGAATCCCCCTGCGCCCGAGGCTACTTCGGCCTGGTTCCGGGAAACGCCGGACTTCGGCGACGCGAGCCCGGCCACCCAGCGGGTAAAGCCCGCCGACCACACCCGCCCGGAACCGACGACCTCGTTCTACCGCGCCGCACCACCGCCGAGCAACGACGCGACGGCGTACCAGGTCCGCCCGGAATCGGGTGATGCCACGGCGTACTTCACCCGGCAGCCGGATGACGGTGGCACGCAACCTTTCCTGCGCGACCAGGCCGCGGAGGGCACCGGGCGGCTGCCGCGCGGCGAGGCGCTCGGGGACACCGGATCGCTTCCGCGCGAATGGGTTCCGCATGCGGGGGCAGCCGGTCGAGAGGAAACCGCCGGGGGCGGTTCGGGTTCCGAGCCCGGCACGCCCACCCGCCCGTCACAGCGGACCGCGCGGATGGCGCGGTCGCGCGCGCTGGTGCGACGGCTGGGAGCCGGGCTGGTGTCGATTCCGACGGTGGAGCCGGTGGATCCGGAGCAGGCCGTGCTGGTCGATCCGGTGGTGTCGGAGGGGCGGCGGTTCTGCTGGCGCTGCGGGAAGCCGGTGGGGCGGGCCACGGCGACGCGGGCGGCCAGCACCACCGGCGTCTGCGAAACCTGCGGTGCGCCTTACGATTTCCGGCCATCACTGTCGCCGGGCGATCAGGTGGCGGGGCAGTACGAGATCCAGGGCTGTATCGCGCACGGCGGGCTGGGCTGGATCTACCTGGCCGTCGACCGGAATGTGAGCGACCGGTGGGTGGTGCTCAAGGGCCTGCTCCACGCCGGTGACGCCGAGGCGCAGGCGGTCGCGCTGGCGGAGCGGCAGTTCCTCGCCGAGGTGGTCCATCCGAGCATCGTGAAGATCCACAATTTCGTGGAGCATCCCGGACCGGACGGCACACCCATCGGCTACATCGTGATGGAGTACGTCGGCGGGCACTCGCTGCGCGAAATGCTGGACCACTACCCGCGTCCCGAGCGCATGCCCGTCACCGAGGCCATCGCCTACATGCTCGAGATCCTGCCCGCCCTGGAGTACCTGCACTCGGTGGAGCTGGCCTACAACGATCTCAAACCCGACAACATCATGGTGACCGCCGACCGCGTCGAGCTCATCGACCTCGGCGCGGTCGCCCAGTTCGAAGCATACGGAAATCTGTACGGCACCAGGGGATTTCAGGCCCCGGAGGTCGCCCGCACCGGCCCCACCATCGCCTCCGACATCTACACCGTCGGCCGCACCCTCGCGGTGCTGACCCTCGACATGCCGATGGAACGCGGCGCGTACGTCGACGGCATCCCGGACCCGGCCGCCCAGCCGGTGCTGGCGCGGCACGAGTTCTTCCACCGCCTGCTGCTCACCGCCACCGACCCGGATCCGGACCGCCGCTTCCCCACCGCGCGCTTCTTCGCCAACCAGCTCACCGGCGTTCTGCGCGAGGTGCTGGCCGTGGAGACGGGCAACGAACATCCGCAGCTCTCAACACTTTTCAGCCCGCCGCGCACCAGCTTCGGCACCGAGGAACTGGTCGCGCAGACCGACGGCCTCATCGACGGCATCGCCCGCGACACCCTGCTGGATCCGCGCGCGGTGGTGGCCGCGCTGCCGGTCCCGATCATCGACTCGGCCGACCCGTCCGCGCCGCTGCTGGCCGGCGCCGCCCACCCCGAACCCCGCCACGTCCTGGACGAGCTCCGCCACGCCCGCCAGCGCGCCGCGGCCGAACCCGGTGGTGCGCCGGAGACTTTCGAACTCGAGGTGATCCTGGCCGAAGCCCGCGCCCACCTCGATCTGGACGAACCGGCCGCCGCGCGCGTGATGCTGGAGCGCCGCACCGACGGCCCGGAACCGCCCGCCCCGGACTGGCGCATAGACTGGTACCTCGGCATGACCGAACTCCTGGAGCACGAATACGAACGCGCCTTCACCCGCTTCGACGCCGTGCTGGGCTGCGTCCCCGGCGAGATCGCGCCCAAACTCGCCCTCGCCGCCACCGCGGAACTCATTCTGCGCTACTGGGATTCACCCGATCCCGAACAGTGGCGCGGCTACGCCGAGAACTACTACGCCACCGTCTGGCGCACCGACCGCGGCGTGGTCAGCGCCGCCTTCGGCCTGGCCCGCCAGCTGGCCGCAGCGCACGACACCACCGCCGCGGTGCACGCTCTCGACGAGGTGCCCCCGGCCTCCCGCCACTACTCCGAGGCCCGCATGACCGCCATCCTCATGCTGCTCAACCAGGCCCCGGTCGCCGAACTCGACGAATCCACCCTCCACCTGGCCGCCGCCCGCGTGCAGACGCTGCCGCCCGGCGAGACCCGCGCCGCCCAGCTCCGCGTCCTGGTTCTCGGCTCCGCCCTGGGCTGGCTGCAGGCGGGGAACACCCCGAAAACGGCCTCCGCCGAGATCTTCGGCGCGCCCTTCACCGACCGCGACATCCGGCACGGCATCGAAATCGGCCTGCGCGGCCTGGCCCGTTCGGCTCCCGACCGCACGCACCGCTACGCCTTGGTCGACCTGGCCAACGCCGTCCGCGCCAAAACCTGGTTCTAACCAAGCCACCATCACCAGTGCACGACTGGGTGTTCGCGACCCGCCTCGATTCTGGACTGACGGAGCGGGGGAGCGAAGCGGAGGAGCGGAGGAGGGAAGAATCGAGGTAACAGGGCCGCGAACCCGCCGCAGCGAAGCGGAGGCAATCAAATACAGCACACAAAAACCCGTGCCGCGGCTGTGGAGGCATTCAGGGGCAGCCGAAATGCCTGCGGGACCGGCGAGGGAAGGTCAGCCCCAACCACAGCTGTGCGTATCGCGACACGGGTTTCGGTGGACCGGAGGAACTGGCCCGGGGAACACGATGCCCGAGTGATCGTGATGTTTTCGTGAAGGCTGCTCAGCCCACCAGGGCGGCCGAGGCGCGGGCGATGGCGAGCTCCTCGTTGGTGGGGACCACCAGGACGGCCACCTCGGAGTCGTCGGGTGAGATGCGGCGCGCGGAGCGGTCTTTCGCGGTGTTGCGAGCCGGATCCACCTGAATGCCGAAGCGCTCCAGGTCTTTCAGGGCCGCGGCGCGGACCTTGGCGTCGTTCTCGCCGACCCCGGCGGTGAAGGTGATGGCGTCCACCCGGCCCAGTTCCACCAGGTACGCGCCGAGGTAGCGGCGCAGGCGGTGGATGTACACGTCGAAGGCGAGTTGTGCCGCACCGTCACCGGTTTCGATGAGGCTGCCGAGCTCGCGGAAGTCGTTCACACCGGAGATGCCCTTGATTCCGGAGTTGCGGTTGAGCAGCGCGTCGACGTCGTCGACGTTCATATCGGCGGTGCGGATGAGATGGAACAGGATGCCGGGGTCCAGATCTCCCGAGCGGGTACCCATGACCAGGCCCTCCAGCGGGGTGAGCCCCATGGTGGTGTCCACCGCGCGGCCACCGCGAATGGCGGAGGCGGACGCGCCGTTGCCCAGGTGCAGCACGATCTGATTCAGTTCGGAGCGATCGCGCCCCAGGAACTCCGCCACCCGCCCGGACACGTAGTCGTGCGAGGTGCCGTGGAAGCCGTACTTGCGGACGCCGTGCGCGGCAGCGACTTTCGCGTCGATCGCATAGGTCTTCGCGGCATCCGGCAGGTGATGGAAGAACGCGGTGTCGAACACCGCCACCTGCGGGATGTCGGGCAGCAGCGCGCGAGCGCTCTCGATGCCCACCACGTTCGCCGGATTGTGCAGCGGCGCAAGGGAGGACAGATCCGAGATGGTCTCGACGACCGCGTCGGTGATGAGCGTCGGCTCGTAGAACACCTCGCCGCCGTGCACCACCCGGTGCCCGACCGCGCCCAGGTTCTCGTCGGCCAGATCGTGTCCGCTGGAGGTGAACAGGTCGAACACCAGCCGCAGGCCCGTGGCGTGATCGGGCACCGCGCCGTCGTGCGTGAAAGTCGTTCCGCCGCACTTGTGCTCGATGGTGGGCGAGCCGTCGCCGACGGGTTCGCCGATGCGCTGCACCACGCCGGAGGCCACGACCTCCGCCGAATCCGCGTCCAGCAGCTGATATTTGATCGACGATGATCCCGAGTTGATCACCAGAACCTTCACGACTTCGCCTCCTGCTGCGCCTGAATGGCGGTGATGGCCACGGTGTTCACGATGTCGGCGACCAGCGCGCCCCGCGACAGGTCGTTGACCGGCTTGCGCAGGCCCTGCAGCACCGGGCCGATGGCGACCGCACCGGCGCTGCGCTGCACCGCCTTGTAGGTGTTGTTACCCGTATTCAGGTCCGGGAAGATGAACACCGTCGCTTTGCCCGCCACTTCGGAATTGGGCAGCTTGGTGCTCGCCACCGTCGGCTCGATCGCGGCGTCGTACTGAATCGGCCCCTCCACCAGCAGTTCCGGCGCCCGCTCGTGCACCAGTTTGGTGGCGGTGCGCACCTTGTCCACGTCCGCGCCGGACCCGGATTCGCCGGTCGAGTAGGACAGCATGGCCACTCGCTGATCGATGCCGAACTGGGCGGCGGTGCGCGCCGAGGAGATGGCGATATCGGCCAGCTGCTCCGAGGTCGGATCCGGTACGACGGCGCAATCGCCGTACACCAGAACACGATCCGCGAGGCACATGAGGAACACGCTCGACACCGTGGAGACACCGGGCTCGGTCTTGATGATCTCGAAGGACGGCCGGATGGTGTGCGCGGTGGTGTGCGCCGCACCCGACACCATGCCGTCCGCGACGCCCATCTGCACCATCATGGTGCCGAAATACGAGATGTCGGCCATGAATTCGCGGGCCCGGTCGACCGTCATGCCCTTGTGGGCGCGCAGCCGCGCGTACTCTTCGGCGAATTCGTCACGCAGCGGGCAGGTTCGGGGATCGAGCACCTCGGCGGCGTCGATGTTGACGCCGAGTTCGGCGGCGCGACCGCGCACGGCGGCCTCGTCACCCAGGATGGTGAGATCCGCGATCTTGCGCTGCAGCACGCGTCCGGCGGCCCGCAGAATACGGTCGTCGTCGCCCTCAGGCAGCACGATGCGCTTGCGATCGTTGCGCGCGCGCTCGATCAGCTGGTACTCGAACATCTGCGGCGTGACCACGCTCGGAATGGGAACTTCGATCTGCCGCAGCAGTTCTCGCGCGTCCACCCGCTCCTCCATGAGAGCGAGCGCGGTATCCACCTTGCGGATACTCGACAGCGACACCCGGCCCCGGGTGCGCGACACGGCCTTCGCCGTCTCGAAGGTGCCGAGGTTGGTGGACAGGATCGGCAGCTTCGGCTTCAACCCCTCCATCAACCGCTCGATGGTCGGCTTCGGCCGCATACCGCCGTTCATGATGATGCCCGCCAGCGACGGAAAACCCGCCGCCTCATGGGCATTCACCAGCGCCAGCAGCACGTCCGAGCGGTCGCCGGGCGTGATGACGGCCATGCCCTCGCCCAGGCGTTCCAGAATGTGCTCGATGGTCATGGACCCGACGATCACCTCGAGCGCCTCGCGCTGCATGAGTTCCGGGTCGCCGCTGTAGATGTCACCGTGGATGGCCTGGCACAGCTCCTCCATGGTGGGCGCGGTGAGCAGCGGCACCTCGGGCAGCGCCCACGCCGGAACACCGCCCACCTTCAATGCGTCGGCGTCCTCGTCCAGCAGGGCGGGTTCGCAGCGGTTGGCGATGACGGCCACCAGCTTGGCGTGTTCGGCGTTGAGTTCGTTGGCGCACAGCTCGACCAGATGGCTCAGGTCATTGGGCGAACGCCCGGCCCCGCGCACCACCAGCAACACCGGCGCGCCCAGGTTCACGGCGATGCGCGCGTTGTAGCGCAGCTCGCTCGGGCTGGCGACATCGGTGTAGTCGCTGCCCAGGATCAGCACGGCATCGCAGTGCTTGGCCATGTCGTGGTACCGCATCACGATCTCGCTGATGGCCGCGTCCGGATCGGCGTGCACCTGTTCGTAGTTGACGCCGATGGCCTGGTCGTAGTCCACATCCGCGGTGGAATGCTCCAGCAGCAGTTCCAGGATGTAGTCGCGCTCGGTGGCCGAGCGGGTTATGGGCCGGAACACGCCGACCCGCGGGGTGGTGGCGGCCAGCATCTGAAGGACGCCGAGCGCCACCGTCGACTTGCCGGTGTCGCCCTCTGAGGACGCGATGTACACGCTGGAAACCGGGGTGGCAGCCATGATCGAAAGCGTACCGACAGGACAAACGTCCCACTGCGCGCAGCTCACCGATGCGCGTTTCATCACAGGGTTCGCCGGGCGTCTGCCATAGGCTCCCGGCATGATCGGAGCCTCCGGACTCGATTGGGGACACGAGGCGCTGCGCAGCCTCTGGTGGATCGCCAAGGCCTTCGCCATCACCGCGGTCATCTTCCTCGCGGGCACCGCCGCACTCGTCCGGTTCACCGAGTGGGGGCGGATGTTCTGGCGCATCACGGGCGGCTACTTCACCGGACGGCAGAGCTGGCCCGCGTGGGGACTGTTCGCGGTGGTGCTGCTGCTGGCCGTGTACAGCGTGCGGATGACGGTGCTGGTCACCTACGTGTACAACGACCTGTTCACCTCGCTGCAGTTCGGCGTGCAGGCGCTCGTGGACGGCGGCGCGGGACCGGACACCGCGCACGCACGCGAGCTGTTCTGGCGGGCGCTCACCGTATTCGGGATCCTGTCCACCATCACCGTCACCATGGGCGTGGTCAGCTACTGGCTGCAGCAGGCCTTCCAAATCCATTGGTGGACTTGGCTGAACACGCGCTACCTCGACGACTGGATGGCCGGTAAGGCGTACTACCGGACCCGGTTCATCGACAAGAGCATCGACAATGCCGACCAGCGCATCCAGCAGGACGTGTACGACTTCGTCGAGGGGTCGTACGCGCTGATCTTCGGCGGGTCGATCGGCCCGTACTCGGTCAGCGCCAACGGCGTGATCGGCAGCGGGCTCACGCTGGTGTCGTTCACACCGATCCTGTGGCGGCTGTCCGGGCCGCTGGACGTGTTCGGCACGACCGTGCCCAAGGCGCTGGTGTTCGCGGCGTTCATCTGGATCGCACTGGCCACCGTGGTCGCGTTCTGGGTGGCGAATCCGCTGATCAAACTGAACTTCCTGTTCCAGCGGCGGTCCGCCGACTACCGGTTCGCGCTCGTGCGGCTGCGCGAGAACGCCGAGAACGTGGCCTTCTACAACGGGGAGCGACAGGAGCGCAGCGGGCTCAACCTGCGGTTCTCGGCGGTCATCGCCAATGCCTGGGCGCGGGTGTACCGGCTGCTGCGCTTCTTCGGCTGGAATCTGGTGACGCAGCAGGTGGGCGGCATCTTCACCGTCCTGCTGCTCGGGCCGCGCGTGTTCGCCGGCACCACGACCCTCGGCGACCTGCAGCAGGCCACGAGCGCGTTCACGCAGGTGCAGAACGCGCTGTCGATGCCGCAGATGTCGTATGCGGCGTTCACCTACTACCGGGCCACGCTCATCCGACTCGACGGGCTGCGGGAGGCCGATCACAAGGCGCGGGAATTGCCTGCCCTGGCAACGGATTCGGTCACCGAGGGCCTGGAACTCGAAGCGGTGCGGGTGTGCAAGCCGGATGGGACAGTGCTCGTCGACGATCTGGCACTGCGGCTGGAACCCGGGGACGCACTCGTGATCAAGGGCGATTCCGGTGTCGGCAAAACCACGCTGCTCCGCAGCATCGGCGAATTGTGGCCTTATACAACGGGATCCGTGCGACGACCGCTCGGGAACGACACCCTGTTCCTGTCGCAGCGACCGTATCTGCCGCTGGGGGATCTGCGCAGCGCCATCGCCTATCCGGGGGCCGCCGGCGCCCAGGACGACGACACGGTGCGGGCGATCCTGCTCGAGGTCAACCTCGGCCACCTCGCCGACCGGCTGGACGAGGAAACCGATTGGGCGTCAACGCTTTCCCCGGGTGAACAGCAGCGCGTCGGGTTCGCCCGCATCCTGCTGCTGAAACCCAAGCTGGCCTTCCTCGACGAGGCCACCTCGTCGGTGGACGAGGGTCTCGAGTACACCCTCTACCACCTGGTGCGCACGCAATCGCCGGACACCGTGCTGGTCAGCGTGGCGCATCGCAGCACGGTGGATCGGCATCACACCCAGCGCCTCCAATTGGAAGGCGCGGGCGCGTGGACGCTGACGCCCCTGCGGGTTTCGGCGTGATCAGAGCGCGCGCAGGCGGGGCGCGAGGTCCCGCTCGAACAGCTCCAGGAACCGCTTCTGGTCGTGGCCGGGCGCGTGGAACACGAGGTGGTTCAGGCCCGCGTCGGTGTACTGCTTGATCTGCTCGACGGCCTGATCCGGGTCGCTCGCCACGATCCAGCGCTTGGCGATCTGCTCGATGGGCAGGGCGTCGGCGGCGGCCTCCATCTCGATCGGGTCGGTGATGGAGTGCTTCTGCTCGGCGGTCAGCGACAGCGGGGCCCAGAAGCGCGTATTCTCCAGCGCCAGTTCGGGATCGGTGTCGTAGGAGATCTTGATCTCGATCATGCGGTCGATATCGTCGACGGTGCGGCCGACCTTGGCCGCGCCCTCGGCCACGGCGGGCATGAGCTTCTCGGTGTAGAGGTCCATGCCCTTGCCGGAGGTGCAGATGAAACCGTCACCGGCGCGTCCGGCGTAGCGGGCCACCAGCGGGCCGCCCGCGGCGATGTAGACCGGGATGCCGCCCTTCGGGACGTCGTAGATGGAAGCGCCGACGGTCTTGTAGTACTGGCCGTCGAAGTCCACGCGGTCGCCGGTCCACAGGGCGCGCATGAGGTCCACGGATTCGCGCAGGCGCGCGAAACGCTCCTTGAACTCCGGCCATTCGCCCTGGTAGCCGGTGGCGATCTCGTTCAGCGCCTCGCCGGTGCCGACGCCGAGCATGATGCGCTCGGGGTACAGGCAGCCCATGGTCGCGAAGGCCTGGGCGATGACCGCCGGGTTGTAGCGGAAGGTCGGGGTCAGCACCGAGGTGCCGAGCTGGATGCGCTGCGTGCGCTCGCCCACCGCGGCCATCCAGGCCAGCGAGAACGGGGCGTGGCCGCCGTTGTGCCGCCAGGGCTGGAAGTGGTCGCTCACGGTGGCGCTGTCCATGCCGTGTTCCTCGGCCAGCACCGCGATCTCCACCAGTTCGCGGGGACCGAACTGTTCCGCCGACGCCTTGTATCCGAGCTTGAGGTCCTTCACCTGCGCCACTCCTGTCGCCTGTTCTGCGCTTGTGTCGTACTACTTCGCACCATATGCCCGAAGCGCGGGCGGGTGTGGTGGGGGTCGCATACAGAACCGACCGGATGGGTTCACACACCCACGAGCCACGCGACAGCAAACTAGACTCGGACACCGTGACCAACACCAATGAGCCGATCCTCTCGTATCTGACCGACATGGATGGCGTGCTGGTGCACGAGAACCACCTGATCCCGGGCGCCGACAAATTCCTCGCCGAACTGCGCACCAACGACATCCCGTTCCTGGTGCTCACCAACAACTCCATCTACACCGCCCGCGACCTGCAGGCCCGCCTGCGGCACACCGGACTCGACATCCCCGTCGAATCCATCTGGACCTCGGCGCTGGCGACCGCTACCTTCCTCAACGACCAGCGACCCGGCGGAACCGCCTATGTCGTAGGCGAATCCGGCCTCACCACCGCGCTGCACGAGATCGGCTACGTGCTCACCGACAGCGACCCCGACTACGTGGTCCTCGGCGAAACCCGCACGTACTCCTTCGAAGCCATCACCACCGCCATCCGGCTGATCACCGCGGGCGCGCGCTTCATCGCCACCAACCCCGACGCCACCGGCCCGTCGCGCGAAGGCATCCTGCCCGCCACCGGCTCGGTCGCCGCCCTCATCACCCGTGCCACCGGCCGCGAGCCCTACTACGTCGGCAAACCCAACCCGCTCATGATGCGCTCGGCCCTGCGCCGCATCGGCGCGCACTCCCAGTCCACCGTCATGATCGGCGACCGCATGGACACCGACGTCATCTCCGGTCTGGAAGCGGGCCTGCGCACCATCCTGGTCACCTCGGGCATCTCCGGCCGCACCACCGCCGAGAACTTCCCCTTCCGCCCCACCCTGACCATCGACTCGGTGGCGGACCTGGTCGGCCACACCCGGGCACCGTTCGACCTCTGACCCTCGACGGAGCCACCTCGTCATTCCGGGCGTGCTTTTGGCCGGAATCCACACAGCCGCTGTGGATCCCAGCCAAAGCACGCTGGGATGACCAGTGGGCTACCGCACTTCGATCGCCTCCAGCGCGGCCGAGAGCCTCGTCAGCGACTCGACGATCTGCGCGAATTGTTCGAGGCCGAGTTCGGCGGCGAGCTTGGCCGAGACCTCGGCATGCTGCGGGTCGATGCGCCGCACCGCTTCGTATCCGGCGTCGGTGACGGCCACGAGCTTGGCGCGGCGGTGGGCGGGATTCGGCCGATACTCGGCAAGTCCCTTGTCCACCAGCAGATCCGCGATGCGCTGCACGCTCTGCCGGGTGATACCCATCGCGCGCGCGATCCCGGCCACCGGCAGCGGCTCGCGCAGCACCGCGCCCAGCACCTGCCACCACGCGGCGGTGATCCCGGCCGGACGGGCCAATTCCTCTGCGATGGCGAGGAATTGGCCGTTCAGCTTGAACGAGGTGATGGCGGCCTCGCTGAACAGATCCTGTTCGGACCGCGTCATGCCCGCGACTCTTCGTATTCGGCCAGCGCGTAGAACCCGGCCGGATCGTTCTCACCGTAGAGCCGGTACCACGCCTCCAGGATGTGCGGCTCGTAGACGTCCAAGCGCGCGAAGATCTCTCGCGCGAAATCCACCGGCCGCGTTCCCGTGGCGGTGATCAGATCCCCGTCCCGCACCGCGGGCTCGGTCACGTAGTGCTCGCCGCCCGAATACCCGCTGAAACCAAGGTAATTCGGGTCGTTGCTGGTGTGCGGCCGCGCGTCCAGCAGCCCCGCCGACGCCAGCCCGAACGTGGCCCCGCAGATCGCCGCCACCGGCACCCCGGCCGCGAGGAACTCGCCCGCCTTCTCCGCGAACGCCTTCAATTCGCCGCTCTCCCAGGTGTCCGCGCCCGGCAGGATCAGCATGGCGCTGTCGGCAGGCGACAGTTCGCTCAGCACGACATCCGGTACCACCCGCATACCGCCCGCCGAAACGACCGGCTCCGCGCTCAGCCCGACGGTGACAACCCGCCAGTTGCCCGGCTCCCGATGCCACAGCGGCCGGTTGATGTGGGCGGTGGCGTGCCCGACCTCCCAGTCGGCGAAGGTGTTGTAAACGGCCATGTGCACTGTCTTCGTGGTCATGACAGTATTCTGTCATCTTTGACAGCACACTGTCAATACTTTTCTGACAGCATCCTGTCAAAGATGCGTACATGCAGGTCAGGACATGCGAAAACCCCGGAGACCGGGCCGATCAGGCCGTGGTCGCCGGGGCTTACGGATCGAGCGAAATCAGCTCAGGGCGTGTTCGAGGTCGCCGAGGAGATCCTCGATGTCCTCCAGGCCGACCGAGATTCGGACGACGCCGTCGGTGATGCCCACGGCCGCACGGCCTTCCGGGCCCATCGCACGATGGGTGGTGGTGGCGGGGTGGGTGATCAGGGTCTTGGCGTCACCGAGATTGTTGGAGATGTCGATGATGCGCAGACCGTTGAGCACCTCGAAGGCGCGCTTCTTGCCTTCGCCCTCAGGGGCTTTCAGCTCGAAGGTGACCACGGTGCCGCCGCCGGACATCTGCGCCTGAGCCAGGTCGTACTGCGGGTGCGACTTCAGGAACGGGTACTTCACCCAGGCCACGGCCGGGTGCTGCTCCAGGAACTCGGCGATGCGCAGCGCCGAGGCGTTGGACTGACGGACGCGCAGGGGCATGGTCTCCAGGCCCTTGAGCAGGGTCCAGGCATTGAAGGGGCTCAGGGCCGGACCCGTGTGGCGCATCAGGTTTTTCACCGGGCCGTCGATGTACTCCTGCGAGCCGAGGATCGCACCGCCGAGCACGCGGCCCTGGCCGTCGATGTGCTTGGTGCCGGAGTAGACGAGGACATCCGCGCCCAGTTCGAAACCGCGCTGCAGCAGCGGGGTGGCGAAAACGTTGTCCAGCACCACCTTCGCGCCCGCGGCGTGCGCGAGTTCGGTGACGCGGCGGACATCCACCAGCGACTGCATGGGGTTCGAGGGGGTCTCGAAGAAGACGGCCTGGGTGGGCACCGACAGCGCCTCTTCCCACTGATCCAGGTCTTCGCCGTCGACGAAAACCGTTTCCACGCCCCAGCGCGGCAGGATCTCGTTGCACACCACGAAGCAGGAACCGAACAGGCTGCGGGCGGCGACCAGCCGGTCGCCCGCGCCGAGCAGCGCGCCCAGTGCGGTGAACACCGCGGACATGCCCGACGCTGTCGCGAAGGCCGCTTCCGCGCCGTCGATCAGGCGCAGCCGCTCCTCGAACATGGCGACCGTGGGATTGCCGTAGCGGGAGTAGACGAAATGCTCGATATCGCCGGTGAAGGAGGCTTCCGCGGCCTCGGCGCTCTCGTAGACGAACCCGGAGGACAGGAACAGCGCCTCCGAGGTCTCCTCGAAACCGGAACGCCGCACACCGCCGCGCACGCCGAGCGTGGCCGGGCCGACACCCTCGGGCAGCGGCTTGTCGAATGCGCCACCAGTGATCACGACTGCCTCCAATCCAGGAAGTTCGGGACCGCGCTCACGACTGCCGCCACGGCAAACCGTCGGCACGCCAGCCGTTCTGACCGCGGTGCCCCTGCGCGTCGAGCGCGCCTTCGAAACCCTCGACCACGTTGAAGGACGGCGCGAAACCCAGGGCGGTGGCCGTGGTGGCCGCACCGATGGACCGCTGCCCCGAACGACAGATGAAGATGACCGGTGCGTCGGACTCCGAATTCCGGTCGGCGAGAGCCTGTTTCAGCTGGTCCACGAACCGCGGATTGCGGGTGCCGGAGAAGTCCACCCACTCGATCAGGGCGGTCGGGCGGCCGATGCCGCTGGTGTCGGGCACGCCGACGAACCGCCATTCGGCCTCGGTGCGCACATCGACCAGCACCGCATCCGGATTGTCGCGCAACAGTTCCCACGCCTGCTTCGGCGTGATGTCACCCGCGTAGCTCACTCGAACCTCCTGTGAATCCGCACTTGCCGCACCACGGATGATGCGGGCCAGGTCGTCACCCGGAGCACCCCACCGCGGAGGAGGGTTGCCGACCAGCCAGCCGGGGCTTGGCGCTGGTACTCATGACCTGCGATTGAGATTGCCCGGACCGGTGCCCGGCTGTCAAACGGTGCCCGGCCGGCTAGCTGTTGCAGACCAGCCAGACCCTGTCGGTGCGGGCGAAATGCCAGGTCGAGGTGGACTCGACACCGTTGGTGCGGACGGTGACCTGCGCGGTGGCCTGATCGCCGTTCACCTCGGCGGCGTCCAGCTTCAGTAGGTCGAAGGTCGCCGACATCTCGCCGGTGGGGACCTTCAGCGGGGCGCGGTTCGGGTCGAATCCCGGACAGGTGACGGTGGGATCCAGCACGTCGGTGCCGGTGCGGGATGCGGTGTAGTTGCGGGCCGCGACGGCCAGCCGATCGGAATCTGTGACATTCTTCTCAGCCGGCGACACCAGCGCCGCAATAACAATTCCGATGATTACAACCATGATGACCCCGGCCGCCAGCAGGAACGGCAGCAGTGTCCGGGTCTCACCCTGATCGATCCGTACCGGCTGGTCATCGACGTCGCTCATGGGTAGATCATGCCTGCTCGACATGGGTGTCCGGGCCACGACACCGGTTCTGGCACCGGATGGCCGCGCACGTGATTGCGCACACCACGCAACAGGGGTGGTCCGCCTCACCGATAGAATCGGCACAATTCCCGCACGAAAGCGGAAATAGCAAGACCAACGCAGCAACGCTGCAGCGTCGGGGGTACCGGAGAGAAAGGCACCACCCGAGACAGGGCGTCAACTTAGCCTAAGCTAAGAAAGACGGCTGACGGCAAGATAGTTTCGACCCAAAGGGTGCGCGTAAGAATGACCGAACAGAGTGCAGCGACCCGCCCGCTCCGCATTGCGATCGTGGGCGCGGGCCCGGCCGGCATCTACGCCGCCGACGCGTTGATGAAGTCCGACACCCCCGCCGGGTTCGACGACGTGAGCATCGACCTGTACGAGCGGATGCCCGCCCCGTTCGGCCTGATCCGCTACGGCGTCGCGCCGGACCACCCGCGGATCAAGGGCATCATCACCGCCCTGCACAAGGTGCTCGACAAGCCGCAGGTCCGCCTGCTCGGCAATATCGACTACGGCGTCGACATCACCCTCGAGGACCTGCAGCGGTTCTACGACGCCATCATCTTCTCCACCGGCGCCAACGCCGACCGCGCACTCGAGATCCCCGGCATCGAGCTCGACGGCTCCTACGGCGCCGCGGACTTCGTGTCCTGGTACGACGGGCACCCCGACGTGCCGCGCACCTGGCCCCTGGACGCGAAGAAGGTCGCGGTCCTCGGTGTCGGCAACGTCGCCCTGGACGTGGCGCGCGTGCTGGCCAAGACCGGTGACGAACTGCTGCCCACCGAGATCCCGCCGAACGTCTACGAGGGGTTGAAGAACAACCAGGCCCTCGAGGTGCACGTGTTCGGCCGCCGCGGTCCCGCCCAGGCCAAGTTCACGCCGCTGGAGCTGCGCGAGCTGGATCATTCGCCGACCATCGAGGTCATCGTCGATCCCGAGGACATCGACTACGACGAGGGCTCCGAGGCCGCGCGCCGCCACTCCAAGCAGGTCGACATGATCTGCAATACCTTGGAGCAGTGGGCCATCCGCGATATCGGCGACCGCCCGCACAAGCTCTACCTGCACTTCTTCGAGTCCCCCGCCGAGGTGCTCGGCGACGCTGACGGCAAGGTCGTCGGCCTGCGCACCGAGCGCACCTCGCTCGACGGCACCGGCAACTGCAAGGGCACCGGCGAGTTCAAGGACTGGGACATCCAGGCCGTGTACCGCGCGGTCGGCTACCTATCGCAGAACATTCCGGCGCTGCCGTTCGACGATCAGGCCGGCACCGTGCCCAACGAGGCCGGTCGCGTGCTGATCGACGAGGACGCCGACGGTTCGGCCCGCTACCTGCCGCAGACCTACGTCACCGGCTGGATCAAGCGCGGCCCGGTCGGCCTCATCGGCCACACCAAGGGCGACGCCAACGAGACCATCGCCTGCCTGCTCGACGACGTCGCCTCCTTCACCGCGGCCCCCGAGCCGGAGTTGGAGGCCGTCACCGGGTTCCTGGAGGGCAAGGGCATCCCGTTCACCACGTGGGCCGGCTGGTACCGCCTCGACGCCCACGAGCGGGCGCTGGGCGAGCCGGAGGGCCGCGAGCGCGTCAAGGTCGTGGAGCGCGAGGACATGCTGCGCGCTTCCGAACCGGACAAGGTTTCCAAGTAGGGTCTGACCTGGGAGTAATCCACCAGGCGGACAAGGACTTCCGCACTTGTCACCGTTCTGAGGCATGCTGATCACGTGTTCGATGCCCATGTCCATCTGATCGATCCGCGGTTCCCGCTGATCGAGAACGAGGGCTACCTGCCCGACCCGTACACCATCGCCGATTACAAGCGGCGCATGTCGCGCTTCGACATCGACGGTGGTGCCGTGGTCAGCGGGTCCTTCCAGGGCACGGATCAGACCTACCTGCGCGCGGCGCTGGCCGAGCTCGGTGACGGGTGGATCGGAGTCACCAACCTGTCGCCGGACGCCGAGGACGACGAGATCGTGGATCTCAACTTCGCGGGCGTCCGGGCCATCCGGTTCAACCTGAAACGAGCGGGCGGCGACATCGTCGGCCTCACCATGCTGGCGCTGCGGGCCTGGGAGATCGCGCGCTGGCATGTGGAGCTCTACATCGACGGCTCCATGCTCGGGTCGCTGGAGCCGGTGATCACCAAACTGCCGAAGCTGTCCATCGACCATATGGGCATGTCCGACGAATGCCTGCCCTACCTGCTGAATCTGGTCGATCGCGGCGCCAAGGTGAAGGCGTCCGGCTTCGGCCGGGTGTCCATGGATGTCGGGTCCGCGCTGCACAAGATCCACACCGTGAATCCCGAAGCGCTCATGTTCGGCACCGACCTGCCGGGCACCCGCGCCGGGCGGCCGTTCCTGGACTCCGACGTCGACCTGATCGCCGACGCCGTGGGCCCGGATCTGCACCGCGTCCTCGAGGACAACGCCCGCGCCTTCTACGGCCTGCCCGCCAAGGAACGCCACTTCGAAGACCCGAATCCGACTCTGCGCCTTGATGCTTCGCAAGCGCCGACGCTGCGGCTGCGCCGTTCGGAACTACCGCTGCCGCCTCCGCCGACGCTCCCGCTGCCGCGTATCGACCGCCGCTAGACCACGATCGCGGCGGCCAGCCAGATGCCGGCCGCCAGCAGCGCGCCGAACAGTTCGACCAGAATCGACAGCCCGACGCCCTTGAGCGCCTCGATGGTCGACGGCCACGCCCGCTGATGGTTCCCGAGCCGCTGCAGTTCCGAAACATATACTCCGAGAACGAATCCCAGCAGCAGCCCGATCACCGGTATCACGAAGAACCCGACGATGCCGAGCACCGCGCCGAGCACGATCGACCGCGTCGGCACCCCCGCCACCTGCATCTTCCGCCCCGGCCAGGTGTATTTGACCACCCCGGTGATCACGAGAAGCGTTGCGCAGACCGCGAATACGGTCCACGCGGTGGTCCCGCCGGTGACGAACGCCCACACCCCGATCGCGGCGAGGATCAACAGCACCCCGGGCAGCACAGGCACGATGACCCCCACCAGCCCGATCAGAATCGCGAGGCCGACCAGAACCTCACCCGTTGCGCTCACTTCGACTCCTCCACTCGGTTCCCACGATTCTCGCGTAACCGGCCGCACCGGGGAGGTGGTCTCGCACACCGGTGTCGGTGCCCGCTGACGGTCCCGGCGCGGCACCGAGCCCGGGGGTGTGAGGGCACCCCGCCCGCAGTTATTGTCATACTGTCAACACCGGCATGTGACCCGGTGCGCAGGATCGACGATGAACCGAGGTAGGGCGTGAGCACTCCATCCACCGCCAAGCAGGGCCCGCTCGCGGGCATTCGTGTAGTCGAATTGGCCGGTATCGGCCCCGGGCCGCACGCGGCGCTGCTGCTCGCCGATCTCGGCGCGGATGTGGTGCGGGTGCAGCGGGCCGGACAGTTCCCGGGCTTCATGGAGCGGCCGCAGTGGCGTGGGCGCACCATCGTCGAGGCGAACCTGAAGGATCCCGCCGACATCGAGAAGGTGCTCGGCCTCATCGAAAAGGCCGACGTGCTGCTGGAGGGCTTCCGTCCCGGCGTCACCGAGCGCATGGGTCTCGGCCCGGACGTCGCGCTGGAACGCAATCCGAAGCTGGTCTACGGCCGCATGACGGGCTGGGGGCAGTTCGGCCCGCTGTCCGACCGCGCCGGCCACGACATCAACTACATCTCCCTGACCGGTGTCCTGAACGCCATCGGCCGCAAGGGCGAACGCCCCGTCCCGCCCCTGAACATGGTCGGCGACTTCGGCGGCGGCTCCATGTTCCTGGTCTTCGGCATCCTCGCCGCCCTGGTCGAGCGTCAGTCCTCGGGCAAGGGTCAGGTCATCGACGCCGCCATGATCGACGGCGCATTGGCCCTCTCCCACATGATCTGGGGCATGAAGGGCATGGGCCTGTGGTCCGACGAGCGCGGCACCAACCTGCTCGACACCGGCATGGCCTTCTACGACACCTACGAAACCTCCGACGGCAAATACCTGGCAGTCGGCTGCATCGAGCCCCAGTTCTACGCCGAATTCCTGCAGGGCCTCGAAATCTCCCCCGAGGGCCTCCCCCACCAACTCGACCCCAACGGCCAGGACCAGCTCCGCAAACTCTTCGCCGACAAGATCAAAACCAAGACCCGCGACGAGTGGTGGACCATCTTCGAACACACCGACGCCTGCACCACCCCCGTCCTCACCTTCACCGAGGCCGAACAAAACCCCCACATCCAAGCCCGCACCGGCCTCATCGACATCGACGGCGTCATCCAGCACGCCCCCGCCCCCCGCTTCTCCCGCACCCCGGCGGGCACCCCGACCCCACCCCCCAACGAGGGCACCCCGATCGACCAGGTCTGGGCGGACTGACACCCACACTCCACTGCGGCGGCATCCGATCGGATGCCGCCGCCGCCGTTTCCGCCCCCGGTCAGCCGTGGGTATGCGCAATCACACGGTGCGAGCAGGCTTTCGAGCTTGAGGAGCAAACTCACGGCAGATAGCCTCCAAGGTCGGAACGTATCCACGGGAGGGGGCATCGTGAACTGGGCTGCCCGAATCGAGGCGATCACCGAGGAACACAGCTCGGCCGTCCAGCGCCTGGAAAACCGAATCATCGAAATCGACGAGCGGGCGCGCGCGGCGATGGACGAACCCGGCGAATCAGCGGGAACCGATGCGTTCGAGGGGACTCGGCAGGATCCGGAGGAACAACGAGCCCAGGCGGAGCGTGAACGCCTGCTGCTCCAGGATGCCGCCGCCCGGGCAGCGTCTCTCCGTGCCGGGAACAGGGACACGTATGTGCTGCCCACCGACTGGACCGAGGCGGACGAGGCGAGGTGGCTGGAATGACCGACTGGCTGAGTATGGACACGGAAGGTGTTCAGCAACAGGCGAATTCGTTCCAGACCGCCGGCGATGCACTGAAGGGCGTCTTCCAGCCGTGGCGGAATCCGAAACTGTTCGAAGCGGCTGACCTCGGTGCCGAATACCGGGTCGAGGGGCAGTCCATCGCCGACGGTTTCGATCAGCATGTGGTCGAGACGGTCAACAGCTGGTACCGGGCCTGCGCGACCTACGAGAGCATCCTCCGGAAGTGCGCGACCGACATCCAGTACACGGATGCGAATTTCTCGACCGAGATCAGCGCGATCACGGTGACTGATCAGGGTGGTCTGGTGCTGGGGCACCAGCCGACCAACGAAGGCTGAGCGCATGGCCGAGAACACCAAGATCGGCTTGGGTGACACCGCCGGTGCGGGCTGGATGGATGTCGCGGGCAGCGGCGACAACCGTTCCGCCGTATGGGGCGGCTATGGCAAGAGCGGGATGCCCGCCGGTACCCATATCGCGGCGACCGCCGGAAACTTCGATCTCACGCAGAACGCAAGCGACATACTCGAGGCCCAGAAGGGTGCGCTGGACTGGTTCCACCTCGTCTACGACCGCTATGTGCTCGCCGACGGGGCCGTCAAAACCGGTGCCCTGCAGTCGAAGAGCGAAATCGGTCGGCTGTACATGCAGCAGTCCGATATGAATCTGAACAAGCTCTACGCCGCCGGTCAGTCCATCGCGGGCGCACAGGGCACCATGCAGCAGGCGTACGACGGTCAGCAGCAGGCCACCCGGCAGCTCGCCGGGTACTGGCAGGGACCATCCGGTACCGCGGCACAGGACAGCTTGACCGAATTCGGAACCTGGTCGGCGTCGGCGCTGAGCGAGCTGAACTCGCTGCCCGCGATCATCACCGCGGCGGTCGACGGGATAAAAATCTGTCTGCAGCAGAAGGCGAACGCCTTCGGCACATTGAACGGTGTCACCCGCATCAACGGCGTCGACATGAGCAACGGCACCTTCCTCGGCGCGGCCAACAGCGGCGGGAACGATGGCGCGGAAGACACCGACGACGTGTCGATGATCATCAACTACGCGGCCGCGCGCGGTATCGGCGACACCGTGCGAATGCGCATCCAAATCCTGGCCGACCAAGGCGTATTGGGAGCCCGCGAGCGGCTGCCGCATTACCTTCCGCACAAGGGGAACGTCTACCGCGGCGACGATGGTCTGGGGAAGACACTGTTCGACCAGGTCGCACAGGGCCTGTGCATCGAATGGACCCAGCACTTCCGGGAAAGCGCGGAAGGCTACTTCAGCGCGTACGGCACTCTGTGCAGCGATACCGACACAGCCGTCAAGGCATATCTGGCGACCCTCTCCGACAAGCTGGCCAGCGTGGGCGAGATCGACAAAGCACCAGTTCCGAACGACGAGAACCCGGGCTACGTTCCGGCGTCTCCGGGCGGGACGTCCCCGGCCGGAACCACACCGGCGGACACCACCGCGGCAAGTGTGAATCCGGTCGCCGCTGCCCCCGCCGACAACAACCCGGTCACCAACAACCCGAACACCGGCAACCCGGTGACCACGAACCCCTCGACCACGAATGTGTCCACGCTGCTGTCTGGTGTGTCGAGCCTGCTCAGCAAAGGCGCGGAGACCGTGCAGGCGGCAAGTACCGCGCTGCAACAGAATCTGACCCAGCTCACGACGAACGCAGGCACCGGAACCGGAATCGGGACCACCTCGAATCCGGTCACGTTCACGGTGGGCGGTAACACGTTGTCCCTGGCGCAGACAACCAACGGCGCGTTGACCGCGACGGTCACGGGCACCGACGGCAAGGCGCAGAAGTACACGCTGGGCATCCAGAACGGCCTACCGTATCTGACCCACAGCGACGAGACCACGGACGCACCCGCTGAAACCGTTGCGGCAGCGACAGATTCACACAATACGACGGCCGCAGGCGTGAGCACCTCGAGTGATTCATCCACGAGCGCCGCCTCGACGGTCGCGTCGAGTTCGTCCGGCATGGCGATGGGCGGCATGCCCGCCATGGGCGGCATGGGCGCGGCAGGCGGTGGCGGCGCCGCGGAGTCCGAGCATCGGGCGAGCAGCATCATGCCGCCGAAACCGTTGTGGGACACGGCTGCGGACAGCGGTGGGACCACACCGGCCCCGAACACGGAGGAGGTGGCGACCGAGATGGCGTTCAGCATCACTTCGGAGAACTCGACACCACCGGCCCCATCCACCAACGGCGTGAAGATCGAAATCGATTTGGGTGGACGGTGATGGTCCGCGGATCGCGCGCAGTCATGGCCGCCGAGCACGGGAAGGAACAGCGGTGAACCTGAGCAACCTGGCCAAGCGGCGGAAGTTGTACCTGTCCGATGTACCGGGCGAGGACATTCCGGTGCTGCCGAAACCTGAAGCGAGCACATACGAGTGGGCGGCGGCGAATCCCGGCCGTTGGGAGTACTTTGTCGACCCTACCGTCGACGAGTCGAAGCTCGGCAAGGCGAATGTGATCGGTGGCTGGCGGGCCGGGGAGGCAGGCGATATTGCGGAAACCTGGCTGAATCCCGAATTCGTCCCGACGCGAGCCTATTCGAAGCGCGACATCACCACCGGATTCGAGCTGACGATTTGGCGCTTGGACTACGGTTTCGCCAATCTCGGGCAGTTCATGGACTCGTTCCTGCGCAGCGAGCTCATCATCGTGCTGCCGGAGGACGATCCCACCGGTGCACGCGGCTGGCCGCTGAAGCATGTGCCCACCAGCACCGCCGTAGTGGTCTACACATCCGCCGGGCATCTGCCCCCGGACACCAATCCCTGGCTGCGCCGCACGGTTTCCGGTCGCGAAGTCCTTGAGCAAGTCTGCGCACAGGGCTGGGACCTACTGATCAACCTCTACACGAGGGATGGCTATGAGCTCCGCAGCGAGCATCTCGCAGATTGGTGGGAGCAGTACCGCGAAGCCCAGCGCACCGGCGACGCACCACCGGATAAGGCGTAGCCGGCATGGAACAGTGGGAGAGGGATCAGGTTCAAGAAGCCAATGCTCATCTGCGCACGGTGGTCGACGGCCTGCAGGCCGACTTCGACCGGGGGGTGGCCGAATTGGCGGATATCAATCGCGATCTCGCCGCGTTGAAGGTGCATGCGACGACACCGAGCGACCTGGCTCGGGTGACGGTGAATTCGGATGGGCAGGTTGTCGAAGTCACCATCACCGATGACGCTTTCGCACGATGCACGCCGAAACAGCTTGCGGCCGAACTCGGCTCCGCGATTCACGGTGCGATGGAGGCCGTGGCGACAGTCCGCCAGCGGATGCTGGCTCCGCTCACGTCGATTGTCGAAGGCATGCCTGACCTGGACGAGATGATGCCCGGTGCGCCGAGCCTGCGGCTGCTGCGTGCCGAATTCACCGAAGGAGGACAGCAGCGGTGACGAGTCTGTGGGTCGATCCCGACGGGTTGCGTTCGGTGTCGCCGTTGTTCGCGCAATTGGGTGATGCCATGCACACCGCGCTGGGAAGTCTGAAACCGGGCCTCGAGTCCGAGGGGAAGTGCTGGGGTTCGGATCATCCCGGCGAGAAGTTCGAAGAGCATTACAAACCGAACGAAGTCGACATTGTCCTCACCAGACTGGCCGCGTTCGAAACCCTCATGAGGACCACCGGCGACAACATCACGACCACCGCCGATGCTCTGCAGAATCAGGACCGGCACAACGCCGACCAGATCCCGAAGTAACCCGGAGTCCGACGAATGACACTGTGGTTCCCGGATCTGCCAGGGCCGCTGGGCTTCCTGGCCGACTTCCTCGTCGGCCATTGGCCCGAGGGCGACGAAGACGCCATGCGCCGAGCCGCCGGGCACTGGGCCGATATGGCCGATGCGCTGGAGCAGCTGCAGGACCCGGCGAATCAGGCGATGCTCGCCGCGCAGACCAACATCGACGGCCGGATCAGCGTTGCCATGGCCTCGTTCTGGGCCCAGACGGCCGGCGGTGAGAACAGCGAACTGCACAAGCTGATCACCCTCTGCAGATCCTACGAGGGTCAGCTGAAACAGGGTGCCACCGATATCGAGTACACCAAGCTCACCATCTACGGGTCGATACTGGTGATCGCAGCCATGGCCTTCACGCCGGTCGGTGCCGTCGTCGATATGGTGGCGTTGAACGCGGTTCGTTTCGCGATCCGGATGGCGGTGCAGAAGTTGATCGCCAAACTCGGTGTACGGGGCGCGGCTTTCGCGCTGGAGCGCGCGACCCTGTGGTCGACGGTCAAGATGGGCGAGAAGGTCGTCGACCAGACGATCGCGCAGACAATCGTCAAACAGGCTCTGATCGGTGCGGGCATCGGCGGCGGTCTCGACGCGGGCGTTCAGGGCATTCAGTTGGCGAGCAACGGCCGTGAGAACTTCAATGTCGGTTCACTGTTCCTGTCCACGGGCGCGGGTGCTGTCGCCGGTTCGATCGCGGGCACGCTCGGCGAGCGCGTAGCAGTCGGCCTCGCACCGGGATTGACCAACTCGAGCGGTCTCACGCAGGTCGCGACGGTCGGCGCGGCACAGATCCCGGGCAATCTGCTCGGTAATGCCGCCGCGGCGACCGCGATCGGCATCACCACCGACAGACCCATCGACCTCACCGCCGTGTCACACGGCGTAGGCGGCGGATTCATCGGAAAACCCGTTGCCGCGCACGGTGATTCGGTGATCGATGCGGCTTCACAGGCGGGGCCCGTCAAGGACTCCGGCGGCGCGGCCAGCGATGGCGCACAGCCTGCCGCAGGTCCGCACCCGGATGCCGGCGATACCGTTTCGGTTGCGGCCACCGCACCGATAGCCGAGGCCGCACCGACCACGACAGTTGCGGCGAACCACGGCAACCAGGTTGTGGCCCAACCTGATTCGGTTCAGGCGCCGCAGCCGGGTTCATCCGCGCCGGGTTCATCCGCACCGGCTGCCGCCGCGCCCGTGAGTGCCTCGCCCGCCGGCCCGGCGCCCGCGAGTGCCGCACCGGCAGGTGCGGCACCTGTCACCGCCGCACCTGCCGGTGCGACCCTTAGCGGCGGCAACCCGGCCACGAGCCAGCCCGGGGCAACCGTGGTCGATCGCGGACCAGCATCCGCACCGGGTACTTCGACACACGGCAACGCCTCGCCGATAGCCGATCGACAGGTTCCGACGGCACCGGCCCGGACCCTGCCCGACACCTCGACCAGGCCGGAAACCCAAGCCCCGGTGAACAATCGGGCCGAGACTCCGCCACGCACCGAAGCACCACAAGCCAATCCGAGACCGGCAGCGGACCGTGCCCCGGAACCCTCAACCGACCGGATGCCGGAACCCGCTGCCCCGGAACATGATCCGAGACAGCCAGCGGACAGCGAGCAGCCGGGCAATGAACCGCACCTCGAAAACGCGCCGGCCACCGGACCCGTCACGCACGATCCGGGCGTCCCCGGCCAGCACCGCGCTGTTCCGGATGATCCGGAACTTGCTCCGACTCCGAAAAAGCTCACCTCGAACTACCTGAACGAGGTTCTCGAAGGACACAACGCCAACCCCTTCAACCGGGCGAATTACGAAAGCATCGAACCTCAACCGTTCCGCGCGGGCAGCCCCGACGCCGAATTGCCGAGCACTCTCACCCGTTCCATGCCCGAGCACGCGCTGAACGAGGCGGTGTCGCCCATCGACCCCGACAAGATCGTGGTCAACTACGACGGCGACGGCCTGGTGCCGATGTGGCGGGACCAGAGTCCCGATGACGCCTACCTGGCATCCAACAACGCTCTGTTCCGGATGGATTCGCGTGGCCCCGAAATGTTCGGTGGCGGTTTCGCCCCCCGCGATCCCAGCAATCTGAACATCGGCGCTCACGTCGGCAATGCCACGAAAGACGGCTTCGTATCACTGTCACGAAGTCCCGAACACACGATCCTGCGCGACCAGCACCAGGTATCGGGCGAAACTCTGGCACGAATGGCCGACGCGGGCGAGGTGGAACGACTCCCCGGCGGTGGCTACCGGCAGACCCGGTTCATGCATGAGTTCCCTGAGTCAACCTTCATGCGGCGATGGGTTGTTGGGCCGGTTGGTGTTCGGTGGGTCTGTAGGGGGTTTTGGTGCGCCAGCAGGCCCAGATGATGCGCAGCCAGGCGCGGCCGAGGGTGCGGATGGCGTGGGGGTGTCGTTGACCGCGTTGGCGGGCGGCGGTGTAGCGCTGTTCGGCCCACGGGCTCGCGCGGCGGCTGTTGTCGATCCAGCTGATCAGTGCTTGGCGGGCGTGGTGGTTGCTGGCGTGCCGGAACGCGACGGTGTGGGTTTTGCCGGAAGATCGGGTGACCGGAGCGATACCGGTCTCGGCGGTGAGCTGGTCGAAACTGTTGGCGCGCTCCAGGATTGGGCCGACCTCACCGATGATCTGGGCCAGGTTGAGCACGCCGACGCGGGGAAGTCCGGCAAACAACTGGGCATAGGGGTGGGTAGCGACAGCGTCTGCGATCACGGCATCGAGGTGGTCGAGGCTGGTCTGCAGCGAACGCACCACGGCGACCTGGGACCGGATCAGCTGAGCGATGACCGGTTGCCCGAGGCGGCTGGCGGGGCGTGGTGCGGCGTTGAGCCGGGCCAGGAGCTCGTTGCCGGTGCGCCGGCCGGTGTAGCTGTGGCGGCGGCAGAACGTTTCGAGGCGGGCCGCGGTGATTGCCGCGGCGGCGTCAGGATTGGGGTATCGGTCGAGGAAGTTCAGGGCGATCGGCGAGTGCAGCTTGGCGAAGATGGTTTTGCCGCCGGGCCAGTGGGCGTCCAGCAGCGCGGCGAGCCGGTTGACCGCAGCAATGCGCATCCCCAGCTGATCGCCGCGTTGGCGGGTCAGCGCCTGCAGTTCCAGGGTTTCGGGCAGTGTCGGGGCCAGGATCGGCAGGCGGTGGATATCGGTGCGGATGTAGTCGGCCAGCTTGAACGAATCGCCGGGGTCGTTCTTGGCGCGGGCAGCGCCCCAGCGGGGCCGGACAGCGTGGAAAGCATTGGGATGCACAGGGATCACCGGATGCCCGGCGGCCAGCAACCGATCCACGACAAGCCCTCGGCTGGTCTCGATGGCGACCGGCAACTGGCCGGGATCACCGTGAGCGGCCAGTCGCATCAACGCTCGCGCGATGCCGTCTTCGGTGTGAGGCAGCGCGAATCGCTCGACCTTCCCGCCAGCGTCATCGATCACGGTCACGTCATGGGCGGCAGTGCCCCAATCCCAGCCGGCGAACACCAACAATCTCCTTCGAGGTCGATGCGCTGCCTCGTCGGAAGCGAGGGCCGTCGCCGGAAGCTCATTGATCGGCCCTCTGCGTCTGCGGGGCATGTCCCTGATGCCGGTCTGCGGCCCTCGGTCCGGCGGGGCTGGCAGAACTCATGCTGGCCATCTGATGGCACGCGGACAAGGCCATGCACCCACCGGAACCGAGAGACAACAACCCTATCTGTTCGGGTTGCAGAAGGGATGGTGCCCCAATGAGCTGTACACCCCGCACGGCATCGACGTCGATGCCACCTACCACGACGCGACCGCGCACAGCCGATACAACACCGGCAGCCATCAGGAAGCCGAAATCCTCGCTCCCGGAGGTATTTCCGGAGATTCCGTCTACCGCGTCTGGCCGCGCGAGACCATGTACGACGCCAACGGCGGCGTCCTGTCGACCCGGGTCGGCGAACCCGTCTACAACCCGAACTTCGCCCATCTGGAGAATCCCCGCTTCGGCGTCCACGACTCCTTCGCCTCGAACGCGCCCCACCTCGACCGGCCCGCGAACGAGTCCGCACCCGTTTCCTCGCATCCGATCCCGGACACACCGAACCCGCTACGAAGCGACACTCACACCGAAAACAACGGTGCCGCACCGGTATCACCGCTGCCGCACGCCGAAACCCCTCCGGTGCAAACGGTCCCGCACCTCCCTGACCCGGCTCCCGTGCATTCGGATGCATCCCCAGTGCAGTCGACACCGCACACTCCCGACACGGCCCCGGTCGCGCAGAAACCCCCCACGAACATCTCCCTGAATTTGCCCGCACCGCACACCCACCCCGTGGAGCACGTACCGCCCCCGCAGGATGCACGCGCACCCGAGGCCCGCACCACCGCACCGGATCCGCAACCGGTGCAATCGAATCCGCACCCCCAACAGCCCCCACCGCACGCGCAACAACCAGGCCCGCACGCCCAGCAACCCATACCGCACGCGCAACAACCGTCGCCGCATCCTCAGCAGCCCACGCCGCACGAGGCCCGGCCCGCGCCACAGGACCGTGCGCCGGTCGACAGTGCGGCCCCTCGGGCAACCCCCCACCCCGATATCCCCGTCACCCAACAGACTTCCCACCAGCCGCCCGCCCCTTCCCCGCGCGAACTGCATCAGGCTCAGCAGGTCCGCCAGGCCCGAGAGTGGTACCGCACCCAACCACCCGAACACGGCCGCACCACCCCCGTACCCACCGACCGCACCCCGAATGCCAAGCCCGCCTACGACTTCCGCCGCTACCCCGACGCTCCGGGCGGCCCCGTAGCCGTGACCTCCATCAAGGTGCACGTCACCTTCGACGGCTCCGTCACCCCCGAACACGTCGCGCAGGTCTGGGAAAAGGCCCAACTGGCAACAGATCTGGCCTTCAACCACGGCCAGCCCCTGCTCTCCGGCGACCGCATCCTCGTAGACCTCGTCCACACCCAGGATCCGGCGGCAGCCAACCTGAACATCCACGTCACCGACGCTCCGGGCCCCTGGCACCCGGCCAATCATCCCGACGCGATGGCCCAGCGGCTTCGCGAACACCTCGGCCTGTCCGGAGAGCCTGCGCGAAACGGTTTCTCCCCTGGGGAAATTCGCCAGCTCAGCAATGACATCGCCAAGGCCAACACACCCGCTCGATTCGAGGGGCTGGAGAACGGCCACCGGTTCGGCCGAGGCCGGTTGCAGAGTCTCGAGGACCCTGCCTATCAGCACTCCGTCGAGGATGCGCTGCGCGATGGCAACCAATTCCGTGTCGGCGCCGATCCTCGGTTCAACCCGTACGGACAGCTGATCAACGACGGCGGTCCGGGCCAACTGGGTCGTGGAAACAATTGCCTGGTCAGTTCTTTGGCGGCGATTTCGTCATTCCACGGCGATCCGCAGGTGGGACTGGCGCGCTGGCCGGACCAGTTGCCCGACGGCCGGTTCGACACGCAAACCGGCGAGCACGCAGGTCTGCAACGCGCCGCGGATTTCCTCGGTGGCAGCTGGGAGAACTTCAACCAGCACGGCCTGCCGGTGGACAAGCAGTTCACCGCCCTGCACGACTGGGTTCAGGACCTTGGTCCCGGCTCATCAGCGCTGGTAGTCAACGGCTGGCATGCCACCGATCCGGCCACCGGTCAGCCACTGTTCCACCCCGATGGGACACCGGTCATCTCCAGCACCCACGCGACCGTCATCGTGTTCCCGCACGATGCCGCAGGCCCGGTGTGGTGGGATCCGCAAGCCGGAACGTATTCCGCTCATCCGCCGAAATCACTGGTCGAGGGTTCAAGCCGGCTGATGTTCATGACCAACCCCTCCGAGGCAGGAGCCGCGCATGCCCCCGCTGGACACCCGGGAACAAACCCAGCAGTACCTGGAGCAACTCTTCCCCACTCGCCAGGAATGGTGGATCCATCCATTCCCCGAGGGCTGGATCTGCCAGCCGAAACTCACTCAGGATCAGATCGACTCGGGTCAGGGACTGGGTCTCACGAACCTGGTGATCGATTCCTCGACGGGCGTGGTCATCGAGTACCCGAGTTGGTCGACGAAAATGGTGGCGGAGGACTACATCCGAACCAAACACTCCGGCCTGCCACCGACGGGTCGACAGATCCATCCACCCCGAACCACGGTCACAGTTCAACTCGCACAGGAGAACTCGGACACGATCCAATACCTGGTCCGGACCGAAACTCTGACCCAACCCCCGACCCCAGCCACCGAGACCTCGCTGACAATCGACAAGAACACCCTGGCCTACCAGCCCACCGGGTCGATGATGGCCAGAGTGGTGTCCTGGACCGATTGGCGCCGGTCCCAGGACGGGACCTGGCCGACCCAGGGGACGTTCCAGGAGTAGCCCCTCGACGCTACGGCCGAGACGTCCACGGAGCATGAGACGCCGGTCAGCGAATCGGATGGACGCTGGAATGAGCTCGCTGACAGCGAACTCCTCGACGCGACACAGCGGGAAGTGGACGAGTGCGTGCCGTGGACGCCTTCGAAGAATCGCCCAGCCGTTGCCGCGGGAATCCGACTGGCGACCGGGGAGGTTTTCACGGCGCCACCCGAGGCATGGCTATCCGGTTGGGCCCTGCAAGAGCTGTAAGCCTCTGCGGGACCATTATTCGCTGGACTTCATCACCGACGACGGGAAATGACAATGACACTGTTCACGAAGGAGACCGAAGAAGTCCTGCGCGCTTCGGGATGGTCGCCGGGGCGGCAGATCGACACCGGCCCTTGGCGAGAAGCCTTGGAACGCAATGGATTCCAATGGAACGCAGTTGCGGACCGGTTTCTCATGGAGTTCGGCGGGTTGGTCGTGGACATCTCCGGCCCCGGGATCACCTCCGCCCGTGAGCCTTTCGAGTTGGACCCCATGCTGGCAGATGGCGAGGATGACAGATTCGCCGAGTGGGCGGATGTTATAGGTGAGTCGATCGCACCCGTCGGCGAACTCGACTCGGGCCGCTATTTCCTCGGAATGTCCGAGTCGGGGGATCTGTATCTGGTTGCCGATTGGCTCGCTTCGTTCGGCAAGATTCCGGATGCGCTCGAGTCTCTGATCCTCGGCAAATCGCCCGTTCCCGTCGACGCCGAGTAGACCGATTCGACCGCAGGCGTCGTGCTTGGAACAGGAGCCGACAAGCGTGGACGATCAGTTCCGCAAGTTCATCAGCGGTGCGCTTCACACCGAGACAATCTCCGATTTCCCGACAGTTCGCGAACTGGCCCTGGGGCGTAGAGACGATCGGGCCGACCAGATCCGCTCAGAATTCGCCCAGCTGCTCCGCGAGCGAAGCCTCGATACAGATGAGTGGTATCGCCTCACCTATGTCGAATTCGACGACGAGAACCACCTCTACACCTTTCTGCAGCAGCTGTACGCCTACCTCTACGAGGACGGCGCGGAACCATCTGAACTGCCCGAATGAGCACCGATGTGGATCCTGGCGGCGCCACATACTTCGGCATGCCGAACGAGGCCGGCGTCGACAACCACACGACCCGGACGGCGCTCCCTCCGAGGTCTGGTCACGGTTCGAGATTTGAGCGGCGGACGAAGCGGCGGCGGCGACCGGTCGGGCACCGCCGCTCATGAGTTCAGGCGTCGGGTTCGATGAGTTGGATGTCGAGTTCGATGGCGATCTTGTCGGAGAGCATGGCGGAGGGGAGGCCGGGGGCTACGTCGAAGTCGCTGCGCTTGATCGTGCCGGTGGCGTTGAAGCCGGCGTGGTTCTTGTTGTCGCCGGGGAAGAGTTGGACGCCGCCCCATTCGACGGAGAGGGTGACGGGCTTGGTGATGCCGGCGATGGTGGCCTCGCCGGTGACTTCGAATTCTTCGGCGAGGGTGACGGGTTCGGGGACTCGGAAGGTGAGGTGGGGGCGGAAGGCCACGTCGAGGATGTCGGCGGAGCGGACGTGGTTGTCGCGGGCCTCGTTGCCGGTGTCGAAGGAGTCGAAGTAGATGGTGGCTTCGATGGCGGCTCGGCCGGACTCGTTCACGACGAAGGCGGTTTCGAAGCGGTTGAAGCGGCCGCGAACCTTGGAGATGCCGAGGTGCTTGACGGTGAAGTTGACCGAGGAGTGGGCGGCGTCGAGGGTCCAGGCGCCGGGAGCGATGGTCTGGGTGGAAGTCGTCATACCGAGAACGGTAAGTGGACTTCAGTCCGGTTAACCACACCGTCTTGATCCTGGTACTGGCAGGGCGCGGATAACGGGGCCGGGACAGGGCACCATGGTGGGGTGTCACGATCCGAATTCGCCGAGTTCCTGGTTGCCAGGCGGGGGCGGTTGCAGCCGGAGGATGTCGGGCTGCCCGCCGGACGCCGGCGGCGCACGCCCGGACTGCGCCGGGAAGAAGTGGCGGCGCTGGCCGGGGTGAGCGTCGACTATCTGGCCCGGCTCGAACAGGGGCGGGACACCAACCCCTCCACCGCCGTACTGGCCGCACTCGCGGATGCGTTGCGGCTCAACGAGATCGAGCGCCACCACTTCGGAAAGCTCGCCCTCGGCATGGCCGAGGCCAGTAACTGCCCGTCCGCGGGACAGGCCCGCGAAGAGGTCGGCGACACCCTGCGCGCCGTCATCGACGCCCTGCATCCGACACCCGCGTTCGTGGTCGGACGGTGGATGAACATCCTCGCCTGGAACGCCGCCTGGCGGGATTTCGCCGAACCGCTCGGCCTGTTCGACGAGTTGGCGCACGGGAACTTCGCCTACTACCTGTTCGCCCGTCCGGATGCCAGGCAGTACTTCCTGAACTGGGACGATGCCGCCGATATGGCCACGTCGGCGCTCCGCGCGGCACAGACCCGGTTCTTCGACGACCGCACCCTCGACAGCCAAATCGGGGTGCTCCAGCAAATGACAAGCTTCGCACGCCTGTGGCAGCAGCACCGGCTCACCGACTACCGCACCGCCACCTTCCGCATCGCCCACCCGGTCCGGGGAGAAGTCGAGGTGGAGGTCGAGACGCTGGATCCGGCCGCCGACCAGAGCGTCATGGTGTGGCTGGTGGACCGGCGCGCAGCACGCCAGCCCGGACTGCGGCTGGTCAACGATCAGCCACGACTGGTGAACGAGTAGCAATCATTCTGCGCCCCTGAATCATGGGCCTTTCGTTTCCCCTGCTCACGAGGGGTGACAGAACTATTGTTAGACCATGGCTCGGAATTGGCCGATGGTCGAACGGGAGAACGAGCTCGAATCGATCAGGGCGGCATTGACCGGAAACGAGTGCGTCGGCGCCGTCCTCACCGGCGACGCGGGGGTCGGCAAGACCACCCTCGCCCGCCAGGCGACCGCCGCCGTCGGGGGCAGCATCCGCTGGGTGGCGGGCACCGAATCCGCGCGCAGCATCCCGCTGGGGGTGTTCGCGCACATGGTCGGGGTGTATACGGCCCACGATCCGGTGACCTTCATGGCCGCCGCCCGCGAAGCCCTGCTCGCGGACGGGCACACCATCATCGGCGTGGACGACGCCCACCTGCTCGACCAGCTGTCGGCGACCCTGCTGCTGCAGCTGGCCATCGACAAGGCCGCGCACATCGTCGCCACCGTACGCAGCGGCGTGCAGGTGCCCGACGCGGTGACCTCGCTGTGGAAAGACGGGCATCTGCTGCGAATCGACCTGTCCCCCTTCACACAACGGCAGAGTGTGGAGCTGGTCGAATCCATGCTCGGCGGGCAGCTGGAGGGCTTCACCGCCAATCTGATGTGGGAATCCTCCGGGGGGAACGCGCTTTTCCTGCGGCACCTCGTCGAAGGAGCGCTCGAAGCGGGAACGCTGCGGCAGGTCAACGGGGTGTGGCAGCTGCGCGGCCGGGCCGCGGTCACCTCGGAATTGGCTGCGCTGCTGGAGGATCGGGTGGAGCAGCTGCCCGAACCCGTACTGCGGGTGCTGGAACTGCTCACCTTCTGCGAACCCATCGACCTGGACGTGCTGTCCGAACTGGCGGGTGAGGAAGCGGTCGAGGCAGCCGAAACACGCGGCGTCATAAGGATTGTGGAGAACAGCCACCAGCTGCTGGTGCGGTACAACCATCCGCTGTTCGGTGAGGTGATCCGGCGACGGCTGGGTATCGCGTCGGCGCGGCGGCTGCGCGGGCGGTTGTACTCGTCGTTGAAGGAACGGCGCATCAACTCCGCCTCCGACCGCATCCGACTGGCCGAATTGGCTTTGGACAGTGACAAATCCGCGGATCTGGAGCTGTTCGAGGCCGCCGCCTCCGATGCCATCGGACTGGCGAATCTGCCACTGGGAGAACGGTTCGCCCGCGCGGCCGTGGAGCGGCGCGGGGGCGTGGAAGCAGCCGATCTGCTCTCCCGGGCGCTGCTGTGGCAGGGGCATCGCATCGAAGCCGAACGAACCCTGGCCGTCTTCGACCCGGACCAGATGAACGAGGTGCAGCTGGCGCGCTGGGGCAGCACACGGGTATCGAATCTCTTTTGGTCCATGGGTGATTCGGATCGCGCGGACGAGGTGCTGGAGTCGGTGCGCACCCGGGTGCAGCACCCCAAGATCGTCACCACGCTCGACGGCCTGGCCTCCGCGACCGCCGTGCACGAGAACCGGCTCGAAGACGCCTTCGCACTCGCCGAACCTGTCATGGAGACCAAGGACGCACCGCCCTGGGCGGTGTGGTGGGCGGCCTTCGGCGGCGGACTCGCGTTGGCGCTCATGGGACGTGGCGAAGCGGCCCGGCAGTACGCCGAACGCGGACACAGGGTGGAATCGCATATCGACGGGCTCAACCGGTTCATGTCGACGCACGCGGAAGTGCTGGCGCTGACCTTCACCGGGGATCTGGAGGCCGCACGGCATTGTGCCAGTGGGCCTTACGCGTACTCGTCGCCGGGACAGTATCTGGCGTGGGGGATGAACAAGATCCTGCACGGCACGGTCGATGTATCGCAGGGACGGTTCCCGCAGGGGATCGACAACCTGGAACAGGCGCTCGCCGCACTCACCGCCGAAGGCGCGGCCGCGTGGATGATTCCCGCGAGACTCCGTCTGGCGGAAGCGTATTCGGCTGTCGGACGGTCCGCCGACGCCGCCGAATCCATTGCGGCGGCGGTGGAGCGGGGCGGACGGCACAGCGCCGTCTACGAGCCGCAGCTGGAGATCGCCAAGGCGTGGCAGGCGGCGTCCGAGGGCACGGTGAGCCCCGCCATCCGGCTGGCCCTGGGCGCGGCCGACGCGGCCGCACGGTCACATCAGCACGCCATCGAGGCCATGGCCCTGCACTCCGCCGCACGGTTCGGCGATCAGAACGTGGCGGGGCGGCTGGCCGATCTGGCCGCGCGCGTCGACGGGCGGCTGGTGCAGGTGCAGGCCAGGCACGCCGTCGCGGTCGCCGCCCACGACGGACCCGGATTGGATGCCGCCGCAGCGGAATTCGAAGAGATCGGCGTCCTCCTTTCGGCCGCCGACGCTGCCGCGCAGGCCGCCTCCGCACACGAGCGCGCCGGTGACCGCCGCCGTCTGCTGGAATCCGCCGCGACCGCGAACCGGCTCGCCGCGGCCTGCGGTGGCGCGAGCACCCCGGCGCTGCGCCAGTCCGCGCAGCCACTTCCGCTCACCTCACGTGAACGGGAGATCGCCAGCCTGGTGGCGGCCGGACTGTCCAACCGGCAGATCGCCGATCGCCTCACCGTCTCGGTCCGCACGGTCGAGGGGCATCTCTACCGTGCGTGCATCAAGCTCGACGTCACCGACCGGGAGGCGCTCGCCGAATTGATGCGCGGCGGGTCAACTTCCGGCAAATCCGAGAACTGACCGGGGCGAGGTCTCGCCACCGTCCCGAACTGATAAGTCGCCCCCGGATGGACTGACCCATCCAGTGTCTGTGCACCCCATCACATCGACTTGAGATTGATAGCTTCTTTTCAGCTAACATCCCTGCTCAGAGCCGACGGCTCGGGGGGAAGAACAGTTTCAATCCTGATGAGGGTGGTGTTTCCGGCTTGACCCGTCGGCACGAAAATTCGAATACCGGCGTATCCCGACGCGCCCTCCGGCCCGCCATCGGCGCCCTGCCCCTGGCCCTCGCCATCGCCTGCGCCGCGGTCGCCCACGCGACCCCGCAGCCCGGCGTCACCGACGCCCCCAGCGCAGTCGCCCCGAGCGACAACGCCGTCTCGCCCCGCCAGCCCGGCACCACCACGACCCCCTCGGCCCCACAGGTCGAGTACGCGGTCCCGGAGAACCGTCGCCCGATCCCGGCCGATCCCGAACCGGCTCCCGCGATCGACGTCCAAACCCTGCACCTCCCCGAACCGGTCGAGCCGGTCGTCCCGATCGCTCCCCCGCCGCGCACCCTGCGCGTCGGCAACTTCATGCAGGACGTCCCGAATGAAGTCCCCGACGCGGTGCTCAACCCGGTGAACGATTTCGCGGCCAACGCCGAAGCCGTGATCGCGACGCAAGGAAAGTCCATCGGCATCAACCCGAGTCGCTCCGACATGATCGCGGGCGGCGCGGTGGCGGGCGCGCTGGCGGGCGCGGCCGTAGTGGGAATTCCGGCCGCGATCGTGGGCGGAGTCGCGGGTGCCGCCATCGGGGCGGGCGTCGGCGCTGTCGTCGGCACCGTGGTCGCCTCGACCGTCCCGGTCGCCGCCGGAGCCGCGGCCGCCCTGATCGGCGCGGGCGTCGCGGGCGCGGCCACGGGCGGGCCGGGCGCAATCCCCGGCGTCGCTGCCGCCATTCCGGCGTTCGTGGCGACCATGGCTCCGGCGTGGGCCATCGGCGCACCCGCCGGAGCTCTGATCGGCGGAATCGCCGGGCTCGCGATCGGCGCGGCAGCCGTTGGTCTCGCGGGAGCGGCTACCGGCGCCGCGATAGGCGGCCTCGCCGGTGGCATCGGCGCCGCCGTCTGGACCGACGCGAACCACTGATCCGAAATCACACGGCCGCAACGGAACCCGCATCCGGCGTTACCGAGACATGTTCTGCCGCAACGGAACGGTTGCTCTTCGGTAGCACGGCATCGCGACCGCCGTGAAGGGAGTCATCCAAGATCGGCTTCAGCTCGAATCATCTGCATGATTCCTCGGGCCGGAGGAGCCTCCGCGCCAGGCGAAATCGCTTGGCGCGGATACCTTCTCCCCACTGTAGCGATGATTCAGCAACTATCACCCGAATTAGGGCGATTAACTACGAAGCGCGTTTCAACTGCGCATACCTGAGCCAACTCATTGTCGGCGGCGGAAATGTGCACCATCTCACAACGACTTGTTAGTAATAGCTTCCTGTCAGTTAACATCCCTGCCAGTAGGACCGCCGAGGTCCGGGGGATCGACAGTCCAATCTGATGAGGGTGGTGTTTCGACGTGGGTCGTCGGCATCGAGAACTGAAAACCGGCTCGCCACGGCGTGCCATCGTCCTGGGGGCCATTCCGCTCGCGCTCGCCGTCGCCTGCTCCAACGCGACCGAGCAGCAGAGCGCCGCACCCACCACGGCTCCCGTTTCGAGCGGCAGTCCGCAGACTCCGGGCTCCCCGGCCACACCGGCCCCGGCCAACCCGCCGGCGGCGGATCACGCCGCCCCGCCCGCGCCCGGCATCGCACCCGACGCGCCTTCCGCGCCGAACGGCCCGGTTGCCGCGCAGCCCGGTACCACGGTCCAGCCCGGTGTCGCCACGACTCCTCGTGACCAGCCGGCCGCCCAGCAGCACGGCCCCACCCAGCCGGGTGTGACCACACCAGCCGCACCCAAGCCGGATTATGTTGTGCCGCCGAACTTCCGGCCGATTCCGAATGCCGAAGTGGCTCCGGCCGTCGACTTCAACAACCTGCACGCGCCGACCATCGTGACGCCGGTCGCGCCCATCGCGCCGCCGCCGCGCACGCTGCGACTCGGCAACTACACCTCCGAAGTTCCCGATGACGTGCCGGACAACGTGCTCGACACGGTGAACGTCACCGCTGCGAACGGTGAGGCCGCGCTCGCCACCGGTCTCAACTCGATCGGCGTGAATCCGAGTCGCTCGGACAAGATAGCCGCGGGCACCATCGCGGGCACCGCGGCCGGTGTGGTCGGCGGGGCGGTCGTCGCGGGCGTACCCGCCGCTGTCGTGGGCGGTGCTGTCGGCGCGGCGGTCGGCCTGCCGATCGGCACCGCCGTCGGTGTCGGACTCGGCTCGGTGGGCGCCGTCGTCGCACCGTGGCTCGCTCCCATCGATGTCATCGGTGGCGGGATCGGTGGCGCGCTCATCGGTGCGGGTGTCGGTGCGGCCGTAGGTGCTGCCGCGCTCGGCATTCCTGCCGCGGTGGTCGGTGGCGCCGTCGGTGGCGCCGCAGGCTTCGCCGGTGGCGCATTCCTCGGAGGAGCCCTGTGATCAAGGATAAAGCTCGTATGTCGACAATGATTCGCGCCGCGCTGCTGGGCGGAGCGGCTGCCCTGGCCGGAATCATCGGTGCGCCGAGCGCGTCGGCCACACCGCCGGTTCCCACACCGGAACCGGGTGGCGTGATTCGTATGGACACCGCGCCCGGTGAGTGGTGGAACTGCGGCGGCTGGAGTCTGCAGGCGCCGTTCGTCGGATCCGATCCGATGACGGGCCTCTCCACGGGCCGACCCCTCTACCTGCGCTTCGCACCCGGCGCCGACGTGTGGGTGTTCTGCACCGGCACCAGTCTTCCGTTCAACTACTGGGGCCCGATCGTCCGAGCCGGAGAATAGTCCGGCCCCTGATTCGCAGGGCGTCCACACCGAAGTTGTTGGTGTGGACGCCTTTTCGGTTCCGGTCACATGGCGCTGAGGGAGCGGGCGTAGTTGACCTGCTGCATGACCATGGGGAAGGTGTGCTGGTTCTGGACGGGGATCATCGCCGAGTGGAAGCGGCCCTCGTTGGCTACCGTCACCTGGATGTAGCCGGAGATGACTCGTTCCTTGATGAGCAGGAAGAGCAGGCCCAGGCCGCACGCGAGGGAGAAGACGATCGCGAGGATGACGGCGTAGGGGGGCATGCGCTCGCTGGCGTGGGACATGTCGGTGGCTGTCCAGATGGCGCCCTTCAGGGGGAAGGTGCCCGAGGGGGTGATGATCGAGGTGTCGGTGACGGCGATGTCGCCGATGGCCGCGAGGAAGCCGGGCGGGGCCGCGGCGTAGCCGGGCTGGTCGAAACCTGGCTGGGGGAAGGCTTGTTGGGGAAAGCCCTGCTGGTAGGCGGGTTGGGGGTAGGCGCCGGAATCCTGGGCGGGGTAGCCGTAGGGGCCGCTGCCGGGCCAGGTGCCCTGGGGACCGTACTGGGGTGAGCCGTCCGTGGGTTTGTTGAAGTACGGGTCGGTCACGCTCGGTCCTCCCTGTAAAACGCGGTGCGCACCGCGCCCCTCCCGATGACCCCACGAATTTTATGTCACCCCGGGCCGATCCGAGCACACGACGATCGGAGATCGGGGCACACGCCGATCAGAAGAGGGTCGGTTCACCGAAGCCCGGGGTGCGTTCGATCTCGAGTAGTCGCTGTTTGGTGTTGATACCGCCGGGGGCGGAGAAGCCGTGCAGGGCGTGGTCCGCGGCGAGCACGCGGTGGCAGGGGACGATCAGGGGAATCGGGTTGCGGCCCAGGGATTGTCCGACGGCCTGGGCCGCGCCGGGGGCGCCGATGCGGTCGGCCACCTGGCCGTAGCTGAGGGTGTGGCCGGGCGGGATGGCGCGGGCGATGGTGTAGACGGCGCGGTCGAAATCGTTGATCGCGGTGGTGTCCAAGGGAATCCAGCGCAGGTCGTCGAGATCGCCTGCCAGGTGGGCCTGGATCTTCTCGATGGCTCGGGTGATCGCGGGGGTGGGCAGGGTCTCGCGGATCTCGAGCATGCGATGTTTGCGCAGGATGTAGCTGCGCGTGGCGGACTCGGAGGGCTCGGGGAGGGCGAAACGCAGCACCCCGGAGGCGCTCCAGGCGATGGCGCAGGCGCCGATCGCGGTGCCGAAGAGCGCCGCCGAGGCGTGCGGGCGGGGCGGGGCTGACATAAGGCCAGTGTGCACTCTGGGTCCGACAAGTCTCGTCGATTCAGGCCAGTTTCTCAGAACTGGACTGTTTCCTCGCGGCACGGGATATTGGCCAGGTCGGGGAAGCGGGCCGGTTTGCTCCGAACGGGGGTCGGAGCGGGCGCCGGGAGGCCGGGCTCCTGGCGCGCCTGGACGGCGGCCAGGTCCGAATATTGGCGGGACGCTTCATAATCCGCGACCGACCAGTCCGACATGGGGGCGTGCGGGCGGTAGCGCTCCAGCAGCATGCCCCAGCGTTCCCCGGGGGCGGGGGCGAAGACGTAGACGATCCCGGCGAAGCCGGCGACGATCACGAGGGAGGCTAGCAGAGCGATCATGGACCAATAGTGGCCCGGTCCAGTACTTGAAGAAAATATCCAGTGCCCCGATACTGGACTGTATGGCGATACGAGTGATCGGCGCGGCCAGCCTGACCCGCGACCTGGGCCGATGGCGGCACGACGAACCCGGCACCCCGGCGGACAGCGCCAAGCGGCCCTCACGGCCCGCCTATGTGGCTCTCGCGGAGAGCATCCGGCTGCTGATCCACGACGGGCGCGCACCCCTCGGCGTGGCCCTGCCGAGCGAACGCGATCTGGCCACCAGCCTCGCCGTCAGCCGCACCACCGTGACCTCCGCGTACGCGCTGCTGCGCGAACACGGGTATCTGATCAGCAGGCAGGGGTCGCGCAGCACGGTGGCGCTGCCGCCCACCGTCGTGCACGACGGCACCAAACCGGCCCGCAGCCTGCTCGCCATGATGGCGCAGCCCGAAGTGCCGACCATCGACATGACCTTCGCAGCCATGTCCGCGCCCGCCGAGATGACCGACGCGTATTCCTTTGCGCTCCAGGGACTTCCGACATACCTGGGCACACACGGCATGGACCCCGTCGGCATGCTCATGCTGCGCGAGGCCCTGGCCCGCCGCTACACCGAGCGCGGCCTGCCCACCGATCCCGAGCAGATCCTGGTGACACTCGGTGCGCAGCACGGACTTCGGCTACTACTGAACGTGCTCACCACCCCGGCCGAACGGGTGCTCATCGAACACCCCACCTACCCCAACGCCATCGAGGCCATCCGCGACGTGGGCGCCCGCCCGGTCCCCGTCCCCATGCTCCCCGACGGCTGGGACATGGCCGGAATCCGCAGCGCCGCACGGCAAACCGCGGCGAGCGTCGCCTACATGGTGCCCGACTACAACAACCCCACCGGCCTGCTCATGACCGCCGACGAACGCGCCGAACTGGCCGCCATCGCCCGCGACACCCGCATGACGGTCATCGTCGACGAATCCATGGTGGACCTGCACCTCACCGACGGCGAAATCATGCCCCCCGCAGCTTCTTTCGCGCGCAACGCCGAAATCGTCACCATCGGCTCCGCCTCCAAATCCTTCTGGGGCGGCCTGCGGGTCGGCTGGATCCGCGCCAACCAGTCCCTCATCACCAAACTGCTCGGCACCCGCTCCACCGTAGACCTCGGCACCCCCGTCATGGACCAGCTGGCCACCGTCTACCTGCTCCAGCACGCCGACGAAATCCTCACCACCAGAAGGCAACAACTCCGCTCCCGCCGCACCGCCCTCCTGGAAGCCATCGCCGAAGAACTCCCCGACTGGCGCGTCTCCCCCGGCGCAGGCGGCATGTCCCTCTGGGCCCAACTCCCCGCCCCGGTCTCGACAGCCCTCGCCGCCACCGCCCCCAACCACGGCGTACTACTCGCCGCCGGACCACGTTTCGGCGTCCAAGGCGCCTTCGAACGCTTCATCCGCCTCCCCTTCACCCACGAGGAGTCGGACATCCGCGTCGCGGTGAAATCCATCGCGGCCGCGTACGCGGCACTCACTCCGCACGCCGCCGACCCATTGGCACCACTCGCACCGTTGTACTGACGGCCCGCCGCGTTCCACTCGGGGAAACGAGTCCCCCCGCCCCTCATCGCAGCAGTATCTTCCTGCCGCACAAACGAATTCGCCCCCGCTACGCCTATGTAGCGGGGGCGAACCGGTGCAGGTCTCGCGAACTACTTCGCCAGGATCTCGTGGCGGACGATGGTCTGGTCGCGGCCCGGGCCGACGCCGATGCAGGACACCCGCGCACCCGAAAGCTCTTCCAGCCGCTTGACGTACGCCTGTGCGTTGGCGGGGAGGTCTTCGAAGGTGCGGGCACCCGAGATGTCTTCCCACCAGCCCGGCATCTCTTCGTAGATGGGCTTGGCGTGGTGGAAATCGGTTTGGGTGGTGGGCATTTCCTCGACGCGCTCACCGTCGATCTCGTAGGCGACGCAGATCGGGATGGTGTCCAGGCTGGAGAGGACGTCCAGCTTGGTGAGGAAGTAGTCGGTGATGCCGTTGACGCGGGTGGCGTAGCGGCCGATCACGGCGTCGAACCAGCCGGTGCGGCGGGCGCGGCCGGTAGTGACGCCGACCTCGCCGCCGGTCTTGGCCAGGTACTCGCCCGAGCTGTCGAACAGCTCGGTCGGGAAGGGGCCGGAGCCGACGCGGGTGGTGTACGCCTTGAGGATGCCGAGCACGGTGGTGATCTTGTTGGGGCCGACGCCCGCGCCGACCGCCGCGCCACCCGAAGTCGGGTTGGAGGAGGTCACGTAGGGATAGGTGCCGTGGTCGACGTCGAGCAGGGTGCCCTGCGAACCCTCGAGCAGCACGATCTCGTCGCGCTCCAGCGCCTGGTTGAGCAGCAGGCGGGAGTCGGCGATGCGATGCTTGAAGCCTTCGGCCTTCTCGAGCACCTCGTCCACCACCTGCTGCGGGTCCAGCGCGCGGCGGTTGTAGATCTTCACCAGCACCTGGTTCTTGAATTCCAGTGCGGCCTCGACCTTCTGGGTGAGGATCTTCTCGTCCAGCACATCGGCGACGCGGACGCCGACACGCGCCACCTTGTCCTGGTAGCACGGGCCGATGCCGCGGCCCGTGGTGCCGATCTTCTTGTTGCCGAGGAAGCGTTCGGTGACCTTATCGATGGCCACGTGGTACGGCATGATCAGGTGCGCGTCGGCGGACAGCAGCAGGCGGGAGGTGTCCACGCCGCGCTCTTCCAGTCCGCCCAGCTCGGCGAGCAGCACACCCGGATCCACCACGACACCGTTGCCGATGACGTTGGTCACATCGGGCGTGAGGATGCCCGACGGGATCAGGTGCAGCGCGAACTTGTCGCCATTGGGCAGCACCACGGTGTGACCCGCGTTGTTGCCGCCCTGGTAGCGGACAACCCATTGGACTCGGTCACCGAGCAGGTCGGTTGCTTTGCCCTTGCCCTCGTCGCCCCACTGGGCGCCGATCAGCACGATTGCCGGCATCTTGGAGTCTCCTACGGGTTCGACGCGCAGCACCGGTGATGCTGCAGCTACCCGCCGTCAGAAGGCGGTGGCCGGAGGCACAGTCTAGTAGATGCTCGAATACCACCAGGTTTGCCACCCGGTACGGGACGAATGCGGCGTAACGGCTGTGCATCGGCGGAAGCGCGGCAAATAAGACAGAGCTATGGTGGCACGGGGAGTCGGACCGGGCAGGGTCCGCCGGAACAGACGCAGCGAGGCGATCGTGTTGTCAGGTCAGAGGAGGGTGTACCGCAGTTGAGTACCCATGTTCTCCGCTGCGACGGTGCGCCCGTTCCCATCGCATTGGCCTCACTGCCCACCACCCAGACCGCCGCCATCCCGGACCCGGCAGATCTGGACGAGCTGCTGCCCGTCATGGCCGCCGACAGTTTGCCGCGCCTCATCGTGCTCGGTGAGGACGCCGGACTCGCGGCCGTACTCACCCACCTCATGCGCACCGAACGGCTCAACGTCGAAATCGGGTTCGTCCCCGTCGACCGCACCTACGGGTCGCGCGCCTACGAGACCGGCACCGGCAATGCCGCCGCCAAACGCGCGCTCGAGGGCAAGGCCATGGAAACCCCGCTCATCCGCGACGACACCGGCAAGGTGCTCATCGGCCGCGCCACCCTCACCGGGCCGCGCGGGGAGAAGCTCGAAGGCGAAGCGTACGTGGACGACACGCGGCTGTTCACCGGAAAAGTGGCGGCCCTGCACGTTTCGCCCACACTGGAGATGCCGGGCCTGCACGCCACCGTGGTGCGCGGGCTGCGCAAGAAGAAGTGGGTCGAAGGCCGCGCCATGCAGTTGGGCACGCGCGGCGGCATCGTCACCCGCGACGGCGTCACCACCGACAAACCGGTGCGGCGCTCCACGTTCTACCGGCATCACGAACCGTGGCTGCTGGTCCGCTGAACCGCTTCCGGATCGAAAACCGGAGTCCCACACTAGGAGTCCGATGAACTACCCGCAGGTGGGCCGTGCGCACGGAGCCGTGCGGCCGAGTCCGGTCTTCCTGGCCGTCGTCCTGATCACCGTGCTGGGCGGGGCCGTCGCCTGGGACGCACCCGAATGGGATTCGGTGCAGGCCAAGGTGGGCGTGTTCATCCTCGTGGTGGCGGGATGGATCGTGTCCATCTGCCTGCACGAGTTCGCGCACGCGTATGTGGCGTGGCGGGCCGGGGACCGGGATGTGGAATCGCGCGGGTACCTGACGCTCAACCCGATCAAGTACTCGCATCCGCTGCTGTCCATCGGCCTGCCGATCGTGTTCATCGCGCTCGGCGGCTTCGCGCTGCCGGGTGGCGCGGTGTACGTGCACGCACACAATTTCAGCCCGCGCACGCAGCGGATCCTGAGTGGCGCGGGGCCCGCGGTGAACGCGGTGTTCGCGATCGTGCTGCTGGTGATCATCCGGATCTTCGGGAGCGTGAACGAGCACGAGGCGTTCTGGTTCGGGCTGAGTTTCCTTGCGTTCCTTCAGATCACGGCCACCGTGCTGAATCTGATCCCGGTGCCCGGGACGGACGGGTACGGGATCCTGGAGCCGTCGCTGAGCTACGAGACGCGGCGGTCCATGGATCAGATCAAGCCGTACGGCGTGCTGCTGCTGGTCGCCGTGCTGTTCTTCATTCCGCAGGTGAATCGGGCGTTCTTCGAAGGCATCTACGCGCTGTTCGATCTGTCGGGGGTGCCGTCGTGGTGGTCGGCGCTGGGCAGCACGCTGGTGCGGTTCTGGAGCTGAGCGTCCCCGGACAGGTGAAGGCCGGGTTTACCCCTCGCGAACCCGGCCTTGTCGTGAACGGTAGAGGCGTACAAGGGGATACACCCGAGTAGCGGACTACTCGAAGATCGAAGAATCCCACGGGGGGATCGGCTCAATCGATGGGCGTCACATAGGGGTTGTCGACGGTCGGCGGTAGCAGGGCCATTGCCGAGAGTCGGCGGACGCCGCACACCTGCATCAGATCGACCACGATCGACCGCAGCTGCGCGAACACCACGTGCGCGGAGATACCCGCACCGGTCACCAGATCCTTCGTCGCGCCCTTGCCGACCGTGCGCAGTACCCGCGACGCCTCGGCCGGATCGGGTTGTTCGTCCGGGTCGGCGAGCATCATGCGGCGCACCACGTCCACGGCCTGACCCAGCTTCTCCACCTCCTGGATCAGACGCGGATCAAGCACCTCGTCGTCCCGCACCGAGCTCAGGGCGCGGCGCAGCAGCACCCGCGTATTGCGGATCGCGTTGTCGAGCGGATCGGCGGCGGCCTGCAGGCGTGCCAGGCGTTTACGGGAATTCCAGTACATCGGGGAGATCAGGATGATCTCCGAACCACCCGCCAGGGAATTGCGCAGCGCGTCGATGGCGGGCTGGGTGCCGCGCACCGATTCCAGGGCCTGCTTTATCTTGGCGGCGTCGTGCTCGAGCAGGCCGTCCGCGCATTCGGTGAGCGCCGCGCCCATCACGGCGAGGATGTCGGCCGCCTGCTGCCTGGCCCGGCGCACCGGATGCAGGGGAAGCGCCGCCACCACAACGATTCCCACCAGACCGCCGACCAGGGCGTCCACCATGCGCAGGCCCGAACCACCGGAATGCGGGGGCAGCAGGGTCGCCACCAGGACCGCGGAACTGGCCGCCTGCATGGTGATCACCGGGCCGCCGTCCAGGAACACCGCGGTGCTCATGGCCACCACGACCAGCACCATGATCTGCCACCAGCCCGTCCCCACCTGGGAGACGAACAGGTCGCCGATACCGATGCCGACCGCGACGCCGACGATCAACTCCACCGCACGGCGCAGACGCGCACCGAACGAGACGCCGATGGAGATCATGGCGGCCATCGGCGCGAAGAACGGCTGCGCGTGACCGATCACGTGATGCGCGATGAACCACGCCAGGCCCGCGCCCACCGAACACTGCAGGATCGGCAGCAGCGACGACCGGACCCGTTTGGAGGCACGGCGCACTCGGGTGCCGACGCTGTCCTTGGCGGCGTCGAAGGTGTCGGCTAGGCCACTGGTCAAATCAGTCGAGGCCGAGTTCGGCGGCGGCGCGCGGGTCGCAGTCCTCGAGCAGGTCCAGGCAGCGGGCGAACTCGTCGCTCTCGCCGATGGCGCGGGCGGCCTTGGCCAGCGCGCCGACGCTGCGCAGGAAACCCTGGTTCGGTTCGTGGCTCCACGGGACCGGGCCGAAACCCTTCCAGCCGTTGCGGCGCAACAGATCCAGGCCGCGGTGGTAGCCGGTGCGGGCGAAGGCGTAGGCGGCGATGATGTCGGCGTTCACGTCGCCTTCGGCGGCGTCGCCGCGCTCCAGCGCGCCCTCGGCGAGGTAGGCCCAGGCGATGGAGGCGGTCGGATGCGCGGCCGCGACCTGGACCGGATCCTGCTTGTTGAGCAGCGCCTCTTCGGCGTCGATGTTTTCCGGGAGCAGTACCGGCTGCGGTCCGAGCAGATCGCCGAAGGAGGTCATGCCGATCATTGTGCACCGAGTCCGCAATTGCTCAGTAGGCTGACTGGTCGAATCACAGTTCCGCCGAAGCGAGGGGTAGCGCGTGTCCGACTCGAACGACGACCAGCAGCCACAGAACCCTGCCCACCCGGCTGCTCCGGGCACCCCGGACTCGTCGCGCACCCCTGCCGAGTCGCCCGACCCCAGCCCCACCGCCGCCACCGAGGTCATCCGCCCCGGCGCCGCAGCCAATCCCGCACCCCCTCAGCCCAACCCGCCACGCCCGGGCTTCGCCACCATCAGCTACGAACCCCCGCAGCCGGGCCAGCGCGGCCCGGGTTCCGGCGGCGCGCAGGGCAGCGGCGCGCAGGGAGGCGCGCAGCAGCCCGGTGGCGCGGCACGCGGTACGAACGCCACGCCCGGATCGAGCGGCAACGCTCCACAGCAGCCAGGCGAGGCGCAGCGCGGCGCAACAGGTTCCGCACCCGCGCCGGGCGGCGGCGCGCAGCAGCCGGGCGGTGGCACGCAGCGTCCGGGCAGCGGTGCGCAGCAATCCGGCGGCGGTGCGCAACAACCCGGCGGCGGTGCGCAGCAGGCGGGCGGCGCGGATGCCAACGCCTTCGAATCGACGGTCCGCTACGGCACGGGTTCCGCAGCCGGCCAGAACCCGCCGGCCGAGGCGGCACAGCCCGCCCCCGACAACGCGGCCACCACCAAATTCCAAGCGGTCCCCTCGGTTTCCCGCGCCGCTCAGTCGGCGAACCCGGCACCGGACGCGACCGCTCCGGTGGGCAGCGGACCGGCCGCCGGAAAAGCGGCCGCCCCCAGCGGATCCGGCGCTTCGCCCACGGATATCACCGCCCCGGATGCCGCCAAACGCGACGCGGCCGGTGCCTTCGCGCCTTCCCCCGGTGGCGCAGCCGCACCCGAAAACGACTCAGCCCCTTCGGGATCCGCCGGAAAACCCGCCTCGCCCACGACGGGCGCAGGCTCCGGCAGCGGCTCGGCACAGAGCGAGGCCGCAGCGAATTCCAGCGGCGGACAGCCCGACGATACCTCACCGGACAGTGCTGCCGATGAGACAAAAACCGTTGCCATGCAGCAGGTTCCGGGCGCGGGTGACGCGACGACCGTGATGCCGGTGGTTTCGCCGGACACGGCGACGGAGAAGCTTCGGACCTCGCCGCAGCAGGGTGCGCGGCCGATGAGCAAGCCGCCGGTGACGCCGCGGGTCAATGCCGGGCCACGCAATGTCGCCCCGGGTGGGCCCGGACAGGGCGCGGGTGGACCGGGTCGGCCCGGACAGGGACCGGCCGGACCCGGCGCTGCCGGACATGGGCCGGGCGGAGCCGGAGCTCCGGGCGGAGCCGCGGGTACCGCAGGACCGGGTGCCCCCGGTGGTCCCGCACGGCCGGGCGGGTCGGGTGCCGCTGCCGGTCAAGCAGGCCCAGGTGCCGCAGGCGGTCCCGTAGGGCCGGATGGACCGGGTGCCCCCGGCGGTCCCGCAGGGCCGGGTGCCCCTGGCGGTCAAGCAGGGCCAGGCGGACCGGGTGCCCCCGGGGCTCCGGGTGGACCGGGCCGAGGTGGCGCGCCGGGGCGTCCCGGTGGATCGCCGCAGGGACCGGGTGGACAGAGTGTCGACGGGGGTGTCGAGGAGACGCGGCCGTCGCCGCCTCGGCCGCCGGTGCCGCCGCGTCGTCCTGGCACGGCGCATTCTCCTGCCGACGTGCAGCCGACCATGCCCGGACAGTCGATGCGCGGGCCGCGCGCGGTCCAGCCGGGCGGGCCGGGAGCTCCGGGTGGGCCGGGTCGTCCAGGACAGCCGGGCGCGGATGGTTCGCAGACACCCGGTGGTCCCGGGAGGCCGCAGGGCGCTGGAATGACCGGCCCCGCCGGGGCGGGCAAGAGCGGACCGCAGGGTCCCGGGCCTGTTCAGCAGGGTCCTCGCGGACCCCAGGGTCCAGCGGGCCCGGGCGGCCCGCAGGGGCTGGGCAAGGGCGGATCCGCAAACGCCGGGCAAGGTGGCCCGCAGGGGCCGGGCCTCGGCCAGAGCGGGCCGGCAGGCGCTGGGCAAGGCACGCCGCAAGGTCCGGGCCTCGGTAAAGGCGGGCCCGCAGGCGCTGGGCAAGGCACGCCACAAGGTCCGGGGCTCGGTAAGGGCGGACCCGCAAACGCCGGACAGGGTGGCCCGCAGGGGCCGGGTGTCGGGCAGGGGGGTGCCGTGGGTGGTGCTGCGCTCGGAAAGGCTGGGGCGCAGGCTGGTTCGGCGGCTGGGCCGGTGCTGGGGAAGGCCGGGCAGGCGGGGGTGCCGGGTGGGGGTGTTGCCGGGGCGGGTGACGCTGCCCAGGGTGGGGTCGCGGATGCGGCGCGGGTGGCGCCGCCGCGGGCGATGGCGCAGCCGCAGCGGGTTCCGGCCGCCGGGGAGTCCGGCGGCGGTGAGGCCGCGGTGGCGAAGGAGCCGAAGAGCAAGAGGGCGTTGGTGATTGCCGCCGCGGCCGTGGTGGCGGTGCTGGTCATCGGTGGGGTGCTGTTCGCCGTGCTGAAGAATCAGAGCGACAATTCGCCGCAGGCTCAGGTGAAGAAGGCCATTTCGACGTATACCGATGCGTTGTCGGCCGGGGATCTCGACGGGTTGCGGGGAATCACCTGTGGCACGCAGCACGACTTCTATCAGAATATTTCCGCGGAGCAGTTCGCCGGGGTTTATCAGACCTCGAAGGAGCAGAAGAGCATTCCCGTGGTGAAGAGTGTGGACGCCGTCCAGATCACCGGGGATACGGCGTTGGCGCAGGCCACCGTGTATACCGAAGCCGATCCGGGGAAGCAGTCGGCGCGCACGTTCGACCTGCGGAACACCGATGGCGGCTGGAAGGTTTGTGATCCGGTGACCTCCGGTCAGTAAACGGTCGCGCTCCCGGCTGCGATTCAGTAGCCGGGGGGAAGTTGTTCACGCTCGCCCCGCGATGAACATCACATATACCTGGTCAACGGTCCGACACGCCGGTAGCATGGCGCGGATTGTCTGGGCCAGCCACGACGGCTCGTCGATGCCGGGGCGGCTCCACGCCGCTGTTGTCGCGTCGACGCGAATGTGGCTCGAGCCCACCAGGTTTCGATTGCAGGGAGCTGAACACCATGCCGGAAACGGCAGAGGCGGCCACGGCCACCGCCACCGAACTGGTCGGACGGCACTTCCGTGTCCGCGACTACTACGACGTGGGTCGCGAGAAGATCCGCGAATTCGCGCGCGCCGTGCGCAACAACCACCCGGGCCACCACCACGAGGCCGACGCGCAGAAGCTCGGCTACGACGGCCTGATCGCCTCGCCGACCTTCGCGTCGGTGATCGGCGCGGCCACCACCCGGTCGCTCATCGGCAGCGTGCTCACCGAGTACGACGTGTCGCAGATCCTGCAGACGGATCAGGTGTTCGAGTTCCTGCGCCCGGTGGTCGCCGGCGACCGGCTCTCGGTGGATGTCACCGTCGAGCAGATCCGCTCGTTCGGCGACAACGACTTCATCACCGTGAAGGTGACGCTCGCCGATGTGCTGGGCGTGCCGGTGCTGGTGTCGACCACCACGATCGTGGCCCGCAAGGGCGTCGAGATCGATCCGGCGACCGTGGAGACGGTGTCGGGCGTGGTCATGCACGGCCATGTCACCAGCGACTCCGATATCGCCGATCCGAGCGGCCTGGTGCTGCTCGCGCCGGAGGAGGTCGCGGAGCTCGCGGCTCCCGCCACGCCGAAGCCGGTACACACGGTGCCCGCCGCGGCCGCGGTGGCCGCCGGTACCGAGTTGCCCGCCGCGCAGGTGCCGGTGACGCGCGGCGACCTGGTGAACTACGCGGGCGTGTCCGGCGACCCGAACCCGATCCATTTCAGCGATGTGGCGGCCAAGCTGGTCGGCCTGCCGACCGTGGTGGCGCACGGCATGCTCACCATGGGCTTGACCGCCGGCTACCTGATCGACTGGCTGGGCGACCCGACCGCGCTCACCAAGTTCAGCGTGCGGTTCTCCGGTTTCGTGCCGGTCGAGCCGACCGCGCCGACCATCGTGGAGTTCACCGGCAAGGTGAAGTCAGCCGATACCGAAAAGGGCACGGCCACTGTGGTTCTCGGCGCGACCTCGGAGGGCAAGAAGCTCTTCGGCCGGGCGGTCGCCGAGGTGCGGCTGTCCTGAGCCACCTGCTCCGAGACTGAGGGCGGTCGTGCGATGCGCACGACCGCCCCTTTTCGTGAAACCGCAAGGACAGCAGTCGAATCGAACCCGGCGCGGCCCGCTCGCTACACCTTCAGCACCCGCGTGGTCGCCGCGCTGACGCGGTGCCCACCACGGCTCTCCGCGCGCAGCCGGGCGATCGGCTTCCCGTCTCTGTCGACGAGTGTCGAGCGGGGTTCCGCTTCGGCGAAAGCATGCCGTTCGCCCCATTGCCGCAGTGCCACAACAACTGTGAACAGGTCCCGCCCGGCGTCGGTGAGTTCGTAGCTGTGCCGTTTGCCGCCCGGGGGCGTGGTCGTGGCGAGGATGCCGTGGTCGACGAGTTTGCGCAGTCGGTCGGTGAGGATGTTGCGGGCGATCCCGAGTCGCTGCTGGAAGTCGGTGAAGCTGGCGGCTCCGTCCATGGCGTCGCGCACGATGAGCAGGCTCCAGCGGTCGCCGACCAGGTCGACGGTGCGCGCGACCGGGCAGGTGGGGTCGGTCCATTCGCGGGCGGACCCGGGCGTCGCGGTCATGCGCACCTCCACAATCGGTTGCAATTCGAAACCATTATGCCTTACGTTGAATTGGTTTTGTTTTGCTACCAATTGGAGGCGTGGTGGGAACAGCGATCTCTGCGGCGGGCACGGCGATCTCGACAGCACAGCGGTTCGTGCTGGCGCTGGTCTGCGCGGTGGCCGTCTCGACGATCTACGCGATCCAACCGGTACTCGAAAAGGCCGGTGCGGAACTGGGCTTGGCAAGCCAGACCCTGGGCGTACTGGTCGCGGCAGGCCAGATCGGCTACTTCGCGGGACTCGTCCTGCTCGTGCCGCTGGGCGACCTGCTGAACCGACGGCGGCTGATCATCACCTATCTGCTGCTCACCGCCGCGGGAGCGACCACCACGGCGCTCGCTCCGAACGGCGTGGTCGCGGTGGCCGGGCTGGCGGTCGCGGGCCTGTTCGCGGTGGTGGTGCAGGTGACGGTCGCCTACGTCGCGGCGGTCTCCCCACCGCGGGAGCGCGGCCGCAATATCGGCGCGGTCACCTCGGGCGTGGTGCTCGGCATCCTCGGCGTCCGCATTCTCGCCGGCGCACTCGGCGATACGGTGAGCTGGCGTGCCGTCTACGTGGTAGCGGCCGTGCTCTGCGCGGCGCTGGCCTGCATCGTCCGGGCAACCCTCACCCCCGACATCCGAACCGCCGCTGTCGGCGCGCGATATCTACACGTCGTGGCGACCATGGCCGCACTGGCTCGTGGTGACAGCCTGGTGCGGAGCCGCGGATTGATCGCGCTGTTCCTGTTCGCCGCGTTCGGAACCCTGTGGAGCGGCCTGGCGCTGCCGCTGAGCGCAGCGCCGTGGCGTCTCGGAACCACGGAGATCGGGCTGTTCGGGCTCGCGGGACTGGCCGGTGCGCTCGGTGCGGCCCGCACCGGGCGGTGGGCCGATCGTGGTCGAGCCCAGGAGGTTTCGGCTGCCGGGCTGGTGCTGCTGACCGTCTCGTGGCTGCTGATCGCCTGGATCGACACCAGCCTGTGGCCGCTCGTGATCGGCATCGTGGCACTGGATTTCGCTGTCCAGGCCGTGCATGTGAGCAGTCAGCATCTGCTGACCACCGCGCATCCGAACCGGACGAGCAGTGTGATCGCCGCGTACATGGCGTGCTACTCACTCGGTTCGGCGCTCGGCGCGCTCACCACCACCTGGCTGTACAGCGCGTGGGGCTGGGCCGCCGCGTGCTGGTCCGGCGCGGCCTATTCCCTTGCCGCGCTGGCCGTCTGGGCGTCGACCCGGCCCCGGGTTCACTCCACGCGTGCGCCCATGAGGTAGACGTTGTAGTCGTTCCAGGTCGACATGGTGAAGTACATGTCGTTGCCCTCAGACCACGGGTGGATGAATCCGCCGTACAGTTCCGGGAATTGGAGTGCGCTGACCGTCGGCGTCCCCGGCGACCACACGCCCTGTGGCGAATCCGATTCGCGCACAACGATGGCCGCCTTGGAGGTGTCGAGATAGCTCATCTGCCAACGGTTCCGGGCCGCGTCGTAGCGTACGGAGAGTTCCCCGGCGGGTCCTTCCACGACCGGTGTCGCGGATTTGTGCCCGCCCACCGAGGTCCAGGTGCCGTCGCTCCAGTACTGGTAGGCGGTGGGGTTGAGCACCTGGTCCTTGGGCACGCGGGCCAGGCCGACAGCCGCCAGCCTGGTGCTCGGCGTCCCGAACATGTACACGTAGTCGCCCTGCGGCACCATGGCGCTCACCTGGAACGAGCTGAGCCCGAAGATGTTGTCCCACTTGGCGTGCGCGTCCTTGATCCAGTGCTCGCCGCCGTCGTCGGAGTACGCGATGCCGCCGTAGTTGGTGAAGAAGGTGCCCGGCACGCTGTTCCAGGTGCGAATCGACATGTAGCTCATGTACTGCCGGTCGCCGAGCGCGAAGCCGGAGGTCGGGATCGTGGTGATCTCGACATTGTCCAGCTTCTTGCTGCCCAGCAGTTCCGCTGCGTGGCAACGACTGTCGGTGACCATGCGGTCGAAGGTGACGCCGTCGGTCAGATCGCGGTCGCTGCTGAAGGCGAGCAGGTTGGAGCGCCAGTCGTCGCCGAACCCGCCCGGCGGATGGAAGTTGGCCCCGACCGTGTCACCGAAGGCGATGGCCACCTCACCGGGTTTGGATTCCCAGAAGATGCCCAGGTCGGTGCCCTGCACCTGCCAGCGTTTGTCGGTGCGGTTGATGGAGTGCGCCCCGGTGAGCTTGGCGACCTCGCGGACCTGTGACACCACCGGCGCGGGCCGGGCGGGTGACTGCGGCGCGGGTTCGGTGACCGGGTCCGCGGGTTCGGGCGCGGGCGGCTGCTGTTCCGGATTCGGGTTGGGGAACGCGAAATTGAACGGTTGCGGCCGCAGGATGAGCCGTGGGATCCCCAGCTGCTCGAACACGCTGGGCGGTGTGGGCGGGCCGTCGGTGAGGTCCGGGCACGGGTTGACGCACGGGTCGGACGGCAGCTCCATCTTCACCCGGGTGGGGTTCACCTTGGCCGGTCCGGGATCCACCGTCACGGCCGGATAGTTGATCGGCACCTCGAGCGTTTTGGGGATCAGTGATTCGTGGACGGGTTCCGGGTCCGTGAGGCAGGGTCCGATTCCTGGAATCCCTGTGCCGGGCACGGGATCCGCGATCGCGATCGCGCCGTCCGCGCCCACCAGTACGCCTGCTCCGAACACCGCCACTCCCGCAGCTGCCAGCAGCCGCTTGGCCATGCATCAACCCTCTCGATAATCGGGCTCATCGGACACATCCGGCGGGAACCCTACCCCCGGTGCACGGCAAACCGTCGGCACTCGCCGAATTCGGTACGAATCGATAGCTCAGCGCAGGGCTTGGAAGATCAAAAGTGTCGAGCCGATGCGGATGGCGTCACCGTCGGCGAGCACGGCCCCGCTCTCGATGGGCTCCTCGTTGATGAACACGCCGTTGGCGGAGTGCAGATCCTTGATGAGCAGTCCGGCCCGGCTGGGCGTGATGTGCGCGTGGTACCGGCTGGCCTTGGGATCGTCGAGCACCAGGTCGTTGTCGGTCATGCGGCCGATCTTCAAGCCGCCCACCGCGATCGGCACGGTCCGGCCGTCGGCCAGGCGCAGTTGCCCGGCGCGGACGGCGCGCGGCATCTCGGTGACGGTCTCGGTCATGGCCTTGGCGATCCGCTCGACCTCGGCGATCTGATGGGTCTGCAGCGACTCCTGCCGCAGTACCCGGCCTTCGAGCGCGATCAGCGCGGGCCCGGGGTCGATGCCGAGCTGATCGGCGAGCACGGTGCGCACCCGGCGGCACGCGTCCAGCGCGTCGGCCTGCCGCCCGGACAGGTACAGCGCGGTGATGAGCTGCACCCACAGCGGTTCCCGCAGCGGATGCGCGTTGGTCATCGACACCAGCTCGCCCACCACGGAAGAAGCCCGCCCGCAGGCGATTTCGGCGTCGATACGGGCGGAGGCGACGAGCAGCCGCTCCTCGTCCATGGCGGTGGCGAAGGTTTCGGCGAAGGTCAGCCCGGACAGGTCGTCGAGCGCCCGGCCGCTCCATTCGGCGAGCGCGTCACCGTAGAGCCGGGCGGCCCCTTCGTGATTGCCGATCGCGGCGGCTTCCTGCCCGGATCGGCGGATGGATTCGAAGCGCCCGAGATCGCAACCGGCGTCGTCGATTTCGAGGCGGTAGCCGGAGGATTCGGTGCGCAGCAGCGCCACCGGGTCGATCCCGGCGGTGCGCAGCGTGCGCCGGATGTTCGAGACGAACACCTGCAGGCTGGCCTGATACGAATCCGGCGGATCGTCGTTCCAGACGATGTCGGCGAGCGCCTGTGAGGACACGGCGCGCCGCCGATTCACGGTCAGCGCGGCCAGCAGGGCGCGCGGCTTGGGGCCGCCGACCGGCACAGACCGGCCCGCGACCAGCAATTGCACGGGGCCGAGGACCCGTACATCGACACTCATGGCCACCTCGAGGACACTTGGCGGCGCGCACCACCGCAACTCTTCACCGGGGATCCCAAGGCTTCTCTCAGGATCCCGGTGTACGAGCTTACTTGGCGCTGATCGAACGTCCCGCAGACTTCAGGTCGTTGCAGGCCTCGACGACGCGCGCGGCCATGGAGGTCTCGGCCTTCTTCAGGTAGGAGCGCGGGTCGTAGACCTTCTTGTTGCCGACCTCGCCGTCGATCTTCAGGACGCCGTCGTAGTTGCCGAACATGTGGCCGGCGACCGGGCGGGTGAAGGCGTACTGGGTGTCGGTGTCGACGTTCATCTTGACCACGCCGAACCGCAGCGAGTCGTCGATCTCGGACTTCAGCGAGCCGGAGCCGCCGTGGAAGACGAAGTCGAACGGCTGCGCACCGGCGGCCAGGCCCAGCTTGGCGGCCGCGACGCGCTGGCCCTCGGCGAGCACCTCGGGCTTGAGCACCACGTTGCCCGGCTTGTACACGCCGTGCACATTGCCGAAGGTGGCGGCGAGCAGGTACTTGCCGTTCTCGCCCGCGCCGAGCGCGTCGATGGTCTTCTCGAAGTCCTCGGGCGAGGTGTAGAGCTTGTCGTTGATCTCGGCCTCGACGCCGTCCTCTTCACCGCCGACGACGCCGATCTCGACCTCGAGGATGATGTTGGCGGCGTGCGCCTGCTTCAGCAGTTCCTTGGCGATCTCGAGGTTCTCGTCGATCGGGATCGCGGAGCCGTCCCACATGTGCGACTGGAACAGCGGCAGGCCGCCGTTCTTCACGCGCTCGGCCGAGATGGCCAGCAGCGGGCGCACGAAGGTGTCGAGCTTGTCCTTCGGGCAGTGGTCGGTGTGCAGCGCGATGGTGACGTCGTACTTGGCGGCGACGACATAGGCGAACTCGGCGAGCGCGACCGCGCCGGTGACCATGTCCTTCACGCCCAGACCGGAACCGAATTCGGCGCCGCCGGTGGAGAACTGGATGATGCCGTCGCTACCCGCGTCCGCGAAACCCTTGATGGCCGCGTTGATGGTCTCCGACGAGGTGACGTTGATCGCGGGGAACGCGAAGGAGTTCTCCTTGGCCCGAGCAATCATCTCGGCGTAGATCTCCGGAGTCGCGATGGGCACAATGACCTCCACGTTGTGTGTGCTTTGTGTACGACAAAATTCTGTCAGCCCACACCATAGGGCAGGCCGGTTTTTCTACGAACGATGCCCTCGGATCCCTGACAACATTGTGAGCTTGCTTCGACGTTCGGTGTGATGTGGGAAGGGGCGGTACTGTGGTGGCCGTGACCTTGCTGGCTGCCACCGATACCGTGACAACCCTGTCAATGCCCCAGTTCTTGGACCCCATGTATCTCCTTACGGAGTCATGGTTGAAGAACGCGGTATTGCCTGCGATCTTGGTCATCGTCTTCATCGAGACCGGTTTGCTGTTCCCCCTGCTGCCCGGCGATTCGCTGTTGTTCACCGGCGGTCTGCTGGCGGCGCAGGCGAATCCGCCGGTATCCATCTGGGTGCTCGCCCCCGCGGTCGCGTTCACCGCGTTCGCCGGTGACCAGTGCGCCTATTGGATCGGCCGCAAGGCATTCGGCGCGGCGCTCTATCACCGTGAGGACGGGCGCTTCTTCAAGAAGAAATACATCACCGAATCGCACGCCTTCTTCGAGAAGTGGGGTCCGGCCGCGATCATCCTGGCCCGCTTCGTGCCGATCGCCCGTACCTTCGTGCCGGTGCTGGCCGGTGTGTCCGCGATGGACTACAAGAAGTACGTCTCCTTCGACATCGTCGGCGCGATCCTGTGGGGCGGCGGCGTGACCGTGCTCGGCTACTTCCTCGGCAATGTCGAATTCATCAAGACCAATGTCGAGGCGATCTTCCTGCTGATCGTGTTCGTCTCGATCCTGCCCGGCATCATCACCGTCGCGAAGAACATGCTGCAGCGCGGCACCAAGCCGGAGCCCGAGCAGGCGGAGTACGTGGCCTCGTCGAACGAGCCGAATCGCTGAGTCGCCGGTGTCCGCCCGCCCGCTAAATCTCGCCTTCAGCAGCTTCGGCCCGCTGGAGACCGCCGGACCGGTCCTGGTCTGGACGGTCGTGCTCACCTTCGTGTTCCTGGAGTGCGCGTTCATCATCGGGCTGTTCCTGCCCGGGGATTCCATGCTCATCACCGCCGGTGTCGTGCTGGCCTCGCAGGTCAACGGCGAGGGGCATGTGTGGGCGCTGTCGCTGGGCACCATGATCGCCGCCATCGCGGGTAATCAGGTGGGCTATGTCGTCGGTGAACGCACCGGCCATCATCTGGTCGCGCGCAAGAACGGCAAATACATCAATACCCAGAACCTGGCCCGGGTGACGGAACTGCTGCAGCGGCACGGGTTCCTGGCCGTGCTGGTGGCGCGCTGGATTCCGTGGGTGCGCACGCTGTGCCCGCTGGTGGCGGGCGCGGCGGGGATGGATCACCGCAGGTACACGATCGCCTCCACCATCGGCGCGATCATCTGGGCGCCGGTGCTGCTGCTGATCGGGTACTACGCGGGCAGTTTCATCGAGGACATGTCGTGGCTGATGCCCGCGGTCATCGGCACGCTCATCGTGGGCCTGGTGCTGGGCACCATCGTCGGGATCCGCCAGTACCGGCTGGAAATGTCGCGTCCCACCGAGGATTTCGACGTCGAGGTCTCCGAGACCGCGGGTTCGGCGAATCAGCAGCGCTGATTCTCAGAGCCCGGCGGCGGTGACGGTGTGCGCCGCCTCCATGAGCTTCCAGCCCGAAAGCTGAACGGACAGATCGCGTTCCGGGGTGCGGGATGCGGACACCGAACCGCCTCCGGTGGCGTGACCCGCACCGGAGATGCCCGGTAATCGGGCGGGTTGCCGCCAGTCCGGGCCGAACAGCGGCTCGCCCTCGACCTCCAGCCGGTTCTCCCAGGCGGCCTTGGCGGAATTGCGGACGATGGCGGCCGCGCGTTTGCGGGCCTGCACGTGCTCGTGGGTCTCGCCCGGCAGCATGACGGCCGCGAGCGCCAGGTAGCGGATGAGGATGCCATTGAACAGGCCGCCGTCGCCACCGCCGCCGCCGACGACCACGCCGCCGCTGATCATGTGCTCCTCGATGGCCTCGAGCAGGCGCAGGGCGCGTTCGGCGTGCCGGATCTCGCCGGTGTGCACGGCGAGTTCGGTTTCCAGGCCGAGGACGACGCCCTGGCAGTAGCTGTAGACGGGCCTTTCGATTTCCCCGGCGGGCAGGTGGATGCCGTCGAAGATGAGCCCGGTTTCCTTGTCCCGCAGGGTGTCGTCGAGCCAGTCGGCGATCTCCTGGGCGCGGGTGTAGCGGCCGAGCCGGGCCATGGCGATACCGACCGGACCGTTCGCGGGCGCGTTGTAGAAGTCCGAGCCCTTGCGCCACGGCACGCCACCGCCGACCTGCGGGGCCCACCCCGCGTACAGCTCCTTGTCGAGGGCGACCAGCCCGCCGCGAGCCTCCTCGATGCCCTGCGTCCGCTCGGCCCGCTCCAATGAGATTGCCAGCCAGGCCATGTCGTCGTAGTAGCGGTTGGTCCAGCCGGTGATGTTGCGCAGCCGGATGGACCGCACGATCGCGGCGAGTCGCCGCCGGCGCGCGGGGGTCGGCTCCCGGTTCGCGGCGTCCACCGCGCAGTCCACCAGATGCGCCTGCCACCAGTAGTGCCAGGACGCGAAGGTTCGCTCCCGCTTGGTCGGCGGCCAGCCGGGCACTCCCAGCGCGGTACCCGGCAGCGCCCACAACGCCCGCAGATGCCGGGACACGATCGCGGATTCCGCCAGATCGGCCCGCTCCGACCAGAGCGCAGCCGTCGGCTCGATATTGCGCCCGGTCCGCGATGTCATGGAAACCATCGTGCCCCACAAGCCGGGTCCGAAGTGGCTGATTTGTTACCTCTAGCGGTTCCCGTGTCCGACGGAATGTGTGTGTTCCGGCCGCGATCCGCTCACCAGGCGGTATGCAGATCCGCGTGCTGGCGGATCCAGGCGTGCATCGCGATACCCGCCGCGACACCGGCGTTGATGCTGCGGGTGGAACCGAACTGGGCGATCGACACCGTCTGCAGCGCGGCGTTCTTCGCGGCCTCGGTAACGCCCGGACCCTCCTGACCGAACAGCAGCAGGCAGTCGCGCGGGAGGGTAGCGGTCTCCAGCGGCACCGACCCCGGGACGTTGTCCACCGCGACGACCGTCAACCCGTGTGCCGCCGCGTAGTCGAGCAGATCGGCGATATCCGGGTGGTGCACGATGTGCTGATAGCGGTCGGTGACCATCGCGCCGCGCCGATTCCAGCGCTTGCGGCCGACGATGTGCACGGCCGCGGCGGCGAAGGCGTTCGCGGTTCGCACGACGGTTCCGATATTCGCGTCGTGCCCGAAATTCTCGATCGCCACATGGAACGGATGCCGCCGGGCGTCGATATCGGCGACGATCGCCTCCCGCCTCCAATACCGGTAGGCGTCGACCACATTGCGCCGATCGCCGTGCGCGAGCAGTTCCGGATCCAGGCGCGGATCCTCCGGCGGTTCGGTCCCGAACTCGTCCCGCCAGGGCCCGACACCGTGCGGATGCTCACCCCATTCGGTGGGGCCGGGGTCGAGCTGGTCGTCGGCGGGCGCGGAACTCACCCGGGTCATCGTAGTGGCGGGCCGCGGGCCGCCCGATCAGTAGGCGGCCGTGCTCGCCAGCCCGCCGATCATCAGCACGATGAAGAAGATGACGAACCCCACGATGGTGAGCCCGAGCAGCACCGTGGAGATGATGCCGCAGATGTATCCGGCCTGCACCTGTCCGTAGCCGCCGAGCGCGCCGTTGGCCTCGGCGATCTCGCGCCGCGCCTTCGCACCCATGTTCCACGCGAACGGCCCGAGCAGCAGCGGCAGCGCGCAGGTGAACGCGCCGACCAGGCTGACGATGCCGAGCACCATGATCGTGGTCGCGCTGGGATGGTCCGGCGGCCGCACCGGGTAGACGGGATAGCCGGGGTACGCCTGCTGCGGATACCCCTGCGGACCGGAGAACGCCTGCTGGCCGGGGCCTTGATAGCCGCCGTAACCCTGATCGCCGTGCAGGCCCGGACCTGCCGGATACCCCTGGCCACCAGGCATGCCGGTGGCTCCCGGATAGCCCTGGTCGCCAGACATGCCGGTGGCTCCCGGATAGCCCGGATCAGCGGGGTGCCCCTTATCGAAGGGATTGTCCTGCGGCGGATAGCTCACGCCACCATGCTATTTCGCACGGTCCACGGCGGCGAGCCGGTTTCCCCTGTGCATCCGCGATCATGGTGGGGCCAGCCACACCCCCGATCCACCGGGCTGCCCGATTCCGGCGCGCCCCCGCCACCGGCGACGATGGAAGCATGAGCGAACCGGCAGGCGAACCGACCCTCGTGCTCCCGATGCCCGATCAGGAAGCTGTGATGTCACACCAGGAACCGCTGTATCAGGGACCAGTCGAAGAGCGCCGTGGCACGCAGGGAGTGTGGCGCACGATTCTGCTGGCGCCCTTCCAGGCGCGCACATGGAAGGAACTCGCGTACCTGTTCGCGGCGCTGGTGCTGGGCTCGATGGCATTCGGCTATGTGCTGTTCGTCTTCGGTGGCGGCCTCTATATCTCGGTGTTCCTCATCGGTATCCCCGTGCTGGCGCTGACGCTGCTGGGCGGGCGGATATGGGGGCGCGTCTACCGGGCGCTGACCCGCGGTCTGCTGGACACGAATCTGCCCGAGCCGCCGCCGTTCACGCCGCGGCGCGGATTCTTCGGCTGGCTGCGCAGCGCGTTCACCGATCTGGCGTCCTGGCGAGCCATGGCCTATCTGGTGATCCAGGTGCTGGTCGGCGCGGTGATCGGCTACATCGCGCTGGTGTTCGTGGCGATGACCGCGTTCACCGCGATCTCTGTCATCCCGTGGGCGATCTTCCGTCCGATGAATGTGGATGCCGATGGGGTGGAACGGCATTCGATGTTCCAGTTCGGCAGCTTCTACATCGACACCTGGCCGCGCGCGCTCATGATGTCGGCGGTGGGTCTGGTGCTGTGCTTCACGCTGCCGTGGCTGATCCGCGGACTGTGCATGGTGCATCTGGCGCTGTCGGCGATGCTGCTCACCCCGACGAATCGGGATCGGCGCATGATCGAACTGCAGGAGAGCCGCCGCGCCGCCGTCGAGGATTCCGCGTCGACCCTGCGCCGGCTGGAGCGCGATCTGCACGACGGGACGCAGGCACGGCTGGTCAGCATCGCCATGGCACTGGGCCGCGCCGAGGAACGGATCGCGACCGGCGGCGATGCGAGTGAGCTGATCGCGCAGGCGCGGTCGGGATCCAAGGAGGCGTTGACCGAGTTGCGGGAGCTGGTGCGCGGGATTCATCCGCCCGCGCTGGATCTCGGTCTCGAACCCGCGCTGGAGACCCTGGCGGCGCGCTGCGCGGTCCCGGTGGAGCTGCGGGTGCTGCTGCCGAACCGGCCGAGTCAGGCCATCGAGGGCATCGCGTACTTCTCGGTCGCCGAACTGCTCACCAATGTGGTCAAGCATTCGGGCGCGAATCGGGTGTGGGTGGCGGTGCTGCCGTCCGGTTCGGATTCGATCGCGGTGAGCGTGCGCGACAACGGGCACGGCGGGGCGCTGCAGCCGATCACGCCGAACGGTGAAACCGTTGTGGCGGGCGGTCTTTCGGGGCTGGCGGCGCGGGCGCGCGCGGTGGACGGCACACTCACCGTGGACAGCCCGTTCGGCGGCCCCACGGTGGTCACCCTGATCCTGCCGATCGCCGGTCCGAAATGATGTCCCCCATGCCCGACTCGAATCCCGCCGACGCGATGGCGGACCGCCCGGTGGCCGACCGGAATCCCACCGGCTCGGCGGCCTCGGCCCCTCCGGCGGCCCCGGTGTTGCGCGTGGTGATCGCCGAGGACAATGCGATCCTGCGGGACGGTCTCACCTCGTTGCTGGTCGAACGCGGGCACGAGGTGGTGGCCACGGTGAGCGATGCGACCGGTCTGTCCGCCGTGGTGGCCGAGCACCGCCCCGATGTCGCCGTGGTGGATGTGCGCATGCCGCCGACCTTCACCGACGAGGGCCTGATCGCCGCCCTCGAACTGCGCCGCAGCCATCCCGGCACCGGCGTGCTGGTCTTCTCGCAGTGGATCGAAACCCGCTACGCCACAGAGCTTCTCGCTTCCGGCGCGGGCGGCGTCGGCTATCTGCTCAAGGACCGCGTCGCCGATATCGCCGATTTCGTGGATGCCCTGCAGCGCGTCGCCACCGGCGGCACGGCCCTCGACCCGGAGGTGGTGAGCCAGCTGATGGGCGCGGCGCGGCAACAGGATTCACTCACCCGGCTCACCCCGCGCGAGCGCGAGGTGCTCGAACTGATGGCGCAGGGACTGTCGAATTCCGCGCTGGCGGAAGCACTCAGCGTCACCGAGCGCGCGGTGGAGAAGCACATCGGCAATATCTTCACCAAACTCGATCTGCCGCCCTCGGATCTGCACCATCGCCGGGTGCTGGCCGTTCTGCGACTCAAGGGTTGAAACGTCGCTGTGCGGTTGCGGGCCGTGGAAGACTGGGTGTATGCGTCGGACGAGAATCGCGGATGCGCCGAATTCGGTTGTACCCCGGCCTGATCACCTCTTGACGCTGTCCGAATGGTCGCAGCTGCCGGAGGACGGCAGGTGCTGCCGGGAGCTGGTCGACGGCGTGCTGCTGGTGGTGCCGCAGCCGCCGCGGCATCAGCTGGCGGTGTGGCGGCTGGCGGCGCAGCTGGAACCCGCGCTACCCCCGCCGCTGGCGGCGCTGGCGCGGATCGAACTGGTGGTGGACGACGGCACGCCGCCGACCGTGCGGGTGCCGGATGTGCTGGTCGTGGGTGGTGCGGCCGGGGCCGCGCATGCGAGCCGGGTGCGGCCCGCGGATGTGGTGGCGGCGATCGAGCTGGTGGCGCCCGGATCGCGGCGGACGGATCGGATCATGAAGTTCGCCGAGTACGCCGAGGCCGGGATCGAGCACTACTGGTTATTGGATCTGGATGATCCGGTGCGGCTCACCACGAATCGGCTCGACGGGACACGATACGAACCGACCGGTGAGTACACCGGCACGGTCTCCCTGGATCTGAACGGGACCGCGGTGGCGCTCGACCTCAACGCGCTCACCGCATTGCGCTCGAGCGTCTGAACCGGCCACCCCGCACGGCATTCCGGCCTATCCTGGAAGTCTGAAAAGCCGTGGTGGAGGGTCTGTATGAACCACGCGCGCACCGCCCATACCGTGCTCGGAGTGATCATCGCGTACGTGATCGCACTCTGTCTGTGGGTGCTGCTGATCGTCCCGCACACGCCGCCCGGCACGATTCCCCTGCAACTCATCGTCCTGGTCGGACTGTTCGGCAGCTTCATGGGTATCGGACTGATGCTCGGTCAGGGGCCCACGCTGTCGGACCGCCGACTACTCCGATACGGGCGCGAAGGCTGGGCGAACATCGAAGCGGTTCACCCGCTGCACCGCACCGACCACTGCACCGAACTCACCGAAATCGACCTCGAACTGGTCGTTCCGGGCTCGGAAACCTTCCACGGCAGCATCCGGTTCGAAGTCGAACCCATGCAACGCCAGAAGTTCGCTGTGGGCCAGACACTCTCGATCCGCGTCGACCCGCACAACCGCGACCGCATCATCCTCTGCCTCTAGGCGCTCGCCGACACCCGGGTGCGCTGCGCGGTGCCGCGGCGCGCACCCGGGTGAAAGGCGAAGTTTCAGTACCATCACTGGTCATGACCACCGCTGATGTGACGCCGGACGAACGCAAAGAGGCGCCGCTGCTGCTCGACACCGAGCCGCCGCGCACTCTGAGCTTCAGCGACCAGGCGGCGTTCTGGCTGAATCTCGGCGTCAGCCTGATCGGATTCAGCGGTGCCGCGGTGGTGCTCATGCCCTCGGGCGAGCCGCCCGGTCTGCCGATCGCAGGCGCTTTGCTGGCCACCCTGGTCGGTACCGTCGCCGGTATCGCCATGGTCGCGGGCACCGGAGCGGTCGGCGCGAGAACCGGCGCACCCGCGATGGCGGTACTGCGCGGATTGTTCGGAACGCGGCTGTCCTATCTGCCGACGGTCGCCAATATCGTGCAGTGTGTCGGCTGGGGCGTCTACGAGCTCACCGTTATCGCCCTGGGCGTTTCGGCGCTCACCGACGACCGGGTGCCGCACGCGGTGGTGATCATCGCGGCCGGCGTGCTGACCACGGTGATGTCCATCTGGCCGCTGCGCGTCCTGCACATCCTGCGCAAGTACATCTCGGTGGCGGTCGGAATCGCGCTGGTGTACTTCACGATTCAGCTGCTGCGCCAGCCCGTGCCGGAGCCGGTGGGCACCGACTGGAGCCAATTCTTCCCGGCCGTCGACTCCACGCTGGCGGTGTCGGTGTCGTTCGTGCCGCTGGCCGCCGACTACACGCGGCACTCCCGCTCGGCGCGGACGGCGGCGGGCGCGACCATGGCCGGCTACTCGGTGGCCCAATTCTGGTGCTATTTCCTGGGAATCGTCGCAATCCTGCAGGCGGGCAGCGTCGATCGCATCTTCGACACGTTCCTGGGCGTGACGGCGGGCTGGGTGTTCTTCGCGGTCCTGGTGCTGCGGGAAACGGATCAGTCCTTCGCCAACGTCTATTCGACGGCCATGTCGATCCAGAACCTGCTGCCCCGGGTGGACCGGCGGCTGCTGGCGGGCGCGGTGGGCGTCCTGGTCACCGCGCTGGCCCTGCCCGTCCGGGATTTCAGCGGCTACGCGAACTTCCTGGTGCTGATCGGTTCGGTGTTCGTGCCGCTGGCCGCCGTGCTCATCGTCGACTACTTCTTCGGCCGGGGCCGGCGCGGCTGGGACCTCACCCAGGACGCACCGGCACGCTGGGTGATGCTGCTGCCGTGGGCCTGCGGGTTCGTGACATATCAGCTGTTCAACCCGGGTTACATCAGCTGGTGGAAGGACTTCTGGCTGCAGGTCCGCGACGCCGTCGGCCTGGAGCCGGGCTGGTGGTCCTCCGCGTCACTGTTCGCCTTCCTGGTGGCCGCGACGATCACCGCGGTGCTGGTGCTCATCGAGCGCCGGAGGGGCTGACCGTGGCGGAGGACCGCGTCTTCGGAATGGGGTCCGACGAGCTGGTCCAGCCGGACTGGCCGCCCCTGTCGGTGGCCGAGCTCACCGATGTCCTCGGCCACGATCTCCTGGATCCGGGCACGGCGGCGGCCGACCGCGCGGTGCCCGGGGACGGCGCCCTCGCTGTCGAATGGCGCAGTCCGCGACCGCTTTCCGCCACCGCACGGGTGCGGCTGCCCGGCAGGGAACCGGTGATCGTGAAGCGGCTCCCCCGCGCGCTGCGCGATGCGGCGGCGCTGGGCGAGGAGCATGCCTTCATGAATCACCTGCGCCACAACGGGATTCCGATACCGCAGGTACTGCACACCCGCGAGTCCGGTGAATTCGCCTACGAGGTACAGGAACTCGGCGCGGGCGAGGACCTGTACCGGGGTTCGTTCTCGTGGTCGCCGTATCGATCGGTGGCGCAGGCCGAATCGGCGGGTCGCATGCTGGGCCGCCTGCATCTCGCGGCGGCCGGCTTCGAGGCGCCCGCGCGCCCGCCGCATCCGCTGCTCGCGAGTTTCACCGTCTTCTCCTCCACCGACCCCATCTCGGCGGTGGAACGGCTGGCCGCGGTGCGTCCGGCCCTCGCGCTGTTCCTCACCGAACGGGATTGGCGCGGCGATATCGAGCGCGTGCACATGCCGGTGCTGGCGGGCCTGTACGGCTTCGTCGACGATCTGGACCCGCTGTGGACGCACAACGACTGGCACGGCACCAATCTGCTGTGGCAGGGCGAGAAACCCTCGGCGGTCATCGATTTCGGCCTCTGCGACCGCACCACCGCCGTTCACGACGTGGCGATGGCGATCGAACGCAGCGCCGTCGACTGGATCTCGCTGCGCACCGGCGGCCCGGCGCACATCCAGGTCGAGCAGGTGGACGCCCTGCTGCGGGGCTACGAATCGGTGCGCCCGCTGACGGATCTGGAAGCGCTGGCGCTACCGGAACTGGTGCCGCTCGTGCACGCCGAGTACGAGCTGTCCGAGATCGACTATTTCCTGGGCGTCGTTCCCGGCGGCAATCAGGAGAATGCCGAGATCGCCTACCGCCATTACTTTCTCGGTCATACCGAATGGTGGTCCACCGGCGGCCGAGCACTCATCGACCACCTACGGACGCGCTGACCTACCGGTGGGCGCGTGCGTCCGTGAGCAGGTACTGGGCCGCGGCGTAGGTGCCGAGGATGACGCCCTCGGTGACCCGGCGGGACCGCTCCCCGCGAGCGAAGATGCGGCGCAGCACGATCAGCCCGTCCGACACCGTGAACAGCAGTGCGCCGAGGCCGAGCCGGCTCTTCGCATCCGAGTTCGGGATGTTCAGGCCCGCAACGTTTTTCGCGTCCGGAGCCAGCCCCGGGTCGGAGGCCAGGGTGGCGGCGGCGCCGAGCGTCGCGCCGTAGGCGGTGAGCGGCAGCGCCACGGTCGGGGCCTTGAAACGCATCAGGGTGGCCGCGCCGAGCCACGCCGCCAGGCGCTGCCCCGCGATGGCCGGTTGCGGCCGCGCGCCGCGCCGCCACCACAGCCACGAGTACCCGCTCTGCATGACGGCGAAAGAGGTTGCGCCCGCGACCAATCGGCGATCGTTGTCCGGCTCGATGAGCAGCACGTCGCCGACGGTGGCCGCGGCCAGCGAGCCGAGCAGCACGGTGCGGTCGGCGGGCGCGAGATCCGTGCCGTTGACCGCGACATCCGCCGCCAGCAGCGGCATCATCAGCGGCTTGGCGACCCACTGGAGTTTGTCGCGCCCGGTGACGGCGCCGAACACCGTCACCGCCGCCGCGCCGACGAAGGCAGCTCGAAAGGGCCTGGGCCGCTTCACGATTCCATTCCCCTGTCGAAGATCAGAAGCTGGGCTCGGCCGGAGCCGGGGGCAGCACCACGACCTGTCCGGCGTAGGACAGACCTGCGCCGAAGCCGAGCAGCAGGGCGACCTGCCCGCCCTTGGCCTTGCCGGTGGCGAGCATCTCCTCCATGGCCAGCGGGATCGAGGCGGCGGAGGTGTTGCCGGTGTTCTCGATGTCGTTGGCCATGGGGATCTCGTCGGCGAGGCCCAGGTTCTTCTTCATGAGTTCGTTGATGCGGGCGTTGGCCTGGTGCGGGATGAACACCTCGATGTCCTCCTTGGCCACACCGGACTGCTCGATGGCCGAGGACAGCGCGCGGGGCAGGGTGACCGCGGCCCAGCGGAAGACCTTGGGGCCCTCCATGTGCAGCGACATGCGGCCGACCTTCTCGATCTCCGGGTCGGTGCCCTGCAGGCGCTGCGCCTTGTTCATGAATTCCAGGAAGTCGACGTCCTGGGCGATGGCCTCGGCGTTCTCGCCGTCGGAACCCCAGACGGTCGGCGAGATGCCGTTCTCCTCGCTCGGCCCGACCACGACCGCGCCCGCGCCGTCGCCAAAGATCATGGCGGTGCCGCGGTCGGTCGGGTCGAGGCCGACGGTCATGGTTTCCGCGCCGATGACCAGGATGTACTCGGCCGAGCCGGAGCGGATCATGTCGACGGCCACACCCAGGCCGTAGCCGAAGCCGCCGCAGCCGGAGGTGAGGTCGAAGGCGGGGATGCCGTTCATGCCCAGATCCGAGGCGACGGTGGGTGCGCCGTGCGGGGTCAGCTTGAGCCAGCTGGACGTGCACAGGATGAGCGCGCCGATCTTGGAGCGATCGATGCCGGTGTTGCGCAGGGCGCGGTCACCCGCGGCGACGGCCATCGAGCGCAGCGTCTCGTCGCCACTGATCCAGCGCCGGTTGTTGATTCCGGTGCGGTCGTAGATCCACTCGGGGGTGGAGTCGAGGACCTCGCAGACCTCGGCATTGCTGACGACGCGCTGCGGCCGGTAGGCCCCGATGCCGAGCATCGCAATATTCTGAATGCCCTTGTTGATTGCAATGCTCACCACAGGTGACTCACACGACCCTTCACAACACCTTTGTCGGACGTAAGACCAGCACCAGGCTAACCCAGGGCAAGGATTCAGCGTAGGGTCACTTGTCCTTTACCTCGGAGTAATTCTGCGACTCGCCGGACGACGTGCCCGACGTCAGCTCAGCGCCAGATCCTTGAGCCCGAGAATGGAACGGTACTCCAGGCCCTCGGCCGCGATGACGCCGTCGGCCCCGGTCTCCCGATCCACCACGGTCGCCACACCGACCACGATCGCGCCCGCTTCGCGCAGCGCGCGCACGGCCGTGACCGGCGAGTTGCCGGTGGTGGTGGTGTCCTCCACGACCAGCACCCGCTTGCCCACGATGTCCGGGCCCTCGATCTGACGCTGCATACCGTGCGTCTTGGCGGCCTTGCGCACCACGAAGGCGTCGACGGGCCGGCCGGGCGCGTGCAGGACCGCCGCCGCGACCGGATCCGCGCCCATGGTGAGTCCACCCACGGCGTCGAAATCCCAGTCGGCGACGAGTTCGCGTAGCAACTTCCCGATGAGCGGCGCGGCCTCGTGGTGCAGGGTGGCCCGGCGCAGGTCCACGTAGTAGTCGGCTTCCTTGCCCGAGGACAGGGTGACGCGGCCGTGCACCACGGCGAGCGCGCGCACCAGTTCGGCCAATCTGTCCCGGTCGGTCGTGGATACCTGGGTCATGTCTGTCTCTTACGTCCTTCCACGTGCGTTGAACAGGCCCCTGTTGAGGCGGGTCACGACGGACCTGGGGATGAGTCCGGCGACCGCGGCAATCGCTTTGTACTGCAGGCCGGGCACGCTGATCACCCGGCCTTTGTCCAGATCTTTGAGCGATCCGGCCACCACCTCGTCCACGGTGAGCCACAGTGGCTTCGGCAGCGAATCCATCTCGATTCCGGCTCGCTCATGGAATTCGGTGCGGACCAATCCGGGGCACAGAGCCTGCACCCGAACACCGGTCCCGGCCAGCCCGCCCGCCAGCCCTTCGGAAAAGGATACGACGTACGCCTTGGAGGCCGAGTAGGTCGATCCCCGACCGGAGACGAGCCCGGCCATGCTGGCCACATTCACGATGGTGCCCTTGGCGGCATGCACCATGGGTGGCAGCGCGGCCCGGGTGAGCTGCACGACAGAGGTTACGTTGACGTCGAGCTGGGCTTGGAGCTCTCCGGGCTCGAGGGTCCAGAATTCACCGGAAGTTCCGAATCCCGCGTTGTTGACCAGGAATTCGACGCCCTGCGCCGCGCGTGCGGCAACCTCGTCGCGATCGTCCGGTTCGGCCAGATCGGCGCGCAGGATCTCCGCCCGCGCCCCGAACCGCACCTCGACATCGTGCGCCAGAGCCTCCAGTCGCTCCTTGTTCCGAGCCACCAGCACCAGGTCGTAGCCGAGGGACGCGAGCCGCGTCGCATAGGCCTTGCCTATCCCCGAGGTGGGTCCCGTGACCAACGCCACGGGCCGATGCGCACCGGGCAGGCGTGAAACTGGAGAACTCTCGGTCATAGATCGACTACCTAACCCTCGCCGAACATGGGACGGCCTACTCTACGTCGCGCCGAAACCCCCGACGTGACAACGGCGACCGAACCCCGCGAAAGCCGTGCCGCTCCCGGCGGAGAGGCGAAGCGGGGCAGCATATTCCGCTCCGGAAGCCCGGTCGTGCCCGGCCCAGGGGCGGCGGGGGCGTCGCGTCCCGCCCTCCGAACGACCGTGCCCCGCTGCCGAAAAGGCAGCGGGGCACGGGAGCTGGAGCGTCCAGGCATGTCAGCGGGGCGTCGGCCCCTGGTAGGGGCGGAAGCCCGGATGGAAGGGGCCGCCGGGCGGGGCGCTGCGGCCCTGGTCCTTGCGCCAGCCCTCCTCGGGTTCGCGGTCGGGGTCGTCGTCGCGGAAGCCGGGGTCGTCGTCGCGCCAGTCCTCGTCGCGGACGGGACGGGTGCGGTCGTCGTCCCACTCGGCGTCGGCGGGGCGGGGCGATTCGTCGTCGGCCCAGTCCTCCTCCGGGGCGGGCGGCCAGTTGCGGCGCGGCCGGTTGCGCGGGTCGGGGACGACTTTCAGTGCGGGACGCCAGGATTCGGGTTCACCGTCGGCGCCCTCGCCCTCACCGCCGCCGGCGATGTCGTCGACCAGCGGGCGGTAGTCGTCGTCCTCGTCGTCGGCGCGGCGCGGCGGGACCTGCGAACCGGCCTGGCGGCCTTCGGTTTCGGTGTAGTCGCCGGGTTCGTCGTAGCCGTCGTAGTCGTCGTCTTCGGGCACCGGGCGGGAGCTGCCGGGTTCGGGCAGTTCGTCGCGGGCTCGTTCGGCGGAGATGACCGGCGGCAGCACGTGCAGCAGGCCGGACAGCCGCAGCACGGCGTCGATGGCCGTCTCCCAGTCCTTGGAGGTGGCGCCGACGGGCAGCATGCCGAGCGTCCAGTTGCCTTCACTCCACAGCTGCTGCACCTCGTCCGGCAGCGATTCGATGAAGGCGACCATGCGCTGATCGACGGCGTGCCTGGCGATATCCGGATTGGTCGCGAACACCACCCGATCGCCGATCGCGCCGAGCAGTTCCAGATCGTGGTCCTTCGGCGGCGCGGCGGTTTTCAGCCGCAGGTCGATATCGATGTCCGAGCCGATCTGGCGGCGCACCGCGACCAGGGTCGCCGCGTCCTCCAGGTCGAAGAGCACGAACTTCTCGCCCTTGCGGTTGCCGGACACCACGTCGACCGCCGAGAGGTAGCCGAGCTTGGCCAGCGCGCCGCGCCGCCAGGTGGAGGCCAGCGCGGGCTCCACCGAGACATAGGTGTACCCCTGGGACTTCGCCCAGACCTGGCGCACATGCCCGGTGCGCTGCCGTTGCAGCCGATCGAAATAGAGCAGCACGATCGCACCCACGAGCGCGATCGCCGCCAACCCGAACCAGATTCCCGTCATCGCCGCCTACCCTATCGAGCCGGGCTGCTGATTGCCCGGTACGCACCGTTGCTGTTCATCGGGTTCCACCGGGCAGCGAAGTACTGATGATGATCTTGGCCTGGATGGATCCGTCGGTTGCTTTGTCGCCCTGGACCATAACCATCTCACCTACGGGCAGATCGGCCACCTTGGTACTGCCGAGTGAGATCACCTGGGTGGTGTCGTCGGTTTTCACCGTGACGGTGGTTCCGGACAGCGTGGTGAGGGTGATGGTCTTGCCGTCATTGGCGTCGATGGTGCCGAGAGTCGCACCGAGCGAATCGATTTCACCGAGGCCGGGGATCTCCGGGATCCCGCTGGGTAGTGGCTGCGAGGAGTCGTTCGGGAAGTTCGGCATGACGAAGGTGGTCTGCGCGGTGGTCGACGAGGACGCGGTGTCCGACGAATCCTTGTCCGCCAGTAGACCTCCCACCAGCACGCCGATCCCGGCGACCACGGCCACCGCCACCAGCCCGAGCACCACGTACATGGTGGTGTTCCGTTTCGGCGGCTGCCCGCCCGGCTGCCCCGGCGGGTATCCGCCCGGACCACCGGGTCCGTAACCACCGGGACCGCCCGGTCCGCCCGGTCCGCCGGGAGCACCGCCCGGATATCCGCCCGCCGGGTAGCCGCCCGCGGCCGCACCGGCGGCATAGGACCCGGATTGCCCGTAGGTCGCGGTGGGCTGATACCCCGCACCGCTCTCGTACTGAGCAGTCGGCTGATATCCGCCGTACTGCTGTGTCGGCGGCGCGTACCCGCCACCGTTCTCGTACCCGCCCCAGCTCGAATCCGGCGGCGGAATGACCCGCGTGGCGTGCTCCCCCGGCGGCTGCCCGAAGTACTCGGTCGGCGACTCCGCCCCGTGCAGGGCGGCCTCGCCGTAGTTCATCGCCTCGGTCGGCCCATAGGCCTGACCTGCATCCGAAGTGTGCCCGGCCGCCTGACCGGAACCACCCACCTGCTCGGTCGGCCCGTCCGTGGGTTCCGGTTCGGGCCGCCGCGACCAAGGATCGCTCGGATTAGTCATGGCCTCCAGATTAGGCCGCTCACTGCACCGAGACCGCGAACTCGACCGAGCGGTGTGGATTCGAGGTCTTCGCAAGACACTCCGCACCCGAGTCCGGAACACGCCGCTCGCACGGCCGCGGCCCCGGGAAGTGCGCACTTCCCGGGGCCGCGTCTCGTATCCGCCGCGCTCAGCGACCGACGATGAGGGCGTCGCCGTTCGGGCTGACGTTCACCTTCACGGTGTCGCCGTCCTGCACCTCGCCCGCCAGCAGTTCCTTGGCGAGGGTGTCGCCGATGGACTGCTGGATGAGCCGCCGCAACGGCCGCGCACCGTAGGCCGGGTCGTAGCCGCGGACCGCGAGCCAGAACCGGGCCGAGTCGCTGACGTCCAGCGTCAGGCGACGCTGGGCCAGGCGCTTCTGCAGCTGGTTCAGCTGGATGTCGACGATCGACTCCAGTTCCTCCTCGTCGAGGGCGTGGAACATGACCACGTCGTCGAGGCGGTTGAGGAACTCCGGCTTGAAGGCCGAGCGGACCGCGTTCATGACGAAGTCCTTGTCGCCGCCCGCACCCAGATTCGAGGTCAGGATGAGGATGGCGTTGCGGAAGTCGACCGTGCGGCCCTGGCTGTCGGTGAGTCGACCCTCGTCGAGCACCTGCAGCAGGATGTCGAACACGTCCGGATGCGCCTTCTCGATCTCGTCGAACAGCACCACCGTGTACGGGCGTCGCCGCACCGCCTCGGTGAGCTGGCCGCCCTGGTCGTAGCCGACGTATCCGGGCGGCGCGCCGACCAGGCGGGCCACCGAGTGCTTCTCGGAGTATTCGCTCATATCGATGCGCACCATGGCGCGTTCGTCGTCGAACAGGAAGTCCGCCAACGCCTTTGCCAGCTCGGTCTTACCGACGCCGGTGGGGCCGACGAACATGAACGATCCGGTCGGCCGGTTCGGGTCGGCCACGCCGGCCCGCGCCCGCCGCACGGCGTCCGACACCGCCGCGATCGGCTCCTGCTGCCCGATCACGCGCCTACCGAGTTCCTCCTCCATGCGCAGCAGCTTCTGGGTTTCGCCTTCCATCAAGCGGCCCACGGGGATTCCGGTCCACGCCGCCACCACTTCCGCGATGTCGTCGGGTCCGACCTCCTCCTTGAGCATGACCTCGCCGTCGGCCGCGCCGCCCGCCTTCTGCTCGGCGAGGGCGAGCTCCTTCTCCAACTGCGGGATGCGCCCGTAGCGGAGTTCGGCGGCCTTGCCGAGATCGCCGTCGCGTTCGGCCCGCTCGGATTCGCCCTTGAGCGCCTCCAACTGTTCCTTGACGTCACGCACGGAGTCGATGGCCTGCTTCTCGTTCTGCCAGCGGGCGAGCAGCTGGTTCAGCTTCTCGCGGTCGTCGGCGAGTTCGGCGCGCAGTTTCTCCAGTCGCTGCTTGGAGGCGTCGTCGGTTTCCTTGGCTAGCGCCATCTCCTCGATCTCGAGCCGTCGCACGGACCGCTCGACCTGGTCGATTTCCACTGGGCGGGAATCGATTTCCATGCGCAGCCGGGACGCCGACTCGTCCACCAGGTCGATGGCCTTGTCGGGCAGGAACCGCGAGGTGATGTACCGGTCGGACAGGGTCGCGGCGGCCACCAGCGCGGAGTCGGTGATGCGCACGCCGTGGTGCACCTCGTAGCGCTCCTTGAGCCCGCGCAGGATGCCGACGGTGTCCTCCACGGACGGTTCGCCGACCAGCACCTGCTGGAAGCGGCGCTCCAGGGCCGGATCCTTCTCGATGTGCTGGCGGTATTCGTCGAGGGTGGTCGCGCCGACGAGCCGCAGTTCACCGCGCGCCAGCATCGGCTTGATCATGTTGCCGGCGTCCATGGCGGATTCGCCGGTCGCACCCGCGCCGACAATGGTGTGCAGTTCGTCGATGAACGTGATGATCTGCCCCGCACTGGATTTGATCTCCTCCAGGACGGCCTTCAACCGCTCCTCGAACTCGCCGCGGTACTTCGCGCCCGCCACCATCGCGCCGAGGTCGAGCGAGACGAGTCGCTTGCCGCGCAACGATTCCGGGACGTCCCCGGCGATGATGCGCTGAGCCAGGCCCTCGACGATGGCGGTCTTGCCCACGCCGGGTTCGCCGATGAGCACCGGGTTGTTCTTGGTGCGGCGGCTGAGAACCTGTACGACACGGCGGATTTCGGTGTCGCGTCCGATGACGGGATCGAGTTTGCCGTCGCGGGCGGCGGCGGTCAGATCGGTGGAGTACTTCTCCAGCGCCTGGTAGCTGCCCTCCGGGTCGGCGGTGGTGACCCGGGTGTTGCCGCGGACGGTGGTGAAGGCGTCGCGCAGCGCGTCGGCGGTGGCCCCGTACTTCAGGAGCAGCTGCGAGATATCGGAGTCGCCGGAGGCGAGCCCGACCATCATGTGCTCGGTGGAGACGTATTCGTCTCCCATCTCGGTGGCGAGCCGCTGGGCGGCGGTGACCGCGGCGAGGGCTTCGCGCCCGAGCTGCGGGGTGCTGCTCGCGCCGGAGGCCTTGGGCAGCCGGTCGACGATGTCCTGGGCCTCGCGCCGGACCGTCGCCGGATCGACTGCGACGGCCTTGAGCAGGGGGGCGGCGATGCCGTCGGTCTGATCCAGCAACGCCACCAGCAAGTGCGCCGGACGAATCTCCGGATTGCCCGCGGCGGAGGCCGCCTGCAGTGCGGCGGTCAGGGCCGCCTGGGTCTTGGTGGTGGGATTGAACGAGTCCACATGCACCTTCCTACTAGTCGTTGCTCAGTCCAACGCGGCAAGAGTTGAGTCTGTTCCGCTCAAGTCTGACGAGTTTCCGAAGATTCGACCAGAGGCAAAAAGTCACCATCCAAATTACGCGCCCGGGACCGGATGCTTACGATGACCACGATCGTTCGTTGATGCGTCACCAGTCCGGATACCCGACGAATGGAGCAACCCATGCGCGCGATCGTGGTTCGAGACTTCGGCGGCCGTCCGGAGCCCGGCGAGGTGCCGACTCCCGAGGCCGGTCCCGGTCAGCTGCGCATCGCGCTGGAGGCGGCCGGGGTCAACCCCTACGACCAGAAACTCATCGAGGGCGCGCTGAAAGGCCAGGTCCCCTACGACTTCCCGTTCGTACCCGGTCTCGACGGCGCGGGCACGATCTCGCAGATCGGCGCGGGCGTGGACGGCTACGAGATCGGCGAGCGGGTGGTCGGCAAGTTCTTCGTACCGCCGCTCGGGCACGGCACCTTCGCCGAATTCATCGTGGTGCCGCCGGATACCGCCATCGCCAAGGTGCCCGACGAGATCACCGCGATCCAGGCCGCCGCGCTGCCCACGGCGGGCATCACCGCACTCGATCTGGTCAATGCCTCGGGCCTGCGGGCCGGGCAGACCGCCCTGGTGGTCGGGGCGTCGGGCGGCGTCGGCTCCTACCTGGTGCAGCTGGCCGCGCTGACCGGCGCGGAGGTGATCGCCACGGCCCGGCCCGACGACACCGACCGGATGATCCGGCTGGGCGCGACCGAGGTGGTGAACTACGGGCGGGTCCCGGTCACCGACTCGCCGACGCGGCCGGAGGACACCCAGCTGTCCATCGCCGACTCCGTGCGCATGACCCGCGCCCAGATCGACGTGCTCTTCGATCTGGTCTCGCCGCCGCCGGGTTTCGCCGAGAATCTCACCCTGGTGCGGGACGGCGGCGGGGCCTTCAGCACGGTCGGATCGGCCGTGGAAGCCGATCTGCAAACCCGTGGCATCACCGGCGGAAACTTCGTATCCTCCGGCGGCGCAGCCGAATTGCGTGATCTGCTGCGCAAGGTGGGCAATGGCGACCTGGTGGTTCCGCTGGATTCCACCCCGCCCCTCGACGGCGCGGCGGCGGCCCTGGGCGCGCGGGGTGCGCGCGGCAAAACAGTGCTGGTCATCTGAACCCGGAGTTACGGAAATCGATCCACCTCGGCTATATCCGTGCGACCACCGGTTTTTCAGGGATACTTGACGCGGAGGACGGCCCGGTACCGGTTTCGTCCCTGGTAGCGGCGCACACCGTGCCCGCTGAGTTGAAAGGAATGCTCGACGTCGTGGATGCGCGTTCGGCAGCGCTGGTCCGCGCAAACTTCCGGACAGTCGTCGAGGCCCCGCACGGGCCCGAACGGCTGATCAGCGCGTTCTACGGTCACCTGTTCGCAGAGATTCCGGCACTGCGGGAGCTGTTCCCGTCCGCCATGGATATGCAACCCAAGCGGCTGGTCACAGCCATCCAGTTCGTGCTCGACAATCTGGAGGACTGGGACCGGGCGCAACGCTTCCTGGAACAGTTGGCGCGCGATCACCGCAAATACGGCGTGGAGGCCGCGCACTACGACATGGCCGGGCGCGCCCTGCTGGCGGCGTTCCGCAGCTACAACGGGGTGCACTGGAACCGGGGCCTGGAGTACGGGTGGCGCGACATCACCATCCTGATATCGGCGTCCATGGCGATCGGCGCGAATTCCGATAAATCCCAGCCGTATTGGGAGGCCACGGTGGTGGGCCACCGGCGGGTGGTGGACGATCTGGCCATCGTGCGCCTGCAGTCCGATACGCCGATCCCGTATCAGGCGGGACAGTACGTGCCGGTGGCGATTCCGCAGCGGCCGAAGATGTGGCGCTACCTGTCGCCCGCGATCCCCACGAACCCGTACGGCGAGATCGAATTCCATGTGCGCAAGGTGCGCACCGGCTGGGTGTCGCCCGCCATCGTGAACGAGACCAAGGTGGGCGATCGATGGATGATCGCCGCGCCGCTGGGTGGCCTGCACGTGGATCTGCGCAGCCGCCGCGATGTGCTGATGATCAGTTCCGGCACCGGGATCGCGCCGATTCGCGCGCAGCTGATCGAGATGGGGCGGCGCGGCATCAATCCGCGCGTGCACCTGTTCATGGGCGGCCGCTACCCGTGCGACCTGTACGACGTCGAAAACATGTGGCAGCTCTCGCAATCCAATCCGTGGCTGACCGTGGTGCCGGTGTGCGAGAACGAATCCAATCCGTGGTGGCATCCGTATCCGCCGGCCGATCCGCCGTTCGGCATGCACCGGCGGCTGATCGGTAACCTGGGCGCGGTGGTGGCCAGCTTCGGCGCGTGGGCCGACCGCCAGATCCAGATCGCCGGTTCGGCGCGCATGATCGCCGACACCCGGCGGGCGCTGCTGGCCGTCGGCACTCCGGAGTCGGCCATCCAGTCCGATCCGGTGTAGCGCGCGAAAGTTCTTGCAGCACAGTTTTCTTCGAAGGAGTGAGCGGTGACGATCGGCCCGGACGACACCGGCCCCATCGCCCTGGGCGAGGCCACGGAATGGACCGCCACGGTGGTGGGCGCACACCGCCTGCGCGAGGATCTGGCCGTGGTCCGGCTGATCGGCGATTTCGTGCCCTTCGCTCCCGGGCAGTCGGTGGAGGTGCGAACACCGCAGCACCCCACCATGATTCGCCGCCTCTACCCGGCGCTGCCACCGTCGCTGGACGGCAAGCTCGAATTCCACGTGCGCACGGTGCCGGGCGGCTGGTGCAGTGGCTCCCTGGTCTCGGACACCCATCCCGGCGACGAGTGGCGCATCACCGCGCCTGCGGGCTGGCTGGCGGTCGAGGAGGACGCCACCGACGTGGTCATGATCGCCGACGGTGTCGGCCTGGCCCCGCTGCGCGCCCTGCTGCTGGATCTCTCCCGCCGCGCCGAACCGCCGACCACCCACCTGTTCGTCGGCGGCCGCTACCCGCGCGACCTGTACGCCTCCGACATGCTCTACCTGCTCACCGGCGAACTACCCTGGCTCACAGTGATTCCCGTCGTGCAGGACGAGCAGGATCCCGCGTGGACAGACACCTGGTACGAGTCCTGCCGCGTCGACATCGGCTTCCAGCAGGACGAGATGCTGCCCGGCACCATCGCCGACATCCCCATGCGTTTCGGGCCGCTGGACCATCATCAGGTTCTGGTGTGCGGCAACTCCGGGCCGGTTCAGGCCACGGTGGAGCGGCTGGTCGCCTCCGGCACGCCGCTGGATTCCATTCGCTACGAGGGCTTCTGATCAGAAGAGGGGGTCGTGGCGGATATTCTTGGTGGGAGTGCCGGCGGCCATGAGGCGGAACTTGGTGGTCTGCACCATGGAGGGCGCGCCGACTATCTGGACGTCGCGGTCCGCCCAGGAGCCGTGGGCGGCAACGATTTTGCCGATCTGACCGACCTGGCGGGATTGTAGGTTCGGGTAGTCCCGGGCCGGTTCGGCCGGGTCTTCGAAGTGCCACCAAGGGTTTTCGTTGGATTCGGTGACCGGGTGCACGGTGAGCCACTTGTTGGCCTGCGCGAGCTGGCTCAAGACCTCGAGGTCGTAGAGGTCGCACGGGTAGTGGCCGCCGACGAACAGGTCGACCTTGGGGTTGGAGCGGCGCTGGGTCATGGCCATCAATTGCGCACGGAGCGGGGCGATTCCGGTGCCGCAGCCGATCATGAGGAGTTTGCGGCGGGTATTGCGGGGGACGCCGAGACCGCCGAGCGGGGAGCCGATGAGCCACTGTTCGCCGACGCGGGTGTGGCCGACCATGGCCGGGGAGACCCAGCCGCCGGTGACGCCGCGGATATGGAATTCGATCTCACCGGTGGAGTTGGCCGGGATGGCCGGGGAGAGGTAGCGCCACATGCGGGGGCGCGACGGTATCTGCACCGACATGTATTGGCCCGCAGCGTATTGGATGGGCTGATCGAGTTTCAGACGGACGATCGCCAGATTGCGCAGGACCTCGCGGTGTTCGATGACGGTGCCTGTCCACACCGGCGGGGTGCTTTCCTTCTCGGCCGCGGTCATCATGGTTTCGGCGATGACGCCGATGCCTTCGTCCCAGGCGCGATCGACCTCGTCGGTCCACAGTTCGGTGCCGGCGTAGGCCTGCAGTGCGGACTTCAGTGATTTACCCACTGCCGCATAATGTTCCGCGACCACACCGTATTTGCGATGGTCACGCCCGAGCTGGGCGAGGAAAGGCAGCAGCTTGTCCGGCTCCTCGAGCCGGTCCACCACATAGGCGATGGCTTTGACGAGCCGATCGCGCTGCGCGTCGAGGGCTGCGGGAAAGAAATCGCGAACCTGTGGGTAATCGGTGAAGAGGATGGCGTAGAACGACCGTGCGAGTTTCTCGGGGCCACCGTCCTCCGCAGCAACCGCCTTGAACGTCGTTCTAATCAATGCGACGGTCCGCGAATCCATTTGTGTCACAACCCCATTTCGCACTCGAACACAGGCAAGGCTGTCGAGTGCAGTGCTGCGGGACACTCGACAGCAGCCGTTGCTCAGCAAGTGTAGGCGAGGTTAGCCAGCTACGGAACGGCTCGTTTCAACAACACGCCTGTAATTCCCCCAAAACCAGCCAAAGCCAGGCAAAGCCGACCGAAAACCAACTGTTCCCCTGAAACACGCCGCACGACACGGGTTTACAGCCCTGACCTCTGCCACATTCGTTTTGCAAGACTCAGTAAAGCAGCGACCTCACCGCAACCTCGCCCGCTACCGAATTCCCCTGCGCTATACGGACAAAACCACCGAAACCATTTTTCTAAATACCATCCGGTTCGTATATATCAGGCTCGCCTTACTTTTACCCGTTCCGCAATTACCCAGCACCCAGCCCCGCCCACACTCTGCGGAAAACACGAAGGCAGCGACCCGGATTCGGGTCGCTGCCTTCGTGTTCGGCCGATTACTGCCGACGGTTGCGGGGTTGCCAGACCACCAGGGCGGTACTGCGCTGGGGTGGGGTGAAGTCCGGGCGGTAGCCGGCGGCTCGGAGGCGGTCTACCTCGGAGGCCAGTTCGGCTACCTGCTGCTGGAGTTCTTCCACCTGGTTGGTGAGTTCGATGATCCGTTTGATGCCGGCGAGGTTGACGCCCTCGTCCTGAGAGAGGCGCTGTACTTCACGGAGGAGTTCGACGTCTCGGTTGGAGTAGCGTCGGCCGCCGCCGGAAGTACGTTGGGGCGAGACCAGACCCAGGCGGTCGTAGGTGCGCAGCGTTTGGGCGTGCATGCCCGCGAGCTGTGCGGCCACCGAGATCAGGAAGTATTGCGCCTCGGCCTTCTTGGGATCGGAACTCATTTACGCACCTGCCCATCCTGCACGCGGATCGAAGCCACTGGCCTTCTCCGCCTCCGAGTAGCGCCGCAGCGCCTCGGAAGCATTGTCGTCCAGCTTCTGCGGGACCGCGACTTTCACGGTGACCAGGAGGTCGCCCGCACCGCCGTCACGCTTGGCGACACCGCGGCCGCGGACGCGCAGGGTGCGGCCGTCGGCGGTGCCCGGGGGCACCTTGACGCCGACACGACCGTCCAGGGTGGGCACGGAAACCGTTGTGCCCAAAACCAATTCGCTGTAGCTGACGGGCAGCACCAGGGTCAGGTCGTCGCCGTTGCGGCCGAAGACCTTGTCCTGACTGACGTGCACCGTGACGAACAGGTCGCCGGGCGGTGCGCCGCGTAGGCCCGCCTCGCCCTGACCGGCGAGCCGAATCCGTTGCCCGTCACGCACTCCCGGGGGAATGCGCACGGTGATGGTGCGGGTCCGGTTCTGGATGCCGGTGCCCCGGCAGTCCGGGCACGGATCGTCGATGATCGATCCGGTGCCGCGGCAGTCGTCGCACGGCTCACTGAATCCGAACGCACCCTGGTTCCGGCTGACGACGCCGGATCCGTTGCAGTGCGGGCAGACTCGCGGAGACGTACCCGGCTTGGCACCACTGCCGTGGCAGGTGGTGCACGCGGCCGGGCTGGTCATGCGCAGCGGAACCGTCACGCCCTGGGCGGCCTCACGGAAGCCGAGGGTCGTCTCGGTTTCCACATCGCTGCCGCGCCGCGGCCGCGACGAGGTGCGCGTGCCGCCCCGGTTGAACAGTCCGCCGAGCAGGTCGCCGAGACCGCCGTCGGAGGCGTTGGCGGTGCCGCCGCCGAAGATGTCACCCAGGTTGAAGTCCTGGCTGAAGCCCCCGGCCTGGCCGTATCCGCCGCCCGGCGAGAACCCGCCGCGCCCGAATCCGCCACTGGCGAAAAGCCTTCGGGCCTCGTCGTATTCCTTGCGCTTCTCCGGATCGGAGAGCACGGAATGCGCTTCGCTGACCGCCTTGAACCGTTCCTCGGCCTTGGTGTCGCCCGGATTCTTGTCCGGATGCAGGTCGCGGGCCAGTTTGCGGTATGCCTTCTTGACCTCGTCCTGCGTCGCGCTGGAGGCGATGCCCAGCTCCTTGTAGAAGTCCTTCTCGAGCCACTCCCGATTCACCGGGCATCTCCTCCTCTCGCGGTGTTATCCGTTGTTACTGGCATCCGGGCCAGCGTTCGAAGAATCCGATTGCCCCGCAACCGAATCCGCTACCCCGTCGGTGACGCCGACCAGCGCGTGACGCAGGACGCGATCACCGAATCGGTAACCCTTGCGCATGACCATCCCGAGTACCGGGTTGTGGCCGGAGCCCTCGTGCTGCACGGCCTCGTGCAGGGTCGGGTCGAAGGCCTCGCCTTCGAGTCCGAACTCCTCGAGGCCCTGCTTCTGCAGTGCGGTGACCAGCTTGTCGGCGACGCCCTTGAGCGGTCCGGCATCGAGGTCACCGTGGGTGCGGGCACGGTCGAGATCGTCGAGCACGGGCAGCAGTTCGCTGACGATCTGCGCCTTGGCGGTGTCGATGGTGGCCTTGCGGTCCCGTTCGACGCGCCGCCGGTAGTTGGCGTACTCCGCGGTCAGACGCTGCAGATCCGCGGTGCGCTCGGCCAATTCGGCGCTGATCGTGTCGGCGATGGCGTCCACGCTCTCGGGAGCCCCATCAGGCCCGAGGGCCGCGGCGGTGTCCTCCGCCGCGGCCTCGAAAACCTCACCCGTGGGCTCGAAGCGCCCCTCGAACGCAGCCGGATCGATGACCGGTTCCTGTTCCGGGTTCTGGTTCGTCACTTCTTCTCAGGCTCCTCGACGACCTCGGCGTCCACCACGGTGTCATCGGAATCCGGTGCGGCAGAGCCGTTCGCGGACTGGCCGTCGGCCGCGGCCGACGCGTCGTAGATGGCCTGGCCCAGCGCCTGCGACTCGGTGGCGAGCTTCTCCACCGCCGCCTTGATGGCCGCGATGTCGGTGCCCTTGAGCGCCTCGTTGGCCTCGGCGATGGCCGCCTCGACCTTCTCCTTGATGTCGGCCGGGACCTTGTCCTCGTTGTCCTTGATGAACTTCTCGGTCTGGTGCACCAGCGACTCGGCCTGGTTGCGGGTCTCGGCCTCTTCCCGGCGGGTCTTGTCCTCCGAGGCGTGCGCCTCGGCGTCCTTGATCATCCGGTCGATCTCCTCCTTGGACAGGCCGGAGCCGTCCTGGATCTTGATCGTGTTCTCCTTGCCGGTGCCCTTGTCCTTGGCCGTCACGTGGACGATGCCGTTGGCGTCGATGTCGAAGGTGACCTCGATCTGCGGCACGCCGCGCGGGGCCGGCGGGATGCCGGTCAGCTCGAAGGAGCCGAGCAGCTTGTTGTGCGAGGCGATCTCGCGCTCACCCTGGAAGACCTGGATCTGCACGGACGGCTGGTTGTCGTCGGCCGTGGTGAAGGTCTCCGACCGCTTGGTCGGAATGGTGGTGTTGCGCTCGATGAGCTTGGTCATCACGCCACCCTTGGTCTCGATACCCAGCGACAGCGGGGTGACATCGAGCAGCAGGACGTCCTTGACCTCACCCTTGAGCACACCGGCCTGCAGCGCGGCGCCGACGGCGACGACCTCGTCCGGGTTCACGCCCTTGTTCGGCTCACGGCCGCCGGTCAGTTCCTTGACCAGCTCGGAGACGGCGGGCATACGGGTGGAGCCACCGACCAGCACGACGTGGTCGATCTCGCCGACGGAGATGCCGGCGTCCTTGATGACCGACTGGAACGGCTTGCGGGTGCGGTCCAGCAGATCGGAGGTGATCTTCTGGAACTCGGCCCGGGTCAGCTGCTCGTCGAGGAACAGCGGGTTCTTGTCCGCGTCCACGGTGATGTAGGGCAGGTTGATCGAGGTCGACTGCGAGGACGACAGTTCGATCTTGGCCTTCTCCGCGGCCTCGCGCAGACGCTGCATGGCCATCTTGTCCTTGGTCAGGTCGATGCCCGAGGACGCCTTGAACTTGTCGACCAGCCACGAGACCACACGCTCGTCCCAGTCGTCGCCGCCGAGGTGGTTGTCGCCGGAGGTCGCGCGGACCTCGACGACGCCCTCGCCGATCTCCAGCAGGGACACGTCGAAGGTGCCGCCGCCGAGGTCGAAGACGAGGATGGTCTGCTCTTTGTCGCCCTTGTCGAGGCCGTACGCCAGCGCGGCCGCGGTGGGCTCGTTGACGATGCGGAGCACGTTCAGGCCCGCGATCTGCCCGGCCTCCTTGGTGGCCTGGCGCTGCGCGTCCTCGAAGTAGGCGGGGACGGTGATGACCGCGTCGGTGATCTCCTCACCGAGGTACGCCTTGGCGTCGCGCTTCAGCTTCATGAGCGTGCGCGCGGAGATTTCCTGCGGGGTGTACTTCTTGCCGTCGATCTCGACGTTCCAGTCCTCACCCATGTGCCGCTTGACCGACTTGATGGTGCGGTCGACGTTGGTGACGGCCTGGTTCTTCGCCGGCTGACCGACGAGCACCTCTCCGTTCTTCGCGAACGCGACGACGGACGGGGTGGTGCGCGATCCTTCCGAGTTGGCGACGACGACCGGCTCTCCGCCTTCGAGAACGGCGATAACCGAGTTCGTGGTCCCGAGGTCGATACCGACCGCACGAGCCATGGTGAATCCTCCTAGTTGACTTACCTGCTGATGTGTCAGGACCCTGCGCTCCTGACTCTGCATGGAGCACGGTCCTCAGCAACACTGAGCGTGGTCGGCTCAATCCTGCACCCGCTTTGCCTCGAGTGCAACTTGAACTTGAGCCGCTTCCACTCAACCTTGCGCTGACCAGACCAACTAGCCAGGTCGGAGATCTATTCCAGAACCGGGAAACTTTTTTCGACGAGACTCAGTCGTGCGATGGATAGACGGTCAGCGGCTCGCCCGCCGGGCTCACCTCGAGGTAGCCGCCGTTGCGCGTGTCCTCCACGTAGATGCGGACCACCGCGTCCTCATCCTTTTCGTGCTCGATGGTGATGTGGCTGATCCTATGGCCGGGAGCACCGACTGTTTCGCCCGCACCGGCCATCAGGCGCGCCAGGGCAGGCACATCGAGTTCGGCGAGATCGAGCGCGACCGCGTCGGTGGAGCGTGAGGAGCTCGTGTAGGCGCTGAAACCCTTGCGGTCGTAGCGGATTCGCTCGCTGTCCGCCCCGGAAGCGCGTTCGACCAGCACATATCCCGGATAGAGCGAGACCTCGTCGACCACGGTGTCGCCGTAGTGATCCCGGTAGGCCTGGATGAACGCGGCCAGTCCGGGGCCGGTGGTCGGATCCGGCAGTGACGCGCCGGGTGCGGCCGCCCGGCTCACGCATCCGCCGAGCGCACCGATCAGGGCGGCGACGACGATGAGCGCGGCCGCCGCCTGCCACTTGCGCGACGGCGCCCGGCGATCCGGCCGGACCACCGGCGCGTCGGCCAGATTGCGCGGAATCTGCAGATCCCGCAGGAGCTTGTCCAGGTCGCCGAAGGTGTTCGCGCGCATGGCGGCCTCGCTGCGCTGCGCGTGCTCGGCCTCGGTCAGCTCGCCTTCGGCGCGGGCGGCGTCGAGCAGCGCGCAGGCATCGACCCGATCGGTATCTCGTACTCGAATACCGCTGTGCCGATTGTCGATTCGGTTCCGGAACTCGGCCATGACGCTGCCCTACCCTTTGAATTCCGAGACCCGCACGACGTCCCCCGTCGCGCTCATTTCGATATAGCCTCGCTCCTCGGCGGCATTGCTCACGTAGATGCGCACGATCACCGTCTTGTCGCCACTGCGCGCCCGCGCCATGCCCTCGATATCGAAGACGAGGTGGGTGACCACGCCGTCCGGCACCTTCACAGTCGCAGGCGCGCCCGTGATCAGCCGCCCCAGCGCGGCCACCTCGAGGGTCGCCAGATCGAACACCGGCGTATCGGTCTTGCGGGTGACCGGCGCACCACTGCGCTCGAAGCCGCCCCGGAAGCTGTAATCCTCCTGGCGATTGGGCTGGCCGGACACCGGCCGCCGCAACGAGGCGTAGCCGTCGTGAAAGCTGAGCTCGTCGACGAGACCATCCCCGAACTTGGTCCGGTAGAGGTCCCGGAAGTACGAAATCCCTTCCTCGCTGAGCAGATTCGGCATGGGTACGACGCGCGGCTCGATCACGCCGAGATCCGCGGCGGGCCGCACCTCCGATGTCGACCCGGTGGAATCCACCGCGACGAACGCGCCGATCGCCGCCGCCGTCGCAGCCACCGCCACCACGGCGGTGAACCAGTTCTTCCGCCGTGCGCGGGGCGGCCGAGGCGCGGCGGGCGCGTCCGCGGGCCGCTGCAGATCGGCCGTGAGGTCGGCCAGTTCCCCCAAAGTCTTGGCCGCACCGGCGAGTTCGGTCAGCGCACGATGATCGTCCTGCGACAGCTGCCCGTCTCCGCGTGCGGCGTCCAGCAGCGCGCACGCCGCCGACCGATCCTTGTCCCGTGCCCGCACCTCGCCCGGGTATGCCCCGCGTGCTGCCCGCCCTTTCCCGGAATCCGGCTGCGGCAGAGCGAGATCCGCTGTCCCCGCCGATTCCTGGAGATCAGCGACCAGCCGATGCAGTTGCCCGAGCGTCTCGGCCTTCGCCGCTCGCTCCGATCGCGAGTGATACTCCTCGTTGCCGAGCTGGCCCTCCTCGTACGCGGCATCCAGCCGCGCCCGGGTGTTCACCCGGTCGATGTCCCGGGCTCGCATCTGCCCGGCCGCACCCGAGAGTCCCGCCGATCCGGGCGACTTCGAAACCACATACGGATCGTAAGCGCCCGACCGGTTTCTCATGCCCCACTCCACCCCGATCGCCGGGACGCGAGGTCAGTGCGCGGCAGTGCGGACCTCTTCGGCCAGATCGTGGTCGAGGGTCACCCGGACGAGAGCGGCGGCGAGGTCGGCGTCGTGGCCGTCCGGGTTGAGGCGGGCCAGTTCGGCCGGGTCGGTGGGCAGGTCGAGTTGTTCGGCGCCCTGCCGTGCGCGTTCGTCGAAGTGCGGGCGGATCCACGGCCAGATGTCCTGGATTTCGCGCAGGAAGATGCTCGCACCGGTGGGGCCGATGCCCTGGAACTGTTGCAGGAGTTCGACCAGGCGGCAGGGTTTCTCATCGGATTCGGCGGCGAGTTCACGCAGGTCGCCGTGGTAGCGGTCGATCAGCAGGGCGGCGTTCGCGCCGAGGCGGGTGGCGGTGGATTCGTCGTAGCGGCGGTAGCGGGCACGACCGAGGGCGTCGACGAGTTCCTGCCAGTCGGCGTCGGCGATGCGGTGCGGGGTGGTGTAGCCGGAGGTGACCAGTTCTCTGGCGGCGGCCACCGCCAGGCCGGCGGAGATGCGGGTGCTCAGGAGTTGAGCGAGCACCAGCAGCTGGAACAGGGGTGCGGGTTTGTCGGCCAGGCGGATGCCCGCCTCCGCCGCGTAACTGGTTCCGGCGCGTTCGAGTAGTGCGTGGACGATGTCCTGTCGTGTCATGTGGCACCTGCCCTTCGGACATGGTGCGCGTACCCGGTGCGGCGGTGTCCAACCCTGATTTCAGGGCGCTGGTTCGGCCCTCATTCGAGAAGCGGGAAGCGCCCGGAGCCGAGCACTCCGGCGATGGCGGCCATTCTGTCCCGCGGAGCGGCGTAATCGGGGTGCGCGCCGATGACGGCGGCGGCATCGTGCAGCCGGACCATCTGCTTCTCCGCCTCTTCGACGCTGCGCCCACCGGGTGTGACCGGGTGGGCGGCGAAGGCGGGTCGGCGCGGGTCGACGCGGCCCAGTTCGAGGGCCTTCTCGACGCGACGCGAACAGCGGCAGAAGGCGTCCGGATTCGACAATCCGCAGGTCCTGGTGAGGAAGCTGCCGAGCCGCTTCTTGGCTCGCTCCACGCGCTTTCGATATGCCGCCGGGGTCGCGCCGGTGATCCAGGCGGCCTCGGCGGAACTCACTTCGAACACATCGGAGAGTACGAAGGCGACCCGCTCGTCGCGCGCCAGGCACTGCAGCATGGCCTGGCTGCAGTTCAACCTGACCTCGTGGGTGAGCAGGGTGGCTTCCGGGCCGCGGTAATCCTGTTCGGCCAGACCGTCTTTCAGCCCTTCGCTGAAATCGTCGAGGCTGAGCTGGTTCGTCTCCTGCGGGGTCCTGCGGCGCAGATTCAGCAGGAAGTTGACTCCCACCCGGTAGGCCCAGGTCAGCAGCCGCGCCTCGGCCCGCCAGCTGTTCAGGTTCTCGACCACGCGCAGCAGGATCTCCTGGGTGGCGTCCTCCGCGTCGGCGGGTCGCCACACCATGCGCAGGGCCAGCCGGTAGATCGGATCCTGCAGCAGCAGAACGACTTCCCCGACGGCGGTGCGGTCGCCCGCCACCGCCCGCGCCACCAGGTCCCGCTCGGCCGCGAGGGCTTCCGGATCGAGTACCTCGGGCGCTGTCGCCACACCGGACGAGTACGGTTCGGCCGCTTCGTTTTCCACTCCGCCCAGCTTCGACGCGAATTCCGCGCTACGCAAGCGGAAATCCGCCGGGCCCGCGGCACCCCCGGGAAAGGGATCGGGGGCGAGGTGTGCACCTCGCCCCCGATCAGCCCTGCCACGGCCGTTTCAGATTACCGGCCGTGCCGCCGCCGAGCGCGTACCGCCCGAAACTCGCTCACCCGACCTTGGCGCCGAGCAGCGCGTGCCGCTGGATCCAGTCGGCGACCGCCGCGCCGATGGCGTCCGGCTGATCCTCCGGGCTGTGATGCCCGGCGGGACCGATGGAGGCGGTCTCGCAGGCGGCGAATGTGGTTGCCGCCCAGTCGATCATCTCCGGCGAGCCGAGTCCGACGCCGTTCTCGACGGCCATGACCAGCTTGGGCACCTCCGGCGACTCCGACATCCACCGGTCGTAGTTCTCGATGATGGCGACCACGTCGGCCGGTTCCCCGCCGAGCGGGAATTCGCGCGGCCACACCAGCATCGGCAGGCGGGATTCCGGGGTCGGGTAGTACCGGCGGTACTCCTCGAGGGCGGTCAGCGACAGGCTGCGGGTGGAGGCGGGCAGGTTGAATTCGATGAACATGTTCTGTTCCAGCACCAGCTTCTCGCCTTCGTCGGAGCGGAAGCGCCGGAACAGTTCCGCGCCCTGCGGCGGCATCTCCGACCAGTCCATCGGACGCAGGAAGGTCTCCACCACGGCGATGCCGCGCACTCGTTCGGGATGCCGTGCCGCCCAGTGCATTCCGAGCGCACCGCCCCAGTCGTGGCCGACGATGACGACCTGGTCCAGGCCGAGTGCGTCGAACCAGGCATCCAGGTAGCGGGCGTGATCGACGAACCGGTACTCGCTGTCGGGCTTGCCGGAGTCGCCCATGCCGATGAGATCCGGTGCCAGCACCCGGGTTTCGCCGGACACGTGCGGAATCACATTGCGCCAGATGTAGGACGAGGTGGGGTTGCCGTGCAGGAACACCACGGGGATGTCGCCCGCGCCGGTGTCGGTGTAGTTGAGGTAGGAGTCGAGGATGTCGATGGTCGGCATGGCCGGTGTCCTTCCGTGTGAACTGCTTTCACCTGGGTTGGACACGGGATCGCGACCGCTGTGACCGCACTACGGTGTGACGTGCATCACTGATGCTATTCGCGGTAACGGGCCGATTCGCTGTCCCCCGGCCGCTCGGACGGGAAGAATCCGGAGCAGGACGCCAGAGCAGGGGTAGGAGTCGGTCATGCGCGCAACCGTGGTCCGCAAGGGTGAATTCCGGGTCGAGGAGATTCCCGACCTCGTACCCGGGCCGGGCCAGATCCTGGTGAACGTCACCCGCTGCGGCATCTGCGGCTCCGACCTGCACGCCCGTGTGCACGGCGACGACATGGCCGACCTCACCGGCGCGACCACCGGCTACCAGCACTTCATGCGCTCGGATCAGAGCGTGGTGCTCGGCCACGAATTCACCGGCGAGGTGGTCGAATACGGCGTGAACACCCGCCGCCGCTGGAAGCCCGGCACGCCCGTGGTGGCGCTGCCGATCCTGCGGCACGGCCGCGAAGCCCACCTCACCGGGCTCTCGGCCGCCGCGCCCGGCGGCTACGCCGAACAGGTCCTGGTGCAGGAATCCATGACCTTCGACGTCCCCAACGGACTGTCCCCCGACCATGCCGCACTGACCGAACCGATGGCCGTGGCCTGGCACGCCGTGCGCACCGGACGGGTGAGCAAGGGCCGCACCGCCTTCGTCATCGGCTGCGGACCCATCGGCCTGGCGGTCATCAGCATGCTGAAGGCCGCCGGGGTCCGCACCGTGGTGGCCAGCGACCTCTCCCCGCGCCGCCGCGAACTCGCCACCCGCTGCGGCGCGGATGTGGTCGTGGACCCCGCCGTCGACTCGCCGTGGAAGGCGGCGCCCAAGAAGTCGATCATGAACCGCGACCCCATCGACCTCATCAATTCCGGCTTCGACGCCATGGCCAAGCTGCGCCGAATCCCGAATGTGCCCTGGTGGTACCTCTTCCGCGCCGCCCACACCTTCGACATCCGCCCGCCGGCCCCCGTCATCTTCGAATGCGTCGGCGTCCCAGGCATTCTCGACCAAATCCTCGCTGCCGCCCCCGCCATGTCCCGCGTGGTCGTGGTCGGCGTCTGCATGCAACCCGACACCATCCGCCCCGCCGTAGCCATCAACAAACAGCTCGAACTCCGCTTCGTCCTCGGCTACGACCCCGGCGAATTCCGCGACACCCTGCACATGCTCGCCGACGGCAAGGTCGACCCCTCCCCCTTGATCACGGGCACAGTCGGCCTCGAAGGCATCGACGCCGCCTTCACCGCCCTCGGCTCACCGGAACAGCACGCCAAGATCCTCGTGGATCCGCACAGTTCGAAAACCGCACCCTGACAACCTGCCGTGAGCCTTGCCGAGGAGCGCTAGCTCTGTGTATTGCCGGTGCGCGGCAGGCTGATCCGCGCGAACGGGGTGGTCGGGGGCGCGTGCAGGATTTCCAGCAGGCCCTCGGCGCTGCGGGCGGCGGTGAGGCAGGCGTTCGCGGTGGATTGATCCGCCAGGGGGTGGCGGGCGCGGGAACGCCATTTGTGCACGGCGGCAAGGGCTTCCTCGCGCTGGGTGGCGATATCCGTGTGCGCGGAGAGCCCGAGACGCAGGTGGGTGGCGACGCCCGCGCCGCCGATCAGGCGATGCAGTTCGTTGAGATCTGTTGTGGGGAGCGGTAGTTCGTCGGAGCGGAGATGGCCGAGCAGGCGGAGTTCGGCGAAGCTGTGCACATCGGCGAGCAGGGTCCGGACCCGTGGCAGCAGGGTGTCGGCGGAGGTGCCCGGGTTGGTGGCGAGGATCCGGGCGAGCGCCGTCAGCGCCGAGTGCGCCTTCAATTCATCCGCGCGCTGTGCGAACTGAACGTCGAGCACGGTGCGCAATTCGTCGAGACCACTGCGCTGCGTGAGTTCTCTGGCCAGGGAGTCGGCGTCACGCACACCCAGCCGAATCAGGGTGACCGCCAACCGGATTCCGAACAATCCGAATCGGCCGGCGAGATGCGCGCGGAGCTCCGGCGGCACCGGCAGTGGCAGATCCGGCCGAGCGAACCGATCCGCCGACAGCAGCGCGGCGCTCAACTCGTCCACGGGCACGGTCGCCAACGCCTCGAACGCCGCGTACTCCCGCTGCCGCAGCGTGGCCGCCGCGAACGCCAGCAACCCCGCCACCGGAATCACCGACTGGCACAGGCCGGTTCGCTCCAGCTCGCCCGAAAACCGCGCCGCCACATCCCGCGCCGAATGCAGGGCGTCGATCCGCCCCGCCCCGATCTCATCCGCCCGCGACACCACGCCGATCACACCCAGCGGCCCGGCGGGATTCGGCCGCGTCGCGTCCGCGCCGCTTCGGTCCGCACCAGACCCGATCCGCTCGAGAAAATCCACATCCGCCGCATCCAGTCGGCGCAGCAGATAGACGACGGCATCCGCGCTCGGCAGGGCGGCATCCCCGCCCTGCGGGGTCAGGAGCCGGGAGGTCCGCGCGGACACGTCCCGCGACAGCGAGGAGATGCCCGGGGTGTCGATGATCGTGGTCTGCGCCAGCTCGGCCGAGGGCCATTCCACCTCGAGGCGATCGACCTCACGCGGCGCGCCCGAATTCCAGCGCAACCCGGACAGATCGAACGTGAGCCCGTGCGCGCCCGGCAGCCCGTCGGCGCCGCGACCACGCCGCACCACCACATCGGCCCGTGCCCCGTCCCCGGAGTACGCGGTCACCCGGGGTGCGGCGCCATTGCGATACCAGGTCACCAGCCGCGTGCACTCGGTCGCGTCGGTGGGTGCGATGTCCTGCCCCACCAGCGCGTTCAACAGCGTCGACTTCCCCGCTTTGAGCTGCCCGGCCAGCGCGACCCGCAGCGGCTGATCCAGTCGCCGCGCGCATTCGTCGAGCTGCGCCCGCACGCGCGGCCGGCCCTCGAAGGCGCGCCGAGCCGCCGCGACCAGCCCGCGAGTCTCCGGCACCAGCCCGTATCCCGCCGAGTCGTACCTCATCGGCTCGCTGTTCCGCAGCACCCAAACACCTCCATGCGTCGCATGGCATTCGCGCCGACCAGGCATCGCGTTAGCAACAGGAGACAGCACGCACACCGCGCCCGCAGGCCACGGGCGCGGCGGGCGGTGCCAGCTCGGGGCAAGACGGCTGCGATCCACCGCCACACCGCAGGCCACGGGCGCGCCAGGCGGTGCCAGCTCCGGGCGGGACGGCTGCGATCCACCGCCACACCGCAGGCCACGGGCGCGCCAGGCGGTGCCAGCTCCGGGCGGGACGGCTGCGATCCACCGCCACACCGCAGGCCACGGGCGCGCCAGGCGGTGTCAGCTCGGGGCAGGACCGGTGCGATCCACCGCCACGCGGATCGCCGGGAAGCTGCCGGGTTCGGGCTGGGGTGGGCGGGCGGCCAGGGCTTGACCGCGGGCGCCTTCGATGCCGAGCATGGCGTCGGCGTGGCGGCGCAGTTGGGCTACCACGTGCAGGCGGCGTTCGAGTTCGGTGGCGCGCTGGGTGCGGTGGGTGGACTCGAGGTTGGCGGCTTCCTGGGCGGCGCGGAGCGAGTCGTCGAGGGAACGCAGGGTGCGCTCGGCGACGGCGGTGAAATGGTCGCGGAGCAGGCGGTGGATGCGGTGCAGGCGGTCCTTGGTCTCCTTGCCGGTGTGGAAGGCGACGTCGTCCACGTAGCGGCGGACCGACACCTTCGCGTCGGAGCGGCGTTTGGCCAGGCGGGCCTGCTTGTCGTCACGGAAAGCCTTGCCGCCCAGCAGGAGTCCCGCGCCGAGGGAGAGCGGGTTGACCAGGGCCATGCCCGCCATGGTGCCCATCAGGCCGACCATGACGACGCCGCCGTAGGAGCCGCGCACGCCCACCAGGATCTTGTGGCCGAAGCCGAGATCGGGTTCGAGATCGGCGAGCGTGCAGGAGCCCGCGCGAGAGGTATTGCCGTCCAGGGCTTCTCGCACATCCGGCAGGTCTACGGTGCCCAGTTCGGTGAAGTGGGTGGCGACCTGTTCGGCGAGTTTCACCGCGCGGTTGCGGGTCCACAGCAGGTTGTCGCCGACGGCGGTGCCGACCTGGGTGGTCAGCCATTCCTCGATGCTCTCCCAGTGCCGGCCGGGATCATGGTCGTCGATCCACTCCTCCGCCTCGTGCGAGATGGTGCGCAGCCGGTTGCGCAGGTCGTGGTCGACATCGCCCGCGAGATCGGTGACACCGTCGCCGAGGGTCTGCTGCCAGACGGCGGTACGCCGATGCAGTTGCTCCGCAGCGGTTTTCGCCGCCCGCAGTTCCCGGATGGCGGCCGCGCCGCGCTCGGGATCCCGCAGGGCCACCAGTTCACTGCCCAGCGCCAGCGCCAAATGCTCTGCCGCCGAACTGATGTCGAGGGCGACGGTGCGCGCCACCTCGGCCTGGTCACGCGCCACCACCTGCTCGCGCAGGAACTGGAACACCAGCCCGAACCCGGACTCCCGGCCGAGCTGCTCGTCCTGCAGGCGCATCGCGTGGGTGCGCAGCAGCGCGGACACCGGGATGATCGGCACCTCGATTCCCGCGTCGCGCAGGTGGATCTGGTTTGCGTCGAACACCTGCCGCCAGTGCGGATACAGGTCCACCTTGGTGAGCAGCACCGCCACCGCCGGGCACAGTTCCCGCACCTGCCGCAGGAACTCCACCTCCGGATCGGTGAGTTCGGTCGACGCGTCGGTGAGCAGCAGTACCGCGTCGGCGGCGGGCACATTCCCGAGCACGCCCGCGCCACTGGTGCTCCCGTGCGTGCCGACGCCCGGGGTGTCCACCACCACGAGCCCGTCGGCGAGCAGCCGGTTGGGCATCTCGATCTCCACCCGCAGCACGGGCCGTCCCTGCGCTTCGGGCGCGCGCCCGGTGACGCCTCCCGCCTCCGCGAATCCCACTGCCACCCGCGAGATTTCACCGTCACCCCCGGCGACAACGAGCGCCGCCCGCTGCTCGACCGCGTGGGCGAGCACCGTGGTGACGGTGGTGGTCACATCGTCGCCCACCGCGCACACGTCCTGGTTGATCAGGGCGTTCACGAACTGACTCTTGCCCTGATTCCCCAGCCCGGCGACCACGATACGACGGCGCGGATCCCGCACCTTCCCCGCGAGCGTCTCCAACCGCCCCACGAGATCACCACGGTCCGAAGCCCGCGCCACCGCAATGGTTTCCGACAGTATCGCCAGCAGCGGATGTCCCGCCGAGTTCCCCGACACAGCTCTCACCAACCTTCATCCAGCTCAGGAGTGCAGCATGTCCCCGATGACATCGCCGCCGGGGTAACTCCCCAGCTCGACCCCACCGCTCACGCCGCTCTCCCCGAACACCCCGCCGTCCAACCCGCCACCCTGCACCCCGGCCCCGAACGCCTGCGAAACATCCACTCCCGCCCACGGATTCGCCGCACCACCGATCCCCGCCGAGGCATCCACCCCGCCCCCGACCTGCGCACCCGCCCCGGACCCGAGCCCCACCTCGACCCCATTCGACCCATGCACCCCCACATCCACACCCCCGGTGACAGCCTCGCCCACCCCGGTGAGCCCAGCCCCCAACCCGCCCCCAACCTGCGCACCGAGCCCCGTAGCGGCATCAACCCCACCACCAACGGCACCCCCGAGCCCGGCACCGGCATCGATCCCGAGCCCGGTGGCAGCATCGATCCCACCACCCACGGCGCCACCGAGCCCGGCCTCCAGCCCGGTCCCGACCTGCGTCCCCACCCCGACGGCCCCATCAACCACCCCGGAAAGCCCGGTCTCCAAACCACTTCCGACCTGAGCCCCCGCACCCAAGGTCCCATCGACAGCACCCGTAACTCCCGCACCCAGCTCAGTACCCACACCCGCGGCACCATCGAGCGCCCCGGACAGCCCGGCATCCAGCCCGGCCCCGACCTGCCCGCCGACCCCGAGCGCCCCATCGACACCAGTCGAAACCTGGCCCGCCAGTTCAGTTCCCAGGCCGGCGGTCACACCGGTGGCAGCATCGATCCCACCGGAAAGACCTGCTTCGAGCCCCGTCCCCACCTGGCCACCGAGCCCGGCCGCACCAGCAAGCGCGCCCGCCAGACCGGTGTCGAGCCCCGCCCCGACCTGCCCGCCAACACCGAGCGCACCATCGATACCGCTCGAAACCTCGCCCGTCAGTTCGGTTCCCAGACCCGCAACCAATCCGGTGGCGGCGTCGACACCGCCCGAAAGCCCCGCATCGATCCCGCTCGAAACCTGGCCTGCCAGTTCGGTTCCCAAACCCGCAGTCAGATCGGTGGCGGCGTTGATCCCGCCGGAAAGACCGGTGTCGAGCCCCGCGCCGACCTGGGCACCGAGGCCCGCCGCGCCGTTCAGTGCACCGGAAAGCCCTGCCTCCAAACCGGTTCCGAGCTCCGCACCCATCCCTGCCGCGCCATTGAGTGCGCCCGAGAGGCCGGTGCCGAGGTTCGCGCCCACCTGGGTGCCGAGGCCCGCCGCGCCGTTGAGCGCGCCTGAAAGGTCGGTACCCAGACCCGCGCCGGCCTGGGTACCGGCATCCACAGCCGCGTTCAATCCGCCGGAAAGGCCTGCGGCGAGGTCGGTTCCGGCTTGTGCACCCGCGCCGAGGGCGGCGTTGATTCCGCCGTGCAGTGCGGATTCGAGGCCTGCGCCCACCTGGGTGCCGGCGTTCACGGCGGCGTCGAGGCCGGTGCCGAGGTTCACTCCGCCGTTCAGGCCGAGGTCGGTGTTCACGCCCAGGTTGGTGTGCAGTGCCGAATCGAGGACGGCGCCGAGGTTCGCGCCGATATTGCCTTCCAGGCCGGTGGCGGCGTCCACCGCAGCGGAGACGCCCGCACCGATGCCTGCGGCGAGGTCGGTGCCGAGGTTGGTGCCGAGGTTGGCGGCCAGGTCGGTGCCGAGGTTGGCGGCGGCTCCTGCCACCGCGCCGATGCCGGTGGCCAGGCCCAGTTCCACGCCGGTTCCGAGCTGGGCGCCGAGGCCGACCTCAGCGCCGGTGGCCGCACCGACGTTGACGGCCGCGCCGGTCGCCGCGTTGACCGCGCCGTTCACGGCGGCGGCGCCGTTGAGGCCCGCGGCCCCGTTCACACCGGCGGCGCCGTTGACGGCCGCGTCCACTCCGGCGGCGGCGCCGGCGTGGCCCGCGGCGATGATGGCGGACAGTTGCGAACCTCCCGCTACCAGGGCGGATTCGGCGACCATGGGTGCGACGGCGGCGATGTCCTCGGGGGTCACCGCGCCGAGTCCGGCGTCGGCGAGCGCCTGGCCGGGGTTGACGCAGTAGTCGGCGGCGGCGTCCTGATCCCGCAGCAGGTTGAGGATGAACTCGAGAATTGCGTTGGGGCTCATGGCAAATCATCTCCTGGATGGGCGGGCCCCGTTGACCCGCGCTGCTCGAATTGCCTTTCACGTTAGGAACGCGACCCGTTACGCCGAAACGGGGTGAACTCCCCCGTGTCGCAACGCGGCGGGATTGGGGGCAGGCCGGGCATTAGGGGAATTTCCCCCAACGTGCCGGAGAACCGGTAACGACGAACCCCCAGCAACCGACAGGAACCATGGGTCAACCGGCCCACACGTCCATTTCCACAAATCGGACAAACGAGCTTTCGCGCGACACGCGGACCGCAACCACCGCGTGTTTCGAATGACAGGGGATCTCGAATGAGTCAGGGGCTGGCGCTCGGCATCACCGTCGGGTCGTCCAATACCGTCGCCGTGACGACTTCGGGGGGACACAGCACCACACACATCCGGCCGAGCGCGCTCGTGCCGGAGCAGGAATTGCCGGAGAGCTTCCTGTCCCGGGTCGGGGATCCCGTGGACATCCGGACCAGAGACGGATCCGCTGTTCGCGCGGCGGATCTCGTGGCCGCGGCGATCGGCCGGGTAGTGGACGACCTCGACGCCGCCGCGGCCACGATCGCCTGCTATCCGGCGTGGTGGTCGCAGCACACGGTGGAGGTGCAGCGCGACGCGCTCGCCGCCGCCGGACTGGACGGTGTGGCACTGGTTCCGGAGCCGGCCGCGGCCATGCGCTGGCTGCAGGAGGTACACGAGTCCACCCACGACGGCGCGATGGTCGTATACGACCTGGGCACAACGGGTTTGACCGTTTCGGTGGCGCGCACGGGCGCCATGTCGGGACTTCTGGGCGAACCGGTTCGTTCCACCACAGTGGCAGGTGCGGAATTCGATCTGCTCGCCATGCGCTACGTCCTCGCGTTTGCGGTCGGCGAAAATGATTTCGATCCATTCGATCCGCGAGTGGAACAAGAATTGGCGGATCTCCGCGTTCGCTGCAAAATTGCGAAAGAAACACTTTCCAAACAAACGGCCACGGTGGTCCCGGTCCGCCTACCCGACCTCGGCCCGGTGGACGTGCGCCTGGTCCGCGACGAATTCGAAGACCTCGTCCGCAACCCCCTGCTCACCTCCACCGATCTGGTCCGCGAGGCCGTCCGCCGCGCCGGACTGACCGTCGCCGAACTCGACGGCATCCTCCTCACCGGCGGCGGCGCGGCCATCCCACTGGTCACCGAACTCCTCTCCACCGAATTCGGCATCCCGGTGGCCACGGCCGCCGACCCCGCCCACCTCAGCGCACACGGCGCGGCACTGCTCGCCGCCGACCTGCTCACCGACACCACCCCGACCGAACCGCACCCGAGCATCGCCAGCCCCCTGGCCGGGCTGGCCCGCCCCGGTATCCCGGCCCGTCGTGATCCCGGCTCCGAACGCGCAAATGACCTGCGCTCCAACAGTTTCGAATACTCAGCCGCAGAGAGCGGAACACCCGGCGCGGGGCTACCCGGACACCCGAGCGGCGCGTTCCCCCGCACCGACCGGAACTCCGACGACGGGCCCGGCGCACGCGAACTCCCCGTGAGCCACAGCGCCGAGCGCACCCCCGCCGCCGAGGAATCCGTGTCGGACAAACCGCGCGCTCTGCCCACCCTCCCCACCGACGACGAACAGCCCACCGGATTCGCGCATTGGAAGCGGGTCGCGGTCATGGGCGCGGTGGCCGTGGCCATCGCCGCGCTGGCCACGGGCACGCTGGCCATGGGCACCGGTGTGCAATCGGCCCCACCGGAATCGTCCGGGCCGCAAGCACCTTCGACGACCGTGGCGGCCCTGGACAATGCCGATCCGCAGACCGGTGGCAGCGACCAGGCGGGAACCACCGGCCAGGCCGCACCCATCGCCGGAGTGGGACCGACCACCGCCGGGCGTCCGGCCGGATCGAATCCCGCAGCGGGAGCGGGCAATCCGTCTCCCGGCGCCGCGCCCACCACGGCGGGCGCGGCGGCCACCGAACCGGCCGCCCCCGCCGGGCAACCGGAAACCACTGCCCCGCCGCAACTTCCAGCCGCGCAGCAGCCGCAACTTCCGTCCCTGCCGCAGCCCGAGCTGAAGGTTCCGACGGTACCGTCCCTGCCCAGCGTGCCCGGTGTCCTCAACGGCACCGTCGATCAGCTCGGCGACGCCGTCCCGGCGCTCCCGACACAAGTCCTTCCCCGCACCGGCGGCTGAGAGTTGGATTCCAGTTGATAGGCAACACCCCAGTCGCACTCGATTCGCTCCCGTGCGCACGAGAAATCCTCCGGGACCTGGACTCCGCTGACTCCACGCCCCCGCTCTACCTCATCCGGGGCCGCTCCGGCACCGGCAAATCCACCCTGCTGTCGGCTATCCGCGCCCGGCTCCAGCTGCGCGGCATCACCGTCACCGACCGTCCCGGCGACGTGGTCCCCCAGCTGCGCGGCCTCACCAACGACCGCGCGGGCGACGTGGCCGCGACCCCGGACAACAGCCGCGACACGGTCACCGGGTCCACCTCCGACGCGGACCCCACCGCGGCGGAGCCGAGTCCGGCCGGCCGTCGCGACGGTACGACGCAGCCGCGCAACAGATCAGCCGTCGATCAACTCGTGGTCGCGGCCGTCGCGGGCGCCGCGTCCACGTCCAACGGCGCGGACGCTCTCCGGCACAGCTACGCGCTGGTCGTGGACGACGCCCACGGGCTCACCGCGGATGAACTCGAATTGCTCTACACGGCCGCCGATTCCGCTGCGTGCGCGGTGATCGTCGCGAGTCGTCCCCGCCCGCACGACACGCGCACACGCGCCTTCGCGGATCTGGTGTCGCGCCGGGGCCGGGTGGTCGATCTGCGGGCACTCGGCGTCACCGAGATCGCCCCGTTCGCACGCGAATTGGGCATGATGGTGCCGCGCGGTCTGGCCCAGCACATCCACCGCCAGACCGACGGCATCCACGGCGGCGTGGTCGCCGCACTGTCGGCGGCCTGCGCCACCCGCCTGGATGCCGGGGTTGCCGCGGTCGACAAAGCCGTCACCGCCTGGGCCCGCACCCGCCTCGACGACGCGGACCCCGACCTCCTGGACACCTTCGTGGTGGCCGCGCTCGGCGCGGGCCTGGATGCGAGCGAGCTCATCGAGGTCCTCGACGTATCCCCTTCGGTAGCACAGGATCTCGTGGATAGAGCGCGGGCCGGGGCGCTGATCACGGACGCGGATCTCCTCCTCTCCCCCGCCGTGGCTCCCCTGCGCACCCTGGTCGGCGACCGCCGTTTCCTCGCGGTGCAGCGCAAACTACTCCAGGCACGCCTGGACGCGGGACTGCTGCGCGACCACACCGCGCTCCTCCTAGCAGAAGCCGGGGTCCGCGATCCCCGTCTGGCCGAATTCCTCTGCACCGCAGCGGAAAAGGCGGGAGACGAAGCAGTCCGCTACTACGCCGCCGCGGCAGCGGCCGGTGCGGACTCCACCGCCATCGCCGTCCGCTGGGCCGACGCCGCCGCCCGCGCCGGCGACTGCGACGCCGCCATCCGCCTGGCCGAACCGGCCCTGGCCCGCCCCGAAACCCCGCCCGCCGACCTCACCGCCGCCGTCCGCATCTGCGCGGGTGTCTGGGCCCGTCGCGGCCTCACCACCCGCGCCGCCCAGCTCTACACCTGGCTCGGCGCCCACCGCGTAGGCGCCGACTGGGCGATCGGCGCGGCCGTGCTCTACCTCGCGGGCGACGCCGAAGCCGCCCGAGCCCTCTCCTCCTCATCCGCGCACTGGCCACCGACCGAGGCCAACGCTCGCGCCGCCCTCATCGCGGAGGCCCTGGCGGGCTCCACCGAAACACCACCGAGCAATGGCCTTCCCGCCGCGTCCGCACCCACCGGTCGTAGAGGCGACCACACCACCGCCGCGACGGTCCCGGTTACAGCCACGAACGCGCCCGTCACCGCCCCCGGTTCGTTCAGCCGACCGACCGCCCCACCTGGCCCCCTTCCCGATGTCACCGGCGTCAGCCCGCTCGGCCAGTCGTCACCCGCATCCAATTCCATTGGGAGCACCTTCGGCATCGACTCCGCCCCTCGAGAGGCAACCGCGCCCGACTCGGACCGTGCCCCCCGAGCCAACGGTTCCTCGAGGGCGACAGTCGAATCCGCAACCACTTCGGCTGCCCCCAGTGCAACGACGTTCGGCTTCGCTCCCACCGCGAACGGCCGCAATTCCTCAGGCCACGCGACAATCGCTCGCGGCGGAGCTCCAGGCGCGCACGATGACGACTCATTCGGCCGCGCGGCAACCGCGCCCGGTCTCGCTCCGAGCTCTCGGGATGGGCGCAGTTCCGGACCCACCGCATCCGCTGCCGGATTCGATCGGTCCAACGGCGGTGACGACACCGCCGACCACACGGTGACCGCGCGCGGTTCCGGGCCGACAGTGCGGAACAGCGTCGAGGTCGAATCAGCCTCGTCCGCAGGCACTTTCAGTCATGCACTGCCGGGTGCGGGCTTCGAGCCGGGCGTGCGGGTAGTGCCTGCGCTGACTGTGCCCACGCCGCCGAACGCACTCGACATGACTGCACCGCAAGGTATTCCGGCCATCACACCGGAGTCGGCGACACCGGGCGAGCATCGGCGGACACAGCTTCCGGCGGTTTCCGACGCCCGTCGCACGGCGGCGGTGGCGGCAGCCTCGGCGCTCATCGGGGCCGCGCATTACAGCTCGGCCCCCGGCGACAGGTTCCTGCCTTGTTCGGCGGTGTCCATCGCGACGCTGCTGTGCTTGAGCATGGGTGAACCGCGCCGGGCCGCGGATGCCCTGCGTGGTGCGGGCCAGGATCCGCAGCATCGGGTGCTGGGGGCCTGGGTCGCGATGCTCGGCGGCGATGAGCAGTCGGCCGCCGCGATCATCGCGGATCTCGATGTGGCGCAGTTGGATCCGCGGGATCGGCTGCTGGCGCACGGCGTGATCGTCGGGTTGGCGCGGCGCAGCGGGGATCACACCGCGCTGACACTGGCCTGGCAGGCGGCGTATCCGCTGTTCGACGAGGTGGGCGCGGATCTGCTGGGGCTGTTGCCCATCGGTGAACTGTGGCTGGCGAGTATCCGGCTGCGGGACGAGGGCCGGGTGAGCGCGCTGGTGGGCGCGGCGGCCGAGGTGCTGGCGCGACTCGGGGAGCCGCCCGCGTGGGCGAATGCGTTCCACTGGTACGCGATTCAGGCCGCCATCGCCCATGAGAATCCGAATGAGCTACTGCCGCACGCACATCGGTTGAAGGCTGCCGCCGAGGCCGGTGACCCGCAGGCCGCCGCGCTGGCGGACGCCGGCCGCACCTGGGTGCTGGTGCTGCGCGGGCAGGTGGCGCGCGGCCCGGTGGAGGCTGCCGTGCATCGGCTGGCCGCGCTCGGTCTCATCTGGGATGCGGCCAGGCTCGCCAGCGAGGCCGCTCTCGCCGCCGATGATTCGGCGACCGCGACGGCCCTGTTGAAGCTGGCGCGCACGATCCGCGCGCAGGCCCGTCCCCCGGAGGGCGCGGCCATCCGGCCTCCGGTTCCGGCGGATCCGGCGCCTCGTCCGGAGCCGGTCATCGAGACCGTGCTCAGTGAGCGTGAGCGTGAGGTGGCCGAGCTGGTGCTACTGGGCTTGACCTACCGGGAAATCGGGGCTCGGCTCTACATATCCGCGAAAACCGTGGAGCATCACGTGGCGCGGATACGACGTCGAATCGGTGCGGGCTCACGTTCGGAGTTATTGTCAATGCTCCGCGCCATGGGCCACGGCTCCCTGCTCGTGTGATCATTCGGTGCGGAGGACCATGACGCACCGAGTGAGGTAACGAGGATGGCCACTGGCGTGGGCCTGCGGATGGCCGACGACGAATGCGTCGTGGCCATCGTGACCAGCGACGATGCCGAACCTGAGGTGCACTTCGTCGTTCGCGAGTCCATCCTGCACATGTCCGAGGACGGCGACGCCGAACTGGGCGGCCCGAAACCGCCCGAGTACTCGCACTCCATCAGCGGTTTCGTCTCCGCCGTCGGCGATACCGCGGGCATGCGGGTGGACGACGGCGAGGCCTACCGCGCCGAGGACCTCATGGCCACGGCCGCGTTCTGCCTGATCAACCTGGCCGCCGATCGGCTGAGCGGTCCGGCGGAGTTCTACGCCACGCACCCGGACACCTGGCCGGAAGCCTATGTGCGCGCGCTACGCGAGGCCATGGACTACCTCGGCCTGAAGTCCGTGGTGCTGGTCAGCGAACGCGATCTTCCCCAGCCGGACGAGGATATCGGCAGGTTCTACGCGCATCACGCGGCCCGCGCGGCCCTGGCTGCGGTGCTGTCCACGCCCGCCGGTCTGACCCCGCCCGATCCGACGGCCTCGACCGAGAACGCCGCGGCCGTCACCGATGTGCTCCCGGCCGTGACCACCGCCGAGCCGGCCGCGCAGGCGTACGCCTATTCGGCCGCCATTCCCGCCGCGACCAGTGCCGAGTCCACGACCGGGCAGTCCACACCGGCCTCCTCGACGCGCTCCAATCGCGGCCTCTACATCATCGCCGCCGCCACGGCCGTCATCGGTTTGCTGCTGGGTGGCCTGGGTGTGGCCGCGGTTTTGCGGCCGAGCGATTCGACGCCGACGCCGCGCGGCGAAGTGCGCTCGCAACCGTCGTCCACGGCGGATCCGACACCGGCCGAGGTCCCGCCGCCTGTCGAGCCGGAACCGACGACCGAGCCGCCGACGGTCATCACCACCATCATCGTGGTCCCCGCACCGACCACGACCGAACCGCCGCCCACGACCACACCGCAGACGACCACGCCACCCCCGTCGACGTCGAGTGAGCCGACGACGACGAACCGGCGAAACCCGAGGAACTCCCGGACGACATCGCCTGATGTGGACGAGCAGTGGGAAGACGACTTCCCGTTCTGATTTCGTAGAGACCTTCGGTCGTTCTTGCCCTAAAGTGATGCGCTGACCGATGTTCCGCAAAGTAACCGGACCGTCGGTCTGCTGGGTGCACTACGAAGGGACTCCATGCGCAAGTTCATGGCGCGCCGCGCCGCGGTCAAGGCAGCCACCGTCGCTTTCGCTTCGGCCGTCGTTGTGAGTCCCCTGCTACCAACGGTTTCCGCGTCCGCCGATCCGGCGCAGCTCGCGGCCGACACCCTGCCCGCCGAACTGGTGGCGGCTATTCAGCGCGATCTGCACATGTCACCCGCCGAATACCTGGACCGGGCGGCGAAGGCCCAGCAATTGCGTCAGTACGCAAGCGAATTCCGCACCGAACGGCCCGAGGATTTCGCGGGTGCGTGGCTGGGCAACGACGGTAAGCCGGTCATGGCCGTGACGTCCCTGGACGCCGCCCGCATCGCCGCGGAGGACGGCTACCAGACGCGGCTGGCCCCGATCAGCGCCGACAATCTGGAATTCTCGCTGACCCAGTTGAATTCGTGGATCGCCGAGCAGCCGTTCGATCTGTCCAGCGTGATCAATTCGGTGGCGATCGACTTCCTCAACAGCCAGCTGGTGCTGAGTGTCGCCAACACCCCGGCCGGGCATCTGCTGAATCTGCCGACGCTGCTCGCGAATATCAAGGTGATGCTGTCGCCGAACAACGGCGGCCCGGTGGAGCGGCGTCCGATGGGTGGCGACACCTATATCAGCGCCCCTACCTCGCTCGATGACAGCTCGCTGCAGAGCGTCGATGTGTGCTCGTTCGGCTTCAACGCGACCGACAATGCGGGCAATGCCCTGAATATCAGTGCCGGGCATTGCAATCCGAACCTGGGCAAGGCCAATGACCGCGCCGATGTCTATCTCCCGAATGTGCGGGCGCTGGCGTCGAGCCCGCAGGTCGGCACCTTCGTGACCTCGCAGCTGGGCGGCGCCGCGGCGCTGGATTACTCGGTCATCAAGCTCAATGACGCGGCGGTCGGCAATGGCATGGATCAGCCGAATGTGCGTGGCGCGAACGGCACCACGCTCACCATCACCGGTATCGCGAATCCGGTGACGGGCGCGCCGGTGTGCAAGTCGGGGCAATCCTCCACATTCACTTGCGGTTTCGTGGTGGCCGATCGGGTGGAGACCCAGCTGTACACGACGGAGGGCCAGTCCAAGACGGTGCGCGGATTCGCCTCCAGCGCGTGCACCCTGGGCGGCGATTCGGGTGGCGCGATCGTGTCGGGCACCCTCGCCCTCGGCATCACGAGTGGATCGAATGCGGCCGACGCGCCGAATTGCAACGAGGCCAATGCCGCGCTGGCGCAGTACGGTGGGACGGCGACACTCGGAATTCCGATCACCGCGATCCTGTCCGATATCGACGCCAACTCCGGTGGCGGACTGGGCAGTGGGATCCAGGTGCGGACCAAGCCGAACGCGGGATGAGTGGACGCGCGGACAGGCGCCGCGCGACACGATTCGATCTTGAACCCGACACGCCGATTGTTTGCGCAGGGAATACCCAATCGTCACCCCGCAATAAGTAGGCATAACGGGCTCGACACCATATAGTCTGGGCATGCTCCTGCCACGTATGCGCAATACCTCGCCGACCGCGGCCGGTCCGCGGTCCCTTGTCCGTAGAGCAGCGATCGCGGCGGCCGCGCTGCTGGTCGCGGGTCCTATGGCGGCGAGTGCGCAGGCGGAGCCCGCGGCGCCCGGCCTGCCCGCCGAGTTGATCGCGGCGATCACCCGCGATCTGCGCATCTCCCCCGAGCAGTACCTGCAGCGTTCCGATCTGGCCCAGCAGGTGGCGGCCTTCTCCGCCACCGCGCAGCGCCAGTACCCGGATCTGTTCGCCGGCGCCTGGCTGGACGAGTCCGGCCAGGCCATCGTGGCCTTGGCGGGCGGCCCGGGTATCGACGCGGCGCGCAAGGCAGTGCAGGACGCCGGATACACCGTCAAGGACGTCGCCAAGAGCGAGACCGCGCTACGCGGTGAGAAGAACGCCTTCGCCAAGTGGCTCGAGGGTCAGCCCGCGTCGGTGGCGAGCCAGGTGCGCGGCGTGGCCGTCGACACCGTCAACAACGCCATCGCGGTGCGCGTGGATCAGGGCGGACTGCAGCTTCCCGGTTTCGCCGAGTCGGCGCGCGTCATCGTGATGGCCGCCCCGCCGGTCGCCGGTGAGGACACCGAGGTGCAGCGCGCCGCCGATATCGCCAGCACCGGCACCGGCCCGATCGCCGCCGGCGACGCCTACGCCTCCATCGCGGGCCGTATGTCGCTGCGCTGCTCGACCGGCTTCAACGGCACCGACGGCAGCGGTGCGGTCGTGAACATCACCGCCGGCCACTGCAACCCGAATATCGCGGCCACCGGCGGCGGCAACTCGCCTGGCGTGTACGAGCTGGTCAACGATCGCGCGGGCAACCAGATGGGCACCTTCGAGAAGTCGATCCTGGGCAACCAGGACTACTCGATCGTGTCGATCGACAACGCCTTCCGGGATCGCTTCTCCAACAACCTGGTTCGCGTCCCGAATGCCGCCCCGATCGCCGTCACCGGCGTCGCGGTGCCGGTGGTCGGTGCGCCCGTCTGCAAGTCGGGTTCGCGCACCGGGTTCTCCTGCGGCACGGTGAATGCCGTCGATCAGACCGTCCAGGTCGGTGACCGTCTGCTCACCCAGTCCTTCTCGGCGAACATCTGCGCCCTGCCCGGCGACTCGGGCGGCCCGATCGTGACCGGCACCCTGGCCCTGGGCATCTCCAGCGCCTCGTCGGTGGCCGACTACCCGATCTGCGAGATCCCCAACCTGATCGGCCTGCTGACCGGCAACACCCCGCAGCTGTTCGCGCAGCCGGTGAGCGTGGTGCTGTCGGACAACCCGGGTCTGCGGGTCCGCACCAACTGATCCAGGTGATCTAGAAACGCCTGAAAAGGCCGGTAGCTCAACAGCTACCGGCCTTTCTCGTATTCCGGCAACCTGGGACACCACATTCCGGCTACGGCAGCGCTGGGGCGGCGAGCGGACATCGGACGGGCGGAAACGGGCATGGGCCGGACCTCAGGCGATCCGGCATGCTGGGGGTATGTGTTTGGTGTTGACCGGGTGGCGGGCGCATCCGGAGTACCGCTTGATCATCGCCGCCAATCGGGACGAGTTCTACACGCGCCCAACCGAATCGCTGCGGGAATGGCCGGAGGAGCCGGGGTTGCTGGCGGGCCGGGACCTGGGTGCGGGCGGTGCGATCCCCGGCACCTGGCTGGGCCTGGCCTCGGGTGCGCATCGCTTCGCCACCGTCACGAATGTGCGCGGACCCTACGAGAATCGCGGGAACGCTCGCTCGCGGGGCGCGCTGCTCATGGATTTCCTGCGGGGTGAGATGAGCCCGGAGAAGTTCGTGCGCGACACCGTCGCCGAGCCGGACGACTACAACGGCTACAACCTGCTGACCTCGGATCTGGAGACGCTGTGGTGGCACAGCAATCGCAGTGAGGTCGCGCCGCGGGAACTCGCACCGGGGTTCCACGGCGTGTCGAATGGCAGTGTGGTGGCGTCGCTCGAGCCCGACGGTGACGAAATCCACACGGGCACCGCGACGGCGGCCTGGCCGAAGGTCCGCGGCGGCATCCTCGCGCTGCGGGCGGCGGTCGCGGCCGACCCGGAGGATCCGGAGAGCTATCTGGCAGTTCTGGCCGATCGCACCCGCGCGGGTGACGTCGAACTGCCCAGCACCGGCCTCAGCAAACGCCGTGAGCGCCAAGCCTCGTCACGCTTCATCTCCGATGTCATCCACGGGACCCGTTGCAGTACGGTGCTTCTCGTTCGCGAGGACGGCTCGTACCGAATGGCGGAACGTACGTTCGGCAGGCTGGGCCGAGCACAGGGGACCGTGATCCTCGAGGGCCGGATGGACCTGCCGTAGTAGCCGGTCCGGAAACGCGAAAACGGACCGCCCTCACCGAGGACGGTCCGTTCGTTCGAGCAGTGGTTACTTCGGGCCGTTCTGGTTGGCGTCGCTCCACTTGCTGGTGCCCGCGGGGGCCTGCAGCGTGCTGAGCAGATCCAGGCCCGCGACGCCCAGCGCCGGCGCACCGAACGCGATGGTGCCGAGGACGCCACCGATGCCGGCCAGCGCGACGAAGGTCGGGATGGCCGCGATGCACAGGATGACGGTCGCGCACTGGATGGCGCCCAGTGCGATGCCCGCCGCGCCGCCGACGATCACGCCGACAGCGGTGCCGACGAAGCCGCCCACGGCGGTGGCCAGGCCGAACTGCGTGGTGAACTCGTTCATCGCCCGCTGGTTCTCGACCGGGGACGCGATCGGCTTGACCGCGACGGAGTTGATCGGCTCGGCGCTCTGCGGCAGGTCCGCCGGACGTTCCGGGGTCAGTTCGAGGGTGGTGCCGTCCTGCGAAACAACCGGCTTCACCGGCACCGCGACGCCGGAGACGCTGAAGTTCATCGGAAGGGTCATCACGACATTGCCGCTGATGTCCTTGATGGTCGCGACGTCGACCTTCTTGGGCTCTTCGGGAGCGACAGCGCCCTCTTCGACGACGGCGTCCTGCTGGGTCAGCTCGAACGTGCCGTTGCGCAGTTTGGTGACGACCGTCTTGTCGACCAGCTTCACGGAGTAGTCGATACCCGCGGGCTCGACGGGAGCAGCAGGTTCAGCGTTGGCGACCGTCGTCCCGATGGTCATTGCGCCGATGACCAGGGCAGCCGCCGCAGTGGTGCTGCGAAACTTCATTCGGTTTTCCAATCCATCATCATCAGGTATCCACTGTTACGCCCCCGACACGCGAGGCCAAGGCTTCCCTCAGGCCAGCCACGCGCGAACGGTTCCTCCCCGAGCATGTGAAGGCGCACACAGCAATTCGGACAGCGTGAGCTTAGTCCAAGCAACCTTGATATGCGAGATTCCTTTCAAGCGGAATGTCGCACACCTCGACAAGTAAGCCTGCCCTTCGTTGGAATCCCGATATGCCGGGATTTACAGTGCGGGAAAGCTCTGGACACTTAAGTTACCGGCGGGTAACTTACTGTCCGTTAGGATACGTGCAACCCGAGGCGAACCAGCTGCCTTGCCACAGCTCGTAGAACCCGTAAGAGAGGTCGCGACATGAATGCCCTGACAGTGACGCTGGGCACGATTGGAGCGGTGTTCACAGTCTTCTGTTGGGCATCGTTCATCGGAGGCGTGCGAAACATCACTCGCACCGTCATGGTCGGCCAGTCCGCACCTGACCGGTGGCGTCCGTTCATCCCCCGCTTCAAGACGATGATGGTCGAGTTCATCGCCCATACGCGAATGAACAAGTTCCGCACCGTCGGCTGGGCGCACTGGCTCGTGATGATCGGCTTCCTCGCCGGCTTCATTCTGTGGTTCGAGGCGTACGGGCAGGTTTTCGACGGTTCGTTCCACTGGCCGATCATCGGCAACTGGGGCATCTACCACCTGATGGACGAAATCCTCGGCATCGGAACGGTTGTCGGCATCGTGGTGCTGATCGTCATCCGTCAGCTGAATCACCCCCGCATCCCGGCACGGCTGTCTCGCTTCAGCGGTTCGAAGTTCGCCCCCGCCTACGTGATCGAGTCCATCGTTCTCGTCGAGGGCCTCGGCATGGTCTTCGTGAAGGCCGGCAAGCTCGCCACCTACGGCGGCGGCCACACCTGGAGCGACTTCTTCACCCTGCAGGTCGCCAAGCTGCTGCCCGCGAGCCCGACCATGGTGTCGATCTTCGCTCTGATCAAGCTGTGCTCCGGCGCGCTGTTCCTGCTGCTGGTCGGCCGCAATGTCACCTGGGGCGTGGCCTGGCACCGCTTCGCCGCGTTCCCCAACATCTACTTCAAGCGTGAGGCCGACGGCGACGTCGCCCTGGGTGCGCTCAAGCCCATGCTCTCCAAGGGCAAGCCGATCGACATGGAGACGGCCGACCCCGACAACGACACCTTCGGTGTGGGCAAGTTCGAGGACTTCTCCTGGAAGGACATCCTCGACGTCACCACCTGTACCGAATGTGGCCGCTGCCAGTCCCAGTGCCCCGCCTGGAACACCGGTAAGCCGCTGTCGCCCAAGCTGCTGATCATGTCGCTGCGCGACCACGGCTACGCCAAGGCCCCCTACCTGCTCGCGGGTGGCCGCAAGGATATGGGCGGCGACGAGATCGGTCTCGTGGACGCCGAGGGCAAGCCGAACGAGCGTGCGCTGAACCAGATTTCGGAGGCCGCCCGCGCCGAGGCCGAGCGTCCGCTGGTCGGCGGCGAGGATGTCAACGGCATCATCGACCCCGAGGTGCTGTGGTCCTGCACCACCTGTGGCGCGTGCGTCGAGCAGTGCCCGGTCGATATCGAGCACGTCGACCACATCATCGACATGCGCCGCTACCAGGTGCTCATCGAGTCGGAGTTCCCCTCCGAGCTCGCGGGCCTGTTCAAGAACCTGGAGAACAAGGGCAACCCCTGGGGCCAGAACTCCAAGGACCGTCTGAACTGGATCTCCGAGCTGGACTTCGAGATTCCGGTGTTCGGTCAGGACGCTGATTCCTTCGACGGCTACGAATACCTGTTCTGGGTCGGCTGCGCCGGCGCCTACGAGGACCGCGCCAAGAAGACCACCAAGGCCGTCGCCGAGCTGTTGGCAACCGCCGGTGTGAAGTTCATGGTCCTGGGTCAGGAAGAGACCTGCACCGGTGACTCGGCCCGCCGCGCGGGCAACGAGTTCCTGTTCCAGCAGCTGGCCATGCAGAACATCGAACTGCTGAACTCGGTGTTCGAGGGTGTCGAACAGTCGAAGAAGAAGATCGTCGTCACCTGCGCCCACTGCTTCAACGCGCTGAACAACGAGTACCCGCAGGTCGGCGGCACCTACGAGGTCGTGCACCACACCCAGCTGCTGAACCGCCTGGTGCGGGCCAAGTCGCTGATTCCGGTGTCCCCCGTCGCGCAGAACGTGACCTACCACGACCCCTGCTACCTGGGCCGCCACAACAAGATCTACAACGCCCCGCGTGAACTCATGGCGGCGTCGGGCTCGACCCTGGTCGAAATGCCCCGCCACGGTGAGCGTTCCATGTGCTGTGGCGCCGGTGGCGCGCGCATGTGGATGGAAGAGCAGCTCGGCAAGCGCATCAACGTCGACCGCGTCGACGAGGCGCTGGACACCCTCAAGGGTGGCAACGAGCCCTCGATGATCGCGACCGGCTGCCCCTTCTGCCGCGTCATGCTCACCGACGGCGTCACCGCCCGTAAGGACGGCGGCGAGGTCGGCCAGGGCGTCGAGGTCGTCGATGTCGCCCAGCTCATGCTGCAGTCCATCGACCGCATCGAGTCCGCGCAGCTGACGGAGAACCTTAAGGTCATCCAGCAGCCGAAGGTCGAAGAGCCGGAACCGGTTTCCGAGCCCGAGCCCGAGCCGGTCAAGGCCGAAGCTCCCGCCGAGGCAGCCCCGAAGGCCGCTCCGGCCGGCGGCGGCCTGGGCATGAAGGGTGGCCTCAAGCCGCCCGGCGGCGGCAAGGGCCTGGCCATGAAGGGCGGCCTGAAGGCTCCGGGCGCGAAGGCCCCCGGCAATGCGGCCCCGGCCGAATCCGCTGCTCCGGCAGAGGCTTCCGCTTCCACCGACGCACCGGCGGCGCCGACAGCCAAGCCGGGCGGCCTCGGCATGAAGGGTGGCCTCAAGGCGCCGGGCGGCAAGGGTCTCGCCATGAAGGGTGCTGCCAAGGCACCCGGCGCGAAGGCCGCTCCGGCCGAATCCGCCCCTGCGGCAGAGGCTTCCACCGAAGCCCCCGCCGCGGCTCCGGCCACCCCGGTGGCCAAGCCCGGCGGCCTGGGCATGAAGGGCGGCCTCAAGGCTCCCGGCGGCAAGGGCCTGCAGATGAAGGGTGCGGCCAAAGCGCCTGGCGCCAAGCCCGCCGCGGCCGAGTCCGCCGCGGCCGAGTCCGCTCCGGCGGAATCGGCTCCGGCGGAAGCCACTTCGGCCCCGGCCGAGGCTCCCGCGACATCGGCTCCGGTCGAGGCCGCCGAGGCCAAGCCGTCCATCGCCCCCAAGGGCCTGGCCATGAAGTCCGGCCTCAAGCGCCCCGGCCCGAAGGCCCCCGGCAAGCCCGCCGCAGCCGCCCCGGCCACCGAAGCCCCTGCCCCGCAGGCTGATCCGGCTCCCGCCGCCGAGGCTCCGGCCCAACCGGCTCCGGCACCGGCGAGCCCGGAGGGCAACGGCGAAAGCAACGGCACCGCAGCCAAGCCCCCGGCCGCCAAGCCCGGCGGCCTCGGTTTCAAGGGCGGCGCCAAGGCCCCCGGCCGCAAGAGCTGACCGAAACACGAAGAAAGGGCCCCGGATCCATCAGGATCCGGGGCCCTTTCCTATCCGACTACCGATCTACAAGAGATCAGGGAAGCACCTGCGGCACGACATCCGGCGCGATGGCACCGACCAGCACACCGACCACGGTTCCGACGATAGCGCCATGAATGGCGCCACCGATCGCGCAGAACGGCGCGGCCAGAATGCCCACACCGGTAGCCGCACACATCGCGGCATTGGTCGCAGCCGACCCCACCGCACCGGCGGCAGCACCCGCGGCCGCACCATTGGCCAGCGGATCACTGTTGCGCGCATCAGGATTCGTAGCGATATCCAGCGGCACCCCATCGGCCACCGGCGCAGCCACAACCGGCTGCGCAACACCCGGCTCCACAACCTCCGCCGAAGCCGACCCGGCCCCGACGAAGGTCACCGCAACCGCCACCGGCAGCGCGCCGACAACCAGCTTGCGGCCAGCATTATTGAGCGTGAACATGATTCATTCCCCAGACTCCCCGACCCCGAATGCGCCGAACGATATCGGCCGCGAATTGGACAACCGATTTGTATCCGATCGGCGGTACCAAGATCAAGTTGAATGTCACAGGCCGACAAGCCCTTTCGCGCTAAAAGTGTTTCATATCACAGGGCATGAAAACTTCGCATGACAGAATCTGCTCGCATCCGTCGGCCGACCGGGACGCCCATACTGAGGTCCAGGCTCGGCGCTTCGATCAGTGCTATGCCGACGATCTCAAGTTGGCGCACGTTTGCCGCTGTTTGGATCGGCGACGAAATCATGGTCGAAGAGCTTACGGTGCCCCCTATTGCGCCCACATGCCCGGCAGTTGCGCCACCCGCGCTTTAGGATCGTGTTCTCTGACGTGAACTCATCACCTGCTGGGCAACCCTGTGGCACAGAGTGTTTCGACTTGGCGGCAGATGAAGCATCGACGGGCTGACGTCCGGCAATCCGGGTCGATCACGTACTCGTGGCCGAACTTCGGTACATGGTGAGCATCGAGACGACACTGAACGCAGCGGCGCCAACCCTTGGCGGTGTATTCGATTGTCAATTCGCTGAACCCTTCAGCCGAGCGTCGAACCTGGTACTGACCACACGGAAAGGGTCGAATACACGTTTTTCCAGAGTGAGCAGGGCACGATCACCGCGACACTGGCGAATAGATTGTTCACGGTGACCGACGGAATTCTCACCATCGCCGACAACAACAGGACCGTGATCGGCAGCGCTCCCCTCGCATTGAACATCAAGGGTGAAGCTGTCGCGTGGGACCCACAGATCGGCTCTGATGGACGCACGCTGACAGCCGCACCGATCAACGGTGAGGGCCATCAGGACGGACTGGCCAACCCCGTAGGGGCGCTGGCCGGATTTGTCGGCGGTGCGATGATCGGCATGCTGGGTCTGGTGGCGGGGGTGTTCACCCTCGGGCTCCTCATGCCGGTCACAGCCGTGGTCGGCCTGGGTGCCGGGGCGATCATCAGATTCACCGTGGGCGGGCAGGGACCCGCGCCCTAGGCTTCGAGCTTCTCCAGTCGGGAGAGAACCTCTGCGAGCGCGTCGACAACGGTGCGGCCGCCCAACTGGGGCCAGCCGCCGTACTGATTGGCATCGCGCTCGTTGAGCCCGCACAGCTGTTCGCGAATGTCTTTGACATCGCTGCCGATCGGGCCGCAGAAACCGGTGATGAAATCCTGGATCTGTTTGACTTCGGCTGCGCTCATGGGCGCGTCCTCTCCGTCGATGAGGGCCTGGACTTCGGCACGGAATTCGTCCATGTCTATCCCGGCGGGGTCGATCTTGCCCTCGTGCGAGTACTCGCGGTGGGCTACACAGTCGGAGGCGGTGCGGCCGATGCGGCGCAGAATGGCCGCGCAACCGCGCTTGTAGGCATCCAATTGTGCTGGGGTCCAATCGGATCCGTCGCCGCGCGAGACGGCTTCGATGCCGATGGTGTGGTAGTTGGCGTTGTTGGTGGGCCAGCCCGGCCAGGAGCCGCGGCCGGCGTGCCAGCAGACTCCGGCGGCGATGACCCGGTAGGTGCCGTCCTTTTCGAGGACAAGTTGAGCCAGGGGACCGGGCAGGTCGGGGCGACCGTTCTGGACTATGCGCCAGTCGTTGCGACCGCCACCGGCGGTGTGGTGGCAGAGCACGCCGCGGATGTCGGCGAAGTCGCCGTGGCCGCGGTCGCGCCAGCCGTCATGTTCGAGAACCCGTAGCCCGGCATCGCGCAGAACATCCGCCAGCCAGACAGGATCTCCCCTCCAGGACAAGGTTGTTCGCCTCCTAGATCAGGTCGAAGCTGAGGTATGTTGTCGCGCCGCTCGTTACGGTCGCGGAAGAACTGAACGGACCGCTGGTCGTATTCGTCATACGCACCCACAAGCGGTCGCCGGCCAGCAGCGAGACCTGGGTACCGGAAAGAGTCAGTGTCGACGTGGAGTTGACGAAGTCGGCGGTCTTGAGGACCTCGGTGTCGTTGCGCATGACCGCTGCTCGCAGTACGCCCCACTGCGAGCTCCATGCCGCGGTGAGTTTGACGCTGCACTGCACCATGACCGTCGCGTCGCCGCCGGAGACCAGCTCGTGGTTGACGATCGTGGTGTTGCCATATCCGGTGCGGGCAACCCAATCGGCCAGTTTCAAGTTGGCGGTGTCAGCGGGGACGAGCTGGTTGCCGCTTTTGTCCATTCCCATCGGCGCAGGCCCAGCACTGGGAGCAATGACCGTGAAGGGCATCAGGCGTTCCTTTCGGTGGTTGGTCACGAATGATCAGGTGACGCGGACAAAGGCAGCGGCACCAGCGGCGATGGACGGATTCTGGTTGTTGAACGCCCAATCACCCAGAGCCTGCAGGGTGATGACATCGCCGGTCGCCACGGTGTATGTGCCGGATACCGTGACCGTCGTCGTGACTTTCTCGGGGCAGGTTTTCGCGACTCCGGTGACGGCCACGGTGCTGTCGTTGACCCGCAGCCGCAGCGTCACGTCGGCGCCGAGGCTGGAATGGCCCGTGAACGCCACGGATGCCGCCAGGGTGGCGCCGATCTTGCCTTCCTGCACGACCAGACCGTCCCCGGATACCGAGACCTCCGACCCGGGATAGTCCGGGTCGGCGATCCATGTGGGGATGAGCCGCCAGGATTCGTCCAGACCCGCCCAGGCCGCGCCGGATTTCCTCATCGCCGAGGGTGCAAAGGATTCTCCGCCGCCGATGACAAGGAGCGACATCAGGCGGTCACACCTTTGAGACTCGCCTGAAGCCCCTTGCCGGCGGGACTGTCTGCGCTGGTGATGTGGACAGTGATCCGCTCACCCGCGGTGAAAGCCCAAGGGCCACCGGCGGTTACCGTCGTGTCCAGGGCGTGGTTGGCGGCGGCGATGGTTGCCGCGGTGCCCGCGATCGCAGTACCGTTGCGACGCAATTCGACCACCAGGTTGCCGGTCCCCGCAGTTTCACCACGGTAGGTGATGGATGTGATGCTGAGGTTGCGTTCGATGCGCAGGCCCTCGGGCATTACCGTTCCCGGACCGGTTGCCCGGTTTCCAGTGTGAGACTTGAACGCGATGTCGTAGACCTGACCAGCGGAAGTCGGTGTGCGAGAGTCGCTCAGGCGCGAATCGGTGTTCGCGACAGCAGCGAGGGCGGCGCGCCCGGCTGCGGCATCGGCTGCGGCCAGCAGGGACCGACCGAAGGCGCTCGAGTCGGAAATCTGTGCGGCCGTGTGCGTATGTGTGGTCGGGGGTCGCGGATCCGCGAGGCGCGGATCGTCACCGGCGACCGCTGTGGTGGCTGTGCCGCCGATTGTCGGCGCGAAGGTCGCGGGCTTGCCCGTGATCCCGGCCCAGTCGGTGGTGCCCGCGGGCCCGCGGATGACGGTGCCCTGCCCGTTCGGCGTCCAGCCGCCGGCCGCGGCGCGGTAGATGTACAGCAGGCCATCGGCTTTGACGACATATTGCGCGCCCTCAGGGGGTGCGGCAGGCAACTGTACGTACGTGGCTGCCTGACCATCGATCTGGATGCCCGTCCCACGTTCGCCGCGCACCACCGCGTTACCCGCGCTGGCGGGAACCGGCGCGGCCAAGGTGAGATCGACCAGTCCAGTGGAGCCTTCATCCGGCTGCTCGGGATTCGGACCTGCGAAGTATTCGGCCACATCGAAGCTGAACGACTCCAGGGGAACTGGTCGGCCGTCGTAGTTCAGCTCGAACGAGACACGCCAGGTCCAGTCCCTCGGATTGGTCTCGTCACCCGGTGCGACCAGTCGAACTCCACGCCTTCCCCGCCAGGTGAGATAACCGAATTCGTCCAGCTGGCACTCGTAGTGCTCGGGCAGTTGCACATATGTCGCCGGCACCGGCTGTGCGCCCGCGACCAGGATCTTCGGCGCGTCAGCGGTAAAGGTGACCGTACCGCTCAGCGGCGGGAACTCCGGTAGGTCTTCGATGTCCGGCCCGTCGGCGACATTCGCGAGGAAGCGTCCGACGACCTTGCCGTATTTCAGCGGAGGCAATTCGGCCATGAGCCATGTCCTTTCGGGAGCCGAGGCAGGCGGTTTTCAACCCGCCCCGAAGTGGGTTTGATACAGACCGCGATTTGATTTCGCAGGCGCGCTTGGAAGTTCGAAAGAGCGACGGACCGAGATCAGCTCGGATCGGCCGCCCTGAAGGTGAAGCTCCTTCGCCGAGATTCACCTACGATCTCGATGTGCGTGGAGCTCTGCTGAAGGCGGTACCCCTGTGGCTGTGGGGGGTGGGCGCTAGTTTTCTCATCATGTTCGCTTTGGCAGCCACACAGCTGCCGGCGACCTGGGCGGTGCGTGAGGGCAACGGAACATACGGCACCTGGGTCGCGACCAGGTCCATCTGTGAGTACCGCACCTGCCGGACTGTGGGCGACTTCCACCCCGACAGAGGCGGAACGATACGGACGGACATCGGCTTGACCGGAGCGCGGGAAGCGCCGATCGGATCCCGCTATCGCGCCATCGATACCGATGGCTGGGAGAACTCGGTCTACATTCCAGGCTACAAAGATGCCTTTTCCGGAAGGTTATGGACGAGTGCCCTGTTCCTGGTCCTCCTCGGGGCGTGGTTCGCAGGGGTCGTCCATATCGCTCGCAAACGCTCGAACCGCATCGCCCAGGATGCGATGGACAACGGAACGGACGACGAAGACACCATCCTCGATCGAGAGATCAAACGCTTCGGAGCAGGCGCGCGACGCGGGGCGCGATTGCTGTCGAAAAACGTGCACGAACTCGATGTGCCGTTGCCCATGCCGCACGATGCAGCTGTCCGCCACGTGCAGACCCGGCTGGAAAACGAAGGTGGGCCACTACACGAACTGAGGGGCTGGCGAACGGAGTCACGGCGCGTATTCCGTTTCGTGTTCAGATCGGGCCGTCGATACTCGAACCCAGCCGTCATAACCGTGGCTGTGCTGTCGGTCGATTCGACCAACAGCACAGCCCGAGTCCGAGGAGTCGCCAAAGCACCACTGGCCCAACGAGACAGCGGGAAGAAGGCCGCCCTACAGGTAGCGCGAAGGCTGTCCGCGTAAACAACCTGGCTTTCACGCAAACCCGTGAGCCCCCACTACTTGAACGGTTTCTCGGCCGCCCATCCGCCGATGGCGCCTCCCAGGTAGCCGCCGACCATCGCACCGACAATGGCACCCGCAGGCCCACCAACCGCGAATCCGAGGGCCGCTCCCGCGTATGAGCCGCCGATTCCGCCGACTGTCGCCCCGACGCCCGAGGAAATGGCTTCGTCCAGATCCTTTTCGCCATTGTTATAGGCATCGATCGACGCGTAGGTGGAGATTCCTGCGGTCGCCAGCGGTCCACCCACTTTGCCGAGCTTGCTGAGAATATTGCCGGCGTTGGCCAACCGGCTGGCTTCATCTGTTGCTTCGAGGCTCTCCGTGAACAGCCACTTCGACAGGTTCGCACCGGGCTGACCCGTGCGGTTCTTGAGGTTGTCCAGCGATAGCTCCTTCAGGAGCGCCGCACGCTGCGCCATGTTCATCGACTTGATGTCCAAGCCCTCGCCGAGTTCGTCCAGCCCTTGGAAAATGCCGCTGGCCAGCACGCCGGAACTGTTGATATAGGGATGCTGTACAGCTCCGTCGATCGTCGAGTTGAGAAAGTCCATCGCCAATTCGATCTGGCCCGGCAGCACCAGCTCCGCTGCTACATCCAGCGGATTCAACTCCGGTTCGCCGTCGGCCGGCGCGTCTACGGTGAGGACCGATCCATCCTTGAACTCGACGGCGACGGACCCGTCGGGCTTACGGATGACGACGCCGCTGAGGCCATCGCCGTTGTCGTACTCGATGCTTCCGTCCGGACGCCGGGCCATCTGAGCCCCCGTAGTATTCGAGAAGGCGACGAGTTCTTCCTTGCCATCGGGCGCAACGGTATACGTTTCGAACTGGGTTGCACCGCGCGAATCGGTGACTGCCCTGCTGGTGATGCCGTTGGCCCCAGGAATCTCGGTGATGATCCCGGCCCCGTCCGGTAGGGGCACGGAATTGCCCATCGGCGTCCGAGTCCCATCACTGCCGATCGAGTAGAGCCCGATGCTCCCGTCGGGGCGGGGAACGGATTCGAGCGTCAGGGTGCTGCCATCAGGGTTCGTAATCCTGGTGTCGACGATGCCGGAGCCGTCGCTGCGTGGTGTCGACACCGAACTACTCTGGGTACCAGTTGGATTTCGGACGGTCGTCTGCACACTGTTGTCTGGGCCCGGACGCGAGGTGATGACGCTGGGGACGCCACTGGGGTTCGGTGCCACGGTGACCGTGGTTCCATCCGGGCCCGTTTCTCGGACAGGCACACCCTCTTGCTGGGCGAGAATCACGCCCAGGGGCGAGATCCCGAGCTGCGCTGGATCGGTAACGACATTCGACTCAGGGTTCTCGCTCAGCGTGACGTTGAACGGGAACGGAAGCTCCGACGTGTCCGTGGGCGGAACCTGCTGTCGTGGAGGCACTTCGGTCCGCGCCGGACCTGAGACGAACGACAATCCGGGACGGACGGGCGTTGCCGCAGTGTCGGCGCCGGTCGTGATCGTCTGCTCGCGTTCGAAGGAGTCGACGAGCCGCTGACTGCGGTTGAGCCGGTCGATCATGCGGGCCGTGGCGGTCGAGTTCATCCCATTCATGTTGAACACTCGCCCGGGCCGCTTCGGGCCGGATTCGCCGGTGGAGACCGCTGCGGCGAGCTCACCGGCGAGCGGCGACCACACCGACAGCTGATCGATGGCCGCCTGGTCCAGTACCGCACGACCCGCACTCACCAGCTCGCCAGGCACCTGGTCGAGCGCTGCGGTCAGGTACGGCCCGATCAGGTCGACCAGGCTCTTGATGTCATCGGAGTTGACATCCGCGATGGATTTCGCCACGGGGACACCTCATCTGCGATCGGAGTTGTTGAAATACACCGCGGTTCACACCGCCCGTGCCTCGACGATGAGCTGGGCTTCCTCGGGGAGCACGGTGTAAGCGGCCTCGCCCTGAGTGCGTTGCACGATGATGTACAACGTCACGGTCTGGTTTGCGGGCACGACGCCGGCGGTGGAGGCGGGACCGAGCGGATGCTGGAATCTGGGGGCGATCAGAATCCAGTCCCAGTTATTTTTGTTGGGCCCGTAACCACCGGCTACAAGCTCACCTGCCGGGCCGCCGAGACGCACCTCGACATCGCAGCGGTTGCCGTTGGCCGCACTCACTTTGAGGTCACCGGTGACATGCGGACGCCATGCCACCGGCTGCCCCGGAATCGTCAGGCTGGCGACGACTTTGGTCCGATCACGGATGTTCGCGCCACCTTGGAACTGTCCCTGGCCGATGGTCCACGGACCACCGAGGCGAGGGCTGGGCCTGGGTACGAACCGATCGGCTGCAGCGTCCCACGCGAGCAGGTAATCGCCGCCCAGTGGATGCGCGTCATCGACCAGGACATCAGCGGCGTCCTGGATACGGCCGGCCTCGCCAGGCCCCCCGGGCGGGCCCGTTTCGCCGCGCGGGATTGTGATCATGAGATGTTGCGCGGGCGCGGTACCGGTGAGCTCCGCGATCGCCGTGGAGCCCGCGGGCGCTGCCACTCCCGAACCGGAGAAGCGATTCGGCGACCCCTGCCGTCCACTGCGTCCGAAAGCCGCTTCGAAGGCAATGAATTCGAGACCTGTCCAGTAGTAGATGGCATTCTCGGAAACCACCCGCCAGGCCTTCCGAGCATCCGCGGTGGTCAGCATGAGACTTCGCAGTGCGTCCGGATCAGTGATATCGCCCTGCCAGAACCACGGCCAGGCCGCTGCGCCTTCCGGCCCGATTTCCCCCTCGGGCCCCTCCCGGATCTCGATGAGCGCCTCGCGATCGACGATCTCCAGGGGGTTGACCGTGTACGGCAACCCGACGGAATCGGAGACGCCACGCATGGCGATCATCACGTCTTCGTCGTAGACGACAGTCTGTTCGTTTGTCATGTCAGCTCCGTGCTCTTCTTGGCTCGGTTCTCAAAGCGTGGTCACCGGGCGCGCCCAGCACATGATTTGTGCGCCGGATCGGGTGTAGGTGTAGTTGGCGCCGCCCCTGTTTCGGCGCAGCACCACATACAGGCTCACCGGCTGCCCGGCCGGAACAACGCCGACGGCACTGCCGGGAGTCATGCTCGACGCGGCGAAGAAGGGCTGGAAGTCACAGAAGGAATCCATTGCCATCACGAAACCCGAACCGAGAGCGACGATCTGGCCGTCCGCCGACCCGATGCGGACCTCGGCGTCAATCCTCGTGCTGGCATCGGTGGAGGTGGTGCGCAGCATCACCCCGCCCGACACCACGGGGCGCCAGGCCGAATCCTGCGCGGGAATCGCGAGCTGTGCGATGACATTCGGCGATGTACCGACATTGGTTTGGGATGCCCCGAAACCTGCGCTGCCATCCCATGCCTGTGTTTCACTGATGGACCACGGACCGCGGAGACCGGGGAAGGGCCGTGGTTCCCACTTTCCGGCCGTCCCGTTCCAGGTGGGAACGGACCCGTCCGGATGCGGGCCATCAGCGTAGTCCGCGGCCTGACGGATCGGTCCCGGCCCGCCGATTTCCCCCTCTCGGCCTCGCACGCCACGCGGAACCGTCAGGTGGAGAACAAGATTCGGCGGGGTACCGACGATAGTCGCTTGCAGTGGCGCTCCAACCTCGCCGGTGTCGACCGAGCCAAGGGAGACAACGCAGGGCGAACCATCCGGTCCGGCCGCACCGAAGGCGTCGGCGAAGGTATCGAAACCCGTGCCGTTCCAGTACACCAACGTGTCCGATGACACCACCCGCCAGGCTTTACCAGCCTGTGCCGCACCAAGTTTCGTCGACATCGCCGAAAGAGCCGCCTGATCGGCGATATCCCCCTCCCAGCGGAACGGCCTGGCCGATTCTCCCACCGGTCCGCGATCTCCGGGAACGCCGGTCATCAACTCGAGCTCACCGGAGCGGGGGGTGCCGTGCAACGACTGCACCACCCCGGACGACCCGAGACCTTCATCGATTCCGCGCAGGTTGGTGGAGTCGAAGTATTCACCAACAGTAGACATTTCAGCTTGCTCCGATCGGATGCGCATGGACGACCAGGGACGCGCGCGCGTTGTCGAACGCGATATCGCCGCTGTCCGCCAAGCGTTCGATGAGAACGACCAGATTCGCGGGCTGCCCGGCCGGCACGGCGGCGAAAGTCGAATTCGGAGCCAGCGTTTTGGTGGCCCTGCCCTCCCCGTAAGAGGGAATCAACGGAAGATAGAGCCAGTCCCCACCCGATGGACTGGTTGTAGCGAGCACTTCGCCTTCGGAATGATGCAACCGCACCATCGCCATGGCACCGCCACCGAAAGGCGAGTACTGGTATATGTGCCCGCTCACACGAGGACGCCAGGCGAACGGTTGCGCGGGCACCGTGAAGGTTCCCACCGTCAGGCGAGAGGTATTGGCCTGCTGGTCTTCCGAGAAGTCAGTTTCATACCAGGACCAGGGACCGGCACCCAACGGCGGTGGGGCAGAGCGGAACTTGCGCCCTGCGCTGTGGAAGGCGAAGACACCCCCGGGCATCGGCGCGATGGACTTGTCGTAGTCGTCGGCCTCGGTGATCGTGCCCGACTCGCCAGGTGGCCCTTTCGGACCTTGCAGACCGGCCGGAACAGTCACCCGCAGTCGCGATTGACCACCCGCGCCGATGAATTCGACGGCCGGATTGGTCAGCTTCTCGTCGTGCACGGTTTCGATGCCTACGATCTGGGCCGCTGCCGCGACCGGACCCTGCGGCCCCACCGCGGACGGAGAGTGCCGCCACTGGTTGCCGGTCCACACGTCCATTCCGTCGTCATCCAGCCGGTGCCACCACTTTCCTCGATCTTCGGGACCGAGACCGGCTGGGCGAGAGCCGGAGTCCGCGATCTCACCCATCTTCTGGAAGGTGGTGCGTGGTCTGCCGAGCCGGCCGGGCGAACCGGGCGGGCCCGCGGGCAGCGGCATGTCCGCGACATCATCGGGAAGCGTCACTTCAGCTGTCAGGATCGGCAGCCCATCCACGTCGTGCTCGCGATGCACGGTGATATGAGCGGGAAAGGCGATGTCCGCCATGGTTTCTCCTCCACATGCGAGGGTCAGAAGATGAGCAGGTCGAGATCCGCGCCGACGTCGGTGGCCAGATCTTTGATCGCATTGGCCACCCGGCCCAGACGCTGCCACGCCTTCACCACGGCGTCTTCCTCGTCGGAACCGTCGCCAACTGTGATCTCCCATTTCGCGGAGTTCTCGCGATCGTCGAGGAAGGTCAGTTCGGTGACGTAGTCGGTGAAAACCTGTCCGCTCAGGGCGAATCCGATTTGGTCACCGAGTTCGAAATCCTTGCCCAGGATGTACGGGGCACCGTCTTCGATGGTCACCCGCTTACTGGTGTAGCCGCGGGTCAGATGCAGGCCCTGCCGGGCGGCGACCAGGCCATCCAGATTGAATGCCTTGTCACTACCGCTGATGTACAGCTCCCGGAACGCGTACGGGCCCGCACGGCGCACCCGGCCCATGTCCCGGTAGACCATCCAAGCGAGGAACACGTCGTCAAGTTGACCGCGGTAGAGCCAGCCCAGGCCGATGAACGACAGCAAGCCCTTGATCACGAGCTCGATACCCGCGTTCACCCATCCTGGTGATCTACCACCGATGATGATGTCGGTCGCGGTCGGCTTGTGCAACGCCACTTCCGACGGGCCGATACCGGAGTACTCGCCTTCGAAGTACCAGACCCACGGAAAGTTGCGGAAGGTGCCCAGCCGGCCCGGATGACCGTAGACAGCCTCGTATTCGGAAGTGGAATCGAATCTCGGATACCGCACCGGTGTGGTGCCATCATCGGTGAATTCCTCTATCCACGAAACGATTCCGTCGAGCAGGGTCCCGGTGGGACCGGTCACGCCGGATTTGTCGACCGTCTCCAGCACCACGGTGGGCTTGTCCAGATAGAACCACTCAGGCGCAGGCTGCTCGTCTTCGCCGGGAAGGTAGAAACGCGCGGTGAGCATGACACCGGCATCGTCGAGCATGGGCGCGAACAGCTTGTCTGCCATGTCGAATCGCGCGGACGCGGCGCTCCACATGCTCGTATCGGTGAGCGGATTCACCGGCACCACCGCGATGGGGAACAGAGTGTCACCGATTCCGCCCCAGCGCGGGTCGTCGAACTTGTCCGGCGGCACCCACCCCGGAGCCTGGAGCCGCATGAGGTTCGCGGTCAGGTAGGTGGTGATCAGCGTGCGCACCGGGCCGAACAGGATCATGTGCCGCGGGAACTGCGCCAGCACCGGTGCGAACGGGCTGGCCCAGCAGCAGATGGTGGCGATGTGATTCCAGCAGTGGATGGCCTCGATGTCGATGGTCTCCACGCCGTGCTCGTCACGTACGATCGATGCCTTGGTGATGTAGCCGTCCCAGCGGAATCCCTTGGTGTTCACCGTGATCGGGATCGTGGCGTCCTCGCCGTCGGGATTGTTGAAGAGATGGTCGAAGTGCACCATGTCGCGCGGGCAGATCATCTTCAGACCGCCTGCCGCGTTGCGCGGATAGGTGAACTCCAGTGAGAGGTACTGTCGCTCCTCGCCTACCTCCTGGAGGTACTTGTCCCAATACCGGACGAGCACATCGGGATCGCGGCGCTCCTCGCGCTCGATCAGATATGCCTCGTCCATGCGTCGTGTCTCGCCGTGCGGATCCCAGACCGGCGCGCTCATCAGAACGGCCTCGAGGATCGCGGCGTGACCGAGACGACCAGGCTCGACGCCGTGGTGCCGCCGTCCACCTGCACAAGAATCTCGGTGGAACTCCACGGCGGCAGCGCCGCCAGCCAGCGGCGGCCGGCGAGCTGGCCCCACACATTGCTGCCCGCGGTATTGCCCGAGGAGTAGACGCGTGCGGTGCGGTGCCGAGGATGAGTGTCGATCCGCAGCGTCTGCCCGGCTTCCAACCTGGGTGTCTGCACCAGCCTCGGCTGCTCACCTCCGGCAAACGGGTCCAGGATGGCCCAGCGGCCCGGACCGTTCATGGTGTATCGCGGCCATGCCGGCTGGTCGGCGGCATTGCGCGCGCGGACGGTCCCTTCGTCGAGCCCGGCGGTATTGGTCCACACCGCGGTCTCCTCGAAATGCCGCTCCAGCGGATCCATCGCGGTCGCCGACATCTTGTACGCCACAGCGGCATTGCGCGCGGGATCGACGTCCCCGACGAACTCGGGGGCGGCATCCAGTTGCGCCTGTTGGAAGCGCCAGCCCTGGTGCCGGGTGAAATAGCCTACGGTGACGGGTTTATCGGTGGTCCATCCCCGGAACCAGGCGTCATGCACGGCGTGGAAGTCCCGAACCCGGTTGACCGCACCGGTTTTCCCGGTGCCGGAGATCATGACGATGAAATCCCACTCCTTCTTCGACCGCACGGATCGATGAAAGGTAGCCCCGTCCTGCCGTGCGCCTTCCGAAACCAGCAGCTGCGTCGGCGCGAACATGAATCCGGTCTGCTGAGACAACCGCACTCCCTCGCGACCCGCGTTGCTGCCGGACAGATGCCACACTCTGCCGTTCACATCCCATACGACCACCTTCGTGTCGTATACATCCAATAGTTGGTGGGTCATTCTTCGAACCCTTCTCGGCGTTACGGCTACACGCCGTAGATCGAATTCGCTGGATAGTCACCGAACTGTGTCTTCAACCACCACAGGAAGACACTCTCGGAGATGAACGGAACCGCGTTCGGGAGTCGTGACTCACCTGCGGCCGACGGGTCCGGTCCTGGCGGGGCAGGCAGATTGTCGGTACGAATCAGGCACCGCTGCTCGCCGAAGAAGGTCTCGCTTCCACTCCAGTACGTCACGAGGGTTTGTTCTTCCTCGCCGCCCGAGTACGCCGCCCAGAGAAGCTCGCTGCCGGCCGGCACCTGAATGGAGGTCCACGCATCGGTGGGCACGATCGGGATTCGATAAATCTTGGTCATCTCAACATTCCGTTCAATAAGAAAATGTGTTTACGACTGGTGGCCGGCTCCTTTTCGGAGCAGTCTGAGGTCAGCGTCCGAACCCACCGCCGCGCTGCTGCGCCAGAGTGCGCCGGCGATTCACCCGCTCCACCGCGATCGCCGCGGACTTCGGATCCAACCCGTTGAAGTTGTAGATATCGCCCTTGGCCGTATCCGCACCCGGCCCGTTCGCCAGATCGATCAGCCCGAACCCACCGCCGATCAACTCCTTGGCCGTACTGGCGACATACTCGATCGGTTTCGTCACGATCTCCGACGCGGTCTGCCCGATCATCGACCCCACGGTCGACCCGAGCACGGACCCGACCGCCGTGCCCAACGGCCCGGCCGCGGATCCCAGTGCGGCACCGATCGCCGACCCGATCTGCCCACCCGCGGCGGAAGCGAGACCGGAGATGCCCCCGGTGATTCCCTTGACCAGACCACCATTGGCAGCACCCGACAAAAACCCCTGCAACCCTCCCTGGGCCAGCGCGGCCCCCGTCGCGGGATTCATCCCGTCGTCACCACCGAACAGGTCACCGAGGTCATTCGCGAGCGAACTCGTCAGATCCGGCGTCGTACCGGCCGGCTCCGCAACTACCGGCTCGGACAGCGGCAACTCCAGCGTCCGCGCGGACAATCCGCCACCGAGCGCCTCGGCCAGCGTCCCGATCGGTGCCTGGAAATTCCAGCCACCACCACCGCTGTCGCCGTCGCCGAACAGCAACCCGTACAAGAACTCCGGTGACGGCACCCATCCCGAGTTGATCATCTCCAGCAGCGGCAGGAACTTGTCTGTCGCCGCAGCATTGACGATGAACTCGCCATCCGAAATGAACGCGAGATTGGAATCACTGACGCTGGTACCTTGGCCTGAGAAGTAGCCGCCGTTGGCGTAGCCATCGATCTCGGATAGTTTAAATTCCGCTGCCCGCAGCCTGTCCGCCCAAGCGGCGTGTGCTTCGACCTGTTCGCGGTACTGCTGCTGCTCCTCCACAGACCCGCCGTCACGAAGCATTGGCGCAGGCAGATCCGGCACATACGGTTCCCGGCCTTTCATCGATTCGATGTAGTCGCGGAGATAACCCGGATCATCTGGCAGCAGCCAATCGGGTGGCGGATCCTTGTAATCATCCAATTGACTCTGAATTGCCTTCGACGTCAAATAGGCCGTGACGGCACCTACGACAGCCCCTCCGATCGCACCCACAGCAACTCCGGCTGGGCCGACCGTAGCGCCGGCCGCACCTCCCGTGGCCGCAAAGGCGACCGCCGATGAGAACAACGCGCCGGCCGCAGTGCCCACAATTGCGCCTGTGCCCTCGCGAAGCACTGCTTCACCAAGAGTGTTGCCATCTTGCTGGACATCGGCGAGAATCGCGATCGGCAAAGTAACCAGACCGGCCATTCCACCCGCCCGCGTTCCGATTAGCGGGAATCGTCCGATATTTACCCGGTACTCCCCCATATATCCTGGAATTTCACGGGCAGGATCGTCGGCAAGTTGCATACCAAGTTCCGCCAAAGCGCCCGAAGAAGACCCATAGCCCATAAAACCGAGATCCAGCTCTCCAGGTTTCATATAACTCAGACTGAACGGATCTGCCTTCGGATCGACGGGAACCAATTCCATCCCGTTCTCGGGATGGAATCGCACTTCCTTGACAGAGGGGGAGCCATAGATGAGCACGCTCTGAAGAAGCCCGTCCGATCCGTATATCCCCTTATACGATGTGCCGTAACCCATGAACGCACCCGGTCCGCTGACGATTCTATTCGTGTAGGACGTCGGATCCATTCCCGGTATCGACAGGTCCGTGACAACGGTGGTATACGTAACGCCGTCGATTTCCACGGCCGACGACGACCGACCGACGACGACCCCCGAGGGCAGGACCGCAGAGCCCCCGGTTTCCGTCAGAGAGCCGACATTCAGCAGACCAACGAAATCTTCGATGCCGCCGGTCGGCGGCGGATCTTCCTGCCGCGGCTGCTGTGCAGCCACAACCTGGTCAACGAGCGTAGGGTTCCGATCCACGGTAACGGGCGACTGCCCAGGAACGGTCCAGGTTTGCGTCAAATCCCCCGCAGACCCGTTCTGCACCTGCGTCCCTCCGGGTAGCGTCGCTGATTCCCCGGGGCCCAACTCGGGTCCACCACCAACAAGATAGGGGAGATCCTGAGCCAGATTGGGACCGCTCGGCTGAGCCTGCAACTGCGGAACCAGGATGTTCACGACCTCTTCATCGGTCCCGGTCATTACGCTCGGCGGGCCATCGTTTCGCCCCTTCCCCTCATTGACAACTTTCAGGATGTCCGTGATACTGCCAGTGAATTCATCATCCGACAACGTGCTACTCCTTCAATGTTCACTAGAAAATGACTGGAACGGATTGTCATCAGGCTGGCTGATGCGAGAGCGCCGAAATCGGCGTGCAATTATTGGCAAATCTATCGATGTCATAATTCGAGGACGAATTGAGAATTCCAAACACTACGGGAACCACCGAGCCGCCCGAGGGATACGAAAGAATCTACGCTTGGCACGAGGGGCGCGGAATCGGTGGTGTGATTATTGGAATACTATTCCTTGCGATAGCCGCAATTCTGGCGCTCGGCGGGTTTGAGATACAGGAACTTTCCGTCAGACTGGCTACCGTACTGGCAATCATATCGATCGGTGCGATGGGAATTTCTAGCCCACTTTTCGCCCCAGCCTGGAGGATTCCTCAGGTGGTCACTACAAACCACCCTCATACGTTCATCCTACGGTATCCGTTCTTCACTCCGCGCCATCTGTTCACCATGCTCTGCATAACATCCACATTCACATCAGGCATATTTTTGAGTTGGAGATATCAACAAGTCGTGCCCGCTGTCTGCATTGGAGGTCTGATCGCAGTATTTGGATTCGGCGTACTGCCCCATGCTATTCGATGTGCATATTTCGGCAGACTAGTACTATCCCCGGACCATATCCGCGTCAAGACCCACCGTTGCGACTGGGAATTCCCATGGACAGCGACCACCAGTTTCGCAGCAGATGTCACTTCGCGTGATGGTGGCGCGATCGATGTGAGGTGCCCCGCCAAGGCGATGACCTCCCGACCAACGTCGCATAAACCGTTGGATTGGTGGACGCCACTGAAATCAGACGATGGACCCTGGAAGATCGTGCCGGCCATGTGGGGCGTCAATCCGAATTCATTGTTATCGACGCTCAATCACCTGCACACTCATCCGAAGCACCGAACGACGCTGAGCGCTGGCGAACTCACAGCCATGCTGATGCCTTCGACTCAATCAGATGGTTCTATGCGCTGAATCTCGGAAACCTCCGAGTAGCACTGGATCCCGGCTGTCGGAGCAACAACTTTCAGGAGAATTCACATGACGTGGAACCAACATTCACCGCCACCTGAGGGTTCGGGTGAAGCCCCCTCTACTCTCGAATCCCCTGACGCACCGCAGGACTTCCGATGGCATTGCGTCTGGCGGGAATCCCTCAAGGTCGGATTCTGGATCGCCGGGGGAACGGCCTTCGCGGTAGCGATTTGGCCTCCGCTGACGGGATTCTCGCTTTCACCCTGGATATTGCCTGCAGCGTACTTCGCATCCGTAGGCATCGCGGCGGGATCGGCCTCGCGGATCGCCCTCAGCCGACATCCACAGATCAGTCCCCTCGAATTGGACCAGTCAACGGCGGCAACGCTCCGACAGCCATGGCTGTACACGATTTTCGTAGCCAGCTTCCTGCCGATATTTGCCACATTAGCGCTATTGGGAAATTCTACCGACGAGTCCGAAGTCATCCTGTACAGCATGATTGGCATCGCCATCGTTGTGCCAGCCCTTGTACTAGCGATTTGGTCCCGGCGCAGTGCGCAGTTAATCCTTTCTCCGAATAGCTTCCGCGCTGTCACTCCCACATACGACTGGGAGTTCCCGTGGGATGCCGTTACCGCCCTCGAGACCGGCGATGACAGAGAAGGCTTGGCAACCATAAAAATCCATTGTGCTCGCACTGCGATGATTTCACGTCGATCCCGATTCCGCACACCGGAAAGTTCGATACCTCCACGATCTTCCGATAACGGACCATGGGCTATTACCCCGGCTTCATGGGGAGCATCTCCAAACTCCCTGATATCGGTTCTCATATATCTGCGTACACACGATGAAGCCCGTAATACACTGAGCCATGCCCAGTTGCGCGCCATGCTGAAGCCACCGCCAGCACGCGTCCGCCGGCAGGTGAGTTCGACGGCCGGCTCCGGAGCAAGGACGCCAGAGTTCCGATTCCAAGTGGACAATCCCTGAGTCCATCGGGATCACCAAGCGCAGCCACAATCGCGCAGGCGCTCTCCCAAATGGGCCGAATCCCAGTAGGATTCGAATCGTGCCGAAATATGCAAGACCATCTCGCCCGCGAGACAAGGCTTTTCGAGTTGTTCTCATGTTGGCCTCGTGCAGTATCGCTCTGCTCACGGCGTTCCCTGTCATCGCTGGCGGCGGGATGTTCGCGCGTGCACTCGGACTGGCCGGCACCCCAGGTGACTTCGTCGTCGACAACTGCAAGTCCCGGAGCGGACGCTCGGGGGCGAATTGGACTTGCCGCGGACAGTTCGTACCGGACGAATCCTCCACGCACCCAGTCAATACGTGGATCGGCGACGGACCACACCCCCAAGGTACTCGGATACCCGTCAGATACGGCGAAGGCGACATCATCACCGGTTCCGGAATCACCAGGACCGAGCCCGCCGTCGCAGCCGAGGGCTACGCCTGGGCAGCGATATTCGGCGCACTCGGGCTCTTCATGGCAGCAGGATTCGTCATCCTACTCATTCCACGCCACTCCGTTCTGCGAGCCTGCCGCAGCGCGGCATGGATCAGCGCGGCGATCGGCGCGACCGGGGTGGCTGCGGCACTGATCGCCGCAGGCCTCGGTTAGGCGCTGCCGACTACACACATCACTAAGACGTTGTCATCGACAGGAAGCCCGCCTTAACCAGAGGGGCAGAAGCCTATTCCGGCAATCACGATTCCAGGCGCTCCACATGGTTTTCGATGGCACAGCGTGTGCACCGAGGTTTCGCCGGTGAAGGACATGGCGGTGTCGACTGTATGTCTTCTCCTGACAGCCCTCCTGTGCTTCTTCAGCATTGAGTTCAGTCACACCTGGTGGCCGCTCAGTGGAATATTTCTCTCACTCGGCATACTCGCAGGCGCGACAGCGACAGAGAGGTTGCAGAGCAAGCCTCCAACAATCTACGTGCTCTCAGATCCGCGCGAAATTACAGTTTCGAGATCACAGCTGGCGTTGGCAACTCCAGCCAGGATCAGCGGGGTTATCTTGATGATTCTTTCGTTTGCGCTGGCGTGGCCATCGGGGGAGTATCGCCTGGCTGGAATTGGAATCATAGCTATTCCAATTCTCACTTACGCCCTGCTTGCAATTATTCGAAACAATCGAGAAACCCAACTATTGATTACCGAGGAAGGGCTGCAGGTCACCACACCCTGGATTGATTGGGAATGCCCGTGGACATCCGTTCTCAGGTTAAGAGGAGCTGCTATCGGCCATGGGGGCATCGAGATACTTCCGACTGCAAACGGTGTAACCGTCAAACGACGTTCCAAATCCCCGTTCGCAATAGCAATTACTCGGAGCACAAGTAACGACGTCGAGGTTCCCGTAATTCCAACCGGCCTACTCGGCATCAACACCAATTCGGCGCTTTCGATGGCTGGTTTCCTCCTCCAGGATCCGACTCGCATACCTCACCTGAATGCCGCAGAGGTTTCTGCGATGCTGACACCACCTAGTTTTACTATCCGCCGAAAACTGTTCATGTCGCGCCAAGTCAGTTCAGCGCAGGAGTGATCTTGCCTACCAACCGGGTTGCGGGACCAGCATTCCGGTTCGCCACAGGCCGCGGAGGGGCAGGGATTCCCGCCCCTCCGCCCCTCACCAGCCTAGGAATTCCTGCATATCGGCGAGTTTCGTTGCGCTGCCGATGCGTTCGGTGGTGGGTTTCACGCCTGGCCGCTGGATGCGTTGGGGCATGTTGCGGCCGTTGCGGGCGTCGGTGGTCTTCGACCACGCCAGCCAGCGCAGGGAGTCGGCGATGTCGGCGAGCAGGTGCTGGTCCAGTTGCCAGCGATGGTCTTCGGGGCGGGTCGCGAGGGTGAGCGCCGAACTCGCCGGTGACCATCTGATCACGGCCTTGAGGTCATTCCAGGTCATCGATTCGGTGCCGAGGTTGCGCAGCCGGAGACCGAGGGTGATCAGGTCGTATTCGATTGCCTCGCAATGCTCTTCGATCAGAGCATCGAGGCTCAGGATTCCCCCAGGCTGATCCCCGAGTGTCGGCGCCAGGCGGACAGGAACTCCTTGTAGTCGTCGGGATCCATATCGTCGACAGCACTGAGCACCGGCGCGGACAGGCTCAGTTCCATGAGCGTGTACAGCGCGTCGACGTCGTTGAGTCGCCGGATCCGGCGAACCAGGCCGGGCTTGAGGTAGGAGAGCGAGGGCAGTCGCACGTCGATCTCGCCTACTCGGTAGACGAACTCGTCCTTCACCCGGGTATCGACAGAATTGGCGGAAGTCATTGGGTCGCAGGCCCTTTCAGTATGAGATGGCTTGCGCAGGCTCGGATGGTGAGGGCCCAGCGGCGGGGGCGGCCTGCGCGGGTTGAATCCCACCGCCGCTGGGGGTCATCAGACCGCCTTGACGCCGTCGTCCAGGTAGCGGTACGCCTTGACGCCGTTGGTGTCCTTGAAGGCTTCGATATTGATGGTGAAGCCGGCCAGCTCGCTGGAGACGAACTTCTTCTCCATGACCTCGGAGATCTTGGCGTTCGGCAGCACGATGCGCATCTTCTTGTCCTCGTGCTTCATGTCGAACACCCACGAGCGGTGCGGGAGCACCAGACCGGTCTCGGTGATGGCGATACGGGTGCCGTTGGTGGCGTCGGCCGGGGTCACGGTCAGGTTGTCCGGACCGAAGACCTCGCTCAGCACGTCCTGGTCCCACACCGCGTAAAGGGTGAGGCCGAAGCGCACCGAATGCTCGGTCTGCAGCTGGGCGATGATGTCGGCGTTCCAGTCCTTGACCGAGACGACCTTGCGTTCACCCTTGGACTCGATGCCGTCCTCGGAGACGTAGCCGAGCGGCTTGAACGCGGCGTCGATCGCGGCGGACGCGGAGGCCGGCAGCGTGCTGCCGGTCGGGGCGGCGAGAACGCCCCCGGTAACGTCGATGTTCGGGGTGCCGGCACCGAGGTACTTGGTAGAGGGCAGAGCCATGATGGATTGTTTCCCTTCGGAATTCGTGCGCAGACCAGATTGGTTATTCAGTTGGGACCCCCGGACGGGAGTCAGGCGAGGACGGTGCCTCGCACGAACAGGTCGGCAGTGATCACCTGCCGAGGTGTGCAAGTGGCCGGGTCGGTGTCGTTCTCGAGGCCCGCGTCGGCGATGCCGTCACACCACACCGCGCCCAGGTAGCCGGGCGCGGCACCGGCGAGAATCGCGCGAACCAGGCCCGCCAGGCCGGCGGCATCGCCGGTGTCGTCCGAGCATTCGAGCCGAACTCGCGGCCGATCCAGGATCAACAGCGATCCGCGTCGGCCTTCGCGGTCTTCCCGATCCAGCCGCGGGCTGCGGTCGTCTCGGACGATGCGCACCAGGCGTGCAGGTCTCGGGTCGGGAACCTGGGTGACTACCTGCGCGGTGTCCGCCAATTCGGACAGTTCGGTGGTGAGGTAGCCGACAAGTACTGCTTCGATATCGGGGAACACGATCCGTTCGGGCATCGCGCTACCACCCCTTTCGTACGAGATCTCTGATCACTGCGTGCCCCGCGACTGCTCGATGCGGCGGCGGAGCTGGTCGACGATGCCGGCATAGGCGTCGGTCCTCGTACCGGCCTCGACCGCGAGCCCGCGCGGATGGACAGCGCTCCACATGCCGTCGTCGGTCTGTTTGACCTCGATGTCGTCGAGGTTGTAGAACTCCTCCGGATCGACGGCGGGCCAGGCGCCGTGCTCGTCCTTGGTCACGTGCACGCCGATGTCGAAGGCGCCGGGCGGCCCCGCCGGCGTGGGCATCCACCGGATCTCCTCGAGCTCCGGGTGTCGGCGAACGCCCCGGCGCACCAGGTACTCGGCAACACGGGTGGCCTGCTTGATGCTCGTGACGGTGGGTTCCGCGCGGCGGCGACCGGTCTTGTCATGCCATTCGGGCAGATGAATGACCGACAGTTCCTCCGCGAGCGCCCGAACTTCGGGATCCAGCTCGTCGACTTGCTCCGGCGCAGCGAGCTTTCCAGCGAGTGCCTGTTGCACGAAGGCCAAGAATTCCGGCGACACATATTGGCCCGCGTCGGTCTGCACGAAATTCGGTGGCGGCTGGTGATTGCCGAAGCTCACCGACTGGACAACTTCGCCTTCGGAGGCGACGGCCACCGCCGGCGCCTCCGCAGTGTGGGGTTCGCGCATAGAGTCTCCTGATTCGTTGCTGGTTCGACCACGGTGGAAATACGGATCCCGCCCTCGGAGGGGGACGCGCCGAAGGCGGGATCCGTTGCGCCCCTTACACTTCGACCGGTCTCTGCGACCGCGGTTCCACCTGCGGGAGAGAGGGGAGCGTAGGGGGCGGGCATGCGGCGAGCTCTCGACCCGCGTTGCGAACCTGTGGAGGTTTTTCGGGGGAGCGCCGCATGGGCTGGTGACGACTCGGTGCCGTCAGATCTCTTCTTCGAGAGCGGCTGGGATGGAGTAACGCGCCGGAGGCGGCTCTTGGCCGGGCACGTGCAGTCTCAGAAAGGACAGCAGCTCGTCGATATGGCGTTGCAAGGCGCGTATCAGCCGGATGGCATCGCGAAAGCGGCGCTGGTCAGTGACCGCTTGATCTTCCAGCGCGGCAACGCGTTCACGCAGTTTGGCCACCTCGCGAGCCTGCCAGGCGGTGACAGCGCCGATGACCGTGGCGATCGCGATTCCGAACGCCTGCACCAGGTCTGGGTTCAGCCAGGATTGCATTCAGGCTTCACCGTCCTGTGCGGCCACCGGGGTGACGGCGGGACGGATCAGGATGCCGGCGATGACCGGGGTGAGCATGCCGTACAGGGTGAGGACGGCCTCGATCCAGTCGGTGCCGACCTGGCGACCCAGGAGGTAGGCGGCGACGCCGGTGACGGCGACCAGGACCGATCTCACCAGGGCCGGTTCGGGAACCTTGTTGATTCGCATGATGTTTCCTTTCTGCGACTCCACGGCCCCCGGGTGGGACTTGGGATGGCAGGGACCGTGGGCGGGCTACGCGAGGATCGCGACAGCGGCGGCCAGCACCTGGGCGATGAGGCTGGCGATGGTGATCCACTGATCTGTGGTGAGACCGAGAATCATTGGCAGTTCTCCTCTTTCGGGAGTGAAGACGTGCCGCAACAACAGAACCCCCGATCCCGGGATGGGATCGAGGGATCTGGGCACGTATGGACGACTACGAGATCGAAACTCGTTGTCTGGGAGGTTGTTTCCCCGGAGATTCGGGGTGAAGGCGCAACTGTGGCGCTGCACAAAGTTTGGCTTAAGCCGATTCGATTGTCAACACCCAAGATCAGGTATCACCGAAGATGCTGGTAGACAGCTGTTTTCGCAAGAATGCGGAAGCGGTCAGTAGCGGCGCGACGAGTCCGGGACGATACGACCGGCGGCGATCAGCGTGTCGAAGGCGGCCAATTTGCGTGGGCAGCTGTACGAGGAGCACTCGCGATGCAGGCGCATGAGCTCGTGCGCGTCGTCGACGGGCAGCGCCCTGTCCGGAGCGGCGTGCGCAGCCATCTCGATCAAACGGTTCAGGGTGTACTTCATGGAGGTCTCCGATTTCGAGAATGACGAAGGCCGGCGAGTGCGGTGACTCGCCGGCCTTCGAAGTGGATGGTGGGATGGGTCAACTGGCCAGCGCGCGGCGGCGCATGGGATAGGCCAGATGGGCGTCCAGAACTTCGCCGACCACGAACAGCTCCGGCCAATCCGGCGCCCACGGGCCGGGAACCGGCCTGACCTTTCCCGCATCGCGCAGCGTGCGCACACGGCGGGCCGTCACGCTTTGGAATGGGTCGCCCAATTGCTTTGCCAGCGTGGCGATTCCGTTAGCGTTGAGGCGCGCGGCACGGGCGGTCGCCAGGGCTTGGGTGTCGACCTCGGGGCGTTCGGTCGGTGGGCAGACGATGCGCTCGGCGTCCGCGACCGCGGCACGGATGTCGTCAGGGGCCGATTCGACACCTTCGGTCATGGCGAAGGCCAACAGGTTTCGCTCGAGCCAGCGGGCCAGGCCCGTAGTGGAGGTGGGGCCGGTGTAGTCGATCGCGCGCTGCTCGCAGATGAGACGAACCCAGGAGACCAGAGTCGCGTGCAGGTGGTCGCGGACCGCGGCCGCCGTCGTGCTGAAGGGCAGCGGTTGGTCGCTGGTGCGGGAGTGCAGACGGATATTGGGGCCGGAGAGGCGGGCGCGGCAGGCTACCGCGTCATCGAGATCCTCTGCAAGGCTTGGGATCTCGCGAAGCATCAGCCCCAGAGCGCGGAGTGCTTCGTAGTCAAGGTACATCTCGGGCGGGGTGTCCTGCGGCATCAGGCGACCTCTCGGTTGATGGTTTCGGCCAAGCGGGCAGTGTGGCCGAGGCGGACGTAGTCGTGGGTGTGGCGGCCGTCGAAGAGGTAGCCGCGGGCGTAGGCGAGGACGCCGGCCCAGGTGGACCAGTTGCGGGGGGACCACCAGCGCTGGAGCCGGTTGTGGGTGGCGACCTCGATGAGGCTCTGGCCCCAGCGGGTCATGGCCGCCGGGGATTTCATGCAGAAGTAGGCGGAGAGGTCTGCGATCAGGCGCAGGGCGTTGCCGGGCGGGAGGGCGGTGATCGGGTCGCCGGCCGCCGCCACCCAGTAGGTGGGGACGAACGGGATCCAGCGCTGGCCTGCGACGCCATAGCCGCCGGGGTCCTCGCCGAGGCATTGGCCCACGGGGCGCAGCGGGTCGGCGATGAGGGCGCAGGCGGCGATCTCCAGATGCGGCCACAGGCCGCGGCCGATCTCGGCGGCCACATCACCGGCGATGGCCGCACCCTGCGAATAGCCCGCGAGGACAACACGATTCGGGGTCGCTTCAATGGCGTTCAGCAGGGCCTGGCGGCCGGCGGCGAGGCTTTCAGCGAAAGGGACCTGGCTGCCGTAGTCGGCGGGATACGGAATCATGCGGGTGCGAAAGCGGGTGCGGTCGAGGCCGTCGACGAAGGATGCGGTGACGCCCTCGCCGTTGGGGTTCCAGGTTCCGCCCATGATCAGTACGTCGATGATCTCGCGCTCGAGGGCCTGCTCGAATCCGGTCATGCTCGGGGTCCTTCCACGGCCGTGCGCGCGTCCTGCGCAGCACGGCGTACTCACGTATTCGAATTACTTGCAACTGATTTCAGGGACGGCGCAGACCCGACGGCGAGATAACTGGTCGGTCGCTCCGGGGGCCGATTCCAAGCGCACCTAAGATGTGATTCGCATCACAGATTGCAGCGATTCGGCTGGACTCCATAGGCCGGGAAACCCCGTTGACACGCGATCAATCACGGTCGAATCCCAAATTCCGGGATCAGTACCTCCAGAGAGCAGCCCAGCACAAGGGCGAGACATGCCAACTCGGTGACAGTAAATGAGCTCTCCCCAGCTAATCGCCCATGCAGTACGTCAGATGGGACGCCGGTGCGTGCGACAAGGTCGTCGAGGCCGACACCCGCCCGCACCATGACACGTCGCACACTGTCCGCAACCATCAGATCGAGCCGTTCCATACGGCATACACTAAGGTCCATTTGGACCTGTTGCAAGCCCGAATGGAACAAAAAGGACCTTCGGGGCAGCAAAACGCCTGCAAGATCGACACGCGACGCGTCGTTGCCGAAAATCCGTTTGGACCTCAGAATGGTCCATATGGGCATGAAAGAGATGGCCTCGGACATCGACCGTGCAGTGGGGGCTGAACTGTCGGCGGCGCGGGCTCGCCGACGGCTGACGCGTCCGCAGCTATCCGAGCTGACCGGCCTGGCCGTCAGTACGATTCAACGCTTCGAGAACGGTGAGCGATCACCGGATATGAATCAGCTCTTCGCGCTGTGTGAAGCGCTCGAGATCCCCATGCGTGAGTTCGTCGCCATGGCCATGCGGAATATGGAGAGACCGCAGGACTAGAGCGACCGAAGAAAAGGGACTTATCGATCCGCGAGCACAACCGCTCGCGGATCGCACACAGCTACGCACACCGCGAACCCGCCTCCCCCTCGCCGACAGTCCCGTCCACGCCGCCCCCGAGGATGGCCTGGGCGTATTCGAGCACGGCCTGCACCGTGTCGACCCCGAGTGCCCGTGAGGCGAGCACGACATCGCAGAGCGTCCCGCGCCCGTGCAGCAGCCGGAATGCGGCATCGTCCCCGATCACCGCCCCGAGGGTAGCCACAGCGCCTACGCCCTGGCCTGTCACCAACTCAGTTACCGAGCCGATTTGGTCCACGACCACCTTCCCCTTTTAACTCCAGTGCTCGTCGTCGAGCGCGGTCCCGGGACAAACCAACACTCGCGTACCAGAACCACGGCTAGTTATATCGCATCACCCGGACGAGCAGATCCCCAAAGACTCTCAGTAGCAGTGATATTCGCGCGCTTACCGGAAGGTATAGGTGCGTCGGACGATTGCCGATTGTTAGCAGCAGGGCCTAAAAGCACCACTGCGACAACCCAATTCGTACTCCCCATCGGGAACCCATCGGCATCGGGAAGGAATCCGCCGACATCACAACCCAACACCGTTGCGATCAGGATCAATTCGGTGACCGTGAAGGTGGACGGGGCCACCAGCCGTTCTGCTAAAAGGTCACCCGAAAGCCCGATCATCTCCGCCAACTCCCCCGCACCCACCCCCGCATCGGTCATTGCCGCCACGACTCCATTCCCGACACGCTTTTCCATCCAGCCCACAAGACCGCCTTCCACCCCGAGTGCAGCAGCGTTATGACCCTCCCGACACGCAGGTCACACCGCCGAACAAGTCACGGTTCGAACATATGTTCTATTATCCAAGATGAAGAGAAGGCGTTTCAACGGACGTCGTCCGCACAATCCGTGGGAGAGCCCACAGCAGAACCGAAACCATATCGCCCTGGAAGGTGAGATCCGTTGGTCAACAACATGTTTGGCGAATTCCTGCGGCAGCGGCGGCTCGACGCCGGGCTCACCCGGAAGCAGCTCGCCGAACGGGCCAGCGTCTCCACCTCGCTCATCGAGAAGGTCGAACTCGGCACCCGATCCACCACGGTGCACACCCTCCAGGCGCTGCTGGACCAGCTCGACGTCCCACCCGTATACAGGCGTCACATCCTCGAGCTGAGCCTGCCCGAGGCGTTCGGCCGGGATCCGCGGTCGGTGACCGTCCCTACCGCCCATGACCTCGCGGACCTGGCCAGCATCGACCATCCCGCGAGCTTCTACCGCATGCCGACCTATACGATTGTCTCGGTCAATGCGGCCTATCAGCGGACATTTCCGGGCATCGACGCCGGCGGGAATTTCGTGGAATGGATGTTCCTCGAACCCATTGCCCGTACGGTCGTGGTCGAGTGGCGACAGGAGGCGCTCCGCCTCGTGCACGCGCTGCGCATGTTCTCGCCGATCACCGTCTCCGACCCGGGCATCGAACGGGTCATCGCCAATTGCCGCAAGTCACAGGAGTGGGAAGAGCTGTGGAATGACAACTCGTCGGAACCGGCCGGCGGTGAACACCTCCTGGTCCGGGATTGGACGAATGGACAGGTGCAGCGCTTGGGGGTTCGCCTCTATAATCCCGAATTCCCTTCGCGCCCTTGGTGGTTACTTCGACTTGTTCCACTTCACAACTCGGCCGAATGCGGTTGGGCAACACACCGCACCGGAGTGGGGCCGACCGGTGGGAGAAAATGAAAATAGACCGAACGGAATTCTTTGGGACTCCGCATCCGGTTGCTAGAGGTATTGGGGAACGTTCGAGATGTGTTCACCGCGGATTGTCCGCATCGCACACGAAACCACCACGGAATCAGCGCGATCGAGCCGGCGGACCTGGCTCGGCGCGGCGGGGCTCGGCGCCCTGGCGGCCGTGGCAGGCGGCGGGATGGCGCGGGCCGTACTGGTTCCGGCCACCGGCGTGGTCGACCTCACGCACACTCTCAGTCCGGAACTGCCTGTGTGGCCGGGGAATCCGGCATTCGCGATGGTGCAGGTCGCATGGCACGAGAACGGGGGATTCGGGCAGAACGCGGTGGGGTACTGGGAGCACACCGGGACGCATGTGGACGCACCCGTCCACCGGGTGCGGGGTGCGGCGTCGGTGGAGCGGATCGCCGCCGAGGACCTCGTCGCGCCCCTGGTCGTCATCGATATCTCCGCCAGGGCCGATATGAATCCAGATGCGACGCTTGATATTTCGGATATCGAGAAGTGGGAGGGCAGGCACGGGCGGATTCCCGAACGGGCATTGGTGGCCATGTATTCCGGATGGGAGCGGCGGCTGGTGAATCCGGGCTCGTTCCTGAATCTGGACGGTCAGGGCCGGCCACACGCTCCCGGATTCGCCGGGGAGGCCGCTGAATTCCTCGTCACGCAGCGGAATATCGTTGCGGCGGGAGTGGATACGCTGAGCCTGGATCAGGCGGCCACCGGCGAGTACAGGGCGCACAGCGCGATCCTCGGAGCCGGGCGGTACGGGGTGGAGATGCTGGCGAATCTCGGGCGGGTGCCCGCGGTAGGGGCCACGGTGGTGGTCGGCGCGCCCAAGCACGCGGGCGGCACCGGTGGACCGTGCCGGGTGCTGGCGTTGAGCTGAGCTCACCAGTCCGGGCGGTCCAGTGAAAGACTGTGCTGGAAAACGGTTTTCGGATCCCACTCGGATTTGATGCGGCGCAGGCGCGGATGGTTGGCGCCGTAGTAGAGGGCATGCCAGGGGACGCCCGAGGTGTTCCAGCGGGGATCGCCCAGGTCCGGGTCGGGGTAGTTGATGTAGCTGCCCGCATGACGGTCGCCGGGGACGGGGACGCCGCCGGTATCGGCGTAGATGTCGCGGTACATCTGCCTGGTCCAGGCGATGAAGCGGTCGTCGTCACCCGGCAGCCGCCAGGCGGCGTGGATGAGCATCTTCATGAAGGAGTCCCGCGCGGGGACCGCGGTGGCATCGGGGGCGACGGTATTGATCGCGCCGCCGAACGGCAGGAATTCGACCTGGGATTCGCCGAGGAAGCGGATATCGGCCAGATAGCGGTACAGGGTGCGCAGCTGGTCCGGGGAATAGGCCCGGCGCAGGTAGGCGGCCTTCGTCTTGACGCGGAAACCGGGCATCTCCGCGGCGTAGTAGACGTTCGAAACCGTTTCCGCGTAAGCGGATCGGGTTACCGGCAGCAGAATCGGGGCCGGGTTCACGCCGTCGGACACCGCGGCCACGAAAGCGTCGAAACGCGTGCGGGCATCCGGGGCGTCGGCGTCCATCAGGATCAGGATGTCGGATCCGACAGCGCCCGGACGCAAGTGCAGCGGGGCGTACAGACCGGTATCGAGATCGCCCGGGGCGCTGTGCTTTTCGAAGAAAGCCAGATAGTTGCCGACAAAGCGGACGAAGGATTCCTCGGCGGCGAAAGGCACTATCAGACGGGCGCTCAGCATGCTGCCGGGCGGCTTCGGAAGCGCGCGGGACGGGTCGGCGCCGTCGGAATTCGGGGAGCGCATCAGGTAGCGCGTCACCACGCCGAAATTGCCGCCGCCGCCCCCGGTGTGCGCCCACCACAGGTCGGCGTGCGGGCCGTCCCTGGTGGCCAGAATGGTCGTAGCCTTGCCCGCGGCGTCGATCGTGACGACCTCCACGCCGTACAGGTGATCGACGACCAGACCGTCGCGACGGGACAGCGGACCGTAACCGCCGCCGCTGATGTGGCCGCCCGCGCCGACGCCCTTGCAGATGCCCGCCGGCAGGGTCACACCCCAGCCGCGGTCGAGCCGGTCGTACACCGCGCCCAATTGCGTTCCGGCGCCGAGGGAGAACGCGCGGTGGGTGTCGTCCCAGCGGACCTCGGACAGTCGCCGCAGATCGATGATCGCCTGGGTGCGGTCGTTGTCGACGAAGTCCTCGAAGCCGTGCCCGCCCGAGCGCACGGCGGGTCGCAATCCGTCGGCTACCGCATGTTCGAGGGCCGTCGCAACCTCGTCGGCGGTGGACGGCAGCACGATCCGCTGCGGGCGGGCGGTGAAGCGGCGGTTGTAGCCGCGTTCGGCAAGGGCCGCGTAGTCCCGGTCGCCCGGACGGATCACTGCTGGTTCGTCCGCGTGGGCGGCGGGGAGGCCCAGCACGGTGGCCGCGCTGCCGGCGGCGGATGCGGCCAGGAAGCGGCGGCGCGACAGCGGCATGGAATTTCCCCCGGGTGGAGCGACTGACAGAGCTGCCCCAGACCATAGCGACCGGTCGGCCGGGTGGGAACCCTGGTTCATCCGCCGGTTGCCATCGGTTCACCGATACCGACGTTCTGCGCCGACTGCTATTTCTCGGCAATCATTCATCGCGGTTTTCGCCCATACTGCAAGGTATGACGGATGCGCGGGCGGTTCGGGTCGAGATCGCGGTGGAATCACTGAGGGGAGTTCGGGTTGCGGCGGAGGCGGGGGCGAAACGGGTGGAGCTGGGGTCGGGGCTGTCGGTCGGGGGTCTGACCCCCGGGGCCGGATTGATCGAGGCGGCCGTCGCGGGCGCCGGGGAGACCGAGGTGCATGTACTGGTCCGGCCGCGGCCCGGGGATTTCCGGTACGCGGCGGACGAGGTGGCGATCATGCGGTCCGATATCGCGCGGGCGCGGGAGCTCGGCGCGCACGGGGTGGTGATCGGGGTGCTCGACACCGACGGGAATGTCCATCGCGAGTTCAACACCGAACTGCTGGCGGCGGCCGAGGGCATGGAGGTCACCTTCCATCGGGCGTTCGACGTCTGCACGGATCCGTTCGCGGGGTTCGATCTGCTGCTGGAACTGGGGTTCACGCGACTGCTCACCTCGGGGCGGCAGGTTTCGGTGCTCGACGGAGCCGCGCTGATCGGGCGGCTCGAGAATCTGGCCGACGGACGAATCCAGGTGATGGCCTGCGGCGGGCTGCGGGCCGACAATGCCCGGCGGGTGCTCGAGCTGACCGGGGTACGGGATCTGCATGCGGCCGTGCGGATTCCGGTGAAGGGGATGTCGGATCCCGAGGGGGAGGTCTCCTTCTCCGAAGTGGGGGTGCCGAGCGGGTTCGATCATTTCCAGACGGACGCGTCCGGGGTGGCGGCACTGTGTGAGGCCGTGCGGGCGATGGGGTGAGGCGCGTTTCCGCAGGTACTGGTGAGTCACATTTGCTGGCGGAGGGGTCGAGTTTGCTGGCGGCGCAGTAGTTTTCGATTTGCGAGATAGGACGCTTGACCAAAGCGTTGCTGGGGCATATCTTTTGGAGCACGATTTTGCTTCAAAGTGGCCCGGATCACATCTCAGATCCGTCACGGGACAGCATGCCGGCCCCCGCTGCCCCACTCTCGCAAGGAGTTTCAGGTGGTAGCTAGTAGAAGACTGTGCGCTGTCGGGGGCACGGCGGGCGCGGTCATCGCACTCGTGGCGCTCATGCCGGGCGATGCCCACGCACACGGGTACGTATCCGGGCCGATGAGCAGGCAGGCCCAGTGCGCGCAGGGCCTCGTCGGCTGCGGGGAGATCCGGTACGAGCCGCAGAGCGCGGAGGGGCCGAAAGGGCTACGCAGCTGCAGTGGCGGGGTCGCGCGGTTCGCCGATCTCGACGACGACAGCAAAGCGTGGCAGGTGCAGAGCGTCGGGCGCACAGTGACATTCAACTGGACGTTCACCGCGCAGCATCGAACCCAGAACTGGGAGTACTACATCGGGGACACCCGGGTGGGGGTGGTCGACGGGAACAATCAGCAGCCCGCGCAATCCGTCTCGCACACGGTCGATCTCGGGAGCTTCACCGGCCGGCAGAAGCTGCTGGCCGTCTGGAATATCGGCGACACAGCCAATGCGTTCTACTCGTGTATCGATCTGCAGATCGGCGGTGCTGGATCCACGACCACCGCGCCACCGATGACCACCACGACTCCGCCTGCCACCACCACCCGGCCACCGGTCACCACCAACCCGCCCGTCACCACGCGACCCCCGGGCACCCGGCCACCCACCACGACGGCCGGACCGACACCCGCCGGTGAATGGAAGGTCCACGCACAGTACGCGATCGGCGAGGTGGTGACCTATCAGGGCGGCCGCTACCGCTGCCTGCAGGCGCACACCGTGCACGATCCGAACTGGACGCCGACCGCGACACCCGCGCTGTGGCAACGGCTGTGACGCGGCGCTAGATTCCGGCCGGAGTCGCGTTGGGGGCGCAGGGGATGGTTCGCGGCAGTTCCGGATCCAGCCCCTGCACCGCCAGATGCACCGCCCGCGGATCGCTGGTGAGGAACAGATGACCGGTCAGGTCCTCCGAACACCCGTGCTGCAGAATGACATTCGTGGCATTGGGGGCGTCCTTCAACCCCTGGGTGTACGGCACGACCTGGCCGTCGGTCTCGGTGAGCACCGAGTAGTAGCGGACCTTGTCCGAGTAGACGCCGCTGGCCTGCAATTTGTCTATGAAGGCCGACCCGGCGAGCAGATCGGCGCAGGCCGCGCACGGCGGGTTCATGGCGGTGTACACGCTGTTGTAGATGCCTAGGGCATTGACGGTGTTCACCAGGCTCTGGGCGACATGGGTGCCCTTCCAGATGGGCGCCAGCGACACCTGGGCGTCCACGGTCTGATCGCCGCCCAGGAACTGGATGTACGCGGCGCTCACCAGGGTGCCCTCCGACCAGGTCAGGAGTTTCACCTTCGGCGCGCCCGTCGCGGCCAGCACCTGATCGACGAAGCGGGCCAGTTCCGGCACCGAGTCCATGATCGGGATGCGGCCGCCGACGCCGCCCAGCAGTCCGCTGTCGCCGGGGTAGGTGCCGTAGCTGAGCGCGAAGACGCAGTGCCCCTCGTTCTTCAGCAGCGGGGAGACCGCCTGCCAGCTGTTCTCGCCATTGCCGAACGCGCCGTGCACTAGCACCACCGGCAGCGGATGCGCGGCGGTCGGCTTGCAGGTCCAGTCGTTGCCGCCCGGCGGGTCGTACGGCGGTTTGGCGTTCAGCGAGGAGTCGATGAACGGGCCCATCCCCCACACCACCGGAAGGTCGGCCGCCGACGCGGTTCCGGGGATGGCAAGGGTGGCGGCCAGCGCACCGGCCAGGCCGGCGAGCAGCATCGTCTTGAACTTGGCGAGCAGCATCCGGACAACGCTCCTTAGCCGAAAACATGCGACGCTAGACGGGAAATCGCAACCCTGCAGCAAATTCAGGGCGTGCGGTCACCGTACTCGGAATCAGCCGCTCACCACCGGATTCCACGCGCCCAGCGTGTCCGGAACCGACCCCCGAACCACCAGCGGTCAGTCCCGCGAATGCCGTCCGTGCCGGGGCGGATCGGTGTCCTCGGGCGGCACGATCGGCATCCCGGTCGGCGGGGTCGCGTCGTCGTCCCAGTCCGGCTCCGGCAGCGAGAAGGCATCCCACGATCCGGTCGTGTACGAATCCTCGCCCGGCCGGGGCGCATTGGACGCGGACGACGGGATCTCGCCGGTCCGATGGGCACCCGGAAGGCCCTGTGCCTCAGCCGATCCCGGCCGGCCCGAGGCCCTCGGCGAACCCCACGGACTCTGGCCCGAATCGGGCACGCCGCCGGACCTCGAACCCCGCTGTGGCGCACCGGCATCGCTGTCGTCGTCCATCCACGCGCCCCGGGGCGTCTCACCGGTAGCGAACCGGTCGTCGTCCATCCGCCCGCTCTGCGGCGTCTCACCGGCAGCGAGCAGGTCGCCGTCCTTCCGAGACCGGGGTGTCTCCCCCGCCCTGGAAGTCCTTGGCATCCGCGGTGTTTCACCGGTTCGAGGCGCGTTCGCGGCGAGGCCGGTCTTGGGACGCGGCGTTCCCGCACGAGCTCCGCCCACGATCGCGCCGGACTTGGCCGCCCGCGACGACGCCGCCGCACGCTTCTCGGGAGCGGGCTTGGCCGCTGCCCTGCCGCCGAACGGGCGCGCCAGCATGACCGCGATGGCCGTGGTCAGCGGTACGGACAGCGCGAGGCAGATGCCGCCGACGGCCGAACGAGCGATCTCGATGCCGACCGCGTCGCCGACCAGCACATCGCGAATGGGCCGGTTGGCGACGCTGAACAACAGCAGCAGGGGCAGCGCGCCACCGGCGTAGGCGAGCACGAGGGTGTAGACGGTACTCGCGATATGGTCACGGCCGACCCGCATGGCGGCGGCGAAAATGCCTCGGCGGGTGGCGTTTTCATCCAGCGCCGCCAATTCGAACGCGGCTGAGGCCTGCGTGATGGTGACATCGTTGAGCACGCCGAGCGAGCCGATGATGAATCCGGCCAGCAGCAGACCGGTGATGCTCACGTGCTGGAGGTAGGTGGCGACGGTGGTGTTCTGCTCCTCCGACAGCCCGGTCAGATGCGTCATCTCCAGCGTCACCCAGGACAGCACCGCGGCCAGCACCATCGACGCGAGCGTGCCCAGCAGCGCGGAGCTGGTGCGCAGGTTCACCCCGTGCGCCAGGTACAGCACGGCGTAGAGGATCAGCGAGCCCGCCACCAATGCCACTGGGATGGCGGGCTTTCCGTCGAGCAGCGCCGGCAGCATGAACACCACCAGCACGCCGAAGGCGAAGACGAGTCCGACCAGCGCGCGCAGGCCGCGCCACCGCGCCACCGCGATGATCACCACCGCGAATACGATGGCGATGACGGCCAGCGGGAATCCGCGCGCGAAGTCGTCGAAGCCGTACATGGTCTGGCCGGTGGGGTCGGTCTGCCGGACTATTCGAATGTGGTCGCCCACATGGAGTTTCGGCTGCCCCGGTCCCTCCGCGATCTCGAAGAGGGTCCGGTTGCCCTCGTCCGGCCCGGAGTCGATGCCGACAATGCTGCGCGTGCACTCGTAGGCGGCGGTGCGCGGCGGCTGCGGTTCATCGGCGAACACCTTGCCCTGCGATGGGCTGCCGCACGGCCCCAGGCTCTGCGAAACCACTGTTCCCGCTTCGGTTTCCCATGCGCCGCCGGTGGCGTTCTGCATGGGCAGCGGGATGTCGATGGACTGCTTGCTGGGCCACAGCCACACCAGCCCGATCATCACCGCGATGCCGATGACGGTCAGCAGGCCGATGACGACGCGGGCCGCCGTCGCGCTGATGGCGATGGGGCCCGAATGATCGTGGGAATGGTGGTGGTGATCGCTCACCCGGGCAGCCTAAACGAAAACCATTCCTGATCCGCCTCCCCGTGTCTTCTGCGCCCGGCGTGGTGCCGCCGACCGCCGTGCACGCGTGCTTGCGGCCAGGTGCCACAACAATTTTGGACGTCCCCGACGAGTTACCCGGATCTCACGAAATCAGTTGTCGCCTCGCGCAACTGCCCGTGATCAGGTGAAAGAAGTGGGAGGGGGCGGCGGAGAGCAGGGGGATGTCTCCGCCGCCCGGGGGTCGGCGGCCCAGGGGGGGTAGGCCTGCCGGACCCAGGGCTGGACGACCCAGGGGGGGTAGGTGGTCCAGCCGGGGCACTTGAAGTGCCGAGGACCACTGTACACAAAAGACGGTTCTTTGCGCTAGCTAAGTCTCTAAAAACCCAACTTTTTCGTACCAGCGGTTTGTTTTTGAACCGATTCCCGGGAAAAGAGCTGGTCAAGCGACCAGCATGACTCCGGATGACTGAATGTGCCGTCCGTCACTGCCGATAGCTCGCGAGGAAGTTGCCGAATCGCTCGATCGCGACCGACAGATCCCGCGCCCACGGCAGCGTCACGATCCGCAGATGATCATGATGCGGCCAGTTGAAACCCGTGCCCTGCACCATCAGGATCTTCTCCTGCAGCAGCAGATCCAGTACCAGCTTCGAATCATCGTGGATCTCATGGACTTCCGGGTCCAAACGCGGAAACGCGTACAGCGCGCCCTTCGGCTTCACACACGAGACGCCCGGAATCGTATTCAGCTTCTCCCAGGCCACATCCCGCTGCTCCAGCAGCCTGCCACCCGGCAGCACCAGATCCTCGATCGACTGATGACCACCCAGCGCCACCTGAATCGCATGCTGCGCAGGCACATTCGGGCACAGACGGGTCGAGGCCAGCAGATCGATGCCCTCGATGAAACCCTCCGCGTGCTCCTTCGGACCCGTGATCACCAGCCAGCCCGACCGGTAACCCGCCACCCGATACGCCTTCGACAGACCATTGAAGGTCAGGCACAGCAGATCCGGGGCCAGCGTCGCCAGCGACACATGCTTGGCATCGTCGTAGAGGATCTTGTCGTAGATCTCGTCCGCGAGCAGCAGCAGCTGATGCTTGCGCGCCAGATCCACCACCTGCTGCAGCACCTCGGCCGAATACACCGCACCCGTCGGATTGTTCGGGTTGATGACGACGATCGCCTTGGTCTTCTCGGTGATCTTCGATTCGATATCGGCGATATCGGGCTGCCAGTCGTTGGACTCGTCGCACAGGTAGTGCACCGGCGTGCCACCCGCCAGCGACGTCATGGCCGTCCACAGCGGATAGTCCGGCGCCGGGATCAGCACCTCGTCACCATTGTTCAGCAGCGCCTGCATGGTGATGGTGATCAGCTCGGACACACCGTTGCCCAGATACACGTCGTCCACATCGAACTGCGGGAAACCCGGAACCAGCTCGTAGCGGGTGAAGATGGCACGCCGCGCGGGCAGGATGCCCTTCGACTCCGAGTAGCCCTGCGCGTACGGCAGCGCCGCGATCATGTCACGCATGATCACATCGGGGGCCTCGAAACCGAACGGCGCGGGATTGCCGATATTCAGCTTCAGAATGCGATGACCCTCGGATTCCAGCCGTGCCGCGTGCGCGTGTACCGGCCCCCGGATCTCGTAGAGAACGTTCTGGAGCTTGGTCGACTGCTCCAGGGTGCGCGGGGGCCGATGCGGTAGGTGACTGGAAGGGCTCACCCGTCCAATGGTGCCATCAGCCCGCAACCAGCTTTTATCCCCGCGCGGTATCGGGCGGCATGATGCCCTTCGCGGCGGTCGCCCCGCAGAACTCCTCGATCCTTTCGTCCAGGTGACGAGCCTCCACCGCATCCCGGAACTCGGGGGTGGCCAGGCGCTGGCGTAGGCCGGTCAGGCGCTCCTCGAGCTGGGCGATGCGCTTGTCCTCGTCCAGTTGCAGCACCGGCTGCAGCGCCTCCGAAGCGCCGTCCAGACTGCCGTTGATCAGATGCGCGGCGGCGCTGTCCACCCGGGCCAGGGCCTCCGCGCCGTAGGAGCGCTGCTCGGTCGGGCCGTTCGCGTACAGGTCGATGGCGCGGCTGGTCGCCTCCAGCGCCGGCTCGGCCTGGCCGAGATGGATGTAGGTGGCGCCCGCGTAGTACTGGCTCTTCGGCTCCTTGAAACCGAAGACGCCGCCCACCTCGTCGTGCAGGGTGTCGCTGACATCACCGCTACGGGCGTCGTCGGCGGCGCGGATGCAGCGTTCGGTGTCCTGTGTGCTGCCCAGGCGCGACCAGATGCGGGCCTCGATATTCAGCAGCCGCACCCGCGCGGTCGCCGACTCCGCGTACTGCTGACCGCTCTGCGCCAACAGCACCGCGCGGCGCGGACGCTCGGACCAGTACTCGATGAGCGCCTGCATGCCGCGGGTCCAGGCGCGCAAGCCGTTGTGCTCGCACAGTTCCGCGTAAGCCCAAGCGGCCCTTCCCTGTTCGCCCGCGGCATCGAAATATCCGAGATCGGTGCTGGCATTGGCGAGCAGCCCGGACAGAGTGCCGGCGAGCAGGTACAGATGCGACGTATCGGCCGGACGTTGCCTGCCCTCGAGCAACCGGTACACGCGACGCCGCACCCGCAGCATCTCCACCATCATCGGCACCGGTGGCACATGCACGTAATCGTTCGCGATGCGCATGACATCGGCGTCCAGCTGCTCCAACGTGGTCGCACCCACATTGGAGGTCTCAGCACGCCCGGCATGCTCACTCGCTTCATGGGCAGCCGCCATGATCAGATCCCTCTCCGAAATCGCCGCTAACGCATCGCCTCTCATCGCACCCGTGTCGACGAGTGCCAGCAGTTCCGCGTCGCTGGAATAACTGGCCTGCACCGGAATGGTCTGCCGCTCAAAGCCATTGGTTTGAAAGGCAGCGCTCTGGCGCACATCGAAACCGGGTACGGTGGGCCGGTCGATCAGAGGTTGATCGATCAAACTCGCGAACCGTGCCCGCACAACATCGTCGGACCTGGCGAGGGAGGTATCGAGGGCGGCCTGATTGATGGGACGGGGATGCACCCTGACGCCACCGGCTTCCCACTTCGAGACCAGGCGCTCGTGCACACCCAAATGCGCTGCGAACTCCCGGATACTCATCCTTTTGGCATCGCGGAGGGCACGGGCCTCTTTACCTGACCACTGCCGGACCACGATGTCATCCCTTCCGAACGAACTCCGATGTCCAGGGTACGAGCGCATCGTGACCGCGGCCACAGCCGAAACATAGCTGGTATCAGTCGGGTACGCGCCGGTAGCAGAGGCAGCGGAAGGGCAGCGTAAGGCGAGCGAGCGGGCGTATTCACACTGCCCTCGTAGGCGCGACCCTTGAAATCGGGAGGCTCCCCACCATTCTCGGGAGCTCGAGGAGCGGGTGGTGAACGCGGACAAGCTTCGGACGGTAGAGGACTGGGTGGCCTACTACCGGCACGAGTTCGGGCTCCCGGTGGCCGAACGCGGAGGCTTCGTCATGCTGCCGGTCACCGGACGAATCGGCGTCGTGCATCTACCCGTGGCGCGGGCCGAAAAAGTCCGGGACGCAATGCAACACCAGCGTCAGGTCGCGCCCGCCCTCGCCCGGCAGATCCGCTGGAGCTTCCTCGTCGACCCCGACAGCCGGCCCGGCGACCAGATCCTGGAGGAACTCAATCGGCTCGACATCGGCATACCCGCCATCGGCAGCGCCGTCATGCTGCCCACCGGCCTCGGCCGCTGGACTCGTGAAGGCTGCCACTGGGTTGTCCCACCCACCCGAAACCTCGAACTCCCACCCCTGTCGTCCCTCATCACGACAGCTCTGGCGGTGGGAATCGAAAGCGAGGGCTGAACTGCAGCACGCCCTCGCACCGGCGCCCACGCCGGCCCACCGAGTCCGCCCCTTTCTGGCAGTCGACGGGGCGGACTCGGATTCGGAGAAAACGAACTCTTCGAACTTCTCAGGGGCTTCGCCCCCGAACCCCCAGGGGCGGTGGCGAGGAAGGTGGACTCCTGAACCAACAGCGACCGCGGCGGAGACGAACCTCCCCGCCAGCCAGCGGCTGCGAGTCGGAGAGCTGACTCGCGGCGGCTAGGGCATCAGGGTGCCGGCGCCTCGAAGAGTGGGGGGATCGTCGGGACGACGATGGGGGGTAGGCCGGGGATCACGGTGATGGTGTTGGGGCCGCCCTGCGGGGGTGGGGGCTCCGTGGTGGTGGTCTGGTAGCGGGGCTGCGGGACCGCCAGGGCGTCGTTGGTGGGGTCCGTGGTGGGGGCGGCCTCGGTGGTGGGCGGGGGTGCCGAGGTGGTGGTCGTGGCGGTCTCGGTGGTGGTGGCGACGTCCTGGCTCTGCGAATCGTGTTCCAGGACTTGGGGTCCCCAGCCCAGGGTGACGCCGATGGCGGCCACCACGACGAGGGCGCCGACGGCCACGCCCGCGACGCTGATCTCGCGGCGGCGGGAGAAGCCTTCGCTCTCACCTTGATTGGCGAGCCACGCCGGTTCCGGATCGGGGTGCGCGGGGGCGGGGTGGTGGTCGTCGCGGAAGGCCGAGGGGAAGGGGGCGGCCGCCTTGGGGCGGTGTGCGACGGGGCGGGCCAGCATGGCCGCGCCGCGGGCGGCGACGGTGTCGGGGTCGGCGGGCACCACCACGGGGACGCCCAGCCAGCGGCGCAGCACCCGGGAGACCAGCGGGATCTGCGCGCAGCCGCCGATCAGGGCGACCGCCTGCACGGGCTGCTCGGAGCGCAGGATGACATCTCGCGTCATGCGGGCGGAGGACTCCACGGCCAGCATGATCAGGGCTTCGAAGTTCTCCTGGGAGAGCAGGACCAGGCCCTCGGTGGAGGGGAGCGCGACGGCGCTGCTAGTGGAGAGCTGCTCTTTCGCGGTGCGACACAGGGCATCCAGCGCCGCGAGGCCGGACGGATCGGCAGGATGGGCGATTCGCCCGGATGCGATCTGCTGTTCGCGGATCAGCGAATCCAGGTATTCGCCGCTGATATCGCTGGTGCGTTCACTGGTGCAGATCTGCCGCGTGGCGGTATCCAGCACCGTGACCGAAAGGCCCGAAGCGCCCAGATCGTAGAGCGCCACCGTGCCGAAACCCTGTAGCTCCCCGGAGTATTCGAGAAACTCCAGCGCCGCGATCACATCCGGCACCAGCTCGTAATCGGTGAACTGCCGGCGCGCCAGCTCGGCGCGAATCCCGCGGGCGTGCTGTTCGTCGCGATACGCGATGGCCGTCGCCGGAATCCGCGGATCGGCCGCCAGCATCGCCCCGATCGCGTCCGCGGCCAATTCCTCCACACGCCGTTCCGCCACCGGAATCGCCTGCACATCGAATGCGTCCGGCGCACCGTGGAATCCGGCGCGAACAGGCTCGGCGGGATTCCCGGCGTGCGGGCGTGCGACGCGAACCGCGCCCGCCCCCACCGATACTCCCAATACCGAACTCACGCCGTCACCATACGGCCTGACACGCGTTCCGTACACCCGAGCATCCGCTCATCGAGCGACACATTCACGCCATTACGGACATCTCTCGAAAGCGACACTGCGAGCGCACAGTTGGCGAACGGCTCAGTTCGCGTTGTCCAACGGAAAATTCAAGTACGCGCGCGACGGCGTCGGACCCCGCTGACCCTGGTACTTGGAACCGGCGGCGGCGGAACCGTACGGATGTTCGGCCGGACTGCTCAGCCGGAACAGACAGAGCTGGCCGATCTTCATACCCGGCCACAGCGTGATGGGCAGATTGGCGACATTCGACAGTTCCAGCGTGATGTGACCACTGAAACCCGGATCGATGAAACCGGCGGTGGAATGCGTGAGCAGGCCGAGGCGACCCAGACTGGATTTGCCTTCCAGGCGTCCGGCCAGGTCATCGGGCAGACTGCACACCTCGAGGGTGGAGCCCAGCACGAATTCGCCCGGGTGCAGCACGAACGGTTCGTCAGGCTTCGGCTCCACCAGGGTGGTCAGCTCGTCCTGCCGCTGAGCAGGATCGATATGGGTGTACCGGGTGTTGTTGAACACCCGGAACAAGTTGTCCAACCGCACATCGATACTCGAGGGCTGAACCAGTTTTTCGTCGAAGGGTTCGAGCGAAAGACGCCCAGCGGCGATCTCCGCACGGATATCGCGATCGGAAAGCAGCACGGGCAAGAGCGTAGTGGCAGCCGGTCGCAGAATTACTTCGGGCCGGATTCCTTCTCGATCGAGACCGGCTCCGGTGATTCCACCGCCTTCGGTTTGTGACGTCCCCAACCCGCTTCGGCTTCGGTGCGCATCCGCTCGACCATGTGCGGATAGTGCAGTTCGAAGGCCGGGCGTTCGGAGCGGATGCGCGGTAGTTCGTAGAAGTTGTGCCGCGGCGGTGGGCAGCTGGTGGCCCATTCGAGCGAGTTGCCGTAGCCCCACGGGTCGTCGACGGTCACCACTTCGCCGTAGCGGTAGCTCTTGAACACATTCCAGACGAACGTGATCATCGAGAATCCGAGCACGAACGAGCCGATGGTGGAGATCGTGTTCAGCGTGGTGAATCCGTCCTGCGGCAGGTAGTCGGCGTACCGGCGCGGCATGCCCTCGTTACCCACCCAGTGCTGCACCAGGAATGTCAGGTGGAAACCGCAGAACGTGGTCCAGAAGTGCAGTTTGCCCAGGCGTTCGTCGAGCAGCCGGCCCGTCATCTTCGGGAACCAGAAGTAGATGCCCGCGAAGGTGGCGAACACGATGGTGCCGAACAGGACGTAATGGAAGTGCGCCACAACGAAATACGAGTCCGACACGTGGAAGTCCAGCGGCGGCGAGGCCAGCACGACGCCGGACAGGCCGCCGAAGAGGAACGTGATGAGGAACCCGACCGACCACAGCATCGGGGTTTCGAAGGTCAGCTGGCCGCGCCACATGGTGCCGATCCAGTTGAAGAACTTCACGCCCGTCGGGACCGCGATCAAGAACGTCATGATCGAGAAGAACGGCAGCAGAACGGCTCCCGTCGCGTACATGTGGTGCGCCCACACCGCCACCGACAGGCCGCCGATGGCCAGCGTCGCGTAGATCAGCGTCGTGTAGCCGAAGATCGGTTTGCGGCTGAACACCGGGAATATCTCCGACACGATGCCGAAGAACGGCAGCGCGATGATGTACACCTCGGGATGGCCGAAGAACCAGAACAGATGCTGCCAGGTGATGGCGCCGCCATTGGCTGCCGAGAAGACGAGGCCGCCCAGCCGCCGGTCGATCTCCAGCACCAGCAGCGCCGAGGTGAGGATCGGGAAGGCAAGCAGCACAAGCACACTCGTCACCAGGATGTTCCAGGTGAAGATGGGCATGCGGAACAGCGTCATACCGGGTGCGCGCAGGCACACGATGGTGGTGATGAAGTTGACGCCGCTGAGGATGGTGCCCAGACCGGAGACGGCCAGGCCCATGATCCACAGGTCGCCGCCGACGCCGGGCGAGTGCACGCCGTCGGCGAGGGGCACGTAGGCCGTCCAGCCGAAGTCGGCGGCGCCGCCGGGGGTGATGAATCCGGCCGTGGCCATGCTGGCCCCGAACAGATAGAGCCAGTAACTAAGGGCGTTCAGGCGGGGGAAAGCCACATCCGGCGCCCCGATCTGCAGGGGTAGCACAGCATTGGCAAATCCGAAGACGATCGGTGTCGCATAGAAGAGCAACATGATCGTGCCGTGCATGGTGAACAGCTGATTGAACTGCTCCGCCGACAGCACCTGCAGCCCCGGCCGCGCCAGCTCCACCCGCATCAGCAGCGCCATCAGCCCGCCGATCAGGAAGAACGTGATGGCCGTGAACATGTACATGATCCCGAGCACCTTGGGATCGGTGGTGGTCAGCGCTTTCCAGAAGAAGGACCCCTTGGGCCCCATCCGGCGTGGATAAGGCCGCGCAGCCTGCAGCTGCGGAACCTCCTTGGCGGGCACCGCGGTCATAAGTCCTCCTCGACCCCCGGCAGGAAGCACCGAACCGCGCGCCAGCTAACGTTCAGCGCATCCAAATTCCCTGTGGTGGACGGGTTTTCGACCCTGCGGCACAGTCTACGACCGCCCGTAGAACGAACCCCCTGCTTCGGCGAAAGATCCCCGGCGATCTTCGGCGCGCCGCCCCGACACCCCGAAACCCCACCTTCCCGCACCCCGGTAAATATTTGCGCCCCCGCGCCCGCCGTCTGATAGAGTCGCGATCGCGCCTAGCGCACTGCCGGTGTGGTGTAGTGGCAACACGCTACCTTCCCAAGGTCGAATTGCGGGTTCGATTCCCGTCACCGGCTCTCCACAGAAAGACCCTCCGACCAGCACGTCTGGCGGAGGGTCTTTTCGTTGCGAATGGTTCCCGAGACGCTCAGATGCACTCGGAGACGACTCGGGTGGTGGCCTTGGCGACCTTGGGGATGTCGGAGGTGGTCAGGCCGAGGTCGGTGGGGCTGATCGCGGCCGAGTTGTAGTCGCTGTCGAGGATTTTGCGGAGGCCGGGCTGGGAGATGCCCTCGTCGATGTAGACGGCGGCGATGCAGTCGGCTGTCTTGGCGTCGAGTTTGCCCTTGTCCTGCAAGGATTCCGAGATTTCGGCGGCGGTGAGGGGCGGGCCGGAGACGGTGGTGCCGGAGGTGGTGGTCGCGCCGGCTTGCACCGAGGTGGTGGCGGAGGGGGAGGTGGGGCCGGGGGCTGTCGCGGTGGTGGTCGCGGCTACCGAGGCGGCGGCCGTGGTGCCGGGCGGGGCCGATTCCTGGTCGTTGCTGCAGGCGGCCAGGAGCGGCAGCATCAGCAGGGCTGCCGCTATCAGGGGTTTCCTCATCGCACATCCTCGAATCCGTTGTGGGACGGAACGATCACCGTCACACAACAGAATGGGGAGCACCGCTTACGAAGTGGTTGGCGAATACCAAAAGCCCTGGTGGACAAGGCCTACTTGAGGCACTCGCCGACGATGCGGTTGGTGGCGTTCTTCGCCTTCTCCGAATCCTCCTTGGTCATGCCCAGGGATTCGGGGTCGGTGGCGGTGGCCGACTTGATGTCGTTCTTGATCATCAGGCGCAGGCCGTCCTGCGAAATGCCCTCGGAGACATAGATGTCGGCGGCGCAGTCGGCCAGCTTGGTGTCCTTCAGACCGCCGTCCTGCAGAGCCTTCGATACATCGGCCGCGGTGATGTTCGACTCGGAGTCCGAACCACCACAGGCGGTCAGCAGGGGGAGCGCGACGAGCGCGGCGGCGATCAGGGAAATCCTCACTGGTTCCTCTATTCTCGGCAGACAGACGACGGCGTGATGCCGCCAGGAACGATCTCACAGATCCATGGCCGCGCGCAGCGCTGTGTCGATACGTTCCGCGGTATCGATGTCCACGGTGCCGATATGGTGCGTCAGCCAGCCGCGATAGATGCGGCCCAGATTGCCGGCGTGAATCCAGCCGTGACCCGGAATCGACACCGCCAGAATGTCCTGCGGGTCGTCGTCGAGCACCTCCGCGGCGATCAACCACGGGCGCGGCGACTCGTTGATGCCGTCGCTGCTGATGAGAATGATGTTGCGAAGCCGGGGAGCGTCGCCGTGCGGGTGGTAGAGCCAGACTTCACCCTTGCGCACGCATCTCCTCCTCAGCGGCGGCCAGCTCCGCCTCTTCCGTTTCGGCGCGCGCTGTCTCGTCGAAGCTCGGACCGCACCCGGTCCGGATGGCTTCGCGCCGGGCGGCGCGGGATATCCACGCCGAGGGCGACATGCCCGCACGGGCCGCGGCTTGTTCGGCATACGACCAGGCCGCCGCATCGAGCGACAAGGTCACCTTCCTGGTAGCCATACCTTTTATCCTACCGTTCGGATTGGCCGATTTGCCCTATTGGCGATACGTCAACCATTGCTACGGTGGCCCGGTGACCAAGTTGAACCACCACAGGTCGGGCCGCGGGGAGCCGCTCGTGCTGGTGCACGGGGTCGGCAGTCTGTGGCAGGTGTGGGAGCCGATCATCCCCGCACTCGCCGAACACTTCGATGTCATCGCAGTCGACCTACCCGGTTTCGGCGCCAGCGAACCCCTCTCGCGCACAACCGTTTCCACCCTGGCCGACGCACTGGTGGAGTTCCTGGCCGAGGAGGGCGTCGAAAGACCGCACCTGGCAGGCAATTCCATGGGCGGCGGCATCGTGCTCGACCTGGCGGCGCGCGTGCTCGCCCGGTCCGTGACCGCCTACTCCCCCATCGGATTCTGGGACACACCCGGACGCGTGTGGTGCCAGCAGGCCCTGGGACGCGCGAAAGACCTTGTGCGACTGCTGGGTCCGAAAGTTTCGCACAGCATCCTGAGCAGCGTCGCCGGCCGAACCGCCTTCACCGGGCTGGTGTTCGGCAGGCCGTGGGACATCACCCCCGAGGTCGCCGTCGCCACCGCCGAGGGCCTGCTCGGCGCCACCGGCTTCGACGACGCACTGGCCTCCTTCACCGACTTCCGGCTCCCCGACCGCAGCGCCGTCGACACCATCCCGGTCACCATCGCCTGGGGCAACCGCGACATACTGCTCACATACGCCACCCAGGCCCGGCGCGCCCGCGAGGTCCTGACCGGCGCCCGACATGTGACCCTGCACGGTAGCGGCCACACGCCGTACTACGACGACCCGGCCGGCTGCGCCCGGCTCCTGCTGGACCAGCTGGGTTGAGCAACAAGGAAGTACGCAGTGAGCAACAACAACGTCTCCCTCAGCTTCGACGGCGACCGCGCCTACGTGGCCCTGGACCGGCCGGACAAGCACAACGGCCTCACCATCGAGATGCTGCGCGAACTGGCGAAGGTCGCCGGGGTCATCGGTAAGCGTGCCGACATCCGCGTGGTGATCCTGTCCGGCAACGGGCCCAGCTTCTTCAGCGGACTCGATGTCGCCAAGGCCATGAGCAATCCGCTCGACGTGGCGCTCGCCTTCCTGCCGCTGCCGTGGAAGGGCACCAACGTCTTCCAGGAGGCGTGCTGGGCGTGGCGGCGGCTGCCACAGCCGGTGATCGCGGTCGTGCACGGGCGTTGCTACGGCGGCGGACTGCAACTCGCACTTGCCGCCGACTTCAGATTCGTCACGCCGGATTCGGAATTCTCGGTGATGGAGGCCAAGCACGGCCTCATTCCAGATATGACGGGCGCGGCCACTTTGTCGCGACTTATCGGCGTCGACAAAGCACTGCTGCTGACCATGACCGCGGACCCCGTCGACGCGACCTACGCCGAGAAGATCGGCCTGGTCACCGAGGTCGACGCGGATCCCCGCGCGGCCGCCGAGAAGCTGGCCGATCGGATCGCCGCCCGGCCCGCGCATGCCGTGGCCAGCGCCAAGAAACTGTTCGATCGCACCTGGCAGGCCTCGGTGCGACGGACCCTCGCAGTGGAGCGGGCGACCCAGTTTCCGCTCATCGTGCGGCAGGCCATGGGTCGCGGTACCAATTCGGCAAAGTAAGCCAATTCACTGCAAACAATCCGGTTCGATGCCCCCGCGGTGTCCGCTGCGCTGTTAGCATTTTCACACTTTGCCAGCGAGCTGAACACTTTGTGCGGCCCGTCACATACCGTGTGGTCCGCTCATTAAGTCGGCGCGAACCGGAGGGCCCACGCATTGCACAAGTCCGCATCCCTGCTGCTGTCCGCATTCGCAGGAGCCTCGGCCTTGCTCCTTACCGTGACCACACCGGCATCAGCGAACCCCAACGCCATCAATCCGATTCCGGTGCTCAACGGCACCAACGGCCTGCCGCAACTGCCGGGACGCAGCAAGGCCGTCTTCCAGGTCACCGGCATGCAGAGCCCCAACAACACCCAGAACTACAACGTGCTGGGCACCGACCTCGGCATCATGTGGGACAACGGGCGCGGCGAAATGCTCACCACCTTCGGTGACACCGCCGGGCTCGGCTTCCCCAACCTGCTGGTCGGCAGCACCTGGGCGTGGCGGTCCAACATCCTGGTCCGCTCGCACACCAAGGATCCGGCCAACGGGATCTACTTCGACAGCGTGGTCCGCGACGTGTTCGGGCAGGCGCGGGATCTGATCCCCAGCCCGAAGATTCCGTTCCTGGAGATCAGCCGGATTCCCACCGCGGCCATCTCCGTCGGCGACACCCAGTACATGAGCCTCATGTCGGTGAAGACCTGGGACGACGTCGGCCAGTGGACCACCAACTTCTCCGGGCTCGCCGTCTCCGGCGACAACGGGGAGAACTGGGTCGAACTGCCCGCCACCCGCCGGCCCGACGACGGCGGCAACGGGAACTTCCAGATGAACGCCTTCCTCAAGGCCGGCGGGTTCGTCTACGAGTACGGGACGCCATCGGGGCGCAACAACGCCGCCTTCCTCGCCCGGGTCCCCGAACCGGCCATCGGGGACCTCGCCGAGTACGAGTACTGGAACGGCGACAAGTGGGTCAAGGACGATGTGAACGCGGCCGCGCCGGTCATCGGCGGCGGAGTATCCGAGATGTCGGTGATGTGGAACGACTACCTCGGGCAATACATCATGCTCACCACGGATCCGTGGAACTCGGTGGTCATGTACACCTCGCCGAGCCCCGAGGGGCCGTGGAGTGCGCCGTCCGTGCTGATCGATACCCGCGAACTGCCCACCGCCTACGCGCCGTCGATCTTCCCGTATCAGACCGGGCGTGACCTGTACTTCCTCACTACCGTGCACAGCCAGTACAACGTGATCCTGATGAAGACCACGTTGTAGGAAAAGAACTCTCCTGGGCTCTCAGGGGCTTCGCCCCCGAACCCCTGAGATTGCCGGGGCCGGTCCTTCGAACCGCCGTGTGGCTGCCGGGGGCTGGTCCTTCGAACCGCGGTGTGGCTGCCGGGGGCTGGTCCTTCGAACCGCGGTGTGGCTGCCGGGGGCTGGTCCTTCGAACCGCGGTGTGGCTGCCGAGGCCCGCGCCCCGAACCTCTGGCGGATCGGCCGCGAACACGGATTGTGTTCGCGGCCGATTCGCGTTTCCCGGGAGCTCATAGACTCGGGGGCATGGACGCCGCCGAATGGGACGAGCACTACGCGCGCACCGAATTGGTGTGGGGTGCGCCGCCGAACGACACCGTCGTGGAGCAGGTGTTCGGGCTGGAGCGGAAGTTGCCGCTCGGCGGGTTCGGGGTCGGGGAGGAGCGACCGGAACTGCCGCGGGCGCTCGACCTCGGCTGCGGGGAAGGGCGCAACGCGCTGTGGCTGGCCACGCACGGGTGGCAGGTGACGGCGGTGGATTTCGCGCAGACGGGGATCGACAAGGGGCGGACCGTGGCCTCGCGGTTGTCGCGGTCCGTGCGGGGGCGGATCCACTGGCAGTGCGCCGATGTCACCGCGCTCGACGCCGCGGGGATCACCGGGCCGTTCGAGTTGATTCTGCTTGCGCACGTTCATCTTCCGGCGCAGCAGCGGCGGGCGCTGCTGCTGCGCGCGGCCGAGATGCTCTCGCCGGAAGGCACTCTCGTGGTGCTGGGCAACGACCCGCTCAACACCGCTGAAGGGTATGGGGGCGAACAGGATCCGGCGCTGACCTTCACACCCGATGACATCGTCGCCGATCTGGGGCCCGCCCTCGACGAGCTCTCGATCCGGACGGCCGGGCGGGTGCAGCGCCCCACCGAGGATAGGGATGCCATCGACGCACTGGTGGTCGCCTACAAACCCGCGCCGCCGACGCCGCCCGCGCCACCCCTCGGACTGGAGACGCCCATCGAACCGCCGGCGCTCGGGCCGCAGCTGTGAGCTGCGGCGGAAAGCAGTGCGGCGGTAGCTGATTCGGCGACGGTTTCGATCAGACCGTCCACCGTGCCGGGATCACCATCCAGCACCAGCAGCCAGACGAAGATCGGGCCGAGCACGAGTGCGTGCACGGTGGCGGGGTCCGGTCTCGACGCCAGTTCGCCTCGGGCCCCGGCGCGTTCGAGCAGTTCCGTGATCACCTGCCGCTGTCGTTCCAGGAAGGTGCCGGAAAACCGTTCGGCGAGTGTGGAATCCGCGTAGATGTCGGCGAGTAGTCCGGTGAGCACATCGGTCGGCGCGCTGCTCAGCTGTCCGGCGACGGTGCGCGCGAGTGCGGCGAGGTCGGTGCGCAGGGAGCCGGTGTCCGGCGGTGCGGTCTCCCGCATGTCGTGGATGACGACCGAGAAGATCATTTCCTGCTTGGTCGCGAACCGGCGGTAGATGGCGGCCTTGCCGATGCCGGCGCGGGTGGCCACGGCGTCGACGGTGAGTCCGGCGTAGCCGCGTTCGGCCAGGATCTCGCGGGTGGCGCTGGTGATGGCGTGATCCACCCGACTGTTCCGGGGGCGTCCGACTGCTTGTTTCGGTTGCGGCACCCGGACTACTATACGGAACCAGCAGTATCGAAACTGCCAGTTCCGTATTAGGAGTTCCGATGGTCAAGTGGGCAGGTCGCATCCTCGTATTCCTGGGAGTCGCGCACACCGTGCTCGGGCTCGCATTGACGGCCCCGCATCACGCCGATTCGTGGTTGCGCTTCGAACTGTGGACGGTGAGCGACAGCATCGCCGAGATGAACGCGAGCACCGGCGCGTTCTGGATGAGCGTGGGCAGCTTCGGTGTTCCGCTCGCACTCGTCGGCGCGATCGTGCTGTGGATGGACAACCGCGGCCTGGTGCCGCCGCCGTTCATCGCCTGGACCGTCGGGCTGTGGATCGCGGTGGCCGCGGCTATCGCCGAACCCGCGCCCTGGCTGGTGGCGTGGATCGCGGTCGGCCTGCTGCTCGCGGCCGACCGGCGCGCCGCCCCGCAGGCCGTCACGCGCGAACCGCAGACCAGCGGGGTGTGAACTCCGGTCAGGCCAGACCCGCCCACCGCAACACCCACGGTGTCGCGGTGGCGGCGATCTCGTCGAAACCCGCACGGTAGGAATGGGCTTGGCCCGCGACGACATGTACCTCGGCGGCATCGGCCGCGTCCGGGATGCCGAACGGATCGCGGGCCCCATTGATGACCAGCACCTCGATATCCCCGGGCGCGAGCAACTCGTCGCGCCGGGATTTCTCCGGCTTGCCGGGCGGATGCAGCGGGAACGACAGCGCCAGCACACCGCTCGCACCGACAGCGCGGGCGGTGCGGCACGCCACCCGCGCGCCGTTGCTGCGGCCGCCCTGGATCAACGGCACCTTGCCGACCTTCTTGCGCAGCGCGGCGATGATCTCCAGCCAGGCCGCGTCCTGCACCTCGGCCTTACCCGGCGCGCGCCGCCCGGCGACCCGGTACGGCTGGGTCACCAGCGCGACCGCGCCGCCGTGATCGATCGCCGAATCGCGAACAGCCAGGATGTCTTTCGCGTCGACACCACCGCCGGAGCCGTGTGTCAGCACCAGCAGGAACTTCGGCTTCGCCCGGCCACGCCGGTCGATCTCCACCTCGGCGGGTCCGGCTTCGGTCTCGATGCGCACAGCGCTCGCGGTGTACGTCACCGGGCGATCCTATGGCCGAGTCCGGTCCACGGGCCCGCAGGACACCCGGCCGAGCTCGGCCCCGCCTGTCGGAGCGTCGGCGCGGCTCAGCCCGGCAGGTGGGTCTTGGCCTCGTCGTAACCGGCGGCGGCCGCAGGCTCGGCGGAGGTGTAGACCAGGTGCATCACACCCGAGGAGAACGACTTCGAGGACACCAGGCGCAGCGGGATGGCGGCCTCGCCCTCGTCGAACAGCTTCGCGCCCTTGCGGACCACGATGGGGTGCACGAACAGGTGCAGTTCGTCGAGCAGTCCGGCGGCCAGCAGCTGGCGGACCACCGATGGGGAACCGCTCATCGCGATCGAGGTCGCGCCGGGCTGCCGCTTCAGCTCGGCGACGGCCTCCAGCAGATCACCCTGGAGCTGTTCGGAGTTGCGCCAGCTGAATTCCAGATCCTGGTGCGAGACAACGATCTTGCGGGCATCGCCGAGCTGCTTGGCGAAGACGGCGTCCTCGCCGCCCGCGGCCTCGCGCTCGGGCCACGCTCCGGCGAAGCTGTCGTAGGTGGCGCGGCCGAGCAGCAGGGTGTCGGCCGAGCCGAGCTGGGCGCCGACCGCCTCGCCCATATCGTCGTCGAAGTAGGGGAAGTGCCAGTCCTGCGGGTCTTCGATGACGCCGTCGAGGGAAATGAAAAGGCCGGCGGTGATGGTGCGCATCGGATTACTCCTGGGAATTGTGGTGAGCTGGTCAGTGGGTTACGGGCGAGAAGTCCGCGTATTCACCGGTACCGGAGAGGAATTCACCGGTCGGCGGGGTCAGGATCGCGATATTCGGATTGTGGCTGAGCTTCGCCAGTTCGATGTGGCGGGCATTCGGGAGCACTTCGGCGATGGCGCGGGCGCCGGTGCGCAGCAGTGCGTCGCTCTTGGCGCCGGCGGCTACCAGGGTCGGGACTTTCACACCGGACCAATCCTCGGCGCGCAGGGCCTCGCCGCGCATGAACGGAGCCATGACCGCCCAGTCGTGCGCGGTGGCGGCGGCGGTGGCCTGCAGGTTCTTCCAGAACGGGGTGAACCGCATGGTCTCGACGAAGAACCCGGGGATGCCCATGGCCTTCTTCATGTAGAAGCGCACGGTCTTGGAACGGTCTCCGGAGTCGATCAGGCGGTGCAGCTCGATCGCCAGATCCGTTGCGGGAACGAAGTTCTCATGGTTGACCACGAACGGCGGCTCGAATGCCACCACGCCGGTGACATCCGGGATGCGGCCGGATTGCGCGGCGCGCAGCGCCAGTCCCGCGCCCGAGGACCAGCCGTACAGTGCGGCCGGGCCGACCGCGGCCACCAGTGCGGCCAGATCGTCGATCTCGTTCTCCACGTCGTAGACGCCGGGGGTATCGGTGCTGTCGCCGCGCCCGCGCCGGTCGTAGTTGACGACCGTGAGCCGGTATTCGGCGGCGAGTTTCTCCGCGAGCTCGACCATTTTCGGGAATTTCCGATAGCTGAAGGCACCGCCGACGAGGATGACCGTTCCGGCGTCACCGCCTGCGATCCGATCGAAGGCGAGGGTGTTTCCCGCAGGGGTGGTGATGGTCTCCACGATCAATTTCCTTCCGTACCAACCGAATGTGCCGTCATCGGCGTTCACGGGATAGGACGGCGGGCCGCGCCGGAATTAATCGGCGCGGGCGCGGGAATTTCGAGTGACCCACACCACATTCGGGTGGGCGTGGCCGATCCGGCCGGAAACCTCATCGCGGCAGGTCGGAGATTGTGAGAACGGCCGGTATCGGTCATAGCGAGATCATCTCGCCCGCAAAGGGTTCGCAACCGGGCGCTGACCTTGGTGCTTTCGGTCACATTAGGACCTGATCGCCTTGGCGACCGTCCTACCGCTCGGTAACATGGCGCTTAAGTTACCCGCCAGTAGGCGCAGCTTTACGGTGTCTACACGGTGGAGACCTGACGGGCGGGAACGGCACACACCGAACCGCACCCATCCTCAATGGAGAGTGAGTACGACCATGGGTCACTACAAGGCCAACGTTCGCGATCTCGAGTTCAACCTCTTCGAGGTACTCGGCCTCGGCAGCCTGCTCGACGGCGGCGCCTACGGCGATCTCGACACCGAAACCGTGAAGGAAATGCTCTCCGAGGTGCGTCGCCTCGCCGAGGGCCCGCTCGCGGACTCCTTCGAGGACGGCGACCGCAACCCGCCGACCTTCGACCCCGAGACCCACACCGTCACCCTCCCGGCCTCCTTCAAGAAGTCCTACAAGGCGCTCGAAGACGGTGGCTGGTCGAAGGTTCCGGTGCGCGAGGAGCTCGGCGGCCTGGGCGCCCCCTCCGTCATCGGCTGGGCGCTGGGCGAAATGATCCTCGGCTCCAACCCCCCGGCCCAGATGTACGCCGCCGGTGCGGGATTCGCGCAGGTCTTCTACAACAACGGCACCGATGAGCAGAAGAAGTGGGCTCAGAAGATCGCCGACCGCAACTGGGGCGCCACCATGGTGCTGACCGAGCCCGACGCGGGCTCCGACGTCGGCGCCGGCCGCACCAAGGCGATCCAGCAGGAAGACGGCTCCTGGCACATCGAGGGCGTCAAGCGCTTCATCACCTCGGGTGACTCCGACGACCTGTTCGAGAACATCATGCACCTGGTGCTGGCCCGCCCCGAGGGCGCCGGACCGGGCACCAAGGGCCTGTCGCTGTTCTATGTTCCGAAGTGGCACTTCGACTTCGAGACCGACACCCTCGGTGAGCGCAACGGCGTGTTCGTCACCAACGTCGAGCACAAGATGGGCATCAAGGTCTCGGCCACCTGTGAGGTCACCTTCGGCGGCCACGGCGTGCCCGCCAAGGGCTGGCTGGTCGGCGAGGTCCACAACGGCATCGCGCAGATGTTCGACGTCATCGAGAACGCTCGAATGATGGTGGGCACCAAGGCCATCGCCACCCTGTCGACCGGTTACCTGAACGCGCTGGAGTACGCCAAGATCCGCGTGCAGGGCGCCGACCTGACCCAGATGACCGACAAGACCGCGCCGCGCGTCACCATCACCCACCACCCGGACGTGCGCCGCTCGCTGGCCATGCAGAAGGCGTACGCCGAGGGCCTGCGCGCCATCTACCTGTACACCGCCGCGCACCAGAACGCCGATGTGGCCGAACTGGTTTCGGGTGCGGACAAGGACCTGGCGTTCCGCGTCAACGATCTGCTGCTGCCGATCGTCAAGGGTGTCGGCTCCGAGCGCGCCTACCAGTACCTGACCGATTCGCTGCAGACCTTCGGTGGCTCCGGCTTCCTGCAGGACTACCCGATCGAGCAGTACATCCGCGACGCCAAGATCGACTCGCTGTACGAGGGCACCACCGCCATCCAGGCGCAGGACTTCTTCTTCCGCAAGATCGCCCGCGACCGCGGCGTGGCGCTGGCCCACGTGGCCAGCCAGGTGCAGAAGTTCATCGAGCGTGAGGGCGGCAACGGTCGCCTGAAGGCCGAGCGCAAGCTGCTCGCCACCGCGCTGGAGGACGTGCAGGGCATGGCCGCCACGCTGACCGGCCACCTCATGGGCGCGCAGGAAGACGCCAAGGAGCTGTACAAGGTCGGCCTGGGTTCGGTCCGCTTTCTGATGGCCGTCGGCGACCTGCTCATCGGCTGGCAGCTGCTCGCGCAGGCCGAGGTCGCCATCAAGGCGCTCGACAACGGCTCGACCGAGGCGTTCTACCAGGGCAAGATCGCCACCGCGCAGTTCTTCGCCCGCAACGTGCTCCCCGAGCTGACCGCGACCCGCGCCATCCTGTCGAACCTGGACAACGACATCATGGAGCTCGACGAGGCCGCGTTCTAAGGCACGCAACAACTTCCATACCGGAAGAAACAGCAGAACGGCCCGGTGATCCCGGGCCGTTCTGCTGTATTCAGGGGTGAGATGCACTGTGCCGCAGGAGCAGTCGCGGACAGCGTGACGAGTTGTCCACAGTTTCCCCACAATCTATCCACCGGCTGTGGATAGTGTTGGGACAGTTACCGGCAGCGGCGGATCACTCGCACTTCACGACGGGAATCGGGTCGTATTTGACGGTGCGGGTGGTGCGGGAGATTTCCTTGCCGGTCTTGGAATCTCGGATCACCCGGGTGTCGGAGGTGGTGAAACCCGGTGCGCCCTCGGAGGCGATGCACTCCTTGCCTTTGGGGAGGGTGATCTCCTTGGGGTCGGTGGGCTTGGTGCGCTCGCCGGTGATCGACTCCACCTCAACGGTTTTGGTGCTCCACAGGCGAACCGTCACCTCGGAGCTGTTGGCGTTGGCCTCGATGAAGATGCCGTAGGGGGTGTTGTTGCGGAACTTGAGGTCGATCGCGCCGTCGAAGACGGTGGCCTCGCGGGCCGCGGGATAGCGGGAGATGTAGTAGCTGTGCTCGGTGTGGCCGGCGTCTTCCATGCCGGCGAAATAGGCGGCGTTGTAGAGGGTGGTGGCGAACTGGCTGATGCCACCGCCCACCGCCGTGCTGGGGCGGCCCTGGTTGATGATGCCGGATTCGACGTAGCCCTGTTCGGCGCCGCGGGGGCCGGTGAAATCGTTGAGGGAGAAGGTTTCTCCGGGCTTCACCACCGCGCCGTTCACCTTCTCGGCGACGGTGCGGATGTTCACGCCGGACGGGCCGCTGAAGCCGCCGGTGGTGAAGGAGCCGACCGACTGCACCACGCCCATCTTCTCGGCGTCCTCGGTGGAGAGTTTCGGCTTCACCTGCTCGTAGACGACGACCTTGGAGCGGTCCGACGGTGAAACCAGCAGGGCGGGAAGACCTTCCAGGGTCTTGTCCCAGTTGATGGTGTCGCCGACGACGGCGGGCACCACGGTGGCGCGGCTGCCGCCGACCTCGAAGGTGGCGTCCTTGGGCTCGATCTCGGTGGACTTCAGCTGCGGCTCCAGCGCCGCGATGATCGCCTCGTTGTCGTACGAAGGGGTAAGGCCGCCTTGACCGTTCGGCGCGAAGGTGAGCGCGCCCGCGATCTGCGCGGGCTCCAGCGTGCCGTTGCCGCCCTTACCGGTGAAGGTGACCGCGGCGCGCACGGCGGGCTGCGCGACCTCGCGCAGGGTGCGGTCCACGGCGGCGGAGGTGACCTGCGCCTGGGTTTCCACGGCGGGCAGTTCCAGCGTCGGGCCGTCGGCCCAGTGCTCGGCCAGCACGGTGCGCGCGGCGGGCACATCCAGGACGCGACCGGGCACCGGCTGCACCGCCACGGGTCTCGCGCCGTCGAAAACCACACCGCCCTCGACGGGTTGGCGATCGTGTGAGCTCAGCGCGGCCAGCTGGGCCGTCATGGCGGAATCGTCGATTGTGGCCGCGGGCTCCACATTTCGGGTGCTGAAGAACGATGTCAGGCGGGTGACCGGGTTCACCGGCTGCGAGCCGATGCGGTCCCAGGTGCCGTCCCAGTCCACCGACAGGCCCGCGTCGCGCGGCACCACGGTGGCCTGCACATCGCCGATGCGGACCGTCACCGGTTGTGTCACACGCTGATTCAGCGCGGACTCCAGCCGGGACTGTGCGTCGGAGCGCTCCATGCCGCCGATGTCGATACCGGCGACCTGCACGCCGCGCGGCACGTGGCCGGACGATAGCGACCAGTCCGCCGCGAAAGCCAGGCCACCCGCGGCCATCAGCAGGCCCGCCGCGATTCCCGCGCGACGTGCCGTCGCGGAGTTCAGGAACTGCGGTGCGGGTGCCGGATTCTCGGTGGAGTGACGCGCGCGTGTGTGACGCCCGGGACTACCGCTGGTCACGAACCATCCTCCCAATGGCTGATCGTGGATTCACACGGCGCGAATCCACCGCCCACCATAGTGGGCCACACCGACATCGATTGCTTGCCCAGGCCGACAGCAAACCCTGTGCAACAGGTCGCCCGGATACGAAGAGAGCTCCGTGCGGTTGCCGGGTCGGGGGTCTGGCAACAGCACGGAGCCACCCCGTCTATCGGGTGGTTCGGCGAGGCGTTACACACCTCGTCCAAGAAACCGGAAAGATCTCCGGGCAAGCTATCGTCGTAGGCAGTGAACGCGACATCTGATCTCGTGAGATGCGGGTAACTCCCCGGGTACGGCCAGAATCGGCTCGGCTCCCAACCGATAGCGCGGGTGCCCGACGGAGAACGGCACTCGGCCGCCCGCTGAATACACAGAGAGGCGGAAGAGCACATGCAGCTCGGGATGATCGGACTCGGCCGGATGGGCGCCAATATCGTGCGACGCATCATCCGCGATGGGCACACCGCGGTCGGCTACGAACGCCATCAGCAGAACATCGACGATCTCAGCGCCGACTGCGGCGGCAGCTTCAGCGGCACCACGGATCTGAGCAAATTCGTGGCGGCACTGGAGACGCCGCGTGTCGTCTGGGTCATGATCCCGGCCGGAGCCACCGGGGCGGTCGTGGACCAGCTCGGCGAACTGCTGGAACCGGGCGACATCGTCATCGACGGCGGCAACAGCCGGTACCACGAGGACATCGCGCGGGCGAAGACCCTGGCGCCCAAGGGCATTCACTACCTGGACATCGGCACCTCCGGCGGCGTGTGGGGGCTGGAACGCGGCTACTGCCTGATGATCGGCGGCGAAGCCGCACAGGTCGCGCACATCGAACCGCTGCTGAAGTCCATCGCGCCCGGCGTCGACGCCGCACCGCGCACACCCGGGCGCACCGGGGAGCCGTCGGCGGCCGAGCAGGGATACCTGCACTGCGGACCGGCCGGGGCGGGGCACTTCGTGAAGATGGTGCACAACGGCATCGAGTACGGGGCCATGGCCGCCTACGCCGAGGGCATGAACATCCTGCACAAGGCGAATGTGGGCAACCAGCAGGACGATGAGCACTCCGCCGAGGTCACGCCGCTGGAGCATCCCGAGTTCTATCGGTACGACATCGACATCCCCGAGGTCACCGAGGTGTGGCGGCGCGGGTCGGTGGTCGCCTCCTGGTTGCTGGATCTGACCGCGGAGGCTCTCTACGCGGACCCGAACCTGGATTCCTTCGGCGGGCGGGTCTCCGACTCGGGCGAGGGGCGGTGGACCCTCGACGCCGCCATCGACGAGGGCGTGCCCGCGCCGGTGCTGTCGGCGGCGCTGTTCCAGCGGTTCTCGTCGCGGGGCGAATCGCTGTACGCGGATAAAGCGTTGTCCGCCATGCGTCAGGCGTTCGGCGGGCATCACGAGCTACCGAAGAAGTAAGCGCGCGTTCGGAATCCGGGGTTCCCGTCCGAAATGCCGGGAGCCCCGGGCGGTTTCACGGCCGGATCCGGACGACTTTCCGGTCGCGGGGGTGCGAAGTCGGTGTCGTTGTGGGCTGGGTTTGCCGCGGCGGCTACCGTCGGTGCCATGCGCATTGTTCCGGGGATAGTGCTAGCAGTGACAGCGGTCGTGCTGACCGCTTGCTCGGGTGGCAGCAGCGGACCGGCCAAGGAATCCGGGCCGAGCGGCACCGATTCGAGCAGTGCCGCCGCGCCGACGACTACGCAACCGGCACAACAGGATTGCAAGGCCGGCTACCTGGCGCAGTTCACGCTGCGGCAGAAGCTGGCGCAGTTGCTGACGGTCGGCGTCACCGGGGCCGACGATGCCGCGAACGTGGTGAAGAACGAGCAGGTGGGCGGCATCTTCATCGGCGGCTGGACCGATAAGGCACTGCTCGCCAACGGCCTGATCGACGATGTCACCAAGGCTTCCAGGACGCCGCTCATGGTGACCATCGACGAGGAGGGCGGGCGGGTCTCGCGCCTGCGCGACCTCATCGGCGCCGCGCCCTCGGCCCGGGTGGCCGCGGCGACCATGAGCGTCGACGAGTACTACCGGTTCAGCCTGGGCCGGGCGCAGAAGATGAAGATGCTCGGCCTCACCGTCGACTTCGCACCGGACGTGGATGTCAGCAGCCAGCCCGATGACAGCGTGATCGGTGACCGCTCCTACTCCGATGATCCGGACAAGGTCGTGCAGTACGCGGACGCGCAGATCCGGGCGCTGCAGGACGCGGGGCTCGGGGCGGTCATGAAACATTTCCCGGGGCACGGCTCGGGCTCCGGCGACTCGCACACGGGCGCGGTGCGCACACCGCCGCTCGAGCAGCTGCAGGACAAGGACCTGGTCCCGTACCGCGCGCTCATCGGTTCGGGGGCCGCGGTGATGGTCGGGCATCTGGATGTCCCCGGGCTCACCAAGCCGGACGAACCCGCGAGTATCAGCCCCGAGGTGATGCAGCTGCTGCGGCAGGGCACCGGCTACGGTGCGGCGCCCTTCGACGGTGTGATCTTCACCGATGATCTGAGCGGCATGGCGGCCATCACCAGCCGCATGGGAATCGCGGAGGCGGTGGAAGCCGCCCTGGTCGCGGGTGCGGACAACGCCCTGTGGATCACCACCGACGCGCTGTCGAGCGTGCTCGACAGGTTGGTGTCCGCGGTGGAGGCGGGCCGCCTACCGGGTAGCCAGGTGGATGCCTCGGTGCTGCGCATGGCAAGGTTCAAGGGCACCGCACCACAGTGCTGAGTTCTTCCGCGCCACCGTGCCGAGCATTCGCCGGGCAATTCGCAGTCGCGGAACTTACCTTGGAGTAAGATAAGGGCTTCGACATGTCCTAGGGAGAGTGAATGGCAGGCGGAACGAAACGGCTTCCTCGCGCGGTGCGCGAGCAGCAGATGCTCGACGCCGCCGTGGAGGTCTTCTCGCGCAAGGGGTATCACGACACCTCGATGGATGCCATCGCCGCCGAGGCGAGCATCTCCAAGCCCATGCTGTACCTGTACTACGGCTCCAAGGACGAACTCTTCCGCGCCTGCATCCACCGCGAGAGCATTCGGTTCATCGAGGCCGTCGCGGTGGCAGGCAACCCCAAGCTGACCCCGCACGAACAGCTGCGCGCCGGGCTCGAGGCGTTCCTGTCGTACGTGGATCAGAACCGGCTGTCATGGCAGGTGCTCTACCGGCAGGCGCTCGGGCAGCAACCGTTCGCCTCAGAGATCGCCAACAGCCGCGACCGGATCATCGAGCTCACCGCCAAACTGCTCGAATCCAGTGCGAAGTACGCCGAACCCGGCACCAATTTCGAGGTGGTGTCGGTGGCGGTGATCGGTGCGGGCGAGGCCATCGCCGACCGGGTCGCCAGCGGTCAGATCGAAATGGCCGAGGCTGTCGACCTGCTCGACAACCTCGCCTGGCGCGGTCTTTCCGGCAAGAAGAAGGAAGCCTAGACCCGGCGCTCGGCTTCCCGTCGGCCGATCTTGCTGCCACAATCCACCTGGATTGTGTTGCAGGACGGCCGGTTCGCCCCGGCCGGGGAACGGGGACCGCAGTTGTTCGGCATGCTCAAACCGTGCGCCCACGGCGCCGCCGCCTACGGGATCGAAGCCACCGCCTGGCAAACCCACCTGTGCGGCCTCTGCCTGGGCCTGCGCGACGGCCACGGCCAACTCGCCCGGGCCGCCACCAATACCGATGCCCTGGTGCTCGGCATCCTCACCGAAGCCCAGCAGCAACACTCCCCCGCCCGCACCACCGCCGCCCCCTGCCCGCTGCGCGGGATGCGTCGCGCAGCGGTCGCCACCGCGGACTCCCCCGGCGTCCAGTTGGCCGCCACCGCCTCACTCCTGTTGGGCGCGGCCAAGATTCGCGATCACGTGGACGACGGCCAGACCGGCCGCCTCACCACCCGCCCGATGGCCCGGGTCTCCACCCGCTGGCACGCCCAGGCCCGAGCCGCCGCCGCCCCGATCGGCCTCGACATCGAACCCCTCATCGCCGCAATCGAATCCCAGGCTCGGCTGGAGCACGCCGTCGCCGTCGGCACGGCGGATCCTCAACTCTCTGGGGATTCTCAGGGGCTTCGCCCCCGAACCCCCGACAGCGAAGAAGATTCGCCGCGGCCCGATACCCCGAGATCCGACAGCGGGGAGGGCCGTGCGGCGGAGACGCTGGATCGGCTGACGGAGCCCACGCAGGTGTGTGCGGCGGAGTTGTTCGCGCACACGGCGATTCTGGCCGGGAGGCCGGAGAACGCTGATGCGCTGCGGGAAGCCGGGTGGCATTTCGGGCGGATCGCGCATCTGGCCGATGCCATCGAGGATTTCGAGGATGATCGCGAGCGGGGCCGGTTCAATCCGCTGGCGGCTACCGGGACCACGGTCGAAGTCGCGTATGCGCTGCTGCGTGAATCGAATTCGGCATTGCGCGCGGCATTGAGCCGGGTGGCGCTGGAGCAGGCGCCGACGGTGCGGTGGATGCTGCTGGATCCGCTGCACGGTGTGGTGAAGCGGATCGGGCGGGCTGCCGGTGGCGTGCGCGCCTGTACCGCCCATGCGTGCCGGTCCGACCACGCGGACGAGGCACCTCATGCGGGCGGAGCGCACGGTGGAATCCGGCTCTCGGAACCGGCGCTCCTCGATATCGACACCGTGAAGTCGCCGCGGTCGCACAAGCCCAGCATTCTCGAGGGGATCGGGATCGTTCTCACGCAGTACTGCACCGGGTATGCCTGCTGCGCCGAGCACACGCGGCCGTGCAGCGGGAAGCGCAAGGAGTCCTGGACCAAGCGCGGATGCGCGGATTGCGGGTGTGACTGCTGCAGTGGCTGCGATGGCAAGTGCTGTGGTGACGGCTGCTGCTGCGATGGGTGCTGCTGCGACTGCTGAGAATCGGGTGCGGACGACGACAGGGTCGCGCTCCGAACCGAGCCGGATGTCGAAACCCCTGCCAAGCCACATACGGCGTGGGATCGGTGCGCGACCCTGGTCCCACCCACCCGGGGATCGTCGCTACAGGGCACCCGGCGGTGAGGCCGAGTGCGCGAGTAGCTAGATGCACGGTACCGGTGTCCCAGTCAGACGGGAACCTATCCGGCGGAAAATGGCAATCCTCGTCAGTCAGCAGGCGGGCTGCGACCTACAAATCTCGCAAATCACCCAGACGATTACTCGCAGAAACGAAAGAGCCGCGCTCCCGATCCGGCCGGATGTCGAGACCCCTGCCAAGCCACATACGGCGAATCGGTGCGCGGCTCACATCCGCTAGCGGATGGTCGCGGTGAAGTGCGGGAAGCCCTTCTTCGGGTGCTTGAGCGACAGGTCCCAGCCGCCCGCGACCTGATCGGCGTACACGTTCACGGTCGACGGCAGGAAGATCGGCTTGCCGAATTTGACCGTGTAGGTGGCCTGATCGGGGATGCGACCCTCGAGCGAACCGAGAATCGTGGCCGCCGACCACATGCCGTGCGCGATCGGCTTCGGGAAGCCGAAAGCCTTCGCGCCCAGCGCGGAGGTGTGGATCGGGTTGTGGTCGCCCGACGCGGCCGCGTAGCGGTTGATCATCTTCTGATCGACGCGCAGCTGACGCAGCGGGGGCGGCGGCACCTCGTCCGGCTTGGGCTCCGGCTTCGGCCCGCCCGACAGCGAGGTGCGCTGCTGGTGCAGGAAGGTGGTGACCTGCCGCCACACCAGCTCCCGGCCCACGCTCACCTCGGTGATCGCGTCCACGAGCAGGCCCTTCGAGTGCTCACGCAGGTTCTCGATGTGGGTCTCGAAATCGAGGGGCTCCGACACCGAGATGGCACGGGTGCGCTCGATGACGTTCTCCGCGTGCACCGCGCCGACGGCCACGAACGGGAAGTCGCGGGCGACGACCAGCTGCATGGCGAGCGGGAAGCTGAGTACGAACGGGTAGGTCAGCGGCAGCGAGTCGCTGAATCGCAGCCCGGTCGCGCGGCAGTACGCGGCCAGGTGATCCGGATCGACCTTGAACCCCTCCAGCCGGACCGTGCGGTCCGGAATCTTGGAGCCGCGGGCCGAGAGCGCGCCCGGCACCGGCACCGCGCCCAGCGCGGCCTTCACGAACAGCCCGGTGTTCTTGGGCACCTCGGTGAGGTTGATGGTCTGCGACATCATGCTCCGATCAGGGCCTGGCCGCAGACGCGAACCACGTTGCCGGACACCGCGTTCGACGCCGGGGAGGCGAAGTAGGCGATGGTCTCCGCGACGTCCACGGTCTGTCCGCCCTGCAGCAGCGAGGACAGCAGGCGGCCGGCCTCACGGGTGCCCAGCGGGATGGCGGCGGTCATGGCGGTCTCGATGAAGCCGGGAGCCACCGCGTTGATGGTGATGCCCTTCTCGCCCAGCTTCGGGGCCTCGGCGTTCACCATGCCGATGACACCGGCCTTGGAGGCGCCGTAGTTGGTCTGGCCGCGGTTACCGGCGACACCGGCGATGGAGGACACGTCGATGACACGGCCGCCGGCCTTCAGCGCGCCGCCGGCGACCAGGCCCTCGGTGATGCGGTGCGGCGCGGCCAGGTTCACGTTGATGACCGAGTTCCAGCGGCCCTCGTCCATATTGGCGAGCAGCTTGTCGCGGGTGATGCCGGCGTTGTGCACGATGATGTCGATGCCGCCGAAACGCTCGGTGGCGAATTCGGCCAGCTTCTGCGCGGCGTCGGCGGCGGTGACGTCGAGGGCCAGGGCGGTCGCGCCGACCTTGTTGGCGGTCTCGGACAGCGCCTCACCGGCGGCCGGGATATCGGCGACGATGACGGTCGCGCCGTCGCGGGCGAAGACCTCGGCGATGGTGGCGCCGATACCGCGGGCGGCACCGGTCACCACGGCGACCTTGCCCTCGAGCGGCTTGTCCCACGAGGCCGGGGCGGTCGAGTCGTCCTTGCCGACCCGGAACACCTGGCCGTCGACGAAGGCCGACTTGCCGGAGAGGATGAAGCGCAGGGTGGACTCCAGACCCGTTGCGGCGGAAGCGGCCTCGGGGTGCAGGTAGACCAGGTTGGCGGTGGCGCCGCGCAGCAGCTCCTTGCCGACCGAGCGGGAGAAGCCCTCGAGCGCGCGCTGCGCGATCTGCTCGTCGACCGACGCGGACAGCTCGGGGGTGGTGCCGATGACGAGCACGCGGCCCGAGGGGGCGATGCTGCGCATGGCGGGCTGGAAGAACTGGAACAGCTGCTCGAGCTCTTCGATGGTCTTGATGCCGGTGGCGTCGAACACGAGTGCGCCGAACTTCACACCCGGGGTGACGGAATCCACGAAGGTGTAGTCCGACAGCAGGTTCCGCACCGAATCAGCTACACGGCCCTTGCCACCGACGAGCACGGGGCCGGGCAGAGCGGGCTCGCCGGCTTGGTAGCGCCGCAGGGTTTCCGGCTGCGGCAGGCCGAGCTTGCTCGCCAGGAACGCGCCGGGGGCGGAGTGGATGAACGATCCGTACAGGTTCGGAGCACCCTTGCTCTTGCTGGCTGCCACTGTTCCTACCTTCTCTGAGTCGGGTTGCGTTTCTCTGCCATCCCCAGGGCGGTGTTGCGCACATCTGCGGGGTACGGTGTCGACAAATGAACTTACTCCAGAGTAAGTTTAATGTAAACCGACTGATGCGGGTCCCGCGGGACCATCCCAAAGCCGGCAATCGTGAAACACACCGCCACCGACGAGACACTGGAGACTCGAGTGACCACCAAAGCCCGTTCGGCGAAGACCGCGGCCAAGAACACCAAGCAGGCCCGCCCGGTTGCCATCCTCGGCGGTAACCGCATTCCGTTCGCCCGCTCCGACGGCAAGTACGCGCACGCCTCCAACCAGGACATGTTCACCGCCGCCCTGAACGGCCTCGTCAGCCGTTTCGGCCTGCAGGGCGAGCGTCTGGGCATGGTCGTCGGCGGCGCGGTGCTCAAGCGCGTCGGCGAGCACGGCATGATCCGCGAGAGCGTCCTCGGCTCCACCCTGTCGCCCTACACCCCCGCGCACGACCTGCAGCTCGCCTGCGGCACCGGCCTGCAGTCCATCGTGACCGTGGCCGACGGCATCGCGCTGGGCCGCCTGGAGAACGGCATCGGCGGCGGCGTCGACACCACCTCCGACGCGCCCATCGGCGTGAGCGAGAGCATGCGCGAGTGGATGCTCGACGCCAACCGCGCCAAGAACAACAAGGACTACGTCAAGCTGGTCGGCCGGCTGCGGCCGTCCATGGTGGGCATCGAGATCCCGCGCAACGCCGAACCGCGCACCGGGCTGTCCATGGGCGAGCACGCCGCCATCACCGCCAAGGAGTTCGGCGTCTCCCGTGAGGCGCAGGACGAGCTGGCCTACCTGTCGCACCGGAACATGGCCGCCGCCTACGACCGCGGTTTCATGGACGACCTCATCACCCCGTTCCTCGGCCTGACCCGCGACGACAACCTGCGTCCCGGCTCGACCATCGAGAAGCTGTCCACCCTGAAGCCGGTCTTCGGCGTCAAGGCCGGTGGCGCGACCATGACCGCGGGCAACTCCACCCCGCTCACCGACGGCGCGTCCGCGGTGCTGCTGGGCTCCGACGAGTGGGCGGCCTCGCGCAACCTGTCGCCGCTGGCCTACCTGGTCGACTCCGAGGTCGCCGCCGTCGACTACATCCACGGCCCCGACGGCCTGCTCATGGCCCCCACCTACGCGGTGCCGCGCATGCTCGCCCGCAACGGCCTGACCCTGCAGGACTTCGACTACTACGAGATCCACGAGGCCTTCGCCTCCGTCGTGCTCGCCACCCTGCAGGCGTGGGAGTCGGACCAGTACTGCAAGGAGCGCCTGGGCCTGGACGGCGCACTGGGCTCCATCGACCGCGCCAAGCTGAACGTGAACGGCTCTTCGCTCGCCGCAGGCCACCCGTTCGCCGCCACCGGCGGCCGCATCATCGCCCAGACCGCCAAGCAGCTCGCGGAGAAGGGCGGCGGCCGCGCCCTCATCTCCATCTGTGCCGCGGGCGGCCAGGGCGTCGTGGCGATCGTCGAACGCTAGTCGTTCGACGCCCCAGGCGGGCAACGGTTTTCGCGCCCGGAAGCAAGCGCGAGTCAGTACGAGGGCGGTGCCCCGGTCCCGAACATCGGGCAGGGCACCGCCCTCCGGCATTTCGGCGACCGGCGAAAACCCTTGGCGGGTTGGATCATCCACGGCATAGTCTCGACAGCGGTCGCGGAGTAGCTCAGTTGGTAGAGCGCCTTACACGCAGTGTGGAAGTCGCGGGTTCGATTCCCGCCTCCGCGACCGCACATGGAGTAGCTCAGGCGGTAGAGCGCCCGCATGCACGGCGGGGGCCGTGGGTTCGATTCCCACCTCCATGACCACCTGTCCGAATACCACCACCCGGCATGCTGAAAACCCCCTTAGGCTCAGCAGGTCTCGCGCGCTAGCCTGACTTCGGCTGCGGAGTAGCTCAGTCGGTAGAGCATCCAGGCGACGAGCGGAAAGGTCGCGGGTCCGATTCCCGCCTTCACAGCCGCCTACTGTCGAGGCCACCTAGTGTGCGAATCGCACCGCCACGTCGTTCGCCCGGCGGGCGAGGTCGGCGATGCTGCTGCCGTCGTAACCGGCGACGGAGCTGCGTAATCGGTCGTGCAACGGGGCGGTCCAGTGTGCGGGTAGGCTCGCGGCTCCGGCGAGGATGCCCGCGACCGAGCCCGCCGTCGCGCCGTTCGAGTCGGTGTCCCAGCCCGCCTGCACGGTCAGGCCGATGGTGCGGGTGAAATCGCCTTCGCCCCAGAGCAGTCCGGCGGCGATGCAGCAGGCGTTGCCGATGGCGTGGACCCAGTTGTAGCGGCCGTGGCGGGCTCGGATGGCGGCGTTCGAATGGTCCCAGGGGAAGCCGCGGCGGTGGTCCTCCATGACCTCCGACAGGGCGACTCCCAGGCGGGAACGCGCGGGGACGACCGTCTGCGCCGCCGTCAGGGCGGTGTGCGGGGAGTCGGCGGTGAAGGCGGCCGCCACCAGTGCGGCCGCCCATTGTGCGGCCCATAATCCGTTGCCCACGTGGGAGATCGAGGCATCGCGGGCGGCCAGGGCGGCGGCGCGGGTGGGATCGCCGGGGCTGATGTAGCCGTAGATGTCGGCGCGGATGAGCGCGCCTATCCACTCGCGGTAGGGGTTTCGGAAGGTGGCGGTGTCCGGTGGGGTGAAGCCGTCGATGAGGTTGCGGTAGGCGACGCGTTCGGCGGTGTAGGTCTGCAGGAACGGGAGGCGTTCCAGCCAGAGGGCCGCCACATCGTCGGTGGTGAAGTCGGGGCCTCGCTGTTCGAGCAGGTGCAGGCCGAGGACGGTGTAGTCGAGATCGTCGTCGCGGGGGCAGCCGTCGATGTGGTCGCGGGTGGATTCCGGCCAGGTCCAATGCAATTCGACGCCGTCCGGCATCGGGTCGCGCACGGGGACGTAGTCGGTCAGCGGGTAGGCGTCGACCGGCTCCAGGTAGGCGCGGATGCGGCTCGGGGTCCAGAGGAAGCCGTTCTCCAACGGTTTTCCGAGTGTGCAGCCGGCGGCGCGGCCCAGCCAGCCGCCGTGGACACGATCGAACAGTTCCTCCGGCGGCAGCGGTCCGGCCTCCCGCGCCGCCGTTGCTTCGGCGGACACCGCGGCCGAATCAGGCTCTCCCGCAGCACCGTTCACATCGTCCCACTCGAGATAGCGCCATTCCGGTAGGCGTTCGGCCGATTCGATGCGGTCCAGCAGCCGCCAGCAGGCTTTCTCCAGCGGCCGCTCCATGCGGCTGAGCTCGTGCACCTCCTCGGCGAAATCATCCACCGCGTAACCGGATTCGCGTCGTTGGCACCATTCGTAGAACAGCAGGGCGCGCGGATCGGCCTCGTGGTGGCCGAAGAACGCCGTCTCTATCGTTCCCACCTGATCCTCACAGGACCGCCATCGTGGCGGCCACCACCTCGGACAACAGCGGCATGGACTCGTCGCGCTGCGGCGCTCGCGCCCACCAGCGGCCCTCGTGCGTGTGACGCCCGAAACCGGTGGGCAGGATGACATTGCTGCGATGCGGGCCGAGATCGACGCTGTTGCGTTCCAGACGTTCGATGCAGTCGTCGGAGGGGTACCCGTCGAACACCGCCAGGAACGTGCGGCGCGGCGGCTTGTCCCGCACCAGCACCGGACCGGGCACCCCGCGCACCGTCAGTTCACCGAGTATCAAGGCGCCCAACGGTTCCGGAGTATTCAAAGCGCAGACCGTGTCGAGCAGCGGTAATACGACGAATCCGGGTGTGGTCACGTGCACATGCGGTAACCCGAACAGGGACCGGTACACCCGTGCCCATTCCTGTGGGGTAGTCAGCTCGTCCAACCGCACAATCCACCCCTCGTTCGGGCCCAGCTCCAACGACGGCGATGTCGATCGTCGGCGAGAGCCGACAACATCAAGTGAAGACCGGACATGACAGAGACGCCATCGTTTTGGGTGAATCGTTCGCAAACTGTCGAGAAGCTGTTGTCGATCGCGGCCGTGCGTGTCGCGGTCGCGTGATTCCGGCTGCCACGGGGGTAACCTCGATAGCGAGACTGACACTCCGACCAGGAGGTTTCGTCATGCCTTGCGACGTGATGCTGATCGCGTACGACGGGTCCGAGAACGCTCGGCGCGCCGTCGAGTACGCCGGGCGGTTCCTCGCCGCCGACAAGGCCGTGGTGCTCACGGCCTGGGAGCCCATGGTGCGCCAGGCCGCCCGCCTGTCCGGCCTCTCCGGGGTCATGCAGCCCGAATGGGTCACCGACGAGGAGATCGAGGACGTCGCGTACGTGGACGCGAAAACCATCAATTCCGAGGGCGTGCGGCTGGCCAAACTCGCCGGGCTGAACGCCGAGGCGCGCACCGTCGAATGCACCACCACCATCTGGAACGCCATCGTGGAGGTCGCCGACGAACTCGATGTGGACATCATCGTCGCGGGCACCCGCGGCGCCACCGGCATCCGGGCGCTCATGCATTCCAGCGTCGCCGACGCGGTGCTGAAACATTGCCACCGGCCCGTGCTCATGGTGCCGCCCGGACGCGAACCGGACTCGAAACACTGACCCCGCAACATCATTGAAAACGCAGGTCCGACCGGGTGACGAGGGCGACTGAGAGATGCGTCGCTCCCCGAACCCAGGCTCCGGCGAGCGGACTATGGTCGGAAAGACCATGGACGGATTTCTGCTCGCGACACCGGACGGGGTGCTGCGGACCACCGGCACCCGCACCGCCTACGACACGGCGGCCGCGGCGGCCGCCGCCCTGCGCGACGACACCGAACTGATCGTCGGTGCGCTGCCCTTCGTACCCGGGCGACCGGCCGCCTTGTGCGCGCCGTCGCACGCCCTGCACACTGCCGGACCGTGGCGACCGGCCGCCGTGCCCGAACTGCCCGCCGTGCGGGTGGTCTCCGAAATGCCCAGCGCCGCAGAACATGTGGCGCGGGTGACGAAACTCGTGGAACAGCTGGGCGATCCGGCGCAGCCGCTGCGCAAGGTCGTCGCGGCCCGCTCCCTGCTGGCGGAGGCGGACGCGGCGCTCGATCCCGAGGTGGTCGCGGCGCATCTGGTCACCCGGCATCCGCGCGCCAACGTGTTCGCCGTCGATCTGACACCGGCCGGGCGACCGGGCGACACACTGCTCGGCGCGACCCCCGAGGTACTGGTGGCCCGGCACGGCCGCACCGTCACCCTGCGGCCGCTCGCGGGCACGCTGCCCCGCCTCGCGGACCCGGACGCCGATGCGGCGCAGGCGCGGGAACTGCTGTCCAGCACCAAGAATCGCGACGAGCACGCCTACGTCATCGACTGGATCCGGGAACTGCTCACGCCGATCTGCGCGGAACTGTCCGTCCCCGACGGGCCGGAATTGCTGAGCACGCCCGAAGTCTGGCATCTGGCCACACCCATCCGCGGCACCCTGCGCGATCCGGACGTCACCGCCCTCGATCTCGCCGTCCTGCTGCATCCCACGCCCGCCGTCTGCGGTACGCCCACCACGCTCGCGCTCGAGACCATCCTCGATATCGAGGAGGATCGCGGCTTCTACGGCGGCGCGGTCGGCTGGTGCGACAACCGCGGCGACGGGGAATGGGTGGTGGCCATCCGCTCCGCCGAACTCGCCGCGGACGGCCGCTCCCTGCGCGCCTTCGGCGGCGGCGGCATCGTCGCGGCCTCCGAACCACCGATCGAACTGGTGGAAACCACCGCCAAACTGCGCACCTTCCTCAACGTCCTCGGCTGCGCACTGCCCGACCGGTAGCACCGATTCGGCTGTCCCCCGGGCAAATTCGGGGCAGCCGATGAATTTCCCGAACACGCCCCGTCTCTACGGATGAACCAGCGAGGAACCGCGGCCTCGCCTCACAACGCATCCGAGAAGAGACCGCCATGAAGAAGACCGTCCTCGCCCTGCTCACCGTCCTGACCGCCGCCACCCTGGCGGCCTGTGGTGACAGCAGCCCGGCCGACACCGCCGAAAACGCTACCGCCGCACAGCAAACCGGCAGATACGCCGATGTGAACGGTGTGCACATGTACTACGAGGTGCACGGCGATGCCAAGGGACAGCCGCCGCTGGTGCTGCTGCACGGCGCGCTGTCGGGCATCGACACCGATTTCGGCGAACTGATTCCGGTGCTGTCCAAGGACCGCCAGATCATCGCGGTGGAACAGCAGGCGCACGGCCACACCGCCGACGTCGCGGGCCGGAAACTGCGCACCGACACCATGACCGACGACACCGTCGCCCTGCTCGGACAGCTCGGCGTCACGCAGGCCGACGTGTTCGGCTACAGCATGGGCGCCGGCGTCGCCCTCGACATCGGGCTGCGGCATCCGAACCTGGTGCGCAAACTGGTGCTGCTGTCCGGCGGACTCGGACCGCACGCCATGCACCCGGGCCTGGTCGAGGATCTGGGCGAACTGCAGCCGGAAATGCTGTACGGCAGCCCCTTCCACGAGAGCTACCTGAAGAACGCGCCGCGCCCGGAGGATTTCGCCACCCTGGTGTCCAAGATCAAGGACATGGACCAGAACCTGCCGACGGTCCCGAACGCCGCGGTCGCCGCCATGACGATTCCGGCGCTGACCATCATCGGCGACTCCGACATCGTGACGCCCGAGCACGCCGTGGAGGTCTTCCGGCTGCTCGGCGGCGGCATCATGGGCGACACCCCGGCCGGACTGCCCAACTCGGAACTGGCCATCGTGCCGGGAGCCTCGCACGTCACCGTGATGCACCGGCCCGAACTGCTCGCGCCGATGGTCACCGCGTTCCTCACCAGGGAGATCAAGTCGCAGATGTGAGAACCAGAACCGCTCCCCCGCCCGGTGGAACCCCCGCGATCTTCCCCCTATTCGGGGAGGTTACGGGGGTTCTACCGGGCAATCGGTATGTGCATGATCACGTTGCGGCCCGAGACCTGCTAGGTTGGCTCGAGTTACGCATAGGCGTCGATGTATGGGAGTTCCGCGATGAAGTTTGCCGTCCCCGGTGCAGCGAGTGCTGTCGGTGGAGCCTTGGTCGGGCTGGCCGCAGTCCTGGTCATCACGATGGCGGCGTCGCAGGACAAGCGACCCGACATCGACCGCAGCGGCGACGCGGACTCGTCGCTGCTGAACAACGTTGAGTACGGCGCCCGCTGACCGGCTGACCAAGGATCCACACGCCGCGACCGGTCCGGTGGACCGGTCGCCGAACACTGAACCGCTGGGCCGCCGCTGGCTGCTCGGCAGCATCCTGGCCGCATTCCTGCTGACCTTCCTGCAGGCGCCCGGCCGCACCGTCGCCGACACCAAATACGACCTCGCGCAGAATCCGCTCGGATTCCTCGAACGGGCGTCGCACCTGTGGAGCAGCCAGGCTCCCATGGGGCAGGTGCAGAACCAGGCGTACGGGTACTTCTTTCCGCACGGCGCGTTCTTCTCGCTCGGGCACGTCCTCGGATTGCCCGCCTGGGCGACCCAGCGCATCTGGTGGGCGCTACTGCTGCTCGCCGGCTGGTGGGGCATCATCCGGCTCTGCGAAGTCCTCGGCATCGGAAGCCGCGGCTCACGCATCATCGCCGCCACCGCCTTCGCGCTCTCCCCGCGCGTGCTCACCACCCTCGGATCGATCTCCTCCGAGACACTGCCGATGATGCTGGCGCCCTGGGTGCTGCTCGGACCCGCCGCACTCGGGATCGCGCTGCGACGGCGGCGAACCGGGGAGGCCGACCAGGACACCGGCGACGACCACGACGCGAATTCCGCCTCTCACTCCGACGACTCGGATTCCACCGCGGACGGCACGAATTCCGGCGAAGCGGGATGCGACGCCACGAGCCCCGCACGCCGCTGGGGCATGGCGACCCCTGCCGGGAGCGCGCTCGCGCTCGCGCTGATGGGGTCGGTGAACGCGGTCGCCACCGCGGCCGCCTTCCTGCCCGCCGCGCTGTGGTGGATCTCGATGCGACCCAACCGGCGCTGGTGGCAGTTCACCCGGGCCTGGATTCCGCTGCTCGTGCTCGCCACGTTCTGGTGGGTGGTGCCGCTGCTGCTGCTCGGCAAGGTGAGCCCGCCGTTCCTGGACTTCATCGAATCGTCGGGGGTGACCACGCAGTGGGCCTCCCTCGGTGAGGTGCTGCGCGGGACCGACAGCTGGACGCCGTTCGTATCGCCGGAACGCATCGCGGGCGCGGTGCTGGTAACCCAGCCCGCCGCCGTGCTGGCCACCGGAATGCTGGCGGCAGCGGGCATGGCGGGGCTGGCCATGCGGTCCATGCCGTGCCGGGGGCGGCTCGTGCTGATCCTGTGCGTCGGGCTCGTGGGCATCTGCGCCGGATACGCGGGACAACTCGGCGGGCCGTTCGCCGAACAGGTGCGACTGTTCCTGGACTCCGGCGGCGCGCCCCTGCGCAATGTGCACAAGCTCGAACCGCTCATCCGGCTGCCGCTCGTGCTCGGTCTCGCACAGCTGCTGAGCCGGGTTCCCCTGCCCGCCTCGGTGCCGATGCCGCAGTGGCGCAGGGCATTCGCGCATCCCGAACGTGATCGCATGGTGGCCGCCGCCGCGCTGATCCTGACCGCGCTGGCGCTGTCCACCTCGCTCGCCTGGACGGGGAAGCTCGCGCCGCGCGGCGATTACGACAAGGTGCCGGACTACTGGCATCAGACGGCGGAATGGCTGGAGCACAACGCATCCGATACCCGCGCGTTGATCGTGCCGGGTGCGCCGTTCGGCAGTCAGGTGTGGGGACTCACCCGCGACGAACCGCTGCAGGCGCTGGCGAGCACGCCGTGGGCCGTGCGAGACGCCGTGCCGCTCAACCCGCCCGGCGCGATCCGGGCCATGGATTCCGTGCAGCGGCTCATCGCCGACGGGCGCCCCTCCACGGGACTCGCGCCGACGCTCGCCGCACAGGGCATCGGAATCCTGGTGCTGCGCAATGACCTCGACCCGGACACCTCCCGCTCCACGCGCCCGATGCTGGCGCACCGGGCGATCGAAGGATCACCGGGGCTGACCAAGGTCACCGAATTCGGCGAGCCCGTGGAGATCGGTCAGGTCGAAGGGCTCGTCTCCGACGGCGACCTGCGACCCGCGTATCCGGCGATCGAGATCTACCGCGTCGATGCGGCGTCGCCCGGCACACCGGTCGGCGACGGTGCAGTCGGCAGACCTGACGACGCCACGGATCGCGAGGGCTCGCCCAGCACAGACGGGAGCGCGGCGGGAACCGACGGCGGCTCCACCAGCGCGCTCGAGGTGCGCAGCGGCGTCGGTGCGCCCGCGTCCTTCCCCGGCGCGTACACGGTGCCGCTCGACAGCGTGCCGGTGGTCGAAGGCGGTCCGGAGGTGCTGGAGCGACTGCGGCGCGGCGCGGGTGCTTCGAGTGGGCCGACGCTGCTGGCGGCGGATGCGGCGGCGGCCGGGTTGCCGGTCGAATCGCTCACCGTCACCGACACTCCCATGGATCGGGAGGCCGATTTCGGGCGGGTGGACAATCACAATTCGGCGCTGCGGGCACCCAGCGACGCCCGGCGGACGCACAATCTGGTGCCCGACTATCCGGTGCCCGGGGCGCAGCTGGTCGAGGGTGAATGGTCCGGGGCGACTGTCACCGTTTCCAGTGCGGCGGGCGACGCCACCCAGCTCGGCGGGGCCGCACCCGGCAGCTCCACCGCAGCGGTGGTGGACGGTGATCCGTCGACGGCGTGGATCAGCAACGGCACGGAATATGCGCGCGGACAATGGCTTCGGCTGGATCTCGACAAGCCGGTCACCTCGGCGGTGCTGTCGCTGACCACCAGCGCCGCCGCCATCGGCACTCCGGTGAAGTGGGTGGAGGTGGAGACCTCCAAGGGCACGGTGTCGGCGCGGATCGCGGAACCCGGTAAGCCGGTGTCGATCTCGCTGCCGCCGGGGTCCACCAGGTGGATCAAGATCACCGCGTCGCGCACCGAGAACGGCAGCGCCGGTGGACAGTTCGGAATCAGCGAACTGCAGGTTTTCGACTACGCCGACCGCGAGAATCCGGTGCCGGTGGATATCCGGCATCGCACCGTACTTCCACCCACCCCTGCGGGCGCGCAGGTGCTCGGCTGGGATCTCGGGCAGGAATTCCCCGGGCGCAGTGCGTGTTTCGACGCACCCGATCGCGTGCGATGCAGCAAGGCCCTGGCGCTGTCCGCCGAGGAGCCGGGTGTCTTCGAACGCACCCTGTCGGTGCCGCAGCCGGTTACCGTCACCCCCGAGCTCACCGTGCGCGCCCGTCCCGGCCCCGCGCTGGAAGCACTGATCACCGACCCGGATCGTCCGATCGCCCGCGGCCAGGCCGACACCGCCGACCCGCGCGGCTCCGCTCTCGCCGCCACCGACGGAGACCCGCGCACCACCTGGACCGCCCCCGAGACCACCGTCCGCAACCCCGCTGCGGGCAAACCCACCCTGGTCATCGAACTCCCGGAGCCGACACTGGTCACCGGCCTCGAACTCACACCGTCCCTGGGCGACCTCCCCGCGCACCCCACCTCGGTCATGGTGAACCTCGGTGCGGGCCCGCAAGTCCGCGAAGTCGACACCGAGTCGGGCAAACCCACCCGCATCGAGCTGTACCCCCACGTCACGGACCGCATCGAGCTCAGCATCGAATCCTGGAAAGCCGTACTCGACCGCACCGCACTGGGTTTCGCCCAGGATCAGCCGCCCGGCCTCGCCGAGATCAACGTCCTCGGCCCCGACTATCCGGTCCCCGCCGCCCCCGACCGCCTGATCACCATCGACTGCGCGCACGGCCCCACCATCGCCGCCGCCGGCCGCACCCTCCGCACCACGGTCACCGCCACCGCCGCCGAATTCCGTTCCGGCGCACCCCTACCCGCGACGGTGTGCGAGACGCGGGGTGACACCGCGAGTCCGGCCGGCAGCGCCGCGATCCCCGCCGACGCCGCGTTCGATATGCCGTCCGGCCGAATCGATGTCACGGTCGCACCCACCGAGCTGTTCTCCGTCGACGAACTCCGCCTGCGGCGCCCCACCGCCGACCCGGCGGCGGATACGAATATCGGCCCCGCACAGAGCGATTCCACGACAGACGCGCAGGCGAATTCGCAGCTCGCGACACTCTCCCCCGCAGCCGTCCAAGCACCGGCGGGCACCCAGCTGCTGGTGCTGCCGCTGAGCACCAACGTCGGGTGGCGGGCGGAGACAGCCGACGGGCATCAACTCGAGCCGGTCGTGATCGACGGGTGGCAGCAGGCGTGGCTGGTACCCGCGGACGCCAAGGGGCCGGTCACCATCTCGTTCCCGGCCGACCGCTGGTACCGGCTGGCCATCTTCGGCGGCCTGCTGCTGTTGATCCCGCTGGTGGCGCTTGCGATCCGGGGTGCGCTGCGCCCGACCGGCGATCCCGGCCCCGCGCCGCGCACGTGGCGGAGCCGGACCTTGGGCGCGGCCGGGCTGGCCGCCGCGGCGGGGTTGATCGCCGGTCCGGTCGGGCTCGCCCTGACGGCAGCGGGATTGCTGGCCGATCACTTCCGTCCGCCCGCCTGGTCCCGCCTCTTCGTCTGGACCGCCGGGATCGGCACCTCGGTCTGCGCGGCGGCGCTGTCCACCGGCCCGTGGCGATCCCCGGCGGGATATCTGGGCGGGTCGCTGTGGGTGCAGTTCCCGGCGCTGGTGGCGATCGTCGCGGTCGGCATCGCAGCGTTGCCCCGCCGCACACGCTGACCCCGGTGGAACGAAAGCGGCCACACCCCCTAAGCGACCCCTGACGCGCTCAGCCGAAGCGGCGGCGCGTCCACTGCCGGATCGGTTCCTCGATGAGGGCGAAGCTCGCCGCGGCCAGCGGGAGGGTGAAGGCGATCGTCAGGAGGTAGACGATCACGAAGTGCCCGCGGAACGGGACGATGCCGAATACCGGGAAGATGATCGACAGCACGGCCAGGTGCCAGATGAAGATTCCGTAGGACCAGCGGCCCAGGGTCGCTGCGACGCGGCTCTCCAGGAAGCGGTGCCGGGTCTCCGGCCGCAGCACCAGCGGGGCCAGCAGGGTGAATCCGATGATCGCGCCGAACACCATCTTCATGACGTACTGCCACGGTTCGCCGCGCGTGAGACCGGGCAGCCCGGCCAGATTCGTGGCCGACAGCAGCATGGCCGTCAGCGCGATCGGCCACATCAGCCACTGGTTGCCCGCGATACGCCGGACCCGCGGCGCTTCCAGATCCGCGAGTTCGGCCAGCAGCATGCCCATCGCGAACCACGGCAGATAACCGGGCAGCCAGTTGTCGGCGTGCGTGGCCTCCGGGGTCGGCACGGGCAGGAAATTCCAGGTGAGGAACACCAGTCCGAGCGTCAGCACGGCGGGCACCCGCCAGCGGGCCCGCTCCCCGCGCAGCCACACGAACGCGAAGGCCAGCAGCGGAAGCACAAGGTAGAAGGCGACTTCCACCGACAGGCTCCACATTTGCGTGAGCCCGTCGGTGAGCGTGTACGACACGAACACCTGCGCCAGGCCGAGATTCGCGAGCCACACGCGCAGGCCCGCCGTATTGGCCGCGCTCGGGAGCAGGATCAGCACCGCGCACACCACCACCCAGTACGCCGGCAGGATGCGGGCGGCGCGGTGCAGCAGATAGCGGCGGGCCGTCGGCGCGGTGCCGAGGCCGCGTGCGGCGGCGGCGTGCGGTCGCCACAGCAGGAATCCGGAGAGCGCGAAGAACACGGCGACGGCCATATCGAATCGCTCCCACACCCGGCCGAGGACGGGGTGGCCGGTGGCGCCGGTTTGGAAGGCCACGTGGGTGAGGACGACGCCGAGTGCCGCGAGGGCTCGCATCCCTTCGAGGGAGGGCACGAAACGGCCGAGTCGAGCCGCCGGTGACGCGTCCGACCTGGGCTCGGAAGCCGGGTCGATGGGCGGTTGCACGGTCGTTGTCATCGGATCCAGTGTGCCTTGCACCTCCCCGAAGTGAGCATTCCATGTTTGACTTACGGGCGTTTCGCGATGTTTTCCTGCCTCAGCGAGACGCTTCACGGGCCTGGACTGTTAGTGTCGGGGCTCACGAGTGCGGCGCGGCGACCGCAGCACTCAACGGAACTACCTGTTCGACGACGAGGAGAACTTGCATGGCACTCAGTGCCGGTACCAGAAGGACGGTGGCCTGCCTGCTCGTGGGGCTTGGTGCGATGCTGCTCGTCGCCGCGATCCTGATCCCCACCTACACGGTGGGCAGACTCGCGAAGACCCCGCTGGACCTGGAGATCACGACCATCGCGACCAACACCCCGGGTACGCCCAGTGAGGTGCTGGACAGCAAGTCGCTGACCTCTCCGACCGGTTCGGCGAAGGTCGATCAGAATGTCCCGCTCGTCTCGCAGCGCTTCCTCACCGTCGAGAACCCGGCGAACGCCGAGGAGATGACCGTGCAAGCCGGTCAGACCCTGCGGCGCACCGACAAGCAGGGCGACACCGGTCTGCTCACCGCCACCATCGACCGCGTGACCATCGACCGCAAGACCGGCGAGCCGGTCGACGAGGTCGACGGCGGCCCGAACGGCTCCATCGCCGTCACCGTCGACAAGCAGGGTCAGACGGTCATGGATCCGGTGCAGCACACCGGCCTGCAGTACCGCTTCCCGATCGGCACCGAGAAGAAGTCGTACCCGTACTTCGATCTCAACGCGCGCAAGACCTACGACATCAACTTTGTCGAAGAGACCGAAATCAACAGCATGAAGGTCTACCACTTCCAGCAGTCGATCCCGGTCACCGACATGTCGGCCGTCGTCAACACCCCCACCAACAAGCTGGCCCTGCCGGCCGCCAAGTGGGGTCTGGAAGGCGACGAGACCGTCACCATGACCCGCTTCTACACCAACACCCGCGACGTGTGGGTGGAGCCGGAGACCGGCACGGTCATCAAGGGCGGCGAGCAGATTCACCTGTACTACGCCCGCGAGGGCAGCAAGCCCGACGTGACCGCGCTCAAGGCGAACATCGTCTTCGACGAGAACACCATCGAGTCGCAGATCGCGGTCGCCAAGGAGAACATCGACAAGCTGTCGCTGTACGGCCGCATCATGCCGATCATCCTCGGCGTGCTGGGCGCCATCGCCCTGATCGCCGGTGTCGTGCTCGGCATCCTCGGCGGCCGCGGCGGCGACGCCCCGGTCCGTCGCGTGGCTCCGGCGGGCGGCGCCCCGTACCGGCCCGAGGGCGGCGCGCCCCGGCCCGGTAATGCCGACGCTCCCACCGAGCAGATCGACATCAGCAAGACACAGCAGATCGACATGGGCAAGGACAAGTAGTCCACCCGGTCGACAAGCGGCCCCGCACCTTTCGAGGTGCGGGGCCGCTCGCGTTTCCGGGGAACGAAGGCGGCGGCCCGCCCCACCCGAGGGGTGCGCGGTCCGCCGCTCGCACGGGGTGGGAGCATTGCGGCGTGTCCGTTGTACGCCGTCTGCCAGTTGTCGCGGATCTGACGCTGGTGACGGCCGGGGCCATGACCGCGAACGTCGCGGGCTACCTGCTGCAACTGCTCGCCAGCCGCTGGCTCGGCGTCGCGGGGTACAGCGAATTCGCGAGCCTCATGGCGGTGCAGTCCCTGTGCACCGTGCCCGCCATCGCGCTACAGAACGTGGTCGCCCGCGAACTCGTGCGTGGTGCGACCGTCGCGGCGGCACGGCAGCTCACCCTCCGCTGCGCGGCCCTGGTGACCGTGGTGGCGGCGCTCTTGATTCCGGCGGTCGCGGCAATCCTCGAGGTCGGCGTCGCGCCCGCGGCCGCCGCCCTCTGCGTCGCGCCCATCCTGGTCCTGCTCTCCGGTGAACAGGGAGTCCTGCAGGGCCGCAGCCACTTCCGCGAACTCGCCTGGGTCCTCGGCGGCGCGACCATCGCGCGCGTGACACCCGCTGTCGCGCTGCTCGCCGCAGGACTCGGAATCACCCCGGCCCTGACCGCCGCCGCAGCCGGTTTGGCCGCCGCCACCTTCGCGGCCCGCCGCACGGCGGACGCGGTCGGCCGGAAGGTCTCCGGCGCCGCAGCAGGGTCCGCGCCTGCCGATGACAGCGCGGTCCCGGCGCCGGACGGGACCGCACCCCTTCCGCGCGGATTCGATTCCCTTGCCGACGAAGCGATCTCCGCGACGGCGCGCACGCCGGGCGGAGGGGTCGCCGACCGGATCCGGGAGATCGCGGCGAGCGTGGGGCCGGTGGCGCGCGCCGGGCAGGTGCAGGCGGCGCTGATCGCACTGTCCTCGGCCGATCTGATCGTGTCGCGAATCGTGCTCAGCGAGAACGATGCCGGGCTGTACGCGCTGGGCTCCATCGCGGCGAAGATCGCGTTCTGGCTGCCGCAGGCCGTCGGGATGGTGCTGTACCCGCAGATGGCGCAGGTGCGGCATTCGGCCAGGGCGGTGCGGGCCGCGCTCGCGGTGCTGACCGGCGTGGGAGCGACGGCGGTAGCCGTGGCAGCCCTGGCCGCACCGCTCGCGCCGCTGCTGGCCGGGCAGGACTACGCGCCGGTGCAGGAACTCCTGTGGCTCTTCGCGCTGAACGGCGCGCTGCTCGCGGTCCTGCAGGGTGCCCTGCTCTCGGCCATCGCCGCCGACCGCACCGCGCCGGCGGCCGTCACCTGGATCGGACTGGCCGTGGGTGTAGGCGTCATGCTCGCCTGCGCCCACACGGTCCTCGGCCTGATCGCCATCGCGACCGCCACATCCGCCGTCACCACGGCCGTGATCGCGGCGATCGCGGTCCGCACGGCCCGCGACGACAGCAACGGCGGCAGCAGCGACAACAGCAAATCGAGCATCCCCGGTTCCACACCGGATGGAACGTAGGGTGCCCGGGTGAGCGCGGACGTTCGGAAGCGCCGGTGGATCGGCATGGTGCCCGCCGGATACAGCCTGCTGCTGGCACTTCTGGTGGCCGGGCCACTCCTGGGTTCCGGCTACCTGCTGCTGCGCGATGCGGTCAGCACCCCGCGCTCGTATCTGACGGATTCGGCGCTCGGCCTCGGCGACGCGGCCCCGCGTGCCGTCCCCCAGGACGCCCTGATCGCCACCCTCTCGCCGATCATCGACGGCGGAATACTCGTCAAAACCATTCTGGTGGCGGCGATCTGGCTCGCGGGTTGGGGTGCGGCCGCACTGGCCCGGGAACTCCTGCACGCCTCTACCGCCCCGCAGCTCGTCGCCGCGACGGTGGCGATCTGGAACCCCTACATCGCCGAACGCCTCCTGCAAGGCCACTGGAGCCTGCTCACCGGCTACGCGGCCCTGCCCTGGATCGCCGTGCTGGCCACCCGCTTACGCGCCGCGAGCCACCCTTCACCCGCCTCCCCCGCACCGTCTCACGCCACCGCAACGCCGCACGCCCCCACAGCGCCTCACGGCGTCGCAGCGGCTGCCCCATCCACAGCACCGCCATCCACAACGACTTCGGCCGGACCCGACGCGAATTCACCATGGCCTGCCGCCGAGCCGGACTCATCCACAGCGAGCGCACCGTCGCTCAGGACACCGTCAGCCGCATCCCGAAGGGCATTGCCTGCCGCGCTGGGAACTTGGGCGGCCCTGGCCGCCTGCCTCGCCGCGGCGGGCCTCACGCCCACCGGATCCCTCCTCGCGGGATGCGTCGCGGCCCTTCTCGTGGGTTTGCGGAAACTCCCTGCGGTAGCGGCCCTTTGGCTGTTGACCTCGGCCCCCTGGTTGGTCGCCACCGCCCTCTCCGGTGCGGGCTCCGCCACCTCGGACCCCGCGGGCGTGGCAGCTTTCGCGGCCCGCGCCGAACCCGGCCTCGGAACCCTCGGCAGCCTGGCCGGTTCGGGTGGCATCTGGAACAGCACCGCCGTACCCGGAACGCGCACAACGTTCTTCGCGGTGATCGGCACCGCGATCCTGCTGACCCTCGTCGCCACCGGCATTCGCGCGGTGATCGGCCGCCCCGGCGATCACGAGGGACCGGCGGACTCCGAGGGTGGCGACCATGTCGAAGTTGTTGCGCGGCATGCCCGTCGGGCGCTGCTGGGACTCGCGGTGGTGGCTGTGGTGTGGCCCGCGCTCGGGGCTACCGGGTGGGGAATTTCGGTGGGTGAGTGGCTGGTCGAAACGGTGCCGGGGGCGGGGCTGCTGCGGGATACGCAGAAGTTCGTCGCGCTGGCGTTGCCCGCGTATGCGCTGTGTGCGGCGGCGGGATGCGGTGTGGTGGCGGCGCGCCTGCGGGCGGTGGGTGCGCGCGGGGCAGCGGGGACGCCCGACGGTGCGGCCGCCGGCCGGCGGTGGAGTGCCGGTGTCGCAGCGGTTTTCATCGCGCTGCTGGTGGTGGCTCTGCCGGATCTGGCGTGGGGTGTGGGGAATCAGGTTCGGGCGGTGCGGTATCCGGCTGGGTGGGAGCGGGTGGCGGGCTTGGTCGAAGGGCCCGGGGATGTGGCTGTGTTGCCGGGTGGGATGTTCCGGAAGTTCCGGTGGGCGGGGAGTGATCCGGTGTTGGATCCAGCGCCTCGGGTGCTGCCCCGGGATGTGTTGCAGACGGGCGAGCTTCCAGTCAGAGGCGGGAGCGTGGCCGGGGAGGGGACTCGGGCGCGCGCGGTGGAACTGCTACTGCTGCACGGTGGTTCGGCGCCGGAGCTGGCCGGGCTGGGGGTGGGGTGGGTGCTGGTGGAGAAGCGCACGCCGGGGCCCGTCGGTGATTCGAAGACCAGCCTGGAGCAGTTGAGTTCCGTCTATTCGGACGCGGATCTCGAGTTGTACCGGGTGCCTGGGGATATCGTGGGGCACGATGCGTCGGCGGGCAGCCGGCGGATTGCCGGGATGGCTCACTTACTGTGGGGAGCAGTGCTTTTCGGTGGATTGATCCTCGCCGCAGTGAGCGCGAGCGGGGTCATTCCTTCGGGAAGCCGACGGCGAATCCGTACGCGATAGGGATGATGCTGACGACGGAGATGACCGCGATGATCCACATGCGGTGAGCCTACGATGATGTGAAAAGGCTTGTGCGGCAATTGAGCCCGGAGATTTTCTGCTGTTCCGCCGGGCGGCTGCCGACTACGGTTCGACCAGGGCGGGGGCGACCAGGCCGGAGACGCGTTCCCCGCGGGCGACGGCCGAAAGCACCTCGTACACACCGTTTCCGGTCTGCTCCCAGGAGAATTCGCGGGAGCGCGCGCGGGCCTTCTCGCCGAGAACGGTGCGGGCCTCGTGGTCGGCGAGAAGATCGCCGACGGCTTCGACCAGCTGGACCGGATCATCCACGAGCAGGCCGGTGACGCCGTCGACGATGGAGTCCGTGAGACCTCGCGAGCTGCGGTAGCCGACGGTGGGCACGCCGTGCTGGGCGGCCTCGATGACAGCGAGCCCCCAACCTTCCTTGCGGGAGGGCATGACGTGCACCCAGGCGCGGGAGAGCAGTTCGTGTTTGCGGTGTTCGTCGACGTGGCCGTGGAAGGTGACGGCGTCGGCGATGCCGAGTTCGTCCGCGTGGGCGCGCAGGTTGTCGGCCCACCAGCCGTCGCCGATCACGTCCAGGTGCAGGCCGGGGATGCGGGCGCGCAGTCCGGCGGCCACCGCCATGGCGTCCTCGATCTGCTTGTGCGGCACCAGGCGGGAGAGCACCACGATGCTGGGGTGTGCGGTGCGGGTGCTGTCGTCGCCCGCGGGCACCCGCGCGGGCACGGACTCGGCGCCGTTGCGGACGACGGCGATGCGCGCGCCCTCCACCCCGAGCGCGGTGAGTTCCTCGGCGGACGGCAGCGAGACCGTCAGGTACTGGTTGTCGCGGTGCACGCGCGGGGACAGCCGGGATTCGATCCACCAGCCGATGCGCCCGACGAGCCGTCCGGCCACGGGCCACTGCTCGCGATGCCCGTGGTGCACCAGCACGACGGTCGGTGCGTCCGCGGCGGCGCGCGCGAAGAAGGGGATGCCGTTCTGGGTGTCGATCACCGCGTCGGGCCGGATGCCCCTGAGCGGTCCGAGACCGAGCCGGCCGAGGGCGATGGCCGCCAGCGCCCGCGGGTAGACCGTGTAGCGCCCACCCGCCCGGCTGATGTCGATGCCGTCGATGCGTTCCCGCCGGGCCGCTCCCGGATACCGCGCGGTCCGCAGGGTGACCTTCACGCCCCGGGCGGCCAGCTGCGCGCCGACCTGCTCCAGATACCGCTCACTGCCCCCGCCCTGCGGATGCCCGGTGTCGCGCCAGCACAGCAGCAGCACTTCACGCACGGGCGGATCTCCAAAGGTTCACAAACAGGGGCGGGCGGACAATGGGCTCCACCATATAGGCAGAACCCCGTTCCGGGGCCAGCAGTGGTCACATGACCTGCTCCACAACCCCCAGGTTCGCGGCCCGCCCCCGATTCTGGACTGACGGAGCGGGGGAGCGAATCGGAGGAGGGAAGGAGGGAAGAATCGGGGTCACAGGGCCGCGAACAGCCGGAGCGAAGCGGAGGCGGATCAAGCACTGTGTAAGACTTTCGCCCGTGCTTCGAGCCGAGCAGACCCCTTCACGCCGGGCGGTGAACCGCCCGCGATTCGCCCGTCGTGCCACGTTGCGACGGTCGCTACGGCTGTTGGGCAGCTTCAAGTACGAGCAGACCGATCCGGCGATCTTCTACGGCGGGGTGGCCGCGGATACCGCCGATCTGGTCAAGGACTTCTATCGCGACCTGACCGGTCGGTCGCTGCGCGGCACCATCGTGCTCGATGTGGGTGGCGGCCCCGGTTATTTCGCCGACGAGTTCGGAAAACTCGATTCGCGCTATCTCCCGGTCGAACCGGACCCGTCGGAAATGCACGCGGCCGGGTTGAAGGTCGCGGGCGCGGTGCGCGGGTCGGGTATGGCCCTGCCGTTCCGCGACGACGCGGTCGACGTCTGCATCTCGTCGAACGTGGCCGAGCATGTGCCGCGCCCGTGGGTGATGGCCGACGAAATGCTGCGTGTCACGAAACCCGGTGGCCTGATGGTGTTTTCGTACACGGTGTGGCTGGGCCCGTTCGGCGGGCACGAGACCGGGCCGTGGCATTACCTGGGTGGCGAATACGCCGCCCGCCGGTATCGGCGCAAGCAGGGCCGGGAGCCGAAGAACCGATTCGGGAAGTCGTTGTTCGCGGTGCGGGCGGCGGACGGTCTGGAGTGGGCGCGGCGGACGCCGGAGAATGTCGAGGTGCTGGCGGTTTTTCCGCGCTATCACCCGCGCTGGGCGTGGTGGCTGGTGCGGGTGCCGGGGCTGCGGGAGCTGCTGGTGAGCAACCTCGTCGTGGTCGCTACCAAGCGAACTCCGCACAGCGCTTGCGAGACAACTGATTTCGTGAGGGCCGGGTAACTCGTCGGGGACGACCAGAATCGGATCGGCTCCCAACCGGCGGCACGAGTGCTTGTCGGTGACGGCTCTCAGCCGCCCGCCAAAAACGCGGAGAGGCGGGTGAGCAATCCGTTGGAGCGCACGGGGTCGCTCCAGGGTGACTCCTGGGTAGCCAACCCGACGGTCTCCATTGCGGTCAGTCCGACTTGAATGGACAGAGCATTCACCGCAGCTACCGCTTCCGCGGCCTGGATGGCGGCTGTCGCCTGCTCGGTGGTGAGGGTGCGGCCCGGCAGGAAGGAGACCACCCAACCGCCTGTGCCAACGCTTTTCGCCTGATGCGGGGTGAGATCGCTGGTTATCAGCGACAGACCGACCACTTGCACCGCCATGACTCTGACTCCCCTGTGCGGAACGGATTCAATTATCGAGCGAGCTATCCACGGTAGCTATAAAGCATGCTCGCTACGGGTGCCGAATGCAATAGTGCGTTCCGCGAAAAGCGAACCGACAGGTTGGAATTCGATTTTCCAGAATGCCCGAGGATAGCCACCGGTATGCGGAATCGCTTGCGGCCCCGCATATCCGGCACGCTCAGAGTTCCGGCACGACCAGACGCAGGGCCGGCAGATCACCTCGGCCGGGGCGCGGCGGCACGGCGACGACCTCCACCCGCCAGCCGGGCGGGAGCACCTTCTGCAACTGGCTCGCAGCCCGGCGCATGGGAGTACTGACGGGCATGGGCCCGAGTTCGGTCAACTCCGGGAGAATGAAGGCGTCGAGGTCCACCTCGGTCATGCCATTCGCCTGCCTTTCGCGTTTCGAACCAGCACGTCGACCGTCGGCCGGAAAAACGCGAAGCAGTGGCCGCGATCATTAACATACCAACAGCTAACTCAGAGCAACCAGCCGAGATCGGCGGTGAGACGAAACCATGCCGAGCATAGGCCACCGATAGGCAAACCGAATTGCGAACCGCGTTCCCGAATGCGGGATCTGCGAAGCACATTGCAAACCGATGAGTCCGGTTTCCATCCGGGTCCCGTTGGCCGGGATCTGTCCGGAAGATGCCACGAACGGGCCGGGGCCAAAACTGTAACGTGTTCTCATGGAGTACCCGAGCCTGTTCATCGGCGGCCGCTGGACCGCGCCCGCGAGCGCCGACCGCGTCACCGTCGTCTCACCCGCCACCCTCGAAACCGTCGGCAGCGTGCCCGCCGTGACGCACGCCGACGTGGACGCCGCGGTGGCCGCCGCCCGGCACGCCTTCGACCGCGGACCCTGGCCGTCCACCCCGCCGGAGGAACGCGCCGAAGTCCTCGGCCGCGTCTCCCAGCTGCTCGACCAGAAGGTCGGCGACCTGGTCGCGGCCCTGTCCGCGGAGATGGGCGCGCCCGCCCTGGCCGCCAACACCCTCAACTACTTCCCCGCGAAGGCGACGCTCGACTTCTTCGCCGGGCTAGGAAAATCCTTCCCCTGGACCGAGACCCGCGCGGGCATGTTCGGCACCTCGCGGGTGTCGCGCGAACCCGTGGGCGTGGTGGCCGCGGTGATCGCCTGGAACGTTCCTTTGTTCCTGGCCGTCAACAAGCTCGCGCCCGCGCTGCTGGCCGGGTGCACCGTGGTGCTCAAGCCCGCGCCGCTGACACCGCTGTCGGCGAACCTGGTCGCGGAGTTGTTCGCGGAGGCGGGCCTGCCCGAGGGCGTGCTGTCGGTATTGCCCGCGGATGCCGAAGTGTCGGAATATCTCATCTCGCATCCCGATGTGGACAAGGTGACGTTCACAGGTAGTACGGCGGTGGGCCGCAAGATCGCCGCCATTGCCGGAACTCAACTGAAACGCTGCTCTCTCGAATTGGGTGGCAAGTCCGCAGCAATCCTGCTTCCGGATATGGACATCGCGGATATCCCGAAGCTCGCATTCTCCGGCCTGATGAACAGCGGCCAAGCATGCGTGGCCCAAACCCGCATACTCGCCCCGCGCTCGCGCTATGACGAAATCCTCGGCGCGCTCACCGAATCCATCGGCACACTGCCCGTGGGACTCCCCAGCGATCCGGCCGCACAACTCGGACCGCTCATCTCCGAACGCCAGCGCGAGCGGGTCGAAGGCTACATCGAGCAGGGCAAAGCCGAAGGGGCACGGCTGATCACGGGCGGCGACCGCCCCGACGGACTGCCCGGCTGGTACGTGAACCCGACCGTCTTCGCGGACGTCTCGAACACCATGACCATCGCGCGCGAGGAGATCTTCGGCCCGGTGCTGTCGGTCCTCCCCTACGACACCGAGGACGAAGCCGTCGCCATCGCCAACGACAGCGACTACGGCCTCGCCGGCTCCGTCTGGACCACCGACATCGACCGCGGCCTGACCATCGCCTCCCGGGTGCGCACCGGCACCTACGCCATCAACTGGTACGCCTTCGACCCGTGCGCACCGTTCGGCGGCTACAAGACCTCCGGCATCGGCCGCGAGAACGGCCCCGAGGGACTGGACGCCTACTGCGAGCAGAAATCCGTCCTCATGCCCATGGGGAGTTGACACCCGCGAGCGAACAAGGCTCGCCCGCATCATCATTCGTTCATGATCCGTCGGCGACCCTGTTCGCCATGAACGCGTACCACGCCGCCCCGCAGCAGAAGACGAACACTCTGGCCATCGTCACCCTGGTCACCGGAATCCTCGGGCTCTGCCTGATCCCGTGGATTCTGGGGTTCATCTCGCTGGGCCAGATCAAGAAGTCCGGCGAGAAGGGGCGCGGCATGGCGATCTGGGGCATGGTGATCGCCGTGATCTGGACGGTCATCGGCGTCATCGTCGGCGTCGCCTCGGCCATGGGCTCCGAGACCACCGAAACCGTTGAGGGCCTGCGCATCCTGAGCACGACCCTGGCCTGAGCACACGAAAGGCCCGCCCACACCGATTTCAGGTGCGGGCGGGCCGTTGTTGCGAGACAGAACAACTGATTTCGTGAGGTCCGGGTAACTCACCGGGTACGACCGAAATCGGTTGTGCACACGACCGTCGGCACGCGTGCACAACCCGCGACGGCTCTCAGCCGTGCGCAAAAGGCGCGGAGAGGCGGGCTAGCCCAGGCGCTCCTTGAGGGCCTCGAACTCGTCGCGCACGCCGGAGGGCAGCTTGTCGCCGACGAACTCGAACCACTCCTCGATCATCGGGATCTCGCGCTTCCACTCCTCGACGTTCACCACGAGCGCCTCGTCGACGTCGGCGGGGTTCACGTCCAGGCCCTCGAGGTCGAGGTTGGCGGCGTGCGGGACGGTGCCGATCGGGGTGGCCTCGCCCTCGGCGGTGCCTTCGATGCGGCCGACGATCCACTCCAGCACGCGGGAGTTCTCACCGAATCCGGGCCACAGGAAGCGGCCGTCCTCGCCGCGACGAAACCAGTTGACGTAGAAGATCTTCGGCAGCTTGTCCGCGTCGGCGTTCTTGCCGAGCGAGATCCAGTGGTTCATGTAGTCGCCCACGTGGTAGCCCAGGAACGGCAGCATGGCCATCGGGTCGCGGCGCACGGTGCCGACCTTGCCCTCGGCGGCGGCGGTCTGCTCGGACGACATGGTCGCGCCCATGAAGACGCCGTGCTGCCAGTCGAAGGACTCGGTCACCAGCGGGACGGTGGTCTTGCGGCGACCGCCGAACAGGATGGCCGAGATCGGCACGCCCTGCGGGTCGTCCCATTCGGGAGCCAGGGTGGGGCACTGCGACATCGGCGTGCAGTAGCGGGAGTTCGGGTGCGCGGCAAGCGTTTCCGACTCGCGCTCGTACCAGTCGTTGCCCTTCCAGTCGATGAGGTGGTCGGGCTGGCCCTCCAGGCCCTCCCACCACACATCGTTGTCGTCGGTGCGGGCGACGTTGGTGTACACGGTGTTTCCGGCGTCGATGGTGGCCATCGCGTTCGGGTTGGAGCTGTGGTTGGTGCCCGGCGCGACGCCGAAGAAACCGAACTCGGGGTTCACGGCGTAGAGGCGGCCGTCTTCACCGAAGCGCATCCACGCGATGTCGTCGCCGAGGGTTTCGGCGCGCCAGCCCGGGATGGTCGGCTGGATCATGGCGAGGTTGGTCTTGCCGCAGGCCGACGGGAAGGCGGCGGCCACGTAGTAGTTCTTGTTCTCCGGCGAGATCAGCTTGAGGATCAGCATGTGCTCGGCCAGCCAGCCCTCGTCGTGCGCCATCGCGGAGGCGATACGCAGCGAGTAGCACTTCTTGCCCAGCAGCGCGTTGCCGCCGTAACCCGAACCGTAGGACCAGATCTCACGATCCTCGGGGAAGTGGGTGATGTACTTGGTGTCGTTGCACGGCCACGGCACGTCGGCCTGGCCCTCGGCGAGCGGCGCGCCGACGGAGTGCAGGCACTTCACGAAGGCGCGGTCGGTGCCGAGCTTCTCCAGGGCGGCCTTGCCCATGCGGGTCATGACGCGCATGGAGACGACCACGTACTCGGAGTCGGTGAGCTCGACGCCCAGCTTGGGGTCGGCCGCGCCGAGCGGGCCCATGCAGAAGGGCACCACGTACATGGTGCGGCCCTTCATGGAACCGCGGTACAGGTCGGTCATGGTGGCGCGCATCTCGGCCGGATCGACCCAGTTGTTGGTGGGGCCGGCGTCGGCCTCGGAGCGCGAGCAGATGTAGGTGCGAGACTCGACGCGAGCGACGTCGGAGGGATCGGAGAGAGCCAGGAACGAGTTGGGCTTCTTCTGCTCGTTGAGCTTTCGGAAGGTGCCCGCGGCGACCAGCTGCTCGGTGAGGCGGTCCCATTCCTCGTCCGACCCGTCGGCCCAGACCACGCGGTCGGGCTGGGTCAGTTCTGCGACCTCCTGCACCCAGGCAAGCAGTTCCTTGTGCTCGGTGGGCGCGGTGCCATCGTGAAGACCAGGAATGGTCGCTGAGGTCATGAAAACTCTCCTGATGTGGGTGGCTCTCGGCGGCTCGCGACACCGGGTGCCACCAATATGCGGCAAGGCACCCACCCGGCTTGCCGTTAGCACGTCCCGGCTGGACGGCGTACAAGGACCAAGCGGACGCCCAGGTTCCTGCCATAGAGGTTAACGCCATATATCCCGACGTATGGAATCGGGTTGTCCAGTCGGTACCGGGTTGAAACGCCGGACCTGCGACTATCGGTCGGCGAGCACGGCAAGGTCACGTTCACAGGCGGCCGTCAAGGCGGGTCGCCGGTGCGCCGCCTGACGCAACTGCGCCTCCAATTCCCCTACCCGACGGTCTGTTTCGACCATGCGCTCGGTCGTGGCACCCACCACCTCTTCCGCGAGCCGCTCCTCCGCCTCCACCAGCGCCGTCGCCACCCGCTGCTCCGACTGCGCCTTCACATTCACCAGCGTGTCCGACACCCACTGCTGAAGATGAGCGCGCTCAGCGAGCTGCCCGCGCGCACGCACCACCCACGCCGCCACGGCCAACCCCAGCACCAGGCCGACCGGCACGATCGCCCACTCGAACGACTCCCACACCGCCAGCGGCGCGACCACGAAACGGCCCAGACCGAACCCCGCCGACGCGCCCACCAACAGCATCAGCCGATCCTCCAGACCGCGCCGCCGCCGCTCCGGCCCCGAACCCGGCCGCACCGGCACCGCCCGAGCCGCCTTCACCGCGGCCTCCGCGACCTCCCAATCCGCGGCCCCGGCCGCCTGCTCCACCTGAGAGGTCAGCTCCAGCAGCCGATTCCGCACCGCGCGATCCATCTCACGTGTGAGATCTTCCACTGCGCCGGCCAACCGCTCCGGCGTGTCGGCCTCCGCGGTGCACGGCAGACCTTCTATCTCCGCGCGGATGCCCGCGTTCAAGGCGCGCACCCGCGAACCCACCTCGTGCACGAGATCCACACGGGCCAACTGCATGCGATTGCGCAGCGTGGCCATAGCGGTCCCGCGCCCGCCGTCGCTCACCGCGAGCAGCGTCGCCCGCTCCTCCCGCAGCGCGGTCACATCGCCGCCGCCGCGCAGCTTGGCCAACTGCCGCTCGATCCGCACCCGCGTCTCGCCCACCACCCGGTCCCGCACGATCGCCGCCTGATCCCCCTCCGGCCCCGCCCCCGCCGCCGCCACCAACAGCGCGTGCAACCACCCCAGCCCCGACCGATCCAGCAGCGCCGCATCCGAACCCGCGCGCGCCACCGCCGCCACCCGCGCCGACACCGGCACGATCTCGACCTCGGACGCGGCGGCGGCCGGGCTGTTCTGCGGTGCGGCAGTGGTCGCTTCGGCCTCCGGTGGGACGGCGGCTTCCAGCTCCCGGCGCAGTGCGCTCAGCAGCTCGGCGTCCTGCCGCAGAATCATCCGCCATTCCCGGTGGGCGTGAATCCCGTCCAGCGCGAATACGATCCGGGTTCCGTCCGCCCACAGTTCCCGCACCACGCGCAGCATGTCGCCACCTATAGGTGATCCGGCGTCCAGGACCACGAGCGCCACCGGCACCGGTCGCTCCGCCGTGCCGTGGGCCTCGCCCGCGGCGGGGCAGCAGGGCGCGCCGCCGCCGGGATCGACCGGGCCGTCGTGCGGATTCCGCTGTGCCGCACGCTCCTCTACATCTACATGCGGTTCGAAGCGGGCCAGCTCCACCCGCAGCATGACGCTGTTGATGTCGCCCGCGCTGATCAGTGCCACCGTGCGCGGTGGCGCTGCGCCGTCCCATCGCATGGCGCGCAGCAGCGCCAGGCCGTGTGGATTCCAGCGGGTGACAACAGCTTCCGCATCGGGGGAAAGGGCGATCGTTCGCGGGTCATCCCCCGGCGCGGGTGGAACGGTCGAACTGATCGCGCAGCGCTCGACCTCGGGCAATCGCAGGGTGGATCCAGGTCTCGCTGCCCGCGCTCTCACATCCTCGGCGTCCTGCGTCGTCGAAATCTGTTGCGGCACGGCCGTCTTGCGTGGCTCGCCGGACCCGGCCGCGGGAGCGGCGACCGGGCGCGATGCGAGCGGGTCTTCGTTGTCCACCACTGATCATTCGTTTCCGAGCATGGGAACGGCTGGGCCGAAGGGGAATTCGAAGCGGTCGCTTCCGCATCGCGGCGACGGGCACGCTCCTCCGAAGGGTGTCGGGGTGCTCGGGTCCGAGGGCGTGCTCGCGGCCGTAGATGAGCCCGTCGCCCGTCCTACAGCCGCCGATAGCGGCGGTGGATTTCGTGGTGGAGCGGGTCGATTCCACTGGCGCAGTGCAGGATCTGCAGCAGTTGCCGAGCCGTCAGCGCCGGATCATGGCGAAGGGCGGTGAGTGCGCAGGCCACACCGTAGAGATCCCAGCGCTCCAGCAGGGCGCGGCGATCGGCGATGTCGGCCCCGAGTTCGGCGGAGAGGAAGCGGTCGGCGAGGAGTGTGCAGGCCGGATCCGTGCGATGCCGATGACGTCGCAGGGTGTCGAGGTCGGCCGGTGTGATCGTGGTGGTGCGGGTGCGCGCGGCGAGCGCGGCCACGACCGGGAAGACGGGCAGGCCGAGAACCTCGGCGCTGCGGTCCGCCTCTGCCGCCGCATCGGACCAACGGGTCCCTATGGTTTCGGCCTTGTTGAGAACCACAATTGTTCGCCGGGGTGTTAACGCCGCTGTGAGTTGTCTGTCCGTTGGCCCGGGAGGTCCGGTGAGTACATAGACGACCAGGTCACCGTGGAGGACCGGGGTGGTTTGCCAGGGGTGATCGACCGGTCGGGTTTCCTCGGCCGTCAAGAGCGACAATGCATTTCGCAGGGTGGATTTGCCGGCCCGGGAGCGGCCGGTGATCTGGATGCGCGGGGGTCGCCCTGCCGACACAGGGGCAGCCTAGTGCGCGGCCCGGTAGGGCGCCGGAAGTTCGGGCACGCCACCGCCACGGTGTCCGGTGAGCGGGATCGACCGTGCCCCCGGTATTTGGGTCTACCTGTGCCACAGCACAATTCGGTGCGACTCCTCTTCACAGGAACTCGTCATTCACCTACTGTTTCGATCCGGTCGACCATGCGGTCGATTGTGCGGTGTGGTGGTGCGACTCGATCGGGTCCGGCCCCGTGCCGGAACTCGTGAGGAGGTTGCGATGGCCGTCACCGCCGACGTCATCGGAAATGCGGAGCCCAGCGGCAGACCGGCCGCCGCGGACCGGCCGGTGCCACCGAGCCGGGATCCCTTCTTCCGCGCGCCCTCCGGGTTCGCCATGCACACGCCGGGCACGATCCTGCGCAGCCGCACGGTCGAACTCGCCCTGTTCGGGATCATCCCGCAGCAGGTGACGGCCTGGCAGCTGCTCTACCGCAGCACCGATCTCAACGGACAGCCCGAGGTCGCCGTCACCACCGTGCTGCTGCCGAAAGGCGCTGCGCCGGACGGTGATCGGCCACTGCTGGCCTTCCAGTCCGCCATGGACGCGGTGACCGACCGCTGTGCGCCCTCCTACGCGCTGCGCAGGGGCGCGGTCGCGCCGGGCTCGATCACGCAGCTGGAGTGGCTGCTGGTGGCCAATGCGCTGCGGCGCGGCTGGGCGGTGAGCATCGCCGATCACGAGGGCCCGCAGGGCGCCTTCGGCGCGGCCCGCGAACCCGGCTACCGCGCCCTGGACGGCGTGCGCGCGGCCCTGCGCTTCGCCCCGATGGGCCTGCGTTCCGACACCAAGGTGGCGGTGTGGGGCTATTCGGGCGGCGGCATGGCCAGTTCCTGGGCGATCGAGATGGCACCTGAGTACGCGCCGGAACTGCATATCGTCGGCGCGGTGCTGGGCGCGCCGGTCGGCGATCCCAAACAGGTGCTGCTGCGTCTGAACGGCGGCCTGTTCTCGGGTTTCCCGGCGATCGTGTTCGCGGCGCTGCGCAATGTGTATCCCGCGCTGGCGGAGGTGGTGGACAACGATCTCACCCCCGACGGCCGCCGCATGCTCGATCGGATGGCCGGTCTGGGACCGATCGCGGCGCTGCCGTTGCTGGTGGGCCGTCCGATGGATCGCTTCCTGCACCGCCCGCTCGACGAGATCCTGCCGCAGCTGGAGGACGTCTTCGACGATATCCGCCTGGGCAATTCGGCCCCGGCCTGTCCGGTGCTGGTGGTGACGCCGGTGAACGACCAGGTCATTCATATCGACGGCATCGATGGTCAGGTGGGCCGCTACCGGGATTCCGGCGCGGCGGTCTGGTACGTCCGGGATCGCCTGAGTGAGCATTTCTCGCTGCTGCCGCTGTCGACGCCGATCAGCCTGGATTGGCTGGCCGACCGGATCGACGGCAAGCCGCTGCAAGCCCCCACGACAAAGACCGTCTGGTCGGTCGCATTTGCCTCGGCGCACTGGCGCAGCATGGTGGAAATGGCAACTGCCGCAATGCGAGTCACGCTCGGACTGCCCCTGACCAGGCAGGCCGAGCAGCCCGCCGATACCGCGGCCGGCCTGGCGGCCTGACCGAGCGCCCGGACCGGTAGGCGTAACCGATTGCTGCGCTAATCATCCAATACTGGACAATGGACGCCGTGAACGACGCCGATGCAGCCCGTCCCAGCGGCAACCGTCTGTACCCCCGGGTGACCAGCTTCCGCATGCGCCGCGGGGCCATCTCCCCGACGCGGCAGGACGCCTGGGATCGGCTGTGGCCGGAAATCGGCCGTGACGTCGCCGACGAGCCGCTGAACGCCGACGCGTGGTTCGGCCGGTCCGCACCGCTGATCATCGAGATCGGCTGCGGCACCGGCACGGCCACCGCGGCCATGGCGCAGGCCGAGCCGCAGTTCAATCTGATCGGCATCGAGGTGTACAAGCCGGGCCTGGCCCAGCTGGTGCAGCGCATCGAGCGCGAGAACATCACCAATCTCCGGTTGCTGCGCGGTGATGCGGTGGATGTTCTGGAAAATATGGTTGCTCCCGAATCGCTGACCGGTGTTCGCGTGTTCTTTCCGGACCCGTGGCCGAAGGCGCGCCATCACAAGCGACGGCTGTTGCAGCCCGCGACCCTGACACTTATCGCAAGTCGCCTGAAGCCGGGCGGTGTGCTGCATGTCGCAACTGATCACGCCGATTACGCGGAACAGATTGCGGAGGTCGGAGCGGGAGAACCCCAGCTCATCGGCCTGAATGAAACGACCGGGGGGCGTTCGGAGGACTGGCGAGAAACCGCACCGATCGGTTTTGAACGCCCGATTACCAAATTCGAAAACAAAGGACTCAGCGCGGGTAGCGCCATCACGGAGTTCATCTGGGGGAAGATCGAATCATGAGCGTCAGTGAGATGGCCCGCGACGTCGCGGATGTTGCCGAAATAATGCACGGCACCTCGTCGACCGAACTAACGGGCACCACGAGCTTGTCCAGTAGCGTCCCGGATGTGCGCCGGGTACTGCTGGTGTGGGACGCACCCAACCTCGATATGGGTCTGGGCGCGATACTCGGCGGCCGGCCCACGGCCGCGTACCGCCCGCGCTTCGACGCGCTCGGCCGCTGGCTGCTGGCCCGCACCGCCGAACTGTCCGTCGGCAGCCCGACCCGGGTCGAACCCGAGGCCACCGTCTTCACCAATATCGCCCCCGGCACCGCCGACGTGGTGCGACCGTGGGTCGAGGCGCTGCGCAATGTCGGCTACGCCGTCTTCGCCAAACCCAAGATCGACGAAGATTCCGATGTCGACAGCGACATGCTCGGACACATCGAGCTACGCCGTCGCGGCGCGGGACTCGCGGGCATCATGGTGGCCTCGGCCGATGGCCAGGCCTTCCGCGCGCCCCTGGAGGAAATCGCGCACAGCGGCGTCCCTGTCCAAGTACTGGGATTCCGCGAGCACGCGAGTTGGGCCGTCACGTCGGATATTCTCGAGTTCATCGACCTCGAGGACATCCCGGGCGTGTTCCGTGAACCGCTGCCCAGGGTCAGCCTCGACTCGCTGCCCGACGAGGGAGCCTGGCTGCAGCCGTTCCGGCCGCTGTCCGCGCTGCTCACCTCCCGCCCCGCTCAAGGAGTCGCTTAGTGTTCACCCGCTGGGGCGACCTGGTCTACAAGCTGCGCTTCACTGTTCTAGGTGTCGCCGTCGCCGCGTTCCTCGCCCTCGGTGGCTACGGGCTTGGGCTGGCAGATCATCTCAGCTCCAGCGGATGGTTCGACCCCACCTCGGAATCGGTCAAGGCCGCCGTCGTCAAGGATCAGGCATACGGTCGCGACCACAATGCCGACGTCCTGGTGCTGTACACCGCACCCGACGGCAAGACCATCGACGATCCGCAGGTCAGCAAGGAAATCACCGACAGCCTCAACAGCCTGCCGGAGAAGTATCCGCAGATCGCGAAGATCAACGGCGCCTACTACAAAACCGATACCGGCGAGTGGGCCCCGAATGTGTTCGGCAGCAAGGACAAGAAGTACGCCTTCGCGTCCATCGCGCTGAACGGCAACAGCGACACCGAGATGCTGAACAACTACAAGGCGGTTCAGAACGTCTTCGCTGTTCCGGGCATCAAGACCGAGGTCGCCGGTCTGCAGCCGGTGGCCTTCACGCTGAACGACACCATCGCCAGCGATGTGAAGCGCATGGAGTTGATCGCGCTGCCCGCGGTCGCGGTACTGCTGTTCTTCATCTTCGGCGGTGTCGTCGCGGCCTCGCTGCCGCTCATCATCGGCGGTCTGACCATCATCGCCGCCAACGGCATCGTCATGGCGCTGACCAAGTTCGCCGAGGTGAACTCGTTCGTCAGCGCCGTGGTGTCGATGATCGGCCTCGGCCTGGCCATCGACTACGGCCTGTTCATCGTGAGCCGCTTCCGTGAGGAGCTGGCCGAGGGCTACGACACCAAGGCCGCCGTGCGCCGGACGGTGATGACGGCCGGGCGCACCGTCACCTCCTCGGCGACCATGATCATCGCGGCCAGTGCGGGCATGCTGCTGTTCCCACAGGGCTTCCTGAAATCGGTCGCCTACGGAACCATCGCCGCCGTACTGCTGGCCATGGTGTCCTCGCTCACCGTGCTGCCCGCCATCCTCGCCATCCTCGGCCGGCGCGTGGACAGCCTGAGCCTGAAGTGGATCAACAAGACCAAGACCGCGGACGAGATCGAGAACGGCTTCTGGGGCAAGCTCACCGCATGGGTGATGAAGCATCCGCTCAAGGTCGCGATCCCGCTGGTGATCGTGCTGCTGCTGCTCATCATTCCGGTGAAGAACCTGCAGTTCGGCGGTATCTCGGAAACCTATCTGCCGCCGGACAATCCGACGCGTGTGGCGCAGGAGCACTTCGACGAGATCTTCCCGCTGCGCAAGGCCGACCCGGTGCAGCTGGTGATCGTCACCGACAACTCGCGCAATATCGGGCAGATTCTCTCGCAGGCGAATCAGGCGCCCGGACTGGTGAAGAACTCGGTGTTCGGCGTTCCGTCCAAGCCGCCCAACGGTTCCAACGTGTGGGTCACCGAGGCGACCGTCGAGGACAGCGCGCATCCCGAGGACACCGTCGACTATCTGCGGTCCATGGAGGTGCCCGAGGACGCGGAGGTCTTCGTCACCGGGCAACCGGTGCTGATGATGGACAGCGTCAACTCGCTGCTGGACCGGATGCCGATCATGATCGCACTGGTCCTGCTGATCACCACCGTGCTGATGTTCCTGACCTTCGGGTCACTCGTGCTGCCGCTGAAGGCCGCGCTCATGAGCGCGCTCGGCCTCGGCTCCACACTGGGCATCCTGACGTGGATCTTCATCGACGGGCACGGCGCGTCACTGCTGAACTTCACGCCACAGCCGATCATGTCGCCGGTGCTGGTGCTGATCATCGCGATCATCTACGGCCTGTCCATCGACTACGAGGTATTCCTGCTGTCCCGCATGGTCGAAGCGCGCACCCAGGGCGCGTCGACCACCGAGGCCGTCCGCATCGGCACCGCGCAGACCGGCCGCATCATCACCGCGGCGGCACTGATCCTGCTCGTGGTGACAGGTGCGTTCGCCTTCTCCGACCTGGTGATGATGCAGTACATCGCCTACGGCATGGTGGCGGCGCTGCTCATCGACGCCACCGTGCTGCGCATGCTGCTGGTGCCCGCCACCATGAAGCTGCTCGGTGACGACTGCTGGTGGGCTCCGGCCTGGATGAAGAAGATCCAGCAGAAGATCGGCCTGGGCGAACCCATCCTCGACGACGAGCGCCCCGGCGGTGAGGAAGTGGTCGACCTGGTCAAGACCACGCCCATCACCGACCCGGTCACCATGCAGATCCCGGCGCTGGCCGACGGCTCGCTCCCGCGCTCCCCGCGCAAGCCGCGCCGCACGGCCCGCACGATCGACGTCGACAGCGAGGCGCCCACCCAGGCCCTCGACGAGGTGGCGACCAAACCCGTCGCCGTGCAGCCGTCGGCAGGCACCGCAAAGCCCGGAACGCCTTCCGCCCCTGCGCAACCCGGTACGCCGGGCAAGGGCAATTCGGCCGCGGGTGCGGCTTCGCAGTCGGATCGCACCGCCGACGGCTCGTTCACGCAGTCGGCCTTCAACGCGCCCGGAAACTCCGGCGCGCGGCCCGGTACCGGCGTGACCGAGCAGGCCGCGTCCCGCGGCCAGGACGGGGCGTTCGCGCAGAAGCCGGGCACGGCCGGATCGGTCCCGTCGGTGTCGCAGCCGGGTCCGGATGCGCCGCAACAGGGTTCGGTCCCGCCCCCGGCAGGCTCGATCCGACCAGCAGCAGGTTCGGTGCCACCAGCAGCAGGTTCGGTGCCACCGGCAGCGGGTTCGATCCCACCGGCAGCGGGTTCGATCCCACCGGCAGCAGGTTCGGTGCCACCAGCAGCGGGTTCCGTTCCGCCGCAGGCAGGTTCGGCCGCACCGCAGGCAGGTTCCGGCGGGTCGCTGACCTTCTCGGAGATGCTGCAGGCGGGCGCCGCGACCGGCAGGCCGGATTCGGCTGCGCCGCAGTCGGATCCGCAGCCTCCGGCGCAACCGGTCGCGGGTGCGGAGCGGGTGCTCCCGCCGCCGTCGCTCAAGGTGCCGCCGCACCCGGCGACCCGCGCCCAGCTGTACCAGCCCCAGCCCCCCGAACCGGCGCAGCCCGCGGAAACCGCTGCCACGGAACCGCATCCGACCCACCACGCGGCGGATGACGAGGCCCAGGGCGATGGCCGCAACAGCATCGAGCAGTGGATGTCCGACCTCCGCTCCGCGCGCCGACGTGGTGGCGAGCAGGACGACGAGGGCAAACACCGCGGCGGCGAGGGCCGCACGGTGAGCGTCAACGAACTACTACGCCGCCAGAACCGCGACTGACCGAACACGCGAAGGCCCGGCCGGACATCATCCGGCCGGGCCTTCCGCATTTCCGGCGAAACCCGGTTCACCGCACACTGATTCGGACGACAGCGGTGGGCCCCGCATCCTGTCGGATGCGGGGCCGCCAACCGTCGATGTCAGTGCGACGGCGCTCCCCGGTCGGCCGCTTCAGCAAAGGTGCGCGCGTACCGCGTGCCCACCAGCAGCAGCAGGACGCCGACTGCCAGGAAGGCCGCCGCCCGCACCAGGCCGTCCAGCGTGGCCAGGTCGAAGAGGAACAGTTTGGCCAGCGCCGCGGCGGTGACCAGCAGCCCGCCCGCCAGCGCGACCTTCGCCTGCTGCGGGGTGTGTGCGAGGCGGCGCAGGCCGAACAGCAGGGCGGCGGTGGCGGTCACCATCCAGACGATGGTGGCGATACCGTGCCCGGCCAGGAACCCGTCGGGGTTGCCGGTGGCGACGCCGAGCGAGACCGTGAGCACGGTGACCGCGTAGAGGCCGAGCAGTCCGGCGAGGACGGCCGCCGTGGAGGTGGTGTTCTCACTGCCGAGCAGCCCCACCCGGCGGGCGCACCACAGCGCCATGGCCACCACGCCCAGCGCGACGACGGCCGCGAGTGCGGTCGAAATGCCGAGGTGCAGTTCGGCGGAACGCTGCGAGGACAGCATGCGCGGGGCCGCGATATCGATGAACACGGCCGCACCGAGCCCGGCGAACACCGCGCCGATCCAGGCGGCGAACTTCGACCGCTGCTGACCACCGACCGCGAGGAAGCCCAGCGCCATCATGAACAGCACCACCGGCAACGTCTTCACGGTGGTGGCCGAGAAGGCCGCCACGAACAGCGCGCACGCGCCCGCCACCGCCGACACCGCCGCGAGATGGCCCGGAACGGGAACTCGCGCAGCGAGTTTCGGCAGCCAGGGTGTCACGGCCACCGCGTACAGCACCACCGCGAATCCCACCGCCACCATGGTCGACAGCGGCCGCGAGAACATGGCCGGAGCCACGAGCAGCGTAATGGCGGCGACCGCGAAGGTCATGCTCGCGGTGACGTCACCGGCCCGGCGTCGCACCACGAGCACCGCCCCGATCAGCCCCGTGGTGGCAACGGCCACGGCCGCGACGAGCAGCTGTCCCCGATGCCCGTCGGCCGCGTCGATCCCCTGCAGGGTGACCGCGATCAGCGTCGCGAACGCCGCCGGCAGTGTCCGCACAATGTGCAGATACGGCCAGTCCCGCACCAATTGCACCGGCACAGCGGCGATTTGCAGCACGATGAGGAAGACGAGCAGAGCGATCTCGGTGGTGATGAACGGCGACAGCACAGCCGCCCCCGCCACCACCAGCACGGCCAGCGCCTGCGACCGCCACTGCACCGCCAGCGCCACGCCGCCCGCCGCGATCCCGAACGCGGCCAGGTATCCCACCACCGGGTGCAACCAGTCGTAAACACTGGTCACCGCGACGACATCCAGATATCCCCCTGCGATACCCGTAGCCGCCAGCGCCACCGCCCCCACATATCCTCCGGCCCGCCCGTGCACCCGCACGGCCGCGGCCACGAGCGCTCCCGAGAACACAGCTCCCGCAACAACTCTCGGCACCGGCCCGAAGAACCCCGCCTGCGCCGCCAGCACCAGCAGCATCATCACGCCGATCAGCGTGACCCCCACCCCGGCCACCGCCAGCACCCGGCTGATCACACCTTCCCGCTGCCACCACGGCGTCCGCGGCTCCCGATTCCGCACCCGCTGCGGCCCCGGCATCGCGGGGTAGCCCTGATACGGCGCAACCCCCTGCCACCCCGGTCGCATCCCACCCGGCGCACCGCCACCGGCCGACTGCGAATAGCCCTGCGCCGCAGGCGGAATGAACGCCGCCTCCGACCCCTGAGCCACACTCGGGGAGGAGGTGTCCGCGGCGGCGGCAGCCGCCCACGGCGACGCATAGCCCTGCCCTGCGGCAGAAGTACCGTGCGCACCGGGAGGTACCGATCCGGCAGCGGCGGCGTATCCGCCCGGGAACGCGCCGGGCATCTGGTGCGGAAGCACTCCGGCAGGCGGAACGACTACCGGCGGTGTGGACGGGGCGTGCACCGCCGCGCGGATCGGCGAATCTCCGTGCTCCGCAGGTGAACCCGCTCCGCCGCTTGGGTCTGCGGTTTGCGCTGCCGGATGGACCGCACCGGTGGAGCCTTCGACCGGGGCGGTGCCGGGCGGCGAGATCGGCGCTGCGCCGGGAACTTCCGCTGCGCGGTGGGGTGTACCGGGGGCTGCGGCTTGCCGCTCCGATAGGTCTGCCGCGCGCGAAGAAGCGCCCGGCACCTGCGCGGTGACGGGCGGGTCGGGGATGGGGGCGGTGTGCTGCCGGTGCTCGGCGAGGACCTGGCAGTGCAGGGTTTCGAGGTCTCGGCCGAGGACACCCATGTGCTGTCCGAGCGCCGCGAACTCACTCGACAGTCGTGCGATCAGCCGGGGATCGATGGCGGTGTTCATGCCAGTCATACTCTCGGCCGGGCGCGGGGCGGGGCATGAGTAGAAACACCCGGGGCGATGGTCGATTCCTACCCGAATTCGGGCGGGTAGTGGTCCGCTCGTGCAGGTCAGGCGGTTCGGGCGGCGGCGGCGCGGGTGACGGTGGCGCGGATTTCGGCGGTGATGAGGGCGGGGGCTTCGAGCATGGGGATGTGACCCACACCGGGGAGGTGGCGGATTTCGCGGGTAGGGGTCGGCGCGAGAGGTGCGTAGATGTGGGGCGGCAGGACGCGGTCGTGTTCGGGGAGCAGGATCGTGACGGGGACGGTGAGGGTGTCCAAGCCGGTGAATCCCGTTGGTAGATCCGGGTCTTCGGCGATCTCCTCGACGATGGTGCAGTTGGCGGGGGCGGCGGCCATGGCCTTGGCGACGTGATTGGGGACGGTGCCCGGGCGATGCGCCAGTAGGGGTAGCAGCAGGCTGCGGATGAGCGAGGGGCGCGCGGGCGGGGCGTCGGTGTCGAGACCGATGAGTGGTCCGAAGGTGCGGAATTTGCGGAGCAGGGAGTCGGCGGCGTCGGGGGTGCGCCAGAGTCCGGCCGGTGCGATGGCGGTGACGGTGCGGGCACGGCCGCGAGCTGCGAGTTCGAGGGCGAGCCAGCCGCCCAGCGAGTTTCCGGCCAGGTGCGCGGTGTCCCAGCCCGCGGCGTCCAGGGCCCGTTCGGCGTGGTCGGCGAGGGAGACGATGGTGGCGGGCCGTGCGGCGTCGGGTCCGCCGTGATGGCCGGGCAGGGTGAGGGCGAGCAGGTCGTGATCAGCGGCCAGGTCGTCGAGCGCCGGGATCCAGGATTCCCAGGTGAGCAGCGCGCCGTGCAGGAGCAGGAGCGGTTCGCCGCGACCGGTCCGGAGCTGGGGTTCCGGAGTGGATCCGGTGGGAACGACTTGCACCATGCAGGTGACGATACCGATCGCGCGGGACCGCTGCCGGAGCGGTTTTCGGCGGCGGGGGCGGAACCCGCTGCGGGACAGCCCGATCCGTCAGAACCCTTCCAGGAACCGCTTCCAGTGCGCACTGAAGGGATGCCGCGCGGTGATCGATCCCAACCGCATCTGCCCGTGGATGATCAGGTGCAGCGGGCCCAGCGGCGGCCCGGTGCGCACCTTGTTGTTGACGCTCGCGCCGAGCAGTTGCAGCCCGTTCATATCCACGGTGGCCTCGGACGGCACGATCAGCTCGAGCGAGCCGAGCTGATGGCGCACCCGGATCTCCACCACCTGGGTGGACATGATGGCCTGAGTGAAGTCCAGCTCCACGGCGGCCATATTGCTGTCGATGATCAGCACCGGCGGCACCTGCCACTTGCCCTTGCGGGTCACCGCCGACATGCGTGTGCGAATCACATTGCCGGGCATGACCGGATGCACCGAGCTTGGCGCGAACTGCGGCATGCGCGGCTGCTGCGGCGTGTGCACGTAGCGCGGCGGCGCCTGCTGCGGCTGCGCGGGCTGCCCCACCAGCCGGATGCCGGGCAGGTCGACGAGGACCGCGTTCAGTTCACCGCGGGTTTTGGCGGCGAGCGCGGTATCCATGCGTTCGGTGAATTCGCCGAGGGAGAGCATGCCGAGTCCGACCGCGCGCTGCAGCAGCCGTCCCACGTGCTCGCGTTCGCTGTCGGACACCCGTAGATCGCGCTCACCGACCACGGGCGCGGGTTCGGCGCCGGACATAGCTTCAGACCCCATACTCCGAGGCTAGCCAGCGGGCACCGGCTCCCGCATCAGGGCAATCCCTGAATCCGCCCCTATTCGTCGCCGTCGAGGCCCTGTTCGATGGCGTAGCGGGTGAGCTCGACCCGATTACCCAGCTGCAGTTTGCGCAGCGTGGACTGCACATGGTTCTCCACCGTGCGATGCGAGAGGCTGAGCCGGGTGGCGATCTGCTTGGCGGACAGGCCCTTCGCGACCATGCGCAGCACCTCGGTCTCCCGGTCGGTGAGGGCGGGCCGGTGTGGTTCGTCGCGGTCGGGCGGCGTGTTGGCGATGCGCCGGTACTCCCCGAGTACGAGCCCCGCGAGTCCGGGCGTGAACACGGCCTGCCCGGCGGCGGTGGCCCGCACGGCCTCCAGCAGTTCGGTGGCGGAGGCGCTTTTCACCAGGTAGCCGATGGCCCCGGCCTTGATGGCCTCGAGTACGTCGTCCCGTTCGGCGGAGGCGGACAGCACCAGCACGTGCGTGCGCGGGGAGACGCGCAGCACCTCGGCGGTGGCGTCCGCGCCGTTCCCGTCCGGGAGCTGCATATCCATCAGGACGACGGCGGGCTGCACGGCCGCGGCCCGGCGGCCCGCGGCGGCGACGCTGTCGGCGGTGGCGACCACGTCGAAACCCTGTTCCTGGAGGTCACGGGCGACGCCGTCCCGCCAGATCGGATGGTCGTCGACCACCATGATCGAGATCCGTTCGGCCGCACTGTCGGCCATCTCCACCTCCCGTGTCGCCTGCCATCGTCGTTCCGGGGCGGGTCGCGCCCGCATCCTCACCATTGTCACGTCTCGCGCGGGATCCGGAATTCCCATTCCGCCCCGGGGTTCTCCTCGTCGTTGTCGGCGGCGGCGGCTTCGAACAGCAGGTGGGCGGTGCCGCCGATGGCGGCGATACGGCCGATGATGGAGCGTGAGACTCCCATGCGCCCTTGCTGTTCGGCCTGTTCGAGGCGGCCGGGCGGGATGCCGGGGCCGTCGTCGCGCACGCTGACGATGAGTTCGTCGCCGGTATCCTCCAGCAGCACATAGGCTTTCGCGCCCGGACCGGCGTGCAGGGCGACATTGACGAGGGCGGCGGCGACGGCGGCGGTGATCTCGCGGGCTTCGAAGCGCCCGATGAGGACGGGCTCACCGGGCGTGGAGACGAAGACCGAGGGGGTGGCCTGTGCGGTGAGCAGCGGGCGCAGATCTTCCTCGGCTCCCCCGGCGTCGGTGTCGGTACGAGTGCCCTGTTCGGAGATGAGCACCCGCAGCGCGACCTCCTGCTCCCCGGCCCGCTGCGCCAGTTCGGCGGTGGGACCGCCGATTTCGTTGCCGCGCCGTTTGATGTAGCTGAGCACCTGGAGTACCCCGTCGTGCACCTCGCGTGCGAGGCGTTCGCGTTCCTCGGCGGCGGCCGTGAGCCGCACGGCCCGTTGCAGCTGCTCCTGTGCGCGCTTGGCGGTGTTGGTGGCCAGGCCGAGCGCCAATCCGACGGACAGCAGCACCGGCAGGGTGGCGTCGCGCCAGACATCCAGTTCCCATTGGGATCTCGCGGTGATGATGGCCATGGAGATGAGCAGCCCGGAGCCGATGCCCCCGAACGGCCCCCACAGGATCGCCGCGGAGATGACGGCGTTCGCGCACCACAGGGTGGTCGGCAGCGTCTGATGCCCGTGATACCACTCGTAGTCGGCGACGAGCCGGGTGGCGAAGATGAGCGCGATGGTGACCATGTGGTCGCCGATGACCACGCACACCCGCAGCCACGGATGCTGCCGGATGTTCCACTGCGACAACAGGATCGCCGAGGCCCCCGACCACACCGCCATGACCGCGATGAGCGCCCAGCTCAAACGCTGATTGGTGTAGTACTGCACCGAGGCGATCTGCTGCCCGAGCGCGTAGAGCAGGGTGACCAGCCGCAGCGCCTGCGCGGCCCGCCACAGCGGCGCGGTCGCGATGGTGGCGGGGTCGGGTTCAGTCCGTGTCGTCACCGGCGTGCTTCGTGGTGTCGGGCGCGGCGTTCCCGGTGGGCTCGGTCGCGCCGGACGCACCGGGCGACTTCGCGTTTCCGACCGGTTGCGGGCGGCCCGCCAGGTAGGCGACCTCGTCGAAGTCGTCGTCCGGGTCGTCGGGCCGGGCGCTGTACATGGGTTTGCTCGGATCGTCGGTGTGCAGATCCTGGTACAGCTCTTCGGGCGTGTCGGCCAGCAAGGAACGGATGGCGGTATTGAGCACCGCCACGAACGGCACGGCGAGCAGGCCGCCCGCGATACCGGCAAGCACCACGCCCGCGGCGATGGCGAGCACCACGGCCAGCGGATGGATGCGCACCGCGCGGCCCATCAGAAGCGGTTGCAGCACATGGCCTTCCAACTGCATGACCGCGACGGTGATGCCGAGCACGATGAGTGCCGTCACCAGGCCCTTGGTCATGAGCGCGATGAACACCGCGACCGAGCCGGCGATGAAGGAGCCGATGATCGGGATGAACGCGCCGATGAACACCAGTGAGGCCAGGGGTAGCGCCAGCGGCACGCTCAGGATCGCCAGGCCCGCGCCGATGCCGATGGCGTCGACGGCGGCCACCATCACGGTGGCGCGCACGAACCCGGTGAGGGTGCCGAAGCCGAGCCGCCCGGCGACGCGCACCTGTTCACGCTTCTGGGTGGGGATGATCCGGGTGATGAACTCCCAGATCTGGTCGCCGCCGTAGAGGAAGAAGATGAGGATGAACAGCGTCAGGAAGGTGCCGGTGAAGAACTCGCCGATCACGGTGGCGGTGGTGAGCGCCCCGCTGGTGAGCGTGTCCTGATTCGACTCGATGGTCTTGACGATGGTGTCGCCGGCGTTGCGGATCTGCTCGTTGCTCATGTGCAGCGGGCCGTTGATCAGCCAGTCCTGGATCTCGTGCACGCTGGTCTTGAACTCGTCGGACAGCTGCGGCACGCCGACCACGAACTGTTCCACGACGAAGGTCATGATCCCGGCCATCAACCCGATGGATCCCACCAGCGCCACGAACACGCTGAGCGAGCGCGGCACCCCGAACCGCTGCATCATGTCGACCAGCGGGTTGAGCAGCGCCGCCGCCAGCAGCGCGATGGACAGCGGGATCATCACCGCCGACAACCGGTGCGCGACATAGGCGACCGCCAGGATCGCGGCCAGAATCAGCAGCAGCCGCCACGACCACTCCGCGGCCTCACGGACGAGGGGATGCACCGCCTCGGCATCGCGCCCACGTGCCTTCTTCGGCGTCGAGTTCGGTGTCTCCCCAGCCTGCGCCTGACTCACCTCCGCGAGCCTACTGTGTGGAATATGCCGTCGTCGTGCTCCGCGCGGCCTCGCACCCCCTTCGCGTCGAACTCCGCAACGCTGTGTTCATGATCGGACCGCTAGATTGTTTGGTGTGTCAGCGCCACTGGAAGCGGTCAAACAGACCATGCGAACCCGCTGGCCGCTGTACCTCGCTTCGATGCTGGCGGCCAATGCGTTCGGCGCTGTGCTCGTGTGGGCGTTCATCCAGTACGGGCTGCCCGTTCCGGAGGGCAGCACGAGTGCGACGCGGCAGACCGGGCTGCTGATTCCGCTGGTCGTCATCGCCGTCGCGGGCATGCTGAGCGTGACGGCGTCGGCGCTCATGCTGCGGCCGGTCATGCGCTGGCAGATGCGCGGCGGCCCGCCGAGCCGGCAGGAGCAGATGGCGGCGCTGCACGCACCGCTGCGGCAGGCCATCGTGCACCTGATCCTGTGGCTGCTGGGTGGCGGCGTGCTGGCCTCGCTGATCATCATCCGCGCGCCGGAGCTGGCGGCGGCGGTGATCGTCACCGAATGTATGGCCGCCACCATCGTTTTCGGCTTCACCTACATGCTGGGCGAGCGGATTCTGCGGCCGGTCGCGGCGGAGGCGCTGACCGTCGGCGCGTTCGACCACACCCTGACCCCGGGCGTCGGCACCCGGATGGCGATGACGTGGGGAATGGGCACTTTCGCCCCGACCATCGCCATTGTGCTGCTGTGCGTCACCCAGATTTCTTCGCGCGTTCAGTTTTCCGCGCAGTCGCTGGCGGTGTCGATTCTGCTGCTGTGCGGTGTGGTGATCATGCAAGCGCTGGCGCTTTCCATGCTTACGGCGTCCAGTATCTCGGATCCGGTGCGCCAGCTCAGCCAGGCGATCGATCGCGTGCAGGAGGGTGCGCGCGATGTTCAGGTCGAGGTTTTCGACGGTTCGGAAATCGGTCTGCTGCAGGTTGGCTTCAACCGAATGATGGATGAAGCGGCCAAACGCCGGGAACTTCAGGAATTGTTCGGTCAGCACGTCGGCGAGGATGTGGCGCGGCGGGCTCTCGAGTACGGCACGGAACTCGGTGGTGAAACCCGATTCGTGGCGGTGTTGTTCGTGGATATGGTCGGTTCCACCGCGACCGCCGCGGAACGCCCGCCCACCGAAGTCGTCTCGCTGCTCAACGAGTTCTTCCGCATCGTGGTGGATGTGATCGACCGCCACCACGGTTTGATCAACAAATTCATGGGCGATGCCGCATTGGCGATCTTCGGCGCGCCCCTGGACCGCCCGGACGCGCCCACCGCGGCCCTCACCGCCGCCCGTGAGCTGCGCGAAGCCCTGCGCGACGTGCCCGGGCTGGATATCGGAATCGGCGTCTCGGCGGGCCTGGCGGTCGCCGGGAATATCGGCGGCGCGAATCGTTTCGAGTACACCGTGATCGGCGATCCGGTGAACGAGGCGGCCCGGCTCACCGAACTGGCGAAGGAACGCCCGGAACGCGTGCTGACATCGAGCAGCGCACTATTTTTCGCCGATGAATCCGAGCAGCTGCATTGGGCCACCGGCGAGGAGGTCCAGCTGCGTGGACGGCGCCGGAAAACCCGCCTGGCCTGGCCGAAAGAAAGCGGTGACCCAGCGGATGCAGACGAGGCCGAGGCGAGTTCGTTAGGCTGACCAACGTGAAGGCCCATCGCGACCTGGCCGGCGAACCCGCGCCGCCTGCGGAGAACTCGCGCCGTAGCAGATTCTGGTGGGCCAAATGGGTTCTCGGTGTCGGACTGCTGGCGCTGCTGATCGCCGAGGGCGCGTATCTATATCCGCGTCTGCACGATTCCTGGAAGAACCTCACCGAAATCCATTGGGGGTGGGTTGTCGCCTGCATCTGGATGCAGGCGATTTCCATGAGCGGATACGGCCGCATCCAGAAACAGCTGCTGCGGGCCGGGGGTGTGGAAGTCAGTCAGCGGAAATCCGTTTCCGTGGTGTACGGGTCCACCGGAATGGCGTTGACGCTGCCCGCCGGACAGGTGTTCTCGACGGCGTTCACCTACCGGCAGACGCGGCGGTGGGGCGCGAGCCCGATCGTGGCGTCCTGGCAGCTGGTGATGTCGGGTGTGGTCGCGGCGGCCGGGCTGGCGCTGCTGGGCGTGTTCGGCGCGGTGCTGGCGGGGGATCGGATCGGGCCGGGGAAGGTGATCCTGTCGCTGGGCGCGGTGGTGCTGCTGGTGTGGGCGGGCAACCACGTGTCCTCGCATCCCGGGGCCATCGAGGGGCTGGTGCGGCGAATTCTGCGGCTGGTCAACAGGATTCGGCACAAGCCGGTGGACGCGGGAATGGACAAGGTGGCCGAGCTCCTGGGCCAGCTGGAGTCCGTCGACCTGGGTAAGCGGGACGGCGCGTGGGTCACGGTGTGGGCGGTGGTGCACCGGCTCTCCGATGTCGCGTGCCTGGGCGCGGCCTGCTACGCGGTGGGCGCGGAGCCCCGGCTGACCGGGCTCATGCTGGCGTTCGCGGCCGGAAAAGCCGTGGGCACCATACCTTTCGCGCCGGGCGGCATCGTCTATGTGGACGCGACGCTCTGGGCGAGCCTCGCGACCTTCGCGGGCCTGCCCTTCTCGCAGGCCGTCGCGGCGGCCTTCGTCTACCGCCTGGTGAGCTTCATCCTGGTGGCCATCGTCGGCTGGATCGTCTTCCTGTTCCTGTACCGCAAGCCGCAGGCCGATGACGCCAAATACGAGCAGGAGTTCGAGGAGAGCCGCATCGCCCCGCCCCTGGCCGAGCGGCGTCGCCCCAATCCGCCCACGGCCCAGGAGAACTGAGGGAGGCCCCCACTGCCAGGGGGCTTCTCAGGGGCTTCGCCCCCGAACCCCCAGGAGCAGCCACTCGGGACTCTCATGCCTTCGCCCATCAGGCGGCCTCGCAAGCTCGCCCGGGTGTGCCTGCGCGGTCGGGTTCGTCCCGGTCGATACCCTGTGGCACGTGAAGAAACTGGTGCCGTTCGCCGTCGACGTCGTTCTGGTGGTCGTGTTCTGCATGCTGGGTCGCAACAGTCACGGGGAGTCCGTGCTGGCGGGGCTGGGGCGGACGTTCTGGCCGTTCGGCACCGGGCTGCTGCTGGGGTGGGTGATCGCGGTGGCGGTGGCCTCGGGTCGTGAAGGCGCGAGTGCGGCAAAGCGTTTCGATGCGCGGGCGGCGTGGCCCACCGGCGTGATCATCTGGGTGAGCACCCTGGTGGGCGGCATGCTGCTGCGGGGGGTGAGCGGTCAGGGGACCGCGTTCAGCTTCATTCTGGTGGCGACCGGTTTCCTGGGTCTGTTCCTGGTCGGCTGGCGTGCCGCCCTGCGTTTCATCCGCTGAACCCGCCACCACTAAACAGCCCGGCCCCCGTCCGAAGGGACGGGGGCCGGGCGTTTTCACGGGTCAGTCGTCCGGGCTGGAGAGGGACTGGAGCATGCGCGCCGCCATGCGGGCGGTGGCGTCGCCGCTGTCCACGTCGTCGATGTGGATGGCGAACGCGAGGTCACCCATGGTGGCGATGAGCCAGCCGTTGCTGCCGGAGGTGGAGGCGTACGCGCTGACATCGCGATACCGGTTGAGGGTCACCAGTTCCGGGGCGGCGGAGCCGTCGCGGAGCATGGCGCGCAGTTTCTCGGTGGCCTCGCCGGGCAGCGCCGACAGGTCGGCCTCGGTGGTGGCGGGGCTGCCGATGGCGATCATCGGCTTGGGCACCTGGCCGTGCGCGATGGCGGCGGCCGCGATGGCCATCCCCCATGGGCTGGCGAGCAGGTTGTCGGCTGCTCCGCCGCGGCCGACGTTCTCCGCGCCGTTCTTGCCGGTGGGCAGGCGGCCGGTGGTCTCGTCGAGGCCGGGCACGGTGAAGTCGATGCCGACGCCGAGCCGGGTGGCGGCCTCGGCCGCGTCGTTGACCGAGACGTCCTGGGGCGCTTTGCCCTTGGTGACGGCGGCAAGGTTCTTGAACAGCTCGATCATGCCGCCGACCGGGTACAGCCCGGTGAAGGCGACCGCACCGTGCGCACTGGCCTGACTGTTCTGCGCGACCGCGACCAGCGCGCCGCTGGAGGGTTGGATGGCCACGATGGAGGCGGGCGTGCCGACGCTCACGACGGCGTCCTCGGCGGCGCGCTGCAGCCGCTGGTCCATGGTGGCGGGGATGTCGGGTCCGGGTGGACCCTGTTCGCCGGCGAGCTGGGTGATGAATCCGCCTTCCGGCCCGAACAATTGCACGCCCCAGCCGGAGTGCTGGTCGTTGCTGTCCTGCCAGACCTTGCGTAGCGCGTCCAGCATGGGCGACCAGACCCGCCGGTCGGCGGAGATCAGCCGGTTCTCCTTCACCATCACCACGCCGGGGATGACGGCCATCCGCGGTTCCAGGATGTTGAAGTCGCCGTCGCGCAGCTGCACGGCGACGATCGGCTTGCCCTGTGAGGTCGAAAGCTGTTGCCGCAGGGTGTCGCCGGTGATGAGCGGCGCGACGGGTTCGATGGCGTCGGCGAGCGCGTTGGTGGTGCCGACGAGGTCGCCGGTCTTGGCCGGGTCGACCTTGATGACGTTGATGGTCTGCTCGGTCATGAGCGGCGCGCCGACGATGTCGTTGACCCGCGGTGACGGTGCGGCGTACGTGCGTACGAGTTTGGCGCTGCGGGTGCTGTCGAGCTGCGGCATGACCAGGGTGGGATCCCACGAGATGCGCCATCCGACACTGAGTTTGCGGACGGTGCCCTGCAGGTCGTATTTCCAGTTCTTGTTCTCGCCGAAGTTCCAGGATCCGGTCATGCTGAACAGACCGGTGCTGCCGTCGAGGCCGATGAACTGGGTGAGTTCGTAGTCGGGTTTTCCGGGTTCGAGTCCGCTGAAGACTTGCTTCAACGTTGCCGAGGCACCGTTCGGGTAGGACGTGAGGCGCGCGGCGCCCTCGTAGTCCCGTTCGTCGAGCAGGTTCGTGAACCGTTCGACGATCGACTCAGCACTGTTCGCGCGTTCTCGAAACGCGCATGATCCCATCGCAATCGCGAGGGCTGCCACCCCAGCGAGCGCGATTGCGCCCCGTACCCGGAAGCGGCGGGATCCCCACACATCCATATCGCCCACTCTTCACTCTTGCCACATCAGCAACAGGACCACGGTACCGCGAATCAATTGCCCGCGGTTCCACCTTTCCACCAGGCGTACTCCATCCGAGACCCACCATAGTGCCCGTTTCGGCCCGGAGTGGACAGTTACATGATCACCGGTCGGTTACATCCCCTGGCGCATTCGAGAAGGTTTAGAACCGTCCAGTCCGTACCGGTGGCGTCCCTGCGCCGTACCCGTCGCCAGCCCGGCCAACCCTGTTCTCCCAGAGCACAATCCATCCGCCCCAAAAGGCCGTAACGTTGTAATCAGTATTACAACTCCATGCAGTAAGTGAGTGTGACCGCCATGCGACACGGACATCACGGACGCCAATTCGGCCGCCCCGGAGGCTGGCAGCAGGCCGACCTCCCCGACGCCGCCGACGCCGACGACTGGTTCGCCGGAAGATTGCCCGCCGACTGGTTCACCGGCCCGGCAACCCTCGAGATCGATCGCGACGAAATCGTCGTGGTCGGCGAACTCCCCCTCCCCGCACCCGAACCCGCCCCCGCCGAGGAGTCCGGCGAACCCCAGGACGCCACCCCCGGCGAGGTCCCCAAGGCCACCCGCGAGGGCCTCGTCGCCCGCTTCCGCGAATCCACCCGGCCCGCCCGCATGCAGATCGCCCAGGAGGCGCAGGGACGCTACGGGCGCAATGTGGCCTGGGGCGTGTCGGTGGCCGGTGAGCGAATCATGTTCACCCACCTGGCCGTTCCGGTCATGACGCGACTGCGCCAGCCGGAACGCAAGGTGCTCGACACGCTGATCGACGCGGGCGTGGCGCGCTCCCGCTCCGACGCCCTGGCCTGGACGGTGAAGCTGGCCGGCAAACACGCCGAGGAATGGCTCGAGGAATTGCGCTCGGCCATGCGGAAAGTCGACGACCTGCGCTCGGAGGGCCCGCGCGGGCTCTAATACAGTTGGCCCCATGGCTGACACCGCAGGTCCGATCCTCGTCCTCAACGGCCCGAACCTGAACATGCTCGGCACCCGCCAGCCGGAGGTGTACGGCGCGGACACCCTCGACGACGTGGTCGAACTGTGCCGCAAGTCCGCGGCGCGGTTCGGCCGCGAGGTCGAGGCGTTCCAGTCCAATCACGAAGGCGCGCTGATCGACCGGATCCACGCGGCGCGCGGCGTCAACTCCGCCATCGTGATCAACCCGGGCGGCCTCACGCACACCTCGGTGGCGCTGCGTGATGCCCTGGTGATCCCGGAGGTGCCGATCGTGGAGGTGCACATCAGCAATGTGCATGCCCGCGAGGAGTTCCGGCACCACTCCTTCGTCTCGCCGATCGCGACCGCCGTCGTGGCGGGGATGGGCATCCAGGGCTACGCGGCCGCGGTCGAGTACTGCTGCCGCCTCTCCGCGACTTCGGCGCACGGCTGAGAGCCGTCGACCGCTGGGCACGCGTGCCGCCGGTCGGGCGCCAACCCGATCACGGTCGTACCCGGCGAGTTACCCGGCCCGCCCGAAATCAGTTGTCACGCTTGAGATCAAAGGCCCGGCTCCGGCGGAGCCGGGCCTTTTCTATGGTCGACAAATAGCTTGTCCGCCTCGAAATGTAGTAGGTATGCTACATATCATCCGGTTCTTACTACGGAGGGGCGACATGGCTTCCGGCGACGGCGTCGTACTCGACGTCGACCAACTACGAATGCGCTACGGCACCCGGGACGTCCTGCGAGACGTCACCTTTCAGGCCCACCGGGGCGAAGTTCTGGTCCTGCTCGGCCCCAACGGCGCGGGCAAGACCACCACCATCGAAATCCTCGAGGGCTTCCGCATGCGCTCGGCGGGCCGGGTCGAAGTACTCGGCGCGGATCCGGCGCACGGCGACGAAGCCTGGCGGGCCCGGCTCGGCGTGGTCCTGCAGTCCTGGCGCGACCACAGCAAATGGCGGGTGCGCGAACTGCTCGACTACCTGGGCAGGTTCTACGCGCCCTACTCGACGGCCGATATCCGGCGGCCCTGGGACACAGACGAACTCATCGCGGCGGTCGGGCTCACCGAGCACGCCGATGCCAAGGTGCTCACCCTGTCCGGCGGTCAGCGCCGTCGCCTCGACGTGGCCATCGGCATCGTCGGCCGCCCGGAGCTGCTGTTCCTGGACGAGCCCACTGCGGGCTTCGATCCGCAGGCCCGCCGCGAATTCCACGATCTGGTGCACCGGCTCGCCGACGACGACCACACCACGATCCTGCTCACCACGCACGATCTCGACGAGGCCGAGAAACTGGCCGACCGCATCCTCATCCTGGCCGGCGGCCGCATCATCGCCGACGGTTCCGCCGATCAACTCTCCCGCCGCATCGCCGGTGAGGCCGAGGTGAAGTGGACCCGCGACGGACAGCGATTCGTGCACACCACACCCGAATCCACCAAGTTCGTCTACGAACTCTTCCAGCAGCACGGCACGGAGATCGGCGAACTGGAGGTGCACCGCGCCTCCCTCGAGGACACCTACATGACGCTCGTGCAGCGCTTCGAATCCGGCCAGGGCGAAACCGATTTCCACACCCTCGAGGAGGTGACCCGATGAATCCGATGAGTGTGGCCGTGCAGGCCGGGTTCCGGCGCGGCTGGATCGAACTGCGGCAGTCGCTCACCAACGGCATGGACCTGTTCGGCCAGTTCTTCTGGCCGCTGCTCACGCTGGTAGCGCTGTTCTTCATGCGCAACGGCACCTTCGAGGCCAGCGGTGTGGGCCTGGGTTCCCTGGCCCTGCCGGGCGTGGTCGGTATGCTGATCGCCTTCACCGGCATGTTCGGCATCGCCCAGTACCTGGCCCTGGATCGGGAGGACGGAACCCTGTTGCGCGCCAAGGCGACCCCCAACGGCATGGTGGGCTACCTGGTCGGCAAGATCACCACCACCGCCGGACTGATCGGGATCCAGGTGGTGCTGGTGCTGGGCGGCGGCGCGCTCCTGGTGGGCGGCGTGCACCTGGATTCGGTGACGGCCTGGACGACCTTCCTCTGGGTGCTTGTGCTGGGCACGCTGGCCACCCTGCCGCTGGGCGCGATCATCGGATCGGTGTTCGAGAGCCCGCGCACCATGGGGTTCATCTCCTTCCCGATCATGGGCCTGGTGGCGATCTCCGGCATCTTCTATCCGATCACCTCCATGCCGGGCTGGTTGCAGGGTCTGGCGCAGGTGTTCCCGATCTACTGGCTGGGGCTCGGGATGCGTTCGGCCATGCTGCCCGATTCGGCGGTCGCGGTGGAGCTCGAGGGATCCTGGCGGCAGCTGGAAACCGTTGCGGTGCTGGGTGTCTGGACCGTCATCGGGCTGGTGATCGCGCCGATCGTGTTGCGGCGCATGGCACGTCGGGAATCCGGGGCGAATCTGGCGGTGCGCCGCGAGAAGGCGATGCAGCGTGCCTACTGAGGTCATCTACAACCGGATCGCGATGCTGCGCGCCGAGCGCGGCATCTCGCGCCGGGAACTGGCCGAGGCGCTGGGCGTGCACTATCAGACCATCGGCTACCTGGAGCGGGGCGAGTACAGCCCGAGCCTGCATCTGGCACTGCGGATCGCGCAGTACTTCGAGGTGACCGTCGAGGTGATCTTCTCCACCGCGCCGTTCCCGCGCATCGGCTCCGAAACCGCGTAGAACGCGAGCAGGCTCCGCCGTCCTCGTCGACAGCGGAGCCTTGCGCTTACTCGTATTCTGTTGTGCCTACTTCGATTCCGCGGCGCCGCGCATCAGTTCGTAGGTGGAGACGGCGCGACCCGCCTCCTCGCTGGCGGCGACGGCCTTGTTCCAGAACTCCTGCGAAGCATGCGAGAGGGTGGCGTCGACACCGACCTCCTCGCTGGCGTCGATGATGTGCTGCGCACCGGCGACCATCATCTTCAGGGAGGCCAGGTCGGCCCAGCCGCCGTTCTGGTTGGCGACCGAGAACTCCTCCATGAAGTAGGGGTACGCCTGACTGGAACGGATCGCGAACGGAACGAACTGCGCGATATCGTGCCCGGCCTTGCTGATCATCGCCGTCGCCTGGTCGAAGGCCAGCAGCCAGGGATGGAAGGTGGTGAGCAGCGCCTGGTAGAAGACCTGCGCCAGACCGTCGTCCACGCCCAGGTACTCCTGCGGGGAGAGCGGCCGCAGCAGTTCGGCGTGCGCCTCGAAGATCTCCTTCGGACCGCTGTAGAAGATGTACGAGGCCGGGTGCTCGATATTGTCTCCCGCGGACATCACTCCGCCGGAGACGAATTCGGCCCCGTGCTCACGCACCCACTTGCCGCCCGCCCGCGCCTTCTCCGGCGAATCGGAGGAGAGGTTGAAGATCACCTTCCCGTTCAGCTGATCGGCGGCCTGCTCCAGCACGCTGTACATGGCGGCGTAATGGGTGAGGCTGAGTACGGTCACCTCGTTGGCGTTCAACGCCTCGGCGACGGTAGCCGCCTTCTTGGCTCCGAGTTCCACCATGGCGTCGGCCTTGTCGGCGCTGCGGTTCCACACCGTGACCTCGACGCCTGCCTTCAGGAAAGCCTTCACCATCGACTGTCCCATCGGGCCGAGACCGATGACGGATACGGAACGCTTCTGCTGAGACATGTTTCGTCCTTGCTGTTGATCGTGGGTTTTCGATTGCGGCGCCGGATACGAGAGTGCTCCGATCGGTAGATTCGGGGAAGACCGCACGTTCGCGTGGGGTTGCTTACCTCGAGGTTTGGAAAATGGTCAGGAGGCCGCGATGGAGTTCGGCAGTGACGCGGATCACGACGTGTGCGGCATGTCCGTCGCCATCGACGTGGTCGGCGGGAAGTGGAAACTGCACCTGATGTGGGTGCTGGGCGAGGGCCCGCAGCGGTTCAGCCAGATCCGCCGCCTGCTGGACGGCGTCAGCGAGAAGGTGCTGGCCGAGAACCTGCGCCAACTGGAGGCCAGCGGCGTCGTGCACCGCGAGATCTACCCGGAAGTGCCGCCGCGCGTGGAGTATTCGCTCACCCCGCTGGGCGAGGAGCTCAATGTGGCGCTGGCCCCATTGGAGCGCTGGGGCGACCGCAACCGCCGCCAGGTCCTGACCCACCTGGCCGCCGTCGCGAGCTGAAACCCGTCATTCCGGCGTGGGCGGTGCGTCAGAAACGGGTCGGCAGTTGCTCGCCGATCCGCTCCAGCAGCGTGGCGGCATCGGCGATGCTGCGCGCCGGGTCCGGCTCGAGGTCGGCGAGCGCGTAGGCACCGGCGAATCCGGCCGCATGGAGCTGCTCGGGCGTGAGCTGGAGTCGCCCCACCACGGCCACCACCGGAATGCCCGCGTCGTGTGCTGCGGCGGCAACGCCCATGGGGGCCTTGCCGTTCAGACTCTGGGTGTCCATCGAGCCTTCGCCGGTGACCACCAGGTCCGCGCCCGCGAGCTGGGCCGGAAAGCCGACGAGGTCGAGGACCACGTCGATACCGGAGCGTTCGACCGCGCCGAGTACCGCCATCGCGCCGAAGCCGGTGCCGCCCGCCGCGCCGGCGCCGGGTTCGTCCGCCCATTCCGGGCCGATCAGGGCGGCCCAGTTCTTCAGGGCCGCTTCGAGTGTCGCGATATCGCCGGGTGTCGCGCCCTTCTGCGGCGCGTAGACGGCCGCCGCGCCTTCGGGGCCGAGGAGGGGGTTGTCCACATCGCTGGCGAGGGTGAAGGTGGTCTCCGCGAGCGCCGGGTGCAGCCCGGTGCGGTCGATGCGGGCAGCGTCCGCCAGATCCGCTCCGCCGCAGGCGAATTCACCGGAACCCGGAATCGCCCGGCCGAGTTCGCCGCCGTCCGCGTCGTAGATCCGTAGCCCCAGCGCCTGCAGCAGTCCCGCGCCGCCGTCGGTGGATGCGCTGCCGCCGAGGCCGAGCACGATCGCGCGGATACCGCGATCCAGCGCGTGGGCGATGACCGTCCCCAGGCCGTAGGTGCAGGCGTGCAGCGGATCCGGTTGTCCACCGGGCAGTTTCACGAGCCCGACCACGGCCGCGAGTTCGATGACGGCGGTGTCCCCGCGCACCGCGTACGCGGTGGTGACGGGTGCGAGGGTCGGGCCGACCGCGGCCACCTCGACGCGCTCCCAGCCTGCCGCGAGGAAGGCGTCCACCGTCCCGTCTCCCCCGTCGGCGACGGGCAGTTGGCGCACCTCGGTTCCGGGTGCGGCGCGGGTGATTCCGGCGGCGAGCGCGGCGGCCACCTGGGCGGCGGTCAGCGAGCCCTTGAACTTGTCCGGGGCGAGGATCACTCGGCGGGGTTGCGCGGCGGTCATCCACCCAGTGTGAGCGCAGTCCGCCGGGCGGCAACTCGACGGCCGACCGGCCTTGACGCGCAAGAACGACACGCCGGGTGATTCCTTCGGCAATACGGACAATTAGCCGTCGTCAGAGCGTTAGCGTCGTGGGCATGTCGAGTGAAACGATTGAGGTCCGCAAGAACTCCGCTCTCGATCGGTTCGAGCTGTACGTCGACGGCTATCAGGCCGGGGTCGCCTCGTATCAGGACACCGCGAACGAGCGGGCCTTCGTGCACACCGAGATCTATCCCCAGCACGAGGGCCGGGGCTACGGCCGCAAGCTGGTGCAGGGCGCGCTCGACCAGACCCGCGACGAGGGGCTCGGGATCCTGCCGATGTGCCCGATGGTGCATCACTTCGTGGAATCCCGGCCCGAATACCTCGCGCTGGTGCCGAACTGGTCGAGAGAGCGGTTGAACCTGCCGCAGCAGTGATCGGCTAGTAGGCGGCTACCGCCCCGTCGAGCGCGACCTGGAGTTCGTCGCGCACCACGCGGGTGATCTCGGCGGGCTTCAGCGGCAGTTCGCCCACGGGCACGCCGAAGTAGAAGCTGGCCGACTTGGCCTCCTCCTTGGTGGGCTCGACCTTCGGGTCCGGGCGCGGCCCGTAGCTGAGGCCGAGGCTCACCAGCACCGGGTCCGCGCCGAGCTTCTTGGCGCGGAAGGCGATGTGCCCGATACCCGTTCCCACGGTCTGCACCTGGGTGGGGTCGACGTCGTTGCAGGTACCCTCGGGGAACACCGCGACCCCGTCGCCGCGCGCCATGCGTTCGGCGCAGATGTCGATCATGCGCTGCCCGGCCGCGTTGACCGCGCGAATGCCGTGGTCCTTGCCGCGGAAGACCGGGATCCCGCCCATCATGTCGATCTTGCGGCGCTGTTCGGGTTCGAGGAACAGCTCGTCCTTGGCGAGTACCCGGGTGCGGCCGATGGCGGGCCGCAGCGCGCTGCGCCAGGCGGCGGCCGCGACGGTGTAGGGGTCCTGCTGGGACAGATGGTTGATGGAGATGAGCAGGGCCCGCCCCTGAGAGATGTACTCCCGCAGCTTCTCCCGCGCGCCGGGCGCGTAGCCGATCCGCGGCTGGAATCGGCGGCTCAGCAACCAGTAGGCGGCCTTGGCCTTCACCTGGTTCTGCTGATGGTCGCGGTAGAAGTCGTACACGGCTTCGTTGTTCTCGAGGATCACCTCGGGCGGTTCCATGACGCCACCCTAACCCCGCCGCTAACCTTCCGCGCGGCCGAATCCAGTCCGTCTGGGACAGTTCGGTTCGGGCGGCACTCGCCCGAGTCCCCCGTGTGCTCACCACGCAAACGGCGCAATTGAGCAGCATGACCAATTAAGTACAGCAAATGGCTTGTGCCAGTGCGATGATGGCGGAGTGGCACGCGCAGAGGAACACGGTGACCGTTCTCGACGCGAATTCCGGCGCGAGGACCAGGTGGTACGTCCTGGAACTCTGCTGGTGTCCGCAACCGATCTCACGGAACCCTCTTTCCGGCGCACCGTCGTGTACATCATCGAGCACAACGACGCGGGCAGCCTGGGCGTGGTACTGAACCGTCCCAGTGACACCGCCGTCCACGACGTGCTCCCCAACTGGGCCGATCTGGCCGCCGCACCCCGTGCGCTCTACATCGGCGGCCCGGTGAAACGTGATGCGGCCCTGTGCCTCGCGACCGTCAAGGTGGGCGCCTCCTTCGACGGAGTCCCCGGCCTCAGACGGGTCGACGGCAGAGTCGCCCTGGTCGATCTGGACTCCGACCCCGACACCATCGAACCCCTCGTCGAGGGCCTGCGCATCTTCGCCGGCTACGCCGGCTGGACCTTCGGCCAGCTCGAGGGCGAACTGGACCGCGGCGACTGGATCGTCCTGTCCGCCCTCCCCACCGACCCCCTGGCCGGCCGCGCCGATCTCTGGGCCGCCGTGCTGCGCCGCCAACCGCTCCCGTTGTCCCTGCTCGCGACGCATCCGATCGAACTCGAACGAAACTGAACCGCGGCACGCTCTGTGTCGTGAAGTGATGCGGAGGTGACCGATGCCGGATGATCAGGCGGCCTTGCTCCGCGCGATCTACGAGGAGCATGCGGCCGCACTGTGGCGCTATACGTTCGGGCTGGTGGGTGATCCGGGCCGGGCGGAGGACATCGTGCAGGAGACCCTGCTGCGGGCCTGGCAGCGTCCGGCCATCCTGGATCAGTCGACGACCTCCGCGCGGGCGTGGCTGTTCACGGTCGCCCGTAACCTGGCGGTGGACGAACATCGCAGTGCGCGCAACCGTCGCGAATACCGTACCGACCATCCGCCCGAACAACCGCAACCCGATCAGGCCGATCGGGCGTTGGACGGCTGGCTGGTCGCGGACGCGCTCGCGCGGCTGAGCATGGATCACCGCGCTGTCATCGTCCGCGCCTACTACCGGGGCCTGTCCACGCATCAGATCGCGGCGGAACTGGATATCCCGGAGGGCACGGTGAAATCCCGGATGCACTACGGCATGCGGGCCTTGCGTTTGGTGCTGCAGGAGATGGGGGTGACGAAGTGACCGAAAGCCAGGAGCTCTGCGACGCCTATGCGACGTGGGACGGTGCGTACGTGCTCGGCGCTCTCGCCCGCGACGAGCGCCGAGAGTACGAGGACCATCTGGCCGGTTGCGAACGCTGCCGGTCGGAGGTGACGGAACTGGCGGGCCTGCCGGGCCTGCTCGCGCTGGTGGACGCCGAGACCGCGGATTCGCTTGCCGCACAGGAGGATCCCCCGGCGAATGTGCCGCCGCCCCCGGAACGGCTGCTGCCCGCACTGGCCGACCGGGCCGACCGCAAGCGGCGACGCAGTCGGCTGACCGCGCTCGGCGGCGCGGTCGCGGCCGTGGCCGCCGCGGTGGCCATCGCGGTGCCGGTGACCGCCGAGATCGTGAGTCACCGCCCGCCCGCGCAGGAGGTGGTGGCGGAGGGCTCCTTCGCGCCGCAGGTCGACACGACCATCGTGGCCACGTTCAAAGTCCTTGTGGTGGACGGTCAGACGCGCGTCGACATGTGGTGCAGCTATCCGCCGTCGGACAGCATCTACGCCTGGCAACTGTCGATGTGGGTGGTCCGGCAGGACGGCACGCAGTCGAAACTCGCGGAATGGACGGCGAAACCGGGCGAGGTGTACACCCCGGACGGCACCACCTCCGCCCCGCCGGAGGATCTGAAGGTGGTCGAGGTCCGCAATGCGGCCGGGAAAGTCGTTCTGACAGCGGGACTTTGAGACACGAAAACGGCGCACCCGGTGGCGGGTGCGCCGTTCTCTCGCAGGGACTACTTGACCTTCTTGCGGAACAGCGAATTCGACCAGACGTATCCGACGATCGCGATGGCCAGGCACCAGACGAGGGCGAGGACTCCGTTGTTCCCGATCTCGGTGCCCATCAGCAGCCCGCGCAGGGTTTCGGTGATGGGCGTGAAGGGCTGGTATTCGGCGAACTGCTTCACACCCGCGGACATGGTGTCGGTGGGCACCAGGCCGCTGCCCAGGAAGGGCAGGAAGATGATCGGGGTGGGCAGGTTGCTGGCGCTCTCCGGCGACTGCGCGATCAGGCCGAAGGCGACGCCGAGCCAGGTCAGCGCGAAGATCACCAGGCCGATGAGGCCGAAGGCGGCCAGCCACTCCAGCGCGTTGGCGTCGGGCCGGAAGCCGACCAGCACGGCCACCAGGGTCATGGCGGTCACGCCGAGCATGCCCTGGATCCAGGCGCCGAGCACCTCGCCGGTCAGCATGGCGGACTGTGCGATGTGCATGGTGCGGAACCGGTTGACGATGCCCTTGGTCATATCCGAGGAGATCGAAACCGCTACGCCCGCAACCATGTACGCCGGGATCATGAGCATCATGCCGGGCGTCAGGTAGTTGATGTACTTCTCGCCTGTGGATCCGCCGAGCGCGCCGCCGAACACGTAGTTGAACAGCAGGAGCAGCAGGATCGGCATGATGATGAGCCCGAAGGTCATGGCCGGATACCGCTTGGCGTGCAACAGGTTTCGCCGCAGCATCGTCTTCGAGTCGGCGAACGAGTGGGTCAGGGTGCTCATCGCACGGTCTCCTTCACGGTCTCGCCACCGGTGAGGGCGAGGAATACGTCATCCAGGTCGGGGGTGTGCACGGACAGCCCGGCGGGCTCGATGCGCAGGCTGTCGAGGCGGTCGAGCACGTCGCGGACGGCGTGCACGCCGCCGTCGCTGGGGATGGCCAGCGTCAGGTCGCCGTTGACCTGCGCGGCCCCGCCGAACGCCGTCGCGGCGGCGGCAAGCGTGTCGCGCTCGATGAAGTCGAGGCGGATGTAACCGCCGGGGACGAGTCGTTTCAGCTGGTCGGCGGTGCCTTCGGCGACGATGCGGCCGCCGTGGAGGACCGCGATGTGGTCGGCCAGCTGATCGGCCTCCTCCAGATACTGGGTGGTGAGGAAGATGGTGACCCCGCCCGCGACCAGGTCGCGGACGATGTCCCAGACCACGCGGCGGCTGCGCGGGTCGAGGCCGGTGGTGGGCTCGTCGAGGAAGATGATGCGCGGGCCGCCGACCAGGGTCATGGCCAGGTCGAGGCGGCGGGTCATACCGCCGGAGTAGCTGCTCGCGGGCTTGTCGGCGGCGTCGACCAGGTCGAACTTCTCCAGCAGATCCGTGGCGAGAGCGACGCTTTCGCGGCGCGGAAGGTGGTGCAGGTCGCCCATGAGGATGAGGTTCTCGCGGCCGGTGAGCAGTTCGTCCACCGCGGAGAACTGGCCGGTGACGCCGATCGAGGAGCGCACGCCCTCCGGCGCGGTGGCGAGATCGTAACCGCCGACGGTTATTTCACCGCCGTCCGGGCGTAGCAGGGTCGAAAGGATCTGCACGGTGGTGGTTTTGCCCGCGCCGTTGGGGCCCAGCAGCGAGAAGATGCTGCCCTCTTTGACTTCGAAGTCGATGCGGTCGAGGACGATCTGCTCGCCGAAGGATTTGTTGAGGCCGGTGACCGAGATGGCCGACTGGCGGTAGTCGGGGTTCATGAGTCCCTCTCATCAATGAATATGCATGTATGCATGACTTATCAAGGCGTCGACCCGAGGCGGTGGTCGAAGCGAGTTATGTATTCAGTTGCGCGGCAGTGCTATCGGAATGTCAGATATCGAGATCTTCGATGTTCGGGCCGCCGGCCATATCCGCGACGCGGGCGTAGAGGCGGGACGGCACCAGGTCCTTCACATCCTCGAGGTTGTCGACGACGTCGAGTTTGTAGTCGCCCCATTCCTGTTCGCCGAGCCCGAACATCCGGCGCCAGTTCTTCACGTCCTTGAGGAAGCCGTCGGTCGGGTACTCCGACCACAGCGAGAAGTGGGTGTGTACCGCATACGCGCCTTTGCGGGTGCGGTACACGCGATAGTCCTCGACCTGCTTGTCGGTGACTTCGTGCAGTTCGGCGAGGAGTTTGCCGGAGAAGCGGACCTGCCGCACGCCGTCCTTGCCGACCTTGAGGATCACCTCGTCGTAACCCTCGATGCGGCCCTCTTCGAGCTCGATGTAGCGCCGCAGCGCCGTCACGATCGCGCCCGACAGATTTCCCCCCACCAGTTCCTGCGCGCGCTGAAACAGCTTGAGGTCTTCATCGGATACGTAGATCGTCTTGTTCGGCATGACACCACTATACGTAGACGTATACATACATGGCAAGAGTGTGGGACCAACTCGCGGGACTCGCAGGGGCTTCGCCCCCGAACCCCCGGGTATCCAGCGTCCGTGAGAGTCGTTGAACCGTCGACTGCTCACATTCGTATCCCGGGTAACGAGACTCGGGCAATCCTGTGTCAGGCACCGGAAGGACCGCCCATGCACAGCAGTTCTAGGGCAGCAGACTACCTGGTCAGAGCCGTTTCGGCACTGGGCGTACGGCACATCTTCGGCGTGGACGGCGCCAATATCGAAGATCTCTACGACGCCGCGTTCGACCACCGGCAAACCGTCACGGCGGTGGTGGCCAAACACGAATTCTCGGCCGCGACGATGGCCGACGGGTACGCGCGATCCACCTCCGGAATCGGAGTCGTGGTGGCCACGTCCGGTGGCGGGGCCATGAATCTGGTGGCCGGGCTCGCCGAATCCTTCGCCTCCCGGGTGCCCGTGCTGGCCCTCGTCGGGCAGCCGCCGACCGTCCTGGAGGGCAAGGGCGCCTTCCAGGACTCGAGCGGGCGGGCGGGCGCGTTCGACGCGGTTCGGCTGTTCTCGCCGATCTCGCAGTACTGCGCCCGCGTGGAGAACGCCTCCCGCCTGCCCGCTCACCTGGAATGCGCGGTCGCCGCGGCCTACCGGGGCGGGCCCTCGGTGCTGCTGCTGCCCAAGGATGTTCAGCAGGCCGATCTGATCGCGCCGGCCTTCGTGCCACCGGTGCGGCGCTACCACCGCGATATCGCGAGCCTGTGGCGGGTGCTCGACACCGTCCGCACGGCCCGCGCCACCGGCAAGATCGTGATCATCGCCGGTGATCAGGTGGCCCGCGACGATGCCCGCGACGAACTGGCCGAACTCGCGGCCGTACTGGACGCCGCCGTGGGCGTCGCGCCTGACGCCAAGGACGCCTACCACCACGCCGATCCCGGATTCTGCGGCGTGGCCGGCAGTATGGGGCACCCCGAACTGGTCGACGCCCTGCACAATGCGGCGCTGTGCCTGCTCGTCGGCACCCGCATGCCGGTCACCGCGCGGGCGGGGCTGGAGCAATCCCTGGCGGGGGTGACCATCGCCAGCGTGGGGGCCGAGTCGCCGTTCCTGCCTTCGATCCACGCGCACACGACCGACCTCGCGACCACGCTCACCGAGATGGTCAGCGAATCATCCCTTCCCACAGGAACTTCCGAACCCCACCCCCCGCAGCGCACGCCGAGTATCCACAGCCTCACACCGCTCGATGTGCCCGCCGCGAACGGACCCGGCCTGCGGTATCGCGAGGTCGTCGAGACGATCAACGCCGAATTGCCGGACGGCTCCGATGTTTTCGCCGATGCGGGAAACACCGGCGCGGCGGTGGTGCATCACCTGCGGCTCCCCCGCGACGGCCGATTCACCGTGGCCCTGGGGATGGGCGGCATGGGTTACGCCTTCGGGGCCGGGATCGGCTCGGCCTTCGCCTGCTGCGGACCGCCGGGCGGCGACACCCGCCGCACCTTCGTCATCGCCGGTGACGGCGCGTTCTTCATGCACGGCATGGAGATCCACACCGCGATCGAGCACAACCTGCCCATCACGTTCCTCGTCTTCAACAACAACGCCCACGCCATGTGCATAACTCGTGAACAGATCTTTTACGGAGATCGGTACAGCTTCAACAGGTTCCGGCCGGCGTATCCGGGCGCCGGGGTCGCCGCCATGTTCCCGGATATGTGCGCCCACGCACCCACCACCCTCGCCGAACTGTCCGCGTCGCTGCGGCACTGCGTCGGCCGTCCCGGTCCGTCGTTCATCGCCATCGACTGCGATCCCGACGAGATCCCGCCCTTCACACCGTTTCTGACGGCCCCCAGGAGGTAACCGTGACCACCAGTGCCCTGCCCGCACTCAGCGACATTCCCGAGGAGGTGGTGCCCGGCGTGCTGCGGATCGAGAATTCCGATCGCGACGCCACCACCCCGATCATTCTCGACATGCTGCGGTCGGTGTATCCGCACGATCAGGTGTTCGGCGAATTCTGCCCCGTCCAGGGGTATATCGACGCGCCGCCGCGTGACCTGTACGAATACCTCGCGGACACCAGGTCTCTGGAGGAGTGGACCTACAGCCTGCGCGGCTTCGACGAGACCGAGCAGCCGGGACTGTGGCTGGCCTACGACCGGCTGGGCACCGACACCCGCATCTACACCCGCACGGTCGCCAATCCCGAGGCCATGACGGTGGACTACCACTGCGCCTGGGATCAGGGCGAACACCTGTGGATGATCTACCTGATGCGGGTGGTGGACGCGCAGGTGGTGTTCGACAAGCCCGGGTCGGTGGTGCTGTGGAACAACTGTCACCACCCGTTCTACGACAAGAACCCGTACGCGGACACCGCGCCCGCGGGTCGCAAGGTGTGGGTCGGCGACTTCTGGGAGATGTTCTCGGCCGGGCACCAGCTGGAGCTGGACAACCTCAAAGCCATTGCCGAATACCGCGTGTCGCACGGGCTGCCGGTCAAGCCCGCCTGGATGGACTGAGGACAGAGCATGGATTTCACCGACCCGAACCTGCGGACCGTACCCGTCAGCCTGGTGGACGTCTCCAGCTATCTGCCCGGCGATCCGGTGGGCACGGAGTACTTCACGCAGTTCTCGCGTTCCGAGCGGATGGCCAAGAACGTCATGTTCCGCGCCCCGAAGGCTCGCCACCACGTGCAGCGTGACGAGACGGCGGTCGACATGGTGGAGCGTGCGGTCGCACCGTTGATCGACCGCCATGGCGCACAGGAGCTTTCGACCATCGATGTGCTGCTGACCCACACCCAGCTGCCGGACAATCCGGTGATGGGCTGCGGCGCGGAGGTGGCCCGGCGGCTGAACATGCGGCCGCGCTGGGTGTTCGACGTGCACAACGGCGGCTGCGCGGCCTTCGTGCACATGATGGAGCTGGCCCGCACCATCCTGCGCTCCACCGACGCGCGCACCGCGCTCATCTTGGCCACGCAGAACTGCGCGGGGCCGGTGTTCACCCAGTCCGAGATCCGCGGGCTCGCCCAGGCACCCGTGCCCGGGGATGGTTGTGGCGCAGGGCTTCTCGTGAAGAACAATGCCGCGCCCATTCTCGATGTGGAATGCCGCACCTATCCCGAGTTCGCCGGCGACATGGAGTTCAGCACCGGGTCCGAGCGCAGGTACTGGGAGCCGGGCGAAGGCCAGGGCTGCGTCTCCTTCACCGAATCCAAAGTGGCCAAGGTGTTCTCGCGCGGCAACCGGCTGGTGCCGGAGGTCGCGCTGGCGGTCTGCGATCGGATCGGCGTGAAGGGCCGCGACATCGACACCTTCGTCACCAATCAGCCCAACCGGCTGTTCCTGCGCAACTGGCACGATGCGCTGGAGCTGCCCGCCGAACGACACCCCGACACCTTCGACGAATGCGGAAACCTGTTCGCGGCAGGCATTCCCGTCACCCTCGACACCGAGAACCGGGCGGGCCGGTTGCGCAACGGGTCGATCGTGCTGATGTCGGCCTTCGCCCATGCCGGGGACTTCGCGGGCGCGGCGGCCGTACGGTGGGGCGCGGCGGTATGAGTGCGCACCCCGCCGCACCGCAGGAGGCGTCACTCTCGCAGGCACCGCGCTTCGACGCGGTGCGCTTCGACCTGACGCTGAGTGAAAACCCGTTTCCGCCACTGCCTTCCGTGAGCGACGCGGTGGAGGAATGCCTGTCGCGGGCGAACCGGTATCCGGAGTTCCTGCCGCGAGTGCTGCCGCGTGTCGTCGCCGATCATCTCGGGGTGGACGCCGAGCAGATCGTGGTGGGCTCCGGCGCGACCGGGGTGGCCATGCAGATCATGCAGACGCTGCCCGCCCGGGGTGATCGGTTCATCTTCGCGACGCCCACCTTCGACGGGTATCCGATCATGGCGAATCAGCTGGGGCTGAGCACAATTCAGGTGCCACTGGATTCGGCGGGCCGCCAGAACCTGTGGTCCATGGCGCGGGCGGTGGACGAGCGCACCGGGCTGATCGCGGTGTGCCGGCCGCACAATCCGACCGGCACCGTGGTCCCGGCCAGTGAGCTGAAGGGCTTCCTGTATTCGATTCCCGCGCACGTCCCCGTGATCCTGGATGAGGCGTACGTCGAATTCCTCGGCGCGAGTGACACTCTCGATGTGGTGGAGCTGGTACGCAGGCACCCCAATGTGATCGTGCTGCGCACCTTCTCCAAGGCGTACGGGCTGGCCGGGCTGCGCATCGGGTACGGCTTCGGGTCGGCGGAACTGCTGGCGCGGGTGCGGCGGCTGCAACTGCCGTTCGGCATGCCGGAGACGGCGGTGGCGGCCGTGCGCGCCTCCTATGCCGCGGAAGCCGAACTGGGCGAACGCATTCTGCGCATCACCACGCAGCGGGAGCTGCTGCGGAACGCGTTGCGGCGGCACGGTATCCGGGTGCCGCGCAGCAGCGGCAACTTCCTGTTCCTGCCGGGCAGCGATATCGCGGCCACGCTCACACATGCCGGGATCGCGGTGAAACGCTATCCCGACGGGAGCGCGCGCATCGCGGTCGGCGATCCGGATGCCGATCGCGCGGTGCTGCGCGCCCTGGCCGGGCCGCACGATGCGCTGCGGGGCGAGGACAGCCGGATGCTGTCCGTCACGGTGCGGTCCGAGCCCAGCGCTGTGCGATCGCGGCACAGGTGATCAGCTGGATCTGATGGAAGATCATGAGCGGCAGCACGATCAGGCCGACCGGGGAGCCCGCGAACAGCACGGTGGCCATGGGCAGGCCGGTGGCGAGGCTCTTCTTGGATCCGCAGAACACCACCACGATCCGGTCGGCCCGCTCGAAGCCCAGCGCCTCGCCGAGGAAGGCCGTGGCGGCCAGCACGAGGGCCAGGATTACACAGCACACGGCGACCACGGCCAGAATCCGCCACGGCGACAGGGTGTTCCAGATGCCCTCCACCATGCCCGCGCTGAACGCCGCGTACACGACCAGCACGATGGATCCGCGATCCACCAGTTTCGTCGGCTCCGCGTAGCGGCGCAGGAAGCCGATCACCTTGGGCCGCAGCAACTGTCCGACGAAGAACGGGACCAGCAGCTGCAGCACGATGTCGAGGATGGCCGAGGGGTCCACCCTCGCCTGCCCGGTGGTGTTCATCAACAGGATCACCAGGGCGGGAGTCAGGAAGACGCCCAGCAGATTCGACACCGTGGCGCTCACGATCGCGCCCGCCACATTGCCCTTGGCGATGGAGGTGAACGCGATCGAGGACTGCACCGTGGACGGGATCAGGCACAGGAACAGCACACCGGTGTACAGGTCGTCGGTCAGCACGTGCGGCACCAGTAGTCGCGCGGCCAGGCCGATGATCGGGAACAGGACGAATGTGCAGGCCAGCACGGTGAGATGGAGTCGCCAGTGCTTCAGGCCCGCCAGCGCCTCCTGCGGGGACAGCCGGGTGCCGTACAGCAGAAACAGCAATGCGATGGCTATTTTCGTCAGCCAGTCCACCACCGTCGCCGCGTCACCCCGGGCCGGGAAAATGCTGGCCACGACGACAGCGCCGATGATCGACAGAATGAATCCGTCGATATAGAACTTGCTGAGAAATCGCACCCGCCCAACTTAAACACCCCAATTTATTTGGATTAACACCGGACCCGTACGACGGCGATACTGGGGGTGATCGACGTCCAGACGACTCCCGAGGGGGGATCGCCATGGTCACAGTGACCATCCAGGCCGCAGTCCCGGCCGCCGCGGACACGTGGGGGATTTCCGGACCGGCATTTCTCGGCTTCTACCTGCTCACGGCCCTGGCCGCCGCGGTGTACGGATTCACCCAGCGGGCCAGAATCATTCGCGACACCTCGCACACCCGCCCGCACGCGCATCCGCTCACCGTCACCGAGACGGCCATGCTGTTCGACGACCGCCGGCCGGTGCTCGCGGGGCTGGCGCAACTGCGCGGGCACGGCCTGATCAGTTCGGCGGGCACACCCACCCGCGGCCCCGACCGCATCACCGAACAGCCGCTCGACAGCTTCTCCAAGGCGCTGCTCGCCTACCTGCGCACCGGGCACAAGAAACACGTGCTGGCCATGTCCGGCGCGTCGACCGGTCCGCTGAAGACCCTGCGCAAGTCGCTGGTCGACCGCGGCTACCTGCTCAGCCCCGCGCAACAGCGGAGCCTGTTCCTGGCCGCGCTGCCGTTGGACGCACTGCTGGTGCTCGGCATCATCCGGATCGTGGCGGGCTCGGCCAACCACAAGCCGGTCGTCTTCCTGATTCTGGCCATGATCGGCGTCTTCATCCTGACCGTGCTCGTGATGCGCCCGGTCCGCCTGACCCAGCAGGGCCGCCGGACCCGGCAGGAAACCATGCAGCGCAACAGCCATCTGCGCCCCGGCAACTCGCCCGCCTACACCTCCTACGGCACGGACAGCGCCGCGCTGGCCGCCGCCCTCTTCGGCGCCGCCGTCATCTGGCAGCTCGATCCCGAACTCGCGGGCAACACCGGAACCATCTCCGCGAGCGGATCCGGCGGTTACAGCGGCTCCGGCAGCAGCTGCTCCGGCGGCGGCAGCGGGGGCGACGGTGGCGGAGGGGGAGGCGGCGGAGGCTGTGGCGGCGGTGGAGGAGGCTGTGGCGGATGAGCGCGACCCCGCAGCCCGGCTCGACCGGCACGCCACAATCTGGAGCAGGCGGCTCGCTGTCAGATGGCGGCCCGCTGATGGGCGGCGGCCTGCTGCCGAACGGCGGGATCGGTGTCGGCTGGCGGCGTGAAATCTGCGGCGTCATAGCGGGTTTGGAAGGCATCGGATTCTGCGAGGTGATCGCGGAGTCGCTGCCGTATGCCGGGCGGGCGCCGGGACGGCGCCGACCATCGGAGGGTTGGTCCGCGCTCGTCCGGCGGACGAGCGGGTGGACGCCGCGCGGACGCAACGCATCCGCGCCACGACAGCCGGGCGTACCCGTGCCGGAGGAACTGGAGGCGCTGCGTGCGACCGGGGTAGCTGTTGTGCCGCATGGAATTTCACTGTCACTCGGTGGAGCCGAAGGAGTCGATGCGCACCGGGTCGAGCATTTGGCCGATTGTGCGCGAGCGCTCGGGTCGCCGCTGGTGAGCGAGCACATCGCCTTCGTGCGGGCGGGCGGGATCGAGGCGGGGCATCTGCTGCCGGTGCCGCGCACCCGGGAGGCGCTGGATGTGCTGGCGCGCAACATCTCTCGTACGCAGGCGGAGCTCGAAGTGCCGCTGGCGGTCGAGAACATCGCGGCGCTGTTCGAGTGGCCGGACGCGGAGTTCACGGAGGCGGAGTTCCTGCGGGAGCTGGTGGATCGGACCGGCGTGTATCTACTGGTCGATATCGCGAACGTGTACGCCAACGCGCGCAACAGGTCTCGTGATCCGCTGACGGAGTTGCTCAGCCTGCCGACCGAGCGGATCGCGTACTGCCATGTGGCCGGAGGCCGCGAGGTAGGCGGGCGATATCACGACACGCATGTGCACGCGGTGCCCGCGGCGGTACTGGAGCTGGTCTCGGAGTTCACGGCACGCAATCCGGTGCCGCTCATGCTGGAGCGGGATGGAAACTATCCGCCCGCAGGCGAACTCGTGGCGGAGTTGGCCGCCATCGCCGCGGCAGCGGGGCGGCCCGAGGTGACGCTGCGGGCAGGTGCGCTATCGGCATGAGCGACACCATTGGTACCAGCGATGCCGCCGGTATGAGCGACCCTCCCGGCCCGACGGCCCCGGGCATGCTGGCACAGCAGCAGGCGGCGCTGGTGCGAGCCCTGGTGGCGGGCGGGGAGATTCCGCCCGGGTTCGACCGGGCCGACATCACGGCCACCGTGAAGGCGCTGCTGCACAAGCGGGCCGAGGAGGTCGCCGCCCGGTACCCCCTGCTGGCCCACGAGTGCGGGCCCGGCTTCGCCGCGAAGTACACGGCCTGGGCGCACGCTCGCCCGAAGATCAGTACGGCCGCCGACGCCGAGGCCTTCGCCGCCGATCACGATCTGGCTTCCCACAGACCGCGCCGCCGCCTGCGCGACCTGTTTCGCTGACCCGAACCCGGTAACTCCGCAGTTGCCTGGCGGACGATTCATGCGCGAGTGCTAATGTCGCGATGAGTTTGCCGCGATGTTTCCAGACCACTCGAAAGGAAGTCCGATGACGACCACCGAGCACCGGGTTCACGCAGGTCACGACCATATCCACGGCCCGTCCTGCGGTCACGACGCCTTCACCCACGGCGACCACACCGACTACATCCACGACGGCCACATCCACCGCGAGCACGACGGCCACTTCGACGAGTGCGAGACCACCGGCCACGTCACTCACGACCACGCCGACCACACCCACGGCGCTGATTGCGGCCATGTAGCTGTCCAGCACGGCGACCACGTCGACTACATCCACGACGGCCACCGCCACGCCGCCCACGACGGTCACTACGACGACCACTGATCCGGCGGATCCGCCCTGTCGTTCCGGCATACTTGTGGCCGGAACGACGGGGCGGATCCGGGCCGCGAAGCGAGCCGGAGCGACGGGTTACGCCGCGCGAGTTCGTGAACGCGAGGATATGAATATGCCGTTCCTCCGCCATGATCCGCAGCGCGGATTCCGCGCGAATGCCGCGCCCGCCCTGGGTACCGCGAGTAGGGTGCTGTTCCGATTCACCGTCGCCGGGCGTGAGTTCGTGCTCCGGCAGACCGTCATCGAACCGGGTGGCGACAGTGGCTGGCATTTTCACGACGGCACGCTGTGGGTCCTGGTCACCGGAAGCGCCCTCGATCACCCCGGCATGAACTGTGCGCCGGTGGTCAAGCGCCCGTGGCGGATCTTCCGGGAGCCGCGTGGCCGCGAGCACGCCCACCTGGCCCGCAACAGTGGCCGGAAACCCTTGACACTGACCGTCTTCTACGTCAATCCGGCCGGCAGCCCACTGTCCCGTCCGGTCGCCCCGCCACCGTGCGCAGCCGAGCCGAGCAGGAGCGACCCCGACCGCTGAGGCATGCTGGCCTGATGATCGAGGTCGTCACGGTAACCACCGAACAGGAACTGTCCGACGCCTACGCCGTCCGCGTGCGGGTTTTCGTGGACGAGCAGGGCGTCCCGGAGGAAGAGGAGCTCGACGCCCTCGACGCGACCGCCGACCACTTCCTCGCCAGCCTGGACGGCAAGCCCGCCGGAGCCGGTCGCATGATCGTCCGCGACGAGGTGGGAATCCTCGGCCGCCTGGCCGTACTGAAGGAAGCCCGCGGAACCGGCCTCGGCGTGGCGCTGGTTCGCGCCATCGAGAATCGCGTCCGCGAACGGGGCCTGGCCACCGTCGAACTGCACTCGCAGACCCACGCCCAGGGTTTCTACGAACGCCTCGGCTACGCGGCCTACGGGGAGATCGGCATGGACGCGGGCATCCCGCACATCTGGATGCGCAAGGCGCTCGACGGCGACTGAAAGATCAGTGCGCGGGGGTTTCGCAGGTGCTGCGGAGTGAGCAGCCGCCACAGGCGCTGCCGCAACCGCCGACGGCGGCGGGGGCCGGGAAGGCCTTCGCCACCGCGTTGCCCGCCGCGGCCGCGCCCGCGCCGAGGGTGAAGACGGCGACCACGACGGCCAGGGCGGGCACGAGGAGGGCGACGAAGCCGGAGGAGATCAGGGCGACCGCGGCACTGGCGGCCAGCAGGATGCCCGCGACGATCGAGGTCGGGGCGGCGACCTTGTTTGCTAGCCGGTAGGACTCCTCGGAGCGCATCACGTCGTCGGTGTGCACGCCCACGAAGCGGTTGGGCGGCAGCGTCCCGGTGAATCCGAGTACCCCGGTGACCACGGCCACCGCCGACAGCGCGAAGAGAATCAAGGCCACCACGATCACTCCTACAAGCTACTGCACCGCCCGGCGGCGACCGACCGGCCCCGCCCCGCGAAGTGGGCTGCGGCACACCGCGCATCCGCCGCCGGCGGCAACCCGCGCGCGGCGCGCGGGCGACACGACGGCGGTGGGGGTGCGAGGTTCCGACCCTTTTTGGGGCCTGGGTGGGCGACGCTTTACCCTGGTGAGCGACCTTATCGGGGATCGGCAAGCAGAAGGCAGGACCGTGCAGGACATTCGTGCAACCGACACACCCACCGCGGGCGCGGCGGGGGCCAATGATGTCCCGGCACACCGCTACAACGCCGACCTCGCCGGACGCGTCGAGCAGAAGTGGCAGCGGAACTGGCAGGAGCGCGGCACGTTCTACGCGCCGAATCCGGTCGGCCCGCTGGCCGGTGCCACGCCCGCCGACAAGCTGTTCATCCAGGACATGTTCCCGTACCCGTCGGGCGCGGGCCTGCACGTCGGGCATCCGCTGGGCTATATCGCCACCGACGTGTTCGCGCGGTACCACCGCATGCACGGCCGAAATGTGCTGCACGCCCTGGGTTATGACGCCTTCGGCCTGCCCGCCGAGCAGTACGCGGTGCAAACCGGCGCGCACCCGCGCGTGACCACCGAGTCGAATATCGCCACCATGCAGCGGCAGCTGGATCGTCTGGGCCTGGGCCACGATCGCCGCCGCTCCTTCGCGACCACCGATCCCGAGTACTACCGGTGGACGCAGTGGATCTTCCTGCGCATCTACAACGCCTGGTTCGACGAGGGCCAGGGCAAGGCCCGGCCGATCACCGAACTGATCAGCGAGTTCGAATCCGGCAAGCGCAGCGACAAGGGCCGCGCCTGGTCGGAGATGTCCCCCTCCGAGCGCACCACGCTGATCGACTCGTATCGCCTGGTCTACCAGACGGATTCGATGGTCAACTGGTGCCCGGGGCTGGGCACGGTGCTGTCCAACGAGGAGGTCACCGCCGACGGCCGCTCCGAGCGCGGCAACTTCCCGGTGTTCCGCAAGCGCCTGTGGCAGTGGATGATGCGCATCACCGCCTACTCCGACCGCCTGGTCGACGACCTGGACGAGCTGGACTGGCCGGAGAACGTGAAGGCCATGCAGCGCAACTGGATCGGCCGTTCGCGCGGCGCGCAGGTGCGCTTCGAGGCGGGCAGCGACACCATCGAGGTCTTCACCACCCGCCCCGATACCCTGTTCGGCGCCACCTACGTGGTGCTGGCCCCCGAGCACGACCTGGTCGACAAGCTGACCGCCGCCGAATACGCGGCGGGCACCGATGCCCGCTGGATCGGCGAGGGCGGCACGCCGGCGGAAGCCGTTGCGGCCTACCGCAAGTCGATCGCGGCCAAGTCCGATCTGGAGCGCCAGGAGAGCAAGGAGAAGACCGGCGTCTTCCTGGGCTCCCACGCCACCAATCCGATCAACGGCGCGCGCCTGCCCATCTTCATCGCCGACTACGTGCTGAGCGGCTACGGCACCGGCGCGATCATGGCCGTCCCCGGTCACGATCAGCGCGACTGGGAGTTCGCCACCGCCTTCGGCCTGCCGATCGTGGAAGTCATCGCGGGCGGCGACATCTCGGAGTCCGCCTACTCCGGCGACGGCGCACTGGTGAACTCCGGTTTCCTGGACGGCATGGATGTCGAGGCCGCCAAGGCGCGCATCATCACCCAGCTGGAAGCCGACGGCCACGGTTTCGGCAAGATCCAGTACAAGCTGCGCGACTGGCTGTTCGCCCGCCAGCGCTACTGGGGCGAGCCCTTCCCGATCGTCTACGACGAGGACGGCGCGCCGCACGCCCTGCCCGAATCCATGCTGCCGGTGCTGCTGCCGGAGATGGAGGACTTCGCCCCGGTCACCTTCGACCCGGACGACGCGAACTCCGAGCCGTCCCCGCCGCTGGCGAAGGCCACCGACTGGGTGCACGTGGAACTGGATCTGGGCGACGGCCCCAAGAAGTACCGCCGCGACACCAATGTCATGCCCAACTGGGCGGGCAGCTCCTGGTATCAGCTGCGCTACGCGGATCCGACCAATACCGAGGCGTTCTGCGCGCCGGAGAACGAGCAGTACTGGCTGGGCCCGCGCCCGGCCGAGCACGGCCCGAAGGATCCGGGCGGCGTCGATCTGTACGTCGGCGGTGTCGAGCACGCGGTGCTGCACCTGCTGTACGCCCGCTTCTGGCAGAAGGTCCTGTTCGACCTGGGTGACGTGTCCGGCTACGAGCCGTATCGCCGCCTGTTCAACCAGGGCTACATCCAGGCCTTCGCCTACACCGACGAGCGCGGCGCGTACATCCCGGCCGCCGAGGTCGTCGAGCGCGACGGAAAGTTCTTCTGGACCAACACCTCCGGCACGGAGATCGAGGTCTTCCAGGAGTACGGCAAGATCGGCAAGTCGCTGAAGAACGCCATCTCCCCCGACGAGATGTGCGATCTGTACGGCGCGGACACCTTCCGCTTCTACGAGATGTCGATGGGCCCGCTGGACACCTCACGTCCGTGGTCCACCAAGGATGTCGTGGGCGCGCACCGCTTCCTGCAGCGGGCCTGGCGGCTGGCGGTGGACGAGGAGTCCGGCGCGATCAAGGTGACCGACGAGGAGCCCACGCCGGAAACCCTGCGCCTGCTGCACAAGACGATCGCCGGCGTGGACGACGACTACGCCAACCTGCGCGACAACACCGCGGGCGCGAAGCTGATCGAGCTGACCAACCACCTGACCAAGGCCTACCCGGCGGGCGCGCCGCGCTCGGTGGTGGAGCCGCTGGTCCTGATGCTGGCCCCCATGTCCCCGCATATCGCGGAGGAACTGTGGGAGCGCCTGGGCCACACCACCGCCCTGGCCCACGGCCCGTTCCCGGTCGCGGATCCGGCTCTGCTGGTGGCGGATTCGGTCGAGTACCCGATTCAGGTCAACGGCAAGGTCCGCAGCCGGGTGAGCGTCCCCGCCGACGCCGACCAGGCCGCGGTACAGGCCGCCGCCCTGGCCGACGAGAAGATCGCCGAACTGCTGGGCGGCAAGGACCCGCGCAAGATCATCGTGGTGCCCGGCCGCCTGGTGAACATCGTCGCCTGACCCATCCGGCTACGCACCGGCGGAAGATTAGGGCACCCGCCCGATAGTGGTCCGCCGGTGCGCGAATTAGCTTCGGAGACATGAGAAAAGCAGGCACTTTCCTCGGCGCGGCCCTGCTCAGCGCGGCGGCCGTGGTGTCGGGTTCCGGCACCGCGTCCGCCTCCACCTGGGTCGATCCCGCCGAATACCTGGTCGGCGACACCGTGTATTTCGCGGGCACCATGGGCGGCTGCACGATCAAACCGAACGGTGATGTCGGCTGCGATCTGAACGGCACCGGAACCTGGTACTTCATCCCGGTCAAAGATCTCGCCATCGACGTCGCCTTCCTCCCCGCGCACCCCACCTTCGGCGCTTTCGGCCGCTACTCGCGTCCCGGCGCCAAGGGCATGCCCATGAACGAAACCTCGATGATCAACTACGCGGGCGCCACCTGCGTCAACAGCCCCGCCCCCGAATACCGCATCACCTGCGACTCCAAGGGCCACGGGTTCTCCTACGGCGTCGGCGGCACCCGCGTCTACTGACCCACACTGCGCGACAACAGAATTCGGGCCCGGTACGCGGGTACGCACCGGGCCCGATCGTTCGTCATACAGCGCGGGCCGGTTCGCTGCGGTAGCGGGAGGCGGGGCCGTCGATGCGGCAGATCTTCCACAGCAGCTTGGCCGGCGGGTTCATCAGTTTCAGTTCTCCGGCGAGCATGCGCACGTCGGCGAAGAAGCCGCGCAGCGTCTTTCGTGCTTCCGGGCTGCGCCAGAAGACGTCGCGGACCACCCAGCGGGGCACGTCGCAGTCCTGCCGGAATCTGCGGGTGGGTACGGCGATGAGGTCGCAGATGATGCGCATGGTCGGCGCGAAGACCACGGACAGGATCAGTTTGTGAACGGGTCCGAGTTCGGGCACGTGCTGTTCGAGGTAGCGGTGCGCGAAGCTGATGTGCCGGGCTTCCTCGGCGACGTGAATGGACATGACGCGCTCGAGCATGGGGTGGGTGCGTTCGCCGCCGCGCAGGACGGTTTTCTGCGCGTGGTCGATGGGTTCCTCACCGGCCAGCACCATGACGAAGAACCATTCCGGGAAGAAGGACGCCAGGAAGGGCACGAGCGGCCCGACCACCCGGACCCAGGGCCGCATGCCGGGCGTATCCATGCCCATGCGGTTCACGACCTCCTGGAACATCATGGTGTGGTTGCACTCTTCGACGGCTTCGTGTGTGCAGTACCGGAATTCGGGTGAGCCGTTGGGCAGCGCGAACACGTACTGCATGAGCCCGCGGATGAGCAGGTTCTCGAATTGCAGGCCGACCTTGGCCACATTGGCCTGTCGCCACATGCCGATGTGGATCTGCCGTTCCCGCGGCAGGGCCTGGTACCAGGGGTGGGCGCCGAACGGGTCGGTGGGCGGCAGGATCCAGCGGTCGTCGTCACGCCGTACCGCGAAGTCCGGATGGTCCCAGTCGATGTCGATGTACGGGTCGAAGCGCTTGTGCACGGATCCGTACGAGAGGGTGCTCAGCGTTTCGGTGTAGTCGTCGGAGGGCGTGAGTGCCTTCATCAGGTTCTCCCTAACCTTTGATCGCGACATCATGTCGCACTCATGCCGAAGGTACAGCTGTGGACATGCGAAAACAAGGGTGATCGCGACACGATGTCGCAAACAAAGGGATACCTGGAGATCAGGCGTCGAATCGGGCGGGCGGCGCGGCCAGCAGTTCCGCGATGGGCAGGTTCGGATCGACGACGAAGCCCCGGCTGCGCGCGTGCCCGTCCACCAGGTACCAGATCGAGTCGGTGAGCACCCGCGTCACCTCGGCCGCGTCCAGACCCGGCGGCCTGGTGTCGAGCCAGCGGGTCACCGCCCCGTCGACCAGCGAGACGATCCCGAAGGAGGCGGCGTCGATACCCGCGTGCTCCAGATCCACCACCGCCGCCGCCATCGTGAACAGATCCGAAACACGCTGCCCGATAGCGGCTTTCGTGCCCGTCACGACGGCTCTGCCCGCGAGGTCACCGCTGCCGGGCCCGCGTTCGACCCAGTCGTGCAGCCGGGCGTGCACCGACACCCACCCCACATAGGTATCGACGATCCGGAAGACGGTGTCCCACAGGCTTTCCGCCGGATCGAAGTCCGGCATCACCAGCTCGACCACGCTGTCCACCGCGAACTCGCGGGTTTTGGCGTCCAGATCCCCGCGGTCACTGAAATGCCGGTACACGACCGATCGCTTCAGCCCGGCACGGTCGGCGATCAACTGCAGCGGGATGTCCGCGCCCGGCTCGGATTCCTCGATCAGCTCGATGTACGCGGCGATGACGGCGCGACGGCGTTCGGCATTGTGATCGCCCCAGCGACCACCCGCCACTTCCGCCCTGTCCACAGCCATGGGATAGAGCATTCCATGCCCGCGCGACCGGGTGTATCCGGCTAGGCGGGCGGCAGCAGGACGTCGTTGAGCGTCACCATCGACAGGTTGCGTTCCCGGATGATGTCGGCGAGCTGGTCGTAGCAGTGCGTGACCGCCGGGGCGTTGGCGTGCCCGATGACGATGGTCTGCGGGTTGAAATACTCTCTCGCGCACTGCAACAGGTATTCCTCGGTGATGACGCCGGAGTCCGAGAGCGAGCCGTACCACATGGTCGGCACCGTGTACCCCTGATCGGCGGCGATCTTGTCCACCGTGCCGTTGTGCCTGCCGAACGGCGGACGGAAATACGGTGTGCCGTCCACGCCGAAGTTGTTGCGCAGGAAGGTCTTCGAACGGCTCAGCTGATCCGCGACGGCCGCCGAGGAGATCGCCGTCAGGTCGGCGTGATCCCAGGTGTGGTTGGCCAGCTGGATCTGACCCGAGTCCACCAGCGGCCGCAGCGCATCGCGGTGCGTGGTCCACGAGTCGTAGTACGCGGTCACGAAGAAGGTGAAGCGCGCGCCGGTGTCCTTCGCGAACTTGATGTACGCACCGACCACCTCGGGGCTCGCCCCGTCGTCGACGGTGAGCGCCATGCTGTTGCCCGCACCCGGCAGCGCGGTGATGGTGCCGGCGGGAATGCGGGTCTTCGGACCGGTCGGCGGCGCGGGCAGCGACTTCGCGCCGGCGCCCGAACCCGACGGGAAGTTGTCCGGCAGCCCGAACGGCTGGCCGCCGCCGGAGCCGCTCTCCAGCGGATCGCTGTGCGCCTGGCTGCAACCGGTCAATACCGCCGCGGTGCCGGCCGCGAGCAGGGTGAGCAGACCTCTTCTGTCCATCATGGGTGTCGTTCACTCCGAATAGGCGACGTGCTGCCGGAGAAGATCGTAATTGCGCGCGGCGGTCAGCGGGGGATGGGACGCAGCACAATCTCGGTGGGGTGGGCGTCACGCGGCGTCTCCACCGCGTTGCGGACGGCGCGGGCCACGGTGCCGGCGGTGAGGAATTCATCCGGCTGGTAGTCGCGCTGTTCGTCGGCGACGATGGCGCGCTGCATATCGGTGTCGATGCGGCCGGGGTGCACGGAGGTGACGCGCAGGCTCGGCTCCTCCAGGCGCAGCGCGTCGGCGAAGGCGCGCAGACCGAATTTGCTGGCCGCGTACACGCCCCACCCGGCGTTGGCGCGCAGTCCCGCACCCGAATTGATCAGCACCACATGGCCGTTGGCGGCGCGCAGGGCGGGCAGCAGCAGGCGTGTCAGCTCCGACACGGCTATCAGGTTGGCTTCCAAGGTATTCCGCCACTGTTCGACGGTGGAATCCGCTATGGTGCCCAGGTCGGCGATCCCGGCATTGTGCACCAACACGTCCAATCGGTCGATCGGCTCGACCGCGCGGGCCACCGCCGCGTAGTCGGTCAGCTCCACCGGCCACCCTGTGGCACCGGGCAATTCACCCAGAATCGGGTCGAGCGCCTCCGGTGTGCGCGCCCCCAGCAGCAGGCGATGCGAAGGCGCGAGTTCCCGCGCGATGGCGGCCCCGAGACCACGGCTCGCACCCGTGACGAGCGCGGTGGGTGCAACGTTGCTGGACTCCGCGGAATTCGGCATGTGATCACCGTAACCGGGCGCGGTATCGCGGCGATGCTCCGGGCGAGGCACGTACGTGGTTATCGACACAGCGGATTCACGAAGAAGGCGAACAGAGTGCGATCTGGCGACCAGGAGCCGTCCCCCAGCTACACCGAGCCCTCCACCTGCGAGACACACCACGGTCTCGCCACGCCGCACCCGTTACCCACCGACCCGCTGACCGCGGGCGGCTATGCCGGAACCGTCTCCACCATGCCGATCATCACGCGGTCCACCAGCCGTGCCCAGCGCGCGTACCTTCCGGTTCCGGCGCAAAATAGGGCGATGACGCAACCCGGATTCACGCCCACCCAGCTCGCGGCCCGCGCGGCCTACCTGCTGCGCGGCAACGATCTGGGGACCATGACCAGCGCCGCGCCCAAGCTGTATCCGCACATGTGGAGCTGGGACGCGGCATTCGTGGCGGTGGGCCTGGCGCCCCTGAGCGTGGAACGCGCCGCACTGGAATTGGACACGCTGCTGTCGGCGCAGTGGCGCAACGGGATGATCCCGCACATCGTGTTCGCCAATGGCGTGGACGGGTACTTCCCCGGGCCGTCGCGCTGGGAGTGTCGCCGCCTCGCCGCCGACGCGCCCGACGGACCCGACACCTCCGGCATCACCCAGCCGCCCGTGCACGCCATTGCGGTGCAACGGATTCTGGATCATTCCCGGCGGCACGGCCGGTCCACGCGTGCGGTCGCCGAGGATTTCCTGAATCGCCGCTGGCCCGACCTGATGCGCTGGCATCGCTGGCTCGCCTACGCCCGCGACCCCAAGCAGAACGGGCGCATCACCCTCTATCACGGGTGGGAATCCGGGATGGACAATTCGCCGCGCTGGGATCGCGCCTACGCGAACGTGATCCCCGGCCCCGACCTGCCGCCCTACGAGCGGGAGGATCTGCACGTGGTCGGTGACGCCACGCAGCGGCCCAGCGACCGCGAATACGACCGCTACATGTGGCTGGTCGAGCAGATGCGCCGCGCCGGCTACGACGACTATCAGCTCGCCTCCACCATGAGCTTCGCCGTCGAGGACGTCTTCGTCACCGCCATCTTCGCGCTGGCGTGCGATGTGCTCGCCAATATCGGCGAGGACTACAAGCAACCGCTGGCCGATGTGCGCGAGCTGTACCAGTGGGCCGACTACTTCCGCGCGGGCGTCATCGCGACGACCGACGCGCGCAGCGGCGCGGCGCGGGATTTCGATGTGCGCGCGGACAAGTGGATCGACACCGAGACCCTCGCCTGTTTCGCGCCGCTGCTGTGCGGCGGGCTCACCCGCGACGCCGAACGCCGGCTGCTGCGGCTGTTCGAGGGACCGCGCTGGTGCGGACATCCGGATCTGCGCTACGCGCTGCCGCCGTCGACCTCGCCCGTCGCCAAGGACTTCCGGCCGCGCGAGTACTGGCGCGGCCCGGTGTGGCCGGTGATGAGCTGGCTGTTCTCCTGGGTTTTCGCGCGCCGCGGCTGGGCCGAGCGTTCGTTCATGCTGCGCGCGGAGGGCCTGCGGCAGGCCAGTGACGGCACCTTCGCCGAGTACTACGAGCCGTTCACCGGTGAACCGCTGGGCAGCATGCAGCAGTCGTGGACGGCCGCCTCGGTGCTGGACTGGCTCGGATGACCATCATCATAATGATTGCAACTTCATAGCGAACACCACTGCGCCAATGCAACGCGGATCACCCGAACCCCCTTACTGTCCAATGACATGTACCAAAGCGGGATTTCGGGATCGAAGGCTCGGCGCAGGTATTTCATCGGCATGACGGTCGCGGCGGTGGGCATCCTCACCGCTACCGGCACCGGCACGGCTGTCGCCGAGGAGGGCCCGGATGTCTCCTCCTGGCAGCATCCCGGCGGCAGCGGCATCAACTGGTTCGCGGTGCGCGGCGCGGGCCACCGCTTCGCCATGGTCAAGGCCACCGAGGGCCTCAACTACATCAACCCGTTCTTCGTGCAGGACAGCCTGCTCATGCGGGCGGCCGGAGTCGCCCGGGGCACATACCATTTCGCGCGCCCCGGCCTGCTGCCCGAAGCGCAGGCCGCCTTCTATTCGGCGATCGTGCTCGGCCAGAACGGCCCGCTCGACCTCCCACCGGTCCTGGACCTGGAGGACTCCGGCGGGCTACCGGCTCCGGCGCTCATCGACTGGACCCATCGGTACCTGAATACGGTGCAGGCGTTGACCGGCCGCGTTCCGATCATCTACACGGGCGTGAACTTCTGGAAGACCGCCATGGCGAACTCCGACCAGTTCACCCGCTACCCGCTGTGGATCGCCGACTATCGCGGGAATGACGACCCGGAGGTTCCCGGCGGCTGGCCCGCCTGGACGTTCTGGCAGTACACCGACTCCGGCAGCATCCCCGGCATCCCCGGCGCGACCGACATCAACGTGTACAGCGGAGCCCAGGGCGATCTCGCCCGGTTCGCCAATATGCCCAGCACCGGCAGCGCGGGCAGCAGCTGATTCACTTTCCGGCCAGTTCGAGCAGTTGTTCGGCGAGCACCGATCAGATCACTTCACCACCACCGGAGATAGGAAAGCCGACCCGGGACCTGGTCCCGGGTCGGCTCATCACACGAAAGCGGTTGGCTAGACGCCGATCTCGCCGCCGCCGGACTTCCACACCACGGCCACGGCCGGGCGCGGGACGGAGGCGCCGCCGTCTGGCCAGTGCGAGCCGGGCTTGTCGGCGCTGGCGCCCTCCAGTTCGCCCGGGTGCTGGACGGCTACCAGGACGCGGTCCTTGGTCACGATCGGGCCGCAGGTCTCCGCACCGAGCGGGACGGTGAGGAACTGCTTGGTCTCGCCGCGCTTGTCGCCCTCGAGCACCACCGCGAACAGGCCGTCATTGGATTTGAGGGCGTTGCCGTCGGTGGAGATCCACAGGTTGCCGTGCGGGTCGAAGGCCAGGTTGTCGGGGCAGGAGATCGGGCTGACCTTGGTCTTGTCGTAACCGGCGAAGTAGGTGTCGGCGGTGGCCGGGTCACCGCAGACCAGCAGCAGGGACCAGGTGAACGAGGTGCCCTTGTGATCGTCGACGAGTTCGAGGACCTGGCCGTTCTTGTTCGACTTGCGCGGGTTCGCCTCGTCCACGCCGGCCTTGCCCTCGGCGCCGCGGTTGCTGTTGTTGGTCAGCGCCACGTACACCTTGCCGGTGAGCGGGTTCGGCTCGAAGTCCTCGGGACGGTCCATCTTGGTCGCGCCGACCTTGTCACCGGCCTGGCGAGTGAACACCGCGACCTCGGCGGCGGTCATACCGTCCACCAGTGAGCGGCCCTTGCCGTCGGCGGCGGTCTCCAGCAGCGGAATCCACTGACCCTTACCGGTGAAACCCTTGTCGGAGGGGAGCTTTCCGGTGCCGTCGATCTGATCCGGGTGATCCCCGGTCAGTTTCGCGACGTAGAGGGTGCCCTCGTCGAGGATGGTCATGTTCGCCTTGCGGGCCGCGGCGGTGTCGCCGGGCTGGATCTTCTTGCTGGAGACGAACTTGTACATGTACTCGAACCGCTCGTCGTCACCCGAGTACGCGACGACGGTGCCGTCGGAGGTGACGTAGATGTTCGCGGACTCGTGCTTGAAACGGCCCATGGCCGAATGCTTCACCGGCGTGCCGGTGGGATCCCACGGGTCGACCTCGACGATGTAGCCGAAACGGTTGGACTCGTTCGGCTCCTGCGCGACGTCGAAACGCTTGTCGAAGGTCTCCCAGCGCCGCGAGACCTCGCCCTGGCCGGCGCCCGGGTGGCCGAGGCCGTAGCGCTTGCCGCGCTCCTGGGCGGTCGGGTCGGCGAGCACGCCCGCGAAGTACTGGTTGAAGTTCTCCTCACCGGAAAGCACGGTGCCCCACGGGGTCACGCCGCCGGAGCAGTTGTTGAGGGTGCCCAGCACCTTGGTGCCGGACGGGTCCACCGAGGTCTTCACGAAGTCGGTGCCCGCGGCCGGACCGGTGAGCTTGAACTCGCTGGTGCCGGTGAGGCGGCGGTTGTACTGGCCCATGACCGGGGTGAGCTTGCCGGTGCCCTGCTCGCCCTTCAGCTCGACCACCGAAAGGCCGTGCGCGGCAAGGGCGGTCTCGAACTGCTCGCGGGTCGGCGCGTCCGGGTTGTAGCCCAGGAACATGTGCGTCTCGGTGGTGTACTCGTGGCTGACCACCAGCAGGAAGGCATTGTCCTTGCCCGCGATGGGCAGCAGCGCCGCGTAGTCGTTGTTGTAGCCGAACTGCTTGGCCTGCGCGGCGGCCGACTGCTTGGCGATATCGAAGGCCGGCGCGTCCGGCAGCACCGGGTCGCCCCAGCGGATGACCACGTTCTGCTCGTAGCCCTTCGGAACCACCAGGGCGTCTTCCTTGTTCGGCGCGACCACGTCGAAGGTGGTGCCGACGCCGGTGCCCGGGTTCTTCTCGACGGCGGTGTTCTCGGTGGAGTCGTCACCGCAGGCGGCGAGCACGCTGCCCGCGCCGACCCCGATCACGACGGCGGCGCTGCCCTGGAACAGGCGACGGCGCGAGATGGCGGCGACGATATCGCCGAAGTATTCGCCCTTGGAGGTGTTGGGCACCTCGTGGAAGCACGCGTTGCCGCACTTGTATTGGCAGGTCACGGCGGAGCGCGACGAGGCGCCGTCGTGCTTCACGAAGAGGGCGAGGGGTTTGAGGCTCACTGCATGCTCCCGTTTCTGGTCGTCGGGCGCACGGTAAACAGCTCAGGAAAGCCGTAGGCAAGCTGGAGGTGAACATCCGGCTAACCCGCCTCTCCGCGCCTTTTGCGCCCGGCTGAGAGCCGTCGACCGGCACAGACGCGTGCCGGCGGTGGGGAGCCGACCCGATTCTGGACGTCCCCGGCGAGTTACCCGGATCTCACGAAATCAGTAGCTCGGTCACAGGACCTGCGAGAGGAACTGGCGCAGGCGCGGGGTTTCCGCATTGTCGAACAGGGCGTCGGGCGTACCGGTTTCGACCACCTGCCCATGATCCATGAACACGACTCGATCGGAAACCGAACGGGCGAAACCCATTTCGTGCGTAACGACGATCATGGACATACCGCCCTTCGCCAGATCCGCCATAAGCGCCAGCACGCCCTTCACCAACTCCGGATCCAGCGCCGAGGTGGCCTCGTCGAAGAACATGAGCTGCGGCTTCATGGCCAGCGCGCGGGCGATCGCGACCCGCTGCTGCTGCCCGCCGGACAGATTCGCGGGCCGGGCATCGGCCTTGCCCGCCAGGCCCACCGCCTCCAACTGCTCCAGCGCGAGCGTGCGGCCCTGCTCCTTCGACAGCTTGTGCAGCTTGCGCGGACCCAGCGCGATATTGTCCGCGACCGTCATATGCGGGAACAGGTTGAAGTGCTGGAACACCATGCCGATGCGCTGCCGCAGCACATCCGGATTCTCGGTGCGCACGGATGTGCCGTCCAGCAGGATGTCACCCTCGTCGGGTTCGTGCAGGCGGTTCAAAACCCGCAGCAGCGTGGACTTTCCCGAACCCGACGGGCCGATCACCGTCGTCGTCCTACCCGCGTCCACATGGATGTCCACGCCGCGCAGTACGTGATTGCGGCCCAGTGTCAGATGCAGTCCGGTACCGGTGAGTGATGCGCTCATGCGCCACGACCTTCCGTGATCACAGCCTGCTCGACGGGGTCGATCGGCCGCTCCTCGCGGCCCGTGCGCAGCCGCTTGTCGATGTAGTTCACCAGGTGCGTGAGCGGCACCGTCAGCAGCAGGTACATCAGGCCCGCCGCCACCAGCGGGGACAGATTTCCGGTCTGCGCGTTGAGATCCCGGCCCACCGCGAACAATTCGCGTTGTGTGGCGAGGAGTCCCAGGAAGTAGATGAGCGAGGAATCCTTGATGAGCGCGATGAACTGGTTCATGAGTGCGGGCAGCACCCGGCGCACACCCTGCGGAATGACCACCAGGGTCATAGCCTGGCGGTAGCCGAAGCCGATGGCGCGGGCCGCTTCCAGCTGCCCCGCCTCCACGGACTGGATGCCGGAACGGAAGATCTCACCGATGTAGGCGGCCGCCAGCAGGGCCAGCGCCACCGCGCCCAGCCAGTACGGGTTGTTGCCGGTGATGCCCTTGACCACCGGGCCGACGCCCAGGCCGATCAACAGGATGATCACCACGGCGGGCAGACCACGGAAGATATCGGTGTAAACCCGTGCGGGCCAGCGCAACCAGCGAGTGCGGGAGATGCCCGCGACCGCGAGCAGCATGCCGAGAATCGTGCCCAGCACACCTGAGACCAGCGCCAGGACAAGGGTATTCGGCAAACCTGTCTTGATCAGATCCGGGAACGCCTTCTTGTACAGGGACCAGTCGAAGAAGGTGTCCTTCAACTGCTGCAGCGTCGATTTCGGTTGCACCACAGTGGCTTCCGCCGGACGGTTGGCGGCGTTCTCCGCCGCGATCCGCGCGAAATCCGGGAACACCGGCGCGGGCGCGGCCTTCGAACCCGGCTTCCAGCCCGGCGGGACCTCCCGCGGCACCCAGTCCTCGTACAGTTTCGCGTAGGTGCCGTCCGCGATCACCGCGTCCAGCGCCGAGTTCAGCGCGTTGATGAGCGGCTGATTGTCCTTGCGGGTGGCGTAACCCACGAAGTTGTTGAGGCTGAAGGTGTTCTGCACGATCGAGGTGCCGTCACCCGGCTTGATCGCGCCCTGCGCCTGCGCGGACGGGGCCACCCAGGCGTCGATCTGACCGGTCTTCAGATTCGCGTAGGCGGTGTTGTAGTCCGGGAACTTCACCGGATCCAGGTGCAGTTCGTTGACCACGTAGTCGTCCTGCACGGTGCCCTGCACCACGCCGATCCGGGTGCCGCGGTTCAGATCCGAGAAACCCTCGATCGCACTGCCGTCCGGCACGACCAGCGAGAAATAGCCGAAGTCGTAGCCGTTGGTGAAGCCGACCAGCTGACGGCGCGCGTCGGTGGTGGTGATGTTGGACGAGCCGGCGTCGAAGCGGCCGTTGGCCACCTGCGCCAGCAGGCCCGAGAACTCGGTGCCCACGAATTCGATCTGCAGGCCGAGCTTCGCGGCCATGGCACGCAGCAGCTCGTTGTCGAAACCGGTGAACACGCCCTTGGAATTGATGCAGATGCTCGGCGGGGCGTCCGAGATCGTGCCAACGGTGAGCTTGCCGGGCGTGATGAGGCCGAGCTTGCCGGCGTCGATGCGATCCAGGGGCTCGGTGGTGGCCGTCGTGTACTTGTCCGACGAGGCCGCCGAATTCCCGGTCGCGAGATTCGGCGGCAGCGCGGAGGTGGCCGACAGGCCGGGCGGGGAACACTGATCACCGCTGTCGGGTGCGGCGACGGCCGCCCCCGTTCCGAGGGTCAGCGATCCCACCAGGGTGACCAGCAACAACCCCGCGATGGCCGAAAAGCGGGGTCGCCGCCCTGATCGGCGGGCCGTGGCCGTGCGCAAGCAAACCATGGCAAATGAGCCTAATGGGACGGGTGCGCGGATCCGGACTTGCGGTCAGGAGATGCCGACGACCGACTCCGGGTTGAAGCTGTCACGCCAGGCGATCGCCTCGGCGACGGTGCTCAGGTCGTAGTCCGGGCCGCCGACGCCGACGGTGAACAGGGTCGCGCCCGCCGCGACGAAGGCGGGAGCCTCGGCCGCGCCCGGCCAGCTCACCGACTTCTCGATACCCGCCGGATCGGTGCCCACCTCCGCACAGTGATCGGCGAGAATGCCCGACTTGCGTTGCAGCACTTCGAGATCGGCGAAGCTGTGCCAGATGTCGGCGTACTGGGCGACCAGGCGCAGCGTCTTCTGCTCGCCGCCACCGCCGATGAGGATCGGAATATCCCGCACCGGTTGCGGATTCAGCTTCGCCAGGCGATCGGTGATGCGCGCCATGTACTCCTTGAGCAGCGCCAAACGCTTTCCGGGCGTACCGAATTCGTAGCCGTACTGGTCGTAGTCCTTCTGGAACCAGCCCGCGCCGATACCGAGGATCAGGCGGCCACCGCTGATGTGGTCGACCGTGCGCGCCATATCGGCCAGCAGGTCCGGATTGCGGTAGCCGCCGCCGGTCACCAGCGCGCCGAGTTCCACGCGATCGGTCTGTTCGGCGATCGCGCCGAGCATGGTCCAGGATTCGAAATGCGCGCCCTCGGGATCGCCGTAGAGCGGATAGAAGTGGTCCCAGTTGAAGACGATGTCCACCCCGATGTCCTCCGCGCGGCGCACCGCGTCACGGATCAATCCGTACTCGGGGGCATGCTGTGGCTGGAGTTGAACTCCGATGCGAACGGGACGGCTCATCTGGCGCTCCTCGGCACGAAGGGGATTCCCGGCTCGATTCGAGGCTACCGATCCGGAGGAACCGCCGCCGGATGGGGCTCGGTCGCGTTCACTCCCGAAGAAACACATGCATACATTCGCATGTATTGATGCTACGGTGTCCGTATGAGCACAACGGCGAAAGAACGGTCCGGCAGCGCGGGCCCCACCCGCCACAGCGCGGACGACGGACACGGACATGGGCACGGCGGCCTGCTCGGCCCCCGCGCCGAGATGGCCTTCGCCATCGCCTCCGGCGTGACCTACGCGGGCGGCATGCTCGCGCGCTACGTCTTCGACAGCCCGTCCTGGCTGTCCACCGGACTCTTCCTGGCCACCTACGTCTTCGGCGGCTTCTTCACCGTGCGCACCGCGATCGACACGGTCCGGCGCGGACGCTTCGAAGTCGACTTCCTCATGCTCGTCGCCGCCGTCGGCGCGGCGGCGGTCGGCAAATGGGCCGAGGGCTCGGTCCTGCTGTTCCTGTTCAGCCTCGGCCACGCCCTGGAGGAATACGCCATGGGCCGGGCGCAGCGCTCCATCGCGGCACTCGCCGAACTGGCCCCGCGCATCGCCCTCGTGCGACGCGGGCCCGATCAGATCGACGAAGTCGATGTGGATGACCTCCGTATCGGCGATGTCATTGTGGTGCGGCCCAATTCGCGGCTCAGCGCGGACGGCGTCGTGGTCGCGGGCGTCAGCGCCGTCGACGAATCCGCCGTCACCGGCGAGAGCATCCCCGTCGAGAAACAACCCGTCGCCGATCCCAGCGCGGCACTGAACGCGCGCACCCCGATCCCCGAATCACAGCGCGTCTTCGCGGGCACGCTCAACGGCTCCGGAGTGCTGGAGGTCATGGTCACCAACCGCGCCGAGGACAGCATCCTCGCCCGGGTGATAGCCATGGTCCGCGACGCCGAAACCCAGAAATCCCCCACCCAGCGCTTCATCGACCGCTTCCAGCTGTTCTACGTCCCCGCCGTCATCCTCGGCGTGCTCGCCGTAATCGCCTTCGGCACCTGGGTTCTCACCGAACCCTTCACCGACAGCTTCTACCGCGGCATGGTCGTCCTGGTCGCCGCCAGCCCCTGCGCGCTGGCCATCGCCACCCCCAGCGCCGTGCTCGCCGGTGTGGCCCGTGCCGCCCAGGCCGGCATCCTCGCCAAGGGCGGCGGCCCACTGGAATCCCTCGGCCGCGTGAAATCCATCGCCTTCGACAAAACCGGCACCCTCACCTGGGGCCAGCCCCGCGTCACCGATATCGAACCCAGCCGCCCCGAACTGCGCGAACAGTTGATCGATACGCTCTACGCGGTCGAGTCCTACAGTGATCACCCCCTGGCCTCGGCCATCACCCGCGACCTCGCTCTACTGGTCCCCGCCGACACGGAAACCACCGCCACCCAGGTCAATTCGGTAACCGGCCGAGGCGTCACCGCCCTGGTCGACGGTGTCCCCACCGAAATCGGCAACACCACCATGTTCAACGAACTCGACTCCGACGGCCTCCCCACCGGCATCCTCACCACCGTCGAACGCCTGCACGCGGCGGGCCGCACCACCATGATCGTCCGCTCCGGCGGCGTCTACCTCGGCGTCGTCGGCGTCATGGACACCCCCCGCGCCGAAGCCGCCGCCGTCATGGAACGCCTACGCGCCCTTGGCATCACCGACCTGGTAGTCATCTCCGGCGACAACCAACGAGTAGCCGACGCGGTAGCCGACGGCCTCGGCCTCGACGCCGCCCACGGCAGCCTCCTCCCCGAAGACAAAGTCGAAATGATCGGCCGCCTGACGGCCAAGGGTGGCACCGCCATGGTCGGCGACGGCGTCAACGACGCCCCCGCCATGGTCAACTCCTCCGTCGGAATCGCCATGGGCGCAAGCGGTTCCGCCGTAGCCCTCGAAACCGCCGACGTAGCCCTCATGACCGACGACATCGGCCGCCTCCCCTTCGCGGTCGCCCTGAGCCGTCGAACCGCCACGATCATCCGCCAAAACCTCACAGTGGCTTTGATAATCGTCGCGGGCCTGGTCCCCGCCACCCTCCTCGGCCTCCCCATCGGCCCCGCGGTCTTCATCCACGAAGGCTCCACCCTCCTGGTCGTCTTCAACGCCCTCCGCCTCCTCCGCTTCCGCCGCGGCGCCGAACACGAAGGCATAGAACACGAATCCCGCCCCGGAGCCTGATCACCCGCTACGGCGTGATTCCAGCGCGCGAGCGATCAGCTCGCGCGCTGCGCCGCCGGTAAGCGCCTGCCCCGCAAGAACATCGAAAAGCCTTCCGTACAGGGTGATCTCGCGCGGCTGAGTGATAGTGAGCTCGGCGGTCGTCGTCTCGACGAGGACCAGCCGGTTGTCGTAGAGGACGAAGTTGTTCGTCACCGTTTCCCAGACGGCGGTGCGCGGGATGATGCCCAATTGCACTCGAGGCAAAGCCATTACGGTGAGAAGCCGATCGAGTTGCTCGACCATGACCGAATCGTCCCCGGCTGTTGTATAGAGCGCCTGCTCGGCGATCAAGAATGAGAAGCGGCGGGTTCCGCGATACAGCACCTGCTGGCGCTCGATCCGCGCCGTCATACCTGCTTCGAGGTCGTCGGGGACATCGTAGAACCGGATCACCCTGCCCAGAACCCACGCGATGTAACCGGGGGTCTGCAGGAGTCCCGGGATGAGCAAAGGCTCGAACCATCGCATGACCTTGGTCTCGTGCTCGATATGGGAGATCATCCGCTGACGACGCCGCGTTCCGGTACCCAGGACCCTCCGGAATTCCAGGTACGCGGCCTCGATATTGCGCAGGGAGGCGATCAGATCCGGGAGCTGATCCAGGCGGCCGGTAAGCCTGCACCAGGTTCGGAGGTCGACCTCCGAGGGAGTTTGTTTGCCGTATTCGATTTTGCTTGTCTTGGACTCGTGCCAGCCTGCCGACTCGGCCAGCTTGCGGCCGGTCAGTCCGGCGTCACGGCGAAGCTCCCGGAGACGCGCCCCGAGAGCCTGCCGTTGTTCGTGCGCGGCGCCGCCGTGAGTCACTCCGAAACCGACTTCTGGAACTCGCCGTACCGGATGGCCATCGGCCACACGTAGTCCCGAGTCTGCCTGCAGAGATCCACGATTCGCGGGTCGGTGGTCACCGCCCCGCCGACCCAGTTTCCGGCCGGGTCGAACAGGGTGAACGACACAATCGCGTCATCCACCAACCACCAGTCATCGGTGCCGAGCCGATGCGCGTCGGCCAGATGCCTCGGCAGATACCTGATGTCCTCACCGGCATCGATGTTGTTGAAGGTGACTTCCAGCATCCATCGCTGGTAGTCGCTGAGGGGGACCGTGGCGACACGAACCCGTCGCATCACCGCACCTCGAGAGGTCATCCCACGCACCAGACTCAGCCAATCCTGAAACCAGGCGTAGTCGTCCTCCGGGCCTCCAGCAAGCCAGTTGCGGTACGGCGCATCACCCCCGGGCGATTCGTAATCGTCCAGCAGTTCGAGATGGAAGGCCTCCTTCTCGCTATTGCCGACCAGGTTGTTGACACCCTCGATATCAAGCAGCTGCACCGAAATACGTCCTCTTGCAACGGGGAACCACAACCGCAGTCTCGTTCCCTTCGAGCGCGAGTACGGCGATGGTCTCCTGATCGGTCACCGGCTCGCCCTTCAAGATGAACGTACCTCGCCCCGTATCGGTAAGCGGGGCACCGATGAACCGGTCGTGCTCAGCGAATCCGAGCAACCCGTGCGGGATTTCGACGGTCGCCACCGTATCTGTCAACCAGCCCACTATCAGGAAGACATCGGGACCAGCTTCGTACAGGGCTGGACACGCACCAGATGGTGATCCGTTCCGGCCCAGCAAACGCAACGACTCCAACATGATCAGTCCTAGTTGTTGACAATTGTGCGCGAGCTTCCTGCCCCCAGTCGCAATGTTCCTCCGCTCACGACCATTTCGGGCCAGAACAGACCTCAACTCGCAAACTCGAGCAAGTTCATGGCGTTGCCACCGATCGCCCGCTTAGCGTCGAAAGGAAGCGCACCACTCCACCGTTGACAGGGGCGAAATGACCAGGCGGACAAGGATCGCGGAGTTTCCCGGTGGCCTGGTGGAGCTGAACGGCTATGGGGACGAGGACGACGGCGGCCCGGGAATCTACCTGGAGTACCGCCCACCTGGCGAGCCGAAGCAAGACGGACATCGGGAGGACGACATGCGTTACCGGCCAACGTGTCTCGGGTATCTGCGGACCGATGTTTCCGGGATCGGGCAGTTGTGGGACGAGAGTGAGATTCGGCGGTTGGCTGGGCGGCTGGGGTATGACTTTTCCGGGATGGTGGTTTACGACCCGGGGTCGGGGCGGCCACCGTTGGCCAGGCTGCGGGCGCAGATCACTCGGCTGGATGCGGAGGCCGTCATCGTTCCTGGGCTCGGGCATTTCGAGGGTGGGCGGGTGCCGGAGGGGCTGGGGCGGCGGGTGGAGGTGATCCCTGTGTACCCGGGCGCTGCGGAGTGGCCGCATCCTGCTTAGGATGTGCGAAACCCTCTACTCGGATCGTCCGGCACGTTCCTGCCGGTGAAGGGATGTATTCAGCATGGCTACGGTTACTTTCGACAGTGCGACCCGGCTTTACCCGGGGTCTGTGAAACCGGCTGTCGATGCCCTGAATCTGGAGATTCAGGATGGCGAATTCTTGGTCCTCGTCGGACCTTCCGGATGTGGGAAGTCCACGTCGCTGCGGATGCTCGCTGGGCTCGAGGAGGTGAGCACCGGGCGGATTCTCATCGGCGACAAGGATGTCACGCACGCGGAACCCAAGGAACGCGATATCGCGATGGTGTTCCAGAACTATGCGCTGTACCCGCATATGAGCGTGGCCGAGAATATGGGGTTCGCGCTCAAGATGGCGAAGGTGGCCAAGGCTGAGCGGGAGGAGCGGGTGCGGGAGGCCGCGAAGCTGCTCGATCTCGAGCAGTATTTGGAGCGCAAGCCCAAGGCGCTGTCGGGTGGACAGCGGCAGCGCGTGGCCATGGGGCGGGCGATCGTGCGGCAGCCGCAGGTGTTTTTGATGGATGAGCCGCTGTCGAATCTCGATGCGAAGCTGCGGGTGCAGACTCGGACGCAGATCGCGCAGTTGCAGCGGCGGTTGGGGACCACCACCGTGTATGTGACGCACGATCAGGTCGAGGCCATGACCATGGGTGATCGGGTCGCGGTGCTGAAGGACGGGCTGCTGCAGCAGTGTGCGTCGCCGCGGGATCTGTATCGGAATCCGGCCAATCTGTTCGTGGCCGGGTTCATGGGGTCGCCTGCCATGAATCTGTTCACGCTCACCGTCGATCAGGGGGCCGTGAACCTCGGCGGGTACCGGCTGGCGTTGCCGCGGTCGGTCGCGGACGCGAGCAACGGGTCCGTCGTCGTGGGCATTCGGCCGGAGCACTTCGAGATCACCGGGAATGCCGGCGGGAACGGGCTCAGCAAGGAGCCGGTCGGCATCACCATGGAGGTCGACGTGGTGGAGGAGCTCGGGTCCGACGCGTACGTGTACGGGCGGGCGCTGGACAAGAGCGGGCAGGAAACCATTGTGGCGCGGGCGGATTGGCGTAACCCGCCGGCCAAGGGATCGCGGTTGACGCTCACCGCCGATACCGAGCACATCTATTTCTTCGCGCCCGAGGACGGGCGACGGCTGAACTGAGGTTCAGGGCTTCTTGCGACGGCGTTTGCGGTCCAGCCAGTCGTCGTTGACGCGGACGCGCAGGTTCTCCGGGGCGACCTCGGCCCCGGAGGCACTGCGGAGTTCGACGCGGACCGGGTCGCCGGTCGAATCTTCCAGGCGCTCGAGCGGGGGGACGCCGTCCTGGAGGTATTTGTCGCCCCACTGCCAGAGGCCGACGACCACGGGGATCAGGTCGCGGCCCATCTCGGTGAGGATGTACTCGTTGCGGGTTCGCTTGCCCTCCTCCTGGTAGGGGCGTTTCTCCAGCAGGCCCGCTTCGGTGAGTTTGCGTAGCGCGCTCGAGGCGGCGGCGTCGGTGACGCCCACGCGGGCGGCGAAACCGTCGAAGCGCGTGGTGCCGTAGTAGGCCTCGCGCAGGACGAGGATCGCCGAGCGGGTGCCGACAATATCCATCGCCTTGGCGATCGAGCATCCCTCGGGCTTCCACGAGCTCAGATCGCTGAGCGTTCCTTCCAGCACGAATGACATGCCGACAATCATACAGATGCTGACTTGCGTCCACTATGGCTAGGGCATAACCTGGCTTCAGAGCAACGAAGCCAGATGTTCCCACTCCCGGGACCCTCAGGGGCTCCGCCCCCGAACCCCCGATCGGGTGGGCAGCAGCGAGAAGGGTTCAGTCATGAGAGACGCAGTCATCGTCGAAGCCGTCCGCACCCCCATCGGCAAGGGCAAGCCCACCGGCGCCCTGCACGGCGTCCACCCCGCCGACCTGCTCGCGCACAGCCTGCGCGAAGTCGTGCGCCGCAGCGGGATCGACGCCGCACTCATCGACGACGTGATCGGCGGAGTCGTCACCGCCGTCGGCGAACAGGGCAGCAACCTCACCCGGCGCGCCGCCCTCGCCGCCGGATACCCGGAATCCGTGCCCGCCACCACCGTGGACCGGCAGTGCGGCAGCAGCCAGCAGGCGATCCACTTCGCCGCACAGGGCGTCATCGCCGGGGCCTACGACATCGTGGTCGCGGCGGGCGTGGAATCCATGAGCCGGGTTCCCATGGGAGCCAACATGATCGGCGCTCAGGACATCGCCGGGGTCGGGTTCGCCGAACGCTATCCGGACGGACTCGTCCCGCAGGGCATCAGCGCCGAACTCATCGCGGCGAAATGGAATCTCACCCGCACCCAGCTCGACGAGTTCGCGCTGTCCAGCCACGAAAAGGCCGCCCGCGCAACGAAAGACGGGTCGTTCGAAGCGCAGCTCGCGCCCCTCGCGGGCGTCACCGTCGACGAGGGCATCCGCGTCGGCAGCACCCTGGAAACCCTCGGCGGACTGCGCCCCGCCTACTACAGCGACGAGATGGCGGCCCGCTTCCCGCAGATCGGCTGGAACATCACCGCCGCCAACGCCAGCCAGATCAACGACGGCAGCTCCGCCGTCCTCATCATGACCAGCGAACGCGCCGCGCAACTGGGCCTGCGCCCGCTGGCCCGAGTACACAGCTTCGCGGTAGCGGGAGACGATCCGCTGCTCATGCTCACCGCCGTCATCCCCGCCACTCGAAAAGTATTGCAGCGCGCCGGACTTCAGCTGTCCGACATCGATCTCTTCGAGGTGAACGAGGCCTTCTCCTCGGTCGTACTGGCCTGGGCGCACGACACCGGAGCCGACCTCGCCAAGGTGAATGTCAACGGCGGCGCGATCGCCCTGGGCCACCCCCTCGGCGCATCCGGCGCCCGGCTGGCCACCACCCTCGTCCACGCCCTCCAGGAACGCGGCGGGCGCTATGCACTCCAAACCATGTGCGAGGCAGGCGGATTGGCCAACGCCACCATCTACGAACGACTGTGAACCGGAACAACTGCCGGGTGACGGTGGACCGGAGCTACGACACTCCCACCATCGCGATGAGCAATCCCGCTACCCAGGACAGGGCGATCAGCGGGAACGCCAACAGAGTGGTGGGCCAGGCCCGCTGGCCGAGCCGGATTGCGTGCAGGGTCCACAGCGGTATGAACATGAGTGTGGCGATGAGGCCGAACCAGGCCACGGTGAAGGCCAGCGGAAGGTAGCTGCTGCCGCCCCTGTCGCTCACCAAGAACTCGTACTCGGGCACGATCAGGGCGACGAACCAGGCTGTGCCACACGCCAGCACGTAGACCAGTGCGGCGAGTACGAGATCCAACGGGCGACCCGGCGGCCGCCACCACTCCACCACATCGGTGGAATGCCCACGGCGGCCGCCGGTCACACGTCGCGGAGGTCAGGCGGCCGCGCTGCTCACCAGCAGATAGCCGCCGAATCCGGACACCACGATCACCGGCAGCGCGATGGCCGTCCACAACAGGGCATTGCGACGGGTCACCGCGGCGATCGACGCCAGGATCAGCGCGCCCATGAGCGCGAGCGAGATTCCGCCGCCCGCGAGCAGCAGGCCGAGCAGACCCGAGGTCGGCGGCTGGATCACATCGCACTGCACGGAGAAATCCCGCTTGGCCGTGCAGCGATTGGAGATCAGCCCGGACAGCTTGCCCAGCAGCAGATATCCGAATACGAAGGCCAGCACAATATCCAGGCCGTAGACGCCCGCCGCCATGAGCACATTCTTCCGGCGCAGCGGTAGAGCGCCCAGCCCAGCGGCGGACTGCCGGCTCGAATCACCCTCGGCGGCAAGATCACCGAACGACGACAGCGGCCGCTTCGCCGTCTCCACCTCGTCCTCGCTCAGAACCGACGTGCCCTCGACACCGGCCGCGCCCGGCTTCTCCAGCCCCACGGACCGCATCGACCCGTCCGGGCCGAACGACTGTGCCACCGCGCCGAATTCACCCGAATCGTACGGCCGGGCCGGTGCACCCGGACCGGGCGGCGCGGGCCGATACGGCTGCGCGGGCATCCCCCTGCCCGCGGTGTTGGGCGCACCGGCAGGCGCGACCTGCTCCGGCGCACCCGGCGACCACCCCTGCCCCGGCAATGCCGAGGCACCCGAATCATAGTGTGGCCCAGGTGAACCCGGAGGGAACGGCGGCGGTGTCATCGGCCCCGCCGATCGACCCGGCGCGCCCGGACGCGGCGGCTGATCAACGCCCCCGGGCCTGCCCGGCCCGGACGGCGCAGCCTGGCGATTCGATCCGGAATCACGCGACTGCCCGGGACCACCCGGTCCTGGTCCATACGGGTGCTGAGCACCATCGGAACCAGGCGACTGCGCGGGCCCACCGGAACCGAATTGCTGCGCAGGACCGGCGGAGCCGGGCGATTGCCCGGGGCGTGCGGGCCCATGAGGCTGCGCGGGACCACCCGAATCTCGCGACTGCCCCGGAGCGGCCGGGGCGGGACGGGACGGACCGCCTGGACCATACGACTGAGCCGGGCCACCCTGTCCCTGTGCGGGACCACCCGAACTCGGCGGGTGCGCGGGACCACCCGCGCCCTGGGGATGGCGTGGGCCACCCGGCCCCTGGGGATGCCCCAGCGAAGCGGGGCCGCGCGGCGGTTGCGGCGAGCCTCCGGCGTCGCGCGGCGGCTGGGGAGCTCCGGCGTTCGGCGGGCCGGATCCCGTTGGTGGCGTGAGGTTTCGGGATTGCGCCGGAGAGTTCGAGGCGGGCGGCTGACCGACACCACTCGGCGCCGGTGGAGCGGCAGGGGCGAGAGGGCGTTGCGGAGGGATGGGGGGTGGCGTGGGCGGCCGACTGGAGCCTGAGGAAACGGTGGGTTTCTCCGACTCGCCCGAGGGGGACGGTGGCAGCTGCTGCCCGTGCCCAGCCGCCCGCGCTCCGAGGTTCGGTGACTGTCCCGGAGGACCGGATCCCGGTGGTGGCGTGGGATTTCGCGATGGCACGGAGGCGCCCGGAGCAGGCGGCTGGCCGGCACCGGCTGCCGCCTGGGGCGGAGCCGGGGGGCGCTGCGGGGGGATCGGGTTGCGGAGTTGGCCTGAGCTCGAGCCCGAGGAAACGGTGGGCTTTTCTGAATCGTCGGGTGCCGGTGGCACTGTGCTCCCCTGTCCAACCGCCCGCGCGGCATCATCGGAATCGTTCGGCGGCACCATGTTCCAGGTCTGCGTCATTCCGCCGGCGGGCTGCGGGGGGCCGGGGCGGCGATCGGGGTCGAGGGCAGGGCGGCGGGGTTGGTCTTGCGAGTTCATGGCGCTGGGCTCCCCCCGGATCGTTCGGTGCTTTCTCCGAATTCTGACCGGGTGCGAGATCCATTGCCACTCCGAATACCGGGCGGCTGGTGAGTAGGGTCGCGGGTGTGAGCGAGCGCATCGAGGCCCCGGACTACGAATCCGCCGTTGTGTACGCCATTCCCCTGCGGACGCGGTTCCGGGGGATCACCGTGCGGGAGGGGATGCTCATTCCCGGACCCGCGGGGTGGGGAGAGTTCTGCGCGTTTCCCGAATACGACGATCGGGAAGCCGCGGGCTGGCTGGCCACCGCCGTCGAACAGGCCACCATCGGTTGGCCGGGACCCGTGCGGGATCGGATACCGGTGAACTGCATCGTGCCCGCGGTCGGCCCGGAACGGGCACGGGAGATCGTCGCCGCCTCCGGCTGCCGCACCGCCAAGGTGAAGGTCGCCGACCATCCCGATTCGCTCGGCGAGGATCTCGAACGGGTGGCCGCCGTGCGGGACGCCCTGGGCAACGACGGATTCGTCCGGGTAGACGCCAACGCGGTGTGGGATGTGGATACCGCCGTCGACCGCATCACGCGAATCGACAGAGCCGCAGGCGGATTGCAATACGTCGAACAACCCTGCCGCACCATCGAAGAACTGGCCGCCGTACGGCGACGGGTGGATGTGCCCATCGCCGCCGATGAATCCATCCGGCGCGCCGAGGATCCGCTGCGAGTGGCCGTCGCCGGAGCCGCCGACCTCGCCATCCTGAAATGCACTCCCCTCGGTGGCGTGCGCCGTGCACTTCAGGTGGCCGAAGCCGCCGGACTCCCCTGCGTCGTCTCCTCCGCCCTCGAAACCAGCATCGGTCTCTCAGCCCAGATCGCCTTGGCCGCAACACTTCCCGAACTGGACTATGCGTGCGGCCTCGGCACCCTCGCCCTCTTCACCGGCGACGTCGTCGCCGAACCTCTCCGTCCGGTCGACGGCGGGCTCCCGGTCCCGAAGACCCCTCCGACCCCGGACCCCGAACTCCTCGACCGCTACCGGCACCCCGACCCGGAGCGCGTCGCCTGGTGGCGGCAGCGCCTCGATCGCGTCCGCAGACTGGTTCAGTAGGAGCAGAGCTTGATCCAGTCACGATCGACGCGACGGTTGTCCTGGACGAACAAACCCGCGCCGGAGACGTACGGCACGGCGATGTCGAAATCACCCGACCGGTAGATGATCCACTTGCGGTCCTCACCCTTCAGCAATTCGGCGTTCTCGGCCCCGGACAGGAATCCGGAGAAGCTGAAACTGTGGCTCTCGCTTTCTATGGTGCGCCCGGCGATATACGCGTATTGATAGGTGTAGGCGTAGAAATAGCCCCAGCTGCCCACCGTCCCGGAGCAACTTCCGGAGCGGGAACTGCTGAAGGTATCGGCTCGCGCCGGTCCGGCCACGATCCCCAGCACGGTTCCGAGCACCACTGTCGCCAGCAGAATTTTCTTGATCATCGGTTTCCCCACCCGTCCGGACTCGGGCCGGCTGCCCGTGTCGCTTCGAAGACGACGCTAGGGGCGCTGCCCGGCAACGGCTTCGGCGATACCGGGGAACTCGCTGGTCAGTGCCTCGAAACTGTTATCCGGTCCGGACGCCGCAACCGAACATGGTGGTCCGCATGAGCAGTGCCGCCTCGGGACCGATCACGCCGTCGAGCAGTTCCAGATAGCGTTCGCAGAATTCCGGCCCGTGCGGGGCGGAATCGGCCGGCGCGGGGTCCAGATGATGCGCGATCTCGTGCAGGATCACCAATTCCCGTAATGCCCACGCGGTTCCGCGCACGTGCAGGGGAACGGCGAGCACCGCGCCCTCGGATTCGTAATGCGCGGCCTTCGCTCCGGCCCGGGAACGCACAGAAACAGGACTGCTCGCCTTTTTCCACTGCGCGCGAACCCAATTCAAGGCCAGCACCCGGTCCACATAGGTCTGCACCGACTCCACCGAGGCGAACCGGCGTTCGACCGGCAGCGTCAGCCGGGAGCCGTGCACCTCGACCGTCCGCACGCCCAATTCGTCCGCGCGGTCGAACATTCCGCGCACCAGCCCCTCGGCGTCGTACACCTTGGCGCGTTGGGTATCGCGCGGGGTCACGATCCGGATCCGGTCAACTTCCCACGCGCGGCGGGCAATTCGGGAGAATTGCCGAGCCGGGCATTGCGGCCCGCGCGGTCACCGGCGCGGCGAGCGGCCGCGGAGTAGCCCGCGGAGGCCTGTGGGCCGCGCCAAGTGCCGCGCGCTTCGGAAGTACTGGTGTAGAAATCCTTCAACGCGAGTTCCTTGTCGCGCAGCGCGAGAGCTGTTCCCGTGGCGGTGTTCTCACCGGATTCGGTGCGCACCGCCTCGGCCTCCACATCGGCCTTGACCTCGGCGAGACGGGTGCCGATGCGGGCGGCGAACGCCATCTGGAAGTTCAGGCGCGCGGTCACTGCGGCCACCGGGGCCTGCACCTTGCGCTCCACCTTTCGACCCCAGCGGGTTTCGGTCACCAGTTTCGGAGTGGTGGCCGATTTGTAGGAACCGGATTTGATGTAGTGATCCGAGGCTCGCACCATCTGGACGAGCAGGCTCGCGTACAACGCCTCACAGGTGTCGATATCGGTGTCGAAGCCGTAGGCGTACACCGTCGTGGAGGTGCGGGCGACATCGCAGCGGACGTCATTGGCGGAAGCGATGGCGACGAAGAGCTGCACGTAGGTGCGCAGGCCCTTCTTGCCGGGCTCGCCGATGGGAACGACACGCTGCACCGGAACCGGGCGTTTCTCCCGATTGGCTATGTGCGAGCGCGCCACCGCCAGATCGACGGAGGATCGCGTCGCCAGCCGCTGGGCGGCCGCCAGGAACGCCTCGGCTTCGTGCTCGTTGTCGGTCGACTCCGCCTGCCGCAGCAGTCCCCCGATGCGGGTCAGCATCTTGTCTGTGCTCAATTGCCCTCCGCTTCGCTCCGGGCGGGTTCGCGGCCTGCAAGCTCGGTCTTCCCTCCTCCGCTCCTCCGCTTCGCTCCCCCGCTCCGTCAGTCCAGACCGAGCCGGCCGCGAACCATGAGGTTAGCCGGGACTCGGCGAGGTAGTTGGGGCGCGGGGAACTTCCACCATGTATCTTCCTGTGTGCAAACGGCTGAGTGTGCCGCCGCTCACGTCTCGACCCTGGAGTTTCCGCGATGGCTTTGAAGAAGGTGTCGTCCCTACGATCGTCGCTGGTGCCGCGAGCGGCCTTCGCGGCCGCCTCCGTGGCGCTGCTGACAGCGACGTTCGCTACCGCGTGTTCGAGTGACAGTGGCAGCAATGCCATTTCGCAGAACCTGACCGGGCGCGGGCCGATCACCTACGTCGAGGGCAAGGACACCACCGAAACCGGTGCGGTCAAACAGCTCATCGAACGGTGGAACGCCGCGCATCCGGATGAGAAGGTCACGTTCAAGGAGCAGTCCAACGACGCCTCCCAGCAGTACGACGACCTCAAACAGCACCTGAACGCGAAGTCCACGGACTACGACGTGTTCGCCATGGACGTCCCGTGGACCGCCGAATTCGCGGCCAAGGGCTGGATCCAGCCGCTGAAGGACTCCTTCGCGCTGGACACCTCCACCCTGCTGTCCCCGCCGGTCGCCAGCGCCACCTACAACGGCACGCTGTACGCCGCCCCGCGCAACACCAACGGCGGCCTGCTGTTCTACCGCAAGGACCTGGTCACCGAGGCCCCCAAGACCTGGACCGAGCTGCTTGCCCAGTGCCCGAAGGCCACCGAGGCCGGAATCGGCTGCTACGCGGGCCAGTTCGCGCCCTACGAGGGTCTGACCGTGAACACCGCCGAGGTCATCAACGCCTTCGGCGGCAGCTTCGTCGGCCCCGACGGCAAGACCCCGACCGTGAACTCGCCGCAGGCCCGCGCCGGCCTGTCGACGCTGGTCGACGCCTACAAGAACGGCGACATCCCGAAGGAAGCCATTTCCTTCAAGGAGCCCGAGTCGCAGAACGCGTTCGTGAGCGGCAAGCTCATGTTCATGCGCGGCTGGCCGTCCTCCTACGGTGACGCCGGATCCGACGCCTCCGCGGTCAAGGACCGTTTCGCCGTGGCCCCGCTGCCCGGCAAGGACGGCATCGGCGCGTCCACCCTCGGTGGCTACAACGCGGCCATCAGCGCCTACTCCAAGAACAAGGCCACCGCGCTGGACTTCCTGCGCTTCCTGATCAGCGAAGACGCCCAGCACATCGTCGCCTCCGGCGCGCTGCCGTCGGTCCGCGCCTCGGTCTACGACGATCCCGCGCTGATCGCCAAGATGCCGTACCTGCCCGCGCTCAAGGAATCCATCGCCTCCGCGGTGCCGCGACCGGTCACCCCGTTCTACGACGCCGTCTCGAAAGCCGTGACGGACAACGCCTATGCTGCCCTGACAGGCACGAAGTCCGTCGACGACGCCATCGTCGGGATGCAGAAGGGCATCGAAACCGCCGGATCGTAGCCCGACGGAACGCCCGCCGTTGTCCATCCCGTAGGAGAGAAAAAGGTGTCACGTCCTTCGGGAGCGACCGAGCTCGCGCCACCCGAACCGACCGCCATGAAACCGAAGTCCTCGCCCGCCAAGCGCCGTGCGCCCCTCAGCGACACGGCCAAGGGCTGGCTGTTCGTCACGCCGGTGCTCATCGCACTGGCCGTGGTGATCGGATATCCGGTCGCGCGAGCGCTGTACATGTCCTTCCAGAAGGACGCCGGACTCGACCCCGCCACCGGCATGTTCGTCGAGGGCGGCAGCGCCGGGTTCGACAACTTCAAGCACTGGCTGCTGCAGCAGTGCACCAACTCGCTCGGTGAGACCGTCAGCTGCCCCACCGGCAACCTGGGTTCGCAGTTCTGGCTCGCCATCGGCGTCACCCTGTTCTTCACCGTGATCACGGTCGCGCTGGAGGCCACCATCGGCCTCGGCATGGCCGTGATCATGGGCAAGACCTTCAAGGGCCGCGCCCTGCTGCGCGCCGCCGTACTGATCCCGTGGGCCATCCCCACCGCCGTCACCGCGCGGCTGTGGGAGTTCATGTTCCAGTACGACGGCGTCGTGAACCGGGTGCTCGGCACACACATCCTGTGGACCGCCGACGAATGGCCCGCCCGTTTCGCCGTCATCGCCGCGGACGTGTGGAAGACCACCCCGTTCATGGCGCTGCTGATTCTGGCCGGGCTGCAGGTGATTCCGGGCGACGTGTACGAAGCCGCGCGCGTGGACGGCGCGTCCGCGTGGCAGCGGTTCTGGCACATCACCATGCCGCTGCTGAAACCCGCGCTGCTGGTGGCCGTGCTCTTCCGCACCATGGACGCGCTGCGCATGTACGACCTGCCGGCCATCATGACGCAGTCCAATCCGAACACCCGCACCATCTCGATGCTGGTCGTCGATCAGGTCCGGCAGGGACCCAACAGCGCCTCGGCACTGTCGGTGATCACCTTCCTGCTCATCTTCACCGTGGCGTTCCTGCTGGTGAAGGTGCTGGGGGCCAACGCCGTTCGCACCCAGGAAGAGCAGCGGGAGGCGCACTGATGAGTATCGACATGGACAAAGCTCGCCCGACGCCGCCCGCGCAGCCGACGAAAAACGTCGTGCCGCAGGCGGTTCCGTGGACCAAACGGCTCGCGAGCGCCCGGGTCTACCTGGGCGCGCTGATCGTGCTCGTCTGGGGACTCGGGCCGTTCTACTGGATGGTCGTCACCGCCTTCCGCGATCCGGACTACCAGTTCGACAACACGCCGTGGTTCACGCACGTCACGTTCGAGAACTTCCAGAACGCCTTCGACACCAGCCGCGGCAACGACTTCGGGAAGGCGCTGGTCAACAGCGTCATCATCGGATCGCTCACCACGATCGTGGCGCTGCTCATCGGCGTCATGGCGGCGTACGCGCTGGCGCGGCTCACCTTCAAGGGCCGCTACGTGGTGTCGGGGCTCATCCTGAGCGCCTCCATGTTCCCGGTGGTCGTGCTGGTGACGCCGCTGTTCCAGCTGTTCACCAACCTCGGCTGGATCGGGCAGTACCAGGCCATGATCATCCCGAACATCTCGTTCGTGCTGCCCATGACCGTGTACATCCTGGCCTCGTTCTTCACCGAACTGCCGTGGGAACTCGAGGAGGCCGCGCGCATCGACGGCGCGTCGCGCTTCCAGGCCTTCCGGCTGATCATGCTGCCGCTGGCCGCGCCGGCCGTATTCACCACGGCCATTCTGGCTTTCATCGCGTCGGTGAACGAATATCTGCTGGCGCGACTGCTTTCCAGTGACAAGACCGAGCCCGTGACCGTCGCGGTCGCGCGGTTCTCCGGCAACAACCCGCTGGTGCAGCCGTACGCGGCCATCATGGCGGCGGGAACGATCGTCACCATTCCACTGGTGATCATGGTGTTGCTCTTCCAGCGCCGCATCATCTCCGGTCTCACCGCCGGTGGCGTAAAGAGCTAAATTTCCGGCCGTGGCCCATGCGTCCATTAGCATGGGCCACGCCGCATTCGGGACGCGGCATTCACCTGTACGCAAAGCTTTATCGAACGCTCCAGAAGGAGATGCTCGTGAGCTCATCCCGTAAGCGGCGCCGTGGCGAACCACCGCCGTACGCCACCATGGCCGGGTGGAATGAGCTCCCGACAGACCAGTTCCGGCGGCAGCAGCCGTCGCACAGCAGGCCCCGACGCCGCGCCAAACCGCCCAAAACACCGAAACGGCAGGATAGTTCGCGACGACCGCGCGCCTCCCGGGGGCGACGCGTCCTGCGCGTGCTGACCACGCTGTTCGTGATCTTCGCGGTGATCCCCTCACTGCTCATCGGATTGGCGTACTGGAGCGCGGAAATTCCCGACCCGAATGCCGTGCAGACCAATCAGATCGCCACCATCCTCACCGCCGACGGGCAGTCGGTCATCGCGAAAGTCGTACCGCCCGAGGGCAATCGGATCCCCGTCCCGCTCAGCGACGTCCCCGAACCGGTGCGGCTGGCCATGCTGTCGGCCGAGGACCGCAACTTCTACACCAACCCCGGCTACTCCGCCTCGGCCTTCGTCCGCGCCGCGCGCGACAACCTGCTCGGCAAGGAAGACGCCGGCGGCGGCTCCACCATCACGCAGCAGTACGTGAAGAACGCCTTCCTCAGCTCCGAACGCACCATGAGCCGCAAGATGCGCGAACTCATCATCTCCGCGAAGATGGCGCGGCAGTGGAGCAAGGACGAGATCCTCGAGGCCTACTTCAACACCATCTACTACGGGCGCGGCGCGTACGGCATCTCCGCCGCCGCGCGCGCCTACTTCGCCAAGAGCGTTCCCGAACTCACCCTCGCCGAGGGCGCGGTCCTGGCCGCCGTGGTGCGCACACCGTCCATCCTGGACCCGGAAACCCACCTGGACGCCCTCACCGACCGCTGGAACTACGTGCTGGACGGCATGATCCAGATGGGCGTGCTCAACCGCAGCGAGCGGGCCGCCACCGTGTTCCCCGTCATCGTGCCCGTCACCGAGGTCGACGACACGCCGCGCGGCCCCGAGGGCCTCATCCGCGCCCAGGTGCTGCGCGAACTGCGCTCCTCCGGCATCAGCGAACACGAACTCAACACCGGTGCGCTGCAGATCTTCACGACCATCGACGCCCGCGCCCAGCAGGCCGCGCTCGACGCCGTGAACAATGGCCTGAACGGGCAACCGTCCGAATTGCGCACCGCCGTGGTGTCCATCGACCCGCGCAGCGGCGCGGTGCGCGCCTACTACGGCGGACCGGACGGCATCGGCTTCGACTTCGCCCAGGCCCCTTTGCAAACCGGTTCGGCCTTCAAGACTTTCGCGGTGCTGGCCGCACTGCAGCAGGGCATCTCGCTGTCCTATCGAATCGACAGCGCGCCCATCACCGTCAACGGCGAGAAGATCCAGAACGTCGGCGGCGAGACCTGCGGCACCTGCCCGCTGTCCGAAGCGTTCAAGCGCTCGCTCAACACCAGCTTCTACCGCCTCAGCCAGGCCCTGTTCGAAGGCCCCAAGGCCATCGCCAACGCCGCGCACCTGGCCGGAATCCCGGAATCGATTCCGGGCATCGGCGAGACCCTCACCGAAGAGGGCGGGCCGCCGCTGCCCGCCATCGTGCTCGGCGCGTATTCCGTGCGGCCGATAGACATGGCCTCGGCGTATGCCACCATTGCCGCGTCCGGGACCTATCACGCACCGTATTTCGTGCAGAAGGTGGTGACCGGCGACGGCCGGGTGCTGCTCGACCGGGGCGGCGATCCGCCGCCCGGCGAACAGCGCATCCAATCCTCGGTGGCCGATACCGTCACCTCCGCCATGCAGCCCATCGCCGCCTACTCCAACGGGCACGGGCTGGCCGGAAACCGGCCGTCGGCGGCCAAGACCGGCACCACCCAGCTCAGCGACACCGGCGACAACAAGGACGCCTGGATGGTCGGCTTCACGCCGTCGCTGTCCACCGCCGTATGGGTGGGAACCGAACAGTCCCAACCGATTACGACATCGCGCGGCTCCGCCATCTACGGATCCGGCCTGCCCGCGGATATCTGGAAGGCCACCATGGACGGCGCACTGGACGGCACGCCGGTGGAACAGTTCCCGAATCCGGCGCCGGTTGCGGGGGCGCCGCCCGCCGACGGGAATTGGGACATACTGAATCCCGGCAATGGCGCGCAGCAGGATCCCGTCGTGGTGATTCCGCCCGCGCCCGAACCGAAACAGGTGGAGATCTTCCCCGGCCTTTCCATTCCGGTTCCGGGTTAGCGGAACGAGAGCTGTTGATCATGAATCAGCACTACCCGACCCATCCGCGCCCGGCTGTGGATATTGTGGAATCCGCCACCGATGCCAGCGACTCCGGGCAACGGTGGCAGGATGCGGGTGGAGAGCAGGGTGGGGTCGGAGACAGCACGAGACTTAGGGGCGACGCCGGTGGATTTCAATGTCGTTGAACGCCACGAGACGCTGGTGGCCGGAACGGTGCTACGCAGTCCGGCACTCGCGGTCGAAGGACCACGCCGCGTGAAGGTCGAGGAGGCCTGGAAGCGCAATCTGTCGCGCACCCTCCCCGGGCCACCCGCGACGGCGTACGTCGATCACGCACCGGAGATCGGCTCATACCTGACCCACATCGTCGGGTACCGCTGCCGCACGCTGGACGACCTGCAACCGGGCGACGTGCTCGCGCGCATCCCGGCCGGAAGATTCGCCCTGTTCACCCGCAGCGGGGACAACCTGGGCGACACCATCGCCTCCATCTGGCGCACGGTGTGGGATCTGGAGGCATCGGGCACGCTGCGGCGCGCCTACACCGGGGATTTCGAGCGGTACCCGGATTCCCGGACAGTGGAGGTTTTCGTCGCGCTGGATACGAGCGCGGAGGGGTAGGGGCACAGTGGACTTCGAAATCGTCACCCTGGATCCGTTCCTGGTCGGCGGCCTGACCATCCCGCTCGCCGGGCGCGAGGTCACCGCGCGTGACCTCGACCTGGTCAACTTCACCTGGGACCGCTACCTGGCGCGGGAGAAGAAGGCCGAGCGGGTGGCCGCCTACATCGGGCAGAACGACCACGCGGTCGCGGTGCTCGGCTACGAACTATCCGGACTCGACGATCTGGACACCGGTGACGTGGTGACGCGGATTCCGTCCGGGCGCTACGCGAAATTCGTTGTGTCCGACAAGCCTTACGACCTGCTGCGCACCGCGTGGGCGAAGGTCGCCAAGGCGGAGAACGCGGGCACCATCACGCGCTCGCACACCGCGGAGATCGAGCGCTACACCGGGCCGACCTCGGTCGAGGTGTACGTCTCCCTCGACTGACGGGCCGGGCTGCGCGCCCGACCCCCGAATTGCCAAGAGCGGCCCCGCAATCGAATTGCGGGGCCGCCCTTGTGCTGCGTCCGAATTACTCGGCGTCGATGATGAACGCTTCCAGCTGCGCGCGGGCGACATCGTCGGCGATCTGCTTCGGCGGCGACTTCATCAGGTACGCCGAGGCCGGGATGACCGGTCCGCCGATGCCGCGGTCCTTGGCGATCTTCGCGGCGCGCACCGCGTCGATGATGATGCCGGCCGAGTTCGGCGAGTCCCACACCTCGAGCTTGTACTCCAGGTTCAGCGGCACGTCACCGAAGGCGCGACCCTCCAGCCGGACGTAGGCCCACTTGCGGTCGTCGAGCCACTCGACGTAGTCCGACGGGCCGATGTGCACGTTGCGGTCGTGCACCTTGCCCGCCAGCGGACCCTCGAGGTTCGAGGTCACGGCCTGGGTCTTGGAGACCTTCTTGGACTCCAGGCGATCACGCTCGAGCATGTTCTTGAAGTCCATGTTGCCGCCGACGTTCAGCTGGTAGGTGCGGTCCAGCGTGACGCCGCGGTCCTCGAACAGCTTGGCCATCACGCGGTGCGTGATGGTCGCGCCGACCTGCGACTTGATGTCGTCACCGACGATCGGGACACCGGCGTCGACGAACTTCTGCGCCCACACCGGATCCGAGGCGATGAACACCGGCAGCGCGTTGACGAAGGCCACGCCCGCGTCGATCGCGCACTGCGCGTAGAACTTGTCGGCCTCCTCGGAACCCACCGGCAGGTAGGACACGAGCACGTCGACCTTGGCATCCTTCAGCGCCTGCACGACGTCGACCGGCTCGGCATCCGACAGCTCGATGGTCTGCGCGTAGTACTTGCCGATGCCGTCCAGCGTCGGACCACGCTGCACGGAGATGCCCGACGGCGGCACGTCGGAGATCTTGATGGTGTTGTTCTCGCTGGCGAAGATCGCGTCGGCCAGGTCGAAACCGACCTTCTTGGCGTCGACGTCGAACGCGGCGACGAACTTGACGTCGCGGACGTGGTAGGGACCGAACTTGACGTGCATGAGACCCGGTACGGTCGAGTCAGCGTCGGCGTCCTTGTAGTACTGCACGCCCTGGACCAGGGAAGAAGCGCAGTTACCAACGCCGACAATGGCCACCCGTACTTCGGTGTTGATGTCACTCATGGCCGATATTTCCCTCTTTCTGTGGTGCCGCCTTCGTCGATTGCTCCGCAGCAATCAACTCGTTGAGCCAGCGCACTTCGCGCTCGCTTGATTCGAGACCGAGTTGATGGAGCTGGCGGGTGTAGCGATCCAGCTGCCCGCTGGCTCGTTTGATCGCCTCCCGCAGTCCTTCTCGGCGCTCCTCGACCTGTCGCCGCCTGCCCTCCAGGATTCGCATCCTCGCTTCCGCGGGGGTGCGGCTGAAGAAGGCGAGATGAACGCCGAAGCCGTCGTCGGTGTAGTTCTGCGGGCCGGTGTCTGCGAGCAGTTCGTTGAACCGCTCCCGGCCCGTGTCTGTGAGGTTGTAGACCCGCCGTGCCCGGCGCGTGGCCAGACCGAGCGGGGCTTCTTCGGCGATGAGACCGTCGGCCTGCATGCGCCGCAGGGTCGGATACAGCGACCCGTAGGAGAAGGCACGGAACGGACCGAGCAGGCCGGTGAGGCGTTTGCGCAGTTCGTAGCCGTGCATCGGAGATTCGAGGAGCAGCCCGAGGATTGCCAACTCGAGCACCGGGCCTCACCTCCCTGACTTGTTCTCTTCAGACCTAACCGATGGATGCAGCTCCAAACTATATCGGCCCGATATAAAAGCGCCACCATTCCGCCTCCCCGAATCTTCGGCGCCCGGCTGAGAGCCGTCGACCGTCGAGCACGCGTGCCGCCGGTTGAGAGCCGCTCCGACTCTGGACGTCCCCGGCGAGTTACCCGGCCCGCACGAAATCAGTTGTCGCCTTTCGATCACCCAGGTGAACCCTGAGAGTTCATCCGGGGAGTGCGGCAGGTGCGCCGTCGCAAGTACTCTGGGTCGCGTGCGAATACAGCGGCAGGTGGTGGACTATGCGCTCCGGCGCCGGTCGCTGCTGGCTGATGTCTATGCGGGGCGGGTAGCCGTGGCCGAGGTGTGCGATGCGAATCCCTACCTGTTGCGTGCGGCAAAGTTTCACGGGCGGGGGAGCGAGGTCACATGCCCGATCTGCAGGAAAGAGCAGCTGACCCTCGTATCCTGGGTCTTCGGCGACGGGCTGGGGCCCGCCGCCGGCTCCGCCCGCACACCGGAGGAATTGGTACGGATGGCCGAGGCTCGTGAGGAGTTCTCGGTTCATGTCGTCGAGGTGTGCCGGACCTGCAGTTGGAACCATTTGGTGCAGTCCTATGTGCTGGGCCACCCGCCGGTGCCCTCGGGCCGCCGCCGCACCGGGACCCGGCGCGCCGCCGAATGAAAGGCCACGCCGACTGCTGATCCGCGGGCACGAGCGTGCCCGCCGCGGTGAACGTGACCGCATCGAGCCACAGGACCGTATTTCGAGTAGCTATTGGAGAGCCAGGCTGTGACATCGCCCTATGACGACGGACCGCACGGCGGCCGCCCCCGTGGCGGTTCGCAACCCGGCCCCGGCGGCTACCCGCCGCCTCGACCGGCAGGCCCGCCGCCCGGCGCACGGCAGCCGAACGGCCAGCCCCGCCCCGCCCAGGGCCCCGGCCCGGGGAACGCGCAGCGGCGCGGCCCGGTACCCAACGGCGGTCCCGGCGGGATGCCGCCGCGAAACCCCCAGCCCGGCCGCGGTCCGGCGGCGCCGCAGGGCGGTCCCGCGCGCGGCGCGGATGCGCAGCGACGTCCCACTCCGCAGGGCAATCCGGCCGGTGGCGTAGGCCCCGGCGGCACCCGCAAGCTACCCCACCCGGCCGCGAATACCGGTGGGCGACAGGCTGTTCCGGAACACATCCAGCGTGCCGCGACCTCCGACCGCGCCCAGCGCGCCGCCGAATCCGGCCGCCGCGCGGGCACCGCGACCCGACCGCGTCCGGCCGACGACCGCACCCGCCCGCCCTCGGGCGCACAGCCCGCCACGCGGCGGGCGCAGAACGGCGGCACCCCGTCGGGTCCGCCGCCGCGCCGTCCCGGCTCCGGTGGTTCCGGCGGCTCGGGCGGTCCGGGCCGGGGCGCGGGCGCGAAGAAGAAGCGCTCGGTCTGGAAGATCATCCGCCGGGTCTGCTACGTCATGCTGGCGCTGTTCGTCATCCTGCCGAGCACCGCGTTCCTGATCGCCTACTCGACGGCCACCGTGCCGAAGCCGGGCGACCTGAAGACCAATCAGGTGGCCACCATCGTGGCGGCCGACGGCAGCACCGTGCTGTCGAAAATCATTCCGCCGGAAGGCAACCGGACCGACGTCACCATCGACCAGATCCCGCCGACGGTGCGCAATGCCGTGATCGCGGCCGAGGACCGGTCCTTCTACACCAACCCGGGCTTCTCCATCACCGGCTTCATCCGCGCGCTGTGGCGCAATGCCACCGGCGTGGCGGACGCGGGCGGTGGTTCGACGATCACCCAGCAGTACGTCAAGAACGCCATGGTCGGCAACGAGCACTCGCTGAACCGAAAGCTCAAGGAGCTGGTGATCTCGGCGAAGATGGCCAGGCAGTGGTCCAAGGACGAGATCCTCACCGCCTACCTGAACACCATCTACTTCGGTCGCGGCGCGTACGGCATCGACGCGGCGTCCAAGGCCTACTTCGGCAAGCCGGTCACCGAGCTGAACACCGCCGAGGGCGCGGTGCTCGCGGCGGTCATCCAGCAGCCGTCCAACCTGGACCCGGAGAAGAATCCGACGGGCGCGAAAGCCCGCTGGGACTACGTGCTCTCCGGCATGGTGGACATGGGCAACCTGACCTCGCAGGAAAAGGCGAGCACCCAGTTCCCGCCGGTGATTCCGGCCGCGCAGGCCGCCGGTGAGAACACCACCGACGACGGCCCGGCGGGTCTGATCAAGTCGCAGGTGCTCAAGGAGCTGACGGCGGCGGGCATCTCCGAGCGTCAGCTCAACACCGAGGGCCTGACCATCACCACCACCATCGATCCGGTCGCCCAGCAGGCGGCCATCGACTCGGTGAACAAGTACATGGACGGTGAACCCGAGAACCTGCGCACCGCGGTGGTCTCGGTGGATCCGAAGAACGGCGCGGTGCTCGCCTACTACGGCGGCACCGACGGCCAGGGCTTCGACTTCGCCAATGCCGGTCTGCCGGCGGGCTCCTCGTTCAAAGTGTTCGGCCTGGCCGAGAACCTGGAACTGGGCAAGTCGCTGTCCACTCTGTACGACTCGTCGCCGGTCACCGTGAACGGCATCAAGATCACGAACGTCGAAGGCGAACAGTGCGGCATGTGCACCATCGCCGAGGCGCTCAAGCGGTCGCTGAACACCAGCTTCTACCGCATGATGCTGGACATGCCGGGCAACGGCCCGCAGAAGATCGCCGACATGGCGCACAAGCTGGGCATCCCGGAATCCATTCCGGGCGTGGGCAAGACGCTCACCGAACCGGACGGCTCCGGCCCCAACAACGGCATCGTGCTCGGCCAGTACCAGGTGCGCGTGCTCGACATGGCCTCCGCGTACGCGACCCTCGCGGCGTCCGGCGTCTATCACGCGCCGCACTTCGTGACCAAGGTCGTGGCCTCCGACGGCAGCGTGCTGCTGGACCGCGGCGACGTCGCCGGTGAGCAGCGCGTCTCGGCCGCCGTGGCCGACAACGTCACCGCCGCCATGAAGCCCATCGCCGCCTGGTCGCGCAACCACAACCTGGCGGGCGGCCGCGACTCGGCCTCCAAGACCGGCACCAACCAGCTCGGCGACACCGGCGAGAACCGCGACGCCTGGATGGTCGGCTACACGCCGTCGCTGGCCACCGCGGTCTGGGTCGGCACCGAACAGGGCGAGAAACTGCGAAACGCCAACGGCGGCATGATCTACGGTTCCGGCCTGCCCTCCGACATCTGGAAGGGCACCATGGACGGCACGCTCTCGGGCACGCCGAACGAGTCCTTCCCGAAGCCGGGCGCCATCGCCGGTCAGGCCGGTGTGCCGTCCTGGTCCGCGCCGTACACCGCGCCGTCGACCAGTGACAACCCCATCGCGCCGCCGGTCATCACGCAGAGCCAGGTGGAGATCCTGCCGGGTATCACCATCCCGGTACCGGGTCTCGCGCCCAACCCGCAGAACCAGCAGCGCTCCCAGCAGACCGAGGAGAACGACAGCGGGCCGATGCCGGGACAACCGGTCGCGCCCTCCGACGGCTCCCCGCTGACCACCACGCGCAGCGCGCCCACCACGGCGAACAGCGGCGGCGGGACAGGCAACGGCGGCGGCAACGGGAATGGCAACGGCACCGGGCCGACACGGTCTCGGTAGCCTTCTGCCGTGATCGAGCAGGAACTGGACAACCGGCCGGCCGCCTCGGGCGAGCCGGCCGGTGCCACGGTGGGGACAGGCGGGGAACCCGTGACCGAAGACGCTCGCGCACGGCGCGATCCGGGTGAACTCTACGAATCACCCGCACCGCTCGCGACCGATCAGCGGTCCCTCGACGACCGCGACGAACCCAGCCGCACCGACACCCTCACCGCACAGCTGTGCACGCTCGTCGGCGGGCCGGTCGGCGATCACGCCCTGATCGGACGGGTCCGATTCTGGACGCCGCTGCGCGTCATGTTCGTGTTCGCACTGCTGTTCCTGGCCCTCGGCTGGTTCGGCAAGGCGGGCTGCATCCAACAGACCCGCGACGCGGACGGACTGCTCGGACTGGACTGGAACAACGGCCGCCAATACGTGGCCATGTGCTACTCGGACACGGTGCCGCTGTACGGGGCCGAACACCTCAACGAGGGCGCGTTCCCGTACAAGAAGCAGTGGTTCGACGTGGACGGCGACGGCCGGCCGCAGGCCCGGTACATGGAGTATCCGGTGCTGTCCGGGCTCTACCAGTACGGGGCCATGGGAATCGCCAAGGCGTGGAAGGCTTCTCCGCTGCCGGGCGGGCTCGAAGTCGTCATCTACTTCAATGTGGTGGCCGTCGGTCTGGCCATGGCGTGGCTGGTGACGGTGTGGGCGTCCGCGCAGCTGGCCGGGCGGCGGGTGTGGGATGCCGCGCTCATCGCGCTGTCGCCGCTGGTCGCGGTGCACGCTTTCACCAACTTCGACGCGCTCGCAACGGCTTTCGCGGCCGGCGGGCTGCTGGCGTGGGCGCGGCGCAAACCGGTGCTGGCGGGCATTCTGCTCGGGTTGGGCGGGGCCGCGAAACTGTATCCGCTGCTGCTGCTCGGACCGATCCTCATCCTGTGCCTGCGCACCGCGCGATTCGGCGAGGACCGGTGGACGTTCGGACGGACGGGGCCGCTGCGCAGCTTCGGCATGACGGCCGGGGCGGCGGCACTGACCTGGCTGGCGGTGAACGCGCCCATCGCCATCCTGTACCCGAACGGGTGGTGGGAGTTCTTCCGGCTCAACACCGAACGGCACGCCGACCCGGATTCCATCTACAACGTGATCACCTCCTTCACCGGGTGGACCGGCTTCGACGGGCCGCTGACCACCGGGCAGACGCCGTCCATGCTGAACCTGGTGTCACTGCTGCTGTTCCTGGCCGCCTGCGCCGGAATCGGCTGGATCGGGCTGACCGCCGCGCGACGACCGCGCCTGGCGCAGTTGGCATTTCTGGTCGTGGCGGCATTCCTGCTCACCAACAAGGTGTGGAGCCCGCAGTATTCGCTGTGGCTGGTGCCGCTGGCGGTGCTGGCACTCCCCCAGCGCCGAATCCTGTTGGCGTGGATGACAATCGACGCGCTGGTGTGGGTGCCGCGCATGTACTACTACCTCGGCACCGACCGCAAGGGGGTGCCGGAGCAGTGGTTCACCGGCACCGTCGTGCTGCGCGATATCGCGGTGATCGCCTTGTGCGTCTTGGTGATTCGGCAGATATACCGGCCCGCCGAGGACGTGGTGCGGCGCGACGGCCAGGACGATCCCTCCGGTGGCGTCCTCGACCACGCGCCTGATCCCGAACAGCCTTGGCTCCCAGCCGTGCTGCGCCCCCGCACGCGGGCTACCGCAGGCACCTGATAGCGAAAGTCGAACGGCCCCACACTCTCTCGAGTGTGGGGCCGTTCGCTGTCCGAGAATTCCGTCCGGCGGGACCGGGTCAGACGAAGCGGCCGAGCTGGGGTAGCGCCTCGCCGGGGTGCTTGGCCTGGAAGCCCTCGCCCAGGGCCTCCATCTTCCAGACGCCGCCCTGGCCGTCGCGATAGAGCTTGGCCATCGCCATGGCGGTGGTGGGGGTGCCACCGTCGAGGGTGTAGCGGGCCAGCTCGGCATTGCTGCCGCCGTCGACCAGGCGGCAGAAGGCGTTGGCGACCTGCTGGAAGGTGTGGCCCTTGTACGAGGTGACCATGAACAGCAGGGTCGTGACGTGCGAGGGGATGCGGGTGAGGTCGACGAGGATGACCTCGTCGTCGCCCGCGCCCTCACCGGTCAGATTGTCGCCCTGATGGCGGACCGAGCCGTCCTTGGAGGAAAGGCTGCCGTAGTAGACGACATCCACCGGGTTCATATCGGCGAACATCGCCACCGAGGCGTCGAGGTCGATGTCCACGGCGCGGTTGCCGAACATGCCGCCGCGCTTGACCGGATCCCAGCCCAGGCCCATCTTCACGTAGGTGAGCTGGTTGCCGTCCTCCTTGCGGAGATTGACGCGCTGTCCCTTGAGCAGGCTGACCGTCTGACCGCTCGCGGGCAGATCCCGATCCGGCGCGGGCCCCGGCGGCGCGAAACCGCCGCCGGCGGGCGGATATCCGGCCTGCGGCGGGTACTGGCCACCGGGCGGCGGCGGATAACCCTGTCCGCCAGGCTGATTCGGGGGCGGGTAGCCGCCGGTCGGTGCGTACTGCTGGCCCGGTGCGGGCGGCGGATATCCGGCTCCCGGGGGTGGGTAGCCGCCGGTCGGCTGCGGGGGTGCGGGCGGTGGGGCCTGTTGCGGGGCGGCGGACTGGGCGGGCTGGTCCACGCGGACGCCGTGGTCGGTGACCAGGGCCGCGAATCCGCCCGCGTAGCCCTGGCCGACCGCGCGCACCTTCCAGGCGCCCTGCCGCCGGTACACCTCGAGCGCGATCACGATGGATTCACTGCTCAGACCCTCGACCCGGTATTCGAAGAGCACATTGCCGCCCGCGTCGGAGACACGTGCGGTCGGGGCCGGGATGCGACCGAAGTTGTTGCCCGGATCGTCGAGGGTGATGACGGCGCGGATCTGCGCGATCTCGGCGGGCACCGCGGGCAGCGAAATGGCCAGTGCGGCCGGACCGCCCGGCGCGGGCTGCAGGTTCACGCCCGGACCGCTGGGCTGGTTGAAGAACACGAAGTCGGCGTCCGAGCGAACCTTGCCGTTCTCCGTGACCAGAAGCGCCGAGATATCCGCCGGGGCGGCGATCTCCACGCTGATCACCACGTCGTTGACGTTCACCGGGCCGTTCTGGCCCTTCACCAGTGCTGCGGACAAGATTGACCCTTCACTCTCGCCGGTGCTGTCGCCGCCCACTCTACGAGAAAACAACGGCAGCAGCGGACGCCCGCATCGGTTAGGGTGACGGCAAAGTTCGAGCACAAGGGAACAGATGGCGCAGCTGTTCGAGAAATCGAAGAAGGTGATCGAGGCCCAGCTCGCGGGGACAAGTGTCCGCGCGATCTCCGGATCGATGGTCGCCTACGAAGGCAATGTCCAGTTCAAGAGCGCTGGTTTCGGCGGGGGCGACGGGGTGCTGGCGGGGCTGAAGCGCCGCGCCACCGGTGAATCGCTGTCGCTGATGGAGTGCGGCGGCCAGGGCAAGGTGTACTTCGCGGTCAACGGCCAGAACGTCACCGTGGTGAACCTGAACAACGAGACCCTGCAGGTCGAATCGCAGCAGTTGCTGGCTTTCGCCGGAAACCTGCGCAGCAGCGTGACTTTCGCGGGTCTGCGCGGCGCGACCACGGGTGCGGGCCTGTTCACCACCACGGTGACCGGTGTCGGGCAGGTGGCGTTGCTGTCCGCGGGCGGGCCGCTGATCCATCTGGAGGTGTCGCCGCAGTATCCGCTGGTGGTGGACCCGGATGCGTTCGTGGCCGCGCGCGGCAACCTGAATCAGTCCTTCGTGACCGATGTTTCGTGGCGGGACGCCATGGGTCAGGGCGCGGGCGAGGCGTTCTCGCTGCGCTGGGACGGCCAGGGCGTCGTGCTCATCCAGCCGGCGGAACGGTAGGGGCGCGCGTGTTCGAGCAGGTCAACGGCAAGGTCGTCAAGATCAACGTGGGGCACGCGGGCGGCGTGGTGGCACGCACCGGCGCGATGCTCTTCTACACCGGTGACGTGTCCTTCGCACCGCATCAGGTGCCGGGCGCGTCGCAGATGGGCGGCATGGGCGGGCTGGCGCGCATGGCCGGTCGCATGATGGCCGGTGAGCACGAGGCCACCATGCTGGCCACCGGCATGGGCGAGGTGCACTACGGATTCGCGGGTCTGGAGACCCATGTGGTGCATATGCAGCCCGGCGCGGTGCTGCGCGTGGAAGCCTCACGGCTGCTTGCCAATACGGCGCAGCTGCAGAGTTCGATCGTGTCCGTCGCCAGTTCGGGCGGCGGGCAGGGCGGACGCGGCGGCGGCCTGATGGGCGCGCTGCGCGGCGCGGCGGCCGGAGTGCTCACGGGCGCGGGCATGTTCACCACGCAGCTGTCCGGGCAGGGCAGTGCGGTGCTGCTGGGGCACGGCGGGTTCATCGAGTTGCAGGTGGGCGGCCAATATCCGGTGGTCGTCGATCCGCAGGCGTTCGTGGCCGCGTACGGGAATGTGCAGACCGAGCTGAAGTCGGCCATGAGCTGGCGGGACGCCGTGGGCAAGGGCTCCGGTGAGGCGATGCAGCTGCACTGTATCGGTCAGGGTGTGGTGTACGTGCAGGCCAGCGAGGAGAAGCTGTGACCGAGCTCCTGAATCCGATGAATCTCGGTGACAGCGACAATGTTCCGGGCAACGACTACGCGTTCTGCATCGACCTGCGGAAGCCGTGGTTCATGCGCAAGGGCGCGATGATCGCCTACTACGGGCAGATGCAGTTCAATACGCTGTCGCACGGGCTGCACGGCGGGCTGATGCATATGGTGTCGCAGCAGTTCTCGGCTCCGCTGTTCTCCGGTGACTACGTGGTGGCCGAGGGCCAGGGGAAGCTGATCATCGGCGACCGCGGCTACAACATCAACTCCTTCGATCTCGACGACGGCAATCTGACCGTGCGCGCGGCGAATCTGCTCGCGTTCGAGCCGGAGCTGGCGTTGAAGCAGTCGATCGTGCCCGGCTTTCTGACGCTGATCGGCACCGGCAAGTTCCTGGCCTCCTCCAACGGCCCGGTCATCTTCGCCGAGCCGCCGCTGCGGGTGGATCCGGAATCGCTGGTGGGGTGGGCGGATTGCCCGTCGCCGAGCCATCATTTCGATCAGCGCTGGGTGTCGAGCTTCCTGGCGGCGGGCGCCGCCCGGTTCGGCGTGAACTCCGGTGAGGAGCGGCAGTTCGATTTCACCGGCGCGGGCACGGTGCTGATCCAGTCGAGTGAGAAGGTGCTCGACGATTCGCATCTGGTGCGCACCATCGAGGGCCAGTTGCAGACCGGCATCACGCCGTCGGGTCTGCAGCGGTTGCAGGCCACGATCATGCAGCAGTTGCAGGGTCAACAGAACTACTGAGTGGCACCACTGCACAGGGCACGCCATCAGATGGCCGGGATTCGCCGGTCCGCGCCGCGGCCGTGGCAGGATCGGCGATGTGAGCGACGGTGAGGTCGATCCCGCGGAAGCGCACGAACAGTACCTTCGAGCCTTCCGGCATCCGGCCGTGTCCCGCGACCAGCTGAAACACCTGCTCGACGCGGTCAACGGCTTCCTCGACACCATCACGCCCAAAGAGGGCGAGTTCGTCCCGAACGGCGGCTGGGCGCCCGAGTCCACGGCCATGGCCTTCCAGATCGGGCGCGCCGTCGAACAGGTGCTGGCCGAACGGGAGGCCGCGGACCGGGAGGTGGTGCACCGCCGCGAGATTCGCGACCGGCTGGTGGCCGCGCTGGACGCGGTGCTGGACTGCCTGCGCACCCTGCCCGATCTGGCCGAGGCCGAGATCTCGCTGGGCACAACCGCTGTCAACGAGGGCTTCCAGGTGTTCGACGACGGCTCGGTGCGGACCACGCCCATGCAGGAGGCGGGCGCGGATCTGGGCGCGCTGGAATTGCGGCGCGCCGAATTGGACGAGCAGATGACCGCCGCGGTGACCCGGCGGGTCGAGCTCGTCGACGATACGACCGATCTGGTGCGGGAGCGGCTCGGCGTGGCCGATGTGGGCATTCCGTGGGTGATTCTGGAGGCCACGCAGGGTGGCCTCGATATTTCCGAGCCGTTCGAGTTCGCGGCGGGGCATCTGCCCGACGGTGAGCTGCGGGAGCTCATGGTTCAGCTCGTCACCGATATCGAATTGGCCCGATCCCTGGAGGACGGCGCTCCCGAATAACACCGGGACCGCGTTGCCCGAACTCCACTGCGCTCACCAGGCCGCCGTACCCGAAAAGTCCGAAATCCAGGGCGGATCGGGGACGGGAGTGGGACTCTGACCTGTGAACCCTTACGGCCTTGCGAGGGGAGTTCTCGGTGAAAAAGCTGATCAACGATCCGGGCGAGGTGGTGGATGCCGCCCTGGCGGGCATGGCGGCGGCACATCCCGAGCTGCGGGTCGACGCCAAAGCGCGGATCGTCGTGCGGGGCGACGCACCGGTCGCGGGGAAGGTCGGACTGGTGTCCGGCGGCGGCTCCGGACACGAACCCCTCCATGCCGGATTCGTCGGATTCGGCATGCTGGACGCCGCCTGCCCGGGAGAAATCTTCACCTCCCCGGTACCGGATCAGATCCTCGCCGCGACCACCGCCGTGGACGCTGGTGCGGGGGTGCTGCACATCGTGAAGAACTTCACCGGCGACGTCATGAACTTCGAGATGGCGGCGGAACTGGCCGCCGACACCGGCGTCGAAGTCGTGCCCGTCATCGTGAACGACGATGTGGCGGTACAGGACAGCACGTATACGGCGGGCCGCCGCGGCGTCGGCGCGACAGTGATCCTGGAGAAGATGGCCGGAGCGGCCGCCCAGCGCGGGATGCCGCTGGACGCGGTCGCCCGCATCGCCACCAGGGTGAACGACGAATCCCGCAGCATGGGCATGGCGCTCACCTCCTGCACCGTGCCCGCGGCCGGACACCCCACCTTCGAACTGGGCGAATCCGAGATGGAGATCGGCATCGGCATCCACGGCGAGCCCGGCCGCATGCGCGTCCCGCTCGCCCCGGCGCACGAGGTGGCGGCCATGCTGGTCGAACCGATCCTCGCGGATCTGCCGTTCTCCCACGGGGATCGGGTGCTCTGCTTCCTCAACGGCATGGGCGGCACCCCGCTGCTCGAGCTGTATCTCATGGTCGACGAGGTGTCCCGCATCCTGCGCGGGCACGGCGTCGCGATCGAACGCGCTCTGGTCGGCCCCTACATCACCTCGCTGGAGATGGCCGGCTGCTCGGTGACTCTCACCCGGCTCGACGAAGAACTGACCACGCTGTGGGACGCGCCCGTGCGTACCCCGGCCCTGCGATGGGGAATGTGATGACGACCATCGATGCCGCGGCCTGGATCCGCGCCTTCGCCGCCCTGGTAACCGAACGCGTCGCGGAGCTCACCGCACTCGATTCGGCCATCGGCGACGCCGACCACGGCACGAATATGAAGCGGGGCCTGGACGCGGCCGTCGCGGCGCTGAAGGATTCCACCGCCGGTGGGCCCGCTGCCATCTGCAAGCAGACCGGCACCGTGCTGGTCAGCACCATCGGCGGGGCCAGCGGACCGCTCTACGGCACATTCTTCCTGCGCTGCGCGCCGCTGCTCGAAAACGGCACGGACATAGCCACATTCGCGAAGGCGTTCCGGACCGGAGTGGAGGCGGTGGCCGAACGCGGTAGGGCCGTCCCCGGCGACAAGACCATGATCGACGCCCTGCTGCCCGCCGCGGCCTGCCTCGACCGGCAGGTGGCCGTCGGCTCCTCCCCCGTCACCGCGCTGGAGGCCGCGGTCGCCGCCGCCGACAAGGGCCGCCGCGCCACCCAACCCCTGCAGGCCCGCAAGGGCCGCGCCTCCTACCTGGGCGAACGCAGTATCGGCCATATAGATCCGGGCGCGACGAGCGCCGTCCTGCTGGTCCGGGCGGCCCGGCAGGCGCTGCGTTGATCGGCCTGGTGGTCGTGTCGCACGGCCGCGCCCTGGCGAGCGCGGCCGTGGACCTGGCCACCGCGCTGCTGCCGAAACCACAGGCCCGCATAGTGATTGCCGCGGGCCTGACCGAAACCGAGTACGGCACCGACGCCGTCGCGGTGGCCACCGCCATCCAGGCCGCCGACTCCGGTGACGGCGTGCTGGTGCTGATGGACCTCGGCAGCGCGGTCCTGTCCGCCGAAACCGCCCTCGACCTGCTCGAATCCCCGCACCGGGTGCGACTGTGCGCGGCACCGCTGGTGGAGGGACTGGTCGCCGCCCTGGCCGCCGCCGACGGTGGCGCGGACCTGGACAAGGCAGCCCACGAGGCCGACCACGCCCTGGACGGCAAACGCGCCCAGCTCGGCGAAACCCCCACTCCCCCACCGGATGAGCCCACAACCGCCGTAATCGCCACTCCTCCAACGGAAGAGCCCGGTGCCGCCGGAATCAACACTCCCCCGGCCGAAGCACACCCGGTCAGCGAACTCTCCGCTCCCCCAATCGATGTCCCGGAAATCCGTCGACCCGAACCGATGACCGCCATCGTCGAAGTGACGAACGCGCACGGCCTGCACGCCCGGCCCGCCGCCGAATTGGTTTCCGCCCTGGGCAAACTCGACGCCGAGGTGCGGCTTCGCAATGCCAGCACCGGCGCGGGACCGGTACCCGGCAACAGCCTCACCCGGGTCCTCACCCTCGGCATCCTGCCCGGCCATCGGCTGGAGGTCTCCGCCACCGGCCCCGATTCCGCCGCCGCCGTGGAATACGTCCGCACAGTGGCAACCAACCATTGACCGGAGCCGCTCACGACCGCCCACTCGACGCGGAATCAGCGTGTGGTCAGGCGCTGGGCCGCAGTGTGGAGAGCACGCGGATCGCGTCCGACAGGGAGATCATCTTGTCGGGAGCCTCACTGGCAAGACCCATCTCGATGTACTGGCGGATGAGCATCGACGACGTGATGCCGTGTTCAGCGGCAAGCTCCCGCACCCGGTCGCGCGTCTGCTGCGGCAGTTTCAGCGAAGTGGTGACCATCCCGCGTTCGATCTCGTCGGTCGCGGGCGGCAACGCCGGCATCGACACAGCATCATCGAAGGTCAACCCGTCCAGGAAAACCTTCGCCTCCTGAGCACTACGCGGGTAGCTCTGGTCCGGTCGGCTATTCATCTCCGGTTACCTCCCAAGCGGTGTATTCGGCGAGCTGCATCGAAGTCATCGGCGCGGCGAAGAGGATCTGCCAGCGGCCGACAACCCGCAGCCAGCGGAGCAGCACGAGCAGCGCACGACCTTCGTCGGTGCGCCCCCACACGGTCAGCACGGCCAATCCCTCACGGCTGGTTGCCGGGCGTGACCAGCGTCGCGGCGAGAACAGCACCTCCATCACTTCCCACCGCTCGATTCCTACCTCGTCGAGCAGAGCACGCGACCCGAACCACCATTCGTACATGCCGGAATCCACGGGTCGTGACCATAATACCTCGGTATTATCGCTGGTGGGCGATTGAAAATTCGCACGGTGAATGGTCGTGTGTCCCGCACGGCGTGTCGGGACGGATGGATTAGGGGCGAACCGGCGCTGAGTCCTGGTCCGATTCGGGGGTGGATCGCATGAACCAGTCGATGATCTCCTCGCCGGCCAGGATGCCGGAGGTGCGGGTGATCGTCAGGTTGGGGCTGGTCCAGTTGAGCTGTTCGAGTTCGCCGTGGCGGGGGCGGATGGCGGAGTCGGCGGTGCGGAGCATTTCCGCGTCGAGGGCTCCGTCACCGGCGGCCAGCAGGCGCGCGTCGGCGGCCAGTTCGGCCGAATCCGTCAGGCGGCGGCGGACTTCGGCGACCGCGCGGGATTTGCAGACCGCGAGCGGCATGGTGTAGATCTTGCGGCCCTGCTGGGAGGCGGACCAGCCGCGCGGGCGGCACCAGGCATCCCATTCGGCGAGGAAGTCGGCGGGGACCGCCTTCGGTTTGACCACCAGGTAGCAGAACAGGTGATCGGCGATGCGGAACTTGGTGACGAAGGAATCGTCTATGCGGGAACGGAGTTCGGCGCTCACCTCGGACAGCGTCGCGGAGGTGGAGCGCACCTCGGCGTCGAGGTCGATGCGCCAGCGCATATCCGGGATGCCGTTGACCAGGATATTGCCGCCATTGCTGGTGACGGCGTAGCGCCAGGGCGCACCGGGTAGCCGGATCCGGTTGAACTGCTTGATGGTTCGCGTGGTGGTGGGGATGACGGCGGCGGGCTCGGTGAGCGAGCGCATGCGGTCGGCCGCGATGGTCGTCATGAACGACAGGGGAGCGCCCTCGAGATGTTCCACGCAGACCGTGGGAAGTTCGGTGTCGGCGCCGATGGCATTGCGGGAGTAGATCATGGTGCGGTCGAGATCCGTCGCGATGAGGGTTCGTCTTCGCGATAGTCGTCTTCGGTCGAGCATCAGTTCTTCACGTCCTTGATCAGTCCCATGCAGGCGTAGGCCAGGTCGGGCACGACTTCCACCGGCACGCCGCGGGCGGCGGCCAGCATGCGGATGTGGGCGTGCTCGGGGGCGTCGGCGTCGCGCACCAGCACCTTCCACGGCACGCGGCGCAGCAGCACGCGAGTCGTCTCGCCCACACCGGGTTTCACGAAGTTCACGCTGGAGATGCCGTATTCGGCGCGCACGGCCTCCACCGACTTCCAGCCCGCCCAGGTGGGGGAGCGGTCGGAATCCCGCACGGCGGCAACATGTTCGGCGACGAACGGGCGGACGGCGTCGAACCGGTCGCGCACCGCGTCGAGCAGGCGGCCGGAGACGTCGTCGGAGGCCAGCTCGCGGTAGAACTTCGCGCCGTGGAAATCGCCCGGACCGATCAGGGTGTCGTTCAGCACTGTCCGCGAAACCAGGCCGGACACAGTGGAATTCAGGCAGGCCGAGGCGATCAGGAAATCGTCGCGGGTGCCGTAGACGCGCACGCAACTGCCCGGATCGGCCAGCACCGCCAGCTCGTCGTTGAAGCGTGCGCCGCCGGCGGCGTGGTAGGCGTCGAGCGCCTCGGTGAGCTCCCGGGTGATCGCGCCCTTGCCGGTCCAGCCGTCCACGAACACGATATCGGCCGCATCATGGTGGCGCGCAAGGTAATCGAGCGCCACCGGATCGATGCCCCGATCCCGCACGATGGACACCGCGTAGTGCGGCACATCCAGCCCACGGGTGGCCAGCCATCGCCGCATGAGCACGCCGACCGGCGTCCCGGCCCGCGCCAGCGACACCAGCACGACGTTCTCACCGCGTTCGGCCACAACAATTTCGGAAACCGTGGCCACCGCGAGCGCCAGCCGCTCGGCGCTCTCCGCGAGCACCTTGTCGAACAGCTCGCGATACGCCGCGTCCGGCTGATACTCGATCGGCAGCGACTCCGCGTAGTGCGCCTCACCGGCCTGGATCCGCTGTTCCCGTTCGGCCACATCGGCTTCCAGGTCCGCGTAGGAGAGATCCTTCAGCAGCCACGCCACCTCGTCCGGCGCGTACGACCCGAATTCGGGTCCGCGCAACGGAGCGGGCAGATCCGCAGCGCGGTGCGGCGCGTTCTCATCCCGCGACATGGCGGCTCCTCCCCTGTTTGCGATACCGGCGCCCGCGCGGTCGGCGTGGAGTTCCCGGGGATCCGCGCCGGGCAGCACGGCGAGCACGACGTCCGCGCCGGAAGCGGTCAGGACGTCGATGAGCCCACCGGCGGCGGTGAGCCGATCGGTGTCGGCGGGCTCGTCCACCACGACGAGCAGAATCGGATCGACCGCGCTCGGCTCCGGCCAGTGCGCGTTGTAGACGAAGCGCGGGGCCTCGTCATCGAACTCCGGTGCGGTGAAACGGAATCCGCGCCGCAGCGGGTACCCGGGTTCGTCCAGCACGTAGGCAGGGGAACGGGTCGTGGTCTGATACCGCGTCGCCACGCCACTGTCCGCGAGCGCCGCGGCCAGTCGCAGCGGCAGGTACATGAACTCCTCGTGCCCCACCACGATCACCGGGCGCGGCACGGTCGGACCATCCGCGACATCGCTCGCGGCCGCACTGCCGGATACGTCCGCGCCGGCAGACCTGTCCGCGACAGCGGATGCGGCCGGGAACCGCCCTGCGTGCGGGGCATTGCCATCGGCGCGCCCGGACTCGAAGCCGTTCGCGCGCGTCACCGCGACGCTGCCCCAGGGGAGTGCGTCGAGTTCGCGCCACAGGGCTTCGGTGGTCTGTGCCACCGCCGACTCGAAGGCCGCCGCGTCAGCGTCCAGGATGCCGTGGCGGCCGCCCTCGGGAACATCGGCGGGCCAGGGGAGTTCGATGCGCGCGAACTCGCCGCGCACGGCGGCGACCGGGTTCAGCTCCGGATCGGGCAGTGCGGCAACCGAATCCACGAGACCTTCGGGCAACAGGGTCGCACCGGAGGCGAGGCAGACGGTGTCGATGCGCGCGCCGAGTTCGGCGGCGGCGGCGTCGAACGCCGCCTTGTCCGCCTCGGTGCGCATGTCCACCAGCGATGCCAGCACGTAGTGCGAGCGGGGCATGAACTCGTTCAAAGCCCGGATGGCGTCGATCGCTGTTGCGCCGGTGGAGATCTCGTCATCGACCAGCACCATGGGCAGGTCGTTGAGGAAGATCGCGGCGGGCGCGGGTTGCAGCAGGTGCGAGGTGGCGTGCGAGTGGCCCTCTTCGAATCCGGTGAGGGTTTCGGCGGTGGGCACGTCGCGCCGCGTCGAGTGCAGGTAGCACTCGGCGGCGATGCGCGCGGCCACACAGTGGCCGAGTCCCGTTGCGGTCTCGGCGAATCCGAGGACGACGACCGGACCGGCCACGACCTCGCGCACCAGATCGCCCAGGCGGTTGCCCGCGTCGAGCACACGGTGCGGATCGGTGGGCAGGTGTTTGCCGAGCACCGTGGACACCAGCAGGTGCGCCCGGCGCGGGTTGCGGCGCAGGCCGGGTTCGATGAGGGCGGCGATATCCCACTCGTCCGCGCCCACGTACGAATTCTCGTGGCGGAGACCGAGACCCAGCTCCCGGGTCGCCCAGGGTTCGGTGATCGCGGTGCCGCCCGAACCGCTGCCGCTGTCGTTCCCGTAGCCCGCGGCCGTGCCGCCCGGGTATTCGGTCACGACGCCACCAGCGCTTTCAGCAGATCCACGAACGACACTCCCTTGTTGGTCACACCGAAAACCCTTGCGCGCAGGATGGTCTGCCGGGCCCAGCTGCGATGCGGCTTCATCTCGTTCATCTTGTTGCGGTATTCGGAGGCTGCGACGCCCCCGGCCTCCCCGCCCAGGATGTCCAGGGCGTCGGAGTATTCCTCGTGCGTCACCACCGACATGGCGTGCACGACCGAGACGTGTGACGGGTGGATGACCGTCTTGCCCTGGATGCCGTTGGCCCGGTCCAGGGCGATCTCGCGCAGCAGGCCGTCGAGGTCCCGGCTGACCAGGTATTCGCGAAACGGCACGGCGTCCGACTCGGCGAACGGCGAGGCGCGCAGCATGGGCCGGAACATGCGCTCGTGGTCGGCGAAGTACTCCCAGACCGGGCCGGTGATGGTGAAGCCGGTGCCGTCGGTGCGCCCCAGATAGTTGACGATGTCGGCGATGACGTCGGCGACCACTCGCACGTCGTAGATGGTGAGGTCGCGGTCGCGGCGGATGCCGAAGGTGGAGCACATGTCGGTGGCGCCGATGCGCACGGCCAGGATGGCGTCGCGGCGTTCGGTGAGCATGTCCTGGATGCGGTGCAGTTCCAGGTCGCGGGTCTGCCGGTGCACCAGCGAGGGCGATTCCAGCACCGGCATGCCGAAGACGGTGCGGCCCAGGCGTTCCGAGGCGGCGTCGAGGGCGTCGAGGTATTTCGCGCCGGAGACGCTGTCGAATTTGGGGAAGACGAAGCCGGTGAGGACGCGGCCGCCGGGGCCGAGCCAGTCGATGATCTCGGCGATGGTGTCGGCGTCGCGGACGCGCACGAACAGCAGCGGGTACAGGTCGGTGCCCGCGCCGAGTTCGTTCAATGTGGCTGCGGCCTGGCGTTTTCCGAATTCGAGGTCGTGGTCGGCGACGGCGTCCTCGAGGTCGATGACCATGGAGCAGACGCCGCGTTCCGCCCGGCGCACGATGGTGGCGGTGAGGTCGTCGCGGGTGGCGGGCACGTACAGGGTCGCGCCGAGCGCCATGGCGACCAGATCGCGGTCGGTGAGGTCGGAGAGGGGTTCGGGGACGCGGTGGAACAGTTCGCGTAGTTCGGGGCCGGTGACGTGCCGATGGTGGCGCATGGGTAGGCGCTTGTGCAGCGATACGGGGGCGAAGAGGCCCGGATCGGTGGTGATAACTCCGGTCATCGGCCCCCATCCTTCCTGACTAGTTGGTCGGTTTATCTATCTGTATTGCGCATCCGATCGACAACACCGGCGACGAAATTCGCGATGAGGTCCAGCTCGGACACGTAGGCCCAGTAGTCCGGATGCCGGGCGTCACCGAGACTGCCCGACACCCGGTCGAGGCGTTCGGCCTGGGCGTCCAGTACCGAACCCCATTCGGCGACCAGGCCGTTGTTCACGGCCAGCATCTGCGCGTCGCGCAGTTTGAATCGAACGGCTTTGGCTTTGTCTTGCGGTTTGTCGCGCACCTCTCGCAGGAGGCTGAGCCGGTCCGTGACGGCGTCGGCCTGCTCCTCGGCGACGGCGAGGTGCGCGCGGGCGGATGTGGTCAGCTCGAGAGTTTGCTCCGGGTCGTTGTTCTGCAATGCGGCCCGGGCCCGGGACAGCTCCGCGTCGGCGGCGTCCACGGCTCGGTGGGCTTCCCGCCCATTGTTGGCCAAATCCGCCGAACTCGCAGCGTTGAACTCCCGGAGCAGGGTGGACATGGCGGGTGGGATGCGGTCGAGGCGGTGCCGCGCCGCCGATAGTCGCGTGGCCGCCGAGGCCAGCGCGGTGGTAGCCGAATGCTGTTTGCCCGGTGCGTCTTCCAGGGCCCTTGACAACTCGCGGGTATGCGCCTCGAGCTTGGTCGCGGCGTCCCGCACCGCCCCCGTCGCACCCCCCGCGACCGCACCCTCGAGTGTGATCAGTCCCTCATCCACGGCCGCCGCCGCGCGCCGGATGGACGGATAACTCGCGTGCGGCGAATCGTTCGCCGCCTGCCGCGCCGCACCCGCCGCGGCCCGCACCTGGGCCACCAGCTGCGGCACCGTGTTGTACACGGCGACCGCGTTCTCCAGGTGCGCCTGATTACCGCGATAGAACCGGTCCACCCCCGACGCCGCGTCGGCGAGCCGCCGCACCTGCGTGTCGATCTCCTGCTGCGGAACCGTGCCACCCTCGCGTTCGGCCTGGTCCAGCCGTTCGTTCAAGGCCAGATAGGCCCCCGCGGCGTCATAGCAGCGGGCCCGCACCGGCTCCCACTGCGCCGCCATCCCCCGCTCCGGAAACATCTGAGCGGAGGCCGCCACAGCAGTCTCGGCGATGCTCTGCCGCGTATCCATGTCCAGGAATGCGGCCGTCAGCGTCTGCCGGGCCTGCTGCACCCATTCGTTGTTCCGCGCGCTCCCCCGGAACCATCCGCGTCTACGGCCTGCCACGCCCCGATGTTAGGAGACTGTTCACGCGCTCGGCGACTGTGGCGATTCATCCGGTGACATGTCGCGTGACAGGATTGTGCCGGGGGATGTCCTGGGTTTGTTCCTGCACAAGGTCCGCGAAAGCTACTAGGGTCGTGGTAAGCGGACCCCGGCAATTCGGACATGCCGCGATACAAGAGTGTTTTTGAACCACTTTCCAACGGAAGGGAATCCCGCATGGGTGTCAGTTTGGCCAAGGGCGGCAATGTCTCGCTGACGAAGGCGGCCCCGAACCTGACGGCGGTCGCGGTCGGTCTGGGCTGGGATGTGCGGACCACCACCGGAACCGACTTCGACCTCGACGCGAGCGCGATCGCCACCGGCGCCGACAAGAAGGTCGTGTCGGACAAGCATTTCGTCTTCTTCAACAACCTGTCCTCCCCGGAAGGCAGCATCGTGCACGCCGGTGACAACCTCACCGGTGAGGGCGAAGGCGACGACGAGGTCATCAACGTCAACCTCGCCAACACGCCGCCGACCATCGAGTCCATCTTCTTCCCGGTCTCGATCTACGACGCCGAGTCGCGCAGCCAGAGCTTCGGCCAGGTCCGCAACGCGTACATCCGCGTCGTCGACTCGTCCAACGGCAACGAGCTCGCCCGCTACGACCTCTCGGAGGACGCCTCCACCGAGACCGCCATGGTCTTCGGCGAGCTGTACCGCAACGGCGCCGAATGGAAGTTCCGGGCCATCGGCCAGGGCTACGCCTCCGGCCTGTCGGGCATTGCACGCGACTACGGCGTGAACGTCTAGCAGTTTCGCTCCACACCGAGGGGGCTCGGTTCGACCGGGCCCCCTTCGGCATACTCACCACCGACAACCGTCGCCCGACACACTCATGAAAGGCCCACAGCCGGTGCGAATATTCGGCCTCTCCATAGTCGTCACGATCATGTCCTTGATCGTGGCGTTCGCGTATGGCGCTCAAGGCTCCATGGGCGCACTGAAGGCGCTCGCACTGTGCGCCATCCTGGGCATCCTCGAGGTGTCGCTGTCCTTCGACAACGCAGTCATCAACGCGACCGTCCTGCAGCGGATGAGCGAGTTCTGGCAGAAGATCTTCCTCACCGTCGGCATCCTGATCGCCGTCTTCGGTATGCGCCTGGTCTTCCCGCTGGCCATCGTGTGGATCACCGCGGGCCTGAACCCGAAGGAAGCCCTCGACCTGGCGCTGAACCCGCCCACCGACGGCAGCCCGACCTACGAAAGCCTGCTCACCGCGGCGCACCCGCAGATCGCCGCCTTCGGTGGCGCGTTCCTGCTGCTGCTGTTCCTGAACTTCATCCTGGAAGACCACGAGATCAAGTGGCTGACCTGGCTGGAGAAGCCGCTGGCCAAGCTCGGCAAGCTGGACATGCTGGCTGTGGTGCTCACCCTGGTCGGCATCGTGCTGGCCGCCGAGTTCGCCGCCTCCGAGGACGAACGCTCCACCGTGCTGCTCGCCGGCATCCTGGGCCTGGTCACCTACGTCGTGGTCGACGGTCTCGGATCCTTGTTCCACACCGAGGAGATGATCGAGGAGTCCGAGCACACCGGGCCGTCGGAACTCGCGAAGGCCACCGGTAAGGCGGGCTTCTTCCTGTTCCTGTACCTCGAGGTCCTCGACGCCTCGTTCTCCTTCGACGGTGTCATCGGCGCGTTCGCCATCACCTCCGACCCGATCATCATCGCGCTGGGCCTCGGCCTGATCGGCGCCATGTTCGTCCGGTCCATCACCGTCTACCTGGTGCGCAAGGGCACGCTCAACGAGTACGTGTACCTCGAGCACGGCGCACACTGGGCCATCGGCGCGCTGGCCATCATCCTGCTGGTGTCGATCGGCCCACACGTCAACGAGCTCGTCACCGGTCTGGTGGGCGTCGCCTTCATCGGCGCGGCCTTCATCACCTCGATCATCCGCAACAAGCGCGAGGGCGACAACGACGAGCCGGTCGCACTGGAGAAGGAAACCACGCCGGTCGGCTGAACATCCCGGTAGTGTGGTCGGCAGATACGCCGACTTCCCGCGCCCGCCACGAGAATTCGCGGCGGGCGCGGTTCGTTTCGGCACGTACGCGCAGAACCCTGGGGAGGGAGTTCGACCATGACCTATCAGCAGCCCGGTGGCGGCGTGAATCTCGGCAAGGTGACGCTGTCCAAAGCCGAACCGTCGGTCAGCCTCACGAAACCCGGTGACCGGCAAGGGGTTATGCGGGTCAATCTGAACTGGTCCCAGGGCGTCAAACGCGGGCTGTTCCGCCGCTCCAATGCCGTCGACCTGGATCTGGGCTGTCTGTGGGAGCTCACCGACGGCCGCAAGGGCGTGATCCAGGCCCTGGGCAACAGTTTCGGGCAACTGCAGCAGCCGCCGTTCATCCTGCTCGACGGCGACGACCGCACCGGCCAGGCCGCCGGCGGCGAGAACATGCACATCAATCTGGATCAGCCCGGCATCTTCCGCCGCGTGCTCATCTTCGCCTACATCTATGAGGGCGTACCGAACTGGGCGTCGGCCGACGGCGTGGTCACGCTGTACCCGACCGCCGGGCCGCAGGTCGAGGTGCGCCTGGACTCACCGGTCAACGACGCCCGCTCCTGCGCGGTCGCGCTCCTCGAGAACATCGGCGGCGGGCTGCAGGTGCGACGCGAAGTGCAGTACATCAACGGCAGTCAGAGCGCCATCGACAAGGCCTACAACTGGGGGTTGAACTGGACCCCCGGCCGCAAGTAGCCGCTCACAGCATGCGGCGTGGCGTGGCGGCGTGCCTGGCCCGCCACACCGACACTCGCGACCACACCGCCTGCTGCAGCGCCAGCGTGCCCCAGCCCGCCAGCGTCATACCGGCGATGTTCAGGAACAGCTGCGCGACGCTGCCCCACACGGTGTGGCCGTCCAGGAAGGCCACGCCGAGCGCGATATTGCCGGCGGCGGGCACCGTTGTCACCGAGATGAATACGCCCGCGAGACCCAGGGCTTTGGCCGAGGTGATGGCCAGCACGCCCGCCGCCCCCGCGACCACCGCGACGATGAACGACCATTTGTCCGGCGTGTAGATGAACGCGGTACCCGGCCGCGGTCCGTCGATGTCCTCCAGCGTGATCCACCCCAATGCCCGCCCGGCGATCGCCAGCAGCAGCGTGATCGCGATGGCGATCACGAAACCCAGTGTCAGCGTGCGCAAGGCCAGTTGCAGCAGGTTGTATCGCCGCCGCACCAGCGCCACGCCCAGCGCGGCGATCGGCCCGAACTCGGGGCCGAGCACCATCGCGCCCACCACCAGGATCGGCGCGTCGGTGATGATGGCGATACTCGCGATGATGGTCGCCATCGTCATGAAACTCAGGTAGGTCCAATTGAGTTCGGTGTCGTCGTAGGCGCGCTGCGCCACCTCCGCCCACACCACCGAATCCGCACTGCTGCCCGGCGTGCGGATCTCGGCCTGGAAACCCCTGCGCGACAACCAGGTGTTCACCTGTTCGAGTTCGATGCTGCCCACCTGATGCACCCGCATCGCGCGCAGCTTCTGCACGATGTCGTTCGCGCCCTCCCGGGCGACCTGCGCGGTCACCATGTCTCCGGGTGGACAGACGCCGACGCCACGGAATACCGCGAGACCGGATACCGCCTCTTCACAGTCGAGAATTTCGAGGATGGCCTCGGTCATCGTGTCCGGGGCCATGATCCGCAGGTGCAGCATGCCGGTAAGTGTGCCGTGCCCGCGCCGCGCCGGAGCGCTATCGCCCGCCGACGGGCGCTGATGTCGCATCCCGGGCGATGCCCGCGAGCGCGTTCTCCGGGTAGATCGGGTGGAATTCCGTTCGCGGCGTACCGAATCCGCGCAGGCGCGGCTCCGCCCACAGGAACACGAAGTAGAACACCACCAGCAGCGCGGCCCGGCCCCACACGCCGAACAGCACGATGTTCTCCTCCAGCTCGGCGGTATAGCCGGAACCCAGGGCGTAGAAGTACCGGAACACGCCGATGCCGATGGCGGCGTCGGCCAGCAGGTAGACCGCGATCAGCGGCCAGCGCACGCGCAGCAGCACCAGGAACGGGATCAGCCACAGCGTGTACTGCGGGGAATGCACCTTGTGGAACAACAGGAATCCACACAGCATGGCGCCGCTGACGCCGATCCACGGATAGGTCCCGGTCTCGGTGCAGCGCTTCCAGCCGAGCCAGACGGCCAGCGCGAAGGCGGCCACCACCAGCAGCGGCGAGGCCAGCGACACGGTGCTCTGGAAGGCGTTCTCGCCGTTCTGGGAGGCGTCGAACATCGGCCGCAAACCCCAGTACCAGATGGAATTCGTGGTGATGTCGGCCTGCCGCAGCTGCTGGAAGGTGATCGACGCGCGCCAGCCGTCGTATCCGGCGATCGCGAACGGCAGGTTGATCGCCACCACCGTGGTGCAGGCCGCGGCCAGCACCGCGAGCGCGCCGGCGGCATCGAAACGCCGTTCCGCACGCGGATATTCGCGCTGTTCGCCGACGAACACGTAGACGAGCAGCGGGAGGACGAAGATGCCCGGATACAGCTTCAGGCAGAAACCGATCCCCAGCAGGATCGCGGCGGCGATTCCCCTGGCGCGCAACGAGTATCGGGTGAGCGCGGTCATCACGTAGAACGCGCCGACCGCCGTGCAGACCACGGGGAGCTCCCAGTTGTGGAAGGCGTAGAGCACCAGCGGCGGTCCGGCCGCCCACAGCAGCGCGGCCCGGCCCGCCATCTTTCCCAGCATCCACGCGGTCAGCAGCGCGAACGGGGCCAGCAGCAGCGCCGAGTTGAAGAGGAAGACCGCGTCGTTGTGCGCCCCGAGCGCGCCGACCCACATGAAAAGCCCACTGAGCACCGGATATTCGACGACGCCGCCGGTCAGGTAGCCGTCGGGGGTGATGCCGCCGGTCAGGTACGGGAAGATGTGCTCGTTGATGCCGCGGCCCAGCCAGAGGTACTGGATATCCGAGTAGCAGACGCTGGAATCCTTGATGACATCGAATTTCAGGCTGCGCCCGTCGCTGTCGAACGGGGCGCCCGCGCAGCGCGCCTTGTTCACGTAGGCGAGGAACAGCGTGACGATGCAGATCGCCACATATCCGGCCGCCGTGCCCGCGCGCCGCTGCGCTACCAGCTCGCTGGCGACGGGTCGGTTCGGCATGCGCACCACCCTAGGCGGCATCCCCGAGTCGTGGCTGCCTTTGCCTGGTCGGTCGACGGATTCCAGCCCTGGGGTGGGGGCGTTTTCACCCCTGGTCACCGGCCCGGGTAGTCTTGTCGGGTTGCTGACGCAACGAACCCTCCTGCCCACGGAACGTCCGTGGGCCGTTCACAGTCCACAGGAGGTGATGAGGTCCGTGCGTCATTATGAAGTGATGGTTATTCTCGATCCGAGCCTGGACGAGCGCACCGTCGGCCCGAACCTGAACAACATGCTTGGTGTTGTCGGGACCGAGGGCGGCAAGGTCGACAACGTCGACATCTGGGGCCGCCGTCGTCTGGCTTACGAGATCAACAAGCAGGCCGAGGGCATCTACGCGGTCGTCACGCTGACCGCCGAGTCCGCGACCGTCAGCGAGCTCGATCGCCAGCTGGGTCTGAACGAGTCGGTGCTGCGCACCAAGGTGCTGCGCCTCGACAAGAAGTAAGTCCAGTTCTCCCGCACGTGCGCACGTCGAACGTCGGTCCCTGTCTCTAGGCTGACTGGCAACAGACGCGTGCACTGCGGACTGCACCGGAGTAGCAGGAGGAACCATGGCAGCAGGCGACACGGTCATCACCGTCATCGGAAACTTGACGGCCGACCCCGAGCTTCGATTCACGCCCGCGGGCGCAGCGGTTGCGAACTTCACCGTCGCATCCACTCCCCGTGTGTTCGACCGTAATTCGAATGAATGGAAAGACGGCGAAGCGCTTTTCTTGCGCTGCAACATCTGGCGAGAAGCTGCGGAGAATGTCGCTGAAAGCCTGACCCGGGGCTCGCGAGTCATCGTGAGCGGACGACTGAAGCAGCGCTCCTACGAAACCCGCGAGGGTGAGAAGCGCACGGTCGTCGAACTCGAGGTCGACGAGGTCGGTCCCTCCCTGAAGTACGCGACCGCGAAGATCGCCAAGACCACCCGTGGCGGTGGGGGCGGCGGAGGCTTCGGCGGTGGCGGTGGTGGCGGCGCCCAGCAGGGCGGCGGCAACTTCTCCGGTGGCGGAAGTGGCGGAGGTCGTGGCGGCCAGAGCGCCGGCGACGACCCGTGGGGCAGCGCACCCGCGGCCGGCTCCTTCGGGGGCGGCCAAATGGACGACGAACCGCCGTTCTAGACAACGGCTTTCATATGAGCTCTCCTCCAGGCTGGGCTCGCGAAATTACGGAGTAAGACCATGCCCAAGGCACCGGCACGCGAAAAGGTGCTCAAGAAGAAGGCCTGCACCTTCTGCAAGGAAGACAAGGCCGGCAAGAAGAACAACACGGCTGGCGCCAAGATCGATTACAAGGACACCACGCTGCTGCGTAAGTACGTGTCCGATCGTGGCAAGATCCGCGCTCGCCGGGTGACCGGCAACTGCGTTCAGCACCAGCGCGACATCGCCGTGGCCGTCAAGAACTCGCGTGAGGTGGCCCTGCTGCCCTACGTGTCCACCGCTCGCTGAGAAGGGAAGGCACAGCAATGAAGCTCATCCTCACCGCTGATGTCGACAACCTCGGTGCGCCCGGCGACACCGTGGAGGTCAAGGACGGCTACGGCCGTAACTTCCTGCTGCCCCGCGGTCTGGCGATCGTTGCCACCCGTGGCGCGCAGAAGCAGGTCGAGGGCATCCGCCGGGCGCAGGACGCCCGCAAGGTGCGCGACCTCGACCACGCCAACGAGCTGAAGCAGGCCATCCAGGGCCTGGAGTCGGTCTCCCTGTCGGTGAAGACCGCGGGCACCGGCAAGCTCTTCGGTTCCGTCACCACCGCCGACGTCGCGGCCGCCCTCAAGGCTGCCGGCGGCCCGGTCGTCGACAAGCGCAGCATCGAGCTGCCGAAGGCGCACATCAAGAGCACCGGCAAGCACGGTGTCGTGGTGCATCTGCACCCCGATGTGGTCGCCAAGTTCGACCTGCAGGTCAACGCGGCCGAGTAATTCGGTTGCCTCGGAGGCCGTCCTCGTCCGCGGGGATGGCCTCCGCTTGCGTTTGCCGGAGTGTTGGCCGCGGGTTGTGGATTACGAAGTAGATCAAGCACTCCCGCTGTGTGCGATGTCACCTGCTGGTGCGGCCCCGTTCACCCAACACGCCGGAACCGGCATGTCCAGCGACACGCCGCAGCAGATTGATCCACAGTTACGCACAGTGAGAAATAGCCCACTACCTGCTGCTCGACGAACCGAATCCACTGTTGTCCCCAAGCTATTCACAGGGGGTGCACAACAGTGGGTGAACAACACCCAGTTTGTCCACAGATGTGTGCACAGCACGGTTTGGCGGGTCCTCGCACCGTCGCCTAGGTTCGCATGACGGGTTTGCCGACCCCTGTGCCGCAACCGGATTCCGCGCCGCGTGGCTGCCCGAACCTGTCGGTGCACTGGCGTACAAACAGAACGTCGGACCGGGCGCGAGAAGAGAGGACGGTCGAGCCGGATGGCAGTCATCGATGATCGCGGCCACGACGATCAAGGCCCCACCGACTACCCCGACGCCCCCGGCGAAGACTTCGGCCGCCAACCCCCGCACGACATGGCCGCCGAACAATCGGTGCTGGGCGGCATGCTGCTGTCCAAGGACGCCATCGCCGACGTCATCGAGGTGGTCCGCCCCGGCGACTTCTACCGCCCCGCCCACCAGGCCGTCTACGACGCCATCCTGGACCTCTACGGCCGCGGCGAGCCCGCCGACCCGGTCACCGTATCCGCCGCCCTGGATCGCAAGGGCGAACTCAAGCGCATCGGCGGCCCGCCCTACCTCGTCACCCTGACCCAAACGGTCCCCACCGCGGCCAACGCCGGCTACTACGCCGAAATCGTCGCCGAAAAAGCCATCCTCCGCCGCCTGGTGGAAGCCGGAACCCGAATCGTCCAGTTCGGCTACGCGGGCGCGGACGGTCAAGACGTAGCCGAAGTCGTAGACCGAGCCCAGGCCGAAATCTACGAGGTCACCGAACGCCGCTCCAGCGAAGACTTCGTCCCCCTGGAGGAAATCCTCCAGCCCACCATGGACGAACTCGACTCCATCGCCTCCCGAGGCGGCATCTCCCTCGGCGTCCCAACGGGTTTCACCGAACTCGACGAACTCACCAACGGTCTGCACGCGGGCCAGATGATCATCGTCGCGGCCCGACCGGGTGTTGGAAAGAGCACGCTTGGTATGGATTTCATGCGCAGCTGCTCCATCAAGCATGGGCTCGCGAGCGTCATCTTCTCTCTCGAAATGAGCCGGACCGAAATTGTCATGCGTCTGCTATCAGCGGAGGCGAAAATCAAACTGGGCGATATGCGGTCGGGGCGGATGAGTGATGATGACTGGAGCAAACTGGCCCGTCGGATGAGTGAGATCAGTGAGGCTCCGCTTTTTGTGGATGACTCGCCTAACCTTACGATGATGGAAATTCGGGCAAAAGCCCGGAGGTTGAAACAGCGGCATGATTTGCGGCTTGTGGTGGTTGACTACTTGCAGCTGATGACCTCTGGTAAGAAAGTCGAATCGCGTCAGCAGGAAGTTTCGGAGTTCTCTCGAAGTTTGAAACTGCTTGCTAAGGAGCTTGAGGTTCCTGTTATCGCGATTTCGCAGCTCAACCGTGGTCCTGAGCAGCGAACTGATAAGCGACCTATGGTGTCCGATTTGCGCGAATCGGGATCGCTTGAACAAGATGCTGATATGGTCATTCTACTTCATAGGCCTGATGCTTTTGAAAGAGATGATCCTCGCGCTGGTGAAGCGGACATTATTGTAGGCAAGCATCGAAATGGACCAACCGCCACGATTACTGTGGCGCATCAGCTGCATCTGAGTCGATTCGTCGATATGGCTCGAGGATAGCGAAATCGCTTGCGGCGCTTGTTATTCTCAGTATGTGATTTCGAATCGAATTCTGCTGGCAAGCACAGGAAATGAAGTCACCATCGACACACTGTCGAACAGTGGCGAGCGATCTTTGGCGTGGTCGCTGAACACCCGAATGCGGATAATTGCCCAACCTGTCGCGGTGTCAGACGTCGGCCGGGCGGAGACCTTACTGGTGCGGCTCGCTTCGGGCCTCGAAACCCGGTTGGCCCGAAGCTCGCCGCTGCTGACCCTTGGTGGCTGGGTCTCGCTGGACGATCTCGCGATCGATGATCGCGTTGCCACGCCACGCTGGATACCAGCGCCCGCCCACAGCAAGGAGCTCGATTACGCCGAGATCGTCATGCTGGCCCATATGATCGGCGATGGCTCATGCGTGAAGCGACAACCGATTCGGTATGCCAGCATTGACGAAGCAAACCTCGCTGCGGTGACGGAGGCAGCAGCGCACTTCGGTATTACTGCAATCCGCGACGAGTATGCCGCCGCCAGGGTGACAACACTGCGGCTTCCGGCTCCTTACCGGCTCACACATGGACGGCGAAATCCCATCGCAGCTTGGCTCGACGAGCTTGGGCTCTTCGGATTGCGGAGCTACGAGAAGTTCATTCCCGCGCCTGTTTTCGCGATGCCCACCGATCAGGTTGCCCTGTTCCTCCGCCATTTGTGGGCGACCGATGGCTCGATTCGCTGGGATGTGCGTGGCCGCCAAGCCCAGATCTACTACGCGTCGACCAGCCTCCAGCTCATCCGCGACGTAGCTCAGTTGCTACTTCGGCTGGAGGTCCATGGACGTATCACACAGGCTCGCAAACCCGGCTACCGAGATTGCTGGCACCTCAGAATCGCTGGATCCGAGAATCAGCGAACATTCCTGGAAGACATCAGTGCGCACGGAGCCCGTGGGATCGCCGGTGAAGCTGTATTGGCCGAGATCGTCCAACTGGAGCCCAACCCGAATGTGGACACCGTCCCCAAAGAAGTGTGGAACACGGTCCGCAGTTCGATTGCCGCCCAGAGTATGCCCCTCCGAGAGTTTCAGTCCGCGATGGGAAGTCGCTTCTGCGGTTCCGCCATGTGGAAGAACTCGCCTAGCCGCTACCGGCTTGCCCGAGCGGCGGCAATCCTGGAAGAGCCTGAACTCATCCTGCTGGCCAGGAGCGATGTCTTCTGGGATCGCATCGTCGAAATCTCTTCTGCTGGTGAGCAAGACGTCTACAGCGTGACCGTGGACGGCACGCACAACTACGTGGCCGATGGTGTGCTGGTTCATGATTCGTCGGTGGCCGCGGTGCGTTGACGCCATTCGTCCATGGCTCGGCCGAGGTGTTCGCTGACCAGGTCGAAGAATTCGGCGGTGGAGGTGAGGCGGGTGCCGGCGGGGGTGGTGGGGCCGAGGAGGGTGGCGCCGCGGTGGGAGGCGGCGGAGAGGATGTTGTTCATGTCTCGGGCGGCGAGGGTGGAGCGGAGCCAGATGCCGTCGTCGACTATGTAGCGTTCGCGGCGTTCGCCGGGGGGGCGGTCGCGGGTGAGCATGCCTTGTTGTTCGAGGAAGGTGATGGCGTGGGAGATGGAGGCGGGGCTGACCTGTAGGCGGTGGACGAGTTCGGCGGCGGTGAGGGCGCCGGAGTCGGTGATGAAGAGGGCTGCCATCACCTTGGCCATCATGTGGGGGAGACCTGATTGGACCAGGAGGTCGGTGTAGGTGTCGGTGAAGTCCTGGACGGCTTTCGGGTCTCGGCCGGTGCCGGGGTCGGCGGGGGGCCGGGGGGTGGGGCGGTCGGGTTTGGTGCGGCGGGCGCGCTGGGTGGTGGCTTCCTGGGCTCGGTCGGGGTGGTAGTCGTGGGGGCCGCCGTTGCGGGTGACCTCTCGCATGATGGTGGAGGCGGGGCGGCCGAGGCGGTCGCCGATTTCGGTGTAGCCGAGTCCTTGGGCCAGGCCGGTGGCTATGTGTTGCCGGTCCTCGCTGGTCAGTCTGCCTCCGGGCATCGGCGGTGGCCCTCCTGAGTCTGTCGGTCGGCGGCCTGGCGGCCGTGCCCGACAGTATGCCCCGGAACCCATCTCATTGCAACGCATCGAACGGATTGCGCTTTGCGTTCACTCTCAATGTCATTGCAAAATCGACATACTTCCGAGTTGGAGACCAGTTTTCTTGCATCCGATTTGTTGACAGAGTTCTAAACGCAATCTAGTCTTTGGTCATTGCTTCAGACATTAGCGAACGAAATTTGGAGGAAGTCATGACCCGCAACACCGCCACCTCGTACCTGCTGCCCGTGGACGACACGGCCCTGGCCGTCACCGATACCGGCGGCTCCGGCACGCCGGTGATCTACCTGAACGGTTCCTACGCCGATACGAAGCACTGGCGGCATGTGATCGCCGAGCTGGGCCCGGAGTTCCGGCACATCACGTTCGACGAGCGGGCCCGCGGCAAGTCGAAGAAGTCGGCGGACTACTCGTTCGAAGCCTGCCTGCGCGACATCGATGCCGTGCTGGAGGCCACCGGTGTGCGGCGGGCGATCATCGTGGGCTGGTCCTATGGCGCGCTGCTGGCGGTGCACTGGGCGGATCGCAATCCGGATCGGGTGATCGGGGTGGTGTCGGTGGACGGCGCGATGCCGTACGGCCTGACGGGCGAGGAGGGTCGCGAGCAGATCCGGAAGCTGTTCCGCCGCATGCGTTTCCTGATGCCGGTGGCGCGTCCGCTGGGTTTGGCGGCGCGGATGAGCGCCGATCAGCACGCCGAGATCAATATCGAGGCGAACGAGCTGCACGCCGCGCTGGCCCCGCTGCTGGAGCGGGCGTCGCACCCGGTGCGCTATGTGCTGGCCACCGGTTCGAATCTGGGTGGCAGCGAGGAGGTGATGGCGGCGGTGCGGGCGTCGCTGGACCCGGTGCTGGAGCACAATCCGCGCATCGTGGTGAGCGCGCGGGTGCCGAGCAATCATTCGCATCTGCTGCGCAAGGATTTCCGTGCGGTCGCCGAGGCCGTCCGCGCGTCGGCGGCTGCCGATGATCAGCAGGTCAAGACAGTTGGGTGAGTTGCGTCGCGGTTCTCGGACGGGAGGGGCGGCACGGGGCCCGGATTGGCTAGCATGCTGGCGTAAGAGCCTGGCGGGTCGCGGTGCCTCGGATGGGAGGGGCGAGGGCGCGCCCGTCGTCGAATGTGCCGAAGAAGGACAGCGTGACCAGCACCAGCGTTACCGAGGCGGAGAAGGCCGGTGCAGCGGTCTACAGCGCCCGGTTGCTTCCCCTCTATGACTTCTATGTTCTGCGACTGTCGAATTCGCTGATCTGGCGGTGTTCCACCCGGAAGCTGCTGGCGAATTACGACGCGTACACGTCGGCGGATCATCTCGATATCGGTCCGGGTTCGGGCTGGTTCCTGCGGGCGACCCGGTTCCCGGTGGCGGATCCGCGGGTGACGCTGGTGGATCTGAATCCGGCGTCGCTGGAGATGACGACGCAGCGTCTGCTGGCCCGGGGTGTCGAACCGCAGTGCCGGGTGGCGAGTGTGCTGCAGCCACTGCAGGTGGATCGCCGGTTCGGGTCGGTGGCGGCGAATCTGCTCATGCACTGTGTGCCCGGCGGCTGGACGGACAAGGGTGCGGCGTTCAAGCACATCGCGGGTGTGACGGCCGCGGACGGCGTGTTCTTCGGCAGTACGGTGCTGGCGCACGGGGTGCGGCACAACTTTCTGGCGCGCCGCCTGATCAGCTTCTACAACCGTTCCGGGACTTTCCACAATGCGGACGATGATCTGGCCGGTTTGGAACTGGCGTTGCGGGACGCGTTCGCGGACGTTCAGATCCGGGTGATCGGTTCGATGGCGACCTGGGTGGCGCGTTCCCCTCGCGCGGAGAGCTGACGGCCCGGTCGGGGAGGATTGGGTGTGAACTCGATCGACCGACGGGAGCTGATGCGCGGATGAGCGAATTTGTGGTGGTGCCCGGTGCCCGGGTGCGGGTGTGCGATGAGGGCGATCCGACGCGGAAGGCGCTCGTGCTGCTGCACGGTTTCTGCGGTTCGGTGCACTGGTTCGAGCGGATGACGCCGCTGCTGATCGACCAGTACCGAGTGGTCCGTATCGACTTGGCGGGGCACGGCCTGACCCGCTCCCGCGGCAGCTTCGACCCGGACGCCCAGGCCCGCCTGGTGGAGTCGGTGCTGGCCCGCCTGGAAGTGAACAGCGCTGTGGCAGTGGGTCATTCGATGGGCGCGGATATCGCCATCGAACTGTCCCGGGTGTCGGATCGGGTATCGGAGCTGGTGGTCATCGGCCAGGCCCCCGATTACAGCTACGCGAACCTGCCGAAGGTGGATGCCCTGTTCACGCTGCCGTTCGTGGCGCAGGCGGTGCATCGGATGGCGCCGGCGGTCGCGGTGCGGCAGGCCCTGCGCGCCGGATTCGCGCGCGGCTTCCCGATGGAGCGGGGTTTCGACGATCCACGCCAGGCGATGCTGGATCACGCCCTGACGAATCCCGGTGTGTACCGGGTGGTTTCGGGTGATCGCCGCAAGGCGCTGGCGGCCCGCCCGCTGGATCGCCGGATCCGCGAGTCCGGCCTGCCGACCCTGGTGATCCACGGCGCCGCCGATCAGATGTACGACTGCGCGAAAACCGCTGCCCGCTACCGGGACGCGGGCGCGATGGTGCGGATTGTCGAGGGCGCGGGCCATTCCCCGAATGTGGAGAAACCGGCCGAGACGGTGGCCGCGATCCGCGAGTTCCTGGCCGAACGGCAGGCCGCGGGGGCCTGAGCGGCACTCCGCGCGCGGAAGGCGGCGCGCCGCCCCGCCGGGTGGAGCTAGGGTCGCGGAGTGAGTTTCGCGGTGCGCGTGGATATTGCGGGAGCGGTCCGGATTGTGAAGACCGCGGCGAGATTCGGGTGGCGGTGGGACTCCGAGGATGTCCGGGGCTTCGCACGGCAGCTGGGGTGGGCCGCACCGCAGCCGGTGGGCACCATGCGCCGGGGCGCGCTGTTCTCGCGCACCGGGTTGGGCGTGTGGTGGGATTCGGCGATGTTCTGGGGGACGGGTGACGGTCTCGGCCATGTGCGCGTGACCATTTCGGATTGCCTGGCCCCCGGCGAGTTCGGTTCGGCCCCGCTGCTCGACGGCGCGCTGGCGAAGGTGGCGGCCAGGTTCACCGAGCTATGGGGGGAGCCGGAGAGCGGCGGCGCGGGCCCGGAATCCGGTCCGGCGTGGGTGTTTCCGAGTGTGGTGGCCGGTTTGGCGCTGGGCCCGACCACGGTGGATCTGCTGCTGGTGAGCCCGGCGGAGCAGGCGTACTGGCGGGGCCGGAAATACGATGCGGCTCGCGCGCGCACGGATGCCGGTCCGTGGGGCCGGTTCACCGAGGATCTGGCGGATTTCCTGGAGACGCTGCCGGATGAGTCGATTCTGGTGCTCGGTGCGCTGGGCGGCCGCTATGTCCAGTTCGCCACGACGGAGGAGCAGCTGCTGGGCGAGTTGAGTCGCAGCGAATTCGTGGACCCGCTGTGGCATTTCGGCCCGGAGGTGGAGTCGGTGCTGATGGCGGCGGGCTGGACTCCGCCGCGCGAATCGAACTGGTGGCGGACGCAGCCCCGGCGCGCGGGCACCCCGGCCGCGAGTCGGTTCGCGGTGTGCGCGGTGGCGGGCCTGCGGGCGCTGGGCGTGGAGTCGCCCGCGGACCTGTTCGCCGATGCCTGGGTGGAGGGCGGCGACGATCTGGATATCGCGCCGCTGGGCATCCCGTTGAATTCGACGTCGCGGTCCAAGCGCGCCGAGTACCTGCTGCACAATGCCGCCTATCCCTTCGATTCCGAGCCGCTGCGCACCGATGTGCCGGGCGGTATCGAGATCGCCCGTGCCGCACAGGCTTTCGAGTGGTCGTGGACGCGCGCCGATGCCGAGCGGTTCGCCGATCAGACGGGCTGGAAGCCGCAGCGCGCCCCGAAACCGGACGGCCGCACCACCTGGGTGCAGACCGGTATGCGCGTGGACACTCCCACCGCGGTGTGCACATTCGACGGCGACCGTCTGGAGTCGATCTGCGTAACCCTCAGCGACAGCATCGAATCCCATCTGTACGAGGACGGTCTGCCCGAGGATGTGCGGGCGCAGTTGTCGGCCGCGTTCGCCCGGCTCACCGATGGTTTCCGCAGTGATCTGGGGCAGCCGGTGCACGGTGTGCTGTGGCACGCGCACGGTCCGGTGTGGTCGTCGCCGAATCTGATGCTCGGTCTGGTGGCCGATACCGATACGGTCGATCTGTTCCTGGTGAATCCGGCCGAGCGGGCCCGCCGGTTGATCATCGAGCAGCAGCGCTTCGCGCATCGCGCCGAGGATCGGGAGTGGCGGCAGTTCATCGATGATCTGGCGGCGGTGGCCGCCGGTCTGGCCGAGGGCGCGCAGTTGATCATCGACAGTCGCGAGCACGGCTTCGCCCGCCTGAACCGCACCGAGCGGGAACTCGCCGTGGAGCTGGTGGGTGTGACCGGCCCGCAACCGCAGCCGCGGGTGGCGGAGGTGATGGTGCGCGACGGCTGGCGGCATCCCGACGAGCAACGCCCGCGCTGGCGCAACGCCCTGCGCCTGCCCGCGCTGCGCCGTGACTTCCGCTGGTTCATGGAGTTGGTGCTGTGGCCGCTGCGCACCGAGATGACGCCGGAGACGGAACTGCATGTGCGCGTGGACGGCTGGGACCAGGGTTTGCGCACCCCGTCGATCGGCGCGAGCGGTCCCTGACCTCCGGGGCGGGTGCGCGCGCCTACAGTCGATGCGGTGACCGAGGTTGACGATGTGCGCGCCACGCGCGAGGGCTACGACGCGGTGGCCGAGCTGTACACCGATGTTTTCAAGCGGAGTCTGGCGGAGAACCCGTTCGACCGCGCCATGCTGGACATCTTCGCGGATCTGGTGGGTGATTCCGGTGCGGTCGTGGATATCGGCTGTGGTCCGGGCCGGATCACCGGCTATCTGCATGCGGCGGGGCTGCGGGTCTCCGGGATCGATCTGTCGCCGGAGATGATCCGCCTGGCGCGCCGGGATCTGCCGCAGATCGGTTTCGAGGTGGGTTCGATGGAGCGACTGGAGCTGGCCGATGCCTCGCTGGCGGGAATTGTGGCCTGGTACTCCATCATTCACACGCCGCCGGAGCGGGTTCCGGCGGTGTTCGCCGAATTCGCGCGGGTGCTGCGGCCCGGCGGTCAGCTGCTGCTGGCCTTCCAGTCGCCCACGGAGCCGGTATCGGTGCAGCGGTTCGATCACAAGGTGACGACCGGCTACCGCTGGTCGGCCGACGCGGTGGCGGAGGTGTTGGACGCCAATGGTTTCCGCACCACGGCTCGGCTGTCGCGGGAGGCGCGCACGGGCGAGAACTCGGAGAACTCGCCGCAGGGTGCGGTGCTGGCGGAGCGTCTCTGACCGCCGCCGGGTATTTCCTGGTTACCGGGACTGCGCCCCCGAACCGCAGTCGGCGCGGTTACCGTCGGTCGCAGACGAGTTCAGGGAGTTGTGGTGACGGACTGGAACGAAGAAGTCGATGTGCTGGTGGCCGGTTCGGGCGGCGGCCTGGCCGGTGCGTACACGGCGGCACGGGAGGGCTTGACGGTGGCGGTGGTGGAGGCCACCGACCTGTTCGGCGGCACCACCGCGTATTCGGGTGGCGGCGGTGTCTGGTTCCCGTGCAATCCGGTGCTGGCCCGCGCCGGGGTGGACGACAGTTTCGAGGACGCGCTCACCTATTTCCGTGCGGTGGTGGGTGATCGGACTCCGGCCGAGCTGCAGGAAACCTATGTGCGCGGCGGCGCGCGGGTGATCGAGTACCTGGAGCAGGACGAGGCGTTCTCCTTCCAGATGTTCCCGTGGCCGGACTATTTCGGTAGGGCTCCGAAGGCGCGGCTGGACGGGAAGCGCCACATCATCCCCACGCCGTTGCCTGCCGCCGCGCTCGGTGAGTTGAGCGGATCGGTGCGCGGCCCGTTGAGCACCGATCGGCAGGGCGCACCGCAGCCGGAGTATCTGATCGGCGGGCGCGCGCTGATCGGCCGTTTCCTGCTGGGAATTGCCAAGTACCCCGACGTTTCCCTGTATCGGAACGCTCCGCTGGTGGAGCTGGTCGTGGCGGACGGCGCGGTCACCGGGGCGATCGTGGAGCGGGACGGTGAACGGGTGGCGATCCGCGCCCGCCGGGGAGTGCTGTTGGCGGCCGGTGGTTTCGAAGGCAATGACGAGCTGCGCGCCCGCTACGGTGTGCCCGGTCGGGCGCGAGACACCATGGGGCCGTGGGGAAATACCGGACGCGCGCACGAGGCGGGTATCGCCGCCGGAGCCGCGGTGGATCTCATGGATCAGGCGTGGTGGTCGCCGGGCCTGATCCATCCGGACGGCCGGGCGGCGTTCGCATTGTGGTTCACCGGCGGAATTTTCGTGAATCAGGCCGGTGAGCGCTTCGTCAACGAGTCGGCCGCCTATGACCGCCTGGGCCGCGACATCATCGATCGAATGACGGAAGGCGCTGTCTCCCTGCCGTTCTGGATGATCTACGACGACGCCGAGGGCGGGGTGCCGCCGATCAAAGCCAGCAATGTGCCCATGGTCGACGCGGAAGAGTATGTGGCGGCGGGGCTTCGGCACTCCGCCGACACCCTGGCGGAGCTCGCGACGAAGATCGGCGTCCCGGCCGATGCGCTGACGGCGACCGTCGCCCGCTTCAACGAGCACGCGGCCGCGGGGATCGACCCGGATTTCGGCCGCGGCGACGAAGCCTATGACCGTGCCTTCTCCAACGGAGAATCGCCGCTCACCCCGATCGTGAAGGGCCCGTTCCACGCCGCCGCCTTCGGCATCTCGGATCTGGGCACCAAGGGCGGTCTGCGCACCGACACCGCGGCCCGGGTGCTCGACGCGGACGGCAATGTCATTCCCGGCCTGTACGCGGCGGGCAATACGATGGCCGCCGTGAGCGGCACCGTCTATCCCGGCGGTGGCAATCCGATCGGCGCATCGGTCCTGTTCAGCCACCTCGCCGCAGTGGATATGGCGGCTCGCTTCTAGAGTCGGTGCATGAGTCGAGCCGATCTGCTCCGGGACCGCTACGACGTGGTGATCGTCGGCGGCGGTCACAACGGCCTGGTCGCGGCGGCCTATCTGGCGCGGGCGGGCCGCTCGGTGCTGGTGCTGGAGCGGGAGCCGCACACCGGTGGCGCGGCGGTGTCGGAGCGGGTGTTCGCGGGGGTGGACGCGCGGTTGTCGCGGTTCTCGTACCTGGTGAGCCTGCTGCCGGATCGGATCGTCGCGGATCTGGGCCTGCGGTTCGCGACGCGCAAGCGCCGGATCTCCTCGTATACGCCGGTGGCTGATCACGGCCTGCTGGTGGACAACGCCTCCGAGCCGGTAACCCGGGCGAGCTTCGCGCGGGTGACCGGTTCGGAGCGCGATTACGTTGCCTGGCAACGCTTCTACGAGCGCACCGGCCGTCTCGCGCAGCGCGTGTTCCCGACCCTGACCCAGCCGCTCCCGTCGCGCGCGGAACTGCGCGGCATCGTGGACGATCCGGCCGTGTGGGAGGCGGTCTTCGAGCGCCCGCTCGGCGAAACCGTGGAGGCCGCGTTCGCCGACGACACCGTGCGCGGCGTGGTGCTCACCGACGCGCTGATCGGCACCTTCACCCACGCCCATGATCCGTCGCTGCTGCAGAACCGCTGCTTCCTCTATCACGTGATCGGCGGCGGCACCGGCGACTGGGATGTCCCGGTGGGCGGTATGGGCGCGCTCACCGACGCATTGGCCGGGGCGGCGCGCGCGGCGGGTGCGGAGCTGCGCACCGGGCACACGGTGACGAAGCTCGAAACCGACGGCGGCACAGCTGAAGTCACCTTCCACGACCGTTCGGGCGCGGGCCGGGTCGCGGCCGGTCATGTGCTGGTGAACGCGGCACCCTACGTGCTGGCCGGGCTGCTGGGCGAGCCCACGGCGAAACCCGAAGGCTCCCAGCTGAAAATCAATATGCTGCTGCGCCGCCTGCCCGGCCTGCGCGACACGTCGGTGGACCCGCGTACGGCATTCGCCGGCACGTTCCACATCGCCGAATCCGCGACCGAGCTCGAGCGCGCCTACCGGGAGGCCGAATCAGGCGTTCTCCCCGCCGCGCCTCCGTCGGAGATCTACTGCCACACGCTCACCGATCCTTCGATCCTGGCTCCGGAGCTGATCGACGCGGGCATGCACACCCTGACCCTGTTCGGTTTACACACTCCCGCAAGACTTTTCACCGATGATCCGCGAGCTGCGAAAGACCGGCTCGTCGATGCCACACTGGCCCAGCTGGATTCGGTCCTGTCCGCACCCATCCGCGACTGCCTGGCCCACGATGCCGACGGCAATCCCTGCCTGGAGGCCATGTCGCCGGTCGACCTGGAGGCGGAGGTGGGGATGCCCGGCGGCCATATCTTCCACGCGGACTTGGCTTTTCCCTATCGCGATGAGGAAGGTTCCGGCACCCCCGCCGCCCGCTGGGGCGTCGCCACCGCACACGCGAACATCTTCCTGTGTGGTGCGGGTGCGGTGCGCGGGGGTGGCGTCAGCGGTGTCGGCGGCCACAATGCCGCCATGGCGGTCCTCGAAAGTTAGGGCAGCAGCGGCGAAGTCGCCGTCCCGAGCCGCAGGGCGTCGCCCCGGCGCGATGCTCATCGGGTGGAGGTGTCCTCGTCGCGGCCGGTGGCGCAGACGCGCAGGCAGCAGTCGATGAAGGTGCGCACGGCCGCGCCCGGTTCGCTTCCGGACGGCCAGGCGACGGCCGCCCGGCTGGGGCCGATGCCGCGCACCGGGCGGTACGCGATGCCGGGTCGCGGGTAGAACCGCGCGGAGGAGGCGGGGGTGAAGCTGATGCCGAAGCCGTTGCCGATGGCGGTGAGCCATTCGTCGGTGCTGTGGCTGATGGCTCCGATGACGGCGGTGTCGGCCGGTCGTTCGTCGAGTCCCATCCAGAAGTCGCGCCACCAGCCGCTTTCCGCGGGTGCGGCGACGAAGGGCTGGTCCCACAGGTCGCGGAATTCGATTTCCGCGCGGCCGGCGAGGGGGTGGGTTTCCGGTAGCGCGATCCAGCGGGGTTCGGTGAAAAGTATTTCGCTGCGGTAGTTCTCGTGCCCGGGGAAGGGGTAGCGGACCAGGGCGGCGTCCACGTCGCCGTCGGCCAGCCCGGCGGTGGGGTCGAGCCAGCCGAATTCGCGCAGTTCGAGTCGCCAGCCGGGCTGCGCGGCGTGGAAGGCTTCGACGATGCGCGGCGTGAATTCGATTGCGGCGCTGGCGATGAACCCGACGCGTAGCACGCGAGCGGCGTGGCTGGCCCCGCTCTTGGTCTCGCGCAGCATGCGGTCCCAGCCGGTCAGCAGGTGCGGGGCGTGGGCGGCGAAGATGCGGCCGGGTTCGGTGAGGGTCATGCCGGTGCGGGAGCGGATGAACAGTTCCACGCCCAGTTGCTGTTCCAGCAGTTTGATCTGTTTGGTCAGCGCGGGCTGGGACACGTAGAGGCGTCGGGCGGCGCGGGTGAGGTGGCCCTCCTCGGCGACGGCGACGAAGTAGCGCAGTAGTCGCGTGTCGATGTCCATGCCGTCACGCTACGACGGGTGTCCATACCGTCACGCTACGAGGTGCGCCGGCCGTCGCCGGTCTGATGGCCCATGATGTCGGTGCAGCAGCGGATGAAATACCGCAGTACGGCGTCGGATTCGGAGGCGTCGGGCCACACCAGCGCGATCCGGGTGGGTCCGATGCCGTGCACGGGCCGGAACACCACGCCCGGGTAGGCGTTGGTGCGCGCCGTCGACACGGGGGTGAAGCTGACGCCGAAGCCGTTGGCGATGGCGCGCAGCCATTCCTCGGTGTTGCGGGCGATGGCCCCGATGATGGCGGTGTCGGCCGGGCGGGAGTCCAGGCCCATCCAGTAGTCGCGCCACCAGCCGGTTTCGGCGGGGGAGGCGACGTAGGGTTCGTCCCACAGTTCGCGGAAGGCGATGTCGTCGCGTTCGGCGAGGGGGTGGTCGGCGGGCAGGGCGATCCAGCGTGGCTCGGCGTACAGCTCGCGCACGTGGTATTCGTCCTGACGCGGGAACGGTAGTCGCAGCAGCGCCACGTCCACGTCGCCTTCGTCGAGGCCCGCGGTGGGGTCGGTCCAGCCGCCCTGATGGATATCGACCTGCCAGTCGGGGTGCAGGCGGTGGAAGACGCGGATGAGTTCGGCGATGTGGTCGTCGGCGGCGCTGTGCACGCAGCCCAGGCGCAGGACGCGGGCGGTGCGGCTGGCGTCGCTCTTGGTGTCGCGCAGGATACGGTCCCAGGCGGCGAGCAGGCCGGGCACGGTGGCGGCCAGTACTTTGCCCGGTGCGGTGAGGGTCATACCGGCTCGGGACCGGATGAACAGTTCCACCCCCAGCTGCTGTTCCAGCTGTTTGATCTGCGTCGCGAGCGCCGGCTGCGCCACGTGCAGCCGTTGCGCCGCGAGCGGCAGATGTTCGGTTTCCGCGACTGCCAGGAAGTAACGCAGCAGTCGCGTGTCGATATCCATGCCACCAGGTTAGAAATGCCGCAACCCCTAGGCATAGCTGTGATCGGTCGCCGGGACGAATGTGAGGGTGTGTTCGCTGATCCGGTGTGGCGGAAACTGGCCGCGCGGCCCCGGGATCGGGCTGGTCGGACATTAGGGTTTGGGTTGCCACACAGTTGCTGTTTCTCGGCGAGCGAGTAGAACGGAAGCGGGCGAACGGAGGCGAGAGGCGCGATGAGTACGACCGGACCACGGCATCTGCGCACGCAGCCCCGGCCCGCGGGGGCGAGTGTGGCCTCGGTCGGCAAACGTCTGAGCCATACGGCCAGACGAGCGAGCGGGGTGTTCGACGACTGGCTGGTGCGGCGTGTGGTGAATCGCACCGGCGCGCCCGAGGCGCATGATCCGCCGCCGCCGGAGGAACCGCCGGTCTCCGCGGATCTGCTGAATCTGCTGCGCCTGCTGGGCGTGATGCTCATCGGGTCCGGTGAGACCACGGGCCGGGTGCAGGAGATCCTCGACGACACCGCGCACCGCTACGGCGCGACCGAGGTGCAGTTCTTCGTGCTGCCCACGGGAGTGTTCGTGCGCGTACAGGATTCGCGGGGGTCGGCGGTGGATCTGCAGGCCGCGTTCACCGACACGCTGCGGCTGGATCAGATCGCGGCGCTCTATCGGGTGCTCGACACCATGAAGCACGAGCTGCCGCCGCCGACCGAGGTGACCGAGGAACTGGAACGGATCGTGGCGTCGAAGCGGCCGACCGCGGTGTGGCTCATGCTGCTGGGCAGCATGGTGCTGACCATCGGACTGGGCCTGATGCTGAATCCGTCCGTGCACGCCCTGGTCGGGTACGCGGTGCTGGGCCTGGTGGTGCAGCTGCTGATCCTGCTGGCGGACCGGATTCCGCTGCTGTCGCTGGCGCTGCCGGTGACCGCGGGCGCGGTGGTCACGTTGCTGGCCTTCGGTTTTCCGCACGCGCTCGGCGGCGGCCAGCCCTCACAGCTGCTGGTTCCGGCGGTGGCGAGTCTGCTGCCGGGCGCGATGCTCACCAACGGCTCGATCGAATTGGCGACCGGATCGATGGTGGCGGGTGCGAGCCGCACCATCGCGGGGTTGAACAAACTGCTGCTGCTGGCCTTCGGGATCTTCGTCGGATTGCAGTTCCTGGGTCCGCAGCCGCCGGATGCCGCGCCGCAGAGCGTTTTGGGCTGGTGGGCGCCGCTGGTGGGTGTGCTGCTCATCGGATTCGGGCATTCCTGGCGATCGAGCGCGCCGCCGAAGTCGCTGTTCTGGCTGCTGCTGGTGCTGTACGTGACCTATGCCGCGCAGCGGTTCGGGATTCAGACCGGCGGCGCGCTGCTGGGCGCGTTCCTGGGCGGGCTGATAGCGGTGCCCGCCGCGTATCTGGTGCAGCGCAACAGGAACGCGCCGCCGACGCAGGTGGCGTTCCTGCCCGCGTTCTGGATGCTGGTGCCCGGCGGCATGGGGTTGACGGCGGTGTCGGAGCTGGTGACCAGTAAGGGCGGCAACGGTTTACAGGTGCTGGTGAACGTGCTGCTGTCGGTGCTGGCCATCGCGCTGGGTGTGCTGGTGGGTTCGGGACTGACGAATACGCGCAAGCCGGGGACCGCGTCGATGGTGGATTGGCTGCTGCCGCCGCCGAAGGTGAGCCTGACGAAGGCCGATCAGCGCACGACGGGTAGATCCGCGCCGGGGTCGACCAGCCAGAGCAGCCAGTTGGGGACGAGCGAGTCGGCGAATTCGTCGTAGCCGACGGCGCTGGGGTGGTAGCCGTCGCCGGCGCGGATATCGCGCATCCAGGTGCTGTTCTCGCGCAGGGCCCGGTGTGCCCGCACGTAGGGGACGCCGGTCTTGTCGCACAGTTCGGCGAAGCGTTCGTCGAGGTCGGCGATGCGCCGGTTGTGGTCGTCGTGGATGTTCGGGGGCGGGGAGACCACGAGGGCGGTCCAGCCGCGGGCGCGGATGCCGTCGAGGATGGCGGCCAGGTTCTCCACCGACTGGTCGGATTCCACTCGGAGCCGGTCGTTCTCGACCATGGTGTCGTTGACGCCGGTCGAGAGCACCACCCGCCCGTCGACGCCCGCGGGCAGCCGGGGCGCGCACTCGGCCTCCCAGCGCCCGCGTAGCTCGGTGCTGGTCTCGCGGCGAATCCCCAGGTTGTAATAGTTCATCGGCTGGCCGGCCGCCACCGCCCGCTGAGCGAGCCGCCCGGCCCAGCCGAGACACTGCTGATCGCCCACCCCCGCGACGAACGACTCCCCCAGAAAGCAAACACGCAGATCGAGCACCACGTTCCGATCCTCGCACAATCATGGGAGGACACGCCGGACAGCGCACGGAGGCAGGCTCGTCCCACTGTCCGGCCGAGACGGGTTACGGTAACCGGCGTACCACTTCCGAACCGAGCATGGGACCGTTCCCGTTCCCACGATCCGAAAGCGCCCATAGGACATGCGAGTCGACGGACGGGAGATCCCCGTCTCCGGCAGTCTGCTGCAGCCGCGGATCAGGCGGACCAGCGACATTCTGCGTGTCGTGCTGTCCGCGCTCATGGTCGCGATCGTGATCGCCGGTTCGCTGATCACCCGCCCGCAGTGGGAGGCCCTGGAGAAGTCGGTGTCCGACATCGTCGGATTCCTGACGCCCGAACAGTCCAACCTGGTGTACATCCTGTACGGCATCGGCATCCTGGCCCTGCCGTTCGCCATCCTGGTGCGCACGGTGTGGGAGCGGCAGTGGAAGCTGCTGGGCGGCTTCCTCGCGGCGGGCCTGATCGCCGTGCTGCTGTTCTCCATCACCCCGGCCGGATTGAACGCGCCGCGCTGGCATCTGTCGGAGCCACAGCAGGTCAACACCTTTCTGTCGCAGTTCCTGGACGATCCGCGCTGGATCGCCATGCTGGCGGCCATGCTGACCGTGGCCAGCCCGTGGCTGCCCGCGCGCTGGCGACGCTGGTGGTGGACGCTGCTGCTGGCCTTCGTGCCCATCCATCTCGTGGTGAGTCTCGTGGTGCCCGCCCGCGCCCTGCTGGGCCTGGTGGCGGGCTGGTTCGTGGGCGCGGTCATCGTGCTCGTGGTCGGCACGCCCGCGCTGGAGGTTCCGCTCGACGCGGCGGTGCGCGTACTGGCCAAGCGCGGCTACCGGGTCAATGCCTTCCGCGTGGTGCGCCCGGGTGGCCGTGGGCCGCTGACCCTTTCGGCCAGCACCACCCCGACGCAGCGGGTGGATCCCGAAGCGGGCGCCGCGCCGTCGAAGGCGCGGGAGCACGCCGCCGGGACGGCGAACGGGGGCGGAGCCCGGGAACCGGTCGGCGCGAGCGTCCCCGCCTCGGCGGTACGCGCGAGCGGTTCGGCCGGAACGAAACAGGCGCAGCCCGTGCCGGGTTCGGCCCGGCCCGTGGCGCTGCTGAAAACCGGGGACGGCGGGCCGCCGGAATCCGAACACCCTTCCGGCCCCATCGATCTCGCGCCCATCACGCCGCCCGAGGACGAGCTGATCGTCGAACTGTACGGCGCGAATCAGCGCAGTCGCGGTGCGCTGCAGGCCCTGCGGCGCTGGCTGACCATTCGCAGCGGCGAGTATCCGGCCCTGTTCGCGTCCATGCGCCGCGCGGTGGAGCATCGCGCGCTGATGGGCATCGCCATCAGTGATCTGGGGCTGAGCAGCAACAAACCGCTCACCGTCGCGGCGCTGAATCGCGGCTGGATGCTGTACGCGCACACCGTGCCCCAGGGCCGGCCGCTGTCGGCCCAGGACGGCGAGCCGGAACTGGAACAGGTGTGGCGGTCCGTGCACGCCATGCACCAGGCGCAGATCTCGCACGGCGAACTGCGGGCCGAGGAGATTCGGATCGTGGACGGCGAGGCCCGGTTCGGCGGGTTCATCCAATCCGAATTCGGTTCCTACGACACGCGTTTCGAGTCCGATATCGCGCAGTTGCTGCTGTCGACGGCGGCGCTGTTCGGAACGTCGACGGCGGTGCGCACGGCCATCGAGGTCCTGGGGAGGCAGTCGGTGCTGGCCGCGTCCCGGCGGCTCACCAAATCGGCCATCCCCGCGGCCGTGCGCAATTCGGTGCCCGACGCGGGCGACCTGATGAAGGCCACGCGCGCGGAGGTGGCGGCGCAGACCGGTCAGGACAAGATCGAGGCCGCGCAGATCACCCGGTTCTCGCGCAATCAGATCATCCAGCTGGTGCTGCTGATCGGCCTGGTGTACGTGGCGTACCCGTACATCAGCGCGGTGCCGACCTTCTTCACCGAATTGCGCACCGCCAACTGGTGGTACGCGCTGCTCGGACTGGCGGTGTCGGCACTGACGTATGTCGGTGCGGCAATGGCGTTGTGGGCGTGCGCCTCCGAGTTGGTGAACTTCAAGAATCTGCTGTACATGCAGGTGGCGAACACCTTCGCCGCGACCACCACGCCGGCCGGCGTCGGCGGTCTGGCACTGAGCGTGCGCTTCCTGCAGAAGTCGGGGCTGGGCGCGGTGCGGGCCACGGCGGCGGTGGCGCTGCAGCAGACGGTGCAGGTGGTCACGCACCTGGTGCTGCTGCTGTTCTTCAGTGTGGCAGCGGGTGTTTCGACCGACCTGTCGCATTTCGTGCCGAATGCGACCGTGCTGTACCTCGTCGTGGGCCTGGTGGTCGGTCTGGCGGGCGCGACCATGTTCATTCCGAAGGTGCGCAAGTGGCTGCTCACCGAGGTGCGCCCGCAGCTGGCCGACGTGCTCGGCCAGCTGAAGGACCTGGGCCGCAGCCCGGGACGGCTGGCCATGATCGTCGGCGGCTGCGCCATCACCACCCTGGGCAAGGCCCTCGCGCTGTGGGCGAGTATCGAAGCCTTCGGCAGCAGTGCGACTTTCGTGACCGTCACCATTGTCACCATGATCGGCGGCACGCTGGCCTCGGCCGCGCCGACACCGGGTGGCGTGGGCGCGGTGGAGGCGGCGCTCATCGGTGGTCTGGCCGCGTTCGGCGTGGCCGCGAGCATCGCGGTGCCCGCGGTGCTGCTCTACCGGGTGCTGACCTGCTGGCTGCCGGTGTTCTGCGGCTGGCCGATCATGCGCTGGCTGACCCGCAAGGACATGATCTGAGCGCTACCGCCGTTCGACCGCCTGCTTCGCGAAAAGGCAACCCTCGGTGGTCAATTCGAGGTTGGCGAGGGCGGCTTCCTGCACCTGCTCGCTGACGGTCGCCACGCAGTCGGTGATCGGATGCACGTAGAAGCCGAGATCGGTGCCGTGGCGCGCGGTCTGCTCGACGGTGAGATGGGTGGCCACCCCGGTGATCAGCAGGGTGTCGATGCCGTGCCCGTGCAGCCAGTCGGGCAGCGCCGACCCGGCCAGACCGGACAGCCGCTGATTGTCGAACACCAGACCCGCCGCGGCCTGCCCGGCCATCTCCGGAATGATCTGCGCGCCGGGGGAATCCGGCCGGAAGGCGGCCTGCGACTCGGCGACCGCGCGCATGAAGCCGGTATTGCGGACCAGTGCGCCCTCACCCTCCGGGACGGTGAAGCGCGTGAAGATCACCGGCACCCCGGCGGCCAGCATCTGCTCGTGGAACGTGACCGCTCGCCCCACCACGCCGCTCGCGGCGACGGGTGCGGCGAGCATGGGCCCGAAGAATCCTTCGGGCCGGACGACATTGACCTGCCAGTGCAAGGCGAGAACGGCACTGCGCTCGGAACTCATGGCCTCATCCTGCTCTGGAACCGCTCGCCCACACGGCATTTCGACGAAACCACCCGCCGCATGCAGGGTGCGACGGGCGGTTTCGCGGCGGGAACCGGTTCAGGAGACGGCGAAGTCCTTGCGCAGGTCCACCTTCAGCACCTTGCCGCTGGCGTTGCGCGGCAGTTCGCTCACCACGACCAGCTCCTTGGGGTGCTTGTAGCGGGCCAGGCTCTCGTTGAGGAACGGTTCGAGCTCCGCGAGGGTGAGCTCCTCGCCGGGCAGCAGCGCGACCACGGCGACCGGGACCTCGCCCCACTTCTCGTGCGCGCGGCCGATGACGGCGGCCTCGTGAATCTTGGGGTGCGAGAACAGCACGTTCTCCACCTCGGCGCAGTAGATGTTCTCACCGCCGGAGATGATCATGTCCTTCTTGCGGTCCACCACCCACACGAAGCCGTCGGCATCCTGCTTCACCAGGTCGCCGGAGTGGAACCAGCCGCCCGCGAAAGCCTCCGCGGTGGCCTCGGGCTTGTTCCAGTAGCCCTGCATGAGAGTCGGTCCGCGGTAGACGATCTCGCCGACCTCGCCGGGCGCGACATCGTTCATCTCGTCGTCGACGACCCGCACCTGCAGGGTCGGGATGGGCTTGCCGACCGAGCCGAGCTTGGCCAGCGCGTCCTTGCCCTCCAGAACGCAGGTGATGGGCGAGAGTTCGGTCTGCCCGAACACGGCGACGTTGAACGCCTCGGGGAAGCACTCCGCCATGGCGCGCAGCACGCTGTCCGAGGCCGGGGCCGCACCCCAGCACAGTGAGCGCAGGGCCAGCTTGCGGGTCTTGACGGTCGGGTCCTCGCAGATCATCTGCCACTGCGCGGGTACGCAGAACGCGGTGGTGGCCTGCTCGGCCTCCACGGCGTCGAGCCATTCGGTGGCGTTGAACGCGCCCAGCGGATGCAGGACGGTGGTGCCGCCGAGCAGGAAGTACGGGGTGAGGCTGCCCAGGCCCGCGATGTGGAACAGCGGCGAGGTGCAGAAGCCGACGGAGTCGGGGGTGATCTCCATGGCGCGGATACAGGTGAGGCCCTGGGCGGTCATGTTCGCGTGCGAGAGCACCGCGCCCTTGGGGCTGCCGGTGGTGCCCGAGGTGTACATGATCAGGCAGGGGGTGTCCTCCGGAATGTCCAGCGGCGCATGGGCTTCGCCGTCCTCGGCGAGGAGGTCGTCGTAGCCGAGGACGCCGTCGCCGGTCTGCCCGTTGATGACGATGACGGTGTCCAGGCCCGGCACCTGCGCGGAGACGCCGACGGCCAGCGGCTGCAGCAGCGAGTCGGTGACGATCGCCTTCGCACCGGAGTCGGTCAGGATGTAGCCGACCTCGGGCGGGGTGAGCCGGAAGTTCACCGGGACCGCGATGGCGCCGAGGGCGTTCGCGCCCATGACGGCCTCGATGTACTCGACGTGGTTGAGCGCGAGAATCGCCACCCGATCGCCGAACCCGACCCCTCGGCGGGACAGCGCGTCGGCGAACTTCTCCGAGCGGTCGTGCAGCTGCTTCCAGGTGGTGTCGACGCCCTTGTATCGGAAGGCGACGGTGTCCGGCCGCATGGCCGCATGCGTGGCGATCTGGTTGACCCAGTGGTTGCGCCGCGAGCGGATCGGCTCGTCAAGCGGCTGGAACATGCGGTGTCCTCTCGAGCGGCAATGCTGGTTGAGCGCGAGAATACCAACTAACTTTTTATGGTGACAAGGGTTACAGAGAAGGTTCTGCCCAGTTTTTGTCATTCATTCACATCCCAGTTCAGAGGGCGCAAAACGATCTTCCGACTGGTCCGGACCACGCGAAGTTATCCCCAGAACGGTGGTGACGCCGCTCCCACAGGTGCAAACTCCGGCTCACATGAGGGTTGAACCCCATATGCAACTATGCGAGTATCGAGCCCAGTTCCAAGGGAAGGGAAAGGGGCAGGCGATGGCGCTGCGTACCAGGTTCACCGAGGCGTTCGGGGTCGAGCACCCGATCGTGCAGGGCGGCATGATGTGGGTCGGCCGCGCCGAGCTCGCCGCCGCCGTCTCCGAGGCCGGCGGTCTGGGCATCATCACCGCCCTCACCCAGCCCACCCCGGACGATCTGCGCCGCGAGATCGACAAGGCGCGCGAGCTCACCGACAAGCCGTTCGGCGTGAACGTGACGATCCTGCCGTCGATCAACCCGCCGCCGTACCAGGAGTACGCCAAGGCGATCATCGACTCCGGCGTGAAGATCGTCGAGACCGCGGGCAGCAACCCCGAGCCGTTCCTCCCGTACTACAAGGAGGCCGGAATCAAGGTGCTGCACAAGTGCACCTCGGTCCGGCACGCGCTGAAGGCGCAGAAGATCGGCGTCGACGGCGTCAGCATCGACGGCTTCGAATGCGCCGGCCACCCGGGCGAGGACGACGTCCCCGGCCTGATCCTGATCCCGGCCGCCACCCAGGTGCTCGACATCCCGGTGATCGCCTCCGGCGGTATCGCCGACGCGCGCGGCCTGGTGGCCGCGCTGGCGCTGGGCGCGGACGGCGTGAACATGGGCACCCGCTTCATGTGCACCCAGGAGTCGGCGATCCACCAGACGGTCAAGGAGCAGATCGTCGCGAACACCGAGCGTGCCACCCAGCTCATCTTCCGCACCCTGCACAACACGGCGCGCGTGGCGGACAACGAGATCAGCCGCAAGGTCGTCGAGATCGAGAAGGCGGGCGGCACGTTCGAGGACGTGAAGGATCTGGTCGCCGGTGCGCGCGGTCGCCGCGTGTTCGAAGAGGGCGATCTGGACGCGGGCATCTGGTCGGCGGGTCAGGTCCAGGGTCTGATCGACGACATCCCGACCTGTGCGGAACTGGTGTCGCGCATGGTGTCCGAGGCCGAGGCGATCATCAAGTCGCGCCTGGGCGACATGCTCGTCTGAGAAGCCAAATTCCGGTAAACCGGACGTAAAGCGCCCCAATACCTCTGGTATCGGGGCGTTTTCACCGTATTCGTCCGGAAGTTGTGAGGTCGGTTATCGATTCCGCCCGCGCGCCGCGCCGCATCCGTCATGCTTGCCCTACCGAGAACGTGGCGGAGGTGGCCGAAATGGCAATCACTCGAATCTATCTCGACGATGCGGCGCTGCGGCGGACCATGGCCATCTCCGGAGTTCACAGCGAACAGGACGCAGTGAATCTCGCATTGCGGTTCTTCACCGCGCACGCGACCTCCGCCGATTACGACGTCCCGCTGCACGCGCGCACGGCCGCGTCGTAGCCCGGAGCGGCGGGTCGCGACCCCGCCGCGCGAAAGCCCTTCTGGCCGAGCCGAAATCTTGGCAGAATCGCCGGAGGTACCTCGGCGAACCGGCGGCGCTGGACACGGGAGGGCTTTCCTGTGCGGCAGAGTACGACCTCATCGACCGATCCCACACCCTTCCCGCGTGTGTCGATCGTCGGTGCCGCCTGCCGCCACCCGGGCGCGACGGTCTTCGACAACGCCTGGTTCGGTCTCACCGACCGTCAGGCAGCCGACCTGGACACCCGCCAGCGCACCAGTCTCGAACTGGCGGTGCAGGCCCTGGACGACTCCGGCCTGGGCTGCCTGGCCCGCGGTTCGCACGCGGCCGTGGTCTTCGCCGCCTCCGGCGCCGGCGCCGCGAACCCCGCCCAGCATCTGTCCCGCGCCCTCGACCTGCACGGCCCCAGCCTGCTGGTGGACAGCGGCCGCACCTCCCCGCTGACCGCGGTGGACACCGCCGTCCGCCTGCTGGCCGACCGATCCATCCCCTTCGCCCTGGCCGGTGGCGCCGATCTGACTCTCCCCCCGGACATTTCAGGCATCGAGCTGGCTGCCGTCGACGGCACCTGCACGATCCTCATCCTGCAGCGCACCTCCGACATCGCCCGCACCCGCACCCGCGCCTACGCCGAAATCGACGGCCAGGGCCTCGGTTTCGGCACCCCGGCCCACCTCCACATCCCGCTGCGCGCCACCTCGGACCGCCGCGCCGCGGACCCACATCCCGGCAATCGCGCACATCCGGACAACAGCGCCGAATGGGCCGGTCAGAACTCACCACGGAATCGCGAGAGCGCCGAACAGAACGGAACGGATCCGTCGCGAAATGGTGCGCGCGGCGCATGTGCCACCGATCGGTCTGGCAGGGCGGGCGGTGTCGGCCCCCCGGGCGACCGTGGCGACGAGCCGCCGGTCCTGATCCCGATCAGCGGCCGCGACGCCGGGGCGGTGCGGGAACTCGCGGCCGACTGGGCCGGGCGGCTCCATGAGTTTCGGAACCTGCGTGAGTTCGCCGCGGCCGTCGGCAGACTGGTGCCGGAGGCGGCGCGGGCCACCGTGCTGGCGCGCGATCGTGCCGACGCCGCAAGGCAATTGCGTGCGCTGTCGGCAGACGAGGTGGTCACCGCGAATGGTGGCGGGCGGGTGCTGTTCCTGTTCTCCGGCGGCGGGGAGCATCCGCGGATGGGGCGTGCGCTGGCCGCACGGTATCCGGTGTTCGCGGCGGCACTGACAACGGCGGCGGATGCGATCGCGGAGGCGGGCGGCCCGCGAGTCTGGACGCCCCGCAACGGATTCGGTCCGCTCGACGGCGGCGCGGATTTCACGCAGCCCGCGCTGTTCGCCTTCCAGGTGGCGCTGGCGGAGCTACTGGGTTCGTGGGGGATCCGGCCCGACGGAATCGCCGGCCACGGTGTCGGCGAGATCGCGGGCGCGGTCGTGAGCGGCGCGCTGTCGCCGGCCGACGGCGCGCGAATCGTGGTGGCGCGCGGCGTCATGCTCACCCGGGTGCGCGAACGCGGCGCGGCCGCCGTGCTGGAGGCCACCCCGGCCGAGGCCATGCGACTGGTCGAACCCATGCGGTCCGCCGTGGGCGTGGCGGCCATCGACGGGCCCCGCTCGGTCACGGTCTCGGGCGAGCCCCGCTACATCGACGCCCTGGTCCGCCGCGCGCACCGCCGGGCCATCTTCGCCCAGCGGGTAGCCGACGCGGCCCCGGGGACCACCGCCACGATGCCGCATCTCCCCACGATTCGCGCCCTCGCGCCGACATTGATCGAAGAGCTGCAGGGCATTTCACCGGACACCCCGGATATTCCGGTTTACTCCACCACGCACCGCAGCATGGTGCTCGCACCCGCCCGCAACGGTGATTCTCCGATGAGCCCGCCGACCAACGGACACCGGCCGACGGTGTTCGACGCGGCGTACTGGGGCGCGAACGCGGCCGGACCGGTGGAGTTGTCGGCGGCCCTGGAACTCGCTGCGGTGGAAGGCATTTCGACGGTGCTGGAGATCGCCCCGCATCCGGTCCTCACCCGGATGGTGCGCGAGCACATCGGCTTCCGGGAAACCACCTGCGCGGCGTCCTCCCGCACCGACGAGGCGGCGACCTTCCTGCGCGCGGTGGGGCGGCTCTACCTGGCGGGGCGGGACATCGACTGGACGGCGCTCGGCCCGTTGACCGCCGCGCCCCCGCCGCGGCGCTGGCGGCGTGACCTGCCGCTGCCGAAGTTCCCGAAGGTGTCGATTCGCGCGGAGTGCACCTACGTGGTCGCGGGAGATCTGGGTTCGCGCGCCGCGCTCGCCGTGCGCTGGCTGATCGACGCGGGCGCGCAGGACATCGTGGTGCTGACGCGCACGCTCCGGCCGCTGCCGCCGCCGCTGGACGGTATGGAGGATCGGATCGTGCTGGTGCGGTGCGATATCGCCGATGCGCTCGATCTGGCCGAGGCGCTGCAGGATATTCGCGATTGCGGGTCGGATATCCGAGGGGTCGTGTACGCCGACGACGAGCCGTCACCCGGGACGTCGGCCGCCCTCGTCGAGCTGACCTCGGTCGATGCGCTGGACTTCGCGGTGGTGGAGCCGTGAGTGCGCGTGTCGGGACCGCGCGGTCCGCCGGGGCGGTCATGCTTGCGGGATGGCGGATCCCAAGGTCGAGGTGAAGTGGAAGGACGAGCCGGACGCGCACGACTATCCGGCCGCCAAGGATTATCTGGAGTTGCTCGCCGGGCCGGATGTGGCGAATACGGTGGTGGAGGAGCTGTTGAAGGCTCCGGTGGTGAAGAAGAAGGCGAAGGATATTCTGCGGGCCTCGGGGCTGGCGCTCGCCGATGCGAACAATCCCTATGTGCGGCGGGATCTGGAGAAGATCGTCGCGGGGAAGGCGCTGTCGCCGATCCTGGTGGTGCGGGGCGATTTCCGGACGGGGGTGCCCGCGACCATCGCGGACGGGTACCACCGGGTGTGCGCCATCCACTACGCGGATGAGAACATTCAGATTCCGGTGAAAATCGCTGCGCTGCCGTGAGTTTCGGTACGCTCGCGCTGATCGTCGCGCTGGGACTGCTCGGGCCGCTGCTGGCCTGGCGGCAGTCCTGGCATCTGCCCGTCATCCTGGGTGAGCTGGTTGCGGGAATCGTGTTCGGCAGCACCGGATTCGGGATTCTGCATCCGGAGGATCCGACGTTCACCTTTCTGGCGGATGTCGGGTTCGCGGTGGTCATGTTCGTGGCGGGCACGCACGTGCCGATCCGGGACGCGTCGATCCGGGCGGCGCTGGGGATCGGGGCGATCCGCGCGGCGGTGGTGGGCGTGCTGGCGATGGTACTGGGGCAGGCGCTGGCCGTGGCCTTCGGAACCGGGCACGGGGCGCTGTACGCGGTGCTGATCGCCTCGTCGTCGGCGGCGCTGGTGCTGCCGATCATCGACGGGCAGGGATTGAGCGGAAAGTCCGTGCTGCAGTTGACCGCTCAGGTCGCGATCGCGGATACCGCGTGTGTGGTGGCACTGCCGCTGGTGATCGATCCCGGCAACGCGGCGCGGGCCGCGCTGGGCGCGGTGGCCGTCACGGCCGCGGCGGCCGGACTGTATTTCGTGCTGCACTACCTGAATTCGTCCGGCTTGCGGCAGCGGGCGCACCGGATCTCCGAGGAGCGGAACTTCGCGCTGGAGCTGCGGATCAGTCTCGCGCTGCTGTTCGCCCTGGTGGCGTTGGCCACCACCACCCATGTGTCGATCATGCTGGCGGGCTTCGCCTTCGGGCTGGCGGTGGCGGCGGTCGGGGAGCCGCGCCGGGTGGCCAAGCAGCTGTTCGCCATCAGTGACGGATTCCTCGCGCCGCTGTTCTTCGTGTGGCTGGGCGCGCGGCTGAACCTGCGCGAGTTCGGCGAGCATCCGTGGCTGATGCTGCTGGGCGTGGCGCTCGGTGCGGCGGCGGTGCTGGCCCACATCCTGATGCGGTTCACCCGACAGCCGATTGCCTACGGTGTCATGGCGTCCGCGCAGATCGGCGTTCCGGTCGCGGCGGTCACCGTGGGCACCCAGCTGCACGTGCTGGAGCCGGGCGAACCGGCGGCGCTTATGCTGGGCGCGCTGGTCACCGTGGCGGCGACGGCCTGGGCCACGACCCGGGCCGCGAAGGCGAACGCCTGACCGGATCATCCACGGCGCGTGCCGGATTCGGCCGAGGACGCGGATTCAGTCCCCGTCACGGCCCAGCAGGCGATCGGTTTCGCGGCGTTCGCGTTTGGTGGGGCGGCCCGAGCCGCGATCGCGCCGCGGTTGCGCGGCGACCAGCTGCGGGTCGGGTGGCGGCGGGCTCTTGTCGATCATGCACTGGGCGGCCACGGGCGCGCCGACGCGCTTGGTGATCAGCCGCTCGACGATGACGATGCGTTCCAATCCGTTGACGCGGACCCGGATTTCGTCACCCGGCTTGAGACTGTGCGCGGCTTTCACCGCGACCCCGTTGACCCGCACATGTCCGGCCCGGCAGGCCGTGGCGGCGGCGGATCTGGTCTTGAAAAGCCGAACGGCCCACACCCACGAATCGACGCGGGCCTGGGCCGGTTGGCTGGAAGATGGGAAGTTCTGCGGGGCGGAAGCCACCGCCCAACTATAGGTGCAACCCCTCGCAGGGCGCGCTCGGACCTGACTACACGACGCGGCGGGCGGTGACGACCTGGTCGGGGCGGAGCGGGGTGTAGGAGACGGGGGTGCCGGACTGGACGGCGTTCAGCAGCTGGTTGTCGCCGGCGTAGATGCCGACGTGACCGCCGCCGTTGGTGATGACGATGTCGCCGGGCTGCAGGTCCTCGAAGGCGACGGGAGCGCCCACGTGCGACTGCTCGAAGCTGGTGCGGGGCAACTCGACTCCGGCCTGCTTGTAGGCCCACTGAACGAGGCCGGAGCAGTCGAAGGAGTAGGGGCCGGAGGCGCCCCAGGAGTACTGTGCGCCGACCTTGGTCTCGGCGGCGGCGAGCGCGATGTTGGCGGGGCCGGAGGGCTTCTGCTCGAACGGGTTCTGGATTTCCGGCAGCTGCCACTGGTTGCCCGGGTTGCCGGCCTGGAAGCCGTTGGGGGCGACGTTCTTGACCGCCTGGTTGAACTGGTCGACCTGCGGGGCGAACTGGTCGGGCACGTCGAACTTGCCGATGCCCGGGATGTCGACGGTCGCGGCCGTGGCGGTGACCGCCGGGAACGCGCCTGTCGTCGTTGCGGCCATCGCACCCATGACGATGGCGCCCTTCACGGAATTCGGGAGCCGAGATTCCTTTTGCAAGCTGTGCTTACCCACCGCGCCTATCTCCATCTTCCTGTCCTGACCACCGACCGGGTTAGCTGACGGGTTCGGGCCAGGAAGTAGGCCCTACTCCAACGACCAGGTGGCCGTGGGAGATTCACCCCAACGAACAGTGGGTCCCCGGCTCGGAGCGAGTTTGCTGCTCACTTCCGATTAGGCGGTAACGTCGCGGGCTGCCTCTCCGATGAAGCAACAGACTCCGCTAAGTCACGAGAAGATTACGGCTACGGCGCTATGTTGTCCACCCCACAGCGCGGGTGTGTCGCGGCGTGGCACAAACTGCCCGGCAGACCCTCGAAATCCGGTCCCGCACGGTGGATCACGAGACGGTATACGTGGGCGATCTCAGCGTTATGAAACCAGACCTTCGCATCCGCGCACGCCAGGCCGCCCGGGGCGGTAATGCCTGATCAGGCGGGTCCGGCGACCGTACGCTCCAGCTCCTCGATGCGCCGCCGGGCATCGGCGAGTTCGACCTCGAGCTTGCCCAGGGCCATTACCAAAGGACCGACCGCCAGGTCTGCTACCAATTGCGGATCGTCGTAGCCGCGTTCTATCGCGACGAGGATGTTGTTGCGAATCCGTGCGGCGACGATCGCCTCGTCCGGCACGTTCCAGGATTCGACCACCTCCGCGACGGTGGGCACAGCAGCTTCCTCCGACATGACCCTCCTCCGCTGGCGACAATCGCGAACCCGACATAAGGGTAGAGAACCCAAGGGACACAACAGACATGTATGCCCACTGATTGCTGTCCATAACCCTGTCTAGGGCTCTCGGTAGATGCCCTGATAATCCCCGATTCTCCCGCTACGGTTGTCCTGCATGGACCCCGTGAGGAATCCGTACGCCCCCGGCGCCGGCCAGCGTCCGCCCGAACTCGCGGGCCGCGACAAGCAGCTCGACGCGTTCGACATCGTGCTGGAGCGGATCGCGCGCAGCCGCCCGGAACGCAGCGTCATGCTCACCGGCCTGCGCGGCGTCGGAAAGACCGTGCTGCTCAATCAGCTTCGCTCCGCGGCCCGGTCGGCGGGCTGGGGCACCGGGAAGCTGGAGGCGCGCCCGGATCAGGACCTGCGCCGTCCGCTGGCCTCGGCGCTGCACATGGCGGTGCGCTCCCTCGCTGTGGCACACCGCAATCCGGAGCAGGTGGACGATTTCCTGGGGATCCTCAAGGCTTTCGCGTTGCGCGCCACCGCGGACAAGGGCATGCGGGAGCGCTGGAACCCGGGTATCGACGTACCCGCGGTGACCGGCCGCGCCGACTCCGGCGATATCGAGATCGATCTGGTGGAGCTGCTCATGGAGGCCGCGCAGGTGGCGCGGGGCGGCGGCGTCGGGATCGCGCTGTTCATCGACGAGATGCAGGATCTGGGCGCGGCCGACATCTCGGCCATCTGCGGCGCCTGCCACGAACTCAGCCAGGACGCCGCGCCGCTCATCGTGGTGGGTGCGGGCCTGCCGCATCTGCCCGCCGTGCTGTCGGCCTCCAAGTCCTACTCCGAGCGGCTGTTCTCCTACCACCGCATCGACCGCCTGGATCGCGGCTCGGCGGATCAGGCGCTCATCGCCCCGGCCGACCGGGAGAACGTGAAGTACAGCGAGGAGGCGCTGCAGGCGCTCTACCGAAAGGCCGACGGCTACCCGTATTTCGTGCAGGCGTACGGGAAGGCGACCTGGGACATGGCGGCGCAGAGCCCCATCACGGTCGAGGACGTGGAGCTCGCCGCGCCGGTTGCCGAAGAAGAGCTGGCTGTCGGATTCTTCGGCTCCCGCTACGAGCGCGCGACCCCGGCCGAACGCGAGTACATGCGCGCCATGGCGGATCTGTCCGGTGACGACGGACCCGTCGCCACCTCCGCCGTCGCGAACGAACTCGGCCGCAAACCGGCGTCGCTCTCACCCGCGCGCGACGGCCTGATCAAGAAGGGCCTGATCTACTCGGCCGAACGCGGGACGATCGGTTTCACCGTCCCGCATTTCGGCCGCTATCTGCGCAGCGTCAGCTAGGAGCGCTTGAACCAGCCGCGAATTCCCTTGCCGCCCGCCTTCTTTCCACCCGTGGGCGCGCCCTGGCCGGGCAGGCTGAGCCGGATCGCCTCGGAGAAGTCGCGCGGGGTGGCGTAGCGCTGCGCGGGATCCTCGGCTTGCGCCCTGGCGATAACCGGGGCGTAGCCACTGAGCGGATCACCCGAGGGCGCGCCGGGCGGCGGAGGCGGCGGCGCGACATCGGGCCGGGGCGCGGGCGGCGGCGGGGTGCGGCCGGAGAGCAGGGCGTGGAAGATCGCGCCCAGCGAGTACACGTCCGAACGCGCGCTGAGCGGCGCACCGGCCAGCACCTCCGGCGCGGTGTAGCCGGAATTCTCGGTGGCCCAGTGGGTTTCGACCCCGTCGACCGCGCCGCCGAGCATTCCGATATCGGTGACGCGCACCTGCTCGGTCGGGCCGGACCCGGTGACGAGGATGTGCGCGGGCGTCAGATTGCCGTGCAGCACGCCGATTTCGTGCAGGTGGTGCAGTGCGGTCGCGGCCTCGCTGACGATGCGCGCCGCGCGTTCGACCCGCATGCCGTGCCCGGAGCCCGCGAGCACGCTCGCCACATCGGTCCCGTCCACGAGCCGCATTTCCAGCCACAGCGATCCGGCTTCGTATCCGGCGTCGGTCACGGTGACGATATTCGGGTGCGACAGTTCGCGAAGGCGGTCGGCGACCTGTTCGAAGTATTTCCGGTACTCCGGGTCGGCGCTGTATTTCTCGCCGAGCACCTCGAGGGCGACGGGCTCGGACGCGCGCGGGCGCTCTGCCTTGTACACGGTGCTCAGCCCGCCGGAAGCCAGCCGATCCAAGATCGTGTACCCCGCGAATGTGTCTCCGGGCAACAGTGTCATGACCCCATTCTGTCGCACCCGCGGGGTCCAAGATCATTGGCTGTCAATGTTTTTCGATCTTGACCAGCATCTACCGATGGGTAACAAAGACTCCTACACTCGAATGTGATTCTCATCACCTCCGAGGAGGAGCACCATGGCGACCACCGCGAAAGTCGACGCCACCGAAGAGCAGGCCCGGGCACTGGTAGAGGAATCCCGCGAAACCACTTGGGCCAAGCCATCCTTCGCGAAGGAGATGTTCCTCGGCCGCTTCCGGCTCGACCTCATCCATCCCTTCCCACGCCCCAGCGCCGAGGATGCCGCCACAACCGAGGCGTACCTGACCCAGCTGCGCTCCTTCTGCGAGACCATCGACGGCCAGCGCATCGAGGCCGAGGGCCGCATCCCCGACGAATACGTCAAGGGCCTGGCCGAACTCGGCTGCTTCGGCCTGAAGATCCCGCCCGAATACGGCGGCGTGGGCCTGTCCCAGGTCGGCTACAACAAGGCGCTCATGCTGGTCGGCTCCGCACACGCCAGCCTCGGCGTACTGCTGTCGGCGCACCAGTCCATCGGCGTCCCGGAACCGCTCAAACTGGCCGGCACCGCGGAGCAGAAGCGAGAGTTCCTGCCGCGCTGCGCGAAAGGCGCGGTGAGCGCCTTCCTGCTCACCGAACCCGATGTGGGTTCCGATCCGGCGCGCATGGCCTCCACCGCGACACCGACCGCCGACGGCGAGGCCTACGAACTCAACGGCGTGAAGCTGTGGACCACCAACGGCGTGGTCGCCGAACTGCTCGTCGTCATGGCGCGGGTGCCCAAGAGCGAGGGCCATCGCGGCGGCATCTCCGCCTTCATCGTCGAGGCCGACAGTCCCGGCATCACGGTGGAGCGCCGCAATGCCTTCATGGGTCTGCGCGGAATCGAGAACGGCGTCACCCGCATGCACAACGTGCGCGTGCCCAAGCGCAATCTGGTGGGCCGTGAAGGGGACGGCCTGAAGATCGCGCTCACCACCCTCAATGCCGGACGCCTCGCGATTCCGGCCATGTGCACGGCGGCGGCCAAGTGGTCGCTCAAGATCGGCCGCGAGTGGAGCGCGACCCGCGTGCAGTGGGGACGTCCGGTCGGCGAGCACGGGGCCGTCGCCGCGAAGCTGTCCTTCATCGCCGCAACGACTTTCGCGCTGGAGTCGGTGCTGGATCTCTCCGCCACCATGTGCGACGAGAACCGCAACGACATCCGGATCGAGGCCGCCCTGGCGAAACTGTGGGCCTCGGAGATGGCCTGCGCCATCGCCGACGAGCTGGTGCAGGTGCGCGGCGGCCGGGGTTACGAGACGGCGGCCTCCCTGGCGGCGCGCGGCGAACGGGCCGTCGGCGCCGAGCAGATGGTGCGGGATCTGCGGATCAACCGCATCTTCGAGGGCTCCAGCGAGATCATGCGACTGCTCATCGCGCGCGAGATGGCCGATGCCCACATGTCCGCGGCCGGTGCGCTGGTGGATCGCAATGCCGAACTCAAGGACAAGGCCAAGGCGGCGGTCGGCGCGAGTGGCTTCTACGCCAAGTGGTTCCCGCAGTTGACCGTCGGCGCGGGCACCGCACCCGTCACCTACAGCGAATTCGGCCCGCTCGCACGGCATATGCGCTACGTGGAGCGGATGTCGCGCAAGCAGGCGCGGGCGCTCATGTACGGCATGGCGCGCTGGCAGGCCAAGCTGGAGTACAAGCAGGGCTTCCTGGGCCGCATCGTGGACATCGGCGCGGAGTTGTTCGCCATGGCCGCGACCTGCGTTCGGGCGCAACAGCTTCGGGTCGAGGGCGGTCCGGACGGCATCGCCGCCGAAGAGCTGGCCGAGGTGTTCTGCCGGCAGTCGCGGCTGCGGGTGCAGCAGCTGTTCGACGGATTGTGGGCCAATACCGATGAATACGACACGCAGCTGACGCGCGGCGTGCTCGACGGGCGGTACCGGTTCCTGGAGGAGGGTGCGCTCGATCCGAGTGAGGGCACCGGGCCGTGGATCTCGGAGTGGGAGTTCGGGCCGTCCAAGGAGGACAACCTGCTGCGGCCGTTCCTGCCGTCGACCCGCGCCGATTAGCCTCTGACGAAATCTGCCCCTGTCTAGCTGTCACGCTAGACAGGGGCAGATCCGTGTCGTGACGCCGTTGTCAGCAACATCTATTTGTCTCTAGCTTAATCGCTAGATTTCGCTAGAAATACCGAGATGGCCGCGTTGTCGTAAACATCTAGCGGCATCTAGCCCCGTGGCGAGACATCCCGAGAATCCGCTGACGATCCGCACATCGATCACCGGCACCAGTTACGCAACTTGTGCATAACAGCAGGTGTGAGGTGTTAACGCGGTGGCAATATCAATCGACAACCGGGCAAGAACGGACTCCTAGGAGCACGTCATGTCCACGCCTATGCGCCGACCTGCCGACCACAACGATCCCCACCGGACCGTCCTCGCGGACGACGGTGTCCCCATCGCGGTACGCGAATTCGGTTCCCCCGAAGCGCCTCTCACGGTGGTTTTCGCACACGGCCACTGCCTGCGCACCGAGTCCTGGGAGCTGCTGCGGCGGCACCTCACCCGGTACTGGGGCGACGACATCCACCTGGTCTTCTACGACCATCGCGGACACGGGGATTCGGGCGCGGCCGACCCCGCCACCTACACCATCGACCACCTCGCCCACGATATGGACGCCGTACTGCGGGCCGTCGCACCCACCGGACCCGTTGTGCTGATCGGGCATTCGATGGGCGCGATGACCATCCTGGCCTACGCGCGGCTCTTCCCCGAGACCATCGGCTGCCGGGTGATCGGCGTCGGCCTGCTCGCGGGCGCGGCCAACAGCGTGACCCGGGTCGGGCTCGGGCGTTTCCTCAGCGCACCCGCGGTGACCTCGCTGCAAATGGCGGTGCGGCGCGCACCGCGGGCCATGCAGGCCTCGAAGCACCTCAGCCGCCGCATCTTCGAACCGCTCATGCGGGAGGTGGAGGAGGGCACCCGCAAGGTGAGCCCGCGGCTGGCGGCGGTGGCGACCACCCTGCTCAACGACACCTCACTGCTGACCATGGCCATGTTCCTGGACTCGCTCATCCGCTTCGACGAGATGGCGACCCTGCACCGGCTGGGCGCGATTCCGGCACTGGTGCTGCACGGGTCGGCCGACATCGTGATCCCGTTCGCGCATTCGGTGGTGCTGGCCTCGCAGCTCGACGACGCCGAGCTGGTGCGGCTGGACGGGGCCGGGCACAGCGTCATCGCCGAACGTGCCGAGGAGGTCGCGGCGGCCGTGGTTTCCCTCGTCGACCGGGCGCTGGCGCGATTGCGGGGGCATGACCCGGACTGCGGTCCGGAGTACGCGATCGCGGGCTAGAAGCGCATCGGAAGCGGGTCGCAAGACTCGCGAGTAGCCTGAGGGACAGGCCCTCTACCAGCGCAATTTCATTTCGGACGAGACGGATCCGATCTGATCACGTACTGTGTTGTAGATCACGATGTGTGGTCTGTCACACGGCTCGAGGAGGTTTCGATGACACGCAGCGAGATTGCGGAACTCCGCTACGCGGTCGGCCAGCTCCGGCAGTGCGTCAGCGCACTGCGGTCGCACTACGGCGAGGCGAATTCGGTCCGCCGCTTGGAGAACGACCTCGAACGGCTCGTCATCGACGCCGACGAGTTCGAGAACACCCCGCCACCCGCCGCCCCCGGCAAGCAGCAGCAGACCATCTACGTCCCCGACTCCAAGTCCGACGAGGCCGCCTGGATGGGCGCCCAGGACGAGGGCCTCGGCTTCCACTCGAAGCCGCGCACCAAGTAAGAACTCCAGACTCTGTGGGGTTCTCAGGGGCTTCGCCCCCGAACCCCCAGCAGCGAGAAGGGCGGGCGCGCCGAACCCCGTGGAGGGTGGCGGGTGGCCCGCACCACGAACTCAGGAGCTTCGGCTCCTACACCCCCGAGAGGGCGGGTGGCCCGGCCACCTGTCCTCTCGTCCATGTTCAGGGGCGGGTCGCGTTTCAGGCGCGGTGGCGGCCGAAGCGGCGGGGCGGGCGGGAGCCGTGGAAGCGGGTGCGTGTGGGTAGGAGCGCGGCGAGGCCGTATTCGTCTCGGCTGCTGGTCAATCCACGCCATCTGATAGCGAGGCATCCAGCATTGAATCCTCCCGGCGCAAGGTCCGGGATTTCTGGCTCATGCCGCCTGGCCGCTCGGCGAGCGGTCAGGACTTCCGCAATCAACACCAGCAGGGTTGAAACCAGCCCTGGCCAGAACCACATGCGCGGAGTTCTTGTCCCTTGGGGACACGAAACCGCATGCGGTGCAGCTGTATATGCGCTGGGACAGCGGTAAGCGGTGCTTGGTTCTCGCGAGGCACTTGCCGCAGTCCATGGTCGTGTGCGCAGGATGCACGAGCTTCACCTCGCGCGCGTGCTTACGCCCCATCGCGATCAGAGCGGTCTTCGTAACTGCGATTGCCGCATCCGCTGCCTTTCGTGCCATGGTCGTCTTGGTCAGGAACTTCGGTCGAAAATCCTCAACAGCGATCCGGTCGAAGTCGCGCACGACACGTTTCGCCCATTTGCGAGCATCGTCTGCACGCTGTCGCGCGACCTTTGCGTACGCCTGAGCGGCACAGCGCTTGGCATACTTGTATCGGTTAGACGCTGGGCGGCCCTTGGGTGGTCGTCGGCGCGCCATCATCCGCTGGTAGCGGGCCAGTTCCACCGCAGCCTTCTTGCCGTGCTCCGAGTGCGGAAGATCGTGCATATGACTGGTCGTCGTCGCGGTTTCTGTTACGCCCCAGTCGATCCCGATCGCACGTCCGGTCTCCGGCAGCCGGTCTGCAGACACCGAGATGACAAACGACACGTACCAGTCCCCGAGCGTGTCACGGTATACGCGCGCACTTGACGGGTGGGCAGGAAGCGCCCGAGACCAGATCGGTCCCAACTCGATTCCTCCAGCCAAGTGAAGGCGGCCGTTCGTTATCCGGAATCCGCGCTTCGTGTAATTCAAACTAGGCGGTGCCAAGTCCTTCTTCTTGAACTTCGGCATTCCCGCGCGTTGCTGCGTCGGACGCTGAGACTTGATGTCCGCCAGCGCTTTTGCCCGGGACTTCGCAAAGTCCCGGATGGCCTGCTGTTGCGGCACCGACGCCCCCGCACGCAACCATTCGTGCTCACCACGCCAGTTGGTCAGCTTCTTGTCCAAGCCAGCAGGCCCACAGGGCTGGCACGCCAGGTACGCCTCGCGAGATTCAGCAACACATCGGTTCCACACCCACCGGCACCGGTCCCACTCAGCCAGCAACCGCGCCCTCGCCGTGACGGAGCAGCGCAGACGGTAGGTGTAGCGAACAACCTGGCTGTCATCGCTTCGGACCATGACGCCGAATACTAGCCACACGTATCGCAAATACGTTCGATCACAAGCGGATTGACGTAGACACTCCCAATTGTCTCGAATGCCGAGTGTTGCCAGCCGTACGCCACGGAAACCAAACGACAGCAACCCGCCGCACATGTGGCGCAAATCACTGGATTACGAAAATGCGGTACCGGGGTCGGGTAATAGCTGCCCTGTCGTAAGGTGCTCACCATCACATTCGATGCCGGAGGTAACGATGACGTACCACGGAAAAGAGCAGCGAGGCATCCAGTGAGCGCCGCACCGACCAGGGCTCCCGAATCGGGTGCCACAGGGGTATTCAGCAAGAGCCGCGCGGCGATCGCGGCCAAGACGCTGCGCACCGATCGGTGGTGGGTGCCACCGCTGATCACGGTGCTGGGACTGGCCGTGTTCGTGATCTACGCGACCGTCAGATCCTTTCAGCGCGACTACTACTGGGTGAACGACTACCACTATCTGACGCCGTTCTATTCGCCCTGCCTGAGCGATTCGTGCGTCCCGGGTTCGAGCCATTTCGGCACGCCGATTCCCAAGCTGCCCAGCTGGATTCCGCTGGGCTTCCTGGTGTTGCCGTTCCTGCTGCTGTTCCGGCTCACCTGCTACTACTACCGCAAGGCCTACTACCGGTCGGTCTGGTTCTCGCCGCCGGCCTGCGCGGTGGCCGAGCCGCACGCGAAATACACCGGGGAGACCAAACTTCCGCTGATCATCCAGAACGCGCACCGGTACTTCTTCTACGCGGCGTGCGTCATCGCGGTGATCAACACCTACGACGCGGCGCTCACCTTCCACGCCAAGGACGGCGGATTCGGCATGGGTCTCGGCTCGCTGATCATCACCGTCAACGTCCTGTTGCTGTGGGCTTACACGCTGTCGTGCCACTCCTGCCGGCATATCGCGGGCGGGCGGCTCAAGCACTTCTCGCAGCATCCGGTGCGCTACCGGTTCTGGACCGTGGTGTCGAAGCTGAACACGCGCCACATGCAGTTGGCCTGGACCACCCTCGCCACGCTGATGCTCACCGACCTCTACGTGGCACTGGTCGCGGCGGGCAAGCTCAGCGACCTCCGGTTCATCGGCTGACCCTCAATTCCCGTGTTTCGAGAAACACTGTCTGTCAGGAGTATTCGGTTCCATGCCTGAAGTCGAGCGGCACAAGTACGACGTGGTCGTGATCGGCGCCGGTGGCGCCGGCCTGCGTGCGGTCATCGAGGCCCGGGAGCACGGGCTGTCGGTGGCGGTGGTGTGCAAGTCGTTGTTCGGAAAGGCGCACACCGTCATGGCGGAGGGCGGCTGCGCGGCCGCCATGGGCAATGCCAACGAGAAGGACAGCTGGCAGACCCACTTCAAGGACACCATGCGGGGCGGCAAGTTCCTCAACAACTGGCGCATGGCCGAGCTGCACGCGCAGGAGGCTCCCGACCGGGTGTGGGAACTGGAAACCTATGGGGCGCTGTTCGATCGGACCAAGGACGGCCGGATCAGCCAGCGCAACTTCGGTGGTCACACCTACCCGCGGCTCGCGCACGTCGGCGACCGCACGGGGCTGGAGATCATCCGCACCATGCAGCAGAAGATCGTGTCGCTGCAGCAGGAGGATTTCCAGCAGACCGGCGATTACGAGGCGCGCATCAAGGTGTTCGCCGAGTGCACCATCACCGAATTGCTCAAGGACGGCGACAAGATCTCCGGCGCGTTCGGCTACTGGCGCGAGTCGGGGCGGTTCATCCTCTTCGAGACGCCCGCCGTCGTGCTGGCCACGGGCGGAATCGGCAAGTCCTACAAGGTCACCTCCAACTCCTGGGAGTACACCGGTGACGGCCACGCGCTGGCGCTGCGCGCCGGGGCCTCGCTCATCAATATGGAGTTCCTGCAGTTCCATCCGACCGGCATGGTCTGGCCGCCCAGCGTGAAGGGCATTCTCGTCACCGAGGGCGTGCGCGGTGACGGCGGAGTGCTCAAGAACTCCGAGGGCGAGCGGTTCATGTTCAACTACATCCCCGCGGTGTTCAAGGGCCAGTACGCCGAGAGCATCGAGGAAGCCGATCAGTGGCTGAAGGACAACGACTCCGCAAGGCGCACACCGGATCTGCTGCCGCGCGACGAGGTCGCCCGCGCCATCAACGAGGAGGTGAAGGCGGGTCGCGGCACCCCGCACGGCGGCGTGTACCTGGACATCGCCTCGCGCCTGCCCGCCGCGGAGATCGTGAAGCGGCTGCCGTCCATGCACCACCAGTTCAAGGAGCTGGCGGATGTGGACATCACCAAGGAGCCCATGGAGGTCGGGCCGACCTGCCACTACGTCATGGGCGGCATCGAGGTGGATCCGGATACCGGTGCGGCCACCGTGCCAGGATTGTTCGCCGCCGGTGAGTGTTCCGGCGGTATGCACGGCTCCAACCGGCTCGGCGGCAACTCGTTGTCGGATCTGCTGGTGTTCGGGCGGCGGGCCGGATTGGGCGCGGCCACCTATGTGGAGCAGCTGCCGGGACGGCCCAAGATCTCCGACACGGATCTGGCGGCGGCGGCGAAAAGCGCTGTGGCGGCGTTCGATCCACCCTCGGAGGGCCCGTCGGAGAATCCGTACACGCTGCACATGGATCTGCAGCAGACCATGAACGATCTGGTCGGCATCATCCGCAAGGAACACGAGCTGAAGCAGGCCATCGAGCGGCTGTCGGAACTGCGCGAGCGCTACGACCACGTTCAGGTCGAGGGGCACCGCCAGTTCAACCCGGGCTGGCATCTGGCCATCGACCTGAAGAACATGCTGCTCATCAGCGAGTGCGTGGCGCAGGCGGCGTTGCAGCGCACCGAGAGTCGCGGCGGCCACACCCGCGACGACTTCCCGATGATGGACTCCACCTGGCGTAACAAGCTGCTGGTGTGCCGCATCGACCAGGACGAGATCGGCTTCTCGGTGCCGTCGGTGACGGTGACGCCGGAGGAGCAGCCGCCCATGCGCCGCGAACTGCTGGAGCTGTTCGATCTCTCGGAACTCGAAAAGTATTACGGCCCTGCTGATCTCGAAGCCCTGCACGGTGAGGCCGAGAAGACCGTCGCACCGCCGAGCGGCTCGGCCGATATCGAAGGGAACGCGTAGCCATGGGTTACGAAGCGAAGTTCAAGGTGTGGCGTGGCGACACCGACGGCGGTGATCTGCAGGACTTCACCGTGGAGGTGAACGAGGGCGAGGTGGTGCTCGACATCATCCACCGGCTGCAGGCCACGCAGGCGCCGGATCTGGCGGTGCGGTGGAACTGCAAGGCGGGCAAGTGCGGTTCGTGCTCGGCGGAGGTGAACGGGCGGCCGCGGCTGCTGTGCATGACGCGCATGTCGACGTTCACGCCGGACGAGGTGGTGACGGTGACGCCGATGCGCACCTTCCCGGTGATCCGTGACCTGGTCACGGACGTTTCCTTCAATTACCAGAAGGCGCGCGAGATCCCGTCCTTCACCCCGCCGGTGGATCTGAAGCCGGGTGATTACCGGATGCAGCAGGCGGATGTGGAACGGTCGCAGGAATTCCGCAAGTGCATCGAATGCTTCCTGTGCCAGAACACCTGTCACGTGGTGCGTGATCACGACGAGAACAAGGAAGCGTTCTCGGGTCCGCGATACCTGATGCGTATCGCGGAACTGGAAATGCATCCGCTCGATGTGGCGGATCGGCGTGAACTCGCGCAGGACGACGCGGGTCTGGGCCTGTGCAATATCACCAAATGCTGCACGGAGGTGTGCCCCGAGCACATCAAGATCACGGACAACGCCCTGATCCCGTTGAAGGAGCGGGTCGTGGACAACAGGTACGACCCGCTGGTCTGGTTGGGTAACAAGCTTTTCCGCCGCTAGAGCGGCTGATCCGACCGGGCGGTCGGCGTGGCGTCATAGGATGGCGACCACGCCGATCGCCACCGCGCCCACCAGCACGCCCACGGCGAGTGCCGGCAGAAATGCTCCGGTCAGTACGTATACGCCCATCGCCGATACCGCGAAGAGCATCCCTACGATCAGCCGTTCCACCCAGTCGTCGGGACCCATTTTCCGGTACCGGGGACGATAGTTTCTCAATCCTCGGTCCACGTATTCAGGGTTACCCATGCTTAGCCTGGGCAAACATGTTTTTGTTGCGAAACAGCGATCGAGTCGTGATCTCTCACGAGGGATATCCAGGGGGAGGGTGGCGCGGCGAAGAATCGCCGCGCCGATCGATCACCGTTCGAATGCGCCGCGTTCGATACCGGATGTGAATGAATCCCACTCCCGCGCCCCGAACACCAATGCGGGCCCCTCGGGATTCTTGCTGTCCCGCACGCCCACTGCGTCACCGGACAGGAACGCCACCTCCACGCACTCCTTGCCGGCGCCGCTGCGGCTGCTCTTGAACCACACGGCTCCGGCCAGATCCACGCTCATGCTGAGTACCCTTTCGACACCTGCCGCAGCAGGATTCTGCTGTCATCGGTATCCAGCGCACAGCGTTCCAGGCTCTCCTGAGCCTGGCGATAGCGCTGGACATCGCCCTGTCTTTCCAGATACAGATCTCCCGTGAAGCCCTCCACGTAGACCACGGGCGGCTCCACCGGTTGCCCTCTGCCGTCGGTCCCGAACTCGAGTATCACGAACGGGCCCGTCGAAAGTCCCAGGGGGACACCGGCTTCGAAGGGCAGGATGCGCAAAGCGACATTGGGTCGGGTGCTGAGCTCCGCCAAGTGCCGCACCTGCGTGGCCATCACCCTTGCACCTCCCACCGACCGGCGCAATACCGATTCGTGCAACACCATGGCGACGGTCGCCGGGCGAGTGCGGCGCATGATCAAAGCCTGCCGCTGCAGACGCAGCTGAACGCGCCGATTCAGTTCCGCCGGACCGTCTTCCGGATATCCGAGGCGGTTCAGGGCCCTGGCGTAGTCGGGCGTCTGCAGCAGTCCGGGCACGAGTTCGCTCTGGTAGCAGGACAGCTGCTGCGCGGATGCCTCGAGCCCGACATAGACGTCGAAGTTCTCCGGAATGAGATCGCCGTAGGAATGCCACCAGCTCTTGACGGCCGCCTGCTGCGCCAAACCCTTGAGCCCGTCGGCGATTTCGCCCGGTATGCCGTATATGCGGCACAGCTCCTGGATGTCGATGGTGCGGATGCGATCGGCATTGCCCTTCTCGAGCCGCTGTAGCGTGCTGGCTCCCCATTCCATGAGTTTGGCGGCCTCGGCGATGGTCAACCCCGCCTGTATGCGCCAGTCGCGCAAATAGCGCCCCAACTGGCGGCGGGGGAGTGTCGACCCGGGGACTTCGGACACAGCGCGCTCCGTTCTCGGTCGCGGCGCGAGCGGGACGACCGGCACCGGTGCGCTACGCTGCGATCCACCGGCTCCCGCCCGGACACACATCTCGGTACACACTTCATCAGGGGTAGTTCGTCCAACTTGGATAATCCTGCTCCCCCAGGCGGATTCGCTGCTGGGGATTCGCGCAATTTTGCGTTCTCATCGCCGATTTTCGCCCGCCGGGCGTCTGCCCATGGTGTGCTAGATGTGTGCCCGGAGAGGTGTTGCTAGGCCCCTTTCCTTTCCTGAAATCCTCCGGGCACTTCAGGAATGTCGTGGGAGGCGTTGAGATGCAACTGACTTCACTGAACATGCACGTGGCCGGTTTGCTGCAGTGTCGCAACGATCCGGGCGCGCTGACAGTCGAACAAGCCCATGCCGCAATGCAATTGCACCTCGATTGCACGGTGGAGACATGTTCGGTGCGGCGCAAGGCGCGGACCACGCTGGTGGAAGAGGGCCGCTGCGTACTCGACGAGCGCGCGCTGCCCTGACGGGAAACGGCCGGAGGGCGACCCGGGGAAGGCCCCTCGACCGATGAACGGCTGCCGCACAGCGCCTTCGAGTGCCGCGATACCTCCCTCCGGGTACCGCGGCACGGTCCCAACCGCGTGCCGCAGCGCGGTTCGGCCCGCCCGTTCCACAGACGACGGCCGGGCCGAACCGCACCCGAACCTCCTTCTCCGACGCCTACCCTGGAGCTATCGCACCCGCGCCGGCGAGGGGACGTCGTGGCAGTATTCGCAGCCTTCGGAGATTCGACGGTGCCGATATTCCGTCCGGCGTCACTGGCCGACCTCGAGGCCATCCACGCACTGGAGACCAGCGAATTCGCGCAGCTGGGATATCCGTACTTCGTACTGCGGCAGCTGTTCGAACTGCACGGCGCGGACTGGACGATCGCCGAATATCAGAGCGAGGTCTGCGGATACGTCCTCACCGCCATCGGCCCCACCGGGTGCGCGTGGTTCATGGGCATCGCGGTCGCCCGCTACTGCCGGGGTCGCGGATTCGGCCGCAAACTGCTCGAGGCCGCACTCGACCACTGCCGCCGCGCCCGCGTGGACCAGGTGTTCGTCACCGTGCGCCCCGACAACAAGGCCGCCTACCACCTGTACAAAGAGGTCGGCTTCGTCTGGGCCGATCAGGACAAACGGTACTTCGGCGCGAACGAGCCCCGAGATGTACTGGTGCGCAGGCTATATCATTGATCATGCTCGAAAAGAGCTCGCCGTCCTCGGAGTTCGTCGCCGCCATGGGCATGCGCATCGAACGCCACGCCGCCGTGTACGCCGAGCAGGATGTCCACACCTTCCTCCAGCAGCCGCATCGCATCCGGCGGCACGCCACCGAACAACCACTGCTCGACCTCTTCACCCATCACGTCGAAGCCGTGGTCGCCACCTACGATCCGCCCGGCATCCGGCGCGCCGGGGACAGCCTGGTCTTCGAACACATCTATACGGCGGTGCTGCGCCCCGCCGCCGGGCAGCCCGCACCCCGGGCGACGGACCTGCTCACCGCGCTGCTCGCCGCCGAGGTGGAGTTCCGCGGGCCGCTGCGGTTGAGCCGCACGCAGAACCGGCAACTCGCGGAAACCTATGAGCGCCTGGGCAAACCGCTCGTGACGGCCGGGCTGCCCGCCCACGCCGCCCTCGCGCTGCGCCGCGCGAGCGGGCTGTACCGCATGGACGAGGACACCGACGCCGAGGACCGCTGCGGCCTGGCGCTGGCCCGTGCGCGCCGACTCGCGCAGCCGGTGGCGTGGAAACGTGTCGGCGGCCTGTTCCCGGATCTGGTGTGCGGGTACGGGTACCGGCCGTTCCGCATGCTGGCGGTGATGGCCGTGCAGCTGATCATCTTCAGCGTCGCCATCGCCCTGCTGTCGCACGAGGCGGTCGCCACCACGATCTACAAGGTGATGGTCAGCTATCTGAATCCGCTCGGGCCGGGAGACACCGAGGGTTTGGACAAGGGCGGCCGGGTGCTGTTCGTTCTCGAGTCCATCCTCGGCACGGTCACCCTGTCGGTGTTCTTCGCGCTGCTCGTGCGCCGCTGGTTCCGGCTCTGACCAGCCCTACGCCCAGCAGTGGGCATTCACCACACCCAGGGGTTTCAGGGGCGTCAGCCCCTGAGGGTCCGGGAGTGGGTATTCACCACTTCGCGGTGCTGATCTTCGCTGTCCGCAGGGCTTCCAGGGTCGCCACGGCCAGCCGGTCCCGGAGTCGGCCGACCTGCGCGGTCCACTGCTTGGTGAAGCCGGGATCGGTTTCCAGCCGAATCCACAACTCGCGCAGGCGTGGTGGCGTGTACGCCCCGGGCATCCACAGGTGCACAAGGTCTTCCAGCAACGGCAACAGGCCCGGCACCGTATCGCGTTCCGGTCCCGCCGCATCCGCGTCGGCGAGGGCGTTGCCGAGCGTGGTCAGCAGCCAGTCGTGCAGTGCCAGATCCTCGCAGAAGCGTTGCGCCCCAGCCAGATCCCGCACGGTCGGCACCATGATCCGCACGGACCGGGTGGCCTCGTCCTCCAGCCGGAAGGCGAACAGGGTGCGCCCGCGCACCTCGCCCGCCACCGGCGGAGCCACCCGCGCGGCCCAGCGCAGTCTGGTCGGCGCGGTCCGCAGCCGCGGCTGCTGGTCCAGCAGATCGGACATGCGCACCTGGGCGAGCAGGCGTTCGCTGATCGAACCCATATCGAGGGTGGTGGCGCTGGACGCCTCCAGGAAGCCCTCGGTCAGATCGACCGCGGCCACGGTGTCGTCCCCGATCCGGTGGATCAGTTCGACCGATCCCAGCCGGGCCAGATAGTGCGACCAGGCGAGTCGATTGGTCTTCTCCGCCCACACCACCCGGGTGCACGCCGAACTCTGCCCGACCCGGCCGCCCGTCACCACGGCATGTGAGGCGACGGTTCCGACGGCCCGGCTCTTCGAGGACGAGACGGTGGCCAGATTGCAGTCCACGCCCTCCGCGGCCGTGGGCGAAACACCCAGGGGCAGTGGCCTTTCCCGCATCGAGACGCGCTGACCGGGCAGCAGCGCCAGCAGCCGCTCCACCTCCCGCGCCGAGAGCGCGACCGAATGCGGCAGCAGCGTGGTGCGCACCTCCCCCAGCAGAACCAGCGGATCGCTCACGGCCGCCTCACACGTCGCCGATGAACACGTGGCTCAGCCGCTGCGTGACCTCGCGCGGCATGGTGATCCGTTCGCGCGCAGCCCTTTCCACGAGTTTCTCGTACACCTCGTCGTCGGGCCGCAGATGCGCCAGGATCACCCGCACCGCGTGCTCGATGCCGAGATAGTGGTACGGCAGCAGCGACAGCGCCCGGTAGGCCGCGAACGGCGCGGCATCCGGATTCAACTGCATGACCGCCGGCATCTTGTTCCAGTGGTCGGGCCAGCGTGCCGGGCGCTCGCGCGGGGCGGCCACCACCGCGCCGTCGTTGCGAATCATGCCCAGCCGCAACAACTGCCAGATCGAGGCCAGGAACGGGCAGGACCACAGCGTGCGGTCGACGCCGTTGCGGCGCTCGGTGCTCCACAGCTGCACATCCAGGAAGATCGAATGGTTGCGGGCGTTGTATTCCTCCGGCGGGCGGTACGGTCCGACCCGCATGGCCTGCTCGCGTTCGTCGTCGGAGGAGCGGCGGCCGTTGCACAGCCAGCCGCCCTCCAGGGTCGGCGGCCTGCGGCCATTGGATTCCTCGTCGGGCTGCGCGATCAGGCGCGAAACCATCATCTCCGCCAGGCGGATCGGTTCGCCCACGGGCTCCTCGCCGATGAAGGTCGGCACCTCCGCGCAGCCGGCCTCGCGGGCGAGATAGTCGATGCGGACGTCGCATTCCTCGGCCAGCTCGAGCACCTTGTCCAGCACCCGGGTGGGGTCGGTGTCGCTCTTGAAATAGTCGTCGACCAGGAAGCAGGTGCTCACCCGCGCCCGCCCGTCGCGTTCCTCCTGCGCGATCTCCGTGAATTTGCGCAGCAGCGGCGCGACGCGCTGGAACTGGGCCCGGATGCGGTCCTCGCGCACGGTGCCGTTGGCGATCTGGTCCATGTAGAAGTGGCCGACCTCGATGGATAGATGCGACAGCTCCTGCCCGGCCACCCGGTGCCGTTCCCCGGCCTCGCTGTAATCGGTTGTGGTCACGGTTGGTCGTCCAGCCTTTCCCAGAACGCCTCGGTGGTGAGCCGGAGCGCGAGTTGGCGGAAAGCGTCTACGGTTTCCACATTGGCGATACTGGCCGAGACGTCCACATCCAGGATCACCTGTTCCCGGCACTGCAGCATGGGCTCCACCGGGGTGCTGCCCATGACCACGCTGTCGCCCAACAGGTATCGGACGGCCGCGCGATGCAGGGTGTCGTTCTGTTCCTGCAACCATTCCGCCTGCGCGGGACGCATCCCCGTGGCCGACTCGATATTCGGCACGGCGGTCCGCACGTATCGCAGCGAGTTCAGCAGGTCGTCGGGCTTGTGTCCACACGCCTCGCCGGTCTTGATGATGCCGTGGTCGCCGCGCACCAGGCCGTGCGCGGCGATCAGATGCTGGCGGGTCCAGCGGTGGAAGACCAGCCAGCGCGCGGTGGCATGGGCCAGCTGCGGACGCTGGGTGGCCTCGAGCACCAGGGCCAGCGCGACCGAGCGGCCCGAGCTCAGATCCACGAAGGTGACGTCGAATTCCTGCTCGCAGGCGGCCAGCAGGGCGGCGCACCGGCCGACCATGGCCCGGTCGGGCGTACTGGTGAACTCGCCCCCGTCGCGGTCGCCGGGGAACATCACCAGACGGCCGGACGGATGCCGGGACTGGCGCAGCGCCACCCGATCGGTTTCCGAGCGCACGCTCAGGCGTTCCACGCTGCCGTTGTGGCCCAGCAGGTATTCGTGCAGGCCGGTGCCGTCGGTGACGCCGCGATCGACGCGGCTGATCTCGAAAGTGCCTCCGGCGGTGGGTGATCCGAAGTCGAAGTCCAGGTAGGCGACCTTCTTGCCGCGCATGCTGAGCCAGTAGGCCATATTGCAGCTGGTCACCGAGCGGCCGGTGCCACCCTTGTCGGATGCGGCGAAGACGAGCACGTCACATGCCCCCTCTCGTCGCGTCGGACCGGGCGTAATCCAATTCGTCCAGTTCCAGCAGGGTTTGGGTGGTGAGGCTGAGCGCGGTGCCGGGACGCTCCTCGATCAGCTGCCGCGCCCGCTCCAGCCGCTGCACCGCGCGGGAGAGCCGGGCGCGGTTGGGGGACACCAGCTCCAGGCCGGATTCCAGCAGTTCGCGGTTGAGCAGGTGCTCGGCCTCGGTGAGCAGCTCCATGGCCCGCTGCACCAGGCTCGGCGAGCGCAGCGGCGGTTCCCGATACATGCCCGCGGCCGCGACCAGGCACTCCACCACGCGCTCGGTGAGGTACCAGGAGGGCTCGCGGCGGTCCGGGCCGCCGAACAGCCGGGAGGGGTCGTCCCACAGACCGGTGGCCGGGCCGATCCGGAAGGCGCGCTGATCCAGATGCTCCATGGCGTCCTCGGCCAGCCGCATCAGCTGATCGCGGGTCTCCATGGTGTCCGAGACCCGCGCGGCCTGCAGTGACCGCTTCAAAAGCACTGTGGCGTAATCGGATACGGTCCACACCAGCAGCGGACCCGGATCCGCGTCCTCGCTGCCGAACAGGCGCAGGGCGACACCGGGGGTGTGCATGGCGCGCGCCGGATCGTTCACGGTGAGGCGGCGGGTGATCCGCCCGCGGCGCGCCAGCTCGTCGAAAATCGGTGCGGCCCTGTTCAAATCGTCGTCGTTTGCTTCCCGATTGAGCAGGTCCTGGATGAGCGCCGCGGATACGATGAGGCTGAAGTACTCCGACTCCTCGCCGTCGGAGGTGCGCCAGGGGATGTCCTCCAGCGGCCAGCGGCCCGGCCCGAAACGCGCGACGGCCGACCAGTAGCGCTGCGCCAGATCCCAGCGCAGCTGCAGGGCCTCGGCCAGGCGGCGCTGCTGCGGGTTGAGCAGATCCAGCTCTCGGGTGCGAACCGAGGTCAGGTCGTTGATGCCGTCCAGGGCGACGACGGTGAAATACAGGTAGGGGCGTGCCACGGCGAAACCCGGGCCGGAGGCGATCGGCAGCTCCACGAATTCGATGGGCGCGCCGCCGCGGACCAGGCCCCAGCTCCAGCCGCATTCGAACAGCATGCCCTCGTCCTCGAGCTTGACGCCCGGCGTCTGGCTCAAGGTCACGTCGTTGAGTAGTCGGGTGCGCACCCGGTCCAGCCTGGTCAGCACGGCGTCCACCACGGTGGCGTTCGGCGTGCCGGTCTGATTGAGCATGGACAGCATGGCGCGGCCCGAATCCGATTCGGGTTTCACGGTATTCACCACGAAGCTGCGGACCAGCCCGACCATGGCGGCGGTGAGGCGACTGCTCACCCGCTCCACCAGGCCTTCCTTGCGGGCGACGAGCTGTCGTATCGGCTGCTTGGTGGTGAAGATGTCCAGGGAGCGAAGGAATTTCAGGGCGGACAGGCACAGGGTCAGCGACATGGAGTAGGAGTCGACGACATCGAGGCGGCGCTGGACGGCGGTCGGTTCCGCGTCCTCCATACCGGTGAAGTAGCTGCCCGCCGAAAAGACCGGAATGTCCTGCTTCACACCGTCGATCTCGACGGATTCGGTATAGCGGGTGAGATAGTCGTCGATCAGTCCCAGCACGGCGGTGGTGATGCGCACCGGCCGATCGCCCAGCGCGGCCAGCACCTCGCGAATGTCCTTGGCCATATTGTCCGGATCGGCGAGCCCGAAACCGTCGATCTCGGTGGAGGGATACAGCAGGCACAGCAGCTGTTCGGCATCACTGATGGAGTTGGATCCGGCGGTGCCGCCCCACTTCCATTCACCGCCCTGATAGCAGGCGGTCAACATCGACCGCCACACGCCGAGAATCTGCTCCCGGGGCTGAATTCTCATCGATGCCGTCCCTGCGTATCGTCGCCGCCTCGCCGGCCCGGGACCCCGGCCACCGGCATGGATAAGAACAAGCGCGGCACAAACTATCATGCGTCAGTCGGTGCGCCGAGTGGAACGGAAGTGCCGGTAGCGTCGCATTTCATGAACCGGAGGGTTCGCCGTGCCGCGACCAGTTACGCCCTGCTGCTGCCGAGCCTCGTGGGTGTCGGAGGCTTCCTTCTCGTCCCCATCGTGATCGTCCTGTGGCTGAGCGTACACAGCTGGAATCTGTTGGGCCCCATGGAATTCACCGGATGGGCGAACTGGCGGTCGGTGCTGTCGGACCGGGAGTTCGGGCATTCGATCCTGGTGACGCTGGGGCTGACGGCGCTGGTGGTGCCGATTCAGACGGCGCTGGGGTTCGCGGTGGCGGCGCTGCTGGCCCGGCGCGGGCGCGGCGGGAGTGTGCTGCGGGTGGTGTACGCGCTGCCGTGGATGTGCGCGCCGGTGGCGGTGGGGGTGGTGTGGCAGTGGATCTTCGCGCCCACCGACGGGGCGTTGAATGCGGTGCTGGGGAGGCGGATCGAGTGGCTGAGCGATCCGGGGCTGGCGTTGCCGGCGGTGGTGGCGGTCATCGTGTGGATGAATGTCGGATATGTCGCGCTGTTCTTTGTGGCGGGGATTCGGGCGATTCCGGGCGAAATACTCGATGCGGGAGCCTTGGACGGGGCCACGGGGTGGCGGCGGGTGCGGTGGCTGATCCTGCCGCTGCTGCGGCCGACCACCTTCTTCGTGCTGGTGACGGGGGTGCTGAGCGCGTTCCAGACCTTCGACATCGTGTATGCGCTGACCCGGGGCGGACCGGATCATCGGACGGATGTCGTTGCCATGCGGATGTATTCGGAGGCGTTCGAAGCCGCGCAGCCGGGTCGGGCCGCCGTCATGGCGGTCGTCGTGTTCGCGGTGATGTTCGTGATCACGGTGGCGCAGTACCGGTACTTCCGGGATCGGACCGCATATGAGTACTGAGAACGGAACACTCGGGCGGACAGGGCGTTCCGCTGCCGCCTACCTGATCCTGGTGGCCGGTGCGCTGCTCACCGTCGCGCCGCTGGTGCTCAGTGCGTTCACCGCGGTCAAGACTCCGGGGCAGTTCGCAAGCGAATCCGCGCTCGCCCCACCGCATCCCATCACCGTCGACAACTTCCGCACCGTGCTCGAGCAGGGGCTGGGGCGGGCCGTGGCCGTCACCGCGCTCATGACCGTGTTCATCACCTGCGGACAGCTGCTCACCTCGATACTCGCCGCGTACGCGTTCGCGCGCACCGAATTTCCCGGACGCGAGACGCTGTTCTGGGTGTACCTCGGGACCATGATGGTGCCGCCCGCGGTGACCCTCGTCCCGCTGTATCTGATGTTCGCGAAACTGGGCTGGCTCAACACCTTCTGGGCGCTGGTGCTGCCCTTCGTATTCGGGTCGCCGTACGCGGTGTTCCTGCTGCGGCAGTACTTCCGGGCCATCCCCGGTGAACTGATCGACGCGGCCCGGATGGACGGCGCGAACACCCTCGACATCCTGGTGCACGTCGTCGTGCCCATGAGCAGGCCGATCCTGGCGACGCTCACCGTGATCACCGTGGTGACGCAGTGGAACAGCTTCATGTGGCCGCTCGTCGCGGCCAGCGGGCCGCGATGGCAGGTGCTCACGGTGGGCACCGCGACCATGCAGACCCAGTACAACGCGCAATGGCCGCTGATCATGGCGGCGACCACGCTGGCCATCGCACCGCTGGTGGTGGTGTTCGTGGTGTTCCAACGGCAGGTACTGCGGTCCATCGCGTGGACGGGGCTGAAATGAGGATCAAGGAATCGACCCGGGCCGCACTCGGGATCGTGGTGGCGTTCGCGCTGCTGATCGGAGCGGCGCTGTGGCTGGGGCGCGACAGCGGCGACAGCGGGCGCACCGTGCTGCGGATGCGGATCTGGGATCAGAGTTTCGAGGCGGCCTACCGGGCGTCGCTGGACGAGTTCCAGCGCGCCAATCCGGATATCGACGTGCGAATCACGCTGGTGCCGTGGGCTTCCTACGCCCGCAAACTGCGGCTGGACGTGGCGGGCGGGATCGCCGACGACCTGTTCTGGACCAGCCTCTACGAGGACTACGCCGACAGCGGGCACCTGACCGATATCGGCGCGGCGCTCGGCGGAGACGCCATGCGCGCGTGGGATCCGGCGGCGGTCACCCAGTTCACCCGGGATGGAAAACTCTGGGCTGTACCGCAATTCGTGGACGGCGGGACGGCGGTGTACTACAACCGGGAGCTGCTGGAGCGAGCCGGGGTCGCTCCCGAGACGCTGTCCGCCGCGCGATGGAGCGGCGATGCGACCGACACCTTCCGGCCGATTCTCCAGCGGCTCGGCGGGGTCGCCTCGTGGCCGTACAACGCGGCCAACGACTTTCAGTCACTGCTGCTGCCGTATCTGGGCTCGGCGGGCGGACAGTTCCAGCGCGACGGGCGATTCGACTTCGCGAATGCGCAGGGGCGCACGGCCTTCGGATATCTGGTGCGGTTGATCTCGGACGGGTTGTCGCCGTCGGCGGCCGACACCGGCGGTTCCAGCGACTTCGCGAAGAACGCCTTCCTGCAGGGACGGATGGCGCTGTTCCAGTCCGGCACGTTCAACCTCGCCACCGTGCAGCAGAGCGCCGGATTCCGGTGGGGCGTGGCGATGATCCCCGCGGGCCCGGCGGGGCGGGTGAGCGCCGGCAATGCGATCGGACTGGCCGGGAACACCGCCGCCCGGCACCCCGAGGCCGTGCGCCGGGTCCTGGCCTGGCTGGGCAGCGCGGCGGGCAATCGGTATCTCGCGGCGGACGGCAACACGATTCCCGCCGTGGTGTCCGAGCAGCAGGTCTACCGCGACTACTGGGCGCGGCGCGGCGTGGATGTGTCCCCGTTCTTCGATGTGCTGCGCGGCGGGCAGATCGCCGCCGGCGGCGGGGCCGGATTCCAGGCCGCCATCCGGGCGATCCTGCCCGTCTTCGACGAAATGTTCCTCGGCCGTGTTCCGGTAGACGAGGCACTCGACCGCGCGCAGGCCGTGGGCGACGAGATCATCGACCGGCGGTGATCAGATGCGGCTGTGATCGGTGAACGGCGTGCGCGGGCCGAACTTCGGCTTGTGCGCGAACCCCGCGAGCTCCAGCAACCGCACCGCCCGATACCGGTGCGGCCGTAGGGGTTCCAGATACTCGACCATGGCGTCGTCGTCGACGGGGCGGCCGAGCAACGTCCAGCCGACCACGGCGGCGAGGTGAAAATCCCCGACCGACAACGCATCCGGATCACCGAATGCCCGCTGCGCGATCTCGGCCGCGGTCCACACCCCGATCCCGGGCACCGTCTGCAATCGGCGCGCGGCGTCCGCGTGACTCAACTCCGCCGCTTCCTCCAGCTTCGGGGCGATCCGCGCCGCCAGCACAATGGCTTTCGACCGCTGCGGCCCCACATTCGCGCGGTGATAAGCCCACGACGGGATATGCCGCCAGGTCTCCGCGTCGGGCATCACCCGCAAGCCGTCCGGTGCGGGTCCGGGTGCGGGAGTACCATACTGCCACACCAACTTCCGCCAGGACGCATGTGCGGTGCGGGTGTGCACCTTCTGCTCCAGCACAGCAGGGACCAGCGCCTCCCACACCAGCCCGGTGCGCAACATCCGCAACCCCGGATTCCGCCGATGCGCCTCCACCACCTTGGGATGCTCCGGCGCGAAATCCCCTAGATCCTCGTCCAGGCACAGCATGGACTCGAGCCCCGCGAGAAACTCCTCCGCCCCCGGCCCCCACGCCGTCGCCTCGACGGCACACCTGTCCACCTGCCGCAGCCGATAGGTGACGACCCCGCTCCGCATCCGCGACGCATGCCAGTGCGCCCCGTCCGCCGTCTCCCGGTGGCAGGGATCCCCGAACCCACGCCGCAGCGGCGTGACGGTGGCGGCGAGATCGACGGGCCGCTCGGACCGCACGGTCCGCGAATGCGCGGCAGCGGTCGTAGCGGAGGTCACCCGCCACATTCTGCTCGACGAGCACCCGGGTCCGTCCAGCGCCCGCACGGAAGTGGCCGTCCACACCCGGCCGGTCGTCGCCTCGCCCCCCACCCGCGCACGGTCACCCCGATTTGTCGAGGGTCCGGATCGAGCCGACGCCACGCACTGACCTGAGGATTGCCATCGCAGCACGGCGTGACCGGTACCCCCCGGTCTCAGGGTTCCAGCAGAAATTGCGCCAGGTGGCGGAAGGTGCGGCCGGCCAACTGCTCGGCCTGGGTTCGGCAGGAGAACCCGTCCGCGAGCAGAACGACGCCGGCCGAGGTGGCGCGCAGCGCGGGGAGCAAGCTGGTCTCCGCCACCGCCACCGAGGTCTCATAGTGGCCTCGCTGCATACCGAAGTTCCCCGCCAGCCCACAGCAGCCCGCCAGCTCGGTGACCGTCGCTCCGGTGCGCTCGAGAATCCGGCGATCGGCGGCGAAACCGAACACGGCGTGTTGGTGGCAGTGCGGCTGGACCAGAACCGTGGTTCCAGTGCGGTCCGGTGGCTGCCAGTTCGGCTGCGCGTCGAGGAACTCCGCGAGCGTGCGCACCGCGCGGGCCACCTCGCCCGCGCGCGGGTCGTCCGGAAGAAGCCGCGGCAGATCATCGCGGAGAGCGGCGGTGCACGACGGTTCCATACCCACCACCACCCCACCGGCACGGACGTGACCGGACAGCGCATCCACGGTGGCGCGTAGGCGCTTTCGCGCTCCATCCAACTGGCCGGTACTGATCCAGGTGAGTCCGCAGCACACGCGGCGGCCCGGAAGGCGCACTCCATGGCCGGTCGATTCGATCAATTCGACTGCTGCTCGGGCGATCTCAGGATCGAATGCGTCGGTGAAGGTATCGACCCACAGCAGGACCCCGGCACCGCTCGCCGCGCCGCTTCCGGCTGAATCGTCCCCGTGGTCACTTCGCGTCCCACGTTCCCGGTTCCGAGGGTGGAGGTCATCCGCGACAAGCTCAGACCCAGCTCGGCCGGCCTCGTGCTCGGCGGCCCCCGGCACGGCAGGACGGCGGCCGGCTCGCCAGGCATCGCGGAAGCTTCTGGCAGCCAGCACCGGCACCGGGCGGCGCGGATCCATCCCGGCCACACGTAACCCTATGCGCCGCAGCGGATCGATCGCCGCCAGCGCATTGGCAAGGCGGGGAGCTTTGCTCGCGACCGACAGCCACTGCGGCAGGCGGCCCAGGGCGTAATGGTCGCGCGGGCGCAGCCGGTTCCGGTAGCGGCGGTGCAGGGTTTCGGATTTGTAGGTGGCCATGTCGACGCCCGCGGGGCAGTCGGAGTGGCAGGCCCTGCAGGACAGGCAGAGGTCCAGGGATTCGGCCACGGCGTCGGAGCGCCAATCCAGTTCGCCGCGAACCACTTCCTGGAGGACTCGGGCTCGGCCTCGGGTGCTGTCCTTCTCGTCGGCGGTGGCCAGGTAGGAGGGGCACATGAAGCCGCCGGAGGCGCGGGTGTCGGCGCGGCATTTGCCCACGCCCACGCAGCGGTGGACGGCGGTGCCGAGGTCGCCGTCCTCGGGGAAGGCGAAGCCGTCCGCCTGCGGGAGGGGTCGCAGTCCGGCCAGACGCAGGTCGGCGTCGATGGGGCTCGGGCGCACTGCCACACCGGGATTCAGGACATCGCCGGGGTCGAAGAGGGTCTTGAAGGCTGCGAAGGCTTTCAGAGCCTGGTCGGAGTACATGTAGCGCAACAGTTCCGAGCGGGCGCGGCCGTCACCGTGCTCGCCGGAGAGGGAGCCGCCGAAGCGGACCACCTGGCGAGCCGCGTCCTCCAGGAAGGCGCGGAAGCGTTGCGGCGCATCGGCTATCGGAAGATCGAGGCGGACGTGCACGCAGCCGTCGCCGAAGTGGCCGTAGAGCAGGCCGTCGACGCCGTGCTCGCGGGTGAGGTCGGTGAATTCGCGCAGGTACGCGCCCAAGCGGTCGGGCGGGACGGCGGCGTCCTCCCAGCCCGGCCAGGCCGGATTGCCGTCCGGGGTACGGCCGGACAGGCCGGCTCCATCGGCACGGATGGCCCAGAGTGCCCGCGCCTCGGCCTTGTTCGTGACGACACGGGACTCGAGTGCGCGCACCGAGGTGCGCAGCGATTCGGCGATGTCGCGAGCCCGGTCATCGGTGTCGGCCGCGACCTCGACCAGCAGCCAGCCACCGCCGCGCGGCAACTCCGGCACCCGGCCCCGGTGCGCGCGCACCACATCGACCAGGCGGGCGTCCATACCCTCCACCGCGATCGGCCCGGCGGCCATGATGGCCTTGATATCGTCCGCGGCCGTCGGCATATCGGGGTAGCCGAGCACCACCAGCAGCGTGGCGGCCGGTACCGGCACCAGGTCGACCGTCGCGTCCAGCAGCAGCCCGCAGGTGCCCTCGGTGCCGACGAAGGCCCTGGCCACGTTCGAACCGCGTTCCGGCAGTAGATGTTCCAGCGCGTAGCCGGACGCCTGTCGTTCGAAGCGACCCAGCTCGGTGCGGAGGACGGCCAGATTCGCACGGGTGAACTCGGCGAGTCCGGGTACCGCCGCCGGGTCGCCGCCCAGGCGCCGCTCGACACCGGTGCCGTCGAGTATGCGCAGTTCGCGCACCGTATCGGAGGTTCGTCCCCAGGCCACCGCGTGCGGTCCGCAGGCGTTGTTGCCGATCATCCCGCCGAGCGTGCAGCGGTTCTGCGTCGACGGGTCGGGGCCGAAGCGCAGCCCGTGCGGCGCGGCCTCCCGCTGCAGCGCGCCCAGCACGACGCCCGGCTGGACCCGCGCGATCCGGCGCCGCGGATCCAGCTCGAGTATCCGGTTCATATGGCGGCTGAAGTCCAGCACCAGCCCGGGGCCGATGGCATTGCCCGCCACCGAGGTGCCCGCGCCCCGGGCCGTGACCGCCAGACCTTCGGCGCGCGCGAGCGAAAGTGCCGCCGCCACATCGGCTTCGGTGCGCGGGTACACGACGGCGGTCGGCAGCACCCGATAGTTCGAGGCATCCGACGCGTACTCCGCCCGGCGGCGCGCGTCGGTATCGACCTCACCTTCGATCGCACCGCGCAGCGCCCGCTCCCATGACCCGCGCATCCCCCAACCCTAGGCGCAGCGCCCGCGACACCGGATCAGCCGACCCGCACAGCCGGCGGACCGATCGTTCACCGACAGCGAACCGATGGACCGCCCGGAAGAGCTTGATCTGAACCTTTGTTGAGGTCTTAGTGTCGGTGGCGTGGGGTTCGATGGAACTCCGACGGTGAGGAGTACGCGATGAGTATGGAATCCGTGGCGTGGAGTCAGCTGTACCGGCAGATGAACGGGCCCACCGAGCAGCGTCCACTGCGGTTGGCCACGGCCAAGCGGATTCTGGCGTTCGCGCACGCGCATCATCGGCGACTGGGGCTGTTTCTGGTGCTGAGCATCGGGTCGGCGCTGCTGGCGGTGGCGACGCCGGTGCTCGCGGGGCGGGTGGTGGACACCATCGTCGGGGGCGGTCCGGTGCGGACCGTGGTGGTGCTCGCGGTGGTCATCGCGGTGGTGGCGGTGCTGGATGCCCTGCTGGGGATCGTGATCCGGTGGTTGTCGTCGCGGATCGGCGAGGGGTTGATCTTCGATCTACGGACGGCTGTTTTCGATCATGTGCAGAAGATGCCGGTGGCGTTCTTCACGCGCACCCGGACCGGCGCACTGGTGAGCCGGTTGAACAATGACGTCATCGGGGCGCAGCGGGCATTCAGTTCGACCCTCTCGGGTGTGGTCACCAATGTGGTGACGCTACTGCTCACGCTCGTGGTCATGATGCGGTTGTCGTGGCAGATCACGCTGCTCGCGCTGGTGCTGCTGCCGGTGTTCGTGGTGCCCGCCCGGCGCATGGGCGAGCGGCTGGCGGGGATCCAGCGCGAGGCGGCCGGGCTGAACGCGGCCATGAGCACGCAGATGACCGAGCGGTTCTCCGCGCCGGGCGCGACGCTGGTGAAACTGTTCGGGCGGCCGCAGCAGGAATCCACCGAATTCGGTACGCGGGCCGGGCGGGTGCGCGATATCGGGGTGCGCACGGCCATGCTGCAGACGGTGTTCGTCACCGCGCTCACGCTGGTGTCGGCGCTGGCACTGGCGCTGGTGTACGGGCTGGGCGGCTACCTGGCGCTGCGGGGGCAGCTGGATCCCGGTGCGGTGGTGGCGCTTTCGCTGCTGCTGACCCGGCTGTACTCGCCGCTGACGGCGCTGGCCAGTGCGCGGGTCGACATCATGTCGGCCATGGTGAGCTTCGAGCGGGTCTTCGAGATCCTCGACCTGACCCCGCTCATCCAGGACGCGCCCGACGCGAAGGCCGTGCCGGACGGGCCGGTCGCGGTGGAGCTCGACCATGTGCGCTTCGGCTACCCCTCCGCCGACAAGGTGTCGCTGGCCTCGCTGGAGGACGTGGCGACACTGGACACCCGCGGCGGCGAGGAGGTGCTGCACAATGTGTCGCTGCGCGCCGAACCCGGGCAGCTGGTGGCCCTGGTCGGCTCCTCCGGAGCGGGCAAATCGACCATCGCCCAATTGGTTTCGCGGCTCTACGACGTGGATTCCGGGTCGGTACGGCTCGGCGGCCAGGACGTACGCGAGCTGACCGGGCGCTCGATTCAGGACACCGTCGGCCTGGTCACCCAGGACGGCCACCTCTTCCACGACACCATTCGCGCCAACCTGCTGCTGGCCCGCCCCGAGGCGAGCGAGGACGACCTGTGGGACGCGCTGCGCCGGGCCCGGCTCGGCGATCTCATCGCCTCGCTGCCCGACGGGTTGGACACCGTGGTCGGCGAGCGCGGCTACCGGCTCTCCGGTGGTGAACGCCAGCGGCTGACCATCGCCCGCCTGCTGCTCAAGCAGCCGCGCGTGGTGATCCTGGACGAGGCCACGGCTTCGCTGGACTCGACGTCGGAGGCGGCCGTGCAGGAGGCGCTGGCCGAGGCCCTGGACGGCCGGACCGCCCTGGTGATCGCACACCGGCTGTCGACCATCCGGAACGCCGATCAGATCGTGGTGCTCGAGCACGGGCGCGTGGTGGAGCGCGGCACGCACACCCAACTGCTGGCGGCGGGCGGCCGGTACGCGGAGCTGTACCGCACCCAGTTCGCCGACGACAGCGAGCCCGCGGCGGCCTGAACCGGAGGACAGTACATTGGTGGAGACGCCGGCTGTGGCGTCTTCATCGGTGTATTGGCGCAACAGATTCCGAGTATCTGCCTCGACAGCTGCTGGAGCGAGCATGAACGCCCGAACCATCAACGATCGCCTCGTAGCACCCGATGCCACCGCGGCCGAGAGCGCGCTCTGCTATCTCACGGCTGCCGCGGGGTCGACCGGGGCGGTACTGCTGGCGCTGGACGCCGGGTTCCCCGGGCTCGCTGTGGCGGTGATCGCGCTGGTGGCCTTCGACCTGTGTGGTGGCGCGGTGGTGAATTCGAGTCTGGCGGCCAAGCGGCACTTCCATCGGCCGGGCCGGACGCACTGGCATCACCTGGGTTTCGTCGCGGTGCACGTGCAGCCCTTCGTGCTCGCGCTGGTGGTTCCCGGATTCGGCTGGGGCAGTGCGGCACTCGTGTACGGGCTGGCGCTCACCGGCGCGGTCGCCGTGCTCGGTGCGCCGCAGCGAATGCGCAAACCGGTGGCGTTCGCTTGGGTCACCCTCGCCCTGCTGATTCCGGTCGGGCTGCCGCTCGCGCTGGCCTGGGTGACTCCGGTGCTGATGGTGAAACTGCTGCTCGGGCATCTGCAGGCCGAGTAGGGCGACACGTTTGCCGATCCGGCAAAAGAACTTGTCAGCACGGTGGTGGGCCGGGCTAGCTTCGTGAGTATGGGAACGCACTCGCACGGACAGTCGCAGGGTCACGAACACGGACAGTCGCAGGGTCACGAACACGGACAGTCGCAGGGTCACGAGCACGGTCACGGCCACAGCCATGGGCACGGCCACGGCCATACGCACGACGGCGTCGACTGGGCGGCCATGATCGATCACCTGCGCCGCGACGACGCCATCAGCGCGGCCACCAATGCGCAGATCGCGCAACGACTGGTCGGATTGCTGGCTGCCGACATCGATCAGCCCGTCCTCGTGGACATCGGAGCCGGAGCCGGGGGTCAGAGCGTGGCCTTCGCCAAGGAGCTGGCCGCGCGCGGCGGCGGGCGGCTCGTCATCGCCGACGCGGTGCCCGAGCTGTTCGAGGCGGCGCGGGAGGCAGTACTCACCGCGCTCGCCGGTGACGACCGGGTGAAGGTCGAGACCGTGCGCGTGGATGCCGCCTCCGACGAGGTGTTCGATCTGGTGCCGCGGGCGGATCTGGTGTGGGCCTCGCGCATGGTGCATCACCTGCCCGACGAGCAGGCGGGCACCACCCGGCTCGCCACCCTGGTCCGGCCGGGCGGTCTGCTCGCCCTGGCCGAGGGCGGTTTGCAGACCCGTTGCCTGCCTTGGGATCTCGGCATCGGCAAGCCGGGCCTGCAGGATCGCCTGATGGCCGCCCGGGACGCCGGATTCGCGCAGATGCGCGCCGAGATCGACGGCGCGGTGCGCATGCGCTACGGCTGGAATATCGCGCTGACCCGGGCCGGGCTGCGCGAGGTGAGCTCGTTCAGCGTGCTCATCGACCATCCCGCCCCGGCATCGGCGGATGTTCGCGCGGCAGTTGCCAAATGGCTCACCTGGGCGCAGGATCGCACCCACGACCGGCTCGACGCCGACGACGCGGCCGCGATCGAAACGTTGCTGGATCCGTCCTCGGACGCGTATGTCGGTGCGCGCGAAGACGTTTACCTGCTGGGCGCGACCACCGTGTTTCTGGGACGTCACTGACCGAGTGTCCAAATGTGACCGTACCGTTAGAGTGCGAACGTCCGAATTATCCTGTGGTCAGACATAATTCAACTCCCCGTGGCAATCCTGTCGTTGATTGCCTGGTTGTTTTCAGGGGAGGAGCTCTGGTGTCCCAGTCCAAGGACAAGCGGTCGACGGCTGCCGTGCGCATCGACGACCTCGAGCGGACGCTCACGGCACGACGACTACAGCACGCGGTCGGTGAGGGCCGGCTGGACCTCATGGAACTGGATCGGCGGCTGGGCGCGGTCTACGCGGCCCGCACCAGCGCCGAATTGTCCGCCGTCACAGCCGATCTGCCCGATCACACCGCCACCGAAAGCCTGGAACTGCGCGTGGGGAGCGGTACCAAGCGGGTCGACGGGCAGTGGGAGGTGCCGGAGAAGGTCACGGCCGAATGCGGTTCCGGCACCATTCACATCGACTTCAACAATGCCTACTGCGCGCGACGGCAACTCACCATCACCGCGGACGTCGGGTCCGGCGCGCTGGTGCTGATCGTGCCGCGCGGGTGGCGGGTCGACCTCGACCGGGTCAAGTGCGGCAGCGGCAGCGTGGTGAATCGCGTACGGCTGCCGCATTTTCCGGGCGCACCGGTGCTGCGGGTCGAGGGCCGGGTGAAGTCCGGGGTGGTCAAGGCGCGGTACCGGTACCGGTCGCCGTGGGCCTGGCTGCGCCGGTCGCATTCCCGCTGAGATCCGACACCGAACACAGACCATGCGGTATGACTGAGGGGTGACGCGCTGGCTGCTGCACGTCGACCTCGACCAATTCCAGGCCGCGGTCGAATTCCGGCGGCATCCCGAGCTGCGCGGACAGCCCGTCATCGTGGGCGGGAACGGCGACCCCACCGAACCCCGCAAGGTCGTGTCCTGCGCGTCGTATCCGGCGCGCGCCTTCGGCGTGCGCGCGGGCATGCCGCTGCGGACGGCCGCCCGCGTGTGTCCGGACGGAGTATTCCTCGCCCAGGACCTCGCCACCTACGCCGATGCGTCCGAGGAGATCATGGATCTGCTGCGCACCTTCCCCGGACGGGTCGAGGTGCTCGGCTTCGACGAGGCCTTCCTGGCGGTGGACACCGACGACCCCGAGCAGCTCGCACGCGAGATCCGTGGCGCCATCGCGGAATTGGATCTCACCTGCGCGGTCGGCATCGGAGACAACAAGACCCGGGCCAAGCTGGCCACCGGCTTCGCCAAAGCCGTGGGCAAGAGTGGCGACGCCGCGGAACAGGATGACGGCGGCACCGGAATCTTCCGGCTCACCCAGGACAACTGGACCGAACTCATGGCGCACCGGCCCACCTCGGCGTTATGGGGCGTCGGCGCGCGCATCGCGAAACGTATGAGCGCCTTGGGAATCGAGACCATCGGCGACCTCGCCGCCGCCGACCGGGAGGTACTGGCGGCCGAATTCGGCCCCAATACCGGCCCCTACCTGTGGGTACTCGGGCACGGCGCGGGCGACACCGATATCTCCGAACCGCGAGAACCGGTGGGGCACAGCCGCTCCGAGACCTTTCCGGCCGACCTCACCGAACGCGCCGACCTCGACGCCGCCATCGTCCGGCTCGCCACCCAGGTCGCCGAGGAGACCTTCGCCGACGGGCGCAGCATCGGGCGGGTCGGGGTCACCGTGCGCACCAAGAGCTTCTTCACCCGCACCAAACAGAGGAAACTGCCCGCGCCCACCACGGATGTGGACGAGATCGTGCAGACCGCGCTGACCGTGCTGCACGCTTTCGACCTCGACCGGCCCATCCGGCTGCTCGGGGTCCGGGTGGAATTTGGCACAGTGGGGCGAGACATCGCAACGGAAGGCACTCGCGGATGAGCGACTACGAGAACATCCTGTTCGAGCACGACGGGCCCATCGCCCGCATCACCCTGAACCGGCCCACCGCCGCGAACGGCATCGACCAGGCGCTGGCCGACGAACTGGCGCGCGCCGCCGCGTACTGCTCCGAGGATCCGGCGATCAAGGTGGTCGTGCTGACCGGGGCCGGGCGGTTCTTCTCCGCGGGCGGCGACGTGCGCGCCATGGCCGAGAGCCCCGACACCGGCGAGTTCATCGAGAAGCTGGCGAGCACCCTGCACCACGCCGTGTCCTCGCTGGCGCGGATGGACGCCCTGCTCATCGTGGGCGTGAACGGCACCGCCGCCGGGGCCGGATTCAGCCTCGCGGTGGCCGGTGACCTGGTGGTCGCGGCCGAATCCGCCTCCTTCACCATGGCCTACACCAAGGTCGGCCTGAACCCCGACGGCGGCGCGTCCTACTACCTGCCGCGGCTCATCGGCCTGCGCAAGACGCAGGACCTCATGCTCACCAACCGCGTGCTCACCGCCGCCGAGGCCCTCGACTGGGGACTGCTGCACCGCGTCGTGCCGGACGCGGACCTCGCCGCCACCGTGGACGGCCTGGCCCAGCAGTTCGCCGCCGGGCCGAAACTGTCCAACGCCCATGTGAAGAAGCTGCTCCTGGTGTCCTCCCAGCACACCCTGGAGGAGCAGCTCAACACCGAGGCCACCTTCATCACCGGCTGCGCGAAATCCGCCGACGGGCAGGAGGGCATTGCCGCGTTCGTGGGCAAGCGGGCCCCGAAGTTCGCCTGAGCGAACGGGTTTCAGCCCTTCACGAACTCCAGGATATCGGCGTTCACCTGGGCCGCATGACTGAGGTAGAGGCCGTGCCCGGCGTCCGGGTACTCCTTGTAGACGGCATGCGGCACCAGTGTGATCAGCTGGCGGCTCGCGACATCGATCGGGATCGACTGATCCGGGATGCCGTGCAGCAGCAGCACCGGAATCTTCAGCGCCGCGCAGTCGGCGCGGTGATCGGTGGTGAACAGCTCGCGCTGCAGCACTCGGATCGCGTACGGGGAGGCCGACAGGCAGCGGCGCATCTCCAGATCGATGGCCGCCGGGGAGACGCCGGTGCCCAGATGCGTGGCGAAATAGCCCTGCGCGCGATCGGCGAACCACTTGGCGCTGTCGGTGTTCAGCTGCGCCAGTGAGGCTTCCAGCAGGTACAGCGGCACCCCGACCGGGTTGTCCTCGGTCTGGCACAGGAACGGAATCGCCGGGGCCAGCAGAGCGATCCTGGTGATCCGGTCCGAGCCGTGCCGGGTCAGGTAGCGGACCGCCTCGCCGCCGCCCGCCGAATGCGCCACCAGCGTGACGTCCCGCAGATCCAGGTGATCCAGCAGGGCGGCCAGATCGTCGGCGCGGGTGTCGATGTCGTAGCCGGTGGACGGGCGATCCGAGCGGCCGTGCCCGCGGCGGTCCAGCAGGACGCAGCGGAAGCCCTGGTCCAGGAAGAAGGCCACCTGGTACTCCCACATATCGGCGTTCAGCGACCAGCCGGCCACGAACACCATCGGGGCTCCGGTGCCGTAGTCCTCGTAGGCGAGAGTGGTGCCGTCGTTCGTCCGGAAAGTACTCATATCCGCTGCGCTCCTTCGCTTTTCGCTGCTGGAAACAACCTTCGCAGCGGAGGTGAAAGAAAGCGATTACGCGTGAGGTAATGCCTCGGCGCACCGGCGAAGACGACCCTGACCAGCGATGCGAGACCTATGCTCGGTCCATGGAGTTCCAGGCGATGGTGGCACACGAAACCGACAACGGGATCACACTCGTCCGCGAGACGGTCGGCGACGACTTCCTCGGCCCCGGCAATGTGACGATCAAGGTTCACTTCTCGAGCGCCAACTACAAGGACGGCCTCGCCATCACCCCGCGCGGCGGCGTGGTGCGCGAATACCCGATCATCCCCGGCATCGACCTCACCGGCGAGGTGGTGAGCTCCGAGGACCCCGGCTTCGCACCCGGTGACCTGGTCGTCGCGCACGGCTACGACATCGGCGTCGCGCACCACGGCGGATTCACCGAATACGCCAGGGTCCCAGGGGAATGGGTGGTGAAACTCGACGGGCTGACCCCGCGCGAGGCGGCCGCGCTCGGCACCGCCGGATTCACCGCGGCCATGAGCGTGCAGGCCCTGCTCGACCACGAGGTCACCCCCGGCGACGGGCCGGTGCTGGTCACCGGAGCGACCGGCGGCGTCGGCACCGTCGCCGTGGACATCCTCGCCGGACTCGGCTTCGAGGTGGTCGCCTCCACCGGCAAGATCGGCGCGACCGAACTCCTGGAGACCCTCGGCGCGAAAACGGTCATCGGGCGGCTGCCCGGCGAAGGCGAGAAACCGCGCGCGCTCGGCAAGGCGCAGTGGGCGGCGGCCGTCGACAGCGTGGGCGGCGAATCGCTCGCGCACATTCTGTCCACCGTGAAATACGGCGGCGCGGTGGCGGTTTCCGGGCTCACCGGCGGAACCACGGTGCCCACCACCGTCATGCCGTTCATCCTGCGCGGCGTCTCGCTGCTCGGCATCGACTCGGCGCACTTCCCCATCGCGCGGCGTCGCGACCTGTGGGCGCGGCTCGCCAAAGACCTGAAACCACAGCATCTTTCGCTGCTGGAGAACTACGCGCCGATCACCGAGGCGGAAGCGGTGCTGCGGTCGATCCTGGAGGGCACGCACTCCGGGCGCACCGTGCTGGGTGTCGCGGGCGAGTTCTAGCCGACGACGGCGCGCACCAGGTTGTGGTCGGACAGGCCGGCCACATCCTCCACCACCACATTGCGCACGGCGATGGACCTGCCCACCACGTGATCGATGTGCTGCGATTTGGTGGCGGCCGAGTCGCGCGGACGGGTGGGCAGAGCGTCCGGGGCGAAGCGGCCCACCGTGAAATTCGGGCCCAGTGCGGCGGCGACCGTGGCGCGGTCGGTGTTGAAGTCGCCGAGCAGCACCGCCTGCCTGCGGTATTCGCTCAGACCCGAGAGCTGCATGAACTGTTCCCCGCGGCGGCCGTCGCCGCTCACATGGGTGGCGATGACCGCGATGCCGTCCACATCGACGACGAGCGCGCCGTTGCCGTTGTCGTTGTGGAACGCGCCGCCGGTCACCTCGCGGGCGGGGCCGTCGATGATCAGGACGAGCAGTTCGGTGCGGTCCTTCAGGGTGGGCGGCAGCACCCGGGGCGCGGGGATGCGCGGGTAACCGACCATATGGAAGGTCTTGCCGGGCAGGGCGTCCCGCAGGCTGATCAGCTGATCGCCGCTGACCTCCTGCAGGGCGATCACCCGCTCGGTGCGCTGGCTGATTGCTGCGGTGATGGCCGCGATGCGCTTCGACTCGTCGGGCCAGTGCGTGATGATCTCACTGGACCATTTCTCGGCATGTACTCTGTGCAGAACATTCCAGGTGGCGACGGTGATCACGATAGCCACCCTACGAGATACGCAGGGACCGTGCATGTTTCGTTTCATGTGAAACATGCACGGTCCGTTCGCTGTTCAGTTGCTGACCACCTCTGAGATCAGGCGGTGGCGCTCAGGGCCGGGCCGTCGTAGGCCGGTTCGGCGACCGGCTCGATGGCGTAGGCCAGGATCTCGGCCACATCCGCGACCGGACGCACATCCAGGGCCGCCAGCACCTCGGCGGGCACCTCGTCCAGATCGGGTTCGTTGCGGGCGGGGATGAACACGGTCTTCAAACCCGCGCGCTGCGCGGCCAGCAGCTTCTGCTTCACGCCGCCGATCGGCAGCACCCGGCCGTTCAGCGTGACCTCACCGGTCATGCCGACATCCGAGCGGACCTGCCGGCCCAGCGCCAGCGACACCAGCGCCGTGACCATGGTGACGCCCGCCGACGGACCATCCTTCGGCACCGCGCCCGCCGGGAAGTGGATGTGGATATTGCGATCCAGCACCTTCGGCTCGAGGCCGATCTCCTCCAGGTGGGAGCGGACGTAGGTCAGGGCGATCTGCGCCGACTCCTTCATGACATCGCCCAGCTGACCGGTCAGGGTCAGGGAACGATCACCCTCGGCGGCATTGGCCTCGATGTAGAGGACGTCACCGCCGGCACCCGTCACCGCCAAACCCGTCGCCACACCGGGGACCGCGGTGCGCTCCACCGAATCCGGGGTGAACCGCGGACGGCCCAGGTAGTCTTTCAGATCCGGCTTGTCGATGACCAATTCCGTTGCGGGCTTGTCGAACTCGATCGCCTCGTCGTAGCCCAGCTCCGGCGCGTACCCGAGGGTCGCCTGCTCCGACAGCTTGGTCGCCGCCTTGCGCAGCGCCTTCGCGACCAGACGCTCCATCTGCCGCACCCCGGCTTCCCGGGTGTAGTTGGCGGCGATCTCGCGCAGGGCCTCGTCGGTGACCGAGACCTCCTGTGCGGTCAGGGCATTGCGCTCCAGCTGACGCGGGACCAGGAAGTCGCGGGCGATGGCCACCTTGTCGTCCTCGGTGTAGCCGTCGACCGTGATCAGCTCCATGCGGTCCAGCAGCGGGCCGGGAATCGTCTCCATGACGTTCGCGGTCGCGATGAACAGCACATCCGACAGATCCAGGTCCAGATCCAGGTAGTGATCGCGGAAAGTGTGGTTCTGCGCGGGATCCAGGACCTCGAGCAGCGCCGCCGCCGGATCGCCGCGGAAATCGGAGCCCACCTTGTCGATCTCGTCCAGCAGGACAACGGGATTCATCGAACCCGCCTCCTTCATGGCGCGGACGATACGACCCGGCAGCGCGCCCACATAGGTGCGCCGGTGACCGCGGATCTCGGCCTCGTCGCGCACGCCGCCCAGGGCGACGCGAACGAACTTGCGGCCCAGCGCCCGCGCCACGGACTCGCCCAGCGAGGTCTTGCCCACACCGGGCGGGCCGACCAGCACCAGCACCGCGCCGGAACCGCGCCCGCCCACGACCTCCAGGTTGCGGGCGGCCCGGCGGGCACGCACGGCCAGGTACTCGACCATGCGGTCCTTCACCTCGTCCAGCCCGTGGTGATCGGCGTCGAGCACGGCTCGCGCGGCCGAAACATCGGTGCTGTCCTCGGTTTTCACCGACCACGGCAGTTCCAGGACGGTATCCAGCCAGGTCCGGATCCAGCCGGACTCCGGGCTCTGATCACTGGAACGCTCCAGGCGACCGACCTCACGCAGGGCAGCCTCGCGGATGTCGTCGGGCAGATCGGCGTTCTCGACCCGGGTGCGGTAATCCTCGGCCCCGTCGGGCTCGTCCTCACCCAGCTCCTTGCGAATGGCGTTCAACTGCTGGCGCAGCAGGAATTCCCGCTGCGTCTTCTCGACGCCCTCGCGCACATCCTCACTGATCTTCTCCGAGATCTCCGTCTCGGCGATGTGCTGCTTGGTCCACTCGATCAGCTTCCCCAAACGGGTTGCCGTATCGACGGTTTCGAGCAGCTCCCGCTTCTCGGTATTGCTCAGGTACGACGCCCACCCGGCCGCATCGGCCAGCGCGGACGGATCCTGCAGCTGATTCACCGCGTCGATGACCTGCCACGCCTCCCGGCGCTGCAACACCGCGACAACCAGCTTCTTGTACTCCGCGGCAAGCTCTTTCGTCTTCCCGTCAGCAGGCGGAACCTCCACCGACTCGGCCTCGACCCACAGCGCCGCACCCGGCCCGGTAACCCCGTGCCCGATCTTCGCGCGCTCCTCGGCCTTCAGCACGGCCGCCGGCGCGCCACCGCGCATCCGCCCGACCTGATCAATGGTGGCCACCACCCCGTAGGTGGCATACCCCTCGTCGAGCCGAGGCGCGACCAACACCTGGTTGACCTTCCCGGCACGCGCGGCATCGATAGCGGCCTGCGCGGACTCGTCCAGTTCGACCGGCACCACCATGCCCGGAAGCACGATCGGATCGGTCAGGAACAGGACCGGCAGGTTCTGAGATGTAGTCACTCTTCGACCCCTTCCAAGGTTGAGCTTTCCCCACTCAACCCTCGACCCGTTGATCTCATTCCGCGACCCCGTTCGCCGGGGGCGAACATACGATGGCGCGGGGAAAAGGCTGTGCCGAATACCGTGAGGAGTCGATGGACATGCTGGCTGCGCGACTGCATCTGGGGACGGAACGACGACTGGAACTGGATGAGGTGCCGGTGCCGGAGCCGGGGGACGGGTATGTGCTGGTGAAGGTGGAGGCGGCGGGGGTTTGCCTGTCGGATGTGCATTTGATCGATGGGACGTTGACGCCGCGGTACCTGAAGGGGGATGTGGTGACGCTGGGGCATGAGGTGGCGGGGACCATCGAGGCGCTCGGGGCGGGGGTTACCGGGTGGCAGGTGGGGGATCGGGTGGTGTTGCAGGCGGGGGAGACCACGGGCGGGGCGGTGCTGACGCGGGGGGTGGATTACGACGGGGGGTGGGCGGAGTACACGTTGGCCCGGGTGGACACGCTGGTGCCGATTCCGGATGATCTGCCGTTCGAGCAGGCGTGCTTCATTCCGGATGCGGTGTCCACCCCCTGGGCTGCCATTACGGCTACCGGGCAGGTGAAAGCTGGTGAGGCTGTGGGCGTTTGGGGGGTCGGCGGGCTCGGGGCGCACGGGGTGCAGTTGCTGCGGATGGTGGGGGCCGCGCCGATCATCGCCGTCGATCCACTGCCCGCGGCGCGGGAGCGGGCGTTGGAGTTCGGGGCGGATCTGGCGTTCGATCCGGCCGAGCCGGATCTGCGGAAGAAGATTTTCAAGGCCACGGGTGGCGGGTTGGCCGCCGCGTTCGATTTCGCGGGGGTGGCCGCTGTGCGGGAACAGGCCATCGTGTGTCTCGCGCCGGAAGGGCGGTTGGTGTTGGTGGGGCTCACGGACAAGCCGATCACCATTACCGGGGGGACCTCGTTCAGTTACTTCCAGCAGCAGTTGCGGGGGCACTACGGGTCGCAGCCGGAGGATGTGACGCAGCTGGTGAAGTTGCAGGGGCTGCATCGGGTGGAGTTCTCGCGGTCGGTCAGCGCGGTGATGCCGTTGGCCGACGCGGCGAAGGCGGTGCATGCGCTGGATGCCAAGGAGGGCAATCCGATTCGGATCGTCCTGAAGCCTTGAGCAACCAGCGCAACGGGTTCAGGCCAGGCGGCGCTGGAAGACGTTGACGGGCTGGGGGTTCGACGGGTCCACCGTGTAGACCCCCAGGTCGGCCGAGGACGCGGTCAGGTCCAGGACCATGAAGCCCAGGTCGGTGTAGGTCTGGTACTGGGCCGGATTGCGGTCGGGCACACCCTTGTTCGTGGTTTTGGCGGCCGCGCCGGAGATGATCTGGCGGGTGCCCTTGCAGTCGGTGGTGGGGTCCAGGACCTGGAGGTTGTGGTCGTGGCCGGACAGCAGGAACTGGCACTTGCCCAGCACGTGGACCTCCAGGAACTTCTTCACCTCACTGCCGTTGACGAGATCCACCGGGATGCCGTCGTATTCGCCGGCGTTGCCGTGCGGGCCGTTGCTCAGGTAGGGGTGGTGGGTGAGGGCGATCTTCCACTTGGCGGGGGACTCGGCGATGGCACGGTCCAGCCACGCGGCCTGTTCGGTCATGAAAGTGCCGGTGGCGGACCAGTATTCGTTGAACAGGGGCGGCAGGTAGGCGGCGATCGGGTTCAGGTCGAGGACGAAGAACTCGACGAGGGGCTGCTCGTGCGGGATGCGGACGGAGTAGTAGCGCGACGGCATCCACCAGCGGGCGGAGCGGGCGTGGTAGGCCACCTCGTGGTCGCCGCGCAGCAGCCAGCCGCCGTCGCCGGGGAAGAGCGAGCTGTTGTCGTGGTTGCCCTGGACCATCACCCAGGGGAAGTCGAGGCCGTTGTTGGGGTCTTCGAACTTGGCCTTGAACTGGGCGTCGTCGTCGGCCCAGGGGCCGGACTCGTAGACGTTGTCGCCGAGGCCGACGGCGAGGGAGAAGGGGCGCTGGGCGTGCAGGGCGCGGGCCGCGTCGGCCACCGCCCACTGCGGGCGGGCGCCGGTGCCCGCATCGCCGGTCACCAGGATGCGCAGATCCGCGGTGTTCGGGAAGGGGAACTTCGGCACGGCCGGGGCGGGCGCGGGCTGCGCCCATGCGGGTCCGGCGGCGGCCAGGGTCGTGATGCTCGCGGCGGCTGCCGCACCTGCGAGAAAGCCACGGCGGTCGACGTTCATCGGGATGTCCTCACCCTTCCATGTTGGTCGGTTGACCAGTATTGCCGCTCGGGAGAAACCGCGCACGATATGAGACATTAGGGTGCCTTATTTCTCACCATCGTTCGGCCTCAGGGGGACCAGCTATGACGACAGTGGCGTCGGGAACGTTCCTGGACTGGGAACAACTCACCGGACAGCCGCAACTCGTCGTAGATCTGATCACATTTCCGGTCTTCAGCGCGATCGCCGGCCTGCTCACCAACTGGACCGGCGTGCTCATGCTGTTCTGGCCGGTCTACTTCCGCGGCATCCGGATTCCGGGCCTGGAGATCCTGTATCCGTACCTGCCCCGGCGCGTGCAGGTGCTGCCCATCTTCTCCGGCGACGGCAAGCGGTTCGGCTTCCAGGGCTTCATCCCCGCCCGCGCCGAGAAGATGGCGAGCATCTGTGTCGACAAGGCACTCATGCGAATCGGCAGTCCCAAGGACTTCATCCACGAACTCGACCTCGACGGCATCGCCGACTACATCGCCGACATCGGGCGAAAACAGGTGGGGCCCATCGTCGACGAGATCATGAAGCGGGAGAACCCCGAACTCTGGGCCGTCGCACCGAAAGCCGTGAAGAACGTGCTCTACCAGCGGGTGGAACGCGAACTGCCGAAGCTCGCGCGCCGCTCCTTCGAACAGCTCGGCGACAATGTCGATCAGCTCATCGACATCAAGAGCTTCGTCATCCGGTACCTGCGCGAGAACCCCGAGATCCTCAAGGACCTCACCACCACGATCGCCGCGCCGGAACTGCGGTTCATGGTGCGCGTCGGCCTGCTGGGCGCGCCCTTCGGCGTGCTGCTGGCGCTGTACATGGAAGTGCACCACGATATTCCGATCATCGGCTGGATTCCGGGCTGGCTGGTCATCCTGACCGCGGCCGCCGCCATCGGCGTCATCGTGAACATGATCGCCGTGAAGGTGGTGTTCGAACCGGGTGATCCGCAGCCGCGCTACCGGTACCTGTGGAAGCAGGCGCTGCTCGCCAAGCGGCAGCCGCAGGCCGCGGCCGACCTCGCGACCATCCTGGCCTATCAGGTGCTGACGCTGCCGAACCTGGCGCGCGAACTCCTCGAGGGGCCCAACGGCGACAAGACCCGGCTCATGCTGGAGAAGCTGATCGCCGACGAGATCCACAAGCAGCTCGGACCCACCCACTCCATGGCGCGGGCGGCGTTCGGCAAGCGGCAGTTCGACAATCTGAAGGTCGGTGCGGCGGGCGCGGCGGTCGGGCTGGTGCCGGGTCTGGTGGAGGACGAGGTCTTCGCGGCCGAGCAGGCCAAGAAGATCGAGGAATTCGCGGCGCGCAAACTGCAGCAGCTCACCCCCGGCGAGTTCATGGAGATGTTCTACGCGTCCGTGGAACAGGACGCCTGGCTGCTCTACCTGCACGGAGCCCTGCTCGGACTCGTCGTCGGCGCGGTTCACCTGGGCATATTCGGCTGGTAGTAAAAGCAAGCACGCATGCTTGCATTTTTTCGGGGCTGCTGCGATGCTGACCGCGTCGGCACGTACAGCGTCGTGCGTGCCGCAACAACTGATTTCGCGAGGTCCGGGTAACTCGCCGGGGACGACCGAAAGCGGTTCGGCACCCGACCGGCGGCACGCGTACACGACGGGTGGCGGCTCCCAGCTGGGCGCTGAAGTCGCGGAGAGGCGGAATTGTGGATATCGAGGCAGTGCTGGCCGACCTGGCCGCCGAGGGCGATGAACTCGATCTGCTGGTCGCCGATCTCGAACCCGCCGCGTGGCAGCGGGACACCCCGGCCGCCGGGTGGACCATCGCCCATCAGATCGGGCATCTGAACTGGACCGACAAGGTCGCCGCCATCGCCGCCACCGACGCGGAGAAATTCCAGGAACTGGTGCGGGAGGCGCTGCCGAAGGTGCTCACCTTCGTGGACGAGGCCGCCGAGGAAGCCGCGAAAACGCCCGCGCCGGAACTGCTCGCCGACTGGCGAAACGATCGCAAGGCCCTGGTCGACGCACTGCGCCGCGTGCCCGCCGGCACCAAGCTGCCGTGGTTCGGGCCGCCCATGAGCGTCGCCTCCATGGCCACCGCACGCCTGATGGAGACCTGGGCGCACGGGCAGGATGTGGCCGACGCCCTCGGCGTGACCCGCACGCCCACACCGCGTTTGCGGCATGTCGCCCACATCGGTGTGCGCACCAGGAATTTCGCCTACCTGACGCACGGCAAGGACGCGCCCGCGGAGGAGTTCCGGGTCGAGCTCACCGCACCGGACGGCAGCCTGTGGACCTGGGGCCCCGAAGACGCCGCCCAGCGAATTTCCGGCCCCGCCTTGGATTTCTGCCAGCTGGTGACCCAGCGGCGGCACATCGACGATCTGGCCCTGGAGGTCCAGGGTGCGGATGCGCTCGAATGGCTCGGGCTGGCACAGGCTTTCGCCGGTCCGCCCGGAAGCGGCCGAACGGCAGGCCAGTTCGCCTGACCTGCCGTCGTACCCGGCCTCCGACCCTGAAGAACGGAGCGGACGAGCGCCTACCGTGGGTGCGCCGTGCCTGGTGCCCACCCGGACGACGTTGGCCGGAGGTCTTCGATGGCAGTCGAGTCGGCGCTCGCCGCTATTCCGTATTTACCCCGGCTTTCGCTGCTGGAAACCTCTCGATTCGAGGTATGGCGCTTCTGTGATCCTCGTCTCACCGAGGACATGTGTTACCGCGCGCCACCGTAACCTGGACGCGCGTACGACTTTCAATGGTGCGGGTCGTGGCGTCGAAAAGGCGCAGGGGGACCAGGGGAGAGGAAGGAACGCACCATCATGTCGCATCAATCGGCGACGCAGGCTGCCCGGACAACCCGGAAAACAGCACAGGTGCTCCGTTACAGCGCTGTCGTCACCGCAACCATGGCGAGCATCGGGCTGACCGTTGCCGCCGGTTCCTACATCACCAATCAGATCGCCGGAACGCAGAAGTCCGGCAACATCTTCGCGGCACCCGCCACACCGGGCGGGCCGGGAGCCGGAAGCGGGACCGGGGGCGTGTCCACCGATGTCGCCGCCGTCACCGAAACCGTCTCGGCCACTACTCTTTTCCACTCCGACACGACAAATCACGGTGCACCGGTGACTGTTTCACCGGCCGGTCCGGATGAGCCCGTCGTGGTGCGCGATCCGGTCGGCGGGCAGCTGCGCGTCGGCGACACCTATGTGGGTGCGCACGTGCTGCCGGTGCAGCTCAATTCGCTGACCGTCACCGTGGACACCAATGTGTTCGCGGCCATCAGCGCACTGCTGCTGTCCGGACCGCTCGGCGCCCAGCTCGGCCTCACCGCCGATCCCAGCGCCAACACCCAGCTGCGGACCGAGCTGGACACCCGGCGCGGGGACGTCGAACTCACCCTCACCGATCCGGCCATCGGCGATCTGGGGCTGCAGTTGGCGCGGCATCCCGCGCCCGCCACGGCACGGGTCGACGAGGAGCACACGAAGGTGGTTCCGGTGGACTCCGCGGCGACGGTTCCGGAGGACTCCGCGGTCGCGGCTGTGTGAGACTCCCTGCTGTGTACGACTACTGCGTGATCGGCGGCGGCATCGTCGGCGTGGCCACCGCCCACCGCCTTCTCGACCGGCATCCGGGCGCGAGCCTGCTGCTGGTCGAGAAGGCGGGGGAGCTGGCCGTCCATCAGACCGGGCACAACAGCGGCGTCATCCACTCCGGGATCTACTACGAACCCGGCAGCCTGAAGGCGCGGCTGTGCGTGCGCGGAGCCGAACTCACCAAGGAATTCGCTGCCGCGCAGGGGATTCCGTTCCAGGTGTGCGGGAAACTGCTGGTGGCCACCGATGCCGCCGAACACGCGCGCATGCTGGCGCTGTACGAGCGGTCGGTGACCAACGGCGTCGAGGTGGAACTGCTGGACGCGGCGGAGCTGGTGCGACGGGAACCGCGGATCACCGGGGTCGGGGCGTTGTTCGTGCCGGGCACCGGGATCATCGACTACCAGCGGGTCACCGCGGAGCTGGCGCGGCAGGTGCGCGCGAGCGGCGGCGAAATCGTGCTGGGAGCGGAGATCACCGACATCACCGAAACCGGGGACGCGGTAACGGTTTCCGGGCCGAGCGGGTCCTGGAAGGCGGCGCGGCTGGTGGTGTGCGCGGGGCTGCAGGCCGATCGCATGGCGCGACTGGCGGGGCTGGACATCGATCTGCGCATCGTGCCGTTCCGGGGCGAGTACTACCGGTTGCCGCCGCATCGCAGGGATCTGGTGCGCACGCTCATCTATCCCGTGCCGGATCCCGAATTGCCGTTCCTGGGGGTGCATTTGAGCCCCACCATCGACGGTGAGCTGACCGTCGGGCCGAACGCCGTGCTCGGGCTGGCGCGCGAGGGGTATCGCAAGGGCAGCGTGAACTGGCGCGACACCCGGGAGATCCTGGGGTACAGCGGTTTTCACCGGGTGGCCGCGAACAATGTCCGCACCGGCGCACGGGAGCTGCGCAATTCGCTGTTCAAACGCGGTTATCTGGCCGAATGCCGGCGCTACTGCCCGGAGTTGACGGCGGCGGATCTGCTGCCGCGCGAGGCCGGGATCCGGGCGCAGGCGGTGTTGCGGGACGGCACGCTGGTGCACGATTTCCTGATCGAGCGGACGCCGCGATCGGTGCACGTGCTCAATGCGCCGTCGCCCGCGGCGACATCGGCGCTGCCCATCGCCGAACATATCGTCGCGCAATTGGACAATTGACCGATTACCGCGAAACTCGCAATTTCGCTGCGAGTTCGCCGGGTATTGTCATGCCCGTACAAGTTGGGTCCGGGGTATTCGTGCAATAAATAGGACGTCTGTAGTACTTTTGTTGGCAGCCGTGGGACAGGGAGCACCTATGGGCCACATCAAATACGCGAGCGACGTCGGAGCACCGGTGGAGGTCGCGTTCACCTACACGGACAACCATCAGTTCGTGCCGGACTGGGCCTTCGCCGTCGCGGGGTTCGAACCGATCGGGGATCTCGACCACGGCCAGGGCGCCGTCTTCGAGACCACGCTGCGGATCGGATTCTGGCATCCCACGGTCGAGTGTGAGATCACCGAGTACCGCCGCAACGCGGTCATCGAGTACACACTGCGTCGGCGCCGGACGGGGAAGCCGGCGCCGACCTGCACCCCTCTCGCGGTGATCCAGCTGCGCTTCGATCCACTCGGGTACGGTCGGGCCGTGCTGACCTCCGAAGCCGAGTACTGGGCCCCGCGCGGGCTCACCGGGCACCTGCTCAACCGGATGCTCACCGCGGCCGTAGAATCAGCGGTCAAGCGGACGGAGTCGCAATTGCGTAGGGAGATAGAGGAATTCCACGGAACGGATCTTGTCGGCCGGATTGCGTAGGGTGGGCAGCATGATCATCGTGAGCACCGACGGATCGTGCCTGCGTAACCCGGGTGGAGCCATCGGCTGGGCCTGGGTGAACCACGCCGGCTCGTCGTCGGACAGCGGCGGTGCGCCCTCGGGCACCAATCAGATCGCCGAACTACGCGCGCTGCTCGAAGCCATTCGCGCGCACACGAGTTCCGAACCCCTGCTCATCGAGAGCGATTCGCTCTACGCGATCAAGTGCGCCTCGGAATGGATCAACGGCTGGCGGCGCAACGGCTGGCGCACCTCCACCGGAGGTCCGGTCAAGAACGTCGAACTCATCCAGCAGATCGACAGCGCCATCTCCGCCCGCCCGGGGCCGGTCCGGTTCCGCTGGGTGCGCGGGCATGTCGGCAACTACTTCAACGAGCAGGCCGACGCGCTGGCCGGGCAGGCCGCCCGCAAGATCGCCGCGTCCGGGGCTACGGACCCGCAACCCGAACCCCCGTACGACCCCGTCACCGAGCCGCTGCCGGTCGAACCGGTCACCGAGCCCATCCCGGTGGCTCCGCCCGCCGAGAAGGTCGTGGCGGCCAAGGTTTCCGTCACCGCAGCGCAGCCCGCCCGCCGCCGCCCGGCAGCGAAAGCGACTGCGGCGGAGGCGCTCACCCTCTTCTGAGGGAAGCGAACAGACGTGGGGGCGACGCCCCCATATACGCGAGATGCCCCCGACGGTGTGCACACCGTCGGGGGCATCTCTGGATTCACATCAGTTGCCGGGCGCGGGGGCCTGGGTGGTGGGGGCCGGGGCTCCCGTGGTCGGGGCGGTGGTGTTGTCGCCGCCGCCGGTGGGGGCGACGCTCATGCCCTTGAGGGCGGGGGAGTCGAAGTTCGCCATCATCCACTTGCCGTCCTCTTTCTCGAGTTCGGCGACGACCGGGAGAGTGAGACGGTCGGGCTGCTGCATCAGGGAGTTCTGGCGAACCTGGGAGATGAGCATGATGACCGTGGCCTTGTCCGCGTCGCCGGACTGCCAGGCGCAGTGGATCTCGGCGAGGGAGGACTTGCCCTGGACGCTGATCATGACGTCCTTGAGCGCGTCCGCGGTGGAGTTGAAGTTGGTCAGGAACTCACCGGTGGAGCGCTCCTTCACCTGCTTGATGAAGTCGTCCATGGTCTTGTCGTCGTAGATGGAGACGACCCGGCCGAATTCGCAGGCGGCCTCGGTGGCGGCGTCGCGTTCGCTGAGCTCGCCGCCGCGGTTGTGCGACTGCCAGCCCAGGGCACCCGCGGTGGCGATGGCCGCCACCAGCGCGACGCCCGCCACGATCGCGGCGATCACCGGAACCTTGATCGACCCGCCGAGACCGGAAGACGCGGCGGCCGCGGGCTTTCCGGAATCCTTGGCGGGCTTGTCGGCCTGCTCGGATTTCGCGGGCTGTGCCTTCTTCTCGGAGTCGTCGGACTTCTTGGTGAGCTCGGGCTTCACGGGCGCGTCCGATTTCTCGTCCACGGCCGGGGTGCTCGGCTCCCCCGAAGCGGCGGGCTGGTCCGCCGCCTCGGCCTTGTCGTTGTCGGCGGTACCGCCCTGCTGGTCGGCTCCGGCTGCGGCAGCCTTCGCCCCATCTTCAGTTGTCTTGTCCTGGGCGGCGTCATCCGACATTGGATCGATCCCCACACTTTCCCGGCGCTAGGCAGCGCCGTGTCGATTCGACTCGAGACTACTCATCACTTGACGGGCGGCAGGGTGCGCTCGTCCGGATCGGCGCCCGCGGGCGGCAGCGCGCCGTTGTTGGGCACGTCCGGCCGGGGTGCGTTACCCGAGCCACGAATCTGTTGATCCGCCGGCGGGTTCGTGCAGAAGCTACCCCACTTCGGGAAGGTGGGTTCGGTCGCGGCCTCGTTGCGCACCTTGGCGGTGACGTAGTCACAGTAGGGGCGCGGCCAGATGTCGACCACCGTGAAGAACTCGTTGTCGTGCGCCGGCACGCCCATGGCGGAGGTGCCCACCACGAGCGACGGGAACAGCGCCCGCAGGGCCGGGGTGCGCAGCTGCGCGGCCTTGGTGATGGCCGCGAAGTTGGAGGCCAGGCTGGTCATCGGATCCGCGGTGCGGTCCAGGACCGCGCCGAGGGTGGCCATCTGACCGGGCGCCTGCTCCAGGATGCGCTGCAGTTCGGCGTTGGCGTCGTTGAACTGCTGGAACAGCACGCTCGAGTTGCGGGTCAGGGTGGCCAGGTCGGGCTGCGCCAGCGAGGTGGTCGCGTTGATGGTGCGCAGGTTGGCGAGCAGGTTGGTGGTCTGCGGCAGCAGATTGTCCAAACCGGTTGTGGCCAGGCTGATTCCGTCGATGAGGGCGCGCAGTTGATCCTGTCCGCCGGACAGCGCGATATCGAGTTCGTTCAGGATGACGCTGAACTTGTCGGGATCGATCTGGGCGATCAGGTCGCTGGAGTTGTCGAGCACCGCCCACACCGGGGTCGGCGTCTTGACCTTGTCCTTGTCGAACGCGATGACCGCGCCGTCGCCCAGGAACGGGCCCTGGTCGGTCTGCGGCCGGAAGTCGAGGTACTGCTCACCCGCGCCGGACAGCGCGCCGACCGACACCAGGGTGTCGGACGGGACGCGGTACTTGGTGTCGATCTCGACGGTGGCCGCCAGCGCGGACCCGCTGTCGACGAGTTCGATATCGGTGACCTTGCCGATGCGGAAGCCGCGCAGCGTGACGTCGTTGCCGGACTGCAGACCACCGGACCGGTCCAGATTGACCGTCACCGTATAGGTTTCGCGCAGCGGGTTGAACCGCATCACGCTCACCGCCAGGTAGCTCGCGCCCACCAGCAGGATCAGCACCAGTGCCGTATTCGACACCAGGTTCTTGTGGTTCTTGAACCAGTTCATCGGTGGCCCCCCTGCACCCGGCCCTGGATGATCTGCAGCACCTGGATGAGGCTGCCCGCGAAGTCGCCGAAGTCCTTGAGGTCCGGGAACTTGCTGTTGGCCGGATCGGTCAGCAATCCGATGTCGAGCATGGTGGCGGTGGCCGCGACCGCGAGCACATTGCCCTTGAACGAGGCGTCGACCGAGGGCCGGATCTCGTGCATGGCGTCCAGGGCGGGTCCGAGGTTCGCCTCCGTGCGCGCCAGCGCGTCCATCAGCTTGTGGACGTTGTCGAGCAGGCTGCTCAGGTCCTCGGAGGTGGTGTTCGCGTAATCGCCCAGGGCCGCACTGGCTGTCGAGATCTTGCCGAGCAGTTCGGTGATGGCCTGGTTGTTCTCGGCGATGGCGCCGATCATGCCCGGCAGCGTGTCGGCGACCTGGCCGAGCTCGCTGTGGTTGGCCTCGATGGTGTTGGCCAGGGTGCTGAAGCCGGACAGCACGCCGTCGATGCGCGCGCTGTTGTTGTTGAGCGCGGTCATGACGCTGGTCAGCTGGTTGAGCACGCTGGCGAGCTGGTCGCCGCGCCCGCCGACGATGGATTCCATCTCGGCGGTGAGCTTGGACAGGCTGGCGATGCCGCCGCCGTTGAACAGCAGCGAGATGGACAGCAGCAGTTCCTCGACGGTCGCGCCCGCCGACGTCTTCTGCAGGGTGTCACCGTTTTTCAGCATCTGCTGGCCGGGTTCGGACTTCGGTTTGGACACCGCGACGAACACGTCGCCGAGCGGGGTGGCCTGGCGCAGTTCGGCGGTGCTGTCGACCGGGAGTTCGATGTCCTTGCGGATGGCCAGGTCCACGATGGCCTGGTAGTTCTTGGTCTCGATCTTGGTGACGACGCCGACGTCGGAGCCGCCGATCTTGACCTTGGCCTGATCGGGCAGGTTCAGCGCGTTCTCGAAAACGGCCTGGATGGTGTAGGTTTCGCCGCCCGCGCCCGGCTTGGGCAGGGGCAGGCTCTCGACGGTCATACCGCAGCCGGAGGCCCCGAGCGCGGCGGTGACCGCGAGGGCCACCAGCGCGCGCCGGGCGTGCTTGGTCTTGCGGAGATCTTTCACGAAGCGGTTCATTTCGAAGTCATCCCCAACATCGCTGCGGTGAGCCCGAAGTCGGGTCCGAAGTCTTCGATCTTGCCGGTGCGGCAGCCGTCGGCGCGCATCTGGATGCGTTCGCAGAACAGGCTGACGATCTCACCGGAGAGCGTGGAGCCGAGGAGGGCGTGCAGGCGGATGAAGCCGCCGTTCTGGGTGCGGTTGACCGAGCGGTCCAGGTTCTGCATGAGCAGCGGCGCCACGTCGACCACCTCGGTCACGCCGGCCGCGTTGTCGCGCAGCTGCTGGGTGACGTTGGTGAGGCCGGTGAGGGTGCCGTTGAGCTGATCCTGGTACTGCGCGAACGCGCCGGAGGTGTTGGCCAGGAAGGCGTTCAGCTGATCCAGGGTGGCCTGCAGACCGGGCGCCTGCTCGGCGAGCAGGGCGCTCATCTGGGTCATCTTGTCGCTGAAGCCGCGCACCGAGCTGTCGTTCTCGGCCAGCATGGTGGTGAGTTCGTTCAGCTTGATGATGATGGTGGAGACGGCGTCCTTGTTCTCGACGCCGACCTTGAGCGCACCGGAGAGCGAGTTGAGCACCTCGCGCATCTTCTCGCCGTTGCCGTTCATCATCGGGTAGAGCACGCGACCCGACAGCGGGCCGATGCCCTCCTGTCCCTCCTGCGGTTTCAGCGCCGCGGCGAAGGTGTCGATGGTCTTGATCATGGTGTCCAGCTCGACCGGGGTCTTGGTCTGCTGGGTGGTCAGGTGCGCGCCGTCCTTCAGCGTCTCACCGCCGGTGTACACCGGGGAGAGCTCGATGTGCCGGTCGGTGACGATGGACGGCGAGATGAGCGCGGCGACAACGTTTCTCGGGATCTTGATGCCGGAGTCCACGGTCATGTGGACCTCGACGTACTGCCCCTTCGGAACGATCTTGTCGACCTTGCCGACCTCGAGCCCGAGCACCGTGATCGGGTTGCCCTCGAACATGCCCGCGATATTGAGGAAGTCCGCGGTGATGTGCTGGGTCTGACCGACCGCGTCCTTCACGCCCAGCGGCACGATGGAGCAGCTGCCCACCGCGAAGGTCGCCGCACCGATCATGGCGCCCTGCGTGATTCGCTTCATCAGGCTCATTACTGGCACCCCTCAGCCACGTGCGCGAAGCACAACCAGTTGTCCGGGAACAGCCACGGCAGGGCGACCTCACCGTAGTTGCCGTTACCGAACGCGTTGTTGAACTGCCGCACCGACGGCGGCATGATCGACAGCAGCCGATCCAGGTTGTCCTTGTTCTTCTGCAGGCCCTCGGCCATCGTGTTGAGCTGCTGGAGCGTCGGGCCGAACTGGCCGTTGTTCTCCGCGCCGATCGTCTCCAGCTGACGGCTCAGCGTGGAGATGTTGTCCAGCAACGACTTCAGCAGCGTCTGGCGCTCCATCACCCGGCTGGCGATGGCCTCGCCCTGGGTGATCACCAGCAGCACGCTGTTGCGGTTGTCGCCGAGGATGCGGGTGACGGTGTCCAGGTCCTTGAGCAGCTGGTCCACCGCGTCCTGCCGGTCGCTGATGGTCTTGGCCAGCGCGCCCATGGAATCCAGCGCCTGCACGGTGAGTTCCGGGGTGTCGCCGAGCTGCTGATTGATCACGTTCAGTGATTCGGCCAGCTTGGCGGTGTCGAGCTCCTCGAACTTGGGCGTGCCCTCCTGCACCACGTCCGCCAGGTTGTACGGCACCGCGGTGTTGGACCTGGGGATCCGGTTGCCGGGCAGGCCGGAGCCGTCGCCCGGATCCAGATCCAGGAAGCGGGCGCCGAGCAGGGTCGCCATCTTGATGGCGGCGCGGGCGTCGGGGCCGAGCTTCACGTCGTCCTTGACCGACATGGAGATCAGCACGTGGTCGCCCTCGAGCTCCATATCCGACACGGTGCCCACGGGCACGCCGGACACGTCCACCTTGTCGCCGACCTTGAGGCCGGCGGTCTGGGCGAACTCGGCCTTGATGGTGCGCTCACCGACACCCACCGCGCGCCACGCGGTGGACGCCAGCAGCAGGGCGCCGATCAGGATGACGCCCAGGACGCCGAGCCAGAGATTGCGATTGGAATCGAAGCGGGACTTGAGTTTTTCCATCATGGCCGGCACACCGCCGAGTGGGAGTTGCCGCCGATCTGGTTGAACAGACCGCGCGGGAAGAGGATTCCGTATAGGGACACGTCCAGGGAGCACACGTACGCGTTGGCGTAGGCGCCGTTCTGGGTGAACTTGCCGATGTCGGCGAGGATGGCCGGCAGGTCCACGGCGGCCTGGTCCAGCTTCGCGCCGTTGGCGATCAGCAGGGCCAGAGCGTCGCTCGTACTGGCCTGGGCCACCGACAGTTTCGGCTGGATCTGGGCGATCATGGCGACCAGGGAGCCGGTGGCGTCGGCGATCTGCACCGTCGAGGCCTGCAGCGACTGGCCCTGCGCGTACAGCCCGCCGATGAGGGCGCGGGTCTGGGTCACCAGGGTCTCGAGTTCACCGCTGCGCTTGGCCAGACCGGACATGACCGCCGAGAGGTTGGTGATCACGTCGGCCAGGATGGCGTCGCGCCGCTGGAAGTCGGAGGCGACCGCCGCGGCCTGGGTGATGAAGGAGCTCAACGAGACCCCGTCACCCTGCAGCGCCTGGATGAAGGTGTTGGACAGGCTGTTCACCTGTTCCGGCTGCAGCACCTGGAACAGCGGCTGGAATCCGTTGAGCAGACCCGAGATGTCGAAGGACGGCTCGGTGCGCTCGACGGGGATGGCGCCGTTGTTCTTCAGCTCGGAGTGGTCGCCGCCCTTCTTGTCCAGCTCGAGCGCGATGTAGCGCTGACCGATCAGGTTCTGGTAGCGGACCAGCGCCCTGGTGTCGTTGTACAGCTTCTGGTTGCGCTGCACGATGAAGGTCACCTCGGCGTTGTTCTTGCCGTCGAGCTCGATCTTCTCCACCTTGCCGACGCGCACGCCGGCCATGCGGACGTCGTCGCCCTCACGCAGGCCGAGCACGTCGGTGAAGGTGGCGCGGTAGGAGTTGGTGGAACCGTCCACCGTGCGCGCCAGCGTGTTCCAGATGACCGCGGTCACCAGGATGGACACGATGGCGAAGAGGCTGAAGCCGATCAGCGGTTTGCGAATGCTCATCGGCCGGCACCGCTTTCGGTGACTTGCAAGGTCCCACCCTTCATGATCGAGCTCAGCAGCAGGTACTCGGCCGCGTTCGGACGCCGTCCGAGCAGTGCGACGATGGCGTCGTCACCGTGGTAGGAGATGGCTCCGGCCGCGGGGGTCTCACCGGCCGGCTGCTGCGCCGCGGGAGCGGACGCGCCCGGCACCGCGAGGCTCGGGAACAGGCCCTGCAGCGGCGTCCCCGCGAACGGGTTCTGCTGATTCTGCTGCGCGGCGTCCCCGGTTCCGGTGAGGCCCGGAATGCTGAAGCCCTCCGGCAGGGTGGCGGGCGGCAGGCCGGCGGCCGACTGCAGTGCCTTGGGCCGCAACGACTCCGGCAGGGTGCCGGGGTCGGAGACGGCGGGCGCGGTGCCACAGCTCGGGGCGGCCAGCTCGCCGTAGCGCGGGCAGTCCGCGGCGGTGTACGGCTTGTACGGCGTGAAGGTGATGCCCATGTTCCACACCATCTGCTTCTGCGGACCCCAGTGGAACGTGGTGGCCAGCTTGCGCACCGAGTTGTTGAGGTTCTCGATGGCGAGCGGAATGGCGTTCGGGTCGTCGGCCATCGCGCCGAACAGCGCGCTGGTGCCGGTGGTGACCTCCTTGCCCACGTTGGGGTTTCGGGCGAAGAGGGCGTTGATCTTGTCCACGGTGGCCGAGGTGCCGCCGATGAGCGAGACCAGTTCCGCGCGCCGGTTGGAAATGGTCGCCGCGGTCTGCACCGACTCCGACAGCACGTTCATCAGCTCCGGCGCGGACTGGTTCAGCGCGTGGAAGGAACTGGAGAAGTCGGAGAGGAACACGTCCACGTTCGGGACCGCGCCGCGGACCTCCTGCAGCCAGCGGTCCACCCGCTCGACGGTGGAGCCGGGCATGCGGCCGCTGCCGTCCAGCGCGTAGGACAGGGTGCCCAGCACCCGGCCGAACTGGATGGGGTCGATCTTGCCGAGGATGTCGCGCACCGTGGTGAGCGTGTCCTGCAGCGCGATGGTGCCCTTGGAACGGTCCTCCGAGATCTGCGCGCCCTCGGTGAGGTGCGCGGAATCCGGTCCGTTGTAGACCAATTCGACGGAGGTGACGGCGAACAGGTTGGACGGCACCACGCGCGCGGTCACATTCGCGGGGACGCCGGTGACGTACTCCGGCTTCATCTCGATGTGCACCTGCTGCAGCTCGCCCTTGGCGGCCACCGACACGTCCTTGACGACGCCCACCAGCACGCCGCGGTACTTCACGTCCGCGTTCGAGGGCAGACCGTCACCGGTGGTCGTGAGATTGGCTGTGACCTTGACCTTTTCGACGAAGTACCCCTGGTAGCGCGCCATCAGGAAGGCCAGGATGCTCGCCAGCACGAGTAGTCCGGCGGTGCCCGCGATCAGCAGCTGCCGCATCGTCGGGCCACGCCCGCTCGGATCGATGATCATCGTGTGCGCCCCCTATCCCGAGATCCGGATGCCGGGGTCCACGCCCCAGATCGCCAACGTCATGAACAGGTCCGCGAAGACCACCGCGATGATGCAGAGCTTGATCGCGCGACCGGCCGCGACGCCCACGCCCTCCGGGCCGCCCGAGGCGAAGAACCCGTAGTAGCACTGGATGAACGTGGTGATCGCGACGAAGATGATCGCCTTCGCCAGTGAGTACAGCACATCCGTGGGCACCAGGAACTGATAGAAGTAGTGCTGGAAGGTGCCTGTCGCGGTACCGCCGATCAGGGCGATGGTCAGCGAGCAGGAGATGTAGGCCAGCGGCAGCGCGATGCAGTACAGCGGCACGATGGCGATCATGGCCGCGATCATGCGGGTGCTCACCAGGTACGGAAGCGGCCGAATCGCAACCGATTCCAGCGCGTCGATCTCCTCGGAGATGCGCATGGCGCCCAGCTGCGCGGTGAACCGGCAGCCCGCCTGCGCCGCGAAGGCCAGGGTGGCGAGCATGGGGCCGAGCTCACGCGTGGTGGCGAAGGCCGAGATGGCGCCGGTGAGCGGGCTCAGGCCGAGCAGGTTGAGCGAGGTGTGGCCCTGGATGGCGACGGTCATGCCGCCGAACGCGGACAGGATCAGCACCACGCCGATGGTGCCGCCGCCGACGACGAGATTGCCGTTGCCCCAGGTGACGTCGCGCAGCAGTCGCCACACTTCGTTGGGGTAGTGCTTGACCGCCGTCGGCATGCCGCCGAGCGAGCGCAGGAAGAAGAAGACCTGATGGCCGACGCGCGCCAGCCAGTCCCGTGGCGAGGACGCCACGCCGCGAATTTTCTGGAAGGGCCGCAGCAGCGGCGGAACATACGTTGCTGACACGGCCTCAGACCATCTGTGGGGGGAACAGGGAGTTGTAGATCTGGGTCAGAGCCAGATTCGTGCCGAAGAGCATGACCGCCGACAGCACCACCGCGGTGTTCACCGCGTTCGCGACACCACCCGGTCCGCCCTTGGCGTTGAGGCCGGCGTCGCAGGCGATGATGGCGGCGAACAGTCCGAAGATGAGCGACTTCAACAGCGCCACGAACAGATCCATGGTGACCGCGAACGAGGAGAAGGTGCCGACGTAGGAGCCCGGCGTGCCGCCCTGCGCGAAGATGTTGAAGATGTAGCCGGTCAGGAAGCCGACGAAAACCACGAAGCCGCACAGCAATACGGACACCAGCATGGCCGCCCCGAGGCGCGGGGCGACCAGCCGGCGCATGGGGTCGACGCCCATGACCTTCATGGCGTCGATCTCCTCGCGGATGGTGCGCGAGCCGAGGTCGGCGCAGATGGCCGAACCGACCGCGCCCGCGATCATGAGCGAGGTGACCAGCGGCGCGCCCTGCTGAATGATGCCGAGGCCGTTGGCCGCGCCGATGAACGACGTCGCACCCACCTGCTGGGCGACCGAGCCCACCTGAATGGAGACGATGACGCCGATCGGAATTGCGACCAGCAGAGTGGGTGCGGCAGCCACATTCGCCATGAAGGCGCACTGCCGGATGAACTCGCCGAAGGGGAATCGCTTTCGGAAGATCGCGATGAAAAGTTCGGCGACGGCCGACACGCCCATGGACATCATCCGGCCGCCGGTCTCCAGCGACCGCTTGGGATGGTCCTGCCAGTACCCCTTGGCCCAGTCCACGGCCGTATTCATCCGTGATTCGGGTGGACTCCCCTGCCCACCCGGGCTCTTGGTCAACTGCACTGACTACCCCTCTCGACGCCGGGTTACCCGCCTCCGGCGACTGTTTGCTTGACGCACCTTACTACGGAGTTAGGAAAAACACACCAGTGCCCTGTGGCACCGGTCATAGAGACGGATCACTTTCGTTTTACGTTGTGAACGGCCACAAAGAGTTGGTTTACAACCTAAAGAACCAGATAGATATCTAGAACGTGTTCTAATATCACGGCATTGAGCCGATAGATGTGAACATCTATCTGGTAACAATTAATAGGAATAAATCTACTGTAAATCCATAGCCGATGCGCATATTTCGGCCCGAGTTCGCGCTGTCTACATCCAACTAGGTAACCGCCGCGAAGACCGGCAGGACACGGCTCGGCAACACGTAGCAGTACAAGACGCGCTCCGAGACGAATACTGACAGGATGAGTGCCACAGCTTGTTTCGAGCGGCTTCCGACATCTGGAGGAACATGATCAGGAAACTTGCCGGGGTGGCCGGCGCGTTCGCCGTAGCCCTGAGCACCGCGCTGGTAGGCGCGGGAGCCGCGAGCGCCGACCCCGCACCCGCCGTCATCGGCGGCGGCTCCGGAATCATCATCGACGAGATGTTCGAGTGCACCGTGACCACCATCGGTCACGACAGCGCCGGACGCCTCGTCGGCCTGACCGCCGGACACTGCGGAGACCCGGGAGCGCAGGTCTACGCGGAAGCGTCCCGCGGCACCGGACTGATCGGCAAGTTCGTCTACTCCAACCACGAGCTCGACTACGCGGTCATCCAGTTCGACCCGGCCCGGGTCGTCCCGGTCAACCGGATCGGCAATGTCACCATCACCGGCATCGGCGGCCCGCCCGGATTCCCGATGATCGTCTGCAAGGAGGGCCGGACCACCGGCAATACCTGCGGCATCTCCTGGGGCGACGTCTTCGGCACCAATATCGAGACCTGGAGCCAGATGTGCGTGGTCGAAGGTGATTCGGGCGCACCGGTCGTCGTCGGCACCACGCTGGTCGGCATGGTGAACGCCTACCTGGCCATCGCCTGCTTCGGACCCGAGGTGGGGACGAACATGACCACCATCATGGACAACATGAACGCGCGCGGCGGCATCGGCTCGGGCTACTACCCGATCTGATCGCGAGAAACGAAGAGTGGGGCGGTGATCCGAGGATCACCGCCCCACTCCTCTATATAGGGACCGCTAGAGCGACTGCACGCAGACCACCTTGCGACGCTCCTCGTAGACGTAGCCGCGGTCACCGTTCTTGCAGTCGTTGACATCCGTGGAACCGGTCAGGATCTCGAGCACCTTCACGCCCTCGATGGTGCCCGGCGTCGAGCAGGTGATGCGCTGCGCGATGTTGTCGAGCTCCATGCACTCTCCGACCACCCAGTCGATCTCCAGGCAGATGGCTCCGGTCTCGATGCCGTTGAGGGTTTCGTAGTACGCCTGATCGGTGTCCGCCGAGCAGGCGTCACTGTTGCGGGCCTTCGCGACCACCTTGAAATTCGAGTTCGCGCTCCCGCAGGTGGCCTTCTCGATGGTGGCGTCGTCCTGGGTTCCGCCCAGCTTCACGCAGTCGCCGATACTGGCCTGGAAGTCGGTGCGGCCGCCGGAACGCGGCGTCGTGGTCGAGCCGCCGGACTTGCCGCCCGGGGACTTCGAGGTGGTGGTGGGTTTGGCCGACGTGGTCGCCGACACGACATCGGTGGCGGCGGTCGGGGTTCCGTCGATGGTCGAACCACAGCCCGACAGCAGCAGAGCTGCGGCGGCGATCATGGGCGCGGCCATCCGGACGAAGATCTGCTGACGCGACACAAGCAGTCCTAAAATTCGGGAACAACATCAAAGCTCGCCCATGCATACACCACGCCCCCGACTCCCTCGAACCGGGCACTTGGTCAATTCGTATAGGGAAGCATGAGCACCGACGCCGAATCTGAAGTCCTCGGACGGCCCCGGGAACCGCGGCTGGTGCTGCTGCACGCCCTCGCCTCCGGTGTCGACCTCGCCCGGTATCTGCGGTGGCGGCGGGCCCGCGAAGGCGACCCGTTCCTGGTGCGGTTCCCCGGGTTCGGTTCCGCCGTCTTCACCGGCACACCCGCGGGCGCGCGCGAAATGTTCCGGGCCCCGATGGAACTGCTGGAGCCGCCGCTGCCCAACCCGATCGAGCCGCTGGTGGGACCGGCCTCGCTCATCCTGTCCCGGGACGGGCGGCACCGGCGGGACCGGGCGCTACTCGCGCCCGCCTTCCACCGCGGGCGAATCAGCGCCTACGGCACCGTGATTCGGGACGCCGCCCGCGCCGAGCTCGCGGGGGACCGGACCGGCACGCCCTGGCGGAACGGCGTCCGGATCAATGCGCGGGCGGCGGCACGAGCCATTACCCTGCGCGTGATTCTCGCGGCCGTATTCGGCGTGGACGATCCCGAGCGGCGCGCCGAATTCACCATGGCGACAACGGAATTCCTGAATTCCTTCGGCGGGCACCTGCTGCTCGTTCCGGCGCTGCGGCGCAACATATTCGGATTGTCCGGCTGGGAGCGATTCGTGGCCGCCCGCGACCGGCTCGACGATCTCATCGACACCGAGATCTCGCGACGGCGCGCGAACGGCGGCGGCGGGACCGACATCCTCGGCGCGCTGCTCGAGGCCCGATACGACGACGGGACCGCCATCACCGACACCGATCTGCGGGAACAGCTGCGCACCCTGCTGGTCGCGGGCCACGAGACCACGGCCACCTCGCTGGTGTGGGCGCTGTACCGGCTGCACCGGGAACCCGGGACGCTGCGGCTGCTGCGCGCGGAGCTGGACGCGGCCGGAGCCGAGCCGGATCCCGCGGAATTGGTGAAACTTCCCTATCTGGACGCGGTCTGCCAGGAGACCCTGCGGTTGCATCCGCCCGTTCCGATCGTATTGCGCAGGCTCACCGGTGATTTCAGCCTGCGCGGGGTGCCGCTCGAGGCGGGGGACACCATGGGCGTCGCGGTGCATCTCCTGCACACCGATGCCGAAGTATGGTCGCGGCCACTGCGATTCGAGCCCGGACGGTTCCTCGAACGGCGCTACGGCCCCTTCGAGTTCGCGCCCTACGGCGGCGGGCACCGGCGCTGCGTCGGGGCCGGGCTGGCCGACTACGAGCTGCGCATCGTGCTCGCCACCGTGGTGCGCTCGGTGGGGCTGCGATTGTCGCCGCGCTTCGCGGACGGGCGCATGCCACATACGCTGCCGCACAACATCGCGACCGGTCCGCACACCGCCATCACCTTCGATGTCGTCGAGGCGTGAAGCGCCATCAGTGATTTCGATCACAACCTGGTTTGAGACCACGCGCCCGGGTACTGCCGACACGCGACCGGGCCTCCAGGGGAATCGCCGGGGCGAACGGCGAATACATGCAGGACCGATCTACCGGCACCCGTTATGTGACGCATCGCACACCAATGAGTCGGTATGCATAAGTGGCAGAACGCAATTGGCACGGCTCGCATTGCAATGTAGGAATGAGTGCGGGGTTGGGACCTGAAGCGGGATAGCTCTGTGCCCGCAATCTGCGTGTGAACGAGGATCGAGAGGACCAAGCTGTGCGTAGTACCCGGTACCGCAAGACGGGATTGACCGTTCTCGCCGCTGTCGCGGCGACCGGAGCCGTGGTGGTCGCACCCGCACACGCAGCCCCGCTATGGCCGGGCGGGCCCGAGATTCCGGGCGTACCGTCGGCCGTCATGCCGCAGCCCGTCCCCGGCGACCTGCCCACCGCGCCCGGCGCCAACTCGCCGCTGCCGCCCGCCAACTTCGAAGCCCCCAATATCAATGTGGGCGACGGCGAGGTCGTGGGTGTCGCGCAGCCGATCATCATCACCTTCAAGGAGCCGGTCGCCGATCACGAGACCGCCGAGAAGGCCATCCGCATCACCTCCAGCAACAAGGTGACCGGCCACTTCTACTGGTTCGGCGACAAGCAGGTGCGCTGGCGGCCGGAGAACTTCTGGCCGGCCGGATCCAAGGTCACCGTGAAGGCGGGCGGCACCGAGGTCGCCTACGAGATCGGCGACGAGTTCATCGCCACCGCCGACGACACCACCCACCAGATCACCGTCACCCGCAACGGCGAGGTGGTGAAGGTGATGCCGACCTCCATGGGCAAGACCGGGCACGAGACGCCCAACGGCACCTACATCGTCAGCGAGCGCAATCGCAAGATGATCATGGATTCCTCCACCTACGGCGTGCCGGTCACCGCTCCCGAGGGCTACAAGCTCGAGGTCGAGTACGCGACCCGCATGTCCAACAGCGGCATCTTCGTGCACGCCGCGCCGTGGAGCGTTGCGCAGCAGGGCAACTCGAACGCCTCGCACGGCTGCCTGAACGTCAGCACCGCCGACGCCAAATGGTTCCAGGAGAACGTGAAGCGCGGCGACCCGGTCGTCGTCGTCAACACCAAGGGCGGCACCCTGAGCGCCTCCGACGGCTACGGCGATTGGAATTAAGGACTCTCGTAGCTCTCGAGACCCCCGCCCTATCGGGCGGGGGTCTCGTCGTAGTTGGGGAGTCTGCCCGTTCCGGAAGGGGATTGGGCCGCACGCCGACAGCCGGGCATTCGTCTTTGTGTGATTCGTCCCACGAAAGGTACTGGGCGCCCGTACTATTCGGCGCATGTCCGCGCTCCCTGCGGGGGAAGTCGATGAACAATCGGTGAAGCTCGCCCGCCGACAGTTCAACAGAACGGCGTTCCTGCGTTACCGGCTATTCGCTCGCAACCGTCAGGCTGCGCGGGTGCGATCACGGCCCGAACGAGTACTGCCGCAGCCACCGGGGCGTGGCTGGCGGGGAAGACCCTGGCAGGACTACGCGCTCTTCCTGGTGCTGGTCGTCCCCAATCTGATTCTGTTGTCGGTCTTTGTTTATCGGCCGTTGGTGGACAACATTCGGCTGTCGTTCTTCGACTGGAACATCTCCGACACGAACGCCACCTTCATCGGCTTCGACAACTACACCGAGTGGTGGAGCCGCGACGATTCGTGGCAAATCATCGGCAATACCTTGATTTTCACGTTCGCGGCCGTCGTCGGCAGCATGGTGCTCGGCCTCGCGCTCGCGCTGCTGCTGGACCGGAAGCTGTTCGGGCGCAATGTGGTCCGCTCCGCGGTGTTCGCGCCGTTCGTCATCTCCGGCGCGGCCATCGGCGTGGCCTTCCAGTTCGTGTTCGATCCCGGGTTCGGGCTGGTGCAGGATCTGCTGCACAAGATCGGCGTGGAGAAGACGCCGGACTTCTACCAGGACCCGAACTGGGCGCTGTTCATGGTGACCGTCACCTACCTCTGGAAGAACCTCGGGTACACCTTCGTCATCTACCTCGCCGCGCTGCAGGGCACCCGGCAGGATCTGATGGAGGCCGCCGAGATCGACGGGGCGAGCCGGTGGACCACGTTCACCCGAGTCCTGTTGCCGCAGTTGCGGCCCACCACCTTCTTCCTGTCCATCACCGTGCTGCTCAACTCGCTGCAGGTGTTCGACATCATCTACACGATGACGCGCGGCGGGCCGCTCGGCACCGGGACCACCACCATGGTGGTGCAGGTCTACCGCGAATCCTTCGTCAACTTCCGTGCCGGATACGGGGCGACCGTCGCCACCATCATGTTCGTGGTGCTGCTGATCGTGACGCTCGTGCAGGTGCGCATCATGGATCGGGCGCAGGACTGATGAGAACGGCTTTCACGTCCGGCGACAATGCGTTCTGGGCCAAGGTTTTCGGCTACGCCGCCATGGCGTGCGTGCTGATCATCATCGGCGTGCCGCTGCTGTGGATCATCATCACCTCGTTCAAGACGCGGCCCGACATCTACGTGCAGCCGGCCGTGTACCGGCCCGCGCCGTGGCATCCGCAGAACTACGCGGACGCCACCACCAAACTGCCGTTCTGGACCTTCCTGCAGAACTCGATCATCGTCACCGCGGTCGTGTCCGGGGTGAAGTTCGTGCTCGGGGTGTTCAGCGCTTACGGGCTCGTCTTCCTGCGGTTTCCGGGGAAGAACATCGTGTTCCTGGTGATCATCGCGGCGCTCATGGTGCCGAACCAGATCACCGTGATCTCGAACTACGCGCTCGTCTCACAGCTGGGATGGCGAAACACGCTGGTGGGCATCATCGTTCCGCTCTGCGGCGTCGCCTTCGGCACCTTCCTCATGCGCAATCACTTCCTGTCTCTGCCCTCCGAGGTCATCGAAGCGGCGCGCATGGACGGGGCCGGGTGGTGGCGGCTGCTCACCCGGGTCGTGCTGCCCATGTCCGGGCCGACCATGGTGGCGTTCGCGGTGGTCACGCTGGTGAACGAGTGGAACGAGTACCTGTGGCCGTTCCTGATGGCCGACGGGGAAGAGGTGGCCACGCTGCCGGTGGGTCTGACACTGCTGCAGAACACCGAGAACCCGAGCGTCACCAACTGGGGGCCGGTCATGGCCGGAACCCTGCTCACCATGCTGCCGATCCTCATCGTCTTCCTGGCATTGCAACGTCACATGATCAAGGGCCTCACCTCCGGTGCGGTCAAGGGCTGAGTCCCAGAAGGAGATTCACAGTGTCCGATTCACGATTCCCCAACCTTTCTCGACGGGGGTTCTTCGGCCTGGCCGGCGCCGCCGCGGCCGGGGTCGCGCTGACCGCGTGCGCGGGCACAGGTGGCGGCGGCAAGCAGGAGGGTGACGCCAACACCATCACCTGGTGGTCGAATCACCCCGGGACGTCCAAGGATCAGGAAACCGAGCTGATCAACCGGTTCCAGGCCCAGTACCCCGATCTGAAGGTCGACCTCGTCGATGCCGGTAAGAACTACGAGGAGGTGTCGCAGAAGTTCAACGCGGCACTGTCCGGCGGCGATCTGCCGGATGTCGTCGTGCTGTCCGATGTCTGGTGGTTCAACTACGCGCTCACCGGCAAGATCGAACCCCTGGACAGCCACTTCGGATCCGCGAACGTGCAGACCTCCGACTACGTGGACTCACTGCTCGCCGACTACCTGTTCGACGGCAAGCATTACGCACTGCCGTACGCGCGGTCGACGCAGGTCTTCTACTACAACAAGGACGTCTGGTCCAAGGTCGGACTGCCCGACCGCGGACCCGAGTCCTGGCCGGAATTCGACGAGTGGGGTCCCAGGATCCAGTCCGTCGTGGGCGCGGACAAGTGGGCGCACGGCTGGGGCGACGCCAAGAACTACCTGGGCTGGACCTTCCAGGGCCCGATGTGGACCTTCGGCGGCGGGTACTCCGACCAGTGGAAGCTGAAGTTCAACGAGCCCAAATCCATCGAGGCCGGGAACTTCCTGCGCAGCATGATCAACGAGAAGAAGTACGCGAGCGTGCGACCGGGTATCGCCGTGGACTTCGGCACCGGCATCATCGCCTCCACCATCGCCTCCACCGGTGATCTCAAGGGCATCAAGAGCAATGCCCAGGGCAAGCTGGAATTCGGCACCGCCTTCCTGCCGCATCCCAACGGCGCGGGCGCCACCACCGGCGGTGCGGGCCTGGCGATTCCGTCCGGCATCTCGGACAAGCGCAAGGAGAACGCGCTCAAGTTCATCGACTTCGTGACGAATGCCGCCAATACCGCGTACTTTTCGCAGGCCACCGGGTACATGCCGGTGCGCAAGTCGGCGCTGCAGGATCCGACCGAGATCGACTTCCTGGCCAAGAACCCGAACAACAAGACCGCCATCGACCAGTTGGCCGTCACCAGGTCGCAGGATTACGCGCGCGTCTTCCTGCCCGGCGCCGACCAGATCATCGGCACCGGCCTGGAGCAGATCGGCCTGCAGAACCGGGACGCCGCAGCGGCTTTCGCGGATGTCACCAGCCAGCTGCAGAACATCTACGACAGGCAGATCGCGCCGAAGCTGCCCAAATAAGCGCTGACCGTACCGATCAAGGAGACCCGCCGGCATGGCGACTGTGCAGTTCGATGGCGTGAGCCTCACCTACCCGGGAGCCCCCGCCCCTGCGGTCGAAGACCTGAACCTGGAGATCGCCGACGGCGAATTCCTGGTCCTGGTCGGCCCGTCCGGCTGCGGCAAATCCACCAGCCTGCGCATGCTGGCGGGTCTCGAAGCGGTCAGCAGCGGCCGCATCCACATCGGCGACCAGGACGTGACGGCCCTGCCGCCCCGCGCCCGGGACGTGGCCATGGTCTTCCAGAGCTATGCCCTGTACCCCAATATGACCGTCGCCGACAATATGGGCTTCGCGCTCCGCAATGCCGGAATGTCCAAGGCGGACACCTTGATTCGCGTCAAGGAGGCGGCGGCCATGCTGGAGCTGGAGGATCTGCTCGACCGCAAACCGGCGAAGCTCTCCGGCGGTCAGCGCCAGCGCGTGGCCATGGGCCGCGCCATCGTCCGCCGCCCCCAGGTCTTCTGCATGGACGAACCGCTGTCCAACCTGGACGCCAAACTCCGGGTGAGTACCCGCTCCCAGATCGCCGCCCTGCAGAAACGCCTCGGCACCACAACGGTTTACGTCACCCACGACCAGGTCGAGGCCATGACCATGGGCCACCGGGTCGCCGTCCTGCGCGACGGCAGGCTCCAGCAGATCGCCGCGCCCCGCGAGCTGTACGACGATCCGGTCAACGCCTTCGTCGCGGGATTCATCGGCTCCCCGGCCATGAACCTGTTGACCGCCCCGGTGATCGATGACGGGGCCGTCCTCAACGACCTCCGAATCCCGGTGCTGCGCAAGGACTCCCGCGACAAGGTGATCATCGGCATCCGCCCGGAATCCTGGGAGGTCACCACCGATCCGGCGAACGCCCTGGCGGTAGAGGTCGAACTCCTCGAAGAACTGGGCGCGGAGTCCTTCCTCTACTCGCACGGCATCACCGACCAGTGGTCCAGCCGCTCGGGCCGCATAGTCGCCCGCGTGGACCGCCGCTTCCAGGTGGCCCTCGGCGACCGCCTCTACCTCCGCCCCAAACAGGGCGAGGTCTTCTACTTCGACGCGGAGACCGAGCTGCGCCTGCGCTAGCGGCCGGGCGCTACCAGATCTTCACGCGCTCAGCCGGATCCAGGTAGAGGGCGTCCCCGGGCTTGACGTCGAAGGCTTCGTGGAAGCTGTCGAGGTTGCGGATGACGCCATTGCAACGGAACTCCGGCGGGGAGTGCGGGTCGACCGCGAGGCGGCGGATGGCTTCCTCCTTGCGGGCCTTGGTGCGCCACACCTGGGCCCAGCCGAAGAAGACCCGCTGCAGGCCGGTCAGGTCGTCGAGGACGGGGGAGTCCTTGTCCTCCAGCGAGATCTTGTACGCCTCCAGGGCGATGGAGAGGCCGCCCAGGTCACCGATGTTCTCGCCGATGGTGAACTCGCCGTTGACCTTGTGGTCGTCGGAGAGGTCCTTGGGGGAGAAGGCGTTGTACTGGTTGATGAGAGCCGTTGTGCGCTTGGCGAATTCGGTGCGGTCCTGCTCGGTCCACCAGTCGGTCATATTGCCGTCGCCGTCGTACTTGGAGCCCTGGTCGTCGAAGCCGTGGCCGATCTCGTGACCGATGACCGCGCCGATGCCACCGTAGTTGGCGGCGTCGTCGGCGTTCATGTCGAAGAAGGGGGGCTGGAGAATGGCTGCGGGGAAGACGATTTCGTTCATGCCGGGGTTGTAGTAGGCATTGACCGTCTGCGGGGTCATGAACCATTCGCCGCGATCGACGGGGCCGCCGAGCTTGTTCAGATCGCGGTCGTGTTCGGCGGCGTAGCCGCGGCGGTAGTTGCCCACCAGGTCCGACGGGTCGACGGTGACCGCCGAGTAGTCGCGCCACTCGTCCGGGTAACCGATCTTGGGGGTGAACTTCTCCAGCTTCGCCAAGGCGGCCTTGCGGGTTTCGGGGCCCATCCACTCCAGCTGGGAGATGTTGCGGCGGTAGGCCTCCTGGAGGTTGCCCACCAGTTCGACCATGCGGGCCTTGGCTTCCGGCGGGAAGTGCCGGGCCACATACAGTTTGCCGACCGCTTCGCCCAGCAGGTCCTGGACGACGGAGACGCCGCGCTTCCAGCGCTCGCGGTTCTCCGGCGCGCCGGTCAGGGTGCGGCCGTAGAAGCCGAAGTTCTCCTCCACCAGGTCGTCGGTGAGGTAGGCGGCGCGGGCCTTCACCACACGCCAGGCAGCCCAGGCCTTCCAGTCGTCGAGATCCTCGGCGGCCCACAGCCGCGCGAAGGTGCGGACGTAATCGGGCTGGCGGACAATGAGTTCCGCGAAAAGCTCGGGGCCGGACGCCTCGACGCCCTCGGCGAGGGCGGAAGTCCAGGCGGTCCAGTCGAATTCGGGGTTCTCGGCGGCCAGCGCCTCGAAAGTGGTGAGGTTGTAGCTCTTCTCGGCGTCGCGGCGGCGCACCACGTCCCAGTGACCGGCGGCCAGTTTCTGCTCCAGATCGAAGACGCGCTGGGCGTCGTAGTCCAGGCCGGCCAGTTCGAACATGCGGCGGACGTGGGCGACGTACTTGTCGCGGATCTCCGCGTATTCGTCCTTGTGGTAGTAGGACTCGTCGGGCAGGCCGATGCCGGACTGCGAGGTGTGCACCAGGTAGCGGGTGGAGTTCTTGTCGTCGGTGTCGACGTAGAAGACGATCGCGCCACCCACGCCGGTGCGCTGCAGGCGGCCGATGAGCGCGGCGAACTCGGCGCGGTCGGACACGGCGCGGACGGCCGCGAGCTCCTCAGCGATCGGGGTCAGGCCCGCGGCGGCGACGGCGGCCTCGTCCATGAAGCTGTTGTAGAGGTCGCCGATCTTGCGTTCCTCGCTGCCCGGTGCGGCGGCGGAGGCGGCGGCGTCCTGGATGATGCGCTGGACATCGCGCTCCGCCTGGTCGTAGAGCGTGCGGAAGGCGCCGTCCACCGCCCGATCCGACGGGATCTCGTAGGTGTCCAGCCATTTACCGTTGACGTGCGCGAACAGGTCGTCCTGCACTCGCACGGCCGCATCGATGAACGACAGGTCGATACCGGAGGGGTTGTTCAGCTGCGAAGTCACGGACTCCACATTAGGCTCCGCCGCCGCTGCGCGCTTTCAGCTCAGAAAGGAACGGGTGTCCGGTCGAATTCGCCGTCCCGCACACCCGCGAGGAAAGCTTGCCACTCGCCAGGGGTGTAGACGAGGTCGATGCCGCCGCGGCTCAGGGTGGTGTGGCCGTCGGGGCCGGTGTGAGCGGTCAGGTCGTCCGGGATCACGGCCCGGTCGAGAAGGGTGTCGAGGAACCGCATCCACTCGGAGGCGGTGACGGTGATGACTGGCTCGTCCTCGGTGCGATGCGCCGGGTTGCGACGGTACTTGCTGTCTCGGATGAGCACCGCAGCACCATCGAATCGGACCTCGACGCATTGATTTCCGTTATTGGTGCGCGTCGAGGTGAACCAGCCGGTGGATTCCGGGAGGTATTTCGCGGTGTTAACCATGTGGAGCATTTTACCGTTTTTCGCCCTGTCTCCTACCCTTGCGAATAATGTTTGATCATCTCCAAAGACTCTGCGCGACCTAGAGATTGGTCGAGTGCGCGCACAAATGCAAAAGCCAGATCGCGCACCAGATCCGGATCGTCCACGGCACCCCCGAATACCGAGCTTTCCACCCAGCCGAAAGTCGGCAGCGATTCCACAGCGAAATCCAGCAGGTGAAAACTCGAGCCGCCGAGAATCGCGCCGTGCGTCGCCGCGAACGGAATCACCCGCACGGTCACCGAATCCAGTGCTTCCAGCAGTTCCACGAGGTGCTCGAGCTGACCGCGCAACACCTTCGGCCCGCCGATCTGCTGCAGCAGGGTGGCCTCCCCGACCACCGCCGTCAACTCCACGCGTTCACTACCGCGCAAACGCTCCTGCCGGCGCATGCGCACGGCCACGAGCTGTTCCACCTGAACCGGCCGGATCATCACATCGGCACTGATCAGAGCCCGCGCATACTCTTCAGTCTGCAGCAGGCCGGGAATCACCAGACTGTCATAACTGCGAATGCTCTCGGCCCCGAACTCCATGCCGTAATACCGCTGCAGTTCCGGCCCGATCAGCGCCGAGGATTTCGCCCACCAGCCGCGCTCCTTGCTGACCGCGAGCAGTTCCTGAAGTTCCTTGCGCTCTTCACCATCCACCTCGAGCAGTTCCAGCACGGGACCGATGGTGTTGACGGTGAGAACCCGGCGGCCCTTCTCCACATGCGACCAATTGGCGGGTGTGAAACCCACCCGCTTGGCGAACGTCGCCGAATCGAAGCCGCGCTGCTCGCGCAGCTCCCGTAATCGCAGTACCAGCTCCCACCGGGCAACAGTGGGCGAGACGGGTGCCATGGGTTCGGATCGTACGCCCCCGAACTCGCTGGCGTGTGACTATTGTCATACCGGTTGCTCCGGAATATGGTCGGTAGCAGGAGGTTCGCCATGAGCGCGCTGGACCCATCCTCGTACGCCGCTACGCAGGAAGCGCTGGCCCGCTGCCGTCGCTACCGCAAGGAACACGGGCTGTACGGGATCGTCGATTCGGCCATGGGCCGGATCATGCTGGAGATCGGGGCGGTCGGCGCCGTCACCATGCCCGCCGACCTCGGCATGAAGGTGCGCAACCACCTGAAGTCGAAACAGCGGTGCGGGCCGGTCATCAACCATCCGCGTTCGGGCCGTTGGACATTCCTCACCGGGCCGACCGACGACTCCTACCTCGACACCACCCTGTTCTCGGATCTGTTCCGCGACTGCGCCGCGGTCGCGCTGCCCGGTAGCCACATCGTGCTGCCCTCACCCACGGACGAGCACAGCGGCTACCGGGCCTGGATCTGCCCGCCGGACGGCGACTTCCGGCCCGATATGGGCGAAGTGGTCAGTGCCACAAGGGAATGCCGGGTGCACTGACCGCCCGGCAACGACTCAGCGCGGCGGCTCGGGGGTGACGGTGACGCCGAACTTGTCCTCCACGCGCTGATTGAAATCGCGCTCGCACTGCTCGATCTTGGCCTGGTCGCCGCCCGCCTGCTGCACGCAGTCGACATAGTCGGTGACGCCGGTGTCCTTCACGAACACCCAGATGATCAGACCGAAGATGACCGAGCCGATCAGGCCCAGCGCACCCAGGATGAGACCGGTGACCGCCATGCCGGTACCGCCGGCCTGCCCCTTGCGCGCCTTGGACATGGCGACGATGCCGATGATGACCGCGATCAGACCCAGCAGCACGCCGCCGATGACGGTGAACACCGCGGGCAGCGAGAGAATGCCCAGCACCAGCGCGGTGATGGCCAGGCCCTTGCCCTTCGGCGACTCCTGCCAGTACTGCTGGCCGCCGCTGTTCGGCGGCGGCGGATAACCGCCGGGCTGCTGGGGATAACCGCCGGGCGGCGGCGAGGGGTACTGCTCGCCGTACTGGCCGGGGGGCGGGTATTGCGACATGCGGCGTCCTTCCGTCGGGTGATGCTCCCGGTATCGCGCACGCGCGGACGAGCCGTTAACGCGCCCGGTTCGTCCGGAACAGCTGACCTAGATGCTATTGCCCACCCAGTCGGGCATGCATCTCCCACACCAGAATCTCGGACGGCAGGTTCGCCGTGATGCGCTGACCGCCACTGCGGGCCAACCGCACCGCGTCACCCTCGTAGAGGGTGCCCGCACCCTCCATCTCCACTTCCCCGCGCGCCACGAACAGATGCAGGTACGGGGCCTCCGGTAGTCGAACCTCCGCCGCCGGAGCCAACCGCCCGACATGCATGGCCGCATGCGAACTGTTGATGGCGATGGCCGTGCGATCCCGATAGCGCGGTAGCCCCGACGCCACCGTCACCAGGCGGCCGCCCGCCAGCTCGTCGTCGATCTCCAGCTGCTGATACCCGGGCGTCAGGCCGGGCTCGTCCGGAACCACCCACATCTGGACGAAGTGCACGGGCTCGTCATGCTCCGGATCGGCGCTGATCCGCCAGGAATCGTTCTTCTCCGAATGCAGGATGCCGGTGCCCGCGCTCATCCGCTGCGCCAGACCCGGATAGATGACGCCGCTGTGCCCCAGCGAATCCTGGTGCACCAGGCTGCCGCTCAACACCCAGGTGACGATCTCCATATCCCGGTGCGGATGGGTTTCGAAACCCTCCCCGGGCGCGACGATGTCCTCATTGTTCACGAGCAGCAGGCCGTGATGGGTGTTGTCCGGATCGTAGTGTTCCCCGAACGAAAACGAATGCTTCGAATCCAGCCACGCCACACGGGTTTTCATGCGGTCGCCGCCACGATGGATATCGATGTGTGGTGTCGTGAGCGTGGACACCGCCGTACTCCTCTCACCGGCGAGCACCGATCACATTCAGGGTAGGTGCACCTTCGGCACGCCCACCTGAACTCCGGGTAAATTTTACCGTGGGAGCAGCATTGCTCTGTATGCCGCCGACCAGGCACTTCGGTCACCGCGACCGGTCGGCGCAAATACCCGGCGACCCGACACCACCGGAACCGTCCTGTCGGCGGGACACCGACGGCGACCGTATCATGATGTGCCGCAAGTGAAACCGGAGGGAGAGCGAGGAATGCGACCCGAGGTACTCGCGGGCATCGAACGCGAACTCCGGCAGCAGGCCGATAGCGAGGGGATCGTCCACTTCGTGGTGGGCGTAGCGGTGTTCCGCGGTGGCAAACTCCTGGTCGTACGGCGTGTCGCCGACGACTGGCACGGGGGAATGTACGAACTGCCCGGTGGCGGCGTGGAATCCGGGGAATCCTTCGCCGAATGCGTCGAACGCGAACTCTACGAGGAAACCGGGTTACGGGTCCGCCGGATCACCGACGTCCTCGGCGGATTCGATTACGCCACCCGCACCAAATCGCGGGTCCGCAAATACAGCTTCGTCGTGGAGACCGAACCCGGCGAGGTATCCCTCGCACCCGGCGAACACGACCAATTCCAATGGATCGACGCCGACAGCCTCGACAATCTGCCCATGGCCGAGGACATGCGGGCCGCGGTCTTCGCGCTGGTGACCACCCACCCGGCACGGTGAACACCCCCGCACCGCCCGGACCGGCCCGCCCCGAGCCCGCCCGGCGCTCCCCCCGTGACCTCACCAGGAGCCTGCGCACGGTCCTGCGCGAGAGTCCGGGCGTGCTGCGACTCACCACCATCCGGCTCGCCGGGCAGTTCGGCGACGGCATGTTCCAGGGCGCGCTGTCCGGGGCCATCCTCTTCAATCCGGAACGGGAAACCGATCCGCTTGCCATCGCGGGCGGATTCGCGGCGCTGCTGCTGCCGTACTCGATCATCGGGCCGTACGCGGGGGCGCTGCTGGACCGCTGGGACCGGCGGACCGTGCTGCTGGTCGCGAACCTGCTGCGGGTGGTGCTGATCGGCGTCACCGCCGCGGCGCTGTACTCGGGCTTGCGGGCGACACCGCTGCTGATCCTCGCGCTCGCGGTGGTCGGCACCTCGCGGTTCATCGGCGCGGGCGTGTCGGCGTCACTGCCGCATGTGCTCGCCCAGCATCGGCTGGTGCCGATGAACTCGATCGTCGCGACGGTGGCCTCCGGGTTCACCATCGCCGGGGTGGGCACCGCCTTCGCGATCATCAAGGTGGTCGGGGCGGGCGACTTCGGATCGGCCGTGGCCGTGGCGGCCAGTACCGCCGGGTCGGTGATCGCCGCCCTGGCCGCGGCCGGGTTCGCGGCGCGCGCGCTCGGACCGGACGGGCTGTCGGACCGGGCGCGGAGTTCCGTGCGGGCCATCGCCTCCGGACTGCGGTCGGGGGCCACCGCGGCGTGGCGGTCCCGCGAGGTGACCACAGCGATGATCGGCATCGGCGCGCACCGGGTGGTGTTCGGCGCGGACACCATGCTGATGGTGCTCGTGCTGCGGCGCGGCGAAGGCGGCGTCGGCACCCATATGGCGAAATTCAGCGCGGCCATCACGGCGGCCGGAGCGGGCATGGTGGTCGCGGCCGTGGTCGCGCCGGTGCTGATTCCACGGCTCGGGCGATCCCGGACCGTGATGGCCGGGCTGGCTGTCGCGACCGTGGTGCAGGTGCTGCTGGTCACGCCGGTCACGGTGGCCACGGGCGCGGCCGAACGGTCGGCGGAGATCGCGCTGCTGGTGGCGGCGTTCCTGCTCGGACTGGCCGGGCAGACGATCAAGCTGACCGGAGACGCGGCCATGCAGATCGATATCGACGACGCACACCGCGGGCAGGTGTTCGCCCTGCAGGACACGGTCTTCAACATCACCTTCGTGTCGGCGATCGCGGGGACAGCCTTGCTGATCCCGGCCGATGGGCGCTCGCCGGGCGTGGTGATCGCGGCGGCCGGGGTGTACTGCTGCGGCATCGCGGCGATCCTGGCGAACTCGCGGCGCGGCGCCGGGGTGTAGCCGCCTGGTCATCCCGGCGCGGAATGACGAAGAGACACACATCCGAGGGGTGGGTGGTGTTCGAATCCCATTGGGGTCGCCGGACAGTGCGGTCCGGGCGGCCCGTCTTCCCGCCCCGGCGGGTGGTATCGGCTCGGTCACAACGCCGCGAACACCGGGCACGCCGAGCCCGGGTGCACGACTTGTCCGGTTACGGTAGGTCGATTCGATTCGAGGAGACGCACATCCGATCGGATATTCCTGCCACGCTCGTGTTCTCGGGGGTACTCACCCTCGGGACGGTCCTGCTACCGGCTGCGCCCGCGCACTCCGCGCCGCATCCGTGGCAACCGCCGCCCGTGAACAGTTGCGGCGAAACCGGATTCGACCCGCTCGCCCGCGAACGCGAACCCGGAACCCAACCGCCGCCGCCCGACAACACGATCCGCATCGATGTGCCGGTGCCGGAGATCATCGAGGTGCCGATACCCGGCCCGGCGCAGGACAACACGCGCATCGTCGCGGAACCGCTGCCCGAGGACCCGTGCGCCAACCCCTGCCCGGATATCCGGGACCGGCCCAAGCCGGCGCCGGAGGCCGCCGAAGCGCCTGCGCCGGAGGGCAATCCGGAGGAATCCGCCCCGGGGACCGGTGAACCCGGCGGCGGCAGCGGGGGCAGCGCCGCCATCCCGTGGCCGAAGCTCGAGATCAATACCCAGACCGAGCTCATTCCCGTGCCGGTGCCGGGTGGCGAGGAACCCGAACCGCAGCCCGCGCCCGAACCCGCCGCACAGGTCGCCGATCCCGCGCCCGTCGCCGCACCGCCTGCGCTGCCCGTCGTGGAATCGGTGGACGTGGTCGACCAGATGACCGGACCCGGCTCGGAGAACCGGACCGATATGCGCTGGTCGGTGGACGGCACCGATCTGGGACTCATGTGGGAGACCAAACCCGGTGAGGTCGCGGTGGTCTTCGGCGACACCTTCGGCAAGGGGTGGGAGCCCATCGGCGGCGGCACCGGCGATCAGGACTGGCGCAGCAATGTCATCGGCTACAGCACCGACACCGACCTGTCCGACGGGCTCACCCTCGACACCTTCGCGCAGGACAGCCGCTGCCACGCCGCCGAGATCCTGGCCAGCCGCAAGATCAACAACTTCGAGATCACCACCATCCCGACGAGCGGTTTCGCCCTCGGCGACCGGCAGTACCTCACCTATATGTCGGTGGCGCGGTGGAGCAAGGTGCCCGGCATGTGGTGGACCAACCTGGGCGGCCTCGCCTGGTCCGACGACAACGGCAGCACCTGGACCAAATCCCAATGGGCGCAATGGCACAACCTGTTCGGGCTCGGCCGGTTCCAGGTGGCCACCATGGTGCCGCACGGGGATCACGTCTACATGTTCGGAACGCCGAACGGGCGCATGGGCGTCATCGGGCTCGCCCGGGTGCCCAAGGATCAGATCCTCAACAAGACCGCCTACCAGTACTGGATCAACGGAACCTGGGAACCCGCCAACGGACCCGGCGAATGGCTCGCCACCCCACTGGTTTCCGGCACCGCCAGTGAACTCGCCATCCGCTACGACGCGGCGAGCGGGCTCTGGCAGATGATCTACCTGGACGTCACCACCAACCGCATGGTGCTGCGCACCGCCACCGAACCCCAAGGGACCTGGACGGATCCGGTGACGCTGGTGACCGCCGACGACTATCCCAGCCTCTACGGCGGTTTCATCCACCCCTGGTCCAGCGGCAACGACCTGTACTTCGCCATGTCCACCTGGAACGCCTACAACGTCTTCCTCATGCGGGCGGTAATCGACTCCGGCCGTTGACATATCGGCTACGGTGAGGCGATTCGATCTCGGAGGGGACGCAGCACTGCAATGGGATGGCAACGGGCCGCGGCGGCATCGCGCGCGGAAACTCCTGCCGTACTGGCACTTTCGGGGGTGATCACGCTGGGTGCGGTGCTGCTGCCCGCCGCGCCCGCCACCGCCGGGCCGCACCCCTACGCGCCGCCGCCCGTGAACAGTTGCGGCGAAACAGGATTCGATCCGCTCTACCGCAAAGCGCCCGACGGATACACACCGCCGGTGAATCCCACCATCGCCGTGCCGGTTCCGGTGCCGCAGATCCTGCAGGTGCCGATGTACGGGCCGAAAGCGGACAACACCCGGATCGTCGCCGACCCGCTGCCCGAGGACCCGTGCGCCAACCCGTGCCCGGACATCCGCGACACGCCCCCGAAGACCACGCCGCCGAACACGCCGGGCGGCGGATCCGTTGCGCTGCCGCAGATCTCGATCAAGCCGGAACCGGAGATCATTCCCGTTCCGGTGCCGGGTGGCGAACCACCCGAACCGCAGCCCGCGCCGGAAGCCGCCGTCCAGGTCGCGGCACCCGGTCCGGTCGCGGCGCCGGTCGGCGCGCCCGGCCTCGAATCCGTGCGGGTGGTCGGCCAGCTGACCGGGCCCGGTTCGGCCAACCGCACCGATATGCGCTGGTCCGTGGACGGCACCGACCTCGGACTCATGTGGGAGACCAAACCCGGCGAGGTCGCCGTGGTCTTCGGCGACACCTTCGGCAAGGGCTGGCAGCCGGGCGGCGCGGGCACCGATCAACAGGATTGGCGCAGCAATGTCATCGGCTACAGCACCGACACCGACCTGTCCGACGGGCTCACCCTCGACACCTTCGCGCAGGACAGCCGCTGCCACGCCGCCGAGATCCTGAGCAGCCGCAAGATCGGCAACTACGAGGTCACCACCATCCCCACCAGCGGCTTCGCCCTCGACGACCGGCAGTACCTCACCTACATGTCGGTGAAACGGTGGAGCAAGATCCCGGGCATGTGGTGGACCAACCACGGCGGCATCGCCTGGTCCGACGACAACGGCAGCACCTGGACCAAATCCCAATGGGCACAGTGGGACAACCTGTTCGGACTGGGCCGGTTCCAGGTGGCCACCATGGTGCCGCACGGGGATCACGTCTACATGTTCGGCACACCCAACGGGCGCATCGGCGTCATCGGACTCGCCCGGGTGCCCAAGGATCAGGTGCTGAACAAGACCGCCTACCAGTACTGGATCGACGGGGTGTGGCAGCCCGCCGCCACGGCGCACGAATTCTTCGCCACCCCGGTGGTTTCCGGGACCGCCAGCGAACTGTCCATCCGCTACGACACCGCGAGCGGGCGGTGGCAGATGGTGTACCTCGACACCCTGCGGCACCAGATCGTGCTGCGCACCGCCGCCGAACCGCAGGGCGCGTGGAGTGAACCGGTGGCGCTGCTCGACACCGACGACTATCCGACGGCGTACGGCGGGTTCATCCATCCGTGGTCGACGGGGAACGAACTGTACTTCGCGGTGTCCACGTGGAACGCGTACAACGTGTTCCTCATGCAGGCCACGCTGCGGTGAGAAGCGTTCCGGTGCGGGCGATCACGCCGGCGGGCCGACCCGCCGGAAGCGTACGGCCTGCCCGGGGCGGGCCTGCGCGACCGCGTCCACATCGGCATCCACCACCACGCCGATCACCGGGTAGCCGCCGGTGATCGGATGGTCGGCCAGGAACACCACCGGCCGGCCACTCGGCGGGACCTGGATCGAGCCCAGAGCCATTCCCTCGGTGGGCAATTCGCTCGCGACGCGACGGCGCAGGGCGGGGCCGGAACGACGGTCCAGGCGGGCGCCGATCCGATCGGTGTCCTGCGAGACGGTCCAGTCGCCCTCGAAAAGCGCTGCGGCATCGGTGAACCAGTCGTCGCGCGGGCCCGGCACCACATCGACCGTGACCAGGCCGTCCGCCGGTGGGGCCACCGGGGCCACATCGATCGGGGAGTAGGCGCGCGGGGGTTTGCCGATCGGGAGCAGATCGCCCGCGCACAACGGCTCCGGGCCGATACCGGACAGGGTGTCGCGACTGCGCGAACCCAGCACCGGCGGGAGGTCGATGCCGCCGCGCACCGCCACGTAGGCGCGCAGGCCGGACATGGCGTAACCCAGCCGAAGTCGTTGCCCCTCTTCGAGTTCCAGCACGCTGGCCGCACCGACCGGGCGGCCGTCGATGGTGGCGGGAGCCGCCGCGCCCGTCACCGCGAGGGTGAGATGCCGTTCGGCCAGCAGCTCCACACCGCCCAGCAGCACCTCGATGGCGGCAGCGCCCTCGGCGTTGCCGACCAGGCGATTCGCCAGGCGGAGCGAAGCCCGATCCGCGGCCCCGGCCGCGCCCACACCCGAATCGAACCAGCCGGGACGGCCGAGATCCTGCACGGTTGCCAGCGGCCCGACCCGCTCCACCCGGATCATCGGGCACCTCCGGAACCCGCTGTGCGCCAGGCGATATCGGGGCACACCCACGTCGGCACCGATCTCATGCCGGTCCCTCCCTCACGGTGAAACGGACACGGGTACCGGAGCGGATCAGGGCGGGCGGATCGCGGTCGACGTCCCACAGGGTCAGGTCGGAGGTGCCGATCAGCTGCCAGCCGCCGGGACTGCGGCGGGGATAGACCGCCGAGAAGCCGCCGGCCAAGGCCACCGCGCCCGGCGGGATCGAGGTTCGCGACTGGGTGCGGCGAGGGACCGTCAGGCGGCCGTCGGGCGATTCCAGATAGCCGAAGCCCGGAGCGAAACCCACGAAGGCGCAACGCCATACGGTGCCGGTGTGCTGAGCGATCACCTCGGCGGGGGTGAGGCCGAGCAGGTCCGCCACCGCCTCCAGATCCGCGCCGTCGTAGCGGACCGGGATCAGCACCGGATCCGAACGCGCACCGTTGCCGCCCGCCACCTCGTCCGGGCGGTCCGCGGGGGACGGGCGCCAACCGGGGACGCGGCGGACTCCGGCCGGGACGCGCGCTTCGGATTCCAGGCGAGCCATGATCGTATGCACCTGCCGCCGGACCGAATCCGCGTCGCCGGGGGAGGACAGGATGAGCAGGACCGTTTCGGCCGCCGGGAGCACGTCCACGACACCGGCGGGGCGATCCCGCAGGGCCGCCACCAGTTCCGCCAGCAGGGCGCGCGACGGTGGGATCACCAGCAGCGCGCGGTCGCCCGCCGCCCGGATCTCGCCCCGAGCCGATCCCTGTCCGAAATCAGTCATCATGCGCTCATCAGGTGAAAGGTCTTGCCGGAAGCCCGGATTCGTCCAGGGTCGCGCGGATGCGCCGTGCCATCTCCACCGCGGCGGGGGAATCGCCGTGTACGCAGATGCTGTCCGCGCGCACCGCCACCGTACCGCCCGCCACGCTCGCCGCCTTGCCGGAACGGGCGATCGAAAGCGCCTGCGCCACCGCGTCGTCCGCGCCCAGCACCGCGCCGGGCAGGCCGCGCGGGGCCAGCAGGCCGTCCGGCGTGTAGGCGCGATCGGCGAAACCCTCACCGAAGAACGGGGTTCCGACCGCCAGGGCGGCGTGCTCCAATTCGGTGCCCGCCGGGCCGAGCAGGGCCAGGTTCGGATCGAATTCGCGCATGGCCGCCACGATCGCGTCCGCCGACGCCCGATCCGCGGCCGCCGCGTGGTACAGCGCGCCATGGGGTTTCACGTAGCGGACCCGGTCACCGGCCGCGCGGGCGAAGGCGTCCAGGCTGCCGATCTGGTACAGCGTCTCGTCCCGCAGTTCCGACGCGGGCACGGCGAGCGCGCGGCGGCCGAAACCGGCGAGGTCGCGATAGCCGACGTGCGCGCCGATCCGCACACCCCGCTCCACGGCCAGGGCGCAGGTGCGGCGCATGATCGACGGATCACCGGCGTGGAAGCCGCAGGCGATGTTGGCGCTGCTGACCACATCCAGCATCGCGGCGTCGTCGCCCATCCGCCACGCGCCGAAGCCCTCGCCGAGATCACTGTTCAGATCCACCCCCATATCCTCCCACCGCGCGAAATCCGGCGTGGTGCACATCGTCGAGCTGCCGGGCCTCGAGAAACCGGACGGTCATATGTGATGTGGGTCGCAGCGAGATCCCTGGCGCTGTCACCTTCGGCCAGTACGCTCGATGCAATCATGGCCACGTATTTCGATCCGAAGGCCTGGTCACCACTGCGCGCGGTGGACCTGGGCATGGACCTGGGGAAACGTCTGTTCGACCAGACGTGGGTCGACCAGTGGACCAGCTTCACCACCGCCTGGCTCGATCCGGTCACCGACTTCGGGGTCGGGACGGTCACCGCCCTGATGCCCGACGTGCTCATGACACTGCTGTCGGAGGGAATCCTCAGCCAGTTCGGCGGGCAGGAGGTGGACGCCACCTTCCTCGGCCATGATCTGCGCGCCACGCTGCACACGCTCAAGGTACGAAGACGCGGGGCGCACTTCCAGACCAAAACCGTGCTCACGCAACTGCATTGGAACAACCATCCGGTCGAGGAACTGACCGCCATCGCGCACGGGGTGCGGATCATTCCCGGGGTGCCCACCAGGATCCGGGCCGCGCAGATCGATATCACCGGGGTCGTATCCGTTGCCGCGCTGCTGAATTGGATCAACACCTGGCAGCCGGACTGGGTGCTGGAGACCGCGCCCGACGGGCAGATCATGGCGCGGCACAAACGCCGGAAGATACGCGCCCTCGCCACCGGGGAAATCACCAACAATGTGCTCACCATCAGCGTGCACACGGCGCACTGGCGCAGTATCCGCGCACCGCGCAGCATGACCCGGCTCGCACCGATTCCCTTGACGGACCTACCGAATCAGCTCCGCATCCTGCGCGCCGAACGCAAGGGCGACCACATCGAATTCACCGCGGACCTACCCGGGATGACCGCCTCGTTCGACCTCGCGCAGATCCGCTCGGCCATCGTCGCCGGCACAACTCTGATCGTGTTCTAGCGAGTTACCCGCCCTGCCACCACTCCAGCAGCGCCGCTTCGGCTTCGTCGCGCGACATCGGGCCGCGATCCAGGCGCAGTTCCTTCAGGTACTTCCACGCCTTGCCGACATCCGGACCCGGTTGCAGGCCCAGCAGTTCCATGATCGCGTTGCCGTCCAGATCCGGGCGGACCCGGTCCAGATCCTCCTGCTCCTGCAGGCGGGCGATGCGCACCTCGAGGTCGTCGTAGGTGGCGCGCAGGGTGGCGGCGCGGCGCTTGTTGCGGGTCGTGCAGTCGGCGCGCACCAGTTTGTGCAGGCGGGGGAGCAGGTCACCGGCGTCGGTGACGTAGCGGCGCACCGCGGAATCGGTCCACTGGCCCTTGCCGTAGCCGTGGAAACGCAGGTGCAGGTAGACGAGCTTGGCCACGTCCTCGGTGAACTGCTTCGGATACTTCAAGGCGCGCATGCGCTTTCGCACCATCTTCGCGCCCACCACCTCGTGATGGTGGAAGCTGACGCCGCCGCCGGGCTCGTTGCGCTTGGTGGGCGGCTTGCCGATGTCGTGCAGCAGGGCGGCCCAGCGCAGCACCAGATCCGCGTCGTCCTCCTCCTGGTCGATGGCCTGGCGCAGCACGGTCAGCGAATGCTGGTAGACGTCCTTGTGCTGGTGGTGCTCGTCGATCTCCAGCTGCATGGCGGGGATCTCCGGCATGACGCGTTCGGCCAGACCGGTTTCCACCATGACGTCGATGCCCTCGGTGGGGTACTCGCCGCCGATCAGCTTGTCGAGTTCCACGTGCACGCGTTCGGCGGTGATGCGGTCGATCTCCCCGGCCATGCCGATGATGGCGTCACGCACGCGCGGGGCCAGGGTGAAACCGAGCTGCGAGACGAAGCGCGCGCCGCGCAGCATGCGCAGCGGGTCGTCACGGAAGGAGTCCTCGGGCAGGGCGGGCGTGTCGAGGACGCCCTCGAGCAGGGCCTCCATCCCGTCCAGGGGGTCCACGAATTCGAGTTCGCCGAGCGGGCCGATGCGGACGGCCATGGCGTTCACCGTGAAATCGCGGCGCACCAGGTCGGCTTCCAGGGTGTCGCCGAAAGTGACCTCGGGATTGCGTGACACCCGGTCGTAGTTGTCGCTGCGGAAGGTCGTGATCTCCAGCTGCTGACCCGATTTCGAGGCGCTGACCGTGCCGAACGCGAGACCGCCCGTATCCCACAGCTTGTCGGCCCAGCCGCGCATCAACTCCTGCACGACCTCGGGGCGGGCATCGGTGGTGAAGTCCAGATCGGTGCCCAACCGGCCCAGCACCGCGTCGCGCACGGTGCCGCCCACCAGATACAGCTGATGGCCGTGAGCTGCGAACAACTCACCGAGCGGAGTCAGGACATCGTCGAGCCGACCTATCGTGATCGCCGCCGCGGCCAGCAATCGGGTACGACGGTCCTCGTTTGCTTCCTCGAACTTCGGCGAAACCACGAATACCGAGCTTAGTGGAGCCTCGCCGCGACACGGTCACCTGGGAGAGCGGGCAAGGTCACCTCGGTAAAGGGGCGTGACCGACCTTCACCGTTAGACTGACCCAGTGTCCCCGGCCGATCGCGCGAACAGTCGACGCCGCCAGCCCCGGCGCCGTGGTTCGGCCGGTAGTGCGGCGAAAACCACCGGTGCAGCCGGTGCGGCGGCGAAACCCCGTATGCGCACCGTGCGGGAGACGTCCGCGGGCGGGCTGGTCGTCGACGGTCTGGACGGGCCGCGCGAGCAGCGGGCCGCCGCCCTCATCGGGCGCACCGACCGGCGCGGCAGACTCCTCTGGTCCCTGCCCAAGGGACATATAGAAGAAGGGGAGACCGCCGAGCAGACCGCCATCCGCGAGGTCGCCGAGGAGACCGGCATCAACGGCACCGTGGTCGCCGAACTGGGCAGCATCGACTACTGGTTCGTCACCGAGGGCCGGCGGGTACACAAAACCGTGCACCACTATCTGATGCGGTCCATCGGCGGTGAACTCTCCGATGCCGACGTGGAGGTCACCAAGGTGGCCTGGGTTCCCTTGAGCGAACTCGACTCCCGCCTCGCCTACGCGGACGAACGCCGACTGGCCGAGGTCGCGAACCGGCTGATCGACCGGATGGAGAACGGCAGACAATGACGCGTGCGGGGTCTGAGCGTTCTCGGAAAGACACCGTGGCGGCACCTACGACTACACAGCGGACGCTGCAACGCTGGCTGCTGTCCCTGTTCGCGGTGCTGCTGACCGTCCTGCCGGCCTGCCCGCCCTTCGCGGCGGCCGAACCCACCGGCAACGGCTCCTCCGGACCCAAATTCCTGAAACTGTCGCTGGATTCGGTGACGCCCACCGCCATCGTCGCCACGAGCGACCCGTACTTCGTGGTCTCCGGCACCATCACCAATATCGGCGACCGCGTGGTCGACGACGTGGCCGTGCGCATCCAGCGCGCCGCCGCCGTCACCGAACCCAGCGGGGTGCGCTCGGCGCTGCGGCTCGACCAGATCAACTACGACGTGAACGGCGAATTCCAGGACATCGCCGAACGCATGCAGCCGGGACAGCGAAAACAGTTCAGCCTCACCGTCGCCCTGCACTCCGTGCCCGAATTGCCCAGCGGCGTCTCGGCCGTCGACATCGAGACCCCGGGCGTGTACCCGCTGCTGCTCAATGTCAACGGGCAGCCCGCCTACGGCAGCCAGGCGCGACTCGACGACGCCCGCTTCCTGCTCCCGGTGCTGGCCGTACCGCCCGCCGACCCGAAAAAGCCCGCCGCGCCGCCGGTTTCGCCCGCACCCGCCGCGCCCGTCGCCACCACCATGCTGTGGCCGCTGGCCGACCGGCCCCGCCTGGTCGCCGGACGGCCCGGGTCACCCGACGGCGAAGCCCTGCTCACCGACGACGACCTGGCCGCCTCGCTCACCACCGGCGGCCGCCTGGACCAGCTGCTGTCCGCACTGGAGACCGCGATCAAACCCGAGACCGGCAGCGACCGCGCCCTGTCGAGCGCGCTCTGCCTGGCCGTCGACCCGGACCTGCTCATCACGGTGTCCGACATGATCCACGGCTACCGGGTGCTCGCCAGCCCCTCGGACCCGGACGGCTCCACCCGCGCGGGCACCGGATCCGACGCCGCCCAGGCCTGGCTCGACCGGCTGCGCGCCGTCGCACCCGGAATGTGTGTGGTGGCACTGCCTTTCGCGCAGGTCGATCCGGTCGCGCTGGCCGCGGTCGGGGACACCACCCTCGCCGACCGCGCGCTCAACGCGCCCGCCGACCTGATCGACTCGGTGCTGTCGGTGAAATCGGTGCGCGGCGTCAGCCTGCCCGACGCGGGCACCATCGACACCGAGGCCGGGGCGCTGCTCGCCCAGCACGGCTTCACCACCGCCGTGCTCGCCGACAACGCGATCACCCCCGCCGTCGAGACCTCCAACGTCACCGGCACCCGAACCGGCAGCGAGGCAGGCGAAACTGACAACCCGGATATGGTGCGGCTGGACGGCATCACCGGGCCCGTCGCCGGCGCCGGCGACACCGCGGCACCGCCCACCGGACCGGAACTGCGGGCCGCTACCTACGACATCTGGTCGGCCACCGCGCTCGCCGCCGTCGGATCGCATCCGCCCACACCGCCTTTCACGCCCGAATCGGTGCGCTACGACGTCACCAACGACTCCCGCGCCGCCCGCCTGCAGGACGCGCTCGGCGCGCTCACCTGGAGCGCGCTGAATCCGCAACCCGGCAAACCCCGTTCGGCGCTGTTCATGCCGCCGCAGAACTGGGGCGCCAACCGCGACGAGGCCACCGCCCTGCTCGGCCAGCTCGACCTGCTGTTCCGCAACAACCTCGCCATCCCGCGCTCCTTCGCCGACCTGCTGGCCGAACCCACCGACCCGCAGCCCTACGAACTCGACTACCTGGCCCAGGCCGCCGAGGAGGCCGTCCCCGCGCACTTCGCCGAACCCGTACGGCAGCAGGCACATCGGATCACCGAGCTGATGAACGCGCTCGTCGAGATCCCGCAGCAGGAACTCAGCCCGCGCGCCTTCCTCACCCCGCTGCGCGACGACCTGATCCGCACCCTCACGCTGTCGGATCGGCGGGCGAGCAACGCGCAGGCCGACACCGCCGCGCAACGCCGCCTCGATCAGACCACCCGCACCCTCGACCGGCTCTTCGGATCGGTCACCGTGCTGCCGCCCGGCGGCGTGTACACCCTTGCCTCCGAACAGAGTCCGCTGCTGCTGGTCGCCCGCAACGACATGCCGGTGGCCATCCGCGTCCGCTTCCGCATCGACGCGCCCGCCGAGACGAACATCACCGATATCGGCGAACAGGTGCTGCCCGCCAAGGGCACCCGGTCCTTCCAGATCCCGACCGAGGTGTCCGACAGCCGGAACCTGGTGATCCCCATCGCCCTTACCACACCCGACGGCGTCCCGCTCGGTGATGCCGTTTCGGTACAGGTGCGGTCCAACGCCTACGGTCGAGTGTTGGCAATAATTACCGCGTGCGCTGGAGCGCTACTGCTCCTGCTGGCCGGACGCCGACTGTGGCACCGCTTCCGCGGACAGTCCGATCCGGCCGACGAGGGGTTCGATCCGGGGACACAACGCAGGGTCAAACGCTACCGGCGCGCGCGGAAGCAGGAGTTGCGACGACAGGAGACGCGGTGAGCGAGTACAGCGGGCCGCGCCCCGGCCGACCGGAGGGCGGGGCGGGCCGCCCCGAGGGTGGACCCGAGGGGCCCGGTCCGAATGCGCGCCGCGCACCCTCCGCGCCCTGGGAACGCGGGGTGCCGCCGCGACCACGCGGACCCCAGCCCGGTGCGCGCGGACCGCAGCCGGGACCGCAGGGACCGCGCGGCGGCGGTGTGCCGCCCGGCGGCGGTGTGCCGCCCGGCGCACCCGCGAATCCCCGGAATCCGCAAGGGGTTCCCGGACGACCGCAATCGGGTCAACCGTCCGGTCCGTCATCCATGCCGCCCCGGCGACCCGCCGGACCACCCGCGAATCCCGCCGGACCCGAATCCGGTCCGATGATGCGCCGCCCCGGGCCACCACAGACCGGTCAGCCCCAGCAACCCCGGCGACCCGTCAGCGGCGACGCCGGCGACCCCGAGCGCTACCACTGGGGACACCCCGGCGGCAGCGGCAACCGCCCCGACGGACCCGCACCCCGGCCCACCCCGACCGGCGGCCAGCGCTACAACACACCGCCGTTCTCCAACCCCCGGGCCGGTGGCCCGGCCTCGGCGCCGGTGCGACAGGCCCAGCCGCTACCCCGGAAACTGCCCAGCACCGCCGAACACGCCGCGGTCGCCACAGCCAAACCCGAGAGCGCCAACGCCCGCCTCGTCCGCGACTCCGGCTCCATCGCCATCGCCACCCTCATGAGCCGCATCACCGGCTTCGGCAAACAGCTCATGCTGCTCACCGTGCTCGGCCCGGCCATCGCCTCGGCCTTCACCGTCGCCAGCACGCTGCCCGCCATGATCTCCGAACTCCTGCTCGGCGCGGTGCTCACCGCCATCGTGGTGCCCACCCTCGTGCGCGCGGAGAAAGAGGATGCCGACGGCGGCGCGGCCTTCGTCCGGCGACTGTGCACCGCCGCGTTCACCGTCCTCGGCATCGGCACGGTCATGGCACTCGTGGCCGCGCCCGTGCTCACCTCACTGCTCATCGACGACGACGGGCAGGTGAGCTCACCGCTCACCACGGCACTGTCGTACCTGCTGCTGCCCGCCATCCTGCTGTACGGCATGTCGGCGCTGCTCATGGCGATCCTCAATACCCACCAGGTGTTCAAACCCGGCGCCTGGGCGCCGGTGCTGAACAACCTCGTGGTGCTGGTTGTGCTGTTCCTCTACTGGCTGCTGCCCGGTGAGATCAGCCTCGACCCGGTGCAGATGGGCGAGCCGAAACTGCTGCTGCTCGGCATCGGCGTCACCTGCGGCGTGATCGTGCAGGTCGTCAGCCTGCTGCCCGCCATCCGGCGCGAAGGCATCGACCTGCGGCCGCTGTGGGGACTCGACGCGCGGCTCAAACAGTTCGCGGGCATGGGCGCGGCCATCATCCTGTACGTGCTCATCAGCCAGGTCGGCTGGATGGTCGCCACCAACATCTCCTCCGGCGTCGACGTCGCCGGCCCGGCCATCTACCAATTCGCCTGGCTGCTGCTGCAATTGCCGTACGGCGTGCTCGGCGTGACCCTGCTGACGGCCATCATGCCGCGGCTCTCGCGCAATGCCGCCGCCGACGACACACCGGCCGTGGTCGACGATCTCGGCACCGCCACACGACTCACCATGATCGCGCTGGTGCCCATCGTCATGTTCCTGACGCTGGCCGGACCGCAGATCGGCTCCGCACTGCTGTCCTACGGACGCTTCGGCGCGGAGGACGCGCACCGGCTCGGCGAGGCCGTGTCCTGGTCCGCGTTCACGCTGATCCCGTACTCGCTGGTCCTGATTCACCTGCGCGTGTTCTACGCCCGCGAGCAGGCGTGGACGCCGACCTGGATCATCCTCGGCATCACCGGCGTGAAAATCGTGCTGTCCCTGCTGACTCCGCACCTGTTCGCCGACGACATGGTGGTCGTCGCGCTCGGCGCGGCCAACGGGCTCGGCTTCGTGGCGGGCGCGGTGATCGGCGGCTGGCTGCTGCACCGCAGCCTCGGCGATCTGCGCATGACCAATGTCGGGCGGACGATCTCGCGCGTCGCCCTGGCCTCGGTCGCCGGCGGCGCGGTCATGCTGATCGTGGACAAGGTGCTCGGATTGCACCGGCTCACCGACTCTTTCGGCGGCATCGGCTCCATCGTGCGGGTGGGCCTCACCGCCGTCGTCATGTTCGGGGTGGCCTTCGCGCTCATGCGCCTCGCCGGTATTCCGGAGATCGTGGCCATCACCGTCGCCCTCTCGCGCAAGCTCGGCATCACGCCGCCCGCACCGGATCTCGACCTCGACGGCGTTCCCGCCGAAGAGCTGCACGAGACCACGCTGCTGCCGCGGCCGGACATGCGGGCCGCACCGTACTACTACCGCTTCGATCCGTACATGGACGCGCAGACCATGGTGCTGCCCGCCATTCGACCCGATGCGGTTGACATCACCGGAACAGGCGAGTTCCCGTACCCTGTTCGGCAGAGAAGCGCAAGCGCGGAATCCGGCGTGCCCGGGGACGCGGGCGCTCGCGTTCGCACCACATCGGACGCCGGGGAACCGGGCCCGATACATCGGTCCTCGACACACCAGGGCGAAGGAGGAACCAGGGTGAGCGACGACGCGGCGGGCGGCGTCCCGTCCGCCGACTCTTCCGTGTCCGCGGGCGGCGGACTCTCCACGGATGTCCCCCCGACTCCGGACGAGAAGAGCGGAAAAGCAGGCGGCACGGCCGAATCGGCACCACGCCCGGCACCGGGCGGCGACGACGCGGAACCGGAGAACCTACCGGAAGACGAGGCCGCTGGCCCCGAAACCGGTGTGTACGAAGCCGTTTCACCGCAGATGCCACCCATGGGCATGAGCTCGGCCACCACCAAGCGCGTGCAGCGCGGACCCAAGCTGATCCCCGGCGCGTCCGTGGCGGGTGGCCGCTATCGGCTGCTCGCCGGGCACGGCGGCGCGCGCGGGCTGCGGTTCTGGCAGGCCCTGGATGTGAAACTCGACCGCGAGGTCGCTCTCACCTTCGTCGACGCCGATCAGAAGGACGCCGACAACTCCGGACACGACGGCCCACAGGCCATCCTGTCCCGCACCCTGCGCCTGGGCCGCATCAACTCACCGGGCCTGGCCCGCGTGCTCGACGTGGTGCGCGGATCCTCCGGCGGCATCGTGGTCGCGGAATGGACGCCCGGCCGCTCGCTCAAGGAGATGGCCGAGACCGTCCCGTCGCCCATCGGCGCGGCGCGGGCCATCCGGGCACTCGCGGCGGCGGCCGAAATGGCGCACCGCGGCGGCGGTTCGCTGTCCATCGACCATCCCGACCGGGTGCGCATCAGCGCCACCGGTGACGCGGTGCTGGCCTTCCCGGGCACGCTGTCCGACTCCGACGCGCAATCGGACGTGCGCGGGCTCGGCGCCATGCTCTACGCGCTCATCACCGACCACTGGCCGATCCGCTCCGGTGGCGTCACCGGCAGCGCGGCCACCGTCGGCGGACTGCCGCTGGCCGATTTCGGGCCGGACGGCACGCCGATCGAACCCCGGCAGATCCGGCCGGAGGTGCCCTTCGAGATCTCCGCGGTCGCGGTGCGGTCGCTGGAGTCCAACAAGGGCGTGCGCACCGCGGCGACCGTCCAGCATGTGCTGGAACAGGCATCGGTGGTCGACCAGAAGACCGATTTCATTCCGGTGCTGCGCCTGGGCCAGCGGCCCCCGAGCGCGCCGGACGAAACCCTCGCGGATCCGGAACTGCTCGCGGCCGAAAAGGAACGCTCGCAGCGGATGATGTGGATCCTGGTCGGTCTGGGCGTGCTCGCGGCGCTCGTCGTCGGCGTGATCATCTGGTGGCTGCTCAGCGTCTTCGCGCCCGGCAGCTCCGAGGCGCCGCTCAACGAACAGCGCAATATCGGGCTCACCACCTCGCAGACCGTGCCCGCCGAACCCGGTGCGCCCGAACCGGCTCCGGCGCCCACCACCGCGGGCGGCGTGCCGCTCCCGGTGACCGGGGCGTCGGTGTACTCGCCGGAGGGCACGCCGGACGGCGTCGGTCAGATCGGGGCGGTGCTGGACAACAACCCGGCCACCGTCTGGCGCACCGACCAGTACTTCCAGCAGTTCCCGGCACTGAAGAAGGGCGTGGGCGTGCTGGCCACGCTGGGCAGCCCCAGCAAGGTCAACAAGGTGATCATCGAATCGCCCTCCGCCGGAACACAGGTCGAGATCCGCACCTCACCGACCGCCTCGCCGACCCTCGACCAGACCCAGCTGGTCGGGTCGGCGACCCTGAACGACGGCATCACCGAGATCTCGGTGCGGGCCGACCAGCCCGCCCGCTACGTCCTGGTCTGGATCACCGGACTGGGCAACAACGGGGGTCAGTTCCAGTCGGCCATCGCCGAACTGCGCTTCGAGGCCGCGCCCTAGCAACCGCCGCCGGTGCGACGTATGCCCGGTTCGATCGGTTCCCTCGAATCGCGAACTGCGGCTTGCACTTTCTGTGTCACACGTTGCTGCCCGATCCTCGGCCCCGTTATGATCTTGCGGACTCCCGGGCAGGGAGACTCCCCGATTCGGCCGATCCAGGGGTAGCACATTTTGTCTTCTGCGAACGAACATGGGGGAGCACCAGCGCAATTCGCGCAACCCAGGAGCACGCGCACCCTCCCGCCGGTACCCGAGCCCTCCGACCGCGATCTGCTCGCCGCCCACGTGAACGGCGAACGGCACGCCTTCGCCGAACTCTTACGCCGGCACCGGGATCACCTGTGGCAGACCGCCGTTCGCGCCTCCTACAGCACCGAGGACGCCGCCGACTCACTGCAGGACGCCCTGCTCAGCGCCCACCGCGGCGCGGCCTCCTTCCGCGGCGACTCCGAGGTCCGCAGCTGGCTGCACCGCATCGTGATCAACGCCTGCCTGGACCGGATCCGCCGCAACAAACTCCGCCAGGCGGTACCGTTGTCCGACGAATCGGTGGCCGAACCCGTCTACGCCCGAGACGAATTCGCGGAACTCGAAACCACGCTCGTCGTCGACGCCGCACTCTTCACCCTCCCCGCCGACCAGCGCACCGCCCTCGTCGCCGTCGAAATGGAAGGCTATTCCGTCGCCGACGCCGCCGCCCTGCTCGGCGTCCCCGAAGGCACCGTGAAGAGCCGCTGCGCCCGCGGGCGGCGCAAGTTGCTCGAACACTTGAAGAAACCACACCCGTAAGCCCAGAGTTGACGAGTGGAGGGACGATGAACGACACAGGAGGACCGATGGCCGCAGGGACACTGCCCCGCCCGCCGTTCTCCGTCGAGCTGCTCGCCGACCTGCACGCCGGAAACCTCCCGGCACAGCAGGCCGCACAGCTGTGGCCCGAGGTCCGCCGCGACCCCGACGCCATGCGCTACCTCGACTCCCTCGACGAGATGAACACCCGGCTACGCGACCTCGCCCACGACGACCACATCGTGCACGCCATGCCCGACGACGTGTTCGCCCGGCTCGAAGGCTTCCTCGACGCCCTCGTCAGCAGCGCCGAGGACGACTCCACCGAACGCGTCGGCCCCCGCGCCACCCCGCCCGCCACCCGGGCACTCACCACCACCGACCCGAACGAGGTCACCCACCGCATCCCGCCCGGCGACGTCGAAGCCACCGACCGCGTCGACCCCGGCGCCCACGCCCGCCGCATGGCCACCGTGCACCAGCTGCGCACCCGCGACCAGGCCGCCCAGCACGGGCCGGCCGCCACCGCACCCATGCCGGCGCTGCGACCGTCCATCTTCGACACCGGCCGCCTCGACCCCCGCGACATCGCCGGCCCCGAACCCGAGATCGACGACGAACCCACCCCGCCGCGGCCGATGGAACGCATGTCGAACCGCATGCGCTGGCTCACCGCCGCCGCGGCCACCGTCGCCGTCCTGGCCGGTGGCGTGGTCGCCGTCGACGCCGTCCGCGGGCGCACGGTGTCACCGGAGGGCAAGCCCGTCGCCGCGATCCCGCTCGACGCCTCCATGCCGTCCTCGGTGATCCTCGGGGCCATGGGCAAACACGAGATCAGCGGGCCGCTGGCCAAGGGCGACGCCCTCATCGGCTGCCTCACGGCCGCCGGGCTCAACCGCACCCAGCTCGGCGCGCGCAGCGTCACCTTCAACGGCCAGGAGGCCGTGCTCGTCCTGCTGCCCGGGGCCACACCGCCCGGCATCACCGCCGTCGTCCTCGGCAACGCCTGCACTCCGGACAACCCGCAGGTACTCGCCACCGTCGACATACAGTGACGCAGACGACAACCCGGACAGCAGCGGTACAGCCCACGAAGGCCGGGGAATGACAGCGTTTACGCTGTGGTTGACCGACATGCTCGTTTCACAACTGCCTCGGAGGGCCCATTGAGTACGCCTCGCGACCTGATCATCGTCGGTTCCGGTCCGGCCGGCTACACGGCTGCCGTCTACGCCGCCCGCGCGGAACTGCAGCCGCTGCTCTTCGAAGGCACCCAGTTCGGCGGCGCCCTCATGACCACCACCGAGGTCGAGAACTTCCCCGGCTTCCGCGAGGGCATCATGGGCCCCGACCTCATGGAGGAGATGCGCGAGCAGGCCAAGCGGTTCGGCACCGACATCCGCACCGAGGACGTCGAGGAACTCGACCTCACCGGAACCATCAAGAAGGTCACCGTCGGCGGCGAGGTCTTCGAGGCCTACGCCGTGATCCTCGCCATGGGATCGGCCGCCCGCTACCTGAACGTGCCCGGTGAGCAGAACTTCCTCGGCCGCGGCGTCAGCGCCTGCGCCACCTGCGACGGCTTCTTCTTCAAGGGCCAGGACATCGTCGTGGTCGGCGGCGGCGACTCCGCCATGGAGGAGGCCACCTTCCTCACCAAGTTCGCGTCCTCGGTCACCATCGTGCACCGCCGCGAGGAGTTCCGCGCCTCCCGCATCATGCTCGAGCGCGCCAAGAACAACGACAAGATCCGATTCGTCCTGAACTCGGAAGTCGTTGAGGTACACGGGGATACGGCCGTCACCAGCCTCACCCTGCGCGACACCCGCACCGGCGAGACCTCCGAACTCGCCGCCACCGGACTGTTCGTCGCCATCGGCCACGACCCGCGCAGCGAACTCGTGCGCGGCCAGGTGGAACTCGACGGCGAAGGCTACGTGCGCGTCGAAGGCCAGTCCACCTACACCTCGCTGCCCGGCGTCTTCGCCGCGGGCGACCTCGTCGACCACACCTACCGGCAGGCCATCACCGCCGCCGGCACCGGCTGCCGCGCCGCCATCGACGCCGAACGCTGGCTCGCCGAGCAGGGCGACATCACCACGAACACTCTCGAACACGCCGGTCAGCCGGTGGAAGTTGCCAACTGAGTAGGAGCACGACCATGACAGACGCCAAGACCTCCGCCTTGAAGACCGTCACCGACGCCAGCTTCGCGGACGACGTCCTCGTCGCCTCGGGTGACAAGCCCGTACTGGTCGACTTCTGGGCAGCCTGGTGCGGTCCGTGCAAGATGGTCGCCCCCGTGCTGGAGGAGATCGCGGCCACCAACGGCGACAAGATCACCATCGCCAAGGTGGACGCCGACGCCAATCCGGAGACCTCGAAGACGTACGGCATCCTGTCGTTGCCTACCATGGTCCTGTTCCAAGGGGGCAAGGAAACCAAGCGGATCGTCGGCGCAAAGGGTAAAGCGGCCCTCTTGCGCGAACTGCAAGAAGTTCTTTAACGACTCGCCGTAGGATGCCTGCACTCGACAGTTGCCGAAATTCGGTCCGGGTCTGAAACAATCAGCTCACGCCCCGGTCGCGCGTGTGTGAACACACGCGCGAATGGGTACCCGGGTTGGCGGAAGGAAAGGGCTCTCACGCATGCACCGACTTCGTCACGGCGATACAGGACCAGCCGTAGCAGAGGTTCGGAGCACCCTCGCATCCCTCGGATTCCTGCACATGCACCCCAATACCGAACCCGGTAGCAACGGGGAGTACTGGAAGGACTCCGACGCCACCTTCGACCACGACCTCGACTCCGCGGTGCGCGCCTTCCAGCAGCACCGCGGACTCCTGGTCGACGGCGTCGTCGGACCGGCCACCTACCGGGCGCTCAAAGAGGCTTCCTACCGACTCGGCGCACGAACCCTCATCTACCAGCTGTCCGCACCGCTGTACGGCGACGACGTCGCCACCCTGCAGCGGCGACTGCAGGACCTGGGCTTCTACGTCCACCGCGTGGACGGCTACTTCGGGCCGCACACCCACGACGCGCTGACCTCGTTCCAGCGTGAGATCGGACTCTCCTCCGACGGCATCTGCGGACCCGACACCCTGCGCTCGCTCGACCTGCTCGGCGCGCGCGTCACCGGCGGCAACCCGCACCGCATCGCCGAGGAAGAAGTCGTGCACCGCGCCGGGCCACAGCTCACCGGCAAGCGCATCGTCATCGACCCGGGCCTGGGCGGGCCGGACAAGGGCGCGCCCGTACCCACCGAATTCGGTGACGTGTACGAATCCGAGATCCTCTGGGACCTCGCCAGCCGGCTCGAAGGACGCATGGCCGCAACGGGAATGGAAACATTCCTGTCCCGGCCGTGGGGAGCCAACCCGTCGGACGCCGAACGCGCGGAAACCTCCAACACCTTCGACGCCGACCTCATGATCTCGCTGCGCTGCGCGGCCAATCCGAGCGAATCCGCCAGCGGCGTAGCCAGTTTCCACTTCGGCAACTCGCACGGCTCCACCTCCATGATCGGACAGGTGCTGGCCGGATTCATCCAGCGCGAGATCGTCGCGCGCACTTCGCTGCAGGACTGCCGCACGCACGCCCGCACCTGGGATCTGCTGCGGCTCACCAAGATGCCGACCGTCCAGGTCGACATCGGTTACCTCACAAGCGATTACGACGCCTCCGTGCTCACCAACCCGCGCATGCGCGATGTGATCGCCGAAGCGATCCTCATCTCCGTCAAGCGGCTCTACCTGCTCGGCCAGGACGATCAGCCCACGGGCACATACACTTTCGCCGAACTGCTGGCGGAAGAACTGGCCGCGGCCGACCGCATCTAGGTCCGCGAGAACTCGAAAGGCCCTGTCCGATGGACAGGGCCTTTCTGTTCTGCCTACCCGCTCAGAGCGTCAGCACGCGACCCGGGGCGGTCATGGACGCGGCGGCGAGCAGCTGATCCAGCGCGCGCTCCACATCCTCCTTCCACAGGTGCTCGTGATCGAGCTCCAACCGCAGCCGCGGGAAACGATGATGCGCGGCAACAACTTTGAAGCCGACCTCCTCCAGGAAGTCCGCATCGATCATGCAGTTCTCCGGCGTGCAGCCCACCGCCGCCGACCCGCCGCCCGGATTCCGCTGCGGCGTCGGCGCGATCCGCTCCAACAGCATCATCGAACTGAAACCACGATCGGCCATCGCCGTGGTCGGCGGATCCCAGCGCAATCCGAACGCCTCGATAGCCCGGACACCACGCCGCATCAGATCGGCCACCACGGCCTGAATCAGCTGATGGGCTACATCGTTACCGTCATACGGGAATTCGGACCGCAGCGTGGTCAGCAGGACCGCGTCCGGGGACACGGGGGAGGTGGGGAACAGTCCCGCCCGCGGCACCACATTCGGCGGCGCGTACAGCGCACACCCCGCCGCCTGGCCCTCGACGAGCGCCACCTGCCCGCACGAACCCCATTCGAGCATGACGGTGGAGAGCCAGGCCTCCTTCTCGAAGACCGGGTCACTGAATTCGCGGGAATCCGCCGCCACCGCCGGATCGATCTCCCAGAACACACACCGCCTGGCATGTGCCGGTAGTTTGTCGAGTCCGCCGAGGGTCAGTGCGGTAACGCTGGTAGACACCGCTCTGCTCAGCCTCCAGCCGTCCGATTCATCCACACTCACGCCGCATCATCTGCTCGCCCGCAAGGATAAGCGATCAAAGCTATACGCCTCTTCCATGATCTCAGGGACCCGGGCCCGGCAGCTCACAGGGGGCTGAGAGGTTCCGGAGAAAACTGGCCCGTCACAGTGACGTTTCATCCCGGACCCCCGGGGTGGGGTCGAATCAGAGCTTCGATTGCTCCATCAGGCTCACAATTCGTTCGAGATCATCGATCGAGCCGAACTCGACAGTGATCTTGCCCTTGCGCTTGCCGAGACTCACCGTGACGCGAGTGTCGAACGACTCCGACAGCCGCTCGGCCACATCCTGCAGACCCGGCATCTGAATCGGCTTGCGCTTCGGGGCCGGGGGAGGGGTCGCCGCATCCGGATTCCGATTCGCCAGTGTGACGGCTTCCTCGGTGGCGCGCACCGACATTCCCTCCGCCACGATGCGCGCGGCAAGAGCCTCCTGTGCCTCGGCTCCCGCCTCCAGCGCCAGCACCGCACGAGCATGTCCGGCGGAGAGCACTCCGGCGGCCACCCGGCGCTGCACGGGGATCGGAAGTTTCAGCAGGCGAAGCATATTCGTTACGACCGGACGGGAGCGGCCGATTCGCGAAGCCAGTTCCTCGTGGGTGACATCGAACTCCTCGAGCAGCTGCGCGTAGGCCGCCGCCTCCTCGAGCGGGTTCAACTGCACGCGATGGATGTTCTCCAGCAACGCATCCCGGAGCATCGAGGTGTCGGCCGTCTCGCGCACGATCGCGGGAATCGCGTCGAGGCCCGCCTCCTGCGAAGCGCGCCACCGCCGCTCGCCCATGATGAGCTGATAGCGCGGCGCGGGCTCGGACTCGACCTGGCGCACCACGATCGGCTGCATGAGGCCGAACTCTTTGATGGAGTGCACCAGTTCGGCGAGCGCCTCTTCTTCGAAGACCTGGCGCGGCTGCTTGGGATTCGGCTCGATCTGCTCCGGCGGGATCTCCCGGTACACCGCACCGGCATCCACCCCGTCCTCCGGATCGGGGACCCGGTGCAGATAGGCCGACGCCGGCTGCGGGCCGATCGGATCCAGACCGATGACGACATTCGCGGCCGCGCTGCCGAGCCCCGGCGTGGCCCCACCGAGCCCCGGTGTGGCCGCCGGCCCGGTCGGGATCAGTGCGGCGAGACCGCGTCCCAGTCCACCCTTCTTCGCCTGACTCATCGGCCTACGACCCCTCTCGTTGTTCACCACACCGGACTCCACTGCACACCGGACTTGAAAATTCGCTATTCGGATTCTGCGTCGGGAACGGCTCCCGACCCGGCAGGACGCGCCGCCGCGCGCGCCGCCATTTCCCGGCCCGCGTCGAGATAGCTCATCGCGCCACGGGAACCCGGATCGTAATCGAGGACCGTCATGCCGTAGCCGGGCGCCTCGGAAACCTTCACGCTGCGGGGGATCACGGACCGGAGCACCGCCTCACCGAAGTGACCGCGCACCTCCTCGGCGACCTGATCCGCCAACTTGGTGCGGCCGTCGTACATGGTGAGAACGACAGTGGAGACATGCAATTCGGGATTCAGATGCGACTGCACCAGACCGATATTGCGGAGCAGCTGACCCACGCCCTCCAGCGCGTAGTACTCGCACTGGATCGGGATGAGCACCTCCTTGGCTGCCACGAGCGCGTTGACCGTGAGCAGACCGAGCGACGGCGGGCAGTCGATCATGACGTAGTCGATGTCGTACCCGGCGAGGTTCGCCTCCTGGATGGCGGCCTTCAACCGGCCTTCGCGGGCGACCATCGAGACGAGTTCGATCTCCGCGCCCGCGAGGTCGATAGTGGCCGGGATGCACAGCAGGCGCTCGTTGTGCGGGCTCTGCTGAATCGCGTCCCGCACCGACACCTCGCCGATGAGCAACTCGTAGGAGGAGGGGATCCCCGAGTGGTGCTCGATGCCGAGCGCGGTGCTGGCATTGCCCTGCGGATCGAGATCGATGACGAGGACGCGCATTCCCTGGAGGGCGAGCGCGGCAGCCAGATTGACGGTCGTGGTGGTCTTACCTACGCCGCCCTTCTGGTTCGCGATGGTGATGATGCGCTGTTCCCGCGGGCGGGGGAGGCTCGCGGTGCTGCCCTGCAGCACCTGGCTGGCGCGCTGCGCCTCGGCCGCGATGGGCGTCTCGCTGGCGGAGATGTTCCCGAACGGGGTGCGGCTGAACTCCTCTACATCGAAGGCGCCGCCATCGAGCATGCCGGGCACCCGGGACGTTGTTTCCCGTGAAACATTCGCCGGACGATTGGACATACAGGCTCCTAACCCCGAGAACTTCAAGACATGTGGTCGAGCGGATTACGGGCATCTGGCAGCGCGCGACTGCTTTGTCACCAGAGGGGTGTGAGATGCGAGATCGACGCTCGACGTTCATAGCTTGCCAGTACCCGACACAATACGGAAGCTGAACGACGATCTCTGAGGCGCGACACGCAATTTCGCCATGTTTCACATGAAACATGACCCCACTCCCGGGTGGGCCCTCAGGGGCTGCGCCCCCGAACCCCGCAGAAACGACGGCAGGCGCGGTGGCAATCTGCCACCGCGCCTGCGAGATTCGGACTTACCGCTACTTGGCCGAGAGAGAACTCAGCAGACCCGCGAGGGGATTGGAACCCGAAGAGCCGGTGCCCCCACCTGGATTCGTCGGCTTCTCCGTCACAGTGACGGTAATGGTCTTGCTGGAGACTATCTCCTGCACCGCCTTGATCTGATGGGTTCCGGCGGTGGTGGGGGTCCAGGAGATGGTCGCCTTGGAGCTGCTCGGCTTGGCCTTACCGATCTCGGTTCCGTTGTCGCTGAAGGTGACATCGAAGAGGAAGGACGTGATCGTCACGTCGGCGGTGAGGGTGTAGGTCTCGCCGACGTAGACCGTGCCGGACGGGCCGGTGAGTCCGGTGACGAGCGCATTGGCCTGCGGGGCCGCAACGAGTGCGGCGGTGGCCATTGCGCCCAGTAACGCGGTGCCGAAACCCGCGCGCTTGGTGATGCTCATCTGTGTGCTCCTGTGCTCCTACCCCACAGCCATGCGGGGTGTACGGGACAGTACCGACGGGCATCGCGCATTTTTGAAGTATGGATATTTCGAATCAATCGGCAACGGATCAGCGGCGTTTGGACTTGGCCGCCGCTCGGCGCTCACCGCGGGGGAGCCGCTCGGCACTGATCACCACCGTGGGGGTGTCGAGCACTCCCACACCGCATTCGAGCACCTCCGCGTGGCCCGCGCCCGCCTTCGTCAGTTCGGCGCGATCGCGCTCCAACTCCTCCGCGGCACTGATCCCCTTGAGGGCGATCATCTTTCCGTGGTCGCGGACCAGCGGCATGGACCACCCCGCGAGCTTCGCCAGGGGAGCGACCGCACGGGAGGTGACCACATCCGCGCCTCCCGCCTCCTTCTTCACCCCGGGCTGCTCGGCCCGCCCACGGACGATGAGCACATTGTCGAGTCCGGCCGCATCCACGAACTCGGCCAGGAAGACGGTCCGGCGAAGTAGCGGCTCCACCAAGGTGATTCGAAGATCGGGCCGGGCGATGGCGAGCGGGATCCCGGGGAGGCCCGCGCCGCTGCCGACATCGACGATGCTCGCGCCCTGGGGGAGCAGTTCACCGACCACCGCGCAATTGAGGATGTGCCGATCCCACAGCCGGGGGACCTCACGCGGACCGATCAGACCACGCTCCACACCCGCGGTGGCGAGCACGTCGTAGTAGCGCCGGGCCAACTCCACTCGGTCCCCGAAGATCACCGCGGCGGCGGCGGGCTCGACAACGGGCTCGGTCACTTCGGGACCTGGTTCCACGTGAAACATCCTTCCGATGAACACAACTCTCGTAGCTCTCAGGGACTGCGCCCCCGAATCCCAAGCGGCTGGGCGGGGAGCGTCATGGATAAGCGTAGGGCCCCCGGGGTCTGAGTCCCGGGGGCCCTACGGTCAATGTCGCGTGCGTGTCACGCGGGGAGAACCACCACCCGGCGGCTCGGCTCCACGCCCTCGCTCTCGCTGACGACACCGTCGACGGCGGCGACCGCGTCGTGCACGATCTTGCGCTCGAACGGGGTCATGGGGGAGAGGGCTTCGCGCTCACCGGTTTCCAGCACCCGCTTGGCCGCCTCGGTGCCGAGCGCGCTCAACTCCGAACGACGCTTGGCACGCCAGCCCGCCACATCCAGCATGAGCCGGCTGCGGACGCCGGTCGCCTGCTGCACGGCCAGCCGGGTGAGCTCCTGGAGCGCGTCCAGGACTTCACCGCGACGACCGACCAGCTTGGTCAGATCCTTGCCGCCGTCGATGCTGACGACCGCGCGGTCGCCCTCCACATCGAGGTCGATGTCGCCGTCGAAGTCGAGGACGTCCAGCAGCTGCTCCAGGTAGTCGCCGGCGATCTCGCCCTCTTCGATGAGCGCTTCCTCGGAGTCGTTGGCGGACTCCACCACCGCGGTATCCGTCGCCGCCGTCGCAGCCGTCACTGTGGGGTCCCCTCCGTCGGTTTCAACAGTCATGGTTGTTTCCTTCATCTGGAGTTGTCGGCGCGGTGCGCCACAAAGCTTTTCGGGCGAGGGTCAGCGCCGTTTCTTCTGATTCGCGCGACCGCGGTTGCCGGACCGCTTCTTGTTGCCACCGGCCGGCTTGGCACCGGCCACCGGCTTCGAACCATTGGTGGCGGCCTGCGAGGTATCGGACTCGCCGTCCACCGCGGTATCCGTCGCCGGCTTCTTCCGAGTATCGACCGGCTTCGCGCCCGGCTTGGGAGCATTGGCCGCGCGGCGCTCGAGCGCTGCGGCCTTCTTCTCCTCTTCTTCCTTCTCCATGCGGCCGAAGACGAGATGCTGCTGCGCGTAGGTCCAGATGTTGTTGGACACCCAGTAGATCAGGATGGCGATCGGCAGGAACGGGCCACCGACGAGCACGCCGAGCGGGAACACCCACAGCGCCAGCTTGTTCATCATGGCGGCCTGCGGGTTGGCGAGAGCCTCGGGCGACTGCCGGGCCACGGAGGCGCGCGCGTTGAAGTGGGTCGCCAGACCGGCGATGATCATCAGCGGGATGGAGACGGCCGCGATGGCCACCTTCGAGGGGATGCCGCCGTAGTGCGCGAAGGAATCCAGCACCGCCTGCGGCTCGGTGATGTACGCCGAGAGCGGAGCGCCGAAAAGCCGTGCGGTGAGGAAGGACTGGACGTCGGCCGCGTTGAAGACGTAGTTCGGCGTCTGCGCGTTCAGCTCCGGGCTCAGGCCCAGCTGGCCGAATCCGTGGCCGGTGCGGTTGAACGACCGGAGCACATGGAACAGACCGAGGAACACCGGCACCTGCAGCAGCACGGGCAGGCAGCCCATGAGCGGGTTGAAGCCGTGGTCCTTCTGCAGCTTCTGCATCTCGATCGTCATCTGCTGACGATCGTTCTTGTACTTCTTCTGCAGTTCCTTGATCTGCGGCTGCAGCTCCTGCATCTGCTTGGTGGTGCGGACCTGCTTCACGAACGGCTTGTACAGCACGAGCCGCAGCGTGAACACCAGGAACACCACGGCCAGGGCCCAGGCGAAGCCATTGTCCTTGCCCAGCACGAACCCGAATGCTCGGTGCCAGAACCAGAGGATCCACGACACCGGGTAATAAATGAAGTCGAGCACGGCTCTATGCACTCCCGTCGTTCGTATCGCCGGTCACCGCGGACGATGACCCTTCATAAGCTGATGCCCCGTCCCGGAGCTGTTCCTTGCGTGCGGACTTGCGTTCCGGTACGGGGTCCCACCCACCAGGGTGCCAGGGCGCACATTTGGCCAGACGGACGGCCGTCAGTCCGAGACCGACGACCAGTCCGCGGGTGCGCAGCGCTGTCACCGCGTACTCGCTGCAGGTGGGCGTGAAGCGGCACACCGGCATGCGGGTGGGGGAGATGTAGGTCCGATACAGCTCGATGAGGAATATCAGAGCTTTGGCCGGTATGCGGGCAGCCGCGCGGAGAGCGCTCATGACTCGGTACCGGCTGAATCCACTTCACGGCTCACGGTGGTGGTGCCGAGTTTGCGCAGCCCGCTCGACATCTGCCGATGCAGCTCGGCAGTGGGGGCTTGCGCCGCGCCCGGCAGCGCGCGGATCACCACATCGGCGCCGTCCGGCAGTTCGGCCGCCAGACTCGCGCAGATATGACGCAGGCGGCGGGCCACCCGGTGGCGAACCACCGCCGGACCCACCGCCTTGCTGACGATCAAACCGAACCGCGGACCGCCCACCCGTATGACGGGCGAACCTACGTCCGTGGACTGGTGATCGTCGTGTAGCAGTACGTGCACAACGAGATCCCGTCTCCCGATCCGCCGGCCCTGGCGCACCGTCCGGGAGAAGTCGGTACGCCGATGCAGCCGGAACGGCTCAGGCAGCACCTGAGCGTCCGGCGATCAGCGGAGGGATAGGAAACCGGTAGTACGGCGAGCCGTTTCGACTACACGGCGTGCCGTGAGTCTGGCGCCGCATCCGGGATAACCGAATCAGGCGGTCAGCTTGGCGCGGCCCTTGCCACGGCGCGCCGACACGATGGCGCGGCCCGCACGGGTGCGCATCCGGAGACGGAAGCCGTGGACGCGCGCCCGACGACGGTTGTTCGGCTGGAACGTCCGCTTGCCCTTGGCCACGGTCAACACTCCTCTAAGTGGTGGGCGTCCGGTGACGCCCGAAGTTTGTTCGGTGATACGTGCTCTCGGTGGATCGGAAGATCCTCCGGCGCAATACCCGATCGGGCAGGGCAGCAGACAGCCGCCACCGCACCATAGGGTGACTGTAGAAGGGTACTTACCACCTGAACGAGGGTCAAACTCGGGGGTCAGGGGCCGTTCGGGACACGTCAGCTGCGGGTTCGTGTCGGTGGGCGGATTGTGTGTATGGTCCTTGCCGGGCCGCTGAGCAGTGCTCGCGAGCCCCGCCCGGAACTGTTGCCAGCTGTTAGCTGTAGAACCGCAGGTCCGCGCCCGATTCGGGGGATTCGACGCGATGTACCGCGCATCCCCAGGTTTTCCACATCTGTGGATAATTGTGTGGAAAGACCCCTGGAGTGGCATATTCGTAGGGCCGATCGCCTAGCTCCGGGGAGGACAAAGTTCGTGGACGACGAGCAGAATGTGCTGACCGCTGTATGGCCCGAGGTGATCGCCGAGCTCGCGAGCGGCAGCGCCGACGGGGAGATACAGCCGGTCAGTAAAGCGCACAAGGCGTGGCTCGGCATCATCGAACCCATCACCTTCCTGCAGGGCTTCGCGCTGCTGTCGGTCCCCGGCACGATGGCGCAAGAGGTTGTCGAACGCGATCTGCGTGAACCCATTCTCCGCAGTCTCGCCCGGCGCGGCCTCCAGGTCGAGGGCCTCGGCGTGCGAATTCGCGCCGCGCAGAACAACTCCGGTGACCGCGCCGCCGCAGCCCCCCGGCACGCCCGCATGACCTCCCGGCCCGAACGCCCGCGTGAGACCGATCACGCCGCACCCGTATACCAGCCGCAGCCCGCGCCGCAGCCCGTCGAACGTCCCCAGCAGCACTACCAGCCGCCGCAGGAGCAGCACTACCAGGCGCAGCAGGAGTATGCACAGCCCCGCTACCTGCCGCCTTCGGACTACCCGCCGGAGTACGGCGAGCGGGAATCTTATCCACCTGTGGAATTCGGGCAGCCGCCGATGGCCGAAGAGTTGCCGGTCCCCGCACCCGAGCCTGCGGCAGCCCCCCGGCGACGCGAATCGCACCGGACCCAGGCCATGCCGCCCGGACAGGAATCCCTGTTCTCCCCGGAACCGGATCCCGAACCCGCGCCCATGCCCGCCCCCGCGCGGCGGCCGGTGGACGACGACCACCACGCCGACGAGGAGCCGGTGGTCAACGTCCGCAACAACTGGCCCACCTACTTCAACAAGCCGCCCGAGCGCGAGACGCCCGCGCCGTCCTCCTCGGCCAGCCTGAACGCCAAGTACACCTTCGAGACCTTCGTCATCGGCGCGTCCAACCGGTTCGCGCACGCCGCGGCGGTGGCCATCGCGGAAGCGCCGGCGCGCGCCTACAACCCGCTGTTCGTCTGGGGCGCTTCGGGTTTGGGCAAGACGCACCTGTTGCACGCGGCCGGGCACTACGCGCAGCGGCTGTTCCCGGGCATGCGGGTGAAGTACGTGTCCACCGAGGAATTCACCAACGACTTCATCAACTCGCTGCGCGACGACCGGAAGGTGGCGTTCAAACGCCGCTACCGGGAGACCGACATCCTGCTGGTGGACGACATCCAGTTCATCGAAGGCAAGGAAGGCATCCAGGAGGAGTTCTTCCACACCTTCAACACCCTGCACAACGCGAACAAGCAGATCGTGGTGTCCTCGGACCGGCCGCCCAAGCAGCTGGCCACCCTGGAGGAGCGGCTGCGCACCCGGTTCGAGTGGGGTCTCATCACCGATGTGCAGCCGCCCGAGCTGGAGACCCGCATCGCCATCCTGCGCAAGAAGGCGCGGATGGACCGCCTCGACGCCCCGCACGACGTGCTCGAGCTCATCGCGAGCCGGGTGGAGCGCAATATCCGGGAGCTGGAGGGCGCGCTCATCCGCGTGACGGCCTTCGCCTCGCTGAACGGGCAGCCGCTGGATCTGTCGCTGGCCGAGGTGGTGCTGCGCGATCTCATGCCGGACACCGCCACCATGGAGATCACGGCGGCCACGATCATGGCCGTGACCGCGGAGTACTTCAACACCACGCTGGAAGAGCTGACCGGTCCCGGTAAGGCCCGGCCGCTCGCGCAGGCCCGGCAGATCGCCATGTACCTGTGCCGTGAGCTGACCGACCTATCGCTACCCAAGATCGGTCAGGCCTTCGGCCGCGATCACACGACGGTCATGTACGCCGAGAAGAAGGTGCGCAAGGAGATGACCGAGCGCCGGCGGGTGTACGACCAGGTTCAAGAACTCACAGCCCGGATCAAGCAGAGATCGCGGTAGTCCACAGCTAACAGGCCCCCACGTCGGATGACGTGGGGGTCTTCTGTTTTCGGGGTTGTGGATTCCTCGAGGAGTCCTCGAGGAATGCCTGTGGACTCCTCGAGGATTCCCACTGTTGTCCACCGGTTTGCCCACAGGTGGCTACTAACAGGGGTGCACAACCGGTAGTGCACAGTTCCCACAGGTTGCTTCATCCTCGAGGGCTGACCTGCCCGGATGCGATTTGTGCCCTGTGGATTCCTCGAGGAGTCCCTGTCGACTCCTCGAGGAATCCTCGAGTTGTCCCCCGATTCACTCAGATGTGCGCAGGGTGGGCGAAAAACGGGGAGCAACTCGAGGATGGCTCGAGGACAGATGTGGAGTAAGCCGTTGCCTCCACAGCCACTCCCGGTTCATCCTCGAGACACCCAACGGACATCCCCACGCCGCCACACCCCCGGACCTGCGCAAACGGGCGGAGTCCACAGAACTAACAGGACCTACTACTACTTCATTTCTCTTCTTTGAATTACTTCTTCTAAAACAGGCTGTGTGGAAACCGGGTCTGGGAGTGAACGGATCGATGGGTAGCTCCGCCCGACTCGAACGCGGCAGGGAGGAGAAGGGAGAGCAGTCCCGGCCGTCCGATGCGCCCGGAGGGTCGGAGTAGGCGCATCGGCCCCGCGCGGGTACGGTTTGGTGTCGGCCCCGTGTGCGAGACTGCCGATTACTCAGATCCGATTGATCGAGACACTGGAGAGGACAGACCGGGCGATGGAGCTTGCAAGCATGAAGTTTCGGGTCGCCCGCGAGGACTTCGCCGAATCCGTAGCCTGGGTGGCCCGTAGCCTGCCGTCGCGGCCTCCGGTCCCCGTGCTGGGTGGCGTACTTCTCGTGGCTGACGAGGATGGCCTGACGGTCTCCGGATTCGACTACGAGGTCTCCGCGCAGATGCGCGTCGCAGCCGAGGTAGCCGGACCGGGCCAGGTGCTGGTGTCGGGCCGCCTACTGGCCGACATCACCAAGGCGCTGTCCAACAAGCCGGTGGATGTCTCCGTCGACGGCACCCGCGTGCTGATCCAGTGCGGCAGCGCCAAGTTCTCCCTGCCCACCATGCCGGTCGAGGACTATCCCCAGCTTCCCGAACTTCCGCCCCAGACCGGTGAACTCGGCGTGGACGTGTTCTCCGCCGCTGTCGGCCAGGTGGCCGTCGCCGCGGGGCGGGACGACACCCTCCCCATGCTCACCGGCATCCGGGTCGAGATCGAGGGTCCCAAGGTCGTGCTCGCGGCCACCGACCGTTTCCGTCTGGCCGTGCGCGAGCTGGAATGGCAGCCCGGACGCGCCGATGTGGAGACCGCGGTACTGGTCCCCGCCCGCACCCTGTCCGAGTCCGCGAAAACCCTCGGTGCGTCCGATCAGCCCGTGCAATTGGCGTTCGGCACCGGCACCGACGGGCTGCTGGGCATCGTGAACGGCGGCCGCCGCACCACCACCCGTCTGCTCGACGCCGAATTCCCCAAGTTCCGCCAGTTGCTCCCCAAGGAGCACACCTCCATCGCCACCCTGAGCGTGAGCTCGCTGGCCGAGGCCATCAAGCGTGTGGCCCTGGTGGCCGAGCGCGGCGCCCAGGTGCGCATGGAGTTCTCCGATCAGGGCCTGCTGCTGTCCGCCGGTGGCGACGACGCCGGCCGCGCGGAGGAGTGGCTGGAGGCCGAGTTCCGCGGTGAGCCGCTGACCATCGCCTTCAACCCCGGCTACCTGGTCGACGGCCTGTCCGCGCTGCATTCGGATCGCGCCATCTTCGGCTTCACCACCCCGAGCCGCCCGGCCGTGCTGCTGCCCGCGCCGGAGGAGGAGCCCGCGCAGCTGGATTCCGGTGCGTTCGAGGCGCTTTCGGGTAACTACATCTACCTGTTGATGCCGGTCCGGCTCCCGGGCTAGCCCCGCGAGCCGGCAGTCTGTGCACACTGTTGACAACCCTGTGAAAAAGTCGGTGCGACAGGGGATTTCGCCGGATTCCGGAGAAATCCCGCAGGTCGATCCACAATTGCACAGGGTTATCCCACGCCGCGCGATGGGCATGGTGCCGTAGATGTACGTCCGGGCGCTGTCGCTGCTCGACTTCCGCTCCTGGGAGCGCGCTGAACTCGAATTACCGCCGGGGCGAACCACTTTCCTGGGTTCCAATGGCAACGGCAAGACCAATCTGGTCGAGGCCATCGGCTATCTGTCCACACTCGGTTCACACCGGGTGTCGGCGGACGCGCCGCTCATTCGCATGGGCGCACAGCGCGCCCGGATCGGCGCGACGGTGGTGAACACCGGGCGCGAGCTGCGCATCGATATGGAGCTCAATCAGGGCACCGCGAACAAGGCGCAGATCAACCGGTCGCCGGTGCGGCGGCCGCGGGAGATCCTGGGGATTCTGCACACGGTCCTGTTCGCGCCGGAGGATCTGTCGCTGGTGCGCGGCGACCCGTCGGAGCGCCGGCGGTTCCTGGACGAGCTGGCCACCGCGCGGCTGCCCCGGCTGGCGGGGGTGCGCGCGGATTACGACAAGGTGCTGCGGCAGCGTTCGGCCCTGTTGAAAACCGCTGGGCGCAATGCCCGTTCGAGTTCGCGCGGTACCGAGCTGAGCACGCTGGACGTGTGGGACGGGCATCTCGCGGCGCACGGCGCGGTGCTGCTGGCGCAGCGGCTGCGGCTGGTGCACGAACTTTATCCACATCTCGCACAGGCCTATGGATCGATCGCTCCGGAGTCGCGACCTGCGTCTATCGCGTATCGAAGCGGTTATCTCCCCATGGAATTCCAGGATCCCGCGCGTTCTCCACAGCCTGACGACGAGGAGCAGCTGGAGGCGATCCTGTTGCGCGAGTTGGGGAATGCGCGGCAGAAGGAGCTGGAGCGAGGGGTCTGCCTGATCGGGCCGCACCGGGACGATCTGGAACTGATGCTGGGCTCCGCACCCGCGAAGGGGTTCGCGAGTCACGGCGAATCCTGGTCCTTCGCACTGGCTTTGCGGCTCGGCGCGTTCGAACTGCTGCGCACCGCGGGCACCGATCCGGTGCTCATCCTCGACGATGTGTTCGCCGAACTGGATCGTCGCCGGCGCACCGCGCTGGCCGCGGTGGCCGCCACCGCCGAGCAGGTGCTCATCACCGCCGCTGTCCCCGAGGACGTCCCGCCGGAGCTCGACGCGAATCCCCTGCGGGTCGAAACCACCGGCGAAGCCGACCGTCGTACCTCCCGGGTGTCGGAGGCATGCGGCACAATCGGCGGGGACCACAGCCACGCGGGAGAGGATGTTGCGGATGGCTGATCAGCCGGAACCACAGGATCCGACCCCCGGGGCCAAGGGGCCGGAGGGCGAACTGCGCGGGGTCGACCTGGCCCGCAAGGCGCTCGAGGAGGCCCGCGCGGCCGCTCGCGCCCGGGGGCAGAACGTGGGGCAGGGGCGGGCCTCGCCGCGCAAGGGCGGGGTGCGCGCGCTGCGCCGCCGTCGCACCGGCTGGTCGGGGGCGGGTCCGGACGATCGTGATCCCCAAACGCTGTCCTCGCTGGCCATGGCGCTGGCCAAGGGCCGGGGCTGGTCCGGCAAGGTCGCCGAGGGCACGGTGTTCGGGCGCTGGCCCGCGGTGGTGGGGGAGGACATCGCCTCGCACGCGCAGCCGGTCACGCTCGAGAACGGCATCCTGAGCATTCAGGCCGAGTCCACGGCCTGGGCCACGCAGCTGCGGCTCATGCAGTCGCAGATTCTCGCGAAGATCAATGCGGCCGTCGGCCACGGCACGGTGAAGTCGCTGCGCATCAACGGCCCGACGGCCCCGAGCTGGCGGCACGGTGATCGCCACGTCAAGGGCCGGGGCCCGCGTGACACCTACGGGTAGTCCGGAGCGGGTGTGTTCGGGACGGGTTGGGGCCGTTCCTGATCCGTCACGGTGACGCCCGCACGTTTCACGTGGAACGTCTCCGGCTAGATCGCGGCGAACTCTTTCGCAAACTCGTCCGGGGCCGCGTGCGGATCGCCCGCTGAAGCCCCCGGAACCCCTGTCGCCCATGACCGGACCCGCCGATGGTCGATTTCACGCACGTACGACGCATTCAGGAGTGTCAGAGATGCATTCCTTGTCGGTCCTACCAGTAGGATGGGGGAGTAACTAGCGGCGATACCTCCCGGCGCGTCTCGCGACAGCGCGCGCGTGGGTCCGTAATTCTCGAGCAGACATGGCTGACCATGTCCCCGAGGGCCCCACGTGTGTGCCTGTGCCTGTGCCAGGAGGATCAGCAAGTAAGGAGAGCTACCGACCAGTGGCTGCCATGGACTCCAACGCAGACGGCTCGACTCAGCCCAAGTCGGGCAACGGTTACGGTGCCGAATCCATCACCGTCCTCGAGGGCCTCGAAGCGGTCCGCAAACGGCCGGGTATGTACATCGGCTCCACCGGCGAGCGGGGTCTGCATCACCTGATCTGGGAGGTTGTGGACAACTCGGTCGACGAGGCGATGGCGGGTTACGCCAGCCGGGTCGATGTGAAGTTGCTGGCCGACGGCGGCGTCGAGGTCATCGACGACGGCCGTGGCATCCCGGTCGCCATGCACGCGCAGGGTGTGCCCACCATCGAGGTGGTCATGACCCAGCTGCACGCGGGCGGCAAGTTCGACTCCGACGCCTACGCCGTCTCCGGTGGTCTGCACGGTGTCGGCATCTCGGTGGTGAACGCGCTGTCCACCCGCCTCGAGGCCGACGTGGACACCGATGGTTTCCACTGGACCCAGGAGTACAAGGACTCCAAGCCCGGCAAGCTGATCCAGGGCGAGGCCACCAAGCGCACCGGCACCACCATCCGGTTCTGGCCGGACGCCGAGATCTTCGAGACCACAACCTTCAACTTCGAGACGGTGGCGCGCCGCCTGCAGGAGATGGCGTTCCTGAACAAGGGCCTCACCATCACCCTCACCGACGAGCGGGTGGCGGCGAACGAGGTCACCGACGAGGTGGTCTCCGATACCGCCGAGGCGCCCAAGCACGCCGAGGAGGGCGAGGCGCCGGCCGAGCCGAAGGTCAAGACCCGGACCTACCACTACCCGGGCGGCCTGGAGGACTTCGTCAAGCACATCAACCGCACCAAGCAGGCGATCCACAACACGATCGTCTCGTTCCAGGGCAAGGGCACCGGGCACGAGCTCGAGGTCGCCATGCAGTGGAACTCGGGCTACTCCGAGTCGGTGCACACCTTCGCCAACACCATCAACACGCACGAGGGCGGCACGCACGAAGAGGGTTTCCGCGCCGCGCTCACCACGGTGGTGAACAAGTACGCGAAGGACAAGAAGCTCATCAAGGAGAAGGACGGCAACCTCACCGGTGACGACATCCGTGAGGGTCTCGCCGCCATCGTGAGCGTGAAGATCGCCGATCCGCAGTTCGAGGGCCAGACCAAGACCAAGCTCGGCAACACCGAGGTCAAGTCCTTCGTGCAGCGCACCTGCAACGAGCATCTGACGCACTGGTTCGAGGCCAACCCGGCCGATGCGAAGACCATTGTCACCAAGGCGGTTTCGTCGGCGCAGGCGCGTGTCGCCGCGCGCAAGGCGCGCGAGCTGGTGCGGCGCAAGAGCGCGACCGATATCGGTGGTCTCCCCGGCAAGCTGGCCGACTGCCGCTCCAAGGATCCGAGCAAGTCCGAGATCTACATCGTGGAGGGCGACTCCGCCGGTGGCTCGGCCAAGTCCGGCCGCGATTCGATGTACCAGGCGATCCTGCCGCTGCGCGGCAAGATCATCAACGTCGAGAAGTCGCGAATCGACAAGGTGCTCAAGAACAACGAGGTCCAGTCGATCATCACGGCCTTCGGCACCGGCATCCACGACGAGTTCGATATCGCCAAGCTGCGGTATCACAAGATCGTGCTGATGGCCGACGCCGACGTGGACGGCCAGCACATCTCGACCCTGCTGCTGACCCTGCTGTTCCGCTTCATGCGGCCGCTGGTCGAGCACGGGCACGTGTACCTCGCGCAGCCGCCGCTGTACAAGCTCAAGTGGCAGCGGTCCGAGCCGGAGTTCGCCTACTCCGATCGTGAGCGCGACGGGCTGCTGGAGCGCGGCCTGGCCGCCGGCAAGAAGATCAACAAGGACGACGGCGTGCAGCGCTACAAGGGTCTCGGCGAGATGAACCCGAAGGAGCTGTGGGAGACCACCATGGACCCGGCTGTCCGAGTCCTGCGCCTGGTCACTCTCGATGACGCCGCCGCTGCCGACGAACTGTTCTCCGTCCTCATGGGCGAGGACGTGGAGGCGCGCCGCAGCTTCATCACCCGCAACGCCAAGGACGTGCGGTTCCTCGACGTGTAGCCGACGGCTTCCGGGGGCTCCGCCCCCGAACCCCCCCCGAAAAAAGGGGAATCGGGGGCTTCGCCCCCGGACCCCCATTCACGGCGGGTGAGCTGTTGACCTGCGAGGACCACCCACAAGACTTCCTACGGAGACCAATTCATGACTGAGACTTCTCTTCCCCCTTCGGGTGGCGACCGCATCGAGCCGGTCGACATCCAGCAGGAGATGCAGAACTCCTACATCGACTACGCCATGAGCGTGATCGTCGGCCGTGCGCTGCCGGAGGTCCGTGACGGCCTCAAGCCGGTGCACCGCCGGATCATGTACGCGATGTACGACAACGGGTATCGGCCCGACCGCGGTTACGTGAAGTCCGCGCGCCCGGTCGCCGACACCATGGGTAACTACCACCCGCACGGTGACACCGCCATCTACGACACCCTCGTGCGTATGGCGCAGCCGTGGTCGCTGCGGTATCCGCTGGTCGACGGTCAGGGCAACTTCGGTTCCCGCGGCAACGACGGCGCGGCCGCCATGCGTTACACGGAGTGCCGCCTGACGCCGCTGGCCATGGAGCTGCTGCGCGAAATCGACCACGAGACGGTCGATTTCATCCCGAACTACGACGGCAAGACGCAGGAGCCGGTGGTGCTCCCGGCGCGCGTGCCGGTGCTGCTGATGAACGGCTCCAACGGCATCGCCGTCGGTATGGCCACCAATATTCCGCCGCACAACCTGACGGAACTGGCCGAGGCAATCTACTGGGCGCTCGACAATCACGAGGCCGACGAGGAATCCACCCTCGCGGCGTGCATGGAACGTGTGAAGGGCCCGGACTTCCCGACCTCCGGCCTGATCGTCGGCACCCAGGGCATCCACGACGCGTACACGACCGGCCGCGGCTCGATCAAGATGCGCGGTGTCGTGGAGATCGAGGAGGACAATCGTGGTCGCACCACGATCGTCATCACCGAGCTGCCGTACCAGGTGAACACGGACAACTTCATCAACTCGATCGCCGAGCAGGTGAAGGACGCCAAGATCGCCGGCGTCTCCGACATCCACGACGAGTCCTCCGACCGTGTGGGCATGCGCATCGTGGTCACGGTCAAGCGCGACGCGGTCGCCAAGGTCGTGCTGAACAACCTGTACAAGCACACCCAGCTGCAGACCAGCTTCGGCGCGAACATGCTGTCGATCGTCGACGGGGTGCCGCGCACGCTGCGCCTGGATCAGATGATCCGGCTGTACGTGAACCACCAGTTGGACGTCATCATCCGGCGCACCAAGTACCTGCTGCGCAAGGCCGAGGAGCGCGCCCACATCCTGCGTGGTCTGGTGAAGGCGCTCGATCAGCTCGACGCCGTCATCGCCCTGATCCGCCGCTCGGCCGACACCGAGACCGCGCGCACCGGCCTGATGCAGCTGCTCGATATCGACGAGATCCAGGCCACGGCCATTCTCGATATGCAGCTGCGCCGCCTGTCCGCCCTGGAACGGCAGAAGATCCTCGACGAATTGGCCAAGATCGAGGCCGAGATCGCCGACCTGAAGGACATCCTGCTCAAGCCGGAGCGGCAGCGCGCCATCGTGCGCGACGAGCTGGCCGAGATCGTCGACAAGCACGGCGACGACCGCCGCACGAAGATCATCGCCTCGGACGGCGACGTCCAGGACGAGGATCTGATCGCCCGCGAGGACGTGGTCGTCACCATCACCGAGACCGGCTACGCCAAGCGCACCAAGACCGACCTCTACCGTTCGCAGAAGCGCGGCGGCAAGGGCGTGCAGGGCGCGGGTCTCAAGCAGGACGACATCGTCCGGCACTTCTTCGTCACCTCGACGCACGACTGGCTGCTGTTCTTCACCAACCTCGGCCGCGTGTACCGGGCCAAGGCGTACGAGCTGCCCGAGGCCAACCGCACCGCGCGCGGTCAGCATGTGGCGAACCTGCTGGCGTTCCAGCCGGAGGAGAAGATCGCCCAGGTCATCCAGATCAAGTCGTACGAGGATTCGCCGTACCTGGTGCTGGCCACCCGCAACGGCCTGGTGAAGAAGTCCAAGCTGACCGATTTCGATTCGAACCGGTCCGGCGGCATCGTGGCGGTCAATCTGCGCGACGGTGACGAATTGGTCGGTGCGGCACTGTGTTCCGCCGATGACGACCTGCTGCTGGTGTCGGCGCACGGTCAGTCGATCCGCTTCGCCGCCAACGACGAGGTGCTGCGCCCGATGGGCCGCGCCACCTCCGGCGTGCAGGGCATGCGGTTCAACACCGACGACGAATTGTTGTCGCTCAATGTCGTTCACGAGGGCGACGATCAGAACTATCTGCTTGTCGCCACGGCGGGCGGGTACTCCAAGCGCACGGCCATCGAGGAGTACACGGCTCAGGGCCGAGGCGGCAAGGGCGTCTTGACTATTCAGTACGACATCAAACGTGGCAGTCTGGTCGGGGCGCTCATCGTCAACGACGACGACGAGTTGTACGCGATTACTTCCGGTGGGGGTGTCATTCGCACCGCGGCGAATCAGGTTCGCAAAGCTGGACGTCAAACAAAGGGCGTTCGGTTGATGAACCTGGGCGAGGGCGATACGTTGCTCGCGATCGCTCGGAACGCGGATGAACCCGACCAGGTTGCCGAAGACGACACCAGCGGTTCGGCGAAGCAGTAGTTTCACCACAGCAGCGGCGGCAGAACGAATCGAAGGATTCACCATTGACCACGAATCAGCCGAATGACCAGCGGGGTCACGCCAACGGCGTGACCGAGAGGATCGCCCCGTCCCCGATTCCGCCGCGGCCCATTCCGCGGCCCGGTGCCCAGAACGATTCGGGTGTGCCCATCACCCCCGAAACACCGGACCAGTCCGGCGAATTCGTGGATGGTGCACAGAATTCGGCCGAGGGCGCCGCACCCCAGCCGGATCAGTCCGGCTCCCCCTATCAGGATGGGGGCTGGTCGCAGCTGCCGCAGCGGGAACCGCAGTCCAACCTGTATCGCCCCGGCCAGGCGCCCACCACGGGCCGCCCGGCCGGGGGAGTGGGCCTGAACGCCGGCGTCTCCAACGCGCGCACCACCGCCGACCTGGCGGCCAAGGCGGCGCGCAAGGAGGCCGCCATGGTGAAGTCCGTCGGCATCGACGGGCCCACCCGCAGCATCGCGCGCCCGGAGCTGGTGAAGGATCTGCCCGACCTGTCGGAGATCCGCCACCCGCTGCCGCCGCCGGAGCCCATCGCGCCGACCGGCCCGGTCTCGCCGTCCGCCCCCGCGGCGGTGGCACAGGCCGCGGCTACCGGCGAGCCGCTGCGCGCCACGGTGCAGCTGCGCCATATCGATCCGTGGTCCACGCTCAAGGTCTCGCTGGTGATCTCGGTCGCCATGTTCTTCGTGTGGATGCTGGCGGTCGGTCTGCTCTACCTCGTGCTCGAGGGCATGGGCGTGTGGGAGCGGCTCAACAGCACCTTCACCGAAATGGTCTCGGACAGTTCGTCTTCCGCGCTGGTGGACGCCGGCACGGTGTTCGGGTACGCGGGTGTCATCGGTCTCATCAACGTGGTCCTGCTGACCGCGCTGTCGACCGTGGGCGTGTTCGTCTACAACCAGTGCTGTGATCTGGTCGGCGGCATCCAGGTGACCCTGGCCGATCCGGACTAGCTGTGAGTGTTGGCGGAGGGGCGCGGGCACAGCTCGCGCCCCTTCCCATTTTCTCGCTCTGACCAGCCGTTTTGGTACTGGGTCGATGCGTACGGTAATCTTTGGCCTCGGTTCGGGTGACACACTCGGAACCGAGATGAGGGCCTATAGCTCAGGCGGTTAGAGCGCTTCGCTGATAACGAAGAGGTCGGAGGTTCAAGTCCTCCTAGGCCCACTCCCGAGAATCAACGTAGGGTGGGATTCATGAAATTTCTCCTCACGATCGGCCTGGTCGCCGCTGTGATCTTCGGAATCAGCAAACTGCGTCAGCGCAACGACGCCGATCTCTGGCACGAGGTCACCACCCGCTGATAAAACCTCGGGGAAATTCTCCCCGGCCGGGGCCTTAGCTCAATTGGCAGAGCACTGCCTTTGCAAGGCAGGGGTTAGGGGTTCGATTCCCCTAGGCTCCACAAATTTCTTGCTGGTCGCTGTGACATCTCCCGATCTCCGTCTGACACGGGAACTCTCCGCGAATTCTGGCCTGATCACCACGTAAGGTGGCGATCATGGCGTCCCCCGAGATCTCGAAACTCGTTCAGTCGGTGGTGGAGCCGTATCTGCTGAACGGGGAGCGCAAATACAACCGGCGTGAGGTGGCGGCCAAGAGTGGCGCGCCGACTTCGCTGACTCGGCGGCTGTGGATCGCCATGGGTTTCCCGGCGCATCCCGATGACGACGCCATCGAATACTCCGAGGCGGATATCGCGGCCGCCAAGGGGTTCGGGCGGCTGAAAGTGCTGGCGGGGGCGGATATTCACCGGCAGACCACGGCCGCGCGGACGCTCGGGCGGTCTATGGCGCGGCTGGCCGAATGGCAGGTGGATCTGATCACCGAGGAGATCCTGCACCGGATCGCCACCCGCACGAAGGCCGATCCGGAGGCGGATCCGGAGGAGGTGGCGCGTTCCGCCACCGCCGAGGTGATGACCGAGATCGAAGCGCTCATGACCTATGCGTTCCGGCGGCATCTGGACGCCGCGCTGGCGCGGTCGCTGGATCAGGGGTCGGTGGCGGGGGACACGCTGCGGGTGCTGGCGGTCGGATTCGCCGACATGGTCGGCTACACGCGGCTCACGCGACATCTGGAACCGGACGAATTGTCTTCTCTGCTGGAGGCATTCGAGACCGCCACCAGTAACGCGATCATCGCCAACGGTGGCTGGGTCATCAAGAACGTGGGCGACGAGGTCATGTTCGCGGCCAATACCGCGGCGGAGGGCGCGCGGATCGCGCTGGCCGTCCAGGAGGCCGCCACGGCGTCGCACGGCGTCACCCAGGAGTTGCGGGTGGGTCTGGCCTACGGGGAGGTGCTGCAGCGGTTCGGGGACCTTTACGGGTCGGTCGTGAACGTGGCCGCGCGGCTCACCGGTGTGGCGCGGCCGGGCACGGTGCTGATCGACGACGGCGCGGCCATGGCCATCGCCGGGGATCCGCAGTTCGATATGCGGCATCTGCGTGGTGTGCGGGTGCGCGGCATCAACCGGTTGCGCGGGCATGTGCTGCGCCGCAACGAGATTCGACCGCTGGTCTGAGGGCGCCCCCGGAACTTTGTCCGGGAATAGGAGCGGGCCTCGGCGAAGGGGGGGAGTTAGCCGAGGCCCGCGTAAGGTCGGCCCGGGGGGGAGGGGCCGACGGGAACGATCCTACGCGAAGCTCGCCGATTGTGTGGCCATCGTGTGCCCGCGTTCCAAGATTTTTTATCGAAAAGATGTCGTACCCGGGTGCGAGCATGTGTTCGTGCTGGAAAAAGCGGTGTCAGACGGGCGAATTCGAGTAGTGCGCTACTCGCGATTCGGGCGTCCCCGCGGGCGGATCATCGAATCGGCCGCATCCCGTACCGGCACCCCCGAGCACCGCCGGACCCCCAACGGGATGCGGCCTTTTGCCTGCCGCCTCCCGAGTCACAGCTCTTTCACATCCGGTATTTCGGATGACTTTTCCGCCCGAAATGGGCAATACTGGCGCCTAGTCCGGTCTTGTTCGCAGCGTTTATGCAGATCAGAGCACTGCTGCTCGAAACACCACGAGACACCAGGAGAATCATGCCCGACGCAATAGTCGCCGAAGGGTTGGTGAAACGGTACGGCAAGCTGGTCGCCCTCGACGGCCTCGACCTGTCGGTACCGGAAGGCACCGTCACCGCCCTGCTCGGCCCCAACGGTGCAGGTAAGACCACCACGGTCCGGGTGCTCACCACCCTGCTGATCCCCGACGAGGGCAGTGCCACCGTCGCCGGGGTCGACGTCCTGAAGGATCCACAGCTGCTGCGCTCGCGCATCGGCGCCTCCGGCCAGTACGCGGCCGTCGACGAATACCTCACCGGTTTCGAGAACCTGGAGATGGTCGGCCGCCTCTACCACATGGGCGTGCAGCGCAGTAAGGAGCGCGCGCGGGAGCTGCTCGAGCGCTTCCGGCTCACCGACGCCGCCGACCGGCCGGTCAAAGGGTACTCCGGCGGTATGCGCCGCCGCCTCGACCTGGCGGGCGCGCTGGTCGCGAACCCGCCGGTGCTGTTCCTCGACGAACCCACCACCGGCCTGGATCCCCGTGCGCGCCTCGATCTCTGGGACGTGATCGAGGAGCTGGTCGCCGGCGGCACCACGCTGCTGCTGACCACCCAGTACATGGAGGAGGCCGACCGCCTCGCCGATTCCATCGCCGTCATCGACCACGGCAAGGTCATCGCCGAGGGCACCTCCGACGAACTGAAGGCCCTGGTGGGCGGCGACCGCATCGAGCTGGTCGTGGAGCACGTCGATCATCTGCCGATCGCGCTGCGGGCCCTGGAAGGGTTGGCGCAGGGCGAGATCCGCACCGAACCGGGTCTGCGCCGGATCATCGTGCCGGTGAACGACGGTTCGCAGGCGCTGGTAGACGCCATCGGGCAGCTCACCAAACACGAGGTGACGGTGCACGATGTGGGTCTGCGCCGGCCCTCGCTGGACGATGTGTTCCTCACGCTCACCGGTCACGAGGCCGAGGAGCTGGTCAACGGGGCCCGCGAGGCCGAGGAGCCGGTGGGAGGTGCGGCCCGATGAGCGCGACCTTCGCCGTAGCCGAAAAGCCTTCCTCCGCAGAGCGTTTGTCGATGCTGGTCAATGACAGCATCACCATCACCAAGCGCAATGTCATCAAGATCAAGCGCGTTCCGGACGTGCTCATCTTCTCGACGCTGTCGCCGATCATGTTCGTGCTGCTGTTCGCCTTCGTCTTCGGCAATGCCATCAAGGTGCCGGGCATGGAGGGCGGCTATCGCGAATTCCTGATCGCGGGCATCTTCGCCCAGACCGTCGTCTTCGGCGGCACCTTCACCGGTCTGAGCCTGGCCGAGGACATGCAGAAGGGCATCATCGACCGGTTCCGGTCACTGCCCATGTCACCCGCCGCCGTGCTGATCGGCCGCACCGCGGCCGATGTGGTGATCAACGTGGTCAGCCTCGTGGTCATGTCGCTGACCGGTCTGCTGGTCGGCTGGCGCATCCGCGGCTCGTTCCTGGACGCGGTCGTCGCCTACATCCTGCTGCTGCTGTTCGCCTACGCGGTATCCTGGATCATGGCCGTCATCGGCCTGATCGTGCGCGCCCCGGAGGTGTTCAACAACGCGGTGTTCATGGTGATCTTCCCGCTCACCTTCCTGGCCAACACCTTCGTGCCGCTGAACGACCTACCCGGCCCGCTGAAGGTGTTCGCGGAATGGAATCCGGTGTCGGCGCTCACCGAGGCCACCCGCGTGCTGTTCGGCAACACCAGCCCGGCGTTCCCGCCGCCGGACACCCTGCCCATGCGGCATCCGGTGGCGACCACGCTGGTGTGGGTGCTCGTGATCCTGGTGATCTTCGTACCGCTGGCGGTGCGGCAGTACAAGCGGTCGGTGAGCCGCTAGAAGTCAGTGCGCCGCCGAGAAATCCGGCGAGGGCGCGGAGCCGTTGCGCGAATAACCCAGGCGCGGCGGCTCCGCGGCCGGAGCGGGTGGCTGGGGACGTTTGCCGACCAGGTACGCAACGACACCGCCCGCGGCTGCGAGTAGCGCGGCGACAATGATCCGATTGCGAGAACGTCCCAGGCCCATGCGACCACTATTACTCCACGGTTACGCTCTTCGCCAGATTGCGGGGCTTGTCGACATCGCGGCCCAATGCCATGGCCGTGTGATAGGCCAGCAGCTGTAGCGGAATCGTCAGAATGATCGGGTCGAGTTCCGGGGCGACGGCCGGAACTCGAATCACCGCGTCCGCCAGGCCATCCGGAAGATCGGTATTGGTGATGGCGATGACCGGCCCGCCCCGCGCCTTGATCTGCTCGATGGTGGTGATGTTCTTGGCCACCAGTTCGTCATCGGGAACGAGGACGACACTGGGCATTTCGGGCTCGATCAAGGCGAGCGGGCCGTGCTTGAGTTCGGAACCCTGATACGCCTCGGCGTGAATGTAGGAGATCTCCTTCAATTTCTGCGCACCCTCGCGGGCGACCGGCCAGGCCCGCACCCGGCCGATGAAGAACATGCTGCGCGCCTTGGCGTAGCGGGCCGCGATATCGGCGATGGCGGCATCGTCGGCGAGAACCGATTCGATGGCCTCGGGTAGTGCGCGCAGCCCGGCCACCATGCGCTCACCCGCCGCGGTGGACAGATCGCGCACCCGGCCGAGCAGCAGGGCCAGCATGGCGAAGGAGACGGTCATATTGGTGAGCGCCTTGGTGGAGGCCACCGACACCTCCGGGCCCGCGTGCAGGAAGACGCCCGCACCGCATTCGCGCGCGATGGCGCTGCCGACCACGTTCACCGCGCCGATGACCCGGCCGCCCTTGCGCTGCAATTCCTGAACGGCCGCAAGGGTATCCAGCGTCTCGCCGGACTGGCTGATCGCGACATACAGGGCATCCGGATCCACCACCGGATTGCGGTACCGGAACTCCGAGGCCGGTTCGGCCGTCGCCGGAATGCGCGCCAGCTCCTCCACGATCTGCGCGCCGAGCTGCCCGGCGTAGTAGGCCGAACCACAACCCAGGAACACGACCTTGCTGATGCCGCGCAACTCGCGCGCGTCCATATTGAGCCCGCCCAGGTGCGCGGTGGCGAACCGCTCGTCCAGGCGTCCGCGCAGCGCGCGCCGCACCGCGTCCGGCTGCTCGGCCATCTCCTTGCGCATGAAGTCCGGGTAGCCGCCGAGCGCGTAGTCCTCGGCCGCCATATCGATGGTGGTGGGGATCTTGTCGGTGCGCCGGGCCTCGAGTCCCAGTGTGCTGGTGCGGAATTCGCGAGCCCGCACGGTGGCCAGCTCGCCGTCGTCGAGGAACACCACGCGCTGGGTGTGGTGCACCAGCGCGGCCACATCGGAGGCGATGAACATCTCGCCGTCGCCCACACCGAGCACGATCGGGCTGCCGTTGCGGGCCACTACGAGTTCCTCGGGCCGCCGCGAATCCAGCACCAGCAGACCGTAGGTGCCCTGCACCCGGTACAGCGCGCTGCGGACCGCGTCTTCCAGGGTTTCGCTGTCGTCGAGCGCGGCGGCGATCAGATGCGCGATGGCCTCGGTGTCGGTGTCGGAGACGAATTCCACGCCCTCGGCGGTGAGCGCCGCGCGCAGTTCCTCGGCGTTCTCCACGATGCCGTTGTGCACCACGGCGATCCGGCCGCTGCCGTCGGTGTGCGGGTGCGCGTTGGCGTCGCTGGGTTCGCCGTGCGTGGCCCAGCGGGTGTGCGCGATGCCGGTGTTGCCGCGCAGCCGGGCCGCGTCGGCGTCCACCCTGTTGCGCAGATCCTGCACGCGCCCCTGGGTTTTGGTGATGCGCAGGCGGCCGCGGTGCGGGACCGCCAGGCCGGCCGAGTCGTAGCCGCGGTACTCCAGCCGGTGCAGGCCCTCCAGCAGTACCGGAACGGCTTCACGATGGCCGATGTATCCGACGATTCCACACATACGCGACTGACTCCTCTATCCGTACACGATTCGGCGCAGCTGTCGTTCGGTGAATACGGGGGCGGCGACCGGTCGCTGCGCGAGTTCGTCCGCGAGCACCTGCCAGATCTCGGCATTGCGCACCTGCCGGCGCTGCAGCTCGGCATGTCGTCGCCGGACGAAGTCCTCGGCGGTCTCGTCGAAGTAGCCGACGACGTCGGCCACCACACGGGCCGCGACCGTGGCCGGCAGACCGGTGGAGGCCGCTACGTGGCGCACCAGATCGGCCGGGGTCCCGTCATTCACTCGACCGAACTTGCCATAGCAAGCGGCTTTCGTCCACTCGCCTGCCCGATTTCGGGCAGGGAAGCGCGGGAAACGGTGATCCGGGTGTCTGATTGTGTGCCGTGTCCCGGGTGTGCCAGGACCACCACCTATTCTTGGCGGCGTGACCTCACCGAATCAGACGGCCGTGGCAACGCTGCACACGAACCATGGCGATATCAAGATCGCGCTTTTCGGTAACCACGCACCCCGCACCGTCCGCAACTTCGAGACCCTGGCCGACGGCACCGCCCCCTACACCACCAGGAACGCCCGGGGCACCGACTCCGGACCGTTCTACGACGGCACCACCTTCCACCGGGTGATGGAGGGATTCATGATCCAGGGTGGCGACCCGCTCGGCACCGGCCGCGGCGGTCCGGGATACGACTTCAAGGACGAATTCCATCCCGAGCTGCGGTTCGATCGCGCCTACCTGGTCGCCATGGCGAACTCCGGGCCGCATTCGAACGGCTCCCAGTTCTTCATCACCCTCGGCCCGCAGCCGCATCTGAACCGCAAGCACTCCATCTTCGGTGAAGTGCTCGACCCGGATTCGCGCAAGGTGGTCGATACCATCGGCAGCGTGCCCACCGACCGCAACGACCGGCCCAAGGACGAGGTCGTGATCTCGGGGATCACCATCTCCTGATTCAGGCAGCAGACCGAGGACATTCGCGATGAACCCGCACCAGCAGCCCGCCCCCACCTGTTTCCGGCATCCCGATCGCGTGACCGGGCTGGGCTGTACCCGGTGCGGGCGTCCGGCCTGCCCGGAATGCCTCACCCCGGCCGCGGTCGGGCAGCACTGCGTGGAATGCGTCCGCCAGGGACAGCAGGACGTGCGGCCGGTGCGCAACGCCGCCGGCCTGACGGCGACCACACAGACCCGCCCGTACGTCACCTTCACGCTGATCGCGCTCAACGTGCTCGTCTTCGCGGTCACCGCCGCCCAGGCGCGCAGCGTCATGGACAACCAGCGTTCGGAGCTGTTCTACGACTGGGTGCTGGTACCGGCCTTCGTCGGCGACGGACAGTGGATACGGGTCCTGGGCTCCGGCTTCCTGCACTACGGGCTGATCCACCTGCTGGTCAACATGTTCGCGCTGTACGTGCTCGGCCCGTACGCGGAGGTGGCGCTCGGCCGCGCCCGCTTCGTGGCCGTGTATCTCGCCTCGCTGCTGGGCGGTGCCGCGGCGGTGACCCTGCTGTCGCAGCCCATGACCGCCACCGCGGGCGCGTCCGGCGCGATCTTCGGCCTGTTCGGAACGGTCGCGGTGATCATGCTGCGCACCAGGCAGAACCTCACGCAGATCCTGGTGCTGCTGGTGATCAACCTGATCATCACGTTCTCGGTGCCGAGCATCTCCATCTGGGGACATCTGGGTGGTCTGCTCGCGGGCACGGTGGCGACCACCGGCATTCTGTTCGGCCCGCGCTGGTTGCACGCGCGCACCCCGAAGGCGGCATCGCTGATCGGCTGGGGTGCGGTGGCGGTGGTCGTGGTGATCGCGCTCGCGGTCACGGTATTCGGTGCGCCGTCGCTGATGGACAGTCTGTACCGCGTGTGATTCGGAGCCTGCGGCTGGCGGCCCGGATCAGAGGTGGGCGCGCAACGAGTCGAGGACGTCGTCCGGGCTCGCGCCCAGATCCCAGCGGCCGAAGATCAGGAGTTTCTCGTCGCCCTCGTGCTGGACGTCGATCTCCAGCATGGGCATCCGGCGGCCGAGCCTGCGGTAGTTGACCACGCGGGCCCGGGTGATCTGCTTCGAGCTGTAGCGCTGCGGCCCGGCCACGCCGCGCACCACCAGGTAGGCGGGATCACCGGGTTCGACGGATAGTCGCGGCCGCTGCCGCAGCCCCAGTCCGGCCAGGCAGAGCAGGCCGAACGCGGCGAGACCGATGAGCAGCCGGGCCGGTGCGTCGTTCGCGAGCACGGCCGCCGCGGCCAGCACGACACCGCCCACACCGCACACGGCCAGGGCAGCGGGAGGTGTGGACCAGGAGAGCCGGGATACCGAATCCGTCGTCATCGTCCCCAGCCCTTCCTCGAGTTGTCCACAAGGTCATCCACAGATGTGCATGAATAACATGTTTGTAAGGCGATGCGGGTCACAGACACGCTGTGAGTTACCGGCGGAACGGCAGATTACCGCCAGCGCATCGTCATGATCAGGCCCACCACCATCAGGCCGAACCCGATCAGGAAGTTCCAGGCGTTGAGGTCGTTCATCCAGGAGATCTGATCTCCGGCCAGGTAGTAGACCAGCAGCCAGACCAGGCCCGCGAGCATGAAGCCCAGCATGATGGTGACGTACCACACCGGCGACGGCCCCGCGGCCTTCACCTTCACCGGGGTACGGCTGGCCGGGTTGATGCTGTAATCGGTCTTCTTCCGGACCTTGGACTTAGGCATGACATCCTCTGTTCCGCCTCCCCGTGCCTTCAGCGCACGGCAGAGTGCCGTCGATATTCTCGCATGCGTGCCGGCGGTGGGTGCCGACCCGATTCTGGGCGTGCCCCAGGAGTTACCCCGACCGTTGCGAAATCAGTCGTCGCCTCCGCAAACGCTCACGGTGAGTACATCCATAGTAGGTATTGCCTGTGATCGTCGGCTTGTCGCCCACTACTCTCGAAGCATGCGTGTTCTGGTCGTCGACAACTACGACAGCTTCGTGTTCAACCTCGTCCAGTATCTCGGACAGCTGGGTGTGGACGCGACCGTCTGGCGCAACGACGACGAAATGCTCGCGGATGTGGACAAAGTCGTGCAGGAATACGACGGCGTCCTGATCAGTCCAGGCCCCGGCACCCCCGAGCGGGCGGGCGCGAGCATCGATCTGGTGCACGCCTGCGCCCGGCACGAGACGCCGCTGCTCGGCGTGTGCCTGGGCCATCAGGCCATCGGTTCCGCGTTCGGCGCGACCGTCACCCGCGCTCCCGAACTGCTGCACGGCAAGACCAGCGACGTCTTCCACATCGGCGCGGGCGTGCTGGCCGGGCTGCCGGATCCGTTCACCGCCACCCGCTACCACTCGCTGACCGTGCTCGAAGAGACCATGCCGCCGGAGCTGGAAGTGCTGGGCCGCACCGAATCCGGGCTGGTCATGGCCATGCGGCATCGCACGCTGCCGATCCATGGCGTGCAGTTCCATCCCGAATCGGTGCTCACACAGGGTGGTCACCGGATGCTCGCCAACTGGCTGGGCGTCTGCGGTGAGCGTCCCGCGGAGGGCCTGGTCGCGCAGCTCGAGGCGGAGGTCGCGGCGTTGGTATGACGAGGCCGCATGTGCTGCTGTCGGTAGCCGTGAGCATCGACGGCTACATCGACGACGCGAGCCCCGATCGGCTGCTGCTCTCCAACGCGGCCGACTTCGATCGCGTCGATGCCCTGCGTGCCGAGTCCGACGCCGTGCTGATCGGCGCGCAAACCCTGCGCCGCGACAATCCGCGCCTGCTGGTCAACAGTGCGGAACGCCGGCTGCACCGGATCGCGGCCGGTCGGCCCGAGTATCCGGTCCGTGTGATCGTCACGGCGACAGGCGATCTCGACCCGCGGCTGAACTTCTGGCGTTTCGGCGGTGAAAGACTCGTCTACACAACCGATTCCGGCCTGCACCGGATCGGCGACACGCTGCACGGCCGGGCCGAGGTCGTATCCCTCGGCGGCACGGTCGATTTCCCGTCGCTGCTGGACGATCTGGGCAAACGCGGCCTGGAACGCCTCATGGTCGAGGGCGGCGGCTCCATCCACACCGCGTTCCTCGCGGCGGGGCTGGTCGACGAGATCCGCATGGCCGTCGCACCCCTCGTGGTCGGTGATCCGGCGGCCCCGCGTTTCCTCGGACCGGCCGATTTCCCGGGCGGCCCGCACCATCGCATGCAGCTGGCCGATGTCAGCCGGATCGGCGATATCGCCCTGCTCCGCTATCTGCCGAAGGAGGATTCCGATGTCGGATGAGGCTCGTTCCGATCGCGGCTGGATGCGGCACGCCATCGGCCTGGCCCGGCTCTGCCCGCCCAGCGCGTCCGCCTTCTCGGTGGGTGCGGTCATCGTCGGCGCGGACGGCGTGGAGATCATGCACGGCTGGTCCCGTGAAACCGACGACAAGGTGCATGCCGAGGAATCCGCCCTGGACAAGATGGATCCCGCCGATCCGCGGCTGCCGCACGCCACCCTCTACAGCACCCTCGAACCCTGTTCGGCGCGAGCCAGTCAGGACCGAACCCCGTGCACCGACCGGATTCTCGCGTCCGGTATCCGCCGGGTCGTCATCGCGTGGCGGGAGCCGGGCACCTTCGTGGCGAACTGTGTGGGCGTGGAAAAGCTCCGTCAGCACGGTGTCGAGGTGGTGGAGCTACCCGATCTGGCCGACGAAGCCATGTCCATGAATCGCCATCTGAAGTTGTGAGCCGGGGGCCGTCGATCAGGGCGGTCCGATGGTGATCACGCCGGTCGTGATGGTGACCGTGCCGTCCTTGGCGAGCGAGGAGCCCGCCGACGGCTGCTGCGAGATGATCCGGCCGACGTCACCGGTATTGAGGGTGCTCACCGTGTTCTGGCTGATCTGACCGTTCCAGCCGCGCTGCCGCAGCAGGGTGACGGCCTCGGCGGGGGTCTTGCCGCGCAGGTCCGGCATGGTGATCTCGTCGCCCTGGGAGATCTGCACGGTGACCGAGGAACCCTTGTCGACCATGGTGCCCGCGGCCGGGTCGGTGGCGATCACCGTGCCCTTGGGCTGCGCGTTCGGCACCTCCTGCTTGACGATCTGCAGGCCGGCGCTCTTGGTCAGGGTCTGTTCCGCGACATCGATGGACTGGCCCACCACGTACGGGACGGCGACCTGCTCCGGACCCTTGCCGAGGGTGATCTGGACCGAACTGCCCGAGTCGACGCGAGTGCCCTCGCGCGGGTCGGACCGGATGACCTTGCCCTTCTCGGCGGCGCTCGACCAGTCCTGCTGGATCTGCGGATCCAGCTGCAGGTTCACGTTGGTCAGGTTCTTCTCGGCCTCCTGCTGGGTGAGGCCGATCAGCTTGGGTATGGCGACCTGTTCCGGGCCGCGCGAGATCACCAGGGTGACGGTGCTGCCCTTGTCGATCCGGGAACCGCCCAGCGGTTGCGTGGAGATCACATTGCCGACCGCGATTTTGCTGTCCGGTTTCTGCTGGGTAGCCACGTGGAAGCCCAGGTCCGTGAGTTGCTGCTGGGCCTGCTGCTCGGACTTGCCCGCCAGATCGGGGATGGTGACCTGATCGGGGCGGGCGCCGGGGCCGACGAGCACCCACAGCAGTGCGGCGATCACGGCGACGGCCGCGGCGGCCGAGGCGGCGATGAGGGCGGTGCGGCGGCCACCGCCGCCGGGGGGTTCGACGGCTTCCTGTTCGGTGGTGTCGTCGCGGCGTTCCATGGTGCGGTAGGAGCGCGGCGGCGGGAGTTCGTCGTCGAGGAAGCTGGTGCGGTCCTCGTCGGTCATGACCATGGGGGCGGTGGGCTTCTGCCCGCCGAGCACGCGGATCAGGTCGGCGCGCATCTCGGCGGCGGTCTGGTACCGGTTGGCGGGGTTCTTGCTCATGGCCTTGAGCACGACGGAGTCGAGTTCGCGCGGCACGCCCTGGTAGACGTGCGAGGGCAGCCGCGGATCCTCGCGGACGTGCTGGTAGGCGACGGCGACGGGCGAGTCGCCGGTGAAAGGCGGTTCGCCGGTGAGGATTTCGTAGAGCACGCAGCCGACCGAGTACACGTCGGAGCGGGCGTCGACCTGTTCGCCGCGGGCCTGTTCGGGCGAAAGGTATTGGGCGGTACCGATGACGGCCGCCGTCTGGGTCATGGGGTTGGAGCTGTCGGCGATGGCGCGGGCGATGCCGAAGTCCATCACCTTCACCGCGCCGGCCCGGTTGATCATGATGTTGGCGGGCTTCATATCGCGGTGCACGATGCCGTTGCGGTGCGAGAAGTCCAGCGCCGCACACACATCCGCGATGACCTCCATGGCGCGCCGCGGCGGCAGCGGACCCTTGCCGCGCACGATGTCGCGCAGGGTGTCGCCGTCCACGTACTCCATGACGATGTAGGGCAGCGGGCCGCCGTCGACCTCGGCCTCGCCGGTGTCGTACACCGCGACGATGGCCGGATGGTTCAGCGCGGCCGCGTTCTGCGCCTCCCGCTTGAACCGCAGATAGAACGTGGGGTCACGGGCCAGGTCGGCGCGCAGCACCTTGATCGCCACATCGCGGCCGAGCCGCAGATCCCGGGCCTTGTGCACCTCGGACATGCCGCCGAACCCGATGATCTCGCCCAGCTCGTAGCGAGACGAGAGATTCTTCGGGGTCGTCATGATTGTCCTTGCTGGAGGTCAATGTCGTCCTGGGCGCTGGTGTCGGTGCGGATGCCTCCGACACCAGGGATCACTGGCAACGATGGTAGGTCCACACCCGGCTGCGGTCTGCGCGCGGTGGTGGTCGGGGGTGCGGTGGTGGGTTCCTCGTCCTTGCTGGTCGTCGTCGTGGTGACCGGCGGTTTGGTGGTGGTCGTGACCGGCGGCTTGGTCGTGGTGGTGACCGGCGGGGGAGTGGTCGTCACCGGCGGTTCGTAGGTCGTCGGCGGCGGTTCGTAGGTGGTGACCGGGGGCGGTACCGGTCGCTCCCGCGTGGTGGTCGGCGGCACCGTGGTGGTGGTCGGGGGCACGGTGGTGACCGGCGGCGCGACCACGGCGCTGGTGCGGGTGGGCGGCGTCGGTTCCGGCGGATCGCCGGACAGCAGGACGAAAGCGGCTGCGGCGCCGAGGATCAGCGCGCCGACGCCGAGTCCGGCGAGGGCCTTCTGACTATTGGTGAAACGTCCGGAATGTCCGTCGTCGACGGGGCGCGCGCCGGTACCCGGCGGCCGGGTGGCCGGTGGCTGCGGACCCGAGAGCAACGCGGTCGCCCCCGTGGCCGAAGCGGACTGCATGGGCTGCGGCGGCGTCGGATAGCGCGTGGTCGGCTGATCCGCCCGCTGCCCCGGAATGATCATGGTCGGTCCGGGCGGCAGGATCCGGGTGGCGCCCGTCGGAAACGCGGGCGTGACCGGAATCCCGCCCGGCGGCGTCGGCCGCCGACCCGAGCGCACCGCGGCCACCGCGTCGGCGAACTCGCCACCGGTCGAATACCGCTGCTGCGGATCCTTGGCCATGGTGATCTCGATCAGCTCGCGCACATTCGGCGGCAGATCCGCGGGCAGCGGCGGCGGGGTCTCCCGCACATGCTTCATGGCGACCGTCAGCGCGCCCTCACCGGTGAACGGCCGCTGCCCGGCGAGCGCCTCGTAGCCGACCACACCGAGCGAGTACACATCCGACGCCGCCGTGGCGTCCTCACCGGTGGCCTGCTCCGGCGCGATGTACTGGGCGGTGCCCATCACCATGCCGGTCTTGGTCACCGGGGACGCGTCCACGGCCTTGGCGATGCCGAAGTCGGTGATCTTCACCTGACCGGTCGGCGTCACCAGGATGTTGCCCGGCTTCACATCCCGATGCACGACACCGGCCGCGTGCGCGATCTGCAGCGCGCGGGCGGTCTGCTCCAGCATGTCCAGACCCTGGGCCACCGACAGCCGGTTCATCCGATTGAGCACCGCGTTCAACGGTTCGCCCTGCACGAATTCCATGACCAGATAGGCGATCTCGCCGCCCGACGGGTCCATGGTCTCGCCGTAGTCGTAGATGCTCGCGATACCCGGATGATTCAACTGCGCGGTCGTGCGCGCCTCCGCGCGGAACCGGTGCCGGAAGGTGGGATCGGTGGAGAACTCCGCCTTGAGCACCTTCACCGCCACCCGGCGATCCAGCCGCGTGTCGAGAGCTTCCCAGACCTGGCCCATGCCACCGGTGGCGATCAGCCGCTGCAGCCGGTACCGGTCCGCGATCAACGCACCGTTGTTCAGCATTCCAGACCCTGTCTACCTTGCCCTGTCATTCGTTCAGCCCCCCTGCAATCCGGCGTCGAGCACCGCGCGGGCGACCGGTGCCGCCACCGATCCGCCGGTCGCGGCCAGTGCCCGGTCGCCGCCGTTCTCGACGATCACCGCGATCGCGATCTTCGGGTTCTGCGCCGGCGCGAAGGCGATGTACCAGGCGTGCGGCGGGGTGTTGCGAGGATCGCTGCCGTGTTCGGCGGTTCCGGTCTTGGAGGCGATCGTGTAGCCGCGGTTCTGCGAACCGCCCTGCGTGTTCTTCTCCGATTCGATCATCATGGCGGTCACCTGGGAGGCCACCTGAGCGGACACCGCCTGGCCGACCGACATCGCGTTGATGTTCTTGAGGGTGGTCAGGTCGGGGGCCTGCAGCTGATCCACCAGATGCGGTTGCATCCGCACGCCCCCGTTGGCGATGGTCGCCGCGATGACCGCGTTGTCGAGCGGTGTGAGCGCGACATCCCGCTGCCCGATGCTGGACTGGCCCAGCGCCGCCCCGTCCGCGATGGTGCCGACCGAGCTGTCCGCCCACGGGATCGGGATGCTGGGATGCTCGCCGATACCGAACGCCGCCGCCTCGTCCTTGAGTTTGGCGGCCCCCACCTTGATACCGAGCTCCACGAAGGCCGTGTTACACGAGTACTTGAAGGCCTCGGTGAGCGACACCGTGGAACCGTCGCCCGGTCCGCAGTGGTTGCCGTTGTAGTTCTCGAGTGTGGTCGTGGTGTCCGGCAACGTGATTCGCGAGGCCGCGGTGAACTGATCGTCCGGTTTGGCGATCCCGTTGGCCAGCGCGGCCGCCGTGGTCACCACCTTGAACGTGGACCCCGGCGGATAGGTCTGCGACACAGCGCGATTCAGCATCGGCTGATCCGGATCCTGATCCAGCGCCTTGCGCGCCTCGGCCGCCTGCGCGCCGTCGTGCACCGACAGCTGGTTCGGATCGTAGGACGGCGTCGACACCATGGTGAGGATGCGCCCGGTGCTCGGTTCGATGGCCACCACCGAACCGGTGTACCCCTTCGCGGTCAGCTGGTCGTAGGCGACCTTCTGCATGGCCGGGTTCAGCGTGGTGATCACATTGCCGCCGCGCGGATCCCGGCCCGAGATCATGTCCACCAGCCGGCGGCCGAACAGCTGATTGTCGGAGCCGTTGAGCACCGAGTCCTCCGCGTTCTCGATGCCGCCGCTGCCGTTGGTCAGCGTGTAGAAACCGGTCACGGGCGCGTACGCCTGCGGGTCGGTCGGGTAGATGCGCAGGTACTTGTACCGGTCGTCGGTGGCGATGGAGCTCGCGAGAACCGTTCCGCCCGCCGAGATCTGGCCGCGCTGCCGGGCGTACTCGTCGAGCAGCACGCGGCGGTTGCGGGTGTCGGTGCGCAGGCTGTCGGCCTTCCAGACCTGCACGTAGGTGGCATTGGCGAGCAGCGCCACGATCATCACCATGACCGCGAGCGCGACCCGGCGCAGGGGTGTGTTCACGCGGCACCCCCCTTCGGCCGCCGCACGAGCTCGGTGGGCGCGTCAGCGATCGGTTCGGGGGCCCGCTTGCGCACCGGGGCGGGCGCGCGGGCCGCGTCGGACACCTTGATCAGCAGCGCCAGCAGCGCGTAGTTGGCCAGCAGCGAGGAACCGCCGTAGGAGACGAACGGCGTGGTCAGACCGGTCAGCGGAATCAGTTTGGTGACACCGCCGACCACCACGAACACCTGGATCGCGATGGTGAACGCCAGGCCCGCCGCGAGCAGCTTGCCGAAGCTGTCGCGCACGGCCAGCGCGGTGCGCAGACCGCGGATCACGAAGATGCAGAACAGCATCAGCACCGCGGCCAGGCCGATGAGGCCCAGTTCCTCGCCGATGGTGGTGATGATGAAGTCGGTCTTGGCGAACGGCACCTCGGTGGGCCGGCCACTGCCGAGCCCGGTGCCGGCCAGGCCGCCGGTGGCGAGCCCGAACAGCGACTGCGAGATCTGGTAGCCGGTGTTCGAGTAGTCCTCGAAGGGGTGCAGCCAGGTGTTCACGCGCACCCGCACATGCCCGAAAGCGTTGTAGGCGATCACGAATCCGATGGCCAGCAGGCCGCCGCCGATGACCAGCCAGCCCACCCGCTCGGTGGCGATGTAGAGCATCACCAGCACGGTCGCGAAGATGAGCAGCGAGGTGCCGAGGTCCTTCTCCAGCACGAGCACGCCCAGGCAGACCACCCAGACCACCAGGATGGGCCCGAGGTCGCGGGCGCGCGGCAGGTCCATGCCGAAGACGTGCTTGCCCGCGGCCATGAACAGGTCGCGCTTGGCGACGAGTACGCCCGCGAAAAATATGATCAGCAGGATCTTCGCGAACTCACCGGGCTGAACGCTGAAGCCGGGCAACCGGATCCAGATCTTCGCGCCGTTCACCTCGGAGAAGCGGGACGGCAGCAGCGCGGGGATGGCGAGCGCGACCAGGCCGACCAGGCCGAGGGTGTAGGCGTAGCGGGCCAGGGTGCGGTAGTCGCGCAGCACGATCAACAGGCCCATGAACACCACCATCCCCAGCCCCGTCCACAGCACCTGCTGGTTGGCGTCGGGGGAGGGGATGGCCTTGGAGGCGAATTCGGCGTCCTGTGCCTCGGCTAGATCGAGGCGGTGGATGAGCACCAGGCCGAGTCCGTTGAGCAGGGCCACGATCGGTAGTAGCAAGGGGTCGGCGAAGGGCGCGAACCGGCGCACCGCGAGGTGCGCGACGCCGAACAGGGCCAGGTAGGACAGGCCGAGTTTGGCGATGTCGAGGGTGATCGACTGTTCCTGGGAGGCCTCCACCAGGATCAGCGACACCGTGGTGATGACGGCCGCCAGCGCCAGCAGCATGAGTTCCACGTTCCGCCGCGTGGTCGGCGGCGGCGCGGGCGCGAATCCGCCCGGCGGACTGGGAAAGGACCCAGCGGACGGTGGGGCCGGAGCGGACATCAGTCCGCGACCCTGCAGCTCGGCTCAGCCTTGGGAGCCGTGGTGGTGGTGACCGGTGCGGTCGTGGTCGGCTCGGGCTGGCGTGGTTCGAGGGTGTTGTTCTCGCCGCTGGTGGGCGGTACCCCGGTGGTGGTCGGCGGCGCCGGAGTGGTGGTGGCGGCGCCGGACTGGGTGGGGTCGCCGGGCGGCGGTGTGGTGACCGGCGGGGAGACCGGCTTCTCGCACGGCGGCAGCAGGCCCTTGTCTCCGGAGAGGTTCTGCATCTGCTTGACGGCCTCGTCCCGGTTGACGCCGGGGAGTCCCTTCTGCACGGAATCCTGGACGGTCGACTTGAGATCGGGGAGGGTCAGCTCCCGGCATCCGGGCGGGAAAGCCGCACCGGGATCGGCCAATTGGATCTCACCGCTGCGCGTGGCGCAGGCAATCTGATCGACATCCCGGATCGTGAAGCCGAGCACCGATCCGGGCAGACCCCGCAGGATCACCACCCGCCCGTTCTCGGCTCCCACGTAGTAGTTGCTGCGAACCATGTTGTAGCCGATGGCGAGTCCCGCGCCGACCGCTATCACCAGCGCCATGGACAGCGCGATCCAGCGGAATTTGTGACCCTTCTTCGGCGGTTCCGGCTCCGGCGCGGACACCGCTCTGCGCGGAGTCGCCCGCGGCGGCCGCAGCGCGGCGGCGCGTCCGGCGGCCGTGTTCGGCGCGGGAGTGTCCTCGTCCTGACCCGACGCCGCACCCGCCACGATGGGATGCGACTGGCCGTAGTCCAGATCGATCACATCCGCGACGACGACCGTCACGTTGTCGGGACCGCCACTGCGCAAAGCCAATTCGATGAGCCGGTCCGCCGACTCGTCGGTGGTGCCCTCGCGCATGGTGTTGGCGATGGTCTCGTCACTCACCACATCGGACAGACCGTCCGAGCACAGTAGGTAGCGATCCCCGGCCCGAGCCTCGCGCACCACCAGGGTGGGCTCGATCTCGTTGCCGGTGAGCGCCCGCATGATCAGCGACCGCTGCGGATGGGTGTGCGCCTGCTCCGGCGTGATCCGGCCCTCGTCCACCAGCGACTGCACGAAGGTGTCGTCCCGGGTGATCTGGGTCAGCTCACCCCCGCGCAGCATGTAGGCGCGGGAGTCGCCGATATGCGCCAGGCCGAGTTTGGAACCCGCGAACAGGATGGCGGTGAGCGTGGTGCCCATGCCGTCGAGTTCGGGTTCCTCCTCGACCTGATCGGCGATGGAGGCATTGCCTTCGCGCACCGCGCGATCCAGTTTGCCGAGCAGGTCGGGACCGGGCTCGTCGTCGTCGAGATGCGCCAGCGCGGCGATCATCAACTGGGAGGCGACTTCACCGGCGGCGTGGCCGCCCATGCCGTCCGCGAGCGCGAGCAAGCGCGCACCCGCGTAGACGGAATCCTCGTTGTTGGCTCGTACGAGACCGCGGTCGCTGCGCGCTGCGTAGCGGAGAACAAGTGTCACGATCGCAGCTCGATCACTGTCTTGCCGACACGGACAGGGGTGCCGAGCGGAACCCGCACCGGCGTGGTGACCTTCGATCGGTCGAGGTAGGTCCCGTTCGTGGACCCGAGATCCTCGACGTACCAGTCCTCACCCCGCTGCGACAGGCGCGCATGCCGGGTGGAGGCGTAGTCGTCGGTGAGGACCAGCGTGGAATCGTCCGCGCGCCCGATCAGCACCGGCTGCGAGCCGAGTGAGATGCGGGTGCCGGCGAGTGAACCCTGAGTCACCACGAGATATTTGGCGCCCTTCTGGCCCCGGCGAAATGATGGGAGCACCGCGGAACCGCCTGCGGCCCGCGGCGCGACCCGGAGGCCGGATGCCGCGTAGATATCGCTGCGCAAGGTCCGGAGCACGGCCCACACGAAAAGCCACAACAGCAGCAGGAACCCCGCGCGCGTCAATTGCAGGATCAATCCCTGCACGGTGCTCCACCTCCTGTTTCGACCGTGTCGTAGGTACGGATCGTCGACCCCCAACCGGTGAGTGCTGTTGGTCAGCGCGACCCCGGCTGCCGCCGAATTTGTTGGCAGCATCATAGGGCCGTAGACCGGTTGCGATCACGATACGACCGGGAAAATCCGTGCCATATCGTGACCTGCAACGCGAGCTTACGGGATCAGACGATGCGGATCAGGATCTCGGAATGCCCGGCGCGGATGACATCCCCGTCGGCGAGCTGCCAGTCCTGTACGGGCGAGCCGTTGACCAGCGTTCCATTGGTCGAACCGAGGTCCGACAGCATGGCCGTCTGGCCGTCCCAGCGCACCTCGATGTGCCGCCGCGAGACCCCGGTGTCGGGCAGCCGGAAGTGTGCGTCCTGGCCGCGGCCGATGATGTTGGAACCCTCACGCAACTGGTAGGTGCGGCCCGAGCCGTCGTCCAGCTGCAGCGTCGCCGAATAGCTCGAGGCGCCGCGCGCGGGCTGGCCGTAGCCGCCCTGCTGCCCGTAGCCCTGCTGATCGTCGCCGTAGCCGGCCTGATCGCCGTAGCCCTGGTCGTAGCCCGGCTGCTGGCCATAGCCCTGGTCGTAACCCTGCTGCTGGCCGTACCCCTGCTGGCCGTACGCGCCGCCCTGCTGGCCGTAGCCCTGGTCGTAGCCGGGCTGCTGGCCGTAGCCGCCGCCCTGCTGGCCGTAGCCCTGGTCGTAACCCTGCTGCTGACCGTAGCCCTGGTCGGCGTAGGCCTGATCGGAGTAGCCGCCCTGCTGGCCGTACGCCTGGTCGTAGCCCGGCTGCTGGCCGTACGCCTGATCGGAGTAGCCGCCCTGCTGGCCGTACCCCTGGTCGTAGCCCGGCTGCTGCCCGTACCCGGCGCCACCGCCCTGCTGCTGGTAGTCGTAGCCGTTCTGATAGTCGCCGTAGCCCTGCTCGGACTGGCCGTAGCCGCCCTGATCGGGGTACTGGCCACCACCACCCTGGCCGTACCCCTGGTCGTAGCCCTGCTGACCACGTCCGGCAGGCGGGGGCGCGTACCCGCGGTTCCGCGGATCGGACTCCGCGGGCTCACGGCTTGGGTCGTAGCCTGAGTTCTGCGTCATGGGGCCAGCTCCTGGTTGCGGGTTGGGTCGTTGTGGGCGTTCAGGTCCCGGCGCGGGACCCGCCCGTCGGGCAGCACCGGAGGTTCCGGCGTCCGGGTCCACCCGGCCGGCCGTCCTGAACTGTCCGGTGTGCAGCGTAGGGGATGCCTCGAATTCGACGTGCACTTCGCCGTAGGTCTGCCATCCTTGCTCGCGGATGTAGTCCTGTAAGTGTTTGGCGAAAGCTCGCACCATGAGGTCGTGGTCCGCCTGTCCCTCACCCTGCACGAGCTGGCCGAGATCCGACTCGTTGATGGTGATGACATAGCTGTTGGGAGCCAGCAGATGGCCGCCGTCCAACTCCTGGAGATTGTCGGTGGCCTCGCGCTGCAGCGCGGCCTCGACCTCCTGGGGGACGACGCTGCCGCCGAAGACGCGGGCGAAAACATCACCGACAGCACCTTGGAGCCGGCGTTCGAATCGAGAAACGATCCCCATTCGCCCCTCCTCTCGTGTCGTGGTGTTGACGCCGTGGCGCGTTCCGGAACAGCGGCACGCGTCAGGGCGTGTCTGCGTAGGGACACGGTGATTGCATGATATCCACGAACGTCCACACCTGTAACTCTTGACGACGAGCCTGGGTTCCCGAGGTGTGCTCGACCGCGCCGACCTGCGCCCACCCTCGATAACCAGGCGATTTCTTTTTGGCGCATACCCCGTGATACGTTCTTTCACGTCGCTCAGGGCGAGTGGCGGAATGGCAGACGCGCTGGCTTCAGGTGCCAGTGTCCGTAAGGACGTGGGGGTTCAAGTCCCCCCTCGCCCACCAAGACGAAGGCCCCATCCAATCGGATGGGGCCTTCGTCGTTTTCCCGAAGTCGTTGCGGGGCAGCGTGTCCGGTCCACTCAGCGGGACACCGCCGCGCCGATGGAAACGCAGGTCGCGGCGCATTGTGACGAAGATCGCACCGGGGGTGGCGAACCCTTCGGCCGGGGCGTTGCCGGGTGTCCCGGAAGTGGTCTTCCGGGCTTGAAATTCGATTGCCGGAAGGTATCGCATCGGGTATGCGCCCGATTTTCATCGAGTTATGCCTGATGTCCGTTTAGTCAAAACTAAGGTAAACAAACTTCGAGTTTGTTTCAGAATGGGCGACCGCCGGGCTATGGCTGCGACCAGGGGCGAAACACCAGGTTAACGGGGGTTGAACCGTCGATTCCCGGTGGTCGCGCGAGTTTTCGGCAAACCTCTCGACCGGGCCGGCGGAGCATCGCGCGCGAGGGGTCGAAACGGGGTCGAAATCGGTACCACGTGGAAGGTTTCGACCGCCTCCGCAGACCGCCCGCAAAGGGGAAGCTGGAAAATAGCGATCTTGGCGGGTTGCCTTCTGGGAACGGACATTTCGCCTGGTCGACTTATACGCCCGCGGGGCAAGTCGGAGGTTGCGTAGCCATAACGATTGTGTAGAGTCATCGGCAACGCTGGCCGCAGCTGAGCAGGACTCGCTGCGGCCAGTGGAAATCAAATCCCGGCCGTTGCCGGCGCCTTCGAAGCCGCCGCTCCCGCAACAGGTTCCAGGTCACTTCCCACCGAATAGCCCGGCATGTGCTCACCGGCCGCCAACGCCGCCTGTGCGTCTTCGTCCAGCGCCACCCGGCGGCCACGCACGAAAACATAGGCCAGGAAACCCAGTTCGACGAGCGCGCCGATACCGATGCGCACGGGGGTGGGCATCCCGCTCGGCGTGACGAAACCCTCCAGCAGACCGGCCACCAGCAGGGTCAGCGCCAGGCCGATCGCGACCACCGCGGTCGCCCGGCCCTGCCGGGCCAGGGCCTGCGGACGGGATTCGCGGCCCGGATCGATCAGCGTCCAGCCCAGCTTGATACCCGCGCCACCGGCGATGAAAATCGCGGTGAGCTCGATCATTCCGTGCGGCAGGATGAAGCCGAAGAACGAGTCCAGACGGTCGGCATCGGCCATCAGGCCCGCACTCACACCCAGATTCAGCGCGTTCATCACCATCACCCACACGGCGGGCAGGATCAGGACGCCGGTGAACAGGGCGATGGCCGCGACACGGGCATTGTTGGTCCACACCTGGGCGGCGAACGCGTCGTTCGGATGCTCGAAGTAGTAGGTCTCGAACGCGCCGCCCGGCTTGGTGAGCGCCTCGGTATCGGTGTCCAGGCCCAGCTTGCGGCGCGCGTCCTCCGATTCGGCCACCCAGGTCGCCAGCGCCGTCGACACCAGCAGGAACAGGGCCGCCACCGACACCCACCACGGCCAGGCCCGGTACACGGCGGCCGGGAAGCGGTGCGAGAAGAAGCGGCCGATCTCGCCGATATTGTCGACCTGCGCACCCAGCACCTTGCCCCGCGCCCGGGTGAGCACCGCCGACAGGCCCGCGATGGTCTCCGGATCGGCGTTGCGGCTCTGCAGGCGCGCCAGCTGCTGCGAGGTGAGCCGGTACAGCCGCACCAGCTCGTCGGCCTCCGCGCCCGTCAGGCGCTTACCCGGGCTCGCCAGCTGCTCCAGCCGATCCCAGGCCCGTTTGTGCAGGAAGGTGTACGCGTCGAGATCCATCAAGCCCTCCCCATCGTGCGACTACTGTGAATGCTAGCCACCGGCACCGACTTCCGTCCGGACCGACGGATACCGGGGGTGCGAGAACCGGCGCAGCGGTTGCCAGTGCCGCCGGAGCTGGGAAGAATCGGGGGGACCATGGCTCTGTTCACCACGGGCGAGGCTGTCGCCGTCGAACTCCCCATCGCGCGAATACCCACCCGCGCGGCGGCGTTCCTGGTCGACCTGATCATGCAGATCATCCTCGGGCTGACGCTCGCCTTCCTCACGTTCGTGGCGCTCGAAGAGGCCGACGCCGATATCGCCTGGGCGGAAGCCGTATTCGTGGCGCTGCTGGTGATCACGTTCATCGGATATCCGGTCGCGATGGAGACGCTCACGGGCGGGCGGTCCATCGGCAAGATGATGTTCGGCCTGCGCGTGGTGCGGGCCGACGGCGGGCCCATCGACTTCCGGCACGCCGTCACGCGCGGGCTGTCCGGCATCGTGGACTTCTGGTCCATGGGCACCGGCTTCATCGCCGTGGTGACCTCGCTGTGCTCACCCAACGGCCGCCGCGTCGGCGACGTACTGGCCGGCACCGTCGTCGTCCACGACCGTAGCCGCCTGCCGTGGCCCTCCTTCGCGGTGCCGCCGCCGTGGCTCATGGACTGGTCGCGGCAACTGGATCTGTCCGGCCTGCCCGACGATCTCGCGCTCGCGGTGCGCCGCTATCTGATTCGCCTGCGCACCCTCACCCCGTCGGTGCAGGATCAACTCGGCCGCGAACTGCTCGCCGCCGTCAGCGCCCGCCTCGCCATCACCCCGCCCACTGGTTACCCGCCGTACCACATCCTCGGTGCGGTCCTGGCCGAACGACAGCGCCGCGCGCTCCCGCCGCTACCCCAGCCGCAGCCGGGGCTGCCGAACATCCGCCCACAGGCCCTGGCCCGGTAACTCGCGGAGCCCGGTAGACGACGCGGCCGATTGTGGAATCGGCGACGCGAATTACAGTGCGCCCGTGCGCTTGAGCTCGAGATACTCGTCGGCGAGCGCGCCGGGGAGTTGATCGGGCGCGGCAGTGATCACGCGAACACCCCTGCGGCGCAGGATCTCCCGGGCCACCGCGTGTTCGGCGATCACGTTCTCGGCGGCGGCCGCGTGGTAGAGGTCCTCGAGGCCGGAGCGGCGGGTGACCGCGGCGGCCACCTCGGGATCGGTGACCGAGACGACCAGCACGCGGTGGCGTTCGGTCAGCACCGGGAGCACGGGCAGCAGGCCCTCCTGCACAGTGGCCGCGTCCATGTGCGTGAACCAGACGACCAGGCTGCGGCGGCGGGCGCGCTGCAGGGTGGCCCGCATCAGGCCCTGGTAGTCGGTGTCCACCAGAGCGGGGGAGACGCCCGCCAGTGCGTGCATGAGCTTGAGCTGCAGGCGTTTTCCGCCGATGCCGCGCACCTCGGTGCGGACCTGGCGGTCGTAGGCGAGCAGGTCCACCGAATCGCCGCCCGCCGCGGCGAGGCCGCCCAGCAGCAGGGCCGCCTCGATGGTGGCGTCCAGGCGGGTGCCGTCGCCGACGCGGCCCGCGCTCACCCGGCCGGTGTCGAGCAGCATGACCACGTGCCGGTTGCGTTCCGGCCGCCAGGTGCGCACCAGGACGTCACTGGCGCGGGCGGTGGCCCGCCAGTCGATGGTGCGCACGTCGTCGCCCGCCACATATTCACGGAAGGAATCGAATTCGGTGCCCTGGCCGCGAATCGTGGTGGTGTTGCGGCCTTCCAGGTGCTGCAGCTGCTTCACCTTCGAGGCCAGCAGGCGTTCACTGCGGAACGGCGGCAGTGCGCGCAGGCGTCCCGGCACGGCGCGCCGCACCTGGCGTCCGGCCAGGCCGAGCGGTCCGGTCACCCGGATGGTCACCGGTCCGGCGGCGCGGTCGCCGCGGTAGGCCGGAGTGAGTTCGGTATGCAGGCGAATCTTGGTGTTGGCGGGCAGATTCAGCGTGTGCGTGCGATGCCGGGCGTGCGCGCTGGGCGGCCAGTCGTCCCACAGCGTGGCGCGCAGCGTGCGCGCGCCCGCGTTGAGCACCGTCAATTCCACCTCGGCGCTGCGTCCGGTGCGGACGGTGGTGAGCGGCTCCCGCGAGAGCTCCACCGCCGCAAGCGAACCCAGGGCGAGCAGATCCGCCGCGACCAGCGCCAGCAGGACTCCGCTCGCGAGGCCCACGCCCGCCCACGACGGCATGACCAGGGCGACGAACAGCGCCGCGAGCCCCGCCAGAACGGCCAGCCGGCCGGTGACGACCACGGCTACACCGGGACGGGGACGGACATCAGCAACGAGGTCAGCACGCCCTCGGCGGTGACGCCCTCCACCTCGTGTTCGGGCCGCAGGTGCAGGCGGTGCCGGAGTACTGCCACCGCAACGGCTTTCACATCGTCGGGGGTGACGTAGCCACGCCCGTTCAGCCAGGCGAAGGCCCGCGACGCCGCCATGAGCGCGGTCGCGCCGCGCGTGGACGCGCCGTGCGCGACGGCGGGGGAGGTCCGGGTGGCGCGGCACAGGTCCACCGTGTACGCCAGCACCTCCGGGCTGATGGCCACCTGCGTGATGGCCTGCCGGGCGGCCGCGATGTGCGCGGGTCCGGCCACCGGCCGCAGCCCCGCCGCGGTCAGGTCGCGCGGATCGAATCCGGCGGCATGCCGCTGCAGAATCCGGAATTCGTCGTCCCGCCCGGGCAATTGGACGTCGACCTTGAACAGGAACCGGTCCAGCTGCGCCTCCGGCAGCGGGTAGGTGCCCTCCTGCTCGATGGGGTTCTGGGTGGCGATGACGATGAACGGGTCGGGCAGCGGCTGCGGTACGCCGTCCACCGAAACCTGCCGCTCCTCCATGGATTCCAGCAGCGCGGACTGGGTTTTCGGTGGGGTGCGGTTGATTTCGTCGGCGAGCAGCAGATTGGTGAACACCGGTCCGCGCCGGAAGGTGAACTCCGCCGAGTGCGGGTCGTAGATCTGCGAGCCGGTGACGTCGCCGGGCATCAGGTCCGGTGTGAACTGGATGCGGCTGTGCTCCAGGGCCAGGGCGGTGGCCAGCGCCCGGACCAGCAGTGTCTTGGCCACGCCGGGAACGCCTTCGAGCAGGACGTGGCCGCGGCAGAGCAGTCCGAGTACCAGGTACAGGACCGCCTGATCGTTGCCGACGACCGCTTTGCCGATTTCGGCGCGCAGCGCGAGCAGCGCCTGCTGGGCCTGTTCGGCGGTCGGGGCGTCGTGGTTGGTGTCCACTGTGGTCACAAGACCTCCGATTCGATCCATTCGAGTTGTGCGGCCACGATTTCCAGGGTGACCCGGTCGGCGACCGGGTCGTAGAGGGCGGCGTGCACCTGCGCCGGATCGGCTCCGGTGCGGGTGCTGACCGCGAGGGTCACCACGTCGGGTGTGGTGTCGGCGGTGACGTTGAGGACGGGCCGCAGCCGTCGCAGGGTCGCCGCCCGCAGTTTGGCCGCGATGTGGTCGTAGTCGCGGGATTTGCGGTAGAGCCCGGCCTGTCCGTCGAGCAGTTCGTTGGCGGGGGCCTCGACCGGATGGGGTTCGGCGACGACCGTGCCGCGCCGGCGACCGCGCCAGCCGAGGATGATCAGCCACGCGATGAAGGCTTGCAATCCGCCGAAGACGGCCCAGCCGCCGTTGGCGAAGATGGAGTCGTCGCCCGCGCCGTAGTCGGGTTCGTCGATGTCGGGAGCGTCGGGCGGGCTGTCGGGCAGGTCGGGCTTATCGGGCGGGTCGGGCACGGTGGGCGTGCCGAGTTTGATGAGCAGCCACACGACGAGGATGACGCCGATGGCGCCGCCGACGGCCGCCCAGAATCGCCAATCGCTCAGGAAGGCGGGCATTTCCACGGGTCCGCGCTCGCGCTTTTCCCGCTTCTTTCTGGGTTGCCGTGTCTTGCGGCGTTTTTCGGCGATCTCGGTGGGGGCGTCCTTGGGGGCGGGCGCGACCGAGAAACGGTCGGCCTGCTCGAGTCGGCGGTATTCGTCCTCGGTGGCGGTTCGTCCGCCGTAGACGATTTCGTCGAAACTGTGTGCCGCCGAGGGCAGTTCACCGGCGTCGGCCGGTAGCGCGGTGGTGGCGGCCCGCGCGGTTTCGCGGGCGGTGCGGCCGCGCTGTTCCTCGAGGACGCCGTGCTGTTCGAGTCCGCGGGTGACGGCGCGGTATCGCTCGCGCAGCGCGGTCGCGAAGTCGTGCCGTTGCGCGGCGAATTCGGCGGCGGCGCGGTGGGTGGCGGCGGGGCCGAGATCCGGTGTGGGCGGCACGGTTCCGTGGCCGCCCGGGCCGGTGGCCGGGTTTTCCCGCGGTGGTGCGGGTGGCTGTGTCATCGCTGTCCTCCGGCCGGGGGCACGCGGATATCCCAGGCCTCACGGCGGCACCGGCGGTCCACGTAGGCGACGACCTGCGCGGAGGATTCCACCATTTCCGCGAACGCGATCATGAGCAGCGATACCGAGATGAGCAGTACCGTGACGGTCCATCGCCGGGTTCCGGTGATGCCGCTGAGGAATCCGGGGACGGCGAGCAGCGGAACCATGAGCACCAGCATCAGCCCGCGCAGATACAGCCAGACCCCGACGATCTGCCATTCCGTGCCCTGCACGAGCATTTTCGCGCGTGCGGTCGCGGTCCGATAGGTGGCGGATTCGTCGAAGATGATCGGCACGGTGGTGAACCGTCGCGCCCGCAGCCAGGCCAGCCAGATCGCGGCGAGCGGCAGTGTGATGATCAGCGGCGTCCCCAGCGCCAGCACCCCGATGCCGATGAGGGTGAACATGGCCGAATACCCCAGCAGGGGAGCGGCTTCCGAGGACATCTGCCGCAGCGCCCATCGCCAGGTCACGGCCTGCTGCCGCACGGCGGCCAAGCCCATGGACACGGTCACGCCGCGCACGAGCAGTCGCAGCAGCCAGGCGCAGACGAGGGTGCCGATGACGGCCGACCAGCGGGTGCCGTCCTTGTCGTCTCCGGTGGCCAGCGAACCCACGACGGTGATCCCCACGGCGATCGCCGAGGCGACCAGCACGCCGACCCCGAATACCGCGCCGAAGGTCTTGACCCGTGGCTGGATCAGCGCGAACGGCAGATCGAGCAGTTCCCGGAACTGCATCGGACGGATCGGCACCGGCGACGGTTCGGAAAGCAGTGTCTCCCCCACCGCACCGGTCGCCTTGCCGACATTGTCGGCGGCGGCTGGCAACACGTGGCCGAGTGTAATCGCAGTTCAGCCTTCCGTCGCTGTACTGCCCGCTACCGATCTCCGGTCGCTTGCCCGAGCAGCCGGGCGACGACTCGGCGGTAGAGGTCGGGGTCGGTGGGTGGCATGCCGAGCAGTGCTCGCAGGTAGACGCCGTCGCCGACGAGGCGGACGATCTCGGCCTGGACGGGGTCGGGGATTTCGTTGTCGAGGGCGGTGCGGTAGGCGTCGAAGGCCTCGTTGAGGGCGCGGTCGACTTCGTCGGCGTCGGTGTCGTGGGGGCCGTCGACGGTGCGCATGGCGGCGAGCATCGATCGGTACAGGGCCAGTTCCACGGCGTCGGATTCGTCGCCGGGGTGGGGGGTCTGCAGGTACCACTCGGCGACGGATTTGCCTTGGGAGACTGCGGTGTTCAGCTGTTCGGTGGTACGGGATTCGAGTCTGCGGACGAGTCCGGCGAGCAGGGCGTCCTTGCTCTTGAAGTGGTAGAGCAGTCCGCCTTTGGAGACGCCGGCGGTGGCGGCGACGGCCTCGAGGGTCACCTGGGAGAGGCCCTTGTCGAGGAGCAGGGTTTCGAGGGCGTCGAGTATCCGGTCGCGGGTTCCGGACGGATCACGGGTGGTCACGGGAATTACTGTACCGTCTGGACGGTTGGTCTGTTACTGTACCGTCTGGACGGTTCAAGAACCCCTGGAAGAGAAACCTCATGACCACCCACTCGATCGCTTCGACCTCGAACGTCGCCGCGCCCAAGGCACGCCCGCGTGACTGGGCCGGACTGGGTGTGCTCGCGCTGGCACTGCTCCTCGTGTCCGTCGACGCCACCGTGCTCGACCTCGCCGTACCCTCCATCAGCAGCCACCTCGCGCCCACCACACCGCAGCTGCTGTGGATCATCGACGTCTACTCGTTCGTCCTCGCCGGCCTGCTGGTGACCATGGGCACCCTCGGCGACCGCATCGGCCGCCGCCGCCTGCTGATCATCGGCGCGGCCGGATTCGGCATCGCCTCCGCCGTGGCCGCCTGGTCGGTGAGCCCCGAAATGCTCATCGCCGCACGCGTGCTGCAGGGTGTCGCCGGCGCGACCCTCATGCCCGCCACCCTCGGCCTGATCCGCTCCATGTTCCAGAACGCGCGCGAGCGCACCCTCGCCATCTCGGTGTGGGGCGCGATGGCCGGTTCCGGCGCGGCGGTCGGTCCCCTGCTGGGCGGCTGGCTGCTCGAGCACTTCTGGTGGGGCTCGGTGTTCCTGGTGAACCTGCCCGTGATGGCGCTGCTGATCGTGCTCGCGCCGTTCCTGGTGCCGGAGTCGCGTGACCCGAACCCGGGCCGCTTCGACCTGGTCTCGGCCGGTCTGTCCATGCTGGCGCTGATCCCGATCGTGTACGCGGTCAAGGAATTCGCCGCGCACGGCCCGGCCGTGACGCCGCTGATCGCCGCCATCGTCGGTGTGCTGGCCGGTGTCGTGTTCATCCGCCGTCAGCGCACCCTCGCAGCCCCGCTGATCGACCTGGAACTGTTCCGCCTGCCGCCCTTCCGGGCAGCGGTCCTGGCCAACCTGCTGTCGGTCTTCGCCCTGGCGGGAGTGCTGTTCTTCGGCTCCCAATACCTCCAGCTGGTCCTCGGCAAGGCCCCGCTCGCGGCGGGTCTGCTGCTGATCCCCGGCACCATCGGCTCGATGGCGGGCGCGCTGTTCGCGGCGTGGCTGGTCCGGCACTGGCGTCCGGTCTCGGTCCTGGCCGGCGCCCTGGTGACGGCCGCCCTCGGCGCCCTGATGTTCTGGATGCTGGGCGCCAACCCCGGTTCCCCCGTGCTCCCGTTCATCATCGGCTTCCTGCTGATCGGCCTGGGCGTCGGTGTGGCCCTGACGGTTTCGTCCGACATGATCGTCAGCACCGCCCCCGCCGAACGCGCGGGCAATGCCGCCGCCATCTCCGAAACGGCCCTCGAAGCCGGTGTGGCCCTGGGCGTCGCCACCCTCGGCAGCGCCGTCATGGCCACCTACCGCCACGGCCTCGACCCGGCCTCGATCCCGTCCGGCCAACTGGACGCGGCCCGCGAATCCCTGGGCGGCGCGGTCGAAACAGCCCGCACCCTGCACGAACCCGCGGCCACGACCCTGCTGGAGGCGGCGCACACCGCCTTCGTCGAGGGCGTCCATCTCGCGGCGACCGGCACGACGGCGATCCTGCTGGTCACCGCCTATGTGGTGTACCGCGCGGCTAGCGGTCGTCGTGCAGCGGCGGCAGCACCGGAGGAGTGAGCAGGTCCTCCAGCGGGGTGGGTCCGGTGTAGGTGCGGCAACCGCACCGGGCCCACACGGTCATTCCCCATCCGGTCTTGCGCGGGGATTCGAAGTGGCATTCCCCGGCTTTGCGATCGTGCAGGGAGAGGTCGTGGCCGCAGCCGCACACGGCGGGGGCCGGGGTGGGCTGGTTCGAGCGGCGGCCGAATCGTCCGGCGGCCCAGCCCAGGCCGACGAGTCCGGCGCCTACGACGAGGCTGATCGGATCGAGCATGCTTCCAGGGTACGTACTCGTATACGTATATAGCGGCCTGAATCGGGCGATCGGGACGCGCGGCGGCCCCTGAAAACCGCTGTGGCCCGGCAGTTTCCGTGTTCTACGTGAAACATGCCGGGCCGCAGTCGTGTCCGGGGTCAGTTCTGGGGCTTGCCCGGGGGGAGTTCGCGCTGGGCGCGGCGGCCCAGTTCCTGCTGTTGCCGGGCGGTCAGTTCGTCCTGAGACGGGGGCTGGGGGAGGCCGTAGCCGTGGTCGACCACGGGGGCCTGGGGGAGCTGCTGGTAGTACTGCGGCGAGTAGTAGCCCGGCTGGGGGTGGGCCGGGGTGGGGACGCGCTCGGAGTAGACGTGCTGTGCGCCCGGGGGGAGCTGGTAACCGAGTTGGGGCTGGGTGGCGTAGACCTGCTGGGGCTGCGCGTAGACCTGCTGCTGTTGCTGGGGCTGGGCGGAATCCTCGGAGTCGACGGTCACCTTGCGGGTGCGGCGCAGGGTGAAGGTGATCTCCTCGGCCTCTTCGAAAGCCTGGCGGACGGTGCGCAGGGGATGCGTCGCCGTGTCGATGGCGTTCGCGACGAAGGACGGCACCAGGGGGCGGATCCAGCGGGCGGCGGTATCGGTGAACGGGACCGTGCCGATGATCGGGAGTTCCAGGCCGCCACCGGATTTCTGGGCGGGTACCTGCTGGGCGGCCGCCGGAGCGGGCGCGGGTGCCGGAACGAGGGCGCCGCCCGCGGTGACCGGGGTGACGACCCCGGGCATGAGCTGGGCGGGCAGGTTCGGCGACTGAGTCAAGTTCCCCTCCTGAGACTGTCCGCCGGCCGAAGCGCCGGCGGGTAGTTCATGCTGTGCGGCGCGGTCGAATTCGGCGACCGCGCGCTGTGCGGGTTCGGTGACGCCGATCTCGAAGTTGCCGATCGACGCGATGATGCGTTTGCGCTGCCGTTCCCCTTCGATGGCGGTGTCGGCGTGCGCTTCGAGTTTCACCGCGGTGAGCTGCTGTTCGGCTCGTACCGCTTCGGTTTCGACGCGGACCTCGGCCGCTTTGACGGCGATGGCGGTGGTGGCGGCCTGGTCGATGCGGCCGGTGGCGGTGCGGGTGGCGACCGCGCGGTCGAAGGAGGTCTCGCCGCGCCAGAACCGCAGCAGCAGGGGCAGCAGGGCCAGCACGATCATCAGCAGCGCGGTCGCGAGTCGCAGGGCGAACGCACCGAAATGGTCTGTGGTGTAACCGTTCATGGCCACCCAGCGGGCGCCGAGTCCGCGGTCGCCGTCGGTGTAGGCGGCGGCGCGGGCGGCGGTGAGGGCCTGGTCCTTGTCGGTGACGGCCTGGTCGAGTCCGCCGATCTTGGCACGTTCGGCGGCCAGCAGGGTGCGGGCGTCCTCGAACATCTGGTTGGCGGTGCGTTCCTCGGGGCCGCGTCCGGGTACGCCGGTTATCGGCTGCCGCGCGCATTCGGCGGCGGCGCTGAATTCGCAGCGCGCGATGATCAGTGCTTCGTCGACGTCGGTCTGCGCCTTGGCGATTGCCTGATCGAGCGCGGTGCGATTGTTCTTCGCCTGGTCGAGTTCGGTGCGCGCGGTGACGACGCCGGGCGCGGATTCGGCTCCGCGCTGGGCGGTTTCGTCGAGCAGCCGGTCGATGGTGCCGCTGAACAGTACGGTGCAGGCCAATTCGGCGACGAGCACGCCGACGGCGACGGCCACGGCGATGCGTCCGCCGAATTCGGCTCGCGCACGCCGGGATTCATCGCGGGCGGGTGTCGACGCCGTCGCGATGGCGCGAGATACTGCCCCTACCAACACTGTTGTGAGGAGCGCGGCGACGACGACCGCGAGCAGCGGCCAGTCGGCGGCGCTCGTGGCGAGTGCCGTGATCACTCCGGATATGGCCGCGAACAGCGCCACAATCGCGCCGGTGACCGAATAACCCCCGCGTTCGTGCGGGTCAACGAGTTCTGGGTGGGCGCCGCCGAGCCAGGGCAGCAGATCTCCGATTCCACCGGTGGGCATGGTGTGGTTCCCCCTGCCGAAACCGTCGCTTGTTCGTTGTCCCAGCGTGACACTCCGAGCCGGTTTCCACCGACTGCGGCGGCTGGGATGTGGCCAGCCTCACAGTGGCTTGTTTCCGGCGTGTGACGTGGCTTTGATCACGCCCGGACCGGCGCGGATATCGGGATTTTCGGTGATCCAGCGCATACCGAGCGTTTGCTGCGGGTGTGCTCGAGTCCACAACCAGGAAAGATTCCGTACGGTCGGCAGGTTGACGTCCCGCACGCCCAGGACGCTCGCGGTGTGAGTTCGCCAAGTCCGGAAAGTTAGCCGTCTTTCGCCCGGTTTGCCGGAACCCCTTGCGGGGAAATCTGTTTCATTGCAGGTGAGAGGGCATGTCAACGTTCGATCGAGGCGGCATCGAATCGTGACCGTTCAACACGCGTTCAGTGGTGAACTCAACTGAAACAGCTCTGCACCCCTGCTTTACACTGGAGAACGCGCAGGTAGTGGAGGACCGATGAAGAAGCCCAGCTAGAAGCTGTTATTAGTGCAACCTAAGTTGGTTGGGCTTTCGTCCTGACTTATCGTTTGCTCTTAACGCCGAACTCGACAAGCTCGGCATATCTCCCCATACGGTCAGAGGCCCACCAGGCGCTCAGCCTAGCGGGCGACAAGGCGCGGTAGGTGACCAACTTGTGAGGGTTGAGTTACCACCGAGCACCCGACTACCTAACCAGAGCGGGTGGACAACTGGAGAGCGACTGCACGGGAGGACCATCAGCGCAGCTGGTCTCCGAAACGTCCGGGCGCAGTCTAGACGGAGGCGTTCGAGAAGGCCGCAATTCTTCGAAGGCCTGTTTTTTGTGAAGGCAGAGGCATGACGCAACTTCCTGGCCACAGGTCCCCTGGACCCCGCGGGCTGTACGACCCGGCGAATGAACACGACGCCTGTGGTGTCGCATTCGTCGTGGATATGCACGGCCGCCGCAGCCGCGACATCGTCGACAAGGCTATTACGGCGCTGCTCAACCTGGAGCACCGTGGCGCAGCCGGCGCCGAACCCAACTCGGGTGACGGCGCGGGCATCCTGATCCAGCTCCCGGACAAGTTCTTCCGGGCCATCGTGGACTTCGAGCTGCCTGCCGAGGGCTCCTACGCCACCGGCATCGCCTTCCTCCCGCAGGCCCGCCGTGAGGCGGCCCGTGCCGGGTACCGCGTCGAGAAGATCGTGCGCGAGGAGGGCCTCGAGGTCCTCGGCTGGCGTGAGGTCCCGATCGACGAGTCGTCGCTGGGCGCGCTGGCCCGCGACGCCATGCCGACCTTCCGGCAGATCTTCATCGCCTCGCCCAAGGACAGTGCCGAGCAGCTCTCCGGCCTGGACCTGGAGCGTCGCGCCTACGTCGTCCGCAAGCGCATCGAGCACGAGCTCGGCAAGGCGGGCGCGGGTGAAGGCGCGACCGGCAAGGAATCGGTCTACTTCCCGAGCCTGTCCGGCGAGACCTTCGTCTACAAGGGCATGTTCACCACGCCGCAGCTGCGCGCCTTCTACCTGGACCTCCAGGACGATCGCGTGGAGTCGGCGCTGGGTATCGTGCACTCCCGCTTCTCCACCAACACCTTCCCGTCGTGGCCGCTGGCGCACCCGTTCCGGCGCGTCGCCCACAACGGCGAGATCAACACCGTCTCCGGTAACGAGAACTGGATGCGGGCGCGTGAGGCGCTGCTGAACTCGGACGTGTTCGGCACCGACTCCGAGGGCAACAACCGCCTGGAGAAGATCTTCCCCGTCTGTACCCCGGGGGCCTCGGACACCGCTCGTTTCGACGAGGTGCTCGAGCTCCTGCACCTGGGCGGGCGCAGCCTGCCGCACGCGGTGCTCATGATGATTCCCGAGGCGTGGGAACGCAACGAGAACATGACGCCCGAGCAGCGCGCGTTCTACCGCTACCACTCGTTCCTGATGGAGCCGTGGGACGGACCGGCCTCGGTCTGCTTCACCGACGGCACCGTCGTCGGCGCGGTGCTGGACCGCAACGGTCTGCGCCCCGGCCGCATCTGGGTCACCGAGGACGGCCTGTGTGTGCTGGCCTCCGAGGTCGGCGTGCTCGACATCGACCCCGCGACGGTCGTGTACAAGAAGCGCCTGCAGCCCGGCCACATGTTCCTGGTGGACACCTCGCAGGGCCGCATCATCTCCGACGAGGAGGTGAAACAGTCTCTCGCGGAACAGTTCCCGTACCAGCAGTGGCTGGACAACGGCCCGACCAAGCTGTCGGACCTGCCGGACCGTCCGCACGTGCACATGTCGCACGACCGCGTGCTGATCCGCCAGCAGATCTTCGGATACACCACCGAGGAACTGAACCTGCTGGTCTCGCCGATGGCGCAGACCGGCGGTGAAGCGCTCGGCTCGATGGGCACCGACACCCCGATCGCGGTGCTGTCCTCGCGGCCGCGGCTGCTGTTCGACTACTTCTCGCAGCTGTTCGCGCAGGTCACCAACCCGCCGCTGGACGCCATCCGCGAAGAGGTCGTCACCTCGCTGCGCAGCATGGTCGGTCCCGAGGCCGATCTGCTGAACCCGGGACCGGAGTCCTGCGGTCAGATCACCCTGACCCAGCCCATCCTGGACAACGACGAGCTGGCCAAGCTGGTCCACATCAACGACGACGGGTCGCGTCCCGACCTGCGTTCGGTCGTGGTCCACGGCCTGTACCCGGTCAAGAAGGGCGGCAAGGGACTTCGCAAGGCCATCGAGGCCGTGCAGAAGCAGGTGTCGGCGGCCATCGACGGTGGCGCGCGGATCATCATCCTGTCCGACCGCGAGTCCAACGAGAAGCTGGCGCCGATCCCGTCGCTGCTGCTCACCGCCGCCGTGCACCACCACCTGGTGCGCGAGCGCACCCGCACCAAGGTCGGCCTGGTCGTGGAGGCCGGTGACGCCCGTGAGGTGCACCACATGGCCCTGCTGGTCGGTTTCGGCGCGGCCGCGATCAACCCGTACATGGCGTTCGAGTCCATCGAGGACATGCTGGAGCGCGGTCAGCTGACCATGCCGGGTTCCACCGGCGATCACGCGGCTGACTTCAAGAAGGCCGTCTACAACTACAACAAGGCGGCCGGCAAGGGCGTGCTGAAGGTGATGTCCAAGATGGGCATCTCCACCATCGCCTCCTACCGGGGCGCGCAGCTGTTCCAGGTCATCGGCCTGGCGCAGGAGCTGGTGGACGAGTACTTCACCGGTCTGCGTTCGCCGCTGGACGGTATCGGCCTCGACGATCTCGCGGGTGAGGTCGCCGAGCGGCACAAGGTCGCGTTCCTGGAGAACCGCAACGAGCGCGCGCACCGCGAGCTCGAGGTCGGCGGCGAGTACCAGTGGCGGCGTGAGGGCGAGTACCACCTGTTCAACCCGGACACGGTGTTCAAGCTGCAGCACGCCACCCGCTCGGGCCAGTACAAGGTCTTCAAGGAGTACACCAAGCTCGTCGACGATCAGTCGGAGCGCCTGGCGTCGCTGCGCGGCCTGTTCAAGTTCAAGTCCAAGGGCCGCAACCCGATTCCGATCGAGGAAGTCGAGCCCGCGAGCGAGATCGTGAAGCGGTTCTCGACCGGCGCGATGAGCTACGGCTCCATCTCGGCCGAGGCGCACGAGACCCTCGCCATCGCCATGAACCGGCTCGGCGGTCGCTCCAACTCGGGTGAGGGCGGCGAGGACATCGCCCGCTTCGAGGTCGAGGACAACGGCGACTGGCGGCGCTCGGCGATCAAGCAGGTGGCCTCCGGCCGCTTCGGCGTGACCGCGCACTACCTGACCAACTGCACCGACATCCAGATCAAGATGGCGCAGGGCGCGAAGCCCGGTGAGGGCGGCCAGCTTCCGGCGCACAAGGTGTACCCGTGGGTCGCCGAGGTCCGGCATTCGACGCCGGGCGTGGGCCTGATCTCGCCGCCGCCGCACCACGACATCTACTCGATCGAGGATCTGGCGCAGCTGATCCACGACCTGAAGAACGCGAACCCGCAGGCGCGGATTCACGTGAAACTGGTCGCGGAACCGGGCGTCGGCACCGTCGCCGCGGGTGTGTCCAAGGCGCACGCGGATGTCGTGCTCATCTCCGGTCACGACGGTGGCACGGGTGCCTCGCCGCTGACCTCGCTGAAGCACGCGGGCGGCCCCTGGGAGCTCGGCCTCGCCGAGACCCAGCAGACCCTGCTGCTCAACGGCCTGCGCGACCGCATCGTGGTGCAGGTGGACGGTCAGATGAAGACCGGCCGCGACGTCATGATCGCCGCGCTGCTCGGCGCGGAAGAGTACGGCTTCGCCACCGCCCCGCTGGTGGTTTCGGGCTGCATCATGATGCGCGTCTGCCACCTCGACACCTGCCCCGTCGGTGTCGCCACGCAGAATCCCGTACTGCGCGAACGCTTCACGGGTAAGCCGGAGTTCGTCGAGAACTTCATGCTCTACATCGCCGAAGAGGTGCGTGAGCTGCTGGCGTCGCTGGGTCTGCGCACGCTCGACGAGGCCATCGGCCGCGTCGACCTGCTGGATACCGCTGCCGCCAAGGCACATTGGAAGGCCGCGAAGCTGGACCTGTCGCCCATCCTCGACGATGTCGAGACGGCGTTCATGTTCCAGGATCGCCGCCGGACCAAGGATCAGGACCACGGCCTGGACAAGGCCCTGGACAACGAGCTGATCGCCAAGTCCGCGGACGCGCTGGAGCGCGGCAAGCCGGTCAAGATCGACACCAAGATCACCAATGTGAACCGCACCGTCGGCACCATGCTCGGCCACGAGGTGACCAAGCTGTACGGCGGCGTCGGCCTGCCCGACGACACCATCGACATCACGTTCACCGGCTCCGCCGGTAACTCGTTCGGTGCCTTCGTCCCGGCCGGTATCACCCTGCGTGTGGTCGGCGACGCCAACGACTATGTGGGCAAGGGACTTTCGGGTGGCCGCATCACCGTGCGCCCGTCCGCCGACGCCCCCGAGTCGTTCGTCGCGGAGCAGAACATCATCGCGGGCAACGTGATCCTGTTCGGCGCCACCAACGGCCAGGCGTTCCTGCGCGGTGTGGTCGGCGAGCGCTTCGCCGTCCGCAACTCGGGCGCGACCGCGGTGGTCGAAGGCGTGGGCGACCACGGCTGCGAGTACATGACCGGTGGCCGCGTGGTCATCCTCGGCGAGACCGGCCGCAACTTCGGCGCCGGCATGTCGGGCGGTGTGGCCTACATCTACAACCCGAACGGCACCTTCGAGTCGAACCTCAACACCGAGCTGGTCGACCTGGAGAAGCTGTCGGACGAGGATGCGGCCTGGCTGCAGTCCACCATCACGCAGCACCGCGACGAGACCGGTTCCGCTGTGGCCGAACGACTCTTGGGCGACTGGGCCAACGAGTCGGCCAAGTTCGTGAAGGTCATGCCGCGCGACTACAAGAAGGTCCTGCTGGCCATCTCCGAGGCGGAGAAGAGCGGCCGCAACGTGGACGAGGCGATCATGGAGGCAGCTCGTGCCTGACATGCTTTCGCAGACTGTTTGTTTTGGTCAGGAGATCGTAAATGGGTGACGCACAAGGCTTCCTGAAGCACACCTCCCGGGAGCTGCCGAAGCGCCGTCCGGTTCCGCTTCGCCTCATGGACTGGAAAGAGGTCTACGAGGAGAACTTCGACCACAAGACGCTGCAGCGGCAGGCCAGCCGCTGCATGGATTGCGGTATCCCGTTCTGCCACAACGGCTGCCCGCTCGGGAACCTGATTCCCGAGTGGAACGACCTGGTGTTCAAGGGCGCGTGGAAGGAAGGCTTCGACCGCCTGCACGCGACCAACAACTTCCCGGAGTTCACCGGCCGCCTGTGCCCGGCTCCGTGCGAGGCGTCCTGCGTCCTGGGCATCAACCAGGATCCGGTGACGATCAAGCAGGTCGAGGTCGAGATCATCGAGAACGGGTTCGACGAGGGCTGGGTGACCCCGGTCTACCCGACCCGCCTCACCGGCAAGCGCATCGCCGTCGTCGGCTCCGGCCCCGCCGGTCTGGCGGCCGCCCAGCAGCTGACCCGGGCCGGTCACACCGTGACCGTGTTCGAGCGTGACGACCGCATCGGCGGCCTGCTGCGCTACGGCATCCCGGAATTCAAGATGGAGAAGCGTTTCATCGACCGCCGTCTGGCGCAGATGGAGGCCGAGGGCACCATCTTCAAGACCGGCGTGAACGTGGGCGTGGACATCACCGCCGAGCAGCTGCGCGAGCAGTTCGACGCGGTGGTCCTGGCCGGTGGCGCGACCATCGCGCGTGATCTGCCGGTGCCGGGTCGCGACCTGGACGGCATCCACCAGGCCATGGAGTTCCTGCCGCTGGCCAACCGCGTGCAGCTGGGCGATCAGATCACCGACGAGGACGGGCTGCCGCCGATCAACGCGCGCGGCAAGAAGGTCGTCATCATCGGTGGCGGTGACACCGGCGCGGACTGCCTGGGCACCTCGCACCGTCAGGGTGCGGAGTCGATCCACCAGTTCGAGATCATGCCGCGACCGCCGGAGGAGCGCGCGGGCTCGACCCCGTGGCCGACCTACCCGCTCATGTACCGCGTCTCCTCGGCGCACGAAGAGGGCGGCGAGCGCGTCTTCTCCGTGAACACCGAGCGTTTCGTGGGCGAGAACGGCAAGGTCACCGGCCTGCAGGCGCACGAGGTGAAGATGGTGAACGGCCGCTTCGAGAAGGTCGACGGCACCGATTTCACCCTCGAGGCCGACCTGGTGCTGCTGGCCATGGGCTTCGTCGGCCCGCAGAAGAACGGCCTGCTCGAGGGTCTGGGCGTCGGTTACGACCAGCGCGGAAACGTCAAGCGCGACAACGACTGGCAGACCACCGTCCCCGGCGTCTTCGTCGCCGGTGACATGGGCCGCGGCCAGTCCCTGATCGTGTGGGCCATCGCCGAGGGCCGCGCCGCGGCGTCGGCCGTGGACAAGTTCCTCGAGGGCGAGACCGCACTCCCGTCCCCGATCACCCCCACCATGGTCGCCCAGCGTTGACGCGCTGACCCGAAGACGGCGGATGCCCACGGACTACGGTCCGTGGGCATCTCTCGTTTCTGAAGATCACCTTCTGTCTGGGACAAATTTCCCTGAAGGTAGTGACGAATAGCTATTGAATGGCTATGTTGTGTAGGTCACCGGATGATCACGGGGCACGCGAACTATAAATATCGGGAATCGGACGTCATTCCGGAGTCGCGTGGCGGCGGCGGAAAGCCCCCTTTATCCTTATCGGCGGTGTGGTGCCGATCTCGGCGAGGTGGTCCGGTTCGCGCATCTCATAGGGGCTGGTTACTTCGGTTAACCACGAGTGCACCCCGTTCGTCATCCGGCGACCGCACCATGAGTTTCGGAAATAACGGGACGATCACGTCCCGGGCAGGCGTGAACTGGAGCAGTATGCGGTTGAAAAGTGTTGTCGCGGCTGCGGGGGCAGCGGCGAGCGTTCTCATCTCGGGAATCGTCCTCGGCGGCGGTTCCGTTACGACGGCCTCGGCCGACCCGGCGTGCCCGAGCCTCTACACGGTGGCCGTCCCCGGCACCTGGGAGACCGGCCACGAGAAGGATCCCAAGCCGGGCATGCTGTCCACGGTTACCGACGGGCTACCCGGCCGGGTCGACTATGTGACCTACGCGGCGACCGCATTCCCCTGGGAGGGTGACGTTTACGGCGCCTCCAAGAAGGAAGCGGTCGAGCACGCGCGCGGCTACGTCGCCGCCATGGGCGCGGCCTGCCCCGGCACCAAGATCGCCATCACCGGCTACAGCCAGGGCGCGGACGCGGCCGGCGAGCTGGCCGCCGAGATCGGCACCGGCCTCGGTGTCGTTCCGCCGGACCGTATTTCGGCCGTCGCCCTCATCTCCGATCCGCGGCGTTCCCCGACCGACATCCAGGTCGGGCCGATCGCGCCCGGCGCGGGTGCGGGCGGCGCACGCACCGGCGGCTTCGGTTTCATCAGTGATCGCGTGCGCACCATCTGCGCCATCGGCGACCTGTACTGCTCCACCGAGGACTCCGACTTCGTCACGCGTTTCGCCGGATTCCTCGCGCAGGCTTCGGATCCCAACCCGGTGAACCTGTGGCGCTACCAGCTCGAGGTCGGCACCATCATCAGTGATCTGATGGCACAGGGCGGCATCCCGACCCTGCAGGCGCAGCTGTCCGAGGGCGCGAACGAGCAGCGGGCGCAGCAGTTCGAGCAGTTCTTCCGCACGGGCACGCACACCAGCTACGGCTTCTACTCGGTGGGCGGCGGTCAGACGGCTCTCACCTGGATGCACAATTACATCGCGAATTCCATCTGAGACAGTTGGCGCACCGAAGGCCGTTCCCAGTCGGGGGGCGGCCTTCGGCCTTTTCGAACTGTTTCAGAGATTGCGCGGCAGCAATTCCCAGACGTGCCCGTTCTCGTTGACGGTCGCGGCGGTCCGCCGCCCGGTCCGCGAGTACAGGATCCGGGTGATCGAGCAGTAGTCGATCGGAAACGTGAGCGGCCGTTCCAGCCCGAGCACATCCTGCAGCAGCACGTTGATCACGCCGCCGTGCGCGAAGACCACCACGGTGTCGGCGGGTTCGGTGGCCGCGACGATGGTGGCGATATCGCCCAGCACACGGGCCTTGAAGGCGTCCCCGTCGATCTGCTCGGGCAGCCACCCGGCTTTGATCCGCTCGTAGACGGCCTGGAAATCCTGCTTCGCATCCTCGATGGGGATGTAGACCGGCAGGTCCCGATCGTATTCGGCGAGCCCGTCGAAGATCTCGACCTCGAGCCCGGCCTTGTCGGCGGTGGGCCGCGCGGTCTCGCGCGCCCGCCGCTGCGGGCTGCTCACCACCCGCGCGATGCGATGCGCCGCGAGCGCGGCCGGTACCCGCCCGGCCTGCTGCACCCCGATCTCGGTGAGCGCCGGATCGGCCGGACCGCTGGTTCCGGCGACGCGTTCGGGCTGGGCATGGCGGACGAGAATCAACTGCACACGTCCACAATGCCGCACCACGGGCCCACCCCGCCGGGTGGGCCGTCCCGAACTACTGGCTCTTCTTCTTCCGCATCAGGTAGACAATGCCGAGGATCAGCACGATGATGCCGATGCAGCAGACCGCGGCGAAGATCCAGAACCCGCCGCCCTTGCCCTTGGACTTCTTCTTCGCGGCCAGATCCAGCGCGGTGTTCCAGGTGTCCTGGCTCGCCCACACCTGATGGTCGAGCAGCGGAACCTGAGTCAGCAGGTCGAGATACATCGCATTCCCCAATCGAGAGCGTTCGGCGGCCCTCCTCCCAGGGCCCGGAGAAATCAGATTAGCCCGACATTCGGTGCCGCACAGCGTGTTGCGCTCGGCGGTGAACATGGCTGTTCCCACAGCTCAGGCTGTTAACGGCACCCTCCGAATCCACTATGGCGAGTTCCGCATCCCGGGGGTTCGCTTGCCGCTCAGCGCGAATCGCCCTGTCCCGTGCGGGGTTTCACCAGCGGGAACGGCAGGGTTTCGCGGATGCTGCGACCGGTGATGAGCATGACCACGCGGTCGACGCCGACCCCGAGCCCACCGGTCGGCGGCATGGCGTGTTCGAGGGCCTGCAGGAAGTCCTCGTCGAGTTCCATGGCTTCCGGATCGCCGCCCGCGGCGAGCATGGACTGTTCGGTGAGACGTTTGCGTTGTTCCACCGGATCGGTCAGCTCGCTGTAGGCGGTGCCCAGTTCGACACCCCAGGCGACCAGGTCCCAGCGTTCGGTGACACCCTGGATGTGCCGGTGCTGCCGGGTCAACGGCGACACCGAGGTGGGGAAGTCGATGTAGAAGGTGGGTTCCTCGGTCGCCGATTCCACCAGGTGCTCGTACATTTCGAGGACGATCTGCCCGGCGTCCCAGCCCGGCTGGTAGCCGATGCCCTCCTTGTCGCAGAGGATGCGCAGTCGTTCCACCTCGGTGCCGGGCGTGACGGTTTCGCCGATGGCGGCGGAGATGGCGCCGTGCACGGTCTTGACCGGCCATTCCCCGGAGATGTCGACCTCGTCCAGCCCGCCGTCCGAATTCGGGCGCAGCACGACCATCTTCCCGTTGGCGGCCACCGCCGCCTCCTGGATGAGCTGACGGCAGGTGTGCATCATGCGCTCGTAATCACTGTGCGCCTCATAGGCTTCCAGCACGGTGAACTCGGGGTTGTGGCTGTAGTCGACGCCTTCGTTGCGGAAGACGCGGCCGAGTTCGAACACCTTCTCCATGCCGCCCACGCATAGTCGTTTCAGGTACAGCTCGGGGGCGATGCGCAGGTACAGGTCGAGGTCGTAGGCATTGATGTGGGTGGTGAACGGGGTCGCGTTGGCGCCGCCGTGCACCTGTTGCAGCACCGGCGTTTCCACCTCCAGGAAGCCCCAGCCGTGCAGGGTGTCGCGCAGTGACCGCACCACGGCGCTGCGTTTGGCCATCATCTCGCGGATGTCGGTGTTGATGGCCATGTCGACGTACCGCTGCCGCACCCGCGCTTCCGGGTCGGCCAGACCCTTCCACTTGTCGGGCAGCGGGTGCAGGCATTTGCCGATCATCCGCCAGTCGGCGGCGAGCAGGGACAGTTCGCCGCGGCGGCTGCGCCCGATCTGCCCGCTGACCTCGACGAGGTCGCCGAGGTCGAAGAATTCGTCGAACTCGGCGCCGCGGGCCGCGCCGACGCGGCCGCGGTCGATGAGCAGCTGGATGTCGCCGGACCAGTCGCGCAGCAGCGCGAAGCTGACGCCGCCGTAGTCGCGAATCCGCAACAGTCGTCCGCAGACTCGCACCGTGGTGCCCTGCGGTGTGCGCCGGGCGGCGGCGATGGTGTGCGTGGGCGGATAGGCGACCGGATAGCCCTCGATCCCCGCCTCTTCGAGTTTGCGCAGTTTGTCCATGCGCACCCGCACCTGTTCGGGACGGCGCGGCCCGCTGTCCTCGAGTTCCTCCGGCGGCAGGTCGGGCAGGCTGCCGTCCGCGTGCAGCCCGGTGATGGTGTCGGGCACGGAGGCCCGCACACCGGTGTGCTTGGAGGTGTCGGGTTCCTTGCCGATGCGCGGCAGGAAGCCTTCGGCGAGCGCACTGGCCAGCGCGACGCGCGCCAGCTGCCGGCGTTCCTCGAACATGGAGAAGCGCGGCACCCATTCCGGCTGGTATTTCACGTTCGACCGGTAGAGGGCTTCGAGCTGGTACCAGCGCGAGAAGAACATGAGGATGGAGCGCCACAGCCGCAGCACCGGTCCCGCGCCGATCCGCCCGCCCTCTTCGAAGACGGCGCGGAAGACGGCGAAGTTCAACGAGATTCGCGTGATGCCGTACTGCTCGGAGTCGAGCGCCAGCTTGGAGATCATCAATTCCATGACGCCGTTGGGGCTCTGCCGGTCGCGGCGCATGAGGTCGAGGGAGACGCCGGTGCGGCCCCACGGGACGAGCGAGAGCATGCCGAGTACGCGACCATCGTGGTCGACGGCCTCCACCAGCAGGCAGTCGCCGTCGAGCGGGTCGCCGAGCCGGTCCAGCGCCATGGAGAAGCCGCGTTCGGTCTCGGTGTCGCGCCAGGCGTCGGCGCGGCGGATGACCTCCTTCATCTCCTCCGGCGACACCTCCCGATGCCGGCGCACGCGAACGTTGATGCCCTGCTTGGACAATCGGTTGACGGCCTGGCGCACCTGTTTCATCTCCGCCCCGGCGAGGGAGAAGGTGCGGGTTTCGAGAATGGCTTCGTCACCGAGCCGCAGCGCGGTGAGCCCGGCGCGGCGGTAGGCGGTGGCGCCCATTTCGCTGGCGCCCATGACGGCCGGGGCCCAGCCGTATTCGTCGCAGAGTTTCAGCCAGGCTTCGATGGCGTGCGGCCAGGCTTCCTTCATGCCGATGGGGTCGCCGGAGGCGAGGCAGACGCCGAGTTCCACGCGGTAGGTGACGGCGGCCTTGCCGCTGGCGGCGAAGACGACGGCCTTGTCGCGGCGGGTGGCGAAGTAGCCGAGCGAATCCTCCACATCGGAACGTGCGAGGAGGCCGCGCAGCGCGGATTCGTCGAGTCCGGTGAGCGCGTTGGTGGCGCGCTGCGACCGGAACAGTACGGCGACCGCGGCCAGCAGCGCCACCGCGCCGAACAGGCCGAGCAGCAGGTTCACCAGGTGTGGTGGATGCCCGTCGAAGTCCTCGTTGCTGACCAGGACCGCGCCGGTGACCCGGGACACCGCCCACAGTGGACGCTGCCAGCCGCCGACCAGGCTGCCGGGGAACAGTTCCACCAGTCCCCAGCCGACCAGGCAGCCCAGGGCGATGCCTCCGGCCAGCCAGCCCAGGGCCCGCCACACCGCTCCGCGCTGCACATGGGTGTAGAACTCGGACCAGGCGGCGATGAGCACGCCGATGATCAGCAGGTGCACGATCAGCGCGACGAGCGCGTTCATGTCCTGTTCGGCGACGAAGTCGAGCAGGTTGGACAGCGCGTAGGCGGCCATGTAGCCGACCAGCAGCCACCAGGCGATGCGTTTGCGGGCGGCGGTCGCGCCGGCGAGCAGGCCGACGACGAGCGCCCAGACCAGGCTGGTGTCGGGTGCGTCGAAGTAGTAGGTGTCGACGAAGTGGCGCAGTCCGGCGGTGAGGTAGCGCAGGCCGGGGGAGACGCTCCACAGGAAACACAGCACCGAGAACGTGCCGAGGGCGAGCCCGGCCACGTGCGGCACCTCACCGAACCGCCCGTGCCCGCGATGCGGAACCTCGGGCGACCGGGCGTCCGGTCTGGTTTCGCTGTCGTGGTGTTGCCGGCCCTGCGTCGAAGTCACCGCACCAGTCTTATCCAGGGCCACCCCCAGCGCACTCAGAACCACCGTCGTGTCTCATGGCTGTTCGCTACCGGCTGGTTGCGGGGCCGGATTTTGGCCTGACGGGTGCCGCGCGTAAGGATGTACCCATGTCGGATCCAGTCGATGTGCCGATCGATGACGAGATCATTCGACTCGGCCAGTTCCTGAAGCTGGCGAACCTCATCGATTCCGGTTCGGAAGCAAAGACGGTCATCGCCGCCGGTCTCGTCCGCGTCAACGACGAGGTCGAGTTGCGCCGCGGCCGCCAGCTACAGACCGGGGACGTGGTTGCACTCGCCGGGCACCGGGCGCGGGTAGCCGCACCCTGAGGGTGGCCCCGCCCCGAACCCGCTCACCGGCGTGCGCCGGAGCCCAATCGGGGTTCGGGAGCGAAGCCCCTGAGAGTTTCGAGAGTTGTCAGCTCTCGGCGCGCACCACGACGCCGTCGTGATCGCTGTAGAGCATGTCGCCCGGGACGAAGGTGACGCCGCCGAACTCCACCGGCACATCCTTGTCGCCGGTCCCGGTCTGGGTGCTCTTGCGCGGATTGGTGCCCAGCGCCTTGATGCCGATGGGCAGGGTGCGCAGGATCGCGGAGTCGCGGACGGCTCCGTTGACGATGACGCCCGCCCAGCCGTTGTCGACGCCGCGGCCGGCGATGATGTCGCCGACGAGTGCGGTGTGCACGCTGGCGTCGCCGTCGACGACCAGCACGCGCCCGTTGCCGGGTTCGCCGAGCGTCTGCTTGACCAGGAGGTTGTCCTGGAAGCACTTGATCGTCACGATGCGCCCGGCGAAGGCTTCGACGCCGCCGAACTGAATGAACTGGGTGTCGCAGCTACGGATTTCCGGGCCGATCTCGTCGGCCAGGTCCGCGGTGGCGACCACGTTTGCTGATTCGGTCACCCGACTATCTTGTCAGGGCGCATAAGCGCACGTAGCGGCCGGTCCCGCCGACGCGATATTCCCGTGTGCGCATTCCAGGAACGCGCGCATACTGAACGTGATGGCACCCACCGGAGGGAGGACCGGTTGCCATGGTTCATACAGACGGCACGAGTGTGGGCGCGGCGATCGATTCCGACGCCGGCGCCGAAGCGCGGTCCCTGCTGTCGGTGATCGCCGCCCGGTTCACCGCCGCCTGGGAAGCCACGGGTTCGCCACCCGATCTCGCCGAATTCCTGCCCGACGCACCGGGATTGCGCCGCCTGTGCCTGATCGAGCTCATCAAGGTCGATCTGGAGTACCGGTGGATCCGCTACGACTTCCCCAAACGCCTGGCCGAATACCGCACCGAGTACGACGAGCTGCGGCACGGCCCGCTGCCCCCGGATCTCGCCTACGAGGAGTTCCACGCGCTGCGCCGCTCCGGCCGCGGCCCCGACCACAGCGGCTACCCGACCGAGGCCGGTTCCACCGCGGCCGCCTGGGAGACCCGTGACTACCGCAGCACGCTGATCGCCCGGCCCGCCGCCGTGGAAGCCCTGGAGGGCATCGAGGTCGGTGACCGGGTGGACGATTTCGATTTGCTGGTGGAGTTGGGCGCGGGCGCGTTCGCGCGGGTCTTCCTGGCTCGGCAGCGGTCGATGCAGCGGCTGGTCGCGGTGAAGGTCTCACAGAATCACGGCACCGAGTCCGAGACGCTGGCCCAGCTCGACCACGAGAACATCGTGCGCGTCTTCGACCAGCGTCTGCTGGCCGAGCGGGAACTGAAACTGCTGTACATGCAGTACATTCCGGGTGGCACCCTGTCGAAGGTGCTGCGCCTGGTGCGGGAACGCCCGCCCGAACAGCGGTCCGGCGGACTGCTGCTGGAGGCCGTCGACGCGGCCATGCGCGACAAGGGCGGCCTGGTGCCCGGCGAATCGCAGACCCGCCTGCTGGTGCAGCAGCGCAGCTGGCCGGAAACCGTCGCCTGGCTGGGCAGCCGGTTGGCGCGCGCCCTCGACTACGCGGCCGACAACGGCGTCCTGCACCGGGATATCAAGCCCGCCAACATCCTGCTCACCGTCGACGGTGTGCCGAAGCTGGCGGATTTCAACATCAGTTTCAGCTCCCATGTGGCGGGCACCAGCCCGCTCGCCTATTTCGGCGGCTCGCTGGCCTACATGTCGCCCGAGCAACTGGCCGCCTGTCACCCCCAATTACCGGATACGGCAGAGGATCTGGACGGCCGCAGCGACATCTACGCCCTCGGCGTGGTGCTGTGGGAGTTGCTCACCGGCAAGCGGCCCTTCGACGACGAGACCCGCGCCGGCGATTCGGAATCCTCGCTGGAGCGCATGCTCGCCCTGCGGCGGCAGGTGGTGGATCCCGCGCGGCTGGAGGATCTGCCACCCGACTGCCCGCCCACCCTGCGCCGCGTCCTGCTGAGATGTCTCGCCCCGCGGCGCGCGGACCGCTGGCCGACCGGTGCGGCCCTGGCACAGCAGCTGGATCTGGTGCTGGATCATCGCGCCCGCGATCTGGTGGACCCGCCCGCGGACAGCTGGCGGGCGCGGGTGGGCCCGTGGTCGCTGCTGGTGCTGATCACCGTGGCCAGTGCGGCGGGCGGGGTGGTGGGCGCGGTGTACACGAATCTGCACAACGGCCCGCTGTGGGATCTGTGGTTCAGCGAGCAGGAGCAGCACACCCTGCGGGTGATCGGTTCGGGTATGGCCCTGTTCAGTACGTCGGCGGCCGTGGGTCTCACGAACTACCTGTGCCGCAAGGGTTTCTTCGTGTGGCGCGGGCTGCGCAAGGGCCGCACCTACGCTCCGGAGAAGCTGGCGCGGGGCCGCCTCGACACGCTTCGGGACGGGGACCGGGTCGCGGTGGTGGCGTTCGCCTGGTGGGTGGCGTCGGCGCTGGTCGCCTCGGCGGCCATGATCGCGTTCACCGATCTGGCGCCCGGTCGCATGCTGAATCTCGCTGCCACCCTGCTGGTTTCGGGGGCGATCGCGGTCGCGTACCCGTTCTTCGTGGTGACGTTCTTCGTGGTGCGCTGCTTCTATCCGCGGCTGCTGTCGCACGGCGAGACCGCGAACGATCATCACGCCCTGCGCGCGCTGGGCCGCCGCTGCACCATGTATCTGGTTGTGGCGGCGGCGCTTCCGCTGATCGGCGTGGTGATCAGCCTGATCTTCCTGACCCCGCACGAGGTGTCGCTGGTGATCGACCCGATCAAATGGCTGTGCCTGGTGGCGGTGCTCGGCTTCGTCCTCGACTACTGGCTGTTCCGGCGGTTGGAGGCGGATCTGCGGGCCTTCGAGCGCGCGTTCTCCGATCCGCTCATGTCAGGATCCACAGTCCGAATATCGCCAGCCACATAGCGCCCGTGGCGATTCCGGCGATGGCGAAACCCTTGTCGTCGCGTTCACTGTTCATGGCGAGCGCGACCACGCCGAGAATGATGGCTGGCACGGCCGTTATCCCGCAGATGAATCCGAGTACGCCGAGTACGAACGCGGCCACCCCCGCGCCGCGCTGGGTCGGTTTCGGCGGTTGGTAGTACATCGGCGGATACATCGGCACGGGCGGATTCGGCCGCAGCGCGGGCAGTCCCGTCATGACGACGTTCAATTCGCCGTAGGTGCGGGCGTTCAATGCCTGCCCGATGCGTTCGGACAATTCGTCCACGGTGAGCCGACCGGCCTGGAAATTCGTTTTCAGCGCTTCGATCGTGCGTTCCCGATCGGCATCTCCGGCCAGGAGATGTTCGCTGCCCCACTGTGATTCCATCTTGGTTCTCCATGAGCCCCGAACCGAGTATGTCTGCCTCCGAGCTTATTCGTTCAGGCGCGCCCGTGCCGCTGCTCGTAGGCGTCGCGTTCGGAGGCTTCGCGGGCGCGGCGGTCGGCGTCGGCGAGCGCCGGATCGAGGCCGTGCTTGATGAGCCGGTTGCGCCGGAACACGTAGGTGAGGGCGACGGTGAAGTAGATGAGCGGCAGGTACAGCAGCGCCATCATGGCCAGGCCCATCCAGAGCGGGCCGGGGATGAGCAGGAACAGGCTGAGCACCGGGATCATCGGCAGCAGCATGCGCAGCAGGTAGCGGCGGGTGGCGCCGGGGCCGATCACATCCTCGAGCACCCACTCGCGCATGGACGGCGGCAGGGTGCGCCCGCAGATGTAGCCGATCCGCTGCGGCAGGGTGGGGGTGGTGCGCTCGGACATGATCCCAGGATTCCTGGTGGTCGAGTGGGGGACAACACGGGGGACGACTCCGGGGGGTCGGCGGCGTTGACGACCCGGAGCGGTCAGGCGCTGGTGCGGGCCGCGTGGTAGGCGGCGACCTGGGTGACCAGGTTGTTGGTGGAGCTCTTCACGGCGAGTTTCACGAAGGGTTCGATGGTCTTGCCGAGCAGTTTGCCCGCGATGCCGCCGGGGACGCGGTAGTCGACGATGGCGTCGATGGTGGACTTGTCGTCACCCCGGTCGTGGAACAGGAAGGTGGATTCGATCTCGAATCCCTTGATCGATTTCACGGCGATGGCGTAGCCGGGCTCATGCCGCACGATCTTGATGGTGGAGTGCAGGGTGACGGGTCCGAGCGAGATGGTGCCGTCGAAGGTGGCGTCCACGCCCTCGGTTTGCTCGGTGAGCGGTTCGAACGCGCTGATCTCGTTGATGAACAGCGGCAGGTGCTGGTAGTCGTTGACGTAGGCGAAGGCGGATTCCGCCGAGGCGGCGCAATCCGCGACGATCTTGACTTCGGTCATGTGCAAAACAGTAACGTGTTCTAGTTTCTGTCGCCGTTCATGAGGCGGAGCTCACGTTATATCCGCAAGGAATGGCGCCCGCCGTATTTCACGCGCCTACGCCGTGACGGCCAGCGCGGCAGCCAGACCGAACACTACCGCCATCACCAGCACTTCGAAAATCGCGCGGCGCAAAGAGGACTCGGCGGCCATTCTGTGATCCGCCGCCACCGGAACCCAGCGTTTGCGCCACCACCAGCCCAGCCCCAGCAACGCCAGCAGCAGCACGGTCTTCGTCAGCAGGATGCGGCCGTACCCGGTGGCCGCCAACTCCGTCAGCCCGCCGACCCGCACCAGTCCGTTCACGATGCCCGTCACGGACACCGTCGCGACCAGCACCAGCGCCCACCGCGAATAGCGGGGGAGCAGCACCGCCCACTCGCCGCGCGTGCGCACCGTCAACGCCAGCGCGAGCAACACCCCGAACCAGGCCGCCGCCGCCAGCGCGTGCACCGCGCCCAGCAGCGAACCGAACGCCTGCTGCGACATGTGCCCGGTGATCGGCCGCAGCGCGAGCGTGACGGCCGTGAACACCAGCACCAGATCCGCCGTCGCCCGATCCGGCCTGCGGAACCCGAACGCGCTGTAGCCCGCCACCGCACCCGACCCGACCAGGATGGCGATACCGATCTGCCCGCCGCTCACCTCGGCCAGATAGTCACCGAACTGGGAGCCGCCCAGTTCCCCGGCCCGCACACCCACCACTTCCGCCGCCTCGAACACCAGCATGGCGAATTCCATTGCCGCCCACAGTCCCGCGACCACCGCCAGCAACCGCCACGGCGGCGACAGGCGCTCGTGCAGGCGCGGCAGCGCGGCCAGCCCGAGCACGGTCGCCCCCGCGCAGTCGGCCAGCACCCGCGCGGGCGCCTCCGGCTGCACCGGATCACTCGCGGCCAGCGCCCACGCGAGGGCCGCACCGCACAGGCCGAACGGGACCACCAGCAGCAGCCAGCGCACGGTGCTGCTGCCGGCCCCGCGCTCACGGCGGCGATCGGTGCGGTCGGACCGGTTCACTCGGCAAACCTCGCGGAATCGGCAACGGGTGGAGGCGGATTCAATTCTTCGACTTGCGGCGGCCGCCGAACAGCGCGAACGCCAGACCGCCACCGAACAGCACGACCGCGCCCGCGATGAACACCCACAGCGGCACGCCACCGTCGTCGGAGCCGCCGGAGGACGACGCGTTGGCATTCGCCTTCGCCCCCGGAGTGCCGTTGCCCGCCTTGGTGAGGGTGAACGTGCGCGTGCCCTGCACCGGGTGCCCGTCGGCGGAGGTGACCCGGTAGGCGATCTTGTATTCGCCGACCGGACCCAGCTCACCGACCTCGATGCTCACCGTCGGGCCCTCGATCAACGGCTGCCCCTTCGACCACAGGTTGCCGTCCGGGCCGGTGACCGTCATGGACGGGAAGTTCGGCTGCAGATCCTCGTTGAAGGTGACGCTCACCCGCGCGGGCGAGGCGTCGATCTGCGCGCCGTTCTCCGGCGAGGAGCTCAGCGGAGCCGAATGCGCGTTGGCCACACCACCGCTCAGCAGGGAGAACCCGGCCACCAGCAGGCCGGTGAGCACACCGGCCAGCAGCTTGGCGCGCACACCGCTCGCTGTCCCATTGCGGCGCTTCACGACTTACGACTCCGGATCACGCTGCCCAGACCGAGCGCGGTCCCGAGCGCGCCGAGCGCCAGCCCGATACCGCCCAGCCAGCGCGCGGTGTCGTCGGTATCGCTCGCGGCCTCGGTGGTCCCGCCGCCGACGGCATGGTCGTCACCGTTCGCGGCGGCCGCGGCCAGCTTCAGCGACGGCGCGGGATGATCCGGTTCGGTGCCGTCGGCGTTCTCCGCCTGATCCCAGGCGACGACCTTGCCGTCACTGTAGGTCTGGGTGGCGTTGAAGCTGACGTTCTCCTGCTTGGGCAGCGGCCCCAGCGAGATCACGAACCGCTGGAACTGCCCCTGCCCGATCCCCGGATTGCCGGGCGCCGCGGTCCAGGTGACGGACGTGGCCTCGCCCTTCTCGTTCCGATTGATCTTCGCGGCCCACCCCGCCAGCGGTTCGGTCCGGACACTCTTCACATTCGGAACGGCGACAGTGAGTTCGGTGGTCGACGCGGTATCCGACTCGTTCGGCACCTTGAACGTCAGCACCGTGTAACCGCCCTGCGCCGCCCCCGGCGCGTCCACGGTCACATGGGCGGAGGCGACCCCCGCCCCCAGCAGCGTGAGGCTCGCGGCCACGGCGGCCGTGCCGAGCGCACGCGAAAGAGAGATGTGCATGAGTTGATCGACCTTCTCTGGAAAGGTTATGGGTGAACGGGATTCACGAACCAGGTCCGGCAGTGCCGAAGCAGCCGCTCAGACCCCGGTCGCGACCGGCGGTGCCCGCGGCCCCGCGACGCCCGCCCCGAGCAGGCTCTTCGCCGCACCCGAGACCCCTGTCCAGAGGGCATCGCCCACCCGTACCGGCAACCCCACCGGCCCGGTCAGCACCACCCGAATCGTTTGTGAGACAACCCCGTACAGCCGCTCACAGACCAGAATCAGCACCGCGAACGCGACCGCGGCGGTCGCATGCGTACCCGCCATGATCCCGTCCGCCGCGAAATCGACTGTGCCGGAAGACCCGTGGTGCGTCATCCCGCTCAATGCGATGTGGCACAGCGGTTGTCCCGCCGCCATGAGCGCGAGCAGCCCGGTCGGCGACCGCAGCGTCGAGGCGAACGCCCCGATCACCGCCGCCGCGCACAGCAGCAACGTCAGCCCGGTCGACCCCGGATACCCGCCGCCCGCGAGACCGTGGGCGGCAATGGCGAGCGTCGCCATCGCCACGCCCGCCAGGGTGCCGCGAACGGCATTCCGGGACGACGGGCGGGGCGGCATGACAGGCTCAGTTCACGCCGAGGCGGGCGAGCACGTCGGCTTCGATGCCGGACAGCTCGTTGGAGATGGACGCGTGCACGGCGCGACGGCGCTGCACCGGCATCTGGTCGGAGGTGCGGACGGCGGCGGTCAGGCTGTCGAGCCGGTCGCGGGTGTTGGCGACGAACTGCTTGGTGTCGGTGTCGCCGCTCTTGCGTTCGACATCCTGCAGTGTCGCTTCGATATTCGCGAGCCGCGCCTGCAATTTCGCTCCGGGACCGGAGAATTCGCCGAGCTGGCTCACCCCGATCCCGAGCTGCTGCGCCTTCCGGGTGTCGAGCTGCGCCCGCACCAGCGTCGCGCCCCGATAGGCCAGCGGCGCCAGCACCGGCACCAGAATCCGCGCGATCCCCAGGTACTTCCGCACCTGCGCCACATTGAACGGATCCCGCTCCGCCTTCGCGGCCAGCTTCAACGCGGCCTTCTCCTCGGCCTGCAGCTTCGCGACCTCCGCCTTGGCGACCCGATCCCGGGTCTTCGCCTCGGCCCGATGCTTCTTGCGCTCGTTGCGCGCCCCGAGCTTGGCCTCCACCGCGGCCTTGTGCTTGAGGGCTTTCGCTTCGGCTCGGCGGCTGACCCGCTTCTTGCGCTTGCTGAACAACCCCATAGATGGCCTCCGTCATGCTGGTTCGCCATGGCAGCACAGGGCCGGGGGATGCCTGTCCGCCCATGTCACACAGTTTGCAGATCACCCTATCCGGTGCGGATACGCCCTAGCGAGCACCGTGCACAATCCGACTCCTCGGATCCTCAGGGGCTCCGCCCCCGAACCCCCTGGCGAGGGGGTGTGGGTGACGGCCTCCTCGAACTTTGCGGGGAATGCCCGGCCCCACCTGCCTTCGGGGTTGGGCGGCTGCCGCGAACCTGGCGGGGCGGGGAGGGAAGTCTCTCGAACTCTTGAAAGGGGGTGTGGGGGAAGCCCCCGCAACCCCCTGTTCTTCCGGTCCGCGCAGCGGGTCTTCGGGGCGGGAGGGTGGGGGTGTCGGGGGGTCGGGCCATACTGGCAGGCGTGTATTCGGGCATCGGTGACCATGGCGAGCGGGCCGCGTTTCTGGACGCGCGGTCGCTGATCGGGTGCCGGCACCGGCTGTTTCTGGATGCGACCCACCCGGGCGTGCTGACCGGAGTGGCCGAGGACGCCGGCGTGCAGCAGCGGCGGGAAGCGGCGGCCGCACATCGGGCCCAGGTGCGGGACACGCTGGTGGGAGCCGATCCGGGCCGATGGGTCGTGATCGAGGGCGGGGTGCCCGCGGCGCAGCGGGCCGCGGCCACCATGCGGGCGATGGCGGACGGGGCCGAGCGCATCTGGGGCGGGCTGCTGCCGCAGGAGGCCGATACCGGCCGCCGCGGCGGGTGCGAGATCCTGTGGCGGGATCTGGATCGCGGGGGGTACATCCCGGTGATCGTGGTGAACCACAAGGTGACCGACCCGCGCCAGCCCGACCCGGCGGACTACCACCCGACCACGAGTGACATGTACGAGTGGAATCCGAAGCCGGACAGGCATGTTCGCACCCGCCCGCAGCCGCGCGACACGCAGCGGCTCGCACACCTGTACCGCATGCTGCAGCGGCACGGCTACGCCAGCCCGGCCCTGGTCGGCGGCGCGATCGGCTACCACTTCGACCGCATCCTCGTACACGATCTCGGCCCGGTGCTCGACGACTACGACATCCGCTACGCGGATCGAATCGCCGTGGTGCGCGCGGAACTTCCCACCGTCCCGTCGAAGGTCCCGGAGTGCCGCCAGTGCCCGTGGTGGACCCGCTCCCCGGAGGAGGACAAGCCCAGCTGTGAACGCTGGCTGTCCGATCACCGCGATGTGAGCCTGGTGGCCCCGGGCTCCCGCGCCGAGGTGCTGCGCCGCCACGGCGTCGAGACCATCGACGATCTGGCCGCCTGGTCCGGCGACGACCCGGACGACTGGCAGTACGAGCCGTTCACCGAAACCATTGTCACGGCGCGGGCCTGGGCCACCGGCGCACCGCTGGTCCGCCGCGTCCAGCAGGTCACCGTCCGCCGCGCCGATGTCGAAGTGGATGTGGATCTGGAGAGCTTCCAGGAGCACGGAGCATACCTCTGGGGCACCCTGCTCGACGGCGTCTACCGCCCCTTCGTCACCTGGGATCCACTGCCCACCCCCGACGAGGGCCGCTCCTTCGCCGAGTTCTGGACCTGGATGATGAAGATCCGCGCCGACGCGAAGGCGGAGGGCAAAACCTTTGCCGCCTACTGCTATTCGCGCACCGCCGAGGACAAGTGGCTCTACGAGTCGGCCCGCCGTTTCGCCGGTATGCCGGGCGTCCCCACCGAACGCGAGATCCAGAAGTTCGTGGACGGCCCCGAATGGGTGGACATGTTCCAGGCCGTCTCCGAGCAGTTCATCTGCCCGAACGGCAAGGGCCTCAAGAAGATCGCGCCGGTGGCCGGTTTCCACTGGCGCGACCCGGAGGCCGGGGGAGAGGCGTCGATGAGCTGGTACCGCCTGGCCGTCGCCTTCGACGGCGGCGACCCGGACATGTCGCAGCGCACCCGCATCCTGGAGTACAACGAAGACGACGTACTGGCCACCAAAACGCTGCGGGATTGGATGTCCGACCGCGCGGATGCGGAGGTTCCGGCCATCGCCGATTTCGCCCGTCGTAGTATCGCGTCGTGACCGATCACGTCGAACACCTGGAGTTTCAGGCCGAGACCCATCAGCTCTTGGAGTTGATGATCCACTCGGTCTATTCGAACAAAGACACGTTCCTCCGCGAGCTCATCTCGAACGCCTCGGACGCGCTCGACAAGCTCAAGATGGAGGCCTACCGCGACAAGGATCTCGAGGCCGACACCTCGGATCTGCACATCGAGCTGGCGGTCGACCACGACGCGCGCGTACTCACGGTGCGCGACAACGGCATCGGCATGTCCCGTGCCGAAGTGGTGGATCTGATCGGCACCCTGGCCAAGTCGGGTACCGCCCAGTTGCGCAAGCAGTTGCTGGACGCGAAGACCGACGCGGCCGCCGAGGAGCTGATCGGCCAGTTCGGCATCGGCTTCTATTCCACGTTCATGGTGGCCGACAAGGTCACCCTCACCACCCGCAAGGCCGGCGAATCCGGCGGCACCCGTTGGGAATCCGCGGCGGGCGAGTCCACCTATTCGATCGAGGATCTGGACGAGGCTCCGCAGGGCACCACGGTGTCGCTGCAGTTGAAGCCGGCCGACGAGGACGATCACCTCTTCGACTACACGATGGAGTGGAAGCTCCGCGAGATCGTCAAGAAGTACTCGGATTTCATCGCCTGGCCGATCCGCATGACGGTGGAGCGCACCGTCATGGACGGTGAGGGCGAGGACAAGACCGAGAAGACGATCCTCGAGACCCAGACCCTGAACTCCCAGAAGGCCCTGTGGACCCGCCCGAAGAGCGAGGTCACCGAGGAGGAGTACAAGGAGTTCTACCGGCACGTCTCGCACGCCTGGGACGATCCGCTCGAGACCATCCCCATGAAGGCGGAGGGCACCTTCGAGTATCAGGCGCTGCTGTTCCTGCCCTCGCACGCCCCGTTCGACCTGTTCACCCGCGAGCACAAGCGCGGCGTGCAGCTGTATGTCCGCCGCGTGTTCATCATGGACAACTGCGAAGAGCTGATGCCGGAGTATCTGCGCTTCGTGAAGGGCGTGGTGGACGCACAGGACCTGTCGCTCAACGTCTCTCGTGAGATCCTGCAGCAGGACCGGCAGATCCGCGCCATCCGCAAGCGCCTGGTGAAGAAGGTGCTGTCCACGGTCAAGGACCTGCGCAACGCGGAGGATCAGGAGAAGTACCAGACCTTCTGGAAGGAATTCGGCCGGGTGTTGAAGGAGGGCTTGCTCTCCGACACCGACAACCGTGAAACCATCCTGGCCGTCTCGTCTTTCGCGTCGACGCATTCGACCGAGGAGCTCACCTCCCTGCCGCAGTACGTGGAGCGCATGGCCGAGGGCCAGTCCGCGATCTACTACATGACGGGCGAGTCCCGGCAGCAGATCGAGAACTCCCCGCACATGGAAGCCTTCCGGGCCAAGGGTCTCGAGGTGCTGGTGCTGACCGATCCGGTCGACGAGATGTGGGTCGGTTCGGTGCCGGAGTTCGACGGCAAGCCGTTCCAGTCCATCGCCAAGGGCGAGGTGGATCTGGAGACCGAGGAGGAGAAGCAGGCCTCCGAGCAGCTGCGCGAACAGCAGGAGAAGGATTTCGCCGACCTGCTGGGCTGGTTGCAGCAGACCCTGGACGCCAGCGTGAAGGAGGTGCGCCTCACCGCGCGCCTGACCACGTCGCCCGCCTGCGTCGTGGGTGACGTGTTCGATTTCACGCCGATGCTGGAGCGCATGTACCGGGCCTCGGGCCAGGCGCTGCCGGAGACCAAGCGCATCCTCGAACTGAATCCGGACCACGCACTGGTCACCGGACTGCGCGACGAGTACGCCAAGCGCAAGGACGAGGAGGACAAGTCCGCGCTCGCCGAGACGGCCGAACTGCTCTACGGAACCGCTGTGCTGGCCGAGGGCGGAGAACTGAAGGACCCGGCGCATTTCGCCCGGATTCTGGCGGATCGGCTCACTCGTACGCTCTGAAACACCTGGTCAGCCTGGCGTAAATCGGTCATACATGCTTTGTCGCAAATGTGACGTGCATCGTCCCTGACCGATTCCGGGAACTCGATGGGAACGCGTACGTTGTACGTCTTGGCCGGGCGTATTTCGTGCCCGGCCGAGCAACAAAGCAAATTCCGTCAGGAGAAGGTAATGGTTCAGGGCACCGTCAAGTGGTTCAACGCGGAGAAGGGCTACGGCTTCATCGCCCGCGAGGACGGCCCCGATGTGTTCGTTCACTACTCGGAGATCGAAGGCAACGGCTACAAGCAGCTCGAAGAGGGCCAGGCCGTGAGCTTCGAGATCACCGAGGGCAAGAAGGGTCCGCAGGCCGCGGCCGTCCGCCCCCACTGATAGCGGCGGAGGCACGCAGGCGCCGGGACCCCAACCCGATCTCTACAAGGCGCTGAGCCTCACAAAGCTTCGAAACAACAAGGCCCGCACCGGTTCCCCGGTGCGGGCCTTGTCGTGTGTCGAAGTTTGGGCTCGGCCCGGTGGGTTCGGCGCTCGACGCTTAAGGGTTCGGGGCTCGGCCCTGATGGGGGTTCGGGGGCAAAGCCCCCGTTTCCCCCTTCCTCGGGGGTTTGGGGGCGGAGCCCCCAAGACCCAGCGTCAGCGCGGGGCCATGCGCAGTGCGCCGTCCATGCGGATGGTCTCGCCGTTCAGGTAGTCGTGCTCGGTGATGTACTGCGCGAGCTGCGCGTACTCGTCCGGGCGGCCCAGGCGGGAGGGGAAGGGGACGCCGGCCTCGAGGCCCTTGCGGTATTCCTCGGTGACACCGGCGAGCATCGGGGTGTCGATGATGCCGGGGGCGATGGTGTTGACGCGGATGCCGAACTGCGCCAGGTCACGCGCGGCCGGGATGGTCATGCCGGCGACGCCGCCCTTGGAGGCGGAGTAGGCGATCTGCCCGATCTGGCCCTCGAACGCCGCGACGGAGGCGGTGTTGATGACCACGCCGCGCTGGCCGTACTCGTCGACCGGCTCGGTCTTGGCGATGGCCTCGGCGGCCAGGCGCATGACGTTGAAGGAGCCCAGCAGGTTCACGGTGATGACGGTGCGGAACAGCTCCAGGTCGTGCGGGCCGTTCTTGGACAGGATGCGTCCCGCCCAGCCCACACCGGCGCAGTTGACGACGATGCGCAGCGGCACACCGGATTCCACGACCGTGGCGACCGCGGCGGCCACCTCGTCACCGCTGGTGACGTCGGTCGGGATCAGGGTGACACCGGCGGGAACGCTGTCGCCGGCGCGCTCGATCGACTGCTTCAGATCCAGGCCGAAGACGGTGGCGCCCGCATCGGCGAAACGCTTGGCGGTGGCGGCGCCCAGCCCGGACGCACCTCCGGTGATGATGGCGGCGGATCCCGAAATCTCCACGGTGATCTGGTCCTCTCGACAAGGGACGGCCCTTTCACTGGCCCTCCGTCAATAAGCACCATAACGGGCACGGAGATCAGGATTGCGAGGGGGATCACGGTTAACTTCTCGGCCGTGGGGGTTCGGGCGCCGGGCGGCTTCAAGAGGACCGAACAGTTTGCGAACACGACTGTTCGTCTAGTGGTACCGTCACTCTATGAACGCCAGTGCGGCCCGTGTCCAGCGCCGCGGTTTTTTTCGCCCGGCCCCGCAGGTGGCTGGTAAACGCATCCTGATCACCGGCGCGGCCCGCGGTATCGGCGCCGCTCTGGCGCGTCAGCTGCATGCGAGCGGCGCCCGCGTGGCCCTGCTCGGCATCGAGGCCGAACTCCTGGCCGAGGTCGCCGCCGAATGCGGTGACGCCCCCTGGCGCTACTGCGATATCGGCGACCCCGATCAGGTGCAGCGCGTGGTCGACTCCCTCACCCGCGAACTCGGCGGCCTCGACGCCGTCGTCGCGAATGCCGGTATCGCCAAACAGTTCTCGATGCTCGGCGGCGACCCGCAGGTCCTGGAGGAGCATCTGGCGGTGAACGTCCTGGGCGTCTACTACACGCTGCGCGCCGCGGGCCCGCACATCGCGCATCCGAACGGGTACGCCCTCATCGTCACCTCGCTGGCCGCGGCCGTGCACCTACCCCTGGCCGGGGCCTACAGCGCGTCCAAGGCGGCTGTCGAAGCCCTCGGTCAGACCCTGCGCATCGAACTGCGGCATACGGGCGCCCGCGTCGGTCTCGCGTATTTCGCCGAACTCGACACCGATATGACCAGCCGCGGATTCGACACCGTGGCCGCCCGCAGCATCCTGGCGCGCGGCCGGGACGCCGGCATGGCCACGATCTCCGGTATCGCACCCCTGGGTCCCGCCATCGACGGCATGGAACGCGCCCTGGCTCGCCGTTCCCGCCGCACGGTGTCGCCGTACTGGGTGGGTGCGGTGCTGTGGTGTCGCCCGCTGGCGCAACGTGTGATCGACTATGCGCTACGCGCCGGTGTCGAGCCCGGTCTGGATATCGCCCGTACCGAACGGGTGTCGTTCACGACCGACCAGCCCAGCCGCCCGCGCAGAATGAGAAGGCTCGCTTAACCGCCACCACGGAGTGCACCGTATGCCCGATTCGGCTGTCACCGCTCGCCAGCTGCCCCGCGGCCGTCACGGCCTGCCGCGGGAGACCGTCGTCGCCGCCCAGCGCGACCGCATCCTGCTCGCCATGGCGGAGGCGATGGCCGAAAAGGGTTATGTGGGAACGCCGGTGGCCGCGATCATCAAACGCGCGGGCGTCTCCCGGGAGACCTTCTACGAGCAGTTCCGTTCCAAGGAGGACTGTTTCGAGGCCGCGTTCGAGCGCGCGGTGGAGCTCATGCTGGCGGGCATCCTCGCCGTCACGGGCGCGGACTTCGAGGGCGAAACCCATGTGGAGCGCATCGAACGCGTCCTGGGCGCCTACTTGGACGCGCTCGCCGCCGAACCCGCCTATGCCCGGGTCTTCCTGGTCGAGGTGTACGCGGTCGGCCCGGAGGCCATCACACGCCGCACCCAGTTGCAGGAAACCTTCGTCGCCATGGTCGGCGACATTCTCGGCGCGGAGACCGCCGAGCAGCGTTTCGCCTGTCAGACCCTGGTGGCCGCGGTCGGGGCGATGGTCACCGCCCGGATCGCCGCCAATGATGTGGCCGGTCTGCGCGGTCTGCGGGAACCGCTGCTGGAGCTGGTCCGCCGCAGTGGCGAACTATTCGGCAGCACGCCCCTGCAGGACTGAGGCGGCCGGTTCCGGCTGTGTCGCGGCAGCCCGGCGACGCAGTGCGAGCAGCGCGATGCCGGCGCAGGCCGGTAGCAGGGCCGCGAGCGTCCAGGTGGCGGGCGTGCCCAGTCCGGTGGCGACGGTGCCCAGTCCGGTGGCGGCGCCGAAGTACAGGAACAGCAGTCCCGAGCAGAGGGCGATGAGCCGTTCCGGCACCCGCTTGCCCACGGTGACGCCGATGAAGATGGCCAGTCCGCCCGCCGCGACCATGCCGGCCACGGAGCCGATCCACACGGCGGCCCACCCGTTGTCGGTGGCGAGGGCCATGGTGGCGAACATGGTGCGGTCGCCGAGTTCGGCGAGCAGGAACGCGGACAGTACGACGAAGAACGCGGACCGCGATTTCGGCGGTGCCGCAGGGGTTTCGGAGTCTTCCCCAGTGCCGCCGAGGGTTTCGCGCAGCGTCCACAGGCCGACGCCGATCAGGATGGCTGCCGCGAACAGTGAGATCACTCCGGTGGGCAGGGCCGCGCCCAGGAAGTGCCCGACGCCGACGGCGATCAGGTTGACGGCGATGCTGGCGACGGTGATGGCGCTGAGCACCACCCACCACCGGTAGCGCAGGGCGAAGGTGAGCGCCATGAGTTGCGATTTGTCGCCCAGTTCGGCGAGGAACAGCGCGCCGAAACTCAGCAATATCGTGGTGATCATTCGTCAGCTCCCAGGTCTCCGGCCTGTCGGCTGAAGGTGCGGCGACGCTTCAGCCGACACCGCACCGGTAAATACGGTTTGGTTCTCGTCGGCCGAAGGTCTCGCCCACCGGATGTCCCGGTTCACGCAGCCGGATCCGAGGGTGGACCAGTATGTCGACTGCGCGATTGGGGGCTACTCCCCTTCGCTGTCGGCAAGCCTACCCCGGCAAACCGGGCGCATGCAAACGGGTGTAGTCGAAATCGCAATGCGCACAATAAGTTTGGGGACGCTGCCCGAAGGTTTCGGGTACCCTCACGCGGCCAGCAGCATGGCCAGAACCGCGGTGTCGGGATCACTGATCGGGTCGACGCCCACCCGCGAGACCATCGAGGTGACGGTCCCGTCGACATCGGTCTCGACCCAGGCCGCGCGGTGTTCCAGGCCCAGGTGCGGCAGTCCCGGCAGCAGCAGGCAACCGGATGCCGCACCCGAGCATTCGGGCAGGGACGGCCGTGTCTCGCGCGGCGGATGCAGCATGATCAGCGCCGGTGGCACATGTCGGGCAAACTTTCCGGGCTGCAGTGCTTCCTCGCCGAGCACCGTCCCTTCGGCCAGCACCAGCCCCACCATTCCGGGTTGTGGATCCTCGGGCAGTTCCTCGCGCGCCCCGAACACGGTGGTGGTCGGCAGCAGTCCGGGCAGGCTCGCGACCCGCACGGCGACGACCAGCAGCTGGGCCCATTCCTTGGTGGAGTCCGGCCAGCGTCCGGAGATGAGGAATCCGCGCAGGGATCCGCTGGAGTGGAACGGCGTGACGCCGATCTGTTCGTGAGCGCCCATTGTTGCCTCCCGAAGTAGAGATCCGGGGCGGCTCTGCCCGTCCTGAGTTTGGGACATCAGATTCTCCCCAAACGAACTGGCACACAAGTACCAAAGAGTGCTAGCAGACGGGTATGTCGGCAGACATTCCCCCGTTCAGCCCCCTGAAACAGCGAGGACCCGCGAGCCGGTAGCGGCTCGCGGGTCCGAAAAGCCCGGGCGCGTCGCGCCCATCCGGCAGCAGCCGGACATCAGGCCCTGATCACCCGAAGATGAGGCCCTTGCCCTGGTTGACGGCGCGGGTGAAGCGGTCCTGCACCTCGGCCCAGTTCACGACGTTCCAGAACGCCTTGACGTAGTCCGCCTTGACGTTCTTGTACTGCAGGTAGAAGGCGTGCTCCCACATGTCCAGGCCCAGCAGCGGGATGATGCCCAGCGGCACGTTGCCCTGCTGATCGGTCAGCTGGAAGGTGAGCAGCTTGCCCGAGAGGGTGTCGTAGCCCAGCCACGCCCAGCCGGAGCCCTGCAGGCCGTTGGCGGCCGCGGAGAACTGCGCGACGAACTTGTCGAACGAGCCGAACTGGTCGTCGATGGCGGCGCCCAGGTCGCCCTCCGGCTTGTCGCCGCCGTCCACGGACAGGGTCTTCCACCAGATCGAGTGGTTGACGTGGCCGCCCAGGTGGAAGGCCAGGTTCTTCTCGTTCAGGAAGATGGCCGCGTGATCGCCCTTGTCGCGGGCCTCTTCCAGCTTCTCGAGGGCGGCGTTGGCGCCCGCGACGTACGCGGCGTGGTGCTTCGAGTGGTGAAGCTCGTTGATCTGCCCGGAGATGAAAGGCTCCAGAGCGCTGTAGTCGTAATCAAGATCCGGCAGCGTGTAAACAGCCACGATGTCCCTTCCTCAGTGTCGGGGTCGTGTGTCCCCGGCGGCAATTATGTGCCGAGGCGCACCCAACCATCATTCGTACACCCGCTCGTGTCCAACCCGCCCTTCAACCCCCTGATTCCCGCAGGTTGGGCTCGGCCGCCTCTCCGCGCCTTTTGCGCCCGGCCGAGAGCCGTCGTCAGTCGTGTTCGCGTGCCGACGGCAGGGTGCCGAACCGATTCTGGGTGTACCCGACGAGTTACCCGGATCTTACGAAATCAGTAGTCGCCTATCCGCACTACAGCGGCGGAACGATATTGGGGCGCATGGTGCGCGGGTCGCCCTTGTCGTGGGCCTGCCACCAGCGGACGCCGCCGCCGATGAATTCGGTGACGGGGATCGGCTTGCCGTCCAGGTCGGCGACCTCGACGCTGTCGAACCAGACGCGCACGTCGAGTTCGCGCGGGTCGATGCCCTCCTCCTGGGAGAACTCGAGCATGTGCGCGGCGGGCCGGTCGCTGAGGACGGCGTCGAAGCTGAGCAGTTTCTTCCACTGGGCCCAGGACTTGTCGTCGAGGTCGAAGAATTCCCAGCCGTGCAGCGCGCCGCCGCCGAAGCTGAGGACGGCTTCGCGCAGGCTGTCCGCGGTGAGCGGCAGGACGACGGGTTCCAGGTCGTCCCAGCGCTGGCGGCGCAGCGAGGCGGCGACCCGGCTGACGCCGGTGAGCGTGAGGTGGACCTTGTGGTTCGCCGGCGGCGGGCCGTCGACGGGGAGGTGCAGGACGTCGAGTTCCAGCCGGATGCGCGCGGCCGCCGCGTCGACGTCGATTCCGAGGCAGGTGGCCTCGGAGAGGGCGGTGTTGAGTCCGTTGATGTCGAGGCCGTCGAGTGTCCCCCTGCTCACAGTCATAGCGCCAGGCTACCGATCCGGCCCGGCCGGGCCGAGGATTTCCGTTTTTCACTAGTGTTGTCGTTTTTTCCGGATCCGAACGGAACCGATTCCGGGGCAGCGCCGTCCAAGTAGATGAGGCCCGGTTCCACCGGGCTCTCGGGCGGACCGTTCCGGGGCGTGGAGGGGACTTCCGGAGCGGTCCGCCGGGGGATTTTTCCGGACATTCCGCCCAGGTCTGAACCTGTGGATCAGGTTGTGGATTATGTGGATAACTTTCGAGCCGGATGCATGACACCACGGCTCTCCGCCGCCCGTGGCAGGATCGAAACCGTGACGATGCCCCATGTCCCCTCGGTCCCGATCGACGCCGTGCCAGCGGAATTCGACACGGCCGCACCCTGGGCCGGGGTCACGCCGCCACCCGCCATGCTCATCGACGTGCGCGAGGACGACGAATGGCAGCTGGGCCACGCGCCCGGGGCCCTGCACATCCCGCTCGTCGACATCCCCGCCCGCCTCGACGAACTGGACTACGACGCCGAGATCTACGTGGTCTGCCGCCAGGGCGGGCGGTCCATCCAGGCGGTGCAGTTCCTGCTGGAGTCCGTGGGTGTCGAGGCCTTCCACGTCACCGGCGGCATGGTCGCCTGGCAACAGGCCGGTCGCCCGCTCACCGGCGACGACGCACAGCAAGCGAAGATCTACTAGGCACATATGCAGCCGAGGAACGGGGGACACGTGGCCGACTCGCGATCGCCGGTGGTACAGCCGTGCGCCCGCTGCGGCGCGCGCTGGGCCGTGCAGGGCAGACCACTGCACTGGTGCCCCCGCTGCCACGGCGTACTGCTCTCACCCGCGCCCGTGGACGCACCGCCCACGCGCCGCAACTACCGCTGGGTGGCCCGCCCGCCCGGCCGCAAGGGCCATCCCGGGCAGCCCGCCCGCCGGCAGCCGTCCGCGGAAACGCCCCGCTACCTTCAGATCCCGCGCTGGGGCCTGCAGGATCGCCCGCCACGGCAGGCGAGCGCGCCCGCCACCCGCTTCCAGCGGCTGGTGGCCCGCATCCCCGATCTGCTGACCACGACGGCGGGCCTGTTCCTGCTGTCGGCACTGGCCGAATTCGGGCGCTACGGGGTGCTGCTGCGCAACCGCACCCGCTTGATCCCGCCATGGCTGCTGTACCTGTCCGACGGCGCGGTGTACGTGTTCGGTGTCGCCGCATCGATTTTCGCGTTGCTCACCGCCGTCGCCCTGGTGGGCTGGCTGGCCGGGGTCCGGCGCGCGGCATTCGAGGCGGCGGGCCGCACCGATCCGCGATCGTCGCGCCTGCTGGTGCTGGGCTGCCTGGTGCCGGGCGTGAACCTGGTGTGGCCGGGGGTGTTCCTCACCGACGCGGTGCGGGTGCGCGGCAATGATCCGCGCCTGCTGCGGACGGTCCGGATCTGGTGGGCCGCATGGGTTCTCAATGGCGTGACGGTGGCGGTGGCGCTGCTGTACCGCTTCGCCGACACCCTGCAGGCCCAGGCCGACGGCGTGCTCTTCCACGCCTGGACTGATCTGGCGGGCGCGGCGGTGGCGGTGCTGACGCTGTGGCTGGTGCGCGCCTTCGCCGGTCGTGACCTGCGGGGCCGGGAGATCTCCGCGAAGCGCTGGCTGATCGCGACCGAACCGGCGGAGCCGGTGATCGAGCCGGTGCATCCCGGTGGTGAATCCGGTGCGGGGGCCGCGGGATCCGGGTCCGCGGCGGTCGCCGCGGGCGAATCCTCTTCTGCCGGGCGCGCGCCCGCCGCCGCCGTCGGGAATGATGAGGCCACCGCACCGAATCCCGAGGAGGTATTGGCGAAGTGAGCCGGGCCAGTCGCGCGCCGTTCGTGGTTGCGCACCGGGGGGCGTCGGCGGCGCGACCCGAACACACTCTTGCCGCTTACGATCTCGCCCTGCAGGAGGGCGCCGACGGCGTCGAATGCGATATCCGCCTGACCAAGGACGGCCATCTGGTGTGCGTGCACGACCGCACCGTGGACCGCACCTCGAACGGTTCCGGCGCGGTCAGCGAGATGACCCTGGACGAGTTGAAGAAACTCGACTTCGGCATGAACGGCGCGGAGCCCGCCGAGGTCCTGACGCTGTCGGAGTTGATCGAACTCGTCCTCGACTGGAAGAGCCGTCCCACAAAGCTTTTCATCGAGACCAAGCACCCGGTCCGCTACGGCGCCCTGGTGGAGACCTCGCTGCTCACCGAACTCCAGCGCTACAACATCGCGGCTCCGGCGTCGGCCGACCACTCGCGCGCGGTGGTGATGTCGTTCGCCGCGACAGCCGTCTGGCGTATCCGCCGCGCGGCCCCGCTGCTGCCGACGGTCCTGCTGGGCGAGTCCTCCCTCTACCTATCCGGTGGGGCCGCGACGACGGTCGGCGCGACGGCCGTGGGCCCCTCGGTCCGCACCCTCCGCGAACACCCCGACCTCGTCGACAAGGCCGCCGCGGCGGGCCGGGCCACCTACGTCTGGACCGTCGACGACCCCGAGGACGTCAAGCTCTGCGCGGACCTCGGCGTCGACTGGGTGGCCACCAACCTCCCGGGTCGCACGAAGAATCAGCTCGCCGCCGAGTAGTCCGCAATTCCCCGGAGCCGCAATCCGTTCGACACGGGGTGCGGGGGTGAAGCCCCTGAGCGTCTCGCGGAGAGTTCCGGGTAGTTTTGCCACTCATGGGTAAGAGCAAGCGCAACAGTCCCAAGCCGGGAAGTAATCGGGCCGAGAAGCTGGCCGCGCGCCGGGCCGCGCAGGAGCAGGCCGCCCAGACGGTCACGCGGCCGTTCGAGGGTTTGGCGGCGGAATGCGACCTGGTCGCGCTACGGGAGTTCGTGCCGTCCGCGACGGCGACGCTGAAGCTGTCGCCGAATGTCGCCGCCGAACGTCCCGTCACGCTCGCCACGGTGCTGCCGGGTGCGGTGGCCGCGCTGGTGCGGGCCGGGGACGAGCCGCTCGGGTTCGTGGGGACGCAGGTGCAGTTCCAGTCCGCCGATCCGTCGGCCGATCTCGCGGCCGCGATTCTGTGGACGCAGGGCGCCGAGCCGGGCGACTCGCTGCAGACCGCGAATGTGGAAGGCGCGCCGCGGCTTTCGGAGGTGCTGGATTCGGGTGCCGCCCTGGATCTGACCGTGCACCAGGATTTCAACTGGTGGGTGCCCGAGGGCGTGACCCCGGACGCGCAGGTGGCCGCCACCATCGAACAGGCCAATCAGGCGATCATGCCGTCGGCGCGGCTGGAGCTGGGCGCGGACGCGATCGGCGCGGCCTGGTGGGTGGATGCCGGTGAGAAGGCGCATCTGCGCTGGGTGCGGCCCGAGGACGAGGACGCGCTGATGCTGGCGCTGGCGCGTCTGCACGCGGCCGGGCAGCTGAACCTGGGCGAGGGTTCGCGGTTCGCGGGTTCGTTCCGTACGCACGGCCTGCTGGTGCCGGTGTTCGATCTGGATCCGGAGCGGCACGCCGCCGAGTGGGAGGCCCCGGCTCGCGAGTTCGGCGCGCGTCTGGCCGAGGCGCTGAAGTCGGATGCCCCGCTGACGTCCGATGAGCGGCGTTCGCGGGATGGTCTGCGCTCCCGCCAGGTCACCCTGCGCTGATCTGAAACAGTGCTGTGATCAGGGCTTTTCCGGTTGCTCGCGGAGGGGTTGCGCCGCGCTCGCGGGCGGCCGGAAAAATTTGCCGAAAGATTTTTTGAAAAACCCTCATTTCGGTAGGCCTGTCGGTTAGGTTCTCATCACCCCACAGATCCAAGGGGACGATGCGAAAGCATCGGCACAGATGAGGAGAAAACCATGGAAGCCATTCTCGCCCTGATCAAGTCGCTGTTCAGCTCGATCTCCGCGAAGTGATCTAGCCTTCGGCACACATCGAAAGGCCCGGTCCAGCGCAAGGGACCGGGCCTTTCGTGTGGAATTGTTGCGACAGCCGAATTCGGTGGGTTACAGCGAACCGCCCGCCGCGTGCGGCGAACCGGACGCGTCCTTCGGCGAGCTCATCTCGCGCGAGACGTAATTCTCCAGATCGAACAGATTCGCGCTGGCGCGATCGGCGACAGCCAGCAGGGTGCGCATGGTCGCGACTTCCTCGACCTGCTCCTTCAGGAACCACTGCATGAACTGCTCGCCCTGGTAGTCGCCCTCTTCGCGGGCGGTCTTGGCGAGCTGCACGATCTGCTCGGTGACCGCTTCCTCCTGCGCGAGGGCGAGGGCGATCGGCTCCTTGGCATTCGCGAATTGCGACTTGCCCGCATCGGTATTCGCCACTTCGACATTGAAGTCCTGATCGAGCAGGTACTGCGCGATCATCATGGCGTGATTACGCTCTTCGACGGCCTGCTTGTAGAAATACTTGGCGAGCACCGGCAGGTCGGCGTGATCGAACCACATGGCGATGGCGATGTACTGGTGCTCCGCATTGAATTCGTTGCGGATCTGGTCCTGGAGCAAGGCGTGGAACTTGCTCTTCTTGGTTTGGGTGCGCGTGGCCATGGGGACGACATTAGCCCTGGTCACAGCGCGTGTCATCCAAGTGCAGCCTTATTGAGCACAGCCTTATTGAGGCAAGTATTGCCTAATTTGCACTAATTGCCGACGGTTGTTATCAGGTCCGATGGGATCTGTTCGTCATCGGCCAGCGCCTGGAAGAACCGGCTCGCTTTCTCCTTGTCCCACAGCACCACATTGCCGCTGTCGGTGTCCTCGAACCCGCCGATCGGCACCGTGGTGGCGATCGGATCGCCGCCCAGCGCCCGCCCGAGCGAGGCCAGATTCCACACGTGGCAGCCCTCGTCGACCTCGAGCGCCTTCGTCAAGCCCTGTAGCAACGGCCAGGCCCGGAACGGATTGGCCAGGGTGCTCGGACTGGCCGCCTTCTGCAACAGCGCGCTCAGGAACTTGCGCTGGTTGAGCATGCGATCCAGATCCGCGCGCGGCGTGGCGCGGGTGCGCACGAACCCCAGCGCCTCGGCCCCGTTCAGCTGCTGGCAGCCCGCCGGCAGGTCGATGCCGGCCAGCGGATCGCTGATCGGTTCGTCCAGGCACATCTCGATACCGCCCACGGCGTTCACGATGTCGGCGAATCCGCCGAAGCCGATCTGCGCGTAGTGATCGATACGCAGCCCGGTCGCCCCCTCCACGGTCTGCACCAGCAACTGCGGCCCGCCGAGCGCGAAGGACGAGTTGAGCTTGTCCTTGCCGTTGCCGGGCACGCTCACATACGAGTCGCGCGGCAGGCTGACAAGCGTCGGCGTCCCCGATTCCGGAACGTGCACGAGAATGATCGTGTCGGTGCGCTCGGAGCCGACCTCACCGCCGGTGGCGAGTTCCTGCTCCTGCTCCTCGGTCAGCCCGGTGCGGCTGTCCGAACCCACGAGAAGCCAATTCGTCCCGGGCGTGTCGCCGGGCCGGCCCTGATAGTTCGCCAGTGCGTCGATGCGCACCAGATGGGTGTCCACGTACACGGCCGCCGCGATCGGCAGCGCGAGCACCAGCACCAGGATGATGAGAATCAGCCGCCCCCAGCGCAATCGGAACCTGCGCCGGGAACCGCGCGGCCGATCTCCGCCGCCCCCGGTGCGTTTCGGCGGGCGTGCAGGCGGCGGTGGCGGCGGTGGCGTGTTCTCGCGGTACGGCACCGGCTGCTGGGTCGGCGCGTGCAGCATCGGCGCGCCCTCGCGGTCCTGCTCGGTGTATTTGCGGGTGGCCGCCGGATTGCGCTGGGCTGCGGCGGGATTGCGCTGGTCGCGCGGGGGCGGCGCAGGGCGTTGCGGCGGTGCGGCATTGCGCTGCGGCGACGGTGGCGGAGCCTGGTCGCGCCGTGGCGGCCGCGGGTTCCGGGGCGGCTCGTTGCGCGGGTTCTTGACGGTCGGCTGCTGCGAATAGGCAAGCGGCTGACGGGGTTCCGGGCGGTCCATTTTGCGGGTCGGGTCCGCGCCGCGCGGCTGCCGTCCGGCGGCCGGTGCCGGGGGAGTGCCGCGCCGGGGCTCCGCGGGATGGGCACGCGGAGGTTGCGGAGGCGTTGCTCCGGGGCGCTGCGGGCGGGCGGGCGGCTCGCCTGATCGAGCAGGCGGCGGCTCCCGGCGCATCCGTGCGTAGTGCTGGGGGTCGTCGCCGTTCATCACCGAAACTCTACTGATGGAACCCCGCCCAGGGTTCATCTCGATGTCATTACGCTGTGCGTCAGGGCAGCCACGAGACGTGTCCGCGCAGCGCCGCGTAGCCGATGTAGGCGATCGTGTCGATGAGCGCGTGCGCCAGCAGCAGCGGCCACAGCCGGTTGGTGCGCTGCCAGTAGCGTCCGAAGATCACCCCCATCACCAGATTGCCGATGCCGCCGCCGAGCCCCTGGTACAGGTGGTAGCTGCCGCGCAGCAGCGCCGACGCCAGCAGCGACCGATTCTCCGACCAGCCCAGCTGCCGCAGCCGCGTGATCAGGAACGCGACCACCAGCACTTCCTCGGCCGCCGAATTCGCCCAGGCCGACAGCACCAGCATGGGCAGCCGCCACCAGTGCTCCAGCGATCCGGGCACGATGGTGACGCTCACCCCCAGCGCGTGCGCCGCGAGATACAGGCAGAGCCCGGGGATTCCGATGATCGCCGCGAGCGCGAGTCCGGGCAGTACGTCCTGTCGCCACCGCAGTCGCCGTGCCAGCCCGATCGCCCTCGGCCCGATTCCGCTGCGCCACAGCAGATACAGGCCCAGCGCCGCCCAGCCGAGCAGTCGCGCCATGCTCAGCAGCTGGAACAGCAGATCGATCATCGACTGCGCGGCCCGCGACGGATTCAACGCCACGGTCTGCCCGCCGACCCCGCCCGGTGACAGCGCGCTCTCGAGCAGTGACAGCGCCGCATTGGCCCCGCTCAGCCCGAACGTGACGACCAGCACCACCGCGATCTCGACGCGAACCGCCCGTTTCTCCTGCGTGGAGGACGCGGGCGCGGGCCATCCGGCCCGGGATTCAGCTGCCGACACCATGGCAGCCAATCTAGGTGTGCGACAGCTCAGCTGTGGCGCAGCCCGTTGCGGAAGGGGCATCCGGCGAGCAGCCGGACGGCGCGGCTGAGGGCTTCGACGTCGTCGGCGGGGGAGTTGAAGGAGAGTCGGACGTCGTGGTCGCGGTCGCTCGCTTCGACGCGCAGGGTGATGCCGTAGCGGTCGATGGCGAGCGGGTGCACGAGTGCCCCGCGGCGCAGGTGGCCGGGGAGGTTGCGGGCGAGCCGGTCGACGATGTCGGCGTGGTCGGCCTGCAGGTGCTGCAGCCAGGCGGCCTCCATACCGCAGAACGGGTCGGCCTGGGCCTGCCGGAGTTGTTCGCGGCCGACGGAATCCGCGCCGGTGCTGTCGGCCACCACGGCGGAGTCGATGACCAGGCGCATCAGGATGGAGGTGTGCCCGACGTCGAGCAGTTCCGGGGCCGGATGGTCCTCGGCGACGGCGGTGGCGAGGGCGCGCTGGGACTGTGCGGGCACCGAGTGCACCCAGCCGCGCAGCCACACCAGGGCGCGCACGGGTTCGCGCAGCTGGACCGGTGCGTGGTCGGTGAGTTCCAGGACGGCCGGGGAGCCGGTGCTGCCGGTGCCGCTGATGAGCATGGCGGCGGTGGAGGTCATGGGGACGGCGATGACGGCGTCCCCGCATTGGCGCAGCCGGTGGACGGAGGTCGGTATGGGGTCGAGGCCGGGCAGCGCCAGCATCGCCTGCTCCGCGTGGGTGCATGCACTGTGGACGCGTTCGGCGGTCGTGGGTGCGGCGACGGGGGCCAGGTTGGGCATACATACCTCCGACAGGAAATTAGGTAAACCTAAGCTAAGTGACGAACGTCGCTCGCGCAACCGGTACACGCCCGATTCCCCGTCCGGAAGGGCGATTCGCGGCCGAATCCGCAATCCCCCCGCACACCGCGGCCGGCGCGCGGATACCGTGAAGCCGTGCCGCATGATTCGTCCCCCGCCGACCCGGTGCCGCTGACACTGTCGATGCCCCCGCGCCCGGCGCGCGGCCTGGTCGACGATCTGGTCCGCCCGATCTCGCCGAACCCCGAGGCCGAGATCCTCGACCTCGCCGTCTCCGATACCGAGATAGGCGTCTTCCTGGTGCGAATCGCCCACGGCGACAAGGGTTTCGTGGCCCGCACCGACTCCGGCGCACGAGCGCTGGCAATCGTCGCCGCCACCACGGCCGCCCTCATGGGCGACGACATCCCCACCGCGCTCGCCAACCCCGACCTCGATTTCCTGCGCGGGCTGAAACCGCCCGCCGTGGAAGCCCTGCGCGAGGTGCTGCTCGCCATCGAAACAGCTGATCGTGCAGCCGTCGAAACCGCGCTGTCCGTTCTGGCCGCGTGACCTCGACGCGCCGAGTTCGGTAGGCGACCACTGATTTCGCGGGGTCCGGGTAACTCGTGGGGTACGTCCGGAATCGGTTCGGCACATGACCGCCGGCACGCGTGCGTGACGGTCGACGGCTGTCAGCTGCGCGCAGAAGGCTCGGGGAGGCGGGGGAGTAAGTAATCTCGTAGCCGTGCCGCGTATCGCCTACTTCGGGCCGTCGGGAACTTTCACCGAGATGGCCCTTGCCAAGCTCGAGTCCACCGGAGTGTTCGGTGGGACGGTCGAGCGTGTGCCCGCTGCCAGTCAGGGGGCCGCCATCGAGCTGGTGCGCGCCGGGGAGGTCGAGGGCGCGGTGGTGCCCATCGAGAGCTCGGTGGAGGGTTCCATCGCGCCCACGCTGGACGCCCTCGCGGTCGGCCCGCGTCTGCAGATCACCGCCGAGACCGAACTCGATGTGGCCTTCACCATCGTCGGCCGTCCGGGTCTGACCCTCGCCGATGTGCGCAGGGTCGCCGCCTACCCGGTGGCCGCCGCGCAGGTGCGGATCTGGCTGGCGCACAAGCTCCCGCAGGCCCAGATGTACACCTCGGGCTCCAATGCCGCCGCCGCGGAGGACGTGGTGGCCGGGCACGCCGACGCCGCCGTGTCGACCGCCCTGGCGGGTGAGCGGCTCGGCCTGGCGACCCTGGCCTCCGGCGTGGCCGACCACGATCAGGCGGTGACCCGTTTCGTGCTGGTGGGCCCGCCGCGTCCGGCGCCGCCGCGCACCGGGGCCGATCGCACCTCGCTGGTGATGGAGCTGGCCAACGAGCCGGGCTCGCTCATGCGCGCCTTCGCCGAATTCGCCACGCGCGGCATCGATCTCACGCGAATCGAATCCAGGCCCACGCGCACCGGCATGGGCACGTATCGCTTCTACCTGGATTGTGTGGGCCATATCGACGACGCCGCGGTGGCGGAGGCGCTCAAGGCGCTGCATCGCACGGTGCCCATGATCCGGTACCTGGGTTCCTGGCCGGCGAGTTCGGCGACCGGAACCCCGCCGCCCGCCGACGAACCGGCGGCGGACTGGCTGATCGATCTGAGGAAGGGGGTGGCGGACCTGTGACCGGCAAGCTGATCCTGGTTCGGCACGGGGAGACCGAGGGCAATGTCGGCAAGATTCTCGACACCCGGCTACCGGGGCTGCCGTTGACCGAACGCGGTGTGGGACAGGCGAAGACGTTCGGCTCGGGGTTGATCCGGTCGCCGCAGAAGCTGTTCTCCTCGGCGGCGCTGCGCGCACGGCAGACGGGCGGGTACATCGAGGCGGCCACGGGCGTGCCGCTGGAGGTGCTGGAGGATCTGCAGGAGGTGCAGCTCGGCGACCTGGAGGGCCTGGCCTCCAAGGACGCGCACGACGCCTTCCAACAGGTGTACCGCTCTTGGCATTTCGGCGATCTGAGCATGCGGGTGCCGGGCGGCGAGAGCGGCCGGGACGTCCTGGACCGCTACGTGCCCGCGCTGGAGCGCCTGCGCGACGAATACCTCGCCGACCGTGACGCGGGCGATGTCGTCCTGGTCAGCCACGGCGCGGCCATGCGCCTGGTGTCCCGGGAACTGACCGGCGTGCCTAGGCTTTTCGCCGCGAACAACCATCTCGACAACACCGAGACCATCGAACTGCTGCCGTCCGCGGACGGCCTGTGGGAGTGCACCCGGTGGGGCCGCTATCAGCCCCCGTTCGCGGACGCGATCGATCCCACGGGCGACGACCCCATGGGGTGAAAACCCCCACTCTCGGGGGGGCTCTCAGGGGCTTCGCCCCCGAACCCCTCAGGAGAGCCGCCTGGAACCCAGGCTCACCGAACCCCCTAGGGCGGCTGGAACCCCGGCTCACCGAACCCCCTAGGGCGGCTGGAACCCCGGCTCACCGAACCCCCTAGGGCGGCTGGAACCCCGGCTCACCGAACCCCCTACGGCGGCTGGAACCCAGGCTCGCCGAATCGCTAGGGCTGCTTGGGGGTTGGGAATTCCTCGCGCAGCGGCAGTGACGAGATCAGATCCTGCAGTGCGGTCCGCAGGCGCGCCGGGGTGCCGCTCGCGAAGGACGTCCACTTGGTGCCGTCGTCGGCGACGCTCGCGGTGGCGAGGAATCGGCCGTGCCGCGTGTTGTACACGGCCACATGCCCGTTCGCGACATCGCGGCTGCCGTCGCCGTAGAGCACGCCCGCGATCTCTGCGTGCGAGTCCACCTGGACCAGTGCCGCCGCAAGGGTTTTCGCGTCCCCGCTGGGATGGCATACGGCGGCGAGCCGGGTGGCCGTGGTGGTCATATCGCCCGCGTCGTCGAAGATGGGCACCAGATCCGCGGTGGGGGCGCGCATGCCGTCGAGTTCGAGGGCGTCGGCCGGGCCGAGCGCCGCCATGACGGTGCCCGCCAGATCGTGCCCGGCCTCGTCGAGCACATACGATTCCGGCCCGCGCAGCGCGACCACCTCGATGTCGTCGCCCTTGGCGAGGCAGAACCGGTTGACCTGCCCGTCCACATACCAGCGCAGGGCCAGCACCCAGTGCGGCCGGTACAGCACCCGCAGCCGTTCGGCGAGTTCCGGGTGCACCTCCTCGCCGTCGAGCAGGTCACGCTCGGTCAGCGAGGCGGCCGCCGCCGTCATGGCGGCGGCGTGGTCGGTGGCATTGTCGTAGCGGCCCATGGCGTTCAGCACCACGGGCAGCTCGTCGATCTCCAATGCCTCCTGGACGTACTGCATTTCGTCGAGTGACAGGGTCACCGACCGCAGCAGGGACGGCCCGCGGCCGCCACCGAGGACCGTCACCGGCCCTCCGCCGGATCGCCGCCGATGACGGCGGGCGCGATGACCCCGCCGTGCGCGAAGTGATCGGTGGCGTGGCCGAAGTCGTTGCCGTCGTGGGTTTCGTCCTCGTCGTCGCCGCGGTTGCTTCCGAGCACCGGACTGGTGCCGGAGTTGCGCACGGGTGCGGTGCCGTTGGCGCTCTGCGCGACGGTCGCGGGTTCGGCGACGGTTCCGAGGACCGCGCCACCGGTTGCGGCGCCCGCGCCCGCACCCCAGCCCTGCGGCAATTGCAGTGTGCCGCCGCCGTTTCCGATGCTGACGGTGCTGCCGCCGCCGTAGGACACGGCGGTGGTGGCCAGGGCGGCCGCGCCGACTCCGGCGGCGGTGGTGAGGCCCGCGTTACCGGCGCCGGGCGACACGGTGCCGCCCGCGTTCACGGCGCTGGTGATCGAGCTGATGGCGTTGCCCGCCACCGAGGTGACGCTGGACGCGCCCGTGGTGACCACGCTGCCGGCCACCTGCGCGGCCTGCGAGAGGCCGCTGACGAGGGACGGATTGCTCGCGAGCGAGGTGACGGTGGCGAGGGCGGCCGACACCGGATCGGTGCTGCCGAAGGCTTCGGACCCCGTGGACGCGGCGTCGGCGGAGCCCGCGCCGCTGGCGATGGGCGGCGGCATCAGGAAGGTGCCGGGCGTGACGACGAGCGCGGTGGTGGCGGCCTCGTAGGTCTCCATGACGAGCGCGGCCCGGATGTCCATGGCCAGTTTGGCGGCCTCGGCGAGTTCCGCGGTGCCGTTGAGCGCGCCGCCGGTGGAGTGCGCCGCCACGCGCGCGGCCTCGACGGCCGCGATCTCGGGCAGGCTGGGCATGGCGATGGAGGCCACGGTGTAGGCGGTGGCGTTGGCCGCGGTCTTGGCGGCGAGTGCGGTGGCCATGACGACCTGCTGTTCGGCCCACACCGTGAAGCCGGTGAGGCGGGCCAGCACATTGAGGCCGTTGAGGCCCTGCAGGCCGACGCCGACCTCGGCCATGACGCGGGCGACGGTGGCGGTCGCGTCCACCCACGCGCCGGTGAGCGTGGTCCACGAGGTGGAGGCGGCGGAGATCGGGATGGCGTGCGCGCCCGCGTTGAGCGAGACCGAGTTGATCTCGGCCATGCGGGGGAGCCAGAACACCCCGGTGATTCCCAGCGTCATGTGTTTGTCCCCCTCTTACACCTGGACGGCGGCGATTCCCGCGGCCCGGATGGTGTCCTGGGCCAGGTACGACGCGAGTTGACTGCGAAGTGTGGCGGCGGCGTGGTGCAGTTCGAGAATGCCCTGCGCGACGGCGCTGTCGTGGGTGGCCGCGGCCTGGTTGAAGTGGGTGGCCGCCAGGATGGACACCTCTTCGGTGCCGGACGGCAGGACGTGGGTGGTGGGTCCGGCTGCGGTGGCGACGGCCGCCAGCCGTTCGGCCAGCAGGTCCAGTTCCAGTGCCGCCGCCAGGATCAGTTCAGGCTGCACGGAGATATGGCCAACCATGATCGGACTCCCTTCCACAGAGTTCTTCCCCCGATATGAAGATTGGACGCGGGAGTGACGCGATCGGTTCCCCGTACTCATCGCAATCTTGATCAGCCCCATCCCAGCTGATGAAGGCGGTCGTCGTCAATCCCGAAATAGTGTGCGATCTCGTGGATCACCGTGATCGCCACCTCTTCGACCACTTCTTCTTCGGTGTGACACATCTCCAGGATGGCGTCGCGGTAGATGGTGATGGTGTCCGGTAATGCGCCCCCGTAGTGGCTGAAGTCGCGTTCGGTCAACGCGATGCCGTGGTAGAGGCCGAGCAGCTGCGGCTCCTCGTCGTTGCGCGCCTCTATGAGAACCACCACGTTGTCGATGGCGTCACTGAGTTCGCCCGGGATCAGGTCGAGTGCGTCGCCGACCAGTTCCTCGAAGCGGTCCTCGGACATGGTGACCGGCACAGCTGTGTTCCCTCTCCTGCGTTCGGCCCGGTTCAGCGCGGGGTCGGAATGACCGGCGGTGCGGCGCCGGGCAGCGGCTGCGGGGTGGAGCGGCCGTTGTTCGGCGGCGGCACGGGGGCCTGGCCGTCGATGAGGATGTCGCCGCGCGCGGAGCCGGTGATGGGCGCGAAGCCCTCCTGCGCGCCCTTGCCGATGAAGCAGTTGAGGCTGCGGCTGCCGGCCAGCCAGCTGCGCGTGTCGATGTAGTCCCAGAAGAGGGTGAGCGTCTTGTTGCGCAGCGCGTCACCGGAGCCGAGGTAGTCGGTGGAGGTCTGCGCGCACTGCTCCTCCATCCACTTGTCCTGCTCGTCCTTGGACGGCGGGCCGCCGGTGAAGTGGGTGCCGAGGTCGATGGTGGAGACGATCTCGTAGGCGTGCTGCTGGCCGCAGTCGATCGGGTCGGTGGGCAGGTTGCGGCTGATGCCGATGCAGGTGCCGACGTCGAAGACCTTGGACTGGCTGACATCGCTCACCCGGCCCGCGGACGGGATGGTGGCCTCGCCGGTGGTGGTGTCGACCTGCAGGCCGCAGCGGATGGTGCGTTCGCCCGCCTTCCAGCCGTCCTTGCCGGGCCACATCAGGCCGACCTCGTATTTGCCGCGCGGGTCGAAGCGGCCGCCGAGGTAGGCCTGGGTGGCGCTGACGCAGTGTTCGTCGCGAAGTTCGGTGAACCGCAACGAGTCCGGGTACTTCGAGCCGGTGCTGAATTCGCGGCCGGGGTACTTGGCGAGGTCGATGGTGGCGGTCACCTCGAACAGGTGCTTGCTGGAGCAGTCCACCTTGGACAGGTCCAGGGCCGAGGTCTGGGTCCAGTTCAGGCAGTCGCCGGCCTTGGCCGTGCCGAAGGCCTCGCCCGCGACCGCGCCGGTGGGCTGCGGGGAGCCCGGGTTGTGCGCGGTCACCTTGCCGGTGTCGAACCCGCCGGTGACGAGCATGATGACGGCCGCGATGGTGGTGCCGACCGCGAAGGCCAGCAGCCCCCAGCGCACCATCTGCGCGGAAACCGGGTCACCGTGTTCGATTTTGGCGCGCAGCCTGCCGAACATCCCGGAACCCTGGGGGCTCTTGCGGGGACGGGTGGGCATGCCGGAGCGCTGGTCTGGGGGAGGCGACTGTACGGACATCGCGGTCCATCATTGCAGCGCGGTTGGCCCCCCGCCACGTCCTCGCACGGCAATGGCGAGATCAGCCGATCAGGGGGCGGGCCACGGAAAAAGCCGTGGACCCCGCCGACTAGGCTTGTTACCTATGATCGACCTTCGATTCCTGCGGGAGAATCCGGACGTCGTGCGCGCCTCGCAGCGGGCCCGCGGCGAGGACCCGGCCCTGGTGGACGCCCTGCTCGAGGCGGATGCCGCGCGCCGGGCGGCGGTGCTGACGGCGGACAATCTGCGCGCCGAGCAGAAGGCGCTGGGCAAGAAGGTCGGCAAGGCTTCTCCGGAGGAGCGCCCGGGTCTGCTCGCGCAGGGCCAGGAGTTGTCGGCGAAGGTCAAGGAGGCGGAGGCCGCCGAGACCGCCGCGGACGCCGATCTCGATGCCGCGCAGCGCGCCCTGTCGAATGTGGTGCAGGAGGGCGCGCCGTCGGGCGGCGAGGACGACTACATCGTGCTCGAGACCGTCGGCACGCCGCCGGTATTCGATTTCACCCCGAAGGATCACCTGGAACTGGGTGAGTCGCTGGGTCTCATCGATATGGAGCGCGGCGCGAAGGTGTCGGGTTCGCGGTTCTACTTCCTCACCGGGTACGGCGCGCTGCTGCAGCTGGGTCTGTTGCAGCTGGCCGCGCAGAAGGCGGTGGCGAACGGTTTCACCATGATGATCCCGCCGGTGCTGGTGCGCCCGGAGATCATGGCGGGCACCGGTTTCCTGGGGCAGCACGCGGCGGAGATCTATCACCTGGAGGAGGACGACCTGTACCTGGTCGGCACCTCGGAGGTGCCGTTGGCGGGCTACCACTCGAACGAGATCCTGGATCTGAACGCGGGCGCGAAGCGCTACGCGGGCTGGTCGTCGTGTTTCCGTCGCGAGGCGGGCAGCTACGGCAAGGACACGCGCGGCATCATCCGCGTGCACCAGTTCGACAAGGTGGAGATGTTCGTCTACGCCAAGCCGGAGGACGCGGATGCCGAGCATCAGCGGCTGCTGGGCTGGGAGCGGGACATGCTGGCCGCCATCGATGTTCCGTACCGGGTGATCGATGTGGCCGCGGGTGATCTCGGTTCGTCGGCGGCGCGCAAGTTCGACTGTGAGGCATGGGTGCCGACCCAGCAGACCTACCGCGAACTCACGTCGACGTCGAATTGCACCACATTCCAGGCGCGTCGCCTGAATGTCCGCTACCGCGACGAGAACAACAAGCCGCAGACCGCCGCGACCCTGAACGGCACTCTTGCGACGACGCGATGGATCGTGGCGATCCTGGAGAACCATCAGCAAGCCGACGGTTCGGTCAAAGTGCCTGCCGCGCTTGTACCTTTTGTCGGCACTGAACTATTGGAGCCGCGCTGACTCGAGATGCTCGGTCCGTGCCGAAACGCTTGAAGGTTCGCGGCCGTCTCGATTCTGGACTGACGGAGCGGGGGAGCGAAGCGGAGGAGCGGAGGAGGGAAGAATCGAGACTTCAGGGCCGCGAACCCAGCCGGAGCGAAGCGAAGGCAAAATTCAACACAGCGTCTAGGCTAGGCAGCGTGCGAGGAATCGGGTCTCGCGGCGATACCCGAACCCGGGTGCGGGCGGCATCGGCGCTGGCGACGGCAATGGTCATGGCTCGGACGACCGGGGCGTTCTACGTCATGGGCGGTGTGCTGGGCCTGATCCTGACCGCCGTGGCGCCGGGCGATGAGGGCAATCGTCCGCTGGTGGGTTCGGCAGCGTTCGTGGCGCTGCTGCTGGGTCTCAGTCTGCTCATCTGGGGTCCGCGGATGCAGCATGCCGCGCATCACGTCTACGTCGGCATCGCGACGGTGCTGGTGACCATCGCGGTGCACTGGTTCCCGAATACGGTGGGCGCCATCAGTCTTGCGGCGTTCTACGTGTTCGTCGCCTGTGATGCCGCCATCTTCTTCGCGTGGCGCTGGCTCGGTGTGCATCTCGCGTTCGCGATCGTGTGCTGCCTGTGGGTGGTGCCCTCGCGCGGGCTGCCGTGGTGGTCGGGTCTGATCCCGGCGGGCATCACCTTCGGGATCGGCATCGTGGTCGGCATTCTGACGCGGATGGCGTCGGACGCCGATATCGACGTGCTCACCGGTCTGTTGAATCGCCGCGGTTTCGACCGCGCGCTGAACAATGCCATCGGGCACGCCACTCGCACGGGTCAGGGTCTGGCCCTGGTGCTGGTCGACCTGGACCGCTTCCAGAAGATCAACGACCATCTCGGGCATCGCGCCGGCGACGCCGTGCTGCAGCGGGTGGCCGACACCTGGGAGAAACTCCTCGGACCCGATCAGCGGCTGGCCCGCTACGGCGGTGACGCCTTCGCGCTGCTGCTGCCGAATACCACCGAGCAGGCCGCGATCCTGCTCACCGAACAGCTGCGCGCCGCGGTCACCACCGGCTGCTCGGCGGGCGTAACCTCCTGGCAGCCCGGCGAATCCGGTTCGCTGCTGGTCTCGCGCGCCGATGTCGGCCTGTACCGCGCCAAGCAGGCGGGCCGCAATCGCACGGTGCTGGAGTCCTCGCGGCAGCTGCCGCTGGCGGTGGAGCTGCGCGAGGCCATCGACCGCGGCACCCTCGACGTGCAGTACCAGCCCATCGTCTCGCTCTCCGACGGCGACACCCGCGCGGTCGGGGTGGAGGCGCTGCTGCGCTGGTCCTCGCACGCGCAACCGGATGTCACCACCGAGGGCCTCATCCGGGTCGCCGAGGAGTACGACCTCATCTCCGATCTGGACGAGCTGGTGCTGCGCCGCGCCTGCGCCGACGCCGCCCGCCTGCAGGAGACCTTCGCCCAGCTGGATCTGACGCTCAATGTGAACGTCAGTGGTCTGGAACTGGCCGAATCCGATTACGCCGACCGGGTTTCCGGCATCCTCGCCGATACCGAATGGCCCGCGGATCAACTCGTCCTGGAGGTCACCGAGAGCGAGCTGGCCGCCGAATCCGAGACCGCCATCGCGAATCTGCACAAGCTGCGCGAGCGGGGCGTGCGCATCGCCATCGACGATTTCGGCACCGGCTACTCGTCGTTGAGCCGCCTGGCGACGATCCCCAGCGACATCCTCAAGGTGGATCAGTCCTTCGTGGCCGCCATCCGCTCCGATTCCCCCGCGCCGCCGCTGCTGGGTGTCATTGCGGCGCTGAGCAAGTCGCTGGATCTGCAGGTGATCGCCGAGGGCGTCGAGACCGAATACCAGGCGGCCGTGCTCACCGAGCTCGGTTTCGCGCTGGCGCAGGGCTACCACTACAGCGATTCGCATCCGGTGTCCGAGCTGATCAACGATCTGAACGAGCATCACGGCCTGGTGGGCGCGAGCGTCGACCGGGAGCCGTCGGCCAATGGCTGGATTCCGGTGGAAAATCCGCTTGACGGCGGGCTCGGCGGCGCACAAGACTGAGCTCATGCGCTTGCTCGTCTACGCCTATTGATTCGTCAGCTCGCTCCGCGGCGGTAATCGCGGGGTCCGCACGCTGGAACGGCGTGCGGTGCTGTTCTGGTTCACCGCGGATCTCATTCCGCTGTACGCCCTCTACGCGCTGCTCTTCGCCGATCACGGGCTGAGCCTCGCGCAGATCTCCTCGCTGCTGGCCATCTGGTCGACGACGTCCTTCCTGCTGGAGGTGCCGTCGGGCGCCTGGGCCGACACGGTGTCGCGGCGTGCGCTGCTGGTGTTGCAGGGGGTGCTGCTGTGCGCCGGTTTCGCGACGTGGACGGTCTTCCCGTCGTACGCGGGTTTCGCGGTGGGTTTCATCCTCTGGGGTACCTCGGGCGCATTGCGTTCGGGCACCTTCGAGGCGCTGATCTACGACGATCTCGCCGCGCGTGACGCGACCGCCGACTACCCGCGCATCATGGGCCGGGCCCGTGCGGCGGCCGAGATCGCCGCGCTGCTGGGCATTCTCGCGGCAGCGCCGCTGTACGCCTGGGGTGGATACGCCTTGGTCGGCTGGTCGAGTGTGCTCATCGCCGCGCTGCACGCGCTCACCGCGCTCACTCTGCCGAGCGCGCCGAAGGTGGTGTCGACGGCCGATGTCGAGGAACTCGAGGAGGATTCCGATGCTGTCGTCGATTTCGATTCGGGGAGAACGACTCTCACCAGATATCTGACAATGCTGCGCACCGGTGTGCGTGAGGCGCTGCGGGTGCGGGTGATTCGTCGCGGTGTGATCCTGGCGGCCCTGCTCAACGGCATCACCGCCTACGACGAGTACTTCGCCCTGCTCGCCGGTCATGCCGGTGTGTCCCCCTCGGTGGCGGCCGTTCTCGTGGGTGTGACCGTCGTGGGCGCGGTGGCGGGTGCGGCGCTGGCGGACCGGACCGCCGGAATCCGCCCGCGCACCATGGCTTTCGCGTTGGCGGCCGGTGGTTTCCTGTTCATCGGCGGCGCTCTGCTGTCGGGTCTGGCCGCGCAGCATCCGCAGGCCGTGCACGTCCTGACGGCGGTCGGTTTCACCGCGCTCGGCATCGCCTACGGCATCGATTACAACGCCGAGGTGATCGCCGAGGCGCGGTTGCAGGATGCCATCGAGGGTCCGGCTCGTGCCACCGTCACCTCGGTGTCCGGTCTGATCACCGAGGTGATCGCGCTGGCGGTGTTCGGTTTCGCGGCGCTGGTGTCGCTGTGGCTGCCGATTCCGGTGCTGGTGGCGCTGCTGGGTGTGCCGTTCCTGTTGACGGCCGCGCTGTTCCCGTCCTGGTCGCCGCGGCGGGCGGTTACACCACTGAGGGCCGGGTGAGGCTGGACCAGAGCGGGTGGCCCTGCTGTGCGAAGCGCCGGGTGAGTTCGTGGCGGGCGTTCTCGTCGCCGCGCGGATTGTTCACGCAGAACCGGCCTTCGGCGGCGGTCAGCAGTTTCACGTTGAGCAGCCGGATGGTGGACAGGGGTCCGTCGACGGTCGCGGGTAGCTCCCGGTCGGTGATGCCGACCATGACGACGGCGGCGCCGTCCTCGAGGTAGGTGCCGGCGGCTTCGGCGGGGAGTTCGGCCTCGGCGAGTTCGATGGTGATGACGCCGTCCCGGTCGACCAGGTCGGGGACTTCGAAGCCGTACTGCGCCACCAGATTCGACACGGTCATGACGGTCTGGCCGAACCAGGAGTGCGCGATGGTCATGGCGTCGCTGTCGAGCGGCAGGTCGGGGGTGATGCCGTACACCTCGAGCTCGTAGCCGTTGGTCGGCGCGGCGTCGGCCCATTCGGTGGGGTCGGCGAGCCCGCTGCTGGCGACCAGCAGCGCGTTGTCGCGGCGCGCGATGCTGTGTGCCTGTCGCAGGGCGGGCCAGCGCGGTCCGCCCAGGAATGCCGGATTGAACAGATGGGCGATGACGTCGGTATCGCGCCGCCCCCAGGAATCCCATGCGGCGTCGATGGCCGCGTAGGTCGCGTCATCATGGATGCCGCCGATTACGCCTTCACTCACCGGATTACCGTATAGGTCACTCGTACAGGCGCGAAATGTGATGCACCCCAAAGGCATACATATGCCTTCGGGGTGCGAGTCCGGAATTGTCCGGTGTCAGAACTGATTTCCCGTTCCGGGTGGCGGCGGATAGCCGGGTCCGTTCGGATTTCCGGGTCCGCCGGGATATCCCGGGCTGTCGGGGTAACCGGGTCCGCCCGGGTACGGCGGTTCGGGGTAGCCCGGCCCGTTGGAGGACCGGCCCTTGGGGTCGGGCCCGTACTGGTTGGGTCCGGGTGTGCCGTCCATGAGCGCGAAGATGAACAGCACCAGCGATCCGACGCAGGGCACCAGGTGCAGCAGCAGCCACCAGGCGGTCCGGTCGATGTCGTGCAGGCGTCGCGCGCCGACGGCCAGGGTCGGCAGCAGCAGTGCCAGCCACGCGATGGCCTCGAAGAGGCCACCGCGGTTCCCGTCGTCGCCCCACCGGAGTCCGAAGAGGGCGTCGAGGATACTGGCGGCGATCCCGACCAGGACGCTGAACAGGAAGAACCACCAGTATTCGCTGCGGCGTGCTCGGCCGTTGAAGTTGGTGTACTGCGTGAGCACGCTTCTGACAGCATCCGCGAAATTCATGTGAACCTCCTGGAGTGAGCGGTCGTGCTCAGTCTGGTCTGGTTGCCGATGAATTGCTGTGTGCAACGCCGGATGCGAGTGAATCGGATGAATCAGGCGTACGGGTACTGCTGCGGCTGCCCCGGCTGCGGCTGACCCGGGTAGGGCTGACCGTACTGCGGCTGCTGGCCGGGGTACGGCTGGCCGGGGTACGGCTGGCCCTGGTAGGGCTGACCCGGGTAGGGCTGGTAGCCGCCGCCGTGCGGGTTCTTCGGGTCCGGGCCGTACTGGTTGGGGCCGGGTGTGCCTTCCATGCAGTAGAAGACGAGCAGGATGATGCCGCCCACCAGCGGGATGAATCCGAGCAGGATGAACCACCCGCTCTTGTCGGTGTCGTGCAGGCGGCGGACCGTGACGGCCAGGTTCGGGACCAGCCCGCCGAGCAGCACCACCGCGTAGAGCAGCATGCCGACGATGCCGAGCGATTCATGGATGGCGGACAGCAGCCCGGCCAGAATCGCGGTCGCGAAGTAGACCAGGAAGAAACCGAGCACCCACCACCACAGCTCACTGCGGCGGGCCCGGCCGTTGAAATTCGCATACTGAGACAGCACGCTCTTGATGGCTTCACCGAAGCCCATGAGAAACCTCCCCGAAAGAACGATCGAACCCGCGTAATTCTGCACATCCCCCTGCCGGTTGCAAATCGAAAAACCGGGCGAATGGAACAATCGGGCGGTGGTGCGACGGCGATTCGGGCTGATATTCGGAGGTTCCATCGGTGCGGGCGTAGCAGTGCAGGCGCGCATCAACGGCGAGCTGGGAGCCCGGGTGGGCGACGGAATCGCCGCCGCTGTCATCAGTTTCGGCACCGGCCTGCTGCTGCTCGCGATCGCGTTCGCGGTGAGCCGCCGATTGCGCGCGGGCGTCGGCGAGGTGCGTCGTGCGCTGCGGGCCGGTCGTTTGCGCGGATGGCACCTGCTGGGTGGCCTGTGCGGTGCGTTCTTCGTCGCATGTCAGGGCCTCACCGTCGCCGCGATCGGTGTGACGGCTTTCACGGTGGCAGTGGTGGCGGGGCAGCTGGTGAGCAGTCTGGTGGTGGACCGGTTGGGTATAGGTCCGGCCGGGCGCACGCCGGTGACCGTATTCCGTTCGACCGGCGCCGGATTGGCGTTGGTGGCGGTGCTGCTGGCGGTGGTCGGGCGGCACGGGGGAGTGGGCGGCCTGTCGGTGCCGGAGGCGTTCCGCGGTGGCCCGCAGATCCTGTTGATCGGTCTGCCGCTGCTGGCCGGTTTCGGGGTTGCCTGGCAGCAGGCGGTGAACGGCCGGGTCGGTGCGGTCGGCGGCCCGCCCTCGGCGACGCTCGCCAATTTCGTGACGGGGACGGCCGCGCTGCTGCTGGTGGAGGCTGCCCTGATCGCCGGAAACGGCTGGCCCACCGGCTTTCCCGCCGAACCCTGGTATTACCTCGGTGGCGTGATCGGCGTCGCGTTCATCGCGCTGGCCGTGGTGGTGGTCCGTCGGATCGGTGTCCTGCTGCTCGGTCTGACCTCGGTGGCCGGTCAGTTGTCGATGTCGTTGCTGCTGGACGTGGTGGTCCCCGCCGGGCCGGGTTTGACGGCGAGCGCGGTGGTGGGCTGCGTACTCACTTTCGTAGCGGTCGGTTCGGCCGCCCGCACTCGAACCGCCGAATAGTGTTCCGCTGATTCGTGTTTCGCTCCGGCGACGGTTGTGCCATGGTGCGCACATGCTGATCGACTACGGAGTGTGGGCGTCCCGGCTGGCGCTGTGTGTGGTGTTCGGCCTGTCGGCGTGGGGCAAGCTGCTGGACCCGGCCGGCACCCGGAAGGCGGTGGGGGAGTTCGGGATAGCGCTGCGCTGGGTGCCCGCCGTGGCCTGGATGCTGACGTTCGTCGAGGCGGCGGTCGCGGTCGCGGTGCTGCCGCGGTGGACGGCGCTGCCCGCGGCGGCGCTGGCGATCACCCTGCTGGGGGTGTTCACCGGGACGATGATGCGCCTGCTGCGCGCCGGGAAGCGACCGGCCTGCGCCTGTTTCGGTTCGGTGAGCGCGAAGCCGATCGGCTGGTCGACGATCGGCCGCAATGGGGGCCTGCTGGCGCTCGCGGTGGTCGTGCTGCTCGGCGCGGCCGCGCGGCACGAGGTTCCGGCCGTGCTGCCGGTGGATCACGCGGTGGGTATGGCGGTGGCCGCGGTCCTGGTGGCCGCGCTGCTGTGGCTGGGTGCGCTGGTGTTCGAACTGCGGCGCCGGCTCGATCAGCAGACCCTGTCGACCCTGGGTGGCGAGGGTCTGCCGGTGGGTGCGGTGGCCCCGGAATTCGAGTTGCTGCGCACCGAGGGCGGGCGAATCGGTTTGGCGCAGTTGCTGTCTCCGGGGCGGCAGCTGCTGCTGGTGTTCGTGCACCCGCACTGTGAGATGTGCGCGGCGCTGGCGCGGGAGCTGCCGCGCTGGCAGCGCCGCGCGGCCGAGTCGCTGACGATCGTGATGGTGGGCAACGGCGATGTGGCCGAGCATGCCGCGTGGGGCCGGGAGCAGGGGCTGGGTGAGATTCCGGTGATGGTGCAGCAGGGAAACGAGGCGGCGCTGCGGTATCGGGTGCGCGGAACGCCATCGGGGGTGCTGATCGGCACGAACGGTCAGGTGTCCGCGCCCGTGGCGCGGGGGGCGATGGCCATTCGTGACCTGATAATCCAGGCGAAACGAACTGGCGGCCACGCCATTTCGGACAATACGGGCCGGTCTTCTAATTCCCTTGGTGCACAAACGATTTCACCATAGCGCGTGGTTCGTGAGCCTTACCATCGAATGGCAAGGTTCCATCCGTTCACCCAGCGCACAAGCGAGGGATCATCATGGCGGACTTCGCATTCACCGACTATTCCGGCAAAGAATTCGTCATTCGACTCGAGAACGAGCAGCGCATCGCCGAGGCGCGCCGCATCCTGTCCGGTGAGGAAACAATGTCGACCCATGTGATGGGCCGGATCCGGAAATCCCGGGCCGACTACAACCCGGGCTGGAGTTTCCACCTCGATCCGGACACCATCACATTTTTCACCATGGCCATCGAGGTGTGCGATTCCAGCATCACTTACCTCGAGGATCATCTCGACGAGGCGTGCGGCGCGTTCCTGCCCGGCTGCTTCTGGTGTCCGTGGTCGTCCAAGCTGACCCGCGAAGTCTCCTGACCCGCACCCGCGAATCGCGGTCGCGGATCAGAGTTTGCGCGACCGCAATTCGTGTCCCTTGGACGTCTTGCAGCGTCCCGATTCCAGATCCCACTGCCAGCCGTGCAGGTTGCAGGTGAGCGTATTGCCTTCCACCACACCGAATTTCGACAGATCCGCCTTCAGGTGCGGGCAGCGCCGCTGCACCTCCCAGCCCTCGAGTTCGGTGGAGGCCGAATCGTCGTGCGCCTCGGAGAACCAGCCGTCCGCGTAGGCGATGCGCTCGTCGGTGAGGCATTTGAAGAACGTGTAGAGGAACTCGTTGTAGCCGCCGATGCGCCAGGTGGTGAAGCGCGTCGACAGGAAGATCGTGTTCACCCAGTCGGGTTCGTTGTCGCGCAGCACGGTGCGCACCAGCTGCTTGTCGATGCGGAATCCGTAGCGGTGCTTGCCTTCTCCCGCGACGGGTTCGCGCACGATCCGCTTCGGGAAGTCCAGCACCACGGTCTCGTCGCCCATGACCAGGCTGACCGGATAGCCGATGCCGTCGCAGATGAGATCGCTCTGCGCCATGATCGGCTCGAACAGCTCCTTGAGCTGCCCCAGCAGCGGCGTACCGTCTTCGACCGCCCACGTTGCCTTTTCGGCCGCGAGCACCGGGGCCATGCGCTGGGCCATGTCCTCGATGTACGCGGCCTTGTCGCGGTAGACGAGGTCCGGATCGGTCAGGTGGGTGAGCGAAACCAGTTCCTTGCCACGCAGATCCGCGGTCGAGCCGGGGATCATGAGCAGCCCGCCCTCGTTGCCGTGGATCTTCATCTGCTCGAGGAAGACGATCTGGTCGGGGAAGATATTGCCCTCGTCGCCGCGATCGTCGTTCAGGTAGCGCAGTTCGTCGTCGAGGAAGACCGGCGGTCCGGCGGACGGGACGACCCAGGTGGCCCCGACCTGCTCGATGTAGGAGCGGCAGCGGTCCATGCCGCGCTGGCGCTTCTGCTTGCCGAAGTTGGCCTTGGTCTTGGCCGGGATGTCGTACACCATCGGGTACCAGATGGCCCCGGAGTACTGCAGCAGGTGGATGTCGACGTGCCCGAACGCGTCGTGCAGCACGTCCATGTCGACCGGCCGCGCGTCGTTCATGTTGAAGCAGACGGTTTCGCCGTCGGAGACGACCAGGCCGGAGTCGCCGATGGGACCGTCGGCGGGCGCGCGCAGCGCGATGATCATGATGTCCAGGTCGCCGCCCGGCCCGGTCACGGTGTGCTTGACCGAGTCCTCGGTCTCCACGAACGTGTGGAAGCCGAGCTTCTCCAGCTCACGCTTGAGATCCGGCACGGGATAGTCGGGCAGCAGGACGACGGCGTCCTTGTTCACCTTGTCCGCGAGATGCTGGGCATCCCAGTGATCGCGGTGCAGGTGCGAGACATAGAGGAAGTCGCAGTTCCCCAGCTCGTCCCAGTCCAGCTGGGTGTTGTCCGGAAACGGGAACCAGGATCCGAAGTACGCCGGGTTCACCCATGGATCGCAGAGGATCGTCCCGGCCTTGGTACGGATGTGGAATCCGGCGTGTCCGACGCTGGTGATCTGCACGAGCTATCTTCCTCCCTGACCGTTACCAGCCACCCAGCTTACGGGCTAGCCCGAAACGTCGCCGATGCAGTAACCGTCGCTGCCCGACTTCAGGGTGAATGTCTGTTTTTTCCGGACCCCGGAGGCGGTGGTGACCGGGACCGACACGGTGATGTACTCGTCGTACGGCCACTCCGATTTGATGGACTCGTCGGTGAAACTCCGGATACCGGTCATGGTCCGCGCGCCCGCGGCCATGGGCGGCACGACGGATTTCCCGTTCTCGTCCGGATCCCAGCTCCGCTCCGCCGCGCAAACCAGCGGATACGAGCTCTCCACATCGGCCGAATCCAGCGGCGCGCCGACCGCCCGCGCCAGGAACCGCCGCACGGTGTGCCGGGCGTCGGCCGCGTTGAAGGCGATCTCGTCCCCGCTCGCGAAGACATGCGGGCAGGCGTACCCGGCCGCGACGTCCCGATCCCGGGCGACCACCGTGACGGCCGCGGATCGCCACACGAAGACCGACCCGGAGCGCACGCCCGGCTCGTCGATCGCCTCGAGAATCGGGCCGGGCGTGTCGTACATATCGCGCACATTGCCGGGAGCCATGGTCCAGCACCGGTTCTCCAGCTCGTCGAGACTGCCGGCGCGCAGGTCGGCGGCCCACCGGCCGATGGCGGCGACGCTGGGTTCGGGCGCGCCGGGCGCGGCCGAGGGGGCGGGCGCGGCGGCCTGCTCCGGCGCGTCGCCCGGAATGCCCACGGCCGCATCGCATCCCGTGAGCAGTAAAGCGGCCGCGACGGCGAGTCTTCCGAGCAGTCCCCCGCGGTCGTGTCCACGCAGTGCTGTTCGGCCGTATTCCACGCGCAAGAACCCTTTCGGTTGTTGTTACCTGGATCACTGGTCGCGGCTGAGGTAGGGACTAAGGTACCGAAATTGTGGAACCCGTCTACTTCCCGATCATCGGGCTGGCTCGCACCGTGTTCGCACTGCAGGGGCTGAAGTTCACCGTCACCGGTGACGAGAACATTCCCGCGCAGGGTGGCGCGGTCATCGCGATCAATCACACCGGATACATGGACTTCACGTACGCGGGACTCCCCGCACGTACGACGAAGCGTTATATCCGCTTCATGGCGAAGAAGGAAGTCTTCGACAATTCCGTGAGCGGACCGATCATGCGGGCGCTCAAGCACATTCCCGTGGATCGGGCGGCAGGCGGCGATTCCTACCAGGAAGCCGTGAACCGTCTGAAAGCCGGTGAACTGGTGGGCGTCTACCCCGAGGCCACCATCAGCCGCAGCTTCGAGTTGAAGGAATTCAAGTCGGGCGCGGCGCGCATGGCCATCGAAGCGGGCGTCCCGATCATCCCCATCGTCATCTGGGGCGCACAGCGCGTCTGGACCAAGGGCCACCCGAAGCGCCTGGGCCGCACCAACACTCCCATCTCCATCGAGGTCGGCAAGCCCATCGCGCCCGTCGAACCCGCCTCGGCCCTGACCGAGAAGCTGCACACCACAATGGAATCCATGCTTCTCAACGTGCAGAAGGACTATGTGCACGAGCCCGGCGCGTACTGGGTGCCCGCTCGCCTCGGCGGCAGCGCGCCCACCCTGGAAGAGGCGAACGCCCTCGACGCCGCCGAAGCCGCGGAGAAGGCCGCCCGCCGAGCGCGGCAACAGTAGCGTCCGGAGGACGTCGACTCAGCTGGGGTCGGATCCGCGGATCGCCGACAGCCACACCGCCGTGGTCGCGGCGACCGCCGTCGCCCCAGCGAAAGCCGCTGTGCCGCCGCCCGCCACATACACCCACAACAACCCCGCGACGGGAGCCGCCACCGCCGGCTGGGCATCCAGCACCAGCCGCCGCCCGAGCCGCACCGCCTGCGCGGCCGTGGTGGCCGCCTGCGGATCGGCCCGAACCGGATTGTCGACGAGCCGCCCCGGCGGCTCGGTATCCCGCACCCGCCCCGCCGGGTACACCCGCAGGTCACCGACATACACCGCCCGCGAGGACAATTCGGCATTGTCCTGGGTCAGTCCCACCAGCGCCGGATCGAAATACACCGGCACCCACCGGGTTCGCCCGCCGAGATCGAACTCCAGCCACGACCGGCTCACCAGCCGATGCTGCTGCCGCACCCGCCGCACCGCGATCTCCCGCTCCGGCAGCCCGTTCGGCAGGTACCCCAGCGCCATCCCCGATCGAAAAGCGCTGTACCCCAGAATGATCACAGCCACCGTGCCCAGCATGGCGGCCTGGTCCGGATCGGCGAACGGCGCCCAGGCGAGACAGCTCGCCAGAGCGCCGATCGTCACGAGGACCGGATAGGCCAGCGGATGACCCATCCGGCTGATCACTTGAGGAAGCCCACCTTGGTGTAGTCGGGATCGGCCAGGCCGAACGCGCCCCAGTTGGCGAGCTTGCTGTTCACGGCCACGACACCGGCCGACTGCGTCAGCGGGAGCGAGTGCACCTCTTCGAAGATCTTGCGGTCGACCTGGTTCGCCATCTCGATCGCCTTGGCGGGGTCGAGCTCCCGCAGGGTCTGATCGATGAGGGTGTTGAGTTCGGGCGAGCCGATGCGCGCCTTGTTGCCCTGCCAGTTCTCCGGATCGTAGTAGTAGATCTGCCGCAGCGAACCCAGCGGCAGCGTGCTGCCGCTGTAGCTGTACTGCGCCAGGTCGTAGTTGCCCGGATCGATCACATTGGTGAACAGGCCGGTGCCCGGCACGGTCTGGATCTCCAGTCCGACACCGACTTTCGCGAGGTTGGCCTGCACGATCTTGGCCATGTCGACCCACGCGTCCTGCTGGTACATGACGTCCTTCAGGATCAGCTTGCGGCCGTCCTTCTCCCGCACCGTGCCGCCCGGCGGAATGACCCAGCCCAGCGCCTCGAGTTCCTGTGCGGCGGCGTCGGGGTTGTAGGCGACGGATTCCGCATTGTCCTGGTAGCCCTTCTGGCCGTTCAGGAAGACGTGGTTGTTCAGGACCTTGGGTTCGGCCACGATGCCGTGCTGGTTGGTGTCCACGATGGCCTGCCGATCAATGGCCTTCGCGACGGCGCGGCGCACGCCCACATCCGAGAGCAGCGCGCCGGGCGCGCCGTTGAAGGTCAGATGCGACCAGTAGTTGCGGGGCGTGCGGCGGACGGTGACGTTCGGAATGTTGCTCGCGGCGGTCACATTCGCCAGGCCGGACATCGAGGCTTCGTCCAGCTCGTTGTTCTGCATCGCGCCCAGCAGCGCGGCGTTGTCGAGCACGCTGAAGGTGATGGTGTCGAGCACCGGGGTGTCACCCCACCAGTTGGGGTTGCGGCCCAGCGTGATCCGGTTCTGCGTGCGGTCGATGTTCGTGATGGTGAACGGCCCGGCGCTGACCGGCAGACCGTTGCGGGCCCACTCGTTGAAGGCTTGCGGCGAGGCGAAGTTCGCCTTCGGCAGTACCACGCTGAACGGGCCCTGCCACTCGGCGTACGGCTCCTTGTAGGTGACGACGACCTGCCGGTCGTCCACACCGCGCTCCACCGAACCGATGCGCTCGTAACCGGAGGAGGAGGCGACCAGGTACTCGTCGTTGGTGCCGTTCATCGCCTGCCACTGGGCGCGGAAGTCTTCCCAGGTGAGTGGGGTGCCGTCGGACCACATCACCTTGGGGTTGATGGTGTAGACGACCTTTTGCGGGCTGGTCTCGGTCAGCTTGATGTCGGTGTAGTAGTCGGTGTCGAGGTTCAGCTGCCCGGCCGCGTCGGCTTTCCACGCTGTCGGCACCACCGGGGTCAGGACCTCGCTGGTGTCGCCGGTGTTGCCGTCCACGTGCATGGGATTGAACGAGGCGGGCATCGCGCTCAGCGACAGCCGCAGGTTCCCGCCCGGCGCCAGATCCTCGACCGGATGCGGGTTGATGTCGTTGGTGCTGCCGATGGTCGACGAGCCCGCCTCCACCTTGTTGCCGCCGCTACACCCGGAGACGAGCACGCCGAGGGCGACCATGGGGATCGCGAGTCGTACCGCTGTCGAACGTATCCGCAAGGATCGCCCCTTTCTGCCGTGCCGGCTCCTACTTCTGGAAGCCGATCAAGGTGTAGTCGTAGCTCGCGAGCCCCGGCGCACCGTAGTTCGCGACCTCGTTCCGCACGCCGAAGACGCCCATGTCCTGCACCAGCGGCAGCGAATGACCCTCCTCGAAGACCTTGCGGTCCACCTGGTTGGCCAGTTCGATCGCCTTGTCCGGATCGAGTTCCGACAGCGTACGGTCGATGAGCTCGTTCAGCTCGGCGGACCCGATCCGCCCGTAGTTTCCCTGCAGATCATCCGGGTTGTAGGAGTAGATCTGCTGGATGCTGCCGAACGGGAACGGATCGCCCTGGTAGATGAACTGCGCCGCGTCGAAGTCGCCGGGCTGGATGACATCGGTGAAGAAACCCGCCCCCGCCCGCTGATCGATGATGAGTTCGACGCCGATGGCGGACAGGCTCTTCTGGATGACCGTGGCCACCTGCACCCACAGCGGATTCGCGTACATGACATCGCGGATCACCAGCCGCTCACCGTTCTTGGCGCGGATGCCGTCGCCCTGCCGGACCCAGCCGAGCGCGTCGAGTTCCCGGTTGGCCGCGTCCGGGTCGTAGCCGAGCGTGTTGTTCCGGTAGCCGTGCTGGCCCTCCAGGAACACGTGGTTGTCGAGAGTTTTCGGCTGCTTGACGATCCCGTACATGATGCTGTCGGCGACGGCCTGCCGGTCGATGCCCTTCGTGATGGCCACGCGCACAGCCTGATCCGCGAGGATGGAACCCGGCGCGCCGTTGAAGGTGATGTGCCGCCAGCGATTGTCCGGAGCCTGGCGCAGCGCGAGTCCGGCCGTGCCGCGGATGGAGGTCACCTCGTCCAAGCCGGACAGCCGCACCGCGTCGATCTCGTTGTTGCGCAGGGCCGCCGCCCAGGCCGCGCGATCCAGCACGCTGTAGGTGATGGTGTCCAGCTTCGGGGCCGCGCCCCACCATTTCGGATTGCGCTCCAGCACGATCCGGCCCTGCGTACGGTCGGTGGACTTCACCAGGAACGGCCCGGCGGTCAGTGAAATCCCGTTGACCAGCGCGTCGTTGAACGATTCCGGGGTGGCGGTCACCGATTTCGGGTACAGCATCGAGTTGCCCGCGAACTGTCCGCGCCAGTCGGCGTACGGCTTGTCGAAGGTGATGACGGCCTGCCGGTCGTCGGAGCCGCGCTCCACCTTCGCCACCCGGTCGAACCCGTTGTTGATGGCGATCAGGAAGCGTTTGTCCCTGCCGCTCAACGCGTTCGCCTGCGAGGCGATGTCCTCCCAGGTGATCGGGCTGCCGTCGGACCACACCGCCTTCGGGTCGATGGTGTAGACCACCTGCTGCGGTTGCGTGCTGCGCAGCTGGATATCGGTGAAGTAGTCGCGGTTGATGCTGGTCTCGCCGGCCGCGTCGATCACGAAGGAGCGCGGCATCATCGGCCGTACGACATCGGCGATCTCACCGTCGTTGCCGTCGTTGGACAGCGTGTTCCAGTTCGCCGGGAACGAGGTGATGGCCAGCCGCAGATTCCCGCCGTCGCGCAGATTCTCGCGCGGCTGCGGGTTGATATCGCTGCTGCTGCCGATCTCGGCGTCGCCGAGCGGATCGGTGCCCGTCGAACACGAGGTCAGGGCCGCGACGGCCAGCCCCGCCGCGAACAGCAGGGCGGCCCCACGCCGGGACCGGACGGGCCGGCCGCGGCGTTGCCGAATCGGCGTGCAGTGTGGGCGAATCCGCATCGCACCTCTCCTAACGGGCCGCCACCGGCTGCGGGACGGCATCGATCAGTGCGCGCGTATACGTGTGCCGCGGGTCCGCGAAAATCTGTTCCGCGGGCCCGGATTCGACGATCTGCCCCTTGTACATGACGGCGATGTCGTGCGCCAGATTACGCACCACCGAAAGATCGTGGGAGACGAAGAGATACGACAGCCCGCGTTCGGCCTGCAGATCCCGCAGCAGATTCAGCACACCGGCCTGGATGGACACGTCCAGGGACGACACCGGCTCGTCCAGCACCAGCAGTTCCGGATCCAGCGCCAGCGCCCGCGCGATATTGATGCGCTGCTTCTGCCCGCCGGAGAAATCGGCCGGGTAGCGGTCGACGTGCTCCGGGCGCAAACCGACCATCTCGAGCAGTTCCGGTACGCGCCGGTTGATCTCGTCCCGTGACCGGCCGTCGATGCGCAGCGGCTCGGCGAGCGCGTCCGAGATCGGCAGCCGTGGATCCAGCGAGGAGGACGGATCCTGGAACACGATCTGCATCTTGCGCCGGATCTCGCGGCGCTGCTGCTTGGTCAGCGCCGCGATGTCGTACCCGAGGATCTCGATCGACCCCGACTCCGGGCGCACCAGCTCCATGATCTGGGTCAGCGTGGTCGTCTTACCGGACCCGGATTCGCCGACCAGCGCGAGCGTGCGACCCGCGTGGACCTCGAAACTGATGCCGTCCACGGCCTTCACCTCGCCGGTACGGCGGCGGAAGATCACGCCCGAGGTGAGCGGGAAGGTCTTACGCAGCTCCGAGACCCGCAGAATCACCCGCGAGGCATCGGTTTTCACCACGCTGTCCGGACCGGAGATCTCGCGGCGGTAGGCCGTGAACAACTCCGAGGTGCCGACCTCCGACGTGCGGATGCACGCGGCACGATGGCCGGGATCGGTGTCCTGCAGCGGGGGTTCGGCAGCTCGGCAGTCATCGATGGCGATCGGACAGCGGGGTGCGAACGAGCAGCCCGGCGGCAGATCGTGCATGGCCGGCGGTGCACCGACGATGGGGATCAGCGCCGAGCGCGGCGGCGTATCCATGCGCGGGATGGAACCGAGCAGCCCCGCCGTGTACGGCATGCGCGGAGCCGTGAAAAGGTTCTTCGCCGAAGCGGTTTCGACAACCCGCCCGGCGTACATGACAGCCACCCGATCGGCCAGCGTCGCGGCGATACCCATGTCGTGGGTGATCATGATGACGCCCGCGCCGGTGATATCGCGCGCCTTGCGCAGCAGATTCAGGATCTGCTTCTGCACCGTCACGTCCAGCGCCGTGGTCGGCTCATCGCAGATGATCAGTTCGGGATCGTTGGCGATGGCCATGGCGATCACCACCCGCTGGCGCATACCGCCGGAGAACTCGTGCGGAAAAGCGTTGGCGCGCACCGCCGCATCCGGGATGCCCACCAGATCGAGCAGCTCGACCGCCTTGGCCGCCGCCTCGGACCGGCTCATCTTCTTGTGTGCCAGCAACGCTTCCGCGATCTGATCGCCGATCCGGTACACCGGGGTCAGGGCCGACAGCGGGTCCTGGAACACCATGGACACCCGGCTGCCCCGCATGGTGGACATCTGTTTGTCGCCCAGCCCGAGCAGCTCCCGCCCGCGCAGCCGGACCGAGCCGTGCACCCGCGCCTGCTCGGGCAGCAGCCCGATCACCGCGAGCGACGACACCGATTTGCCAGAACCGGATTCGCCGACGATGGCCAGCACCTCACCGTCGTTCACGGTGAAGTTCACCCCGCGTACCGCCTCCACACGCCCCTCTTCGCTGGGGAAGGAGACGCGCAGGTCGGTCACCTCCAGCAGTGGCGCCGTGGTGGCTTTCACCAGGGAGGGGGAAGTCTCGCTCATGACCGCTGCGCCTTCTTCTCGCGCGGGGCCTTCCGCGACCGCGCGCGTTTCGCGCTCGGATCGAAGGCGTCCCGCAGGCCGTCGCCCACCAGGTTCGCGCACAGCACGATGATCACCAGGCAGCCGCCGGCGAACATGAACGTCCACGGGAAGGTGAAAGCCTGTTCGCTGTACCGGCCGATCAGCGAACCCAGCGAGACGTCCGGGAACTGCACGCCGAAACCGAGGAAGCTCAAACCGGTTTCGGCCATCACCGCACCGCCCACGGCCAGCGTGGTGTCGATGATCAGGATGGACGCGATGTTCGGCACGATGTGCGTCGTGATCACCGCCCGGGTCGACGCGCCCATATAGCGAGCGGCCCGGACGAATTCGCGCTCCCGCATGCTCATGGTGAGCCCGCGCACGATACGGGCGCTGATCATCCAGCCGAAGACCGCGATCAACACCATCAGCAGCAGCGTCGAATCATTGCCCTTGGTGCGCGGGGCGAACAGCGCGATCATGATGAAACTGGGCACCACCAGCAGCAGATCGACCAGCCACATGATCGACCGGTCCACCCAGCCGCCCAGCAGCCCGGCCAGCGCACCCGCCAGCGTGGCGAGCACCGCCGTGATGATCGCCGCGCCGAATCCGATGATCAGCGACTTCTGCAGGCCGCGGAGGGTCTGCGCCAGCACGTCCTCGCCGTTGTTCGTGGTGCCGAACCAATGGTCCGGACCCGGCGGCTGCAGGATCGCGGTCCGGTCCTGGTCGGTGTAGGTGTAGGGCAGGAAGTGCGGCAGCACGAAGGCGATCAGGACCAGCGCGGCCAGTACCACCAGGGCGACCACCGAGGTCTTGTTGCGCAGGAAGCGGCGCAGCACCAGCTTCCGGCGACCGGTCGCCTGCTGCGGCGCACCCTGGACGATGATCTCGACATCGGTCATGACACACGCACCCTCGGGTCGAGCAGGGCATAGACGACATCCGACAGCAGGCCGGACAGCAGCACCACCACACCGGCGAACACCGTCGACGCCAGCACGATGTTCAGGTCCTGATCACCGAGCCCGAGGACCAGCCACTCACCCACACCGTGCCAGCCGAAGATCTTCTCGGTGAAGGTCGCGCCGGTGACCAGACCACCCAGGCTGTAGGCGAACAGGGTTGCCATCGGGATGAGCGCGGTGCGCAGGCCGTGCTTGTAGAGCGCGCGGGAACGGGTCAGGCCCTTGGCGCGGGCGGTCCGGATGAAATCGCTGCCCAGCACATCCAGCATGGCGTTGCGCTGGTACCGGCTGTAACCGGCCATCGCGCCCAGCGCCAATCCGAGCGTGGGGATCGCGAGATGCTGAATCCGATCCACCAGCTGATTCCAGAACCCGTGGATCGCCGTCGCCGACGTCTCCCCGGTGTAGAGGAAGATCTGCTCCCCCGTCAGCTGATTGACCTGCAGCGCACCGTATTTCAACATGGTCGCCAGCACGAAGATCGGCGTCGACAGCAGCAGCAGCGACAGGACCGTACTCAGATAGTCACTGAACTTGTACTGCCGGATCGCATTCGCCGCACCGATCAGCACACCGAGCACGGTGCCCACGATGGACCCGATCAGCAGCAGTCGCAGGCTCACCCCGATGCGACGCGGCAGCTCCTCCGAGATCGGCTGCCCCGCCTTGGTCTTCCCGAAGTCGCCCGTGATCGCGCCACCGGCCCAGGACAGGTACCGCTGCGGAATCGGCTCGTCCAGATGCAGTTCCGCGCGCTTTGCCTCGATCACCGACTGCGGCGGACGCGGATTGCGCTCCTCGAGATAGTCCAGCGGCCTGAACGTCAGCGACGCGATGGTGAAGACGAGGAACGATGCCAGCACGAGCAGCACGACATAGTTCACCGCACGTCGCAGTAGAAATCCGGCCATCAGTCCCTCTCGGGTCGAGTCTTAGCCCCAGATCATAAGGACAGGTCCGGCGAATCGTGTGGTGCGCAGGGGCAACATCGGGCAATCCGTATTTCAATTGACGTACGGCAGCGACCAGAGCGGACACCCTGGTCCGGCAAATCAGGCAGGATGGACTAGGTGACACTCTTTCACCTGCCCAAACCCAAGATGGTCGCCACGGACGTGGACGGCACGCTCATCGACCGCAGTGAGCAGGTGAGCCCGCGTACCAAAGCCGCGGTCGACGCGCTGATCGCGGACGGCGTGCCGTTCGTGCTCGCCACCGGACGGCCGCCGCGCTGGATCGATCCGGTGGTGGACGGGCTCGGGTACGCGCCGCTGTGCGTGTGCGGGAACGGCGCGGTCATCTACGACAGCGCGCAGGACCGGATCCTGGCCAGCTACACCCTCGACCCGGACACCCTCGCCTGGGCGGCCGACCTGGCCGAGAGCCTGCTACCCGGGTGCGGGCTGGCCGCCGAACGCATCGGCAGCACCGCGCACGACGCCGCCACCCCGCAGTTCGTGAGCTCACCCGAATACGAGCACGCCTGGCTGAACCCCGACGACACCCGGGTCTCGCGCGCCGAGGTGATCGCGAACGCCGCCATCAAGATGCTCATCCGCCTGCCCGGCGCGGCCAGCGGCGACATGCGCGACATCCTGGAACCCCGCCTGGCCGGCCGCGCCGACGTCACCTACTCCACCGACGACGGCCTCATCGAACTCTCCGCCCCGGGCATCACCAAGGCCACCGGCCTGGCCACCGTCGCGCAGCGGCTCGGCGTCCAGCACGCCACCCTCATCGCCTTCGGCGACATGCCCAACGACGTCCCGATGCTCCGCATGGCCGGCCACGGCGTCGCCATGGGCAACGCCCACCCGGAGGCCAAGGCCGCCGCGGACGAGATCGCCGAGCACAACGACAACGACGGTGTCGCGCAGGTGCTCGAACGCTGGTGGCGGGCTTAGCCTTTCGACCAGCCCGCCGATCCGGCGTCAGTTGACCGGTGCCACCGCCGGAGCGTCCAGCACGTCCGGAATGGTCGCCGCGCCCGGAACGGGCGCACCAGGGTTCGCCGCGCCGGGATTCGTCCCCGGGCCGGTGCCGATGTTCTTCAGCACGGTCGTCACGATCCCGGTGATCGTGTTGTAGATCAGCGACCCGTGCTGGAAGTCGGAGCGGATCCCGTCCTGGATGCGGTACTCGTTGCTCTGCGGCAGCCCGAGAACGCCTGTGCCCGCACCCAATTGGATGAACCGCTCCAGGATCTTCCCGACCACGGAGTAGATCTGCCCGCTCGGCGCGGCGTACACGAACCCGTTGACGAAGTCCGCCGTCTGCCCGCCGTCGCCGGTGGGCTGCGGCACCGACTTCACCTGTCCCAGTGGACCGTTCGGGCCGCCCTGCTCGCTGTAGTACTTCGCCACCGCGCTGCGATCGATCAATCCCAGCAGCCGCGTGGTCAATTCGGCCAGCGTCGCCAGCTCGGTGTCGGTGGTGGTGTCGGTGCTGGTGTCCGGGGTCGTCGCCCCCGGATTCTGGTGGTTCACCTGCACATCCGGCCGGGTGCGCGGCGAGGTGGTGGCCGGGCTCGGACCCGCCACGCCCTCGGCGACGGCCCGGATCCGGTCCATCAGGTTGTAGGCCGCGTCACCCGGGCACGAGGTGTTGCCGACATCGCGGTGCGCGAACACATTCGGCAGTTTCACCGCCTGCCCCATGGCGTACTTGGTGTAGTCGCTGCCCTCGGAGTACATGGTGGTGGAACCCTCGGGGTCGATGCCCGCCACCCGCGCCCGCCAGCCGATGAACTCGCCCATCGACCGCACCGCCACATCGGTCGGCGCTTCCTCCTCGTGGTTGCCCATGAAGGCCACACCGGCGGTGTTGATGTTGAATCCGCCCGCGTGCGCGCCCTCGACGGGCCGGTCCAGTCCGCCGTAGCGACCCTCGAAGATCTGCCCGTACTTGTCGACCAGCGCGTTGTAGCCGATATCGCACCAGCCCAGCGTTTTCGCGTGATACGCGTAGATGGCGCGCACGATGCCCGCCGACTCCGCCTTGCTGTAGTCGTTGCGGCCCGCCGTGTGGTGCACGGTGATGGCCGAGACGCCGTCGTCGTAGGTGGGCTCCTGGCAGCGCACGGATTCGTCCGCGCCCCATTGCGCGCGGGTGATCACCTTCGGTCCGCCGCCGGGCAGCGCGTTCGCCACCTGGGAGAGGTTCTCGTCGATGGTGCCGCGGCCCGGATCGATCAGCACGGCGGCCAGTTTCTCCAGGTCGATCTGCGCCGGATCGCTCGAATCATGCGACAGCGGACCGGGTTCCGTCGGTTGTCCCTGGACGGGCGCGGTGGCCTGCTTGCGGGTCACCAGCACCTGCACCGATTTGGTGTTGCCGACGTAGATGGGTTCGGTTCCGGTGCGGCCGTTGGCCTTCGCGCGTCCGTCCACCTCCTCGGCCGGATACCACGGCCCCCAGGAACCGTCGGGGCGCTGCGCCCGGATCATGGCCGAACGCCCGGCCAGATCCTGCGCGGTGAGTGCGACCATGCTGAACGGAGTTTCCCGGCTGAGTTCCTTGACCTGCGCGCCGACCTGGTTCACCAGTTCGCGCGGGACCGCGCCGGGGGACAGGGCGGGAGTGCTCGGATCGCCGGTGAGGCCGGGGATGGCGGCGGTTCCGGATTCCGGTGCGGCGGCGGCGTTCGGATCGACCGGGACAGTGCCGGGATCGGCCGGGGCCGGGAGAGCGGGATCGGCCGGAGCCGGGAGAGTCTGATCGTCACCGGGCTGCTGCCGCCGGGCGATGAATCCCGGTGCGGCGGTGAGCGGTTCGGTGGGAGCGAAGGAGGCGGGCGCGGTGCCCGCGCCGGTGCCGCTGAGATCGGGGAGTGGAATCTCGCTCGGTAGGTCCACTCCCGGTAGTAGGCCCTGCGGGACGTGCACGGACTTGGGCAGCGGGATCATCCGTAGGTCGGATAGTCGTAGGTCGGGCAGGTTCAGCCCGGTGAGCTCGCGGAGCGGTAGCACGATATCGGGGGACGAGGCCAGCACGACCTCGGTCATCTTCGCAGGTATTGCTGCAAGATTGCTTTCATCGGTGTTCCGGACCTCGGGGCTGTCGCTCAGGGCGAGAACGCCGAGCGGTGCCGTGATGGCCAGGATCGTGGCTATTGGTAGGGCATACGAGGTTTTTGCTTTGCGGTACGGCACAAGCTTCTCCCATTCCAGGTATTTCCGTCGAAAATCGCCCGAAACGATGGGTTGCTTCCTGGCGCATCAACGATCACACTAGTCCCAACTGTCACAGAACCTGAACGTATGGTTGAGGCTTAGCTTTGGATAACTCGAATGTAGCTTCGCGTATCGAAAGAACGGGTATGACATGCCGAACGGGTACCTACACAGGCGCCGGAGACGGCGCCGGCTGATCGCCCTGTCACTCGCTACCGCCACCCTCGCGGGCGTCTGCGCGGGCCTGCTCTGGGCCTGGCCGAAGGGTGCCTACAAACCCCTGGTCGGCCCTGGTCACGGCCGTGGACTGAGCCAGACCGGCGCATTCGACCGAGCCGTCGGCGGCAGCACCGTCGACCAGATCCTCGCCCACTACTACCCCGGCGCCGATATCGGTGAGATCACTCCCGTCCCGGTGCGCGTGCGGCTCACCCAGCAGGACGACAGCACGCTCGACGTCACCTCCGAATCCGGGCTCTTCGTCGCCGGCCGCCGCGTCATCCCCGGCCAGGCCGCCCACCTCACCCCCACTCCCACCGGGGCCGATGTCACCGTCACCACCGGCTGCGACGGCGAAATCCTGTGGGAGGGAACGACCGACGACCCGTGGGTCTACCCCATGACCGACGGCTCCGGCCGCCCCGCCGAGGAACACCTCGAACTCTGCGGCGGCAACGCCTATCGCGGCGTCCTCGGCGCGGTCCTGGAGGGCGACGCCTTCCGCACCGTCAACGAGGTCGACATCGAGGACTACCTGCTCGGTGTGGTCCCCGCCGAAATGGTCCCCAACTGGGCCGATCAGGGCGGTGCGGAAGCGCTGAAGGCGCAGGCCGTCGCCGCGCGCTCCTACGCGCTGGCCGAGAGCCGCTATCCGTACGCCGAAACCTGCGACACCACCGACTGCCAGGTGTATCCGGGCACGGCGAAGGAGGATCCGCGCACCAGCGCGGCCGTGCACGCCACCACCGGCCGAGTGCTGTTGCGCGACAACCACATTCTGCGCTCGGAGTATTCGGCCGCGCCCGACGGCGGCAGCCCGATGGACATCCAGAACCTCGAGGTGGGACCGGCGCTGAGCGAATTCCCTTCGGCCCCCATCCCTTCCGTCGAAATACCACCGGATGTCACACTGGCGGACCTGATTCCGCCGGACCTGCTGACGCCGACCGATCCGATCGCGGACGCGGCCACACCAGAGGCGTCGGTCAAGCCCGGCGTCCCGCCCGAGACGCTCGCCCCGAGCACGGCGATCACGCCGACGCCGCCCCCGGTGTACCGCTCGCCGCGAGCGACGACGACGCTGCCGCAGCCCGCGGTGGGCAACGCGTCAGGCGAGTGAGGTATCGCCGAGCGATTCGGCGAGTTTGCGCAGCAGACCGGCGAGTTCGTCGCGATCGCCGGTGACCAGACCGGCGAGGATGCGTTCCTCGTTGGCCACGTGCAGCGGCAGCAGTGTGTCGACGAGTTCGCGCCCGGTCGCGGTGAGGCGCACCCGGATCGACCGGCGATCGGTCGCGTCCGGAACCCGTTCGACCAGCCCCTTGGCCGTCAGCTTGTCGATGCGATTGGTGATCGCGCCCGAGGTCCGCATGGCGGCCTTGTTGAGCGCGCCCGCGGTGAGCCCGTCCGGGGAGCCGCACCGCAGCAGCGTCGCGAGTACGTCGAACTCCCAGAACTCCAGCCCGTAGGCGCCGAAGAAGTCCTTGAACTCGCGGTCGAGGACGTTCGAGAGCCGGGTGATGCGGGCGCAGACGGCCATTGGGGAGACGTCCACATCGGGCCGCTGGGCGTTCCAGGCCGCGGTGATCAGGTCGACGGCGTCGGTCACGGCCGCTCCTTTTCTCTCGAGGGAAATAATCTCAACATCAAGATACTTGACATCGAAGCATCCTCGATGCTGATATTTCAACATTGAGATTATCAACAAGGAGCTATCGATGACCACCGCACGCACCGGCGCCGCCTCCTACGCCGGCACGCTCGCCCTCGCCGGGCTGGCACCCCTGGTCTGGGGTTCCACCTACGCCGTCACCACCGAATTCCTGCCCCCGGACCGCCCGCTGTTCACCGCCCTCATGCGTGCCCTCCCCGCCGGACTGCTGCTGCTGGCCATCACCCGCACCCTCCCGCACGGTCGCTGGGTCGGCCGCGCCGCCGTCCTCGGCATGCTGAACATCGGCGCGTTCTTCCCGCTGCTGTTCCTCGCCGCCTACCGGCTGCCCGGCGGCGTCGCCGCCGTCCTCGGCGCGGCCGCACCGCTCATCGCCCTCGGCTTCGCCGCCCTCGCCCTGAACGAAAAGCTCACGCTGCGAAAGCTTCTCGCGGGCCTCATCGGCCTGTTCGGCGTCGCGCTGGTGGTACTGCGCGCCACCGCCGTCCTCGACACGGTCGGCGTGATCGCGGGCCTGGCCGGCGCCGCCTCCATGGCCGGCGGCACCGTCATGACCAAGCGCTGGGGCCGCCCCGACGGCGTCGGCCCGCTCGCCATGACCGGCTGGCAGCTCACCGCGGGCGGACTGTTCCTGCTGCCCCTGGCCCTGCTCGTCGAGGGCGCGCCCCCGGCCCTGGACCTCGCGGCCGTCGGCGGCTACCTCTACCTCGGCCTGATCGGCACCGCCGTCGCCTACGCCCTCTGGTTCCGCGGCATCGCCCGCACCAATGCCACCTCCATCGCCTTCCTCGGCCTGCTCAGCCCGGTGTCGGCCGCCGTCATCGGCTGGATCGCCCTCGGCCAGTCGCTGGCCCCGCTGCAGCTGCTCGGCATGCTCATCGCCCTCGGCGCGACCCTGCTCGGCCAGCTCGCCACCGCACCCCGCGCGGTGACCGTGGATGAGGACGAAAACCCCTCGGCGCCACGCGATCCCGCGCGCACCGCCGCCTGATCCAGGGCCGGAGAAACACTCGGCTCCCTTGCCGGAGAAACACATCGGCCGCCGCCCCGGCGGCCGGACATCCCGTGAACCCTGAGGAGCGGAAGACCATGAAGATCACCGTGTTCGGAGCGGCAGGCGGCGTCGGCGGCCGGGTCGTCACCGAGGCCCTGAGCCGCGGACATCAGGTGCGCGCCGTATCCCGATCCCACGATCGGCTCGCCGGACTCTGGGCGGAAGTCGAAGTCATGGCGGGCAGTGCCGCCGACCCGGAATTCGTGACCGCCGCGAGTGTGGGCAGCGATCTGGTCATCAGCGCCACCCGGCCTGTCATCGGCCAGGAGCACGAGCTCGCCGAAGTCGCGGAATCGCTGCTGAAGGGCTTGTCGGGCACCGGAATCCGCCTGCTCGTGGTGGGCGGAGCGGGCAGCCTGGTGGTGCCGGGCACCGGCCTGACCCTCGTCGAACAGCCGGACTTCCCCGCCGAACTGCTGCCCATCGCCGCCGCGTGCGGTGCCCAGCTCGACGTGTTCCAGGCGCACGAAGCCGCTGGGGGAGACGTGGATTGGGCCTACGTGAGCCCGTCCGCACTGCTCGAGCCGGGCGAGCGGACCGGAACCTACCGCCTCGGCGCGGACGAGCTGGTCGCCGATGCCGAAGGGAACTCCGCGATTTCGATGGAGGATCTCGCGGTGGCCCTGCTCGACGAGGCGGAACTGCCGAAGCATCACCGCACCCGTTTCACCGCCGGATACTGAAACCCCTTCGGGGACAACGAAAAGCCCGCCAGGCCGAATCGGCCGGGCGGGCTTTCGAGTTGTCCGGATATCAGAAGGGCCGGAACCCCGCGCCCACGCCGCCGCTGGCGTCGATATCGGCCAGCACCGAGGAGATGGTGGTGGCGATCTCCGGCGTGTGCAGCAGATCGCCCGCGCCCTTGCACGGCTGCATGTCGATGGTCACCGGGCCGAGCTCGAATTCCTGTCCGGCGACGACCATTCCGATGAGCCGGTCGCCCAGCAGCACCGGGCCGCCGGAGTCACCGTGGTTGGCGCACACCTGGCTGCGGAAGAAGGTCTCGTTCGTCTCCCACACCGGTCCACAGGTGTAGCCGGTGGTCCGCCCGTTCTTGCAGGCGATGTCACCGACCCGGGGCCCGGCGCCGATGCCGTTGATGACCGACGGTCCGACCTGGCGGGTGGGGAGCACCCGGTCCGGATCCAGGGCGATGACCGCCCAGTCGAAGTAGTCGTCCTTGTTGGCGATGACGCCGATCCCGCCGCTGCGGGTGTATTCGGCGGCGATGCGCGCGCCGACCTCGCCGCAGTGCCCGGCGGTCAGAGCGACCAGGCGGTTCTCGCGGTCGTAACCGACAGCGGTGAGGGTGCATTCGGCGGCGCTGTTGGTCCCGTCGAGCTGTTCGACGTAGACGCCGGAGCCGCCGCCCAGGGTCACCATGGGCGCGGCGTCGGCGACACCGGCGGTGAGCAGGGTGGAACTCAGGGCGATACCGATCGCGGCCGCCCAGCGCAGAACTCGGGCGCGGCCCGTTGTGAACATGATTTTCCTGTTCCCCCAGATGTGAATAGAACGCGTTGAATAATAGGACTTGACCTTGACGCTGCGTCAACTTGCACTCTGGAATCCGTCGAGCGAACGAGAGGAAAGGAAACGGACAGTGGCGACCGAATGGTCCATCCATGAACTGGCCAAGTACGCCGGGACCACCAGCCGCACCCTGCGGCACTACGGTGACCTCGGCCTGCTGACGCCCAGCCGGATCGGACACAACGGCTACCGCTATTACGACCAGGAATCCCTCGTGCGATTGCAGCGGATCCTGCTGCTGCGCGAACTCGGCCTCGGCCTCCCGGCCATCGCCGAAGTCCTCGCGGGAGAAAGGGACACCGCCGCCGCATTGCGCACGCATCTGGAATTGCTGAAACAGGAGCAGGCTCGGATCGCGCGCCAAATCGCCTCGGTGCACACCACATTGCGCAAAACGGAAGCAGGTGAACAACTCATGGCCGACGAAGTCTTCGACGGATTCGACCACACGCAGTACAAGGACGAGGTCATCGAACGCTGGGGCAAGGACGCCTACGAGCGCGGTGACCGCTGGTGGCGGGCCAAGTCCGACGCCGAGAAGAAGGCCCACCTCCAGATGCAACTGGACATGGCCGTCGACTACGCCCGCGCGTTCCAGGCCGGCACCCCCGTCGACAGCGACGAGGTGCAGGCCATCGTGCAGCGCCACTACGACTGGGTGGCAGAAGGCTGGCAGGGCCGCCGCCCCGTCAAGGAGGCCTTCATCGGCCTCGGCGAAATGTACGTCCAGGACCCGCGATTCGCCGTCAACTACGACCAGCACGCCGAAGGCACCGCGGCCTACGTCCGCGACGCCATGAAGGCGTACGCCGAACAGCGCCTCTGATCACCGCGCGGAAAGCGAACGGCCCGAGCGATGAGAATCGCTCGGGCCGTTCGTGATTCGCGTCCCCGCGGGTTCAGAGCCGAGAGCGGGTCGAGCCCGCGTGCATGGCGGGGGGTTCGGGGGCGGAGCCCCTGAGAGCCCCTACCGAGAGTGGGTCATGCCGCGCACATGGATTGCATGACCCCCTTCAGAATCGGCGCACCGTAGGTGGTGGGCGCGAACGCCAGGGTCTGCGCGATCGACAGCGGGGTGAGGACGGTCGAGGCGACGCCCGTCCAGCCGGCGATCATATTGCCGAGGGTGAGCAGCAGGCTGGTGGTGTCGAGCGCCAGCGTCACCAGGTCGAAGGCGTTCTCGACGGAAACATCGGCCAGTGCGACGGTGTTGAGTGCCTTGCCCTCGTAGATGTCGAAGCCGAGGTTGGCCAGGAAGGTCATCGGGCCGTAGTCCATGGCGTTGACGATCGGGCCGAGGTCTTCGGTGCGGCGCAGGGTCACGATGTCGGCGACCCGGTTGTCACGCAGGAAGGCTTGCAGCGCAGCGGCATTGCCCTCCACGACGGCGGCGTCGATGCCGAGCGCGCCGGTGGTGGTGAGGAAGTGCCGGGTGCGTTCGACCAGCTCGGAGGTCTTCAGTTCCGCCATCGGCGTGCAGCTGCCGTCCGCGAGCACCAGCTGATTGGCGAGGTCGACCAGTGGCTGCGGTACCGAGACCTGCTCGTCGGGCAGTTCGAGTTGCAGTTTCTGGTATGCGCCGGTGGTGTTGCAGCCCAGTTCCAGCTGGTTCTGGATCGCGCGCGCCAGGGACTTCACGCCGTTGAAGATCGCGCCGACGATGGGCTTGAGCACGAAGCCGACGGTCGGGACCAGGCTCGCGCCCAGCTGCGCCGGGATCTTCACGATGCGGGCGGCGAGGATGAACACCTCGATCATGTCGTTGATGCTCAGCGACGACACCGAGACGGTCTGGTGGATGCGGCCGGTGCGGATGGCGTCGAGGCTGTTGACCAGGTTGCTGACGATCGGGTCGTCGAGGAATTCGGTGCGCTCGTTGACCGATCCGACGGGCAGCATGTCGCGGTGCACGCGGATAGCGGCGATGGACCGCCGGAAGTCGTCGACCTGCTGGTCGAAGCCGGTCAGCTGATGGCCGGGCACGGTGGTGCGCAGGGCGGTGGCCGCGGTGGTGACGACGTGGTCGAAAGTGGCAGAACCCTTTCCGCAAACTTCGGTCGCCTCGGCGACCTGGATGTCGGCGAGGGTTTCGCCCGCGGCGTGGGCGGGTGCGGCGGCGGGGAGCAGGGCGGCCGTGCTGAGCACGGCGGTGAGCGTGAGTGCGCCCGTGAGCGGGGCGAGACGGGGGAACCGCATGGGGGTGAAGGTCTTCCGGGTCGGGCGAAGGGCACGGCCGCACGGTGCATACGGCAACCAAACTGGACGGATGTTCAGTTCGGGTGCCTATGTAATACAGGTCTCATGACCCGCCTGTCTGCACTTTGGTGAACTTTGAGCAAAACCTTCGAGATCTCATCCCACTCATCGGGATGACCGCCACAGGTCCGGCGCGTACCCTCGGCGAGCCCGTCAACCTTGCTCACAGATGGCAGCGCACGCGCATAAGTTCTCCCGGTAGTCTGGGCAGCCGTGACGGTTGCATCCCCCTTCGATCTCATCGTCGTCGGCTCCGGCTTCTTCGGGCTGACCATTGCCGAACGCACCGCCAACCTGCTGGGAAAGCGGGTCCTGGTGGTCGAACGCCGCTACCACCTCGGCGGAAATGCGTATTCGGAGGCGGAACCCGAAACTGGCATCGAAGTACACAAATACGGTGCGCACCTCTTCCACACCTCCAACAAGCGGGTGTGGGACTACGTGAATCAGTTCACCGAATTCACCGGATACCAGCATCGCGTGTTCGCCATGCACAAGGGCCAGGCCTACCAATTCCCCATGGGACTGGGCCTGATCTCGCAGTTCTTCGGACGCTACTTCACCCCCGACGAGGCCAGGAAGCTCATTGCCGAGCAGTCCGCCGAGATCGACAGCAAGGACGTGTCGAATCTCGAGGAGAAGGCCGTCTCGCTCATCGGCCGCCCGCTCTACGAGGCATTCGTGCGCGATTACACCGCCAAGCAGTGGCAGACCGATCCCAAGGAACTCCCCAGCGGGATCATCGCGCGCCTGCCCGTGCGCTACAACTTCGACAACCGCTACTTCAACGACACCTACGAGGGCCTGCCCAAGAACGGCTACACCGCGTGGCTGTCCAAGATGGCCGAACACGAGAACATCGAAGTTCGCGTGAATACCGACTGGTTCGAGGTGCGGGACGAGATCCGCGCCCAGAACCCGGACGCCCCCGTGATCTACACCGGCCCGCTGGACCGTTACTTCGACTATTCCGAAGGCGAACTCGGCTGGCGCACCATCGATTTCGAGACCGAAGTCGTGAACACCGGTGACTTCCAGGGCACCTCGGTCATGAACTACAACGACGCGGACGTGCCCTACACCCGCATCATCGAATCCCGCCATTTCCACCCGGAACGGGATTACCCCAAGGACAAGACGGTCATCCAGCGCGAATTCTCCCGCTTCGCGCAGACCGGCGACGAGCCGTACTACCCGATCAACACCCCCGAGGACCGCGCCCGGGTGCTCGCCTACCGCGAGCGCGCCAAGGCCGAAACCGCTTCCGCGAAGGTGCTTTTCGGTGGCCGCCTGGGCACCTACCAGTACCTCGACATGCATATGGCCATCGGCGCCGCGCTCAGCATGTTCGACAACGTGCTGCGCCCGCACCTGGAGTCCGGCGCGGAACTGGTGGACACCGCCGAATGACCGCCCAACTCGAGCTGGAAGAGATGACCACCGACTCCCGCGCCAAGTCCCTGCTGCAGCGCGTCATCCTGCCGCGGCCGGGCGAACCCCTCGACGTGCGCAAGCTGTACCTCGAGGAATCCGACACCAATGCCCGTCGCGCCCACGCCGTCACGCGCACCGCGCTGGCCATCGGCGCGGAATCCGAGGTGTCGTTCTGCACCTACTTCAACGCGGTACCCGCCTCCTACTGGCGGCGCTGGAGCGTGCTGAAGTCCGTGGTGCTGCGGCTGGAACTGTCCGGCCACGGCCGCGTGGACGTGTACCGCTCCAAGGCGGACGGCTCCCGAATCCACGTGCAGGGCAACGAGTTCAGCACCCCCGGCGACGGCGCGGCGGCCGCGGCCTTCGTCGAGTTCGAAGTGGATCTGGGCCCGTTCGAGGACGGCGGCTGGATCTGGTTCGACATCACCACCGACAGCCAGGTCGTCATGCGCAGCGGCGGCTGGTACGCGCCCGTCGAGGCTCCGGGTGAGGGCAGCATCGCCGTCGGCATGCCCACCTTCAACCGCCCCACCGACGCGGTGAAAACCATTGCGGCCCTGGGCTCCGACCCGCTGGTGCTGGAGAAGATCAAGGCCGTCATCATCCCCGACCAGGGCACCCGCAAGGTGGTCGACGAGCCCGGCTTCGCCGAGGCCGCCGCGCCCCTGGGTGATCGGCTCGCCTTCCACAACCAGCCCAACCTGGGTGGATCCGGCGGTTACAGCCGCGTCATGTACGAGGCGCTCAAGACCACCGACGCCGAATACATCGTCTATATGGACGATGACATCGAGATCGAGCCGGACTGCATCCTGCGCGCGCTCGCCTTCTCGCGCTTCGCCAAGTCGCCCATCCTGACCGGCGGCCAGATGCTCAACCTGCAGGAGCGTTCGCACCTGCACGTCATGGGTGAGGTCGTCGACCGCTCCATCTTCATGTGGACCGCGCCCGCCAATGTCGAGTACGACCACGACTTCTCGAAGAACCCGCTGCGCGACCGCGACAACTCCAAACTGCTGCACCGCCGCATCGACGTCGACTTCAACGGCTGGTGGACCTGCGTCATCCCGCGTCAGGTGGCCGAGGAGATCGGCCAGCCGCTCCCGCTGTTCCTCAAGTGGGACGACGTCGAATACGGTCTGCGCGCACGGCAGGCCGGATATCCGACGGTCACCCTCCCCGGTGCCGCCGTCTGGCACATGGCGTGGAGCGACAAGGACGACGCCATCGACTGGCAGGCGTACTTCCACCTGCGCAACCGCCTGGTGGTCGCCTCCCTGCACCTGCCCAACGACGGCCGTCCCATGGTGGTCAACACCGTCAAGGCCACGCTGAAACACCTGCTGTGCCTGGAGTATTCGACGGTCGCCATCCAGAACGAGGCCATCCGCGACTACCTCGCGGGCCCCGACAAGCTGTTCGGCCTGCTGCCCACCGCGCTGGGCAAGGTGCACGCCATGCGCAAGGAGTACCCGGACGCCGTCGTGCTGCCGTCCTCCACCGAACTGCCGCTGGCGTCGCACGCCGAGGTCGGCGCGGTCGGCGAACCCGGCAACCCGCTCGCCAAGGTGGCCCGGCTCGGCAGGGGCGTGCTGCACAACTTCCGCAAGGCGAACACCAGGCACCACGAGACCCCGCAGCTGAACGTCCCCACCCTGGACGCCCGCTGGTTCCTGCTGTCGCAGGTGGACGGCGTCACCGTCACCACCGCCGACGGCCGCGGCGTCGTCTACCGCAAGCGCGATCCGCGCAAGGCCGCCGAACTGTTCAAGGAGGCCATGCGCCTGCGCAAGGAGCTGGCCGAGCGCTTCCCCGAAGTGCGCGAGCAGTATCGTGCGGCGCACGCCCACCTCACCAGCAAGGCGGCGTGGGAGAACGTCTTCGGCATCGATTCAGGAGAACCCAAGTGACCGCATCCGCTCCCGATGCCTTCGGCGCCGACCGCGAACTGCCGCTCGTCACCGAGGTTTCCGAGGAAGCCGAGGGCTGCTGCGGCGGTGGCTGCTGCGGCGCCGAGGGCGAGGTCCCGCCCGTCGAGGTGCGGGCGCTGAACATCGTGCAGGGCACGATCGGGCAGTACCCGGCCGTCATCAAGGCCGCGCGCGGCATGTCGCATTTCGGTGAGCACGCCCTGGGCTGGATGGCCATCGGCGCGGCCGGCGCGCTCGTCGACAAGAAGCGCCGCCGCCAGTGGGCCGGGGTCGCGGTCGGCGCGTTCGGGTCGCACGCGGCGTCCGTGGTGATCAAGCGGATCGTCCGCCGCCCCCGCCCGAACGACCCGTCCGTGCAGGTCAACGTGTCGACGCCGAGCAAATTGAGCTTCCCGTCCTCGCATGCGACATCCACTACGGCGGCGGCTGTGTTGCTCGGCAGGCTCACCGGGCTACCCTTGCCTGCGGTGCTCGTCCCGCCGATGCTGCTCTCCCGGCTCGTTCTCGGAGTGCACTACCCGTCCGACGTTCTCGCCGGTTCCGCGCTGGGCGCAGCATCCGCCGCCGCTGTGCTTGCCGCTGAAAAGAGACTCGCCAAGTGACCACCGCCAAGGAAAGAGCCGTTGAGGATATGAGCGAAGAGCCGACCGGCACCGACCTAGCCGAGGCGGTGATCAAGGGCCCGCCGAAGACACTGGGCGGTGGCCTGATCAAGGCGATGCGCCCGCGTCAGTGGGTCAAGAACGTCCTGGTGCTGGCGGCTCCGCTGGTGGCGGGCAAGACCGCGGCCGGCGACATCATCATCACCGACGGCTCGGTGATCGCGAATGTCGCGATCGCCTTCGCGGTGTTCTGCCTGGCGGCCTCCGGCATCTACCTGATCAACGACGCCCTCGACGTCGAGGCGGATCGCGCGCATCCGACCAAGCGCTTCCGGCCGATCGCGGCCGGCGTGGTTCCGGTGAACCTGGCCTACGGGCTCGCCGTGCTGTTGCTGGTCGCCTCGATCGCCGGTTCTTTCCTGGCCAACTGGCATCTGGCCGTGGTGATGGCCGTGTACATCGCCATCCAGCTCGCCTACTGCCTGGGCCTGAAGCATCAGGCCGTGCTCGACATCGCCATCGTGTCGTCGGGCTTCCTGCTGCGCGCGGTGGCCGGTGGTACCGCCGCCGACATCCGGCTGTCCAAGTGGTTCCTGCTGATCATGGCGTTCGGCTCGCTGTTCATGGCGGCCGGAAAGCGCTACGCCGAGTTGAAGATCGCGCTCGACACCGGCGCCAAGATCCGCAAGTCGCTGGAGTACTACACCCCGACCTACCTGCGGTTCGTGTGGACGCTGGCGGCCACCACCGTGGTGGTCTGCTACGGCCTGTGGGCGTTCGAGCCCGATCACGCCAACAATGTCTGGTTCGCCATCTCGATGATTCCGTTCACCATCGCGATCCTGCGCTACGCCGTGGACGTCGACGGCGGTGAAGCCGGTGAGCCCGAAGAGATCGCCCTGGGGGACCGGATCCTCCAGTTCCTCGCAATCGCCTGGATCGGAGCGGTAGGTGTCGCTGTCTATCTCACCTGACGTGGTAGAGGGAGAAGAGCGAGAGGGCGCGCCGACGGCACAGTTGCCGGTCGGTCGCGCCCGTCGGCGCGTGGAGAGTTCCGCTCGCCGGTTCTCGCGACTATCTCGCATTACCTTCGTCGGTGGGGTAGCCCTCACCGCGGCGCTGTTCGCCATCGGCGGCTGGGAGCGGCGCTGGATCGCCGACGACGGCCTGATCGTGCTGCGCACGGTGCGCAACCTGCTGGCGGGCAACGGTCCCGTCTTCAATGCGGGCGAGCGCGTCGAGGCCAACACCAGTACCGCCTGGACCTACATCGTGTGGTTCTTCAGCTGGCTCACCCAGGCCCGGCTGGAGTACGTCGTGCTCGGTATCGCGCTGACCCTGTCGGTGGGGGCCATCGTGTTCGCCATGCTCGGCACCGCCCGGCTGTGGGGTGGGACGGCGGCCCAGTTGCTGCTGCCTGCGGGCGCTCTCGTCTACATCGCGGTGCCCCCGGCCCGTGACTACGCCACCTCGGGGCTGGAGTCGAGCCTGGTCATCTTTTGGCTGGCCGTGCTGTGGTGGCAGTTGATCCGCTGGTCGCAGGCCGAGAAGGTGAGCAGGGCAAGCTTTTTCGGACTGGTCTTCTTCGCGGGCCTGGCGCCGCTGATCCGTCCCGAGATGACGCTGGTCGGCGCGCTGACGCTGCTCATGATCTTCTGTGCGCCGCTGCCCGAAACCCGTATGCGCCCGTGGGTGTTCCGGGTGTTGATCGTGGCGGTGGCCGGTCTGGTGCCGGTCTGCTATCAGATCTGGCGGATGGGCTACTACGGTCTGCCCTACCCGAATACGGCGGTCGCGAAGGACGCGGGCGGGGCCAAGTGGGGTCAGGGCTGGGTCTACCTGTGGAATCTGGTCGGGCCGTACTGGCTGTGGCTGCCGCTGCTCGTGCTGGCGCTCACCGCGCTGCTGGTGGTGCGGTCGCGGCGGCTGGGCGAACAGACCGGTCGTCACTCCGTGGTGCGGTCCGCCGATGCCGCGAAACCGTCCGCGCGCGAACGCCTGCACGACTTCAGCGTGTGGCTGCGCACGCCCGCCGCGGTGGTCACGCTGGTGCTCGTCGCCGGTGTGCTGCTGACCCTCTACCAGGTCCGCGTCGGCGGCGACTTCATGCACGGCCGGATGCTGCTGCCGCAGCTGTTCTGCCTGCTGCTGCCGGTCATGGTCATTCCGCTGAAGCTGCCGGACGCGCTGCTGGGCGGTACGCCCGGTCCGCGCCGCACCGACTGGGTCTTCCTGATCGTGCTGGCGGCCTTCGCCGGTACCGCGGGCTGGGCGCTGTTCGCGTCCAACACCACGGCCATCAAGCTGGGCACCAAGATCAGCTCCTCGGGCATCGTGGACGAGCGGATCTACTACGTGCTCAACACCGGTCACGATCATCCGATCCGCGCCGAGGACTACCTGGACTACCCGCGCATGCGCGCCATGGTCCGCGATATCGCCGACAATCCCAACGGCGGCCTGCTCATCAATTCGCCGTCGTTCATGAACTGGTACATCGCGCCGCCGCCGGAGCCCATCCCCGCCGAGGGCGCCGGGCACACCGTGTTCTTCCTGAACCTCGGTATGACCAGCATGAACGTTCCGCTGGACGTGCGGGTGATCGATCAGATGGGTCTGGCGTATCCGCTTGCGGCACATACCGATCGGTTGACAGACGGTCGGATCGGCCACGACAAGAACCTCTACCCGGACTGGGTGGTGGTCGACGCCGGCATGGTCGACAAGAAGCCGTGGATGCCGTGGTTCATGGACGAGCGCTGGGTCACCCAGGCCCGAGTCGCCCTGAGCTGCCCGGAAACCCAGGACATGCTGGCCTCCACGCGGGCGCCGCTGACCTTCGATCGGTTCCGGCACAACATCCAGCAGTCGCTGGAGTTCGCCAAGTATCGGATCGACCGGGTGCCCAAGTACGAGATCCAGCGCTGCGGTCTGGTCGACCCCACGGACCCGAACTCGCCCAAATAACACACCGAGACAGTCAATATGACTGTTTTGCAACGTATTACGTGTCAACTATCTCGGTTTGATAACGCCACGCCGTGTGTTCCGCGATAGGCTCCCCGAGTACGCCTCTCGCGGTCCATCTTCGTATGTGCCGCAATGGTTGTCGCAATACGGATGATGAGGGACAGGCGGGGCTATGCGAGTCGAGACCGTGGGTGGGGCGCAGCCGGAGCGGGCGCTGGGACGACGGCAGCTGTTGAAGAGCGCCGCGGTGGGAGTGGCCGCCGCGGCCGTGGGGGTGTCGGTGGCCGGGCGCACGAGCGCGGCCTTCAATCCGGCGGGGTTCGACTTCTGGGTCGACTCCACCATGGGGCCGATCAAGAACCGCATATTCCGTGCGGCGGACGGTAATACGAACCGGGTGGTCTACGCGCTCGACGGTCAGCGCGCCCGCGACGACCTCAACGGCTGGGAGATCGACACCAACGTCGCCGCCGAGCTGATGAAGGCCAACATCAACGTGGTCATGCCCGTCGGCGGCCAGTCCAGCTGGTACGCCGACTGGGATTCCCCCTCCACCTTCCTCGGCATCCCGGCCGGTTCGGCGGCGGGCAGCTCGGGTTCCGGTGGCTCCCAGGTGCTTTCGGGTGGTCCCGGCAAGAGCTACGCCTACAAGTGGGAAACGTATCTGACCACGAACCTGCGCGACGCCCTCCGGGATCGCCTGGGCTTCACCGTCACTCGCAACGGCGTCTTCGGCCTGTCCATGTCGGGCGGCTCGGCGCTCATGCTCGCGGCCTTCTATCCCGGCCAGTTCTGTTACGCCGGATCCTTCTCCGGCGCACTGAATCTCTCACTACCCTTCATGAAGGACGCCGTGCGCGCCTCCATGATCGACGCCGGCGGCTACAACATCGACGCGCTGGCCTCGGCCAAGAGCACCAAGTGGCAGCACCTGGACCCGTACATGTTCGCGCCGAAGTTGAAGGCCAACAACACCCGGCTGTGGATCTCCTCGGGCAGCGCGCTGCCCAGCAGCACCGACGGCATGAGCGTCACCACCATCCAGGGCATGGGCATCGAGGCGGTGTCGCTGGTCGGCACCCGCTCGTTCCAGTCCCGGTTCAGCAGCCTCGGCGGCACCAACGTCACCTACGACTATCCGGCGGTGGGAATCCACAACTGGAAGAACTGGGAGGCGCAGCTCTACAAGATGCTCCCCGACCTGTCGGCGAACATCGGATGATCAAAACGCGACAACTGATTTCGGGAGTTCCGGGTAACTCGTGGGGCACGCCCGAAATCGGTTCGCGCTCAACCGGCGGCACGCGTGCACGGCTGTGAACGGCTCTCAGCTGGGCGCAAAAGGCGCGGAGAGGCGGTTGAGCACCACTTTTTGTTTAAACAGTGGCGCGCGTCACTTTCGTCACGAACTGATAACGCTCTATTAGTCGGCACACGATAGGCTCCCCGAGACCTCCGCCGGGGTCGTCGTACAACGGTGGACTGGAACGACTGGAAAGGCCGGACAGAATATGCGAGGCGAGAGACGCCAGAGATCCCACGGCGGTTGGCTCAAGAAGACGGTGCTGGGGGTTTCCCTGGCCATGCTGGCACCGCTCGGGATCTCCGTTGCCGCAACTCCCGCCGCACACGCGGCCTTCGACCCCGCGGGCTTCGACTTCTGGGTCGACTCCGCCGAAATGGGCCCGATCAAGACCCGCGTCTTCCGTGCGGCCGACGGCAACACCAGCCGTGTCGTCTACGCCCTCGACGGCATGCGCGCCACCCAGGTCCTCAACGGCTGGGAGAACGACACCAACGTCGTCGGCGCGCTCACCGCGGCCAACATCAACGTGGTCATGCCGGTCGGCGGCGAGTCCTCGTTCTACGCCGACTGGGCCGAGCCGTCCTCGATCCTCGGCATCAGCGGTTCCTCCTCCGGCTCCGGCGGTTCCTCCTCGGGCTCGTCCTCGGGTTCGGGCGCCTTCCAGATGTTCTCCGGCGGCCCCGGCAAGAGCTACCGCTACACCTGGGAGACCTTCCTGACCCAGGACCTGCGCAACGCGCTGCGTGACCGCCTCGGCTTCCAGTCCGTCCGCAACGGCGTCTTCGGCCTGTCCATGGGCGGCTCGGCCGCGCTGACCCTGGCCGCCTACCACCCGGACCAGTTCTCCTTCGCCGGTTCGTTCTCCGGCTACCTGAACATCTCCGCGCCCGGCATGCGCGAGGCCATCCGCCTGGCCATGGTCGACGCGGGCGGCTACAACGTCGACTCCATGGCCCCGCCGTGGGGTTCGCAGTGGCTGCGCATGGATCCGTTCGTCTTCGCGCCGCGCCTGATCGCCAACAACACCCGCCTGTGGGTGTCCGCGGCCAGCGCCATCCCCAGTGGCGGTGACGTCACCGGTGTCATGTCGGTCATCCAGGGCATGCCGCTGGAGGCGCTCGCGCTGGTGAACACCCGCGCCTTCCAGGTGCGCATGGCCACCCTGGGCGCCGGCAACGTCACCTTCGACTTCCCGGCCACCGGTGTGCACAACTGGCGGAACTGGGAGGCCGAGGTCCACCGCATGATCCCGGACCTGAGCAACAACATCGGCTAGTAGTCACGCCCCTCGCCGAAGGTTTTTCCCGGCCCCGCCGTCGCTGTTACGCAGCGACGGCGGGGCCGAGTCGTACGCTGAACACCTGCTCTGCTCGCGGTCACTACTCCCACGGAGGACTGAGGTCGATGCGCGGTTCCAGGTTGAAACGCTCGCTTCTGGGGATTGCTGCGGCGCTGCTGCTACCGATCGGGCTCGCGGCCCCGATGACGGCGCCCGCCAACGCTTTCTTCGACCCGGCGGCCTTCGACTTCTGGGTGGACTCCCCGGTCATGGGACCGATCAAGACCCGCGTACTGCGGGCGGCCGACGGCAACACCAATCGGGTCGTGTACGCGCTGGACGGGCAGCGTGCCACCGAGCTGCTCAACGGCTGGGAGAACGACACCAATGTGCCTGCGGTACTTGCCAGTTGGAACATCAACGTGGTGATGCCGGTCGGCGGGCAGTCCAGCTTCTACGCGGACTGGGATTCCGCCAGCTCCTGGTTCGGCGTCCCGCCGGGGGCCGGATCGTCGGCCCCCAACTCCGGTTCGGGCGTCACCGAGGCGCTGGGCGCGGGGCCGGGCAAGAGCTACCGGTACGCGTGGGAATCGTTCCTCACCAACGATCTGCGCTGGGCGCTGCGAGACCGCCTGGGGTTCAACCCGAATCGCAACGGCGCGTTCGGCCTGTCGATGGGCGGCTCCGCCGCGCTGACGCTGGCCGCCTACCATCCGGACCAGTTCTCCTTCGCCGGTTCGTTCTCCGGCTACCTGAACATCTCCGCGCCCGGTATGCGGGAGGCCATCCGCACGGCGATGATCGACGCGGGCGGCTACAACGTGGACTGCATGGCTCCGCCGTGGGGCCCGCAGTGGCTGCGCATGGACCCGTTCGTCTTCGCGCCGACCTTGATAGCCAACAACACTCGGCTCTGGATCGCCGCGGGCAGCGGTCTGCCCATGCAGCAGGACCTGGAGATCCCGTTCGGCGCGGCCGCCGATCGCCTGGTGCGCGGTGGCCCGCTGGAGGCGCTGGCGCTGGCGAACACGCGGGCCTTCCAGGTCCGCATGCTCTCGCTGGGTGCGACGAACGCGGTGTATTCGTTCCCGCCCGCGGGCCTGCACGCCTGGACCAACTGGCAGGACGAGGCGTACCGGATGATCCCGGATCTGTCGGCGAATATCGGCTGAGCTCGATTTCTTTGTACGGAAGGTACCTACTGATTTCGTGAGGTCCGGGTAACTCCGGGGGCACCCCCGAAATCGGTTTCGAATAGCACCGCCGGCACGCGTGCGAAACGGCCAACGGCTCTCAGCCGGGCGCAAAGGCGCGGAGAGGCGGGACAGCGAAGGGCGAAGAGACTGATGCGGTCTGCTTGTAAGCGTGTGCTCATGGCCGTGGTGTGCGCGATGGCGCTGCCGCTGACGCTGGGCCTGGGAGGTGTCGCCCCGGTCGCCTCGGCATCCTTCGATCCGTCGGGTCACGACTTCTGGGTGGATTCCAGCATGGGCCCGATCAAAACGCGCATATTCCGTGCGCACGACGGCAATACGCAGCGCGTGGTGTACGCGCTCGACGGGTTGCGGGCGCGAAACGACTTGTCCGGGTGGGAGATCGACACCGAAATCGCGCGGGTGCTCCCGGCCTGGAACATCAATGTGGTGATGCCGGTCGGCGGGCAGTCCAGCTTCTATTCCGATTGGGTGGCGCCGAGCAATACCAACGGCCAGACCTTCACCTATGCGTGGGAAACCTTCCTGACCAGGGATCTGCGCAATGCGATGGCTGCGCGCCTGGGCTTCAACCCGAACGGCAACGGGGTGCTCGGGCTGTCCATGGGCGGTAGCGCGGCGCTGGTGCTCGCCGCCTATCACCCGGATCAGTTCCGTTATGCCGCATCATATTCCGGCTATTTGAATATCTCCGCGCCCGGTATGCGCGAGGCGCTGCGGGCCGCATTGCTGGACGCCGGCGGCTACAACATCGACGCCATGTGGGGCCCGCCGTGGAGTGCGGCGTGGCTGCGCAACGATCCTTTCGTATTCGCGGAACGACTGCGCGCCAATGGAACTCGGCTCTGGATCTCCAGTGGTAACGGCAGGCCGGGGGAGCGCGACGCGGTGCGCTCACCTCTGGACGCCTATAACCTCACCAATGCCGCCGGTCTGGAGACCGTGGCATTGGCCAATACCCGCGCTTTCCAAGCGCGTATGGAGTCCTACGGCCCCTGCAATGCCGTCTTCGACTACACCCCGGACGGCGTCCACTCCTGGCACTACTGGCAGGACCAAGTCTTCAAGATGCTGCCCGACATGAGCGCGAACATCGGTTGACGCCAATATTTTTCCGTAGGTAGCGACATCACGGAGGATTCGCGATAAAGTCACGGCACCATTACGCTCACATCCGAAGTGTCGGGATTCGCTGTGAGCATGCTGATCGCTTATGCCGCATGGCTATTGCCGTGTCCATAGGCGGCACAACTGAAAACTACAGCAGTAGAAGAAGGAGCAGTATCCATGCGTTTCGGCAGGTCCGCCGTGTCGGGGGCAGCCCAGTCAGGACGTAGTGCTCGCCGTGGTTGGAGCGCTCGACTATCCGCCGCCGCCGCCATTCTGGCAATTCCGACCGCCGCGGCTGTCGCGATTCCCACCGTTGCTCAGGCAGCCCCCGTGTTCGGTCCGGTGCACCGCACCCCCGCCGGTGGTTACGAAGAGCTGATGGTGCCGTCCAGCATGGGCCCGGTGAAGGTCCAGGTGCAGTGGGCGAGCAATGGCGGTGATCGGGCCCTCTACCTGCTCGACGGCCTCCGGGCCCGAGATGACAGGAATGCCTGGTCGTTCGAGACCAACGCCATGCAGCAGTTCGCGAACGACAACATCACCGTGGTGATGCCGGTCGGCGGCCAGTCCAGCTGGTACGCGGACTGGACCTCGGCCTCGAACACCAACGGCCAGAAGTACACCTACAAGTGGGAGACCTTCCTCACCAAGGAACTCCCCGATTTCCTTGCCGGATACGGTGTTTCGCGTACCAAGAACGCTGTCGCGGGCCTGTCCATGTCGGGTCCGGCCGCGCTGCGCCTGGCGGCCTACAACCGCGGCATGTTCAAGCACGCCTCCTCGTTCTCCGGTCCGCTGAACTGGAACGCGCCGGGTATGCGTGAGGCCATCCGCGTCATGATGCTCGACGCCGGCCGCTTCAACGTCGACTCCCTGGCCGCCCCGTGGAGCCCGGCGTGGCTGCGCATGGATCCGGCCGTGTTCGCCCCGCAGCTGAAGGGTCTGCCGATGTACATCTCGGCCGCCTCCGGTCTGCCGGGTCAGCACGACAACCCGAATTCCGCTGCGGCCGTGTTCAACACGTCCACGGCCATGGGCATCGAGGCGCTCTCGATGGTCACCACCCGCCTGTTCCAGCAGCGCCTGAACTCGCTGGGCATCACCTCGGCGGTGTACGACTTCCCGGCCAACGGCACCCACACCTGGAAGTACTGGGAGGACGAGCTGTGGAAGGCTCGCCCGCACATCCTGGCCGCGCTCGGCTGACCTCGAGGTAAAGGTCGAGGGTTGGGGGCGTAGCTCCTGAGGGCTTCGAGAGTTGCTCTCGCACAACGAGATCGCTGATACCGGTCGCCTCTCACCAGAGGCGGCCGGTATTTTTGTCTTCTGCTGAAGTGGCGGTAGAAAACTACTGTGACAGGGGTGGCGAGAGTTAGCAGACGCAGATCCGGGCGCGGGGGGTTGGCCGCGCTCGCCGTAGTAGCCACGATGGCGGTGACAGGCGGACCCGCGGTAGCCGAACCGGCCGCGGCGGTGAACAGTCCCGCGATCCGAAATGTGGTGTGGCTGACCGACCGTCGCGTAGCGCTGTGGATCGATTCACCGTCGATGGGCGCCAGGATCCAGGTGCAGCTGCTGCTGGCGAGAGACTGGAACCGAACACCGGAGGCGCGCTTCCCGACCCTGCTCATGCTGGACGGGTTGCGGGCCACCGACGATCAGAGCGGCTGGACGAAAGAGGCTGGGGCCGAATCCTTCTACGCCGACAAGAACATCACTGTCGTATTGCCCGTCGGCGGCATGTCCAGCTTCTACACCGACTGGCGAAGACCCGACAACGGTAAGACCTATCGGTGGGAAACCTTCCTCACCAAGGAATTACCGCCGCTGCTGGACAAGGAATGGCGCACCAGCAATGTGCGCGGCATCCTCGGACTCTCCATGGGCGGCACCGCCGCCATGACCCTCGCGGGCCGCAATCCCGGCTTCGCCCGCTACGTGGCCTCGTTCTCCGGGCTGCTCACCACCACGACCCTCGGTATGCCGCAGGCCATCGGCTACGCCATGCGCGATGCGGGCGGTTACGACGCCGACGCCATGTGGGGTCCGCCCACCGATGCGGAGTGGGCCGCGCACGATCCCTACGCGCTCGCCGAAAAGCTGAAGGGCGCAAGTATTTACGTATCCAGCGGCAGTGGCCTGCCCGGCGTGTACGACATTCCCGACGGCATCCCGGGGGTCAGCGCCAACTGGGCGGGCATGGCGCTGGAAGTCCTGTCGCGGCTGTCTTCGCTGCAGTTCGTGGCCAAGCTCAACAAGCTGAGCATTCCGGTGCAGATCAACTACCGGCCGTCCGGCACGCACTCGTGGCCGTACTGGGATTTCGAGATGCGCCAGTCCTGGCCGCAGGCCGCGGCCGCGCTGGGCGTGGAGGCCGCCAAACCCGACTGTGCCGCCGGTGGCGAGATTCTCGTTGCGGCCCTTGGCAAATCATGGCTGGGCGACTGTCTCACCGGAGAGTTCCCGGTGCCCGGTGGTGCGGTGCAGGATTTCCGTGGCGGCCGGGTGCTGTGGTCGGCGACCACGGGTGCGCACGCGGTGGGCGGCATGATCGGCGGCGCGTATCAGGGCGCGTCGGGACCCGCTGGGACACTCGGCTTTCCGACAACCGACGAAACGGCTATATCGGGCGGTGGTGCGCGACAGGACTTCCAGCGCGGCTACATCACCTTCCGTGACGGGAAGACCGAGATACACGCCAGCTGAACTGGATTCCGCCCGATCGCCGGTGACCCCCGTATAAACTGCCACCGCCCGGGCGCTTCGAGTCACGAACCTGCGCATCCTCCGGGCGAACTGCGTGTCACCCCGTTCGGTGTCGTTTCCCCCTGCGTTCAGGAGCTCATGTTCATGGCTGCACAGGGCTTTACGTCGTGCCCGAAGAAAGTCCGGTCCACCAGGCGCGGGTCGCGCCGGTGGCGTCGCGCCCTGGTGGCGGCCGCGGCGGTGATCACGCTGCCCGGCCTGGCCGGGCCCGCCCTCGCGATGCCCGCGCACGCACCCATCCACCGGACGCCGCAGGGCGGCTTCGAGGAACTCATGGTCCCGTCCAGCATGGGGCCGGTGAAGGTGCAGGTGCAGTGGGCGCGCCACGGCGGCGACGCCGCCCTGTACCTGCTCGACGGCCTGCGCGCCCGCGACGACTTCAACGCCTGGAGCTTCGAGACCGGTGCGCTGCAGATGTTCGCCGAGGACGACGTCACCCTGGTGATGCCGGTCGGCGGGCAGTCCAGCTTCTACGCCGACTGGCGGATGCCGTCGAGCACCAACGGCCAGAAGTTCACCTACCGCTGGGAGACCTTCCTCTCCGAGGAACTGCCCGCCTTCCTGGAGCAGTACGGCGTCTCGCGCACCCGCAACGCGGTGGCCGGGCTGTCCATGGGCGGTTCCGCCGCGCTCGCGCTGGCCGCCTACCACCGCGACCAGTTCCAGCACGCCTCGTCGTTCTCCGGCTATCTCAATATCTCCGCGCCGGGCATGCGGGAGGCCATCCGCATCGCCATGCTCGACGCGGGCCGGTTCAATGTGGATTCCATGGCGTGGCCGTGGAGTCCGCAGTGGCTGCGCATGGATCCCTTCGTCTTCGCGCCACAGTTGCGCGGCCTGCCCATGTACGTCTCCTCGGCCTGGGGCATTCCGGGCCCGCACGACAATCCGGAAGGCGCGGTCGGCTACTTCAACACGCTGAATGCCGTTGCGCTGGAGGCGCTGTCGATGGTGAACACGCTGTCGTTCATGACCCGGTTGAACGACCTGGGCATCGGCGCGCGCTACAGCCTGCCCACGCGCGGCACGCACTCCTGGGGCTACTGGAACGACCAGCTGGCCGGCGCGCGCCCCGACATCCTCGCCGCCCTGGGTTTGTGAACCGGCCCGTCCGTCAACCCCCATTGAAAACTGAAAGTTTGCTGTAGTACCCCTGTTTCCGCGCGTCCTACCCGGATAAGCGGCCGATCAGGGGTACAAATTTTGTGTGGCTGGAGTTGTTCGTGGGACCAGACGGGCGCGTAGACGCTGGGCAGCCGCCGCCGTAGCGGCGCTACTACCCTTGGCGGCGGGCACTTTCGCGAGTACCGCCCCGGTACAGGCCGCACCCGAGACGCAAGGGATTCCGGCAACCGTTCAGAAAACGGTGTGGCTGGGCGATCGCCGGGTGGCGCTGTGGGTGAACTCGCCCTCCATGGCCACCCCCATCCAGGTGCAGCTGCTGCTGCCGCGCGACTGGCGCGTCAAACCCGACGCCAAATTCCCGGTGCTGTTCATGCTCGACGGCCTGCGCGCCACCGAGCTGGAGAACGGCTGGACCAAGGACGCCGGCGCGGCCGGATTCTTCGCCGACAAGGGCGTGCTCACCGTGCTGCCCGTCGGCGGCCAGTCCAGCTTCTACACCGACTGGCTGCAACCCGACAACGGGCACACCTACAAGTGGGAAACCTTCCTCACCAAGGAACTTCCGCCGCTGCTGGAAAGCCAGTGGCGGGCCACGAACGTGCGCGGCGTGGCGGGCCTGTCCATGGGCGGCACCGCCGCCATGATGCTGGCCGCCCGCAACCCGGAATGGGTGCGGCACGCCGCCTCCTACTCCGGCTTCCTGACCCTCACCACGCTCGGCATGCCGCAGATGGTCAACTTCGCGATGCGCGACGCGGGCGGCTTCAACTCCACCGCCATGTTCGGCCCGCCGGACAGCCCGGAGTGGAAGGCGCACGACCCGTACGAGCTGGCCGACAAGCTCAAGGGCAAGAGCCTCTACATCTCCAGCGGCTCCGGCACCGCCGGCGCGACCGACGAGCCCTCCGACATTCCCGGCATCACCACGAACTACGCGGGCATGGGCCTGGAAGTGCTGTCCCGCTTGAGCTCTCAGAACTTCGTCGCCCGGCTGGAGGAACTCGGCATCCCGGTGCAGGTGAACTACCGGCCCTCGGGCACGCACACCTGGCCGTACTGGGATTTCGAGATGCGCCAGTCCTGGCCGCAGACCGCGGCCGCGCTGGGCGTCGACAACAACGCGACCAGCTGCGCGCTCGGCGGCGCGATCGCCGCGGTGGCGCAGGCCAACAACTGGCTCGGCGACTGCCTGACCGGCGAATACCCCTCGAACAACGGTGTGGCGCAGGACTTCCGCAACGGCCAGGTGTTCTACGCGCAGGCGGTCGGCGCGTACCCGGTGGGCGGCGCGATCTCCGGCAGCTACGCGGGCCTCGGCGGTCCGGGCAGCGGCCTGGGCTTCCCGACCGGCGTCGAATCCGGATTGCCGGACGGGCGTGGACGTTTCCAGCCGTTCCAGTCCGGCAACATGTACTGGACGCCGCAGACCGGCGCGCAGATGGTGCGCGGCGCGATCCTCGACGAGTGGGGCCGGGCGGGCTACGAACGCGGCCCCGCCGGCTACCCGAACGGCCAGGAACTGCGCACCCCCACCAAAGACGGTGTGGTGCAGGGTTTCGAGAACGGCCCCATGTACTTCAGCCCCAAGACCGGAGCCCACCTGGTGCAGGGCCTGATCCTCGGCAAGTACGCCCAGCTCGGTTTCGAGAACAGCCCCTACGGCTTCCCGACCGCCGCCGAGGCCGGACTCAAGGACTTCGGACGCTACACGAGTTTCGAAGGCGGCAATATCTACTGGAGCCCGCTCTCCGGAGCGGCGGGCGTCCGCAAGGGCCTCGTCATGGACGCCTGGGGTGCGTCGGGTTTCGAGAACGGTCCCCTCGGCTTCCCCATCGCCGACGAGGGCGCGGGCGCGGGCGGCACCACCCAGCAGACCTTCCAGGGCGGCTCGGTCCAGGTCAAAGACGGTAAGGCCCAGGCTTTCGGCCACGACGGCAAACCCCTCGGCCCACCCGTCACCACCGCCACCGCCGCCAAACCCGCCGACCTCCCCACCCTGCCCAACCCCGCCCTGCTGAACCCGCAGAACCCGGTCCAGGCCACACAGCCGAATCCGGCGCAGGCGGCACAGCCGAATCCGGAACAGTCCCAGCCGAATCCGGCGGTCCCCGCGACCCCGGACCCGGCGGCGGCCGCGACTCCGGAGCCGGTTCCGGCGCTGCCGCCGATCACGCTCCCCAGCCTGCCCGCAGTGCAGGCGCCCAACTCCACTCCGGAGTAAAGCCCGTCTGAGAACTGCATGAGGACCAGCAGAGCGGGGGTTGTATCGGGCTAGCTTCCCGCTAGCCTGGTGGCGTCCTCTGCCCGCAGCACAGATCAAGGAACACATTCGATGCAACGGACCCGTGGCAAGGTCGCCGGTGTAGTGGCCGTTCTCGCCGCTACCGGCCTGCTCGCCGCCTGCGGCAACAACGACTCGACCGCGACGAGCACGCCGACGCTGGCCCCGACCACGAGCAAGGCCGCGGCCGGCGCCACCACGCAGCCGCCGGGCAGCTCCCCCTCGGAGCAGCCGCAGGCGGCCGCTCCCACGACCACCGACGCCGTGGAGCGTCCGCAGCCGGTGCCTTCGCAGTTCGTCACCACCCCGAGCGATTCGCCCGCCCTGACCGACAAGGACAAGGCGTTCATCGAGGCGCTCAAGGCGAAGGGCATCACCCCGGCCACCTCCGATATCGCGATCACCGCGGGAAATCTGGTGTGCCAGGGCAAGTCCCAGGGCGCGCCGGAGGATCAGATCATCACCTACGTGACCGCCATCGCGGGCTCGGATCCGTCCTTCGACGAGTCGAAGATGACCGTCGAGCAGGCCGGCAAGATCTACTACGACGTCGCGACGAGTAGTTACTGCCAGTGACGCCGCGACGCCGATCCGGAAAGCGCATCACCAAACCGGTGGGGTGCCTGCTGACCCTGCTCATCATCGGGGCGATCGTCATCGCCGTGCTGTTGATCTGGTCGCTGGCGGCGGGGCTTCTGCACCCGCCCAAGGTCACCCCGCCCGGTAAGGAGGAACCGTCCTCGCAGCCCGCCGACTGCCCGGACGTGTTCATGCTGTCGGTGCCGGGCACGTGGGAGTCGAACAGCAACGACGACCCCTACAACCCGTCCGCGAATCCGGTGTCGCTCATGCTCAACATCAGCAATCCGATCCGGGAGCGGTTCTCGAACGAGCGCCTCGAGGTCTACACGGTGCCGTACGTGGCGCAGTTCTCGAATCCGATCGCGCTGCCGCCGGACGGTCAGGCGTCCTACAACGTGAGCCGCACCGAGGGCACCGGGCGCGCGACCGCCCGGATGGCCGAGGTGTACGCCCACTGTCCGCTCACCACCCATGTGCTGGTGGGCTTCTCGCAGGGCGCGGTGATCGCCGGTGACATCGCGGAATCCATCGGCGCGGGCAAGGGCCCGGTCCCGGCGAACAAGGTGCTGGGCGTCATGCTCATCGCCGACGGCCGCCGCGATGTCGGTCAGCCGAATCAGGCCATCGAGATCGGGCAGTCGCCCGGCGGTGTGGGCGCCGAGGTCGCCCTGAAGGGCTTCAACATGCTCGGCATCACCATGACGGGTCCGCGCGCGGGCTTCGGCGAGCTCGTCGGCCGGACCTACACCATCTGCGCGCCGGGCGATCTGATCTGTGACGCACCGAAGAACGCGCTCGCCCCGGTGAACATGGTCGGCAGCATCGGCACCCTGGTGAAGGCGGTCGGCAATCCGGTGCACAGCCTCTACAACGGCTTCGTGGTCGACGACAATGGCAGCACCGCCACGCAATGGACCGTGAACTGGGCGAACGGATTGATCGACGGGGCCCCGCATCCCGCACATTCATGATCCATCCGACACACCCCCCTACTTTCGGGGTCACCCGGTAAAGTGCTCCGGGTTGCCGCACCCGGCGAAAGCTGCGTGCGGCAACTCACATCCATGTCCTGAGTAGTGGGCACCACCCACCCAAATGGAGGCATTCGCACCGGTGATCCCGTGAAAGCGACTCGAGTGAGCTGGGATATGTTCGACCGCTCCGGAGCATGGCCGGACGGCTCCTCTGTAACATGTCTCTGGTTTGAGTACATCTAGCCAATAGACGGTCACCGCGCAGACCGCATCACAAATCTGCAGGTTGGCTCTCCCAAGAGCTCCCCGCGGGCGAAGAGAGTCGGGGCCTCACCAGGTAACAGCGGCATTGTCGCCGTTCCTGCTGTGTGCTGCCTCGGAGGAGAAGAAGGAATGGACGAGACTTTCGACGATTACCTCGACGAAACGGGGAACATCACGATTCCCGAGGGTCGCACCCTCGTCGACTACGTCGAGAAGCACACTCACGGTAACGACGCAGATGACCTGGCGTACCGCTACATCGATTACTCACGCGAGCGCGACGGTGAGTATCAGGATCTCACCTGGAGTCAGTTCGGCACCCGGCTGCGCGCGGTGGCCGCCCGACTGCAGCAGGTGACCAAGCGGGGCGATCGGGTCGCGATCCTCGCTCCGCAGGGCCTGGATTACGTCATCTCCTTCTTCGCCGCTATTTACGCGGGCACCATCTCGGTGCCGCTGTTCGATCCGGACGAGCCGGGTCACACCGATCGCCTGCACGCCGTGCTCGGCGACTGCACTCCCGCGGCCATTCTGACGGCGAGCTCCTCCGCCGCCGGGGTGCGCCAGTTCTTCCGCGCCCTGCCCGCCGCGCAGCGTCCGCGCATCATCGCCGTCGACGCCATCCCGGATTCGGTCGGTGAGTCCTGGGTGCGCCCCGACATCGCGGTAGACGATATCGCCTACCTGCAGTACACCTCGGGTTCGACACGCGTCCCCGCGGGCGTCGAGATCACCCACCGGGGTGTCGGCACCAACGTGCTGCAGATGGTGAACGCGCTGGAGCTCACCGAGAATTCGCGTGGCGTCACCTGGCTACCGCTCTACCACGACATGGGCCTGCTGACGGTGATCCTGCCCGCCGTGGGCGGCAAGTACATCACCATCATGTCGCCGTCGGCGTTCGTGCGCCGTCCCTCGCGCTGGATCCAGGAGCTGGCGGCCGTGTCCGACGGCGCCGGAACCTTCGCCGCCGCACCGAACTTCGCGTTCGAGCACGCGGCCGCCCGCGCGCTGCCCAAGCAGGGCGAGACCCTCGACCTGTCGAATGTGATCGGCCTGATCAACGGCTCCGAGCCGGTGACGACCTCCTCGATGAAGAAGTTCAACGAGGCGTTCGCCCCCTACGGCCTGCCCAAGACCGCCATCAAGCCCTGCTACGGCATGGCCGAGGCCACCCTGTTCGTGTCGGCCACCCGGCACGAGGACGAGGCCAAGGTGGTCTACGTGGACCGCGTCGAACTGAACGCGGGCCGCGTGGTGAAGGTCGAGCAGGGCACGCCGAACGCCATCGCCCAGGTCAGCTGTGGCTATGTGGCGCTGTCGCAGTGGGCGACCATCGTGGACGGCGATTCCATCGACAGCCCCGACGGCGCGGTCGAGCTGCCGGAGGGCCGGGTCGGCGAGATCTGGCTGCACGGCAACAACATCGGCATCGGCTACTGGGGTCGCACCGACGAAACCCAGAAGACCTTCCGTAATCGTCTGGTGCACCGCCAGGAGGTCGGCAGCCACGCCGACGGCGTTCCGGTGGACGGCAACTGGCTGCGCACCGGTGACTACGGCGTCTACATCGACGGCGAGCTCTACATCACCGGCCGCGTGAAGGACCTCGTCATCGTGGACGGCCGCAACCACTACCCGCAGGATCTCGAGTACTCCGCGCAGGAGGCCTCCAAGGCGCTGCGGCCGGGCTTCGTCGCCGCGTTCGCGGTCCCGGCCAACCAGCTGCCCGCCGAAGTCTTTGCGCAGGACAGCCATTCGGGTCTGAAGTTCGACGCCGACGACGCCTCCGAGCAGCTGGTGATCGTGGCCGAGCGCGGTCCGGGCGCGGGCAAGGCCGATCCGGGGCCGATCGCCGACGCGGTGCGGGCGGCGGTCTCCTCGCGTCACGGTGTGACCGCACGCGATATCCTGCTCGTACCAGCGGGTTCGATTCCGCGCACCTCGTCCGGCAAGATCGCGCGTCGTGCCTGCAAGGCGGCGTATCTGGAAGGCACACTGCGTGGTGGTTACACGCAGCAGGCTTTCCCCGATGCTCCCGACGAGGAGTGAGGCGGAGCCTCTAACGTGGAATGGCGCGGGTCCTACAGGCTCGCGCCATTCATGCATGATTCACTGCCGCGCACCGATCGCAGACAGGTAGCTTGAGGAACTGATGGCTGAGAACGAGGGCATGACCCCTGACCAGACGACCGACAACGCTCCGACGGTGTCCGGCGACGCCTCGAAACCGGCCCCGGCCGGTGCCGAGATGACTGTCTCGGAAATGCGGGAGTGGTTGCGCAAGTGGGTCGCCGACGCGACCGGGCAACCGCTCGAGCAGGTCACCGTGGACCGGCCGCTCGAGGAATTCGGTCTGGCGTCGCGGGATGCGCTCGCGCTCGGTGGCGACATCGAGGAGCTGACGGGCGTGGTGCTCAATGCCACGATCGTGTTCCAGCATCCGACGATCGCGTCGCTGTCGGAGCGAATCGTCAACGGAGAACCGGAGATTCCGGTCGAGACCGAAGACGAGTCGTTCTACACGCAGGCCTTCACGCCCGGCGAAGCGCACGATGTCGCCATTGTCGGCCTCTCCACCCGTCTGCCGGGTGCGGGCGATACGCCCGACTCCACCTGGGATTTCATCATCAATCGCGGCGATGCCATCCGCGACCTACCCGAAGGCCGCTGGGACGAGTTCAAGAGCGACCCGCGCGCGGCCGAGGCCATCGAGAAGGCCAACACCAAGGGCGGCTACCTCGACCAGGACGTGGTCAAGGGCTTCGACGCCGAGTTCTTCGCCATGTCGCCCGTCGAGGTCGAGCGGGTCGACCCGCAGCAGCGCCTTGCCATGGAGCTGACCTGGGAAGCCTTGGAGCACGCCAGGATTCCGGCCAGCAGCCTCAAGGGTCAGCCGGTCGGTGTGTACATCGGTTCGTCGGGCAACGACTACCAGTTCTTCGCCGCGATGGCCCTCAACAAGGAGCGCGACGACAGCATCCCGCTCTCGGCCGAGGCCTACGCGATCATGGGCAGCGTTTCGGCCATCATCCCGAACCGCGTCTCCTACTTCTTCGACTTCCGCGGCCCGTCGGTGCACGTCGACACCGCCTGCTCCACCACGCAGGTGGCGGTGCACGAGGCCGTGCGCGCCCTGCGCGACGGTGAGACGCACCTGGCCATCGCCGGTGGCGTGAACATGCTGCTCGCTCCGCTGGGCAGCCTCGGCATGGAGGCCAACGGCGCGTTCGCCAAGGACGGCCGCATCAAGGCCTTCTCCGCCGACGCCGACGGCATGATCCGCTCCGAGGGCGGCGGCCTGGTGGTGCTCAAGCGCCTCGCCGACGCCGAACGCGACGGCGACAAGATCTACGCCGTGATCAAGGGTTCCGCGATCAACAACGACGGCCGCTCCAACGGTCTCTTCGCGCCGAATCCGGATGCGCAGGCCGAGGTGCTGCGCAATGCCTATCGTGATGCGGGAATCGTCCCGACCAGCGTCGATTACATCGAGGCGCACGGCACCGGCACCCTCATCGGCGATCCGATCGAAGCCGACGCGCTGGGCCGTGTCGTCGGTCGTGGCCGTGCGGCCGACAAGCCCGCCCTGCTGGGCTCGGTCAAGACCAACTTCGGTCACCTGGAGTCGGCGGCGGGTGCCGCCGCGCTGGCCAAGGTGATCATGGCGTTCCAGCACAATGTGATTCCGCCGAACCTCCACTACGCGGGCCCGAACCCGTTCATTCCGTGGGATCAGGCGAATCTGAAGGTCGTCGATCAGCCCACCGAGTTCCCGCGCTACAGCGGCAAGGCCACCGTCGGCATCTCCGGTTTCGGTTTCGGTGGCGCCAACGCGCACCTGGTCCTCCAGGAGTATGTGGCCCCGCAGACCCCGGCCATGCCCGCCGAGGTCGATCCGATCGCCGAGGCCGTCGGTCTGGACGTCGAGTCGACCGGTGTGCTCGCCGAGGCCGAGAAGATTCTGGAAGCCGCTGCGCCCACTGTGCCTTCTGGTCGCTCCGCAAGCTCCGCTCCGGTGGAATGGGTCAACCGCGCCGAGCCGCTGCCGCTGATCCTGCCGGTATCGGCGTACCTGCCCTCGCGTCGCCGTCGCGCCGCCAAGGATCTGGCCGACTGGCTGGAATCCGAAGCCGGACGCAACACTCCGCTCGAGGACGTCGCCCGCGCGCTGGCCAAGCGCAACCACGGCCGTTCGCGCGGCGTGGTGCTCGCCAAGACGCATGAGGAAGCCGTCGCGGGCCTGCGCGCCATCGCCGAGGGCAAGCCCGGCACCGGCGTCTTCACCGCCGATTCCCCCGCCGCCGAGGCCCCGCTGTGGGTCATGGGCGGTTTCGGCGCCGCGCATCGCAAGATGGGCAAGCAGCTCTACAACGAGAACACCATCTTCCGTAGGGCCGTCGACGAGGTCGACGAGCTGGTGCTCGACGAGGCCGGTTACTCGGTCACCGAGATGATCCTCGACGACGCCCAGGACTGGGATATCGGCACCGGTCAGGTCGGCACCTTCGCCATCCAGGTCGGTCTGGCCGCGGTCCTGCGCGCGCACGGCGCGGAGCCGGGCGGCGTGGTCGGCCATTCCATGGGTGAGATTGCGGGAGCCTACATTTCGGGCGGTCTGGCCTTGGAGGACGCGGTCCGCGTGATCTGCGCTCGTTCGCGCCTCATGGGCGAGGGCGAGGCCATGCTCACCGACGATCAGGTGCGCTTCATGGCCATCGTCGAGCACAGCGCCGAAGAGGTCGCCGAACTCCAGAAGGAGTTCCCCGATATCGAGGTTTCGGTGTACGCCGCGCCCACCAATACCGTGATCGGCGGTCCGCCGGCGTCGGTGGAGGCCATCGTGGCGCGGGTCGAGGCGGCGGGCAAGTTCGCGCGCATCCTGCCGACGCGCGGTGCGGGCCACACCTCGCAGATGGACATGCTGCTGGGTGAACTGGCCGCGGAGCTGGCCGGTCTGGAGCCCGCCAAGCTGAAGCGCGCGCTGTACTCGACCGTGCACCCCGAGGCCGTGTACCCCGCCGGTCACGCGCCAGTGCACGATGTCGACTACTGGGTCATGAACATGCGTGGCTCGGTGTACTTCACGAATGCCATCAAGCAGGCCGTGAACGCGGGCATCACCACCTACATGGAGCTCGCCCCGCATTCGGTGGCGCTCATGCAGGTGCTGGGCACCACCTTCGCCATGGGTGTGCACAATGCCGCGCTGATCCCCACGCTCAAGCGCAAGGAAGACGAAGGCGCGGCGATCATTTCGGCGCTCGCGCAGCTGTACGTGCAGGGCCACGGCGTGGACCTGTCCTCGCTGCTGCCCGCCGGTGACTATGCCGACGTGCCGCGCACGGCGTTCCTGCGCAAGGAGTACTGGCCCAAGATCGGTCTGGTCGGCGGTTCCTCCGGCAACGGCTTCGTCCCGGGCGCACATGTGGCGCTGCCGGACGGCCGCCACGTGTGGGAGGTGCAGGCGGGCGTCGTCACCGATCTCACCGCCCTGGTGACTTCGGCTGCGGCGCAGGTGCTTTCGGATGTCACCGCCGGTGCCTCCTACGCCTACGGCCCGATCCCGGCCGACGGCACCCTCACCACCACGCTGACCCCGTACCCGGGCGGCGCGGCCGCGCAGGTGCACGCCAAGGCGGGCAACTCCTTCACCCTGCTGTTCGACGGCGTGGTCACCTCCGGTGCTCCGCTGCCGGAACCCGTTGCGGTGCAGCAGGTTCCGCAGGCCGTCGCCGCTGCGGCCGCCGAGATCGCGGTGGTCGAGGCTCCCGGTGAGCGCTGGAACCCCAACGGCACGCAGACCATCGAGGACAGGCTGGCGATCATCGTCGCCGAGTCCATGGGTTACGCCGTCGAGGACCTCCCCATGGAGATCCCGCTCATGGAGCTGGGCCTCGACTCGCTGATGGCCATGCGCATCAAGAACCGCGTCGAATACGAATTCGACATCCCGCAGCTCCAGATCCAGGCCGTGCGCGACGCCAGCCTGCTGGAGGTCGGCAAGGTGCTGCGCTACGCCATCGAGCACCGCGATCAGCTGCAGGAGATCGCCGACCGGCAGGCCGCCGGTGAGGACATCTCGGTCGACGGCGACATCATCGCCGCCGCCCGCGCCGCCATGGCGTCGGGCACGGATCCGCTGGCCGCCCTCCCCAAGGACGTGCTGCCGAAGACGGAGACCACCGACCCGGTCGCCGAGGCCGAGGAGATCGTCGAAGCCGCTGCGGCGGAACCGGTTACGACAACCGCCGACTACGAGGCGTCCGCGCCGATCGCCGAGACCGACGCCGACAACGTGCCGCCGCGCAACGCGCCTGAGCGGCTCGCCTTCGCCACCTGGGCGCTGGTGACCGGTAAGTCGGCGGGCGGCATCTTCAACGCGCTGCCCGAACTGGACGAGTCCACCTTCGACAAGCTGGTGGCCCGCCTGTCCGAGCGGGTGCAGGCCGAGATCCCGGCCGTCGAGGTCCGCGCCTGCAAGACCATCGAGCGGCTCGCCGAACTGGTCGCCTCCTATCAGGAGCACGGCAACGATGTCGAAGGTTTCGTGCGCACCCTCCGTGCGCGGGAAGCGGATTCGACCGCGGTGCCGGTGTTCGTGTTCCACGCGTCGGGCGGCAATACCCTCGCCTACGACGCGCTGGTGAAGCGGCTTCCGGCCACCACCCCGGTGTACGGCTTCGAACGGGTCGACGGTTCCATCGAAGAGCGTGCGCGCCAGTACATTCCGGAGATCCTGAAGCGGCAGCCGGAGGGTCCGTACGTGCTGTACGGCTGGTCGCTGGGTGGCGTGTTCGCGCTGAAGGTGGCCGAGCTGATGCGCGCCGACGGTCACGATGTGGCTGTCGTCGGTCTGATCGACGTGGCGCTGCCGTCGCAGCCGCATGTCGATTCGCCCGAGGAGCGGGTGGCCCGGATCGAGCGGTTCCAGAAGTTCGCGCAGAAGACCTACGGGTTCTCCGGCGAGCTGGATCAGGAACAGCTGGAGGAACTGGCCGCCGCCTCGGACGAGGAGCAGATCGAAATCGTCCTGCAGCTGGTGAAATTCGCGGGCGTCGATATCCCGGGCGGGGTGCTCGAGCATCAGCGCACGTCGTTCATCGACGGTGGTGAGCTCTACCGGTTGTCGCCGATGCGTTACGAAGGTCACGTGGTTCTTTACCTCGCGGATCGCTACCACGACGGAATCATCGAGCTGGAACCGCGTTTCGGTGACCGTCTGCCCAATGGTGGCTGGGAGGAGCACATCCCGGATCTGGAGATCATCCACATCCCGGGTGATCACCTCCAGATCATCGACGAGCCGCGTATCGCTACCATCGGGGCCGATCTCACCAAGAAGTTGAACGAGATCACTACCGAAGCGAAATAGCTCCACCGCGAAACAGGTTCTGCGAAAGTAGGTTTTACGCCGAAAGGAGCCCCGTGAGCACTACCGCCGAGAAACTCGCCGACCTGCGACAGAAGTTGGAGGTCGCGAGAGAACCGGCGGGCGAAGCGGGTGTCGCCAAGCGGGCGCGCAAGGGTATCCCTTCCGCCCGCGACCGGATCAACATGCTGCTCGATCCGGGCACCTTCGTGGAAATCGGTGCGCTGGTGCGCAATCCGGGCGACAAGAACGCCCTGTACGGCGACGGCGTGGTGACCGGGCACGGCCTGGTCGACGGCCGCCCCGTCGCCGTCTTCTCGCATGACCAGACCGTCTACGGCGGTTCGGTCGGCGAGATGTTCGGCCGCAAGGTCGCCGGGATCATGGAGTTCGCCGCCAAGGTGGGCTGTCCGGTGGTCGGCATCAACGATTCCGGTGGCGCGCGCGTGCAGGAGGCGGTGACCTCCCTGGCCTGGTACGCCGAACTGGGCCGCCGTCAGGAGCCGCTGTCCGGTCTGGTGCCGCAGATTTCGATGATCCTCGGCAGTTGCGCGGGCGGCGCGGTCTACGCCCCCATCAACACCGATGTCGTGGTGGCGACCGAGCAGGCGTACATGTTCGTGACGGGCCCCAAGGTGATTCGTGAGGTCACCGGCGAGGATGTCAGCCTCGAGGAACTCGGCGGCGCGAATTCCCAAGCCCAGTACGGCAATATCCACCACGTCGCGAAGGATGAAGCGGCAGCGTTCCAGTGGGTGCGCGACTACCTCGGCTTCCTCCCCTCCAGCTGCCAGGAACTCGCCCCCATCGTGAACCCCGGCCTGGAACCGGAACTCACCGATTCCGACCGCGAACTCAACGGCATCGTCCCCGACGCCGACAACGCCGGCTACGACATGCACGAGATCCTCATCCGCATCTTCGACGACGGCGACTTCCACGAGTTCGGGGAATCCGCGGGCAAGAACGTCATCTGCGGGTTCGCCCGCGTCGACGGCCGCAGCGTCGGCGTGGTCGCCAACCAGCCCATGGTCTACGCCGGAGCCCTGGACGCCCGCGCCTCCGACAAGGCCGCCCATTTCGTCCGCCTCTGCGACGCCTTCGAAATCCCCCTGGTCTTCGTGGTCGACACCCCCGGCTTCCTCCCCGGCGTCGAGCAGGAGAAGATCGGCGTCATCAAACGCGGCGGCCGCTTCATCTTCTCCTTCGTGGAAGCGACGGTCCCCAAGGTCACCGTGGTGATCCGCAAGTCCTACGGCGGCGGCTACGCCGTCATGGGCTCCAAGCAGCTCGGCGCGGACGTGAACCTGGCCTGGCCGACGGCCCGCATCGCCGTCATGGGCGCGGAATCAGCCGTATCCCTCATCGGCGCAAAATCTTTGGAAGCGGCCCCCGAGGATCAGCGCGCGGCCATGCGCCAGCAGATGATCGACTTCTACAACGCCACCATCGCCACCCCCTGGGTAGCGGCCGAACGCGGCTACATCGACGCGGTCATCGACCCCGCCACCACCCGCCTCGAAATCCGCCGCGCCCTGCACCTGCTGCGCGACAAGAAACTCGCCCGCAACCCCCGCAAACACCACCTCCTACCCCTGTAGCGCGGAGGTTGCGGCTCGCCGATTGCTCGGAATCAGTCGGTCGCCCGCCTCCGATATGAGAGCCTTCAGCTATGAGTAGCTCACCGAAGGCTTTGCTCGAAGGCGGTCCGGACGGCCTGAAAACCCGGATCGTGCCCATCACGCCACCCGGTATCGAATTGCGGGTGGCGCACGGCGGCGGCTACGAACGTTTCAAAGTGACCCCCCGCTGGGAGGACACCCCCGAGGGCAGTCTCCCCGTCTACGAGTGGGTAGCCCACATCGACGCCTAGCCCAGGAGTGATCAGGCTCGTCGAATCGGCTGCCGCGTAGGGACCGGGTCATTGAGCAGGAAGTCGGCCACGAGCGGGTACACCCGCTCCGGCTTCTCCATGACCAGCAGATGCGAGGTCCCCGGAACCACAGCCAGCTCCGAATCGGGAATGGCGCGATACAGCGCGACCGTGTGCTCCAGCGCGATCGCGTCATCATCCCCGGAGACCACCAGCGTCCGCGCCCGCACGCCCGCGAGCTCATCCGCCCCGAGCGCAGGCTGCGTCCGCCCCATCTCGACGACTTTCTGTGCCACCACCGGAAAGTGGTCCTCGCCCTCGGGTGACACCTCCCCGTAGCGGCCCCCCAGGAATTCGATCGTCTCCTGACTCCCGAACCCATCCATCACACCGGGCAACACCCCGCTGAAATGGAAGTTCCCACTGATCATCACCAGTTTCCGCACCAGGTCGGGCCGCTTCAGCGCCACCATCAGCGCCACATTCGCCCCATCGCTGTGCCCCACCAGATGCGCAGGCTCCCCGACCACCTTCTCCAGGAACGCGATCATGTCGTCAGCCATCACCTCGTACGTGAACGGCCCGTCGACATCGGGTGTATGTCCATGCCCCCGCCGATCCACCACATACGCGTGAAACCGATCCACCAGCATCGGCAGCGCAGGCTGGAACATCCGCGAATCCACGAACCCACCGTGCAGCAACACGAGCGGTTCACCGTCACCGTGGACGTTGTACCAAGTCGCCACATCCCCGAGCTGAACATTCACCATGGTCACCAGTGTGGCGCGTGCCCCAGGTCACCCTCACATCGGGCGTGGTGATGCGGTGAGCTCCCGAAAAGCGCCGCGCCCCTTCCGAAGAGTCGGAAGGGGCGCGATGTGCGCGAGGTCAGTGCCCGATCAGAAGACGCGCATCTTGCCGGGGGTCCACCAGCCGGAGCGGGTTTGGGTGCTGGTTTGGAGTTGGGCGGGTTTCGCGTCGGAGTAGTACTGGGTGTACTTCTCCAGGGAGCCCCAGTCCCGGGCCCAGTCGTTCTTCAGGTAGGTGGGGATGGTTTGGGAGGAGGCGAGCATCTCCGAAAGACCCAGGGGGCCGCCGTTTTCCTGGGCCTGCCAGGTGTTGGTGGAGCTGGTGGCGAGGGGGCGGTCGGGGAGGATGCGGTAGTTGGGGGCCTGGGCTACGCCGTCGTTGTGGAGGAACGGCTGCTGGCAGGGGAATTGGAGGCCGACGGCCCAGTCGAGGAGGACGGGCTGGGTGTGGCCGATGTAGCTGTCGAGGGATTGCAGGACGGGCATGCGGGGCGGGGTGACCGCGAGCCACTGGTCGCCGATGAGGATCGGGTCGCGGGCGTAGATGCGGACGGCGTCGGCGTCGGCGGGGATCTGGTCGACGGGGACGCGGGCGTTGCGCCAGGACGGGAAGGGGCCGACGTCGAGGGGGCGGTACTGGCCGAGGAAGTCGACGGTGCCGTCGGGGGTGCGCTTGCCGTACTGGAGGAACAGGTCCTGGCCGTAGGTCATATTGCCGACCTGGTCGAAGGACATGACGCGGCCCGCGATGGAGAAGACGATCAGGGGCTTGTCGGCGGAGCGGGCGGGGAGTTCGTACCAGCTGGAGGTGAGTTCGGCGGGCTGCTGCACGCCGTCCTGCCAGCTGCCCATCACCGGTGTGGTGGCGGGGTCGAGGCCGAAGGGGAGTTTCACGGTGGAACCGTTGACGCCCTCCGCGCCGAAGCCGCCGCCGGTGCCCGCGTTCTGGCCCTCTTCGAAGGCCGGGCCGACGGTCTGGGTGGCGGTGTTGCCGGTGCCGGGCTTCACCTCTACGGCGTCGGCGTCGAGTTTCTCGGGAACTCCGTTGGGGGAGAAGCCGATCGGGTTCGCGCCGGCGAGCGGGTCACTGGGCGGGTTGGCGGGATCGATGATCGGCTGCAGGTTGAAGCCGTTCACATTCGATTCCACCAGCACGTCGCTGGCGAGGCCGCAGGTCTTGCCGCCGACGGCGTCGAAGTTGGAGCGGGCCAGCGAGTACGCCGGGTACTGCTCGACCGCGCCCTTGGCCATGGAGGCCACCTCCAGCACCACCATGAACGCGGCGACCACGGTGAGCGGCATGGCGGCGAGCAGGGTGAGGCCACGGCCGTTGTTGCGCAACAGGACCCACATGACCGCGGAGCCGATCACCCCGAGTGCCGCGAGCAGGACCGCCTTCTTCGAGGATCCGTCACCGAGCACGACCTTCAGGGCGAGCGCGGAAGCCGCGAGCACCGGCAGCGCGATGACCACCCAGCCGAGGATCAGCCGGCCGCGCACCATCCACGCGGGCGTCGGCCCGTCCTTCACATACCCTTCGCGCAGGGCGTGCCAGGCGACCAGCGCCAGCGCCAGCCCGAACAGGATGAGCATGATCGTATTCGACTGGTGCCCTTGGAAAGAGATCCGCTTGTCGTACCAGGGCACGCCGTAGCTGGACACGTACCAGTACCCGTTGATGCCCGAGAACGCCAGCGCCAGTGTGAAAAGCAGCCCGGCGAGGAACACCGACCGGTTCTTCGGTGACCGCAGCGCCGAGGTCGACACCGCGACCGCCGTCACGGCGGCGAGCGAGCCCGCGATGCCCGCGTACGCGCCGAAGTGGTGCGTCCACTTCGTCGGGTTGAACATCATGAAGAAGACGGTTCCGAAGACCACGCCCATGAGCCGCCAGGTCGGCGCGGACGCGATACCGGCCACCTGCCGCCGCAGCAGAATCAGCATGGTGGTGACCAGGCACAGGATCATGACGAGGAAGGCGAACCGCCGCGACAGCGACCCGTCCACGGTTTCCACGAACAGGTAGTAGTAGCGCAGATAGTCCTTGTACCACTCGAGATTCGGCCCGGTGGCCTGCCGCACCCGGTTGGCCTCCATGATTCCGGAGAAGGTCTGGTCACCGAAAACGACCACCAGGACCAGGAATCCGGCCGCGGAGATGGGTGCGAGCAGTGCCGTCGTGCCGAACTGCCGGTGCCGTTTCACCACGATCCGTACCAGCGGCCGGATGCCGGCGAGCAGCGCCGCCACACACATCAGACCGGTCGGTGCGGCAGCCAGCGTGAACGCCGCGACCAATACCGCCACGGCGGCGGGCAGCAGTCGCGCGGTGGCGATGGCCCGTTCGATGGACACCCAGGTCAGCAGCGCGCCCAGCGCCACGATCGGCTCGGACCGCAGCCCGTTGTCGAAGGGCATCCAGAAGGCCAGGAACACCAGGCCACCGGTCCACAGCGCCACCTTGGAACTCGCGACCGCGCGCCCGAGCCGCGGCACGACTTCCCGGCTGATCACCAGCCAGCACAGAATGCCGCAGAGCAGCGCGGGAATTCGCACCCACGGACTCGCGGTGGAGATCTCCGCGAACGCCTGGATGACGTAGTAGTACCAGCCGAACGGCGCTTCCGGCACGCCGAACCAGCGGAAGTAGTTGGCCATGTATCCGGCGTCCGGCGCGACCCGCACCATGGTGAGGATGTAGCCGTCGTCGGAGGTGTTCGCGCCGATGAAATGCCACAGCAGCAGCGTGCCGATGACGCCGCCGTCGGTCCAGGTCGGCTTCAGCCAGTGCGCCGGGAGGATGCGCCGATGCCCGCGCCCGTCACTGGTGTCGAGTACGCCGAGCGCGCCCATGGAGATCAGCGTCAGCAGCACGGCCGCGATGATGGCGATCAGTTTGAGCACCGTCGGCGTGGAGGAGAACCGCGAGTCCACCGTCATGTGGAAGGAAAGCCCCTGCGGGACATCGCCCTTCATATCGGTGAAGACGCCGACCACCTGCGGCCGCAGGTCACCGGTGAGCTGTCCCTCCACCGGCACCGTCACGAGTTCGCGTCCGCCGTCCGGCGTCTGCTTCTCGACCGTCCTGGTCAGCCCTTCGAACACCGCGTGCGTGCGCGTGTTGTCCGAGGTGATGACGATCTGCGAGCAGTCCGCCATCTCCGCGCGCGGCGCGGTGGCCACGACGGCATTGCGATCGAGGACGTCCACGCTCTCGCCCGACACGCGCACGAACATGGCCTCGAGGTCCGCGCCCTTGCCCTGCGGTGGCGCGGTGGCGAGCAGGATGCCGCCGCGCGGATCCAGCTGGTTCACGGCGGAGCAGGGGATGGTGGCATGCAGATCGAGCGGCACCTGCGACATGAGCGGTGCCTGCACGCTGCCCAGCGTCCCGTTCTGCGGCCAGTCCAGCACGGCCGTGGTCTGCTTCACCGGCAGGAACGGGGTGGCTAGCGCGAACAGTGCACCCAGTAAGCCCGCGACGATGGCGATCGTCTTCGCGACTCGGAAATCGCGCTGGGAAACCGGGGGCGCGGCCGGGGTTTCCGGCTTGGTGAGGACAGCTGAGGCGTCGGGCACGGTTGCTGATGGTAGTGGTTGGAACTGTGAGTGGCCCGCTTCACTCCGGCGGCGCGACACGCATTGTTCTACGGGCGTGTCGCGCCGCGTCTCCCGACGGGTTATCGCGCCTTGATCGGCGCGTCCTTGGCCAGGCCACTGCGTGTTTCGACGGTGACCTTCAGCTGCGGCGTCGGGTCTGCGTCGGGCACGTAGGGCGTGAACTTCTCCAGCGAACCCCAGTCCCGATGCCAGTCGTTGTCCAGATAGGACGGGATGGTCTGGGATTTCAGCAGCAGCCCGGTCCAGCCGAGCGGTCCGCCGCCGATATCGTCCTGCCAGGCGTTGGAGGCGTCGGCCCCGACCCGGTCGGGCAGGATGCGCCATTCCGGCACCTCGGCCACGCCGTCGTGGTGGTCGAACGGCCGCTGGCACGGGAAGGCCAGGCCGACATGCCAGTCCTCCAGCACCGGAGCCGTCTCGCCCACAACGGTATTGAGCGTGGCGAGTTTCGGCAGTCGCGGCGGCGTGATGGCCACCCACTGCCGCGGCGTGATGTCGCCGTCGTGCACGATCACGCGAACGGCGTTGGCCTGCACCGGAATCTGGTCGATGGGTACGCGCAGGTTGCGCCAGGACGGGTTGGGCCCGATGTCGATGGGCCGGATCTTGGCGAGTTCGGTGAAGTTCCCAGCGTCGTCGCGGCTGCCGAACTGCACCCACAGGTCCTGCCCGTAGGTTTCGACCCCGTCCTTGTCGACGGATTTGATGCGGCCGGCGGCGGTCACGATCAGCACCTGATAGTCCGGGTTATCGCGTTTGCCCGCGAGATCCAGGTTGTACCACTGGGTGGTGAGGTCGTTGACCTGCTGCTCACCCTCGGCGTAGCTGCCCAGCACCGGTGTCCGGGCGGGATCCAGGCCGAAGGGCAGCGCGACGCTGCTGCCGTTGATGCCGGTTTCGGCGGTGGTGCCGCCGCCGGTCCCGGCCCCGGTGGTGTTGGTGGTCTTGTTGTCGGAGTCCTTGTCCACCGAGTTGGCCCCGCCCATGACGGTCTCCTCTGCGTCGGCGGTGAGGTCGGAGGCGACGCCGTCGGGCGTGAATCCGGTGTTCTCCGCGGCCAATCCGTCAGCGGCGGACCCGGTCCACGGCAGCAGCAGTGAGTCGGCGGTATTCGTCTCCACCAGCACGTCGTCGGCGAGCGCGCACCGATTCCCGCCCAGCGCTTCGATATTCGCCTTGGCCACCGAATACGCCGGGTACTGCGAGACGGCCGCCTTGGCCATCGAGGCGACCTCGAACAGCACGAGTACGGCCGCCGCGATGGTCAGCGGCATGCTCGCGAACTTGTCGAACCCGCGCACCGGTTTCGGCTGCGTGTACGGCTCCCGGTAGTGCTGGTAGGCCGCGATGAGCAGGCACAGCACCGCCAATCCCAGGAATCCGGTGGAGAATCCCTTGCCCGCGATGAGCGGAGCCTTGTCGAACCACGGCACGCCGTAGCTGGACACGTACCACCACCCGTTGGGTCCGGTGAAGGTGATGGCCAGCAGGAAGAACACCGCAGCCGCGAACAGCGTCCGGTTGCGCGGTGACCGAATCCCGTTGACCCCCACCGCGACCGCCGCCAGTGCGGCCACCGATCCGGCGAGTCCCGCGTACACGCCGAAATGGTGCGTCCACTTGGTGGGCGTGAACATCATCAGGAACAGCGACATGAAGATGATGCCCAGGATCCGCGTCGACGGCCCGCGCGAGGTGCCGGGAATCCGGCCGTTCTTGCGCAGCATCACCATGACGCACACGATCAGGCACAGCAGCATGGCCAGAATCCCGAACCGCCGCGCCAGCGACCCGTCGGGCGAGAGCATGAGCAGCGAATCCCAGCGGGTGCGCTCGTCGAACCAGGCCACATTCGGCCCGATGAGCGTGCGCACCCGGGTGGCCTCCATGACCGAGGCGATGGTCTGATCCGCGAAAACCACCACCAGCACCAGGGTTCCGGCCGCGATACCCGGTGCGAACAGCGCCGAGTAGGGCAGCAGCCCGCCGCGAATCTTCTGCCAGCGGCTCTGTCCCGCGTCGGAAGCCTTGTCCCCCTTGGCGCGTTTGATGATCACCTGCAGTACCGGCCGCGACCCCGCGACCAGCGCCGCGATACAGATGAGCCCGGTCGGCCCGGCCGCCAGCGAGAACGCCGCGATCAGCACGCCGAGGGCGGCGGGCAGCAAACGCCCGGTGGCGATGGCCCTTTCGATGGAGCACCAGGTCAGCAGCGCGCCCGCCGCGATGAGCGGTTCCGGTCGCAGCCCGTTGTCGTAGGGCATCCACGCGGCCAGGAACACCAGCCCGGCGGTCCAGATGGCCACATTGTCGCGGCGCACCCGGGCCCCGAGCCGCGGCAGCACCTCGCGGCTGATCACCAGCCAGCAGACGATTCCGGCGAGCAGGGACGGCAACCGCATCCACGGGCTGGCATCGCTGATCCGGGTCATCCAGGCAAGCACCTCGTACGGCCACCCGAACGGCGCTTCGGCGACCCCGAACCACCGGTAGTAGTTGGCCATGTACCCCGATTCCTTCGAGGCCCGAGCCATATTCAGGATGTAGCCGTCATCGGAGGTGTTCGCGCCGATGATGTGCCAGACGAGCAGCGTGCCCAGTACCGCGATGTCGGAGAGCCGGATCCGCCACCAGTGCGCGGGCAGGAAGCGGCGGGGTTTGCGGCCGTCGGAGGTGTCGAGCAGGTGCAGGGCGACGAGCGCGATGAGCGTGAACACGACCGCGCCGATGATGGCGAGTCTTTTGATCCAGGTGGGGCTGGTGCTGAAGCGCGCGTCGATGTTCACTTCCGCGTGCGCGGTCTTGATCCGGTCCGTCGACAGGTCGGTGAACAGGCCGACCACCTGCGGCCGGTTGTCCCCGTCGACACCGCCCTTGATCGTGTCGGCCTCGCCATAGGCGCCGAACACCTCGACGCGGGTCGCCTTCGAGTCGGAGGTGATGGACAGCCAGGCACCATCCTGCAGTTTGATCGTCGGCACAGACAGCAGCGGAATGTTGCGCACCAGCACATTGACGACCTGACCGCCCTCGGGACCGTCCTCGAGCCGCACCACCAGGCCCTTGTCGACGGCCTTCCCGGAGGCGGCCGGAACGGTCGAGAACATTGTGGTCCCACTCGGTAGATCAGCCCCGAACCACATGCTGTTAGGCAGTTGCACCGACATACTCAGCGGCACATAGGAAACCAGCGGCGCTTCCACGCTCGCCGTATCCCCCTGCGGCCAAACCAGTGTCGGCCGGTCCTGCTGCACAGGCAGGATCGGCGTGATCACCGCCAGCAGAATTCCGAGTAATCCGGAGATCACGGCGATGAGGCGGATGCGGTGGAACCTTCGGGTGTCTTCGCGCACGATCCCCGATCGTATAGATCGGTCCCGGAGGTGAGCGGGATGCCATGGAGCTGAGGGGTTGGCCGGATCGGAGGATCTGCGTCAGGATGGTGTCTATTCCAACTGGGCGAGGGGCCGGGACGGAAGAACACGAGGATCCAATGAGCGAATTGCGGCCGGGCGAGGTGATCGCCGGGTATGTGATCGCGCGTCGGATCGGCGCCGGGGGATCGGGTGTGGTCTATGCGGCCCGCCATCCCCGGTTGCCGAGGCTGACTGCTTTCAAGGTGTTGAAGCGCGACGAGTACACGGTGGACGACGACGCCTGGCGGCGGTTCGAGCGCGAGGCGGAGATCGCGGCGCATTTCGATCACCCGAATATCGTGCAGATCTACGATCGCGGGCTCGGCGATGACCGGTTGTGGATCTCCATGCAGTACATCGAGGGCACGGATGCGTCCGCGCTGCAGGGTATTTCACCGCAGCGGGCGTTGCGGATCATCACCGAGATCGGGGCCGCGCTCGACTACGCGCACGGCAAGGGCGTCCTGCACCGCGATGTGAAGCCCTCCAACATCCTGCTCGCGGCCCCGGACAACGGGCGTCCGGAGCGCGCGTTGCTCACCGACTTCGGCATCGCCCGCCTGCACGACGAGACCACGGCTCTCACTCGCACCGGAAACATCTCCGCCACTTTCGCTTTCGCCTCCCCGGAGCAGGTGTCGGATCAGCCCGTCGGCGCGCAGTCCGACCAATACTCGTTGGCCTGCACGCTTTTCGTGCTGCTCACCGACCAGCGCCCGTTCGCCGCCACCAGCCCGCTCGGCTGGGTGCACGCCCACACCATGAAGCCTCCGCTGCGGGTGACCGAGGTCCGCCCCGACCTGCCGTCCGCACTGGACGCGGTGCTGCAACGCGCCCTGTCGAAGGAACCGCACGATCGCTTCCCGACCTGTATGGAGTTCGCCGAGGCCGCGTCCCGCGCCTACTACGGCGACTCCGACACCACGGTCACCCCGCCCGCGGGGATTCCGGCGGCACAGGACGAGACCACGCAGGTCACCGCGCCGCTGGGTGCCATGGCCACCGGCGCGACAGCCGAGCCGCCGCGAAAAGCGCTGCGGCTGCGCCTGTTCCGAAACCGGGTACTGATTCCCGCCGCGGTGGTCGTACTGGCCGCCGCCGGTGCGGGGACCGCGTTCCTGCTGCGTGACACCACACCGCCCGCACCGACCAGCGTCCCCGACAAGTTCCTCGGCACCTGGCTGGCCACCGAGGGAAAGACCAACTACCGGTTGGTGATCCAGCAGGGCAGGCCGGGCGACGCGGTGCTGTCGAGTCGCGTGGACGGGGTGCTCGGCAACGGCTCCGCCTTCCACTGCGAGTTCTCCGCCCCCTTCGACGAGGTGCCCGCCGGCGGTGACCGCCTGCTCGTCGGCCAGTCCGAGGTTGTGGCGGGCACGCCCGCGAACGCCTGCCGCGCCAATGCCCCCACCACGCTCAATCTGCTGGACGACGGCCGCATCAGCCGCAAAACCGATGTGAGCGGCCTGATCACCTACACCCGCGCGGATGCGCTGGCGCAGTCCTGGAACGCCGAGCACGCCGCCATCGCGCAGGCGTTCCCGAGCCTGGTGGGCAAGCTGGGTGCGAACGGTCGCTCGACGGGCTGGCAGGGCGCGTCCTGTCTGGCCCGGGATCCGAGCGCCACCGATGCGGCGACCGCGCAGGGCGCGCACCGCATCCTCTGCAATCCCACCGACGACACCGGTCAGGTGCGCTTCGACATCTTCGATTTCGGTTCCCGCCCAGCGCGTTCCGCCGCCGATATCTTCTTCGAGGGGCAGGCGGGCACGAAGCCGTTCGCGCACCGCGATGTCGCCGGTGAACTGACGATCCTCACCGAGCGCGGCATCGATCCGGCCGCGCAGCGCGACAGCGATTCCCGGCGCATCCTGACCGCGGTCACCTTCCCCGACGGTGATCCGCGGTCCCGGTTCGTGCTCGTCGTGCGCTGGCCGGACCACACCGTGAACGAATTACTCGACACCTGGCTGGCCGCCGCACCGTTGAGATAGCCGCGCGCCGAGCCGGATTCGCGGTGTCCCGGGTTCAGGCGCGGTAGCGCATGAGCACCACCCCGGAGCGGAACACCCGCGCCTCCACGAGCCGCAGCCGGGGCAGCATGATTCCGCTCGGGAACAGTCGCGCACCCCGTCCGAGCACCACCGGATGCTGGAACAGCCGGTACTCGTCCACGAGCCCGGCCGCCGCCAGCGAATGCACCAGCGTGATGCTGCCCGTGCACACGATGTCCTCGCCCGGCATGGATTTCAGCAGCCGGATCTCATCGGCGAGCGGGCCGCGCAGTACGGTCGTGTTCTCCCATCCGGGATCGCCCAGCGTCCGCGACGCCACATATTTCTCCACCTTGTTCAGGTAGTCGGCCACCCCGGTGGTGTCGTCGGTCTGGATGGGCCAGTAGCCGCGCATCTCCTCGAAGGTGATGCGCCCGAACAGGACGGCGTCCGCCGCTTCGAACTGTTCCCGTACGGCTTCCACCTGGTCGCTCTCGTCGGGCCCTTCGGCCACGGCGAACCAGCCGCCGGTCGCGTCGATCACCCCGTCGATGGTGATGTTCTCGGTGACGATCAGATCTCGCATGTCGAGCCTCCGAATCACATGGTCGGTCACCGACTAGGACGGGACGGCGGAGCCGAACTCATCGTTCGATGCGGAAGAAATCTGTTCTGCCAGTTCAGCAGGGGTTTATGCGAGTCCGCGCACATCCCACAGCCAGACGCCGTCGACCTGGCGCGCGGATATGCCGAGCAGTTGGTCCACGGTGGCGCGCAGGACATCCGCCTTGTCGGTGGGCGGCAGCACGACCACATCGGCCCGCCAGTACCGCAGATCGTCGAGCGCCTGCTGCTGGTCCGCCGTGGTGATCACCGGCACCGTGCCGGTCTGCTGGGCCTTGATCAGCAGGGTCGCGGTGGGCCGGTTGTCGGGGCCGTAGTGCCCCTTCCTGTCGGTTCCGGTCGGGCCGACGAAATATCCTCCGGCGAGTGGGAATTCGAATCCGGAGTCGGCCTGCCAGCGCAGGGCGCGCGCGTCCGGGGGAGTGGGCGGGGGCGCGATCACCACGGAGCCGCCCGAAACGTACTGCCGCACAGTGCCATCGGTGAAGAAGGCGGGGGTCGCCGGTCGCTGCACCACCGGGAGGATGGTCGGCGTGAGCGGCAGCAGGGCCAGGGTCAGTGCCGCGAACCAGCCGAGCGGCCGCCAATCCACCGGCGCGTCCCGCCACCGGTTCGCGGCCCGCTGGGTGGCCACCGCGAGTATCGCCGCGATGGCCGGTATCGCGGCCATGGTGAGCCGGGATTCCAGCACCGTGTTCAGCAGCGGCACGGATTCCAGCCGGTGCCAGGGTAATTCGATGCCGGTGTCGTCCTTGCCGATGACCAGGGTCGAGCCGAGCGACAGCAGGGTGAACACCGCGATCACCGCGGCGGCGGCTCGCACGACGCGGTCGCGCCACAGGAATGCGACGGTCACGGCGACGAGCAGCAGCAGCGGCCAGCCGAAGTACGCGTTCTCCTCGGTCGGATTGATGGCCACGTTCTGCCCGTGCAGCAGCAGGCCGCCGAGGGATTCGGACGGGAACTGGAACAGCGCCTTCAGATCGTTGCCCATCGGCCCGTGATCGATGGACCGATACGACTGCGGGCCGAAGAACTGCCACCACAGCGGAATCACGGTGAGCGCCATGGTGATCAGCGCCGCGGGCACCAGCGTCCGCAGCGCCGTCCGCACGGCGTGCAGCCCGGCGCGTGGGGACGGCAGGTGGTAGACCAGCGCGAAAAGTCCGAACGCGAGCGCGAAGATCAGCAGTGGTTCCTCGCCGAGTGCGATCTGCGCTGCGACCAGAAGTCCGAGCCCGAACACGTCGCGCAGTCGTGCGCGCTCCCGCCGGGCGACCCGGATGATCAGCTGCGCGATCACCGGAAGCAGCGCCAGCGCAACGAAATTCGGGTGCGCGTTGGCGTGCGAGATCATGGCCGGCGCGAACCCGCAGAACAGACCGCCCACGGCCGCAGCCGGTTTCGACTCGACCAGTTCCCGGGAGAACAGCCGGTACCAGGCGAAGGCGGTGCCGGACAGGCCCAGCGTGAGCACGAGCACGAAGGTGACGGTCGGCCCGAACAGCAGCGTGACCGGCGTGAGCGGAACGCCCACCCCGAACATGGCGGTATTGGCCATCATGTTCACGCCGTCGGGGAAGTTCTGCAGGTTCGTTCCGAGCGGATTCTCCAGGTGTGCCACGCTGTGCGCGGTGACCGCGAAGAACCACTCCCACATGGTCTGGTCCTGGCCGCTCTTGATCAGATACCCGCTGCCGGGGTGCCGCCACTGCCCGGACAGCACTGTCACGGCAAGCGCGAGATAGCCGAGGGCGACGACCGTATCGGTGCGCGCGGATCGCAGTCGCGTCGTGAGCCGTTGTCGCCGTGTGCGGCCGGTGTGCGTGGTCGGCCGATCGAGTACCTCTGCCATCGCCCGGCCACGCTAGTGCGCGCGGCTGAGAGCCTGCTGGCAAGTGGATGAGTTATCCCGAGCAGGAAGGGTTATCCACAGAAACGGGCCCGAAATCTGTGGATGAAGGCCCGATTCTGTGCATAACCGAGGCTTGTCTCGTTGTCCGCTATAGACATTCGTGACCTGAGCCACACGATGTCAGCGGCGCACCACGACCGTGAACGGCCCGATGTCGGTGATCTGGAAGCGCGGATCCTCGAACAGCGCCTTGGGGAACGCCACCGTGAACCGCTTCACGTTCGGATCGTTCGGGTACACGTCCTCGGACAGCCGCAGCGTGTATCGATCGCCCGCGTCCCGGAATACGAACGCGTCGGGAGCACGCCACGGGCAACGCTCCAGCGCCGCGATCAACTCCTGCGGCGTCTTCAGCTCCGCCCAGCGTTTGATCTCGGCCGTGCGGCCCGGGAAGTCCGCCAGCGGATTCGCGTAGTGGGAAGTCAGCGCCTGGAAACCGTAGTACGGGTAGATGGCCAGGAAGCTCGTATCCGCGGTCAGCACAACGCTCTCGTCGCGCGCCCGCCCGGTCTGCTCCCGCAGCGTCGCGTCGATCTTCGCGTAGTGCGAGACCGCCGAGGGCGGACGCTTGTCCGCGCGCACTCCGTCGCCGTCGGTGTCGGTGTAGGCGGTGGTGATCTCCGCGTCCAGCACGTGCGGGATCTCCTGGCTGAACGCCACCGCGCCCAGCACCGCGATCGCCGCCACCACCGGCCGCATCCGCGCGGGCTCGTGCAACACCTGGTAGACCGCGCGCGCACCCTCCACGAATCCGAACGCGCCCGCGGCGGCCAGCAGCGCGTACAGCAGCGGCTCCAGCCGGAACGACAGCAGCGTGGTGCCCGCGGCGGTCGCGGCCATGGACAGCAGGCACCACAGGTACACGGCCAGCACGCCGACGGTCAGCGCCTGCGCCCGCCGCGAGCTCCCCACCCGCAGCACCAGCCACACCGTGCCGACCAGGCAGAATCCGCCGATCAGGCTGACCTCGAACATGGGCAGCGGCAGCTCGGACCCCGGCTCGGGCAGATAGTGGAACGCGGACCCGCCGCTGAACGAGGCTTTGCCACTGAGGAAGTCGAGCAGGAACGGCGTCCACACCGTGAGGGCCAGCAGCCCGGCGAGCGCGCCGATCGTGAGGAGCCGCGCCAGAATCGGCCACAGCACCGCCCACCCGCCGGGCACCGGTTCACCGGGCGTACTCGCGTCCCCGACCTGCCCGCCCGCCGTACTCCGCGCCGCCGCGTCTCGATGCCGCTGGGTGCGCAGCGCCAGACGGCGTTCCCGCAGCATCAGCGCTCCCGCGATCACCGCCATCAGGCAGACCGAGAACACGGCCACCACGAAATACAGCGTGTAGAACGCTGCGGCCAGTCCGAGGTAGAGGCCGACGCCGACGGCCGCGCCCCAGCCACCGGCCGTGCGCGCCGTCGTATCCGGCTGCGTCCCTTCACTTCCCGCGAGCAGCGTCCGCGCCGCCAGCCCGGCGGGCCGGTACAGCGCCCCCCACGCCAGCACCATGACGGGCGCGAACAGCAGCACCAGCACCGCCCCGTACGCCTCGGGTGCACCGTAGGCCAGCGTCACCGCCGTGGTGGCGGCTGCCACCGGCACCGCCCAATCCGCGCGAATAAGCTTGGACCACAACACATAAGCGACAACGGCGGCGACAGCGAGCGCGATGATCGCGTACGGCTTGAACGCCTCCCACCCCGCCATCCCGGTCAGACTCGCGAACCGCCCCCCGAACCAGAACCATCCCGCCGGATAGAACGGCGGCAGATCGACGTAGTTCATATCGTGCAGCGCGGCACTGTCGGTGAGCCGCGTCAGATACTGCGTCCGGAACTCCTGATCCACCGAAAGCCCGAACAGATACAGCTTCGTAGCGGCCAGCGGCATCCCCAACGTCACCGTCACGAACGCCGAAAGCCCGCCCCAGGACAGCAGTTTCACGGCCCACGGCCACTTCCGCACCCGGATCAGCACGGTCGCGCCGACCAGCATTCCCAGCGCCACCACCTGCCCGACGGTGGTCAGCGCCCGCAGCACATTCGACGAATTGAACGCAGGCCACTCCACCGTCGAGAACGCCACCAGCCCAACGCCCGCCACCACCGCCGCGACAACCGCACCGGCGACCGCCTCCCCGGCAGCCCCACCGACCTGCCGCCGCAACAGCGTCATCCGGCCGCTAGCCTGTTCGCTCATTCGCACTCCGCCTCCGGCTTCCTGTCCATGGACCGTGCACCGCTGCGAAGCCTAACGAGCCTTCTGGAGAACAGCCGTACCAGCCGTGAGACGACCCCATCACGCGCAGAATGTACACATGGAGCGGCAGGAAGACGCGGACAAGGCGCGCCAAGAGTATCTGATCCAGTGCGCGGTTGCCGATGAACCGGATATCGACTCCGAATGGTTGGAAGCTGTGGCTCTGGCGTTGCTCGACGACCTCTGATGCCTATGGAAACGGAGTCGGCGATTCCAACGGTCCATCGTGGACGTTGCGCTGCCGCAGCTCGGTTGCGAGCCGCGCTGCCGTGACGAAGTCCGAATCGTCGTGCACGACAATGAGACCGTGATATGCGGCTGTCGCGCAGATCTGCAGATCGACAGCGGACAGGCAGCGGTGGGAGCCGTGCTCGGCGGCGCGGTGCTGAAATCCTGAGATCCACAGACCCGCCGATTTGGGGACCGGGGCATCGCTATAGAGCGCATCGAACATTCCGCAGAAGGTGGAGTACTCCTTCACATTGCGTGCAGATCGCAAGAACTCGGCTCGCTGTGGATAGCAAGAACGCAGCTCGCCGTCACTTGCTGGAGCTTGCCACAGCTCCATAACCGCACGGTCTCTGAGGATGCGCCAGAGCGCAGAGGAATCGAGCAGGTATCCGATCACCGCGCTGGTGGCTCCTTCTCTGCCTTGTGAGCAGCCTCGGCTCCTTCGATATCCCAATCCTGAGCCAGCTTGTAGTAATGCTCGTACGCAGCAGCGCGCGACAATCGCTTGTTGTAGTCGCGCAGCGCGGCGGCGACTGCCGCCGTTTTGGTTCGGTGCCCGCCTAGCTTGCGTGCTGTTTCCAGCGCGTCGTCGTCGATCTCGATGTGGGTCAGTGACATCACCAGCCTCCTGTACATGAATGGGCGGTTCTGACGCCAATAATTGTACATTCGGTGTGTGGTTGGGTACGCAAAACTGCCGCACCCTCGACGGGAGGGAGCGGCAGTTATCGGTGCGTGTGGCCGGGGGCTAGACCGGGAGGCGGCGGAAGATCACGCGGGGGATGTGGCGCAGGATCGCCATCACTACGCGGATCTGGCCGGGGGCCCAGACGATTTCCTTGCCCTTCTCGGAGGCCGAGACGGCGAGGGTGGCGACGTCCTCCTTGTTGATGGTGAGGCCGTTCTCCTTGGCGTGGGCCGACAGCTTGGTGCGGACCATGCCGGGGCGGATCACGGTGACGCGCGCGCCGTAGGGGGCGAGCGCCTCGCCGAGGCCGAGGTAGAAGCCGTCCAGGCCGGCCTTGGTGGAGCCGTAGACGAAGTTGAAGCGGCGGACGCGCTCACCGGCCACCGAGGACATGGCCAGGATGCGGCCGTAGCCCTGGGACTTCATCTTCTCGCCCAGCAGCACGCCGACGGAAACCGCTGCGGTGTAGTTGATCTGGGCCATCATGACGGCCTTGCGCTGGTCCTGCCAGAAGATCTCGCCGTCCCCGTCGATGCCGAAGGCGACGATGGCGATGTCGACGTCGCCGCGCGACCACGCCTGGTCGACGACCTTGGGGTGGCTGTCGGTGTCGAGCGCGTCGAAGTCCACGACCTCGACCTCGGTCGCGCCCGCGGCCTTGGCGGTGGCCACGGCCTCGTCGCGCAGCGGGTCACCCGGCAGGGCGGCCAGCACGACGCGGGCGGGCCCCTTCTTCAGGTACTCGGCGACGATCGCCAAGCCGATCTCCGAGGTGCCGCCCAGCAGCAGAATGGATTGCGGGTTTCCTACCGCATTGATCACTGAAGCTCCAGCCTTCTCGCCATATCGGACATGAAAACGCCTGTGGGATCGACATTTCGGCGGATCTTGATCCACTCGTCGATCCGGGGGTACATCTTGTGGAAGGTCGCCGCGTCGGTGCGCGAGTCCTTCGCGGTGTACAGCCGTCCACCGAATTCCAGTACCCGCCGATCGAGGTCCCGAACCAATTCGTTCAGGCCGGGGCGGACCGGGAAGTCGACGCAGATGTTCCAGCCCTCCATGGGGAAGCTCAGCGGGGCCTGGTTGCCGGGGCCGAAGAACTTCAGCACATTGAGCGCCGAGTACTGCCCGGACTTCTGGATATCGATGATGATCTTTGTGAATTCGTCCAGCGCCTCGGGCGGCAGCACGAACTGGTACTGCACGAAACCCGCAGGTCCGTACGCCCGATTCCACTCCGAGACCACGTCGAGCATGTGGTAGAACTGCGTCAAGTTCATGATCTTGCCGGTGTAGTTGCCGCCCAGCGCGTAGTACGCCTCCCCGACCATGCCGAGGGTGTACTTGTTCGCCGAGATGCTCGGGAAGATCGGCGGCACCGTCAGCAGATTCGGGGCGTCGAACTTGAGCGGGTTGCGGCGCAGCTTCTTCGGCAGCTCGTCCAGCTTCGCCAGCCGGCCGCGAGATACGTTGGCGCGCCCCAGCTTCGGCGGACCGGAGATGACGTCGAACCAGGTCGAGGAGTACGTGTAGTTCTCCTCCGAGCCGTCCTTGTGCACGGCGATGGTCTCGTCGAGGGTGTGCGTCTTGATGCCGTCGGAGATGAAGTACGCCGTCTCGGTGGGCGTCATCTCGATGGTGGCGCGCAGGATGATGCCGGTCAGGCCGTTGCCGCCGACGGTCGCCCAGAACAGCTTGGCGTTCTTCTTCGGCGTGATGTGCTGCACCTGGCCGTCGGCGGTGAGCAGGTCGATGGACCGCACATGATTGCCGAACGAGCCCGCGCTGTGATGGTTCTTGCCATGGATATCGGAGCCGATCGCCCCGCCGACGGTGACCTGCCGGGTGCCCGGCAGCACCGGAACCCACAGCCCGAACGGTAGCGCCGCCTTCATCAGCTGGTCGAGGCTCACGCCCGCGTCCACGTCGACCAGGCGGGAATCGCGGTCGATGCGGTGGATGCGGTTCAGCGCCGTCATATCGACGACCAGGCCGCCGGCGTTCTGCGCGTGATCGCCGTAGGAGCGGCCGAGGCCGCGCGCGATCACGCCGCGACGCAGGTGCGCGGGCTTCGAGTCGTTGTCCTCGGCGACCATGGCGACCGCCTTGGCGATCAGCTCGGGGTCACTGGTGGAGAGAACTTCGGAAGTGGTGGCTGCGGTACGACCCCACCCGGTGAGCTTGCGGGTCTGCGTCGGCAGCTCGAAGGAGCCGCTCGAAGCTGTGTCCGCGCCCTCGCCCGCCGGAATCTTCGCGGCGGCGGCCGTGGTGGTGGTCTGAGCTTTCGTGGACATCGGGATAGAGGCTACAGGCATAACCGGTTCGCGGCTTGTGTCCTCAGTCCCTGGCATCGCCCCAAGTCGATGTGGCATTACTCTCGTGCGTTGTGACCGCCGCGGAACCCCATCTGCCCCTCCCGCCCGAACTGCCCCTGGTGGACGAGCCGGGCGGAACGGATGTCGACCTCAAGACGCAGATGATCCGCTTCATCCTCACCGGTGGTTTCTCCGCCATCGTCGACCTGGGGCTCTACACCCTGCTGTTCAAGGTGTTCGGCGTCCCGCTGCCGGTGGCGAAGTCGATCAGCTTCATCGCGGGCACGACGACCGCCTACCTGATCAACCGCCGCTGGACCTTCCAGGCCGAGCCGAGCCGCAAGCGCTTCATCGCCGTGATCGCCCTGTACGCGGTCACCTTCGCGCTGCAGGTGGGCATCAACCAGATCTGCTACTACGCCATCCCGGACGACTGGGCCGAATCCGTGCGCCTGGTGCTGGCTTTCGTTGTGGCGCAGGGCACAGCGACCGTGATCAACTTCATCGTCCAGCGAGCGGTGATCTTCAAGATTCACTAGTGCTCGACGAGGGCGCGCGCCTCCGCCTTGGCGTGGAAGTAGTCGCCGCCCTTGGCGCGGACGTTGTCGGTGCCCCACTGGCGGGACTCGCGGGCGGCGGGGACCAGGTGGGGGATGTGCTTGCGGCAGTGGATGTACGCCTCTTCGATGTCGACGACGACCCAGCGTTCGGGGTGGCGGCCGCGCTCGTTCTGCGCGGGGAGGTCGGCCACGCAGCGGCGCATGAGGGCGTCGTCGACGATGCGGGCGGTGCCGTTGATGTGCAGGCCGATGAGATCGCGCACGAAGTCGATCATGAGGATGCCGATGTGCGGGTTCTCGAGCATATTGCCGAGGCTCGCCATGACCCCGTTGCCGCGGTATTCGGGGTAGGCGACGGTGCGGTCGTCGACCACGTGCAGGAAGCCGGGGGTGCCCGCACGGAAACTGGAATCGCATTCGCCGTGTTTGTCGGAGGTCGCGATGAAGGCCATATCCATGCGGCGGATGAAATCGATCATGTGCTCGTTCAAGCGATCCCGGACCTGATCGTCGTAGAACCGGTTTGCTCGTTCCTCGGTGCTGTACCGCTGCTGGAGTTCCCGCTCGCCATCGCTGCCGTTTCTGATACCGGGCATCGAGCCCCCTCTGGTAGCTGAAAACCGGATGGAACAGGCTGGGCCACGAACTTCGGCCATCCGAAATCCTATACGGTTTGGCTATTTTCGTGTGCCGAATGCGGGGATCGGCCCCATAACCGGAAGAATGCTGCGACCCTCACCGCGCTTTGCGTGCCAGCAGTCCGCGATCGAGCACCGTCACCGCGCCGCGGCTCAACCGCACCACGCCCAGCTCCTCCAGTTCGCGCAGCACCTTGTTGGCGGTGGCCCGGGTGGTCCCGGCCATGGACGCCAAATCCTCCTGGGTGAGCCGGATTTCGGCGGGTCGCCCGTTCTCGTCGCCGTACACGCGGGCCAGGTGGGTGAGCCTGCGCAGCACCCGCGTCTCCACCGGCAGGTACAGCGCCTCCAGCACCGAAGCCGACAAACGGCGCACCTGCGCGGCCAGTGAGGTGGTCAGAAACCGTTCCACCTGAGGGTGTTCCGCGCGCAGGCGCTCCAGCTGGGCGCGGTTCAGGGTGAGCGTGGCCGCGTCGGTGACGGCGACGATGGTGGCGGTGCGCCGGGCGTCGGGGCTCAGCAGCGCCTGCTCGCCGAACATCTCCCCGGGGCCGAGGATGGTGAGGGTCGCGGTGTGCCCCAGGGGTGTGGTGACCCGCACGATCAGGCGTCCCGCGGTGATCAGGTGCAGGCAGTCCCCGGGATCACCCTCGTGGCAGACGATGTCGCGGCGGCGGAATCGCCGCGGCGTGCAGGCGGCGATGAACTCCCGCTGCTCGTTCGGTGAAAGCGCGTCCAGCAGTTCGAATTGCGTCACCCCGATACCTCTCCGGTCTCGTGCCTCACTGCAACGCGACCAGTCGGTACACCGTCACGGGCAGGCTCTTCCCCTTGATATCGAAATCACCCAGGCATTCCGTATCCGCCACCGCGCCGAGCCGTTCCCGCGTCAGCGGACCGACCACCACGGTCCCCGGCTCGGCCAGCCCCTCCAGCCGCGCCGCCAGATTCGTCGTATCCCCGATGGCGGTGAAATTCCGCATCTCCCGCGCACCCACATTGCCCACGATGGCGGGCCCGGTGTTCACCCCCACCCGGAACGCCGGCCACTCCACCCCGTGCGCCCCCGCCCGCTCCCGCACCGCCGCCGTGGCCCGCTGCAGCGCCAGCCCGGCCCGCGCCGCCCGCACCGCGTGATCATGCTGCCGCACAGGCGCATTGAAGATCGCCATCACCGCGTCGCCGACGAACTGCACCACGGTCCCGCCCTCCGCCAGAATCTCCGGCACGATGGCCCCGTAGTACGTGTTCAACATCCGCATCACCTGCACCGGCCCCGCCTTCTCCGAGAACGGCGTGTACCCGCGCAGATCCGCCATCAGCACGCTCACCTCGTGCACCTCGCCGCCCAGGCCGGCCTGCGAGGGGTCGGCGAGCAGCGCGGTAGCCACCGCCGGCGACATGTACGACCGGAACAACCCATCCAATTGCTGGTAGAGCCGGGCGTTCTCGAGCACCACCGAGGTCTGCGCCGCGAACGACCGCGCCACCGCCTGCTCGGCCGGACCCAGGCTGTCGCCGTTGTGCGCGCCGTACGCGGCCAGCACCGAAACCGGCTCCGGCGCAGCGGGTGCGGCGGTCACCGGCCGCCAGCCGAAGCCGCGCCGGACCGGTGCGGGCGGCGCGATGGCTACGGCGCCGGGGCGGGTCAGCTCGAGTACGCCGGTATGAATTCCCTTGACCGTCAGGGGAAACGCGTACGCGTTGGGGTTGGGCGGGCCACCGTCCTCGAAGATCAGGCGGCCGCCCGCCAGCATGCCGATGCGGACGCTGTCCTGTTCGAAGGCGGAGCCCGCCAGCCGCTGGATCTCCGAAACCAGCTGGCGCTCACCACGAATCACGCTGGCGCGCTCACCCACCGCGACCAGCGCCCCGAGGCGGCGAACCTGTTCACGCTCATTGCCGAGCGCGCGGGCGCTCTGCTGGAGTACCGCGAGCTGGCGTTCGGTCAGGCCGAAGCGGCGCGAAAGACGCTGCCCCACATCGCCGAGCGGTTCGTCGGCGGGCACACCACCGGCGGCCCGCTGGGAGAGCGCGGTCATCATCTCCTCGAGCGCGTTGGCGTAATCCCGTTCCATGGCGGCGACCGTGCTGCGCAGGGTCACGCTGTCGAACAGGCCGCGCGCCGAACCCTCCCGCACGAAGGTGCGGTGGGTGCTGATCGCGATGAGCGCGAACGCAGCGCCCAACAGCACGTGCCACTCCCACCAGCTGATCTTCCAGCTGCGCCCGAAACCGACCGCGAACAGCGCCTCGGCCAGCAGCAGGAAGGCGGTGAGCACGCTCAGCACCACGATGCCGCGATTGCGCCGGTACAGGATCGCGTACCGCACGGCCGCCACCAGATAGCAGGCCGCGCCCACGAAGACCGCCGCCACCAGCGGCCCCTGCACCTCGGCCGGATCGGCCTCGGCATCGAAGGGCGGCACCCGGGTCAGCGACAGCAGCGCCCACACCGACATGACCGTGATCGGCAGCGCCGCGAGCACTCCCGTGTACCTGTGGATGCGCGCGTCGGGCGCGTACTCCACCGCCGAGGCCAGCGCCGCGAACCCGCCCAGCACCATGCCGACCGGCACCGCCGTGGTGAATCCGACATTGGCGGAGGGCAGGATGATTCCGGGGGTGGCCAGCGCGTGCAGGGCCAGGAATCCGGCGTTCAACTGGAACACCAGCGAGACCAGGATCAATCGCATGTCGCGGTGCGCGCGGGCGGCCCGCAACAGCAGCACGCCCAGCGCGAGCGACAGCACCGCCGCACCCAGGATCAGCCAGAAATGCACGCCCTGATGCATGTATTCGTGGTCCAGGTGCGGGTTCCGGACCAGCACCAGCAGCCCGGCCGCGGGCAGCGCGACATGCACCGCCCACACCGCTATTCGGATAGCCGACATACCCTCACCAGGTTCAAGCGGGCGTGAGCGTCACCGGCACGCCGTTGAACACGGCATTCCCGGACGGCGCGTCCACGAGCGAATCATCGGTCAGCACATTGGCGTTCACACCCGCGTGCGCGCGTGCCACGGTCTGCGCGCTGTCACCGTGGCCCCAGCCGTGCGGCAGGCTCACCACGCCGGGCATGATGTCCTCGGTCGCCTCCACCGGCACGGTCAGCGTGCCCGCGGCGGATTTGACCACCACCTCCCCGTCGATTCCGAAGCGGGCCAGGTCATCCGGGTGGATATGCAGCGTGCACCGGTTCGATCCGCCCACCAGCGGGGCCACATTGTGCAGCCAGCTGTTGTTGGACCGCAGCTGCCGCCGCCCGACCAGCACCATCTCGGGTGCACTGTCCCGCAGTCGATCCCGCAGCCGCGCGACATCCTCCAGCAGCTGTGCGGGCGCGAGCTCCACCCGCTTCGACGCGGTGCGCAGCGCACCGGGTAGCCGGGGCTGTAGCGGACCGAGGTCGATACCGTGCGGATTGTCCAGCAGCACTTGCAGATTCAGCTGACCGCCGGTCCACTCCCCGTACGGCCCGAGTTTCAGCATCAGGTCGATGCGCTGTTCGGTGGTGTTCTCGCCGAGCAGTTGATCACGCCGGTCGGCCATTCCGGCCTTGTGCAGCGTTCCCGCGATGACGATCTCGTCCACGACGGTGAGCGGATCCAGTCCGGGTGCCGGCTCCTGACCGCTCACCGCGAGGGCGAGCCGGGCCAGCACCTCCGCCTCGGAGATCTGCTCGCCGAGCGGCACCGCCGGGCGCGAGTACCGCGCGTAGTTGTGCACGGCGAAGTTGAGCAGCGCGAAGTCGTAGTGCGGGGCCTGCACGATGCGCGGCGGCGGCAGGATCACGTCCGCGTGCCGGGTGGTCTCGTTCAGATAGCGGTCCACGCTGACCATGAATTCCAGCCCGGCGAAGGCCGCGTCGAGCCGCGCGCTGCCGGGCGCGGAGAGCACGGGATTGCCCGCCACCGTCACCATGGCCCGGATCTGTCCCTCGCCCGGCGTGCTGATCTCGTCGGCGAGGGTCGCGACCGGGAATTCGCCCATGGCCTCGGGCAATCCGCGCACCCGGCTGTTCCAGCGTCCGGTGCGGAAGGGCCGGCTGCGCACGATCCCCAGCGCCGCGCCGTTCGCGAACATGGCGCCGCCGGGAGAGTCGAGATTGCCGGTGAGCACATTGATCACATCCACCAGCCACTGTGTGAGCGTCCCGAACTCCGCGGTGCAGGTGCCGATGCGCGCGTAGACGGCGGCGGTGGGCGCGGCGGCCAGCTCCCGGGCCAGCCGGACGACCGTGTCCGCGTCCACCCCCGTGCGCGCCGCCACCTTCTCGGGCGCGAATTCCGCTGCGGCCGCGCGCACTTCGTCGAGTCCCTCGACCTCGACCCGCACCGTCGCGAGGTTCTCCGCGAACAAGGTGTGCACGATTCCGAACAGCAGGTAGGCGTCACTGCCGGGCCGGATGAACAGATGCTCGTCCGCCAGTTTCGCGGTGCGGGTGCGCCGGGGGTCCACCACCACGAACCGTCCGCCGCGCTGCTTCAACGCCTTCAGCCGTCCGGGGAAATCCGGTGCGGTGCACAGTGATCCATTGGATTCCAGCGGATTCGCCCCGAGCATCAGCAGATAGTCGGTGCGATCCAGGTCCGGCACCGGCACGGTGAGCGGATCGCCGAACATGAGCCCGCTCGACACCTGCTTGGGCATCTGGTCGGCGGTGCTGGCGGAGTAGAGGTTGCGGGTGGCCAGCGCGCGGATGAGCAGCGGCGCGTACAGCGCCCCGGCGACGGTGTGCGCGTTGGGATTTCCCAGATACAGCCCCACGGCCTGGTTTCCGTGCGCGGCGGTGATCTGCGGTAGCCGCTCGCGGATGATCCCGAATGCCTCATCCCAGCTCACCGCCCGCCAGGCGCCGGTGGCCCGGTCCCGCACCATGGGCGCGGTGAGCCGGTCCGGATCCTCGTCCAGATGTCCGAGCGTGGCCCCCTTGGGGCAGAGGAATCCGCGACTGAACGGATCTGCCTGATCCCCTCGTATGGAAGTGATGTGATCGGCGCTGTCCAGGGTGAGCTCGAGTCCGCACACCGCCTCGCAGAGCGGGCAGGTGCGCAGCACGGTGCGGCTGCTGTCCGTGACGGGGGTCATACCTCATCATCGCCCGGGACGCGGAAAGGCGAAACAGCAACGGATAATCGCCGCGTCACGTCGCTTGTCGGCCACGGCCGGATACGGATCCGGCCACGATCCGCCGCACGCCGAATCCGTTAACAGCGTTGTGTCGGCTCCCCGACACAACTGGTGTTCCGGTGCGGACAGACGGTGAACCCGCGCGCGAGCAGGCTTGTGACATGCGGTTTTTGGAGCGAACACAAGCACTGGACGCACTGCGCGGAGCCTGGCAGGACGTCGCGGCGGGCACCGGATCGGTGGTCGCCCTGACGATCGGCGGCGAGCCCGGCCTCTTCATCCGCGTGGGAGACGCGCCCCCACCCACCCCTACGGCCAACCCCCACAATCTCACCGGCAGGCAGCGCGATGTCCTCGACCTGCTCTGCGCCGGGCTCACCAATGCCGAGATAGCCGAATACCTGGTCGTCTCGGTGCGCACGGTGGACCATCACGTCTCCGCCGTTCTGCGGAAACTCGGCGTGACCAACCGCCGCGCGGCCCGAGCCCTGGTGCTCGGCAGCCGGGTGGCCGCACCGCTGCGTCCCACCGGCCACAGCGGTGGTCCCAGAGCGGCTGTCCCGCACCGCAATCCACGCTCGCTGCGGGTGGCCTGACACGGCCCGGAAAACCGATCGCCACCGGGCTCCATGCCCGGTGGCGATTATTTTGCAACGTTTCTTGCGCATACGTCGAAAACCCGCGAGCGCCGGGGAGCGCTCGCGGGTTTCGAGGTATTCGGGACCGAGCAGTCAGGAAGCCATGCGCGCCCGCTGCGGCACGCCCTTGGCGGCGGCACGGACAGCGGCGCCCAGCGCCACGACCGGCGGCACCCAGCGCGCCTCGGAGGGCGCGACGCCCCAGTTGCACTGCCCGGCCGGACCGGCGGCCATGCGGCTCGGCGGCAGCGGGATGCCCGCGCCGTCGGTGTAGACGACCGCGCCGGCGGCGCGCAGCGCCTCGATGGCCATGGCGGCCTTGCGGACGCCGGTGACGATGTGGATTTCACGACGCTCGGCGCCCGGGATCTCGATAACCGGACCGGTCATGCCGTTCGCGCGGAGGAAGCGGCGCACGAACGCGGCGGTCTCGCCGGTGACCTCGATGCCCGCGATCTCGTCGTCGGTGATCAGGCAGACGCCATTGGCGGTTTCGGCGACCGTCCATCCTCGCTGCTGGTACTCCTGCGCAGCCGAGCTGACGGAAGACGAAAACGTCGTACGCACTGGTTTCTCCATTCCCCGGTAGATCTAGATCCTGCTCTGTGCGGGGTATCGGAACCGGACGTCTGATCCGTTACAGGTTCTTTTTCCCGCGTTATCTGTTCTACTCGACAAAACAGACCGCTTGTCATTGGAGCTGTCCCCCAAGTGACGGTGACGTTTCTGAGACGCTGAAGTGTCGGGCGGTTCTGCCTGCGACAACGCCGTCACGAGAGCTATCGCGCCGGGGGTGGCGGTTCGTAACGCGAATCCGGGGAAGTGTCCTAGAACACACCCCGGACCTCTGTCCCGGACGGTCCATGAGCGGTGAGACTGCGCATGGCCGAAAAGGTCTGCGGGGAGAGGAGATCGTCGCCATGGCCGATCAATCGGGAAGCGGTGCAGCCGAACTCGAGGAGTTGGCGGAGTACGAGGCCGAAGGACGCTGGGCCGCCTTCAAGGACGCCGCGACCCGGCGCATGTCCCGCCGCGCCGCCGAGGAGGCCGCGGTCGAGGAACAGACGGTCGAACCCTTCGCCAGCCCAAGCGCTTTCGGCTCCTGGGCGAAGGACGCCACGCGAGCGCTGCTGGATGTGCAGTTCCAGCGCACCGCCACCCGTACCCTGCTGCCGCTCACCTACGTGCTGGGACTGGTGGCCGCGGTCGCGGTGCCGATCTCGATCACCGTGCTGCTCTGGCGGCTGTCCGGGGTGCTGGCGGTGCTGTTCGCGGTGCTGCTGGCCGTCCCGCTGGGTCTGACGATCGCGGCCACCGTGCGCCTGCTGCTGGAATTCGTGCTCAACGCCTCACGCCTGGCCACCCGGGTGGAGCACATCTCGGAAATGGGCGACGATCTTTTCCAGGCGCTCTCGGATGTGGCGGAGCCTGTCAGTCAGCTGTCGGAAGACGTTCGCTCCGTGCAGTTTTGGCGCTACCGCAGGCGGCCGTCGCGAAAGTGACGGCGGCGCAGACGAAGATCATATACGCCGGTCCGGCGCGCGCGTTCGTAGAATCACGAACCCTGTTGTGCAACAATCCGAATCGCACACACACAAGGGGGATTGATGGCTTTACCGCAGGGGATTACCGGGTCCACCATGCCGCGCCGACAACTCGGCCGTCACCTGCGCGATCTGCGTAATCGCGCACGGATGACGACCCGGGTGGCGGCGCAGCGACTGGAATGGTCCGAGGCCAAGATCTGGCGTATCGAGACCGGTCAGACCTCGTTGCGCAGCCTGGACGTCGAGGCGATGTGCCGGATCTACGGTGCGCCCGAGGACGCCATCGAACCGCTCACCGCCCTGGCCAGGGAAACCAAGGCGCGCGGCTGGTGGACCGAGTTCAGCGACGTCATCGACGAGGGCTACGAGGTCTACATCGGGCTCGAGGAGGCGGCCGCCAAACTCACCACCTACGAGAACGAGCTGGTCCCGGGCCTGCTGCAGACCGAGGCGTATATGCGCGCGGTGCTGGCGGACGCCTATCCCGGCATCTCGCCGGAGCAGATGGATCGCCGGGTGCGGGTGCGCACGGCGCGGCAGGGGCTCATCACGCGCGCGGAGAACCCGCTGCAACTGGACGTGGTCATCTCCGAGGCGGTGCTGTGGCATCGCATCGGCGGTGAGGACGTCACCACCGGCCAGTTGGACCGGCTGCGCAAGCTCGCCGACCTGCCCAATGTGCGGCTGCGCGTGGTGCCCGCGGAGTGCGGGTATCACCATGCCATGGATGCCGGTCGGTTCGTGCTGCTCGAATTCCCGTCCGCCGCGGGCGATCCCACCGAGCCGCCGGTGGTGTACGTGGAATCGCTCACGGGCGCGGCCTATCTCGACAAGGATCACGACGTCGAGCGCTACCGGGACGCGTTCACCGCGGCCACCAAACTGGCCGTCGACGCGCAACCCACGATCGAGACCATTCGCGACTCGATCTGAGTCTCCGAAAACATCGGGGCCGCAGCGTATTCGCGCTGCGGCCCCGATGTTTCAGTGCAGTATCTGCTCCAGTACCGCGCGATGCGTCGGCGCGGCCTCGCTGTGCAGTTCCCGTCCCTTGTCCGTCAGGCAGACGAAGATGGCGCGCCGATCCTCGGTACAGAGGGTGCGGCTGACGAGCCCGTCCCGCTCCAGCCTGGCCACGGCGCGCGAGAGCGCGCTCTGACTGAGGTGGATGTCGTGGGCGAGGTCGCTCATCTTGTAGTTCGCGCATCCGGCGTCGATGAGACGGTCGAGAGTTTCGAATTCGCTGAGCCCGAGTTGGTGACGGCCCTGCAGTTCCTTTTCCAGAGCGCAGGAGGTCGTCGCGTGCCGGGCCAGCAGGTCGCGCCATTCGGCGACCAGCCCGGTGGCACCCGTGCGCGGGTCCGTCGGCTGCTCGACAGGCGCTGTCGGCTTCGGCATGACCAGATCCTAGTCCTCCGAGTCAATTCATGCAAACGCATTTAATGCTTGTGCATTTGATGCGTGTGCATGTACTGTCCGATCTCGTGACTTCCACCGAGACCCTCCGGCCCGCCAAGGGCCCTGCCGCCCTGGACGATTCGTCCCAGTGGCCGATCCGGCTGTGGGGCATGCTCATCACGCTCTGCATCGTGCTGTTCCTCGACGGCCTCGACGTCTCCATGATCGGCGTCGCGCTCCCGTCCATCGGTTCCGAACTCGACCTGGAGACCTCCACGCTGCAGTGGCTGGTCAGCGGTTACGTCCTCGGCTACGGCGGCCTGCTGCTGCTGGGCGGACGCACCGCCGACCTGCTGGGCCGACGCAAGGTCTTCCTCATCGCCCTCGCCGTCTTCGCCCTCGCCTCGCTGGCGGGCGCACTGGTCAGCTCCGGGCCGCTGCTCATCCTGACCCGCTTCATCAAGGGCCTGGCCGCCGCGTTCACCGCGCCCACCGGCCTGTCCATCATCACCACCAACTTCCCCGAGGGACCGGCGCGCAACAAGGCGCTGTCCATCTACACCGTGTTCGGCGCGGGCGGCTACTCCATGGGCCTGCTCTTCGGCGGACTCATGACCGGTCTCGGCTGGCGCTGGACCTTCCTGCTGCCCGTCCCGATCGCGCTGGCCGCCCTGATCGCGGCGTTCTACCTGGTGCCCAAGGACAAGCACGTCGAGGAGGGCGGGCACGACCTGCTCGGCGCGCTGCTGTCCACCGCGGGCATGCTGCTGCTGGTCTACACCGTCGTCACCGCGCCCGAGGTCGGCTGGACCTCGTTCCGCACCCTCGGCTCGTTCGCGGCGGTCGTCATCCTGTTCGCGGCCTTCGTCGCGGTCGAGAAGCGCGTGCGCTACCCGCTCATCCGCCTCGGAATCCTGAAGAAGGGCACGCTCGTTCGCGCCAGCCTGGCCATCATCGCGGTCGGCGGCTCGTACTTCAGCTGGCAGTTCATCACCACCCTGTACCTGCAGGACACCCTCGGCTGGTCCCCGCTGAAGCTGGCCCTGGCGCTGCTGCCGGTGGGTCTGCTGGTGGTCGCCTCGGCCTTCGTCTCCGACAAGCTGGTCGACCGCTTCGGCACCGGTCCGATCATCGCGGTCACCATGGTGGTCATGGGTATCGGCTACCTGCTGTACCTGCGCATCGACACCGACCCGAACTACCTGACCGTGCTGCTGCCCGCCGTGCTGCTGGTCGGCATCGGCTGGGTCGGCTTCCCCGCCATCAACATTCAGGCCACCAGCGGTATCGACGACGACGAGCAGGGTCTCGCCGCCGGTGTGCTGCAGACCGCCATGCAGGTCGGCGCGGCCATCGTGCTCGCGGTGACCACCGCCATCGTCACCTCCGGCGCGCACACCGACAAGAGCCCGCAGGCCATGCTGGACACCTACCGTCCGGGCCTGGAGTTCGCCGCCGGCGTCGCCATCGTGGGCGCCCTGGTCGCGCTGACGGTCTTCCTGCCGAACCTGCGCGCCCGCCGCGCCGCTGAGCGCGAGGCGGAGGTCGAACTGGTCGGTTGATGCCACACCCTTCGCGCCGGGCTCGCTCCCTCATCCTTGCCCGGCGCGGAGGTTCTCGGGAAAAGCGTTGGGGCGCACCGTGTTGGGCGGTGCGCCCCGACGCTGTTCAGAGATTCACGTAGATCGAATCGCTCGTACCCACCAGCGCGGGCACGGCCGGACCCTGCCCGAACAGCACGAACACCGCGGGTTCGGTGGCCTCGGGCAGCGCGCCGTCGTAGTGCGCGGTCCCGGCCCGGCGCATCGAGAACTCACCCGGCCGCATCGGAATCGCCTGGGCGAGATCGATTTCCGGCCCCGCGCCCACCGTCCAGATCCCGGACACCGTGACCGCGAACCGATCCACCTCGTAGGTGTGCGGCGCGCTCATCCAGCCCGGATACCAGCGGGCGTAGCAGGCGTAGAACTCCGGCCGCAGATACGAACCGACCAGCGGAGCCATCTCGAAGGACCGCGGCGGCGCACCCGGCGCGGGCCGCCACTCGGCCTCGTCCGGGCCGATGACCGTCGTCCCGAGGCCCGGTATCCGGCCCATGACGTCGATTCCCAGCGATTCCGGCGGACGAGCTCGCTTGGCTGCCATACCGAGAGTGTAGGAACCGCGACCGTATCCGCAGGTCTACAGGTCGGCCAGGCGCGGCGCGGCGGCATCTTTGTCCGAGCGGACGAAGGTCAGCGGTTCGCCGTTGCGCCCGACGGTCGGCCATTCGATGCCGATCTCGGGGTCGAAAGCGTCCAGATCCCGGTCGAATTCGGGCGAGTACTCCAGCGAGCACAGGTAGTTGACCGTGGAGTTGTCCTCCAGCGACAGCAGCGCGTGGCCCAGCCCCTCGGCCAGGAAGACCGACTTGCGCTCCACATCGTCGATGATCACCGCGTCCCACGTCCCGAAGGTGGGCGAGTCGCGGCGCAGGTCCACCACCACGTCCAGGAACGAACCGCGCACGCAGGTCACGTATTTGGCCTGACCGGGCGGGGTCTCGGTGTAGTGGATGCCGCGCAGCACGCCCGCCGCCGAGGTGGAGATATTGACCTGCAGCAGGTCGAACGGCCGCCCCACGGCCTTCTCGAACTCCGACGCCTTGAACGACTCGTAGAAGACGCCGCGGTCGTCGCCGTGCAGGCGCGGGGTGAACTCCCACGCCCCCGGTACGGCCAGTTCGCGAATTCGCATGCTCACTACTCCCAGGTCCGCCCGTGCTCGAGCAATTCGAGCAGATATTTGCCGTAGCCGGAGCGCACCAGCGGTTCGGCCAGTGCGCGCAGCTGATCGTCGTCGATGAAGCGCTGCCGCCAGGCCACCTCCTCCGGCACGCCGATCTTGAGGCCCTGGCGTTCCTCGATGGTGCGGACGTAGTTGGCGGCGTCCAGCAGGGAGTCGAAGGTGCCGGTGTCCAGCCAGGCGGTGCCGCGGGCGAGGACCTCCACGCTCAACCGGTTCTGCTCCAGATATGCCCGGTTGATATCGGTGATCTCGTATTCGCCGCGCGCGGACGGTTTCAGGTCGCGGGCGATCTCGACGACGTCGTTGTCGTAGAAGTACAGGCCCGGGATCGCGTAGTTGGAGCGCGGGACCTTCGGCTTCTCCTCGATGGAAATGGCCTTGCCGTCGGCGAATTCGACCACGCCGTAGGCGGTCGGGTCCGACACCCGGTAGGCGAAGACCGCGCCGCCGTCCAGTTTCTCGAAGCGGTTCAGGCTGGTGCCGAGACCGCGGCCGTGGAAGATGTTGTCGCCCAGCACGAGTGCCGCGCGGTCGGTGCCGATGTGGTCCGCGCCGAGCACGAACGCCCGTGCCAGGCCGTCGGGTTCGGGCTGCACCACGTAGCTCAGGTTGAGCCCGAACTGCGAACCGTCGCCGAGCAGCCGCGTGAAGGCGTCGGAGTCCTCGGGGGTGGTGATGACCAGGATGTCCCGGATGCCGGCCAGCATGAGGGTCGACAGGGGGTAGTACACCATCGGCTTGTCGTAGACCGGGACCAGCTGTTTGCTCACCCCGCGCGTGATCGGGTGCAAACGCGACCCAGTGCCGCCGGCCAGGATGATTCCGCGCATGTCACAGCAGTCTGCCAGTTCGGTCGCGGGCGGGCGCGGCCAGGTGCCGACTGGACGGCGAATCGATTACAGCCGTTTACCGCTCGATACCGGCGGGCAGAAAGTGTTGCGTAGGTCACGTTCTCGTGGTGTTCTGAAACAACACTATGTGAGATGTCAGCGCCGACTCTCGCGCGCCGGGTGCCGAGCCAGCAGCTCGTCCCCGGACGAACGGCTCGGCGCGCCAACAATGAGGTAGGTGCGCGATGGCTATGGACCACGGAAACCCCGCGGCGGCCCACGGCAATTCGGCAATGTCCCACGGCGATCCGGCCCGGCGCGACGGGCTGCGCGCGGTCGGCGGCGAAACCCGGCTGCGCGCCCAGGTCATTCCGGCCGCACCGGGCGGCGCCGCGGCGAGCGCCTATCGCCTCGCGCCACAGATCGCCGACGACCACCCGGTGGCCAACCCGCACGGCATCAGCGCCTACGCCCGCGCCCTCGCGATGGCCTGCCGCACCATGATCCGGCCCATGGGCGAACTGGTGCCCGTCAACGCCATCTCCATGGCCATCGCCGGACCGGTCATCAACAACCTGGCCAAACTGCGTCCCGGCCCGCAGGGCGTGGAACGGGAACAGGTGCAGCTCAACGGCTTCCGCATGGAGATCGTGCGCCCCGCCGGAGCCCGCCGCGCACTGCGCGACGGCGCGGTCATGTACATGCACGGCGGCGGGTTCTTCCTCTGCGGCCTGGACACGCACCGGCCGGTCGTGGCCGCCATCGCCCGGCGCACCGGCCTGCCGGTGGTGAGCGTCGAATACCGGCAGCTGCCCGAAACCGATATCGCGGGCGGCGTCGACGACTGCCTCACCGCCTACCGGTGGCTGCTGCAGCACGGCGTCGACGCGTCCCGCATCGTGTTCGCGGGTGACTCCGCCGGTGGCTACATGACTTTCGCGACGGCCCTGCGCGCCCGCGACGCCGGACTGCCGGTGCCCGCCGGACTCGTCGGCCTGTGCCCGGCTCTGGACCTGGACTGCGCCGAGAAGCGCGCGCATCCCAACTACCACCGGGACGCGCTGATCCCGTTGTCCGCCTTGGAATCCGTGGTGAAGCTCGGCGCGGAGCGCGACGGCCGCCTGGATCCGGGAATGTCACCGGTGAACGCCGCGCTGGTCGGGCTGCCGCCGACACTGCTCATCATCGCCGAGGACGAGGTGCTGCGGCGCGACAGCGAGATCATGGCGCAGCGGCTGGCCGCCTCGGGAGTGCCTGCGACGCTGGAGATCTGGCGCGGGCAGGTGCACGCGTTCATGGCCATCTTCCCGAGCATGCCGGAGAGCCGGGCGGCGCTCGCGCACGTGGCGCAGTTCGTGCGCGGGTGCATCGAGGTCGCGGAGGAGGCGCGCACCGCGTAAGCATTGCGCCGGAACGCGAGAACCCCCGCCCGGGTGGTCCGGGCGGGGGTTCTGTCGGCTGGTGCCGCGAGAATTACTTCTTGCCGGGGGTCATGCCGGAGTTGACGGTGGTGAAGTACTGCACGGCGGCCAGGATGGCGACCGGAGCGGTGATGAAGATCTGACCGATCAGGGTGCCCAGGAAGCCGATTGCGGCCATACCGGCGATGCAGCCGACGACCGCGCCGGGCAGCGCGCCGAACATCGCCGACAGCGCACCGGTCAGACCGGCCAGGACGACGCCGCCGATGATGCAGCCGATACCGGCGCCGGCCAGACCGCCGACCAGGGTGCCGATGGTGGCGCCCATGCCGATGGTGTCCTTCAGTCGGTTGAAGGCAGCCTGCTCACGCTCGTAGTCGTTCTTCCAGGGAGCCTGGTCCTCGTAGGGCAGTGCGACCGGCTTGTAGACGGCCTTCTCCACGCTGAACTCGGGGGTCAGGGTGGCGGTGTTTCCGGCGATGTCCGCGGCGATCGGGAACTCGAAATCGTCCACACGGAACTTCAGCTCGGTGCCCGCGACCGTGGTGCCGTTGGCGGCCTTGACCTTGAAGACACCGTCTTCGACAACCATGGAACCGGCATCCGTGCGGATGATGGTCTGGGTCTCGGTGGCGGTGGCGGAGTAGTTGATCACGCCGGAGTCGGCGGGCGCGGCGGCCGGCTCCGCGTTGACGGTGCCGGCGGTGATGCCCATGGCAGCGATCAGCAGTGCCGAAGTCGCGGCGAATTTCCTCATCAGCATTTGGTGAAACCTCATCGAAGAGCTCGGGGGGACACGAGGAATCGAAATCGAGGACAGCTAACGAGCGGTGAACCCATCGTGACCGTTCGTTCAAATTCTGTTCACCGCTACGATCGCGGGGTTCGCCAGGTTTTGGAAATGCACTGCGTGCGTACGGTTTTCAGGGTTGCCGACGGGCCCGATGTTTGTCACCGAGCGGCATCTTTGTGATGAAGGTCACAATGTTCTCGTGATAATTCGCAATGGGCCGGTCGTGAAAGTCGCAGGCTCACCGAGAAATTGCGACATTTTGGAAGGATCGTGTGTTTCCGCGACGAAATATTGTTTCCACCCCGTGTCCGAATCCGCTCACGAGAGCGCGGGCTGCGGTGTAATGCGGTTAACGAAGCGGCCCGTGCGCGGCCCGCTCCGCCCGGCGACGTAGTGTTTCGGGTGTGCGACTGCTCGTAACCGGCGGCGCCGGCTTCATCGGCGCGAACTTCGTTCACCAGACCGTGACGCGTCGTCCCGGCGTACACGTCACCGTTCTGGACAAACTCACTTACGCCGGGAATCGGGCATCCCTCGATCCCATCGCGGGTGACATCGAGTTCGTGCACGGCGACATCGCCGACAACGCGCTGGTGGACCGGCTCGTCGGCGGGGTGGACGCGGTCGTGCATTTCGCCGCCGAATCACACAACGACAATTCGCTCGCCGACCCGTGGCCGTTCGTCCAGACCAATATCGTCGGCACCTATTCGCTGCTCCAGGCGGTGCGCAAGCATCAGGTGCGATACCACCACATCTCCACCGACGAGGTGTACGGCGATCTGGAACTCGACGATCCCGCCGCATTCAGCGAGAACACGCCCTACAACCCGTCCAGCCCCTATTCCGCCAGTAAGGCGTCCAGCGACATGCTGGTGCGGGCCTGGGTGCGTTCCTTCGGCGTGCAGGCCACACTCTCCAACTGCAGCAACAACTATGGCCCGTATCAGCATGTGGAGAAATTCATCCCACGCCAGATCACCAATCTCATCGACGGTGTCCGCCCGCGTCTCTACGGCGCCGGCCATCAGGTCCGCGACTGGATTCACGTCGACGACCACAACACCGCCGTCTGGGAAATCCTGCAGCGCGGCCGAATCGGCCAGACCTACCTCATCGGCGCCGACGGCGAACGCGACAACAAGTCCGTGGTGCAGCTCATCCTCGAAGCCTTCGACCGCAACCCCGCCGACTTCGACCACGTCACCGACCGCCCCGGCCACGACCTCCGCTACGCCATCGACTCCACCCTGCTCCGCACCGAACTCGGCTGGGAACCCGAATACCGCGACTTCCGCAAGGGCCTGGACGCCACCATCGATTGGTACCGCGACAACGAATCCTGGTGGCGCCCCCAGAAATCCGCCACCGAGAACGCCTACGCCGCCGCCGGCGAAAAGGTGCTCTGACGCGAACTCCCCAGGCGGAACCGACCCCGCGGGTCAGCCCCAGACGATGGTGCAGTACTTGATGACCGCCGCGAGCAGTGCGACTCCGGTGGCCCCGATGATGACCAGGGCCGGGCCGCGGGAGGGGGTGCGGCCGCGGGCGTCGGTGAGCCGCAACGGCATCCAGCGCAGGATCACCGCCAGTGCCAGCAGGGTCAACGGGACGAAGTAGCGGCCCTGGACGCCGTCGATGATGAAGTAGCCGACGGGCGTGAAGGACATGTACAGGGTCACGTAGATCATGGCGACGCTGGCCAGGATGGTCAGGCCCACCAGGGTCGTGCGCAGCGTGTTCGCGCCGCGCGCGCCGAAGCGGTCGGCGATGCCGATGCTCAGGGCGAAGGCCAGCAGGCTCGCCAGGATGGTGATGGCGGGGACGTCGATGTAGGCGAAGCCCAATTCGCCGAAGTACTGGGTGAACCAGCGCTGGTCACGGCGGGCGATGCTGTCGCCGAAGGTGCTCAGGAACTGGATCGGATCGCCGAGGATCTCCTTCAGCTGATCGCCGGGACGCACACTGCCCCACTGGTTCTGCGGGCGCATGAGGCTCATGCCGTCACCGGTCGGGGCGGCGATGCGCATCCACAGGGCGAAGGACACGCCGCCGATCAGTGCGCACAGCCACGGCAGTACCCGCTGCCAGACCGCGGGCTTCTCGGCACTGCCGAAGCCGAAGCGTTGCGCGGGGATCAGCACGGTCAGCATGGCGAGCAGGACGTAGGTCGGTTTGCACACCGGCAGCAGCACGGTGGCCGCCAGCGCCGCAACGGTTTCCGGTTTGGTGAGCCGCTGCCCGAGGAACAGCGCCTTCACCATGACCGCCGACACCAGCAGGGCCAGTGCGTTCGTGACGGTGTCCGCGGTGACGGTGCCCGCCTGGAAGACCGCGATCGGCAGCACCGCGACGGTCAGCGCCAGCCACTGGATGCGGTGCCCGCGCAGGATCCGCACCGCGAAGCCCACGATGGCCAGGTAGGCGAGCAGTCCGGCCCAGCGGGCGGCCAGCACCGTGCCGCCGACGCTCAGGTCGAGGGCCTCCGCGATCCGCAGGCCCGCCGCCTGCGGCAGATACGGGACGGGGGAGTAGGCGGCGGTATTGGTGAACCACACCTTCTTCGGCTCACCGGTCACCGCGGCCGCGCCGAGCCGGTCGTAGGCAGCGCGATCGGCGACCATCGGATCCGGTTCGTCGGTGTTGTTGTTGTAGTCGTCGAACGCGTGCGTCATGAGCGCGTCGATACTGGCGGGCAGGTAGCCGCCCCAGGCCGGGCCGCGATCGTCCGGGATCTTCTCGGGGGTGAATCCGCCGTGCGCGACCTGGTAGGCCCGCCCGAACTGGGTGATCTCGTCGTGGCCCCAGAACGGCGGCGTCACCACCGAGAACACGGCCCCGAAGACACCGGCCAGCAGCAGGAAAACCAGTGCGGCGGAACCGAATCGCCGTTCGATGCGGATGACCGCGCCGCGCAGTCCGGTCGCCTTCGCCGTCGGTGCGGCCGGGGCGATCTTCGCCGGCGCCGCCACGGTGGCGTCGGCCGCGCCGTTCGAGGCGGCCTTGGTGAGGCTCGTCGTCTCGGTGCTGTCGTTCTCGCTCGCTTCGGTGACCACGATGTCCGATTCTGCTGGACGTTCGTCCCGAACCGTCATCGACGCGACCCGTTCGCCGCTTCGATCGCCGATTCGTTCGCGCCGACCGCCGAGTACCGCAGGTAGATGAGCCGCGCGGCCTCGTGCCGGGAGCGGCGGATACCGTCCAGGATCAGTCCGGCCGTCCAGGCCAGGCTGCCCAGCAGCATGAGCGTGAAGCCCAGGAACAGCGTCGGGAACCGCGGCACCTCGTGGATCCGATAGAACTCGATCACTATCGGCGTGATGAGCACGACCGAGATCAGCCACAGCAGCGTGCCGAACAGGCCGTAGAACGCCACCGGCCGCTCGTGCCGGGCCAGGCCGACGATCAGGTTCAGGATCTTGAACCCGTCGTGGTAGGTCCGCAGCTTGGACTCGCTGCCCGCGGGCCGATCCCGGAATCCGACCGGTACCGCTGTCTGCGGCACCCGCAGATGCTGCGAGTGCACGGTCAGTTCGGTCTCGATCTCGAATTCACGCGACACCGCCGGGAAGCTCTTCACGAACCGCCGCGAGAACACGCGGTAGCCGGAGAGCATGTCCTCGACGTTCTCGCCGAACACCTTGCCGACCACACCGTTGAGCACCTTGTTGCCGGTCTCGTGCCCGGCCCGGTACGCCGACTCGCCCTCGATCTCGCGGCGCACGCCCAGTACGTGGTCGTACGGTCCGGCGAGCAGGGTGTCGATCATGAGCGGCGCGGCGGCGGCGTCATAGGTGTCGTCGCCGTCGATCATCAGATAGATATCGGCCTCGATATCCGCGAAGGCCCGGCGCACCACATTGCCCTTGCCCTTGCGGTATTCGGTACGCACGATCGCGCCGGCCTCGCGCGCCCGCTCGGCGGTCGCGTCGGTGCTCCGGTTGTCGTACACATAGACGACGATTCCCGGCACGGCGGCCTTGAGGTCGGTGACAACCTTCGCCACCGCGGCCTCTTCGTTATGGCACGGCACAATGGCGGCAATACGGAGCTCGGTGGAGTCCACCCGGTCAATCCTCTGATCGGAAGGTCGAATAACGAACACGGGGAGGGTACCCGTTCACCCGGGATGTTTGCGCACCCAGTCCGGTACCGTCGGCCGATGTGTCTGCGAGTGAGTCCACGATGACCGAACCGAGTTCGGGAACTTCCCTGATCGACAAGGTCCGCGGTCTGCTGCGCAAGGGCGGCGCGTTCCTGGTCGTGGGGCTGATCGGACTCGGCGTCGACATGGGCGTCTACAACGCGCTGGTGTTCTGGGGCGGGCACGGCCCGCTGGCCGAGCACCCGGTGCCGGCCAAGGCCATATCGATCGCGGCCGCCACCGTGGTCACCTATTTCGGCAACAAGTGGTGGACCTACAACGACCACGACGACTCCGGTAGCGGCCGCGGAATTGCGGTCTACGCGGTGATCAATCTGATGGCCATCGGCCTGCAATTGAGCTGCCTAGGATTCTCCCGCTACGTACTCGGACTGGACAGTCCGTTGGCGGACAACATCTCCGGCGTCTTCGTGGGCCAGGCGGTAGCAATGGTGTTCCGATTCTGGGCCTACGGCAAATTCGTGTTCCGTGCTTAATTGCCCTGCGCTTCGCTCCGGGCGGGTTCGCGGCCCTGTTACCCCGATTCTTCCCTCCTCCGCTCCTCCGCTTCGCTCCCCCGCTCCGTCAGTCCAGAATCGAGGCGGGCCGCGAACTTGACGGCCCGGACCGCAGCGGAGGCCATTGAGCGCTGATATTCTCGCCCGGGCCGAGCGTGATTGTGGGTGTGCGTCCACGTCGGATGTGCCGGTGTCTGTTGTGATCAAAGGATGTCGAGGGATTCATGGATGCGTCGGCTGGACAAGCCGTGACCGAAATCAATGACCGGCAGGCCGCCGGGGCCCCCGCGACGTTGCGCGCCGACCATGTCGCGCCCGAGCGGCTGGTCCTGGCCCGTGGCGTCTTCACCGGGCCCGCGCCGCGGATCAGCCCCGAGCTGTACGCGGTCGTGAAGGGCAAATCCCATCGGGAACGCTTCACACTGCAGCTCGACAAGGGCGCGCACGCCCATACCAACACCTACTTCGGCCGCTTCGCCGCCAGCTACTGGCAGCGCTGGACGCATGTCACCGAGGTCGAGGTGGCCATGACCCTCGAGGTCACCGGCAAGGTGAAGGTCAAGCTGGCCGCCTCCGATATCGCCGGGCATCGGCGCGTGGCCGACACCGTGCAGGTGCGCGAGACCGGCCGCGTGGTCCTGCGCGCCAAGCTGGACATGTTCATCGACGGCGGCGCGCTGTGGCTCGAATTCGACGCTGTCGGTGGCGATGTCACCATCAGCGATCTCGAATGGTCCGCGCCCGCGCCCGATCACGTGCGCCCGGTCGCCATCGCCATCTGCACTTTCAACCGGGCCGAGGACTGCGCGAACACGGTGGCGGCGCTGGCCTCCGACCCGACCGTGCTGAACGCGATCGACGCCGTGTACGTGGTGGATCAGGGCACCGATCTGGTGCAGGACCGGCCGCTGTTCGGCGAGACCGCGCCGAAGTTCGGGGACAAGCTGCGCTACATCCGGCAGCCGAATCTCGGTGGCGCGGGCGGCTTCACGCGCGGCCTGTACGAGGTGTCCGCGGCCAACGAGCACGCCGACGTCATCCTCATGGACGACGACATCCTGTGCGAGCCGGAAACCGTGCTGCGGTTGAACGCCTTCGCCAACATGACCGTCGAACCGACCCTGGTCGGCGCGCAGATGCTGTTCCTGTTCAACCCCGACTACCTGAACGTCGGGGCGGAGGAGACGAACCTCGCGAAACTGCGCCACGGCCAGAAGGTTTCGAAGGCGCTGCGCAACACCAGCATGCTCAAGAAGAACCAGGAGCGGCGCGTCGACGCCGGTTACAACGCCTGGTGGACCTGCCTCATCCCGGCCGAGGTGGTCAAGAAGATCGGGCTGCCTGTGCCCATCTTCTTCCAGTGGGACGACGTGGAATACGGCCTGCGCGCCCGCGAGAACGGCTTCGTGACGGTCACGCTGCCGAACGCCGCGGTGTGGCACGCCGACTTCTACTGGAAGGACTTCGACGACTGGGCGCGGTACTTCTCCTCGCGCAACTCGTTGATCGTGTCCTCCCTGCACACCGATCTGGATCCGAAAGCCGTTACCCGCCAGCTCTTCCGAGAGATCAGCGAGTACCTGGTCGGCATGCAGTACGGGCTCGCGCACACCACGCTGCAGGGCATCGAGGACTTCCTGCGCGGCCCGGAAGCCCTGCGCGACGGCGGAATCGAGGCGCTGGCCAAGGCACGCGGTTCCCGCAACGACTACCCGGAGACCATCAAGCATCCGGCCGCCACCTCCCCGGTTCCCAACGCGCACATCCACTTGCGCCGGGCCGGCGGTGAACCCAGCCGCCCGCTGCTGATCCTCATCAAGCGCGCCATCACCCAGTGGACCGGCCGCACCATCCCGGGCGTCGTCGGTATCACCCGCGAGGACGCGCACTGGTGGCACATCGCGCTCTTCGACCACGTGGTGGTCACCGACGCCTCCCAGTCGGGCGTGCGAGTTCGCAAGCGGGACAAGGAAACCGCCCGCCGCCTGCTGCGCCGCGCCTACAAGGTGCTCAAGCAGCTCCGCAAGGACCTGCCCGCGCTGCAGCAGCGCTGGCGGGCCGCCGTCCCCGAACTCACCAGCCGCGAGAACTGGGAACGCCTCTACGGCATCGACAAGAACAACAGCGAGCAGAACTAGCCGCAGGCAGAATCACGCCGTCCCGGAATACGATTCCGGGGCGGCGCTTTTCATGCGTCCAGCGGTGTCGCCAGCAGCGCCCGCGTCGCGGCGACCAGATCCGCGTCCAGCCACTCCGGCAGTTCGCCGGTGTGCGCGTGCCTGCGCAGCGTCGCGTACGGCAGATCCACCACCGCGCGCGCGACCGCCTCGGTTTCCCGTGCCCCGTCGGATCCGTAGACCGCCAGCGCCACCCGCTGCACCTGTGCGATGAGCGGTGCGTTCATCCCCGCGAGCCGTTCCCGGAACTCGGTGTCGGGCGCGCCGTCGAGCATGTCGGAGACCCGCAGATTCAGCATCAGCTTCGCGTCCTCCGGGTAGCGGCGGCCGAAGGTGATCGAGGCCGCGCTCATACCCACGGCCGCTTCGATCGGATCCTCGATCTCGGCCGCTTCGAGCACCAGGGCCTGAAACCGTTCCAGCGCGCGGATCCACGCCGCGGTCAGCACGCCGTTGCGGTTGCCGAAGCGGTGGTACAGCGTGCCGACGGGTGCGCCGCTGGCCGCCGCGATGGCCGCGACGCTGGCCGCCCTGGGTCCTTCCTCGAGGACCAGTGCGCGCGTTGCGTCGAGGATCACGTCGGTGTCGTGCTTCCGGGGAGGTGCCATGAACTAGTACAGTCCTTCTATATGGAGCGTTTGCCCTATATCGATCAGCATTCCAGAATAGTCGCCGCCGACCGTGCGCAGACATGGGCCGCCCTGCTGCGAGCGGTCTGCAAGCGCCCGGATGATCATGCCAGCTCGTCTATCCAACAGGATTGGTCTCGGGCCTCTGAATGGCTTGTCATGCCGCAGGGATTCGTCCTGGAGGAAGCCGACCCGCCGAAGAGACTCGCCGCCAAGGGTGAGCACTGGTTCTCCCGCTACGGCATCGTCTTCACCCTCGACGAGGCCGACAGCACGCACACCCGCCTGACCATCGACAGCTACGGCGCGTTCCCCGGCATCCACGGCCGCGTCTACCGGGCTCTGGTCGTCGGTTCCGGCGGCCATCGCGTCATCGTCCGGGAAATGTTGCGCCGCATGGCCTCTCAGGCCGAGAAGGCCGCCGCGATGGAGCGGCGATCATGATCCCCGGCCAGGTCTGGGGCGCGCGCCCCGAGGAACTGCTCGCCGAACTGCCGTGTGACAGTGAGCTTTCCGGCCGCCTCACGGTCTGCGACCGCGTGGTCTCGGTGGATGCCCCGCCGGCGACCGTCTTCGCCTGGCTGTGCCAGCTGCGCGTGGCCTCCTACAGCTACGAGCTCCTCGACACCCCACTGCGCCGCCGCCCCCGCACCCGCGACCCCGAACTCGCGAATCTCGCGGTGGGACAGCGCTTCATGCGCCTGTTCGATCTGGTGAACTTCACCCCCGGCGTCCAGCTCACCCTGCTCACCGATCAGATCGCGGTCACCTACGCGACCCGCCCCGATCCGATCGGGCCGGGCACCCGCCTGCACTGCCGCGTCTGCTTCGCGGGTTCCCGCCTCGTCGCCGTCCCGCTGGCTGTCGGCGACTTCGTCATGATGCGCAAACAGCTGCTCAACTTGAAGGAATTGGCTGAGCGCTCTCGTGATCGATGCGGGTGACGTAGCGGAAGTGGGTTTCGCCGGGTTTCAAGGTGGGCGGTTCGTATTCGAAGGTGCCGTCGCGGCCCAGTCGCGGCGGCTTCTGCTCCCAGGTGGGCGGCTCGTAATGGGCCGGGCAGCCCACCGTCACCTCGGCCGTGCCGCGGGCGGGCACATCGGTTGTCGCCTCTATCGTGACGGGCAGCCCCGCGAGTCCGGAGCACAGCACCTTGGAGGTCACCCGGTAGCGGTCGTCGGTGTCGTTCACGCAGGTCTTCTCGACGCACGAGACGCCCGGCGCGAGTTCCTGCGCGGCGGCCTGCGGTGCGGTGATCGCGGCCGTGACCGCGAACAGGGCGGCGAGGCCGAATCCGGCGGTGAAACGCTTCTGCACCATGCGAATGAACTCTCCTCGATCAGCTTCTGAACGGACATATCGGTAATCGAGGAGAGTCCGCTACGCGACTGCGTTCGCGCAGAATGCATTTCGGGTCACAGGAAGAGGTCGGTGGTGAGCGGACCGTCGCCCGGGGTCACCCGATACTTGTCCAGATCCGTGATGCCCTGAGCCGCGAGCACCTCGTCGTCGATGAAGAAATTGCCGGTGTTGTCCTTGGCGGGTGAGGTCAGCACCAGGTAGGCGGCATCGGCGTAGATGTCCGGGGTGCGCGAGGTGGAGATCATCTCCTTGCCGCCGAGCAGGTTCTCCACCGCCGCGGTGGCGATGGTGGTGCGCGGCCACAGCGAGTTCACGCCGATCCCGTACTTGCGTAGCTCCTCGGCCAAACCCAGTGTGGTGAGCGACATTCCGTACTTGGCGATGGTGTAGCCCAGGGACGCGCCCGCCCATTTCGGATCCAGGTTCAGCGGCGGCGACAGCGTGAGGATGTGCGGATTGCGCCCGGCCTCCGCCGATTCCTTGAGCGACGGGATGCTGAGCTTGGACAGCAGGAAACTGCCGCGGCAGTTGATGTCCTGCATGAGGTCGTACTTCTTCATCGGCAGCAGTTCGGTGGGGGACAGGTCGATCGCCGAGGCGTTGTTGACCACCATGTCGATACCACCGAACCGTTCGATGGTCTGCCGCACCGCGCCGGCCACGGCCTCGTCGTCGCGGATATCGCCGACGATCTTGAGTACCGAGCCTCCGGCCTGCTCCAGTTCCGCGGCCGCCGTGTGAATGGTGCCCGGCAACTTCGGATGCGGCACATCGGTTTTCGCGATCAGCGTGATGTTCGCGCCGTCGGCGGCCGCCCGCCGGGCGATCTCCAATCCGATTCCGCGACTGCCACCCGACATGATCATGGTCCGCCCGGCGAGAGGCTTCAGTGCTTCCGTCATCGGTTCAGCTCCTGTTCTCCGTGCTTCCACCCCGGTTCCGATCATCCGCGCGTGTGCCGATGCGCGGGGTGAAAACCCTCCTAACCGGACATTAGGCGTGTCGTGCCAGATATGCAACTAGTTTCATAAGGGGTAGTGCTGGCGCTACCGTCCGGCGTCGGCTGCCACCACCCACGATTCGGGTGCGTGCGGCATGGGCGCGCGGCCTTCGGATTCCTAGGCTCGTAGGAGCCGGAGAAACCCGGCCTGAACAGGAGGAACGGCTAACATGACCAGCTTCCGGCGGTACGGCGTCCGCACAGCGTTGAGCGGGCTCGGCATCGTCGCCATCCTGGCCGCCACGGCATGCGGAACCGGCGACACCGGGTCCGAGCCGACCACCGCGCCCGCGTCACCCGCACTCATGAAGGCGTTGAACGACCTGGTGCAGAACGGCTTTCCGGGTGCCCAGGTCACCGTCGACGGACCGGGCGGGCACCGCACCGTGAGCGCCGGCGCGGGCGATCTGGCCACCGGCGCGCCCATCACCGACAACTCGCACGTCCGCATCGGCAGCAATACCAAGACCTACGTGTCCACGGTGCTGCTGCAGCTCGTCGCCGAGGGCAAGGTCGAGCTGGACGCCCCCGTCGAGCGCTATCTGCCGAATGTGGTGCGCGGCAACGGCAACGACGGCAATCGCATCACGGTGCGCCAGCTGCTCCAGCACACCACCGGGCTGCCCGAATATCTGGCCGGCGGCAGCCCGGAGCTGCGCGCCGCCACCGGCACTCCGCAGTTGGAGGTGCTGAGCGACGAAATACGCCGCCGGACCTACACCCCCGAGGAACTCGTCGCCATCGCCATGCGGATGCCGCCGCAGTACGAGCCCGGCGCTCGCGCGGTGTACACCAACACCAACTACATCCTGCTCGGCATGCTGATCGAGAAGGTCACCGGACGTCCGCTGACCGAGGAGATCACCACCCGCATCCTCGAGCCGCTCCACCTGCGCGACACCTACTTCCCGGCGGCCGATGACACCGGGATCCGCGGCCCGCACCCGGCCGGATATCAGCAGATCGACGGTAAGCGAACCGATTTCACCGAATCCAATGTGAGCTGGGCGGGCGCGGCTGGAGCCATGATCGCCACCCCGTCGGACCTGAACCGCTTCTTCACCGCCCTGCTCACCGGAAAGCTGCTGCCCCCGGCCCTGCTGGAGCAGATGAAGCAGACGGTCCCCTTCGACCGCATGCCCGAATCCGGCTACGGCCTCGGCCTCATCCGCCACAACGTCAGCTGCGGCAAGGAGGTGTGGGGTCACGGCGGCAGCATCCCCGGCTTCGGCACCCGAACCGGCGTGCTGACCGACGGCACCGCCGTCGTCCTCACCGTGAACCAGCTCCCCGTCGACCAGGCCACCGACGCACTCGAGGCCAAGGCGTTCGACGCCGCCATCTGCGGCTGACCGCCGTAGCCATTCCCGCCCGAACCCACCCGGCGGGGTGCGAGAACCGTGCCCCGCGAATGAGAGGACTACCCGTGCGCGCCGGAAAAGCGCTGGCGGCGACCGTGATCGCCGCAGGATCCATTGCCGGACTACTGGCCCTGACGCCGCTCCCGATCGCCGACGCCGACCGTTCGGCGGCTCCGGATCTGAGCCGCTTCACCTCCCAGCAGCTGACCTGGAAGGCCTGTGACGTCGAGGAGATCGACAAGGCGGGTGCGCAGTGCGCCGATGTCACCGTCCCGCTGGACTACTCCGACCCGGGCGGCCGCACCATGACCGTGGCCATCTCCCGCTACCCCTCCCCGGATCCGGGCAAGCGGCACGGCATCATGCTCTCCAATCCGGGCGGTCCCGGCGGCGCGGGCCTGGACTTCCCGCTCACCTTCGGCGCGGCCATGACTCCGGATGTCCGCGCGCAGTACGACCTCATCGGCATGGACCCGCGCGGCATCGGCCGCTCCGCCCCGATCAACTGCGAGTGGCCGGAGGGCTTCGGCCTCCAGTCCGCCGGCGTGGATGCCGCGAGCTACGCCGAATCCGTCACCCGCCAAGCCGATCTGGCACTGCGCTGCGCGAACACCGAGGGAGACCGGTTGCGGCACATCAGCACCCGGAACACCGCCCGCGACATGGACCTCATCCGGGCGGTGCTGGGCGAGCAGCGGATCAGCTTCTTCGGCACCTCCTACGGCACCTACCTGGGCTCGGTCTACACCCAGATGTTCCCCGAGCGCAGTGACCGCATCGTGCTGGACAGCGCCGTCGACCCGGCCCGCTACGGTGCGGTGCAGATGGTGCAGGACATGGGTCCGGCGAACGAGGCCGTCTTCGGCAGCTGGGCCGACTGGACCGCCGCGCGCGATTCCGAATACCACTTCGGCACCACCCGCGATCAGGTGCGGGACAGCATCCTCGGCCTGGTCCGCCGCGCGGCCGAGCAGCCCATCGTCATCGAGGGCCTCGCGGTGGACGACCACTGGGTGCCGATGATCATGTTCACCGGCATCGACGACCCGCGCAACTACGGCCCCGTCGCCGCGAACATGCGCACGCTCGCCGACGCGGCGGAAGGCAAAGCGGTGCAACCGGATCCGCAGCTGGTCAAGGATCTGAAGTTCATCCTGCGCTCGGAACCCGCCGACAATTCCGGGCAGTTCGCCGTCATGTGCGGTGACCGCGCGGTGGAGCGCGACCCCACCTGGTACTGGCGCAATATCGAGGCCGCTCGCGCCGCGCAGCCGGTGTTCGGCGCGTTCGCCAACAACATCACGCCGTGCGCCTTCTGGGCTCCGCCGCTGGAAGATGCCACGGTGGTGGACAATTCGGTGCCGACGCTGATCGTGCAGTCCACCGGCGACACCCGCACCACCTACGCGAACGCGGAGGGAATGCACCGGGCGCTCAGCGCTTCTCGACTGGTGACGCTCGAAAACGTGGCCATCCACTACATTTTCGGCCGCTACCCGAACACCTGCACCTACGCCGCCGTCAACGACTACCTGCGCACCGGCGTCCTGCCCGCGGCCGATATGACCTGCCAGGCCGACTGATCAGGCAGCGGCCGGCCGATCAGGCATTGAGATAGGCGAGCACCGCCAGTACCCGGCGGTGCCCCGCCTCGTCCGCGTGCAGCCCCAGCTTGGCGAAAATGCTCCGAATATGTTTCAGCACAGCACCTTCGGACACCACGAGGCGCTCGGCGATGGTCGCATTGCCGAGCCCCTCGGCCATGAGCGCCAGCACCTCCCGCTCGCGTGCGGTCAATGCCGCGAGCGGGTCGTCGGCTTTGCGCCGCACCAGCAGCTGTGAGATCACCTCGGGATCCATGGCGGTTCCGCCGTCTGCGACCCGTTTCAGCGAATCCAGGAATCGATCCACCTTCCCGACCCGCTCCTTGAGCAGATATCCGACGCCGCCCGCACCGTCCCCGAGCAGTTCGGTGGCATAGTTCTCCTCCACCCAGGAGGACAGCACCAGCACCGGCAAACCCGGATGGATCTGCCGCGCCCGCACGGCTGCTCGCAGCCCGTCATCGGTATTGGTCGGCGGCATCCGCACATCCGTCACCACGGCATCGGGCCGATCGGCGGTGACCACCCGCAGGAAGTCGTCCGCATTGTCGACCGCCGCGATCACCTCGATCCCCGAGGTCTCCAGCAGCAGCACCAGCCCTTCGCGCAGCAGGGCGTCGTCCTCGGCAATCACAACCCGCACGGCAGCTCCACCCGCACCACAGTAGGGCCACCGGCCGGACTGGTGAGCACCATGCTCCCGTCCAGTGCCTCGGCTCGCCGCCGGATCCCCGCGAGCCCGCCGCCCTCGACCTCCCGCGCCGCCCCGCGCCCGTCATCGCGCACCTCGATGATCAGCAGCTCGGGCGGCCCGCCGACGCTGATCGAGAGATGTCCGGCCCCAGCATGTTTGGTCGCGTTCGTAATCGCCTCCGCGATCACGAAATACGCCGCCGCCTCCACTGCCGCAGGTCTTCGCGTCAGTCCCCCCGTCATTCCGGCATGCCCCGTCCCCGCCATTCCGGCATGCTTCTGGCCGGAATCCACCTCCTCCAACTGTGGATCCCGGTCAAGGAGCGCGCCGGGGTGGCGGGAGTGTTCGATCCCGTCGATGTGCAGTACGCACGGAATGGGGCAGCGGGCGGCCAGGGCGGATATCGCGCTGGTCAGTCCCCGGTCGGCGAGGATCGGCGGGTAGACGCTGCGCACCACGTCCCGGAGTTCCGCCAGGGCCGATTCGGCGGTGTCCTGGGCTTTGCGCACCAGGTTCGCGGCAGCGTCCGGATCTCGTTCGCGCAGTTGGTCGGCAAGCCCGAGCTGCATGATCACCGCGGCGATGCGGGCCTGTGCGCCGTCGTGCAGATCCCGTTCGATGCGACGCAGTTCGGCCCCGTGCGCGTCCAGGGCGGCGGCGCGGGTCGCGGTCAGTTCGGCCACCCGGACCGCGAGTGCGCCTTCGGTGGGGCCGAGCAGGGATTTCGCCGTGAGTGCCTGCCAGCGTGCGATCACCGGCAGCTGCAGGGTGAGCATGGCCAGCGGAATCGCGATGAGGGCGCTGAGCCGGGCCATCGTCCACGAGTCGACGGTGAAGCCGTAGTTGCTGACCGCGCCCGGCGGCAGGTGCTGCCAGAACAGCGAGCCGAACAGCTGCATGAACGTGCTGAGCGGCAAGGCGACCGCCCACAGCGCGAGCACGGGCCCGAGGAAGCCGTGCACGATCGTCCACCCCATATCGCGCAGATTCGCGGAGTCCCCGAGCGCGGTCGTCAGCCGCTGCCGGAGTCCGCCGGTGATCGGCTGGTAGACCACCCGTATCGGCTCGCCCAGCCGGGCGGAGGCGCGCCGTCGTTCCAGCGCTGGTACGAACCGGGTCAATCGGATGGCCTCCGGGATCGCGGGAATCCCCACTATCCCCAGGCTGAGCGTCCCGACGAGGAAGAGCACCACGGTGGCCGACAGGGCGAGTGCCCCGGTCAATCCGCCGACCACCAGATACGCGATCGCCGCCGGTAGTTGCCGCATACGGCTCCAGACCCACCGCAGAATATTCATGCGGCGGGTCCGGGGCTCGTGATCAGCGGTTCAGCCGGTTGCACCACACCGACATTAGTGTGCCGTCGATTCCGGCCTGCGGACTCAGGTCCACGGGCGCGAAGACGCGGCCTAGTGCTGTCGACAGCAGGGTCCGAGTGCTGACCCAGTAGTGCGTCTGGTTGTTGTCGTGGCGGTATGTCGAATCGTTCATCGTCCGCGTGCTCCTCGCTCGCGATACATGCGCTTCTGGTTCTTGGAGATGTCGCGCCACACCTTGGAGCGCTCGGCGCGCAGCCGGTTGTCGGTGCGGGCGGCCATCCACTCGTTCTCCCGGTGCAGCTTGCGGTAGCTGTCCAGGCGACGCTGGGGGAGCGCCCCCGTCTCGATGGCCTCGCGCACCGCGCACCCGGGTTCGGTGTCGTGCGAGCAGTCGCCGAAACGGCAGTGCGCGGCAAGGGATTCGATATCGCTGAAGGTGCGTTCGATGCCCTCGGTCGCCTCCCACAGCCCGATGGACCGCAGTCCTGGGGTGTCGATGAGCGTCCCGCCGCCCGGCAGCGGCCGCAGTTCCCGGTGCACGGTGGTGTGCCTGCCGCGCTTGTCGCCCTCGCGAACGGCGTTGGTGGCGAACACATCCGAGCCGAGCAGGGCGTTGGCGAGGGTGGACTTGCCCGCGCCCGACGGCCCGATCAGCGCGACCGTCCCGTCGAGCAGGGACTCCAGCACGTCCATCCCGTATCCGCTGGACGCGCTGACCGCCACGACCGCCGCGCCGGGGGCGACCGCCCGCACGTGGTCGAGCGAAAGATCCGGTGCGAGATCGGCTTTGGTGAGCACCACCACCGGCTGCGCCCCGGATTCCCAGGCGAGGGCGAGCATGCGCTCGATCCGCCCGAGGTCCACGTCGCCGTCTCCGGCCGTGCACACGAGTACGACGTCCACATTGGCCGCCAGCACCTGATTCGCGGATTTCGCCTTGGCATCGGAGTGCCCGGAGACCGCGGCCCGCACGATGGCGGTCCGCCTCGGCAGCAGTCGCACGACGGTGCGGTTGCTGTCGATCGCTACCCAATCCCCGGTGGTGAGCCCGCTGATCTCGGAATCCGAGCGCGGGCATCGGGCGCGGACAACCGCCGCCGACAGCCGACTCTGATAGTCGGCCGTCGGCAGTGGCGCGGCGACATCGCATTCGCTGCGATCCATCCGGATCACGCGAGCAGGAATATGCGAATCACCAAGCAGGGGAAGAAAATCCGCCGCTACAGCCGAGTTCCAGCCGTATGGGGCGAGCAGGTCGAAATCGACCAGAGACATGATGGAGAGTCCTTTGACGGGCCGAGCCCGTCATGGGGCTCAGCGCAGGAAATTCGAGGTGGCGGTGCCGATTTCAAACACCGGACGTGCGGCGAAGACTCGCCCGGGCACGACAATCCGCAGGTTCTTCATCACGTCTCCACCTCCTCATATCTCCTGAACAGCCACCGAAGCAGCCGTGAGCCAACCGGACCGCCCTACCTTGTCAGCTCGGCCGGGACCGGCGCAACCTATTTAATTCCGGCGGCTGAGCAGCTCGATCAGTTCGGCTCGGGTGTCGGGCCAGCGGTCCCGGCGACGGACGCCGGCGGTGGGTTCGAAATGCTGGAGCAGCGCGAGCCCGCGCATGGCGTCGGTGGCCAGCGAGACCCGGCGCAGCCAGAGCTTCGGCGGCAGATCGGCGGGGGCGAGCCCGACCATGATGGATCGCATGGCCTCGGTGAGCCGCTGCTCCACCGGACTGAGCACGTCGTACAGTTCGGGGTCGCCGGTGGCCGCGACCCACAGCTGCGCCCACACCGTGAACAGATCGCTGCGCCAGATCTCCCAGAAGGAGTCGAGGAAGCCGCCGATCCGGTCTTCGCCCGCGTCCCGCAGACGCGTGATCTCGGCCTCGAATTCGACTGTGGTGCGCTGGAATACGTCATCGAAGGCGGCCGCGACCATGTCGTGCCGGGTGGCGAAGTGGTAGTTCATCGCGCCCAGTGAGACGCCGGCCGCCGCTGCCACCCGCCGGGTGCTCGCCGCCGCGTACCCCTCCTGCTTGATGACCTGGAGCGCGGCCTCGATCAAGGCTTTCCGCGTGCTTTCGCGCCGCTCCTGCTGGGTGCGGCGGGTGCGCGTGACGGTGGTCGGATTCGGCATGGCACCTCGACTATAGACAAACAAGACGAGTGACCTGTAACTTCGCAATAACTCACTTACAAGGCAAGTGACTGGAAAGTGTGGCGACCCACAAAGGAGTGGCTGTCGATGAACGACCACCTGCTGACCCAACCCCTCCCGGCCGGCGTCGACGGCGGCGCGGCGGGCGCGGCCTGGACCGCCACCCACGATGGGCCGCAACGGTATCCGCGCGTACACATCGAGCGGGACGTGCCCATCACCATGAGCGACGGCGTCGTCCTGCGCGCGGACGTCTACCGCCCCGCCTACCCGTCCGGCCAGGCTGTCGCCGAGCCGACGCCCACGATCGTGAACCTCACGCCCTACACCAAGCTGGCGTGGAACGTCATGGACAAAGCACTGTCCGTCCCCGGGCTGTCGGCGGCGCTGACCGAACGATCCCGGGACTTCGCGGGATCCCGCAGGCTGCCCGGCCTCGCCGACTCCGTGCGGACGCTCGCCGGCGGCTACCCCCGCAATATCTCGATCGACCGGCAGCTGATCCGGAGCGGCTATACGCAGGTGGTCGTGGACGTGCGCGGTACCGGCCACTCCCAGGGCGTCTACCAGCTGTTCGGCGCTCGCGAACAGCGCGACACCCTCGAGGTCTTCGACTGGGTGACCGCGCAGCCGTGGTCCACCGGCGATATCGGCATGAACGGCGTCTCCTACTCGGGCATCAACCAGTTCCAGGCCGCCGCGCACCGGCCCCCGGCGCTCAAGGCGATCTTCCCCGGCGTCGCACCCACCGACGGCATGCTCGACGGCATCGCGCCGGGCGGGGGACTCGGCCTGCTGTTCACCCCCGTGTGGATGAGCGTCGTCAACCTGAGCAAGCTGCTCCCGCCCTCGAAACCGTTGCGGCGCGGCGGATTCGACCGGCAGTGGCTGCGCGACCGGCGCAGCGCCCCGTTCAGCTACCTGGGCGCGCTCGGAAACTGGCTCACCGCAACGCGACTGGACCGGCTCGGACCGGAGGCGCTGGCCTTCCTCGACCCGCAGAGCCCGGTGCGGCAGGGCCTGCGCGTCGACGTGAGCAGTATCGAGGTGCCCACCTTCGTCTTCGGCGCGTGGCACGACATCTTCGTGTCCGCACAGGTCAAGGCCTACAACGCCCTCCGCCTCCCGCCCGGACGCAAACAGCTGCTCATGGGATTCGGCGATCACCTCAATATGGGCCACGACCTCGGTCGGCCGGGTGAACCGCCGCGTCTGGACGTGCTGCAGCGGGCGTGGTTCGACAGGTGGCTCAAGGGAATCGACAACGGCATCGACGAGTTCGGCCCGGTCACAGCGCATCAGATGGGCGGCGAGTGGATTCGCTCCACCGCGCTACCCGAGCACGGCACGAAATACCGCCGCCTGTACCTGAGCGCCGCAACCGGCGGCACGGCTCCCGGCAGCGTGTACGACGGTTCCCTGACCACGGAGGCGGACCCGGCGGTGACCCGGCTGACCGTCGCGCCGGGTATCGCCGGAATCCGTTCCCGCGACACCTCGCTCACCACCATCGGCCTCTTCTCGGCCTTCTTCGGCAGCAGGCCGGACGCCGCGCGGCAGGAGACCGGCGGGCTGAGCTTCACCAGTGCGCCCGTGACCGCGCCGACGACGGTCAACGGCCCGATCACCGTGCATCTCACCGCGATTCACGACGCGATCGACGGCTTCTGGGCCGTCACGGTCAATGATGTGAGCCCGGACGGCTACTCCACGGTGCTGGGCTCGGGGCAGTTGGTCACCTCCCTGCGCGCCAAGGACGAACTGCACAGCACCAGACTGCCCAATGGCGACTTCCTCGAACCGGTGTATCCGCTGGCCGTGGCCGACCGCCTGCCGGTGGAGCCGGGAACCGCTGTGGCGCTGGACATTCCGATTCCGGCGATCAGCGCGCACCTGCGGCCGGGGCACCGGCTGCGGGTGAACGTGTACGCGGGCAATTTCCCGCGCGCCATTCCGATGATGCCGATGCTGGTGGACAGCGGCCGCCGGCCACAGCATCTGCACCTGGATCCGGCCGCGGCGAGCTTCGTGACGATCGGCCTGTTGGGAGCGCCGGGATGGTGACACCCCTGATGGGCGCGAATGCAGCGGAGTCCGCTCCGGCCCCGGACCGATCGCAGGGCGGGGAAGTGGCGAGATCGAAGGTATTCCAGGCGATTACGAGAAGCCTGACCGTGCCGGTGATCGCCGCGCCGATGCTGCGGGTCTCCGGGCCGGATCTGGTGCTGGCGGCGTGCCGCGCCGGGGTGATCGGCGCGTTCCCCACCGCGAATGCCCGCAGCACCGAGGAGCTGGGAGCCTGGCTGGCATCCATCACCTCGTGTCTGCGCGACACCGAGGTCCAGACGCCCTACGCACCGAATCTGATTGTGCACCCGGGAAATCCGCGACTGTCCGCAGATCTGGACATGTTGTGCGCGTACCGGCCGCCCCTGGTGATCACCTCGGTGGGTTCCCCGCGTTCGGTGCTGGAGCCGCTGCACGAGGCGGGCGCACTGGTGTTCGCCGATATCGCGTCGGTGCGCCACGCCCACCGTGCGGTCGAGGCGGGTGTGGACGGTCTGATCCTGCTCACGGCGGGGGCGGGCGGTCAGACCGGCTGGGCGAATCCGTTCGCCTTCGTGCGCGCGGTGCGTGAATTCTTCGACGGGCCATTGGTTCTCGCCGGTGGCATCGCCGACGGCGTCGCGGCGCGCGCGGCGCTCATGCTCGGCGCGGACCTGGTCTACATGGGCACCCGGTTCCTCGCGACCACGGAGAGCATGGCCGACCCGGCGCACAAACGGATGGTCGTCGACGCCGACCTGGACGATGTGGTCCTCACCTCGGGGCTCACCGGCCTGCCGACCAATCTGCTCGGCGCGTCACTGCGCGCGGCCGGGCTGGACCCGGAGGCGGTGCGGGCCGACCCCCAGCGTCCGTTCGCAGCCGACGGAAAACGGTTGAGCTGGGCGGAAATCGGCAGCGCCGGACATTCGGTCTCGGGCATCGCGGGGTTGTCCGATGTCGCGGAGGTGGTCGCGGACATCCACCGTGAGTACGCCGCGACCGACACCGGGCAGCGCGTCCGAGCGCGCTGCCGCTAGGCGCTACGGCGCGTCAGCCCTGCGGCTTGTGGAACTGTTCGCGGCGGCCCAGCCGCTGCAGCCGCAGCCATTCGATGAAGCCGGCCGGATCCTTCTGTTGTAGTAGGAAGAACCAGCCGAACCGAGCCAGCTCCTGCGGCAACAGCTTTCGCATGCCCGGCTGCGACATGAGGTAGCCGCGGTTGCGGTAGGTGAAGTAGCGCTTCACCGGGTCGTCCGGGTACTGGGTGTGCATGCGCCCGCCCAGGATCGGCTTGAACTCCTCGGACCCGTTGGGGTGCAGGTACGCCGTCTGCAGGCAGGTGCCGAACGGCAGGCCGGAGCGCACCAGGCGGCGGTGCACCTCCACCTCGTCGCCGCGCACGAACAGCCGCAGGTCCGGCACGCCGATGACGTCCACGGCCTCCGCGGACACCAGCGCGCCGTTGAACAGCGAGGCGATGCCGGGCAGGAAGTCCTCGTCGCCGAGTTCGGAGCGCAGTCGCCGCCACACCACGCCGCGGCGCAGCGGGAAGGCCAGCCGGTCCGGGTCGTCGATATCGGCGACCACCGGGGACACCTCGACCAGCTGATGCCGCTTGGCGCAATCGAACAGTGTCGCAAGCACTTCGGGGCCTTCGGGGCGGCCGTCGTCGTCGGCCAGCCAGACCCAGTCCGCACCCATGGTGAGCGCGTGCAGCATGCCGAGCGCGAAACCGCCCGCACCGCCGAGATTGTGCTCGGAGCCCAGGTAGGTGGTCTCCATGGGCTGCTGCTTGACCAGCTCGCCCACCTCCGGCTCGTTGCCGTTGTCCACCACGATCAGGTGACTGATCGGCCGCGTCTGGGTCGCCAGCACCTTCAGCGATTCGGCCAGCAGCTCCCGGCGTTTATGGGTGACGACGATCGCGACGATGCGCGCGTCGTCACCGTAGTGCGGAGTGCCTTCTGTCATGCGGGATTCCGTTCCGGTTGCTTCTCGCGTTCCAGATCCCGCAGCACCTGCGCCACGTGATCACCCGCCTCCGGGCCCTCGTAGGCTCGCACGACTTCCTCGATGCCGCCGTGCATGCGCACCCGGCCGTGGTCGATCCACAGGGCGGAATCGCAGAGCTGTGCGAGGAATTCGTTGGAGTGGCTGGCGAACACCAGAATGCCCGATCGAGACACCAATTCCTGCAAACGAATCCGTGCCTTTTTCATGAATTCCGCGTCGACCGCGCCGATACCCTCGTCCAGGAGCAGGATTTCGGGGTCGATGGAAGTCACCACACCCATGGCGAGCCGCACGCGCATACCGGTGGAGTAGGTGCGCAGCGGCATAGCGAGATATTCGCCGAGTTCGGTGAATTCGGCGATCTCGTCGATTTTGGCGAGCATCTGTTTGCGGGTCTGCCCGAGGAACAGGCCGCGAATGATGATGTTGTCGTAGCCGGAGATCTCCGGATCCATGCCGACGCCGAGATCGAACACCGGCGCGACCCGGCCGCGAATGCGCGCGCTGCCGCGAGTCGGTTCGTAGATGCCCGAAAGCAGCCGCAGCAGCGTGGATTTGCCCGCGCCGTTGTGGCCGACCAGACCGATCCGGTCGCCCTCCTTCAGCGACAGGTTGATCTCGCGCAACGCCTCGACGACCACCACATCGGACTGATTGCGCCCGATCGCGCCACCGGCCTTGCCGAGGAACGCCTTCTTCAGGGACCGCGATTTGGCGTCGAAAATGGGGAATTCGACCCACGCGTCCTGAGTTTCGATACTCACATGCTCGGGCCCACCCGAGCCCCGACCGCCACCCCTCACGGGATCGCTCTGCGATGCTGTGCTCATTCGACCTTCACACCCAGTAGGGGACGCGGGAACGGAACTGCTTCATGGCCAGGATCGCCACCACCCAGCCGACGACCGTGATGCCCAGCACGATCACCCAGCTGCGGATCTCGATCGGGTCGCCCAGCAGCGGCGCGCGCACGATCTCCAGGTAGTGGTAGGTCGGCACCAGCTCCACCAGCCTGGCGCGCTCGCTCACCTGACCGCCCTGATCGTGCAGCGCCTTGGTGCTCCACATGACGGGCGTCAGCACGAACAGCATGAGCGTCGTGCTGCTGAGAATCGGCGCGAGATCGCGGTACCGGGTGCTGAAGATGCCGAACGCGATCGACACCCACATGGCGTTGAGGAACAGCAGCAGCATGCCCGGAATCGCCAGCAGCACCGTCAGGCTCAGGTTCTTCCACACCGCGAAGCCCACCAGCATGACCAGGTAGATCGCCATGTTGTGCAGGAAGAACAGGAACTGCCGCCACACCAGCCGGTACACATGCACGCTGAGTGCCGACGGAAGCTGTTTGATGAGGCCCTCGTTGGCGATGAACACGTCCGAGCCCTCGAGGATGCTCGCCGAGATCACGCCCCAGACGATCAGGCCGACCGTCACGTACGGGAGGTATTCGGTCAGCGGCTGGTCGAGCAGGGTGGCGTAGAGGATGCCCATCGCCGCCGCCTGCAATCCGGTGGCGATGGTGATCCAGAACGGTCCGAGAACCGAGCGCCGGTAGCGCTGCTTGATGTCCTGCCAGCCCAGCGAAAGCCACAGCTCACGCTGGCCGAACCCGTCGCGGAAATCTTTCCAGGCACGACCGAAAGTCTGGGAGTCCGACACTAGTGGCACCGGTGAGTCAGCCGGTCGCACTTCGGCCGTGGCCGAGTCGGAGGGGGCAGCAGCAGGCACGACCCGACCCTAGCTGATTCTAATTTGCCTCCGCTGCGCTCCGGCGGGTTCGCGACCCTGTTACCCGCTTCTTCCCTCCCTCCGCTCCTCCGCTTCGCTCCCCCGCTCCGCTCAGTCCAGAAGCGGGCGGGTCGCGAACTTTGAGCTCGGGTAATTAGAGGTACTGGCCACTTCCTGCGGAGCCGCCCTGTTGTCCTCGCGGGTCGACGACGCTCGCGCCCGGCGGGAGGGCGTGACGCATCTGCTCGAGTTGGGCGCGGGCCGCCATCTGCTGTGCGAACAGGGCGGTCTGGATGCCGTGGAAGAGTCCTTCGAGCCAGCCGACGAGCTGGGCCTGGGCGATGCGCAGTTCGGCGTCCGACGGGATGGTGTCGTCGCTGAACGGCAGGGCCAGGCGTTCCAACTCTTCACGAAGTTCGGGGGCCAGACCTTGTTCGAGTTCACTGATGGAAGTGCGGTGGATTTCCCGCAGTCTGGTGCGGGAGGCGTCGTCCAGCGGTGCGTGCCGGACCTCTTCGAGGAGTTGCTTGATCATGGTGCCGATACGCATGACCTTGGCGGGTTGTTCAACCATATCTGCGAGCGATTCTTCTTTTTCGCCTGATTCGCCCGAGTTTTCCTCGCCGACAACCTGTCCGGTGAGCGCGAACGGCTCACCCGCGGCTCCCGCCTGGGCCCCAGCGGGAACGATCAGCGGCTTACCCTCGGGACCGATCACGACAATGGATTCCGGTGCCCCATCCGATTCCGTCATGTACACCATCATGTCTCACAGCCAGCGTTACGCGCGCTCGGCCGCTGCCTTAGAGTGGCCAGCATGACTTACGACGTCGCAAGGGTGCGGGGCCTCATACCGTCCCTGGGCGACGGCTGGATCCATCTCGACCCGCAAGCGGGCATGCTGGTCCCGGATTCGGTATCACGGGCCGTATCAACAGGATTCCGTACTTCCGCCTTCTCGCACACCAACCGGCACGGCGCGGCCAAGCGCTCCGCCGCGATCCTGGAGGCCGCCCGCGAGGCGGTCGCCGATCTGGTCGGTGGCGACCCGGCGGGCGTCGTACTGGGCCCGGACCGAGCGGTACTGCTGGCCTGGCTGGCCGAATCGCTGAGTTCCCGGTTGGGGCTGGGCACCGGGATCGTGCTGTCGCGCCTGGATGACGAAGCCAATGTCGCGCCCTGGCTGCGCATCGCGAATCGCTATGGCGCACATGTGCGCTGGGCGGAAGTGGAGATCGAGACCTGCGAGATGCCGGCCTGGCAGTTCGAGGAGCTCATCGGCCCCACCGCCCGCCTGGTCGCGCTGACCGCCGCGTCCCCGATCGTCGGTTCCGCACCGGCGGTGCGCGTGGCCGCGGACCGGGTGCACGAGGTCGGCGGTTTACTGGTCGCGGACTGCTTCGGGGCCGCGCCCTACGCGCTCATCGACATCGACGAACTCAACGCCGACGTGATCGCCCTGAGCGCCCCGGCCTGGGGCGGCCCGCAGATCGGCGCACTCGTCTTCCGCGACCCCGCCTTCCTGGACCGCATCCCGTCCATGTCGCTGAACCCCTACGCCAAGGGTGCGGAACGGCTCGAGGTCGGTGGCCACCAGTACGCGCTGCTGGCCGGGCTCACCACCTCCATCGACTACCTCGCCGGGCTCGACGAACGCGCCACCGGCACCCGCCGGGAACGCCTCGAGGTCTCGATCACCTCGCTGCAGGACTACCACGATCAGCTCTTCGAGCACCTCATGGCCGTCCTCGACACCATCCCCAACCTGACGGTCATCGGCCGCGCCTCCACCCGCATCCCGACCGTGAGCTTCACCATCTCCGGTATGCAGGCCGAGAAGGTCTCGGCCAAACTCGCCGACGCCCGCATCGGCACGCTGAGCGGATCGCACGGCGGCAGCCGCCTGCTCGACGCGCTCGGCGTGAACGACGAGGGCGGCGCGGTCACCATCGGACTCGCGCCCTACACAACGAAATTCGAGATCGACCAGCTGGGCCGCGCGCTCGCGGCCCTGGACAGCTAACGGATTCGCAGCACCACCTTGCCGACGGTCTCCGGGGAGTCCAGCAGCTTGTGCGCCTGGGCCACCTCGGCGATCGGCAGCTCCGCGGACACCACCGGATGCACGGTGCCGTCGGAGATCAGCGGCCACACGTGCCGGCGCAGCTCGGTGATGATCGCGGCCTTGGACCCCGGCCCGTGCTCCGGGCGGCGGCGCAGGTTGGTGGCGTGGATGGAACCCCGCTTGGCAAGCAGCGCAGCGATATTCAACTCCGCCGTCACCCCGCCCTGCATGCCGATGATCACCAGGTGACCGTCCTCGGCGAGCGCCTCCACATTGCGTTCCAGGTACTTCGCGCCCATATTGTCGAGAATGATGTCCGCGCCCGGATATTCACTGTGCAGCGTGGTGACGAAATCGTGCTCGTTGTAATTGATCAGCACCGTCGCGCCCAATTCCCGGCAGCGCTGCAGTTTGAAGTCGGAACCCGCGGTCACCGCCACCCGCGCACCCAGTACCCGGGCGATCTGGATGGCATGCGTGCCGATGCCGCTGCCACCGCCGTGAATCAGCAGCAAATGCCCGCTGTGCATACCCGCCGTCATCACCAGGTTGGACCAGACCGTGGCCGCCACCTCGGGCAGCGCCGCCGCGCCCGCCTCGGACACGCCCTCCGGAATCGGCAGCACCTGCGATTCGGGCGCCAGCACCCGCTCGGCATAGCCGCCGCCGGACAGCAGCGCGCACACCCGGTCGCCCGGTCGCCAATCTCGAACGCCCGCACCGACTTCCGCGACCACGCCGGAGACCTCCAGTCCGATGGTCGCGCTCGCGCCCGGCGGCGGGGGATAGAAGCCCTGGCGCTGCAGCAGGTCCGCGCGGTTCACTCCGGCCGCCGCCACCTCGATCAACACCTCACCCTGGCCGGGCGCGGGCAGGTCCGGGACCTGCTCCCACCGCATGACCTCGGGACCGCCGAAACCGTCGAGTGTCACCGCATACATGAAAACGAGCGTACGTCCGCGCCGCACCGATTACTGTCAGGCCGGTCTGTGCGGGGACACAGCATCCTGTCAGCTTCTCCGGCCATGGTGGGAAGCGGACACGAGAAAGGACATTTCGATGATCGGTATTGTCGTCACCCTGGCCGCTTTGAGCATTATGACGATCATGGCCATTTCGACATCGGTGGCCGAGCACTCCCCGCGCACCCTGGTGCGCGTGCGCGCCACCGAACCCCGCCGCCGCTGACCCTGTTCGCTGGAGATTTTCCGGAATTTTCGGTGTCAGAAAGAAATCCGTCCCCCCACGCGAAGTGGTTGAAAGCACTAGCGTTTCGGGAATGAGCAGTTTCGCCGACTTCCAGAACGAGATCTACCTGTCCGGTCTGGCAGGCGTCACCCCCGCGCTACCGATGACCGCGGCGGGTCTGGAGCGGCGAGCCGCCGAAGTGCTGGACCCGGCGGCCTTCGCCTACGTGGCGGGCAGCGCCTCGGCGGAACGCACCGCGGCGGCCAATGTCACCGCCTTCGAGAAGTACCGGCTGCTGCCGCGCATGCTGCGCGGCACGAGCGCGCCCGGAGCCCGGGATCTCTCGCTCGAAATCCTCGGCACACGCTTCGCCGCGCCCATCCTCACCGCGCCCATCGGCGTGCTCGGCCTGCTGCACGAACGCGGCGAGAAGGTCGTCGCCGAGGTCACCCGCGAACTCGGCATCGGCATGGTGCTCTCCACCGCCGCCTCCTCCACCATCGAAGAGGTCGGCGCGGTCGCGGGCGACTGGTGGTATCAGCTGTACTGGCCCAACGATCCCGAACTCGCGCGCTCCTTCGTGGAACGCGCCGAGAAATCCGGGGCCAAGGCCATCGTCGTCACCGCCGACACTCCCGCCCTGGGCTGGCGGCCCCGCGATCTGGAACTCGCGCACCTGCCGTTCCTGCAGGGCAAGGGCATCGCCAACTACCTCTCCGATCCGGTCTTCCGCGCCAAACTCGCCACCCCGCCCGAGGAGAGCGAGGAGGCGCTGCGCATGGCCGTGCTCACCTGGATCGGCACCTTCGGCAATCACGCGCTGCGGCCCGCCGACATTGCGCGCCTACGGGATTGGACCGATCTGCCCGTCGCCGTGAAGGGCGTGCTGCACCCCGACGACGCCCGCCAGGTGGTCGACGCGGGCGCGGACGCGGTCATCGTCAGCAATCACGGCGGCCGCCAGGTGGACGGCTCCGTCGCCGCCCTCGACGCCCTGCCCACCATCGTCGCCACCGTCGGCGACCGCGCCGAAGTGCTCTTCGACTCCGGCATCCGCACCGGCTCCGACGTCATGATCGCCCTGTCCCTCGGCGCGAAGGCCGTCCTCTACGGTCGCCCCTGGGCGTACGGCCTCGGCCTCGCCGGCCGCGACGGCGCCCGCCACGCCCTGCGCACCCTGCTCGCGGATTTCGATGCCTCCATGGGACTTTCGGGCTGTACGGGGGTTGCCGACCTGTCCCGCACCATGCTCTCCTCATTCCGCTGAGCGCTACGGAACCAGGAAGCGAAGCGGAGGGCACATGAACACCGAACCCAGGTGGCTCACTCCCGAGCAGCAACGTGCGTGGCGGGCGTACATGGACGGCTCGCAGCGGCTCATGGCCGACCTCAACAAGCAACTGCAGCGCGACGCCGACCTCACCTTCGCCGACTACCGCATCCTGGTGAAACTCTCCGAGGCCCCCGGCCGCTCCCTGCGCATGAGCGACCTCGCCGACGGCGTCCTCTCCTCCCGCAGCCGCCTCACCCATCAGATCCGCCGCATGGAGGCCGAGCGCATGGTCCGCCGCCTCGCCTGCGAGGACGACGGCCGCGGCGTCATCGCCCAGCTCACTGAGGAGGGCCTGCGCCGACTACGCGCCGCCGCCCCCGGCCACGTCGCCGCCGTCCGCCGCTACTTCGTCGACCTGCTCACCCCCGCCCAGCTCGCCGCCGTCGCCGCGGCCCTCGAACTCGTCAATCAGGCTGGGGATTACCGCGCCTGACTCTCGAACCGGCGGAGCGGGTCGGCGGCCGATCGGGCACTGTTAACATCAGAGCCCTGGAAGCGTGGCAGAGCGGCCGAATGCACCCGCCTTGAAAGCGGGCGTCGTGAGAGCGACCGGGGGTTCAAATCCCTCCGCTTCCGCCAGGGAACAAGCAGGCCGGGGCCGGTTTTCGCAACCGGCTCCGACTTCTGTCAACACAGCGGGCGACGAGGCATCTGGGCAGCACACCGTTCCCTCGCGCCATTCTCGTTCTGCCCGTGAGGATTTCGGCCGGACTTCGGATATCCAGCCGGCCGGTCGCGAATCCCTGTGTGGCGGATCACAGATGCGGGGGACGCGCATCAAAGGATCTCATCGCCCGCCGGGCTTCTGGCACCATGGCTGGCATGGTTCGCCGCGGTTCGTCACGGCGTCGCCTGGCCGGCGCCTTCGCCACCACCACCGCACTCCTGTTCACGGGTGCGGTCCTCGCCGAGCCGGGCTGGTCTCGCGCCGACCCACCCATCGACTCCGGATCCAACGAGGAGCCGCCCCCCGGGCTGGACCGGGTGCGGCCCGCCTACGCCGCCATCTCCCGCGTCGAGAACATCAGCGACCGGCTGCTGCGCGTCCAGGTCAAATCACCCGCCATGGAACGCACCGTCGAGGTCCAGGTGCTGGTGCCCGCACACCGCGACGGGCCCAGACCCACCGTCTACATGCTCGACGGCCGCGCCGCCCCCGCCGACGGCAACGACTGGATCATCAAGGGCGACGCGCTGAACTTCTTCGCCGACAAACCGGTGAACGTCGTCTTCACCGTCGGCGGCCCCGCCAGCTACTACACCGACTGGCAGCGGCCCGACCCCAAACTCGGCACCAACCGCTGGGAAACCTTCCTCACCCGCGAACTGCCGCCCCTGATCGACTCCCGCTTCGCCGGCAACGGCAGCAATGCCCTCACCGGCGTCTCCATGGGCGCCGAGGCCGCCATGATGCTCGCCACCCGCAACCCGGACCTCTACCGCGCCGTGGGCGCCCACAGTGGCTGCTACGCAATGGCTTCCGACTACGGCCAGGCCCAGGCCCGCGCCGTCGTCGGCACCTTCGGCGGCGACCCCGACAATATGTTCGGCCCCGAGGAAGACCCCGAATGGGCCGCCCACGACGTCCTGCGCCGCGCGGAAGCCCTGCGCGGCAAGGCGATCTACCTGTCCACCGGAAGCGGCCTCCCCGGCGAACACGACACCCCCGCCAACCCCGACTGGCGCACCACCATCGCCGCGGGCGGACCCATCGAAGCCGGCGCGGACATGTGCACACGTCAGCTCGCCATCCGCCTCCAACAGCTGGACATCCCGGCGGCGGTCGAATTCCGGCCCACCGGAACGCATTCCTGGCCGTACTGGGCAGCGGAGCTGCCGCGCTCCTGGCCCACCCTGGCGGCGGCTCTCGGAGTGAGCTGAACTCCCGTCATCCCGCAAGCATGTCGGAAGGACGGGGGCGGGCTCAGCGGGCGAAGCGGCTCACCGTCGCGGGATCGGTGGCGAACGCCAGGAATTGGTCGTTCTCGTGCGGATCGCCCGCGGTGATCCGCACGCCGTCGGTGCCGTAGGGCCGCACGATGACTCCGGCGGCGGCACTGGCCTGGCCGAACTCGGCGCTCCGCTCGCCCAGCGGCAGCCAGACGAAGTTGGCGTGGCTGTCGCTCACCCGGTAACCGGCGGCGCGCAGCGCGTCGTTCATGCGATTGCGTTCGGCCACAACGGCGTTCGTGCGTTCGAGCAGCTCGTGCCGCGCCTCCAGGGAGGCGATGGCCGCCGCCTGCGCGAGCTTGTTCACGCTGAACGGGATGTGCACCTTCATGAGCGCGGTGATCACCTCGGGCGCGCCCACCGCGTAACCGACACGCAGTCCGGCCAGTCCGTACGCCTTCGAGAAGGTGCGCAGCACAAGCACATTCGGGCGGTTGCGGCCCAGTTCCACGCCATTGGGCGCGTCGTCCGCGGGCAGCCGCAGGTATTCGAAGTACGCCTCGTCCAGCACGACGAGCACGTCGGCCGGCACCGCGTCCAGGAAGCGGGTGAGTGCCGCGGCCCCGTGCGCGGTACCGGTCGGGTTGTTCGGATTGCACACGAACACGACCCGCGTATCCGGCGTCACCGCCGCCGCCAAAGCGTCCAGATCGTGCGCGAATTCACCGTCGAGCGGCACCTGCACGGCGGTGGCCCCCGCGACCCGCGTCACGATCGGGTACGCCTCGAAGGACCGCCACGCGAACAGCACCTCGTCGGTGGGCGCGAGACAGGTGATCTGCACCAGCTCCTGGCACAGGGCCACGCTGCCGCAGCCCGCCGCCACGTTCTCCACCCCGACCCCGTGGAATTCCGCGATGGCGGTACGCAATTCGAGTGCGGCGTTGTCCGGATACCGGTTCACCGTCTCGGCCGCCTCGGCGATGGCCTTGGCCACCGACGGCAGCGGCGGGAAGGTGGTCTCGTTGCTGGCGAGTTTGACCGCGCCGGGGGCGGTCTTGCCGGCCACGTAGGCCGGGATGGCATCGAGGTCCGGACGGATGTGCGCGCTCACCCCTCTACCCTAAGTGCCCGCGCCACCTGATTGCCCGTCGGTGTCCGATGGCGAAAACTCGCCAGCGGATCCGGAAAAACAACGGACTAACCAGTCCCTCGAAAAGATTTATCCCGCCTTTACCTAGCGCAACTACTCTGGTTTCATGTCGGGCGTTTACCGAGAACTGGCACCTGTGCAGGACACGACCACCGTCCCCCTCGTCGTGATCGAACCCGAAGGCCACACCCGCGGCGGCATCGTCGTGTTGCACGAATCACGGGAATTCACCGAACCATTGCTGGATCTCATGCGATCCCTCGCCGAGGACGGCTGGACCGTCCTGGCCCCCGACCTCTTCCATCGCGCCAACGGCACGGCCCCCGACAAGGTCTTCGGCGCCGACCTCTACGCCGACTTCGACGCCTGCTTCGAATGGCTCACCGGCCGCGGCGTCTTCGGCGACTGCATCGGCGTCCTCGGCTTCGACTCCGCGGGCACCGCCGCCGCCCTGGTAGCCGCCAACCGGCGCATCGGCGCGGCCGTCAGCGTCGCCGCCCCCGGCCTCGAATCCCCGCTCACCCCACAGGCGCTCGCGCTTACCGCCGCAGCCCCCAGCCTGCAAGCGCCCTGGCTGGCCCTCTTCGGCGCGGACGATCCGATGACCCCGCCCGACGAAGTGGACCGGCTGCGCGACGCCGCCGCGCACGCCGATGTGGCCACCCTCGTCGTCACCTACCCGGGACTGCACCACCGCCCCGACCATCCCGGCTGGGATCCGACCGCCCTCGACGATGTCTACGTGGTCGACGCCCAAACCCGGATCTTCGAATGGTTCGACAGCCACCTACGCTGACCAGCCGTTTTGCCTATTGGTCACCCGCTGTGTAATCTTCTGTCCCGGCGGTTCGAAAGGACCGGCGCCCTCGAAAGAAGGCAACCAGGAGGCGTGCCAGAGCGGCCGAATGGGACTCACTGCTAATGAGTTGTCCCTTCACGGGGACCGGAGGTTCAAATCCTCTCGCCTCCGCCACTACCCGGCTCGCCGGGCAGTACACAACTGAATCACCCTGCGCCCGTAGCTCAACGGATAGAGCATCTGACTACGGATCAGAAGGTTGGGAGTTCGAGTCTCTCCGGGCGCGCAATACGAACCAGGCCCTCTCGCCACGCTGCGAGAGGGCCTGTTTCGTGTTGCGTACCAACCCACCGATGGTGCTGGTGGGTTGGTGCGCTCCCCTCCAGTGCACCAACCCCCTGGCGAGAGAGTTGGCCCCTGGGGGCGGTCTACTGCGCAAGGTTCCAGTACCTGGTCAACCCTATTTTTCGGGACTGGAAAGTCAATGTGGTTGAGTCGCACCAGAGGTGAGACATCCGCTCATTTCGGGTGTGACTCGTACGACAGCGAGGTAGTGAACGATGGCGAAAGGTCAACTGGCCGTATTCGTGCGCGCACGCCGCGACGCACTCAAGATGACCCAGGTGCAGCTGGCGAATGCGACCGGGTGGTCCAAGTCCGCGATCGAGAAGGTCGAGGCGGGCTCACTCATACCCAGCCTGGAATTCGTGGGCGCGCTCTTCGACGCGCTCGGGATCTCCTACCTCTATCGCGAACGGATCATCGCCGCGCTGTACCCGGGCGCGCTGGACCGCATCATCGGCCCGTCCCCGGCCATGCCCGATGTCGACGCGCTCGCCGACCTCGAGGACCTGCCCTATCCGGCGGCCTACCTCACGCTGCCCGAATGCGACATCCTCGGCACCAACACCGCGTGGAACGACGCCTTCCCCGGGCTGGAGGCGAAGTCGAACCTGCTCACCTTCCTGTTCACCGACCCGAGCGCGCCGGACCTGCTCGTGGAATGGGAACTGGTGGCGCACATGTACGCCTACATGCTGCGCATCCTCGGCCCCATCTCGCTGCCGGAGTCCGCCATCACCGAGATCGTCGATCGCTGCAAGGCGCATCCGGATTTCGAGCGCATGTACGCCGCCGACTACCCGGCGACGAATGCCGTGCTCTCTGCCATCCGGGTGGCCGATCCGGTTACCGGGCAGATCCGCGATCTGCGCATCAAAGTCGACAAACCCCATGTGCCGTACAGCCCGTGGGTCACCTACCGGCTCGTCCCGCCGCGGGACGGTATCGGCTAGCCGGGACGGTTACTTCCAGGCCCCGAGATCGGGGAGATCCCCGGTCAGATCGGTACCGGGGGAGCGGCCGATCAGCCAGGCCGCCAGCGCCGCGGCCGGACCGGTGACCACCGTGCCCGGATCGCCCGCGGAGGCGGTGAAACCGGTATCGGTGGCCTTCACCGTGAAGCCCGTGCCGTTGCGCGCGGCCCGGTCCGAAACCGCCTGCGCCAGCAGCTGATCGGTGAAATCCGCGGGCCACCGGGACGGGGCGTAACCGGTGGCCAGATCGGTGTGATGGATCTCGACCTCCAGGTAGCGCATCCAGACGACGCGGGCGGCCGGAATCTCCCCGCCCTGCCGGTTGCGCACGGTGACCGCCCAGCGATCCTCCGGCATCACCCGGGCCAGCGCCAGCCAGCGTTCCGACGCCGCCGTGAGATCCTCGAGCTGCTCGCGATGCGGCCGCGGCGCACCGGCCTCGATATCGGCCTCCCGCAGGAATTGGCTTGCGTACTGCGGGGTTTCGATACCGGTGCGCGCCCACAGCAGCAGATTGACCAGGCTGTCGGCATTGCGGGACAGATGGGCCAGCACATGGCCCCGGGTCCACCCCGGCAGGAGGGACGGTTCTACGAGATCGGCGTCACGCAGTTCCGTGACGGTGTCGAGGAGGCGTGCGGTCGCCGCGGCGACAGCGTCGAGCTGCGCGGAGATCCCGGTGGGTGCGTCGCTGGTCACGGAAGCGACATTACCGAGCGGAGCGGTCAGAGGTCGGATGATATGGCCTGGGCCGAATCCCGTTCGGCCACAGCTATTTGCACAGCCAGCGCGAGCAGCCACAGGGACATGGCCCCGACCTGGATGCGCTGGGCGATGCCGAGGCCGTAGTTGCCGGGCAGATTGTCGGCGATCAGCATCCACGCGGTCACGCCCGAACCGATGACGAGAATCCACAGGCCGGTGTGGCGCAGGATCGGCCAGCGCCGGTACTTGAACGCCGCCACCGTGAACGCCACCATCGCGATGAAGATGGAGAACACGGCCAGGGTGCTGGTCAGCGCGTGCACCTGATGCAGCTGCGGGAACAGGCCGGAATCCTGTGGCGGGGCGTTCGGGTCGGGCTCCTGCAGCGGCCAGTTCGCGTCCGCGACGGTGGCCGCGCCGAAACAGGCCAGCGCCGTCCAGGCGATCGTCGAATAGCGGCGGCGGGAGAACAGCAGCAGACCGCCGATGCCCGCGATGAACGCCAGTGTGCCGCACAGGGTGTCGCCGGTGATGAAGACCAGGCGGTAGGGCGCGCCCTGCTCGGCGAGCTGGCTCAGGAAGGTGTTGGTGGGGTCGCTGTCGATCGGCAGGATGAACTCCAGCACCCACGACGAGTAGACGATGCCGGCGAGGGCGATCAGGGCGGCCACCCCGAGGCGGAGCGCGCGACGTCTGCGGGGCACGGCGGCCGGCTCGTCGAGGACTGCCGGTGTCTGCTCGGATGGCGTCATCGCCGCTCGCTTTCGCTGGCCTGGCTCGCTCCCGTGGTCTGCCCGCACTCGGACCGGACTGGTCGGACGGTCCGGGCCATGTCCATTGTCACCCATCGGACGAAGTGGACAGGGCAGCCGCGAGCGCCGCGCCGATCACCAGCAGGTCGGCCTCAGGCGGGCGGCGTCAATGCCCGCAGAACCAGATCGGCGGCCGCATCCGCCCGCTCGTGCTCCCACACCCGAACCACCGTCCACCCCGCCGCCGCCAACCGCGCATCGGTATCGCGATCGCGCGCCACATTCCCGGCGAGCTTGTCCGCCCACCACTGGGCGTTGTTCTTCGGATGCGTCGCGTGTTCCGGACAGCTGTGCCAGAAACAGCCGTCCACATAGACGGCGACCTTCTTGCGGGGGAACACGATGTCGGCCCGCCGCCGTACACCCCGCAGCGGAGCCCGATCCACGAAGAACCGCGCCCCACGCCGATGCAGTTCCTTCCGCAAGGCCAGCTCCGGCGCCGTCCCGGCCCGCTTCTGCCGCGACATCCGCGCGCTCGTCGCCGCGTCGGTGGTCGGTCGACCCATGGAGGCTCCTGCTCACGCACATTCGGCTGATCCCGCATCATGCCCGCCGTTCCGGCATGCGCTCGGCCGGAATCCACGAGGACTGCGCGCGCTGATTCCGGCACGAGGCAACGCCTGTCGCGCTACGCCGCCTCGCGCGGGAATCCTCCCATTCGATTCAGATGCGTCGCCACATCGTCGAGGAATCCCTCCGGGAAGCGCAGCGAACCCATCTGCGTGCGGCGCAGGAAACCTGCGGTGGCGCGGGCGGACAGCAGCCGTGAGTCATCGAGGAACCAGCGCAGATCCTCGTACGGCGCGTGAACCGGCCAGGTGGACACCGGAACTCGGTACACCACACCGTCGCGGCCCCACGCGGCCGTCGGCCAGCTGCGGCGCGTGTGCGGCTCGCCCTCCGGGAAATCGTCGTCGGACGGGTTCGCCAGACGCGAGCCCGCCCAGGTCGCCATGCGCACACTCACCGCATTGCCGACCAGCTTCCAGCGATGCCCGTGCCTGATACCGGGAACGGTGAGAGCAGGCGTGGTCCAATCCCGGTCGAAGCCCTGCAGGCGTTCGCCGTCGGTGATGCCGGGCGTCACGATCTCGCCGGAGGGCAGGCGCACGGCGGGCGGGCTCGCGATGCCCAGACCGGAACCGCCCTTCAGCGTCGGCACCGCGTTCACCGCCCAGCCCAGGCCCCGATTGCCCTCGGTCCAGTAGAAGCCGCACGGATCGTGCGCCGGATCGCCGACCACCCGCTCCCCGGCATCGGCGCCGAACAGCACCGGGCGCGGATCATCGGTGCGCGAGGCCAGCATGAGCACCCGCTCACGCCGCTGCGGCAGGCCGAACGCGCGGGCGTCGACCACCCGGTACGCCCACATGTATCCCAGTTCTTCCAGCGCGGCGGTGATGTGCCGCATGGCCGCGCCGCCGCCCAGCTGCAGCATGAACGGCACATTCTCGATCAACAGCCAGCGCGGGCCGCGTTTGCGTTTGACGAGCCGGAACACCTCGTCCACCAAACCCGAACGCGGGCCGGTGATTCCGGCTGTGCGACCGGCCTGCGACAGGTCCTGGCACGGGAATCCGGCGGCCACCAGTTCGGTGCCGCCCGGCAGTGCCCGCAGCTTGGTCACATCCGTGTGCAGCGGCACATCGGGGAAGTGCGCGCCCAGCACCGCCTGCGCACCCGCGTCGATCTCGCACAGCAGTTCGGTGCGGAAGCCGTGCGCCGCCAGCCCGAGCTCGAGTCCGCCGATGCCGGCGAACAGGCCGACCATCCGCGCGCCCGTCACAGCTGTCCTTTCACCCGAATCCCCGCCAGTGCCTTGGAGCACGTTACTCGAGTCGGTGCGCGAAGATCGGGATCCACACCGCCCGCCACGCCCGCCGTGACCGCGCGCCTGGCGTGTCTATGCAGGTCAGCGCCTTCGAGAGTAATCGAATTCAGCTGTAGGAGAGCTGAATTCCACACGGTGGCGAGGCACTTCCGACCGACTGGTCGGCCCGGCTGGGCTCACCGGCCCGCCCGCGCGCGCCGCAGCGGCCGCCCGGCGCGCGTTCGCTCCGGGAGCCTGCACGTGATCTTCCCAGCGCAACCGCCGCGCATTCGCGAACCGGGTGGGTGCTGCACGTACGGTATTAGACGTGACGCAGAGCGGGAGCGAGGACACGAAACCGGCAGCGCCGAAATGGCCGTCGATCCTGACCTGGCGCGCCCACAACGCGTCCCGCATGGAATCGGCCCGAGTCGTACTCAGCGGGAACCGGATTCGCGCCGCCGGCCGCATCATCGCCGGGGAATGCGAAGACCACCCCGCCTTCAGCGCCTCCTACGACCTCGTCACCGACGAGAACGGCGTCACCCGCCGCCTGTCCCTGCGCAGCACCCTCGCCACCGGCGAACGCCACGCCTCCATCGCCCGCGACGAGGAGAACTACTGGCTGATCGACGCCGGCGGCACCCACGTGCGCTCCACCTTCGGCGGCGCGCTCGACGTCGACGTGGTGCTCAGCCCGTTCTTCAACACGCTGCCCATCCGCCGCTACGACCTGGCGCACGCCGTCGAGGAGGTGCAGGTCCCGGTCGTCTACGTGCGGCTGCCGGACCTGCTGGTCCAGGAAGCCAGCCTCACCTACAGCAGCGGCGCGGACGGCATCCACGTGCTGTCGCCGGTCTCCAGCGCGACCGTCGTCGTCGACCACGACGGGTTCGTGCTCGACTATCCGGGTCTGGCCGAACGCATCTGAGCCGGGTTTCGCCGCCGGCGCGAGCTCGGTCGCTACGGCGCGGCTCAGGCAGGCCCGGCACGGCCTCGGCCGCCACGGGTTGCGGGTTCCGCGCAGCCGCTGTCAGTCCAGTGCTTCGATGACGCCGCCCCGCCGCCCCGCCTCGGCCAGCCGGGCGAGCCAATCATGGTCGCCGGGGCGCACATCGGTGATCGCCCACCGCCGGTTGTCCTCGTAGTCGACGCGCGCCGCGTGGCCCGCCTCGACGAGATCGACGATGCTGCCGTTGTCGCGCAGCGTGTCCCGTGCATCGCCGAGCACCCGCAGCGTGTCCTCCAAGACCTCCAGCAGCGCGGCCGCATTCGGTTCGCAGATGGCGCGCACGAGATCCGGCGCGGTGGCGGCCACCCGGGTGCCGTCCCGGAACGACCCCGCGGCCAGGCCCAGGGCCAGGTTCCCGCCCGCCGCGCCCGCGACGGCCAGCGCTTCGGCCAGCACATGCGGCAGATGCGAGATGCGCGCGACGGCCCGATCGTGCTCGGCATCGAGCACCGGCACCACGACCGCGCCGCAGTCCAGGGCCAGCCGCGCCACCCGCCGCCACGGGTCCGCGTGCACGCCCTCGTCGACGCTCAACGCCCAGGCCGCGCCCTGGAACAGGTCGGGAGTGGATGCGGCCCAACCGGATTCACTGGTCCCCGCCATCGGATGCCCGCCCACGAAATGCCTGCCCAGCTCGTGCCGGTGCACGACCTCGGCGACGGGGGCCTTCACGCTCACCACGTCGGTGAGCACGCAGTCCGGCGCGAAGGTGCGGATATCGGACAGGACTGCGCTCAGCGCCGGCATCGGCACGCCGACCACGATCAGCGCGTCCTTCTCGGCGGCGCGCCCCAGCGCCTCGGCACTGTCGCTGATCACGTCGTAGCCGTCGGCGCGCGCGGCCTTCGCCCCGGCTTCGGACCGGTTGTACCCCCAGGCCTGGTAGCCCGCCGCGGCGGCGGCGCGCAGCACCGACCCCCCGATCAACCCGGTACCGAGGACGCACACAGCTGGTTTCGGACGACCCGTCATTCGACCAGATTCGCATACGAGTTCAACATTTCCCCCGAAGCGGACTACCGTTGCGCCCATGGCAGCACAACGCTCGAGCACGAACAGGGCGGCGTCGGACGAGTACGACGACGTGGAAGGGTTCGCAGTGGCGGTTGTCCGCGAAGAAGCCAACTGGAAGGTGACGCCGCTGACGTCGGCGGCACTGCACAGTCTGTCCGCGGCGGAGAACGAATTGCGCGCCCTGCGAAGTTCCGGCGCGGTCTTCGGCCTGCTCGACGTCGACGACGAATTCTTCATCATCCTGCGCCCCGGCCCGACCGGCTCCCGCATCCTCCTGTCGGACGCCACCGCCGCCATCGACTACGACATCGCAGCCGACGTCCTCGAGGAACTCAATATCGAGATCCCCGACATCGACCCCGACGAGCTCGACGAGGTGGACCCCTGGGAAGAGGGCGACCTCTCGGTCCTGGCCGACCTCGGCCTCCCCGAACCGGTCCTCGCCGTCATCCTCGCCGAGGTCGACCTCTACCCCGACGAACAACTCGGCATGATCGCTCAGCGCCTGGGCTTCGCCAACGAGTTCTCCGCCACCCTGGACAAACTCCCCCGCTGACCTCATGACCCCCGACGATTCCCGCCGCGCCGCCCTCTCGGGAGGCGCGGCGCTGCAGTCCGACGAGGCCATGATGCGCGCAGCCCTCGCCGCCGCCTCCCTGGCGGGTTCTTCCGACGTCCCCGTAGGCGCGGTGATCTTCGACGCCGACGGCCGCGAACTGGCCCGCGCCGCCAACGCCCGCGAAACCCTCGGCGACCCCACCGCCCACGCCGAAGTCCTGGCCCTGCGCCAGGCGGCCCACGTCCACGGCGACGGCTGGCGGCTGGAAGGCTGCACCCTCGCCGTCACCCTCGAACCCTGCACCATGTGCGCCGGAGCCCTGGTCCTGTCCCGAGTCTCGAAGATCATCTTCGGCGCCTGGGAACCCAGAACAGGCGCGGTCGGCTCCCTCTGGGACGTAGTCCGTGACCGACGTCTCAACCACCGCCCCCAAGTCCGAGCCGGCGTCCTCGAACCCGAATGCGCCGCCCTCCTGGACTCTTTCTTCAAATCCCACCGCCCCTGACCCCCTCTCCAGCCGATTTCGTTTCCGCCAGGGTCGTCCGGTAAAGTCACCACCGGTGGCGTGTCCGAGCGGCCTAAGGAGCACGCCTCGAAAGCGTGTGAGGGGTAACCCCCCTCCGAGGGTTCAAATCCCTCCGCCACCGCTTCGGCCCCTCACCTGTTCGCGCAGGTGAGGGGCTTTTTTCTTCGCCGCAGAACGCGCGATCGGCCGCTGTGCCCACATTTTGCCCACACTCGGGTGTGCCCACATCGTGCCCACGCGTGAGCGGCGCGTATGCCTTGTCCATGGCGCTCGCGACCTTGTCGAGGTCTTCGTCGAACAGATCGGAGTAGGTGTTGAGCGTCTCCTTCGCGTCCTTGTGGCCGAGCAAGCGCGCGAGCGCGAGCACGTTCGCTCCGGCCGACACCGCCAGCGACGCGCAGGTGTGGCGTAGGTCGTGCGGCGTGATCGGCTGAACCCCTGCCCGTTTCACTGCTCCCGTGAACCAACCGTCAACGGTCTTCGGGCGTGGTAGGTACTTGGTCGCGTCGTCCGGGTGCGGGAATACCAGCGCATCGGGAGCGCGCCCCTTGATGTGCGCCGCTAGCTCGGTGAGGACGAACCTCGGAACGGGGACGCTGCGAATCTCCTTGCCCTTGGTTGGTCCCTCGGCATGATCGACGCCGAGCTGTACCGCATTGTCGGCCACCGTGAGACGGCCCCGGACGAGATCAACGTCGCGCACCCGTAGGGCGATCAGCTCGCCCCAGCGAAGGCCGCAGTACGCAAGCATGAGCACCAAGAGCCGATGTCGCCCAGACTCTTTCGCGAGACGTGCCACGTCCGCAGCATTGAGGTAGACATGCCGTTTTTTCGTTTTCGTCGGCAGCACCTTGGAGACGGTCTTACCGCGCGCCAGATTCTTCGGGAGAAGCTTCTTCGTCTCGACAGCCATATCGAGGATGCTCGCGAGGACACCGAAAGCGCGGATTACCGTTGTCGCCCCAGCGTTGATGTCCGGTTTACCCTTGGTCTCGGCCCGTTCTTGGGCGGCCAAGCGCATGTCAATTATCCAGTCCCGCACCGCATCCTGAGTCACGTCGCCGATGCGGACGCCACCCCATCGCGGCTCGACATGTGTGCGCCATGCGGAGTCGAGCGTTCGATAGTTGGAGGGCGCGACGCTCGCCCGCTTTTCCTTCAGCCAGTCGGAAGCGAGTTCGGCGACGGTAATGCGGCCCAGTGATGGCGCGACGTAATCGCCAGTCATCTTCTTGACCTCGACCGTGTTCGCGAACTGCTCGGCGTCGCGCTTGCGCCTGAATCCGCGCTTGTCAGTCTGCTTGCCGTCCGGCTTGCGATAGCGGACGCGGTAGCGGAGGCCGGACTTCGTCTCGTAGGGTTCGACGGTTGCCACTGTGGCTAGCTCTTCCGCTCGTCTTGGGTGAGGTACCCGGCCTCGACTGCCTTTGCGGCCCAACGCTTTGCGGTCGCGCGGGAGACGCCGAACTCTTCGGCGATCACCGTTGTTGGTTTGCCGTTCTGGAGACGCACCCAGCGGTAAAAGGCTGCTATCCGGGGAAGGTCTTCGTCGGTGATGCGCCCAGCGCGGATGCGTTCGTCGGTGTCATGGTCGAACCACGATGCAACGGGTTGCATCGTGTCGGGGCCTGTTACTCGCGCCGTCTCGTGTGCGGCGGTGTAGACGAATGGATCGACCGATATTTTGGCCAGTTCGCCTCGTCGCAGCGGGATACCGCCGGGGCGTTGGGAGACAACCATTTTGGTCACGACGTAGCGGCTGTCCTGGGGCTCGACTGTGGCTGTGATGTCGTACGGATACCCGTCCTCTTCTGTGCTCGATACCTCAAGCCACTCATAGCCCAGGAGGTCGGGTGCGATGTCATGGTTCGGCTGTCGTCGCTCGCGTCCGAGTTCCGGGTGTTCTGGTCGGCGCGTTATTGCAGGCATCTCAAAGCCTTCCTGTTGCTGGTTCTCGGTCACGATGAATTGAACGCTATCTGAGCCGTCCTTGCAAGAGTGGCTCGATCGGGTGTATTCATGAATGAGCCGCATTAGCAAGAGCGGCTCATGAAGCCGAAGGGAGCTTGGAATGACAAGAGGTGCGGGAGATCGGAAGCTCGCTACCGACTCGGAGTTCTGCGAATACGCAGGGCTGACGCGCGGGCAGAGTGCCCAGTTGCGCTACACGGGGCGTGGTCCGAAGTTCGTCAAGGTGACCGGTCGCCAGGTCCGTTACCGCTGGGAGGACATCGAGCAGTGGGTTAACGATCGGTTGCAGCAGAGCACCGCCGACCGGACCGGGGCGGCATGAATGCCTATCACCCAAGACTCCCACGAGATAGGCCCGGGAGCGGCTGCCACCGCTCGCCGGGCCGGTCAGAACCCCAACCACCAGGAAGAAATCCCAACGATGCACAGCGTACCCACCGCCGAGCAGCCGGTAACGGCCATGCAAGCCCGTACTCGTGAGCAGCGAATCGAGATCGCGAGCCGACGCGAACGGCGCCGAGCCGCCCGCGAACTGGATCAGCTCCTGGCCGACGATTTCGGCGACGGCCGCGTATACGCCCCAGGGGAGTACTACCCGGCGGCGGCGACGCGGATGCTCGCCGATATCGACGCGGAAACTGTTGCACTGGAACGGATTCGGAATTTCGCCGCCGGTGTCGCATGGGCGATTGACCGGGGCGATTCGTTAGCCGATGTGCGCGCCCGGATCGAGCGGGCCGCCGCCGTCGTCCTGGGATGCGCGTTGGTTCCGGTCGAGAGGAGGGATATCGCGTGAAGCCGTTCCGGTCACCGACCGCGCTCGAGGTGGAAGCCCTCGAGGGTGCGCGCATCCTCGAGGACCTGCGTGTGTGGTTCGACAAGTACGTTCGGTTCCCGTCCGAGCATTGCTCGGTGGTGCTGGCGCTGTGGGTGGTCCACACCTGGGCGGTTCCGGCGTTCTATGTGACGCCGCGCCTGGTGCTGGACTCTCCCGAGCCGGGCTCGGGTAAGACGCGCGTGCTTGAGCTGCTGGCGCTGGTGTGCCGGTCGGCCAAGCTCACGCTGTCCACGACGACGGCGGCGCTGTACCGCAGGATTGCCGCCGCCGGGGGATTGCCGCCGACAGTGTTGCAGGACGAGGCCGACGCGGTGTTCGGGCGCAGCAACAACCCGCAGGCCGAGGACCTGCGCGCGTTGTTCAACGCGGGATACAAGCGGGGCGCGACTGTGGATCGCTGCGAGGGCGACTCCAAGAACATGAAGGTGGTGGAGTTCCCTGTCTTCGCGCCGGTCGCCCTGGCGGGGATCGCGGGCAATATGCCCGCCACGATCACCACACGCTCGGTCACGATCCACATGCGCCGACGCGCGCCCGGGGAAACGGTTGCCCCGTTCCGGGAACGTGACGCCGACGCCGAAGTTGCCAAGCTGCGCGAGCGGATCGCGGAATGGGCTCACGAGCACATCGCGGCGCTCGAGGCAGCACGGCCGCCAATGCCCGAGGGCGTGGTCGATCGTCCTGCCGAAGTGTGGGAAGCGTTGATTGCGATCGCCGACGAGGCGGGCGGGCGGTGGCCGGAGCTGGCGCGTGTGGCGTGCACGCACTTCGTGATGGGATCCGACCCCGGGGAGCTGTCGCGCGGTATCCGGCTGCTCGCCGATGTTCACGCGGTATTCGAGAGCAACGGCCGACCCGATGCAATGTTCTCCGTCGATGTGGTCGCCGGGCTCGTGGCCGATGAGGAATCGGAGTGGGCCGACATGTTCGGCAAGCCGATCAACCAACGATGGCTCGCGCGGGAGCTGAAGAAATACGGGGTGTCGTCCCGGCAGGTTCGCCGGGGGAACGCGACCGCGAAGGGCTACACCATCGCGACCGAGGAAGGTCTAGAACAGGCGTGGCTGCGCTACCTGTCCGGATATGTGCGAAACGGGGGAAACACGGGAAACCTTGCAGGTCACAGCGTTTCGCAAGCGAAACGTGTTTCGTTCGTGAGCGAAACCGGGAAGCCGAGCGAAACAGGCGAATATGCGGCTGACCTGCTCGAATACGACAGAGTTTCGTCGGTTTCGGATGTTTCGCGCACACCCGGGTTTCGGTCGGTAAACGGCGGTGCAGCGTGACCCCCGGGTCGAAACTACGTGCCCTGGTCGATGAGCGACTGACCGGCGCGGCGTGCTCGGGCCGGACACCGCTGTTCGACGCCGAGGTGTCGGGCGAGGACGACGACGACCGCCGGTATCGGCTCGCCGCCGCCGGGCGTATATGCCAGAGCTGCCCCGTGCTCGCCGAGTGCAACACCGTGGCTGTTGAGCTGGGGCGCAAAGCGGTTGGCGTGTGGGCCGGGCGCGGTCGGAACCTGCCCGAATCGCCCGGCCGACCGAGACGAGGCGCGGCATGACGCGTGAAAGCAACTATGAGAGAAGGGAACATGACCGATGCCCAGCAAACCGCCCCGCGTATGCAACCGCTGTCGCAAGCCCGCCCCATCGGGACGGCGCTGCCCTTGTACGCCTGCATGGTCGGGCCGCAACGGGTACACCGGCAGCGGCAGCACGCGCAGATGGCGCACCCTGCGCGAGGCCAAGCTCGCGACCGACCCGATATGCGAGCGTCCCGGCTGTGTTGCCCTGGCCGTCGAGGTCGACCACATCGAACCCGTGGGCGCGGGCGGCGACCGATACGACTGGGACAACCTGCAATCCCTGTGCCACCCCTGCCACGAGGCCAAGACCAGCGCCGAGGCCGCCGCCGCTCGGTACCCCTCTGACCTGGGCATATAGAGGGTAGGGGGTCGCCATCGCTGGCCCCTGGGGGAGGGACCACGCCGCGGTAGCCCTCCTTTTCTCCGCTCAACTACAGGCACAAGGGGGGTACCGGCCAAGCCGAAAATTTCTGCGGAATCTGAGCGCACGAGATTTTCGCTGACCGTCCGTTGTCCGCCCCGCCTGCCACAGGGTTCGCAACCCCCATACCCCCACGACGGAAGGAATCTCGAATGATGGACATGACCAACACAATCCGCCCGATCGACCAGGCCCGCGCGGCGCGCGTGCTGCTCGGTGTGCTCGATGACGATCTCGAGATGGTGAACCGCTCGCTACGGGAGGCCAACGACGAGCAGGCGGTACACCTGATGATCGCCTCATTGGCCCGTACAGCAACCGAATTGATCATTCGCACCATGGGTGAGGACAACGCGCGCGCAGTGGCTCAGCGGACCATTCTGGACGCGCAACTGGCGCAAGGCGGTTCGGATGAGTGAGCCGCGCGGGGACGAGTCGACCGAGCCACCACCCGCGCGCCGTCTGCGTCGGGTGCTGCTGCGCCGTGGTGGCCGAGGGTGGCCGCCCGAGCCGAATCAGTGGGCGCACGTGGACGCGGACACAGCCGACCAATGGGACGAACAGGTTTGGCGGGCAAGCCCGTAGACTGAGAGCGCCCCTCCTGGGCGTGTGTGTGGCGAGTGACAATCCGTCCGCCCCCGGGTCCGGTCTGATCAACCGGATGCCGGATCGGCCAGCGGTACGGCTCGCCGCCCCGCCCCAGCGGGGAAGACTTGGACCGAGACCATCGGTACACGGGTCCGTCCCCGAGGTCGCGCTGATCATGCGGCGCTCGGTGTGGCCAACCCAATCCGCCCGTCTGCCAAGCGATTCCGAACAATCGTTTCCGCTTCACTGTGCGCCGAACATGCTGGCGCACGGGTGAGGCTCGCACACGGAGGTATGACCCCGATGATGACCAAATCCAAGCTCGCCGAGCTGAAGACCAGCGCGCTCGCTGCGACCACTGCGGCCCGCGAGATCGCCGAGCAGCACGGCGACCCGAACCGCTGGGACGCCAAGACACGAGGCGACTACGACGCCGAGATGACCAAGGCCCGGAATCTGCTGGACCAGATCAAGACCGGACAGCGTGACCTCGAGATTATCGAGCAGGCGAAGGGTCTCGCGGCGGAGATCGGTGAGCCGCTCATGAACGGCGACCGCAGCCCCGTCAACGGTGACGGGCACGTCGCGCTGACCGGTCCGGCCGTCAAGGCCATGGCGCGCGCGATCGCTACCCGCATGGCCCCGGTCGACGAACACGGCCGCAAGGCGCTGCTCCCCGCCGGTTCGACCGTGACCACGGTGCCGATGCTGGCCGAATCGCCGATCGCGCTCGGGCGGCCCGCGCTGTCGCTGCTGGAGGTGCTCGGCGCGACCGCACGCGCCCCGAAATACACCTACCTGCGCCAGATCACCCGCACCAACAACGCCGCCCCGGTCGCGCTCGGCGCGACCAAACCGACCTCAGTGCTCGGGCTGACCGAGGTCGACGCCGAGCTGCACGTGATCGCCCATATCTCCGAGCCGATCCCGAAATACTGGCTTGAGGACACGACCGCCCTCGAGCAGTTCATCGGCGACGAACTTCTCTACGGCCTACGGCAGGCACTTGAGGCGCAGGTGATCAAGGGCGACAGCACCGGCGAGAACCTGTCGGGCATCGTGAGCGTGTCCGGTATCCAAACGCAGGCGTTCGCAACTGATCTGCTGACCACCACGCGCGGCGCGATCACCAAGGCCGAGACCGCCGGCCATGAGGCGGGCGTGTTCGTGCTCGCGCCGGCCGATTGGGAAAAGCTCGAACTCGCCCGCACCGACACCGCCGGACAGCTCGAACTCGGTGGCCCGATCGACCGTGCGGCCCGCAAGCTGTGGGGTGTGCCGGTCGTGCTGTCGCTCGGCCTGCCTGCTTCCACGGGGCTGCTGCTGGATCTGTCCGCGGTGGGGTTGTCCACTGATTCCGCGGGCGTGGAAACGAAGTGGTCGGAGAACGTGAGTGACGACTTCTCCAAGAACCAGCTCCGGGCGCGCGTCGAAGGCCGATTCGAGGTCGACGTGACACAGCCCCTCGGCGTGGTGAAGATCGCCACCGCTGCGGCGTAATCCCTGGCGTACACGGGCGGCTCGGCCCTCTGGCCCGAGCCGCCCGTTTCGCCTGGTCAGATCTTGACGTTAGCCCACTTGGCGAAGTGCGCCAGCTTGTCAGTCCCGCGCCGGGTGTGTGCGAGTACACGCAGGGTTTCGTGTACCTGGGGGTGGTTGCGGATCATCTCCGGTGCGACTTTGCGCGCCTGCTCAAGGGTTTGAAACGCTCGGTCCTTGTTGCCGTGCAACAGCCACGCGCGCGACACATCGAGGTAGTAGTGACCGGCGCGTGACGGTGCGACCGACTCAGCTAGGCGGATGTGTTCGGCCCGAGACAGGGCGGTAGTTCCGTCCGACAACTCGACAGGCACGGCGACGGAATGGATATCGACGTTCGACGGTCGGAATCCCGTGCCGTAGTTGCGGTATCGGCTGTCTCGTATCGCCTCGGCCACGCCGCGCGCCTCCGCAATGTGTGCCTCGGCGGTGCCGCTATCGAGCGCACGGGCCGACAGTATCGACCCGCGCAGGTGCAGCGCGCCCCGAACGGCCAACAGGTCCGGCGTGGTCGGAAGTTGCTCGCTCGCCGCATATGCGCGGTCTATCGTCCGCAGCCCCCCTACGTAGGCACCGGAGTAGAGCAGGATCAGCGCCCGGTTGTATTCGGCCGTGATCGGCCACAGCGGGTCGCCGCTGCGGCTGGCAGCCCATCCGCACCGTTCCGCAGCCATGCCCGCGAGATCTAGGTATCCATACTGGTAGGCGAACAGCATTGCCTTGCTGTAGGCGTAGGCGAGCGATGAATGGATTTCCTCGAGGTGACGGCCGGGTGCCTCGGAGTCTGCGAGTTGGTGCAGGCCGCGAATCAAGTCCGGCAGTTCCACCGTCATATCGCTGTATCGAGCGCGGCGCATACCCTCGCGTACGCGGTCGAGCGCGGCCGTCAGATCGTCGAACGTGGCAGGCCCGGTAGGCGGTTCGTCGTCGTATGCCACGATCGCGCGGCGCAGTTCGGGAATGGTCGCGTGTGCTGCGCCGTCGCTCGGCTCGGGCTCGTACGGTTGTCCGTTCAGGTCGCCCACGCTCACGCCCAGCACGCGGGCGACGGCGGCCGTCAGCGCAGGCGTCGCCGGTCGGTCGCCTTGCTCGACCTTGCGCAGCAACGACAGCGACACGTTGGCTTTCTGCGCCAGCTGCACCTGAGTGAGGCGAGCGAGTCTGCGCGCCCTGCCGATGCGCGCGCCGACCCCCATGTCATCCATGCCTCAACGGTGCCACAAGCTGTGATACTTCGCAGGCCCCTCGCGAGACAAGCTGACCCGTGAGAGCCCCGCCGCCGGGTCGATCACCGGTACCCCTTACCTGGTTCCCCGGCGGTGGGTGCCTCTCCCACGATGAAAAGGGGCATCACAGTGACGAAACCAGCGGCAATCGGATATCTGCGGCGTGACGTTTCCGGCATACATCAGCAGTGGGATGAGAACCGAATACGTTCTCTCGCAGCACGATTCGGGTACGACCTGTGCAAGACGCTCGCTTTCGGGCCGGAGACCGATCGGCCTTTGCATCGAATCAGGGTCGCTGTGTCCCGGACTCATGCTGAAGCGGTGTTCGTGCCCAGCGCCAATCACTTCGACGGCGGGGAAGTACCGGGCGAAATCGTCCAGGTGGCGGACGTGGTCACCGTTGACACCGAGGAGACGTTCGCCCGCTACTCCACGGGCGAACTACCTGAGCTGGACAAGGGTAGGCCGTGAAACCTGCCCACCGTGCCCACATTTTGCCCACAATCGACCGAGAAACACTGTGATTCAGCATGAATCACAGTGATGTATTTTCGCAGGTAGACCCGTGTTTAGGCCCCTGATCAGGGTCGCTAGAAGAGTTCAAATCCCTCCGCCACCGCCAAAGCCCTCCACCTGTCCACACAGGTGGAGGGCTATTTCTTTGCTCTGCTGTGCAGGCTGAAGATTGCGAGCGCGTTGATGATCCTGGGCGGGCGCAGCGTGGTCAGTGATGAAGATTTGGGCATTGGCGGGGCGGGTGATGGTCAGCACCGCGACCCGCGCTGGCGTGCACGCAGCCCTCAGCACCCAAGCCGCGCAGGCGAATCGGTCCAAGGCCATAGCGCCAGTGGAACGTGAGGAAGCGGGCGACGACCACAGGCGTAGCAATCGGCGAACGCTGCGGTGAACCTTCTGCGCCGCAAAGACGTTGCACTGACGACGCAGGCCAACTGCATCATCCTGCGGGCGCGATGAACGGTTGTTCCGGGGGTCGTCCTGAAATGCAGAAGGGCAACGGGTTCCGCTGCTTACGGTCCGATCATCGGTGTACCTCCTCCCTGCGGTTCCCGAGCATCGAAAGTGGCTAATATGCTGTGCTGCAACCTATTGCGAGCTCGACGTAATCGAGACGCGAGTCTTCGGGATTCGTCGCGACTGTTGCGAGCACGTCACCGGCCTGCGTGGTCGAGGTGTCGGGCGTATCGGTCAGGAAGGCGATCCCGATCGAATGGCCGAACGTCGGGCACGAGTAGTACGCGGTGTAGAGGCAAGCGCCCGTGTTGGTGCGCACCGCGCATCACGCCCTGCCCGCCTGCGTGGGCGGTGAGTCCGGCCATGGTGGCGTATTGCGCCGGGCGTAGGACTCTTCCGGCGTCACGGTCACCACGTCCATCCGTCGAATCAGATCGACAGGGATCTCTCCGCCCTCGAAATGCGCTGCGCTCGGCACGATTACCGCCTCGGCGTCCAGGCGGGTTACCTGTGCCTTCAGGCGGGCCAACGGTGGCCGCTGGAACCGAGGATCGTAGATCACCATGTCGGCGAAGTCCAAGCCGAGCTCGGCGGCAACCTTCCGGATCTGGGCCTGGTCCCACAGCAACCCCAACCCGGACACATCAACCCGTGCGTAACCCACACACGTTGCCTTGTAACGCATTACGCCCCCAGCTGTTCGTCGGAGTCGTGGTTCGGGAACTGCGAGGAGACAGGGGGCTGCGGAGGAGATTCGAGCGGCACGGGCAACCGGGATTCGATGTAGACGCTGCCTGGGTTGCCGTCGCCGTAGTCGTTGGTTTCCAGCCAGCCGCCGGGGAAGCTATAGATCCTTGTTCGCTCGGTCATATCAGCCCCTCGTCCTTGGTGAAGTTGTCCGGGATCGGGACGACTGCACCGACCCCGAAGGCCACACCTGAAGGTAGGGACAGCGCCGGGACGCTAGAACTGTGTCAAGGACGCTTCCGTGGACAATTCAAACGTCACGCATGTCTGCGAAATGCGCCGTAGGGTTCCGGTATGACTCAGCAGCGCCTGGAGTCCGCGATGCTCCGAGCAGGATTCGACTCGGCTCGGTTGGCTACTGCGGTCAAAGTGGATGTGAAGACCGTGAATCGCTGGCTTGCCGGACGGGTACCCCATCGGCGTACACGGCTCGAGGTGGCCCTGACTCTCGGCGAAACCGAAGAATCGTTGTGGCCGTCTTCGCGGCCGGACATTCAAGCAGGGACACCGGCGACCCCTGAGGTTTTGGGTGCCTACGCGCACCGAGCGGATATACCCAACGATCTGTGGACTTCGTTGCTGCACAGGGCAACTGAGCGAATAGACATCCTCGGCTACGCGTATCCGTTCGTGTTCGAATTGCTGCCCAACGCTTCGGAGGTGATCGCGGCCAAGACTCAGGCCGGGTGCGTGGTCAGGCTGGGATTCGCAGACCCTGATTGCCCTCACGTCGGGAACGAGACTCCCTGGAGCAGATGGGCGGCACCCTCCCCGGCCGCATACGCAACGCCCTGTCCATGCTGGGACCGTTGGCCGACACCCCAGGGTGCTCTATCGGACTGCACACAGCGCACCTGTACAACTCGGTGTTCCGGTTCGACTCGGAGATGATCGTCACCCCGTACCTGTTCAGGGCGCGCGGCTACCAGCACACCGCGATGCATCTGCGGCGCTTGTCTCCGCACGGAATATTCGAGTCTTTCGCCGACCAGTTCGAACAGATATGGGGAACCGTAACCCCGTACCCGACAACGCAAGGATTCCACAATGGGCTCACGGCGTGACTACTACGAAGACCCAGACGCACCCAAGGCGAACTCGCTGAAGCCTGGTGGCTCAGCGTTGGTGGTGGACGATGTCGGCCGAGTTCTGATGCAGCGCCGGGGAGATTCCGGCAACTGGTCTCTGCCTGGGGGAATCATGGAGATCGGGGAGACGCTCGAGCAGTGCGTTATCCGTGAGACCAAGGAAGAGACCGGGCTCGATATCGAAATTACTCGACTGCTCGGAATCTACACGGACCCAGCACATGTCATCGAATACGCCGATGGTGAGATACGGCAGGAATTCGCCATCACCTACTACGGCCGGGTGATCGGCGGTGAGATCGAAGTAAGTGATGAGTCCACTGCTGTTCGATTCATCAGCATGGGCGAGCTGTCGGAACTACCAGTGCATCCCACAGTCCGGCTCAGGCTTCAGCACCATCTCGAACAGCGCACACAGCCATACCTTGGCTAGTCACGTGGAGAGGGTCACGCTCGGTGGAGACCCGGAGGGCGATTGAATCCACCCGGGTTTCATGCGCATCGGCGGTGAAACCTTGGACCGCCTGGAAGCGGCGGTGGTCTTGGGGGCTGGTGGGACGTTCACCGCGACTGCTTTGACGGAGCGGGCGAAGTGGCGGCGGAGTCAGGACGCTCGGTGGGATGACAAGCGGTTGGCGGTGTACAGCGAGTACGCGACTGCGCTGAAGGAGTGCATGGATCTCGCATTTCGTTTGGCGGCGGCCCGGGGCTATCCTGCGGTTGCCCTGCCGATCGATATCGATACTGGATTGCAGGCGTTGGCCGACGCCGAGACTACGAAGACCATCAAGTGGGAGGCTGTGCTTCTGCTGGGTTCTCCACAGGCGGTGTCGGCGGCTCGGGAATGGAACAGGGCCGCGTGGGAGCTCGGCTGGGCTGCGAAGGGGCACGCGGTCGAGCATGCGGATTACACCCGGCTGTATGCAGAGACAGGGCGCAGGCGCAATGCGTTCTACGAAGCGGCTCGGGCGGATCTCGGTGTTCGGAGCGGTGAACTGCCGCCTGGGGATCAGCCCTGGCAGTTGCCGGGGGCGGGTTCGCCTACCTCATGAAACCCCTCGGCCCCCACTCGAATCGAGTGGGGGCCGAGGGGTTCGGTTGTGCGGGAAGGGGTTCGGCGGGGTCAGACGCCGACGGGTTCCTTCTCCAGTTCCACCGCGGGCTTCTGCTGGAGTTCGCGGAGTTTCGCGCCCTCGACGTCGATGTCGGGGAGGATGCGGTCGAGCCAGGCCGGCATCCACCAGGCCCACTTGCCCATGAGGACGAGGAGGGAGGGGATGAGGACCATGCGGACGATGAAGGCGTCGAAGAGGACGCCGGCTGCCAGGGCGAAGCCGAAGGACTTTGCGGTGGCGTCGGATTCGAGGATGAAGGAGCCGAAGACGGAGATCATGATGATCGCGGCGGAGGTCACGACGCGGGCGCCGTGGTGGTAGCCGGTGATCATGGCTTCCTTGGGGGACTTGCCGTGCACGAATTCCTCACGCATACGCGTGACCAGGAAGACCTGGTAGTCCATGGCGAGGCCGAATACCAAGCCGATCAACATGATCGGGAGGAAGCTGACCAGGGGGTGCGGGTCGGCGATCAGGCCGAGTGCGCCTTCCTGGAAGATCAGGACCGTCGCGCCGAAGGTGGCCGCCATGGAGAGCAGGAAGCCGAGGGCGGCGGTCAGCGGGACCAGGATCGAGCGGAAGACCAGGATCAGCAGCAGGAAGGCCGCACCGGCCACCAGGGCCAGGTAGGGAACGATCTTGCTGAGCAGGACGTGGTCCACGTCGGCGTAGATGGCGGTGGTGCCGGTGATGCCGTACGCCATGCCCGGGTATTCCGAGGCCAGGCCGGATTCGGCGTCGCGCGCCTCACTGACCAGGTCCTTGGTGTCCTGGTTGTTGGGTCCGAACTTCGGTACGGCGTTGAGCATCGCGCCCGCGCCGTCCTGGCTGAACTGGGGTGCGGTCACGTAGTCCATACCGGAGTAGGACTCCAGCTTCGTACGCAGCGCGTTGGCGGCGTTCTCCCGCTGGTCCGGGGCGACGTCGGCCAGATCGGCGACCACCATGAGCACGCCGTTGCTGCCCTCACCGAAGCCTTCGGTGCGGATGTCGTACGCCTTGCGGACCGTGGTGTGCGTCGGCAGGCTGTCCTCGCCGGGCAGGCCCAGTTGCAGACCGGCGGCGGGGGCGGCGAGCAGGCCGAGCACGACCACGCTGAGACCCAGGGTGAGCGCGGGCGCCTTGGCGATCACGCGCGCGAAGCGGGTGCCGAGGGTCGTGGCGGTGTCGTCCTCGGGATCGTGCTTGGCGACCAGCGGCAGTTTCGGCTTGAACAGGAAGCGACCGAACGCGCCCATCAGGGCGGGCATCAGCGTGATGGCGGTGAGCACCGCGAACGCGGCCGCGATGGCGCCGCCGAGGCCCATGAAGGTCATGAACTCGACGCCGACCACGCTGAGCGCGCCCAGCGCGATGATCACGGTCAGGCCGGCGAACACGACCGCCGAACCCGCGGTGCCGAGGGCGACGCCCGCGGCTTCCTCGGGTGAATCCTGAACGCTCAGTTCGGATTTGTAGCGGGACACGATGAACAGCGCGTAGTCGATGGACAGCGCGATGCCGATCATGGACGCGAGGAAGGTGGTGAAGCTCGGCACCTCGAGCACCGAGGTGCCGACGAAGATCAGCGAGGTGGCCGCGCCCAGGCCGATGATCGCGGTGAAGATCGGGACGAAGGAGGCGACGATCGCGCCGAAGGCGACCATCATGACCACCAGCGCCACCGCCATGCCGATCATCTCGGACTTGCCGCTGGGCTGTTCCTGCTTCTGCGCGATGGAACCGCTCATCTCGACGGTCAGTCCGCTGTCCCGCGCGACCTGCGCCGCGTCGTAGGCGGCGGTCCGGTTCTCCTCGGTGACGTCGTTGAACGAGGCGATGTTGAAGGGCACGCTGAGCACGGCGACGGTGTCGGGCGCGGTCTTGTTGAGCACGTTCAGCGGCGCCGAGGTGCACTTGGAGACATCGCGTTCCCCGCTGAGGCAGCCCATCTCACCGGTGGCGGTGACCGGATTCTGCAGCGGCTTCGCATGATCCACAATGCCGAGCTGGTCGAGCTTGCCGATGAACGCGTCGATCGCGGCGGTGTTCGCCTTGTCGGTCAGCTTCTGACCGGCGGGCGCCTGAATGACGTAGGTGCCGGTGACGGCCTCGAATTTGAAGGCTTCCGAGGCGCCCGGGAAATGCTTGTCGAGGATTTCGTTGGCCCGCGCCGAGGGCAGTTCGGGCATGCTGAAGTCATTGCTCATCGGCTCCTTCAGCTGTGTCCCCAGGCCGCCGAGCAGCAGGAACAGCAGGAGCCAGACGGGAAGCACGATCCATTTGCGGCGGAACGCGAATTTGCCCCACCGGTAGAGGTATACGGACACGAGGGGTTCTCCTGGCGATGGATTGTTCTGTGCGGGTGTTGAACGCGTAGACAGCCCTGCCGCGGGAGTCAGTCCTGCAACGCTCCCCGCCTCCACGATTTTCTGCCTACCGTGCGGTAGGTAGACTACCGAGGCTAGAAGTGGAGGAACAACCTCGATTTAAGTGGTGTTGATCGCTTCCCCACAGTGTGGTGAGAGGATGACCCAATGACCGGCCGAGCCGCCCCAGGAACAGTTGTCGCAGGTAGAAGCACAAAAGACGCGATTCGTGAAGCTGCGATCCAGCTGTTTTCCGCCAAGGGATTCGAGCAGAGCAGTTTGCGCGAGGTCGCGGATGCGGTGGGAATCACAAAAGCCTCGCTCTACTATCACTACGCCTCGAAGCTCGACCTGCTGGTGGCCATCATCGAGCCGATCTTCGATGACATGCGCGACATCGTGGACAGCCTCGACGGCCGTCCGCACACCCCGGAGAGCGTGCGCGAGGTTCTGACCACGCACCTGCGCGCGGGCCTGCATCATCGCGCGGCCGGCGTGCTGTGCATGCGCGACACCGTCGCCATCGTGAATGCCCTGGGCAACAACCGCTATCCGGACATGCTGGATATGCACCGCCGCATGGTCGAGTGGCTGGCCGGCCCCGGCGCGGACGACGAGGGCTATTTGCGCGCGGCCGCCGCCATGCAGATTCTGAGCGTCGCGCTCACCTCGCAGGAGCACATGCCGGATACGGACGAGAACCTGGTCGAGGCGGTTCTGCTGGATGCCGCGCTGGGCGTGCTGTCGCGATAAGGTTTCGTTTCACGGCCGCCGAGATCAGGAGTTTCCAGTGCACATCACCGCGAAGATCGATTACGCGGTGCGCACCCTGGTCGAGATCGCCAAGGCGCAACCGGATTCGGTGAAGGCCGACGCCATCGTCGTGGCACAGGACATTCCGCCCAAAGTTCTCGAATCGGTTGTCGCGGATCTGCGTAAGGGCGGCCTGGTCACCAGCCGCCGCGGCCCCGACGGCGGCTACCGCCTGGCCCGCCCGGCCACCGACATCAGCATCGCCGACGTGATCCGCGCCGTGGAGGGCCCGCTCGCCTCGGTCCGCGGCCAGCGCCCCGAGGACGTGCACTACGCGGGCGCGGCCGAACCCCTGCAGCGGGTGTGGATCGGCCTGCGCGTGAACATCCGCTCGGTACTGGAACGCGTCTCCGTCGCCGATATCGCCCACGATCTGCTCCCGTCCTTCCTGGACGAATTGCTGCACGATCCGGACGCCTGGACACGCCGCCCCCGCCCGGCGGGCTCGCAGGCCGCCACGCAATGGCTGGACCTGGACCAACCCGACATCTGAAAAGGAAAGCTTCAAATTCGGCGTACGGGCGGTAACCCTCGGGCGGTAGCCTGCGAGCACCATGTTGATCAGACTGCTGCGCACCTTCCTGGCTCCCTACCGAGCCCAGCTGGCCGGAGTTCTCGTGCTACAGCTGGTCTCCGTCATCGCCATGCTCTACCTGCCGAGCCTCAACGCCGACATCATCGACAACGGCGTCACCAAGGGCGATATCGGCTACATCTGGACGGCCGGCCTCTGGATGCTGCTGGTGACGGTCGTGCAGATCGTCGCCCAGGGCGCGTCGGTGTACCTGGGCGCGCAGGCCGCCATGAGCGCGGGCCGCGATATGCGCGCGGCCCTGCTGCACCGGGTGGGCACCTTCTCCGATCGTGAGGTGGGCCTGTTCGGCGCGCCGTCGCTGATCACCCGCAGCACCAACGACATCAACCAGGTGCAGCTGCTCATGGTCATGAGCGCCACCATCCTGGTTATGGCCCCGATCATGTGCATCGGCGGCATCATCATGGCGGTCCGCGAGAACTTCGGACTGTCCTGGGTGCTGCTGGTGGCCGTGCCCGCGCTGGCCCTCACCATGACCCTGATCATCAGCCGCATGGTGCCCGGCTTCCGCCGCATGCAGACCCGCATCGACGCGGTGAATCGTGTTCTGCGCGAACAGATCACCGGTATCCGCGTGGTCCGCGCGTTCGTTCGCGAGCGGCAGGAGACCTGGCGTTTCGGCGTCGCCAACAAGGAGCTGACCGAGGCGTCGCTGTATGTGGGCCGCTACATGGCGCTCATGTTCCCCGCGGTCATGCTGATCTCGAATGTCACCACGGTGGCCGTGATCTGGTTCGGCGGCCACGCCATCGACCGCGGTGAGATGCAGATCGGCGCGCTGACCGCGCTGCTGTCCTACATCATGCAGATCCTGATGGCCGTCATGATGGCCTCCTTCCTGGCCATGATGGCCCCGCGTGCCGCGGTCTCGGCCGAGCGCATCGGCGCGGTGCTGGACACCGAATCCTCGGTGCGGCCGCCGCGGCTGCCGCAGCCGCTGCAGGGCGATCCCGGCGTGGTCGATTTCCAGTTCGCGGAATTCAAGTTCCCGGGCGCGGAAAAGCCTGTGCTGCGCGGAATCCGGTTCCGCGCGGAACCCGGCACCACCACCGCGATCGTGGGTGCGACCGGTGCGGGCAAGACCACTCTGATCAACCTGATCCCGCGCCTCATCGACGTCACCGACGGCTCGATCACCGTGGGCGGCACCGATGTTCGCCACATCGACCTGGAACTGCTGCGTGACCTGATCGGCCTGGTGCCGCAGAAGGCGTACCTGTTCTCCGGCACGGTGGCCTCGAACCTGCGCTACGGCAAGCCGGACGCCACCGACGAGGAACTCTGGCACGCGCTGGAGATCGCCCAGGCCGCGGATTTCGTGCGGGATATGCCGCAGGGCTTGGAAACCCCTGTCGCACAAGGCGGTACAACGGTTTCCGGCGGTCAGCGCCAGCGTCTGGCCATCGCCCGCGCGCTGGTGCGCAAGCCGCGCATCTACCTGTTCGACGACTGCTTCTCCGCTCTGGACGTCGCCACCGACGCCCGGGTGCGGGACGCGCTCCGCCCCGAGATCCGCGACGCCGCGGTGATCACTGTGGCACAACGTATTTCGACCGTCCGCGACGCGGATCAGATCATCGTGCTGGAGGACGGTGCGATCGTCGGCCTGGGTACGCACGACCAGCTCGTGCGCGACTGCTCGGAATACCGGGAGATCGTCGAGTCGCAGCTCAGCGCGGAGGAGGTTCGATGAGGCCCGGGGCAGCGAATCCCGGCGCACCGGATACGAAGGCCAAGTCCTTCGGCCCGTCGCTGAAACGCCTGCTACGCCGACTGGCGCCCGAGAAGGCTTATCTCTCGGTCATTTTCGTGCTCGCCGTGGTCTCGGTGGTGCTGAACACGCTGGGCCCGCAGGTGCTGGGCAAGGCCACCAACATCATCTTCGACGGTGTGGTCGGCAAGCAGCTCGGCCAGGATCTGCCGCCGGGCGTCCCGCCGCCCAGCAAGGAGGAGGTGGTCGAGGCCGCGCGGCAGTCCGGCAACGACACCTTCGCCGACATGCTGGCCTCGATGCACGTGATTCCCGGTGTGGGCGTCGACTTCTCGGCTGTGGGCCGGGTGCTGGCCATGGTGCTGGCGCTCTACATCGGTGCGTCGGTGTTCGGCTGGCTGGAGGCCTACCTGCTGAACTCGGTCATCCAGCGCACGGTCAAACGCCTGCGCGCCGAGATCGAGGACAAGATCCACCGCCTGCCGCTGAGCTACTTCGATTCGCAGGCGCGCGGCGACGTGCTCTCCCGCGTCACCAACGACGTCGACAATGTGGCGCAGTCGCTGTCGCAGACCATGAGCCAGCTGCTCATCTCGGTGCTGACGGTGATCGGCACCCTGGCCATGATGTTCTGGATCTCCTGGCTGCTGGCCCTGATCGCCCTGCTCACGGTGCCGCTGTCGATCATCGTGACCGTGCAGATCGCGAAACGCTCCAAACCGCATTTCGTGGATCAGTGGAAGTACACCGGCGCGGTCAACGCCCAGGTGGAGGAGGCTTTCACCGGCCACGAGGTGGTGACCGCCTTCGGTCGCGTGCGCGAGGTCGGCGAGAAGTTCGACGAGACCAACGAGAAGCTGTACCAGGCGTCGTTCAAGTCGCAGTTCATCTCCGGCCTGATCATGCCCGCCATCATGTTCCTCGGGAACCTGAACTACGTGCTCATCGCCGTGGTCGGCGGTCTGCGCGTGGCCAGCGGTCAGCTGTCGCTGGGTGAGGTGCAGGCGTTCATCCAGTACTCGCGCGGTTTCACCCAGCCGCTCACGCAGATCGGCTCGATGGTCAACCTGCTGCAGTCGGGTGTGGCCTCGGCCGAGCGCATCTTCGAGATCCTCGACGCCGACGAGCAGATCCCGGATCCGGAGGTGGAGGACGACCGCCCGCTCAGCCGCGGCCGCGTCGCCTTCGAGGACGTGTCCTTCCGCTACGAGCCCGAGACCCCGGTCATCGAGAAGCTGTCGCTGGTGGCCGAACCCGGGCACGTGGTCGCCATCGTCGGCCCGACGGGCGCGGGCAAGACCACACTGGTCAACCTGCTCATGCGCTTCTACGAGGTGGACGACGGCGCGATCACCATCGACGGCGTGAACATCACCCGCATCACCCGCGACCATCTGCGCTCGCGCATGGGCATGGTGCTGCAGGACACCTGGCTGTTCGGCGGCACCATCCGCGAGAACATCGCCTACGGCAATACGAACGCCACCGAGGAGGACATCCTCGAGGCCGCTCGCGCCGCCTACGTGGACCGTTTCGTGCACGCCCTGCCGCACGGCTACGACACCGTCATCGACGAGGAGGGTTCGGGCGTCAGCACGGGTGAGAAGCAGCTCATCACCATCGCCCGCGCGTTCCTGGCCAAGCCGTCCATCCTGATCCTGGACGAGGCCACCAGTTCGGTCGACACCCGCACCGAACTCCTGGTGCAGCACGCCATGGCAGCCCTGCGCCGCGACCGCACGAGTTTCGTGATCGCGCACCGTCTTTCGACGATACGCGACGCCGACACCATCGTGGTCATGGAGAAGGGCAAGATCGTCGAGCAGGGCACCCACGACCAACTGCTCCTCGCCAAGGGCGCGTACTACAACCTCTACAACGCCCAGTTCGCCGCCGCCATCACCGACGGCGAAGGCGAGAACATAGACGACCCGGAGCCCGACGCGGTGTCCCTGGGCAAGGGATAGCCCCTCACAGCGGCAGGCACACGGGCTGAGAGGATGGTCCGGTGTCTGCTGCTTCCGAGTTCTCGTTCAAGGTCGGTACCCGGCTGGAGGGTCGGCACGGTCGCAGCGGGGTGATCAGCACGCCGCACGGCGATATCGCGACCCCGGCCTTCATTCCCGTGGGTACGAAGGCCACCGTGAAGGCGGTGCTGCCGGAGACCATGAAGGAGCTGGGTTCGCAGGCGCTGCTGGCGAACGCCTACCACCTGTATCTGCAGCCCGGCCCGGACATCGTGGACGAGGGTGGCGGCCTGGCGCAGTTCATGAACTGGCACGGCCCCACCTTCACCGACAGCGGCGGCTTCCAGGTCATGTCGCTGGGTGTCGGCTTCAAGAAGGTGCTGGCCATGGAGGCCGTGGGCGTGCGGTCCGATGATGTGATCGCCAAGGGCAAGGAGCGCCTGGCCCACGTCGACGACGACGGCGTCACCTTCCGCTCGCATCTGGACGGGTCGAAGCACCGCTTCACCCCCGAGGTGTCCATGGGCATTCAGCATCAGCTGGGCGCGGATGTCATGTTCGCTTTCGACGAGCTGACCACGCTGATGAATACCCGCGGCTACCAGGAGGAGTCGCTGGAGCGCACCCGCCGGTGGGCGCAGCGCTGCCTCGACGAGCACGAGCGCCTCACCGCCGCGCGCACGCATCGCCCGTATCAGGCCCTGTTCGGCGTCATCCAGGGCGCGCAGTACGAAGACCTGCGCCGCAAGGCCTGCCAGGATCTCGAAGCGCTACGGGGTTGCGGCGGAAGCGAATTCGACGGTTACGGTATCGGCGGCGCGCTGGAGAAGCACAATCTCGGCACCATTGTCGGCTGGTGCTGTGACGAGCTGCCCGAGCACAAGCCGCGGCACATGCTCGGAATCTCCGAGCCCGAGGATGTTTTCGTGGCCGTGGAGAACGGGGCGGACACCTTCGACTGCGTGAACCCGTCGCGGGTGGCCCGCAATGCCGCCATCTATGTCGACGAGGGCCGTTTCAACATCAACACGTCCCGTTTCAAGCGTGATTTCACGCCGATCGACGACACCTGCGACTGCTATACCTGCAAGCATTACACCCGCGCCTACCTCCATCACCTGTTCAAGGCGAAGGAGATGCTCGCGGCCACCCTGTGCACGATCCACAACGAGCGTTTCACCGTGCGCCTGGTGGACCGCATCCGGGAGAGCATCGACGGCGGGTACTTCGACGATTACAAGCGCGATTTCATGGGTGGTTGGAAGGGCCGGATCAAGGCCCCCGCCAACTGATTTCGAGCTGCTGGTTGGGGGACGTGAAGTCCCCCAACAGTTTCAGCTCCGTAGCGCTTCCACTTCCACTGGCGCATAACTGGGTTCGTTCTTCTTCAGGAAGGCGATCACCCGGTAGGTGATGGGCAGTACCAATACCTCGGCGAGGGTTTTCCAGACGAAGCCCACGATGAGGTAGTTGAAGAACGTCCCCCACGAGTTGATGCCGATGGCGGTGGCCGCGATGGCGCAGAAGATCAGCGTGTCACCGAACTCGCCGACCACCGTGGAGCCGAGCAGTCGCGCCCACAGGTGCTTCTCCTTGGTCCTCTCCTTGATGGCGACCAGCGTGGCCGAGTTCAGCATCTCGCCGACGAAGTATCCGCAGAGTCCGGCCAGCACCAGCTGGGGTGTGGTGCCCAGGACGTTGTCGAAGGCCGCGTCGCGCGCCGGATCCAGTCCGCCGGGCAGGTGCCTGGCGATCCAGAAGCAGCCCAGCATGAGGACCAGCACGCCGAACCCGAAGTAGATGGCTCGTCGCGCGGCCTTGAACCCGTACACCTCGCTGAGCACGTCGCCGATGATGTAGGCGAGCGGGAACAGGAAGAACGCGCCGTCGAGGGTGAGGGGCAGGATCTCGACGGGGCCCAGTTTCACGGGGTTCTCGGCGAAGGAGCCGAAGAATTGAATGCCTTTGGTGGCGCAGATGTTCGAAATGATCAGAACTGCCGTGAACAGTGTCACGACCGGTGTGTAAAAGCCCCCCGCCGCCTTCGCGAATGCCGCGTGTTCGGTGGCGGGGCGTCCAGTGCCGGCGGTCTCCGCCGGAGATAGTGCATCACTCACGAAGTGAACAGGATACCGGTACCCCTGTCCGGTGGAATAGGCTGGGCAAATGACGAATCCCGGTGATTCCGACGAGTGGTGGAAGCAGTACAGCGGTGAAGGCGTGTCGCCGGATTCGCCAGCCTCCGGTTCGCAGCCCCAGCAGGCCGCGCCGCCACCCGCCGGCTATTCCTCAGGCCCGAATCTTCAGAAGCCGCAGTCGAATCCGCCGTCACAGCCGCAGCAGCCGTATGGCCAGCAGTCGGGTCCGTACGGGCAGCAGTCCGATCCGTTCGCGCAGCAGCCGTACGGGCAGCAGTCCTCGCCGTCGAATCCGGCGGCCTATCCGCCGCCCGCGCCCGCTCCGGCGCCGGGGTACGGGTATTCGTCGGGTGGTTACCAGCAGCCGGGTTCGGGCGGGTATCCGCAGCAGCCCGCGTCGGGTTATCCGGGTATGCCCGGTTACCAGCCCTACGGCTATCCGCAGCAGGGGACGGGTACCAACGGTCTGGCGATCGCGGCGCTGGTGACGTCGCTGATCGGTCTGCTCTCGGTGTTCTTCTGCGCGTTCATCCCGATCATCCCGGTGGTGGGTCTGATTCTGGGTGTGATCGGGTTCAACCAGGTGAAGACGTCCGGGCAGGACGGCAAGGGGATGGCGCTGGCCGGGATCTGGGTCGGCGTGGCGGGCATCGTGATCTCGATCGGTTTCTGGGTGCTGATCGCGATCGGTGTGGCGTCGTCGAGCTACTAGCGGGCACGGCCACCATCGCGGGCACGAAAAAAGCGGGTGCGCATCCGGAAGGATGCGCACCCGCTTTCTCGTCGGTGTAATCAGCCCTTGACGACCTGGGTGCCGCCGGCCAGCTTGTCGTGCCAGCCCTGCTTGTTCGGGTCCTGCTCGATGGTGACGGCGATGTAGATCGCCAGACCGATGGTCACCAGGGAGCCGACGCACGGGATGATGCTCGCCAGCAGCCACGCGTTACGCATGAACGAGGTCTTGGGATCGGGGTTGCCGCCGCCGGGCGCGACGACGCGCAGGCCGAGCAGCTTCTTGCCGAGGGTCGCGCCCTGCGACGAGTCGAGCAGCACGAAGTAGCCGATCCACAGGCCGAATCCGAGCAGCGAGGTGATGAAGGTCGCGACGAGCCCGGAGCCGATCGCCGCCGTGATGGCGAAGTTGATGATGCCGATGACGACACCGGCGATGATGCCGTCGATGACGCGGGCGCCGAGGCGGATCCACACATCGGCGGGCATGCCGCCACCGAATCCCGGTGCGCCGTAACCCTGCTGGCCGTAGGGCTGGTACGGCTGCTGGCCGTACTGCTGCTGCGGCTGCTGCCCGTACTGCGGGGGCTGGCCGTACGGATCCTGCTGCGGCTGACCGTAACCCGGCTGCTGACCGTAGCCCGGCTGCTGCGGCTGCTGCTGCGGGTAGCCCGGCTGCTGCTGGCCGTAGGGGTCGGACTGCTGGCCGTACGGCTGCTGACCGTAGGGCTGCTGCGGCTGCTGCTGACCGTAGGGGTCGGACTGCTGCCCGTAGGGCTGCTGACCGTAGGGCTGGTTCGGCGGGTACGGCTGGCCGCCGCCCTGCGGATACTGGTTGGGGTCGTACCCACCGCTTGTCATTGTTTGCCGTCCTCGTTCGAGTTCGTTCGGTGTCTCGGGTCGAGTGCGTACGTTACGGATATCACCTGGTCTGCGACAACCCGTCGGGATCGAGTGTCCACGGTTCGCGTGGCAGGTTTTCCGGGTGGAAGTGCCCTGTCAACTGTGCCGGGTCGGTGACCTCCGGAAGTCCGAGTGACGTCGTCAGCAGGCCGAGCACGTATTCGGGCGTTTCGCCCAGTGCCAACCGGTCCCGCAGGGTGACCGCGCCGTCGCGTTTCGCCAGGCGCTGCCCTGAAGTATTGAGCACCAGTGGCACATGTGCGTACTGCGGCACGGGCAGGCCGAGCAGGGTGGCCAGGTACGCCTGCCGGGGTGTGGAGGAGAGCAGGTCGTCGCCGCGCACCACCTGGTCGACGCCCTGGTCGGCGTCATCGACCACGACGGCGAGGTTGTAGGCGGGTGTGCCGTCCCCGCGCCGCAGCACCAGGTCGTCGACCGCGCCGCGATAGCGTCCGTGCAGTTCGTCGGTGATCTCGAAATCGGTGACCGCGGCGCGCAATCGCAGCGCGGCGGGTCGTCCCGCGGCGCGGCGCTGTGCCCGTTCGGCGTCGGTGAGGTCGCGGCAGGTGCCCGGGTAGGCGCCCATGGGTCCGTGTGGCGCGGTGGCGGCCTGCTGGATTTCTTTTCGCGTGCAGAAGCATTCGTAGGTGAGGCCCGCCGTGGTGAGCCGGTCGGTGGCCTGCTCGTAGTGGGGTAGGCGCTCGGATTGCTTCACCACCGGCGGATCCCAGTCGAGTCCGATGGCCGCGAGGTCGTCCAATTGTCGTTCGGCCGCACCGGCTTTCACCCGGTCGAGGTCTTCGATGCGCATGAGGAAGCCGCGGCCGGTGCTGCGGGCGAACAGCCAGGCGAGCAGGGCGGTGCGCAGATTGCCCAGGTGGAAGTCCCCCGACGGGCTGGGCGCGAATCGGCCGTAACCGGTCGGCGGGGTGGCCGGGACCGGATGCTGCGGATGCGAGGCGTCGGTGGGCACGTCCGCCCATGCTAGGCGGGGCGCGGACGTTCGCATACTTCGCACCGCCGCTGGTCTTTTGCAATATTGCGGGTGCACACACGGGGTGTGGGTCGACAGTGAATATGCGAATTCAGTGAATGCGCAGGCTGGGGCAAAGTTCGGCCGCCGAGATCGGCTTTTCCGCGTCCAGAGCGGCCAGGAGCCGGTCCGCGTTGGCGATCAATCCGGCGGCGTCGATGTCGTAGGGGACCGGGTCGGTGGCCGCGAGCCGGTGCTTCGCACGCTCCAGCAGGGTGCGCGCGCCCTTGGGGTTGCCACGTTGAATGTGGGTGAGTCCAACGGCATATTGCGCGAGACCTTGCCACAGCATCCTTTCGGCGAACGGGCCGTTCTTCCACGCGGCCTCCAGGACTTCGTGCGCGTTGAAGGCCAATCCGTCGTCGAGCAGACGTTGGGCGTAGTCGAGGGTTTCGGCGGGTGGTAGATCCAGATCGTCCGGGATGCGCGGGATGCCCGCGCTCCCGAATGGGAGGGGTCGCCCAAACCGGTCACGGGGTCGGGCATTCCGGGCGCGCCCGTCCTCGTCGCGATCCCGCTCGCTGTCGTCCTGCGCATGCTCGGCCATGACCACCATGATCCCGGACGCCGCGCACGGGCGGTCACCGCGGAGTTTGCCGAGGGATCCGCTATCGCACCGGCAACAAAATTGCGAGTAACGATAATTCGCGACTTTCGAACTTGGGCTATTTTTCTGCTATTTAGTAGCTGGCTAACCTTGCCGATTATTTGCTGATTGAAAACGAAAGAATGCGATCTCCTATTGGAGAACCCTGCTAGTGTTTAGCGCGGGAAGGGCCATCGGGGGTGCATTCCCATCGTGAAGTGCAGAGAGTGGGTCGCACGGCGGGTTTGCGTGCAGCCCCGGGCGTACCGAAGGATCCGCGGATCCGCGGAATCTCAGCGAAAACAAGATCGATGCCAGCAAGATCTCGTGCTTGACGCAGCGAAGGAGCTAGTACCGTGAAGGTGGATTTGGCAGGCGCCGAATGGCGCAAGAGCAAACACAGTGGCCCCAATGGCAACTGCGTGGAGGTCGCGTTTCTGAAGGACGGAAACGTGGCGGTTCGCGACAGCAAGGAACACGGCCGCGGCCCGATTCTGGCGTTCACCCCCGGTGAGTGGGACGCCTTCGTCGCGGGCGTTTCCGATGGGGAATTCAAGCGGGCCTGAGGCCGGCTACCCGGAGAAAGAAGCCCCGAGCCACTTGGGCTCGGGGCTTTTCGCTGTGCGGAACCTCGGGGCTATGCCCCCGAACCGGCAGGCGGCGCGGATTCCCCTGAGGGGGAGGCGCTTTCGGCGGCCCGGTGCCCATTGCCCGAACCGTTCCGCTGTGCGTGCCGCAGCACGGCCAGCTGCGCATGCTCGGCCTCGTGGGCGGCCGCCGCGTTCTGGTCGCGCTCGGCCGGCGGATCCGCCCGGAAGAACGTGCCGCTGCCCGGTCGCCCGGCCACACCCAGTTCGTTCATCTTCCGGGGCACGCGCGCGCCCTGGTATTCGAGCGGAATCGGATGTCCGTGCGCGTCCACCGGCCCGAGCGGTTGATGCAGCTCGATGTACTCGCCGTGCGGAAGTCGCCGCACCACACCGGTTTCGATGCCGTGCTCGAGAATCGCGCGGTCGCTGCGCTGCAGGCCGATGCACAGCCGGTAGGCGGCGAAGTAGGCCAGCGGCGGCGCGAGCAGCAGCGCGATGCGGAAGGCCCAGGTGGTCGCGTTGAGCGAGATGTGGAACTGCAGCGCGATGATGTCGTTGACGCAGGCCAGGGTGAGGATCAGGTAGAACGTCAGCGCCATGGCCCCGATCGCGGTGCGCACGGGCACATCTCGCGGCCGCTGCAGCAGGTTGTGCCGCACCACGCGATCCCCGGTGAGCCGCTTCTCGATCCACGGGTAGCCGATGAGCAGCCCGAAGATCAGCGGCATCATGAGGGCCACCGAGAACGCGCCGGGCACGGTGTGCCCGAAGATGTAGAGCTCCCAGGCCGGGAACAGGCGCAGGAAGCCGTCGGTCCACATCATGTAGAAGTCCGGCTGTGTGCCCGCCGACACCTGAGAGGGGTTGTAGGGCCCCAGATTCCAGATCGGATTGATCTGCAGCACCCCGCCCATGATGGACAGCACGCCCAGTGTGAACGCGAAGTACGCGCCCTGATCGAGCGAGAACACCGGCACGATGCGGGTGCCGATCACATTGCGTTCACTGCGTCCGGGCCCCGGATACTGGGTGTGCTTCTGGTACCAGACCAGCGCGATGTGCACCACGATCAGCGCCAGCATGATGCCCGGGAAGAGCAGTACGTGCGCGATGTAGAGCCGCGGAATGATGATGGTGCCGGGGAAGTCGCCCGCGAACAGCAGCCAGTGCAGCCAGCTCCCGATGACCGGCGTGCTCAGGGTGATGCCGGCGAACGCGGCCCGCAGCCCGGTGCCGGAGAGCAGGTCGTCGGGCAGCGAGTAGCCGAAGAACCCCTCGAACATGGCGATGATCAGCAGGATCGCGCCGATCACCCAGTTCGCCTCGCGGGGTTTGCGGAAGGCTCCGGTGAAGAACACCCGGCACAGGTGGATGATCATGGCTGCGGTGAAAAGCAGTGCGGCCCAATGGTGTACCTGCCGGACGAACAGTCCGCCGCGCACGTCGAAGGAGATCTCGAGCGCGGTTTCGTAGGCGCGCGACATGGTGACGCCGCGCAGTGGCTGATAGGTCCCGTTGTAGACCACCTCGGACATGGAGGGGTCGAAGAACAGGGTCAAATACACGCCGGACAGCAGCAGCACGATGAAGCTGTAGAGCGCGATTTCACCCAGCAGGAAGGACCAGTGCGTCGGAAAGACCTTGTTGATGGAGCGTTTCAGGAATGCGGCCGCCTGATACCGCTGATCCGCTTCATCGGCCTGACGCGCGAGAGTTGCGGCGGTCCGATTTCGAGTTGCCATTACGGTCACCCCGCCCCCGGGAGAGTACTGAAGGCTTCTACTACAAACGGTAGCACCCAGAGACCCTGCGCTGTACCCGCTTTCGATAGGCTCCCGGAGTGAATTCCCTGGCGCCCCGCGACGCCACCATGTACTGGCTGTCCACCCGCACCCGCAACGACCTGTTCCTGCTCTACTGCTTCGCGGACGCGGGATTACCCACCGCCGAACTGCGGGAAACCCTGGCGCGCCGAATCATTCGCATTCCAGATTTGCTGGTGCACGTGCTGGACACCCCTGCAAACATTGCGTATCCGATTTGGGAGCCTTGTGAATTCATTGACGACCAATTCGTCGTCCACCCCCTCCCTGCAGCAACCTGGTCCAACCTCACCACCGCCCTCGGCGACCTCCTGAACACCGGAGTGCGAGCGCAACACCGCCCCTGGCGCCTGCACCTCTTCCGCGAAGTCGCGGACGCCCCCGGCTTCGCGCCTGATGAAACCGCTTTGGTCGCAGTGCTCCAGCTCTCCCACGCGCTCGCCGACGGCCGCCGCGCCGCCGAGATAGCCCGCGCCCTGTTCACCGAGGGGGACGCTCCGCTCTCGTCATCCCGAAAGCATGCCGGAATGACGGGCTGGCCGGCGGCGGCCATGGCGCTTCCTCGGATCCCGATCAGCATGGCGCGCACTGTGATTCGAGGATTGGCCGCCGCCCGCGCTCAGCGAGAACTCGCCGAACTGACTGCGGCGGGCGCGATTCCCCCACCCTCACCGGGAGCATCACCCAACTACTTCAACGGCGGCGGAGCCACCCCCGAATCCCACGCCGCCCGCATGCTCGTACTGAACGCGGCAGACCTGCGAGCCCCCGGATTCACAGTGACAGTCGTAGCCGCCACCGCCATCTCCCTCGCCATGCAGCGCTACCTGACCGCTCGCGACCTCCCCGCCGACACCCTCCGAGCCCAGATCCCCATGGCGGTAGCCACCGACGGCACAACCCGCAACAGCTACCGAGACCTCTCGGTCGACCTCCACCCGGACGACCCCTGCCTGCGCCGCCGAGCCGCCCGCACAGCCGCCGATCTGGCCACCCGCCGCACCCGCGCGGCACATCCCCTGCACCGAGCCCAAGCAGCGGTAACGGATTCTCTCCCCGCCCCGCTGCTCCACCGTGACGTCACTCACTACCCGATCGACCAACTCCCGGACCAGGTTTCGGGCCACACCGTCATCTCCAGCGTCCACCGCGGCCCAGCCGACCTCACCCTCGGCAACGCCCCCGTCCGCTTCACCGCGGGCTTCCCCGCCCTCGGCTCCGTCATGCATCTGACCCACGGCATCCACGGCCTCGGCGAGACAGTGACGATCTCGATCCACGCCGACCCCGCCGTCCTCGACATCGACGCCTACACCGATTTGCTGGCCACCGCCCGCACGGAGGTAGCCACCGCCCTGAACGACGACGAAGGCCCCCGCCGGAGCTGATCCGGCGGGGGCCTTCGTGAGCGGAGGATAGGGGATTTGAACCCCTGAGGGCTGTTAACCCAACCCGCGTTCCAGGCGAGCGCCATAGGCCACTAGGCGAATCCTCCGCAGAGCAATATACCGGGTGACCCCCTGGAAAAACCAAATGGGGTGGTCGGAGCGGGTTCTTGTGGTCGGTTGACTACTTCTTGCGGACCGAGTCGAGGGCCTTCTGAACCTGGGCCTTGGCGGCGGTGGCTACCTCGTCCTTGCTGATCTGGGAGGACTCGGTGCTGCGGCGGACCTTGATGGTGACCTTGACCGAGACGTTGTCGTCCTTGGTCGCCACGGTGTACTCGTAGTCGTTCCAGTAGGTCCAGTCGTCGGTCTTGGAGAACCAGTAGGCCTCCTCGCCGAGGCCGCTGATGTCGCCGGAGGCGCGGCCGGTGCCGGTGGTGCCCACGTCGAACTGCTTCCACATCTCGTAGGCGGGGCGGTTGTAGGCGCTGGAGTTGCCGCTGAGGAAGTCGACCTCGAGGCTGATGTCGGCGGTGTCGGTGTCGGTGCTGCCGTACTTGTCGGGCGGGCTCTGCTGTTCGTAGCCGGCCTGGCAGTCGAAGTCGCCGCCCGAGTATTCGGTGGGCTGGGTCTCCTTGTGCTCGGGGGAGCCCTTGGAAGTGGAGGCCCACTTGGTGAGGACCGTCACATCGATGGCGTTGCACCCGTTGGTGATGTTGGCCATCGTGTATTTGCCGTCGTCGCTGCTGCCGCCGCCGAGCGGGTTGTCACCCTTGCCGCCGCTGGTGAGGGCGATGGCCCCGATGCCGACGCCGACGATGACGATGAGGCCGATCACGCCGCCGATGATCCAGCCGGCCTTGGAGCCGCCGCCACCGTTCGGCGGTGTCGGGTAGCCGTATCCGGGTTGCGGCTGCGGCTGGGCGAACTGGTTGTAGGCGGGCTGCGGCTGCTGGTACTGCTGGTAGCCCTGGTTCGGATCCTGGTACGGCTGTCCCGGCTGCTGATACGGCTGGCCCGGAATCGGCTGTGCGGGCGGCGTGTAGCCCATGGCTCCGGCGGTGTTGTAGTTCAGCATGGTCGGGTCGGCGCCCTGTACGGGTTGACCCGGATTGGTGCCGGTCGGCGTGGCCCACCACTGTGCGGTTTCCTGCGGGGCGGCGGGATCCTGCGGTGCGCCCGGCCCAGGGTTCGAGCTCGTCATTACTTGTTTCCCCTCCGGTACTGAGCGGTCTTCCGCGATGTCGGACCGATCGTAACGACCCGGTGCGGCGCGAGTCTCGGTGAGCCGCTACACTGGCCGACGGATCCAGCGCGGCGCGCATCCTGTGAACTCCCCCAGGGCCGGAAGGCAGCAAGGGTCAACGGGCTCTGCCGGGTGCGCTGGGTCCCCTTTATTTCTGGGGGACTTCCGGTTTCGTGAACAGCGTTTCGTGAAGGCTGTATATAGCTGACATTTCCGACGGCGTCCCTAGTAACCTGGGCGGTTGGGTCCGGTGGACCCAGGACAGATACCCCTCGCCCTGGAAAGGCAATCAGGATGCCTCGGCAAACGCAGATCGGTTTGATGAGCCATGCGGAACTCGTGTCGGAACACGAAACGCAGACCGCGAACTACGCGACGCTCAAGACCGAGAAGCTCACGCTGGATCTGACGAGGGGTAAGCCCGCGCCCGAGCAGTTGGACCTCTCCGCGGAGCTGCTGTCCCTGCCGGGCGCCGACGACTACCGCGACGGCAACGGCACGGATGTGCGCAATTACGGTGGCCTGCACGGTCTTCTGGAATTGCGCGCCATCTTCGGCGAGCTGCTGCACATTCCGGTGTCGAATCTGCTGGCCGGCAACAATGCCAGCCTGGAGATCATGCACGACGTGATCGTGTTCTCCATGCTGCACGGCAACGCGGATTCGGAGCGGTCGTGGGTGGCCGAGCCGGTGCGCAAGTTCCTGTGCCCCGCACCGGGTTACGACCGGCATTTCGCCATCACCCAGTCGCTCGGTTTCGAGATGATCCCGATCCCGATGGGCCAGGACGGCCCGGACGTGCACGCCATCGCCGAACTGGTGGCCGCTGATCCGACCATCAAGGGTCTGTGGGCGGTGCCGAACTACTCCAACCCCACCGGCATCACCTTCTCCGAAGCGGTTGTGCGCGAACTGGTTTCGATGCCCACGGCGGCTCCCGACTTCCGCCTGTTCTGGGACAACGCGTACGCGGTGCATCCGCTCACCGACACCGCCGAACCGGTGATCGACGTGCTGACCCTGGCCGCCGAGGCCGGAAACCCCAATCGCCCTTACGTTTTCGCCTCCACCTCGAAGATCACCTTCGCGGGCGCGGGCGTCAGCTTCTTCGGCTCCTCCACCGAGAACCTGGAGTGGTACCTGAAGCACGCGGGCAAGAAGAGCATCGGCCCCGACAAGGTGAACCAGCTGCGGCACCTGCGCTTCTTCACCGACGCCGAGGGCGTGCGCGCGCACATGCAGAAGCATCGCGCCATCCTGGAGCCGAAGTTCAAACTGGTGCTGCGCATTCTGGAGGATCGCCTGGGTGCGTCGAAGGTGGCGTCCTGGACCGAGCCGAAGGGCGGCTACTTCATCAGCCTCGACGTGCTGGAGGGCACCGCGAGCCGGGTGGTGGCGCTGGCCAAGGACGCCGGCATCGCCCTAACTCCGGCCGGTGCGTCCTTCCCGTACGGAAAAGACCCGGAGGACAAGAACATTCGCATCGCCCCCAGCTTCCCGTCCACGGGTGAGCTGGAGAAGGCCATGGACGGCCTGGCGACCTGCGTACTGCTCGCGGCCACCGAGAAGCTGCTGCACCAGTAGCCCGCAGCACACCGGCAGAGGCGCGCACCGCGGGGTGCGCGCCTCTTCTGTTCTCGGAGGTCAGTTCGGCTTGTGCGCGAGCACCGCGAAGATGGTCACCGACAGGTGGATGTCGCCGCTGCGCGCGCCGTCTTCCAGGTCGATGAGCAGTTGTTCACGCTGCCGCTCGGTGATGGATCCGCGCGCCACCGCCATATCGGCGATCCGCGCCACCAGCGCGCCCGCGCCGACGCTGCCGTCCTGGATCAGCGCGTGCGAGCCGATGTCGTCCACGACGAGCCCGGCCTTGGTGAGCTGCCCGGCCAGCCGCCGTCCGGCGAACGGGTTGGTGGTTCCGGCGATCATGGTGTCGATGACCTCGTGCACCACGTGCCGGTCGCCCGGGTGCACGATGGCCGTGCCCCAGTCGCTGTCCATGACGACCACGCGTCCGCCCGGCTTGAGGACCCGCGCGATCTCCCCGGCCGCTCGCGCGGGCGCGGTGAGGTGCTGGAAGACGCGTTCACAGAGCGCGACATCGAAGGTGTCGGTGCCGAAGGGCAGGCCGTAGGCGTCGCCGGAGACGAATCGGGCGGTGGATCCGGCCTGCTCGGCGCGGCGTTGCGCCGAGGCGAGCAGATGCGGGTCGGGTTCCACGCCGACGGCGTCGCCGGTGGGGCCGACCAGGCCGGCGAAGGTCAGCACCTCGGAGCCGGTGCCCGACCCGATGTCGACGGCGTATTCGCCCGGCTGGGTGGCGAGCGCGTCGTGCGCCCAGGTCCGGAGCCTGCGGATGCCCGGGAGTGCGGCCTGCAGGTCGTGGACGTCGACCAGTTGGTCCTGGCCGTCGCGGTCGAAACGGTCCGGTCGTGAGCCGGATTCAATGCCAGGTTGCGGCATAGTTCCCACTTCTCGTGTTGCCATGGTGTTCGGCATGGCGCCGAGCCTAGTCGTGACCCGCGTCACCGCAAGCCAGGTTGAATGGGATGATCGATGCCATGGCGACCCGCATGCTGTGTATCGCGCAAGAGCCCGACGCCGACGAGCTGCTCTCGACCGATGATTTCGCGCTTCTGGTCGGAATGGCGCTGGATCAGCAGTTCCCCATGGAGCACGCGTTCCGCGGTCCGTGGAAGATCGCCGATCGGATGGGCGGCTTCGATATCCGGAAAATCGCTGACGCGGATCCGGAGGCTTTCGAGGAACTCGCCGCCACGCCGCCCGCCATTCACCGGTACGGCCGTTCCATGGGCCGCCGGGTGCAGGAGCTGGCGCGCTACATCGTCGACAACTACGACGGGAAGACATCCCACCTCTGGACGGAGGGCGATCTCGACGGAAAAGAAGTCCTGAAACGGTTGAAGGCGCTTCCGGGATTCGGCGATCAGAAGGCTCGAATTTTCTTGGCGCTGTTGGGGAAACAGCGCGGACTCGCGGCGAAGGGCTGGCGAGAGGCGGCCGGTGCGTACGGCGAGGACGGTTCCCGCAGGTCGGTCGCCGATGTGACCGATGCCGAATCCCTCACGCAGGTACGAGAATTCAAGAAGCAGGCCAAAGCCGCCGCCAAGGCGAAGTAGATCCCGGATCGAATCAAGCTGGTTTTTAACCTCCTTTCGGCCGAGGGTTTGCTTGATGCTTGCCGCACAAGTTCGTTCTGCGGTGAGGAAAGCAAGACCAATGAAGATGAGGAAATTCGCCGGGGTCGCGGCACTGTTGATCACGGCGATGGGCGTGACGGCGGGTACCGCCGGTACCGCGGGCGCGTCCCCGGCGACGGTCGATGAGGGTGTCATCAACTATGCCGTGACCAATACCGAGACCACGGCCACCATCAAGACCGATGCCGGTTCGCTCGTGGTCGAGGACGGCGTTTTCAAGGTGAAGGCCGCCAACGGCACCACCGTCGGTGGCACTGAACTGAAGTTCCGGGTGGACGATTTCGAGTTCCCCATCGCCGCCGACATCGCCGGCAACACCGCGACGCTGACGCCCGAGTTCAACCTCGATCACGCCGTCTACAAGCCGGTCGCCCTGCCCTACGAGGATCAGGCTCCGTGGAAGAACGACTACGAGCGTGAGCAGGCCGCCTGGTCGCGTCTGACCTCCACCATCTCCATGGGCGCCACCATCGGCACCCTCGTCGGCGGTCTCGCCGGCGGTGCCATCGGCTGCGTCCTGGGTGGCGGCTTGGCCGCCGCCGCCATTACCGGCATCCTGGTCGGCCTGTTCGGCGGCTTTCTGCCCGCCGCGGCCGTCGGCTGCTTGATCGGTGCGGGTGCGGTCGGCTTCCTGGGCACCCTGATCGGTCAGATCTTCGTGACCGCTCCGGTCGCCATCCTGGCCGCGGTGCAGTACTTCACCACCGTCAACTCCGGTCAGACGCCGGGCAAGAAGTAGATCCGTCCGGAGAGCTCCGGAATCAGCTGAGGGACAGCGGCTCCCGCCCGGACACACCGGGCGGGAGCTGTACTCGTCGCGGTCGATCGCGAGCGTTGTGTTCCTCTTGATCCGAAACCTGTTGCGGGGCAACGACCAATGCTGAAGTGGAGGTATGGGCGAGCTGACTTCGATTCACGGCACCGCGGCGGTCTCTCCGGCGGCACTGTCCGCGCTGGACGGAGCCGATCTGCGCCGCACCTTCGCGCACTTCCCCAGCGGGGTGGTGGCGGTGTGCGCCCGCATCGGCGGCACACCGCACGGGCTGGTGGTGAGCACCTTCGTGCCGGTGTCGCTGGATCCGCCGCTGGTGTCGCTGTGCGTTCAGTACTCGTCGGAGACCTGGCCCCGGCTGGAGAAGGCGAGCCGCCTCGGGCTGAGCCTGCTCGGCGCCGATCAGCAGGCGGCGGCCCGCGGCCTGGCTTCGAAGAACGGTGACCGCTTCCGCGATATCGATCTGCGTCCCGGCAACGGGAACGCGGCGTTCGTCGCGGGCGCGGCGGCCTGGCTGGAGGTTTCGGTGCACGAACAGGTTCCGGCGGGGGATCACGCGGTGGTGCTGCTGCGCGTGCACCGCCTGTCGGCCCAGCCGGATTCCGAGCCTCTGGTGTTCCACCGCAGCGGGTTCCGCGCGCTGCAGCGCCCGGCGGGGGAGAACCTGCGCGCTGCCGCAGGCTGAATCGGGCGCGGTGGGTTCGCGCCCGGCGGCAGGTTGGTGAATCAGCCTCGGAACGCGGCCAATTCGCGTCGCGAGGTTATCCCCAGCTTGGGATAGGCGTTCGACAGGTGGTATCCGACGGTGCGCGGGCTGAGGAACAGTTTCGCCGCGATGTCCTTGTTGGACAGCCCTTCCGCCGCCAGCTGCACGGTCTGGCGCTCCTGCGGTGTCAACCGCGTCAGCAGATCGGTATCCGCCGCCGTGGTCCGGGTTTCGCCGGTCGCGCGTAATTCGTTGGCGGCCCGCTTCGCCCACGGTCGCGCGCCGAGCCGTTCGAAGATCTCACTCGCCGAGCGCAGATGGCGCCGGGCGTCGGCACGCTGCTGTCGTCGCCGCAGCCATTCGCCGTACAGCACCTCGGTTCGTGCCCGCTCGAAAAGATATTCCGAACTGGCGTAATGGAATTCGAGCGCGGCTTCGAAGTGTTTCCCCGCCGCGTCGTCGTCCGCGAGCAGCGCCCGGCAGCGCTGCCCGATGGCCAAAGCCCAGCTGTGCCCGCTGTGATGGGTCCAGTTGACGTACACCTCGAGCCGGTCGCGGACTGCTTCGGTGCGTCCGATCCGATGCGCGGCCTCGATGAGGTCCGGCACGCTGGCCGTTCCCCCGTGCCGGTTCGGTCCGGCGAGCATGGTGGTGAACCGGTCGTACGCCGCCTCGGGCCGCCCCGTCGCGAGCTCGAGCAATCCCAGTGCGGCCTCGGCGTGAATGCTCGCCGGCGCGATTCCGCGCGCCAGGGGCTCGGAAACCAGTGCCCGGCAAGCGTCTTCGTCGCCGCGCAGGGCGGCGAGCAATGCCAGCGCCGCCGCCGCATTGCTGTGCGCGACCCGCTGCCCGGTATCGGCGGCCAGCCGCATGGCTTCGGATGCCGCCACGTCCGCGCGCCCGAGCTGCCCGAGAATGATCTCCACCCGCGATCGCAGCCACAGGACCGGCGCGAGCACCCCGAGCGCCCCGATGCTGCGGCAGTCCTCCTCCAAGGTCGCCGCCAGCCCCCGTGCGGCGGGCATCTCGCCCATGAGCAGATGCCAGTGCACCAGCTGCACCCGCTCCCGCAGACAATCCACATCGCGCCCGATCATCGGGTCGTTGTGCGGTGCAACGCCATTGGCGTGACCCGGCACCCGCCACCGATTGTCGGGCGACAGCGCCGAACCGGCGTGGGATGCGGCGGCCCCGCCCGGCTGGGGATCCGCACCGGATCGCACGGCGGCGGCCCCGCTCGGCTGGGAGTCCGCATCGGGTCGTACGGCGGCGGCCCCGCCCGGCTGGGAGTCCGCATCGGGTCGCACGGCGGCGGCCCCGCTCGGCTGGGAGTCCGCACCGGATCGTACGGCGGCGGCCCCGCCCGGCTGGGAGTCCGCACCGGATCGCATGGCGGTGTCGGTGGCGGCGGGGAGTCGCGCCTTGTGCAGGCGCTCCGATTCCATCCACGCGGTCAGTTCGCGCAGGGCGGCGGCGCCGCGTTGCTGGGTGCCGGGTTCCAGATTCAGGGCGTCGATCATCTCGGCCAGGGCTCGTACCCGTGGGGCGGCGGCGAGGCCGAGTTGTTCGGTCTGCGTGGCGGTTTGCCGGACCGAGTCCAGATCGCCCGCACTCCACGCGGATTCGGCGGCCTGGAACAGCAGCCGTCCCGCCATGTCCGGTTCGGTCTTCGCGAGGAGGTGCCCGATGTAGGTGAGTGTGCGGTAGGCGTCGCGGGGCCGGTCGAGCTCACGTTCGATCAGTGCCTGCAGCGAGGTGAGCTGTCCGAGCTGCGGCATCGGCGGCAGCACCATCGCGACATCCGGTGCGGTGGGTGCCATGGCCTGCTGCACGAATTCCAGTGCGGCATCGAAGTCTCCGGCATCGGAGGCCGCGTAGGCCGCTCCGGCGTACCGGCGCTGCCGGTCCCAGGCGACCGGGCTCAAGGCCGCGGCACGCTGGTAGGCCGCCGTGGTTTCCGCGAGCCCGCCGCGCGCCCGCGCGCACAACGCCGCCGCTTCCAGCGCGGCGGCGGCGCGTTCGTCGGGTCCGGTGGCCGCCGCCGCCAAATGCCATGCGCGCCGGTCGTCGAACGACTCCACCAGCGTCATGGCCAGCGCCGCGTGCGCCGCCCGCCGTTGCGCCGGAGTGGCCGCCTCGTGCGCCGCCGCGCGCATCAGCGGATGCCGGAACCTGATCCGGTCCCCTTCGAGCACCAGCAGCCCCGCCTGCTCCGCCGCCAGCACCGCCTCGTCCGCCCGGGCCAGCGCGTCGGCACTCGGCACCACGACAACCATTCGGGCGCAGGGTGATTCGCCGTCCGGTAACGCATCGGCGCGGTCGTTCTCACCGGTCGTTTCGCATCGAGCGCGCACCGCGGAGTCGGCAGTGCCGTCCGTCGTCGTGGAGTCGATGGCGCGCCCCGGTGGGCCCGGGGTCGCGCGGATCGCGGCCTGATCGGCGGCGGTGACGCTGGGGTGCTCGACGGTCCCGGATTCGAGATTGGCTGTGGCGGTGCGGATTACGGTTGTCTCGCCACTGGCGTCGGTGGCGGCGATGAGCAGTGCGTTGCGGACGGTGTGGGGGAGTCGCGCGATCTGCGCGGTGAACGCCTGCTGGATTCGCACGGCGGCGGCGGGCTGGCGATAGGGCGAGGAGTAGGTGTGCTCCGGTCGATCCAGGGTCGGCAGCACCTGCAGGGCGAGCGGGTTGCCGTGCGATTCGCGCAGCACCCAGCTCTGCGCGGCGGGCGGGAGTTCGGAGTGGGCGGCCGTCATCAGGGTTCGCGCATCGTGCTCGGAGAGGCCGGCGAGATGCAGTTCGGGCGCGTCGAGGTGCCGCAGTTCGGGGGTCGCGTCGTCGCGGGCCGCGAAGACGAGGGCGATGCGTTCCGCGTCCAGTCGGCGGGCGGCGAAGAGAATCGCGTCGAGGGTGGCCGGGTCGATCCATTGCGCGTCATCGATCAGGCACAGCAGCGGCTGTTCCTCCGCCAGATCGGCGAGCAGGGTGAGGGTGGCCGCGCCCACCAGGAACGAATTACCTTGGCCCGCACCGGAGGAGAAGGCCGCGTGCAGGGCGTCGGCCTGCGCCGGGGGCAGTGCGGTGAGCCGGGCGCGTTCCCGGCCGAGCAGCAGATGCAGACCCGCGTAGGGGAGTGTGCTCTCGGCTTCGGTGCCGGTGCCACGCAGCACCCGGAACCCGGCGGCTGCCGCGGCTTCGGCGGTTCGCGACAGCAGCGCCGTCTTTCCGATGCCCGCTTCGCCGCGCAGCACGAGCGCCCCGGAGCGCCCCGCCGCCGCCCGGTTCAGCAGCTCGTCGAGAGCCGAGATCTCCGCCGCACGCCCGTAGAACACGACTTTCCACACTACTGGACGGGCGTCTGGGCGAGTGGTCAGCTCGCGTAGGGCCGCACGCTGCGGGCGTCGCGGAGGGCGTGGCCCCACCAGGTCAGCTGGTCGAGCATGGTCTTGGCGGCGACGTCGGCGGCGGGGTCGACGGCGTTGCCGGTGGCGTCGAACTTGTCCCAGCAGTTGTGGAAGCTGACGGTGTCGCGGATGGTGGTGGCGTGTAGTTCGGAGAAGACGGGCCGCAGGTGTTCGACGGCGCGCAGGCCGCCGGCCAGGCCGCCGTAGGAGACGAAGCCGATCGGTTTGGCCTGCCACTGGGTGTAGTGCCAGTCGATCACGGATTTCAGGGATGCCGGGTAGCTGTGGTTGTACTCGGGGGTGACGACCACGAAGGCGTCGGCGGCGGTGAGCCGGGCTGTGAGGCCGGCCATCCCGGGGTTGTCGGCATCGCCGAGGACGGCGGGCACGGGGTGGTCGGCCAGGTCGATCAGGTCGACGGTCAGTTCACCGTGGTCGGCGGCGCGGGCGGCGATCCAGTTCGCCACGGTCGGGCCGAAGCGGCCTTCGCGGATGCTTCCGGTGAGAACGGCGATGTGCAGTGCGGCGGTGGACATGTCTGCGCTCCAGGGGATTCGGGGGATCTGCGGCCGGAGGTTTCGACCTGATGCCTCGACGGTATGGCCCGTCCCCGCCCGGTCGCCTCTGTCGAATGACCTGGTTTGCCGTCTCACCCCGGGGCCGGTCGGAAACCAGGTAATCCGACAGAGGCGACCGGGGCGCCCGGATTTCTAGCGTCATGACCATGAACGCGACACTCGCCCCGGCCCGCCCCGCTCGGGCCGCTGATGCTCCGCCGCTGGCCGCCATCGCCACGGTGGTGACGCTGGCGTCGATCATGACCGTCCTGGATCTGACCATCGTCAATGTGGCGCTGGACAGTCTGGCCGGCGCCTTCGACGCCCCGCTCTCCACCATCGCCTGGGTCGCCACCGGCTACACCCTCGCCCTGGCCGCCGTGATCCCGGTGACCGCCTGGGCCATGGGCAGATTCGGCGCGAAGAACCTGTACCTGACGGCGATCGTGCTGTTCGCGGTCGGCTCGCTGCTCGCCGGTCTGGCCTGGAACGCGCAGTCGCTCATCGCTTTCCGGGTGCTGCAGGGTTTCGGCGGCGGCATGATCGTGCCGATCGGCATGACGGTCATGATGCGCGCCTCCACCCCGGAACGGATGGGCCGCACCATGGCGCTCATGGGAATTCCGGTGCTGATCGGTCCATTGGCGGGCCCGGTGCTGGGCGGCTGGCTGGTGGATCAGGCGTCGTGGCGGTGGATCTTCCTGATCAACCTGCCCATCGCGGTGTTCGCCCTGATCGGCATCGCCCGGGTGCTGCCCGCCGAAACCCCGCAGCCGGGACGCACTCTGGATGTCCCGGGCCTGCTGATGCTGTCGCCCGGCCTGGCCGCGCTGATCTACGGCGTCGCCACCGGCGGTGAGCGTGCCGACTTCTCGACGCCGTCCGTGCTGGTGCCGACCGTCCTGGGTGCGGCCCTGGTGATCGGCTTCGTGCTCCGCGCCCTGCGCGTCCGGAATCCACTGCTGGATCTGAATCTGTTCGCGCACAGTCAGTTCCGCACCGGTGTTGCCACCCTGGCGCTGTTCAACTCCGCCTACTTCGGCTCCATGCTGCTGGCTCCGCTGTACTGGCAGGTGGTGCGTGGCGCGACCGCCACCGAGGCGGGCGTCTACGGTATCCCGCAGGTGCTGGCCACCGGCATCACCATGCAGATCGCGGGCCGGCTGGTCGACCGTTTCCCGCCGCGTCGGATCGTGCTGGCCGGAATCGTCACCGCCGCAGCCGGATTCCTGTTGCTGACCACCCAGATCCAGGCCGACACCGCGTACTGGCGGATCGCGCTGGCCGGTGTGGTCATGGGTATCGGCGTCGGGTCGACCATCATGCCGACCATCACGACCGCCAACCGCGGCCTGCCGCCGGAGTCGGTCCCGGCCGCTTCCACGGCCTTGAGCATCGTGCAGCAGGTGGCGTCGGCGACCGGTGCGGCCGCCATCTCGGTGCTGTTGAGCACGGCCATGGTGCGCGAGGCGGACGGCTCCACCCTGGATTCGGTGCGCGCCGCCGCCGAGCAGCGGGCAGCGCTGGCCGACGGGCTGGCCGACGCCTTCCGCGGCACCTACGGCTGGGCGGTGCTGGTGATGGTGCTCGCCGTGCTCCCGGCCCTGCTGCTGCCGCGCCGGTCGGCGGCGCAGCCCGCGTTGGGATCGCACTGAGTGCAAACCTGTGCGGGGTATTTCCCTGCTGCTGAAGTGGAAATGCCGGGTGATCGGGGTCGCATCACCCGGCATCACTGTTTGCCGGCAAGAAAATGGAGTACCAGTCATGTCGCAGGACGAATCGGCCGAGGGGCGGGGCGCGGTCGCGCCCGGGAAGTGGTCGTGGGTGACCGAGGACTGGCTGGCGGTCGTCGCCGGTCTGGCTCTGATCGCGTTGGTGCTGACCGGCATCCTGCCGGATGGGTTGGTGCCGTGATGAGTACGAGCCTCACCAAGCGGGAATCCCAGCGCGACAACGCGATCGCTCTCGGCGTCGCCGGTATCGCCGTGGTGATCGTGCTCGGCGCGCTCACCCGCTACCTGGAGGTGAACGTCCCCGAGTGGGCGGCGGGCACCGATTTCGCCAAGATCGCCAAGAGCATCGAGTTCCCCATCTACGCCATCGCGCTCGGTTTGATCGGCAATATCGTGCTGTGGAAACTCGGTCTGCGCGAACGGCTTTCGGCCGGTTTCCGCACCGAGTTCTTCATCAAGACCGGTGTCGTGCTGCTGGGCGCGTCGATCAATCTGAAGATTCTCGCCACGGCCGCTGGCCCGGCGATCATCCAGGCGCTGCTGCTGATCACCGCCGTCTTCGGTTTCACCTGGTGGTTCGGCGGTGTGCTCGGCATCGACGACCGGCTGCGCGCGCTGCTGGCGTCGGCCGTCTCCATCTGCGGCGTGAGCGCCGCCATCGCCGCCGCGGGCGCGGTGCAGGCCAAGCGGGAGCAGCTGGCCTACGCGGCCTCCATGGTGATCGTTTTCGCGCTGCCGTCGATTTTCGTGCTGCCCTGGCTGGTGGATGTTCTCGGATTGTCCGACGCCGTGGCCGGGGCGTGGATCGGCGGCAATATCGACACCACGGCGGCGGTGGCCGCCTCCGGTTCGCTGGCCGGTGAGAACGCCCTGCAGATCGCCACCATCGTGAAGACCACCCAGAACGCTCTGATCGGTATTGTCGCCATCGCGCTGACCGCGTACTTCGCCCTGAAGGTGGATCGCACCGGCACCGCGCGGCGCCCGACCATCGGCGAATTCTGGGCCCGCTTCCCGAAATTCGTGCTGGGTTTCATCGCCGCCTCGGTGATCGGCACCCTGTACGTGCAGTACGCGGACAAACCGAAGCCCGCCATCGCGACGGTGAACGATCTGCGCACCTGGTTCCTGATCTTCGCGTTCGTCTCCATCGGTCTGGGCTTCTCCGCCAAGGGCATTCGTGACGCGGGCCCGCGCCCGATCGTGGTGTTCGGTGCGGCGACGGTGGTGAATCTGCTGGTCGGCCTGGGTTTGTCGGTGCTGCTGTTCCGCGGTTTCCAGCCCTGATCCGCACCCCGTCGACGCGCAATTGAATTCACGTTGATCGTGACCGGCGACACCGGCGGCGGGAATTTCTACCGTACGGAACCATGAGTATCCTCGCGGCCCCTCCGGAATCCTCGGAGCATGCCGACGACGACGAGGCCCTGCCCGTCGCGCGTAAGCGCCATCCGTGGCGCTGGGTGACGGGCGGGATCGCGCTGGTGCTGGTGGCGCAGTTCGCGCACGGGCTGGTCACCAATCCGGGCTGGGACTGGGCCACTTTCGCCGACTACTTCACCGCGGCCTCGGTGCTGTCGGCCCTGAAGGTGACCCTGGAGCTCACGCTCTGGGGCACTCTGCTCGGCTTCTTCATCGGTATCTGGCTGGCCATCGGCCGGCTGTCCAAGAACCCTGTGCTGCAGGCGATCTCGTGGACCTACATCTGGGCGTTCCGCTCGATTCCGCTGATCGTGCAGCTGCTGTTCTGGTTCAACCTGGCGTACCTGTACAAGACGGTGTCGCTGGGCATCCCGTTCGGTCCGTCCTTCCTGGACTTCGACACCAACAATGTGATCAGCGGTTTCACCGCCGCGGTCATCGGCCTGGCACTGCATCAGGCCGCGTACTCGGCGGAAATCATTCGCGCCGGGATCATTTCGGTGGATCAGGGGCAGTGGGAGGCCGCGAAGGCGCTGGGCCTGCCGTGGCGTCGCCAGTTCTTCACCATCATCGCGCCGCAGGCCATGCGCGGCATCCTGCCGAATGCCGCGAACGAGGTGATCAGCCTGTTCAAGGGCACCTCGATCGTGTCCACCATGGCCATCGCCGAACTCTTCTACCAGGTGCAGGTGATCTTCGGCCGCAACGGCCGGGTGGTGCCGCTGCTCATGGTGGCCACGGTCTGGTACATCATCCTGACCACGGTGCTCAGCATCGTGCAGTACTACATCGAGCGGCACTTCGCGAAGGGGGCCGTGCGATGAGCAAGTACGCGATCGAACTGCGCGGCGTACGAAAGTCGTTCGGCGACAACGAGGTACTGGCCGGAGTGAACCTGGCCGTGCGCCCCGGCGAGGTGACGGTGATCCTCGGCCCGTCGGGCTCGGGCAAGTCGACCCTGCTGCGCACCATCAACCACCTGGAGAAGGTGGACGCCGGCATCGTGCGGGTGGGCGGTGAACTGGTCGGCTACGTGCGCAAGGGCAACCGGCTGCACGAACTGCCGGAACGCGAAATCCTGCGGCAGCGTTCGCGAATCGGCTTCGTATTCCAGAACTTCCATCTCTTCCCGCATCTGACCGTGCGGGAGAATGTGGCGCTCGCGCCCATCGCCTCGCAGCGCCGCCCCAAATCGGTTGCGCACGAGGAGGCGCTGGACCTGCTGAAGCGAGTCGGGTTGGCGGACAAGGCGAACGAGTACCCGCGTCGCCTGTCCGGCGGTCAGCAGCAGCGGGTGGCCATCGCCCGTGCGCTGGCGCTGCGGCCCGAGGTGGTGCTGTTCGACGAGCCCACCTCCGCCCTCGATCCGGAACTGGTGGCCGAGGTTCTCGATGTCATCCGTGACCTGGCCCGCGACGGCTCCACCCTGGTGATCGTCACGCACGAGATCGGTTTCGCCCGCGAGGTGGCGGACACGGTCGTGCTCATGGACGCCGGGCGGATCGTCGAACAGGGCCCGCCCGCCCAGGTGCTGGACGCTCCGGCGCACCCGCGCACCAAAGCCTTTCTCGCGCACGTGCTCTGATGTGCCTCCCCATCACGTAAGGAAATCCGCACCCATGTCTCTGTCCAGCCGTCGCAGACGGATCACCGCTGTCGCCGCACTCGCCGTGCTGAGCCTGTTCGCGGGCGCGTGCGGGAACGCCGAGGGCGGCAGCGATGTCGCCACCGCCAACGGCGTCAGCTACGACCTGTCGCCCGAACAGCCGGGCCGGGTGCACGCGCAGCGGGTGGACGAGATCGCCGCCCTGGTGCCGCAGGCCATCCGCGATCGCGGCACGCTCGTGGTCACCGGGTCCGCCGGCGCGGCCCCGCCGCTGCGCTTCTACGCCACCGACGACAAGACCGTGGTCGGCTCCGAGATCGACTTCGCCGCCGTGATCGCCGACGTGCTCGGCTTGAAACTCGATGCGCGCGTTGCCGATTGGGCGCAGAACTTCGTGAAGGTCGACTCCGGCGAGGTGGACCTGTTCGTCTCCAACGTCACCGTGACCGAGGAGCGCAAGGAGAAGTACGACTTCGCCACCTACCGGCAGGACCGGATCGCCCTGGAGATCCCCGAGGCCGCCACCTGGACCTACACCGACCGGAAGTCGCTGGCGGGCAAGAAGATCGGCGTCGGCTCCGGCACCAATCAGGAGCAGCTGCTGGTGAAGTGGAACGAGGAGAACGTCGCCGAGGGCCTGCCCAGGATCGAGATCCAGTACTTCCAGCAGGTCACCGACTACTACCTCGGCCTGTCCTCCGGCCGCCTGGACGGCTATATCGGCCCCAACCCCACCGCGCAGTACCACGCCGCCACCGCGAAGCAGACCAAGGTCATCCAGACCTTCTCCGGGGCGGGCGACGTCCTGCAGGCCGAGATCGCCGTGCTCACCAAGAAGGACAACGGGCTCGTCACCGCCATCCACAAGGCGCTGCAGCAGCTCATTTCCGACGGCACCTACCAGCAGGTCATCGACCGCTGGGGGCTGAAGACCGAAGCCGTCTCCGAGTCCCGCGTCAACCCGCCGGGCCTGCCGAAGAAGAAGGGGTAGCCCGGTGAAATTCCTGCTGCTGACCCTGATCACGCACACCCCCGACCCCAGCACCGGGGACACCGAGACCGCGCGGCAGCGCCTGCGCCGCGTCGTGCACAGCGCGACGCTGGCCGAGGATCTCGGCTACGACGGCTTCGCGGTGGGGGAGCGGCACGAGGATCCGTTCATCTCGGCCGCGCCGCCGGTGGTGCTCAGCCATATCGCGGCCGTCACCGAGCGCATCGCCCTGTTCACGGGTGTGACCACCCTGAGCCTGCTGGATCCGGTGCGCGCCTTCGAGGACTACTCGACCCTCGACAATCTCTCGGACGGCCGCCTGGAGATCATCATCGGCAAGGGCAACGGCGCGGCGCAGGCCCAGCTGTTCCACGTCACCACCGACGACCAGTGGGACCGCAATCGCGAAGGCTACGAACTCTTCCGGCAGCTGTGGGAGAGCGAGAGCGTGACGTGGGAGGGCCGCTTCCGGCCCTCGCTCACCGACGCCAAGGCGCTGCCGCGTCCGCTGCAGCCGCGCCTGCGCATCTGGCACGGCAGCGCCACCAGCTACGAATCCGCGGATTACGCTGCCCAGCACGGTGATCCGCTGTTCTCCGCCAATGTCACCAATCCGATCGAGCCGTACGCGGAATTGATCCGCCACTACCGCGAACGCTGGGAGACCTACGGCCGCGATCCCGCCGACGCGCTGGTCGGCGCGGGCACCGCCGGATTCCTGGTGACCCGCACCTCGCAGGAAGCGCTCGACGCCTACCGGCCCATCTTCGAGGCCCGGCAGGCGGTGGCGCGGAAGTTCCACGTCCCCCTCGTCTTCGACACCGTCGAGGATTTCGCCGCGCGTTCCTCGGCGCTGATCGGCTCGCCCGAGCAGGTGCTCGACAAGGTGCACCGCTATCACGAGCAGTTCGGTCACGAGGTCATCCACCTCGGGGCCGACGGTGACGGGCTCACCGAGAAGACGCATCGCGAAAGCCTCGAACTGTTCCAGGCCGAAGTCGCGCCCGAACTGCGCGCCCGCATCCCCAGCCGCCCCCTGGGCGCAGATCGTTACCCCTCCGGAGTTCCCCAGTGAAGAACCCTGCCGTGCCGGCCGCCAAGCGACCCATCGTCCTGATGGGTGTGCTCGCCGCGACCCTCACCCTCGCCGCCTGCGGTGGCGGCGACACCACCGGTACCGCCGATGCCGGTCCGCCACAGCCCGGCGGAACCCTGCGCTACGGCCTGTCGGGCGCGCCGACCTGCTCCGATCCGGCGCAGTCGGCCACCAATCAGACGCTGTACGTGACCCGGCAGATCGTGGACTCGCTCACCGATCAGGATCCGGCGACCGGAGAGCTGCGCCCGTGGCTGGCCGACAGCTGGTTCATCAGCCAGGACGCCAAATCCTTCACCTTCCACCTGAAGGACGGCATCACCTTCAGCGACGGCACCCCACTCACCGCGGACTCGGTGCGCAAGAACTTCGATTCGATCGTGGCGCTGGGCGCGGTGAAGGCTCCGCTCGGCGCGACCTACCTGGCCGGGTACACCGGCAGCACGGTGGTCGACCCGCGCACCGTGCGGGTGGAGTTCGATTCCCCGAACGCACAGTTCCTGCAGGCGAGTTCGACCGCGCAGCTGGGCATACAATCCGATGCCACCGTCGCGAAGTCGGCGGACGAGCGCTGCCTGGGCGGCAATGTCGGCAGCGGGCCGTTCAGCTACGGCGAATGGAAGCAGAACGCCTCGGCCACCCTGCTCAAGCGCACCGGATACACCTGGGGCTCAGCGATTTTCGCCAACAAGGGCGACGCCTACCTGGACCGCATCGTATTCACGGTCGTCCCCGAGACCGGGGTGCGCACCGGCAGCCTCTCCTCGGGGCAGCTGGACGCCATCAGCGACGCGCTCCCGCAGGATGTCGCGCAGATCGAAGGCGCGGGCGGCCGCGTGGAGTTCACCACCAACCCGGGCATCCCGTTCGGCCTGCAGCTCAACGTGACTCGCGGCCCGCTGCGCGACGCCGCCGTGCGCGCGGCGCTCACCCCGGCGCTGAACCGGCAGGAGCTGGTGGACACCGTGCTCGGTCCGCAGTTCAAGCCCGCCACCAGCGTGCTCGCCTCCCGCACGCCCGGCTACGCGGACCTGTCGTCGCGGGTGAGGTTCGATCAGGCCGCGGCGAAGCAGGCCCTCGACGAGGCGGGATGGGTGGCCGGTGGCGACGGCATCCGCGCCAAGAACGGTGAGCGCCTGGCCTTCAACGTGGTGTACTCCGCGGTGTTCGCGGGCAATCAGGCCGTGCTGGAACTCACCCAGCAGCAGCTGCGCGCCGTCGGCGTCGAGCTGAAGCTGGAGCCGGTGCCGGTCGCCGAGGCCACCGCCCGGCAGAACAACAAGGACTTCGACACCTACTACTACAACTCCAGCCGCGCCGACGGCGACATCCTGCGCAGCGCCTTCGCCTTGAACGGGCGAAACCTCAACGTGCGCAACGCCCCCACCAGGCTGGACGACCTGCTGGCCCGGCAACTGGCCGCCACCGACGCCACCGCGCGCACCGAACTGCTGGCCGACGCCCAGAACGCCATCCTCGACGAGGGACTGTGGCTGCCGACCATCGAACTCTCACAGGCCATCGGCGCGGGCTCGAACGTACAGGCGGTGACCTTCGACGCCTCGGCGCGACTGTCCTTCCACGACACCTGGGTGCGGAGGTAATCCCATGGGCCGGTACGTGATCGGGCGGATCCTGCAGGCGGCGCTGGTGCTGTGGGCGGCGTTCACGCTGTCCTTCGTCGTGCTGTACCTGCTGCCGTCCGATCCGGTGGAGATCGCCGCGGACCCCGGCGGGGGCACGCCCGTGGACGCCGCGGCCATCGCCGAGATGCGCGCCAGATACGGCCTGGACCAACCGGTTTGGGAACAGTACTGGACCGCGCTCAGCCACGCGGTGCGCGGTGACCTCGGACGCTCCATCGGTACCGGCCAGACCGTGACCGCCGCGCTCGGCGAGGCACTGCCCTCGACACTGGCGCTGGCGGCGACAGCGCTGCTGTTCGCGGTGCTCGGCGGCGCCGCGCTGGCGCTGGCGGCCGCCTATACGCAGCGGCCCCGGCTGCGCGGACTCCTCACCTCGCTGCCCTCGCTGGGCGCGTCCATGCCCACCTTCTGGGTGGGACTGCTACTGCTGCAGGTGTTCTCGTTCCAGCTGCGGCTGGTGCCCGCGTTCGGCGGCACCGGGTTCAACGGCACCATCCTGCCCGCGATCACCCTCGCCATCCCGGTCGGCGCGGTCATCGCGCAGGTGCTCTACTCCAGTCTCGTCACCACGTGGCGGCAGCCGTTCGTGGAGGTCGCCTTCGCCAAGGGCGCGTCGCGCTGGTGGGTGCAGCTGCACCACGTTCTCCGCCCGGCGGCCGCGCCCGCCATGACGATCACCGGCCTGTGGGTCGGCACGGTGCTGGCCGGTTCCGTGGTGGTCGAAACCGTCTACGCGCGAGCCGGAATCGGCCGCCTCACCCACGAAGCGGTACTGCGCCAGGACATTCCGATCGTCCAGGGCATCGTCGTCTTCGCGGCCCTGGTCTTCGTGACCGTGAACCTGCTCATCGACCTGATCCACCCCCTCCTCGATCCCCGTGTCGCCCACAGCAGCTCGAAGGAGCGCGCCCATGCCTGACGCCCGCGACCTACCCCACCGCGTCTTCGCCGCCCTGCGCACCGGCCTGCGCGCGACGACCTCCGGCCCGCGCTCCCGGCAGCGCCTGCTGTTGCTGACCCACCCGCTACTGGATCCCGGTGTGGCGTACTGGATTCCGGAAGACGACGGCGCCGATGTCTGACCTCCGTGTCCGCCCGGACCTGCTACCGCGACGTCCGAGCGAAACCCAGCCGGCGGACGGCGTCGGGACGAGCGGGGTGCCGAGCCGGAAAACTCTGCGCGCGAACGCCGACACCCTCCGCGCGAATGCCGGTGTCGCGGTCGCGGTGCTGATCGTGCTGCTGGTGCTCGGATGGGGCACCGCGCCATCGGTTTTCGCGAGTGGCGATCCACTGACGGGCGTACCCGCACAGAAGTTGCGCGGGCCGAGCGCCGAACATTGGTTCGGGACAGATCATCTGGGGCGCGATCTCTATACGCGGGTTGTGCACGCGGCGGGGTTGTCGCTGAGCGCTACGGTGCTCGCGGTACTGCTCGGATTGGTGGCCGGGGCGGTGCTCGGGCTGCTCGCGGGGGCGGTGGGCGGGATTGTCGACACCGCCATCAGCCGGACCGTGGATGTGCTGCTGTCGATTCCGGAGCTGCTGATGTCACTGGCGCTGGTGGCCGTCCTGGGGATGGGCACGCGCAATGTGGCCATCGCGGTCGGGATCGCGTTCATCGCGCGGTTCACCCGCGTCATGCGGGCCGAGGTGCTGCGGGTGCGGCAGGCCCCGTTCGTGGAGGCGGCCTTCGCCTCCGGGGTGCGCCGGCCCGTCGTGTTGCTGCGGCATGTGCTACGCAATGCCTACGCGCCGGTCGCCGCCCTGGCCGTCGTCGAATTCGGGGTCGCGGTGCTGGCCGTCGCCTCGCTGAGCTTCCTCGGGTACGGCGCGGTGCCGCCCACGCCCGAATGGGGATCGCTCATCTCCGAGGGCCGGAACTTCCTCGCCACCGCCTGGTGGCTGACCACCCTGCCGGGTCTGGTGATCATCGCGCTGGTGCTGGCCACGCAGCGCATCGCCCGCGCCATCCACAAGGACAATGCCCGATGAGTGACGCGCTGCTGAGTATCGAAGGGCTCCGGGTCGAATACCGGGGGAGCACCGGCACGACGACCGCCGTCGCGGGCGTCTCGCTCACGGTCCAGCGGGGCGAGACCGTGGCCCTGGTCGGCGAATCCGGTTCCGGCAAATCCACTTTCGCGCATGCGGTGATCGGGCTGCTCAACGGTGGCGTGATCACCGGCGGTGAGATCGTCTTCGCGGGCGATCGCCTCGACCGCGCCTCGCACAAGACCCTGCAGGGGATTCGCGGGGCCCGCATCGGACTGGTGCCGCAGGACCCGGGCACCTCGCTGAACCCGGTGCTGCGCATCGGCGATCAGGTGGCGGAGGTGCTGCGCATCCACGGCCGCGCCGACCGCCGCACCGCTCGCGCCGAGGCGGTCCGGATTCTCGGGGCAGCGGGGCTGGATCGTCCGGAAGTGCGTGCCCGGCAGTATCCCCAGGACCTCTCCGGCGGCCAGCGCCAGCGCGTGCTGATCGGCATCGCCATGGCCTGCGGGCCGGAACTGATCATCGCCGACGAGCCGACCAGCGCCCTCGATGTCACCGTGCAGCGCCGCATCCTCGACCATCTGGCAACCCGCACAAGGGAATCCGGCACCGCCGTCCTGCTCATCACGCACGATCTGGCAGTCGCCGCCGAGCGCGCAGACCGCATTGTTGTCATGCGGCATGGCCGTGTAGTCGAAACAGGCACGGCCGCCGAGGTTTTCGGCAACCCGCAGCATGAATACACCCGGCAGCTGCTCGCCGCCGCTCCCACACTCGGCTACCCCCACCCGACACTCGCCCACCCTGCACGGGCCGCATCGGGCGAAGTGCTGTTGTCCGCTGCCGGGCTGTCCAAAACCTTCCGCATCGCGCGCGGCGTCACCCTCACCGCGGTGAACGATGTCTCACTGGAGGTCGAGCGCGGCGAAACCCTCGCTGTCGTAGGCGAATCCGGTTCCGGCAAGTCGACCACGGCCCGCATGCTGGCCCGCCTCACCGACGCCGATTCGGGCACGGTCACCTTCGACGGGCGCGACATCACAACCCTGCGCGGCCGCGGGCTGCGGGAGCTGCGGCGGCGGATCCAGGTCGTCTACCAGAACCCCTACGTATCGCTGAACCCGAAGCTCACCATCGGGCAGATCGTCTCGGAACCCTTGCAGGCGTTCGGGATCGGGGATCGGTCGAGCCGTCGCGACGCCGTGGCGGAGCTGCTCGAACAGGTGGCGCTCCCCGCCGCCTACGCCGCCCGCCGCCCCGCCGAACTCTCCGGCGGTCAGCGTCAGCGCGTGGCGATCGCCCGCGCGCTGGCGCTGAAACCGGACCTGCTGATACTCGACGAACCCGTTTCCGCACTGGACGTCTCGGTGCAGGCGCAGATCCTGGATCTGCTGGAGCGCCTCCAGTCCGAACTGCACCTCGCCTACCTGTTCATCTCACACGACCTGGCCGTGGTGCGCAGGCTGGCCGACCGCGTCGCGGTGATGCGGCAGGGCATGGTCGTCGAAACAGCGCCGACCGCAGACCTTTTCGAGCGTCCGGCCACCGACTACACCCGTGAACTTCTCGCGGCGGTACCCGGAGCGTTCGCCGCGGCGCGCAGCGGTGCCGCTGTCGTGGTGCCCGCCGGATCGGACGCTCCCACACCCGCTCCTCTGGAAAGGACCGCCTGATGCCGTACCCCACCCCGTTACTGCTGGGCCTGGAACTGTCGGGCACCGGCACACACCCCGCCTCCTGGCGTCGGCCCGATTCGCGCGCCGAGGAGCTGTTCACCGCTCGCTATTGGGTGGACGCCCTGCAGGCCGCCGATACCGCGGGCTTCGACTTCGCTTTTCTGCCGGATTCCTTCGCGCTCCAGCAGCGGGGTGCGGTGGGGCGGCTGGAGGCGGTGGCCGTGGCGGCTCGCGCGGCGGCGGCCACCCTGCGTATCGGGCTGATTCCGCAGGCTCCGGTCACGCACACCGAACCGTTCCATGTCTCCAAGGCCATCGCGTCGCTGGATTTCGCCAGTTCCGGTCGTGCCGGCTGGGAGCCCGTCGTGTCCGAGGGCGAGGCGAAACTGTTCAGCCGCAAGCCGGAACAGGACGCGCGTTCCCGCTGGCACGAGGCGGACGAGGCCATCGACGTGGTGTCACGGCTGTGGGACAGCTGGGAGGACGACGCCGAGATCCGCGATCAGCCCACCGGCCGCTTCATAGACCGCGACAAACTGCACTACATCGACTACTCGGGCGACAACTTCTCGGTGAAGGGGCCGTCCATCACCCCGCGCCCACCGCAGGGACAGCCGCTGGTCGCGGTGCGCGCCGCCGAACCGCACAGCGCCCGCGTGGCCGTGCACCGCGCCGACCTCATCCGCATCGCCGCACCGGATTCGGCGGCGGCCGCCGCCACCCGCAGCGAACTTCGTTCGGCGGTAGCCGCCGCCGGACGAGACCCCAACCGCGTGCGGGTACTGCTGGATGTGGACATCCACCTGGCCGCCGACCCGGACCACGCCGCCGCCGAGGTCGCACAGCTGGAGGAGTGGACCCCCACCACCGCCCCGAACACGGTCTTCCACATCGGCACCGCCGCCGAACTGCGCACCCTGCTGCGGCAGGTCGAAACCGACTGCGCCGCAGACGGTGTGGTGCTGCGCCCCCTCGCCCTCGCCGCCGCGCTGCCCCAACTGCCCGCGCTCACCCCCACTCTGCGCGCCCGGCTCGGCCTGCCGCGCCCCACCAGCCGATACGCCACCGCATGACCACGCCGCCACCCGCCTGTGCCGCCACCTGAGGAGAACCATGCCGGAACGCCGGATTCGCAAGCAGATTCACCTCGCCGCCCACTTCCCGGGCGTCAACCACCACACCGTGTGGACCGACCCGAACTCGGGCAGTCAGATCGACTTCGCCTCCTTCGTCCACCTGGCGCGCACCGCCGAACGCGGCCTGTTCGACTTCTTCTTCCTCGCCGAGGGCCTGCGGCTGCGCGAACATCGCGGACACATCCACGACCTGGACGTGGTGGGGCGGCCCGACACCTTCACGGTGCTGAACGCACTCGCCGCCGTCACCACGCATCTGGGGCTGGCGGGCACCATCAACACGACCTACAACGAACCCTTCGAGCTGGCAAAGCAATTCGCGACGCTGGATCACCTGTCGGGCGGGCGGGCCGCCTGGAACGCGGTCACCTCCTCGGACGCGTTCACCGGCGAGAACTTCCGGCGCGGCGGCTATCTGGAGCACGCCGAGCGGTACACCCGCGCCCGCGAGGTCGTGGACGCCACCCGCGCACTGTGGGACAGCTGGCCCGAGGACGCGCTGGTCGTGGACCGTGCACGCGGCGTCTTCGCGCGGCCCGCGCCCTCGGTGCGCATCGCATCCGATCAGTTCGACATCGACGGACAGTTCGTGCTGCCGCGCAGCCCGCAGGGACATCCCGTGCAGATCCAGGCGGGCGACTCCGACGAAGGCCGCGAATTCGCCGCCGCCACAGCCGATGTCATCTTCAGCGCACACGGCGAACTGGCGGATGGGCAGCGGTTCTACCTCGACGTGAAGGACCGCCTCGCCAAGTACGGGCGCGCCCGCGACGATCTGAAGATCCTGCCCGCCGCCGGATTCGTCCTCGGTGACACCCCGGAGCAGGCGCAGGAGAACGCGCGGCACATCCGCCGGCAGCAGGTGACGCCGCAGACCGCCATCGCCTTCCTCGAACAGGTCTGGGGCACAGACCTTTCCGCCTACGACCCGGACGGCCCGCTGCCCGATATCGACCCCGTCGACGATGTGAACATCACCCGCGGCCGCGTCCGGCACGCCAAGGACCCGCGTGCGGTCGCCGACGCCTGGCGGGCGCGCGCCGCGGCCGAACGCCTCTCCATCCGCGACCTGATCATCGAAACCACCGCCCGCCAGCAGTTCGTCGGCACACCCCGCCAGGTGGCCGCCGACCTCGACCGCTACGTGCAGAGCGACGCCGCCGACGGTTTCGTCCTGGTCCCGCACCTCACCCCGACCGGCCTCGACGAATTCGTCGACAAGGTCATCCCCGAACTGCAGGAGCTGGGCAGCTTCCGCACCGAGTACCCCGGCCCGACCCTGCGTCACCACCTGGGCCTGCGTCATCCCCACCATCGCACCGAAGGAGTTCGCGCATCATGACCGCAACCATCACCGAATTCGAGCAGCAGTGGCGGACCTGGCGCACCGAACGCGACCGGTGGGCGCGACAGCCGCTGGGCTGGCTCAGCCTCACCGGCCTGCACTGGCTGGGCGAGGAGGCGGAATCGTTCGACGGGCTGCCCGGACGGTGGCGGGCCGACGCCGAGAACGTCTACGCCACCATCGATTCCGGCTCCCCGGCCCGGAACGGCTCGGCCGCTGTCGAATCCGGCGCGGGCGAGGTCGTGACCCAGGAGGGTGCGGCACTGTCCGGCGCGGTGACGCTCGCCCCCGTCGAGGGCGCGCCCGGTCTCGAACTGCGCGTGGGCGACCGGCTCATCGAGGTGATCCGCCGCAGCGGACAGGCCGCCCTGCGCATCCACGATCCCGCCGCACCGACCCTGGCGGCCTTCACGGAAATCCCCGCCTACGAACCGAATCCGGCCTGGAACGTGACCGGGGTCTACACCCCCTTCGAGGTGGCTCGCGTCGTCACCACCGGCGCGGTGGTGGACGGCCTGCAGCATCACCACTCCGCGGCGGGCACCGTCACCTTCACCTTCGACGGCACCGAGTACACCCTGCTGGTCTTCGGCTCCCACCTGCTCGGTCAGCACGTGCTGTTCACCGACGGAACCAGCGGCGACACCACCTACGGCGGCGCGCGCCGCCTCGACCTGCCCCGCCCGGCCGCGGACGGCACCGTCGTCCTCGACTTCAACCGCGCCCTCAACCTGCCGTGTGCCTTCACCGACTACGCCACCTGCCCGGTGGCGCCGCCGGAGAACCGGCTGCCCGTCGCAGTCGTAGCAGGAGAAAAGGATCCACGTAAGGAGCACTCGGCATGACCATCCCGCTGTCCATCCTCGACCTCTCGCCGATCAGCGCGGGGTCCACCGCCCGTGACGCGCTGCGCAATACGGTGGACCTCGCACAGCAGGCCGAACGCTGGGGCTACCGGCGCTACTGGCTGGCCGAACACCACTTCGTCCGGGTCGCGAGCTCGGCCCCGACCACACTGCTCGGATTGCTCGCCGCCGCAACGGAATCCATCCGACTCGGCACGGCGGCCGTGCAGCTCGGCCACCACACCTCGGCCTCGGTCGTGGAAGCCTTCGGCACCATCGACGCGCTGTACCCGGGTCGCCTGGATCTGGGTCTGGGCCGCTCCGGTCATCGCGGCGACCAGTTCCGGACCGCCGGTGTGCCGCCGGTGCCGCCCGCGCCCGACCGCGGTACCGAGGTGCGCGACGGGGTGGTGATCCCGCCGGTGTTCACACCCGGCCGGCTGCTCGACACCTCCCGTCTCGCAGCGGGATTGGCGACCCTGACGCTGCCGGGTGCGCAGTCGCTGCCCTACGGCGAGCAGGTGCGCGAGATTCAGGCACTGCTCGACGGCACCTACACCGCGGGTGATGGCGTGGAACTGCACGCCGTCCCGGGCGAGGGCGCGGATGTGCAGCTGTGGCTGTTCGGCAGCAGCGGCGGTGAAAGCGCCCAGCTCGCAGGAGAATTGGGGCTGCCGTTCGCGGCGAACTATCACGTGTCGCCCGGCACGATCCTGGAAACCGTCGAGGCGTACAAGGCGGCCTTCCGGCCCTCGCAGCGCCTCCCCCGGCCGTACCTGGTGGTCTCCGCCGATGTCGTGGTCGCCGAGGACGACGCCCGCGCCCAGCATCTGGCCTCCAGCTACGGCCACTGGGTGTACAGCATTCGCAGCGGTGCGGGCGCGGCCGAATACCTCGACCCCGACACCGCGCCGCCGCTGACGGATCAGCAGCGCCGCCTGGTCGACGACCGCGTCACCACCCAGTTCGTCGGCTCGCCGGGCTCGGTGGCCGAGCGGCTGGCCGCCCTCCAACAGCTCACGGGTGCGGACGAACTCGTCATCACCAGCGTCACCCACGACCACCGGGACCGTCTGGATTCCCATCGGCTGCTCGCCCGGGAGTGGGGTCTCACCCACGTCCGCGCCGCCTGAGACTCCCCGTCACCCGGCAGGGACGGGGACTCCACGCGGGTGACGGGGACGTGAGCCGGGGCTGAACCTGTGGACCGTTCAGCCCCGGCCCACCCCTTCCCTGCCCTCAGGAGATGGCGGCTAGGTGCCGGAGTGGACGGCGAGTGCCCTTCTCGCATAGGCCCGGACGTCCGCATCCGTGTCGGCCAGCGCAACATCCAGCGCCTCTCGGGCTGCTTCGGATTCGGGCCAGGAGCTCAGGGTGAGGACGGCTGCCTTGCGGATATCCGGGTGGATGTCGGACAGGGCCGTGCGCAGGGGCTCGGTCGCCAGTTCCACGCCGACGGCGGGGAGGCCGCGGGCCGCGCCTTCGCGGACCTGCCAGGCCGAATCCCGCAGGGCGGCGGTCAGGCGTACGGCGTCGGTGGAGTCGCCGAGGCGGGCCAGCGCCGTCAGGGCGGCGGCACGGACCAGGGGGTCGCGGTCGTCGAGAAGGGCGCGCACGGATTCGATGCCGCCCTGGCCCACGGTGGCCAGGCCCTTGGCGGCGACGATGCGGACCTCGCGGTTCTCGTCGTGGGCGGCCGTGGTGATGGCCGTCCAATCATCGAGGGAGACAAGGGCGTTCACGGCCTCGATGCGGACGCGGTGGTCGGAGTCCAGGGCCGCCTTGGCGAACAGTTCGGCGGAACCGGCGCGCAGGGCGCGCAGGAGGTCGATCACGACGGCGCGCACCGAGGGGTCGGGAGAGTCCGCGTGGACGGCGAGACCAGCTGCGGCAGGCAGGATTTCGACCAGTTCCCGCAGACCGGAGATGGCGTTGGCGCGGACATCGGCGTCGGCGTCGCCGAGGGCGTCGATCAGCCGGTCGCCGAAACCGTCCGGGGTTCCTTCCGTCAGGACCGAGATCGCCGTGGCGCGCACGCGCGGATCGGGGTCGGTCAGGAAGGAATCCAACTCGTCGAGGGCGGGGGAGTCGAGCGACAGCAGCAGTGCGATGCGCGGCGCCACCACCTCTTTCGGCGGCGCTGCCACCGGAGCCGTGTGCGAGTGCACCTCGGAACCCAGGTTCGGCGGGCTGCCGATCAGCGGGGGCTGCGTCACCGGGATAACCGCGGCATCCTCGGACGGGAGCTCGTCCAGGCCCGGGACCGGCACGAAATACGGTGCCACCGGGCGCTTCAGGAACTCCATCTCGCCGTCCGCGTTCTTGCGGAGGTTGAGGTGGTAGCGCCATTCCACGTCGTCGCGCCGGGGGAGGTCGGCGCGCTCGTGGTAGAGGCCCCAGCGGGATTCGGTGCGGGTCAAAGAGGAACGCGCGGCCATCTCGGCGCAGTCGCGGATGAAGGAGACCTCGGCGCAGCGCATGAGTTCGTGCGGGGTGACCGCGCCCATGCCGGTGATCTCCTCGGCCATACGGTCGAAGGTCTCGATGGCCAGGGAGAGCTTGGTGGCCGTCTTCGGCGGGGCCACATAGTCGTTCACGAAGCGGCGCAGCTTGTATTCGACCTGCTGCTGCGGCGGGCCGTCCGGATTGCGCAGGGGGCGGTAGACGAGTTCGTGCGCGGACGCCAACTGGTCGGCGGGCAGTTCGGCGGGAGCCGCCACCTCGTCCAGGGTGGCGGCGGCATGCGATCCCGCGAGGTCGCCGTAGACGAACGCGCCGATCATGTAGTTGTGCGGCACGCAGGCCAGGTCACCGGCGGCGTACAGGCCGGGGACGGTGGTGCGGGCGTTCTCGTCCACCCACACGCCCGACGCGGAATGCCCACCGCACAAACCGATTTCGGAGATGTGCATCTCGATGTCGTGGGTGCGGTAGTCGTGGCCGCGATTCGCGTGGAAGGTGCCACGGGTCGGGCGCTCGGTGGTGTGCAGGATGCCTTCGAGGGCGTCGACGGTCTCCGTCGGCAGGTGCGACACCTTCAGATAGATGGGGCCGCGCGCGGATTCGATCTCGCGCTTCACCTCCGACATCATCTGGCCGGACCAGTAGTCGGAGTCCACGAAGCGTTCACCGAACGCGTTCACCTGGTAGCCGCCGAACGGATTCGCCACGTAGGCGCAGGCCGGGCCGTTGTAATCCTTGATGAGCGGGTTGATCTGGAAGCATTCGATGCCCGAGAGCTCCGCGCCCGCGTGATACGCCATCGCGTACCCGTCACCGGCGTTCGTCGGGTTCTCGTAGGTGCCGTACAGGTAGCCGGAGGCGGGCAGGCCCAGGCGTCCGGCCGGACCGGTCGCCAGGATCACCGCCTTCGCGCCCACGGCCACGAATTCGCCGGTGCGCGTGTTGAATGCGGCGGCGCCGACCGCGCGCCCGCCGGCGGTGAGCACCCGCACCGGCATCAACCGGTTCTCGATGCGGATCTTCTCCCGCATGGTGCGCTGCCGCAGCACGCGATACAGCGCCTTCTTCACATCCTTGCCCTCGGGCATGGGCAGTACGTACGACCCCGACCGGTGCACCCGGCGCACCGCGTACTCGCCGTACGCGTCCTTCTCGAACTTCACCCCGTACCGCTCCAGCCGCTGCACCATGGCGAAGCCGCGCGTCGCGGTCTGATAGATGGTGCGCTGGTTGACGATTCCGTCATTGGCGCGGGTGATCTCGGCGACGTAGTCCTCCGGTTCGGCCTTACCGGGGATGACGGCGTTGTTCACGCCGTCCATACCCATGGCCAGCGCCCCGGAGTGCCGCACGTGCGCCTTCTCCATGAGGATCACGGTCGCGCCCTGCTCTGCGGCGGACAGCGCGGCCATGGTGCCGGCGGTGCCGCCGCCGATCACCAGGACGTCGCAGTCCAGCCGGGCGGTTTCGGATAGATCCGGAATCTCCATCAGCACACCAACATTCGATCGAGAAGGACAGGGGGACAGGGGATGCCGTCAGAGCGCGGCGAGATCGCCCGAGTGATCCAGGGCGGTGATGATCTCGGCGCGCGCCGCGGTGCGGTCCACGCCGAGGGCGCGCGGCCGGGGGACCTCCAGCAGGGCGCGCAGGGGTGCACCGGCCCGGCCGAGCACGGCGACCCGGTCGCCGAGCAGCAGGGCCTCGTCCACATCGTGGGTGACGAAGACGACGGTGGTGGGATGGGTCTGCCAGGTGTCGATGAGCAAGCGCTGCATGGTGTTCCGGGTCTGGGTGTCCAGCGCGCCGAACGGCTCGTCCATCATGACGGCGCGCGGCGCGCCGGCCAGACCGCGCGCCAGCTGCACGCGCTGGCGCATCCCGCCGGACAGGCTCTTGGGCAGGTAGTCGGCGAAACCGGTGAGACCGATCTCCTCGATCCACTTCTCCGCCAGGGCGCGTCGCCCGGCCCGGGGTTTGCCCCGAAGCCGCAGCGCCAGTTCGATATTGGCGCGCACGGTCTTCCACGGCAGCAGCGCGTTGTCCTGGAAGACGACGGCGCGGTCACGGTCGGTGCCGGTCACCTCTGCGCCGTCCGCGAGCACCCGGCCCGCGTCGGGCCGCAGCAGTCCGGCGACCGCGCGCAGCACGGTGGACTTGCCGCAGCCGGACGGACCGGTGAGCACCAGGATCTCGCCCGGCCGCACCGCCAGGGACAGGTCGGTGATGACCGGTGACCCGCCGTAGGACAGGCGCAGCCGATCGAGCGTCAGACTCAGGCCGGCGGTGGTGGTTCCGGTGGTCTCGAGTTCTGGTCCGGCGACGGTCATTTCGCGATCTCCTGAACTCGCGGCAGCCAGTGCGTGACGCGGCGGCCGATCAATTCGACCGCGGCCGACGTGCCGTAACCGAGCACGCCGATGGTGATGATCCCGACGAAGACGCCCGGATAGTCGACGATGGTGTACGCCTGCCAGGTCCGATAGCCGACACCCAGCCGGCCGGAGATCATCTCCGCCGACACCACACAGATCCAGGCCACGCCGATACCCACCGACAGCCCGCTGAACACACCGGGCAGGCTGCCCGGCAACACCACCCGCAGCAGCACATCCCAGCGGCTGCCGCCGAGCGTGCGCACCGAGTCCTCCCAGATGGTCGGCAGGGCCCGCACGGCATGCCGGGTCGAGACCATGACCGGGAAATACGCCGCGATGAAGGTGATGAACACGATCCCGGCCTCGTCATCCGGGAACAGCAGAATCGCCACGGGCACAATGGCAATCGCCGGAATCGGGCGGGCCAGCTCGGTCAGCGGGCCGAAGATGTCGGCGAACCAGCGCGAACGACCCAGTGCCACACCGGAAGCCACCCCCAGCACCGCCGCCAAGCCGAATCCGCTCAGAATCCGGATCAGCGACTGGCCCAGATCGAGATAGAACACCTCCGTCCCCAGCTGATGCCGGAACGCCCGCACGATCTCGGTGACCGTGGGCAGCGTGTCGAACCGCACCCACAGCCGAATATCGTTGCTGGTCAAGAACTGCCAGGCCGCGATGACCGCGACCACCGACCCGAGCCGGATCGCCCGCGACCGCCAGACCCCGAGGCTCCGGCGTGGGCGAGGCGCGGCGGCCGCCCGGCCCGTCGGCTCCGCCGTCACCGCGAGCGGCGGGGCGACGGCCGTGCTCGACCGGGCCGCCGCGGTAGCCGGGTGGCGGGTGGTCACGACCGCACCTCGTTCACGGCCTGGTCGTAGGTGACGGTCACGCCCGACGGGTGCGCGGCCAGGTAGCGCTGTGCCGCCGCTGCCGTCGTGAACGGCAGATAGGTCTCGCCGTCGCGCACCCACAGGGCCTTGTCGGCGAACCAGCGGGTGCCGAGTTCGGCGTCGGGCACGTAGGCGGCGCGCACCGTCTTGCCCTGGGCGCGAGCCTGTTTGATCGCCTTCAGCAGGCTGGTCGGGTCGGAGGCAGGCTGCGTGGCGTCCTGCCCGGCGAACCAGATCTCGCCCGCCAGCGCCGGATTGTCGGCCGCCTTGCCGCTCACCGGGTCGGCGCCCGTCACGAGCGACGGGTTCGTGTTCTTCGCGAGTTCGGCGCCGTAGTCGATGCCGCGCTCGGCGAACGCCTTCTGCAGGGCGGCCGGATCGGCGAACTGGTCGATATCGAATTCCGCGAAGTCGCCGATCGACTTCAGGTACGTCACATCGTTCTTCAGCGTGCTGATCAGGTTCGGCTTCAGCGTGGTGTCGAAGGAGGTTCCGCCCGGCCCGTTGTAGAGGTACACGACCTCCGGGGCCAGCCCGGAGTTGTCCGCGACGACCCCGGCCGCTTCCAGAGGCTGCTTGTTGAGGAAATCGGTCGCGTCGAGCTGAGCCTGCAGGAACGCATTCAGCACCTCCGGATGCTGGTTCGCGTAGTCACGACGCGCCACCACGCCGTGGAAGGTGGGAACGTTCAACTCCGCGCCGTCGAAGAGCAGCTTGGCCTTGTCCTGGAAGACCAGCAGACCCGGCCACGCCACGAACTGCGAAAGTGCCGCGACCTGACCGGATTCCAGCGCCGACGCACCCACCTGCGGCTGCTGGTTCAGCACCTCGACACCGGTCTCGGCGTCGATGCCCGCCTTGGTCAGCGCCTGCACCAGGGTGCCGTGCCCGGCCGAGCCGACACTCGCCGAAATCTTCTGCCCGGCCAGCTCGTCGATGCTCCGCACCGGCGAATTCGGCGACACCACAACCATATTGAGCGCACCCTTCGGGTTGTATCCCGTGATGGACACCAGCTCGGTGCGGGCCTTCTCGTTGGCGCTGGTGCGGGATCCGTTGATGAGCAACGGGTAGTCGCCCATCGAACCGATGTCGATCTTCTCCGCCACCATCTGCGCGGTGATCGGCGCACCGGTGTCGTAGTCCTGCCACTCCACCTGGTACTTCGGCCCGCCGCTCTCGGACAGCCTGTTCAACCGCTGCTCCAGGAAACCCTTGGCCTTCAACAGGGTTCCGGCGGTGACGGTGTTGATCGTCTTGGACTGGTAGCCGATGACGACCTTGACGGTGTCACCGCTGCCCGCGTCCTCCAGCGAGCAGGAGGTGACGGTGAGCGCGAGACCGGCGGCCACCGCGGCGGCGGCGAGACGGACGAGGCGGAACTTCATGGGTCTTCCTAGAGAGCTTGAAAGGCGTTGCGCCGCACGGGCTGTCAGCGCAGGAGGTAAGGCATGTTGACGGTGACCGCGCCGGTGGGACAGCGCGCGGCGCAAGGACCGCAGTACCAGCACTCGTCCACATGCATGTACGCCTTGCCGTTCTCCGGATTGATCGCCAGCGAATCCAGCGGGCAGATCTCCACGCACAGGGTGCAACCCTGGATGCACAGGGATTCGTCGACGGTGACAGGGACATCGGCGCGCTGATTGACCAGTGCCATTCAGATCAGCCTCCAATCGGTGCGTTCGGGCGGCCGGGTCAGGCTGCCGCGCATGGTGATGCGGTCGCCGCGCATCCGGATGTACTCGAGATCGACCGGGCGGCCGTCCTCCAACCTGGTGAGCCGCTCCAGCAGCAGCAGCGCGCCGCCCTCGGGAATCTGCAGGTTCGCGGCGGAATGCGCGTCCGCGGTGACGGCCTCCAGCGCGAGATCCGCCGAACCCAGCGGGCCGCCGCTGATCTGCTCGATCAGCGCGAAGACGTCGTTCGTCTCCAGATCGCGGGTGATCACCTCATCGCCGATATCGGGGACCAGATAGGTGAGGTCCAGGCTCAACGGCAGATCACCGAACCAGCGCAGCCGCTCGATGTAGACGGCCTGCCGACCGGGCTCCAGGCGCAGCTTGCGGGCGACGGCCAGCGGCGGCACGACCCGGGTGGCCGCACGGACCTCGTTGTGCACCTCGCCGTGGCCGCGCAGGGTCTCCTTCAAACCGAGCAGGGCATCCAATCCGTGGTCGTACTTGCGACGGGCCACATGCGTGCCGATTCTGGGGGCCCGCTCGATGAGACCCTCGTCCTTCAACAGGGCCAGCGCGTCGCGCACCGTATTGCGGGACACCGTGAACTCGGCGGCCAGCTCCTGCTCACCCGGCAGCGAGCTCGCGAACGCTCCCGCATGAATCTGCTGGCGCAGCACATCCGCCACCTGGCGAGCGCGATCGGCCCGGCGAACGGGGGCGCGCAACGGTATGGGCTCCGGCGACACCTCATCTCCTTTCCGCCGTTGACCTGCGATTTCAGAAGACTAAGGGCAGGACGGGCGGCCGAATTCGCGCTCACACCCGCGCCGGCCGGGGTGGTGCGGTTATCCGCCGCCCGCACGGCGACCCGGCCTGCCGATATGGCGTCGAAACGGGCTATTGCGCCACCTCCGGTGAGCAGGGGCCGCCTTGGAATCACGGTGAGCCGAATGCGTGTGCGCGACGGCGGGCAGGAGTGCAGTGGAAATACGCTCGATCTCGGAACCCGAGAGCCGCGGAGTGTTGTCTCCATCACTCGCCCGGGGGTGCCGCCGCATCCCCTCGGCAACCGTCAATTCCATGCTGGCGCAAAGTTTTCGGTGCGAAGGGAGGAATGCCAGAGGAGTACCGGCGCGGGCGTCCGATGCCGTCGGCATTGTCCCGGGCGGCGCTGTTGTCTGGTGCTCACGCCACGCCCGGTGTTAACTTTGATCCCATGTCTTCCAGTCAGCCCACCGCACCGCGGGTCACCTACGTGACCGTCGCGCTCGGTGTGCGGCTGCCGCGGCAACGGGAACTGTGTTGTCCCTGCCGTCGCGCAGCCGAGTACTGACCCCGATTCACCTGCGGTAACACCGCGCTCGAATCCGGGCTTCTTTCGCTGCAGATCGCTGAATTCTCCATAGGCCTTTGTCCCGCTGGCCGGCGGGACCGCAGCAAGGATCCGAATATGTCGAGCCCTATTCTCGAGCGTTCGCACAGTTCTACCGTCGCCACCGCCCGGCTGGCCCCGGCCCGCCCCGCGGTGCCCGCCGAACTGCGCATCACCGACAACCCCGCGGCCGCCGTCCTCCGGGCCGCCACCCGCGGCCCCATCTTCCGCGATATCGCCGCCCAGGCCACCGGGCTCAGTATCGCCACTGTGAATCGTCAAGTGTCCGCGCTGCTTTCGGCTGGACTGTTGCGCGAACGCGCCGACCTCACCGCCTCCGGCGCGGTCGGCCGCCCGCGCGTGCCGTTCGAAGTCGACACCGACTCCTACGTCACCGTCGGCGTGCACATCGGGTTCACCGTGACCCGCATCGTCGCTGCCGACCTGTCCGGCCGCATCCTCGGCGGACTCGAAATCGCCACTCCCCAAACGGGTCAGGACGCGGCGCTGACCATAGTCGCCCGCAGCGCCAAGGCGTTCCTGGACCGCCTGCCGCGCCGCAAACCGCTGTGGACCGGTATCGCGCTGGCCGGTCGCGTCGACCCGGCCGGCGGTGTGGTCGACCACCCGCGCCTGGGCTGGACCGCCGCACCCGTGGCCGCCGTCTTCTCCAGCGTGCTGGACCTGCCGGTCTCGGTGTCCGCGCACGTGGAAGCCATGGCCGCGGCCGAACTCCTGCTCGCCGGACGCGAACCCGGCGAAGAGGCCCGGCCCGGCAGCAGCCTCTACATCTACGCGCGGGAAACCGCCGGAATCGCGGTGACACTGCACGATCGCGTACACACCCCCGCCAACGGTCCCGGCTCCATCGCGCACCTGCCCACCGGCTCCGATATCGATTGCACCTGCGGACGGCGCGGTTGCTTCGAGGCGACCGTCGGGGAACGGCCGCTGCTGGAGCGCGCCGTGCGCAAGGGCATCCTGCCCAAGCCGGAGGCCCCGCGCCGACCGGCCATCGCGGACCTGTACCGCGCCGCCGACGGCGGTGACGCCGCGGCCCGCCAACTGCTGCTCGAGCGCGCCGAAATCCTCGGCCGCACAGCCGCTCTCGTCCGCGACATGTTCAACCCCGACCGGGTCGTCCTGGGCGGCCAGGCCTTCACCGGCTGGCGACCCGGAATGGAGCGGGTGGCAAAGGCTTTCGGCGAATCCTCCACCCTCCCGGCCGCCGACCTGCGCCTCTCCCGCTTCGGCGGGCGCGTGCAGGAATTCGCGGCCGCGGTGACCTCGCTCAGCGTCTTCTACGCCGACCCGCTCTCGGCCATGCGCCGGGCCACGCGCACCGCGCGCTGACGGATGGCGCGCACCGCGCGCCGGAGTTCGCGACCGAAGCCCCTGCGGATCCTCGTTCCCGCAGGGGTTTCGGCGCGTCTCACCGGCTCGCGAACAGGCCCTCGACCGCCGTGATGAAGTACGGGAAGTGGCTCGCGAAACGATGCAGGTTGCGGTCGCCTTCGAAGCCGCCGAACCAGTAGACGCCGGGTTCGCCGTCGGCAGCGGGGTTCAGGTCCCGGAAGGTGCGGACCCACTGGTCGGCGCGGCGCACCGCCACCATGAAGGGCAGCGCGCGGGAGAAGACCATTTCCTGATCTGCTGCTGGAATATCCTGCGGGACAGTGGATTCCAGTCCGCGCTGCATCGCCTGCAGGCGGCCGGTGAGTTCCCGGCCCAGCGCGGTGCGCGACGGGAGGTACCTCGGCAGCAGCAGGGCGGCGACCCCGCCCAGTACGAGGGCCAGGCCCACCAGGGCATGCCGCTGCGGTCCCAGCGCCAGTGCGACGGTCGCGCCGATACCGGCCACGATCAGCGCGACACCGGTCCAGAACTCGAAGCCGCGGCGCGTGCGGTCCACGAACTCACCGCGCTCCACCGCATCGGAAATCAGGGTCTTGCGAACCACATTCGCGGGCACCCGGCCGCGCCGCTCGGACAGTAGCGCCTCGTCGGTGCCGTCGGGCAGCAGCGCCGCGTACACCGCGCGCTCGTAGCTCGTCAGCTGCTCGTCGGCCGGGTTGACGCGGGTGATCCGCCAATCGGAGTCACTCACCGCCGCCACCCAGATGTAGCTGCGCACAGCCAGGTCCACCACGGTCGCCGCCATATCGCGGGCATCCACATGACCATCGAGCAGCAGGCCCGCCGTGCCCGGCAGCACACCGTCCGGCGAAGCGAACCAGGCCCGATCACCCTCGCGCACAACCGGATCCAGCACCTCACCGGTGGCGGGGGCGGACCGCCGCGCCCACAGCACATAACCGGCCGCGGCGGCCAGCGCCGCCAGCAGCACGCCGAAGGCGGCGAACACCACGCCCGTCGGCGAGAACGGGCCGGGCGCATTGTCATCCTTGATATCCGCGTTCGCCGCCACCGTGCCCGGCGGCAACTGCAGCGTCACCTCGATGAGATCACCCCTGCGCAGATCCGTCTTCTCCAGATGCGCGACACCGTCCGGTTCGACGCGAATATCCGCGCAGTCCTCGGGATCTCCCGGCGGGCCGATCGTGCACTTGGTGATACCCATCCGGAAATCGGGGCCGATCACCGTGGCGCTGATCGACGCCACATCCGTGTTCAGCACCCCCGACCACTGGAACACCTGCGCGCCCGTGGTGTCGCTGACCGTGTTGTGCACCGTGTACTCGACCGTCGACACACCGGGACGCGCCTCGATGGTGAAGCGGTCCGCGCCCACCGTCGCGGTGGCATCGCCCGTCGACTTCACATCGGTGACCTTGAAATTGCGTTCCACGCCGTCGCCGATCGCGACCCGCAACGGCAGCACCTGCCGGAAGTCCTGCCCGGCAGGCACCTCCACCTGCTCCACGACCCGCAGCAGACCGTCATCGCCGAGATTCACGTCCGCGGTGATCCGCACCCCGATCGACTGGGCGTGGGCGAACGGCGCTGCCACACCCGCCAGAGCGAGCAGCAGCGCGACGAGGACGCCCCCCCGAAAAATCTGCATGGAAGGCTACTTTAGACAGCTTGCTATCCTTCCTCAGCGGCTGTCGGTTTCTTCGAGGAACGAGGGGGTGTGGGGGCATGACTCGCCCACCGTCCGGAAACGGACCGAATCCCCCTGGCGGACAGCCGAACCCACCACAGCACGGCTCGCCGCAGCACGGCTTCCCCGCCGTGCCCAGACCGGGCGGCAACGACCCGATACCGCCGCAGCGGCAGGGCCGCCCGCAACCGCCGGGACCGGGACGCCCGAATCCCGGATACGGCGGTTCCGTTCCACCACAGGGGCGGCCGAACCAGCCGGGACGCGGCGGCCCCGCCCATCCCCAGCAGGAACGGCCCGGCGCGCCGCAGTACGGACAGCCCGGCCGATACCCGCCGCCGCCCGGATATCCCCAGCGACCCGGATATCCACCGCAGCCGGGTTATCCACCGCAGCAGAGCATTCCGACCCAGGGATTCGGGCTCGGGCAGCCGCCCGTACCGCGCTCCGGGTACACCCCGCAGCCCGGCTACCGCGCCCCGCTGCCGCCGCCCGCCACGCACGGCGGCGGAATTCCACAGGCCGCACGGCCCGCACCGCCGCGCCGGCGACGCTGGGGAACACTGTTGGTGATCCTGATCGTCCTGGTCACCACGGTGGTGCTGCGCGCCGCGTTGAATACGGGACTGGACAATCTCGGCTCCGGAAACACCGTGCAGACCACCTACCCGTCCGAACCGGGCGGCACCAGCATCGGCGTGGCGGAGACGGCGAACAATCCACTCGTCACCGGCGGCGACCTCACGCTGATTCCGGCGTCGTGCAAGTACACCCGCTGGAGCACCGAGGTGGACACCGCGCGCACCTTCTTCGAAACCGCGGCCGCCTGCCTGGAGAAGGCATGGCAGCCGCTGTTCGCCGAAGTCGGGCTGAACTTCGAAGCGCCGAATGTGATGGTCTCCGAGAGCACTTCGGGGATCACCACGCTGTGCACCGGCAACAGCTCCAACTTCGCGGCGTTCTACTGCTCGGCGGACAAGACCATCTACATGCCGATCAGCCAGCTGCAGACCGACATGATCAAGGACAACTGGGTCGTCTATCTGTCGGTGTTCGCGCACGAGTACGGACATCACGTGCAGGCGCAGTCCGGAATCCTCGGCAAGGTGCATCAGGAGCGCCGCGAGGCGGGCGCGCGCAGCGCCACCGGACTCGAACTGTCACGGCGAACCGAGTTGCAGGCCAACTGCTTCGACGGCATGTACCTGGCGTCCTCATCCGGCGGCGGGTCGCTCACCTCCGCGCAGATCGGCGTGGCCCGCAGCGACATGTACCACCGCGGTGACTCCTCCGGCGATATGCGCGATCACGGGTCCTCGCAGAACAGCGGCGCGTGGTTCGAACTCGGAGTCGACAAGAACCGCACCGACCAGTGCAATACGTTCGCGGCATCGAGCAGCAAGGTCAACTAGTTGATCCCGCCTCTGTCGGAGAGGACGGGGCCGAAAGAAAAGGGAGGCGGGTCCGCACCCGCCTCCCTTTCTCATCTCTCCGTTCGGACCCGGGCTCAGTGCCCGAACGGCCCCTCACCGAATTTGCGCGGCGAATGGCCGTGCACGCCTTCGGCATAGGCGGTTTCCGCGTGGAGGGCGAAGTCGATACCCGCGACCTCGTCCTCCCGGCTCACACGGAAACCGATGGTCTTGTCGATCAGCTTGCCCAGCGCGAACGTGACACCGAAGGCGAAGGCCGCCACCGCGAGCACGCCCACCGCCTGCTTGCCCAGCTGCGCCAGCCCGCCACCGTAGAGCAGACCCTCCACGCCACCGGTCATGACCTCGTTGGCCAGGAAGCCGATCAGCAGCGTGCCCACCACGCCGCCGACGAAGTGCACGCCCACCACATCGAGCGAATCGTCGTAGCCGCCCTTGAACTTCAGGCCCACCGCGAACGAACACACCACGCCCGCCAGCAGACCCACGATCAGCGCACCGACCGTGTTCACCGAACCACACGACGGCGTGATGGCCACCAGACCGGCCACCGCACCCGAGGCCGCGCCGAAGGTAGTCGGGCGGCCGTCGCGGAACTGCTCCACCGCGAGCCAGCCGATCATGCCGAGGCAGCCCGCCACCAGCGTGTTCAGGAACACCGCGGCGGCCATGCCGTTCGCGTTCAGCGCCGAACCCGCGTTGAAACCGAACCAGCCGAACCACAGCAGGCCCGCACCCAGCAGCACGAAGGGCAGATTGTGCGGACGCATGGCATCCACCTTGAAACCGATACGCGGACCCAGCACCAGCGCCATCGCCAGAGCCGAAGCGCCCGAAGCGATCTCGACCACCAGGCCGCCCGCGTAGTCGAGCGTGCCCAGCTTGGTCAGCCAGCCGTCCGGGGTCCACACCCAGTGCGCGATCGGGGCGTACACGATGAGCGCCCACACCGGGACGAAGAGCATCCACGCGGAGAATTTGGCGCGATCGGCGATCGCACCGCTGACCAGGGCCACGGTCAGCACCGCGAAGGTCAGCTGGAAGGTCACGTACAGCAGTTCCGGCACCGCCGCGCCGGTCGCGGCGTCGACGACGTGCAGGGTGGTCGGATCGATACCGGACAGGCCCGCGAATTCCAGGGGGTCACCGATGAACCCGCCACCCGCGTCCGGGCCGAACGCCAGGCTGTACCCGAAGGCCAGCCAGGCCACGGTCACCAGCGGAATCGAGATGAAGCTCATCATCAGCATGTTGAGCACACCCGCTGCCCGCACCATGCCGCCGTAGAAGATCGCCAGGCCCGGTGTCATGAGCAGCACCATGGCGGTCGCGGCCAATAGCCAGGCCGTGGCCGCCGCGTCGAGTGTCGGTGTCATGGGTGAGTAACTCCTTCCGCGCGTGATCGCGTTGCACGGAAGTTACCGAATACTCACGTTTCGGCGCTGTTACGAAAATGAGGACTTGGATACGTGTCTGTAACAGCTGGAGCTGCGCAGACCCGGACCTCGGCGCGGATTTCAGGCCCGGCGGTCGCGGCCCTTGCGGGTCAGCGCGCGCACGCCGCGCGGACCGGGAACCGGATTGCCGTCCTCGAGGGCCATCCACTCGGCGATGGTGAGCCACTGCTGCTGGGCGCGGGCGTCGGCTGTGTCGTTGAACACGCGGCGGCCGCGGTCGTCGCGGAGTTCGTAGGCCATGACCGACCAGCGCGGCGGGCGGCCCTGCTCGGCGATCTGGTCGCGCAGATAGGTGGCGACCAGGGTGCCGAGGGTGTTGACCGGGCGCAGGGAGACGCGGTTGCCGTAGCGGGCCGCGTGGAAACGCCTTCCGGCGCACAGGGATCGGGGGGCGGCGTTGTAGGCGATCCAGCCGGCGCGCTGGGCGCGCTCGATGAGCCACAGGTGTTTGACCGCGGTGGGGGCGATGGTGCCGACGCGGTCGTGGATCAGATTGAAGACCGGTTCGGAGAGCAGGATGTCGCGCCGCGTCGGGCCGGTGCCGTGCGCGATCCAGTATTCGTCGGTGAGTTTGGCCAGCACGCGGCCGAAATCGTCGATGCTGCGCTGGGCGCGGCGGCCCAGGCGTTCGATGCGTTCGGCCTCGGCGCGCATGTCGTTCTGCACGATGAGGGTTTCGATGGCGGCCAGGGTCGGGACCTGGCCCCGCTGCAGGAGTTCGAGAATGGCGCTCGCGGTCGCCGGATCGGCTGCTGCCGACACCGGGAGCGAATCACGCTTGATGTCGTAGTCCTGCGGGCTGATGGCCCGGCTGAGCAATCCGACCGCGGCATTGTCGCCCGCGAATTCGGTGCTGGAGAGCCAGGCTGCGGCGATGTCGTCACACGACGGCACTTGGGCGTCCTCCGGGAGATTTGGTTGTGCCCCGGTCGGGATGAGGGACCGGCCGGGGCCACCAACCTGATGAAGGTTTGGCTACCGAAGTTGCCGAGGTCCACGGTAGCCAAAGGATTGCGATCTTGCCGCATTCATTGACTGGATCGTTATGTCCGGTCTGTGGAGTTGAAACGTACCTCTCTTCCATAAATGGTGATCATGGGTGGAAGTGGCGTTCGGGAACGGCTTGGTGAAATTGCGCTGAGAATTTGCTGATTGAAATCTCAGGTTTCGAGTTCGGTCCGGTTGGTACGGAACCGGCGCGGGGACTGTATGTGATGTGCGACACACTGCGAACCGTCGAGGCGCGACGGACGGGAATAGGCACTGTCGTAGGGCACCGGTAACCTCAGCGCGTGGCTCTGTACCGGAAGTACCGACCGGCAACGTTCGCTGAAGTGGTGGGTCAGGAGCACGTCACCGATCCCCTGAGTATCGCGCTCGACACCGGCCGGATCAGTCATGCGTACCTGTTCTCCGGCCCGCGCGGGTGCGGCAAGACATCGTCCGCCCGCATCCTCGCGCGCTCACTCAACTGCGTGCAGGGCCCGACCTCGAAGCCGTGCGGCGTCTGCCCGTCGTGTGTGGCGCTCGGCCCCGGCGGGTCGGGCAACCTCGACGTCATCGAGCTCGACGCGGCCAGCCACGGCGGTGTGGACGACACCCGGGAACTGCGCGACCGGGCCTTCTACGCGCCCGCCGAATCGCGCTACCGCGTCTTCATCGTCGACGAGGCGCACATGGTCACCACCGCGGGCTTCAACGCGCTGCTCAAGATCGTCGAGGAGCCGCCCGCCCATCTGATCTTCGTCTTCGCCACCACTGAACCGGACAAGGTGCTGCCGACCATCCGGTCCCGCACGCACCACTACCCGTTCCGGCTGTTGCCGCCCGCCACCATGCGCGGCCTGCTCGGCAAGATCTGCGAGCAGGAAAACGTCCCGGTCGAAGAATCCGTGTACCCCTTGGTGATTCGCGCCGGCGGCGGCTCGCCGCGCGACAGCCTCAGCGTGCTCGACCAGCTCCTCGCGGGTGCGGGGCCCGAGGGCGTCACCTACCCCCGCGCGGTCTCCCTGCTCGGCGTCACCGACGTGGCCCTCATCGACGACGCCGTCGAAGCCCTCGCGGCCTCCGACGGCGCGACCCTGTTCGGCACCATCGATCGCGTGGTCGAGGCGGGCCACGACCCCCGTCGCTTCGCCACCGACCTGCTCGAACGCCTCCGCGACCTGATCCTGCTGCGCGCCGTCCCCGACGCCACCGACCGCAACCTGGTCACCGGCCCCGGCGATGTCCTCGCCCGCATGCACGACCAGGCGAACCGCCTCGGCTCCGCCAGCCTGGCCCGCTACGCCGAACTCCTGCACGAGGGCCTCGGCGACATGCGCGGCGCGACCAACCCCCGCCTCCTCCTCGAGGTCATCGGCGCCCGCATGCTCCTCCCCGCCGTCTCCGACGCCGAAACCGCCACCCTTCAGCGCCTGGAAACCCTCGAACGCCGCATGGCGGGCGGCGCCCCGCCCCCGGCCGCACCAGCGGCCCAGGCACCCCGCGCCGCCGACCCGAGCACCCCCGCACAATCCGCCCCGCGCCCACCCCAGCCCGACGGCGGCGCCCCGCGCCGCCGAGGAGCCGAGGCGCTCGCCGCCCTGCGCGCCGAAAAGTCCGGCGGCCAGCCAACTCCCGAGCCACAGCAGGCTCCGGCACAGCCGCAGGCACCAGCGCCGCAGGCTTCGGCACAGCAGCAGGCTCCGGCGCAGCCGCAGGCACCAGCGCCGCAGCAAGCTGCCTCGGTGGAGCAGGTCCCGGGGCAGCAGGTGGTTCCAACGCAGCCGCAGCAGTCCGCCGCGTCGCAGCAGGCTGCGGTGCTGCAGCACGCGGCCGAGGCGCAGGACGTGAGCGCGCCGCAGGTCTCCGCGTCATCGCACAGTGTCGCGGCGCATCCTGCCGAACGGGCTGCGGCGCAACAGGCTTCCGCGCCCGAGAGCGTTGCGACGCCCGCTGCTGTGGAGGTTGTCGTGGCTCCGGTTGCGGCGGAGGCTGTTGCCGAAGTGTCGGTGCCGTCTGTGGTGTCCGAATCTGAGGTTGCCGAATCTGTTGCGGCAGAGTCTGTTTCGGAGTTCGTTGCGCCCGAGGCGTTCGCGTTCGAGGTGCGGGAAGAGCCGGTTTCCGAGATTCCGGAACCGGTGTCGGAGCCGGAGTTGTTCGAGCCCGAGGCGTCGGACGGGACCGTCGCGCCCGGGGTAGGCGTGCCTGCCGAGACCGTCGCGCCCGCAGGGGTTGTCGCACCTGCCGAGGTCGTCCCGCCTGCTGAGGGTGTGGCGGTCGGTGAGGACGTGGATTCCGGTGCCGCCGCTGAGGTTGTCGCGCCCGGCGGGGTTGTCGCGCCTGCGGAGGTGGGGGGCGAGGACGAGTCGGTTGGCTCGGGCGCGGCGCAGTTCGTGTCGGGGGAGGAGGCCGTGCTCGCCGAGATCGAGGCGGCGTGGGCGGATATTCGGGCGAAGGTGCGGGAGTTCGGGGCGACCGTGCAGGCGTTGCTGTCCGGGGCGAGTGTGTCCCGGGTGGAGGGGCAGACGATCGTGTTCGCGCATCCGGCGGCTCCGCTGGCGCAGCGGTTGTCGCAGCCGCAGAACGTGGATGCGGTGCGGTCGGCGGTGCGGGCCGTGCTGGGGCGGGAGCACGACGTCAAGTGGGAGGTGGGCAGCGCCGCGTCGAAGGCCGCGCCTGCCAAGGGTGGTGGCGGTCGCGGTGGGGCCGGGCGCGGTCCGGGGCGCGAGGGCGGCGCGGCCAAGGAGCCGCCTAGATTCTCGCGACCGAGTCAGGCCGTGAAGCCCGCCGGAGGGGCGGCGAGTGAGGGTGCGTCCGGTGGCTCGGCCGCCGGGTGGGGTGCGCCCGCGGGCGGTGCCGGGAACGGTTCCGGCGGTGCCGCGGGCGGCGCTGCGGGCGCCGCGGCGGCGGGTTCCGGGGACGGCGGCTCGGGTGCGCGGTTCGCGCCGGCCGAGGACGATATTCCGCTGCCTGACGGGCCGGACCTTCCCGACGACCCGGGGCCTGTTGACTACTCGCCAGTAGGTTATGACGGCGTCCCACCTGCGTCGACGGAGGAGGAAGAGCGCGAGATGTTGGCGCAGGCGGCGGAGCCGGTCGCGCCCGGCGACCGTCGCGACCCGGATGAGGTGGCCTTGGAACTGTTGAAGCAGGAATTGGGCGCTACGCCGCTGGAGGGTTGACAGTTACCCTGTGAGGCACATTAAGTTAACCGGAGTTCGCATCCGGCGGTACTATGATCGGGTGGCCGTGAGTATCGGTTCGGCGAAGTTCTAAGGTGTGCCCAGGCGTACGGGCTGCCCGGAAGGTCGCCGATCCGTGCCAGGCGTTGTTTTACAGCGTCAAAGACGGTCGGTCGTGAGGCCGGGCGGCGAGGGCATGGCTACATGGGCTGACCGCACAACGCGGTGTCGGCGCACCTAAGAGAGGACAACTCCGATATGACCACAGAGGCCTACATTTACGAGGCCATCCGCACTCCGCGGGGCAAGAACCGTGGTGGTTCGCTGCATTCGGTCAAGCCGATCGATCTGACCACCGGCCTGGTCGAGGAGCTGCGGAATCGGTACCCGAACCTGGACGAGGACCGCATCTCGGACATCATCCTGGGTGTCGTTTCGCCGGTCGCCGATCAGGGTGCCGATATCGCCCGCACCACCGTCCTCACCGCGGGCCTGCCCGACACCGTCGGCGGCGTGCAGATCAACCGCTTCTGCGCTTCCGGCCTGGAGGCCGTGAACCTGGCGGCTCAGAAGGTCCGCTCCGGCTTCGAGGACCTCGTCCTCGCCGGCGGCGTGGAGTCCATGTCCCGCGTGCCGATGGGCTCCGACGGCGGCGCCATGTTCATGGACCCGGCCACCGCGTACCCGAACTACATTGTCCCGCAGGGCATCTCGGCCGACCTCATCGCCACCATCGAGGGCTTCTCGCGCGATGACGTGGACGCCTACGCCGTCCGCTCGCAGGAGCTGGCCGCCAACGCCTGGGCCAACGGCTACTTCAAGAACTCCGTCGTCGCGGTCAAGGACATCAACGGCCTGACCGTCCTCGACAACGACGAGCACATGCGTCCCGGCACCACCGCCGCCGACCTGGGCAAGCTGAAGCCCGCCTTCGCCGGCATCGGCGAGATGGGCGGCTTCGACGCCGTCGCCATGCAGCGCTACACCTACGTCGAGAAGATCGACCACGTGCACCACGGCGGCAACTCCTCGGGCATCGTCGACGGCGCCGCGCTGGTGCTGGTCGGCAACGAGGACGCCGGCAAGGCCTCGGGCCTGACCCCGCGTGCCCGCATCGTGTCCACCGGTATCTCCGGCGCCGATGCCACCATCATGCTGACCGGCCCGACCCCGGCCGCGGAGAAGGCTCTCGCCAAGGCGGGCCTGAAGCGTGAAGACATCGACATCTACGAGATCAACGAGGCGTTCGCCTCCGTCGTGCTGAAGTTCCAGAAGGACCTGCAGATCCCCGACGAGAAGCTGAACGTCAACGGCGGCGCGATCGCCATGGGTCACCCGCTGGGCGCCACCGGCGCCATGATCACCGGCACCGTTGTGGACGAGCTGCACCGTCGCAACGCGCGCTACGGCCTGATCACCCTGTGCATCGGCGGCGGCATGGGTGTCGCCACCATCATCGAGCGCGTCTGACGCCCACCCGAGACTTTTCAGGAGAACGAAACACAATGACTGAGAACATGATCGGCTGGGAAAAGGACGCCGACGGCATCGTCGTGCTGACCATGGACGACCCCAACCAGGGCGCCAACACCATGAACCAGCTCTACAAGGACTCCATGCGGGCCACGGTGGACCGTCTGGTGGCCGAGAAGGACGACATCACCGGTGTCGTGCTGACCTCCGCGAAGAAGACCTTCTTCGCCGGCGGTGACCTCAAGAACATGATGCAGACCACGAAGGCCGACGCCCCGGCCATCATGGAGGAGCTCACCTTCATCAAGAGCGACCTGCGTCGGCTCGAGCAGCTGGGCAAGCCGGTCGTCTCCGCGATCAACGGCGCTGCCCTGGGTGGCGGCCTGGAGATCACCCTGGCCACCCACTACCGCATCATGGCCGACGTCAAGGGCGCGCAGGTCGGCCTGCCCGAGGTCTCCCTCGGTCTGCTCCCGGCCGGTGGCGGCGTCACCCGCATCACCCGCATGCTGGGCATCGCGAACGGCCTGATGGGCGTTCTGCTGCAGGGCCAGAAGTTCAACGCCCAGAAGGCCAAGGCCACCGGCCTGGTCAACGAGGTCGTGGCTTCGGTCGAGGAGCTCGTCCCGGCCGCCAAGGCGTGGATCAAGGCCAACCCGGACAAGGGCGTGCAGCCCTGGGACGTCAAGGGCTTCAAGATCCCCGGCGGCACCCCCACCACCCCGTCGCTGGCCGCCAACCTCCCGGCGTTCCCGGCCAACCTGCGCAAGCAGACCAAGGGCCAGAACATGCCGGCCCCGCTGGCCATCATGTCGGCCGCGGTCGAGGGCGCGCAGGTCGATTTCGACTCAGCGTCGCTGATCGAGTCCCGCTACTTCGTGTCCCTGCTGACCGGTCCGGTCGCCAAGAACATGATCCAGGCGTTCTTCTTCGACCTGCAGCACATCAACGGCGGCGGCTCGCGTCCGAAGGACGTGCCGAAGCGTGAGATCAAGAAGGTCGGCGTGATCGGCGCGGGCATGATGGGCGCGGGCATCGCGTACGTCACCGCCAAGGCCGGCATCGACGTCGTCCTGAAGGACGTCACCATCGAGGCCGCCAACAAGGGCAAGGACTACTCGGTCAAGCTCGAGGAGAAGGCGCTCTCGCGTGGCAAGACCACCGCGGAGAAGTCCGAGGCGCTGCTGGCTCGCATCACCCCCACCGCCGATCCGAAGGATTTCGCGGGAGTGGACTTCGTGATCGAGGCCGTCTTCGAGAAGCCGGAGCTCAAGAACGCGGTCTTCCAGGAGATCGAGGACATCGTCGACGCCGACGCGCTGCTCGGCTCGAACACCTCGACCCTGCCGATCACCCTGCTGGCCAACGGCGTGAAGCGGGCCGAGGACTTCATCGGCATCCACTTCTTCTCGCCGGTCGACAAGATGCCGCTGGTCGAGATCATCAAGGGTGAGAAGACCTCCGACGAGGCGCTGGCCCGCGTGTACGACTACACCCTGGCGATCCGCAAGACCCCGATCGTGGTGAACGACTCGCGTGGCTTCTACACCTCGCGCGTCATCGGCAAGTTCATCAACGAGGCCATCAAGATGCTCGACGAGGGCATCGACCCGCAGACCATCGAGCAGGCCGGTCTGCAGGCGGGCTACCCGGCGGCTCCGCTGAAGCTGTCGGACGAGCTGAACTTCACCACCATGCAGAAGATCTACAAGGAGACCGCGGAGGCCCTCGTGGCCGCGGGTGGCTCGATCGACGCCGCCTCCGGTGCGACCGCCGCGATCCTGGACAAGCTGGTGGGCGAGTACGACCGCAAGGGCAAGGCCGGCGGCGCGGGCTTCTACGAGTACGCCGACGGCAAGGCCACCAGCCTGTGGCCCGAGCTGCGCACCCTGTTCAAGACCTCGACCGAGCTGCCCGAGGGCGTCACCTTCCAGGATCTCAAGGACCGCATGCTGTTCGCGGAGGCCATCGAGACCCAGAAGTGCTTCGACGAGAACGTGCTGACCTCGACCGCCGACGCCAACATCGGCTCGATCTTCGGCATCGGTTTCCCGGCCTGGACCGGTGGCACCCACCAGTTCATCGTCGGTTACCCGGGCGGCCAGGAGGCCTTCGTGGCCCGCGCCGACGAGCTCGCCGCCAAGTTCGGCGAGCGCTTCGAGGTGCCCGCCTCGCTGCGCAAGTAGTAGTAGCGCTGCGGGCGCAAATGTGCCACTGACGCAGTGAATTACACGGCCCGGATCGCGAATGACGCGGTCCGGGCCGTGTCGTGTCCGGACACGTGTGGAAGCAACTACCCGGGTAACTCATAGCTGTGGCGAATCGAGTCACACTGGTGTGTGTGCCGCGCTAGGTTTGGAAATATGCGCGGGTAGAACACCGGAAACGCCCGTACGTTCGGTACGCGCTCGTTGCAGTTCGAGGTGGTCAGTGATGAACCCACATGCGCACTCGGGAGGCCCCCGGAGTGACACGACTCGAGCAGATGACGCGACCCAGGCCTACGTCCCGATGACGATCACCGACGAGCTCGAGGCCATGGGCCTGTTCGACGCGGAGGAGATCGGACGGGGCGGGTTCGGGGTCGTATACCGCTGTGCGCAAAGGACACTGGACCGCATCGTAGCGGTGAAGGTGCTCTCCTCGGAGATAGACGAGGAAAGCCGGGAACGGTTCCTGCGCGAGGAACAGGCCATGGGGCGGCTGTCCGGGCATCCGAACATCGTCGACATCCTGCAGGTGGATGTCACCGCCAGCGGCAAGCCCTACATCGTCATGCCGTATGCCACGCACGGGTCGCTGGAGCAGCTGGTGCGCGAGAACGGGCCGCTCACCTGGTCGGATTCCCTGCGGGTCGGGGTGAAGCTGGCGGGGGCCATCGAGAGTGCGCATCGGGCTCAGGTCCTGCATCGGGATGTCAAGCCCGCCAACGTGTTGCTGAGCCGCTACGGGGAGCCGCAGCTCACCGATTTCGGCATCGCCCGCATCCCGGGCGGATTCCGGACGTCAACCAGCCTTATCACCGGATCGCCCGCCTTCACCGCGCCCGAGGTGCTCAAGGGCGACGAACCGACCGTGCGCTCGGATGTCTACGGTCTCGGCTCCACCATGTTCGCCCTGCTGACCGGACACGCCGCCTACGAACGGCAGGCGGGGGAGAAGATCGTCGCCCAGTTCCTGCGCATCACCAGCCAGCCGCTGCCCGATCTGCGCGAGCGTGAGATACCGCCCGATGTCGCGGCCGCCATCGAAGCGGCCATGTCCACCGACCCGCGCGACCGGCCGGGCAGCGCGGTCGAGTTCGGGGAACTGCTGCGCACCGTGCAGGCCGAGCACGGGCAGGTGCCCGACGAGATGGCGCTGCTCGACGGTGAGATGCTCGGCGGCGACGGCGATTCCGACGGTGACCGCACCTATTCGCGGCACCGCACCGGCACCATCGTGACCGCGCCGCGCACCCGATCCCTGACCCTGCGTCCACCCGGCCCGTCGACCGGGCCGTTCCCGCCGTTCAGCGGCAACACCCTGCCGCCGACGGCCGCGACCAAGTTCCGGCCGCCGACGCCCGCACGGGAACCGGTGGTGCGGCCGCGACTGCTGGAGCCGCTGCGCGCAGGAGGGCGCAGGCGGCTGGCGGTCGTGCACGGCCCGGCCGGATTCGGAAAGAGCACCCTCGCCGCGCAGTGGTGCGCCGAGCTCACCGATCGCGGGGTCGCGGTGGCCTGGATCGGCATCGACCGCGACGACGACAACGATGTGTGGCTGCTGGCGCACATCATCGCCGCCATCCGCCGGGTCCGGCCCGAGATCGGGTCGGGGTTGGAACAGGCGCTGGAGGAGCGCCCGGCCGAGGCGGTGGCCTACGCGGTATCCGCGCTCATCGACGAGGTGCACGCCGGCGGCAGCACCATTGTCGTGGTGGTGGACGACTGGCATCGCGTCACCGACGCGGGCGCGCACCGGGTGCTGGACGCCCTGCTCGAGAACGGCTGCCACCATTTGCGTTTCGTCATCACCAGCCGTGAGCGGGCCGGGCTGCCGCTGAGCCGCATGCAGGTGGCCGACGAACTGGTGGAGATCGGGTCCGGGCAGTTGCGGCTGACGCTGGAGGAGACCAAACAGCTCCTGGTGGACCGCACCGGTGTCGAGCTCACCGACCGGCAACTGGAACAGATCCACGCCGCCACCGACGGCTGGCCCGCCGCCATTCAGCTGGCGAGTCTGTCGCTGCGCAATGCGGGCGGGGACGCGGATCAGCTCATCGCGCGACTGTCCGGGGACAACAAGGCGATTCGCGAATACCTCGCCGAGCACGTGCTGGACGCGCTGGAACCGCGCATGCTCGAATTCCTCAGCGCCATCGCGGTTCCGGAGCGGGTGAACGCTTCGCTCGCCGAAGCGCTGACCGGTGAGACCGAGGCCGTGGATCTGCTGGAGCAGGCCGAGCAGCGAGAGTTGTTCGTGCACCGGCTGTCCGAGGATTCCACCTGGTACCGCATGCAGCCGATGGTGGCCGAGCATCTGCGTGCCCGGCTGGAACGTGCACAGGCGGGCCGTGTGAAAGCCCTGCACCGCAAGGCCTCCCGCTGGTTCGCCGAGCATCGGCTGCTGCGGCAGTCGGTGGATCACGCCCTGGCCGCCGCCGATATGGAGTTCGCGCTCGACCTGCTGGAGAGCGGCGGCATGGATCTGATCGACCGCTCCCGGCTGGCGACCCTGTTCGGCACGGTATCGAAACTGCCTGTGCAGCAGGTGACCTCGCGCTCCAAACTGCTCATGGCGCTGGCGCGCGCGAATGTGAACCTGCAGCAGTCGAATGCCGCGCGCACCGCGCTGGGGCGGTTGTCGAACATGCTCTCGCGCAGTCCGGCCACCGACGGTGACGCCGCCAGTCAGCGTGCGCAGGCGGCGGTACTGGCCGCCGCCGATCAGGTGGCGCGCGACCGCACCGAGGGTGTGCTCGACCGGATCACCGAATGTCTGGAGCAGGCCGACGATCTGCCCGCGTGGACGGTGTCCACGGCCGCGAACCTGGCCTCCTATGTGCGGCTGTGCGAATTCGACTTCACCGGTGCGCGCGAGATGCAGGAGTGGGCCGTCCCGTATCACGCGCGTTCGGCGGATCCGTTCGGCGAGGTGTTCGGCCTGTGCGGTCTCGGCGCCGTCGCCTATGAACAGCTCGATATCGACACCGCGACAACCTGTTTCGAGCAGGCGTGGCAGACGGCCCGGGATCGCTCCGGCCCGCGCTCGCACGCGGTGCGGGTGGCGGCGGCGCTGCTGGGCGAACTCGCCTACCGCCGTGGCGATCTCGAGGCCGCCGACCGCCTGCTGGATCAGAGCCACGAGCTGACGGCGCGCATCGGCCCGGTGGATTTCCTGGTGAGCACCTTCGTCATCGGGGCGCGGGTGAAGGCGGTCCGAGGCGATCTGGACACTGCCGCGACCAGACTGGACGAGGGCGCGCGAATCGCGGTGGACCGCAAGCTGGCCCGGCTGGCGGCGCATATCCGCGCGGAGCGGTTGCGGCTCGGACTACCCGCGGATCAGTTCACGGCCGGACTGGTCTCCGAGCCCATGGTGCGCTCGCCCCGGCACGCTGGTGGCGCGGCCACGCTGACCGCCGAGGTGGAGGAGGCAGCCACCATCCAGGCCCTGCTGGCCCGCCACTATCGTGGCGACGAACGCAGTGCCACAGACGATCTCGCCCCCCTCGGCAACGAGGACACCGCCGTCAAACGGGCACGCGCCCTGCTCGGCCGCATCCGCGAACGCAACCGCCCCCGCGCCGAACTCGACGCCGCGCTACTGCTCGCCGAATGCCTCTCCGCCTCCGGCTGGATGGGCGAAGCCATGGCCGTGCTCACCCCGGCGGTGTTGCGCTGCGCCGAATTGGGCTGGACCAGGCCGCTTCTCGATGCGGGTCCTGGGGTTCTCGGAATTCTCCGCGCCTTGCGCACCGAGATGCCGTTCAGTACGGGTGTAAGCGAAATCCCAGACATACCAAAGGGTTTCTTGAATTCTTTGCTGTGAGAATCCGCCGCGTTCGCGCGGTCGATTGCAGTAGTGTTGCCCTACCTCCCTCCGCGGGGCGATGGACTCGGTCCAACATCGCGCCCAGGAAGGAGGTGGTGGGTTATGGGGAAGCACTCTAAGAAACATGAAGTGCGGAAGGCCCCGGTCAATCACGCTGCTGTCGTCATCAGCGTTTGCGCGATTGCCGAGGCACTCTACCGCTTGGTCCGCTGGATGAGGGCCAAGTAGCCCACAGGATGGGGCGTCGTGGATGGCGACGCCCTGTCCGCCAGCATCACTAACGTGACAGCTCGAATGTACACCGCGGCGCGGGGCACAGCGAGGCTTTCGGTCAAGCCTTCCACCATGGGCGCAGCGGCACGGTCCAGGCGTTGTCGTCGCCGAGCTTCACGCCGAGGACCTGGTGGAGCTGAACGACATTGCGTTCGAAGCCGAGTTGGCAGCCGGCCATGTAGAGGCCCCACACCTTGGCGGTGCCGTCGCCTACCTCGGCCACGCAGTCGTCCCAGTTCTTGACCAGGTTGTCGCACCATTCGGCGAGGGTGAGCGCGTAGTGGTAGCGCAGGTTCTCCTCGTGCAGGACTTCGAGGCCGACGTTCTGGATCTCGGAGATGATGCGCCCGGAGCCCGCTAGCTCCCCGTCGGGGAACACGTAGCGGTCGATGAAGTCGCCCGCCTTGCTGGTGTGCTTGTTGTCGGGGCGGGTGATGGAGTGGTTGAGGAAGGTGCCGCCCACCCGCAGCTTGGACTTCATGAATTCGAAGTAGGCGGGGTAGTTGTGCACGCCGATGTGTTCGGTGAGCCCGATGGAGGAGACGGCGTCGAACTCGCCCTCGGCGATGTCGCGGTAGTCGGAGTGCCGGACCTCGGCGAGCTCGGACAGTCTCTCCTCGGCGATCTTGGCCTGCGCCCATTCGGCCTGCTCGGCCGACAGCGTCGCGCCGATGACCTTGACGCCCTGCCGTGCCGCGTAGCGGACCATGCCGCCCCAGCCGCAGCCGATGTCGAGCAGACGGTCGCCGGGCTTCAGGTTCAGCTTGTCGAAGACGAGCCGGTACTTGTTCTCCTGCGCCTGCTCGAGGGTCCAGTTCTCGTCCTCGTACACCGCGCAGGTGTAGGTCATGGACGGGCCGAGCACGTGCTCGTAGAAGGCGTTGGAGACGTCGTAGTGGTGGTGGATGGCCTCGGCGTCGCGAGTCTTGCTGTGCAGCAGTCCTTCCAGGGCCATGCGCCGCCAGCGCGGCATGGCCTCCTGCGGCGGCGGCGCGACCGGCTTGAGCAGTTCCCAGCCCAGCGAGCGCGCGATGGTGACCAGCTGCAGTGCGGTCGGGCGGCGGAACTTCAAGCCCGCCATGGCTTTCAGCAGCTCGTAGGGGTCGCCCTCGTGGACGCCGTGCGCGATCATGTCGCCGGAGATGTAGGCGCGCGCCATGCCGAGATCGCCGGGGGCGTTGGCGATGTAGTTGACGCCCCGCGGATGGACGATTTCCAGGCCGAATTCCGAGTCCTGTGGGCCGGTGCTGCTGCCGTCGTATGCGGTGAAGCGGATGGGCACCGGGCCGTCGATGAGGGTCTCGAAAATTTCGGCGATGTTGAGTTTGGTTCCGAGCTCGGCGAATACGTCGGAACGATCCTTGAATGTGGTCACTTGCGTTGCACCGCCTTCGAATACAGATCCAGTAAACGATGATCCGGGTCGTAGTGCTGCTTGAGTGTGGAATAGGTGTTTCCGCCGTAGTAGAGCGCGGCGAAGTCCTCGGGGGAGTAGTAGGCGTCCGAGTAGAGCGACTTGTGGCCGTCGAGTTCGGAGACCTTGCGCTCGATGGCGCGGTTGGCGAAACCCTCCTGCTGTCCGGGCGTGGTCGGCACCGCGGACCAGAAGCCGACGTTCACGTAGGTGCGCTCGGGTTCCAGCGGGTACAGCGGCCAGGGCCGCTCGCCGTTGCTCTCGTCGCGCAATCGCAAGGGGCACAGCCAGATCGGCTCGATGGGGATCTCGCGCAGGAACCATTCGACGAAGTCGGCGGTGTGTTCGATCGGCACCTCGATGTCCTGCACGACTCGCTCCCGCGGCGGATTGCCCTTCCGCGCCTCGATCTTGTCGCCGATGTCGTACCGGTGGTCGAGCGCGATGAGCTTCCAGTAGAAGCTGCTGCGCCGGTACCGCTTCGGCCAGAACCGCCGGATGCGGGGGTTCTGGGTACCGAATGCCCGGGAGCACCAGAACCAATCGGTGTCCCAGCGCCACAGGTAGTCGTGGATGGTGAGCCGGTCGCGTTTGGGCCGGGTGTCGTCGTGCTGGATGGACCGGTAGTAGATGTCCATGCCGGTGTAGTCGCTGACCGGGCCGGGTTCGTCGGTCCGGCGGCCGACGGTCAGGTAGCTCTCGTCGGCGGTGAAGACCACGCCGTCGAGGTATTCCACCGGTTCGCCGTCGTAGGAGCGTTCCTCGATGATGCGCGCCATGGTCGCTTCGAGTTCGCGCAGGTCGTGAAAACGTATGTGGCGCAGTGCGACATACGGTTCCACCGCCTCCAGCTCGATCTTCAACCGGGTCGAATACCCGAGCGTGCCATAGGAATTCGGGAATCCGCGGAGGAGATCGGCGTGCTCGTTGTCGCGGGTGGCGGTGATGATCTCGCCCGCCCCGGTGAGCACGTCCACCTCCAGCACGGATTCGTGCGGCAGGCCGTTGCGGAACGAGGTGGACTCGATGCCGAGCCCGGTGACCGCGCCGCCGAGGGTGATGGTCTTGAGCTGCGGCACCACGAACGGCGCGAGGCCGTAGCGCAGCGTGACGTCCACCAGGTCCTCATAGGTGGTCATCCCCGCCACGTCGGCGGTTCGGGCCACCGGGTCCACCGCGATGACCTGCGTCAAGCCGGAGACGTCGAGTCCGGGCGCGGTGTTCTTGGCGCGGGCCCGGAACAGATTGGAGGTCTTCTTGGCCAGTCGGACGTTCGCGTTGCGCGGGATCGCACGGTAGGAGGCCAGCAGGCGTTCGACGCCGGCTCGATGCGCGGCGAAACCCGATTCCTGTGCGGCCGGTGCGCGGCCGGCCTTCCCCAACAGACTCACTGCCACCCTCGAACGCTATCGCGCACTGGTCGGTACGGCTAGCAAGATAACTCCGGCGAGGCGGCAATTCATCCAACGTTTGCACGGGTGCGATTGCCCGTGACCAGGGCGGCGTGCCGGTATTCCCGGGACACGCCGTGACGATAGTTACTTTTGGTAATGACTTCGGGTTGTGCTGTGCCAGAACATGCTTGACCCCGATCAGAGCGGTTCGTCCGGCCCGGTCCGCCGGAAATCCGGCAGGTAGGGGCTCAACTCGCCGATCTCGAACCGGCACATGCCGATCACATGCCAGAACTGCCCGGCCGCCGACCCCTCGAACTTGAACCGCCCGTCCGCGGCCACCGCCGCCCAGCCCTCCCGCAAACCCAGCAGCGTGCCGTGCGGGCTCTGATTCGTGCGCAGATCGTCCAGCGACCACAGCAGGACCGTGCCGTCGTTCGCGCCGCTCGCGAGCATCTTCCCGGTGGGATCGAAAGCCAGCGACCGCACCCGCTGCCGATGCCCGGACAGGGTGTGCAGCAGCTGTCCCGACCGGATGTCCCACAGCCGGATCACCAGATCGTCCCCGGCCGTGGCGAGCATGCCCGTCGCCGGTTCCACCGCCAGCGCCCACAGCATGCCCTGATGCAGATCCGACAGCCACAGCTGCGCGCCCGACCCCGCGTCCCACACCCGCACGGTCGCGTCCAGCGACACGCTGGCCAGCAGATTCCCGTGGAAGGCGACCCCGTACACCCGCCCGGTGTGCCCGGACAGGGTCCGCTCCAGCGCGCCGGAGGCCATATCCCAGATCCGGACACCGGAGTCGTCGCAGCCGGTGGCCATGCGGGCGGCGTCGGCGTCGAAGGCGATCGACCGCACCCGGCCGCGATGTGCCTGGCATTCCGCGTGCACACCGCCGGTCTCCCGCGTCCACACCGTGACGCTGTCGTCGTCGTTGGCGGTCGCGATCAATCGGGCCGTCGGGTCGTAGGCGATGGCCCACACCGGACCCCAGGTGACCGTGATGTGCCGTTCGTAGGTCCCGTCGGTCACATTGAACAGACTCAGCCGCCCGTCACTGCGGATGACGGCCAGCTGATCCCGGCGCACCGGATTGAACTGCGCCGACGCGAAGGTCACCAGCCGATCGCCCGCCCGGCCGCTGAGCCGTTCCACCTGACGGCCGGTTCGCGGATCCCACCACCGCACCAGGCCGTCGTCACCGCAGGCGGCCAGCAGTGAGCCGTCCGAATTGAAGGTGACCGCGCGGACGTGCCTGCCGTGCCCGGCCAGCGTGTGCTGGCAGCGCCCGGTCTCCGGATCCCATACCCGCAGCGTGAATTCGTCGTCGGTGACGGCCAATTGGGTGCCGTCCGGCCGGAATGCGAAGGGCCAGATGGATCCCGTGTGCCCGACCAGCCGGTGCCGCACGTCCCCGGAACGACCCTGCCGCAGCAGGACGAGACCCGCGCTGTCGCCGGTGGCCAGCCGGTCACCGGCGGGATCGAAGGCCAGCCAGTGGATGGCGGCGGGCGCGTGTGCGTCGCAGGTCCACCGGGCCGCACCGGTGGCGATGCTCCAGCCGCGGATCTGCCCGGCGGTGTCGCCGCTGACCAGCATCGGTTCGGTCGGATGGAAGGCCACCGCGTAGACCCGGCCGGTGTGCCCGGGCAGGTTCAGGACCGGCCTGCCCTCGCAATCCCACAGGCCCAGTGCGCCGCCCGCGCCGCCGACCGCGAGCAGGGTGCCCGCCGGATTCCAGGTGATGCGGTACACCGATTCGGAGCCGCCGGTGAAATGCCCGGTCTGCTCGCCGGTGTAGAGATCCCACAGGCAGACCTCGCCGTTCTGATAGGCGGCCGCCAGCCTGCGCCGGCCGTGGAAGGCGATGCTGGTGATCTTCTGGGCGATATCGCCGGGCGGCGCGAACCTGCGCAGTTCCGCGCCGTCGGGCAGGCGGCGCAGGCGCAGTACTCCGGCGGCGTCGCCGGTGGCCATGCGGTCGCCGCCGCTGTTCAGCTCCAGCGGCCACGGCCACTGGTTGTGCCCGGAAATCATGCGCCGCAGCGCACCGGTCGCGGCGTCCCAGATGCCGACGGTGCCGTCCGCGGAACCGGTGACGAGGACGCGGTCGGTGTAGGCGACCGCGAACGTGCGATCCCGGTGACCCTGCAGGGTGCGCAGCTGCCGGCCGGTTTCCGCGCCGTAGATCATGACGCCGCCCTCGTCACTGCCGATGGCGATGGTGCCGCCGTCCGGACTGTAGGCCAGCGGGCGGGGCAGCCGGCCGCGCTGGGTGTCCACTCCGTGCCGGACCCCGGTCGACGCCGACGCGTACTCGGTGACGACCGGGGTGCCGGGTACCCGTGCCGCCCCGAAAAGATCTGTGCCGGTGGGTCTTCCGGTGACCTCCAGCAGAGCGGCGCGGGTCCAGCGGCTTTCGTTGGCGCGGGAACCGGTCAGGTCGGTGCGGGCCAGCCGGGCTCCGGTCAGGTCGGCGCGGGTCAGATCCGCGTCGACGAGGACGGCCTGATCCAGTCGCGCGAGGCGCAGCCGGGTCTCGATCAGCAGTGCCCGTTCCAGATTCGCGCCCATCAGGTCGGCCCCGGTCAGGTCGGCGCCGGTGAGATCGGCGCCGACCAGGAAGGCGCGATCGAGTTGTGCGCCGGCGAGATTCGCGGCGCGCAGCACGGCGCCGCCGAGCGCGGCCCGGGTCAGGTGCGCGTCGCCGAGGTCGGCGCTGGTGAGGTCCGCGCCGATCAGCGAGGTGCGTTCCAGTCGCGCCCCGGTCAGGATGGCCCGGTGCAGGTTCGCGCCGTCGAGGGTGGCCCCGGTCAGGCGGGCGCCGGTGAGGTTCGCGCCGGTGAGGTCGACGCGGGAGAGATTGCGGTAGGACAGATCCTCCCCGGCCAGCTCCTCGCCGCGCAGGTCCAGGCCGGGCGCGGTACGCAGGCGGGCGGCCACCCGGCCGGCGTTCTTGCGGGAGTTGTCGTCCGGATCGGTTTCGGACAGGGTGCGGTCCACCCAGGCCAGCAGGGCCCGGCCGTCCGCGGAATCACACAGGAATTGGATGCCCAGCGGGGACAGTTCGGCCTGCGCCAGCGGGACCGGGGTTTGGACCCCGGCGGCGAACCGGTGCGCGATGTGGTCGGTGACCAGCCATTCGGTCACCGAGGGGTGGATGAAGCCGAACAGGTTGGTGTCGGTGCGCACGAGCAGGCTGCGCGAGCCGATCGCGTGCGCGCGCTGGGCTACCGTGAACCGGGTGCCGCTGATCTGTTCGGCCAGCCCGCCCGCCACCTCGGTGAGTTCGCTCAACTGCAGGTACGGCGTTCCGGCCGCCCACACGCGCAGGGCGAAAGCGGTGACGGCGGGCCATAATTCGCGGAGCTGCTGCTCGGGGGTGACGTGGGATTCCCAGGGGGTGCGTTCGGCCTCGTAGGTCAGCCAGGCGGTGAGGACGGCGCGATACAGGGTGGTCGGACCGGTGACATGCTGGGCGTCGGCGGCACTGCGCAGCCGGCGTTCGTCCAGCTCCGCGATGAAGCTCAGCATGCGCGGATTGCTCGCCAGGCCCAGAAGATCCGGAATACCGCGCAGCAGTTGCATTTTGGCTTCGGCGGCCTCCGCGTCGCCGCTCGTGCGGTTCACCAGGAACTGGTGGATCTGATCCTCGGTGAACTGCTCGATATTGAGCACCACCCGGTGCGCGGTCGCGGGGCCGGGCGCGCCCACCCGCTCGCCCAGCACCTCCAGCACCTGCGCGCGGGATTCGAAATGCTGTGTGCGCCCGGCCACCACGACCTTCGCCCGGCCGGTCGCCGCCTGCAGCAGGGTGCGCAGATAGGTGCCGGCGTTGTCGTAGCTGACCCGGGTCAGCAGTTCGTCGAAGCCGTCGAACAGCAGCACCACCCGCCCCTGCTCCAGCATGTAGCGCAGGGCGCGCAGGTTGATCTCGTCCTCGCCGTGATCGGCGAGATGCGTTGCGACGAGCGAGAACACCGACTCCGTGCGGTCCAGGGTGCGCAGATCGATCAGGATCGGCACCAGCCGGTCGTCGGCTTCGCCGAGCGCGCGGGCCAGCTGGTGCAGGGCGAAGGTCTTACCGCGGCCGAAATCGCCGAGCAGCAGCACGAAATGGCCGCTGTCCCGGTCGGAGACCAGGTTCAGCAGTTCGCCCACCACATTGTCGCGGATCTCGCCGCCGCCTCCGTTGAGCACCTGGAAGCGTTGTGGCACATAGAGGTTGGCCGGGTACTGGAAGTCGTCGTCGAGGAGTTCGCGTTGCCGGGCGCGATAGCCGGACAGGTCCAGCAGGCCCTGGAACGCGGTGAAACTGTGTACCCGGATGCCGTCGCGAGCGGCACGGGCGACCAGCTCCCGTGCGGCCGTGCCCGCGTGGAACACCAGCTCGTGCAGGGGCGCCGAACGTTGGGCGCGGAACTCGTCCACGAGCTGCTGGGTGACATCGCCGTGCCGCACGCCGATCCGCCACTGGTCGACCACCTGGTCGCGCTGCTGTTTGACCAGCACGTAGTGCGGGTGGACCGAGTCGACGCGGAAGATCTTCGCATCCGGGTACCGGACCTCGCAGACCTGCGCGACCCACTCCAGCAGTTGCCGATCCGGGTCGGAGTCGTTCTCCGCGGGCGGCGCGACGAGCCTGGTCTCATGATCGGAGTCCGTGCCCGGGGATCGGAGCGCGGCCGAGCTCCTGCGCCAATCCTGTTCCAGCCGTGCGGGTTCGGCTGCGGCGTCGGCGCACGGATAGCGCGCCAGCCCGCCGGCGGTGAGCTCGATGATCTCGGCGGCGCCCGGTCCGGCGGCCGGGAGATCGGGCAGGCCGTTGTCGAGCCGCCCGGTGAATCCGCCCGCCGGGCCGGGACCGTGCACGAGCAGGTGCAGGCGGTCGCCGAGGGTGCTCGCCAGCGCCTGACCGTCGTGCAGGGCCGCCGGATCACCCGGCTTGGCGAGGGGGTCGTGGCGAATCAGGCCCAGCCGCAACCACTCCCGTTCCTCGTAGGGGCGCAGCTGGCCCTCGAACCACAGAGCCTGGGTGTTGCCGAGCTGTCCGTAGTCGGTACCCGGCTGATGGGTGGCGGCCATGGTCGAGTTCATGGCCGCCACCACGATGCGCAGATCCGCGATCGGGAACAGGCTCCACAACCGTTCGTGCTCGAAGCGCGGATGCTCGGAACCGCGATACAGCTCGTCGAACAGGCGCTTGTAGTGATCGAGCTTGGGCGCGTACGGCCAGCGCGGCTCGATCTCGTCGGCCTCACAGCGCAGAAAATACGATTCGCACGCCTTCTTCGAGACATCATGATTGCCCGGCGCCACGATCAGCCTGTCGGCCCAGACGTTCAGGCGCACCCGCAGGCCGGTGAGAAACGCTGCGGCGGAAGCGAATTCGGCGGGTTTACCGGATTCGGTGAGATCGCCGCTGACCACGATCAGATCGGGCGGCGGCACGCCCTGGGCGATCCGCGCGGTCACCCCGGCCAGAATCTCCTCGCGCGGTGTGTCCGGCCCGTCGGGGGCCAGCAGGGTGTTGCCGAAGCGCGGGCCCGCCACATGCAGGATCGACAGGCGGGCCCGGGGTTGATCCCGCGCCACGCTCGGCGGAAACGGTGGTGGGGTAGCGGGTTCCCGCAGATGCACATGGATCTCATCGGTATCGAAGATGCTGTCCGCCCGGACCGGCCCACCACCGGTGGCGGACTGCCCGCGGGCCGCCTCCGCGAGCAGCTCCGCACGGGCCTGCGCCGCCGAACCCACCCCCGCGAAATCCAGTACCCGCACCCCCTCGGGCAGGTCCGTGAGCGGGCAGTCGTCGATCCGGACCGCGAGCACCTTCGCCGGATCATGGTCGAGGATCGCCTGCCATTCCATCGCCGTGGCGGGGGAGGAAAGGTACTTTCCGGACACCACCGCCAGCACCGTCCGGCAATCCCGCACACCGTGCAGGATGAAATCCCCGAAATGCTGCCCGAACGGAAAATCCCACGCGTACAGGCGAGTCCGATATCCCGGCGCGTTCTCCTCCAGCTCCCACGCCAGCCACGCGGCCCAGCCCTCGTCGGCCGGTGCGTAACTCAGGTGGAATTGCAGCTGGTCTCCCCGCACCATTCCGCAAGTATCGCTCGAGGGTGTGACGGGTGCGCACAAACGAATCGATACCGTTCGGAATCGAATTCGAGTCGGTGACCAGGTATCGGTCCGCCCCGGAGCTGGGTCGATGAGATGATCGCTGGGTGTCAGCAGAGCCCGATTCCGATGCTCGCGGCCCGCTACCCGAGACCGGCGGACCGGCGCGGCGGTGGCGGCTGAGCACCCTCGATACGGTGCGGCTGGCGCTGCTGGTGGCCGGGCTGCTGTGTGTGGCAACCGGATTGCTGCCGCGGGACGAGGCGGCCGACAATATGCGCCGGATCGGGCCGCTGCTGTTGTTCCTGGGCAGTGTGATCGTGCTGGCGCAGTTGGCGCGGCGGGCGCAGGTGTTCGATGTGATCGCGCATCGGCTGGCGATCATCGGGCGCGGGAACTATGCGGCGCTGTTTCTGCTCTGCGTGCTGTTCGCGACGGTGACGACCACCGTGCTCAATCTGGATACGACAGCCGTGCTGTTGACGCCGGTCATGTTGGCGTTGGCCGTTCCCGCTCGGATTCCGCCGCTGCCGTTGGCCATGACGACACTGTGGCTGGCGAATACGGCGAGTCTGCTGCTGCCGGTATCGAATCTGACCAATCTGCTGGCGGCTGATCGGGTAGCCCTGGACGCCACCGGATTCGCGGCGAAAATGTGGTTGCCGCAGGTGCTTTCGGTGCTGGCGACCATGCTGTGCCTGTGGGTCTGGTACTGGCGGCGGGGGCTGCGCGACGAGGACCGCTATGTGCCGCCCGAGCCGGTGCGACCCGCGGATATGCGGGAGCGGGTGCTGCTGTACACCACCGGCGGCGCGTGCCTGCTGTTCGTGGCGGCCATTCCGGTGGTGGGGGATGCGATCGAGGTGGCGGCCACGGTGGCGGCGGCGATCGCGGTGGCCGCGTTCGCGATTCTCGATCGGAAAGCGTTGCGCTGGACGCTGATCCCGTGGCAGCTGCTGGTTTTCGTGGTGGGGTTGTTCCTGGTGGTGCCGACGTTGAGCCGGTATGGGCTCTCGGACGTGATGCACGCGCTCATCGGTGACGACTCCGGGGCGAGCGGGGCCTTCCGGGCCGCCGCGGCGGGGGCCGGGCTGTCCAACGTGGTGAACAATCTGCCAGCCTACACGGCGGGGGAAGCCGTTGTGCCGCACGAGAATCAGGAGCAGCTGCTCGCCCTGCTGATCGGCACCAACGTGGGGCCGATCGTGACGCCGTGGGCCTCCCTGGCGACGCTGCTGTGCCTGGAGTTCTGCCGGACGCACGCGGTGCGGGTGCCCATGGCGCGCTTCGTGCTGACCGGGCTGGCGCTGGCCGTGCTGGCGACCGTGACCGCTGTCGCCGGGCTGCTGGTCATCGCCTGAGTCAGGCGCGGTTGCGGCCCTCCAGCGCGGCGGTGACGATTTCTGCGATCTCACGGTCGGCGTAGGCGGTGGGGATCGTGATGCCCAGGTGCGCGAAGAACCGTCGTACGTCGGCGGGGGTCGGTTCGGTGTTCAGGCGCAGCATGCCGTCGTCGGTGGGGGAAAGACGGTGCGCCTGTTCGAAACTGGTGAGCAGTTCGCGGTTGTAGTCGCGGTAGTGCGGTTTGTCGCGGGTGAATTTCAGGGCGGGGGTGGAGGGATTGCGCGGGGTGAGGATGACGCAGCTGGAGGAGAGGTCCCAGCGCAGGGTGCTCATGGTCGACGACAGCGCCACGTCCACGCTGAGGAAGGTGGACTGTTTGCGGTACCAGTAGGCCGCCAGGATGGTGGCCAGCGCCTGCCTGCGCACGCGGTCGGCGGTCCAGGTCACCCGGGCGGCGTCGCCCGGGGACTGGAGCGAGGCGCGGTACTGCGCGTCGGCCTCGCACAGGTGCTCGTCGCGCGGGTCGATGATCTCCACCTGCACCCGGATCGGGCGCTGATCCACGCGGGCGCGTTCCAGCAGGCTGGGCAGGGTCACCGCGCGCAGGTAGGTGCCGACGCCGCTCCGGCACGCCCACTGGTCGGTGTCGCGGCGCGCTTCGGTGTGCGCCTCACCGATTTCGGGGCCGTAGAGCATCTTCACCGCGGCCGTGTCCTGGATGGCCTTGGTGGTGAGGTGCCGATCGCGCAGCAGGGCCAGCGCGAGCAGGCCCAGGACGGTGAGGGTGATGCCTCCGACATGGTTGTCCATGTTGAAGGCATCCAGCACGGCCAGCACCCCGACCACGGGCGCGAGGACCAGGATCACCAGGCCGTCGATATTCAACCGCAGCCAGTTCAACCACCGGTTCATACGAATTCCCTCACTCCCGGGGCCCTCGGGGGCTTTGCCCCCGAACCCCCTGGGTGTGGAGGCGGTTCGAACGTCCGGAACCCCCGTTTCCCGCAGGATAAGGGGTTCGCTCGTCAGTAGGGCCGGTTCGGCGGATAGCCCTGCGGCGGTGCGTAACCCGGCTGCGGCTGGCCGTAGTGGGGCTGACCGCCGTACTGCGGCTGGGGATAGCCGGGTGCGCCCTGTGGCTGCGGTGCGTAACCCGGCTGGCCACCGTAGGCGGGGACCGGTGCGCCATACGCGGGTGCGGGTGCGCCGTAGTTGTACGCGGGTGCGGGTGCGCCGTAGTTCGGCTGCTGTCCGTAGGGGGCCGGTTGGCCGGGCTGCGGGTAGGGCATGGGCGGGTTGCCGCCGGACGGGCCGCCGGGGCCGCCGTTGCCGTTGCCGCGGTTGCCGGAGAACATGCCGGTCTCGCGGGCGAGCAGCACCGCGCCGCCGATCAGCATGACCGCGCCGATGCCGAACAGGAACCAGTGGGTGTTGCTGTCGCTCTCCTTCTGTTCCTCGTAGGTGCGGGTGGTGGTCTTGCCCTTGCGGGTGGTGGTGCAGGTGTCACCGGGCTGCATTTCGCGGCTGCCGCAGGTGACCTTGCCGTTGCTGCTGTCGCTCATGGTGACGAAGCCACCGAAGAGCAGCGCGATCCCGAGCAGGATGGCCAGGACGTAGGACGCCACCCTCTTGATGCGGCGCAGGCTGTGCATATCGGGCATTCCCCCTGAAACGGATGAACCAGACAAAACCAGTCAGACTGGAATGCGGCGTAGCATAACCGGGCGGCAAAAGGCACACAGTACAGCCGGGCAATCCGTGCAATCAGTAAGGAGCACATGGTGGGACAGGTCAGCGCCTCCAGTTCGATCGTCGTGACGGCCGATCCGAAGCGGACTCTCGACGCGATCGCGGACTACGAGACGGTGCGCCCGCGCATCCTCTCCGCGCACTACCGTGACTACAAGGTGGTCGAAGGCGGCAAGGGCGCCGGCACCGTCGCGGAGTGGACCCTGCAGGCCACCGAGAAGCGCCAGCGCAATGTGCGCGCGGCCGTCTCCGTCTCCGATTCCATGGTGACCGAACGGGATTCGAACTCCTCCATGGTCACCACCTGGACCGTCACCCCCTCCGGCAGCGGCTCCCTGGTCACCGTGCGCACCAGCTGGAAGGGCGCGGGCGGCATCGGCGGCATCTTCGAGGGCATCTTCGCGCCGCTCGGCCTGAAGAAGATCCAGGCCGAGGTGCTCGAGAACCTGAAGAAGGAACTGGCCTCCTAGTCACCTGAGGCCGGGCGCGGGCCTCAGCCCTGCGCCACGTCGAACAGATTGCCCTCCGGATCGGCCAGCGTCGACCACGTGATGCCGTACTCGTCGAAATCGCCGATGTGCTTGGCGCCCAAGGACTTCGCGCGGTCGATCTGGGCGGGCAGATCGTCGGACACCAGATCCAGGTGCACGACGTTCTTGCCCGCGTTCTTGTCCGGGACCTTCAGGAACATCAGCGTCGGGCTGTGCCCGGCCTCCGTGCCGACGGTGGCGAAATGCTCGTTGGCGTCCTTGTCGACCGAGAGTTCCAGCAGCTGTGCGTAGAACCCGGCCAGCTCGGCCGCGTTCTCGCAGTCGAAGGTGATGTTGGCGAGCTTGATTCCCATGGTGATGTCTCCTTCTAGGCTATGGGCCAGCAGATTTCGGTGAGGTAGTCGGCGGGCTCGCCGTCGCCCGGACCGGTCAGGTACAGCTCGCGGATGGGCTCCGGCAGCGCCGTATCATGTTCGGCCACATAGCTTCCGAGCGCGCCGTAGGTGCGGTCGAATTCGGTGAACGGGCCGCGATGCACCGCGATGGCGAATCGTTTCGCGGGCAATTCGATGACAGCGGAACCGATTTCGGGATCCGGGGTGAGCTTGCCCAGATCGGAGTCGGCGATCGGCACGAAGGCGACGACCTCGCCCTCACGCTCCTCGTAGAAGGCGTTCGCGTAGGTCGCCCCCGCCGTCCCCGACGCTGATACCCCGGCCTTCTCCAAGGCCACGTACAGCAGCGGGAACACGGTCTCACACCACTGCGAGATATCCACCCACGGGACCACCTCGGTGATCGCGAAGGCGTGATACGCGGGCACGGAACGGTATTCGACTTCGAGCCCGGTCGGCACGCTGGTCAGCAGCGACCGCAGCGAGGCCACCACATCCCGCGTCCGCAGCAGCTCGGCCTCCATTCGATCCAGATGCGCCCGCAGGGCCGCGTCCCGACTCTCGCGATCCGGTGCCGCGAGCACCTCCCGAATCTCCGGCAGCGGCATGTTCAGATCCCGCAGCCGCCGGATCAGGTGCGCCTGCTCCACCTGATCCGTCGAATACCGCCGATACCCCGACCCCGCGTCCACATCGGCCGGTTCCAGCAGTTCGATCTCGTGGTAGTACCGCAGCGTCTTCACGCTGAGCAGGCTGAGCCGGGAGAACTCCCCGATCGGCACGATCGCTGTCATGCCCTAAGCGAACACCCTCCAGTGAGGGGAGAGTCAACACCCCGCCGTCCGCGGCCCGACTAGGCTGGGGGCAATCACGTCCCCGCAGAGAGGAAACGCCGTGCAGCCCGGTGGCGAGTTCGACATCCAGCAGTTGATGGCCCAGGCCCAGCAGATGCAGCAGGCCGTCATGGCCGCGCAGCAGGAGATCGCGGAATCCGAGGTCGAGGGCGAGGCGGGCGGCGGTCTGGTGCGCGCCAAGATCCGTGCCACCGGCGAGGTGCTGTCGCTGGTCATCGATCCGAAGATCGTGGATCCGGAGGATGTGGACACGCTGCAGGATCTGGTCATCGGGGCGCTCAACAACGCCATGGAGAACGCGCAGCAGCTGGCCGCGGAGCGGCTCGGGCCGCTGGCCGGCGGTTTCGGCGGCGGCGCGCTGCCCGGCCTCTGATCGGGAAGGGCGCAGGTGTACGAAGGTCCGGTTCAGGATCTGATCGACGAGCTCGGGAAGCTGCCGGGCGTCGGTCCGAAGAGCGCGCAGCGCATCGCCTTTCACCTTCTGTCGGTGGAGCCGCCGGAGATCGACCGTCTGCAGGCGGCGCTACAGAAGGTGCGCGACGGCGTGCGGTTCTGCGCCGTCTGCGGCACGGTGTCCGACGGTGAACTCTGCCGCATCTGCGCCGACCCGCGCCGCGACCGCACCATGATCTGTGTGGTCGAGGAGCCCAAGGATGTGCAGGCCATCGAGCGGACGCGGGAATTCCGCGGGCGGTATCACGTGCTCGGTGGGGCGCTGGATCCGCTGTCCGGCATCGGGCCCGATCAGCTGCGCATCCGGGAGTTGTTGACCCGCATCGGAAATCAGGACGACGGCGTGGATGTCACCGAGGTCATCATCGCCACCGATCCGAATACCGAGGGCGAGGCCACCGCCACCTACCTGGTGCGCATGCTGCGCGATTTCCCGGGGCTCAGCGTGACGCGATTGGCGTCGGGCCTGCCCATGGGCGGCGACCTGGAATTCGCCGACGAGTTGACACTGGGCCGCGCCCTGTCGGGTCGGCGGGCCCTGTAGTGGCAACCACTCTCGTTGGGGTCTCAGGGGTTCGCCCCTGAAACCCCTGCCACCTATGTCCAGTAGGGCGCGGCCGGCATGGCGGCCGGTTGCGGGCAGGGGATGTGCTGGCTGTTGCGGGGGATTTCCGCCCCCGCACCGGTCGCGTGCAGGGCTACCGCTACGGCGAGAGTCGCGCCCAATCCGGCGAGTACGGCGAGGCTCTTGCGCAGCCTCGGGCCGCTGATCTTCGGGAAACTCGGGCGTAGCTTCATGGTTCTCTCCTCGCTCGGGAGTGAGATATGAGAACAAGCTGGGCAAACTAGCGAAAGGCTAGCGTTCCTGCATGCATGCAGCTTCCACGTGGCGTGTCTCGAGCCCGAATCGAAACCCGTCCGATCATTGTTCGAGATCAGCGCCGCGCGGGATCAGAAGGTCAGGCGCCGCCAGTTCAGCGTGTCGAAGCGCGTGCGATCCCCGCTCGCCCACTCCCAGACGAGGTCCGCGACCTCGGCGGCATCGTCCACGGTGATCGTGAAGTGCTTGTCGGCCGACCCCTCGCGGTATTCGAGGTCGTAGACGCCGTTCGGGTGCCGGTAGGTCTGGATGTAGACCTGGTCACCGGTCTCCACGATCAGGTACGGTCCCGGCTCGCCCAGTCCGGGAATCCACAGGTGCGCGAGTTCGCGTGTGAGATAAGGGAATTCACCCGCGCCGCCGTGCGTGACAGTGGCCGGGACGCGCCCGGCCGGATCGACCAGCCAGGCCAGCTGCGGATCGTAGACGGCGTACCCGTGCGGTGTCGCCAGCTCGAAGAGCAGGTTGCGCACATGCCCGATGGAGTCGTACGGCGTGGATACGAACAGTGTCGCGCCGATGCCGCCGTCGGCCGCCGGAGCACCGAGGAAGGCATCCGCCTCCGGCAGTTCCGCATTGCGTTTATCCAGTTCAGCGGCTATTTCCGCCACGACCGCGGTGGCCGGTTGCCCATCCTGCGTGGTCAGATACGCGTCCACCTCGGCGAGGGTGGACGCGGCGCCGGAGGGCAGCAGCACATGGTCGTAGCTCACCCCGTCAGGCTACGGTGGCCCTCCTCCCGGATCTCCACCACCTCGATGACCAGCTCGATCCCGCGCGGATCGCAGGCGCAGCCGCCGATGACGTCGGCGCAGTCCGCGAGCCGCGGGTGCCGGACCTGATCGAGGCTGTCGCACTCCGGTTCGGTGCACTCCACGGCCAGGTCGGTATGGACGATGAGCGTCCCGTGGCAGTGATCGAGGGCCGCTTCACACAGTGAGCACAGGCTCATGAAACCTCCTCCAATCACCTTCGGTCCTATCACTCCGGCGCGCCGAAGGTGGGAGGTCGCCGCGTGTCGTCCGAACTGTCGGAAATCCGCCCGCGTGTCATGCCTTTGGCGTGGTGAACTGTTCTGATGGGAATCAAGGTTTCCCTCGAACATCGCACGACCTACACCTTCGACCGCCCGGTCCTCATCCACCCGCATGTGGTGCGACTGCGACCGGCGCCGCACACCCGCACGGCCATCGAGGCGTACTCCATGCACGTCACACCGGCCGAGCACTGGGTGAACTGGCAGCAGGACGTCTTCGGGAACTTCCTGGCGCGCCTCATCTTTCACGAACCGGCGCGCGAATTGTCGGTCACCGTGGGGTTGATCGCCGACCTCGAGGTGCTCAACCCGTTCGACCTGTTCGCCGAGGATTACGCGCAGCACTTCCCGTTCGAGTATCCGCCGCAGCTGGCCGCCGATCTGGAGGCGTACCTGCGGCCGGTGGACGAATACGAATCCGGTTCGGGGCCAGGCGAATCCGTGCGCGAGTGGGTGCGCGCGCACTATCCGGACGATCGGCCGAAGAGCATCGACTTCCTGGTGGACGTGAACCGGGCGCTGCACAGGGCGGTCGGCTACACCATCCGGATGGAACCCGGCGTGCAGTCGCCGGATCACACCCTGCGCACCCGGCTCGGCTCCTGCCGGGACTCGGCGTGGCTGCTGGTGTCGATCATGCGCGAATTCGGGCTGGCCGCCCGATTCGTGTCCGGATACCTCATCCAGCTCGCGCAGGACGTGCCGTCCCTGGACGGACCCTCCGGTCCCCCCGCGGATTTCACCGATCTGCACGCGTGGACCGAGGTGTATCTGCCCGGCGCGGGCTGGATCGGCCTCGACCCCACCTCCGGCCTGTGGGCCAGCGAGGGGCACATCCCGCTCGCCGCCACCCCGCATCCGGTGTCGTCCGCACCGATCACGGGCGCGACCGAACCGGTCAAGGCCACCCTCGACTTCTCCAATACGGTGCGCCGCATCCACGAGGATCCGCGAGTCACGCTGCCCTACAGCGATATCCAATGGGGTCGCATCGCCGACCTGGGCGCGCTGGTGGACCGGCGCTCCGATGCGGCGGGTATCGGCCTCACCATCGGCGGCGAACCCACCTTCGTCTCCATCGACGATCAGACCTCCCCGGAGTGGACCACCGACGCCGACGGCCCGCACAAACGCGAACGCGCCGCCGACCTGGCCCAGCGCCTGCGCCGCCTCTACGCGCCGCACGGCCTGATGCAGTACCGGCAGGGCAAGTGGTATCCCGGAGAACCCTTGCCGCGCTGGGATATCGCCCTGCTGTGGCGTGCCGACGGCGAACCCCTGTGGCGCAACCCGGACCTCCTCACCGATCCCTGGCTGCCGCCCGACCCGCCGGGTGAACACGCTGTTCCGCCGGAGGCCGCCCGCGCCGTGATCGAACACGTCGCGCGGGGACTGGGCCTGCCGCTCACACAGATCCGTCCGGCGTACGAGGACGCGCTGTTGCGACTGGCCGCGAAAACCCGTGCCCCGGAGGGAGATCCGGTCGAGTCCGAGGACGACCTCGCGCCGGGGGAGGACTCGGCGCAGGCCCGCAAAGCGATGCTCGTCGCCTTGGACGCCCCGGTCGACGAACCCGCCGCCTACGTGCTGTCGCTCTATCGACGCGCGGACGAGGGCGGGTGGGCCAGCGCCGACTGGAAGCTGCGCCGCGGTCGAATCGTGTTGACCGAGGGCGATTCTCCGGCTGGGCTGCGCCTGCCACTGGGAGCCATCACCTGGCAGGCGCCCGCGCGGCGACCGGACTCGGACCCCGTCATCGTCCACCCCCTGCGGGCGGTCACGGAAACCGAGGTCGGTTCGGCTGAGCAAGCGTGGGCAGCGGTGGCAGCGGCCAGCAGCGCGGGGGAGCGCGCACTGGACGCGACGGTCGAACGGGAGCACGCAACCGGGGCGCTGCCGACCGCCCCGGGAGCCGCGGCGGATCGCGAGCCCCCGGGTACCGGTGCCGGCGCGGCGGCCCGGCTGCGCGGTGAGCCGCCCGCGGTGGTGGAGCCCGCTGATCGGGCGCCGATCACCGCACTCGTGGCGGAGGTGCGGCACGGGCAGTTGTTCGTATTCCTGCCGCCGGTGGAGGAACTCGAGGCGTTTCTCGATCTGGTGCGGCGGCTGGAGGCGGCCGTGGCGGCGGTGGGGCAGCCGATCGTGCTGGAAGGGTATGGGCCGCCGGTGGACACCCGGCTGCAGAGTTTGTCGATCACGCCCGATCCCGGGGTGATCGAGGTGAACGTGCAGCCCACCGCGAGTTTCGCGGCGCAGGCGCGGCTGCTGGAGAACCTGTACGAACAGGCTCGGCTGGCTCGGTTGAGCACCGAGTCGTTCGATGTGGACGGGACGCACAGCGGGACCGGCGGGGGCAATCACATCACGCTGGGCGGGCGTACGCCCGCGCGGTCGCCGCTGCTGCGGCGGCCGGATCTGCTGGTGTCCATGCTGACCTACTGGCAGCGGCATCCGGCGCTGTCGTACCTGTTCTCGGGACGGTTCATCGGGCCCACCTCGCAAGCGCCGCGAGTCGACGAGGCACGGGCAGATTCGCTGTACGAACTGGAGATCGCCTTCGCCGAGATCGCCCGGCTCAGCCGGATACACGCCGAGGAGCAGCAGCCGGATGCCGCCGCGGGGCCGCCGGAACCGACCGAAACAGCCTGCGCGCCATGGGAGATCGACCGTGCGCTGCGGCATCTGCTCACCGATCTGACCGGGAACACCCATCGCGCCGAGTTCTGCATCGACAAGCTGTACAGCCCGGAATCTGCGCGCGGGCGGCTCGGGCTGGTGGAGCTGCGCGGATTCGAGATGCCGCCGCACTTCCGCATGGCGATGGTGCAGTCCCTGCTGGTGCGGGCGCTGGTGCTGCGCTTCTGGGAGCGGCCCTGCACCGCGCCGCTGCTGCGGCACGGGGCGAATCTGCACGGCCGGTACCTGCTGCCGCACTTCCTGCTCGCCGATATCGCGGACGTGGCGGCCGATCTGCGGTCGCACGGTATCGAATTCGATATCAGCTGGCTCGATCCGTTCTCCGAGTTCCGTTTTCCCAGGATCGGCACGGTGGTACTCGGGGATATGGAAGTGGAACTGCGCTCGGCCATCGAACCGTGGAACACCCTCGGTGAGCAGACGGTCGCCAGCGGTACGGCGCGCTATGTGGATTCCTCGGTGGAGCGTCTGCAGGTGCGGGTGACCGGTGCCGATCGCGGCCGGTACGCGGTGACCTGCAATGGTTTCCCGGTGCCGCTGCTGGTCACCGACAAGGCGGACACTCAGGTCGCGGGCGTGCGGTATCGCGCGTGGCAGCCGCCGAACTCGCTGCATCCGACCATCACCGTGGACGCGCCGCTGGTCTTCGACGTGGTCGATCTGGACACCGGGCTGTCCCGGGGCGGCTGCACCTATCACGTCTCCGATCCGGGTGGCCTGTTCTACGACACGCCACCGGTGAACGCGCTCGCCGCGCAATCCCGGCGCAACAGGCGTTTCGAACCTTACGGACATACGCCGGGGCCGGTCGACATCGCCGCTCTGCGTGCCAAAATGGCCATACAGGCCACCGATATCGGTGCGCCCGGAATCCTCGATCTGCGCCGGGCGCGCACGGTGTGGGGCACGGCCCGCGACCGATAGGCACACCCGGGGAGTGGGAGCGGTGACAGTGCTGGACACGACGCCACCCGGTGACGCCATGGCCGAACCACCCGAACGGTGGACGGCCACGCACGGGCCTGCCGCCGGGGCATTCGCGAAATACCGTGCGGCAGCGGCGGATACCGGCGCCTTCGACGCCTGCGGCCTGCCCACCGGCGGCCACTACGACGAACTGGTGGACGGCGCCGGCCGGCTGCGCGAATCCTGGTCCGAACTGTCCGCCGACTTCCTCGAACAGGGCCGGGACGGGTTGCGCCGCATAGACGAGCGCGTCCGGCGGCTCATCGAGGACGACGGCATCACCTACACCGAACGCACCGCCGCCGAGGAACCGGCCACCCCGTCCCCCTGGCGGCTGGACCCGATACCTCTGCTCGTCTCCGACACCGATTGGGCCACACTGGAAGCCGGTGTCGTACAGCGCTCCCGGCTGCTCGACGCGATCCTCGCCGACGTGTACGGGCCCCGCCGCACGATTACCTCCGGACTGCTGCCGCCGCGCATCGTGTTCGGGCACAGCGGGTATATGCGTGCGGCACACGGGATTTCACTGCCCGGCAGGCACCAGCTGTTCCTGCACGCCTGCGACATCAGCCGCTGGAGCGACGGCGCCTTTCGCGTCCTCGCAGACTGGGCGCAGGCCCCCTCCGGGGCGGGCTACGCCCTCGCCGACCGCCGCGTCGTCTCGGCCGCCATCCCCGAGGCGTTCGAACTCGCCAGCCCCCGGCCGCTCACCCCGTTCGTCCGCGCCATGCGCCTCATGCTCATCGAAGCCGCGCCGCGCGCCGCCGACGAGGAGCCGGTGGTGGTCGTGCTCAGCCCCGGCGTTCACTCCGAAACCGCCTTCGATCAGGCCTATCTCGCCTCGGTCCTGGGATTCCCGCTGGTGGAGAGCGCCGACCTGGTGGTCCGCGACGGCTATCTGTGGATGCGCTCGCTGGGTACCCTGAAACGCGTCGACGTGGTGCTGCGCCGAGTCGACGCCGAATTCTCGGACCCCCTGGATCTGCGCCCCGATTCCCAACTGGGGGTGGTCGGTCTGGTCGAGGCGCTGCGCCGTGGCGCGGTCACGGTGGTCAATACGCTCGGCAGCGGCGTGCTGGAGAGTCCGGCGCTGGCGGCGCACCTCCCGCGCCTGTCGCGGGCCCTGCTCGACGAGGACCTGAAGCTCCCCGGCGTCCAAACCTATTGGGGCGGTGACGACATCGAGCGCAGCCACCTCACCGCCCAGCTGCACCGGCTCATCCTGCGCTCCACCGAGGACGGCACCACGGTCTTCGGCCCTCTGCTCGCTCGGGCGCAACTCGCCGAATGGCGCGCCCGCATCGACGTCGAAGGCTGGCGCTGGGCCGGCCAGGAGCCCGCCCGCTTCTCCGTGGCCCCCGCCGTCGCCGACCGCGGCGAACTCGCCGCCGCACCAGTCGAATTCCGCCTCTTCTCGCTGGCGGGCCGCGTCGGGTACCGCGTCATGGGCGGCGGCCTGGGTCAGCTCCATCAACGCACCGGACCCGACGGCATGATCAGAGAGGCTGCCGCCAAGGACATCTGGGTGCACGCGGCCCCCGCCCCGGTCCCGGCCGTCGACGTCCCCGACGAACGCGAGCGCCGCGCCCCGGCCGTCCCCACCCTGGAGGTCGTCAGCCCGCCCCGCGTCCTCAACGATTTCTTCTGGCTCGGCCGCTACGCCGAACGCGCGGAAGTCACCGTCCGCCTGGTCTGCGCCATCCACGACCGCTACCAGGACTACCGCTACCGCCCCTGGATGGAAGGCGCGGAAGCCATGCCCGTCCTCATCGCCGCCCTCGGAAACCTGACCGGAAGCCCCCCGCCCCCGCCGCGAAAGCGCCCGACCCCAGCGGCATCCACTCCACACGAGCCCTCCTCGATTCCAGGCGAGGCAGCCAGTAAGACGCCCGAGTCGGAGACGAACCCGCCGTCGGCGATGGACCCGCCCGAGCCGGCGACGAGCCCGCCTGTGTCGGCAATAGACCTGCCGGGGTCCGCTACGAGCCCGCCAGGGTCGGCGAGCCGCGAACGCGACACGGCGACCACGGATGCAGCGACAAACACCTCAACCGGTTGTTATCAACAACAATTCGCCGGTGAACATCTCGGGGACTACGCCTCGCAGTCCCAGGATGTCGCAGGTCAGCGGCAGGAGGCGCGTGGAGCTCCGCAGCCGCCCAGCGGGTCTGACGCGGACCCTTGGAGAAAACCACAGATGGGTTCGGATCAAGGCCAGAATTCCGGTGGGCAGCAACAGAGCTCCGGTGGGGAGCAGCAGCGGGGCGCGGCGGGACGGCGGGCGATGCGGCGGCGAGAGTACTCGGATGAGCCGACCGTGCCGATCACTCTCCCCGGGGCCTCTCGGCGGGATCACGACTATCTGCTGGCGTTGACCGTGGATCGGGAGTTGCCGGGGTCGCTGGCCTATGCCATGGACAGGTACGCGAAAGTGGCTCGGGCGGTTCGGGATCGGCTGTCGCCGGATACCTGGATGATTCTCGGATCGGTGGATCGGGCGCTGTCGGAGTATCGGGCGGCCCGGGGGGATCGGGGGGCGGCGCTGGCGGCGGTGCATTCACGGGCGCTGTCGGCACTGCTGTCGCTGGCCGGAATCGACGCGGAAAGTGTTGTGCGCGATACGGGTTGGTACGTGATGGATATCGGGCGGCGGATCGAACGGGGGCTGGCGCTGACCGCGCTGCTGCGGGGCGCGCTGTGCGAGACCTATCCGGCCGAAACGGATCGGGTCGTGATCGATGCCGTGCTGTCGGCGACGGTGTCCTCGGTGACCTATCGCCGCAGGCATCGGGATTCGCTGCGGATCTCGGCCGTCGCGGGGCTGCTGCTGTTCGATGCGAGCAATCCGCGGTCGCTGGCCCATCAGCTGGAACGGATGGAGGCCGACTTCTTCGCACTGCCCGCGACATCGGGATCCTCACGGCCGCAACGACTGTTGACCGACGCTCAGCGCATGCTGCGACGCGTCGATCCGGCGGACCTCGAGACCGCTGACCAGGAGGGGGTGCGCACCGAACTCGTGGAACTGCTCGACGGGGTGCATCTGCGGCTGCGGAAGATCGCCGAATCCTTCGAGGCGACACGGCTTTCGGTGCCGCGCGAGATGCAGCCGCTGTGGGGCTCGGCGCGGGTCGTGGGGTGAATGTGCGCAGATATCGGGTATTGCATCGCACTGTGTACGAGTACTCGGACGCGGTCACCAGTTCGTACGGGCGGGCGTATCTGACGCCGCGCGAATTCCTCGGACAGCGGCTGGTTTCGCATGACGTGCATGTGGATCCGGTGCCGTCGGACCGGTCGGTGGGCGCGGACGTGTACGGCAACACCACGCTGTACTTCCATGTCACCGCCGAACATCATCGGCTCGAGGTGACCGGGGAGTCCGTGGTCGAGGTCGGCAGGCCCGCCGAGCTGCCCGACCTGCCGTGGGAGAAGGCTCGTCCGGCCACCGAGAACGGGCCGCTCGCAGTCGAATTCACCCTCGACCTGAGCCCGCCCGAGCTCACCCCCGAGATCGGGGATTATGCCGCCGAATCCTTTCCGTCGGGCCGGCCCCTGCGCGAGGCGGTGGCCGAATTGACCACTCGCATCCACACCGACTTCGCCTACGAATCCGGTTCCACCACCGTGAGCACCCGCGTCGCCGACGTTTTCGAGGCCCGCGCAGGCGTATGCCAGGATTTCGCCAGGCTCGCCATCGCCTGCCTGCGCTCGCAGGGTCTGGCCGCCCGCTACGTCTCCGGCTACCTCTCCACCGACCCGCCGCCCGGCAAGGAACGCATGGTCGGCGTGGACGCCACGCACGCCTGGGCGGCGGTCTGGCTGCCGGACGGTCCGGGGGAGGGGCGCTGGATCGGATTCGACCCCACCAACGATCAATTCGCGAACGACCGGTACGTCACCCTGGCCTGGGGACGCGACTACGCCGATGTCCCGCCACTGCGCGGAATCATCTACACCGACGCGAAGGAGAGCACCATCACCGTCTCCGTCGACGTCGCCCCGCTGGAGGTCCCCGATGCGTGATTTCAGCTGCCCGCGCTGCGGTCAGCAGCTCGCCTTCGAGAACAGCCTCTGCCTGAACTGCGGCAGCCCTTTGGGTTTCAGCCTCGCCGAACGCGCGATTCTGATCCTGGCCGACGAACCGAAACCGGATTCCCCGCCCGGCGAGAACGGCGGAAACGGCAACACCGCCGGCACCGTGGACGCGCAGCGATTCCAGCTGTGCGCCAATCAGCATGTCGCGCAGTGCAACTGGTTGGTGCCCGCCGCGGACGGCGACCCGGCGCCGCTGTGCGAGTCCTGCCGGCTCACCCGTACGCGGCCCAATGACGCCGACACCGACTTCCTGCCCGCCTTCGCCGAGGCCGAATCCGCCAAACGCCGGCTCGTCCTGGAGCTCGCCGAACTCGGGCTGCCGATCGTCGACCGCGACACCGACCCGGAGCACGGCCTCGCCTTCGACCTGCTCTCCAGCGCATCGGACCGGGTGATCACCGGCCACGAGAACGGCGTCATCACCCTCGACCTCGCCGAGAGCGACGACGTGCACCGCGAGCAACTGCGCGTCGAGATGGACGAGCCCTACCGCACCCTGCTCGGCCACTTCCGGCACGAGATCGGCCACTACTACTTCCCGGTCCTCGTCGACACCGACGCCGCCCTGGACCGCTACCGCGAACTCTTCGGCGACCCCTACGCCGACTACCAGGAGGCCCTGGACCGCCACTACGCCGAGGGCGCGCCCGCGGGCTGGGAGAACACCCACGTCTCCACCTACGCCACCATGCACTCCGCCGAGGACTGGGCCGAGACCTTCGCCCACTACCTGCACATTCGCGACACCCTCGACACCGCCGCCGCCTTCGGTTTCGCCCCGGCGGGCGCGACCCTGGACCGTCCACAGGTGGGCCGCGCGGGCTTCGACCGCATCATCGATCTGTGGCTGCCGCTGGCCTGGTCGCTCAATATGCTCAACCGCTCGATGGGCCACCGCGACCTGTACCCGTTCGTGCTGGCCGACCCCGTTCTCGCGAAAATGCGGTTCATCCACGAGCTGTGTACGGGACTATGAGTCGGTGTCCAGTGATGTGGCGCCGGTCGCCCCCGCTTCCGGGCGACTATTGCGCCCCTGTAAACTCGTGATCATCATGCAGCGGGCACTTCTCCTCGGCCGCCGCGACGGGTTCTGATACGGACTGGCTCCCGTCGCGGGTGTTAGTCGTGCCGGTCTACCCCAACCTTGGGATCCAGCCACACTTTCGGAGATAAATCGCCATGTCACCTGCTGATGCCTTCGTTTCCGGTTCGCGCACCATCACCGTGCCGTCCAAGCCCGCCCCGGCCGATCAGCCCGCGTGGAACAAGCAGAAGAACTCCTCGATGCCGACCTTCCGGTATCGCCCGTTCGCCGAAGAGGTCGAGGCCGTCGAGCTGCCCGACCGCACCTGGCCGAACAAGGTCATCGACCGCGCCCCGTCGTGGTGCGCCGTCGACCTGCGCGACGGCAACCAGGCGCTGATCGACCCGATGAGCCCGGCCCGCAAGCGCCGCATGTTCGACCTGCTGGTGCGCATGGGCTACAAGGAGATCGAGGTCGGCTTCCCCGCCGCCTCGCAGACCGACTTCGACTTCGTCCGCGAGATCATCGAGGACGGCGCGATCCCGGACGACGTCACCATCCAGGTGCTGACCCAGTCCCGGCCCGAGCTGATCGAGCGCACCTTCGAAGCCTGCAACGGCGCGCCCAACGCCATCGTGCACTTCTACAACTCGACCTCCATCCTGCAGCGTCGCGTGGTCTTCCGCGCCGACCGCGAGGCCGTGAAGAAGATCGCCACCGACGCCGCCGCGCTGTGCCTGGAGATCGAGAAGCGCTACCCGGACACCAACTGGCGCTACGAGTACAGCCCGGAGTCCTACACCGGCACCGAGCTGGACTACGCGCTGGACGTGTGCGACGCCGTCTCCGCCATCATCGCGCCCACCCCGGCCAAGCCGCTGATCATCAACCTGCCCGCCACCGTCGAGATGGCCACGCCCAACGTGTACGCCGACTCCATCGAGTGGATGAGCCGCAACCTGGCCCGCCGCGACTCCATCGTGCTGTCGCTGCACCCGCACAACGATCGCGGAACCGCCGTCGCCGCAGCCGAATTGGGCTACCTGGCCGGCGCCGACCGCATCGAGGGCTGCCTGTTCGGCAACGGTGAGCGCACCGGCAACGTCTGCCTGGTCACGCTGGGCATGAATATGTTCTCGCGCGGGGTGGATCCGCAGATCGACTTCTCCAACATCGACGAGATCCGCCGCACCGTCGAATACTGTAACCAGCTGCCCGTGGCCGAGCGCCACCCCTACGGCGGCGACCTGGTCTACACGGCCTTCTCCGGCTCGCACCAGGACGCCATCAACAAGGGCCTGGACGCCATGAAGGCCGCCGCCGACGCCGCGAACGCCGACGTCGACGACATCACCTGGGAGGTCCCGTACCTGCCCATCGACCCGAAGGACGTCGGCCGCACCTACGAGGCCGTCATCCGGGTGAACTCGCAGTCCGGCAAGGGCGGCGTCGCCTACATCATGAAGACCGACCACGGGCTGGTGCTGCCGCGCCGCCTGCAGATCGAGTTCTCGCAGGCGATTCAGAAGATCACCGACGGTGAGGGCGGCGAGGTCACCCCGAAGGAGATGTGGGACGTCTTCTCCGAGGAGTACCTGTCGGCCATCACGCCGCTGGAGCGCATCCGGCAGAAGGTGACCGCCTCGGAGACCGACGGCGGCACCGACGCCATCAGCGCGGTGGTGAAGGTCGACGGCGTCGAACAGGAGATCACCGGCACCGGCAACGGCCCGCTCGCCGCGTTCATCGACGCGCTGTCCACCATCGGCTACGACGTGCGCATCCTGGACTACAGCGAGCACGCCATGTCCGCGGGCGACGACGCGCAGGCCGCGTCCTACGTCGAGGTGGCCATCGGCGACAAGGTGACCTGGGGCGTCGGCATCGCCACCTCCATCACCACCGCCTCGCTGCGGGCGGTCGTCTCGGCCGTCAACCGCGCGGCCCGGACACGCTGAGAGACACAGGCATTCGCGTTGCTGCCCCGCAACCCACAGATGAACGTGTGGTTGCGGGGCAGTTGCGCAGGTGCGCGAAGGTTCACCAGACCGGGAACCGACCGGGGCGGTGATGTTAGCGTTGAAACGCATTAGCGCCGAGCTCTCTGCTCGAACCGTCGGGCAGATGGGGGACACGTGACCAAAGATCAGAATTCGACCTCGCAGGCCGAGGGCAAGGAAGTCGACGCCGGCAAGGCGCACGACCCCCTGGACGCCCTCGCCGCGGCCGCCGCATCGGAAGCCGGCGAGAACTCGGCCGACCGGGCCGAAGCCCCGGCCGAGGAGGACAGCAAGTCTCCCGCCGGGTTCTTCCCGCCGGTGCCGGATTCGATCGACCAGAGCGGTGTGGCATTCGAGCAGACCGTGCACTTCGGTGCCTCGGGCCAGCCCGACCTGCCGCCGCCCCCGCCCGGTGCCGGACCTTTTTCCGGTCCGAACGGACCCGGTGAAGTGCCTAATGGCTTTCCTGGAGCTCCAAATGGGCCTGAGGCCGGTCCGAATTCGTTTGTTCCCGGTCCGTATGGACCTCCCGATGCGGGCAACCCGTTCGCGCAGGGGGCGAATCCCTATGCGCCGCAAGGGCCTTACAGTGCGCCGCCGCCGTACCCGGGCCCGGAGGGGCCGTACGCGTCCGGTCCGCAGGGGCAGTTCCCGCAGCCGGGGTTCCCGCCCACCGGGGGATACCCGGTGCCCGATGCCGGGCAGTTCGCGCCGCCGCCGAATCATGAAGGGGCCGGGGCGGTTCCGCCGCCGGGCGCGTCGTTCGGCGAGATCCGGCAGCAGACCGCCTACGGCGAGGTCCGGCAGGAGATCGGCAGCGACGGCATGGTGCGGCGGGTCTTCGACGATCCCGCACAGGCCGAGCACGCCGGGGGACCGGAGGCCGGGCACGGCCCGAACACCGGTCCGAACGCCGTTGCGGGCCATGGTCCGAACGCCGCGTCGAACGCACTCCCGGGCCACGGCCCGAACACCGGCCCCCACGCGGTCTCCGGACCGGGCGGCCCGAACACCGGACAGTTCGGCGGACCGGGACAGCCGGGCCAGTTCGCGCCAGGGGCAGAGCAACCGGGCGGGCCGATCTACAGCTGGTCGCCGCCGCCCGCCGCCCCGCCGCAGCAACCGCAGCCGGGTTTCCAGCCGGGCTGGGCTCCGCAGCAGCAGCCGGGCTATGGCCAGCAGCCGGGTCAGCCCGGCCAGCCCGGATACGGGCAGCAGCCGCAGCCGGGTCACTCGGTCAACGACCTGAACCTGCTGAAGCGGGCCCGCAAGGCCCCGCGCAGCGGTTGGCGGCGTGCCGTGCACAAGGCTTCCGGCGGTGTGATCAACCCCGGCGAGTCGCCGGCCGACGTCGTCTACCGTGAGCTCGTCGACCGGGTGAACCAGCCGGTGCGCGGCGACTACCGCATCGCCATCCTGTCGCTGAAGGGCGGCGTCGGAAAGACCACCACCACGGTCGGTCTCGGCTCCACCTTCTCGACGCTGCGCGGTGACCGCGTCATCGCCATCGACGCCAACCCGGACCTCGGCACCCTCGCCCACCGGGTACCCCGCCAGACCCGCTCCACGGTGCGAAACCTGCTGGAGGACAGCCACATCAGCCGCTACTCGGATGTGCGCGCCCACACCTCCCAGGCCCCGAGTCGTCTCGAAGTGCTTGCCTCCGAACAGGATCCGGCGGTCTCCGAGGCGTTCAGCGAGGCCGACTACCGCAAGGCCATCGGCATCCTGCAGCAGTTCTACAACATCATCCTCACCGACTGCGGCACCGGCCTGATGCATTCGGCCATGTCCGGCGTCCTCGATATGGCCAGCTCCCTGGTGCTGGTCACCTCGCCCGCCATCGACGGCGCACGCAGCGCCTCGGCCACCCTGGACTGGCTCGACCACCACGGCTACCACAAGCTGGTGGAACGAACCGTGGTGGTGGTCAACGCATCCCGCAAGGGCTCCTCGACCGTCGACCTGGACCAGCTGCGCAAGCTGTTCCTGGACCGCACCCGCGCGGTGCAGGTGGTGCCCTTCGACGACCACCTCGCCGAGGGCGCGGAGATCGACCTCGAACTGGTCTCCAAACCCACCCGCCGCGCCCTGCTGGAACTGGCCGCCATGGTCGCCGACGACTTCGGCTACCACGCCGCCCAGCAACACCAGCAGTTCCGCCCGCAGCAGCCGCCGCACCCGCAGCAGCCGCCGCACCCGCAGCAGCCGCCGCAGCACTGAGCTCGCAATGCCGAGGCCCCGCACCGCGTACGGTGCGGGGCCGGAATCCGTCAGCTGTCGTGGTTGGTGGCGCGGTGCGCGGCGGCGCGGAAGGCGGCGAGGATGGTGGCGATGGCCGGGCGCTTCTCGGCGTGCGGCCGCGTGGCGAGGTCGTAGACGCGGGCGGCGCGGACGCCGGCCAGCCGGAGCATGACCAGATCCGGGTGGCGGACCGCGTAGCGGGGCATGAGGGCGACCCCGTAGTGGGAGGCGACCAGGGCCTCGATCACGGTGAAGTCGTTGAGGCGCTGGGCGATTCGGGGCTGGACGCCGGTCACCGTGGCGATCGAGCGGAGCACGTCGTCGACGGGGAAGCCGCCGCGCACGCTGAGCCAGGTCTCGTCGGCCAGCTCGGCCGGGACCACCGCGCCGTTGCGGGCCAGGCGGTGATCGGGGGCGACCACGACGTCGATCGGCTCCCGCATGAGTACCCGCGATGCCACCCGCGGCCCGCCGATCGGTGTGGACCGCTCGTCGCGGTGGGTCAGCACGACGTCGTAATCCGCAAGCAGCCGAGGCACTTCCGAGGGCGGCACGTCTTCGTCCCGAGCCACCACGTCGACGCCGCTGCCCGCGAGTTCGGCGAGTACGCCGGGGAGCAGCAGGGCCGCGCCGGACGGGAACAGCGCCACCCGCACCTGCCCGCGTGGTGAGCCTCGATACGAATCCATTTCCGCCACGGCGCGATCCATGGCCGCGAGCACCTCGTCGGCGCGGACCACGAGGGCGCGGCCCGCATCGGTGAGCCGCACCCGCCGCCCGTCCGGCTCCAGCAGGGGTACTCCGGCCTCCCGGGCCAGCACCTTCAACTGCTGCGACACCGCGGAGGGCGTCATCGAAAGCGCCTGTGCGACAGCGGCAACCGTGCCGCGATCGGCCAATTCCCGCAGTACGCGCAGTCTCTCGATCGCCATGGCCGGGTTGCCGATCCGGGGCGGGCCGGGGTTGTCGCCGAGGTGCGCGACCGCCCCGGTGGGGACGTCCTGGCGCGCCGGTACGCGGCGCGGGCGCGGTGTCGCCGACTGCGGGGCCGTCGTTTGCGGAAACGGGGTGGTGGCCGCAATGCGCCGGGGCGGGCGGACCGTGCGCGGCAGGTTGCTCGTCCGGGCCGGGTCGGAGGCGTCCTGCGCGGATGCCCCGGGCTCGGCCGGTGTCGCCGGTTCCGGGGTGGTCTGCGGCGGCTCTGTGCCGACCGGTTGGTCTTCGTTAGATTGCATGAGGCACTGGTCTTCGATGGGTGCTCGGCCGGTCGCCGCGCGACATTGTTCAGTTTTACTACATCATTGCTGCAGAATTATTCGATTGTTCTTACCTATCGGCCGCCGCACACTGTGCCCATGACCAATCGTGATCGGCTGCTCGGGCTCACCGTCGTGCTCTTGTGGGGCCTGAACTTCCTCGCCATCCGGGTCGGGCTGGACCACTTTCCCCCCTTCTTCTTCGCCGCCCTGCGCTTCGCCGTGATCGCCGTGCCGGTACTGCTGCTGGTGCCGCGCCCGAACGTGCCGTGGCGGTGGCTGCTGCTCTACGGTGCTGGCTTCGGGATCCTGCAGTTCGCCTTCCTGTTCACCGCCATGCGCACCGGCATGCCGACCGGACTCGCCTCCCTGGTGCTGCAGTCCTCGGCCCCCTTCACCGTGCTGCTCGGCGCGATCTTCCTGAAGGAGCGACTGCGGCCCATCCAGCTGGGCGGCATCGCGGTCGCCATGGCCGGAATGGCCGTCATCGGCTGGGATCGGTCCCAGCACGCGGCACTGCTGCCGCTGCTGCTCACCCTCGCGGGCGGACTCGGCTGGGCCTTCGGCAATATCGGATCCCGGCTCGCCGCAGCCGAATCCGAGGGCGTGAACCCACTGCACCTGACGCTGTGGATGGCCGTGGTCCCGCCGCTGCCCATGTTCGCGCTGTCCGCGCTCACCGAGGGACCGGCCACCGGCTGGACCGATCTGATCGACTCGTTCTCGCCCAGCGGCTGGCCCGCCCTGGCCGCGCTCGCCTACATCGTGCTGCTCGGCACCATCGCGGGTTCCGGCCTGTGGACCTATCTGATGAGCCGCTACCCGGCGGGCACCGTCGCACCGCTGTCGCTGCTGGTTCCCGTGGTGGGCATCGCGGCGTCGTGGGCCTTCCTGCACGAGACCCCGTCGGCGCTCGCCCTGCTGGGCGCGGTCGTCGTGATCGCGGGCGCGTTCACCGCCACCTCCGCCGGGAAGCGTCCGGCGCCGGAACCGTCGGCGGCCCCGCTCGCGGACGCATCGTTCGCCCCCGCTGAAGCGCCGGTCGCGCCCGCCGCGGCCCAACTGGCAAAGGCGTAGAAACCTCGGGTACGGAAATTCGCACCCTACGGACCCGGCGCCGGTTCCCACTGCTTAGGATTCGATCCGGCGTGGGAGGTTGGGAATGGCAGGACAGCGTAAGTCCGTCACGCGGCGGACGGTGCTGCGGGGAACGGTCGCGGGTGCGGTGGCAGCGGGGGCGGCCGGGGCCTTGCGGCCGGGCCGGGCCGCCGCGGAACCGGGACCTGCGGTCGCGATTCTGGGCGGCGGCGTCGCCGGACTGACCGCGGCGCACGAACTCGCCGAACGCGGCTTCGACGTCACCGTCTACGAACGCCGGGCGCTGGGCGGCAAGGCCCGCAGCATCGCCGTCCCGGGCACCGGCCGCGACGGCCGCCCGGAACTGTGGGGCGAGCACGGCTTCCGCTTCTTCCCCGGCTTCTACCGGCACATCCCGGACACCATGCGGCGAATCCCGTTCGCGGGCAACGCGAACGGCGTATGGGACAACCTGGTCGCCGCACCCGAGGCCCGCTTCTCCCGCCGCGACACCGACGATGTCATCGTGCCGCTGGGCAAGGCGGGCAAGGTGTGGGCCTCACCCGACGACTTCCGCGAAACCGTCAGCTCGGCCATCTCCACCACCATGAAGATGCCGCAGACCGACGCCCTGCATTTCGCCAACCGGCTGCTGGTGTTCAACACCAGCTGCGACGCCCGCCGCTACGGACAGTGGGACCGGGTCTCCTGGCGCGAATACGTGGGCGCGGTCGGCCGTTCCACCGAATTCCGGATGCTGCTCTCCCGCACGCTGACCACCCTGCTGGTCGCCGCCAAGGACGATCTGGCCAGCACCCGCACCATCGGCAACATGGGTGAGCAGTTCCTCGGAAATCCGTTCGAGGTGGCCAATGACGGGCCGCTGGACCGGCTGCTCAACGGCCCCACCAACGAGGCCTGGATCAACCCGTGGACCGACCGACTACGCGAACTCGGCGTGAAATTCGTGAGCGGGGAGGTGCGCGGACTCGAACTCGACGGCCGCCGCGTCTCCGGCGCGCGGGTCGTCGACGCCGCCGGTAACGCCCGCGTGATCGAGGCCGACCACTTCGTCGCCGCGCTGCCCGTCGAAGTGGCGCGCAATCTGTGGACGCCCGAAATCCTTTCGCTGCGACCGGAATTAGCGGGCATGAGCCAGCTGGTCGTCGACTGGATGACCGGCATCCAGTTCTTCCTGAGGAACCCCAGCGACATCGCGCGCGGCCACGCCGCCTACGTGGACTCCCCGTGGTCGCTGACATCCATCTCCCAGAACCAGTTCTGGAACCGGACCCCGATGAGCGGCCTCGGCGACGGCACTGTGCAGGACTGCCTGTCGGTGGACATCTCCGACTGGAACACCCCCGGCATCCTCTACGGCAAGACAGCCAAGGAATGCACCCACGAGGAGATCGCGCGCGAAGTGTGGGCGCAGCTGAAAGCCCACCTCAACGACCGCAACGAACTGCTGCGCGACGACGACCTGCACTCGTGGTTCCTCGATACGGGAATCACCTGGGATGCCGCCGCACGGCGCAACAACAACGCCGACCCGCTGCTCATCAATACCGCCGGCTCCTGGGCGCTGCGCCCGGAATCGCACTCCGCGAATATCGAAAACCTGTACCTGACAGGCGATTACGTCCGCACCAACGTGGACCTCGCCACCATGGAGGGTGCGTCGGAGTCGGCGCGCACCGCCGTGAACGCACTCCTCGACGTGACGGGTTCGACCGCACCGCGCTGCAAGACGTTCACCCTGTACCGGGCCGCCGAACTGGAACCGTTCCGGCAACTGGACGCCACCCGCTTCGCGGCCGGGCAGCCGAACATGTTCGACGCCTAGGTAACTGCTCACAAATGGGTGGCGGGGCACGCCCGCCCACGCGTTGAATCGAGTCATGAGCGAGATCACGGACCCGGCCGAATTACGCGAACTCCTCGGTGCGGCCATGCCGCGCGCCGTCACCAAGGATCGCTACCAGCTGCACGAACGCGACCGCGAATGGATCGCGTCCACGCCGTTCGTGGTCCTCGCCACCAGTGACGCCGAAGGCAACTGCGACGCCTCCCCGAAGGGCGACCCCGCCGGATTCGTCAAGGTTCTCGACGACAAGACCATCGCCATCCCCGAACGGCCCGGCAACCGCCGCGCCGACGGCTACCTCAACATCCTGAGCAACCCGCATGTGGGAGTGATCTTCCTCATCCCCGGCCGCAGCGAAACCCTGCGCATCAACGGGCGTGCCCGATTACTGCGCGACGCACCGTATTTCGACGACATGGTGGTCAAAGGGCATCGCCCGATCCTGGCCATCGAGGTCGATATCGACGTCATCTTCTTCCACTGCGCCAAGGCCTTCCTGCGCAGCAACCTGTGGAAGCCGGACCGCTGGCCCGAAACCACCCTCCCCAGCCACGCCCGCCTGGTGAAGGAAGTGCAGACCAACGTCACCGAATCCGTGGAGCAGCTCGAGACCTACTATTCGCCCGAAAACTACGAGAAGGGCCTGTACCTCTAAACTCGCGGTCGTGGCAGACATCTCGATGCGCGGACAGCTCGCGCTGCGGGCGGCGACCTTGGCGTCGTGGGCCTCGCAGAAAGCCGGGCGCGGTAAAGGATCGATGATCGGCGGCCTGATCGCGCTGAAAATCGACCCGACCCTCATGACGCAGCTGGGGCGGGGCCGCCGCACGGTGCTGGTCACCGGCACCAACGGCAAATCCACCACCACGCGCATGACCACCGCCGCCCTGCAGACCCTCGGCGAGGTCGCCACCCAGGCCGACGGCGCGAACATGGACGCGGGCATCGTGGCCGCGCTCACCGCGCACCGCACCGCGCCGCTGGCCGCCATCGAGGTCGACGAACTGCACCTGCCGCATGTGGCCGACGCGCTGAACCCGTCGGTCGTGGTGCTGCTCAACCTCTCCCGCGACCAGCTCGACCGGGTCGGCGAGATCAACATGATCGAACGCCGCCTGCGCGAGGGCATGGCCCGCCACCCGCACGCCGTGCTCATCGCCAACTGTGACGACGTGCTCGTCACCTCCATCGCCTACGACCACCCGAATGTGGTGTGGGTGTCGGCCGGCAGCGGCTGGTCGGTGGACGCCACCAGCTGCCCGCGCAGCGGCGAACCCATCCTGTGGGAGGGCGAGCACTGGTACAGCACCGGAACCGATTTCCAGCGCCCCGAACCGCAGTGGCGCGTCGACGAGCACACCCTCTACGGCCCCGACGGCCTGGAAGTGCCGCTCGCCCTTGCCCTTCCGGGCCGGGCCAACCGCGGTAACGCCGCCCAGGCCGTGGCCGCCGCCGTCGCCCTCGGCGCGGATGCCGCGCAGGCCACCGCCGCCGCGGCCACCGTGCGCGAGATCGCGGGCCGCTACAAGACCGTCGAGATCGGCGGTCACACCACCCGCCTGCTGCTGGCCAAGAACCCGGCCGGCTGGCAGGAGGCGCTGTCCATGATCGACCCCGCCGCAACGGGTCTGGTGATCGCCGTCAACGGCCAGGTGCCCGACGGCGAAGACCTCTCCTGGCTGTGGGACGTCCGCTTCGAACACTTCGAGGGCACCCAGGTGGTGGCCGCCGGTGAACGCGCCACCGACCTGGCCGTGCGCCTCACCTATGCGGGCGTCGAGCACACCACCATCGCGGATCCCTTGCGCGCCATCGCATCCTGCCCCGCGGGCCGGGTCGAGGTGCTCGCCAACTACACCGCGTTCCGCGACCTGAACCGCGACCTCGAGGAAAAGGCAGGAGTGCGCGCATGAGTGACTCGACAGTGCGAATCGGCCTGGTCCTCCCCGACGTCATGGGCACCTACGGCGACGGCGGCAACGCCGTGGTCCTGCGCCAGCGCCTGCGCATGCGCGGCTACGACGCCGAAATCGTGGAGATCACCCTCCGCGACCCGGTCCCGGACTCCCTCGACATCTACACCCTCGGCGGCGCGGAGGACTCGGCCCAGCGCCTGGCCACCCGCCACCTCCAGAAGTACCCCGGCCTCCAGCAGGCGGCCGAGCGCGGTGCCCCCGTCCTGGCCATCTGCGCCGCCATCCAGGTTCTCGGCCACTGGTACGAGACCTCGTCGGGCGAAAAGGTCGACGGCGTCGGCATGATCGACGTCACCACCTCCCCCCAGGACAAGCGCGCCATCGGCGAGGTCTCCACCACCCCGCTCATCCCCGGCCTCACCCAGGCTCTCACCGGCTTCGAAAACCACCGTGGCGGAACCAAACTCGGCGGCGACGCCACCGGCCTGGCCCGTGTCACCCGAGGCGTCGGCAACGGCGTAGGCGACGGCCTGGAGGGCGTCGTCCAGGGCTCGGTCATCGGCACCTACATGCACGGCCCCGCCCTGGCCCGCAATCCCGAACTCGCCGACCTCCTCCTGTCGCGCGCCCTCGGCGTCGATTCCCTCGCCCCCCTGAACCTCCCGGAAGTAGACCAGCTCCGCCGCGAACGCCTCCGCGCCTGAGCCCTGCCGTCGAGCGGACCGCCCGGCCGCGATCCAGCGCCGGGTGGATTTCGCCATGGCCACACCATCCCCGCTCCGGCGTGTCCGAATCGTGATTCCTCATGAACGTGTTGAGGGTGGGGCGGCGGGCCGGTAGTCTCGCGCGCGGCCATACGTGATGAGGGAGGTGGCCGGTTGTTGCGCAGGCGCGCCGTGTTGAAGGCTGCCGGAATGGCGGGCTTGCTGGCGGGCATGGGGTCGGGTGCTGCTGTGCGCGGTGCCGGGCAGGCTCGTGCCGACCTACTGTGGAATGCGCTTTTCCAGGCGTGGGTGCCGGAAATCTTTGCGCCGCTGGCGGATCCGCCGGAGCACACCGAGGCGATCGTGATCGGGTCGGGGTTCGGGGCCGCTGTCACCGCGTTGCGGCTGGCGGAGGCCGGGGTGCAGAACACCGTGCTGGAGCGGGGGTCGCGGTGGCCCAACGATCCGTGGCGGGAGATCTTCACGGGGGATGATCTGCCGGACGGGCGCGGGTTCTGGCATCGGACCAGTTTCACCGGCGTCACCAAGGTGCCCATGCGGTTCGCGAGTTTCGGTGGCGTACTGGATGTGACCGAGTATCCGGGTATCGACGTGTGGCGGGCCGCCGCGGTCGGCGGTGGGTCGGTCGTGTTCACCGGGGCCATGGTCGCGCCGCCGAAGCATTTGTTCGACAGTGTCTTTCGCGGTGTCGTCGACTATGACGAACTGGATCGCCTGTACTACCCGCGGGTGCGGCAGATGCTGCGGCTGAACACCATGCCCGCCGACATCTACAACTCCGAGCCGTTCACGCATTCGCGGATCTGGGACGAGCAGGTGCGGGCCGCGGGGTATGAACCGGTGGCCAATGATTCGATCTTCAACTGGGATGTGCTGCGCGCCGAACTGGCCGGCAACTCGCGCAAGTCCGCGACCGCCTCGCGCAGCAACCTCGGCAACTCCAACGGCGCGAAGTTCGATCTGAACCAGAACTACCTGCGCTACGCGGAGGCGACCGGCCGGTCCACCATCTACCCGGGCCACCGCGTGGACACCATCGGCCAGGACCCCAACGGCAAGTACGTCGTGACGGTCACCAAGGTGGCCCCCACCGGCCAGGTGCTCTCCACCCGCACCCTCACCTGCGACCGCCTGTTCCTGGGCGCGGGTTCCATCGGCACCTCCGAACTGCTGGTGCGCGCGCAGGCCACCGGCACCCTGCCGCACCTCAACGAGCACATCGGCGACGGCTGGGGCACCAACGGCGACGCCGTGCTCGCGCGCAGCGTCAGCTCGCTGTCGTCCACCGGCGGCGGCGTGGCCAGTGCCAGCCGCATCCTGGACGAGTCGGGTATGCCGCTGCATCTCGAAAACTGGTTCGTCCCAGGGATTCCGTTCGAAACCGGCGCGGTCGCCTCACTCGGCATCGCACTGGATCCGACCCGCGCCCGCTTCGGCTACGACCGCGCCGGCAATGGCGTCGGCCTGAGCTGGCCGGCCGCCGCACAGCAGGCGGTGCTGTCCGCCGTGCGCGCGGTGGACGACCGAATCGCCTCCCGCGCAGGCTCACTCGTCGATTACACGCCGATCGGCTACGACGCCAACGCCTTCTTCACCGCGCACCCGCTGGGCGGTGCGGTACTGGGCCGCGCCACCGACGCCTACGGCCGCGTCCACGGCCACCCGGGTCTCTACGTCATGGACGGCGCGGCCATCCCCGGCAGCACCGCCACCGTCAACCCGTCGCTCACCATCGCGGCCATCGCCGAGCGCAATATCGAGGCGATCCTGCGTGCGGGCGGCCCGCACGGCCCGTAACCAGGTAGTCCACAGGGGGAATTCACCCTGTGGACAGTTTTCCGCACGGCAGTAGTCCGCATGCGGAATGGGGTGCGGGGACCGAGTCCCCGAGGCCGGGTGACTCGTCTGGCGCGGTTTCGCGCGCAGGCGGTCGCCCGCGGTTAACCTCGGCTGGGGCCGTTCGATGAGGAAGGGGTCCGTGATGCGCGAGGTCGACGCCCCGGAGTTGGAAGAGCTCCCGCACAAGCCGCCGGTGCTGTGGGTCGATTTCGTCATGCTCGCACTGGCCGTCGTGTCGGTCGCGCTGATCGTGTGGGTGACGTTCTTCCCCGTCTCGGGTTCGGCGTACCGCACGGTTGTGATCGTCGACTGGACCATTTGCGCGATATTCGCGGCGGAGTTCCTCTGGCGCTGGCGACGCGAGGGCTGGCCGTGGACCTTCCCGTTCGTCTACTGGTACGAGGTCCTGGGCATGATCCCGGTGACCAGCCCGTTCTTCCGCGGCTTCCGGCTGCTGCGCATCGTGGTGATCCTGGTCCGCCTGGGCCGGGTCGCGGATCGCGCACTGGGCGAACGGGTTACGGCCGCCGTGGTGAACCGCTCGGTGGGCACCATCGTCGAAGCCATCAAGCGCCCGGTCACCATGGCCGTCCTGGACGAGGTCGCCGAGGTGCTGCGCACGGGCCACTACACCCGCAATATCGCCAACGCCCTGGAGGAGAACCGGATCGAGATGGATCAGATGATCCTCGAACTCATCCGCGCGGATCCGCAGCTGGGCCGTGTCCGCTATCTCCCCTTCCACGAGGACATCATTCGCGGTATCGCCGACGCCAGCTTCCGGATCGTCTTCCAGGTGCTGGCCGATCCGCGCACCGACGAACTGGTCGCCGATGTGTTGCGGGAGAACATCAATCAGATGCGCGAGGCCGTGCAGGACGGCGTGCGCGTGCCGGAATCAGTGGACCACAGGCAGTTCCCCTGATCCCGGCCCGGCGACCTACACGTGCGAGCCGTGCCGGATCTCCTCGCGCGGTTCCGCCATCCGCAGCGTCTCCCACAGGATGAGCGCCACCAGCACGCCGCACAGCAGGCCCAGCGCCGCCATGGCGGGCAGTACGGAGGCGAGCGGGATCAGCACCAGCAGCGCCACCGCGGCCACCAGTCGCGCCACGCTGATCTTCCCGGTGGCGTACTGCTTGCAGCCGACGAGCGCGATCAGATAGGCCGCGACACCGCCGTAGAGGCAGAACAGCGGAATTCCGTGCAGCGCGTCGCGCAGCGTATGCCCTTCGTCCTGGCCGACATAGTTGAGCACCTTCTTCAATCCCAGTGAGAGCGCGATGATTCCGGCGATCATCGGGAAGTGCCAGTAGGTGTAGCTGCCGCGCGCGATCTGGATGCGCCGCTCGCCGGTGGCCTTGTGCAGCTCGTGCTCGACAGCCAGCGCCGCCACATCGAAGTACGCCCACCACAGCAGCCCCGACACCGCGAGCCCGAGCAGGGTGCCGACCACGATCGGCCACGAAACCGGAAGTCCCGCAACGCCGATGCCGATGGACACGATGGATTCGCCCAGCGCGATGATGATGATCAGCCCGTACCGTTCGGCGAAGTGCGAGGCCGAGATGAGCCGCCAGTCGTTGCCCGCGATCATGGTCCAGGCCATGTCACCGGCCAGGGCCGCGAACCACAGCCCGATCTGCCAGTTGTCGTGGTTGAACGCGCCGATGAGCAGCAGGGTGCCCGCGATGGTCAGGGATCCGGCGGCCCAGCGGATCACCTGCCCGCGTAGTTGGGGATCGTCGGCGCTGGCCATCCAGAACATGGCGAGGTGGACGAAGCGCACCACCAGGTAGGCGATGACGAACACCAGCGGCCCGTACCAGCCGCCGGGTAGATCGTGGAACGCCTCGGGGATGGTGAGCGCGATGACGAAGGTCGCGCCCATGGCCACTAACATGGCGAGCCGGGCGATGCCCTCGTCCGCCTTGATGACATTGCCGAGCCACGAGTAGGCGATCCACGCCCACCACAGCAGCATGAGGATGAGCAGCGCCTTGAGCAGCCCCTTCGGGGTGGCGTCATGGGCTGCGGCGTCGGTGACCATGGTGAAGGCGAACACCACGACCAGGTCGAAGAAGAGTTCCAGCTGCGTGACGGAGGCGTTCTCCGCCATCGTCATGAGTCGGGAGCGAGATCGTTGCGCACCGGGCATGTGGGACATACTGCAGTGCGCGGGGCCGGAACGGCAGGGTAAGCGACGCGTGTTCGCCTACAGCGTCAGGCGGTGCCGAAGCCCGGTTCGAAGCCGCGGCCGTAATGCTGTTGCGGCGTATAGGTTGCGGGCTCGTAGCCGATGGATTCGGCGTAGGGCAGTTCCTCGGCCTCGGTCTCGGCGACCAGGTCGATGCCGTGCACGGATTCGACGAAGGCGATGAAGTTCTCGACCATCACCTCGCCCTCGCGGCGCGCGGTGCGCTTGAGCAGCATGCCGGGCGCGGGGATGGGGAGGTAGACCTCGGAGTGGTACCAGACCTCGGTCGCGCCGTCGCCGGTCTCGGTGAGTTCGAACCAGCCCTGACCGCCGGCTCCGGCGCTGCTCTCGGTGACCTTCCAGGCCACCCGGTCCTCGCTGCACGTGTACTCGACGACCTGCCGGTCGGGCCGTCCCATGACGTTGGCGGAGACGTAGACCCGCTTGGGGCGTCCGTGCTTGTCGCGTCCGGCGACCCGGACATCCTGATGGGAGGGTGACCAGTCCGGGAGCTGCTCGACCATGAGCAGCGCCTCCATCACCTGATCGGGATCGATGTCGATGACGAACCGGTGATCTGTTTTCGTACGCATGCAAAACCCTCCAGCTTCGGGTGCCGATTGTGACCAGCGTCGCTCTGAGAGTCAACTGTGCCGGAGGTCGCTGGAAGGCTGCCCGATTGGCCGGGTTCGCGAATATCGCTGGTGGCCAACATGATCGGATTAAAACTACCCCGCTCCGAAAAATTTCGGAAAAAGCTCACTCAGCGGGCACGACGACCGCGTCCGGCCCGGGGAAGACGAGTCCCTGATGACCGTCGGGAAACCGCACGAGGAAGGGTGGCGTCCCGTCGGGTCCGCGCACTTCGACGATCTCCGCGGTGTGATCGGACAGGCCCACTGTGCGCCCGTGTACGACAAGCCGGTCACCGACGTTCGCTCGCATGGTTCGAATTATTCGCCGATCGTGACGCGCATCACAAGGTCGAGGCGTGCCGGAACCCCTTGACACCACTCCAGACGTAGTACTACGTTGAGACCACTTCAAACGGAGTACAACAACTGAGGCGGTCAAAGATGCGAAAGCTCACCTACTTCGTCGGTATGTCCCTCGACGGCTACATCGCCGCCCCGGACGGCGCGATCGATGCGTTCGAGGTCAACGAGGCCTTCGCCAAATGGCTGGCCACCGACTACCCGGAAACCCTTCCGACGCACGCCCGGCCGTACTTCGGCGTGCCCGCGGACGCGCCGAACGTGCACTTCGACACCCTGGTCATGGGCCGCGGCACCTACGAGCCCGCCCTACAGGTCGGCATCACCAGCCCGTACGGGCACGTGCGCCAGTACATCGTCTCGACCACGCTCGGCACGATCGACGACCCGGCGGTCGAACTCGTCGAGTCGGATCCGGTCGGCCTGGTCCAGCGTCTCAAGCGCGAGGACGGCAAGGACATCTGGCTGGCAGGTGGCGGCAAATTCGCCGCACAGCTGATGGACGAGATCGACGAACTCGTCATCAAGAGCTACCCGGTCGTCCTGGGCGACGGCGTCAAGGCCTTCGCCGACAACTTCCGCCCGACCCACTTCGAACTGGTCAAGCGCGAGAACTTCGACGCCGGCGAGCAGGTCAGCTGGTTTCGCCGCCGCGCCTGACCCCGGCGGCGGCGCCGCGGGGCGAACGTGATTGCCGCCCGGCCTGATTCGTGATTTACGCCAATACAACGGGAGGTGGCGGCAAATCCGGTGGACCCGGGCCGGTAACCTTGGGGGCTGGTAGCAGCAGTTTGTCGATCTTGGAGGATTTCCCACCGTGGCTCTAGTCGTCCAGAAGTACGGAGGATCCTCGGTCGCCACCGCCGAGCGCATCCGCAGAGTCGCCGAGCGGATCGTCGAGACCAAGAAGCAGGGCCACGATGTGGTGGTCGTCTGCTCGGCCATGGGCGATACCACCGACGAACTCTTGGATCTGGCCCAGCAGGTGGCGCCCGCGCCGCCGGCCCGCGAGATGGACATGCTGCTCACCTCGGGTGAGCGCATCTCGAATTCGCTGGTGGCCATGGCCATTCACTCGCTCGGCGCGGAGGCCCGGTCGTTCACCGGCTCGCAGGCCGGCGTGATCACCACCGGAACCCACGGCAACGCCAAGATCATCGACGTGACCCCGAGCCGCGTGCAGGACGCGCTGGCCGAGGGCACGATCGTGCTGGTCGCCGGATTCCAGGGCGTCTCCCAGGACTCCAAGGACGTGACCACGCTGGGCCGCGGCGGCTCCGACACCACCGCTGTCGCGCTGGCCGCCGCGCTGAAGGCCGACGTCTGCGAGATCTACACCGACGTGGACGGCGTCTTCTCCGCCGACCCGCGGATCGTGTCCGACGCCCAGAAGCTCGACAAGGTCTCCTTCGAGGAGATGCTCGAGCTGGCCGCGTGCGGCGCCAAGGTTCTCATGCTGCGCTGCGTCGAGTACGCGCGCCGCTACAACGTGCCCGTCCATGTGCGCTCGTCGTACACCGACAAAGAGGGCACGCTCATTACCGGATCGATGGAGGACATCCCCTTGGAGCAAGCAATCCTCACGGGCGTCGCGCACGACCGCAGCGAGGCCAAGGTGACCGTGGTCGGCATTCCGGACGAGCCGGGCTACGCCGCCAAGGTGTTCCGCGCGGTCGCCGACGCCGAGATCAATATCGACATGGTGCTGCAGAACATCTCGAAGGTGGAGACCGGCAAGACCGACATCACCTTCACCCTGCCCAAGCTGGACGGCCCGCGCGCGGTGGAACTGCTCACCAAGCGTCAGGGCGAGATCGGCTTCTCGCAGGTGGTCTACGACGATCACGTCGGCAAGGTGTCGCTGGTCGGCGCGGGCATGAAGTCGCACCCGGGCGTCACCGCCACCTTCTGTGAGTCGCTGGCCGAGGCGGGCATCAACATCGACCTCATCTCCACCTCCGAGATCCGGATCTCGGTGCTGGTCAAGGACACCGACCTGGACGAGTCGGTCAAGGTGCTGCACCAGGCGTTCGATCTGGGCGGCGAAGAGGTCGCGGTCGTGCACGGCGGAACGGGGCGCTGACGTGATCGAGTCAAGCGCGGAGGCGGCAGCGCAGCGTAACCACGCAGCGCTCTCGATCGCGTCGAAAGGATATTGAGCTCATGGGTGTGCGTGTTGGCGTAGTCGGCGCGACCGGACAGGTCGGCGCGGTCATGCGAAAGCTGCTGGAGGAGCGCGACTTCCCGGCCGACGAGGTGCGGTTCTTCGCGTCCGCGCGCTCGGCGGGCAAGACGCTGCCGTTCCGTGGCAAGGACATCGTCGTCGAGGACACCGAGACCGCTGATCCGTCGGGTCTGGATATCGCGCTGTTCTCGGCCGGCGCCACCATGTCTCGCGTGCAGGCCCCGCGTTTCGCGGCCGCCGGCGTCACCGTCATCGACAATTCGTCGGCCTGGCGCAAGGATCCCGAGGTCCCGCTGGTCGTCTCCGAGGTGAATCCGGAAGCGACGCAGAACCTGGTCAAGGGCATCATCGCCAACCCGAACTGCACCACCATGGCCGCCATGCCGGTGCTCAAGGTGCTGCACGACGAGGCGGGCCTGCAGCGTCTGATCGTGTCCAGCTACCAGGCGGTGTCGGGCTCCGGCCTGGCGGGCGTCGAGGAGCTGGCCTCGCAGGTGCGCGCCGTCATCGGTGATGCCGAGAAGCTGGTGCACGATGGTTCGGCCGTGGATTTCCCGGCCCCGAACAAGTACGTCGCGCCCATCGCCTTCGACGTGATCCCGCTCGCGGGCTCCCTGGTCGACGACGAGTCCGGCGAGACCGACGAGGATCAGAAGCTGCGCAACGAGTCCCGCAAGATCCTGGGCCTGCCCGATCTGCTGGTGTCCGGCACCTGCGTGCGCGTCCCGGTCTTCACCGGTCACTCGCTGTCGATCAATGCCGAGTTCGCCAACCCGATTTCGGTGGAGCGGGCCAAGAAGCTCCTGGAGAACGCCCCCGGCGTCAAGCTCGTGGATGTCCCCACTCCGCTGGCGGCGGCCGGTGCCGACGACTCCCTCGTCGGCCGTATCCGCCAGGATCCGGGCGTCCCGGACGGCCGCGGCCTCGCCCTGTTCATCTCGGGTGACAACCTGCGGAAGGGCGCGGCGCTGAACACAATTCAGATCGCCGAAGTCCTCCTCGCGAACCGCTGAGCGAATAATTCAAGATCGAAGTCGTCCGCTTCTCCGGAGCGGACGACTTCTTTTCATATTTGCTAAAAATTTGCGGGCTACTCTCGTGCTAGCGACTATTGTCAATCTGCCCAAAGTTCGGCGCAGGGGAGTGGCGGAAGATCAACCGCGGGATGTCCATTGATGGTCACTTCAATACTGTGCGGTCTCAAATGCGCCGCGAGCCGCTCGGCAATGTCGTTGCCCGCGCGATAGTCCAACACCATCCCGCCCGGAAAACGCAGGCGGACATGCACTTCCGGACTTTCCGGATCTCCCGTCATCGGGGCTGTGCCCGATGTGCGGGAGCATGACTTCGCAGCCCCTTCCGTGACATTCCCTCGCGTTCCAATCGGGCCGCGATGCTCTGCACCGTCGGCCCCTGTCCAGAGCTGGAATACTTGCCGGCGAGGACCGCGCACGCCGCGAACCACATTGCCGCACCGCCGATTACGGCGCCGAGTAGGAAGTAAACCAGTTCGCCGGCCATGACCACCTCTTGTCGTCCGATTCGTGCGACGGGTCCCCTTCAAACGTTAAACACAGAAAAATTGCGGTGCAATAAGAAAAATCCACGTTCCATACTGTGCGCCGTAAGCTCGCCGTGTCTGGAATCCTTGTCGACAGATCCCACTCGGGAAGGAGAAGGGCATGGAAGACATCGGCGAAACTAGCGGGCGGTGACGGCCGGGAAAGCCGATCAGGCAGAAGGAGTTTGACCCGGTGGCCGAAAGTACCCTTGGGGCACGGGTAGCGGAGTTACGCCGGCGGCGGGGACTATCGCAGAAAGAGTTGGGCGCGGCGATCAGGCGCTCGGAAAGCTGGGTTTCGCAGGTCGAGCGAGACGTATTGCCGGTCGAACGGTTGTCGGTGCTGCAGCGCCTGGCAGACGTCCTCGGCGTGGCGGTGCGGGACCTGCGTCCGGAAGCGGCCGAGCCATTGGCGGCGCATCGCGGCGAGGGGCAACGCGGCGGTTCGGTGGTATTCGAACAGCTGCGCCTGCTGCTCACCGGACATCCCGCACTGGAGCAACTTTTCGGTGACGAGGCCGATCGCGAGTCGGCCGACACGTTGCCGGAGTTGAAGCAGCGCGTGGATCTGGCCTGGCAGCTCGCGAACGAGTCACGGCTCGTCGAAGTCGGAAGCAGTCTGCTGGGGCTGATTCCGGAACTCGAGCACGCGGCCCGCACCACCTCTGGAAAGCGACCCGAAGCGCTGACCCTGCTGTCGCGCGCCTATCAGGTGGCCGCGACCGCGTTCACCCGTCAGGAAGAAGTCGACGCGGCCTGGGTCGCGGCGGATCGGGCGCTGTCCGCGGCCGAGGAATCCGGTGATCCACTCAGCGTGGTGGCCGGGACCTATCGCATGGCACAGGCCTTCCTGCGCCTGCAACGCCTGGAACAGGCCGAGCAGGCCGCGAAGGTGTCGGTGGCGGCTCTCACGCCGCAGGTCGAGGACGACGCCGACTGCCGTCCGGAAGTGTTGTCGCTCTACGGTTCTCTGCAGTTGATGCTGGCCGTGATCGCGGCGACCGACGGCAATCGGGCGGCGGCCCGTGCGGGTCTGTCCGCGGCGCGAGAGGCCGCGGAACGACTGGGCGAGGGTCGCAACGACTTCGACACCGAATTCGGTCCGACCGGCGTCGCCGTGCACGCGGTGGCGGTGGCGGTCGAATTGGGCGATGCCGGTGAGGCACTCGACACCGCGCGCACCGTGCAGGCGTCGGTCCTGTCCCCGGAGCGGCAGGCCCGCTTCCTGGTGGATGTGGCCCGTGCGCACGCACAGCGGCGGCAGGCGCAGGAGGCGCTGGACGCGTTGCTCAATGCCGAGCGACTCACTCCGGAACTCGTGCACAACGATCATCGCGCTCGTGAGGTCGTGCGAGATCTCCTGCAGTTCGCGGGCCGGCGTCCGGCCGACGAACTGCGTGAGCTCGCCGGACGGGCGGCCGTCACCCCCTGACATTCACTCCCGAATGCCAGGGGTGCGGGGATCGGGGCCGACGCATGCCAGCAGCAGGCATCCGGGCGGTGCGTCCGTGAACGGGGGTGCGAGCCCGAGGTTCAAGCAGGACAGCGCATTACAGCCCGGATAGGCGTAGGGCCCGAGCCCGAAGACGGCGAGCGCGATGTCGTTGTCGAAGAACTTGCGGGGGTCCAGCCGCAGCGGAGGTTCCACGAACTGGCCCGGATCGGGGACCGGGCTGTCGTGGAACGCCCGGAACAGGCGGCGGAAGAACTCGTGCGGCACTTCCATGCCGTACTGCAGGATTCCGGACACGCCCTGGGTGGTGTGCGTGCCGAAGAGGCCGGTCCACACCACCGTGAGGTCCAGGCTGGGCAGTACGAAGACGTGCTGCAGGCCGAGCCCGGACATGGAATACATGTCGCCGGGCAGGAATTCGGGGTTCTCGGCGCAGTTGCCGCCCAGCCAGAACAAATAGCCGTAGCACCGGTTGGTGACCGACGGCGTGCGGGCCAGGCGCAGGTACTCGGGTGAGATGAGCTGCTGCCCGTGCCAGACGCCGTCGGCGGCGACCAGCAGGCCGAGCCGGGACAGGTCGTCGGGCGGGAGGTACAGGTGGGCGTAGCCGTAGGTGTGCCCGGTACGGTCCCGCGCCCAGTAGTAGTCGCTTCGTGGGATTCCGATGGGGCCGAACAGTTCCCGCTGAGCGAACTCCTGGAGCGGTTCGCCGGTGGCCAGTTCGATCACGTAGGCGAGCAGGTCGACATTGCGCTGGCTGTAGGTGAACTTGGTGCCGGGCGGGTCGTCGAACGGGACGCCGAGCGCCTGGACGGCGCTGAACGGATCGACGGGGATCACGGCGGTGATGCCCTCGGTGACGACGCCGATGCGCAGGCCGGAGGTTTCGGTGAGCAGGTTCTCGACGGTGATGGCGCGGTGCTCGGCGTCGCCGAGGCCGGGCGGCAGGTATACGTCGATGGGAACGCCGATATCGAGTTTGCCTTGGTCCCAGGCGATTCCGGCGAGCAGGGAGACGATGCTCTTGGTGACGCTCCAGACATTCCAGGCCACCGCGCCGGTCTGCGCGTTGGTGGGCCCCTCGCCGATCAGGCAGTTGTGCCGGAATACCTGGACATTCAATCGATTTCGCTCGGCGGCGAATCCGAGGGCGGCATTCAGCAGTCCGGTGTCGAGTCCCACCTCCTCCGGTGCGGCGCGTTCGAATTGCCGACCGGTCGGTTGTTCGCAGCGCAATTCATCGTCCGCGCGCGCCGAACCGCCGCCGAAGATCACGCTGCCCACCGTCAATGCCACCGCTACCGCGCCGGCCAACCCCCTGCGCTTGCGCAACATGCATTTCAGGCTATCCGTCCAGTCCCCTCACCACGGGCTGATCAGTATTCACCGCGTGGCGAATAGTCGAATTCCATAGGCAAGCGCGCCGATCGCGAGTACCGCCGCACCGGCGATCACCGCGGACAGCGGCAGGGACAGCGCCACCACCGCGCAGCCGCCCACGCCGATAATCGGAATCATCCGTGCCGGACGGTTTTCCGCGACTGTGAGCGTGCCCGCCGAAACATTCGCGATCAAGTAATAGATCAGCACCGCGAACGACGAGAAGCCGATCGCCGCGCGAATATCGAAACTCGCCGCCATCACGGCCACGATCACACCGACCGCCAATTGGGCCCGATGCGGCACCCCGAAGCGCGGATGCACTGCCGCCAGCGCCGAGGGTAGGTGCCCATCGCGCGCCATGGCGAGGGTGGTGCGGGAAACACCGAGCACCAGCGCCAGCAGCGACCCCGCCGCCGCGAGCACCGCACCGGCCCGCACCGCCGGAACGAGTCCCGGAACGCCCGCGGCATCGACGGCCCGCGCGAGCGGATCGACCGCCCCGGCCAGCCCGCCCGATCCGAGCACCGTCAGCACGGCCACCGCCACCACCGCGTACACGGTGAGCGCGAGCCCCAGTGCGATGCCGATGGCCCGCGGAATGGTCCGCCCCGGATCGCGCACCTCTTCCCCCAGCGTGGCGATCCGCGCGTATCCCGCGAAGGCGAAGAACAGCAGCCCGGCCGCCTCCAGCACCCCGCGCGGTCCCACGCGCGCTGTCAGTTCCGTTGCGCCCCCGTGCTTTCCGGCCAGGCACACCACGGCCACCACGGCCAGCACCAGCAGCACGAGCGCCACGATGACCCGCGTCGCCAGCGCCGACTTCTGCACGCCCGCGTAATTGATCGCCGTGACCGCGACGACGGTCGCCACGGCCACCGCCCGCGCCTGCTCCGGCCACGCATAGTTCCCGACGGTCAGGGCCATGGCCGCACACGAGGCCGTCTTCCCGACCACGAACCCCCACCCCGCGAGGTACCCCCAGAACGCCCCGAGCCGTTCCCGCCCATACACATACGTCCCACCGGACACCGGATACAGCGCCGCCAGCCGCGCCGACGACGTGGCATTGCAGTACGCCACCACCGCCGCGATTCCCAGCGCCGCCAGCACCCACGACCCGGCCGCCGCGGCCGCCGGCGCGAGCGCGGCGAATATCCCCGCCCCACCATCGACCCGAGCCCGATCACCACCGAATCGGTCAACCCGAGCCGCCGACGCAGCGCACCGTCCTCGCCCATGCGCCGATCATCGTCGGCCGCCCGAGGATTCGCGCGGCACGCCACGAACTCGCACCCACACGGTTCCCGACGATTCGGTCGGCGAGCCACCGCGCACAGCAAAAACGCCGCCAAGCGGGGGGAGTCCTGGCGGCGCAATGCCCACCGCCGAAGCGGTGGAGAAGGGATGTCGACGCCCAACAAGCGCCTCTCGGCGAGTGGTCGCTCGTAGCGACGAAGGGTGCGGCCCGGGGCTGTTCCGACGCCGACAGTGGTGATCAACCGGCCCGCCGTGGAATCTATTCCGGCCGGTGGGCTGTGACGTGCACTACGCAAACCCTCTGGAAACCTGTCGGCTTTTCGGTCTAGCATTCGGCCCAGCGGCCGCACTTTTTCTGGGGGAACTTTGATCGACGATCCGGTGATCACCGAACTGCTGACCGTATTGGAGGTCAATCCCGAACTACTGCCCCTGCGGGTGAGCGTGATCGAACTGCTCGCCGATCGCGGCCGGTACGCGGAGGCCCTCACGCACTGTGCTGTCGCGCTGGGCCAGGATCCGCAGCACGCACAGGCCATGGCGCTGTTGCAGCGCTGCACCACCGCCCTCGCCGGTGGTGCGGCGATCGCGCCCGCCGCGAATCCCGCTCCGGCGGAGTCCGTACCCGCTGCGGCGGCAGCGCCCGTCGCGCACACGCCGAACGGTACCGAGCCCGCGATCGACGACGCGCGGCCCGGCGGTTACGACTGGGCGGCCGCCGAGGAGCAGGTGGGCGACATCATCGCGCCCGCGTTCGTGAACGAGGACCGTGCTGTCCATGCCGACGGTGATGCCGATGTGGTGCGGCGGCCTACCCTGACGCTCGCCGACGTCGGCGGCATGGACGACGTGAAGGAGCAGTTGGAGCTCGCACTGCTGGGTCCGCTGCGAAATCCGGAGCTGGCCAAGGCATTCGGCACCAGTGCTCGCGGCGGCCTGCTGCTGTACGGTCCGCCCGGCTGCGGCAAGACCTTCATCGCCTCGGCCGTCGCGGGTGAGCTGGGCGCGAACTTCTACGCCATCGAGATCGCCGACATTCTCGATATGCATGTCGGCAGCAGCGAGCGGAACCTGCAGCAGGTTTTCCAGACGGCCCGCCGCAAGGCGCCCTGTGTGCTGTTCTTCGACGAGGTCGACGCCCTCGGGCTCAAGCGCAGTCAGCTGTCGAGTTCGAGCTGGCTGCGCTCGACGGTGAATCAGCTTCTCAACGAGATGGATTCGATGTCGAGCGACAACGAGGGCGTCTACGTCATCGGAGCCACCAACCATCCGTGGGATGTGGACGTGGCCCTGCGCCGTCCCGGCCGCTTCGACCGCACAGTACTGGTGACGCTCCCCGATCCCGAAGCGCGCGTGTCGATTCTGCGCCACCATCTGAAGGACCGCCCCGTCGCCGGAATCGACCTGCCCGCCATCGCGGCCCGCGCCGAGGGCCTGTCCGGGGCGGATCTGGCGCATGTCTGCAAGTCGGCCACCCAGTTCGCCATGGCCGATTCCCTGCGGGCCGGTACGGTCCGCCCGGTGCAGATGCCGGATATCGAGCGTGCCCTGGCGCAGGTCCGGCCCAGTACCGGCGCCTGGTTCGAATCCGCCCGCAATGTGGTCGAATTCGCCAACAATGACGGCAGTTACGACGATCTGGCCGCCTACATGCGTACCAGGAAGCCGCGCTGAGCCCTGCGGTCACCATGCATCCGAATATCGAAAAAGCCTGGGTTCTCATCGAATTGGGCCGATACGACCAGGCACGGTCGCTGCTCGCCGAAGTGCTGGCGGCCGATCCGGACGACCTGACGGCTCTGACCGCGATGGCGCAGGTCGCGCTACAGTTGGGGGATCCGCTGCGGGCGCTCGAATACTGTTCCGCGGCACAGCGATTCGCGCCCGACTACGCCGCGCTGTGGCGGATTCGCGCGCTCGCCGAACTGCGGGCGTCGGAAGACGAGGATCAGGAGTCCCCGCTCGCACGGCGTGCGGCGGCGCAGAACTCGGCGCTGGTGGCGGTCGAGCTCGACCCGGAGGACGCCGACAACCATCGCGTCCTGGCCGTCACGCAACGGGAGGACGAGCCCGAAGCCGCGCTGGATAGCCTCGATCGCGCCCTGGTCATCGAGCCGGAGCGCGCGGACCTGCATCTGTTGCGTGGAATCGTCCTGCGCCGCAACCTGTCCGCCCCCGATTCCGTCGATCGTGCGGAGCGGGCCCTGCGACGGGCCCTCGAACTCGAACCCGAGTACGTGGACGCCGTCCTCGAACTCGCGCTCGTCGATCTGGACCGTCGTGAATTCGATTCCGCCACCGCGCGATTGCGGCAGGCGGCCCAGCTGGAGCCCCGGCACGCCGAGGCCGTCCGGGAGACGCTGACCTGGATCGAGGATCAACGGCAGCAGTGGGCGGCGGCGCTCCACTGGGAGCCGGACGAGGATGAATCGCATCGTCGTACGGTGCGCTCGCTCCACGATCAGGCGCAGGCGGAAGCCGATGCGGCCGAGCGGGAGAGCCGTGAAGCCGCCGAGTTGGAGCGGGTCCTGCGCGCCATGCGTTCGGATTTTCCGGAACCCGATCCGAGCCCCGAGCCTGCCGGGCGCGGGCGCGGCTCGGCGCGATCCCGCCCGGTGGAGCTTGACCGGCCGCGAGCCGGCGCCGGGGGTGGGATCGCCGCGCTCGTCGTCGCGTTTCTGGTGATCGCGGTCATCCGGGGAGCGATCGGGTCGGATGGTGCCGGCCCGGGCTCGCGGTACACGCCGCCGCCGACCGTACCGGCCTGGTATCTGGGTCCTACCGATATCCGCGTGCCACCGACGTATCAGCGTCCGGCTCTCCCCAGCAACTGGCCGTCACTGCTCCAGCGGCCGACCTATGCGCCGGTTCGGCCGCCTGCCACCCCGACGCTGCCGCCCGTGACACTGCCGCCCGGATTCAGTCCGTATGGCGGTTGATTCGCGCCCGGGATGTCAGGGTGGTAGTGGGCTACCAGCGGGAACATTCTTTTCTTGACTAATTCCAGAAAAGGGAGCATGGTGTAGAGCATGCACTCCGGTTACGACTCTCGCGAGCGACTGCGGGCCGTGGGCCTGCGGGTCACCGCGCCGCGGGTCGCGGTGTTGGATGTGGTGGCTAATTCTCCGCATACCGATGCCGATGGGGTGGCTGTGAAGGTGCGTGAGACGCTGGGATCGGTGTCGACGCAGGCCGTGTACGACGTGTTGAAGGCTTGCGTGGGCGCCGGGCTGCTGCGGCGGATCGAGCCCGCGGGTTCACCCGCGTTGTACGAAGCGCGTACCGGAGACAACCACCACCATCTGGTGTGCAGGAACTGCGGCATGGTCGTGGACATCGACTGTGCCGTGGGGGCGGCCCCCTGCCTGGAACCCGATCAGTCCCACGGTTTCGTCATCGACGAGGCCGAAGTCGTGTTCTGGGGGCTGTGCCCCGATTGTGCTGCCGCACGCTGAAGTCCGACTTTCCCCAGCCCGGGAAGCAATCTCCCCAAAGGAGGCTTTCGCATGACCAAGCCGACCACCACCAATACCGGCATTCCGGTCGTGAGTGATGACGAGTCGCTCACCGCGGGCACCCAGGGCCCGATCCTGCTGCACGACCACTACCTGATCGAGAAGCTCGCGCAGTTCAACCGGGAGCGCGTCCCGGAGCGCATCGTGCACGCCAAGGGCGCGGGCGCCTACGGTGAGCTGGTCGTCACCGGCGATGTCAGCCGCTACACCAAGGCCACGCTGTTCCAGCCGGGTAAGCGCACCGAATCGCTGGTCCGGTTCTCCACCGTCGCCGGTGAGCAGGGCAGCCCCGACACCTGGCGCGATCCGCGCGGTTTCGCGGTGAAGTTCTACACCGAGGACGGCAACTACGACATCGTCGGCAACAACACGCCGGTCTTCTTCATCAAGGATCCGATCAAGTTCCCGGATTTCATCCGCTCGCAGAAGCGCCTGCCGGGCAACGGACTTCGCGATCACAACATGCAGTGGGACTTCTGGACCCTGCGCCCGGAGACGGCGCACCAGGTCACCTGGCTGATGGGCGACCGCGGCATCCCGAAGACCTACCGGCACATGAACGGCTACGGCTCGCACACCTACCAGTGGGTCAATGCCGCCGGTGAGCGCTTCTGGGTGAAGTACCACTTCAAGACCGATCAGGGCGTGGAGAGCCTGACCCAGGCCGAGGCCGACAAACTGGCCGGCACCGACCCCGACTTCCACCGCCAGGATCTGTGGGAGGCCATCGAGCGTGGCGAATTCCCTTCATGGACACTGCATGTGCAGGTGATGCCCGCCGCCGAGGCCGAGGGCTACCGCTTCAACCCGTTCGACCTGACCAAGGTGTGGTCGCATCAGGACTACCCGCTCATCGAGGTCGGCCGCTGGACGCTGAACCGCAACCCGGGCAACTACTTCGTCGATATCGAACAGGCCGCCTTCGAGCCGTCGAATCTCGTTCCGGGCATTTGCTTCTCGCCGGACAAGATGCTGCTGGGCCGTGTCTTCGCCTACGCCGACGCGCACCGGTACCGCATCGGCACCAACTACGCGCAGCTGCCGCCGAACCGCGCCAAGGCCGCGGAGGTGAACTCCTACTCCAAGGAGGGCGCCATGCGGTTCGACTACAACGACGCGAATGTGCCCGTGTACGCGCCGAATTCGTTCGGCGGCCCGCACGCGGATCCGGAGCGTGCCGGTGACGAGGGCCTGTGGAACTTCGATCCGACCATGGCCCGCGCGGGCTACATCCAGCACGCCGAGGACGGCGACTTCACCCAGGCGGGCACCCTCGTCCGTGAGGTCTTCAGCGATGAGCAGCGAGATCGCCTGGTGGGCAACGTGGTCGGCCACGTGCTCGGCGGCGTGCGCGAGCCGGTGCTGAGCCGTGTGTTCGAATACTGGAAGAACGTGGACTCCGAGATCGGCAAGCGCATCGAGGAGGGCGTCCGCGCCGGCCTCAACGGCTGATATTTCGAAAAGGCAGTGCCCGCACCATGATTCATGGTGCGGGCACGCTGCTGTCTAGAGGTTCTGGCGGCGCAGTTCCAGCCCGTCCAGGATCACGTCGAGTTCCTGCGCGAAGGCGTCGACTCGCCCGCTCGACGAATCTATATTGCGTTGTGCCAGATACCTTTTGTGTATGTGCGGGAATGGGCGTGCGAGTTCTTCCGAGGTGACCATGAGCCGCTCGAACCATTCCTGTTCGGGCATTCCGCTGCGTGCGATAGTGGTCAGCATCGCCGCCTCACCGGTGGCGGAGCCGAGGACATAGGAGAACAGGGCGTTGACGGCGCGGTCGCCAGGCTCATCGGGAAAACCCGCGACCTCCACGATGGTGAGCATGGCTTCGGACATGCGCATGCTGTTGGGGCCGAGGTAGATCAGCCCGGCTGAGCTCAGCACGACGGTCATCCACGGGTGGGCCAGCAGGGTTTCGCGCAGACTGCGAGCGACATCCGTCAGGTCGCGCCGCCAGTTCGCGGCTTCGATCCGCTCGGGTATGCGTACCTCTCCGAAGATCTGATCGACCACCAACTCGAGGATCTGTTCCTTGTTCGCGACGTGCGTGTACAGCGAGGTGGCGCCGGCGTTCAGCCGGGTGCCCAGCCGTCGCATGCTCAGGTTGTCCAGCCCTTCACTGTCGAGTAGCGCGATGGCCTCGTCGACGATCTGTTCCTGACTCAGCGCGGGAGTTTCGCGACGCTGCCGCTGGGGGCGGGTCCATGCGGACTCGAGCTGCGACTTGGCTGTCATAGCCGTCTCCTTCTTTGTCTGCGGTCAGCATAACCGCTGCTAGAACACCGTTCGTACGCAGGTACAGCGTTCGGTATTGCGAACAGTGTACGGAGACCGTACAGTGTTCGACAACGCCGCACAGTGTGCGGAAAGCTTCCGAAGGGGACTTGGAAATGAGTAAGACCGAAACCGCCGCGGCGCTGGATTCAGCTGCCGTGGAACGTAATCCGAAACGCTGGCTGATCCTGGTCGTGCTCTGCCTGAGCTCGCTGGTGCTGGTGATCGACAACATGGTCCTGAACGTGGCCATCCCGCCGATCTCCGCCGAACTGGGCGCGACCTCGCAGGACATCCAGTGGATCATCGACTCCTACATCCTGGTGTTCGCCGGCCTGCTGCTCACCACGGGCAGCTTGTCCGACCGCTTCGGCCGCAGGCTGGTGATGGTGATCGGCCTGGTGCTCTTCGGCGCGGCCTCCCTGCTGGCGGCCTACGCCACCACCCCGGAAATGCTGATCGCGGGCCGCGTGGTCATGGGTATCGGCGGCGCGCTCATCATGCCGAGCACGCTGTCCATCCTGATCGTGGTGTTCGACGAGCAGGAGCGTCCGAAGGCGATCGCGGCCTGGACCTCGGTGGCCATGATCGGTATGGTCGGCGGCCCGGTCGTCGGCGGTCTGATGCTGAACCACTTCTGGTGGGGTTCGGTCTTCCTGATGAACGTCCCGATCGCCATCGTCGCGATCATCGCCGCCATGACGCTGATGCCGGAGTCCAAGGGCCCGTGGGCCAAGACCGATCTGCCGGGCATGGTGCTGTCGATCATCGGCACCGTCGCGCTGGTGTGGAGCATCATCGAATTCCCGACCAAGGGCCTCGAGGGCACCTGGGTGTCGCTCATCATCGCGGCCGTCGGTCTGATCGCCTTCGGTATTCGTGAGGTCAGGACCGAACACCCGATGGTTCCGCTGCAGCTGTTCAAGAACCGCATCTTCACCGGTTCGAGCTTCTCGCTGGTGCTGGTCACCTTCGCCAACGGCGGTCTGATGCTGGTGCTGACCCAGTACATGCAGTTCGTGCTCGACTACTCGCCGGTCCGCACCGCGCTCGCCTTCACCCCGTTCGCCTTCGCCGCCTTGATCTTCCAGGGCGCCGGTGCGGGTCTGGTGTCCAAGCTGGGTGTCCGCCCGCTGATGCTGACCGGCATGCTGATCCTGGCCGCGGGCTTCGGCATCCTGGCCACCCTGACCACGGAATCCGGTTTCTGGTTCCCTGCCCTGGCGATGGCCCTGGTCGGCGCGGGCGCCGGTCTGGCCATGCCCGCCGCCATCGGCGCGCTGATGGGAGCCATCCCGCCGGAGCAGGCCGGCGTCGGTTCCGCCCTGAACGACACCATCCAGCAGACCGGTGGCGCGCTGGGCGTGGCGGTGCTGGGTGCGGTGCTGGCCGGCACCTACCGCGACAACGTGCCCGTCGACGCTCCGGAGGCGGCCCGCGAGAGCATCGCCCCCGCCCTGGCCAGCGGCAGCGAAGCACTGGTGACCGCGGCCAAGGAAGCGTTCACCACCGCCATGTCGGCCACCTTCACCCTGGGCGCGATCAGCGTCCTGGCGGCCACGGTCATCGCCTTCTTCCTCATGAAGGGCGCGCAGGCGGCGGACGGGCACGGCGTTCCGGCCGAGGAGGCAGCGGAAGCCGAAACCGAACTGGCCGAGACCCGGTAGCTCGACAGCACACATCGCGCCCCCTGGCATCCGAGATGCCAGGGGGCGCAGTGCTATTCGGCTCGGGCGGGAGTCGCGCGCAGTGCGGCGACCACTTCCTGAGCGGCGCGCTCCCCGGATGCCACAGCACCTTCCAGATATCCGGTCCAGCGCGGCGCGGTCTCGGTGCCCGCCCAGTGCACCGGCCCGATGGGCTCGGCCGCCGTGGCGAGGATGCCGACATGGCCGGGCCGGGGCAGTGCGGCGTATCCGCCGCCCACGTAATCATCCAGATGCCAGGCTTTTTCGTGCCAGTCGACAGGATGCCGGGTGCGCTCACCGAAATGCTGTGCCAGCGCGCGCAGTATCGTGTCGCGCCGCTCGGCGGGGGCGAGCCGATCCAGTGCGCGAGCCCGCTGTCCCGGTACGAGCACGCAGAGGTGTCCGGGACCGCCCGGCGGTGAACTGTCGAAGGCGGCGGGTGCGGGGCCGCTGAGATCCACGAGTTCCCCGCTGAGCCCGTCATCGCGCCAGAACGGCCGGTCGTACACGGCCACAGCCTTGTAGATCGTTCCCATGAAAGTATTGCGCTGCAGTCGATTCCGGTACTCCGGCAACGGCGGTTCGTGCTGAATGGCGGCAGCGACCGGTGGCGGCACGGTGACGACAACCCGATCCGCGCGCACGATTCCAGCGGGAGACTCGATCGTCACCCCCGCATCGGAGCGGCTGATCGCGGTGACCGGATGCCCGAGCCGCAGCATCGTCCCCAACTCGGCGGCGAGCCGTTCCGCGAGTCCACCGACTCCGCCGGTGACCAGGGATTCCTGTGCACCCCCGGCTGTTCCGAGCAGCACCCGTAACCCGCCCGCCGAGCGGACTCCGGCGATCAAGGCCGCCACGGAGACATCGCCGAGGTCCGCCGCCAGCGCCTCGCCCAGTACGACACCGGCAAGCTCCGGCCCCCGCCGACCAGGCATGCGAGCCAGCCACTGCGCCACCGTGATTCGATCCAACGCCCGATCGATCCGCCCTTCGGTATCAGATCTCAGCTGCCGCAGGGCGGGAAACCTGGGGTGGGTGAGCAGTGCCAGCTGGGTGAAAGTCAGGGCTGCGGCCGCGGTGGTGAGTGAGAGCGGGCGAACCTGGTCCGCGCCGTCCACGAGCGGTGTTCGCCCCGCGGTATGGGTGGGGAAGAGGGCGCTACCGAATTCTTTTGCGAGGGCGATCATTCGCGTGTGGTCGTGGCCGATCCACTGGCCGCCCAGGTCGATCGCGCTGCCGACCGTGGAGTGCACGGTGTGCGCTCGCCCGCCGACCCGGTCGGCCGCTTCGAGTACGAGCACGTCGACGCCATGTGCTCGGAGAGTTCGTGCTGTGGTCAGCCCGGCGAATCCCGCGCCGATCACCGCTACGGTCGTGGTTTCCGCCATGGCAGCCCCTTTGTGCAACAGATGTTGTAAAACAAGTGTTACACAAACGGTAGGCTGCTGCCATGCCCCGTCAGGTCGATACCGCCGCCCGGCTCGCCGAAATTTCCGATGCCGTCGTCTCACTCGCCGTAGACGAGGGGTTTCGGGCGGTGACCATCCGCGCGGTGGCCGCTCGGATCGGCGCGTCCACCTCGGCGGTGACGCACTATGTGGGCAGTCGGGAGGAGCTGATTCGCGGTGTGGTGCGTCGCGAAACCGAGGCGCGGCGCGCCGACGCCGAGGCCGCGGTGGCGCGGGCGGGCGGGGACGCGGGGCTGCGTGCGCTGATCGAATGGGCGGTGCTGGCCCCCGACGAGCGAGCGCACCGCTTCTGGCTGGCACTGGTCCTGGGTGCGCGGACCGAGCCGGAGGTGCGCGCCGAACTCGACGCGTTCAACGACTGGTGGGATACCCGGGTGCGGAAACTGGTGCGGCGGGCGGGAATTCCCGACGTGCAGGCCGCTGTGGACCTGCTCGACGTGGTGGTCGACGGTCTGGTGCTGACCGGATTCGACGAGGGTGAACCGTGGTCGCCCGGCCGCCGCCGGCGGGTGCTGGAGAGCGTATGGCGCACTCTGGGATTCATCGACGGCGAACCGATGGGTGGCTGACGCGCTGGGCGTATCCGGGCGGACCGGCGGGGGCGCAACGAATTTCAGGCGACGCCGAAGATCCGCAGGGCGGTGTCGCGCAGGGCCTGTTCGGCTTTCGGCTGTGTCATCCGGCCCGCGGTCACTTCCTCGCCTGCCGCGTGGCTGACGGCGATCAAAGCGGTGGCGAGCCACTGTGGTGTTGCGGCGCTGGTGAATTCGCCGCTGCGCTGGCCCCGGCGGATGAGCCGCAGGAGGTGGTCGGTGACGGGGTTGTGGAGTTCGCGGCTCGCGTCGGTTTCGGTGGGGGCGATGCGCTGGATGAACGGGTGGGCTTCGAAGGCGCGCCAGCCGATGTCGAGGATGCGCAGCAGGGCCTCGGTGGCGGTGCCCTCGTCGGGGTCGGCGGCGTGCATGGCGGTCACGGTCTGGGCGGTGATGTCTTCGACCACCGCCACGAGGAGTTCGTCGCGGGAGGTGAAGTGCGCGTAGATGGTTTGGCGGGTCACCCCGGCCGCGGCGGCGATGGCGGCGAGCCCGGCGGCGGGTTGTTCGGCGAGCAGCCGGGTGGCGGCATCGAGGATGGCGGCGCGGCTGCGTTCGGCGTCGGCGCGGCGTCGTGGTTCCGATGCGGTCATGGACTAATTCTTACACCCTTGTCAAAGTTGAGCGCACCTGCTTAACCTTGACAGCGTTGTAAGAATTATCTGGCAGGAGAGCCATGACCTCGATCTCGCAACGCACCCCGGAGCGCATCGTCTCCGACTACTACACCGAGTTCACGGCGGCCGCCCTCGCCGAGCACGACAATCCGGAGGCGATGTTCGACCGCTTCCACGCTCCCGACGTCTACCAGGTCAGCGACGGAATCCGGCTCGAGCGCGACCGCCTGATCGCACACCTGAAGTCGGTGCGGAAGAACCTGGTGGACTACCGATTCGACGTGCACGAGGCGATGGCGGACGGTGACCGCATCGCCGCCCGCCTCACCATCCACGCCGGCATGCGCACGGGCGACACCGTCGTCACCGAGGTGCACCTGTTCGCCGAGTTCACCCCCGACGGCCGCCTGCGCCGCTCGCACGGCCTGACCCGCACCGTCACCGCACGCGACTAGGAGTTCCCATGCTCGTTCGACTGGTGCGGTCCGCCGCACTCCTCACCACCGGCCTGCTGGCGGGCGCATTCGGTTACGGCGCAGCCAATCTCATCCCGACCTTCCACCGGGTGCCGTTGCAGATGCGGTTGGACTTCCATTCCGACCTCATGAAGTCCAACAGCATCAGCATGCAGCTCACCATGGCGGCGGCGGCCGTCGCCGGTCTGGCGCTGGCCGTCCTGAGCACCGGCCGTGCTCGCGGGATGGCCGCGGCGGCAACCGGATTGGTCGTGGCGACTTTCGCGATCACCAGGCTCGGCAATGTGCCCATCAATCACCGGATCAATGACTGGGCGGTGTCCGGTGCGCCGGCCGACTACGCCGAGATCCTCACGCGCTGGGATATGTTCCACTACCTGCGCACCGGTACCGCGCTGGCCGCCTTCGCGATCATGATCGCGCTGGCGGTGTTCTCACGCGAGCAGCTGTTCGAGCCGCGCCCGGCAGAACGCCGTGATGTCCATGTCCGGGGGTAGCTGGATCCGATTCGTCATGCGCAGCAGGGGAACCGAGAGCAGCACCACCGCGAGGATCTCGTTGTAGCGCAGGTTGCGGACCGGCGTTCCGGTGCGTAGCTCGTAGTAGTGGATGGTTTCCTCGCGGGTGGGCGTGCCCGGCAGCCGGGGGTTGCCCTGGAAATCGCTGCACGCCCAGTCCAGGAACAGCATCCAGGCCAGGTCGGCTTCGTGGTCGCCGAGATAGGCCATCTCCCAGTCGAGTACGCCGGTGACCCGGAGTCGCTCGTCGTAGAGGATGTTCGACATGCGCGCGTCGCCCCAGCAGAGCCGGACCCGGTCGGGCTCGTACAGATTCTCGCGCAGGTGGGTGACGGCCCGGCGGTAGATGTCCGGCGGAGCGTCTGCGCAGGCCCAGTTCAGGGCCGAGCCCAGATAGTTGACCACCTGCTCGACCGCGCCGGAGCCGTAGCGGGGCAGCGCCAGGAAGTCCAGTCTCAGTGATCGCCAATCGAGTTCGTGGATCTCGGCCATGGTGTCCACGCACGCCCACCACATGCGTGCCCGCTGTTCCGGCGACGCTTCGAAGTAGTTGCCCGCGACGTGATAGGACGGCATATCGCTGGGCGCGTCCCCGGGCAGCCGGTCCATCACGAAATACGGGCTGCCGAGCGCGGATTCGCTGCGATCGAGCCACAGCACGGTGGGTACCGGGATGCCGGTCCGCGCCAGGCGCTGCATGACCAGTACCTGGCGCAGCAGGTCGTAGTCGGGGAACAGGGCGGTTTCGGGTGGCCGCCGCAGCACCAGCGGCAGCACCCCGCTCTCGTCCGAGACGTCGAAAAGGTAGGTCTCGGTGGAGAATCCGCGCGCGGTGCGGGTGAAGCCGTCGATCCGAGCCGCGGGTGAGACCGGAAAGTGCCGCAGCAGTGCGGGTTTGATCCCGTCGGCCAGGCGCTCGGCGGGAAGCCGGGTGCTGCTCATGTCTACCCCGCGAACCCGTAGCGCGCGTTGCGCCCGTAGAACACCATCTCCACCAGGCCGTATCCGATCCGCCCCTGGTGTTCGACCCGGCACAGCGTGCCGCTGAGCGCGCTGACCTTGCGCAGATCGGCGGTGTCGGTGAGGTCGGCGGTGAAGCCGTCGCTCCAGTACGGCCCGCGCCACAGGCCCGAGCCGTAGCCCCGGTACACGTCGTATCCGGCCAGGCCGGGCCAGTAGTTGGTGACCCGGCGCAGCGTGAACTCGCGGTCCTCGCCGTCGGCGCACTGCGCGGTGAACCTGCCGCCCTTGATGATCCGGAAGTCGTCGCGGAACTCCAGCTCGTGCCGGACGTCGAGGATCGGAATCGGTGCGGCCGCGGAGTCGATGGGCGACTGGATGGCTCCTTCGAAGTGCCAGCGGTCCCCGTCGGCCGTCTCGCGTTGCGCGAAATGCACGAGCTGGTCCTCGAATTGGAAGATCCCCATGTAGTAGAGCACGCCGTCGGGGAGTTCGGCGGGCTGCATGCCCTCGCCTTCGGAGAGGCTGCCGCCGCCTCCGCCGTGCCGGGTGCCCCAGGAGTGGTCGCGCCCGAACCACCAGGAGTCCGGGTCGATGTCGATGCGCCTGCCCTCGATTTCGAGCCAGCCGCTGATCCGCCCGTTCTGGTAGTACCGCCGCGCGTCCTCGCGCACTCGCCCGCGACTGCGGAAGAACGCGGGTTCCTGTTCGTAGGCCGGGAATTCGCCTTCGAAGTCGAGGTGCAGCCGGATCCCGTGCTCGTTGTCGTCGAGGGTGGCGCGCACCTTGCGCAGCGGTTCGACGACCTCGTACCGGTAGGGCCCGACCTGCCAGGAGCCCAATCCGTCCTGCTGCCCGGTGATTTCGCGGGACATGCGCACCACGTGGGCGACCTTGTCGTCGATGGTGATCATGGCGTAGGCGTCGATGACATTGCGGTTCGGGTAGCGCGCCAGTCCGGTCATCACATTGACCGAGCCGGTGGTGTCGAACCCGTACAGCACGATGCGTTCGGTCCAGCGCAGATCGCTCTGCTGCACGTGGTCGAAGGTGGTGGACAGCTGATGGCAGAGCAGCTCGTCGTGGGGTGTGAGCATCGGCGCGTACCTCTCGTGAACCGTGCGGGAGCTCCCGCTATTTTCGATACACCATGCAACGTATTGCAATTGGGGCGCGCCGATGCCCGGTTTCGGAAAACCTCCGAAACCCCGTCCCTCAGTCGAGCAACTGCTCGATCCGCGTGGTGCAGAACCCGGTGATATCCATATCGGGCGGCAGCTGCACCCGATTGGCCATGCGCAGCAGCGGAACCGACAGCAGCACGGCCGCGAGGATCTCGTTGTAGCGCAGATTGCGGATGGTCGTGCCGGTGCGCTGCTCGTAGTACGCGATGGTCTCCGCGCGCGTCGGCGTCCCGGGCAGTGCCGGATGCCCCTCGAATTCGCTACTGGCCCAGTCCAGGAACAGCATCCAGGCCAGATCCGCCTCGTGATCGCCCAGATAGGCGATCTCCCAGTCGAGCACCCCGCTGACCTGGAAATCCTTGTCGTACAGGATATTCGACATGCGAGCGTCACCCCAGCAGAGTGTCACCCGTTCCGGCTCGTAGAGGTGGTCGCGCAGATATCCGATGGCCCGCCGATAGGTCGCCGGCACCGCGCCCGCGCATGCCCAGGTGAGCGCGGCATCGAGATAGTTGACCACCTGCTGTACCGGTGCCGTGCCGTGCCGGGGCAGTGCGAGGAAGTCCAGGCGCAGTGCCTTCCAATCCAATTCGTGGATGGCCGCGATGGTGTCCACGCACCCCCACCACATGCGCGCCCGCTGCTCGGGCGTCGCCTCGTAGTAGTTGCCGGCCGAGTGATACGACGGAAAGTCGCCGGGCGCTTCGCCCTCCAGTCGATTCATCACGAAATAGGGGCTGCCCAGCATGGTTTCGCCGCGTTCCAGCCAGGCGACCGAGGCCACCGGGATATCGGTCGCTGCCAGTCGCCGCATGACGAGCACCTGGCGCAGCAGATCGTAGTCCGGGAACAGCGACATCTCCGGCGGCCGTCGCAGCACCAGCGGCAGGCTGCCGTACCGGTCCTCGACCTCGAAGAGATAGGTCTCGGTGGCGAATCCGCGGGTGGTGCGGGCGAAGTCGCGGATCTTCGCGCCGCCCGAGCCCGGAAGGTAGTGCCGCAGTAGCGGTTCCAGGACCTCGGGCAGCAGTTCGGGGGTGGGCCGGGGGATGCTCACGCGCCGTACCCCTGGTAGCCGTAGCGCTCGTTGCGGCCCAGGAACACCATTTCGACCAGCCCGTACCCGACCCGGCCCGCGGATTCGACGCGGCAGAACGTCTCGCTGAGCATGGCGGCCTGCTTCAGGTCCTGGGTGTCGGTGAGATCGGCGGTGAATCCGTCGCTCCAGAACGGTCCCTTCCACAGCCCGGAGGCGTAGCCCCGGTAGTGGTCGTATCCGGCGATACCGGGCCAGAAGTCGGAGACCGGCGTGATGGTGAATTCGCGCTGTTGCCCGTCGGCGCTGCGCACGGTGAAGCTGCCGCCGCTGACGATGCGGAAGTCCTCGCGGAAGGTCAGCTCGTGGGTGGCGTCCACGACCGGCACGATCGCGGCTCCGGAGTCGATGCGCGGCAGCACATTGCCCTCGAAGTGCCAGCGCTGCCCGTCGGCGGTCTCGCGCTGCGCGAAATGCACCAGTTCGTCGTCGAATTCGAAGATGCCCATGTAGTAGAGGACGCCGTCGGGAATCTCGCTGGGCTGCAACCCGTCGCCCTCGGCGAGGCTGCCGCCGCCTCCGCCGTGCCGGGTGCCCCAGGAGTGGTCGCGGCCGAACCACCAGGTGTCGGGGTCGATGTCGATGCGTCGCCCCTCGACCTCGACCCAGCCGGTGACGCGGCCGTTCTGGTAGTAGCGCCGGGCGTCCTCGCGGACCCGCCCGCGGGTGCGGAAGAACGCGGGTTCCTGTTCGTAGGCCGGGAATTCGGCGTCGAAGTCCAGTTGCAGCCGGATCCCGTGCTCGTTGTCGTCGAGGGTGGCGCGCACCTTGCGCAGCGGTTCGACGACCTCGTACCGGTAGGGCCCGACCTGCCAGGAGCCCAATCCGTCGTACCGCCCGCCGATTTCGCGGGACATGCGGATGACGTGCGCCTGCTTGCCGTCGACGGTGATCATGGCGTAGGCATCGGTGACATTGCGGTTCGGGTAGCGCGCCATGCCGGTCATGATGCTGACCGATCCGGTGGTGTCGAAGCCGTACAGCACGACCCGTTCGGTCCAGCGCAGATCGCTCTGCTGCACGTGGTCGAAGGTGGTGGGGAGCTGATGGCAGAGCAGTTCGTCCTGTGGCGTCAACATCGACGGGTACCTCTCGGGTGGTGAATTAGAATACGGGCCGTAGCGTATTTGAAACCTGTGAGCGGGATAGCCTGTTTCCGGAAAGTTCTTCGAAACCGAGGAGATCTGCCGTGGGCGCACCCATCGAGACCCGCACCGGCCCGGGACGGCCGCGCGATCCGCAGCTCGATACCCAGGTGCTGGCCGCGACCCGGGAGCAGCTGATCGAGGCCGGGTATCAGGCCACCACGATCGCCGCGGTGGCCCGCCGGGCCGGGGTGGTCACCACCTCGATCTACCGCCGCTGGCCGAACAAGCGCGCCCTGGTGGAGGATGCCGTCTTCTCCGCGCTGGACACCGCGAACTATCCGCCCGTGTCCGGTGACCTGCGCGCGGATCTGCTGGCCTGGACCCGGCTGTTCCTGGTCGCCTCCGCGCATCCGGCGGCGCGCTCGGCCATTCCGGGCCTGCTCTCGGATTATCACGATGATCAGGAGAGCTACCGGCGGATTCTGGAGCGCGGCGAACAGCCCACGCAGGAGGCGCTACGGGACCTGCTGGCCGAGGCGGCGGCCCACGGGCAGGCCGATCCGGACTGTGATGCCGGGGCGGTCTTCGAACTGCTGCGCGGGGCCACGCTCATTCGTGCGCTGACGCACGGGACCGAGGACGCCGACGTGTTCTGTCGTCAGATCGCGGATGCCCTGCTCGCGGTGGCGACCACCGCGGCGGGGTCCGCGCGATGAGGCGCGCTGTGCGGGGCGCAGCGGTGAAATGGGCTCAGCGGTGAAATGGGCTCAGCGCAATAGGCCGAACCAATAGATCAGGCAGGCCAATACGAAGACGACCACTGTTTCCATCGTCTCTCCCCAATCTCGTTGGCGCACTTACTCTCCATGATGCGCCGCGGGATGGGACCTCGGCCACGATACGGACGAAACAAGATCGCCCGGGGGTAGCCTGGCCTGTGGTCCCCTCCTCCACAGGCCAAGTCTGCAGTTTTGAACCGTCTGGTTGGTTTGCTGGAACTCGACCCGCCACCCCTCGTAGACGGGTCGAGTCCCTGCGGTAGCACCGGTTCCGGGTGGTCCAGATGTTCCGGCGTTGACACACACGATGCTGGGCCGCGCTTGGCGCGGCCTTAACAAGATCTTGTAGCTGTGAAAGACGCTGGAAATCGGCCGGTTTCGCGATCTCACTCCACGATGACGACCACCAGCCGCCGCGGCCCGTGCACACCCTGCACGCGGATCATCTCGATATCCACGGTGGCCGACGGCCCACTGAACCAGGTGTGCGGCTGCTGCGGATCGAGCAGCCCGATGATCTCCGGAATGGAGGAGGCGATCTGCTCGGCGCGCACCACGCAGATATGGCAGTCCGGGACCAGGGTCGGGGCGCGCCGCCCCTGGCCGGGACCGCCGTCGAGCACCACGGTGCCGGAATCGGCCACGGCCGCAGCGCAACCGGTGACGACGGCATCCACAGCATCGAGTTCGGCTGGGGACAGTTGTGGATCATCCGAGAGCACCCGATTCCCCGGCTCGGCGGCCCAGCCCGCCAGCCAGGACGCGGGCACCCCGGCGGGCGCGATCACACTGTGCGCGTCCCGGCCGCGCAGCGCGGCCGCGATGGTGTCCGGGAGCGCGGCGGCGTGCACTCGATGCGACTGCGCGCCATAGTGTTTCAACCGTTCGATGAACAGCGATACCACCGCGTCGTGATCGTGCGGGTCCAAACCCGGTGCGTGGCGCAGGTATTCGCGAGGGACGGTGGTGGTGCGCCGATCGGCGGGCAGATCGGCCAGCGCCTCCCGGACACGGGCGAGCACCGTTTCGCGCGCGGTCATCGCGACCCCCCGTCGGCGTGGAATCCGCCGCTGGTGCGCTTCCACCAGCCCCGGAACGACTCCTTCGGCACCTCCGGTACCACCCGGCTGTCGGTCCATCCCGAAAGCGGCGGCGGCAGATGCTTTTTCGGCGCGACCACGCCTGCGATCCCGGCCGCCCTCACTGCGGCGGCCCACAGCTGCGGGTGGTACATGACGCTCTCCATCGCGTCCAGCGCGGCCTTCTCCGCCCGATGCTTGACCTTGGCCTCGCCTTCGGCGATATCGTGCCGCAGCTCCAGCAGGTTGCCCACGATGTCGATCCGCACCGGGCACACCTCGTTGCAGGCCCCGCACAGCGAGGACGCGTAGGGCAGCGAGGCCGTCTGCGGATCGTCCGCGCCCTTCAGCAGCGGATTCAGGATCGCCCCGATCGGCCCCGGATACACCGAGCCGTAGGTCTGCCCGCCGGTGCGCTCGTACACCGGGCAGATGTTCATGCACGCCCCGCAGCGGATGCAGCGCAGCGCTTCCCGCCCCAGATGATCCGCGAGGGCCCGGCTGCGCCCGTTGTCCACCAGCACCAGATGGAACGCGCGCGGCCCGTCCCGATCGGTGACCCCGGTCCAGCTCGACACGTACGGCGACATGCGCTCCCCGGTGGAGCTGCGCGCCAGCAGTTGCAGGAACACCTCGAGGTCGCGCCAGGTGGGTATCACCTTCTCGATGCCGACCACGGAGATGAGCGTCTCCGGCAGCGTCAGGCACATGCGCCCGTTGCCCTCGGATTCCACCATCACCACGGTGCCGGTCTCGGCCACCAGGAAATTCGCGCCGGTGATGCCGACCCTGGCGGTCAGGAACTTCTCTCGCAGGTGCAGCCGGGCCGCGTCGGCCAGCTCGCCCGGATCATCGCTGAGCCCCTCGGGCGCGGGCCGCCCGTGCTTGCCCATCTCGCGCACGAAGATGTCGCGGATCTGCCCGCGGTTCAAATGCATGGACGGCACCACGATGTGCGAGGGCAGATCGTCCCCGAGCTGCAGGATGATCTCCGCGAGATCCGTTTCGCGCGCGTCGATTCCGGCCGCGGCCAGTGCCTCGTCGAGCCCGATCTCCTCAGTGAGCATGGATTTGGCCTTCACGATCTGTCGTTCGCCGGTGCGCCGCACGAGTTCGGTGACGGTGAGGCAGGCTTCGGCGGCGTCGGTGGCCCAGTGCACCACCCCGCCCGCCTGGGTGACGGTGCGCTCCAGCTGGATCAGATAGGAGTCGAGGTGGTGCAGCACAGTGTCTTTGACGGCGGCGGCGCTGTCGCGCAACTGCTGCCAGTCCGGCCGCTCGTTCACCAGCACATCGCGTTTCCCGCGAATGGTGTGCGTGGCCCGATGCACGTTGGCGCGCAATTGTTCGTCGCGCGTGGACTTCTCGGCCGCTTCCGGGAACGGCGGCCAGCCCACGAAGCTCTTGGTCATGACGCCACCTCCGCCGCGGCCATCGGGATGCCGGGCAGCGGGCCGTCGGCGCGGGTGCGGGCGAGGATCTCCACCAGATGCATGCCGCGCACCGGCGTACCGTCCTTCGCCAGCCGCCCGCCGATATTCATGAGGCACGAATTGTCCACGGCAGTGAGCACATTCGCGCCGGTCTCGCGGACGTGCTCGGCCTTGTCGCCGTTCATGGCCCCGGAGACCGCGGCGTTTTTCACCGCGAACGTGCCGCCGAATCCGCAACACTCCTCCGCGGCGGGCAGTTCCACCAGATCGATGCCCGCCACCGCCCGCAGCAGGCTCATCGGCCGTTCCCCGATGCGCTGCATGCGCAGCGAATGGCAGGTGGGGTGATAGGTCACGCGATGCGGAAAGTACGCTCCCACATCGTTAATCCCGAGATCGTCGGTGATGAACTCGGTGACCTCCCGGATCTTGGGCAGGATGGCCTGGGTGTCCAGCGCCAGTTTTCCGTCCCCGGTCTGCTCGGCCGCTTTCATGTAGAACTCGCGCGGGGCCTGCCCGCAGGAGGCCGACGGCATGATGATCCGGTCGTATTCGCCCAGCACGGCCACGAAATGCCGTGCGAGCTTGGCGGTATCGGCGCGATACCCGGTGTTGCAGTGCATCTGCCCGCAGCAGCTCTGCGCCATCGGGAATTCCACGTCGACGCCGAGTCTGCGCAGCAGCCGCACCGTCGCTTGCCCGGTGCCCGGGAAGAGCACGTCATTGATACAGGTGACGAACAGTGCGGTGCGCATGCGGCCCCTTAGTGTTTGATGCCCTCCGCTTCGCTACGGGCGCGTCAATTCGGTATTTGGCGGCCAACTTTCAGGGTATAGGCCAGTGCGGCCGCCGCGGTGAGAGCGAGCAGGAGATAGCCGAGCGTGTAGTCGCCGCGCGAGCTGTAGACCAGGCCCATGACGAGCGGCGGGAAGTAGCCGCCGAGTCCGCCGGCCGCGCCGACGAGACCGGTGACCGTGCCGACGCGGGCGGGTTCCACCAGCTTGGCGATGAGGGCGAAGACGCCGCCGGTGCCGAGGCCGAGGAAGAAAGCCATGAGTACCAGGCTGATTCCGGCCGGGAATTCGGCGGGCGGTTCGAAGCCGAGCACCACGGCCATGAGGGCGGTGCCCGCGAAGGCGATGGTGAGCACCCGCACCGGGCCGATCTTGTCGGACAGGATGCCGCCGATGGGCCGGGCGAGCACGCCCGCGATGGAGAAGCCCGCGGTGCGCAGTCCGGCGTCGGACTGCGCGAATTCGTAGACGTTGCGCAGCACGGTGGGCAGGTAGGTGGAGAAGGCGACGAAGCCGCCGAAGGCGACCGCGTACAGCAGCGACCCCTGCCAGGTGGCCTTGAGTTTCAGCGCGTCCTTGATGCGCGGCAGCGCCGGTTCGGTAGCGGGGGTCCAGCCGGGTGCGTTGCGCGCGAACATGTACACGACCACGCCCACGATCGCGAGCGCCACGGCCATGAGGATATGGGTCTGCGCGCGCCCGAGGTGGTCCACGAGTCGCGGGGTGAGCAGTGCGGACAGTGCGGTGCCGCCCATGCCCGCGCCGAAGACGCCGGTGGCGAAGCCGCGCTTGGCGGGTTCGTACCAGCCGTTCACGAACGGGATGCCGACCGCGAAGGAGGTGCCCGCGATGCCCAGGAAGAAGCCCCAGAAGATCAGCGCGCCAAAGGAATTCGACCAGCCGACCATCAGTGTCGGGATGATCGAGAGGAAGCAGATGACGGCGAACATGAGCCGTCCGCCGAATTTGTCGGTGAGCACGCCGGCCGGGATGCGGCCGAGCGAGCCGACCAGGACCGGGGTGGCGATGAGCAGGGAGGCCTGTCCGGGGGAGAGGTTCAGGTCATCGGTGTAGCTACTCGATAGCGGACCGATGAGGTTCCACGCCCAGAAGGTGAGCGCGAAGGCCAGTGTAGCGAGCGTCAGATTTCTCGCATTCATCCCTTTTGTCTAACAGATGAGCAGGTAGAAGGCGCTAAATTGGGCCAATTCGGCGCGCCTTGCGAGCCTGCGGGAGATTGCCCCTCCACCGTGTCTGCTGTCAGATTGCGGAGGAATTCCGAGGAGGAGCATGTGAAGGTGTGGCGATCCCGCCGGTGCCGTGCGGCCCTGCTGCCGGCCCTGCTGGGTGCGATCGCGGTGTGCCCGATTCCAGCCCAGGCCGAACCCCTGTCCGACCTACCCCTGATCATCGATGTCAGCACCCCGCCGGACGGCCTGTGCGAGGGCCCGCTACGCGGCACCACCGCGGTCTGGTACCCGGCCGGCGTGCCCGCGCAGGCCGAGGTGGAGTGGCGGATACTGGCCGGTGAGCAGCCGATTCGGTCCGGGATCACACCGGTCACCACCGATGTGGTGACCGTCGGGTTCGACCTACGCCAGGACGAGCTACCCGCGGACGGCCTGCTACGCGTGGACGCCCGCTCCCGAGTGCCCGGCGGCACGGTCGGCGAGTTCGGCCGGGCCTGGAAATTCCGGGTGAGCCGGGATTGCCGCCCGCTGCACGTGGTGTCGGTCGGCGACTCGGTGCTGTGGGGTCAGCGGCTCGACGACGACCGCAGTTTCGCCCAGCTGACCGCCGAGGCCCTGGGCGAGCAAACCGGCCGCGGCGCGCAGGTGCACGACTACTCGGTGGCCGGCGCGGTCCTGGACGCTCCCGGCCTGCCCGCCGCCAATGACGACACGCGCTGCCCGGCCGCTGCGGCCCCGGCCGACGGCGAGGACCTCACCGATCCGAGCGCGCTCGCCGACCGCACCCCGGATGTGTTCTGCCAGCTGGCACAGGCCGCCACCGAGGCCGAACACGGCGGCTACCCCATCGATCTGGTGCTCATGAACGGCTGCATCAACGATCTGGACCCCTTCCTGGGCATCCCCGTCGGCGTCACTCCCGGCACCGCCGAGCTGTCGGAGGCCGTGCGGCGGGAGTGCGCGGGCATCGGGGCCGAACCGGAGAATCCGGCGGCGAACGTGCCGTACTTCAGCAGCGCCAAATCCGGCTATGGCGGCCGCGGCATCCAAGCCGCCATCGAGCGGGCGCACGCCCTCGCCGGGGGTCCGAAAGTACTGGTGGCCAACTACTTCGACGGATCCGACGTGGAGGGTATGCCGGACGGGCTGCGCCAGCGCTGGTCGGAGTTCGTGCGGGTCTCGGCGGAGGTGTTCCGGCAGGCCGCGACCCAGGCCAACGCGGTCGCCGGAACCGCCTACGCCGTTTCCGCCGACGGCCTGTTCGATCAGGGCGCGAGCGGGAAGCCGGTCTCCTGGATGCATCCGCTCGGCGACGAGACCTCCTCGCTGCGCGTGCTCACCTGCGGGCACGCGGCCACGGTGCGAGCCCAGTGCCACGGCGTCACGGGGGAACCGCCGAATGCCCGGGAGGCCGAGCGCTTCGCCGATACCTTCCTGCTGAATCCGGTCGTCCGCGAGTGGTTCGGCGACGGCGGCTCCCCGGGGACGGGTTTCACCGCCTCCCGCACCACGGGTCCGTCCGGGCTGACGGTGCATTTCGACGCCTCGCAGGCGGGCGGCGGCATTCGGGAATACGAGTGGTTCTTCGGTGACGGCGGGCATCTGGCCGCCTCCGGCCCGCACGCCTCGCACACCTACACGGCCGGTGGCCCGCATCTGCCGCGTCTGCTGGTCACGGATATGACCGGCCATCGCCGCCTGTACGAGCTGGACCACCCGGTCATGATCGGCTGATATCGGCCACAACGAGATCCGCCCCCGGTCGAAGGATTCGGCCGGGGGCGGCGACGGTGCCCGGGGTGGCAAGGGAAGTTGGAGCTGGCCCGGACACCGTGGTTCTCGCGACGTGACAACTGATTTCGTGCGTTGGGGGTAACTCACCGGGTACGACCGAAATAGGTTGTGCACGATACCGCCGGCACGCGTGCACAACCGGTGACGGCGCTCAGCTGGGCGCTAAAGGCTCGGAGAGGCGGACAAGAACTCGGCGCACTTCTCGCCGATCAGGTAGCTCGGCGCGTTGGTGTTGCCGCCGGTGATGCTCGGCATGATGGACGCGTCCGCGACGCGCAGGCCCTCGATGCCGTTCACCTTCAGCGTCGGATCCACCACGGAGCGCTCGTCGGTGCCCATGCGGCAGGTGCCGACCGGGTGGTAGATGGAGTGCACGCGGTTGGGCAGCTCCCGCCGCAGCGCGGTCTCGTCGCTGTAATCGGTTCCGGGGAAGAAGTTTTCGATGACATCGCCCGCGATGCTCTTGTGCGCCATGACTTCCCGGATCATCTTGATGCCCTCGACCAGGAATTCGGTATCCCACGGGTCGGTGAGGTAGCCCGGGTCGATGAGCGGCGAGGCGAACGGGTCGGCCGAGGCCAGCCGCAGTTCGCCGCGGCTCTTCGGGTAGATGAGCGAGGGCATGATGGTGAGCGCGGGCCGCCGGTCCACCAGGTGCAGCTTGTCGGCGTCCTGGTTGGGCGTCGGGTAGCTCCACGGCAGGGTGTGGATCTGCATGTCGGGGTGTGCGCCCTCGGCGAACTTGGTCTTGACGAAGCCCGCGGCCTCGAAGACCGTGCGGCCCATCCACGAGCTGCCCGGGTTGCGCAGCTCACGCAGGATGCCGCGCGCGAAGTAGGTCGGGATGCCGCGGTGGATGGCCTTCTTCGACACGAAGGTCATGGGCACGAAAAGATGATCGTGCAGGTTCTGGCCGACCGGCAGATCCGCGTGCACGTCCAGGCCGAGTTCGCGCAGGTGCGCGGCCGGGCCGATGCCCGAGAGCATGAGGATCTGCGGCGAGCCGACGACACCGCCGGAGACGATGACCTCCTTGGCGGCGCGAATGATCCGGCGGCCGCCCTTCTCCGCGATCTCGACGCCGGTGGCCCGGCCCTTCTCGATCACCACGCGGGTGACGTGCGCGTTGGTCAGCACCTTCAGGCCCGAGTTCGGGCGCTCGGTGATGAAGGCGCGGGAAGAGCTGTAGCGCAGCCCGTTTCGCACGCTCTGCTGGAAGACGGAGATGCCCTCCTGCGATTCGCCGTTGTAGTCGTCGATGATCGGCGTGCCGAGCACCTCGGAGGCGGTCTTCATGAACTGCTGGGTGATCGGCGTCAGTTCCTGCTGCCGGGTCACCTGCACCGGGCCGCCCGCGCCGCGGTATTCGCTGGCGCCGCCCTCCCAGTTCTCCAGGTTCTTGTAGGAGGGCAGGACGTCGTCGTAGCTCCAGCCCTTGCAGCCCTCGGCGGCCCAGGAGTCGAAGTTGGCGCGGTTGCCGCGCACGTAGAGCATGCCGTTGACGGAGCTGGAGCCGCCGAGCACCTTGCCGCGCGTCATGGGGATGAGGCGGTCGTTGGCGTGCTTCTGCGGGGTGGAGAACTGCTTCCAGGTCACGCGCTTCTTCAGCTGCGGGACCGTGTGCACCATGGTGATCATGCCGGGGCTGGTGACCAGTCGCGTGTCGTCCTTGCGCCCGGCTTCCAACAGGATGACGCTCGCGCCGCGCTCGGCGAGGCGGCCCGCCACCACGGCCCCGGCGCTACCCGCGCCTACGACGACGTAATCGGCTTCGGTTGCGGCGTCCGCGGAGCGCGGCGAAGCGGTCATGTTCGTTACCTATCCTCTGGTGTGCCTGGAGTCACTGTAGAACAAGTTCTAGTCTGTGCACACTAGGGATGTCCCGCCGGAGTATCAAGATCGACTTAAGCGCACCGTTTCGAAACCGTGGTCCCGCACGTCGCGGCGTGGTTGAATCGACGTGAAACACGTTCCAGATCCGTGATCACAGCGGCTGTCTGCCCCAGGAGGAACAGTGTCTGTTCCGTCACTGCCCACCGGATTCGATTTCACAGACGCGGCCCTGTGGGCGCAGCGCAGCCCGGTCGAGGAATTCGCCGCCCTGCGCCGCACCGCACCCGTCTGGTGGAATGCGCAGACGCCCGAACAGGCCGCGCCCTTCACCGACGGCGGATACTGGGCGATCACCAGACACGAAGACGTGAAAGAGGTTTCGCGGCGAGCCGACCTCTGGTCCTCGCACGCCAAAGGCTCCATCATCCGAATGCGCAGCGACGCCACCGCCGAACAGCTGGAGCTGACCCGCGACGCGCTGCTGGTGAATATGGATCCGCCCAAGCACACCAAGGTGCGCCGCATCGTCTCCAAGGGATTCACGCCGCGCGCGGTCGAGGGGCTGCGCAAGGCGCTCACCGAACGCGCCGCCGCCATTGTCGCCGAGGCGAAAGCGAGCGGCGGCGGGGATTTCGTGCAGCAGGTGGCCTGCGAATTACCGCTGCAGGCCATCGCGGAACTGCTCGGCGTGCCGCAGGACGACCGGCACAAACTCTTCAACTGGTCGAATCAGCTGCTCAACTACGATGATCCGGAATTCGGCGACTCCATGCAGGCCAATGTCGAATTGCTCGGCTACGCCTACAACATGGCCGAGCAGCGGCGGGCCTGCCCGGTCGACGATATCGTCACCCAGCTGGTCACCGCCGATATCGACGGGGAGGCCCTGGGTTCCGACGAATTCGGGTTCTTCGTCATCCTGCTGGCGGTCGCCGGCAACGAGACCACGCGCAATGCCATCACGCACGGCATGAAAGCCTTCGTCGACAATCCGGAGCAGTGGGAGCTGTATCGGGACCGGCGGCCGCGCACCGCGCCCGACGAGATCGTGCGGTGGGCCACGCCGGTCACGGCATTTCAGCGAACGGCCATGGCGGACACCGAACTCGGCGGGCAGGCCATTGCCGCGGGCGACCGGGTAGGGCTGTTCTACTGTTCCGCCAATTTCGACGAGACGGTGTTCGACGATCCGTTCCGATTCGATGTGCTGCGTGATCCCAATCCGCACGTCGGGTTCGGCGGTACCGGCAATCACTTCTGTGTGGGCGCGAACCTGGCGCGGCTGGAAATCGACCTCATGTTCAACGCCATCGCCGATGCCATGCCGACACTCACCGAGGTCGCGCCGCCGGAGCGGTTGCGGCACGGCTGGATCAACGGGATCAAACACTGGCAGGTGCGGTACAGCTGATCCGGAAGCCGGCACGAACTCGTTCTACTATCCGTAGGGTGACGAACCTTCGCGAAATTCCGCTGCGCACCCTGGACGACAAGCCCACCACGCTCGCCGAACTGGCCGGTGACAATGTGGTGCTGCTGGTGAACGTGGCCTCGAAATGCGGTCTGACCCCGCAGTACGGCGGGCTGGTCGAACTGCAGCAGACCTACGGTCCGCGCGGCTTCACCGTGATCGGCGTGCCGTCCAACCAGTTCATGGGTCAGGAGCCCGGCACCGCCGAGGAGATCGCCGAATTCTGCTCGACCACCTACGGCGTGGACTTCCCGCTGCTGGAGAAGAGCGAGGTGAACGGCGAGGGCCGGATCCCGCTGTACCAGGAGCTGACCCAGGTCGCCGACGCCGCCGGCGAGGCCGGGGACGTGCAGTGGAACTTCGAGAAGTTCCTCATCGGGCGCGACGGCACGGTGCTGAGCCGGATCCGGCCGCGCACCGAGCCCAAGGACCCGTCGGTGACGGCCGCGATCGAAGCCGCGCTGTAGGACGTTGTCGCGCTACCGGTTTCGCCGTCGGTAGCGCACCGCGCACGGCTGCTCGAGCTGCACGACCATCTTGGAGTGGTCGTTGCGGTAGCTCTCGGACGGCTGTGCGAGCTCGAATTCCCAGTCGCGCAACAGGATCGAGAAGATCGCTTTCAGCTGCATGAGCGCGAAGGCCGCGCCGACGCAGCGGTGGCGGCCCGCGCCGAACGGGATCCAGGTCCAGCGATTGGCCAGATCGGCCTGATTCGGATCGAGGTAGCGGTCCGGGTCGAAGCGGTCGGGATCCGGGAAATCCTCCGGAATCCGGTTGGAGACCGCGGGTGTCGTGGCGACGAGATCGCCGGGGCCGATGCGGTGCCCGCACACCTCGAATTCGTCGCGGGCCACCCGCATCAGGATGATGAGCGGCGGATGCAGCCGCAGCACCTCCTTGAGCACCGCCTCCAGATTCGGAATCTGGCGCAGCGCATGGAAACTCACGTCCGCGCCGTCGGCGTAGAGGTCGTCCAGCTCGGTCACGACCCGTTGCAGCACTGCGGGATTGCGCAGCAGTTCGATGATGGTCCAGGCCGCCGTGCCCGAGGTGGTGTGGTGCCCGGCGAACATCATGGAGATGAAGATGCCGGTGACCTCGCTGGCCGAGAATCTCGGATTGCCGTGTTCGTCGTGCACCGAGACCAGCACGTCCAGCATGTCCCGATCGTCCTTGCCCCGCGGCGGATTCGCGAGCCGCCCGGCCATGATGTGCCGGACCAGCTTCACCAGCTGCCATCGGGCCTCGTCGCGTCGCCGGAAGCTGTCGATGGGGGCGTAGGGGTCCACGTAGCAGTAGGCGTCGGTGCCGCGCTCCAGCTCGTGATAGAGGTGCGCGAACCGGTCGTCGAGCTCCTCGCGGAACTTCACTCCGATCAGGCAGGCCGAGGAGGTGTAGATGGTCAGCTCGGCGAAGAACTCGAGCAGGTCGATCTCGCCTTCGTCGCCCCAGCGCGCCAGCATCCGGTCCACCTCGCGTGCGATGGTGACCGCGTGCCCGCGCATCTGGTCGCCGCGCAGTGCGGTGTTGTGCAGCATCTCTTTTCGCCGTTCCGGCGGGGCGTCGAACACCACGCCCTCGCCGAAGATCGGCTTCATGAACGGGTAGGCGGCGGCCTGGTCGAGATCCTCGTCGCCCGCGCGGAAGAAGAACTCGTTGGCCTGCGCGCCGGACAGCAGGATGACGTCCTTGTCCGCCAACCGGAATCGGCCCACATCCCCGCATTCGGTGCGCACCCGGTTCATGAGCCCGATCGGGTCGGTGCGGAATTCCTCCAGGTGGCCGTGCTCGTGTTCTCCTCCGGAGACCTGGCGTGGTTCGACCGTGGTCATCGGAACACCTCCCGCAGCGCTGCTGAATCCATCCGTGATGGACACGTGTCTAGACGGTAATACGGGAAGAGTGGCGCGACAAGACGCGTGGCGGAAAACCCTGTGCCGCAAGCGGTCAGTGCGGGCGGGGCGTGATCGCGATCAGCACCGGCCCCACGGGTGCGGTGCCGCACGAACCGGTGCTCGGGCAGGTGCCGCAGCCGTCCGAGGGGCAGCCGGAGCCGATCGCCTCGGTGGACAGCCTGCCGCGCCGCACCCAGTACTCGACCATCGAATCCACCTCGGCGCGAGACACTCCCACTCGCCGGGCCACATCGTCGAGCCGGACCCCGCCGCGCGCCGCGGTGATCTCCGCGAGCACCTGCCGCAGCGGGCTCACCAGAAGATCCGTCCGACCTGGAACACCGCCACGGCCAGCACCCACGCCACGCTCAACTGCAGTGCGACGCTGAACAGCGTCATGCGCGTGCCGACCTCCTGCCGCAGCACGGCGAGGGTGGTCATACACGGCGTGTACGCGAGCAGGAAGATCATGAATGCCAGCACCGCGGGCAGCGCGTGCCCGCCGGAGGAGTGGTCGAAGGTGTCGCGCAGGGCGTCCGCGAGCGGTGCCGGCGCGCCCCCGTCGCCGGGATCGTCCATGCTGTACGACTGCGCGACCGTGGCCACCACGGCCTCCTTGGCCACGAATCCGGTGGTGAGCGCCGCGCTCGCATGCCAGTCGTCGAAGCCCGCCGGCGCGAAGATCGGGGAGATGGCCGAGGACACCCCGCCCAGCACGCTGTCGGCCGGGTCGACGTGCCCGAAGGTGCCCGCGCCCAACGGAATCGAGGCCAGCAGCCACACCACGGTCACGGTCGCCACGATGATGCCGCTGGCGGTGCGCAGGAAGCCGCTCATCTTCTGCCGGGTGTGCATGCCCAGGACGCGCAGGCTCGGGCGGCGGTACGGCGGCAGGTCGAGCACCAGCGGTTCGCTCGCCATGTCACGGAAGAGGGTGCCGCGCAGCAGCAGTCCCATCACCACCACGAGCGCGATGGAGACCACGTACATGGCGAAGACGACCGTGCCCGCGCCCTGTTCGAAGAACACGCTCGCCAGCATCATGTAGACGACCAGGCGGGCATTGCAGCTCACGAACGGGATGAGCAGCGCGGTCAGCATGCGGTGGCGCGGATTCGCCAGGACGCGGGTGCCGGAGATGGCGGGCACATTGCAGCCGAAGCCGACGATCAGCGGCAGGAAGGCGCGGCCCGGCAGGCCCATGGTGCGCATGAGCCGGTCGGCGACGAAGGCGGCGCGGGCCATGTAGCCCGAATCCTCCAGCAGGCCGAGCAGCATGAACATGATCAGCATGAGCGGCACGAAGCTGAGCAGCTGGCCGACGCCGTTGATCACGCCGTCGCAGAGCAGGCCCACGACGGGTTCCGGGGCGTGCAGCTCGGTGAGGAAGCCGCGCACGCCGTCGGCGACGGTGCCGGTGACGAAGTCGCCCAGGCGATCCTGGAGCGGTGCGGCGACGGTGGTGGTCAGTTCGAAGACCGCCCACATGACGGCCAGGAAGATCGGCACGCCGAACCAGCGGTGGGTGAGGACGCGGTCGACGCGGTCGCTGAGCGTCGTGGTGGCCCGGCTCTCCCCGACGGTCTGCGCGAGCACCTCGTGCGCCCAGGCGTAGCGGCGTTCGGCCACCAGCAGTTCCGGATCATCGTCGTCCGCAAGGGAATCCGCGTCGCCGATCGCGTCGAGTCGCGGTGACGCGGGAACGGTGCGCAGGGTGAGCGCTTCACCGACAGCGTGGGCCAGGGCCGCGGTGCCGTTGCCGTTGCGCGCGTTCACCGTCGCGACCGGCACGCCGAGCGCCATCGACAGACGTTGCGGGTCGACGTCGATGCCGCGGTCCGCCGCGATATCGGTCATGGTGAGCGCCACCACCACCGGCAGGCCGACCTCCAGCACCTGGGAGACCAGGTAGAGGCTGCGTGCCAGGTTGGCGGCGTCGGCGACGGCCACCACCACATCGGGCGGATTGCCGGGGTCGTACAGGGCGTCGCGGGTGACGGCCTCGTCGGGGGAGATGGGCAGCAGGCTGTAGGTGCCGGGCAGGTCGATCAGGCGCAGTGCGTGTCCGGGGTCGAGCCGCCATTCGCCCTCGGTGACGCCGACCGTGGTGCCGGGCCAGTTGCCGACCCGCTGCCGGGCGCCGGTGGCGGCATTGAACAGCGTGGACTTGCCGACATTCGGATTACCCACCAGCGCAACGGAAGCCGTGGCGGTGAGGGTGGCTCCGGTGGTGGAACCGGTATCGCCGCAACAGGATTCACTCATGGTGGGTCGCCGTCGCGCCGGTCTTCGTGACGGCGACGGCTTTCGCGGTGCCCGCGTCCACCGCGATGCGGGCGTCGCCCACGCGCAGGATGCGACCGCCGAAGACGCCCACGCCGGTGACGGTGACAGTGGTGCCGGGGATCAGGCCCATTTCGAGCAGCCTGCGTCGGTGACTCTGCTGTCCGGCAATTCGTTCGATTCGAAAGCTGTCGCCCGGTCTGCCGCTCAGCAGGGTGCTCACGATAAACCCATCTCCCAACTCATCCGAGAATTTCGTCGTTCGGAAAGTAACGCCGAAGATTGAGAAGAATCTGAGAGCAGGCTAACCAAAGATGATAATGCCCGAATAGGGTCGTTTGTCCCTATCGCCCTTGGCTTTTCAAAATGAGCAGAGCTGCGTCTTCGAGGCGATCTGCGATTTCGGAGTATGAGGCATATCCCATTCCGGCCTGAACGAGCGCTCCCGCATACAGCATTTCCAGCGAGCCCACCACCGTCGCGTCGGCGTCCTCGCCCAGTGCGGCGGCCAGCCGCCTGCGGATCTCGGTGCCGATGCGCAACCGCAGGTGCGCCACATCCGGATCGGTGCCCAGCAGCGCGCTCGTCACCGCCCCCGCGAGCTGCGGCTCGTCCGCCACCAGCAGGGCGATCTGCCGCAGCACGGCCAGGGCCCGCGCGTCGCGGTCCGATTCCCCGCCCCGCGGCGGCGGGGTGGTCGCCAGTCGCCGCCAGAAAACCTCCGCGACCAGGTGCTCCTTCGAGGAGAAGTAGGTGTACGCGGTGGCGGTGCCCACCCCTGCCGACGCGGCCACCATGCGCACGGTGAGCCCCGCGAACCCCTCCCGGGACAGCACCTCCATGGCCGCCCGGGTGAGCCGGTCGACGGTGTCGGCCTGCTTCTCGGTGAGCCGCCGCCGCGTGGCCTCCATGCTCACCATCGAGTGGTTGGAATGGGTATCAGACACGTGTCCGGATGCTACTATGACTCAGCTCCCCGGGCAACTCGCTCATGCGTATCCCGCATGAATCCGAATGCCCCAGAAAGGTTCTCCCGTGACCCAGGCCGAAATTCCCGCAGCCACCCGCGAATTGTTCACCCTCGCCGAACAAGTCACCGGTTTCATGCCCCCGGTAGAAGGCCAGGCCCTCTACGAAGCCGCCCGCACCTACGCCGCCGGCGGCCTCATCCTCGAAATAGGAACCTACTGCGGCAAATCCGCCATCTATCTCGGCGCGGCGGCCCGGGAATCCGGCGCGTCCGTCGTCACCGTCGACCACCACTCCGGCTCCGAGGAACATCAGCCCGGCTGGGAGTACCACGACACCACCCTGGTGGACCCCGAAACCGGCCGCTTCGACACGCTGACAGCCTTCCGCCGCACCATGATTCGCGCCGGCCTCACCGACACCGTCACCGCGATCGTCGGCTCCTCCACCGCCGCCGCCAAGTTCTGGCGCGCGCCACTCCGCATGCTCTTCATCGACGGCGGCCACACCGAGGAAGCCGCCCAGCGCGACTACGACAACTGGGTCCACTGGATCGCCGGCGGCGGCCTCCTGGCCATCCACGACGTCTTCCCCGACCCCGCCGACGGCGGCCAGGCCCCCCACAACATCTACCGCCGAGCCCTCACCTCCGGAAAATTCCACGAACTCTCCGTCACCGGCTCCCTCCGCATCCTGCAGCGCACCGCCGCCTGCAACTAGTGCCGGAAGAGGGCGTTCGCCGGGGTGGTGCGGGAGAGGGCGTCGGCGGCGAGGATCATGGCGGCGGCGGTCCAGGTGGTGCGTTCCTCGGGCCAGCGTTTGCCGTCGGTGAAGACCAGGCCGGTCCAGTAGGAGCCGTCGGATTCTCGGAGGTGCTGCATATTCGAGAAGAGGTGCCGGGCGCGGTCGGTGTCGCCTATCGCGTCCAATGTCAGGACCAGTTCGCAGGTTTCGGCGCCGGTGACCCAGGGTTGGTCGGAGACGCAGCGGATGCCCAGGTCGGGGACTACGAAATCGGGCCAGTGGGAACGGATTCGGGTGTGGGCGGGCTCGCCGCGGAGGGCGCCGCTGAGGATGGGGTAGTACCAGTCCATGGAGTAGCGGCTCTTGTCCAGGAAGGAACCGGGGCGGTGGCGGAGGGCGTCGCCCAGGCGGTGGGCGGCTGCCGCCCAGGCAGGTTGGGGGCGGTTCAGGTGGGCGGCCAGGGCGATGGCGCAGTGCAGGCTGTGGAAGATGCTGGAGCTGCCGGTGAGGAGGGCTTCGCCGGAACTGCCGTCCGGGCCTGTGGACCAATGGATTTCGCCGCCGGGGGCCTGGTGGGTGAGGACGAAATCGACGGCGGTGCGGACCACCGGCCACATGTCGGCGGCGAAGACGGCGTCGCCGGTGCTCAGGATGTAGTGCCAGACGCCGGTGGCTATGTAGGCGCAGAAGTTGGTGTCGGTGTCGGGGTCCTCGATGACGCCCGCGCGGAACTGTTTGGGCCAGGAGCCGTCCGCGCGTTGGGTTTTGGCGGACCAGGCGTAGGCGGCGCGGGCTTCGTCCAGTAGACCCGCCGCCGTCAGGGCCATCGCCGATTCGATGTGGTCCCAGGGGTCGGTGTGGCCGCCGGGGAACCAGGGGATGGCGCCGTCGGATTCCTGCGCGGCGGCAATGGATTCGGCAGTGCGCAGGCATTCTCCGGCGGTGAGAATGCCGGGGACGGACGGGATTTCAGCGTCTGCCACTGCGGACCGCCGGTTTGGTGAAGTAGAGGGCGACGCTCTTGCCGATGAAGGGGTCCAGCAGGCGTTCGGTCACGCGGGTGAGGGCGGGGGCCGACATCATGTCCCAGACCAGGAGCCGATGGTAGGCCGAGACCAGGGGGTTGTCGTCCGCACGCACGCCCACCGCGCATTTCAGCCACCAGTAGGGGGAGTGCAGGGCGTGGGCGTAGCCGGTGCGGATGTGGCGCACGCCGCGCGAGGCGATCTTGTCGCGGAGTTCGTCGGCGCGGTAGATGCGGACGTGGCCGCCCTCGTTGGCGTGGTACTCGTCCGAGAGCGCCCAGCAGATGCGCTCGGGCAGCCAGCGGGGGACCGTGACAGCCAGTGCGCCACCGGGTTTCAGGACGCGGACCAGTTCGTTGATGGCCTGGCCGTCCCGGGGGACGTGCTCGAGGATCTCGGAGGCGATGACGACGTCGAATTCGTCGTCGCCGTAGGGGAGGTCGAGGGCGTCGCCGCGCACCGTCTCGGCCTTCGCGTAATCGGGGGCCTCGCCCGCCTGCGCCATGGCCTCGAACATGGTCCGCACATCGGCGAGGTCGGCGGCGTTCTGGTCGAAGGCGATGACGTCCGCGCCCCGGCGGTACGCCTCGAAGGAATGCCGGCCCGCGCCGCAGCCCACGTCGATGACGCGGAGGCCGGGGCCGATACGCAGCCGGTCGAAATCGACGGTCAGCATGTTCTCTCCTGACTCGGGTGGGGGCTAGCGCGCCAGGGCCGGGCGGGCGCCGTGCCTGGCGATGGCCTGTTCGTAGACGGATACCGTTTGTGCCGCAACGGATTCCCAGCTGAAGACGGTCAGGGCACGGCGGCGACCGGCCGCGCCGAGCTGCCGCAGGCGGTCGGGGGAATCGAGTAGTGCGCCGAGCACCCGCGTCAACTCGTCCGCGTTCCCGGGTTCGACCAGTTCGGCGCAGGAGCCCACCACCTCGGGCAGAGCTCCGGCGCGGCTGGCCACCAGTGGCGTGCCACTGGCCATCGCCTCGACCGCCGGGAGCGAAAACCCTTCGTACAGTGAGGGAATGCAGGCGATATCGGCCGAGGCGAGCAGCCGGGCGAGCTGGTCGTCGCTGAGCCCGCCCTCGGCGGTGACGATATCGGCGAGGCCGAGTTCGGCGATCAGCTTCTCGGTGGTCCCATGGGGTTCGAGCTTCGCCACCAGGCGCAGTTCCAGATCGTGCGTAGTGCGCAGGCGCGCAACGGCGTTCAGCAGATGCGCGATGCCCTTGAGCGGCTTGTCCGCACTGGCCACCGCGACGATCCGGCCCCGCACCCGGGGCTCCTCGCGCGGCCGGAACAGTTCGGTGTCCACGCCCAGCGGCACCGTGTTCAACTGCTCCGGCGAGACCCCGAAATCGGCGCGGATATCCGCGGCGGACGAGGAGGACACGGTGATCAGATCCGGAATCGCCCGCGCCACCTTCTCCTGCATGCCGAGAAATCCGTACCACCTGCGCAGGGCGAGTTTCCGCCGCCAGGGCGCGGCGGCCAGGTCCACCTCCCGGTCCCGGGTGATGGGGTGGTGGATGGTGGCCACCAGCGGCATCCGCCCGGCGATATCCAGCAGCCCGTACCCGAGGCACTGGTTGTCGTGCACCACATCGAAATCCGCGGTGCGCGACGCCAGCAGTCGTGCCGCCCGCAGGCTGAACGTGCGCGGTTCCGGGAACCCGGCCGTCCACATGGTCGCCAGTTCCAGCAGGTCGATCCGATCCCGGATCTCACTCGGCCGCGGCGTCCGGAACGGGTCGGGTTCCCGGTACAGGTCCAGGCTCGGCACCTCGGTCAACCGCACCCGGGGATCGAGCAGTTCCGGATACGGCTGCCCGGAGAACACCTCCACCTCGTGGCCCAGCTCCGCGAGCCCCTGGCTCAGATACCGGACGTAGACGCCCTGCCCGCCACAGTGGGTCTTACTGCGATAGGACAGCAGGGCAATACGCACGTCACAGCCTTCCTCGGCGGAGGTGAAATGTAGTGGTGGAGAGGAGTTTTCAGACCGGCTACCGGGAGAAGTCCGGTAGGGCGGCGATCTTGGCCGCGAGCCGGTCGAGGTAGGCGAGCACCTCGTCCTCGGATTTGTCGGGCAGCCCGTACAGCACATCGGTGACCCCGGCGGCCGCCCAGTGCGCGAGCTTCTCCGCATCGGGCCGGAAGTCCAGGGCGACCACGCGCGGCACGCCTTCCCGTCCCGCGTCCTGCCAGCACTTCATGAGCAGCGAGACAGCCCCTGTCGGATCGGTTTCCGCCGGGGTGGTGATCCACCCGTCCCCGGAACGCGCGATCCACTTGAACGTCTTCTCGGTGCCGCCCGCGCCGATCAGCACCGGCACGTGCGCCTGCACCGGTTTCGGCCACGCCCAGCTCGGTCCGAAGGACACGAAATCGCCGGAGTAGCTGGCCTCCTCCTGCGTCCACAGGGCGCGCATGGCCTCCACGTACTCGCGCAGGGCCGTGCGGCGTTTGTTGCCCGGAATTCCGTGATCGGCGAGTTCATCGGTGTTCCAACCGAATCCGGCCCCGAGTGTGACGCGCCCGCCGGACAGATGATCCAGCGTGGCGATGGCCTTGGCCAGCGTGATCGGGTCGCTCTCCACGGGAAGCGCCACCGCGGTGGACAATTCGATCCGCGAGGTGACCGCTGCCGCCGTACCCAGTGACACCCACGGATCCAGCGTCCGCGTGTACCGGTCGTCCGGCAGCTCCGCGCCGCCCGTGAGCGGATGCGCCGCATCACGTTTCACCGGAATATGCGTGTGCTCCGGCACGAAGAAGGAGTGGAATCCGCGCTCCTCGGCGGCTTTCGCAGCGGCCGCGGGGGTGATCCCCCGGTCGCTGGTGAACAGGACGATCCCGTATCGCATCTACCCCGGTACCCTTCTCACTTGCCCTCGGCCGCGGACACACCCGCGCGCCGCCCGTAGAAACTGCCGTCACCCAGCGAACATCCGCTGGCATAGCCGCCCGCGCAGATGCCGGAGGTCACCCGTCCGGCCGCGTACAGTCCGGGAATCGGTTCCCCGGACACGTGCAGTACTCGCGAATCCAGATCGGTGCGCAGACCGCCCAGCGTGAATCCGCCGGTGTACCCGCGCAGGTCGTACGCGCCGAGCGGCGTCCCGATGGGCTTCACCCACTCGCGCTTCTTGCCCAGGAACGGATCCTCGCCCTGCGCGGCGTGGTGGTTGTAGAGCTCGATGGTCGATTGCAGCGCCCGCTCGGGCAGCTTCATCTCGCTCTCCAGTTCGGCCACTGTCTCCGCCACCCAGGTGGGCGCGGTCCGCAGGAACGCCAGCGAGGACTGCGATTCGAACGCCGCCTCCAGCGCCGCCTCGTCGATGATCAGGTACGCCTGGTTCTCCTGATCCAGCAGCACCGCCTGACCCATGCGCCCGGCATAGGTGTCCTCGGTGACGAACCGCTGCCCGCGCCCGTTCACCAGGATGCCGCGCACGACCACCTGCGGGTCGGCGACCAGCGCGACCTCGGTGGCGTCCATATGCGCCAGTTCCGCGCCCAGCGCCTGCGCCACCCGGATGCCGATGCCGTCGTGCTCCTCCACGGTGGCGGTGGGCCGCCCGTGGATCCGCGGTGCGAAGCGTTCGACCATCTCGTGGTTGTAGGCGAAACTGCCGGTGGCCAGCACCACCCCGCGTGCGGCGCGCACGTGCAGCGGCTTGCCGTACCGGGTGGCGACGACCCCGGCCACCCGCCCGGAATCCTCGACGACGAGCCGCCGCAGCCGCACGTCGTATTCGTGCCGGACGCCGAGTTCCTCGGCCTGGTGGGCGAGCGGTTCCATGAGCATGTACCCGCCGCCCTTCTCGCCCAGCTTCTTGTCCCGGGTCCGGGCGAGGTGCCCGCGCGGCGCGGGATCGGCGATGGCGTTGAACGGCGCGGCGTTCTCCCCGCCGGAGTACATGAGCCCCTGATCGCCGGGCGGCTCGTATCCGGGCTCGCCCCAGAACTCCTCCTTGAACGGAACACCCTGGGCGACAAGCCAATCGAAATGCTCCACGCTGCCCTGGCAGTAGTCGTGGATCTTGGCTTCGTCCACACCCGGCCCGAGCGCCGCGGTGAGGAACTTCTCCATGTTCTCGGCGGTGTCCTCGAAGCCCAGCGTGCGCTGCAGCGCGGTGCCGCCGCCGAGGTAGATGAACCCGCCGGACATGGCGGCCGCGCCGCCCCAGCCGCCGGTGCGTTCCAGCACCAGCACATCCGCGCCCGCGCGCCGGGCCTCGATGGCGGCGCATACACCGGCGATGCCGAATCCGATGACGACCACATCGGCCTCGAGATCCCAGGCGGTGACCTCGTCGGCGGGAAGCGGCCGCACGGTCGCGGTTTCAGCCATGGTTTCCTGTGTTCCTCACTGCTGGAGAGCTATTGGGTCTTCTTCTTGCGCTGGGACAGCACTTTGCCGATCCGCCCGTCGAGGGTCGTGCCCGCGGGCCAGCCCGCGTAGTGGCACAGGAACAGCGCGATCTCGCGCAGTTGCTCCTCGTCGAGTTCCTCGTTGTGCAGGGCCGCCCCGATCTGGATCTCGGCGATGTCGAACAGCCCCTGCGCGGTGAGCGCACCGAGCAGCAGCAGTCGCCGGTCGCGGATGGAAAGCCCGGGGCGCGACCAGATATCGGCGAAGAGGTGATCGGCGGTGACGGCGAAATGCTCGCCGGGCCCGTCCTGGAATTCCCAGCCGTAGACCTCGGTCATCTTCTGCAAACCGCGCTGCCGGCGTTCGTCTGTCATGACTTCTCCTTCGCGATATGCCCCGGGCCGACGCCCAGCCCGGTGCCGAGGTCGCCCAATGCCTGTCGTGCCAAAGGCAATTCGACGCCGAGCCGCTGCCCCAGTTCCAGGGCCAGCGACAGGTCCTTCTCGCCCAGATCGCGGACGTGACTGAAGATCGGGAACCAGAAGTCGCCCGGCTCCACCGGATCGGTGGTGTCGCGCAACATGATCGAGCCAGGACCGCCGGTGTGCGAATCGGAATGCCGCACCACCTTGCCGAGTTCGGTGATGTCCAGCCCCGCCGTCTCGGCCAGCCGCTGCGCCTCGGCGGCCGCGCTGAATGCGATGAAATGCAGCAGATTACGCGCCAGCTTCATCTGCGTGCCCGCACCCACCGCACCGGCGTGCACCAGCATCGACGCGAAACGGGAGAACGGGGCGCGCACCTTCTCGAACGCCGCCGGGCTCCCGCCGACCATGACCGCGAGCCCGCCCCGCTGCGCGGCCGGGGCCCCGCCGCTGATCGGCGCGTCCACGAATTCCACACCGCGCTCGGCACATTCGGCCGCGAGCTGCACGGCCGTCGCATCGGCGATGGTGGAGTGCACGGCGATGACCGTGCCGGGCGCGGCCGTCCGCAGAATGCCCTCCGGCCCGGCGACGACGGCGCGCACCTGTGCGTCGTCGAGCACCACGACCGAGACGACGCCACACTGTTCGGCGGCCTCGGCGGGCGTCTTGGCCGGTGTCGCGCCCCCATCGGCGAAGGGCTGCAACGCTTCCGGCCGCATATCGCAGACCACCAGCCCACCGGGCCAGTCCAGCAGCCGGTGGGCCATGGGCGCGCCCATATTGCCCAGGCCGATGAAGCCGACGGCGAAATCCTCGTTGTCACTCATGGGCGGAAGACCTGACCGCCGTCCACGTTCAACACCTGTCCGGTCACCCATGCCGCGTCATCGGAGAGCAGGTAGAGGCAGGCCCCGACCATGTCCTCCGGGGTGCCGAGCCGTTTGATGGCCAGCTGCTGCACCATCAGGTCCACGATGCCGCCCGGTACGACCGTGCGCGTGGCCTCGGTATCGGTCGGGCCGGGCGCGATGGCATTGATGCGAATCCTGGACCCGCCCAGCTCATGTGCCAGCTGCTGGGTGAGGCTGTTGATGCCCGCCTTGGCCAGCCCGTAGAACCCGGAGTACACCCAGGCCGCCGTCGACGACTGATTGACGATGGACCCGCCGCCGCCCTCGGACATGGGTTTCCACACCGCCCGCGTCATATTGAGCGCACCGTCGAGGTTCACGCCCATGAACGACTTGTAGTAGTCCCACGGCACGGTCAGCAGCAGGTCGAGTTTCATGGTGCCGTAGATGGCGGCATTGTTGACCAGGTGATCGATGCCGCCGAACTCGGCGACGGTGAATTCGGCCAGCGCGGCGGCGGATTCGGGATCGGCGACATCCACCCTCCGGAAGACGGCCGTCCCGCCGTCGGCGGTGATCTGCTTGGCCACCGCCTCCCCGCGCTCGCTGTTCAGGTCTGCCACAACGACTTTCGCGCCTTCGGCGGCGAGCGCGCGGGCATAGCCTTCGCCGATCCCCTGGGCGGCTCCGGTGACGATGACGGATCTATCCGTGAATCGGGCCATGACGTGCTCCTTCAGCAGCCGGTCGCGATGAGTTTGGTCTCGGTGTATTCCTCGAAGCCCGCCACGCCCATCTCGCGTCCGATGCCGGACTGCTTGTAGCCGCCGAAGGGGGCGTCGGCCGAATACCAGATGCCGCCGTTCACGCTCAGCGTTCCGGTGCGCACACCCTCGGCCACCCGGCGCAGGCGTTCGGGATCGGAACCCCATACCGAGCCGGACAGGCCGTAGGGGGAGTCGTTGGCCAGGCGGACGGCATCGTCGTCGCCGTCGTGCGGGATGACCACCAGCACCGGGCCGAAGATCTCCTCCTGCGCCACCACGGAACTGTTGGGCAGGCCCGCGATCAGGGTGGGTTCGATGAACCAGCCGCTGGTGAGCTGTTCGGGCCGCTTGCCGCCGGTCACGATGGTGCCGCCCGCGGCGCGGGCGAGGTCGAGATAGCGTTCGACGCGCGCCAGCTGGCGTTCGGAAATCACCGGGCCGCACACGGTTCCGGGCTTGTTCGGATCGCCGGGCCGGATGCCGCTCAGTGTGCGGGCGGCGATCTCCACGGCCTGCTCGTACCGCGCGCGGGGCACCAGCAGCCGGGTGCTGATCGCGCAGCCCTGGCCCGCGTGCACGCACACGCCGAAGGCCGCGTAGCTCACGGCGGCGGACAGGTCGGCGTCGTCGAGCACGATGAAGGCCGACTTGCCGCCCAGCTCCAGGAACACCTTCTTCAATGATGCTGCCGCCGAAGCCATGACGGCTCGGCCGGTCTGTGTCGACCCGGTGAACGAGATCATGTCCACGCGCGGGTCGGTGACCAGCTGCGCGCCCAGGGCATGATCGCCGGAGGTGACGATATTGACCACGCCCGCCGGAATATCGGTCTCCTCGGCGATGATTCGGCCCACGAAGGCCGCGCACCAGGGTGTATCGGGCGCGGGCTTGAGCACCACGGTGGTGCCCGCCGCCAGCGCCGGACCGAGTTTGGCGAAGTTGATCTGATGCGGGAAGTTCCACGGCGTGATCGCCCCGACCACGCCGATCGGCTCCCTGCGCATCCGCCTCGCGCTCTTGATCCCCATCGGCGCGGCGACGCCGAGATCGGTTTCCCACGAATAGTTTTCGGCGAGGTCGGCGAACCATCCGAGATCCCCGATCGGCCCTTCCAGCTGGGGGCCGCTGGTCAGCATGCGCGGCGCGCCGGCCTCGGCGATGGTGATGTCGCGCAGTTCCTCGAGGTGCCCGCGCAGCGCGTCCCGCAGCTGCCGCAGGCAGGTCGCGCGGAAGCCGTGCTCGCGGGACCAGTCGGTGGTGTCGAAGGCGGTGCGCGCGGCGGCCACCGCGGTGTCCATATCCGAGCTGTCGGCGTCGGCCGCGTAGCCGAGGATCTCGCCGGTGGCCGGATTCGCGGTCGGGAAAACGCCATTGCCGCCGGGCGTCAACTTGCCGCCTACCAGCAGTTGAGAGCCGCCCTCCGGGGCGTGGCTGCTCGAGGTCATCGGTAGCTCCCATGCTGTCCGGACACGTGTACGGACTATAGGTTCGGTGCTTCGGGACGCGCAAGAACATGTTCCAGATCTGGCGCGTTTCGGACGAGCGCTCGAATCATTCCGTTGTCAGCTCACGCCCTCGCTAGTACCGTACAGACACATGTCCAGCTACGTGTCCGTCGTGGCTGGATCGCGTCTGTCAGCGTCGATGAACGCGTTATCGAATACGAGGTGAGACGATGACCGCAGCCTCCCTGGAGCCGCTGCTTTTCGACCCCTACGACTACGGCATCCACGAGGACCCCTACCCCGTCTACCAGCGACTGCGCGCCGAAGCCCCGGCCTACCACAATCCGGAACTCGACTTCTGGGCGCTCTCGCGGCACGCCGACGTCGCCGCCGGCTTCCGCGACAATGTGCGGCTGTCCAGCGCCAACGGGGTATCCCTGGATCCGGCCGCCTGGGGACCGCACGCACACCGCACCATGTCCTTCCTGGCCATGGACGATCCGGCGCACCTACGCCTGCGAAAACTGGTCTACCAGGGGTTCACCCCGCGCCGCGTCTCCGAGATGGCCACGCGCATCCGGGAGATGACCCGGCAGTACCTCGAACCCGCGCTCGCGCGAACGGAATTCGACTGGATCGACGAGGTCGCGGGCAAGGTGCCCATGGACGTCATCTCCGAACTCATGGGGGTTCCCGAGGCCGATCGCGCCGAATTGCGGCGGCTGGCAGACCTTTTGGTGCATCGTGAAGAAGGTGTACTGGATGTTCCGGTAGCCGCCATGGAAGCGGCGCTGCACCTGATCGGCTACTACGCGGACATGGTCGCGCAGCGCCGCACGCGGCCCACCGCAGACCTGACCTCCGCGCTCGTGCAGGCCGAAGCCGACGGGGACCGCCTCACCCAGGACGAGATCATCGGATTCATGTTCCTGATGGTGGTCGCCGGGAACGAGACCACCACGAAACTGCTGGGGAACGCCCTGTACTGGGCGGGCCGCAATCCCGGGCAGTACGCGAAGGTCGCCGCACAGCCCGAACTCGTCGAGGACTGGGTGGACGAAACCCTGCGCTACGACGCCTCCAGCCAGATCCTGGCCCGCACCGCTGCCGTCGACCTGGAGTACCACGGCCGGACCATCCCACAGGGCTCGAAAGTGCTGCTGCTCATCGGTTCCGCCAACCGCGACGACACCGTGTTCGCCGAACCCGACCGCTTCGATATCGAGCGCACCGACAAGGGCGGGCTGATCAGCTTCGGGCGCGGCGTGCACTTCTGCCTGGGCGCGCACCTGGCCCGGCTGGAAGCACAGATCGTGCTGCGCGAGTTCGTGACTCACGTGCGGGACTACGGAATCGCCGAGACCGGCAGCGAGCGGGTGCATTCGGTGAACGTGCGCGGCTTCGCGAAACTGCCCGTGCGCGTGGAGGTTCGATAATGGCAAAGTTCCCACCGCATCCCGGCCGGCGGCCCGCGCTCATCGCCGGAGCCTCCTCCGGCATCGGCGCCGCCACCGCCGTCGCCCTCGCCGAACGGGGGTATCCGGTGGCGCTGGGCGCACGCCGCGCCGAGATCTGCCAAACCCTGGCCGAGAAGATCCGCGCCGACGGCGGGGAAGCCTTCGCCCATCGCCTCGACGTCACCGACACCGCCTCGGTGGACGAATTCGTCACCGCCGCCGAGGAAGCCCTCGGTCCCATGGAGATCACGGTCTCCGGCGCGGGCGACCTGGAATTCGGCCGGGCCTGGACCATGGACCCGGACGTCTTCGAAGCACAGGTGCGCGTGCACCTCGTCGGCGCGCAACGGCTCGCGCACCGGCTGATCCCGGGCATGATAAAGCGCCGGCGCGGCGACTTCGTCGTCATCGGCTCCGACTGCGCGGACCGCACCAGACCCGGCGCGGGCGCGTACAACGCCGCCAAGACCGGAGTCGAAGTGCTGGCACGGCAGCTGCGCATGGAATTGGAGGGCACCGGCGTCCGCGCCTCCATCGTGCGGCCCGGACAGACCCTGACGGGCATGGGGATGAACGCCACCCCCGAGGTCGTCGGGCCACTGCTCGAGGAGTGGGCGAAATGGGGTTTCGCCCGGCACCCGAACTTCCTGCGACCCCGCGACATCGCCGCCGGAGTCGTCGCGGTCGTCGGCACCCCGCGCGGCGCGCACCTGGTACTGGCCGAGGTGCAACCGGAAGCGCCGCTGAAAGACGAAGGGACACAATGATGCGTCTCGAAGTCGATCTGGATCTGTGCCAGGGCCATGCCGTCTGCCAGGACGAGGCCCCCGCACTGTTCGACGTCCCCCGCAACGGCCAGGTGCGCATCCTGCGCACCGACCCGGCCGATGAACTCGAGGCGGCCCGCGCCGCCGTCAAATACTGCCCCACCCAGGCGCTGTCCCTCGTGGACGACGACGCCGACGAATGAGGAGCCGAAATGCCCTGGCAGCGTGAAGAACTCGACGAGATGGTGAACCGCTGGGTGGTGGAGAACCAGCGTTGCGAAGCACTCGGCGACTGGAAACCCCTGGCAGACTTCTACACCGAGGACGCCACCTACGGCTGGAACTACGGGCCGCAGCAGGAATTCATGGCCGTCGGCCGCGACGAGATCCGCGACATCGCCCTCGGCCAGGAGATGTTCGGCCTCGAGGGCTGGACGTATCCATACCAGGAATTCGTGATCGACGAACGCAGCGGCAGCGTCATCGGCTTCTGGAAACAGGTCAACGAGTCCAGCCGCGCCGACGGCCGCCCCTACAGCCCGGAGGGCATCGGCGGCAGCTGGTTCCGCTACGCCGGGAACTACCGGTGGTCCTGGCAGCGCGACTTCTTCGACTTCGGCAATGTCACAGCGCTTTTCGTCGAGATGATGCAGGACGACGCGCTCTCGAACGGTATGCAGAAACGCATCCAGCGGTCCATCTCCGGCGAACCGCTGAAAGGCTGGTACCCGGTCGGCGAGGGGCCGGTACCACAGTGGTGACCAGCCGATACGCCGGACTCACTCGCGCCGAGCTCGCCGCGCTGGTGCCGGAACTGCTGCTGTGCGGGCACCTCATCGACCGCGCCGGAATGGCCCACGCCATCGGCGCTTTCGGCCGCACGGGCATGACCGAGGTGGCCATCGAGGAATGGCGGCTGGCCAGCCCGGTCTACACCCGCCGCATGCGCCGCGCCCTCGGCATCACCGGGGACGGGGTGGACGCCATCTTCAAAGGCTTCCAACTCGATATCGGCGCACCACCGCAGTTCATGGACTTCCGCTACCGCGTGCACGATCACGACCACGGCGAATTCCACCTCGACCACTGCGGCGCGCTCGCCGATGTGGAACCGATGGGGGAGGAATACGTGGTGGCCATGTGCCATCACATCGAGGACCCCACCTTCGACGCCACCGCCATGGCCACCAATCCGCACGCGCGCATCCGGCCCGTACACCGGCCGCCGCGCGTCCCCGCGGACCGGAAACCGGTGTGCGCGTGGACCGTCACCATCGATCCGGACGCCGAACCGGTGGAACCCGCGACCGAGGCGCTGGCCGGAACACGTGCCGCCCGAGTGGAACTGGCGGAAATCGACCGTGCCGACAGAGGCCGGGCGGACTATGCCGGACCACTGCTGAGCGATATCCAGTGGGTGGACTTCTCCCGCTCGGCGCTCATCCGCATCGCCGATGAGGTTGCGCTGCAACACCATCTGCTCACCCTCGGATTCCGCACGGCCGTCGACGCGCGCACCGACGCCGCGACCGGACTCGACATCGTGCGGAAGCAGTTCACCGGCATCGCCGGTCTCACCAGCGAAAGACTGTGCGGTGCACTGGGTCTCGGGAACGATGCCGCCGCGCTGGCCAAGGTGCTACGGCTGCATCCCGCTCTGAACCCCGCCGCCTACGTGGACGCCGAGGTGTCCAGCGAAACCCACGGCGGGGAGCGCATCGTCGAATTGCGGCTCGGCCGCGACTGCGGGGCGGTCGCCGACGGCGCGTGGGCGGGACTGCTGGAACCGGATCACCTCGCACCCCTCGACGCCCTCGTGCGCGGCGTCGACCCGCATTTCCACTGCCTGGTCCGCGCGGCCGACAGCCGGGCGCTCACCATCGAAATCCGCCGTGCCGCAATGCCGTTCCGGGAGGCGCCGGAGGTCGCCATCACCCGATTCAGCACCGGAGCCGCCTTCACGTTCGCCGAACGCGGCGTTCCCCTACCCCTCACCGTTCTCTAGATTCCGCGCAGTACCCCAGGAAGTGAAAAGCCATGGCCCGCAACTTCGCCGACCTCTTCGAACACGCCGCCGACGCCATGCCCGACCGCACCGCGCTCATCGCCGGTGACCGGCGGCTCACCTTCCGGGAACTCGACGAACGAGCCAACCGGCTGGCCCACCACCTCGCCGCCGCCGGAGCCGGGCCGGGCACGCATATCGGCTACCACATGCACAACAGCGCCGAGACGCTGGAAACCCTGATCGCCTGCTTCAAGATTCGCGCGGTACCGATCAACATCAACTACCGGTACCAGGCCGACGAACTGCGCTACGTCTACGACAACGCCGACCTGGAAATGGTCGTGCACCACCGCTGCTACGCGCCGCTCATCGAAGAGGTGCGGCCGCAGACGCCGAAACTGCGGCACGCGCTCGTGGTCGAGGACGATCAGGGCGGGCACGACCTGCCCAGCGGCTCCGTGCCCTATGAGCAGGCCGTCGAAAGCGGCTCGACGGCACGGGATTTCGGCGACCGTAGCGCCGACGACCGCTTCATGATGTACACCGGCGGCACCACCGGGCTGCCCAAGGGCGTCATGTGGCGGCAGGAGGACATGTGGCGGGTGCTCGGCGGCGGCATCGACTTCTACACCGGGGAACCCGTCGCCGACGAATACCAGCAGTCCCGGGTCGGCGGCCAGGCCCAGCCCACCCTGTGGTTCGTGCTGCCGCCGCTCATCCACGCCGCCGCCATGATGCCGACCTTCACCGCACTGTGGTCCGGCAACGCGGTGCTGTTCACGCCGCGCTTCGACCCCGAACGCATCTGGCAGACGGTGGCGCGGGAGCGGCCCAACATTCTCGTCATCACCGGGGACGCCATGGCGCGTCCGCTCATCGACGCCTATCGGGCCGCGCCCGTGGACGCCGCGTCCCTGTGGTCCATCGGATCCGGTGCGGCGCTGCTGTCGCAGCCGGTGAAAAATCAACTGCTGGAACTGTTTCCGAGCACGGTGCTGACGGACTCCATCGGCTCCTCCGAAACCGGGTTCGGCGGAATCGGTTTCGCGCAGAAGGATGACGATCCGGGGCGCGGGCCGCGGGTCAGCGTGGGCCGGGGCGCGCTCGTCGTCGACGACGACGGACATCCCGTGCCGCCCGGCTCCGAGGGCTGGGTGGCCAAGACCGGCAATGTGCCCATCGGCTACTACAAGGATCCGGCGAAGACCGCCGGGCTGTTCCGCACCGTCGACGGCATGCGCATGGTGATCACCGACGACCGGGCGCGAGTCGAGGCCGACGGGTCGGTGACGCTCATCGGGCGCGGCAACATGGTCGTGAACACCGGCGGCGAGAAGGTCTTCCCCGAGGAAGTCGAGGCCATCGTCAAAGCGCACGACTCGGTGTACGACGCCGTCGTCATCGGGGTGCCGCACGAGCGGTGGGGGCAGCAGGTGGCGGCCGTCATCTCCGCCGCGCATCCGGCGGTCGACTTCGCCGGGCTGGACCGGCATGTGCGCGCCCACCTGGCCGGATACAAACTGCCGCGCCGGGTGTGGGTGGCCGACACGGTCTCGCGCACGCCCAGCGGTAAGCCCGACTATCGCTGGGCCAAGGCCTACGCGGCCTCCCGGGAAGCCGATCACGAAGTCCGATAACGCGTTATGGAACGGATGGCCATCGGGCCGCCCATTGAACGAGATAGCAGCATGATACCTATTACAAATCCTGTGAGAACCTGTTCTAATTCTGATATGGCAGAGGCGCATCCCGTACAGGGCGAACAGGTCCGCATGCCGGTGGAGATCCGCCACGCCGACGCGAGTTCGGCGATCTTCCTGGTCGACGCCGCCGCCGCGGCCGAACTGCTCGCACCCGCCGGGCTCGCACCCCTCACCGTGCTGCCGGGCAAAGCCGTCTGCTCCCTGGCCTTCGTCCGCTACGTCGACGGCGACCTCGGGCCGTACCACGAATTCGCCTTCTCGCTCATGGCACGGCAGTCCGGGCGGCGCGACAGCACCGGCGCGTACATCCACTGGCTGCCGGTGAACCAGAGCTTCACCTGCGAAGCGGGACAGTCCATCTGGGGCTTCCCCAAACTCATGGCCGACATCGACATCACCCCCGTACGCGGCGGCCACCGCTGTGAAGTCCGGATCGACGGCGAACTCGTTGTCGCCCTGCGGATCTCCAACGGCCTGCCCATGCCCGCGGGCGCGGGCGGCGCATCCATCGACGCGTACACGCACCGCAACGGAATCCTGCGGCGCACACCGTGGCTCATGGATCCGTCCCAGGTGCGCGGACGGCCCGGCGGCGCGCGCGTGGAACTCGGCACGCACCCCGTCTCCGAGCAGCTACGCGCCCTCGGCCTGCCCAAGACCGCCCTGTTCTCCAGCCGAATCGGGCAACTCCGTATGACTTTCAGCGACGCCACCACGGTGTTGCGGACCCGGGAGGGATGAATGACTCGCCTAGCGCTCGTCACCGGAGCGGCCAGCGGCATGGGCCGCATCGTCGCCCAGCGACTCGCCGCCGCCGGCTGGCAGGTGGCCGCCGTCGACCTCAACGGTGACGGACTCGCCGAAACCGCCAAACGGTCACCGAACATGCACGGCTACGTCTGCGACGTCTCCGACACCGACCAGGTGCACGCCGTCGTCGAGAAGGTGCGCGCCGAACTCGGCACCATCGACCGGCTCGTCCACGCCGCCGGCATGGCGCACGTGCACGCCTCCGCCCTCGACCACGACGTCCGCCAGATCCGGAAGATGATGGACGTCAACTACATCGGCACCGTCAACTTCTGCCAGGCCGTCATCCCCGCCATGAAACAGGCGCGCACCGGCGAAGTCGTCCTGTTCGCCTCCGTCGCCGGCTGGCTGCCCTCACCCGGCATGGCCGGATACTCCGCCTCCAAGTTCGCGGTCATCGGATTCATCGACAGCCTCGCCTACGAACTGAAGGACAGCGGCGTCCGGCTGCTCGGCCTCTGCCCGCCCATGGTGGAAACCCCCTTCCTGGAATCGGTGCGGAAGGAAAACGAATCCGTCCTCGGCGGCCAAGGCGGCATGAGCCCCGAAGGCGTCGTCGACGCCCTCGAAAAAGCATTGTCCAAGCCGAAGAACCCGCTTTTCGTCTTCCCCGGACAGGCCTACCCCACCTACCTCATGCGGCGCTTCCTGCCCGGCGTCATGCGCGCCGTCGTCGCCCGCATGGTGAAGCCGACGGACTAGCTCCGTCGGGGTGCCGAGTCGTGCTCCGATCGGCACCCGCAACCAGCGCTGGGCACTCGGGGCTCTGCGAGTGCCCAGCGTTGTGTCACCCCCACACCGCAACTCACCAGCGAATATTCAGTGGACCGCTCCCCGCCTCCCGGGGCACGATGCTATGTGCCCTGAGGGGGTTCGCGGGCACAGCCCCTGAGAGCCCCCGGAGAGTTCGGGTAATCCTCGGACACAATTCGAGAGGGGAGTGATGAGTTCACCACGCGGATCCGCGGTGAAACTGGTTCTTCGCTACTACTTCGGGGAGATGGCCAAGCGTAAGCGCTACACCATTCCCGCGCTGTTCGCACCGGCGTTCGGCAATATCTGCACCCTGTACCTGGCGCCGCTCGTGGTCGCCATGCTCGCCGGAAAGGTCGTCGCCCAAGGCGAATTCACCTTCTCCGACGCCGCGCCCTACCTGATCGGCTTCACCGCCCTCATGTTCGGCGCGGAAATACTGTGGCGCATCGGAATCCACTGTCTCAACCGGGTGGACGTACTCGGTATCTCGAGCCTCTACAACACCGCCATGGACAAGTTGCTGGCGAAGGACAGCGCCTTCTTCCATGACAACTTCGCCGGATCGCTCACCAAGCGGGCGCTGAGCTTCGCGAAGCGATTCGAGGATTTCGTCGACAGTTTCGTCTTCGAGATCTTCGCCTCCTTCGTGCCGATGACCTTCGCGTGCATCGTGCTCTGGCAGTACGACCCCTGGCTGGTCGTGGTGCTGCTCGGGCTCATCGCGGTGACGGCGTTCATCATCGCGCCGCTCATCCGCCGACGGCAGATCCTCGTCGACGAGCGCGAGGCCGCCGTCGCCGCCGTGGCCGGGCACGTCTCCGACAGCCTGTCCAACATGCAGGTCGTGCGCGCCTTCGCCGCCGAACCACAGGAGGCCGCCGAACACCGGCGCCGCGTCGAGGACCAGCAGCGGAAAACCCTGCTGTCCTGGGACTACGCCAACCTGCGCATCGATATGGCTGTCGCGCCCATCTTCGCGCTCACCAACGTGCTCGGACTGTTCATCGCACTCGGGCTCGCGGGCGGGAAGGCCGGCGTGGAGGTCATCATCGTGACCTTCACCTACTACTCCAACGCCACCGGAATCATGTTCCGGTTCAACCAGATCTACCGGCGGCTGGAAAGCGATGTCACCGAGGCCGCGCAATTCGCCGAACTGCTGCTCGACGACCCCAGGGTCGTGGACGCGACGGAACCAGAAGCCTTGGCGCCCAAGGACAGCGGCATCCGCTTCGAACACGTGAACTTCGCGCACGCGGGCGCCGCACCCCTGTTCACCGGGCTCGACCTCGACGTGCCCAGCGGCGCGAAGGTCGGACTCGTCGGCCGCTCCGGCGGCGGCAAGACCACCATCACGCAACTGCTGCTCCGCATGACCGACATCCAGGACGGCACGATTCGCATAGGCGGACAGGACATTTCGAAGCTCCGGCAGGCCGACCTGCGCAGCCTCATCGCGTACGTGCCGCAGGATCCGGCCATGTTCCACCGCACCCTGAAACAGAACATCCTCTTCGCCCGGCCCGACGCCACCGAAGAAGACGTGCTGCGTGCCGCGAAAGCCGCCCACGTCACCGAATTCGCCGACGGCCTACCCCAGGGCATGGACACCCTCATCGGCGAACGCGGCGTGAAACTGTCCGGAGGGCAACGCCAGCGCGTCGCCCTCGCCCGCGCCATCCTCCGCGACGCACCCATCCTGCTCCTCGACGAGGCCACCAGCGCCCTCGACTCCGAGAGCGAACTGCTTGTCCAGCAAGCACTCTGGGACCTCATGCAGGGCCGCACCGCCCTGGTGGTGGCGCACCGCCTCTCCACCGTGGCCGGCATGGACCAACTCGTCGTCCTGGACCGCGGCCGGATCGTGGAGCAGGGCAGCCACGAGGAACTGCTCGCCAGGGAAGGCACCTACGCCCAACTCTGGCGCCACCAGTCGGGCGGCTTCCTCGGCGAAGACGAACTCGTATCTCGCTAGCGGTGAAATCCGCGCCGCAGTCGAACCGGCGCTGGCAGAAACGTGGCGGGCCGCCACACACGGGTAGCGGTGGCCCGCTGAGGGGCTCGAAGACCTCGCCCACGGAGGCGCGGGGTGGAGCCCCATGGGTCCGGGGGCTTCAGGCCCCCGGACCTACCCCCGGGTTGCTGGCCGCGGTCTGTAGGGGTTCGGGGCCTGGACCTGTACCCTTCCTCCGGGTTGCTGGCCGCGGTCTGTAGGGGTTCGGGGCCTGGACCTGTACCCTTCCTCCGGGTTGCTGGCCGCGGTCTGTAGGGGTTCGGGGCCTGGACCTGTACCCTTCCTTCCAGGTGCCGGCCGCAGGCCTAGGGGGGTTCGGGGGCTTAGCCCCCGTCTCCCCTTTCCACCAGGGGGTGTGGGGGCGAAGCCCCCACGTAAACCCTTACTTCCCTTGGAAGTTCGGCTTGCGCTTCTCGGCGAAGGCGCGCGGGCCCTCCTTCGCGTCGTCGCTGCGGAAGACCGGCAGGCCCACCTTGGCGTCGATCTTGAAGGCTTCCTCCTCGTGCAGGCCCTCGGTGTCGCGGATGACCTTCAGGATCGCCTGCACGGCCAGCGGGCCGTTGTTGTTGATGAGTTCGGCGAGTTCGAGGGCCTTGTCGAGGGCGGTGCCGTCCGGGACCACGTGACCGATGAGGCCGTACTCCTTGGCCTCGGCGGCGGTGATGTGACGGCCGGTCAGCAGGAGATCCGCCGCGACGGTGTACGGGATCTGGCGGGGGAGGCGTACCGCGGAGCCACCCATCGGGAACAGACTCCACTTCGCTTCGGAGATACCGAATTTCGCGCTCTCACCCGCGACGCGGATATCGGTGCCCTGGAGAATCTCGGTACCACCGGCGATGGCCGCACCCTCGACGGCGGCGATCAGCGGCTTGGTCAGGCGGCGACCCTTGAGCAGACCCGGTATGCGGGTCGGATCGAAGCGGCTGCCCTCGGTCATATTGTCGGCCGGGCTGGACTTGCTCATGTTCTTCAGATCCGCGCCCGCGCAGAACGCGCCGCCCGCACCGGTGAGGATGCAGGAGCGGATCTCCGGATCGTTGTCGACCTGATCCCACGCGTCGACCATGATCGCCAGCATCTCGCCGGTCAGCGCGTTCTTCGCCTTGGGCCGGTTCATGGTGACGATGAGCGTCGCGCCACGCTTCTCGACGAGAGCGTGCGGCTCGGTGGTGTTGCTACTCGTTTCAGCAGTCGCGGTGGTCATCGCCGACCCTTCCTTCGTCATGGCCAATCTGGTGATTCGGGACGAAAGTACCCCGCACCGTTGTACAGAACAATAACGTGTTCTAGTTTGGATCATGGTGACCGCCGTCACGGGCGGCAAGTTATGGAGAGGTCCTCATGAGCAACACGAGTACGCAGAGCGGCTCGCGGGCCAAGCTACCCCCGCGCGTAACGGAGTCCCTGATCAACCGGCTCACCGCCATGGTGACCGCGGGCAAAGCGGGCGAAACCCGCGAACCCTTCGACATGATCGAGGTCTACACCGGCGACGTCGTCGGCCAGCTGCCGCAGTCCTCGGTCGAGGATGTGCAGACCGCCGTCTCCATTTCCCGTGCGGCACAGAAGGAATGGGCCGCCCGGCCGCTCGAGCAGCGGCTCGCCGTCTTCGAACGCGCACACGAGCTCATCCTCTCCGAGATCGAGACCATCGCCGACCTCATCCAGATCGGCAGCGGCAAATCCCGCCGCATGGCCATCGAGGAAGCCTGCGACACCCCCATGGTGATCGCCCACTACCTCAAGACGGCAGCCAAAACGCTCAAGTCCAAGAAGCGCAGCGGCCCCATGCCGATCATCACCAGCTCCACCGAGGAGCACCGCCCCAAGGGCGTCGTCGCGGTCATCGCGCCGTGGAACTTCCCGTTCGCCATCTCCATGTCCGACTCCACCCCCGCGCTGATCGCGGGCAACGGCGTCGTCATGAAGCCGGACAACAAGACCGCGCTGTGCACCCTGTTCGGCATCGAACTGCTGCACAAGGCGGGCCTGCCGCGCGGCTTGGTCCAGGTCGTCTGCGGTGGCGGCCCGGATGTCGGCCCCACCCTCATCGACAATGTCGACTTCGTCATGTTCACCGGCTCCACCGCCACCGGCCGCGTCATCGGCGAGCAGGCCGGGCGCAACCTCATCGGCTGCAGCCTCGAACTCGGCGGCAAGAACCCGCTCATCGTCCTCGACGACGCCAACCTCGACGAGTGCATTCCGTCGGCCACCTTCGCCGTCTTCGGCAACACCGGCCAGGCCTGCATGCACATCGAACGCATCTACGTGCAGGAACGCCTCTACGACGAATTCCTGCGCCGATTCGTCGCCGCCGCAGAGGAATTGGGCGCCAAGGCCGGAGCCACCTACGACTTCACCCCCGAAATGGGCTCCCTCGTCTCCATCGACCACATGAACAGGGTCGCCTCCCACGTGGACGAAGCCCGCGACAAGGGCGCGAAGGTCCTCACCGGCGGCAAGCCCCGCCCCGACCTCGGCCCCGCCTTCTACGAACCCACCGTCCTCACCGATGTCACCCCCGACATGGCCCACGCCACCATGGAAACCTTCGGCCCCGTGGTCACCGTCTACAAGGTCCGCGACGAAGAAGAAGCCGTCCGCCTCGCCAACGCCACCACCTACGGCCTCAACGCCGCCATCTGGACCGGCGACATCGACCGCGGCGTCCGCCTCGCCGCCAAGATCGAATCCGGCGCCATCAACATCAACGACGGCTTCGTCACCACCTACGCCGCCAAGGGCACCCCGTCGGGCGGCGTGAAGCAGTCCGGCGTCGGCACCCGCCACGGCGCGGCGGGTCTCCTCAAGTACACCGACACCATCAATGTCGGCGTCCAGAAGAAGCAGATCCTCGCCGCCCGCTCCGGCATGCCCTACGAGAAGCAGCTCAAATCCACCCTGGTGACCCTGCGCCTCATGCGCAAACTCCACCTGGGCTGAGTTCCCGCACAGCGCGGTGGCCCCCGATCCGACTGATCGGGGGCCACCGGCCGTTGTGCCGAATCACGCTGCGGCTGAGCGTGATTCCAGCGTCACCGCAATGCGGGATCGGTCACCCGAGCACTGCTTCCCGCGCCCGCGTACACCCGATCCTGCATATCGAGAACCGGGTTGCCGGGCTGCACATCGACATGCCCCTGGAAAATGGTCCCGCCCTGCGGGCACCACACGAGCACTCGCCGCGATCCGGCGGCCACCCCCTCCACCACCATGGTTCCCGAACCGTTCATCGGAATACTCTGCGTATTCCCATCGGCATCGGGATCCACCAGGCACCGATCCGCCGGATACTCCGTTCCCGCAACACTCACCTTGATCCGTTCCCGCCCGCCGACCACCTGCACCGACGGCTCCGCCGCCGCCAACGCGGGATCCGCGAGCAGCACCGCTCCCGCCGACAACAACGCAGCCGCGGCGATCCGCACAGCAGTCACAGAGAACTCCTTCGGTTTTCGAGGGGACAACAGACCACTCGAGCCTAGAGTCCGCACCTGCGCGCGGTTATCGGGAGAACGCCCTAACCCGCGGTCAGCGGCTACTCGCCGGGAGGCCGGACACGCGGCCGGCCGCCGAAGACGCGGTGCGGGGCCAGGTCCAGGCGTACCGCACGATGAGGGCGAGCAGGATCAATTCCAGTGCGACGCCGAGGCCGTAGAAGAACAGCCAGGACTCACCCGCCACGTTGAATGCCGTGACGGGGACGTAGAGCGCGGCCACGGTGAGGTTTGCCATGCGGGCCACCCGGGCGGGCAGCGTTGTCGACAGCATGATCATGAGGATCGGGACGGCCATGAGGGTCAGCGCCGTGATCGAAAAGGTCTGGGAGACATCGAATTCGAACACCTTGCCGTTGCGGATCTCCTCGATGACGCCGGGCGTGAAGAAATTGAGAATGTCCACGTAGACGTACAGGAGCATGAAGCTTGCCCATGTCGCGGCGAGCTTGGCTCGCACCGGCATCGGCTGTTCTTCCAGGGCGGCAATGGGTTGACGTGTGCTCATCATGAACTCCGTTGTGCGTGCGGATGGATAGGTCCACGATCACCGAGCCCCGGCGGCGGGCACACCGGTCCGGAGGCCGGAGTTCCCCGGCCGATGGCATGATCTCGCACTCGTACTTTCGGCTGGTACGCCGCGGCGCGCTGATCTTTAGGCTGGACCCGTGGTCACTTTCCGGCGCTCCCTCTGGCAAGAGCCGCGGCCCGCAGACGCCCCACCCATCGGCCGTCCCGACTGGCTGCTGGTAGGCGTGTTCGCGGCCGCCGCCCTGGTCGAGGGCATCGTTCGGCCGGACCTCGCCTGGCGACCCCTGGCGGTGGTGCTCGCCCTCGCGCTGCTGCCCGCGCTGCTCTGGCGGCGGAGCCGCCCCCTGATCGCCGCCCTGACCGGGTGGGGCGTCGCCGCGCTGCTCGCGGGCCTCCAGCTGACCACGCACACCGGGGATCTCGGCCTCTACTCCATGCTGGTCGTCCTGATCCTGCTCTACTCCCTGGTGCGGTGGGGCTCGGGACAGGAGATGGTGCTGGGGACGGCGTTCGTGACAGTCGTTGTCGCACTGGGGATGTACGCCGCCGCCGCGGGCTGGGCCGACGTTTTCGGCAGCAGCGTGCTGCTGCTGTTGCTCATCGCCCTCGCGGCGGTGTTCCGCTATCGCGCGGACCTCTGGCAGCGCCAACAGCGCGAGATTCGCAATCAGGAGCGGGTGGCGCTGGCACGCGAGCTGCACGACACCGTCGCCCATCACGTCTCGGCCATCGCGGTGCAGGCGCAGGCCGGTGGCGTGGTCGCCGCCATCCAGCCCGAGAAGGCCGCCGAGATCCTGGCCGCCATAGAGGCCGAAGCGTCGCGAACCCTGGCAGAGATGAGATCCATGGTGCGCGTGCTGCGTACGGAAGAAACCGTCACCTACGCACCGCAGCGGGGTGTCGCGGACCTGCCCGCTCTGGCGCGCACCGACACGACACCCACCGTCGAGGTCGCACTGGACGGATCGCTGACCCGGCTGGCACGACCCGTGGACACCGCGCTCTACCGGCTCGCACAAGAGTCGCTGACCAACGCCGTCCGGCACGCCCGCAGCGCGACCCGCGTCGGCATCGACGTACGCCGGGACGGCGACGCCGTCCGGCTGCGTGTCAGCGACGACGGACAGACCGAGCCGGGGCCGATCCCCGAGCCCGGATTCGGCCTGCTGGGCATGGCCGAACGCGCCCAACTCCTCGGCGGATCCCTCTCCGCCGGGCCGGGACCCGACGGCGGCTGGGTGGTCGAGGCCGTGCTGCCCGTGCAGGCGCCGGCATGAGCATCCGTGTCGTCGTAGCCGACGACCAGGACCTGGTCCGGACCGGCCTGGTGATGATCCTCGGCGTCCAACCCGGCATCGAGGTCGTAGGAGAGGCGGCAGACGGACTCGAAGCACTCGACCTGGCGACCCGACTACGCCCCGACGTCCTCCTCGTCGACATCCGAATGCCCGGACTCGACGGCGTCGAGGTGACCCGCCGCCTCGCCGGACCCGACGTAACCGACCCGATGGCGGTCGTCGTGATCACCACCTTCGACCTGGACGAGTACATCCTCGGCGCCCTGCGCGCAGGCGCCCGCGGCTTCCTGCTCAAAGACGCCGGCCCGGAGCTCCTCGTACAGGCCATCCACGCCGCGGCCAACGGCGACGCCCTGATCGCCCCCAACATCACCCGCCGGCTGCTGGCAACCTTCGCCGACCACCCACCCCCGGTCCCGACCCAACCCCTCGACCCACTCACCGACCGCGAGGAGGAAGTACTCGCCCTGGTGGCCCGAGGCCGAACCAACGCCGAAATCGCCACCGAGCTCTACGTCGGCCTGAGCACCGTCAAGTCCCACGTCGCCTCGCTGATGACCAAACTCGGCGCCCGCAACCGCGTCGAGATCGCAATGTGGGCCTACGACACCAGACGCGTGAGAGCCGATTAGCGCCCGCCGCGACATCCCGGGTCTCAGGAAACGAGGAAGGCCCTGACCGGAATCCGGTCAGGGCCTTCTACTGTGTCTCAACCAACACGTCGGGGTGACAGGATTTGAACCTGCGACCTCTTCGTCCCGAACGAAGCGCGCTACCAAGCTGCGCCACACCCCGTGAAGTGAACGTGCAGTAGCTTAGCGCAGGGACTGGCCAGATGATAAATCGGCTGGTCAGGTGGTTAAATGAAGCGGAAGGTGGCTAGGATTCGGCGGGCCAGATCGCGGGCTACGGCGCGGTCTATGCCGGTGTCGGCGGCGAGGGTGAGGACGAGGGAGCCGGAGGAGCCGCCGGAGACGGCGAAGGTGTAGACGGTGTAGGTGGAGGCGCAGGAGGAGGCGGGTGGGGTGAAGGAGCCGGAGGTCTCCACGTAGACGCCGTTGAGGGATTTGTCGGTGTTGGCGAAGGGTTCGGGGGAGGTGGCGTTCACGGTGGGGTTCGGCCAGCCGAGGTTGGCCATGCGGGCGCCGATGTCGGCGGCGGCCGCCGCGGCGTCGGCCTGGCTGGAGACGGTCAGGAACATGTTGGTGCGGACGTAGTCGGGGCAGTAGTCGATGCCCTCCTGGGCGAGGCCGGAGACGGGGAGTTCGTCGGAGCCGGTGCCGAAGGAGGTGATGGACGTGTTCAGGGTCCAGTCGGCGGGGACGTCCCAGGCCGCGTCGACATCGCTCGGGGCCACCACCTGGTAGCCGGGGATCACCGAGGCGGGGGTGGAGGCGCGGGTTGTCGTGCGCGGGGAGGTGGTGGTGCGGGAGGTGGTGGTGCGCGTTGTGGTGGACGCGATCGCCGAGGTGGTGGTCGGGCCGCCGCCTCCGCCCGAATCATCGTTTATCACAACAACAGTCGCGATCACCGCCACGATCGCGACCACCAGGGCGCCGATACCCGAATACAGCCACACCCGTCCCCGGCCGTCGCTGGGCGGCGGACCGTAGCCGCCGTAGGGCGACGTACCCCCGTAGGGCGGCCGGCCGCTCTGCGAGGCGTTCGGACCGGTCTGAAAGGGGCCCTGGGCCGCCTGCGGCTGCTGCCCGCCCGGGTACCCGGGCTGCGGCATCGAACCGCTCTGATACGGGGTGGCACCCTGCTGTGGACTGGGTCCGCTCTGGTACGGATTCGCGCCCTGCTGCGGGTTCGGTCCGCTCTGATAGGGATTCGGCCCCTGCTGCGGATTCCCGCCGCTCTGATAGGGATTCGGCCCAGGCGGCTGGAATGCCTGCTGAGTCGTCGGGTCGGATTGCCCCGCACCCGGTTGCACCGGATGGTGCGGATGCGACTCCCAGGGGGAGCCGGGTGGGGGAGTGCCCTGCCACCAGTCGGGATTCGCGCCGCCGCGCTCCGGATCGTCTGTTCCACCGGTCACCGTCGGACCCCCTGTCGGACGAGTTCAGTTGTCGCTGTCGGTCGTTGTGGGCGGCGCTACGCCGTGGCCCGGATCGAGGCCAGGATCTGTTGCGCCAGAGCGCGATCCACCGCCCGATCCACTCCGGTGTCCGCGCCGATGGTCAGCACGAACGCCCCGTTCTCGGCGGGGAAGGCGAAGGTGTAGACGGTGTAGGTCGACGCGCAGCCCGCCGTCGGCGCCGGGGCGCTGCCCTTGATCTCGAGGAACACACCGGTCAGGGTGCCGTCGGAGGAGGAGAAGGGTTCCGCGGCGCCCGGCGTCGAACCGGTGGTCGTCGGCCAACCGATGCGCGCCATGCGCACGCCGATATCGGCCGCCGCCTTGGCCGGATCGGTCTCCGCCGACTGGCTCAGGAACGCCGTCGTGCGCGTGTAGTCGGTGCAGTAGCCGATACCCTCCTGCGCGAGCCCGACCACCGGAATCCGATCCAGCCCGGAATCGAGCGCGCTGATCCCGGAGGTGTCGATCGTCCAATCCTTCGGAACGTCGTATGCCGCACCGAGTTCCGGCATCGACACCACCTGATAGCCCGGAATCACCGCGGACGGCGCGGTCGTGCGCGGGGTGGTGGTGCGCGGCGTGGTCGTCGGCCGGCCCGACGCGGACGGCTCCGTGGTGAGGGCGCTGATCAGCGAGGGAGTCGTATTCGATTGCGCGGCGGGCGAATCCGAGCCGCCGCTCACCAGGACAACGGTCACCACCGCGCCGACGAGCGCCACGGCCAGCGCGCCGATTCCGGCGAACAGCCAGCCCCTGCCCTTACCGCCGCCCGGCGGCTGCCCACCCGTCTGATACGGGCCGGTCTGATACGGCGTGCCCTGGTACCCCTGCCCCGGATACGCCCCCGGCGCGACGCCATACGACCCGCCCGGGAGCTGCGTCGTCGGATCCACCGGCGCGTACCCGTACTGCCACGTCTGATCCCCCTGCGGCACACCGTAACCCGGCTGCTGCTGCGGACCCGACGCCTGCGCTCCCGGCTGCCATTGCGATTCGTGTGCGGGCGCACCCTGCCACCAGTTCGGCTCCTGCCCCTGCCGGGCCGGATCATCATTCCGATCGTTACCACTGGTCACGGTTGTCCCCTACCTGACGACTACACACCGTGTTGTATATCGCCGTACACACGAAACGCTTAACGCGCGACAGCCTCCGATGTGGTCCGCCCCCGGCCCGATTCGGTAACAGGCTTCTTCGGCGGCGCGCCGACCAGCGTCAACAGCGTCGCCTCCGGGCGACAGCAGAACCGGTACGGCGCCCACGGCGAGGTACCCAGCCCGGCCGACACATGCAGCCGGGTGTGCGCGCCCCACTTCGACGCGCCCTTCACCCGGGCGCGATCGATACCGCAGTTGGTCACCAGCGCGCCGAAGCCCGGCACACACAGCTGCCCGCCGTGCGTGTGCCCGGCCATCACCAGGTCGTAGCCGTCGGCGGCGAAACGATCCAGCACGCGCGGCTCCGGCGAATGCGTGAGCCCGATGCTCAAGTCCGCCAACGGATTCGGCGCACCGGCCACGGTGTCGTAGCGGTCCCGCTTCAGATGCGGATCGTCCACGCCCGCCGTCGAGATGCGCACCCCGGACACCTCGATATCGCGGCGCACATGGGTCAGGTCCAGCCAGCCGCGCTCGGTGAACGCGGCGCGCAGATCCTGCCACGGCAGCGGCTCACCGAAGACGCGCTTGTGATCCTTCTTGAAGTACTTGAGCGGATTCTTCGGCACCGGCGCGAAATAGTCGTTGGAGCCGAAAACGAAAATGCCCGGCCGGGCCAGCAGCCCGCTCAGCGACTGCACCACCGAGGGCACGGCCTTCAAATGCGAGAGATTGTCGCCCGTATTCACCACCAGATCCGGCTCCAGCCGGTCCAGCTCCCGCAACCACGCCTGCTTCAACTGCTGCCCGGGCATCATGTGCAGGTCACTGATGTGCAGCACCCGCAGCGAGGGCTTCCCGGGTTCCAGGACCGGTAGCGTCGCCTCCCGCAGCACGAAGGCGTTGCGCTCGATGAGCGTCGCGTAACCGATTCCGGCGACCGCGGCCCCGGCGGCTCCCAGGGCGGTCCGTTGCAGGGCACTGGTCGAGATAACGGGCATTTGCCCAGAATAGGCGACCCAGCCGAGAATCACAGACTCAAATGCTCAGCGTCACCCGATCGCCGGTCTCGGTCGACACCAGGAAAAAGACATGCGGGGCGGGTGGGGGTGCGGGGTACCGTTTGCCGCATGTCGGAACTCAAAGAGAAGCTGCGCGCCGATCTCACCACCGCGATGAAGGCCAAGGATTCGCTGCGCCTCAACACCGTGCGCATGCTGCTGGCCGCCGTGCAGACCGCGGAGGTCGCGGGCGCGCAGGCCAAGGAACTCACCGACGCCGAGGTCATCACCGTGCTGTCCAAGGAGGCGAAGAAGCGCAACGAGGCCGCCGTCGTCTACGAGCAGGCCGGACGCGGGGAACTCGCCGCCAACGAGCGCGCCGAGGAGCAGATCATCGAGGAGTACCTGCCGACTCCGCTCACCGACGCCGAGGTCGCCGATATCGCCGACACCGCCATCGCGGATGTCGCCGAGCAGATCGGCGAGCGGCCCGGTATGAAGCAGATGGGTCAGGTCATGAAGATCGCCACCGCGCTCGCCGCGGGCCGCGCCGACGGCTCCCGTGTCTCGGCCGCCGTGAAGGCCCGGCTGTAGCAGATCGGCCCGCCTCGCGGGGCACAACGACGAAACCGCCCGGAGCGCAACGGCACTCCGGGCGGTTTCATGTTCAGTGGCTATCGGTGGATCCGGGGCGGCGCCCCGGAAACCCGACCGGCCCTAGCGCGGGATGGGTATCGGAATCGGTATCGGCGGCAGGCTCGGCAACTGCGGCAGCCCCGGAATACCCGGCGCCGGTGCGGGCGCCGACGGCGGCGCCGCGATCTGCGTGCCGTCGCTGACGTACACGGTGATCACCGACCCGGGGATCGCCGAACCATCCGGCGAGATGCTCAGCACCGTCCCCTTGCTGGATCCGGGCGCCGAGGCGATCGACACCTGGAAACCGGCCGCGACCAGCGTCGAGGTGGCCTCGCCCTGCGACATCCCGACCACATCCGGGATCTGCGAGTTGTTCGCGCCCCGCACGTACTTGTCGTCGATCGGCGGCAGCGCGGACGGTGGGAAGTTCCCCAGCACGTTCTTCATCGCGCCCAGCCACGAGCGCGCCGGCTCGTTACCGCCGAACAGATTGCCGCTGCCGCAGTTCCGCAGCGGGAACGAGCAGATCTCACCCGGCGTCGGGCTGTCACCGTAGATGTAGGCGGCACCCGCGAACGAGTTGGTGAACGCCAGGAACGCCGAGGAGCGGTGGCTTTCCGTGGTTCCGGTCTTGGCCGCCAGCGGCACGTTCCAGCCCACCGACTGCGCGGCCGCCGCGGCGGTACCGGAGGTGTCGTCCTTGCTGAGCGCGTGCGCGAGCGTATTGGCCAGACCCGGCTCCACGACCTGCTCACAGGCCTGCTGGGTCAGCGGCACGGTCTTGCCGTTGCGGTCCAGCACCTCCTTGATGGGGGTGGGTGGGCACCACTTGCCGCCGGAGGCGATGGTGGCGGCCACATTCGACAGCTCGAGCGGGTTGATCGCGACCGGGCCCAGCGTGAACGAGCCCAGGTTCTGGTCCTTGATCATGTCGGCCAGGCTCTGGTTGCCGTGCCCGGACGTCCCGGCCTGCGTGTAGGACCGCAGGCCCAGGCGCACCGCCATGTCCACGGTCGGCGTGACCCCCACGGCCTGGATCAGCTTGACGAAGGCCGTGTTCGGCGATGTCGCCAATGCGTCGGTGACCGACATGGGCGACCGGTACGCGCCCGCGTTCTTCACGCAGTACGTCTCGGCCGGACAGCCCGGAGTACCCGAGTTGCCCATGCCCTTGGCGGCGTAGGTCGAGGGCACGTCCAGCGAGGCGTTGATGCCCAGGCCCTTCTCCATGGCCGCGGCCACCGTGAAGATCTTGAACACCGACCCCGCGCCGTCGCCGACCATGGAGAACGGCTGCGGCTGCACGGTCTGATGCGCGTTCCCGTCGAGTCCGTAGGTGCGGCTCGAGGCCATGGCCAGCACCGGATGCGAATCCTGGCCCGGCGCGACGATATTCATCACCGACGCGATGTCGTCCAGATTCGGGTCGGCATTGGCGACCACGGCGTTCTTCACCGAGTCCTGCACGGCGGGATCGAGCGTGGTGCGAATCAGGTACCCGCCCTTGTTGATCTGATCCCGGCTGATGCCCGCGTTGGCCAGGTACTGCAGCGCGTAATCGCAGAAGAAGCCGCGATCGTTGGCCGCGATGCAGCCGCGCGGCAGGCCCTTGGGCTCGGCCAGCACGCCCAGCGGCTCGGACTTGGCCCTGCGGAACTCGTCGGCCCGGCTGGGGATGTTCTGGATCATCGTGTCCAGCACGGTGTTCCGCCGCTCCAGCACGCCCTGCGGGTTGGTGTAGGGGTTCAGCTTGGAGCTGGACTGCACCATGCCCGCGAGCATGGCGGACTGCACGACGTTCAGATCCTTGGCGTCGATGCCGAAGTAGGTCTGCGCGGCGTCCTGGATACCGTAGGAGGAGTTACCGAACGGCACCAGGTTCAGGTACCGGGTGAGGATCTCGTCCTTGGTGAGCTGCTTGTCCAGCGTCAACGCCATGCGGATCTCGCGGATCTTGCGGGCGGGCGTGGTCTCGATGGCGGCGCGGCGCTCGGCGTCGGTCTTGGCGACCACCAGCAGCAGGTAGTTCTTCACGTACTGCTGGTCGAGCGTCGAACCGCCCTGGGAGACTTCGCCGCCCGAGGTGTTGGTGAGGAAGGCGCGGAAGGTGCCCTGCCAGTCCACACCGGCGTGTTCGGCGAAGCGCCGGTCCTCGATGGAGACGATCGCCAGCTTCATATCGTTGGCGATCTTGTTGCTGGGGACTTCGAATCGGCGCTGCTCGTACAGCCACGCGAACGGCGTGCCGTTCACATCGACCATGGTCGATACCGCCGGGACGGTGCCCTCCACCAGTTCGGCGGAGACGTTGTCGACGGCGTCGGCGGCGCGGTTGGACATGAATCCGAACCCGCCGGCGAGTGGGAAGAGCAACCCGGCGAGCAGAACGGCGGCCAGGATGCAGCTGCCGGCCAGTCTCGCGAGCGTTCGTGTGATCGGCACGAGGCATAGCCTAATTGGCCTTTCGGACACTCGGTGTTCGCGCGTGTCGGGTGTCAGTTCATCCCCTATAACACCGACTGCCCGGTTTCATGTTGCAAATGCATGGACGGACGTACCAGAAAATCTCGGGACGGTCTTGCGCAGGGGCGGTCTCGTTACCTAGATTGAGAACCCAGTGTGATAGAGCTAACACTCAAAGTGGAATGTGGTGCAGGACGCAGTGGGGTTGGGTAGCTGCGCGCTGTACGCGATTCTGGAGCGCCGTGACCCGGTGTTCGGACTGCAAAGGGGCACACCAAATGCACATGACTACCCCGATCGCTCGATTGGACGTGGAGCAGGCCGAAGCGAGAATCGCCTGGGTTTCCCAGGCCCGTTGTAAGGAAGTGGATCCCGACCAGCTGTTCGTGCGCGGCGCTGCTCAGCGCAAAGCGGCAACCATCTGCCGGCACTGCCCGGTCCTGATGGAATGCGGGGCCGATGCCCTGGACAATCGAGTCGAGTTCGGTGTGTGGGGCGGCATGACCGAGCGGCAGCGGAGAGCGCTGCTCAAGCAGCACCCGGAGGTGACGTCCTGGGCGGATTTCTTCCGTGTCCAGCGCACGCAGAAGATAGCGATGTAGGTAAGTAACCCGTAACCCTGAAAGCAGAACGGACCGAGCCCGCGAAAGCGGGCTCGGTCCGTTTCCGGGACAAAACCGGGCAGATCAGGTAGACCGGGCAGTTCCATTCGGAAGGAGCGGAGAACTCCGAGAACGGGCTGCTCACACCATGATCGGGCTCAGGCCGACCGGGAGGTCCCGGCCTCGGCGAGCTGATCGGCGACGGCCCGCAGCGCCTCGAGGTCCGCGACCTCGAACGGCAACGCGGTGACCGCGGCGATCGGCACGCTCGGATGCGCACCCGTGAAGCGGTGCAGCAGATGCTGTTCCCGCTTCGCGGTGGCGGCCCGCTGCGCGTGGATGCGCAGCACGGCCGCGGCCAGCGTCGCCGGGGTCTCGGGCGCGCCCTCGACGGCTGCCGCGTTCTCGGCCGTCTCCGGGACTAGACGGTCCGCCGCGACCTGCGCCTGCTCGGCCGACAGCGAACTCAAGACCGGGTGGGTGCGGTTCAGCACCAGCCCGGCCAGCGGCATGCGGTCGTGCGAGAGCCGGTCCACGAAGAACGACGCCTCACGCAGCGCGTCCGGCTCGGCGGCGGCCACCACCATGAAGTGGGTGCCGGGCCGCGACAGCATGGCGTACGTGCGATCCGCGCGATCCTGGAAGCCGCCGAACATGGACTCCAGCGACTGCAGGAACACCGACGCGTCCTTGAGCAGCTGCCCGCCCACGATGGTGGACACCCCACGCAGCGCCAGGCTCATGGCACCGGCCACGAACTTGCCGACACCGCGACCCGGCGCCATGATCACGCGGATCATCTTGCCGTTCAGGAAGTTCCCGAGCCGCTTGGGCGCGTCGAGGAAGTCCAGCGCGTTCCGCGACGGCGGCGTGTCGACCACGATCAGGTCCCACTCGCGCTTGGAGGCCAGCTGACCCAGCTTCTCCATCGCCATGTACTCCTGCGTGCCACCGAAGGAGGACGCCACCGTCTGATAGATCGGGTTGGCGAAGATCTGCTCGGCCTTGTCGGGGCTGGTGTGCTCGAGCACCATCTCGTCGAAGGTGCGGCGCATGTTCAGCATCATGGCGAACAGCTCACCCTTCGCCTCTGGGCCGAGCTCCACTTTCTGCGGCACATTGCCCAGGTCGGAGACGCCCAGCGACTGCGCGAGCCGCCGCGCCGGATCGATGGTCAGCACCACGACGCGGCGGCCCGCCTCGGCGGCCGCCACCGCGACGGCCGCGGCGGTCGTGGTCTTGCCCACGCCACCGGAACCACAGCACACGATGATCCGCGAGGCCGGATCGCTGATGATCTTCGTAATGTCCAGGGGGACAGCGTTTGCCGGAATGACCATGACTAGCGGACCCCCTGGGCGCTCAAATGTTCGGCCAGCTCGTAGAGCCCGCCCAGATCCATACCGTCGGTGAGCGACGGCAGGTACATCCGGGAGATGTTCACCTGCGCCAGATCGGCGGCGTTCTCGTCCTGCGCCTGCAGTCGCGCCGAATGCTCCACGGCCTCGGCCACCAGGCCCTGGAAGTCCGCCTCGGACAGCGAGATTCCGGCCTCGGCCAGTCCGGCCTTCAGCGCGTCCTCGTCGAAATTGCCCCGCGCGGCCTGTTCCCGCACCGCGCGCGGCAGGAAGCCCTCGCTGGCCCGGTTCACGATGACGGTGCCGATGTTCAGGTCGTTGGCGGTGAGTTCGGCGACCGCGTCGGCGGTCTCCTGCACCGGCAGCGCCTCCAGCAGCGTCACCAGATGGATCATGGTCTGCGGCGAATGCAGCAGCTTGGACACGCCCTCGGCCTGCGAGGCGATCGGGCCGCCGCCCGCGATCTCGGCCATGGCCTGCGTGACGTCCAGGAAGCTGGCGATGCGTCCGGTCGGGGGCGCGTCGATCACGATCTCGTCGTAGACCGGTTTACCCGACTTGTCGGCGCGCACCGCGCATTCCTTGATCTTGCCGGTCAGGATGACATCCCGCAGGCCCGGCGCGATCGTGGTCACGAATTCGATGGCACCGACCCGGCGCATGGCACGCCCGGCGAAACCCAGGTTGTAGAACATGTCCAGGTATTCCAGGAAGGCATGCTCGACATCCAGGGCCAGTGCGATGACCTCGCCGCCACCCTCCGCGGTGGCGATACGAGTCTCGGTAGGCGGCAACGGCGGCAGATCGAAGAGCTGCGCGATCGACTGCCGACCCTCGACCTCCACCAGCAGCACGCGTCGGCCCCCTGCGGCCAATGCGAGTGCCAGTGCCGCCGCGACCGTGGACTTCCCGGTCCCACCTTTGCCGGATACATAGTGCAAGCGGGCCTTGTCCGCTCGCTCCGGCCACCCTGCTTCGACCCCCGGCTCAACCGAAACGGGCACTGCTATCGGTACTCCCACAATCGCGAGCCTATAACTCGTTCTGAAATCTTGCCCAGAGGGACAGGCTACTGTCTGATACACCACTCTGGGCTTCCTTTTGAGCCCGCCGTGCCGTAGGTGCCGTCACGCCCACGAAGTACCCTCAGCCCATGAGTGATGTGACCGTGTGGGAATACGCGACCGTGCCGCTGCTGACGCACGCCACCAAGGCCATTCTGGACCAGTGGGGAGCCGACGGCTGGGAGCTCGTCACCGTGCTGCCCGGACCTACCGGCGAACAGCACGTCGCCTACCTGAAGCGGGCCAAGAACTGATGGCCGCCGCCACCGACTGGGCAGCGAACCTGGAGAAGCTCGGGCTCGAATTGCCCGGCGTCGCAGCGCCTGTCGCCGCCTACATCCCGGCCGTGCGCACCGGCAACCTGGTCTACACCTCGGGCCAGCTGCCGTTCGTGAACGGTCAGCTCACCGTCACCGGCAAGGTCGGCGCGGAGGTCACCACCGAGCAGGCCGCCGAGGCCGCCCAGCTGTGTGCCCTCAACGCGCTGGCCGCCGTGCACGATCTGGTGGGCCTCGACAATGTGGTGCGCATCGTGAAGGTCGTCGGATTCGTCGCCTCCGCACCGGGTTACACCGATCAGCCGCTGGCCATCAACGGCGCGTCGAACTTCCTGGGCGAGGTCTTCGGCGACGCGGGCGTGCACGCGCGCTCCGCCGTCGGCGTCTCCGAGCTGCCCAAGAACACCCCCGTCGAGGTCGAGCTCATCGCGGAAGTGCGCTGAAAGCACCTGCAGCACAAGCGAAAGCGCGGTGAGTCCAAACCTGGACTCACCGCGCGCCCTGCATTAGGACGAAAATATGACGCTCACCCATCCCGCATACGAGCAGTTGCGCCAGGTCACCCCGTCGGCGGCCGTCGTGCTCGCCGACAATCCCAGCGGAATGACCCTGCAGGGCACCAACACCTGGCTGCTGCGCGCGCCCGGTAGCTCCGAATACGTGCTGGTCGACCCGGGCCCGAAGGACCGCAAGCACACCGAGGCCCTGGTCCGGGAGACCGGCGGGAACATCGCCCTCACCATCGTCACCCACCACCATGCCGACCACACCGGCGGAATCAGCCGCCTGGTCAAGGAAACCGGCACCCCCGTGCGCGCCGTGGATCCGCAATTCCTGCACGGCACCGACCAGGTCCTGACCGACGGCGAGGTCATCGAGGCCGCGGGCCTGCGCATCACCGTCCTGGCCACCCCCGGTCACACCGAGGACTCCATCAGCCTGCTCATCGACGGCCCCGACGGCGAACGCGCCCTGCTCACCGGTGACACGGTCCTCGGCACGGGCACCACGGTCCTCGAATCCCGAGATGACGCCCTCGCCGACTACCTGACCTCGCTGAAGCGTCTCGCCGAGGCCGCCCCGGGCCGCCACCTGCTGCCCGCTCACGGCCCCGACCACGCCGACGCCGAACCGGTCATCACCTACTACATCAAGCACCGGGAGGAACGCCTCCAGCAGGTGCGTGACGCACTCGAGAAGCTCGGCCCGAAAGCGAAGGCCCTGCAGATCGTGGCCGTCGTCTACGCCGATGTGGACAAGCGGCTCTGGCCGGCTGCCCACAGTTCGGTGAAAGCCCAACTCGCGTATATCCGTTCGCACGGCTGATCGGCGCAGACTGCAAAGCTCCTCCAGTGCGCCATAACGCGAGTATGGTCTATGGGTATGGCTACGAAGAAGGTCACCATCAGCATCGACGAGGACACCGACCGCTTGCTGCGTGCCGCCGCTGCTTTGGCTGGCATGGACTATTCCCCGTATGTCGTGCGATGTGCTCGTAATTGGGCACTACATGAGGACGCCTTACGAGCCGCTGTCCGCGACAGCGCTCGTGACGACGAGACCGCGGCTCGCGAGCAACTCGCCGATCAGCAGGCCGCCGAGGCCGCTGCTGCCCGCGACCATCGGGGGCACGCTGCGTGAAACAAGGCGAATTCTGGCGCTACGCCCAGCAACGCCCCGCCCGCGACGACGACGAACGTACCCCCTACCGAATCATCCTCACCGCGACTCCGAACCTCGCTTCCGGCAAGAAGTGGGTACGGGTGGCCCGGATCGAAAACCGCGACCCCGGACTGCTGACCTCGGTTGCTCTCGGTGATTCGGACCCGATTCCGGGGTGGGTCCGCACCGATCAGATCGACACCGTCTACGTTCCCTGGCTGACCGACGATCAGGGTCAGCAATCTCCGATCGGAGAGTGTTCTCTCGATACCTGGCGAGAGATCCGAACCCGCTTGAGGGCCGAGTTCGGCCTGTTCGGCGACGACTAGCGCCTGCTCTGGATGCGCGTAGGGACCGGGTCGTCACTTGCGGTGACGACCCGGTCCCTACGAGTCTCTGTTCCCCTGGACCCTTAGCGGGCGCGGCGGGCGAGCCGCTCCGAGTCGGAGATGAGCACGCTCTTGCCCTCGAGTCGCAGCCAGCCGCGGTGCGCGAAGTCGGCCAGGGCCTTGTTCACGGTTTCGCGGGAGGCGCCGACCAGCTGGGCGATCTCCTCCTGGGTGAGGTCGTGGGTCACGCGCAGTGCCCCGGCCTCCTGGGTGCCGAAACGCTGTGCGAGCTGCAGCAGCGCCTTGGCGACACGACCTGGTACATCGGTGAAGATCAGGTCGGCCAGGTTGTTGTTGGTGCGGCGCAGGCGGCGGGCGAGTACCCGCAGCAGCTGCTCGGCGATCTCCGGCCGCTGGTCGATCCACGCCTTGAGCGCGTCCCGATCCATGGTGACCGCGCGGACCTCGGTGACGGTGGTGGCCGTCGAGGTGCGCGGACCCGGGTCGAAGATCGACAGCTCGCCGAACATGTCCGACGGGCCCATGATCGTCAGCAGGTTTTCACGGCCGTCCGGGGAACGGCGGCCGATCTTCACCTTGCCGGAGGTGATGATGTACAGCCGGTCGCCCGGCTCGCCCTCGTTGAAGATCACGTGCCCGCGCGGAAAGTCCACGGGCTGCAGCTGTTTGGCGAGAGCCGCCACCGCGGTGGGCTCTACGCCTTGGAAGATGCCTGCTCTGGCGAGGGCCTCGTCCACGAATGTGCTCCTTATGGGAAATGGCTCTGTACTGGACCGAGGCAACTCGGCCGACAGTGCAGTCTACTTTGCAATACCACCGGGTAGTGATAGACACCACGCGGCTAGCTCACTTGCGACACGCTAAACCGCATTACACGACACGCAGAAGCGATTTCGCGACACGCGAATCCTATGCGGGCGACACGCCGCAGGACCATTCGGGAACCCGGCCCCCCACCGGAAGCGCCGCACCCGGTGCGGACCAGATGCGGCGATCAGACAAAACGGACTGCTCAGCTGGCTTGGGCGACGTCCAGGCCCTTGGCCGGGCTCCGGCGGCGCGCCCGTGCGGCGGCGGCGGGAACACCCAGCTTGGTGAGGTCACTGACCTCGGCGTTCGTGGCTCGATCGAGGTACTGCTGGACTTCCGGATCCGGCTCGAGCAACTTGCGTAGCCGGTTCTCGACACGTTCCATCACCAATGCGAACAGCATCAGCGCTATCGGAAACAGCACCACAGCGAGTCCTTGCATAGGGGTGAGTAAACACGGAGAAGGTCTCAGATGGAACACGGCGTCCGCTCAGCCCGGTTGTCGGGACCGGGTGGTTCCGTAAGGTGGACGCGTGCGTGTCTCCAAAACCAGCGCGGCCGCGAACGGGGCCGAATCGGGCATCCCCGCGGCAACCGCCGTGCCCGCCGACGCGACCGCCGAGGCCGAATCCGCGCCGGTGGCAGGCACAGTCGCGCGCGTGCGCAAAGCGAACAAACGCGCCAAGGAGACACCGACCGGACTGGTGCGCCGCGCCCGCCGGATGAACCGCGAACTCGCCCTCGCCTTCCCCGACGCGCACTGCGAGCTGGATTTCACCACTCCGCTCGAATTGGCTGTTGCCACAATACTTTCCGCGCAATGCACCGATGTTCGTGTGAACATGACCACACCGGCGCTGTTTTCGAAGTATCGGAGCGCGAAGGACTACGCCGAAGCCAACCGGACCGAGCTCGAGGAGATGATCCGGCCGACCGGCTTCTACCGCAACAAGGCCAACTCGCTCATCGGGCTCGGGCAGGCACTCGTCGAACAGTACGACGGCGTACTCCCGAACAAACTCGACAGGCTGGTGCAACTGCCCGGCATCGGCCGCAAGACCGCCAATGTCATCCTCGGCAATGCCTTCGGCGTCCCCGGCATCACCGTCGACACCCACTTCGGCCGGCTCGTGCGCCGCTGGAAGTGGACCGACGAGGAAGACCCGGTGAAGGTCGAACACATCGTCGGCGACCTCATCGAACGCAAAGAGTGGACGATGCTGTCGCACCGCGTGATCTTCCACGGGCGACGGGTGTGCCATGCCCGCAAGCCCGCGTGCGGCGCGTGCATCCTCGCCAAGGACTGCCCCTCCTACGGGCTCGGCCCCACCGATCCGGCGCAGGCCGCCGCCCTCATCAAAGGCCCGGAGACCGAGCATCTCCTCGAACTGGTGGGCCTGTGACACCCACGCTCGAGAAAACCGGGGCTCCGGCTCCCGGCGGTAACACCTGGTGGCGGTGGGCGGTGGCGGCGGTGGTCGTCGCCGTCGCGATCGGCATCGTGGTGTGGTCGAGCGTCGGCGGAAAAGACGAGAGCACCGCCGCGGGAACGACGACAACGCCCGCGGCCCCGGCGGTTTCCGCCGCCGATCGCGCGGCCGCCGCGCTCGCCGCATGCCCCGCGCCCAGCGGTGCGCCGGTCAGCGAGTCGAGCCCGCTGCGCGGTATCACCCTGGAATGCCTGCCCGACGGCCGGCCCGTCGACCTGGCCACCGCCCTCGCCGGAAAACCGGCCCTGATCAACCTGTGGGCCTACTGGTGTGGCCCGTGCGCCGAGGAACTGCCTCTGCTGCAACGCTATTCGGAGCAGGTCGGCGACGCCGTCACCGTGCTGACCGTGCACAGCGACCCCGCCACCGCCAAGGGCCTGATGCGCCTGACCGGCCTCGACATTCACCTGCCCGGCGTCGCCGACCCGGATGTGCGGGTCCGCAAGGCCGTCGGCGCACCCCAGGTCCTGCCCATCTCGATCCTCGTCCGCCCCGACGGCACCGTGGCCAAGGTCGAGGTCCGCGCCTTCCACAGCGTCCAGGACATCGCCGACACCGTCTCGGCCGAACTCGGAGTAAAGGCGTGAGGTGCGCATACGCCTTCCGTCGTCCCGGCATGCGCGCGAGGGCGTGGCATCGAAGCGAAGTTGTGGCGTTACCAGGGGTATGGGTATGAGCAGTGAGATTTCCGGCAACGGTGTGGGTTCGCGGATTCCGGAGTGGCTACGCGCGGTCGCCGAACACGAACCGGCCGATCCGACGGGTGTGAATCCGGTGCTGCGGCGGGTGGCCAGTGCGATCAGCCGTCCGAAGCAGGCGTCGGTGCTGGTGCTGTTCGGCGGCTCGCCGGAATCGGATCCGAACGCACTGGGCGGACTGCCCGCTGACGCCGACGTGTTGCTGACCCAGCGGGCCGCGACCCTGCGCACGCACTCCGGGCAGGTCGCCTTCCCGGGCGGCGGTGTGGAAGACGGCGACGACGGCCCGATCGGCACCGCACTGCGCGAGGCCCAGGAGGAGACCGGCCTCGATCCCGCCGGCGTCGAGACGATCCGCCTCCTGCCCAAGATCTTCGTCCCGCCCTCGCAATTCGAGGTCACACCGGTCGTCGCCTACTGGCGGACCCCCGGTGAAGTGGGTGTGGTGAGTGAAACCGAGGCGGCGCGAGTGGTGCGGGTGCCGATCTCCGAACTCGTCGATCCGGCCAACCGGTTCGTGGTCCGGCATCCGCTCGGTTACAAAGGCCCCGCCTTCGCGGTCGACGGCATGCTTGTATGGGGGTTCACCGGTGGAGTGCTGGCCGGTCTACTAGCGGTATCCGGTTGGGAATTGGAATGGGACCATCACGATGTGCGTGATCTGCAGGCCTCACTGGCCGCGGTTGGGATGACGTTATGACTGCCTCGGGCTGGCTCGACATCGGAATCGTGATCCTCGCCCTGCTGGCGGCCACCTCCGGGTGGCGGCAGGGCGCGGTCGCGTCGGCGCTCGCCTTCCTCGGCGTGCTACTCGGAGCCGTGGCGGGCATCCTCATCGCGCCGCACATCCTGCAGCATCTGAGCGAGGGCCGCAGCCGGGTCCTGGTCGGCGTACTGCTGATCGTGGCGCTGGTGATCGTCGGCGAGGTCGCCGGCATGGTGCTCGGGCGCGCCGCGCGCAGCGGTATGCGCGATCCGTTCACCCGCAGCGTGGACAGCGTGGTCGGTGCGGGCCTGCAGGCGGTGGCGGTGCTGGCCACCGCATGGCTGCTGGCGCTGCCGCTGACCAACTCCTCGCAGCCGGGAATCGCGGCGGCGGTGAAGAACTCGCAGGTCCTGGTGAATGTGGACCATGTCGCGCCGAACTGGCTGCGCAAGGTCCCCAACGAGTTCTCCAACCTGCTCAACACCTCCGGGCTGCCGGATGTCATCGGCCCGTTCGGGCGGGTGCAGATCGCCGCGGTGGATCCGCCGGACGGCGGCGTGCTCGACCTGCCGGTGGTGCGGTCTCTGCAGCACAGCGTGCTGCGCATCCGCGGTGTGGCCCCGAGTTGCCAGCGGCAGCTGGAGGGTTCGGGCTTCGTCGTCGCGCCGGAACGCGTCATGACCAACGCGCACGTGGTCGCCGGCACCACCAGCGTGGCCGTCGACGTCGCGGGCGGCTCGCTGCCCGCGACGGTGGTGCTGTTCGACCCGTCCAAGGATGTCGCGATCCTCGCGGTGCCCGGCCTGGACGTGCCGACCGTGCCGCTCGCGCCGGAACCGGCCGAACCGGGCACCAGCTCCATCGTGCTCGGCTACCCGGGCGGCGGCCGCTACACGGCCAGCGCGGCCCGCGTCCGCGAGACCCTGGAGCTCAAGGGCCCCAACATCTATCGCGACGACAATGTGGAGCGCGAGGTCTACACCCTGCGCGGCACCGTGCGCGCCGGTAACTCGGGTGGCCCGCTGGTGGACACCGAGGGCCGCGTCCTGGGTGTGGTGTTCGGCGCCGCCGTCACCGACGATGACACCGGTTACGTGCTGACCTTGGACGAGGTGCGCCCGGAAGTGAATGCGGCGCCGAATGTTTCGGCCCCGGTCGAGACGGGCAGCTGCGTCCTCAGCTGAGCCGCAGACGAATCGAGCGCCCCCACAGCCGCGGGGGCGCTCGATGTCGTAGCAGCGGATTCGGTTGCGACGATGCGGCTCACCCTCGGACGGGCCGGACTCAGGACAGCAGTTTCGCGATCTCCGCGGTCACGGCTTCCGGATTCTCCTGGTGCGCATAGTGACCCACGCCCGGGATCGGCACGATGCTGCGGTTGGGCGAGAGCTCCTGCCCGCGCCGCACACTGCTCGCCAGCACGTAATGGTCCTGCTCGCCGTACATGGCCAGCACCGGGATTCGCACCGGCTCCCGCATGGTCTCCATGAAACGCGCACCGTCGGGCCGCCATTGGCTGCGGAAGGCCCAGCGCTGGTATTCCAGGGCACAGTGCGCCGCACCGGGAATCCGGATGGCCGTGCGCATGCGTGCCACGGTGTCGGCGAATTCGGCTGTCGCCGACCACCGTTCACCGGCCCGCTTGCGCATGAGGCGTTCGATCTCCGCGCCGCCGTCCTTCGTGAGCAGATTCTCCGGATACCGGGGCAGCTGATAGCGCAGGAAGTTCGGCAGCCAGGTCTTGCGCTGCCTGCCGTCCTTCAGCACCGACTGTTTGAGCGCCGCCGGATGCGGTGAGCTGACCAGCGCGATGGACCGCACCACCCGCGGATGCAGGACCGCGGTGGCCCAGCACACCAGCCCGCCCTCGGCATGCCCGACTAGCGTGGCGTCGGTGTGCCCGAGCGCCCGGATCAGCCCGGCGATGTCGCCGGCGAGCGTCCACCCGTCGTAGCCGCGCGGTGGTTTGTCGCTGTCGCCGTAGCCGCGCAGGTCCACGGCCACCGTCCGGTAGCCGCGTTCGGCGAGCGCGGTCAGCTGATGCCGCCACGACCACCAGAAGTCGCCGAACCCGTGCAGCAGCACGATCAGCGGCGTATCCGGATCCGCGAAGACCGTCCCGTTGGCGGCGGGCATGGCTTCGACCACGTGGAAGCGAATGCCGTTGGCATGCACGTCCCGATGGGCCCACGGTCCGTCGTAGCGGACGGCGGACGGATCCGGCTGCGAATTCGACGACACGCCGAGGAAGCGTAATCGAAGAGCTAGTTCCGGGACCTGCCGAGTTCGGTCGTGGCGGGCACGGTCTGATCACCGTGTCCGCTGAAACCGCTGGGAATCAGCGTCTTCGCTTCCTTCAGCGATTCGATGGTCTTCTCCGGGGCCCGCAGTTTGCGCACCTTCAGATAGCCCAGCAGCCCGAACAGCGCCACGGTGACGATCATCAGCAGGAACACGATGAGGAACGCCAGCCAGCGGTACACCCACACGTCCAGCAGTTCGGCCAGGAAGAAGAAAAAGAAGAACGAGCTGAACAGCAGCACCGTCAGTGCCGCGATGAAGAAGATGGAGCCCTGCAGACCCTTCTTGACCTCGCCCGTCACCTCGGCCTTGGCCAGGGCGACCTCGGCGCGCACCAGCGTCGACATCTGCTCGGTGGCATCACGCACCAGGGTGCCGATGGTCGCCGATGCGTGAGTGTCGACATCGGACAACGGAATCGAGGAAATGGTGCGGGTCCGGCGCCCGTCCTGCCCGTTACCGCCTGTGTAGCTCAATTGCTCGACCCTTCTCCGTCTCTTCGACTCGGCCCGGTCCGGCCCCGTCGGTCACTCTTGTCCTTGCAGTGCCCGCTCGTCACGTCGTGCCTGGTGGGCACGCCCACGACGCAACAGTAGCGCCGAACCAGCCAGGGAAGCCGCCAATGACGTCAGCAACACCGCTGCTTTCGCGAGTTCGACCGCGGAGCCGTCGCCGACGTCCGCGAGTGCGAGTTCTGCCACAAGAAGGCTAACCGTGAAGCCGATCGCCCCTAGTACCGACAGGGCGAACATGTCCCGGTAGTAGAGATCCGCGGGTTTCTCGGCGAGGCCGACACGCACTGCGAGCCAGCTGAATCCGAAGATTCCCAGAGTTTTGCCGACGAGCAGGCCGAGGATGACGGCCAGGGAGAGCCGGTTCACGAACAGCTCGGAGAACACCTCCGAATTCAGGGGCACACCCGACGCGAACAGTGCGAAGAGCGGAACGCAGAGCGCCGCCGAGATCGGCTGGAAGAAATGCTCCAGATTTGCCGCGGGCACACAATGCTCGTCCTCATCCGGATCCGGGCGCACCCGGGTGAGCAGACCGAGGATGACGCCCGCGAGGGTCGCGTGAATTCCGGCCTCGTGCAGGGCATACCAGGCCACCAGAGCCAGCGGGACATAGACGACCGGATTGCTCCACCGCAGCTTCTGCGCGCCCGCCCAGCCCGCGAAGCACAGGATGGCGATCAGCAACCACAGGAACTTCAGCGTGGTGGTGAACAGCACCGCGATCAGGATGATGGCGATCAGGTCGTCGACCACCGCCAGACTGAGCAGGAATACGCGGGCGCCGGCCGGAATCCGGGAGCCGGTCATGGCGAGCACCGCGAGCGCGAACGCGATATCGGTGGCGACCGGGATGGCCCAGCCGCGGTCCATGCCCTCGACGCCCCAGCCCACGCCGATCGCGATCAGGGCGGGCAGCAGCACGCCGCCGAACGCCGCGATGATCGGCAATGTCGCCTTCTTGCGTTCGGCCAGCTCGCCGACCACCAGCTCACGTTTGAGCTCGAGCCCCGCGACGAAGAAGAAGACGGCCAGCAGACCGTCCTTGGTCCAGTCGGCCAGCGTGAGATCGAGATGCAGCGCGGGAATCGCCAGCTTGGTGTTGATCATGGTCTCGTACGACGCGCCCCACGGCGAGTTGACCCAGATCAGCGCACCCGCCGCGGCGATGAGAAGCAGTGCGCCACCGAATGTTTCGGTCCGTAGATAGCGAGCGAGCTCGGAGCGGACCTGAGCGATCACGAGGTGCACCTTTCACCGTGGTTCGACAGAACAGCGGCGTGCGAATCCACTTCCAGGAAGGTGGTCGAAGGCCGCATGCCGACCAGACTTCCCGGCACACCTTTTACGCAATTCTAACGGCCTACTCGGGTCGCACTGTTCACCGCCACACGAAAAGCCCCGCGACCGTGCGGTCGCGGGGCTGATTCGGCGATCGGTCGGCTACGCCTTGCCCGCTCGGATGGCTTCGAAGACGTTGGGGTCGACCAGGGTGGAGGTGTCGCCCAGTTCGCGTCCCTCGGCGACGTCGCGCAGCAGGCGGCGCATGATCTTGCCGGAGCGGGTCTTGGGCAGCTCGGGGACCACGTGGATCTCACGCGGGCGGGCGATGGGGGAGATCTCGCGGGAGACCTCGGCCTTGAGTTCGGTGGCGAGGTCTTCGCCGGTGTCCTTGGCCTCGGCGGTGAGGATCACGAAGGCGACGATGCCCTGACCGGTGGTGGCGTCGGAGGCTCCCACGACTGCCGCCTCGGCCACA
>NZ_JAERRJ010000010.1 GCF_016741815.1 Nocardia acididurans
TTTCTGCCGGTGAAACGCGTGTGCGTAGTGGTCGTGTCCCCCTCCGGACACTTCGAAGATCGAAGCCCTTCCTGTACAGGAAGGGCTTTTTTCGTTGCTGGCCCGCGTGTGTGGCTCCATGGTTGGGGCGTCGGCGTGTGGCAGTGTGATGGCCGGAGGTGGTGCCGGTGACGCGGAGGAGCCGTCTGTTTCTGCTGGTGGGGGCGCTTGTGGTGGATACCCTGCTTGTTGTGGGGGCCTTCGGATACCGGGCGGTGACGACTCCGATTGCGGGTCGGGCGAATCCGGTGGTGGCTCAGGTCGGTCTCGGCGTGATCGCCACCGTCGATCCGTGTGGGTTTGTCACCTCGGATGTAGTGGGCGGTCCGGGGATCGTGGTGCGGGGGGTTCGGCCGCTGGCGTTGCGGAGTTGCTTTGCGCTGGTGGGAAGACCTGATCAGGCTGGCCGGGGAGTGGTGCTCGATGTCGAGGTGATCGATGGCTTCGACCTCGACCGTTATCGAGACAATGGGCTGACAGTCCGGGATCAGGGCGCTGTTCATCGTGCGATCGGTGCGGAAATCCCTTCGCGGGCATCGGGTGTCGGTGACGTCATGATCGATATCGTGTACCACGACAATGGCGATGCCGTGGTTACCCGCGCCTCGTGGACGGGTCCCGCTCCTGACCCCGGCGCGGAAATCGATCAGCGGGCCGTCGCCGCGCGGGTCGGCGACGCGGCAGCGCACGCAATGGCCACCGGCGCGTTCCGGCATCTGACCTACCCGGCGGATTCGGCGGCGGCGGTGGACCTGTGCAGCCGGCTCACGGCCTCGACACTGGATCCCGGGCTGGATATCCCGGGAACCCGATCCGCGCGGTTGTCCCGCAACGACTGCCGGTGGACTGTGCGGTCCGGAGAAATTCACCGCTCGGTCGAAATCCGCGTGCGCCTGGATTTGCAGCGCAACCAGGGAGTATTCCCGAATCGCCCCAACACGACGGTCGACGGCCGACCAACTCAGGTCTGGATACTCGACAACGTTCCCTACGCCTCCGAGGCCGCAAAATCCTGCCTCTACGCGACGAATGCGAAAGTCTGGAATCCCTGGCCCGGCTACCGCATCGTCCCCGATACCCCCGAACACCCGGACCCGTCCCTGGTGGAGGTGGTCGAGGTCAGCGTCGCGTGGGCACCCGACGAGGACGAGCGCAGAGTATGCGAGTCCGCCGCCCGAATCGCATGGGAGCTGTGGCCGTCGATTCCGTAGCTTGGAGCTCGTCGGGGCCGCGTGCTGTGTCGGCCCTGTGGTAGATCTTGGTGCGTCATATTCAGAGCTTTAGGGGAACACGTGCTGCACCAGCGCATTCCATTCGATATCGATTCCATGCCTCGGGGTGGGCCGGACGCTTCGTGGCTGGATCGGAAGCTGCAGACTGATCGGCTGGAATACACCGACCGCTCCGATGTTCCGGGGACGGTCAAGGAGAAGATTGTCGCGGCGCTGGTGCAGATCGGCACCAAATACGGTACCCACGAGGCCAATTCGGTGCTGGTGGCGAACATGGTCGCTGATATTCCGGAGCCGCGGATTCTGGAACTCGGTGCGGGACATGGTTTGCTGTCGCGTCGGGTGCTGGAGTTGCATCCGGGGGCTTCGGTGACGGTGACCGATATCGATCCCGCGCTGGTGGCCGGGATGGCGGCCGGGCCCTTGGGCGCGCATCCGCGCGCTACCGTGCGGGCCGTGGACGCCACGGCCATCGACGCGCCCGACGACAGTTTCGACCTGGTGGTGTTCGCCGCGGCGTTTCATCACCTGCCGCCGGCCGCTGCGGCGCGAGCCATCGCGGAGGGCACCCGGGTGGGCGCGAAATTCCTTGTTGTCGACGGCATTCGGCCCACAGCCGGAAAACTGCTGCTGCGCTACCTCACCTTGCCACCCATTGTCGGTGCGGTGATGCTGCTGAGTCTGCGGACCCCGCTCTCGGCGATCGGACCGACCGTGCACGACTCCTTCATCACCTGTCTCCGCCACTACAGCCGCTCCGCCTTCGAAACACTTGCGGCAGCAGCGGATTCGCCTGTCGCCGTGGAGTTCCCGGCAACCGACCGCATCGAGAACGATGACCATCCGGTGATCTTCACCAGATCCTGAAACCCTGCGGTGGCGGTCGTATGCTGACCGGCGGGACGGTCGGGTTGCCGATGTGCCTGTGAGAGTTCGAGATTGAAGGGGACGTCGATGTCGCCTGGGTATCCTCCGCCCGATGATGATTTGTCCTGGCAGGACACTGATGTGTTCGAGCCGATTCGGGATGATCCCTATGGGGCGGAGTCGGTGGGGCGGGGGCCGGCGCGGTCGTGGGTGTATGCGCTGGTTGTTGTGCTGGTGCTCGGGGTGGGGGCGGGGATAACCGTTGGTGGACTGTATCTTTCGGGGGCGGTGGGGCCGGTGGCCACAGAGGCGGCCGTGACGACGAGTGCTCCGGTGGTGGTCGCGTCGGCGCAGACGACTACGGCTGCGGCTGTTCCGGTTTATGTGGGGATTGTCGAACCTTGGTCGGGTGGTGCGGCGCAGGAGCAGGGCGGTGCCGAGGAGTGTTCGGTGAGCGATGGCTCCACGGCGGCGATCATCGAGTGTTATCGGGTCCGGACCGAGCATGTCGACGCTCAGATCAACAGTGCGCGAAAGGCGTTGTTCGGTACGGCCGATGCCGCCGAGCGCAAGGCCATGGTGAACGAGGATGCGGCGTGGCTGGCGGCGCGGGCCACGGTGTGCGGGGCGCGGCCGGCGAGTGGTGGGAGCGTGGACCGGATCTATGCGGCCCAGTGCGTGTTTGACGTGTCCGATGCTCGGCTCGCCGAGGTGAACGAGGAGTCGCTGCCGCTGGCGACATTGACCATGGGCAAGTCGCTGGAGAGCGGGTTGCTGGCGTGGTACACCACGCCGAAGGGCAGTCAGATCAGCGCGTATCAGAGCGGGTCGACCAGGGATGCGATCGTGTGCTTCGCGGTGATCGGCGGTCATGCCGGATTCACGGTCAACACAGATCAATTCACCTTTGTCGTGGGTGCGCAGACCTTGAAGGGGCAGCAGCTCGGGTCCGATATGACTGTCGACGGTTATCAGGTCGGCACGGGCGAGCTGATCAACTTCTGTATGCGGTACGACGATGCGAAGCACGGTTCGAAGCAGGGGAGCGCGACCTATTCGCCGGGCTCCCCGGCAGCGATGTGGGCGGTGAAGAAGTCCGGCTGACCGGTGCCGACCGGGCTCGGGCGGCGAATCAGTAGACGGTGAAGGTGGTTTCGCTCGGCGAGTGCGGGAAGTTGGTGTTCAGTGAGAACGCCACTCGGCCCGCACCCGTCACCAGGCGCACGTTTCCGGCCTGTGGCGCGAGCCAGAAGAATGGGGTGCCGTTGCCGCTGCCGAGGAAGACCGATCCCCAGCCCGACGCGCCGGTGTCGAGGTTGTGCCAGTTGACGGTGGCGGTGACCGAGCACCATGGTGCGGGTACGCCGAACACCTTCAGCCAGCCGCGCACATTCAGGTCGACGGTGCCCGCGACATCCCCGTCGGGGTAGACGTTGCCGATCGCCCAGACGTCGCCGGAGCAGCCGAGTCCGTCGGCTCCCGTAGTGGTCAAAGGCAATTCGACCGGGATGTAGTTGGAGGCGGAGGCGGGCGCGCTCGTGCCGATCAGTGTCGCGGTCGCGAGGGCGGCGGCGGCCGTGAGCGTGCCGAGTCGTCCGAGTGGCATGGTGGAACCTTCCGACGCAGGGGGTGTCCGTGAGAAAAGACTCATCAGTCATTACCATCGGCGCGGGGGTCGTACCGTTAGCCTGGCGACATGTCGGCAAACCTTCCCTCGAGAGAGAATCAGCAACCTCGCGGCGAAGCGCGGGTCGTCGCACTCTGCAATCAGAAGGGTGGCGTGGGCAAGACCACCTCGACCATCAACCTGGGTGCGGCCCTGGCGGAATGCGGGCAGCGGGTGCTGCTGGTCGACCTGGATCCGCAGGGCGCGCTGTCCGCCGGACTCGGGGTCGCCCACAACGACCTGGTGGTTACCATCTACGACCTGCTCGGCAAGTCCGCGCCGCTGGTCGACGAGGTACTCATGAAGACCGGTGTCGAGCGGATGGATTTGCTGCCCAGCAATATCGATCTGTCGGCGGCGGAGATCCAGCTGGTCAACGAGGTCGGGCGCGAACACGCGCTGCGGCGGGTGCTGGATCAGGTGCGCGACCGCTACGACTACATCCTCATCGACTGTCAGCCCGCGTTGAGCGTACTCACCGTTAACGCACTCGCCTGCGCGGACGGCGTGATCATTCCGATGGAGTGCGAGTTCTTCTCGCTGCGCGGACTGGCCCTGCTGACCGACACCATGGAGAAGGTGCGCGATCGGCTGAACCCGAAACTCACCCTGTACGGGATCGTCGTCACCATGTTCGACGCGCGGCTGCTGCATTCGCGGCAGGTGCGGGCCCGCGTGGAGGAGGTGTTCGGCGGCAGCGTCTACGAGACGGCCATCTCCCGGACTGTCCGCTTCCCCGACGCCACCATCGCCGGTGAGCCCATCACCTCGTGGGCGCCCAAATCCAATGGCGCCGAACAGTATCGGGCCCTGGCCCGCGAGGTGCTGCAGCAAGCCGGACGATCAGCGTGATCCGGGTGTCCTGAGCTGGAATCGCTTCGACGGTGGCGCACCCGAATCGCACGCGGCTTCGGATGTCACGCCGTGTGCGCGAGCAGCTGCGCGGCGACGGCATCCCAGGTGTGCGGCGGGAAGACCTCGTGGCCGGTCTGCTCCAGTGGAACGAATCGCGCTCCCGGGATCTCGGCCGCGAGGGTGCGGCCGTGCTCGATCGGGAACAGCGGATCCTCGGTGCCGTGCAGCACGAGTGTCGGAATCGCGATCTGCCCCAGCCGATCTCGCCACGGGTCCCCGGCCTCGATCAGATACGGGTTGGTGAGCTGTGCGGCGATATCGGCCGCGCGGTACACCACCCGGTGCGCGTTGTCCTGCTGTGCCGCCAGGTCGAACGGGCGCGAGGTGGCGGCGAAGGGCCGCATGGCATCGACGAGGTAGTCGACGACCGCGTCCTTGTCGGCCCAGTCCGGCGTGGGGGCCTCTCCGGCGAAGTAGGCCGCCAATTCCGGTGTCAGCCCGGGGAGATCGGGCTGCTGGTGGCCGGGGCCGCCCGGTGTTCCGGACATGATCGACAGGGTGGCCACCAGTTCCGGATGATCCAGGGCGACCAGCTGTGCGACCGCGGATCCCTGCGACATGCCGACCAGATGTGCCGGTCCGAGTTCGAGCGTCTCGATCACCGCGGCCGCGTCGGCGACCAGGTCGCGCAGGTCGTATTCCGGCGCGCCGACCGGGTAGGTGGTCGACCGCCCGGCGTCGCGGCTGTCGAAGCGGACGACGTGCCGACCGCCCGCCACCAGGCGCTCGATGAATCCGTTCTCCCAGGCCAGCATTGATTCGCCGGCCCCGTGCAGCAGCAGCACGCTCGGCTGCGTGGGATCGCCGAAGCTCTCGACGCTCAACTCCACGCCGTTGATCTTGATGCTCTGTTCGCCGGTGCTCATGCCGTTCGTGCTCACTGCCTTGCCTCCAGTTCGTTACATGTAACGCAAACCATAGCCGCACATTCGTTACATGTAAACAACTTGAGCTAAACTCGCTGCCATGGCTCGCGATTCGGATACGACACTCGACGGCCGGGCCCGAGCGGCCTGGACCGCCTATCGTCGCCTGCGCGAGCGAATCGACGCCGAAATCGCCCGCGATCTGGAACGCGACAGCGGATTGTCGATGCCCGACTACGAGGTGCTCGCCGCGCTGGACGAGTTGGAGAGCCCGGACGCCTGCATCCGGGTGCGCGGGCTGGCCGCCGAATTGGGTTGGGCGCACAGCAGACTGTCCCGGCAACTGGGCCGGATGGAACAGCGCGGCCTGATCGCCCGCGAGCCCTGCGAACGCGACGGCCGCGGCGACGACGTCCTGCTCACCGGCGAGGGCCGCGCACTCTTCGAATCCGCGACGCCCGCGCACCGAGAATCGGTGCACGAGCGGTTCACCGGCCTGCTGTCGGCAGACCAGCTCGATACTCTCATCGCCATCGAGCGCGCGCTGGGCGGAGCTGGTTAGCGCACCTCGATGCTCGGCTCCTCCGACTTCTCCGATTTGTCCGCCGGTGTGAAGAGCGCCCAGATCGGACCGACGGCCAGCCAGATCAGCAGCACCGTGGTGAGCCTGCTCATCCAGTACCAGAGCGCCTCGGTGCGGTCGGGCGAGCCGACCACGAAGACCAGCAGCAGCATGGTGCCGCAGGCAATCGCCCAGGCCAGCAGGCACTTCCGCCACTCGCGCCATTCGTAGGCCAGGCGTCCGGGGTCGTTGCGGCCCGGCGGTTTGGTGGGCGGCGGACCACCCGCGAAGCGATGGGCGACGCGTTCGTCGGCCCAGCGGATCACGCTGTGCCCGAAGGCCACACTGAATCCGAGATAGGCCGCGCCCAGGCCGTGGGCGGCAGTGGCGGTTCCGCCGCGCCCCAGGTCGAAGACGGTGGCGATCAGCAGGGCGACGTCCAGCAGCGGGGTGCTGATCAGCAGCACAGTGCTGACGCGACGCCACTTGAACAGATACCGGACCAGCAGCCCGGCACCGAGCAGTATCCAGAAACCGACCTCGGTCGCCGCGATGAGCGCGGTGATCGGATTGGTGCGCAGTAGTTCGAAGAACCCCTCCATGACATCGAGCCTGGCCGGTACGGGGGTGCGTGCGCGTCGGCGGTCGGGGGCATCGCGGGTCATCACTTCGTAGCATGCGCAGCGCGCCGAATCCGACGTTCGATCGAGGTTGCCGGGCTCGCGGCTGTGCTGAGATGGAGTCATGCGGTGGCCGAGGGTCGGAGACTGGCCCGTCTGGCAACGGGACGGGCTGATGAGCGCTGCCTGCTTCGTGGTGGGCAGTCTGCTGCTGCTGTCCCGGCTGCCGCTGATCGTGCGATTCGGGGAACCGGCCGTCGCACCCGCGCCGGGGTGGCTGGAGTACGCGGCGCTGGCCGCGATCTGCTGTGCGCAGCTGTTCCGCACCCGTGCGCCGATCGCCGCGCTGCTGGGCGGCGTGGCGGTGGTGGGTGTGGCCGCGCCGCTGGTCGGGCTGAGTATCGGCGTGCTGTACGTACTTTCGGATCTGCTGTACAGCGCGACCCTGAACAGTTCGCTGCGCGCCAATCGCGTGATCATCGCCGTGGTGGGCGTGCTGATCGTGGTGTCGGGCGTGGGATCCGGTGTGGCGAGCGGGGATTGGCGGCTGGGGCTGCTGACCCTGCTGGGGGTGGGCCTGTTCCCGGTGATCCCGGTGTGGTGGGCGACGGAGGTGCGCGCCCACCGCGCCCTGGCCGACGCCCAGCGTGAGCGCGCCGACCAGCTCGAGCGCATCGCCGAACTCGACCGCCGCGCCGCCGTCGCCGCCGAGCGCGCTCGGATGGCCCGCGACCTGCACGATGTCATCGCCGGACATCTGTCGGCCATCGCGATCCAGTCCGAGGCGGCGCTGTCCATGGTGGACGGCGATCCGCAGGTCATGCGCACGGTGCTGAAGTCGGTGCGGGAGAACAGCGTTGCCTCCCTCACCGAGATGCGGGCCATGATCGGCCTGCTGCGCTCCGACGATCCGGAGAGCGAACCCCGCACCGCCCCGGCCCGCCTCGCGGACCTCGAACCCCTGCTGGAATCGGCCCGCGCCGCCGGGTTGAGCGTTCGATCGGAGGTGGACACACCCCCGGATCTGCCTGCGGCGGTGGACCTTTCCGCCTACCGCATTGTTCAGGAAGCCCTCACCAACGCGGTCAAGCACGCACCCGGCAGCGCGGCCGAAGTGATCGTCACCGCGCGCGAGGGCACACTGATGATCGACGTGACCGATCGTCGGGACGGCAGCGGCGGTCACGACGGCGCAGGGTTTCGCAACAAGCTGTCCGAAAGTGGTGGAGGTGGAACGGGTTTGACCACTATGCGCGAGCGCGCTCAGGCCGTCGGCGGAGTACTGGTCGCCGGGCCGCACGGCCATGGCTGGCAGGTCCGCGCGGAACTGCCGATCCCGGGAGCCGCCCGATGACCGGGGAACTCGCGACCGGCCCGATTCGCGTGCTGCTGGCCGATGATCACGCGGCGGTGCGGGCGGGTCTGGCCATGATTCTCGGGACCGCCGGGGATATCGAGGTCGTCGGTGAGGCGTCGGACGGGATCGCGGCGGTGCGCAAGGCGACGGCGCTGCGGCCGGACGTGGTGCTCATGGACATCCGCATGCCCGGCATGGACGGGATCGAGGCGACACGGCAGTTGGTCGAACAGCGCATCGCGCACGTGCTGGTGCTCACCACCTTCGATGTGGACGAATACGTATACGGCGCTTTGCGTTCCGGGGCGGCGGGATTCCTGCTGAAGTCCGTCGATTCGGCGCGGCTGATCGAGGCGGTCCGCCTGGTGGCCGCAGGGGACGGCGTGCTGGAGCCCAGCGTGACCCGGCGGGTCATCTCCGCGTTCGCGGGCGCGGTCCCGGCTCCGGCCGCACCGCCGCCGGGTCTGTCCGACCTCACCGATCGAGAGCGCGATGTGCTGGCCTGTCTGGGCGAGGGGCTGTCCAATCAGCAGATCGCGCGTCGCCTCACCATCAGCGAGGCGACCGTGAAAACCCATGTGTCCCGGGTGCTCTACAAACTCGACCTGCGTTCGCGCGTGCAGGCCGCCATGCTCGCCAGGGATGCGGGCCTGACGCCCTGATCGCGCGCGTCCTCAGCGCAGGGCGCTGCCCGCCAGCCACTGGTCCCAGGGCAGCCCCCAGTCGCCGTTCTGCCACACCTCCAGCGGCTCCCCGCCGGTATTGCGCACCTCGACGATGTCGCCGGGCAGCACCCAGTTGAAGAACCAGCTCGCGTTCTCGGTGCTGAGGTTCAGGCAGCCGTGCGAGACATTGGTGTTGCCCTGCGCCCAGATGGTCGCGTCGAGGGCGTGCACGTAGATCCCGTCGGTGCTGATTCGTGTTGCCCAGCCGATGGTTTCGCGATATCCGAGCCGGGAGTTGATGGGCAGCCCGTAGGTGGAGGAGTCCATGATCACGGGATTGGATTTGTCCATCACCGTGTAGATGCCGCGCTGCGTCCAGAAGGACAGCGTGGTGCCGCCGATGGTTTCGGTGCCGCCCTGCCCCATGGAGGTCGGCATGGTGCGCACCAGGGTGCCGTTCTCGAAGACCTCGATCTGCTTGGTGTTGTCGTCCGCGATCGCGATGTGGGCGGGGCCGATGGTGAACGTGGTCGCGCTGTCCTCCTGCCCGAACAGGCCCGGTCCGAGTTCCGCGCCGTAGATGTCGGCGGTGACGGTGACCCTGGTGCCCGGCTGGTAGTACTCCCGCGGCCGCCAGTGCGCATTGCGCTGATCGAGCCAGTACCAGGCCCCCTCCACCGCGGGCTCGGTGGTGACGCCGAGCCGCTTCTCGGCGGCGGCCCGATCGGGGATGTCCTCGTCGAAGTGGGCCACCACGACGGTGCCGATCCCGTAGGTGCCGCCGTCGGCGAGGGGCTGGCCGCCGGTGGTGGTCAGATAGGCCTTGGTCTGATTGCTGGGGGTGAGCGTGGAGAAGGTGGAGGTGATGACGCCGGTGGGCCCGCCGTCGGTACTGCCTTCGACCAGCAGGGTGTAGGTGCGGCCGTAGCCGAGCGGGCCGTTGGGTTTCCAGCTGGTCCGGTCGGGCGTGAAGAGGCCCTCGATGGCGCGGCCCTGCTCGTTGGTCATGGCCACCGAGGTGAGGCTGCCGTCGCTGATGGTCACCTCGACCGGGGCCGAGGGGTCGACCTGCTGCGCGCCCTGGGCGGGCGTGAACGAGATCGCCTCGGCCGGGTCGGTTTTCCCGCCCGAGGACCCCGAGCACGAGGCGATGAGCAGGGTCGACACCGCGAGCAGCAGCAGGGCGCCGATCGTGGGGCGGCCGGCGCGCTGCACGCCGGATGGACGAAAGCGGTGCGACATGGGCGATCTCCCCGTACTCGCCGTGCGCGGCGCTGCAGCACAGCCCATTCGTACTGTTCCACTCCGTAGACTACCCGCGTCGCGGGCGGTAAACCTCCGCTCGTCAAGACCGGTGGCGGCGCTGGAGTCCTTGCGCGCCAACAGATTACGGCTGGATAACGGCAGGAAACCCGGCTGTTCGGAGTGGATCTGCGCGGGCGCGCCGCCGACGGGTTGCGAAAGTTTCCGAGCGTACCGGCGGTTCGGTGGATATGCGTCGAAATGCGTGCGGAACTCTGCCGTAGCAGCGTTGTGGACCGGTAGCGTTGACAGTGTGCCGTTCGAGGATGTCCGGCGTTACGGGATGTGGTGTGCAGTGTGGGGTTTCGAGGTGTCGCCCAAACAGTCCATCGGGGAGTCCGTCCTGACCGGATTGCAGGACAGAGCCGTCGCCGACAGCGTCGCGCTGCGGGTCGGCATCGTGCTGGAACACAATGGCACGGTGCTGATGCTGGAGCGCGATCCGCATGGGGCGGGGCGTAGTCCGCTGAGTCTGCCGGGCACGATCGTGCGCCCGGGGGAGCAGCTGGCTACCGCGGTGGCGCGTGCGGTTTTCGAGGAGACCGGTCTGACTGTTGTCGATATCGTCCGGCATCTGGGCAGTTTCGACTATCTGTCGAATGCCGGAAAGCCGGTGCGCCGTGAGCATTTCGCGGTCGACGTCGCCACCGTCGGGCCGATCCGGCTCACCAACTACGCCGGATACCGCTGGGTATCGCTCGATGGCGAGCTGCCTGTCACGCCGTCGATTCGCGGCATTTTGACCGCCTATCGCAGCTAGCGTGGCATCGCCTTAACAGATTGTTTGCCGGGCGCAATCCGAGCGTCCCCCGGCCGCGAATACAACGTGACCGATTGTGTCTCGCGGCCTGGGAGGTGTTGTCGCAATATGGCGCTGCAGTTGATTGTGCCCGTGCTGTTCGCGGTCGTGGCGCTGCTCGTATTCGTGGTCGGCGATCGGGTGCGGCCCGGCTCCTGGCGGCAGGACGACGACGAAGGCGCGGGAACAGCGGTGACCGACCTGGTCAATATGTTCTTCGCGGCCATTGTCGCCTTCGTGGTGGTCATCTGCTGGCAGCAGTACGACAATGCCACCGCGCATACGGTGTCCGAATCCAAAGGGCTGCTCACCGTGTACTCGGCGGCGGCCGATCTGCCCGACGCCGATCGGGTGAAAATCCAAGTCCTGGTCGAGGACTACACGCACGAGGTCATCACCGACGAATGGTCGGAGATGGCCGAGCATCGCCGGCTCAGCGAGACCACGCAGAACACCTTCGACGAATTGAACGACGCGGTAGCGGCGGTGCAATCCGCCGACCCCAACGTGAAAGACGCACTGGAGCAGGCGGGTTCGGGCCTGGACATGGTGGCTGAAGCGCGTTACGACCGCGGTCTGGACGCCGAATACAAGCTGCCGCCCTTCCTCTACCTGGCGCTCTGGTTCGGCGTCGGCATGCTGTTGCTCGGCACCGTGCTGTCGGGTGTGCTGGTCACCAAGCGCAGCTTGATCATGACCGGGCTGTTCGGCCTGGTGGTCGGCGGCGTCGTACTCGCGGTCTACAACCTGGACGGTCCCTTCCGCGGGGCGAACATCGTCCCCAGGGACGCCTACGAACTCGCCATCAGCCAGTTCGAGCACATCGCCGCCTCGACCCCGGCGCAGTCCTTCATGCCGCGCTGACAGCTTTCGGAGACACAGTGACGCGAACACGTTGGACCGCACAGGGATTCGCTGCGGCAACGGCGGTCCCCGTCGCCGCATGCCTGCTCGCGATACCGGCCGGTGTCGCCGCGGCCGAGCCGGGCGTACCCGACGTCGTCGGCGAAATCATCAGCGGCAGTGCGGGAACCGACGGTTCCGCACCGGTGGCGGAATCCCCGGGGATTCCGCTCGGTCTGGGCAGCGCTGCGGGGCCGGGCCCGGCCACCGCCGGAGCGGATACGGGAAGTGCTCTCGGCCTGGGCGCAGACGCGGGCGGAAACCCTGTCGGCACAGGTAGTTCCCTCGGCCTCGGCCCGGGTGGCATCGCGGCCGGAGCGGGCACGGGTAGCGCGCTCGGTCTCGGCCCGAGCGCGGGCGGCCTCCCATCCGGCACCGGTAGTTCGTTGGGACTCGGTCAGGGAATCGCCACTGGCGCAGCGCTGTTCGACACCGGCAGTGCGCTGGGGGCCGGTGCTCGCGTCGTCAACGCCGTGGCTCGAGACCTCGAAACGCTCGGAGGCCCCGTCGCGAATCCGGTGGCGGACACCACGCTCGGTGAAACGCTCGGTCTCGAATCCGGCAGTGTGCTGACCGCCTGCGCCGGCAGCGCCGTGGTGGGTGTCGGCGCGATCCTGCTCGGCCTGGCCACCGGCAGTGTCAGCGGTTCGGGCCTGATCGGCCCCGGTTTCGTGCCCGGCTCCAGCGGGCTGGTCGGCCCCGGATCCTCCGGTGCGGGCAGCGTGGTGGTCGGCAGCGCGGTCACCGGCAGCGCCGTGCTGACCTGCCTGCTGCTGCTGCCGATTCCGTTTCCGGAAGCACCCGCGACACCGCTGCTCATCCCGCGGCCGGTGCCGGTCGTCCCCGCGCAACTCCCGCTCCCGCCGGAGCCCGCCCCGGTACCGGCCACCGCGCCGCCCGCCCCGGTGGTGGTGCCGCCGGTCTACACGCCCGCCGAGGCGCTGCGCCCGCTCCCCACCTCCGAGGATTGGTCGGCCCTGCAGATGATGACCGTCATCATCCTCACCATCATCGCCGCCGCCCGCGTAAAGATCCGCGGGACGAGGGAGTGAGCCCGGTTCCCGTGCTCACTGCCGGAACTTGGCTTCCAATTCGGTGAGGGTGGCCTGTAGGTCGGCCTGGTCGTTGTTCTTGAACGTGCCTCGGTAGCCGGACTCGGCCTTGATCGCGGCCTCGACCTCCGGATCGTGGTAGATCTGCACGAGTTTCAGGAAGGTCGGGTTGTCCTTGTCCTCGACGCGGGCGGCGAAGATATTGATGTACTGCTTCAGGTTCGGGCGTTCCGGGTCGTCGGTGTAGATGATCTGCTGCTCGGTGAGTCCGGCGGGGACGGCGAAGGTGTCGTCGACGAAGGCCGCGTCCACGCTGTCCAGGGACTGCGCGGTCAGGGTGGGGTCGATGGTGGTCAGCTTCACCCGGGAGGTCGCCTTGTCCACATCCTCGATCTGGGAGTCCCAGCTCGCGCCGTTCTTCAGTGTGATCAGCCCCGCCGCGGCCAGGCTCAGCAGCGGCCGCACCTGATTAGCAGGGTTGTTGCTGAGAGTGATCTCGCCGCCCTGCGGAATCTCCGTCACGGACCTGTGCTTCTTGGAGTACAGCGCCAGCGGGAACACCTCGGTGGCCCCGATCGGCACCAGGTTCTGGTTGTTGCGCGCGTTGTAATTGGCCAGATAGCGCACGTGCTGGAACTTGTTGAGGTCGATCTGCCCCTGCGCCAGCGCCGGATTCGGCTGGTTGTAGTCGGAGAAGCTCACGTATTCGACGGTGATCCCGGCGTCCGCGGCCTTCCGCTGGAAGACCTCCCAGTGCGGTTGCGCGAGATCGTTCACACCGATACGCACCACGTCGGCACGGTGTTCCTTGCCACAGCCGACCGTCGCGGCCAGCGCCAGCAGCAGGGGAATCACCAGGATACGGCCCAGTTTTCGCATTTCAGCCAAGCTAGGCGCGGACCGCGCGAAGTCGCCAGGGTTTTGCTCGCGCCGATCACAACCATTTCCGGCGGACGGTGAACACGGTTGCATAGCCGGGTTCAATTTCGACGATCTTTTGGAGCACGAGTGAAATTCCATCGAGGACTGGCGATCCCGGTCCTGGTCGCGGCAGCTGTCGGCCTCACCCTCACGGCCACCGCCTGCGGCAGCGACGACTCCTCCGGCACTGTCGTGAAGATCGGCACCACCGAGAGCAGCCCGGAATGGGATGTCTTCGAGAAGAAGGCCGCCGAGAACGGGATCACGCTGAAGATCACCCGCTACTCGGACTACTCGCAGCCGAACCAGGCGCTGGCGCAGCGGCAGGTGGACGTCAACCTCTTCCAGCACCTGCAGTTCCTCGGACAGTTCAACGAGGCCAACGGCGAGACCCTGACGCCGATCGGGGCGACCCAGGTGGTGCCGCTGGGTCTGTACTCCAGCAAGCACAAGACCCTCGCCGACATCCCGCAGGGCGGCGAGATCGCCATTCCGAACGATCCCACCAACCAGGCGCGGGCGCTGTTCGTCCTGCAGTCGGGCGGCCTGCTGAAGCTGACCGGCGATTCGCGTCAGCCCACCCCCGCCGATGTCGACAAGGCCGCCTCCAAGGTGAAGGTGACCCCCGTCGACGCCGCTCAGACCGCGCTGTCGCTGCAGTCGGTGGACGGCTCCATCATCAACAACACCTTCCTGCAGAAGTCGGGCATCGACCCGAAATCGGCGCTGTACAAGGATGATCCGAACAGCCCCGGCGCGGAACCGTACATCAACGCGTTCGTCACGCGCGCCGAGGACAAGACCAACCCCACCTACCTGAAACTGGTGGAGATCTGGCACGGCCCCGAAGTGCAGGCGGCCGTGCAGGAATCGTCCAAGGGCACCGCGGTCGAGGTGCAGCGCAGCGGACCGGAGCTGGAGCCGATCCTGGCGCGCGTGCAGCAGACCGTGCGTGAGAACAAGTGACCGGCACCGACAGCGCCGCCGCCGCAGTCGAATTCACCTCCGTCAGCAAGGTCTTCCGGGTCGGGAAGCAGGAGCACACGGCGCTCGCGGACGTGGACCTGCGCATCGAGAAGGGCGAGATCTTCGGGGTGATCGGGTATTCGGGCGCGGGGAAGAGCACCCTCGTCCGGCTCATCAACGCCCTCGAAAAGCCGACCAGCGGAACGATTCTCATCTCCGGGGATCCCATCACCGGGGTCTCCGAGTCGCGGGTGCGGCAGTTGCGCCGGGATATCGGCATGGTGTTCCAGCAGTTCAACCTGTTCCGGTCGCGCACCGCGGCCGGGAACATCGAATACCCGCTGAAGGTGGCGGGCTGGAAGCGGGCCGAACGCAAGGCCCGCGTCGCGGAACTGCTGGAGTTCGTGGGCCTTTCGGACAAGGCCACGAGCTACCCGGACCAGCTGTCCGGCGGCCAGAAGCAGCGGGTGGGCATCGCGCGGGCGCTGGCCACCTCGCCCGCGCTGCTGCTCGCCGACGAGGCCACCTCGGCGCTCGACCCGGAAACCACCGGTGAGGTGCTGCGGCTGCTGAAGAAGGTGAACCGGGAACTCGGCGTCACCATCGTGGTCATCACGCACGAGATGGATGTGATCCGCTCGGTGGCCGACCGGGTGGCGGTGCTGGCCGAGGGCCGAATCGTGGAGCTGGCCTACACCTTCGACGTATTCGCCGCACCGCGGGCCGCGCCCACGCGCTCCTTCGTGGAGACGGTGCTGCACAACCGGCCCGACGCCAAGGAGCTGGAACGGCTCGGGGCCAAGTATCCGGGCCGGTTGGTCACCGTGGACGTCGATGACGAGCGGGGTGTGGGCAAGGTGCTGGCGATCGCCGCGCGGGCGGGCGTGAACTTCGAGATCGTGTACGGCGGCGTGAGCACATTGCAGGACAAGACCTTCGGCAGCATCACCCTGGCCCTGGACGGTACGACCGAGGCGGTCGACGGTGTGATCGCGGCGCTCGCGCAAGGCGTCGCACCGGCTGTCGCTGCTGCTACCCCGGCGGCCGCCGCCCCGGCTGCGACATCCACGACAGCCGATGGCTCGGAGAACACGCGGAGGACGGCATGATCACCACCGCGCTCCACCCGAGCATCGCGTCGAACACCGTGAATCTCGCTGCCGTCGAGACGGATTGGGACAAGCTGCGGCCGGTGCTCACCGAGGCCATCGGCACCACCATCTACCTGGTGCTGCTCACCTTCGTGGTGGGCGGCGTCATCGGGCTGGCGCTGGGGACGCTGCTCTACACCACCCGCAAGGGCGGGCTGCTGGCCAACGCGCCGATCAGCGTGGTGCTCAATGTGCTGGTGAACGTGGTGCGGCCGATCCCGTTCATCATCCTGCTCGCGGCGTTGGGGCCGATCACCCTGGAGGTCATCGGCACCACCATCGGCACGGACGCGGCGGCCTTCGTCATGATCGTGGCGGCGTCCTTCGGCATCGCGCGCATCGTCGAACAGAATCTCGTGACCGTCGACCCCGGCGTGATCGAGGCGGCGCGGTCGATGGGCGCGGGGCCGCTGCGGATCATTCTCACGCTGTTGATCCCGGAAGCGCTGGGGCCCTTGGTGCTCGGCTACACCTTCGTGGTCATCGCCATTGTCGACATGTCCGCTATGGCGGGCACCGTGGGCGGCGGGGGACTGGGCGACTTCGCCCTGGTCTACGGCTATCAGCGGTTCGATTGGCAGGTCACGCTGGTGGCGACGCTCATCATCATCGCGGGTGTGCAGGGCATCCAGTTCCTCGGGAACTACCTGGCCCGCAAGGTATTGCGGCGCTGAGCGCTGCTCCCAGCGCCTACGACGCTCGAAACTCCTGCGACGGCTGTTCTCGGCCGGCGCAGGAGTTGGTCGTAGTCAGGGCTATCCGTCCCTCCTCGTCAACGCAGGGTACTGATCCAGCGCCGGGTGTCGGCCGGGTCGATGACGGCGTCCAGCTCCAGGACGGTCGCGGCGGTGAGCGCTTTGCCGCTGTCGTAGGCGGCTTTCACCAGATTGTCGAACACCTCCTGGCGCTGCGCCACGTCCTCGATGGCGGCCAGCTCCTTCGCGAAGCCCAGGCGGACAGCGCCTTCCAGCCCCATGCCGCCGATTTCACCGGTGGGCCAGGCGATCACGAAGCGGGGTGCGCGGAAACTGCCCGCCGCCATGGCCTGTGCGCCGAGGCCGTAGCCCTTGCGCAGGATGATGGTGCCGAACGGGACATCCAACGCGGCCGAGTCGATGAACAGGCGGCTGAACTTGGTGACGGTCGCCTCCTTCTCGGCTTCCGGGCCGACCATGAAACCCGGTGTGTCACAGAGTGAGACGATGGGCAGGCCGTGTTCGCCGCATACGCGCAGGAAGGCGCTGAGCTTCTCGGCGGCCGGAGCGTCGATGGCCCCGCCGAGGTGGTGGCAGTCGTTGGCGATCAAGCCGAACGGGCGGCCCGCCACGCGCACCAGTGCGGTGACCATGCCGGTGCCCCAATCCCGCCGCAGCTCCAGCACCGAGCCGATATCGGCTACGGCCTCGATGGCCTCGCGGATGTCGAAGGCGCGCAAACGGTTCTCCGGCACCACATGCCTGGCCAGACGTGGATCCGGGGCCTGCCAGGCATCCAGTGCGCCCTGGAAATACGACAGGTACCGGCGGGCCAGGTCGACGGCCTCGGCCTCATCGGCGGCGACCACGTGCACCACGCCGTTGCGGCGCTGCACCTCGATCGGGCCGATGTCCTCCGGCGCGTACACGCCGAGTCCGCCGCCCTCGATCATGGCCGGGCCGCCCATACCGATATTCGCGTCGGGGGTGGCGATCACGACGTCGCACATGCCCAGCAGGGCGGCGTTTCCGGCGAAACAGCGGCCGGACACGATGCCGATCAGCGGCACCCTGCCGGACAGGGCGGCCATCGCCCGGAAGGTGGTGACATCCAGCCACGAGATGCCGCCGTGGTCGGTGTCGCCGGGGCGGCCACCACCGCCCTCGGTGAAGAAGACCACCGGAACACGTTGCTCCCGAGCCAGTTCCAGCATGCGATCGGTCTTGGCGTGATTGCGGACGCCCTGTGTCCCGGCCAGCACCGTGTAGTCGTAGGACAGGACCACCGCGCGCGAACGCTCGGGGCCGAACTGTTCGCCGTTGATCGTCGCGAGCCCGGCCACCAGGCCGTCGGCGGGCGTGTTCGCGATGAGGTCCTCGATACCGCGCCGCGCCCGCTGCGCGGCGATACCGAGCCCGCCGTATTCGACGAAGCTGTCCGCATCGACCAGATCGGCGATGTTCTCCCGAGCGGTGCGGCGGCCGAGCCGATGCCGTTTGGCGACGGCCTCGGGGCGGGCCGCGTCCAGCGTCGCCGCCTGCCGGGCTCGCACCTCGGCCAGATCCGCCCGCACGGAATCCAGGTCCACCCCTTCGGATTCGGCCGCCGCGCCGTCATGATCGGCCTCGGCCCAGGTGAGCAGCGCGTCGTGCGGGTCCACCACATCGCCGACGGCCACCACATGCCGCAGCACCCGCAGCGGAGCCTCCGCACGCAGCACATGCTGCATCTTCATGGCCTCCAGCACCGCGATCTCGGCGCCGGCCGCGACCAGTGCCCCGGGCTCGACCAGCCCGACCACGGTCGCGCCCATGGGGGATCGCAGCACACTCGCGGCGGGATCCAGCTCGAGCGGGGTGCCGGAATCCTGTGCTGCCGGTGGCACCGGCGGCTCGTATTCGGCGGCGCGCGTGCGCAGTTCGCTCAGGTGTTCGTCGAACCATGTGGTGGTCACCGGTGCACTGTCCGCGAGGCTGTCCAGCATCGCTCGCAGCAGACCGATATTGGTATCGACCCCGCTCAGTACGGTTTCGCTCAACGCGTCCGAGCAGCGTTGCCGCGCGGCGTGATACGACGGGCCGTGCGCGACGATCTTGGCCAGCAGGGAATCGAACCGCACGCCCTGGCGCATCCCCACGCGCGCAGCGGTTTCCACTCGGACCCCGATGCCCGTCGGCGCGTCGAAGCGGGTGATGGTTCCGCTGCTCGGCAGGATCGCTCCGCCCGCGGTGATCAGTTCGGCATTGACCCGTGCCTGGACGGCGTACCCGCGGGGCTCGCTGGACTCCGGCAGTTCCAGGTCCGCGAGCTTGCGGCCCTGCGCCAAATCCAGTTGCACCGCAACCAGATCGGCACCCGTCACCATCTCGGTCACCGTGTGCTCGACCTGTAGCCGGGGATTCACCTCCAGGAACCACATGTCCGAGGCGGTGACCAGGAACTCGACCGTGATCACGCCCCGGCAGCCGACCGATTCGGCGATCCGCACCGCGTACTCGTGCAGCCGATCCCGCACCGCCGCATCCAGTTTCGGCGCGGGCGCGATCTCGATCAGCTTCTGCTGCCTGCGCTGCACACTGCAATCGCGATCCCCGATCGCCCGCGCCGCACCGCCGTCCGCGACGATCTGCACCTCGATATGCCGTGCGCCGGTGGCCAGTGCCTCGGCGTACACGCTGTCGTCCCCGAACCCCGCCTTCGCTTCGGCGCGGCTGTGTTCCCACACCTCCGTGACCAGCGCCGGATCTCGCAGTACCCGCATGCCGCGCCCACCGCCGCCGGCGGCGGCCTTCACCATCACCCCGCCCGGGTGCGCCGCCAGCAACGCGGCGATCTCCTCCGGCCCGGCCCCGGCTCGCGTGGCCGCAAGCACAGGCACCCCCGCCCGCTCGGCGGCGGCCCGCGCGGCCACCTTGTCCCCGAAAACACGCAGGGTCTCCGGTGACGGCCCCGCGAACTCCAGCCCCGCCGCCGCGCACGCGGCCGCGAAATCGGCACTCTCACTGAGGAACCCGTATCCAGGGTGCACTACCGTCCGGTCATGGCCCCGGGGAAGCTCAACCGATTCGCCGACGGTGAGCTCTGCCGAGGCGGACCCGGTCGACGCGGATCGCAGTGCCGCGCCGGACCCGGCCGATGCGGATCGCACCGCCGCGCCGGATGCAGACCCTGTTCCGGAGACCGGAAACTCTTCTGCCGCATCCGCAGCCGCAGCCGCAGCCGCAGCCGCATCCGCAGCCGGAGCCGCATCCGCAGCCGCAGCCGCAGCAGGAGCCGGAGCCGCAGCCGCAGTCGGAGCTGCAGTCGGAGCCGCAGCCGCAGTCGGAGCTGCATCCGGAGCCGCAGCCGTGCCGTTCGCCGCCGTGACGGCCGCCGCCACCACGGCGTCGATATCGAGATAGGCCGCCGCTCCCTCGCCCGGTAGCTGTACGGCCTGGTCGGCCAGCCGCACCGGCAGGCTCCCCGCCTCCTCGGCGGTATGCAGCACCACCGTCTGCCAGCCGAGTTCCCGCGCCGTCCGCAGCACCCGGACGGCGATTTCGCCACGATTCGCAATCACCACTCGCACGCGGCCCAGTCTGTGCCGCAAACCTCGCGCCGACAATAGGACGCACCGCCGGGGTTATCGGTGCGGGAGGCCGGGCTCAGCCGAACAAGCCGCCCAGGGCGCCGCCGCTGTGGCCGGACTGCTGGCCGCCGCCGGTGCCGCCGATGAGGCCGCCGGGCGGGAGCTCGGAGGGCTGGACCACGACGAAACCGCGGCCGGAGAAGGCGAGGGTGAGGCCCTCGCCGGTGCTGCGGCCCATGAGGCGGCTGAAGCCGAAGGAGTCGTTGCGTTTGATGCCGGTCTGGAGGCTGGAGGACCAGGCGACCGCGGCCTGGGGGTCGGCGTAGGTGGGGGCGTCGACGTTCAGGACCACGGGGTGGCCGTGGGTGGTGATGGCGATGCGGCCGCGCCCGGTGAAGACGCAGTTGAAAAAGCCTGCGTTGCTGGCGTATCCGGCCGCGCCCTGGACGCGTTTGATGTCGTAGCGCAGGCTGGAGTCGAAGGCGAGCACGTTCGAGCCGTTGATGGTGAGGCCGTCGGTGCCGTCCAGGTCGATGGTGTGCACATCGGAGGCGCTGTCGGCCAGGAACAGATCCCCGCGCCCGGTCACCTTCATCAACGGCACGCCCTCACCGGTGAGCCGCTGCTGGATGGCGCGCCCGATGCCGCCGGAGCCGAGCGCCTGAAAGTTCAGATCGCCCTGATACGCCACCATCGACCCGGCGCGCGCCATCACCTCGCCGTTCACGGCGACCTTGATCATCTTCCCGTTCTGCTTCTGGATGCCGACGCCGTTGACCTCGGCATGGCTCGGGCTGAACAGATCGCTCTGCATCGGCTGTGCGCCTCCTTGCTGTGAAGAAAAGCCGGGCGGCTGGCCGCCTGCGGGCTGATAGGGCTGGGACGGGGGCGGCGAATAGCCCGGCGCCGCAGGCGGAGCGGGCGGGAAACCACCCGGCGGCGCACCTGCCGCGGGCTGATAGGGCTGCGGTGCTCCGGGCGGATAGCCGGGCTGCCCTCCTCCCGGCGAATACGGTTGAGGCGGTGAGCCGTAACCGCCACCGGGGCCGGGCTGCGGTGAGAACCCCTGTGCCGGAGCAGGCGCGGGTGTGTACCCGGCCGCGTGGCTCGGCGGGGGCGCGGGAGCAGCCGCTTCGGGTTCGTCGTCGATGTTCACGCCGAAGGCCGTGGCGATGCCCGCCAGGCCGTTGTCGTAGCCCTGCCCGACCGCGCGGACCTTCCACGCGCCCTGGCGGCGGTAGATCTCGACGCACACCACCGCCGTCTCGCTCGTCAGGCCGGTGAGCGGGAAAGTGAGTGTGCCGGAGGGAGATCCGATGGTGGTGGTGAGCGCGCCCGCGGTGGCGAGGGTGGCGGGGCCGCTGCCGTCGAGGCTGGCCGTCACCACCACCTTGTCCACGTCGGGGGGTAGCGCGCTGGTCGTCACGTCGACCATGTCGCCCGCGCCCTGGCCGTGCCGGTAGATCACACCGGGGGCGACGGGCTGGTTGAAGAAGACGAAATCCCCGTCGGACCGGACCTTGCCGTCCGCCCCGAGCAGCAGCGCGGAAACATCCAGCGATGCCGCGCTCGTGACCGTGACCGTCATCCGGTCGGCAGGCACGGGCCGGTTCTCACCGCGAGCCAGCGTCGTCACCGGCAACCACTCCCTCCGCTGAGCAGCCATCCTGTGGCAGCGGGGCAAGCTGTCCGCGCGTCCACGGCTTCCAGTCTGTCCCGAGTTCGCGCAGTACGCTACAACCTCGGCCTAGCGAGACGCGCCCGGTAGCTCGAAGCCGACGATCGCGCCGCCGCCGGGATGGTTGCCGACGTGCACCTGTCCGCCGTGCGCGGCCACCACATCGTGCACGATGGCCAGGCCGAGGCCGGAGCCCGGCGTGGCGCGGGTGGTGTCGGCGCGGTAGAAGCGCTCGAAGACGAATCCGCGGTCGGGCGCGGGGATTCCGGGGCCGTGGTCGCGGACCATCACACCGGTGGCGGTCACCTCGACCTCGATCGGCGTCTCGGGCGGGCTGTACTTGGCGGCATTGTCGAGCAGATTGTCGATGCTCCGGGCAAGGGCACGAGGGCGGCCGTGCACGGTGGCTGTACCGGATTCCTGGGCGGTCGTGTCGGATCCGGTGGCGGTCGTGCCGGATTTCCGGGCGGTCGGGCCGGATCCCGGAGCGGTCGTGCCGGATCTCTGGGCGGTTGTGCCGGATCCCGGAGCGGCCGTGCGCACCGTGATGGACCTGCCGGTGCGTCTGCGGGAGCGGGCCGCGCAGTCCTCGGCCAGTTCGGCGAGGTCGAGGGGGACCGCCTCCTCGGTGGCGTACTGATCCGTGGCCAGGTCGACGAGTTCGCGGACCAGATCGTCCAGGGCGCGGGCTTCGTGGACGAGGGTGGCCAGCACCGTGGTCTCGTCCTCGGGAGCCAGCCGGCCGTTGGCGCGCTGCAGGAGTTCGGCGCTGCCGCGCACCGAGGTGAGGGGGGTGCGCAGCTCGTGCCCGGCGTCCTGGGCCAGGCGTTGCTGCTGGGCGCGGGAAAGGCGCAGTGCCGCAAGCATCGTGTTGAAGTTGCCGGTGAGTTCGCCCACCTCGCCGCGGGATCGGCCGGGGAGGGTGACGGACAGGTCCTGGGTGGTGGCGATGCGGGCGGTGGCGGCGGCCAGGCGGCGGATGGGGCGCAGGATGCCGCCGATGGCCAGCCAGCACAGCAGGGCGGCGGCCGCGAGCGCCGTGCCGGTGATCCAGGCTGTGCGGGTGAGGAATTCGCGGTCCACGCGGGCGATGTCGGAGAGGTTCTGGCTGACCATGACCGCGCCGCCGCCGGGTCTGCCCTTGGTTTGGGTGTGCGAGTGTCCGTCGTCGGAGTCGATGTGCGCCTCGCCCTGTCCGCTGCGCGCGATCTCGCGATCGATATCGGTGACCGGCAGCGGATCCCGGCCCGGCGTGAGGAGGGTGACGGTGCCGTCGGGGTGCACCAGCTGTTCGGTCGTATCCGCGCGCGCGGGTACCGGGGTGTTCGTATCCAGCAGGGCGAGAACGGTATCCACGCGATCGGACAGATTGCGGTCGATCTGGCCGGCGATCACCGGCACCGTGGCCCGATAGGACAGCACCACGGTGATCAGGATGGCGACGGCCGCCGCGCCGACGGCCACGAGAGTGATTCTGGTGCGCAGCATTACGCGTTCCGAATGGTGTAGCCGACATTGCGGACGGTGTGGATCAGGCGGGCCGCCCCGCCCTCCTCGGTCTTGCGGCGCAGGTAGCCGATGTACACATCCAGCGACCGCGATTCGGTGTCGAAGTCGAAGCCCCAGATGTCTTCGTAGATACGGCTTTTCGAGAGCACGATGCGCTCGTTGCGCATGAGCAGTTCCAGTACGTCGAATTCGGTGCGGGTCAGATCGAGCGCCACTTCGCCGCGCCGCACCTCCCGGGTCGCCGGATCCAGGGTCAGATCCGCGACCGTGAGCAGGTGCTGATCCGTCTCCGGCGCGGCCCGCCGCAGCAGGGCGCGCACCCGGGCCAGCAGCTCTTCGATATCGAAGGGCTTGCACAGGTAGTCGTCGGCTCCGGCGTCGAGTCCGGCGACCCGGTCGCCGACCTGGTGCCGCGCGGTGAGCACCAGGATCGGCAGCCGGTTGCCCCTGCGGCGCAGCATCCGGCACAGCGACAGGCCGTCCAGCTCCGGCATCATCACGTCCACCAGCGCCGCATCGGGTTGCTGCTGCTCGATGACGGCCAGGGCGGCCACCCCGTTCTCGGCGAGCACCACCCGGTAGCCCTCGAAGCGCAGCAGCTGATCGAGGGTGCTGCGGACGTTCGGGTCGTCCTCGACGACGAGAATCGTGGCGGCGGACCCGGGTTGCTGGTTGATCACCGGGCTATTCTCCCCGGAGCCCACGGCCCCGGACTCATCGTGTCCGGAACCGTACTGTCCCGCGGCGGCGGTGGCGGTCATGGCAGGCCCGGGGTCACTTCACGACCGGGGTGACCGCGATCGGCGGCACGGCGGCCACGCACTCGCTCGCACCGGGGGTTCCGGTGGCGATGAACTGGCCGATGATGCCCGCCACGCAGCCGCTGGGCTCCATATCCGGCACGTGCCCGGTGTTCGGCACCGAGATGAAGGTGGCACGCGGGAACTTGGCCGCCACCCGCTGACCGTTGGCGTCGGGGGTGATGGCGTCGAGGTCGCCGGAGATCACCAGCACGGGCACGTCCGGCAGGGCGGTGCGCACGTCGGCCGGACGCGTCAGGCCGTTGGCGGGCCAGCCGAGGCAGGCGTCGCCGCCGTCCCGCTGACCGCCCGAGAATCCGGCGGCACTGAACGCGCCGATGGTCCCGGCCTGGTCGAGGGCCTGGCGGTACTGCTGTTCCCGTTGCGGCACAGTCGCGTTCGGCGACCAGAGGGTGCCGTAGTCGTTGCAGGCCACGGTCATGTACAGGTCGATGTTCTCGTAGCTCGGCGCGGCGGTGGCCTGAACGGTCCACTGCCGCAACGGTTCGTCGTCGCCCTGCGCCGCCGCGTGCAGGACCGCGGGCGCCGCGCCCAGCAGGGTCGGTGCGGCCGGGTTCATGCCGACCTCGGAGGTCCCGGTCTCGAACAGCAGGCTCGCGAGCTTCTTCTCGTCCAGGCGCACCGGCGCGTCGCCGCCCACCTCGAGGGGCCGCTCCCGCAGTCGGGCGGCCACGGTCTTCAGATCCGAGACGGCGGTCTCGCCGTCGCAGGCCCCGCTGCGCTCGCAGATACGCTGCAGAGCGGTCGAAACCGCCTCCGCGTTGGGCCGGTTCAAGGTGTCGAACTCCCACGGGTACGCACCCGAGAGCACCATGGACTGCACGCTGTCCGGGTGCCGCTGCGCGTAGATCGGCATCAGGTAGGTGCCGTAGGAGATCCCGTACAGCACGAGTTTGCGAACACCCAGGTGCTCGCGCACCGCGTCGAAATCGTCGGCGGTCGCGGCCGAGGTGTAGCCGAGCGCCTTCTCCCCGATCCGCTCACCGCAGCGGGTCACCATGTCCCGCTGCTGTTCTCGGGTGCCGAGCTGGTAAACCCGTTCGTCCGCACCGCAATCCAGGGCGCTGGACTCCCCGGTCCCGCGCGGATCGATCAGCAGCAGGTCATGACTGTCCAGCAGCGGCCCCATCATCGCCACCGCCTCCGGCGCGTGCGAGATCAACGGCACACCCGGCCCACCGGGATTCGGCGTGATCGTCCCCGCTGCCGGGGCGGCGGTATCGCTGCGCTGCACTCGCGCGTACGCCACGGAGATCTCGCCGAGATCCGCCCGCCCGTCCACCAGCGGCCGGGAGATCGTCCCGCAGTCCACCCGATGTCCCGGCACGGTCGGACACCACGCGGGCGTGGCCGCCGCCGTGTCACCGCTCCCGCATGCCGTGAGAACCCCTGCCAGTGTCGCCGCGGCCAGTGCCGCGCTCACCGTCGCTGCCAATCCCTTGCGCTTCGTCATGACAGTGATCTAAATCGGCCCACGTCAGGCCCCTGCCAAAGCAATGACAAAGGAATGTAAGAAGATCACGGCGCACGAAAAAGGCGCGCTCCCGGGTGGGGAAGCGCGCCTTGTCGGGGGACCGAGCTCAGAGGCTGACCGGGTACACCGGCTCCTGGATCTCCGGCTTGATCCGGTGCTCCACGAAGATTCCGTGCCAGATCATGAACACCAGCAGCGTCCACAGTCGCCGGCTGTGATCCAGCGGCCCGGTGCGGTGCTCCTCCAGCATGGCCAGGACGGCCGCCTTGTTCAGCAGGTGATCGGTCTGCGAGTCGGTGATCTGCTGGCGCGCCCAGTCGTAGAGCTCCGGTCCGCGCAGCCAATGCCGCAGCGGCACCGGGAATCCCAGCTTGGCGCGGTTGAGCACATGCGGCGGCACGATATCGGTGAGCGCCTGGCGCAGCGCGTACTTGGTGGTGTCCTTGGTGATCTTCTGCTCGAACGGGATCTTCTCCGCGACCCGGAAGACCTCCGAATCCAGGAACGGCACCCGCAGCTCCAGCGAGTTGGCCATGGTCATCTTGTCGGCCTTGACCAGGATGTCGCCGCGCAGCCAGGTGAACAGGTCCAGATGCTGCATGCGCGCGACCGGATCCCAATCCCGGCCCTGCATGCCGTAGATGGGCGCGGTGACGTCCTGATGCGTCCACTCGGGGCGGAATTCCCGCAGTACGGAACGCAATTGGGCGTCGTTGAAGCTGCGGGCGTTGCCGTAGTAGCGCTCTTCGATGGTCAGCGAGCCGCGGTGCAGCAGGCTCTTGCCGCGCTTGCCCTCCGGAATCCGGTCCGACAGCTTCCCGGCCAGCTTGCGCAGACCCTTGGGCAGATACTCGAACGGCTTGAGCGACAGCGGTTCCCGGTAGATGGTGTAGCCGCCGAACAGCTCGTCTGCGCCCTCGCCCGAGAGCACCACCTTGACGTGCTTGCGGGCCTCCTTGGCCACGAAGTACAGCGGCACCAGCGCCGGGTCGGCCACGGGTTCGTCCAGGTACCAGACGATTTCGGGGATGGCCCCGGCGAAGTCCTCGGGGCTCACCGTGCGGATGAAATGCTTCGCGCCGATGGCCTCGGCGGTCTCGGCGGCCACATCCGCCTCCGAGTAGCCCTCCCGCTCGAAGGCCGAGGTGAAGGTGAGCAGGTTCGGATTGTGCCGGATGGCAAGGGCCGCAATGGCGGTGGAGTCGATGCCGCCGGACAGGAACGAGCCGACGGTGACATCGGCGCGCATGTGCTTGGCCACCGAGTCCTCGAGCGCCTCGGCGATCTCCCGGTAGCGATTGGCGGCGGTGTTCGGCCGCTGCGACGCCGGGCGCGGATTGGTGGTGGGGGCCTGCGCGGTCACGTCACCCGGCTTGGGGAAGGGCGCGACCCGGAACTGCGGGTTGAAGTAGCGGGTCACCCGCGGCTTCTCGCCCGGTTCGATCCAGGCGTAGCAACCGGATTCGAGGCGGCGGATGTCCTTGTGCAGGGTCTCCGGCTCGGGCACGTACTGCAGCACCGTGTAGTGCTCGAGCGCGCGCGGATCCAGGGCGTCCGAAAGCTCCAGCGCCGGAAGCAGTTCCAGCAGGCTCTTCTTCTCGCTAGAGAAGGCGGTGCCGCCCGCGCCGGTGGCGATGAACAGCGGCTTGATGCCGAACGGGTCGCGCGCGATGAACAGTTTGTTCAGCTCGGTATCCCAGATGGCGAAGGCGAACATGCCGCGCAACTTGCTCGGGGCCTTGGCCCCCCAGTAGTGGAAGGCCGCCACGATGGCCTCGGAGTCGCCCTCGGTGCGGAACATGGGTTCGTCGCCGAACTCCGCGCCGTGCTCGGCGGCCAGCTCCTCGCGCAACTCCAGGTAGTTGTAGATCTCGCCATTGAAGGTGAGCGCGTAGCGTTCCCGGTTCTCCGGCGGGCCCCACCGCAGCGGCTGATGCGAATGCTCGATGTCGATGATCGAGAGGCGGTTGAAACCGAAGATCATCCGATCGTCGTTCCAGGTGCCCTTCTCATCGGGGCCGCGGTGGCGCTGGCAGTGCAGTGCCTCGTATACCTCTGCGGCGGTGGTTTCGACGGTCCGCCCATCGGAGGAAGTTGCCGTGGAAGCTGTCAGAAATCCGAGCAGACCACACACTTGGCCGAGAACCTCGTTTCCGGAGTCGGGGACGCGAAACTTACCGCCCGAGTATGCCGCACCCGCGCTGATCCCGCTGCGGCGCATCAGGTTCGCGGCCCGCCTCGATCTGGACTGACGGAGCGGGGGAGCGAAGCGGAGGAGCGGAGGAGGGAAGATCGAGGTAACAGGGCCGCGAACACGCCCGGAGCGAAGCGGAGGGCAATTAGGCCCCGTGTCGAATGCGACCCGATCGCGATGTCGTGCCTGGTTTGGTCTACGCTGCGTAGTACTCGGGAACTCCCGGGGTCGATCGTGCGTTGCGCACGACCGGTCCCAGAGCTCCCAAACGTGCTGAATATGTGTCGCCCAGCCCACGGAGCTCGGGCGACGCCGAGTCGGATAGACGACCAGGAAGGCGTTGAGCGTGGCGCACAAGGCGAGCGAAGCGATAGGGGCACGACCCGCCCAGGGTCGGCATGGCCGTATCCTTCGCCGGGCCGGGCTTGCGGTGTCCCTCGGGATCACCGCGATGCTCGTCTCCGGCTGCAACATCGACAACGAGGTGCTGCGGTTCGGCTGGCCTTCGGGCGTCACGCCGCAGGCCACCCGGATGCGTGAACTGTGGACCTGGTCGGTCATCGCCGCGCTGGCGATGGGCGTGCTGGTGTGGGGTCTGACCTTCTGGACCGTCGCGTTCCACCGCAAGAAGGCGAACTCGCCGGAGTTCCCGCGGCAGACCGGTTACAACGTGCCGCTCGAGCTGAGCTACACGGCCATTCCGTTCGTCATCATCGCGGTGCTGTTCTACTTCACCGTCGTCGTGCAGAACTACGTGCACGAGAAGGTCGACAACCCGGATGTCGTGGTCGATGTGACCGCGTTCCAGTGGAACTGGAAGTTCGGCTACCAGAAGGTCGATCTCAAGGACGGCTCGCCGGTCTACAACGGTGTCGACGAGTCCCGTCAGGCGCTGAACGCCAAGATCAAGACCGAGTGCCTCGAGCGCAAGAACGAGGAGGGCCACGAGCAGCCCTGCCCGAACAACGGTCTGCCGTCCAACGACATCTCGTACCTGAACTACGACCTGGTCGAGACCGTCGGCACCTCCAACGAGGTTCCGGTCCTCGTCCTGCCGACCGGTAAGAACATCGAGTTCCAGCTGGCCGCCGCGGACGTCATCCACTCCTTCTGGGTGCCGGAGTTCCTGTTCAAGCGCGACGTGATGCCGAACCCGAAGCAGAACAACTCGGACAACATCTTCCAGATCACCAAGATCGAGAAGGAAGGCGCGTTCGTCGGCCGCTGCGCCGAGATGTGCGGCACCTTCCACTCGATGATGAACTTCGAGGTTCGCGCGGTCTCGCCGGAGAACTTCAAGATCTACCTGAAGGCCCGCCAGGACGGTAAGACCAACGCGGAGGCGCTGGCCAGCATCGGCGAGTCGCCGGTGGCCACCAGCACCAAGCCGTTCAACACCGACCGCACCGCGCGCGGCGCGGGTCTCACCGAAGCCAAGTGAGGACTGAACTGACATGAAGGTCGAAGCTCGCATCTTCGAACTGATCACGATCTTCTTCGTGCTCGTGGCCGTCGTGTACGGCTACTTCACCGCCCAGTCCCGTACCGGCATCGAGTGGGCGGGCACCACCGCCATCGTGCTGTCGGCGGGCCTGTCGCTGATCGTGGCCACCTACTTCCGCTTCGTCGCCCGTCGCCTGGACCTGCGTCCCGAGGACTACGAAGAGGCGGAGATCGTGGACGGCGCCGGCGACCTGGGCTTCTTCTCGCCCGGTTCGTTCTGGCCCATCCTGCTGGCCGCCGCCGGCTCCGTGGCCGCCCTCGGCTTCGCGTTCTTCCAGTACTGGCTGATCGCCATCGGCGTGATCCTGATCCTGGTCGCTGCCGCGGGCCTGGTGTTCGAGTACCACCTCGGCCCCGAGAAGCACTGAGCTCATAGCCGAAAGCGAAGCGCCCCACCGGAACTCCGGTGGGGCGCTTCGCTGTTTGTGGAGATTCCGCGTGCTTTATCGGGATTCGCAGCGGTATCGACACGCGAGTGGCACTGTGGGCGGGGCGTGAGAGGAAACGGTCGGTATGCGCCGCTTTGCTTTGGCCCGCTGGACATTTCGGGCCGTCGGGATCGTGGTCACGATCGCCTTCCTGGTGGGTGCGGCGCGCCTGGTGTGGCCGCAGCCCGGCGTCGACGAGCAGCCCGCCGACACCTACCGGCAGCTGGCCTTCGTGCGGGCGGCGATCGACCGGGGCGCGGATGTGTCTGCGCAGCAGCAGTTTCCGGAGGGATACTTCTTCCTGAACGCGCTGTACGGGCTCGCCTGGGTGCAGGCCGGTCGCACCGATCCGAGCCGCCGGGACGAGGCGTTGCGCGAATCTCGGTGGGCGCTGCAACGATTGGAATCCGAGCAGGGCCGCGCGGCCTTCGACCCGTCGCTGCGCCCCGGCCACGGCATCTTCTGGGCGGGCTGGACGAACTGGCTGCACGGCGCGATCCTCACCCTCGGCGGCACCTGGGATGCCGAGGACGTGTGGCGGTTCAGCGACCGCAGCGCCGAGATCGCCCGCGCCTTCAAAGCCTCCGAAACCCCGTTCCTGGAGGCCTATCCCGGCCAGGCCTGGCCCGTCGACTCCACGGTCGCCATCGCCTCGCTGCGCCTGCACGATCGGCTGCTGGGAACCTGGTTCGACGGCGTCGCCGTCCGCTGGCTGGCCGCCGTTCGCCAACGCCTGGATCCCGCGACCGGCCTACTGCCGCACCAGGTCTCGCCCAAGGACGGCAGCCTGCTGGAGAGCGCCCGAGCCACCTCCCAAACCGTGATCCTCCGCTTCCTCCCGGAGATCGACCCCGACTTCGCGAAGTCCCAATACCAGAACTTCCGAGCCCGATTCCTCTCCTACCCGGCCGGTTTCGGCCCCGCCATCCGCGAATACCCCGAAGGCACCGACGGTCCGGGCGATGTCGACTCCGGCCCGCTGCTCGCCGGAATCAGCCTGTCCGCCACCGTCGTCGGCCTCGGCGCGGCCCGCGTCAACGGCGACACCAGCCTCGCCACGGCCCTGGGCTCCGCCGGTGAACTCCTCGGCGCACCGCTCACCCTCCCCGGCACCAAACGCTACGCCCTGGGCCTGCTCCCGATCGGCGACGACTTCCTGGTCTGGTCCGCCACCGCTCGCCCGCTCGTCGCGGCCCAACCGACCGGTGACAGCGACCTGCCGTGGTGGTGGCGCGTGCCCTGGCTCGCGCTGCTGACGGCCGGCGCCCTGACCCCTTGGCTGCGCCCGCTGTACGTGGTGCTGCGACGCAAGACCACGCGGTAAAGGCTTGCGCGACTGTGTCCATCGCCGCACGGAAAGGCTGTGTCCGCCGCCGCACGGAAAGGCCGCGTCTTTCGCCGCACAGAAAGGCGGGACGGCCCGTCGGCCGCCCCGCCTTCCCCTCATCGGTTACCGAAAGCTGCACAGCCCTTGCGGGTTTTCCGTGCCGGTCGAAAGTCAGATTCCCAGTGCGTGTTTCAGGCGCAGGGTGGAGCGGGGAGCCATATTGGCCAGGCCCACCAGGGCGCGGGGGAGGCGCGGCGGCTGGACGTGCGCCGGGCGGGTGCGGATGGCGGTCGCTATCCAGCCCGCGGCCTCGTCGGCATCCGGGACCGTGTGGTCCGGGGCCGGGTAGTGGACCGTGCTGACGTGGATGCCGCGCGGTGAGAGCTCCGCGTCGGCGCATTGGCCGAAGGTGGTCCAGGCGGCCTGGGAGCTGGCGTAGGAGGCGAAATTCGGTGCGGCGCCGGTGGTCAGGCTCCACGGACCCACATTGACGACGTGGCCGGAGCCGCCCGCGAGCATGGCGGGCAGCAGTCCCAGGGTGAGGCGGAGGGGGCCGAAGTAGTTGGCGGCCATCATGCGCTGGTAGTCGCGGAAGCGGTCCAGGGATTGCAGGACCGGGCGGCGCATGGGGCGGCCCGCGTTGTTGATCAGAACGTCGATGCTGTCGAATTCGGTGAGCAGCCATTCCACCAGCTGGTCGACATCTCCCAGCGCGGAGATATCGCACCGGAACCAGTGCGCGCGGCCGCCGGATTCGGTGATGGCGCAACACTCTTCGGCCAGGGGGCCGCCGTGTCGCGCCACGAGTAAGACTTCGGCCCCGTGGGCCGCGAGTAATCGGGCGGTGGCGCGACCTATGTCGGAGAGGGCATCGGTGATGACTATCCGTTTGCCCGCAATCACTTCGGCCGGACGGGGTCGGCGGGCTGAACCCGCGCGGAATTCGATCATGGGACAGGCAACCTTCACACGCGAACGAGCTGAACCATGCACCGGCCCCCGACGGCCGAAGCTGTGTCATCCAGCGGGCAGGGTGGTGTCGCGGCCTAGCTGCTACCTGTTTGCTGGATCGTAGTGGAACACATTCTAAACGGTCGGGTCGTACCGGCGGGCGCGTTCGGTGGTGCAGATCTCGTCGATTCCGGAAACGATGTCCCGCAACAGTTCCGAGGGCAGCGCGGCCGGGCGCAGGCGGCAGGTGAAGGTGATGAAACCGTGGTCCTCGTTATCGAGTTCGCGCAGGTAGCGGGACCGCACGCCGTAGGTGAGGGCGGAGATCACGGTGAAGCAGCCGGTGCGCTCGCGGTGCCCGGAGAACAGATCGTGCAGGCCGTGGAACACCCGCGGATACGTCGACAGCGGCGCGAAAACCGAGATGCGGTAGGCCGGTCCGCGCTCCGAATGGGAGATGACGGTGTCGGCCAGGTACTCGGCGTCGCGCAGGGTCAGCACCTTCGGGGCGAACATGAGCGCGCCCGCCGCGGCATTGCGCACCGGCATGCCCGCGCGGCCGCTGGCCGAGGAGGCGATGGCGCCCAAGGACTTTCGCGCACGGGCGCCGACCTCCCGGCGGGCCCGCAGCGACAGATTCGGTTCGGTCGGGTACAGGCTCGACCACTGCCCGAAGCGGACGGTGCCGAGCTGGACGTGCCCGGTGCCGACCGGTCGGGAAACTTTCAGCGGTGCGGTATCCACCCAGCGGCCCACCTGCAGCATCGCGTCACCTGGCGACTGGATCTCCTTGAACGACTGCTCCACGAAGGTGTCGAAATCCAGGAAGCGGTGCGCGTCCGAGGTGAGCCAGGTGCGGTCCTTGTCGATATCGGCGACCTCGAGCGTCAGGGCCGTGATGATCCCGGTGCGCCCGCCGCCGCCCAGGATCCGCCGGAACCGCTCGGTGTGATGCGTACGCCCGCAGGTGCCGAAACGCCCGTCCTGATCGACGTATTCGAGCTCCACCACATTGTCGCTGAACAGGCCGAAGCGATGCGAGGCCGTCGACAGTCCACCCACTGCCGCGAACCCGCCCGCCGTGATCTCCCGATGATCGCCGACGATGGGCAGCCCCAGCCCGTGCGCCCCCAGCGTGCGATCGATATCCGACAGGCGCGCCCCCGCCTGCACCCGGACCGTGTGCGCGTCGGCGTCGACGACCTGCACCCGGTTCATCTTTCGCATACTCAGCACCGCACCCTGCTCCGGCGGTGCGAGCTCCTCGTCCGGCAGTTCCCCGCCCCGGATGATCAGCGGTTTCGTGGACTTTCGCGAATCCCGAACGGTACGAACCACATCCGCCGTATCGCGCGGCAGAAATTCTTCGGAGAGGGTGGAGACGGGCGTGCTCATGGCGCTACAGCTAACCACACTCACGCCCGTTCTGCTCGTGCTTGCCGGGGGTCTCAGTGAGCGGGGGAGAGCCGTTTCGTGAACAGCACGTTTCCGGTCGAATCACACAGGTTCACTGTGAGTTCGCGGGACTTCCCGTCGATGCGCACCTCACCGAAATGCTGATAGGCCCCATCCAGCGGAGACGAGTTCTGCACCGGCGGCGCGTGCACGAACACCGCCTCCGGGCCGAAGGTCGCGTCCAGGTCGTTCGGGCCGAACGCACCCGCGTTCAACGGGCCCGAGACGAACTCCCAGAATTCATCGAAGTCCTTGTACGCGGCCCGCTCCGGCGAATAATGGTGTGCCGCTGTGTAATGCACGTCGGCGGTGAGCCACACCACGCCCGCCACCCGGTTGGACCTGATGGCCGACAGCACCGTCGCGATCTCGGTCTCGCGGCCGGACGGCGCACCCGGATCACCATTGGCCACCGCCTCGAACGCGGTGCGGTCCTTCTGCTCACCGTCCTTGACGATCAGGCCCAGCGGCAAATCATTGGCGACGATCTTCCAGGTGGCTGTGGAATCGCGCAGCCCGTCGATGAGCCACCGGGTTTGCGCCGCGCCCAGGATCCTGCCCTCGGGTGAGCGGTTCTCGTCGTTGGCGTCCTTGTAGGTACGCATATCGAGCACGAACACATCGAGCAGCGGGCCGTAGGAGACCTTGCGATACAGCCTGCCGTCCACGGCCTCCCGCGGCTCCACCGGCATCCACTCGTGGAAGGCCCGCCAGGCGCGGGTGGCGAGGGTGTCCATCGAGCGTTCGGTGTAACCCTGCTTGGCCGCGGGCACCTGACCGCCCGGGTACCAGTTGTTGACCGTCTCGTGGTCGTCCCATTGCACGATCTGCGCGACCGAAGCATTGAACCTGCGATAGTTCTCGTCGATCAGGTTGTAGGCGTAGTTGCCGCGGAACTGGTCCAGGGTCTGCGCCACAGCGCTTTTCGCCTCCGAGGTGACATTCTTCCAAACCCGCTGGTCCGGCAGGGTGACCGAGGCCTGGATCGGATTGTCCGCGTAGATGGAGTCACCGGAGTGCAGGAACAGGTGCGGATCGCGCGCGGCCATGGCGGAGAAGATCTTCATCCCGCCCAGATCCGGATTGATGCCGTACCCCTGTCCGACCACGTCACCCGACCACAGCAGCGTGATATCCGACGACGCGGCCGGCACGGTGCGGAAGACGCCGGTCAGCGCCTCCGACGTCGCGCCGCCCTCGCCCTCGAGGGTGACCCGGTAGTGCACCTGCTGCCCGGCGGGCAGACCGTTGATCCGCACCCGGCCGGTACCGTCCGAATCCGGGGTGAGCAGGGGACCTTCGAAACGCTTGGCGTCGGTGAACGATTCGGTGGCGGCGGTCTCCACGATCAGCTTCGCGGGCCGGTCCGACCGCGCCCAGATCAGCGCGCCGTCACTGCGCGGGTCGCCGACGGCGACACCGTGCGTGAGCGTCGGCCGCTGTAACACCAGTCCCGGACCGCTCTCCTTCGAGCAGGCGGCCAGCGCGGGTACGACCACCAGCCCGGCGGCGGAGGCCCGCAGCAGCGTGCGGCGCGAGAGGGACGAAGATTCATACGATGATCCGACAGCCATGCGCCCGACCTTTCAGCAACCAGATCAACTTCTGCTGAACCGCGCCGGACCGCTCAGCGAATTCTCGGCCACACCGGACCGCGGGGCCTGCGACCTCGGTCTCGTCCGCGTGTCATCGGCCGTGCGTATAGTCCGCGACATGGGTTTCCTGGGAGGGATCTTCGGGTCCGCGCGAAAGAAGTTCGGGCGGAAGGTTTTACAACAGGTCCTCGCGCACGGCTCCGTCGCCTCCGCCGATTACGACCCGGCCGACGACACCGTGCTCTTCCAGATCCGCGGCGGCGGCACCGGCTGGATCAATGTGGCCATGCTGTACCGGCGCTTCGACGGGTGCGCCGGGCCCGAGCTGTCCGCCATGGTGTACGACATGGTCCAGGCCGCGGTCTCCCAGCGCAGCGGCGCCACCGGCCGCGCGGGCGGTGCGGAGCAACCCGAGGACACCTGGGAGCAGGTCGCCGCGACCGTGCGGCCGGTGCTGCGGCCCGCCGGGCACGACCTGGTGCGCGTCGGCGACCGCAATATCAGCGGCGTCGTGCTCACCCGGCGGGTGCTGCCCTACCTGGTCGAAATGGTGGCCATCGACCGGCCCACCACCATCCAGTTCGTCACCGCCCAGCACCTGCTGGGCTGGGGCGTCGACGCCGACACCGTGTACGCGGCCGCGCACGAGAACATGACCGAGCTGGCCATGAGCGCCCTCACCGCCTTCGAACCCGCCGAAGGCACCCGCATCCTCGAATTCGACGACGACGAGGGCGAGACGTACATCGGTGCGCTGCCGCTGATTCCGGGCTGGCTGGCCGGTGTGGCGGCCCGCACCGGCACCCGGCCCGTCGTGTTCCTGCCGGGGCATCTGGGCATGTACCTGGTGCTCGGCGCGGCCGAAGGGTCCGCGTCCGAGGAGATGCTGCCCCAGCTGCTGGCGCTCGCCGAGGAGAAATACGACCGGGCGCTACGCCCGGTGTCACCGGTGCCCTACACGGTGGACGACGACGGCGAGCTGATACCGCTGCGACTGCCGGAAACCCATCCGGCCTGGCGGGCGCTGCAGCACGCCGAAGCCACCCTCGCGGCCAAAGTCTATGGCGCGCAAACCGACAAGCTGCGCGCCGACGCCGACCGGGAGGCCGCGGTCAGCGACCTGCTGCAGGTCCGCGACCAGGACGGCACCGAATACACGATGACGCCCTGGACGGGCTACGGGAACACCATCCTGCTCCCGCGCGCCAACTACATCTGCTTCGTCGGCCGCGACGGCGACGCCTTCCGCGTGGCCTGGGACGATGTGGCCGAACTCGTGGACCTGCACCCCGCCGAGGAGTACGACCCACCGCGCTACCGGGTGGCGGGACACCCCTCGGCGGAGATCATGACCAGGCTGCGCGCTCTCGCCTCCTGAGCGTGTGTCGCAGGGCACGCGGTTCCCGGCGAATATCGAAGGCCCGCTGTCACTTTCTTCGGCTACTGTCGGGCTTTGTGGACGGAGCCCCCGGCAGAGCCCCGGTGAACAACAGCACAGCGGTGAACGAGAGCGCCCTGGACGAGGTGAGCGCCCTGGTGAACCGAGCGCGGCTGATCGCGAGCATGGCCGGAGGGGACGAACCCGAATTCCTCTTCTTCTGGGGGCACACCCGCACACCCGGCCACGCCGTCGGCAAATGGGTGCTCAGCCAGTGGTGGCCGGTCGACTTCACCGTCGACGGCCAGACCTACGGCAGCGCGGAACATTTCATGATGGCCGAGAAGGCCCGCCTCTTCGGTGACGAGGAGATGCGCGCCAAGGTCCTCGCCGGCGAAACCCCCGCCGACGCCAAACGCCTCGGCCGCGCCGTCCGCGGCTTCGACCAGGACGCCTGGGTCGCGCACCGCTACGACATCGTGATGCGCGGCAGCATCGCCAAATTCGGCCAGCACGAGGACCTTCGGCACTTCCTGCTCGCCACCGGCGACAAGGTGCTGGTGGAGGCCGCGCCCCGCGACACCGTCTGGGGCATCGGCCTGGGCGCGGACAACCCCGCCGCCGCCGATCCCCGGACCTGGCGCGGTGAGAACCTGCTCGGCTTCGCCCTCATGGAGGCGCGGGCCGTGCTGGCTATGGAGACCTCGGCTCCCTGAGCGGGGCGGGGCGCTCCGATGCTCCGGCCCGCTGTTCGGCCGCAAGCTTCCGATACACCCCGGCGCCGTACGCTGCGGTCGCCTGCCCGTCGGCCAGTGTCCGGAACACGTCGGCGGTCCGGCTTCCGGGTGGGGCGCAGTAGACGATCATCCGCTGATCGGTGTCCGAGATGTGCATGACCTGGCATTCGAACTCCAGCAGGCCCAGGGCCGGATGGTCGACCCGTTTGTGGTGTGCCCGCCGCACTTCCACCTCGTGTGCGTGCCACATGTCCGCGAAACGTGTCGAGGTGCCGAGCAATTCGGTGACCAGGCTGCTCAGTGCGGGATTGCCGGGGTAGCGGGCGTACGCCGCGCGCAGGTCCGCCACCGTGGAGCGGGCGAAACACCGGGTCGACTCGTTCGACCACTGCGGATGGTCGTGGGCCTGATGGAACATCCAGCGCACCATATTGCGCTCCTGCTCCGGGTCGGCGTCGATGTCGCCGATGAACGGGACGGCCCCGCGATTCCAGGCCAGCACCTCGTAGGTGGCATCCACCACGTAGGCGGGTGCGCCGAGGGTATCCAGAATGATCCGAACCGACTGCGGCACCGTGCGATTCGGTCCCGCCACCGCCGGCGGATTCTCCCCGCCCATCCGGTACAGATACTCCCGCTCGTCCACCGTGAGCATGAGCGCCCGCGCCAGCGCCGCCAGCACCTGTCGCGACGGCTTCGCCCCGCGCGCCTGCTCCAGCCGCACGTAGTAGTCCACCGAGATCCCCGCCAGCTGCGCGACCTCCTGCCGCCGCAAACCCGGTGCGCGCCGGTTGATTCCGTCGGGCAGACCCACATCCGCCGGGCTCAGCCGATTGCGCCGGGTGCGCAGGAACGCCGCCAGTTCACTCCGATCCGTCATACCTCCAGTCTCGGCCACCGGCGCGCGCCGTGGGTGGTACAACTTGGTCCTCCCCAGCCCGAGCGCCCGGTGTGAGGCTGACAGTCATGACAACCACAGCACTGATCACCGGGGCCAACAAGGGAATCGGCTTCGAAACCGCCCGCCTGCTCGCCGCGCGCGGCATCACCGTCCTCGTCGGCGCGCGCGACCCGAAGCTCGGGCAGGCCGCCGCCGAGAAGCTGCACGCCGAAGGCGCACAGGCCCATTTCGTGCGCCTGGACGTGACCGACCGGGAAACCATCGACCATGCCGCCGCGTGGATCGGCGAAGAATTCGGCAGCCTGGACATCCTCGTGAACAACGCCGCCATCGCCGGGGGTGACGAGGGGGACTGGAAGCCGTCCACGACCTCGGTCGCCTCACTGCGAAAGGTGTTCGAAACCAATGTGTTCGGTGTGATCGCGGTGACCAACGCCGTGCTGCCGCTGCTGCGTCGGGCCGAGGCGGCGCGGATCGTGAACGTGTCCAGCGAGGTGGGCTCGCTGGCGGGAATGATGGATCGGAACGGTCCGATGTGGCCGATGACCGGCATTCCCTACCCGTCCTCCAAGACCGCCCTCAACATGGTCACCGTCATGTACGCCAAGGAGCTCTGGGACACCGGCATCAAGGTGAACGCCGCCAATCCCGGCTACTGCGCCACGGATCTCAACGGCAACAGCGGATTCCGCGCCGCCGAACAGGGCGCCGAACCCACCGTGCACCTGGCCACCCTGCCCGCCGACGGGCCGTCCGGTCAGCTGTGGGGATACCTGTGGGGGCAGGACGCCTACGGCCCGCTGTCCTGGTGAACTCGAATCACCCTTCGGCAGAAGTGTTTTCGTCTGCGCGGCCGGTCTTCCGCTCGTGCAGGAGCAGCAGCAGGTAGGCGGAGACGCTCTGCGCGCAGGAGATTCGGCCGTCCGCGATCATGGCCTCCAGTTCCGCGCGGGAGAACCAGGCCGCTCGCATATCGGCCTCGGAGGGCTCGCGTTCGTGCGGGCCCTCGGTCAGGCCGGTCGCTACGAAGATGTGCCCGCGATGGCTGCAGGTCGCGGAGGCCGGGGCCAGTTTGCCCAGGTAGGTGAGGGTTTCGGCGCGTAGGCCGGTCTCCTCGCGCAGTTCCGTGCGGGCGGCCTCTTCCGCGTCGAAGGTTTCGGCTCCGCGTACCGCGCCGCCCGGGAACTCCCATACCCGTTCCTGCAGTGGGTATCTGAACTGCTCGATCAGATGGAAGCGGTCACCGTCCTGGGGGATGACGATGGCGTAGTCGGATTTGTCGACCACCGCGTAGATGGAGGGGGCACCGTCGGGCAGGCGGACGATGTCCTCCCGGACCGATATCCACGGGTTGGTGTAGATCTCGCGCGACGATTCGGAGTCCATGTGACGATCCTGCCGCACTCGGGTATCCATGCGTGCCGGACTTCCCGCCACCGGCTAGGCCGGACGGTTGCCGGTGACTGTTTCGGCGGCGGCGATGGTGGCGTCGGCCAGGTCGACCAGTTGGGTGGCGGTGAGGTTGGTGTCGGGGCAGGCGACTATCGAGGCGATGACGGTGCCGTCGCTCGCGAATACGGGGGCGGCGACGGAGACCACGGCGTTCTGGTCGGTCAGTTCGTCGGGGAGGTAGTCGATGGTGATGAGGTCGGTGATCAGGGCGTTGAGGCGGTGGCGCAGGGGGTCGGTGACGGGGGAGTGGCGTAGGGAGGCAAGGGCTTCGAGCATGGGGGCCGAATCGTCCGCCAGGCGTTCCACCGAGTAGCCGCGGGTGCGGATGGCCTCGAGGACGGCCTCGAGGCGGACGCGGTGGGCCGGGTCGGCGGCGGCGAGCCAGGCGGCGCGGTCGGCGGCGGGGGCCCAGGCGACGAATTCGCGGCAGACCGGGGGAGCCAGGGGGATGTGGCGGCCGGGGCGGATCCACGGCACGGACGGGGTGCCGATCACCTCGGTGACGACGATCGAATGCTGTTCGCGCTCGGCCAGGAAGACGGGCGCGCCGTGCGCGACGGACAGCGCGCGCATGGCGTCCAGCGCCAGCCGGCGCAGCGGGAAGGCGGATTCGGTGCGGCGGGCCACCGCCATCAGGCCCAGGCCGAGGCCGTAGTTGCCGTCCTCGTCGCGCAGGGTCCAGCCGTCGGCGGTGAGCTGACTCAGCACCGCGTGCGCGGTCGCCCGGGACATGCCGGTGGCGCGGACGATGCGCGCGAGCGAGAGATGCTCGGCCGGATGCCGGGACAGCAGTTCGATGGTCTGCACCACGCGGCGGGTGGGCGGAGAGACGAGCGTGCCCGGTGCGGCGTTCTCCGTGGGCACACTGCCGATAGCTGCGTCCGTGACGGAATCAGGCTCGGACGGCGCTGTGGCAGTGGTGATTTCGGGCAATTCAGACTCGCTCACGGTTGGCGGGGGCAGCGCGGCCGATGGTAGCGGGCCGGGGGGAGCGCGCGCAGAACTGGGCGTGCGACTAGCGAATTCGCCGTCAGGGGTTGACCGTCGGGAAGCTGCCGACATATCGTCGGTGTCACATTATCGAACAATAGCGTCGAATATTCGACAGCGCAACTCGGTGGGTGACAGGAATTGGTGAACGCAACACGGGCGGGGTACGAGCTCTCGCATCTGTCGGCACTGGAAGCCGAATCGGTGCACATCATCCGAGAGGTCGCGGCCACCTTCGAACGGCCGGTGCTGCTCTTCTCCGGCGGCAAGGATTCGGCGGTCATGCTGGAGCTGGCGCGGCGCGCCTTCTGGCCCGCACCGCTGCCGTTTCCGCTGCTGCACATCGACACCGGGCACAACTTCGACGAGGTGATCGACTTCCGGGACCGGACCGCCGCACGACTGGGGGCGCAACTGCTGGTCGGGCGGGTGCAGGACGATATCGACGCCGGGCGGGTGGTCGAGAAGGCGGGGGAGACCCGTAACCGGCTGCAGACGGCCACCCTGCTGCGGTCCATTCGCGAACATCGGTTCGACGCCGTCTTCGGCGGGGCCCGGCGCGACGAGGAGAAGGCGCGGGCCAAGGAACGCGTATTCAGCTTCCGCGACGAATACGGCAGCTGGGATCCGCGGGCACAGCGGCCGGAGGTCTGGAACCTCTACAACGGACGGCACGCCAAGGGCGAGCACATCCGGGTGTTCCCGCTGTCGAACTGGACCGAGCTCGATATCTGGGAGTACATCGACCAGGCCGAGGTGGAACTGCCGTCGCTGTACTACGCGCACCGGCGCACCGTGCTCGAACGCGACGGAATGCTGTTGGCGGCCAACCGATTCCTGACCCTCCAGCCCGGTGAGACAGCGTACGAGACCACCGTGCGCTTCCGCACCGTCGGCGACGCCACCTGCACCGGCTGCGTGGAGAGCGAGGCCGCCAACCCGGCCCAGGTGATCGCCGAGACCGCCGTCACCCGCCTCACCGAACGCGGCGCCACCCGGGCCGACGACCGCATCTCCGAATCCGGTATGGAAGACCGCAAGCGAGAGGGCTACTTCTGATGGGCCACGACACCGTAGTCCGGCACTCGACGGAACGAAACACCCCGCGCCGCAACCTGTTGCGCCTGGCCACCGCGGGCAGTGTCGACGACGGCAAGTCCACCCTCATCGGGCGGCTGCTGTTCGACTCCAAGAGCCTGTTCACCGATCAACTCGACGCCATCGAACGCGCCAGCATCGCCCGCGGGGCCGGTGCGCCGGATCTGTCCCTGGTCACCGACGGGCTGCGCGCCGAACGCGAGCAGGGCATCACCATCGATGTCGCCTACCGCTACTTCGCCACGCCGCGAAGGAAATTCATCATCGCCGACACCCCGGGGCATGTGCAGTACACGCGCAATATGGTGACCGGCGCGTCCACCGCCGACCTCGCGCTGATCCTGGTGGACGCGCGCAAGGGCGTCTCCGAGCAGACCCGGCGGCACGCCTTCCTGTCCTCGCTGCTGGGCGTCGGGCACCTGGTGCTGTGCGTGAACAAGATGGACCTGGTCGACTGGTCCGAGCAGCGATTCGAGGAAATCCGTTCGGAATTCGCGGATTTCGCCACCAAGCTCGATGTCGGCGACCTCAGCTTCATCCCGGTGTCGGCGCTGCACGGCGACAATGTGGTGGACCTGTCCGAGCACACCGCCGGCTGGTATCCGGGGCCGCCGCTGCTGCGGCATCTGGAAGAGGTGCACGTGGCCTCCGACCGGAACCTCATCGACACCCGGCTGCCGGTGCAGTACGTGATCCGGCCGCACGGCGACAGCCAGCGCAGCTACGCGGGCACCGTGGCGGGCGGCATCTTCAAACCCGGCGACGACGTCGTGGTGCTGCCCTCGGGACGCCGCAGCAAGGTCGCGCAGATCTGGGCTCCGGGCGGGGACAAGGTGGAGGAAGCCTTCACCGGCATGGCCGTCTCGCTCACCCTCGACGACGAAATCGACATCGGCCGAGGCGATATGCTCGCCCGGCCCGGCAATCAGCCGCATCAGGATCGCGAACTCGACGCCATGGTGTGCTGGTTCTCCGACGACACCGAACTGCGCGCGGGCAACGAGTATTCGATCCGTACCGCCACGCAGACCGCCAAGGTGGAGGTCGCCGAGCTCGACTACCGGCTCGACGTGAACACCCTGCATCGGCAGACCGACGCGGATCGGTTGGGGCTCAACGACATCGGGCGATTGATTCTGCGCAGCAGGCAGCCGCTGCTGTTCGATCCCTACCGGGACAACCGGGCCACCGGCAGCTTCATCCTCATCGACGAGACCAGCAATCGGACCGTCGCGGCGGGCATGATCACCGGGCGCTCCACGGGCGCGACGCGGGTCGAGCACCGGGCGTCGAATGTGGTGTGGCACAGCTCCGCCGTCGATCGCGGCCAGCGGCTCAGCAGCGGTGCGACCATCTGGCTCACCGGGCTCTCCGGTTCCGGGAAGTCCACCATCGCAGTGGAATTGGAGCGGCAGCTGATCGCCGCCGGGCAGCCCGCCTACCTGCTGGACGGGGACAATCTGCGGCACGGGCTGAACAAGAACCTCGGCTTCACCGATGCGGACCGGCGCGAGAACGTGCGGCGGGTGGCCGAGGTCGCGGCCCTGTTCGCGGACGCGGGCACCATCGCCATCGTCTCGCTCATCAGCCCGTTCGCGGCGCAGCGCCGGGACGCGCGGAAACTGCACGAGGACAAGCATCTTCCGTTCCGGGAGGTGTTCGTGGACACCCCGCTCGGCGAATGCGAACTGCGGGATCCCAAGGGGCTGTACCGGAAGGCGCGCGCGGGGGAACTGCGCGAGTTCACCGGCATCTCCTCACCGTACGAACGGCCCGAATACCCGGAACTCGTGATCACGCCCGGCGATGGCACACCCGCGGAGATCGCGGCACTGATTCGACGCACCCTCATCAACCGAGAAACAGGAACCGCCGATAACTGATGGATCAAGCCACTAGTCAACCTGATCTGGCGCACGCCGAACTGCCGCTCACGGACCCGTTCCTCGCGGCCGTCGCCGAAGCCGAGAAGCTCATCGCCGCAGCCGAATTCATTCGCGACGAGCACGACCTCGCCGACGGATACGACTACCTGCAGGGCAGTATCGCCGCGGTGCTGCAGCTGTCGCGGGCGCACGGGAGATCGCATCCGTACTTCGTGACCTCCACCGGGCCCTACACCAAGATGGGGCTCGACAACCCGGACACGCTGTACTACCACGCCAGCGTCGAACCCGAGGCGGAGTACCTGCTCACCGGCGTACGCGGGAGCACCGTGGATCTGAGCTTCCAAGTGCTGAAAGGTGATTACACCGCCACCGACGTGCCCAACGGCGACGACGCCTTCGACGACCGGCGGCTCGAGATCGCGGCCGACGGCAGCTATCAGCTGAGATTCGGTCCGCCCAAGGAGAATCCGGGACCGAACTACTTCGTGCTCGGCGAGGGCGCGTCCATGCTCGCGGTGCGCGAGGTGTACGGGGACTGGAATGCCGAGCGCAAGGGCACCATTCGGATCGAACGGGTGGACACGGCCGGCACCGCGCCCACCGAGCTGAGCGTGGAGCAGCTGCGCAAGCGGTACCGGGCGGCGGGGCGGATGCTGTTGACCCGGGTGCACACCTGGTTCAACTTCCCGAAGTGGTTCTACCTCGATCTGGATGTCAATACGCTCACCGAACCCCGGCTCACGCCAGGGGGATTGAGCACGCAGTACTCGTCGGTGGGGCATTACGATCTTGCCGATGATCAGGCGCTGGTGATCACCGTGCCGAAATCCGATGCGCCGTATCAGGGATTCCAACTGGGGTCGCGCTGGTACATCTCGCTCGACTATGTGAACCATCAGACGAGCCTCAATCACCAGCAGGCACAGGTGGATCCGGACGGACTCATCCGGCTCGTGGTGAGCAACAAGAACCCCGGCGTCACCAATTGGCTGGAGACCACCGGGCGCGGGCGCGGAATCCTGCAGTTCCGGTGGCAGCGGGTGGATCGGCCCATGACCGCCGCCGACGGGCCGAGCGTGGAGCTTGTGCCCTTCGACAAGATCCGGCAGGTGCTGCCGTACTACAGCGAGAACACCATCGACGAGCGGGCCTGGCGGGAACGAATCGCCGACCGCCAGCGCGGATTCGCAGGAAGGATGCTCGGATGAGCACGCAGAACACGGGGTTGCTGGCCGACAAGATCGTGGTGCTCAGCGGTGTCGGTCCCGGGCTCGGGCGATCCATCTGCCTCGAGGCCGCCGCGGCCGGAGCGACCGTCGTGCTCGCCGCGCGTACGGAATCGCGGCTGAAGGAAGTCGCGGCGGAGGTCGAAGCCGCGGGCGGGACCACGCTGTCCGTGCCGACCGACATCACCGATGACGACGCAGTGCAGAATTTGGTCACGCGGACCGTCGAGACCTTCGGCAAGGTCGATGTGCTGGTGAACAACGCGTTCTCGGTGCCGTCCATGAAGCCGTTGGCGCGCACCGACTTCCAGCAGATCCGTGACAGCATCGACCTGACCGTGCTGGGCGGGCTGCGGATGACGCAGGCCTTCACCGAGGCGCTCACCGAGACCAAGGGCGCGGTCGTGATGATCAACTCGGCGGTGCTGCGGCACTCCGAACCCCGGTACGGCAGCTACAAGGTCGCGAAATCCGCGCTGCTGGCGCTGTCGCAGACGCTGGCCACCGAGCTGGGGCCCAAGGGGATTCGCGTCAATACCGTTGCGCCGGGCTACATCTGGAGCGATCAGCTGAAGTGGTACTTCGGTGAGGTCGCCAAGAAGTACAACATCACCCCCGAGCAGGTGTACGAGCAGACCGCCTCGCGATCGGATCTCAAGCGGCTGCCCGAACCCGACGAGATCGCACGCGCCGTGGTCTTCCTCGCCTCGCCGTGGGCCAATGCCATCACCGGGCAGACCCTCGACGTCAACTGCGGCGAATACCACGTCTGAGCAAGGAGTTTCACGTAATGAGCGGACGTACCAACGTCGGCACGGTCGAGGATCTGCACGCCTCGGCCACCAAGGTCAGCGGGCTCACCGACTTCGGCGGCACCGACCACCACGAGGCGCTCGGCGTCCTGCTGGAGTCCTACAACCGCGACGCCGGGCTCACCGAACTCGGCAGCAAGATGAGCCGGTACTTCCTGCGCGGCGCGCTGGTGGCGCGGGCACTGAGCGAGATCTCCTGGAAGGCGAATCCGGGATACGCCGAAACCCCGGTCGCCCGGCCGATTTTCGTGACCGGACTGCCGCGCACCGGCACCACGGCCCTGCACCGGCTGCTGGCCGCCGACCCGCAGCATCAGGCGCTGGAAATGTGGCTGGCGGAGTTCCCGCAGCCGCGCCCGCCGCGCGACACCTGGGCGGACAACCCGATCTATCAGCAGATCGACGCCGGGTTCGCGCAGCATCGGATCGAGAATCCGGAGTTCATGGGGCTGCACTACATGAGCGCGGCCGATGTGGAGGAGTGCTGGCAGCTGCTGCGGCAGACAGTCAAGTCGATCTCCTACGAGTCGCTGGCCTACCTGCCCACCTACTCACAGTGGCTGCGCACGCAGGACTGGACCGACGCCTACACCCGGCACCGGAAGAACCTGCAGCTCATCGGGCTGGGGGACAGCCGGCGGTGGGTGCTCAAGAATCCGAGCCACCTGTTCGCGCTGGACGCGCTCATGCGGGCGTACCCGGACGCGCTGATCATTCAGACGCATCGGGATCCGGTGACCATTGTCGGATCCTCCTGCAGTCTGTCCGAGCACGCGGCGCGCGGGTGGTCGACCACCTTCACCGGCGAACGGATCGGGGAGACGCAGCTCGAGCTGTGGTCGCGTGGATTCCACGAATTCACCACGGCGCGTGCGCGATACAACCCGGAGCAGTTCCTCGACATTCAGTTCGAGGATTTGCGAGCCGATCCGATGGGGACCGTCGAGAAGATCTACTCCGCGTTCGGCATCGAGTTCACCGACGCGGCGCGCGCCGCCATGTCGGCGCTGGACGAGGAGAGCAAATCCGGTGACCGCAAGCCCGCGCACCGGTACGCGCTGGCCGACTACGGGCTGACCGAGGACCAGGTGCGGGAGCGGTTCCGCATCTCCTGACCAGGTTTCAGAGTTCCGGTCATACCATCCGGCAATGGTCGGCATCACCTGCTGTCGGCGGGTGTCGCGGCGGTCCGCACGGGTACGTCCTCCTCCGAGGACGCCGCGCGGGCCGCCGTTCGCTGTTGCGCGGGGAGTATTCGGCTGCGCGACACTGTATTTCGGCTGATCGCTACGACTGGGCGCTGCCCGCGCGCCGTCGGCTGCGGCGCTCGGCTATCGCGTCGTAGCGCAGGCGCAGGCCGTCGAGGAAGGCGGCGAGCGCGAGTTCGAAACTCTCCGTGTCGATTTCGTCGGCCTTGGCGCGGAGCAGGTGGGCTTGGTCCAGGTGCGGGTAGCGGTCCCGGTAGACCTGGATATCGTCGAGGAAGCCGCGCGAGAACGAGCCGATAGTGGAGCCCATCACCAGGTAGCGGGTGGCCGCGCCGATCATGGTGGCCTCGCGCGGGGGCCAGCCGGCGGTGACCAGACCGCCGTGCACGGCGTCGGCGGCGCGCAGGTTCTCGTCCCGGTTGCCGGGGCCCGAGGCCAGGTAGGGGACGAAATTGGGGTGGCGGACCAGGGCGGCGCGGTAGGAGCGCGCCCAGGCGGTGAGGCCCTCGCGCCAGTCGCCGGAGTCGAAGACCGAGGTGTCGACGCGGGCCATGATGCCGCGCGCGATGTCGTCGAGGACGTCGTCCTTGGTGGGGTAGTGGCCGTACAGCGAGGCCGCCTGCACGCCCAGTTCGGCGGCCAGTTTGCGCATGGACAGCTCGGGCAGGCCGTCGCGGTCGATGAGGGACAGGGCCGCGTCGCGAATGCGATCCCGGCTCAGCAGTGGCACTTTCGGCCTGGCCATGATCCCCGCCTTCTCTGCGACTCACTCCGTGGGCGTCGAATTTAGCACCCGGGCTTGATAAACCGAACATCGTTAGGATAGCTTCTGTCACATAAACCTAACAACGTTTGGTTAGGAGCCTCAGGGATGGACTTCGAACTCGGCGAGTCGCAGCGCGAACTGCGCGAACTCGCCCGCACGTGGGTCGACAAGGAAGTCGTGCCGCACGCCGCCGCATGGGACCGCGCGGAATCCGTGGATACCGCCATCGTCGGGAAACTCGGGGATATGGGCTTCCTCGGCATCGAGATTCCCGAGGAGTACGGCGGCTCCGGCGGCACCGCACTGGACTACTGCCTGCTGCTCGAGGAACTCGGGCGCGGAGACAGCTCCGTGCGCGGCATCGTGTCGGTCTCGCTCGGGCTGGTGGGCAAGACCATCAAGACCTACGGCACCGAGGCGCAGAAGCGGGAATGGCTGCCGCGCCTGTGTTCCGGGCAGGCGCTGGGCTGCTTCGGGCTCACCGAACCCGGCACCGGCTCGGACGCGGGCAGCCTCGTTAGCAAGGCCGTGCGCGACGGTGACGACTGGGTGCTGTCCGGCACCAAGATCTTCATCACCAACGGCACCTGGGCCGATGTGGCCCTCATCTTCGCGCGCAGCGGCGGGCCGGGGCCCAAGGGCGTCACCGCGTTCCTGGTGCCCACCGACGCACCGGGATTCGGGCGCACCGAGATCAAGGGCAAGCTCGGACTGCGCGGGCAGGCCACGGCCGAACTCGTACTCGACGGGGTGCGGGTGCCGGACTCGGCGCGACTCGGCGACGAGGGACAGGGCTTCAAGATCGCCATGGCGGCGCTCGACAAGGGCCGCATGGGTGTCGCGGCCGGATGCGTCGGGGTGGCGAAGGGCTGCCTGGAAGCGTCGGTGAAATACGCTCGGGAACGCGAGCAGTTCGGCAAGCCGATCGCCTCCTACCAGCTGGTTCAGGAACTGCTGGCCGATATCGCCGTCGAGGTGGACGCGGCCCGGCTGCTCACCTGGCGGGTGGCCGACCTCATCGAACGCGGGCAGCCGTTCGGGACCGAGGCGTCGGTGGCCAAACTCTTCGCCAGCGAGGCCGCGGTGAAGGCCGCCAACAATGCCATCCAGGTGTTCGGCGGGTACGGGTACATCGACGAGTACCCGGTGGCCAAGTACCTGCGCGACGCCCGCGTGCTCACGCTGTACGAGGGCACCAGCCAGATCCAGAAACTGCTCATCGGGCGGGCGCTCACCGGCGTGAGCGCCTTCCTCTGACCTGTATATCGGGCACTGACAAGGAGATTCACATGACCAAGGTCGCATTCGTGACCGGTGCGGCGCGCGGGATCGGCTTCGCGACCGCCGCGCGACTGGCCGCCGACGGCTTCACCGTCGCCATCGCCGATCTGGACGAGGCCGCCTGCAAGAACGCCGTCGCCACCGTCGTCGCCGACGGCGGCAAGGCGATCGCCGTGGGCTGCAACGTGACCGACGAGGCGCAGGTCGACGCCGCCATCGACGGCGTGGTGGCGGAACTGGGTTCGCTCGACGTGCTCGTCAACAATGCCGGCGTGCTGCGCGACAACCTGCTGTTCAAGATGTCGGCGGACGACTGGGACATCGTCATGTCGGTGCATCTCAAGGGCGCGTTCCTGTGCACGCGGGCGGCGCAGCGGCACATGGTGAAGCAGCGGTCCGGCAAGATCGTGAACACCTCCAGCGTATCCGCGCTGGGCAGTCGCGGGCAGGCCAACTACAGCGCCGCCAAGATGGGCATCCAGGGGCTGACCCGCACGCTCGCCATGGAATTGGGGCCGTTCGGCATCAATGTCAATGCCGTCGCACCCGGATTCATCGTCACCGAGATGACCGATGCCACCGCCGCGCGGGTGGGCGTCAGCCCGGAGGAGTTCCGGGAGAACGCGGCAAAGATCACGCCGCTGCGGCGGGTCGGCGAGCCCGCGGATATCGCGAACGTGGTGTCGTTTCTGGTCTCCGATGATGCGTCGTTCGTGACCGGGCAGACCATCTACGTCGACGGCGGCCGACGGCTCTAGGAAGCGGATCACCAGCGGTTCAGAGGGAAATATCAATGCAGCGAACAGTTTTCAACGCCGATCATGACGCCTTCCGGGAGACCGTGCGGGCATTCATCGAGGCGGAGGTCGTGCCCGTCTACGACGAGTGGTACGAGGCGGGCATCGTGCCGCGCGAGTTCTATTACAAGCTGGCCGAACTCGGGGCCTTCGGCATCGAGGTGCCCGAGGAGTACGGCGGCGCGGGCATCGAATCGTTCAAGTTCCAGACCATCCTCATCGAGGAAACCGCCAGGGCCGGAGTGTCTTTCGGTGGCTCCGGGGTGCACGTGGGACTGTGCCTGCCGTATCTGAAGAACCTCGCCACCGAGGAGCAGAAGAAGCGGTGGCTGCCCGGATTCGTGAGCGGCGAGACCATGTTCGCCATCGCCATGACCGAGCCGGGGACCGGATCGGATCTGGCCGGAATGCGCACCACCGCAAAGCTTTCGGCGGATGGGACGCACTATGTGCTGAACGGGTCGAAGACCTTCATCACCGGTGGCGTGCATGCCGACCGGGTGATCGTGTGCGCTCGTACGGCCGCGTCCGCCGCGGAGGATCGGCGGTTCGGGATCTCGCTGTTCGTGGTGGACACCAAGGCCGAGGGATACGCCGTCGGGCGCAAGCTGGACAAGCTGGGGCTCAAGGTTTCCGATACCGCCGAGCTCAACTTCACCGATGTGAAGGTGCCGGTGGAGGATCTGCTGGGGGAGGAGAACAAGGGGTTCTCCTACCTGGGGCAGAATCTGCCCCAGGAGCGGCTGTCCATCGCGGTGGGGTCGTACGCGCAGGCCGGTGCGGCGGTACGGTTCGCGAAGGAATACACCAAGCAGCGCAATGTCTTCGGCAAGCCCGTCGCGCATTTCCAGAACACCAAGTTCGAGCTGGCCGCCTGCCAGGCCGAGGTGGATGCCGCCGAGGCCGTGGTGGATCGCGGGCTGGAAGCGCTCGACGCCGGGACTCTGACCGCCGCCGACGCGGCCTCCGCCAAGCTGTTCTGCACCGAGGTCGCGGCGCGGGTCATCGACCGCTGCCTGCAGCTGCACGGCGGCTACGGATTCATCAACGAGTACCCGATCGCGCGCCTCTACGCCGACAACCGGGTGAATCGAATCTACGGTGGCACAAGCGAAGTCATGAAAATGATCATCGCCAAGGATATGGGGCTCTGATCCCGTTCTCCGGAGGGCTCCGCGAGCCTTCGCCCCCGAACCCCACCCACAAGATCCTGGAACGAGAACTGAAGGAGCGGTTCGCATGACGGTCGTGGACTTCGACAGCTTCGACGCGCTGCGGGCGGCGGCCGGCACGGAAATCGGTGTGAGCGACTGGATTACGATCGACCAGGCGCGCATCGACACCTTCGCCGACGCCACCGGCGACCATCAGTGGATCCACGTGGACGCCGAGCGGGCCGCGGCGGGGCCGTACGGGCGCACCATCGCGCACGGGTTCCTCACCCTGTCGCTGCTGGTGCCCATCACCGGGCAGGTGATGACCGTCGGCTGCGCGCGCATGGCGATCAACTACGGGCTCGACAGGGTGCGCTTCATCAACCCGGTGCCGGTCGGCAGCCGCATCCGCGGGCGGATCACCCTGAACACGGTCACCGATATCCCGGGCGGCGTGCAGGCCGACCGCACCGTCACCATCGAGATCGAGGGCGAGGCGAAACCGGCCTGCGTCGCCGTGAGTATCGCGCGTTATCTGGCGTGAACTACTCGCCCGGACCGAAAGCCTCTGCCGCCAAGGGGCTTTCGTCCGGCGTCATGGTGGCCACCACCGCGATGCCCGCGGCCCGGAAATTGCTCAGCGCCCGCGCGATGTGATCGGCCGAGGTGATGAGCACGGCCGCGTGCACATTGAGCGCCTGCATCAGCCGCGCCGAGAAGGTCGCGTTCTGCACGGTGGAATTGGCCTGGGTCTCGGTGTGGATGCGGCCCGGGTCGATCCCGCGATCGATGAGCCAATCCGCCATGGCCTGCGCCTCGGTGACGCCGTTCTGCGGATTGCCGCCGGTGACGATGACCGGGGCCTCGGGGGACAGCAGGGCCGAGACGTACCCGGCGTAGAGGCGGTTGATCAGCTCCAAGCGCATGCCGCCGTCCGGTTCCAGGCCGTAGCCGAGCACCACGATGGCGGTGTCCGGGCGGAACAGCGCGGGCAACTGCAGACCGGGCAGGGTGAAATCGAATCCACCCAGCGCGTCGATGGCCGCCAGCACATCGCGGGGGACGCCCTGCGCGTCGGCGAGGGCGGTGATATCGCTGAGCCCGGTGACATCGGCCGGGCCCGCCGACTCCACGGGCGCGATGACATCGCCCGGCGCGATGATGTCTGTGGGTGCGGTGATGTCGCCGGGCGCGCCGAAACCGTTGCGCTCCTGGACAATGCCGCGCCCTTCGGCATCGGGGAAGCCGTCGAAGGGATCGATCGGCGGAGCCGCGACCGGGTCGGCATGGGCCGGGGTAGCCGTGGCGATGACGGTCACCGTGACGCCCGCCAGCAGGGCGCGAACGGCGTTGGTACGGAGGGTATTCGGCATCGCGCGGCGGTGGCGGCCCGGCGGGCTCCACCACTGACCCACCGAAACCCGCTGCCACGGTGGGGTTTCGGCACTGCGTCTGTGTCGGCCCGAGCCGTTCGGCAGGGCCCCGGTGCGTATGCGTTCGAGGGCGGTACCGCTACTGCGCAGGGCTTCGGGAACGCCGCGGCGGAGTGCGGATATGGGCGCAAGCAGGTGATTCAGCATCGCAACCCCCTACGGCAGTCGACTTGTGACTACCGGTCGGTTCACAACTTCGATCAATGATGCCGCGAGTTGATCTCGGCTGTAAGCGAATTCACGAAATCAAGATCCGATTGGCGGAAGAATCGGTGGCGCGCCGGAATCCGGCCACGCACCGCCCGGGCCACGGGGCCGCCGATCGATCAGGGCCGCGGGTACTCCGGAGGCGCGGGGGGAACACTGTGCGTGCTCCGCGGGAACGAAGATTGTCTAAGGTTGATCCCATGATTACCGCGATCGTGCTGATCTCCGCCGAGTCCGCCCGCATTCCGGAGACCGCGCAGGCGCTGGCCGATATCGAGGGCGTGGCCGAGGTGTACTCGTGCGCGGGCGACGTCGACCTGGTGGCCATCGTGCGGGTGCGCGATCACGAGCAGATCGCCGAGGTCGTGACCGGGCGGGTCAACAAGACGCCCGGCGTGCTGCGCACCGCCACCCACATCGCCTTCAAGTCGTACTCCAGCGCCGACGTGGAGGCCGGATTCTCGATCGGCGAATAGGGCGCAGTAGCCCTCGATGCGACGGCCGGGCGATACGCCCGGCCGGACAGCGTTCCTAGCCGAGCGTGTTCGTCACCGCTGCCCAGCGTTCCAGCAGGTCAGCGGCTGCGCCGGTGTCCACGGCGGCGGCCACCCGCTCCAGGGCGGCGGCCAGCTTGGCATAGAGGTCGGCCTCGAGGTCGTCGGCGGTGAGCTCGTAGGCCACCACGGCGGCCGCCGAATTCAACAGCACCGCGTCCCGCACCGGGCCGGGCTCACCCGCGAACATATTGCGGGCGATCACCGCGTTCAAGGTGGCGTCCCCGCCCTTGAGCGCCTCCGGGGCGACCCGCTCGATACCGAGTTTGGTTGGGTCCAGGGTGGTTTCGACCGTGCGGCCACCCGCCACCAGCCACACATCGGTGGTGTCGGCGGTGGTGATCTCGTCCAGACCGTCATTACCGCGCACCACCAGCGCCGACTGGCCGCGCGCGGCGAACGCGCCCGCGATCACCGGAACCAGGTTCGCGAAGGCACAGCCGATCAGACCGGCCTGCGGCTGCGCCGGATTGGTCAGCGGGCCGAGGATATTGAACACCGTCGGGATGCCGATCTCGCTGCGCGCCGGACCGGCGAACCGCAGGCCCGCGTGGAAGACCGGGGCGAAACAGAAACCGATGCCCACCTGGCGCACGCACTCGGCCACCTGCTCGGGGCCCAGCGCGATCTTCACACCCAGCGCCTCGAGCACATCCGCGCCGCCGCTCTTCGAGGACGCCGCGCGGTTACCGTGCTTGATCACCGGAATCCCGGTGGCCGCCACCACGATCGAGGACATGGTGGAGATGTTCACCGTGCCCGAGCGGTCACCGCCGGTGCCGACGATATCCACCGCCGTGCCGTCGAACTCCACCCGGCGCGCGTGCGAGAGCATGCCCTTGGCCAGGCCGTCCAGCTCGGTCGGGGTCGGGCCCTTCATCTTCATGGCCACACCGAACGCCGCGATCTGCGCCGAGGTGGCGGCATCGCTGAAGATCTCGTTCATGGCCCACGCCGCCTCGTCCGCGGACAGATCGTTGCCGTCGGTGAGGGTGCCGAGGATTTCTCGCCAGCTGCGCGCGCTCATTAGCTCTTCTCTTCCGTTGCCGGGTGTTGTGCCAAGCCTAGTGTGCGGGCTGCAGCGCGTCCCAGCCCAAGGCATTACCGTCATGCCGCTGCGCCAGCCCCGCCATGCGCGAGCGCTCCTGCGAACAGTGCAGCGCGTCCAGCACCTGCACACGCTGCAGGATCAGCGTCGCGGGGTCGGATTCGTCCACCGACGCCGTGTCATAGCCATCCTGCGCGGCAATGACCTGCACCGCATTCACCTGCGCCGCGGGTATCACCAGATGGTGGCGCAACACCGCCGGACGGTCCGCCACCCAGCCCTCGGCCTCGTTCAGCACAGCCGAACATGCTTCCGCGTCATCGAAACTCGACGCCACCACGATCAGACTCGGATCGTTCGCGTCCAGTTGTGTTGGTGTGTCACGCCGCAAGAACCTGCGCCACCAAGAATCCGCACCCATAGTTCCCTTTCGATTCAGCTCAGGTTTCTCTTACCTGCAGGTTCTACGCTCGCCCGTGACACGCCGGGGCCCCGGCGAGACGCGCGCTCGCCCTGGGGTTTCCGACACGTACGACAAAGTTTCGTACCCGCCTACACCTGTCGTACTACGACGAGTCATACTTACCGGCGTGACGACCGCAGTAGGGACCCCAGGATCGGCCATTACCCAGCGTGTGCATTCGCTGAACCGGCCCAATATGGTCAGCGTCGGTACCATCATCTGGCTGTCGAGCGAGCTGATGTTCTTCGCCGGCCTGTTCGCCATGTACTTCGTTGCTCGCGCGCAGGCCGACCCCGTGCTCGGCTGGCCGTCGAAGCCGACCGAGCTGAACATGGCGCTCGCCGTGCCGGTGACCGCCGTGCTGGTCGCATCCTCCTTCACCTGCCAGATGGGCGTTTTCGCCGCGGAGAAGGGTGACGTCTTCGGCCTGCGCCGCTGGTACTTCATCACCCTGCTCATGGGCGCGTTCTTCGTCGGCGGCCAGGGCTACGAGTACTACCACCTGGTGCACGAGGGAACCTCGATCTCCAGCAGCGTGTACGGCTCGGTCTTCTACATCACGACCGGCTTCCACGGCCTGCACGTCATCGGCGGCCTCATCGCCTTCGTGTTCCTGCTGATCCGCACCACGCTCAGCAAGTTCACCCCGGCACAGGCCACGGCGGCGATCGTCGTCTCCTACTACTGGCACTTCGTCGACATCGTCTGGATCGGGCTCTTCGCCACGATCTACTTCGTCCGCTAGCCGGACGAGGCCGACGCCCAGCCCGCGGTCGGCAAGAAACTTCTGAACAAGTCGGTTCCGTCTACTCCAAAGGGACACAGATGAATTCGTCTCCCCCGTCAGCGCCAGATCCCACCGGGATCGGCGAGGCCACCAAGACCCGGAAGCAGCGTCGCATGCGGCGGCGGCTGGCCGGCGGTCTGGTTCTTCTGATGGGCCTGTTCGGAGCCGGCTTTCTGGCGTCGGCGCTGACCCCGCAGGCTCAGGTCGCGACCGCTGAGCAGGACAACGCCGCGCTCATCCGCGAGGGCCAGCAGCTCTACGACAACTCCTGCGTCACCTGCCACGGCATCAACCTGCAGGGTGTCCAGGACCGCGGCCCCAGCCTCATCGGCGTCGGCGAAGCCGCTGTCTACTTCCAGGTCTCCTCGGGCCGCATGCCCGCCGCCCGCAACGAGGCGCAGATCATGCGCAAGCCCCCGAAGTTCGACGCCCACCAGACCGACGCCCTGGGCGCCTACATCCAGGCCAACGGCGGCGGCCCGACCGTCGTGCGCGACGCCAACGGCGAGATCGCGCAGGAGTCGCTGATCGAAGGCGCCGACCTCGGCCGCGGCGGCGAGCTGTTCCGCATGAACTGCGCGTCCTGCCACAACTTCACCGGCAAGGGTGGTGCGCTGTCCTCGGGCAAGTTCGCGCCGCCGCTCGCGCCCGCCAGTGAGCAGCAGATTTACCTGGCCATGCTCACCGGCCCGCAGAACATGCCGAAGTTCTCCGACCGGCAGCTGACGCCGGAAGAGAAGCGCGACATCGTCGCCTACGTCAAGGACGCCACCGAGACCACCCCGCCCGGCGGCTACGGCCTCGGCGGCTTCGGTCCCGCCACCGAGGGCCTGGCCATCTGGGTCGTCGGCATCGTGGCGCTGGTCGGTTCCGCCATGTGGATCGGATCGCGGTCATGATCGCGTCAGGGCCGAAGGCGGCAGCGCAGCGTAACCACGCAGGCCCCGCGGGCATGACCCGGAGGACGCAGCCATGAGTGAACAGGAGCGAAACGACATGGGGGCGAACCCCGCTGGGGACTTGGAGCCCACCGACGAGCAGCTCGACGCCATGTCGCGCGACGAGCTCGTCGAACTCGGTACGAAGCTGGACGGGGTCGACGTCGCCTACCGCGCACCGCGCTGGCCCGTCGAAGGCACCAAGGCCGAGAAGCGCGCCGAGCGCCGCGTGGCGCTGTGGTTCGCCATCTCCGCCATCATGGGCGTCGCCCTCATCGGCGTCTTCCTGTTCTGGCCGTGGGAGTACAAGACCCGCTTCCAGGACGGCAACGCCGAATACTCGCTGTGGACCCCGCTGGTCGGCCTGACCTTCGGCATCGGAGTGCTCGCCGTCGGCATCGCCGTGGTGCTCATCCGCAAGCACTTCGTGCCCGCCGAGATCTCCATCCAGGACCGCCACGACGGCCCGTCGTCCGAGGTCAACCGCCGCACCCTGGTGGCTCAGCTGCAGGACGCGGCCGAGACCTCCACCCTGGGCCGCCGCAAGCTCATCACCCGCACCGCGGGTCTGGGCGCGGGCGTCCTCGGCATCGGCGCGCTGTTCGTCTTCGTCGGCGGCATGATCAAGAACCCGTGGGCCAAGGGCGACAAGTCGCCGCTGTGGGTCTCCGGCTGGACCCCGGACTACCCGGGCCAGACCATCTACCTGCGCCGTGACACCGGCCGCATCGAGGACGTCGTCCTGGTGCGCCCCGAGGATCTCGACGCCGGCGGCATGGAAACCGTCTTCCCCTGGAAGGAAGAGTGGCGCGGTGACTCGCACGCCACGCTGGAATCGCTGCGCGGCATCCGCAACTCCGTCATGCTGATCCGCCTGCGCACCCACGATGCCGAGCACGCCATCAAGCGCAAGGGCCAGGAGAGCTTCAACTACGGCGACTACTTCGCCTACTCGAAGATCTGCACCCACCTGGGCTGCCCGACCTCGCTGTTCGAGCAGCAGACCAACCGGATCCTGTGCCCCTGCCACCAGTCGCAGTTCTCCGCGACCGAATGGGGCAAGCCGGTCTTCGGTCCCGCCGCCCGCGCGCTGCCGCAGCTGCCCATCACCGTCAATGCCGATGGCTACATGGTCGCCGCCGGTGACTTCATCGAGCCGCTCGGCCCGGCCTTCTGGGAGCGTCGTTCATGAGCCCTAGCAAAGCGGCCGCACAGGCCAATGAAATGGACGAGCGCTACCACCTGGCGGCGTTCGCGAAGCGATCGATCAACAAGGTCTTCCCGACCCACTGGTCGTTCCTGCTCGGTGAGATCGCGCTCTACGCGTTCATCATCCTGCTGCTCTCGGGTGTGTTCCTGACGCTGTACTTCGACCCGTCGATGGCACACGTCACCTACGACGGCGCCTACCAGCCGCTGCGCGGCGTCGGCATGTCGCGGGCCTACGAGACCGCACTCGACATCTCCTTCGAGGTGCGCGGTGGTCTGTTCGTGCGCCAGGTGCACCACTGGGCGGCGCTGCTGTTCGCGGCGTCGATCATCATCCACCTGTTCCGCATCTTCTTCACCGGCGCGTTCCGCCGCCCGCGTGAAGCCAACTGGGTGATCGGCTCGCTGCTGCTCATCCTGGCGATGTTCGAAGGCTTCTTCGGCTACTCGCTGCCGGACGACCTGCTCTCCGGTACCGGTCTGCGCGCCGCGTTCTCCGGTATCACCATCGGCACGCCGGTCATCGGCACCTGGCTGCACTGGCTCATCTTCGCCGGTGACTTCCCGGGCACCATCATCATTCCGCGCCTCTACATCGCGCACGTGCTGCTGCTGCCGGGCATCATCCTGGCGCTCATCGGTGCGCACGTGGCGCTGGTCTGGTACCAGAAGCACACCCAGTTCCCCGGACCGGGCCGCACCGAGAAGAACGTCGTCGGCGCCCGCATCATCCCGGTGTTCGCCGCCGACCAGGGCGCGTTCTTCGCCTTCACCCTCGGTGTCGTCGCCATCATGGGTGGCGTGCTGCAGATCAACCCGATCTGGAACCTGGGTCCGTACAACCCGTCTCAGGTCTCGGCCGGTTCGCAGCCCGACTTCTACATGATGTGGACCGACGGCATGGCCCGCCTCATGCCGCCGTGGGAGCTGTACCTGGGTCGCTACACGATCCCGGCCGCCTTCTGGGTCGCGCTGATCATGGGCCTGGTGTTCACCGTGCTGATCGCCTACCCGTGGATCGAGAAGCGCCTCACCGGCGACACCGCGCACCACAACCTGCTGCAGCGTCCGCGCGACGTGCCGGTGCGCACCGCCATCGGCTCCATGGCCATCGCCTTCTACCTGGTGCTGACCCTGGCCTGCGTCAACGACATCATCGCGCTGAAGTTCTCGATCTCGCTGAACGCGACGACCTGGTTCTTCCGCATCGCACTGCTGCTCGCCCCGCCGCTCGCGTACTTCGTGGCCTACCGCTTCTGCATCGGCCTGCAGCGCAGCGACCGCGCGGTCCTCGAGCACGGTGTGGAAACCGGTGTCATCAAGCGGCTTCCGCACGGTGAGTACATCGAGGTCCACCAGCCCCTCGGCCCGGTCGACTCGCACGGTCACCCGATCCCGCTGGAGTACCAGGGCGCCCCGGTGCCCAAGAAGATGTCCAAGCTGGGTTCGGCCGGCAAGCCCGGCACCGGCTCCTTCCTCTTCGCCGACCCGGCGTCGGAGCAGGAGACGAATGTCGCTCTCGCACACGAGGAAGAGCACCAGATGCTCGCCGTCCTCGAGCGCGCTCGCGACGAGGCGAACAACGGCAAGAACGATCACTGAGATCAGCTGAACAGGAAGGCCCCCGAGTCCGCGAACCCGGGGGCCTTCCCCGTTTCAGGCATGTGGGATGCCAACCCGTGCCCAAGGTCGTCGGCTGAACTCGGGGGGTCCATACTGTGCGGCGTGACACAACTCCGGGCTTCCCTGGCGGCCTTCGGCTCACTACTCGTGCTGGGCGTTGTCGCACTTGTCGTTTCGATAGTCGCTGACGACGACGTCCTCCGATGGCTCGGCGTGGTCGGCGCACTGGCTGGGGCTTTCGGCGTGGCGCACACTACGTACGCGCTCGTTGCTCGACAGGGCGGCGATCCTGGAACCAGGGGAAGTCGTCAACCCGAGCCGTCGACAGAGCCCAGCGGTGAGCCTGCCGCCCTGCCGACCGCACACGTCAGTCACATCGGTGGGTTGTTTCCCTGAGTCAACATCAATTTGGCTTCGCCTGGAGCGCAGGCGAATTCGCGGGGAGGGTGGGTCTCGGCCGCCGCCGCTCTGGTAGGTGCCGTCCTGTTGTGCGGGGCGATCGTAATGACGCTGGGCAACGGACAGATGCGGATCGGCGGGAACGCTCCAGTCGATGGCACGCCGCCTACCGATCTGACGCCGCCGGATGTGGGGCATACGCCTCGGACGAGTGTTTGGACGCCGGATGCGAAGGACATAGCCGACATAGTCGCATTGCCTTGCGTACAGCAGTGCTTTCAAGATCAGCTCGACGTGGGTACGTCGATCGATGTCGATCTCCCGATGGGTGATGGCCAACCGGATCTTGTTGCGTTGCCGGGAAATCAGGTGAAAGCTCTGAACGGTGCGGGGGTCATGCCGGCCGCGGACGGTGTCATAGATGCCAGCCGCTGTCCTCCTGATCCGACTGCCCACTCCGCCGGGCCGATCACCGCTGGACCGCCGTTGTGCCTGCTCACGTCGGCAGGAAGCCGTGTCATGGTTGTCAGCCATCAGACCGGGGGTTCGGACTACCTGACTCTGGTCTATTTCGTGCTGGCTCGGTAGGCGTCGCCTGCGCGTGCGGGCCTGAATCTTGCTGTTTCCCATCCATTGTGGCGGTGGGCGTGCATAATACGCACGTTGTTACTGGTCATTCGTCCAATAGGAATGGGGCATCCGTGGGTCGATATCTTCGCGCCCTGCTGGGAGTGGCTGCGAGCGGGGTGGTCGCCGTGCTCGTGCTGTCCTATACCGCTGGGGCGCAGCCTGTTTCAGGGGCAGTGCCCGGGGAGGTCGGGGTCGATGTGGTCTCCGAGGCTCCGGGCAGCGTGGCGGGCGGGGGAGCTGTCGTGGGACTGGTCGACGCGCATGCGCATCTGACCGCGGCGGTGGCCTTCGGGGGAGAGTTGCGGTGCGGGGAGCCGTTCGCGGCGGGCGGGGCGGCCGAAGCGCTGCGGGGATGCGACGAACACGCTGGGGCGCAGCCGGGTGCGCTGCTCGAAGCCATTCTCGGCGGCACCGATCCGATGTCCGCCGACCAGCAGGGGTGGCCGGACTTCACGCAGTGGCCCCGGAACAATACGCAGTTGCACGAGCAGGCGTACTACCGCGGGGTCGAGCGGGCGTGGCGGGGCGGGCTGCGGGTGGTCAATGTGCTGCTCGTTGCCAATCGGGTGATCTGCGAGCTGTATCCGGAGCGGGGGAGCTCCTGCGATGAGATGGATCAGATTCGGGTGCAGGCGCGGTACCTGCGGGATATGCAGGATTACATCGATGCCGAGCACGGTGGAGCCGGGCGGGGGTGGTTCCGGATCGTCCGGACGCCGGCGGAAGCGCGCGCGGTCGCCGGGCAGGGCAAGCTCGCCGTGGTTGTCGGAGTGGAGTCCTCGGAGTTGTTCGGGTGCCGCCATATCCGTGATGTCGCGCAGTGCACGACAGCGGATATCGACGCCGGGCTCGACGAGATGCAGGCGCTCGGGGTGAGCAACCTGTACCCGGTGCACAAGTTCGACAATGCCTTCGGCGGAACACGATTCGATGAGGGGGCCACCGGGGCCGCCGTCAATATCGGCAACCTGCTGACCACCGGAACCTGGTGGGCGGCACAGCGATGCGACGGGGCCGCCGACAACGAGCAGGCGCTGGCCAGCGACCTCATCGCGGAGCTGCTGCCCGGCGGAACGGCAGGGGAGACCGTGCTGCCGGTCTACCCCAGCGGGCCGATCTGCAATGTTCGCGGGCTGACCGATCTGGGCCGGTACCTCATCCAGGGCATGATCGCGCGCGGCATGATCATCAATATCGACCATATGGGAGTGCGCACCGCGCGGGAGGTGCTCGACATTCTGGAATCGGTGGGGTACGCGGGCGTCATGTCCTCGCACACCTGGTCCGATCGCGAAATCATCGACCGCACAATCGCATTGAGCCGATTCGTGGCCAGCTACGCGCATGCGGCGCACGATCCTGACCCGAAACTGTCGTTCCTGGCTGAGTGGCGGGCCAACCGCGCCGCCGGGCACGGCGGGCAGATCACCGGGTACGGGTTCGGCTCCGACGTCAACGGACTCGGGCCACAGGCGCCGCCGCGACCGGACGCGGCGCAAACGCCGCTGCGCTATCCGTTCACCGCACCCAATGGCGCTGTGCTCGACCGGCATCGCTTCGGCACCAGGACATTCGACATCAATACCGACGGCGTCGCCCAGTACGGGCTCTACGCCGACTGGTTCGCCGACATCATCCAGGCCGCCGGCGACGACGGGCCCACGCTCGCCCGCGATCTCATGAACGGCGCGGAAAGCTATGTGGCCATGTGGGAATCGGCGCGCGCGTGAACGCGCCGGTCGATGATCCCGCCCGCACGCCGGTGACCGGCGCGGCCCGCCTACGGGTCGGCGCGGGATGGATCGCGGCACTGGTGCTGGCCATGATCGGGGTCTACGCCGGATGGTTCGGACCGATCCAGATCCTGCTACCCGGCCAGGCCGAACAGTTCGAAACCGCGGGGTACGGCGGCAAGGAAACCATCCTGGCCGTCTGCACCGGGGTCGGAGCGGCCATATCCATGATCGCGAACCCCCTGTGGGGCTTCGTCTCCGATCGACGAGCGGCCACAGCCGGCCGGCGCGGGATCGTCATCGCCGGAACCGGTGTGGCGGTGGCGGGGCTGCTGGTACTCGCCGCCGCCCCGAACCCGGCACTCATGCTGCTCGGCTGGATACTCGTGCAAATCGGATTGAACGGTCCGCAAGCAGGTTTGGCCGCGAGCATCGCCGACCGAGTTCCGGAACGGCAACGCGGCACAGTCGGTTCGCTGTTCGGGATCGCGCAGATGGCCGGAGTCGTCACCGGCACCGGAGTGGCCGCGCTCGGCGGGACGCGCATCGGCTACCTCGTGCTCGCGGTCGCGGTGCCCGCACTCATCGCCGCTTGGACGCTCATCCACACGCAGGGATCACGGCCCGGCCCGCACGGACTACAGCCCGAATCACACGGTCTGCGAACCGGGCTGGTTGTTCCCCGGCCCGCGACGCTCCGGCCGGGTGGACGGTCGGCCGGCGTGCGCCGTGGCATCCGGGTGCGGCCCAGCGGGCAGTTCGGGTGGGCGTGGGCGGTGCGGTTTCTGATGAATACCGGGAACTCGCTGATGCTGTTGTATCTGTATTTCTATCTGGACGATGAGATCGGGGTGGCCGATCCGGCCGGGGGCGTGCTGGTCGTCACCGTCTCGAATATCGTGATCGCCGCGCTGGCAGCGGGGTTCGGCGGGTATCTGTCCGATCGGCTGGGGCGGCGACGGGGGTTCGCTGTTGTCGCGGGGGCGGTGACCGTCGCGGGGAATGCGGTGCTGGCGGTTTCGCCGGGATTCGCGGTGGTTCTGGTGGGCGCGGCGGTGGCCGCTGTGGGGTGGGGGCTGTACCTCGCGGTGGACATGGCCATCGTCACCGCCACCCTCACCGAACCCGACAGCTTCGCGACCATGCTCGGCGTGGCGAATGTGGCCAATGCGCTGCCGCAGGTTGTCGCGCCCGTGCTGGCCGCACCGCTGCTGGCCTGGGGTGCGGGGTACGGGGGCGTGTTCGGCGCGGCGGCGGTCGCCGCGCTGTTCGCCATCGTGTGCGCCCGGCGGCTGCGGCTGCCGAACCCGAAGCTGGACCCGGCCTGAGTTCGAGCCGGAATACCGACCCAACCGCCCGTGTAACCGACCCGCCCGTCCGTGTAATCGAGGAGCCCGATGACAACGCCCGAATTCGACCTTCCGCCGCACTTCCGCTTCGGAATGGCCACCGCCGCAATCCAGATCGAGGGAGCCACTCGCGCGGACGGGCGTGGGGTCAGCATCTGGGATACCTTCGCCGCGCAGCCGGGCCGAATCCACAACGGCGACAGCCTCGACATCGCCACCGATCACTATCACCGGTACCGCGCCGATATCGCGGATCTGCGGGACTGCGGCGTCGACGACTACCGGTTCTCGATCGCCTGGCCCCGGGTCGTCCCGCAGGGGCGCGGCGAGGTCAACCCGAAAGGGCTGGACTTCTACGATCGGCTCGTCGACGGACTGCTCGAGGCAGGCATCCGGCCCGTGCCCACGCTGTATCACTGGGATCTGCCGCAGCCGTTGCAAGATGAGGGCGGGTGGCTCGCACGCGCTACCGCCGAGGCATTCGCCGAATATGCCCGCGTGGTCGCCGACAAGCTCGGGGACCGGGTGCGGGATTGGCTCACGCTCAACGAGATGAACGTGCACACCCTCTACGGGCATGTGCTCGCCGATCACGCGCCTGCCCTTGATCTGGGGCTCGCGGCATTCCCCGCCGCTCACTACCAGCTGCTCGCCCACGGTCTGGCGGTGCGAGAGCTGCGCGCGGCAGGCGACTTCCGGATCGGCGTGGTCGGACAGCACTATCCGGTCATCCCCGCCAGCGACGAGGCTGCCGATGTCGAAGCGGCCGACACCTTCGCGGCCCTGACAAACTGGACCTTCGCCGACCCGATCCTGCTCGGCCACTACCCGGCCGAGGAGATCGCCGCACTCGTCGCGGGCACGGCGGGACTGAGCGCCGAGCAGCTCGCCGCCGACCTCGAGATCATCGCCGCACCACTCGATTTCTACGGGGTCAACTACTACGAGCCCGTCCGTATCGAGGCCCGCCGCGAAGGCAAGGACTACAGCGGCGTCCTCGAAGTCGACATCCCCGCCGATATGCCTTTCGCCCCGGTGCCTTTCGAGGATGGCCCGCGCACCGACTTCGGCTGGACCATCAGCCCGTCCGGCTTCGAGGACATCCTGAACCAGATGCGTGAACGCTACCCGCACCTGCCTCCGGTGGTGATCACCGAATCCGGCGCATCCTTCCACGACGAGCCCGGTCCCGACGGCGCGATCCACGACACCCGCCGAATCGACTACCTGCACAGTCATATCGACGCGGTGGCGAAAGCGATCGCGAACGGCGTGGATGTCCGCGGCTACTACGTGTGGTCCGCCCTCGACAACTTCGAATGGGCCGCCGGATACGAACAGCGCTTCGGCCTCGTCCACGTGGATTGGACGACGCTGGAGCGCACCCGCAAGGACTCCTGGCACTGGTACCGCGACGCCATCGCCGCCCACCGCGACCGGAGCTCCTCGCTGACGCAAGCCTGAAATCCCAACGACCCCGCCATTCCGGCTGCCCGCGGCCGGAGTCCACAGGGACCGTAATCCCGGTCGCTGCGTCGATCCCCGCCGAGCGGCGCGTCAGGGCAGGCTGCCAGAGGTAATGCGGCCCAGGCCGTCGCCGCACTGAACCGGCGCGGGGTTGCCCGGCCCATTCGGATCGGCCGCCCCCGACGTGGCGCGGGTTGCTGCGCAAGGGTTTCGGCGTGGAGCGGTGTTGTCAGTTGAGCGGCGGGCTGATCCGCTCCGGTACTTCGCCCGTCTCGGCTTGCGGGTGCTGCTCTGCCGCTGCGGCGGCTTCGGCGCGGTCTACCCAGGTGAGCCAGGCGCCTGCACCGAGGCGGGGTTCGGCGTAGCCGTCGGTGGTGCGGACAATGCGGGTGCCGGGTTGTTCGAGCCAGCGGACGAGGAGGCCCGCCTCCTCGGGGAGTGCGCCGCGCAGTGGGGGATGGACGGGCTCGTCCTCGGTGCCGGGAAGCGGATCGGCCGTGGCGGCGGGGGAGTCCAGGCGTGGGGGGATGACTGTTTCGGCGGAGGCGGCCAGGCGTTCCACCACCGCCATGGGGGAGATGCCGCGAATGGCGGTGCCCGCGGCGGCGAGGCGGGCATGGCGGATAACCGCGAACTCCCAGCCACCGGCGCCGTCGGGGCGGGCAGCTATCAGTTCGGGGATGCGGGCCAGGGCGGTGAGGCGCTGGGTGCGGCGCAGCGCGCGGATCACCGGGACACTGCGGTCGCGCAGGCGGGCTGCGGCTTCGAAATGTTCTGCGGTGGAGTGGGATTCGAGCTTGTCGGACATCGCTCGGAGGAGTGCGTCGTCCGTGCCGGAGAAGAGGGCGCGAACTGCCGTGGGGGCCGGTTGGTATTCCTCTATATATAGGGGTGCGCTGTGAGCGCTCGCGGGGCAACCGCCGACGATCGCCGGCGGGCAATCGTGGCGGCCGGTGCGGGGGATGCGGGTCGTGCAGGTGCGCAGGCCCGCCAGTTCGGCGAGGGTGGCGGCGATCTCCTGGGCGTCGGTGCGGGAGTGGAAGGGGCCCAGGCAGTCTCGGGTGGGGGTGCGGGAGACGGCGAATCGGGGGAAGGGCTCGTCGGTGAGGGTGAGCCACCAGGCGCGCTGCGGGAATTTGGAGCGGCGGTTGTAGGGCGGGGTATGCGCGAGCAGCAGGCGGAGTTCGCGCACACCCGCCTCCAGCGCGTGCGCGCATTCGACGTGATCGACCCGGGTGGCCAGCTGCACCATCTCGCGCATGCGCGGGCGGGTGTCGGAACCGGTGAAGTAGTTGCGTACGCGGCGGCGAAGATTCACCGCGGTTCCTATATAGAGGACTTCCTCCGAAGGGCCGCGGAAGAGATAGACGCCGGGGGTGCTCGGGAGGTCGGCGGCCAGGGTACGTTTGGCGCGCTGGCGGCGGGTCACCTCGGGTAGGTAGTCGACCAGTTCCGTGAGGCTGTGCACCCCTTGGTTTCCCACGCGCGCGATGAGGGCGTGCAGCACGTCCACGGTGGCGCGGGCATCGTCGAGGGCGCGGTGCGTGGGGCGGGTCTCGGAGCCGAGGATCTGGGCCAGCATCTCCAGCTTCACCGACGGCGCTTCATCGCGGCTGAGCACCCGCCGCGCCAGCTGCACGGTGCACACCACCTGGAAGGCGGGCCACGCCGTTTCGCAGCGGGCCGCGGCCGCGCGCAGGAAGCCGGTGTCGAAGCGGGCGTTGTGGGCGACCAGCACCGCGCCCTGCGCGAACTCCAGGAAGCCGGGCAGCACCTGCTCGATGCGGGGCGCGTCCATGACCATGGCGGTGGTGATGCCGGTGATGTGCACGATCTGCGGCGGAATCGCGCAGCCCGGATTGACCAGGGTGGCGAACTCGCCGAGCACCTCGCCGCCGCGCACCTTCACCGCGCCGATCTCGGTGATGGCGTCGCCCTCGGGACTGGTTCCGGTGGTCTCCAGGTCTACGACCACGAACGTTGTGTCATAGAGCGGGGTTTCGAGTTCGTCGAAGGCCAACTGTTCGGACACGGTCCGCAAGCGTAGGCGCGGGGTCCGACATCCCGGGCCGGTTCATCCCGTCCGTGACCGGCCGGATGGCTGTTTTCGCCGCTGTTATGACTATGTGGAACATCGACCTGGCGAAATGTCTGAATATGCAATCGAGATTCTCGAGATGAAATCCCCGAATTGCGAAAATATGCGAGTTTGTGACCAGGGTCACATTGATTCGGAATGTGGATCAATTTCGGAGGGGGGAACGGTTGGTTCGTGTCGCCGCCCACCGCGTGCTGTCCCGGCACCGCGCGGTCGGGCGTGTCGCGTGCCCGTGTCGCAGCCGCGCAGGTCGGAGGGTTTAGGTCTGACCTGCGGTTATGTGGAATTCGTCGAGGTCGGGCGGGTCTTCGGCACGGCTACGTTACCGACCGGTAGCCGTTCGGACGCTCCGGACAAAACGTCGCTTGTTATCTTTTCGTGATTGGTGTGATGTCCGTCGCAGCGAAATGTGGACGCGTAACACTTTTGGACTACTCGGCGTCGGTTGCGGCTTTACAACCCACCGTTATGTCCTCGTAATCTTCCTGAGACCTCGCGGAGTCCGACCCACCAAACCGGTGCGGCGTCGCGGGGCAGATTGGAAGTTCCTCACCATGGCGACCACCACCGTCAAGCGACAGGTCCGGGGCATGCAGCGCAATGCCAAGCGCGCCGCCGCCGCCGGTGCCGTCGGCGCTGCCACGCTGAGCGCGCTACTGCTGCCCGCTACTCCCGCGTCGGCCCAGCCGGTGACCATCCCCGGCGTCGGCACCTTCGAGGTGCCCGACACCATTCAGCTGCCCGCCGGCATCCCCGGTGTGCCGGAATCGATTCCGGTGCAGATCCCCGCCATCCCCGGCGTCGAGGTCCCGGGCGCGCCCGCCGCGCCGCAGCAGAGCGCCCGCCAGATCGCGGTCGACGCCGCGCTCAGCAAGGTCGGCTCGCCCTACGTGTACGGCGCCGCCGGCCCGAACGCCTTCGACTGCTCCGGCCTCATGCAGTGGTCCTACGCCCAGGCCGGCGTGAGCATCCCGCGCACCAGCTACGACCAGCTCGCCTCCGGCGCGCCGGTCTCCTACGAAGGCCTCGAGCCGGGCGACATCGTGTCGTTCTACGGCGGCAGCCACTCCGGCATGTACATCGGCAACGGCGAGGTCGTGCACGCCTCCACCTCCGGTCAGCCGGTCAAGGTCGCGCCCATTTCGTCCATGCCCTTCGCGGGCGCACGGCGCATCTGAGACGGGCCCGCAGGTGCCTGACCTGCGAACGAAGCGGCGACCGTGACATTCCCGTGGCCTACTGGACACAAGCGGTCGCCGTTTCGTAATCTTATCGAGACCTTCTTTTCCGGCTTGGGGTAAGAGAACGGGACATGCCGACGGTGGCCGCACAGCGAAACGATCGAACGAAGAATCGCACCAGGTGCCTGGTGGGAGGTGCGCTGGCGGTAGGGGTGGTCGTCTTCGGAGCCACCACCACGGCCCCCGCCCTGGCCGACCCGGTCGCCGCGCCCGCCACCGCCGCCGACGCGGTACAACGGCTGATGGATCTGTCCCGGGAATCCGAACAGCTCAACCAGCAGGCCCTCGGCGCACAGTCCGACCTCGACGCCAAACTCGCGGCCCTCGCCACCGCCGACACCCAGGCCGCGCTCGCCGCCGACGCACTCGACGCCGCCAAGGCCGAGATCAAGAAATTCCAGCCCGCCATCGACCGGGCCGCCACCTCCGCACTGCTCACCAGCCGCAGCAATCAGCTCAGCTCGCTGCTGGCCGCCGACTCCCCGCAGCAGCTGCTCGACCAGATGTCCATCGTGGATCTGCTCGGATCGCGCACGAATCGGCAAGTCGCCCAATACAAACAGGCCAGTGACGCGGCCGCCGTCGCCGAAACCGCCGCGCGCACCGCCGCCGACGCCGCCCGCGCCGCCAGCACCGCCGCCGACGCCCTGCGCACCGACCTCGAATCCAAACGCGCCGCGCTGCAAGGCTCCATCGCCGGAGTCATCGCCGCCTGGGGGCAGCTCTCCGCCGGTGACCGCTCCGCCCTGGCCGGTACGCCCTTCCCGCCCGGATTCGACCGCGACACCCTGCTGCGCGGGCTCGTCCCCGGCTCCGGCACCAGCGCACTCGCCGCCGGGCTCACCCGCATCGGCGCACCCTACGTCTGGGGTGCGGTCGGCCCCGACCAGTTCGACTGCTCCGGCCTCGTGCAGTGGGCGTTCAAACAGGTCGGCAAGAGCGTGCCGCGCACCAGTCAGCAGCAGGCGAGCTTCGGCACGCCCGTCGCCGAGAAGGACCTGCAGCCCGGCGACGTCGTGTTCTTCTACCCTGAGATCTCACACGTGGGCATCTACGCGGGCAACGGATTGATGTTGCACGCCTCCACCTTCGGCGTCCCGGTCCAGGTCGCGCCGATGGGGTCCACACCGTTCAATTCGGCGCGCCGGTTCTGAACCGGCAGGCACGGCCAGGCCCCGGAGGAGGAAACGTGTGCAACCACGGAGGGGTCCCGTGCCTGCACCCTCGGATACGGCGCATGACCGCGAGGTGGCGATGAGCGCACTGCGACAGGCCCGCGGCTGGTTGTCGGCCAAACGACGATTCCAGTTCGTCGCCACCTGCACCATGGTGATCGGGCTGACCGCCGCGTGCGGGGCGCTGCTCATGCTGCCGAACTCGGTACTGCCGAAGATCCGCGCGGTGGTGCCGGGGGACGCGGGGCTGGTGGCCACCGACCCCCAGGTGCCCGAGGTGCGGCGGCTCATGGACTCCTACGGGAAGGTCGTGGCCGAACCCGTGGTGACGGGCGCGGGGAAAGTCGGTGTGGTGCTGGGGCATCCGGCGCGCAGTGGCGATATCGACGTGCTCGCGGGCGAACTCGCGGCGGCCACGGTCGCGGTGAGCGCGCTGTGGGGATCGAACTGGTCGCAGGCCCCGGTCGTCGTCGTGGCTTCCAGCCCAGCCGAATTCGCGGCGCTCACCCACGCCACCGGTGCCGTGCCCGCCGAAGTCGCCGCCGCGACGGTCGCCGACCCGTTTCATCCGGGCAGCCAACCCGAAGGGCAGCGCGTGGTCTTCGGCCCCGAAGCCGGACGCCGCCTCGGCGCGGACGGACTGCGCACAGTGCTGCGACACGAGCTCACCCATATCGCCACCCGCGCGGTGACGGTCGACGGGTCACCGCAGTGGATGCTCGAAGGCTTCGCCGAATACACCGCCCACCGCAGCACCCGGCAGCCGGTCGCCCAGATCGCGCCGACCCTCATCGCGCGGGCGCGCACCGGCGACCTGCCCGCCGACCTCCCCGCCGACGCCATGTTCGAACCCGCCGGCGGCCAAGCCTCCCTCGCCTACGAACAGGGTTGGTCCGCCTGCGCCTTCATCGCCTCCGAATTCGGTGAGCCCGCACTGGTGAACCTCTACCGGCAACTGGCCACCGGCCCGCGCGACCACGCCGCCGTCGACCGCGTGATCCGGGAAAGCCTCGGCGTCTCCGGCGAGGATTTCCGCACCGGCTGGCGAGCGTGGATCACCGCCCGCAGCAACGAAGCGGCCTGAGCGAACGCCCGAGGCGCAGACCGGGTGCGAGCGGTGTGAAAGGCAGAAGTGACCGCTGCGCTCGGGACCGACGGTCAAGCGCTGTTCTCGGCCAGGGCTCGGAAGCACTCGAGGTCTCGGAGCAGGTTGCGGCGTAGTCGGCCGCCGAAGAGAAGAAGCACCAGGCGGTCGGGGCCGGCGGGGGTGATCCGGACGTGGAGGCGGACCGCGCATCGGTGGTCGCCGCGGGGTTCGACGGTGCGGGTGCCGGTGGCCGTCACGCCGCTGGTGGTTCGCCAGCGGAAGCTGTGGCCGGGGTCGACCGCGATCACCTCGCCGCTGTTGCGGTAGGTGCGGCCCGCGAAACGCAGGATCTCGGCGGTGCGGGTGCCGACGCGTACCTGACCTGCCGGGTCCGGTCCCATGGTGTGCACGCCGTGCCGCCAGCGCGGGTCGTTGTCATAGTCGGCGAGCAGCGCCCAGACGGCGGCGGCCGGGCGGGCGATCTCGGCTTCGGCGACGAGTTCTGTCATGGTTTCGGCTTTCGCTCTATGCCTCCAGCATGGCAGGTGTGCCGACATCCGCCTGCCAGGCCGCGCGACTCGGGTTCGGCCGTGGGCCGCCGCGCCTCGTCGACGTGTGGCGGAAGGGGGTGCGGCGCGGTGCAGTAGGTTTGTGCGCATGGGGCGAACGCTGCTGGTTACCAATGACTTCCCGCCGCGACCGGGTGGTATCCAGTCGTACCTGCACGCGTTGACGCTGCAGTTGCCCGCCGATGAGCTGGTGGTGTACGCGCCGCGGTGGCGGGGGGACAGTCATCGGAAATTCGATGCGCAGCAGCCGTTTCAGGTGGTGCGGCATCCCACGACCTTGATGCTGCCCACGCCGCTGGTGGTGCGGCGGGCGGCCAAGCTGATGCGTGACGAGCAGTGCGATCGGGTGTGGTTCGGGGCGGCCGCGCCGCTGGCGCTGATGTCGCCGCTGCTGCGGCGGGCGGGGGCCGAACGGATCATCGCGTCCACACACGGGCACGAGGTGGGCTGGTCGATGCTGCCCGCGGCGCGGCAGGCGCTGCGGGTGATCGGGGACCACACCGATGTGGTCACCTATGTCAGCAAGTACACGCGGCGGCGGTTCTCGGCGGCGTTCGGCGCCCAGGCCGCGCTCGAATATCTGCCGCCCGCAGTGGATTCCGAGGTGTTCAAGCCGGATCCGGCGGCGCGCGCCGAACTGCGCGCCCGGTACGGGCTGGGGGATCGGCCCACGATTCTGTGCCTGTCCCGCCTGGTCCCGCGCAAGGGGCAGGACATGCTGATCACGGCCATGCCGGAGATCAAGCGGCGGGTCGACGGCGCCGTGCTGGTCATCGCGGGCAGTGGCCCGTACGAGGAGAAGCTGCGGGTGTTCGCCGACGCCATGGGGCTGTCGGACGACGTGATCTTCACCGGGCGGGTGCCGTCCCAGGAACTCGCCGCCCACCACACCATCGCCGATGTCTTCGCCATGCCGTGCCGCACCCGCGGCTTCGGCCTGGACGTGGAGGGTCTCGGCATCGTCTTCCTGGAGGCCTCGGCCACCGGCGTGCCGGTGATCGCGGGCGATTCGGGCGGTGCGCCGGAAACCGTCCGCGAGGGCGAGACCGGCCGGGTGGTCGGCGGCAAGGATATTCAGGCCCTCACCGACGCCGTCGTCGACATCCTCTCCGACCGGGACGCCGCCGCGGCCATGGGCGCCGCGGGCCGCGATTGGGTTCGGCGGCAATGGCGTTGGGATCTCATGGGCGCCCGCCTGCGCGAGCTGCTGGACCCGAACCCCATGTTCGCGCAGCATCCGGGCCTGGACTGACGCGGCGATCCGGCGACGGCCGCTCGCTGCGAGAGCGCTACGGGTCGGAACGAGACCGGGGTCACTCGGGCCGTGGCCAGGCTGTGCGACACGGTCGCAATTTGGCACTGTTAGGCTCACGGTCGTGAGCAGTATCCAGGTTGCCGACCAGACATTCGTCGCCGCGCCGGGCTCGGCCGTGGGCGAGGTGCTGGCCGATCGTGCCCGCTGGCGTCAATGGTGGCCCGATCTGCAGCTCCAGGTGCGAGAAGACCGGGGCGACAAGGGAATTCGCTGGACGGTCACCGGTGCGCTGGACGGCACCATGGAGGTGTGGCTGGAATCCATGCTGGACGGCGTGATCCTGCACTACTTCCTGCACGCCGAGCCCGAGGGCGGGGCCGAGGGCCTGTCCATCCGTGATCTGATGGCCGCCAACCGGGTGCGCCGGGTCGCGGGGAAGAAGATGTCCTTCGAGATCAAGGCCCGGCTCGAGGCGGGCCGTCCGGCCGGCGTCGCGCCCGCGGCGCGCTGACGCCGGTACCACCGACCCTCCGGAAAGGAAGCGCTGCCTCCCATGGCCGATCGGACTCAGAGGTCGATCGTGATCGACGCCCCCTCGGATCGGGTGATGGCCGTCATCGCGGACCTGGAGTCGTATCCGGAATGGGTCGCCGCGGCCCGTTCGGTCGAGGTGCTCGACAAGTTCCCGGACGGCCGCGCCCGCACTGCCCGGTTCGTCCTGGATGCCGGTGTCGTCAAGGACAATTACACGCTGTCCTACACCTGGCGTCCCGACGGCAAGGCCGTCAGCTGGACCCTCGTCGCCGGTGACCTGCAGAAAGCCCAGGACGGCACCTACGAGCTCATCGCCCTGCCCGACGGCACCACCCAGGTGGTCTACGAACTCACCGTCGACCTGAACATCCCGATGATCGGCATGTTCAAACGGAAAGCCGAGAAGGTCATCACCGACACGGCCCTGAAGGAACTCAAGAAACGGGTCGAAGACTGACCGCGAGCGAGACCGAACGCCCGCCGCGCTCCACCACCCGGGTGGAGTTGTTCATCGGCAAGGGCGGTGTGGGGAAGACGACCCTGGCGTGCGCGACCGCCCTGGCCTACGCGCGCCACGGCCGACGGGTCCTGCTGGCGTCCCTCGATCAGGCCCATTCCCTCGGTGACGCACTCGGATTCAGATTCCAGCATGTGCCCGGAGTGTCGCCCGGCGTCGCGGCCGTGCAGCCCGGCCTCGACGTGATCGAAGTGGATTCCCTTGCGCTGCTGGAGGATCGCTTCCGCGGCGTGGTGGCGCTGGCCGCCGTCGGCGCGGGCCACGATCACGGATTCGACCTGGGCGCACTGGATCCCGCCGAACTCACCGGCCTGCCCGGCGTGCAGGAGATCCTCGCACTGCTCGAGATCACCGACTTCGCCGAGACCGGCAACTGGGATGTCGTGGTGCTGGACTGCCCGCCCTCGGCCGACATGCTGCGCATCATCACCGCCCCCGACATGCTGCTCGGCTACCTCGAACGCGTCTGGCCCGCACACAACCGCACCATGACCGCCATCGGCCTCGACCTGAAGAAGGCCCTGCTCGCGGCCACCGTGCAGGAGATCGCCACGGCCGTCACCAGCGCCCGCGACCTGATCGCCGACCGCACCCGCACCGGCGCGAAACTGGTGACCGCCCCCGAACGGGTCGCGGTCGCCGAATCGGCCCGGGTCCGCTCCGCCGCGGCCCTGCTCGGCCTGCGGCTGGACGCGGTCCTGGTGAACAAGGTGCTGCCGGAACTGCCCGCCGCCGGGCCGTTTTCCGGCGGCGCGGCCGGGTCGTACGGTCCACGCGTCTCGTATTCCGAGATGCTGGCGGCGGACGCCCGCGACAGGCGGCCCGCCGCGGCCGTCCCGCATCCCGCGGTGCAGTGGTATTTCAACCGGCGCGGCGAACAGCTCGACGTGGTGGCCGAATTGCGGCAGCGCATGGGTGGGGTGCGGGTCGCGGTGGTGAGTCATACCGGGGCGGAGCCGGTGGGGTTGAACTCGCTGTCGGCACTCTCGTACGGGATCGACGCGAGTGGTGACTGGGTGGGATCGGATGCGATCCCTATGCTTGGCACAGATGTGCTCGGCAGCGACACCGAGGGTGTGCTGTCCGCCGAGGGTGGGCCGGTGGTGCGGCTGGAATCGGAGGCGGGCGTGCATTCGGTGTTCGCGATGCGCATGCATCTACCCGTGGTCGATCCGTCGACCCTGCAGCTGGGACGAGTGGAGGACGATTTGATCGTGGGAGCGGACGGGGTGCGGCGCCGCTTGCGGCTGGCGCCGGTTCTACGGCGGTGCACGGTCGATGCCGCCGAACTCGACGGAGACCAGCTTGTCATCAGGTTCCGGCCCGACCCACAGGTTTGGCCGAAATGACCAGCACCCACGACCACGCGCGCACCCCGCACCCGGACCAGAACCTGGGTGAATTCGCCGAGGAACTGAAACTGCTCGCCGAAGCGGTGCTGGAGCGCGTCGAACCGGTGCTGCGCAAGACCGCCTCCGACGGGCGCGCGGAATGGGACAGCTGCAGCTGGTGCCCGGTCTGCGCCGCCGCGGCGGTGGTGCGCGGACAGCATCACGATGTGGTCGCCGCCATCGCCGAGCACGGCACCGCGATCGTGACCGTACTGCGTGAAGCCCTGGCCGGAGTGCCGGTCGAGCCGGTCATTCCGCCGGACCTGGATCCGGAGTCGGCCGACTACAACCCGCGCCACGACCACGAGGAGTACACCGGGCGTGCCGGTGATTCGGCCGGGCGCACGCACGACACTTCGGGCCGTGCCGGAGATTCGGCGGGATCAGATCCCGGTTCGGCTGCGCGAGATCAGGATTCGGGCTCCGATGCCGCGGGTGACGCCGATGAGACCTCGGGCCGGAGCCGCTTCGGTCGCGGACCCGGCACCGCCAAGCGGCCGACCGGTGAAAAGGCCGGGCGCGCAAGCGGTCAGGGCAGCGACAAGCAGTCCGCGCGGCCCGGTTATGTCCCCATCCACGTCACCATCAAGGCATGACGGGGGCATCGGACGTGCCGCTGACCGTGGGAATCGATGTGGGCGGCACCAATATTCGGGCCTCGGTGGTCGACGGCTCCGGTGAGGTGCTCGATACCGTGACCGCGCCGACGCCGCACTCGGCGCGGGCGCTCGAAGACGGGCTCGCCCGCGCGGTGCGGGAACTGTGCGGCAGGCATGCCATCGGCGCGGTGGGTCTGGCGGTGGCCGGATTCGTGGACGAGGACCGTGCCACAGTGCGTTTCGCACCGCATCTACCGTGGGAGGACGCGCCGGTGGCGCAGCGGCTCACCGATCGGCTCGGGCTGCCGGTGATTCTCGAACACGATGCGAACGCCGCCATGTGGGCCGAATACCGGTTCGGTGCGGCCGCGGGCGGGCGCAATGTGGTGCTGGTGGCGATCGGCACGGGGATAGGAGCCGCGCTGCTGGTGGGCGGGCAGCTGTATCGCGGAAGCTACGGTGTCGCACCGGAACTCGGTCATCTGCAGGTGGTGCCCAACGGCCGCGCCTGCGCCTGCGGCAAACGCGGCTGCTGGGAAAGGTATTGCAGCGGAACCGCTCTGGTGGACACCGCACTGGAGATGCTGGCCACCGATCCGCAGCGTTCCACCGTGCTGGCCCGTGAGGTGAAGCGGGAGCCGGGTGCGCTGACCGGTCGCCGGGTCGCGGGCGCGGCCCAGGACGGCGATCCGGTGGCCATCGACGTGATGGCCGATTTCGCGCGCTGGCTCGGTCTCGGCCTGGCCTTCGTCAGCGATATCTTCGACCCGGATCTGATCGTGGTCGCGGGTGGCGTGAGCACGTCCGCGCCGCTGTTCCTGGACGAGGCCCGCGAGCACTACGCCGCCTCCATCACCGGTGCGCGGCATCGCCGCCTCGCGCGGATTCGCACCGCGCAACTGGGTGAGGCCGCGGGCATGATCGGCGCCGCCGAACTCGCGCGCGCGGCGCTTCCGGGTTACGTCACCGTAGGTTCGCCCGCCGACGGTTACCGCACGTAAAACCTGTGATCGAACCCGCCACATTCCGGGGGGAGCGGTTGGTCACACACAGGTCTCAGCGGTAGAGTCGCCTACTGAGTGTGGTGCCCGCAACGAAGCCGGTCCCGGGTATCGAAACAGGGGAAAGGACGAGATGTTCTACTGGCTGCTGAAATTCGTCTTGGTGGGACCGTTCATCCACTTGTACAACAGGCCCAAATTCGAGGGCCTGGAGAACATCCCTGAAGACGGCGCAGCGATCCTGGCCGGCAATCACCTGTCGTTCACCGACTGGCTGTTCACCCCGCTGGCCAGCCCGCGCCGCATCACCTACCTGGCCAAGGCCGAGTACTTCACCACCCCGGGTCTGAAGGGCCGCCTGCAGAAGTTCTTCTTCGCGGGCACCGGCCAGTACCCGATCGACCGTTCCGGCGCGTCCGCCGCCGAAGCCGCCCTCAACACCGCGCGCAAGCTGCTGGAGGAGGGCCGTCTGGTGGGCCTGTACCCGGAGGGCACCCGCTCCCCGGACGGCCGCCTGTACAAGGGCAAGACCGGAGTGGCACGCCTCGCCCTGGAGACCGGTGTCCCGGTGATCCCGGTGGCTCTGATCGGTACCGACGAGGTGTGCCCGCCCGGCCCGTTCCGCTGGCGGCGCAAGAAGGTCACCGTGAAGTTCGGCGCCCCCATCGACTTCTCGCGTTACGAGGGCATGGGCGGCAACCGCTTCGTCGAGCGCGCCGTCACCGACGAGATCATGTACGAGCTCATGCGGATGGGCGATCAGGAGTACGTCGACGTGTACGCCGCGAGCCTGAAGAAGGGCGTGCCGTCCGGCTCGACGCCCGACGCCGACCGTATCCCGCAGACCATGGCGGGCTGAGGCTCACCCCTCGGCCGACGAAAGGGCCGCGATCCGGATTGGATCGCGGCCCTTTCGTCTGCGGCCGGTTTGCCTTGGGCGGCAGAGCTTCTCGAGGCCCAGCGACGGTCAGGACGCCTGTCGCCTGCGATGCGCCTCGATGGCCTCGAACTTGGCGAGGTTGTGCCGGGCGTCGGCCAGCGCGTCGTGCGCGTCCTTGGGCACCGGCGGCAGCGCGGGCTTGCCGTGCTGATCCCAGTGCTGGCGCAGCTCGTTGGTGTATCGGGGCAGCGCGTTGGGCAGATCCACCATCGATCCCCACAGCTGGCACAGCGCCACATGGTCGTAGGCGCTGACCCACGCCCAGAGTTCCGGTTCGACGCCCGGCCGCGGCACCAGGAACTTGTACAGATCGTCGCGGATCTTCTCCCGGCTCTTCCACAGCGGTGACGCGGGCGGCGGCAACTGCGGCAGCACGTAGCGCCGCACGAACGGCCCGGCCTTGCTCTCGTCGAATTCGGTCGAGATCGCGTAGTACTCGCGCCCGTCCTCACACACGACGGCGATGGACACGAGGTCGATGACGATACCGTCCTCGATGAATTCGCAATCGTAAAAGTATCTCAAAGAGCTCGGCCTTCTCCTCGGTCGCCGTCGTCTCCGACGCACAGTGGCTGGGATGATCCGGGCAGATCACCGGCTCTCTAGCCTAGGTTCCGTCGATTCGCGGGTACCCGGTGGGCGTAGGGCCTCGCACACGGTGTGAGCTTTTCCAGCCCTGGGGGTGGTTCGCGGGGCGAACGTGGTCCGTATTCTGAACGGGTGAACTGGACCGTCGACGTACCGATCGATCGCTTGCCGGAACTTCCTCCGTTGCCCGCCGAGCTGCGTCGGCGACTCGACGACGCGCTTGCTCGTCCCGCGCTGCAGCAGCCGTCCTGGGATCCCGAGCAGGCCGCCAATATGCGCACCGTGCTGGAGAGTGTTCCGCCCATCTGCGTGCCCGCCGAGGTGGAGGAGCTGAAGCTGCGCCTGGCCGAGGTGGCGCGCGGCGAGGCGTTCCTCATGCAGGGTGGCGACTGCGCCGAGACCTTTGCCGACAACACCGAACCGCATATCCGCGGCAATATCCGCACGCTGCTGCAGATGGCCGTGGTGCTGACCTATGGCGCGAGCCTGCCCGTGGTGAAGGTGGCGCGGATCGCCGGGCAGTACGCGAAACCGCGTTCGGCCGATACCGATTCGCTGGGGCTCAAGTCCTACCGCGGTGACATGGTGAACTCCCTCGCCGCGGATCCGGCGCTGCGCGAACATGATCCGTCCCGGCTGGTGCGCGCGTACGCGAACGCCTCGGCCGCCATGAACCTGGTGCGGGCGCTCACCAGCGCCGGCATGGCCGATCTGCACAAGGTGCACGACTGGAACCGCGAGTTCGTGGCGCAGTCCCCGGCGGGGGCCCGCTACGAGGCCATGGCCACCGAGATCGACCGGGCGCTGGCGTTCATGAACGCCTGCCGTGTGAACGATCCGAACCTGTCGAGCGCGCGGATCTACGCCTCGCACGAGGCGCTGGTGCTCGATTACGAGCGGGCCATGCTGCGGCTGAGCGAGCATCCGGTGTCGGGTGAGCCGGTGCTGTACGACCTGTCCGCGCACTTCCTGTGGATCGGTGAGCGCACCCGTCAGCTCGACGGCGCGCATATCGCGCTGGCCGAACTGCTGGCCAATCCGATCGGTTTGAAGATCGGCCCGTCCACCACCCCCGAGCAGGCCGTGGAGTATGTGGAGCGGCTCGATCCCAACAACGAGCCGGGCCGGCTGACGCTGGTGGCGCGCATGGGCAACGGCAAGGTGCGCGACGTGCTGCCCGCCATCATCGAGAAGGTGCAGGCCACCGGACATCAGGTGATCTGGCAGTGCGATCCGATGCACGGCAACACCCACGAGGCGTCCACCGGATACAAGACCCGCCACTTCGATCGCATCGTCGACGAGGTGCAGGGGTTCTTCGAGGTGCATCACGCGCTGGGCACGCATCCGGGCGGACTGCACATCGAGCTCACCGGCGAGAACGTCACCGAATGCCTCGGTGGCGCGCAGGACATCTCGGACGCCGACCTCGAGGGCCGCTACGAGACCGCGTGCGATCCGCGCCTGAACACCCAGCAGTCGCTGGAGCTGGCGTTCCTGGTCGCGGAGATGCTGCGCTGACGCGCGCCTGAATCAGGCTGCCGCACAGGCGAGACGGGCCCCGATCCGGGCGGATCGGGGCCCGTTGCCGTGCGTGGGCCGAGCGGCTAGGGCAGCGCGACCAGGGTGATGGTCGCGCCGGGTTCCACGGCGTTGCCCGCGTTCATGCTCTGCGACACCACGATCGAGTTGTCGTTCGAGAACAGCTGCTGCACAACGACCTTGAAGCCGAGCGCCTCCAATTCGGTGCGCGCCGAGGACACATTGTCGCCGCGCACATCCGGCATGTCGACGCCGCTGTTCACGATGAGCACCACGCCGTCACCGGAGTCCACGGTGGACCCGGACGCCGGATCGGTGCCGACGACCTGGCCGCCCTTCACCTTGGCGTCGTATTCGGAGCGAATGGATTTCACGTCCAGCCCGGCCGTCTGGAGGGCGGTCTTGGCCTCCTCCTCGGTCTTGCCGCGCACATCGGGAACCTTGACCGGCTGGGAGCCCTTGGAGCGGTACACCTTCACGCTCGCGCCGGCGGGGAGGATGGTGCCGGGGCTCGGATCGACCTTGGCGACAGTGCCTTTGGGAGCGGTGCTGCCCGTCTCCCCGGCATCCACCGGGGTCAGGCCCGCGTCCCGGATGGCCTGGTTGACGCTGCTCACGTCCTGCCCGGGGGTGATGTCCGGGACTTTCGGCTTACCGCTGGAGATGAGGATCGCGACGGTGGAACCCTTGGTGACCTTGGATCCGGCGGGCGGGTCGGTGCCGACCACATTGCCTTCCGGGATGACGTCGCTGGCCTTGAGTCTGGTCTCGGTGCCGAATCCCGCGTCCTGCAGGGCGGCGACGGCTCTGTCCTTGTCGAGGCCGGCGATGGACGGGACCGCCTCGTATCTGCCGACTCCGACCCACCAGCCCCCGATGCCGAGCAGCAGGGCCAGGGTGATCACGATGCCCAGCCAGATCGCCACCGTGCGACGGGATTTGCCGCGATCCTCGAGGAGCGGGTCGCGCGGCCGGTGCGGCGGGCCGGACTGGCCGGGATGCGATTGCCGCTGCGGCGGGCCGGGCGGGGCCTGGTCGTAATCCTGGCTGTAGTCCGGTGCCATTTCGCGGGCCGCGGTCATGACTCTGGTCTGGTAGTGCGGCGGCGCCTGCATGGTCGGCGGATCCGCGGCGGGGATCCTGGTGGTGAGATCGGTCGCGCCGGGCGGGGCGTGCCGCGCGGGCGGCGGGGTGCGGGGCGCCTGCGGTGACGGGGTGGGGCCGACCCGGTAGCGGGCGCTCAGATGCTCGGCCGAATCCTTGGGCGCGGGCACCCGGTAGTCGGGTAGCTGCAGGTCGTGGGCGATGCGCCGGAGTTCGTTCGCCATCTCGGTGGCGTCGGCGAAGCGGTGCGCGGGTTCGCGGGCGGTGGCGTGCGCGATCAGATCGTCGATCTCGGGCGGCACGCCGGCGATGAAGCGGCTTGGGCTCGGCACGTCCTTGTCCACCCGCTGCAGGGCGATGGAGATGGAGGTGTCGCCGGTGAACGGGGTCTTCCCGGTGAGCATCTCGAAGATGAGGATGCCCGCCGAGTACACGTCGCTGCGCGCGTCGGCATTGCCGCTGGTGACCTGTTCGGGGGAGAGGTAGGCGGCGGTGCCGAGGATGACGCTGGCGGAGGTGATGCCCGCCTCGGCGACGGCGCGCACCAGGCCGAAGTCGGCGATCTTCACTTCGCCGGAGTCGGAGATGAGGACGTTCTCCGGTTTGATGTCGCGGTGCACCAGGCCGTGCGCGTGCGCGACGCCGATGGCCTGCAGCACCGGTTCGGCGACGGCGCGGACGGCGTGCGGCGGCATGGGTCCGCGTTCGCGCAGCAGTTCGCGCAGGGTGCCGCCCTCGACCAATTCCATGATCAGGAAGGGGTGGTCGCCGTCCACGCCCTGGTCGTACACGGCGACCAGGGACGGATGCTTGAGTTTGGCGACCGCGCGGGCCTCGAGCTCGAACCGGGTGAGGAATTGCGGGTCGCCGGCGAATTTGGGATCCATGACCTTGATGGCGACCGGTCGGTCCAGCCGCTCGTCCACCCCCCGGAACACCATGGACATACCGCCACGCGCGATCGGCGCGTCGATGCGGTAGCGCCCCTCCAGCATCTCGCCGATCAACTGACTACAGCCCTTCCGATAGCTCTGCCGCCCGGTGCGGCTCACCCGATGGTAGTCGCGCCGGGGTGTGATGCGACGGGAGCGACCCGAGGGACTACCGTTATCGGCGTGAGTGCCATTCCATACAGCGAAGACGTCCTGCCGGATTCGGTGACCCTGATCCCGCTGCCCGACGTAGCCGAGCAGCTGGGCATGGTGGTCACGCGGGTACATCAGCTGCTGCGCGACCATCAGATCATCGCGGTGCGCCGGGACGGCGTGGTCGGCGTTCCCAAGGAGTTCTTCGACTCCGCGGGAGCCATCGCCAAACACCTCACCGGTCTGATCACCGTCATGCGCGACGGCAAGTACACCGACGAGGAAATCCTCCAGTGGGTCTACACCGAGGACGACACCCTCCCGGGCCGCCCCATCGACGCCCTGCACGGTCCGCTGGCCCGCGAGGTCATCCGCCGCGCGGCGGCGGATCCGTTCTGAGGTAGAACTCCACTCCGAGATCTCGTGCCCCGATGCCGACGCATCGGGGCACAGGGGTGAGAGGTCAAGGGGGAGTGCGGCTTTCGCGCCCGCTGTCGCCCGGCGGTTCGGTCAGTTTCCCCGGCGGAGCAGGGGGTGGGCTGCGGCGAATTCTCGGGCGGCGACGCGGAGGCGGCGGTGTTGCGGGACTACCGCGCGGCGGCTGAAGACCGCGTAGTCGGCGCGTTCGATTTCGTCGAGGATGCCGCGATAGAGGGTGGCGGCGGTGTGGATCGCCGGGCGTACGCGGGGGGTCAGCAGGTCGATTCCCGGTATGGCGACGCGGTAGATGCCGCGGTTCACCGCGATCAGGTGCGCGAGGGCCCTTCGCACGCGCTGGTCGGTTTCGCCGGTGCGGCGGCAGTGGTCCAGGAGGGCTGCGTCTACTCCGAAGGCCGCCAGTTCGTCGGCGGGGAGGTAGATGCGGCCGCGGTCGAGGTCTTCGGCGGTGTCGCGCAGGAAGTTGGTGAGCTGGAAGGCTTCGCCGAGGGCGGCGGCGGCCGGTTCGGCGTCCTCGACCGGGACCACGGTGCCCAGGACGGGCAGGAGCTGCAGGCCGATGGCGGCCGCCGAGCCGCGCATATAGGTGCGCAGCGCCGCCATGTCCGGGTAGCCGGTGCGGTATTGGGGGGTGCCGGGGATGTCCATGCGCATGGAGTCGAGGAACACCCAGAAGTGTTCGGGGGCAATGGCATAGCGGCGGATGGTGTCGGAGACGGCGAGCAGGACGCGGTCCCGGGGAGTGCGCGGGGTGCGCGCGGGAGCCTGGGCGAGGTGGCCGCGTAGCTCGTATTCGATCCGATCCAGCTGGGCCGCCGACTGTTCCGCGTGGGCGGGAGCGTCGGCGGCGTCCACGATGTCGTCGACCATGCGCGCGAAGGCGTACAGCGCGTGCACGGCCGGTCTTCGCTCGGGTTCCAGCAGCCGGGTGGCCAGGAAGTAGGTGCGCCCGTGGGCGGCCGCCACGCGGCGGCAGTCCCGATAGGCGTGGTCGAGCTGAATTGTCATGCGGTGCTGGATGTTCCGGTGGGCACCGGGGCGGCGGGCACGACCTCGTGCTGCCGGTGCAGGTGTTCGTTGCCGAGTTTCAACGGGTCCACGGTGCGCAGGGCCAGTGCCGCCACCACGGCGGCGAAGGTGGCCAGCGCGACATGGATGAAGTTGTACAGCCCGATCGACCCGTCCGGCTGGAACACCAGCATGAGCCAGGTGCACACGCCCACCAGCCACTGCAGTGTCGTGGTGGACAGCGCGAATCCGGCGGCCAGCGCCAGCGGCCACGAGTAGTACCAGGGCAGCGCGGCCGGCGACAGGATCACGATGGCGACGAAGGCGATGAGGATGCCGAACACGGCTTCCTTCTCGGTGTGCTTGAACCGCCACCACGCCCACACCAGCACGCCCACCAGTGCGATCGCGCAGATGGTGCGCGTCACGCCGAGCGCCGAGTCGAGTCCGAAGGGCGTCACCCAGGTGACCGCGTGCGCCATGACGGTCGGCAGCGACAGCCAGTTGATGATCTTCTTCGAACCGGAAAGCGCCGTGAGCCAGCCGAATCCGTCCCGGCCGAGGCCGGTCAGCGCGGTGGCCATCACGAAGACGAGCGCGAATACCGCGATACCGAGCCCCGCGATCTTGGCGAACATGGCCACCGGATGCGGCAGGTCGCCCTCACCGCGTGCGGCCCGCTTCTCGCGTTCGTGAATCATCCAGATCCACACCAGGAACGGCAGCGCCACACCGGCGGTCGCCTTCACCGCGACACCGATGGCGATCACCACGATGCCCGCCACATGGTGATGCTCGAGCACCAGCGCGATACCGGCGGCCATCAACCCGACCATCAGCATCTCGTTGTGCACGCCGCCGATCAGGTGGATCAGCACCAGCGGATTCAGCACCGCCAGCCACAGCGCGATGGTGGGCTTGCCGCCCAGATGTTTGGTGAGATGCGGGACCGCCCACATCATCAGCGCCAGCCCCGGCAGCATGACCAGCCGCAGCGCGATCGTCCCCGCCACCACGTTGTCGCCGGTGATCGAGGTGATCCCGCGCGCGATGAGCAGGAAGATCGGCCCGTACGGCGCGGTCGTGTTGGTCCAGACCGGGCTCACATTCTCCAGCAGCACACCGGGATTCACGACCGGCCCGACCGTGTACGGGTTGAAGCCGTCGCGCAGCAGCGCGCCCTGCGCCAGATACGAGTAGGCGTCGCGGCTGAACATGGGCACCGCGAACAGCAAGGGGAACAGCCAGATGCCGACGATGGCCCGCAGTTCGTTGAGCGTCACCTTCGCGCCCGGCACGGTGCCGATGGTGGCCCGCCCCAGGCGCACCCAGGCGGTGATCATGGCCAGGACGCCGATCCACACGAATACCGTCGACAGCGCGTAGCCGTGCCCGTAGCGCAGCCAGGACAGGTGTGCGGCCTCGAGCAGCGGATCGTATTTGCGGGTGCTGCCCGCGCCGAAACCGCCGAAGGTGATCATGATGGCGCCGAAGAATCCGAGAATCGCCGCATGGCCCTCGGGGGTGCGTACGAAGTCGGCGGAGCTACGCATCCAGCTGTGCTGGGTGGCGTAGGCGAGGTCGGCGTCGACGCGGGTGGCTGCTCTGAGCGCGCCCGGAGTGGCGGCGTCCGTATCGGGGGTCGGCATAGGCGGTCGTTTCCCCCCGGAAAGGTCGGCGGCGGTTGTCGCGTGGATCTGGACGCGCCACAGTCTAGTGCGTCCGCGGCAGTGCTACCGCCTCGGCGTGGGAGGTTACGGGCTCGGCATGTCGTAGATCACCTGTGATCCGCGCCGCCGCGAGTTTTCCGGACAGCAGCACGGTGGGTACGCCGACGCCGGGGACCGTGCCCGAACCCGCGAGAACCACATTGTCGCGGCCGCGCACCAGGTTCCGGGTGCGGAACGGGCCGGTCTGCCGGAACAGGTGGGCGGCCGAGAACGGGGTGCCCGCGAGCATGCCGCGGCGCTGCCAGGTGCGCGGGGTGTCCAGGTGGTCGATTCGGAAATGGCGTGAAATGCCTTGGTAGCCGCGCGATTCCAGGGTCTGCAGCAGTTCGCGCAGATAGGCGGGGCCGAGCCGGTCCCAGTCCAGCGGGGACGCATCGAGATTCGGGCAGGGGGCCAGCAGTGACAGCGGCTCGTAGCGGACGGTGTCGCGCAGGTGACCGGCCGCGTCGATGTGCTGTTCGGCGCGATCGATGTACTGCGTGGGATCGGTCAGCGCCGGGCGGGTCAGCAGCAGCGACGGGTCGCTCATCAGCGCGCCCCGGCCGCGACCGGCGGCGATCTCGGTGAACGTGCGATCCCACTCCCGCCCGAAGTCGATGGTGTGATGCGCCTGCACCGGCCACCGCGCGGCGACCTCGGCCGGGATGGTGCCGTGCGCCACCACCGCGGACGGCGAAGCCCGCAATCCGAGGCGTCGGCGCAGGCCGAAGCGGTCGAGCGAGCCGAGATCGGCGGTGAGCACGACGGCGTCGCAGGGCAGGGTGCGACCGTCGGAGGTACGGACCGCGGTGGCCCGCCTGCCTCGATAGTCGAGGCTGCTGACCTCGGTGTTCAGCTCGAGCGTGCCGCCCGCGGTGACGAGCGCCCGGCCCAGCGCCTCGGCGATGGCCCGCATCCCGCCCTCCGGATAGGTGACGCCCAGGCAGGTATCCATATACGGGATAGCCCCGTAGACACCCAGCGCCTGATTGGGCGACATTCCGGCGAACAGCGCCTGGAAGCTGAACAGCCGGGCCAGCTCCTCGTCGCGCATCAGCCGCCGCACCTTCGGCCCGAGCCGCCCGAACGCGCCCAGCCGCACCAGCTTCAGCAGGGCCGCGCGTTTTGCCGGGATGCGCACCATGTCCAGGGGCGAATCGAAGTTGGTGTCCATGAAATGCCCGAACTCGGCCTCGTACACGCCTCGCAGCCATCCGCGCAGTCGCCGATACCGCTGCGCCGCACCGGAATTCCGCACGCGCTCGATCTCGGCGGCCATCCGCTCCGGATCGGAGTAGACGCCGACCTCGGTGCCGTCCGCGAACCGCGCCCGATAGGCGGGAGCCATCTCCAGGATTCGCAGCCCGACCGACTCCCGGGTCTGCCCGACCGCCGCGAGCGCTTCGTCGATCAGCTCGGGCACGGTGAGAATCGTTGCCCCGGAATCGATTTCGTAATCTTCCCCGCGATACAGCCCAACGCGCCCGCCGGGGTGGTCGGCCCGCTCCAGTACGGTCACCTGCCGTCCGGCCCCCGCCAGATGCAGAGCAGCGGCCAGGCCGGACAGTCCCGCGCCCACGACGACGACCCGATCAGTCTGTCCCGCAACCGTTTTCATACCACCCACCACTTCCGGCAATCCTTCGCGCGACTGTGCCCGATCTGTGGCGCACCCGCTGCCCCGCGCCACACGCGCCGCTGCGGCCCGGGTGCCTCACCTCGGCACGGCCGCTTCCGGCCGCCGCATGTCCTGTGCCATTGTGGCGCGCCCCGGTCCCGGCCACGCGGGCGGGCCGGTTTCGGCCGCTCCGGTGCGTCCAGACCCGGCCCCTGCGCGCAGGTCCGGGCGCGGGCGTTCCGGTGGGTGTGGTCCCGCTGGAGCCGCCGCGTCAGTAGGCGCGGGCGGTGGCGGCCAGGGCCATGGCGCGCAGCTGGCGCTGGGCCTCGGTGGTGGCGGTGCTGGCGTCCAGGGCGGTGAGGGCGCGGTCGGTGAGGTCGGTGATGCGGTTCTCGACCGCGTCGACCGCGCCGAGATCGGTGATGAGGGTGCGCAATTCGGTGACCTGGTCGGGGGTGACGTCGGTGCCGAGGCTGCGGCGGATGAGGGCCGCCGCGGCGGGGGCGGTGGCGTCGGCGCGCTGCAGGGCCTCGGCGATGAGGACGGTGCGCTTGCCTTCGCGCAGGTCGTCGCCGGAGGGTTTGCCGGTGACGGCGGGGTCGCCGAAGACGCCGAGCAGGTCGTCGCGGAGCTGGAAGGCGATGCCGATGTCGGTGCCGAATTCGCGGTACGCCGCAACGAGATCCGCGTCGGCGCCGGCCAGTGCGGCGCCCATGTGCAGCGGGCGTTCGATGGTGTAGGCGGCGGTCTTGTAGCGGTTGATGCGCAGCGCGGCCTCGACCGTTTCGTCGCCCGCGGATTCGCCGTGGATGTCGAGGAGCTGCCCGCCGAGCACCTCGGTGCGCATGGCGGCCCACACCGGGGCGAAGCGGGCCTGTGCGGCGGGATCCAGTCCGGCTTCGCGGGTCATGTCGTCGGCCCAGGCCAGGGCCAGGTCGCCGATGAGGATGGCGACGCTGGTGCCGTGGTGGTCGGGGTCACCGGCCCAGCGCTGATCCCGGTGCCGCTCTTCGTATTCCACGTGCACGGTCGGGAATCCGCGCCGGGTGCGGGAGGAGTCGATGATGTCGTCGTGGATGAGCGCGCAGGCCTGCACGAGTTCCAGGGCCGAGCAGGCGGTGAGCACCGCGTCGGCTTCGGGGTCCTCGGGGTCGCGTCCGGCGCCGAGCCAGCCCGTCCAGGCGAAGGCGGGGCGGGTGCGTTTGCCGCCGCGCAGCACGAATTCCTCGAGGGCGCTGGCGGCGTCCACGAAGACCGGGCCCAGTGGTTCGACGAGTTCCCGCCGGGTCGCGAAGAATCGGTGCAGCCGTGCTTCGACGGCGGTGACGAGTGACCCCGCGCCGACCGGATGGCGGGTCGGGGTACCGGGTCCGGCGGACAGGGCATCCTCCTCGGGTGAGCTGGGCGGGGATTCAGGCACGACTGTACCGAGCGGGCGGTCCTGGCGAGGAGGCCGGTCGACGGGTTGTCCGGTTGGGGTTGTCCGGTCGGTAGCGGGAGTGCGGTGGTGCGGGGGTCGGTCCTGGTGTGCCTCGGATGGTCCGGGTTGCTGCACGATTCGACCGGGTCGGGCCGGGCGGGCGCGGCACAGCGTCTCACCTGGTGGGATGTGTTCGGCGGAGCGCCGGGTCCACGGTTCCGCGCAGCTCGCGACCCGTAAAATGGCCGGGTGAGTTTCGACAATGTACGGGGATATTCGACCCCTGGCCGAGTTTCCCGCACGCCGCACGTGTCCGGAACTCGCTCGATCGTGCAGCAGCTGGGTCCGCGACCGGACGGTTCGGTTCCGTTCTCGGTCGAGTTCAATCCGCCCCGTGACGCCGCCGGTGAGGCGCGGCTGTGGCGGGCGGCCCGCGAATTCGAGCGCCTGCACCCGGCCTTCGTGTCCATGACCTACGGGGCGGGCGGTTCCACCCGCGACCGCACCATCCGGGTCACCGGGCAGCTCGCCCGCGAAACCACCCTGCTGACGGTCGCGCACCTGACCGCCGTCGAGCACAGTGTGGCCGAACTGCGGTCCATCGTCGGCGCGTACGCGGACTCCGGCATCCGGAATCTGCTGGTGCTGCGCGGCGATCCGCCGGGGGATCCGCTGGGCGACTGGGTCAAGCATCCCGAGGGCGTCGAGTACGCCGAGGAACTCGTGCGCATGGTGCGTGATCTCGGTGACTTCCACGTGGGTGTGGCGTCGTTCCCGCAGGGGCATCCGCGCTCGGCCGACCTGGATACCGACACCCGGCACCTGGTGTCGAAACTGCGTGCGGGAGCGGAGTATTCGATCACCCAGATGTTCTTCGACCCCGAGCACTACCTGCGGCTGCGCGATCGCGCGCTGGCGGCGGATCCGGTGGAGGGCGCGAAGCCGATCATTCCCGAGCTCATGCCGATCACCTCGCTGCGCACCGTGCAGCGGGCCGTCGAGCTGTCCGGGCGGGAACTGCCGGTCGCGGTGATGGAGCGGTTGCAGCGGGCCGCGGGCGACGGTCCCGAGGAGGATCGCGCGGCCGTGCGCGCGGCCGGAATCGAGATCGCCACCGAGATGGCGCAGCGCCTGATCGCCGAGGGCGCGCCGTGCCTGCACTTCATCACCCTGAACTTCGCCAAGGCCACCGGCGAAGTCCTGGCGAACCTCGGCTACACCATGTCGGCGGCCCCGGCGCACGCCTGACCCGCACCCGGCATGCCGACTGAAATGTCGGGTTTTTCCTGGTCAGCGGAGTAGCGTGCGACCTCGACCGCGATGTTGAGGAGACACACCCATGGCCGTGCCGCAGACCCTCGTCCGTGTCGCAGGCGTGCTGGGCGCTTGCGCGCTGCTCACCGCAACCGGCGCGGGTCACGCCACCGCCGACCCGGCGACCGGTCCGAGCACGGTGGGCACCGCCGAGGTGGCCCCGGGCCTCGCCACCGAGGACGCGGCCGCCCTCTTCGCCGCGATCGCCGAAGCGACGGAAACGGCAGGCCCCTCGGACTGGTTCGCCGCCTACGGCGAAACCCTCAACGGCCTACAGGCTTTGGGCGTCCAGCCCTTCATGTACCCCACCGCCGCCCCCTTCTGCGTGGGCGGCACCGCCCTCGGCATCGCCCCGGCGGTGGCGGGCACCATTCCCGGCCCCTGGCCCCGCTACTCCGTCTCCATCCCCGGTCTGGACCTGACCGCGGTCAAGGCAGGCCAGACCATGTTCGCCTTCGTCCCCTACGGCATCAGCCCCGACGGCCCCGAAACCGCGGGCATGCAGGTGGTGTGGCTCAACCTCACCACCGGACGCGGCGGCGCCACCCCCATGGGCTCCCTCACCCAGGTGCTGCGCGGCATGATCCCCGCCCAGGTTCCCCTCGAACTCCGCCCGGTGGTCGAGCAGGCCGTCCAGGACTTCTTCACCGCCGCCCTGCCCCGGGGCGGCGTCCGCGCCGTCCCCGTCGACACCGGCTCCGGCACGGTCCTCGCCGCCATCTTCGGCTACGTCAACAACGACGGCCGCTCCTGCTTCTTCTTCCCGACGGTCGGCATCACCCCGGTGCCCTAGCGGACCGATGCTCCCAGCGTCGGATGGTCAAGCGCGGCAACGGTATCCGTGCCCAGGCGCGGTCGACCGCGGGCCGGTTCCGCCCCGCTCGCGCGGGCTGTGCCGGCTTCGCCCCGCCTCGGCGGTGGAGAACCGCTCAGCGATCGCTGGTGAGCGCCCGGCCTTTCCACGTCAGCCCGCCGTGGCGGTGGGCGCGGTGGGACATCGCCGAGAGCCGCAGATAGGCCGCCACCGCGAGGGGATGGGCAAGTGCGGCACGGATATCGGTGAGCCCCAGCTGTCCGCCGGTTTCCGTGGATCGGGCGAGGAGCCGGGTGGTGATCGCGGCCGCGTAGCCGAGCAGCCCTGTGCGCCTTGTCTTTCCACGGCCGAGCGCGGCCGCCAGCGGTGGAACCCAGTACGCGGTCGCCGCTAGACCGGCGACAGCGGCACTGCCCAGCACGCCACCGTAGGCAGACCACAGCCAGCGCGTGTAACCGTCCTCGAGTTCACCCGCGTTCCGGTACATCCGGGTGCGGGCGAGTGGTCCGGCTGCCACCAGGGTGGTGAGCGCGCCGGTGCGGCGCAGGGCTCGGGCTATGGCGAGGTCCTCGGTCACGTCGTTCGCGACCGCGGTGTGGCCGCCGAGCGCCTGGTAGGCGGCCGCGTCGAAGACCAGGAACTGTCCGCAGGCCACGGCCATGGAGGGGAAGGCCGTCCGATTCGCCAGTGGCACCGGCAGGGTGGCTGCCCATGACCAGCACAGCAGCGGCTGCACCAGACGTTCAGCCGCGGATTCCGCGAGTTGCAGCGGCCAGGGGCAGACCAAAGCCGCTCCGGTCCTGCGTAATTCGCTGACGGCCGAGGCCAGAGCGGTCGGCGCGATCCGGATGTCGGCGTCGAGGAAGATCAGCGTGCCGGCGGATGCGGGCACCGCGCCCGGCGCATTCGAGGGCTGGGGCTCACCCGGGGGGCGCGGTGCGAGGTGTCCGGTAGCGGTGGAGTCGAGCGCCGCGATCCCGTGCTGCGCGCTCGCGCGCACGGCTGTCTCGGCTGTGATGATTCTCGCGTGCCGAGCCAGTCGTGCGCAGGCGGCGGTTTTGCCGTTCCAGCCGGCCGGTGGCTCGATGTCGTTGCGCATCAGGGTGAATCGCCGGTCGGCGTCGATCGCCGCCGCGGCGGCCTGGTGGGTGCCGTCCGTGGAGGCGTCGTCGAGGATCAGGACGCGGAGGTTCGGGATGCCTTGCTGGGCACGGAGATCCGCGATCAGGGCGGGGAGTCGGGCTGCCTCGTCGCGAGCCGGGATGCAGACGGTGACGGGTTCGTCGATCGTGTGCTCGCCGGGCCGCAGTTGCCGGACGCCGAGCCGATTGGCCAGTGCCACAACGGTTCCGAGGCAGGCGAGGGTGGTCCCGGCCCGGACTGCCGTGTCGCGGGCGCGGGACGCGATCACAGCCGCTGGTCGCGGTCCGGGCGGATCCAGCGGGCGGCGCGGACGTAGGCGGGCGGATCGGGGTTGCGGGCCATATAGGCGAGGACGGCCACCACGGCGGCGACGGCGAGGGTGATGCCGCCGACGATGCCCGCCCAGCCCGCGAAGGAGCGGGTGTTCGGATCGGAGTAGCCGACTTCGGCGCGCAGGTTGCTCACCTCGCCGGCGGGGAGCTTCCAGGTGACGACGGAATCGCCTTCGCGGGTGCCGTTGGTGGTGGCGACGCGGGCGGGGAAGGCGACGGTGAACTGGACGTCGGAGCCGTGCGGGGGCAGGGATTTCAGGTCGACGCGGCCGATCAGGGTGACCAGGTCGCCGACGCGGTTGAACTGCAGGTTGAACATGCCCTGGGTCTGGTCGGACAGGGCGCCCAGCTGCTGCACCTCACCGAAGGTGAGATCGTCGAAGTACACCTGGCTGCCGACGTAGCCGTCCTGGGAGTAGGAGTCGACGCGCACCTTGGTGGACAGGCCGTCGGGCGCCTTCAGCTGCGGGCCCTTGTCCTGATCGTTCTGCGGCACGGCGGCCGCGACGATACGCCCGGAGACGCGGTCGTTGGACGAGACGCCCATCGACGCCTGCACGCGCAGGCACCCGGTCACCAGTGGCAATACCAACAGCGCCAACAACACTCCGGCCCACACCCGTATCCGCCGGCGCCGCCGCCCCGGCACGGATTCGAGCTTTTCCTCTACTGCGGAGATGATCGGACTCGGCTGCACGGCTCACATCGTGCCATGGCCCCCCGGCCCCAGCGTGATTCGACGGGCCAGAAGCCCGCGCACCAGCGGAATTCCCAGCACCCCGAGCCCGGCGAACCCGTACACCGCCGACACCGGCAACCCCAGGAACACCGCGTGCGCCAGCGTCGACCCCAGCCACGTCCACAGGAAGACGCTCACCGGAACCACGAGGGCCGCTCGATTGTCCGGCGCGGTCCGATCCCACAGTTCCAGCAGTCCCGCCATCACGAAGGCGACCCCGAGCCAGCCCAGATAGTTCGTCACCGGAATCTCCGGCAGCCCTGGCAACCCGGCAACCGGCGAGCACCACGTCCACTGCCCGTCCGCCACCATCTGCGGATCCAGGAACAGATCCCACCCGACCGCCCCGACGGCGGTGAGTGAAATCCGCAGCACCGCACGGGAACTCGGCACCGCCGCGGCGGGCCGCGTCCTGCCCGGCGCCGTGGTCGCCGCCCCCGTCGCCGTGGCGCGGGCGGCCGTTACGCGGGCGCTCAGTAGTCCCGCCACCACCCACACCGGATACACCCCGCCGGTCCACGCCAGCGGCACCACCACCGGCACCCCGGCGATCTCCGGCCCGATCCGCCCACTCGCGTACTCGTAGCATCCGAACGGAAACCCGGTCGCGATGCCCGCGATCTCAGCGAGCAGCCCAGCCCCTGAAACGATCATCACAAGCCCGGCCGCCCAGCGCACCCCTCGCGTCAACGCGGCGTGTATCAGCGCCGCCCCGGCCGAGAGCAATACAACGGCAATCGTGACGTGATCGCGTGCCGCCCCGTGTGTGAGTGGATAGGAGATCTGCACGAGGACGAGCAGCACCGCCGGAATCGCGGCGACCTGAACGCGATTCACCGGCTGTCTCCGATGGTGCTGGGGGCTGAGCGCGCGGGCTTCTGCGCGCGGAGCGCCGGTCGACGTGGCGGCACGCCGTATTTCACACGGCCGTACCGCGTTTCCCGTTCGAGCCGCGGCAGGGCCGACGTCACAGACCTGCTGGAGGGGCGGCTCCCGGATCGAAACGGTTCGTGGCTCAACGGCGCAGGAAGGGTAGGCGGCCGCGCAGGTCGCGGTGGACGAGTCCGGCGACGCTTCGCCCACTGGCGCCCGATACGCCGCCGCCGGGGTGGGTGGAGGCTCCGGTGAGGTAGAGGCCGGGCGCGCCGGGCACGCGCTGGCCCGCCAGTTCGGGGAGTGGCCGCCACATGAACATCTGGTCGAGGGACATCTCGACGTGCATGACATTGCCGCCGAGCAGGCCCATCTCGCGTTCCAGGTCGGCCGGGGTCTGTACGTGCCGGTGCAGCACCGTGTCGGCGAAACCCGGTGCGTGCCTGTCGACTTCGCCGATGATGCGGTCGGCTTCACGGTGGGCGTGTGCGGACCACCGGGTGCCGTCGGCCAGTTCGTAGGGGTGCCACTGGGACCACAGGGAGAGTTGGTGCTCGCCGGCGGGGGCGATGCTCGGGTCCAGGGCGGTGAAGCTCATGGCCAGGACGACCGGGCGTGGCGGGAGGTCGCCCGCGAGAGCGGCCCCGTGGGCGCGGCGCAGGTCGCGGCGGTCGCCGACCAGGAGTTGCAGGCCGTGGGCGGAGTCGGTCGTGGGTGCGCCGGGGTAGGCGGGCAGGGCGCTGGTGGCCACGCGGACGACCATGCCGATGCCGGGGCCTACGCGGATGCGCCTGCGCCAGTCGGCGAGGGTGCCGGTATCGAATCCGCCCTGTTCCAACAGGTTCAGGGTGGTGAGGATGTGGCTGCCCGCGATGACGGTGTCCGCGTGCAGGTTTCGGCCGTTCGCTGTTCGAACCTGCCAGCCGGAGCCGGTTTTGCGCAGCGCGGTCACCGCGTCGCCGGGCGTCACAGTGCCGCCATCGGAGCGCAATCGCGCCACCAGGGCCGCGGACAACGCTCCGCTACCGCCGACGGCGCGACCGGGCGGCAGCGTGTGCATGAGGGCGGCGAAGCCGACCATGGGTGCGGAGCCGGGTTCGGACATGGGTGGCCCGGACTGCGCGCCGAACCAGGCGAGGGCCGCTTTCAGGCGTTCGTCGTCGAAGTAGCTGTCCAGCAGGGCGTCTCCGGTCTGCAGGAACTCGCGGGACAGGGCGCTGCCGCCCTGCTTCGCGTCCAGCCCCCAGAACGACTTCAGGAGTTTGCCGGGTGTCGGCGGGCTGGAGAACGAGCGCATGACCCGGGCCGACCGCGGCCCCCATACCGTGACGAAACGCTTGTAGGCCGCGGCATCTCGAGCGCCGCACGCGACTTCTATGGAAGCGCAGGTCTTTTCGACGTCGCGGTGGAAGACGATAGGGGGCAGCCCGGAGTCCGGCGGGGCGGGTGCGAAAGCCCATGGGTCGCAATCGATGTAGCGCAGACCGTAGTTCTCCAGCCGGAGTTCTTCGATGATGCCGGTGTGCCGGATCATGATGTGCGCGGAGGATCCGCGATCCACCTGATGTCCGGGGAATCGCTCGACGGTGGACACCGCTCCGCCCAGCACCGTATCCCGTTCCAGCACTTCGACGTCGTATCCGTCGCGGGCCAGATAGCAGGCGGCGACCAGGGCGTTGTGCCCGGAGCCGACGACGATCACCTTCTGTGTGCCCGTGGCTCGTCCACTCGCGGTGCTCTTGGTTCGCTCACTCACAGGGGCAGCCGCCGCCCGAGCACCGCGAACTGGCGGGTGTCGCCGGAGAAGATGAAGTGCCGCACGACGTCTCCGAAGCCCTGCCGGCGGTACAGCTTCCAGGCCCGGTTGGCCTCGTGGTCGACCTCGGGGGTGGACAGCAGCACGCTACGTTCCGGTCGGTTCTGTAATAGGCGGGTGAGCAGGATCTCCCCGATGCCGCGGCCCTGCGCGCTCGGGTGCACGTGCAGTTCGGTGAGCTCGAAATAGTCGGCGAGCAGATCACGCGCCGCGTGCTCGGGCCAGCCGGTGCGGCGCATACCGCTGTACACCTGCTGATGCCACCACTGGTGCGGCGCACCGTGATACCCGTACGCGATGGCCACGATGGGCGCGGTGCGCAGGTCGAGCCGCCCGTTGTCGTCGGGCAGCAGCGCGGCCACCGCCTGCCAGCCGGGCCGGGTGGTGTGCTCGGTCCACATCGGCGCCCGTTGGTGTTCGGTGCCGCGGGGATAGTCCATGGCCGCGACGTATACCGCGAGGGCGTCGGCCAGCCGGGCGCGCATGGTCGCGGCCGAGAGGTCGACGACGACGGGTGCGGGCGTGGTGTTGGGGGTGACGGCGGTCATCGGGCAGGCGCAGCTCTCGTTCGCGCGACGGGACGGGTGGATCCGACGGTAGTCCCATTGCGGCTGCGGGAACTTGTCGGTGGGTCTCTCTATATTCAAACCCACGTGAATCCTTCGAATACCTGTTCGATCTTCATTGGTGGTGCTTCACTGCTCGAGAAGTATGGAAGTGCCTGGTGAATCGGGGGTATGCGAGTGGGGAGGTACCCGATGACCGGTAAAACTGAACGTCCGGGCCATCCCGGACGGGCCGGTGAACTACTACGGCGCGCCGATGGTCTGCTCATGCAGTCGGCGGGGGAGAAGGACCCGGCCGAACGCTTCCGCACGGCCTACCTCGCCGCCCTGCGCGGCGCGGGCGCGGTGCTGGCGCTCACCGGCGCGGATCGCGCGCCCCGGGCGCGTTCCCGCAATGCCTGGGTGCTGATGCAGCGGGCCGCACCGGAATTCGTCATGTGGGCCGACTACTTCAGCGCGCAGTCCGAGACGCGCGCGGCGCTCGAGGCCGGATTGCCGCGTCCGGTCGATGATCAGCGCGCCGACGAGTTCGCTTCGCGGGTAGGAGCATTCCTGCATGACGTGGAGGATCTGCTGGCCGCGGCGGTTCGGCAACGCCCCAGCACAGGGTGGGTTGCTGGAATGCTGGCTTGAGTATCGGCGAGTAGGTGGTAGCGCACAGATCGAACTCGTATTATTGGTGGCAGACAGCCGCCAACGTCGGCTATCTGTCGCCGACCCGGAGGCGACCGCCACTACCTAGTGCCGGGGGAGGTACCGTGCCACTCTCCGAGCACGAGCAGCGCATGCTCGAACAGATCGAGAGCGCGCTCTATGCTGAGGATCCGAAGTTCGCCTCGACTGTTCGGGGTGGACGGTTACGTTCTGCCACCGGCCGGCGCAGACTTCAGGCGGCGGCTTTGTTCGTCCTCGGTCTGTTCCTATTGGTGGCAGGCATTGCCGCACCGGTGAAACCGGGCGGGTTCCCGATCATCAGCTTGATCGGATTCGTCGTCATGTTCGGCGCGGGCGTGCTGTTGCTGATGGGTGGCCCCGGTATGGGGTCGCAGTCCAAGGGCGGCAGCGAGGCCCATCCATCCCAGGGCGGCAGTCCTGGCCAGAGCCGAGGTAAGCAGCGCAAGCCCGGCGGTTTCTCCTCCCGTATGGAGGATCGTTTCCGTCGCCGCTTCGAAGAGGGGCCCTGATCCCAGGACCCGCGTCGCCGGCTTCCGGTGACGCACGACGGCCGATCATGGTCGGCTGATTGCACATACAGCGACACGCCGTGACGCCACACCGATTTCAGGTGTGGCGTCACGGCGTTTCTGCTTGGTCTTCGTACGGCGTGTCGCGATCTCCGGACGTTCCCCACCTTCCCCCACGGGATTCCCCCACCGCGCCCCACTCGCGCCGGAAATGGGCGCTATCTGCGGGTTTGCTGATTGTTGTCGGGTCCCCGGTGGCGCGCGTCGCGCGTGTCGGCGAACTGCGGGGAAAGTTCCCCCACCCCGTGATAGCTGGTGTGACCTGCAAAGTTCGCCAAGCGGGGACCGAGATCACCGCCGCTTTCGATTGAAAGTGGGGGAAAGTGGGGTAATGTGGAGCGCGCACTACAGGAGGCCGACAGTCGAGAGGGTGATCCGGTAGGAGGTGTCGGGAGCGTTGTTTCTCGGGACCTATACCCCTCGGCTCGACGACAAAGGGCGACTCACGTTGCCTGCGAAGTTCCGGGACGAGCTGGCGGGAGGGTTGATGGTCACGAAAGGTCAGGACCACAGCCTTGCCGTGTACCCCAAGGACGAGTTCACCGCGTTAGCGCGGCGAGCCGCGGCCGCGTCACGGAGCAACCCGCAGGCCCGCGCATTCGTCCGGGCGCTCGCGGCTTCCACCGATGAACAGCGTCCGGACGCACAGGGCCGGATCGTTCTGTCGGCCGAACACCGCCGCTACGCCAACCTCACCAAGGATTGCGTAGTGATCGGCTCGGTCGACTTTCTCGAGATTTGGGACAAGACGGCGTGGGATTCGTACCTCGCCGAGCACGAGGAGGATTACTCGCAGGCCAGAGACGAGTCGCTGGGCGGGATCTTCTAGCCGCCCCGAGCGAGGCGAGTGCCCTGCGGCCTCTGCCCGACGCGGACCCTGACGTACTTCCCCAACGCCAGGTGCCGTGCTTCGGTCAGAGACCCTGGGGCATTGGCCCACCGACACTGACGGTTTCGATGATGAAGCGCCGCAGTGAAAGTCCGAATCGCAAGCGACCCATCTGTGGCCGTGCGAACGAATGTGAGGCAAGTCCCGGGAGGTCGAGGTGCACCGAAGCAGTGACGGCCCCCGCCATGTTCCGGTTCTCCTCCATCGCGCCGATGAAATCCTCGGTCCCGCACTGCATTCCGATGGCGCGGTCTACCTCGACTGCACGCTCGGGCTCGGCGGTCACGCCGAGCACTTCCTGCGCACCTATCCCAATATTCGCCTGGTCGGGCTGGACCGCGACACCAATGCGCTGAAACTGGCCGGTGAGCGACTAGCGCCGTACGAGGATCGAATCACCCTGGTGCACACCAGGTATGACGGTATCGCCGACGCGCTCGAGCAGGCCGGGTTGCCGCGGACGGGGTCGGTGCACGCGATCCTCATGGATCTCGGCGTGTCCTCCATGCAGTTGGACGAGGCCGATCGCGGGTTCGCGTACTCGGTGGACGCGCCGCTGGATATGCGGATGGACTCCAGCACCGGGCCGACCGCCGCCGACGTGCTCAACACCTACAGCCACGGCGATCTGGCCCGGGTGCTGAAAACCTATGGCGAGGAACGGTTCGCGGGCAAGATCGCCTCCGAGGTGCTCCGCCGCCGCGCGAAGACGCCGTTCACCACCAGCGCGCAGCTGGTGGAGCTGCTCTACGACACCATCCCCGCGGCTGCCCGGCGCACCGGCGGGCATCCGGCCAAGCGCACCTTCCAGGCCCTGCGGGTGGAGGTGAACCGGGAGCTGGAATCGCTCGAGGCGGCGGTGCCCGCGGCCCTGGACGCGCTCGCGGTGGGCGGCCGGATCGTGATCATGAGCTACCAGTCGCTCGAGGACAAGGTGGTGAAGGCGGAGCTCGCGCAGCGCTCGGCCTCCCGTACGCCGCTGGACCTGCCGGTCGAACTGCCCGGTATGGGACCGGAATTCAAGATTCTGACCCGGGGCGCGGAAAAGGCCACGGAGCAGGAGATCGAGGAGAACCCGCGGGCCGCCCCGGTGCGGATGCGGGCCGCGGAACGGATCGCAGGGGAGGTCTCACGATGAGCGGTCGATTCCGGAATCGGTATGCGGGGAGGCGCGAGCTCGGAGCCGCCCTATGACGATTCGCACGCCGGCGCGCACCGCGCAGCCGAAGCAGAATCGCGGGGGACGGCGCGTCGAAGCGGCCGAGAAGGTGAAATCGGGTGCGGCACAACGGGCTTACGCCCGCCGGCGCAGCCGCGAGTCGGGCAGGGTCGAGCTACCCCCGGTGCTGCGCCGCTCGGGCGAGCCGATGGCGCGCGGTCGCATGGGTTTCGTGGCGGGCATCATCGCGCTGCTGGGTTGCGGCCTGGCCCTGACCCTGCTGCTCACCACCCGCGCCACCGAGGACAGCTACCAGCTCGGCGCCGAACGCGCGGCCAACCAGAAGCTGATCGACGAGAAGGCCGCCCTGCAGCGTGAGGTGGAAGCCGCCGACTCGGCCCCCGAACTGGCCCAGCGCGCAGCCGAACTCGGCATGATCCCCGCCAAGGACCCGGCCCGCCTGGTCATCGGCCCCGACGGCTCGGTCACCGTGGTGGGCAACCCCCAACCGGCCCAGGGTTCCCCGGCCGCCCCCCTGAACACCACCCCGCCCGCCCCCTCGGCCGCGCCCCCACAGCTGGCGCAGGCCCAGGGCGAACGCGTCCTCCCCGCCAGCCCGCCCACCACCGCCCAGAACCCGAATCCGGCTCCGGGCCAGCAGAACCCGGCGGGCCAGAACAACCAGGCGGGCCAGAACAACCCGGCGGGGCAGAACCCGGCTACCCAGAACGGCGGCCAGCCGAATCCAGCCGCCCAGAACCCGGTCGCGCCGAACCCGGCCGGTGACAACCCGGCCCAGCCGAATCCCGCAGACCAGAACCCCGCGGTCCAGAACGCCGCCGGTGACAACCCGGCCCAGCCGAATCCGGCGGCACAGAACGCGAACGGCCAGAACCCCGCCCAGCCGAATCCGGCCGCGGCGAACCCCGCAGGCACCGACCCCGCGCAGCCGAATGCGGGCCAGCAGAACCCCGCAGGTCAGAACCCGGCCGCGCAGGACGGTGGCCGGTGAGCTCGGCACAGACCCTGATACGACAGAGCCGCACCGCACCCGTTCGGCCACTGCCGAGCCAGGCCGGCCGTGGCCTGTGGACATGCGCAGGGCGGAATCCGATTTCGAACTCGCTGTGGCATACCGGGCTTGGTTGTGAGCGGGCTCGACGCGGCTCGGTCGGGAAGCTTGGGTTGGGCGAGGTTCGGCGGTCTGCCATGGCTCGCGCGTGGCGGATCGATGGGTTCCTCGGCTGCGCGGCCCGCGCGGATGCGGTGGACGGTGCGGCGAATGGGTCGGCGCTATGAGTCCGTTCCGCTCGGCGCGTGGTGCTGATACCGGTCGCGGCCGGGGCGATTCGGGGCGCGGGCGGGGGAGTGCGGGGCGTGGGGGCTCCGGCGCCGGGCGGGGTGAGAGCGGGCGCGGGCGTATGGATTTCGCGCGGGAGCGGATGGCGGTAGGCCGGGGGCGGGCGGCGTCGAGTCGATCCGGGGCGGGGCGGCCGGGGCCGGTGCGGCGAGCCAGACCCAGGGCCGCGGGCATGAGTGGGGCCATGCGGTTCCGATTCGGGGTGGGGCGGCTGGTGATGCTGCTGGCGTTGTTGCTGGCGGCGGCACAGCTGTTGTGGATTCAGACGATCAACGCGCCGCGCCTGTCGGCGGATGCGGCCAAGCAGCGGACGCAGACGGAGGCGGATCCTGCTGTGCGGGGGCCGATTACCGATCGGTACGGGAAGCTGCTGGCGTTCACCATCGCGGCGAAGAAGCTGAATTTCCAGCCGGTGCAGGTGCGTAAGCAGTTGACCGAGGCGCGGGAGAAGAATCCGACGACCGCGCCGGAACCGGATGACCGGTTGAAGGCGATCGCGAAGTTCATTCACGAGAAGCTGGGTGATTCCGCGCCGGAGAAGGATCTGCTGGCCGAACTGCGCAGTGAGAAGCCGTTCGTGTATCTGGCCTACAACGTGGATCCGCGGGTAGCCACCGAGATCCGGAAGAAGTTTCCGGAGGTCGGGGCGGAGCGGCAGGATCTGCGGGAGTATCCGGGCGGATCGCTGGCGGCCAATGTGATCGGCGCGACCGGATGGGATGGGCACGGCGCGGTCGGTCTCGAATCGGCGCTCGATTCCATCGTCGCCGGTACCGACGGGTCCTACACCTACGACCGCGGTTCGGACGGCGCGGTGATTCCGGGCAGTGAGCGGGATCGGCAGACCGCCGTGAACGGCAACGCCGTGGAGCTGACCCTCGATTCGGATCTGCAGTACTACGTGCAGCAGCAGGTGCAGCAGGCCAAGGAGCTGTCGGGGGCGCGCAGCGCGTCGGCGGTGGTGCTGGACGCCAAGACCGGTCAGGTGCTGGCGATGGCGAACGACAATACGTTCAATCCCAAACTGGGCCCGGAGCATTGGAGTCAGGCGAATCTCGGCAACCCGTCGGTGAGCGAGGTGTACGAGCCGGGCTCGGTGAACAAGATCGTCACCGCGGCCGCGGCCATCGAGTACGGCCTCACCACTCCCGATGAGGTGCTGCAGGTGCCCGGCAATACGTTCATGGGCGGTGTGACGGTCAACGACGCCTGGCAGCACGGCACGCTGCCGTACACCACCACCGGCATCTTCGGTAAGTCCTCGAATGTGGGCACGCTGATGCTGGCCCAGCGCATCGGCGAGGACCGCTACTTCGACATGCTGAAGAAGTTCGGTCTGGGTCAGCGCACGGGTGTGGGCCTGCCGGGCGAGAGCGCGGGCGTGGTGCCGGCCCGGGATCAGTGGTCGGGTTCCACCTTCGCGAACCTGCCCATCGGCCAGGGCCTTTCGATGACCACCCTGCAGATGACCGCCATGTATCAGGCCATCGCCAATGACGGGGTGCGGATTCCGCCGCGCATCGTGAAGGCGGAGGTCGGTGCGGACGGTTCGCGCAAGGAGCAGGAGCAGCCCGAGGGCGTGCGCGTGGTGAGCGCGCAGACCGCCCAGACGTTGCGGCAGATGTTCCAGGCCGTGGTGCAGAAGGATCCGGAAGGCGGGCAGCAGTTCGGCACCGGCCCGCAGGCGGCGGTGTCGGGCTATCAGGTGGCGGGTAAGACCGGCACCGCGCAGCAGATCGATCCGAGTTGCCGCTGCTATTCGACGGATCGGTTCTGGATCACGTTCGCGGGTATCGCGCCCGCCGACAACCCCCGATACGTGATCGGCATGATGCTGGACGCCCCGGTGCGCAGCTCCGACGGCAGTGGCGGCGGTTCGGCCGCGCCGCTGTTCCACAGCATCGCGTCGTGGGCGCTGCAGCGGGATCGGGTGCCGCCGTCGCCGCCCGCCAAACCTCTGGTTCTGCAGGCGAGTTAGAGCAGGGATCGAATGAACGTGATGTGCACCGCGGTCGGCGCGCGGACCGGCGGGTGACGGAACTGCGCCGTGCCGATCGCACGGCGATGGAACACAGGTAACCTCATTCGTCGATCCGGATGCAGTGCCGGATTCTCATAGCTGACCACCGTCTCGGAGAGGAGCTTCGTGCCCGCGCAACCGCCGCCCCGCGGAAGTTCAGCAGAACCGCAGGTGCTTCGGCCCGCCGCCGCGCAGGCGACCGCCCTGCGCACGGTGGCACAGTTGGCGGGTGCGAGCCCGGCGGCCGCGTCCGCGGATCCCGCGATCCTGGACGATGTGCAGGTCACCGGTATCGAGCAGCGTTCGAACGCGGTGCGGCCCGGTGATCTGTTCGCCGGTCTCGCGGGTGCGCACGCGCACGGCGCGCGGTTCGCCCGTGATGCGGTGGCGCGTGGCGCGGTCGCGGTGTTCACCGATCCGGCGGGCGCCGAGCTGATCGGCGCGATCGGTGTTCCGGTGCTGGTGCACGACGCCCCGCGCGCGGTGCTCGGCGAGTTGTCGTCGGCCCTTTACGGTGATCCCTCTCGCAAACTGCGCATCATCGGCATCACCGGCACTTCGGGCAAAACCACCACCTCCTATCTGGTGGAGGCGGGCCTGGCGGCGAACGGCCTGCGCACCGCGCTCATCGGCACCATCGAAACCCGCATCGGCGGCGTGCGCGTGCCCTCGGCGCTCACCACGCCCGAGGCCCCGCAGCTGCACGCCATGTTCGCGCTGATGGTCGAGCAGGGGGTGGACGCCGTGGTGATGGAGGTCTCCAGCCACGCCCTCGCCCTGGGCCGGGTCGACGGCGTCCACTTCGCGGTGGGCGCGTTCACCAACCTCTCGCAGGACCACCTGGACTTCCACGCCGACTTCGAGGACTATTTCGCCGCCAAGCGCCGGCTGTTCATTCCGGACGGCCCGGACACCGCCGCCTCGCCGCGCCCGTCGGTGGCCGCGCACACCGCCGTCATCTGCACCGACGACGAGTGGGGCGAGCGCCTGTACACCGACGTCGCAGCGCTTTTCGTGCAGCAGCGGGCAGCGGCTGCGCAGGCGGGCGAGCGCCGTGATCGGTTGCAGAGCGTGAGCGCGCGCCCCGGCTCGCAGGCCGACTGGGTGGCGGGTCCGGCGACGGCGCTGCCGAGCGGTGTGCAAGAGTTCACCGTCGGGGAGTTCACTCCGTCCGGCTCGGTCGCGAATATCGATGTGCGGCTGCGGCTTCCGGGCAACTACAACATCGCCAACGCGACACTGGCGGTGGCCGTGTGCCGGGCCGCCGGCGCCGACGCGGCGGTGGCCGCCGCGGCCCTGGCCGAGGTGGATGTGCCCGGACGCATGCAGCGGGTGGATCGGGGACAGGATTTTCTGGCGGTGGTGGACTACGCGCACAAGCCCGCCGCGATCGAATCGGTCGTGGCGACCTTGCGCACGTGGCTCGCCGACAAGGGGGAGGGGCGTCTGGCCGTGGTGGTCGGCGCGGGCGGTGATCGCGATGCCGGGAAGCGCCCGCTGATGGGCGCGGCCGGGGCACGCGGCGCGGACCTGCTGATCATCACCGACGACAATCCGCGCAGCGAGGACCCGGCGGCCATCCGCGCCGCGGTCCACGCGGGAGCCGACCAGGTTCCGGACGCGGAACGCGGTGAGGTCCGGGAGGTTGGGGACCGGGCAGCCGCGATCGAGACCGCCGTCGACTGGGCCCGGCCCGGCGACGCGGTGCTGATCGCGGGCAAGGGACATGAGACAGGGCAGGAGATTTCGGGAGTGAAGCATCCGTTCGACGACCGCGAGGTGCTCGCGGCGGCTCTGTCGCGGAGTGTGCGCGGGGGCGCCGCGGGCGCCCCGCCGCGCGACGCGGTGGGTATCGCGCAGGGCGCCGGAGGCGGCACCACCGGGCAGACGAGGGACCTGACGAACTCATGATCCAGATGACACTGCGGGAGATCGCGGAGGTCGTGGGCGGCACGCTGCACGACGTCCCGGACCCCGAGGCGACGGTGACCGGGACGGTCGAATTCGATTCGCGCCGTATCGGTTCCGGCGGACTGTTCCTGGCGCTGCCGGGTGCGCGGGTGGACGGCCACGAGTTCGCGGCCACCGCGATCGACCAGGGTGCGGTCGCGGTGCTGGCCGCACGGCCGGTGGGCGTGCCCGCCATCGTGGTACCCCCGCGCCCGCACGCCAGCCGCGCCATCGCGCTGGCCGCCGACACCGACGGTTCCGGTGCGGCGGTGCTCGACGCCCTCGCGAAACTCGCTCGCGTGAGCGTGGATCGGCTCACCGCCGCGGGCACCCTCACCGTGGTCGGGGTGACCGGCTCCTCCGGCAAGACCTCCACCAAGGATCTGCTCGCCGCCGTGCTCGCCCCGCTGGGCGAGGTGGTGGCCCCGCCGGGCTCGTTCAACAACGAACTCGGCCACCCGTGGACGGCCCTGCGCGCCGACGCCGATACCCGCTTCCTCGTGCTCGAGCTGTCGGCGCGCGGCCCGGGACATATCAAGGCGCTCACCGAGATCGCGCCGCCCAGCGTGGGCGTCGTGCTGAATGTCGGCACCGCGCATCTCGGCGAGTTCGGCAGCCAGGAGGTGATCGCGCAGACCAAAGGTGAACTGGTGGAGGCGCTTCCGCCGACCGGCCTGGCCGTGCTCAACCTCGACGATCATCTGGTCGCGAAGATGGCCGAGCGCACCCGGGCCCGCGTGGTGACCGTCGGCCTGAACTCGAATGCCGATGTGCGCGCGACGGATGTGCGCCTGGACGAGCAGGCGCGGGCGCGATTCACGTTGCACCACAACGGTGACAGCGTCGCCGTCCAGCTGGCCGTGCACGGCGAGCATCAGGTCGGCAACGCGCTCTCGGCCGCCGCGGTGGCACTGCACCAGGGCGCGGATCTGGCGACCGTCGCGCGGGCGCTGTCCGGTGCGACCGCCGCCTCGGCGCGCCGCATGGATGTGCGCACCCGCGCGGACGGCGTCACCGTCGTCAACGACTCCTACAACGCCAACCCGGATTCCGTGCGCGCCGCGCTCAAGGCGCTGGTCACCATGTCGCGCGCCGGAAGCGCCGACGGGCAGGGCCCGGGTTCCGGTCATCGCCGCAGCTGGGCGATTCTCGGCGAAATGGGCGAGCTGGGTGAGGAATCCGTGCTCGAGCACGATCGCATCGGCCGCCTGGTGGTGCGCCTGGACGTGGATCAGCTGGTCGTGGTCGGCGCGGGCCGTCCCGTGCGCGCCATGTTCCAGGGCGCGGTGCAGGAGGGTTCCTGGGGTGAGGAGGCCATCCATGTTCCGGATATCTCCTCCGCCATCGCCCTGCTGGATCAGGAGCTCGCCCCCGGCGATGTCGTCCTGGTGAAAGCGTCCAAGTCCGTGGGGCTCTGGGCCGTTGCCGAACACCTGACCGGTGCCGGCGAGAATCAGCCGGAGGCCGCCCGATGACCCAGATCCTGCTGTCGGCCGCGATCGCGCTGGCCGTCTCGATTCTGCTCACCCCCGTGGTGATCTCGTACTTCGCCAAACAGGGCTTCGGCCAGGAGATCCGGACCGAGGGTCCGGAGAGTCACCGTTCCAAGCGCGGCACCCCGACCATGGGCGGCGTGGCCATCCTGGTCGGCATGTGGGCGGGCTACCTGGGCTCGCACCTGATCTCGATGACCTACGGCGAGCCGGGTCCGTCGGCGTCGGGTCTGCTGGTGATGGGCCTGGCCACCGCGCTGGGCTTCGTCGGCTTCCTGGACGACATGATCAAACTGCGCAAGCAGCGCAATCTCGGTCTGACGGCGGCGGGCAAGTACATCGGCCAGCTGTCCTCGGCGGTCGTGTTCGCGGTGCTGGCCCTGCAGTTCCGTTCCAAGGACGGCCTGACTCCGGCCAGCCGCAGCCTGTCCTACACCCGCGACATCTCCACCATCTCCATGGGCGTGATCATCTTCATCGCGTTCGTGTGCGTGGTGGTGGTGGCGTGGTCGAACGCGGTGAACCTCACCGACGGCCTGGACGGGCTGGCGGCCGGTTCCATGAGCCTGGTGCTGGGCGCGTACATGATCATCACCTTCTGGCAGTGGCGCAATGCCTGTGCCACGCATCCCGAGGCGGGCTGCTACAACGTCCGCGATCCGCTGGACCTGGCGCTCGTGTGCGCGGCCGGTGGCGCGGCGTGTATCGGCTTCCTGTGGTGGAATGCCGCGCCCGCCAAGATCTTCATGGGCGATACCGGATCACTGGCGCTGGGCGGTCTGCTCGCGGGCCTGTCCATCACCACGCACACCGAGCTGCTGATGATCGTGATCGGCGCGCTGTTCGTGGCCGAGGCCGCGTCGGTGGTGCTGCAGGTGGCGGTGTTCCGCACCACGCGCAATCGATTGTTCAAGATGGCGCCGTTCCACCATCACTTCGAATTGAGTGGCTGGGCCGAAACAACGGTGATCATACGGTTCTGGTTGCTGGCCGGCATGGCGTCGGCGATCGGACTGGGCCTGTTCTACAGCGAATACCTTTCTGCGGTCGGGTGATAGGGCGATGGTCGAGCATTCTCCGAGGGTTCTGCGTTCGCCGGGACCGATGCTGGAATTTCTGCGTGGACGTGACGTCCTGGTCGCCGGATGGGGGGTGTCCGGGCGCTCGCTGATCGAGCCGCTCACCGACATCGGCGCCCGTCCCGTGGTGACCGACGCCGGTCAGAAGGCGATGGCCGAGGCCGCCGAACTAGGGTTGGCCACCGCCACCTCCGCCGATCTGCTGGAACCCGCTGCGCTGCAACGGTTCGCGCTGGTCATCACCAGCCCGGGCTGGCGGCCGGACTCCCCGGTGCTGGCTTCGGCTGTCACCGAGGGCATTCCGGTGTGGGGTGACGTCGAGTTCGCGTGGTGGGTGGATCAGGCGCGCATCTACGGCCCGGTCCGCAAGTGGCTGGTGATCACCGGCACCAACGGCAAGACCACCACCACGAATATGACGCACTCGATCCTGCGTGCGGCCGGAATCCCTTCCGTGGCTTGCGGAAACATCGGGCTGCCGATCCTGGACGCGCTGCGGCGCAATCCGGGACCGCAGATCCTGGCGGTGGAACTCTCGTCGTTCCAACTGCATTGGGCTCCGTCGGTGCGACCCGAGGCCGGTGTGGTGCTGAATGTCGCCGAGGATCACCTGGATTGGCACGGCGGGCTCGACGCCTACGCCGCCGCCAAGGCGCGCGCCCTCACCGGCCGCGTCGGCGTGGTCGGGCTCGACGACGCCGTGGCCGCCGCGCTGGCGCGAAAGTCCAAGGCGCGCCGCACCGTCGGCTTCCGCATCGGCGTCCCCGCCGACGGCGAGCTGGGTGTGGTGGACGGCAAACTGCTGGACCGCGCCTTCACCAAGGCCGCCATTCTGGCCGAGGTCGGCGATATCAGCCCGCAGGGTCCGGCCGGTGTGGCCGACGCCCTGGCCGCGGCCGCGCTGACCCGATCCATCGATGTGGCCCCGCAATTCGTGAAGGAGGGCCTGCAGGAGCACAAGGTCGGCCCGCACCGGGCCGCGCATGTGCGCGAACTGCTGGGCGTCGAATTCGTCGACGACTCCAAGGCCACCAACCCGCACGCGGCGCGTTCGTCGATCCTGGCCCACCCCAATGTGATCTGGGTGGCGGGCGGTCAGCTCAAGGGCGCGAGCGTCGAGGATCTCGTGGAGGAGGTGCGCGAACACCTCGTCGCCGCCGTGCTCTTCGGCGTCGACGCGCCGGTGATCGCCGCCGCACTGGCGCGACACGCGCCGGATGTCCCGGTCGTGGAGCTGTCTTCGGGGGACGATCAAGGAATGGGTGACCCCTTCACCTCCGAAATCGAGCCCGACGCGGTGATGGCACGGGCGGTCCGCGTGGCCGCCGGATTCGCGCACCGCGGCGACACCGTGCTGCTGGCCCCGGCCGCCGCCTCGCTCGATATGTTCGCGGACTACACCCACCGGGGTCGTAGTTTCGCGGCGGCGGTGCAGGCCCTGGACGAAAAGGACATCGGGAGAACGGAATGACGGCGCCCCGGCCGGCCGGGAATTCCGCACCACGCCGCGCCGGCGCGGAGAATCAACGCCTCAGCACGGCGTGGTTCGCGGCGTGGCTGGCCCGGCCGCTGGCGTCGTTCCACCTGGTGGTCACCATCGCGGTGCTGCTCACCGTGCTCGGCCTGGTCATGGTGCTCTCGGCCTCCAGCGTGGAGGCGTATGCCGTTGGCAAATCGGCGTATTCGCTGTTCATCACGCAGGCGGTGTTCGCGGTGTTCGGCGCGGTGCTGTTCTACATCGCGCTGCGCATTCCGCTGCGGGTGATGCGGCGGCTGTCGTTCCCGGTGTTCGTGCTGTCGGTGATCGCGCTGGTGCTGGTGCTCATTCCGGGTATCGGCACCGAGGTGCAGGGTTCGCGGCGCTGGTTCGACTTCGGCCTGGTCTCGGTGCAGCCGTCGGAGATCGTGAAGGTGACCCTGGTGGTGTGGGGCGCGCATCTGCTGGCCTCGCGACAGGCGGAGAAGGCGAGCTACCGCGACATTCTCATGCCGCTGGTGCCGGCCGGTCTGATCGTCTGCTTCCTGGTGGTGCTCGAGCCCAACCTGTCCACCACCATCGCACTGGGTATCGTGCTGGCCTCGCTGCTGTGGTTCGGCGGGCTGCCGCTGCGCATGTTCGTCACCATCGCGGTGTCGGGTGCGGTGGCGGCGGGCATTCTGGCGCTGTCGGCCGGGTATCGCTCGGATCGCATGCGCGCCTTCTTCAATCCCGGCGAGGATCCGCAGGGCATCGGCTATCAGTCGCGGCAGGCGCTGTATTCGCTTGCGGACGGCGGGATCTGGGGCCGCGGGCTGGGGCAGAGCCGCGCCAAGTGGAGCTATCTGCCCAATGCCCACAACGATTTCATCTTCGCCATCATCGGCGAGGAGCTCGGTTTTCTCGGATGTGCGCTGGTGCTCGGGCTTTTCGCGCTGTTCGTGTACACCGGCCTGCGGATCGCGACGCGGTCGGTGGATCCGTTCCTGCGGCTGCTGACCGCCTCGGCCACCACCTGGATCACCGGGCAGGCGCTGATCAATGTCGGCTATGTGGTGGGTCTGCTGCCGGTGACCGGTCTGCAGCTGCCGCTGGTGTCGGCGGGTGGTTCGTCGCTGGCGATCACGCTGCTCATGTTCGGCATCATCGCCAATGCGGCCCGGCACGAGCCGGAGGCGGTGGCCGCGCTGCACGCGGGCCGGGACGGCCGGGTGAGCCGGATGTTGCGGCTGCCCACGCCGGAGATGTACTCACCCGCGCGGGCGCAGGCGGCGCGGGCGCGCGCCGCGGCCAAAGCCAAAGCGCCCAAATCTAATAAATCTGGCAAAGCGACCAAGTCCGGCCAGCAGCGTCGTGCACTACCCTCGGGCGGCAGGGGTGGCACCGGTGCACCGGCCCGCCGATCGATAGATTCGGATTCGGCCAGGCGCACCAGCCGCTCCACCGAGTCCTGGCGCAGCACACGCGCCTGGGAACCCAGCTATCCGATGAAGCATGCGAGAGAACGGGGCGATTCGAGGTGACACTGGAGCAGCCGGCCGTCGGGTCCGGGCAGGAGACCGACCTGCCGGAGGAACTGCGGCGGGTGCACATGATCGGCATCGGCGGTGCGGGAATGTCCGGCATCGCGCGAATTCTGCTGTCCCGGGGCGGCATGGTCTCCGGCTCCGACGCCAAGGAGAGCCGCGGTGTGCTGGCTCTGCGGGCGCGCGGCGCGCAGGTGCGCATCGGCCACGACGCCGGCGCCCTGGACCTGCTACCGGGCGGGCCGACCGCCGTGGTCACCACCTACGCCGCCATCCCCAAGACCAATCCCGAACTGGTCGCCGCACACGAGCGCGGCGTGCCGGTACTGCTGCGCCCGACCGTGCTGGCCGCGCTCATGCAGGGGCACAAGACCCTGCTGGTCTCGGGCACCCACGGCAAGACCTCCACCACCTCCATGCTCGTGGTCGCCCTGCAGCACTGCGGCTTCGATCCGTCCTTCGCGGTCGGCGGTGAGCTCAACGAGGCCGGCACCAATGCCCATCACGGCACCGGCGGCATCTTCGTGGCCGAGGCCGACGAGAGCGACGGCTCGCTGCTGCAGTACGCGCCGGATGTCGCGGTGGTCACCAATATCGAATCCGACCATCTCGACTACTTCGGTTCCGACGAAGCCTACGTGCAGGTCTTCGACGACTTCGTGGACCGGCTGCAGCCCGGCGGCAAGCTCGTGGTGTGCGTGGACGATCCGGGCTCGCTCGGACTGGCCCGGCGCACGGTGGCCCGGCTCGCGGACGATCCGCGCGGTATCGAGGTGATCGGTTACGGCTGTGCCGATTTCACGAACGCCGATTTCACGAGCGGTGATCCCGACAGCGCGGACGCGCTCGGCGGTCTCCCCGCGGCAGATACCGGCACAGCTGTGCCGGTGGGCGCGCGGCTGCTCTCCTTCGAACCGCGCGATGTGGGCGGTGTCGCGGTCTTCCAGCTCTCCGATGAGCCCGCCCCGCGCACCGTGCGACTGTCGGTGCCGGGCAAGCATATGGCCCTCAACGCGCTCGGCGCACTGCTGGCCGCCCGCGCCGCCGGGGCCGATCTGGCCGAAATCATCCAGGGCCTGGAGGGTTTCGGCGGGGTGCACCGCCGCTTCCAGCTCACCGGCCGGGAGAACGGCGTGCGCGTCTTCGACGACTACGCCCACCATCCGACCGAGGTGCGCGCGGTGCTCTCGGCCGCCGCGGAACTGGTGGCGCAGGAGGCCCGCGACGGGGCGCGCTCGCGCCCGGGTCGCGTGATCGTGGTGTTCCAGCCGCATTTGTACAGTCGCACCGCCACTTTCGCGGCGGAGTTCGGCGACGCGCTGTCGCTGGCCGACGAGGTGGTGGTGCTCGACGTGTACGGTGCGCGCGAGGAGCCGCTGCCGGGGGTGAACGGCGCGCTGGTGGCGAACTCGGTCACCAAACCCGTGCACTATCAACCGGATATGTCCCGTGTCGGTAAACAGGTGGGTTCGCTGGCCCGGCCGGGTGATGTCGTGATCACCATGGGCGCGGGCGATGTGACCATGCTGGGCGGGCAGATCCTCGACGGGCTGCGCGCGCGGCCGTCCCACGGGCGGTGAGCCGACGTGAGCTCGGGTGGGGGAGCCGGCGGCACGACGAAGGACATGTCCGAGGACGACTGGGACGACACCGGGGCCGATGATCCGGCCGCGGCGTCGGCGGCTCGGCGGGCGCGCCTGCGCCGTGGGCGGGCTCCGCGAGAATCGGGGCTGAGCAACATCTTTCGGTCGGTCCGGGAATTTCGGCCGGGCGGTGGTTTCCGGCGGGGCGGTGATTCCGGCGGTCCCCGCGCGGGCGGTGTGTTCGGATCCGGCCGGGTCCGCCTCGGTATGGCGGTCGGTCTGGTCGTGCTCGTCGCGCTGGGACTGGTCGGCTGGTTCTCGCCGCTGCTGTCGGTGCGCACCGTGCGGGTCGACGGCCTGACGGCGGTTCCGGAGGCTCAGGTGCTCGACGCGCTGCAGGTACCGGACGGCCTGTCCATGCTGCGCATCGACACCACGGCCATGGCGCAGCGGGTTTCGGAGCTACCCAAGGTCCGCTCGGTCCGGGTGCAGCGGGTGTTCCCCTCCAGCGTCCGCGTGACGGTCGAGGAGCGGGTTCCCGTGCTCTACTTCGACAGTCCGCAGGGACCGCATCTGCTCGATTGCGACAGCGTGGAATTCGCGATCGAACCGGCTCCGCCGGGCGTGCCCGTGCTGCTGACGGCGAATCCGAGCGGCGCCGATCCGGTGACCAAGGCCGCCATCGCCGTCATCACCGCGGTTCCGCCGGGGCTGCGGCTACAGGTGGGACAGGTTGCGGCCCGTTCGGTTTCGGATATTGCCCTCGAGTTGCGCGACGGCCGCACCGTGCTGTGGGGCGGGGTCGGGGATTCGGTGCGCAAGGCGGCGGTGGTCGAACCCCTGCTGACCCAAGACGGCAAGGTGTTCGACGTTTCGAGTCCTAATCTGGTGACGGTAAAGTGAGCGACAACCATTGAGCCATCGGAAAATTCGATGGCTTGCTGGAGCGTTCCGGTTCCATCACGGCACCGGAGGGCAACCGATCACGATACGATGCCAGGTGGTTCGTACGAGGTGAATCACACAAGATTCTGATACTCGTTTCGGCGCGCCTGCGCGTGTAACGCGGTGGCTGCGAATAGCGTTCCGCAACAGTCGGATACTTGACATAACGCTAAACCTATGGTTGAGGGTTTATAAGACCGAGACCGAGGCACACGTTCACTGCCGAGTTTCCGAAGACGACAAGCTTTTTGGATCGAAGGAAGGCGAGCGACCATGACGCCCCCGCACAACTACCTTGCTGTGATCAAGGTCGTCGGTATCGGCGGCGGCGGCGTCAACGCCGTCAACCGAATGATCGAACAGGGACTCAAGGGAGTCGAGTTCATCGCGGTCAACACCGACGCGCAGGCGCTGCTCATGTCGGACGCCGATGTGAAACTCGACGTGGGCCGCGAACTCACCCGCGGCCTCGGCGCCGGCGCCGACCCGGAGGTCGGCCGCAAAGCCGCCGAAGACCACAAGGACGAGATCGAAGAGGTCCTCAAGGGCGCGGACATGGTGTTCGTGACCGCCGGCGAGGGCGGCGGCACCGGCACCGGCGGCGCGCCCGTGGTGGCCCAGATCGCGCGCAAACTCGGCGCGCTCACCATCGGCGTTGTGACGCGGCCGTTCTCGTTCGAGGGCAAGCGCCGCAGCAATCAGGCCGAGGCCGGCATCCAGGCGCTGCGCGAATCCTGCGACACCCTCATCGTCATCCCGAACGACCGGCTGCTGCAGCTGGGCGACGCGGCGGTCTCGCTCATGGACGCCTTCCGCTCGGCCGATGAGGTGCTGCTCAACGGTGTTCAGGGCATAACAGATCTGATCACCACCCCGGGTCTGATCAACGTCGACTTCGCGGACGTCAAGTCCGTCATGTCCGGCGCGGGTTCGGCGCTCATGGGCATCGGCTCGGCGCGCGGCGAGGGGCGCTCGGTGAAAGCCGCGGAGGCGGCGATCAATTCGCCGCTGCTCGAGGCGTCCATGGACGGCGCGCACGGCGTGCTGCTCTCGATCGCCGGTGGTTCCGATCTCGGCCTCTTCGAAATCAACGAGGCCGCCTCGCTGGTGCAGGAGGCCGCGCACATCGAGGCCAACATCATCTTCGGAACGGTCATCGACGATTCGCTCGGCGACGAGGTCCGGGTCACGGTGATCGCGGCGGGCTTCGACGGCAGCGGCCCGTCCCGGCGGATCGAGCCCACGGTCGGACGATTCACCAGCACCACCACGAGCACTGCCCGCGCCACCGCCGGCGAGGTGAGCCGCACCAGCACCTACGCCTCGTCCGCGAGCACCCCCGAGCCCGCTCCGGCACGCGCGGCCGAGCCCACCCCGCCGCCGACCCAGCAGCCGTCGCGGATCCCGGCTCCGTCCTACGATCGCCCGCCGCTGGAGCCCACGGTCGCCAACAACAACCGCACCCACATCGAGCCGCCGGACGACGACGATGTCGACGTCCCGTCGTTCATGCGGCGCTGACGACACGCCACAACCGAATCCAGTGCGCCCGTTCCGTTTCCGGAGCGGGCGCATTTTTGTTGTGCCGCCGCGCTGCGATGTGGTGTCGCCGCGCTGCGATGTCGCTGCGCCGCGCTGCGGTGTGGTGTCGCCGCGCTGCGGTGTGGTGTCGCTGCGCTGCTATGTCGTGCCGCCGCGCTGCTATGTCGTGCCGCCGCGATTTGATGCTGTGCCGCCGTGGCGCGCGGCGGTGTCGCGAGCGTTGCGCGCCCCGGGCGCGGCGTGTGGCGTGGGCCATACCCGCACGGGTGCTACCGTGGCCGGTCATTGAGATAGCCAGCGGGTAACCAACTGCGCGCTGTGGCTCTGACCAGGAGGAATCATGACCCGTCCGTTCCGACGGACCACCCATGGCGTACTCGCACTGGCGGCGGCCGGCTGCCTGACGGCGACCGGAATCGCGCACGCCGCGCCGGGCCTGCAACTCGCGGCCTCGCAGAACCTGGTCAGCAACCCGGCCTTCGGCGGCGGCACCGACGGCTGGACCGCGCACCTCTACAACGCCGACGTCAACGGCGGCGTGGCCACCGTGCACGACAGCGGCTATGTCGGACAGGACGTTCCGGTCACCAAGGGTGCGCAGTACACCTTCTCGGTCCGCGCGGCCGCCGCCGACCAGGGCGGAATCCTCGCCCTGGCCCTGGATTCGGCCACCACCACGGCGTATGTCAGCCAGTCGGTCACCGCCACCGCGCCGACCACCATCTCGCAGAGTTTCACCGCCGTCGGCAACACCGTCTACGTCGCCTGCCAGGCCACCTCGGTCCCCGGCGGCTGGTGCGGCGATTTCTCCCTGGTCCAGACCGCGGCCGCGGGCGGCTCCGGCTCGGCGGGCAGCTCGAGCGGCTCCTCCGGCTCCGCGGGCACGGGTTCCGCCGGTTCCAGCTAGCGCGGTCCCGTCGCCGGACTGCTCGTCTAGTCCGTCGGCTCCGGCCTGCTCGCGGCGAGCAGTCACCGGCCCGCGCGCGGAGAGCTTCTGTCGGTCCCCATGCCTATGCTCGACGGGTATGGGGAGTGATCAATTCGAATTCGACGGTCGCGGAATCGCTTTCGAGCGGGGGGAAGAGCGCGGGGTCTTCCGGATCCTGGTCGACGGCGCGCCGATCGCCATGACTTTCGCCGAGGTGGAGACCACCGACACCAACAGCGGGGAGTACCGGAAGCTGTTGTTGGAGGAGGCTCCGGCGAAGTGGATCCGGCTGGGCCGGGCGCTTCCCGAACAGCTCGACTTCGCGCCCACCGACGGTCAGGCCGGCGGCTGCCTGCTCCACGTCCATCTATCCCTGGTCTCCGGGGCGGTCTACAACACCGTCGTCTACGACTCGAAGTATCTGTCGGCGGTCTTCGCCCCCGACTACTCGGCCGTCGCGGTGACGATGGTTCACCACACGGATACGACCACCTGAGCCGTTGGTCACCTCCCGCGCCGTCACGTGATTGTGAGGTGAGGTTGCCGGGCGTTGGCTATTACGCTCGGAGGCATGACTTCTGCGGCACCGGTTTTTCGGACCAGGCGGGTTGTGACCACCCGGGCGGGCGGCTTCTCCACCGCCCCGTACGACTCCTTCAATCTCGGCGATCATGTCGGGGACGATCCGGAGGCGGTGCGGCGCAATCGAGTTCGGCTGGCCGACAGCATCGGCCTGCCGCCGCGGCAGTTGATCTGGATGGAACAGATCCACGGACGTAACGTCGAGATCGTGGATGGACCGCGTGACGAGCCGGTGCCCGCGACGGATGCGCTGGTTACCACCCAGAAGGATCTGGCCCTGGTGGTGCTGACCGCCGACTGCGTGCCCATCCTGCTGTCCGACGACGAGGCCGGTGTCATCGCCGCGGTGCACGCCGGGCGGATCGGCGCGCGGATCGGCATCGTCCCGCACGTGCTGGAGGCCATGGTCTCCGTGGGCGCGAAGCCCGAGCGCATCGGCGCGTTCCTCGGCCCGGCCGCGAGTGGCAGGCAGTATGAAGTGCCCGCCGCCATGCGCGCCGACGTCGACGCCCATCTGCCGGGCAGTGCGACCACCACCGCCAAGGGCACGCCGGGCCTGGATCTGCGCGCGGGCATCCGCCGCCAGCTGGAGGCGGCCGGTGTCGGCGCGGTGGCCGTGGATCCGCGGTGCACCATCGAGGACAAGACCCTGTTCAGCCACCGGCGCGGCGCGCCGACGGGACGACTCGCCGGTGTGATTTGGATGTCATCCGAAGGAATCGCAGAATGACCGAGACCCCCATCGCCGCAACAGCTTCCGCCGGAGCCGAGGTGGCGCGTGTCACCGGGGACGAGGATCGGGTCGCGGAGCTGTCGGCTTCGCTGGCCGCGCTCGGCGACCGCATCCACGCAGCGTGCCGGGCCGCCGACCGTGATCCGCGCACCGTCCGCCTGCTGCCGGTGACCAAGTTCTTCCCCGCCTCGGATATCGAGATCCTCTATGGCCTGGGCCGCCGCGAGTTCGGCGAATCCCGCGAGCAGGAGGCCGCCGCCAAGGTGGCACAGCTGGGCCAGCTGTCCCAAATACGCTGGGAATTCATCGGCCGCCTGCAGCGCAATAAGGCGAAATCCGTTGCACGCTGGGCCGATACCGTCTACTCCGTCGACAGTGACCGCTTGGCAACCACCCTGGACGCCGGGGCGGAGGCGGCGCTGGAGGCGGGGGAGCGCTACACCCCCTTGCGCGTACTGCTGCAGGTGAGTCTCGACGGCGACACCGCGCGCGGCGGCGTCACCGAGGCCGACCTCCCTGCCCTCGCCGATCGGGTCGCGTCGCTGCCATCGCTGCAGCTCGGGGGCCTGATGGCGATTCCGCCGCTGGAGTCCGATCCCGAGGCCGCGTTCGCGCAATTGCAGTCGGTCCACTCCTATCTCTTGGCCTCACATCCCGAGGCCAGGGAGCTGTCGGCGGGTATGTCGGGGGATCTGGAGGCCGCGATCCGCCACGGATCCACATGCGTGCGTGTCGGTACGGCGTTGATGGGCGCGCGACCGATAACCTCGGCGTAGCAAACAAACCTCATCAGTCACATTTGAAACATATGCTTGGTGACAGAAGAGGGCTGAGCAGGACAACACCCCAGGCCAACCGGGGCCGAAGGAAGGTCGACCAGATGAGCACGCTGCATAAGTTCAAGGCGTACTTCGGGATGGTTCCGCTCGAGGATTACGAAGACGATTACGTCGACGATCGCGGACCCGCGCCCCGGAGCGCCGATGAACGCGGTCAGCGCCGCCCTCGGCCTTATGCCGATCGGGATTACGACCGGTACGAGCACGAGCGCGACCGGTACGAGGACGAGCCCGCGTACGAGCCGTCGTACAAGGCCCCCTACAAGCCGGGCTACAGCGTGTCGCGTCGTGACGACTATGCCGAGGACCGTTACGAAGACGAGCGTGACCGCTACGACGCCCCGCGTCGTCCCACCCGCATCGACACCGCGCCGTCCAGCCGCACCCGCGGTATGGGTGGTCCTGGTGGCGCGTCCATGGTGCGCGGCACCACGCGCGGTGCGCTCGCGGTGGACCCGGAGGCCGAGCGGCGCATGGAAGAACTGCGGATGGAGGAGCGCCGGATCGACACCGCGCCTCGCCGTTCTCAGATCTTCGAGGACGGAGGCCCCTTGTCCAAGATCACGACGCTGCGTCCGCGGACGTACGCGGAGGCCGCCATCATCGGCGAGCGTTTCCGCGACGGCACCCCGGTGATCATGGATCTGGTGGAGATGAGCAACGCGGACGCCCGCCGGCTGGTGGACTTCGCCGCGGGACTCGCCTTCGCCCTGCGTGGTTCGTTCGACAAGGTCGCCACCAAGGTGTTCCTGCTGTCGCCGGCCGATGTGGACGTCTCCGCCGAGGAGCGCCGCCGGATCGCCGAAACCGGCTTCTACAACCAGAAGTAAGCCGCTGTCGCAATCGAGTAATCGATGCGACAGCCGGATTCGGCGCAAACGGGCCGAAAACCAACGCGCTCACCGTAATGCGCGTGCGTCAACGGGGGTTGCGACAGGTTCGCTGTCGCATGCAGGGGGACTCATGAGCCTGGTGTCCAGGCCGCTGGGCAACATTGTGGCGGCCCGCACCGGTACCCACACTCAGAGCCATCGAAACCGGTTTGTGAGCGGCGCGATCCCGCGTCTTATTTTGCAAGGCACCGTTTCTGAGGCAGAGTGAACGGCGTGGCCCTGTTCCAGGTGTTGAACCTACTGCTGTTCCTCTTCTGGCTGCTGCTGATCAGCCGAGTCATCGTCGAGTTCATTCGCAGCTTCGCGCGCGACTGGCGGCCGACCGGCTTCGTCGTGATCGTGCTGGAGGTGATCTTCACGATCACGGACCCGCCCGTGAAACTTCTGAGGCGTTTGATACCTCCAGTGAATCTTGGGGGAATTCGGCTCGATCTGTCGATTATGGTCCTGCTATTCATCGTCTTCATCCTGATGTCGATCACCGGCTCGCTCGGGCAGTCGGTAGCTCAGGTGTGACAGAATGGGCCCAAAGAAAGCTTGCCCAGATCTACCGCTAGATCTCCATACGAAGCGTGAAGGGATCGTTCCATGCCGCTGACCCCCGCCGATGTTCATAACGTCGCGTTCAGCAAACCACCGATCGGGAAGCGCGGATACAACGAGGACGAAGTCGACGCCTTCCTCGACCTGGTCGAGCAGGAGCTCTCACGCCTCATCGAGGAGAACGCGGATCTTCGCCAGCGCGTTGCTGAGTTGGACGCCGAGCTGGCCGATGCGAAGAAGAACCGGGGTCCGGTTCAGCAGGTCAAGCAGCCGCCCGTGCCGGAGCCGGTGAAGCAGGCGCCGGTCGCGCCGCCGCCGCCGATGCCCGCCCCCGCGCCCATGCCGGTCAAGGCCGAGGCCCCCTCCGCGGATGCGAATCTGCAGGCCGCCAAGGTGCTTTCGCTGGCTCAGGAGATGGCCGATCGCCTCACCTCCGACGCCAAGACCGAGGCCGAGCAGCTGCTGGCCAACGCCAGAGCGAATTCCGAGCGACTGGTCAGCGACGCCCGCACCCGCTCCGAGGCCATGATCGCCGACGCCCGCCAGAAGGCCGAGGCCATGCTGTCGGACGCGCAGACCCGCAGCGATTCCCAGCTTCGCCAGGCCAAGGAGAAGGCCGACGCCCTGCAGGCCGACGCCGAGCGCAAGCACACCGAGATCATGGCCACCATCACCCAGCAGCGCAGTGTGCTGGAGAGCCGGATCGAGCAGCTCAAGACCTTCGAGCGCGAGTACCGCGTGCGCCTGAAGTCCTACCTGGAATCGCAGCTGGAGGAGCTGGAGAACCGTGGTTCCGCGGTCCCGGTCGACGGTGGAGAATTCGGCGGGGAAGCCGCCGGCAACGGCGCACTTCTCAAGGGCGGCAAGTAAAGTCGTACGTACGGCCTTCGGTGCCGCGCTGATCCCCGTCCCCGGACGGGGAAGCGCAGCGTGGTGCCGCCACCTGTCCGGCCGACGCCGCTATGAACACCGCACGAGGGGTGGGTCCTCATGCTCGTGGTGACGCTCGTTCTCGCTGCTATCGGCTTCGGTCTGCTCGTGACCGCCTTGACCACCGGTTCGGTGATCTGGGCGTGGGGCTGCATCATCGTGTGCGTCATCGGCGCGGTGCTGCTGCTGACGAGCGCGTTGTCGATGCGAGAGGACGACGACGATTCGCAGTCGCATCCGGGCGGTAAGCACGCCCGGCATTGAGCTCGTGAACGTGGGGGGAGGGTCCAGGGAATATCCGCTGGACCGTCCTGGCTAGACTGGTGACAGCTACACGGCGTCGATCCGGCCATCACCGGGGAGCCTTCGGAAGAACGGCAGCCCGCGCTGCTCACTAGAACCGAACGGGTGAGCCCGTCACAGCTCGCAACGAAGAGGCCCGGTCTCGCGCCGGGCAAGCGGGGTGGTACCGCGGTCACGACGCATCCGCGTCGGAATCGTCCCCGTGCCAATGGTTTTCGGCACGAGGAGACGGAGAGCCCGCGATGGCGGACGAGGCGTTTGAAGCGAACACAGCCACCCGCGACGCATACCCCCGCGTCGATCTGACCCAGGCCGGCTCCGGCCAGGTGTCCTTCCCTGAGCTGGAACAGCGGGTTCTCGCCTACTGGGCCGCCGACGACACCTTCCGTGCCAGCATCGAGAACCGTTCCGATGCAGAGGAATTCGTCTTCTACGACGGTCCGCCGTTCGCGAATGGCCTGCCGCATTACGGTCATCTGCTCACCGGTTATGTGAAGGATTTGATCCCACGTTTCCAGACGATGCGCGGAAAGAAGGTCGAACGGCGTTTCGGCTGGGATACTCACGGCCTGCCCGCGGAAATCGAAGCCGAGAAGCAGCTCGGTATCACGGACAAATCACAGATCGACGAGATGGGTCTCGCGGAATTCAATGCCGCGTGCAAATCCTCGGTCCTGCGCTACACGAATGAGTGGCGCGAGTATGTGACCCGCCAGGCGCGCTGGGTGGACTTCGACAACGACTACAAAACCCTCGACCTCGACTTCATGGAGTCGGTCATGTGGGCCTTCAAGTCGCTGTACGACAAGGGCCTGATCTATCAGGGCTTCCGGGTGCTGCCGTACTCCTGGTACGAGCAGACCCCGCTGTCCAACCAGGAGACCCGGCTGGACGACGCCTACAAGATGCGTCAGGATCCGGCGGTCACCGTCGACATGGTGCTGAGCGTGCCCGCGGAGCATCCGCTGCACGAGCTCGACGGCGCGAACGCGCTCATCTGGACCACCACGCCGTGGACTCTGCCGTCCAACCTCGCCATCGCGGTGCATCCGGATGTGACCTACGCCCACCTCGAGGGCAAGGACGGCAAACGCTACCTGCTTGCCGCCGAGCGGGTTTCGGCCTACACGCGAGAACTCGGCGAGGAACCGACCGTCCTGTCCGAGCATGCGGGCGCGGCGCTGAAGGATCTGCACTACCGGCCCCCGTTCGACTTCTTCGTGGGTCACCCGAACGCACACCGCGTGCTGAACGCCGACTACGTCACCACCGACTCCGGCACCGGCATCGTCCACCTCGCCCCCGCCTTCGGTGAAGAGGATATGGACGTGGCCTCGGCCGCGGGCATCGAACTGGTGCAGCCCCTCGACCCGGGCGGCAAGTTCACCTCGATGGTGCCGCCGTACGAGGGCCTGATGGTCTTCGACGCCAACCCGGTCATCATCAAGGATCTCAAGGCCGCCGGAAAGCTGTTGCGGCACGAGACCATCGAGCACTCCTACCCGCACAGCTGGCGGTCGGGTCAGCCGCTGATCTACATGGCGGTGCCGTCCTGGTTCGTCGCGGTCACCAAGTTCCGCGACCGCATGGTGGAGCTCAACCAGCAGATCACCTGGGTGCCCGAGCACATCCGCGACGGCCAGTTCGGCAAGTGGCTCGAGGGCGCGCGCGACTGGAACATCAGCCGCAACCGCTACTGGGGTTCGCCCATCCCCGTGTGGGTGTCCGACAATCCGGAGTTCCCGCGCGTGGACGTGTACGGCTCGCTCGACGAGCTCGAGCGCGACTTCGGCGTGCGCCCGGCCGACCTGCACCGCCCGATGATCGACGATCTGGTGCGCCCGAATCCCGATGACCCGAGCGGGAAGTCGATGATGCGGCGCACCCCCGAGGTGCTGGACTGCTGGTTCGAGTCGGGCTCCATGCCCTTCGCGCAGGTGCACTACCCGTTCGAGAACAAGACCTGGTTCGACGGCGGCCACGGCGACGACAACGGCAACGCGGTCCCCGGCCACAATCCGGGCGACTTCATCGTCGAGTACAACGGCCAGACCCGCGGCTGGTTCTACACGCTGCATGTGCTGGCCACCGCGCTGTTCGATCGTCCGGCGTTCAAAACCGTTGCGGCGCACGGCATCGTGCTCGGCGACGACGGCCTGAAGATGTCCAAGTCCAAGGGCAACTATCCGAACGTCAACGAGGTCTTCGACCGCGACGGCTCCGACGCCATGCGCTGGTTCCTGATGGCCTCGCCGATCCTGCGCGGCGGCAACCTGATCGTCACCGAGCGCGGCATCCGCGAGGGGGTCAGCCACGCGCTGCGCCCGCTGTGGAACGCGTGGACCTTCCTGCAGCTGTACGCCTCGAAACCCGGTACCTGGCGCACGGATTCGGCGAATGTGCTGGATCGCTACATCCTGGCCAAGCTGGCGCAGACCCGCGACGCCATCACCGCGGCGCTGGAGATCTACGACATCGCCGGAGCCTGTGACGAGCTGCGCTCGTTCGCCGACGCGCTCACCAATTGGTATGTGCGCCGGTCGCGTTCGCGCTTCTGGGAGGAGGACCGCGACGCCATCGACACCCTGCACACCGTGCTGGAGGTGACGACCCGCCTCGCCGCGCCGCTGCTTCCGCTCATCTCCGAGGTGATCTGGCGCGGGCTCACCGGCGGTCGTTCGGTGCATCTGGCCGACTGGCCGGCGGCCGCGGATCTGCCGCACGACGCCGAACTGGTGTCGGCCATGGACGAGGTGCGCACGGTCTGCTCCACGGTGCTGAGCCTGCGCAAGGCGCAGAACCTCCGGGTGCGGCTGCCGCTGTCGGAGGTCACCGTGGCGGCCTCGGATGCCGAGCGGCTCACCCCGTTCGTGGATCTGATCGCCGACGAGGTGAACGTCAAGAAGGTCGACCTCACCGCCGATGTGGCGTCGCACGGCCGCTTCGAGCTGGTCGTCAATGCCCGCGCCGCGGGTCCGCGCCTGGGCAAGCAGGTGCAGACGGTCATCAAGGCGGTCAAGGCGGGAGAGTGGAGTGAGGCCGCTGACGGCACCGTCACCGCCGCCGGGATCGCGCTGCTGCCCGAGGAGTACACCCAGCGTCTGGTGGCCGCCGAACCCGAGTCCACCGCCGCCCTGCCGGGCAACTCCGGCCTGGTGGTGCTGAACTCGCAGGTCACCGAGGAGCTGGAGGCCGAGGGCTGGGCCCGCGACCTCATCCGCGACCTGCAGGAGACCCGCAAGGCCAAGGGCCTCGACGTCTCGGACCGCATCACCGTGGTGCTCGACGTCCCGGCCGAGCGACTGGCCTGGGCGCAGACCCACCGCGAGCTCATCGCCGGTGAAATCCTGGCCACCGCACTGACTTTCGGTGACGCGGGCACGGAGGCCGCCGAGATCGCGGGCGGGGTGAAGGCGTCGGTCAGCAAGAACTGACGCGCGCGGCGCAACGCCGGGCGGACAACGAGGGGCGGGGCCATGACGGCCCCGCCCCTCGGCTGTTCCGGCGTGGTCAGAGCGTCCGGCCTGCCGGCGCCAAAGTCTGAAAGTGTCTTGCCTCACATACTGCTGAGACGTGTCGGCCCTTGTGTGACTGCTGTTGCGTGCGATACAACAGCTATACGCTAGCAACTTTCAACGTCTAGTTGAGCTTGCGTGTTCTGCTGATCGACACAACTGATAGAAGCGCACTGCCAGGCAAGTCGTACCGGGTGGGATGCCATGGGGAAGTGGTTCATCCCGCACAGGAGAGTTTGCTGTGCTGTCGCCGTATCGGCTCGTCGGGTGGGTGCCACACCTGAAGGGCGTAGTTGTATGAGCAGTCGCTGGATTCGTCGTACCGTCAAACTCCTGGCCGCCGTCACCGTGACCACCCTGGCCGTCCCGATCTGGGCCGGAATCGCCCACGCCGACACCGGAAGCGGCACCGGGTCCGCCTCCTCCGGCAGCGCCACCGGATCCTTCTCCGGCAGCGCCAGCGGGTCGGCGCAATTACCCGTCACCAGTCCCCGCGCCGTCGCGGCGCTCGGGGTGGCCGCCACGCAGATCGGCAAGCCCTACGAGTGGGGCGGCACCGGACCGGATGCCTGGGACTGCTCCGGCCTGGTGCAGTGGGCCTACCGCCAGGTGGGCATCAATCTGCCCAGGACCACCTGGCTGCAGGTGGATTCGGGCCTCGAGGTGCCGTTCTACGCCCTGCAGCCCGGCGATGTCGTGATCCTGAACGGGGACGCCTCGCATGTGGGCATCTACGCCGGGTTCGGGCAGATCCTCAATGCCTACGACTGGGGTGTGCCGGTGGGCTTCACCCCGCTGTCCCAGTTCGAGATCTACGACATCCGCCGCTTCTACTGAACCCGAATTCCCTTACTCCACAACCAGTTCCACGGGGATGTTGCCGCGGGTGGCCTTGGAGTAGGGGCAAACCTGATGCGCGGCCTCGACCAACGCCCGGCCCTGCTCGTTCTGCAGGGTTTCGGGCAGCTCGACGCGCAGCACGACGGAGATGCCGAAGCCGGTCTCATCGTCCTTGTTCAGGCTGACGTCGGCGGTGACCGAGGTGTCGCCCAGGTCGATCTTCTGCGTGCGGGCCACGACCTGCAGTGCGCTGGCGAAGCAGGCCGAGTAACCGGCCGCGAACAGCTGCTCGGGGTTGGTGCCGTCGCCGGTACCGCCGGCGGCCTTGGGCTGGGCCAGCTTCAGGTCGAGGTAGCCGTCGGAGCTCAGGGTGCGGCCTTCGCGGCCGACCGAGGTGGCGGAAGAGGTGAAGAGTGTGGTCATTGCGGTCCTCCTAGACAGACTTGTCTGTTCACGTCCTGACTCAGAGTAGACAGATCTGTCTGCTAGAGTCAAGGGCATGAGTGAAGCCCGCGAACGCCTGCTGGACACAGCGACCCGGCTGTTCTACGCCGAGGGCATTCACACCGTGGGCATCGACCGCATCATCGCCGAGGCGGCCATCGCCAAGGCCACCTTCTACCGGCACTTCAAGACCAAGGACGACCTGGTCGTGGCATATCTGGAACGCGAATACGCGCGGCAGAAGGAGATGCTGGAGTCGGTACCGGGCGAGGGGGCGGACTCGGTCGCGGCCATCTTCGAGCGGCTCGGCAGGCTCAGCGGCGAGCCCGGATTCCGCGGGTGCCCGTTCCTGAACGCGGCGGTGGAGTTCGCGAATCCGGAGCATCCGGTGCGCGCGGTGGTGGAGAACTATCGCGGCTGGTTCCGCGAGCTCATGGCCGAACGGCTGCGCGCGGCCGGACACGAGGATCCCGAGGGGGCCGCCCGGGTGCTCCTGCTCACCCGCGACGGCGTCACCATCAGCGGCGGTGTCGGAGACGCCGAAACCGTCCGGGTGGGAATCCGGACGGCCTTGGCGCAGGTGGGAATTCGGGCCTGAAGGTCGCGGCGTGCTCACACGCCGACCGATTCCTCCATCTCCTCCTCGGCGGTCTGATGCTTGTCGGGCTCGACCGCGTGCTCGGGAGCCGTTGCGGCCCGGCGCTTCTCGTACCGTGCCGCCGCGAGCATGAGCGCCAGTCCGGCCGCGAACCACAGCAGCAGGCTGGTGATCCGCCCGCCGAAGCCCGCGCCGTCGAAGTACATCAGGCTGCGCGCCCCCTCCACGAAGCCCGCGCCGTTCCAGAACCCGTGCAGCGCGCCGAAGAAATCGTTCTGCAGCCACGGGCTGTACACGCCACCGGAACTGGTGAAGTTCAGCATGACGAACAGCACCATCATCACCAGTGTGGTCCAGCGCTGCAGGAAGGTGTGCAGTCCGATGCCGATGGCCAGCACGCCGGCCGAGTACAGCCACGACAGCGCCCACACCGCGCCCGCGTCGTGGTCGACCACATGGAATACCGGCCCGGCGACCACGAGCCCGATGAGGCTCACCAAGAACGAGGTGACCAGGCCGAACAGTGCGCGGATCGCCATGGACAGCCCGGCCCCGGCCGCGCCGATGGCCGCCACCGAACCGTAGGAGCCGATGCTCAGCGCCACCAGCAGGAAGAACAGGAAGAAGATGCCCTGTGCGGTCGGATCGCCGGGGGCGGGCGAGGTCACGTCGGTGACCTTCAGCGCCACGCCCTGCTGGTCGGTGACCCGCTGGAACACCAGTTCGGTCGCCATCGCCGTGGTGTCCGAACCGGCCTTGGCGACAAGCAGTTCCGGGTGCTGGGCGTCGGGCACGAACGCGCCCGCGAGGTCGCGGTTCCTCAGCTGTGCCACGGCGTCGTCGCGGGTGGGCACGGTGATCACGTCGAGGGCCTTGCCGCCCTCGTCCTTGAGGGTCTGCGCCAGCACCATCGTCTGCGGGCTGCCGCCCACCACCGCGATCGCCAGATGGTTGGGTTCGGGCTGATGGAACGCGCCCAGATAGGCCAGGCCCATGCCGAGGCACATGAGCAGGGGTGTCAGCAGGTGGGTGGCGACATGCCGGATCTGATGCGAGGCCATGGGTTTTCTCCGAATAGTTGGTAAATGCAACTGTGGTGAAGTTGTAGTCTACAACTATGAGTAGCGACCCGGCATTCCCCGACCGCGCCGATGCGATCGATGTCATACAGCGCGAGCTCACCGCCTTCGCCCGCCGCGCCCGGGGCCGCGCGGCGGAACTGCATCCCGGCCTGTCCCTGGTGGCGTCGAGCATTCTCGACCTGGTCATCGAACGGGACGGCTGCCTGGCCGCCGAGCTGGCCGGGCATTTCCATCTCGACAAATCCACGATGAGCCGCCAGGTCGCGGCGCTGGAGCAACTCGGTTATCTGGACCGCGAGGTGGATCCGGCCAATCGGCGCAATCACGTCCTGCGGGCGACGCCGGAGGGGAAGCGGGTGGCGCGGGAGGCGGCGCGCAGGCGGGCCGACGCCTTCGCCGACCGCTTCCAGGATTGGGACGATTCGGATGTATCGCGGCTGGCGGCCTATCTGGTCCGCTACAACAGCGCCGACGAGCACGCGCCGAATAGTTGATAAGTGCACTAAAGGAGTTGGAGTTCAACCGAATTCGATGAACCGGCGCGCCTGCGCTGGATAGACTTGGCGCGCGTCTCGCCGGTCGGGGCGAGACCTTCCGCTGGAGGTGGACGCCATGTCCCAGGGGTCGAAAGGTTTCACCAGCGCAGGCCGTGGTCGTCGCGGCCGGATTCTCGCCGCGATCGGCGGCGCACTACTGCTCGCCGCGGCCGGATGCGGGGCCGAGCCCGATCCGGACGCCACCGTCCCGGCCGAGGGCACCCGCGTCAGCGGGGCGCCCGGCACGGTCGCCAGACCCGGTTCCCTGGAAGGCTTCTCGTCACCGGAGAGCGTGCTCTTCGCCGAGGACCGGTGGTTCATCTCCAATGTGGGCACCGCCCGCGACCCCCTCGCCAAGGACGGCGACGGCTACCTCACCGAACTCAACGCGGTGGGCACCGTGACGGCCCGGCGTGCCATGCCGCGCCAGGGCGATCCGCCGCTGCACGCTCCGAAAGGTATGGCGCACACCGGCAATCGGGTCTTCGTGGCCGATATCGATCGGGTGGTCGGCTACGACGTCGACACCCACGGCCAGGTGTTCGAGGCCCCGCTCTCCGGCGCCGAACCCGCCATGCTCAACGACATCGCCCTGCTCGACGACAAGACCCTGCTGGTCAGTGATTCGCTGCGCGGCATCGTGTATCGGCTCGACCTGGAGTCCAAATCCTTCGAATCCCTGGCCACCGCGATTCCCGGCGCGAACGGCATCGCCCTCGATCCGTCCGGAAAGGTGGCCTATGTCGCCGCCACCGGAGCCGATTTCACCGGCGGCGATCTGTGGCGGCTGGATCTCACGCAGAACCCGGTGGTGCCGCAGCGGGTGGGCTCGGTGCACGGCGTCCTGGACGGAATCGCGGTGCTGCCCAACGGAAATACCGTGATCTCGGACTGGGTGTCGAGCACCCAGCCCGATCAGGTCGGCACCATCCAGATCTACAATCCGGACGGCAGTCCCGGCGCCACCGTGAAACTGCCCGAGAATCTGCACGGCCCAGCCGATTTCGGGCTGGACGGCACCGGGCGCAATATCTGGATTCCGGCGATGCCCGACAACCGGGTGGTCGTGGTGCCGCTGCCGTAATCCGTTGCGCTGTCGGGCTACTGCTCTTCGACCAGCTGTCGCAGCAGCGGCCCGTACTCGGGATGCGCCAGCGCCGAGGCGAATTGGGCCACCAGGTAGTCGCCCGGGTTGCCGGTGTCGTACCAGCGGCCGCGAATCACCTGTCCGTACACCGGATTCTCGGCGGCGAAGATATTGATGGCATCGGTCAGGTACACCTCGCCGGTGCGGTGGGTGTACCAGTTGTCGACCTGTCCGCGCAGCTCCTCGATGATGCCGGGGGTGACCACGTACCCGCCGATGGCCGCGTACGCCGAGGGCGCGTCGGCGGTCTTGGGCTTCTCCTTGAGCCCGCTGATGCGCATGAGCCCCTCGCCGACGGTCTCCTCGACCACGGGCACGCCGTAGCGCTGCGATTCGGCCGGATCCATCGGCATGAGCGCGAGCACCGGCGCGCCGGTCTTCTCGTAGGCGTCGATGAGCTGCTGGGCGCGCGGCACCTCGGCGACGAACACGTCGTCGGGCCACAGCACCAGCATGGGTTCGTCACCCAGATTGCGGGCGGCATTGAGCACCGGGGTGCCGTTGCCGTAGGGCCCGTGCTGGTCCAGATAGGTGATGTGGCCGAGCCGCCCGAGTTCGTAGACCTCTTCGACGGCGTCGGCGTAGGCGGCCTTGCCGTCGGCGCGCAGCTGCGCCACCAGTTGCGGGTTGGGGCGGAAATGGTCCTGGATCAACGACTTTCCGGCGCTCACCACAATGGTGATGTCGGTGATGCCGGAGGCGACCAGTTCGCGAACCGTGTGCTCGATGACGGGCTTGTCACCGACCGGGAGCATCTCCTTCGGGATCGCTTTGGTCAACGGCAGCAGCCGGGAGCCGATGCCTGCGGCGGGGATCACGGCCTTGCGAATCGTCATGATCCGATCATCACATATCGCAACAGACGTACCTGTCGGTAGTGGCGCGTAGCCTGCCCTGTGTGGATACCTCCGTTGATCGCAAAACCGCTGGTCACAGCGCGCGTTGGGTGATCCACATCGATATGGACGCCTTCTTCGCCTCGGTCGAGCAGCTGACCCGTCCGACCCTGCGCGGGCGGCCCGTCCTGGTGGGCGGGATGGGCGGGCGCGGCGTGGTCGCCGGGGCGAGTTACGAGGCGCGCGTCTTCGGGGCGCGCTCGGCCATGCCCATGCATCAGGCGAAACGGCTCGTGGGCGTGACGGCCGTGGTGATTCCGCCGCGCGGGTCGGTGTACGCGGAGCTGAGCGGGCGGGTCTTCGACACACTGCGCGAACGCATTCCGGTGCTGGAGACGCTGTCCTTCGACGAGGCGTTCGGTGAACCGGGGGAGCTGGCCGGAGCCGGGCCGGAGGAAGTCCTGGAGTTCTGCGAGGACCTGCGCGCGGCGGTGCGGGCGCGCACCGGACTGGTGGCCTCGGTGGGCGCGGGCAGCGGTAAGCAGCTGGCCAAGATCGCCTCCGGTCTCGCGAAACCCGATGGGGTGAAGGTGATTTCACCGCTCGAACAACAAGCATTCCTCGCCGCCCTGCCGGTGCGCAAGCTCTGGGGCGTCGGCCCGGTCGCCGAAAGCCGTTTGCGCACACTGGGTATCGAGACCGTGGGCGCGTTCGCCGCGCTGCCCGAATCGGAGGCCGCCTCGATTCTGGGCTCCGCCCTGGGCATCGCCCTGCACCGGCTGGCTCGCGGCATCGACGATCGCCCGGTCGCCGAACGCGCCGAGGCCAAACAGATCAGCGCCGAAACCACCTACGAGACCGATATCGTCACCCTCGCCCAGCTGCGGCCCGCCATCGACGCCATGGCGGCGTCGGCGCATCGGCGGCTCACCCAGGACGGCCGGGCCGCGCGCACGGTGGTGCTCAAACTCAAGCGGGCGGATATGAGCATCGTGACCCGCTCGTCCACCCTCCCGTACGCCACCGAGGATCTGACCACGCTCACCGCGGCCGCGCAGCGCTCGGCACTGGATCCCACCGAACTGGGCGCGATTCGATTGGTGGGCGTGGGTTTCGCGGGTCTGTCGGAGATCCGGCAGGAGTCGCTGTTCCCGGAGCTGGATCAGACCGTCGACGCCGGTGAATCCGTCTCGGAGGAGCCGACGCTGGGCCTGGCGCTCGGCCCGGAACCCGAGGTGCCGCCGCCGACCCGCTCCTACACCACCCAAACCTGGTATCCCGGACTGGATGTCGAGCATCCCGAGTTCGGGCACGGCTGGGTGCAGGGCTCCGGCCACGGCGTGGTCACCGTGCGCTTCGAAACCCGTTCCACCGGCCCGGGTCCGGCGCGCACCTTCACCGCCGCCGATCCCGCCCTCACCCGCGCGGATCCACTCGGCAGCCTGCGCTGAGCCCGAGCCTGTGAGGGCATTGCGTGAATTATGAGGATTCGGCCTGAAAGTGCCTTCGGACCGGTTTCCGGGTCGGATTTCCGCGTGTCTCGTACTAGTGTCGGGCCTCGTGCAGCGCTGCCGTCGGGTGGCGCCTGTCTCGTAGTCCAGGGACCTACTCGAACGCAAAGGACGAGCAGTTGAAGCTTCAGAAGACCGGACGTATCGCGGTTGCCACGCTGGCCATCGTTACCGCCCTCGGACTCTCCGCGTGTGGTGAGGGTGACAAGAAGGAGACGAAGCCGAAGGCCACCACCTCGAAGGTCACCGCGGCTCCGAACACCAGCTACCCGCCGGCCCCGACCGCCGCGGAACTGAACACCGAGCTGCAGAAGGCGCTGGACCCCAACGTCCCCAATGATCAGAAGCTCGACATGATGCAGGGCGTCTCCGCGGATCCGAGCCTGCCGCAGCGCCTCACCGAGGCCTACCAGCAGAACAACGCCACCATCACCGTCACCGGCGTGACCGACCTGGGCAACGGCACCATCACCGCCGACGCCGAGGCCTCCATCAACGGCGGCCAGCCGCAGGTGATGGTCGTGCCCTTCGTGGCCGAGGACGGCAAGTGGAAGGTCCAGAAGGAGTGGATCTGCAACACCCTCTCGCTGGCCAACCAGACCTCTCCGGCCTGCGCATAGTCGGCTGACCGGCCTGTGATCGGCGTCACGGTCACAGGTTCGGTCGCATCCGAAAGGCGCGCGGTCCGGTTTGCCGCCTAATATCTGCGGTCGTGACCGACGTGTTGGAGAGGGCGGAGAGCGATTCCGCCGGCAGTGCTGAACCCGATCCCGCGAGACCGCAAACGGGGGGCTGGGAGCGGCCGCTGGCATTGATCGCGGGCCTGGTCGCCGTCCTGGCGGCCGTGGCGATCCCTTTCCTGCCCGTGCGGATGGACGCGACCACCCTGGCGTGGCCGCAGGGCAATTCGACGCAGAGCATCGAGGCCCCGCTCGTCTCCTACGCCCCGCTGAGTTTCGACGCGACCATCCCGTGCGCGGCGGTGGCGCAACTGGGTGCGCAGGGCGGCACCCTGGTGGCCACCACGCCGAACGGGGCCCCGGACCGCTGGCGCTACGGCTTCCTGGCCTGGGTCCAACCGGCGAGCACCGCCGACGACGGGACCGTCAACCCGGCTCGATTCGAAGCGGTGCTGCGCGATCAGACGCTGATCAGCGTGCCCGTCGCGGACCTGGGCGCGGACTGCGCGTTCACCGTGCACGCGGGCATGACCGAGACCACCGCGACGCTCACCGGCACGACCCTCGGCGCGACCACCGTGGCCCCGGTGCGGCTCGACGGTGATCACCGGCCGCAGCTGGTCGGCATCTACAGCGATCTGGCCGTGTCGGACGGTGCGCAGGTCACCGCGCAGGTCGACAGCCGATTCTCCTCCACGCCCGCACTGCTCAAGCGGATCGCCATCTGGACCGCGCTGGCGGGCACGGTGATCGCGCTCGTCGCGCTGTACCGGCTCGATCGCCGCGACGGCCGCCGCACCCGCCCGTTCCTGCCGCGCCGGTGGTGGCGGTTGCAGCCGGTCGACGGCGTGGTGCTGGGCACGCTGGTGCTCTGGCATTTCATCGGCGCGACCACCGCGGACGACGGCTACCTGTTCGGCATGGGCCGGGCCTCCATCCCGTCCGGCTATATGGCCAACTACTTCGCGTACTTCGGCGTTCCGGAGAATCCGGTGGGCCTGTACCACTCGCTGTTCGGCTATCTCGCCCTGATCTCGCCCGCCAGCCCGTGGGTGCGACTACCCGCCCTGCTCGCGGGTCTGCTGTCCTGGTTCGTGATCAGCCGCGAGGTGATTCCCCGTCTGGGAGTGCGCATTTCGCGTAACCGGGTGGCGGTGTGGACCGGCGGCCTCGGTTTCCTGGCGGTGTGGCTGCCCTACAACAACGGCCTGCGACCCGAAGCCGCCGTGGCGATTTCGGTGCTGCTGACCTGGGTTTCGGTGGAGCGCGCCATCGCGACGCGCCGCCTGCTGCCGTACGCGGTCGCCATTCTCATCGGCGCGTTCGCCTGCACCGCCGGTCCGTCCGGCCTGATCTGCGTCGCGCCGCTGCTGGCCGGAATCCGGCCGGTGTGGCGGATTGTCGACGCACGGGCGCGGGAACTGAGCAGGCCGGTCGCGCCGGATGCCGGATTCGCGACTGTCCTGCGTGCCCGGCTCGGCTCTTACCTGGCCCTGCTGGCTCCGCTGGGCGCGGCCGGAACCGTGGTGCTGGTGGCGGCCTTCGGTGATCAGACCATGGCCGCCATGCTCGAGATGCAGCGCGTGCACGAGATTGTCGGCCCGAATGTCAAGTGGTACAACGAATATCTGCGCTACCAGTACCTGTTCATGCCGACCATCGATGGTTCGGTGGCGCGCCGCTTCGGCATGTTCGTGTTCTGGCTGGGCCTGATCGTCTGCGCGCTGGTGCTGCTGCGCCGCGGCGGCCGGATTCCGTTCACCGCCGCCGGGCCGGTGCGCCGCCTGCTCGGCAGCAGCGTCGGCGTCATCCTGCTGATGATGACCACCCCCACCAAGTGGACCCACCACAACGGCGTGTACGCCGGGCTCGCGGGTTCGGTCGCGGTGGTGACCGCGGTGGCGGTCGGCCCGCGGGTGCTGCGCTCCCCGCGCAACCGCGCGCTGTTCGCGGCGGTGGTGGCCTTCCTGCTCGCCATGACGTTCTCCACCATGAACGGCTGGTGGTACGTCTCGAACTGGGGCATCCCGTGGAACGACAAGCCGGTGGTGCTGGCCGGCACCGGGGTCAACAAGCTGTTCCTGGTACTGGCGCTGCTGCTGCTCGCGCTGGCCGGGTGGTTCCATGTGCGCGCGCCCGAACCCGGTACGCCGCACCGTATCTCGGGTCGCGGCCGGCGGCTGATGGCCATCCCGCCGCTGACGCTGGTGGCGGCGTTCATGGTGCTGTTCGAGGTGGGTTCGCTCGCCAAGGGCGCGGTATCGCAGTACCCGGGCTTCTCGCTGGCCAAGTCGAATGTGAACGCGGTGCTGGGCAAGCCGTGCGGTATCGCGAACGACGTTCTGGTCGAGAGCGATCCGAACGCGGGCATGCTGGCTCCGCTGACCGGTGACGCCTTCAGCGCCTTCGCGGGCGAGTCGACCGGCTTCGTCCCGGGCGGCGTGGCCCCCGATCTCAAGGCCGACGACGAGGTCGACACCAGTGCGATCGTCACCGCGCTCAACAGCGCCGAGCGTGACGAGTCGGCCGGAACCACCACGGCCGCACTGCCGTTCGGGCTGAACCCGGCCACCACGCCGGTGCTCGGCAGCTACGGCACGAGCGAATCGGTCGCGAACCTCACCACCGGCTGGTACCGGCTGCCCGCGGCCGGTGAGCGCACCGGCATCATCGCCGTCACGGCGGCGGGCCGGATCCGCTCGGTGGACGCGAGCGGCGTCGTCACCCCGGGCCAGTCCGTCGAAATCGAGTACGGCACAGCCGATTCCACCGGTGGCGTGCAGCCGCTGGGCAGCGTCGCGCCGATCGATATCGGCCCGGCCCCGACCTGGCGGAACCTGCGGGTGCCGTTCACCGACATCCCGGCCGAGGCCACGGTGATCCGCCTGGTGGCGAGCGATCGCGAACAGAACCCGAAGCAGTGGGTCGCGCTGACCCCGCCGCGGGTGCCGCAGACCCGCACGCTGCAGCAGGTGGTCGGCTCCGACGCGCCGGTGCTGCTGGATTGGGCTGTGGGACTGCAGGTTCCGTGCCAGCGGCCCTACGAGCACCACGACGGCATCGCGGAGACGCCGCAGTGGCGCATCCTGCCCGATCGGGGTGGCGCCAAGGACACCAACCTGTGGCAGAACCACGACAGCGGCGGCCCGCTGGGCTGGAGTTCGCTGCTGCTGCGCCCGCAGACCGTGGCCACCTACCTGGACAAGTCCTGGCGCACCGACTGGGGCGAGCTGCAGCGGTTCAGCCGCATCGACGATTCGGCGGCGGTGGCGCGGCCGCAGGTGACCGTCGAAACCCGCTCCGGCATGTGGACGCCCGGCCCGATCGACGTACTCGGCTGGCGCTGACAGTGGTCCGCACCCGTTTCGACGCTGAAGCGGGTGCGGAGGCGGTGGGATTACCCGGCGCCGCCCTGCATGTCGGCCATGCGCTTGTCCATTTCCTCCGGGGTGACGTCTTCGACGTGGGTGGACACCGACCAGCGGTGACCCCACGGATCCTCGAAGACGCCGACCCGGTCGCCGTAGAACTGGGTGGCCGGGGCCTGGAGTTCCTTGGCTCCGGCGGTCAGCGCCGCGGCGAACGCGGCATCGCAGTCGTCGACGTAGGCGTAGAGGTTGACCGGGGTGCCGCCGACCGCCTTGGGGTCGAGGAAGCCCATCTCGGGCGCGGGGTCGCCGAGCATGATGACGGAGTCACGGAACTGCAGCTCGGCGTGCGCGACCTTGCCGTCGGGTCCGGGCATGCGGAAGCGCTCGGCCGCGCCGAAGACGTGCTTGTAGAAGTCGATGGCCTGGGCCGCGCCGTCCACGGCGAGCGCCGGACAGACGGCGGGGTAGCCCTCGGGAATGGGATTGACATCGGACATGGTGGACCTCCGATTCGAATGTGTCGGACGTCTCGAAACCTACGCCTGGGGTCCGACAAAAGAATCGGGAGTTCAGCCCTATGAACCGGTTGCGGCCCGCAATTGCTTCACCTGTTCGGCGGTGATGTCGCCGAGTTTCTGCGGGTCGGGTTCCGACGCACCGGACATGGCGATCTGTACGACCGTCGATCCGACAACGGTCAGGCTCACGGCGGTGTAGAGGGTGAATCCCTGACTCGACGTGTGCACCCGGAAAGCGGTCGAGGCGTCCCCGGCCTTCGGAATTTCCAAACCGCCCAGCCGGAATTCCACGGTGATATTGTCGGCGTCCTTACCGGAATATGCCGCGCACCCCTGCAACAGCGATTGCACCAGCGAAAAAGCCTGTGCCGAACCACCGTTCGCATACGAGGCGGCATCGATATCGATACTCGCGAAATCCGTCCCGCTGAACTGCGCGATGGCCTGCGCGCGGGCGCCGGGGGCCTGCTCGGCCACGGGGGACAGCACCTTCGCGCACTGCGACGGGTCGGTGGCGGTGCCCGCCCCGGTGACCGTGCCCGGCGGCGGGTCGTTCAGCGCCGTGTAGCCGGTCAGCACCGTCTCGTCCAGCAGGCTGTTGCGCAGCGTCACATCATCCAGCGCCGGGGCGTTCGACGCCGTCGGCGGCTGCACGGTCGGCAGCAGCGACGGCAGCGGATCGGTGGAATCGCCGGAGCCGCACGCCGATACGGCCACCGCCAGGACGGCGGCGAGCGTCGCGAGCGCGGTGCGGCCGGTGCCGGATTCGATCAGTGCCACGTCAGGCACTGTAGTTCAGGACTGCGACGGTTCCGGGACGCGGCAGCTCACGCACCCCACTGCACCTGGGTGCGCAGGGTCTGGCGCAGCGTCACCGCACTGTTGGGATCCCGGTAGGTCTGATTGCCGCCGACCTCCACCGAACCCGAAACCGGTAGCGGCAGGCCGAGATCCACGGTGATATCGCCCGCCCCGTGCATGAGGTAGTCGACGATCTCCAGTTGCCCCGCCTGATTGGGCAGTTGCCACACCGTGGTTTTCGGCGTCTGCACCACATTCAGGCGGATGGTCAGCAGGCTGCCCTCGCGGTGCGTGAGCGTCGCGGTGGTCACCTGGTCCAGCGGCACACTGCCCGAGACCTGCTGGCGCACCGTCCATACCGCGCCCACCCCGACGGGTTCGTCCGGGAACGTGATGGACTGGTACACCGCCTGATAGAACGCCTGCTCCAGTGCGGCCCGCGCGGCATCGGAGGTGGCGGGCTTGGGCGCGAGCCGCAGCGCGGTGATGGCCCCGAGCTCGCTGATGTCGAATCCGGCCCGCGATCCGTCGGCCGGCAGCAGCGCCTTGGCCAGCGCCGGATCCGGGGAGGTCACGGTGCCGAGGGTCAGCTCGATGTCGTCGTCACCGGCCTGGGCGGTGAGCGGAATGGTGATGGCGGGCGGCGAGAAGTCGCGCACCGCCTGCGCGTTGATCTGCTGCTCGATGTGATGGTCGGTGCGCAGCGTCACCTGCTGGGTGACGCCGGGCGCGACCTCGGGCCGTAACGCCGCACGCGGTTCCGCGCCGTACTCCAGCACCGTGGTGGTGACCGCGGAGATGGGTACGGTGACCTCTCTGCCGATCCCGACGAGGGGATCCGCGCCGTCGCCTTCGACGGTCGTCTCCGAACCGTCGCTGCACCCGGTGCCGAAGGCGGACAGGGCGAGGGCCATCATGACGAGCAGGACACTGGATCTCGCGCCGCGCGCACCGGGGCGCGGTCGACCGGAGGAACCGGTACAGCGTGCGGTGGCGTTCGCCGAGCTGGGGGATGAAGACAACACCGTCACGTCGAACAGGTTACGGCCCGATCCTGATAATCAGCTGGGATGCGTGCATGTGCGGATCCGGATTTCGGATAGGGAATGATGTCAGGGGTGAGTACCGACCGGCCGAGCGAATCCGGCGCAGACGAACCAGCCGAGCAGGCGCCCGCCGAGGCGGTGGCGCAGCCCGTCGAGGAGACGGGGCGGCAGCCGCGTCGCCTGCGCACCGTGTTGATCATCGCCGCGGTGCTGTTCGCGCTGGACCTGCTGATCAAGTGCATCGTGGTCGCGACCATCGAGCCGGGGAAGCCGATCTATCTGATCGGTGACTTCGTGCGGTTGAGCCTGGTGCGCAATCCGGGTGCCGCCTTCTCCATGGCCACCGGCATGACCTGGCTGCTGACCCTGATCGCCACGGCCGTGGTGATCGGCGTCATCCGGATCGGCCGCACGCTGCGGTCGCTGCCGTGGGCCGTCGGTCTGGGCATGGTGCTCGGCGGTGCACTGGGCAATCTGGTCGACCGGTTGTTCCGCGCGCCGGGACCGCTGCAGGGCCATGTGGTCGACTACATGGCCGTCGGCTGGTGGCCGGTCTTCAATGTCGCCGATTCGGCGATCGTGTGCGGCGCGATCCTGCTGGTGGCGCTGACCGTGTTCGGGTTCGAACCCGATGGCACGCGCGCCGGTGACCAGAAGCAGGAGCGGGACGCCGCGGACGAGGATGCGGAGGGGAAGGCAGCATGAGGGAAACGCGCAGTATGCCGGTGCCGGACGGGCTCGACGGGATGCGGGTGGACGCCGGATTGTCACGGCTGCTGGGGCTTTCGCGGACCGCGGTCGCGGCCATGGCCGAGGACGGCTCGGTGCAGCTGGACGGCATCGCCGCCGGCAAGTCGGATCGGCTCAGCGCTGGATCCTGGCTGGAGGTCGAATTCCCGGAGCCCAAGCGCGAACTCACCGTCGAGGCGACCCCGGTGGACGGGATGAAGATCCTCTACGCCGATGACGACATCGTGGCCGTGGACAAGCCGGTCGGGGTGGCCGCGCATACGGGGGTGGGCTGGACCGGGCCGACGGTGGTGGGCGGGCTGGCCGCCATGGGCTACCGCATCTCCACCTCCGGTGCGCACGAGCGTCAGGGCATCGTGCACCGCCTGGATGTCGGCACCTCCGGCGTCATGGTGGTGGCGCAGTCCGAGCACGCGTACACCATGCTCAAGCGCGCGTTCAAGCAGCGCACCGTGGACAAGCGGTATCACGCGCTGGTGCAGGGACATCCGGATCCGAGCAGCGGCACCATCGACGCGCCGATCGGCCGGGCGCGCGGCAACGACTGGAAGTTCGCGGTGACGGCGGACGGTCGTCCGTCGGTCACGCACTACGACACCATCGAGGCGTTCCAGTCGGCGAGCCTGCTCGACATCCACCTGGAAACCGGTCGCACACACCAGATTCGGGTGCACTTCTCCGCGATCCGGCATCCCTGCTGCGGTGACCTGACCTACGGCGCGGATCCGCGCCTGGCCGAACGCCTCGGCCTGGAGCGGCAGTGGCTGCACGCGCGTCAGCTGGGCTTCAACCATCCCGCGGACGGCCGCTGGGTGGAGATCACCAGCGAGTACCCGGCGGATCTGGAGCACGCCCTCGACGTGCTGCGCGCGCACTGACGGGCCGTCGTTGAACCTCCGATCGGCAACCGTGCGCCGGGCCGGGATCGCCGCTGCCGCAGTACTTCTCGCGGTTGTGATCGTGGTGCTCGGCTGGGCTTTCCCGCCCCGCGCGGCGGTGATCGGCACCGACCGTCTCGGCCCGGAGAACGGCGAGTCGGTGGCCGAGTACCTGGCCTTCGCACAGGAGTCCCTGCGCGGTGCCGACACCGGCGCGCACTGGGCGCTGATGTCGTTGCGCACCGGCATCGCCGCCGCGCAGATCCCCGAATACAGTGGCGGCCTGCGTATTTCGCGGGCGATCTATCATGTGGCCCTGGACCGGGTGGCCACGCAGGTGATCGGGATCTCGCTCCCGTCCACGCCGTCGGCGGCGCTCGCCTCGGAAACCGCTGCGGCGGAACTGATCGCGGCCACCCCCGCGTTCACCGAACGCGCCACCCGCACCAATGCGGTCGTCTCGGCCCGGCTGCGGTCGGGTTGCGCATGTCTGGTCGGCCTGGTTCTGCACGGCACGCTGCCCGAGCTGCGCGCGCTGGCCGCGCTGCCCGGCGTCCGGGCTGTCGAGGCGCTGCCCGCGGATGCGCCCGCGGCGGTATTCGCCGTCTCCCCACTGCTTCCCGAGCACGGGGAGTACGTGAAGCCGGGACCGGACGACGGGCCGGTGCCCGACAACTGATCGAGTGGGGTTGCGCCGGTGCGTCATGGAGGCGCACGCTGATGCTGTCTCAGTCAGTCGGCTACCCGCGATTCGGGGGTCCCATGTTCACCGAACTCACCACACGCCCGCCCGGGGTGGTCCGCACGACCACCCCCGAGGGGCTGAACGATGAATACTCCCTGCACATCTCGGCTCCGCCGGAGCGGCTGTGGGATCTCGTCTCCGATATCACCGGCATGGGCCGCTGGAGCCCGGAGAATCGGGGCGCGCGCTGGCTGACGGGTCCCGGTGCGCCGATCGTCGGCGCGTGGTTCCTGGGCGTCAATCGCATCGGCCCGGTGGTGTGGGCGACCCCGTGCCGGGTGACGGTGGTCGAGCCGGGCCGGCATTTCGAGTTCCGGGTGTATGTGATCGGTACTCGCTGGGGATACCGGCTGCAGCCCTCCGGAGGCGGCACGCTGGTCACCGAGTACCGCCAATGGCTCAGTGGGGCACCGCTGCTCGCGCTCCTGAAGGTGTCCGGACCGCTCGGGAAGCCGCGGGACAATCTGGCCCTGCACGGGCTGAAGCGATCACTGCATCGGCTGCGGCGGATCGCCGAGGCTCGTGAGGTCGACCGGTAGCAGATTGTGCTCGCGGGGCGCGGTGTCGTCCGGCGCGCTAGGCGAAACGCCAGCGGGTCGCGCCGTGCGGTTCGGTCAGGGCGACGCCGACGGCGGTGTGGATGGTGAAGCGGTAGAGGTCCCACGGTCCGGGCCCGGCGCTCTGCGCGCTGTAGGGGGCGGTGACGGAGTCGCCGTCTCGGGTTGCGGGCCAGCCGAATTGCCGATACAGCGCGGTGACACGGTCGATTTCGGCGTGGTCGACGGTGCGGTGCGCGTGCCCCTCGAAGACCAGGTCCACCTCCGGGAACCGGAACGACAGCGCGCAGGCCGGGTTGGCGATCACGTTGCGGGACTTGCGGGTTCCCGGTCCGCTGGTGAAGTACAGGTAGCCGCCGTCGGCCATGGCTCCGATGCCGGTGGAGTGCGGTTGCCCGCCGGGGCCGACGGTGGCCAGGAAGCTCGGTGTCTCGGCCTGGGCGATACCGGTTTCCACGGCCTTGGCGGCGGTGCTCCAGGGCAGTGCGGCGTCGCCGTAGATGTTCAGGTCTTTCGCGTCGATCGGTTCGGGCAGCATCGGTCCTCCTCGGATCGGTATGTCAGCGGTGATACCTGTCGAGACGGTGTGCGGCGGTGGAACTCATCGGCGCTCAGCGCGCGGTGGCGGGCTCGGGGAGGGGCCGGGTCCCGGTGGCCACCTCGATGGCGGTGGCCAGGTCGAGCTGGAATTCGAGGTCGGGGGCGGTGGCGGGGCCGTCGTAGTGGGTGATGCCGGTGTCGTCCACGACGTAGTGCAGCACGGTGTCGCCGATGTGGACGGTGGCGGTGCCCGCGGGCAGTACCTGGGCGACGGCGCGGCCCAGGGGCAGGGCGAACCAGTGCGCGCGGACGGCGTCGGTGGCGCGGCGTTCGCCGAGCAGCGGGGTGCCCCAGGTGGAGAGGGCGTCGAGGACCGGGCGCAGGGTCAGGCCGGTCTCGGTGAGTTCGTAGACGGCGGTGGCGGCGCGGGTGCCGGTGCGGCCGCGGGTCAGGATGCCTTCGCGTTCCAGGTCTTTGAGCCGGGCGGCGAGCATATCGGTGCTGATGCCGGGCAGGTCGGCGAACAGGTCGCTGTATCGGCGTGGGCCCGAACACAATTCGCGCACCACCAGCAGGCTCCACCGGTCGCCGACGAGGTCGAGGGCCCGGCTGACGGCGCAGTAGTGGTCGTAGCTCCGACGTGGCATGATCCCACTGTAACGAATCGCTTGGAAATTCCAAGTGCAAACTTGGAAAATCCAAGTAGAGTGTGCGGCAACCGGAACGAGAAGGGATGGCCATGCAGGTCAAACAGTCCAGCAAGCTGTCGGGTGTGTCGTACGAGATCCGTGGACCGGTCGCCGAACACGCCGCACGGCTGGAGGCCGAGGGCCATCACGTGGTGAAGCTGAACACCGGCAATCCGCTGCCGTTCGGTTTCGAGGCCCCCGCGGAGATCCTGCAGGACATCGTGCGCAATCTGCCCGTGTCCAGCGGCTATTCCTCCTCGAAGGGTCTGCTCTCGGCGCGGCGCGCGGTGGTGCAGTACTACCAGACCCTGGGCCTCGCCGATGTCGACGTCGAAGAGGTGTTCCTCGGCAACGGCGTCTCCGAATTGATCATGATGGCCATGACGGCCCTGCTGGAGAACGGCGACGAGGTCCTGGTACCCGCCCCGGACTTCCCGCTGTGGACGGCCTCGACCGCGCTCAACGGCGGCCGGCCGGTGCACTACATCTGCGACGAGTCCTCGGACTGGTACCCGGATATCGCCGATATCGAATCCAAGATCACCGACCGCACCCGCGCCATCGTGATCATCAACCCGAACAACCCCACCGGCGCGGTCTACCCGCCCGAGGTGCTGCGCCAGATCCTCGAGGTGGCCCGCCGGCACAGCCTGGTGGTGTTCTCCGACGAGATCTACGACAAGATCCGCTACGACGAAACCCCGCACACCGCAACGGCTTCCCTCGCCCCTGACCTGCTCTGCCTGACCTTCTCCGGCCTGTCCAAGGCCTACCGCTGCGCGGGCTTCCGCGGCGGCTGGCTGGTGGTGTCCGGGCCGACCCAGCACGCCGAGAACTACCTGGAGGGCCTGACCATGCTGGCCGGGCTGCGCCTGTGCGCGAATGTCCCCGCGCAGCAGGCGATTCAGGCCGCGCTCGGCGGGCATCAGAGCATCTACGACCTGACCCTGCCCGGCGGCCGCCTGCGCGAGCAGCGCGACCGCGCGTGGGAGGCGCTCAACGCCATCCCCGGCATCTCGTGCGTGAAGCCGCAAGGCGCGCTCTACGCCTTCCCGCGAATCGAACTGGACAAGTACAAGATTCACGACGACGAGCAGTTCGTGCTGGATCTGCTGCTGCAGGAGAAGATCCACATCGTGCAGGGCACCGGCTTCAACTGGCCGCGCCCCGACCACTTCCGCATCGTCACGCTGCCGCACGCCGACGACCTCGAGGCCATCATCGAGCGCATCGGCCGCTTCCTGGCGACCTACCGGCAGTAGGTGATCCGGCCCCGCGCTTCCCGGGCTATAGGCGGCCTTCGACGTAGTGTGTGTCTCAGTGAGCAGGTGTGCCGCGGCCGTGGCCGCCGCGGCGTTTCGCAGGATGCGGCGCATCACGGTGCACGAGTGGGCGCTACGCATCGAAGGGAAAGGCAGCGTCGATGGATTTGAGCGCGGAGCAGGCCGACCGGGCAGCCGGGGTGCTGCTGGGCACGGCCACGGGGGACGCGCTGGGCGCGGGCTACGAGTTCACGCACCCGGGGCCGGAGGTCGTCATCGACATGATCGGCGGCGGACCGTTCGACTGGGCGCCGGGGGAGTGGACCGACGACACCTCGATGGCCGTCGCGGTCGCCCGCGCGGCGGCCGAGGCCGGGAACCTGCACGAGGTCTCCGGATTGGACGCCGTGGCGGCCGAATTCGTGCGCTGGTGGGATTCCAAGCCCCCGGATGTGGGCAACCAGACCAGCCAGGTGCTGCGGTGGCGCGACCGGACCGGCCGCGAAATGCAGGTCCACGCCCACGAATTGAGTGGACTCAAGGCCGGTAACGGCTCGCTCATGCGCACCGCGCCGGTGGCGCTGGCCTATCTCGGCGACGCCCACCTGTGCGCCAAGGCGGCGGCGAAGGTGAGTTCGCTGACGCACTACGACGATCAGGCCATCGGCGCCTGCAAACTGTGGTCGCTGGCCATCCGGCACGCCGTGCTGCACGGCACCTACGACGGTGTGCGGGAAGCGCTTTCGGTGGTGGACGACGGATTCTGGGGTCCGCTGCTGGATCGCGCGGAAACCGGTACGCCGCAGGACTTCCCGAAGAACGGCTGGGTGGTGCACGCCCTGCAGACGGCCTGGTGGGCCATCACCAACGCCGACACGCTGCCCGCCGCACTGGAACTCGCGGTGCGGGCGGGCGGTGACACCGACACCACGGCGGCCATCGCGGGCGGGCTGCTGGGCGCGCGCTGGGGCGCGTCCGCGATTCCGGAGCGCTGGGTGGCCGTGCTGCACGGCTACCCCGGACACCGGGCCGACGATCTGCTGGCGCTCACTCGCCGTCTGACCGCGAACACACTCTGAGGCAGGGGTTTTCGATGTTGGAAGTCGAACATCTGGTGCGTCGCTTCGGCGACAACACCGCGGTGAACGATGTGTTCTTCACCGTCGCGCCGGGCGTGCTGACCGGATTCGTGGGCGGCAACGGCGCGGGCAAGACCACCACCATGCGCATGATCATGGGCGTGCTGGCCGTGCACGGCGGTGAGATCCGCTGGCAGAACCGGCCGGTCACGCTGGCGGATCGGCGCACGTTCGGCTACATGCCCGAGGAACGCGGGCTCTATCCCAAGCAGCCGATCCTCGATCAGCTGGTGTACCTGGCCCGGCTGCGCGGTATCGCGGCCGCCGAGGCCAAGCGCCGGGCCGGTGCGCTGCTGGACCGCTTCGATCTGGGTGGCCGGGCCAAGGACAAGCTGGAGTCGCTGTCGCTGGGCAACCAGCAGCGCGTGCAGATCGCGGCCGCCGTCATCGCGGAACCGTCGCTGCTGATCCTGGACGAACCGTTCTCCGGCCTGGATCCCACCGCCATCGACGCGATGGCCGAACTGCTGCGCGAGTACGCGGCGCGGGATGTCCCGGTGCTGTTCTCCTCGCATCAGCTGGATCTGGTGGAGCGGCTGTGCGACGACCTGGTGATCCTGGCCAAGGGCCGGGTGGTGGCGGGCGGGCCGGTGCAGGCGCTGGCCGGCAACGGCCCGGCCCGGTACCGGCTGGTGTTCGACGGCGATCCGGGCTGGCTGGCGGCCTTCGACGGGGTCACCGTGCTGTCGGTGGAGGGTCCGCGAATCCTGTTGGAGCTCACCGGCGCGACCAGCGACGCCCTGCTGTCGGCGGCCCTCACGCACGGCTCGGTGCGGGAATTCAGCCAGGCGCGGCAATCGGTGTCGGAAATCTACCGGGAGGTGACAGCGTGAGCGGTCAGGCGCGGAGGCGGCAGCGGAGCGTGACCACGGAGCGCTCCGCTCACGCTCGAAAGGACACCGGCGTGAGCGGTCAGGCGCGGAGGCGGCAGCGGAGCGTGACCACGGAGCGCTCCGCTCACGCCGGAAAGGTGACAGCGTGAGCGGGGCTTGGCGGATTGTCGCGGCACGGGAGATCTCGGTGAAGCTGCGTGATCGCAACTTCCTCATCTCCACGCTGATCACCATCATCGCCATCGTGGCCTCGCTGGGCATCAGCGGTTTCGTGGCGAACAAGACCGAGCGCATCGGGGTGGCCATCACCGGCGTGGATGCCGGGCAGGTGGTGCTGACGGCCAACGCGCTGGCCGAAAGCGCGCACAAGAAGGTGGAATTCACCGCGCAGCCGGTGGCGGGTCCGGCCGAGGTGGATCAGCTGGTGCGCGACGGTGACGCGGAAGTCGGCCTGGTTCCGGCCGACGGCGGCTGGCGGCTGATCGGCAAGACCGGAGAGAACGACAACGCCGCGACCTATCTCGGTGCGGCGGTCCGCCAGATCACGGTGCAGCGCAACGCGACCGCTGCGGGCACCTCGCTGGAGCAGCTGTCCGCCGGCGCGGCCGTCGACTACATCGTGCTCGACCAGGGTTCGGTGGATCCGGGGCTGGCCAAGGTGGTGGCCTTCGTCATCGCGTTCCTGTTCTACATGGCCTCGCTGCTGTTCGGCGTCTCCATCGCGCAGAGCGTCATCGAGGAGAAGCAGAATCGCATCGTCGAGATCCTGGCGAGCGCGATTCCGGTGCGGCAGTTGCTGATCGGCAAGGTGATCGGCAATGCCGTCATGGCGGTCGGGCAGCTGGCCGTCTTCGTCGGCGCGGGCCTGATCGGCCTGGCCGCCACCGGTCGCAGCGCGCAGCTGTCCCAGATCGGCAGTGCCGCAGTCTGGTTCATTGCGCTGTTCATCGTCGGCTTCCTGGCGCTGGCGAGTCTGTGGGCGGTGGCGGGTGCGCTGGCCACCCGCACCGAGGATCTGCAGTCCACCTCCACGCCGCTGTCCATCTTCATCATGGCGGTGCTGTTCGCCGGAATCTTCCTGTCCGGCACCGGATTGGTGGTCGCCTCCTATACTCCGATCGTGTCCACGGTCGCCATGCCGAGCCGGTTGGCCGAGGGCACCGCCGCCTGGTGGGAACCCGTTGCGGCACTGCTGGTCACGGCGGCCTTCACCTACGGCGTGGTGGTGCTGGCGGAGAAGATCTACCGGCGCTCGCTCATGCAGACCCAGGCCCGGCTCACCATTCGCCAGGCACTGGCCGTCGAGGACTGAGCAGGGCCGGGAAGGCTAATCGGCAAGGCGTACAACGCCGTCCAGGTAGCGGCGGCAGCGTCCGGACAGCCGGACGCGGTCGCCGGTCAGGGTGCAGCGCATGGCCCCGCCGCGTTTGGACAGCTGGCGGGCGGTGAGGGTGGTGCGGCCCAGTTCGCGGCTCCACAGCGGGGTGAGCTGGGCATGCGCCGAACCGGTGACCGGATCCTCCGGGATGCCCTGACCGGGCGCGAAGAAGCGGGACACGAAGTCGCTGGATTCGCCTGCGGCGGTGAGGATCACGCCGCGGTGCAGGGTGGGGAAGGCGCCGAAGTCGGGGCGGGCGTCGCGCACCTCGAGTTCGGAGGTGACCAGCAGGACGATATCGGTGCCGTCGTAGACGCGCAGCGGCCGCACCCCGAGCGCGTGTGCCAGCGATTGCGGAATGTCGTCGTGCACATCGATTTCCACCGAGGAGACGGTGGGCAGGTCCAGGACCAGGTTGTCGTGGTCGCGGTCGACGCGTAGCCAGCCGGAGCGGGTGTAGAAGTGCACGCGGTCCGCGCCGGGATGCATATCGTCGAGGATCTGCGCGGCGCAGGCGAGGGTGGCGTGCCCGCACAGGTCGACCTCCACGGTGGGGGTGAACCAGCGCAGGTGGAAGGCGGGCGAGTTGTCCGGCGGCGCACCGGCGTCGGCGGGGATGGCCGAGGTGTAGAAGGCGGTTTCGGCGAGATTGTTCTCCTCGGCGAGCCGCTGCAGCAGGTCGTCCGGTAGCCACGAGAGTAGGGGCATGACCGCGGCGGGGTTGCCGGAGAACGGTTCGTCGGCGAACGCGTCGATCTGATGCAGGAGGACCTCCATAGGGCTGAAGGTACCCCGGTATTCAATGTCTGCACAGGACAAGGCCGTTCACGGCGAGCCAAACCATGCGACCAGTTGGATCGAAAAGGGCGGCCGCACCGGAGTGGTGCGGCCGCCCTGGAATTTCCCGAATCAGGCCGGGGTCAACGGCTTTTCGCCGGGTGAGTTGGGCAGCAGATGCGGCGTCTCGCCCTGCAGGCGCGCACTCACGTACCAGGCCACCTCGACCAGCACAATGCCGATACCGCCCAGTATGAAAGCGGCGGTGGTGAGCGCGACATTGCTCGGATCCAGCTTGAAGAACTCGCGGGTGAACGGCAGCGAGAACAGGATCAGGTATCCCGCAACGGAACCCGCGACCAGCAGGATCTTCCACCAGTTCCACGGCCGCGCCACGATGGCCAGCACCCACACCGCGATGATCAGCAGGGTGATGAGCGCGGTGGTGCCGGCCTGCACCTTCTCGGTCTGCGAGGCGTCCGGGCCCTCGTAGGCGAACAGGTAGGCGATGAACGTCATGACACCGATAACCAGACCGGAAGGTATGGCCAAACGCATGACGCGCCCGACGAATCCGGTCCGCGCCCGCTCGTTGTTCGGCGCCAGCGACAGGATGAACGCCGGAATGCCGATGGTGAACCAGGCCGCGATCGTCACATGCCGGGGCAGGAAGGGATAGCCGATCGCCTCGTAGTGGAAGATCTGCGAGCCGACACCGGCGATGCCGATGAGGAAGGCCAGCACCACCGAGTACACGGTCTTGGTGAGGAACAGGTTGGAGACCCGCTCGATATTGCCGATGACCCGGCGGCCCTCGCCGACCACATAGGGCAGCGTCGCGAACTTGTTGTCCAGCAACACGATCTGCGCCACGGCACGGGTGGCCGGGCTGCCCGAACCCATGGCGACGCCGATATCGGCGTCCTTGAGCGCGAGTACGTCGTTCACGCCGTCACCGGTCATGGCGACGGTGTGCCCGCGCGACTGCAGCGCGGAGACCATGGCGCGCTTCTGATCCGGGCGCACCCGGCCGAACACGGTGTCGGTGTCGAGCACGTCGGCGAGCTCGTTCTGATCGGTGGGCAGCCTACGGGCGTCCACCGGGTGTTCGCCGCCCTCCATACCGAGCGAGGTGGCTACCGCGCCGACCGAGACGGCATTGTCGCCGGAGATGACCTTCGTCGAAACACCCTGGGAGGCAAAGTAGTCCAGGGTGGCCTTGGCGTCGGGCCGGACCTTCTGCTCCAGCACGACCAGTGCGGCCGGGGTGACCCGACCGGGCGCGTCGGCGGCGTCGACGGATCGGTCACTGCGCGCCAGCAGCAGCACGCGCAGGCCCTTGGCGCCGATCTCCTGTGCGAGCGAAGCGCTTTCGGATTCGGGATCCAGCAGCACATCGGGTGCGCCGATGAGCCAGTTGCCGTGCTCGCCGTAGGAGAAGCCGCTCCACTTCTTGGCCGAGGAGAACGGGGCGACGCCGCTGGGCCGCCAACCGGGGGAGTCGGGCAGCGCCTCGGCGATGGCGGCGATACTCGCGTTGGGGCGCGGATCGTCGGCGGCCATGGCGGCCAGCACCTGCCGCAATTCGGCTTCCGCGCTGGAGGTTTCGCCGTTCGAACCGGCCTTGTCCGAAGCCGGGGCGGCGGCGACGGGCATGATCTCCGACAGTCGCATGCCGTTCTCGGTCAGCGTGCCCGTCTTGTCCGCGCACACCACGTCCACGCGCGCCAGGCCCTCGATCGCGGGTAGCTCCTGCACCAGGCATTTGCGCCGCCCCAGCCGCACCACGCCCACCGCGAAGGCGATGGAGGTCATCAGCACCAGGCCCTCGGGCACCATGGGCACCAGCGCCGCGACCATGCCGTTGACGGCGGGCCGCCACGATTCCTTACTGGAGACCAGCTGGTTGTAGATCGACAGCAGGCCCGCCGGAATCAGCAGGTAGGTAATAACTTTCAGAATCGTGTTGATGCCGTTGCGCAGTTCGGAGTTCACCAGGGTGAACTTGCTGGCCTCATCGGCGAGCTTGGCCGCGTACGCGTCCTTGCCGACCTTGGTGGCCCGGTACGCGCCACTGCCCGACACCACGAAGCTGCCCGACATGACCTGCGCCCCGGTGGCTTTGTCGATCGGATCGGCCTCACCGGTGAGCAGCGACTCGTCCACCTCGAGCAGTTCGGACTCCACCACCTCGCCGTCGACCACGATCTGATCGCCCGGCCCCAGCTCGATGATGTCGTCGAGCACGACCTCCTGTGGCGCGACCTCGGTGGCCTTGCCCTCGCGTCGCACCACCGGCTTGGCCTGCCCGACGATGGCCAGCTGATCCAGGGTCTTCTTGGCCCGGACCTCCTGAATGATGCCGACCGCGCTGTTGGCGACGATCAGCAATCCGAACATCCCGTCGATGATCGACCCGGTCGCCATCACGAGAATGAACAGCACCCCCAGGATCGCGTTGATCCGGGTGAACACATTGGCCCGCACGATGTCGCGCACGGAGCGACTGGCCCGCTCCGGCACATCATTGGTGAGCCCGTCACGGCGACGCTGCTCGACCTCCGCCGAGGTCAAACCTGTCGCTGGCGGGCTGGGCGGACTCGCGGCCTGCGCGGTGATCGACATGTCCGACAGCCTAGATGTTCGCGGAGATTTTGCAGGTAGGTGCCGCTGGGATCGGGTGACGGCGAACGTCGTGACCCGGGCCTCAGACGGGCGCGTCCTTCCACCAGCCGTCGATCAGTTCCTGTCCGAGCGCGCCACCGTACGCGTCGATCACGCAGAACGCGCGTTCCCCGTCGAAGGTGAGGGACAGTCGGCCGGAGCTCAGATCCGGCATCGGTTCGGTGCGATGACTGGCCACCAGGGCGCCGCCGCCCGAGGCGCGCGTCCAGGGTTGCCGCGACTCGATCGTGTGGCTCGAGAATCCGGTCGGCGCCGGCATCGGCGAACGATCGGAGTTGCATGCGACGAGGAAGAACTCGAGCGGATCGTTGCGGCCCTGGCAGGACATTCTGTTCACCGGGACGGGCGTGGACAGCGGTGCCTGCAGCAGATCGCCGTCGACCGCCCGGCAGCTCACGGCGGCGTAACCGGTGTCCTGCGGCAGGGCGGGCAGCAGTTTCGGGAAGGTGTCCACCACGAATTGATAGGCGCCCCAGGGTGCGGCCGCGGTGGTCGTGGTCGCGGGGCCGGTGCTTCTCGGCGCGGAGCTGCTGTCCGGACCGCCGTCCCCGCCCCGGGACAGTTGCACGCCCGCGGCGGCGGTGACCGCGACAGCGAGGACCGCGGCTCCGGCCAGCAGTCCGGCGCGACGGCGGCTGGATCGGCTGGGGCGGCTCGCGCGAATCGGAATCGGCGCGGGGCCGCCTCGCAATGCCGCGTCCGCGGCGGCGGCGAGTTCCCCGCAGCTGCCGTAGCGGTCCCGCGGATCCTTGGCCAGCGCTGCGGCGATCACCCGGTCCAGTTCGGCGGGTAGCGCCGGATCGAGTTCCGATACCCGGGGCGGCGGCTCGGTCAGATGCGCGTACATGACCGCGGCGGCGCTCGCGCGCGGGAAAGGCGTTCTGCCGGTCAGCATCTGGTACAGCGTGCACCCGAGCGCGTACACATCCACCCGGTGATCGATGCGTCCGCCCTCGATCTGTTCCGGCGCGGCGTACGGCAGCGAGGCGAGTACGACCCCGGCTTCGGTGAGGGCGGAGCCCGCGCCGGTGCTGTGCGCTATTCCGAAGTCCGCCACCAGCACTCGATTGTCGCCGGCGGAGATCAGCAGGTTGGCCGGTTTCACGTCGCGATGCACCAGGCCGTGGCGGTGGGCCTCGTCCAATCCGGCCGCCGCCGCCGCGAGAATCTCGATCGCCCACCGTGGTGACACCCGCCGCTGGTCGATCAGGCGTGCCACATCGGAGCCGTCCACGTACTGCATGGCGATCCAGAAGTGGCCCTGTTCGAACCCGCGATCGTGGACCGACACGATATTCGGATGATCAAGGCGCGCAGCCGATTCCGCTTCGCGCAGGAAGCGTGCGCGGGCTGCGGCGTCGGCCGCGATGTCCGCGTCGAGCACCTTCACCGCGTCCCGGCGCGGCAGGCGCGGATGCCGCGCCAGATAGACCGTGCCCATGCCGCCCGCACCGAGCCGGCGTTCGATGCGATATCCCGCGAATTCCGTACCCGGCGTCAGCGCGACCATGACACGGTCCTCATCGGGTGTTCCTCAGCAGCGCGTACTGGGCCGCGGTCTTGCGGCGCACATCGTCGTCGTCGGCGCCGTAGACGATGGCGACGTAGCGGTCGTAGGTGAGTACGCAGCTGTGCCGCACGAAGCGCGTGATGGGGAGCTTCTCGTTCAGCGGTGCGCGGAAGCAGGTCGTCTCCGGAATCGGGGGTGCGGTCAGCGGCTCGTCCGTGCTGCGGCTCTCGGCGACCATGGCCGCGTACCGGCGGGCGGCCTCCGGATCTCGCAGGCGGTCCAGGGTGTTTCCCCAGCCGACCAGGGCTTGCCGATCCCAGCCCAGTTCGGCGCGCTGCGCGGCGGACATCTGGCCCACGCCCGCCGCCCGCGGGCCGAGCACCACGCCGGAGACCATGAGCTCGTCGAAGGCGATGAAATCGATTGCGGGATAACTCCATCGGCCCGTGCGGGCCGGAATCATCCGCGCCAGCATGCCATCCGAGTCCACCGGCAGGGTGGCGATCCGGTCGGTGGGGGTCGGTTCGAAGGTGTCCAGCAGTGCCAGTTGCCGATCGAAGGCGGCCCGTGCGGTGGCGGTGAGCGCGGTGAGGTCGATCGAGGGTTGCCCGACGTACACGACGACGACGTACACGCCGTGTGCGACGGTCGCCCCCAGGGTGGGCACCGAGGGCCGCCAATGACTGTGTGCCCCGGGATATCCGGGTATGTCGACCGCGACATTCTCGGCGCTGACGGTGAAGTCGGCGGCGTCGAGTTCGCGGGCGGCCTGGCGTGCCGTTTCCTCGTCCCGGAAGCGGAGGATGTTCAGGGTGATGGTGCGCTGCTTCGAGCGGTCCGCCGTGTACGCCTCGGCATCGTCACCGGTGGTCGCGACACCGGCCATCATATTGTGCTTCTCCAATACCGGCTTCATCACATCGGACAGCGTCACCATGGCGAAAGGCGGTGTGGCCAACGGGATCACCACGCCGTGCCGGGTGAGGGCCGGGTCGATATCGGCCGGTACGGCGACGGCCTCCATCATCCGGACCGATTCCAGGATCCGCCCGTGGTACTCGCTGCCGTGGGTGGGCGCGATCAGTGGGCGGCTGCTGTACCGGCCCGTATCGAGGGTGGTGAGGTCGAGCTCCGAGGGGGTGTCCCATCGGCAGCCCGCCAGGGTGAGCAGGGCGACGAGCAGCAGACAACGGCTAGATCCGAGCATCGGGCCACCAGGTCTCTCGCAGTGCGGCGCCGGTCGAGTCGTTCATCGCGGTGACGGTGCAGGGGCTGCGGACCGAGTCGTAGAAGTAGACGCGCAGCATGCCGTGCCCGGTGCCGTCGGAAGCGGTGAATTCGTTCCAGACCAGCTGCCCGCTGCCCGAAGCCCGGGTCCAGTCTTCTTTCCGGTGCGGTGTGGTGGGTGTGACCGTGAATCTCGGTACGCCACTGGCATTGCACGTATACATCACACTGGGCACCGCGCCCGTGCTGGTGCAGTGGATGCTCAATTCGGAGCTGGGTACGTCGACCGCTGCGGCGAGCCGCTTCTCGTTCATCGCGTAGCACCGGCTGTCGCCGTGACCACTGCCGGTGGGCGTCGTGGGAATCATGTCCGGAAACGTCTCCGCCACAACGGTGTAGTAACCCCACGGCTTTCCGCTGTCGTCGATCGGGGCGACCGGGTCGGGCGGCCGGTGGGCCGAGGTGTCGTCCCCGACGCCGAAGACGAGGGCCGCCGCGACCATCAGCACCGCCACTGCCGCGGCTACCGCCACCGCGGTGGCCCGAGCGGTGGAACGTCCTGTGCGCCGGGGAGTTTCGAGGGTTCCGTGCAGGGCGGCGTACGCCGCTTCGGCGAGCGCGCCGCAGCTGGGATAGCGGTCGGCCGGATGCTTCGCCAGCGCCCGCGCGATCACCGCGTCGAGTTGCCGCGGCACGCCGGCCTCGCGCCGGGACGGTGCGGGCGGCGGGTCCTCGAGGTGCGCGCGCATCACCGCTATCGGCGATTCCCGTACGAAAGGCTGTGCGCCGGTGAGCATCTGGTACAGCGTGCAACCCAGTGCGTACACGTCGGCCCGCTGATCGACGGGCTCGGCCCGGATCTGTTCCGGGGCGGCGTATCCGAGGGTGGCCAGGACGGAGCCGGCGGCGGTGAGCGCGTGCGAGTCGGCCATGGGCCGGGCGATGCCGAAGTCGGTCACCAGGACCCGGTCGGCGCCGTCCGGTCGAGGGGAGATCAGGATATTGCCGGGCTTGACGTCCCGGTGCAGCAGGCCGGCCCGATGGACCGCGTCCAGCCCGCGTGCGGCCTCGCCGACGATGTACACCGCCCGCGCGGGGGTGAGCACGCCCGGTCCCTGGGCGATGAGCTGGGCCGCGTCGAAACCCTCGACGTATTGCATGGCCAGCCACAGCACCTCGCCGTCGAGGCCGCGATCGTGCACGGCCACCAGGTTCGGATGGCTGAGCGCGCCCGCGAGCTCGGCCTCGCGGATGAACCGGGCCCGGAACTCCGTGTCCTCGCCGAACCCGGCGAGCAGGATTTTCACCGCGACCTGACGGGGCAGCCGGGGATGCTGGGCCAGGTACACCGCCCCCATACCGCCCGCGCCGAGTTGCCGGATCAACCGGTACCCGGCGAACACCTCACCCTGCCGCACACACGCCCCTCATCGAACAGCCGATCGATCGGATGCTAACACCGGAACAGGCTTCCGAACTGGTCGTCCGATATCCGCCGGATAAATGAGTACGGCCAGATAATTGCCTACGCTAACGTTGGGTAGTGACGCCCAGACCCCCGCACTCGGAGACCGCTGCCCGTCCACACTCCGCCGCGTCCGGCCGGGATCTCGGCGTCGGATTCGGTATCGGCGCGTACGCCATCTGGGGCTCGTTTCCCGCATTCTTCGGACTGCTCATCTTCGCGAGCCCCATCGAGGTGCTGGCCGAGCGGATCCTCTGGACGCTCGTGGTCTCGCTGACCGTGCTGCTGCTCGTGGGCCGGATCAAGGAACTGCGGAGCATCGACCGGCGGACCTGGGGCCTGGCGGCGGCGGCCTCCCTCGCCATCTCGATCAACTGGGGCGTCTACGTCTACGGCGTCATGTCCGGGCACGTGGTGGAGTGCGCCCTCGGATATTTCATCAACCCGCTGGTGACAGTGGCCTTCGGCGTCCTCATCTTTCGCGAGAAGCTCCGCCGGATGCAGTGGGCCGCTTTGGGATTGGGCGCGACCGCGGTCGTGGTGCTGACCATCGACTACGGTCGCCCGCCCTGGATCGCGCTCATCCTGGCGTGCTCGTTCGCGTGTTATGGCTTGATCAAGAAGGTGATCCGGCTCGACGCGCTGCCGGGCTTGGCGGCCGAGGGCATCGCCGCGGCCCCCTTCGCCGTCATCGCCGTGGTGGTCATGGGCCTCGCGGGCACCCTGACCTTCGGCTCCAGCCTCTCCCACTCGGCGCTGCTCATGGCCACCGGGCCGGTCACCCTGGTGCCGCTGGTGCTGTTCGCCCTGGCCGCGCCGCGAGTCCCGCTGTCCACCATGGGAATCCTGCAGTACCTCACCCCGGCGCTGCAGCTGTCCTGGGGCGTGTGGGTGGTGCACGAGTACATGCCCGCCTCCCGCTGGGCCGGATTCGGGCTGATCTGGCTGGCCCTGGCCGTCTTCACCGTCGACGCACTGCGACGGGCCCGGCGTGCCGCCGAGCCCGTCGCGGAGATCGTGTGAGATCCGGTTACTGCGGTTGCGCTTTGTGCGCCTGCTCCACGAAACGGTTGGTGTAGGTCTTGTCCAGGTCGATGCGGTCGGCCACCGGCTTCACATTGCGGGAGTACCGGCCGAGGATGCGCAGGACGTTTTCCGCGCCTTCGCGTTTCATCAGGCCGTCACCGTTGAACATGACGATGGAGTCGCGGACCGACTTGATGTACAGGTCCGGGTTGCCGCCCGCGTACTGCGAGGGCATCGCGGCGGCGATCTCCTCCGGGGTGTGGGTGTCGATCCACCGCAGCGTCCGCACGAAGGCGTCGGCCAGCTTCTGGACGATATCCGGATGGGCTTCGACGGTCTCGCACCGCATATAGAGGGAGGCCGCCGGGTAGAGCCCGCCCAGCGCGGCGCGGGTGCCCTCCTCGTTGCGCATATCGATGAGGATCTCGGCCTCGCCGGAGCTGACCATCTTGGCGACGGTGGGGTCGGTGGTCATGCCCGCGTCGATGCCGTCATGGTTCATCCCGGCGATGAAGGTCTGGCCCGCACCGACTTTCACGCGGGTGTAGTCGGAGGTGTTCAGGCCCGCCTGCCCGGCCAGCGCCTGGGTCAGGAAGTCCGTCGACGAGCCCAGCGAGGTGACGCCGAGGTTGCGGCCCCTGAAGTCGGCGGGGGACTTGATGATTCCCGCATCCGCCTTCGAGACCAGTTCGACTTCGCCGGGGACATCGGCGAACTGCACCACCGTCTGGATGCACTGATCCTTGGCCTGCAGATCGATGGTGTGGTCGTAGAAGCCGACCACGCCCTGGACATCGCCGGTCAGCAGTGCGGTTTCGGCGTTCGCGCCGGACTGTTCGCCCAGCAGTTTCACGTCGATATCGTTGCTGTCGAAGAAGCCCAGCTGCTGGGTCAGCATGGCGGGCAGGTAGATGACCTTCTCCAGACCGCCGACCATGATGGTGATCTGCGGGCGGCCGTCCTTGACCGGAATGGTGCGCGAATCGCGGCAGCCGGTGGCCAGCAGCAGCGCGCTGACGGCCAGCAGCACCACGGCGATGTGCTTGCGATACGTCATGCCGATCACACCCCGTGGCCCGAGCCGGCCTGCGACGGACGCCATTTCAGCAGCCGGTTCTCGGCCAGGCCGATCACCCACTCCGCCACCAGCGCGACCACCGTGATGATGATCATGCCCGCGTAGATGCCCGCCGCGTCGAAGGTGCCCTGCGCATTCGAGATGAGCAGGCCCAAACCCTTGCTCGCGCCGGCGTATTCGCCGACCACCGCACCGATGAGCGCGAAACCGAAGGCGGTGTGCAGCGAGGACAGGATCCAGGTGGTGGCGCTGGGCAGCACGATGGCGGTCAGCACCTGGCGGCGGCTCGCACCCAGGATCCGGGCATTGTTGATGACATTGCCGTCCACCTCGCGCGCACCGGTGAAGGCGTTGAAGAACACCGCGAAGAACACCAGCACCACCACGGTGGCGACCTTGGAGCTCAGCCCCAGGCCGAACCAGATGATGAACAGCGAGGCCAGCACGATGCGCGGAACCGCGTTGAGCGCCTTGATGAACGGGGCCAGCACATCGGCCCAGTAGCGGCTGCGGCCCAGCAGCACGCCCAGCACCACACCGGCCACGGTGCCGATGACGAAGCCGAGCACGGCCTCCTGCACGGTCGTGTACAGCTGCAGCCAGATGGAACCGAATTGCGTTCCCTCGGTGAACCATTCGACCAGGCGATCCCAGATCAGCGAGGGCTTGGAGTAGAAGAACGGGTCGATCCACAGCGAGGCGGTGAGCTCCCAGGAACCCAGCCACAGCGCCACCAGCAGGGCGCGCAGCCCCCAGGTTCGGGCCTTGGCCCGGCGCGCGTTGTTGCGGACCCGCGCGAGAATCTGCTCCTCGGTCTCCACCTCGTATTCCGGTGCGGCTTCGGCGATCTCGGTCATGGTGTCTTTCACATCAAGCGACACGGGAGGCTCCCTTCCTGCGCGCCGCCTCGACCTCATCGCGCAGCGTTTCCCAGATTTCCTTGTAGAGATCGCGGAATTCCTCGGTGAGCCGGACCTCCTCGACATTGCGGGGGCGATCCAGCGTGACGGTGAAGTCGCCGCAGACGGTGGCGGGGCTCGCGGTCATGACCACCACGCGGTCGGCCAGCACGATGGCCTCTTCCAGATCGTGGGTCACGAAGATGACGGCCGCGTTGGTGCCCGACCACACCCGCAGCAGTTCGTCCTGCATGAGCTGGCGGGTCTGCACGTCGAGCGCGCTGAACGGCTCGTCCATGAGGATGATCTCGGGGTCGTTCACCAGGGTCTGGGCCAGGGCCACGCGCTTGCGCATACCGCCCGAGAGCTGATGCGGGTAGTAGCCCTCGAAGCCGCCGAGGCCGACGATGCGCACCCATTCGCCCGCGCGTTCACGGGCTTCCTTCTTGCCGATGCCCCGGAAGTTCGGGCCGAGGGCCACATTGTCGAGCACCGTCTTCCAGGGCAGGATCGCGTCCTGCTGGAACATGTAGCCGATGCCGTCGGGGATGCCGCGCACATCGGCGCCGCGCACCAGGGTGCGTCCGGCCGAGGCGGGTTCGAGGCCGGAGACCAGTGACAGGGTGGTGGACTTGCCGCAGCCGGTCGGGCCGACGACGGCGACGAATTCGCCTGGGGCGACGGTGAAGTTCAAGTCGCGCACCGCGGTGTGGATGCCACCGTCGGTTCCGGGGAAGCGCTTGGTCGCGCCCCGCAACTCGATGAGCGGTTGGGTCATTTCTGCTCCTGTTTCCGTGCCGCTGCCGCGGCGTTGGACCGAAGCTACGTGGCCCGGGTCACAGTGCGCCCCCTTGTGTGCGCTAGCCGCGCAAGTGGCAATTCGGACGTTTTGCGCGTTCTGCTCATGTGTTTGCGGACGGTTGTCTATGCTGTCGGCGTGCTGTCGCTCGCCCCCCGCTCGGTCCGGCTCCGGACCCAGATCGTGCTCCTGCAGATCGGCGTGGTGGGCGTGACCCTCGGCCTGGCCTTCGGCGTCTTCGCCTATGTCGGCGGGCAGCGGCTCTCCGACGAATACGGGCAGCGGGCCCTGGCCATCGCGCGCACCGTCGCCTCCGATCCGGATGTGCGCGCCCAGGTCGCCCGGTACGCCGAAACGCCGCTGACCGCCGGGCCGGAGCTGCGCCGGGAACTCGCCGATGGGGAACTCGAGGCCATCGCCGACGATGCGCGGGTGCGCACCGGCGCGCTGTTCGTGGTGATCACCGATGATGCCGGGATCCGGCTCGCACATCCGGACCGCACCCGGCTGGGGGAGAGGGTGAGCACCGACCCCTCGCGGGCCCTGGCCGGTGACGAGGTGGTGATCCAGGAGCACGGCACGCTCGGGGAGTCCGTCCGGGCCAAAGTGCCTGTGCTGGAACCGGATATCGAGGCCGCCGATCAACTGCGGGTGGTGGGCGAGGTGAGCGTCGGCATCTCCACCACCGCCGTGCGCAGCCAGCTGCGCGGAGATCTGCGCCGCGCGGGGCTGCTGATCGGCGGCGCGCTGCTCGCCGGTATCGCAGGGTCGGTGTTGCTGGCCCGTCGCTGGCACGGGCTGACGCTGGGTCTGGAACCCGCCGAACTGGCCGAGCTGGTGCGCGAACAGGACGCGGTGCTGCACGGTATCGGCGAGGGCGTGGTGGCCGCCGACTCGCGGTGGCGGGTCACCGTCGTCAACGACGAGGCGCGGCGGCTGCTCGGCATCGATCCCGCACCGGGCCGCCCCGTGGACGAGATAGGGCTCACGCCAAGGGCTTTGGAGACCTTCCGGGCCGCCGACGGGCAGCCGGTGCAGGCGGCGGTGGGGGAGCGCATCGTGGTGCTCACCGCGCGCACCGTGCTGCGCGACGGGCGGCCGCTGGGCGCGGTGCTCAGCGTGCGCGACCGCACCGATGTGGAATCACTGACCCGGCAACTGGACGCCGTGCGGTCCATGAGCACCGTATTGCGCGCCCAGCGGCACGAATTCGCGAATCGGCTGCATCTGCTCAGCGGCCTGCTGCACACCGGACGCCCGGACGAGGCCGCGCACTACCTGGACGAACTGCTCGGCTCCGGACCGCTCGGCGCGGCGCTGCCCGGTATCGATGCCATCCGCGACCCGTATCTGCAGGCGTTCCTGTCCGCCAAGGCCGCGCACGCCCGCGAACAGGGCGTGCGGCTGCGGCTCGGACCGAATACCTGGGTGGACGCGAATCTCGTAGCGCCCGTGGAGGTTACGACCGTGCTGGGGAACCTGCTCGACAATGCGATCGCGGCCGCCAAGCGCGGTGCGGCGGACAGCGCGGACGCCGAGCGAGCCCGGGGCGCGCAGGGCGTCGGAGTCGATGCCGGCCGCGACGACGCCGCCACCGGCAAGATCGTCGAGCTGGAGCTGCTCCAGGAGGATCGGACCCTGCACATCGTGGTGCTCGACAGCGGCCCCGGTGTACTGGCCGGTCTCGTGGATTCGGTGTTCACCGAAGGGGTTTCGACCAGCCCCGCCGAGGGCGTACCCGGTGGGCGCGGCGTCGGTTTGGCGCTGAGCCGCCAGGTGGCCCGGACGCTCGGCGGCGATGTGCTGCTGGCCCATCCGGGCGGCGTGCCGGTGGCCGGTGCCGGGGCCGCGGGCGAGAACGCCGAGTGCGCGGGTGGGCGGGCCGAGGCCGCGGGTGAGAAGACTTTGGCGGGAGCGATATTCATCGCCGTCCTGCCCGAGGTGCTGACGGAGGGAGAACCGGCGTGGGCCGAGGAGATCTGAACGTTCTGGTGGTCGACGACGACTTCCGGGTGGCCAACCTGCATGCCGGAATCGTCTCGGCGCTACCGGGATTCACCGTCGGCGCGACCGTGCACACGCTGGCCGCGGCCCGCGCCGCCATGGCCGAAGCGGTGTTCGATCTGGCGCTGGTGGATGTCTACCTGCCCGACGGCTCCGGCGTCGAGCTGGTGCGTGAGATGCGCTTCGACGCCATGATGCTCACCGCCGCAACGGAATCCGAGACGGTGCGGGCGGCCCTGGCCGCCGGTGCGCTCGGCTACCTGGTGAAGCCCTTCGACCACGCCACGTTGGCCGCGCGGCTGGCCGGATACGCGCGCTTCCGCCGCCTGCTGGCCGAGGCGGAGGTGTCGGCGGCGGAGGTCGATGCCGCGCTGGCGGCGCTGCGGCCCCCGGTCACCCCGGCGGGACCCGCCGCGCAGTCCGCCGCGATGGCCCAGTCGCCCACGAAAGATTTGGTGCTGCAGGCGATTCAGGGATCGCGCGAGCCCATGTCGGCGGCGCAGGTCTCGGCCGCCATCGGCATCTCACGCGCCACCGCTCAGCGCTACCTGGCCGCCCTGGTCGGTGCGGGGAGCCTGCGCATGCAGCTGCGCTACGGCAGCACGGGCCGTCCCGAGCAGGAGTACTCCGCCGCCGGTCCGGCCCGGTGACCCGGATATTCACGGGTTGTCTGAAACGCCCCCTCGTCACTAGGTTGGCCCTCATGCGTACTCGTTTCCGTGCCGGTGTCCTCGTCGGCGCCCTGCTGCTTGCCCCGCTCGGTGCCGCCGCTACCGCCTCGGCCGTCCCCCTGGCCCCCGCGGCCGAACCCGAACCCGTTGCGACCGTGTGTGTTCAGCAGTGGCCCGACAGCCTGATCTGCCTGCTGACCTCCTTCTCCGCCGACTCCAGCAGCGCCGAGAAGAAATAGGGAGTTGGCGAATCGGCCGGACTTTGGTTAATTTCGAAGGCGTGGCGATGCTCCCGTAGGCCGACTTGTACCGGTCCGGGGTCGGGATCGTCACGACCACAGGAGAAATCCACTGTCCATTCAGTTCAACCACACCATCGTCGGATGCACCAACAATCAGGATTCCGCGGAATTCTGGGCAGACATCCTGGGATTGGAGGTGGGAGACCAGTGGGGTCCGTTCATTCCGATCACCACGGCGAACGGTGTCACCTTCGACCTCGCGAACACCCCACCCGATCTCCCCGGCGGCATCCAGCCGCAGCACTACGCGTTCCTGGTCTCCGAGGACGAATTCGATTCGGCCTATCAGAAGATCCAGGAGCGCGGGCTCACCTACTGGGCTGATCCCCGTCAGCAGGGCGTCAACCAGATCAATCACAACGACGGCGGTCGCGGCATCTACTTCCAGGATCCGTCCGGCCACTTCATGGAGCTGATCACCGTCCCGTACGGTGGCTGGCCCACGACGTAACCGTCCGCCGCACGCCCGCCATGTCGACATGGCGGGCGTGTCTGATTTCCGGAGCGTGCACCGCGCCGGCCGCTAGGCCGAGGTGGCGACGGCCACCGTCATCGCACCCCACGGCCGGGGCACGCCCGGCTGATAGAACTGGTCGATACTGCTCAGCTCGAATCCAGCGTCCTCGACGATGGCGCGCATATCGCGATTCAGGTGGCAGCCGCCCGCGATGGTCTTCTGCAGCGGGTTGAATCGCCGCTGCCAGATCTGGATGCCCGGATCCGGGGCGAGCCCGTGCTCCACGAAATGCAGTGTGCCGCCCGGTGTCAGCACCCGCCGCAACTCGCGCAGCGCCGCCGACACATCCGGGATGGTGCACAGCGTCCACGTCGACAGCGCCGACTCGAAACTGTTGTCGTCGAACGGCAGCGCCTGCCCGTCCAGTCCGGCGCGCTCCACCGGAACCTTCGACGCGGCCAGCCGCTCGGCGGCCATCTTCCAGCCGAGCCCGGCCGGTTCGACGGCGCTGACCGAGGTCACCGTCTCGGGATAGAACGGGACATTGCGGCCGGATCCGAACCCGATCTCGACGACCCGGCCGCTCAACTCCGCGCAGGCGCGGTGGCGCAGCGGATTCAGGAAAGACGAGCCGCAGGTCAGATCGACCATTCGCGGCAGGACATGCTCTTCGTAGATTCCCACCCCTCCACTCTTCCCCGTCCCGTCGATCCGGGCCAGTAGCACGACGCCGAACAGGTCAGGCCGCGGGCGCGAAACGCTGGGTGAGCCAGGCGGTGAGATAGTCCAGGACGGCGGGGTCCATGGTGGTCTCGAGGGTGGCGTATTCGGCGGGCAGACCACTGCCCGCGGGCTGGAACAGGTGGTTGAGGCCGTCGAAGACGTGCACGGTGGCGTCCGGGTCCGCGGCCAGGTGCGCGCGCATGGGGCCCTCGCTCTGGGCCGGTGGGACCTGCAGATCCTTACCGCCGTAGACGGCCAGCACCGGGATGCGCAGCGCCGAAAGCGCTGGGGCCGGATCGTAATTGGAGAGGGCGGCCATATAGGGCGAGCCCATGTCGTCGACCGCTTCGGCGGGGGCGCGTTCGCCCTCCGGAAGGCTGTCGTTGCGCTGGTGCGCGTAGGTTCTGGCGGCCTCCAGATCACCGATGCGCAGGATATTGGTGAGACCGGAGAGGAAACCGATCTCGGTGGAGATCTGCTCGGGCGTCGCGCCCTGGGCCTCGAGCATCAGCTGGGTTTGCTCGAGCATCACCTCGGAGCCGCGTACGGCCGGTCCGGCCAGCAGGATCGCGAAGGCCACGCCGCTGTCGGGGCGGGCGGCGTAGAGCGGTGCGAGATAACCGCCCTCACTGTGGCCCAGCAACCCGATGCGGTTGCCGTCGATCTCGGGCCGCCCACGCAGGAACGCCATTCCCGCGCCGATATCGTCGGCCAGCTGCTGATAGCTGGAATGCGACAGCGTGCCGCCGGTGCCGCCGACGCCGCGATCATCGGTGCGCAGCACGGCGTACCCGGCGCGGGTGAGCGTATCGGCGATCAGCAGAAAAGGCTTGTGCCCCAGCAGTTCCTCATCCCGGTTCTGCGGCCCGCTGCCGGTCACCAGCACCACCGCCGGATGCGGTCCCACGGTATTCGGTTCGGTCAGCGTCCCCGCGATGGTGATATCCCCGCTGGCATAGCTGACGTCCTGGGAGCTGTAGGGCCACGGCGGTTTCGGTTCCTGCGGGCGCGGCGGCCACTGCGCGGCGGGCGAGGTCGCGGGCGCACTGGTGACCGGCGTGGCCGGAGCCGCCGCCTCCCGCGCCTCGGAACACCCCGCCAGCAGCGCGCACCCGAGCAGCACCGCACACCCCAGCCGTAGTGCACCTCCCCGGGACCGGGCGGCGGTGAACAGCGTGGGCAGCGACCGTGGCGCGCGCATATTCCCAGCCTACGCATCACGATCGGCCACCGAGCCGGATCCGCCGCGCAGCGTGACGGCTGCCCGTCACGATTGCGTCCGGTTCGCGTAACGCTGTCGTCTCTCTGTGGTGGCCCGGCATAACCACTCGAGACGGGCGCATAACTCTGGGCGTGCGTCCATTGCCCGGTGCCCAAGCCCGCTCGTACCGTGGGATTCGTGAGCAATGTCGCTTCCTCCCAGGCCCTCGCGGATCTGCCCACCGGTGTGGACGGGTTCGCTTCCGCCGAATTCGGCCCGCTGGTACGCACTTTCGCGCGACGCCTCGGGAACAAGGCGGGAGGTGGGGGAGCGCTCACGGTGCATCGGCACGGGGAACCGCTGGTCGAGGTCTGGACCGGGGAATCCGGTCCGGCCCGGCCGTGGACCGCCGACACCGGTTCGGTGGTCTTCTCCGCCACCAAAGGCGTTGCGGCGACGGTGATCCACCGGCTCGCCGACCGCGGCCTCATCGACTACGCCGCCCCGGTGTCCGAGTACTGGCCCGAGTTCGCGGCCAACGGCAAGGCGAAAATCACTGTGCGGCAGATTCTCACGCACAGCGCCGGGCTCTCCGGGCTGCCCGAGATCGCCCGCGGCCTGGACGACGTGCTGGACCACCACCTCATGGAGGAGCGTCTCGCCGCCGCGAAACCCGATCGCCTGCTGGGCATTCCGGCATATCACGCGCTCACCTACGGCTGGCTGCTGGCGGGCCTGGCCCGCGCGGTCACCGGTCGCGGCATGAGCGAACTGTTCCGCACCGAGGTCGCCGAACCGCTCGGCACCGACGGCATCCACCTGGGCCGCCCACCGGCGGGCGTCCCCACCACCGCGGCCACCCTGCTCGGCAATCGCCTGGCCGTGGTCGGCACCGGCTACGTCCCCCTGTTCCTCGGCCGCTCCTACGGTCTCCCCGGCGCGATCGGCGCGCTGGCCCGCTCCCTGTTCCTGCCCGGCCTGGAAATCCTGGTCGACGGCGACGACCCCGCCGTCCTGGACACCGAACTCCCCGCGGGCAACGGCGTCTGCACCGCCACCGGCCTGGCCACCATGTACGGCGCACTGGCCAACGGCGGCATGGTCGCCGGCCGCCGCTACCTGTCCCCGCACACCATCAAGGCCATGCGCCGCATCGAGTCCTACCGGCTCGACCACACCATCCTCTACGCCCCGATGCTCTGGCACCTCGGCTACCACTCCCTGCCGATCCCCGGCGCGCACGCGGGCTTCGGTCATATCGGCCTCGGCGGCTCCTTCGGCTGGGCCGAACCGCGCCTGGGCCTCTCGGTGGGATTCGTCCACAATCGGCTGTCGGTGGCGGGCCTCGCCACCGACCAGATCGCGTCGGCGTGGGTGCTGCCGCTGGCGGTGCGGGGCGCTCGTACGACGCGTCGCACCGTCACCCGCACCCAGCCGCGCGCGGCCTAGCAGACCGGCCCTGTGCAGCGCAAATCCCAAGTCGGCGTTGAGGCTTCAGTGACCTTGGCCACGACACGCCCAACGCCACGCCGTCTCACCAGTCGCGACGCGTGGCGGACGCAAAAGCTGTCGGCGGGGACGCTTAGTATGTCGGGGTGTCAGCCTCATCGGGATTCGTTCACCTGCATAACCACACCGAATATTCGATGCTGGACGGCGCGGCGAAGATCACGCCACTGTTCAAAGAGGCGAACCGGCTGGGCATGACGGCCGTCGGCATGACCGACCACGGCAATATGTACGGGGCGTCCGAGTTCTACAACTCCGCCAAGAAGCAGGGCATCAAGCCGATCATCGGCATCGAGGCCTACATCGCGCCCGATTCCCGGTTCAACACCAAGCGCGTGCAGTGGGGCGACCCGTCGCAGAAGAGCGACGACGTATCCGGTTCCGGCGCGTACACGCATATGACGATGGTGGCCGAGAACGCGCAGGGTCTGCGCAACCTCTTCAAGCTGTCCTCGCTCGCCTCCATCGAGGGCCAGCTCGGCAAGTGGGCGCGTATGGACGCCGACATCATCGCCGAGCACGCCGCGGGCATCATCGCCACCACCGGCTGCCCCTCCGGCGAGGTGCAGACCCGGCTGCGCCTGGGCCAGGAGCGCGAAGCCCTCGAGGCCGCCGCCAAGTGGCAGGAGATCTTCGGCCCGGAGAACTTCTTCCTCGAGATCATGGACCACGGCCTGTCCATCGAGCGCCGGGTGCGCGAGGGCCTGCTCATGGTCGGCAAGCAGCTGGGCATTCCGCCGCTGGCGACCAACGACTGCCACTACGTGCACGAGCACGACGCCGCCAACCACGAGGCGCTGCTCTGTGTGCAGACCGGCAAGACGCTCTCGGACCCGTCCCGCTTCAAGTTCGACGGCTCCGGCTACTACCTGAAGTCCGCCGAGGAGATGCGCGCCATCTGGGACGCCGAAGTCCCCGGCGCGTGCGACAACACGGTGCTGATCGGCGAGCGCGTGCAGTCCTACGAGGAAGTCTGGGCGCACCGCGACCGCATGCCCATCTTCCCGGTGCCCGAGGGCGAGACCCAGGCCAGCTGGCTGCGCCACGAGGTGATGAAGGGCCTGGACTGGCGCTTCCCCAAAGGCGTTCCGCCCGAATACATCACGCGCGCCGACTACGAGATCGACGTCGTCAACGAGATGGGATTCCCGGCCTACTTCCTCATCGTCGCCGACCTCATCACCTACGCCCGGTCGGTCGGCATCAATGTCGGCCCGGGTCGTGGTTCGGCGGCCGGTTCGCTGGTGGCCTACGCCATGGGCATCACCAATATCGACCCGATCCCGCACGGTCTGCTGTTCGAGCGATTCCTCAATCCCGAACGCGTCTCCATGCCCGATATCGATATCGACTTCGACGATCGCCGCCGCGGTGAGATGGTCCGCTACGCCACCGAGAAGTGGGGCAGCGACCGCGTCGCCCAGGTGATCACCTTCGGTACCATTAAAACCAAAGCGGCGCTGAAGGATTCGGCCCGCGTGCAGTTCGGTCAGCCGGGCTTCGCCATCGCGGATCAGATCTCCAAGGCGCTGCCGCCGCCGATCATGGCCAAGGATATTCCGCTCTCGGGCATCATGGATCCCGAGCACGAGCGGTACAAGGAGGCCGCCGAGGTCCGGGAGCTGATCAACACCAACCCGGATGTCAACAAGATCTACGAGACCGCGCGCGGCCTCGAGGGCCTGATCCGCAACGCGGGTGTGCACGCCTGCGCGGTCATCATGTCCTCCGAACCGCTCACCGACGCCATCCCGGTGTGGAAGCGGGCCCAGGACGGCGCCATCATCACCGGCTGGGACTACCCGAGCTGTGAGGCCATCGGCCTGTTGAAGATGGACTTCCTGGGTCTGCGCAACCTCACCGTCATCGGTGACTGCCTGCAGAACATGAAGGCCAACCGCGGCATCGACCTCGATCTCGACACCCTGCCGCTGGAGGACACCGCCACCTACGAATTGCTGGCGCGCGGTGACACTCTCGGCGTGTTCCAGCTCGACGGTGGGGCCATGCGCGATCTGCTGCGCCGCATGCAGCCCACCGGCTTCGAGGACATCGTCGCCGTGCTCGCGCTGTACCGCCCCGGTCCGATGGGCATGAACGCCCACAACGACTACGCCGATCGCAAGAACGGGCGGCAAGAGGTCAAACCGATTCACCCCGAGCTGGAGGAACCGCTCAAGGACATCCTGCGTGATACCTACGGCCTGATCGTGTATCAGGAGCAGATCATGCAGATCGCGCAGAAGGTGGCCGGGTACTCGCTCGGCCGAGCAGACATTCTGCGCCGCGCCATGGGTAAGAAGAAGGCCGAAGTCCTCGAGGCCGAGTTCGAAGGCTTCGAGAAGGGCATGCTGGACAACGGCTTCACCAAGCCCGCCATCAAGGCCCTGTGGGACACCATCCTCCCGTTCGCCGGTTACGCGTTCAACAAGTCGCACGCCGCCGGCTACGGTCTGGTCTCCTTCTGGACCGCCTACCTCAAGGCCAACTACCCCGCCGAGTACATGGCCGGTCTGCTCACCTCCGTCGGTGACGACAAGGACAAGGCCGCCGTCTACCTGGCCGACTGCCGCCGCCTGGGCATCCAGGTGCTGCCGCCCGACGTCAACGAGTCCGAACTCGAATTCGCCTCCGTCGGCAACGACATCCGCTTCGGCATGGGCGCGGTGCGCAACGTGGGCGCGAACGTGGTGGCCTCGATCATCGCCGCGCGCAAGGAGAAGTCGAAGTTCACCGACTTCTCCGACTACCTGAACAAGATCGACGCCGTGGCCTGCACCAAGAAGGTCGCCGAATCCCTCATCAAGGCAGGCGCTTTCGACTCGCTCGGGCATCCCCGCAAGGGCCTGATGCTGGTGCACTCCGACGCCATCGACGCGGTCATGTCCACCAAGAAGGCCGAGGCCATGGGCCAGTTCGACCTGTTCGGCGGCATGGACGCCGACGAGTCGGTGGCCAGCGTCTTCAATGTGAAGGTGCCCGAGGAGGAGTGGGACACCAAGCACAAACTCGCCCTGGAGCGGGAGATGCTGGGCCTCTACGTCTCCGGCCATCCGCTGCACGGCGTCGAGCATGTCCTTGCGGCGCAATCGGATACGCCGATTCCGGCCATCCTCGAAGGCGATGTGAAGGACGGCGCCCAGGTCACCGTCGGCGGCATTCTCTCCACGGTCACCCGGCGCATCAACAAGAACGGCCTGGCCTGGGCGTCCTGCCAGCTGGAGGATCTCTCCGGCGGTATCGAGGTGCTGTTCTTCCCGCAGTCCTACTCGGTCTACGGCATGGACGTGGCCGAGGACGCCATCGTCCTGGTGAAGGCGCGCGTCAACATGCGTGACGACCGCGTCTCCCTCATCGCCAACGACCTTGTGGTGCCGGATCTTTCGCATATCGGCGTGGAGAAGCCGGTCTCGGTGACCATCCCGACCCGGCTGTGCACCCCCGACAAGATCGGCGCGCTCAAGCGGGTGCTGTCCAGCCATCCCGGTACCGCGAACGTGCACATCCGCCACGTCGGCTCGCGCGAGCGCACCACCCTGTTGAAGGTGGCCGACAATCTGCGGGTGTCGCCGTCCTCGGCGCTCATGGGCGATCTGAAGGCGCTGCTCGGCCCCGGCTGCATGGCGGGGTAGGCCACCCGGCCCGAGTGGCTTCCCAGCGTCGGCCGATCCCGCCGGTAGGGTTCGCCGCATGGTTGCTATTGGGCGCGTTCGCCGGTGCGGAGTGGTGCTCGTGGCAGCCGCGCTCGCCGTGAGCACGGGGTGCGGCGAGGACACCCCGTATTCGGTCCGGACCACCACCGGCGCGTGGGCGGCGGCGGGCGCGCCCGCCGCCCCGGCCGCGGTCACGGCCGCGCCCACCGGGCTGCGTTTGCGCGGACAGCCCTGGTGGCCCACCGGATTCAACGGCCCGCAGCTGGCGACCGACTACACCATCAACTTCGGCTGCGGCGCCGAAGTCGATCTCGACGCCTTCTTCCGTCGGCTGCCGGACAACACGCTCACCCGATTCGCGTTGTTCCAGGCATTCGTGGTGGACAAGGAATCCGGTGAACTCGATTTCACCGCCGCGGACGCGGTGTTCGAGGCGGCGGAGAAGTACGGCCGGATCATCCTGCCGGTGCTGACGCCGCAGACCGGCGAATGCGGTGACGAGATCTTCAAGCAGCGCCAGTGGTACGTGGACGGCTGGACGAAAACCCGTCCGGTGCCGGGCCGTTCGGTCATGAGCTTCCGCGACTGGATGCGCACCGCCGTCGAGCGCTGGCGCAGCTCCCCGGTGCTGGCGGGCTGGGAGCTGGTCGGCGAGCCCGAACCCAGCAATTGCGGCGCCACCTGTGATCTCAAATCCCGCACCTGCCCCAAGGACGCGGCCCAGGTGTTGCGGACCTTCCTGGACGAGGCCGGTGAGGTGGTCCGTGCCCTCGACCCGCAGCGGCTCCTGTTCGCCGGCTTCATCGGTGGCACCCAGTGCGGTTTCACCGGCGACAAATACCGCTACGTCAGCGAATCGAAGAATGTGGACGTGCTGTCCTATCACGACTACAGCGAGGAGAACATCGCCCTGCCCGGAGATCCCCGCAGCGGTCTGGCGGCCCGGCTCGCGCAGGCGCGTGAACTCGGAAAGCCCTTGCTGGTCGGTGAGATCGGCGAGTACGCCGGATCGTGCCTGCCGCTGGCGGAGCGCCGCGAGAATCTGGACATGCGCATGTCCGGGCAGCGTGCGGCCGGTTCGGCGGGCGCGCTGATCTGGGCCTATGTTCCCGATCCGCGCCTGGACGAATGCACCTACGATGTCGGCCCCGACGATCCGCTGTGGGAGCTGGTGGCCCAGCGCTCCACCCTGGGCTGATCAGCTTCCGATCACCCGGTACAGCCGCCAATCGGGCTGTCCGGCACCGTCATTGGGGATTTCCAGCACCAGGGTGGCGATCTGCGCGCCGTTCTCGTACACGGTCGGATAGCGCCGGTTCAGGGCGTCGGAGGTGCCGCGCCCGGTATTGGGGACGGTCAGCAGGTAGATCACCCCGTGCTCGCCCGGGTGGTTGAGCGTTCGCACGAAATCGCGGTCGGAGGGAATGACGAAGCGCTGCGGGTACTTCGAGGCGATCTGGACGGCGAACCCGTACACGGTGTCCATGACGATGGAACCCGGCGGCAGGTCCATGGCGTCGAGGTATGCGGCGAGCCGCCGCTCGGTCGAGAAGGTGGTCGCGATGTGCACCTGGTCCAGGTGTTTGTCCGAGACGCTGTCCGGATCCGGGACGAGCACCTCGCCGAGCGCGTACTCCTGCACCGCCATGAGCTGACTGTTCATCCCCACCGCGGTCACCGGCAGCGCCGCGATGAGCAGCACCGCCACGGCCGCCAGCCCCGCCGCCGTCCCGCGCCCGGTCGTCCCGGCAGGTTCCCGCCCGCCGGAAAGCGGGCCGGAATTCGGGTGGAGCGGTGCGGTTTCGGCGTACTCGCCGCGACGTTTGCTGGGCGGAAATCCCTGTGCCGGAGCCAGCAGCAGCGCCAGCACCGCTGCGAGCGGTACGGCCGCGATATAGAAGCGCAGGAACGCGAAGGTCGACCCGGCCGCGAAACTGAGCGCCTGGAAGCCGAGCACCGACCCGTACAGCAGGATCGGCGGCAGCGGTGTCAGGTCGCGGCGGCGTACCGCCAGCGCACCGGCGATCGGCAGCAGCAGCGGCAGCACGGGCGCGAGAATCAGGGTGGCCCCGACGGAGTACTGCAGCGCCTCGACCGGATGGCTCGGCGCCTGCGCCCCGGACTGCGCGAGAATCGCGGAGTTCCCGTACTGCGAGGTGAACTGCTGGAACGCCTGCCCGGTGATGAGCCAGCTGGTGGCCGCCCACACCAGGAACGCCAGCGCCGAGGGCGCGGCGATCAGCACCAGATCCATTGCCGCCCCGGCGAACCGGTGCGCGTCGCCGCGCCGGCGCTGACAGCTCAGCGCGAAGACCAGCACACCGGCCGCCGCCGCCGGGGCGAGCGCGTCGTAGCGGGTCAGATAGCCGAGCCCGAGCGCGACGCCGCAGGCCACCAGATCGTGCACGCCGTCGGTGCGCACCCAGCGCATGAGCCGCCGCACCGCCCAGCACAGGCAGAACAGGAACAGGGCCTCGCTCATCCCGTTGCCGCCGTAGAACACCACCATCGGGTTCAGTGCGAACAGCGCGGTCACCAGCCCGCACAGCCAGGGCGGCGCGCCGCGATCGGTGCCGATGCCCCAGACCATCACCACCGCGCCCGCCATGAACAGCGCGGTCATCAGCACCCCGGACAGGCCCCAGCGGGTGATGGCCGGAAACCATTGGGCCGGAAAGACGAAGGGCAGTTGCGCCAGGGAGGTCAGCGGCGTGAAGACGAATCCGATGGCCGACAGATGCGGATCCCGGCTGAACAGCGCCGACTCGGTGGCCGACACCCGGCTCAGCGCGTCGCCCATGAGATAGCCGCGCCCGGCGGTCAGAAACGTTCCCGTCGACAGGTACAGCAGGGCGGACCCGGCGAAGATCCAGCGCGGCGCACGCGGGGTCCGGCGGCGGTCGGCGGCGATGTCGCCGCGCGGGAGTGGCCGGGTCCGCTCGTGGGCTCCGGCGGTCACTTCGTGGCCTCCGTCGTCGTGCCCAGTCCGTGGAAGGTCTTCTCCCAGTAGGACGGATTGCGCAGCAGCTGCCAGCAGCCCTTGGCCGAGGCGACCGCCATGAGCAGCCAGTACAGCGGCGAGGTGAGGCAGGCCAGCAGCAGGTCGGGCCGGCCGTTCTCGCGGCAGGCGACCAGGTTCATGTACACCGTCGCCGCATTGCCCAGCACCAGGGCGAGCAGGGCGGGGAAGTACACCGCGGCCGGGAACATGTCCTCGATCACGCTGGGCTGCCCCAGAATCCAGGCCAGCGTGACGAACCAGAACACCAGATTCAGGTAGGCGATGATCGGCGTCCCCGCCAGAATCAGTGTGAAGCGCAGGAAACTGACCGGGCCGATCTCGCGCCACAGCGCGAGCGGCCGCCGGATGTGCACCAGCCAGCTCTGCAGATAACCCTTGTACCAGCGCGAGCGCTGCCGGATCCAGTTGATGGCGTCCGGATTGGCCTCCTCGAGGGTGACGGAATCGATGACGGCCGTGGCATATCCGCGCGCGGCGATCCGCACCCCCAGGTCGGCGTCCTCGGTGACGTTGTACGGATCCCAGGCCCCGATGTCCACCAGCACGTTGCGCCGGAAATGATTCGAGGTGCCGCCCAGCGGAATCGGGGCGTCGCTGCGCATGAGGCCCGGCAGCAGGAAGCTGAACCACAGCCCGTAGTCCATGGTGAACCAGGCGGTGAGCAGATTCTGCCGGGCATTGTGGAAGGCCAGCTTGGCCTGGACGCACACCACCGAGCGCGGCAGGGTGGCGAAGGCCGCCACCACCCGGCGCAGCTGGAGCGGGTCGGGGATGTCCTCGGCGTCGTAGATGGTGACGATATCGCCGGTGGCGGCGTGCAATCCGTAGTTGCAGGCCTTGGGTTTGGTGCGTGGATCGGCGGCGGGCACCAGCACGATGGTGATGTGCTCGCTGCCCGCCTCACCGATTCCGGCGCGGTGCGCGGCCTCGATGGTGGGCGCGTCGTCCTCCTCGAGCAGCAGCAGCGCCTGCATCTTGTCGCGCGGATAGTCCAGGCCGTTGAGCGCGGCGACGAGATCGCCGACCACCTCGGGTTCGCCGTAGGCGGGCACCAGGATGGTGTAGGGCGGCAGTTCGGAATCCGGCAGGGCGCGCGCGGTGTCGTCGTCGACGGTGAGGATGGCGTCGCGGGACATGCCGCGCGCGAAGATCACCACCCGGTCCAGCATGACCGCGGTGTAGCCGAGGGTGCACACCGCCATCACCGTGACCAGGGCGGGCAGCGGGAACGCGAGCGCGAACGCCACCATGGCGACCAGCGTCGCGATGGCCGTATTCCGTTGCCACGGTAGGAAAGCCACCGCGGCCGAGGCCAGGGGGTCGGTTTCGCGCAGGCCCCCGACCGCCGCGCGGAGCGCGTGTTCGCGTTCGGCGGGGGTGGCCAGGCCGGGCAGCTCGGTCGTCATCCGCCCACTCCGTTCCGCACGATCTCGCGCGCCACCGTCGTGAGCATGTCGCGGTCCTTGTGTTCGGCGCCGATGTCGATGTCGTCGGCCTCGGGGTCGAGTTCGACCGCCCGCCCGCGCAGGATCTGATGCAGGAAGGTCTCGAAGGTGCGGGGCACCGAGGGTTCCGGCTGGGGGAAGCGTGCGTCCGGCAGGTGATTGTCCGCGGCGATGAGGCTGATCCGCTGCGCCCCGTCGGGGCCCTGCCAGCGCCAGCTCAGCCAGGTCCAGCTGAGCAGCTGCCGGTCGTCGAGCACGGTATTGAGCCGGGCGGTGATGCCGTGCCCGATGTCGACGTGCACGGGCGCGCTGACGCGCGGCTCGTTCAGCTGGTACATCATGAATTCCGGATACCGGTCGATGGTCGTCGCGTTGTCGGCGCGCACAATGTCGACCATGAGGCGGCGGCGTCGGGATTCCTTGTCCCACTCGGGATTTCCGCGTTGCGCTTGCCACTGCTGGCGCGCCCAGATTGTTCTGGGACCGAAATACCGCGGCGCCCAGGGGTATTCCCGTTCGCCCAGCAGCTTCCAGCCCGGGGCGACGGCCGGTGTGCCGGGCATCCGCAGTCCGGGGAAGTACGGGGACGCCTGCACGTACTCCCTCGGATTGGGAATGAAGGCGATGAGCCCGGCCGCGACCAGGATGGTGACCGTCGCGCTGCGCGAGCGTTTGGCGGTCGGCGGCAGGATCGGGCGGTCCAGCGCCCGCAGCGTGGCCCACTCCCGCTGATGGAAGTACATGACCGTGGTGGAGGTGTACGTGCCTGCGATCGGCGGGATCAGCTGGTAGGCGATGATCGGCGCGCTCGGGAACCACACCGTCATGGCCGCCAGCACGATCGCGCCCGCACCCAGCGCGATGACACCGCCCGCCAGCGCGCGCGGGCGAGTGCGCCCGGCCGCGATGGCCCCGGCCGCGAACGCCGGAATCAGCATGGCCGCACCGTCGGCGAAGCGGGTGCCGCCGAGCGTGATGACCGCCTCGCGGTACAGCGTGGGAATCGACATGATCAAGGCCAGCAGCCAGACCGGCCAGTAGCGGAACACCGGCCGCAGCCCGAAGGCCAGGACGCTCGCGCTCATCAGAAACAGCGTGGCCGCGAGCAGGTCCAGATGCAGCACCTCGTACTCGTAGGGGTAGCGCAGCACCAGCAGTCCCAGTAGCGCCGCGGTGCAGCACAATCCGAGCAGGCCGACGATGACGTCCGTCTGCCGGTCGTAGATGGGCAGTTCGGGGCCCCGTCGCAGCGCGATGCCGATCGCGGCGAGCGTGGCCAGCGCGGGCACCGCGAAGACATAGCCGATATCGGAACCCTGCCCCACATCCTCGGCGAGCTCGAGCCACATATTCCAGAACGCCCCCACCGTGGCGGCCACGACGAGGACGAACCGCACCGCGATGAGCGTGTGCTCGCGCCGGTTCGAGGCGGGGGAGTGGTCCGGGGCGGTCGCGGTGACCGTCATGGCCGTCGGCGGGAGCGCCTGCGCCGCAGCAGGATTCCGGCGGCGATCACGATCCCGACCCCCAGCGCCGCCAGGGCGGCGACGGTGAGCTTGCGGCCCAGCGCCACCGGCGACTCCGCGGTGCGGCCCGGTGTGTACTCCTCGGCGGTGTCCGCCGTCGGGTCGAAGAACTCCGGTTCGCGGTCACCGGCCTGCAGCAGCACCGGACCCGACAGCCGGTAGGAGCGGTCCGGATCGTCGAGCAGCCAGTTCAGCAGCCGGTCCAGATGTTCCGGGGCCTGGGTCGAGGTGGCGACCACGACCATCCTCTGACCGGTCCACACCGCTTGCAGTGAGCCGAAGGTCAGTGGCGGGCGCAGGTCGATCCGGGTGTCGAGTTCGGCGTCGTCGCCGTAGACGATGAGCGTGTCCCCGGTGCGGACCAGCGGCAGGTCGGGCGTTTCGGTCGTGGATCCGTCCGCGGCGATGAGCACGGCGGGCCGATCACCGTGCGCGGCGTCGTCGAAGGACACCAGTTCCGGGCGCAGCGGAACGGCGGTCAGCCGCTGGACGGCGATGAGCACCTGTGCGGCGCGCACGGTGTCGGCAAAGCCCGGCGTCCGCAGGCCGACCCGTACGTCGGGCAGCAGGCCCTGCGGCAGCGCGCCCAGCCCGCCCGGGACCGGCGGTTTCGCGGCCTCGCTGTCCACCTCGCCGTCGGGGTCGATGGTCAGGGTGACCGGTTGTTCGAGTCCGCAGCCGTGCGTCAGTCCCGCCTGCTGCAGGGTCACCGACACGGTGGTGAATCGGGACAGCAGCTCGGACGGGATGGTGACCCATTCGTCGAAGCGACCCGAGGGCCGCACCGGCCAGGCCGCGATCTGCCGGTCGCCGACCGCCACCGCGATCTGCCCGTTGAGGGTGTCGGGCAGCGGAGTGTGGTTGCCGAGCAGGTTGATTCGCACATTCGACGACGGCCGACCCAGCCGGGTCTGGTCGACGGCGAACTCGACCCGCACATAGCCGACGGCGGTGGCGCTGAGCTGATTCTGGCCGAGGGCGCCCAGCGTGGTGTGCTCGGGCGCGAGCTGCGGCGCGGCGGGCAGGCCCAGCACCGTGGCCGAGGGCGCGAGGGCGGCCCGCGCGAGATCGCTGGTGAGCAGGCGCATCTGGGTCGGCAGCGTCTTCTCGTCACCGGAGACGGTGAGCAGCGGGGCCGGTCCGCCGGACAGGCGCAAACCGGTATCGCTCGCCTCCTTGATCACCACCTGACGTTCCAGGAACGCCGGAGGATGGTCGGGAACGGTTGTGCCCGAGTCGATCCGGCGGAAATCGATGGCCACCGGCTGCCGGGTGTAGCGCGCGGTCACGGCGGTGCTGAGCGCGAGCACCGCCGCGCTCTCGGTGCGGCTCGGTTCGGCGGGGGTGTAGACGGTGAGCCGGTTCAGCACCGGCGGCAGGAATTCCGCGACGGTGGCGGGCTGCTGTTCCTCGCCGAAGTAGGTGACCGCGGCATCCGCGAGGGTCATCGGGCGGCCGGTCCAGTCCTCCGGGCACAGTCCGGGTTCGGGCACCAGCGACGAGCTGAGCGCCACGGTGGCCGTGCCGTCGCGAATCTCGGCCCCGGCCAAGGAGATCCGGACGTTCGCGCGGGGATCGCGCGGCAGTTCGACACGATCGAGCAGGCGATCCCCGGACCACGCCTCCAGCACCGCCCGCGCCGCGAGCGGGGGCAGCTGCACCGTCCCGGTGAGCGCGGTGGGCGCGAGTCCCGGCAGGACCGGCAGGTTCAGCGTGAGCTGGTGTTCCCGCCCCGGGAAGCGCAGCACCTTGCCCGCGCCGAGGCTCGGCAGCGACACGGTCTGATCCGCGGGCTCGGCCCAGGCCCTCGGCGGCGCGACGACCGTGGGCAGCAGCGTCAGCAGCGCGCAGGGGACGGTCAGCAGGGTGGCCAGGACGGCGGTGGACGTCCGCGGCCTCGTGCGCTGTGCGGGTTGTGGCATCGGAGCTCGTTGTGGCATCGGGGAACGCCGGGCACGCAGGGTCATCGCGGAGCTCCTGAGCTACGTCGGTGGGCGCGAATTCGCCCTACAGCCAAGTGGGTTCGCCGAATACCGCGCCGCTGTCGTCGACCGCGGGCGACTTCGTGAAGAGATAGGTGTAGTGCCGGATCGCGACCGGTCCGGTGCACTGGTTGACCACGATGTGGAAGTCCCGGATCACGATGTGGGCGGTCGCGCCCGCCATGATCTCCTTTTCGGCGACCGGGACCTCCTTGACCTCACCGGCCGTGAGATTGAGCGTCGCGACGGGATTGGGGTTGGCGCCCAGCACGATCGGCGGCGCGCCGCCCCCGCCCGGCGTGATGGTGGTGCCGATGGTGAGGTCCGGGGTGACGCCGAGGGTGCCCGCACCCGTATTGACCGCGCAGCCCACGTGATAGCCCGTTTTCAGGGTTCCGGTGGCCGGGCCGAGCAGGGTGCCGTAGGCGGTATTGCTGACCAGACCCTCGCGGGTGGTGCCCACCATGTTCAGCGGCGCGATGCGATTGACGCTCTCGTCGCGGTGACCCACGACGAAGCTACCGCTGATCGATTGGAAGGTGCGTTCGTGGGGCGGCAGCGCTTCGATATCGGCGTGCGCCGGCACGGGCAGCAGGAGTGTCGTTGCGGTGATGAACAGGCCGATGGTTCCGAGTTTGCTGTCCACCAGCAAAGGGTAGTAGCAAACACGCATCAAACATTGGTCGACACGCTGCGCTCGGAGGGGTGGGCGGCTCAGCCGCGGGCGAGGCCCACCATCCAGCGCAGCGCGGCCACGGTCGCGGCCGCCAGCACGGCGAGCTGCGCGGATCCGGTGACGAGCGCCAGTACCAGCAGGGCGGCCAGGCCCAGGCCGAGCGCCTCGAGTTTGAATACCGGCCAGGCGGTACCCGCGATGTCGACAGCGCGCGGGGCCGTCCGAGCCATCTTCTGGGGGTGAACCACTGCCATGCAGTCAGGCTACCCGGGCTCCGGAAGTTCGGGCAACCGAACTCTGGTGTGGCGTGGCCGGGGGAACAAGATCGCGGCCGCGCGCGTTCACCCCGGCATGCCACTAACCGGAGAGTACGAACCGAGTACCAGCGCCTGGGCCCGTGAGCAGGCCGAGAAGTTCGAGGCATCCAACGGCGCCGAAGCCAACACCATCCAGGGCAAGCCGATCATCCTGCTCACCACCCGCGGGGCCAAGAGCGGCAAACTGCGCAAGACCGCCCTCATGCGCGTCGAGCACGACGGCGAATACGCGGTGGTCGCCTCGCTCGGCGGAGCCCCGAAACATCCCGTCTGGTACTGGAACATCAAGGCCGATCCGCACGTGGACCTGCGCGACGGCGCCGAGGTCAAGGACTACGACGCCCGCGAGGTCACCGGCGACGAGAAGGCCCTCTGGTGGAAGCGCGCCACCGAGGTGTGGCCCGCCTACGACGACTACACCAAGAAGACCACTCGCGAGATCCCGGTCTTCGTGCTCACTCCGCGCGACTGACAGGCCGGACAAACCCGCCTCTGCTGACCGGGCGTCTCAGGCGTCCGGCTAGCATGTTCGGGTGTCTGATCCGCTTGCTGTAGCCGAGAAAGTGTCCGGTCCGCTGCCCGAACTGAGCGCGGACGAGATCGATGCGGCCGCCAAGCGAATTTCCGACATTATCGAGCCGACGCCGTTGCAGCGCATCGCACGGCTGTCGGCGCTGACCGGGGCCGAGGTCTACCTCAAGCGTGAGGACCTCACCGCCGTGCGCAGCTACAAGCTGCGTGGCGCGTACAACCTCATCGTTCAGCTGACCGAAGCCGAGCGGGCCGCCGGCGTGGTCGCCGCCAGTGCCGGAAACCACGCGCAGGGCGTGGCTTTCGCGTGCCGGGCCATGGGCATCAACGGCCGCATCTACGTACCCCGCACCACCCCGAAGCAGAAGCGCGACCGCATCCGCGTACACGGCGGCGACTTCGTGGAACTCATCGCCATCGGCGACACCTACGACGCCGCGGCGGCCGCCGCGGCCGAGGACGTCCAGCGCACCGGAGCGACCATGGTGCCGCCCTTCGACGATCCGCGCACCGCGGCCGGGCAGGGCACCATCGCCGCCGAATTCCTCGAACAGCTCGGGCACGCACCGGATCTGGTGATCGTGCCGGTGGGCGGCGGCGGCTGCCTGGCCGGTGTCGGCACCTATCTGCGCGAGCGCGCGCCCGGCACCGCGATCCTGGGTGTGGAACCGGCGGGCGCGGCCTCCATGACAGCGGCCCTGGTGGCCGGCGGCCCGGTGACGCTGCCGGAGATCGATCCGTTCGTGGACGGCGCGTCGGTCAAGCGCATCGGCGCGGTGCCGTTCCAGGCGGTGTCGCGGTTCGGCGGGCAGGTGCGCTCGCACGCCTCGCTGCCCCTGCTCACCGCCACCGAATCCGCTTCCGGCGCAGGCTCTTTCCGCATGATGCAGGTGGACGAGGGCGCCATCTGCACCGCCATGCTGGAGCTGTACCAGAACGAGGGCATCGTGGCCGAGCCCGCGGGCGCGCTGTCGGTGACGGCGCTGCCCGAACTCGATATCGAACCCGGTTCGACGGTGGTGTGCCTGCTGTCGGGCGGCAACAACGATGTCTCCCGCTACGGCGAGGTCATCGAGCGTTCGCTCGTGCATCGAGGTCTCAAGCACTACTTCCTGGTGGACTTCCCGCAGGAGCCGGGTGCGCTGCGCCGCTTCCTCGACGAGGTGCTCGGTCCCGACGACGACATCACGCTGTTCGAGTACGTCAAGCGCAACAACCGGGAGACCGGGGCGGCGCTGGTCGGCATCGAACTGGGTGCGCCGTCCGGGCTCGAGGCGCTGCAGAAGCGGATGGACGACGCGCCCATCCAGTGCGAGCGCCTGGATCCGGGTTCCCCGGTCTACCGCTACCTCACCTGATCGCCGGGCCCCGGGCGGGGCGGGGAAGGTGCCCCGCCCGGGACCGGCGTGCACGGTCCCCCCACTGGCAGGACCGTGAGTTCTTCACGCGTGCAGGAGATACCCGTCGGCGGTGTGGTGAATCAGTTGCGGCGCACCGAGTTTGCGATCCAGTCGCGTGATGGTGTCCGGAATCGTCCGCTCCTTGGCCGATGCGGAAGCCTGTGTGTGACTGCAGTATTCGGCGATGACAGCGGGGGAGACCGGGGTTCCGGCGCGGGCCGCGAGCAGTTCCAGCGTGCAGTACTCGCGCGCGGTCACCGTCAGCAGCACGCCGCCGCGCTGTACGCGCCGGCGCAGCCGGTCCACCACCAGATCGCCCACCGTCAGGATCGGTGACGGCCGCGTCCGGCGCGCGCACAGCGCCGACACCCGCGCGGCCAGCTCACCGAGCGAGAACGGTTTGCTCAGGTAGTCGTCCGCGCCGCTGTCGAACCCCGCGGCCCGATCGCCGGGGCTGTCGCGCGCGGTGATGATCAGGGCCGGGGTTTCGCGGCCCGATTCCCGTTGCCGCCGAACCAGATCCAGCCCGTCGCCGTCCGGCAGCCCGCGGTCGATGACCAGGCAGTCGTAGGCGTGGCTGCCGCAGTGCCGTCCGGCGTCGGCCAGGTTGCGGGTCAGGTCGACGGTGAACCCGGCTTCGCGCAGTCCGAGGGCGACCTGCTCACCCAGCCGGTCGTCGTCCTCGCACACCAGTACCCATACGCTGCGGGAGGTCGTTGGCTCGTCGGGCATGCTCTCCACGGTGCCACAGCGATCATGACGGAATCGTGAGCGTTAACAATCGTGCGCATCTCACACGATGAGTCGAGTAGTCCACTACGCGTGAAACCGAACAGTCTGGGCGGGAGGCTCGTTTCATGAAAAGGCTGGTGGTGTGTTGCGACGGCACATGGAAGGCCGAATCCAGCAACACCGTTTCCAATATCGTGAAGATCGCGCAGACGGTCTGCCTCACCGGTTCCGACCGGGACGGCAATACCGTCGGTCAACGCGTCTATTACATCTCCGGGCCCGGGGCGCGCGGGTTCACCACGGATCGGCTGCTGGGCGGGGCCTTCGGTCTGGGGCTGGAGGCCAATCTGTCCTCGGCGTACTGGCAACTGGCGCTGAACTGGGAGCCGGGCGACGAGATCTACATTTTCGGATTCAGCCGCGGCGCGTACACCGCCCGCAGCCTGTCCGGCATGATCGCCCGGCTCGGCATCCTCACCTACGAGGCGTTCATCAACGGCAAATACCCCGAGGCCCTGAAGATCTATCAGAGCAAGAAGGCCCATCCGGATGATCCCGATCCGCCGGAATGGGAGGAGTTCCGGAAGGCCAACTGCTATCCGGATCCGGTGAAGATCAACTTCCTGGGGGTGTTCGACACCGTCGGTGCCATGGGCATTCCCGGGGTCACCGCCTGGCGGCACCGTTTCCACGATGTGCGTCTTTCCCGCATCGTGCACTGTGCCCGCCAGGCGCTGGCCCTCGACGAACGCCGCCGCAATTTCGAACCCTGCCTGTGGGAGGTCCCGGTCGAGCTGGCCGAGAAGTACTACCGCGACGACCGGGTGAAACAGGTCTGGTTCGAGGGCGTGCACAGCGACGTCGGCGGCGGCTACCGCGAATGCGCGCTGTCCGATATCACCCTGCGGTGGATGGTCGCCGAGGCGCAGGCCGAGGGTCTGGCCTTCGACCACGAGCGGCTGGCGACGCTGCTCGAGCACTGCGCGGACGGGCCCGAGCACTACCGGCGCCACGACTCCCTGGGCGTTCCGTACCTGTGCCTGAATGCCCTTCGCCTGCTGCGCAATCCACGCAACCGGCGCTTCTACTGGGACTCCTGGCGGCGGGTGTTCGCCCAGGGCGACCAGAACAGTTTCGTGGCCTCCTCGGTGGACAGGGCACAGAACTACCATCCGGCCAATCTGGCTCGGCTGGAAGGCGAGTCGCTGCTGCCCTATCGGATCGAGCCGACCGATTTCCCGCCGCTGCACGCCGCGCCCGCGGTACTGCCGCGACCGGAGCACAGCGCCTGCCCGGAGGACGACGAAACCGCCGCGTAGGCAACGGTTTCCGCGAGGGCTCTCAGCGCACCAGCAGGGCGATGGGCAGGCGGGCGAACAGCTTCTCCAGCCGGGCACGGCCGGAGAAGGTGTGGCCCGTCAGCCGATCGGTCCAATGTCCCTGCGGCAGATCGAGGACCGTGTCACCCCAGCCGCCCGCCTCGTCCAGGCGCACGCTGTGGCGGGTCGCGGCCACGATCACCTCGGGGGATTCGCCGCCGCGCCCGCGCGCGTAGGAGATCAGGTGCTGGGCCTGATCACCGACCGCGAACAGCGGCGTGTAACTGCCGCCCACGAAGCATTCCGGGCGCTCGCGGCGCAGCCACAGGGCATAGGCCACGATCCACATCTTCACCGCGCCGGACGGATCGAGATCCGGTGTGCCGGTGAGGGATTGCAGCAGCAGCGTGCGATGGGTGAAATCGACCGGACGGCGGTTGTCCGGGTCGACGAGCGAGTCCTCCCACAGTTCGCAGCCCTGATAGATATCCGGAATACCCGGCCCGCACAGCTGCAGCAGCTTCTGCGCGAGCGAGTCCGACCAGGCGTGCGGGGCGAGATCGGTGACCAGCTCGGCCATTTCGGCGCCGACCGGCCCGTCGATGACGCTGTCGATCCAGCGATGGACGGCGGTCTCGAACTCGACATCCGGTTCCTCCCAGGAGGATCGGGTGCCCGCCTCGCGAACGGCCTTCTCCGCGAACTGGTGCAGGCGCTCCCGGAAGCCCGGCACGGTCGCGGCGGGGCGGCCGTCGGCGGGCCAGACGCCGAACATGTTCTGCAGTAGGAACAGTGTGGTGCCGCCGTCGGGGCCGGGCGTGATGTCGTGCCACGCGGTCACCGCGCGCGTCCAGATGGCGGGCACCTGCGACAGCACGCCGATCCGGGCCCGCACATCCTCGCCGCGCTTGGTGTCGTGCGTGGACAGCGCGGTCATGGTGGCGGGCCAGCGCGCCGCGCGCTCGGCGTTCGCCAGATGGAATTCGATCGGCGAGCAGCCGAACCGCGCCGGATCCGTGCCCATCTCCTGCAGCGACACCAGCCGCGCGGCGCGGTAGAACATGGTGTCCTCCACCGCTTTCGCGCTCATGGCCCCGCCCATCTGATGGAAGCGCACGGCGGCCTCGCCATTGGTGGCCAGCGCGGTCACCAGCACCTGCAGCGGCCCGGTGAGTTCACTGTTGCGCCGGGCCACCTCGGCCACCACCGCGCCGACCATGCCCGCCAGCGGCGTGTAGTCGGTGCGGTACACCGGCATGAACGACAGCACCTCGATGGTGGCGTTGGTGAGCGCCATGGCGTCGAAGTTCTCCGCCCGCGCATCGCGTTTGACGGCGGCCACCAGCCGCCGCGTCTCGGGCACCAGCATGGTTTCGGCCACCGCGCGTTTGATGCGGTGCTCCTGCTCGGTGAACCAGGCCCGGTCGCTGCCGTGCCCGGTGAACTGCCGCGACAGTTCGGTCAGCGGCTTCTCGCCCTCCGGGTCGATGAGGACGCCGCCCAGATCCGCGAGCGCGTCGTAGCCGGTGGTGCCGTCGATGGGCAGGGTGGCGTCGAGGGGTTCGCGATTGGACAGCACCTTCTCCACCAGCAGCAGCCGCTGCGGGCCGATGAGGGCGCGCAGCCGCTCCAGATACGCTGCGGGACGGGCCAATCCGTCCGGATGGTCCACGCGCACGCCGTCGATGAGATCGTGTTCGCACCAGGCCGCGAGCTCCCGGTGCGTGATCTCGAAGACGTCGGCCTCCTCCTGCCGTACGGCCGCGAGCTCGCCGACGGTGAAGTAGCGCCGATAGCCGCACAGTCCCGATTTCCAGTTGACCAGGCGGTAGTGCTGTTTGTCGTGGATGCGCAGCGCGTTCTCGCCGTCGGTGCCGGGCGCGATGGGGAAGCGCATATCGCGCAGCGCCAGCATGGGTTCGGGGCCGCTGCGGTCCACGGTGAGCGCCGCCGGATCGTTCTCGTTGGCCAGCACCGGCAGTGCGAGCCGCCCGCCCGCGCCGTTGCCCGGAGTCCAGTCGATATCGAAGAAATGCGCGTACTGGGAGGCTTTGCCGTGCCGCAGCACATCCCACCACCACGGGTTCTGCCGCGGATCGGCGACGCCCACATGATTGGGCACCAGATCCACCAGCAGGCCCATGCCGCGGCTGCGCACCTCGTCGGACAGGGCCTTGAGCCCGGCCGGGCCGCCCAGCCCCGCGGCCACCGTGGTCGGATCGGTGACGTCGTAGCCGTGCGTGGACCCGCGCACGGCGGTCAGCACGGGGGACAGGTACAGGTGCGAAATACCCAGCTGCTGTAAGTATTCGGCGATGGCGCGGGCATCGGCGAAGGTCAGCGCGTCGGGCCGCAGTTGCAACCGGTAGGTGCTGCGGACCGGCGTGGGCCGGGTGAGGGCATCGGTGCGGTGTTCGGGCGTGCTGGTCATGGCTTTCTCGATCATGCCGCACACCGCAGGACGAGCAGGCAGCGTGCGGGGATTTCCACGGTGGCGGAGGCGGGATGGGCGGTGTCGGCGGCCGGGCGGCCGGTGGGCGTGGAGCAGTCCAATTCCACCGACCAGGACGCGCCGTGATCGGTATCGGGCAGGGTGAAGGGCAGGGCGGCGTCGTGCGCGTTGAAACAGAGCAGGAACGAATCGTCGGTGATGTGCTCGCCGCGCGGGCCGGGTTCACGGATGCCGGCGCCGTTGAGGAAGACGGCCAGCGAGCGGCCGAATCCGGTTTCCCAGTCGGCGTCGGTCATCTCCGCGCCGCCGGGGGTGAACCAGGCGATGTCGTCGGGATGGTCGTGGGTGGGGGCGGGACGGCCGTCGAAGAAGCGGCGACGCCGGAACACCGGGTGCGCGGCGCGCAAAGCCACTGCGCGGCGGGTGAATTCGAGGAGGTCGGCATGCGTGTCCAGCAGTGACCAGTCCATCCAGGAGAGTGCGGAGTCCTGGCAGTAGGCATTGTTGTTGCCCTGCTGGGTGCGGCCCAGCTCGTCGCCGTGCAGCAGCATCGGGGTGCCCTGGGACAGCAGCAGCGTGGCGAGCAGATTACGAGATTGCCTGGCGCGCAGGGCGAGTACCTCCGGATCGGCGGTGGGACCCTCCACACCGCAGTTCCAGGAGCGGTTGTAGTTCTCGCCGTCACGGCTGCCCTCGCCGTTGGCCTCGTTGTGTTTCTCGTTGTAGGACACCAGATCCGCGAGGGTGAAGCCGTCGTGCGCGGTGACGAAGTTGATACTGGCCGACGGTCTTCGGCCGGTGGCCTCGTACAGGTCCGAGGAGCCGGTGAGCCGAGAGGCGAACTCGCCCAACGTCGCCGGTTGCCCGCGCCAGTAATCCCGCACGGTGTCACGGTATTTGCCGTTCCACTCGGTCCAGGCGACGGGGAAGTTGCCGACCTGATAGCCGCCCTCGCCCACATCCCAGGGTTCGGCGATGAGCTTCACCTGGCTCACCACCGGATCCTGGTGCACCAGATCGAAGAAGGTGGCCAGGCGATCCACATCGTGTAGTTCGCGGGCCAGGGTGGCGGCCAGGTCGAACCGGAATCCGTCCACGTGCATCTCCAGCACCCAGTAGCGCAGTGAGTCCATGATCAGTTGCAGGGTGTGCGGGTGGCGCACGTTCAGGCTGTTGCCGGTGCCGGTGTAATCCATGTAGTGCTGCGGATCATCGTCCACCAGACGGTAATACGCGGCATTGTCGATGCCCCGGAAGGACAGCGTCGGGCCGAATTCGTTGCCCTCGGCGGTGTGGTTGTAGACGACGTCGAGGATCACCTCGATCCCGGCGGCGTGCAGGGCGCGCACCATGGCCTTGAATTCGGTGACCGCCGCGCCCGGGGTGCGGGTCGCGGCGTATTCGGCGTGCGGGGCGAAATAGCCGAAACTGTTGTAGCCCCAGTAGTTTCGCAGTCCGCGGTCGAGCAGGACGCGGTCGTGCAGGAACTGGTGCACCGGCATGAGTTCCACCGCGGTGACGCCCAGGCCGCGCAGGTGCGCGATGATCGCCGGATGCGCCATGCCCGCGAAGGTGCCGCGCTGTTCCGGCGGCACGTCGGGGTGGGTCATGGTCATGCCCTTGACGTGCGCCTCGTAGATGACCGTCTCGTGATAGGGGCGCTTGGGCGCGCGATCGTCGGCCCAGTCGAAGTACGGGTTCACCACCACGCCGGTCATGGTGTGCCCCAACGTGTTCTGACCGTAGTTGTAGGGCGCGACATCACTGCCGAAATCGCCCTCGAAGGATTTCCCGTACGGGTCCAGCAGCAGTTTGCTCGGATCGCAGCGCAGCCCCGCGGCGGGCTCGAACGGCCCGTGTACCCGGTACCCGTACCGCTGCCCCGGCCCCACCCCGGGCAGATAGGCATGCCACACGTACCCGTCCACCTCGTCGAGCGGAATGCGCGTCTCGCGCCAGTTGTCCTCGATCAGGCACAGCTCCACGCGCCGCGCCGCTTCGGAGAACACCGAGAAGTTGGTGCCGGCCCCGTCGTAGGTGGCGCCCAGCGGATACGCCGTCCCCGGCCAGACACCGAGTGGTGCCGGAACCGGAGTCGCGGAGGGCGGAGCCATGCCAAGACCCTATCGGCCCCGCTGGCAACCCCGATGCGGTGGTCGGTGCCCGCGATGGTCAGTGCGCTCGCGCGCCACCCGTCGTATCGGTCGCGAAATCCGGCAACCAGCGGCGTTCGTATCCGCACCGCCGTGCCAGCCGTGCCAGCCCGCCCAGCACCACCCGCTGCGCCCCCGCCGGAATGCCCGCGAGGTACCCGTCCTGGTAATCCCACAGCAGCGCCAGCGCCAGCGGATTGCGTGGCACCCCGGCCGACGTGGTTTTCCCGGCCGCGTCGAGGGCATGCCACAGCCGGAACATCTCCCAGTGCCGCAGCGGGGGACGAATCACATGCCGTACGACCGTCTCCGGCGTCACACTCCAGAACTCGTGCACCACCCCGCCCGCCGCGACCGCTGAATCACCTTCCCCCGCAAAACTTTCCACCCCGTCGATCCGGAACCGCACGCGGCCCCGCAGCACCGTCCACTCCTCGGCCAGCACCGGATGCCAGTGCGGCCCCGCCTGCCGCTCCGCTCGTGGCAGCAGATGTTCGAGCACGAGGTAGGCCCCCTGCTCGTCGACGCCCTGTTCGACCAGGGTGACGCGTTTGCCGTTGCGGAAGGTCAGAGTGCTGCTGTCCATTCCTCCAATATGAAGGTAACCTTCGTAATGTGTCAACAGCCCGCGCGACTCCGCCGCCCGCCGACCCGAGCCTGCTCAAACTGCTCGTCACCACCACCCGCGCCCTCGAGGACGATCTCAACGAGCGCCTCCGCAATGCCCTCGACCCCAGCCTGCGCCCCGCCCACTACGCCGTCTTCCGCCACCTCGACCCCGTCGGCTCCCGCGTCACCGCCCTCGCCGAATCGGCCGGTATGACCCAGCAATCCATGGGCGAGCTGATCACCCACCTCGAAGCCCGCGGCTACGTGGAACGCCGGGTCGACCCGTCCGACAAACGCGCCCGCCTGGTGGTCCCCACCGCCGCCGGCCGCGCCGGACTGGGCGTCGCCGCAACAGGAATCGCCGATATCGAGAAGCGCCTGCGCAGCGCACTCGGCCGCGACGGCCTGGCCGAACTGCGCGCCCTGCTGGCTCGGGCGCACGCGGCGCTCGCCGACCGGCCCGCGTGATCGGGCCGGTCAGGGCAGCGCGCGGGTCCAGGTCTGGCCGATCAGGTCCGCGCCGAAGCTGTGGTGCGGATTCGCCGCTGTCAGGTGGAATCCCGCGCGTTCGTAGATGTGGCGGGCGGAGGTGAGGACGTCGTTGGTCCACAGGACCATGGTGCGGTAGCCGGCCTCGGTGGCGAAGCGCAGGCATTCGTCGACGAGGGCGGTGCCGACGCCGAGGCCGCGCGCGGTGGGTTCGACCAGGAGCAGGCGCAGGCGGGCGGTGGTGTCGTCCTCGCGGACGCAGTAGACGCAGCCGACGGGAGCGCCTTCGTATTCGGCGATCCAGGCGCGTTCCCGTTGCGGGTCATGGGAGTTCAGGAATTCGGCGACGATGTGGGCGACCAGGGCCTCGTAATCGGAGTTCCAGCCGAATTCGGCGGCGTAGAGCGCGGCGTTGCGCTGGATGACCCAGCCGTGATCGCCTGGGCGCGGCGCGCGGATCGCCACCCGGGCCGGATCCGGTTCGGCGGCATCGAGAATGCCCTCGATGGCGTGCATGGCCTCGATGAGGCGGGTGCGGGCGGCGGGGGAGTGCGGGCCGAGCAGGTCGCCGATATCGCGTTGGGACAGCTCGTCGACTTCGGCGAAGGCGTGCCGCCCGAGGTCGGTCAACTCCACGATCTGGCGGCGGGCATCGGCCGCCGAGCGGCGGCGGGTGATCAGGCCGCGGTCGGCGAACCGCGTCAGAATGCGGCTGAGATATCCGGCGTCGAGATCGAGGTCGGCGCGCAGGTCCACCACTGCGCTGGGGCCGAAATTGGCCAGCTCGAACAAGATACGGGCCTCGGCGAGGGTGAAGTCGGTGCCGAGCAGGCCGCCGCGCAGTACGCCGATGACCCGGGTGTACCGGCGGTTGAACGCGCGCACGGCCGCGATGTGATCGGCGGCCACTGCCGGGGTGGGGCCGCTGCCGCGAGTGGTGCTGGTCGTCATGCCGGACTCCGTTCCCGCTGAGTCGAGTTCGTCCGTCGGGTCGATCCGCCGCCGTCGGCGGTAGTCACCGAAATTCGTTGACTCAGTCAAAGAATACCCCGCCGCAGCCGGTCGCGCACCGGTTCCAGGCATCTGCTCCGCGGGCGGCGGGGGTGACGGACGGGCAGCTCCGGTGATAACTTGAACGGCGTTCAAGCCCGGCCGGGTGCGGCCGGGCAGGACCGTCGCCGAACCGGAGGATTCCGTGGCATTGCACCCCGAGCAGATCACCGCCCTCGACGCCGCACACGTGTGGCATCCCTACGGCGGGTTCCCGGCAACCACCGAACCGCTGGTGGTGGCCTCCGCGTCGGGCACCCGCCTGACCCTGGCCGACGGGCGGGAACTGATCGACGGGATGAGCTCGTGGTGGGCGGCCGTGCACGGATACCGGCACCCCGTGCTGGACGCGGCGCTGCTGGAACAGTCGCGGAAGATGAGTCACGTGATGTTCGGCGGGCTCACCCACGAACCGGCCGTTCGGTTGACGCAACTGCTCGTCGAACTCACCCCGGCCGGTCTCGACAAGGTGTTCCTCTGCGACTCCGGATCGGTGTCGGTGGAGGTCGCGGTGAAGATGTGCCTGCAGTATCAGCGAGCCGTCGGGCGGCCCGATAAGCGGCGTTTGCTGACCTGGCGCGGCGGCTATCACGGCGACACCTTCACGCCGATGAGCGTGTGCGACCCCGAGGGCGGCATGCACTCGCTGTGGACCGATGTGCTCAGCGATCAGATCTTCGTCGCCATGCCGCCGAAAGACTTTGTGCCCGAGTACGTCTCGGAGCTGGAACGGGCCTTCGCCGACCACGCCGACGAGCTCGCCGCGGTCATCGTGGAACCCGTGGTGCAGGGCGCGGGCGGTATGCGCTTCCATCATCCGCGCTATCTGAACGAGCTGCGGCGGCTGTGCGACGAGCACGGCGTGCTGCTGGTGTTCGACGAGATCGCCACCGGATTCGGCCGCACCGGAACGCTTTTCGCGGCCGAGCATGCCGGGGTGAGCCCGGATGTGCTGTGCGTGGGCAAGGCGCTCACCGGCGGCTACCTCACCCTCGCCGCCGCGCTGTGCACCGCTGAGATCGCCGAGACCATCAGCCGGGCGCACGGCGGGCTCATGCACGGACCCACCTTCATGGGCAATCCGCTCGCCTGCGCGGTGGCCGTGGCCTCCATCGAACTGCTGCTCGCGCGCGACTGGCAGGGCGAAGTCCGGCGCATAGCAACGGAACTCGAGGACGGCCTCGCGCCCGCGCGCGACCTGCCCGGCGTGACCGATGTCCGCGTGTGCGGGGCCATCGGCGTCATCGCCCTCGACCATCCGGTGGACATGCGCAAAACCACCCATGCCGCAACGGAATCCGGCGTGTGGCTGCGCCCGTTCCGCAACCTGATCTACTGCATGCCGCCGTTCATCAGCACGACCGAGGACGTGCGGCAGATCGCGGCGGCCATGGTGGCGGCCGCCGCGGTGTGAGCGCCTGCCCGGGGTGAACCGGGCTCAGCGGTTGGCGCGTTTCTCGCGCATACGATCCTGATTCTCGCTGTCCGACAACACTTCCCATACGCGGAACAGGCAGTGGTATTCGTCGGACCAGCCCTTGGCGATCAACATGAAGGTGTCGCCGTCGCGCAGCACGGTGCGGCGGCTGATCAACTTCGGATGATCGGGAATGAATTTCTGAACTAGATCGGGCACCTTTGCCAGAGCCTGCTCACGGGTGCCCATCACCTCGGTGAGAACTTTCGGGGACCAGGTTTTGCTGTCGCCGAAACCGGTCGTCTGCTCGACCACTATCGCCCATCGTGGCATCGCGCAGCCTCCCTTCGCCCCTTCAGGATAATCCCGTCACACCGGTGCTTCCTGAACGCCGTTCAAGTATGCTTCCGAGCTGTGAGTGCTGATCCCTTGAGCTGGCTGGACGAGCGGGCCGCCCAACGCGTCGACGCCGGCCTGCGCCGGGAACTGCGGGCGCGCACCCCGGAATCGCCGTGCATCGACCTGGCGTCCAACGACTACCTGGGCCTGGTCCGCCACCCCGAGGTGATCGCCGGGGCCGTCGAGGCCGTCACCAAATGGGGCGCCGGCTCCACGGGTTCGCGCCTGGTCACCGGAACCACCACCGAACACGAACTGCTCGAAGCCGAACTGGCCGATTTCGTCGGCGCGGAAGCGGGCCTGGTCTTCGCCTCCGGCTACGCCGCGAATCTAGGGGCCGTGACAGCCCTCATCGGCCGCGGCGGCCTGGTGGTCTCCGACGCGGGCAGCCACGCCTCCCTCGTCGACGCCTGCCGCCTCTCGCGCGCCCGGGTCGACGTGGCCCCGCACCGGGACGTGGCGGCCGTCGAGCGACTGCTCGCCGCCCGCACCGAGGAGCGCGCCCTCGTCCTCACCGACTCGGTCTTCAGCGCCGACGGCGACCTGGCCCCGCTCGCGGAGCTGCACCGGGTGACCCGCGCGCACGGCGCGGTCCTGCTGGTCGACGAAGCCCACGGCCTCGGCGTCCGCGGTGCGGGCGGCCGCGGTCTGGTCCACGAATCCGGCCTGGCCGGCGAACCTGACGTGGTCATCACCGCCACCCTGTCGAAAGCCTTTGCCGCCCAGGGCGGCGCAGTCCTTGCCAGCGACCGCGTCCGCGCGCACCTCATCGACTCCGCCCGCACCTTCATCTTCGACACCGGCCTGGCCCCTGCCGCCGTAGGCGCCGCCCGCGCCGCCCTGCGCCTGCTGCGCGCCGAACCCGCCATGGCCGCCCGCGTCCTCGCCCGCGCCGCCGACATCGCCCGCATCGCCGATGTCGCGCAACCGGATTCGGCCGTGGTCTCCGTCGTCCTCGGCGAAGCCCAGGTGGCCTACGACGCCGCCCAGGCCTGCCGCGCCCGCGGCCTCTCCGTAGGCTGCTTCCGCCCGCCCTCGGTCCCCGAGGGCACCTCCCGCCTGCGTCTCACCGCCCGCGCCGACCTCACCGACAGCGAACTGGCGACGATCGCAACCGTTCTCACCGAGGTGCTCGCCGAAGCGCGGACCCACGAGGCGGTAGCCCTGTGAGTCTGCTGTTCATCACCGGCACGTCCACCGATGTCGGCAAGACCATCGTGACGGCGGCCCTCGCGGCAACGGCGCGCGCCGCCGGAGCCTCGGTCGCGGTGTGCAAACCGGCCCAAACCGGTGTCGCGCCGGGGGAACCCGGCGACCTTGCGGTGATCGAACGCCTCGGCGGCGTCACTCGCACGGTGGAGCTCGCGCGCTACCCCGATCCGCTCGCGCCCGACACCGCCGCGCGCCGCTGCGGTCAACCCCTCTTGACGCTGGCCGAGACCGCCGCCGCCATCGAATCCTGTGCCGATGCCGACCTCACCCTGGTCGAGGGCGCGGGCGGGCTGCTGGTGCGGATGGGCGAATTCACCATGCTCGAGCTCGCGCAGAAGATGAGCGCTCCCGTTCTGCTGGTCGCGCATCCCGGCCTCGGCACCCTCAATCACAGCGAACTCACCACGCGCGCATTGCAATCCGCCGGTGTGCGGTGCGCGGGCATCGTCCTCGGCTCCTGGCCGGACCAGCCTGATCTGGCCTCGGAGTGCAATCGCACCGACCTTCCCGCGCACACCGGCGTTGATATCGTCGGCACCGTTCCCGCCGGGGCGGGCTCCTGGGATCCAGCGCGATTCGGCGCGGCCGCACCGAACTGGTTCACCCGGACGTGGGCCGCCGCCCACCTGCACCCCGGCGCGGGCCGCTAGCGCTGCGGCGGTCGGATTCGCGTTCGGTGCGCGGCGTAGCGCCGGTGCGGATGAATTCCGGCTGGTGGCGTGCCAGGCTATGGGGCATGAGCGAGCTTGCCGCTGTGGCGCATGTGCTGCGGCGCACTACTTTCGGGCCGTTTCCGGGGATGGTGGAGGAACTCGCGGGGCGGGAGATCGGCGCGGTGATCGACGCCGTGGTGGGGGCCGCGCCGCTGGTTCCGAAGACTCCGGAGTACACGGGAGACAGCGGGGATCGGCCGAACGGGCCGGTGGCGCGGTGGCTGCGGTTGATGGCCGATCGCAAGGCCGGGCTGCACGAGAAGCTGGTGTGGTTCTGGCACGGGCATTTCGCGACCAGCTATTCGAAGGTGGATACCTGGGAGTTGATGTGGCAGCAGCATCTGGTGCTGCGCCGCTACGCGCTGGGGAACTTCCGGGAGTTCGCGCACGCCATGGTGATCGACGGGGCGATGCTGCAGTGGCTGGACGGCGCCGGGTCGGAGGCGTCCTCGCCCAATGAGAATCACGCGCGCGAGCTGATGGAGCTGTTCACCGTCGGGCGCGGCATCTACTCGCAGGAGGATGTGCGGCAGGCGGCCGTCGCCATGTCGGGCTGGGATGTCACCGATGACGGTGCCGTCCGGTTCGTTCGGGATGCCGGAAATCAGCGGCCTGTCCCCTTTCTCGGTAAGACGGTGACCACCGCGCACGATGTGGTGGACATGCTGTGCGATCGGCCCGAATGCGCCCGGTTCATCGCCGGTAAGCTGCACCGGTACCTGGTGGGCGTGCCGCCCTCCGAGGAGCGGCTGTCGGAACTGGCCGGGATCTTCACCGCCGCCAAGCTGGAGATCACACCGCTGGCGGAGGCGATCCTGCGGCATCCCACCTTCGACGCGGCCGTGCACGCGCGGCCCCGATATCCGGTCGAATGGGTCACGGCGGCAATGGCTGTCGCCGGTGTCGACGATCCGATCGGCGCGTTCTACGCCATGGGCGATCTGGGGCAGATGCCGTTCTATCCGCCGAATGTGGCCGGCTGGCCGCCCGGCACCGGCTGGCTCGACGCGGGCGCGGCGCTGGCGCGCGCCTCGGTGGTGGTGCACGCGCCCGCCATCCCGGAACTGGCCGCGGCCGCGGATCCGGTGGCGGCCATCTTCACCCGCGCGGGCATCTACGCGCCGACACCGGCCACCGAGACCGCCGCCCGCGATCTGGCCTACGCCTTGCGGCACAACAAATCTCAGGCGGTGACGGCGGTGCTCGCCTTGATCCTCACCGCCCCTGAGTTCACACTCGCCTGAGTATCCGGGGATTGGGAGATGCGATGGTCACAGTGAATCGGCGCACCGCACTGCGGGTCGGCCTGGGCGCGGGCGCGCTGGCGGCGGTCGGCGGTGTCGTCGCCCACGATCTGATGAGCGAGCAAGCGCCGCAACCGGTTCCGACGCCGCCGACCTTGCGGGCGGCCGCACCGGACCAGCGCAAGCTGCTCATGATCGAGATGGCGGGCGGCAGCGACGGCCTGTCCATGACCGTCCCCTACACCGACTCCCGGTACCGGGATCTGCGCCCCACCACCGCGATCGCCGCCAAGGACGTGCACCCCATCGACGGCGCGCTGGGCTTCCACCCGAATCTGGCGCGGCTCGCCGCGGGCGGGGCGTCGGTGATCCCGGGCGTCGGCATCGTCAAACCCGATATGTCGCACTTCGAAATGCTGCATCGCTGGCAGGTCGGCGATCCCGACGGCGGGGCGCGCACCAGCACCGGATTCCTCGGCCGCCTCTGTGATCACCTCGGCGACCCCGCCACCCCGGCGGTCGGCGTCGCCCTCGGCCTGGGCTCCGGTCAGGCCCTGGCCTGCGAGCGCGTCAGCACCCTGTCCATCGATCCCGGAAACGACGGCCTGTTCCCGGTTTTCGAGGACGAGAACATCCGTGACGCCTGGCTGGCCGCACAGCGCGCCATGGCCCATCCCGATCGCGCCGATCTGCCGCTGTTCGCCACCTCGCGTGCGGGCAGCGCCGTGGCCCTGAGCTTCTCGGACGTGGCCGCCACCCTCTCACCCGCCGCCGCCGGCTACCCCACCAGTGACCTCGGCATCCAATTGCGCCTGGCCGCACGGCTTCTCGCCGACGAGAACCACGGCCTGCGGGTGGTGCACGTCCCGATGGGCGCCGACTTCGACACCCACGACAAGCACCCCACCCGCTACGTCGAGCTCATGAAGGATCTCGACGCCTGCCTGGCCGCCTTCCGCGCCGACCTCGCGGCCCGCGGTATCGCCGACCGCGTACTCATCGCCGCCTACAGCGAATTCGGCCGTCGCGGCCCGGAGAACAACTCCGAGGGCCTCGACCACGGCTCGGCCGGCACCGCGCTGCTGCTCGGCCCCACCAATCCGGGCGTCTTCGGTGAACTGCCCTCGCTGCGCGATCTCGACCCCGACGACAATCTGCGCGCCACCGTCAATATGACCGAGTACTACGCCACCATCGCCGAGGAATGGTTCGGCATCCCCGCCACGGACGTGCTACACGGTGCGCCACGCCCCATTTCGGGCATCGTCGCGGTATGACCGCGACGGGGCGCGCGCCCGGCGTAGGGTGACGCATGTGACCTCAACCCACGTCGAGTGGTTCGTGAGCACGTCCCGCCCGAATGTCTTTCGCGCCCTGCTGGATGCGCGCTCGGTGCGCACCTGGATGGTCCCCGACGGAATGACCAGCCGCATCCACGAATTCGATCCACGCGTGGGCGGGCGGTTCCGCATCTCACTGACCTATGACCTGCCCACGCAGACCGGAAAGACCACCGCCCGCACCGACACCTTCCACGGCCGGTTCGTGCGCCTCGTGCCCGATACCGAGGTGGCGCAGGTGGTGGAGTTCGAAACCGAGGATCCGAATCTCCAGGGGGAGATGGCGATCACCTACACCCTCGCGGACGCGCCCGGCGGCTGCAAGGTTGTCGCGACCCACGACAATCTGCCGCCGGGGCTCTCCGCGGCGGACAATGAGCTGGGCTTTCGCATGTCGCTGGGGAAGCTGGCCGAACTTGCGGTACGTCACAGCGACGACTGACTCGGCGCGGCCCGGGTAATCCACCGGGTACGTCCAAGATCCAGACACGTCGCCTGCCGCTGGGCGCACCTGCCGCCGACGGCCATTCGGCCGGGCGCTGCAGGCGCGGAGAGGCGGTACCGTGTGGCCGGAGTACCCGAATCCGTCGACTGTCGCCGAGGTCGATGATCGGCGACGGCGGGCTCGCCTGCGCGAAACCGGACTGGCCCACGGGTGCGGCCGGGCGCAGCTGATCGTGTTGCGCGGCAGTGTGATTCCGCTGATCGTCGTCGTGCTGTTCGCGCTCTACCTGAGTGTGGACGTGGCTCCCGAGCGGGCGCGGCTGGCACGGACCGAACCGTCGGTCCTGCCGATCGCCGGGCCGTCGGAGCCGCAGGCGAGCGATACGGCGGTATTCGATCTCGTCGGCCTGGGCGTGCTCGACGCGACCCAGACCGCGCGGGCGCTGCCGTCGCTGAGCCGGCTCGGCTCGGTGTGGGCGGTGCGCTACGACAACGCCGGTATCGACACCAAGGTGATCGCGGACCTCATCGTGAAGGTCACCTCGGCGGCCAAGGCCCCCAACGTGATTCTGGCCGGGCACAGTATGGGCGGGGTCATCGCCCTGGAGATCGCCGAGCATCTCCATATCGAGAGCACCCGCCGGGTGGTCGGCGTGATCCTGGACTGCACACCGGTCGATCTGCACGCCGTGCGCGCCGAAAGCCGCGACCAGGGCGAGAATCTGCTGCGCTGGACCGGCTGGGTGCCGGGCGCGCGCGAAAGCAGGCTGCTGCGCATGATGGTCGAGCTCTACGCGCGCCACGAGCGATTCACCGGCGGCCGGTACTGGATTCGCGGCGACCGGTTCTTCGCGGCGCTGAGCGAAGTGATGCGCGACAAGATCCTGAACACCGACGCCGCCAGCAACGGCCTGATCGAGGCCCAGTTCAAGGCGATCGTGGCCGGCGGCGCGGTGGACGATCTGCGCACCCTGGCCGCACCCGCGAACGGGAAACCCAGGCCCGCCATCGTGTACATCCGACCCCGGGACGCCTACCGGGATCCGATCGTCGACGTCGAGTACTCGCACCGGGCGCTCGTCGAGCGCGTCGGCGGAGTCGACGGCACGCTGCTGGTGGTGACCACCCGAAACACCCGCCACGCCAACCCGATTCAGCAGCCCGAGGAGTACAACACCGTCATCGAACGGCAGATCGTGCCGTTCATCCGCCTCGTCCAGCGCGAGGCCGCCGCCTCGAATTCCGCTGCGGGACGGTGAGTCTCAGCGGATCCGGGTGCCCAGCAGATGCCGCACGCCGCTCACGAACAGCTGCAGGCCGAAGTCGAAGCGCTGGGTGGCGTCGACGGTGTCGTAGAGCGGTGAATCCGCTTCGGCCAGCGCGCCGGCCGAGTCCATCTGCATGCGGGACTGTTCGTCCACGGTCTGGCCGAGGACGTAGTAGAGCAGGGTGAAGGCCGCCAGATCGGCTTCCTCCCGGACCATTCCGGCGCGGATGGCGGCGCTGGCGAGCCGTTCGCGGCCCTTCGAGGTGGTCAGCCGGGAGGCGTAGGTGGCCGAGACCAGCTCCGCGCCGTCCCGGTAGGCGAGCAGGCAGCCGCGCAGCCGGTGCGCCAATTCGGTGATCTGCCTGGACCATTCGGTGGCGTCGATGGGGTCTTCCATCGGGGCCAGGATGCGGTCGGCCACCGCGCCCAGCAGGGCCTGCTTGTTGGGGAAGTGCCAGTACAGCGCACCGGGCTGCACGTGCAGGGAGGTGGCGAGCCGCCGCATGGTCAGATCGGCGAGGCCGTACTGATCGAGGATGGCGATGGCTCCGTCGACGACGTCCGTGCGGTGCAGTTGCACTGGAAAACCCGACCCTTCGTGTTCTGGCTCACTTGCTGCTAGCCTACCCTGAACACCGTTCAAGTTGGTCGGCCACATCGGCCGCACGAAGGGATTTCAGCCCCATGACCCAGGCAACCGTCTCGACCGACGCCGATCTCACGGCCGGCGACGACATTCTCGCGATCGCCCGTGAACAGGTGCTCGAGCGTGGCATCGGGCTGACCCAGGAACAGACTCTCGCGGTGCTGCGGACCGGCGACGACCGCCTCGAGGAACTGCTCGGCCTCGCCCACGACGTGCGCATGAAGTGGTGCGGTCCCGAGGTCGAGGTCGAGGGCATCATCTCGCTCAAGACCGGCGGCTGCCCCGAGGACTGCCACTTCTGTTCGCAGTCCGGGCTTTTCCAGTCGCCCGTGCGCGCCGCCTGGCTCGACATCCCGTCCCTGGTCGAGGCCGCCAAGCAGACCGCCAAGACCGGTGCGACCGAATTCTGCATCGTCGCCGCCGTGCGCGGCCCGGACGCCCGCCTGATGGCGCAGGTCGCCGCCGGTGTGGAGGCCATCCGCAACGAGGTCGACATCCAGGTCGCCTGCTCGCTCGGCATGCTCAACCAGGAGCAGGTCGACCAGCTCGCCGCCATGGGCGTGCACCGCTACAACCACAACCTCGAGACCGCCCGCTCGCACTTTCCGAAGGTGGTCACCACCCACACCTACGACGAGCGCTGGGACACCCTGCGCATGGTCCGCGAAGCGGGCATGGAGGTGTGCTCCGGCGGCATCCTCGGCATGGGCGAATCCCTCGAGCAGCGCGCCGAATTCGCCGCCCAGCTGGCCGAATTGGAGCCCGACGAGGTTCCGCTGAACTTCCTCAACCCGCGGCCGGGCACCCCCTTCGGCGACCTCGAGGTCCTCCCCGCGTCCGACGCCCTGCGCGCCGTCGCCGCCTTCCGTCTCGCCCTGCCGCGCACCATCCTGCGCTTCGCCGGCGGCCGCGAGATCACCCTCGGGGACCTCGGCGCCAAGCAGGGCATCCTCGGCGGCATCAACGCCGTCATCGTCGGCAACTACCTCACCACCCTGGGCCGCCCCGCCGAAGCCGACCTCGACCTCCTGGGCGAGCTCAAGATGCCCATCAAGGCGCTCAACGAAACCCTGTGATCGGTACTGTGTCTCATATGGACGAGCGGTTCGACATGAGCGAGCGCTACAACCCGTTCACGGGGAAGCGGATCGTCGCGGGGCTGGAGGACACCGTTCCCGCCGCCGCTGCCCTGGGGTTGGAGCCGCCGCGGTTCTGTGAGCAGTGCGGCCGTCGCATGATCGTGCAGGTGAGCCCGGACGGGTGGTGGGCCAAGTGCTCGCGGCACGGTGAGCTCGACTCGAAGATGCTGGAACACCGCTAGTGGCAACAGCATCCGTCGCCGAACCGGGTGGGTTCGCCGAGGTCGTCGCCCGTGAGCTGCGGGCGGCGGCCGTGGTGTTCGCCGCTGTCGGATTCGTGAGCGCGCTCGTCGGCGTGGTGTGGGCCTTCCTCGCGCCGGTCGAGCGACTGCTCGTGGTCGATCCCGAGCGGGGTACGGCGCTGACGGGGGAGAGCGCGCATCGTTTCGACGCCGCAGCCGTTTTCGTCCTCCTCGGCGTGGTGACGGCCGTGCTGACCACGGCCGCGGCCTGGCGCTGGAAGCGGGCGCGCGGGCCGATCATGCTGCTGGCGGTGCTGCTGGGTTCATTGGTCGGCGCATTCCTGATGCGGGCGGTCGGTGAAGCGGTCGCCGAGCAGTTGCACCCCCGGCCGGTCACCCCGGCCGTGCACAGCATCATCGAGTTCGCGCCGACGGTGGAGGGCTGGCCGTTCCTGATCGCACAGCCTCTGGTGGCCGTGCTGGTCGTACTGTTCCTGGCCGCCCTCAGCACCTCCGACGATCTCGGCACCGGCGAGTATCTGCCCTTCGGCCGCCTGCGCCCGGAGCCGGTGGTCTACGCGCCCCCGCAGTTCGGATCCGATATCCGCTTCGGCCCGTACTACGGTCCGGGCGCGAACGGGGGAGTGCCGCAGCAGGCCGGTCCTCGGGAACCGGTGGTGCCCTTCGACAGTCCCGTGCCGGAGCAGGACAACTCACGCTGAGCGGTCGTGTGGCGGGGCCGGAATACGCGCCGCCACCTGTGTGTTCGGTGAGGTGGCGCGGTCGGCGTGGCGCGCGGAAAATCGGTGGAAACCGGGCAGCCGCAGCGCGTACCGTGGCGCGTCGGGGATACCGAAACCACGCAGGGGGACCACCCATGAAAACCGCAGCACGGGGCGACCGCGTCCCGGCCGCCGCCGCGGACGCTGCGGCCACCACGGCCGAGCGTCCGGGCCTCACCGCCTGGCGGCAACGCCATGAACTACGCCGATCCAATGCGGCACAACCGATTCCGAGCGCGCGTGGCTATCGCCGCGCCACCAAACACCGCAAGCGCGACCAGGACTGACCGACGAAGGCGCGGCTATTCCGCCACTCTGGTCCGGCCGGACCATTCGTAGATGCGGAGCGGTCCGTCGGGTGTGTCTTCCTCCCGTGCGGTGGCTTCGAAATGCTCGTAGCCGTTGCGATGGGAGATCTTGATCTCTGGTCCGGTGATCGGGACGATGCGTTCGGGCAGATCGTTCGGTCCGCCCACCAGAATTGCCTTGGCTTCGAGTGCCATGTCCCCGAGTATCCGCCGCGAATTCGCTTCCCGGCGTGGGAATCAGGTGGGAGGGCGCAGAGCCGCGAACTCGTCGGTGACGCGGATCTCGGAGTCGGTGAAGCGGTAGACGGCGGCGGGCCGCCCGCCCGCGCGGCCGGGGGAGGCGGTGGCCCCGGTCGGCGTGATCACCTTGCGGCGCGACAGAACTCGCTGCAGGTTCGTGGTGTCCACATCGTAACCCAGTGCGGCGCAATAGATTTCCCGCAGCGTCGACATGGTGAAGCGGTCCGGGGCCAGGGCGAACGCGATATTGGTGTAGGAGAGTTTGGCGGCCAGCCGGGTGCGTGCGTGCTCGACGATCCCGCCGTGGTCGAACGACATGTGCGGCAACGCGGAGACCGGATGCCACCGGGTGTCCGGCGGCAGTTCGGGTTCCGCCGTGAGCGGCACCAGGCCCAGATACGCCGAGGCGATCCGGCGCGGCGGATCGGGCAGTCGATGCGGGTCGCTGAACACCGAAAGCTGTTCCAGGTGCGTCAATTCGCGCACATCCACCTTCTCCGCGAGCTGCCGTGCCGCGGAGGTGTCGAGGTCCTCGTCGTCGCGCAGCCGCCCGCCCGGCAGCGACCAGGTGCCGATGGCGGGTTCGAGCGCGCGCTCCCACAGCAGCACCGCCAGTTCGGTGCGTTCCCCCGGCGGGCAACGCCAACCAAGACCATCGCGTCTGGCGGCCGCATTTTTCTGCGCTGAACCGGGATTCGCATGCCGTGTACCACTGTCCGAGGGGGTGGAAACGCTCTCACCTGCGGTGTAGGTGTCCGGGAAGCGACGAACCTGGAACACCGCGGTGAGCGTTTCGTGGATGGTGCTACTATGGGCCACGTTTTCGATCCTAAGTCGAAAACCGGTTGGATGCGAATCGGCGATGTTGCCGGACCGCATGAGAGAAGGAGCCATGACATGGCTGCACTAGGTGCGACGATGACCCTGGCCGAACAGGTCACCGACGGGCCGTCGGGTTACACGGGTATCGAGGCCACCCCCGACTGGGCGGCCGAGATCAAGCGACTGGCGCGCGAGCGCAATGCCACCATCCTGGCGCACAACTACCAGCTGCCGGAGATCCAGGACATCGCCGACCACGTGGGCGACTCCCTGGCCCTGTCCCGGATCGCCGCCGAGGCGCCCGAGGACACCATCGTCTTCTGCGGCGTGCACTTCATGGCCGAGACCGCCAAGATCCTCAGCCCCGAGAAGACGGTCCTGATCCCCGATCAGCGCGCCGGCTGCTCACTGGCGGACTCCATCACCGCCGAGGAACTTCAGGCGTGGAAGGACGAACACCCGGGCGCGCTCGTGGTGTCCTACGTGAACACCACCGCCGCGGTGAAGGCCCTCACCGACATCTGCTGCACCTCCTCGAACGCCGTCGACGTGGTCGCCTCCATCGACCCCGGCCGCGAGGTGCTGTTCCTGCCGGACCAGTTCCTGGGTGCGCACGTCAAGCGCGTCGCCGGCCGCGAGAACATGCACATCTGGATGGGCGAATGCCACGTGCACGCCGGCATCAACGGCGACGAGCTCAACGAGCAGGCCCGCACGCACCCCGATGCCGAACTGTTCGTGCACCCCGAATGCGGCTGCGCCACCTCGGCGCTCTACCTCGCGGGCGCGGGCGAGTTCCCGGCCGACCGGGTGCACATCCTGTCCACCGGCGGCATGATCGACGCCGCCAAGGCCGCCGCGGCGCGAAGCGTCACAAAGGGCGCAGCCAAGGAGGTCCTGGTCGCCACCGAGGTCGGCATGCTGCACCAGCTGCGGAAAGCGGCCCCCGGCATCGACTTCCAGGCCGTCAACGACCGCGCCTCCTGCAAGTACATGAAGATGATCACCCCCGCCGCCCTGCTCCGCTGCCTGGTGGAGAACCGCGACGAGGTGCACGTCGACCTGGAAACCGCGGCCCTGGCCCGCAATTCGGTCCAGCGCATGATCGAGATCGGCAACCCGGGCGGCGGGGAGTAGGGCGGTGCCCGCCCCTACCGGGGCACGGGTGTCAGTCCTTGCGCACCCGGGTTGCCCGGTACCGGAAGCTGTCCTGCCGGGCGGCTTCGTATTCGAAGGTGACGCGATCACCGGCCTCCAGCATCCGGAAGCCGGTGCCTTCGATGGCGCTGAAATGCACCCACGCGTCCTGGCCGGGCGGCAGCTCCGGGGAGGCGATAGCCCCCCAGCCCTTCTCGGCCTTGAAAAACTTCACGATTCCAGTAGCCATGACTCGATCATGGCCTCCGGCGCGCACGCGCCCGGGAGAAGGTGGCCGACGATGACAACCGTGTCGATCGATGGGGCGGCCGTTGCTTCCCCGATCGTGGTGGGCGGCGAACGGGGCGGCCCAGCGGCTGCTCGCGCTGCGGCCGTACGGTCCGTCCCTACGACCGGGATCGATTGCGGTGCCCGCGCCGGCGTAGCTGCGAGATATGTTGCGCCGGGCCGAATGTCGACGCGCGGCGTCGTGCTTCGTGACAGGGAGGGAGTACACCTGTGAGTATCACGGTGGAATGGGAGGCTGAGGCCGACCTGATCGTGGTCGGTGGTGGCGTCGCCGGTCTTACGGCCGCGCGCACGGCCTCACTGCGGGGGCTGCGGGTGCTCACGCTCAGCAAGGGCGGCCCTACCGACACGTCGACACAGTATGCGCAGGGTGGGATCGCTGTGGTTGCGCCGCATGGGGATTCGGTGGAATCGCATGTGCAGGACACCGTGATCGCGGGGGCCGGGCTGTGTGATCCGGAGGCGGTGCGGTCGATCGTCGAGGGGGGCGTGGACGCGGTCGCCGCGTTGACCGATCTCGGGGCGGTGTTCGATCACGGGCGGGACGGGGAGGTTTCGCGCACCCGCGAGGGCGGGCACAGTACGCGGCGGATCATTCACGCCGGTGGGGACGCCACCGGGGCGGAAGTGCAGCGGGCGTTGAACGCGGCCGGATTGCCGGTGATCTTCGGGGCGGCTGTCGTCGATATCGTCACCGGGCCGGAGGGCGTGCGCGGGGTGATCGCGGTGTCCGACAAGGGATTCGGGGTGGTGCACGCACCCGCCGTGCTGCTCGCCACGGGTGGGCTGGGGCAGTTGTACGCGTGCAGCACCAATCCGGCGGGCGCGACCGCCGACGGGGTCGCGCTGGCGCTGCGGGCCGGGGCTGTCGTCGCGGATCTGGAGTTCGTGCAGTTCCATCCGACGGTGCTGTTCTCGCCCGGCGGGGTGGGGCGGCGGCCGCTGATCAGCGAGGCCGTGCGCGGTGAGGGCGCGGTTCTGGTTGATTCCCAGGGGAATTCGGTGACCGCGGGGGTGCACGAGCGGGGAGATCTCGCGCCGCGCGATATCGTCTCGCGTGCCATCCACGCGCGGATGCAGCAGTTGGGCGCCGATCACGTCTACCTCGACGCCCGCGCGATCGACGGGTTCGCGCAACGGTTCCCGACCATCACCGCCTCGTGCCGGGCGGCGGGCATCGATCCGACCGGCGACCTCATCCCGGTCGCGCCCGCCGCGCACTATCAGTGCGGCGGCGTCGTCACCGATACCCACGGGCGCACAACGGTTCCCGGTCTCTACGCCGCCGGTGAGGTGGCGCGCACCGGATTGCACGGCGCGAACCGCCTCGCCTCCAACAGCCTGCTGGAAGGTCTCGTCGTAGGCGGCCGGGCCGGTGTGGCCGCGAGCGAACGGAGCGGCGCGCAGGCCGGGGTCACCGATATCGGCCCGGTGCACCTACCCCGCGCCGACCGGAAACTCCTGCAGGAGTTGATGACCGCCCGCGCCTCGGTGGTCCGCGACGGCGACGGCCTGCGCGCCGCGATCCTGCGGGTGATGGGCCTGCTCGCCGATCCGGGCGTGGACGCCGCACCGCAGGAGAATCCGGCCGCCGTCATCAGCCGGCTCGAGGACTCCGCCCTCACCCTCACCGCCCGCGCCCTGCTGCTGGCCGCCGCCGCCCGCACGGAAAGCCGTGGCTGCCACACCCGTTCGGACCATCCCGAGCCGCGCGAGGAACAGCGCCGCAGCATCACGGTGCGCCTGGGCTCGGACGGCCGTCCCAAACTGATCACCGACGGCTCGGAGCCGACCGCGCCGTGGATCCGCACCCCCCTGCGGCCCGCGTCGTGACCGCCCGTCCTGCCGCGATCGGGGTCCTGTATCGCATTCGGCTCGACCGGGATTCGGCGCGCCCCGCACGTTCCGCCTACGCCACCACCGTCATCCGAGAAGGAGACTAGCCATGCCCCTCGATTCCGGCCTCGATCGTGACGAGGTGCTGGCCCTCATTCGCACCGCCCTCGAGGAGGATCTGCGGTACGGACCCGATATCACCACGCTCGCAACGGTTCCCGCCGACGCGACCGCCAAGGCGGCCATGGCGTCGCGGCAGCCGGGCACACTGGCCGGGCTGGATGTGGGGCTGCTGGTGCTGGACGAGGTGATCGGCGCGGGCAATTACGAAGTGACCGAGCGGGTTGCCGACGGCACCCGATTGCAGCCGGGGGATACGGTGCTGCGGGTGGTCGCGCCCACGCGGGGGCTGCTCACCGCCGAGCGCACCATGCTGAACCTGGTGTGCCATCTGTCCGGAATCGCCACGGCCACGTCGGCGTGGGTGGATGCGGTGGAGGGCACGGACTGCCGAATTCGGGACAGCCGCAAGACCCTGCCGGGGCTGCGGGCGCTGCAGAAGTACGCCGTGCGGGTCGGCGGCGGCGTGAATCACCGGATGGGACTGGGTGATGCTGCGCTGATCAAGGACAACCATGTGGTGGCCGCGGGTTCGGTGGTGGCCGCGCTGCGGGCGGTGCGCGCGCTGAATCCGGAGATCGAATGCGAGGTCGAGGTGGACAGCCTCGAGCAGCTCGACGCGGTGCTTGCCGAGGATGTGCAGCTGGTATTGCTCGACAATTTCCCGCTGTGGATGACGCAGGCCGCCGTGCAGCGCCGCAATACCCGCTCGCCGGGGACGAAACTCGAATCCTCGGGCGGTCTTTCGCTGGATATGGCGGCCGACTATGCCCGCACCGGCGTCGAGTACCTGGCCGTGGGTGCGCTCACCCATTCGGTGCGGGTGCTCGATCTCGGCCTGGATATGTAGACCACAGCTAGGAATTGCGAATTTTGTCCGATTCCAAGGGAATTCAGCGCTGATAAAAGGTCGGTTCGGCGGTCCATCCGGTGCCGCCGCACACCGAACACCACACCACGTTGTCGTTCACGAACCCCGCGGTGCCGGTGGCGTCGCACATGGAGCAGTACCGCCACCCCCTGTTCGGGGCATACGTGTCGAAAAGGATATTCAGGAACCCTTGAATCGCCATGACTGACAGCACCCCTCGCTCGGACGCCAAACGAACCAAGAGTGCGCCACGAGCAGGGGTAATGTCCAGCGGCTGTTAGAGGGGCTTTACAGTCCGAATTCCTGCGGGTCCAGATGCAGCACCTGACAGGCTTCCTTCACCGCCGCGATTTCCTGCGCGTCGAAATTGCCGTCGGCATTGCCGATCATGATGCCCATCTGCACGACAGCCCTTGCCTCCGTGGGCTTTCCGGTGGCCTTGGCGATCTGCTGCATCACATACGCGCGCCCGAACGCGGGATCCATGGTGATGCGATTGCAGTTGTCCTCGAACAGATTTCGCAATTCATCGGTCGGGAAATGCTGCAGCACCGGATCCGCGCCGATGAGCTGCGCCACCCGCATGCGCTCGGCCGGATCGATCCCGCCGTCGGCCGCGGCCACCAGCGCGCAGATGCCCATGGTGGCGTCCCGGAAGGAGCCGCCGCGCAACTCGTTTCGCTTGGCGAGCAGCTGTTCGCGCCACTTGGGCGCGCTCTCCAGCAACCGGCTGATCGAGGTGGCATTGGAAATCAGACGGTTGAGGAAAGCCATGACACACTCCGACTCGATTTTTCGGACTGACAACCCCCGTGTCCGCGCCCGAACTGTGTTCTGTACGCCCCGACCCTAACAGCCTGCCGCACGGTAGGTGCGGTGAAATCATTCGGACTAACCGCCCCCCGCCCCGGTGGCGGGCAACGGCCCGCTACCGCCCGTGTTCAGGCCGTGAGCTCCCGCTCGAGCGGCGTGCGGAAGCGGGGGATCGGGCGGATGTCGCCGTACCAGGCCCCCATGCGCGCGGCCTCGGATTCGATGAGCGCCTTCGCCTCCGCGCCGACGTCCTCCAGCAGCCGCCACACGATCTCGCCGTCGGCCCGCTGCGCCCAGCCGCCGGCGATGCGGCCGTCCAGCCAGATGGTCGGGCCGACATTGCCATTGCGGTCGAACAGCGCGGGCGCGTGCGGACCGAGATACCAGTCGCGCGACTGCCAGCCCATCGGCGTGGGATCGAGCGCGGGCAGCAGCGCCGCCCAGGGCTCGGGGGCGGGAACCGGCGCGAGATCGTCGGCGAGCACCAGACCTGTCGTGCCGCCCAGATCCACCTCGGCCACGTCGAGTGCCGCCAGGGTCTTCTTGACGTCGCCCGCCGTCCAGCCCGTCCACCACTTGATATCGCTCACGGGGGCGGGGCCGAAGGCGTGCAGCCACTGTCGCACCAGCTCGGCGCGAGCCTGGTCGGCGGGAAGCGCGGGAATGCCGTCCGGCAGCCAGGATTCGATGGGCGACCAGGTGTACTGACTGCTCGACCAGGTGCCGTTCGGCCGCCCGCGCACGATCAGGCCCTCCGCGCCCATCGCGACGAGCACCCACGTGGTGATGTTCGTCGGCTTCGAATACGGCTTGCCGGGTGCGGCGTCGATCTGCGTGCGCAGCCGCGGCACGTCCTTGCTCAACTGCGCGCCGGTGGCACTGCCGCGCGCCAGCAGCGCCGCATGCGTCTCCCGTTCGACATCCGCCCACCAGGCCCGGATATCGCCCTCGATGACCCCGGCCTGTTCGACGTAGCGCCCGTAGGTCTTTCGCTGCTTGTCGGCCAGCGCGTCGGCGCAGGACGCCTGCAGCGCCGGAACCAGTTCGATGGGTGCGACGAACATGGTGCGCCGCATGGCCAGCATGCGCAGCAGTGTCCGATCCTCGTACAGCGCCTTCTCGATATGCCCCGGTTCGACCGTGTGGCTGCGCGCGGCCACCGACAGATACACCGTGGCCGGGTCGGTGGCGTGCAACACCACCAGCGAGCGCGCGATCTCGCTCACCTCGTCGGTGCGCACCCCCGGCGCGAGCCGATGCCGCACCCCCAGCCGTGCCCGCCGCTCGGCCACATCCATCGAACGCATGCGCGAATACTACTCAGAACGGCACCGTGCTGTCGTCAGGGTCCCGCCCCCGTCCTCGGTTGCCCGTCGCCGCGGTTCAGTCCGCGCTCACCGCGTCCACGATATTCAGCCGGGCGGCCCGCAGCGCCGGGGGAATCGAGCCGAGCAGGCTCAAAACCAATGCGGCGGCGGAGAATACGGCCAGCAGCGGTCCGGGGCGCGGGACGATGTCGATGCCCAGCATGTCGGTGGCCAGCAGTCCGTACACGAATTCGTTGATCAGCCCGAACACCGCGCCCAGCGCCGCGCCGACCAGGCCGATTCCGGCCGCCTCCACCAGGATCATGCGCAGCGCGAACCTGCGGGTGGAACCCACCGCGCGCAGGATGCCCAATTCGCGCCGCCGCTCCAGCAGCGCCAGCATGAGCGTGTTCAGCAGTGCGATGGCCGCGATGAACGAGACGATCACCATCATGGCGCGCGCCAGCGCCATACTCTGCTTGATCGAGGCGCTGATGCCGTCCAGCGCGTCCTGCCCGGTGTAGACGAACAGTCCGGGCGGCAACGCCTGCAGCAGATCCGCCCGCAGCCGCGCGATATCCGTGCCGGGCGCGGCGTCGATCTGCAGCGAGGTGGAGCCGCACCGGTCGAACCACTCCCGCATCTGCGCCAGACTCATGGTGACGGTGCCGCCCAGCACCGAGAAGTACGGCACCGTGGTGATCACCTCGGCTCGCTGTTCCCCCGAGGGCGTCTGCACGGTGATCCGGTCGCCGGGTGAAACCCCCAGCGTGCGGGCGAAATCCCGGGACAGCACCACACCCTCGCCCGCCACGACCCGCCGCGCCGACTCCGCGTCCAGCGCCCGGTACATCGAATAGTTGCTCTGCGAATCCACCCCGTAGACAAGGGCTTTGGTGCCGCTGAAGGTGGCGAACGCCATCTGCCCCTCGGCCACCCGCGCGACTCCCGGTACAGCGGCGGCCTTTTCGAGCGCGTCCGGCGGCAGCAGTTCGGTGGGCGTCATGGTCTGCGGGGAGGTCGCCACCCACAGATCGTTGTCGGCCAGGCTCGCGAAGGTGTCACGCGCACCGCGCACCGCGTCCTCGTTGGAGGCGGTGATGGTCACCGTCATCCCCACCGCGATGGTGACGGTCATGAGCGTCGCCCACACCCGGCGCGGCGCGCGGTCGATATTCACCGCCGCCAGCACCCCCGCCGGGCCGAACCGGCGGGTCACCGCGGCGGCCGCGCCCACCAGCCACCTGGCGGCCACGAACGCCAGGCAGATCTGCGCGCCGAGCACGAAGCCCAGCGCCACAGCCGAATACAGGCCCAGATGCGCCCGGATGATCACCGTCGCGCCGAGCAGCAGCACCACCGCCGTCACCGCGGCGGTCACCTGCAACCCGCGCGAGACCTGGTCGGCGCGCCCCACGCCCACGGGTGCGAGCGCCTCCACCGGCGCGACCCGGTACACCTGCCGCGCCGCCACCGCCGACGCCCCGACGCAGGTCACCGCGGACAGCGTGATCGCCAGCGGCACAGCGTATCCGGGCAGCAGATACGCCATCCGGGCATCGACCATCTGGGTGACCGCGGGCGGCAGCCCCTGAACCGCCAACCGCCCCACCTCGATCCCGAGCAGCGCGCCGACCGTCCCGCCCGCCACGCCCAGCAGCATCGATTCGGCCAGCACGTCGCGCACCACGGTCTGTTTGCGCCCGCCGATGGCGCGCAGCATGGAGATCACCGAACGGCGTTGCGCCAGCGCCATACTCATGACGTTGTAGACCAGGAACGCCGAGACCGCGAGCGCCACCGTGGCGCTCATGATCGACATGAACCGCATCATCATGATCGCGTTGCCGCCGGACCCGGCCCGCGCGCTCGGCGGGGCCACCAGCGCCCGCCCGGCCACCGCCGTGGTGATCGCGGATTGCAGCCGCCCGCGATCGGTTCCCTCGGCGGCGACGATGAGCACCGAATCCAGCTGCCCGGTGCGCCCGGTGATCCGCTGCGCCAGACCCAGGGGAGCCAGCACGTAGTGCCCGCCGTTGAGCCGGGCCGCGCGCTCGTCGTCCAGTACGCCCGCCACGGTGACCCGCACCCGGCCCAGCTGGAACTCCTCGCCCGGCACCCGGCCCAGGCCCGGACCCACCAGCACCCCGTCCCGCACCGACAGCAGCGCCGCCGCCGCGTCGCCCTGCGTGGCGCTGCGCATATCGCTGTCCAGCGCGGCGGCGGCCGCGTCCGTGCCGAGGATCAGCAGCCGGTCCCGGCCCTGGCCGACGATGGTGCGCAGCATCGGCACCGCGGCCGCCACCCCGGGCACGGCCGCCACCTCGGCGCGCACCGCCTCCGGGAATCCGGAATCGGTGACGCCCGAGACCTCCAGTTCGGCGTTCCCGGCCAGCCCGGCGGTGAGCCGGTCGATCGATCCGGTCAGCGATCCCGACAGCCCGAGCACCGCGACCGTCAGCGCCGCGGCCACCGCCACCACCACCGTGGTCGCCGCCGTCCGCCCCCAGTGCGTCGCGAACTCACGAACCGTGAACAGCCGCAATCGATCCAACAACGCGATCATGAATCGAGGCTATGTGTCCGGGACAGCGCGCGTCCCCGGTTTCCGAGCGCAGTGACGAGCGCTACCCTCGGCGGGGGGAGATCGGTTCGGCGAGATGGGGTGGCACGCAATGAAGGTCGTGGTGGCGGGAGCAACCGGAGCGATCGGGCGGCCGCTGGTCGCGGCGCTGCGGCAATCCGGGCATCAGGTGTACGCGCTCACTCGCGGCGGGCGCAGTGCGGAACTGGCACGCGCGCTGGGCGCGACGCCGGTGCTCGCCAATGTCCTCGAACGTGAGAGCCTGCTGCGGGCAGTAGCGGGATTCTCCGCCGACGCGGTCATTCACGAGCTCACCGCGTACAGGTACTCGCCGCCCACGCACTACCGGAGCCCGGGGCTGGCCCGCACGAACGCCCTGCGCACCACGGGCAGCCGCAACCTGGTGGAGTTCGCTGAAAAGGCCGGGGCGACACGCTATCTCACCCAGTCCCTGATCCTCGGCTACGGCATTCGCGACCACGGGCCGGAACCGCTCACCGAACTCGACCCGTTCGGCCGCGCCCAGGGCGATGTCAACGATCCCATCCTTTCGGTTCTGTACGAGGCCGAGGAATGGGCCTGGCGGGCCTCGGATATCGACGGAATCGCCCTGCGCTACGGCATCTTCTACGGCCCGGGAGCCTCCGACCTGTACGCCCGGATGCTGAAGGCGCGGGTGTTCCCGCTGCCGAACACCGGCACCGGACATATCGGTTTCGTCCATATCGAGGACGCCGCGGCGGCCACTGTCGCCGCACTCGAAAACGGCCGCGCCGGACAGGCTTACAACATCGTCGACGACGAATCCATCACGTGGGACACCATGTTCGACGCCACGGCCGCCGCGATCGGCGCCGCCCGCCCGCTGCGGGTGCCCGCGCGCGTGCTGCGACTCGGAACGCCGCTGGCCGCCGCCCAGATGCTCGATATGTCCATGCGCGTCGCCAATGCCAAGGCGCGCACCGAACTCGGCTGGAAACCCCGGTACCCCACCTATCGGGAGGGCCTCGCCACCCTGGCCGCCGCACCGCGCTGATCAGCGGGCATCCTGAAGCAGGGAACAGTTTCGCCCGGAACCGGAACAGTTTCGCCCCGGCCCGGGTTGGCCTGAGGCGACGACCCGATCAGCGGGGCGAGCCCGATCAGCAGGAGGTACGCGATGACGACACCGGTGGACCCGTCCTACGCCTGGAACGGCGAGGATCTGGACCTGGACGCGTACCTGTCCCGGATCGGCTTCACCGGCGAGCGCACCCCCACCCTGGCCACCCTGCGCGCCCTGCAGTACGCGCACACCACCGGCCTGCCGTTCGAGAATCTGGAGATCCTGCTCGGACGCGGCATTCCGCTCGATCTGGAATCCTTGCAGGACAAGATGATCCGCCGTCGGCGCGGCGGCTACTGCTACGAGAACGTGGGCCTGTTCGCCGCCGCGCTGGAACGTCTCGGCTTCGGCGTGACCGGACTGGCCGGCCGGGTCAGCATGGGCGCCACCGGTTTGCGGCCCGCCACACACGCCGTCCTGCGCGTCACCACGTCCGACGACGACCGGGCCTGGCTGTGCGACGTCGGTTTCGGCGCGGGCCCGCTGGAACCCATCGAGCTCACTCCCGATCGCGGCGAATTCGCGCTCGGCGCATGGCGTTACCGGCTCGAGCGCGGCACCGGCGACCTCGGTGTCGAGCAGTGGACGCTGTACCAGTTCGGCCGCGACGGCTGGATCGACCGGCACACCGTCCCGATGACCCCGCAGTACCGCATCGACTACGCGGTCGGGAACCACTTCGTATCCACCTCGCCGCGTTCGCCGTTCACCATGCGGCCGTTCGTGCAGCGGTTCCTGCCGGAGGTGCATCACGTGCTCGACGGCACCACCTGGACCGTCGAATTCCCGGACGGCAGCAGCGAGATTCGGGAGCTGGAGGCGGCGGAACTGCCGAAGGTGCTCTCGGAGGTGTTCGATATCGACCTGGACGAGGCCGACGCGGCGGTGCTGGCGCGCGGTGAGTGGCCCGCGGCACACGCGGGCGACGGTGTGGAAACCGACGCGTCGGCATCTAGCGAAGAAGACTGATGGGTATGTTTGCTGGCGGGTGAGGGTCGCTGACCAGCAAATATCTGTCAGCTGTCACATCAAGGTCACACGGCTGCGGTCCAGATCTCACCGAGATCTCGCTCATATCTCACGCTGACGTCGGCGCGACGCCCGGAGCCCGCTACACTCGTGCGGGGAAACACGCGGGCAACCGCCTATTCACAGTCGTCTCGGAGAACTTCGGAGTAGTGCCATCGAAACCGGCCAAGTGATCGCAGGGCATTACCGCCTGGTCGAACGGATTGGTAGCGGCGGCACAGGTGTCGTCTGGCGAGCCGTCGATGAACGGCTCGAACGTTCCGTGGCGATCAAGCAGATCCTCACCCAGCCGAGCCTGTCGCCGGCCGACAAGGACATCGTCCGTCAGCGCGCAGCACGAGAGGCGCGCAATGCCGCGCGCTTCCAGCACCCCAATGCCATCGTCGTGTTCGACATCACCGAACACGAGGGCGACCCGTGCCTGGTGATGGAGTACCTGCCCTCGCAGAGCCTCGCCGTAGTGCTCTCCGCGCAGGGCACGCTCCCGCTGCCGCAGGTCGCGCGCATCGGCGAACAGACCGCCTCGGCGCTCATCGCCGCGCACCGCGCGGGCATCGTGCACCGCGATGTCAAGCCGGGCAACATCCTGCTCGGCGACAACGGCGCGGTGAAGATCACCGACTTCGGCATCGCCAAGTCCAAGGGTGACGTCACGCTCACGGCCACCGGCCTCATCTCCGGCACCGCCGCCTACCTCGCCCCCGAGGTCGCGCGCGGCGCCGAGCCGAGCCCGGCCGCGGATGTGTTCGCCCTGGGCGCCACCCTCTTCCACGCGTTGGAGGGCGAGCCGCCCTACGGCACCAACCCGAACCCGCTGGCCCTGCTGTACGCGGCCGCCAACGGCCAGATCAGCGAACCCCGCAATGCGGGCCCGCTCTCGGATCTGCTGCTCGGCCTGCTCGCCTTCGAACCCGAAGACCGCCCGAGCATGTACGACGTCCGCGACGCCATGGCCGAATTCGCCGAGGTCGGCCCGGATGCCGAGGCCACCCGCGTGATGGCGCACCGCCGCTCGAACGGCCCGCGCACCCCGCAGCCCGTTCCGCAGCGCCCGGCCCCGCCGCCGCGTCCGGTCACCCGGCAGATGGAACGCCGCCCCTCGCAGAACGCCGACATCCCCACCGGCGCCATGAGCGCGGCCATGCTCGAGACCCCGCCGCCGCAGCGTCCGGCCGGTGGCCCGCCCACCCGCTCGCACGCCGCCGTCCCGGACCACTACGACGACGAACCCGCCCCGCCCAAGCGCAAGTTCATCTGGATCGCCGTCGCCGCCGTGGTGGCCGTCGTCGCCGGTGTCGCCATCGCGCTGTCGGCCTCCAACGGCTCGGATGATCAAGGCGCACAGGGCGGTACGACCACGTCCTCGTCCACCGGCTCCACCTCGACCACCAAGGGCAATCAGTCCGCTCTCGGCTCGACCAAGAGCGTCGGCGACGCGGATGTGCTGGGCGCCGCCAATATGATCGACAGCGATTTCTACGGGCAGCTGGTGAATCTCAACTTCTCCGCCGCCTGGGATCGGCTGACCCCGGCCGCGCAGAAGGTGTACGGCAGCGAGCAGGCGTTCGCGGACTACTGGAAGAACAACCGCATCACCGGCTACAGCACCATCGGTGGCGCGCGCGGCTCCGGGACCACCACGAATTCCGATGGCTCCGTGGACATGATGATCGGCAGCGTCACCACCGGCTCGCAGTCCAAGAGCAATATCCAACTGCGCGTGGTGAACTCGGCCGGCGGCCTGCTCATCGACAGCGACACCCAGCTCTGAGCCGCAACGGTTTTCGTCCCCGGTAGATGCGCGATCGCATCTACCGGGACGACCCCGGCGATGGTTAGCTGTTGGTATGAACGTGCGGGGGTTGCTCCAGGCGGAGCGTGCGGAACTGGTCGAACTGCTCCGGTCACTCAGCGATGCGGAATGGGAGACACCGTCGCTGTGCGCGGGGTGGAGTGTGCGGGATGTGGTGTGCCACTTACAGACCGATGCCGTTTCCCTGCAGAGCTATCTGCTGCTGAGCCTGCGCAACCCGTCGATCGATCGCACCAATCAGGCCTTGATCCGCCAGGTCCGCACCCTGTCCAACGCCGAGTTGATCGATCGGCTCGCTGCCGCCGACGGCTGGTTCAGCCGATACCTGCCGCGGATCGCGCTGGCCGACAACTTCGTGCACCAGCAGGACATCCGGCGACCGCTCGGGCGAGAGCGCACGGTGCCCGAGAAACGCCTGCGTGCCGTCCTCGGCTCTCCGGACCCGTTCGCCCTGCCCTGGCGCAACACGCACGGATTGCGCTGGGAGGCAACCGATATCCAGTGGTCGAAAGGCTCGGGGCCACTGGTCCGCGGGCCGGGGGAGGCGCTGGCGCTGGCCATGGTCGGACGGCCCGTCGCACTCGACGACCTGCGCGGGGACGGCGTCGCGGAGCTGCGGCGACGGCTGCTGCCCGACTGATTCAGCCCACCGCCGGATGCGGGCTTGCTCTCCGGCGCGTTCACCGGCGGCCGGACGCGTTCCGGTGTGGGGTGCGACATGTGCGCGACGCGAGCGCGGTGCCGGGTGCGGCGGTACTGTCGTAGGCGTGATCATGCGGATGAATTCGACTGCGCTGCCGGTGCTGGCGCTCGTCGTCTCCGCGTGGGCGGTGATCTTCCTTGCCGCCGAGCCCAATTCGCTGGTGGTGCTGGGCGCGACCGTCCTGGTCGCGTTGACCGCCGCCGCACTGCTGACGCCGCGCGCCCGGCTGCTCGCGGTGGTCGCCGTCAATTCCGGCCCGCCCGAATCGGCGCGCCGTCGTCGCCGCGGCGACTATCTACGGCAGAGCAATCCCGACACCGCCGGGCGTCCACGACCTCGAGCGCCCGGGGCGCTATCCGCCTGACCTCGCTGTATTCGCGCGGGGTCGGGCCGATGCCGCCCTGAATCCCGTTCGCCCGCCCGTGTGCGGGCGCCGCGCAGTGAGGTCCTCTCGTGCTCGATTTCGTCTATTACCCGGTGTCCGCCGTGCTGTGGGTGTGGCACACCACTTTCGCCGCCGTACTCGGTGCGGCCGGCAGCCTGGCCTGGGTGCTGGCCATCGTGTTCCTCGTCATGACCCTGCGGGCGCTGCTGCTGCGCCCGTTCCTGGCCACCGTCCGATTCCAGCGTTCGATCCAGAAAATGCAGCCGCAGCTGCAGGAGATCAAACGCAAATACCCGAAGGATCTCCAGAAACAGAGCGAGGAGATGGCCAAGGTGCAGCAGGAGCACGGCGTGAGCCTGCTCGGCGGCTGCCTGCCGCCGCTGGCCCAGGGCCTGGTGTTCTTCGGGCTGTTCCACGTCCTGCGCTCGTTCAAGAGCGCGGAGGTCGGCAACTACGTGTTCTCCGCCGACCAGGTGGAATCCTTCCTGCAGGCGAAGCTGTTGGGCGCGCCGCTGGTGGCGACCCTGGCCGACGCGGGCGCGGCATTCGGTTCGGTTGCGGTGGTCGCGCTTCCGCTGGCCGTCATCGCCGCGGTCGCCACCCACTTCACCGCCCGGTTCGCCATCGCCCGCCAGCGCGAGGCGGGCACCGAGGAGACCCAGCAGGTGCGCATCATGAACACCCTGTCGCTGTGGGTTTTCCCGCTCGGCGCGCTCGTCTCGGGCGTCATCCTCCCGGTCGGCATCCTGCTCTACTTCGTCACCCAGAATGCCTGGACGTTCGTGCAGCAGCACCTGGTCTATCGGCCGACCCCGGCTCCGGCGAATAAGTGATGGCGCCGACCCGATAGTCTGGTACCTGGTCGCGGGCAGTTTCGGCTGCTCGCAGCACCCCTTCGATGATCAGCACAGACAAGGAATCCACCCAGCTATGACTAGCCGCATCGAGCTCGCCCGCGTGGATCTGCGCGGACGTACGCCCACTGCTGCCGAACTGCGCGCGGCCCTGCCGCGCGGGGGCGTCGACGTGGACTCGGTGCTGCATCACGTGCGGCCGGTCGTGGAGGCCATCCGCGATCGGGGCGTGCAGGCCGCGCAGGAGTACAGCCTGAAGTTCGACGGCGTCCAGCCGCAGACCGTGCGGGTGCCCGCCGCGGAACTCGACAGGGCGCTGGCCGAACTGGATCCGGCCGTGCGCGCCGCCCTCGAGGTCGCCATCGAACGCACCCGCAAGGTGCACGCCGATCAGCGCCGCACCGACAAGACCACCGAGGTGGTGCCCGGCGGCACCGTCACCGAGCGGTGGGTGCCGGTCGAGCGGGTCGGGCTGTACGTGCCGGGCGGCAATGCCGTCTACCCGTCCAGCGTCGTGATGAACGTGGTGCCCGCGCAGGCCGCGGGCGTGGAGTCGCTCGTCGTGGCCTCGCCGCCGCAGGCGCAGTTCGACGGTCTGCCGCACCCGACCATTCTGGCGGCCGCCAAGCTGCTCGGCGTCGCGGAGGTGTGGGCGGTCGGCGGCGCGCAGGCCGTGGCGCTGCTGTCCTACGGCGGCACCGATACCGATGGCGCGCAATTGGAACCGGTCGACATGATCACCGGCCCCGGCAATATCTATGTGACGGCCGCCAAGCGCCTGTGCCGCGGCCTGGTCGGCATCGACGCCGAGGCCGGGCCCACCGAGATCGCCATCCTGGCCGACGCCACCGCCGATCCGGCGCACGTGGCCGCCGACCTGATCTCGCAGGCCGAGCACGATGTGCTGGCGGCCAGCGTGCTGGTCACCGACAGCGTGGAGCTGGCCGACGCCGTGGATGCCGCGCTGAGCGCGCAGATGGCGGTCGTGAAGCACCACGATCGGGTCGCGGAAGCGCTGTCCGGCAAGCAGTCCGGCACCGTGCTCGTGGACGATATCGCCCAGGGCCTGCGGGTGGTGAACGCCTACGCCGCCGAGCACCTCGAGATCCAGACCGCCGACGCCTCCGGGGTCGCGGCCCAGGTGCGCAGTGCCGGAGCGGTTTTCGTGGGCGCGTGGTCGCCGGTGTCGCTCGGCGACTACTGCGCCGGATCCAATCACGTGCTGCCCACCGCCGGATGCGCCCGGCACTCCTCGGGTTTGAGCGTGCAGACCTTCCTGCGCGGAATCCACGTGGTGGACTACTCCGAGCAGGCGCTGCAGGATGTCGCGGGACACGTGGTGGCGCTGGCGAATGCCGAGGATCTGCCCGCGCACGGCCAGGCCGTGCAGGTGCGATTCGGAGCGCTGTCGTGAACGCCGCGCCCGATCCCGCCGTGCTCGCGCCCGGGACCGTACCCGGATCCGCCATCTCCCTCGATGATCTGCCGCTGCGCGACAACCTGCGCGGCAAGAGCCCGTACGGCGCACCGCAATTGACGGTGCCCGTGCAGCTCAACACCAACGAGAACCCGCACCCGCCGAGCAGGGCGCTGGTCGACGATGTGGCCGAATCCGTGCGCGCGGCGGCCGCCGACCTGCACCGCTACCCGGACCGCGACGCCGTGGCGCTGCGCTCCGATCTGGCCGCCTACCTGACCCGGCAGACCGGCGTCGCACTCGATGTGTCGAATGTGTGGGCCGCCAACGGATCCAACGAGATCCTGCAACAGCTGCTGCAGGCGTTCGGTGGGCCCGGCCGCAGCGCACTAGGTTTCGTGCCCTCGTATTCGATGCACCCGATCATCTCCGAGGGCATCGACACCGAGTGGGTCGAGGCCAAGCGCAATGGCGACTTCTCCCTCGATATCGATTACGCGGTGGCGGTGATCCACGAACGCCGCCCCGACGTGGTGTTCGTGACCAGCCCCAACAACCCGACCGGACACAGCATCCCGCTGGCTGATCTGGAGCGGATTCTCGAGGCCGCGCCCGGCATCGTGGTGGTGGACGAGGCGTACGGGGAGTTCTCCAGCGCGCCCAGCGCCCTCGCGCTGATCGACCGGTACCCGGCGAAAGTCGTTGTCTCGCGCACCATGTCGAAGGCGTTCGCCTTCGCGGGCGGGCGACTGGGTTACCTGGCCGCCGCGCCCGCCGTCATCGACGCGCTGCTGCTGGTGCGGCTGCCGTATCACCTGTCGGTGGTCACGCAGGCCGCCGCGCGGGCGGCGCTGCGGCATGCCGACGAAACCCTCGGCAGCGTGGCCGAATTGGCGGCGCAGCGGGATCGGGTGGCGGAAGCCCTGCGCGGCATGGGATTCGCCGTGATCCCCTCGGACGCCAACTTCATCCTGTTCGGCTACTTCGCCGATTCGGGCCGCGCCTGGCAGCGCTACCTGGACGACGGTGTGCTGATCCGCGATGTCGGCATCCCGTCCTACCTGCGCGCCACCATCGGCCTCGCCGCCGAGAACGACGAATTCCTGCGCGTCAGCGCGAAATTGGCGTCCGAAGAATTGATCCAGCGATGAGCGCGGAGGCAAGCCTCCCCAGGAATACGGAAGCGAGCATGGACCGAATCGCCCGGGTGGAACGCACCACCAAGGAATCCAGCATCGTCGTCGAGATCAATCTCGACGGCTCCGGCAAGACCGACATCTCCACCGGTGTCCCGTTCTTCGACCACATGCTGACCGCGTTCGGCCAGCACGGCAGCTTCGACCTGACCGTGCACGCCAAGGGCGATATCGAGATCGAGGCGCACCACACGGTCGAGGACACCGCCATCGTCATCGGTCAGGCGCTGGCGCAGGCGCTCGGAGACAAGAAGGGCATCCGCCGCTTCGGCGACTCCTTCATCCCCATGGACGAGACCCTCGCCCAGGCCATCGTGGACGTCTCCGGCCGCCCCTACTGTGTGCACACCGGTGAACCGGATCACCTGCTGCACACCGTGATTCCGAGCGCGGGCCCCGGCGCGTCCTACTCGACCGTGCTCAACCGGCACGTCTTCGAGTCGATCGCGCTCAACGCCCGTATCGCCCTGCACGTGCGCGTCCTCTACGGCCGCGACCAGCACCACATCACCGAAGCCGAATTCAAGGCTGTCGCACGGGCTTTGCGCGCCGCCGTCGAATTCGACCCGCGTGTCTCCGGCGTGCCGTCCACCAAGGGAACGCTATGACCAAGAGGCTCGCCCTGCTCGACTACGGCTCGGGCAACCTGCACTCCGCCGCGCGCGCCCTGGCCCGCACCGGCGCCGAGGTGACCGTCACCGCCGATCCCGACACCGCCTTGAACGCGGACGGTCTCGTGGTCCCCGGCGTCGGCGCCTTCGCCGCCTGCATGGCGGGCCTGAAGGCCGTGCGCGGCGACCGCATCATCGGCAAGCGCCTCTCCGGCGGCCGCCCCGTCCTGGGCATCTGCGTGGGCATGCAGATCCTGTTCGAACGCGGCGTCGAGTTCGGCGTGGAAACCGAAGGCTGCGCCGAATGGCCCGGCACCGTGGAACGCCTGGACGCTCCCGTCCTGCCGCACATGGGCTGGAACACCGTGAAGGCCCCCGACGACACCGTCCTGTTCGCGGGCATGGACGCCGACACCCGCTTCTATTTCGTGCACTCCTACGCCGCCCAGACCTGGGCGTGGGATCCGGACGGCGGCAGCCAGATCGCCCCCGCCAAACTCACCTGGGCCGAACACGGCGTTCCGTTCCTGGCGGCGGTCGAGAACGGCCCCCTGTCCGCCACCCAGTTCCACCCGGAGAAGTCCGGCGATGCTGGCGCCCACCTGCTGCGCAACTGGGTCGAATCCCTCTGACCCACACCGGCGTTTTGTGGGTAGGGCCAACGAGCATTGCTAGAGTTTCCGCATGGAGATCGCCCATACGGGAGCATCCGGCAAGCTGCGCGCCCTACCCACTCGCCTGGTGAATCAGGTAGCCATCCTTGCCAATCGAGCCACCGACAAGGCGTTGGAAGACACCGGCTCCCGCCGCTACCACTTCGCCCTGATGGTCACCCTCGACGAATTCGGCCCCGCCAGCCAGGCCGATCTCGGCAGGCGCACCCGCATCGATCGCAGTGACGTCGTGGCCGCGCTCAATGATCTCGCCGATCGGGGATTCGTGAAGCGCAGCCCGGACCCCACCGATCGGCGGCGCAACATCATCTCGCTGACTCCGGCGGGCGCCGACCATCTGCGGGACCTCGACGACCGCCTGGCCGCAGCGCAGGACGAACTGCTCGCCGGCTTCTCCATCGCCGAGCGGGCGCAACTGGTGCTGCTGCTCACCCGAATACTGGAGCAGCACGCACCGTCCTGATCACGGGGTGTGGCGCTCACAGGTCGAAGCGGGCGCGCAGGGCGATCTTGAGTTCCTCGAGTGAACCCTCGGCGAGGCGGGCCTGGCGGGCTACGAAGCATTCCTTGGGAAGACCGGCCAGTTCGTGGATGGCGATGACGTAGTCACCCGGGAGCTGGACCGTGAGCAACTCCAGCGAGGGCGGGACATCGCGGAGTTCACGAACCAGGGCGCACAGTACGGTGGGGCGGAGCCGCACCACCGCGTCGGAATCCACGACAACCACCGAGAACTCCCGCCCCGACGGCGTGCGAACCCGCCAGATCTCGCCCTGCGCACCGGGTTCAGTCATCGAGGTTGGGAAGCGCGCCCTCGCGTGCGAACGACATGTCCGGGCCGCCCCGCTCGGCCTCGAAGGCGGCCAGCTTGCGCAGGTCGTCCTCGAGGATCCGCTGCCGGACGGCCCGGGCGATGTACTCGCTCTGCTTCCCCTCCCCGGCAACCTTTTTCAACCGCACCGCGAGCTCGTCGGGCAGGAGAACAGTTACCTTCGTGGCCATACGTACGATCGTACGGCCATAGCGACCGCCTCTCAATCGGTTCGAGACATCGACCCGATCTCGAACGGCGCGTTACGAATACGACCAGCAGGCCGGTTCCGCCGCCGACCACGCGGACAGGCAGAACTGGAGACTGTTGGGCAGTGAACCCTGGGTCGCGCCGGGCAGTTTCCAGGGAATGGCGGGTGTCCGCACCGCGCCGGGGCCGCGCACACATGTGTACGCGATCTCGGAGCCCGGGCCCCAGGTGGCGGTGAGGTATCCGGAGCCGGATACGCCTCGGGCCCACCAGTATTGGGTGCCGTTCGCCTCGGCGGTCCAGATCTGGGCGGTGGCGTCGCCCGCGGTCAGATCGGCGATCTCGTAGCCGCCGGGTAGCGGTTCGTCGATGGCCGCCGGATCGTCGTAGGCGCATTCCGACGCGGCGGCGGTCGGGGGTGGTTGATCGGTGGCGGTGGCGGTGGCGGTGGCCTGGGCCGTGGCCCCGGCGACCGCGGATGCGGTCACCGGGGCCACGACGATCGGACCCTGCTCACCGGTGCACGCGCCGACCGCGAGGGTCAGCAGTGCGGCGGACGTGGTAATCAGGATGGTGCGAATCACTGTGCGCGGCTCCGGAACTCACACGTGGCGCACATCGGAACAGTGGCTCTGATCATTGAAGTAGCAGAGCTTCGCGCCCCAGATTCGCGGATACTTGCGGCGATCGTAGGTGAACTGCCGGGTCTCGCCGTCGGCCTTCTTGATCGACAGCCATTCCGGATTGTCGCGGCCGTTCATGTAGAGCAGCAGCGAAGCGCCGTCGGTATTACCGCGTGAGACCCAGGCCCACCCGGTGTCCGGATCGATATCGGCCCAGCGGCCTCCATCCCAGCCGAAATCGGCGCGGGCCGAGGCGGGTCCGGAGGCGAGGGTGGTGCCGGCGGCCGCGGCGACGGTCAGCAGACCCAGCAGCAGTGGCCGGGTGTAGCGGGTGAGGTTCATGATTACCCCTTTCGACGGCGACCGCGGGGCGGCGCCGGGTGTTCGGTTGATCGGGCTCCAACCTGGCGGGAATCGGTCTGGGGCCGAAAGTGCGGATATCTGCGCGGGTCTGCGGAAGTCTTTGCGAGCAGCGATGATTCGAGCCCGATAAGGTGTTCGCGTGGTGAATGAGAGTGGGGTTCCGGAAGTCTCGGAACCACGCCCGGGGGCGGGGGAAGGTACCAGAAGCGCACCGGCGGAGGCGCTCGCGGCGATCTACCGCTCGGCCGAGAGCGTCGGGGAGACAGGTGATTTCGGAGCGCTGCTGGACGCGGTCGCCGCTCTCGCCGAGGTCTCGCGCGGCGACGTCGGACGAGCCCTGAATCGACCCTCCAGCGTCTACGAGTGGTTCCGGGGCAGCACGATCCCCGCCACCCGCGCCGTCGCCCGGGAACTCGCCGTCCACCTCGACCGCGCGGTCGCCGACCGCCATCCCGACCTCGAAACCGAGATCGGCGACGCCCTCCTCGCCGCCTGGGACCACCTCGCCGAACAGCGCCGCCTCGCCCGCGTCGAACGCGGCCGCTCCCGCCATCGCCCCGCGGCCCCGCCCACCGAACCCGAGACCGCCCCGGGTGCAGGCGAATTCGCGAACGCGACCCCGGAGGAAGCGGCCTGCGCCGGGTCTGCGCCCCCGGTACCCGGACCCGCTACGCCCGCGCCTGCGATATCCGAGTCCGCTACGCTCGCGCCCCCGGTACCCGAGTCCGCCACGCTCGCGCCTGCGGTATTCGAGTCCGCCACGCCTGTGGCCCCGGCATCCGAGCCCGCGACAGCATCGAGGCGTCGCGGCGCGTGGCGGGGATATCGTGGTGTGGTGCTGGCGGCGGTGGTGTTGCTGGTGGGTGCGGTGGCCGGGTTCGCCGGGACGCGGGTGGTGGTCGCGGCGGTGCGGGCGGCGGTGCCGCCGTGCGCGGAAGCCATTGCGCCGCATCATTCCTCGGGCTTCGTGCAGTTGAATATCGGCTACGGCCCGCCGGGGGATCCAATGGCCGCGCAGCGCGTCGAACTGCGCGTGCAGCGGGCGGAGGACCGGTATGAGTGGGCCACAGCGGGGTGGATCGCCTACGCCCACCTGGTGCGCCGGGTTTCCGAGCAGGACGAGGTGTGGCTGGAGTGGCGTTCCGACGAGGACGGTGACGGTGTGGTCGAGACCTACACCTGCCCGGCCACCGAGGTGAACCAGATACTGCAGACACCGGGGATCCGGGTGCGCGACCCCTACGGCGAACGCCGCTGGTTCCGCGCCTGCGCCGCCGTGCCGCAGGAACGCGCGGTGCCCGGCCGCTCGCGCAACAACTGCACCGGTTGGGAGCGCCCCGATGACTGAGCCCACACCCGCGCGGGTCGCACCGGCCGCAGCCCGCGCCGCTGCCGGACCGGCTGACACGCGCCCCCGCGAACCCGTTCCGCCGGACCGCTCGAATGTGCTGCGCCGACTGCGCCTTCCGCTGGCCCTGGGCCTGGGGATCGCGCTCGGGGTGACCGCCGCCCTGATCCGGGACTACCGCCCCACGGTCGAACACGTTCCCGCCGAGTCGCCGCTGATGTCCTATTCGATCTGCGGGGAGGAGCTCACGCCCGATCCCGCGATCGACCCCAGCGTGGAACTCTTCTCCACCGCGTTCGGCACGCCCATCCGTGATCGCCGGGTCGAACTGCGCTCCCAGCGCCATCCCGCGCACGGCCCCATCGTGTGGGCGGAGCTGGTCGCCTCGACCAGCGATCTGGATCGGGTCTGGCTGGACTGGAGCTACCACCGCGACGCGGAGGATCATCAGCTGTGGCAGGACTGCGCGCAGCCGATCACCATGGGCCGCGCCACTCCCGCGCTGAAGGTTTTCGACGATCGCGGTCGCACCCGCTGGTTCCGGGCCTGCGGGCAGGTGCCGCCGCAGGATCGGGGCGCCCGGCCGTCGGGCACCTTCTGCACGGAATGGGGGCGGCCGTTCTGAAACGCTGGTCACATTGCCGCATTTGCCCAGGCCGACGGCCGGGGGAGAAGCGGTAACTACTAAGATGCTCCCGTGAGTCTTGTGCTGCTACCCGCCGTCGATGTCGCCAATGGTGAGGCCGTGCGCCTCGTGCAGGGAGAGGCGGGCAGCGAAACCAGCTACGGTTCGCCGCGTGACGCCGCCCTGGCCTGGCAGCACGCGGGCGCGGAGTGGGTGCATCTGGTCGACCTGGATGCCGCCTTCGGCAAGGGCTCCAATCGCGATCTGATCGCCGAGGTCATCGGTGAGCTGGATGTGAAGGTGGAGCTGTCGGGCGGTATCCGCGACGACGATTCGCTGAAGGCCGCCCTGGCCACGGGCTGTGCGCGGGTGAACATCGGCACCGCCGCGATCGAGAACCCGGACTGGTGCGCGCGCGCCATCGGCGAATACGGCGACAAGATCGCCGTCGGCCTCGACGTGAAACTCATCGACGGCGAGTGGCGGCTGCGCGGCCGCGGCTGGGTGACCGATGGCGGCGACCTGTGGGAGGTGCTCGAGCGCCTGGAACGCGACGGCTGCTCGCGCTATGTGGTCACCGACGTCTCCAAGGACGGCACCCTGACCGGGCCGAATCTGGATCTGCTCGCCCAGGTCGCCAATGCGGCCGAGGCCCCGGTGATCGCCTCGGGCGGCATCTCGGTGCTCGACGATCTGCTCGCCATCGCCACCCTGACCGAGGACGGCGTGGAGGGCGCGATCATCGGAAAGGCTTTGTACGCCGGGCGATTCACCCTGCCCGAAGCCCTCGCCGCGGTCCGATAGCCCCGATGGCCGCCGAACTCGCCGAGCTGCTCGCCATCGCGAGCGACGAACTCAATGCTGTCGCATCGCGTTTCGTGGAGGGAGTCGGCGCGCCGAGCGCGGTGGTGAAGGGCCGCAACGACTTCGCCACCGCCCTGGATCTGGAGCTGGAGCGCACGCTGTCCCAGCGGCTGGCCGAACGCACCGGAATCCCGGTGCACGGCGAGGAATTCGGCGGCCCGCAGTTGACCTCGGGCACCGCCTGGGTGCTCGACCCCATCGACGGCACCTTCAACTATTCGTCGGGGCATCCGCTCTCGGGCATGCTGCTGGCCCTGGTCCGTGACGGCGTCCCGGTGATCGGCCTGACCTGGCTGCCGCTGCTGGGCCAGCGCTACGCCGCCACCGTCGACGGTCCGGTGCTGCTCAACGGCCAGCCGCTGCCGAAACTGGAGCGCGGCAAGCTGTCCGACGCCATGATCGGTTTCGGCTCCTTCAATATCGATGGGGCGGGCCGGATTCCGGGCATATTCCGTTTCAATCTGCTGGGCACGCTGAGTACCCTCTCCGGACGGGTGCGCATGCACGGCTCGACGGGCATCGACCTGGCCTATACGGCCTCCGGAATCCTCGGCGGCGCAGTGGTGTTCGGCCATCACCCGTGGGACAACGCCGCGGGCGTGGCCATGGTGCGCGCGGCGGGCGGCGTGGTCACCGACCTGCTGGGCCGCGACTGGACCATCGAATCGGGTTCGGTGCTGGCCGCCGCGCCCGGAGTGCACGAAGAACTACTGGACATGATCGGCGAGACCGTCGACCGTGTCCGCGGAGAGGTGGAGCAATGACCTTGGCAGTGCGCGTTATCCCGTGCCTGGATGTCGACGCCGGCCGCGTGGTCAAGGGCGTGAACTTCGAAAACCTCAGGGACGCGGGCGATCCCGTGGAACTGGCCGCCGCCTACGACGCCCAGGGCGCCGATGAGCTCACCTTCCTCGATGTCACCGCCTCCACCGGCGACCGCGGCACCATGATCGATGTGGTGACCCGCACCGCCGAGCAGATCTTCATCCCGCTCACCGTCGGCGGCGGTGTCCGCACCGTCGAGGATGTGGATCGCCTGCTGCGCGCCGGTGCGGACAAGGTGTCGGTGAACACCGCCGCCATCGCCCGTCCGGAGGTGCTGCGCGAGATGTCGGAGCGTTTCGGCTCTCAGTGCATCGTGCTGTCGGTGGATGCCCGCACCGTGCCGCAGGGCCAGGCTCCCACCCCCTCCGGCTGGGAGGTCACCACCCACGGCGGTAAGCGCGGCACCGGTATCGACGCGGTCGAATGGGCCGTGCGCGGAGCCGAATTGGGTGTCGGCGAGATCCTGCTGAACTCCATGGACGCCGACGGCACCAAGGCCGGTTTCGATCTGCCCATGATCAAAGCCGTGCGGGCCGCCGTCACCGTTCCCGTGATCGCCTCCGGCGGCGCGGGCAAAGTCGAGGACTTCGCCCCCGCCGTCCAGTCCGGCGCGGATGCGGTGCTGGCGGCCAGCGTCTTCCATTTCGGTGACCTCACCATCGGTCAGGTCAAGGACGCCATGCGCGCGGACGGCCTGACCGTCCGCTGATCAGGCGGCGGCGACCTTCAGCAGTACGGCCCCGGCGATGATCGCCGCGAACGACACCACCTTCGGCACCGTGATCTTCTCCTGGTAGATGAGCGCACCCAGGATCACGGTGCCGATGGCGCCCACACCGGTCCAGATCGTGTATCCCACACCGACATCCAGTGTGCGCAGCGCGAGACTCAGGGTGAAGATGCCGCCCGCGGCCGCGAGCAGCGTGAACACCGACGGCCACAGTCGCGTGAACCCCTTGGTGGCATTGGTGCCCAGCGCGAAGGCGATTTCGAAGAGGATGGCGACGCCGAGGTAGACCCAGGCCATGATGACGACTCCTTGATAATCGAGAGGGAAGTGCGAGAACGGATTTCGGCTGTGGGGGAGCGGAGCGGTCAGACCGCGACGGGCTCGGCGGCGACGCTGCGCCGATTGGCAAGCGTGTCAGCGAGTTTCAGCCCGAGCACGCCGCCGATGATCAGGACGAAGGCCATCGCCTTCCACACGGTGAGCTGCTCACCGAACACCACGGACGCGAAGGTGACCGTGCCGACCGAGCCGATGCCGGTCCACACCGTGTACCCCACGCCCACGTCGAGCGTCTTCAGCGCCAGGCTCAGGAAGAAGATCCCTCCGGACGCGGCCGCCGCGGTGAGCAGCGACGGCCCGAGCACGGTGAACCCGTGCGTGGCATTGGTGGCGAGTGCGAAGACGACCTCGAAGACGGCGGCGACGAGCAGATAGATCCAGGCCATTGGAAACCCCTGTAGTTGTATGTATATGCAAGTAACTTGCTGAGATCGAAGTATGCATGTACAAATAAACGATGTCAACAGGTGATCGTGACGAGCAGATGTGGAACCGCGTCATCGCCCTGCACGCGCAGGTCGAACAGCGGCTCACCGCCGTTCTGCAGCGCACGCACGGCCTCGGCCTGTCCGAGTACCGCGCCCTCGGCTTCCTCGACGCCGCACCCGACGATGAACTGCGCATGCAGGAACTCGCGAATCTCCTGGGCCTGAACCAGAGTTCGGTCACCCGCCTGGTCGGCCGACTGGACGCCGCGGGTTTCGCACACCGCGACCTGTGCCCCGATGATCGCCGCGGCGTCTACACGGTGATCACCCCGGCCGGCCGCGAACGCTACCTCGCCGCACGCGACTCCTACCGCGCCACACTGGGTTCGGCCCTCGACGACGCACCCGAGGGCCCCGCATTGCGCAAGGCCCTCGGATGAGAATCGCGAACTACAGCCAGCTGTGGAACTTGCGGATGTAGAGCGTCTTCGCCAGCTGCGCCACACAGCAGTAGCTGAGCAGCGTCAGCACCAGCCACGGGAAGTAGGTCAGCGGCAGCGCCTGCATCTGCAGTGTGCTCGCCAGCGGCGAGAACGGCAGCCAGATGCCGATGGCCATGATGGTGCCCGTGGTCAGCATGACCGGCAGCGCCGCCCGCGACTGGATGAACGGGATCTTCTGCGTCCGGATCATGTGCACGATCAGCGTCTGCGACAGCAAACCCTCGATGAACCAGCCGGATTGGAACAGCGTCTGATGTTCGGGGGAGTTGGCGTGGAACACGAACCACATGAGCGCGAAGGTCGTCATATCGAAGATGGAGCTGGTGGGGCCGATGCACACCATGAACCGGCCCAGATCCTTGGCGTTCCACTTCTGCGGCTTGCGCAGATACTCCGGATCCATCCGATCCCACGGAATCGTCAGCTGCGAGATGTCGTAGAGCAGGTTCTGCACCAGCAGATGCACCGCCAGCATGGGCTGGAACGGCAGGAAGGCCGAGGCCACCAGCACCGAGAACACATTGCCGAAGTTCGACGACGCCGTCATCTTGATGTATTTCATGGTGTTGCCGAAGGTTTGGCGTCCCATGAGCACGCCCTGCTCCAGAACCATGAGGTCCTTCTCCAGCAGGATGATGTCGGCCGATTCCTTCGCGATATCCACGGCCGTGTCCACCGAGATGCCCACATCGGCCTCGCGCAGCGCCGCCGCGTCGTTGATGCCGTCGCCGAGGAAGCCCACCGTGCGGCCCTGGGCCTGCAGCGCCCGCACGATGCGCGCCTTCTGCACCGGGTTGATCTTGGCGAAAACGCTGGTGCGCGCGACGAGTTCGGGCAGATCCTCGTCCCGGGTGAGATCCAGGGCGGTGCCGGTCACCACCTCGCCGACATCGATGCCGACGTCCTGGCACACCCGTGCCGCCACCAGATCGTTGTCGCCGGTGACGACCTTCACCGCGACTCCGTTGTCCGCCAGCGCTTTCAGCGCCGCCGCCGCGTCCTGCTTGGGCGGATCCAGGAAGGCGAGAAAACCGATCAGCGTCATCTCGGTCTCGTCGGTCACCGCGTAGGTGTCGCGCAGCGGCACCGCCCTGGTGGCGACGGCCAGCACCCGCAGACCCTCGCGATTGTTGGCCTCGGCGATGCTGATGACCTGCTCGCGCATCTGCGGTGTCAGCGGAATCGGGATGTCCCGGTCCAGCGCGTACCCGCACAGCGCGATGACCTCCTCGACCGCGCCCTTGCAGATCAGCTGGTTCTCGTTCGCGTGCCCGAGATTGTCGCTGACCACCACCGACATCCGGCGGCGCACGAAATCGAACGGGATCTCGTCGACCAGCCGGAAGCGGCTCTCGATCACCACCTCCTCGGCCGCGTCCACCCGGTCGATGACCGCGCGGTCCATGAGATTGCGCAGTCCGGTCTGGAAGTGGCTGTTGAGGTAGGCGCACTGCAGCACCTCGTCATCGGGCCGCCCGTGGATGTCCAGGTAGCGGTCCAGCACGATGCGGTCCTCGGTGAGCGTGCCGGTCTTGTCCGTGCACAGCACATCCATGCCGCCCAGATTCTGAATCGCGTTGAGCCGCTTGACCACCACCTTGCGCTTGGACATGGTCATCGCGCCCTTGGCCAGGTTCGCGGTCACCACCACCGGCAGCATCTCCGGGGTCAGGCCCACCGCCACGGCCACGGCGAACAGGAACGCCGAGGCCCAATCCCCTTGATTGAGACCGTTGATGACGAACACCACCGGGACCATGACCATCATGAAGCGGATCAGCAGGAAGCTGACCTTCTTCACGCCGGTGTCGAAGGCCGTCTCCGGATTCGCGCCGACGATGCCGTTGGCCATGGATCCGAAGTAGGTCTCCGAGCCGGTCGCGACGACCACGCCGATACCGGTGCCCGAGGTCACCGAGGTGCCCATCAGCACCAGGTTGTCGGCCTCGGCGGGATTGCCGTGTGCGGTGCCGGTGATATCGCCGGAGATGGTGTCGGCCTTCTCCACCGGCAGTGATTCGCCGGTCAGCGCGGCCTGGCTGAGCATCAGATCCTTGGCCGCGATGAGCCGCATATCCGCGGGCACCATATCGCCCGCGGCGAGCTGCACGATATCGCCGGGCACCACCTCGGTCATGGGGATTTCCGTTGCCGGACAGCGGGTCTCGGTCTCGCTGCGCCGGAACACCGCGGCCGTCGTGGTGACCAGCTTCGCCAGCGCCTCGGCGGCCCTGGTGGAGCGGAACTCCTGCCAGAATCGGATCAGCGTGCTGATCGTGATCATGGTGGTGATGGTGATGACGCCCTTGACGTCCTCGGTCAGGTAGAGGATGAGATCGAGGAACAGCAGCACCAGAATGAACGGATTCCAGAACGCCTTGGCCAGCTGCACGGTCCAGTGCGGCACCCGTTCGTGCGCGATCTGGTTCTTCCCGTACTGGAGCAGCCGCAGCGCCGCATCCTCGTGCGTGAGGCCCTCCCGCGCCGAATCCAGTTCGCGCAGTACCTGTTTGGCGGGCTGCACGCTGATACCGGTGAGCCTGGCCCCCACCGCGCGCGTCTGCGATTCCAGTTCGGCCGCCTTGCGATCACGGCGGCTGGGCCGCTTGCGCTCGGGCGGCAGCCCCGGCGGGGGCGCCAGGGGCAGGGGTGTGTACATGGTCATGAGGTACTCCTCGCGAATGGTGCGCACGACGCGCTCATCAGGCGGCTGCGGTCGGATCCGCGGCGGGCGCGGGCGGATTCGCGATCGTCGTGAAGAACTTGACGGCGCTGGCAATGACCACCGGGCCGCCGACGGCGATGGTGCCCGCGATGACACCGAGCCCCGCACCCGCCACGATCCCGGCCAGGCACCCTCCGGCAGCGCCCGGAATGAAGATCGGCGGCATGAGCGCGGCGCCGACCACCGCACCCGCGACACAGCCCACGCCGGCGCCGAGGACGGTGCCGATCAGGCTACCGACGGCGATGCCGAGGCTGATCTCGTTGTCCGCCGCCTGCACGGCCTCGTCGAAGTTCTCGGTCGCCGGATCGGCGATGGATGTCGCCGACACCGCATCCGCCTCGGAGGCGATCGGAACCGCCTGTGCGCGTTGGGTTCCCGGCGTGAGCACCGCCTCGTTGCCGTGGATCTCGGCGGCGATCGGGTAGCGCAGGCCGCCGAGCTGGTAGTTGAGCGCGACGGCGGAGACCAGGGTGCCGTCGCGATCGAGCACCTGCAGCAGGTTGTTGTGGACGGTCAGTGAGCCCGCGGCGGTGTGCACCACCACCGAGCTGCCGCGGATCTGCGCGGTGTAGTCGATGGCATTCGAAATATCGTGTGCCGCGGCGACTTCCGTGGCACGCGCGGTGTGCGGGTCCGCGGCGGCGACGCCGAGCGCGGTGACCGCCACTCCGAGACAGGCGAGGCGGGTCATGGTGAAGCTGGTGTTCATCGGTCTGTCTTCCTCATCGACGGCAGGGATGTGCCGTGGGAACAGAGCTGAGCCCTCGTGGGGCCGGGGAGATCCGGCCTCGATGCCGCGCACCGAGGCCGGTCGAACAACTAGCGGTGGGTGTGCACGCCGAGTGACGCGCTGACGATGGCCGGCGGGGTGTAGCAGGCCATGAGGTTGGCGCGCTCTTCCGGCGTGAGGTTGCGTCGCGCCCAGAGGCGGTCGACTCCGCGACGGCAGCTGCCGAGCAGGGCGGAGGTGAGCGCCGAGGGGCCGCGACGGGTGGTGATGTAGGTCATGAGAATGCTCCTGAATTCGCGCCGCGACCTACCGCTGAATTCATTCGGAGCGAATTCGCGCATGCCTCGGTGGACAATTGCCGAGGAACAGGCAATTGCCGTGCGGGATTACGCGGACGCGCAGAACGATTCAGTGGGAATGCAGGCCGCGGCCGGGCGAGAGAATGCAGTCGAATGCACTCGGATAAGGACTGTCACCGGTCTTCAACTGTGGTACTCACCTCCTGGCGGCCAGGGCGCACGGGGGCGCCGACGCAATGCACACAGGGGTTGACCAGGGCGAAGAGCCTGGTGGGCACCCCTCTCGTCAAAGTTTCGGCACTACACGACGTGTCCCGGCCGGGGCCGGGAAGCCACTTTGGGTTATCCCTTAATCCGGGAAAACCTGTCCTAACCTTGGGCGTCTCTCGACGTCGTCAGATCAGTGGCCTGTGTTCGTGTAGGAGCCTCACCTATCGAGGTGCTTGGAACGGGTTCGATAATGCTCCACGTTCTCCGGTAAGTCAAGAAATGCGAGATTCGCTGGAATGGGGCGGTCGATCCGGTGGCGCGGATGCCCTGTATAACAGGGGATATGAGCCTCGACCCCGCGATCGCCGCCCGCCTCAAGCGCAATGCCGACGGTCTCTTCGCCGCCATCGCGCAGGAGAAGAGCACCGGCGATGTGCTCATGATGGCGTGGATGGACGACGAGGCGCTGGCTCGCACGCTGGAAACCCGCAAGGGCACCTACTATTCGCGCTCGCGGCAGCAGTACTGGGTGAAGGGCGAGACCTCCGGCCACACCCAGTACGTGCACGAGGTGCGGCTCGATTGTGACGGCGACACCGTGCTGCTCGTCGTCGATCAGGAGGGCGCGGCCTGCCACACCGGCACGCACACCTGCTTCGACACCGATGTGCTGCTGTCGCAGGGGGATGCGCTGCTCACCGACGAAGGCTGAGCCACAAGGCTTTTCGCGTCAGCTCAGCCCGTCGCGGGTGATCGGCCTGCTGGAACGCCCATTGCCCCGGGCGATTCCGTGTTCCATCTGCGCCACCAAGGTCTCACCGAGCTCCAGCAATTGCTTGGTCTGTTCTTTGTCGAGCCCGTCGAATACCAAGGCGCGCACACAGTCCAGATAGCCGGGCGACGCCTCGGTCACCTTCTGGAATCCGGCCTCGGTGAGCACGGCCTGCGCGCCACGCCGTCCGGTGATGGTGACACGCTGAGCCCAGCCGAGCCGTTCCAGCTTGGAGATGACATGCGACAGGCGCGATAGCGATGCGTTTGCCTTTTTGGCAAGCTCACTCAGTTGCAACCGGTGCCCCGGTTCTTCGGACAGCAGAGTCATCACGAAGAATTCGAAATGGGTAATCCCGGACTCACGTTGGAGCTGGGTGTCCAGGGCAGCCGGGAGCCGGGTCATCAGCGCGATGACGGTACGCCAAGCTCGCTGTTCAATCGGATTCAACCACTTGGTCACCGTGCGCGCCCTCTCGTAGCAGCCGAGTGACACGATGTGCTCGCCGGGCAGGCGTGCGGCGAAGCATCAACAACGAGTCACCCGCAAAACAAAGTTTGCCACGATTTCGCTCGGTCGTCACGATGTTGCTGAATGACGTGACATCCATCACGCGTGTCGCGTACGGATTCAGTTCGCGCCGGGTTCCGGCGGCGCTATCGGCTTTTCCACCGGCACGCTCTGGTTTTCCTGTCGCGCCCGCTGCTTCACGGCACGTTGTTTGCGGATTCGCCTGCGCACCAACAGAAATGCGGCGAACAGGAAGAGGGCTCCGGCCACGATCGCACCGGTCAGCGCGGCCCCGCGGAATGCGGGCGCGTCCACATCGAGAATGCGCTCACCGGCATGCGCTGCATTGCTGTTTCCGAGAACGATAGCGAGGGTCAGCAAATTCGGTACTGCCGCAACAACTGCCAGCACCACAGCGGCACCCGCAATAAACGGACCGCCCCGTTTCCGCCACTGCATTCCGGCCAGCAGCAACAGGAAAAGTGGTACAGCCGTGCACAGCACGCCCATCACCAGCCCGTACCAAATGCCTTTGGAGAACGACCCACTCACCATTTCGGCAATGCGCTGCGCCCACCACCGCGGCAGAAACGCGGCCAGGATCAGATACGTCACCCACAGCACCAGCGCCAGCACCACGAGGGCGATGATGCGATTGCGCCACGTGACGAATGAGGACCGCTTGGGCGCAGACACTTCCGCGCCGGGCGTGGTATCGCTGGGCGTAGTCATAGCCCCAGCGTATGCCCGCAGGTACGGCACATCGGTGTCCGCCACTCCGGGCAGTCCGGTGACAGTGGGGCGATCCCGTGGCTACCACGCCGGCCGGAGAGATCCTCAGCCGCGCTTCTTCAGGAACTCCAGGGCCTTGTCGGCGTGCACCTCGGCGCGCAGCTCGCTCGAGATGACGGTGGCGATGGTGCGGTCCGGGTCGATGACGAAGGTGGTGCGCTTGACCGGGACCAGTGCGCCGAGCAGGCCGCGCTTGACGCCGAACTCGGCGGCGACCTTGGCGCCCGGATCCGACAGCAGGGGGTAGTCCAGGCGCTGCTTGTCCGCGAAGCCCGACTGCACGTCCACCGAGTCGGCGCTGATGCCGATCGGGGTCGCGCCGGCGGCCTTGAATTCGCCTGCCAGATCCCGGAAGTGACAGGCCTCGGCGGTGCACACGGGGGTGTTGGCCGCCGGGTAGAAGAACAGCACCACGGGGCCGTCGGCGAGCAGCGACTCGAGCGAGCGGAGGGTGCCGGACTGGTCGGAGAGCTCGAAGTTGGGTGCGGTCTCGCCTGGCTTCATACAGCGCACAGTACGGGAACCTCTGAGGAACGCGAATCGTCCCGTGGGCGGACCCGGCGTTCCGCCCACGGGACGATCGAACGACCGCATCGGCTAGACGCCGATGAGCGCGGCGACCTCCGGATTCTTGATCTCCATGACATCGAGGATGCCGTGCGCCCGCAGGAACGGCTTCAGCTCCCGGATCCGGTCGCTGTGCTCGGCGTACTCATCCGGGAAGCTGCGCGGATCCAGCGCTTCCAAAGCTTTGACATAAGTGACGAACGAGGCGATGGCGCTGTACTTGCCCGCCGTATTCATATTCATCATCCGCGGCGGCTGACCGGGGTGGGACCCCGGGGCGACCTGCGGAGCTGCGTGCCGTGGACCCTCCGGGGCGACCGGTTGCGAGGGGTACATCTGTGTAGAACTCCTCTCGTATCGGGATACCGCGTGCGACCTCTCCTGCACTGCCGAGAGGCAGATTGCCGCGAGTGTAGTGATGACCGCATCGTCTATTCGCAGCAGAGGGGGGTTCGGCTGGGGGAGGAGAGTGATTTCGATACCGAACGCCGGGCCTGGAATGATGGGTGGATGCACGGCGCATCCACTACCTCCACCACCTCCCGCGAACAGTTCCGTGTACTCGCGGCTGATCACCGGGTCGTACCGGTGATTCGAAAGGTGTTGGCGGACTCCGAGACTCCTCTGTCGGCCTACCGGAAGCTGGCCGCGGACCGGCCGGGAACCTTCCTGCTGGAATCCGCGGAGAACGGGCGGTCGTGGTCGCGATGGTCGTTCATCGGAGCGGGCAGCCCGAGCGCGCTGACCGTGGTCGACGGGCAGGCGGCCTGGCTCGGGCAGACCCCGGCCGACGCACCGGTCGGCGGGGAGCCGCTGGCCGCGCTGCGCGAGGCGCTGCAGGTGCTGCGCACCGAACGGCTGCCCGGATTGCCGCCGCTGACCGGCGGGCTCGTCGGCTACCTCGGCTACGACGCCGTGCGGCGGATGGAACGCCTGCCCGTGCTCGCGACCGATGATCTCGAACTGCCCGAGATGGTGCTCATGCTGGCCACCGATCTGGCGGCCTTCGACCATCACGAGGGCGCGATCACGCTCATCGCCAACGCGGTCAACTGGAACGGCACCGACGAGCGCGTGGACGAGGCGTACGACGACGCCGTGGCCCGGCTCGACCGGATGACCGAGGCCCTCGCCGCGCCCGCCGAATCCACCGTCTCGGTCTTCGACCGGCCGGAACCGAACTTCCGCCGCCAGCGCACCTCCGAGGAATTCGGGGCGGGCGTGCGACGGCTGGTCAAGGAGATCGAAGCGGGCGAGGCGTTCCAGGTGGTGCTGTCGCAGCGCTTCGAAATCGAGTACGGCGGAACGCCTCTCGACCTCTACCGCATGCTGCGCGCCTCCAACCCGAGCCCGTACATGTATCTGATGCACATCCCGGACGGCTCCGGCGGCACCGCGTTCTCCATCGTCGGCTCCAGCCCGGAATCACTGGTGACGGTGAAGGACGGCGTGGCCACCACGCACCCCATCGCGGGCACGCGCTGGCGCGGGGCCACCGAGGAGGACGACCTGCTGCTCGAGAAGGGCCTGCTCGCCGACGAGAAGGAGAACGCCGAGCACCTCATGCTCGTCGACCTCGGCCGCAATGATCTCGGCCGGGTTTGTGAGCCGGGCACGGTGCGCGTCACCGAATACCGGCACATCGAGCGCTACAGCCACGTCATGCATCTGGTCTCCACGGTGTCCGGCCGCCTCGCCGCGGGCAAGGTCGCCCTCGACGCCGTCCAGGCGTGCTTCCCGGCGGGCACCCTCTCCGGCGCGCCCAAGGTCCGCGCCATGGAGTTGATCGAGGAGCTCGAACCCACCCGCCGCGGCATCTACGGCGGCGTGGTCGGCTACCTCGACTTCGCCGGTGACGCGGATACCGCCATCTGCATCCGCACGGCCCTGCTCAAGAACGGCACCGCCTACGTCCAGGCGGGCGCGGGCGTGGTCGCGGATTCCGACCCCGACTACGAGGATGTCGAATCCCGCAACAAGGCCATGGCGGTCCTCAAGGCGGTGGCCGCCGCCGAGACGCTGCGGCCTTTCCGTCCCAACGGTGACGGGCGATGACCGACGCGGAGCCGAATCAGGCACCGAAAGATCGTGCGGTACCGGACGACTCGGGCTCGACGCCGAGCGCCGACGCGGTAGCCGCCGCTCGCGCCGAGTCACCCGCGCAGCCGGACGCGAAGGACCAGCCCGAGGTCGATGGCGCGGTCGTCGGCCCCGCCGGGGCGGCGTCCGATATCGCCGAGATTCGGAATCGGGCGATCGCGGCCGATCTGGCCGAAGCCGAGCAGACCGCCGCCAAGGTCGCGGCCGACGCGGCGGCCTCGGAGGTCGACGCGGCCGGAGCCCGGCGCAGACCGGCGGTGGCGGCGCTGCTGCTGGCGGTCGCGGCGGGTCTGCTGTGGGTGTCGTCGCGGATGACGTGGGTCAGCTTCGAGGTCGTCGGCGAGGTCGGGGACGCGCGGACCGTACGCGGCGAGACGCTCAACGGCGGCGAGTGGTTCGGGGCTTTGACGCCGTTGGCGCTCGCGCTGCTGGCGACGGTCGCGGCGGTGTTCGCCACGCGGGGCTGGTTCCGGCGGCTGGTCGGTGTGGTCGTCGCCGTGCTGGCCGCGGTGACGGCCGTTCCGGCGTACGCGCTGCTCCGGGGCGAGGGGAAGACCGCCGAGCGGGCGGCCACCCTGGCCGATCTCCGATCCTGGGAGATCGCGGAGAAAGTGCAGACCACGGCTCTTCCGGCCTGGATTTCGCTGGCCGGGGCGCTGGCCGCGTTCGCGGCGGCGCTGCTGCTGGTGCGGATGCCCGTGGAGGCCGTCGAAGCCCCCGGAAAATACGATAATCCGGCGGCCCGGAAGTCGGCGGCGGCGGATGCCGTGGCCGCCGCCGTGGCCGAACGCGGTACCGAACATCACGCGGAGGCCCAGGACACAGCGCCGGCGTCACACGGCGGCGCGAAAGAGCAGCTCTCGGGCCGGGTGCTGTGGGACGCGCTCGACGAAGGTGTCGATCCGACCGACGATGAAACCAATCGCGGTGCCGCGCACGATGATCCAGGTAGCGGGGGAGCGGGTCGCCCGACTCGCTGAACTGGGGCCGCGATCGAGGTCGCTCGCGGTTCCGCCCCCGCCGTCAGAGGCGGGAACATAGCCATTTACTCTTTATCAGCATCGGTGAGACAGCGCCTGGGGGGATTCTCAGGCAGCAAGTCCGTCTCCCCAGAAAGGATTCGAGCCAGATGACGGTACTCGACTCGATTCTCGACGGGGTCCGCGCGGATGTGGCCGCTCGGGAAGCCCTCCTGGATTTCCAGGCAGTCAAGAAGGCCGCCGCGGCGGCCCCCTCGCCGCGTGACGGCAAGGCCGCGCTGCACAGCGACGGCATCGGCGTCATCGCCGAGGTGAAGCGGGCCAGCCCCTCCAAGGGCTCGCTGGCCACGATCCCGGACCCGGCCGTCCTGGCCCGTGCGTACGAGGACGGCGGCGCGCGCATCATCAGCGTGCTGACCGAGGAGCGGCGCTTCAAGGGTTCGCTCGCGGATCTCGACGCGGTCCGCAAGGTCGTGGACATCCCGATCCTGCGCAAGGACTTCGTGGTCGGCCCGTACCAGATCCACGAGGCCCGCGCGCACGGCGCGGACGTGATCCTGCTGATCGTCGCGGCCCTGGACCAGGACACCCTGTCCGCGCTCATCGACCGCACCGAATCGCTGGGCATGACCGCCCTGGTCGAGGTGCACACCGAGGAGGAGGCCGACCGCGCCCTCGAGGCCGGCGCCACCGTGATCGGCGTGAACGCCCGCAACCTCAAGACCCTCGAGGTGGACCGGGACGTGTTCGCGCGCATCGCCCCCGGCCTGCCCTCGGATGTCATCCGCGTGGCCGAATCCGGCATTCGCGGCACCGCCGACCTGCTGGCCTACGCCGGTGCGGGCGCGGATGCCGTGCTCGTCGGCGAGGGTCTGGTGACCAGCGGTGATCCCCGTGCCGCGGTGGCCGAGCTGGTGACCGCCGGAACCCATCCGTCCTGCCCCAAGCCGGTGCGCCGGGGTCGGTGAAAGAACTGATGACACAGACTGAAGACGTTCTGGCCAAGGACAATTCGCTCCCGCAGATGAGCGCGGGCATCGCCAACAAGGCGCACGAGCCCGACCTCGGCGGGCACTTCGGCGTCTACGGCGGCCGGCACGTGCCCGAGGCGCTCATGGCCGTGATCGAAGAGGTCACCGCCGAATACGACAAGGTGCGCGTCGACCCCAACTTCCTCGACGAGCTGGACCGCCTGCAGCGCGACTACACCGGGCGTCCTTCGCCGGTGTTCGAATGCAAGAACCTGGCCCAGCACGCCGGTGGCGCGCGCATCTTCCTCAAGCGGGAAGACCTTAACCACACCGGTTCTCACAAAATCAACAATGTGCTCGGGCAGGTGCTGCTGGCCAAGCGCATGGGCAAGACCCGCGTCATCGCGGAGACCGGCGCGGGCCAGCACGGCGTCGCCACGGCCACCGCGTGCGCGCTGCTCGGCATCGAATGCGTCGTCTACATGGGCGCGGTCGACACTGCGCGTCAAGCGCTGAACGTGGCCCGCATGCGGCTGCTCGGCGCCGAAGTCGTCAGTGTGACAACGGGTTCGCAGACGCTCAAGGACGCCATCAACGAGGCGCTGCGCGACTGGGTCACCAATGCCGACCGCACCTACTACTGCTTCGGCACCGCCGCGGGTCCGCATCCGTTCCCGCTCATGGTGCGCGACTTCCAGCGCATCATCGGCATGGAGGCGCGGGTGCAGATCCAGGCGCAGACCGGGCGGCTGCCCGATGCCGTAACCGCCTGTGTCGGTGGTGGATCCAATGCCATCGGCATCTTCCACGCCTTCATCGACGATCCGGGTGTGCGGCTCATCGGCTACGAGGCGGCGGGCGACGGTGTCGAAACCGGCCGTCACGCAGCCACGTTCACCGGTGGCACGCCGGGCGCGTTCCAGGGCGCGTACTCGTACCTGCTGCAGGACGAGGACGGCCAGACCATCGAATCCCATTCCATCTCCGCGGGTTTGGACTACCCGGGCGTCGGCCCGGAGCACGCCTACCTCAAGGATGCGGGCCGGGCCGAGTACTACCCGATCACCGATACCGAGGCCATGGACGCGCTGCTGCTGCTGAGCCGCGCCGAGGGCATCATCCCCGCCGTCGAGTCGGCACACGCGGTCGCCGGTGCGGTCAAGCTCGGTCAGGAATTGGGCGAGGGCGCGGTCATCCTGGTGAGCCTGTCCGGACGCGGTGACAAGGATATGGACACCGCCGCCCGCTGGTTCGGGCTGTTCGACAAGCCCGAGGAGGAGCACCAGTGAGTCAGCAGTCCCGCCTCGCCAACACCTTCGCGGCCTGCCGCGAGGAGAACCGCGCCGCGCTGATCGGCTACCTGCCCGCCGGCTACCCGGATGTGCAGGGCTCCATCGACGTGTGCCGCACCATGGTCGAAAACGGTTGCGACATCATCGAAGTCGGCGTCGCCTACTCCGACCCGGTGATGGACGGCCCGACCATCCAGCGCGCCGCCGAACAGGCGCTCGCGGGCGGTGTGCGGGTGCGCGACGTGTTCAAGGTCGTGGAGGCCATCTCCCAGGCGGGCGGCAAGGCCGTCGTCATGACCTACTGGAATCCGGTGCTGAAGTACGGCGTCGACACCTTCTCCCGCGATCTCGCGGCGGCGGGCGGCCTCGGCCTCATCACGCCGAACCTGATTCCGGAGGAGGCCGACGACTGGTTCGTGGCTTCGTCCACGCACAATCTGGACCGCATCTTCCTGGTCGCCCCGTCCTCCACGGAGGAGCGCCTGGTGAAGACCCTCGAAGCCTCGCGCGGCTTCATCTACGCGTCCTCCACCATGGGCGTCACCGGTGCGCGCGACCAGGTGTCGTCCATGGCTCCGGCCCTGTGCGCTCGTATCCGCGCCCACTCCGATATCCCGATCGGCGTCGGCCTGGGTGTACGCAGCGGTGCGCAGGCGGCCGAAATCGCTTCCTACGCGGACGGTGTCATCGTCGGCTCGGCGCTGGTCAGCGCCGCCGCCGAGGGCCTGGGCGCGGTGGCGACGCTGACCGAGGAGCTCGCGCGGGGCGTGCGTTCGGCGGCCGTCGCTTCCTGATTCATCGAAAAGACCGAAAAGACAAGGGCGCGCATCGAACTCGATGCGCGCCCTGCTCGTATACCCGGGAATGCGTAGCGTTCTCACCACGGGTCTGGCGATCGTGCTCGGACTCGCCATCGTCGCGGGCCTGTATTTCCTGGGTCGGCTGCTGTCGATCAACCTGATCGGCATCGTCGGGATCATCTATGCCCTCACGATGGTCGGCGGTGGCTTCGTGCACTGGCGTCGCGGTCGTAAGGCAACCGATAGGCTAACGAACCCTTCGGCGCAATAAAACCGCTAGTCAAGCGGTATTCAGCGCCACATCGGCGGAATTTGCGCATTCAGGTAATTCTCAGTTACCGTCGGGAACCGGCCCTCGACGATGAGGTCCCTCGACTGGGAGGCCGGAATGCTCAGCATCCTCGCGCCCGCACCCCACCGGGAGCGGTTGCCCGAGAACGACATCGACCCGCTCTACAAGCGGCTGCGGTGGCAAATCTTCATCGGCATCTTCTTCGGATATGCCGCCTACTATCTGGTCCGCAAGAACTTCGCGCTGGCCATCCCGTACCTGACCGACGGGACCAACGGCGACTACACCAAAGGCCAGATGGGCCTTGTGCTTTCGGCCATCTCGCTGGCCTACGGCGTCTCGAAGTTCGTGATGGGCCTGATCTCGGACCGGTCCAATCCGCGGGTGTTCCTGCCGCTGGGCCTGATCCTGTCGGCGGCGGTGATGCTGTTCATGGGCTTCGTCGAGTGGTCCACCTCCAGCGTGCTCATCATGTTCGTGCTGCTGTTCGTCTGCGGCTGGTTCCAGGGCATGGGCTGGCCGCCCTCGGGCCGCACCATGGTGCACTGGTGGTCGCAGCGGGAACGCGGCCGCATCGTGTCGGTGTGGAACACCGCGCACAATGTCGGCGGTGGTCTGCCGCCGCTGCTGTTCCTGCTGGGTATGGCCTGGTTCCACGATTGGCGCTCGGCGTTCTACATGCCGGCGTTCCTGGCGATCGTCGTGGCCGTCATCGCCTACATCCTGATGCGCGACACCCCGCAGTCGGTGGGCCTGCCGCCGATCGAGGAGTACAAGAACGACTATCCGAAGGACTACTCGGCCGAGGACGAGGTCGAGCTCACGGCCAAGGAGATCTTCCGGAAGTACATCCTGCCGAACAAGCTGCTCTGGTACATCGCCTTCGCCAACGTCTTCGTGTACCTGCTGCGCTACGGCGTGCTCGACTGGTCGCCGACCTACCTCAAAGAGGTCAAGCACTTCACCCTGGACAAGTCCTCGTGGGCCTACTTCCTCTACGAGTACGCGGGCATCCCCGGCACCCTGCTCGCGGGATGGATGTCGGACAAGGTGTTTCGCGGTAACCGCGGCGCCACCGGCGTCTTCTTCATGGGCCTGGTGACCATCGCGACCGCCGTCTTCTGGATGGCCCCCGCCGATATGCCCGGCGTCAGCATGGCCTGCATGATCGTGATCGGCTTCCTCATCTACGGCCCGGTCATGCTGATCGGCCTGCACGCCCTGGAACTCGTCTCGAAGAAGGCGGCCGGGTCGGCCGCGGGCTTCACCGGCCTGTTCGGCTATCTCGGCGGCTCGGTCGCGGCCAGCGCCGTGGTCGGGTACACCGTCGATCACTTCGGCTGGAACGGCGGCTTCGCGATTCTCATCGGCGGCGGTGTCGGCGCGGTGCTGCTGCTGATCCTCACCATGGTGAGCGAGAAGAAGCACAAGCGGGAACTCGAACTGGTCGACGCGTAACCGCGCACGGTCCCCACCGGGGTGATTCCGCTACGGTGGGGCCGTGACCTTACGAGCCCTGGCCGAGAGCGTCCCGGCTACCAACGTGCTGGCCTACATACCGAGTCCTCCGCGCGGCGTATGGGATATCGCGGGTTTCCCGTTGCGCGCCTACGCCCTGTGCATCATCCTCGGCATCATCGCCGCCATCTGGTGGGGCGAGAAGCGGTGGCAGGAGCGCGGCGGCCAGTCCGGCATGGTGCTCGATGTGGCGATGTTCGCGGTGCCGTTCGGTCTGATCGGCGGGCGGCTGTATCACGTGGCCACCGACTGGGAGAAGTACTTCGGGCCGGGCGGCAATCCGGGGGACTGGTGGAAGATCTGGCAGGGCGGCCTCGGCATCTGGGGTGCGGTGCTGCTGGGTGCGGTGGGCGCGTGGATCGGCTGCCGCATCTATCGAATTCCGTTGCCCGCCTTCGGTGATGCCATCGCGCCGGGCATTCTGCTGGCCCAGGCCATCGGGCGGCTGGGCAACTATTTCAACCAGGAGCTCTACGGGCGCGAGACCACGCTGCCCTGGGGTCTGGAGATCTACACGCGCTTCGATCAGAAGACCGGTCTGCCGTCGCCCATGAACGGGGTGTCCACCGGCGTGGTCGAGAAGATCGTGCAGCCGACGTTCCTCTACGAGATGGTGTGGAACCTGCTCGGCGTGGCGGTGCTGATCTACGTCGACCGCAAGTTCAAGATCGGGCACGGGCGGTTGTTCGCGCTGTACGTGGCGATCTACTGCTTCGGCCGGTTCTTCGTGGAGCTGCTGCGCGACGACGAGGCCACGCATATCGCGGGCATCCGCATCAACTCCTTCACCTCGGCCATCGTGTTCCTCCTGGCCATCGCCTACTTCCTGTTCGCCACCAGGGGCCGCGAGACCGCGGAGCAGGTGCGCGCGGGCGTGGAGCGGCCGTGGCCGTGGCAGTTCGCGGCGCTGCGCGCCTACGGGGCCGGGAAGCCGGAAGCCGTTGCCGCGACCGTCGATTCGGGTGCGGAGACGGAGCAGACCGATACCGCGAAAGACGAGCCGAAGGACGAAGACGCCGAAGATCCCGGCGATGACGCGGTCGAGCTGACCAAGTCCGATTCGGGCGACGCGGACGCCAAGAAGTCCTGACGAGCCGACCGGTCGATATCATCAGAGCGTTCTCCGCACAAGGTTTGCGCGCGCTCTGATGATTGCCGTTCTGTCCAGTTTGTATACGGCGTACTCTGTACCGGTTGTCTGCCGCGTGGCCGGTCCACGCGCGAGGAGAGGTGTTCCGTGCGTCGTCGTAAGCTCTTCGCCGCTGTGCTCGCTGTCGCTGCCACCGTCGGGCTCGCCGCCTGCAGCAGCGGTGACGACGCGAACGTCCTGAAGGTCGGCACCGAGGGCACCTACTTCCCCTTCAGTTACCAGGACAACGGTCAGCTCACCGGCTACGACGTCGACGTGATCAAGGCCGTCGGCGACAAGATCGGCCGCAAGGTCGAGTTCACCCAGGCCCCCTGGGATTCGCTGTTCGCCGCCCTGGATTCCGGTCGCGTGGATCTGATCGCCAACCAGGTCACGATCAAACCCGAACGGGCGCAGAAGTATTCGCTGTCCAACCCGTACACGGTCTCCGAGGGCGTCGTCATCACCAAGACCGGCACCACCGGCATCGCCGGGCTGGCCGATCTGAGCGGCAAGACCTGCGCCCAGTCCGAGACCAGCAACTGGGCCGAGGTCGCCAAGACCGCGGGCTGCAAGGTCGAGGCCATCCCGGGCTTCGTGGAAGCCGTGCAGCTGCTCAAGAGCGACCGCGCCAACGCCACCGTCAACGACACCCTCGTCGCCAACGCCTACATCAAGCAGAACGGCAACGGCGTCATCCAGATCGTCGGCAAGACCGGCGAGACCTCCAAGCAGGCCTTCGCCGCCCGCAAGGATTCGCAGGCCCTGACCGACCAGATCAATACCGCGCTGGCCGAGCTCGCCGCCGACGGCACGCTGGCCAAGATCTCGGACAAGTACTTCGGCCTCGACGTCAGCAAGTAAGCCGGACAGAGCATTTCGACGATGGATGCCTCCACCTGGGACCTGATCCAGCGGAACCTGTGGCCCATGCTGGAGGCCACCATCACCAAGACGCTGCCGCTCACCGCGATCAGCTTCGTCCTCGGACTGGTGATCGCGCTGTTCGTGGCGCTTGCCCGGATGTCGCCGATGCGGCTGCTGTCGTATCCGGCGCGCTTCTACATCTCGATCATTCGCGGCACGCCGCTGCTGGTGCAGCTGTTCATCATCTTCTACGGCCTGCCGCAGTTCGGCATCACCTTCGACCCGTTCCCGGCCGCGATCATCGCCTTCAGCCTGAATGTCGGCGGCTACGCGGCGGAAGTCGTTCGCGCGTCGATTCTTTCGGTGGCGCACGGGCAGTGGGAGGCGTCCTACGCGGTCGGCATGACCTACGCCCAATCGCTGCGGATGATCATCCTGCCGCAGGCCGCGCGCATCGCCGTGCCCCCGCTGTCGAACACCTTGATCTCGTTGGTCAAGGACACTTCCCTGGCCTCCACCATTCTCGTGACGGAGTTGCTGAGAACTGCCCAGTCGGCTGCCGCGATCACTTTCGACTACTTCACCCTCTACGGTGTCGCCGCCCTCTACTACTGGGTGATCTGCTTGATACTGGGCTTCGGACAGACCCGTTTGGAGACCCGGCTGGCCCGGCATGTAGCTCGCTGACCGGCGGTTTGCTGAACAGTATGTGTATATCTTTTCGCAGAGCCCGTGCCCGTTCAGCGGGACATATGTCACAGGACTAGGGTTGTTCCCGTGATGCGACGGACGAAGATTGTGTGCACGCTCGGACCAGCTGTGTCGTCCGAGGACCGAATTCGTGAACTCGTCGAGAGCGGTATGGATGTGGCGCGGCTGAATTTCAGCCACGGCGAACACTCCGACCACGCGGAGAACTACAAGAAGGTGCGCGCGGCCAGTGATCATCTGGGTCGCGCCGTCGGCATTCTGGCCGACCTGCAGGGCCCCAAGATCCGGCTCGGCCGGTTCATCGAGGGCAAGACGGTTTGGGCGACGGGCGAGGAAGTTCGCATCACCGTCGACGACGTCGAAGGCACCCACGACCGCGTCTCGACCACGTACAAGGAACTTTCCAAGGATGCCAAGGCGGGCGACCGCCTGCTCGTCGACGACGGCAAGGTCGGGCTGACCGTGCTGCGCGTCGACGGCAACGACGTGGTGTGCCGGGTGACCGAGGGCGGCCCGGTGTCCAACAACAAGGGCGTCTCCCTGCCCGGAATGGATGTGTCGGTTCCGGCCCTGTCCGAGAAGGACATCGAGGATCTGGAGTTCGCACTCGAACTCGGCGTGGACTTCATCGCGCTGTCGTTCGTGCGCTCGCCCTCGGATGTGGAGCTGGTGCACGACATCATGGATCGGGTGGGCCGGCGCGTGCCGGTCATCGGCAAGCTCGAAAAGCCCGAAGCCATCGACAATCTGGAAGCCATCGTGCTCGCCTTCGACGCCATCATGGTGGCGCGCGGCGACCTCGGCGTGGAGCTGCCGCTCGAGCAGGTGCCGCTGGTGCAGAAGCGCGCCATCCAGATGGCGCGCGAGAACGCCAAGCCGGTCATCGTGGCGACCCAGATGCTGGAGTCGATGATCACCAACTCGCGGCCCACCCGCGCCGAGGCCTCCGACGTCGCGAACGCGGTGCTCGACGGCGCGGACGCGGTCATGCTCTCGGGTGAGACATCGGTCGGCGACTACCCGATCGAGGCCGTGCGCACCATGGCCCGCATCGTGCATGCCGTGGAATCCGAATCCTCCACGCGGGTCCCGCCTCTGACCCACGTGCCGCGCACCAAGCGCGGCGTCATCTCCTACGCCGCCCGCGATATCGGCGAGCGGTTGAACGCCAAGGCCCTGGTCGCCTTCACGCAGTCCGGTGACACGGTGCGCCGCCTGGCCCGCCTGCACACCCCGCTGCCGCTGCTGGCCTTCACGCCGCAGCCGGAGATCCGCAGCCAGCTCGCATTGACCTGGGGCACCGAGACTTTCATCGTGCCGCCGGTCAAGGACACCGACGAGATGATCCATCAGGTGGACGCCTCGCTGCTGTCCATCGGCCGCTACAACAAGGGCGACCTGGTGGTCATCGTGGCCGGATCCCCGCCGGGTACTGTCGGTTCCACCAATCTGATCCACGTCCACCGGATCGGCGAAGAGGACCACTGAACGAGGAGGACCACCGGGTGAGTGCGTCTCTGGAGACGGGAGCCGCGACGGACGCCGTCGCGGATCCCGAAGGCGTCGGGCTATCCGATGATCTGCGGGTGCTGCTGCGCATCCTCGATCTCGAGGAGCACGGCCCCGACATCTTCATCGGCCACCACCCGGAGAAGGTCTGGTCCAGAACCTTCGGCGGTCAGCTGGTGGCGCAGGCCATCATCGCGGCCGGGCGCACGGTCGGACCGGGTCGGCCCGTTCATGCCGTGAACGCGCATTTCGTGCGCGGCGGCGACGTCAAGAAGCCGATCGAGTACCACGTCGACCGGCATCGGGACGGCCGCTCCTTCGCCAATCGCACGGTGACGGCCTATCAGGACGGGCAGGAGCTGTTCGTCATGCTCGCGGCCTTCCAGGACTACGGCAAGGGCCTCGAGCACGGGGTGCCGCTGCCCGACGTCGCGGATCCCGAGGGTCTGCCGCGGGTGGAGGAGTCCTTCGCCGGGCTCGAGGACAAGCTCGAAATGTTCGTCAACGCACCGCATCCCATCGATATGCGGTACACGAACGATCCCGCCTGGATCCTCAAGGACAAGGGCGGCACGCTCGACTACAACCGGGTGTGGATGCGCACCGACGGGCCGCTGCCCGACGATCCGATGATTCACGTTGCGGCGCTGAGCTATTCGTCGGACACCACGGTGCTGGACTCGATCATCACCACGCACGGGCTGTCGTGGGGGCACGACCGCATCCTCGCGGCCACGGTGAACCACTCCATCTGGTTCCACCGGCCGTTCCGGTTCGACGAGTGGGCGCTGTACGCGACCGAGTCGCCGGTGGCGTCCGGTTCGCGTGGTCTGGCGCGCGGGCATTTCTATTCGCGCACCGGGGAACTGCTCGCCACCACCGTGCAGGAGGGCGTGATCCGGCACTTCCCGGCCCGCCGCTGAGCCACAGGATCTCGATCAGGCCGTACCCGTGGCGGGTGCGGCCTGAGTCGTATCCGGCCCTAGATCAGTTCGCGGTTCTCTTCGAGTTCGAAGTTCTCGCGCTGCAGGGCGTGCACGATGTAGGGGATCGGCTCGTCCGCGCAGAGCTCGAGGACCAGTCGCTGTTCCAGCCGGGCAATTCCGGCTTTCGTCAGCTGCCGGGACTCGCCCACCAGGCTGAGCGCGATTTCGTAGGTGCGCCGTTCGCCCGGATCGACCGTGGGATGATCCAGCCGCCACTGTGTTTCGAGCACAGTGTGCGCGGGATCGTCCACCTCGACCGGAAGCGTGAACCGCCACGCGAAGATATCGCGATCGGCCACATACTCGTCCACTACGCGGCAGACGGTGCGCACGACGCGGTCGAGGGTTTGCGGTGTCCCGAAAACATGGAGTGAAACATCCGAAATCCGTTTCGGCATGTCTGTGTCCTGTTCGTGTGTCGAACCACCGGCGGTGTTGTATCCGCCCGCGGGGAGTGTAGCCCCTTACCGGACGATGCGGGCAGACAGTGCTATTGACGCCGTGTCTTTGGCCTCCGCTTCGCTCCGGCGTGTTCGCGGCCCTGTTACCCCGGTCTTCCCTCCTACGCTCCTCCGCTTCGCTCCCCCGCTCCGTCAGTCCAGACCGGGGCGGGCCGCGAACCTGGTATTCAGCTCGCCGAATGTGCGGCTCGTTCAGAGGATTCCGGTGATCGCTCGGGCGTGCCTCCCGCGGCATAGGTGGCGGATTCCGCACGGCCGCCGGGCAGTACGAGCAGTGCCGGGCGCTGCTGCACCCTGGCCTCATCGGCGGCGGGACGAGGGTGGATGGTGGCCTGCGGATGCTGATGCGCGTGCAACGCCAGCAGCAGCGGCACCAGTGCTTCGGCGATGCGATCGCCGACCTCGCAGAAGGCGTGCGGCGACAGCCCCACCGGATCGGCGATGTTCTCCCGGCCCACATACGCGAGATCGTCACGGGCGGCGTGCAACCCGACCACCGAGCGCGCGCCGCTCACCTTCGCGATGCGGTACGCCTCGAGCAGGGTGAAGGTGCGCGCGACGGCCTCGGGCACGAGATCACGCACCTGGTCGCGGATCTGCTCGGTCATGGTGAGCACCAGATCGGCGCGGTGCACCATATCCGGTTTGAGCCGGCGGGCCTTGAAATTGGCGGCGTCCCCGCCGAGGCCCTCGATCGTCTGTGCCGCAAGGGGTTCCACCGGAAAACCCACCAGCGCGCGGACGCCCGCGCTCTCGGCGGTCAATTCCTGTAGTCCGTGTTCAGCGGCTACCGCAAGCGTGAGACGCTCGGCGATGACAGATCGGCAAACATTCCCGCTGCACACGAACAGCACATGCATAGCCCACAACATAGGGCCTGGAAATGGGCTTCGAAATACTTTCGTGACCGGATCACACGTTCAGCAGGAGATGTTCATTCACTGGTCCGGAACCGGTCGCCTGTCGTTCGCTCCCGGGTCCGCGAGCGCGGACTCGCAGCAGGTCAAGGCCCCTGGAATATGCGCATGCTGTTGCGGTGCAGCCGGATTCATATTGTCCGGGCTTCGTCCATTGCCGGCCTCATAGTAAGCGGATTCGGCTATCACCGGCTCGAATTCCGATGTGGTGCCGCGCACTCGCCCGCGCGTGGAGAATAATCGCCCGCGCGCCGGCACCGTCGGCGCGAACCGCGCCAATCCATGCGGCGCCATATCGTCGTACACCGAATCGATTCCCCCGCGCGCGAAATACGCCTCGTGCCAGAAACCGGTCCCGCCCGAATCCCGCAGAAATTCCTGCCACCAGATCCGGTGCGGCTCCGACCGCGTCCACCGCTCCAAACTCTCCAGATCCCGCCAGTACTGCCGCGCCCCCCAGTGCGGCGGGAACATCGACCACACGATGTCCTCGTGCAGCAGCAGCCCGTCGGGCCGGTCGTGATGGGAGCGATACAGCTTCGGACCGACACCCAGCAGCCGCAGCATCCCCTTCGGCCTGCGCACCCGCATGCCCAGCATGATCACGACCAGGTCCGGATACCCGGACAGGTCCGCCGTCAGCCTGTTCACCCGCATGCACGCCTCCGAGCGATCGACTCGTCCTGCACGGAAGTACGAACGAGCCTACGCCGCAGTTCACCGTCGTCGTCTCACCCGGTCACTTCCCGGAAAAACTGAAACATGTTCTAATTCGATCAGATCTTGATCGACTGAACGGAGCACGCCGGTGGCATTCTTCACCGTGGCAGACGGCCGCTACATCCCCAGCGCCTTCACGGCCAGCGCCTGGTCCCCGAACCAGATCGGCGGCACCTTCGCCTGCGCCCTGCTGGCCCGCGGACTGGAAACCCATTCGCCGGGACCGGCTTTCCTCCCCGCCCGTTTCACCGCCGACCTGTTCCGCCCGGTCCTCACCGAGCCCATCGAACTTCGCACCGAAGTGATCCGCGACGGCAACCGCGTCCGCGTCATCGACGCCGCCATCGTCCAGCACGACCAGGTCCGCGCCCGCGCCTCGGCAATGTATCTCGCTGTGGCACAACAGCCCCCGGGTCAGCTCTGGCAGGCCGCGGACACCCTCCCCGTCCCGGACCTGGTCCTCGCCGCCCCCGGCCCGCCCCTGTTCAAATCCGGCCCCGCCGACTGGACCGGCGACTTCGCCTCCGGCCGCAACAGCGCCCGAAAATCCGCCTGGCACAACCTCCCGCCTCTGATCGAAGGCGAACCCATCACCCCCTTCCAACGCGCAGCCTTCGTCGCCGACACCACCAACCTCGTCTGCAACTGGGGCACCGAAGGCGTCGGCTACATCAACACCGATGTAACCCTCACCCTCACCCGCCTCCCCGACGGCCACGAGCTAGGCATCCAAGCCCGAGACCACTTCTCCGCCAACGGTATAGCCAATTCCACCGCCACCCTCTACGATCGCACCGGCCCCCTCGGCACCACCGTCATCACCGCCCTCTCCAACGCCCGCCGCCAAGTGGACATGGCCGCCTTCGCCGACGAACGCGCCATCACCACCCAGCCCGTCTGAGCCGATCGACCGCCTCATCTCTACCCAGGACGTCACCTCCTCCGGGAGGACTGGTCGATGTGGGCCAATAGTTCTTCCGCGATAGCCGGGGTCGAAGCGATTGTGTCGGCGGAGGCCAGCGTGTGGCGATGCCCCTGAGAGTCGGTGACGAGTGCCCCGCTCTCACGGGCGATGAGGACACCCGCTGCGGTGTCCCACGGCTTGTTGGAGAGGATGACGCACGCGTCGGTTCTACCCTCCGCTACCCAGACGAGGTCGAGCGCAGCCGACCCGAACATGCGTACACGCTCCGCGGTGGAGGCAAGCGCTGAGGTGATGGCGACGCGCCGGCGATTCTTCGATTCCGCGTCAGCGCCGACGGCGTAGTCACCAAGGGACACAATGGATTCGCTGATGCTCTTCGCTCGGCTGCACCTGATGCGGTGCCCGTTCGAGTACGCTCCCTGGCCTGCCGTCGCGTAGTACTCGAGCCCGAGCAGCGGCGCGAAGACCACGCCGACCGCGGGTGTCCCATCGCGAACCAATGCGAGCGAGATCGCAGTGAGCGGAAGCCCGTGAACGAAGTTCGAGGTGCCGTCGATCGGGTCGAGGATCCACACCGCCTCTGACGTCTCAGGATCGGGCCTCGATCCGGTGAGTTCCTCACCGAGAAACTCGATCGTCGGTGTCACCTCGACGAGGAAGTTCTGGATTCCGCGCTGGATTCGCAGATCGAGATCCGTGACAAGATCCCGATCCCCCTTCTTCTCCACCCTGCCGGGTTCCGCACTCTCCAGCAGCCCGCCGCCGATCGCGACGGCTCGGCGCGCAATCGTGAGCAGTTCCGTCTCCTCGGGAGTCATTGCGCTCCAACCTCGCGCCCCGAAACCCACAGTGCCTCGAAGACCTGTACAAAGGTGTCGAAAAGGCCCGGCTGATCACTGCGGCGAGCGACGAATGTCGGAGAATCGACGCCCCGAGCGTTCGGCAGGTACGGCTGAACGATGCAGGTCTTCCGGTCGATCACCGTGATGTTGAACCTGATCGGCTCGTCGTAGATTCGAATGACAATGGATCCTGAACTGTTCGAAGGGATCTGGTTCGTCAGCCGGATCAGTGAATCGATATTGATCCGGGTCAGGCCGCTCAGCACGCCGGGACCATGACCTTCCTCCTTCTCCCGGGCAACGACGTGCACACCTGCCGGATCCAGAAACAGGCAACGGAAAGTGCATCCCGCCGCGACCAGCTTCAGGATCTCGCGGTCTGAATGCTGCTGGCACAACAGATTCAGTGACAGTCCAGCCAAATCGATAGTGCCGACGTCCCGGAAGAGTTCTCTGGGCGGCATCGCCTGGTTGAAATCGGCGCGCGTGGCAAATACGGCTGCCACATCCGCGTACTGCCGCTGCGGGGCGACCTCGGGCCAGAGGTACTCCTCGGATTCGTGTAGCAGCGCCGCGAGCGCGTAGCGGTGTTTGGGATAGGGGACGCGTGCTTTCGTGATCCACCGCTCGACCGTCTTCGCATCGACATCGAGGGACCCGGCCACCGTTTGGGGCGTGAGTCCATTGTGCAGAAGTGCGCTTCGAAGCCGTTCGTTAGCCACGATCCACCGCATCGTTGGGGGACATTCAGGGACGAGTGTAGACGTCTCCAGACGTCCTTCGAGGTCCTTTCGGGAGGTGATGATGTCCCTGCGTAACGAGGGAAGCTGGGGACGCCCGATCCGATTCGTGGACGCAGAGCATGGAAGGAGCGAAATGCGTTTCCGGCCAACCGCACTCGGCTATGTGAGATCCGACGTGGCAGGGATTCAACAGGCGCGGGATGAGGCTGAGATTCGTCGTGTAGCCCAGCGTCTGGGCTATGACCTGGCCAAGATCGTTGTCTTCCAGTCGGGTGATGGATACCCACTACGGCGTTTGAAGCGCCTCATCTCCGATCTCGGCGCGGAAGCGGTCATCGTGCCGAACGTGAAGCACTTCGACGCCGAGAAGGTGCCCACGGAACTCGTCCGCCGAGTGGACGTGATCACGGTACGACCGGAGTCGACCCATGCACGATGGTCGACCGGTTTCGTGGACAACGCCGGATAGCGGTCCAAGCGACCGTGGATTCGTCAGACTGTGCGGGCGTCGGGCTCCCAGACCAGTCGCCCGTACAGCGCACTGCGGCCGGTAGTCACGCCCTCGCGGACCACCGCGGGCAGTTCCGCCGAATCAGCCGGAACCACAACAGGATCGATCAACCGGTACCGCCGGCCCCGATGCAGGATCCCCGCGGATCCCGCCGCCACGGTATTGCGTACCCAGTCGGCTCCGGCCCCGTAATTCAGCATCACGGTCAGTGTTCCGCCGTCTACCAATGCCATCACGGGCGTTCGGTAGCCCTTCCCCGACTTCCGCCCGGTGTGTTCGACGACCGCGCAGTACGGCAGGTAGGGAGCCCACCGTCGCTGAATCGGATTGGTGACGTATTTGTTCACCCGCGCGATCACCCGCATCCCGCCTGGCCCGAGCAGCTCCGATATCCGTACGGCACCCACCGTGATCACGTCGGCGATCTTCCCCGCCATGGCGCACCTCCCCGAAGTGGTTCCGTTCGAACACTTCCCGCCGTACCGCCCGTTGTCAACGCCACCACCGGCCGAGTTGCTCCGGACGTCCGCAGTGCACCCGCAGGCCCCGGCACCTGACGGCGTGATCGACTGGGTGCGAACGGTTTTGGGTGTTGTACGCTGACGCGAGCCGAGGGGAGAGGGTTGTGATGTTTGTCAGACGTCTGATCGCGGGTGGGTTGATGGCCGGTGTGGCCGTCCTGGGAAGCGGCACGGTGGCCTATGCGGCGGGTCCGCAGGAGGCCGAGTATCTGGAGAATTCGCGACGCTATACGCCGTCACTCGAGTTCGTGCCCGACGACGGACTCCTCGAGATCGGATATGCGGTCTGTGCCGTGTACGACGGCCGGGGTGTGAGTGCGGAGACGTTACGAGGGATCATCGACCTGGCGACGCAGGACGGGATGACCGAGACCGAGATCCGCAGCGTCATCGCCAGTTCTGCGACCTGGCTCTGCTCGCAGCACGGCGATCCGGTTATGCGCGCCTTCGACGACATGGTCAACAAGAACTGATCCCTGATCGCGGGACATTCACTCCGCCCCGGAACGAGCTTCCACCGCACGGAATGATGTTGTGCCGCAAGGACTTCCCGAAACAGGCCCGCTGCGTGGCCGATGCAGAAAGGGCCGCCCCCGATAACCTCGGAAACGGCCCTCCATCTTGGTGCCGAGTGTGGGACTTGAACCCACACGTCCTTTCGGACAACGGTTTTTGAGACCGTCGCGTCTGCCTGTTCCGCCAACTCGGCGCACCGGGTTCGAATCATAGCGGGTATTGGGCGTGGGAACTAAATCGAGGGGGTCGGGGCGCAGTAGCGTTGTGATACTGGTCGGTTTGCGCTGGGTAGATGGGTTGTGAGCGCGGGTGGACGGTACTCTTTGGTTACTCGGGTGCGTGCCGATCCGTCGAGGGTGGCTTCGGACCGGATGCGTCGGGTGTTGGTAACGGAGCGACAGGGGTTCATCTATGGGAACGACAGCAGGGGGCGGTTCGAAGCGGGATGCTGCGGCGTCCGCCCCCAAGCGGGTGGTGGTTGCCGAGGACGAGGCGCTCATCCGGATGGATCTGGTGGAGATGCTCTCCGAAGAGGGGTATCTGGTGGTGGGTGAGGCGGGTGACGGTCAGCAGGCCGTGGACCTCGCCGAGGAGTTGCGTCCCGATCTGGTGATCATGGACGTGAAGATGCCGCGCCGCGACGGAATCGACGCCGCCGCCGAGATCGCCTCGAAACGCCTTGCGCCGGTGGTCATTCTGACCGCCTTCAGTCAGCGTGATCTGGTGGAGCGGGCCCGTGACGCCGGAGCCATGGCCTACCTGGTGAAGCCGTTCACCAAGTCGGACCTGGTGCCGGCCATCGAATTGGCGGCCAGCCGCTTCCACGAGATCACCGCCCTCGAGGGTGAGGTCGCGAATCTCTCCGAGCGCCTGGAAACCCGGAAGCTGGTCGAGCGCGCCAAGGGTGTGCTGATGCAGACCCAGGGCCTGTCGGAACCGCAGGCGTTCAAGTGGATTCAGCGCACCGCCATGGACCGCCGCACCACGATGAAGGCGGTCGCCGAGGTCGTATTGGAGAACCTCGCCCCCAAGTAGGGCCGAGTGGGCCGAAGGCCGTCCGATCCCCGCATTAGGTTGCCGAGAGAATGCTGTACGCGTTAACTCGCCGGTAACAGAATGCGGGGATTAGTTCGTTGCGATGTCACATGAATGATGCGAATGTGATGCGGAGCTAACGTGGCAGGGATATGTTCTGGTCGGGCCGATAGATGAGGCGGCCTCCCCGGCGAGCCGGGGAGCACAGAACATAGAGGTGAATCGTGCTTGGTTCAATGGCACGCACGTCCTGGCGGCAGTCCCGCACGGCACGAGCGATGGTCATCGGCGCGGCGGCGGCAATCGCACTCGCGGGCTGTAGCAGCAAATCGGATGACGACAAGGGTTCGGGTAGCAACCTGAGCATTGCGCCCCTGGTGCAGATCGACACCGCGGGCAAGGAAGCGGCGGCCAGTGGTTCCACCGCGGCCGCAGACCCCGCCGGCGACGGCAAGGCGACCTGCGCACCGCAGACCATCGCCATGGCCGGTCCGCTCACCGGGCCGAACTCCGCGCTCGGCATCAACATCGTCATGGGTGTGAAGCTGGCCCTGGACAAGCACAACAAGGCCAATCCGAACTGCCAGGTGAGCGTCAAGGAATTCGACACCGAGGGCAACCCGCAGAAGGCCACCCAGGTCATTCCGACCATCATCAACGATCAGAACATCACCGCCCTGATCGGCCCCACCTTCTCCGGTGAGACCAAGGCGACCGGCCAGATCCTCAGCGATGCGGGCCTGCCCGCGCTGAGCGCGTCGGCCACCAACGCCACCCTCACCCAGAACGGCTGGAAGACCTTCTTCCGCGGCCTGGCCAACGACGACCTGCAGGGTCCGGCCGTGGCCAAGTACCTGACGGGTGCGGCCGGCTTCAAGAAGATCTGCGTCGTCCAGGACAACACCGACTACGGCACCGGCCTGGCCAAGGCCGTCAACGAGGGCTTGGGCGCGTCCGCCGACGCCGGCTGCGCCGTGCAGGTGAAGGAGGGCGACAAGGACTTCGCCGCCGCCGTCTCCAAGCTGAAGAGCGCCGCTCCCGACGCCATCTTCTACGCCGGCTACTACGCCGAGGCCGCCCCGTTCGTGAACCAGCTGCGTTCCGGCGGCGTGACCGCGACCTTCGTCTCCGCCGACGGCGTGAACGATCCGCAGTTCGTGCGCCAGGGCGGCGACGCCACCAAGGACGCGCTGCTGTCCTGCCCGTGTGGTCCGGCTCCGGCCCAGTTCACCACCGACTACCAGGCCCTCAACGGCCAGGCGCCGGGCGTGTACTCGGTCGAGGGTTACGACCTCACCACCATCGTGCTGAAGGCCATCGACTCCGGAAAGACCTCGCGCGCCGACATTCTCGAATTCGTCCGCAACTACGACGGAGCGGGTCTGGCGCGTCAGTACAAGTGGGGTAGCAACGGTGAGCTGACCTCCGCGCTGATCTGGATGTACAAGGTCCAGTAGGACAACGGAATTCGCGAGCAGCGTGTGCCGATGCCAGGTGCGGAGATCCCGCGCCGCGCGGCACACGCTGCTGGCTCGATGGCGAGAGTAACGAATGACTGTAACCGCGCTGGCCGACTCGGCCGTGCTCGCCGGTTCGATCGGGTTCGACGTGGGCGGACTCATCGACCGGTTCTGGAGTTTGACCGTAGAGGGTTTGACCTACGGGTCGATCTACGCGCTCGTAGCTGTGGGCTACACCCTGGTCTACGGCGTTTTGCGCCTGATCAATTTCGCGCATTCCGAGATCTTCATGATCGGCCTGTTCGGCCAGTACATCGGTTTGATGCTGCTCGGGTTCGAGCCCCGGGGCAATGCCTACAACCAGGGCACCTTTCTGACCATCGTCTTCCTCGGGTTGGCCATGCTGATCGGCATGGCGATATCCGGCGGCGCCGCACTGGGATTGGAGCGCGTGGCCTATCGGCCGTTGCGCAAACGCGGGGCCAGACCACTCAGCTTCCTGATCACCGCGATCGGAATGTCGTTCGTACTCCAGGAATTCGTGCACTATGTGCTGCCGGAGATCAGCGACAAACTCGGCATTCCCCGCCTGGGCGGTAACAATGCCCAGGAGAAGATCAAGCTGGTCGAGGCCAAGGAGCAGTTCAATGTCTTCGGCGCCTCGGTCACCAATGTCACGCTGATCATCATCGCCGCGGCGGTCGTGCTCGCCGCGATGACCGAAATACTTATCAACCGAACGAAATTCGGCCGCGGTATTCGCGCGGTCGCGCAGGATCCGGATACCGCGACGCTGATGGGCGTCTCGCGGGAGAAGGTCATCATGCTGACCTTCCTCATCGGCGGTGTGCTCGCCGGTGCGGCCGCGCTGCTGTTCAGCCTGCGCGTGCCCGAGGGCATCATGTACACCAGCGGATTCGTGCTCGGCATCAAGGCGTTCAGTGCCGCCGTGCTCGGCGGTATCGGCAATCTGCGCGGCGCGCTGCTCGGCGGCCTGCTGCTGGGGATGGCCGAAATGTACGGTCAGGCGCTGTTCGGTGAGGCGTGGCGTGACGTGGTGGCCTTCGTGCTGCTGGTCGCGGTGCTCATGATCCGGCCCACCGGCATCCTGGGCGAGAGCCTCGGGAGGGCGCGAGTATGACCACCGCACAGGGCAATTGGCCCACCAAGGAGAAGCGCCCCATGCGCGGTGTGGGCGACTCGCTGCGCGGCTGGTGGGATGGACTGTCCCGGCCGCAGCAGTGGCTGGTCGGCATTCCCACGCTCATCGTGCTGCTCGTGCTGCCGCTGTTCCCGCCGCCGATCCTCGATACTCCCGGCTACAGTTTCGGCCTGGTCATGGCGCAGTTCGCCATGTTCGCGCTCATCGCGCTCGGCCTGAATGTCGTTGTGGGACAGGCGGGTCTGCTCGACCTCGGCTATGTCGGCTTCTACGCGGTCGGCGCGTACAGCGTCGGATTGCTGACCAGCCCCGACAGCCCGTGGAACAAGACCGGCGGCATCTTCTCGCCGGAATGGGCGTGGCTGGCCTGCGTGCCGCTGGCGGTGGCGCTGACCGCGTTCTCCGGCCTGATCCTCGGCACCCCGACGCTGCGGTTGCGCGGCGACTACCTGGCCATCGTGACCCTCGGTTTCGGTGAGATCGTGCGCCTGCTCGCCGACAATCTCGGTGATGTCACCAATGGCAGCCTCGGCCTGTCGGGTATCGCCTACCCGCGGGTCGGCGAATCCGAGGAACTGCCGGGCGGCTACTTCTCCTCCGGCAACTTCGGCGATACGAACAGCTCGAGCCTGCTGGACAAGGCCAACAACGGCGTGTGGTGGTACTGGCTGGCCTTCCTGCTGGTGATCATCGTGCTGCTGATCGTCGGCAATCTGGAGCGCAGCCGGGTCGGTCGCGCGTGGGTCGCCATCCGCGAGGACGAGGACGCCGCCGAGATCATGGGCGTGCCGACCTTCAAGTTCAAACTGTGGGCGTTCATGATCGGCGCCGCCATCGGCGGTCTGTCCGGGGCGATCTACGCCGGGCAGGTGCAGTTCGTGAATCCGCCGGTCTTCAACGTCATCAACTCGATGCTGTTCCTGTGCGCGGTGGTCATCGGCGGTTCCGGCAACAAACTGGGCGTGATCGTGGGCGCGTTCCTCATCGCCTGGCTGCCGATCCGGCTGCGGTCGGTGGAGGTCGCGGGCACCTCACTCGGCGACTACAAGTACCTGATGTTCGGCATCGTGCTGGTGGTGATGATGATCTTCCGGCCGCAGGGGCTGTTCCCCGTCCGGCAGAAACTGCTCGCCTACGGCAGGCAGATCACCCGCGCGGTACGCAAGCCGGGCGAGGACACGGGGACGACGGGAGCGCAGCGATGACCGGGCCGGGCGCGGGTGACGCGCTGTTCGACAACGAAGACATGCGGGCCGGGTACACGGGCGAGCCGGAAGCCGAACCCTCGGCGGGCACGGTCGATGTGACCGAGGTGCTGCCGGTGTACTCCGATGCCGCGGTGGTGGCGGAAGTCGTTGCGCCGCACCGGGAAATCCAGACCGCGGTCGGTGAACCGCTGCTGCGCACCGACGGGCTGACGGTCAAGTTCGGTGGTCTCACCGCGCTCGACGATGTGACCTTCGAGATCCGCCGCGGCGAGATCCTCGGGCTCATCGGACCGAACGGTGCGGGCAAGACCACCTGCTTCAACGCCATCACGGGTGTGTACCGGCCGTCCGGGGGCACCGTGTACTTCGACGGGCAGCCGCTCACCAAATCCAAGCGCAACGAGATCACGCGGCTGGGCATCGCGCGCACCTTCCAGAACATTCGCTTGTTCGCGGAGATGACCGCGCTGGAGAACGTGGTCGTCGGCACCGACGCGCGGCACAAGACCTCGGTGCCGGGCGCGATCTTCCGCACGCCGCGTCATCGCCGCGAGGAACGCGACGCCATCGAACGCGGTATGGCGCTGCTGGAGTTCGTGGGCATCGCACCGCGGGCGGTGGAGAAGGCGCGCAACCTCTCCTACGGCGACCAACGCCGTCTGGAGATCGCGCGCGCCCTGGCCACCGAACCCAAGCTGCTGTGCCTGGACGAGCCGGCCGCGGGGTTCAACCCGAGCGAGAAATCGGCGCTCATGGATCTGATCCGCAAGATCCGCGACGACGGTTTCACCGTGCTGCTCATCGAGCACGACATGCGGCTGGTCATGGGCGTGACCGACCGGATCGTGGTGCTGGAATTCGGCCGCAAGATTGCCGACGGGTTGCCCTCGGCCATCCGGGAGGACCCGAAGGTGATTGCCGCCTATCTCGGCGTGCCCGACGAGGAAGTGGGTGAATCCCTGTGACATCACTCGAGAAATCCAGCGGGGCCCCGCTGCTCGAAGTCGAGGACATGGTCGTCAACTACGGCAGAATCCAAGCGCTGCACGGCATCTCACTGTCCGTGCAGCAGGGCGAGCTGGTGACCCTGCTGGGCGCGAACGGTGCGGGCAAGACCACCACCATGCGCGCCCTGTCCGGCCTGCTGCCGCTCAGCGGCGGCCGGATCCTGTTCGAGGGCAAGGACATCACCCGGGTGAAGGCGCACGACCGCGTGGGCCTGGGGTTGATCCAGGCCCCCGAGGGCCGCGGCATCTTCCCCGGTATGACGGTGCAGGAAAACCTCGACATGGGTTGCTACGCCCGCACCTTCAAGAAGAAGACCGAATACACCGAAACCCTCGAGTGGGTCTTCTCCCTGTTCCCCCGAGTCCAGGAACGCCGCACCCAGGTGGGAGGCACCCTCTCGGGTGGCGAACAGCAGATGGTGGCGATCGCCCGCTCCCTGATGGCCCGCCCCAAGCTCCTCCTCCTGGACGAGCCCTCAATGGGCCTGGCCCCCATGGTGATTCAACAGATCTTCCGAATCATCGCCGATATCAACAAGCAGGGCACCACGGTCCTGCTGGTCGAACAGAACGCCCAGCAGGCCCTCACCCGCAGCCACCGCGCCTACATCCTCGAAACCGGCGAGGTGACCAAAACCGGTGCGGGCCGCGACCTCCTCCACGACCCAGCCGTCAAATCCGCCTACCTCGGCGTCGGCTGACCGTCCCGGCCTGAGCTACTCACTATCGGCCCAGATTCCTGCTGATCCGCGCAGAATTCGCCGATAGTGAGTAGCTCAGGCCTCCGGCCCGTCGACCGTGCCTAGGCCGCGGCGATGGCTTCGATCTCGACCAGCCAGTCGGACTCGAGGGTCTGCGCGACGATGGAGGTGGTGGGGATGACGCGGCCGTTCAGGGCGGCTACGCGGGCCTTGGCGTTGGACTCGGCGATCTGTTGAGGTGCAGCGGGTTTCGCTGGAGGCGGGAACAGGGTGTGGTGGGTTCTGTTGCGGCGCAAGGGATTGTGCGGGGGAGCAGACGACTCGGGCGAGGGTGCGCTGAACGACTTCGGGCCGGTCACTCGTGGGAGTGACCGGCCCGAAGATTTGCAGGGGCGACAGGACTTGAACCTGCAACCTGCGGTTTTGGAGACCGCTGCTCTGCCAGTTGAGCTACGCCCCTTGGCGTGGCGTCACGCTACCAGGTGGCGACGCGGGAGCGAAATCCGTTTTCCGGCAAGGCGTTGGGTACCGGCGTCGACCGGGTGGAATGTACTGATCAAGGCCGGTTTCTCCGGCTGCGGTCAGGGGCGGCGCTTGGGGTCGCGGTCTTGGCCACGGGGCGGCTTGTGGCCGTGGTCCAGCGCCGTCGTTCCCGCGGCCCGCCTGATCGCTTGTTCAACGAAGGGATTGACCCGGTTTCTCCGGACACGGCCCGGGCGGCTGCTTCGCGCCCGGTGCCAGCGGATGTCGGTGGTCGTGGCTAGGCTCTGTGCGTGACCTCAGCCTCTACCGATCAGCGTCCGAGTGCCGTCTCCGCCTCCACCTCCGGCGAGCAGCCCACGTTGTTGCTGCTGGACGGGCATTCGCTGGCCTATCGCGCGTTCTACGCGCTGCCGGCGGAGAATTTCAAGACCGCGGGCGGGCAGACCACCAACGCGGTGTACGGCTTCACCGCCATGTTGATCAACCTGCTGCGCGACGAGAAGCCCACCCATGTGGCGGCGGCGTTCGATGTGAGCCGCAAGACCTTCCGTACCGAGGCGTATCCGGAGTACAAGGCCAACCGCCTCAGTACGCCCGACGAGTTCCGCGGCCAGGTGGAGATCACCCAGGAGGTGCTGGGGGCACTGGGTATTCCGGTCATGGCCATCGACGGCTACGAGGCCGACGACGTCATCGCCACCCTCACCACGCAGGCCGTGCCCGAGGGCTTCCGCGTCCTCATCGTCACCGGCGACCGCGATTCGCTGCAGCTGGTGAACGACAACGTCACCGTGCTCTACCCGAAGAAGGGCGTCTCCGAGCTCACCCGCTTCACCCCGGCCGCCGTCGAGGACAAGTACGGTCTGACCCCGCAGCAGTACCCGGATTTCGCGGCCCTGCGCGGCGACCCGTCCGACAATCTGCCCGGCATCCCGGGCGTGGGCGAGAAGACCGCCGCCAAGTGGGTGCGCGAGTACGGCGATCTGGCCACGCTGGTGGATCAGGTCGACAAGGTCAAGGGCAAGGTCGGAGAGGCCTTGCGCGCCAACCTGTCCAGCGTCGTGCTCAACCGGCAGCTCACCGAGATGGTGAAGGAGGTGCCGCTGCCCTACACGCCCGGGCAGCTGGCCGTGCAGCCGTGGAATCGCGAGAAGATCCACCAGCTGTTCGACGAGCTGGAATTCCGGGTGCTACGCGATCGCCTGTTCGACACGCTCGCCCCGGTCGAGCCCGAGGCCGAGTCCGGTTTCGAGATCAGCGGCAGCACCCTGTCCGCGGGCACCATCGCCGACTGGCTCGCCGAGCACGCGAAAGCCGGTGAGCGGCACGGGGTTTCCGTGGTCGGCGTCGGCTCGCCCATCCACGGTGACGTGCAGGCCATCGCGCTCGCGGCCGCCGACGGGGAGGGCGCGTATATCGACGTACACACCCTCACCCCGGAGGACGAGAAGGCCCTCGGCGCCTGGCTCGCCGACGCGGACACGCCGAAAGCGTTGCACGAGGCCAAATCCGCCATGCACGCACTGCGCGGGCGCGGCTGGGTACTCGGCGGGCTCACCAGCGACACCGCCCTCGCGGCGTATCTGATCCTGCCGGGCCAGCGCACCTTCAACCTCGAAGACCTCTCGCTGCGCTACCTGAGCCGGGAACTGCGCGTCGACAACGCCGGCGAGACCCAGCTGTCGCTGCTCGACGACGAGGACCAGGTCGACGCCGAGGCCGCCAATGCGCAAATGCTGCGCGCCCGAGCGGTTTTCGATCTCGCCGACGCCTTCGACGAGGAGTTGAAGCGCATCGAATCCACCGCCCTGCTGGGTGAGATGGAACTGCCGCTGCTGGGCGTGCTCGCCGATCTGGAGCACGCGGGCATCGCCGTCGACTCCGCGCACCTCGAAGAGCTGCAGCGCGAATTCGCCGACCGGGTGGCCGAGGCCGCGAACACCGCCTACGGCGTGATCGGCAAACAGATCAACCTCGGCTCGCCCAAGCAGCTGCAGGTGGTGCTGTTCGACGAACTCGACATGCCCAAGACCAAGCGCACCAAGACCGGCTACACCACCGATGCCGATGCGCTGGAAGGGCTCTACGAGAAGACGCAGCACCCGTTCCTGCAGCATCTGCTCGAGCACCGCGACGCGACCCGATTGAAGGTGACGGTCGACGGCCTGCTCAAGTCGGTCGCCGACGACGGGCGCATTCACACCACCTTCAACCAGACGGTCGCGGCCACCGGGCGACTCTCGTCCACCGAGCCGAACCTGCAGAACATTCCGATCCGCACCGATACCGGCCGCCGCATTCGCGACACGTTCGTGGTCGGCCCCGGCTACGAGTCGCTCATGACCGCCGACTACAGCCAGATCGAAATGCGGATCATGGCGCATCTGTCCAAGGACGAGGGTCTGATCGAGGCGTTCAACTCCGGTGAGGACCTGCACAACTTCGTGGCGTCCAAGGCTTTCGACATCCCGATCTCCGAGGTCGATCCGGAGCTGCGCCGCCGCATCAAGGCCATGTCCTACGGTCTGGCCTACGGCCTGTCCGCCTACGGCCTGTCCCAGCAGCTCAAGATCAGCGCCGACGAGGCGAAGGTCCAGATGGACATCTACTTCACCCGCTTCGGCGCGATCCGCGACTACCTGCACGACGCCGTCGAACAGGCCCGCAAGGTCGGCTACACCGAAACCCTCTTCGGCCGCCGCCGCTACCTGCCGGACCTGGACTCCTCCAACCGGCAGCGCCGCGAGGCCGCCGAGCGGATGGCGTTGAACGCCCCCATCCAGGGCACGGCCGCCGACATCATCAAGGTGGCCATGATCGACACCCAGCGCGCCATCCGCGCGGCGGGCCTGAAGTCCCGCATGCTCCTGCAGATCCACGACGAACTCGTCTTCGAGGTCGCCGCGGGCGAGCGCGAGCAACTGGAAGCCCTTGCCCGCGAACATATGTCGAACGCGATCGAACTCTCGGTCCCGCTCGAGGTCTCGGTGGGCGTGGGCCGCAGCTGGGACGCCGCCGCCCACTGATCCCTTTCGCCGCCCAGGCAGGTTCTCGGCCGGGATCCAGGCGCGATTCTATTGAGCGCGTGTGGATTCCGGCCAAGAGCACGCCGGACTGACGGGGGAGCCGCCCCCGGCATGACCGGCGCGCATGACGGCGCAGCCGCGGCCGGTACGGCGGGGGACGTTGGAACGGCTGTTGCGTCTCAGTGGGTGAGTTGGGCTACCAGTTGGGCGCTGAGGTCGGCGGCGGCGCGACAGGCGTTCGCGCAGGCCGACTCGCCGAGGCGTTCACAGCTTTCGGCGGTGCGGGTGCAGACTTCGGCGGCCAGTTCGCAGAGGGAGGCGGCCCAGGGGGAGTGGCGGTCGAGCATGTCGCCGGCCAGGCGGCAGGTGTCGGCGCAGTCCATGAGGCCGGTCAGGTGGGTGCGGGTGCCGTGGCTGTCGCCGATATCGGCGGATTCCATCATTTGGCGGACGCAGCTGCGGTGGCAGCCGAGCAGGGCGTTCACGGTGCTCTGAAGCTTCGGGTCGGTCATCGCGAGGGCTCCTTTTTCGGGCCGGATGTCCGGTATTCACTGAGAGTTGGCGCGAGCGTCGAGCAGGTGTGCCCATTGTGTCATCCCGGCGTGGCGTGGGCTGCGACACAGGGCGGATGACCTGCGACGAAGTTACTCGTGGGTCGATTGCGAATATGGTTGCCAATGCGTGGGTCTGCCCCTATGCTCGGTGCCGTGCCGAATCCCGCCCACAGCCGCAGTGCTGCGCTTCACGTCGCCGACCGCGACGGCGCCGCGCTCATTCCGCTTACCGCGATGGTGGCTGCTGTGCGAGTACTCGTAGTTCTCCGCCGTAGCGGGGTCTGATTCGGACCGGCCCCTCGCTGCGGCCGTTTGAACTTTTTTTGCGCTGGTCCCCTCTGCCAAATTCTGGGAAGAAGTCGGGAAGACCTAGTTCAATGACCATCACACTCGATACACAGACGTTCATCGCCGCTGCCCCCAAGAGCCTGCGGGCTGAAAGCACCGGCCTGACCCCCGCCGAGTTCCACGAGCGGTACTGCGGTCACGCGGGCCCGATCAAGCTCGGCGAATACACCCACCGCCGCGCCGCGGAATTCACCGCGACCCTCGAATTCGCGGGCCACCTGCGCACCGTGACCGCCACCGGCAGCCCCGTCGCGGCGCTCACCTCGGCGCTCTACGACGAGGGCTATCCGGTCGAGATCCTGGCGTTCCACCAGCGCCGCACCGAGTCGGGCATGGCCACCTTCGTGCAGTGCGAGTTCAACGGCCGTCGCGGCTGGGGCGCCGCCCTCGCCGACGACAGCGCGGAATCCACCGTCCGCGCCATGATCGCCGGTATCAACTCCCTCGGCTGAGCTCAAAACTAATGCGCCGCAATCCTTTCGGGTTGCGGCGCATTAGTGTGCGGCCTACTGGGCCTGCTGCTCGGCCAGCTGCTTGCGGACGTCGTCCATGTCGAGGCCCTTCACCTGGGTGATGAGATCCTCCAGGGCCGCGGGCGGGAGGGCGCCGGGCTGGGCGAAGACCAGGACGCCCTCGCGGAAGGCCATGATGGTCGGGATCGACCGGATGTTGGCGGCGGCGGCCAGGCCCTGCTCGGCCTCGGTGTCGACCTTGCCGTGGATGACGTCGGGATGCTTCTCCGCGGACGCCTCGAAGGTGGGGGCGAAGGAGCGGCAGGGGCCGCACCACGACGCCCAGAAATCGACCAGGACGACGTCATTGCCGGTGACGGTCTCGTCGAAGTTCTGCTCGGTCAGGGTTTGGGTGGCCATGGCATCCTCTCGTGTTGGTTTCGCCCGGTCCAACACCGGGCCATGCGGTTGTGTTCCCTAGGTAATCGACCACTCCTCGCGCCGATCGCCGTCCCACCGCCGTATACCCACAACGGTAGCCCGGTAGTCCCGGTCGGAACCGACCGCGTCCACTGCCGCCTGCAGCTGGCCGGGACGCAAACGCCGGGCAAGCGTGACATGCGGGGTCCAGGCATCGGGGTGCAGGTTGGCGGGGATGCCGGGGCAGTCGGCGATCACGGCGAAAAGGCGGTGCTGCAGGGACAGCAGGTCGGTGGACGGAACAACCGCCCGGACCAGAATCGGCGAACGCGCGCCGAACACCAGCAGACCGCCCAGGCGGATGTCCAAGGGCGCAAAAGTCTGCTGCCCCAAGACTTTATCCAGGCGCGGCCAGATCTCCTGAGCGACTCCGACGGTGATGTGCGGCCGGTGCGCGGGCGACGGCGAGTGCAGTCCCACATCGGCCAGCACCCGCCACTGGCGGTGTACTTCCGCCTCGGACACCTCGTCGAGCACCAGCTCGACCGACTGCACCACGCTCATCACTCCCCACGACACGCCGGTGTCCTGAACTTACGCCGAGGTCTCGAATTGTGCGCGGAAGTGTGCCGTCGATTTGCCGTCTCTGGGAAGTACGCGAGGATAGCGAGTATGAGCGACACCGAGACCCGGCTTCGGCTGGGCCTGATCGAAGGCGACGGCATCGGGCCGGAGATAGTACGAGCCACCCGCGATGTGGTGGACGAGGCCCTGAAGGTGATGGAGCTGCCGCCCGTCGAATGGGTGCCGTTGTTGATCGGGCACGCGGCCATCGCGGAGTACGGCGATCCGATGCCGGAGCAGACGCTCAAAGCCCTCGAGGGGCTCGATGCCTGGATCATGGGCCCGCACGACAATGCCTCCTACGCCGCGGAGTACCGCACCGGGCTGCCGCCCGCGGGCGCGGTGCGCAAGCGCTTCGGGCTGTACGCCAATATCCGTTGGGCGCGAACGCATCCGGATGTGCGATCGGTGGCCGAGGAGATGGATCTGATCATCGTCCGGGAGAACAGCGAGGGCCTCTACGCCGACCGCAATATGTTCGCCGGGTCGGGCGAGTTCCAGCCGACGGCCGACACCGCGCTCGCGGTAGGCGTTTTCACCCGGGCCGCCATCGAACGCATTGCGCACCAAGCCTTCCGGATCGCGGCCCGCCGCCGCAAGAAGGTCACCATCGTGCACAAGGCGAATGTGCTCCCGATGACCATGGGCCTGTTCCGGGATGTGTGCTACGAAGTGGCCCAGGAGTATCCGGACGTGGAAACCCGCGACGAGCACGTGGACGCCATGACCGCGCTGCTGGTGCGTGATCCGGCTGCCTTCGACGTCATCGTGACCGAGAACCTGTTCGGCGACATCCTGTCCGATCTGGCCGGTGAGCTCAGCGGATCGCTGGGGATGGCCGCCTCGCTCAACTCGTCGGACACGCAGGCCATGGCCCAGGCCGTGCACGGGGCCGCACCCACCCTGACCGGCAAGAACCGGGCGAATCCGGTGGCCCTGATGCTGTCCGCGGTGGGCATGCTGCGCTGGCTCGGAACCCGCGATGTGCACAGTGCGCTGTACCGGGTTGCAGATCGAATTGAACACGCAGTAGCGGAGACGTTGCGGGCTGGTGTAGCCACGTCGGATTTGGGTGGGTTAGCATCTACGACCGAATTCACCGAGCAGGTGCGGGCCCGGCTGCACCGCTGGTGAGCGCACTTCCGGGTCCGGGCGTGTATCGGCGTTGCCACACGGTATCGCCGATTAATGTTCGGTAACCGGCCCGCATGGACCGACCGACTCGCCTACATTTCAAACGGCGGGCGGCATCCGGATGTCGCGCACCCGAACTGTGGAGGACCTGTGTCTGTTCGTATTTCAATGCGCGGGCGTGCCGCGCGCGCCCTGGTTGTGCTCGCCGGCGGCGCGCTCGCGCTGACCGCGTGTACCAGCAACACCGAGGGCGGCGACGATGTCGCCAAGGTCGAGGTCGCGAAGGTCGACACCATCGCGGCCAAGGTGCCCGACGCCATCAAGCAGTCCGGCAAGCTGGTCGTCGGCGTCAACGTGCCGTATCAGCCGAACGAGTTCAAGAACTCCGACGGCAAGATCGTCGGCTTCGACGTGGACCTGATGGACGCGGTCGCCAGCGTGCTCGGCCTGACCGCCGACTACCGCGAATCGGACTTCGAGAAGATCATTCCGTCCATCGAGACGGGCACCTACAACGTCGGCATGTCCTCGTTCACCGACACCAAGGAACGCGAGAAGACCGTCGACTTCGTGACCTACTTCCAGGTCGGCACCCAGTGGGCGCAGCAGAAGGGCAAGCCGGTCGACCCGGACGACGCCTGCGGTAAGCGAGTCGCGGTGCAGCGCACCACCGTTCAGGACACCGACGAGATCCCGGCCAAGAGCGCCAAGTGCGTCGCCGCGGGCAAGCCGGAGATCGTGAAGGTCGCCTACGACGAGCAGTCCCAGGCCGCCACCGCGCTGGTGCAGGGTCAGGTCGACGCCATGTCCGCCGACCTCCCGGTCACCATCTACGCCGTGGACCAGAACAAGGACACCATCGAGGTGACCGGCAAGATGTTCGACTCCGCCCCGTACGGCTGGCCGGTGCAGAAGGGCTCGCCGCTGGGCCCGGTGCTGCAGGAAGCCGTCCAGCACCTGATGGACAACGGCCAGGCCCGCAAGATCGCGGAGAACTGGAACGTGCAGGCGGGCGTCATCACCAAGTCCGTCATCAACGGAGCGCAGTAACCGCACATGTCGCAGGACGAGACCACGCCCGCGGCCGGCGCCGCGGCGGTCGCGAATACCGCTGAGCCCGAGCCGATCAAAGCGATTCCGCTGCGTCGGCCGGGCCGGTGGATCGCCGCCGCAGTGATTCTGGTGCTCCTCGGATTGTTCCTCTGGGGCGCCAAGACCAACCCGGCCTACCACTGGGACACCTACTGGAAGTACCTGCGCGACGCGCGAATCGCCAAGGGCGCCCTGGTGACCCTGGAGCTCACGGTGCTCGCCATGACCATCGGCGTGCTGCTGGGCGTGGTGCTCGCGGTCATGCGACTCTCACCGAATCCGGTGCTGCGGTCGGTGTCCTGGGCGTACCTGTGGATCTTCCGCGGGACGCCGGTCTACGTGCAGCTGGTGTTCTGGGGCCTGTTCCCGTCGCTGTACAAGACCATCACCGTCGGCGTGCCCTTCGGGCCGTCCTTCGTGGATTTCGACGTCCAGAACTGGCAGGCGCCGTTCTTCTTCGCCATGCTCGGGCTGGGCTTGAACGAAGCCGCGTACATGGCCGAAATCGTCCGCGCCGGAATCAATTCCGTGGGCGAGGGGCAGCGGGAGGCGTCGACGGCGCTGGGCATGTCGTGGTCGCAGACCATGCGGCGCACGGTGCTGCCGCAGGCCATGCGGGTGATCATCCCGCCGACCGGCAACGAGCTCATCTCCATGCTCAAGACCACCTCGCTGGTCACGGCCATTCCACTCACCACGGACCTCTACGGCCGCGCGCGCGACATCTACAGCGTGAACTTCCAGCCGATTCCGCTGCTGCTGGTCGCCGCCACCTGGTACCTGGCCATCACCAGCGTGCTCATGGTCGGGCAGTTCTACCTGGAGCGGTACTACTCGCGCGGGTCGTCGAAGAAGCTGACCGGCAAGCAGCTCAAGGCCCTGGCCACCATTCAGCGATCGGCGGTGGGAGACCAGTGAGCACCGACATGACCAAGGGCGCAACGGATTCGCGCGCGAAGGCCGACGCGCCGATGGTGCGCGCCGATCGGGTGTGCAAGAACTTCGGCTCGATCAGCGTGCTCAAGGGCATCACCCTGGAGGTGAAACGCGGTGAGGTGCTGTGCCTGATCGGGCCCTCGGGCTCGGGCAAATCCACCTTCCTGCGCTGCATCAACCATCTGGAGCAGGTGAACGCCGGACGGCTCTACGTGGACGGCGAACTCGTCGGCTACCGCGAGAAGGGCGACAAGCTCTACGAACTCCATCCGCGCGAGGCCGCCCGGCAGCGTCGCGATATCGGCATGGTGTTCCAGCACTTCAACCTGTTCCCGCATCGGACCGTGCTCGAGAACATCATCGAGGCGCCCACCCAGGTGAAGAAGATCAAGAAGGCCGACGCGGTCGCCCGCGCCAAGGAACTGCTGGCCCGAGTCGGGTTGGCGGACAAGGCCGAAGCGTATCCGGCGCAGCTGTCCGGCGGACAGCAGCAACGCGTGGCCATCGCGCGGGCGCTGGCCATGGATCCCAAGCTCATGCTGTTCGACGAGCCCACCTCGGCGCTCGACCCCGAACTGGTCGGCGAAGTCCTCGGCGTCATGCGGGAACTCGCGCAGTCGGGCATGACCATGGTGGTCGTCACGCACGAAATGGGTTTCGCCCGTGAGGTCGCCGACCAGCTGGCCTTCATGGACGGCGGCGTCGTCGTGGAGGCCGGTGACCCGCGCGAGGTGCTCGCCAACCCGCAGCACGACCGCACCAAGGCGTTCCTGTCACGAATTCTGTAGCCGGTCGGCGGATTTGATTCCGGCCCCGCTCCGACACTTCGGGGCGGGGCCGGAATCTTTGTGCGGCAGGCGGTTACGGCTGGCCAGGGTGCGGATACGGCTGTGGCTGGGAGGGGTAAGGCCCTGCCTGGCCGGGGTATTGCTGTGGCTGAGCCGGATATGGTTGCGGCTGGCCGGGATACGGCTGCTGTTGGCCGGCATATGGTTGCGGCTGACCTGCATACGGTTGCGGTTGCCCGGGGTACTGCTGCGCCGGGCCGGGGAATTGCGGTGCGGGCGTGGTGGCGGAGTTCGCGAGCAGGGCGATGGCGGTGGCGGCGAGGGACAGCAGTGCGGCGAGGACCAGCAGCCAGAAGCCGGGGCCGGAGTCACCGATCGCGAGGGAGTCGCCGGTCAGGTCGTTCCAGGCATCCAGGATGACGGTGACGGCGGTGGCGAGGCTCAGGCCGCCGGCGATGATCGCGAGACCGTGGATCCGGGTGGTGCGCGACGCCAGGCCGACGAGCAGCAGGAGCGCGACGACGAGCGCGACCGCGCCGCTGACCACGAGTGCCAGACCCTGGCGGCTCGACATGGTCTGGTCGAGGTATTTCATTCCCCACGTGGTGAATTCGATGGTGCCGGGAGCCGACATGCGGAGGAAGGAGCCGGTGATCGCGGTCGTCCCGGTCAGCACCAGGAGTCCGCCCGTGGCCGCGTCCCTGGCGCGATTCGCCGGACCGGGCGCGGAGCGATCGGCGATCAGCCCGGTCACCGCCGCGACGACCGCGACGACCATCGCGAAGGCCGAGATCCAGAAACCGGGACCGTACTCGTACACCATGCCGGGCACCTCGGGCGGGATGACGCCCACGACCACCGTGAGGGCGACCCCCGAACCGAGTGCCGCGGACAGGATTCCGAGCGAGCCCACCGCCCGGCTGCGCGCGCCCAGACCGGCGAGCAGCAGCACGGCCGTCACCAGGGTGGCGAGCGCGGCGAGCGTGAGCGGTAGGCCGAGCCAGTTCAGAATCGACTTCACCCGGTTCTCGCTGGTGTAGCGCAGCTGCCAGGCCGTCGTCCGGACCTCGAACTTGTCGCCGAGCAGGGGCGCGGTCTGGATCTGCAGCGGGAGCAGCAGGGCCAGGAGCAACAGCGACCCCGTCAGAGCCAGCAGGCCGCCCGTGACCCGGCTCAGCGCGGAGTTCGGCGGACCACCGGGCGGGCGGCCGGAACCGTAGGAGTTCTGCAACGGATCGGGGCCCGGAAAACTGGTCACCGTTCGAACCCTAGGGGATGGAGGTACGGCTTGCCCGATCTCCGGCCCCGATACCTACTTTCGGCGGTATCAGCGCGACAGGTTGTCCGGCGGAGGCGGTTCCGGATTGCCGACCTGCTGCCAATCCGGAAGTTGCTGCGGCTGAGGGGGATAGGACTGTTGCGGGGGATAGGGCTGCGCGGGCTGGCCGGGATACTGCTGTGGCTGACCCGGATACTGTTGCGGCTGGCCGGGATACGCTTGCGGTTGGCCCGGGAGTGGCTGCTGTGGCGAAAAAGGCTGCTGCGCAGGGGATTGCGGGGTGGGGCCCCAGCCCGGCTGGGGTCCGGGGGCGAAGCCCGGCGGGTAGGCGGGCTGCTGGGAGGGGGCGGCGTTCGCGATGAGTGTTGCCAGGATCGCAGCGATCGCCAGCAGGACGACGAAGACCAGGAGCCAGTATCCGGCACCGAAATCGCTTGCGTCGGAGGATTCCTCGGCCGTCACGTCACCGGTGGTGGACATGACGATGGTCAGCACCGCGCCGAAGAGCAGTGCGGCCGAGGCGATCGCGAAGGGTCGGGCCATCCGGAGCCGGGGACCGAGACCGGCCAGCAGCAGGGTCGCCGCGACGGCGGCGAGGACGGTGCCGAGCACGAGCGCGACACCCTGGTAGGCGGCGATGTGCTGGGAATCCAGATCGGAGCTGAGGTCGACGCCCCAGGTGGTGACCTTGAACGACTCGCTCGAGGTCAGGTTGAGGAAGGAGCCGATCAGCGCGGGAATCGCGGCCAGCAGCAGCAGAATCGCGGCTATCACATCGTTGGTCCGCTTGACCGGCGCGGCGGCAATGCCCGGCCGGGCCGCGACGAAGCCGATGACCAGTGCGCCCACCGCGGCCACGCCCGCGAGGATGAGCAGCCAGAAGCCCACGCCGTAGGCGTACTCGGCGCCGAAGATGTCGTCCGAGGGCGGGATCAGGCTGACGATCACGGCGACGGTGACGCCCGCGGTCAGCCCCGCGGCGAGGTGACCCAGTGCGGGCACGGCCCGGCCGCCGCGCCCGACACCCGCGAGCAACAGCACCGCCGCCGCCAGGGCGGCGATCGCGGCGAGCGTGAGCGGTACGCCGACCAGCTGCGAACTCGACTCGTGCTGACCCTCGGCGTCGTCGAAGATGACACGCCACGCGGTCCACCGGGTGGTGATGTTGAACTCCGACCCCAGCGACAGGGTCTGTGATCGCAGCGTCACCAGCGAGCCCACGAAGGTGAGCACCGCCGCGACCGCCAGCAGCGCACCCGCGACCCGGCCCGCCGCGGTTCCGGAGCCGGCCGCCGGGCCGCCCTGTGCACCCGGGTATCCCGGATGCGGGGGGTCGCCCTGCGCGCCGGGGTATCCCGGATGCGAGGGACCGCCGTGCGCGCCGGGGTATCCCGGATGCGAGGGACCGCCGTGCGCGCCGGGGTATCCCGGATGCGAGGGACCGCCGTGCGCGCCGGGGTATCCCGGATGCGAGGGACCGCCGTGCGCGCCGGGATAACCCGGATTCGGGAGCCCGCCCTGTGCGCCGGGGTGTCCCGGCGCGCCGGGTGGTTGGCCGGGGCCGTACGGGTTCGGAGACGAATCGGGGCCCGGGTAACTGGTCACCGCCCGAACCCTAGGCGAAACGGGTGGGGTGTGCGGGGAGGCGATCGGCGCGCGCCGTGCCGTGATCGCCGCCCGCAGTGTGGTTACGCCCGCAGGAATTTCGTGACCGTCTCGGTCTGGCCGAGGACGGCGTGGCCGACGCCGGGGAGCACCTCGACGGTCGCGTTCGGGACGGATGCCGTTATGCGGCGGGCGGTTTCGGCGGAGTCCAGCATGACGTCGCGGTCGCCGACGATGACCAGCACCGGCATGGTCAGGGTGCGCAGCTGGGCGTCGGTGAAGACCGGCAGGCGCTCGGTGCGCGGTGTGAAGTGCGTGAAGGTCGACACGATGGTGTCGAGCACGGGCTCCAGGTGTTCGTCGTCCAGGCCGGTGACCAGCCGGGCCGAGCTGCGCACGTCACCGCGACCGGTCAGCTTGGCCAGGATGCTCTTGAACATCCAGCCGTAGCGCTGCCTGCCCACGCCGCCGGGGCACAGCAGCGCCAGCCGGGTGATGCGGCCGGGCCGGCGGATGGCGTAATCGAGTGCGTGCCAGCCGCCCAGCGACATGGCGACCATGGCGGTCTCCGAAATGTCGAGGCCCGCAAGGACATCGTCGAGCCACAGCGCGACGGCCTCGGTGCCGAGTTTCGGTCGTGACGGGGCGCTGCCGCCGGGTTCGCCGACGATGTCGATCGAGTAGGTGCGGAAATACGTTGCCCAGGAAGCGATGTCGCCGAGCCAGTTGGTCGAGTTCGCGCCGGAGCCGTGCAGCAGCACCAGCGGTGGTGCGTCCTCGGGGCCGGAGATCCGGACATAGGTGTCGCCCTCCCGGGTGGGAACGTGGCGTTCCTCGAAGGGAACGGGCCAGGCGCGCAACAACTCCCGGTACTGCTCCTGAACCGCCCGCGCACCGGCCTCGGACTTGTAGATGGTGCTCATGACTCGAGAATTCCCTCCGTGAATTCGAGCAGGCGGGCCGTATCGGCCACGCCGCCGACGAGAATGATCTTCAGGCGTGCGCGTTCCCGATCGTGGATGGTCTGGATGCGCAGGGCCTGTTCGCCGGGGCGGTGATTGCCCGCCGCGGCGGTGAGCAGGGTGATGATCCGATCGGCGGTCGGGGGATCGATGGCATCGATCTCGACGATGCTCGACACCTCGGCGAACCGCGTGCGCCCGACTGATTCCCGCGTGGTGTCCGGCACCGGGAGGCCGGTGAATGCCTCCAGGTCAGCCTGCGCGATGCGGTACTGCTTGCCGATGCGGACAGCGGCGAGCTTTCCGTCGCGCACATAGCCGCGCACGGTGCGAACGTGCAGGCCGAGGCGGTCGGCGACTTCCTCCACTGAGAACAGGCGATCACTCACGTTCACTACCTTAAACATACCTGTGCAACTCTTCAATAGGTATGTATAGGGAAGTTTAGGTAAGGATGCTCACGGTCTTCCGGTTGATCTTCATATCAACTACATTGCGTAGTAGAGACCGAAGAGGTGGGAGGTGTCGCCATGAGCGCACATTCGGTAGGAACGCGTCGAATCAACCTGGCGCAGTGGAGTTTTCTGCAATGGGCCGTACTGGTGGTGGGGGTGGTGCACATCGTCTGGGCGGTGGTGGGCTGGACCGTCAACTCCAGCTTCGGCATCGGTGAGCACGCGCACGCCACCCCGGTCGCGGGGATGGACTACAACGGCTGGCACGCCGTGGCCGGGCTGGCGCTGTTCACGCCGGCGCTGCTCGCGGCCCTCAGAAAATCCTGGTCGGCGTGGTACTGCCTCGCGGCCGGCATCGGCGGCGGCGTGGTGGTCGGCGTCTGGGCGCTGTTCTCGGACCGGGTGCTGATCTTCACCTTCCCCAACCACACGACCGACGCCATCATGCATCTGCTCACCGGCGCACTGCTGTTCGCCCTGGTGGCCGTGCAGACCGCCCTCGACGGCGACCTGCGAAAGACGCTCGGGCTCACGGGGTCCGGGCGGCCCGCTTCGATCGGGTGAGCGCGATCCGCAACTGCCCCAGCAGCACCTTCGCCGCGGGTGCGCCGGGCCGGTCGGTCCGCCAGATGAGGGCGAGCTGACCGCGCAGTTCGGGCGCGATCGGCACCGTCCGGACACCGAAGGCGGCCGCGTCCTCCGGCGTGAGGGCCGGGACCACGGCCACACCCAGGCCCCGCGCCGCCAACTGCAGCAGCAGGGACGGCGCACCGGCCTCGAAGGCGATCTCCGGAACGGAACCCGCTGCGGCGCAGGCTCGTTCGAACCGGCCGCGAATACCCGTGCCGGTGGGCAGGCAGATGAGCGGATGCTCGCACAGCTCGGCCACGGTGACCGACTCGCCGAACCGCTCGTCACCGGCCGGGACGGCGGCCACGATGTGGGTGTCGAGCACGATGTCGACGCCCACGCCCGGATCCAGCTCGGTGGCGGACAGGCCGACCAGGGCGATATCGAGATCACCGCGGGCCAGCGCGGCCAGCATGCGCTCGGAGGTGTCCTCGGTGAGGCTGATGCCGACCTGCGGATGATCGTCGTGGAAGTCGGCCAGGACGGGCGCGATATCGAAATTGTCGACGCCCGCGCCGGTGATCAGCCCCAGGCGCACCTGACCGCGCAGCAGGCCGGTGAACTCGTCGACGGTGTGGGTGATGCGCTCGGCCGCCTCCAGCGCCGCGCGGGCGTGCGTGAGCACCGCCTCGCCGACCGGCGTCAGGGTGACCGAGCGAGTGGAGCGGTCCAGAAGCTGTTGCCCCAGTTCGCGTTCCAGCTGCCGGATCTGTGCGCTGAGACCGGGCTGGGCCAGATGCAGGCGGGCCGCGGCGCGGGTGAAGTTGGCCTCCTCCGCGACGGTGACGAAGTAGCGCAGCTGACGCAGTTCCATAACTGATGATTCTAGTACCTATAAAAACTATCTGTTGGAGTTCTCAATCGGAGCGCGGCACAGTCGAAGACATGACGAAGACAGCGCACACGATCACCGAAACCCCCGCCGTCACCGGCTCGGTCCTGCGGCCCGGTGATGCCGGGTTCGACGCCGAAATCGCCGGATTCCAAACGGCTTACACGCATCGGCCCGCGCTCGTCGTAGCCGCGGTGCACGCCGAGGATGTGCGCGCCGCCGTGGAATACGCGGCGCGGCACGGACTTCCGGTCGCCGTTCAGGCCACCGGGCACGGGCTGTCGGTGGCGGCCGACGGGGGAGTGCTCATCAATACCCGTCGCATGACCGACATCCGGATCGACGCCGCCGCCCGCACCGCGCGTATCGCCGCCGGTGTCACCGCCGGAGCGCTCATCGACGCCGCCGCCCCGCACGGGCTCGCGCCGATCAACGGAACCTCGCTGTCGGTCGGCGTGACCGGATACACCCTCGGCGGCGGCCTCGGCATTCTGGCACGTGAATTCGGTTATGCCGCAGACCATGTGCGGGCCGTGGAGCTCGTCACCGCGGACGGCCGGCTGCGGCGGCTGACGCCCGGCGACGAACTGTTCGGCGCGGTGCTCGGCACCGGCGGCAACTTCGGCGTGGTCACCGCGCTCGAACTCGACCTGGTGCCGGTCACCACCGTCTACGGCGGACAGCTCACCTTCGGCACCCGTCTGGTGGCCCCGGCGGTGGAGGCGTGGCGGCTGTGGACCGCTGAGCTGCCGGAACAGCTGACCTCGGCCATCACCATGATCACCATGCCGGATCTGCCGCAGCTGCCGCCGCACCTGCGCGGAAAGTACACCGCGACAATCAATATCGCCTTCACCGGTTCGCGGGAGGAGGGCGACCGCCTGGTGGCTCCGCTGCGGGCCATCGGCGACCGGCTGACCGATGATCTGCGCGTCATGCCGTACGCGGAAAGCCATGGCATCTACCGGGAACCGGATTTCCCGCACGCCTACACCGCCACCAATGCCCTGCTCGCGGAACTGCCCGCCGACGCGGCCGATGCCTTCCTGGAGGCGACCGGGCCGGATTCGGGCAGCCCGGTGGTGGCCGGCCTCCGGCACCTCGGCGGAGCGCTGCGGCGTCCCGGCCCGGCGGGTATCGCGATGGATCATCGGGACGCCGAATACGTGGCGCGGGCCATCACCATGCCGAGTGACAGCACGCCGGAGCAGCTGCGCGACCGGCTCGCGGGAATCCGGGAAGCGCTGTCCCCGTGGACGATCGGGCAGCACCTGAACTTCCTCTACGGCGGCGGTGCCTTCGCCGGCGAGGAGCAGACCCGCGCCGGATACGCCGCGGCGACCTATGACCGGCTGGCGAAGCTGAAGTCGACATACGACGCCCACAACATGTTCCGCTTCAACCGCAACATCCGTCCGAAGTGACCCGTGGCGACCGGCGGATCCGGCGCGCCCGCTCGGGCGCGCCGGGGCGCGGCATTTCGGGGGCGTAGCTCCTGGGAGTTCCCACCGCGAGCGGTGTCTGCTATCGTCGTGATATCACTTCAATATTGGGAGGATAGCAATGGAGCTTCGGCAGGCCTATCGCAAGAATGGGTTCCTCCTGCTGCTGCTGTGGCTCGCGGTGATCGTCATCGCCGCCGCAGCCGCGGTGGTCGGGATCGCCAAGGCCTCGGACGGGGGAGGCGCGGCGTACGGGGTGCTGGTCGCCGTGGCGGTGGTCGTCGGCGTCGGCGCGCTGCTGGCGCTGAGCGGCCTGGTGATCGTCAATCCGAACGAGGCCCGGGTCATCCAGTTCTTCGGCCGCTACATCGGCTCGGTCAGCGAACCGGGCTTCTTCTGGACCATCCCGCTCACCGACCGGCGGCGAATCTCGTTGCGGGTGCGCAACTTCGAGACACAGAAGCTGAAGGTCAACGACGCCGACGGCAACCCCGTCGAGATCGCGGCCGTGGTCGTCTACAAGGTGGTCGACAGCTACAACGCCGCCTTCGCCGTCGACGACTACGAGCAGTACGTGGAGACGCAGTCCGAGGCCGCCGTGCGGCACCTGGCCACCGTGCACCCCTACGACGCGCACGAGCCCGGCCGCACCAGCCTGCGTGACGGCGCGGAGATCGCCGAGGAACTCACCACCGAGCTGCGCGAGCGCACCATCATGGCGGGTATCGAGGTGGTCGAGGCGCGCATCACGCACCTGGCCTACGCGCCGGAGATCGCCCAGGCCATGCTGGTCCGCCAGCAGGCCGCGCAGGTGGTGGCCGCCCGCACCAAGATCGTCGAAGGCGCGGTGGGTATGGTCGGTCTCGCTCTCGAGCGCCTCGCGGCGGAGGGCATGGTCGAACTCGATGAGGAGCGCAAGGCGGCGATGGTGTCCAATCTGCTGGTCGTGCTGTGTGGTGACCGGCCCACCCAGCCCGTCGTCAACGCCGGATCGCTGTACTCGTAATGGTCAAGCGCGAGCCGAAGAAGGTGCTGCTGCGGCTCGACCCGGCCGTTCACGAAGCCCTGGCCAAATGGGCGGCCGACGACCTTCGCAGCATCAACGCGCAAATCGAATTCGCACTCCGCATGGCCTTGAAACAGGCTGGGCGAGAGCCCAACCGCCTCTCCGGGCCTTCAGTGCCGGACTGAGAGCCGTTCACGATCGAGCACGCGTGCCGCCGGTTGGGTGCCAACCCGATTTCGGGGGTGCCCGACGAGTTACCCGGACCGTACGAAATCAGTTGTCGCGAAACGCATCCCACGGCCTGCCCGTGGGATGCGTTTTCATGGGACGAGTTCGGCGCTGTCGATCAGGAAGCTGTCGCCGTTGCGGACCAGTTGGGCGCGACGGGTTTCGGTGGCGGTGCGGCCGTCGGTGTACTCGAAGGTCAGGCGGTAGGTGACGGTCAGTTTCGCGGTATCGGTGGAGAGGACCTCGGTGGAGACGGAATCCACTGTGGTCCAGAAGGATTGGTAACCGCTGTAGCCGCCGACATAGGTCTGGTAGCGCGGGGTGAGATTGTTCCAGGCGGTCGAGGCACTGCCCGGCAGCAGGGCGTAGTGGTCGCGCACGTAGGCCGAGAGTTGCGCTGAGCTGGGGGTGGCGCCCGTGGTGGGCGCGGGGCTCGTGGTCGTGGGGCCGGTGGTGGTCGCCGGTCCGGGGGGATTCGGCGCGGAGGTCTCGGGATCATTGCCGGGGGGCGGCGACTGCGGTGCGGCGCTGTACGTGCCGGGGTACGCGGAGTTCGGTTTACCGGCGGAGGTGTCGCCGCCCTTCGAATTCTGGTTCAGGACAAACGACACCGCCGCCAGCGCGACGACCAGCACCACGACCACGGTGGCCGCGGCCCAGGCCAGTGCGCTCAACGACCGCTTGGCGGGGTCCGGTCGCGGCGTGGGCGTGGGATCGGGGACCGGGGTGCGCCCGATGGTGGTGTTGCCCGTCCATCCGGAGGGGTGATTCGGGCGCGGGGTGTGTGGCGTCGGCACCGGAATGCGCTGTGTGGCAGCGGTATCCGGATACCCGGGCATGGTCGGCGGCTGCTCGCCGGACAGTGCCGCGCGAGCGGCGACGGCCAGGGCTCCGGCGCTGGGGTAGCGGTCCACCGGGCGTTTGGCCATACCGCGCGCGATCACCTCGTCGAAGGCGGCGGGCACGGTTCCGGTGGTGAAGGACGGCCGGGGCGGCGGGGCCGACAGGTGTGCCGCGATCTGACGCTCGACGCTGGTGCCCGGGAACGGTTTCGACCCGGTCATGCACTCGTAGAGCACACAGGCCAGCGAGTACACATCCGCCCGTGCGTCGTAGCTGCCGTGTTCGAGGCGCTCCGGGGCCATGTAGGCGAAGGTGCCGATGGCCGCGCCGGAGGTGGTGAGCCCGGCGTCCCCGTCGCCGAGCGCGATGCCGAAGTCGATGAGATACGCGAAACCGCCTGCGGCCGTGAGGATGTTCGACGGCTTGATATCCCGGTGCACCAACCCGGCCTGATGTGCGGCATCCAGGGCCGAGGCGATCTGCGCGGTGTAGTCCACCGACGCCTCGGGGGACAGCGCCCCGTGCTCGGTGAGCACCGTGCCCAGATCCGTGCCCTCGACCAGGCGCATGTCCAGGAACAGCCGCCCGTCGATCTCGCCGTAGCCGTGGATCGGGATGATGTGCGGTTCGTTCAGCCGCGCTGCGGCCTGCGCCTCGCGCCGGAACCGCTCCCGGTAGGTCGGGTCGTGCGCCAGTTCCGGGGGCAGCACTTTGAGCGCGACGATCCGGTCGGTGCCGGTGTCGTACGCGCGATAGACCTGTCCCATACCGCCCGCCCCGAGCAGCCCGAGCAGGCGGTAGCGGCCGAACGGGGTTCCCTCCACCCCTGTAGCCCTACCACAGGTTGGCGGTGCGCGGCAGGGTCAGCGTGGTTTCTCGGTGACGAAAATGGCTGTACCGGGGAAGATCTCACCACGTAGCGGACTCCACTGTCCCCATTCGCGATCCAACCATTCCGGCCAGTCCGGTTCGATGATGTCGGTCAGGATCAGCCCCGCGCCGACGATCTCGCGCACCCGGTCGCCGATGGTGCGGTGGTGCTCGACGTAGGTGGCCTCGCCCTCGCCGTCCAGCTCCACATACGGGGTCCGGTCGAAATAGGGGATGGTGGCGCGCAGCCCCTCCGGCCCCGGATCGTCCGGGAAGATCCACCGCATCGGATGATTCACCGAGAACACCCACCGGCCGCCGGGCTTGAGCACCCGCGCCACCTCGCGCATCACCCGCGCCGAGTCGGCGACGAAGGGCACCGCGCCGAACGCCGAGCAGGCCGTATCGAAGGACTCGTCGGCGAACGGCAACTCTTCGGCACCCGCCTGTATAAGAGGAATGCGCGGCCCGCCGGCGTCCATGGCCGCGAGCCCGCGCTCCAGCATCTGCCGGGACAGATCCAGTCCGACGGGCTGTGCGCCGTGCGCCGCCAGCCATCGTGAGCACGGCGCGGATCCGCAGCCGATCTCCAGGATCCGCTTGCCCTCGATATCTCCCAGCAACCGCCAGTCGCCCTCGTGCAGACCCTCCGGGCACCAGATGAACTCACCCGCGGGCGCATCCACGCCCAGGAAATCGGCGTGCGTCTCGTGATAGGCCGCCGCGTCCGCGTCCCACCACTTGCGGCTGGCGCGCTGACTGGCCTCCGAATCGACCTTGGTGCGCGTCACTCCGATGGTGCCGAGCAGGGCGTTGGCTTCGGCATGGCGGGTATCGTCGGAGGTGGCGCGGTGATCTTCGGACATGGCGTCACCCTATCGACCCGCGTACGGGCACCCGTGTTTGCTTGGTACAACACACGTCGCGTACGCTGTTTTCCGCGAGTGTCTTCTGTACTCGGTTTCTTTGCAAGCCGGTTAGAGCAGACAATCGTGCTGTGAGTCCCGCATGCTTCCAGGGCATCGTTGTGCTCCGTCGCAGCGACGTGCTGTGGCATGGCCAACGTTAGTCCCATCGCTGTGTGAGTTCGCAGCAAAACCGAAAGTCCACATGTCCACTACCGACCACAATCCGTCCGGAGCCTCCCAACACATGCCCACCACCGTGACCTCGCCGCAGGTAGCCGTCAACGACATCGGCTCTGCCGAGGACTTCCTCGCCGCCATCGACAAGACCATCAAGTACTTCAACGACGGAGACATCGTCGAAGGCACGATCGTCAAGGTCGATCGTGACGAGGTCCTTCTCGACATCGGTTACAAGACCGAAGGCGTCATCCCGTCTCGCGAACTGTCCATCAAGCACGATGTCGACCCGGCCGAGGTCGTTTCCGTGGGCGATGAGGTCGAGGCCCTCGTTCTCACCAAGGAGGACAAGGAAGGCCGCCTGATCCTGTCGAAGAAGCGTGCTCAGTACGAGCGGGCTTGGGGCACGATCGAGGAGCTCAAGGAGCGTGACGAGGCCGTCAAGGGCACCGTCATCGAGGTCGTCAAGGGCGGCCTGATCCTGGACATCGGCCTGCGCGGCTTCCTCCCGGCGTCGCTGGTCGAGATGCGCCGTGTCCGCGACCTCCAGCCGTACGTCGGCAAGGAGATCGAGGCCAAGATCATCGAGCTCGACAAGAACCGCAACAACGTGGTTCTGTCCCGTCGCGCCTGGCTGGAGCAGACCCAGTCCGAGGTGCGCAGCGAGTTCCTGCACCAGCTGCAGAAGGGCCAGGTCCGCAAGGGCGTCGTGTCCTCCATCGTCAACTTCGGTGCCTTCGTGGACCTGGGTGGCGTCGACGGCCTGGTGCACGTCTCCGAGCTGTCCTGGAAGCACATCGACCACCCGTCCGAGGTTGTCGAGGTCGGCAACGAGGTCACCGTCGAGGTTCTCGACGTCGATCTCGACCGCGAGCGTGTCTCCCTGTCGCTCAAGGCGACCCAGGAAGACCCGTGGCGTCAGTTCGCCCGCACCCACGCCATCGGCCAGATCGTGCCCGGCAAGGTCACCAAGCTGGTTCCGTTCGGTGCGTTCGTGCGCGTCGAAGAGGGCATCGAGGGCCTCGTCCACATCTCCGAGCTGGCCGAGCGCCACGTCGAGGTGCCGGACCAGGTCGTGGCCGTCGGCGACGACGCCATGGTCAAGGTCATCGACATCGACCTCGAGCGTCGCCGGATCTCGCTGTCGCTGAAGCAGGCGAACGAGGACTACAACGCCGAGTTCGACCCGTCGAAGTACGGCATGGCCGACAGCTACGACGACCAGGGCAACTACATCTTCCCCGAGGGCTTCGATCCCGAGACCAACGAATGGCTCGAGGGCTTCGACAAGCAGCGTGAAGAGTGGGAAGGCCGGTACGCCGAGGCCGAGCGTCGCCACAAGATGCACACCGCTCAGATGGAGAAGATGGCGGCCGACGCCGCGGCCGAGGCTGCCAACGGCGGCCCGTCCAACTACTCCTCGGAGAGCGGCTCGCAGGCTGCGGCTTCGTCCGAGCCGGCCGGTGGCTCGCTCGCGAGCGACGCCCAGCTGGCCGCGCTGCGCGAGAAGCTGTCGGGCAACGCCTGATTCGCTGCTCCCGCGGTAACGCGTAAGCACTAGGGAAGCCCCCGGGTCCATCAGGACCCGGGGGCTTTTCCGTTGTCCGGGGTGCGTGCGGCGTACGGTGAGAACCATGGCCGATGTCGCGCAGACAGTGGACGAATTCTTCGCCGGATCCGACGCCGGGATCGCCATCGCCGAGGCGGTGCGCGGGGCGATCGACGCGATCGGTCCGGCCGATATGCGAATCACCAAGAGCCAGATCGGTTTTCGGCGCAAACGCGCGTTCGCGCAGCTGTGGAAACCGGGACAGTACCTGAAGTCCGAGGTGCCCGCCGTCCTGACCCTGGAGCTACCGCACGAACTGGATTCGCGGCGGTTCAAAGAGGTCACCCATCCCGCCGCACAGCACTGGACCCATCACCTCGAACTGGCCGGAGCGGGCGAGGTCGACGACGAGGTGCGCGGCTGGCTCGCCGCGGCCTATGACGCGGCCGGGTGAAGCGCCCCCGGTATCCTCGAACCTGATATGTCCCAGTCCTCCGTGAAATCCCCGGCCTCCCTGTGGGAGAAGCGCAAGGTAGAGGCCATGAGCCGCATCCAGCGGGTGGCGCTGGAACTGTTCGACCGGCACGGGTACCGCGAGGTCACCGTCGAACGCGTGGCCACCGCCGCGGGCGTGTCGCCGAGTTCGATCTACCGGTACTTCGGGACCAAGGAGATGCTGGTCCTCTACGACGAGGTCGATCCGGAAGTCCTGGAGGTGCTGCGCGAGGCGGGCAACGGCGAAACGCTGGAGCTCGCTGAATTGGTCGCCATCGCCCGCGCACTGGCGCCGGTCGCGGTGGACACCATCATCACCGCGGACGTCGAACGGCGCACGCGCACGCGCATGCAGTACGTGCGGGCCATCCCCGAGGTGCGGGACCGGCAGGTGCTGCAGATGCGCGCCATGGAGGAGCAGTTCCACGCGCTGTTCGCCCAGCGCAGCGGCCGCGACGCCAACGATCTGGTGATCCGGGTCGCGGCCGCCACCGCCATCTGGGGTTGTATGGCGGCGCTGGACCATTGGGCGGGAACGGATTTCGAGCGCCCGCTGCGCGAGGTCTACGGCGCGGTGGTGGAATCGGTGCTGGCGGCGCTGACCGCGATCACCGGCTGAGCCCGGCGCGCGCCGAGGGACGGCAGCCACCAGTTCCAGCGGCCGAACAGCTGCATGAAGGCGGGCACCAGGATGAGCCGCACGACCACCGCGTCGATGGCCACCGCCACCGCGAGCGCGAAGCCGATCTGCTTGAGCTCCAGGACATCCGCGGTCAGGAAGCTCGCGAACACCGCCACCATGATGGCCGCCGCCGCCGTGATCGGCCGGGCGGTGCGCTGCAGGCCCTCGGCGACCGCGGCGGCATTGTCGCGATCGCGGTCCCACGCCTCCTTCATACGCCGGACCAGGAACACCTCGTAATCCATGGAGAGGCCGAACAATACGGCGAACACCAGCATCGGCAGATACACCTGCAGGAACCCGGCGCTCTGGAAACCGAGCAGCGAGTCGCCGTAACCGTTCTGGAAGACCGCCACCGTAAGCCCCAGTGCCGCACCGGTTGCCAGCAGGTTCAGCACGATCGCCTTGAGCGCCAGCACGATACTGCGGAACGCGAACACCAGGAAGGCCAGCGACACCGCCAGCACCAGCGCGATCACCCACGGGAAGCGCTCGGTGATGCGCTGGGAGATATCGGCGAAGGCGGCCGGCATACCGCCCACCAGTACCTCGGCGGACTCGACAGTGCTTGCGCGGGAACGGATATCGGTGGTCAGCGCGGCCACGGTGGTGGAGTCGAAGGAATCCTTCGGGATCACCAGGGCCAGCATGCGGCCGTCGGCCTGCTGCGGCAGCACCTGCGCGACCCGGGGATCACGGGACAGCTCGGCGACGAAGCGGTTGGCGTCGACGATCCCGTTGCCGGACAACGCCGTATCCTCCGGTCCGGTGGCCACCACCTGAATGGGGGACAGCAGACCCGGGCCGAAATTGTCGCGCACCAGCCGGGTGGCCTCCCCGGAGGGGAGCTTGCTCAGCGACCCCAGCCCCATATCGATGCCGTAGCGCATACCGGTGATCGGTAACGCGGCCAGCACCAGCAGGATCACGCCGATCCCGCCGAACAGCACCGGGCGGCCCATGACGGTGTGCGCCCAGCGGGTCCAGCCGGAGGAGGTGGTGGCGGTGCGGGTTTCGGCGGGACGCAGTCGCGCGGGCAGCGCACCCCTGTTGATCGCCGGGCCCAGCGCCGCGAGCACCGCGGGCAGCAGTGTGAAAGCCGCTGCGAGCGTGGCGGTCACGGCGGTGACCACACCCACCGCGACGCCGTTGAGGATCGGGATGCCCACCGTCACCAGTGCGCACAGCGAGATCATGACGATCAGCCCGGAGGCCAGGATGGTGCGCCCGGTGGTGTCCAGGGCCGCGCCGACCGATTCGTCGATGTCCTTGCGCGCCCGTCGATCTCGCACGCCGCGCCTGGTGAGTTCCTCGTTGAATCGGCTCACGATGAACATGGCGTAGTCGATGGCGGTGCCGGTGCCGATCATGGTGGCGACCGACAGCACCAGCGAACTGAAGGTGAGGAAGGTGGTCAGCCCGAACAGCACGCCGACGGCCACCGCGATCCCGGCGGCGGTCACCGTGATGGGAATGGTCGCGGCCACCGCGGCGCCCAGGGCCAGCACCAGCACGAGTGCCGCGACCGGCAGGCCCAGGCTCTCCCCGCGCTGCATATCGGCGGTTTCGGCCTGCATGAGGTCGGCTTCGATGGGCGCGTATCCGGTCACCGACGCTCGCACGCCGGTGTCGGGGATGTCGGCCAGCAGTTCCTGGAGCCGGATGGCCACATCCACCCGCTCGGACATATTGCCGTCGATGCCCACGATGCCGAAGGCCGTGTGCCGGTCCGCTGAAATCTGCAGTGCCGCATTGCCTTCGAAGGGGCTGATCGCGCCCGCCACCCCGGCGGTGCTCCGGACCGCGGCGAGCGCGGAATCGACCGCGGCCCGGAATTCGGGGGCGTCGGCGGTGTAGCGTCCGGAGTGGAAGACGATCAGGTCCTGTTCGGTGCCGAACTGCGAGAAGTGTTCGGCGGCCAGCTGTTCCACCCGATAGGAGTCGGAGGTCGAGACACTGTAGTCGGGTGCGCCGAGCCGTTCGTGCAGTACCGGATAGGTTGCCGCGCAGGCCGCCACCAGCAGCAGCCAGATGCCGATGACGATCCGGCGGCGGCGGGCCATGAGCTCGCCCCAGCGGCCGAGCGCGCCGAGGCGCTCGGCGGGCCGGGATTCGGGTAGGTCCGGTTTCTCGGGTGCTGCGGATCTGGTCATGGTCCCCTCCGGTTCGGATACCTGATAGTGACTGTCAGGTATTGCCGCTCAGCCTAGGATCGGCTATCCAAACCTGCAAGTGACTGTCACAAATCCGCCGATGCCGTCACACTCGCCGAATGTCGATCCTGGACCGTCCACTCGGTTCGGTTACTCTCGGGCGATCTTTGTCGCCGAGGAGAGGTCCGCTGGAGTCATGGGTGCGTTCGCAGGTATCAATCGACGGGAATTCCTGGCGAAGGCGCTGGCCGCCGGTGGCGTGGGAGCCCTTGCCTCCTGGGCGAATCCGATCATCGACCGCGCCTACGCGGCCGACCCCATGGGCATGGGCGGCTTCGGCGATATCGAGCATTTCGTGCTGCTCATGCAGGAAAACCGTTCCTTCGACCACTATTTCGGCACCATGTCCGGCGTTCGCGGGTTCGGTGAGTCCTCGCCCGCATGGCAGCAGTACGGGTACGCGCCCGGCGTCGGCCCGACCCCGGACGGGTTCATCGTGCCGTTCCGGCTCGACACCGAACGCGGCGCGACCCTCGACGGGGAGTGCGTCAACGATCCCGATCACGGCTGGGTCGGCATGCACCAGGCCTGGAACAACGGCGCGAACGACGGCTGGATGCCCATGTCGATCGCCGCGGTCGGACCCGGAAACGCCGCTGCCGCAATGGGTTACTACACCCGCGCCGACGTGCCCGTGCACCATGATCTCGCCGACGCCTTCACGATCTGCGACAACTACCACTGCTCGGTGCTCGGCCCCACCGACCCGAACCGGCTGTACTGGATGTCGGGCACCATCGATCCGGACGGCCGGCACGGCGGACCGCTGCTGGAGACGCCCACGCTGATTCCGCAGAACGCCTACAGCTGGCGGACCATGCCGGAGAACCTGTCCGAGGGCGGGGTGAGCTGGAAGATCTACAACAACCGCGATCTCGGGCCGATCTCCTCGGTGATCCTGGACGGGATGATGGGCTGCTTCACCCAGGCCGCCGATCCGAATTCCGAACTGGCGCGGCTCGGCAAGGCTCCGACCTACCCGAACGACTTCGCCGCCGACGTGGCCGCCAACCGCCTGCCCGCGGTGTCGTGGGTGATTCCGCCGCTGTTCAACTGCGAACATCCCGCGCTGCCGCCGGCGCTCGGCGCGGTCGGCATCATGGCTGTGCTCGACATCCTCACCTCGAATCCGGCGGTGTGGGAGAAGACCGCGCTCATCATCAGCTACGACGAGAACGGCGGCTTCTTCGATCACGTCACCCCGCCCACGCCGCCGCCCGGGACGCCGGGGGAGTACATCACCGTGCCGGTGGATCCGAAGTTCGCGGGGATCACCGGGCCGATCGGGCTCGGCTATCGCGTTCCGTGCCTGGTGATCTCGCCGTACAGCCGGGGCGGGCTGGTCGCCTCGGAGACCTTCGACCACACCTCGCAACTGCGGCTGCTGGAACGGCGCTTCGGGGTGGAGGTGCCGAATCTGACGGCCTGGCGGCGCGGTGTCACCGGCGATATGACCTCGACCTTCGATTTCGCGTCCCGGCCCGATACCGTCGCACCCGTCTTCGCGCCCGCCGACCGGAAAGTGAATGCGGCGCTGGCGCAATGCGGTCCGAACATTGCCCTGGGTACGGCAAACGCGGGCGTTCCGTACCCGGTGCCGCCCAACGCGCTGCCGGTGCAGGATCCGGGAACGCGTCGCCGGCCCAGCGGAATCGTCTGAGGCCCAGCGCGACTGCCCGATCGTGCGCGCGATGACCTGATCGCGCGCACACAAGAATGGCCCGGTCCTTCGGACCAGGCCACGGGAGCGGCGCAGGCGGATCAGCCGGCGGTGGCGGGCACCCAGTGGACGGCGGCTTCGGCGGAACGTTTTCGCATGGCCGCGAAACTGTGCCGGGCGGGGCTGATGAGGGTGGTGAACCATGAACGGCGGTGCTCGGCCAGCGCCGCCGCGACGGCGGGAATCTCGATGCAATGCATCGTGCCCGCCAGGCCCAGACGGTGCCGACCCGTCTGGATGTTTCTGGTGCCCAATGGTGTTCCTTCTCTTGCGTGTTAACCGGCCTAAGATCGCCTGCGGCGAACCTTAGCCGAACAAAAGTGTGTGCCACCGTATTTTGCGCGACATACTCCCCGGCGTGTCGGAATGTTGCCGACGCCTGGTCGGTAATTGCCGAAAAAGTTGCGGAATGGTCTCGCGAAAATCACGGAATGAGAACTCTGTTCGGGTCATGGGTGGAATTGCCTGCGCGACTGGGTAATCAGCACTTTCCGCTGCTATCGGGGTGCGTCGAGGGTCGATCCGACTGGATGCGAGACTTGTGCAATGTTGCGAGTTGGTCTCACCGGAGGCATGGGAGCGGGCAAATCCACCGTGGCGCGGATTCTGTCCGAACAGGGTGCCGTCCTGGTGGATAGCGATGTCATCGCGCGCGAAGTGGTCGCGCCCGGCACCGAGGGATTGGCCGCACTGGTGGCCGCATTCGGCGCGGAAATTCTGGCCGAGGACGGCAGTCTCGATCGACCGGCCCTGGCCGCCAAGGCATTCGCCAGCGACGAGGCCCGCGCGACCCTCAACGGGATCACGCATCCGCTGGTGGGCAGGCGCACCACCGAACTCATCGCCGCCGCGCCGGCCGAGGCCATTGTGGTGCAGGACATTCCACTGCTGGTCGAGAACGGACTCGGTCCCTTCATGAACCTGGTGGTGATCGTCGACGCCGCCGAGGAGCTGCGGATACAGCGGCTGGTGGAATTCCGCGGGATCGACGAGGCCGATGCCCGCGCCCGCATCGCCGCCCAGGCGACCGATGAGCAACGCCGCGCGGCCGCCGATGTCCTCCTCGACAACAATGGCGCGAATGCGACGATCGAGGCCGAGGTGCACCGGCTCTGGGAGGAGCGCCTGATTCCCTTCGAGCGCAATCTGCGCACCCGCACCCCCGCGCCGCGACCCGCGGAAATGCCGGTGGTGGACGGGAATCCGGATTGGCCCGCGCAGGCGCGGCGGCTGATCGCGCGGCTGCACGTGGCCTGCGGCGCGGACGCCCAGCGCATCGAGCACATCGGCCCGACCTCGGTGGTCGGCAAGCCCACCGAGGACGTCCTCGATATCGAGATCACCGTCGCGGATGCCGCCGCGGCCGAGGGCCTGCGGAATCGGCTGGCGGACGCCGGTTTTCCGCGCGTGGAGACCACCGGCGAGGAATGGCGGCACGCCAATGCCGATCCGGGCCGTCCGGTGAATGTGATTCTGGCCGTGGCGGATCTGCCGGTCTAGCGCCAGGTCAGTTCGATACCCTGTGCGCCCAGCCAGGATTCGAAGCTGTGGCCGTGCGCGGCGATGCCGTCGATGGTCGCGGTCGCGGTTTCGATGGCCCGCTGTGCCTGTGCGGGATCCAGGTAGCCCGCGGCGTGGGCGGCGAGAAGTTCGTCCACGTCGAGGAGTTCGACCTCGCGGCCGGTGCGCACCACCAGATCCAGGTAGTGGTCCACCGAGCGCCAGGTGACGGTGTCGACCTGCGCGAATTCGCCGATGTCGAGGTAGTAGTCCTGATCGCGCAGGTCGGCCGGGGTGAAGTGGAAGACCGTGGCGCGCAGGGACAGCGTTGGCAGCAGCCAGGATTCGATGTAGTGGAACTCGGGATGGTCGGAGTGCCGGGCCATATATAGACCCCACGGTTCGACCTGATAGCGCTCGACCGGCCGCACGAAGCCCTTCGGGTCGACATTGGTGCGCTCGTCGACATTGAAGTACTCCACCTTGGGCCGGTGCAGGTGCACCGCGGGGGCCTGAGTCATGTTCTCAGCATCGCTGCTCGGGCGGCAGTCGTCCAGCGAACTGTGGCGGAGTCGGCAGGCAGATCGCACGCCAGGTATTTGCCGGACGAATCTTCGCCAAAACCGTAATGTGAAACGCAGCCTTCCGTTACGGTGCGGCTATCCACACGTTGCGTGGGTGGCACAACTAAGGGAAGTACCAAGGATGAACGTACAGAAGCCCCGCGCCGGCCGGGTCGGGATCGGGCTGACCACTTTCGGTGCGATGGCCGCGACCATCGTGCTCACGGCGCCTCAGGCCAGCGCGTGGGTCGGCAACCTCGAGGTCTCGGGCACCGGCCACAAGGTCGGCTGCCAGTACACCCTCACCGCCTCGGTCGAGATCGACCGGCTCTCCACCGTGAAGTTCACCGACAACGGCACCGACATTCCGGGCAGCCCGGTGAGCCCCTCGCTGCTGAGCAACAAGGTCAGCATCAAGTGGACCCCGACCACCGCGGGCTCGCACACCCTCTCGGCGCGGCAGCTGCTGATCAGCGACTCCATCACCGTGCAGGTGGCCGCGAGCAGCGGTAACTCCGGCAGCTCCTGCGGCGGCGGCCTGGGTGGTCTGATCCCCAGCCTTTCCGGCTAGTCGGAGGGCGGAAAGTCGGTCGGGACCACGACCGTGAAACGGTGAATGCCGCTCGGCCCGTGCGCAAGTCGGGCCGAGCGGCATTTCCATTATGAGCTGCGGGGATCGCCGGTGCGCGGTGTTGCGCGGTGTTGCTCAGAGCCAGGTCAGCCGGACGCCCTGGGCCGCGAGCCAGCGGTCGACATCGTGCGCGCAACCGGCGAGGCCGTCCACCACGGCCGTGGCGCGCTCGATGGCGCTGTGGGTCTGCGCGGTATCGAAATGCCCGGCGGCGTGCGCGGCCAGCAGTTCGTCGATGCCGAGCAGTTCCGGAACCTGGCCGGGGCGGGCCACCACGTGCAGATAATGGCCCTCGGCACGCCATTTCTTGGGACCAACTGGTCCGTAATCACCGATATCGAGGTAATAGGTCTGGGCGCGGTCGTGACCGGGGCGCAGATGATACACGGTGATCCGCAGCCCCTGTGCGGGCAGCAGCCAGGATTCGATGTAGTGGAAGCGGGGATTGTCCACTTTCCGTTCCATGTACAGACCCCACGGTTCGGCGTGCAGCCGTTCCACCTGATGCAGGTACCCGTGGTGGTCGGTCCAGGACAGCTCGGCCAGATTGAAGAATTCGAGTCTGGGCTTGTGCGGCGCCGCCGGATGTGAATTGCCTCTGATTCTGAGTGGATCCGCGCCAGTCACGGAATTCCGCTGCGGCGTATGGAGATCGGTCATCACCCTCGCCCTTCTCGACTCGTCCGACCGAGCTCAGGTTACACCTGCGACGACGCGTGTAAACCATCGTGAGGGAACCGGAATTCGAGTGTCGCCGGGTAGGCATTCTCACCAAGATCATTGTGCGGGGAGGCGTTTCAAAAACGACCGACCGGAATGTAATTTTCTCCGGCTCGCCGGGTGCCGGTGACCGGGTCCGCGGCGGTGCGCGGAACCTGTCGGTGGTCGGGCCTAGGCTGTGCAGCATGGCTTTCGCAACCGAGATCCCGGACGATCTGCCGCTGGCGCATTCCGAGCACCGCCCCATCGGCGCCGTCGAACGGATCGAGGGGCAGTTCCAGGTGGTCAGCGAGCATGTGCCCGCCGGCGACCAGCCCGCCGCCATCGAGGAGCTGGAACGGCGCATCCGCTCGGGAGAGAAGGATGTGGTGCTGCTCGGCGCCACCGGCACCGGTAAGTCGGCCACCACGGCCTGGCTCATCGAGCGGCTGCAGCGGCCCACCCTGGTCATGGCTCCCAACAAGACCCTCGCGGCCCAGCTCGCCAACGAGCTGCGGGAGATGCTGCCGAACAACGCGGTCGAGTACTTCGTCTCGTACTACGACTACTACCAGCCCGAGGCCTACATCGCGCAGACCGATACCTATATCGAGAAGGACAGCTCGATCAACGACGATGTCGAGCGGCTGCGGCACTCGGCCACCTCCAGCCTGCTGTCGCGGCGCGATGTCGTGGTGGTGGCGTCGGTGTCGTGCATCTACGGTCTCGGCACGCCGCAGTCCTATCTGGATCGGTCGGTGCAGCTCGAGGTGGGCGCGGAGGTCGAGCGCGACAAACTGCTGCGGCTGCTGGTGGATGTGCAGTACACCCGCAACGACATGGCCTTCACCCGCGGGTCCTTCCGGGTGCGCGGCGACACCGTCGAGATCATCCCCTCCTATGAGGAGCTGGCGATCCGCATCGAATTCTTCGGTGACGAGATCGAGGCGCTGTATTACCTGCACCCGCTCACCGGCGATGTGGTGCGGCAGGTCGATATGTTGCGCATCTTCCCGGCCACGCATTATGTGGCGGGCCCGGAGCGAATGGAACGCGCCGTCCGCGATATCGAAGCCGAGCTGGAGACGCGGCTCGCGGATTTGGAGAAGCAGGGCAAATTGCTGGAGGCGCAGCGGTTGCGCATGCGCACGAATTACGACCTGGAAATGATCAAACAGGTCGGATTCTGCTCGGGTATCGAGAATTACTCGCGGCATATCGACGGGCGTCCGGCCGGTTCCGCGCCGGCCACGCTGCTCGATTACTTCCCCGAGGATTTCCTGCTCGTCATCGACGAATCGCATGTGACCGTGCCGCAGATCGGCGGTATGTACGAGGGCGATATGTCGCGCAAGCGCAATCTGGTGGAATACGGGTTCCGGCTGCCGTCCGCGGTGGACAACCGGCCGCTCACCTGGGAGGAGTTCGCCGAGCGCATCGGGCAGGCCGTGTACCTGTCGGCCACGCCGGGGCCATACGAATTGGGCCGGGCGCAGGGCGAATTCGTGGAGCAGGTGATCCGCCCGACCGGTCTGGTGGATCCGCAGGTGGTGGTGAAGCCGACCAAGGGCCAGATCGACGATCTGGTGCACGAGATCCGGCTGCGCACCGAACGCGACGAACGCGTCCTGGTCACCACGCTCACCAAGAAGATGGCCGAGGATCTCACCGACTATCTGCTCGGCCTCGGCGTGCGGGTGCGCTACCTGCACTCGGAGATCGACACGCTGCGCCGGGTGGAACTGCTGCGGCAGCTGCGGCTCGGTGAATACGACGTGCTGGTCGGCATCAACCTGCTGCGGGAGGGCCTCGACCTGCCCGAGGTGTCGCTGGTCGCGATCCTCGACGCCGACAAGGAAGGCTTCCTGCGCAGCAGCACCAGCCTGATCCAGACCATCGGCCGCGCGGCGCGCAATGTGTCCGGTGAGGTCCACATGTACGCGGACAAGATCACCGACTCCATGCGCCAGGCTATCGACGAGACCGAACGCCGCCGTGCCAAGCAGATCGCCTACAACGAAGAGCACGGCATCGATCCGAAACCCTTGCGCAAGAAGATCGCCGACATCCTCGACCAGGTGTACCGCGAGGCCGAGGAGACCGAGGTCGAGGTGGGCGGCTCCGGCCGCAACGCCAGCCGCGGCCGCCGCGCCCAGGGCGAACCGGGCCGCGCGGTCAGCGCCGGCGTCTACGAGGGCCGCGACGTGAAGTCCATGCCCCGCGCCGAACTCGCCGACCTGGTCAAGGACATGACCGAACAGATGATGAACGCCGCCCGCGAACTCCAGTTCGAGCTCGCAGGCCGCCTGCGCGACGAGATCGCCGACCTGAAGAAGGAGCTACGCGGCATGGACGCCGCCGGCCTGTCATGAACCGAATGCCAGCGTGACAACTGATGCCAGCGTGACAACTGATTTCGTGACGGTGCGGGTAACTCGCCGGGGACGGCCAGAATCGGTTCCGCACCCGGCCGCCAGCACGGGTCGCCAGCTGTCAACGGCACCCGGCTGTCCGCTAAAGACTCGGAGAGGCGGAACGAGCCATCCATTCGTTGACTCGGCGTTCGGCTTCCTCGCGCGGGACGTCTTCTACCCGGGTCATGATCACCCAGCGGTGGCCGAAGGGGTCGATGACCACGCCGTAGCGGTCGCCGGTGACGAAGGTGGCGGGTTCCTCGACGGTGCGCGCGCCGTGCTCGCGGGCGCGGGCGGCCACCGCGTCCACGTCGGGGCAGTAGTGCACGATGCTGGCGGTGACGAAGCCGTCGGGGGCGCGCAGGCCCATTTCGGGCAGTTCGAGGCCGGTTTGGAAGGTGGAGTCGCCGAGCAGCAGTTCGGCGTGCGCGGGCTGGCCGTCGGGCAGATCATTGCGGCTGACGACCTCCGCGCCGAAGACGGCGGTGTAGAAGTCCAGGGCCTTGTTGCCGTCGGTGACCGGGAGGAAGCAGGTGATGGAGTGGTAGTTCTCCGGGATCGGGTGCACTGTAGTCATACCGAGTACTCTGCTCGCCCAGCCGTTTTCGGTCTTGTAAGAAGGCGACAGCCCCATGCCCGATGAGGAGTTCCGGCCCCGGCCGGTGCCGCCGCCCGAAACGGCGAAGGGCATCCTGCGTCCCCGCGATCAGATCCGGGTCAGCAATCATGCTCGACTACCCGCGGGCGAGCAGGTCTGCCGCTATGTGGAGTGGTACTGGTCGGTGAGCTGGGATCGGCGCGGCATGCCGCCCTTCCGGGCCGAGGTGCTGCCGTATCCGTGCGTGAACATGACCTTCGAGCGTTCGCATGATCGCACCGGTGGCTTCCTCACCGGCGTGTGGACCACCAAGTACGTGCGGGAACTGGTCGGCGAGGGGGAGACCTTCGGCGTGAAGTTCCAGCCCGGCGGCTTCGGCGCGTTCACCGGCTTGGACGTGGGCTCCTTCCGCGACACCGCGGTACCGCTCACCGACGTGCTGCCCGAGGCGCAGGGCCTGGCGGATCGTGTTCTGGCGACCCAGGATTCGGCACAGCGCCGTGATCTCGTGGAGGAGGTGCTGGTCAAGGCGATCGAGCAGCGCGCGGTCGCCGACGACACCGCCTACCGCCAGGTGCTCGGCATCATCGACGCGATGGAGCACGACCCCGCTCTGCTGCGCGTCGACCAGGTCACCGAGCGGTTCGGCATTCCGGTGCGCACCCTGCAGCGCCTGTTCCGCCGCTACGTCGGCGCGAGCCCCAAATGGGTGCTGCGCCGCTATCGCCTGCAGGACGGCGCGCATCTGCTGGCCGAGGGCCGGGTCACCGATCTGGCGGCGCTCGCGGTCGAACTCGGGTACTTCGATCAGGCGCATTTCTCGAATGAGTTCGCCAAGGAGATCGGTATGCCGCCGCTCGAGTACGCGCGCATCAACACGCCGGATTTGTGACTTGTGACGAATGTCCCAGCGGCGCAACAGGGTTGAAGTTTTCCCGCCGCGCGCTGCGGCACTGGAAAATTCGCTGGTAATCGGTGTTGTTCGGGGTCACATCGGCGAATGTGCGCCAACGCCCCTGGGCGACGCGGATGTGATGTGTTGCGATATCGAAAATTTCCGCCTGTTATGCCGCTATTGTCAGGCGGAGTTGCCGCTGCCGCCTCCGAACTCACGTGGGCGCATCGGCCCCCGACCCTTGTACTTGGAGGAGAAATGACCGCCTACCGGACGATCGTCGTCGGTACCGATGGCTCGGACTCGTCGTACGTCGCCGTCGAGCGGGCCGCGGCTCTGGCCGGCGACGAGGGCGCCACGCTGTACATCGCTTGCGCGTACTACCCGACCGACGACCGCGATGTGGCCGCCGCCGCCGATGTCCTGAAGGACGAGGCCTACCAGGTCCGCGGCTCCGCCCCCACCAGCGAGATCCTGCGCGTCGCCCGCGACAAGGCCGTCACCGCCGGTGCGGTGAACGTGGTCGAGAAGGCCGTCGTCGGCGAGCCCGTCGAATCCCTGCTCGCCCTCATGAAGGAGGTCGACGCCGACCTCCTCGTCGTCGGCAACCGCGGTCTCAACACCCTCGCCGGCCGCCTGCTCGGCTCCGTCCCCTCGGACGTGGCCCGCAAGTCCCGCGCCGACGTCCTCATCGTGCACACCGTGCGCTGAGGTAACCGACGGACCGAAGCGGCCGTGCCCGGAAAGGGCACGGCCGCTTCGCTGTTCACAGCGGCTGCGCGACCTCCTGGACGATCTCGAGGAAGGGGCGGACGAGAGGGTTCTTGGTGGCGGTGGGCCACATCAGGCCGTAGTCGATGGGCGGGGCGTCGCGCAGGGGGACCCAGACGATGCCGGGGCGGGCGTGGAACTGTTCGGCGCGGGCGGCCACGGTGCTGACGCCGACGCCCTGGCTGACGTGTACCAGGACCTCGGGCCAGTAGTTGGTGGCGGGGCCCTGCGGGATGGGGCGGCCGGAGGGGGTGCGGCGCGGGAAGTAGTAGTCCATCCAGTAGCGGGGGATGCGCTCGTCGTCGAGGGTGACCAGGACGGTGTCGGCGAGGTCTTCCAGCTCCACCGAATCGCGCTGGGCGAAGGGATGCTCCGCGGGCACCATCAGGCAGCGGGGCTCGGAGAAGAGGATGGGGCCGGTGGAGATATCGGGTTCGGCGATGGGGAACTCGGTGATCTGCAGATCGACCGCGCCGGAGCGCATCCGGCCCAGCGGGTCGACCAGCTGGATCTCCTCCACCTTGACGACGGCGTCCGGGTAGCGGATGCGCGTCAGGTCCGCCGCCCGCACCAGCAGGTTGCCGGCCCACGCACCGGAGAAGCCCACGGTGATGGCCTTCTTGCTCTTGCTGCCCAGGCTCGCCGCGGTGAGTCCGGCGCTGATGGCCTCGTAGGCGGGCAGCAGGTCCTCGCGCAGCTGTATGCCGACGGGGGTCAGGGTGACCATGCGGCTGTTGCGTTCGAAAAGCTGTGCGCCCAGGCGGCGTTCGAGCGCGCGGATGGTCTGGCTGATGCGGCCCGTGGATACGTGCAGGCGTTCGGCTGTCCTGCCGAAATGCAGCTCCTCGGCCAAGGTGAGAAAAGCTTCGAGTTCCAGCCGTTCGAGCATTCCAGTCCTTCGATCGTGCAGTGGGCCTAAACGTAGCGTGCCGGAATTCGGCATTGGTGACCACGGGGCGGGTCGGCCACTGTGGGAGGGTGAGCAATGTCGTTGTCGTGATGCATATGTCGATCGACGGCGTCGTGGAGCGGCACAACTGGACCGGGCCCTTCCACGACGAGCAGGAGGCCAGGTTCCAGCACGGGCGGCTGCGCGAGAGCCGGGCGCTGCTGCTGGGCCGGGTCGCCTTCGAGGAGCTGGCCCGCGCCTGGCGGGCGGGGGACCGGACCGACCCGTACACCGCGCTGCTCGATCGCATCCCGAAGTACGTGGTCTCCAGAACACTCGAACAGGCCGAATGGAATTCGATTCCGGTGGACGGCGACATCGTCGAGCGGGTGGCACAGCTGCGTGCCGAACCGGGCCGGGATCTGCTGGTGCTGGGCGGTCTGGATCTGGTGAACCACCTGGTCGGGCACGAGCTGGTGGACGAGATTCAGGTGATCGTCCACCCGCTCCTGCTGGGCGCCGGGCGTCGCGTCTTCGCGGAGGTCCCGGCGAGCCGCTGGCAGCTCACCGGGACACAGGTATTCCGTTCCGGCGTGGTCGCTCTCGAATTCCGGCCGCAGCGGTCAGCCGAGTCGGCTCAATACCCGGGGGAGCTCGGCGGTGTGCACCACGGCGAGTCGCTGGGTGGCGCGGGTGAGCGCCACGTACAGGTCGTTCAACCCGCGCGGTGATTCGGCCAGCATGGCATGCGGTTCCACCAGGATCACGGCGTCGAACTCCAGGCCCTTGACGTCGTGCACGGTCAGCACCCGCACCGAATCCTCGCTCAGGTGCGCGAGTTCCGCGGCGAGCTCGTGCGGTGCGATGACCGCGGTGGTGCCCGGATGTTCGGCTTCCGCGGTGAGCAGGCGCTTGACCTCGGCGGCCAGTTCGGCGGGTGCGACGCGATGGGCTCGCGGCTCGAATCCGGAGTCGCGGACCGAGCGCGGGGCCGGAGCCGACGGGTCGATCTCGGCCAGCACGTCCGCGGCGACCGCCATGATCTCGGCCGGGGTGCGGTAGTTGACCGTCAGCTCGGTGAGCTTCCAGCGTTGCGCCACATAGGGTTCCAGCACCTCGTTCCAGGAGGACGCGCCCGCCGGGTCGCCGGTCTGGGCGACGTCGCCGACGGCGGTGATCCAGCGATTCGGGATGCGGCGCATCACCATTCGCCAGGCCATCTGCGAAAGCTCCTGCGCCTCATCGACGATGACATGCCCGTAGGTCCAGGTGCGGTCGCCGGCCGCGCGTTCGGCGGTGGTCTGGCTGGTGCGGACCTGCTGTCGCTCGGCCAGCTGGGAGGCGTCGATGAGGTCGTAGGCCATGAGCAGTTCGGGATCGAGTTCGTCCTCGAGATCCTGTGGCGCGGAACCGGTCAGGATGTCCAGGGCGTCCTGCGCCTCGGCCAGCTGGGCGCGCCAGCGGCGGCGGGCGCGCTCGCGCTCCTCGGTGTCGTCGACGCCGAGCAGTTCGGCGAGTTCGTCGAGCAGCGGCGCGTCGGCGGCACTGAACTCGCCGCTGTCGGGGCGGTGCAGTTCGGCGCGGTCGGCCTCGCTGAGATGTCCCGCGGCGGTGGCCAATCGCTTGGGATCGGCCCACAGGCCGGCGAGGACGTCCTGCGGGGTGAGCAGCGGCCACAGCCCGGCGATGGCGCGCTGGATCTCGGTGTCGGCGCGCATCTCGTCGCGGATTTCGGTGAGATCGGTCTGGCTCAACAGGTTCCGGCCGCCCAGCGGGTTCGCGCCGATGGCCTGTGCCAGCTGATCGGTGAGCGCGTCCACCACGGCGGCGGCGAAGATCGGCCGCGCGAGGTTGTGCGGGCGGCGCGAGGATCGGGCCCGGCCGCGCGCCTTGGTGACGATCTTGCGGTCCAGGGTCAGGTGGTGCCCGTCGAAGTACAGGCGCACCGGTTCGCGCGGCACGTCCTGCCAGTCGCGCACCGCCTTCTTCAGGATCTCGAGCATATCGAGCGAGCCCTTGAGTTCACCGGCGCGCAGCGAATCCTCCAGTGTCGCCCGCACTCCCGGATAGAGATTGCCGACGGTGGACAGCAGCACGCCGGTCTCGCCGAGTGAGGGCAGCACCTGGCCGATGTAGTCGAGGAAGGTGGAGTTGGGGCCGATGATCAGCACACCGGCCTTGTCCAGCTGCTGCCGGTAGGTGTACAGCAGATACGCCGCACGATGCAGTGCCACAGCGGTTTTGCCGGTGCCGGGACCGCCCTGCACCACGAGCACGCTCTTGTGCTCGGAGCGGATGATGGCGTCCTGTTCGCTCTGAATGGTTTCGACGATGTCGTTCATGTGGCCGGTGCGGGCGGCATTGAGCGCGGCCAGCAGGGCGCTTTCGCTGCCGACGCCGCCGTCACCGTCGATGACACCGGCGTGGCGGGCGGTGTCGAGGTCGAGGTATTCGTCGTTGAGCGCGGTCACCCTGCGGTTGCGCGAGCGGATGTGGCGGCGGCGGGTGACACCGTCGGGCGCGGCCGTGGTGGCGAGATAGAACGGACGGGCAAGGGGCGCACGCCAATCCAGCAGCAGCGTCTCGTAGTCGCGGTCCTCGTCCAGGATGCCGATGCGGCCGATGTAGCGCTGGGTCTCGCCGTCGCCGTTCTCGGATAGGTCGATGCGGCCGAAGCACAGGCCGTGCTCGGCGGCATCGTATTTGGTGAGGTCCTCGGAGTAGAGCTGCGTGAAGGATTCACGTTCGCTGCGGGCCTGCGGCGTGCCGCCGGTTTCCAGCAGCACGGTCTTCAGGCGGCGCTGCGCGTACTCGCGCATCCCGTCGAGCCGTTCGTACAGCACATCCAGGTACTGCTGCTCCCGTTCCAGATCCGCCGTCGCGGGATCGGAAGAAGCCGCGCCCGCTTCGTCGGCAGGGCGCTCCTCAGTGAGGTCGGGCAAAACGGAACTCCTTGTCACCACGCCTGGCAAAAAGTGCGAGCAAGTCGCGAACAGAGTTGTCGAGTCTAGTTCGCGAAACGGCCGCGCGCCGTAATCGCAGGTGAACCGTGACGACGGTCCTATCCGACCAGCGCTGGCTCTCAGGAGGCGTGTGTCGAATCCGAGCGGCGGCTCAGGGCGGATTCGCGGGGACCGGTGGGCTTGGCGCGGTACATGGCCAGGTCGGCGTCGTGCAGGACGGCCTCGGGGGTGCGGGAGTCGCCGGGGTGCAGGGGGGTGACGCCGATGGAGGCGTTGACCTGGATGCGGTGGCCGCGCGCGATGATCGGCTCGGCCATGGTCTGGCACAGCCGGTTGATCAGGCCGTCGAGGTCTTCGCCCAGGGTGCGGCCGGACAGCAGGACCAGGAATTCGTCGCCGCCGATGCGGCCCACCACGTCGTCGGCGCGCAGACCGCGCTGCAGCCGCTGGGCGACGATCTGCAGCACGGTGTCGCCGATGGCGTGCCCGAGCGTGTCGTTGATGGCTTTGAACCCGTCCAGGTCGATGAACAGCACGGTCGAGACCGGCAGGTCCTCGGTGGTGCCCAGGGCTGCCGCCAGCCGGGACAGCACGAGCGCCCGATTGGCCAGCCCGGTCAGCGGATCATGGGTGGCCTGGTACTCCAATTGCCTTCGGCTGGCCCGGAATTCGGTGATGTCGTTGAACGAGGACACCGCCGGAGAATCCGGATCCCCGGGCGTGAGAAGCCGGCTGCTGCACGACAGCCAGCGGCGCTGCCCGTCGGGCCGATCCACCCCGAACACGAAGCGGGTCACGGTCTCGCCGGTGGCCATGGTGCGCGCCACCGGATACCAGGACGACGGCATGGGTTGCGCGTTGGCGTCGAGCAGGGTGAGCGGGAGTTCGTCGATGCGGGTGCCGATGAGGTCCTCGGCGTCGTAGCCGAAGATGCGCCGCGCGGCCGGATTGGCGGATTCGATGCGCCCCTCCCGGTCGATCACCACCACGCCCTCCTCGAGCTGTGACACGACGGTGGTGAAGAACTGCTCGGCGCGCCGCTGGGCGGCCTCGGCGAGGCGCTGCGGGGTGAGGTCGTGCAGCACGACCTGATAGGCCAGCCGGTCGTGCCAGCGGGTGAGCACGGACACCGTCTCCACGTCCACGGTGCGGCCGTCGCAGCGGCGCAGCGTCATCTCCGCGGGTTCGGAGGCGGTGCCGGCGATGGTGAGCCGGCGGATGCGTTCCAGCATGGGCCCGACCGAGGCGGGTTCCACGAAGTTGGTGAGGGGCTGCCCGACGATGTCGTCGACGCCGGTCGCACTGAGCAGCCGCACGACGGCCGGATTGGCGTACACGACGGTTCCCCGCTCGTGCACGACGATCCCGTCCGGGCTGAACTCCACGAGAGACCGGTATCGCTGGGCCAGCTGTTCGGCATCGGTCGGGGTGTTTGCCCGATCGTTACCAACTTCCACCTCATGCACCCCCTGGTCGTCGTTGAAATACGTCGATGGAGCACGGCACCATTCTGGTATCGGCAAGGTTGCTGTGAAACTGCGGCGAGCTATTGAATCGATCACAGTCCCGCACAGCATCGGGCCACGCGTAGTAGTCATTACAGGCACCGGCTCTGGAAGGAGCGATGCTATGACCGGCACCAACCTGGAATCAGGTCAGCACCAAGATCATATGACTATCGCCGGGATCGGCGCCGTCACCGGTTACGGCTGGGGCCGTGACGCCCTCTGGGAGGGTTTGCTGAGCGGCAAGTCCGCGGCCCGGCTGTATCCAGGGTACGGCCTCGAGCGCGACCACCAAGGCTGGGTCGCGCGTGTCCCCGAAGGCGGCGATCCGGATGTCGGCGGTTCCCGCTACGGGCGGGCCGTGCGGGAGGCGGCCCGCGAAGCGGTGGCCGACGCGCAGGCGCGCGGCTGGCGGCCGGGTCGCACGGTCGGGGTGCTGCAGGCCATCGTGCTCGGCGACGCCTACGACTGGCGCGACTTCTACATCAACGACGGCGGCCGCCGCCGCAACCGTGACTTCATCCGGTTACTACCCTCCACGCCCATCTCGATGTTGACCCAGGAGTTCGGATTTCACGGTCCGACCATGGATGTGGTGTCCGCGTGCAGCTCCGCCAATGTCGCGCTGATCACCGCGAAACTGTGGCTGGACAACGGATTCGCCGACGACGTGCTGGTGGTGGCCTCGGACCTGTCGGCGCTGCCGGACCTTGTGCAGCCGTTCGTCCAGGCGGGCGCGGCCGTCACCGAGGTGGAACCGCTGCAGGGGTGCCGCCCGTTCCAGGAGGGCAGCCGCGGATTCGGATTCGGTGAGGCGGCAACGGCATTCGTGGTGTCGCGGCAGGTGGATCGGCCGTACGCGGCCGTGCTGGGCGGGGCCATGACCAATGACGGCTATCACGTGCTGTCGGTGGAGCCGTCGCATCAGCACATCTTCGACTGCGTCCGGATCGCGCTCGCCAATTCCGGGGTGAGCGCGGACCGCGTCGACTATCTGAACGCGCACGGCTCCGGCACCAAACAGTGCGATGACGCCGAAACCGCTGTGCTGCGACAGATTTTCGACGAGCGCCCGCAGGTGACAGCGCTCAAACCGCTGGCCGGGCACTGTCAGGCGGCGGCCGCCGGGGTCGAGATCGCCGCGTCCGCCATCGGATACGAGCAGGGGCTGGTGGTGGCCGCGCCGATCGTGGCGCCCGCGCACGTGAACCTGCTCGACGGGCCGACGCCGATGACCGGCGAGATCACCATCAAGACCTCATTGGGCATGGGCGGCAACAACTCCGCGGTGGTGCTGGGCCCGGCGAGCTGAGCTCAGTGCAGCGGCACCGACCAGTGCAGTTTGGTCCCGGTCTCCTCGCCCTCCGGGTCGCGGCGCGGGTACACGGCCAGCCGTCCGCCCGACTCCTCGGCTCGCCGTGCGAGATTCGTGAGCCCGCTGGGGGTGATGCCGTCCGGAATCCCGCAGCCGTTGTCGGCCACCACGATGGTGAGATCGTCGGCCACCCCGATGTCGATGGTGATGGTGTCGGCCCCGGAATGCCGGACCGCGTTCGAAACCGCCTCGCGCACCACGGCTTCCGCGTGATCGGCGAGCCCGGGTTCCACCACCGACAGCGGCCCGGCCACATGCATGAGCGCCCGGATCTCGGTATTGGCCGTCTGCTGTTTCACCGCGCGCTCGATGCGCTGCCGCAGCCGGGTGGAATGCCCGTTGCCGCCGTGCAGGTCGAAGATCGAGGTGCGGATCTCCTCCACCACATCCTGCAGATCGTTGATGGCATCCGAAAGTCGTTGCCGCACTTCGGGAACCCGCGCTCGCGGCACGGTGCCCTGCAGTGACAGCCCGATGGCGAACAGGCGCTGGATGACATGGTCGTGCAGATCGCGCGCGATCCGGTCGCGATCGGTGAGGATGTCGAGTTCGCGCATCCGCCGCTGCGCCACCGCCAGCTGCATGGCCAGCGCCGCCTGATCGGTGAACGCGGCGATGAGCTCCAGCAGTTCGTCGGTGTAGGGCGCGGATTCGGCCGAGCGCAGCGTGATCAGCACGCCGAGGGTGGAATCCGGGGTGTGCAGCGGCAGCACCAGCGTGGGGCCGAAGTCGTGCAGCGGGCTGCCGAGATCGACTTTGCGGCAGTCGTCGAAGCGCAGCGGATTGCGCGTGGTGAGCGCCTCGCCGACGGCGGTGCCGGTGGTGCGCACCATGGTGTCGGCCGGCGCGGTGCCGGGCCCGGACCATTGCGCCACAACGAGTTCGGTGATCTCCTCGGGTGCGGCATCGGGGTCCGGCACGACCGCGAGCAGGGCGCGCTGGGAGCCGGTGAGTTCCCGGGCGTGCTCGACCACGTGCGCGAGTACCTGCGCGGGATCGGTGTCGGCGAGGAATTCGGTGGCGATATCGCGAGTGGCCTCGATCCACGCCTGGCGGGTGCGCGCGGATTCGTAGAGCCGGGCGTTGTCGACGGCGATACCGGCGGCCGCGGCGAGCGCCTGCAGCAGCACCTCGTCGTCCTCGGTGAAGGGGTGCCCGCCGGATTTCTCGGTGAGGTACAGGTTTCCGAAGACCTCGCCGCGGATGCGCACGGGGACGCCGAGGAAGCTGCGCATGGGCGGATGGTGGGGCGGGAAGCCGACCGAGGCCGGATGCCGGGCCAGATCCTCGAGCCGCAGCGGTTCGGGCTGGTCGAGCAGTACGCCGAGGACGCCGTGCCCCTCGGGCAGATTGCCGATGCGCGCCCGGGTTTTCTCGTCGATGCCGTGGAAGATGAACCGGGTGAGCTGCTCGTCGTGTCCGCGCACTCCCAGCGCACCATAGCGGGCGTCGACCAGGACGGTGGCGGCGCGGACGATTGTCCGTAATGTCTGATCCAAGTCCAGACCGGACGTCACGGCCAGCATGGCCTCGACCAACCCGTCGATGCGATCGCGGGCATCGATGATCTGCTCCACGCGGTCCTTCACCTCGGAGAGCAATTCGCGTAATCGCAACTGCGACAGCGTTTCACGCACCGAGTACGGACCCGTGCGATGGGCGTCGTGCATGGTTGACCTGCTGTCTCGCCGCTGTGCGCGCGGCATCCGGATTTTACGCGCGGGCACGTTGGCGATCGGTTGTTCCGGCGAACGTGGCTATCCCGCTTATGGTTTCGCGGTTCGCGCGCGGGCGCGGCTATTTCTCGGAAACTTTTCCCAAAAAGTGGTCCGAGTTGGGACTTTCGGCACTGTCGGTACCACTGCGCCGCATGTTGCCATGAGATCCGGGTTGCCGGGTCGGATGGGAAGAGGGCGGCTATGGGCGCGTTCGACGTGTGGACGAGTGGAATCGATCCGGATTTCGTGGTGACCACACAGGGACCGGTCCCCGCCGCCGAAGTGACCCGCGTGGTGCGTGGACTCGGCCGGATTCTGCGTCGCCACGGGGTGGAAGGGCCGGTGCGGGCACGCCTGCACTGGCCCGACACCGCGACCGGTCCGGACGATCACGACGACTGCGCCGTGGTGCAGGTGGCGATTCGGGCGTTGGGGAAGGCGTACCGGGTACAGGTCACCGGTCCGGGCCGGTTCGCATCCACCTTCGCGCTCGAACGTCTCGATCTGCGCTTGAGCTGCTCGCCCGAGGAGATGTCGCGCAGCTGGCCCGATCCCGCGCGGCCGATGCTGTCGCGGGTCAGCGCGCAGCGGCCGATCGTGCGGCGCAAGGACTGTCGCCTGCAGGTGGCCACGCCCGCGGTGGCCGCGCGCGTACTCGACAGCATGGACTACGACGCGCACCTGTTCATCGACGCCGACACCGGATCGGACGCGGTGGTGTGCTGGACCGGACCGCTCGGCGTGCGCACCCTGCGCCAGCAGCGCGACGCCGTGCCCGCGCTGTTCGACGACGAGGCCGCGGCCCGGCTGTGCCTGGGCGGACTGCCCTATCTGTTCTATCTCGACCCCGACACCCGGCGCGGGCGGCTGCTCTACCGTCGTATCGACGGGGATCTGACCTTGGTGACGGCCGCGGGCTACGAGGAGCGCACCCGCGACCGGGATCGGGGGCTACAACCCCGGGTGATCGCGGGCTGCGTGCGCCGGGCCCTGCCCAGTGGCGTCGGCGTGGTCGAGAAACTAGCCTGACAGTATTCCCGAAACATCGTGTGACCAGCGTCTAGGTGCTGATGGCCAAACTTGTCGGTGGGTCCGCCTAGCATGGCGTCGGGGGTAACTCTGGATGCCGAAACGTTGGAAGGATGGCCGGTGGCGGATCGCCTGACGGTGCGCGGAGCGCGGGAGCACAACCTCAAAGGGGTCGATCTGGACCTACCCCGCGACAGCCTCATCGTGTTCACAGGCTTGTCCGGGTCCGGAAAGTCCTCGCTCGCCTTCGACACGATTTTCGCCGAGGGACAGCGTCGCTATGTCGAGTCGCTGTCGGCGTACGCGCGCCAGTTCCTCGGTCAGATGGACAAACCCGATGTGGATTTCATCGAGGGCCTCTCGCCCGCGGTCTCCATCGATCAGAAGTCGACCAACCGGAACCCGCGCTCGACCGTGGGCACCATCACCGAGGTCTACGACTATCTGCGCCTGCTGTTCGCGCGCGCGGGCACCCCGCACTGCCCGGTCTGCGGCGAGCTGATCGCCAAACAGACCCCGCAGCAGATCGTCGATCAGGTGCTCGCCATGCCGGAGGGCACCAAGTTCCAGGTGCTCGCGCCCGTGGTGCGCACGCGCAAGGGCGAATTCGTGGACCTGTTCGAATCGCTGAACTCACAGGGCTATTCGCGGGTCCGGGTCGACGGCGTGGTGTACCCGCTCACCGATCCGCCCAAGCTGAAGAAGCAGGAGAAGCACGACGTCGAGGTGGTCGTCGACCGGCTCGCCGTGAAGCCGAGTTCCAAACAGCGCCTGACGGATTCGATCGAGACGGCGCTGCGCCTGGCCGACGGCATCGTGGTGCTCGACTTCGTCGACCGCGACGAGCACGCCCACGATCGCGAGCGCCGCTTCTCCGAGCGGCTGGCCTGCCCGAACGGGCACCCCCTCGATATCGAGGATCTGGAACCTCGCTCCTTCTCCTTCAACTCGCCCTATGGCGCGTGCCCGGATTGCACCGGTCTCGGTATCCGCAAGGAAGTGGATCCGGATCTCGTTGTGCCCGATCCGGAGTTGAGCCTCGCCGACGGCGCCATCGCGCCGTGGTCGCGCGGGCAGACCGCCGAATACTTCACCCGCCTGCTGTCGGGTCTGGCCGACGCGCTCGGCTTCTCCATGAAGACGGCGTGGCAGGATCTGCCGCCCAAGGCGCGGAAAGCCGTGCTGGAGGGCAGTTCCGAGCAGGTGCACGTCTCCTATGTGAACCGGTACGGCCGCAAGCGTTCGTACTACGCCGATTTCGAGGGCGTGATGCCGTTCCTGCAGCGGCGCATGGAGAGCACCGAGTCCGAGGCCATGAAGGAGCACTACGACGGGTACATGCGGGATATCCCGTGCCCCGTCTGCAATGGTGCGCGCCTGCGGCCGGAGATCCTCGCGGTGACGCTGCCCTCCGGTGGCGAGCATCGGTCCATCGCCGAGATCTCGGACCTGTCCATCGGTGACGCCGCCGACTTCCTGAACGCGCTGACCTTGGACGAGCGCCAGGCGGCCATCGCCGCGCAGGTGATCAAGGAAATCCAAGCGCGCCTGGGGTTCCTGCTGGATGTGGGTCTGCAGTATCTGACCCTGTCGCGTGCCGCCGCGACGCTGTCCGGCGGTGAGGCGCAGCGTATTCGCCTGGCCACCCAGATCGGTTCCGGCTTGGTCGGCGTGCTCTACGTGCTGGACGAGCCCTCCATCGGCCTGCACCAGCGCGACAACCGGCGGCTGATCGAAACCCTCACGCGCCTCAAGAGTCTCGGCAACACGCTCATCGTGGTCGAGCACGACGAGGACACCATCCACGCCTCGGACTGGGTGGTCGACATCGGCCCGCTCGCCGGCGAGCACGGCGGCCAGGTGGTGTACTCCGGCCCCTACAAGGGGCTGCTCGAGGACAAGCGATCCCTCACCGGCGCTTACCTTTCCGGCCGCGAGCGCATCGAGGTGCCGCTGATGCGCCGCCCGATCGACAAGAAGAAGCAGCTCACCGTGGTGGGCGCGGTGGAGCACAACCTCCGCGGTATCGACGTGCAGTTCCCGCTGGGCGTGCTCACCTCGATCACCGGCGTCTCCGGCTCCGGCAAGTCGACCCTGGTCAACGACATCCTGGCCACCGTGCTCGCCAACAAACTCAATGGCGCACGCCAGGTTCCGGGCCGCCACACCCGCGTGAACGGTCTCGATCACCTGGACAAGCTGGTCCAGGTCGACCAGTCACCCATCGGCCGCACCCCGCGCTCCAACCCGGCGACGTACACGGGCGTCTTCGACAAGATCCGCACCCTGTTCGCCGCCACCACCGAGGCGAAGGTGCGCGGCTACCAGCCCGGCCGCTTCTCCTTCAATGTGAAGGGCGGCCGCTGCGAGGCGTGCTCCGGCGACGGCACCCTGAAGATCGAAATGAACTTCCTCCCGGATGTTTACGTCCCCTGCGAGGTCTGCGGCGGCGCTCGCTACAACCGCGAAACCCTGGAAGTGCACTACAAGGGCAAGACCATCGCCGAGGTCCTGGACATGCCCATCGAGGAGGCCGCCGACTTCTTCGAACCGGTCACCAGCATTCACCGCTACCTCAAGACCCTGGTGGATGTCGGCCTCGGCTACGTCCGCCTGGGCCAGTCCGCCCCGACCCTGTCGGGTGGTGAGGCCCAGCGCGTGAAGCTGGCCGCCGAACTCCAGAAGCGCTCCACCGGCCGCACCATCTACATCCTCGACGAGCCCACCACCGGCCTGCACTTCGAGGACATCCGCAAGCTGCTCACGGTGATCAACGGCCTTGTCGACAAAGGCAATTCGGTCATCGTCATCGAACACAACCTGGATGTCATCAAAACCTCCGACTGGGTCATCGACATGGGCCCCGAGGGCGGTTCCGGCGGCGGCATGGTCATCGCCCAGGGCACCCCGGAAGATGTCGCGGCCGTCCCCGACAGCTACACCGGCCAATTCCTGAAGGACGTCCTGGAAGCGGCCGACGCCCCGGCCATCTCCTCCAACTCGAAAAAGCCCGCCGCCGAGAAGAAGCCGACCACGGCCAAGAAGTCGGTAGCCAAGAAGGCCCCCGCCAAGAAGGTCGCGGAGCCCGACGCGAAGAAGGCCGCCGCCGCCCGCCGCAAGGCCGCAGCCCTGCGCTGACGATCGCGCGAGGCCAGAAGCATCGATGCCCGCACTCCGATCGGGGTGCGGGCATCGTGTTCCGGACAGCTGACGAAGTCGCTGTGCCTGCTACAAATCCCAGCGGTGGCCGAGCAATGTGACGAACTCTTCGAGAGCGTCGCCGCTCAACGTTGATTCGAGCCGGGCGAACTTTTCGCGGTCCACGATCTGATTCCGGTAGGACAGCACCATCCGGCCGTCAGGTAGCTCCATGCCCAGCAGCGCGAGTCCGGATAACAGTTCGCTCTTGGTCGCCACCAAAGCGACAGCGATTCGTGGTCGTACGGCCGCGAGTCGGTCAGGGTCCATCACGATTGCCGAGTATTGCTGCCCAGACAGCGTATTCACTGTCCAGATCTCCCCGCGATTCTGTGGTCCGTAACCCGGTTCGGGTGGAGTCACTCAGATCTCACCGTCGCCGTCGAATGCGGTCTCGAAATCAGCTTCTGGACCGTTGCTGTTGGTGGCCTCGTACGCGGCGATGGTGGCTAGGTCCAGTGCCAGGAGCTCGTGCCTGATGGCGCGGGCGACGAACTCGGACTGCTTGCCATTTCCCGCGCGGCGGCGCATGGCGATCATCAGGTCATCGGGTATCACGAACGTTGCCTTGGCCATGCGGCAAATTGTATGGCCGTTCGTATGGTGTGGCCACGGGGCAGGTCCGGACACCGTCATGTCCGGGATCAGGGGAGGGCTGGGCCTCGGAAGCCGACCTCGAAGACGGTGCGTAGCAGGAGATCCACGTAGGTTTCCGAGAGTTTCTCCGGGGTCAGGAGGAAGACGAAGTAGAGGGGGCCGTAGAGGACGGCGACGGCGGCGTCGAGGTCCAGGTCGGCGGGGAGTTGTCCTGTCTGCCTGGCCTTTTCGAGGCGGTCGACGGTGCGGGCGGCCTGCGGGGCGATGAAGCGGTCGTAGAGGGTCTGCGCCACCGCGGGGTCGTGCTGGGCCTCGCCGACCAGTGCGGCGTAGAGGCGGTCGTAGGGCGGGCTGGCCAGCAGGCGGATGGCGGCGATCATCTGTTCGCGGAGGTCGGCGATGATGTCGCCGGTTTCGGCGTAGCCGATATTCGGTTCGACGGTGGAGAGCAGGGCGTCGAGGAAGATCGCGCCCTTGGAGGGCCAGCGGCGGTAGACCGTGTGTTTGCCGACGCCCGCACGGGAGGCGATGGACTCGATGCTGAGCCGGGCGTAGCCGACCTCCTCGGCGAGTTCGAGGGTCGCCTTCATGATGGCGGCGGTGCGGTCGCCGGTGGGTGGGTCGGTCTTCGCGGGCGGGGGAGTCACGACACCACTGTAGCGGCACGGCACGTGCCGTGTTGACAAAGGGGGCGGGGGTTCGCAGAATCTGTCAACGGCACGGCACGTGCCGTTTCATTCTCTGACCGGAAAGGTCGTTCTCATGCCTGCTGTTTCGCTTCCCGGCACCGTCGTCGACTACGCCGTCGATGGCGAGGGGTCCGCGCTCGTGCTGGTGCACGGCGTGGGCGGTGACGCCGATCGCGCCTTCGGGAATGTGGTCGCGCCCCTGTCGGACACCCGGACCGTCGTGCGGCCCAACCTGTCCGGCAGTGGTGCGACCACCGACGACGGCGGCCCGCTCAGCGTGCAGCACTTCGTCGCACAGGTGGCCGGGACCATTCGGGACACCGCCTCCGAACCCGTTGACCTGCTGGGCTTCTCACTCGGCGCGGCGATCGCGGCCGCCACCGCCGCCACACATCCGGAGCTGATCCGCCGGCTCATCCTGGTCGGTGGCCTGGTGCACACGACGGGGCCGCACGATCGGTTCAACTTCGATTTCTGGCTCGATCTGCACGACACCAGCTTCGAACTGTTCAAGCGGTTCGCGGCGATCCAGGGGTTCAGCCCGGCCATGCTCGACGTCTTCGGGCACGAGGGGCTGGCGGCCGCGCTGAAAGACGAATGGCCGCACGGACTTCGGCGGCAGATCGAGGCCGCGACCCGGGTGGACGTGCGGGCGTACCTGCCCGCCGTCACCGCGCCGACGCTGGTCATCGGGTTCACCGGCGATCAGGTCACGCCGATCGCGGCGACGCGGGAACTGGCTGCGGGCATCGCCGGCAGTCGCCTGGTGGAGATCGCCGACGAAGGGCATATGGACTGGTTCGCCGATCCGAGCCGAATCGTGGCGCTCACCGAGGAATTTCTGTCCTGATCTTGTTGCTGGGTTGGGCTGTGTGTTCGACCCTGCTCGCTGACTATCTCGGAGTTGTGTTGTGACTACCTCTATTTCGGCTCCACCCGCACCGGAGCGCGCGGGTGCGCGCGCCTGGGCCGCGGTGCTGTCGGTGACGCTCGGCATCTTCACCCTGGTCACCGCGGAAATGCTGCCCATCGGGCTGCTCTCCCCGATGAGCTCCGCCCTCGGCGTGAGTGAGGGCACCGTCGGCCTGCTGGTAACCGTACCCGGTGTGGTGGCCGCCGTGAGCGCCCCGCTCGTCACCGTGCTGGCGGGCACCGTCGATCGAAAGCTGTTGCTGTGCCTGTTGATCGGCGCGGTGTCACTCGCCACCCTGGCGACGGCGCTGACCTCGGCGTTCGCGGTGGCGGTGCTGGCGCGCGTCGTCTTCGGCATCGGGATGGGCGGATTCTGGGCGCTGGCAGGCGGATTGGCGCCCCGTCTGGTGCCCGAGCCCCAGGTGGGCAAGGCGACGGCCTGGATCTTCTCGGGTGTCGCGGCCGCCTCGGTCCTCGGTGTCCCGGCCGCCACGTTCATCGGTGACGTGAGCTCGTGGCGCACGGCCTGCCTCGCGGTGGCCGGACTGGGCTTCGTGGTGCTGGCGGCCTTGGCGCTGTATCTGCCCGGCCTGCCCGCGCATCACGCGGTGCGGCCGCGCGAACTGGGTGTGCTGGTGCGCCGCAATCGCGGCGTCGCAGCGGGTCTCGTCCTGATTCTGCTGCTGGTCACCGGGCACTTCACGGCGTACACGTTCGTGCGGCCGATTCTGGAGGATCTGCACGGTGTCGGCGCGGGAGCGCTCAGCGCGCTGCTGTTCGGCTACGGTGTCGCCGGCATCACGGGCAATTTCCTCGCGGGCAACCGGGATCCGCGCCGCAGCCTGCTGGCCATCACCCTCGCCCTCGCGGTGGTCACCGCCGCGCTGGCGCTGACCGGTGGCCCGGTGATCGCCGTGGCGCTCATGCTGATCTGGGGGCTGGCCTACGGCGGCGTCTCGGTGAGCATCCAGAAGGTGCTGCTCGGTGCCGCGCCGGAGTCGCCCGAAGCCGTGACCTCGGTGTTCGTGGCGGTGTTCAATCTGGCGATCGCGGCGGGCGCACTGATCGGCGGTCGTGCCGTCGACCTGATCAGCTTGCCCGCCACGCTCTGGATCGCCTGCGCCGCAACGGCTCTCGCGGTGGTGGTGGTGCTTACATCAGGGCGGCGGGAACGGCCGCAACCAGCCCGCCGTCGATGATCAGGTCCTGCCCGTTGATGTAGGACGCCTCGTGCGAGGCCAGGAACGCGACCGCGTCGGCCACGTCGTCCGCCGTACCCAGGCGGGCGGCGGGGACGGCGGCGACCACCTCGGCGTGCGCCTCGTCGGAGACGTTCGCATGGAACATCGGGGTTTCGATGTAGCCGGGACTGACCGAGTTGACGCGAATTCCCTTGGGCGCCAGGTCGGCGGCGAGGGTGTGCGCCAGGTTGTGGACGGCGGCCTTGTTCGCGGCGTACAGGCTCGCGCCCGGGATGCCGCGGTGCAGGGTCCAGGAGGCGTTGATGACGATGGACGAGCCGTCGGCCAGCAGCGGCAGGGCGCGCTGAATGGTGAAGTAGACGCCCTTGAAGTTGATGTCCACGACACGGTCGAATTCGTCGAAGGTGACCTCTTCGAGGGGCTGGAAGGAGCCGACGCCCGCGTTGGCGAACACCACGTCCAAGCGGCCGAAGCGGTTTCGGATGACGTCGATCAGGGCGTCGAGGTCGGCTTCGACCGCGACGTCGCCGGGCACCGCCAGGATGCGGTCGGCCGCGGCGGATTTCGTCAATTCGGTGACGGCGGCGTCGAGACGGGACTTGTCGCGGCCGGTGATGATCACGCTCGCGCCCTCGGCCAGCAACCGGCGGGCGGTGGCCAGGCCCATGCCGCTGGTGCCGCCGGTGACGAGGGCGATCTTGTCGGTGAAGCGGGATGCGTTGTTCGTCATGAGAACAACTCTCGTCACCGTGCGCGGTCGCAAACAGTGTGCGATCAACCTGGGTGCGGCACCACCAGGCTGATGCTCACGCCGAGGCCAGGGCGGGGGAGTCCATCAAGCGTGCCAACCGTTCGCCCGTGCCGGTGCCGGGGCGCGGGTTGTAGAACTCCAGATACCAGTCCGGCTGGTCGATCACGGCCATGGTGGTTTTGTCGAAGATGAGGTCGCCGACCTCGCGGTGGTGGACGGCCTTCATGGATTGGGTGGGTGCGGCGACGTCGTGCCGGGCCCATAGTTCCGCGAATTCCGGGCTGACCGTGGTGAGTTCGGTGATCACGCGATCGAAGGCCGGATCGCCCGGGGCGTGCGCGGCGTCGGCGCGGTAGGCGGCGACCACCTCGGGGGCGATGGCCGCCCATTCGGTGTGCAGGTCGCGGTACATCGCATTGGTGAAGAAGGAGATCAGGCAGTTGTGGTCGCCGTGGTCGTAGCCGAAGACCGCGCGGGTGCCGTCGTTGATGGCGATCAGATTCCAATACCGGTCGCGCAGAATGGCCGGATGCGGTGACCAGGTGTCGAGCAGGCGGCGCAGTTCGGGCGCGACCGTCGCCGACGGAAGACCGTGCGGCCGTGGCGGTCTCAGCCCCGCGAGCACGAACAGGTGGGCGCGTTCGGGTTCGCTGAGCCGCAGCGCCCGGCTCACCGCGTCGAGCACCTCGTCGGAGACGTTGATGTCGCGGCCCTGTTCGAGCCAGGTGTACCAGGAGACGCCGACCCCGGCCAGCTGTGCCACCTCTTCGCGGCGCAGGCCGGGGGTGCGGCGGGTGCCGGTGGAGATCAGGCCGAGTTCCTCGGGCGTGATCCGCGCCCGCCGGGTGCGCAGGAAGTCGCGGAGTTGCTCGCGTCGTAGCTGTTTCGCCGCCGCTGAAGTGCTCACCATGCCCACGGTAACGCCGACGGACCCGCCGCTACTCCGGGTGGAGTGGCGACGGGTCCGTCGATACCGTGTGCTAGTCGGCGGCTGCCACCGGCTGGACGGCGTTCTCGACCGAGACCACGCGCCCGAAATCCAGTTTGACCAGCTGATCGGCGAGGCCGAAGTAGCGGTCGTCGTGGGTGATCACGATGACGGTCTTCCCGCGCGCCTTGAGGTCGGCCAGGATCTCCCGGTAGAAGACCTCGCGGAAGCGCGGATCCTGATCGGCGGCCCACTCGTCGAAGAGCAGGATGGACCGATCCTCCAGCAGCGCGGTGAGCAGGGCGAGCCGCTTGCGCTGACCCTGCGACAGGTTGATGGTCGACAGTTTCCCGTTCTCCACCGTCACCTTGTCGGCGATCTGCAACTCGTGCAGGTACCTGCGCACCTCGCCGTCGAGGTCGGGCCGGTTGAACCCGAGGTAGTCCTCGAACAGGTGGAAATCGGTGAAGATGGCCGAGGAGTTCTGCCGGAACCACTCGATATTGTCGTGGCCGATGCGTTCGCCGTTGAGCGTCAGGTGGCCGTCACGCGGGACGTAAAGGCCCGTGATCAGTTTGGCCAGCGTCGATTTGCCGCTGCCGTTGCCGCCCACGATGAACGTGATCTGCCCGGGTTCGAAGCTCAGGTCGATCGGGCCCAGCTGGAAGCCGGTGCCGTCACCACCGGGCGGCGGACCCATCGGCACCGGCCGCCGGTCCTGCCCGGAATGGCTGAAGAACCTGTGCCCGTTGACATCCGGCTGCAGCACATTCGGCCCGCCCGCACCCGGCGCACCGGGATGCTGCGGATGCCCGGCCGAATCCGGGTGCCCACCATGACCAGGATGGCCGCCGGGACCGTGCCCGGGATGACCACCGGGGCCGTGGCCCGGTTGGCCGCCGTGCCCCTGCTGCCCCGGATTTCCTTGTCCCGGACCGCCGTTCGGTCCCGGACCGGGATGTGATCCCGCGCCCGGCGGGCCTTCGCCCGGTCCCGGCGGGAACGGCGACGGCGGCTCGGACAGGTATCCGTAGCTCACCCCCGTCAGCTGCAACCGCGCCTCGGTCGCCGCCGGCCGCTCCACGTACGGCAGCGCCGCCTCGTTGTGCATGGCCGACATGGACAGGTTCATGTCCTGGATCTTCGACAGCGCCACATCACCGCGCAGCAGGTCCGGGATCCGGTGCATGAAGTTCTGCATCGGCATCGACAGGAAGGTCGTGACCAGCACGTAGCTGATCATGACGTCCTGCGGCAGCTTCAGCGCCTTCGCGAGTACGAACAGGATCAGGCCCATGGTGACCAGCTGCAGCGTCTGCCCCAGCCCCTGGCCGATCGAGAACTTCGACCCGGCCTCGGTGTTCTGCTGCTTCAGCGTGTCCGCGGTGCCCAGCAGGTGCTTGTCCATGAAGTCCTGCCGACGGCCGCGGTGCAGCTTGAGCTCCTTGATGCCCAGGGTGACGGCCTGGAACGAGTGCAGCAGCGCGTCCTCGTTCTCGCGGGCTTCGCGGTACAGCTTGCGCACCCGCTTGAGGAACAGTTCGACACACGCGATGCCGAGCAGAGTGCCCGCCACCGTGATGGCGAAGACGGTCCCCGACACCACCCACAGCCAGATGAAGCAGCCGACGATGGTGGCGACGTCCACGACGATGCTGGGGATGGCGGTCACGGCCTGCGACAGCGACCGCACATCCTCGGTGAGCGTGGCCATCAGCCGGTGCATGCCCAGCCGTTCCAGATGCTCGAGCGGCGCCGAGACGATGCCCGAGCTGAGCTGCGCGCGCAGCCGGAAGATGGCCTCCTGGGCCAGGCGGATCAGCAGCACCTGCGACAGCACGCCGCCGACCAGGATGACCGCGCCCGTCACGGCGAAGGCCTGGACGGTGACGCCCGGCTGCGGTTCCGGTGACACGACACCTCTGATCAGGGTGACCAGGTAGGTGTTCGCGACGCCGGTGACGAGACCGGCGGCGACGACTGCCGCGATCCGCGTCCACGAGATGGAGACGAGGAATCTGATGAGTTGCATTTGCTTGCTGCTTCCTGAAACGGCTTGTCCGGCAGCGTCAGTGGCGCACGATGTCGAAGACGATGCCCTCGAGCGTGACGCCGGGCGCGAAGGAGAAGGCGATGCCGGTGGACAGCGGCTTGTCGCCCTCTGCCTGCGCGATCATCTGCTCCAGCACGAAGATCAGCGAAACGCTCAGCATGTTTCCGTGCTGGGCCAGGATGTCCCAGGACGGCGCGGCGACCTCGGGCTCGAGGCCCAGCGACGCGATGGAGGATTCGATGATCTTCGGACCACCCGGGTGGATGGCCCACAGGTCGATGTCCGACTTCTGGATCCCGTTGTGCGCCAGCACATCCGAGATGGCCGGGCCGACACCGTCGATAATGTACTGCGGCAGCGCCTCGGCGAGATCGCAGGTGATGCCATTGTCGTTGACGCCGAGCACGATGCCGTCCTCCGCGCCGTCGAACAGCATGGAGAAGCTGTCCCGGATCACGATCTTGCCGGCGTCCAGCGGCTGCTGCGGCTGGCTCGCGCCGATGACGACCGCGCCGCACCCGTCGCCGAAGAGGCTGTGGATGATCACGTCGTTGATGTCGTCGGCGAAGACCGCGTTCACCGAGCTCAGCTCGATGGCGATGACCAGCGACTTCTTATCCGGATGCGCCCGGACGTAATCGGTGGCGGTGCGGATGCCGTTCATGGCCGCGGCGCAGCCCATGAAGTTGATGGTGACCCGGTTGACGGTGGGGGACAGGCCGAGCTGCTTGACCACGGCCACGTCCACGCCCGGGGCGATGAATCCGGTGCTGGTGACGAACACCAGCTGGCCGATCTCCTCGCGCGGGTTCTCCAGCCCGGCGACGGCGCGCCCGGCCACATCGACCGCGAGCGGTGCGGCATGCTCGAAGAACAGGTTCATGCGCTCGCGGATGGTGCCGCGCTTCGCGCTGAACTCGCGGAACTCCGGAGCCATCGGATCGACGGCCAGGCGGCGGGTGTCGATGCGAGTCTTCTTGTACACCCGCGGAATTCGCACCTGCTGGGCCGGATCGTCGAACAGTGCGGCGACCTGCTGCGCGGCCTCGTGCTGATCGAAGATCGCGGCGGGTGAACCGGTGGCGATGGATTCGATCACGGCGACGGTGGTCGGCGGAGTGGGCGGCAGCATGGGCTGTGCGAGGCCGTAACCCTGTTCGGTGCCAACAGCATTCAGCGCGGCCGGCATGGGCGCGAAGCCCCCCTCATCGATGGTGACAGACACGAAATCTCCCCTACTTTCGAAATTATGGTGCTCGAGCTGTTTGCGGATGGGCTCGAGCACCTGTCAATCAACTACGTTGCGAAACGGGTTCAGACCGTTCCGATTCCGGTGAATCCCTGTGCGGTGTAGACGACACAGGTCTTCAGGGCCAGTGGCGAGAAATGCTCCTTGAAGAAGCCCCAGTTCCGTTCCTTCGCGTCATCCGAGGGCGCCAGGATGTACGTCTGGATCTGCTTCGGGAAACGGTCGGTGAAGAAGCTCTTCGCGGGATGCCATTCGACGCCGAATTTCGCTGACTCTTCACGCAATACGTCTTCGGTGGCGATATTGGCGAAGCCGCTGCGCTGATACGGCAGCACATGGTGGACACGGTGCGAGCTCAAGCCCGCGGACAGGAAGCAGTCGACGTACTTGTTGCCGACCACCTTCAGGTCGTAGGCCTGCTCGATCTGGTTGATGGCCCAGTCGTCGGTATTGGACTCCAGCTCCTCGGTGTGCACCTCGAAGTCGTGCGACGCCACCACCAGGAAGGTGGAGACCCACAGGGTGAACACGAATTGCAGTGCCCAGGCCCAGAAGTCGCCCGCCAGCGTGAACACGATCAGCTCGCCCAGCAGCAGGAACCGCACGCCGAAGGAGCCGATGAAGTGCGGCAGCGCCCCGCCCCAGGTGCCGTACATATCCTTGATGCCCACCTTGCGGGTGAGGCGGCAGACATCCAGCAGGCGCATGATCATGCCGGTGACCGTGTGCCCGAATTTGTGCGCGGTGTGCACGGGAATCCGGAACAGGCGCGGAATGCGCATCATCATGGTGAAGACGTTCTTCTTGATGTCGACTTCACTCTGGGTGTGCGGGTGGTGCAGTAGTGCGTGGCCGTCGGCGGTGACGAAAGACAGTGCGACGTAATTGAAGTCGAAGGCGTTCGTCCAGATCTTGTTCCAGCCCTTCTGGGCCCGATGGATGCCGTAGTGGCCGAATCCGGCCAGCGAGCTGCGCAGCAGCACCATCAGAATCACGAAGAGCGGCAACGGCATCCAGCTGGTGTCCCACAGTCGCAGGCCCTGCACCGCGAAGTACGCGACGGCGAGGGTGGCGGTCACGATGTTGAAGATCGTGTCCATCTTGCGGATGCGGGCGGCCAGCTCGGGATCCTTGAGCCGGGCCTTCACCTTGTGGAGCAGGTCTTCCTTGTCCGTGGTGAAGGAGTATTTCGGGGTATCGCGCCAGGAGTCGAACCCTTCCTTGAACAGGAAGTCGGGCGCGTTGGCCTTGGGGTGGATGTCCTCGGGCAGGGCCTGCCGGTCCAGCGAGTACTTCTTGATGATCTTCTCGATCGCCTCCGGGTTCTTGTGGTACGAACCCACAATGGAGGTGATATCCCGGTTTTTCGTTCTGCCGATGAAGAATTCACCGCCGGGATGCTTGGAGATCCAGTCGCTGAGGTCGTAGGCTTTGCCGTTGTAGATCCACACATTGGACAGCGGAGGCGGACCCGAGGGGTCCGGAGGCGGCCGACGGAACTCCTCTTCCACTTCGGGGTGTTCGGTCGTCATGTCATCCCTCCGGCATTCACCATCGTGTTCGAGCTGTCGGACCTTAGAGTCCGTGCAACGCCTTGCATTTCACTGAACAATCTCTTAAACAGATATCTTCGTCGGCCGAGCGTGCCGCCCGGCCCCGGAAACGGCAGAGCCGGTCCGGGGGAGTGGGGCGACAAGTGTTGTCGCCCTTGAGGTTTCCCCGGACCGGCTCGATGGCCGAACGCCAGGCGAGGGGATTACCCCGCGGGCTTGACCGCCTTGACTTCCTTGCCCCAGTCGGACAGCGTCACCTGGATGGTGCCGGAGCCCTTGGTGACCACGGCGCGAACCAGGTTCGGGCCGTCACCCGGGGAAGCGGCCTCGGACGGCAGGGTGGTGCCGGTACCGCTGGCCGGCGGCGCGACGTCCTTGATGTACACGACGATGGGCAGCGTGGTGGCGCCCTCGCCGGACTTGGGGACGATCGGGTCGATGACCGACGCGTCGATGGTGCCGGAGACCTTCACGACATCGACGCCGTTGACCTTCTCGCGGCCCTCGGCCTTCGGGTTCTGGATCTTGCCGATGACATTGGCCAGACCGCGGTCCTTGTCCAGGATTACGCCCGGATCGTAGACCTGCTCGGCCGGGCCGACCTCGGCGTAGTTCGAGTTGCCGCCGATCTTCGCGTAGAGCTTCTTGTCGGTGACGATGAACTTCGTGTCCGTGGCCGCCTCTTCGGGCTTCATGCGGACCTTGGCGTCACCGATGGCGTAGCCCACGCCCTGCGGCTGGTTGGTCACATCGGCCTTGACGGTCTCCACCGGCAGGTTCGGCACGTTGGTGACGGCCAGATCGAGGTGCACCGACTGCAGGGTCTGCGTGGTCTTGGCCGACTCCTGGATGATCTGCGAGCCCTCGGGCAGCGCGGTGCCGGCGGGCACGCCGGTCGACGACGTGGTGCCGCCGTCCTTGGAATCGTCGCTGCTGCACCCGGTGACGAGTGCGGCGAATACGGAGGCCGCCGCCACGGCAGCCAGGCCCGCACGCTTCGTGCGAATCCGGCCGCTGGCGGGCCTCCGCGAAATCAAGTCTTTCATCTACAACCCCCGTTGAGAGTGTTTCGACCCGGTGTAAGGAACGATGGGCACCGTTCCGCGTCGTAGTATGCAGCACTTTTGCTCGGTGCGGCAGCTACCGGCGATGATCATAAGCCGCACAGCACATTCCACGACCGGTACCCTCCGATCCGCGAGAAACCTACTCGCGCAGGGTTATCCACCACCACTCGATTCTTTGTTAACGTAAATCAGCACATTTTTGGCAATCTCTTGCGAACGTTGTGGCGATGTGTGTGAGCTATCGAAGAGAAAACCCGGAAATGGTGTGCAGGGCGCTGGGGCGGATGTCCAGGTGAGCCATTTCATCGAGTGGGGGCGGCCGCGAGGGCGGCGCGCAATCGCGCCGCAACTGTCGGTCGTGCGGCGAAGGGTTCGTGCTCTTGACCGGGGCGACTGTGCGCGTTCATTATGAACACACGTTCATGAACATGCGTTCATATAGGAGGCGGGCATGTCCCGAATCGTCAATACCGCCCAGTCCCAGGCGTGGAACGGCTACGAGGGCACCCACTGGGCAGACCATTTCGACCGCTACGACGCGATCAACGCGGGTTTCAACGAATCTCTCCTGTCGGCGGCGTGTCTCACCGCCGACAGCCGGATCCTCGACATCGGCTGCGGCACCGGCCAGTTGACCCGCGAGGCCGCCCGACGGGCCCCGCGCGGCATCGCCACGGGCATCGACCTCTCCGGACCGATGCTCGCCCGCGCCCGCGAACGCGCCGGATCCGAAGGCATCGCCACTATCGCCTTCGAACAGGGTGACGCGCAGGTCTTCCCCTTCCCCGCAGGCGAATTCGACGCCGCCCTGAGCCGCTTCGGCATCATGTTCTTCGCCGACCCGGTCGCCGCCTTCAGCAATATCGCCCGCGCCCTGCGCCCCGGCGGCCGCCTGGCCTTCGTCACCATGCCACCCATGACCGGCACCGATCTCGGCACCGTATTCGGGGCCGCCGCAACCCATCTGCCCACCTTCGAGATCAGCCACACCCACGGCCCGCTCGCCGACCGGGACGGCATCCGCGCCCTGCTCACCGCCGCGGGCTGCACCGATATCGCCGTCGACTACCTGGAAGCCGACGGCATCTGGGGCCGCGACATCCCCGACGCGACCGAATTCATCATGGGCTGGGGCCCGGTCCGTCATCACCGCATGCTCACCGATCCGGCGTTCGCGGGCTCGGCTCGCGCCGTCACGAGTCCCGTCGCGGCGAATTCGGGCCCGCCCAGCAGCACCGAAGTCTTCGCGATCGACGATCAGGTCCGCGCCGCGGTCGCCGCCGCCCTGGCCCCTTTCGCAACTCCGGACGGCATCCGCCTGCGCGGCACCGCCTGGCTGGTCACCGCCACCACGCCGCTACCGTGAACAGCCATGTCCCCGAGAAAGGCCGCGGCCCTGCGTGACAGCGCCGACGACCGCGGCCTCCGCGATCACCTGCTCAGCACCGCCCAGCGCCTCATAGCCGAGCAGGGCGCGGCGGGCCTCACCGTCCGCGCCATAGCCCGCGCCGCGGGCGTCGCCGACGGCGTCCTCTACAACCACTTCACCTCCAAGGAGGACCTGCTGCTCGCGGCGGTGCGCGCCCACGTCGACACCGCCCACCGTGAACTGGGTCCCCTCCCCACCGCCGGTGACGCGACGGTCGCGGAGAACCTGCACACCTACCTCCGCGCCGGCCTGGCCCTGCACCAGGCGATCCTTCCCGTCTTCGCGGGCCTGCTGGCCACTCCCGCAATACTCGCCCGCTACACCGAAACCCCTGGCGATGAACAGGCTTGGCGCACGCGCCTGACCACCTACCTCGCCGCCGAACGCGCGCTGGCCCGGCTCGCCCCCGCGACCGACATCGACGCGGCAGCGGCACTGCTGGCCGGCATCTGCCATGACCGGGTCCTCACCGCCCTGCTCCCCACCACACCGCCGCCGACCGCCGATATCGACGCCGTCATCACCGTTCTGCTCGCGGGCATCGCCCCACACGGCTCCGGTGACGAGTAGCGCCGATCGATGGACCAGCGCGCTGGTGCCCGGTCCGCGGTGTGGGGTGACGAGTGGCGGCGGAGGCGAAATCGGGGAGCGTATCGCGTTGGGGTGACAGGGAATTCGAGGGAACCCCGCGAATCCCGGATTGTCGGTGGGGCGCTCTACGGTCCTGGGCCATGACGACTACCGAGCAGGGCTACCGATACGCCCGATCCTCTGGTTTCTGGTCCGGGCGTTTGGGTTTGGCCACCTCGGGTGGTGTGACGACGACCGGTCCGGCGGCGCATCCGCACTTCTTCAGCGGGCTGCTGACCCAGGCCGCGCCGACGGCGGCGGGGCTGCTGGCGCTGGCGGATGTGGCGCAGGCGAGTTATCCGAATCCGGTGCCGCCGGCCTGGTCCCGGGATCCGGTGATCACCTGCGCGGGGGATCGGCTGCAACTGGAGTCGTTCTCGTCGTGCTGCGGGGTGTACGCCCGGCTGACGGTGCTCGGGAACGCGCTGGACGGAGAGATTCTCACGCACGGCACCACGAACGTGGATGTGAACGGGCCGCTGCGGGAGGCGCTGGCGCGAGTGGGTGGGAACGATCCGCTGCACTTCGCGGTCGGCGACGACGAACTCGCGGTGACCACCGGGGACGGCGCCGTGGTGGAGAAGAAGGTGCCGCTGCCCGATCGGTGGCTGCGCGGCTTCGCGGAGGTGCAGGTGGCCGCCGTCGCATTCGATCTGCGCGCGGAACTGCCCGCGGGCGAGGCCGTCCGGTTCCTGCGCTCGCTGCCCAAGGGCAGTCGTGAGGTCATGTGGGCGGTGCCCGCCGGACGCGGCCTGCGGATCTCCCCGCGTCCGCAGAACGGGGCCGTATGTCTCAGCGGCAGCAGACGATTGGGCACCATGCTCCCGCTGCTGCGCTTCGCCAAGGCCCTGCGGGTGTACGGCCCGGTGGTCGGTGCGGGCTCGGAACCCGTCGCCAGCGCCTGGGAACTGGAGCTGCCCGGTATGCGCTACGTGCTGACCCTCTCACCCGAGGTGTGGCGCGGATTCTCCGGCGAGGGCGGCGTCCTCGCCGACCTGGCCTCCGAGGAAGCCGCGGGCGACGCCGAACTGCTCGGTGCGCTACTGGACTTCGAACCCCATCTGGAACCCGACCTGCTCGCCGAACGCTCCGGCCTGGACGCCGCCCGCGTCCGCTCGGCCCTCGTCCAGCTGGGCACGGCGGGCCGCGTCGGCTACGACGTGACCGAGGCCGCCTACTTCCACCGCGAACTGCCCTACGACGCGAGCCGCGTCGCCGAACTGAACCCGCGCCTGCGCTCGGCGCGCGCACTCGTCGCCGAGAACCGCGTCGTCTTCACCGGCCCCGACACCGCCGTCGTCACCGCGAGCGAAACACCCAGGCAGGTCCGGTTCTCCGCCGACGACGCCTCCTGCACCTGCCCGTGGTGGACCGACACCCGCGGCGGCCGCGGCCCCTGCAAACACGTCCTCGCGGTCCGCATGCTGCGCGCGGCCGACACCCCCGCAGCCGCTGGTGAACCGAACCTCACCATCGGAACAGGCGGCGCGGCATGAACCGGAATGTGTTGGCCGCCAGTGGCATCGAGGGAAGCGGTTCGAGCTGGGAGGAGCTGCGACGCGCGATCGAGGGAGGTGCCGCCGAGCCGGTCGTGACTGCGCTGGCGGGGCTCGACGAGGGCGGGCGAAAAGCGGCCGCGGCGGGGTTGCCGAAGCTCATCGTGCCGTGGCGTGACGTCTCCGATTGGAACGGGTGGCAGCGCACCAATGCGAATCTCCTCATCGCGGGCGCCGCCTGCCTGTCCGGGCCAGCCGCCGCCGCGACGTGGCTCGCGCGGACCAATCTCGAAATCCAGTGGCGGACCGACCTGCGCACGCTGGCCCGCCGCGTCGCTGAGGTGACGGCTTTCCGCGGGGTCGAATGGCAACTGGAATTGGCGCGGCGGCTGTCCGGGAAGTTGCGCGGCACGCCGGCGCGGGCCGATCACGAACTGCGGATCTGGTACATGGCCGCCGAGATCTTCCTCCGCACAAAGACAGACCCGCCCACCGAGGACGGATTCGTGCTGCTGTGGGTGCGCGCCACCGACTGGCCCGCCCTCGCCGCGGACCCGTTCCGGACAGTGCTGGCCCCGAAGCTGTTCGACGTCGACGCCGTAGGCCCGATTCTCCAGTGGGAGAACAAGGACGAGGCCCCCCGTGCCGCCGCGCTCGCCCGGCTCGCCGCCACCGGTGAACTCGACCGCCCCGCGCTGATCGACGGGTGCGTGCGCCGCCTGCTGCGCGGCGGCAGCGCCCAGCAGCTGCGCTGGCCCCTGCTCGCCCATCAACTGCTGGCCCCCACCCTCGACGAGACCCGCTCGTACCGGCGCGACTACCTGCGCCTGCTCCCCACCGCGCCGTCCACGGTGGCGGACATGGCTTTTCGCGTCGTGAAGCAGCTGGACGACGCGGACGGGCTGGACCCGGCCGAGGTCGAGGAGGCCGCCTCCGCCCTGCTCTTCCGCACCGAGAAGAAACTGCTCACCGCCACCCTGACGTGGCTGGACCGCACCGCCCGCACACGCGATCGCGTCGACGCCACCGTGTCGGCGGTGTGCGCGCTGTTCTCCAGTGAGTCCCTCGATCACATCGACCGGGCGACCGCCCTCGCCGTCGAATACGAACCGGCGGTGAGTCCGCACATCCGCGAAGCGGTCCGGGATGCGGCGGTCTCGCTGCCGCCGGCCTACGCGGGGCGCATCGCCGCCGTCTACGGCGGCGAACTCACCGAGGTGGAAAACGCCCCCGCCGCACCGGATTTCACGACCGCCCCGCTGCGCCCGATCGCCTCGCTCGAGGAACTGGCGGAGGCGATGGCCGAAACCCACGGCGACGAGGTCACCGCCGATGCCGAACGCCAGCTCGCCGCGCTCGTCGAATTCACCTACCGTGACCGAGAACGCGCGAAAACCGTTCTGGCAGAAGCGCTGCAGTTCCTCCCCTACGCGAGCGCCGGCCCGCACCTGGTGGCCCGCGCCCTGCTCGACCCCGAGGGCACGGTGCACCAACCGCCCTACCGCCACTACGAGGCCATCCCCGCACTGGCATTCACCGACCGCTGCATGGAGATCGCGCACGCTGTCGCGCGCGGCAACCTCCCCGTCCTGCTCGCCACCCCGACCGAGACCAACGGCCTCATCGACCCCCGCACCCTGCTGGATCGCCTGCGCCGCTACGAGGAACTGGGCATCGAACCCGGCCCCCTCGATCTGAAGCAGGCCCTGCTCCGCCTGCCTCCCGCCCCATCGGGTGCCGGAATCGATACGGCCGCAGGGGAATCCGGCGACGAGGCCGGCAGCGCCGCCGAGCGTGCCGAACTTATCGCGGCGGCAGGGCGGTTCACCTCCGATGCGGCCCGGACAGTAGTCGAGTGGTTGTCCGGTGCGGTCGATTTGACGCCCGAAATCCTGTGCGGCCCCATCACTCCCGCGCGTAAGGCGAAGCCGTGGCGCTTCCACGAGGAGAGCGGCTACTACCATCATCGGCCGCCGGGCACGCACATCCTCGCGGTGGTTCGTACGCCTGAACTGGAGTCCTCGGAGCGGGTGTGGTCTCGAATCCTGGGGCGGCGCAACCGGGTCGATGCCCTGGACGAGTTGTTCCAACTGCCCGGTAAGCACGGCCGGAACTATCCGCGCGGTTGGTATGCGGCCGGGGCGGCCTCGTGGCCGAGTGTGCTGCCCTCGCATCCAGAGGTGATCGCCGCCCACCTGCTCGCGGGCGGTGGTGACAGGTCGGCTGCGCTGCCGGGTTTGGCGCTCTCGGCCGGGGAGTTCGGTGCGGCTACCGCGACGGTGCTCGCCCACGGCCTGGCGAGTGCGGAACTGGAGCAGCGGACGGTGGCGGTGGACGCGTTGCTCACCTTCGTGGCCCGCGACCGTCTCCCCGCCGTCGAATTGGGAACGGCCATCGGCCTGCTCGCCAAGCATGAGCCCGAGTTCAAGCTCACCCGGCTCGCCGCATCCCTCGGTGATGCCGTGCGCTCGGGTGCGGCGGCGGCGCTCTGGCCGACCTTCGCGGTCGCGCTGCCCGCGTTGATCGCCGGCGCGCGTCCGGGTCTGCCCGATCTGATCGCGCTCGCCACCCAATCGGCCATGGCGGCCGCCGCGTGGCAGCCGATCGCGGAGATCACCGAACTCGCGAACCGGTCGGGTTCGAGCCGTGTGGTTCGCGAGGCCAAGCGCCTGCACGCCCAGCTCGAAGCGCGCTGAGCACGAGGCGGAAACAGCTGCGGCGGCGAACCACCGGTTCGCCGCCGCACTCTGTCCATACGTGGGTCCGTCCCTCAGTACACCGGGCCGGTGTACTTCTCGCCCGGTCCCTGCCCCGGGGCGTCGGGATGTGACGACGCCTCGCGGAAGGCGCGCTGCAACGACTGCAAACCGTCGCGGATGGGTCCGGCATGCGGGCCGAGGTATTCGACCGAGGCCGTGACCAGGCCCGCGAGCGCGGTGATGACGCGCCGCGCCTCGTCCAGATCCAGGTGCGGGCTGGCCGAGGGGTCGGCGTCGCCCAGGCCCAGCTTCTCGGCCGCGGAGCTCATGAGCATGACGGCGGCGCGGCTGATGACCTCGACGGCCGGAATCTCGGCCAGTTCGCGTACCGTGGCCTCACCGTCGATGAGTCCCGAATCCTGGTTCGTAGTCGCCTCGCTCATGGGGTAGAGCATGGCAGCGCGCGGGTTGCCGCTGGTCGTGCGGGTACCCGATTCGGAGTTATGCGGAAGGGCTGTTAGACTTTCCTGCGACGACCGCCCCAGGGTGATCCCTGTGATCAGCTCCGGGGCATCAAGTGGAGCCCGACTCCCACCGTCTGCCGGTCACAGCACCAGGTTTCGACGGTCCGGTCGCTCATCCTTAGCGGGATGGGTTCTGTGCGTGGGTTCGTCCTGCGTGCGGTGCGGTGCGAGTTGTTCGCGCCGAAGATCGGTCGACTCGGGCCCCGTGGTGGTGAAATACCAACACGGGGCTTTCGTGTTGAAATTGGGGTTGCATTTATTGCTTGCGGTCGTTGACGAACCGCTTGACCTAGGAGGCCCCATCAGCACTGAGACCCGCATCAACGATCGCATCCGCGTCCCGGAGGTTCGACTCATCGGACCGGGTGGCGAGCAGGTTGGGATCGTGCGTGTTGAAGATGCACTACGTGTCGCCCAGGAGGCTGACCTCGATCTGGTCGAGGTCGCACCGGACGCACGCCCGCCGGTTTGCAAGATCATGGATTACGGCAAGTTCAAGTACGAGACCGCGCAGAAGGCGCGGGAATCTCGGAAGAACCAGGTGCAGACCGTGATCAAGGAGCAGAAGCTCCGCCCGAAGATCGACGATCACGACTACGAGACCAAGAAGGGCCACGTCCTGCGCTTCCTGCAGGCCGGCTCGAAGGTCAAGGTCACGATCATGTTCCGCGGCCGCGAGCAGTCGCGTCCGGAACTCGGTTACCGGCTCTTGCAGCGGCTGGCCTCCGACGTCGCCGAATTCGGTTTCGTCGAAACCTCGGCCAAGCAGGACGGCCGGAACATGACCATGGTCCTCGCCCCGCACAAGGGCGCGAAGACGCGGGTGAAGGCCCAGAACGAAGCGAGCTCCACCCCGGCGCGCAACAGCGCTCCGGCTGCGGCTCCCGCTCCGGCTGACGCCCCGGCTGCCGAAGCCGCTGCTCCGGCTGCCGACCCGCAGCAGTAATAACGACCAGCATTGGCGGAGGCGCGGATGTCGCGCGCCTCCGGCACGAGAGATTGAGAGAATCCATGCCGAAGATGAAGAGCCACAGCGGCGCCTCGAAGCGATTCAAGGTGTCCGGTTCCGGCAAGCTCCTGCGTCAGCAGGCGAACCGCCGCCACCTGCTCGAGCACAAGCCGACCACCCGGACTCGTCGTCTGGACGGTGTGGAGGTCGTCGCGAAGGCGGACGTCGCTCGCGTCAAGAAGCTGCTCGCCAAGTAAATACGGGCTGAGCCAGCCGCAAGCGATCCGTTCGCGGAACGCATAATTCGACCAACTCGGGCGCACACCCCCGGTGTCTACGCGAAAGACCCTGCGCCCCCTACCGATCAAGGACTGACAAGTGGCACGCGTCAAAAGGGCCGTCAACGCTCAGAAGAAGCGCCGTTCCGTTCTCGAGGCCTCCAAGGGCTACCGCGGTCAGCGGTCGCGCCTGTACCGCAAGGCCAAGGAACAGCAGCTGCACTCGCTCACCTACGCCTACCGCGACCGTCGCGCGCGCAAGGGTGACTTCCGCAAGCTGTGGATCGCTCGTATCAACGCCGCGGCGCGTCTGAACGACATCACCTACAACCGCTTCATCCAGGGCCTGAAGGCCGCGGGTGTCGAGGTGGACCGCAAGATCCTCGCCGAGCTCGCCGTCTCCGACGCCGAGGCGTTCGCCGGCCTGGTCGCGGTCGCGAAGGCCGCCCTGCCGGCCGACGTCAACGCTCCGGCCGCCTGATTCGGCCTGCGTGACAACGCAACAGCATTCGGAACGACCCGTGGACGCGCTCTCCGAGCGCAATCCGCGGGTCGTTTCCGCTGTCAAACTGCACCGCGGCCAGCAGCGCCGCAAGACCGGACTGTTCCTCGCCGAGGGCGCGAATTCCGTTGCGGCCGCACTGGATACCGAGCGCGTGCGGGAACTGTTCTACTCCTCCAGGGCCGCCGGACGGGAGCACGAACTCGTCGCCGGGGCCGCCGCGCAGGGCGTGCGCACCACCCTGGTGAGCGACCGCGCCGCGGAAATGCTGGGGGAGACGGTGACTCCGCCCGGTCTGGTCGCCGTCTGCGATCAGGTGGACGTGCCGCTGGGCGGCATCCTCGCGAAGTCTCCGCGCATGCTGGCCGTCCCGGTCGGGATCGCCGACCCCGGCAACGCGGGCACCCTGATCCGTGTGGCCGACGCCGTCGGCGCGGACGGCGTCGTACTGGCCGGTGATTCGGTCGACCCGCACAACGGAAAATGCGTACGCGCCTGTGCCGGAAGCCTTTTCCACGTCCCGGTCGCCCGCGAACGCGATATCGAGGCCACCCTCGCGGCGCTGGAAGGCGCGGGTATCGCGACCCTGGCCACCACCGCCAAGGGCGAGGTCGACCTCGACGACGCCGACGAACTGCTGCGCGGCCCGGTCGCCTGGCTCTTCGGCAACGAGGCGCACGGCCTGGATCCGGCCATAGCCCGCCGCGCCACCCACCGCATCCGCATCCCCATCCACGGGCGCGCGGAAAGCCTGAATCTCGCTGCGGCAGCGGCTATCTGCCTGTACGCGGGCGCACGGGTGCAGCACCGGGGCTGAGGCTCAGCAGGTCTCGGTCTCGTCGAGATTGGTCATGATCTCCTCGGCCCAGTCGGTGTGGACGGCGTCCGCGCCGATCACCCGCATGGCGGCCATCATGGTCAGCAGCATGCCGGTGGCGAAGAATTCGCGGGCCTGCACCGGTGAAGCGCCGGTCAGCTCGCGCAAGAGGTGGTACATGCTGCCGTAGCGTTCCCGGACGGCGTCGCCGATGACGGGATCGGCGCTGGCGGCCATGCCGTGCATGAGCACCAGCGGCAGATCCCGTTCCAGCAGGAGCGCGCGGTAGCCGTCGCCCATCGCCGCCATCCTGGTCTCGGTATCGGCGTCCGGGCCGACGGCTTCGACACCGGCCCGGAAGATGGCCTCGACGCGTTCGCAGACCGCGCGGGTCGCGGCCAGGAACAGTTGCTGCTTGGACCCGAACAGCCGGATCACATACGGCTGCGAGACGCCCGCCCGCCGCGCGATCTCATCGGTTTTCGTCGCGGCGTAACCGGATTCGGCGAAGGCGCTGACGGCGGCGGCCAGCACCTGTTCGCCGCGCTCGCTCGCTGTCATCCGGGTCCTGGTCATGAGGATCAGCTCCTTCGCGTCGGTGCGGTCTTGACATGTTATCAGTCGATGCATACTCTTCGATCCATAAGTTATCAGTGGATAACAACAAAGGATCTGGGCATGACTTCCACACTCTCCGCCGAACCGCCCGCGACGGGCCTGGCGAAACCGAAACCGCTCGCCGCTGTCATTGCGGCCGTGGGCATTCCGATGTTCATGGTGACCCTCGACAACCTGGTCGTGACCAATGCATTGCCAGTCATCCGGACCGAGCTCAACGCCTCACTGACCGACCTGCAGTGGTTCGTCAACGCCTACACGCTGGCCTTCGCCTCACTGCTGCTCACGGCCGCCGCGCTCGGCGACCGGATCGGGCGGCGGCGCATGTTCCTGGCGGGCATCGCGCTGTTCACCCTCGCTTCGGCGGCGTGTGCGCTGGCCACCGAGCCGTGGATGCTGATCGCGGCGCGGGCCGCGCAGGGGTTCGGCGGGGCGGCGGTGCTGCCGCTGTCGCTGACCCTGCTGTCGGAGGCGGTGCCCGAGAAGATGCGCAGTGCGGCCATCGGCATCTGGGGCGGCATCACCGGGCTCGGCGTGGCGCTGGGGCCCGTGGTCGGCGGCGCGGTCGTCGAGGGGCTGAGCTGGCAGTGGATCTTCTGGCTGAATGTGCCCATCGGGATTCTCGCGGTGCCGTTCGCGGCTCGTGTACTGAGTGAATCCTTCGGTGGCGCACGGCAATTGGATCTGATCGGGCTGGTGCTGTCGGCGGGCGGCGTACTGGCCGTGGTGTGGGGCGTCGTGCACGGCGCGGACGACGGCTGGACCTCCGGCCCGGTGCTGGGCGGATTGCTCGGCGGCGCGGCGCTGCTCGCGGCATTCATCGTCTGGGAACTGCGGAGTCCGGAACCCATGCTGCCGCTGCGGTTGTTCCGTTCCCGCGGCTTCAGCGTGATCAACACGGTGATCCTCACCTTCTCGGTGGGCGTGTTCGGCGCGATCTTCCTGCTGGCCCAGTTCTTCCAGGTGGTGCAGGGATACTCGCCACTCGAGGCGGGTGTGCGGACGCTGCCGTGGACCATGGCCCCGATGGTGGTGGCCCCGATCGCCGGGCTGATCGTGGACCGGGTCGGACCCCGTGTCCTGGTCGCCGTGGGGCAGGCGCTGCTGGCGGTAGCCCTGGCGTGGATGGCGCTGGTCTCAAGTGTCGACATGGCTTACAGCGCACTGGTGCTGCCGTTCGTGCTGGGCGGCGTCGGCATGGGCCTGACCTTCGCGCCGAGCGCCACGGTCGTCATGGCCAGCGCCGCGCCCGACGACCGTGCCATGGCCTCCGGAATCAACAGCACGCTGCGCGAGGTCGGTGTGGCGCTCGGAATCGCGGTCCTCGCTTCCGTATTCGCCTCCACTGGTTCGTATCTGACCCCGCAGAGCTACGTCGACGGGCTGGTGCCCGCCGTGTGGGTGGGGGCGGTGATTGTCGCGGTCGGCGCGGTGATCGCACTGTTCCTGCCAGGTCGCAGCGATATCGCGGCGGCGAGCGAAAGCTCCGGTGACACACCGGCCTTCGTGCACTGATCAGATTCGGCACCGGGACCACCCCGGTGCCGAATCCATTTCCACGACCGAACCACGATCGAACCACAGCCGAAATACCCGGAGCCCCATCATGTTCGAGACCCTGCTGCTCCTGATCATCCCCACCCTGGCCCTCCGTGTGCTCGGCGCCCTCGGCGTCGCCCGCTTCGGCACCTGGCGCGTCTCGGCGGCGCACGGGCTGGCCTTCCTGCTCCTCATGACCGGCACCGCCCACTTCGTCCCCGACACCGTCACCGTCATGCCCTCCCACGACGACCTGACCGCCATGGTCCCGACCTTCGTCCCGTTCCCCGACTTCATGGTCTACGCCACCGGCGTCCTGGAACTACTGGGCGCACTCGGGCTGGTGATCACCGCGACCCGCACCCTCGCGGGCATCGGCCTGGCCGTGCTGTTCGTCCTCATGCTCCCCGCGAATATCCATGCGGCCGTGAACGATATCGGCCTGGACGGCGACCCGGCCACACCCCTGTGGTTCCGGATCCCGGAGCAGATCGTCTATATCGCGGTGGCCCTGTGGGCCGCGCGCGTCACGCTCCGCCCACGGCAGCCCGCGCCCGCTCGATCTCGTTGATGTTCTCCTCGGTCCACAGCCGCAGCGCCCGGATCAGTCCGGCCAGGCTGTGGCCGAGATCCGTCAGCGTGTACTCCACGCGCGGCGGAATCGTGGGATGCACTGTGCGCGTGACGAATCCATCGGACTCCAGCCCGCGCAGGGTCTGCGTGAGCATCTTCTGCGACACCCCGCCGATCCGGCGGCTGAGATCGGTGTAGCGCATGGTGCCGTGCTCGAGCAGCGCGTCGATCACCAGCATCGTCCACTTGCTCGCGATGTGGTCGAGCACCTGGCGGGTAGGGCATTTGGGGGAGAACACATCCGCGGGCAGACCGGACGATTCGACAATGGTTCGCACCTTTTCGAGCCTAACGCACTTTCAGGTGCCTTCTTCCCAATCGAGAGTCACTCTCCAATAGTTAGTGGCATGACCACGATGTCCGTCGCCGAAGCGATCAACACCCGCCGCACCGTCCGCCACTACCGCCCCGACCCGGTCCCCGCCGACCTGCTCGACACCCTGCTCGCCCTCGCCGTCCAGGCCCCTTCCAGCTGGAACCTGCAGGACCGCTCGATCGTCGCGGTCACCGATCCCGCAGTGCGCGAAGGACTTACCTGGGCCACCGGCGGCCAGCCGCAGCCGCAGGAGGCCCCCGTTATGCTGGTCTTCGTCGCCGAACCGCAGAGCTGGCGCACCGACCGCAGCGACATCATCGCCCAGGGCCGCGATACCGGAGCCTGGACAGAGGCGTTCGCCACGCACTTCGCGGCGGCTTCCGCCGAATTCCAGCAGAGCCTCGACGAGCGCGGTCTACTCCGCGAGTACGCCGTCAAGAACGCCATGATCGCCGCCTCCTTCACCATGCTCGCCGCCACCGAACTCGGCCTGGCCACCTCACCCATGAACGGCTGGGACGAGGCGAAGGTGAAGAAGGTCATCGGCATCGAGGACCGCGAGGATCTGGCCATCGCCCTGCTCATGTCCGTCGGATACGCCGCCGAGCAGCGCATCCACCCCGGGCGGCGGCCGCCGGCCCGGACCGTCCACCGCGATCGGTACGCCGCGGCCTGATCCGAGCCCGGCCCGGATGTAGCGGCTGGTCGGTCCGATTCCGATTGAAGGGGTAGTCGCGGCGGTGGGTGCGGGTATCGTGCGACGTCCGAGACCCGCACATGCTCCGCAGTGACCCAGGTCAGCCGGAATCGACCCAGGTGAGCACGATGTCTTTTACTGAACACCCGCAGGCGGCGGTCGCGGCCGAAGCTACTCCGGACGCTGTTGCCGCCGGATCCCCGCGGATGTCGGAGGCGGTCGAATCCGGGTCGCCGCGGGGCGAGGATCTCCGGCTCGCCGCGTGGGAGCGGGCCTCCACGATTCCGCTGGCCGTGCTGGCGGTGGTGTTCCTGGGCGCGTACGCGTGGCATGTGCTCGATGGGGGGCGGCATCCGGCGTTGGAGACGTGGCTCACGCGGGTGGACATCGCGGTGTGGGTGATCTTCGCCGCGGATTATCTGGGCCGGTTGTGGATTGCCGCGGATCGCCGCCGGTTCTTCCGGGGCAATCTGGTGGATCTGGTGATCGTGCTGCTGCCGCCGTTGCGGCCGCTGCGGTTGCTGCGGGCCGCGCTGCTGGTGATCGAGGCGATCGATCGGCACACCCGGTTCCGGGCGCGGGCGCGGATGTCGGTCATGGTCGGGGTGAGCTCGGTGCTGCTGATCCTGCTGTGCAGTCTGGCCATGTACGACGCGGAACGGGATGCGCCGGAGAGCAATATCCAGAATTTCGGTGATGCCGCCTGGTGGTCGGTGGTGTCGGTGACCACGGTCGGGTACGGGGACCGGTATCCGGTGACGGTCGAGGGCAGGCTGGTGGCGCTGGTGCTCATGACCTTCGGCATCGGCCTCATCTCCTTCGCCATCGGCACCACCACCAGCTGGGTGATGGACAAGCTGAAGACGGTCGAGGTCTCCGCGGAGCGCACCGATCGGGAGATCGCGGTGCTGGTCGAGGAGATCCGCTCGCTGCGCGCGGAGGTCAGCGCGCTGGGCGCCGAGCGCCCCGCGGCCGGTCGGGACGACGGGGACGGTCGGAAACCCATGTGAGCCGGGGTGTGTGCATCGCCTACCATTCGACCAGGAAGAATGTGGGCGGGCAATCAGCCCGGACTCGTACCAGCAGGGAGAGACGACCATCGTGGCCGATGACATCGACCGTGCCGAGCAGGATGCGGCTCTGAGTGAGGAATCGCTCGCCGCTGCCGCGGAAGCGGCCGAGAAGGCCTTTGCCGCCGCGTCGACTTTGGACGAGCTCGCGGCCGCGAAGACCGAGTATATGGGTGGTAAGTCGCCCATCTCGCTGGCACAGCGGTCGCTGGGCACCCTGCCCAAGGATGCGAAGGCCGAGGCCGGTAAGCGCGTGAACGTGGCGCGCGGCCGGGTGTCTTCGGCATTCGAGGCCCGGCAGCAGGAGCTGCTGGCCGAGCGTGACGCCGCGGTGCTGGTGGCCGAGGCCATCGATGTGACGGTTCCGGCGCGCCGGGGTGCGCTGGGTGCGCGGCATCCCATCGCCGTGCTGTCGGAGCGGGTCGCCGATGTGTTCGTGGCCATGGGCTGGGAGGTCGCCGAAGGTCCCGAGGTCGAGACCGAGCATTTCAATTTCGACGCGCTGAACTTCCTGCCGGATCATCCGGCGCGCACCATGCAGGACACCTTCCATATCGCGCCGGAGGGTTCGCGGCAGGTGCTGCGCACGCACACCTCGCCGGTGCAGGTGCGGTCCATGCTGTCGCGTGAGCTGCCGATCTATGTGGTGTGCCCGGGGCGGACCTTCCGCACCGACGAGCTCGATGCCACGCACACCCCGGTGTTCTCGCAGGTCGAGGGTCTGGCCATCGACAAGGGCCTGACCATGGCGCATCTGAAGGGCACGCTGGACGCCTTCGCGCGGGCGCTGTTCGGCCCGAACACCACCACCCGCATGCGGCCGTCGTACTTCCCCTTCACCGAGCCGTCCGCCGAGGTGGACGTGTGGTTCGAGGACAAGAAGGGCGGTCCGGGCTGGGTCGAGTGGGGCGGCTGCGGCATGGTGAACCCGAAGGTGCTCATCGCCTCCGGGATCGATCCCGAGGCGTACAGCGGTTTCGCGTTCGGCATGGGTCTGGAGCGGACCCTGCAGTTCCGCAACGGCCTGCCCGATATGCGCGACATCGTCGAGGGCGATGTGCGCTTCACGCTGCCGTTCGGCATCCAGTCCTGACCCGATCCCCTTAATCAGAGGAAGCGAAACGTCAAGTGCGAGTAGCGCAATCCTGGCTGACGGAAATCCTGCGGCGCACCACCCCCGAGTGGTCGGTCACCGCGGAGGAGCTCGACGCCGGTTTCGTCCGGGTCGGGCTGGAGGTCGAAGAGGTCGATCCGCTGCACCGGATCGAGGGCGATATCGAGAAGCCGCTGGTGGTCGGCCGCGTCGCCGAGATCACCGAGCTGACCGAGTTCAAGAAGCCGATCCGGTTCTGCAAGGTCGATGTCGGCAATCCGGAGCTGCAGGAGATCGTCTGCGGCGCACGGAATTTCGCCGTCGGCGATCTGGTCGTCGTGGTGCTGCCGGGTGGCGTGCTGCCCGGTGGATTCCAGATCAGCTCGCGGAAGACCTACGGGCACACCAGCAATGGCATGATCTGCTCGGTCGCCGAACTCGGCATCGGCAAGGATCACAGCGGCATCCTGGTGCTCGAGCCCGGCACCGCCGAGCCCGGCGCGGACGCCAATGAGCTGCTGGGCCTGGACGATACGGTCATCGAGCTGGCCATCACCCCCGACCGCGGCTACGCCTTCTCGGCGCGCGGCCTGGCGCGGGAACTGGCCTGCGGCTTCGACCTGGAGTACAGCGATCCGGCCGTGCGGCTGCTGCCCGACTCCGAGGCGCAGGCGTGGCCGGTGAAGCTCGAGCCCGAGTCGCTGTGCACCCGGTTCGCGGTGCGCCGCGTCACCGGCATCGACCCGAAGGCCGTCAGCCCGTGGTGGCTGCAGCGCCGCCTGCTGCTCTCGGGCGTGCGGCCCATCTCCCCGGCCGTCGACGTCACCAACTACGTGATGCTCGAGCTCGGCCAGCCGCTGCACGCCTTCGACGCCTCGAAGGTGCACGGCGGCTTCGTGGTTCGCCGCGCCAACAAGGGCGAGACCCTGCGCACCCTCGACGACGCCGAGCGCGTGCTCGACGCCGAAGACGTTGTCATCGCCGATGATTCGGGCGTCATCTCGCTCGCGGGCATCATGGGCGGCGCGAGCACCGAGGTCGGCGCGAACTCCACCGACATCCTGCTCGAGGCCGCGACCTGGAATCCGGTCGCCATCGCGCGCACCACCCGCCGCCACAAGCTCGGCTCCGAGGCGAGCCGCCGCTTCGAACGCGTCGTGGACCCCGAGGTGAATATCGCCGCGCTCGACCGTGCCGCCACCCTGCTGGCCGAAATCGCCGGTGGCACAGTCGAATCCGTGCTGACCGACGTGCGTGTGCCGGTTCCGGCCGCCGCGCCGATCAATATGAACATCGACCTGCCGGATCGCACCGCGGGCGTGCAGTACGCCCCCGGCACCTCCAGCCGTCGCCTGCAGCAGGTCGGCTGCTCCGTCGATGTCGGCGTCAGCGACGCCGGGCACGCCCAGCTGGTCGTCACCCCGCCCAGCTGGCGGCCCGACCTCACCCAGCCCGCCGATCTGGTGGAGGAGGTGCTGCGCCTGGAGGGCCTCGACAAGATCCCGTCGGTGCTGCCCACCGCCCCCGCCGGTCGCGGCCTCAGCGCCGAGCAGCGCCGCCGCCGCGCCGTCAGCAAAGCGCTGGCCTTCTCCGGCGCGGTCGAGGTCCCGTCCCCGGTCTTCATGTCCGCCACGGTCTTCGACACCTGGGGCCTGCCCGCCGACGACGTCCGCCGCAGCACGCTGAAGGTGCTCAACCCGCTGGACGCCGAGCGCCCGGACCTGGCCTCCACCCTGCTGCCCGGCCTGCTGGAGATCGCCGCCCGCAACATCTCCCGCGGCGAACGGGATATCGCGATCTACTGCATCGGCCAGGTCGTGCTGCCCACCTCGGAGACGGTGGCCGTGGCTCCGCTGCCCGTGGATGGCCGCCCCACCGAGGCCGAGATCGACGTGCTGCTGAAGTCCCTCCCGGATCAGCCCGTGCGGGTCTCGGCCGTCCTCACCGGCCGCCGCGAGCCGCGCGGGCCCTGGGGTCAGGGCCGCGCCGTCGAGGCCGGTGACGCCTTCGCTCTCGTCGACGCCATCGCCGACGCCGCCGGCGTCACCATCGAGCGCCGCTCCGCCGCCCACCTCCCGTGGCATCCGGGCCGCTGCGCCGAACTCCTCGTCGACGGCGTCGTGGTCGGTTACGCGGGCGAACTCCACCCGGCTGTCCTCGAGCGCTCCGGCCTCCCCCCGCGCACCTGTGCCGTGGAACTCGACCTGGATGCCCTCCCGCTGCGCGAAATCCGCCCCGCCCCGGTGGTTTCCGCCTTCCCGGCGGTCCTCCAGGACGTGTCGGTCAGCGTCGAGAAGTCCACCCCCGCCGCCTCGGTCGAATCGGCCCTGCGCAAGGGTGCGGGCGAACTCCTGGAGAGCATCTCCCTGTTCGACGTCTACGAGGGAGCCCAGGCCGGCGAGGGCCGCAAATCCCTCACCTACGCCCTCCGCTTCCGCGCCACCGACCGCACCCTCACCGAGGACGAGGCCAGCGCCGCCCGCGATGCCGCGGTAGCCACTGCGGCCACCGCTGTCGGAGCGGTTCTGCGCGGGTAGTTTCGCTGATTGCGGCTCGTCGCGCGACACACCGGGAACGGTGCCGCGGCGGGCCGCTTTCACGTACGATCGAGGACATCACTTCGGTGATGGGTTGAGAAGGGAAGAGCGCCGCCGCTTACGACGCCCTCCCCGTTGCGGGTTACCTAGCCCGGCAAATCAACCGGACCAGGTACAGGACCCCGGCGGCTGTGGCAGCGCCCGCAACGAACGAAGCCCAGTCAACCGGGGTTTCCTGTTTCAAGGAATGTTTCCCCATATCCCGCCTCACCTCCTCTCCGGGGCGGCGTGGACCAGGTCCCTGCGCCGCCACCCCCCTGTGAGAAGAAGCTGCAGTCACGATACTTGTCCGCTATGGATCTGCGGGTTGCTTTGGCGTGCCTTGTTTTTCGAGACCTTGTGGTCGGGTAGGAAGGGGATATGCAGCATCCAGCCACGCCGATCTTGAATGTGCTGACGTATCTGCCCGAGCGGCGGATCGTGTCCACGCCCGCGATGTTCGGGGTGGAGTACGAGGATCTTCGGCTGCCCACCGGGGATGGGGAGACCGTCAACGCGTGGTTTGTGCGGGCGGTGGGGAATCCGGTGGGGCACTTGTTGTTCGCGCATGGGAACGCGGGGAATATCGGGGATCGGTCGCCGGTGCTGGCCATGCTGGCGGCGGTGGGGTTCGATGTGCTGATCTTCGACTATCGAGGGTATGGGCGCAGTACCGGGCGGCCCAGTGAGCGGGGGACCTATCTGGATGCTCGGGCGGCTCGGGCGGCGCTGTTGGCGCAGGAGGGGGTGGAGGCGGAACGTGTTGTGTACCTGGGGAAGTCGCTCGGTGGGGGAGTGATGTTGGAGTTGGCTACCGTGTATCCGCCTGCGGCGCTGGTGCTCATGTCGACTTTCACCGGGTTGAAGGATGCGGCGAGAGCTGTATATCCGTTTCTGCCAAAGGTTTTCGTGCCGGGGGCCTATCCGAGTCTGCGGCGGATCCCGGAGTTGCGGTGCCCGGTGCTGATCATGCACGGGGACAGTGACGAGCTGCTGCCGGTGCGGATGGGGCGGGCGCTGTTCGAGGCCGCGCCGGAGCCGAAGGAACTCGTCATCTATCCCGGGGGTGGGCACAACGATCTGATCGGGATGCCGGGGTGGGCGGAGGGGGTGGCCGAGTGGGTGCGGCGCACGCTGGATGGGTGAATTGTCCGGGTTAACGGCGTTCTCAGGGGTGGGTGCGTAGCCTGGCTGCATGAGCGAGCGTAGCGAGCGAATAGAAGGCACAGCGCGCATCGCGCATGACGGCGCCGAGCGAAGCGAGGGGCCGTCATGAGCGATTCCACGGGGTTGGCGGGGGAATTGGCGAAACTGTCCGATGCCGAGCTGGCGGCGGTGGTGGAGGCCGCGACCGACGGCCGGGCCGGGCTGGCGGCGCTGCACGCGGTGGCCGCGTCGGTGGCGGCCACGGTGGGTCATGCGCCCGCGGCGGTGATTGTGAGTAGTGACACTCCGATCGATGCGGAGGTGGTGCCCGCGGTGACGCCGGGCACATATGGGCAGGTCGGGGCCGTGCCGGGAGTGTCTGGGTTACCGGTGGCTGGGACAGGTGTGCCGTCCGGGGCGGATGGTGGCGGGTATACGACATCCGGCGTCCCTACTTTCGAGTCAGTTCGCGATAAGGTCGAGCAGCGCTACGGCACGGCGCAGGGGATGGGCGAACTAGATCGGCAGACACCCACCGGCCGTAGCGCCGACGAACAGTGGGATGCGCGGGCCAAAGCCGCGCGGGAGCGTCTGGAACAGATACGGAAATCGGTGCACGGCAACGATTGACGGCTGGTCCCGGCGGTCCGTTTTATCGAATGGGCGGAAACCTGTGACCGAACCGCGCGAGATCGCCGAACGGCTGCTCGACCTGCAAGTGGACTACATCGTCGCCGAGGTGACCGGCGAGCGCTTCGCCGAGGTGATCGCCCGCGACACCGACGCGGTGATCGGTATCGCGGACACCATCATCTTCCGTGACGTGGTCGAGGTCGAGCAGGCCAAGCAGACCGTCGCGAATGTCATCGACCACATCGGCGGCAGCCCGGTGCTGCGCGAACTGGTCGGCACCTTCGCCGACTCGATCTACGACAATATCGCCGAGAACAATGAGTACACCCTCGGTGACGTCGTCGAACGCGAGCCGGTCGAACAGCTGCTGGAGAAGATCTTCGGCATGCACCAGGCGCAGGAGCGCATCCTCGAGCGCCTCACCGACAGCCCGCTGGTGGCCACCGTCGCCTCCAAGTTCGTCGATCATCTGATCAACGACTTCATGGAGACCAACAAGCAGCTCGCGGGCAAGATCCCGGGCGTCGGCTCGCTGGTGTCGCTGGGCACCTCGGCCGCCAAGCAGGCCCGCAAGGCCGCCGAGAAGGCCGCCGGCGAAGGCAGCTTCCTCGGCGAAATGGCAGGCAAGGGTGCGGCTTTCGCGCTCAAGCGCACCAACAACGCCATTCGCGACATGCTGCGCAACGCGCCCGTGCACGACGCCGCCATGGAGTTCTGGGATCTGCACGCCGGTGAACCGGTGAGCGGCCTGAGGGAATACCTGTCCCAGAAGGATCTGCACGAGCTGGCGCTGATCATCTACCAGATCGCCGTCACCACCCGCGAGAAGGAGTACTTCAGCGAGCTCGTGGCCGAATGCGTCGAGGTGTTCTTCGACAAGTACGGCGACCACACGCTGGCGGCCATGCTGCCCGAACTGGGCCTGTCCAATGAGACCATCGCGAACGAGATCCTGCGCTACGGCCCGGCCGTGGTGGAGGCCGCCAAGCGAAACGGCGTGCTGGCCAAGCTGATTCGGGAGCGGCTGGAACCGTTCTTCCTCTCCGAGCCGGTGCTCGCGGTCCTCGCCGGCAACTGAGTCCCATGGCGAATCCGGGCCGGGCGCCGATCTGGTGCCCGGCCCGTGTCCTATCCGTGGTCCCGCGACTCGCCGCGCAGGCAGTGCGCCTGTGGGGCACAGTGGTATCAGGCGGCGCCGAAGGGAGGACCACCGTGGAACTGCCCCTCATCGGTCAGCGCCTCCGGGTCCGGTCCGCCGATCCGCTGCTGATCGTCGAGGCCGGGGACTACGAACTGCACCTGGAAGGCGAACTGGCCGTGCACAGTCCGGATGCGCCCACCCTGCACCGGATTCCGGGGGAACCGCACACCGAGGAGCTGCTCGAGGCGCTCGACGGTGAGATCACCTATGCCGCGGCCACTTCCGAGGGGCAGTTGCGCATCGATCTGGATTCCGGGCATCGGATCGTGGTGGAGCCGGATCGCTTCTTCGAAGCCTGGACCGTCACCGCGCCCGGCCGCTTCCTGGTGGTGTGCATGCCGGGTGGCGAATTGGCCCGCTGGTCGGAGTGATCAGTCCGCGACGATGGCGATGCCGTCGATCTCGACGAGCATCTCCGCGCGCGGCAGTCCGGTGAAAACGGTTGTGCGGCTGGGCAGGACGTCACCGGTGGTGTGCTCGGTGACGAATGCGCCGTAGGCGTCGTTCATGATCGGGAAGTCCTCCCGCTTGGTGAGGTAGACGCGCAGCATCACCACATCGTCGAAGCTCGCCCCGCTCGCCTCCACGATCGCCTTCACATTCTCCAGCGTCCGAATCGTCTGCGCGGCAACATCACCCGGGTACAGGTAGTCGTTGGTGACCGGGTCCACCGGCCCCTGCCCGGACACCTGCACGAACGGTCCCTTGCGCACGCCCTGCGAGAACGTGTGCGCGGGCGCGGGGGCGGCGGTGGTGCGGACGGCGATCTTCTCACTCATGGTCGGCCTTTCGTTGACGGATGCTCGGGCTCCAGCCGAGCTCGGCGGATATGGCATCGGCGGTGGCCCGGACCTCGGGCAGTTTGCCCAGCACCTGGTCGTGGTCCAGCAGCATGTCCGGCACCGACATGGACAGCGCGGCCACCACCGCGCCGGTGCCGTCGTGAATCGGGACGCCGACGCAGTTCACGAAGCTCTCGTGCTCCTCGTGGTCCTCGGCGAAGCCCTGCGCCGCAACGAGTTCCAGCTCCTTCAGATACTGGTCGGCATCGCGGATGGTGCGGTCGGTGAAGGGCCGGTAGTCCAGTGCTTCGGCGATGGCGCGCCACCGGGCGCGCGGCTGCGCGGACACCAGCACCTTGCCGACGGCCGTGCAGTGCAGCGGCGCGGGTCGCCCGATGCGCGAGTACATGCGCACGCTCTGGGTGGCGTCGAGCTTGTCGATGTAGACGGCCTCGCCCGACTCGTAGGTGGCCAGGTGAATGGTCTGCCCGGTGGAGGCGTTGAGCGCCACCAGATGTGGCCGCGCCACCGTGCGCACGTCCCGGCTCTCCAGCGAATGGTTGGCCAGTTCGAACAGCCGGGAGCCGAGCCGGTAGCGATGCTCGGCGTCATGGGTGACGAAGCGCTGCGCCTCCATGGTCTGCAGCAGTCGCAGCACGGTCGACTTGTGCACCGACAGCTGGGTTGCCAACTGGTCCAAGGTTTTCGATTCCTCGCCGAGGGCGGTGAGGATGGTCAGCGCGCGTTGCAGGCTCTGGCTCATGAGGCCACATTCTCGGCTATGCGCCCGTAGTGCAGTGCACCCCATTCGTTCTCGGGTAGCGCGGCGTACGCGGCGAGGGCCGGCAGGGGCGGCAGGGCCGCGAAATCGCCGGTGCCGGTGAGGGCGGCGGCCGCGCAGAGGTGTCCGAAGCGCAGCAGCTGTTCGTGCGGGCGGCCCTGCAGCAGTGCGGCCAGGTAGCCGCCCGCGAAAGCGTCTCCCGCGCCGATTCTCTCGGTGATCTCCAGGGTGAGCGCGGGCACCTCGAGATGGTCGTCGCCGAGGAATCCGGTGACGGAGTGCTTGTCGTTCTTGACGATCAGGTGCCGCGGCTGCGGGAAGAGCTTGCGTAGCCGTGCGGGATCTCCGGTGCCGAAGACGATTTCGGCCTCGTCCGCGCCGACGAAGGCCACATCGCAGGTGCGCAGATGCCGGGCCAGCACGTCGGCGGGGGAGTCGGTGCGCCGATTCCACAGGGCGGGACGGTAGTTCAGGTCGAAGCTGAGGAGCCGTCCGCGTCGCGGCAGCCAGCCCAGCGCCTCGGTCAGCGCGGTGGCCGTGGGGGAGAGGGCCGTGGTGATGCCGGTGGTGTGGATGAGTTCGCAGCCGTCCAGCAGATATCCGGCGGCGTCGAGATCGCCGGGGGACAGGGCGCTGGCGGCGGATCCGCTGCGGTAGTACAGCATTCGGCTCGCTCCGGCGGCCAGATCGTGCGGCAGCCGGGAGCCGCTGCCGCGCTCCTTCACGTACACGGCGGTGGGCCGCTCCGAATCCACGGTCACGGCGGCGGTGTTCACCCCGCGCTCGTCGAGCTGACGGCGCAGGTACCGGCCGAACCCGTCGTCGCCGACGCGGGAGACCCACGCGGTGGGCACCCCCAGTTGCGCGAGGACGGCGGCGACATTCGCCTCCGCGCCGCCCGCGCCGCGCTCGAAGACGGGGGAGTCCTCGAGCGGTCCGGGACGGGCGATGAGGACGGCGAGTCCTTCGCCGACGGTGACCGCGCGAGGGCGGGCCGGCGTAGGGCGGGTCACACGAATCTCCTTCGATTCCTTGCGGCTGTCGTGGTCAGTGTGCACAATAACCACCAGAAACAGAATACGCAACGAGTGTTGCAGAATATGCAATGCAGAGATGCTATTGAATTCTGCGGAAGCGCAATCGACTGGAAGGAGCGCCGTGGCCATCGACAAAGACGTCGTCGCAGCGCTGGACGAGCGAATTCTCGGCCCGGAACACAAATCGCTGCCGCCGACGGCCTGGGGTCGCACGGTCCGCGAATTCCTGGACTCGGCACCGGCCCTGGCGGATCTGGAAACCCCGATCCTCACCATCGACCGGACGGCCATGGAGTCCAATCTCGCCGTCATGGCCGACTGGGCCGCCGCCGCGGGCGTCCGCCTGGCCCCGCACGGCAAGACCACCATGGCCCCGCAGCTGTGGGCCCGCCAGCTGGAAACCGGCTCCTGGGCCATCACTCTGGCCACCATCTGGCAGGTGCAGGTGGCCCGCTCCTTCGGCGTCGGCCGCGTGGTCCTCGCCAACACCCTGGTCGACCCCGTCGGATTGCGGTGGCTCGCAGGAGAACTCGCGAAGGACCCGGATTTCGAGTTCCTCAGCTGGGTCGACGGCGTGGCCACCGTGCGCGAGATGGAACGGCATCTGGCCGCCGCCCCGGCGGGCGTGCGCGTGCCGGTGATCGTGGAACTCGGTGGCCCGCACGGTCGTACCGGTGCGCGCGGGCTGGCCGCGGCACTCGAGGTGGCCGAAGCCGTCCATCACTCGCCCCGGCTGATCCTGGCCGGAGTCGGCGGCTACGAAGGCGCGCTCGCACACGACCGCTCACCGGAAGGTCTCGCGGCCGTGCGCGACTACCTCGAGGAGGTCGCGCGGCTGCACCGTGAACTCGCCGCGGCGGGGCGCTACGCGGACCGCGACGGAAGTCCCGCTGTCGTGACGGCCGGCGGTAGCGCCTACCCCGATCTGGTGGTGGAGCACCTGGCCGGGCTGGCCGATGAGGAAGGCGCGCAGGGCGTTCCGACCGCGGTGGTGCTGCGGTCGGGCGCGTACCTCATTCACGATGACGGCTTCTACTCCGGCATCTCGCCGCTGGCGGACGGGCACACCGACCGGCCGCTGCGGTCGGCCATGCACGGGTGGGCGCGGACGGTGTCGCGTCCCGAACCCGAACTCGCCCTGCTGGATGCGGGCAAACGCGATCTGCCTTTCGATGAGGGGCTGCCGGTCCCGCAGCGTATTGCGGGACCGGCAGCGGCAGAACTGAATTCGGCCGCGACGGTGTCGGCCCTCAACGACCAGCACACCTTCCTGCGACTGCCCGGCGGCGCGGAAGCCGAGGTGCCCGTGGGCAGTGTGGTGCGGCTGGGGTTGTCGCATCCGTGCACGGCGTTCGACAAGTGGCGGCTGATCCCGGTGATCGACAGCGCGGACGCCGAGTCGCCGCGGGTCGTCGATCTCGTGCACACCTTCTTCTGATCGGCGGAAACACATGGCCGACTTGCTTATTCGTGATATCGACATCATCGACGGCAGCGGGGACCTGCGCTATCGAGGCGATGTCCTGGTCGACGGCGGCCGGATCGCCGAGATCGGTGCGCCGGGGACGCTCGGCGGCGCCGACCGGATCATCGCGGAACCGAATCTGGCGCTCGCGCCGGGCTTCATCGACATGCACGCCCACTCCGATCTGCATCTGCTCACCGAACCGGGGCATTTCCCGAAGGTGAGCCAGGGCATCACCACCGAGGTGATCGGGCAGGACGGTTTGTCCTACGCACCGATCGACGACGCCGCGCTGGCGGTGGTGCGGCGGCAGATCGCCGGGTGGAACGGCAATCCCGCCGGGTTCGAGGTCGACTGGCGCACGGTCGGTGAGTATCTCGACCGGCTCGACGCGGGCATCACCCCGAATGCCGCCTATCTGGTCCCGCAGGGCACCCTGCGCATGCTCGTGGTGGGCACCGAGAAACGGCCCGCCACACCGGAAGAGATCCGCGCCATGCGGGAGCTGCTGGCGCAGGGGCTGGCCGAGGGCGCGGTGGGCATGTCGAGCGGCCTCACCTACACCCCCGGAATGTACGCGGACACAGCCGAACTGGCCGCCCTGTGCGAGGTGGTCGCCGAGGCGGGCGGCTTCTACGCCCCGCACACCCGCTCCTACGGTGCGGGCGCGCTGGAGTCCTATGCCGAGATGATGGGCCTGGCCCGCAGCACCGGCTGCGCCCTGCATCTCACGCACGCCACCATGAACTTCGGCGTGAACCGCGGGCGCGCACCGGAATTGCTCGATCTCATCGCCGAGGCGCGCGCCGAGGGCTGTGACATCACCCTGGACACCTACCCGTATCTGCCGGGCGCGACCACGCTGTCCGCGCTGCTGCCGAGCTGGGCCATGTCCGGTGGCCCGGATGCCGCGCTGGCGCGGCTGGCCGATCCGGAGCTGCGCGAGCGCATCGTGGCCGATGTGAACGTGCACGGCTCCGACGGCTGCCACGGCGTCACGGTCGAATGGGAGACCATCCAGATCAGCGGCGTCGGCAATCCCGAACTGTCGGAGTATGTGGGCCGCACGGTGGACGAGATCGCCGCCGATCAGGGGCGTCCGCCCACCGAGGTGTTCTTCGACCTGCTGGCCCGGGATGAGCTGGCCACCAGCATCCTTCAGCATGTCGGGCATGAGGAGAACGTGCGCGCGATCATGCGCGATCCGGGGCATATGGGCGGCAGTGATGCCCTGCTCGCCCCGGCCCGCCCGCACCCGCGGGCGTGGGGCACGTTCCCGCGCTACCTCGGCCACTATGTGCGCGAGCTGGGTCTGCTTGGTCTCGAGGAGTGCGTCAACCACCTGACCGCACGCCCGGCCCAGCGCCTGCGGTTGCGTGATCGCGGCCTGATCCGTGCCGGACACGCCGCCGATCTGGTGCTGTTCGATCCCGAAACCGTCATCGACACAGCCACTTTCGACGACCCCAAACAGCAGTGTCGCGGCATCCCGTACGTGATCGTCAACGGCCGGATGGCCATCGACGGCGGCAAGCCCACCGGCGTCCGCGCCGGGCGCTCGCTGCGCATGAATTCCAGTGAAAGGCAGACACGTTGAGTACCGCCATGGATGTCATCCGCGCCGACCGCGTGCTGACCGTGGTTCGCGCGCCCGAGATCCCGGATCCGGTGGCGCTCGCGGAAACGCTGGCCGAGAACGGAATCCGGGCTCTGGAGCTGACCTTCACCACCCCCGGCGTGCTCGACTGCCTGCGCAAGGCGGCGGCCGTCGAGGCGGCCGTGGTGGGCGCGGGCACCGTGCTCACCGCCGAGCAGGCCGCGGCCGCCATCGACGCGGGCGCGCGCTTCCTGGTCACCCCCGGCATTCGGGAAGAGGTCGCGGATGTGGCCGCCCGCAACGACATTCCGGTCGTGATGGGCGCGTTCACGCCCTCGGAGGTGATGCGCGCCGTCGATCTCGGCGCGGACGCGGTCAAGATCTTCCCGGCCAAGGCGCTGGGCCCCGGCTATCTGAAGGATCTGCACGGTCCCTTCCCGGACGTGGAGCTGATTCCCTCCGGCGGCGTGAACGCCGCCAATGCCGCCGAATTCCTCGCGCACGGCGCGGTGGCCGTCACCGCCGGCACCGATGTCGTCGCACCCTCCGATGTCGCGGCGGGCCGGTGGTCCGAGATCGCCTCCCGCGCGGCGTCTTTCGTTCGATCCCTGAAGTGAGGTAACCATGGGCGCCACCATCGACTGGCTGCGCACCACCACCCCCGGACTGCTGGTGCTGTGCGGGCTCTCCGTCGCGGTCCTGCTGCTGGCCATCATCCGCTACAAGATCGAGCCGTTCATCGCGCTGCTGCTCACCGGTCTGGGCCTCGCGCTGGCGGCGGGCCTGCCGGTGGTGAAGATCGTCGGCACGCCGTTGAAGGCCGGAGAATCATTGCTGGAGACCGGCTTCGGCGGCATCCTCGGGCATATCGCGGTGATCATCGGTCTCGGCACCGTGCTCGGCGCGATCCTGGAACGCTCCGGCGGCGCGGATGTGCTCACCGAGAAACTGCTGAAGGTGTTCGGGGAGAAGGGCGCTCCGTTCGCGATGGGCCTGCTGGGCCTCATCTTCGGCATCCCGGTGTTCTTCGATATCGGCATCTTCGTGCTCGCGCCGCTGGTGTACGTGGCCGCCAAGCGCGGCGGGCGCTCGCTGGTGCTGTACGCCATGCCGATGCTGGCGGGCCTGTCCATGACCCACGCCTTCCTGCCGCCGCACCCCGGTCCGGTGTCGCTGGGCGGCCTGCTGGGCGTGAGCCTGGGCTGGCTCATCATCATGGGATTCGTCTGCGGTCTCCCGGGATTCGTGGCCGCGGGTCTCGTCTGGGGCACCTGGATCGGTAAGCGGGTGCACGTCGAGGTGCCCGCCGAATTCCTGGTCGCGGGGCGCGCCAACGGCTCCGCGACCGACGGCCCCGCCGACGACGTGACCGCCGCCGCACCGGTGTCCACCGCGAAGACGCCCGGTGACGGACCCGGCACCCCCGCGGATCCGGGCGCGGGCACCCTCGCGGCCCAGTCGGCCACGGTGACCGAGGTGAAGCCGCCGTCGGTCGGCCTGATCGGCGGCATCATCGCCATTCCGCTGGTGCTGATTCTCGGCGCGACCTTCGGAAGCCAGCTGCTGGAGGCGAATTCGAAGCCGCTGCAGGTGCTCACCTTCCTCGGCACGCCCGCCGTGGCGCTGCTGATCGCGGTCCTGATCGCGTTCTATGTGCTCGGTGTGCGGCGCGGGTCCAGTCTGCAGGAGCTGAGCGGCCTGATCTCGGAGTCGCTGCGCCCGGTGGGCATGCTGCTGCTGGTGGTCGGCGCGGGCGCGTTCTTCGGAAAGGTGATCGCCGCCACCGGAATCGGGGCGGCGCTGGCCGAGACCATGTCCGCGGCCGGGCTGCCGGTGATCGTGCTGGCGTATCTGATCAGCTGTGGTCTGCGGATCGCGCAGGGTTCGGCGACGGTGGCCATCGTCACGACCGGTGGCATCGTGGCTCCGCTGGTGGCCGAGCACGGCTACTCGCAGGTGGCGCTGGCGCTCATAGCCATGGCCATCGCGGCGGGATCGATCATCCTGAGCCATGTGAACGACGGTGGTTTCTGGATAATTGCCAAGTACTTCAACCTGACCGTGAAGCAGACCCTGCAGACCTGGACGGTGCTGGAAACCGTGTTGTCGGTGGTGAGTTTCGCGGTGGCGGCGCTGCTGTTCGCGGTGCTGGCGTGAGGTCTCCGGGACGATAGGACCGAGGCCGCGGCCGATGGCTGCCCCACCGGGGTGTGCCAGCGGCCGCGGTTTCGGAATACCACGAGGTCCCGGTGTCAATCCGCCGCGTTGCGTCGGTATCTCTCGGCGCGTGCCCCAGGGTGTGTCGCCGATCGGCGACAGGTGGCGCTGGGTTCGTGCCGTCCCCTCCCCGGCACCCGTGGTGGCCGGACCGGATTGGTCGGCGTCGAAAGCATCGCGGTCGAGCGGGTGCGTCGTCAAGGCGGCGTTCTGTCCCAATTTGTCCCAGTTGGAGGGTGTCTAAAAGTTTGCTGTCATTACTCGGATGGACTACCGGGCACACGGACCCCCGCGTGGGGCGGTAGGTTTCTGGGACACATCGGACACCACAGCGTGAACCTTCCAGGAGGCAGGTATGACGGCCCGCTCGGGGATTGCCGGCTATCTACGTGAGCGCAGGACGGCCACCGGCCTGACGCGCGCGGAGCTGGCCAAGCGAGCGGGGGTGTCCGAGGCGCTGATTCAGAAGATCGAGCAGGGTACGCGCACCCCTACGTCCACCGCCCTGGGCGCGCTGTTCGAGGCGCTGGAAGTGCCTGTGCAGTTCCGGGAGCACGCAGCCACCATCCTGCAGTCGGAGCTGACCAAACTCGGATCCGAGTGGGGCGCACCGGAACCCGCCGAGCTGGACTTCCTGAACGGATTGGCGCACCCGGCGTGCTACCAGGCGATGCCGGAGATGGACGTGATCGCCGCCAACGAGGCGTATGTGCGGGCGTTCCCCGGGCTCGAACCCGGCACCAACATCATGGTGTGGATGCTGACCGATCCGGCCGCTCGGGTGGCCATCGGCGACTGGGAGCGTGAGGCGCACCTCCAGGTGCGGGGCTTTCGCCATATGGCTCCGGGCCTGGTCGCGCCCGAGCGGATCGAGGAGATCTCGCGGCTGTGCAGCGCGTCCCCCGACTGGGATCGGTTGTGGAGCACGGATATTCCGCCTGCCGACATTCCCCGCCGCCCGATGCGCGTGCGCGACCCGGATTCCGGCGAATGGGTGGCGATGCACATCCAGATGTTCCGGTTCGAGGTGCCGCGCCGACCCTGGTGGATGTACGCCCTGGTGCCGATTCGCTGAGGGCTCAGGCGCGGCTGAGCACCGCGATCGGGAAGGTGCGAGTGCTGAGCGCTCGGTAGGTCGCGAAGTCCGGGTAGCCCGCGACCAGCGTGCGCCAGTGCTTTTCGTATTCGGCGTCGTCGGTGACCACACGGACCTGCACGGCCCAGGTGTCGCGTCCGATCTGCACCTGCGGCTCGGCGGTGGCGAGCAGGTTGTGCCACCAGTTGGGGATGCCCGGGTGGCCGCCGTTGGACCCGCAGACCAGCACGTCGTCACCGTCGCGGACGAGCATGAGCATGACCGGGCGGGGTTCGCCGGACTTGCGGCCGGTGACCAGCAGCCGGAATACCGGTTTGCCCTGCAGTGTGGTGAAACGGGTGCCGCCGAACCGGGTGTAGAGGCGACTGTGCAGGCGGGCGTAGAAGTGGGCGACCGGGGCCAGATAGGTGCTGGAGTAGTGGTTGAACCGCCCGCTCAGGCTGAGCTCGGTTCCGGAACTGTTGGCAGACATATGCATCCCTGTGCGTGCGCGGTGCGGACGCGACTCACAGTACAGACTGTCAAGTGAGTCGTCTCGATGGCCAATGAGTCAGTTGATGAGCCTCAGAATCTCAGTGTACGGCGGGATATCCGGGCTGAGCGGGCCGCCGGAACTCACCGCCCGGACGGTGCGCACGGCCGCGGCGAGGGCGGCGCGGTAGAGCAGCGACCCGGTGCTGACCCGGCGAACGCCGAGGGCGGCGAGTTCGGCGACGGGAAGTCCGTTGGGGGAGAACAGGATGTTCAGCGGTGCGGTGAGAGCCTCGGTGAGGGCCCGTATTTCGGCGGCCTCCGTCACGCCCGGTACGAAAATGCCGTCCGCGCCGCATTTCTCGTAGTGCTGGGCGCGGGCGAGGGTGGAATCCCGGTCGGTCCCCAGCCAGTAGGTGTCGGTGCGGGCATTGACGAACAGCTCCGGGGTGCGGGCCTTGACGGCGGTGATGATCGCGCCGTGCGTCTCCCGCGCCGCGAGCGTCGTATTGTCCCGGCTGTCTTCGAGATTCACGCCCGCGATCCCGGCTTCGGCCAGTTCGGCGCAGAATTCGGCGACCTCGTCCGGGTCGGTGCTGAACCCGCCCTCGACATCGACCGTGACCGGAATCGGGAGGCGGCCGAGTTGCCGTGCGAGGGTGAGCGTTTCGGCTCGGGTCGAACCGGTGCCGTCCGGCCGTCCCGCCGCCGCGGCCACCCCGAGGCTGGTGGTGGCGACCGCCGGGAATCCCGCCTGCGCCAGGAAGGCGGCGGAGCCGAAATCCCAGGCGTTGGGCAGGATCAGCGGTTCGTCGGCGTGATGCAGAGCGTGGAAGATCGCGGACCGGGTCATGGCGCTCCTGTTCCGGCGGTCAGTTCACGCAGGGAATGCCGCCTCCGATCGTGGTGGTGACGGGCTTGCCCGCGTCGGGGCTGTCGCTGGTGGTGGTGGTCGTGCGCGGGGTGGTGGTGCTCGTGGTGCTGCCGGTGGTCGCCGCGGCCGGGTCGAGGGCCTCGGGGAGCGTGAAGTCGCTGCCGAGCACCAGTTTCACATAGCCGGGCGAGACGTCGGCCGACTGTTCGACCGGGATGCCGCCCAGCAGCTCCGACAGCTGGTCGGCATCGGTCTTGGCGCCCGCGCCGTACCGGATGACCGATCCGGCATTGTCGTAGGAGGTGGCATTGCTGACGTCCCCGGCGGTGAATCCCTTGGCGGCCAAGGCCTTCGACACCTTGGCTGCCATGCCTGCCGCGCTGCCCGCGTTCACCACGTCCAGGGTGGAGATCGGCGTCGTCTTCAGGGTGGTCGGGGTTTGCGGCTCTTCGACACCGAACGCCGCCCGCACCTCCTTGCGGATGGCCGCCGGGTCGATGATGTTGACGTCCTGGCCGTTGATGTTGTCGTAGCGCAGCACCGGCAGGGTGCGGAACTCGACCTGCGGGGAGTCCGCGCGGCCGAGCGTGGTGAGGAAGTCGGTCAGGTTCCAGCCGTCGGACAGCACGATGTCCTGGTGCGCCACATCCATCAGCTGCTTCATCTTGCCGACGTTGGTGAAGGTCCCGGAACTCTTGAGCGAGTTGGCAACCGAGGTGAGGAACGCCTGCTGCCGGTGCGTGCGATCCAGGTCGCCATTGGGCAGCCCGTGCCGCTGGCGGACGAAGGCGAGGGCCTGTGCGGCATCGAGATGCTGTCTGCCCGCGGGGAATACGGCGCCGGAATAATAGCTGTCGTCTACCGCGTTGTTGAGGCAGACGTCGACGCCGCCGAGCGCGTCGGCCAGATCGTAGAATCCGGCCAGGGAGACCTCCGCGAACCGGTTGATGGGAACGCCGGTGAGCGCCTTCACCGTTTGCACGATGGATGCTCGACCGGCCTCGCGGCCCTTGCGCTCCAGTTCGATCTTGTCGGTAACCCCCTGCGTCTTGAGCTTCTCCTCCTCGCTCCACTTCTTCAGGCCGTACGCCTCTTTGATCTTGATATTGGTGTAGCCGGGAATCCCGGACACCTGCACCCAGTCGTCGCGCGGGATCGAGAAGGCGACGATCTTCTTCATGTCCTTGGGAATGTGCACCAGGATGAGCGAATTGGCGTTGTAGCCGCCCTCCGAGCCGTCGCCCGCGTGCAGCTGATCGAGGATCTCCTTGGGCAGATCGTTGCCGTTCAGATCCTTGCGGGTGTCCAGGCCGATCAGCAGCATGTTGATATCGCCGTCGAGCTCGGCGTCGTCGGTGGCCGCGTTCGACCGCGTGAAGCCGCCCTCGAGGCTGTTCTCCCCGAACCAGACGACACCGGTGACCGTAATGATCGTGACCGCCGCCAGCGTCATGAACCCGCGCCCGGCAACACGTAGCCACCGAGTCTCCCCGCGCTTGCGATGCGAGCCGCGCCGGCGAGGGCGCGAGGCGGGAGAATCGGCTGCTCGGGGTTTGCGGGCGTGACCGCCGACCACCGGGAGCTCTTCGGTCTTGTCGTCGTACATGGCCCTGTCGAGTGTGCCGGAGCAACGGCCCGCTGTCAGATTCTCTTTTGGTCACCCGGCCGGTATCCCCCCGCCCGGGGCCGTGCACTGTGGCTGATTTCACTCGTGATCTCCCCGCCGAGCCGCCCGCCCCGCGAGCATCCCGGTCGCCAGCGCGAGCGCCGGATCGCGCCCGGGACAGGCATGCGGCCCCGCTCCGAACGGCAGCCCATCGAGATCGACCTCCGCGACCACCCCGCCGATCATGCGCCGCGTCCGCCGAATGGGCGGATCATCACGCAGCGTCCGATCCAGCACCTGCTCGGGACTCCCTCCGCCCGCGCACCGTTCGGCATTGCCCACCAGCGCCCGCACCGAAGCACACGCCTGCACCAGCACGCAGATCCGCGCCGCCGTCCGCTCATCCGCCACCCCGCCGCAGGCCCGAACCAGTTCGGCCACAGCCTGATCCGCCGCGGGCGTCGGCGCGGCAGGCGGAAGATAGTGCGCCCCCACGACTTCCACCGCCTCCGGCGAAACATCGCTCAAACCAAGGCAATCCGCCAGCACCCGAATATGCGCCAGCGGTTCGGCGGCCAGCGCCCCGGCCCGCTCCCGCAAGATCGCGCCATCGAGCCGATCGAGCTCGGCGACCACCAGCGCCCGGCGGCGCACATGCGCCGATCCATCGCAGAATCGCGCGACATGAGCACGCAGCCAATCGATTCCGATCCCCGCCGGGTGGCGCTCGACGGGCGGTATCGGAGCGCTCCCCAGCACCTGCACGACCCGATCCGAACCTGTGACGAAACCAGTGTCCACGACCATGGCCCGACGGTATGCCCGAAACACTTCGGCCCGCACCGAACTGTCACCGCGCGACAATGGACCGATGACAGCCCGCACCTCCGCCCCGGCCTCCGGGCGCACGGTCATGAGGCCCGTGCGCGCCGCCTCGGCGACCGCGGGCGGAGCCGAGCTCGCTGCTTTCGCGGCCCTGCTCGCCGAGCGAACGCGCGCCGAGATCTGCCTGCTCTTGGTGGACGGGCGCGCCTGGACGGCCGGTGAACTGGCCCGCGCCACCCGCATCGCGCCGCCCACCGCGACCGAACACCTGAACCGCCTGATCGCCGGTGGCCTGCTCACCGAGTACCGCCAAGGCCGGCACCGCTACCTCCGCCTGGCGAATCGAGAGGTCGCCGCCCTCCTCGAAACCCTGCTGGCCCACATCGGCCCGCCCGCCACGCGCCCGTCTTCGCTGCGCGCCGCCACGGTCGAAGCGGCCCTGGCCAGCGGCCGCACCTGCTACGACCACCTCGCGGGTCGCCTGGGCGTCACCCTCACCGAAGCCATGATCGTCCGCGGCCTCCTCGACGAACCCAACGGCCTAGCCCTCACCGACCAGGGCTCCCGCTGGTTCGCCGGCGACCTCGGCATGGACCTCTCCCGCCCCGCCCGCAATCGCCGCCCCCTGGTCCGCCCCTGCATCGACTGGACCGAACGCCGCCCCCACCTCGGCGGCGCCGCCGGAGCCCACCTCTACCGCCGAGCCCGCGACCTCGAGTGGATACACCCCACAGGCACCGGCCGCGCGATACGCGTAACCCCCGCAGGCCGCACAGCCTGGGCGACCCTACTCGGCATAGATCCCCAAACCTGGGACCAATCCACCCCAACCCCCACTCTTCCCCGAGAACGTGACAACTGATTTCGCAAGATCCGGGTAACTCACCGGGTACGCCCAAAATCGGTTCCTCCCCCGACCGCACCACGCGTGTAGGACCGGCAACGGCTCCCAGCCGTGCGCTGAAGTCTCGGAGAGGCGGGACAGAGAGGTGGGGCAGCTCTGCATGGGATTGCATGGTCGTGCATAATCATCACATGGCGGATACCTCTGGTGGGCCCACGGTGCGGGTCGCGGTGGCTGGTGCGAGCGGATATGCGGGCGGTGAGGTCCTGCGGCTGCTGTTGGCGCATCCAGCGTATCGAAGTGGGCGTCTCGAGATCGGGGCGCTGACTGCCGGGTCCAATGCCGGGACGCCGCTGGGGTCGTTGCAGCCGCATCTGCTGCCGCTGGCCGATCGGGTGCTGAGTGCCACCACCGTCGAGGAACTGGCGGGGCATGACGTGGTGTTCCTGGGGCTGCCGCACGGGCAGTCGGCCGCGCTCGCGCAGGCGCTGCCGGAGTCGACGGTCATCATTGATTGCGGGGCCGATTTCCGGCTCACCGATGCGGCGGCGTGGGAGAAGTACTACGGCAGCCCGCACGCGGGCAGCTGGCCGTACGGGCTGCCGGAGCTGCCGGGTGGGCGGGAAAAGCTCACCGGCGCTACCCGGATCGCGGTGCCGGGGTGCTATCCCACCGTCGCGAGTCTCGCGCTGGCACCGGCCATCGCCGCCGGGATCATCGAGCCCACCGTGAATGTGGTTGCGGTGAGCGGCACTTCGGGCGCGGGCCGGAAGCTGGACGTTTCCCTGCTCGGCTCCGAGGTGATGGGGTCCATGCGCGCGTACAGCATCGCGGGCGCGCACCGGCACACCCCGGAGATCTCACAGAACCTGAAGGCGGCCGGCGGCGTCGACGTGGCGGTGTCGTTCACGCCCGTGCTGGCTCCGCTGCCGCGCGGCATTCTGGCCACCTGCACCGCGCCGGTGCGGGTGGATGCCGCGCAGGCGCGCGCCGTCTACGAGAAGGCTTACGCCGACGAACCTTTCGTGCATTTGCTGCCGGAGGGGGTGTTGCCGCAGACCGGTGCGGTACTCGGTTCCAATGCGGTCACCCTCCAGGTGGCCGTGGACGCCGACGCCGGACTGCTGGTGGTGATCGGCGCGATCGACAACCTGACCAAGGGCACCGCGGGGGCCGCGGTGCAATCCATGAATCTGGCTCTCGGATTCGACGAGACCGCAGGACTTTCCACCGTAGGAGTGGCACCGTGACAACGAGTAACGACGGCAAGCTGGTCCGGACCCAGGGCGTCACCGCGCCACTGGGTTTCCGCGCCGCCGGTATCGCCGCGGGCATCAAGAAGAGCGGAAAGCCGGACCTGGCACTGGTTTTCAGCGAGGGCCCGGAGTACGCGGCGGCCGGTGTCTTCACCCGCAACAAGGTGAAGGCCGCGCCGGTGCTGTGGTCGCAGCAGGTCCTGAAGGACGGGCAGCTGCGCGCCGTCATCCTGAATTCCGGTGGCGCGAACGCCTGTACCGGTCCGGGTGGCTTCCAGGACACGCACGCCACCGCCGAGGAGCTGGCGAAGGCGTTGAGCAACTGGGGAACCGAGACCGGTGCGGGCGAGATCGCGGTCTGCTCAACGGGTCTCATCGGTGACCGGCTACCCATGGACAAGCTGATCCCGGGCGTCACCGAGATCGTGCACGAGATGGGCGGCGGCCTGTCCGGCGGCGCGGAGGCCGCGCGCGCCATCATGACCACCGACACCGTGCCGAAAGAGGCGGCGTTCCACCACCGGGACAAGTGGAATGTCGGCGGTATGGCCAAGGGCGCGGGCATGCTCGCCCCGTCGCTGGCCACCATGCTCGTCGTGCTCACCACCGATGTGGTCGCCACGCCGGAACAGCTGGACACCGCGCTGCGCAATGCCACCCGCATGACCTTCGACCGCCTCGACGTGGACGGCTCCTGCTCCACCAACGACACCGTGCTGCTGCTCGCCAACGGCGCGAGCGGGGTGGCCCCCAGCCAGGCCGAACTCGACGCCGCCGTGCTCGCGGTCTGCGACGATCTGGCCGAGCAGCTCATGGCCGACGCCGAGGGCGTCACCAAGCGCGTGCACATCACCGTCACCGGCGCGGTCAGCGAGGACGAGGCGCTCATCGGCGCCCGCGCCCTGGCCCGCGACAGCCTGGTCAAGACGGCGTTCTTCGGCTCCGACCCGAACTGGGGCCGCGTGCTGGCCTCCATCGGCATCGCGCCCATCGAACTGGATCCCAACCGGATCACGGTGTCGTTCAACGGTTTCCCGGTGTGCGTCGACGGCGCGGGCGCGCCCGGCGCGCGCGAGGTGGACCTGTCCGGCCCCGATATCCAGGTGCGCGTGGAACTGAATCTCGGCGACGGCGAGGCCACCGTCCGCACCACCGACCTCTCGCACGGCTACGTCGAAGAGAATTCGGCCTACAGCTCATGAGCGCCGACATCTCCGGTCTGACCGCCCTGGACAAGGCGCACGTCCTCGCCGACGCGCTGCCCTGGCTGCAGAAGTTCCGCGACAAGATCGTGGTCGTGAAGTACGGCGGCAATGCCATGATCGACGACGAGCTCAAGCGCGCCTTCGCCGCCGATATGGCCTTCCTGCGCACGGTCGGCGTGCACCCGGTGGTGGTGCACGGCGGCGGCCCGCAGATCAGCGCCATGCTGAAGAAGCTGGGCCTGCAGGGCGAATTCCGCGGCGGTTTCCGCGTGACCACGCCCGAGGTCATGGATGTGGTGCGCATGGTGCTCTTCGGTCAGGTCGGCCGGGAACTGGTAGGGCTCATCAACGCCCACGGCCCGTACGCGGTCGGCATCTCCGGCGAGGACGCGGGGCTGTTCACCGCCACCCGCCGCACCGTGACCGTGGACGGCCTGGCCACCGATATCGGCCTGGTCGGCGACGTCACCGAGGTCAACCCGGACGCGGTGCTGGATCTCATTGCGGCGGGCCGTATTCCGGTGGTGTCCACCATCGCCCCCGACGCGGACGGCGTGGTGCACAACATCAATGCCGATACCGCCGCGGCCGCGCTGGCCCAGGGCATCGGCGCGGAGAAACTCGTCATCCTCACCGATGTCGAGGGCCTGTACACGAATTGGCCGGACCGGTCCTCGCTGACCACCCGCATCGACACCGATGATCTGGCCAAGTTGCTGCCGAGTCTGGATGCGGGCATGGTGCCCAAGATGGAAGCCTGCCTGCGCGCTGTGGAGGGCGGCGTGCCCACCGCGCACGTGATCGACGGCCGGGTATCGCATTCGGTGCTGTTGGAACTTTTCACCGGGGAGGGCATCGGCACGATGGTCACCCCACCTCAGGAGATCAAATGAGCACAGCCGACATTCAGCAGCGGTGGTCCACCGCCCTGATGAACAACTACGGCACCCCGAAGGTGGCGCTGGTGCGCGGCGCGGGCGCGGTGCTCTACGACGCCGACGGCAAGCGCTACATCGATTTCCTCGGCGGCATCGCGGTCAACAGCCTGGGCCACGCGCATCCGGCGATCCTCGAGGCCGTCACGCAGCAGCTGGGCACGCTCGGCCATGTGTCGAATCTGTATGCGAGCGAACCGGTTGTCGAGCTGGCGGAGCGGCTGCTCGCGCATTTCGGTGACGGTCACGGCAAGGCGTTCTTCTGCAACTCGGGCACCGAGGCCAACGAGGCGGCGTTCAAGATGGCGCGCCTCACCGGCAAGACCAAGATCGTCGCCTGTGAGGAGGCGTTCCACGGACGCACCATGGGCGCACTGGCGCTCACCGGCCAGCCGTCCAAGCGCACGCCGTTCGAGCCGATGCCCGCCGGTGTCGTGCACGTGCCCTACGGCGATGCCATGGCCCTGGAAGCCGCCGTCGACGACGACACCGCCGCCGTCTTCCTCGAACCCATGATGGGGGAGAGCGGCGTGGTGGTGCCCCCGGCCGACTATCTGGCCAAGGCGCGGGCGATCACCAAAGCCCATGGCGCACTGCTGATCCTGGACGAGGTGCAGACCGGTATCGGCCGCACCGGTGCGTTCTACGCGCATCAGGCTGCGGGCATCGTGCCCGATGTGATCACCCTGGCCAAGGGGCTGGGCGGCGGTATGCCGATCGGCGCGGTGCTCGCCCAGGGTCCGGCGGCTGATCTGCTGCAGCCGGGGATGCACGGCACCACCTTCGGCGGCAATCCCGTCTGTGCCGCAGCGGCTTTGGCCGTGCTGCGCACCATCGACGAGGAAGGTCTGCTCGCGCATGTCGAATCCGTCGGCAAGATCATTACCGGTGGTATCGAGGAGCTCGGGCATCCGCTGGTCGATCATGTGCGCGGTGCGGGCCTGCTGATCGGCATCCAGCTGACCGCCGACGTCTCCGCCCAGGTGGAGCAGGCGGCCCGGGAAGCCGGGTATTTCGTGAATCCCGCCAAGCCCAACGTCATTCGACTAGCGCCCCCGCTGGTGCTGACCGAGACCCAGGCCGAGAATTTCGTGTCCGACCTGCCCGGCATCCTCGATGCCGCGCAGGCCGCCGCGTCGCACGCGAATTCGAACACCGCGGAGGAGAGCAAGTGACCATCCGGCATTTCCTGCGTGACGACGACGTCACCCAGGCCGAGCAGAACGAAATTCTCGCTCTCGCAGCGGAACTGAAGCAGGCCCCGCTCTCGCGCCGCCCGCTGGAGGGTCCGCGCGGTATCGCGGTCATGTTCGAGAAGAACTCCACGCGTACGCGTTTCTCCTTCGAGATGGGCATCGCCCAGCTCGGCGGCCACGCCGTCGTGGTGGACGGCCGGGACACCCAGCTGGGCCGCGAGGAAACCCTCGCCGACACCGGCCGGGTGCTCTCCCGCTACGTGGACGCCATCGTCTGGCGCACCTTCGAACAGGTGCGCCTGGACGAGATGTCAGCCGCCGCAACGGTTCCCGTGGTGAACGCGCTCTCCAACGAGTTCCACCCCTGCCAGGTCCTGGCCGACCTGCAGACCCTGAAGGAACGCAAGGGCGATCTCGTCGGCCGCAACCTGACCTATCTGGGCGACGGCGCGAACAATATGTCGCACTCGCTCATGCTGGGCGGCGTCACCGCGGGTCTGAATGTCACCATCGCGGCCCCAGCGGGTTTCGAGCCGCTGCCGTGGATCGTGGAGGCCGCCCAGAAGCGCGCCGCCGAGACCGGTGCGAAGATCACCATCACCAATGACCCGCTGGCGGCGGCCGACGGCGCGGACGCCCTGGTGACCGACACCTGGATGTCCATGGGCCAGGAGAACGACGGCCGCGACCGCGTCGCCCCCTTCCGCCCCTTCCAGGTGAACGCGGCCCTGCTGGCCCGCGCCGCCGCGGATGTGACCGTCCTGCACTGCCTTCCGGCGCACCGCAACGAGGAGATCACCGACGAGGTCATCGACGGCCCGCACAGCGCGGTCTGGGACGAGGCGGAGAACCGCCTGCACGCCCAGAAGGCGCTGCTCGTGTGGCTGCTCGAGAAACACCTCGGCGGCCGCGCATGAGCAGCGGCGAGCGACGCGAGCGATCGTCGGCCAAATCCGGTCCGGCGATCGCGCGCACCCGCGCGGGCCGCCAGGCCCGCATCATCGCCATCCTGTCCCAGCACGAGGTCCGCAGCCAGACCGAACTGGCTGCCCTGCTGTCCGCCGAGGGCATCGAGACCACCCAGGCCACCCTTTCCCGTGACCTGGACGAACTCGGCGCGGTCAAACTCCGCGCCGCCGACGGCGGCGCCGGCGTCTACGTGGTCCCCGAGGACGGCAGCCCCGTCCGCGGCGTCACCGGCGGCACCGAACGCCTCTCCAAACTCCTCGGCGACCTGCTCGTCTCCACCGATGCCAGCGGCAATATCGCCGTCCTGCGCACACCCCCGGGCGCGGCCCACTTCCTGGCCAGCGCCCTGGACCGCGCCGCCCTCCCGGAAATCGTCGGCACTATCGCCGGTGACGACACCATCGCCGTCATCGCCCGCGAGCCCATGACGGGTGCCGAACTCGCTGCCAAGATCGAACAGTTAGCCTGAGCAAGCAAACCGGTTCGGTTGCCCAGGTAGCGAGGAGTGTCCAATGACGTCGATCAGCACCCATCCGTTCGACAGTGCGACCGGACTGACCGCGCTGGGGGATGGCCGGTACGCCGGGCACACCGAGGCCGGGTACGCGAATATGGTGGGGCCGTTCGGCGGGATCACGGCGGCGACGCTGCTGAGTGCGGCGCTGCATGATCCACGGCGGCTGGCTGATCCGGTGGCGCTGACCGTGAATTTCGCGGGGCCGGTGGCGGATGGGGCGTTCGAGATCGACGCGCAGCCGGTGCGCACCAACAACGCCACCCAGCACTGGATCATCACCATGACCCAGAACGGCGAGGTGACCACCACGGCCACAGCGGTTTTCGGGCGACGCCGGGACGCGTGGGGCAGCACCGAGGTGACGCCGCCCGCGGTGCCGTCCGCCGCGGACGTGCCGGTCACGCGGGCCCCCGGATTCCCGGCCTGGCTGAACAACTACGAGATGCGGTTCGTCGAGGGCGGCGGTGACTTCCTCGACCCGGACGCCGGGGAACGCCCGGACTCCACCACCACGCTGTGGGTGCGCGACAATCCCGTTCGCCCCCTGGACTATTCGGCGCTCGCCGCACTGTCCGACGTGTTCTTCCCGCGGGTCATGCTGCGTCTGGGCCGGATGGTGCCCGCCGGAACCGTCTCGCTCACCACGTATTTCCACGCCGACGCCGAACTGCTGGCCGAGACCACCGAATCGATCCTGGGCACGGCCCGGGCCCAGCACTTCGGCAACGGATTCTTCGACCAGACCGCGTCCCTGTGGACGGCGGCCGGTGACCTGCTCGCCACCAGCCACCAGGTCGTCTACTACAAGGCCTGAGCGCCACCGGGTTTCATACCACCGGGTTTCACTCGGCGAACGGGGCCATCCGGATCAGCTGCCGGAAGCCCGCGGTCGTGTTCATCCACTTGACCCGGCCCCCAGGAATATTCGTCGCCTCCTCGGTCAACGCCGCGATCATGTGGCGTTTGAACTCGAGTCGCGGGTGCCGGGCCAGCAGTTCGTCGACCCAGCTCCGATCCAGATCCCACAGGCGATCCCCGATCACATCCACCGCCGCGCCTGCGGAGACGAACCCGAGATCGCCCAGGTCGTCGGCCACGCCGACGGTGAGGTGCGCGGCGATGCCCGCGCCGATGACGCGCACGCCTGCTCCGGCGTCGCGCCCGAGGCCGGAGCGAAATCCATCGCCCGCTCCGGTCACCGCGAATCACCGTCCCGGAGTGGGGTGTCCGAGGTGCAGGTCGTGCAGCAGACAGGAGACGTAGGCGAGTTCGTCGTCGTAGGGCACGCCGTCGAGTTCAGCGAGCGCGCAGCCGAAAAAGCAACTGTGACAGGAATGTTCAAGCAGATGCGGGCGAGGTATTCGTGGGCTTCGGTTCCGCGGCCTGGCCAGTCCGAAATCCCGCAGGCGCAGTGTGTTGGACCACGCTCGTTCCCATCCGACTACAGGTCGCGGTAGATGTCCCGCCGCCACCCGACTTTCACGACCAGGATCACCAACTCGCCGTTGTCGACCCGATAGACCACCCGGAAGCGGCCGACGCGCAGGCGGTAGCCGTCGTATCCGGTGAGTTTCCGCACGTCCAGCCCTTCGGCGTAGGGGTCGTCGCCGAGGGCGGTGAGTGCGGTGAGGATGCGCATGGCATCTCGCTGGTCCAGACCGCGCAGTTCTCGCCGGGCCGATTCGAGAAATCGGAACTTGTACTTCATTCACGGCCCTCGGCGAAGATGTCGGCCAGCACTTCGGCCATGGTGTAGACCTTTTCGCCGCTGTTTTCGCGGGCAGCGGCCTCGCGGGCCAGTAGTTCGTCCTCGGCATGGTCTACGGCTTCCACCACGGACAGGGGGACGAGCGCGGCGGCGGGGGTGCCGTCGCGGAGGATGATCACTTGTTCACCGGCCTCGGCGGCATCGAGGTATTTCGCCAGGTTGGTGCGTAGTTCGCGGGTGCTGATCTCGGACATGACCATAGTGTACGCGTAAGTGTGTACACGCGTGGTGATTGGGCGCCCGGTCCAGTCGGTCCGGAGGACGAATCGTATGCGTGCCACGTCTGCCCCGCTGTGCCCGGTCCTCGCCACTACACACCAGGCGTTCTGCGGGAAGTTCGCCTGCGCGCCTATCCTGTGATCCGGGGTGGGTCACCGGACCGCCGTGCGTCGACGAAGGGGAACATCCTCACTTCGGCAGGACTGTCCGCTGGGGATCTGTGCCTGCACATCGTGCGCCGCGAACTGGGCGCGGCCGTGGCCCCCGATCTGGCCCGCTGGAATGTCCGCCCGCCGCACCGCTCCGGCGGGCAGGCCCAATACATTCCGAACTCGGTGCACGCCAAGGATATTCGAGGCCGTCTCGCCGCGACCCTGGAGTGGGCCGCCGCCGATCCGGCCCCAGAACTGGCCGTGCCCGCGCTGGCCGAGCACGCCCTCATGAGCGAGCGCACCTTACATCCGCGCTTTCAAGGCCGAGGTCGGCACCACCCCGCGCCGCTGGCTCGACGCACAGCGCACCGCACGCGCCCGCGAACTCCTGGAAACCACCGACCTTCCGGTGGAGACCGTCGCGAGCCGCTCCGGCTTCGGTAGCGTGACCGCGCTGCGCGTACATCTGCGCGCCGCCACCGGCACCACGCCCGCCGACTATCGCCGCACGTTGCGGCGTTGAGCCCCCTTTCCCGAATCGTCTCGGGGTCTTCCGGTCCCGGCACGCGGGCGTACCCTCGAACACAGTCGACCCGTAGCGAGGTACACGCCATGTGTGAAGGCGGAAGACATATCGCATCCTTCGACGCCGGAACCCTCGAGCGCCCGGCGGTGCCCGAGCTCATCGCGCCGAGTCTGCGGCAAACCGATGACGGCCGGTGGGTGGTGTGGGCGCACAAGGTCGCGCGCGCCACGCCGGACGGCAATTTCGTGCCACTGCGCGGCTATCCGCCCTATCCCGCCGACGCCGTGGCCGTCTGCGGGCGGGGCAAATCCCACCCGGCCCCGGATCTTTTCTGCACCTGTGGATTTCACGCGGTCACCGAACCACTGACGCATCTGTACGGTGGCGCCTTCCAGCATTTGGAGGTCGCGCTGTCGGGACGGGTGCTGGCCTTCGACTGGCTCGGCACCGGCACCCTGTTCCGGGCCGAACGTCAGACCGTCATGTTGCGCCGGGAAGCGCCCGTCCCGGTGCCGATGCCGTTCTTCGCACCGGACGAGACACCGCCGCCGCCACCGGATCCCAGTGGCCGCACCGCCCGCCTGCGCCCGCCGCGTCCCCGCGACCTCGATCAGGCGGGGCTGCGGCTACCGGTCGCACCGCCCCCGCATATCCGTCTGGTCGACGACGCGGGCTACTGCGGGGTGGCCGCGCCGGGCCGCCGCGGGAACATGGCGGGTGCGTTCACCGCGGACCATGCCGCGAAAGTGGTTGCGGGACGGCCGGTCACCGCCTCGAAGGTCTGATTGGGCACCGGCGGGTGCGCGGCGAACGCGCCGAGCACCTCGTCGACGTACCACTCGGCGGTATCGCCCATCAGGGGCGTGAAAACGGCGATGGCCTCCTCGCGCGACACCTGGCGGAACGGGATCTCGTAGCCGAGGGACGCACCGAGCTGCCGCACCAATTCCGTGCGCGTCAGGGCCTCGGGGCCGGTGAGCGAGTAGGTCTTACCGGCATGCCCGTCCTCGACCAGCGCGGTCGCGGCGATGGCGGCGATATCGTCCATGGCGATGGGCGTGCTCGCGGAGTCGGGATGCGGTTCGCGCACCACGCCGGTCGCCTCGATCTGCGGCGCCCACATGCCGGTGTTCTCCATGAAGTCGCCCGGCCACAGGTGCGTCCACTCCAGCCCGCTGGCCTCTACTGCCGAAGTGACCGTGCCCCACCAGCTTTCGGGTTCGCCGTCGAGTGCCACCACCTGCCGGACACCGGCTTCGCGGGCGAGTGCCAGCACCTCGGCGGTGGTATCCGGGCTGGGCGCGAGGTACATGCGCTGCACGCCCTCGAAGGCGTCACCCAGCGTCTCCGGCCGGCCGATGTACCCCCGGCGGACCTCGACCTCGGCGGGCAGCGCCGCCGCGGCCGGTTTGGCGGTGAGGGCGCGAATATCCTTCGCGCCCTGGGCGAGTAGATGATCGACGACCTTGCGGCCGATATTGGCTGTTGCTCCGGTGACGAGGATCTTCATATTTCCGATCGTGCCGAGAATCGAAGCCGATTTCATATGTAAATTCTCAGCAATCCGAGGGATGTCACAACCCGAAGTCGGTGAAGACCTGGTAGCCGGTGGGATCGCCGGTCATCTTCCAGTGCAGTCCCTGGAGGAAGAAGCAGGCCACGAAGTTGCTGGCGGCGAAAACCAGGAGTACGCCCGGTGTGACGGCGGCAGCCTTGCGCAGCGCGGCGGAAAGGGCTGCGGCAGTGCCGGGTTCGGCGAACGGGGTCAGGAACAGCGCGATGGCGGCGGCGAGAACCGCTGCGAGGAAAGCGATCAGCGCCCAGGTGTAGAGGTGCAGTCCGAACAGCGCACCGGCGTACCCGGGGTCCGGCGGCACGATGTGCATGAGCACCTGCGAGGCCGAGACGATGCCGCCGAGGACGGCGGCCATGATCGCCCATCCCCAGCCGGAGGCGTATTCGCGGGTGGTCACGACGCCGGTCCGCGACCGGACGATGATGTAGGCCGGTCCGATCGCACTGAGCAGGAAGAACATTCGCTGCAGCAGGCACATGGGGCACGGGTACTCGCCGAGGCCGAACTGGAAGGTGTAGGCCCCGGCGAGGGTGGCGCACATGCCGAGCACGTAGGCGTGTGCGAACCAGAGTCCGAGGCGGTGCCCGAGTGCCCCCGCCGACGGGGAGATCTCGGCCGATGCGGGTGCGGTGACGGTGGTCATGACAGTGAATTCCTTGGGAGAGTGCGGCTTACAGTTCGATGCCGAAGGGGCGGCCGACGACGTGGGGGAGGAAGGCCAGTACGGACAGCCCCAGGGTCGCCGAGCACAGGGCCATGACGTAGCCGCGCGGCCAGTCGCGGATCACTGCCGCCACGCACAGGAGGATGAGGAGGAACAGCAGGGTGTACATGGGTTCGGTCCTTGGCTTCGTCGGTGAAATCTTCTCGATCTCACTGTCGTCCCGTCGGATCCGCGCAGGTAGTGGCCGCGCGTCGATGCACCCATAGATCCGGGCTATGAGTGTTCGATCAGGTCAGGCGGGTGCCCATGATGAAGTGGATGTGATCCGAGTGGCCTTCGGAGGTGGCGTGGAAGGTCTTGAAATGGATGCGTTCGAGCTTTCCCGTTGTCGGGCAGCGGTGTTCGGCGCGGCGCTCCCAGATGAAGGTGACCTCGCCCCGATCCCACTTGCGGCGGAAGTCGGGGTAGGCGCAGAACTCGTCGAGCAGTCCGGGCAGCCAGCCCGCGCGGCTGTGCTTGCCGAGCCAGCCGCGGATGGCGGCGACGACGAGGTCGGTCTCGTGCTCCCAATCGTCCAGCAGCAGTTTGGCATTGGGGTTGGTGAACAGCCAGCGCAGCAGGTTGCCGTCCTCGGCGATGCCGGGGAAGGTGTCGGCGAAGGATTGATTGCAGGCCAGCACGTACCAGCGGGTTCCGATGTAGGCCACCGGATTCGGCTCGTGCAGGGTGAGGGCGGCGAGCATGCCCTCGGTCAGTTCGGCGCGCAACTCGTCGGGGGAGGGGAGTTCGTCGTCGAACAGGTCCGCCATGTTCATCAGGTGGCGGCGTTCGGTGGGGGTCATCGGGCGCGCGTGGTTCAGGCAGCGCATGAGCGCGTCCATGATCGCGGGTGCGGGCCGATCGCGTTTACCGCCCTCGAGGTGGGTGATGTAGCTGGCGCTCACCCCGGCGGCGAAACCCAGTTTCTCGCGCGACAGCCGGCGGTCGCTGCGTAGCCGCCGCAGCATGCCACCGAGGGTGGGCAGCTCCGGGGCTTTCGTATCGATGCATCGTTCCATAAGACTCGGTTAACGATAACAGCAGGTCAAGCTATCTATTTACCGGGCCGTAACCTGCGGCTCCGATGTCGGGCGCAGGTGACGGACCCCCGGTTATGAATGGGCTTGCATCGTCGTGCATAATCATTTGCAGGACGACGGCGGCGGGCCGCCGGGTTGCGCGGCGGCCGGGATCCCGGCCGGTCGAGACCAGACTTCATACGCACTATTCGAGGAGCACACGGACTATGACCAAGCGGGTCGTACTCGCCTACTCCGGCGGGCTGGACACCTCCGTTGCCATCAGCTGGATCGGCAAGGAGACCGGTGCCGAGGTGATCGCCGTCGCGATCGATCTCGGCCAGGGCGGCGAGGACATGAACGATGTGCGCCAGCGCGCACTCGACTGCGGTGCCGTCGAATCCATCGTGGTGGACGCGCGCGACGAATTCGCCAACGAGTACTGCCTGCCCACCATCCAGGCCAACGCGCTGTACATGGGCCGCTACCCGCTGGTGTCGGCCATCTCCCGGCCGCTCATCGTCAAGCACCTCGTCGAGGCCGCCGAATACCACGGCGCGGACACGGTGTCGCACGGCTGCACCGGCAAGGGCAACGACCAGGTCCGCTTCGAGGTCGGCATCGGCGCGCTCTCGCCCGATCTGAAGGTCATCGCGCCCGTCCGCGACTACGCCTGGACCCGTGAGAAGGCCATCGAATTCGCGGGTGAGAACAACCTGCCGATCAACGTCTCCAAGAAGTCGCCGTTCTCCATCGACCAGAACCTCTGGGGCCGCGCCGTCGAAACCGGCTTCCTCGAGGACCTGTGGAACGCGCCGACCAAGGACGTCTACGACTACACCGTCGACCCGACCGTCAACTTCGAAGCGCCCGACGAGCTCATCGTCACCTTCGACAAGGGTGTCCCGGTCGCCATCGACGGCCGCCCGGTCTCCATGTTCGAGGCCATCACCGAGCTGAACAAGCGGGCCGGCCGCCAGGGCGTCGGCCGCCTCGACATGGTCGAGGACCGGCTCGTCGGCATCAAGTCGCGCGAGATCTACGAGGCGCCCGGCGCCATCGCGCTGATCACCGCGCACCAGGAGATGGAAGCCGTCACCGTCGAGCGCGAACTGGGCCGGTACAAGCGGCAGGTCGAGCAGCGCTGGGGCGAGCTGGTGTACGACGGCCTGTGGTTCTCGCCGCTCAAGCGCGCGCTGGACGCCTTCGTGGCCGAAACCCAGCAGCACGTCTCCGGTGACGTCCGCATGGTCCTGCACGGCGGCAACGTGGTCGTCAACGGCCGTCGCTCCGACGAGTCGCTCTACGACTTCAACCTCGCCACCTACGACGAGGGCGACACCTTCGACCAGTCGCTGGCCAAGGGCTTCGTGCAGATCCACGGCCTGTCCTCCAAGGTCGCGGCGCGCCGGGATCTCGGCAAGAAGTAGCCTCGAATCCGGGCGTCGAACCCGGAAGGAGGCCGTTGTGCGCAGCGACGACGACAGCTGGGACATCACCGAGAGCGTGGGCGCGACCGCACTCGCGGTCGCGGCCATGCGGGCGGCCGAAACGCGCCGCCCCGACGCGCTGTTCGACGATCCCTTCGCGGAGACCCTGGTGGCCGCCACCGGGGCTCCGGCCTGGCAGCGCATCGGGCGCGGCGAGTTCGCGCCCGACGCGGGCTCGGCGTACGCCAGGCTCGGCGATCTGATCGTGGCGCGCACGGTGTACTTCGACGAGTACTTCCAGGACGCGCTGGCCGAGGGCGTGCGGCAGTTCGTGATCGTGGCCGCCGGGCTGGACGCTCGGGCCTACCGGCTCGAATGGCCTTCCGACGCCACGGTTTTCGAGATCGACCTGCCGAAGGTGCTGGCATTCAAGGCGGCCGCGCTGGCCGGTCGTGTGCCGGCCGTGGATCGCCGGGAGGTGGTGGCCGATCTGCGGCAGGACTGGCCGAAAGCCCTGCTGGACAAGGGTTTCGACACCTCGCGGCCGACCGCATGGCTGGCCGAGGGGCTGCTGCGCTACCTGCCCGGCGATGCGCAGGACCAGCTCTTCGACGAGATCGCCGCGCTGAGCGCGCCCGGCAGCCGGGTGGCGCTCAACATGTCCGGCAAACGCACCTCGGCCGAACTGCACGCCGACGACACCCGGTCGAGATTCATGGCCTCCCAAGGCATCTCGATCAACGTCGACACGCTCTGGTATCCCTTCGAGGGCCGCACCCACCCCGCCGACTGGTTCCGCGACCACGGCTGGACGGTGCACCCCGGTGACCTCAACGCGCTGCTCGCCGCCCGCGGCCGGCGCGCCGACGAGCTCGGGACCACCGAAATGACCCCGCACATCATCCTGACCGCCATCCGACCCGGAGGAGACAGCTAAGCCATGACCGAGCAGCACGGCACCAACGAGGGCGCGCTCTGGGGCGGTCGCTTCGCATCCGGACCGGCCGCGGCCATGGCGGCACTGAGCAAGTCCACCCACTTCGACTGGGTGCTGGCTCCCTACGACATCCGCGCCTCGAAGGCGCACGCCCGCGTCCTGCACAAGGCCGGGCTGCTGTCCGAGGGTGACCTGACGGCCATGCTCGCGGGCCTGGATCAGCTTGCCGCCGACGTGAACTCGGGCGCGTACGCTCCCGCCGACTCCGACGAGGACGTGCACGGCGCCCTCGAACGCGGCCTCATCGAACGGGTCGGCACCGAACTCGGTGGCCGCCTGCGCGCGGGCCGCTCCCGCAACGACCAGGTGGCCACCCTGTTCCGCATGTGGCTGCGCGACGCCGTTCGCCGCGTCGCCGCCGGCGTCCTGGACGTCGTCGACGCCCTCGTCGATCAGGCTGCCGCTCATCCGGATGCGGTGATGCCCGGCAAGACCCACCTCCAGGCCGCCCAGCCGGTGCTGCTGGCCCACCACCTGCTGGCCCACGCCCACCCGCTGCTGCGCGATATCGACCGCCTGCGCGACTTCGACAGGCGCGCCGCCATCTCTCCCTACGGCTCCGGCGCGCTCGCCGGCTCCTCCCTCGGCCTCGACCCCGAGGCCATTGCCGCGGACCTCGAATTCGACGCCGCCGCGGCGAACTCCATCGACGCCACCTCTGCTCGCGACTTCGCCGCCGAGGCGGCCTTCGTCCTGGCCATGACCGCCGTGGACCTCTCCCGCATGGCCGAAGAGGTGATCATCTGGAGCACCCCGGAATTCGGCTACATCACCCTGGCCGACGCCTGGTCCACCGGCTCCTCGATCATGCCCCAGAAGAAGAACCCCGACGTCTCCGAGCTGACGCGTGGCAAGGCGGGCCGCCTCATCGGCAACCTCACCGGCCTGCTCGCCACCCTCAAGGCCCAACCCCTCGCCTACAACCGGGACCTCCAGGAAGACAAGGAACCCGTCTTCGACTCGGTAGCCCAGCTCGAACTGCTCCTCCCCGCCATCGCGGGCCTGGTCTCCACCCTCACCTTCCACACCGACCGGATGGCCGAACTGGCCCCCGCGGGCTTCACCCTCGCCACCGACATCGCCGAATGGCTTGTCCGCCAAGGCGTCCCGTTCCGTGTGGCGCACGAAGCCGCCGGCGGCTGCGTCCGCGCCGCCGAAGCCCGCGGCGTGGGCCTCGACGAACTCACCGACGCAGAGTTCGCCGCGGTGGATCCCGCCCTCACCCCGGCCGTACGCGAAGTCCTGACAGTCCAGGGCTCCATCGCCTCCCGCAACGCCCGCGGCGGCACCGCGGGCGTCCAGGTGGCGAAGCAACTCGAGGAAGTCCGCAGCACCGCCGCCGAACAGCGCACCTGGCTGAACTGAGGTCGCGCGCCGAACGGCCCGTACCCCGGTCTCATCGCGTAAACAACTCCGCCCCTATCTTTTTCGCGAGATTCTCCGGGATCGGGTAGCGCTTCTCCGGGGGGAGGAGGTCCTTGGCGCGGTCCACTCGGCCCTCGCGCAGGTGGGCGGAGATCTTGTGGGTGAGGGGGGTGAGGTCGCGGATCTCCGTGGTCCAGTCGTCCACGTAGCGTTGAACCATGCTGCGGGACAGGCCGACCTGGATGCTTCGGTGGTCGAGCTTCACGTTGCGGATCGAGTATTCCGGATCCCATTGAACGCGGACGGCGGCGTGCGGGTGCTGGGCACGCCAGTCGGCGGCGTCGGCGTATACACGGCGTTCGGGGCTGGTGAGGACCGCGTGGTCCAGCGCCTCCTCCCAGCCGGTGCGGGTGATGCGCACGGCGAGGATGCGTTCCTGGCCGGGGCTGCGCGCCCAGTTGCTGCGGTGCATGAGCCAGCGGTAGGACGGTTTGATCCAGGTCATGCGGGTGAGCGAGAAGGGGGCGACGAATCGTTGCGCGTCGAGCGCGGCGGTGGCGATGGCGGCGTTGAAGGCCTGGTACACGACGATGGTGTCGCGGTCGAAGTCGGCGCGGATCTCGTACTGATTCATAACGCGCGCAACAGTAATGGTCGAGGACGGCGGTCACCAGCGAGTTTTCCGGTTCTGCCCGGGCTCGGACGGGTAGGGTCCGGCTCATGGTTGCTAACAGTTTGCAGGTACGAGTCGAGAGTGAGTTCGCGCCCCTTCGCACCGTGGTCGTATCCCAGAGCGAGTTCCACGCTCCGGCGCGCGCCGACATCCTCGGACATTCGATGCCGGTGGAACCCGGCGCGGTCGACATCCTGGAAGCCGTGTGGGGCAAGGACTTCGGTGAGGTCTACCCCGACAAGCAGCGACGTTTCGAGGCCGAGCGCGAGGAACTCGCCGCGGTGCTGCGCCGTCACGGCGTCGAGGTGCTGCGACCGCGACTGTTCACCGACGTCGAGAAGCGGGCGGCCGGGGACGCCGGATACGCCAACTTCTTCGTGCGCGACCCCTGGTTCACCGTCGGTGACCATGTCATCGAGGGTGTCCTGCAGTTCCCGCACCGCCGCATGGAAGTGCTGCCCAGCCGGGATCTGCTGTGGGAACACGTGATGCCGTCGGACGCGCACTACACCGCACTCCCGCAGCCGGGCCTCGCGCCGCTCGGCCACGCCGGGCCGGGCCCGTTCCTGGAGGGCGGCGATGTGCTGGTGCTGGGCAAGCACGTCTTCGTCGGATTGTCGGGTATGGCCAGCAACGGGATCGGCTACCGCTGGCTCGCGAAATACCTGCGGCCCTTCGGATTCGAGGTGACCCCGGTGCGGCTGCCCGCACACGTCCTGCACCTGGACTGCGCCCTGAGCCTGGTCCGCGACGGGCTCGTGATCGCCTGCCCCGAGCGGCTGCCCGACGGCCTGCCCGCACCGCTGCGCGGCTGGGAGGCCATCGAGGTCGGTGAGGACGAGGCCGCGGCCATGGCTACCAACGGCCTGCCCATCGACTCCGCCACCTACATCACCGACCCCGAATTCACCCGCGTCGGTGAGCAACTGGCGGCACGCGGCATCACCGTCGAATACATCGACTTCTCGGTGTCGCGACTGTTCGGCGGGGCGTTCCGCTGCTCGACCCAGCCCCTGCTGCGCGCCTGATCCACCCAGCCGTGGGCCGATACGCTGTGGCGCCCTGAAAGACAGGGCGCCACAGGCGCTTCGGTCAGCCTCTGCGGTAGTTCTGGTGCTTGGCGGCGGGCACCGAGGTGCGGCCGGGGCCGTGCACCTTGCCGCCCAGCGGCTGTTGCTTCTCGACCTTGCCCCGGCGTTCCCTGCGGGAGAGGGGGCGGTCGATGTGGTCGAGGGATTGCGGGTCCGGGGTGTGGGAATGGGTACGCATAAGTCCTCCTGGAAAGACAGGACCGACTCACCGGAGCGAAGCCGGTCGGAATCGGAAAGCTCAACCACGGCAGGCGAACAGACGCCCGACGGGGTGGCGATGGGAATGGTGCCCCGGGCCTACGGTGTCATCGAGGACAGGTGGCGCGGGCGGGCACGGGTTCAGGAGAACAGCTGGATCCACATGCCAACCACCATATCCACGAGTCGCGGGAATGTGCACGCTATTTTTTCGAGGCCACCGGGACGGGGTGCGCACCCGCGTGCCAGCTATCCTCCGGCAATGACTTTGCTGCTATTGGGGTTGGCCATCGTGTTCGAGGTGACGGCGACGGTGTCGCTGAAGATCTCGGAGGGGTTCAGCAAGCTGGTGCCTTCGATCATCGTGGTGATCGGGTACGGGACGGCGTTCTTCTTTCTGGCGCAGGCGCTCAAGCGGGGGATGCCCGTGGGGGTGGCCTACGGCATCTGGTCGGCGGTGGGGGTGGTCGCGGTGGCCACCATCGGCGCGCTGTTTCTGGACGAGCACGTCACGCCGGTGCAGATCGGCGGGATCGTGCTCGTCATCGCCGGGGTGCTGGCGCTGGAGCTCGGCGGGTCACGCTGAGGGTGGTCAATCCTGTACGCGCACAATGTATCCGGCGTCGGCCAGGGCGGTGAGCACATCGTCGCGGTGGGCGGGGCCACGGGTTTCCAGGGTGAGCAGGACCTCCACCTCGTCGATGGCCAGCCAGGCGCCGGTGCGCGAGTGCGCCACGTCGAGGACGCTGGCTCCGGTGCGGCCCAGTTCGGCCAGCAGGCGGCCGAGGCTGCCGGGGCGGTCGGAGATGGTGACGCGGGCGGCCAGGTAGCGGCCCGCCGCGCTGAGACCGTGCCCGATGACGCGGGTCAGCAGCAGGGGGTCGATATTGCCGCCGGACAGGATCGCACAGACCGGGCCGCGCAGGCCCAATTCGGCGGGGGTGCAGGACATCAGGGCCGCGACGGCCGCCGCGCCCGCCGGTTCGACGATGAGTTTGGCCCGCTCCATGCACAGCAGCAGCGCCTTGGACAGCGCCTCCTCGTCGACGGTGAGGATGTCGGGGGCCAGGTCGGCGATGTGGGCGAAGGGCACCTCGCCCGGCAGGCCGACCGCGATACCGTCGGCCATGGTCGACATCTGTTCCAGGCGTACCGGTTTCCCCGCGGTGAGGGAATCCGGCCAGGCGGCCGCGTCGGCCGCCTGCACGCCCACCACGCGCACGTGCGGAGCGCGTTCGCGCAGCGCCACCGCGACCCCGGCGAGCAGTCCGCCGCCGCCGGTCGGCACCAGCACCGTGCCCACATCCGGTATCTGATCGAGGATTTCGAGCGCCACGGTGGCCTGCCCGGCCACGATGTCCGGGTGGTCGAAGGGGTGCACCAGCGTCGCGCCGGTCTGTGCGGCGAACTCGTGTGCGGCGGTGAGTGATTCGTCGATGGTCTCGCCGACCTGATGCACCGTCGCCCCGTACGCCTTGGTGGCCACCAGTTTCGGCAGCGCCGCACCCACGGGCATGAACACCGTGGATTCGATCCCCAGTGAGGTGGCCGCCCACGCCACCCCCTGGGCGTGATTGCCCGCGCTCGCCGCCACCACGCCCCGAACCCGTTCGGCCGCAGACAGATTGGCGATCCGGTTGTAGGCCCCGCGTGGTTTGAACGAGCCGGTGCGCTGCAGGTTCTCGCATTTGAGCCATACGTCGTGCCCGGCGCGGTCGGCCAGCACCCGGGACGCCACCACCGGGGTCCGGCGGATCACCGGTGCCAGCAGGGCCGCCGCGGAGTCGATCTGCGCCATCACGTCCATGGCGGCCATGCTGCCAGGAGTTCGCTGACCTGTCTCGTGCCACTCCGCACGACACTGGACTGCTCCGCGCTGGTTCCACGGTTTTGTCCGGAATGTGAACTAAGTTCGTCTCAGTCGTGCCGCTCGTGCTCCACCTCCACCTTCCGGAAGCGAGGAGACGCTGTGCCGAAAGCCGGGAAAGTCGCCCTATCGCTGGTCGTTTCGACTGTTTTCGGCGCGGCCGCACTGGCCGCCGCACCCGCGGTCGCCGAGCCGACGGGCGGCGTCGGCAGCTGCACCGGCGGCGACTTCCGCTGGACCGCCGTGGACGGGGCCATCGGCATGACGCCGCGGCTGCTCACCTTCACCTCGGTCGGCCGGCTCTGGGACTGCTGGGGCGTGCCGGGCGTAACCGGCGGCACCTTCACCGGAGTCCATGTCGCGGTCTCGGACTGCATGCACCCCGCCGACGGTCCGCTCACCGTCGACATCACCTGGTCCAACGGTGATTGGTCGCGACTGTGGGGACCGTGGCCGGTCGGCATGATGCAGCCGACCATCGGCCCCCTGGAAGTGGTCGGCGGTTTCGGGCAGGGCGGCCGGGTCCGGGTCAGCGCCTGGTACGAGATGATGACGCCGGAGATGGTCGGCGGCTGTATGGGCTCGGGAATCACCACCGGCATCGGCCGGATGACCGCCGACATGATGTGAACCCCTAAGTTGCTGAAGGCTCCCCTAATTCGCGGAATGTGATCTGGAAAATACACACGAAATTGTGTATTTGAACGCACGCGCCGCAAATATGCGTTTCACAGGCGGAAATTAGTACCGTGGAGTCATGCAGCTCTCCCGGTTCACCGACCTCGGTTTGCGGGCGCTCATGCGGCTGGCTGTCAGTGACGGCGCCGAGGAGCGAGTCACCACCAAACTCATTGCCCGGCAAGTCAATGCCTCCGAGAACTACGTCGCCAAGGCGGTCTCCCGGCTGGCCGATCTCGGCTATGTCGAATCGCAGCGCGGTCGCTCGGGAGGAGTATTCCTGACCGATGCCGGGCGCACGGTCACCGTCGGACGCATTGTCCGAGAACTCGAAGGTGATTGCGAAGTCATCGACTGCGCGGGCGACAATCCGTGCCCATTGGCGGGTGCCTGTCGTTTGCGCGGCATTCTCGCGGGCGCGCAGGAAGCGTTCTATCGCGAACTCGACCGCTATGTGCTCGCCGATCTGGTGACCCCGCGCACCGTCGAGCTGCTGTACCGGCCGGTGTTCCCGGCACGAGAACTTGTCAACGATTAGGAGACAGCAATGACGATCGCACCGGACTCCGCGCTGTACACCGTTCCGGAACTGGAACCGGAGCACGCCGAGATCATCCGGGCGACGCTGCCCCTGGTGGGCTCGCGTATCGACGACATCACCCCGCTGTTCTACCGCTCGATGTTCACCGCCCATCCAGAACTCCTGCGCGACCGGTTCAACCGCGGCAATCAGGCCCAGGGCGCGCAGCAGCGGGCACTGGCCGCCTCCATCGCCACCTTCGCGACGCACCTGGTGGATCCGGCGCTGCCGCATCCGCGCGAACTGCTCTCCCGCATCGGCCACAAGCACGCCTCGCTCGGCGTCACGGCTGCCGAATACCGGATCGTGCACGAGCACCTGTTCGCCGCGATCGTGGAGGTGCTGGGCGCGGAGGTGGTGACCGCGGAGATCGCTGCCGCGTGGGATCGCGTGTACTGGCTGATGGCCACCACGCTCATCGACTTCGAGCGTGAGCTCTACAACGCGGCCGGGGTGGAACCGGGTGACGTGTTCCGAGAGACCGTGGTGATGGAGCGCGTCGACGACCCCTCCGGAGTGGTGACCTTCGTCCTAGCCTCCGCCGATACGGCCCGGCCACTGCCGGAGTTCGTTCCCGGGCAATACATTTCGGTGGGCGCGGACCTTCCGGACGGCGCGCGGCAACTGCGGCAGTACAGCCTGGTGAACCGCTCCGGCGCGGGCCGGCTGGCCTTCGCGGTGCGACCGGTCGCGAGCGTCGCCGACGCGCCCGCCGGGGAGGTCTCGAACTGGTTGTGCGACAACATCGGTGCCGGTGACCGGCTCCAGATCACCCTGCCCTTCGGCGATCTCGTGATCGACACCGAGGCCGCCGACCCGCTGGTGCTGATCTCCGCCGGTATCGGCGTGACGCCCATGGTGGGCATCCTCGACTACCTGGTGCACCACACGCCGCAGCGCCCGGTCACCATCCTGCACGCCGACCGCTCCTCGGCTACGCATCCGCTGCGCGAGCAGGTCGTCGACGCGGTGGGTGTGCTGCAGAACGCCTTCTACCGGGTCTGGTACGACACCGCCGGCGGTTTCATGAACCTGAAGGAGGTTCCGTTGCCGCCGGACGCCGACTTCTACCTGTGCGGCGGCAACGGCTTCCTGCAGTCGGTGCGCGCGCAGCTCATGGCTGCCGCAATCCCCGCTGAGCGTGTGCATTTCGAGCTGTTCTCGCCCAACGACTGGCTGCTCGACGCCGAGTAACCGCACAGCACAGCGGCGTCCGCCGGGCCGGCGGACGCCGCTGTGTACTGCGAGACCCTAATTCGTTGTGCGGTAGGCGCTTTCGGCGATGTCGAGCACCTGCGCGAACCACGGTGTGTACCCACTCGGATCAGCGGTCATCCCCGCCCGCAGTTCCCCGGTGGGCAGCCACGCGATGTCCTCGACCTCCGCCGGATTCGGCCGCAGCGAACCGCCGTCCAGCCGCCCGATGAGCACATGGTCGAACTCGTGCTCGACGCGGCCGGTGCTCGGATCCGACGCCTGGTACTGGAAGGTACCGACCTCGGTCAGATCCGCCGCCGCCACACCCAGTTCCTCGCGCAACCGCACCGCCGCGGCCTCGGCCACCGCCTGACCGGGGGCCGGATGACCGCAGCAGGTATTGGTCCACAACAGCGGGAACCGGGTCTTCACCGCGGCGCGCTGCTGCATCAGCACCCGTCCGGCATCGTCGAAGAGCAGCACCGAGAACGCGCGGTGCAGCCGACCGGGCGCGGTGTGCGCGGCGGCGACCGATTGCGATCCGGCCGGGCGGCCCTGCTCGTCCACCAGCTCGACGAGCAGGGCCTCACGGTCGGGGGCCTGCGGAGTTTCGGAGGTGTCGAGGGTGCCGGTCACCTCCCCACCTTATCGGCGGCGATCATGAGGTATTGGAAGCTGCCCTCCTTGTACGAGGTCAGGAAGGGCTTCTCCACCCCGGTGGCCAGTTCCGAATGGGTGCGCAGCTCCCAGTACGGGATGGTGGTGGGCGTCAGGTCGGTGACCGCGACGGGCACCAGACTGTTGGCGGCCATGGCCTTGAAGTACTCGCTGCGCGGATGGATATTGCAGCCGTAGTGGGCGTCGATCCAGCTGACCGAGGCCGAGCGGGCGCCGAACACGTCGTTGGAGCAACCGGTGATGACCACATACCGGCCGCCCGGTTCCAGCAGCCGCGAAAACTCGGCGAACAGCTCGAAAAGGTCGACGTACATGGTGGTTTCATTGGTCCAGATACCGCGCATGGACCCGGCGTCGAAGCCGGTGTCGAGCATATTCTTGAAGTGGAAGGTCACCTTGTCGGTGACGCCGCGCTCCTTGGCCTGATCATTGGCGAACCCGGCCTGGTATTCGGAGATGGTGACCCCGTCCACCTGGCAGCCGAACCGCTGATTGGCCATGAAACTGGTGCCGCCGCGCCCGGATCCGCCGTCCATGAGCCGGTCGCCGGGGCGGACGTCGCCGAGTTGATCGAGCAGGTAGTCGGCCTGCGCGGTCTCCAGGCGGTGCAACTCCTTGACGAGCCGGTCCTGCCGGGTGTCCTCGGGGCCCTCCAGAACCGAGAGATCGGGCGCGCCGATGCCGTAGTGGTGGTGGTAGAGGCCGTCGACCTCACCGAGCTTGGTGTTGACCCGGTCGTCGTTGGGGTTGTTGTTCCAGTACGCGGCGACCGACTTCTGATAGTCGGTGCGCAGCACACCGCCGGCCTCGGGGTGGAGCACGGTCATGGCAGATCATCCTCTCGATCGGTAATGGAAGGCTGGGACGCCGCTGAGGGGCGGTCGCGGGCTGAGGTCCGGTCGCGCGCTGGAACGCACCGTTCGGCCCGAACGCACTGCCGCGCACGGGAAACCGTGGGAGGGCGGCTCCTTTCGTTTCGGCGCTCAGGTCCGGCGACGGAGCGCGGACGTCACGCTGGTGCGTCGCTGCCTGGTCGGAATGCGCGGCGCGGCAGTAGAATCCGCTGCCGACCCGGAGGGTCGCAGGCGTGCCGCACGGGCGGCGTCGGTTCCGATTCCGGTGGGGCCACGCGGGATTCGGCTCACCGATGCGGCGGTGGAGAGCGACTGCGGGGCGGGCTCCGGGCTCGGTGCGACAGGCGCGGCGGTCTGCGGGGCCACCGGTGGCGGATCCTGCGGCGCCGGTGCCGGCAGCTCGATGAGCAGGCTCGCCGAGCCGATGCCCTGCGGGCCCAGTAGACGTTTCGGGGCCGCCGCTTCGGGGGTGGTGGTCGCGTCGGCCAGGAGGGCGGCCACGGCCGCCGCCACCTCGGGGGTGGCGGGCGGCGCGACGGCGCGGGGAAGCACCGACATGGCTGGCGCTCCGGTCAGTCCGACTGCCGGGCGACCAGGACGTTGTCCAGGATGCCGAGGGCGTCGGGAACCAGCACCGCGGCGCTGTAGTAGCAGCTGACCAGGTAGGAGATGATCGACTGGTCGTCGATGCCCTTGAACCGGACGTTCAGGCTGGGCTCGTACTCGTCCGGAATCCCGGTCTGGTGCAGGCCGATGACGCCCTGATCCTTCTCGCCCGTGCGCATGGCCAGGATCGAGGTGGTCTGGGTGTCGCTCACCGGGATCTTGCCGCAGGGGTAGATGGGCACGCCGCGCCAGGCGGGTACGCGGTGGCCGTCGATATCCACCGGATCCGGATAGATGCCGCGCCTACTGCATTCGCGCATGAGGGCGGCGATCGCCTTCGGATGCGCCAGGAACAGTTTGGTGCTGCGCCGCATGGAGAGCAGCTCGTCCATATCGTCCGGGGTCGGCGGGCCGGACTCGGTGTAGATGCGCTGCTTGAGATCGCAGTTGTGCAGCAGGCCGAAGTCCGGATTGTTGACCAGGTCGTATTCGCGGCGCTCGTAGAGGGCCTCGATGGTCAGGCGCAGCTGCTGTTCGATCTGATCCATCGGATCGTTGAACAGGTCCGCGACGCGGGTGTGCACGCGCAGCACCGACTGGCCGAGGCTGAGCTCGTATTCGCGCGGGCGATCGTCGTAGTCGACGAAGGTGCCGTCGAGCAGCGGCTCCCCGGAATGGCCGGAGGCGATGAGGATTTCGGCCTCACCGTATTTGTTCTGCGCCTTGGCCGGGGCGGCGGCGACCGCGTCCAGATGGGAGCCGAGGGCGGGGATGTTGTCCTTGAGCTCGGCCAGGGTCGGCTTGGCCAGCACCAGCACCGTGGTGGGGGTGACGGTCTTGACGGTCACCGGCCAGAAGGCGGAGTCGTCGGTGAGCATCTCGTCGCCGAAATAGTCACCGCCGGAGAGCATTCCGAGTTTGGTGGTCTCGCCGTACTCGCCGGTGCCGATCTTGCTCAATTTGCCGTGCACGATGAGCAGGACCTCGTCCATGCTGTTGCCGAATTCGGCGATCACCGTGCCGGGCGGCAGGTCGCGCTGTTCGAAGCGGCCGGCGATGGTGCTCAGGGCCTCTTCGTCGTCGAAGCCGCGCAGCTGCGGCAGTTCCTGCAGTTCGATCGGGATGACGCGGGCGTGCGAGCCGTCGATGATGAATTCGACCTCGCCGTTGCCGAGGGTGTGGGTCAGGCGGCGGTTGACGCGGTAGATACCGCCCTTCACCTGCACCCACGGCAGGCTGCGGGTCAGCCAGCGGGAGCTGATCCCCTGCATTTGAGGTTCGGATTTGGTGGTGTGCGCCAGCTGGTGGGCGGCGGTGGTACTGAGACTCTTCCGAGTGCCGTTTTGGAGTTCGACGGGCAATTCGATAGTCATGCTGCGGGTCCTCACCTCGAAATGGGCCACCGCGATGGGGAGAGCGGTGGAGGCCACGGCGATACAGCAGGTCCGAAATGGATCTGCACAAACTAGACAATTGAGTGAAAAGACAAGCGCGACAGTGCGTTCCAGCGCCCTCGATGGTAGGCCGGACGCTCATGCGGGCGCAGCGAAATGCATAAACATGATTTCTGGCGCATAGCTGTAACCGCAGTTCCGGCGTTCGCCGCATCGCATATCGGCCCGGTCGTGTCGCAAACCGGTGGTTACGGTTTGCGATCTGACCGGCCGAGCGCGGCGACTGGCACGGCATTCGCAGAGTTCACAGCCGTTCGGGCTGTGCAGTGCATAAAGACTGGGCGGTTGGTTGGCTTCATTAGCTCCCATGGTGCTGGTCACAAGGCCAGCGCAGTAGGCTGGCCCTATGGCAAGCTCATCGGGACGCGTCGGCAGGGGAGACGCAGGTCACGAGCAGCTGGGATCGTCTGGGAGTGAAGCCGTGAAATTGAATAAGAGGTCCGTTGTGGGTCCGATGCAGCGCCTGGTGGCGACCGCCCAGAACGGACTCGAGGTGATCCGGTTCGGGGGCCTGGTTCACGATATCGAGTCGTCGCCGTACGAGGTGGTCGAGCGCAAGCGCATGTACCGGTTGCGCCACTACTTCCCGGACGATGTCGCAACGAACCGACCGGTCGTGGTTCTCGTGCCGCCCATCATGGTCACCGCCGAGATCTGGGACGTCAATGGGGAAGACGGAGCGGTCGGCATCCTGCACGAAGCCGGAATCGATTGCTGGGTCGTAGATTTCGGCTCACCCGCCACCGAAGAGGGCGGCTGGGACCGGGATCTGGCCGACCATGTGCTCGCCGTCAGCAGCGCCGTCGACACGGTCAACGAATTGACCGGCCGCAGCGTGCATCTCATGGGCTACTCGCAGGGCGGCCTGTTCGCCTACCAGACCTCCGCCTACCGCTACGGCAAGGGCATCGAGTCCATCGTCACCTTCGGCAGTCCCGTGGACGTGGTGGCGGGCATGCCCTTCGGGCTCCCGCACGGCCTCGCCGCCGATGTCGCCGACTTCCTCTCCGACCATGTGCTGCCGCGCCTGCCCATCACCGACTCCATGGTGAAACTCGGCTTCCAGGCGCTGGATCCGGTCAAGACCGCCAAGGCGCGCCTGGACTTCCTGCGCCAGCTGCACGACCGGGACGCCCTGCTGCCCAAGGAACGTCAGCGCCGCTTCCTGGGCGGTGAAGGCTGGCTGGGATACCCCGGCCCGGCGCTCACCGACCTGCTCGACCAGTTCGTCAAGCACAACCGGATGATGCTGGGCGGCTTCGTGATTCGCGACCAGCCCATCTCGCTGGCGGAGATCAAGTCGCCGATCCTGGCCTTCGTCGGCGAGGTCGACGATATCGGCCAGCCCGGCGCGGTCCGCGGCATCGTGCGCGCCGCCCCCAATGCCGACGTCTACGAAGCCAGCGTGGTGGCAGGACATTTCGGCCTGGTCTCCGGCTCGGTGGCCACCCGCAACACCTGGCCGCTGGTGCGCGACTGGGTCAACTGGCTCGCCGGACGCGGTGAACTGCCCGAGCAGATCGAGCGCATGAACGAGCATGTGGCGCGCAACCGGCCCAGCTCGCCGCTCACCCGCGTCGTGCACGCCGTCGGCAGCCTGGCCGAGGCCGGGACCGGACTGGGCAAGACCATCGAGGGCGTGACCGCGCAAACCCTGCGCGGCACAGTCGAACTCACCGGCGAGGCCGCCCGCGCCCTGCCGCGCCTGACCCGGCTCGGCATGATCCAGCCGCACACCCGGGTGTCGCTGGGCCGCCTGCTCGCCGAGCAGGCGCGGCGCGGGCCGTCGCGGGAACTGTTCCTGTTCGACGACCGCGTGCACACCACCCAGGCCGTGAACCAGCGCATCGACAATGTGGTGCGCGGGCTCATCTCCGTCGGGGTGCGCCCGGCCACCCGCGTCGGCGTCGTCATGGAGACCCGCCCGAGCGCCCTGGCCGCCGTCGCCGCCCTCTCGCGCCTGGGCGCGGTCGCGGTGCTGCTGGCCCCGGGCGGCGAACTGTCCAAGGTCATCGAATTGACCGGGGCCAAACTGCTCATCACCGATCCGGAGAACCTGCACGCGGCCGCTGCCACCGGCACCCGCACGCTGGTGCTCGGCGGCGGTGACGCGCGCGGGCTCGACATTCCGGCGGGCACCGATGTGATCGACCTCGAGCAGATCGATCCGGCGCAGGTGCAGCTGCCCGCCTGGTACCAGCCGAATCCGGGCCTGGCGCGCGAGCTGGCCTTCATCCTGGTCACCGGCACGGGCGACAAGTTCGACATCAAGTACGTCACCAACCACCGCTGGGCGCTGTCGGCCTTCGGCACCGCCTCGGCGGCCGACCTGGGCCGGCGCGACACCGTGTACTGCCTTGCGCCGCTGCATCATTCGTCCGGGCTGCTGGTGAGCCTGGGCGGCGCGGTGGCGGGCGGCAGCCGTATCGCGCTGGCCCGCTCGCTGGATCCGGCGCGCTTCGCCGAGGAGGTGCACCGCTACGGCGTCACCGTGGTCACCTACACCTGGACCATGCTGCGCGACATCCTCGACGCCGACACCTTCCCCAACGGGCATCCGCATCCCATCCGCCTGTTCATCGGCTCCGGCATGCCCGCCGGACTGTGGCGGCGCACCCAGGAGCGCTTCGAACCCGCCCGCGTGCTGGAGTTCTACGCCTCCATCGAGGGAGATGTGGTGCTGGCCAACGTCTCCGGCGCGAAGGTGGGCAGCAAGGGCCGCCCGGTGCCCGGCACCGCCAAGGTCGAACTCATCGCCTACGACCCACTCACCGAGGAAATCCTCACCGAGGAAACGGGTTTCGCGCGCCGCTGCGCCGACAACGAGGTGGGCCTGCTCATCGGCACCGTCCCCGGCAGCGCCGACATCTCGGCGGGCGGCCTGCGCGGTGTGTTCACCGCCGGTGACGCCTGGATGCCCACCGAGAACCTCTTCCGCCGCGACAGCGACGGCGACTACTGGCTGATGGATCGCCGCGACACCGTCATCCACACCCCGCGCGGGCCGGTCTACACCCAGCCCATCGTGGACGTGCTCAACGACATCACGGCCGTGGATCTGGAAGTGGCGTACGGACTTCCGGCCGGAGACCGGATGCTCGCGGTGGCGGCGGTCAGTGTGCGCGGCGGATTCCGTTTGGAGGCAAAGGATGTCGGCGAGGCCCTGCGTGCCCTCGCCCCCGACCAGCGTCCCGACCTCATCTACGTGGTCGACGACATTCCGCGCAGCTCCACCTTCCGGCCCTCCACCCGGGCCGTGCAGGCGGCGGGCTGCCCGGAGCCGGGCGAGCGCACCTGGTGGTACAACCGGCAGTCGGATGCCTACGAGGTGCTCACCGCGGACCTCGCGGCGCGATTGTTCCTCTGAGCAGCCACTTTTCGAGCCTTCGACAACGTTCACAAAATAGTCACGATCGGCTTGGTGAAGTAGTGCCCGAAGCGATCGCCACCCGGCGATCCGAACCGAAAGGGTCCACCAATGTCGATCATGAAGAAGGCTCTGGCCGCCACCGCTCTGACCGCCGGCGCGGTCGCCCTGGTCGCCGCCCCGGCCCAGGCCGAGGAACTGATCGTGGACGGCAGCTACGCCACCTACGGTGACTGCGACCTGGACGGCGCTTCCGGCTCGTTCCAGGCCGGCGGCGTCGAGCTGCGCGGCCAGGACGGCTGGCTGTACCGCTGCGATCAGGGCGCGGACGGCCGCTTCTACATGACCATCTTCCGCTGATCCACCGCGGCGACGCAGGCCCCCGGCGATTCGCCGGGGGCCTTGTCGTATGGCCGGACGCTCAGGAATCCGCGGGGGAGTCCGCTGCCGGGACCGCCAGGAAGGTCAGGTGGCTGGGGTGGTCCGGATCGAGCACGACGGCCTGGCCGTCGATCTTGCGCTTCACCCGCGGGGGCAGCCAGTGCCGGGGGAAACTGCCCGCCGCCACCGCGACCCGCAGCCGATGGCCCGCGCGCAGCACCGCCTCGGTCGGGTTGATCTCGATGTCCAGGTCGAACGGCACGCCCGGCTCCACCGGCAGGATGGAATCCGCGCGCAGGGTGTGCACCGCGAACAGCAGATCGTCACCGACGTAGGTGCTGTTCTTCTCGTCCAGGGCGCGCAGTGAGGACAGCAGCGCGCCACGTGTGAGGGTCGCCGACGCCCCGTCCGGCTCCACATCGGTGACCGTGACCGACCAGAAGGCTTCCGTCCCACCGGCTTCCACGCGCAACCGCAGATTCATCGGGCCGGACAGCACCAGATCGGTGTCGAACGGCTCGGTGGTGAAGGTGACCGCGGTGGCTTCGGCCTGGCGGTCGTCGGAGCCGAACCGGCGGCCCAGCAGCGTCGTGACGCCGGTCGACATGACCGCACTGTTGTTGGAGGCCATGCTGTTGCGCCCGGAAGGCAGGGGCAGATGGGTGCTGTCGGTGGGCGGCGTGTCCGACAGGGCGGCATCGGTGCCGGCGTGCCGGGCCGAACCGGTCGGCTCGGGGCTCAGGTACAGCCGCCGCACCTCCGCGGCCGGGTCGGGGAAGGTGGATCGGGTGACCCACCCGCCGCCGCCCTGACGGCGCACCGTGATCGGGCCGTAGCCGTTGATGCCGTTGTCGATTCCCTTGAGCCACTTGTCGAACCACGCGCACTGCAACTCGTCCAGGGCGGGCGGGTTGCCCGCTTCGCCGAAGCCGCTGCCGATGCTGATGTGGTAGCCGTCGTCGACCAGCACCTGCTTCGCGCCGTCCGGCAGCGAAAGCCGGTCGTACATGCGGAAATTGGAGCGGTTGTAGACGTCGTGCCAGGCCCCGTGGATCCAGGTCGGCGCGGCGATCTGCTCGAAGTTCGGGAGGCGCTGCGCCCACTGGTCGTTGAGGTGGGCGTCCTCGTGGCCGTCGACCATGGCGATGTCGTAGGCGCGGCGCAGCCAGGAGGGGCCCGGATTGCGCAGGCGGTCACGGAGATACGGGCCGAGCACGCGATTGCGGATCATGCCGCGCGGGGAGGGCAGCAGTTTGGCGGCATTGACGGCGGCCATCCAGGCCGCGATGAACGGTGAGGGCACGCCGCCGGTCAGGCCGAGTTCGCGCACCGGGTCCTCACCGGCCACGATGGCGAAGACCGCGTCCAGGCCGTCGGGCCGCTGCCCGGCCGCGATCAGCGCGGCGATCGCGCCGTAGGAGACGCCGGTGACCGCCAGATGTCCATCACACCAGGGTTGTTCGCGCACCCACGCCAACACCTCGGCGTAGTCCTGATGTTCGCGCGGTCCGAAGAAATCCCAGCTGCCGGTGGAGGATCCGGTGCCCCGCACATCCACCACCAGGGTCGCGTAGCCGCGTTCGATGGTGGTCCGGTTGGTGGCGAACACGTCCAGTGCGCCGCCGGCCAGCGTGTGCACCAGATCGCGGCCCCGGAAGCGCTGTCGATCCGAGCCGGGCACCCGGCGTCCCAGTCGCCGGCCCGCCCGTGCGAACCGCGCGCTGGACCGATTGCCCATCCGGTTGTAGGGCGTGAAGTTCACGATCACCGGGAACGCGCCGGACGCCGGTTCGGCGCGGCGGTAGGCGGGCCGGTTCAGGTCGGCGCACAGCACCGCGCCGTCCGAGAGCGGGATGGTGACCGTGGTGTCCAGGTGCACCGCCGGATACTGCGCGGGACCGATATCGAATCGGGCGTCCGGCGGTAGTGGCACCGGGGTGGGAAAAAGGGGTGTGGCCATAGGAAATCCTCCCGACAACGTTGTCCCAGAGCGGATCAGCGTGCGACAGGATCACCGTACGGTTGGTTGGACGGGGGTGTCCAGAGTTTCCGGAAAATTGTCTCAGACGGACAGCGACTCAGACCGTGAAGGAGGTGACGCCGTCGATCACGCGCGCCACCTGCTCGTCGCTGAGCCCCGGCCAAAGCGGCAGGCGCACAACGGTTCCGGAGAACTCGGCGCTGCGCACGCAGGGATGCGGCGTGCGGCCCAGCTTCAACCCCGCCGGACTCGAATCGAGCGGGATGTAGTGGAACGGCGCGACGATCCCGAGCCCCGCCAGATGCCGGATCAGGTCGTCGCGGCGGTGCTCGGTGGGCACCCGCAGGTAGTACAGGTGCGCGGTGTGCTCGCGATCCTCCGGCACCGTCATGAGCCGAACCTCGTTGCGGGCGGCCCACTCCGGGAGCGCGGCGGCATAGGAATCCCACACCCGGTGCCGGTTGGCCTGGATGGTGTCGAACTCGGCCAGCTGCGCGTCCAGCACGGCGGCGTTCAATTCACTGGGCAGATAACTGGATCCGATGTCCTGCCACGAGTATTTGTCCACCGCGCCGCGCAGGAACCGCGCCCGGTCGGTGCCCTTCTCACGAATGATCTCCGCACGGCCCATGAGGATTTCATCGGTGAGCAGGATGGCCCCGCCCTCACCGCAGTGAATGTTCTTGGTGTCGTGGAAACTCAGCGCGCCCACGGTGCCGATGGTGCCCAGGGGCTGCCCGCGCCAGCTGCCGCCCAGCCCGTGCGCGTTGTCCTCGATGAGGGCGATGCCGTGCGCGTCCGCCAGCTGCCGCAGGCCCGCCATATCCGCGCCCACGCCGCCGTAGTGGATGACCACGACCGCCTTGGTGCGCTCGGTGATCGCCGCCGCCACCGACTCCGGATCGAGATTGCCTGTCGCGGAATCGATATCGGCGAACACCACGGTGGACCCGCGCAGCGCCATGGCCGTCGCGGTGGAGGTGAACGCGAAACTCGGGACGATCACCTCGTCCTCGGGGCCGAGTTCGAGCAGCAGGCCCGCCATCTCCAGCGCCGAGGTGCACGAGGTGGTGAGCAGGGCGTGTGGAGCCGCGGTGATGGCCTTGAGCTTGGCGGTCGCGGCGGCGGTGAACTGGCCGTCACCGTGGCTGTGATCGGAATCCAGCACGGCCTTCAGATTGTCCAGTTCGCGTGCGGCGCGGAACGGGCGGCTGAAGATGATGCGGTCGGTGCTCACCCGGAATGGTTCCCCTCGCGGCGGTCGGTAGGCCCTGCCTGCTCGCCGAACGGCGAAGCCAGGCGCTCGAACTCTAACATCGTACGCACTCGCACCCGGTTGGCAGCGGTGGCCGCGACCACACGGCAGCACGCGCGCAATCGCATGCCAGTGACCCCTGTGACCGGTGTGTCCATGTAGGGTCTGGAACTCGTGGTCGACGTTGCAGGTACCGATAATCGGCGTGCGGTTCTCCGCTGGGGCGGCATCACCGCGGCCGGCGTGATCCTCGGCTATGTGGCCGTACTGCTGGCCGATATCCGTCACTTCTATACCGACGACACCGAATCCCAGTACGCGCCCATGTGGGTGATGATCGGCCGCGCGCTGCGCGACGGCCGCTTCCCGGTGCTCGCCCCCGAACAGTGGATGTCGGGCAACTACACCATGGAGGAGGCGGGCCTGTTCAACCCGCCGCAGCTGCTGATCGATCTGATCGCGCCCTCGGTGCCGAACCTGGCCCTCTACGCCACCCTCGTCAAACTGCTGTTCTCGATTCTCGCCGGACTCGGCGTGTACCGGGTGTGCCTGGCCTACGGCGCGCGCCCGGAATGGTCCGCGGTGGCGGGCGTGGCGTTCCCGTTCTCCGGGTTCTTCCTCTTCTTCGACACCGCCAGCTGGATGACCGCGCTCACCGGCACCGCCTACATGCTGCACGCCTGGGCGTCGTCGGTGCGGTACGTGCGCGGTAGGGGCGGGCCGATTCCGGTCTTCGTCTTTCTCTACCTTGCGATTTCGGTGCAGTACATCTTCCCGGCGGTGGAGTCGGTGCTCATGCTGGCCGCTGTCGCGGTCGGCGAACTGGTACTGCGCAAGGACAACTGGAAAGCGGTGCTGCGCCTGGCGGTGGCCGCCGGATGCGCCGGGCTCGCGGGCCTGCTGACCTTCCTGCCGTCCATGCTCTCGGCCAAGGTGACCTGGCGGGGGACAGCGCAGATCAATAACGACCAGTTCCTCACCGTGCCCTGGTCGGAATCGCTGAACGCCAGCCTGCCCAGCACGCTGCCCGCCTTCAACTCCTGGTGGGGTTATGTGCAGCCGCTGCCCATGACCTACATCGCCTGGTTCCTGATCCCGGCGCTGGCCTTCGTGGATTGGCGTCGCGCGCGCGAACAGTGGAAGGAGTTCATCTCCATCGCGCTGTTCGCGATCATGGCGCTCATGTGGACCGCCGGACCCGGCACCATCGGCCCGCTGCGCTGGCCCGCGCGCGTGCTGCCCATGCTGGCCATCGGACTGCTGGTGCTGGTGTGCGTACTGCTCGGGCGTTTCGGCACGGTGCGGGAGTGGCGTCATCGCGGCATCGCCGCGGGGGTTCTGATCCTGGTGCTGTGGGTGCGCACCTTCTCCGCCGATCCGCACGATGTGATCAAACATGTGATCGCCGCACTGGTCGTCGGCGCGCTCGTGGCCGGTGTCGTCTGGCTGGCCCGGCATCGAGGCGGTGCGGCGGCCGCGCTGCTGACCATGGCCGCGATCTTCCCCATCGCCTGGTACCAGGTGCACAGCATTCAGCCCAACCTGATGCAGTGGCATCTGCCCGCCGACCGCCAGGAAGCCATGGCGGCCTTCCCGGACTTCCAGGGCACCACCCTCCAGCTCGGCGACCGCGGCCTGCTCGGCCCGAACGACAACAGCCTCGACCGCGCCTACGGCTCCCTGGTCTTCGGCAACTACGCCAAGGACCTGGAACTGAACTACGTGCAGGGCTATACGCCCAACGGGCACTTCTACTTCGGTGAAATGCTGTGCATGCGCTGGGACGGCAGCACCTGCCCCGACGCCTACCGCCGCCTGTTCGCCCCCGATCCGGCCACCGGCCGTCAGCTCGTGGACCTGATGCTGCTGGATCGAATCGTGCTGCAGCGCGCCATGTTCCCCGACGCCCGCAACCAGCCCGCCCCCGACGGCTGGCACTGGGCCGACTACCCCGGCCACGAGCAGTGGATCTCGGTGCTGGAACGCGACAGCGGCCTGATCACCACCGTGAACGGCCGCGTCGCCGACGCCCAGGGCGTCACCGCCACCTCGCTCGGCGAAACCCCCACCAGCAGCACGGTTCGCGTGACCTCGGAGAACGGCGGCCGCGTGGTGTTCGCGCGCCTGGGCTGGCCCGGCTACCGCGCCACCCTGAACGGCAAGCACGTCGACATCGACACGGTCTCGAAAGTCTTTGTCGCCGTGAACATCCCCGCGGGCACCAAGGACGCCGAACTGGAACTCACCTGGCGGCCGCCGGGCTGGAAGGTCGGCATCGCCACCGGCGTCGCCGGACTCGCCGGTATCGCGGTCCTGCAGTGGCTCTACATCCGCTCGCGCCGACAGGACGACGACGAAAACGGCGCGGAGCCCACCGCATCCGAACCCGCGCTGGCAGAATCGCACTCGTGAGCGCCGCGGAGATCTCGCCGGAGCTGGATCCGGCGATCGAGGAACCTGGTCTGCTGCTGCGCCTGGTGCGTCGGCAGGAAGTCGCCTTCGCTCTGGTCGGCGGGTTCAACACCGCCCTGGGCATGGTGCTCACCGTGCTCTGGCTATCGGTGTTCGAGGGGCATGTCGGCAAGTCCGTGGCAGCGGCGCTGTCGCCCGCGCTGGCCTACGCGATCAGCATTCCGGTGGCCTTCGTCCTGCACCGCACGCTGGTCTTCCGGGTGCGCGGGCACGTGCTGCGCGACTTCCTGGCCTTCGTCGGCGTGAATTCCGGTGGTCTGCTGCTGAATACGATCCTGCTGCAGATCGCGGTCTCGCTGCTGCACGCACCACCCAAGCCCGCCGCCGTGGTGGTCATGGGGCTGGTGGCTGTCATGAGCTTCTTCGGCCACCGGCACATCTCGTTCCGCCGGAATCCCGACGGATGAGATCCACGCCACACGGGCAGCGGCGCGGCTGACTACCTGGCAGAGTTGAAGCCAACGGAAGCCGTTGTCCCACAACTACCCAGGAAATCGTGAGTACCAGCTTCATCTATCGGCACGGGTCCATCTACGAACTGCTGATGCGAGGCTTGTACGGGCGGCACTACGGTGCCCGGTTCCGCGCCATCGCGGAGCTGATCCCCGACGAGGCCGACGTACTCGACCTGTGCTGCGGGCCGGCCACCCTCTACCTCCGGCACCTGCGCCGGAAATCGGTGCGCTACACCGGACTCGACATCAACGAGGGCTTCATCGCCGGGCTGACTGCCGCGGGCGGCACCGGGCAGGTGTGGAATCTGCACTCCGACGAGCCGCTGCCCGCCGCCGACTACGTGATCATGCAGGCCAGCCTCTACCACTTCCTGCCCGATCCGGAACCGGTCATCGACCGCATGCTGGCGGCGGCGCGGGCACAGGTGATCATCGCCGAACCGGTGCGCAATCTGACCACCAGCCGCAATGGCGTGATCACCCGGCTGGGCGGGCGATTCACCAATCCCGGTGACGGGGAACAACCGCGGCGCTTCACCGAGGAAACCCTCGACGAACTGTTCCGCGGGTATCCCGAACACGTCGAACAGCGCACCCTCATCGCGGGCGGCCGGGAGAAGCTGTACGTGCTGAAGGCGTGACGCCGCAGCGGCTTTCAGCCGCTGACGCGCTCGCTGTCGGTGGCGGTAGCCGGATCCAGCGGGGTCTCGATCGGGCGCTCCCGCCGCGGCGTCGGCGAATCCACCGTCAGATACAGCGGTTTGCCCACCAGAATGTGCAGGGCCACACCGAGATACTCGGCGATCAACCCGAGCGAGAACAGGATCGCGCCCGAACACAGCAGCAGCACCACGATGGTGGAGGTCCAGCCCTCCGGCGCCCAGTCGTCGAGCGTGAGCGCCTCGTAGACGATGAACCCGGCCATCGCCACACCCGCCAGCGCGAGGGTGCCGCCCAGCAGGCTCACCAGGCGCAGGCCGCGAGTTCCGCTGCACAGCACCATCTTCCAGAACAGCGAGAACAACCGGCGGTAGTTGTAGCCGGACTCCTCGCGGCCCTCGGCGCGCAGCGTCACCGGCACCTGGGCGACGGTGTCCACCACCCAGGTGAGCGCCACATCCAGGTACACGCCGTTGGAGGCGACCTCGGCCAGCTGCCGGCCGATATCGCCGCGAATCAGCCGGAAGCTCTCGAACCGCGTCGAATCCGGGAAGGCGAACACCGTGGCCAGCACGATCTTCGCGCCGCGCGAGGTGATATTGCGCAGGAAGCCGTGCGGGCGGGTGTTGATCGGCTTCGAATAGATCAGGTCCGCGCGCTGCTCCAGCGCCGCGTCCAGGAATCGGCCGATGAAGGCCGGATCGTGCTGACCGTCCTCGTCCATGGTGACGATCCAGTCGCCGCGCGCCGCCGACATCCCCGCGATGGTCGCCGCGTCCTGCCCGAAATTGCGGCTCAGCCACACCGGGCGCACTTCGCCGTAGGAATCCGCGAGCTGCCCGAGCACCACATCCGAGCGGTCCGGGCCGTGATCGTGCACGAGGATGATCTCGGAAACCACGAACGGCACGCCGCCGGGGGAGGTGGCGGCCTCGGTCAGCTTGTGCAGTTCGGCGACGAGATCGCCGATGGTGTGCTCACCCCGGTACACGGGTACCACGACGGACACCGCGTGCGGCCGGTCGATCCCGGGGCGGGACGGCTGGGCGGTCGAGGCGTCGACGTCGGAGTGATACATACGTCGGGAGGGAATCGGCATCAGCTGGATCGACTTTCGAAGACGGTGCGTGCCGGCGCTCCTCAGGGAACAGCAGAGCCCGAGCGGCGTGAACTCTAGCACGGCAGGCGATTCGGTCCGTTGGTGCGCTCGTCATGAACGCGTCACGGCGTGTTCCGGCGGCCGCGGACGGCGCTGCCGAACCGGGCATTCCGCTGTAGGTTGGGGACTCGTGACGGACAGTGCACTATCGACGCCGTCGGCCGGAGACGCTCCGGTTCGGGAAGTCGCCACTCCGGAGTCGGAGCCAGCCGCCGTGGAATCCCCTTCACGCCGGGACGTATTCCGCTGGGGAGCGGTCACCGTCGTCGGCGTGATTCTCGGGTATGCGGCGGTGTTGCTGGCCAATGCGCGGCACTTCTACACCGACGACACCGAATCCCAGTACACCGGACTGTGGGTGGGACTGGGCCGGGCGCTGCGGGCGGGCGAATTCCCGGTGCTGTGGCCCGAACAGTGGATGTCGGGCAACAACACCATGGACGACGCCGGGCTGTTCAATCCGCCGCAGCTGCTGATCGATCTGATCGCGCCGTCCTTCGACAATATGGCCGTGTACGCGACGCTGGTGAAGCTGGTGTTCTCGATCATCGCGGCGCTCGGCGTGTACCGGATCTGCCTGGCCTACGGCGGCCGTCCCGCCTGGTCGGCGGTGGCGGGCGTGGCGTTCCCGCTGTCCGGGTTCTTCCTGTTCTTCGACGAGGCCAGCTGGATGACCGCGCTCACCGGCACCGCCTGGCTGGTGCACGCGTGGGCGTCGTCGGTGCGGTACGTGCGCGGCACCGGCGGGCCGATCCCGGTGTTCGTGTTCCTCTATCTGACCATCTCGACGCAGTACATCTTCCCGGCGCTCGAGGCCGCGCTCATGCTGGTGGCCGTCGCGGTCGGCGAGATGATCTCGAGCGGGCGGGCGCCGGGCGGTTCGTGGAAGTCCTGGGCTTCCTGGCGGTTCTGGCTGCTGTCCTGGGCTCCGATCGGTCGGCTGGCCGCCGTCGCCCTGTGTGCGGGCCTGGCCGGACTGCTGACCTTCCTGCCGTCCATGCTCTCGGCCAAGGTGACCTGGCGGGGGACGGCGCAGATCAATAACGACCAGTTCCTGACCATCCCGTGGTCGGAATCGCTGAACGCCAGCCTGCCCTCGACGCTGCCCGCCTTCACCTCGTGGTGGGGATATGTGCAGCCGCTGCCGGTCACCTATATCGCGTGGTTCCTGATCCCGGCGCTGGCCTTCATCGACTGGGACCGGGCGCGTTCGGCGTGGAAGGAACTGAGCTCGGTCGCGCTGTTCGCGATCATCATGCTCATGTGGTCGGCCGGACCCGGATCCATCGGACCGCTGCGCTGGCCGGTGCGGCTGCTGCCCATGCTCGCCATCGCGCTGCTGGTGCTGGTGTGCGTGCTGCTCGGGCGGTTCGGGAGCTTCCGGAACTGGCGGGCGCGCGGAATCGCTTCTCTCGTACTGATTCTGGCGCTGTGGGTGCGGTCGTTCTCGGCCGATCCGCACAACTGGATCCGGCATGTGCTGGCCGCCGGGCTGGTGATCGCGGTGGGCGCGGGCGTGCTGTGGCTGATGAATCGCAAGGGCGTGGCCGCCGCGTGCGCGCTCGTGATCGCGGCCATGTTCCCCATCGCGTTCTGGCAGGTGGAGGCCGCGCAGCCGACGCCCATGAGCTACAACATGCCGACGAACCGGTCCGAGGCCATGCGGGCTTTCCCGGATTTCCCGGGCACCACCATTCAGCTGGCTGATCGCGGGCTGGTGCAGCCGGGGGACAAGAGCCTCGAAGGCGCTTACAGCGCACTGGTTTTCGGCAACTACGCGAAATCCCTGGAGCTGGACTACGTCAACGGCTACACGCCGACCGGGCATTTCTACTTCGGTGAACTGCTGTGCATGCGCTGGGATTCCAGCGTCTGCCCGGACGCCTACAAGCGGCTGTTCACCCCCGAGGCGAGCACCGGACGACCGCTGGTGGACCTCATGAAGCTGGATCGCGTTGTGCTGCAACGGGCGCTGTTCCCGGACGTGCGCAACCAGGCCGCTCCCGAGGGCTGGACGTGGGTGGACCTGCCGGGGCAGGACCGCTTCATCTGGGTGCTCGAGCGCGAGAACGGGCTGACCTCCACGGTGAACGGCCGCGTCTCGGCGGAGAAGAACGTCACCGCGACCTCGCTGTCGGAGACCGACACCACCAGCCGCGTGCGGGTGTCCTCCGCGTCGGGCGGGCAGGTCGTGTTCGCGCGGCTGGGCTGGCCGGGGTATCGGGCCACCCTGAACGGGCAGCCGGTGCCGATCAAGACCGTCGCGAAATCCTTCGTGGCCGTGGATGTTCCGGCCGGGACCCAGAATGCCGAACTGGTGCTGACCTGGCGGCCGCCGGGCTGGAAGATCGGCATCGCCACGGCCGCCACCGGACTGGCCGGGTTGGCGGTGCTCCAATGGCTCTACATCCGGTCCCGCCGCCGGGCGGGTGAAACGGCGGCCGATGAGCCGTCGGGTGAGCCGGAACGCGAACTCGCGGGCTCGGTGTCCTAGTCGGCGGGGTACCGGGCCGGGGTGGATTTCCGTGCCCGGCCCGGCGGGGCGGCGATTCGGCCGAGGTGGCCGTGCGGGCCGGTGAACCGGACCGGTAGGTTGTGGTTCATGTCGGAGGAAATCCTGGACGCCACCCTGCTCGGCCTGCTCGCCTGCCCGCAGGACAAGGGCCCGCTGCTGCTGGTTCGCGACGACAACGGCGACAGCGTGCTCTACAACCCCCGGCTGCACCTCGCCTACCCGATCGACAACGGCATCCCGGTGCTGCTGGCCGATGAGGCACGCGCGGTGTCGGAGCCCGAGCACACCGGCTTCCTGACCCAGGGCTGAGGTATTCGGCCCACTCGCCGGGCATTCCCGGGGCGCGGTGGCGTCGTTCGCCGGTGGGACGGCGTCAGAGTTCGCCGGTGAGATAGCGCTGCAACGTCGGGCCGACGATCGCGGTCAGCTCGTCCACGGACATGGACGCCAGCGGTTCCAGCTGCACGATCTTGCGCATCACCAGCAGGCCCGCCAGTTGGGACGCGGCCAGGGTGGTGCGCCGCGCGCCGCTGCCCGGCGGCGAATCCACCCGGGGCCGAACATCTTTCAGAACGACCTCGAGCAGGAAGGCGCGCGCCAGCGCCGGATCGCCGCTGCCCAGCAGGGTGCGGAACGCGGCGACGGCCTGCACGCCGAGGGGGGAGTCCCACACCGTAAGCACCGTGCGCACGATGGTCTCGCCCAGCTTCTCCACCGGAGCGGCCGCGATCTGCCGGGTGACCACCGCCGGATCCAGCGGCAATTCCAGTGCGGCGGCGAACAATTCCTGTTTGGTGCCGAAATAGTGGTGCACCAGCGCCGGATCCACGCTCGCCGCCGTCGCGATCGAGCGGATGGACGCCTTGTCGAACCCCACCTGTGCGAAACGCACCCGGGCGGCGTCCAGAATCGCCTCCCGGGTGCCGGAGCGGCCGGGTCTGCGGCCGCTCCGTGTTCCGTTCTGTTCCGTCACGCGGTCCGCCGCCGTAGCGTCGCCGCGCCCAAAGCCAGTGCCACAATGGCGAATCCTGCCACGATCGCCAGATCCCGCCACATCTCACCGGTCACGCCGCTGTGCATGGCCACCTGCTGCAGCGCGTCCACGGCGTAGCTGAGCGGCAGCACATTGCTGATGGCCTCCAGCCAGCCGGGCAGCTGCCCGCGCGGCACCAGCAGCCCGCACAGGAAGAACTGCGGCAGCACGATCACCGGCATGAACTGCACGGCCTGGAATTCGGTGCGCGCGAACGCACTTGCCAGCAGGCCGAGGGCCACGCCCAGCACCGCGTCCACCACGGCGATCAGCACCACCAGCAGCGGACTGCCCGCGGATTGCAGATCCAGCAGCCAGAACGCCACCACGCAGGCGATGATCGCCTGACCCATGGCCGCCGTCGAGAACGCGGTGCCGTATCCGGCCAGCAGATCGAATTTCGACAGCGGTGTGGTCATCAAGCGTTCGAGCGTGCCCGAAACCCGTTCGCGCTGCATGGCGATGGCGGTGATGAGGAACATGACCACGAACGGCAGCACCCCGAGCATGGTGATGCCCACCCGGTCGAACAGCCGTGGCTGCCCCGGCATGGTCGGATAGTTCTGGTACACGAAGTACAGCAGCGTCATGAGCAGGGCGGGCACCACGAGAATCATTGCGACCGTGCGGTGGTCGGCGCGCAGCTGGCGCAGGATGCGCACGGTGGTGGCGGTGTAGCAGCGCAGCGGTTGCGCGCCGGCGGGCCGCGAAATCGTGGCGGTCACAGCATTTCTCCCTTGCGGATCAGGGCGAGGAAGGCGTTCTCCAGACTGGATTCGCCGGTGTCGGAACGTAATTCGTCGGGGCTGAGCTGGGCCAGCAGATGCCCGTCGCGCATGAGCAGCAGCTGATCGCAGTGTTCGGCCTCGTCCATGACGTGACTCGACACCAGCAGGGTGCGGCCCTGTTTCGCCAAGGCGTGGAACTGTTCCCACAGATCCGCGCGCAGCACCGGATCCAGGCCGACCGTCGGCTCGTCCAGCACCAGCAGCTCCGGATCGGCCACCAGCGCGCAGGCCAGCGAGACCCGGGTGCGCTGCCCGCCGGACAGTTCGTCCCCGCGCTGCCCGGCGTGGCCGCTCAAACCCACAGCGGCGATGGCGGTTTCGACGTCACCGGCCGAACAGCCGTACAGCGCACCGAAATACGAGACATTGGCGTGCACGGTGAGGTCGTCGTAGATGCTCGCGGCCTGCGTCATATAGCCGACCCGCCGCCGCAGCCCGGCCGATCCGGCCTCCTCGCCGAGCACCGCGACGCTACCGGAGGCGATGACCTGGGTGCCCACGATGCTGCGCATGAGCGTGGTCTTACCGCAGCCGGAGGGGCCGAGCAGCCCGGTGATGCTGCCGCGCGGGACCGACAGCGAGATGTCGTGCAGCACCTGCCGTCCGCCGCGGCGGACTTCCAGATCGTCGATGGCGATGGCAGGTGGGGAAGCGGATGCCGTCATGGCCCCCTCAATTCATCGAGTGTTGAATTCACTACGTGATGAATTCTGCGCTGAGGGGCATCAAGATCGCAAGACAGGCGACGTGAAACGCGGCGACTGATTTCGTGAGGTCCGGGTAACTCCCGGGGTACGTCCAGAATCGGTGTCGTCCCCGGCCGCCGGCGCGCGTGCGAAACAGGTGACGGCAGTCAGCCGTGCGCATGAGGCACGGAGAGGCGGGGGAGCCCTCCTGGTTCGACTACTACGAACTGGCCCATCATGCCGGCGTCCTCATGCCAGAGCAGGTGGCAGTGGAACATGTACGGGGTGTTCGGGTCAGCGGGACCGTCGAAGCGCACCGCCACCTTCATCTCCGTCCCCGGCGGCAGGAACACTGTGTCCTTGGCCCCGCTCAATGCCACCGACGGCGGCTGCCCGTTCACCTCCGCCACCGCGAACTGCACATCGTGGATGTGGAAGTTGTGCGGCATACCGTCGCTGTTGCGGACCGTCCACAGCTCGGTCTCACCCCGGGTGACGGTCTCGTCGATCCGGCCCATATCCATCTCACGGCCGTTGATCCGGGCGAAGGTGAGGGCGAAGGTGCGCTCCCGCACCGCATCCCGCGCCTGCGCGGTCTCCGGCTCGGCCAGCAGTGCGGGCAGCGCGGGCGACGGGCGCAGCGTCTGCGCGGCGCGCAATTCGAGAAGGTCGAAGGTGTCGTCGCCGCCATTGAACCGGGTGCCCCAGAAATCCATGCCTATCTCGATTTTGTTGCTGCGCAACACCACTCGCTCACCGGCCCGCATGCGCACCACGATCTCGGCGCGCTCGCCCGGGGACAGCTGGATCCCGGTCAGCTCGGCCGGCGCGCGCAGCAGGCCGCCATCGGTGCCGATGAGCGCGAAGGAGCGATCATCGGAGAAGCCGAAGTTGTAGGTGCGCGCCGTGGACGCGTTGAGCAGCCGCAGCCGCACCAATTCGTCGCCCACGGTCCGGTACGGCGCGAGCACCCCGTTGACCATCGTGCGGTCCCCGAGCGCCCCGGTGTCGGAGAAGATCGCGCGACTCGAGTCGAACCCGGATCCGCGAAACCGCACGTCCTGCACGATGATCGGCAGATCGTCCACCCCGTAGGCGCTCGGCAGCGCCAGCCCCTCGGTGGCGGTGTCGTCGAGCAGGAACATCCCGGCCAGCCCACGTCGCACATGAGATTCGGTGGCCCCGTGCGGATGTGGGTGATACCAGAGCGTGGCCGCGGGCTGATCCACTGTCCACTCCGGGGTCCAGGTACCCCCGGCGTCCACCGGTTGATGCGGCCCGCCGTCCATCACCGCCGGCACATGCATTCCGTGCCAGTGCACCGAAGAGGCTTCGTCGAGACGATTGTTCACCTGTACCCGCACCTTTTCACCGCGCTTCGCGCGCAGCGTCGGTCCCAGATAGTCGCCGTTGAAGCCCCAGGTCTCGGTGACCTGACCCGGCCGGAACTCCCTTTGCCCCGTACGCATTTCGAGCTGGAACACCCGCGTCCCGTCGGCCTCCACGCGGGAGTCGGCGAGCGGCGGCACCGTCAGTTCCTCGGTGAAATCCACTGCGCCGATGGTGGATACGTCCCGGGACGTGAACGCCCAGGTGACTCCGCCGCCCACCGTGAGCGCCAGCACCACGAGAAAAGCCCCGAGCCCGACCAGAATTCGCTTCGGCCACGATCGCCGACCTATTGCCATGCGTCAGACAGTATGGATATCCAACGCTCCGCCATATCCGGTAGAGACCCCATATTCCACTGGCAGAACCCATCCGGGACTAGGGGAGAACCATGAACGCCCCCTCCCGCCCGAGCCGTACATCGCCCGGCCCGGATCCGTATACCGGCTGGTCCCGGGCTGTTCCGCTGGGCGATTCGACGACGACATTCGCGGCTTTCGGTCCTACTCTTGCGACCGTGACCAATGAATCACCGGACACGGCCGAGCGCGAGGCCGAAGGCGGACAGCTGCGCGCCTCGACCCTCGAGCTCTTCTTCGACCTCGTCTTCGTCTTCACCATCACCCAGCTGACCCACGCCTTCACCCATCACCCGGGCTGGGAGGCGGTCGGGCAGATCGCCATCATGTTCGGCGTCATCTGGTGGATGTACGACGGCTACGTGTGGCTCACCAACGAGGTGGCCCCCAACAGTTCCAGCCGCCGCACCTTCCTGCTCGTGGGCATGTTCGGGTTCTTCGTGCTCGCGGTCTCCATCCCGGGCGCGTTCACCGGATCCGGACTGGCTTTCGGCCTGGCCTACGTGCTGGTGAACACCGTGCACACCGGGCTCTTCGCCGCCTCGGGCGGCAGGGCCGCGTACTCGGCCGTGCTGCGTCTCGCGCCGCTCAACGCGCTCTCGGCGGGACTGGTGCTGGCGGGCGGGCTCATCCACGGCTGGCCGCGCTACCTGCTGTGGTCCCTGGCGCTGCTGGTCCAGATCGTCACGCCGTATCTGATGAACCCCGGCGGGTTCACCATCCGCGCCAGTCACTTCTGCGAACGGCACGGCCTGGTCGTCATCGTGGCGCTGGGCGAATCGGTGGTCGCCATGGGCGCGGGGCTGGCGGGCATGGACATCACCGTCGGCCTGATCGCCATGGTCGCGGTCTCGCTGACTCTCGGATATGTGCTGTGGTGGGCCTACTTCGGCCTCGACGGCGAGCGCGGCGAGCACGCCCTGGCCGCCCTGCCCGGACCCGAACGAGCGCGCCCGGCGGTACTCGCCTACGGCTACTCGCTGTATCTGGTGATGCTCGGCATCATCCTGACCTCGGCCGGTATCGCCATGACCATCGCGCACGGCAACGAACCCGCGAGCAAGGCCGCGGCGCTGGCGCTGTCCGGCGGTGTGGCCGTGTTCTTCCTGGGGCAGTGCGCTTTCCGGCTCACGCTGAAACTGCCGCGTCCCTGGTTCCGCCTCATCGGCGCGGTCGCCGTGCTGGCGACCGCCGCCGTCGGCGTGCTCTGGGTGGCATGGGCGCAACTGGTGGTGCTGGTGGTCGTGGCCTACGCCTTCGTCATCGCCGACGACATGTTCAGTCTGCGCTCCGGCGACCGCAGCGCCTATCTGCCGCGGTCGGCATAGCTCGAATCATCAACGGGCGCGCGTGATTCCGTTCGCGCGCTCCCCGTTTCCGCGCGTTGCGGTCAGTTCCGCTCGGGCAGTGCGCAGCCGTCGGGGCCGCACGCGTCGCCGTCGCCGAGGATGTCGAGCTGCGGGGCGTGCTCACTCCACGCCTGTTCCAGGGCCTGCGCGAACACCTCCGGCGGCTGCGCACCCGAGACGCCGTACTTGCGATCCAGGACGAAGAACGGCACGCCGCGCGCGCCCAGACGGGCGGCCTCGGCCTCGTCGGCGCGAACCGCGTCGGCGTAGGCATTCGGGTCGTCGAGCACCGCGCGCACGCCCGCCTCGTCGAATCCGGCTGCGGCCGCAACCTTCACGAGCCGCTCGGTATCGCCGAACAGCGCCTGATCCTCGGCGAAGTTGGCGGCGTACAGTGCGTCCAGCATCACGTCCTGCCTGCCGAGCTCCAGTGCGTAGTGCAGCAGCCGGTGCATGTCGAAGCTGTTGCCGAAGTCGCGGCCCTCGGTCCGATAGGTCAGCCCCATGGCCTCGGCCTGTGCGCCGATACCGCGCTCATTGGCCGCCGCCTGCGCCTCGCTGATCCCGTACTTCTGCGCGATATGCGGCACCACGGCATCGCTGTGGCCCGGGGGCAGGGTCGGATCCAGTTCGAAGGACTTGTGCACCACGCGCACGCTGTCGCGATGCGGAAACGCCTCGAGGGCCTCCTCGAACCGCCGCTTGCCCAGATAGCAGAACGGGCAGTTGATATCGGTCCAGATTTCGACCTCGACAGTCATCACACCTCATTCGATCGCACGTTTTCGCAGGCCGGAGACCCGGCCATCGGTCTCTGCAACCGCGTGACAGGGCCAGGGATTCCCTGTGGCGCAGGTCACATCGAGGAGTTGTCACGTTCGGTGGGGGCTGTCCTGTCCCATATCCGACCGCGAAGAACACGCAGCAGGAGCGAGATATGAACGCCACCACCGCAACCCACCGGATCCTCGTCCTCGGCGCCGGCTACACCGGCATGCTGGCCGCCATCCGGGTGGCTCGCAACACCCGCCGGATGGATACCGACGTCACTCTGGTGAACCCCTCGGCGCGCTTCACCGAGCGGCTGCGCATGCACCAGATCGCCGCCGGGCAGGAACTGCGGAACCACAGCATCCCGGCCCTGCTCGAGGGTTCCCGCGTGGACTTCCACCAGGCCGCCGCCATCGCCATCGACACCGCGGCGCGCACCGTCGCCCTCGACGACGGCGCGACCCTGACCTACGACACCCTGATCTACGCGCTGGGCAGCACCACCGACACCAGCGTCGTGCCCGGCGCGGACCAGCACGCCTGGACCCTCAACGATCCCCGTCTGGCACACCGGTTCTCGGAGAAGCTCACCGAGATCGCCGCCGTCGCGGGCACCGTCACCGTCTGCGGCGCGGGACTCACCGGCATCGAGGCCGCCACCGAGATCGCCGAGAGCCACCCGGAACTCACCGTCACGCTGATCAGCTCGGGTGAACCCGGCGCGATGATGGGCGACAAGGCTCGCGCGCATATGAACCGGGCCCTCGATCGGCTGGGCATCGTGCGCAAGGTCGGCGTCAAGGTCACCAAGGTGCTGCCCGACGCGGTGCGGCTGGACAGCGGCGAGACCGTCGCCTCGGATCTGACCCTGTGGACCACTGGTGTCAAGGTATCCCCGCTCGCCGCGCAGGCCGGAATCGCCACGGACGCACAGGGACTCATCGTCACCGATGCCACCCTGCGCTCGGTCTCGCACCCGGAGATCCACGCCATCGGCGACGCCGCCGCGGTGCGTATGGCCTGGGGCCAGGTGCACGGCACCTGCCAGACCGGGCTGCCCACCGCCGCCTACACCGCCGACGCGCTCGCCCGGCTGCTGCGGGGCAAGCGGATCAAGCCGTTCCGGATCGGCTACTTCCACCAGCCGCTGAGCCTGGGCCGCAAGGATGCTGTTGTGCAGTTCACCAATGCCGACGACACCCCGAAGCGCTGGTACCTCAAGGGCCTGACCGCCCGGATCTACAAGGAGTCGGTGAGCAGCACCCCGCCGATGGCCTTCAAGCAGAGCAAGTACATGAAGGCCACGGTGCAGTTGTCCCAGGGCGGTCGCGCGACCCGCGCCACCGCGTGATGCTCGGGGACGTGGGGCCGGACCAGGATTTCCGGCCCCACCTGGACGTCCCGAATACGAAACCGGTAGGTATGAATCCCATGCAGGACCGCGAGAACTCCATTCCGGCTGCCGACGCGGCGATCGACCCCTTCGTCGAACACCGCCGGCTGCTCTTCGGCACCGCCTACCAGATGCTGGGCAGTGTCGCCGACGCCGAGGACATCCTGCAGGACGCCTGGCTCAAATGGCATGCGGTGGACCAGGATTCGGTGGAACACCCGAAGTCCTACCTGGTGCGCACCGTCACCAACCTCGCACTCAACCGCCTCACCTCCGCCCGGGCCACCCGCGAAACCTACGTCGGCCCATGGCTTCCCGAACCACTGCTCACCGCGCCGAACGCCGCCGAGGAGACCGAATTGGCCGACACCGTGTCGACCGCCATGCTGGTGGTCCTCGAAACCCTCAACCCCACCGAACGCGCCGTCTTCGTACTGCGCGAGGTCTTCGGCTACTCCTTCGCCGAGATCGGCGGCTTCCTCGACCGGCCCGAGGCCACCGTGCGCCAGATCTCACACCGCGCCAAATCCCATGTGCAGTCCCGCCGCCCGCGCTTCGACTCCGACGACGCCGCGCGCCAGGAGATCACCCAGAAATTCATGGCCGCCTGTCACGGCGGCGACCTCAACGCCCTGATGGAACTGCTCGCCCCCGAAGTCACCCTGTGGAACGACGGCGGCGGCATCGTCACCGCCGCCCGCCGCCCGCTGCACGGCCCGGATCACGTGGCGCGCTGGATGCTCGGCGTCATGGCCAAACCGGTATCCGCGGGCATCCGCCTCGAATCCGCCGTCGTCAACGGCGAATTGAGCATCATCGGCGTGATCGGCGACTACCGCCTCGGCGCGCTCACCTACGACATCGTCGACGGGCGCATCGAGAACCTGCGCTTCCAGGTGAATCCGCAGAAACTGGGCGGCATCCAGGCGGCGGGCGACACCACCGCCTGAACGCCGCGCCCGCCCGCCCGCGGTCCGGGCGCATGCGCGACAATCGATAGCCGTGTCAGCCGAGGAACTCGCCGTCGAACCCCTGCGCGCGGCCCGGCGTCTGCTCGGCGCCACGCTCTGGTCCGGTCCGGTGGCCCTGCGCATCGTCGAGGTCGAGGCGTACGGCAGCGACCCCGCCGGTCCCTGGCCGGACCCGGCCGCGCACTCCTATCCGGGGCCGACCCCGCGCAATGCCGTCATGTTCGGGCCGCCCGGCATGCTCTACGTCTACCTCAGTTACGGCATGCACACCTGTGTGAACGTCACCGCCGGCCCCGACGGCACGGCCTGCGCGGTGCTGGTGCGCGCGGGGGAGATCGTCAAGGGGCATGACCTCGTGCGCGAACGCCGGCACGCCGCCCGCAAGGACGCCGATTTGGCAAGGGGGCCTGGCAATCTCGGCAGTGCCCTCGGAATCACCCTGGGCGACTACGGAACCGCGCTGTTCGATCCCGCCTCCGCCATCCGGCTCGATCTGGGTCCCGAAATCACCGATACAGCAGGCATTTCCGCCGGACCACGGGTCGGCGTGAGCCAGGCCGCCGACGTGGCCTGGCGGCTGTGGCTGCCGGATTCCCCCGCCGTCTCCGCCTATAAACGCAGCCCCCGCGCCCCGCGTCCCGAACACTCCTCCTGAGATCCCTCGATTCCTTTACCGTGGATAGGTAATTCCGCAATGCCACAGGGGGTTTCATGTTCGAACGCTTCACCGACCGCGCCCGCCGCACGATAGTGCTGGCGCAAGAGGAAGCCCGGGCGCTCGACCACGACTACATCGGCACCGAGCACCTGCTGCTCGCGCTGCTGGCCGAACAAGAGGGCCCGGTCGCCGCGACCTTCGCCGAACTCGGCCTCGACCGCCGCACGGTGCGCGAACAGATCCAGGCGGTGATCGGGCGCGGCACGGCGACACCCGGCTCGCACATCCCGTTCACGCCCCGATCCAAGAAGGTACTCGAACTGTCGCTGCGCGAGGCGCTCACGCTGGGGAACAACCACATCGGCACCGAACACCTGCTGCTGGCCGTCGTGGACGAGAGCGAAGGCGTCGCCGCGCAGGTACTGGCCAAACTGGGTGCCGACCGGACCCGCGTGCACGAGCAGCTGTTCCAGCTGCTCGGCCGCAGGCCCGGGCCCGGCGACTACGTCGGGGGAACCATCTCCGAGGTCCGCGACCGGATCGCGGCCCTGGAGAGCCGGGTCGCCCGAATCGAGCATCTCCTGTTCCGCCCGGGTCAGGACACCGGCGACTCGACCGGCACCCCGTAGTACTCGGCGAACAGTTCGCGCAACCGCCGCGCCGACACCTCGGCGCCGGTCTCGTCGGTGTACTTCTGTACATGCCGCGCGAACTCGATTTGCTGCGCACGCGACAGCTCCAGCCCGAACTCCGCTTCCAGCAGATAGGCGATCCCGCCCTTGCCCGACTGCGAATTGACCCGGATCACCGCGTCGTAGGCGCGCCCCACATCGGCCGGATCGATCGGCAGATACGGTACCCGCCACGGGATCTCACGCTCGGAACGCCCTTCGCGCGCGGCCCGCGCCCGATGCTCGGCGAACCCCTTGCGGATCGCGTCCTGATGCGTGCCCGAGAACGCCGTGTACACCAGATCGCCCGCGTACGGATGCCGCTGCGGTACCGGCAGCCGCGTGCAGTACTCCACCGTGCGGCGGATCTCGTCGATATCGGAGAAGTCGACCATCGGATCAACGCCCTGTGCGTGCAGATTCAGCGCCAGCGTCGCCAGATCCACATTGCCCGTCCGCTCCCCGTTGCCGAATACGCAGCCCTCCACCCGCTGCGCCCCGGCCAGCAGCGCCAATTCCGCAGCGGCGACACCGGTTCCGCGATCATTGTGCGGATGCACCGACAGGATCACGCTGTCCCGCCGTGCCAGATTCCGATGCATGTACTCGATCTGATCGGCATACACGTTCGGCGTGGCCACCTCCACGGTGGTCGGCAGGTTCAGCGTGACCGGCCGCTGCGTCGTGGCATCCCACAGCGTGGTCATCCGATCGCACACCTCCAGCGCGTAGTCCGGCTCGGTCAGCATGAAAACCTCGGGGGAGAACTGGAATCGAACATTCGGCATATCGCCGGCCAGCGCCAGAATCCGCTGCCCGCCCGCCACGATGATGTCGGTCAGCTCCGTGCGCGAAGCGCCGAGCACCACCTCCCGCCAGACCGGCGCGGTCGCGGTATACATGTGGATGACCACCCGATTGCGCAGTCCCCGAACGGATTCCACCGTGCGCTCGATCAAGTCCACGCGCGCCGGAGTGAACACCACGATGGTGACATCCTCCGGGGCCAGGTTCGCGCTGCCGATCAACCGGACGAAATCGAAGTCGGCCTGCGAGGCGCTGGGATACCCGACCTCGATCTCCTTGTAGCCCATGGCCACCAACATCTCGAAGAACCGCCGCTTGCGCGCCGGATCCATCGGCTCGGCCAAGGCCTGATTACCGTCGCGCAGATCGACCGGCACCCACAGCGGTGCGGCGGTGATCCGGTTCGACGGCCAGGTGCGATCGGTCAGCGGAACCGAAACCCGTTGATATACATCGCGATAACGATGCGAAGCCATAGCGGACGACCGCTGGGGATTCCAGGCCGGGGGAGTGGCGGGATGCGTCACCGCGGCGGAGTGGACGGACGGAATGTGCTCGGGCACTGTGCGCTTCTTTCGCGTCGATTCGACGACCGGCGCAGCACGACACCCCGCGTACGGGGTGCCGGTCGATCAGACCCCGCTGCGGCAGCGAAGGAGAAGAAGGGCACCCGAAAGCATGTGGCCTAGACTAGAAGACAATCACTCCTCAGACAAGTAGAGAGGCGAAACAACCGTGGCCCAGGTACAACGGCACCCCCTCGCCGCACAGGCCGCCGAGGTATTGCTCACCCGCATCCGCGCGGGCGAATGGGAACTCGGCCACCGCCTCCCCGGCGAAACCACCCTCGCCGCCCAACTCGGCGTCGGCCGCTCCACCCTGCGCGAAGCCATCCGCGAACTCGCGGGCAAAGGCGTCCTCGAAAGCCGCCAGGGCGCAGGCGTTTTCCTCACCGCCCTCGACGTCGCCGAAGACTGGGACACCGTCCTGCGCCGCGCCGACATCGTGACGGTCATCGAGGCCCGCATCGCCATCGAAGCCGAAGCCGCCGCCCTCGCCGCCCACCGCCGCACCCCCGCCGACCTGCGCACCATCCTCAAAGCCCTCAACCTCCGCGCGGAGGCGGGCCCCACGATCGAAGCCCTCGTCGACGCCGACACCGCCTTCCACCGCACGGTCATCGCCGCGGCCCACAACGACATCCTCCTCGAGATGTTCAACGCCTTCGTCCCGCGCTCGCGCCACGCCATGATCGACATGCTCCGCATCCGCCCCATCGCCGACCCCGCCACCGACCACGACGCCCACGAACACCTCTACGACGCCATCCGCACCCGCGACCCCCAAGCCGCCGCCACCGCCAGCCGCGTCCACCTCACCGCCCTCAAAGCCGCCTTCGATCGCTAGCGTCCCGAGCAGGGATCGACGCCGCGGCGCTCGTCATCGAGGTGAGAGCGGTCCGCCGTCGATCATCGTGCGAGGAAGATAGTCCGATTCGACGGTGAGGGGAAAGCCGCGATCGACCGCCAGACAGGCCAGCCCGAGCGCGTCGTGATGCACCTGGCCGTCGCAGTCGCCGATCTGATCGCCCGCGCTGTAGTAGTCGCGGTACAGGCCGAGCGTCTCCGCCAGGACCGTGTTGAAACCCGCGTGATCGCCCTCCACGATGCGCTCCAGCAGCCGGGCACGCGGATTGCGCAGGCACTCCCAGTGGCCGTCACCCGAGGTCTTGGCCAGCGCCGCGCGCAGGTGCGGTCGCGCGTCCTCCCCGCGCAGCACGGCGCGCACGGCGCGAGCGTAAGCCGTTGTGTCGGGCAGGGTTTCGCTCAGCCGGTCGATGCCGCCGAGAATCTCCACGGCAGTCGTCGAGCGTGTGATCCAGGCCAGTGCGCCCGCCCGGGCGAACTCCCAGTCGGACGCGTCGCCGACCGGACCGGAGGCGAGCACCTCACCCGACCGGCCGCCCAGCGTCACTGTCACCGGCGTCCCCCGGGGCACCGCCGCCACCGCGAACGCCTGCGCCATCGCCTCGGCCGCCAGCACATAGGCGGCCCGGCTCCGCGGGTCCTCGGCGCGTGGATCGAGCACCGACCGGAACGCCTGCGCCATCAACTGATGGTCGGCGACGTTCTTCAGCGCCATGCACCGGAACTGCACGAGCACCTCCGCGCGGAAGGCGTCGCCGATTCCGTCTCGTTCGTCTTCGCCCGTCAGCCAGCGTTCGGCCTGTTGCCGATCGAAGGGCGGTCGGATGATCGGGCCGTCACCACCGGGCGTCACCGGCCCGGCCCCGGTCACCAGCCGCGCCGGCAGGTACGCCGACTCGATCTCACCCGCCATCCCGGCCCGGTGTGCGAGCGCCGCGAGACCCGCTGCCTCCCAGGCGATCAGATCCCGCGCCTTGATCCATCGCGTGTTCTCCGCGTACCTGCGATGCTCCCGCAGCATGGATTCCAGTTCGGCATCGAACTCCGCGACGTCGCCCCGGTCGATGGCTCGCAGCATCCGTCCCGGCACCCCCCGTACCGCCGACAGATCCGCATCGGCGTCGTCCTCCCAGAACGCCACCAGCGCCTGCCCCTCGGCGTATCCCTCCGGACACCACCCGGCCAGCCGCATCAGCTCGTTGTCCGATCGCACGGCGAGCGCCTTCCACCACGCGGCGGTCCATTCGAAGTTCGACAGCGACGGTTCCGAGTCCTTCTCGACCCCGAAGCCTGAGCCCAGGTACTCGACCCAGGCCCGCACCTCCGCACCCTCCGGAAGTGCGGACCCCACCACATAGTCGCCGTACAGCTCGACCGCCGTGCGCAGTGCCAGCCACGTCTCCCGCTGCTCCATGTGTGGGTCGATGCGCACTGTCCGCGCGCACACGTAGTCGAGCAGGTCGTCCGCGATCAGTTCGATCCCGCCCACACCGCCGTTCTCCGCCAGCTTCACCGCCCGCCCCAGCTCATTCGGCACATACTCGAGAGCGGTGGACAGGATCTCCTCGGGCACACTGTGCCGATCAACGCGCATGAGCGCCGATGGTATTGCTCGCCGCCGACGCCTTCATCTCGCGAGCCAAGCGCCGTCGATCAAACGTCTTGGCAGGTAATCGGATTCGACCGTGATCGGGAACCCGCGATCCGCCGCCAGGCACGCCAGGCCGAGCAGGTCGACGTTCATCTGGGCGTCTTCGCCGTCGATGAGCTTGTCGACGCTGTGGTAGTCGCGATACAGCGCCACCGCTTCGGCGAGGGCGGTATCGAACCCCTCGTGATCGTCGTCCACGAACCGTTCCAGCAGCCGGACCCGTGGATTGTCCAGGTACACCGCGTAATCGATGTGCGCGCCGGTGGCCGGGCGCGTCGCGGCCTTCAGGAACCGCGCCGGGTCCTCGCCACGCAGGAGGGCGCGGACGGCCAGCGCGTACTGGTAGTCGGGATCGTCGTCGTGCGAGTGTCTGACATCCGGCACCGCCGCCAGGATCTCGAGCGCGGATTCGGAACGGGCCGTCCAGGCCAGGGCGACCGCGCTGAGATAATTCCCCGTGCCCGCATAGCTCTTCGCCAGTTCGAGCGCGGGCACGTCACCGGTCCGGCCCGCCAGGGTTATCGGAACCATGGTGCCCGGCGCGAACGACACCAGCCGGAACGCCTGCGCCGCGGCCTCGGCGGCCAGGACGAACGCGGACCAGGTGCGGGGATCCTCGGCGCGTGGATCGAGCACCGAACGGTAGGCCTGGGCGGTGCAGGACTCCGAGGCGATCCGGAAGATGCCGTTGAACCGGTACCGGTCGGACTCCTGCAATGCGACCGCATGCTCGATCGACCGCTGCTGCTCGCCGGACGCCTCGAACCGCTCCAGCCACTGTGCGGCCCGGTCGGCATCGAACGGCGGCCGGGTGATCGGGCGGCCATCGGCCACCGGGAGCAGCGGTCCGGCCCCTGTGACGAGTCGCGAAGGCAGATACGCGGATTCGACTCCGAGCGGCATTCCGGCCCGATGCGCGAGCGCCGCGAGACCCACCGCCTCCCACGCGATCAGATCCGTGCCCAGCACCCGATATCGGGTATGGGGCAGCTCTCGTATCCGGGTCTCGGACTGCTCGCGATGCCGTCGCAGGACCGCTGCCAGCGCGGTATCGAACCCGTCGGCATCACGTGACGCGATCGCCCGCACCGCCGCGCCGGTATCGCCGTCCAGCGTTTCGGCCCGCACCGGCCGCCCCGACCACAGCGCCACCAGCGCCTGACCTTCGGCATGATCGGCCGGGCAGAGCTGCGCCAACTGTTCCACCACATTCTCGAAACGCACGCTCACCGCCGGCCACCAGGCGGCTGTCCACTCCGCCGCGGTCAGCGCGGGCCCATCCATCTTGGTGAACCGGAAGTAGTGCGAGGCGTACTGCGCGTTGGCGTAGCAGTCGGTGTGCTTCCCGGCGGCCTGCCCGCGCACGAAGTCGCGCTGCAGAATGACCGCGGACCGCAGGGCGAACCACGTCTCCCGCTGCTCCACCGCCGGATCGATCTCGACCGTCCGCGCGCCGACGTAGTCGAGCAGCACCTCGGCCAGCCACCGCACCCCCGACAGGCCGCCCGCCTCCGCCGCCCGGGCCTGCTCGGTGTACCTGGTTCGCACAAACTCGATTGCGGCGGACGGGGTTTGCTCGGGCACATGGTGTCGATCGATGCGCATGGACGCGATGGTAGTGACCGCGCGGAATCACCGGCAGTGCCTTTTCGGCTGGGTGACAAGCGATTTCGCCGGTGTCGGCGCACGGGCCGGACGCTCCCGATCCCGGTTCGCCCCGTCCCCGTGACGCCCACCGCTGCGGCCCGGCGACATCCGGACCGTGCGCGGAAAACGCCTCGACGTGGAATGGCAAGATAGACAGACGTGAGCGGCAACGACATCATCGACGAACTGACCTGGCGCGGACTGATCGCGCAGTCCACCGATCTGGACGCCCTGCGCGCGGATCTGGCCAAAGGCCCGTTGACGCTCTATGCCGGCTTCGATCCGACCGCCGCCTCCCTGCACGCCGGACACCTCGTCCCGCTGCTGGCGCTGAAGCGCTTCCAGGCCGCGGGCCATCGCCCGATCGTCCTCGCGGGCGGCGCGACCGGCATGATCGGCGACCCGCGTGACGTCGGCGAGCGCACCATGAACTCCTCCGACACCGTGGCCGAGTGGGCCGGGCGCATCCGCTCCCAGCTCGAGCGGTTCGTCGACCTCGACGATTCGCCGACCGGCGCGATCATCGCCAACAACATGGACTGGACCGGCCCGCTGAGCACGGTCTCCTTCCTGCGCGATATCGGCAAGCACTTCTCGGTGAACGTCATGCTCGCGCGGGACACGGTGAAGCGCCGCCTGGAGTCCGACGGCATCTCCTACACCGAGTTCTCCTACATGCTGTTGCAGGCCAACGACTTCGTGCAGTTGCGGCGTACCCACGGCTGCCGCCTGCAGGTCGGCGGCTCGGATCAGTGGGGCAACATCATCGCCGGCGTGGAATTGAACCGCCGCGTGGACGGCGAGCACGTGCACGCGCTGACCGTGCCACTGGTGACCTCGGCCGACGGCAAGAAGTTCGGCAAGTCCACCGGCGGCGGCAGCCTGTGGCTGGATCCGGAGATGACCAGCCCCTACGCCTGGTACCAGTACTTCGTGAATACGGCCGACGCCGATGTGGTCCGCTACCTGCGCTGGTTCACCTTCCTCTCGCGGGAGGAACTGGACGAGCTGGAGCAGGCCACCGCCGAGCGCCCGCATGCCCGCGAGGCGCAGCGCCGGCTGGCCGCCGAGATGACGACCCTCGTACACGGCGAGGAGCACACCCGCTCGGTGCAGCTGGCCAGCCAGGCGCTGTTCGGGCGCGGTGAACTCGGCGAGCTCAACGAGTCCACGCTGTCCGCGGCGCTCACCGAGGCGGCCGTCGACGGCAAGGTGGCCGAGGCCAAGCCGGGCGACACCATCGTCGATCTACTGGTGGCCTCGGGTCTGTCGGAGAGCCGTGGCGCAGCCCGTCGCGCTGTCAACGAGGGCGGCGCATCGGTGAACAACGCCAAGATCGCCGATCTGGAATGGACGCCGTCGGATTCCGACTACCTGCACGGACGCTGGCTGGTCCTGCGCCGGGGCAAGAAGAATTTCGCGGGCGTGCTGCGCGCGGGTCAATAAGCCTCGACACCGACTCGACAACTGCAGCAGCCGATACGAAAACAAGATCGCCGAGAGCTGGGTCACAAAACAGTGCCCCGACCCGGCGATCTTGTCGTTTCAGGGGTCCGCGACCTGCGCAGACGCGGCGCTCACCAGGCGATTTGACGTTGCGTTTTCCTGGGCGTAACTTAGTCCAGGTCAGAGCGACACGGACACCGACCGGGTGCCAGACGCCCAGCTCAGAGGCTGGAAACGCGGATCCGGAAACGAGGTTGTACGAGGAGCGCCTGACAGACGAACACTCCAGCCTAAAACCCGAGCTTGACTCCGTTGAGCATCGCCGTTAGGCTGGAAAAGTTGCCTCGTTGGACATCTGATCAACTTAGATCGAAGACGTGTGCGTGTGTTCTTTGAGAACTCAATAGTGTGTCGATGAATGTCAGTGCCAATTATTTATTGGTTTCGGCATCTGCCCCGCGTGTGGGTGTCGAACATTTTAAGTCAGCTTAATTTCCGAGCTGGCGTTTGATTTGCTGGGTTTTCGGACTCA
>NZ_JAERRJ010000011.1 GCF_016741815.1 Nocardia acididurans
ATTCGAGAAGGCCCCCAGCAGATGCTGGGGGCCTTTTTCGTTGTCCGGGCTCTGTGCCCTATGGCATTTCGCTTTATCGTGATGGCATAGACTCCATCCAATGCGCCTCGTGATTGCTCGTTGCCAGGTGGACTACGTCGGTCGCCTCACCGCTCATCTGCCGATGGCCCGTCGCCTGATCCTGACGAAGGCGGACGGCTCGGTGCTGGTGCACTCCGACGGCGGCTCCTACAAGCCCCTCAACTGGATGAGCCCCCCGTGCTGGCTCGAGGAACGCGAATCCGATTCGGAGACAGCGAAAGCCCTCTGGGTCGTCACCAACAAGGCCGGCGAGGAACTGCGCATCACCATCGAGGAGATCGAGCACGACTCCTCGCACGAACTCGGCGTGGACCCCGGTCTCCAGAAGGACGGCGTCGAAGCGCATCTCCAGGAACTCCTGGCCGAGCACATCGAAACCCTCGGCCCCGGTTACACATTGATCCGCCGCGAATACATGACCGCCATCGGCCCGGTCGACATCCTCTGCCGGGACGCCGACGGCGCGACGGTGGCGGTCGAGATCAAGCGCCGCGGTGAGATCGACGGCGTCGAACAGCTCACCCGCTACCTCGAGCTCCTCAACCGTGACCCGCTGCTGGCCCCGGTCGTGGGCGTGTTCGCGGCCCAGCAGATCAAGCCGCAGGCCAAAGTTCTCGCCACCGACCGTGGAATCCGCTGCCTGACCCTGGATTACGACGCTCTGCGTGGCACCGAGAGCGACGAATTCCGCCTGTTCTAACCTCGATACCATGCCCCGCCGGAAACCACGCCCCAAAGACCCGGCGCGGTTCCAGTCGGAGCCGCGTCCCGTCGGCGACGTCTTCGGCCGCACCGAGGACGGTCCCGACGGCGAAACCTATGTCGTCCGAACGGTTCCCGGCTCGCGCGCGACGAAGCGCTACCGCTGTCCCGGCTGCGATCAGGAGATCATGCCCGGCGTTGCGCACATCGTGGCCTGGGCGGCGCACGGTGGTGAGGACGACCGCAGACACTGGCACTCGGGGTGCTGGAAGGGCCGCCGCACCCGCACCATCACGCGGAAGTGGTCCTGAGTCGCCACCCCGCGAACGGGTGTCACCGGCCAAATAGGGAAGGCCGCCCCCATCGGGAGCGGCCTTCGTTTGAATTGTGTTGTCGCCCGGTCGGATTCGACTAACTACGAGACGTCGGCGTTCTCGCGCTCTTCGTCGACGATGTCTTCCTCGCGGTCGGTGATGGCCTTGCGGTTGCCGCCCTTGTTCAGCGAGCGCTGTTCGGGGGCGCCGTCGAGCAGTTCGCTCTCGCGGTTGACCGCCGCCAGCATGGCCGGGACGGAGTCGAGCTGGCCGCGGATGCCGAGCAGCTGGGCCAGGACGCGGCCGCGCAGGACGCGCATCTCCTCGGCGAGTTCCTTGGCGTGCGCGATCTTGCGGTCGGCGGTGTTGGTGGCCGAGGTGATGAGGCGGTTGGCCTCGTCGGTGGCGTCCTTGATGCGCTGGGCGGCCTCGGCGCGGGAGGTGGCCTCGAGCTCCTCCATGGCGCGGGTGAGCTTGGTGCGGCGCTCGGCCATGGTGACCTCGAAGTCCTGCTGCGTGGCCTTGCGCTTGGCCTCGGACTCCTTGGTGAGGCGGTCGGCCTCGGCGTTGGCGGCTTCGACGATCTTCTGGGACTCGGAGCGCGCGTTGGCGAGGGTCTGCTCGAACTCGATTTCGAGCGCTTCGCGCTTCTCTTTGGTCTCGGAGAGGAGCGATTCGTACTTACCGCGCATTTCGGTCGCCTGCTGTTCGGCGATCGAAATCATTTCGGCGGCCTCGGCCTGGGCCTGCGCACGGACCTCGGAGGCCTCGTCGGAAGCCAGGCGCAGCATGCGGGAGATGCGGTCCGACATGCCTTCCGCGGTGGTCGGCGGCACGGACAGCCGGTCGACCTCCTTGCGGAGCTCGTCGATCTCGTCGCGGGCGTCCTCCAGCTGGGCCGCCAGGTTGCGGGCCTGGGCTGCGGCGGCATCGCGATCGGTGGCGGTGACCCTTAGCTCGGCATCGAAACGGTCGAAGTAGTTACGCACCTCGTCACGGTCATAGCCCTTCCGCACAACGGTAAAGGGCAGTGCAACGAAGCGATTACGATCGGGCTCAGTGGACGACATGCCCCACAAAATACAGCCTGTCGACCACCGATGGTGACCCGACCGCGAATGTTGTTACAGCCTCTTTAGTCTCGCTGATCCCGGTACTAGTGGGTAGTTTCGGAGGCGGGTTCCACGAGTTCCACCAGCACACCGCCAGCATCCTTGGGGTGGATGAAATTGATGCGCGAACCAGCGGTTCCGGCCCGGGGTGCTTCGTACAGCAAACGCAAGCCCCGTGTACGCAGATACGTGGCGACAGCATCGATATCGGTGACCCGGTACGCGAGCTGCTGCAGGCCAGGCCCGTTTCGGTCGATGAACTTGGCGATCGTGGACGCCTCGTTCAGCGGTGCCAGCAACTGCAGTGCAACCGACCCTTCCGGTGCGCCCGCAAACGACAGCATGGCCTCGTGAACGCCCTGGGCTTCGTTGATCTCGCGATGCGTCTCGACCATCCCGAGATTGTCTCGGTACCAGGCCACCGCGGAATCGAGATCCGGCACCGCGATGCCGACATGATCGACGGCCGTGACGTATTCGGCGGGGATGAATTCGGTGTTCTCGGTGTTGCTCACACCTGGAACGGTAGCGCGACCTGAAGGCGGGTGCCCGCAGCCCACCGGTTACCTTGGAGTAGTGCTCCGAAGGTTGGCGGAGCAGGCACATTACAACGTAAGCGAGGGCTCAACGTGACCACCACCGTCATCGTCTCCGGCGCACGCACCCCGGTGGGCCGGCTGCTCGGCTCGCTGAAGGACTTCAGCGGTTCGGATCTCGGCGGTTTCGCCATCAAGGCGGCCCTGGAGAAGGGCGGCGTCCGCCCCGACCAGGTCGATTACGTGATCATGGGCCAGGTGCTCACCGCGGGCGCGGGCCAGATCCCGGCGCGGCAGGCGGCCGTGGCCGCGGGCATCCCGATGGATGTCCCGGCGCTCACCCTGAACAAGGTCTGCCTGTCCGGCATCAACGCGATCGCCCTGGCGGATCAGCTGATTCGCGCGGGCGAGTACGAGATCGTGGTGGCCGGCGGCCAGGAATCCATGACCCGTGCGCCGCACATGCTGGAGAAGAGCCGTGAGGGCTTCAAGTACGGCGACGTGACGCTGCGCGACCACATGGCCTACGACGGCCTGCACGACATCTTCACCGATCAGGCCATGGGCGCGCTCACCGAGCAGCGCAACGCCGCCGACGCCATCTCCCGCGAGGATCAGGACGCGTTCGCGGCCGCCTCGCACCAGAAGGCCGCGGCCGCCTGGAAGAACGGCGTCTTCGAGGACGAGGTCGTCCCGGTGTCCATCCCGCAGCGCAAGGGCGATCCGATCGTCTTCGCGCAGGACGAGGGCATCCGCGCCGACACCACCGTGGAGTCGCTCGGCAAGCTGCGACCGGCCTTCTCGAAGACCGGCACCATCACCGCGGGCACCGCCTCGCAGATCTCCGACGGCGCGGCCGCGGTGGTCGTGATGAGCAAGGCCAAGGCCGAGGAACTGGGTCTGAGCTGGATCGCCGAGATCGGCGCGGCCGGCGTCGTGGCCGGACCGGACTCCACCCTGCAGGACCAGCCCGCCAACGCCATCGCGAAAGCCTGTGCGAAGGAAGGCATCTCGCCCGCCGACCTGGATCTGATCGAGATCAACGAGGCGTTCGCCGCGGTCGGCATCGCCTCCACCCGCAAGCTGGGCATCGATGCCGACAAGGTGAATGTCAACGGCGGCGCGATCTCCATCGGCCACCCCCTGGGCATGTCCGGCGCGCGCATCGTGCTGCACCTGGCCCTCGAGCTGAAGCGCCGCGGCGGCGGCGTCGGCGCGGCCGCCCTGTGCGGTGGCGGCGGCCAAGGCGACGCCCTGATCATCCGTGTTTAATTTGCCCTCCGCTTCGCTCCGGGCGGGTTTGCGGCGCTGGGAGTCTCGATTCTTCCCTCCTCCGCTCCTCCGCTTCGCTCCCCCGCTCCGTCAGTCCAGAATCGAGACGCGCCGCAAACCTTGATGGACTTGCGGAGTGCGGGGAAGTCGAGTGTGCCCGGCCACGGTGTGACCGATATCCACGACAGTCCGTCGTAGATGTACGGCACAATGGTGGCCATGGGCTTTTTCGATCTCAGCACCGTGTCCAAGCGTTTCCGTTTCGTCGCGGTGCTCGAGGCGGTGTCGTGGGTGTTCCTGATCATCGGCATGGTGCTCAAGCGCATCGATGATCCGATCCTGTGGCCGGTGAAGGTGTTCGGCATGATCCACGGGATCGTGTTCATCGCCTTCCTGCTGGCCGCCGTGCTGGCCGCGCGCGAGCTGGGCTGGAAGTGGTGGGTCGCGGTGCTGGCGCTGCTGTCGAGCATCCCGCCGTTCTTCACGGTGCTGTTCGAGATGTGGGCGGTCCGGAATGGGCTGCTCGGCGAGCTGAGCAAGGCACCCGCGGGCGGTGCCCCGGCACCGGTCGCAGCCCGTTCATGACAGACTGGGTGTCGTGACTCGACCTGCACGACGCCCATCCGCCGCCGTCGCCGCCGCAATGTCCGGCGCGGTGGATCTGTCCGCACTGAAGCAGCCGGCCGCCGCGCCGGGTGACGTGCCCGGTGGGCACGCCGTCACCGAAGCCGATTTCGAGACCAAGGTCTTGCGGCGCTCCACGGCCGTGCCGGTCGTGGTGGTGCTGTACTCGCAGCGCAGCCCCGGCAGTATCGAACTGGTGAAACTGTTGGAGCGCTTGGCTTCTCAGACCACCGAGTGGGATCTGGCCACCATCGAGGCCGAGGCCAACATGCGGATCGCGCAGGCGTTCGGCGTGCAGGGCATTCCGACGGTGATCGCGGTGGCCGCGGGTCAGCCGCTGGCCGATTTCACCGGCAATCAGCCCGAGGCGCAGGTGACCCAGTGGCTGGCCGCCGTGGTCGACGCCGTGCGCGGCAAGCTGTCCGGCGACGCGGCCGAGGGCGAGGAGGAGCCGCAGGTTCCTGAGGACCCGCGCTTCGTCGCCGCCGAAGAGGCTTTGGAGCGTGGCGATTTCGACACCGCCCAGGCCGCCTACAACGCCATCCTGAACTCCGAGCCGAACAATGCCGAGGCGAAAGCGGCGCTGCGGCAGGTCCAGTTCATCGCCCGCGTCCAGGACCTGGATCCGGCCGCCCTGGCCAAGGCCGACGCCGATCCCGCCGATATCGACGCCGCCCTCGCGGCCGCCGACCTGGAGATGTTCAACCAGCAGCCCGAGGCCGCCTTCGACCGCCTCATCGCCCAGATCAAGCGGACCGCGGGCGACGACCGCACCCGCGTGCGCACCCATCTGCTCGAACTCTTCGAACTCTTCGATCCGGCCGAGCCGATCGTGGTGGCGGCCCGTCGCAAACTGGCGACCGCGCTGTACTGAGTCCGGATCTCGAACCGCCACACCGGGTCTCCGCCGAGCGGGCGGGGACCCGGTTCTCGTTCGCTAGTGCCCGTCGTAGCTGCCGGTGGCCAGCAGCAGCTTGTGGACCAGTTCGCCCAGGGCCTCGCCCAGCAGGGTCGAGGATCCGGTGCCGCTGGGGTTCGGTTCGCCCGGGGCGACGACCGGTTTGGTTTCGGTGACGACATCGGCGGAGGCCAGGCCGGCGCCGGTGGTCGTGATAGCGGCCGCCGCGGTGGCCGCGAACGCGAGTTTGCCAATCTTGTTCATATCCCTGATCTTCCGCTCCGGGTGCCAGGAATACCGCAGAATCTGGAATATTGGCGTTTCATTCCGGAATGAGCCACAGCCCGCTACTGGGCGGCAGGGTCACCCAGGCGGAAGCCGGTCGGCCGTGCCACGGTTCGGCGGTGGCGGTGACCGCGCCGAGATTGCCGATTCCGTTGCCGCCGTACGCGATCGCGTCGGTGTTCAGAATTTCGCGCCACTGCCCGGCGGCCGGGAGGCCCACCCGGTAGTCCCGGTGCTCGGAACCCGAGAAGTTGTAGAGGCAGGCCAGAATCGAGCCGTCGGTGCCGTAGCGCAGGAAGGACAGCGTGTTGTTCTCCCGGTCGTCGGCGTCGATCCAGGCGTAACCACCCGGCGAGGTGTCCTGGCTCCACAGTGCGGGATGCCCGGCATACGCCGTGTTGAGGTCGCGCACCAGCCGCTGAATGCCCTGGTGCAGTGGGTTCTCCAGCTCGTCCCAGTCCAGCCCGCGATCGTGGTTCCACTCCCGGAACTGACCGAACTCCTGGCCCATGAACAGCAGTTGCTTACCCGGATGCGCCCACATGTAGGCGAGCAGCGCGCGCACGCCGCCCGCCTTGGCGAAGTCGTCGCCGGGCATGCGCGTCCACAGTGTGCCCTTGCCGTAGACGACCTCGTCGTGGCTGACGGGCAGGACGTAGTTCTCGCTCCACGCGTAGGTGAGGGAGAAGGTGACCTCGTTGTGGTGCCAGCTGCGGTGCACGGGATCGTGGGCCAGGTAGCCGAGGGTGTCGTGCATCCAGCCCATATTCCATTTCATGGTGAAGCCGAGCCCGCCGACCTCGGTGGGGCGGGTGACGCCCGGCCAGGTGGTGGACTCCTCGGCGATGGTCACCACGCCCGGATGATGTTTGTGCACAGTGGCATTCATTTCCTGGAGGAAGGCCACGGCCTCCAGGTTCTCGCGCCCGCCGTGGATGTTCGGTTCCCAGTCGGGCCGCGAGTAGTCGAGGTAGAGCATGGCGGCGACGGCGTCCACGCGCAGCCCGTCGATGTGGAATTCCTCGATCCAGTACAGCGCGTTGGCGACCAGGAAGTTCCGCACCTCGTGTCGGCCGAAGTCGAAAATGTAGGTGCCCCAGTCGAGTTGCTCCCCGCGCCGGGGGTCGGGGTGTTCGTAGAGGGCGGTGCCGTCGAAGCGCGCCAGGGCCCATTCGTCGCGCGGGAAGTGCGCGGGCACCCAGTCCAGCAGTACGCCGATTCCCTTGCGGTGCAGGTGATCCACGAACCAGCGGAAGTCGTCGGGGGAGCCGAAGCGCGCGGTGGGCGCGTAGTAGGAGGTGACCTGGTATCCCCATGATCCGCCGAAGGGGTGTTCGGCCACGGGTAGCAGCTCGACATGCGTGAAACCGTGCGCGGCAACGTATTCGGCGAGCTGTTCGGCCAGTTCCCGATAGCCGAGCCCGTGCCGCCAGGACCCGAGGTGCACCTCGTAGACGCTCATCGGCGAGCGGGTGGGGTCGCGGGCCTCGCGTCCGGTCACCCAGTCCCGGTCGCCCCAGGCGTGCCCGCTCTCGGTGACGACGGACGCTGTGGCGGGCGGTTTCTCGGTGGCGAAGGCCATCGGGTCGGCGTGGTCGGTGGTGCGCCCGTCGGCCCCGTGCACCCGGTACTTGTAGACGGTGCCCACGCCGATCCCGGGCAGGAACACCTCCCACACCCCGGAGTCGCCGAGTCGCCGCATGGGCGCGGTATTGCCGCTCCACCCGTCGAAGTCGCCGATCACGCTGACGCCGCGCGCGTTGGGGGCCCAGACGGCGAACGAGGTGCCGGTCACCTCACCGTCGAGGCCGGGGTATCGGCGTGGGTGCGCGCCCAGCACGTCCCAGAGGCGTTCGTGCCGTCCCTCGCCGAACAGATGCAGGTCGAGGTCCCCCAGCGTCGGCAGGAATCGGTAGCCGTCCGCGTCGACGGTCGTCCGGCCGCCCGGGTAGGAGGTGACGATCCGGTAGTCCCACAGTTCGGGGAACGGCACCACCCCCTCGAACACCCCGTGTTCGACGTGCTCGAGCGGATGGTCGATGCCGCCGATACGGGCGTGCACGGTCTCGGCGTGCGGTCGCAGCGCCCGGATGATGGTTCCGTCCGGATGCGCGTGTGCGCCCAGCACGGTGTGCGGGTCGGCGTGGGTGCCCGCCGCGAGCAGCATGAGGTCGCGCCGGTTCATGCGGTGATGTCCCGGCGGCCTGGCTCTCGGTCGGCGCGCACCCTGCCAACTTACGCGCGCCGCCGGGGCTCGCGGTCATCCCGCCCGTTCGCCCGCGAGCTCACCGACGGGGACGGTGCTGTACTCGTACACGTCGGCCGGGAAGTTCCGGGCCCGGTGCTCGGCGTTGAAGACCCCGCCGAGCAGGGGGAACGGGAAGTCGCCGTGCGAGTTCCGGTAGTAGGTGTTGACGTGCTTGTTCACCGTGTTGAAGTACGGCAGCACCTTCGAGACGGCCCGATACTGCTCGGCGTGGAAGGCGTCGTGCACATCCTTGCGGACCTCCATCATGGTGGCCTTGCGCTGTGTGGCGAGGGTGATGGCGTGCACGGCGTGATCCGCGCCGCGCTCCACGATCTCGTGCCAGTCGATGGCGTACCAGGAGTAGGGGCCCGACAGCATGAACCGGTTGGGCACCCCGGGCACCGAGCAGGAGTCGTAGGCCTGCATGCCGTGCTCGCGCCAGAAGGCGGCGAGGTCGAAGCCGTCCCGTCCGACGATCTGGCCGATGCGGTAATCCATGGGCTCGGAATACATTTCGTGCCCGGTCGCCATGATCACCATGTCGGCTTCGACCTCCCGCCCGGAGGCGGAGACCACCCCGCGCTCGGTGAAGTGGTCCACGGCCTCGGTCACCAGCTCCACGTTGTCACGGTTGAACGACGGCAGGAAGCGGCTGTTGGCGGTGGGACGTTTGGTGAGCGGGCCGTAGGACGGCATCAGCCCGCGGCGGGCCTGACGATTGCGCACCATCGCGAAAAGGTAGGCGCGGTAGAGGATTCGCGCGCCGCGGTCGAAGCGCTGCATGGCCGGGACGGTGACCTGATCCGACGGCTGCCAGTGCATGATCCGGCGGGAGGCGATGTCGAGTACCGACAGCGCGCCGCGCCGCACCATGGTGACCAGGCCGGGCACGTACAGCAGCGGCCGGATCGGCCACAGCAGCACATTCGGTCGCGGCAGGCACCAGGGCGGCGTTCGCTGAAAGACGGTGAGCCGCTGCACTTCCGGTGCGATGGCGGCGATGATCTGCACGGCGCTGGCCCCGGTGCCGACAATGGCGACCTTCTTGCCGCGATGGTCGAAGCTGTTGTCCCACCGCCCCGGTCGCTGGATGAACCCTTCGAATGTGTCGAGCCCCGGCAGCGGCGCGTCCTTCGGCGTGACGAACGCCCCGATACCGCTGATCACGAAGCGCGCCGTGAGTACCGTGCCGTCGGCCAGGTGCAGTCGCCAGCAGTGCTCGCGGTCGTCCCACACCTCGCGCACCACTTCGGTATTCACCCGGAAGTGCGCGTCCAGCCCGTACTTCCGCGCCACCCGCAGGTGGTAGGCCTGCAGTTCCGCGCCGGACGGGAACAGTCGCGGCCAGTTCGGATCCGGTTCGAAGGTGTACTGGTAGAACAGCACCGGCGTGTCCACGCTGATGCCCGGATAGGTGTAGTGCTGCCAGGTGCCGCCCGGCGCGTCGGAGCGGTCGAGGATGACGAAGTCGGTGATCCCGGCCTTCTTCAGTTTGGCTCCGGCCGCGATACCGCCCGGTCCCGCGCCGATGACCACGACCTCGTGATCCGGCCGGGTGCTCGTAGAGCTCACGGACATGCTGCTTCTCCTGTCGAGTCTGTGTGTGTCCCAGGGGATTCCGGCGGCTCAGCGCATGTTCGCGAGCGCGCGCTCCGCCACCCGGTCGAAGGTGCGGACGGCCGCGTCGGGTGCGAAGCGGTTGACCATGCCGATGAGGAAGTCGGGCGCCATGAACCGGGAGGCCAGGCGCGCGCCGGCGGGGGAGAGCCGCGCGGCGGTGCACGCGATCCGCGATTCGATGGGCGTCGGGGCGATGGCGGGATTGCGCGCGGAGATCTTCACGATCTTGCGCCCCATCGTTTCCGGGCTGCGCGCAACGAGTTTCGCGGCCAGCATGGAGATGTTCCTGCCGCGTTCCAGCATCTCCTTGTCGTCCCCGACGAGTTCGGCGTCGGGATAGAACCCGGTATCGATGAAGGCGGGCAGGATGGCGGTGACGCCCACCCCGGTGCCCGCGAATTCCAGCCGCAGGCATTCGGTGAGCATCTGCGCGGCGGCCTTGCTGGTGCAGTACGCGGTGGACAGCGGGATGGGCGTGACCGCGGCGGGTGAGGTCACGGTGAGGATCCGGCCCTTCTTGCGCGCCTGCACCATCTGCCGCCCGAACAGCCGGCTGCCGTGGTACGCGCCCCAGAAGTTCACGCCCATGATGCGGTCCCAGTCCCGGGCGGAATGTCCGAGGAAGGGTCCGGCGGTGGTGTATCCGGCATTGTTCACCACAATGTCTGGGACACCATGTCGCCCGCGCACCTCCCCGGCGAAGAGCTCCATGGCCGCACGGTCGGAGACGTCGACCGTGTATGGGTGTGCGTGCCCGCCTCCACCGGCAATGATGTCCACGGTTTCCTGTGCGCCGCGCGCATTGATATCGCTGACGACGACGTGAGCGCCCTTGGCGGCGAAGCGTTTCGCGGTGGCGCGGCCGATGCCGCTGCCCGCGCCGGTTACGACGACGACGTTGTTGTCGAACTTGCCCATGAGGGGGCCTCCAGCTCTTTACTAGACTGTCTGGGACAGAATATGCTGTGTTGCACAGTGCCGACAAGGGTGTCGGCCCGGACTCGTCGAGGAGTCGCCCATGCTCGCGCAACCCACACCCAGGCTCGCCGTGGTCACCGGATCCGGCAGCGGTATCGGCCGGGGCACCGCCCGGGCCTTCGCGGCTACGGGCGCGACCGTCGTGGTCGCCGACATCGACCTCGACGGCGCGAAAGAGACTGTGCGCCAGATCGAATCACGCGGTGGTCGAGCCATCGCCTATCGGCTCGACGTCTCCGAGGTCGAGGGCCTGGAAGCCTTCGCCGAGCAGGTGCGCGCGGAGCACGGCGTGCCCGACGTGGTGGTCAACAATGCCGGAATCCTCGTCGGCGGGCCGATTCTGGAGGTGCCGGTCGAGGACTTCGAACGGATCATGGACATCAACCTGATGGCGATGATCCACGGCTGCCGGATCTTCGGACAGCAGATGGTGGATCGCGGGCGCGGCGGACACCTGGTGAACGTGTCCTCCATGGCCGCGTTCGCGCCGTACCGGCTCGGCACGCCGTACTGCGTGTCCAAGGCGGCGGTGAAGCATTTCAGCGACTGCATCCGCGCCGAATTCGCCTCCGCCCGTATCGGTGTCACCGCCGTATGCCCCGGGCTGATCGCTTCGAACCTCACCGAGACCGCGTCCATGAGCACCGTTTCCGATGATCAGGCCGACCTGATCAAGGAGGGGGTGGCACGTGCCATGGCCCTGGTCGCCATGGACCCCGACAAGGCCGGGCGGCGCATCGTCTCCGCTGTCCGGCACAACCGGGCACTGCAGATGATCCGGCTGGAATCCTATGCGTCCTACACGCTTTCCCGGCTCTCGCCCGGCGCGCACCGGCTGATCATGCGGGTCGCCACCGGCCCGGAACTCGAGCGGCTCGGCCGCACGCTCGCCGCGTCCAGCGGCAATGTCGATGCGGCGCAGCAGCTCCTGCGCAGGCTGCCGCAGCGCAGCGGCCTGTCCAACGCTCCCGCCCGCACCAGCACCGCACCCTGACGTCCCCGGGGTCACGCGCGCCCTCGCAACCGCGCGTTAGATCCTCAGTGGAAGGACCGCCGGTAGGCGAGTTCGGTGCGCAGGGCGGCCGGAACCGGCGGCAGCACCAGGATGTGCGCCACCGACCGCGCCGGGTCCAGGCGCACGTAATTGCTCTGGCCCCAGTGGTATTCCTCGCCGCTGAGCTCGTCGTAGACCATCGGCCGGTCGTGCCATTCGCGGCCGATGGCCGGCAGGTCGAGTGACACCATGCCCTGCTCGGGACCGAACGGGTTGAGGTTCACCACGATCAGCACCGCGTCACCGGTGGTCGGGTCGAATTTCGAGTAGGCGAGCAGGGAGTCGTTGTCGGTGCCGTGGAAGTGGATGCAGCGCAACTGCTGCAGCGCGGGATGCGCCCGGCGGATCTCGTTGAGCCGAGTGATCAACGGCTCCAGGGATTCTCCGCGCGCGGCCGCCTCCGTGAAACGGCGCGGTCGCAGCTCGTACTTCTCCGAGTCGAGGTACTCCTCGCTGCCGGGATGGACGGCCAGATGCTCGTAGAGTTCGAAACCGGAGTAGACGCCCCAGGTGGGGGCCAGGGTGGCGGCCAGCACCGCGCGGATCGCGAACATGCCCGGCCCGCCGTGCTGCAGGCTCTCGTGCAGGATGTCGGGGGTGTTCACGAACAGGTTGGGGCGGGCCTCATCGGCCTTGGCGGCCAGTTCTTTTCCGAACTCGACGAAATCCCACTTGCCGGTGCGCCAGGTGAAATACGTGTAGGACTGGCTGAATCCGCGTCGCGCCAGACCGTACAGCCGGGCCGGGCGGGTGAACGCCTCGGACAGGAACACCACATCCGGGTGGTCGCGGTGCACCTGGGCGATCAGCCACTCCCAGAAGTCGGCGGGTTTGGTGTGCGGATTGTCGACGCGGAATATCTTGACGCCCAACCCGATCCAGTGCCGCACCACCCGCAGCACCTCGGCGTACAGGCCGTCCGGGTCGTTGTCGAAGTTGAGCGGGTAGATGTCCTGATACTTCTTCGGCGGGTTCTCGGCGTAGGCGATGGTGCCGTCCGGCAGGGTGGTGAACCACTCCGGATGCGCCGCCACCCACGGATGATCCGGGGCGCACTGCAGCGCCAGATCGAGCGCCACCTCCATGCCCAATGCGTCTGCGGCGGTGACGAATTCGGCGAAATCGGCCTCGGTGCCCAGCTCCGGATGGATGGCGTCGTGCCCGCCCTCGGCCGAGCCGATGGCCCACGGCGAACCCACATCGCCGGGCTCGGCGGTCAGGGAGTTGTTGCGCCCCTTGCGATTCACCTTGCCGATGGGATGGATCGGCGGCAGGTACACCACATCGAATCCCATGGCGGCGATGCGCGGCAGATCCTCGGCGGCACTCGCGAAGGTACCGTGCACGGGCTTACCGCCGACGTCCCAGCCGCCGGTGGAGCGCGGGAAGAATTCGTACCAGGCCCCGTACAGCGCCCGCTGCCGCTGCACCAGCACGGTGTGCTGCGGCCCGCCGGTCACCAGCTCCCGCAGCGGGTTCGCGCGCAGGATCTCACCCACCTCGGCGCTGAAGGCGGGAGCCACTCGCGCGGGCAACTGCGCGTCGCCGCGCAGTGCGGCCGCCGCCGCGCGCAGTACCTCCCACTGCTTCTTCGGCACCGCCTGGGCGGCCCGGTCCAGCAGCCGCGCCCCGATTTCCAGATCATTGGCCAGATCGACGGCGCTCTGCCCGACCGCCAGCTTGGCCTCGACCCCGGACCGCCAGGTCGCGATGGGATCGCCCCACCCCTCGACGCGGAAGGTCCACGCCCCCGGCTTGCTCGGCGTGAACACGGCATTGAACACGTCCGGCTCGTACTCCGGCGTCATCCGAATCCGCTGCGTCCGCGACGACCCGGGAGCCTTCACGGCCAGTGTCGCCGCCACGGCCTCGTGTCCCTCGCGCCACACCACGGCGCGCACCGGAATCACCTCGCCGACCACGGCTTTCGACGGCCGGCCGCCGGGAATCGCGGGGGCGGTGTCATCGATTGCGATGCGGCCGGTCACGACGTCGAACTTACCGGGTCGCGCGATCCGGCGACGCTCCGCCACGGGCGTGCACGCCACCGCGCCGTGCTGCTGTCACCGCACTCCCGTCATCCCGGCAAGCTTCTGGCCGGGATCGACAAAGGAACCGTGCGCTATCCCCGTGGCTTCCGGCCAAGAACATGCCGGAATGACGGGGCTCAGTGTGGCGGCGGTGTGGTGGTCGGGCTGCCCTGATGGGGCTACAGGGTGGTCGATCCGCCTACTGCTGGCCCGGCTTCAGCAGGACGAACAGGCCGTTGGCCTCGGCGCAGAGGCGTTCGCCGTCGTGCAGCGTGGCCCGTACGAACACCTTGCGGCCCTCCACCCGCTCGACCCAGCCGTGCACGGCCAGTTCGGTGTTGAGCGGGGTGATGGAGCGGTAGTCGACGTGCAGGTAGGCGGTGCGGGTGACCGACCTGGTGTGCACAGCCGCGGTCATGCCCAGCAGGTCGTCGAAGCCGAGCGCGATGTGACCGCCGTGCGCGGCATTGTTGCCGCCCAGGTGGAAGGTGCGGAAGGTGATGCGGGCGTGCACGCCGTCACGGCTGGCGGAGTCCACCAGGAACGGCGGCAGCGTGATGTTGCCGCGCGACGGCAGATCGGTGCGATGCCAGGTCGGCGCGGACCATTCGTCCACCACGGCCGCGCCGAGCTTGTCGTTCAGCTCCTTCAGCGTGGCGATGGCGTCCTGCGCGAGCGCGTCGGTCGGACTGACCAGCCGCGCCTTGTCCATCAACTCCCGGACCTGCTCGATCAGCTCGCCGTAGTGCGGCCCACCGACCGAGTTGTCGCGGCCGAGTTCTGTTACCGGCCGGAACCCGCCCTCGTGATGCTCCTCGGTGGGTTCGGTCGGAAGAGCTTCGACCTGCTGCTCGCTCATAAGAACACGTTATCGGTTGCTCACCGAATGCCCGTGGCCGGGCCGCGAAACCCGCTGCTCGGCTCACGTCAGGGTTCGCGGCCGTCTCGATTCTGGACTGACGGAGCGGGGGAGCGGAGGAGGGAAGAATCGAGACTTCGGGGCCGCGAACCAGCCCGGAGCGAAGCGCAGGGCAGAATAGGCACCGTGAAGGCACTGCGTCGATTCACTGTTCGCGCTCACCTGCCCGAGCGGCTGACAGCACTGACCGAGCTGGCCACCAATCTGCGGTGGTCCTGGCACGGGCCGACGCAGGATGTGTTCGCCGAGCTGGATCCGGAGCTGTGGCTCGAGGTCGGGCACGATCCGGTGCGGATGCTCGGGGAGGTGCCCGCCGAGCGGCTGGACGAGCTCGCGGGCGATGAGGCCTACACGCGGCGGGTGGATGCCGCCGCGGCCGATCTCGCGGACTATCTCTCCCGGCCGCGCTGGTTCGGGAAGCAGGAGAGCGGGCCGCGGGGGATCGCGTACTTCTCCATGGAGTTCGGCGTCACCGAGGTGCTGCCCAATTACTCGGGTGGGCTCGGGATTCTGGCGGGTGACCACCTGAAGGCGGCGTCGGATCTGGGGTTGCCCCTGATCGGCGTCGGATTGCTGTATCGCTCAGGCTATTTCCGGCAGTCGCTGACAGCTGACGGGTGGCAGGCCGAGCATTATCCGGCACTGGATCCGCAGGGGTTGCCGCTGCGCCTGCTCGCCGACGGTGGTGCGCCGGTGCTGATCCACGTGGCCATGCCCGAGGGGCGGGTGCTGCGGGCGCGGGTGTGGATCGCGCAGGTCGGCCGGATTCCGCTGCTGCTCTTGGATTCCGATATCGCCGACAACGATCCGGAACTGCGGGCGGTCACCGATCGGCTGTACGGGGGCGATCAGGACCATCGCATCAAGCAGGAGATCCTCGCCGGTATCGGCGGGGTGCGGGCGGTGCGCGCCTACACCCGGGCGAACGGCCTGCCGGATCCCGACGTCTTCCATATGAACGAGGGCCACGCCGGGTTCCTCGGCATCGAGCGCATCCGCGAATTCATGGCCGCCGGAATGGATTTCGACTCCGCGCTGACGGCTGTGCGCGCCGGGACCGTGTTCACCACGCATACCCCGGTCCCCGCCGGTATCGACCGCTTCGCCTCCGCCCTGGTGCGCCGCTACTTCGGCGGCGCGCACGGTGACCGCGAATCCACTGTGCTGCCCGGGGTTTCGGTGGATCGCATCCTGGCCATGGGCCGCGAGACCGATCCCTCGGTGTTCAACATGGCCCACCTCGGCTTGCGACTCGCCCAGCGCGCCAACGGCGTATCCAGGCTGCACGGCGAAGTCAGCCGGGACATGTTCAACCCGCTGTGGCCGGGATTCGACGCCGCCGAGGTGCCCATCGGCTCGGTCACCAACGGCGTGCACGCCCCCACCTGGGCGGCACGCGAATGGATCGACAAGGCACGGGAACTCATCGGCGACGAGCTGGTGGAGGAGGCGCGCGGCTGGGAGCGGCTCTGCGATGTGGACCTGAGCGAACTGTGGTCCACCCGCAACGCGTTGCGCGGCATCCTCGCCGCCGAGGTCCGGCGACGCCTGCGTAAATCCTGGCTGGAACGTGGTGCGGCCCCGGCCGAATTGGGTTGGATCGACGAGGTTTTCGATCCGAGGGTGCTGACCGTCGGCTTCGCCCGCCGCGTCCCCACCTACAAGCGCCTCACCCTCATGCTGCGCGACCCGGACCGCCTGCGCGCCCTGCTGCTGGATCCGGATCGCCCGGTGCAGCTGGTGGTGGCGGGTAAATCCCATCCCGCCGACGAGGGCGGCAAGGCCCTCATCCAGCAGGTGGTGCGGTTCGCCGACGATCCGGCCGTGCGCCACCGCATCGTCTTCCTGCCCGACTACGACATGTCCATGGCCCGCTACCTGTACTGGGGATGCGATGTCTGGCTGAACAATCCGCTGCGCCCGCTGGAGGCCTGCGGTACCTCCGGCATGAAGTCGGCCCTCAACGGCGGCCTCAATCTCTCCATCCGGGACGGCTGGTGGGACGAGATGTACGACGGCGAGAACGGCTGGGCCATCCCCACCGCCGACGGCGTCCGCGACGACAACCGCCGCGACGACCTGGAGGCCGCTGCCCTCTACGAACTGCTGGAACGCAGTGTGCTGCCGCGCTTCTACACCCGCGACCACGACGACGTCCCGGTCCGCTGGATGGAGATGGTCCGCCACACGCTGCAGACGCTCGGACCGAAAGTCCTTGCCTCCCGCATGGTCCGGGACTACGCCGTCGACTACTACGCCCCGGCCGCGGCCGGCTACGCGGCGGTCTCGGCGCACGATTTCGCCGGTGCGCGGGAACTCGCGGGTTACCGCCGCCGCGTCGAATCCGCTTGGCCCGCAGTGAAAGTTCTCCAGGTGGACAGCTCCGGCCTGCCCGACACCCCCGTCATCGGCGCGGACCTGTCACTGCGCGCCCGCCTCGACCTCGGCGGCCTCACTCCCGCCGACGTCACCGTGCAGGCCGTCCTGGGGCGCGTCTCGCCGACCGACGACCTCACCGACGTCACCAGCATCCCCATGAAGCACACCGGAACCGAGTCCGGCACAGACCTTTTCGAGGTCGACACCCCGGTCCCGCTGTCGGGTGCGGTCGGCTACAGCATCCGCGTGCTCCCGCATCACCGGCTGCTGTCCTCCGACGCCGAGCTGGGCCTGATCGCCACGCCCAGCCCGTAGTCTCAGATCGGTTGCGTCAGTGTGCGTTTGAGGATCTTCCCGGTCGCATTGCGGGGCAGTGCGTCCAGGAAGGTCACATCGCGCGGCACCGAGAACCGGCTGACCCGATGCCGGATGTAGGTGCGCACCATCTCCGAATCCAGTCCCGAGCCGGGCCGCTTCACCACGAAAGCCGCCAGGCGCTGGCCGAATTCGTGATCGGGGACGCCGACCACGGCCACCTCGCTCACCTGCGGCAGGTGCGAGAGCGCCTCCTCCACCGCACGCGGGAAGACGTTCTCACCCCCGGAGATGATCATCTCGTCATCGCGTCCGGCCACGAACAGCTTTCCGGAGGCGTCCAGGTAGCCGATATCGCCGGTGTCCAGCATGCCGTTGGCCTCGTCCGGCGGGGTGGCGTCGGTGTAGCCGTCGAACAGCATGTGGTTGCCGACGTAGATGCGGCCCACCGCGCCGATCGGCACCGGCCGCCGATCCGCGCCCAGCACACCGATTCTGGTGCCGAGCGGCGGCCGTCCCGCCGTGGTCGGCGACACCCGCAGATCGCCCGGGTCGGCGATGGAGGCCCACGACACCTCCGTGGAGCCGTACACGTTGTAGAGGATGTCGCCGAAGGTGTCGAGGAAACGCACCACCGCCGCCCCGGCCAGTGGCGCACCGCAACTGGCGACCACCTTCAGGCTGGACAGGTCGTAGCGGGCGCGCACATGCGTCGGCAGGTCCAGGATCCGGTTCACCATGACGGGCACCACGATCAGCGCGGTCACCCGGTGTTCGGCGATCTGCCGCAGACAGTCCTCGGCGTCGAAGCGGTCCGAGAGCACCACGGTGGCGCGGATGGCCGTCGAGATCTGCAGGGCCGCCAGCCCCCAGGTGTGGAACAGCGGGGACGGGATGAGCATGGTCTCGTTGACGCCGAACGGAATGCGCGACAGCAGCGCGGCCACCGTCCCGAATCCCTTGGGGTGCGGTCGTTTCGCGCCCTTCGGGGTGCCGCTGGTGCCGGAGGTGAGCACCACCAGCCGCCCCGGTCGCGGGGGTTTGCGCGGTGGGGCCGCGCGCATGGCGATGAGATCCTCGAGGGTGGTGAGCCCGCGTCGCTGCCGCAGGTCGTCGGTGGTGAAGCGGGGCAGCGAGGACGGCAGATACCGCACCAGATGCTCGAATTCGGTGTCCACGAACAGGGCCGCGATGCGGTGCCGGTCGGCGATCTCCTCGATCTGCCGGGCGGGCAGGCCGGTGTTGAGCAGAATCGAGTCGGCCCCGGATTTGCCCGCGGCGACCATGCATTCGACCATGCCGGTGTGGTTGCGGCAGAGCAGTCCGATGCCCGTGCCCGCCCCGAAGCCGAGGGTGGTGAGCGCGCCCGCGAGGGCGTCGGTGCGCGCGTTGAGCTGTTCGAAGGTGCTGGCGTACCGGTCGTCTATGACCGCCGCCCGTCCGGGTGAGTGCGCGGCCGCGGCGGCGTACCCGCCCGCCAGGCTGAAGCCCCATTTGGCGATGCTGCCCAGCTGTTTCAGTCCCACGTCGGGCCGGTAGGTGCGCACCACCCCGGAGGCCACCATCTGTTTGGCGACCCCGGCCTGCAGCTTCACCACCGAGTCCTCGCCGTTGACGATGATCGAGGTGGGTGCGCCCAGGACCAGGTCGGCGGCGCGTTTGAGCCCGGCCACGGTCCAGGACACCACCGCCGCGTTGGAGAGCTGCTCGACCAGCGGATGCACCAGTCCCGCGGCGAAATAGGTGACGTTCACGCGGGTGCGCGACCCGTCGCCGCGCAGCCGGACGGCGGCGAAGCTGCGGGTGAACGGGCAGTGGATCTCGAAGCTCTCCTGATCGCGGCCGATGCGCAGCTGGACCACGAGGACGCGGACCTCGATGCCGCTGCCGCCGATGCGCAGGTTCAGGGTCGGATGTGGTTCGACGGTGTCTATTTCTTCGACGGCTCCGATACCGGGGAACAATCGGGAGTAATTCTGCGGCTCGGTGAGCACTTCCCAGATTGCTTTGCGGGCGATCGCGAACTCTGCGGACGCGTCGATGACTTGTGTAACCACGGGCGTGCAATTCTGCGTTGGCCGGTCACCCCTGCGTCCGGCTGATTACGTATTTGTAACGTCCCAGACAGTAATGGTCAAGACTCCATAATTACCGGCCGGTAATTAGGTTTAATTGCCCGGCGATTGCGCTGGACCAGGCAAGAATCCAAGAGTCAGGCAGGTGCGATTGCCCACGATTCGCCGGGTCGATTACAGATCCGGCAAAGGTTACAAGTACGGTGCGCAGGGCACCTCGTATCCTCCCGCCGACTGGAGACTCAACACTCATGACCAGCGACGTCCTCACGCGCACCAAGGGGCGCGTCGACTCGTTCTTCGGCATCAGCGACCACGGCTCCACCATGAAGCGCGAGCTCATGGCCGGAACCATCACCTTCCTCGCCATGTCCTACGTCCTGGCCGTCAACCCGTCGGTCCTCGGTGACGAGGGTGCGCTCGGCGACAAGGGCATGCCCATGCAGGCCGTCTTCACCGCGACCGCCGTCGCGGCCGTGGTCGGCACCCTGGTGATGGGCCTGTGGGCGAAGTACCCCGTCGCCCTCGCGCCCGGAATGGGCCTGAACGCCTTCTTCGCCTACACGGTCGTCCTGACCATGGGCATCCCGTGGGAGGAGGCGCTGTCCGGAACCCTGTTGTCCGGCATCATCTTCTTCATCCTCGCCATCACCAAGGTGCGCGAGAAGATCATCGACGCCATCCCCATGCAGATGAAACTGGCCGTCGGCGCCGGCATCGGCATGTTCGTGGCCTTCCTCGGCCTGAAGAACGCGGGCATCGTGGTCGCCAGTGACGCGACCTTCGTGCACCTGGGCGACTTCCACAAGGGCACCACCCTGCTGGCGCTGTTCGGCCTGCTGGTGACGGTCGTCTTCCTGGCGCTCAAATGGCACGGCGCGGTGCTCTACGGCATCCTCGGCACCAGCGTCCTGGGCATCGTCTGCGGCCTGGTCGAACTGCCGAAATCCCTGGTGGCGCTGCCGCAGGGCCTGGATCAGACCTTCGGGCAGGCGATCATCCACCTGCCCAACGCGTTCACCAACGAGAAGATGGTGATCGTCGTGCTCACCATGCTCTTCGTCGACTTCTTCGACGCCTCGGGCACGCTGATCGGCGTGGCGCACCAGGCCGGGCTGCTCACCAAGGACGGCAAGCTGGAACGCGCCGGACAGGCGCTGGCCGCCGACTCGGTCGGCACCGCGGCGGGCGCCATCATCGGCACCTCCACCACCACCGCGTACGTGGAATCCACCGCGGGTGTCTCGGCGGGTGGACGCACCGGGCTCACGGCCGTGTCGACGGCGGGCTGGTTCCTGCTGGCCATGTTCTGCTTCCCGCTGTTCGCCGTGATCGCGGGCGTGCCCGCGGTGACCGCGCCGGCGCTCATCGTGGTGGGCGTGCTCATGGCCCGCGCGCTCGGTGAGATCGATTGGACGCGACTGGAATTCGCGGTCCCGGCCTTCATCACCATCGTGCTGATGCCGCTGACCTTCTCCATCGCCAACGGCATCGCCATGGGCCTGCTGTTCTATCCGGTGGTCATGGTGGCGCAGCGCAAGTGGCGCGAGGTGCATCCGGTCATGTGGGTGCTGATGGCGGTGTTCCTGTCCTACTTCTGGTTCCTCGCCGAGTAGCCGGGTATCGCGGGGGCGTAACCCACCTCACAAAACAATCCGGGCGTGACGGAATACCGTCACGCCCGGCTCAGTTGGACCCCACTGTCGGCGGCGATTCGGACTACAGTCCGCTTGCAAGATCGCGGCCAGAGCACGAACCGACCGATGAGGAATGAGAAAGCCATGACGACCGCAACCGCCTTCCAGAACTCCGCTACCTCGACCTCCGCCACCCGCTCCACCGCTACCGAAACCACCGCCTCCGATGTCGGCCTGCTGGCCCTGCGCGTCGGCTTCGGCGGCCTGCTCGCGGTGCACGGCGCCCAGAAACTGTTCGGCTGGTTCGGCGGCTACGGCCTGCAGGCCACCCAGGACGGCTTCGAAGCCATGGGCTACAACCCCGGCGTCCTGTTCGGCACCCTCGCGGGCGTCAGTGAACTCGTCGGCGGCCTGCTCCTGCTGCTGGGTCTGTTCACACCGCTGGCCGCGGCAATCGCCTTGGGCACCATGGTGAATGCGCTCAACGCCACCTGGAGCGGCGGATTCGTCGCCTGGGAGATGGCGGCGCTGTTCGGGATCGCGTCCGTCGCACTGGCTTTCACCGGTCCGGGCCGGTTCTCGCTGGATGCCGGTAAGCCGTGGCAGCGTCAGGGGCTGGTCTGGGCCGGGGCCGCGGTGGCGCTCGCGGTCGGTGCCGGTGTGCTCACCCTGATCCTGAAGTGGGTGCTGTAAGAAGAAGTTTCGGGTCCCCGCGCCGCGTGCAGGGCTTGGCGCGGGGACTACGGATACATCCGATGTGGGAATTGGGGGTCACCGGAGCATCGAAAGCCAATTTACTTCCGTACGGAAGTGAAGACCACTCGTGTGACTGTTCTCACACGGTACTATTTGTTCAAGGCCACGGTATTCGTGAGCCTTTCGAGCGCCTTCACCACCACATCGGGATCCGATGTTTCCCAATAGGGCGGCAGTGAAGCCCGCAGATATCCGCCGTAGCGCGCGGTCGCGAGACGCGAATCCAGAATAGCGATTACACCGCGATCGTCCACACTGCGCAGTAGTCGGCCGGTGCCCTGCGCCAGCAGCAGCGCCGCGTGATTCGCCGCGATCGACAGAAAACCGTTGCCGCCACGGGATTCCACCGCGCGCTGCCGGGCCACCAGCAGCGGATCATCCGGGCGCGGGAACGGAATGCGGTCCAGGATCACCAGACTCAGCGACGGGCCCGGGACATCCACGCCCTGCCACAGCGACAGCGTGCCGAACAGTGAGGTTTCCGGGTCGGCGGCGAACTTCTTCACCAGTGCGCCGGTGGCGTCGTCGCCCTGGCACAGGACCGGGGTGTCCAGGCGCTCGCGCAGAATCTCGGTGGCCGCCTTGGCCGCTCGCATCGAGGAGAACAGGCCCAGGGTGCGCCCGCCCGCCGCGAGAATGAGGCGTTCGATCTCGTCCAGATAGGACTGCGGCAGGCCGTCGCGGCCCGGGGCCGGAAGATGCTTGGCCACGTACAGGATTCCGGATTTGGCGTGATCGAACGGGGAGCCCACATCCACCGAATTCCAGCGGATCGCACCGGTATCCGAGGGCGCTTCCTTGCCGGTGGCCAGCGCCGGATCCACCTTGTTCGGCGACTGCGGGGGCAGGCCCCAGGTGACCGCCAGATTGTCGAACGAGCCGCCGATCTGCAGCGTGGCCGACGTCAAAACGACTGTGGCGGTACCGAACAGGCGACTGCGCAGCAGACCGCCCACCGACAGCGGAGCCATGTGCAGGGTGCGGCGGGCCACCCCGCGCACATCCTCGGCGGCCAGCCACACCACATCGCGGTGCGCGGCCGGATCGGGTTCCTCGAAGGTCTCCAGCACGCGGACGGCCGCGTCGTGCACTTCCTCCACGGCAGCCAGGGCCTGATTGCGGGCGGCCGCTGTCTCCGGATCGCCCTGCGGGGTCTGGCCGCCCTGCGGGTTGAGGGCGGTGCGGGCATTCCAGGCGGCGTCGCGCACGAGTGCCAGCACCGGGGCCGCACCCTCGGGCATGCGATCCCAGCGGCCCGGATTCAGGTCGTCGAGCAGGGCGTGCCAGGCTTCGGCGGCGCTCTCCAGCCGGTCGATCTCCTGCTCGTCGATGAGCTTGCCGCAGCGCTTGGCGGCGGCACTGATTCCGGCCGTGGACAATTCGGCCGTGGCCACACCGGTGACCCGGTCGACCAGTTCGTGCGCCTCGTCGATGACCACCACATCGTGCTCGGGCAGCACCTGGATACCGCTGATGGCGTCGATGGCCAGCAGCGCGTGATTGGTGACCACCACATCGGCGGAACCGGATTCGGCGCGCGCCTTCTCCGCGAAGCAGTCCTGCCCGAACGGGCAGCGCGACTTGCCCAGGCATTCCCGCGAACTCACGCTCACCTGCCGCCAGGCGCGATCGGTGACGCCCGGGGTGAGCTCGTCCCGATCGCCGGTCTCGGTCTCCGACACCCACTCGTTGAGCCGCTGCACCTCGCGTCCGAGCCGCGAGATGGCGAACGCGTCGAACAACTCCGCCTCGGCGGGCTCGTCCGGAATCGCGCTGTTGACCTTGTTCAGGCACAGATAGTTGTTGCGCCCCTTGAGAATCGCGAACTGCGCCACCCGCCCCAGCGGCTCCGCCAGCGCCTCGGACAACCGCGGCAGATCCCGATCCACCAGCTGCCGCTGCAGGGCGATCGTCGCCGTCGACACCACCACGGTGCGCCCGGTCTTCACCGCATGCCGCAGACTCGGCACCAGATACGCCAGCGACTTGCCGGTCCCCGTGCCCGCCTGCACGGCGAGGTGCTCCCCGGTGTCGATGGCATGCGCGACCGCCGCCGACATGGTCTGCTGCCCCTTGCGCTCTTTACCCCCCAGCGCCTGCACAGCGGTGGCCAACAGCTTCGGTACGGGAGGCAGTTCGGGCACGGCGGCCAGATTACCGAGCTCGTCCGACAACCGTGTCTTTTGCCCTCCGCATCGCTCCGGGCGGGTTCACCGCTCCTCGGATCGAGCGGTCATCGTTCGAGGGTGCCCGCGAGGTTGACTCCCGCGGTGCGCAGGGTGGTGAGCGCGGTGCGGAGGGTTTCGGGGGAGACGGCGGCGGTGAGGCCGAGGAGGACGCGGGTGTCGAAGCCTGCGGCGCGGGCGTCGAGGGCGGTGGCGCGGACGCAGTGGTCGGTGGCGATACCGCAGATGTCGACGGCGGTGATGTGGTGGGCGTGCAGCCAGTCGGCCAGGGCGGTGGTGCCGTCGGAGGCGGTGCCCTCGAAACCCGAATAGGCCGCTGTGTAAGCGCCTTTGGAGAAGACCTCCTGGATGGGGGAGGTGTTCAGGTTGGGGTGGAAATCCGCGCCGGGGGTGTCGGCGCGGCAGTGCGGGGGCCAGGTGTCGACGTAGTCCGGGTGGTTGGAGAAGTGCGCGCCCGGATCGATGTGGAAGTCGCGGGTGGCCACCACCGCCGTGTAGTCGGAGACGCCGAGATATTCGCTGATGCGGTCGGCGACCGCCGCACCGCCCGCGACCGCCAGCGATCCGCCTTCGCAGAAATCGTTCTGCACGTCGACGACGATCAGGGCTCGGTTCATGGGAGACCTCCCGGTGCTGGCGAATGAACTACTTCGGTTGTGCCTGCGTATTGCATTGTGCCGCCCGGCCGGGCACCGGTCCACGCGGCGGCGTCCGCCTGTGACGAGGAGAAGACATGGGGCGAATCCTGGGACCGCTGTGGGCGTTCGTCGTCTGCGTGGCCGTCTACGTCGGCGTCGGGCTGCTGATGGGGGACCGGACCTGGACCCAGCTCGTGTTCAGCGCGCTACCCGTCGCCGCGGTGGTGGTCGCGGTACTGGTGGTGCTGAACGAGCGCGCTCGCCGGGTCAGCGCACGAAAGTCGTCGGAATCGCCGGATCACCGTCGGACAGCTTCAAACCCTCCCACGGGAGGCTGACCAGTCCGCGCGCCACCAGTTCCCGGCTCTCCTGGAGGGTCGGCAGGCCGTCCACCACGGACCCCGCACGCACGAGCGGGGTTTGGAGATCGCGGACCTCGTGCCCGTTGGGTTCCGGGCGCTGCGCGTCAGCCGGGTAGACGATTTCCTCGACCAGGGTGCCGGTGCGCCGCACCAGCCGCACCGCCTTCTTGGTGCCGCCGCGAGATTCCTTGTGCGAGCTGCGTTTCGCCACCGGGATGCCCTCCACCTCGACGAGTTTGTAGACCATGCCCGCGGTCGGCGCGCCCGAACCGGTCACCAGGGAGGTGCCGACGCCGTACACGTCCACCGGTTCGGCGCGCAGCGACGCGATGGCGTACTCGTCCAGGTCCCCGGACACCACGATCCTGGTTTCGGTCGCCCCGAGTGCGTCCAGCTGATCGCGCACCTGCCGCGCCAGTACGCCCAGATCGCCGGAATCGATTCGCACACCGCCCAATTCGGGTCCGGCCACCTCGATGGCGGTGGCCACGCCACGGGTGATGTCGAAGGTGTCCACCAGCAGCGTGGTGCCGATACCGAGCGCCGCCACCTGACTGCGGAACGCCTCGGCCTCGTGCTGGCCGTCGGCCCCGCTGTGCAGCAGGGTGAAGGCGTGCGCGCTGGTGCCCGCGGTCGGCACGCCGAAGCTGCGGGCGGCCTCCAGATTCGAGGTGGCGTCGAATCCGGCCAGATAGGCGGCGCGGGCGCTGGCGGGCGCGGCGAGCTCATGGGTTCGGCGCGAACCCATTTCGATCATGCGGCGGCCGCCGGCGGCGCTCACCATGCGGGCGGCGGCCGAGGCGATGGCGCTGTCATGGTTGTAGATCGACAGGATCAGCGTCTCGAGCACCACGGCCTCGGCGAAACTGCCGCGCACGGTGACGATCGGCGATCCGGGGAAGTACAGCTCGCCCTCGCGGTACCCGTCGATATCGCCGGTGAAGCGGTAATCGCGCAGCCACTCGACCGTGCGTGCGTCCAGGAACCGGGCCGCGATCTCGAGTTCGGGCTCGCCGAACCGGAATTCGCGCAGCGCGGCGAGCAACCGGCCGGTCCCCGCGACCACGCCGTACCGCCTGCCGTGCGGCAATCGCCGGGCGAACACCTCGAAAGTGCAACGCCGGTGCGCGGATCCGTCGGCCAGCGCGGCCGCGAGCATGGTGAGCTCGTACTGGTCGGTCAACAGTGCGGTGCTGTCCAGCCCGTCAGCGATCTTCACGGCACCCACTGTAGGCACACCGCCGGGGAGCCGACGCGCGTGCGGGTCGCCGGCACGTCGCTGTTCATCGCGAGCTCCATCGGCGTGTCGCGTGGGCTGTTGTTTCTTCGGCGTTGAGTCGTACCCTTGACGTTATGGGTCTGTGCACAGAAGACGCTGTCCGGATTGCCGCCGGTGCGGGCGGTGGTATCGCGACACTGTCGGCGGCACAGGCGACGCCCGAGGCGGTCGAGTACACCGAGATCCTGGAGGCCGAGGATCGGCCCTGGGTAACGGTGGTTTGGGACGATCCGGTCAACCTCATGCACTACGTGACCTACATCTTCCAGAAGCTCTTCGGCTACAGCAAAGCCAAGGCAACCGAGCTCATGCTCAAGGTGCACAACGACGGCAAGGCCGTGGTGTCGTCCGGCTCCCGCGACAAAATGGAACACGACGTCCAACGCCTGCACGCGGCGGGCCTGTGGGCGACCATGCAGCGTGACGACTGATCCGGGCGACTACGGTGAACCCGTGCGGAAGTGGAGCAGGAAGACCTCCCTGGGCGGGCCGAAACTACGCTCGGAAATGGACGCCCACGAGGCGGAGATATTGCGATCGCTGGTCGGAGCCGTCACCGGACTGCTGACCGACCGCGCCCGCTCGGCCCCCGAGGACGACCTCGCCGCCCTCACCGGGCTACAGCTCGGCAACACCACCCCGCCCGAGGATCCGCGCCTGCGCCGCCTGCTCCCCGACTTCCACCGCAGCGAACCCGGCTCCCCCGACGCCGACCGCGCCGACCTCAACAGCGCCCTGCGCAGCCTGCACGAACCCGAGATCATCGAATCCAAGGTCGCCGCGGGCTTGGTCATCCTGGAAACCCTCCCACCCCAGGGCGGCAAGATCACCCTCAACCCCGAACAGGCCGACGCCTGGCTCAACGCCCTCAACGACGTCCGCCTCGCCCTCGGCACCGCCCTCGGCATCGAGGCCGACACCCCCGACCACCTCGACGAGGACGACCCCCGCGCCCCGAGCCTCGAGGTCTACCACTGGCTCACCTGGATGCAGGACTCCCTGCTGCAGGCCATGGCCCCATAACCGCTGGTGATCGTGGAGTAAGAAGAAAGAGGGGCTGGGACGCTCGACGCGCGCGAGCGGGTGCGCAAGTGGAGGACGAACCGGAGTTCCAGGAGGTTGCTGATGAACAGCGTTGCGGGACCGCGTAATTCGATCACCGATGTGGCCGGGGTGCTGGTCGGGCATCACCAGGAGCTGGATCCCGACGCGACCATCGGCGCGGGGGCGGCTACCGGCTGCACCGTGGTTCGGGTGTCCGGAGGAGCGGTGGCGGCGGTCGATGTGCGCGGTGGGGGGCCGGGGACGCGGGAGACCGATCTGCTCGATCCGGGTAATACCGTGCGGCAGGCGAATGCCATTCTGCTGACCGGGGGTAGTGCGTACGGGCTTGCCGCGGCCGATGGGGTGATGCGGTGGCTGGAGGAGCACAAGGAGGGGATTCCGATGGATCCGGCCGATCCGAGCCGGGTCGTGCCGATCGTGCCGGGGGCGGTGATCTTCGATCTTCCGGTGGGGGACTGGGGTATTCGGCCCACGCCCGACTTCGGGTTCCTGGCCGCCGAGGACGCGGGGGTTGATTTCGCGCGGGGGGCGGTCGGTGCGGGCACCGGTGCGCGTGCGGGGTCGATCAAAGGCGGGGTCGGCAGCGCGAGTATCCGGTTGAGCGAAGGCCCGGCCGCCGGGATCACGGTGGGCGCGTTGATCGTCGCCAATCCGGTGGGGTCGGTGTTCGATCCGCGCACCGGGCTGCCGTGGGGTGCGGGTACCGATGGGCCGGAGTTCTTCGGGCTGCGGCCCGCCACCGCGGAGCAGTTGGCCACCGCGAACGCCCTGCCGGTGAAGGGCACCGTGCTCAATACCACCATCGGGGTGGTCGCGACGGATGCGGCGCTGGATCCGGTCGGCTGCAAGCGGCTGGCCACCACCGCGCACGACGGTCTGGCCCGCGCCATCCGCCCCGCGCACTCCCCGCTGGACGGCGACACCCTGTTCGCGCTGGCCACCGGTACGGCCGAGACCGCCGCGAACTTCCCGCTGCCCCCGGCCTTTCCGGCTGATCTGCTGATTCTGGACCAGCTGTGCACGGCCGCGGCGGTGTGTGTGGAGCGGGCGATCGTGGACGCGATCCTCTCCGCGCGTTCGGTCGCCGGTATTCCGGCATACACCGACCTGTTCGGCGCGCGCCCGGAATAGCCGAATATCCTGACCTGTTGACGACAGCGACTCGACTGCCGAGGCAGCGGCGTCGCGTCGAGTGGTGAAGGGAAGGATGCAACGTGCTGGTCATCAGGGCCGACCTCGTGGACGCCATGGTCGCGCACGCGCGCGCCGATCACCCCGACGAAGCCTGCGGCGTCCTCGCCGGTCCCGAGGGCTCGGACCGCCCCGAACGGTTCATCCCCCTGGTGAACGCCGCCCGCTCGCCCACCTTCTACGAAATCGACTCGATGGATCTGCTCCGTCTGGTGCGCGAGCTCGAGGGCAAGGACGAGGAGCAGGTGGTCATCTACCACTCGCACACCGCGACCGAGCCGTACCCGAGCCGCACCGATATCACGCTGGCGCAGGAGCCGGGCGCGCACTACGTGCTGATCGGCACCCGTGACCCCGTGCAGCACGAGCTGCGCAGCTACCGCATCGTCGACGGCGTGGTCACCGAGGAGCCGGTGCGCATCGTCGACTCGTACGCCGACCATGCCACCGAGGATCTCGACGCGGCCGAAATCGCCGACGCCTGAACACCTTCCGCCGGAACAAGCAAGGAGTCCCCCTCATGCCGGTCACCGTGTCCATCCCGACCATCATGCGTCCCCTCACCGGAGGGGAGAAGCGGGTGACGGCCGAAGGCGCGAGCCTGGCCGCGCTCATCGAGAACCTCGAGGCCAACCATCCCGGGCTGAAGGAGCGGCTGCTCAAGGACGGCAAGCTGAACCGCTACGTCAACATCTACATCGATGACGAGGATGTGCGGTTCGCGGGCGGGCTGGAGGCCGAGGTGCCCGCTGACGGCACCGTGACCATTCTTCCGGCGGTCGCCGGCGGCGCGCGCTAACCGTGGCGCGCTACGAGTCGCTGATCGCGACGCTCGGCGATACCCCGCTGGTCGGGCTGAAGACGCTGTCCCCGCAGTGGGACGGCGACGACCACGTGCGGCTGTGGGCGAAACTCGAGGACCGCAATCCGACCGGCTCCATCAAGGACCGTCCGGCGCTGCGCATGATCGAGCAGGCCGAAGCCGACGGCAGGCTGACGCCCGGCTGCACGATCCTGGAGCCCACCAGCGGCAACACCGGCATCTCGCTGGCCATGGCCGCCAAGCTCAAGGGCTACCGCCTGGTCTGCGTCATGCCGGAGAACACCTCGGTGGAGCGGCGGCAACTGCTCACCATGTTCGGCGCCGAGATCATCGACTCCCCGGCCGCGGGCGGCTCCAATCAGGCTGTGGCGCTGGCCAAGCAGATCGCCGCCGAGAACCCGGACTGGGTGATGCTGTACCAGTACGGCAATCCCGCGAACGCGCTCGCGCACTACGAGAGCACGGGCCCGGAGATTCTGGCCGACCTGCCCGAGATCACCCACTTCGTGGCGGGCCTGGGCACCACCGGCACCCTCATGGGCACCGGCCGCTTCCTGCGCGAGAAGCTTCCCGATATCGAGATCGTCGCCGCCGAACCCCGGTACGGCGAACTGGTTTACGGCCTGCGTAATCTCGACGAGGGTTTCGTCCCCGAGCTCTACGACGAGTCGGTGCTCACCTCCCGTTTCTCGGTGGGCCCCTACGACGCCGTCCGCCGCACCCGCGAATTGGTGCTGGAGGAAGGCATTTTCGCGGGCATCTCCACGGGCGCGATCCTGCACGCCGCACTCGGCGTGGCCAAGAAGGCGCAGAAGGCGGGCCGCCGCGCCGATATCGCCTTCGTGGTCGCGGACGCGGGCTGGAAGTACCTGTCCACCGGCGCGTACGACGGCACCCTCGAAGAGGCGGAGGAGAAACTCGACGGCCAGCTCTGGGCCTGAGCCCGGGGACTCGGCGCAGGCTCAGCCCGCGATACTGGGTCCGCCGCCCTGCGGGTGGTAGTCGTTGCGAGGTCGGGGGCGGTTGCGCTCGTTGTCCTTCCGTATCTTCCCGATCAGCGTCGAGACCAGCTTCGCGCGCTGCCCGGTGCCGGGCTCCTCGGGTGGGTGCGGCTCGGGGTTGTCCCCTTGTGGCGGAGGCGTTTCGGCTGCGGACGGTTCCCGCTGGTCGGTCTTCCGGCGTCTGAACATACTCGAGGGTAGGGCGAGCCCCGCCGCGCGCGCTCCTGATTTTCCCAGCCGTGACCGGGGCGGGTTTCGCATTTCCCGGGTCCGGCGCGGCCGGGCGGTACGCTCGATTGCAGGCCGAGGAGGTACTGGCGATGAGCGGTGGCGTCGGAGCGTCGTTCGATCCGGATCGGATCGCGCGCATGCGCGGGCAGTTGGCGAATCCGGGCGTGGCCGCGCGCGGGCGCGGTGCGGTGAAGCTGCTGTGGCAGCGCGCGATTGCGATTGTTCTCGCGTTTACGGCGTTTCTCTACGGGGTAGAGGGCGTCGACTCCGTGACCGATCACAGTCTCGACTTCGCCGGCGGTGTGAAGCCGCGGCAGGTCGACGGGCTGGACGGGATTCTGTTCGCGCCTGTGCTGCACGCCGATTGGGAGCATCTGATGGGCAACACCGTCCCGGTGCTGGTCCTCGGACTGCTCACCTTGCTCACCGGCATCGGCCGTGGGCTGGCTGCCACGGCAATCGTGTGGGTGATCGGCGGTCTGGGCCAGTGGCTGCTGGGTGCGAGCAACTCCGTCCACGTGGGCGCGTCGGTGCTGGTGTTCGGCTGGCTCACCTATCTGATCTCGCGCGGCTGGTTCGCGCGGAATGTGGCTCAGATCGCCATCGGGGTGGTCGTGGGGTTGCTGTACGGCTCGATTCTGTGGGGAGTGCTGCCCGGACAGAACGGAATCTCTTGGCAAGGGCATCTTTTCGGGGCGTTGGGTGGACTGGTAGCCGGGTGGGTACTCTCTAGCGATGAACGTCGTCATCGTCGCGGGGCTGACGCCGGCCGTCTCGCGTCGTCGGGGTGACGCGAGCACCGGTCGGCGATTTGGGGGATCCCTCCTTGAGTGAGAACGCGTCGTGGCAGCATGGGGGAATGCGCCTCACCGTCATCGGGTGCTCGGGCAGCGTGTCCGGCCCGGATTCCCCGGCGTCGGGATACCTGCTCACCGGCCCGGATATGACCCCGACCGTCATCGACTTCGGTCCCGGTGTGCTGGGCGCGTTGCAGCGCTACCTCGATCCGGGTGAGGTGGACATCTTCCTCACCCACCTGCACGCCGACCATTGCCTGGATCTGCCGGGCCTGCTGGTGTGGCGGCGCTACCACCCGAACCCGCCCACGGGGAAGGCCATCGTCTACGGCCCGTCCGACACCTCGCTGCGCATCGGCAACGCCTCCGCGGAGATCGGCGGCGAAACCGACGACTGGTCCGATGTCATCGACATGCGCCAGTGGACGGTCGGCGAGCCGATCCCCTTCGGCCCCGGCCACACCGTCGAGGCCCGCCGCATGTACCACCCGCCGGAGTCCTACGGCCTGCGCATCAAGACCGCCGCGGGCAAGACCTTCGTCTACACCGGCGACACGGCCATCTGCGACGACGTCTACGAACTCGCGCGCGGCGCGGACGTCCTCCTCTCCGAGGCCTCCTGGACCCACGACCCCGCCAACCGCCCGCCCGGCATCCACCTATCGGGCACCGAGGCCGGCATGATCGCCGCCGAAGCAGGCGTGGGGGAACTCCTGCTCACCCATATCCCGCCGTGGACCTCCCGCGAAGACGTGATCGCCGAAGCCAAGGCCGTTTTCACCGGTCCCGTCCACGCCGTCTCCCCGGGTGAGACCTTCGAGATCTGAAGGCGACAACTGATTTCGTGCGGGCCGGGTAACTCACCGGGTACGTCCGAAATCGGGTCGGCTGTTACCGGCGGCACGGATGCACGATTGTCGACGGCTCCTTATCGCCCGCAAGAGTCGCGGAGAGGCGGGAGAGCTAGGCTGTGCTCGTGTCTAAACGAGCCGATGGCAGGGCGGATGACGAACTCCGCGAGGTACGGATCACCCGTGGGTTCACCACGCATCCGGCAGGTTCGGTGCTGGTGGAGTTCGGGCAGACGCGGGTGATGTGCACCGCGAGTGTGCAGGACGGCGTCCCGCCGTGGCGGCGTGACTCCGGATTGGGTTGGCTGACAGCGGAATACGCCATGCTGCCCGCCGCCACGCACACCCGCTCGGGCCGCGAGTCGGTGAAGGGCAAGGTGGGTGGCCGCACCCAGGAGATCTCGCGGCTCATCGGCCGCTCGCTGCGCGCCTGCATCGACCTGTCCACGATCGGCGAGAACACCATCGCCGTCGACTGCGATGTGCTGCAGGCCGACGGCGGCACCCGCACCGCCGCCATCACCGGCGCGTACGTGGCGCTCTCCGACGCGGTCACCTACCTGGCCGCCGCGGGCAAGCTCACCGACCCGCAGCCCATCTCCTGCGCCATCGCCGCGGTGAGCGTCGGCGTGGTGGACGGCCGTGTGCGCCTGGACCTGCCGTACGAGGAGGATTCGCGCGCCGAGGTCGACATGAACGTGGTCGCCACCGACACCGGCACCCTGGTCGAGATCCAGGGCACCGGTGAGGGCGCCACCTTCCCGCGCTCCACCCTGGACCGCCTGCTGGATTCCGCGCTGGCGGGCTGTGAGCAGATCTTCGCCATTCAGAAGGAAGCGCTCGCCCTCCCGTACCCCGGCGTCCTCCCCGAACCCGAGGAATCGAAGAAGCGATGACCCGCCGCGTCCTGGTGGCCAGCCGAAACGCCAAGAAGCTCAACGAACTCCGCCGCATCCTCGATGAAGCGAACGTCACCGGCATCGAGATCGTCGGCCTGAACGACGTCCCCGAATACCCGGAGGCCCCGGAAACCGGAGCCACCTTCGAGGAGAATGCGGTCGCCAAGGCCCGAGACGGTTTCGCCGCCACCGGATTGCCCTGTGTCGCAGACGATTCCGGCATCGCCGTGGACGCCCTGAACGGTATGCCCGGTGTCCTGTCGGCCCGCTGGTCCGGCAAGCACGGCGACGACGAGGCCAACAACATTCTGCTGCTGGCCCAGCTCGGCGACGTCCCCGACGACCGTCGCGGCGCGCAGTTCGTCTCCGCCTGCGCCCTGGTCGCCGACGGCGTCGAGGAGATCGTGCGCGGCGAATGGCCCGGAACCATCAACCGGAACCCGGTGGGCGACGGCGGTTTCGGCTACGACCCGCTGTTCGTCCCGGCCGGCGGCACGGTCACCTCGGCCGAGCTCACCCCCGCGGAGAAGGACGCCGCCTCACACCGCGGCCGCGCCCTGCGCCAACTGCTCCCGACCTTGGCGGCGCTGGCCGACAACTGAATCAGCACGCGGCGATCTCGCTGTTTCGACTGTGGGAATACAGCGGCGCCCCCTCCATCAGGAGGGGGCGCCGCTGCTATGTCTGGATCCCTACAGGCCGAAGGTCGCCTTCACGTCCTTGGTGCGGGTGTGCTCGAATACGAACGACAGGAACGGAATCGTGCCCGCCAGGCAGGTGAGGAAGGTCGTCATCGGCTTCCACCGCGCCTTGATACCCAGGTCGATCGTGCACGCCAGGTAGATCATGTAGAAGATGCCGTGCACCTGGCCGATGTAGAACAGCCAGCCCGGCGCGGTGCTGCTGTCGTCGAGCAGCAGGTACTTGTAGATCATCTCGCCGGTGAGCACGAGCAGCCAGATACCGGTGATGTAGGCCAAGACTCGGTACCGCACCAGTGCGCTGCGGATCTTCTCGGTCGGCGCGGCACCGAGCGGACGCGGCGCGAGGGTGGCGTCACCGGTCGCGACAGGGGTGTCGGCGGAGTTGTCGCGGGTGGTCAACCGGCGTTCCTTTCGGTGTTGGTGCGTAGCCCGGCAGCACGGATCTGTTCATCCATGTCGTGGGCGTGCAATCCAGCCAGGTATTTGTTGTATTCGCTGAGCTCCGGATCGTCGTCCTTGGCGGCCTTCGGGCGCTCGGGGAGGATTCCGGCGGGAATTTCGCGGGCCGTGGCCGCTTTGGGCCGCTTGGGCGTAGGCGTGGGCTCCTCGGGAGCCTGCGCCTGCTGTTCCAGTTCGGCATGGTGTTCCAACCGCACGAACCGGAAATAGGCCCACACGACGAACCCGGCGAACAGCGGCCACTGCAGTGCGTAACCGAGATTCTGTGCCGTGCCACCGGTCGCTTCGAAGCGCGTCCACTGCCAGTACCCCAGGGCCAAGCAGACCCCGGACGCAATGATCACGAAGAGAATCAATGCCGGACGGCGTTGGGGAGCGGACACACTAACAAGGTACCTGGCTACTACGGAGCCCGTAGTAGCCAGGGGACACACATGTGACGTGCGTCAGAACTTGTACGTGACGCCGGTCAGTCGCTCGGACTCCTCCCACAGTCGCCGCCACAGCTCGCGGTTCTGCGAGAGCTTGGTGGAGGCCGCCGCTTCGACCGGTCCCTGGCTGCCGAACCACCGGTTCGGACCCCAGTACACGGTCGGGTCCGCGTCCGGCATGGTCGCCGCGAACAGCGACGAGTGCGCGGCGCGGGCGGGGGAGTGGCCGACGAGCCGGATGAACGGCTTGGAGATCTTGTCCAGCGGGGTTTCGGTCTGCGCGAACAGATCGGTGGCCGAGACGCCGGGGTGCACGCCGTAGGACCGCTTGGTGGACCCGGCCTCGCTGAGTCGCCGCTGCAGTTCCCGCGCGAACATCAGGTTGGACAGCTTCGACTGCGCGTACGCGAGATTGCGCTGGTAGCGGCGGTTCTCGTAGTTGAGATCGTCGATCCACAGCTTCGGCGTCTGCTTGTGCGCGATGGAGGCCAGCGACACCACACGGTCATTGATCTTGTCGAGCAGCAGGCCGGTGAGCGCGTAGTGGCCCAGATGATTGACGCCCCACTGGGTTTCGAACCCGTCCTTGGTGCGCGAGAACGGCACGTTCATCAGACCCGCGTTGTTGATCAGCACATCGAATTCGCCCTGCTGCGCGGCGAATTCGCGCACCGAAGCCAGCGAGGCGAGGTCGAGGGCCGCGACCCGCACGTCACCGTCGATGCGGTCGGCCACCTCCTGCGCCTTGGCGGTGTTGCGGCAGGCCATGACGATGGTCGCGCCCTTGCTCGCGAGCACCTTGGTGGTCTGCTCGCCGATCCCGCCATTGGCTCCGGTGATCACGAAGGTGCGCCCCGACTGATCCGGGATTTCGCTCGGCTTCCATGCCATGGTCTGACCTCACTGAATAGGTGCGGGGGAGGTGCTCCGTCGCATTCTCCCACTCGACCTTACTTCAGAGTAAGTTCCGGCGGTAGCCTGCCGTGCCAGCTTACTCAGACAGCATGCCCTCGAGCAGGGCCGTGCGCGACGGATGCCGCATCTTCTGCATGGCCTTGGCTTCGATCTGGCGAATTCGCTCGCGCGACACGCCGAAGACGCGCCCGACCTCCTCCAGTGTGCGCGCCTCGCTGCCGTCCAGCCCGTAGCGCAGTGCGATCACCTGTGCCTCCCGCTCGGGCAGGGACCGCAGCACCTTGCCGAGCTGACCGCGCAGCGCCGCCTCGGTGACCGTCACCGACGGGTCGGGGGTGCGGTCGGCGAGCAGTTCGCCGAATTCGGTGGCGTCCTCCTCGCCGATCGGCGTGTGCAGCGAAATCGGTTCGCGCCCATGGCGAAGCGTCTCGCGGACCTGCTCGACCGGCAGGTCGAGCTCGGCCGCCAGCTCCTCGACGGTGCAGTCCCGGCCCAGCTGCTGCGACAGCGTCCGCTGGGTGCGCACGGCCCGGTTCAGCACCTCGACCACATGCCCCGGAATTCGGATGGTGCGGCTCTGATCGGCCAGCGCGCGCCCGATGGACTGTTTGATCCACCAGGTGGCGTAGGTGGAGAACTTGAGCCCGCGCCGGTGCTCGAACTTGTCGACGGCCCGCATGAGCCCGAAGGTGCCCTCCTGGGTCAGGTCCAGCAGTGACATGCCGGTGGGGGTGGGGTAGCGCTTGGCGATGGAGACCACCAGGCGCAGATTCGCCCGCACCATGTGGTCCTTGGCGCGGTGGCCGGCGGCGACGGCGCGGCCCAGCTCCCGGCGCTCCGTCGCGCTGAGTTCGATTCCCGCGGCGGCACATTCGTCCAGCCGCTGCTGTGCGAGCAGGCCCGCCTCGATGCGTTCGCCGAGCTCGTGCTCGTCGGCCGCGGTCAGCAGTTCCGTCCGCCCGATCTGCCGCAGGTAGTCCTTGATGGCGTCTTCACTCACGGTGCTCACGGTGGCAGGCATGGCGGCTCCTCTGGTCTCGTCGCTTGCGGCGACGAACACAAAGTTAGAGCAGACCTAAAAATATGTCAACCATGAATTTATGATGGGTTTGAGATACGCTCATCCGTATGAGTGCAAGCACCGTCGAGCCCGATGCGCAGCCGCTGGGCCTGCGCGAGCGGAAGAAGCTGCAGACCAGGCAGAACATCTCCGATACGGCCACCAGGCTGTTCCTGGAACGCGGCTTCGAGGCCGTCACCATCGCCGAGATCGCCGCGGCGGCCGATGTCGCCAAGATGACCGTCACGAACTACTTCCCGCGCAAGGAGGACCTCGCGCTGGACATGTCGGACGTCTTCGTGGACAGCCTCGCCCGGACGGTGCGCGAACGGCGGTCCGGTGAATCCGCGCTGGCCGCGCTGCGCCGCGTCTACCTCGAGTGGGCGGCGGAACGGAATCCGATCCAGGGCTTCTCCGGGCCGGAGTTCGGCCGGCTGATGACCGAGAGCCCGGCCCTGGCCGCCCGCGTGCGCGAATTCCACGAGGCGCGCGAGAACCGGCTGGCCGAGACGCTCGCCGCGGAAACGCACGCCGCCGCAGACGATTTCACGCCCCGCATCGTCGCCGCGCTGCTGGGCGGCATCCATCGCGCACTGTTCGAGGACACCCTGCGCCGCACGGTCGACGGCGTGCCCGACGATGCCAATGCCGCACTGCTGGTCGAGCGCACGCGCGCCGCGTTCGATGTGCTCGAACCCGCGCTGGGGGAGTACGCCGTCCGCGCCTGACCGGGCGCGGCAATCGCCGCGAGTCGGGCATCCGATGGTTTGCCGTGTCGTTGCTCAGGCGTGGTCGACGGCCGTCACATACTGGGCCGATGACTGGTGCCAGTGCCGCCGCAGACCTTGCCGGGCCGCAGCCGATGAGCCGGGCACGCACCAATCTGGTGTTCGCCACCGTGGTCCTGGGCATGCTCATGGCGGCCCTCGACCAGACCATCGTCTCCACCGCGCTGCCGACCATCGTCGCTGATCTGGGCGGTGCCGGGCATATCGCGTGGGTGGTCAGCTCATATCTGGTGACCGAGGCGATCGCGACCGCGCTGGCGGGCAAGTTCGGTGACATGTTCGGCCGCAAACTGGTCTTCCAGATCAGCGGCCTGATCTTCATCCTCGGCTCGGTCATCGCCGGTCTGTCCGAGGGCATGACATTGCTGATCATTGCCCGGGGCATTCAGGGCGTGGGTGCGGGCGGGCTCATGGTCACCTCCATGGCCCTCATCGCCGACACCATTCCGCTGCGCGAACGCGGCAAGTACCAGGGTGCGCTGGGCGCGGTCTTCGGTCTCACCACCGTGCTCGGGCCGACCCTGGGCGGACTGTTCACCGACCACCTCAGCTGGCGCTGGTGCTTCTACGTGAACGTGCCGCTGGCCATCTTCATGATCCTGCTGGCGGCGCGCACGCTGCCGCATGTGAAGGCCGCCGCCAAGCCGATCATCGACTACCTGGGCGTCGCCCTGATCGCCGTCGGCGTCACCTGCCTGATTCTCGCCCTGGAGTGGGGCGGGCAGGAATACGCCTGGGGCTCTTCGATGATCATCGGCCTGTTCGTCACGGCGGCCGTCGCCGTGGCGCTGTTCGTGCCGGTGGAATTGCGGGCCAAGGAACCCACGATTCCCATGAAGCTGTTCCGCAGCAATGTCTTCACGGTCTGCTCGATCCTGAGCTTCATCGTCGGCTTCGCCATGCTGGGCGCGATGACCTTCCTGCCCGCCTTCCTGCAGTACGTGATGGGCGTCAGCGCCACCGCCTCCGGCCTGCGGACGCTGCCGCTGGTGGTGGGCCTGTTCACCACCTCGATCCTCTCGGGCATCGTGGTGGGAAGGACGGGGCGCTACAAGGCTTTTCCGATCGTCGGCACCGCGGTCATGGCGGTGGGCCTGGCCCTGATGTCCACCATGGGCAGGGACACCGGTTTCTGGGAGCAGTCGCTGTACATGCTGATCCTGGGCCTGGGCATCGGCCTCACCATGCAGGTGCTCACCATCGCGGTGCAGAACAGCGTGCCCTACGCGGATCTGGGCACCGCGACCTCCGGTGTCACCTTCTTCCGCACCATCGGAAGCGCCTTCGGCACAGCGATTTTCGGCACGCTCTACACCAATCAGCTCACCCCGAAGCTGGAGGCGGCCGTCATCGAGACCAGGGTGCCGCCGGAGACCGCGCAGAATCCGGAACTGCTGCGCAAACTCCCCGAGGCACAGGCGAATCCGATCATCGACGCCTACGCCACCTCCATCGACTACGTCTTCCGCTGGGTGGTGCCGGTCGCGGTGATCGGCTTCCTCGTGGCCTGGTTCCTGAAGCAGGTGAAGTTGCGCGACAGCGTGCGCGCCGAGGCGTCCGATGTGGGCGACGGCTTCTCGATGCCGATCTCGCCGGATCGCCTGGTGCACCTGGAGAAGGCGGTGGCGCGGGTGCTGAGCAGGCAGCGCGACAACACCGTCCCGGAGACCGGAATCCTTGCCGCGGCGGGCAGTTCGCTGGACCGGGACGAGGCGTGGGCGCTCGGGCAGGTGCGCCTCTACACCCAGCTGCGCGGGCACGCCACGGTGTCGGATATCGCCAGGACCCATTTCATTCCGGGCGAACTGGTCGATCCGGTGTTCGCCAAGGCGGAGCGGGACGGGCTGGTGCGCCGGGCCGGTGCGGACCTGACCCTCACCGACGCCGGTGTCGCGGAGGTGGACAAGGTGCGCGCCGCGTGGCGGCGCTGGCTCGACACCCAGTTGGAGGACTGGGATCTCACCGATCCGGACGATCGTGCCCTGCTCGATCAGGCGCTGGACAATATCGCCACCAAACTGCTCGACGAGTCCGATCGCCCGGATGTGCTGTCACGCAGCTGATCCCATGCGGGCCGGGCGTACCGGCTCGTCCCACGGAATCCGGAACCGCTGTTCGGCCCCGAACGCCTTCTCCGGATTCATCGCCTTGAACATGACCGGCATGACCGCCTGCATGACCCGCCGGGCGATGGGCCCGGCGGCCTTGGTGTTGTTGATGCGGGCCACCCGGGCGGCCACGGCTTCCACGCGGGGGCGGCGCAGCGCCTCGTAGGTCGTGAAAGCCGTTGCCGGATCCTCGATGTCCCGCAGGCACCGGGCCAGTTCGATGGCGCTCTCGATGGCCAGGGACGCGCCCTGTCCGGAGGTGTTGCTCGGCGCGTGGACGGCGTCGCCGGTGAGCGCCAGCCGCCCGCCATGCCAGCGCGGGACCGGCGGCATGATGTGCAGCGCACCGGTCGTGACCAGCTGGTCGGCGGTGGTGGCCTGCGCCAGCCGATGACCCGGATCGTCGTCGGCGTAGGTCTCGCGCAGGATCCGCAACCACTGCTCGGCGGGCACCGCCCGCGCCTCGGTGAGCGAAAGGTACTGCTCGTGCGGCAGATTCGCGCCCCAGGCCACCCGGCCGTCCGGCATGCCCCAGTAGATGTAGTAGGCCCGCTTGCCGAACGCGAAAACCATGGTGTCGGGCGGGCATTCGACATCGCAGTCGACGGTCGCGCCGAAACCGATCATGCGCAGGAACTTCGGCCCCGGAGCCGTGGGATCGACGAGAGCGCGCACGGTGGAACGGATTCCGTCGGCGCCGATGAGCACGTCGCCGGTGGCGGTGCTGCCGTCCGCGAAATGCGCGGTGACCCCGCCCGCATGCTCCTCGACATCGACCAGGCGCCGGTTGTATTCGAACGGCACGCCCGCCGCGACGGCGGTGTCGTGCAGTACCCGGTGCAGGTCCGGGCGTTCCACCACCTGTAGTGGCTCGACCCCGGTGAGCTGCGGCATCGGGATGGTCTTGGCGCCGATGGACGCCGACGACCGCGAGACCGGAGCGGCGATCTCGCGCACCGCGTTCGCGGCTCCGACGATCTCGAGTGCGGCCATTCCGTTGGGGGCCAGCGCCAGTGCGGAGCCGATACCGTAGGCCGGGCCCGGATAGGCCTCGTAGACGCGGGCGTCGATACCCGCCTTGTGCAGGGCGGTCGCGGCCACCGGGCCGGAGATGCCGCCGCCGATGATGAGCGCGCGTGAAACAGACATGGGTTGTCTCCCTGAGTGAATTCGAGATTCGATACCCGAAACGGCGCGCGTGCGGAGAACCCAGTTATCCTGTAGTTGCCAAACTCGTTACCAAGTTCGCCTGCACGGACGCGGTTCGAGGCGGTGTTTTCCCGGGCTTCGGCGACGGTGTTGCAGCACCCCGCCGGGGCCCGGTTTCGTGTCGGTGGTCAGTCCTGCGGTGGCTGTTCCTCCTCCATGAGTGCGACGACTTCGGCGGGCGGCAGGCCACTGACGTGCCAGCTGCGCCAGCCCTCGACATCCGGGAAACTGCCGTCGGACAGCGACTCTCGCAGCCCGCGCGCCCAATTCACCTCGGCCTCCAGCATGGCCAGCTCGTAGTCGTCCTCGACCAGGAACAGGCGCGGCAGCGAGCCTTCCAGCGCTGCCATCTGGGCCCGATACTCGGCAATGGTCTTGTCCAGCTTGGTGATTCGCTCACCCAGCAGGTCGATGACCTCGTCCGGCGGCAGCACCGCCAGCACCGAGAGCCCGGCGCGGAAGCGCCGCTGCTCGGGTTCGGGGCTGGAGATGAGTTCCCTTGTCCAGTCGGTCAATTCGGCGCGACCGGCCTCGGTGATGGCGTAGATGGTGCGCTCGGGCCGGGCTCCGTCGCGCTCGCTGCCGGTGATCTCCAGGAACCCGTGCTTGGTGAGGTTGTCCACGACGGTGTACAGCGAACCCCACTTGATATCCATATCGCGGTCCTTGCCCCAGGACCGCAACTTCGCAGCGATCTCGTAGCGGTGCATGGGTGCGACATGCAGCGTGGACAGGACGGCCAGGCCCATCAGATTGGTGATCTTGCGCTTGCGGGCCATTGCGGACACCTCCTGTTACTCGTCTACGAATATACGTCTACGAGTATCAGGGCGGCAAGGTCCTATTCGGGTGAGAACCGCGACCGCAGATAGTCGGCGGTGAACCGGTCCGCGGGCAGGAACGCCTCGAGGTGCAGCTCCGACAGGGTGACGTCGGTGGCCGTGGAGAACGTGCTGATGGTGGTGATCAGGCTCAGCTCGCCCGCATCCGTGTGCAGACGCAGGGGCACCGAGAAACCGACATGTTCCGGCCCGGGTACGAGCGGTGGCAGGTAACTCTCCAGCTCGGTGATGAACCCCGCCCGCGCCGGATCGGGACTGCGCGCGTCCCGTCCGCGCAGGGCGTCGGTGATGTGCCGCCCCCACTCGGGCAGATTCCGCACCCGCCGCGCCAACCCCTCCGAATGCAGTGCCAGCCGCAGCACGTTCACCGGCTGCTCCAGCAGCGCGGCCGGAGCCCCCTCGGTGAGCAGTTCGAAAGCGCCGTTGGCGGACACCAATTCGCCGTGGCCCTTCGTGACCACGGCCGGATACGGCATGTGCCCCCGCAGGATCGAGTCCAGCGCATCCCGCACGGCTCCGAGTTCCGGTGCGTCGAAAGCGGATTCGGCGAACACGGGTGCGTACCCGGCGGCCAGCAGCAGGCTGTTGCGCTCCCGGAGCGACAGCTCCAGCGATTCGGCCAGCCGCACCACCATGGTCCGCCCCGGCTGCGACCGCCCCTGCTCCAGGAAGCTCAGATACCGCTGGCTCGTCTCGGTGCGAATGGCCAGGTCCAGCTGGCTGATCCGGCGCAGCCCGCGCCAGTGCCGCAGCTGCTGTGCGAAGGGACTCGCGATCACCATTGCCGTCATACCTCCACCGTGCCGTCACACGGGTCACCTCGCGATTCCCCGGAGGGAATGACGCGAACGCCCGCGAGGGAATGACGCGGGCGGCCACCGGATCATTCCCCGGAGGGAATCGCGCGGCGTCCGCCCGCCGGACAGACTCGCCACCGGCGGCGGGACCCCGCCGAACCCTCGGAGATCCGGAGCGAACCATGAATGCCATTGCCTACCAGGCGGACCCGATGCGCGGTCTGGACGGACTGACCACCCGCGCCCAGCGGATTCCCGAGCCCGGCCCCGATCAGGTGGTGGTGCGGGTGCGCGCCGCCTCGCTCAACCGCCGCGATCTGATGCTCATGGAGGGCGCCTATCCGCTGCCCATGCGGCCGGGCGTGGTCCCGCTGGTGGACGGCGTCGGTACGGTCGTGGCCCTGGGCGGCAACGTGACCCGGGCCGCGATCGGCGATCGCGTCACCGGTTCCTACTTCGTGCACTGGGTGGACGGCCGCCAGACGCAAGCCCTGAGTGCCCAGCAGTACGGCGCGAACTTCGACGGCTGGCTCGCGGACTACATTGTGCTGGAGCAGGATTCGATCGCGCACGTGCCGGCCCACCTGACCGATGCGGAGGCCGCGAGCCTCACCGCCGCGGGCCTGGTGGCCTGGTCCGCGATCAGTAAGCCGATCCCGGTCGCCCCGGGGGAGACGGTGGTGACGGTCGGCACGGGCACCGTGGCGCTGTTCGCGGTGCAGCACGCGAAAATGCTGGGCGCACGGGTTGTTTCGATCACCTCCTCACGGGACAAGGCGGAGCGGTTGCGCACGCTCGGCGCGGACGAGACCGTCGATCGCACCGAGACGCCCGACTGGGAGCAGGCGGTTCTGGACCTGACCGGCGGGGACGGCGCCGAGCACGTCGTGGACGCGGTCGGCCTGCCCACATTGCCGAAATCCCTTGCCGCCGCGGGCTACAACGCCCAGGTCACGTTGATCGGCGCCTTCCCCGCACCGGACGGACAGCAGCTCGCCGACCCGCTGGGCTTCGGCTACCGGGCGCTGCGCCGCCCCGCCGTCGGCAGCCGCACCGACTTCGAGGCCATGAACCGCGCGCTCGCGGAGCACGCCGTGCATCCGGTGATCGACCGGGTCTTCCCCTTCGAGCAGGCCGTGGAGGCGTACCGCTACTTCGCGCAGGGCGACCCGTTCGGCAAGGTCGTCATCACGATGTCCTAGCCGACCGCGGTGGCGGCGGCGCGTGCGAAGGCGCGGATCGGCGCGGTGTCGCCGCCGGTCCGCCACAGCAGCGCCCACCGCACCGGTTCGGCGTCGCGGAGCGGGACGTAGGCGACGTCCGGGCGCACGTGATACCGCCGGATGTGCGCGCCCACCGGGAAGACGCCCTGCCCGCCGCCGACCATGGCGAGCAGTTCGTTGTAGGTGTTCGCCGCCGGACCCGAAGGTATCGGCTGCCCGTCGGAAGTCGTTCGGGGCGTGCGGATTCCGCGTACCTGCTCGGGAAGGTCCGGGGGCAGTTGCAGCATGGGGGCGCGGGTCAGGTCCCGGGGCGTGATCGAACGTCGCCGTGCCAGTGCGTGATTCGCGGGCACGGCCAGCATGCGGGCCTCGCTCACGAGCGCGGGACCGGCCGTGACGCCTTCGGCGGGGAAGGGAACCATATCCAGCACCAGATCCACCTCGCCGTCGCGCAGCCACGGAATCACCTGTGCCGGTTGGGCTTCCCGCAGCCGTACGGCGCAGTCGGGGAGCATCGTGCGGAACACCTCGGCCGCGCGGATCAGCAGTTGGCTGGTGGCCGGGTCAACGAAGGCGATCTCGAGCGTCCCGGTGCGCCCGCGCCCGGTGTCCATGGTGTGCCGCACGGCCGTGGTGATCCGGTCCCAGGCCGGCCGCAGTTCGGCGTACAGGTCGCGTCCGGCGGGGGTGGTGCGGACCTGGCGGCTGCTGCGCTCGAACAGTGGAACCCCCAGGCGGCGTTCGAGTTTCGCGATGGTCTGGCTGACCCGGGCGGTGGACACGTGCAGCCGGTCGGCGGTGCGGCCGAAGTGCAGTTCCTCGGCGAGGGTCAGAAACGCCTCCAGCTCGTGGCGTTCCAGCATCGGTCCTCCACCTCGATCGTTAATCCTGGCTTGACGATCATTGCACAGTTCCGCATTGATGGCGTTGCCGCGCCGGGCGAAGGTGGAGTCATCGAAACACCGACCCACCAGGAGAATCCCGTGTACATCACCGACTCGCACGCCGTATCCGCCACCACCGGCGAGGCCGTCGTTCGTGAACTGCGCGACCGCGCAGAGATCGTCGACGCCCTCTACCGCTTCGGCCTCGGCCAGGATCTGGGCGACAAGGATCTGTTCGCCTCCGCGTTCGCCGCCGACGCCGAACTGGATTTCCAGCCCGCCGCGGTGAAATGGGGCGGCGTGGCTCCGCTCATGACCGGACGGGAGTTCATCGTCGACACCATCCTCACCGGTTTCGAGGGCCGGGTGGACACCACGCACCAGGTCACCAACCCGCGCGTAGTCGTCGACGGCGACACCGCCCGCCTCACCGCCATGGTCGAGGCCCAGCATCTGCTGACCGCCGAGCACGACACCTTCGCCCTGCTGAAGAACCTCTACGACGTGGAGCTGGTGCGGGACGGCGCGCGCTGGGTGATGCGTCGCATCCGGATCGAAAACATGTGGTACCAGGGCGATCCCACGGCCATCTTCGGTGACTGAGACGCCGGTGCTACTGTGCCGGATGTGTCGAAGCTGCACGATTTCCAGCATCGCTGGGTGACCACCTTCCAGCGCAGCGTGGGCAATCCCGTCCTGCGACGGCTGCCTGCCCAGCAGCTGCTGGAGACCCGCGGGCGGGTGAGCGGGCAGCCGCGCATCACGCCCATCGGCGGTCGCCGGGTCGGGGATCAGTTCTGGCTGGTGTCGGAGTTCGGCGAGCGGTCGCAGTACATCCGCAATATCCAGGCCGACAACCGGGTCCGGGTGCGGCTGCGCGGGCGCTGGTTCAGCGGGTCCGCCCAGCTGCTGCCCGAGGACGATCCGATTGCCCGGCTGCGTTCGCTGCCGCGCGCCAACAGTGCGGCGGTGCGCCTGGTCGGTACCGACCTGCTGACCGTCCGGATCGACCTGGATCCGTCCTAGCGAATTTTTCGCTAATAACAACGACGGATATTCAGCTGCAACAACATCCTTACGGGATGGTTTCCCTGCGTTCCAGCAAACATGTGTAGCGTGCTTGGAGTATGAGCTTTTCGGATCGGGGACTTCGAATCGAAGGAGTTCAGCGGTGGCGTTGGGCGGTGCGGTCAAAGAGCAGCCTGCTGCGCATCAGGAGGAGGACACACCCGGCGTGACGCCGTCGGGTCAGATGTCCCCGCGCGTGCTGGCCGCCATGATCGTGCTCTCGTTCGCGGTCGTCTTCGCCCTCATCGGCGGCCCGCTGCGGGCCGGATTCACCCTCGGCGGAGGCGATTCCGAGCCCGCCGAGGCGCCCGCCTCCAGCACCTCCACCGGTAGCGCCACCACTGAACCGGTCAAGGCGCAGTCCCCCGTCGCGCCCGCTCCACCCCCGCCGCCCGAGGCTCCGCCCGTTCCGGCGCCGGAAACCTATGTCCCCGCCCAGCAGGCTCCCGTCGAGCAGGCTCCGGAACCGGCTCCCGAACCGGTCGCACCGGCGCCCGCCCCGCCGCCCCTGCCGGGGCTCCCGGAAATCCTCGCCCCGATCCTCCCGTTCCTGGTGCCACCCCCGCCCCCGCCGCCGCCCGCACCGTAAGGGGCCGGAAGTCGAAGGAGGACAGTCATGCTGGAGAGCCTCGAACCGGCGACGCACGACGACGGCGACATCACGCCGCGCAGCCTCGCCGTGGTGGCGGTCGTCTCCGGACTCCTGGTGCTCGCCGTCGCGGTGGGCATGCTGCTGACCGGGTCCGGCGAAACCACCGCGGGCACCGATTCGGGTGTCGCCCCGGTGTCGACCCCGTCGCAGCGTTCGCCGGCGGTGCGCTCGGGCGTGGCTGTTCCGCCCGCTGTCGCACCGCCCGCCCCAGGGGGCGCGGTGTCCCCGAACACGGTGCGCGGTCCCGGTGATCCCGGCGCGGTGTACCCGAACGCCGTCCCGCCTCCGGCCGAGGTCCCGGCCGCGGTGATCGCCCCCGTGCCCACCGCGGTGCCGCCGCAGGTCTCGCCACCCACGCCGGTCTCGCCGCCCCGGGTGGATTTCGATATCCCGCCCGGCGAATAGCCGCGTGCCTCAGATCCCGGAAACGTCTGCCAGCTGGCCGATTCCGTAGGTGACGAGCATGGCGAGCGCGCCGCCGATCACCACGCGCATGATCGCCCGCCGTCGGCTGCTGCGCCCGAGCCGCGCGCTGATCGATCCGGTAATGGCAAGTGCCACAAGCACGGCCGCGAACGTCACCGGAATGCGCCAGCTGACCGGCGGCAGCAGGATGGCCAGCAGCGGCAGCAGCGCGCCGCAGGTGAAGGCCACCGCCGACGACAGGGCGGCGTGCCACGGATTGGTGAGTTCTTCTGGGTCCAAACCCAATTCGGCCTCGGCGTGCGCCGCGAAGGCGTCATGGGCGGTGAGCTCCTCGGCCACCTTGCGCGCGGTGGCGGGGGAGAGCCCCTTGTCCTGATAGATCTGCGCCAGCTCACGCAGTTCGTAGTCGGGTTCCTCGGCGAGTTCGCGTTTCTCCTTGGAGAGCAAGGCTTTCTCGCTGTCGCGCTGCGTGCTGACCGACACGTACTCACCGGCGGCCATGGAGATCGCGCCCGCGGTGAGCCCGGCGATGCCCGCGGTGAGGATGTTCGAGGTGTCGGTGGTCGCCGCCGCCACGCCGACGACCAGACCGGCGGTGGAGACGATGCCGTCGTTGGCGCCGAGCACCCCGGCGCGCAGCCAGTTCAGCCGGGAGGCAAGCCCTTCGGTGTGTGGTTCGTGCGGATGCGGCGCGCTGGTCGCGACTGGTTCGGATCCGGTCGTTTCGTCCACATTCGCAGCCTAGGCCACGTGCGGGTTCTCATTCCGGAACCGCGACGCCGGAGGCGTCGCTCTCGTTTTGCGGTGAATGCGAAGTATTTGCTGGAACGATGGGGGTCATGGTCCGCTTCTGCACTCGCTACTGGTCTGTCCTGATTCCACTCCTGGCCGCGGTCGTGCTGGCGGGCTTCTGGGGCCGGAGTCTCAACGGCGTGGGGATCGCACTGGTGAGCGTGGCGCTGGTGGGTGCGGTGCTCGCGGCGGTGTACCACGCGGAATTGATCGCGCACCGGGTCGGCGAGCCGTTTGGTTCGCTGATCCTGGCGGTGGCGGTCACCATCATCGAGGTCGGCCTGATCGTGACGCTCATGCTCTCCAGCGGTGACAAGGCGGCCTCGCTCGCCCGGGACACCGTCTTCGCGGCGGTCATGATCACCTGCAACGGCATCTTCGGTCTCTCGCTGCTGGTCGGTGCGCTACGCAGGCGGGTGGCGGTCTTCAATGCCGAGGGCACGGGCGCGGCGCTGGCCACCGTGGCCACCCTCGCGACCCTGTCGCTGGTGCTGCCGACCTTCACCACCAGTGAACCGGGCCCGGTCTTCTCGGCCTCGCAGTTGATCTTCGCGGCGGTGGCCTCGCTGGTGCTCTACGGCGTCTTCGTCATGGTGCAGACGGTCCGGCACCCGGACGACTTCCTGCCCGTCGAGGGTGGGGCCGAGGGCGATGTGGTGCTCGACGACGACGAGCACGAGGAGCGCCCCACCGGAAAGCAGGCGCTGCGCAGCCTGGGGCTGCTGCTGGTCGCGCTGGTCGGCGTGGTCGGCCTGGCCAAGCTGGTGTCGCCGTCCATCGAATCCGGTGTCGAGTCGGCGGGGCTGCCGCATTCGGCGGTCGGTGTCGTGATCGCCATGCTGGTGCTGCTGCCCGAGACCATCGCCGCCGTGCGCGCCGCACGTCGCGACCGCGTGCAGATCGGCCTGAATCTGGCGCTGGGTTCGGCCATGGCGAGTATCGGCCTGACCATTCCGGCGGTGGCGCTGGCCTCGGTGTGGATCGAGGGTCCGCTCATGCTGGGTCTGGGCGCGACGCAGATGGTGTTGCTGGCGCTGACGGTGGTGGTCGGCGCGCTCACCGTGGTGCCCGGCCGCGCGACCCTGCTGCAGGGCTGCGTGCACCTGGTGCTGTTCTCGGGATTCGTCTTCCTGGCCGTCAGTCCCTAGACGGTCCAGCGGTACACCTGGCCGTCGCGTAGTTCGTAAGTGGTTGCCGGGCGCGGTGATTGCGCGCCGTGCTCGCCGGACAGCCGGGCCATCACGCGGGTCCGGCCGCGCGTGGTGCTCCCGTCTTCGGTCCAGTGCACATAGGGGTGAACGAGTTTCGCGAATGAGGTCCAGTCGCCGGTCTCGATGGCGTGCACGACCGCGGACACCGTCTTATCCACAGCCGCAAGTCAACACGTCCGGTACGGGAACCGCAGCCCGAATGCGTGGATTCGGTGGGCTGCGTGACCACGGACGTTGTGGTTGCTGGTAGTTCACTTAATTCGGCTCCGAGGTATCACTGAAGCCCTTGTCGGCGTGCCGTAGAGGAAGTGCCGTCGGCGTGTCGGGCGTCATATTGATAGCGGATCCACTCTGATAACACGTTCCAGAACTGCCGTTCACATGCGGAAATGCTGCTCTCAACAGGTTCGACAGCCGATCTACCCGCTGGTAGCTTGGCGGTCCCGATCACACCCGATCTGGATTTGTTGTAACCGGCCGTAACCATTAGCTTGGTGGGCAGGCAGTGTTGCCGATCACGGAGAAGAGTTTTGAAGCTGGTCACCTACCAACCTGACAAGGACAGTGCCGTCCGCATAGTCCGCGACAACTTCTCAGGCACGGTCGTGGCCTCCCTCCGCACCTTCGGCCGAGCCGCCGGCATCGCACAGGAGTCGGTCGTCGGCACGATCACCGATATCGCGCGCCGGGAATTCCAGTGGAAGGAAGCCATCCTTCAGGCCTGGCGTCTGGTGACCGTCACCGCGATTCCGGCCATCCTCATGGCGATCCCGTTCGGCGTGATCGTCTCGGTCCAGGTCGGCAACCTCATCCACACCCTCGGCGCGGATTCGCTGCTGGGCGCGACCGGCGGCCTCGGCGTCATCAAGCAGGGCGCACCGCTGGCCACCGGCTTCCTGCTGGGCGGCGCGGGCGCGGCGGCGCTGGCCGCCGACCTCGGCGCGCGCACCATCCGCGAAGAGATCGACGCGCTGAACACCATGGGCATCAGCCCGATCCACCGCCTGGTGATCCCGCGCATGGTGGCCATGCTGTTCGTGGCCCCGCTGCTGAACGTGCTCATCATCTTCGTCGGCGTGCTCGCCGGATACATGGTCGCCATCGGCGGGCAGGGCGTCACCCCCGGCAGCTACTGGGCCACCTTCGGCTCCTTCACCACCACCGCCGACGTGTGGATCTCACTGGTGAAGGCCGTCATCTTCGGCTTCCTCGTGGTGATCATCGCCTGTCAGCGCGGGCTCGAGGCCAAGGGCGGCCCGCGCGGCGTCGCCGACGCCGTGAACGCCGCCGTGGTGCTCTCCGTCGTGTCCATCGTGACCGTGAACCTGGTGGCGACCCAGCTCACCGCCATGTTCCTGCCGACAAGGCTGGCTTGATGTCCGCTACTTACGTCCCGAAGGGACTGGGCTGGGCCGCGCGCGCCTATCGCAAGCGCGGCCTGATTCTGCGCCGCGTGGAGAACCTCGGCTTCGTGCTGTCGTTCGTATGGCAGGTGCTGTCGTCGATTCCGTTGACGCTCAAGCGCTATCGCGATGAGACCATGCGCGCCATCACCAATATGACCTGGGGCCGCGGCTCCATCATCGTGGGCGGCGGCACCGTGCCCATGATGATCGTGCTCGGCCTGGTCATGGGCGCGTCGGTGGCCGTGGAGTCCTTCGCGACCCTGGACATGCTGGGCATGGGCCCGGTCACCGGCCTGGTGTCGGCCTACGCCACCACACGTGAACTCGCGCCCATCGCCGCGGCCATCGGCTTCGCCGCGCAGGCGGGCTGCCGCATGACCGCCGAGATCGGTTCCATGCGCATCTCCGAGGAGATCGACGCCATCGAATCGCTGGGCCTGCGGTCGGTGCCGTTCGTGGTGACCACCCGCGTGCTCGCGGGTGCGGTCGCCATCATCCCGACCTTCCTCATCGCGCTGATCCTGTCCTACGCGGCCTGCCGCGGGCTGATCACGCTGGTGCACGGGTCGTCGGCGGGTGTGTACGACCACTACTTCTTCCAGTTCGTCGCCGGATTCGATGTGATCGCGGCGGTGGTGAAGGTGGCCATCTTCGCGGTGGTCGTCATCCTGATCCACTGCTACTACGGGTTCTTCGCCACCGGCGGCCCGGAGGGCGTGGGCATCGCGTCGGGTAAGGCGGTGCGCGCCAGCTCGGTCGCCATCATCGCCGTCGACATGGTGCTGTCGCTCGGGCTGTGGGGATTCAACTCGGCCATCACGTTTACGGGGTAGGGGATGCCGAACTACGGAATGCCGGGTGTCGCCGTGGACCGCAAGCGGTCCATGGCGGTCGGGGCGATCGCCATCGCGCTCGTGGTGGCCGTGGCCGCCGGATGGGCGCTGTACCGCTCGCAGAAAGCCGAAGCGGGCATGGACATTTCGCTGCGCACCGAGCAGATCGGTGACGGCGTGCTGGTGGGCACCGATGTGCGCGCCGAGGGCGTGGTGATCGGCAAGGTCACCGAGATCACCCCGGACGCGCGCGGCACCCAGCGAATCTCGTTGCGGCTCGACGATTCCCGCCTGTTCGGGCTGGACGACAGCCTGCTGGTGGACTACGCGCCCGCCAACCTCTTCGGCATCAGCGAGATCGAATTGCGCCGGGGCGCGGGCGGTTCCCCGCTGCGCGCGGGCAGTGTGATCGACCTGACCGGGGCGAAGGCCGAGGACGTCTACGACGCCACCATGGGCTCGATCCTGCGGAGCATGTCGCAGGTCGGCGGCTCGGTGCTGACCCCGCAGATGGCCTCGGTCATCGCGCAGGCGGCCGCCGACACCCAGGCGCTGACCCCGCTGGCGCAGGCGCTCATCACCGCGCAGCGCGTCATCGCCGACAACCAGAAGATGCCGCTGTCACAGCTTTTCGGCACGCTCGGCCCAGCCTTCGACGGCGGCGGCCAGTTCGCGGGCGCGACCGTGCAGGTGGTGGACCTGATCCGCAGCATGGAGCGGTTGCAGCACGACAGGGACGCCTACGACCAGGGCGTCGCGGTCGTCACCGGGCAGTTGCTGCCGGTGCTGGCGAACACCCTGACCACGGCCGGAACCCAGCTGTCCGGCACCACCGACATGCTGGTGCCGCTGCTGAACGTGCTGGCGCAGATGGTGCCCGCCCCGCAGCAGTCCTCGGCCGAACTGCGTGCGCTGCTGCAGCGCCTGGATTCCTCGTTCACCGGCAACGGGCTCGATGTCGAACTCGATCTGAAGGGCGTGCCCGCCATCGCGGTTCCGCTGCTGGGAGGTGCCCGATGAGCGTGAAAGCCGCAGCGTGGCGGCTCGGCCTGTTCGCCGCGGTGATCGCGGTGGTGCTCATGCTGGTGATCACCGCGATCCAGCGCCCGGTGTCGGGCGAGACCGAACTGCACGACGCGATCTTCGCGGACGCCAACGGCCTCAAGGTCGGTGACGACGTGCGCATGTACGGCGTGCAGGTGGGCAAGGTCAAGAGCATCGCCCTGGAGAACGCGCAGGCGCGAGTTTCCCTGTCGCTGAAGACCGATGCGCCGATCTACGACAACTCGAAGCTGGCCATCCGCTACCAGAACCTCACCGGACAGCGCTACATCGATCTGCAGCAGCAGCCGGTGCCCGGTACCGAGCTGGCCGCGGGCGCGCGCGTCGGAATCGACCACACCGTCCCGTCTTTCGATGTGACGAGCCTGTTCAACGGTCTGAAGCCGGTGCTGGCCACCATTTCCCCGGAGGCCATCAACCAGTTCGCCGCCAGCATGGTCGCTTTGATCGAGGGTGATGGTCAGGGCGTGGGCCCGGCCCTGGACGCCATCGGCACACTGGCCTCCTACGTGGACAACCGCCAGCAGGTGATCGGCACGCTCATCCGCAATATGTCGGAGCTGTCGGATCGGCTCAGCGGTCGCGTGCACTACCTGGTGCCGCTGCTCGCCCAGCTGACCGACATCTTCGAGGCGCTCAACGCCAATATCGGTGGCCTGGCCCAGTTCGCGGCCACCGCGCCGTCGGTGCTGCGGCCGGTCGACAACCTGCTGCGCACCCTCGGCATCAACAGCGGCAGCGATGTGGACGCGCTGATCCGCCGGATCTTCCCGGACGCCCAGGAAGCCGTCGAGGTCTTCGGCCGGCTGCCCGCCGTGCTGGCCGCCGCCGACGCCTCGCTGCCCGCGACCGGGAGCGGTTGGAAGCCGGTGTGCAGCAAGGGGAATGCCGAGTTGCCGACCGTGGTCAAGGTGCTCGTCTCGGGCCAGGAGGTGGCGGTATGCAACGGATGACCCTGCCGCGCTTCCTGACTCGCGACGATCGCGTCATCGACGAGGGGACGAAGAAGAAGCGGGAACTGCGCCGCGGCATCATCGGCGCGGCGCTGGTGGCGCTGCTGCTGATCGGCGCGGGCGCGCTGTTCGTGCTGCCGCTGGGCAAGCAGACCTACACCGCCGAACTCGCCGAGGCCCAGTCGGTGAAGGCCGGCGACGACATCCGCATCGCCGGAATCACGGTGGGCGAGGTGAAGTCGCTGGACCTGAAGCCCGATCGCGTGGTCATGAAGTTCACCGTGAATTCCAATGTGTTCGTGGGTGATCAGAGCTCCCTGGACATCCGCATGCTGACCATCGTGGGCGGCCACTACGTGGCGCTGTTCCCGGCCGGTGACAAGCCTCTGGGCGACAAGGCCATTCCGATGGACCGAGTTCGCCTGCCCTACAGCCTGGTTCAGACCTTCCAGGACGCGGCCACCCCGCTCGCGAAGATCGACGGCGGCACGCTGAACCAGAATCTGTCCGCCCTGGCCGGTTCCATCGACTCCGCGCCCGACAGCCTGCGCACCACGCTGCAGACCGTCAGCGACTACGTGGACGCCCTGGACCGCCAGCGCACCCAGGTCTCGAACGCCGTCTCGGTGGCGGATGAGTACGTGCGCATGTACGACGGCGCGAAATCGCATCTGGGCCGGCTCATGGACAACGCCAACATGCTGGTGACCATCCTCGACGACAAGCACACCGAGATGGCCGAGGCCATCCGGCTGCTCAGTGATGTGCTGGGCCGGCTCGGCGGCGCGCAGCCCGCGTGGGATCAGCTGAAACCGCAGCTGGAGGATGCCATCACCCAGCTCGAACAGCTCGGTGCGAAGTTCGCGCCCACGCTGACCGCCGCGCAGAGCCTGCAGACCAAACTGTCCGAGCTGATGATCCCCGCCGAGGGGACGGCCGATCAGAACCAGCCCGTGACCGCGCCGCAGGTGTGCGTCCCGCTGCCCGGGAAGGACTGCTGATGCTCAAGCGCATGCTCGGATCCCAGGCCTTCATGTCCGTGGCCGGCGCCGCCCTGGTGGTGGTGCTGGCCGTGGTCGGCTACTTCGTCTACTTCGATCCGATGAAGAAGACCCAGTCCTACTGCGCGCTGATGCCGGACGCGGTGGGCCTGTACGTGGGCAACAAGGTGACCATGCGGGGTATCCCGGTGGGCACGGTGACCTCCATCGCATCCGACGGTGCGAAGGTGAAGGTGGGCTTCGAGGTGGACGCGAAATACCCCGTGTACGCCGACGCCGCCGCCACTACCGTCGCGGATTCCATTGTGGCGGACCGCAATCTGGCGGTGCTGTTCAGCGGTAAGAACACCGCGCGCTGGAGCCCGTCGGACTGCATCACCAAAACCCTGACGCCCAAGAGCATTACGGAGACCCTGACCGCGCTGGCGGACCTGTCCGCGGATCTGCAGCAGGCGCAGGCCCCGGATGCGTTGCAGCACGGCCTGTCCGCGCTGGATACGGCCACGGTGGGCGCGGGCCCGGAGATCAACGCGATCGTGAAGAAGCTGGGTTCGGCGCTGTCGCAGCCGGATGCCGACATCGGCCATCTGGCGGGCATCTTCGACGCCTTCGCCTCGGTCGGCGAGAAGGTGGAGAGCCACTGGGGTGATCTGCGCTCCATGCTGCTGCGCCTGGCTCCCGCGCTGAACAATGCCAGCACCGAATTGCTCGGTCCCGGTGCGGAATTGATCGATCGGCTCGGGGCCGCGCTGCCCATGCTCAACGATCTGGTGACCATCGCCGGTGATCCGATCATGCGGGCGCTCGAGGACACCCTGCCGCTGGTGCGCATGCTGCGCGCCAATGTCGGCTCGCTGTCGGAGATCATGCTCAAACTCCCGGTGCTCACCAATGCCTCGCAGTCGATGATGACCGACGGCATGAGCTTGCCCGGCGCGCTCGGAATGGCAGGTGTGCGATGAGAATCGCGAAAAGCCGACTCGTGCAGAGCGCGGGCGCGATGCTGATGGCCGCGGGTCTGCTGGCCGGTGGCAGCGGCTGCGCCTTCGACCCCTCGTCGGTGCCGGTGCCCGGCACCACCGTGTCCGGTCCGACCTACCGCATCCACATCGAGTTCGCGAACGTGCTGAATCTGCCCGCGCGGGCGAAGGTCATCGCCAACGGCGCGCAGGTCGGCTCGGTTTCCGGGGTGCGCGTGGTGAATTCGGCGCAGTCCGGCGGCCGCGGCGGCTATGTCGTGGTGGACGCGGAGATCTCGTCCAAGGTGCAGCTGCCGACGAACACCATCGCCGAGCTGCGGCAGAACACCGTGCTCGGTGACATCCACCTGGCGCTGACCACGCCGCCGGACGGTTTCGGCTCGCTGCTGAAGCCGGAGGGCACCATCACGCAGGAGCGCACGCGGCCGCCGGTGCAGCTGGAGGACACCATGGCCGCGCTGGCCGCCTTCACCCAGGGCGGTGCGGTGAATCAGTTGCAGGACATCATCAATCGGATCAACGCGGTGCTGCCGTCGGATCCGAAGGAGACGGCTCGCATCGCCGAGAACGCGGGCGGCAATGCCATCGATCTGGCGGCCAACCTGGACAGTGTCGACTCGCTGCTGAACGGTCTGGGCGTGAACGCGCAGGTGCTGCGCGACCGCGTCGACTTCCTGGACCATCAGCTGTCGCAGGAGTCGGTGGATGTGATGACCGGCGTCACCAACTCCATTCGCGGCGTCACCCAGATCTTCGCCTGCCTGGGCCAATTGGGCTCCTCGCTGGTGTGGCTGGGGCCGCTCGCGACCTCCGGTGACGCGGCGGTGCAGGCGTTCGCGCCGCTGGCCCTGTCGGGGCAGCCGCTGGACCTGTCCAAGCCGTCGAATCTGTCGATGTTCGTATCCCTGTTGCGGGACAAGCTGATTCCGTGGGTGGAGAACGGCCCGAAGGTGAATGTGACCGCGGTGTCCACGGATTCGGTGTCGCGTGACGAACAGGCCGACAGCATCGTCGCGGGCCTGCGCATGATCGGAGCGGTGCGATGAAGTGGGGTTCGCTGGCGTCGCTGGGCGGTATCGCCGCCGTCACCGTGGTCGGTGCGAGCTATCTGACCTTCGGTGTGGTCAAGGCGGATCCGTTCGCGGAGTACACCAGCGCCTCGATGGTGCTGAAGAATTCGGGCGGCCTGAGCGTCGGCTCGCCGATCCTGCTGACCGGTATGAAGATCGGCAAGGTCACCTCCATCGAGGGCACCGCGCAGGGCATCGAGGTCGGCTTCCGGGTCGACGCCGACCGGCGGGTGCCCACCGACAGCGTGATCACCATCGAGCAGCTCTCGGCCCTGGGCGAACCGTACGTGGAGTTTCGTCCCAAGACCGGCGGCGGCCCGTACCTCGCGAACGGCCAGCGCCTGGATACCGCCGCGGTGCGGTCCCCGCTGTCCATCCCCGAGGTGGCCCGGCTGGTCAACAAGGTCATGAACCAGCTCGACCCCAAGGTCGCCGCCTCGCTGGCGAGCACCCTGGGCGCGGCCTTCGACGACACCGAATCGGCCATGCCGTCGCTGACCCGGGCCGGTGACCTGCTGGCCGCCGCCATCATGAGCCGTGAGCCCAAGATCGCGCAGCTGCTCAACAGCTTCCAGGCCGCCGCCTTCGATATGGCTGGCATCCCCGAGGCCACCGCCGCCGCGGCCCCGGCTTTCGTCCGCTTCGAGCAGTCTCTGGAGGAGCTGATCGACGCGGTCGGTAGACTCGTGGATCGAGCGCCCGGTCCGCAGGTCTATGTGGACGGTGACGGGCTGGCTCCCTTCCTGGCGAAGCTCACCGACTGGTTGCAGCAAGCCGGACCCGAATTGCAGACCCTGGCGCCCCAGCTCCAACCGCTGGTGGATGCGGCGCGCACGGCCGGGCCACAGATCAATATCAGCAGCCTGATCTCGCAGGCGCTCGCGAGCACCGGTGACGGTGCGGTGCGGGTGCAGGTGAACGTCAAATAGCAGTACCGACCAAGGAGGAACGCGGATGTCCGAGGACACCGGGCGTGACACAGAGACTTCCGCCGTCTCCATCGAGAAGACGCCGGAGCCGAAGCCGCAGCAGGCCGAGCAGGGCAGGACGGTTTCGCTGAAGCTGTCCACCCTGGCCGTCGCCGCGGCCGCCGTGGTGCTGATCGCCGCGCTGGTCACCACGACCACGCTGTGGCTGTCGGCGCGTGGCGACCTCGCCGACGAGCAGGCTCAGGCCGCCGACGACCGGCACGCCGAGCAGGTCGCCACCGACTACGCGGTCGGCGCGGCCACCCTCAACTACGCGGACTTCACCTCCTGGACCAACCGCCTCAAGGCCAACACCACCGACAGCCTGGCGCAGAAGTTCGACTCCAGCGCCACCAAGCTCCAGGAGATCCTGGTGCCGCTGAAGTGGACGTCGAGCCCGACCCCCCTGGGCGCGCAGGTGATCGATCGGTCCAACGGCGCGTACAAGGTGAACGTCTATCTGAACGTCACCTCCACCAACGCGCAGAACCCCGACGGCGTCCTGACCACCATCTACTACACGGTTTCGGTGAACCCGGGCGACTGGAAGGTCACCGAGGTCTCCGGCATCGACCTGCCGGGCAAGAAGCAGTAGCCCGCGCGGGCCGTTCCGTTCCCGTGACCGGGGTACGGAGCGGCCGGTATCATCGCGGCGCTACTGACCTTCTGGAGGAACCGTGCCCGCGAATCCCACTGCCGCCGAACTGCTGGCGACCGTCGAAGCCTCGCCCCGTGCGGTCGGCGTGCACGACAAGGCTTCCTGGGTCGGTCTTTTCGCCGAGAACGCCAGTGTGGAGGATCCGGTCGGCTCGCGTCCGCATATCGGCCGCGCGGCCATCGACCGCTTCTACGACACCTTCATCGGCCCCAACGGCATCGCCTTCGATGTGACCAACGATGTGGTGTGCGGCAGCACGGTGTTCCGCGATCTGACCATCGCCACCACCATGTCCACCGGCGTCACCCTGCACGTGCCCATGCATCTGCGCTACGACCTGGCCGAGGTCGGCGGGGAGCTGAAAATCCGTGCGCTGCGGGCACATTGGGAACTGCCCGGGATGATCGCGCAACTCATGGGCTCGGGCGCGCAGGGCCTGCTGGCCGGTGCGAAACTCGGCCCGCAGCTGCTGTCTAACCAGGGTGTCGGCGGCGCGGTGGGATTCATGCGGGGTATGCGCGGGGTCGGCGGCAAGGGCAAGCAGGCCGCAGGGCAGCTGCTGGACGCCCTCGGGCGCGCCGATATCGCCGGTGCCCGAACGGCACTGGTGTCGGTGCCCCGCCTGGACTGGGCCGGTGACGAGGCGATGTCCCTGGAGGACTTCACGACTCGCGCCAAGGGCCTGCGCTGGAGCAAGCCCATCGCGGCGGGACGTCATGTGACGGCCACCGTGGAAACCCGGGAGGGCAGGGGTATCGCGCAGCTCGATTTCCCGGAGCGCGGAACGCGGATCCAGGCGGCGCGAATTTTCGTGCAGCCCCGCTGATCCCGGATCAGTCCCGGTGTCCGGCGATCACGGCCACGGCATCGGTGCGGCTGAAATTACCGCCACCGGCGGTGCCGACCACCTTTCCGTGCACGGTGATCATCCACTCGCCGCAGACGCACCGTAAATACTGCACCGAACGGTGGTTGGACACAGGAGTGGGGGAGGGCCAAGCGCAGGAAGGGCATTCGGCGATCACCCGGCGAACCTATCCCGAATTCGCCCTGCCCTTGCGGATATCGGACGGCGTGGCTCCCCACCAGCGTTTGCAACATCGGGTCAGCGTCGCCTGCTCGGAAAGTCCGATGAGTGAGGCGACCTGGCTCATGGGCATATTCGTGGTGGTGAGATAGCGCCGGGCTTCGGTGCGCCGCACCTCGTCCAGCAGCGTCGCGAAACAGGTGCCCTCGGCGGCCAACCGGCGCTGCAGGGTTCGCGGATGCACGGTGAGCAGTCGTGCCACGGAACCGATTTCGGGTGCGGTGGTGCCGAGCAGTTTCTGCAGTGCGGTGCTCACCCGGGGTGCGAGGGTGTCGTGCGCGCCGCCGGATTGTTCGGCCAGAAATGCCAGCGCGAGCCGATGCAGATTCTCGTCACCGCCGGAAAGCGGACGATTGGCCAGACTGCTCGGCACCCGCAACAATGCCGCCGGTCGCTCGATTCGCACTGGCGCACCGAAGAATTCCTCATACGCGGACAGCGGCGCGAGCGGCCGATACGGCAGCTCCACCGAACGCAGCCCGTACTTCTCCTCGGTCAGACGCTGAATTGTGCGGTGCACGAACGCCAATCCGAGATCGGCCCCCTGCACCGGAATCGGCTGCCCCGGTGCGGCGACGCCGTAGCGCAGTGCGATCACCCCGCGGTCGCCGTACGGATCGGGTTCCATGGTCAGGCTCAGTGAGCGCGCGTGCACGAACAGATAGCGCGAGGTGCACGCCAGTACGCCGGCCAGCGTCGGCGAATTCCGGATGGCCAGCGCCAGCGGCCCCAGCATGTCCAGATCCTGCCGGTGCGCCATGCGCAGGCCGAGATCGGGGCAGCGCAGCCGGTGGGCCGCCAGTTCCAGCACCGCGGCCACCGCCTGATCCGGGACCAGCAGCTCATCGGTGTCCAGCGCCGCGATCGGCAGACCGCACGCGGTGGCGTACTCTTCGGCGTTCCCGCCCAGCTCGGCCACGGTGGCACGGAATCCGCGCAACCCGGCCGACCGGATGACTGACATGTCGTTCAGAATCAAATGATTGTCGTGCAGAGTCAAGTCCCGGCTCCGGGACCACCACAGACTGGAGACCATGAGCGCCGCGCCTTCTCTCAACGCCGAGCACCTCGATGTCGTGATCGTCGGAGCCGGACTGTCCGGCATCGGCGCCGCCTATCGGCTGCAGACCGAACACCCGGGCCGCAGCTACGCGATCCTCGAGGCCCGCGATTCGCTCGGTGGCACCTGGGACCTGTTCCGCTATCCCGGCATCCGCTCGGACTCGGACATGTTCACCCTCGGCTACCCGTTCAAGCCGTGGCGTGACGCCAAGTCCATCGCCGACGGCCCGTCGATCCTGCGCTACATCACCGAGACGGCCGCCGAGAACGGCATCGACCGCCACATCCGCTTCGGCACCAAAGTGATTGCCGCGGAATGGGACAGCACGCGATCGCACTGGACGCTGACCCTCGAGCACAAGACCGCCGAGGGCGTCGCGCACAGCAGCCTGACCGCGAACTTCCTGTACGCCTGCTCCGGCTACTACGACTACGACCGGGGCCACGCCCCCGAGTTCCCGGGTCTGGAAGATTTCGCCGGCCAGGTCGTGCACCCCCAGTTCTGGCCCGAGAACCTGGATTACGCCGGCAAGAAGGTCGTGGTCATCGGCAGCGGCGCGACCGCCGTCACCCTGGTGCCCGCCATGGCCGCCGACGCCGAACTGGTGACCATGCTGCAGCGCAGCCCCACCTGGATCTCCGCGGTGCCCGGCCGCGACAAACTCGCCGACCGCATCCGCGAGACCCTGCCGCCGAAGCTGGCGCACCGCGTGATCCGCACCAAGAACATCCTGTTCAACGTGGGCTTCTACCAGTACTGCCGACGCCGCCCCGAGGCCGCGCGCAAGATGCTCCTCGGGCTCACCACCCGCATCCTGAAGGACCGCGAGCTGGTGGCCGAGCACTTCACGCCGGACTACGACCCGTGGGATCAGCGGCTGTGCGCGGTGCCGGACGCGGACTTCTTCAAGGCCATGCGCAAGGGCCGGGCCCAGGTGGTCACCGATCACATCGAAACCTTTGTGCCGGAAGGTATTCGGCTGAAGTCCGGCCGGGTGCTGGAGGCCGATGTCGTGATCACCGCGACCGGTCTGCAGCTGCTCGCCTTCGGCGGCATCACGCTGACCGTGGACGGCGCGCCGGTGCGGCTGTCCGACCAGTTCGTCTGGCAGGGCACCATGCTCACCGGCGTCCCCAATTTCGCGGTCTGCATCGGCTACACGAATGCCTCCTGGACCCTGCGCGCCGATCTGACCTCGCGCCTGGTCTGCCGGGTGCTGCGCTACATGGACCGCAACGGATACTCCGCCGTTGTCCCGCAACCGGATCGGGACCTGGCGCAGCGTCCGCTGCTGGAACTGGCCTCGGGCTACATCCAGCGCAGCATCGGTGAGTTCCCGCGTCAGGGCGATCGGCAGCCGTGGACGGTCCGGCAGAACTATCTGCTGGATTCGGCCACCACCATGCGCCGGGGACTGAGCCGGACGCTGCGCCCGGTGCGGGCCGCCAAGACCCTGCAGCGCGTCTGAGAGCGGCCGTGCCTACTATCGGCGGCATGGGTTCCTCGCGGAAAGTGGTGGCGGCCGCGGCCGTCGCGCTCATGGGTTGGACGGTCTGTCAGGGCACCGGCACGGCGGTGGCGGATCCGCCCGCCGCGCCCGCGCCGGTGGATCTGTGGACCGTCCCCACCGCACCGGCCGACTCGGCCTCGCTGATCGTCGCGTACAGCTTCGGCAACCGCATTCCGGCGGGCGTGGACGCCACCCGCGTGATCGGCGAACCGGGCCCGGTGAACGAGGCGCTCGCGGCGGCGGTGATCGCCGCACGCGGTGATCGGACCGTTCCGGTCTACGCGCAAACCGAAATTGCCGAGGTGTTGCGGACCCGCTACGGGCTCACCGATGTGGTGTCCATCGATCCGGAACGCAATGCCGACGGCACGCTCGTCTATCTGTCCACCGACGGCGTCGCCGCGAAAGTCGCCGAATTGCGCGGTGCCGCCGCGGCCTCCGATACCGCCGCCGTGGTGGCATTCCGGGATCATCTCTGGCGGGCCACCCGGACCACCGCCAAGCGCGGCTTCCAGGCTTTCGCGCCCGCGGGAGTGACCATGCCCGGCGAATACGATCCGCAATCCGGGCAGCTGTGGACCACCAGCCCGGTGTTGTACCTGCCCACCGATTACGCGGGACGGCTGGCGCTGCTGAAGTAGCGCCCCGGCGGCGGGCGGGCTCCACCGCGACCCCGGGTGCGAGTTCCCGTGCCGCTGATTCCGCGGCCCGGAGCGGTGGCACGCTCGCGGCCATGGATCATCCCGTGCGATTCCGGACCGGATTCCTGCGGCCCGCACCGGAGTCGGAGCCCGTGATCGGCTCGCGCGGCCACGCCCTCCGCCCGTCGCGGCCCACGCAATCACCGTCTTGCCGGAATCGGGTGGCCCGAATATCGCCCCGGTTAACGCCTTCGCAGCCTGCGAAAACCCAGGGGTCGGCTGAACTCGCCGCAGCGGCAGGACAATTCGCGCGTGCGGTGCTGCGGGTGGTACTCGAGGTTCTCGACGGCCGCCGCTCGGTGGCGCAGTTGAGCCCGCTCGCCGAAACCGCTGTGCTGGCGTGTGTGCGAACTCTGGTGATCTCCGGTACGGTCCCCGGCGGGGAAATCGGCGTCGCCACGCTCACCAGGGTCGATGTGATCATGTCCGGTTTCGCGGTCGCGGAGGTTTGCGCCGGATACGACCGGGGAACTCGGCATTTCGCACTCGCCGCACGCATTCAGCGCGGTCGTTCCGGGTGGCGGTTGACCGCATTCCGGGTGTGCTGAAGACCGTCTGGTCTCTGCGGTAATAGCAGAATAGTCTTACCTCGTCGAATTCGATTCGCGCCTGGTTTGAAACCTAACAGCCGCGCGATTAGCATTTCGGCGAATAGCGGCACCACCTACGTGGAAGGGCAGTCCATGGCGAAGAAAGTCACCGTAACTCTGGTTGACGACTACGACGGCGAATCGAAGGCCGACGAAACCGTCTTTTTCTCGATCGACGGTTCCGATTACGAGATCGACCTGTCGATCAAGAACGCCGGCAAGCTGCGGGAGTCGCTCGAGCCGTGGACCGACAAGGCGCGCAAGGTCGGGCGTTCCAAGCGCAAGGTGGGTGCGGTCGCCGGCGGCCGTACCCGTCCGGCTGTCGACCGTGAGGAGAGCACCGCGATCCGCGAATGGGCGCGCGCCCAGGGGCACCAGGTCTCGTCGCGGGGTCGTATCCCGGCCGAGATCGTCGAGGCGTACCAGCGCGCCAAGAAATAGCGGGCCGTAATTCCCCGCCGGAAGGCGGAGAAAAAGGGCGGGTATCGGCAACCATGTGGGGATGCCGCTGCCCGTCTTTTTATTTCTCGCTACGCCGCCCGCAGCAGGGCGTGCTCGGTGTCGGGCAGCTCCGCCCGCACGCGCTCCAGCAACTGCCTGGCTCGTTCGTGATAGGCGCTCGCCGCGGCGGTATCGCCCAGGGCATCGGCGAGGACGGCCAGTACGGAATCCATCGGCCCGAACTCGGTCATACCGGTTTCGATGCCGATGAGCGTGCCGGAGTGCGGGACCAGGTATTCGTAGAGGTCCCGCATGCTGTCCCGATCGCCGAATTCGATGGCCACCCGCGTGCGCAGCGCGGCCGTGAGTATCGGATACACGCCGCTGCCGATGGGCGCGAACCGCGCGGCGATCGTGCGCGCCCGCTCCCGCTTCCCGGCGTGCAGCAGGGCCAGCGCGTACGGTTCGGCCGCCGCGCCCGGCAGCACCGCGTAGTTCGCGCCGAGCACATCCACCAGGCGGGACAGATCCCCGCGGGCCCAGCCCAGCGCGAGCGCGCAGAACAGCCGGTTCTCGGTCTCGTTCGCCATACCCGCCAGGGTGATTCGCACCGCGAACCGGTCGTAGAGCCGCTCGGCCAGATCGATGTCGCCGCGCAGCAGCTCCATGGTGGCGGCGAAACAGCTCACCCAGTCCAGCAGCGGTTGCAGCTGGCCCTCCCCGGCGCACTCCATCGCCTGCGCCGCCTGCTGTCCGGCCTCGCGCATGTCCACGTTCACCACGGCCGCGCGATAGCCGAGAAAGTGTGCCAGCGCGCGGTATTCGGGGAGCCCGGCCCGCCGCGCGGTCAGTTCCAGTTGCGAGACGAGCTGGGTGAACTCCGCGCCGTAGTCGGATCGGAGGTAGGTGACCGCGTTGATGGCCGCGCACAGCAATTCCGGATCGCCCAGTGGCCGGGCCAGATCCAGCGCCAGCCTGCTCAGCTGCTCCGCGGTCGCCCATTCGTCCAGGCCGGTTTCGAAGGTGGCGGTGACCAGCAGCCGCACCAGCAGTTCGGGCGACACGGTCCGCCGCTGCTCGGACGGTGAGGTCTCGGCGGCCGCGCGGCCGGTCGAAGTCGGCAGGTTGCGCGACAGCAGCCCCGAAATACCCTGCCGGACAACATGGTTGGGTTCGCTGTAGGGGCGGATCGGCCAGATCACGGGCGCCCGCCAGCAGGTCAGCGCCCGCGCGAGCAGCTCGTCACCGCCCAGCTGTTCGGCCAGCCGCACCGCCAGCACCCGTTCGGCGCGGGCGTCGCGGTCCCGATTGTCGTAGGCGAGCGCGGTGACGAGCGTGCAGCGGGCGTCGAGCAGCGCGATCCGATCCTCCCGTGCGGCATGCGCGGTGTCGTGCCCGGCCAGTTCGTGCAGTTCCACCGCCGCCCGCATGAGCCGCGCCGTTTCCCGCCGCATACCCCGCTGCATGCGGTGCTCGGCGGCGTCACGCACGAAAAAGATGGCCTGCGAGGCGGTTTCGGCACTCGCCCCGAGCATGGCGTGCCGGGCGAGCACCTCGGGGTCACGCGCCACCACCGGATAGTCATCGGCGTGCTCGATCAGCAGTTCCAGTGCGGCCCAGTGCATCCGGCCGCGCCGCAGCGTCGGAATTCCGAGATAGACCGCATCCCTGATGATTCCGTGCTCGAACGCGATACTTCCGCGCCGCCCGGTGCCCACCAGGCCCGCTGTCTCGGCGACGGTGACAAGGTCGATGAGCCTGTCCTCCGGCAGCCCGCAGGACAGGCCGAGCAGTCCCAGCTCGGCCCCGTCGCCCCAGATCGAGATCTGCCGCAGCACCTCGGCCACCCCGTCGGGCAGTTGCGCCAGCCGGTCGTCGATGAGCTCGCGAATGGAGTCCGGTACCCCGTCCAGACTGTCCTGCGCCGCCACCAGCTTCGCCAATTCCCTGATGAACAACGGGTTTCCGCCACTGCGCCGATGCAACTGCGCGAGCTGCTCGTCATCGATGGCCGTCAGCCCGGCGCTCCGCGCGACCTGCCGGGTGCCCTCCTGGTCGAGCCCGCTCAGCTCCATCCAGATCGCGGTGTACTGCGCGAGCGCCGCCGCACTGGCATTGGCCCCCGGCCCGGTCTCGGTGCGCCGCGCGGTCACCAGGATCAGCACCGGCTCGTCCCGCAACCAGTTCGCCAGCTGCCGCAGCACCTGCAGCGTCGCGGTGTCGGCCCGGTGCGCGTCCTCCAGCAGTAATGCCACAGGGCCGGATTCGACTGCCCGCCAGCATCTTTCAGCGGCCATGCGGGAGATCGTGAACGGGTCCGCGCCAACCGGCGTCGGATCCGCGGTCGTATCGGGCAGCGGTGCGAAGGCGAGGATCCCCGGTGGCGCACCGGCGGAGCCTCCCGGCGGCAGGGCGGCGGAACTGCCGGGCGAGGCCGCGCCGCCGCCCCCGGGCGACGCGGTCGCGGCAGCGTGCGGCGGCGCGGCGGCGAGGGCGGTGTCGAGTCCGGCGAGGATCTCCGACCAGGCCCAGGCGGGCGGCGCGCCCTCGATATCGGGGCAGGTGCCCGCCGCGACCGTCCAGCCCGCGGATGTCAGTGCGCCGAGCGCGGTTTCGGCCAGCGTGGTCTTCCCGATTCCGGCCTCCCCGCACACCCAGGCCAGGCGCAGCCGCCCGCCGCGCGCGGTCTCGGCCGCGGTCAGCAGCGACGAGAGTTCGGCGGTGTAGCCGGTGACGCAGGGCTGTGCGGTTGGTGCGAGGCCGGTGACGCCGATGGTTGCCAGCGGCGTGATGGGCGCGGCCGGTTCGTCGCGGGCCGGTTCCAGGTCTACGGAGTGGTTCAGGATCGCGGTTTCCAGCTGCCGCAGCGCGGGCCCCGGATCGATGCCGAATTCGTCGCCGAGGAAATCACGGGAGCGCCGAATTGTGGTGAGCGCCTCCAATTGGCGGCCGAGCCTATATTGCGCGAGCGCCAGGAGTCGCACGAGTTCTTCGCGCCCGGGATGCTCCTCGAACAGCTGCCGCAGTGTGATGACGACTTCGCCGGAGCGCCCCAGTTCGAGTTTGACCTGGGCGTCGAGTTCGACGGCGGTCAGATGCAGATCGGTGAGCCGATCGGCTTCGGCGGCAGCCCATTCGGTGTCGGCGAATGCCTCCAGCGCCGGGCCGTGCCATTGCGCCTGGAGCGCCTCCAGCAGTGAATTGCGTTCCGCCGTATCCGGCCTGGTCTCCGGATTGCTGAGAAGTTCCTGATAGCTGCGTAGCCGATGTTCGAAATGCCATGCGTCGACCGCCTCCTCGGCGATCCGCAGCGCATAACCGGACGATTCGGACAGGATGAATCGTGAGGGCGCCCGCCGCGCGCGATCCGGTTCGAAGAGCCGTCGCAGGTTGTGGATGTGCACCTGCAGCACCGAGGCCGCCTTGGGCGGCGGGTTACCCGCCCACAGGTCGTCTACCAGGCGTTCGGTGCTCACGGTCTGCCCGCGGGCGACGACGAGCCGGCCGAGGACGGCCCGCTGCATGGGGGTTCCGAGCGGAATCTCGCGGCCGTCCAGCATCAGGTGCAGGGGACCGAGGACCCTGATCTCGGGACCTGCCATGTCGCCCTCCTCGCACCGAAAGCAAACTGGACGTTTGCCGCAAGAAGAGCACTATCCCGCAAAAACTCGAAGACGCCAAAATGTTGCCGAAGAGTTGTCGAATAGTTATATGCGGCATGGGAACTCGTCCGAATCCTGTGCTACGCGATCTGGTTTGCAATGCTAACAGCATTTGCCGCCCGGACAACTGCACCGGAAGTGAATCGGAAGAGGCACCCTCGATAATTTCGAGTGGAAGCAACTCGAGAAAGGGGTGGTGAAACGTGTTGCAGCGACGCGATTTCCCCCGGGTATTCAACGACACCGGAATCGAGCCCGAAGGCGACGGCTACTACGTCGACCGCGACGGCGACATCTGGGAGAAGCAGGAGGCCGGTTGGCGGCTGCTGCTGCAGCGCGGCGTCGCCGTCGATCCCGAGTCGCTGTGGAACTGGACCGAGGGCCATGTCTGCGATTACGCCCCGTTCACGCCGATGGGCGCACAGGTCATTCCCATGGGTGCGGGGAGCCGCTGAGCCAACTAGTGTGGTCGACGAGTTCGCCATTCGTTTGCTGACGCGTCGAACCCGACCAGTCAACAGGATTCGCCGTGTCGCCTGACGCCACGAGGTGACCAGATGACCCAGGGTTGGCCCGCATCACGAGACCCGTTCGACTCCTTCGACGACATCTTCCAGCGCTTCTTCGGCTCGGGGATGAGTGCGCAGCCGCCGGTGCAGCGCATCGACCTGAGTCGTTTGCTGAGTGAAAGCGCGAAAGAGGTGGTGTCCGCCGCCCGATCCGCCGCGCACGAGTGGGGCAATGCCGAGATCACCCCGGAACATCTGCTCTGGGCCGCCGCCGACGTCGAGCCCGCACACAGCATCATCGCCGAGATCGGCCGCGACCCCAAGGAACTGCGCAAACAGATGAAGGCCGCCGCGGGCAGCGGCGTCGGCGCGACGGGCAGCGGGCACGCGCTGCAATTGAGCCCCGCCGCGAAGGCCGCCCTGCGCAATGCCCAGCGCAGCGCCGCCGAGGCCGGCAGCAGCTACATCGGCCCCGAGCACATCCTCCTCGGCATCGCCGCCATCCCGGAAACCGCCGCCGCACAGGCCCTCTCCGGTGCGAAGCTGCCCGCCGCGCCCGGCCACAAGGAACCCAGCGACACCCCCACGCTGGAGGAGTACGGCCGCGACCTCACCGCCGAGGCCCGCGCGGGCCGGGTCGATCCGGTCGTGGGCCGGGCCGCCGAGATCGAGCAGACCATCGAGATCCTGTCGCGCCGCCGCAAGAACAACCCCGTCCTCATCGGCGACCCGGGCGTCGGCAAGACCGCCATCGTGGAGGGCCTGGCCCAGCGCATCGTGAACGGCGACGTACCCAGCACGCTGGCCGACCGCCGTGTCATCGCCTTGGACGTGAGCTCGATGGTGGCGGGCAGCAAGTATCGCGGCGAATTCGAGGAGCGGCTCACCAAGGTGCTCGACGAGGTGCGCGCGCACTCCGACGAACTCGTGGTGTTCATCGACGAACTGCACACCATCGTCGGCGCGGGCGGCGGTGGCGAGGGTTCCATGGACGCGAGCAATATGCTCAAACCCGCACTGGCCCGCGGTGAACTGCACGCCATCGGCGCGACCACCATCGACGAGTACCGCAAATACATCGAGAAGGACGCCGCGCTGGAACGCCGCTTCCAGCCGGTCATGGTGTCCGAGCCGTCGGTCACCGACACCATCGAGATCCTGCGCGGGCTCGTGGACGTCTACGAGGAGCACCATCAGGTCCGCTACCTCGACGAGGCGCTGATCGCCGCCGCCGAGCTCTCCGACCGCTACCTCACCGACCGGTTCATGCCGGACAAGGCCATCGACCTGGTGGACCAGGCCGGGGCGCGCGTCCGATTGCGCACGCGCACACCGGATCCCAAGGTCCGCGAACTCGACGAGGAACTGCGCAGGCTCAACCGCGAGAAGGACGCCGCCGTCGCCGCCGAGGACTACGGGAAGGCGAACAAGCTCAAGACGCAGATCGCCGAGACCGAGCAGAAGGCCGGAGACGAGTTCGACCGCACCGAGATTCCCACCGTCGAGATCACCGATATCGCCGAGGTGGTGTCGCGCCAGACCGGCATCCCGGTCGCCGATCTCACCACCGAGGAACGGCAGAAGCTGCTGAAACTCGAAGAGGCACTGCACAAGCGGGTGGTCGGCCAGGAGGAGGCCATCGTCGCCGTCGCCGAGGCGGTGCGCCGCGCCCGCGCCGGGCTCAAGGATCCCGGCCGGCCCATCGGCTCATTTCTGTTCCTCGGCCCCACCGGCGTCGGCAAGACCGAACTCGCGAAAGCCCTGGCGGAGCAGGTGTTCGGCGACGAGGACCGCCTCATCCGCTTCGATATGAGCGAATTCCAGGAGAAGCACACGGTTTCCAGGCTGGTCGGCGCACCGCCCGGATACGTCGGCTACGACGATGCCGCTCAGCTCACCGACAAGGTTCGCCGCCAACCGTATTCGGTGATCCTGTTCGACGAGGTGGAGAAGGCGCACCCGGACGTCTTCAACGTGCTGCTGCAACTGCTCGACGACGGCCGCGTCACCGACTCCAAGGGCCGCACCGTCGATTTCAAGAACACCATCGTCATCCTCACCAGCAATATCGGCTCCGATCTCATCCTGTCGGCGAAAGACGGTGACCTGGAATCGATTACGCCGCAGCTGGAGGAACGGCTGCGCAAGCAGTTCCGCCCCGAGTTCCTCAATCGCCTCGACGAGCAGATCATCTTCCACCGCCTCGACAAGGCCCAGCTCCGCACTATCGTGGACCTGGTCCTGGACGGCACCCGCCGCCGCCTGAAGGCGCAGGACATCGGCCTGGACGTCTCCGACAAGGCCATGGACTGGCTGGCGGACAACGGATATCAGCCCGAGTTCGGCGCGCGGCCACTGCGCCGCAGCGTGCAGCGCGAGCTCGACAACAAACTCTCCAAGCAGTTGCTCAACGGCGCTCTGACCCCCGGCGACACCGTCCGCATCGACGCCGACGACGCCGGCCTGACCATCTCGGCGCTGCACCGCAGCGAGATCAAGGGCACCGACGAGAAGATCACCGAGAAGTCGATCATGACCACCGGTAAGGGCGGCAAGGGCAAGGCCGCCGGCAAGAGCACGAACGGCAAGGCCGCGAGCGGAAAGGCGGCGGCGGGCAAGAACTGACCACCCGAATACGAACGCCGCGCCGAACCCCTCCGGCGCGGCGTTCGCTCGCCCCGATCGGGCCGCTCTCGCCCCGGCTGTGAATGTGAGTTAACTTCTTGGTATGGACGGACATCGTGATCAGGCCCCGCTGCCCCTCGGCGAGCGCTTCGCGGAGGGCCCCTTCCCGCCGCATCACGACCACTGCTACGGCTGCGGCCCGTCCAATCCGGCCTCGCCGCGCATCGCCTTCGAACGGCGGGGTGACGTGGTATACGGGACATTCACCATGGACGAGCGTCATCAGGGCGCGCCGGGCGTGGCACACGGCGGCATCATCTCCGCGGCCCTGGACGAGGCGTCCGGCACCGTGCTCATGCCGCTGCGGCTGCCCGCGGTCACCGTGAAACTGGACGTCACCTTCCGCTCGCCCGCTCGCCTGCACCGAGAACTCGTCGTCACTTCGGTGCTGAGTGCCCGCGAGGGCCGCAAACTGTTCATCGACACCGAGCTGACCGATGGCGACACCGTCATCGCCACCGGCCGCGCGATCTTCGTCGAGGTCGCGCCGGAACACTTCCTCCAGTTCGGCGCGAACCCCGGCGAACTGGACAGCGTCGGAGTCTGACCCGTCAGCTCAGGCGGCGGATGTCACCGCGCACGCGGTAGAACCCGCCGCGCGCCGACTCGCTGATCGAGTCCACCACGTAGCGCACGCCCGCCTCGCGAATCTCGCGGGGGAACTGCACATTCCAGCCGCGCTGGTAGCCGGGGGAGACCACGTGCACCCGCAGGTTCCCGCCCTCCTGCACGCATTCGACCACGATGCCGTCACCCGCGTCGGCGGTGACTTCGACCGTGGCACTGGGGATCACGGCCGAGATCTCCGGAGCCTTCACCGACACCGTCTGCGGCAGCACGCCCTGCTCGGCGTCGCGGATGGCGGCCTCGCTCACGTCCAGGCAGGCCAGCGCGCCGCTGGTGGTGACCAGGTACAGCTTCTCGTCGTGGTACTGCATGGAGTACGCGGAACCGCAGCCGGTGGCCAGCTTCCACAGCCGCTGCCCGGCCGAATCGAAGCAGTACACCGAGGAGTAGTTGTCCCCGGCGAAGACGTAGCGGCCGTCCGGTGAAGTGGCGCAGGAGAATACGGAGGCGTCGCACTGGTAGGAGCGCTCGGCCTGCCCGTCCTTGGCCACCATGCGCACCTGATTGTGCGAGGTGCCCGCGTACACGGCGTCGCTCTCCTGCCAGCCGAACAGCACCGCGCCGCCGGTGCGCACATGCCAGCGGTGGTTGCCGGTGTTCAGGTCGTAGGCCGTGACGCCGTTCGAATGCCCGTGGTACACACCGTTTTCATCGATCCGCACCATCCACCCGGAATCGCCGGTGCTGCGCACCGACCACAGCGACTCGTCCTCGTGGTCGATGACGGTGAGCCCGCCCTGCCGATCGGAGACGCCGAGGGTGCCGTCGTGGATGTCGAGCCAGTAGATGTCCACATTGGCGGCGATATCGTAGGCCGCGCGCGGCACCTTGCCGGACAGGTCGTACACGCGCCCGTCGTCACATCCGGCGTAGATCCAGAAGTCATCGGCCACAATGCATTTCACCGCGTCCGGCAGCCGGAAGCGGCCGGTCACGTCGCCGCCGGGCGTGAGCGTGAACACGTCACCGCTCTCATTGCCCACCCAGCAGCGGTTCTCGTCCACGAAGATGCCGAACGCGGCGGCCCCGGAGTCGAAAGTCCACAGCACGGGAGCGGATTTCGCGGTGGACCGCTGGCTCACGATGGCGCGGCGGGTGACCGCGCGCGGGGCACGCGCACCCATCACGGCCGCCGCGTACCCCTTGCGGGCCTTCTCGGCGATCTTCTTGGCGGCAGCGGCCTTCGCCTTGTCCGCGGTGGCGAACGAGCTCACCTTGGTCGTACCGGAATCCCCGATCCGGCCGTACCGGATGGTCACCTGTGTGCCCGCCACGATGACCTCGTAGAACTTGTGCGCCGAACCGCTGTCCTCGGACAGCTCGAGGTAGGTGGTTTCCCCGCTGCTCATGCCTTGCTCCGTGCGTCGATCGACCAGATATGCCGCGAAAGCTAGCAAGCGCCACCGACATTCGGAAGAGCGGGCCGGATCACGCCAGCTGCACCAGCGCGCACCCCACGCCCAGCGCGGCCAGCCCGCCGATCCTGGCGACGCTCACGGCGCGCTCCGGCAGCCGGAACCAGCCGAAGTGGTCGATGGCCGCCGAGGCCAGCTGCTGCCCGGTGACGGTGAGCGCGATGGTGGTGGCCGCGCCGATCCGCGGGATCAGCAGGAAGGTGACGGTGACATACGTGGCGGCACAGATGCCGCCGAGCCAGCCCCACCACGGCACCGTGTGCAGTTCGGCGGTGCGCGGCGCGGGCGTGCGCCGCAGCGCCAGCAGCATCGCGAGCACGACGGCGATGGCGGCGGTGGCGACGATGAAACTGATCATCGCCACCGCGAACGCATCGTGCAGCTCGCCGCGCAGCGCCGCATTGATCGCTCCCTGCACCGGCAGCACCGCTCCCGCGACCAAACCCAATGCCAGCCAAGGGATCTGGCTCCGACCGGTCGGCGCTGCCGCGCCGGCGGGCTGGGCGCGGATGACCACCACGATCCCCGCAACCACGGCCAGCGCGCCCAGTGCCATGCCCGGGCTCAGTGACCGCTGCTGTACGCCCAGGTAGCCGCCGACATCGAGCGCCAGTGAGGCCACCACCTGCCCGGTCACGAACAATCCGGTGGAGGCCAGCGCCCCCAGCCGCGGGAACAGCAGGATCGCACTGGTGATGTAGATCGGACTGGCGATGCCGCCGATCAGCGTCCAGGCGGGCACATCCGGCAGTCCGCCCAGGACCGCCCAGCCGCCGGCGAGCCCGGCGATGACGGCCAGCAGCACAGCCGCCAGCCCCAGTTGCAGCGTCGACGCCCCGTACGGCGTGCCGACCGCTCGATTCAGCTGCAGGTTGACCGATGCCTGCACGGCGAGCAGCCCGCCGATCAGCAGGGCCGCCGCGAACAGCGGTGCGTTCACTTCGAATCTCCTCGTCGTGGATGAATGTCCTCTTCACCCTCCGGGGAATCGAAGCGCCGCAACAAGATCCGATTGCGGGACGCGCCGTTGAGCCCGGCGCAACGATCGCTCAGTCGCCGCCGGGCAGTTCGAGCGCCGCCTGGACGAAGGCGAGAATGCGCCCGGTTGTCTTGCCCGCCAACCACATCGGCAGATACTCCATGGGCAGGGCGTCCTCGATCGGGATGTACTCGACGCCGCGATGCCGGTAGTAGTGGAACACCGAGGCATCGCACTGCGCACACGCCTGCCCGGTGCCGACCAGCGAGAGCAGTTCCTGCCAGGTCTCCCCGACCGGCCCGGCCGCGATGGGGCGGCCCGACGGCGTGCGCTCGGGAATGTGCCGCTCCACCAGCTCCCGCGGAAAGTCGGCGTTCGGCGGCATCCGGATCAGCCGCACCTCGGCCAGATCCTCCAGCGTGATCGAATCACGCTGCGCGAAGGGATGATCCGCCGGAACCGCGAGCACCTTCTGCTCGGTGATGAGCGGCGGCCCCACGGTGATGTCGGGCTGCTCGATGGGCCCGATGAAGATCATGATCTCGACCTCGCCCGACCGCAGTGCGCCCAGCGCCTCGTACAGCTGCACCTCCCGGAACGCCACCTCGCATTCCGGATGCCGGGTGCTGAACAGGTGCGCGGCCCGCAGCGTCAGCGATCCCGCCGCCGCGCCGAGGAATCCGACCGTCAGCGTGCCGCCGATGCCGCGCGCGGAGGCGGTCGCCCGCCGCAGACCGGCATCGATCTGGTCGTAGCCGGGCCGGATGTCGGCGTGCAGTCGCAGCCCGATGGGCGTCATGCGCACCGTCCGGCTGGTGCGCTCGAAAAGCGGTGCGCCGATCCGCCGTTCCACATTCTTGATGGTCTGGCTGATCCTGCTGGTGCTCATGCCGAGCCGTTCGGCGGTGCGCCCGAAATGCAGTTCCTCGGCCAGCGTGAGGAATGCCTCCAGCTCCAGTCGTTCGAGCATTGCCCCCCGCATCATCCAGTTTCGTGGTCCGGATCATTCAACCGGGCGAAACGATCGGAGCGGTATAGGGCGAATGCCCGAGAAAATAGGGGCCGGTATCGGTTACAGGAACGCCTGTGCGGCCAATCCGGCGAGCGCGCCGCCCAGCAGCGGGCCGAGGACCGGCACCCAGGCGTAGGCCCAGTCGGGATTCTTGCGATGGGTTTCGGCGGGCTTGTCGGGAAGTTCGCGATGGCCGCCGACGCCGACGGTGAGGTTGGTGGAGACGTTCTTCGCCGCGACGGCGGCCGAATGATGGGTCGGCAGCAGGGCGTACGCGATGCGCGGGCCGAGGTCGCGGGCCGGGTTGATGGCGTACCCGGTCGGGCCGCCCAGTGACGCGCCGATGGCGACGACGAGCAGCGCGGCGGCCAGCGGTCCCAGTCCCGACGGGGTCCTGCCGAAGGCGATGATCACGAACACCAGCACGAAGGTGGCGATCACCTCGGTGAGGAAGTTCCACCGGTAGGACCGGATCGCGGGCACGGTGGCGAAGACGCCGAGCTTCTTCTCCTCATCGGTTTCCGCGTCGAAGTGCCGCTTGTAGGCCAGATAGGCGGCACACGCACCGAGGAACGCACCGACCAGCTGCCCGAGAATGTAGGCGACGGTATTGGTGAAGTTCACCTCGATGCCGGGCGCGTATTCGTCGGCCCCGGAGAAGAGGGTTCCGATGGTGACGGCCGGGTTGAGCGCGCCGCCGGTTTTGTAGGCGACATAGACGCCCGCGAAGACGCCCAGACCCCAGCCGAAGGTGATGAGCAGCCAGCCGCCCTCGAACCCTTTCGACTTGGCCAGCAAAACATTGGCGACGACACCCGCGCCCAGCAGGATGAGGATGCCCGTGCCCAGTGCCTCACTGACGAAAATCGAGCTGAAGTCCATGAAATGCGCCTCCGATCGGCGGTCGCTGAGATGCGAGAAAAACTCTAAGGTCTTTCGTACAGCAAACCCTCAGAAACACGCAATACGGAGATAATTTCCAGCAATTCCGATATGCGGGCACGACGAATAGCGCCGTGCCGGAAGCATTTCCGGCGCGGCGCTCGTCGAATCAGGAGGTACTAGCTCACCGCGACCATGCGCGCCGCGTTCGCGGCCTCGTCGTCACGGGCCTCGTTGGCGGCCAGTTCGGCATGCACGCGATCGAAGTACTTGTTGATCTCGGCATTGGTGCGCTCGGCATCCCAGCCCAGGTGCGGTGCGATCAGGGCGGCGATTTCCGGGGCCGCCTTCAGGCCGCGATCGGGCACCTCGATGGAGATGCGGGTGCGCCGGGTCAGCAGATCGTCGAGGTGCAGCGCGCCCTCGTGGGTGACGGCGTACACCGCCTCCGCGCCGATGTAGTCCTCCGCGCCCGCAATCGGCCGGCGCAGTTCGGGAGCCGCCGCGATGAGATCGAAGATCTCGTTGGCCAGCGAACCGTAGCGGCCCAGCAGATGCTCCACGACCTCGATCGGCAACTGTGCCCGCGCCGCGACACCGGCGACGTCGGCCAGCATGTCGGCGTAGCCGACCGCGCCCAGGATGGGCAGGTTCTCGGTCACCGACGGCGCGACATCGCTGCCCAGGCGCTCGGCGGCGGCGTCGACGACATCGGAGGCCATCACCCGGTAGGTGGTGTACTTGCCGCCCGCGATGACGAACAGCCCCTCGGCCGGCTCGGCCACCGCGTGCTCGCGCGACAGCTTGGCGGTCTCCTTGTTCGCGCCGGTCATGAGCGGCCGCAGGCCCGCGTAGGTGCCGACGATGTCGGCGCGGGTGAGCGGTTCGCGCAGCAGCGAATTCACGTGATCGAGGATGTACTGCACATCGGCGGCACTGGCGGTCGGATGGTTCTTGTCCAGCGACCAGTCGGTGTCGGTCGTGCCGATGATCCAGTGCTCGGCCCACGGGATCACGAACAGCACGGACTTCTCGGTGCGCATGATCAGGCCGGTGTCCATGTTCAGCCGCTCGCGCGGGACCATGATGTGCACGCCCTTCGACATGCGCACGTGGAAGGGGAATTCCACGCCGGTCATCTTGATCATGTCGTCGGTCCACACGCCGGTGGCCGAGATGACGGTGCGGGCGCGCACGGTGTGCTCGAGGCCGGTCTCCAGGTCGAGCACCTTCGCGCCGACGACCCGCTCACCCTCGCGCAGCAGGCCGGTGACCTTGGTGCGGGTCAGCACGGTCGCGCCGTGCTGGGCGGCGGTGCGCGCGATCATCATGGTGTGGCGGGCGTCGTCGACCTGCGCGTCGTAGTAGCGGATCGCGCCGATCATGGCGTCGTCCTTGAGCGCGGGCGCCAATTCCAGTGCGCCGGAACGGCTCAGGTGCTTGTGCATGGGCACCGAGCGCGCACCGCCGAGGGTGTCGTACAGGGCCACGCCCGCGCCGATGTAGGCGCGCTCCCACACCTTGTGCTGCAGCGGGAACAGGAATGACACCGGGTGCACCAGGTGCGGGGCCAGCTTGTTCAGCAGCAGGCCGCGTTCCTTCAAAGCCTCACGCACCAGGGCGAAGTCGAGCTGCTCCAGGTAGCGCAGGCCGCCGTGGATGAGCTTGGAGGACCGGCTCGAGGTGCCCGCGGCGAAATCGCGGGCCTCCACGAGCGCGACGGACAGGCCACGCGAGGCGGCATCCAGTGCGGCGCCGGCGCCGGTCACGCCACCACCGATCACCAGGACGTCGATCTCGGTGTCGCCCAGGGCATCGATGGCCCGGGCACGGTAGGCGGCATCCAATTGAGCGGACACGAGTTACTCCTTGTAATCGGTGTTGTCAGTCGTCCAGGTCAACCCAGTCGAGGGTGCGCGATACGGCTTTGAGCCAACGGGTGTAACCCTTTTCGCGCTGCTCCACGCTCGACGCGGGCTGCCAGCGTTTGCTCTCGTGCCAGTTGGCGACGAGTTCGTCGGTGTTCTTCCAGAAGCCGACGGCGAGCCCGGCCGCGTAAGCCGCTCCGAGCGCGGTGGTTTCGGCCACCACGGGGCGCGACACGGGGACGCCGAGGAAATCGGCCTGGATCTGCATGGCCAGTTCGTTGGCGGTGACGCCGCCGTCCACGCGCAGGGTGTCGAGCTTGACGCCGGAGTCCTGCTGCATGGCCTCGACCACGTCGCGGGTCTGGTAGCAGATGGATTCCAGTGTGGCCCTGGCCAAGTGGGCATTGTTGCTGTAGCGGGACAGGCCCACGATCACGCCGCGGGCGTCCGCGCGCCAGTAGGGCGCGAACAGTCCGGAGAAGGCGGGAACGAAGTACACACCACCTGTATCGGTAACAGTGCGCGCCAAGTCCTCCACCTGCGACGCACCCGAGATGATTCCGAGCTGATCCCGCAACCACTGCACCGCGGAGCCGGTGACGGCGATGGAGCCCTCCAGCGCGTACACCGGCTTGTCGGCGCCGAACTGGTAGGCGACGGTGGTGAGCAGGCCGTGCTTGGAGTGCACGATCTCGGTACCGGTGTTCAGCATCAGGAAGTTCCCTGTGCCGTAGGTGTTCTTGGCCTCGCCGGGCCGGAAGCAGACCTGGCCGACGGTGGCGGCCTGCTGATCGCCGAGCACACCGGCCACCAGCACCGAACCCTTGAAAGGCCCGTCCGGGTTGGTGTTTCCGAAGCCCTCCGGATTCGCCGACGGCGAGATCCGCGGCAGCATGGCGCGCGGCACCCCGAACACGTCGAGCAATTCCTCGTCCCAGTCCAGGGTTTCGAGGTTCATGAGCATGGTGCGCGAGGCGTTGGTGACATCGGTGACGTGCTCGCCGCCGCGCGCACCGCCGGTCAGATTCCAGATGAGCCAGGAGTCGGGGGTGCCGAACAGCGCGTCACCGCGCTCCGCGTCCTCCCGTACGCCCGGGACGTTGTCGAGGATCCACTTCAGCTTGCCGCCGGAAAAGTAAGGGGCGGGCGGCAATCCAGCGCGCTCGCGAATGAGTTCGGTGTGGCCCGCCTTCTCGACCTCGGCGATGATGCGGTCGGTGCGGGTGTCCTGCCAGACGATGGCGTTGTAGTAGGGGCGTCCGGTGCGGCGGTTCCACACGATGGTGGTCTCACGCTGATTGGTGACGCCGACGGCGGCCAGATCGGCGGCCGTGAGATCGGCCACGGCGAGCGCCGTTTTGATGACGGTGCGGGTACGTTCCCAGATCTCGTCCGGATTGTGTTCGACCCATCCGGCGTGCGGCATGATCTGCTCGTGTTCGAGTTGATGCCGGGCAACCACATTGCCCCCGTGGTCGAACACCATGAATCGCGTGGAGGTCGTGCCTTGGTCGATGGCTCCGACGTACTGCGGCATCGCGGTCCTTTCCGGAAACTCGTCATTGAGTCCGTTTGCCCTGGTGGGCGGTGCTCCCACTGCACCCGACCGCAACTTTACGAAGCTATTACCCGTGCGCACAGCACTGCCGTTCGACAATGCCGAACGGTTTGCTGGTAGGTTACGGCCATGCCGGGTCCGATTCAGTCGATCGAGCGTGCGGCGGCCGTGCTGCGCCTGCTCGCACGCGGATCCGGGCGGATGGGCGTGGGCGAGATCGCCGCCGCGCTCGGCCTGGCCAAACCCACCGCACACGGCATTCTGCGCACGCTGCAGGGCGTCGGCTTCGTCGACCAGGACCCGGTGAGCGGCAAGTATCAGCTCGGCTCCGACCTGAGCGGACTCGGCGGCGGACTACTGGATGCCAACGAGTTGCGGTCCCGTGCCATCAACCGCGCCGACGCGCTGGCCGCCCGCAGTGGTGAATCCGTGCGCATCGCGACCCCGCACGACGGGGGAGTGGCCGTGGTGCACCACGTCTTTCGCCCCGACAACACCGAACAGGCCCTCGAAGTGGGAGAGATCCTGCCCGCGCACGCCACCGCCCTCGGCAAGGTGCTGCTGGCCTACGACGCCGAACTCGCCGCCGCCGTCCGCGGCCACGACCTGCCCGCCCTCACCCACCGCACTCTCACCACCGGCCCCGCCCTGGGCCGCGCCCTCACCGAGGTGCGCCGCACCGGCTGGGCCGGGGATATCGGCGAATACCGCGCCGCCGAAGCGAGTATCGCCGCCCCCATTCGCGGCCGCGGCGGCCTGGTGGTCGGAGCCATCGCCATCACCGGCCCCGTCGACCGCCTCTGCGACGCCCAGTTGCGTTTCCGCCCGGCGCTCGTCGCTCAGGTACGCGATGCCGCCCACGCGGTCTCGCGGGATCTCGGTGGCGCACAATGACTTTCACGCACGCTAGGAGCAGGCTCGGATGACGCAACGCTATGTGCTCGCCATCGACCAGGGCACCACCTCCACCCGCTGCATCCTCTTCGACCAGCGCGCCCGCCTGGCCGGGGTCGCGCAGCGCGAGCACCGCCAGCACTATCCGCGTCCCGGCTGGGTGGAGCAGGACGCGTTGGAGATCTGGAAGAACGTCGAGCGCATAGTCCCTGCCGCACTGCGGGATTCGGGCATCACCGCCGATCAGGTGGCCGCCGTGGGCATCGCCAACCAGCGCGAGACCACGGTCGTCTGGGACCGCCGCACCGGCACCCCCCTCACCCGCGCCATCGTCTGGCAGGACGTCCGCACCGAGGATCTCGTCCGCGCCTTCGCCGAAACACCTGGTGCGCAACGCATCCGAGATCTCTGCGGCCTTCCGCTGGCCACCTACTTCGCCGCCCCCCGCCTGCGCTGGCTGCTCGACAACATCTCCGGCCTGCGCGCCCGCGCCGAACGCGGCGAAGTCCTGTTCGGCACCATGGAAACCTGGCTCATCTGGAATCTCACCGGCGGCGCGGACCACGGCGTCCACGTCACCGACGTCACCAACGCCGGCCGCACCCTGCTCATGAACCTCGAAACCCTGGACTGGGACGCCGAACTCCTGGACTTCTTCGGCATCCCGCGCGCCATGCTCCCCCGCATCGAGCCCTCCACGGGCGATTTCGGCACCGCCCGCCGCGTCCTGCCCGGCGTCCGCATCGCCGCCGCCCTGGGCGACCAGCACGCCGCCCTCTTCGGCCAAACCTGCTTCGCCCCCGGTGAAACCGAATGCACCTACGGCACAGGTGGTTTCATGCTCATGAACACCGGAACCGAACTCATCCGCTCCACGCACGGCCTGCTGACCACCATCGGCTACCAGGTGGGCCCGGACCCGGTGTACGCCCTCGAAGGCCCGATCGCCGTCACCGGCTCCCTGGTCCAATGGCTCCGCGACAACATCGGCCTCATCGCCAGCGCCCCCGAAATCGAAACCCTCGCCGCCACAGTCGAAGACAACGGCGGCTGCTACCTCGTCCCCGCCTTCTCCGGCCTCTACGCCCCGCACTGGCGCAGTGACGCCCGCGGCCTGCTCATCGGCCTCACCTCCTACATCACCAAGGGCCACATAGCGCGAGCGGTCCTCGAGGCCACGGCCTGGCAGACCCGAGACGTGGTCGAGGCCATGAACGCCGACTCCGGCCTGCACGCCGAAGCCCTCCGCGTGGCAGGCGGCATGACCTCCGACAACCTGTTGATGCAGACCATCGCCGATGTCCTCGACATCCCCGTCATGCGCCCGATCGTCGCCGAGACCGTCTCGCTGGGCGCGGCCTACGCGGCCGGCCTGGCCGTCGGCTACTGGCCGGACCTGGAGGGCCTGCGGCACAACTGGCGGCTCGCCGCCCAGTGGATCCCTCGGATGGATCCCGGTCACCGCGAGGCCGAGTACGACAACTGGAAACGTGCCGTCGAACTCACCTTCGGCTGGGTGCGGCCCCGGAAATCTGTCCGATAGACGAAACCGTAAGCAGGCCCTGCCGTCATATCCCGGGAAGTCTAACGACGCAGTACCGCAACCGGCGTCCGATAACGTGCAGGTATGCGGCTTCACGTGGGATGTGCGATGTGGCAACACCCGGATTGGCAGGAGAGACCACTACCCCCGGCGGAGCGGCTTCGGTCGTATTCGTCGTGGTGCAATGCGGTGGAGGGGAATACGACGTTCTATGCGACTCCGCAGCGGCGGACGGTGGAATCGTGGGCGCGGCAAACGGATCCGGGCTTCCGGTTCGTGATGAAGTTGCCGCGCACCGTGACTCACGATCGCAGGCTGACCGGTATCGACGACGAGATGAATGCCTTCCTGGAGGCGGTGGAGCCGCTGGGGCGTCGGCTGCACGCGCTGTGGGTGCAGCTTCCCGGCTCGTTCACCGACCTGCCCGCGCTGGCGGATCTGCTGGAGGGCCTGCCGGTGCGCCATCGGGTGGCGGTGGAGGTGCGGCATCCGGCCTTCTTCGAGAACCAGAGGGCCATAACCCAATTGGAGTCGGTGCTGGCGAAGACGGGCGCGGAGTGGGTGCCCTTCGACACCACCGCGCTGTTCTCGGGTCCGCCGCAGAGTACGGCCGAGCAGGAGGCGTACGCGAAGAAGCCGCGGGTGCCGCGGCGGATGCGGGCGCTGACCGAATTCCCGATCATCCGCTATCACGGCCGTGACGATGTGGATCGCACGGTGGCGGGCTGGCAGCCCTGGGTGGATACGGTCAGTGCCTGGCTGCGCGAGGGCCGTTCGCCGACGGTGTTCGTGCACACCCCCGACAATGCGAAGGCACGCACGCTCGCCCGCCGTTTCCACGGTGAGGTGCGAGCGCGCGTGCCCGAGTTGGAGCCGCTCCCGGATCCGGTGCCGACCGATCCGATGACGCTGTTCTAGCCGCCGCCGTGACGTCGACGCCGCAGCGTCGGTGTCGCGACTAGGCCATCGCGTGTTCGCGCCGGGCGGCCTCGCGGGCGAGCGCCTTGTCGCGCTGTTCCTCGAATCGCACCACGTCCTTGCGCAGCCGCTCGATGAATTCGCCGAGATCGTTGCGCAGCTGCTCACCGCGCGCCCCGAAATCGTTGCGCTCCATGACATTCCACTTCTTCAGCACCGGCATGACCACTTCCTCGAGGTGCTGGCGCAGATCGTAGATGCCGTGCTTGGCCATGAGCACCCCGTTGCGCCGGAAATTGGGCATGCCCGCGCCCGGCATCTGGAAGTTCTGGACCACATTGCAGATGGCTTCCAGTGCCTGATCCGGCGAGACGTCCAGCGCCGCTTCGCAGATGTTGCGATAGAAGATCATGTGCAGGTTCTCGTCGGCGGCGATGCGCTGCAGCATGCGGTCCGCGATGGGGTCGTTGCACACCTTGCCGGTATTGCGATGAGAAACGCGAGTGGCCAATTCCTGAAATGTCACATAGACGACGGAGTGCATAAATCCGGCATCTGCCCGAATTGCCTGATTGCCCGTGCCCCGCTGCACCAGGTTCATGGCCGAATAGCCATTGGTCATATGCACCATGCGATCCCGTTCCAGCGCCACCGGATCCACGCCCCGGGTCACCACGAGATAGTCGCGGATGACGATGCCGTGCCGGTTCTCCTCGGCGGTCCAGCGTCCCACCCAGGTGCCCCACGCGCCGTCCTGGGAGAAGTTCTCCGCGATCTCCCGGTGATAACTGGGCAGATTGTCCTCGGTGAGAAGATTGGTGATCATGGCCGCGCGGGCGACCTCGCTGAGTCGCGATTGTCCGAGTTCCCAATCATCGCCGTCCATAGCTGCGAAGTTGCGACCCTCATCCCACGGCACATAGTCGTGCGGATGCCAGTCCTTGGCCATGGATAGATGCCTGTTCACATTCTGCTCGGCAATCGGTTCCAGCTCCATGAGCAGTTCCAACTGCGTGAGACTCCTGGCCACTGTGGTGTGCCCTCCCTCGAAATGGCTCGGCGCTGCGGAATGATGGTGCAGAACTGTGCAGAACACTGCCTGGCATAGTGCAGGGGAATGCTGGTCGGCCGACGGCCCGTTGAAGTGATCCCGGAAGCCCGCGTGTCGTCCGAGGAGACTGGTCGGCTTCGCCTCGGATAATCTAGCCCAGTTCGCCGGATATTGGCTCATCCCCCGCCGAAGTCTTTCACGGCCGGGTGCGTTCGCTAGCTGCAAAACAGTCCTTGACAGCCCACGCGGATCGAAATCTGGTTCGCCGGAGCATTGCTACGGAGAGTGGAACATGCAGACGCCCAACCGCAGGAAGTTCCCCGACGTCGTGGTCACCTCGCTGGCCGCCACCACGTCGATCGCCGGTGACGTCGATTCGACCTGGAAGGGACTACTCAACGGCGAGAGCGGGATCGACGTCCTGGAGGACAGCTTCCTCGACGATTTCGAACTGCCGGTCCGCATCGGCGGGCACCTCAAGGTGACGCCGACATCCCAGCTCACCCAGGCGGAATGCCGCCGCATGTCCTACGTGGAGCAGATGGCCACCGTGCTCGGCCGCGAGGTCTGGCGCAATGCCGGCAATCCGGAGGTGGATCGGGATCGGCTGGGCGTCTCCATCGGCACCGGCCTGGGCGGCGCGGAGATGCTCATCATCGCGCGCGACAAGCTGGCGCACGGCGGGTACCGCAAGGTGTCGCCGCTGACCGTGCAGACCACCATGCCGAACGGCCCGGCGGCCATCGTGGGCACCGAACTCGGTGCGCGGGCAGGCATTACGACGCCGGTTTCAGCCTGTTCGTCCGGTTCCGAGGCGATCGCCAATGCCTGGCAGCGCATCGTCATGGGCGAGGCGGACATGATGGTGACCGGCGGTGTCGAGGGGTCTATCCAGGCCCTCCCGATCGCCGGATTCTCCATGATGCGCGCCATGAGCACCCGCAACCACGATCCGAAGGGCGCCTCCCGCCCCTTCGACAAGGACCGCGACGGCTTCGTCTTCGGTGAGGCCGGCGCGCTCATGGTCATCGAAACCGAGGAGCACGCGCGGGCGCGCGGCGCGACCATCCACGCGCGGATCATGGGCGCGGGCATCACATCCGACGGCTTCCACCTCGTCGCCCCGGATCCCGAGGGCACCGGCGCGGCGCGCGCCATGGCCCGCGCCATGGAGCACGCCGGATTGGCGAAATCCGATGTGTCCCATATCAATGCGCACGCGACGGCCACCCCGATCGGCGACACGGCGGAGGCGAACGCCATCGCGCAAGCGGTCGGCAACCATGCCGCGGTGTACGCGCCCAAGTCGGCGCTGGGGCACTCCATCGGCGCGGTGGGTGCGCTCGAATCGGTCATCACGGTCCTGAGCGTCCGCGACGGAATCGTCCCGCCCACCTTGAATTTGGACAATCTGGACCCCGAAATCGATCTGGACGTGGTGCACGGCCAAGCCCGTACCGGTCGGTACGAATATGCCCTCAACAACTCGTTCGGATTCGGCGGGCACAATGTCGCGCTGGCCTTCGGCCGGTACTGAGTGACGCGGGATTACGACACCTGCTAATCTCTGGCAGCCCGCTTCTGGGGCCCTTCGGTGTCGATCTTTGTTCGGTGTCACTGCACAGCCATGGCTGCTGTGAGTTGAAAAAGGATAGGGAATGATCGGCGAGACCTTCGATGACTATCTGGACGAGCACGGCAACATCAGGATTCCTGACGGCCTGACCATGATCGACCTGGTCGACAAGCACAGTCAGGCCAATGGGGACGAGCTCGCCTACCGCTTTATCGACTATTCGCGCGAACGGGACGGCGAGTACCACGACATCACGTGGAACCAGTTCGGCGTCCGGCTGCGCGCGGTGGCCGCCCGGCTGCAGCAGGTGACGCAGCCGGGCGACCGGGTGGCAATCCTGGCTCCGCAGGGACTCGACTACATCGTGGCCATGTACGCCGCGGTGTACGCGGGCAATATCGCCGTGCCGCTGTTCGATCCGGACGAACAGGGCCACTCCGATCGGCTGCACGCCGTGCTCGAGGACTGTCAGCCCTCCGCGATCCTCACGGTGGCTCCCGCCGCGGCCGGGGTGCGCGATCTGTTCAAGGATCGGCCCGCGCCGCAGCGGCCGCGCATCATCGCGGTGGAGGCGATTCCGGACAGCGTGGGGGTGTCCTGGGTGCGCCCGGACATCCACATCGACTCCATCGCCTACCTGCAGTACACCTCGGGTTCCACCCGCACCCCGGCCGGCGTGGAGATCACGCACCGCGCGGTGGGCACCAACCTGCTGCAGATGATCGATGCCATCGGCATCACCGAGAAGGCCCGCGGCGTCACCTGGCTGCCGCTGTTCCACGATATGGGCCTGCTGACGGTGATCCTGCCGACGATCGGCGGCAAGTACATCACCATCATGTCGCCGAGCGCCTTCGTGCGGCGGCCCTACCGCTGGATCAAGGAGCTCGCGGCGCAGGAGGACGGTGCCGAGATCTTCGCCGCCGCACCGAATTTCGCCTTCGAGCACGCGGCGGTGCGCGGTCTGCCGAAGCCGGGGGAGTCGCTGGATCTGTCCAATGTGATCGGCCTGATCAACGGCAGCGAACCGGTGTCGGTGACGTCGATGAAGAAGTTCAACGACGCCTTCGAGCCCTACGGTCTGCCCAAGACCGCCATCAAGCCCTGCTACGGCATGGCCGAGGCCACCCTGTTCGTCTCCGCCACCAAGCGGGACGACGAGGCGCGCACGGTCTACGTGGACCGCACCGAGCTCAACGCGGGCCGCATGACCGAGGTGGCTCCGGACGCGGAAAACGCTGTGGCACAGGTGTCCTGCGGGTACGTGGCGCTGTCGCAGTGGGCGGTCATCGTGGATCCGGCCACCGGCGCGGAGAAGGCCGACGGCGAGGTCGGCGAGATCTGGCTGCACGGCGGGAACATGGGCATCGGCTACTGGGGACGGCCGGAGGAGAGCGTCGCGACGTTCGAGAACCGGCTCGAGTCCCGTCTGCCGCAGGGCAGTCACGCCGAGGGCGCGGCCGCCGACGCCCGGTGGATGCGCACCGGCGACTTCGGCTCCTACTACGACGGCGAGCTCTACATCACCGGCCGCGTCAAGGATCTGGTGATCGTGGACGGCCGCAACCACTATCCGCAGGATCTCGAGTACTCGGCGCAGGAGTCCAGCACGGCGCTGCGGCCCGGCTTCGTCGCGGCCTTCTCGGTCGCCGACGACGACAACTCCGAGAAGCTGGTGATAGTGGCCGAACGGGGCACGGGCGCAGCGAAATTGGATCCGGAGCCGATCGCGGAGACGGTCCGCGCCGCCATCGCCAAGCGGCACGGGGTGAACGTCGGGGATCTGCTGCTGGTGCCCGCCGGATCGATTCCGCGCACCTCCAGCGGCAAGATCGCCCGGCGGGCCTGCAAGACGGCGTATGTGGAGGGCACACTGCGCGGCGGCTACCGCCAGCAGGCGTTCCCCGACGCCGTCGACCAGAGCTAGTTCGAACGACGTTGTGCCGCACCGTCGCTCAGGAATTGTCGGCGGCGGTGCGGCTCACCTCGTAGCCGAGTAGGCGCTCGGCCTCCTCGATGCCGCCCTGGAGATCGCCGACCGCGTTCATCTTGGACAGGTCCAGGCCGATGGCCACCAGCGTCAGCGCGATCTCCGAGGACAGCCCGGTGATGATCACGCTCGCGCCCATGAGCCCCGACGCGTCCACCGTCTGCACCAGGTGGTTGGCCACCGTGGAGTCGATGGTCGGCACACCGGTGATATCGATGACCACCACTTTCGCGCGATTGGCGCGGATCGCCCCCAGGAGCTGTTCGGTCAGCTGCCGGGCGCGCTGCGAGTCCAGCACGCCGATGATGGGCAGGATCAGCAGTTGCTCACGCACCTGCAGCACCGGCGTCGACAGCTCGCGAATGGCCTCCTGCTGCTGCCGGATGATGCGTTCGCGCTCCTCCACGAAGGACACGCCCACGGTGTTGGCGATCCGGTTGGCGGCCGGTTCGTAGGCGTCCAGCACCTGGTTCAGGAATTCGAAGTCGTTCTGGTACTTCTCGAACAGCGAGCGCGCCAGCACATCTCGCAGCAGCAGCACGATGCCGAGCACCTCGTCGGTCTCGACGCCGCGCGGGATGATGCGTTCGGAGAGATTGCGCGCGTAGTTCTGCAGCGCCTCGACGCTGCCGGTCTCGAGCACCTCGACGTAGTTGTCGTAGAGCGAGGTGGCCTCGGAGAAGATCTCGTCCGGGCTCATGGCGGTGAGCAGCTTGGCATCGGTGATGCGCCGGGCCCATTCCTCGCGCAGCACGGTGCGGTTCTGGCGTAGGTGTTCGACGAGTTCGGGCAGCAAGCCCTCGCCGGGTCTGTCCAGGAGCAGGATGTCGTCGCTCGGGCCGAGCGAGCTCGGGGCCATGTCGTCCTCCACCGGTGGCACTGCGGGAAGTTTGCTCTGACAAATGGGTGACACTAGCCCCCTTATGCGCGAACGGCCATGAATTCGACGCCAAGTCCCCCTGACACAATCCGCGTGAACCCTCAGCCCGCGCGCCCAGCCGCCTTGGCCCAGTACATGCTGTAGTCCGCCGCCTGCACCAGCGCGTCGGCCGTGGTGTCGCCCGCCCGCTCCTCCGCGATGCCCACGCTGGCGGTGACCGTCAGCCGATGCCCGTCCGCATCGAACGGCAGCGCGAAGGCCGCGCGCACGTGGTGGGCCAGCTCCTCGACATCGGTGGCGGAATCCGGCACCAGGATGACGAATTCGTCGCCGCCGATGCGGGCGGCGAGCTGCCCCGGTCCGGTGGCGCAGGCTTCCAGCCGGGCCGCGGCCTGGACGAGCAGTTCGTCGCCGGCGGCGTGCCCGTAGGTGTCGTTCACCGACTTGAAGTTGTCGAGATCCAGGTAGCACAGGCCGATGCGGGCCTCGGGATCGGCGAAGGCGGCAGTGAGGGCGTCGAAGAAGCGGGAGCGATTGGCCAGGCCGGTGAGCTGGTCGTGGTGGGCGCGGAAGTGCAGATGTTCGCGCAGGGCGCGCTGCTCCGAAATGTCTTCCACCAGAATGAGGGTGTACTGCGGTTTGCCGTGGTCGTCCCGAATGAGGGAGACATTGATCTTGGTCCACACGGTGTGCCCGTCCCGGTGCGGATAGGCCTTCTCCAACTGCACATTGTCGTGATCGCCGCGCAGTACCGCGCCGTAGAGCGGCCACATGGCCGGATCGTCCTCGGGATGGGTCAGATCGGTGACCGATAACTCGCACATCTCGGCGGGCGTGTAGCCCAGCATCTCCGCGAAGGCGGCGTTCACCTCGATGATGCGGCCGGACATATCGGATAACCCGGTCCCGATCCCGGCCTGCGCGAACACCGCCCGGAAGCGCGCCTCACTGGCCCGCAACTGCTCCTGCACGCGCTGCCGGGCCTCGATATCGGCCTTGCGGACGCTCTCCTGCTCGGCCAGCAGCCACTGCCGGAACGCGCGCACATAGCCGGAGGCGAACGCCCCCAGCAGTTCCGCGCCGCGTTCGGCCGGAATCGTCCCGTTCTGTGCGAAATACGCGTCCAGCACCGCGATGGTGCGGCCCAGCACCTCGTTCCCGACGAAGTGCGCGCGCGCCAGTTCCGCGCCGAGTTCCGCCACCCGACCGGCTGGTTCTCCATCGGCCGCCGCCTGCGCGAACCGCGCCGCCAGCCGGGACAGCAGGGCGTACGCCTCCGACCGGCTCATGGGCACCACATGATCGCGGGTCCCGCTGCCGAGCGCGGCGGCCCACTGCTCTACCAGGTCGGCGTGCGGGCCAGCCCGATCCGGCCCACCCCCGGGATCCGACGCCATGAGGGTCGATGGTAGCCCGACCGGTTGGTGCTGCGAACACCACCCCGATATCACGATTTGGGATACCATTGCGGCGCTTCACCATTGGTGGGGCGAGGGTGGATGTTTGTGGTTCGAGAGGGGCTGTGGATCCGATGACCAGACCGAGTTGGGCTCCCGAGGGCATCGATTTGGATCGCCCCAGCGCCTCCCGCGTGTACGACTACTTCGTCGGCGGCATGCACAACTTCGAGATCGACCGCGAACTCGCGCTCATGATCGAGAAGTTCACCCCCAACGTCGCCGAGACCATGCGCGCCAACCGGGATCTGCTGCGGCGCTGCGTCCGATTCCTGATCGACGAGGGCATCGACCAGTTCCTGGACCTGGGCTCGGGCATCCCCACCGTCGGCAATGTGCACGAGGTCGCACAGGCCCGAAACCCCGAAGCCCGAGTGGTTTACGTCGATATCGACCCGGTGGCGGTGGCGCACAGCCAGGCCATCCTGGACGGGAACGAGCGCGCGGTCGTCGTACACGCGGATGTGGCCGATCCGGAAGCCATCCTCGCCGATCCGGCCGTGGCCGCACTGCTCGATTTCGACCGGCCGATCGCCGTATTGCTCTTGGGCGTCCTGCATTTCGTGCCCGACGACGCCGACCCGCTGGGCGCCGTCCGCACCCTGCTCGAGGTGTGCGCGCCGGGCAGCTATGTGGCGATCACGCACGCCACGCTGGACGGCCAGCCCCAGGAAGTGCTTGACGCGCAGAAGCTTTCGGGACGCACGTCCACCGAGATCGTGCTGCGCGGCAAGGACGAGATCGCGAAGTACTTCCACGACTGGACGCTCCTCGAACCCGGCCTGGTGCACCTGCCGCTGTGGCGGCCGGACAATCCGGAGGACATCGGCGAGCACCCGGAGGCGTCGGGCGCCTACGGCGGACTCGCGCGCAAGGACTGAGCCGGGTCGTCCACCGGGAATGCGTCGGGCCGCACGCCGGCTCCCGGCTACGGCGCGATCATCGGGATACTGAGGCGGCGCAGCGCGCCGCCCGGCTGCAACACCACGCTGTCCTCGATATTGCCGATGACGATCGGCACGAACCCGGTGGATTTGATCAGCTCGCCCACCCGGCTCAGGGCCGCCGGATGATCCCCGGCGATCGGGGCCACGATGCGCCCCAGCGAGGTCAGCGGACCGGACCGGTACATGGGTGTGGTGAAACTGTTGAAAGCCTTAACCACCTGCGCCTTCGGTACCAGATCGGCCACGATCGCGCTGGTCGGCCGGGTGCCGGTGTCCACCATGGTGACGGTCCCGTCGGCCTCGCGGGCGATGGGATTGGCCGGATCGATCCAGATCTTGCCGTCGATGGGCGGCAGTTCGGCGGTGAGATCCTCCAGCTGGGTCCACTGCACCGCGCCGACCAGCAGTTCGGCCGCCGCCGCCACCTTCTCCACCGATTCCGCCCGGGTACGGTGTAATTCCCTGTCCAGCAACAGCTTCGACAGCTGTTCGAGGTGGCGGCTGGCGATGTGCACGGTGTGCCCGGCGCGGTCGAAGAGCCCCGCCAGGCTCAGCCCGATATGGCCGGCGCCGAAGATTCCCACATCCATCTCGCACTCTCCTTGAGTACACGTCTGGAACGCAGGTACCCGGCAATTATCGCGCTAACGTCGCACGGAGGGAAACGGCCGGGCCGATTCCATGGTCTGCCGGACCGTGCGCAGCTCCTTCGGGCGGCCGATGGCGGCCGCGCCGACCAGTTCACCGTGCCGCAGCGCCAGCGCCGCGAAATCCCGATCGGGCAGCGAACCCTGCACCACCAGCTCGTCGTGCGGATGCATCCAGCCCGCGAACTGGATGTTCACGCCGTATTGGCTGGACCAGCCCCACGGCGTCTCGAAATCCGGAGCCGGTTGTCCCAGCATGGATTTCGCCGCCGCCGCGCCGTCGTAGCGGGCGCTGTTCCAGTGCTCGCTGCGCTCGTGCTGCCCGAGCTGCGGCAGGAACCGGTTGGCCACATCGCCCGCGGCGAAGACGCCGGGCCGGGACGTGCGGTAGCGCTCGTCCACCAGGATGCCGTTGTCCACGTCGAGTCCGGCCGAGCGGGCGAGCTCGTCGCTGGGGCTGGAGCCGATGGCCACCAGAACCGTTCCGGCGGTCCAGGTCCGGCCGTCGATGGCGGTGGCGGTGATGGTGCCCCCGGGATCGTCGGCGATCTCCGACAGCAGCACATCGTTCTCGATGGGCACGTCGTGCGCGGCGTGCAGATCGCGCACGACCTCCGAGACCGCCTCGGGGAGGATGCGCTCGAGCGGAGCCGTCCCCGCGTGCAGGATGCGGACATCCGCTCCCAGCGCGCGGGCGGTGGCGGCCACCTCGCAGCCGATCAGGCCCGCGCCGATCACCAGCAGCGAGCCGGTGGACAGAATCGAATCCCGCAGCGCGGCAATGTCTTCGATACCGCGCAGGGTGTGGGTCCGGGCCTCCGGGGTGGGGTGCAGGGTGTTGGCGCGCGCACCCGTGGCCAGCAGCAGGCTGTCGTAGGCGAGGGCCTCGCCCGTGCGCAGCCGCACCCGCCCGTCCTCGACGGCGACCACGGTGGTGCCGGTGAGCAGCGCGATATCCTGTGCCGCCCAGGAGGATTCGGTGTCGATCAGGCATTTCTCCAGGGCGATCGTCCCCGCCAGCAGGTCTTTGGACACCACCGGCCGCCGATACGGCGCGATCGGCTCGGAGCCGATCAGCGTGATCGACCCCTCGAAGCCCTCCTTGCGCAGCGTCTGCGCGGCCGTCGCTCCGGTGACGCCCGCGCCGACGATGACGATCCGTTCGGTCACGGCCGGCTGACCTCGACCATGGCGAAATCGGCTTTGGCCGCACCGCAATCCGGGCAGGACCAGTCGTCCGGGATGTCGTCCCAGCGGGTGCCGGGTTCGATGCCGTCCTCGGGCCAGCCCAGCGCCTCGTCGTATTCGAAGCCACACTGGATACAGCGGAAGAGTTTGTAGTCGTTCATGATTCAGCGTCCTTGCCTGGATTCGACGGGTTCGAAATCGACCTTCTCGCGTACGCCGCAGTCCGGGCAGCACCAGTCGTCGGGGATGGCGGACCAGGGCGTTCCGGCCGGAAAGCCTTCACGCGGTGCGCCTTTGACATCGTCGTAGCGGTAGTCGCAGACGGGGCAGCGGTAGACCGACATCAGCGGGCTCCGTACTGTGCCAGCACCTTGGCGCGCTTACCGGGCTGGATGTTCACCCGCGAGATGTCGCCGTCGTAGTGGTTCAGCACGCGGTGGTCCATCACCCTGCGCCAGACCGGCGGCAGGTAGGCCAGGCCGATCATGCTGGCGTAGCCGCTGGGCAGGTTGGGCGCGCCGTCCATGCTGCGCAGCGTCTGATAGCGCCGGGTCGGATTGGCGTGATGGTCGCTGTGCCGCTGCAGGTGGTACAGGAAGATATTGGTGACGATGTGGTCGGAGTTCCACGAGTGCTCCGGCGTGCAGCGCTCGTAGCGGCCCGACGCGGTCTTCTGCCGCAGCAGGCCGTAGTGCTCGAGGTAGTTGACGGTCTCCAGCAGCGAGAATCCGTACACGGCCTGGATCACCAGGTACGGCAGCACGGCCGGGCCGAAGACGGCGGTCAGCGCGCCCCACAGCACGATCGACATCAGCCAGGCATTGAGCACGTCGTTGTGGATCGTCCACGGGCTCTTGCCCATGCGTTCGAGTCGCGCCTTCTCCAGTTCCCACGACGAGCGCAGGCTGCCCCACACGCTGCGCGGCAGGAAGGCCCAGAAGGTCTCGCCGAAGCGGGCGCTGGCCGGATCCTCCGGGGTGGCGACCCGTACGTGGTGGCCGCGGTTGTGCTCGATGTAGAAGTGACCGTAAAAGGTCTGTGCGAGGGTGATCTTCGAGAGCCAGCGCTCGAGTTCGTCCTTCTTGTGGCCGAGTTCGTGCGCGGTATTGATGCCCACGCCGCCCATGACGCCCATGCTCAGCGCCAGGCCGATCTTGGAGGCCACGCCCAGCCCGCCGTCCACGCCCAGCCAGGACAGGTCGCTCGCCGTCCACAGGTAGCAGGCGAAGACCAGGCTCAGCAGCTGGAACGGGATGTAGGCGTAGGTGCAGTACCGGTAGTACTTGTCGTTCTCCAGCATCTCCATGACCTCGTCGGGCGCGTTCTGGCCGTCCGGGCCGAAGAAGCGGTCGAGGATGGGCAGCAGGACGTACACCAGCAGCGGGCCGATCCACCACCAGACCGGGGCTAGCGCCTGCCAGCCGAGGGAGTTGAAGATCCAGACGAGAGCCGCTGCCAGGAACAGTGCGGTGGGCGGTACGAGACCGAAAAGCCACAGGTAGCGCTTGCGATCCTGCCACTGTGGCGTCTTTGCCGTGGTCACGGTCGAACTCCTTGTTTACACTTCGAGCAAATCTGTATTCATTGAATACACATAGGTCTAAAGTGTCAACAGTCGAGCACAATCAGTGCACATGTAAGATCGGCCGGGTGGCTGACGTGGCGAATTTTCAGACCGAGGTGCGGCAGCTGCTGCGCGAACGGATCCTCGACGCGGCACGCGTGATCGTGTGTACCGAGGGCTGGGGCGCGGTGAACATGTCGCGAGTGGCCAAGGATGTGGGCGTCAGCCGGCCGGTGCTCTACAAGGAGATCGGCACCCGGCAGGCGCTCGCGGACGTGCTGATCGAGCGCGAGCTCAGCGCTTTTCTGGCGGGTATCGCGGAAACCCTGCAGGCGCACGATGATCCGATCGCGGGGATGACGGCCGCCGCCGAGTACGTGCTGCGCACCGGCGCGGACAACGTCCTGCTGAAGGCGGTGCTGTCCGGGCGGCACAGTGGTGACACGACCCTGCTGCCCGCGCTGATGACCGAACCGGAACCGGTGCTGGGCAGGGCGATTCAGGCGCTGACGGTCATCTTCCGGGTGCGGTACGGGCATGTCGCCATCGGTGATGCCGAGCTGGCCTCGGTGCTGGAGATCTTCGCCCGGCTGTGCCTGAGCCACCTCTTCCAGCCCTTGGGCCCGACCGACCCGGCCGTCGACCAGATCGGACTGGTGATCCGGTCGGTGTTCTCGGCCGTGACCGCCGAATAGCGAAAAGCCCGCCGCCCGAGGGGAATCGGGCAGCGGGCGGGGGAGCGGGGCGACTACACGCCGGCGGGCACCTCCTCGGCGGTCGACGTCGCGCGGCGGAAGGTCGCCACGGCCAGGGCCGCGGCGATCACGGCGACGGCGGCGGCGGAGAGGAACGCGGCGGCGAACCCATCGGTGAGAGCCGCTGTGTCACCCAGCTTTTCGGCTCCGGCGGCGGAGGCGATGGCCGTCACCACGGCCAGGCCGAGCGCCGAGCCGATCTGGTAGCCGGTGTTCACGATGCCCGAGGCCAGCCCGCCCTCCTCCGGCGGCGCGGACGAGATCGCGGTCTGCAGCGACGGCACGAACGCCAGCGACATGCCGAGCGCGGCGATCAGGGAGCCGGGCAGCACGTCGACCCAGAAATTGCCGTCCGGGCGGATGAACGACAGCCACGCCAGACCGGCGGCCAGCACCAGCAGCCCGGACACGATCATGGTGCGAGCGCCGAAGCGGGCGAACAACTTCGGGGACACGGCGACCATGCCGACCATGATCAGCGCCGTCATGGGCAGCAGCGCCGCACCCGACGGGAACGCCGAGTAGCCGAGCACCTGCTGCAGGTAGAGGTTGAGGAAGAACCACATCGGCACCCACGCCGCGCCCAGCAGGACCTGTGCCAGGTTGGCCGCGCCCAGGTTGGGGGAGCGGAAGATGGCCGGCGGCATCAGGGGTTCGCGGCGCTTGGCCTGGATCGCCAGGAAGGCGGCGAGAAGGATTGCGGCCAGGGCGAATACGCCCCAGGTCTCGGCCGAGAGCCAGCCCGCCTCCGGTGCGCGGACCACGGCGAAGACGGCCGCGCCCAAGCCCAGGGTGGCGGTGATGCCGCCGACGATGTCGACCGAGGCGTGCGGGGCGAGCGCACCCTCCGGCAGCAGGGCCGGGGCGGCGATGAGCGCCAGCACGGCGATCGGGATATTGATATAGAAAACCCATGGCCACGAGGCATATTCGGTGATCACGCCACCGAGGAAGACACCGGCGGTGCCACCGGCGGGAGCGGCCGCGCCGTAGACGGCGAACGCCTTGGTGAGCTCCTTCGGATTACCGCCGAACAGCATCATGAGCAGCGTCAACGCGGACGGCGCGATGAGAGCCGCGCCCGCGCCCTGCACGCCGCGTCCGATGAGTTCCACTGTGGCCGAGGAGGCGATGCCCGCCACCAGCGATCCCGCGCCGAGGACGGCCCAGCCCAGCTGGAAGATCCTGCGCGCTCCGACGATGTCGGAGAGCTTGCCGCCGAGCAGCAGCAGGCCGCCGAAGACGACGACGTAGGCATTGAACACCCAGGACAGGTTCTCCTGCGAGAAGCCAAGGGACTCCTGCATTTTCGGCAGCGCCACGCCGATGATCGAGGTGTCCATGATGACCATGAACTGGGCAAGTGCGATGAGCGACAGGGCGATCCACCGGCGGGAGGCCGGTGGCGCCTGCGTACGTGTGGACATGGGACTCACTCCTTCGGGGGAATTCGGTCCCATTTGTATACCCATGGGGGGTATCTTGAAGGAATGGTTCTCGCGAGTGATTCGCATCATACCCCTAGGGGGTATGTTCGGACCTGGTTCCTATGGTTCGGTTTTCGGTCCGGTTGATCTCACTCTGCGGGATTGGCTGTGACGCCAGGTGTCGCTTTCTCTCATTTTGGGTAGTGTAGCCAACAAGCGCGGCTGTCCCGGACAGTTGTCAACATCCGGATTCGATTGCGCGACAACTGGATAGACAGTGTTGTGTATGAAGGGCAGGCAATGATGACTGCGAACGCCAACCGCTTCGACGAAGCGGCGGTAGGTGCTCTGGCTCCGGGACGACTGTTGTCGGCCGAGCCCATGACGGCATACCTGCTGCCCGGACTGCGACACCCCGCCCGCGCCTGGCGAATCCGCTACACCTCTACCGACGCCCACGGTGAATCCATCGAGGTCACCGGTACCGTCCTGGTCCCTCGCGCCCCCTGGCGCGGCGACGGCCCCCGCCCGCTCATCGGCTACGCCGTGGGCACCCAGGGCCTCGCCGACAAGATCGCCGCCGCCTCCTGGCAGCTGCGCCGCGGTGTCGAATACGAATCCCTGTTCATCAGGTCGGCCCTGCGCCGCGGCTGGGCGCTGGCCATCACCGACTATCCCGGCCTCGGCAACCCCGGCACCCACCCGTACGTCATGGGCCGCGCTCTCGGCCCCTCGGTCCTCGACTCCATCCGCGCCGCCCGCCGGCTCCCGGCCGCGGGCCTGGACCCCGAAGGCCCGCTCGGCATCTACGGCTACTCCGAAGGCGGCTGCGCCGCGGGCTGGGCCCTGCAACTCCAGCCCTCCTACGCCCCCGAACTCGAACTGTCCGGCGGTGTCGTGGGTTCCCCGCCCGCCGACCTCGAGGACATGATCGCCTTCCTCGACGGCACCCCCTACGCCTTCCTGCTCTTCTACGGCGTACTCGGTCTGGACGCGGCCTACCCCGAACTGAACGCCCTGCAGTACCTCAAGCCCACCGGCCGCGCCCTGGCCGCCGTCTTCCGCCGCACCCACGCCGGCGCGGCAGCCGTCGTCGGCATCGCGGGCGGCGCGACCGTCATCCCCACCAAGGTCGAAACCTACTGCACCACAATGCCCTTCCACGTCCCCGAAGTGCAGGTGCGCCTCCGCGAGAACAAACTCGGCCACATCGCCCCCGCCACCCCCGTCCTGGTGGCGGGCGGCACCTGGGAGCAGATCATCCCGCACCACCAGTCCGAGGCCCTCGCCAAGGACTGGCAGTCCCTCGGCGTAGACGTCACCTGGCTCTCCATGCCCCGCCGCGACCACATCCTCGGCGCCCTCTCCTTCGCGGGCCCCGCCATGCGCTTCCTCGCCGACCGCTTCACCGAATCCCACACCACCCTCCTCCAGCGCGGAGCCTGACCACCGTCAACCCGTTCGACCCGTCACCCCTGTTCCCGCAGGCTGACGGGCATGGAGGAGTTACGGGCGGCCGCGGACCGCGGTCAATCCCGCCGGTGCGTCCGGCGGTAGGCGGCGGGGGTGGTGGAGGTCCATCTTTTGAAGGCGTGGATGAAGGGGGTGGCTTCGGCGTAGCCGAGGCGGATGGCTATGTCGTCCACGGAGAGTGGGGTGGCGGTGAGCATTTCCTCGGCGAGGGTGTGGCGGACCTCGTCGAGGAGGGCTCGGTAGGAGGTGCCGGCGGCGTCGAGGTGGCGGCGGAGGGTGCGGGGGCTCAGGTTGAGGTCGCGGGCGACTGCTTCGAAGGACGGGGGTGTGGCGAAACCTGTTGCGGCGGTGCCGGGTAGGAGGCGGTCGCGGACCTCGGCGGCGATGCCGGTGCGGGCGCTGCGGCGGTGCAGCAGGTCGCGGCACTGGGCGACGCAGACGGCCCAGGTGGGCTGGTTGGCCTGGGGGAGGGGCTGGGCCAGCAGGTCGGGGTCGATGCCGAAGACGGTGTGCGGGCGGTCGAAGGCCGGGCGGACGCCGAACAGGGACTCCAGGAGTTCGGCCTGATCGGTTGCGGGGTAGGCGAATTCGGCGCGGGTGAAGTCGACGCGGGAGCCGAGCAGGTCGCTCATGACGCGGTGCATGGCGATGATGTCGCGTTCGGCCAGGAACTGCTGGACGTCGGCGGGGATAGTGTCGTGGTGGATCCAGGTGACCACCTCGCGCGGGCGGGTCTCGACTATCGGTGTGCAGAAGGCGAATCCGAGGCGGTAGTAGCGCAGGGCGAGGGAAATCGCTTCGCGCAGTGTGGGACTGGTGACGCAGGCGTAGCCGAAGATGCCGAAGGTACTGATGCGGTAGCGGCGGCCCACCTCCACGCCCAGGGCGGGCGCCTCGGGTAGTTCGCGGAGCAGATTGCGCACCACGGTCAGCTCGGTCTCGGCGGGGATCTGGGCCTCGGGGTCGATCAGCTGCTGAGCGGTCAGACCGGTGCCGGCGAGCATGCGTGCGGCGGTGACGCCGTGATCGGCGGCGAACTCGACCATGACCGCCACGCTGGCCGTGCCGCGCGGAAAGTTCCAGGTCCGGACTTCCGGTTCCTCGACCGTACTCATACTCCGATTATGGCCGAAAGTATGGATTTATTGGCCGTCGGTCTTTCATGTCCGCATAACCGCAGCTCGTAGCGTTGATCGCAGCACAACGAGGTGAGGAGAGCGGCATATGGGCACTCGGACGAGCCCGTCGATCGTGATCATCGGAACCGGCTTCGGCGGCCTGGGCATGGCCATGGAACTGCGGCGGGCCGGATTCGAGAACTTCACGATCCTGGAACGCGGCGGCGATGTCGGCGGAGTCTGGCGGGAGAACACCTACCCGGGCGCGGCCTGCGATGTGCCGTCGCCGCTGTACTCGTTCTCCTACGAGCCCAATCCGGACTGGAGCAAACGCTGCGCGCCGCAGGCGGAGATCCACGCCTACCTGCGCGGACTGGCCGAGAAGCACGGACTGCTGTCGAAGATCCGGTTCGGCAGCGAGGTCACCGAGTCCGAATACGACGACGCCACCGGCACCTGGACCATCCGCACCGCCGACGGCGCGAGCCTGACCGCGGACGTGCTCATCTCGGCCGTCGGGCAGCTCTCGCGCCCGGCCGTGCCGAACATCCCGGGCAGTGACAGTTTCGCGGGTGAGACCTTCCACTCCGCCGAGTGGAACCACGCGGTCGACCTCACCGGCAAACGCGTCGCCGTCATCGGAACCGGCGCCAGCGCAATCCAATTCGTGCCCGCCATCCAGCCGCACGTCGAGCACATGACCGTATTCCAGCGCTCGGCCACCTGGATCCTCCCCAAGCCGGACACCGATTACGGTCCGCGCCTGCGCACACTGTTCCGCTACCTGCCGCCCACCCAGCTGGTGGAGCGCGTCGGCTGGTGGGCGGTGTGCGAGACCACCTCGCTGAGCATCGTCGACATCCCCGCCATCCGCCCGATCGTGGAGTGGATCGGCACCACCCACCTGGACAAGCAGGTCAGCGATCCGGCCCTGCGCGCCAAACTGCTGCCCGACGCCCCGCCCGGCTGCAAACGCGGCCTGTTCTCCAACGACTGGTTCCCGGCGCTGGCCCAGCCCAATGTGCACGTCGAGACCGGCGGCATCACCGAGATCACGCCCACCGGCGTGCGCAGCGCCGACGGCGTACTGCACGAGGCGGACGTCATCATCTACGGCACCGGCTTCAAGGGCACCGAATTCCTGTGGCCCATGACCGTCACCGGCAGCCAGGGCCGCAAACTGCACGACGAATGGGCCGGCGGCGCACGGGCTTTCAAGGGCATCACCGTGACCGGCTTCCCGAATCTGTTCCTGCTGTACGGCCCGAACACGAATCTGGGCGCGGGTTCCATCGTGCACATCATCGAATCCCAGACCCGCTACATCCGCCAGGCCGTCGAACTGCTCGCCGGCCGCCCCGGTCATGTCCTCGACGTGCGTGCCGAGGTGGAGGCCGACTACGACGCGAGAATTCAAGCCCGCCTGGATCGTTCGGTCTGGAGCTTCTGCACCAGCTGGTACCGGAACACGGCCGGGCGCATCACCAACAACTGGCCCGGCACCGTCACCGGCTACCGCCTGAACACGCGCCGCCTGAACCCGTCCGACTACCGCCTGACCCGCGTCGGCTGAGGGAGTTCCCATGCGTTTCGACTACGACGTCCTCGTCATCGGCTCCGGTTTCGGCGGCAGCGTGAGCGCGCTGCGGCTCACCGAGAAGGGTTACCGCGTAGGCGTTCTGGAGGCGGGCCGCCGCTTCGAGGACCACGAGTTCGCCGCCACCTCCTGGCGGATGCGCCAGTACCTGTGGGCGCCGGCCCTGGGCTGCTTCGGAATTCAGCGATTGAGTCTGCTGAAGGACACCTTCATCATGGCGGGCGCGGGCGTCGGCGGCGGTTCGCTCGTATACGCCAACACCCTCTACGAGCCGCCGGACAAGTTCTACGCCGACCGCCAGTGGGGTCACATCACCGACTGGAAGGCCGAACTCGCACCGCACTACGACCAGGCCAAACGCATGCTGGGCGTGACGATCAACCCGGCCACCACACCCACCGACCGGGTGCTGCTCGAGGTGGCCGAGGAGATGGGCATCGCCGACACCTATCAGCGCACCCCGGTGGGCGTGTTCTTCGGCGGACCCGGACGACGGCCCGGCGAGGATGTGCCTGATCCGTTCTTCGGCGGCGTGGGACCGGACCGGCGCTCGTGCACCCACTGCGGCGAATGCATGACCGGCTGCCGCCACAACGCCAAGAACACCCTGGTGAAGAACTACCTGTACCTGGCCGAGAAGGCCGGGGCCGCAGTGCATCCGCTGACCACGGTCACCGATGTGCGCCCGCTCGGCGGCGGCGGGTTCGCGGTGGAGACCGTGCGCACCGGCCGCTGGGTGCGCAGGCAGCGCCGCGAATTCACCGCCGAGCAGGTGATTTTCGCGGCGGCATCGCTGGGCACCCAGAAGCTGCTGCACCGCCTGCGGGACAAGGGCTCGCTGCCCGGCCTCTCACCCCGGCTCGGCTACCTGTCCCGCACCAATTCCGAAGAGCTGCTGGCGGTTCGGAGCCGGGTGAAGGGCAGCGACTACACCAGGGGCGTCGCGATCACCTCCTCGATCCACCCGGATCACGACACCCATATCGAACCGGTCCGCTACGGCAAGGGCAGCAATGCCATGTCGCCCATGACCACCATGATGGTCGGCGGTGACGGCCCGCGCTGGCGCGGCTGGCTGCGCGAGATGGTGCGCAATCGGCGCGATGTGCTGCGGGTGCACACTCCAGCGCGCTGGTCCGAGCAGTCGGTCGGCCTGCTGGTCATGCAGTCGGTGGACAACTCCATCACGACCTACACCAAACGCGGCTTCTTCGGTCGCACCATGACCACCAGACAGGGTGAGGGACAACCGAATCCGGATTGGATCCCGGCCGGTCACGCGGTCGCCGAACGCATTGCCGAGAAGATCGACGGCGTCCCCACCGCCGCCACCTCCAGCAGCATCTTCAACATCCCCATGACCGGCCACTTCATCGGCGGCTGCGTCATCGGCGATTCCCCCGAAACCGGCGTGGTCGACCCCTACCACCGCCTCTACGGCCACCCCGGCCTGCACATCATCGACGGCTCCACCATCTCCGCCAACCTCGGCGTGAACCCGTCCCTGACGATCACCGCCCAGGCCGAACGCGCGATCTCGCTGTGGCCCAACAGGGGTGAGCCCGACCAGCGCCCGGCACCGGGCGCGGACTACCGGCGCATCGCCCCCGTCGCCCCGCGGTATCCGATGGTGCCGCCCACCGCCCCCGCGGCGCTGCGACTGCCGATCGTCGGCTTCGGCGAGAGCCGAAAGGTGAACGCGGACACGTGAACCCGCAGGCACGGGGTGCGTTGGGGTGACGGGTTGCGGCCGGGATGACCGGGGCTACAGCTGGAGCAGGCGGGACTTCGCTTCGACGTATTCGGCCGCGAGCCGGTCGACCACATCGGCGACCGGGCGCACGGCGTCGATGGTGCCGATGCCCTGGCCCGAGCCCCAGATATCGCGCCACGGCTTGGCTTCGGTGCCGGTGGACTCGTCGGTGCCGAAATCCATGACCGACGGATCGCGGTCACCGAGGTTGTCGGGGTCCAGGCCGGCGGCGGAGATACTGGGGCGCAGGTAGTTTCCGTGCACGCCGGTGAAGCGGCTGGAGTAGACGATATCGGCGGCGCTGGAGTCCACGATCATCTGCTTGTAGCCGGGGACCGCGTTGGCCTCGTCGGTGGCGATGAACGCCGAGCCGATGTAGGCCAGGTCCGCCCCGGCGGCCTGCGCGGCCAGCACCGAACGCCCGTGGCCGATGGCCCCCGAGAGCAGCAGCGGCCCGTCGAACCAGGCGCGGATCTCCTGGAGCAGCGCGAACGGCGACTGCGCTCCCGCATGCCCGCCCGCGCCCGCCGCCACCGCGATGAGCCCGTCGGCCCCGCGCTCGACCGCCTTGCGCGCGAACACATTGTTGATCACGTCGTGCAGCACGATGCCGCCGTAGGAGTGCACGGCCTCGTTCACATCGGCGCGCGCGCCGAGCGAGGTGATGACGATCGGCACCTGGAATTCGACGACGGTCGCGAGGTCCTGTTCGAGCCGGTCGTTGCTCTTGTGCACGATGAGGTTCACCGCGAACGGCGCGGACGGCCGCTCCGGATTGTCGGCGTCGTGCTTGGCCAGTTCCTCGGTGATCCGGATCAGCCATTCCCGGAACTGCGCGTGCGGGCGGGCGTTCAGCGAGGGGAACGACCCCACCACCCCCGCCTTGCACTGCGCGATCACCAGTTCCGGTCCGGACACGATGAACATGGGCGAGGCGACGGCGGGCAGCCGCAGTCGCTCGGACAGGATGGGCGGCAGGCTCATCGGTGCTTTCCTTCGATCAGGTGTGGACGTCGCGTGCGAGACGCGGTTCACATACTGCCAGTTGCAGCTGTCAGTCGCCGCGCCCGGTCAGGCGGCGTGGGTGGCGGCCAGCCGATCGTGCCGCGCGTAGCTGCGATCCGGATTGTTGGCCCGCGTGACCCGCTCGATGACCCAGGTGGTGACCCGCCGCCCGGCCCGCTCGCTGACGCCCGTCGCGCCCGGGATGATCCGCCGCGGCACCTCGATCATGGTGTTCACCACGGCGGTCGCCATGACCAGCCCCATGAACACCCGGCTGTGCGGCATCCCGAGATAGTCGGAGTTCTTGCGCCCCAGCATGATCCGCCCGTACGAGGTGGAGTACTGGGTGACGGCGTAGCGCAGCGCCCGGGTGCGCAGATCGGCGCCGTCGATTCCGTACACCGGCCCGAAGGAGGCGATCAAAGCCTTGGACAGCGTGCGCGAATCCTCGTCGGGCAGGAACTCGTAGTCGGCCTGCAGCCACATGAGCCGCCATGCGTCGGCCTCCTGGGCGGGCAGCAGTTCCGGATCCAGTCCGATCAGATGTCCGACGTACCGCCACAGGTGGTACACCGATTCCTTCTCCCGCTTGGAGAATTGCAGTCCGAGCACCTGGCAGCCGATGATGCTCGCCCACGAGAACAGCAGCAGGGTGCCCGACAGCAGTGACTGGTTGACCGGCTGATCCCAGTCGGCGTAGTTCCAGTCCGGTCGCCGGTTCATGCCCGCGCGTACCTGGGCGTGCATGATCCGCACCCGCAGTGTGTTCTTGAAGCCGGATTCGAATCGCCCCATCCCGCCGGGGCTGGTCACGTCGTACCACCAGCCGGAGGTCTCGGCGACCCGCCGCGGCGCCATGGATTCGGCCGACAGTCCGCCGGTGCCGACCAGCACCTTGTCCGCGCGGGAGGCCAGGTATCCGCCGTTGAGCGACATCATCGACAGCACCAGGCTCAGCGCCCACGGCCCGATCCGCCCGGATACCCGCGAGGCGTGCTCGAGCTTGTCCTGATCCAGCCAGTACGGCATCGAATCCACATGGGCGAAGAAGGTTTTCAGCTCTTCGGGCGCGTCCGGCACGGCGTCGATCCCGCGTTCCAGGGCGATCTCGAACAGGCGGCGGCCCTGGCCGGTGGGCAGGCGGCGGAACATCTCCACCACGGCATCGGCGAGTGGATCGCCCAGCTGGGTGAACCGGCGGTAGTCCTCGCGCTGTTCTGCGGTCGGCCGGATCTCACCCGGCGCCAGGAACTTGATGCCCAGGTTGTGCGGGAACTCCGCGAAGAATCCGGGGTCGGCCAACTGGCTGGAACGCGCCATTGCGTGCCTCCTGTTATGCGGTTCACTCTCTGGTGAAGGTCTTCACCAGAAGATTTGGTGATAGTCTTCACCAAAGTTGACGGCATGGCAATAGACGAGGTGGCGCATGTCAGAACCCCGGGGCCGGTATGCGGGTCAGAGCGTCGGCGAACGTCGCGCCCAGCGCCGCGAGAAACTGCGCACGGCCGCGCTCGACGTGCTGGCCGAGCAGGGTCTGCTCGGCCTCAAGGTGCGCGCCCTGTGCACCCGCGCGGGCCTCAACGACCGCTACTTCTACGAGAGCTACTCCCATATCGACCGGCTGATCATGGAGGTGGTCGAGGAGCAGCAGGCGCAGATCCTGGCCGAGCTGCTGGTGGTGATCGCCGCCGAGCCGGCCGACACCCGTATTCGCCTGCGGGCCGTGGTCGAGACCGTGGTCGCCGCGGTCGCGGACCACCCCGCCCGTCGCCGCCTCTTCCTCGACATGCAGTCCACCGACGAATTGCGCAGCCGCCGAACCGAACTCGTCAATATGGCGATGAACATCATGCTCGATCAGGGACGTGAACTGCTCGGCGCGGAGGCCGTCACCGGCATCCACGCCGAACTCGCCGCCCGCACGGTCGCCTACGGCGGCCTCGACATCCTCACCGAATGGCTGGCCGGCGACCTCGACATCGACCGCACACAGCTGATCGACTTCCTGGTGGCCATGATCCTGACCTCCTCGGAGATCACCACCACCGTGCGCCGGGAAATGGCCGGCGCGGGCGGGGCCGAACGCCCCGCCTGATCGGAAGCGCCGCCGCTCAGTCCTTTTCGGCAGCGACGATGCGCTCGTACACGCTCTTCTCATAGCGCAGCCGCCGCGGCACCAGCGGCCACGTCGTGCGCACCAACGTGCTGAACACCTGAAACCCCAACGCGTCCAAGGAATTCCAGCGCAACCCGAGGATCTCGCGCCCGCGTTCGGGCATGAGCGCGGCGATCAGCCAGACATTGAACTGCATGAACGGCTTGCGGATCACTGTCCAGACCGGCCGCGGGATTCCCGGAACCGGCGGAATCTCCAGGCGCGCCGCGTTCAGGGCGAAGTCGGTGGTCGCATTGGCCTCCAACTCCGCGGCCAGCATTCGATTCCAATATGCCTGGAAGTCGGCGTAATTCGTGATCACCGGTTGCTCCGACAGCCCGTACCGCTGCCACCAGGTCACCCCCTCGGCGATGAGCTGATCCTTCTCCGCCCAGGTCAGCGGCGTGCCGAAGTGCTCGTTCAGCGCGATCATGGTCTCCACGAAGACCGCGTGGGTCCACCAGTACACGTCGGGATTCAGTGCGTGATAGCGCTTCCCGTGGTGATCGATCCCTTTGATATCCCGGTGGTAGTCGCGAACCCGCTGTGCCGCACCGGATTCCGGCGAATCGTAGATCGAGTCCTCGATTCTGGGGATGGAGCGCAGCAGGCGATCCCAGGGATCGTCGAAGAAATTCGAATGCTGCTGCAGCGCCGCGCCCACGGCCGGATGCATGTTCTGCAGGGTGCCCGAGCGCCCGAAGAACAGCTTCGAACGCCTGTCGCCGAAGTACTTCCAGGTCAGCGATCCCGGTCCCAGGGGCGCGCCGGTATGCGCTTCCCGGGGTTCGACATGCGCGGCGTTGGTCATGTCTGTGCCTCCACTCCGTTGCGGGCCGATCTTCGGACAATGCAACATGAACTCTCGCATTGTTGCAAGATGATGAGACAATAACTGCTTCTTTGTCGCACGGCGACCCTCGTGCGCTACCTTCAGCCCCTGCTGACGGCGGACTGAATTTCGGTGCGTGGGATGATGATCATGCTCTTTCGAGTGGTGACCGGATGGGGGACGGATGCGGATTTCGACGGTTCTGCGGAGTGCGGCACTGGCCGCGCTGATGCTGCTGCTGTGCGTGGTCACCGGGGTTGCCGGGGTGGCGCGAGCCGATACCGCGAAGGCCGAGAAGGTGGCGACCGACTACGCGGTCGGAGCGGCGACCGTGGACTACCGCGACACCGACAGCTGGATGAAGCGGCTCCAGCACAACGCCACGCCGGAGCTGGCCGCCAAGTACGAAGGCACCCGGGCCAAACTCGAGCAGATCATGATCCCGCTGAAGTGGGAGTCGACCGCCACGCCGGTCAGCGCGCGGACCACCTCCGAGAAGGACGGGGTCTATCAGGTCGAGGTCGTGCTGGATGTGACCACCCGCAATACCCAGAATCCGGACTGGACGCACAGCACGGTCACCTACTACATCACCGTGGACGGTCCACGCGGCTACCTGGTCTCCGATGCCGGTGGCGATGCCGCGCCGCTGAAGTAGCGCTCAGCTGGTGGGCCGGTCCGACAGGTCGGCCAGCGCCGCCAGCGGCTGATCGGGATTCAGTGTGAGACCGCGGGATTCGGCCGTCGCCGAGATGGCTCCCCAGGCGAAGGCGGTCAGCTGCTCGGTCAGTTCCTTGGCCGTGATCACCGGATTGTTGAGCCAGCGCAGCACGCCCAGCCCGATCGCGCCGAGCAGCGCGTCGGTGACGTATTCGGTGTGCTCGCCGTCCGCGCCGCGCAGGCGCAGGATGCCGGAGAGGAAGTCCGCGACCGTATCGGACAGTGGCCGCCCGTCCTCGATCAGCCGGGCCGCGCCGAAGGCCGTGATCACATGTGAGCTGACGATGAAGCGAAACAGGTTGGGCCGCTCGGCAACCAGATCGATATAGGCCGACAGCGCCGTGTGCACCGCCTCGCGCGCGGTGGCGGCGGGATCGAAATGCGGCGTCACCCGCTCCATGATCAGCTGCTGGACCCGGCCGCTCACCGCGGCCAGCAGTTCGACCTTGTCGCCGAAGAACCGGTACAGCTTGGGCCGCGGGATGCCCGCGGTCTTCACCACGTCGTCGATGGACAGTTCGGGCCCGTGCGTGTCGATGGCCCTGATCGTGGCCTCGATGAGCTCGGCCCGGACGGCCTCGCGATGCGAATGCCAGCGGTCGTAGCGGGCGTCACCCTTGTGGACGGCCGGGCGGTCGTTGGGCGGGTGCGAGGCCATGCGGCCGATTGTAATTCGATCCGTTATGACCCACCCCCTTGCTCTGTGTCTGGGACACTCCTACACTAGCGGTACATCGAACAGCCAGTACTAGGTACTGAGTGTTCCACAAGGATGGTCCCAATGACAGTCACGACTTCCAGCTATCCCAAGGCGCGACGCATCAAATTCCGTGTCGAGCAACATGATTCGCGAGACAAGTACTTCGTGGACGGGGACATGGTGTTCAGTCACTTCGTCGCCGGCCTCTCCGGAGGCTTCCCGCCCGGGGAGGAATCCTTCATCCGCTCGGTGCGCCGCGTCGCCGACAAGGTCACCGATCCGCTGCTCAAGAAACGCGTCACCGGGTTCGTCGGCCAGGAGGCCATGCACGGCCAGGAACACCGGCGGCTCAACGACAAACTCGTCGACATGGGTTATCCCATCGAATGGCTCGACTCACCCGAGCAGCAGCAGCGCATGCTCGCTCTCGAGCAGCGACTGCCCGCCCTGGTGCACCTGGCCATGACGGCGGCCGCCGAGCACTACACGGCGGTGCTCGCGCAGCGGGTGCTGACCAGCGACGAAATCCAGTCCATCCCAGCCGAACCCGAGTTCTGGAACCTGCTCAACTGGCACGCGCTGGAAGAGCTGGAGCACAAGTCGGTGGCCTTCGACGTCTTCCGCGCCGTCGGCGGCACCGAGGCCACCCGGATCGGCGTCATGCTGGCCATGTTCGCGCTCACCGTGCCGTTAACCTATGGCTCCCTGGCGGTTTCGCTCTGGCGCGATCCGCAGGCCCGGCGGCGGCCGCTGCGGGTGGCGCGCGAGGCGTACTCGCTGTTCCGCGGCCCCATCTTCCGTGGACTCATGCCGGAACTGGCCAAGTACATGCGGCCCGGCTTCCATCCTGACCACATCGACACCGAGGCGCTGCTCGCGCACTGGCAGGACGAGCTCTTCGGCGAGAACGGCGTACTGGTCGATCACCTGAAGTAACACAACTCAATTCGAGTATTCGAGAAAGGACCGACCAATGACGATCGGTCGGCAGGAAACCATGTCCCCCTATCCGAAGGTGCGGCGCATGCGATTCCGGTTCGGTGACCCCGAGCCGATGGCGCACCACTTCGTCCAGGGCGATATTCCACTCACGCATCTCATCGCGGTGCTGTCCGGGGCGTTCCCGCCCGGCGAGGAATCGTTCATCCGCTCGGTGCGCAAATTCTCCGGCGGCATCACCGATCCGGTGCTCAAGAAGCGGGTCGCCGGATTCATCGGCCAGGAGGCCGTGCACGGGCAACAGCATCGCAGGCTCAACGAACAGCTGATCGAGAACGGTTTTCCGCTGGTGCGGCTGTTCACCTTCGGGCCCGGCGCACTGCGCGAGAAGGCCGTGATCACGGTCGAGAACTTCGTGCCCAAACAGGTGCACCTGGCCTTCACGGCCGCGGCCGAGCACTACACGGCCACCCTGGCCAAGCGGGTGCTGGGCACCGAGGAGATTCAAGCCATTCCGGGTGATCCGGAGGTATGGCATCTGCTCAACTGGCATGCGTTCGAGGAACTCGAACACAAGTCGGTGGCCTTCGACGTCTATCGCAACAGCGGCGCACCGGAATTCGTGCGCATCGGCGTGATGGCGGGGATGTACTACTTCACGATTCCGGCGGTGTCGGTCGGCGTGCTCGCCTCGATTCTGAGCGATCCGCGCAGCTGGCGGCCGTTCAAGGTGCTGCGGCAGTCCGTGGCGCTGGCCCGCGGTCCGATCGTGAAGGGGCTGCTCAAGGAAATGCGGCCGTATATGCGACCGGGCTTCCACCCCGACGATATCGACACCGACGACCTGCTCGAGCAGTGGCGGCGTGAGCTGTTCGGCTCCGACGGCGAACTACTGGACCGCATCGGCTGATTCGGGAATCACACATGAACAATGTCTTGGACGGGCGGGGTGCGCCGGCCGAGGCCCGCCCCGATCACGAGGTCATCGTGATCGGGGCCGGGTTCGGCGGCATCGGCACCGGAATCGCCCTACAGCGCAAAGGTATTCACGACTTCCTCATCGTCGACAAATGGGATCGGGTGGGCGGCACCTGGCATGCCAACACCTATCCCGGTGTGGCGGTCGACATCCCGTCGTTCATCTACAGCTTCTCCTACGAGCAGCGCGGGGACTGGTCGCGGGTGTTCGCGCCCGGGGCCGAACTGCGCGACTACGCGGAGAGCATGGTCGACAAGTACGGGCTGCGCCCGCGGCTGCGGTTGAACACCACCATCATCGGCGCCGAATTCGACGAGCGGAACAGCCTGTGGCGCTTGCGGACCGACGGCGGACAAGAGATGACCGGGCGGTACGTGGTGCTGGCCATCGGCGGGCTGGAGCGGCCCAAAATGCCCGCTATCGAGGGCCTGCAGAACTTCGGCGGCACGCTCGTGCACACCGCCATGTGGGATCACGATGTGGCGCTGCGCGGTCAGCGGGTGGCGGTGATCGGCACGGGCGCCACGGCGCTCCAGCTGATTCCGGCGATCGTCGAGGAGACCGCGCATCTCACGGTCTTCCAGCGCACGCCCATCTGGGTGTTCCCGAAGAACGACGCCGAAATCGGGTGGCTCGGACGGCAGATCCTGGGGCGCAAGCGGATTCGCTCCGCACTGCGGCTGGTCGGCAATATCGGCACCGAAATGGCCATGAGCGGCATGGTGGCCGGTCCCGCCTGGCTCACCAGCGCGGGCCGCACACTCGCCGAGGTGCCGGTGCGGCGCTGGATGCGCGCCCAGGTGCACGATCCGGAACTGCGGGACAAGCTCACGCCCCGTTACGGATTGGGCTGCAAGCGGCCGTCCATGTCCAACGACTACCTGAAGACGTTCAACCGCACGGACGTCAGCCTGGTCACCGAATCCATCGACCGCGTCACCGAACACGGTGTGGTCACCGCGGACGGGCACGAGCATCGCATCGACGTGCTCATCTGCGCGACCGGATTCAAGCTGTGGGACAAGGGCGCGATCCCGCCCTTCCCGGTGCGCGGGCGCGGCGGCCTCGACCTGGAGACCTTCTGGGACGAGCAGCGGTATCAGGCGTACCAGGGTGTTTCGGTGCCCGGGTTCCCCAATGCCTTCACCATCACCGGCCCGTACGGGTTCGTGCTCGGCTCCTACATCTGGATGATCGAGGCCACCGCCGCGCATCTGAGCCGGGCCATCGCGGAGTCGAAACGGCGTGGCGCCACCGAGATCGAGATCCGGCAGGAGGTGCACGAGGAGTACTTCCGCAAGTGCCTGGCGCGACAGGAGAAGAACTTCCTGTTCACCCCGGTGTGCGAGGGCTCCAACACCTACTACATCGACAATCACGGGGATTCCCCGTTCCGGCCGTCCACACACGGCGAGATGTACTGGCAGAACCGGCATTTCGATCTCGACGTGTACCGCTACACCCAGGGCGCTCCGGTGCCCGCGCAGCCGGTGGTCTACTCCGAGGAGTCGTCGTGAAACTCAACACCCTCGAACCCCGGCTCGTGGTGGTCACCGGGGCGGGCAGCGGGATCGGGCGGGCGGTGGCGCTGCGGTACGCCCGCGGCGGGGCCGAGGTCGTGGTCTCCGATATCGACAAGGATGCCGCACTGGCCACGGTCGCCATCATCCAGGCGGCCGGAAAACGCGCGGTGGCACTGCAGTTGGATGTCACCGATCCGCGCGCCTGGGCCGCCTTCGCCCGGGACGTGCACGCCGACCACGGCGTGCCGGACGTGCTGGTCAACAATGCCGGGATCCTGGTCAGCGGCTCCTTCCTGGACCTGGAACCCGAGGACTGGGATCGGCAGCTGAGCGTCAACCTCATGGGTGTCGTGCACGGCTGCCGGGTCTTCGGGCGGCAGATGATCGACGAGGGCAGACGCGGGCACATCGTGAACATCGCCTCGGCGGCCGCCTTCACGCCGACACCGGTCATGTCGGCGTATTCGGTGTCCAAGGCGGGCGTCAAGATGCTCACCGAATGCCTGCGGCTGGAGCTCGCGCCGAAAGGGGTCGGTGTCAGCGCGGTCTGTCCCGGCGTGATCAACACGAATATCGGTGAGCACGCCATCACCGTGGGCGTGGATCCGGCGCTGGTGGAGCGCGGCAAGCAGATCGCCGCGCAATTGCAGGAACTGGCCGCGCAACTGCCGTTCTCGCCCATGAGCCCGGATCTGGTGGCGCGGGCCGTGGTGCGGGCCGTGCGCTACGACCTGGCGGTGGTGCCGGTGCGCACCGAAGCCTGGCTGGGCTACTTCCTGCTCCGGCTCGCCCCGGGCGTGAATCGCCGCATGACACAACCCTTCTCGATGGATCGCATCCAGTCGGCCGGAGCCTGGCTCGCCGGCAGGGGAGGAACTGCATGACCCGCGTCCACCAGATCAAGGTGCGCGAAGTAGTCAGCGAGACCGCCGAGGCGGTCTCGCTGATCTTCGATATTCCCAGCGATCTGACCAGAAGATTCCAGTACTCCCCGGGTCAATTCCTGACCCTCCAGATACCCAGCGATCGCACCGGGTCGGTGGCGCGCTGCTACTCCCTGTCCAGCAGTCCGCACTGCGACGACCGCCCGACGGTGACGGTGAAACGCACACCGGGCGGCTATGCCTCCCACTGGATCTGCGACAACCTGACACCCGGCTCCCTCGTCACCGTCCTGGAACCGGCCGGAAACTTCGTCCCCCGCAACTGGAATCGCGACTTCGTGCTGTTCGCGGCGGGCAGCGGCATCACCCCGGTCATCTCGATCCTGAAATCGGCCCTCGCCACCGGGCGCGGCAAAGTAGCCCTGTTCTACGCGAACCGGGACCGCGACTCCATCATCTTCGCCCGCCGACTCCAGGACCTGTTCCGCGCATACCCACGCCGCCTGACGGTTACGCACTGGCTCGAATCCGAGCGCGGCCTCCCGACCCCGCGCGGTATCGCGGGCTGGGCGAAGCCCCACCGCCACCACGATGTATACCTCTGCGGTCCACAGGGTTTCGCCACCACCGTCAAACATGGCCTGGCGCACCTGCGAATCCCGGAGCGCGCCATCCACCAGGAGGAGTACCGCTCCCTGACCGACAACCCCTTCGAACACCACACACCGGCTCTCGCGGTCCTCGCGACGGTCGCGGAGCCCATACAACCGTCGCTCACCACCGCCACCGTCACCGTCGACCTGGACGGCGAAACCCACCGCCTCCCGTGGCCCCGCACCGAGAAACTCCTCGACGTCCTGCTGGCCCACGGCCTGGACGCCCCCTACGTCTGCCGCGAATCCGCCTGCGGCACCTGCGTCTGCGCCGTGAAATCCGGTCGCACCCGCATGCTCATGAATGAAGCGCTCATCGACGAGGAACTCTCCCAGGGGCTGACCCTGGCCTGCCAAACCCTCCCCGAATCCGACGACGTCCACGTCTCCTTCGACCAGTAGGTGGTTCTCGTAATGTCCGCTCTCCCCTCCGGAATCAACGGTTACGCCGACCCCCGCTTCGCTCCCGCCGCACGTGCCTTCCGCCGCCTGTTCGCCCGCTACCTGCGCACCGGTGGCGCGCTCTCGGTCTACCTGCGCGGCGAACAGGTGGTGCACATCTGGACCGGCACCGCCGACGCCGCAGGAGAGATCCCCTGGACCGCCGACACCGCCGCCCTCACCTTCTCCACCACCAAGGGCATCACCTCCCTGGTCATCCACCGCCTCGCCGACCGCGGCCTACTCGACTACGACACCCCGGTCGCCGAATACTGGCCCGAATTCGCCACCGGCGGAAAGCATTCCCTCACCGTTCGTGATCTGCTGGCCCACCGCTCCGGCCTCGCCGACCTCCGCCGCCTGCTGTCCGCCCCCGCCGACATCCTCGATCACGAACTCATGGAATACCGCCTCGCCGCCGCCACCCCCGACTGGACCCGCGGCCTGCCCATCTACCACGCGGCCACCTTCGGCTGGCTCCTCGGCGGTCTGGCCCGCGCCGTCACCGGCGAAACCATGTCCACCCTCTACCGGACCGAACTCGCAGGCCCCCTGGGTCTTTCGGGCCTGTACCTCGGCCATCCGGGTCCGGACGCACCGGTGGCCGAGCTGGTCGGATCCAACCTCTCCTTCACCGGCACCCGCCTGGGCGCACCTCTCACGGCCGCCGTCGCCCGAGTCCCCGTCCTGGGCAAAGCGGTGACCGCCATCCACGTCAGCGGCGTCCAGGACATTCTCATGGGCCCCGACCCCCGCATCCTCTACTCCGAAAACGGCGCAGCCACAGGCATCTTCACCGCGGACGCCATCGCCCGCAGCTATTCCGTCCTGGCGAACGAGGGAGCCCACGACGGAATCCGGCTCCTGACCCCCGAATCAGCCAGGGCCCTCAACCGTTTCACCCGCACGAGCCCCGACCCCCACCGCTTCACCCCCTGGCACCTCGGCTACCACTACTTCCCCACCCGCGGCGCTCCCCACGCTTTCGGCCACATGGGCATGGGCGGCTCCGGCGGCTGGGCCGACCCCGACTCCGGCCTCGCGGTCGGCTTCGTGCACAACCGCATGGCCCTGGCCTACCTCCCCGTCGACATGTCCCTGCTGTCGTTGCTGCTTCCCTCGATCGCCGGGAGCGCGGCCTTGATGCGGGGTGCTACCGAGGCGTGGAAGGCTTCGGCGGTCTGAGGGACGAGGGCGGCGGCGATGATGGCGAGGAGGGGTCCTACTGCCATGAGCTCGAAAGCTCTTGTGTAGGAAGCGTGGTCGGTGATGGCGCCGAAGGCGAGGGGGCTGAGGACGCCGGCCAGCTGGCCGCCGAAGAGGATGATGCCGGAGGCTGCGCCTATGTAGGTGGTGGGGAGGGCTCGGAGGGGGACGGAGAAGGCGGGCATGAGGGTGAGGCCGGCTATGAAAGTCATTGTGGTGCCCAGGATTACGAAGAGGGGGAAGGCGTCGACGCGGGGGAGGGCGAAGAGGAGGACGGCGGTGGCGGCCATGGAGGGGATGACGATGATGCGGGGGTGGCCGCCGAGGCGGTCGGAGAGGCGGGCGCCGAGGACTACGCCGACGGCGGCGGCGAGGGTGGAGGGGGCGGCGGCTACGGCGACCATGGCTACCGTGATGCCGCGTTCCTCCTGCAGGAAGGTGGGGGTCCAGGCGGTCACGCCCCAGATCAGGGCGTCGTAGCCGAAGAAGATGACGGCGAAACCGAGGAGGGCGGGGGAGCGGAGGACGGCTCGGCGTTCGGCGGCGGGTGGGGCGTCGGCGACCTGGATTTCGGGCTGGGGGAGGGGGTCGGGCATCCAGCGTTTCCAGGCCAGGATCACCGCTACGCCGAGGATCGAGATGACGGCGAACATGATTCGCCAGCCGACGGTGGGGATGAGGATCCCGGCGATGACGGCTGCCAGGAGTATGCCGACGGCATTGGAGGCATTGGTCCAGCCGGTGGCCGTGGTGCGGTGTTCGGGGTGGCTGCGCTCGGCGAGGGCCTTGATGGCGGCGGCCGGGAAAACCCCCTGGACCAGGCCGAACAGGAAGCGCATGGCCAGCATGACGGTGAACGACCAGGCGATGGCGGTGAGTCCGGTGAAGATCGACCAAGCGAACAGGCCGATGACCGCCATCCGCATGGCGCCGTAGCGGTCGGCGAGCAGACCGGCCGGTAGTTGCACCGCGGCGTACGCCACGAAGAAGGTCGAGATGAGCAGGCCCTGCTGGGTGTGGTCGAGGTGCAGATCCTCGCCGATCCGGGACAGCGCGAAATTGATGACGGTCCGGTCGATGTAGTCCACGACCCACGCCGCGAACAGCAGCATGACGGTGATGCGAGTGGTTCGTGGCATCCGCTGCCCCTTCACAACGAAGGGCGTGGCGGACTGCCACACCCCGCTTTCGAGGATATGGCGAACCGGCCGGTCCCGCGGGCCGCGATCGTGCCCCTGATCTTGTGGGCATAATCCGGCTACGCTGTCCTGGACGCCGGTGTCTGAAAACTGAAACACGTTGCAGACCAGCATCTTTGAGGCAAACGTGTGACCTGAGACACATTGTCCGGGACTGTCCCATCCAGTTACGTTGTGTCCGATACATCGTGCACAATGTAAATCGGAGCGGAAATCTTGGCCGATCAGGGGATTGTTGCGCCGACCGTCGCGGACCTGGTCGTAGCGCGCATCGCGCACCACACCGACCACCTCTTCGGGGTCGGCGGGGCCAATATCGAAGACATCTACGACGCCGTTCATCGCGGCACCGCACCCGTCACCGGGATCGTGGCCAAGCACGAGTTCGGCGCGGCCACCATGGCCGACGGATACGCGCGGGCCACCAACCGTCTCGGCGTCGTCGCCGCCACCTCGGGCGGCGGAGCGTTGAATACGCTTGCGGCGCTGGGAGAATCATTCGATTCCCGGGTGCCTGTCCTGGCCCTGATCGGGCAGCCCCCGCTCGCCCTCGAAGGCAAGGGCGCCTTCCAGGACACCAGCGGCGCGCCCGGCCGGATGGACGCCGAACTGATCTTCGGCGCGGTGTCCAGATACTGCGCGAAAGTGCGCCGGGCGCAAGACATCCACGAAGAACTGGATCGCGCGATCACCGCGGCCCTGGCCGGCGGCCCCGCTGTACTGTTGCTGCCCAAGGATATTCAGCAGGCAGCGGTTGCCGCGCCCCCGGAACCGCGCCGCCCGGCCCGCGAACCGAATCCGTCTCAGTCGGATTCGCTCGACCGCGCGCTCGCACTGATCGCCACCGCCCCCGATCACGGGACCGCGCTGATCATCGCCGGACCGGAGATCGCCGCCGCCGACGCCCGCGCGGAGCTGGCCGCGCTGGCGGTGGCCCTGGACGCCCGGGTGGCCGTCACCCCGGACGCCAAGGACGTGTTCCCCAACGCGCACCCGCGATTCGCCGGCGTCACCGGCGTCATGGGGCATCCGAACGTGCCGGAGCTGGTCGCGCGCGCCGAACTGGTGATCCTCGCCGGAGCCGCCATGTCGCACACCGCCTCGGCCGGACTCGCCGGCCTGGCCGCCTGCCCCCGCGTCGTGCACCTCGGAATCGACGAACCGTTCGTGCCCGTGCACGCCCGCGTACCCGGTGACCTCGCCACACTCCTGCGCGAAACAGCCTTCCGCACAGCTCGTTCCGGCGGCCGGACCACCGGCCACCTCGCCGTGGAGCTCCCGGCGCTGACGCCGCCGCGGGCCACCGGACCCGGCGTCCGCTACCGGGAAGCCGTCGCCGCCCTCGCCGCCCGGCTCGAACCCGGCACCGGCATTGTCGCCGACGCCGGCAACACCGGAGCCGCTGTGGTGCACCATCTTCCGATCCCCGAGGGCGGCCGCTTCCTCATCGCCCTGGGTATGGGCGGCATGGGCTACTCCTTCGGCGCGGGTATCGGCATGGCCCTGGGCCGCAACCGCAGAACCGTCGTCATCGCCGGTGACGGTTCGTATTTCATGCACGGCCACGAGGTGCACACCGCCGTCGAATATCAGGCCCCGGTCACCTTCATCGTCTTCAACAACAACGCGCACGCCATGTGCGTCACCCGCGAACAGCTCTACTACACAGGCGATTACACCTTCAACAGGTTCCGTCCCGCCGATATCGGCGCGGGCGTCGCGGCCCTGCTGCCCGGCCTGCCGGCCTGGTCGGCCCGCACCCTGGGTGAATTCACCTCGGCCCTGGACAAGGCGAATGCCGAAGCGGGCCCCGCCTTCATCGAATTGCACTGCGACCCAGACGAAGTCCCTCCCTTCCTCCCCTTCCTGAAGGAGTTCACCGCATGACCGAGGCAATCAAGGCCGCGCCCATCGAGGTCCCCGACGTGGGCGTTCCGGGCGTGCACCGGATCGAGGACTACGCCCTCAAGGAGCTCATGCCCACCGTCCTGGACATGACCCGCGCCGTCTACCCGCACGACGAGATCTTCGGCGAGTACTGCACCGTCCACGATTACATCGCCGCCCCGCCGGACGAGGTCTACGACTATCTCTCCGATACCCGCAGCCTGGCCGAATGGACCTACAGCATGCGGGGATTCGAACGCACCGACACCCCGGACCTGTGGGTGTCCGACGACCGCATCGGCACCGAGACCCGCATCTACACCCGCACCGAGGCCAACCCGCAGGCCCGCACCGTCGACTACCACTGTGCCTGGGATCAGGGCGAACACCTGTGGATGATCTACCTCATGCGCGTCGTGGACGCCCAGAAGGTGTTCCACAAGCCGGGTTCGGTGGTGCTGTGGACCAATTGCCACCACCCGTTCTACGAGAACAACGGCTACCCCGAGACCGCGCCCGCCGACCGTCCGGTGTGGGTGGGCGACTTCTGGAACATCTTCGCCGCCGGTCACCTGCTGGAGTTGAAGAACCTCAAGGCCATCTGCGAGCACCGGCACGCCAACGGCCTGCCCATCAAGCCGGAGTGGATGAACTGATGAGCGCCGAGACGATCAGCCTGCTCGACGTCGCCGGGTATCTGCCCGAGAACCGGGTCCCCGCAGACTATTTCGCGCAGTTCCTGGATCCGGAGGAGGACATCTCCCATCTGATGTTCAAGGCTCCCAAGTTCCGCCACCACATCGCGCCCGGTGAGACCGCCGCCGATATGGCCGAGCGGGCCGTCGCCCCCATTCTGGAGCGACAGGGCCGGGACGCGCTGCGCGAGGTGGACATTCTGATCGTGCACACCCAGCTGCCCGAGATGCCGATCTTCGGCAACGGCGGGGAGGTGGCCGCGCGCCTGGGCATCAATCCGGAATGGATGATCGATCTGCACAATGGCGGCTGCGCGGCCTTCGTGCACGGGATGAAGCTGGCGCGGCAGCTGATGCTGAGCACGGACGCGCGGTCGGCGCTCATCGTGACCGTGCAGAACGCCGCGGGCCCGATCATGACGCAGGAGCATGTGCGCGGTAAGGCGCAGGCGGCGGTGCCCGGTGACGGGGCCGGGGCCGGACTGCTGGTGAAGTCCGCGGTCTCGCCCATCCTCGACATCGAGACCCGGCATCTCCCGGAGTTCGCCGGGCAGATGACCATGGTGGCCGAACCGCCCCGGCGCTACTGGGAGGCGGGCGAAGGTGAACTGCATATCGGCTTCACCGACTCCAAGATCGCCAAGGTGCTCTCGCGCGGCAATCGGATCGTGCCGGAGGTGGCGCACGCGGTGTGCAAGCGCATCGGCGTGAAATCCCAGGAGCTGGATGTGCTGATCACCAATCAGCCCAACCGCGCCTTCCTGCGCAATTGGCGGGACGCACTGCAGCTGCCGGTGGAACGCCACCCCGACACCTTCGACGACTGCGGCAACCTGTTCGCCGCGGGTATGCCCGTCACCCTGGACCGTGCCATCGACGAGGGCCGCGTCCACACCGGATCCCTGATCATGCTGGCCGGCTTCGCGCACGCGGGCGATTTCGCCGCCGCCGCGGCCGTGCGGTGGGGCGGGCGCTGAGGACATGACGCCCACAGTTCGCGCCGGGCATCGGCTCCAGCTCAACGAGAACCCTTTCGGGCCACCGGCTTCCGTGCACGAGGCGCTGACCTCGGCGCTGGCCTCGGCCAACCGGTACCCGGAATTCCTGCCGCGGCGGCTGCCGTCCCTCATCGCGGAGCGGCTGGGGACCTCGCCCGAGCAGGTGGTCGTCGGGTCCGGCGCGACCGGCGTGATCATGAATATCGTGCAGGAGTTCGGCGCCGCTGGATCCCGGGTGGTGATGGCGGTGCCGACCTTCGACGGCTTCCCGATCCTGACCTCGATGGCGGGCGGGCAGCCGATTCCGGTGCCGCTCACCGGTTGTGGGCGGCAGGATCTGGACGCCATGGCCCGTGCGGTCGACGAGCGGACCCGTCTCGTGGTGGTGTGCAGTCCGCACAATCCGACCGGAACCGTGGTCCGCCCAGGCGATTTCGAAGCCTTCCTGCGGCGCGTCGATCCCTCCGTCGCGGTCGTGCTGGACGAGGCGTACATGGATTTCGCTCGGCCCCAGGACCGCGCGGATGTTCGCGAACTCCTGGGCGCTCACTCGAATCTGATTGTGCTGCGCACATTTTCGAAGGCGTACGGGCTGGCCGCGCTGCGCGTGGGGTACGCGCTCGGGGCGCCGGGCATCATCGCGCGCATCGCCCGCCGGCAGCTCCCCTTCGGCATGAACGCGCTCGCCGAGGTGGCGGTGCGGGCCTGCTACGAGGCGGAACCGGAGATCCGGCAGCGGGTGGCCGAGATCGGCGCCGAACGCGACCGGCTCACGGACGGGCTGCGCGCACTGGGCCTGCCCGTCACCGACAGCTACGCGAACTTCTCGTATCTGATCCTGCCCGAACCCGATATCGACCGGGTGGCAACGGCTTTGGCGGGCGACGACATCCACGTCAAACGCTATCCGACCGGAATCCGGATCACGGTGGGGGACAGGTCCGCCACCGATGCGGTCCTCGCGACCGTGCGCAGTACAGTGCAGTAATGGGAGATTTTCGCCCATCCGAACCCGAGGGGCACGGGTCCGGAGCGGACGAGGCGATCGACTGTGAACTGCTCTCGCTGAACGCACAGCTGTGCTTCGCGCTGTATTCGACGTCGCGGTCCATGACCGCGGCGTACCGGCCGTTCCTGGAGGACATGCGCCTGACCTACCCGCAGTACCTGGTGCTGCTGGCGCTGTGGGAGCGGCCGGGCATCACCATGAAGGAGCTGGGCGAACAGATCCACCTCGACTACGGGACGGTCTCGCCGCTGGTGCAGCGGCTGCAGGCGCGCGGGCTGGTGGACAGCGCCCGCAGCCCCGCGGACGGGCGCGCGGTGGTGCTGCATGCCACGCCCGCCAGCCTCGAACTGCGGCACGGCGCACAGCACATGATCCAGACCGTGCTGGACGTGGTGGGCATTCCGGTGGACGGCATCGAGGCGCTGCGGGATCAGGTCAAGGCGCTGGGTGCGCGCCTGGATGCCGTTGTGGCACACCAGCGCGGGCGCTGATCAGCTGAATTTGGCCAGCGCCGCGGTGACGATGGCGTCCAGGCGGGCGTGATGCGCGCCCTTCCAATAGGTTTGGCCGCATTCCTCGCAGCGGGCCAGGGAGTCGTAGGTCTGGCCGTCGCCGTCGGGGAGACGGTCGCGCACGTCGGCGTGCTCGGCGGCGCGCAGCATGCCGTTGCAGGAGGTGCAGCGGGTGTAGGGCGCGAGCGGTGGGGTGAAGCGGGAGAGCACGTCGTCGAGCTGTTCGGCCGGGCGGTGGCTGTAGATGTATGCGCCGGAGTAGATTTCGCGCCGGCGCAGCAGGCCGCGGTCGCGGGAGAGCATGATGCGGCGTTCGGCGGCCGAGCGGGCCGCCAGGGCCGCGTCGCCGATATCGGGATTCTCGTAGGCGGCGTCCACGCCGAGCAGGCGCAGCCGCCGGGCCAGGGTGCCCAGGTGGATGTCGAGCAGGAAGCGCGGGGGTTCGGCCAGCGGCTGGGGTCGCGCGACGGCCTCCACCTGGACGGTCTCGCCCGCGGCGGGTGTGTGCGAGGGGCGGGCCGGGTGGCCGTCGACCAGGAGCGCACCCACCTCGGTGAGCGGTACACCGAGTGATTCCACGACATGCCCGAGCGTCGACACGCCGTCGATCCGAATCGGCCCGCGCCCGCGCGCTCCCACGAACACATCTAGTTCCGGCGCGAAACGCACCGTGATCTCGTCGGCGTCCACCCGGTCAGCATGCCAAAAACACCGGCCCGGCGGGCAACTCGTTTCCCGGCGATTAGCGCTCCGGCAGACGGGTAGGTCGACGGTATGGGTCCACTCCGTGATCCGTGGCAACGATCAGCTACTGCGAAAGGAATGATCGCCATGCCAAACCCCAAGAACCCGGGGCAGTTCGGCAACCGTGCCGACACCGTGGAACAGGCGAGCAAGGGTGGTAAGGCCAGCAGCGGCAGCTTCGGCAGCGAGCACGGCGCCGATCCGCGCGAGGCCGGGCGCAAGGGCGCCAAGGCGCAGCCGACCGAGGCCAAGTCCCGGGGCGGCCAGCGCAGCCATCAGGGCAAGTAGCGGGATTCCCTTGGGAGGGGCCGGAATTCCGGCCCCTCCCGCTCTGAGAGATTCCTATTGACGATGTCTCAGGTTAGTGTAACCATGGGATACAGTAAGGTAGGTCACTCCCGGAGAGGCTCTGACAATGGTGTCAGCACCCGTGCAGATCGATCCCGTCCTCACGCTCGCCCGGCAGTATGCCGAACGGCTGCTGCTGCTGTCGCAGGGATCGGTGGACAAGCACTTCGACCCATTCACCGACATCGACTGGGATCACCCCGATTTCGAGGTCCGCGACGACGACCCGCGCTGGATTCTGCCGAAATCCGGTGACATGCTCGGTCGTCACCCCTGGTACATCGGGCTCACCCAGGACCGCAAGATCGAGATCGGGCTGTGGCGGCAGGCCAATATCGCCAAGGTGGGCCTGCAGTTCGAGACCCTGCTCATCGGCGGCATGGTGCAGCACACCTTCAAGCTGCCCAATGGCGATCCCGAATTCCGGTACTGCACCCACGAGGTCATCGAGGAGTGCAATCACACCCTCATGTTCCAGGAGATGGTCAACCGCATCGGGCGCGATGTGCCGGGGATGAACCCGCTGCTCAAGTCGCTGACCTACGTGGTGCCGCCGCTGGCCGCGCTGTTCCCGAATCTGTTCTTCACCGCGGTGCTCTCGGGCGAGGAGCCCATCGACCACATCCAGAAGGCCATCCTGCGCGCCGACGAGGATGTGCATCCGATCATGCGCGGCGTCATGGCGATTCACATCGCCGAGGAGGCGCGGCACATCTCCTTCGCGCACGAGTTCCTGGAACATCATGTGCCGCGGTCCAATCCGATCGACAAGTTCGTACTGTCGCTGGCCTTCCCGATCGTGATGTGGATCGGCGGGCGGGCCATCCTGGTGCCGCCGCGCGCGTTCTTCACCGAGTTCGGGATTCCGCGGTCGGTGCGCAAGGACGTGTGGTTCGGGCTGCCGGATTCCAAGGAAACCTTCGCGTCGTACTACGGCGACGTGCGCACGCTGGCCAAGCGGATCGGGCTGATGAATCCCATCGCCAAGCAGGTGTGGAAGGTGCTGGGCATCGACGGGCCGACCACGCGCTACCGGTCCGAGCCCGAGCGTCCGGGGCAGGTGCGCGCCGCGTGAGCGTGTCCGAGTAGACGTTACTCGGAATAACACGTACTATGCGGTTGCGCCCTCGGCGACGATGCCCGGGCGGGAACAGAGCGAAACGAGTACCTCAATGACGCGGCATGTCGACGTACTGATCATCGGAGCGGGCCTGTCCGGCATCGGCATGGCCTGCCACCTGACCCGGGAGAAGACCGGGCGCAGCTACCTGATTCTCGAGCGTCGCACCGCCATCGGCGGCACCTGGGACCTGTTCCGCTACCCGGGCATCCGCTCGGACTCCGATATGTACACCTTCGGGTACGGCTTCCGGCCCTGGCACGGCACCAAGGTGCTCGCCGACGGGCCGCACATCCGGCAGTACATCGAGGACACCGCCGCCGAATACGGCGTCACCGACCATATTCGCTTCGGGCGCAAGGTGACTCGCGCGAGCTGGTCCAGCGAGCGCAACCTGTGGACCGTCGACGTGCACAACGAGACCACGGGGGAGGCCGAGCAGTACACGGCGGACTTCGTGGTCGGGTGCACCGGCTACTACGACTACGACAACGGATACCGGCCCAGCTTCCCGGGCGAGGCGGACTTCGCCGGGCGGATCGTGCACCCGCAGCACTGGCCCGAGGATCTGGACTACACCGGCAAGCGGGTCGTGGTCATCGGCTCCGGCGCCACCGCCATCACGCTGATCCCGGCCATGAGCGGGGACGCCGCGCATGTGACCATGCTGCAGCGCTCGCCCACCTACATCGCCGCGCTGCCCGCCGACGATCCGGTCGCGGTCGGGTTCAAGCTGGCCAAGGTGCCCGCGACCGTCGCCTACAAGGCGGGGCGGGCGCGCAATATCGCGCTGCAGCGGGCCAGCTACCAGCTCTCGCGCACCAATCCGAAGCTCTCGCGCAAGCTCATGCTGGCCGCGGTGCGCGCGCAGGTCGGATCCAAGATCGACATGAAGCACTTCACGCCCACCTACAACCCGTGGGATCAGCGGCTGTGCGTGGTACCCAACGGAGATCTGTTCCGGGTGCTGCGCAGCGGCAAGGCGTCCATCGTCACCGACCACATCGAGACGTTCACCGAGAACGGGATCCGGCTGCGGTCCGGCGAGGAGATCGCCGCCGACATCGTCATCAGCGCCACCGGGCTGACCGTGCAGATGCTGGGCGGCGCACAGCTCAAGGTGGACGGCGAAACCGTCGCCACCCGGGATCTGGTGGCGTACAAGGGAATCCTGCTCGGCAATGTGCCCAACCTGGCCGTCGTGCTCGGCTACACCAACGCCTCCTGGACGCTCAAGGCCGACCTGGCGGGCGAATACCTGAGCCGCGTCCTCAACCACATGAAGGCCACCGGCACCAATCACGTTGTCGCCGAACCCAAGCCCGGTGACCGCTCCGAGCACTCCCTCATGGGCGGCGCCCTGACCTCCGGCTACATCCAGCGCGGCGACGGCGTCATGCCCCGCCAGGGCACCAACGGCCCCTGGCAGGTCATCAACAACTACTTCCGCGACCGCGCCATGCTCCGCAAGGGCGCCCTGGAGGACGGCATCCTCCAGTTCACCCGCAAGGTGCGTGCGGCGAAGCCCGTCGAGGCCGAATCCCGTTCGGCCTGAGTGAGTTTCCCTCGCGCTTCGGTGATGAGCGCAGTGCCTGCTGACGCCGGTACCTCGAGGGCTGGCTATCGGGCGAAGGTGAGGACCTGCTCCAGTGGCAGTCGGACCGATCGCGCGCTGGGCTGGTCGGTGTAGGCGAGGCGGAAGAGCAGGATCTCGGCGGTGGCCGGCGGCGTGGCGAAGAGTGTGCGGTAGCGGGCTCGCAGGTCGTGCAGGCGGTGGCGCTCGGTGGTGGACAGGATGTCGTCGCCGGTGTCGCCGTCCAGGCGGGCGAAGAGGTAGGGCAGGGCTGTCATCGGTTGCAGGGCAATGCCTTCCGCGGTGGCGGTGAGCCACATGCGCTGCATGAGGCGGCCGCCGTGCAGATAGCTTTCTCGGGTGGCGCCGGGGACGGTGAGCAGGCCGACGGCGGCGGCGCTCGCGACCGCTTCGCGGGAGATGTCCTCCAGGGCGCGGCCGCCGCCGATCTCGGCGAGGTGCGCCATGACCGGCCACTCCCGGATCAGGGTGAAGGCCGCGCGTTCGGAGGCGGTGAGTTCGGCGGTGGCGAGGTCGATTCCGTACGGGCGGGCCTGGGCCTCCCGCGGGGTCCAGCGGTAGCCGTCGATCAGGTCGTGGTGCATCGACCGATTGAGCAGGCTCAGGCGGTCGCCCGCGCCGATCAGCGCACCGATCTCGACCAATTCCGGAGCGGTGCGCAGCAATTGGAGGTGGCCGCCGTGTTCGGCGCAGACGGCGGTGAGCACTTCGGCTACATCCTCGTCGAGGCGGCGGCGGATGCCCCGGGTGCGATTCGTGGCCCGCGTGGTGAGGTAGGGGAACAGATTCCACTGCCGCAGGCAGGTCGATTCCGGGAGCGGAGTGGGTGCAGTGCCGAAGGTGATGGCGCACACCAGGTTCGGAGCTTCCGGGTCCGGCCATGGGCGTGGTTCGGCGCGCAGTCCGAGATGGGTGGCGGCCAAGGCGATGTTCTCGAGCAGTGCGCCGAAGGCCACCCAGGTCGCGGTGTGCTCGAAGTCCAGGGCGGGCAGGTCGCGGGCCGGATCATGGTGGCACTCCAGGGTTTCGGCTGCCCGTCGCCAGATCAGCGCCCACGGCTGGGCATTGTGCGCGGAGGGGGCCAGGGTGCCCATGGCGGCGATCCAGCGGATGGCGGCATCGGTAACCCGCCCGCGCGCGGTGGGCTCGGCGGGCAGGATGAGCACTCCGCCGGAAGGCGCGGTTTCGGCTCGGCTCGGCGTGTTCGCGAGTGCCGCTGCGGCGGAGTGTGCTTCGGTGCTCCCCGCATTGCCGACGAGGTGCGCCGGATCGACATAGTAGCGACCCGACTGCAGCGGTGCGCCCAGCAGCAGCCGACGGGCGGCGTCGGCGATGATCGCGCCGCCCAGGGTGATGCCCGAGGCGAGCTGGGGCCAGCTGCCGATGGTGTGGCCCACTTCCGGAAGGGAGGCGGCCGCGCGGGGGCTGAGGTCGTTCATGATCGCCAGGATGTGCGGGATCTTGTCGCGGGCGGTGAGATCGCGCAGATCGTCGGCGCGGGTGTCGCCGAGCAGGCCGTGCAGGACGGGGCGGTCCGGTTCGAGATCGAAGCGCTCGATATCGAGCAGGCCGCGGTCGCTGGTCTGCATGAGTACCGGAATCCCGTGCAGCCGTGCGTGTTCCCTGATCAGAACTTTGGCGCGCAGATCGTCGCACTCCTCGACGACGAGGTCCAGGCGACCGCCGCCGAGCAGGAATTCGTCGATGTCATCGGGGCGGATTCCGGTGCGGCACAGGTCGATCCGGAGGTACGGGTCGAGTTCGAAGAGCTGCCGGGCAGCCACCACGGTTTTCTCGATGCCGAGGTCGGCGACACGGGCATGCAGGCGGTTGAGGTTGGACAGGCCGAGACGGTCGTGGTCGGCGAGTTTGAAGGAGCCGCCGACACCCTCCTGCGCGAGGGTGAGCGCGGCGGCCTTGCCGACCGAGAGGCCGATCACGCCGATGCGTTTTCCGGCCAGCACCCGCTGTTCGGCGGGGGTGATCAGGTAGCGGTTGCGGTCGGTGCGGACTTCGCGAAATTCGTTCTCGGGCAGGACATGTACCAGATCGCGGGACCACGGATACCAGATCCACTCCCCGTGGTCGTCCGGTGGTCTCCCGTCGAGGTGGGCGTGTACCCGCCGATCCAGGCCGCGGGGTGTGCGGTCGGCGGCCGGATCGCGGGTCACCAGCAGTTCGCGCAATTGCTCCGCAATTGTGTCGAATACGTGGATTGCCGGAATTGATGTGCGCAGTGCGGCGACCGCCGCACGGTCGTCCGCGCACGTGGAATCGAAATGAATCGGTTGCCATTCAGAATTATCGGTGATCTGCGTGGCCGTCATCTCTCAGGTTTACACCCGGATCGCCTGCGACTGGCTATGATTGAGCTAGTTGATCACTGGTTGTGCCTGGTGCTCGGGGGAGAGGGAACACGGTCATGACGGTGTCATCGGCTTTGACGTGCGCACTGCGATTTCCCTGCACGCTGACGCCACGAGATCTCGAAGCCGCGCACGGTCCGATTCGGGTGGAGATATCCGAACCGGCGCTGGCGCGAGTCCGACAATGCCGGGACTTCGTCGACGAGTTACTGCGTTCCGGCAGACCGGTTTACGGTGCCACCACCGGATACGGGGCGCTGGTCGGATTCAGCGCGGGGGCCGACCTCACCCGGCACTCCCAGGGACTGGTCGATTTCCTGTCGGTCGGCCAGGGCCCGCCACTGGCCCCGGAACTGGTGCGCGCCATGCTGCTCGCCCGCGTGTGGAGCCTGGCGCAGGGCAATTCGGGCGTATCGCCGGAGGTCGTCACCGCACTGGTCGAGGTGCTGGGCACCGGGCTCGCACCCGTCGTCCCCGAATACGGTTCGGTCGGCGCCAGCGGCGATCTGGTGCCGCTCGCGCACGCCACCGCCGCGCTCATGGGCCGGGGCGAGATCTTCGCCGGCGGTATCCGCCTGCCCGCCGTACACGCCCTGGCCGCGGCCGGCCTGCGACCGCTCACGCTCGCGGGGCGCGACGGCCTGGCCCTCGTCAACGGCACAGCCCTGACCAGCGCCGCCGCCGGGCTCGCCTGCGCACAGGCGGTGCGCTCGGTGACGGCCGGACTCGCCCTCACCGCCCTGCTCGCCGAAATACTCGGCGTGGAAACGGAATTCGCCTCCGACGCGCTCGCCCGCGCCTCCGGGCATCCGGGTGCGGTCGAGGCCGCCCGGTTGTTGCGCACCCGCCTGTCGGGGGCGCGGCCGTCCGGGCTGCGGCCGCTGCAGGAGCCCTACAGTCTGCGCTGTGTACCGCAGCTGGCGGGTGCGGTGCTCACCTCGGTCCGGCATGCCGAGGAGGTCGTCGTCGCCGATCTCAATGGGGTCAGCGACAATCCGGTCTTCTTCCCGGACACCGGTGGGGTGGTGCACGGCGGCAACTTCTTCGGCCAGCCGGTGGCCTTCGCTGCGGACCTGCTCTCCAGTGCGCTCACCCAGCTGGCCAATCTGGCCGAGCGGCAACTGGATCTGCTCATGGATCCGCATCGCAACACCGGATTGCCGCCGTCACTGTCGGCCGCGCCGGGGCGCGAGCACGGGCTGACGGGCGTGCAGATCGCGGCGACCGCCCTCGTGGTCGCCATGCGGCGGGCGGCGATACCGGCTGCCATGCAGAGCATTCCCACCAACCAGAGCAATCAGGACATCGTGCCCTTCGGGACGCAGGCCGCGCTCACCGCGTACGAGCAGACGCGCAAACTGCGGTGGGTGCACGGCTCGCTCGCGGTGGGGTTGCGGCAGGCCGTCCACCTGGGCGGGCGATTACCCACCTCGGCGGCGGGTGCGGAATTCATCGGAAGGCTGTGCGCCGCTGTCGATCCCGTGGATCCCGATCGTCCGCTCGATGCCGATATCCGCGCGGCGGCGGATCTGCTCGACGGGCTGTGCGCGTCCTGCCTCGAACCGGCGCAGGGGTGAGGTCATGGCGGTGGAACTCGAATACCTCTGGTGCGAAGGGAATTTCGCGGGTGCGGCGGTGTCGGAGCTGCGGGAGTTCCGAGCCCGGGTCGCCTGGGCGAACGGGGAGCGGCCCGACTTCCGGCTGCCGGACGGCAGTTTCGACGATGCCGATCCGCACGATCTCACCGCACACCACCTGATCCTGCGGCGGCCGGACGGCGAGATCATCGGCTGCTGCCGGTACGCGCCACTGGAAGCATTGCCGTGCAGCAGGATTCGCGAGCTGGATCCGGCGCTCGCGGTCCGCCTGCAGGGCGAACTCGGCTGTGCCGACAGCGAGCTGCTGGAGGGCGGGCGGCTGCTGGTCGCACCGGAATGGCGGCGGCACGGCCTCGCCTCCGATCTGCTGCTGGCCGGAACCGCACTGGCGCGGGTGCTGCGGCGGCGGGCTATCTGGGGGACGGCGGGCGTGCGGCAGGGGCAGGAGCACATCTTCCTGCGGCTCGGATACCGCTGCGCCGACGCGCCACTGATACCCGCACCGCACTATGCCGACGACCTGCGCGTCATCGTGTGCGAACCGGACGAGGTCCCCGCCGGTACCGAACCGCGAATCGCGGAATTCACCACCCGCCTGTCCGTACTCCTCGCGGACAGCCGGTGAGCCGTCCGGAGACCGCGCGTTATCCCTGCACCGCGCGCCAACCCCGTGGCTTGCGGCTGCGAGCATCCCCGGGATGATGCCGGCGGTGCCGGCGGGTCAGATGGGCTGGAAGCCCGCGCCCACGCCCTTGCCCGCGTCGACCGCCGCGCGGACGGTGTCGAAGGCGATGGCGATCACGGGGGTGTGTATCGGGTTCGCGGGGGAGGAGCAGCTGAAGCGGACGGCGGTCGTGTCGTTGATGAGCGGCCCGGAGACCAGGCCCACCAGCCGGTCGCCGACGGTCAGCGGGCCGCCGGAATCGCCGTAGCTGGAGCACGCCTGCTCCATGAAAGCCATTGGGCTGGAGGTCCATACGACACCGCACGAGTTGCCGGTGGTGCGGCCGTTCTGGCACACCACGCTCCACGGCGCGGGTGACGGGCCGATGCCGGTGATGGTGGTGCCGCCCACCGAGCGCAGCGGGGTCACCACGTTCGGGTCGAATTCGATGACGCCGTAGTCGAGCTGCTCGTCGGCGCTCACCACCACGCCGACCACGCCGACGTCCGGGAACTGTTCGCCGCGCACCGGGGTGCCGGCTTCGGCGCAGTGCCCGGCGGTGAAGCCGACCAGCCGCCCGGCATTGTCGTGGCCGATAGTGGTGAGCGTGCACTTGGTGCGCGAACCCAGCACGATTCCGGAGCCGCCACCCAGTTCGGCGCGGTTACCGGTGGCCTCGGCCGGGGTGTCGTCCGGCGCGGCGTAGGCGGCCCCGGGGGCGGCGGCGAGCATTCCCAGTGCGGCGACCGCCGAGGCGCGCGCAGCCATGCGGCGGAATCCGAACATTCAGCACCACCCGTCTCGTTCTCTCGGAATCTGCGGAAATAAAAATGTAGCTTCCAGTTTGCCACCGAGGTAGTGGCGGGCGGCGTGCTCGCAGGGGACGAGAGCCGGGCGACGCATCATCCTACGACGTCACGCGGCCCTGCGGGGATCCACGTGGTGGCTCAACCGAGCCAGTTCGGCCGTTGCGCAGCGAACGGATCGGACGTCACCCGGGGTGTATCCGACCAGACCATGGTCTCGCGCCGGTCGAGGGCGTAGCGCGGCCAGTTCGCGCCCGGATCGGTGCTGGTGACGAATGACACCCAGGATCTGTGCACGGCGTCGGCGAGTGTCTGCGGCGGATTCGGTCCGGTCACCGCCGTCACGCCCGAGGCCGCGAGCAGGTCGAAGGCGAACGGGATGTCCAGGCAGTGAAAGGACATGCCGGGGTAGTCGGGAGCGGTGGACGCCCAGGTGAATTCGTACAGCCAGGTCGGGATCCCGCGGGCCGCACGGGCTTCGGCCACCCGGTAGGAGGGGGCGCGCAGCAGCGCGTCGCTCACGCCGGGGCCCATGGCGTCGCCGAACTCGTCCTTCGTGAATCCGAGCAGTAGCGGAATATCCATGGCGGCAGTGGATTTCAGCATTTCGGAGCTGGATTCCGGAATCAGTGCGCCGTCGGCGAAGGGCGCCAGGGCCAGCGGTGAGATGCTCGCGCTGTCGGCTCCCGGGGCGCGCATCCGGTCCTGCAGATCCTGGATCTGCATGCTGCCCAGGCCGTTCAGGGCGGCCACCGTGGCGGAGAGTCCGGTGCGGCGGGTGAAGAATTCGGCCGCGGCCTGGCCGGTGGCGCGGTCGTTGGGCTGCGAGAGCGCGCCGGAGGCCGAAATACCCGCGCGGAAAAGACCTTTCGCCGACGGGGTGCCCATGAGCGCCCACACCGCGCCGCCGCCCGCGGACTGGCCCGCGACGGTCACGCGGTCCGGGTCGCCGCCGAAGGCCGCGATATTGTCGCGGACCCAGGTCAGACCGGCGATCCAGTCCAGGACCGCGCGATTGTCGGGTGCGCCGTCGAGGTGCAGGAAGCCTTCGACGCCGAGGCGGTAGCCGAGCGAGACCACGACCACGCCGTCGCGGTTGAAGGACGCGCCGTCGTACCAGGGGCTGGCCGAGCATCCCGCGACGAAGCCGCCGCCGTGAATCCACACCAGCACCGGGAGTTTCGCGGATGTCGACGGGTCCGGGGTGAAGACGTTCAGGTTGAGGATGCCGTCGCCCGGGATGGTGGGCTCGGGGATCGCGGTGACCTCGGCGAGCGGTTTGCGCTGTGCCGTCGGGCCGTACGCCGTGCAGTCGCGGGGCTCCTGCCAGGGGATGGGCGGGACCGGGGCGGCGAAGCGGAGGTCGCCGATGGGTGGTTGCGCGAACGGGATGCCCAGGTAGGCGAAACCGGTGTCGCGCCGGAGGCCGCGCACCGGGCCGTAGGTGGTGCCGACCGTTTCCGGGCTGCCGGTCGTGTCGGAGCGACCGGGCGAACAGGCGGTGGCAAGGGCCAGGGCGCCTGCTCCGAGCAGCAGTGTCCGGCGGCCGATCGGTACAGCGGGCATAGCGAAACCTCTGGTTCACATATTTACGTCAACAGTTGAAAAAAATTGACACCAGCATAATGTTCACCCCGTGGAGCGCAAACAACCCGAAGACGCCGCAGCTGTGCGGCGGCGCAACCTTGGTTCGGTGCTGCGGCATATCGCCGAGCATGGTCCGTGTGCGCGTACCGAGATCGCGGCGGCGACGGGTTTGGCGCACGGGTCGGTGACCGCGCTCGTGGCGGATCTGATCGACCGTGGGCTGGTCGGCGAGGACGATGCGCAGCGCAGTGGAGGGCGCGGACGGCCTGGGCGGCCGCTGCGGGTGCTGGCGCGGCGTGCGATGTCACTGGCGGTGCAGATCACGTCGGAGGAGTTACGGGCGGTTCTGGCCGATCTGGCGGGGGAGGTGGTGTGGCGGGACGCGGTGGCGCATCGATGCGCGACGGGGGATCCCGACGCCATGGCCGATGCCGTCGCGGCGGTGGTGCGGCGCGGGGGCGCCGCTGTGCGGGCCGGGGATGTGCTGGTGCGGGTGGTCATCGCCATGGCGGGGCCGGTGCGCGACGATCAGGCGCAGACTGTGGTGGTGGCACCGGATTTCGGGTGGATGCGGCCGGTTCGGTTGGGGGAGATGGTATCTCGGCGACTCCCGGGCATCGGCTGTCCGGTGGACGTGATCAATGACGGGAACGCGGCGGCGCTGGCGGAGTTCCACGCGCGCCCGGCGACGCGTGGGCTGGTGCTGATCGAGGCCGGGACCGGGATCGGTGGCGGGATTGTCGTCGACGGGCGGATATGGGCGGGTGGTCATGGGGTGGCGGGGGAGCCGGGACATGTGCCGGTGGCGTGGGACGGGCCGGATTGTGTGTGCGGGGCGCGGGGGTGCCTGGTGTGTTTCGCCGGGCCGGAGGCGGTGTTGACGGCGGCCGGTCTCGGAGAGGTGTTGCGGCGGGAGGGAGTTCGGGTCGCTTCCGATCGGCTGGTGGGCGCCCTGGAGAACGGCGAGGCGGCGGCGGTCGCGGCGGTGGGGCGGGCGGGGCGGGCGCTCGGCGCGGCGGTGCTGTCGATCTCGGCGCTGCTGGACGTGGATGAGATCGTGCTGGGAGGCACTCTCGCACAGTGGTTTCCGTGGCTGGGCCCGATCGTGGCGGAGGCTCTGGCCGGGCGGCGGCGGCTGGCCCCCGCGATGGAGCCGGCAATAGTCCCGGCAGTGCTCGGGGCCGATGCCATGGTGGCCGGGGCGATCGAATTCGCCAGGCACGCGGTGCTTTCGGACCCCGCGGTGGTGCCCGTGGCACGAGGGCCCGTGCCACCCGGGCGAGCGGCCGCAGCCGTGCCCGGGTGAGGACCTGCACCGCGACCGCCATGGCGGCGATCCCCGCCGATGTCGCCGCCATGACGGTACGCGGTGGCAGCTGGGATTCATTGCCGGGTGCGCGGTCTGGCGTCCCGAAGGTGGCTGCGCACCACCGGAGCCTGCCGTCGGCCCGGACTCCGGCGGTGCTCGTCGCGTTGCGCGATCCGGACAGCCAGCCGCACAACGACTTCCGCGAGCGTCAAGCCGAGCTCCGCCGCACGGATCTCGGCCAGTTCCAGCGCCGTGTCTCCATCGACGGGTTCGGGATCGCTGAGGATCTCGTCGAGCACCATGCCGCTGACGGCCTGCTCGTAGGTGAGCACGCGGCCGGGCAGCCAGCTCAGCACCCAGAAGTCGCCGGAAGTGGCCGCGCAGGTGGCTATTTCGGGTGTCACATCGCTGCCGATGGACCACGGGGTGATGTAGAGGGCCATGGGGAGCACCTCCTCTGAGGCCGGGCCACCGTTGGGGGTGGCTGTGACATCAATGCTAGGTCATGACACTCATGATAACTATCGAGATGTTGTGCGCTGTAAAGCGATTGAAGTAAGCGAAAAGACTCGAAAGTATCATTCTGCTGATGAAATATCTCGAATGTGCGCCAATTCAAGCGAGCGGGTGCGGAATTGGGGCGCTGGAGTAGCTGATGCATGCCGTATGAATACTGCGAGAGGGGCAGTTTTCTCTTACAGGGCAGTGGATTCGAGGCCCCCGCAAGCCACGATCGGAAAACTCTTTCCAGTCCCTGGCATGCTTGACACATCGTGCTTAGTATGGGTGCCGCATGACACCTTGTGGTCGTACCACTGCACAAACAAGAGGGGAGACGCACTATGTCGCGCTCGGCCTCGGACGGCGAGCCGGTCGGTGAGCGCGTCCGCAGACTCCGCAAAGATCGCGACCTCACCCAGCAGCAGCTGGCCGACCTGGTCGCGGTCTCGCGCAGCCTCGTGCAGCAGATCGAAAACGGCAAGCGGATACCGCCTCTCGCGCTGCGGGAACGACTCAGCGCCGCCCTCGGTGAGCAGTTGCTGACCGGTCAGGAGGCCGGTGACGTGGGCAGCGATCTGCGGATGCGCTTCAATATCCTGCTCGGCAAGGATCCGCAGACGGTCGAGCGCGTGCTCGACATCGCCCAGAGCCTGGTCGACGCGGCCTCGGCACGCGACACCGTGGAACCCCTGCGCGAGATCGCCGAACGGCAGCTCGAGCGCGCCGAGGAGGTGCTCACCCAGATCCCGTCGGGCAGCGCCCAGGTGTGGGAGTGGAACACTATCCACGACTGGCTCACCGTGCTGGGCCGGGCGCGGGATTCCGTGTGCGCCATCCACACCGCCGACCTGGGCACCATCAGCGGCGATGTCGGCGACGACTATCACGAGCGCATCCTGCAACTGGCCGGTGACGCCGTCGAGGTGCGCCGACTCTATGTCATCGACAAGATCGACGATGTGTTCCCCTACGAGGACAAGCTCTGGCAGCAGGCGCGCACCGGGGTGGAGACCGTGCTCGTTCCGCGCGAGTTGGCCCCCAATGCGCAGAGCATGCTCGTCGTGGACGAGAGTTATGTCGCGACGGGCGAATACGCCTACTCCCGCCGGGAGCGGATCGTGACCAGATTCTCGTCGCTCAAGCACGACATCCAGTTCGCGATCCGACGATTCGAGCAACTTTACAAACTCAGGAGCGCCGGAATGGCCATCGCGGTCAACGACGTCATCGCGGATGCGAGCCTGACGCGGTATCACAGTCTCGCGCAGGACGACTGCCGGAACGGGTTCCGGGCCGCACTGCGGCAGGCATGGGCGCGGGCCGGGGAGTCGCCCGTCGAAGGCGCACGCCGGTGACCGACCGTTCGGGGCTGCTGAGCTTGCCGGACCCGGTAAGCCTGGCGAATCGCTCGGACGAGCGCAAGAAGTTCGCCCGCGGATTCCTCGGACCGGATCCGTGGTTCCCGGGCACGGCCGGTCGCGGGTATCAGGGTGTCATCGACGCCTATCACGGTGAGACCGGATTGCCCATGGACGCGGCGGCGACCACCGCGCTGAACGCGGCCTGGCTCGAACTCACCGCGCGGACCCTGCCGGAGGAGTATCGCGACGGCCGCCTGTACGACAAGCGGCAGCCGTTGATTCTGCGAACCCTCGCCGCGGACACGCTGTTTCGGCGAGTCGTCGATCCGGGGTGCGAGCTGCCCGGCGTGCCGCTCACGGTGGACGAGATCATCGTGTGCCCGTACTCCAGCACCGTGCTGCTGGAGGAGGCCGTCGCGACACTGGCCCGGCCGGGCGGGGTGCTGGTCTGCCCGGAGGGCTACTACAAGAGCGCCAGCGTGCACGTGGCCAAGTACGGGCTGCGCATGGTGTCCAGCCCCGCGACCGGCGACGACGAGTTCAAGATCGATCCCAAGGCGCTGGAGCTGTGCCTGGACGAATACGCGCGCCAGGGCACCCTGTGCGGGGTGATGCTGACCCTGCCGGGCAATCCGGTCGTCGGGGACTACACCGTGGGCGAGCTGACCGAGATCGGCCGGGTGCTGGTGCGGGCCGGGGTTCCGGTCATCTGCGATATGTCCTTCGATCTGCTGGTCGAGGGCCATGTGCCGATCGCGGCGATCACCGTGCCCACGGCCGACGGTCCGGTCCGGCTGCACGATCGGGTGCTCACCATCACCGGGAACTCCAAGGCGTACAACGCATTCGGGCCGTGCAAGCTGGGCGCGGCGTGCAGCGGCGACGCCCGGTGGCTGGAGTCGGTCCGGGATCGGCTGCGGGTGGCGTTCCAACGGGAGACGACGCATCTGGTGCGCGCGGTCCTCGAGCACACCTCCGAGGAATACCTGGCCGCCAACCGGAGGCTGCTGCGCGCGCGAGTGGTGCGGGCGGTCGAACTGCTGCACGGGGTCAACGCCCGCCACGGTGCGAATCTGCTTCGCCCGCTGGGCAGTTCGGACGGCATGTTCCTCACCGTCGACTTCGACGCCGACCTCCTGGCCGCGGCGGGTGTGCGCACCGGTTCCGAACTCGAGGACCTGCTGCTGACCGTGGCGGGCATCGACACCGTCGGACTCGATCGCACCGGATCCGCGCGCCTGGGCGTGCGATTCAATGTGGTCGCACCGCGTCTGGCCGCGGGCGCGGAACAACCACATCTGCTGGCGGAGCTCTTCGACCGCCTCGATCATCTGCTCGACCGCTTGCGCGGCGGTATGACCTATCCGAATGCCCTGCTGGAGAGGGAGATTCCGGCCATGGCGGTGGCCTCGTGATCGTCGGCGTGCCCAGGGAGACGGCGGCGGGCGAACGCCGCGTCGCTCTCACGCCCGCCGACGCGGCCATGCTGTCGGCGCACGGCCTGCGGGTGGTCGTCGAGCAGACGGCGGGCCACCGAGCCGACTTCGCCGACGCCGCCTATCGGCGCGCGGGCGCGCGGGTGCTGCCCGACGCCGCGGCCGTCTTCGCGGCGTCGGCTGCGGTGGTGTGGGTGAAACCGCCTGTCTACGAACTGGATTCGATGCCGCTGCGCGATTCGGCGAGGCTGTTCGGCTTCCAGGATCCGGTGCAGCGGGCGGACCGGATCGAGCGCCTGCGGGCTCGTGGCGTCGAAACCATTGCGTTCGAACAGATTTCGCCGGGCACCTCGGACCCGCTGTCGGCCATGAGCCGGATCGCGGGCGAGGTCGCCTACGCGGAGGGCCGGGCGTTGCTCGCGGCGCGCGGCCGGATCCGTTCGCTGGTGCTGGGGTGCGGGCAGGCCGGGTTGGCGGCGGTGACGGCGGCCGTGGCGGCCGGGGACGACCCGCCGCTCGTGGTCGGACGCAGGGCGGAGCGGGAGCGGGCCGCCACCGGATGCGGGGCGGCGGGGTATCTCGCGAATCCGGAGCCCCGGGCCTTGGCCGAGGTCATCGCCGGACTGCGTCCGCACCTGGTCATCTGTGCCGCCGGGCGCGGGGGCCGGGCTCCGGTGCTGTTGGACCGGGCCGGGCTCGGCGCGCTCGCCGCCGGTTCGGTGGTCGTGGACCTCACCGCCAAGGCGGGCGGCAATACCGTCGCCACCGTCGCGAACGCCACCGTGGTCGTGGGCGACGGGGTGATCGTCACGCATCGGTCGAACTATCCCTCCGCGCGTCCGCACGCGGCCAGCCGGGCGTACGGGGCCGCGGCGGCCGGCGTCCTGTTGCGGACGCTGTCCATGTCCGTTGCATAAAGGATCGCTGAAGATTCGCTGATTTCTTGGTGCGAGGTGGTTCGATGGGGCTATGTCTCTGCGCCAGGATCTGCGTGGCACTGTCGATGGGCTGCTACCCGAGCTGAAAGCACTGCTCGAGCAGCTGGTTTCCATACCCTCGATCGCCTTCCCGGATTATCCGAGGGAGCATGTGCAGCGGGCGCACGATCTTGTTGCTGATGAGTTGCGCAAATCCGGCGTAGCCGACCTTCAGGTTTTGACCCTGCCGGAGACCGCGCCGGTGATCTACGGCCGGATCCCGGCTCCGGAGGGCGCGCCCACCGTGCTGCTGTACGGGCACTACGACGTGCAGCCGTCGGGGGACGAAAGTCTGTGGAACACACCGCCGTTCACGCCCACGGAGCAGGACGGCGCGATCTACGGGCGCGGCGCGGCGGACTGCAAGGCCAATGTGGTCGCCCATATCGGGGCGCTGCGGGCCTACGGCGGGAAGCCGCCGGTCGGGGTGACCATCGTGATCGAGGGGCAGGAGGAATACGGCTCGGCCTTCGACGACTATCCGGCCGAGCATCCGGACCTGTTCCAGGCCGACGCGCTGCTCATCTGCGACGCGGGCAATATCCGGGCGGGCACGCCCACACTGGTGACCGCCCTGCGCGGGGTGGCGGATGTGTTCGTGGAGGTGCGGACGCTGGCCGCGCCGGTGCACTCGGGGCAGTTCGGCGGCGCGGCCCCCGACGCGCTGCTGGCGCTGATGGCGGGGCTGGCCACCCTGCACGATGCCAAAGGCGATGTGGCGGTGCGGGGATTGCGCCGGGACAAATGGGCGGGGGCGAACTACACCGACGCCGAGTTCGCCGAAATCACGGGGATGGCACCGGGAATGCCGCTGCTGGGCAGCGGGCCGATCGGGGAGCGCATCTGGTACGGGCCCGCGATCACGATCATCGGGCTGGACGCCCCGCCGGTGAAAACCGCTGCCTCCGCGGTGGTTCCGTACGCGCGGGCCTATCTGAACGTGCGGGTGCATCCCGAGCAGGATCCGGCGCAGGGGCAGCAGGCGGTGATCGAGCACCTGCGCAAGGTGCGGCCCTTCGGTATCGAGCTGACCGTCACCGGCGGCGATGTCGGGTCCGGATTCGCCGCCGGCACAAGCGGTCCCGCCTACGCCGCCATGCGCGAGGCCATGGCCAAGGCCTGGGGTGCGGATGTGGTGGATTCCGCCATGGGCGGCTCCATCCCGCTGACCAACGCCATGGCACAGGCCAATCCGGGCGCGGAGGTGCTCATGCTCGGCGCGGAGGACGGCAAGGCCAATATCCACGGCTACAACGAGCGCGTGCTGGTGAGCGAACTCGCCGCCACCGCGCTCGCCGAGGCCGAATTCTTCCAACTCTTCGCGGACAGGATGCGCAGTTGAGCGACGCCAAGGCAGCGGAACCCACGCAGGCGCCGAAAACCGAATCGACGAAACCCGAACGGAAATGGTCGTTTCCGTCCACCTACACGATCCTGTTCGGGGTCACGCTGCTGGTGTGGCTGGCCGCCTTCGTGATTCCGCCGGGCCGCTACGACACCGATGCGGACGGGCGGCCCATCGCGGGGACCTATCACCGGCTGGTGGAGACCCAGAGCTTCGGCGAGCGGCTGCGGGATCTGTTCCTGGCCCCGGTCAACGGCCTCTACGGCATCCAGGATGACAAGGGGCGGGTAGGACCGGATCTGTCCGGCGAATTGTACGGCGCGGCAGCGGTTTTCCTGTTCGTGCTGGCGGTGGGCGCGTTCATCACCGTCGCCTTCGCCACGGGTGCGCTCGACAGCGGCATCGGCCGGCTGGCCTATCGGCTGCGCAATCGGTCGGCACTGCTGATCGTCGGCATCATGGTGGTGTTCGCGACGGCCGGCACGATCGAGGGCTTCGCGGAGGAGACCCTCGGCTTCTACGCCCTGCTGGTCCCGCTGACCCTGGCGCTCGGCTACGACCGGATGACGGCGGTGGGCACCATCATCCTGGGCGCGGGCGTGGGCGTCATGTGCGCCACCGTGGACCCGTTCGCCACCGGCACCGCCTCCTCGGCGGCGGGCATACCCATCGGCGACGGCATCGTGCTGCGCGTGGCCATGCTCATCGTCTGCACGGCGGTCACGGTCGCCTATGTGCTCTGGTACGCCCGCCGCGTCAAAGCCGACCCGGACCGCTCGCTGTCCGGCTGGCAGCCCGGTGACCGCGACGTGAAAGCCGAAGACCACGAACCGGATCCGCTCACCCGCCGCCAATCCCTGGTGCTGTGGCTGGTCGGCGCGACCTTCGCCTTCATGATCTTCGCCATCATCCCGTGGTCCGAGGTCCTCGAGGGCCCCGAGGCGCGGCCCTACACCTGGGAGCTGGGCTGGTACTTCCCGGAACTCACCGCCCTGTTCCTGTTCGGCGCGGTGTTCATCGGCCTGGTCGGCGGACTCGGTGAAGGCCGCATGTCCGAGGCCATCGGCAAGGGCTTCGGTGATTTCGTGGGCGCGGGCTTCGTCATCGTGCTGGCCCGCGGCGTCACCGTCATCATGAACAACACCGACATCACCAGCACGGTGCTGCACGCCCTGGAGGGTCTGGTCACCGGCACCTCCTCGGCCGGTTTCGCCATCGCCGTCTACCTGGTGAACATCCCCCTCGCCTTCCTCATCCCGTCCACCTCCGGCCACGCCACCCTCGCCATGCCGATCATGGCCCCCCTCGCCGATTTCGCGAATGTGCCCCGCTCCCTGGTGGTTACGGCCTGGCAGTCCGCCTCCGGCTGGGCGAACCTGGTCACCCCTACCACCGCCGTGGTCACCGGCGGCATCGCCCTGGCCAAGGTGCGCTACGACCGCTACGTCCGCTTCGTCGCCCCGCTCATGGGCATGCTGCTCGTGCTCACCTGCGCCTTCGTCGCGGTCGGCGCGTGGCTGGGCTGATCAGACGGTGCGTTCCAGGGTGAATTCCATGAGGGTGCGGGCGGTTTCGCAGGGATCGGCGGTGCCCTGGACCCACCAGGTGATGGCGCCGTCCCAGGCGGCGGCGACACCGCAGGCGGGTGGGGTGCCGGGGCGGCGCTGGGAGAAGGCCGTCGCCCCCTGCACCGTCATGGGGGTGAGTTCGTAGCCGAGTTCGCGGGCGGTTTGTTGTTCGTGGCCGAGGGAGCCGTTCTCGAACCAGGCGAAGGTGACGTCGACCATGCCGCCGGTGGCGGGAACCTTCCACATGCACACCGCCCCATGGAAATACGATTCCGGGTAGCCGTCGCCGCCTACCGCCTCCTTGATCTGGGTTTCGGTGACGGTTTCGCATTCGCGCAGCAGTCGGTCGAATTGCGCTGCCGCGGAGGGCGATACGTTCGTGCCGTCGGAGGCGTCCGGGAGCTTCGCGGAGCAGCCGCCGATGAGGGCGCTCGCCGCGAGGAGGGCGGCGAGGCCGAGCGGACGGGCCCTCATCCGCGGGACCGTTCGAGGGTGAGGCCGGCCAGGGTACGCAGGGCGTCACAGGGTTCCGCGCCCGGACCGGCGATCAGCCAGTGGAAGAAGTCCGCGCCGTCCTGCACCGCGCCCTGACAGAGCTGGGTGTCGTTGGCGGTGAAGCCGGGGTGGCCGTCGATCTCGAGGTCGCCCATATCCTTGCCGGACACCTTGGCCACGGTGCGTTCGCGTTCGATCGGGCTGCCGCGGTACCAGGTGAACATGACCCGCAGTTCGCCGCTCTGCGATTCCCACCGGCATTTGATTCCGTTGCGCGCGTAGGCGACCAGGTTCGGGAAGCCGGTGATCTGCCGGACCTCGTCGTCGGTGAGGCCGCCGCATTCGCCGAGGAACGCGCCGGACGCGGCGGGCGCGGAGCGGGTGGTGGTGGCCTCGCCCGCTCCGTCGTCACCGGAGCAGGCGGTCGCCAGCAGGGCGGCGACGAGCGTCAGCCCGGCCGCATGCACGATCCTCTTCACCAACGATCCCCCCGTTTCGGGCTCGAATCGGTTGTGCCGCAGAATTCCCCCAGATTCTACGGTGCGAGCCCGGTGTCGCGGTCAGCGGAGGGCGGGGATGACCTCGCGTTCGAACAATTCGATGCCGGAGGTGTCGTACGCGGATTCGGGGAAGTTGAAGATGCCGTAGCCGAGCCCCAGATCGCGCAGGCGGGTGAGGTTTTCGAGCACCTGCGCGGGGGTGCCCACCGCCGGGCTGGAGCGGAACAGATCCTTCACATGGGTTGCGGCGGCCTCCGCGCCGAGGTAGGGGGTCAGGCGCTGCTCGAGGGCGGTCAGCCGGTCCTCCAGGTCGGCCGCACCGGCGCCGATCACGGTATTGAAGTTGGCGGAGCGGGTGATCGCGTCGAAATCCGTTCCGGCATCGGCGCAGTGGGCGCGCAGCAGCTCGGACTTGCGGGCGAACTCCTCGGGGTCGGGGGAGAAGTTGGTGTACTGCGCGTACTTCGCGGCGATGCGCAGCGTCACCTTCTCGCCGCCGCCCGCGACCCAGATCGGAATTCCGCCCTCCTGCAGCGGAAGTGGGCGCACGATCGCGCCGTCCACCTGATAGTGCTTGCCGTCCAGGGTGGCTGTGCCGGTGGTCCACGCCTGTTTGAAGATCTGCACGCCCTCGTCGAGGCGGGCCAGGCGTTCACCGGCGCGCGGGAAACCGTAACCGTAGGCGCGCCATTCGTGCTCGTACCAGCCCGCGCCGATGCCCATCTCGACGCGGCCGCCGGAGATGAGGTCCACGGTGGCGGCGACCTTGGCCAGGTAGGCGGGGTTGCGGTAGCTGATGGCGGTGCACATCTGGCCGAGGCGGATGCGCGAGGTGGTCGCGGCGAAGGCGGACATCAGGGTCCACGCCTCGTGGGTGGCTTCGTCGGTGGGGATGGGGACGGTGTGGAAGTGGTCGTAGACCCACAGCGATTCCCATGCCGCGTCGGCGTCGGCGCGCTGGGCCAGGTCGCGCATCACGCCCCACTGTGCCGCCGGGTCGATGCCGACCAGGTCCAGACGCCAGCCCTGGGGGATGAAGATGCCGAAACGCACCACTGTCTCCTTCGGTTCGAGGAACGATCCGCAAGCACTGTCGTCGGCCTGCGCGGCGGTGGCAACCTTTGTGCGCCCGGCGCGTCGAATTCCGGTCCGGCGCGGCCTGACTGATTGTCTGAGACGGGCTACCATAATTCCAGCAGCGGTGGGGCTGCGTCTCGGACGAACGGGAACGCTCAACGATGAGCACGATCGAACTGACCGCGCCCGACGGGGCGATCGACGCCTTCGAGGAAACCCCGCGAGGGGATGGACCGTGGCCGGGGGTGATCGTCCTGCACGACATCACCGGTGTCGGAGCCGATACCCGGCGGGTCGCCCGCAAGATCGCGGATCGGGGCTATCTCGCACTCGCGCCGGATCTGTTCTCCCGCGGCCGGGTCCGCTGTGTGCCGACCGTCCTGCGGGATGTCATGGCGAACCGGGCAGGGGTCACCACCCGCGATATTCACGCGGCGCGCGAATATCTGGCGGCGGACGAGCGCTGCACCGGCAAGGTCGCGGTGGTCGGCTTCTGCCTCGGTGGCGGTTTCGCACTGCTGGTAGCGCCCCAGGGGTTCGACGCGGCGGCGCCGTTCTATCCCTCGGGGCGCGGGAATTACGAGCAGATTCTGCGCGGCGCGTGCCCGGTGGTGGCCAGTTACGGTGCGCTCGATCCGATCAATGTCGGGCGCGGCCCGAAACTCGAACGGGTGCTGAACGGGTACGGGATCGACAATGACGTGAAGGTCTATCCGGGTGTCACGCACGGCTTCGCCAATGTGCTTCCCGGCGACTCGGTGATCAAGGTGACCGGTCTGGGCTACAGCGAGGATGCGGCGCAGGACGCCTGGTCACGCATCTTCGCGTTCTTCGACCGCCACCTGAGGTGAAGCCACTCTCGATACTCGCAGGATCGCGGTGAGGCTGGCCGTGGCGGCAATCGCCAAGGCTGCGAACATGATCGGGTAGGTCAGGCCGAGGCCGTCGTGCAGCACGGCCATCACGGCGGGTACGCCGAAGCCGAGGTAGGCGACCGCGTAGAAGACGGCGGTCAGGCCGGCCAGGTCGTCGGGACGGGCGATGCGCTCGATCTCGAGTAGCCCGGCCACCAGGCCGATGCCGAATCCCGCGCCCAGCACCACGGCGGTGGCGATGGTCAGCCAGAGCGTCAGGGCGGCGGAAGCTGTGGCGGCCAGGGCCATTCCGGCGATCACCAGGGCCACGCCGAGCGCGGCGATCCGCACCGTTCCGGGCCGGTCGATGCGCCGCGCCACGGTCTGCATGCCGAAACCGCAGCCCAGGGTGATGACGGTGATCAGCGCCGAGAACGCGATGGGCGCGCCCTGCACCTGCGGCATCATGAGCGTCGGCATAATGGCGTACGCCGTTGCGGCGGAGGTGAACAGCCAGATCGCGATGGGCAGCGCCACCATCAGGAAACGCCGGTGCCCGGCGGCGGGCACCTTCAGATCGTCCAGTAGTCGCTGTGAGGTCTCTTGTGGCACAGCGGTTTCCGGTGCGCGCAGCACCCACGCCGCGGCGGCCAGGCACAGCGCGACATTGATCAGGTAGGACAGTGAGTCCGGCCAGGGCGCCCACTGCGCCAGCACGCCCGCCACGCCCGCGCCGATGGCGAAGCCGCCGGTGAGGCACATGGCCGAGCGGCGAGCCCCGGTGCCGGGCAAGGTTTCCGGTGCGAACGGCGGCTGCGAGAGCTCCTTGAGCCAGCTGCTGCCCACCGCCATGGCCAGGCCCAGCGCGACGCCGGAAAGCACGCGCCCGGCGGAAAGCATCGGCACGGAATCGGATCCGAAGGCCAGCAGCAGCGAACCCAGCGCCGCGACGAGCGGCGCGGGCCGCATGAGCGGCCGCCGCCCGTAGCGGTCGGAGAGCGGCCCGCCGATCACCAGCGCCGGGACGATGCCGAGCACGTACTCGAACAGCAGCAGGTCCACGGTGGTGACGGGCAGGCCGTCGCGCTTGTACATGACCAGCAGCGGCGTGAATTCGTTTCCGCCCCAGGCGATCGCGACCATCGCCGCGGCCACGCCCCACCAGGCTCCGGTGGAGCCGCGGATCCCGCGCGCCGGGGCGGCGGTGGTCAGGGTCGCCATCACAGTCCTCGCAATTCCACGCCGTGCACGTCGGTCAGGTGCTCGGCCAGGGCGGTGGCGAACCCGTCGCTGTCGCCGGCCTCGATGAGTTCGGCCAGGCGCGTGTGCTGTTCGATGATGCGGGTGGCGTCCTTGGCTCCCCGGCGCAGCGCGTCGCTGTTCATTCGCCGCTGGCGTTCGCGCAGGGAGTCGTAAAAGCCTGCGAGCAGCGGGTTTCCGGCGGCGATCACGAACTCGCGATGGAAATCGGCGTCCACGACCGCGAATTCGTCGAGGTCGGCGGTGGCCACGAGGTCGCGCTGGCGGTCCAGCAGGGCGCGCAGCCGTGCCATGAGCGCGGTGCGATCGACGCCCGCGAGGGCGCGCACCGCGCCCGTCTCGACGAGGTACCGCGCCTGGGTCACGTGCTCGGCCTCGTGCGAGGGCACCGGTACGACCAGTGCGCCGCGTTTGGGGTAGAGCTTCATCCAGCCCTCGGTCTCCAACCGGAGGAAGGCCTCCCGCACCGGGGTGCGGGAGGTGCCGAGCGCGGTGGCGATCTCGCCCTCGCTGATCAGTTCGCCCCCGGGGATCTCCCCGCTCAGGATGCGTTCCTTGACCTCGCGATAGGCGCGCTCGGCGGATGAATACGTCTTAGACACAAGTTGTACCCTAGGCCCGGCCGCCGGTGGATTTGCCGGGATGTGGCTGGATTCACTCGGCGGCCACGGGTATGACACTATTGGCGTGCTGTCAGTAAGTTGGACGAGGAGGTCCGCATGGCGAACGACGCCACCCCGCCGTTGAACGTGATCGTGAACGGCGCCCTGGAACACACCATCCCGATCGCGCACAAGATGGGCGTCGAGGCGGTCGAGGTACGCCGCGGCTTCGCGTCCGCCAAGGTCCCGGCCGAGGGCAACGGCAATCACTTCGGCGTCATCTACGCCGGTGTGCTGTTCACCGTGGCCGAGATCCTGGGCGGTGCCATCGCCATTGCCAGCTTCGACACCGCGAAGTACTACCCGCTGGTCAAGGACCTGCACATCTTCTTCCGCAAGCCCGGCAAGACCGATGTGGTGGCCGAGGCCGAGCTGTCCGAGGACGAGATCGCCCGGATCGCGGAGGAGGCCGACCTGAAGGGCAAGTCGGACTTCACGCTCAAGGCCGTGGTCAAGGACGCCAACGGCGTCGTCGTGGCCGAGACCGAGGGCCTCTATCAGCTTCGCGCCCACGGCAGGTAGCCGCGCCGGGGGAGGCCCGCGCTCCGGGCCTCCCGGTCAGGCGATGACCAGCACGCCCTCACAGCCGGTGCCGAGGCTGCCCGGCCACTGCGAGCCGGTCACCTTGAACCGGTGCACCCCCGGCCCCGGCGTACCGAGGTCCACCTTGGTGGTCACCGGTACATAGGTGTCGGGCAGCGCGGTGTGCGTGCCGTGCGAGGGCATGTCGAAATTGGCGTCGTCGGTGAAATTCGACGAGGTGGTGATCTCCAGCGTGGTCGGCATGCCGGAGCGTGCCAGCAGAGTCGTCTTGCTGCACTTGCCTTTCGAATAGTCCAGCACGATCCGCTGCGAATCGGCCGAGGCCGACGGCGCGGCGACCGCGCCGCACAGGCCCAGGACAGCGGTGGCCAGGACTACCGTGCGGATGGAGCGCGTCGAACCGGTGTGCACGGGCGAAACCCCTCTCGATGAGTCGATGGCATTGCGCGAGAACGTCGAAGATAATGCCGTTACCAGCGACTTTCCGCCCGCGCGACACGAGGGATTCGGGACCTAACTCGAGATGACGTCCCCGACCGGCAGCGGATGCGGGCGTTTCGGAACCCGCCGGTCGCCCGAGGACTTGCCCTGCAATCGGTGCATGGCCCACGGCACCAACGCGGTCGCCACCCAATTCACCTCGGCCAGCGCCATTCCCACGATGCCGCGATCGGGCAGCGCCGGAATCAGCGGCAGCGTCCAGGTGTCGTTGCTGCCGGGCAGGCCCAGCGCGTGCGCGAAGGCATCGGCGATGCGCTCGTGCCCGAGCGGACTGCAGTGCAGCCGATCCGGACTCCACAGCCGGGGATCGGCGACCACCGGATGATGCCCGACCTCGGCGATCAGCACCCCGTGCCGCTCGGCCGCTGCCCGCACCCGCGCGTTGAACGCGGTGATCCGCCCGCGGATCGGCCGCGTGATCGGAATGACCCGTGCCACATCGGGAAATGTCAGCGTGGCCACCGCCGTGCCCTGCGCGGTGAGCGCCGCGAACATGGCCTCCACGTGTTCGATCACCTCGTCGGCGTCGAATGTGGGCCGCAGCAGATCATTCATGCCCGCCACCACCGTGGCGAAATCCGGGCGCAGCGCGAGCGCGGGATCGAGTTGCTGGGCGCGGATCTGGCGGGCGAGTTTGCCGCGCACCGCCAGATTCGCGTACTCCAGTCGCGGATTGGCGCGGGCCAGGTGTTCGGCGAGCCGATCCGCCCAGCCCCGCAGGCCGGTGAGATCGTCGCCGTCGCCGACGCCTTCGGTCTGGCTGTCGCCCAGGGCGACGTAGCGCCCGTATCGGGTGGGCACAGTTCGGGTTGTCACAGCGCTTGTCTCCACATGGCTCGGCCCGTACCGGTAAGCCCGAATTGTCTCGCGGCAGGGGCGGACTCGGCCAGCGCTACCCGGTGACCATTGTCAGACGTGCAGGAGACGAACCAGCATCTTTCCGGTGTTGGCGCCGTTCATCATGGCCCCGAAAGCGTCGAGGGCGCGCTCGATGCCGTGCTCGACGGTCTCCTCGGTGCGCAGCGTGCCCTCGGCGAGCATCCCGGCCGCCTTGCCGATCCATTCGGGCGCCTGGTGCAGGTGATCGCTGACATTCATGCCGCGCAGGGTGATTCGCTTGCCGATCGCGAGCGGCAGGTGGCGGGGTCCCGCCGGGAGTTCGATGTCGTTGTAGACGGAGATGGCCCCGCACAGTGCGATCCGGCCGAAGCGGTTCATGGCGACGATGGCGGCGTCGAGGTGATCGCCGCCGACATTGTCGAAGTAGACGTCGATGCCGTCCGGCGCGGCGGCGGCGAGCTGGGCGTGGATATCGCCCTGCCGGTAGTCGATGGCGGCGTCGAACCCGAATTCGCCGAGCAGGCGGGCGGTCTTCTCGGGTCCGCCCGCGGAGCCGATGACGCGGGACGCGCCCAGCTGCTTGGCGATCTGGCCCGCGACCGAGCCGACCGCGCCCGCCGCGCCGGAGATGAAGACGACATCACCCGCGCGTACGGGGGCGACCTCGGTGAGGCCCGCGTAGGCGGTCAGACCGGTGGTGCCGAGTACGCCGAGGTAGGCCTGTGCGGGGGCGAGCGCGGTGTCCACGAGCTGTACGGCGCCGGCGTCCAACAGTGCGTACTCCCGCCAGCCCGCGAAGTGGGAGACGTTCGCGCCCACCGGGATTCGCGCATCACCGGAGGCGATCACGGTGCCGACGGCGCTGCCGGTCATGGCCTCGCGCAGGACGAACGGCGGAATGTAGGACTCGACGTCGTTCATGCGGCCGCGCATGTACGGATCCACCGACAGCCAGTCGTTGCGCACCAGCACCTGCCCCGGACCGGGATCGGCGACGGTGACGGTGGCGAGTTCGAAATCGGTGGTCTTCGGCTCGCCGACGGGGCGGGCGATCAGACGCCATTCACGGCTGGTGACGGTCATTGTCGTTGTCCTCCAGGGGTTTCGGGGATGTGGGGGTGAGGCCGGTGAGTACGGTCTCGGTGGCCGGGCGCAACAGGTCGGTGCGATCGGCGGCGAGCAGTCCGACGGCCAGGGCCAGCAGCACCTGGGCAGCGTCGGCGGGGCTGTCGCGGACCGCCCCGGTGAGGGTCGCGGTGAGCAGGGCGTGCAGGTCGGCGGTGTAGGCGCGGCAGATATCGCCGCTGACCCGGGCCTGCTCGTCGAGAAGTTCTGCGGCGTGCGGGGATTCGGCGAACGGGCCGCGCACCAGTTCGACCTTGGCGGCGAGGATGCCGTGCACGCGGTCGAGCAACGGCGCGTCGGAGGCCGCCGCCGTGCGGGCGTGCGCGAGAGCCTGATCGTGCAGGCGGTCGGCGAGCCTGCGCACGGCATCGTCCTTGTTGCGGACGTACTGATAGACCGCGGACCGGGAGACGCCCATCTCGGCGGCGATGTCGTCCATGGTGGTGCGCCGCGCACCGTAGCGCCGCAGGCAGCGCAGGGTCGCGTCCAGGACGTCGGCGGTGCGGTTCACGGTGTCTCCCGGTGAAGTGGATCGCGCTGGGTCACAACGCTTTCAGGAGTTCGGCCGCCAGCGGGGCCGAGGAAGCCGGGTTCTGGCCGGTGTAGAGATTGCGGTCGATCTCGAGGTGCGGGGCCCAGGGCTCGCCCGCGCGGAAGTCGACGCCCAGCGCTACCAGGCGGTCCTGGAGCAGCCATTTCGCCTTGTCGGCGAAACCCGCCTGGGTTTCCTCGGCATTGGTGAAGCCGGTGGCGCGGTAGCCCGCGAAGGGGGACCTGCCGTCGGCGTCGGCGGTGGCGAGCAGGGCGGCGGGAGCATGGCAGACGATGCCGAGCGGCTTGCCGGAGGCGAGGGCGGCATCGAGCAGCCGGCCCGAATCCGCGTTCACGGCAAGGTCTTCCATGGGGCCGTGGCCGCCGGGGTAGTAGACGGCGTCGTAGTCGGTGAGCGCGACGTCCTCGAGCCGGATCGGGTGGGTGAGCTCGGTGGCCCGCTTCAGCAGAGCGGCGATCCGCTCCGCGCCCGCGGGGCCGCCGTTGACGTCGGGGGCCAGGCTGCCGCCGTCGACGGTGGGGACCGCCGCGCCGGGGGTGGCGACGACGATCTCATGACCCGCGGCCCGGAACGCCTCGTACGGCGCGGCGAACTCCTCGGCCCAGTAGCCGGTGGGGTGCTTGCTGCCGTCGGCCAGGGTCCAGTGGTCGACGCCGGTCATGACGAACAGGATTTTCGCCATCGTGTGCTCCTCGCGTGAGTCGGATGCTTCGGCGGCCTGACGTTCCGTATGCGATTCGTCAGTTCGTCACGGGGACTACGCTAGGGACGCGGTCATCGAATGACCAATAGAATCGCCTATATGAGCTATAGGCAGGCCGATGGGTCCATGGATCTGGCCCAGCTGCGCACATTTCTGGCCGTCTACCGCGCGGGCTCGATCACCGCGGGTGCGGCGCAGGCCGGACTGTCGCAGCCGACGGTGACGACGCAGCTGCAGACCCTGGAGCGGCAGCTCGGCGGGCCGCTGTTCGAACGGCTGCCGCGCGGGGTCGCGCCGACGCCCGCCGCACACGATCTGGCCGCGCGGGTGGCGGGACCGCTGGACAGTCTGGCCGCCGTCACCGGTGGCGCGCGCAGCGACGGCGTGCCGGTGGCCGAACCGCCCGTGCTCCTCGGCGGTCCGGCCGAAATGCTTGCGGCGCTGACACTTCCGGCGCTGGCCGGACTGGTGGACGAGGGCGTCCGGCTCACCGTGGCCACCGGGCTGGCCGATGATCTGCTGGCCGATCTGCGGGTCGGCAAGCTGGATCTGGTGGTGTCCACGATCCGCCCGCGGGGACGGACCGTGCTGGCCGAACCGCTGGCCGATGAGGAATTCGTGCTGGTCGCGGCTCCTGCCGTGGCTGCCCGGATCGATCGGGAGCGACTGCGCGACCACGATCTCACGGCGCTGGCCGGTATCCCGATCGTCAGCTACGCGGCGGATCTGCCCATCCTGCGGCGGTATTGGCGGCACGTCTTCGAGACCCGGCTGGAGGCCGAGCCCGCGGTGGTGGTCGGAGATCTGCGGGCGGTGCTCGCCGCGGTGGTCGCCGGGGCCGGGATCAGCGTGCTCCCGCGCTACCTGTGCGCGCGGGAGCTGGCCGCGGGCGGGGTGGTCACCCTGCTGGATCCCGAGGACGCGCCGATCAACACGGTGTTCCTGGCGCGGCGGGTCGGTGGACCCGCCCGGCCGCACGTCGACCGGGTACGGGCCAGGCTGCTCGACGAGGCCCGGGTGTGGCGGGCCTGCGAGCACGTATGGTTGGGCGATGGGCGGTGAAGAACTGCGCGAAGGCGTCAAGCTGACCAATCTGGACGGCCCGCTGTTCGACGGCGCGGACGCGACCAAACGGGATCTGATCGACTATCTGGCGGCGGTCGGGGAGCGGATGGTGGCCCATCTGCGCGGCCGGCCGCTGTCGGTGGTGCGGGTGCGGCCCGGCCAGGAGCCGTTCATGCAGAAGAACCTGCCCAAGTACACCCCGGAATGGGTACGGCGCGTAGCCATCTGGGCGGATGCCTCCAAACGCGAGGTCACCTACGCGCTCTGCGACGATGTGCGGACGCTGCTGTGGTTCGGGAATCAGCGGGCCATCGAATACCACGTGCCGCTGCTGCTCGCGGATTACGCACTCGGGCAGACACATCTGGTGATCGATCTGGATCCCCCGGCGGGGGAGGATTTCCGGCTGGTGGTGCGCGCCGCCGAACTCGTGCGCGAGGCCCTGCGCGCGGACGGGCTCGCCGGAGCGGTGAAGACCAGCGGTTCGAAGGGCCTGCACATCTTCATCCCCATCGAGCAGGGCTATTCGATGGAGGATGCCGCCGCTGCCACGCGCGCCATCGCGGTGCGGGCGGAGCGGCTGGATCCGGAGCTGGCGACCACGGCGTTCATTCGAGAAGACCGGGGCGGCAAGATCTTTCTCGATTCCACCCGCTCGGGCGGGACCACGGTGGTGGCCGCCTACAGCCCGCGGATCCGGCCCGGGGCGACCGTGTCCTATCCGGTCGCCTGGTCCGATCTGGGCTCGGTCGAGTTGCGGGACTTCACCATTCGCACCGTGCCGGGGCTGATCGGCGCCGGGGATCCGTGGGCGGCGGAAATGCCCGCCGCGCAGAAGATTCCGGCCGATCTCCTCGAACACGGTCACACCATTCCCGTTGCCCGGGTGCAGGCCATGCACGAGGGCAAGCGCCGGGCGCGGGCCAAAAGGGATTCCGAATAGCTCTGCCTGGCTTCAGGTTTCGCGGCTCGAGCGCCGTGCGGTCAGCCAATCGTCCGCCAGCTGTGCGCATTCGGTGCGGGTGATGGAGGGCAACCCCGCCAGCTTGGCGAACACCATCGGCCCGACGAGCTGCGCCATGGCGAGCCCGGTGTCGAAATCGCCCAGCTCCTCGTGGATTTCGGCCTCGTCCAGGAGCCGGTCGAAGGGTTCGCGGTAGTGCTCGATCACCCGCTCGCGCAGGTCGGCCACGGTGCGTGACTGATCGGTGGGGTGCTGGGTGCTCATGGCCAGCCAGGCCAGCGTGGCCAGTTGGAGCGGGGCCTCGTCGATTCGGGCGGATTGACGGGCCAGCAGTTCGATCAGCCGATCCCGGAGCTCCCCGCCCGGCGGCGGCGATTCGACGGGCGGCACCAGGCGCTCGAAGGTCGCGGTTAGCAGGTCCGCGGAGTTCTCGAAATTGCGGTACAGGGTGGTGCGGGCAACCTTCGACATCCGGGTCACCGCATCGATCGTGACCGCCTGCACCCCACCGGATTTCAGCAGGGTGGTGGCGGCATCGAGCAGGCGGGTGCGCGAGCGCTGCTTCCGGGGGTCGATGTCGTCGGGCACGGACTCTATTCTACAAACAATACTGATGGTAGCGTTGCGCTACCTTTGGTTTCGTTTCATCGGGAGGTCCGATGGTGTCCACCGAACAGGTCGCGGCATCGCGGCTCTCCCGCGCGCAGGGGTGGATGCTCGCCGTGTCCTGCCTGGCGGTTGCGCTGGTGGTCGCGGCCATGGCGGCGCTGTACTCGGCGCTGCCGCAGATCGCCGCCGAAACCGGTGCGACACAACAGCAATTGACCTGGGTAGTGGACGGGTACACGCTCGCGCTGGCCTGTCTGGTGCTGCCCGGCGGTGCGCTGGGGGACCGGCTCGGGCGGCGGCTGGTGCTGATCGTCGGGCTGAGCATCTTCACCGCGGGTTCGCTGGTGCCGCTGATCGTCGACGGTCCGCTCTGGCTGATCGGCGCGCGCGCCGTGTCGGGCGTGGGCGCCGCCCTGGTCATGCCCTCGACACTGTCGCTGCTGACCGCGAGTTTCCCGGAGCATCGACGCGGGCAGGCCGTCGGCGTGTGGGCCGGAGTCGCGGGATCCGGTGGGGCGCTGGGCATTCTGGGGTCCGGGCTGCTGCTGCAGTGGTATTCCTGGCAGACCGTGTTCATCGGGATGTCCGTCGCCGGTGCGCTGCTGCTGGCCGCCGGGTGCACCGTGTCGGAATCCGTGGACGGGGAGCGGCCCGCCTTCGACGTGCTGGGGGCGGTGACGGGTGCGGCCGCAGTGGGACTGATCGTGGTGGCGGCCATGGAAGCGCCGACGCGAGGGTGGTTGTCGCCGTGGACGATCGGCGCGTTGGCCGGCGGTGTGGCCGCCGCGGCGGCGTTCACCGTGGTCGAGCTGCGGGCCGCGCATCCGCTGCTGGATGTGCGACTGCTGCTGGATCGTGGGTTCGGAAGCGGCACGCTGTCGCTGATGGTCCAATTCCTGGTCACCTTCGGCGTTTTCATGCTGCTCGTGCAGTACCTGCAACTGATCGTGGGGCTCGGTCCGCTGGCCTCGTCGCTGGCGATCGGGCCGATGGTGCTGCCGCTGGTGGTGGTGTCGCTGTTCTCGCCGTGGCTCGCGACGCGTTTCGGGTTGCGGGTGGTGACGTTCGGTGGGCTGGTGATCGTCGGCGCCGGACTGCTGCTGGTGGCGCGGCTGGAGGTCTCCTCCGGCTACTGGAATCTGCTGTGGGCCTTGCTGATCATGAGCACCGGCATGGGACTGTGCAGTGCCCCGGCCACGGCGGCGATCGTGGCGGGGACACCGGTCGAGAAGCACGGCGTGGCGGCGGCCGTGAACGATGCCGCGCGGGAAGTCGGTGCTGCGCTGGGGATAGCGATCGGCGGCAGTGTGCTGGCGGCCGGGTACGCGGACCGGATCGCCCCGGCCCTGCCACACCTTCCCGAGGCCGCGCGCGGACCCGTCTCGGATTCGGCGGCCGCCGCGCTGCAGGTGGCCGAGCGGGCGGGGCCGCAGGGGCAGCCGCTGGTGGATTTCGCCGAAGCGGCTTTCATGCACGGGTTCCACCAGTCGTCGGTCGCGCTGGGCAGTGCCGCGCTGGCCGGAGCGGTGCTGATCGCGGCGTGGGCTCCCGGGCGGTCAGCGGGCGGGGTCGCTCCAGACGTCGGGCGCGACGACGGCGAGTGAGCGGCCCAGCGGATCCAGCACGCGGCCGAGCAGTTTGTCGTGCCGCAGGGTGACGGCCCGCTCGGTGATGCGTAGTTCGGGATGGTCTGTGGCGAGCTGGGTTTCGAAGCGCAGCACATCGGCCACGGAATGCAGGCTGGCCTGGAGTGCGAGGTTGTGGGTGCCGCTGACGGCGGCGCAGTTGCGGGTCTGCGGCAGGGCAACCAGGGCGTGGCCGATGCGCCGCAGATCGACGGCGGGGGCGGTCGCCCAGAAGGTGACCGCCACCGGCCACCCACCGAGCGGGCGGGCGAAGTCGCAGCGGAAGCGCAGCAGGCCGAGCCGGGTCAGTTCGTCCATACGGCGCTTCACCGTGGCGGCGCTGACGCCCAGCGCGGCGGCCAGGGCGGCGTGGGTGGCGCGGCCGTCCCGCGCCAGCAGGCCGAGCAGGGCGCGATCGGCGTCGGTGACCCGGGTGCGGTCGCGGGGCGGAGTGGGTGCGGCGGGCGGGGCGGCGAGGCGGGTGCGCTGACCGGGGGCCAGGGCGTCGATGCGCCAGTCACCGCCCTCGGTGAACATATGCGTGATCAGGCGGCTATGGACGCCGGTGATGTGGGGGAGGGCGGGCAGGATGTCGAGGGTGTAGCGGGACATGGCGGCCAGGTCGCGGGTGGCGACGGTGGCGAGGATCTGGTGGGCGCCGGCGGCGCGCTCGATGGTGAGCATATGCGGGTGCTCCGCCAGTTCCTGTGCGACGGAACCGGTTCGGCCCGCGGTGCAATCGATGTGCAGGTAGGCGGCGCAGAGGTGGTCGAAGAGTTTCGGGCCGGGGGAGATGCCGACCCAGGCTTCGTCGCGGGCGCGCAGCCGCTGCCAGCGCCGGGCCGCGGTGACGGGGTCTACGCCCAGGGCATGGCCGAGTTCGGCCCAGGAGGCGCGGGGCCGGAGCTGCAGGGCGTGGATGAGCACCAGTTCGTCTTCGCTCAGCAGTTCGGCATGATCCTGCACCACGGCGGCTTCCTGTGCTCGTTTCCTGCAAATCTTCGGGAGTGATCGGTTGATCCTGCACTCTAGCGAGAGGCGGGGTGCCTCCACGCGCGAGGGGAGGCTCTCAGGGGCTACGCTCCCGAACCCCCGGAAACCAGGAGGTGCGAGTCATGCCGTTCGGCGACTTCCAGAACGAGATCTACTTCAACGGGTTGCGGGGCGTGGTGCCCGCGTACCCGGTGGCCTTCGCGGAGTTGAAGGAGCGGGCGCAGGCCGCCATGCCGCCCTCGATCTGGTCGTATGTCGCGGGTGGTGCGGGCGATGAGCGCACGCAGGATGCCAACGTGACGGCGTTCGAGCAGTGGGGGCTGGTGCCGCGCATGTTCGTGGGCGCCAAGGAGCGGGATCTCTCGACCGAGCTGTTCGGAATGCGGCTGCCCGCACCGGTTTTCCTGTCGCCCATCGGTGTGATCGGGCTCTGCGCGCAGGACGGGCACGGGGATCTGGCGACGGCGAAGGCGGCGGCGCGGACCGGGGTGCCGATGGTGGCCTCGACGCTCATGGTGGATCCGCTGGAGGAGGTGGCGGCCGAATTCGGCGATACGCCAGGGTTTTTCCAGCTGTACACGCCGACCGATCGAGATCTGGCCGCCAGCCTGGTGCAGCGCGCCGAGCGGGCCGGATACAAGGGCATCGTCGTCACGCTCGACACCTGGATCACCGGGTGGCGACCGCGCGATCTGTCCACGGGCAATTTCCCGCAGCTGCGCGGCCACTGTCTGGCCAACTACTTCAGCGATCCGGTTTTCCGTGCGGGACTGGCGAAGTCGCCGGAAGAGGATCCGCAGATGGCGGTGCTGAAGTGGATCGGTGTCTTCGGAAACCCGCTCACCTGGGACGACCTGCCGTGGCTGCGGTCGCTCACCGATCTGCCCCTGATCGTGAAGGGCATCCAGCATCCCGATGACGCTCGGCGGGCGGTGGATCTGGGTGTGAACGGCATCTACTGCTCGAATCACGGTGGCCGCCAAGCCAATGGGGGACTGCCCGCGCTCGATGTGCTGCCGGAGGTCGTGGCGGCGTCCCAGGGCGTGCCGGTGCTCTTCGATTCCGGCGTGCGCAGTGGCGCCGACATCATCAAGGCGCTCGCCCTGGGCGCTTCGGCCGTCGGCATCGGGCGGCCCTACGCCTACGGTCTGGCCCTCGGCGGCGTGGACGGCATCGTGCATGTGCTGCGCTCACTGCTCGCCGAGGCGGATCTGATCATGGCCGTGGACGGCTATCCGACGCTGAAAGACCTTACCGCTGAGGCTCTTCGGCAGGTGCGGGTGTAACCCGTGCGGGTGCGTCAGGAGTACTTGTAGAAGCCCTCGCCGGTGGCGATTCCGAGCTTGCCCTGGTCGATGTAGTTCTCCTTCAGCCATTTCGCGAGCCGCTGGGCGTTCTCGTCGCCGTTGACGAGGATGTTGTAGGGGGTGGTGAGGCCGACGACATCGAGAATCTGGAACGGGCCCGCGGGCGCGCCGGTGCCGATGCGCCAGGTCTTGTCCACGGCCTCGGGTTCGGCGTAACCGCCTGCGGCGAGCGCCATTCCGGCGTTCAGCAGGGGCACCAGGAGTGAGTTGAGGACGTAGCCGGCCTTCTCCTTGCGCAATTCGATGGGCACCATGCCGATGGCGGAGGCGAAATCCACCACGGCCTGGTAGACGGCGGGGTCGGTGTCGGCGGTGCCCATGATCTCGGCGGTGTTGTAGTGCCACACCTGATTCGCGAAGTGCAGGGCCAGGAATCGGTCCGGGCGGCCGGTGAAATCCTTGATGGCGCTGGGCAGCAGGGTGGAGGAGTTGGTGGCGAAGACGGTGCGTTCGGGGGCGAGCGCGCCGAGCTTCTCGTAGGTCTCCTGTTTGAGGGACAGCACCTCGGGAATGGCCTCGATCACCAGGTCGGCGTCCGAGACCGCCTGCGCCAGATCCGAACTCAGGCCGATGGCCTCGGCCACCCGCTCGGCCTTGCCGTCGCCGCCGCCGGGCACCTCGTCGCGGTAGACGGCCGCGAGCTTGTCGAAGCGGCCCTTGGCGGCGGTCAGCGCGTCGTCGTCGATGTCGTAGGCGATGACGTCGAAGCCGCGGAAGGCGGTCTGGAACGCGATCTGCGATCCCAGCACGCCGGTGCCGAGCACCGTCACCTTGCGGATGTCGATGGTCATGGATTTCCTTCCGGTTGTGCGGTGAGGGTGGCGAAGAACCCGGCGATGATCTGTGCGGTCTGGCCGCGTAGATCATCGCGGGCGTCGTGGCCCGGATGCGCTCCGGTGGCGGGCTGGGCCAGGGCCAGGTGCAGCACCGCGAAGATGCTGCGGCCGGCCAGCCGGGCGTGGGCGTCCAGGTGGGCGCAGGTGCGGCCGCGTTCGCGGGCGGCGCCGGCCAGCAGTCGCGCGATCAGGTCCTCGAGCTGTTCGACCAGGGCGAGGCCCTCGGCCCGGTACTTCTCGGTGGGTGCGCCGAACAGCAGTTCACGCTGGTAGGCCACGGTGTTCTCGGTGCTGCGCTCGGCGGCCGCGGCAATGGGTTCGAGCAGGGCCCAGATCGATTCCACCGGGTCGGCGTGTGCGGCCGCCTGCCGTGCGCCGAGTGCGAGCGCGGCGCGCAGGTCCTCGTTGTAGATCATGAGCAGTAGTTCGCCCTTGGAGGACGCGTACCGAAACAATGTTCCCGCAGCAATTTCCGCGCGATCGGAGATCTGCTGGGTGGTGACGGTGGCGAACCCGTGCGCTGCGAAGAGGGTCGCGGCGGCGTCGAAGATGCGGGCCTGTTTGTCGACCACCTTCTGTACTCGACGGCTCACCGCAGGACACCTCCGCTGCTCATGAAAATGAGTGGGCTCATTTCTGAGCGTACTCCTGGCTACTGGAAACGCAACCCCTGTCGAGCGGGAATCTGGAAGACTTGTCCGGTGGTCGAGCAGGTCGAGTTGCAGTCCGGAGCCGAGGTGCCGGCATCCGAGAGATTCGATCAGTGGGAAGCGCATCTGAGCGATTTCTATGTGCCACTGGCGGTTTCGCCGGTGCCGCAGGAGAGTTTCCACGGCTGGATCCGCCGCGGGAGCTACGGTGACGTCGAGGTGTCGGCCCTCGGTTCGGGCGCGCAGCATGTCCGCCGGACCAAGAGCCTCATCGCCCGCACCGACGACGAGTTCCTGACCGCCACCATCCAGACCAAGGGCCGGGGTCGGCTGTACCAGGACGACCGGGTGGCCGAGGTGGTTCCGGGCACGCTGGTGTTCTACGACAGCACCCGGCCCTACGCCTTCGACCTCGACGACGACTGGGGCATGTCGGTGGTGCAGGTGCCGCTGAGCCGGCTGCGCGAGCGGACCGGGCTCACCGGGGCGGACCTGCCGACCGCCATCGCCATCCCCGAGCAGGGCGCGGTCGGCGTGGTGACCCGGTTCTTCCGGGACCTGACCCGGCTGCAGCACACCAACCCCGAACAGGCCCGGCTGCTGGCCGCCCCCGCGCTGGATCTGCTCGCCTCCGCGGTGCGGCTGGCCGCCGGACAGGGCCCGCCGCCGCGCTCCGCCGACGCGTTCGCACGGGAGCGAGTGCTGGTCTACATGCGCAGGCACTGCACCGACCCGGCTCTCACCGCCCAGCGAATCGCCCTGGGCTGCAAGATGTCCCGGCGCGCGCTGTATCGGATCTTCGACGACTTCGAGGAGGGCCCGGCCGCGGTGCTGCGGCGGATGCGGGTGAACATCGCCGCCGAGCTGTTGCTGCGCGATCCGCTGCTGCCGGTGTCGGCGGTGGCGCATGCCAGCGGGTTCGCCACCGAACGGCAGTTCTATCGGTCGTTCCGGCACGAGAAGGGCACCACGCCTTCGGCTTTCCGAAAGGCTGCTGTGGCGCTTCATAACACTGTACGACCGCCGTTGGTGAACCAACCCTGATCGTACGATTTCCCATGCTCAGCACTGGGCGGGCGACTAAAACGATGACATCCGCCGACCCGAGTGTTTCGAACCGGCCCGTGAGAGATTTGGCACTGAGTTGGTTTCCGATGTCATCGATGTGGTCGCCGATCTGGCGATCTCGCGAAACGCGCTGTGGGCGCTGCTCCTCGATCCGCAGACCTATCCGCGCATCTTCCCCGGCATAGGCGCCTGCGACCCGCTGGAATCCCTCGACGACCGTCCGCTGGTGCGCTTCCGGATCGGCACACCGCAGACCGGCATCCAGGTGCTCGATGTCCGAATGATCGTGGGGCGCTGGTACGAACGACTGGAACTGCACTGCGGCGCGGTGGGCGCGTTCGCCTCCATCCGCCTGCGCGGGGCCGAGGAACGCACCGTCGTCACGGTCACCTGCTTCGCGGTGGGCCGGGTGCACCCGATGGTGGCCGGGCTGCCCAAATCCGCGGTGGTGCGGTGGGTGGAGAACGGGCTCGGGCGGGCGGCGGATATCGCTCGGGGAGCGCGGAATTCGGTCGCGGTGAACGCGGAGGGGTCACCGGTGCGGCACGGCGTCGGAGTGGCGCGGCAGATCCTGTCCAGCGGCGTGATCACCACGCGGCCCGCCGTCGGAGTGCGGCAGCTGCGCGGGGTGGTGCGGTGGGGCTTCAATCTCGCGGGCGGGTACGCGGCCGGGGCCGCGCACTCACCGGACCGCACCGCCGTGGTGGACGACCGGATCAGCCGCAGTTTCGCGGAGATCGACGCGCGTACGACCGCGCTGGCGGGTGGGATGGCCACCCTCGGCCTGGCACACGGGGACACCGTCGGGCTGCTGGCGCGCAATCACGCCGGCACCGTCGAAACCATGGTCGCCGCAGGCAAACTCGGGCTCGACGTGGTGCTGCTCAACGCGGGACTGTCCGGGCGCAATCTCGAGGAGATCGTGCAGCGGGACCGGCTGTCGGCGCTGTTCGTGGACAGCGATCTGGAGGATCTGGTCCAGTACCTGCACGACGGCATACCGCGCATTCACATCGGGAAGCCGGTCGCCGCGCCTGCGGACGGCCGCCTCGCCGCACCGGCGCGGATCGCCGTCGACGATCTGATCGCACTGGAGGCCACCGACTTTCGCCGGCCGTCCCGCCCCGGACGACTGGTCGTGCTCACCTCCGGCACCACCGGAACGCCCAAGGGCGCGCGCCGCCCGCAGCCGCGCGGATTCGGCGCGGCGGCCGCACTGCTCTCCCGAATACCGTTGCGCATCAACGAGATCGTGCTCATCCCGTGCCCGCTGTTCCACACCTGGGGGCTGGCGGGTCTGCAGCTGGGCACCGCGCTGCGCGCCACGACCGTCCTGCCCGAACAGTTCGACGCCGAGGACACGCTGCGGCTGATCGCCGAGCACCGGATCACCACGCTGCTCGCCGTGCCGACCATGGTGCAGCGCATCCTGGATCTGCCGGTCGCCGTGCGCACCCGCTACGACACCTCGAGCCTGCGGGTGGTGGCCAGTTGCGGTGCGCCCCTGGCCGGTGCGACCGTGCTGCGCTTCTTCGACGCCTTCGGTGACATCCTCTACAACGTGTACGGCTCCACCGAGGTGTCCTGGGCGACCATCGCCACCCCGGACGATCTGCGGATCTCGCCGACCACGGCGGGACGGCCGCCGCTGGGTACGAAACTGGCTGTGCTGGGCCCGGATCGGCGGCCGGTGCCGGTCGGCGCCACCGGCCGGATCTTCGTCGGCAATCAGATGCTGTTCGACGGGTACGTCAACGCCGCGCCGCCGGACGAGGCCGACGGCATGCTGGACACCGGCGATGTCGGCTACCTGGACGCCACCGGACGGCTGTTCATCGCCGGCCGCGACGACGAGATGATCATCTCCGGCGGCGAGAACGTCTTCCCGCGTCCGGTGGAGGAGGCCCTCGCCCAGCTGCCGCAGGTGAGCGAGGTGGCCGTGGTCGGCGTCCCCGATCACGAGTTCGGCCAGCGCCTGGCCGCCTTCGTGGTGAAACGTGAAGGAGCCGGGCTGGATTCGGAGATGGTGCGCACCTACATCCGGCATCGGCTGGGCCGGGTGTCGGTACCGCGCGACGTGGCCTTCATCGACGACCTGCCGCGCGGTGAGACCGGCAAGATCCTCAAGCGCCTGCTGGGCGCGCACCGTCAGGAGGCGCGATAGGTGCGCGCCACCAGGGCCGACCGCAGGTACCACAGGCCCGAGGACTGCGCCGGATCGAAGCCGGTCAGCTGGCCGATGCGTTTGAGCCGGTAGTCCACGGTATTGGTGTGCACGTGCAGGACGCGCGCGGTGCGCTGGCGATTGAGGTTGTTGCTGATATGGCGCTGCAGGGTTTCCAGGAGTTCGGGATGTTCGTCGAGCGGATCGAGCAGCGAGCCGAGATACTCGCGGCCGGGTCCGGGCCGGGTGAGCTGGAATTCGAGGGCGAGATCGTCGAAGCGGTAGAGGCCGGGCAGGCTGTCGAGCCGGTGCACCATATCGAGCAGTTCGTGCGCCTGATCGGCGGCATTGGGCACACCCTCGGGCGTGGTGGTGACCGCGGTGGCGGTGACCGGCACCCGGGCCGCGCGCGACAGCTGGGTGATCAGTTCCTCCAGTGCGCCGGAAGCCGCTGTGGTGCAGGGGATCAGCACGGTGCCGCCGTCCACGCTGAGCAGCGAGAGCGCCGCGTCGCCGCAGCGGGTGGCGAGTTCGGCCTGTACCCGCCGCAGTTTGCGCCGGGCCACCACCTTGCCGTCCAGGCCCGGATCGGATTCCTCGGCGTGCTGTGGAATCGACAGCGCCACAACGACATACGAGTCCGCGATCTCGATCCCGCATTCGCGGGCCATGGTGGAGGTGGGATGCCCGCCCAGCAGGGCGGAGGTGAGCGTGTGCACGGCGGTGTGGTGTTCGCCCACCACCGAGCGCAATTCGCGCACATAGGCCAGCGAGACCGCGGTGGTCATCCGGTCGAGCATGGCGACCACGAGTTTCACCGCGTCGATGAGATTGTCGTAGTCGTCGGGGCTCACGACGAGCTGGGGCGCGCCGCCCGGCATCCCGTATTTGGCGGTGGCGGTGTCGACCACGAGATCGAAGCCGATCTGGAAGCCCTCGTGGATGGCGTGATGGATGGTGTCGATGGGAACGCCCTCGCGCGCCCACTGGGCCGAAGCCTCCTGCAAGCGCCCGATCTTGGCGGGGATGTCCTCGCCGTCGAGCATGCTGACCGCGATCTCCAGGCAGGTGCGGGTGATGGCGGTGATATCGCCGTAGATGGCATCGCCCGGCAACGTGCCGCAGGGGGCGACGTTCTCGACGAAATGCCCGACCATCTGCCGGGACAGGGCCCAGACATCCTTGAGCGGAGACGACATCGGCTGACCTGAGAATGTGAGGCCGGACCTCGCGGTGTTCTCGACGGCCATGAACTACTCCTTCCGTCTGAGAAACGATTTCTGCGGACGGACCACGGTAGTCAGGTTGCCGCACCGGGTGGCCGGTTTCGGGTCGTTCTGTGCAGTGGCGACAGAACGACCCGAAACTGCCTGTGACAGTTCACAACACTGGTTACCGCCACAGGCTCCGGCAGGGCAGCCGGCGGAGGTCCGGCCGCACCTTTCCGTCGACCGTCACCGCCAGACCGGAATGCACCGCGGCGGTGGCGAATTCCCAGGCTTCGGCATTGGTCGCGGCGTATTCGAGAACCACCTCGTCGCCCGGCCCTGGGCCTTCGAAGTAGACGGTCACCCTGCGAGTCGGTGTCTCACCGCGGTCGTGGTGCGCGGTGTCGGCGAGAGGGGTCATATCGCCCGAACTCCTTTCCTGGCTCCCCGGGCCGCTCCGGGCCGGTGGGATGGGCCGCGAGGATTACCCGACAGTAGGTTTCGGATACTCGTCAGAACAGGTTTCAGGACGGGACTGGAGATCTCACAGTAACCCCCGGTAACACCTGTGGATGATTCACGGTGGTGGAATGCGGTTCGCGCAGGCCGGATTGGAGCTGCGACAGCGCGGGCCCATTCGGCACTGTGAGATATCAGGGATTGCGAACTCTGGGGTAACTTTCGCCGCCGATCTCCCTAACCTCCTCTGCAACCGCAGAACTGGAGGCCGACGGGATCATGTATCGACGTTCTTTGTGGCGCGCGGCGAGCCTGTTCGCCGGGTGCCTGATGGCGCTGGCGGCCGTACCCGGCGCGCACGCGCTACCCATGTACCCGGCCGCCGATCCGGATCCCTTCTACGCCGCGCCGGAGGACATCGCGTCCTACGCACCCGGAGACGTGCTGGCGCACAAGGCGATGCCCGCCCTGGCCATCTTCCCGGACACCGACGTCACCCTCGTGAAATTCCGGTCCACCAACTCGCAGGGCAAGGCGATCGCGGCCACCACCACGGTGCTCACCCCGCGCAACCGGCAGCCGAACGGGCCGCTGCTGTCCTACCAGCACATCATCAACGGGCTCGGCGCGCAGTGCTCGGTGTCGCATGTGCTCTACACCAGCGACCCGAACCTCATGGTGCGCGAGGCCCCCGCCTACAACGTGGCCTTGCAGCGCGGCTGGAGCCTCGCCATGCCCGACCACCTCGGGCCGCAATTCGCGTACGGCGCAGCCAAATTGGGCGGACAGATCACCCTCGACGGCATACGCGCCGTGCAGCGGCTGGACGACCTGCGGCTCGCCGAGAGCCCGGTGGTGATGGCCGGATACTCCGGCGGCGGCATGGCCACCGCCTGGGCGGCCGCCCTGGCCGACAGCTACGCGCCCGAGCTGAAGATCGCCGGCGCGGCGGCGGGCGGGGTGCCCATGAACCTGGTGAAGATGCTCGAAAGCCTGGGCCTCGGATCGCATCCGGTGTTCGGGCTGGCACTGGCCGCCGGGCTCGGGCTCGAGCGCGAGTACCCGGACCGGTTCCCGCTCAGCGAGCAGCTCAACGACCGCGGGCTGGTCGCCCGGCAGAACATGGCCAACAGCTGCACCAACGACCTGATCGCCACCGGCGCGGGCCGCGGGGCCCTGGACTTCGCCAAATCCACCACCATGATGAACGATGCCGACGCGCGCGCCGTGGTGGAGGAGAACAGTCTCGAACTGTTCGACGGAACACCCAATATGCCGGTGTTCGAATGGCATTCGCCCATCGACGGGCTAGTTCCGGTGGACGCCATCGTGAACACCACGCAACGCTGGTGTCAGGCGGGGGTCGAGGTGCAGTCGGCGACCATCGGCGTGCCCGACCATCTGACGGCCGCCGTTCTCGGACTTCCGCTGGCGCTCCAGTGGATCGAAGCACGTTTCCGCGGCGAGACCGCGTCCGGAAACTGCTGATCGCGGTATGTAGGAGGTGATCCGAGTGGAGACGGAGGCGCGGCGCCGGACAGTGCGCGGTCGGCGCCGCGCTCCGCACCGGTGCGTCGAATTGTTCTGCGCCGCAGCGTCGATCGTGGCGCTCGCCGTCGCGACGGCGAGCGCCCACGCCGAAGAGGCGGGCAATCCGGCCCCGGTCATCGATCCGAGTATCGATCGAACGGAGCTGGTGGCCAGTGAGATTCGGCTCGGGAACTGGGAGCGGCTCTATGTGGCCTCGGCGTCGATGCACCGGATCGTCCCGGTGGATGTGCTACGTGGCAGCGGTTCCGAACCGCGACCGACGCTGTACCTGCTCGACGGCGTCGAGGCCGAGGACACCTCCGGCTGGCTCACCAAAGGCCGTGCCGCCGAATACTTCACCGGCAAACCGGTGGACGTGGTGCTCACCAGCGGCGGTGTCGGCAGCATGTACACCGACTGGCAGCGCTACGACGCCATGCTCGGGCTCAACCGCTGGGAGACCTTCCTGACCGATGAACTGCCGCCGGTCGTGGAGGCGTATCTGGAGTCCAGCGGGCGGCGCGCCATCGCGGGCGTCTCCATGGGCGCGCAGGGCGCGATGATGCTCGCCCAGCGGCATCCCGGCCGCTACGCCGCGGTGGCCGGAATGAGCGGATGCTATTCCACCGCAGACGAATTCGGCCACACCGTCACCCGCATGACGGTCGGCTCCCGCGGCGGCGACGTGGTGAACCTCTGGGGCCCACCGGGTTCCCCGGAATGGGCCGCCCACGACAGTTTCCTGGGCGCGGATCACCTGCGCGGCACAGTGATCCACCTCTCCGCGGGTACCGGCCTGCCCACACCCGCCGACCTGGCCGCCATCACCCAGGCCCCCAATATCTTCGACGCCGCCCGCATGGCAGGCGGCGGCTCGTCGCTCGAGGCCGGAACCCGCACCTGCACAGAACGTTTCGCCCAGCGCCTCACCCAACTGGGCATCCCCGCCACCGTCCACCTGACCCCCACCGGCATGCACACCTGGCCCGACTTCGCCGACGCCCTGGGCCCCGCCTGGCGCACCCTCGCCCCGGCCCTGAACGTGCCCGCCGACTGACCCCCCGAACGTGTGCCCCGGCGGGTGTCGCGCACCCTGCACCCAGCGCCACCCGCCAGGCACACCCCCGCTGTGATCACCCGCGCCGGACGAGGCTGCCGTCACCCTCGCGACCCGTCCGCCGCACTGCCCCGGTCACAGCGGAACCCGGCCGGGCGCACGCCATTCTCCGCAGCGTGCGTCCGGCCGGTCGTCTTCTGCTCCGGCGGCGCTCTCAGCGGGATGCGTCGGGTGCCGCGATGCGGGCGTACTGGATGGCCCACCAAACTTTGGTGGCAGTATGCGGCTCGCGCAGATCGCAGTCGGCGATACGGTGGAAGCGGTCGATGCGGTAGCGGACGGTATTCGGGTGGACGAAAACCTCGCGCGCGGTGATCTCCACATTCATGCCCGATTCGATATACGCCGCAACGGTATTGATGAGGAAGTGATTGTCGGCGCGCAGGACGGGGGCAATGAAGCGCCGGTGGAATTGCTGCCCGAGCTCCGGGTCGGCGAGCACGGCGGGCAGCAAGCCCAGATCGTCGAACCAGACGCTGTCGGTGCGGCCGAATACCGCGGCGGTGGTCAACGTGCGGCAGGCCACCCGGAACGAATGATGCAACCCGTCCGGCGGGGCGGCCGGGCCGAAGGCGATCAGCCCTTCGTCCGGCAGCCGGAAAGACTTGTTGGCGAAACCGGCCGAGTCGCCGTCGATCGTGGTGAGGAAAACCACGAGCGGAGAACCGCTGTCGGCGATCGCGGCACAGCGGTTCGGTCGGGTCATGCGCTCGAGAATCTGCTCGGAGGTGTCGGTGGGGGCTTTGAACGTGACGTATTCGGTGGTGGTGTCGAGCCCGAACTGTGGTGCGGCTCGGCGCAATTCGGTTGGCGGGAGGGTGCCGGTCAGCAGGGCGCGGATGAAGTCGGCCCGCCGCTCGCTGTCGCGCCCGGCGAGTTCGATCTCCACCTCACGGTGGCCGGTGGAGTAGGCGAGGATGGCGTTGTCCACCAGGTCGAGCACCTCGCGGGTGAGGTTCAGAAGCAGGTGGTCGTCGACACCGTGAGCGGGTGCGGCCGCGACGAGTTCGTCGACGAGGGTGCGGGTGGCCAGCCGCCAGGCCCGCATGACGCCTTCGAGGGAGATGCCGTCGCGGGCGCGGGTCCGGCCGTAATCGGTGTACGCGGCGAGTTCGGCGGCAGAGGCTGCGCGCTGCTCGGCCAGCGCGGTAACCAGTTGATCCAACATGCTCGTTGTTGTTGGTAACAACGAGCTCGACCGGGTGTCCTTGTATTCGGGGATCTCGGACCTGGTCCGGTCGACAATGGCGGTGGCCAATCTTGCCAGCTCAGAGTGCATTTGCTCGAACAGGTTCCGGCGCGGATCGAGATCGGGCGAGGCCGGGTGCGTACTCATTGCGATCGACCATAAGCCCAGGAGTTGGAGTTTCCAACAAGAACGGGCGCGGTGAGTTCGGTGCGGGCTCCATGGCGATCGGGGGCGTGACGCAGAACACTCGTCGGCATGTATCTCACGCAGGGGCTGCACAGGGCTGTGCAGCAGCATCCCGACGGCATCATGACCATCTGTGGCGAACGGACGCGGACATTCGCGGAGGTGGCCGATCGGGTCGCGCGGCTCGCGGGCGGGCTGCGCGGGCTCGGGGTCGAGCCGGGGGATCGGGTCGCGATTCTCGCGTTGAACTCCGATCGGTATCACGAATATCTGCTGGCCGTGCCATGGGCGGACGCGGTGCTGAATCCGGCGAACATTCGGTGGAGTCCGGCCGAAATCGCCTACTCCCTGGTGGATTCGGGCACCTCGGTGCTGTTCGTGGACGACGCCTTCGCGCCCATGCTGCCCGCCCTGCGCGCCGCCGTGCCGGAACTGCGGGCGGTCGTCCACTGCGGTGACGGGCCCACGCCCGAGCACGCGGTCGGCCACGAGGAATTGATCGCCGCCTCGGAGCCGGTGCCGGACGCCCGGCGCGGCGGCGACCAGCTGGCGGGCATCTTCTACACCGGCGGCACCACCGGGCATCCCAAGGGCGTCATGCTCAGCCACGCGAATCTGGCGGTCTCGGCGCTCGGCGCGCTGGGCACCGGATTCGTCTTCCGCCCGGGTGCGCGCTTCCTGCACGCCGCGCCCATGTTCCACCTCGCCGACCTGGCGGGCTGGCACGGTCAGCTCATGCTCGGCGGCACCCACGTCATGATCCCGGCCTTCGATCCGGTCGCGACCATGCGGGCGATCGAGACGCATCGGGTCACCGAATCGGTCCTGGTCCCGGTCATGATCCAAATGCTCGTCGACCACCCGGAGGTGGCGAACCACGACCTGTCGAGCATCCGCGGCATCATGTACGGCGCCTCCCCTATCGCGCAGCCCGTCCTCGAACGCGCCATGAAGGTCTTCCCCGAAGCCGGTTTCGTCCAGGCCTACGGCATGACCGAACTAGCCCCCATCGCCACCCTCCTCAGCCCCGAAGACCACCTGGCCGGTCGCCTCCGCTCCGCAGGCCGCGCCGTCCCCCACTCCGAAATCCGAGTCCTCGACCCCGAAGGCGTCGAGGTCCCCCGCGGCACCGTGGGCGAAGTGGCCGTCCGAGGCGGCCACGTCATGCTCGGCTACTGGAACAACCCCGAAGAAACCGCCGCCACCATCCCCGACGGCTGGCTCCGCACCGGAGACGGCGGCTACCTCGACGGAGACGGCTACCTCCACATAGTCGACCGCGTCAAAGACATGATCGTCACCGGCGGCGAGAACGTCTACTCCGCCGAAGTGGAAAACGCCCTCGCAGCCCACCCCGCCATCGCCGCCTGCGCCGTAATCGGTGTCCCCGACCACGACTGGGGCGAACGAGTCCACGCCGTCCTCGTCTGCCACCCCGGCACCACCGTCACCCTCGAAGAAATCCGCACCCACACCAAATCCCGCATAGCCACCTACAAAGCCCCCCGCACCATAGAAATAGCCGAATCCCTCCCCCTCTCCGGCGCAGGCAAAATCCTCAAACGAGAACTCCGCAAACAGCACTGGCCCGACTCCGACCGCCAGGTCCACTAGTCCGGCCGGACGCTGGTCTCGAGGCGACTCCGCGACCGGTCTAGCGGCGCCGCGCCTCGGGCTTGCCCGAGCGGCACCGCCTGTCAGCGATGCGGCGGCGAAGCCGGGCGCCCACACCGAGGCTGGGTGCGGCGCCAGCCGCACCCAGCCTCAAACTTCTTTTCCCTTCACCTCATCCAGGTGAATTCATGCCCCGCCCACCGAATAAGCCGGTGTGTCGCTGGTATTCATCCCACCCGTCGCAGAAGATCGAGCCACGGCCGAACCTCGGCAACGAAGGGAGCACCCTCATGACCGCCCCGCCTCGGACCAGGCACGACGGCAAGCAGGCGGCGCTGGTCCTGACCATCGCGGCGGCGATCATCGGCATCCCAGCCCTGATAGCCAGCCAGGTGCCACCCCGCGAAACCCTGATCCCCCCCACCACCAGAATCGAGGTCGAAGCCGCAGGCGAATCCCCGGATACCGTCTCCTTCGCAGGAGTAGGCGGCTGGCAGCAGCGCCCCACCGGCGACCCCTCCACCGCCGTCCTCCAGAGCCCCGAAGACACCGTCCTCATCGTCACCGTGGCCAACGGTGTCGACAACCTCACCGAAGCCGCGGAATGGCGCCTGCAAGTCCTCGACGTCCAAGGCTTCGAAGCCGAATTCGACGGCGGCCAGGTCGCCAACCCCCACGGCTTCCACGGCTTCACCTGCCGCGGCGCCAGCGACCCCGGCGTCTGCGCCATCGTGGGCAACCAGAACCTGGTGGTGACCCTCGCACTGGGCGGCGAGCGCGCCACCTTCGAACAGCTCGCCCCCATCCTGGAATCCCTGGAGGTCGCCTCGTGACCGGCTTCCGCGGCGGCTCCCTGCTGTTCTGGGTCTACTGGCTGCTCCTGATCGGCGGCGGCATCGCCCTGCTCGCGCAGCTGGCGAGCACCCTGTCGCTCACCCTGCCCGACGTGCTGGTCGGCATGCCGGTCACCCTGCTGACCCTGGTCGTCTACGGCGGCCTGCTGATCTACCTGGACCGCCTGCGCGCCCGCACCACGATCCGGACGCCCCTGGTGCTCGGATTCCTGTGGGGCGCACTGGCCGGCCCCGGCATCGCCATCTTCGCCAACGACGACAATATGCGCGCCATCCAGAACCTCGCGGGCGACGCCTTCGCCACCAACTGGGCGGCCCCCATCTCCGCCTCCATCGTGGAGGAGGGCATCAAGGGCCTGGGCGTCTTCACCGTCGCCTGGCTGGCCCGCCCACTGCTGACCCGCGCCATGCACGGTCTGCTGCTCGGCGGCTGCACCGGCCTGGGATTCCAAGTGGTGGAAGACATTACGTACAACGCCAACGCCCCGCTCTCCTCCGCGCAGGGCGGCCCCGGCTCGACCATCGTCACCGCGCTGCTGCGCTTCGCGGTCGGCGTCACCTCGCACTGGATGTTCACCGCCCTCGCGGGTATCGGCATCGTGCTGGCCCTCGCCCGCAGGGATTGGTCCGCGGGCCGCCGGTTCGCGGTCTTCGCCGCCTGCTATCTGCTCGGCGCCGCCATGCATTTCGCGTGGGACTCCCCGACGCCGCAGGGTGCGGAATGGTTCGGCATGGGCGGCAAGATGATCATCTACATCGCCGTGTTCCTGGCCGTCTACCTCCGGGTACTGCGCAGTGAGCGCGGCTGGTTCCTGGAGCAGGCGAAAGTTGTCGCGGCCCAGGGTGTCGCCCCGATCGAGGAGCTGAACACCCTGGTGACGCGACGGTCCCGCCGCCGCGCCCGCACCGCCCTGATCCACCAGGGTGGGCCGCCGAAGCGCTGGATCACCCAGCGGCAACGGCAGCTCACCGAGGTGGTGCAGCGGTCAGGCGGGTACGGCCGAAGTGGGCAGGTTCCCGGCCAGCTCTATGGTTTCGGCCAGCAGGTCGGCGGCTGAGACCAGTTGCGCCCCGGTGTGTTCGGAGGTGATGAAGAATCGCAACCGTTCCTTGCCCACCGGAACCGCCGGGGCCGAAATGGCCCCGGCATACACTCCGCGCCGCAGCAGCGTGCCGGAGACGAACCCGGCCCGGATCTCACCCGGCACGATCACCGGAACGATCGGAGTCCCGTGGGACTCACCGAGATCCAGGTCGCGATCCCGCAGCGCGGTATCGAACAGCCGCGCGTTGTCCCACAGCCGCGAGACCCGCTCGGGCTCGGCCTCCAGCACATCCAGCCCGGCCAGCGCCGCCCCGATGGCGGACGGCGCCGGAGCGCCGGTGAGCATGGCGACGCCCGGCGCACTGGCCTTCATGGCGGCGATCAGATCGGCGTCGGCGGCGATGAATCCGCCGACACTGCCCAGCGCCTTGGACAGCGTGCCCATCCAGATGTCCACATCCGTGCCGGCCATGTCGTAGTGCTCGCGGATCCCGTGCCCGCGCGCCCCGAACACCCCGAACGAATGCGCCTCGTCGACCATGACCGCGCAGTCGAATTCCCGTGCGATGGCCGCTAATTCGGCCACCCGGCCCACGGTCCCGTCCATGCTGTAGTGCCCTTCCAGCACCACCATGGCGCGGTCGAATCCCGACCGCGACATGCGCAGCACCGACCGCAGCGACTCCGGATCGTTGTGCCGGAAGTTGATCCGCCGGCATCCGGCCCACTGCGTCCCCGACACCACGCTGCCGTGGATGAGCGAGTCGCAGAACGCCACATCGCCCTCCCGCAGCAGGAACCCGATCACCCCCGCATTGGTGAGGTATCCGCTGGTGGTGACCATGGCATCGCCGACCCCGTAGATCCCGGCCAGCCGCTGCTCGATCTCCCCGTACAGCGGGATCTCACCCGATACGATCCGGCTCGCCGACGCCGAGGCGCCGTACTGATCGAGCGCGTCCTTGGCGGCGCGCACCACCCGGGGATGACTCGACAGCCCCAGATAGTTGTAGGCGCTGAAGTTCACCAGCTCACTGTCCAACGCGCGAATCACCGTGTCATTGGGGCTGTTTCGCGGCAGGAACAGCGGATTGGCCAACCCGGACTGCGCACTGATGGCCGCGATGGCCGCCTGCTTTGCCACCGTCGAGGCCACCTCCGGATGGTCGGCGAACTGCCGCCCCGGGCCGCGTGCCGGGCGCGTGTGCCCGGCACGTGCGGCGGACGGAGGCGGCGCGGCAGCGGCCCCGGCCCCCCGCGTCGCGGGTACCGGCGGCTTCACTCCATTTCCGCTGCCGGAGAGCAGTTTCCGCGCCAGATCCCGCGCCGACTCGCTCACGCGGTCACCTCTGCGGCGGGAGCGCCGATCAGGAATTCGGCGGCTCGGGCGCCGGCCTGGGCGAGCGTGAACGACCGTCCGAGCCGCAGCGCGGACAGATCGACCCCGAGCGATTTGCCCACCAGCGCACCGAATTCCACCGCCATGAGCGAATCGAGGCCGAGGTCGGTCACCGGCACGGTCAGATCGATCGACTCGGCGTCCACGCCCATGACCGCCGCCAACTGCTCGGCGAGCATATGCGCGACCACGTCATTGCGCTGCGCCTCCTCGAGTTCGCGCAGGGCGACCACGAGATGCGAAGCAGCCGAATCATCCTCGGCCGCGGCGGCGATGCGCTCCTGCACCCGCCCGGTCTGCGTGAAGAACGGCACGGAGGCCGCGACCTGCTTCCAATCGATGGGAATGATGGCCGCCTGATGGTGGATGTCCAGGGTCAGCGCCTGCTCCAGGAACTCGGTGCCCTCATCCATATCGATGGAGTCGAATCCCGTGGTGCGCAGGTACCGTGCCACGTTCTCGTCGGCGGCCATACCGCCCGCCATATGACCCCACCCGACGGCGAGGACCTCGCCGCCGTCGCGGGCCACCTGATCCGCGACGGCCTGCAACGCGAGGTTGGCGGCCGTGTAGGAGTACTGCCCGACGCCGCCGAAGATCGCGCTACCGGAGGAGAACAGCACGAACATATCCAATTCCGCACCGGCGGAGGCGATTCCGCGCCGCAGCGCCCGCACGCCCTCGATCTTCGGCCGATAGACCGAGGCGAGCGAGTCCCGATCCATCACCGAGACGCGCTTGTCGTCCACCACGCCGGCGGTGTGGAAGACCCCGCGCAGCGGATGTTCGGGGGAGTGCGCCCGCCCGATCACCGCGGTGATCGCCTCGGCATCGGTGACGTCCACCCGCTCGGTGGTGACCGTGACACCCTGGGTTTCCCACTCGGACAGCAGATTCCGTGCTTCGTCGGTGCTCGCACCACTGCGCCCGAGCAGGGTGAGCCTGCGCGCGCCCTTACCGACCAGCCAGCGCCCGACCGCCAGGCCGAACGCGCCGAAACCGCCGGTGATCACATACTGCGCGGCGGGATCGACCGTCACCGCACGGGTGCTCGGACGCACCAGCGGTGCGGCCGATTCCAGGCTCACCGCGATCCGGCCGAGCTGCGCCGAACGCGCCACATCCTCGAATGCCCGTGCCACGTCATCGGTCTCGTACACCTCGAACGGCAGCCGCCGGTAGGTACCGGCGGCGAGCGCCGCGTTCACCCGGGTGATGAGCTCGATGGTCTCGCGCCGCCGCAGCCGCAGCATGCGGTCCAGGTCGAAGGAGTGGTAGGAGATGTTCTTGTCGAAGTACCGCAGATCGAGCAGTCCGCCACCGTAGATATCGGCCTTGCCGATCTCCACGATGCGCCCGAACTCGGCCACCGCCTTGAAGTTCCGGCGCAGGATCTCACCCGGCGCGGTACTGATGATCACATCCGCGCCCCGCCCGTCGGTCAGCCCGAGCACATCGTCGGCGAAGTTCAGCGAGCGTGAATCGAGGACGTGATCCGCACCCTGCTCCAGCACGTAGGCGCGCCGCTCATCGGTGCTCGCGGTGCCGATCACGCTCGCCCCGCGCAGTTTCGCGATCTGCACGGCCGCCGAACCCACGCCGCCCGCCGCACCGTGCACCAGCACGACATCCCCGGCACGCACCCGCGCCAGCTCCAGCAGTGAGTACTCGGCGGTGGAGAATGCCGTTCCGCTGGTGCAGAATCCGGCCTCCGAGTCGTCCGGCGTCTTGATGAGCAGATCGCGATCGGTGGTGTGGAAGCGGCTGATCATGCCCTTGGAGGTGAGCGTCACGTGGTCGCCGGCGGCGAGATCGTGCACGTCCGCGCCGACCCGGACCACCACGCCGTCACCCTCCATACCCGGCAGGGTGCCGAAGAAGGTTCCGGCCATCTCCTCCTCGGCGAGCACGCCGATGACCTTGAGCGGATCCTTGTAGTTGAGCCCGACCGCCCGCATCCGGACCTCGACCTCGTTCGGGCCCGGCTCCCGCCGCGCGGTGCGCCGCCAGCCCAGCCGGGACAGCGTCCGCGACTTCGGCAGTTCGAGGGTGAAGTTGGCCTCCGGATCCTCCAGTGGCACAGCCTGTTCCAGCGCGTCGAGCCGGCCCTGCAGGGTGGCCTCGACCACGGTCACCCAGCGCAGGCCGTTGCGCAGGAACACCTCGTCGGAGTTGTCGTAGGCGAACGCGCCCGGAACCGCCAGTTCGGCGGCGAGATCGGTGGCGTCCACGTCGGCCTCGACGTCGACCAGCCGCCAGCGCAGGCGCGGCTGCTCGTTCAGCAGCACCCGGCGTGCGCCGGCCAGCGCGGCGTGCGCCGGATTCGGCGCGGCATCCTCGTCGGGATGGGCGTAGGCGTGCTCGGTGATCAGGCTGACGTGCATCGATCCGTCACCGGTCATGGGGATTTCGGCCCCGCGCCGCTCCAGCCATTCGTCGAGGAATTCGTCGAAGGTCACCGCCAGCCGGCGCAGCGTCCACAGGCTGTCCAGATCCGCGTATTCGGTTCCGGCGACGAGCGCGATATGCAGCCGCTCGACACCTTCCTCGGCCACTGCGGCCCGGAGGCGTTCGCGCACAGCGTCTTCCAGATCCGTGCGCTGCGGATCGCCGAGGACGAGGATCTCCGAGCGCGGTGTGGTGGCCGCGACGGTGGTGGCGCGAGCGCTTGCCGCCGAACCGAATTCGACGACCAGCGTGTAGGCGGGGCCCGTCGCGGGCAGGCCGCTGCGGTCCACCGGTTCCCGCATCTCCCAGCGGTCCTCGTAGAAGATGTCCGTCATGCGTTGCAGCGCACCGCGTCCCGGCGCGATGGAACCGAAGCGCATGCCGATCAGCTGCAGCACCACATTCTGTTCGGCGTCGAGCAGATCGATATCGGCGGTGGGCGCACCATCGGTGGACAGCCGTGCCACCACGGTCACCTGCTCCGGGATCGGCGCGAACGCCCGCACCCCGGCCACCGCGACGGGCACCATGGCCCCGTCGTCCGCGCTCCCGGATCCGGCCAGCAGCGCCGCCACGCTCTGCAGCGCGGCGTCCACGACGCAGGGGTGCGCGAGATGACCGGAATCCTGGGCGATCCCGCCGTCCAGGGTGGCTACCACGGTGGCACCCGAGATGCGCACGGCGGTCGCGCGCTGGAAGGCCGGCCCGTATTCGAGCCCGCGCGCGGCCAATCCGGCGTAGAAGGCGGCCGGGTCGATGACATGCATCTCGTCCACGTCGGGCACCTCGACCTTGCCGGATTCGAAGCTGCCCTCGATGAGCCGGCCGGTGGCGTGCGTGGTCCAGGGCGCGTCGGCCACACTCCGCGAGCGGATGGTGAAGCGGCCCGTGGACTCCTCGACCTGGAGTTCGGCCAGCGGCGCATTGCCCTCGTCGATGATGAGCGGCGCGATGAACCGGACATCCTCCACCGCTACCCGCGTCGACTCGGTGCGCAGCGCCACCGCGCTCAGCGCGGCGTCCAGGTAGCCCGCTCCGGGCAGGATGCGCGCCCCGCCGACCACGTGATCGGCCAGCCACGGCATGGCTCCGACGCTGAGCTGGATTCGCCAGGAGTTCGACGGGCTGTCCAGATCCGGGTCGCCGAGCATGGCGTAGATCTCCGGGCTACCGTACTTGCGCTGCTGGAACACCGGATTGGCATTGCGCAGCGGAGTGCGCTGCCACGGGTAGCGCGGCAGCTCCACATGCGGGGTCACGGTATCCGCGAACAGGGCGTCGATATCGAGCGCACCCGCCGTGTACAGCCCGGCGACGGTCTGGCGCAGGCTCTCCGCGTCGTTCTGCTTGCGGTTGAGGGTGGCCACACTGGTGCCGGATTCGCCTGCGCCGATGAGGATTTCGCGAATATTCGCGCCCAGCACCGGATGCGGCCCCACCTCCAGGTAGACCCGATGACCCGCACCGACCAGATCGGTGAGCGCGTCGGCGAACCGCACCGGCTGCCGCACATTGGCGCACCAGTACTCGGCATTCCAGTCACCCGCGGTGACCCGCTGCCCGGTGACCGTCGACCACAGCGGCAGGGTCGGCTCGGCGAGCGTCAGATCGGCCAGCGCCGTGCGCAATTCGCCGAGGATCGGCTCCATGAGGTAGCTGTGATACGGCACCTCCACGAACAACCGTTTGGCGAAAACGCCGTCAGCGGTGAGCGTTTCGGCGATCTCGTCGAGACGCGCCTGCGCCCCGGCGAGGGTGACGGCGCTCGGGCTGTTGATGGCGGCGATGTCGACCAGTTCGTCACCGTCGATCAATTCCAGTGCGGCGGCGGGGGACAGGCCCACGGCCAGCATTCCGCCGGACCCCGCGGTGGTCGCCTGCAACCGGGCGCGATGGTAGCTCACGGTGAGGGCGTCCCGCAGCGACAGCATCCCCGTCACATACGCCGCCGACACCTCGCCCACACTGTGCCCGACCACCGCCGCCGGTCGAATCCCGAGTTCGCCCAGCATGGCGTACAGCGCGACCTGCACCAGGAAGTTGGCAGGCTGCGCGACAGCCGTCGAGGTAACCCGCGACTCCTCCTCCGGCCGCAACAGCTCCGCCACGATCGACCACCCCGAGATCTCCCGGAACACCGCATCGATCCGTTCGGCCTCCGCCGCGAAAGTCCCCCCACCCCGCAGCAGCTCCCGCCCCATACCCCACCACTGCGGCCCCATCCCAGTGAACACGAACACCGGCTCCGGCGCCTTCCGCGCCACCACCTTGCTCGCCCCCCGCCCGCTCCCAGCGGCGAATTCGACCAGCGCCTCCACCAGCTCGGCATCGTCGGCGAACGTCACCGCCGTCCGGAACTGATGATGCTGACGCCGAGTCCACGCTCCCTCGGCCAGCCACGCGGGCTCAGCCCCCGCCGCAATGAGCTCCGCATACCCCCGCGCAATCTCCCGCGCCGCGTTCTCACTGCGCGCCGAAAGCGGCAGCACACCAAAATTCCTCGGCTCCCGCGACCCAGTCGCGGCCTGAGTGCTCTGCCCGGGGATGGGGGCTTGGGGGCTCTGCCCGGGGATGGGGGTTTGGGGGCTCTGCCCCCACACGGGGGTCTGGGGGCGGAGCCCCCCTTCTACCCCACCCTGGTCCAAGGGTGAGCCGACAGCGGGAACGTGCTCCTGCAGGATGGCGTGCGCGTTCGTACCCCCGTATCCGAATCCGTTGACCGCGATGGTGATTCGCTCGATCTCGGCCCCGATCTCCTCGGCCTCGAGCTGCAGCCGGATCCCCAGCTCCTCGAACGGGATATCGGGATTGGGCGTCTCCAGCCATCCCTGCGGAGCCAGGGTGCGCTTCGAAATGGCAAGGGCCGACTTGATGATCCCGGCAATGCCCGACGCCGCCTCGGTATGCCCGAGCTGTGCCTTCACCGATCCGACGCCCACCGGCGCGGTGCGCCCCTCGACCTGCCCGTAGGCCCGCCCGATCGCGCGGAGTTCCAGCGGATCGCCGACCGGGGTTCCGGTGCCGTGCGCCTCCACATAGGTGACCTCGTGCGCGCCGATTCCCGCCCGCTCGGTCACCGACTTGGCAAGCGCCTCTTGCAGATCCGCGTTCGGCACGGTGATCGCGGTGGTGCGCCCGTCCTGATTGGACCCGGTCGCCTTGATGACCGCGTAGACCCGATCCCCGTCGCGCTCGGCGTCCTCGAGCTTCTTGAGCACGACCATGCCCGACCCCTCGCCCCGGCCGTACCCGTCCGCGGAGGCGTCGAACGGCTTGGACCGCCCGTCCGCGGCGAGGAATCCGCCCTTGCACATGGAGACGAACGGCTCCGGCTGCATGAGCATGGTGACCCCGCCCGCCAGTGCGACCGTGCAGTCCCCGGCGTCGAGCGCCTGACAGGCCAGATGCAGCGCGACCAGCGACGACGAGCAGGCGGTGTCCACCGTCATGGCGGGTCCGACCATATTGAGCGCGTACGCGATTCGATTCGACAGCATGGTGTAGGACGCGCCCACCGCGGTGTGCATGTCCACGTACGGCAGCGCCGCGTTGGTGGTCGACACCGCGAGCTGATCCAGGGTGAACGCTCCCACGTACACGCCGATCGGCGCACCCGTCACCCGGCCCGCGAATCCCGCGTCATCCAGTGCCTCCCAGGCGACTTCGAGCACGAGTCGCTGCTGCGGATCCATGGCCGCGGCCTCGCGCGGCGAGATGCCGAAGAAGTCCGGGTCGAAGGCCCACGGATCGCCGGTCAGGAACGCGGCGCGTTTGGTGTACATGCGACCGGGCGTGCGCCGGTCGGGGTCGTAGTAGCGGCGGTAGTCCCACCGCTGCGCGGGAATGTCGACGACGCCGTCTCGCTTGTTGATGATGAAGTCCCAGAACGATTCTGGGGAATCGATACCGCCGGCGTAACGGCATCCGATGCCGACAATGGCAATATCCGACATGACGACTCCTCGGCAACTCAGAAATACCTGGTGTTCCCCCCGAGAAGGCAGAAGAAGGTCAGACCGATTCGACCGGAACCGGCTGAGCCAGGGTGAAGTTCATTTCCGGACCGTCCCGCCCGATGCGCACCGTGCGCTGTACTTCGAAACCGAATGCCGCGTAATAGGGGACATTCGCGTCCTTGCAGATTCCGCAGACCGGAGCCTGCTGCGCACTGCCCTGGGCGAGGACCCAGCGGACCAGTGCCCGGCCCACGCCCGCGGTGCGTTGCAGGCTGGGATCGGTGCCGAGATACACGAGGAAATGGTGTGGTTCCCGCGGTGCGACCTCGGCGTTGGCGGCATCGATGGCCAGGCCGCGGACGGTGGCCCGCGGACCCATGGCCCATAGCAGTTGTGGACCCGAGATGGCTTCTCGCCACAGGGTTCTGCGGTAGCCCGCGGGGTACCAGAGCAGGGCTCCGGCCACCTTTCCGTCGAGGTCGGCCACGGCCGCGCCGCCGGACGGCAGGAAGCGGTGGCGAATCATGATCCGCAGCATGTCCCGGGACCGGCGGTGCCGGATCTCGGGGTCCGGGAAAACGTACTCCTCTATTGGATCGTCCGTCGCGAAAGCGTCTGCGACGACCTTCACAATCGCGTCGATATCGTGCTCGGTCGCGCGCCGGATAACCGGTACAGCCGACTGCGCCAAAACGGTCCCTCTTAAACATTCGTACCCGAGTGCCCGGCCTCGGTGCCGGGTCGCCCAGCTGCCCTACTGGACGCTAGCCTGAAACAGGCTACTGGACAGTAGGTTACACGCCGACGTCATTCTCGCCACCCGAAGATTCTTGTGGCATATGCCAATTCGCCACACTATTGCCTGCCGATGGACCATCGCCTATGGTTGCGCGATCGTGCACTCAGCCCAAAGAGCCCAGGATGTCCTGGGATTCGAGCAATCCGACGTCGCTCGGCGCCGCGCCCTCACCGAAGACGCGGCTGTGCTGTTTCGCTCGTAGCGAAAGGTGTGCCTCGGCGGGTTTGTCGAAGCCGTAGCGCCCTCGGGCGTCGTGCGGCGAGACGACCTCGCGCGTCACCGGCGGCACCTCGAGCAGAATCGGCCGCACCACCGGAAAGGTCATGGGTGAAAGTAGTTGCAGTAAAAGCAGTTCCGCGCGCCGATTCAGGTGGATGACGCGAAAGGCGAGCTTCAGCCACAGCGGCCCGTACTTCTCGTAGGCGTAGAGAATCGAATGCCAGGCCGTCAGATGAATCCACAGTTGCGAGGCCGGATCGTTGGCGTCGTAGGGCTGCCCGCTGTACGGCTCGGTCCCGATGGCCTTGGAGTGAATCTTGTCCACCGCCGCCACCAGCGCCGGATCCAGCTCCTCATGCGGAACTCCTTTCGGAGCCGGGGTGTCGGCGGTGTGCGCCACCATCGGTGACGCACCTCCGCAAACAGTAGTAGGACTCACTCGCGGCGAGCGTGAACTCGGCATCGCCCGCCGACGCGGTGTCCGGCCTGCCGGTCAGCCGCGGAACCACATGGGGCGCAGGGTGGGGCCGCCGTCGGGCAGTGCGATGGGCGTGCCGGTGTGCGCGAAACCGCAGCGTTCGTAGAGGCGGGCCGAACGTTCGGTGCTGGCCTCGAGGTAGGCGGGCAGGCTCGGTTCGGCTTTCATCCGATCGGTGATGATGGCCGCGCCCGCGCCCTTCCCGCGATGCTCCGGCAGTGTCACGATGACGTGCAGGTAGCGGTGCGGGAATTCGGTCGGATGGTGTGCGGCGGTGGCCGCCGTGACGGTGGCCATCCGGCGGAAGGGGCGCGAGTCCGGGAACTGCTCGGCCAGTTCGCGGAGCTGCGCGGCCTCGGCGGTCGCGCGGTCGAGCGAACTCACCTGCTGCCACAGCGACACCGCCCAGATCTCCGATTCGGTGCCCGCGAGCCAGATCTCGTCCTCGCGCAGCGCCTTGTCGATCAGCTCGGGGATGTATTGCGCCTTGTACTGCTCGGCGATCTCGTCATCGCCTTCCATCACCCAGTTCGTCACCACCTCATCGGCTCCCGCGAGGGTGAACACCCGGGCCACCTCCGCGGCCTCCGACAGCTCCGCGCGACGAACCACCAACTGCGTACCCATGACTGCCTCCCTGTTCGTGAACACCGTTCCGACAGCCAAAGTAGGAGCCTGAAAGCACGTTTACGACAATTTCGTCACACTGGGGAGTGTGATGAAATCGGGAACTCCCTGCACGGTGTGCGGGGAGACGATCGACCAGCCCGGCCGGGGCCGCAAGCGCAGCTACTGCTCGCGCGCCTGCCAGGCCCGCGCCTACCGCGCCCGGAAACAGCCCGCGCCGACGCGTCGGCCCGCCCGCCCGGAGCGCCTGACCACGGTGGGCATCATCCGCGCCGCCGTCGACCTGGCGGATCGGTCCGGCCTCGACGGGCTCACCATGCGGCGGCTGGCCACCGAACTCGGCGTGGCCACCGCCGGGCTGTACCGGCGCTTCCCCGACCGTGACGCGCTGCTGGCCGATATGGCGGAGTACGTCATCTCCGCCAATGAACCGGCAGCGGTCACCGGCGACTGGCGAGCCCGCCTGGGCGCGGAGGCGCGGACGGAATGGCAGCTCTACCAACGACATCCGTGGATGCTGCCGGTCCTGGCCCGCTCCCGCCCGCCCCTGGGCCCGGCGCTGCTCGATGTCCTGGAGCGGTCCTTCGCGGCGCTGGACCATCCCGCGCTGGACCGGGACACCATGCTCACGATCTATCTCGCGGTCTCCGGTCTGGTGCAGGGCCTGGCCCTGCTCCCGGGCGCGGAACGCGGATACCTCGGCGAGGACACCGGCGACCACCGCCCCGAACGCGTCCAATTCGACAGTGGCGCAACCGATCCCCTCGAAATGCTGAGCCCGCGGGCGCACCCGACCCTCACCCGGCGCTTCGCCGACGCCGCGGCCGGTTTCGACCTGGACCTGGACCGCCTGCTCACCGACTGCGTCGACCTGCTGCTGGACGGCATCGCCGCCCGGCACTTCAGTGCGTCGCCAGCCGAACCACCGGATACTCCCGACGCGCCTTGCTCTGATACTTCTGATAGCGCGGCTGCGCGGTGATGATCTGCTTCCACGCCTGCTCCCGCTCGGACCCGCCGAGCGTCGTCGGCGTCACCGCCACCGGCTGCTGCCCGTGCAGCTCCACCGCCGTCCGATCCGGATGCGCCTCCAGATTCCGATACCAGTCCGGATAGCCGCTGCCGCCCCCCGAGGCCACGATCAGCCAGTCGTCACCGTCGGCGAACCAGGACAGCGGCGTCTCCCGCTCCTGTCCGGTGCGCCGGCCCACGGTGTGCAGCACGAGCATGTCCATTCCCCAGAACTGCCCGCCCTTACGCCTGATCCGAGTGGTGGTGCGGGCGTTCATCGTTCGCTGCCACCACAGCGACAGGGCTCCACGCTTCCTGTTCTGCGACATCCCAACCTCCGTTTCCTGGATCCGCTCTCCCTCCGACGGTAGGTCCGGCCCCTCGGCCAGCGCTTCTCGATTCCTGATCGGTCAGCTCAGGTTCGCGACGAACTCACGCATGGCCGCGGCGCATTCCGGGGCGTGGGTTTCCAGCAGCAGGTGACCGCCGTCGAAGACGTGGATCTCGAGCTGGTCGACGGTGCGGGCGTAGCCCATGATCTCCGCGAGATCGAAGAACGGGTCGTGGCGGCCCCACAGCACCAGACAGGGCGGCTTCCAGGTGCGGTGGTAGTCGGCCAGTTCGTCGAAGCGGGCGACGTGGGTGGCGTAGTCCTGGAAGAGCCGGAAGTGGGCGTCGATGACGCCGGGGCGGGTCATGCGCTCCCAGTCCAGATGCCAGGGCTCGGGTGACTGGTAGGGCAGGACGCGGTCGGGCAGGCCCTCCAGATACTGGTAGCGGGTGCCTTCGAAATTCAGCCATTCGGGCAGGCGGGCGCGGTTCTCCTCGGACGGGTCGGCCCAGAAGTCGCGGCTGGTGTCCCACTGCGGGCCGAGCCCCTCCTCGTGGGCGTTGCCGTTCTGCACGATCAGGCCCAGGACCCGTTCGGGATGCCGCGTGGCGAGGTGGTAGCCCACCGGAGCGCCGTAGTCGTGCAGGTAGACGAAGAACTTGTCGACGCCGATCCGGTCCAGGAGAGTTTCGATGGCGTCGGCCTGATGGGCATAGGTGTACTCCCACTTCTCGGGGTCGGGCGCGGAGGAGAAGCCGAAGCCGGGCAGATCGGGAGCGATGACGCGGCTCACCTCGCCCAGCGGAGCGAGCACATTGCGGAAGGTGTGGGACGAGCTCGGAAAACCGTGCAGCAGTAGGACGCACGGCTGGTCCGGGGTGCCGGTCTCGCGGTAGAAGATCTCGAGTCCGTCCACGTCCAGGGTGTGATGACGTGGTTTGACGTGCATGGCGTTCACCTCCGAGTGGGATCCGGGTCGGTATCGGGGTGCCCGGGCCCGGCCGGAAGTAACGCGGGATCAGTACGGGTTGGCCTGCGCGGTCCAGCGGGCGGTCAACTCGGCGGTGCGGGCGCGCGGGAACGAGATTCGGGTGCGGTCGCCGTCGGAGGTGTAGCGGTCGGCGGGGGCGGCGGCGAGTGCGTCGAGCCAGTAGCCGGAGGTGAAGGGGATGTCGTCGCGGCCGGAACGGATGCGCGGCACGGCCGTGAGGTCGACCTGCCCGAAGGGGGAGGGCGCGGGATTGGAGCCGACGAGCATGACGGCGTCGAAGGCGTAGGCGGTGCCGTCCCAGCTTCCGGCGGTGGACAGGGCCTTGTCGGCGGGCGAAATACCAAGGGGGAGAGCCAGTGTGCGCACCGGCCGCCCGGTGGCGGCGGTGATGGCGCGGATGTTCTCGACCAGTTCGCGCTGGACCCCGGCGCTGTCCAGGCGGGCCAGGTTGGCGTGGGTGGCGGTGTGCGAACCGATCTCGTAGCCGTGCGCGGTCAGCCAGGGCAGGGCGCGGGCGTCGTTCGCGAACGGCTCGTTGTTGACGAAAAACGTTGCGGTGGTGCCGAAATCGGGGTGCTGGGCGCGGAACTGCTCCAGGATGGCGACGGCGGTGTCGGGCACGGGCGCGCCGTCGGGGGTGAAGGCGACCTGGCTGGTGGTGGAGTCGTCGAAGGTGAGCACCACCGGATGCGTGCCCGCGGGCAGGTCGAACTCGCCGGATGCGTACTGGGACACCGTGATCGGCCGGTAGTTCTCGCGGTACAGCCGATCCAGTTCGGCGCGGAACTTCTCCGGCGTCTGGTCGTATTCGCCGAGTCCCGTCCGGTCGACCCGGTGGTACATGAGCACCGGGACCTGGCCCAGTTCGTTCGCGCCGACGGCCGCCGGATCGGGTGGCGGCGTGGTCGTGGTGACCGCGGCGGCCGGGGTGGCGGCGGTGGGTTCGGGGGATCCGCAGGCGGCGGCGAAACACAGCAGGAGTACCGACCCGGCGGTTCGCAGGGTCGTGACCGCGATCTTGGCCATTCGCCGAACTCTACTGTCGTCCAAGCTGTTACGGAGAAGAGTCGTGAAGATCGCCCGGCGGGCGTGCCGGAGGTTCATAGTGGGGAGACTTCGAACGAGAGATGGTGTGCGCGTGCTGAAGAGGGTCCCGCGTGCCGGTCGATTGCGCCTGATCGTGGTGGCGGTCGTCGCGGTGGTGGCGCTGGTGGTGGCCGGGGTCGTGGTCGGAATGGTGCGGGGCAAGGTGGTGGCCGCACCCGATACCGAACCACCCGCACTCGAGATCGATCCGCTACAACCGGTGCACTCCTATCGCGGTCCGGTCACGGTGCGCGGCAAGGCGTCCGGGGCCGCGACCGTCACCGCCGACGGCGTCACCGCGCAGGTCGGTGCGGACGGGGTCTTCGAGCTCACACTGCCCGCGCCGCCGCTCGGCACGACCATCGTCGCCACCGACGCCGCGGGCAATGCCACCACGCTGCCGCTGGCCGCCACCGTGCAGGTGCCGCGCATCCGGGCCGTGCACGTGACCGCGCACGCCTGGTCCTACGAGCCGCTGCGCGAAGGCGTGCTGGATCTGGCGCGCCAGGGCCGCATCGACTCCGTGCAGCTCGACATCAAGGACGAGGACGGCGTCGTCGGCTACGACTCCGAGGTGCCGCTGGCCCGGGAATCGGGAGCCTCCGCCGGTATCTACGACGCCCGCGAAGCGCTGAAGACCCTGCACGACATGGGATTGCGGGTCATCGGCCGGATCGTCGCCTTCCGCGACGCCACCATGGCCGAATGGGCCTGGAATACCGGCCGCCGCGACTGGGTGATCCAGAATCCCGGCGGCGGACCGTACTCCAGCAAGTACGGCGCCATCGCCTTCACCAACTTCGCCAGCCCCGAAATGCGGCAGTACAACATCGATCTCGCCGTCGAGGCCGCGAAACTCGGCTTCGACGAGATCATGTACGACTACATCCGGCGGCCCGACGGTTCGATGTCGAGCATGGTCTTCCCCGGCCTCACCGATACGCCGAGCGCGTCCATCGCCGAATTCCTCAGGGAGAGCCGCGATCCCGTACGGAGTGCGGGCGCGTTCCAGAGCGCGGCGGTGTTCGGCATCGCCTCCACCCGCCCCGACGAGATCGCCCAGGACATCCCGGCCATGTCCAAGCATCTGGATTACGTTGCGCCCATGCTGTATCCGTCGCACTGGGGTTCGGGCGAGTACAACGTGTCCAATCCGAACGCCCAGCCCTACGACATCATCTTCGCCTCGCTGGTGGACTTCCAGAAGCAGACGGCCGGCACCGGAGCCACCGTCGTCCCGTGGCTCCAGGACTTCAGCCTCGGCGTCAGCTACGGCGACGCCGAGGTGCGCGCCCAGATCGACGCCGCCGCCGCGCAGGGCATCAACTCCTGGATCCTGTGGAATCCATCGGTGCGGTATCACGGCGGGGCGCTGGATCCGGCGTGAACCAGGTGACATAGAAGGTGTAGCTCAGCACGGCCAGCGCGCCGAGCAGGGCGATGCCGAACGGAATCGGATTGTGCGCCATGGTCATGGCGAGATAGCGGGAGGCGATCAGCACGCCCGCGAAGACCGCGATGCCCATGGCCACCACCCGGATCCGGGCGGTGTCCCAGCCGCGATCCGGATCCCGCAGCGCGGATTCCACCGTCAGGCACAGCGCCGCGCCCGCGATGAGGTCGACGCCGTAGTGCGCGCCCAGGCCCAGCGTGGCCAGCAGCGTGCACACCAGCCAGAACGCGCCACCCCAGCGCAGCCACAGCGGCCCGCGCCGGGAGTGGATGAACAGTGACAGCGCCCACGCCGTGTGCAGCGACGGCATGCAATTGCGCGGCGTGATGGTGTCGAACGGCATGGCCTCCACCGAGGACGGCACCGGCGGAACCACATTCGGCCACACATCGGCCAATTCGTAGCCCTGGCCCCACGGTCCGAACGCCAGGATCGGGCCCACCACGGGGAAGAAGACGTACCAGATCGGCCCGATCAGGCCGAGGGTCAGGAAGGTGCGCACCAGATAGTGCCGCGGCCACGCCGCGATCGTCACGTGCCGCAGCTGATAGGCCGCCACCACGATCGCCGCCACCGGCAGTTCGAAATACACCCAGCGCACGATGTTCAGCGGCACCGGCCCGGCCGCCTCCAGCGCGTGGCCGACCACCCAGGACGGATTGCCCAGCGCCCGATCGGCCAGCTGCACATACGGATCCAGCACCATGGGCCGCGCCCACGCGGTGATGTCCAGCCAGATCTCGCCGACCTTGGTCGCCAGGATCAACAGCGCCCCGAGTGCGATGGCGTGCAGGGCGGTGCGCCGCCGCTGCCCGGTCCAGCGCAGCGCGACCAGAGCGGCCATGACGGTGAGCACGATCGCCGGACCGTTTCCGACCGTGAACTTCTCGCCCTCGACGGCCCGGACAGCGACGTACACCACATCCAGTGCCACAGCAGCCGAAACGGCTATGACTCGCTCCCGCATGGTGATACCGACCAGTGCGAGCAGGAAACCGGCCCACGGCGTGGTCGCCGATTTCGGCACGCCCGCATAGTCGCGCCACAGGCTGGTGAGCGGACCGAGGGCATTCAGGTGTGCGGCCATGATCTCCCCACCGACCAGGGCGAACACCGCCGCCACGGCAGCGGTCCAGAGCATCCAGGGCGGTAGCCGACGCGGTTGTTCGAATTGGCTCCCCACGGGCCCGGCCGGTGGGCCCGAGCTCCCTCTCGCGTCGTCGACAAGCATTCGGACATCGTAAACAGGACTTGAACGTGATATCACCGGCCGATGAACAGCGGCTCGCAATCGGACACACCGAGGCCGGGTCTCGTCCTGCCGGATCGGGCCGACCGGCATATCCTTGATGTGCTCATGGGGGAGAACGCCGATTCAGGCGCAGGCGGTGGACGGAGAGTGCTCATGACCGAACACCATGTCGGCACGGTGCCGGCCGAGGTAGGGGACGACGCGCTGGACTTCGCGCCCAGCGGCCCGGCGGTGCTGTTCGTGTGCACGCACAACGCGGGACGCTCACAGATGGCGGTGGGGTTCTTCAACCATCTGGTGGGCGACCGGGCGATCGGGCTCTCCGGTGGCTCGCAACCGGCGGACGAAGTCAATCCGCTGGTGGTGTCGGCCATGGCCGAGCGGGGGATAGATATCGCCGCGGCCTCGCCGACACAGTGGACCGATGAACTGCTGCAGGCCGCGGACGTGGTCATCGATATGGGTTGCGAGGACACCGATCCGCTCATGTTCGGGCATCGCTTCGAGATGTGGCCGCTGCCGGATCCCGCGGATCAGGGTATGGACGAGATCCGGCGGATCCGTGACGACATCGAGCAGCGGGTGCGGCGACTGGTCGTGAATCTCGCTCTGCCCGTGCGGGATCGGGCCTGAGCGCCTACCTCCGCAGCGGGTGGGTGCGCCGCCAGGCGTAGCCCAGGAACACCACCAGGCCGATCAGCGGCAGTGTGCTCAGCGCCCAGCTCAGCGCCAGCGGCGGACCGGGCTGCTCCAGCACCGCCAGATCGCGCAGCTCGCCGGTGGCCTCGCCCTGCGGGCCGTCGATGGTGAAGCGGAAGGTCCAGGTGCCCTGCTTCTCCAGCGATCTCACATCCAGGCCCCACACTTCGCGTTTACGCGGGTGCCGGGACAGCGGCTCACCCCTGTAGGCGCGGCCGTCGGGCTGGATCTGCACCAGCTCACCGGATTTGCCCTCGATGCCCCCGTCCGGTGTGAACGTGAAATCCAGGGATTGCATTGCCCGCAGCGGCCATTCGCTGAATCCGACGGTGAGAGCGTAGGGCCCCGCCTGCACGTGCTCGGTGTGCACGATGGTGACCGGCTGATAGGCCGCCGCCGTACCGGCCGAGGCCACCAGCAGTCCGAGCACCGCGAAAAGCGCTGCGGCGACCACGGAAAGACGGGCGATCATGCGCGAACCTCCTGGGCGGCAGCGGATTCCGGTGCGGCCAGGCGCAGCATGCGGCCGAATCCCCAGCCGAGAATGCCGCCGGCGCAACCGAACAGCGTGGCGAACAGGGCGGTGTTCACGATGACCTCCACCACCAGGGGCCGCGAACCGTAGATGAGATCGGTCTGGAAGGGCGCGCACAGCGCGATCACCGCACCACCGAAACCGCCTGCCAGCGTGGGCAGTACGCGGGCGGTGGGCCGAGCCCGGCGCAGCAGCAGGTCCAGCGCAAGGCCCAGCGGGATCAGCACCAGCGGAACCAGGGCCGGGGTCACCGGGATCCCGCGCAGGTTGTCGCGCACCGGCAGGCCGACCGCGTCGGCGTAGACGTGCGCGGCCCACGGCGCGAACCACCAGAACACGCCCTGTACGACACTCGCGGTCATGGCCACCAGGGTCGCGCCGAAGGCGCGGAATGCCGCACCGGTGACCAGCAGCATGAGCGCCATGAACGCCGTCACCACGGTCGTCCAGCGCACCGTCCCGGCATTGAGCTGCGAGACCGCCAGCGCGGTCACCGTGCTCGAGACCAGCAGCAGGCCCAGGCTGAGCGGTGTGCCCAGCGCGCCCCAGTGGTGCGCGCGGGCCGAGGCGAAGACGATCACCGAGCCCACCGAGGTGAGCGTGCTGGACAGGAACAGGCCGATGTGCGGCGGCGAGTCGATGACCGCGTCGAAGCCGTAGATGGTGTGCCACCACAGATCCCACAGCCCGTACAGCAGGAAGGCCGCCGCGCCCAGGCTCGCGACGAGGTATCCGAGCGGCGCGGTGAACGCGCGCCCGAAGACGCCGATACCCGGCCCGCCCAGTTCCGGATCGACGGCGCGGCCCGCCCGACCGGCCGCCGTGGTGCCGAGAATGACTGCCAGCGCGGTGAATCCGGCGATGGCGGCACTGGCGTAGATGAACAGATGGGGAACAGTGAAGAAGGTGTCCGGTCCGACATCGGCGTGCCACTGGATGTCCCAGGTCGCGCCGACGGCCCAGATGATGTTGGCGGCGAACAGGATCGACGCGGGCACCCACGGCTGCACGACGATGTTCGAACGGGCCACCGGGGCGGTGACGCCGTCCCCGGATGCGGTGAGATCCATTGCTGCTCCTGACTTCTCTGTGCGGCCGGTGCCGCGAACTCAGCCGGCCCGAACGGCGAAGGTGGCCCGCCCGGTGCCCGCCGGGCCGGACAGGTCCACCGCGATCTCCCACTGGCCGGGCATGGGCAACTCGACCGTCGCGCGATAGCGCCCGACCTCGACGGCGTCGGCGGTGGCCGGTGGCACGGCATGGCCCATCTGCGGCATGGCGGGCTCGACCACCACCTGCTCCGGTGCGACGGGATTGCCACTGCGGTCGGTGATTTCGAGCTCGACCGGATTGTCACCGGTGCGTGCCGCGCCGTCGCCGACGGTCATCCGCACCAGGTACGGCCCGGCCGTCATCTGTGGCGCGTCCTTGGTGGCGTTCGGCCACAGCCACCACGCCGCCATCACCGCGATCACGGCGAGGGCGACCGCGAGAACCCCTCGTCGCAAGGTCATTTCAATCCTTCCGCTCGGACTTCGACCGTGGCGGGCACAGTCAGCACGGAGTATGCGCGTTCGGCCTGGGCCCAGACCAGGTATCGGCCGGGCTGCGGAAACGTATGGGTGAACGACACATCCGGGCCGTAGGCGGCGACCGTCTCGTCGGGTGCCTGTGCGCCCGGCGCGGGCGGCGGCGGCATGGCGTGCGCGTGCACCCAGATGGGAGCGGCGGCGGCCGCCGTGCCGGTGGCTGTATCGGCGGGCAGCGGGCCGACGGCGATGAGATGGCCGATCATGCCCAGCCAGGGTTGGAGGTCCGCGTTGCCGCCGAAATGCGCTGTGAGAGTGCCGGGTTTGCCCGCGATCAGATCGGTGGTGGTCACCTCGCCGGTGCCGGTGCCGGTGCCGGTGGTGGTGATGGGGATGGGGGAGGTGGCGGGCGGCGGCGCGCCCGAGCCCGATGTGTCGGCGACCCGCAGCGCCGAGCGCAGCAGTTGGGTGCCGCCACCCCGGCGCGCGATCTCCGCGGCGAAGGCGTAGTCACCGGATTCGCTGAACGGCAGTCGAACTCGATACTCGCCGGGCGCGACCCGGATCGGGTGCCGGTGCCAGAAGCGGCCGGAGGGACCGACCACCATGAGGTGCAGCAGCGCGTCATCGTGCACGAGCAGATCGTCGACCGGTCTGCCGGTGGCGGCGTCGGTGAGCGACAGCGCGACCTCGGCCCCGTCGCCCCGCACCGTCCAATTCACCGGTGGGCGTGAGTAATCCGTGGTCAGAGGAAGCTCCCGTTCCGGGTACGGCGTGCCGATATTGCCGGAGGTCGGATCGATCAGCGTGCCCGCGGCGCGGGGTGCGGGAGCCTGGCCGGAGAGCACGGACCCGGTGACGCCGACCGCCACCGCCGCCACCATCGCCCCCACCGGGAGCAGGGTGATCCGGCCGCGCCTGGCGGTCAACGCGGTGCCGAGCGACACCACCAGCAGGACGCCCGCCGCGAAGAAGCCACCGTAAGCGGCTTTCTCCCAAGGCATTACGAGCGGGGCCGCGACCAGGAAGGGGATGCGCGCGGTGCGCTCGCCGTCGGCGACGGTCAGTTCCCACGGTCCGGCGGCGTCGACCCGCAGCAGTGCCGGATAGATCCCGGTGCGATCGGTGAGATCGACTGCGGCCGAGACGCTCTCGCCGACACGATCGGTCGGCAGTGCGGTCAGCGTGAGCCTGCCGGGTGGCGAGCCCTGATGGTTGACGATCTCCACCCGCAGCGGGCCGGGCACGGGTTCGGCGCGGCGGATGATCACCGTCAGTTCGCGATCACCGAGGGACTGCGCCACCATGAGATCGGCTCCAGCCGCCACGCCGTCGGCGCGGGCCGGGACTCCTGCCAGCAGAAATACTGCGAACACCACGGCCGCGAGCACGCCCGCCCGGCGGCACCTGCTCCGGAGGCGAATTGTCGACGGCGGCTGCACTGTTCCGAACCTACCGAAAATCCGTGACCGCGCGTATCGACCGACCGCACAACATGTTTTCGATGCGAACGACTGATAGCCTGCCACCGTGCGAGGGAGGGAACCCATGGGGGGAATGCGCGCGGTTCTGCTGTCGGTGGTCACCATGCTGCTCGCGGTCGCCGCGGCCGCGCCGCAGGCATCCGCCGATCCGATCGATCCGCCGTTCGGTGAAAAGCGTTGTGCCGTAAGCAGTGGACGCGCACCGGAGACCGCGACACCGGAGGAGGTGGGCCTCAATCCACAGCTGGTGGCCGACGCCGTCGCCTTCGCCGCCGCTCGCCAGCGCCTCGACGTCCAGATCTATCGCAACAACTGCCTGATCGCGGTGGGCCCCACCCACGATCGCGACGGCGGCACCGCCTGGAATCTGTGGAGCGCCACGAAGGGCGTCGTCTCCCTCGTCGCGGGCGCGGCCTACACCGACGGCCTGCTCGATATCGACGCGCCCATCGACCTGTACCTGCCGCACGGCCTCGGCGATATCCAGCATCGCGGCATCACCGTGCGCGATCTGCTCACCGAAACCTCCGGGCTGCGCAACTCGGTGATCGCCGAGGGCCTGACGCTGCCGGTGGATCCGGATATCGTCGCCCAGGCCCTGGCCGTGCCCTTCGCCTTTCCGCCCGGCACCAAGTCCACCTACTCGCAGCGCGCCGTGGACCTGCTCGTCTACGTCGTCCAGCGGGCGGTGGGCGTCGACTTCCAGGACTACGCGCAGCGCCGCGTCTTCGGGCCGCTCGGCATCCAGGCCGGCGACTACCACTGGGCGCGGGACAGATCCGGCAACACCTACGGCTACGCGCACCTGCTCATGCCGCCCGACGACTTCGCCAAACTGGGCCTGCTCACCCTCAACGACGGCAGCTGGAACGACGAGACCGTCATCTCCGCCGACTACCTGACGATGGCCCGCACCGCCGACCGCCAGCAGTGCTACGGCTTCCTGCTGGCCCTCGGCGGCAACGACTGTTCCGGCGACTTCGACGGCTACCCCGGTGAGATCACCGCCATGGCCGGCTGGCTCCTCCAGACCAACTACATGATTCCCGAACTGGGCCTGATGGTTTCGTGGACCGGCCTCGGTGGCGGCACCCCCAGCCAGGGCATCGCCGGCGCCCTGGAAGACGACGGCGAACTCCAGCAGACCTTCTTCCGCATGCTCGGCGACGCCCTCGGCCTGCCCCCGACCGCCCCCCGCGCCCCCTCCCCGGAAGCCTCCGCGCTGCCCGACCTCGGCAAGCTGGTGGATACCGAAATCGCACTGGGCGCACTGGGAATCGGCCGCGCGGCCTACCCGGGCTGCTCCGTCATCGCCTGCCTGGGCCACACCCTCGGCGCGCCGCTGAGCGGCTGGCCACTCGGCTGCTTCATCCAGGTCTGCATCCCCGCCATCCCCACCGCCCCCGCCATCCGCGACCGCTAGGTTCGCGGGCGGGCCAGCCTGGTCTCGCGCAGCCGCCCGCGCAGTAGCACCGATTCGCCGAGTTTCCAGTTGTCGCTTTCCTTTTCGCGGGCAGTCTGCACCGCGCCCGCGGCCGCCAGCACCCTGCCCTCGTCGCGTTTGGCGAGTTCGCACAGCCGTGCGGCCTCGTTCACCGCATCGCCGATGACGGTGAACTCGTAGCGGCTGTGCGCGCCGACGTTCCCGGCCACCACCCGTCCGGCCGCGATGCCGATACCGGCGTCCAATTCGACTGTCGCGGTGGACAATCGGCGGCGGATGGCGCGGCTTGCCGCCAGTGCGGAGCCCGCGAAATCGGGCAGCGGAGCGGGGGTGCCGAAGATGGCCAGGGCGGCGTCGCCCTCGAACTTGTTGACCAGTCCGCCGTGTCGCTCCACCTCGTCGACCACGATGCCGAAGAACTCGTTGAGGGTTGCTACGATTTCGGGGGCGGGGCGGGTGGCGGCCATGGTGGTGGAGCCGATGATGTCGATGAAAAGGGCTGCGGCCTCGACCTCTTCGCCGCCGAGTTCCGGATTGCGGGCCAGCGCCGCCGCGGCCACCTCGTCGCCGACATGGCGGCCGAACAGGTCCCGGATCCGCTCGCGCTCCCGCAATCCCGTGACCATGTGGTTGAAACCGCTTTGCAGTTCCCCCAATTCGGTGCCGTCGTACACGGTGACGGCGACCTCCAGATCGCCGTCCTCCACCCGCCGCATGGCATTGCGCACGCCGCGGATCGGCGCGACCGCCGCCGAGAGGGTTTGCATCATCAGCAGCAGCCCGAAGACGAGGGTGGCCCCGCCCAGCGACAGCACGCACACCGCGAGACGTTCCATGCTCACGTCCATCCCGGACAGCGCCAGCACCGCGATGGTCATGAGCAGCGCGATCGGGGTGCCCGACCCCAGCATCCACACCAGCAGCGACCGCCCGAACACGCCCAGCCCGCGCCGCCGCCGCGTGGCGCCCGCCGTGAGCACCCGCGCGGTCACCAGCCGCAGCGCGAACTCGGCGATCAGATAGCTGTTGGCGCACACCACGATCGCGCTGAACCCGATGCCCAGCATGAGTTTCGGCACGAACACCGCGTCGTGCAGCCCGTACAGCGGCGTCAGCACCGCCATGCCGCCGAACCACAGCAGCGCCTGCTGCACCACCAGCTTGCGGGGCACGCTGGTGGCGGCGGCCTGCTCGGCCTCGGTGGGCACCCGGTCCGGATCGGTGGCCCAGCGCAGCGTGCGGATACCCCACACGGTGCCGCCCGCGAATCCGGCCAGCATGGCCGCGCTCACGTAGATCGGGGTGGCCACGAAGTTCAGCCACACCAGCTCGCGGGTGAAGATGGTCGGTCCGGGCAGCACCACGCCGATCAGCACCGCGGCCACCGCGACACCGGTCAGATTCGCCAGCAGCAGCGGCACGGTCAGCAGCAGCTGCAGACGCACCCGCCGCGTCATCGCGCCCTCGTTCGCGGGCCCGAGCAGACGCGACCCGAACGGGGCGGCACCCAGTGCGGCGGACGTCACATCACGGTCGACCATGATCGAAGCCTATGGGTCGGCGGGGTGGGCTCGCCGCATGCCTGGTCAGCGCGGCGCGGAATCAACCACGCCCGGCGGCGTTGGCACTCGACATGACCGCGGCACTCCAGTCGATTCCGTTCTCGATCCTCGACCGCTCCCGGGTCCGGCAGGATCAGCCCTACCCGGAGGCGCTGCGCGAGACCGTGGAATTCGCTCGCCTCGCGGAGGAGTGGGGCTACCACCGCTTCTGGGTGTCCGAGCATCACAGCGTGCCGGGCGTGGCGGGGTCGGCCCCCACCGTGCTGGCCGCCGGGGTCGCCGCCGCCACCAGCCGGATCCGGGTGGGCACCGGCGGCGTGATGCTGCCGAACCATCAGCCGCTGGTGGTGGCCGAACAGTTCGGCGTACTCGAAGCGCTGTACCCCGGGCGGATCGACATGGGTCTGGGCCGTTCGGTCGGATTCACCGACGGCGTGCGCCGCGCCCTCGGCCACGGCAAGGACGATGCCGAGGACTTCGACGACCGGCTGGGCGAACTGCTGGACTTCATCACCCGGGGCCGCGGCGGCGTACACGCCTGGCCCGCCGAGGGACTGCACATTCCGCCCTTCCTGCTGGCCACGGCATCCGGTGCGCTGCGCGCGGCCCACTTCGGGCTGCCTCTGGTGATCGCGCCGTTCCCGGACGAGGAGTCGATGATTCGCTCGATCACGCGGTACCGCGACGAGTTCCGGCCCGGCCCCTGGGCCCCGGTGCCGTACGTGATCGTCTCCACCTCGGTGGTCATCGCCGACACCGTCGAGCAGGCGCACCGTCTGCTCCTGCCGGAGGCGTGGTCCGCGGCCTACGCCCGCACTCAGGGCGAGTTCCCGCCGCTGCTCTCGCCCGAGCGCATCGACGCGCTCACCATGACCGATCGGCAGCGCCGCATCTTCGGCGAATCCCTGCGCGGCCACCTCCACGGCCCGGAAACCGTCGTGCTGCCCGCGCTGGAAAGCCTGGTCGAACGCACCGGAGCCGATGAGATCCTGGTGCACACCAGCACCTACGACCGCGCCGCCAAACTGGAGTCGCACCGCCGCCTAGCCGGGGCGGTGCTCATGCCACAGCAGGTGTGATTCCAGTTGGGCGGCAAGGGAAATCAGCAGCGCCTCACTGCCCGGTCCGCCCATCAGCTGAGCGCCCACCGGTAGCCCCTCGGGAGTGAACCCGGCGGGGACGCTGACGGTCGGCCAGCCCAGGGCATTCCACGGATAGGTGTAGGGGCCGGCGGCCATGGACAGCCGGTACGCGGTGAACGCGCCCGCCCGGTCGAGGACATCGATCGGCGGCGGGGGTGTCGCGGTGGCGGGTGCCAGGATCACCTCGACCCGGTCGAAGAGCCGGCCGATGCGGCGGGCCAGAACGGGTTCGAGCAGGTCCCGGGCCGCGCGCGCGGCCGGTGCGGTGGGGCGGCCGATGCGGGCGTTCCAGCGGGTGTGCGCGTCGGCGCGGGCCGCGGGGCCGAGACTGTCCAGCGCCTCGGTCACGCCGCGCCCGCAGCGCGCGGCCCAGCACAGCATCAGGCCGGGCTCATAGGCGGGATCGGCGTCGACGAGGTCGTGCCCGAGGCCGCGCAGCGCGTCGGCGACGGCTTCGACGCCGCTGCGCACCTGCGGGGAGAGCCTGGCGGGTACGGGGACGAACGGAACCGCCAGCGAGAGCGCGATCCTGCGCCGACCCGGATCGAGAGTAGCTGCGGTGGTGAAGGTTTCGGCGGAATCGGCGAGTACGTCGAGGATCCGGGCGGCATCGCGCACCGTGCGGGCCAGTGGGCCGATGGCCGTCAGCCCGTAGGCGTCGACCGGGGGCGCGGGCACCACGCCGCGTCCGGGTTTGATGCCCACCAGATTGGTCCAGGCGGCGGGAATCCGGATGGAACCGCCGGTGTCGGAGCCGAGGGCGGCCGGAACCAGGCCCGCGCTCACCGCCGCCGCGCTCCCACCGGAGGAACCGCCCGGCGTGTGCCCGGTGTGCCACGGATTCGCGGTGTGCCCGAACGCGTTTCCGTGCGTGAAGGGCCATTCGCCGAGTTCGGGGGTGTTGGTCTTGCCGACGATGACGGCGCCGGCGGCCCGCAGCCTGCGCACCACCTCGGAGTCCGCGGTCTTGCGGGGCAGATCGCCGCCGCAGCCGAAAGCCGTTGGCTCACCGTCGATGTCGACATCGTCCTTGATGGCCAGCGGTACCCCCAGCAGGGGGCCGGACGCGCCGGCCGCGATGCCGCGATCGGCTGCCGCCGCGTCGGCGAGCGCGGCGTCCCGGCGAATGCGGCGAAAGGCGTTGAGCCGTGGCTGCGAAGCCTCGACCCGATCCAGTGTTTCGGCGGCGAGCCGGGTGGCGGTCAGCTGTCCGGCGGTCAGGGAACGGCGGATCTCGGAGATGCCGAGCTGGGCGGTATCCACGCCTACAGTGTCTCTCCCCGGCCGGTCGGTCCACGGAAAAATTGTTTTAGTCAGATCAACTAAAACTATGCTACGGTGGTCGCATGATCGAAGCGATGGTGCGAACCGCCTCCGGGGCCCGGCCCGACGAGGTCGAGTTCATGCGCTTCCCGGGTGGGGAGTGGTTCGTGAAACCGGGACCGGAATTCGATCCGTCCGCCGCGCGGTTCGCGGTGGTGCGCGGGGGAACGCCGGACGACCTGCTGGCCCTGGGCATGTGGGCGGACCTGGTCCGCCATCACGGTCAGGCGGTGCGGGTCCTCATGCCCTACCTCCCCGCCGCGCGCACGGATCGGGATGTGCCCTGTGGCGCAAAGGTTTACGCCACACTCATCAACGCGTTCGCGGATGAACTCGTCTACGCCGACATCCACTCGCCGCTGGCCGAACGGCAGCTGAGCGGTCCGAAGACGGCCGAGATCCCGCTGGGGACATTGGCTTCCGCCGTCCTGCCCGGTGACTACGACCTGGTGATCGCCCCGGACGCCGGTGCGCGGCACCGGGCCGAGGCGGTCGCGGCGGCGCTCGGCGGATTGCCGGTCGGCTACGGCCGCAAGCGCCGCGATCCCGCCACCGGGCGGCTCGGCGGCTTCGAATTCGATCCGGCCCTGGTGGCGGGTCGGCGCGCGGTCGTCGTCGACGACGTCTGCGACGGCGGCGGCACCTTCGCCGGATTGGCTGCGGCAGCCGACTTCTCGGCCGCCGACCGGGTGGACCTGTGGGTCACCCACGGCGTCTTCTCCGGCGGTCCGCGCCTGGCCGCCAACCTCGCGCCCTATGCGCGCGTCTACACCACCGACTCGCATCCGGGCGCACTCGCCGCCGTCGCGAACAGCGACCGGATCACCGTCGTCAACCTCGTCGAACACGTTCTCACGCAAGGAATCCTGTGATGTTTCGCACTACCGTCGACCCGCTGTTCCTGACCGACGCCTACAAGCTGGACCACCGCCGCCAGTACCCGCCCGGCACCACCCGCGTGTACTCCAACCTGACCCACCGCGCCTCGCGCATTCCCGGCGTCGACCACGTCGTGCACTTCGGGGTGCAGGCCTTCCTGAAGGATGTGCTGACCGACGCCTTCGGCCGCTTCTTCGCCGCCGACGTGGCGCAGGTGTGCGCCGAATACGAGCGGCGCGTCACCGCCATCGTCGGCCCGAATGTCATCGGCAGCGACCACATTCGCGCGCTGCACGCCCTGGGCTACCTGCCACTGTCGATCCGCTCGCTGCCCGAGGGCACCCCGGCGCCGATCAAGGTGCCGGTGCTGACGGTGGAGAACACCCACCCGGATTTCTTCTGGCTGACCAACTACATCGAGACCGCGCTGTCGGCGGCCATCTGGCAGCCGTCCACCTCGGCCACCACGGCCTGGCGGCTGCGCCGGCTGCTGGAGGAGCGGGCGCGGGCCACCGGCGCGCCGATCGAGGCGGTCGACTTCCAGGGCCACGACTTCTCCTTCCGCGGCATGCCCGGCATCGAGGCGGCCGCGGCCTCGGGCGCGGGGCACCTGCTGTCGTTCACCGGCTCGGATTCGCTGGTGTCCGAGGATTGGATCCGCTACTTCTACCCGGACGACTCGGGACAGCCGATCCTGGCTTCCGTTGCGGCGACCGAACATTCGGTCATGTGCGCGGGCACCAGGGAATCGGAGGACGACACCTACCGGCGACTGCTCGAGCTGTACCCCAGCGGCATCGTGTCGGTGGTGAGCGACACCTTCGACCTGTGGCGGGTGCTGACCGCCACCCTGCCCGCACTGCGCGAACGCATTCTGGGGCGGGACGGGACGCTGGTGATCCGGCCCGACTCCGGCGACCCGGAGACCATCCTGTGCGGCACCGGCGCGGACGACACGCCCGCCGGGCGCGGGGTGGTGCGGCTGCTGTGGGAGGCCTTCGGCGGCACCGTGAACGAGGCCGGATACCGGGTGCTGGATCCGCATGTCGGTGTGATCTACGGGGATTCGATCACCACGACCGCGCCGACGCCATCACCGCGCGCCTGGCGCGAATGGGATTCGCCTCCACCACAGTGGTTTTCGGGGTGGGCTCCTACACCTACCAGTACGTCACCCGTGACACCTTCTCCTCGGCGGTGAAGGCCACCTACGTCGAGGTGGCCGGGTCGGGCCGCGACATTTTCAAGGATCCGGTCACCGACTCGGGCACCAAGCGTTCGGCGCGGGGCCGCCTGGCGGTGCTGCGCGACGGCGACGGGGAACTGTACGTCCAGCAGCAGGCCACCCCCGAGCAGGAGGCGGCCAGTGAACTGGTGGAGGTGTGGCGCGACGGAACCTTCCTGCGCCGCGAGGGTTTCGCGGAGATCCGGGCGCGGCTGCGGGCCGCGGCCGCGCCGCGCGTCCGCATCGCCGCCACGGCGGGAGTCCAGCGGTAGTGCTGGAGGCCGCCGCGTGTCACGATGACCGCGGCGCGCCGGGCCGAGCAGGCGGCGTCGGGACGACGAACAGGAGTGGTGCGGTGGGCGTTTCGGTGAACTATCGGATCGAGGGCCCGCCGGACGGCGTGCCGGTGCTGCTCAGCGGTTCCATCGGCAGCGACCTGCGCATGTGGGATCCACAGGTGGGGCCGTTGACCGCCGCCGGATACCGGGTGGTGCGCTACGACCACCGCGGGCACGGGGGTTCACCCGTGCCGGAGGGGCCGTACACCCTGAGCGATATCGCCGGGGACGCGCTGGCCCTGCTCGACCGGCTGGGCATCGAGCGCGCGCACTGGGTGGGGTTGTCCCTGGGCGGTATGACCGGCATGTGGGTGGCCCAGCACGCTGCCGACCGGCTGCGCTCGCTCACGCTGGTGTGCACCTCGGCGGATCTGTCCGCCGTGCGCTGGGACGAACGCGGGCGGATGGTGCGGGCCGGCGGAATGCGCGCCACCGCCGAATCCTCCCTGGGCCGCTGGTTCACCCCCGAATGGCGCACGGCGCACCCGGAACTCGAACGGCACTACGCCGACATGATCGCCGGGCAGCCGGTCGAGGGCTACGTGTCCTGCTGCGCCGCAATCGGATCCATGGATATCGCGGCCGGGCTGCCCGGCATCACCGCGCCGACCCTGGTGATCTCCGGTGCGCAGGACGTGGGGACGCCGCCCGCGCACGGCAAGCTGATCGCGGCCGCGATACCCGGGGCGCGCTTCGACATCGTGGACCCCGCCGCGCATCTGGCCACTGTGGAGGCGGCCGACGAGGTGAACGCGCTGATCCTGGCGCACCTGCGCACCGCCCATCGGTGACCGGTGCGCTCACGCCGCCTGCGGGGTGGAATCGCCACCGCCGTGCAGGGCGTCGTGGCCGGCCTGGTGGATGGCGCAGCGGTGCACCGGTCCGGGCTTCACGAAGGCCGGGTCCAGGCGCTGCGCGAAAGTGAGGTTCTCACGTCGCCAGCAATCGACGCATACCCGCTCGTCCATGACGGCCTCCTCGGTCCTTCACGCTGTGCACGCCACTCGCACATCTCGTACGGGCTGTGTTCCCCTTTTGGGGGCGTTTCAGCGCGATGTATCCATCCACTCACCACGATGCCGCCGGATTGTTACGCGCTGATGAGGGCCGCGTGCCGAGTAGCAGCGGCCACGGCGGCTGATGCGCCGTCCCGAGCGCGGGTTCCAGGTCGTCGAGCCAGCGCGCGGCCGGGTCGTAGCGGGCCAGGAACGGCAGGTTCACCAGACTCGGATCGCGGCACTGCAGCAGCCGCAGCGACAGGTAGCGGTGGCCGTGGATCCACGGAATCCCGTCCAGCACAACCTTGCCCGGCTCGGCCGACATGACCGGGCCGCGCACCGTGCGGCACAGACCGGAGACGGCGCGGTAGGCGGTGGTGAAGATCTGGTGCGCGCGCACCAGCGGCACCTCGAAGTACTCGCGCGGACCGGATTCGCGTTCCACGAAGGCGTAGTAGGGCACCATGCCCATGCGGGTCTGGGTGCGCCACAGTTCGGCCCAGATATCGGGGGAGTCGTTGACGGACCGGATGATCGGGCCCTGGGTTCGGATGCTCGCTCCGGTGTCCAGCACCCGGCGGGCGGCCTGTGCGGCGTGGTCGGTGCGCAGTTCCCGCGGATGGGTGAAGTGCGCCATGAGCGCGAGGTTCCGGCCGCCGCGCACGATGCGCTCGAACAGGGTCAGCAGTTCACCCGCGTCGGGGGCGGTGAGGAAGCGGGCGGGCCAGCGGGCCAGTGTCGCGGTGGCGATGCGGATGGACTCGATGTGCCGCAGGCCGGGGGCGGACAGCAGCGGAGTTATCCTGCGGGACAGGGCATTCGCGGTGAGGAACAGGGGGTCGTCGCCGGTGAGCAGCAGATCGGTGACGGCCGGATGCGCGCGCAGGTAGGCGGTGAGGCGGTCCACGTCGTGGGTGGCGTATCTGCGGCCCCCGCTCGGGCAGTAGAGGACGGTCTCCGGGTACTTGTGCGTGATCCCTTGCAGCCGTAGGCCATCGAGCGTCGGGCTGTGCTGTTCCGGCCGGGGGATCGGGTGGGAGTCCAGTTTGGCCAGGATAGCCCGTGCGGCGCTGTGGATCTCGTCGGCAGAGGCATTGCGGCGCAGCAGCCGGACGAGCAGTTCGGTGTACTCGTCCGGCAGCATATCGGGCTGCGGGAAGACCAGGCGATAGATGGGGTCGTCCGGGGCCGAATCCCAGTCGATGAGTTGGTCGATCACGTAATCGCTGACGTGGAAGGGGAGTACGGCGGCCACCGCCCGGGTTCTGAGCCGTTCCCGGGCGGAGAGTCCGGCGCGCGCGGTCAGCGCGTCCAGGTGTGCCGCATGGTAGAAGCGGGGACGGGAGCTGACCGGTGCCATGAGCATCGACCCCTTTGCCCTTGCGCACGTGCCGATTCCGGTCGCGGCGAAGCGATCCGCACTCCATTGTGGCGTGCCCGCCGCCGGAAAAACTCAGAACGCGGCCAGGACGCACGCGGCGATGAACACGATCTGGACAAGGGTGCGCCACGGTAGCGGCATGGTCTTGATGCCCTGACCGGAACGGGCCGCGTACACATTGGCGGGGAACATCGTGACCAGCAGCGCCGCCAGGCAGATCGCGGCCGCCGGAGCGAAGAACGGGATCAAAAGCCCGACCGCACCGGCTGTTTCGAGCACGCCGGTGAGCGTGACCAGTGCGGCGGGGGCCGGAACCCGCGGCGGCAGCATGGCGATGAGGGCGTTACGGCGCGGCGGGAGGAAGTGCGCGCTCGCGGTGAGCGCGAACATGGCCGCCAGGCCGATGCGGGTGGCGTGCGGCCACGAGTCGAGCCAGTCGAGCCCGAGCAGGCCCGCCAGGCGAGCCGATCCCGTGACGACGAGAAGAACGATGAGCGGTGCCATGAGCGGATCTCCTGAGGCCCTTCGGTGAATCTTGACAGTGGCAAGATTAGGTTGACCTGCGAAACTTGTCAACGTCTAGATTGTGATCGAGGATGGGGCCATGGCGAAGAGCGCGTACCACCACGGCGATCTGCGAGCCACCCTGCTGAACGCGGCCGCCGAACAGGTGGCCGCCGAGGGGGTGGACTCCATCTCCCTGCGCGCCCTGGCGCAGCGCGCCGGCGTCTCGCACGCGGCGCCCGCGCACCACTTCGGCAACCGGCAGGGCCTGCTGACCGAGCTCGCCATCCAGGGGCACACCCTGCTCGCCGACGAACTACAGTCCGCCGCAGGCGATTTCCGCGAGGTGGCGCTGGCCTACATTCGATTCGCCCGCCGCCATCCCGGGCACTTCGACGTCATGTTCCGGCGCGAGCTGCTGCGCGCCGACGATGCGCGGCTGACCGCCGCCCGTGCCCAGTCCGGGCGTGAATTGCGTGGCGGTATCGCGCAATTGGGCGTCTCCGCCGAGGAGGCGCGGTCCGCTCAGCTGGCCGCGTGGTCACTGGTGCACGGCTTCGCCGCACTCTGGCGCGAAGGCGCGCTGGAGGGCTCCGAACTGGGCGGAGCCGATCCGGAGGAGCTCGCGCGCCGCATGCTCGACGCGGTCGAGCTGATCCCCGCCGTCGACTAGCTGTCCCGCCGAAGCGGCACTACTTCACCGAGACCCGGGCCCCGGCCGCCTCCAGCTTGAGCTTGGCGGTCTCGGCCGGGCCGGCCTCCACCTTCTCCAGCACCGCCTTGGGCGCGGATTCGACGAGATCCTTGGCCTCCTTCAGGCCCAGGCCCGGGATGACCTCCCGCATCGCCTTGATGACCTGAATCTTCTTGTCCCCGAAGGATTCCAGGATCACATCGAACTCGGACTGCTCCTCGGCCTCCGCCGTGGCGGGACCGGCGTCCGCGATCACCGTGGTGGCCACCGGCGCGGCGGCGGTGACCCCGAACTGTTCCTCGAACGCCTTCAGGAACTCCGATAGCTCGAGCAGGGTCATCTCTTTGAACACATCGAGCAACTCATCGATCGTCATCTTGGCCATGATCATTCCCCTGCGAGCCGAACCGGGATAACTCCAGGCTACGCGCCCCCGGCCAGGTCGGTGCGGTGATTGGGTTCCGGCTGCCCGGGTACGCGGCCGGTGTGAGGTAGCCACCGGTGACCGATGGAGGTAAGGGTATGACCACGGATCGCGATCCCAAGCAGGAGCAGCTGGACGCGCATCGCGTCGACCGCGAACACGGTCGGCTCACCACCCAGCAGGGCGTCCGGGTGGACGACACCGACAACGCGCTGCGAGTGGGGGAGCGCGGGCCCACGCTGCTCGACGACTTCCACGCGCGGGAGAAGATCACGCATTTCGACCACGAGCGGATCCCGGAGCGGGTGGTGCACGCCCGTGGCGCGGGAGCGTACGGATATTTTCAGCCCTACGACGGGTGGCTGGCCGCGCACACCGTCGCGGAATTCCTGATCGAACCGGACGTGCGCACCCCGGTGTTCGTTCGCTTCTCCACCGTCGCGGGCTCGCGCGGCTCCGCCGACACCGTGCGCGACGTGCGCGGATTCGCCACCAAGTTCTATACCGCACAGGGGAATTACGATCTCGTCGGAAACAACTTCCCGGTGTTCTTCATTCAGGACGGCATCAAGTTCCCCGACTTCGTGCACGCGGTGAAACCCGAGCCGCACAACGAGATTCCGCAGGCCGCCTCCGCCCACGACACCCTGTGGGACTTCGTGGCCCAGCAGCCCGAGACGCTGCACGCCATCCTGTGGCTCATGTCGGATCGGGCGCTGCCGCGCAGCTACCGCATGATGCAGGGCTTCGGCGTGCACACCTTCCGGCTGGTGAACGCCGCGGGCAAGAGCACCTTCGTGAAATTCCACTGGACGCCGAAACTCGGTGTGCACTCGCTGATCTGGGACGAATGCCAGCAGATCGCCGGACGCGACCCGGACTTCAACCGGCGCGATCTGTGGGACAGCATCGAGGCCGGACAGTATCCGGAGTGGGAGCTGGGGGTACAGCTCATCGACGAGGAACACGAGCACGACTTCGACTTCGATCTGCTCGACGCCACCAAAATCGTTCCCGAGGAGCAGGTTCCGGTGCGGCCGGTGGGGCGGCTGGTGCTGGACCGCAATCCCGACAACTTCTTCGCCGAGACCGAGCAGGTCGCCTTCCACACCGCGAATCTGGTGCCGGGCATCGACTTCAGCGACGATCCGCTGCTGCAACTGCGCAACTTCTCCTACCTCGACACCCAGCTGATCCGGCTCGGCGGGCCGAATTTCGCGCAGCTGCCGATCAATCGGCCGGTCGCCGACGTACGCAATCATCAGCAGGACGGCTACGGGCAGCACGCGATTCCGCAGGGGCGGGCGAGCTACATCGTCAATACCCTCGGCGGCGGCTGTCCGGCGCTGGGGGACGGCGGATTCCGGCACTACGTGCGGGAGGTGTCCGGCACCGTGATCCGCAAGCGCGCCGAGAGTTTCGCCGACCACTACTCGCAGCCGCGCATGTTCTGGCGCAGCATGTCCGTGCCCGAGGCCGACCATATCGTCGACGCCTTCGGATTCGAGCTCGGCAAGGTGGAGGTCCCGGTCATCCGGGCGCGGGTGCTCGAACACCTGGAGCGCGTCGATCCCCGGCTCGCCGCCCGGGTAGCCGCGAAACTCGGTATGCCACAGCCGCCCTCGAACGGCGAGGCGGTGCAGGGGCCGGTCTCGGCGGCGCTGTCGCAGCTCACCGGGAGTATGGACACCATCGCCACCCGGAAGGTCGCCGTGCTCGTCGCGGACGGGGTGGACGCCGCCGGGGTCGAGCGGCTGCGCTCGCTGCTGAGCGAACGCGAGGCCATCGCGGAAGTGCTGGCACCCCACGGTGGTCAGGTGCGCGGGGCCGAGGGCGGGGACCTGACGGTGGATCGCGCACTGCCCACCACCGCGTCGGTGCTCTACGACGCCGTCATCGTGGCGGGCGGGGACGAGGCCGCGAAAGCCCTGTCCGCCAATGGTTTCGTACTGCACTTCCTGCTCGAGGCGTACAAGCACGGCAAGCCCGTCGGCGCGCTCGGCGCGGGCGCGGCGGTGCTGCGCGGCGCGCGCCTGGCCGACGACATCCCGCCCTACGGTCACCTCACCGAGGCGGACGGCGTGGTGCTGGCCGGATCCGACGGCGCGGACACGCTGGACGACTTCGTGGTTACCTTCGCCGGTTTGCTTGCGCGCCACCGCATCTGGCAGCGCGCCACCGACCACGTCCCGGCTTGAGCGCCGTTCGCCGACCCGTTTACCGGCCCGGGAGAGTGCCGCCCCGCCCGGCGATCACAGCGGGCCGAAGAACCCGACGATGCGCTGGATCCGCCCGTCGTCGGAGAGCTCGACCAGATCCAGGCCGTCGGGCAGCGCCGTGCCGTCGGCCTGCACCACATGCCAGGCGAAGCGGACGAACCCGTGGTGCGCGTCGATTCGGCTGGTGCGCTCCACCTTCGCGCCCGGCCGCCGCGCCAGCACGATATCGATGTGACCGAGCAGTTCGCCGATCCCGACGGTGTGCACGGTCGGATCGATGTAGCTCGCGTCCTCGGTGAGCACCTCGCTCAGCAGCAGTCGGCGGTGCGCCGGATCGGAACTGCTCCATGCCGCACAGTAGGTGTCGATCAGTTGATCGAGCGTGCGATCGAACCCTGCCATGAGGCAATGGTTCTCGGCGTGCCGGGGCGTGTCAATCGACGCGCCGCCGCAGCCGCACGGGCAATCCGTCAGCGGGGACCGGCAGCGTGGTGAAGCGCCAGCGCGGACGGTACCCGTCGGGGACGCGCCAGTCCTGGGCCCGCAGCATGGCGTCGAGGATGACGAGGGTCTTCAGCATGCCGAAGTCCATACCGGCGCACTTGTGCGCGCCCGCGCCGAACGGCAGCCATGCCGAGCGCGGCCCGCTCCCGGCCGGATCCAGGAAGCGGTCCGGGTCGAAGCGGCCCGGGTCGGGCCAATGTTCGGCGATCATGTGGGTGGCCCAGCTGTTCACCACCACGAGCGTGCCCGCGGGAACGAAACGGTTCCCGATCGCGGTGTCGGCGACGGCGCGGCGCGCATAGTTGGGAGAGGGCGGGACGATGCGCATACTCTCGCGCACCACACGGTCGAGAACACGCAGCCCCGCGGCGGTGTGCGCGGTGAGGTCGGCCTCGCCGCGCGCCAGCGATTCCGCCCGCGCCCGCTCCTGCCACCCCGGATGCGCGCCGAGGAAGTAGGCGGCGGAGGTCGCGGCCGCGACCGAAGTATCGTGCGCGGCAATCAGAGTGAAGATCATGTGCTCGGCGATCTCGGTATCGCTGAACCGATCGCCGTCCGCGCTCTCGGCCCGGCACAGCACCGACAGGAAACCGGAACCGGGTTCGATCCGGGCGCGACGCGCGGCATCGGTGAAGTATTCGAGCAGGCGGTGGCGAGCGGAATGCGCTGCCGCCCACGGCGTTCCCGGAACCGGCAACCGCAGCGGCCAGCCTTCGGCACGGATACAGGTCTCGACATCGGCGACGACCCGACGGGCGCGGGCATCGTAGCCGCGGCCGAGCAGCGTGCGGGAGGTCATCGCGGCCGACAGCTCCCGCAGCCGCGGCAGCAGCGGCAGCGCCTGTGCGGCAGGCCATTCCGCGACGATCTCGCGGGCCTGCGCGACCATATCCGGCAGATATCCGTGCAGGGCCTCGGGCCGGTAGGCGGGTTGCAGCAGGCGGCGATGCCGCAGATGCTCGGCCCCGTCGCGCACCAGCGGCCCGCCGTCGAACCACGGCCCGATGATGTCGCGCCAGGCGCTCACGAACGCCTTGTCCTTGTTGACCAGCACTTCTCGCGCCGCACCCGGCCCGCTGACGCAGACCACGGGGATGCCGAACATGCGGGTCCAGCTCACCTCGCCGAAGCGGCGATGCAGTTCGGTGTGCACCTGCGGACCGCCACGCAGGAACTGAACACCCTTGCCCACGAACAGGATTCCCGGATCGCCGAGCACCGGATCCAGCCCGCTGCCCGGCGGCGGCGCGGCCAGCGCGGTGGCGTTCGGATCGACCGCGGGGCGGGTCGCGACGGGCTGTGCAGGCATGGGATCTCCGCCGGTGGATCGTGGCCGGGCGGCGGGAACGCGCCCGGTCTCACACGGGTATCGACCCCGCGCGCTTCGACGGTAACCCCTGTGCCGGAAAGGTTTACGTCCGAGTGAGCGGTTCCACACCGGCCTGACCGCGCGCCGCCGCCACGAACTCCCGCATGAGCCCGTGATCCTTCACGCCGCGACTGGATTCCACACCGCTGGACACATCCACGCCCCAGGGCCGCACGGCCGCGATGGCTCCGGCCACGTTGCCGGGGGACAGGCCACCCGCCAGCAGCCACTGCCCGCTGGGCCGCGCACTGTCCAGGCCCGCGAGGTCCCAGCGCTCCCCGGACCCGGCGACGGGGGAGTCCAGCAGCAGCCACTCCTCGCCGTACGCGCCCGTGCGCACATCGGTCTCGGCGGTGAGCGCGGTGGCGCGCAGCAGGCGCAAGCCCGCCAGCTCCTCGAACGCGGCCTTCGGATACGCGCCGTGCAGTTGCAGCGCGTCCACCCCGGCGGCGCGCGCCAGTGCGCCCGCCTCGGCGGCCGGGATGCCGTGCACCACGCCCACCGACAGCACGGTGGGCGGCACGCCCGCCAGCAGTCGCCGCACCTCGGCGACCTCGATCTGCCGCGGGCTGGTGGTGAAGACGAACCCCACCGCGTCGGCTCCCGCCGCGACGGCGGTGGCCACATCCTCCTCGGTGCGCAGACCGCACAGCTTCACGAACATAGCGAAACCCTACGCAACCTGGACTCGACCGTTGACATCGCTGTCCGCCCCGGGCTGAATTAATTGATGTTGTCTGGTATACCGATCCGTCCGATCATCAAGCTGCAGAACGGGATCGGCGCCGCGAGCGGCCGGACCTGCTTCCTGCTGCGCGGCGCACTGGACGCCGGGGAGTGCGCCCGCATCATCGACACCGCCACCCGGGCCGGATTCGGGCCGACCGGAGCGCACTACCCGCCGTCGTACCGCGACAACGACCGCCTGGTGCGCGACGACCGGGCGCTGGCGCACCTGCTGTTCACCCGCATCGCGGATCTGCTGCCGCAGGAGATCGAGGCCGACGGCACGCGCTGGCGGCTGCGCGGGCTCAACGAGCGGTTCCGCTACTGCCGCTACCGTGACGGCCAGCGCTTCGGCATCCACCGCGACGGCGCGCACGCCCGCAGCGCCACCGTGGTCTCCCGGCTCACCTGCATGGTGTACCTCAACGACGACACCGAATTCACCGGGGGCGCAACACGATTCCTGGTGAACGGCGATCGGCGCTCGGCCACGCTGGGTGAGGTGCGGCCCGAGCGCGGCACCATCGTGGTCTTCGACCACGCCCTGTGGCACACCGGGGAACCGGTCACCTCCGGCACCAAGTGGGTGATGCGCACCGATGTGCTCTACGAGCGGGAAGACGCCGCGGTGGAACCGGATTCGAGCCGGGTGCTGCGCGGCCACGACGGCTACGTCTGGAGCGTGGTCGCCCTGCCCGGCGGTGCGCTGGCCTCGGCCTCGCGCGATCGCACCATCCGGATCTGGGAACCGGCCGCGAACGGCTATGCGACGCGGCGGGTGCTGCGCGGCCACGACAGTTCGGTCACCGCACTGCTGGCCCTGGCCGACGGCACCCTGGTGAGCGGTTCCCGCGACGGCGCGATTCACGCCTGGCGTGCCGACGCGCCCCGCGTCATCGGCCGCCACGACGGCGCGGTCCTGAGCCTGAACGAGTTGCCGGACAACGGAATTCTCAGCGGCGGGGCCGACGGGCGGGTGCGCTGGTGGACCGGCCCGGGGAACTCCGGCGGCCCCGTCGGGTCGGGCGGCTCGGTCGGGTCGGGCGGCTCGGATGGTGTGGGCGGCCCCGTCGGGTCGGGCGGTTCGGGTGCGGGCCAGGGCGAAGCTCCGGGCGAGCTCCGCGACGAATGGCAGGTGGGCAGCTGGGTGTGGGGTCTGGCCGCGGTGAACGGCCGCATCGTCGCCGCCTGTGAGGACGGCACCCTGCGCTGGCGCGACCGCACCGGCCACACGGGCGCGGCCGCGACGCCGCACCCGCTGCGCGCCCTCACCCTCGACGCGAACGGCACCGTGTTCACCGGGGACGCCGGAGGCTGGTTACGGCAGTGGGAGACAACCACTTCCGGCCCGCGCGACCACATCGCCTGGCGCGCCCACACCGGCGCGGTCTGCGCCGTCGCCCCGCTGCCCGGCGGCCGCCTGGCCTCCGGCGGCGAGGACGGCGCGGTCCGCCTGTGGCGGGGCGTCGGCCGGCTGGGTGTGCACCGGCATGACGATTTCGTGCGCGGTCTGGCTACTTTGCCCGATGGCCGGGTGGCCAGCGCCTCCTACGATGGCACTGTCCGGGTCTGGTGAGCGGCGGATTAGTGCATATGCACAATCGCTGTCTCGGACAGTCGGCGGTCTGCCGATAGTGCACAGCGCACAAATGCGGTGAGCTGAACCCCAATGACCGAATCAGTGTGGAGCCGGTCACTGGGCAATGATGCTGGAGGACCAATGCGCAAGTCCCGGATGCGCCCGTTCGTGCTGAGCATGGCGGCGTTCCTGGCGGTCGGCGGGGCCGGAGTGGCCGCGGCCGAACCCGGATACCCGTCCTTCCCGCCCGATCAGAACCAACTGCCGCAGCTGCCCTCGGAGCCGCAGATCTACGACCTGCTGCCGATCCCGATGCCGTCCGAGGACCCCTGGTACGACGATCCCGACGACATCGCCGCCTACGCGCCCGGCCAGATCGTGCGCTCGCGCGAGGTGCAGACCCGGCTGCTCGGCCTGCCGTTCCCGGTCTACACCAAGCAGCTGCTGTACCGGTCCAACGATGTGCACGACAATCCGATCGTCACCGCCACCACCGTCATCGTCCCCGGCATTCCGTGGCAGGGCAGCGCGCGGCCCGTGGTGTCCTTCCAGGAGGCCATCGACTCCACCAGCTCGGCCTGCAATCCGTCCTACACGCTGCAGGTCGGCACCATGAAGGAGTCGGCGCTCGCCGTCTACTGGCTGATGCAGGGCTTCGCCATCAACGTCCCCGACTTCGACGGCAAGTTCAACACCTTCAACACCTATGCCGAGGGCAAGATGGTGCTGGACAGCCTGCGCGCCATGAAAAACGATGCGGGACTGGGGCTCACCGATTCCGGTATCGCGCTGTACGGCTACTCCGGCGGCGGCTCGGGTTCCATCCGCGCCGCCGAACTGCGCGCCACCTACGCGCCCGACGTGCGCATCCTGGGCACCTCCATCGGCGGCACCCCCGGCGACCTGACCGCCATCGCGCGCTACGCCATCCAGGAACAGCCGGGTCTGGCCGGCACCTCCAACTTCACCATGTGGCTGGGCTGGGCGGCGCTGGCCCGCGAGTACCCGGACGCCTTCCGACCCGAGGAATTCCTGACCGAGGAAGGGCAGACCCTGGTCAAGGATTTCGCGAACCGCTGCTACGCCACCATCGCCATGTCGGGCGTGTACCGCCCCATCAGCGAGTACTTCCAACCGGGCAAATCGCTGGAGAGCGCGCCCGAGGTGATGAAGGTGCTCGAGGACAACAGCCTCGGCCACTACATCCCCGACACCCCGATCCTGTGGTGGCACGGCATGTGGGACGAGCTGATCCCGCCCTCGACCGTGCTTCCGACCGTGAACAAGTACTGGAACAGCGGCGCGGACCTGCGCTTCTACACCGTGCCCGTGCCCGAGCACATCACCAACGCGGTCACCGGCTGGATCCCGGCGGTCGCCTGGACCAGCGCCCTGCTGCGCGGCCTCGGCCCCGGCCCGACCTTCAACGCCGGCTACCAGCTGCTGCCGGAGGGTTTCCCGGGCCGCTGAACCCCGCATAGGGTGGGCTGACCACGCAGTACCACAACGAGGTGGAACTTCGATGACGAACTACTCGCTGGCCGACAGCGCCAACACCGACGACGAACGCTGGCTGTGGCCGGTGGTGATCGAGCGGATCCGCGCCCGGGCCACCCAGCTGGCCGGGCAGTTCAATATCGAGGTTCCGCCCTACAACGTGCTGCCCCACTCCATGCTGGACGCGGACTTCATGCCGGCCGTGCAGCTGAACATCGAACTGTTCTTCCGGTGTCTCGCCGACGGCACCGAACCCACCGAGGACGATCTGCGTCCGCTGGTCGATCGGGCGGTGCGGCTGGTGCGCGACGGCATGTCGATCGAGGAGATCCTCACCAACTATCGGCACGGGGTCGCGTTCTTCTGGTCCCAGCTGATTCCGATGCTCGACCGCCACGAGTACGCGCTGCTGCCCGAACTCGGGCTGCGCGTCACCAACCACACCGGACTGGTCATCTCCCACATCGCGAGCGCTCTGGTCGGCGATGCCCGGCAGCCGCGCTGGGATCTGCTGGTGCGCCAGAGCGAGATCGCGGCCGACCTGCTCGCCGGGCGGGATCCCGGCGGCTGGGCGCGCGACCCCGAGATCCCCATCGCGGACGCGTTCCTGGTCGCGGTCATCCGGCTGGGCGAGCCCAGTCCCGGCACCCTCACCGGGCTGCGCACCCGCATCGGCGGGCTGGCCGGCACCCTGCTGCACCGGGATCCGGGCGGCTGGACGGCGCTGGTCCCCATGCGCCCGCAGGACGCCGCCGACCCGGTCCGGGCGCTGCTGTCGCGGCTGGCGTTGCGCGACAACCGCTCTCATCCGGAGTTCTGGATCGGCGTCGCCGCGGCGCCGACGCACGCCGGTGTTCCCGCGGCGCACGCCGAGGCCCGCATCGTGGCCGAGACGGCCCGCTGCCTGGTCCGGCCCGAAACCGTATGCCGCCGTCAGGACATGATGTTCGAGTACGCCATCGCCTCCGGTGGCGCGGCCCTGCCCACCCTGGCCGCCGTCCTCGACCCGCTCGACGAGCAGCCGCTGCTGGTCGACACCCTGGACGCCTACATCGACAACCAGTTCAACCACAACGCGGTGGCCCGGTCGCTGTTCATCCATCGGAACACGGTGACCTACCGGCTCTCCCGCATCACCGACCTGACCGGATTCGATCCGCAGGATCCCACCGGCATGTCCACCCTGCTGGCCGCCCGGGTGGCCCGCAGGCTGCGCGCCAAGGCTTTTCGCGCCTGAGGCAAGGCGGCATTTCGCGCCCGAACGGGCGAACTCCCGTGCGGCCCTTCAGCTCAGCCCCGCCAGCTTGTACAGCACCAGCGAACCCGCCACCGCCACATTGAGACTCGCGCCCGATCCGACCATGGGTATCTCCACGGCGACATCCAGGCGTTCCAGGCCCTCCGGCGGAATGCCGTAGCCCTCGTTGCCCAGCACCATGATCGTGCGCCGCCGCGCCGCGGGCAGATCCGCGAGCCGAATGGATTCGTCGGTCAACTCCACGCCCAGCACCGCCGACCCACCGGCGCGCTGCCGGTCCAGCCAGGTGTCCACCCGGCCCTGCACCCAGTGCACGCACTGCCGGTGCCGCAGCGTATTGCCGATGGCCAGGGCCTCCGGCACCCAGGGCAGGCGGGGGACGGCCAGGCAGGCTCCGGTGGCATCGCAGGTGCGCAGCAGCGTCCCCAGATTCACGCCGTGCTTGGGCCACAGCGGGGCCGCGATCAGGTGATTCCAGCAACCGTGGGCTCGGGGGCGGCGCTGCCCGCGCAATTCGGTGCGGGTGCGCAGCCGCGCGGCCGTCATGACGGGCGGGAAATGCCCTTCCCAAGGGGGAGAAAGTAATTCATGTGAACGATGCTTGGCGGCGCATCGGGGCCATCGACGGGAAATGCTTCGCCGACAACTATACGCAGCCGTCGGGGGCGGCCCCATGGCCGAATCTGCAAGAGTCGTGTCGTTGACGACATGGCGCGCGCGACGCAGGCTGAGGGCATGCGAGTGGTGCTGATGGTGGTGTACGACGGGTTCCAGATGCTGGATCTCGCCGGGCCCGCCGACGTGTTCACCACCGCCACCATGGTCGGGGCCGATCCCGGGTACCGGGTGGAGATCGCCGCGGCGACGGCCGGGCCGGTGCGGTCCGCGAGCGGGATCGAGGTCCATGCGGCGCACACGCTCGGCGCGTGGACCGAACCGGTGGATCTGCTGCTGGTCGCGGGCGGGCTCACCGCCTGGGCGGCGAGCCGGGACGACGCCGTGGTGACCGGGATCCGGGAGGCGGCCGGTCGTGCCGAGCGGATCGGTTCGGTGTGCTCGGGCAGTTTCCTGCTGGCCCGCGCCGGACTGCTGGACGGCCGCCGCGCGACCACGCACTGGGCGGGCGGTGAGATCATGGCGCAGCAGTTCCCGCTGGTGCGCACCGAACCGGATCGCATCTACGTGCAGGACGGGCCGGTGTGGACCTCGGCCGGGGTGACCGCGGGCATCGATCTCGCGCTGGCCATCGTGGCCGCCGACCACGGCACCGAGCTGGCGCGGGAGGTGGCGCGCTGGCTGGTGGTGTACCTGCACCGGCCGGGCGGTCAGAGCCAGTTCAGCGCACCGCTGTCCGCCGGGCCGGTGCAGCGGGATTCGCTGCGGGCACTGCAGGTCTGGATGGAGGAGAACCTCACCGGCGACCTGTCGCTGCCCGCCCTCGCCGATCGCGCGGGCATGAGCACCCGGCACTTCTCCCGGGTGTTCACCCACGAAACCGGCACCACGCCGGCGCGGTACGTCGAACAGGTGCGGATCGGCGCGGCCCGGCGGCTGCTGGAGAACACCGACGCGCCCATGGACCGGGTCGCCGCCGCGGTGGGACTGGGCAGTCCGGAGACCCTGTATCGAATCTTCCACCGCCACCTGGGCATTCCGCCGGGCGAGTACCGCGCCCGGTTCACCCGCTGTTGAACGCCGTTGAAAGAGAGAGTCCCCCATGACTTTTCAGATCGCGATCGTGCTGTATCCCGGCATGACGGTACTGGACGCCATCGGGCCCTACGAGAGCCTGCGCACCCTGCCCGACAGTGAACTGCGCTTCGTCTCCAACGAGGTCGGCCCGATCGTGTCGGACAGCGGTGTGCTGGCCCTCGGCGCGACGCACACCTTCGCCGAAACCCCGTCCCCGGACCTGGTTCTGGTGCCGGGATCGGAGGCCTCGACCACCGCCGCCATGGCCGACGGTGAGCTCATCGAGTGGCTGCGCGCGGTGCATCCCGGCACCACCTGGACCACCTCGGTGTGCTCCGGTGCGCTGGTGCTGGCCGCCGCGGACATCCTGCGCGGGCATCCCGCCACCACACACTGGATGGCGCAACCCGCGCTCGCCGCCTTCGGCGCGGAATCGCGCCCGCACGATCGGATCGTGCGCAGCGGCAAAATCGTCACCGCCGCAGGAGTTTCCGCGGGCATCGACCTCGGGCTGTGGCTGGTCGGCGAGATCGCGGGCACGGATCGGGCCCGCATGACACAGCTGCTCATCGAATACGATCCGCATCCGCCGTTCGACACCGGCCACCCCGACAAAGCCCCCGGCGAGCTGCTGCGGCGCGCTCGGGTGGAGATGACCAAGCGGGGCGCGACACCCCGCGTACCGCTCGAAGTCGCCACCGTCGCTTGGCGTCTCACCCTCAACCGCATTCGCGACCGGGCCGCCGCGAAGCGCTGACGCTAGCCGGGCAGCCCGACCAGTTCCGCGCTGATCTCACACAGTTCCCGTCCCACCGCGTCGTCGAGCGCCCGGCGCGAAGGCGTCCGGACCCGATTGTGCTGGAAGTAGCAGCCGGAGATCTCCGCGACCTCGGGTGCGGTGGCCAGGTAGGTGAGGGTGCGGCCACCGCGTTCGGGGGAGATGAAGAACAGCAGTTTGGCGATCTCGGCGAGGGGTTTGCCGTACCAGGGCAGTGCATCCCAGATGTGGGTCGCCACCGCGCCCGGGTGAAAGGCGTTGACGGTGACGCCGCTTCCGGCCAGTCGGCGCGAAAGTGCCCGGGTGTAAAGGATATTCGCGAGCTTGGACCTGTTGTAGGCCTTCTCGCCCGAATACCCGTCGCGGAAGCCCAGGTCGTCGAAATCCATGGTGCCGCTGTAGTTCATCACCGAGGAGGTGAACAGGATGCGGGCGGGCGCGCTGGTGGTCAGCAGGTCCAGCAGCAGTTCGGTGAGCAGGAAGCCGCCGAGATGGTTGACCGCGAAGGTGGCCTCGATCCCTTCCTCGGTCTCGGTGCGCACGTCGAAGTATCCGCCCGCGTTGTTGGCCAGGACGTCGAGGCGGTCGTAGTCGGCGCGTACGGTCTTGGCCAGTCGCCGCACGGCGGCCTGCGAGGCGAAATCGCATTCCAGCGTGTCGACTTCACCCGCTCCCGCCGCGCGCACCAGCTCGGCCGAATGTTCGAGCTTGTCCGGATTCCGTCCGACCAGCACCAGCCGATCGCCCCCCGCGGCGATCTGCTGTGCGGCCGCCAGCCCGATACCCGATGTGGCCCCCGTGATCAGGATCGTCTTCATGGCGCATCACCCTGCCAGACGCATTCCCGCCCAACCGCTCTCGAAACCACGTCGCCCGACGTCGGTGCGCGGTGGTCCGACGGGTAGGGGACCGAATAGGGGTGCTCAGGCGCGACCCGCCGTCATACCTCCGTCGACCACGAATTCCGCGCCGTTGCAGTAGCTGGACTCCTCGCTCGCCAGGAACACCACCATGGGGGTGACCTCCTCGGGAAGCCCCAGCCGGGCGAGCGGGTTCTCGCCGCGATCGACCGCGACGGGGTCGTTGACGCCCAGCATGGGTGTCAGAATGCCGCCCGGGTGCACCGAATTCACCCGGACGCCGTGCGCCGCCAGTTCCAGGGCGGCGGATTTGGTGAGGCCGCGCAGCCCGAATTTGGAGGCGGTGTAGGCGTGCACGCCGGGGACGCCCTGGATTCCGGCGGCGGAGGAAATGTTCACGACGGCGGCGGGCCGGGCGGCCACCAGCGCGTCCCTGGCCGCCGTGAGGCCCAGGAACGGGCCGGTCAAATTGATGGAAAGCACGTTCTGCCACTGCTTTTCGGTGTAGCTGCCGATCGGGCCGCCGTCCAGGATTCCGGCATTGTTGACCAGGACGTTCAGCTTGCCGAAGGTGTCGAGCGCGGTGGCGACCGCGGTCTCCCAGTCTGCGAGGCTGGTGACGTCGAGATGCGTGAACACCGCCTGCTCGCCGAGTTCCGCGGCCAGCCGCGCACCGGCCTCGTCGGCGATGTCCCCGAGGACGACCGCCGCGCCCTCGGCGACGAAGGCACGGGCATGGGAGGCGCCCATGCCGGAGGCCGCGCCGCTGATCAGGGCTACGCGGTCGGTCAGACGTCCGGTCATCGGGTGGATTCCTTCGGGGAGAGCAGGGGCAGGTGGAGGGGTTCGGCAGGCCGGCTGGGGCGGTACACGCAGCGGGTGCCGGTGTAGATGGTCGGCATGCACTCGTTGCAGTGCACGCACGCCGAGCGAGTGGAGGCATCGGACTGGATGCGGCGCAACAGATTCGGTTCCCGCAGCAGGGCGCGGCCCATGGCCACGAAGTCGAAACCCTCGGTGCGGGCGCGCACCATGGTGTCGAGATCGGTGATGCCGCCCAGCAGGATGAGGGGCATGGTGAGCTCGCGGCGGAAGTGGCGGGCGCGCTCGAGCAGGTAGGCGTCGCGGTACGGGTATTCCTTCAGGAAGGCGCGGCCCGCCAAGCGGAAGCCCCAGCGCACGGGGACCGGCAGGGCATTGGCGAAGGATCGGCGCGGGGCGTCGCCGTGGAACAGCAGCATCGGATTCAACAGGGAACTGCCCGCGGTCAATTCGAGGGCGTCCAGTGCGCCGTCGGCTTCCAGCCAGGCCGCCACCTGCAAGGAATCCGGCACGGTCAGGCCGCCGCGACGGCCGTCCTCCATATTGAGCTTCGCGGTCACCGCGAGCCGGTCGCCTACGGCTTCCCGTACGGCGCAGGCGATTTCGCGGGCCAGGCGGGCACGGTTGGCGAGGGAGCCGCCGTAGGCGTCCTTGCGCCGGTTCAGCAGGGGGCTCAGGAACGAGCTCACCAGATAGTTGTGCCCGAAGTGGATTTCGAGGGCGTCGAATCCGGCCTGCTCGGCCAGGCGGGCCGCATTCGCGTGTGCCGCAACGAGTTCGCGCAGGTCGTGTGCGTCGGGGACTTTCGCCGCCCGCATACCCAGCGGGCTGAACAGGGGGCTGGGCGCGAGGGCGGGTGCGCGATTGGAGGCGGCATTGGCCACCGGACCGGCATGGCCGATCTGCGCGCTCGCCGCCGCGCCCTCGGCGTGTACGGCGTCGGTCAATTTCCGCAGTCCCGCAACGGCTTCCGGGCGCATCCAGATCTGGTGGCGGTCGGTGCGCCCGCCCGGCGCGACCGCGCAGTAGGCGACGGTGGTCATGCCCACGCCGCCCGCGGCGACCTCCCGGTGGAAGGCGGTCAGGTCGTCGGTGGCCAGGGCGTCGGGGGTGCGGCCCTCGAAGGTCGCGGCCTTGATCACCCGGTTGCGCAGGGTGATCGGGCCGAGCCGGGCCGGTGTGAATACGTCGTTCATGGTTGTTCTCCCGCCGGGGCGATCAATCCGGCCACCACGAAATCCCGCAGGGTTTCCAATGACCGTGCGCCCATGCCGTTCTCGTCGATCTCGGGGCTGCCGAATCTCATGATGATCAGGTCGAAGGCCAGCATCCAGCGCCGCCGGGCCGCGCGCGCGTCCAGTTCCGGCAGCAGGGCGGCCCAGGCGTCCATCTGGAACCAGGGGCCCTGCCAGACGGTGCGGTGCCGGCCGATCACCAGCCGGGCCAGCAGGCGAAGATGTAAGCGGCCCAGCGGATCCGAGGCCAGTTCGGTGAACGGCGCGAGAATCGCGTCGATCACGCCCGGGATCGAATCCCGCCCGGCGGGAGCGCCTTTCAGGCCACCGGCCCAGCGCGGGCCGAGCCGATCCTCGACCAGTGCGCCGACCAGCGCCTCCTTGGAACCGAAGTGATAGTGCACCGCGGCGGGATTCGCACCCGCCGCCGCGCAGACCGCCCGCACCGACACGTCGTCGTACGGCTCGGAGAGCAGCAGTTCCTCGGCCGCCGCCAGCAGACGCTCGCGGGTACTCACCTTCTCGACCACGCACGCCAGTAGAACACGTTTCAATCAGTTGTTCAATCAGTGATTGAAAAGTGGGTGAGAAAAGAGTGAGCCCCCGGCTGCCGCCGGGGGCTCACATGCTGAACAGGTTTCGACGCCGTCGGCTCAGGCGGGTGCTGACACCGCACGGTCCGGCGCTCACATCGTGCACGGTCCGGCGGCCACGCCGCGCACGGTCCGGCGCTCACGCCGCGCACGGTCCGGCGCTCACGCCGCGCACGGTCCGGCGCTCACGCCGCGCACGGTCCGGCGCTCACACTGCGCACGGTCCGGCGCTCACACTGCGCACGGTCCGGCGCTCGCACTGTGTGGTTCGGTGCGTGTGCGGCGTGGTTTTCCTATGCCGCGCGGCTCAATTGGACGCTGTGGGTGCCCGCGCGGCGGCCGGAGTAGATGCAATCGGCCAGGGACAGGCCGCTGACGTATCCGTTGGAGGCGATGCCGACCGAGGCGCGGCCGGCGGCGAACAGGCCCGGGATGGTGCCGCCGTCGGTGGTGCGCACCGCGCCGGTGTCCTCGTCGACGAGCAGGCCGCCGAGGGTGAGCATCGGGGTCGGGTAGGTGAGGCGGGCTTTGAAGGAGATGTCCAGCAGGGCGAAGGGGCGGGTGCGGATCGGGCGGCGGATGTCGTCGGGTTTGCCCTGGGGGTCGGGGCGGTTCTCGTCGATGGCGTGGTTGTGCGCGTCCACGGTTTCGCGCAGTGCGGCCGGATCGATGCCCGCGCGTGCCGCGAGTTCCTCGATGGTTCGGCCCGAGGTGCGCCCGGCGCGCAGCAGCATCTCGGTCTGCATGCGCTGGAACCACACCGACTGCGGTCCGATCTGCTTGCGCGCCTCCGCCTCCAGATCCGCGTCGATGAGCAGCCAGGCCCGGTTGCCGGGTGTGGTGGCGATGGCCGCGCCCAGCGCCGCGCCGTAGCGGGATTCGTCGACCATGCGCCGCCCCTGCGCGTTCACCGCGAGCGAGCCGAAGAAGGCGCTCGGCGGCGCGATGAACCGCCAGGTCGAGATGGTGTCCATCTTGCCGGTGGCCGCGCCCAGCGCCTCGGCCATGGCGATCCCGCTGCCGTCGTCGCCCGCGGTGCCCAGCGGCAGGCCCTCGGCCCACGGGTAGTCCGGCGCGTGCCGGGCCACCATGGCCTCGTTGGCGATGAAGCCGCCGGTGGTGAGGATGACGCCGGAGCGCGCCTCGATGCGCGTCGGCCGGCCGTGGCGGCGCTCGATGCGGTCCAGCAGCGCCTGCACCGCGCGCCGCAAACCCTTGTGGTAGACACCGGGTTTCGCCGAGATGCGGGCCAGTGCGGCGAAGCGTCGCCGGACCGCGGCGGGCGCGTCCGCCAGCGTGGTCGCCTCCACGCCGATCACCCGGCCGTCCTCGACGATCAGTTTCGTTGCCCTGGTACCGGTGTGGACGCGCACCCCGTGCCCGGCGGCCGATTCGGCGAGCGGTCCGAACAGTTTCTTGCCGGAGACGCCGCGCCCGTGCGCGCGGTGCCCGCGCTGCCTCGGTGTCGCCAATTCCCGGAAGTCGCCGGAGTTCTCGCTGCCCGAGTAGTACAGGTAGTAGTCGTCGGTGGGGTAGGAGGTCTTGTACGGGCACAGCGACGCCTCGAACGGAACCCCGTGCGAGGACAGCCAGTCGATCATGGCGGGGGAGTCCGCGCAGAACTGCCGCAGCGTCCGTTCGCTCACCGCGTCGCCGACCTCGGCGCGCAGATAGGCGAGCATGTTCTCGGCATCGTCCTCGACGCCCGCCGCGCGCTGCACCCAGGTGCCGCCGCCCGCGTACACGATGCCGCCGGACAGCGCGGTCGCTCCGCCGCCCAGGTACCGGTCGAGGGCGAGCACATCGGCCCCGGCGGTGCGCGCGGTCAGCGCCGCCGCCACCCCCGCTCCGCCGTATCCGACTACAACGACATCGGCCGAGGCGTCCCAGGTCCGCATTCTCGCAACCGCCTTCCGCGCGGGGGTGTCCTCGGCGTCCTTGCCGAGCAGCAAAACTATAACGTGTTCTAAAACACTCGGCGACGGGTGTGATCGCCCGCTCGTCGAATCCGCTGGAAGTCGCCGAAGATTAGCTGCTAAACTGGAATCATTCCAGAAAGCGAGAGGTTCACCTAGGTCGAGAGGAGACCAACTCATGACCACCGCACTTTCCGGCAGCCCCATCACCAGCACGCTGCCCGCGCCGCAGACCAACGCCCTCGGGGTCGTCCTGCAGGAGGCGCTGGCCGATCTGATCGATCTGTCCCTCGTCGCCAAACAGGCGCACTGGAACGTCATCGGCCGCAACTTCCGCGAATTGCACCTGCAGCTGGACGAATTGGTCGACAGCGCCCGGAACTTCTCCGACGATGTGGCCGAACGCGCTGCCGCGCTGGGTATCTCACCCGACGGCCGGGCCGCGACCGTGGCGTCCGCCGCCGCGGCCTTCCCGTCCGGCTATCTGCCCGACCAGCAGGTGGTGGAGCTGATCTCGGCCCGCCTGGACGCCGTGGTCGACCGCCTGCGCGGGCACATGGTGGCCGCGGGCACCGCCGATCCGGTCACCGAGGACCTGTTCATCGGCATCATCGCCGAGCTGGAGAAGGCCCGGTGGATGTTCCGGGCCCAGCTCGTCGGCTAACCGATATTCGCGGACAGGTCCGGAATCATCCGGTAGGCCTCGTCCTGCCAGGTGTTCCAGGCGTGGATGCCGAACGCGGGGAAGGAGTAGGTGACATTGGTCGCGCCCAGCGTGGCCATGCGCACCTGGAAGGCGCGAGTGTTGACCAGGGCCAGCGCTTCCAGCGCCATGCCGTTCACCGTGCCGAAGTTCGGGCCGTCGCTTGCGGTGGGCCGTCCGCTGGCGGCGGCGATGTAGACGCGGGTGTTGTTCCCGATCAGGTTGGGGGCGAACACGAATGGATCCATGTGCAGCCACTGCGGTCCCCACGGCGGCGCCATGGAATCCACGTTGTAACCGCCCGCGTCGATCATGCCGAGGCGGATGGCCTCCCGCATGCCCGGAGCCGAATTGTTGAGATAGCCGGAGAAGGATCCGGCGAAGCTGAACTGATCCGGATGGTAGGCGGCCACCGTCAGGGCCGCGCTGCCGCCGGTGGACAGGCCGAAGACGCCGTTGCGATAGGGGTTGAAGCCCAGGCGATCTCGCAGCGCCCAGCGCAGCTGGTTGGTCAGGAAGGTTTCCCACTCGTAGCGGTAGCTCTTGCCCGGCCCGCCCGACAGCGCGTCGGTCGCACCGGATCCGGTGTTGGCCGAGCCGGTTCCCGCTGGGATGCCGAAGAATTCGCTCGGCGCGTTCCAGTCGGCGTACCAGCTGGACTGCCCGCCGACCGGCATGACCACATTGATGTTCCAGGAGGCCAGCACCTCGGGCACATTGGTCTCGATCTCCCAGCCGCTGAGGTCCTCGCGGGCGCGCATGCCGTCGAGGACGTACACCACGCGGTTGGTGTTGCCGTCGGCGGCGCGCAGCACCCGGGTCTTGATCGGGCCCATGGCGGGGGAGTCGACCCAGAAGTCGAAGGCGGCCGGATTGAAGGCCGCGGAGGCGGTCGCGCCTCCGGTGACGACCACTGCCAGGGAGGCCAGCAATGACAGCGTTACCCCCAGGGTGAGACGGCGAAGCCACCCGCCGGTGGGTCTGGACGAGGTGGACGCACTGCGATTCGATCGCATCGACGCAGATCCTTTCGCTCGGAAGGCGTTGCCGCGCTTACTGGTCCTGTCTATCGTTCGATCGTCCAATAGTGTTGCTAAGAATTTGCGACCAGGAATGTGACGACCCTCACTGACCGCCGTCTCCGCAGGTGAACACCCCGGGGGTCGGTGGGTAGGGTCGGGGCCATGGTGGCGAGCTGGATGAGATCGAGAGCGGCGGCCGCGATCGCGGCGATGCTGTGCGGGGTGGCGGTCGCCGGGAGCGGCGCGGCGGACGCTGACCCGGTGAGCGCCGCGGCCGACCCGATCATCGCCCGGGGCGCGCCACTCGCCACCCCGGTGACCGCCGACGGTTCCCGGATCGAGGACTTCCGCGTGATCGATGACCGCAATGTCCGGTTGTTGGTCTACTCGGCGGCCATGCGCAAGGCCATCCAGATCGATGTGCAGCGCCCCGCGGACACCTCGCAGCCGCGACCCGTGCTGTATCTGTTCTCCGGAGCGGGCGGCGGCCAGGACGAGACCACCTGGCGCAAACGCACCACCGCGCTGAACTGGCTGGCCGACAAGAACGCGAACATCGTGCAACCGGTGGGCGGCATGGCCAGCTACTACACCGATTGGCGCGCACCGGATCCCGTGCTCGGCGTCAATATGTGGAAGACCTTCTTCACGCGGGAACTGCCGCCCCTGGTGGACGCGGCGCTGGGCACGAACGGCCGCAACGCCCTGGTGGGTATGTCCATGTCGGGCACCTCGGTGCTCCAATTGGCCGTCGCCGCACCGGGTTTGTTCCGATCGGTCGCCTCCTACAGCGGTTGTGCGCAGATCAGCGATCCGACCGGATACGCCTACGCCGCGCTGGTGGTCCGCAACGGCCGCGGCGATCCCGACAATATGTACGGCCCGCAGGGTGATCCGCTGTGGGCGGCCAACGATCCGTACGTGCACGCCGATCAACTGCGCGGCACCAACCTGTTCATCTCCTCCGGCACCGGAGCTCCTGGCGCGTGGGACACCCTGGACGGCCCCTACACCCAGCCCGGCGTGGGCGGCCTGGCGAATCAGCTGATTCTCGGCGGCATCATCGAATCCGCCGTGAACACCTGCACCCGCAATCTGCAGACCCGCCTAGCCGACCTCGCCATCCCCGCCACCTGGGATCTCACCTCGACCGGCACGCACTCCTGGGGTTATTGGCAGGACGCCCTGGTGCGGTCGTGGCCGGTGCTGGCCGACGGCCTGGGCCTGCCCGCCTGATCCACTCACGGGTCCTGTCCCGCACGGACTTCGCTACCGTGGGGCTTGGTCAGTGAGACAGGAGATTCACCGAGTCATGCCGTTTGTCACGCGTGGGGGCGTGCGGATTCACTACAGCGACAGCGGGGGAAACGGTCGGCCGATCGTGCTGGCGCACACGATGTTCCTGGATCAGGGGATGTTCGAGGCGCAGGTGGCGGAGTTCGCGCCGGAGTATCGGATCATCCGGATCGATTCGCGCGGGCACGGCCCCGGCTCGGACGACGGAACCCCGTACAGCTACTGGGATCTGGCCCGCGACGAGTGGGCGGTAGTGGACGCGCTGGGCCTGGACCGGGTGGTGGTGGGCGGGGTGTCCCACGGTGCGTCCACCGCGGTGCGGATGGCGCTGCTGGCGCAGCGGCGGGTGGCGGGGCTGGTGCTGGTGGGTTCGGCGGCCACCGCCATGACCGCCGAGCGTCGCACCGGGTATCGGGAGGTGATCACGGCGTGGACCGACGGGGAGCCGTTCACGCCGATCGCGCGCATGGTGTCGTCGCTGATCATCGGCAATGATCTGGCGCAGGTGCAGCCGTGGCGGGACCGGTGGCGGACCGAGGATCGCAGCCGGATGCGGGCGGCCGGGGAATGCGTGGTCAACCGGGATTCGGTGCTCGAGCTGCTGGATGCCGTCGACTGCCCGGTGCTGGTGATCCGCGGTGAGGGCGACCACGACACCAGTGCCGTGGAATCGGCCGAGCTGGCCGCGGCCTTCGGGGTGCCGGTGCACACCATCGCGGGTGCGGCCATGACGCCGAATCTGACCCACCCCGAGGTGTTCAACGCGCTGCTGCGCACCTTCCTCGAACAGCTGCCGCGGGCTCAGGCCGGCGGACCGGTGAGCCCGATGAACAACTGATGCGACGGTCCGGGCGCGGTGCTGCGGTAGCGCTGCACCCGGACCGCGAAAATCGTTGCGGTGCGCGGATTCCGGAGCAGGAAGGCCGGATCGCTGCGGCCGATGCGCACATGTCCCTCGGTCCACATGCGGCGGAAGTCGGAGTGTTCGCTGAGATCGCGCAGCACCGATTCCACCTCCGCGCGGTCGTGGGTGTGGGTGGCGTAGGCGCGGAAGCGGCCGACCATCAGCTGTGCTTCGCGCTCCCATTCCTCGACCACGATGCGGGCGCGCGGATCGGTGAACATCCAGCGCAGGACGTGGCCGGTGCTCGCCAGGCCGGGCAGGGCCTCGTCGAAAGCGCTGTTGCGGTCCACGATTCGCCAGCCGTCGTCCAGGACTGCGGCCAGATGCGGCAGCAGGCCGTCCAGGGTGGCGCGCAGCGCCGGGTCCGGCTCGCGCAGCGGCGTCCGGATCGGGGACGAAGGTCGTTGCTGGGCAAGGTGATACAGGTGCACCCGGTCCGCGGTGTCGAGCTCCAGCACCTCGGCCAGTGAATCCAGAATGGCCGCACCGGGATTGAGCGCCTCGCCCTGTTCGATCTTGGCGATGTAGCCGAGGCTGGCGTGGGTGGCCTCGGCGAGCTCCTTGCGGGTGAGCCCGGCCGGATGCGCGACGGTGACGCGGGATCGGCGCTCGCGGATGAACTCGGCCAGCGTGGGCGGGCGCAGCGGGCCGGTGGACATGTCAACACTGTTGTCTGCCAACGAATGTCCTTTCTCTGGTGCCTCGCCAGGATAGGCACGCGCGGTGACAGTCCGTGCCCGGTCGGATAGTGAAAGTATGTGTTTCACATCTCGGTGCCCCCGGCGGTGGTACCGGGACACCCCGGGTATACGCCCGGTGGTGGCGGCCCGGGACCGCGCCCATGACTGGGGTATCCGAGCAGTTGCCAAGCGCCACATCCGCATTCGATATTTGCAGGGTGAATTCGACGCGGCCGGGGCATGGGAGATTGCATTCGCGCACCATCCGAATCGGCGACAGCGCCTTTCCGTACGTATTCGGCGACGATTGCGCCGGGGAAATCGCGGACGGGCTCGCACAGCTGAATGCCGACCTCCTGATATTCGTCACCGACGACCGCCTCCGGGAGCTGTACCCCGAGGTGCCCGCCCGGTTGTCCGGGCGGACGCCGCACCTGGTGCTCACCCATCCGGTCGGTGAGTCCATGAAGACGATGACCTGCCTGACCAGCCATCTCGATACCGCCCTGCGGGCCGGTGCGACCCGGCGCTCGGTGGTGGTGTCCTTCGGCGGCGGCGTGCCCGGGAACCTGGCCGGGCTGATGGCGAGCCTGCTCTTCCGGGGCGCGCGCCTGGTGCACATACCCACCACGACCATCGCCGCCATGGATTCGGTGCTGTCGCTGAAACAGGCGATAAACACCCCGGTGGGAAAGAACGGCCTCGGCACGTATTACGCGCCGACCGCCGTCTACACCGATGTGCGATTCTTCGGAACCCTGCCGGTGCGCGAATTACGTTCCGGCCTCTGCGAAATGGCCAAGAATTGCCTGGCCATTCGCCCCGACGCGATACCCGGATTGCGCGCGGTGATCGCGGGCGGCGACCTGGCCGCTCCGGCCGCCCTGCACTGGCTGCTGGAGGCGAGCATCACCGCCAAGACCGAGGTGACCCGCGACGACACCTACGAACGGCGGCGCGGCCTGGTCCTCGAATACGGGCACACGGCCGGGCACGCCATCGAACTGTGCGATCACCGCGCCCGGGGTGCGGCCGGACTCTCTCACGGGGCCGCCATCGCGGTGGGAATGCTGGTGGCCGCGCATATCTCGCATGCGCGCGGCTGGCTCTCCGACGACGCGGTGAGCCTGCACTACGAGCTGGTGACCGGCCTCGGCGTGGAACCGTACCTGCCGCGCACCGTACGCCCCGAGGACGTGCTGCGCGTGGCCGCCGACGACAACAAACGCGGCTATCTGGACCCCGACCCGGACGCGCTGCCCTTCGTGCTGCTGCGCGCGCCGGGCCGCCCGGCCATGACCGAGGGACTCCCCCTGGTGCCGGTCTCCACAGCGGAGTTGCGGGCAGCGCTCGAGGTGGTCGCGCGCGGATCCGCGGAGACCGCGACGGCGAATATCCACCAGCGGGCCGGAAGGTAGGCCGCGATGCTGGCTCTGCACGGCGGCGCTCCGGTCCGGGGTGACGCGCCCTGGCCGCGCTGGCCGCACTACGACGACCGCACCGAACGAGAGGTGCTGGCGGCCTTGCGATCCGATCGCTGGTCGGTGACCTGGCCCGGACGCGACGGCGGCAAATCGCGGGAGCGGCTGTTCGGCGAGGCGTTCGCGCGCTACAACGGCGCGGCCTACGGGGTGAGCGTGGACCACGGGTCCAGTGCGCTGGTGATCGCCCTGGAGGCCCTGGGCGTCGGGCCCGGGGACGAGGTGATCGTGCCCGCGCTCACCTGGGTGGCCCCCGCCACGGCGGTGCTGCGGGTCGGCGCGATTCCGGTGCTGGTGGATGTGCATCCCGAATCCGGCTGTCTCACGGGCGAATCCGTGCGGGGCGGGCTCTCGGCGCGGACGCGGGCGGTGATCGCGGTCCATCTGGCCTGCACCACGGTCGATCTGGACGAGGTGGGCGCGGTCGCCGACGCGGCCGGGATCGCCCTGATCGAGGACTGCTCACAGGCGCACGGGGCGCGGTGGGCCGGGCGTGCGGTCGGCACCGTCGGATGCGCCGGGGTGTTCAGCCTCGGCGCGGCCAAGACGCTGGCGGGCGGCGAGGGCGGCGCGGTGATCACCGACCGGCAGCACCTGTATCAGCGAATGCTGTTGTTGCGCGCGGATTCTCGCGGCTACACCGCCGACGCTCCCGGACCGGGTGAATACGAGCTGGTCGAACGCGGCGACATCATGGGCGCGAACTACTGCATGCCGGAAATGACGGCGGCGGTGCTGCTGGACCAGTTGCCCCGGCTCGATGCCCAGCACGAGCACCGGGAGCGCCGGGCCAAGGAACTCGAGGCCGGATTGGCGGCCGTACCCGGTCTGGCCCCGATCCCCGTGCCCCGCCAGGTCGACCGGCGCGCCGTATACGAGTACGGAATCCGTTTCCAGCCGGGCACTTTCGGTGCCGCGCCGATCGAAGCGGTGGCGGCCGCACTGACCGCCGAACTCGGCACCCGGGTCTATCCACCGCGAGATCCCCTGCACCGCAGCCTGCTGCTGCGGCCCCACACCAAACCGCGCTTCGCGCGCCTGCCCGCCGCGTCGGTGGACCGGATGACCGGCCGCGACTTCGGCGGAGCCGACCACTACCGCGCGCACACCCTGCTGCTGCACCACAGCGTGCTGCTCGGCGAGCCCGCCGATATCGACGACATCCTGACCGCGCTGGACAAAGTGCGCGCCCACTCGCCCGCCCTCCTCACGAAAGACGTTGCCCTGTGACCACTTCCGATCTGATGACCCGCTGGGAGCAGCGGGCCGTGGACGACATCCGCCTGCGCCGCGCCCGCGAGGACGACTGGGACACCCTGTACGACTGCTACCAGCGCGCCTTCGGCGGCGTCCGCGCCAAGGACGTCGATGCCTGGAAGCGGCAGTTCCTGCTCGAGGATCTCGTGGTGGCCGAGGACGTCTCGGACCCCGACGCTCCCTTTGTGGCCGGCACCATGGCGGTGCTGCGCATGACGGTGTCCGCCCCCGGCGGCGCACAGTTGCGGGTCGCGGCCTGCGCCCAGGCCCTGGTCGTGACAACCCATCAGAAGCGCGGCCTCTACGCCAAACTCCAGGCCGAGTGCATGACCATCGCGATGGCGGCCGGTGCGGACGTCTTCGCCGCCATGCCCGGTCCGGGCGCGACCTACAGCTATGTCGGCGTCGCGGGCCACACCCGCCGCCTGCGCATCGATCGTGCACGCGCGAAACTGCTTGTCCGAGTGGACGACACGGCGCAGGCCCGGGAGATGCGGCCGGGCGCGGCGCGGCCGCTGATGCGCGAGATCTACGACCGCTGGCAGCACGCGACGCCGGGTGCGCTCAGTCGCGGCGAGCACTACTGGCCCGCCACCTATGACGACGACTCCTTCGCGATCGTCCATCCGGACGGGTACGTGCTCTACGACCTGGTCGGCAAAACGGTGCTGGTGCACGACTTCTGCGCGGTGACCGTCGCCGCGCACCGGGAACTGCTGTGCTGTCTGCTCGGCCACGGCGAGTACACCGAGATCCTGCTGGACACCGCCGCCGACGATCCCACGCCGCTGCTGCTGGAGGACCCGCGCGCGGCGGCCGTCACCGCCGTCGACCCCGGCGTGTGGATGTGGATTCTCAACCCGGCCAATGCTTTCCAACGACGGGACTACCGGGCCGACTTCCACGGCGTCGTCGAGATCGCCGACCCGTACGGCCTGATGCCTGGCCTGTTCACCCTCGAAGTGTCCGCGGGGCAGGGGAGTTGGCGTCCCGCGCCCGAGGGCGCTCGCCCGGATCTGCGGTTCGGTCCGGTCGAACTGTCGAGCATCTACTTCGGTGCGCACACCCCGCTGGAACTGCATCGGGCCGGACGCGTCGAGGAGCTCACCCCCGGCGCGCTGACCGCCCTGGACGCCGCGCTGGCCCCGGCGCGCCGCCCGTTCAACATCACCCCCTTCTGATTTCGAGGACACGCATGACAGAGCTTCGCCCGGGACGGCTGACGGCCGCCGCCAAGAGATTCCTCACCTGGGACGCCAATCCGGCGGGTTTCGGCATCACCATCCCCTGCCCGGTGCCCGTCGGCATGGGTCTCGAGGACGCGAGGCGGCTGGTCAACGCCCTGATCGACAACCACGAGGCCTTGCGCAGCCGGTACACCTACGGTGAACGGGCGGCCTGCCTCATCGAACCCGAATCCGGCGGTGTCGTCGACGCGGAGCGCGTCGACGTGCGTGCCATCGATATCGAGACCCTCGATCACAACGAGTTCCCCGCGCTGATCGAGGAGGAGTCGGTCAAGAGCAATCTGCGGCTGGATCCGCCCGCCGGGAAAATCGTGACGGCGGTCCTGCTCACCCGCTCCTACGACGTGAACATCCTGCTGCTCACCGCCCACCACATCGCCATCGACGGTGTCGCCATGTGGGTGCTGTGGGATGACGTCGCCACCTATGTGCGGCAGTGGGAAGCGGGCGAACCGATCTCTCTCACACCCGAGGCCGTCACCGGGTCGGAGTGGGCGGAATTCCTGGACGGACTCGCGCCGAGCCGCGCCGGGGAGCTCGACTACTGGCTGGCGGCAAGCGATTCCGAGCCGAACCTGCTGACCGGCCGTGCGGCCACACCGGATTCCGTGCATCTCGACGGCGTCATGGACGGCGTGCTCGCGCACCGGCTGCTCACGGAGCTGCCCGCCGCCTTCGATGCCAGCTACACCCGGATCCTGCTCGTCTCACTGGGTTTGGCCATCGAGGACGTGACCGGGGTGGCCCGGCCCATCCAGGTGCAGAAGCACGGCCGCTACAGCCGCCTGCGACCCGGCACCGACCTGTCGCATACGGTGGCCTGGCTCTCCGACGACTACCCCTGGCTGGTGCGCCCGGTGGCGGGCACGCTCGGCGCGCGCCTGCGCGACGCCATCGCGACCTATCCGGCCCATCCGGAGGACTTCTCCCTGCTGTGCTGGCATCATCCCGAAAGCTGGCCGCATTTCACGACATTCAACTTCCCGAAGTTCTACTTCAACTTCCTCGGTGACGTGGGCGTGTGGATTCCGGGCGCGCACTCGCGCGAGCAGGCCCGGCTGACCATGTTCGACCTGAGCCTGTTCCTCGGCACCAGCAAGCCGGAAGGCGTTGAGCAGGTGCACTATTCGGTGCATTCGCCGACGGGCGGTCTCGGTGAGGAATGCGTCGGCGAGATCGTGGCGCGCTGGCGGGCCGTCATCGAGACGGTGGAGATCGGATGAGCCGGCTGGTCATCGCCGTCATCGGCAGCCGGGGCGATCTCGCCCCGCTGCTCGGTCTCGGGGCCGGGCTGCGCGATGCCGGACACGAGGTCAGCGTGGCCGCGCACGATTTCTTCGCCGACCTGGTCACCGGCTGCGGGTTCGAATTCCTGCCGATGCCCACCAATCTCGACATCGACATGACCGATCCGAACGTCACCGACAAGCGCAAGGTCGAGTGGACCATCGCCTCGCCACGCGGGGTGCGGGCCATGGGACAGGGGCTGATCGACACCCTGCGCGAGGTGCCCGCCGATGCGCTGCTGCTCGGACAGCTCACCGAGATCGCCGGCTTCCAGCTCGCGGAGAGCCGGGACATTCCGGCCATCGGGCTGCGCTTCCAGCCCATGTCCGCCACCGCCGCGCATCCGCCCGCCATGATGGGCGCGCGCTCGTTCGGTGCGGCGGGCAATCGGTTCGCCGCCGAGGCCGGGACGTGGCTGGTGGACCGCATCTACGCCGATGTGGTCGCCGGATTCCGGCGGGACCTGGGGCTGCCCGAGGTCTCGTCGCGAGAGCTGCGCCGTCGCCGCACCGAATCGGATTGGCTGGTCCTGCACGGCTATTCACCGGAGATCCTGCCGCGTCCGGCCGACTGGCGGCCCGGTCTCGAGGTGACCGGCTACTGGTGGCCGCCCCGCCCGGTCGGCTGGGAACCGTCCGCCGAACTGGTCGAATTTCTGGCCGCCGGTCCGCCCCCGGTCTTCCTCGGCTTCGGCAGCATCGTGGACAGCTCGGCCCGCAGCGCCGAGGTGTCCACGATGGTGGGCGCGGCACTGCGCCGGGCCGGGGTGCGCGGCATCGTCCAATCCGGTTGGCTGCGACTGGATGTCGCCGGGGACGATGTCCTGACCGTCGACGAGGTCCCGCACGACTGGCTGTTCCCGCAGGTGTCCGCGGTGGTGCACCACTGCGGTGCGGGAACCGTCGCCGCCGGTCTGCGCGCGGGCGTGCCCGCCGTCGGCGCGCCCGTCTATTCGGATCAGCCGTTCTGGGCGCAGCGGCTGCTCGATCTCGGCGTCAGCGCCGCGACCATTCCGCACGGCAAGCTCACCGTGGATCGCCTCGCCGCCGCGATCCACCGCGCCGTCACCGATACCACGTTGCGCGACAACGCCATCCGGCTCGCGGCGCGCCTCGCCGCCGAGGACGGCGTCGGCCACGCCGTGAAGGCGATCGAGGCCCGCCTGGCGGGAGGACAGCCGTGACCGGGTTCGGTGCCGCGCCGGGATGCGCGGGAGTGCGTCCAGCAGAGGAGTTGTCGTGAGCAGACTGGTCATAGCCGCCATGGGCACGCGCGGTGATGTCGCGCCGCTGCTGGATGTGGCCCTGCGACTGCGGGATGCCGGGCACGAGGTGGTGGTGGCCGCGCACTGCCTCTTCCGCGACCTGGTCACCGAAGCCGGTCTCGACTTCCGGCTCATGGGCCTGGATATCCAGGGTGATATGTCCGATCCCTTCGGACTCGACCTCAGCGGTCACGACGTCGTCGAGGCGGACAAGCTCACCTGGCCGGTGGGGCAGCGGTTCCTGGGCAACGGCCTGCTGGACGCGCTGGCCGACGAACCCGCCGACGCGCTGCTGCTCAGCCCGATCACCGAATACGCGGGCCTCCAGCTCGCCGAGGCCAAGGGCATCCCGGCCATCGGATTGCGGCTGTTCCCGCTCTCGGCGACGGCGCAGCATCCGCCGAGCCTCTACGGCGGCAACGACTTCGGCGGCCTGGGCAACCGGCTCGCCGCCGATTTCGGCGCGTGGTTCTTCGACACCCTGTACCGCAAACCCGTCGCGGAGTTCCGGCGGGATCTGGGCCTGCCCAAGCGCTCCGCCCGGGAACTGCGCCGACAGCGCACCGACTCGCAATGGCTTGTGCTGCACGGCTATTCACCGAGCGTGTCACCGCGTCCGCTGGACTGGCGGGCCGGTCTGGAGGTCACCGGATACTGGTGGCCGCCGCGCCCGGACGACTGGGAGCCGCCCGCCGACCTGGTGGACTTCCTCGCCGCCGGACCGCCGCCGGTTTTCATCGGCTTCGGCAGCACCACCGAGGGCATCTCGCGGCAGGCGGAATTCTCGGCGATCGTCGACGAGGCGCTGCGCCGCTACGGCGGCCGCGCGCTGGTGCAGGCCGGGTGGATGCAGCTGGATGTCGGCGGCGACAACGTCCACACCATCGGCAGCGTGCCCTACGACTGGCTGTTCCCGCGCATCTCGGCGGCCATCCACCACGCCGGGGCCGGAACGACGTCGGCCAGTCTGCGCGCGGGCGTCCCCTTCGCCGCGGTACCCGGGCAGGCCGACCAGGGCTTCTGGGCGCGGCGCATGCGCGACCTCGGCGTCAGTCCCGCCACCATCCCGCTCGCGAAGCTGTCGGTGGACGCACTGCTGAATGCCCTGCGCGCCCTCACCACCGACGACTCCTATCGAGACCGCGCCGCCGCCCTGGCCTCACGGATCGTGCGGGAGGACGGTGCGGGAACCGCCGTCGAGGCCATCGAGGCGCGCCTGGAGAACCTCGCGAAACGCTAGCCCCCGCCCCCGGCCGAATCGACCCATTGCGATGGGCAATCGATCGGCCGGGCCGGGGTTTCCCCTGGATAGCCTTGCGGTGCACTCGATTTCGAAACCGTGAGGAGTTCGGGTGAGATGACCGCGAAGACCATCAGCAATCCCTATATCCACCGGCTGCAGATGCGGCATTTCGTGCTCTTCGACGTGCTGCCGATCTTCGGGGTCGTCGCCGCCGTCGGATTTCTCTTCGTGCGGCCGTTCGGCCCGCTCGAATTCGGCCTGCTGTTCGGCATGTGGGTGGTGACCGGACTCGGCGTGACCACCGGCTACCACCGGCAGCTGACACACCGCACCTTCAAGGCGACGCCCTGGGTGACCGGCATGCTGGCCATCGCCGGCTCCATGGCCTGTCAGGGGCCCGCCATCTCCTGGGTGGCGCTGCACCGGCGGCACCACGAATTCAGCGACCGCGAAGGCGATCCGCACTCGCCCAACCTGCACGGACCCGGCTGGCGGGGCGCGGTGCGCGGCCTGGCGCACTCGCACTACCTGTGGATGCGACGGCACGAATATCCCAACGTCGTGCACTACGCGCCCGATCTGCTGAAAGACCGCAGTCTGGTGCGGATTTCGCGACTGTACTACTGGTGGGTCACCCTCGGGCTCGTCGTTCCGGCCGTCATCGGCGGCCTCGTCACGCTGAGCTGGACCGGTGCCGTGAGCGGGCTGCTCTGGGGCGGCCTGGTGCGCATCTTCGTGCTGGAACACATTGTGTGGGCGATCAATTCGTTCCTGCACATGTTCGGCACCCGGCCCTACGAATCCCGCGAGAACAGTCACAACGGCGGCATCTTCGCGCTGCTCACCTTCGGCGAGGCCTGGCACAACAACCATCACGCCTTCCCGGAATCGCCGTCCTTCGGATTGCAGTGGTACCGGCTCGACCCCGGCTACTGGCTGATCAAGACGCTCGCCCTGCTCGGACTCGCCTGGGATCTCAAGGTTCCCGGCGAGGCCCGCATCGAATCCAGGCGAATTCGGCAGCGGTACAGCGCTGCACCGGACGCATAGGGAGAACAACCATGGATACCAGCAAAGAAGCCATCGCCACCTGGTGCCGGGAGTACCTGGGCAACCTGCTCGAGGTACCGGCCGCGGAGATCGACCCCACCCTGGATTTCGACAAGCTCGGCGTGGATTCGGCGGTGGCCGTCGCCCTGCTGATGGAGGTCGAGGAACGCTACGGGGTCGACTGTCGCCCGAGGAGCTGTACCGGCATCCGACGCTGAACGCCGTCGCGGATTACGTGCGGGCCAACGCCGGGACCGTGGCCCGGCCATGACCTCGGCCACCGATGATCGCGCGGAATCGGCCGCGGCGGCGATCCGGCACCACTACGACGTCGACACCGAGTTCTACCGGCTGTGGCTGGACCCGTCGCTGACCTACTCGTGCGCGATCCGGGAAAACGACACCGACACACTGGACATCGCGCAGGACCGCAAACTGCGGTACCACTGCGACGCCATCGGAGCCGAGAGCGCGCGGGCCGTACTCGATATCGGCTGCGGGTGGGGATCGATCCTGCGGCGGCTGTCCGCCGACCATCGGGTGGCCCGCGCCGTCGGGCTCACCCTCAGCCCGCAGCAGGCCGAATTCATCCGGGCCGCGGCATATCCGGGCGTGGAGGTGCGCACCGAGAACTGGATGCACTACCAGCCGGACACCCGCTTCGACGGCATCATCTCCATCGGGGCCTTCGAACACTTCGCCCGGCCCGACGACTCGCCCGCCGTGAAGATCCGGGTGTACACCCACTTCTTCGAACGCTGCCGGGAGTGGCTGACCGACGACGGCGCACTGTCGCTGCAGACCATCTGCTACGCCGATATGGATCCGGGGCAGGCGAATTCGTTCATCCAGCAGGAGATCTTCCCGGACGCCGACCTGCCCACCTTCGCCGAGATCACGGCGGCGGCCGAGGGCGTCTTCGAGGTGCGCGCGCTGTCCAACGGGCGTCTCGACTACGCCTGGACCTGCGAGCAATGGGCGGCCCGGCTGCGCCGCGAGCGCGCGGCCGCCACCGCCCTGGTCGGCGGCGACGTCGTCGACCGCTACCTGCGCTACCTGCGCATGTCCGCGCTCGGCTTCCGGATGGGCAAGATCGGCCTGCTCCGCCTCGTGCTCACACCCTACGGCCGTGGGCATTTCGATCGCGGGGGCACGCGATGAGCACCACCGCACACAGTCAGCGGCCGGCCGCCGAGCCCCGGCGACCTGGCGACGCGGGTGAGGATCCGCCCGCACCGATCACGTTCCGTCCCTTCGGATCCGGCTTCCGGCGTGACCCGTACCCGCACTACCGCCAGCTCCGCGAGGAACAGCCGGTGCACAAGACCCTCGGCATGTGGGTGCTCACCCACCACGCCGACGTACGCGCGGTCCTGCACGACCGCTCGTTCAGCGCGGCACTGATCCCCAGCCAGATCAGTACGCAGACAGAGCGTTTCGCGTCGGGTTCGCGGTCCGACGGGGTGGGCGAGGCAGCGCAGGCCGGAGGCGCGGCAGAGGCGGCGCGGTCCGGCGAGGTGCGCGAAGCGATGCGGTCCGGCGACGCGGCAGGGGCCAGCGGGGCAGCGCGGCCCATGGACGCGGTGGCGCATGGGGAAACACGGATCGCGCGGGCGGAGACGCAGATCGAACGGCTGGGGCGCACCTCGCTCGTCTTCACCGACAACCCGGAGCACGCGCGGCTGCGCGCACTCGTCAACCGGGCCTTCACCGCCCGTGCCATCGCGGAGTTGCGGCCGACTGTCACCCGCGTGGCGGAAGAGCTACTCGGCCGGGTCGACGGTGGCGAACCCCTCGATCTCATCGCGGATTTCGCCGCGCCGCTGCCGGTCGCGGTGCTCTGCGAGTGGATGGCCCTGCCCGAGGACAGCCGCGCCGAGGCCGGACCCCGGACCCGCGACATTCGCTTCCTGCTCGAGCCGGGCCTCATGAAGCCCGCCGATCTGGCCCGCGCCAACGCGGCGGTGGCTGCCTTCACCGAGACCCTGCGCCCGCTGATCGTCGCGCGCCGCGCCACCCCGGGCGATGACCTGATCAGCCTGCTGGCCACCGCGTCCACCGGCGGCGTCCTGACCGACGACGAGGTGGCGGCGCTGTGCGTCATGTGCTTCGTCGCGGGTACCGAGACCACGAAATACCTGATCGGCAATGCCGTGCTGGCACTGCTGCGGCATCCGGAGCAGGCCGCGCGGCTGCGGGCGGACCCCGCGCTCGTGCCCGCCGCCGTCGCCGAGGCGCTGCGGTACGACTGCCCGCTGCAGCTGACCAAACGGCTCGCCACCCGCGAGCTCGAGATCGGCGGGGCGCGGATCAGCGCGGGCGATCAGGTGCTGCTGTGCCTGGGCGCGGCCAACCGCGATCCCGAGGCGTTCGATCGGCCGGACGAATTCGACATCACCCGGACCGCCGGTGATCACCTGGCCTTCGGCCACGGCATGCACGGCTGCCTCGGCGGCGCACTGGCCACCCTGCAGGCCGAGATCGCCCTGGAGCTGCTGCTCCCCGCCGACGTGGACCTCCTCGGCACCGATATCGACTGGCAGGACGACAGTTTCATACTTCGCGGCCCGAACCGGCTGCCCGTCACCCTGCGCGGGAGTACCCGATGACCAGCACACCGGCCCGCCCGCCCGTCGCCCCCGGCTGGGAGGCCCTGCTGCGCCCGGCCCTGCTGCCGGACGTCCTGCGGCAGCGGGCGGAAACCGAACCGGACCGGACCGCGTACATCTTCCTGGACGAGTCGGGCGCGGAGACGGATTCGCTGACCTACCGCGAGCTGTACCGGCGCGCACACACCGTGGCCGGAGTGCTTCGGGCGCACTGTGTTCCGGGTGATCGCGCGCTGCTGATCTTCCCGCAGAGCCTGGACTTCATCGTCGCGTACTTCGGCTGCCTGTACGCGCGAGTGCTCGCGGTGCCCGTGCAGCCGCCGCGCCGGGGGCAGCTGCAGGAGTCCACCAAATCCATTGTGCGCGACTGCCGCCCGGCCGCCGCGCTGACCGTCGCGGAGCGGATCGAGGCCCTGCGCCCCGCGGTGGATCCGCTCTGCTCGGACGCGCGCTGGCTGGCCGTGGACGCTCTGCCCATGGGAGACGGTGGTTTCGACGCGGAACCGCTCACCCCGGAGGCCCTCGCCTTCCTCCAGTACACCTCGGGTTCCACCGCGAATCCCAAGGGCGTCATGGTGTCCCATGGCAATCTGGCCGCCAATCAGGAGATGATCCGGCACGCCTTCGACCACGACGAGCACTCCACCTTCGTCGGCTGGACCCCGCTCTTCCACGACCAGGGCCTCATCGGGAATGTGCTGCAGCCCTTGTACATCGGGGCCACCAGCGTCCTCATGGCTCCCGCCACCTTCATCCGCAAACCGCTGCTGTGGCTGCACGCCATCGCCCGCTACCGTGCCCACACCAGCGGCGGCCCCGACTTCGCCTTCGCGGCCTGCGTCAACCACGCGGCCCTGGCGGGGGTGCCGGATATCGATCTGAGCAGCTGGCGGGTCGCCTACAACGGGGCCGAGCCGTTGCGCGCCGACACCCTGGCTCGATTCGCGGAAACCTTTGCGCCGCGGGGATTCGACGGTCGCGCGCTGTACCCGTGCTACGGCCTGGCCGAGGCGACCCTGCTCGTCACCGGCAGCGTGCCGGGGGCCGGACCGCGCACCCTGACGATCGATACCGAGGCCCTGCACGCGGGCCGGGTGGTGTCCGCCGGGGCGAACACCGCGAGCCGGACCCTCGTCGGCTCCGGGCGCGTCCTGCCGAACGAGGACGTGGCCATTGTCGACCCGGATACCGGCGGGCTCTGCGCACCGGACCGCGTCGGCGAGATCTGGATCGCGGGAGACCAAGTCGCGCACGGGTATTGGGAGAACCCCGCCGCGACCGCGGACGCCTTCGGGGCGCGTTGCCCGGACCGTCCCGGCCACCGCTACCTGCGCACCGGCGACCTCGGCGCGCTGGTGGACGGCGAGCTCTACGTGACCGGCCGCCGCAAGGACATGATCATCGTCCGCGGCCGCAACCACTACCCGCACGATATCGAGCACACCGTGCACACCGCCCACCCGGCGCTGCGGCCCGGCTGCGGCACGGCCTTCACCGTGGACGCTCCCGAGCGCCTGATCGTCGTCCAGGAGATCCACCGCGATCACCTCGAGACGGCCGACCCGGCCGCCCTCGCCGCGGCCATCCGGGCGGCCGTGCTGCGCGAGCACGATCTCGCGCTCGCCGATCTGGTTCTCACCCTGCCCGGGGAGATCCCGAAGACCAGCAGCGGCAAACTCATGCGCACCGCCGCGCGCGCACGATACCTGGGGGACGGCTTCCCGCGAAGCCGCTAGCCGCAATGGTTACCAGTTATTCGCTTGATATCTATTTGTGCTGGTAGTCGCGTCATTCATGCAATTGCCGAAATGTCGCGAGTGGGCCATTGTGGTGGAGTGCGGCTGCGTGAGGCGCTCGAAGTGGTAACGGTGTGCCTGGCGGCCGCCGTCGCCGGACTGACCGTGATGGTGCCGATCGACCCCACCGTGGGCGAGACGGTCCGGGCACCTGGCTGGGTCGAACTCGTGGTCTTCGACGTACCCCGCGCGACCATGGCCGCCGCCTTCGTCGTCGTGCTCGGCGCGGTGTTCACGGTCATGATGAGCGTCTCCGCCGGATGGGCGGTGGCCACCCTGGTCTCGGCCGGGCTGTTCGTCGACCAGGTGCTGTGGAGCGGCGAGATCGGATCGCAATCGGTGCTGATCTACGTCGACTCGGTGCTGGCGGGCATGCTCATGGGCGCGGTCGGCACGCTGGCCTGGTATCGGCGGCCCACCGCGAGCGCCTTCCTGCTGGGCGCGATGAGCGGGGTCCTGCTCGGTGACTTCACCCCGGCGCCCGCACCGGGGGAACAGCTGTCGGCGGTCCAGCGCTTCGTCCTCGATTCGCCGACGCTCCCGGTGGCCGGACTGCTCGTCGTCCTGGCCGCCGCCTGCGCGTTCACTCACCGGCGGCAGCCGGCGACCGTGCGCAAACTGGTCGATGTGGTTCCGCTGCGGCCCGCACTGGTGGCCGGGCTCGTCTTCCCGACCATCCTGCTCACCTCCGAATGGTTCGCCCGCTCGGGGCGCGCGCTGCCGGTCCTGGTCGTCGGCGTGGTACTGATCGTGCTGGCCGCCTTCGCCGGTGCGCTGGTGCTGCCCGGCCGCGACGGCATGCTGCTGCTGCTCATGGTGGCGTTCGCGGCGGCGGGCAGTACACCGATCACCGTGCCGCGCCCGGACTGGACCATCCTGATCTTCCTGGCCGCGGTCGCCGTGGGCCTGTTCGCCGGATACCGCCGCGGGCTGCCGCTGCTGGCGGCCGCGCTCACCGGCGCGCTGGCGGTGGCCTCGCTCGCGACCGTGCTCACCGGCGCGCACGGCGCACTGCTCGCGGTGGCGAGCGGCACCGCGGTGGCCTTCGTCGGCGGGTACTGCCTCGGCGCGGCCACCCCGCTGTTCCCCACCATTCCGCCGCTGTGCGTGGCGGTGCTGTTCGTACCGTCGGCCGCGGTCGCCCTGTGGGGCAGGGATTTCGAGCGGGTCGGCTACTCGGAGGCCTGGTATCGGCCCACCGAACCCGCCCGCGCCCTCGCCCCCGGAGTCGTCGCACTCGCCATCACGGCCGGATGCGCGCTCGGCATCGCGGCGCTGTACCGCATCCGCCCCACCACGAAGGAGGCGATCCGCGGCGCGTGGGCCCGCATGCAGGCCGCGTCGACGCGGCCCCGGCGCTACCGCGTCCTGCCCGGTGATCTCGTCCCGGCCGCCGAGGAGTACCGCGCGGAGAAGTGACCGCGCCCCGGCACGGCTCGCACCGCACATCCGACCGTTGCCCCCGGTGCGCCGAGAGGGTCCTCACCACCTGTCGTTCGCCGATCGGCAAGACATCGTCACCGGCGGTCACCGGAATGCCATCCGCGCGTCATCGAACCGGCAAACTCGCAGGCGCAGAATACTTTCCGTATCCGGCGCCAGTCGTGACGCCGCCTCCTACGGGCGCTCCCGGGCAAGGCATGGTCAGACCCTCCGTCTCTCGCGTCTGTCACAGTCCGGGGCGCCCCTGGCGCCGGATACCCCGCATCGTCGCGTGCCCGGAGGTCCCGATGTTCGAATCCTGCTGCTCCCCTTACGAATCAGCGCATCTGCTGCGGGCGCGCTACGGCCTGCCGGTGGAATTGTTCGCCGACCGGCCGCTGATCACCGTCGGCGCGGCGATCGAGGCGCTGACCGTTCCCGAACCCCTGGCGCGGGGCCTGCACGCCCGCCTGGCCTGGCTGCCCGCCACCCCCGCGGTGGCTGATCCCCGCGATCGCCGCCGGACCTTCCTGCTCGCTCCGCCGATGCCGTATCGCCCTGTCCCGCAACGACTCCGGCGTTTCCTGCACGCCAACGGGGTGACGATCCCGCTGCCCGGCAGCCGCATCATGCTGCCCGTCTCCGACCACCCGAGCGAATGGCACTGGGTCAGCGAACCCGAATCCGGGGCACTGCGCCTCCCGCCTCGCGCGGTGGTTTTGGCCGCCGCCCGCCTCTCGATCCTGCAGCGGGCCGACCCCATTCCCGCCTGAACCCGTTCAGGCGGGAATGGGGTGTGCGCTGTGGCCGGTCCCGCGTCAGCGCACGGCGCGCCGTCCGGTCACCAGGTTGACCAGGAACAGCAGGATCACCGCGCCGCCGAGACAGGTGAAGAAGCTGAACCACAGGCCGCCGCCTTCGACGTCCACACCGAACAGTTTCAACAGGAATCCGCCGAGCAGCCCACCGACGACGCCGACGACGATATTGAGCAGGATGCCCTGCTGCGCGTCGGTCTTCATGATCTTGCTGGCGATCCAACCGGCCAGTCCGCCGATGATGATCCAACCGATGATGCCGAGGCCGAGCATGATCCGTCTCCTTTTGCCAGAGGTACGGCGCCGCGAAAAGCCGACGCTCCGACCAGGGCGTACCCGCTCTCGTGCGGTCGATGCACATCCGCGCCGAATCGGTACGCGACGCGCTCGCGGGCTGTTAGGTGGATCACTTCGGCGCGAACCCTGTGATCCCGCCCTGCTAGCCTCGCTCGGAGCCTTGGTAGAGGGAATTGTGCTGGCTCGCACAAGATGTAGGGGAGTGCGTGGACGAGCGCCGGGGGTTGTGGCGGCGGCCGGAAGGAACTCCGTGTGAGGCCGATTCGGATACGGGGGCTGGGGCAGGCACAGGTGTGGCGCCGGATCCCGCCGTCGCGGCGGGTCTGCGGGCCGCGCGGCGGGTGCTGCTCGAACGGTATCGCAAGGAACTGCAGGCGATCGACAGTCCGCTGACCGCCGATGAGCGGACCTGGACCGAATGCTCGCTACAGGGGGAACGGATCATCGCGGATTGTGCGACGGCGATCGAGAGCGGTCGGGTGGTGGATCCGGATCATCCGATGAACGCGGTCTTCCGGATGTCGGAGGGCCGCAGCGATCGCGGGATCCGCCCGCACAACTCGGTGCGCGCCGGCATGCTCCTGGTCGAGATCGTCCTCGCGGAGGCCGCGGCACTGCTGCGCGGGCATCCGGGCGCGTTCGAACTGCTCGAGCTGGCGGCTGCGACCCTGAACCGGGGTGTGCACATTCGTCTCGAAGCCGGTGCCAAGGGCCATGATTCGTTTCTGCTGAACGAAGTCCGCGCCATGATCGACGCCGATCGCCGCAAGCTCGCGCGCGATATCCACGATCGCATCGGCAACAGCATCAGTCTGGCCATGCGCCGTATCGAACTGGCCGCCGTCCGCCCCGACGATGTGACAGCGGTTCCGGCCGCGGTGTCCGCGCTGACCGACGCGATGTTCCAGCTGTCGGCGCTGACCACGGAACTTCGCGGCAGTGTGGCGGACGGCTGTCTGCGCACCGCCCTGGCCGCGTTCGTCGAATCGATGCGGCTGACAACACCTTCCGTGGCGATTCGGGTGAACGGGGTACAGACCTGGGCCGATCCGGAAGTCATCGACGAGGTCTTCCTCATCCTGCGGGAGTGTCTGCGCAACGCGATCGCGCACGCGGAGGCCACCACCGTGACCGTCAATGTGGACATCGCGCCGTACGAGATCTCGGCCATGGTCCAGGATGACGGCAAGGGATTCGATCCCGGCAGGGTGGTGCGGAACAACGGATTGAGCTCGATCACCGAACGCGCCGAGATCATGTCGGGGGTGCTGGCCATCTGCTCCGGCGACCGCAAGGGTACCCAGGTCTCGCTGCGTGTTCCGATCGTGGCGGGCTCGCGGTGAACCGCATCGACATTGTGGTGATCGACGACCACACCATGCTGCGCGGAGCTCTCTGCGAAAGCCTGCTCATGGAGGACGATCTCCGCGTGGTCGCCGATACGTCCAGCGGGGCGCTCGGGGTCAAGCTGGTCGCGCGACATCGCCCCCATCTGGTCCTGCTCGATGTGGAGATCCCGGGCGAGGACGTATCCGTCACGCTGGCCGCGCTGTTCGAAGCGTCGCCTGCGACCCGCGTGCTGATCCTGAGCATGCACGGTGACCGCCAGCTGATCCGGGAGCTGCTGGCCGGCGGTGCGGCGGGCTATGTGCACAAGAGCGCGACCCGGGCCGATCTGCTGTCCGTCATCAGAAGTGTCGCAACCGATTCGGGCGATGCCGTGGTGGTCGCGGGCGCGCCGGAGCCGGTCGGGGAGCACCGGTCCGCGGCCGAGGAGGTGCTGACCCTGCGGGAGTTCGAGGTCATCGATCTGGTCGCCGGGGCCAAGACCAATCGGCAGATTTCGGTGGAGCTCGGCATTACCGAGGGCACCGTGAAGCGGCACCTGCGCAATATCTTCGACAAGCTGGGCGCGGTCTCACGTCTGGACGCGGTGAACCGAGCGCGCACCCTGCCCCGGCCGACGGGTGCCAGGCGCGGGTAGCCCGGCCCCGCATGTGTCTTCCGATACATGCGGATCCGCAAATGGACGTATTCCGCGCACCATCGCACATCGGCTTGGATTCGAGAGGAAGGAATCACGGGCCGAGCGAAGGGGATTCACGTGGGTACCGCTGCCGAATACGACCCGGCCGAGGCCGGAGCCGGTGACCCGGTCGAGATCGCGATCGCCGCGCTGCGGCCCGCCGACACACCGCGCAGCGGGCGCAACGACGAGCACGTGCGGCTGCTCGCGGAATCCGCGGAGCTGCTTCCGCCGCTGCTCGTGCACCGGGCGAGCATGCGGGTCATCGACGGGATGCACCGGTTGTACGCGGCGGAACTGCTTGGCGCGCAGCGGATCTCGGTGCGCTTCTTCGACGGTGACGAGCAGGAGGCCTTCCTGCTGGCGGTGCGGCTCAACAGCGCCCACGGACTGCCGCTGTCGCTGGCCGAACGCAAGAACGCCGCCCGGCGCATCCTGTCCTATTTCCCGGAGCGATCCGATCGGGCGGTCGCGGCGCTGAGCGGGGTGTCGGACAAGACCGTGGCGGCGATTCGCCGGTCCACCACCGAGCTCACCGGGCCGGAAGGCCGGATCGGACGCGACGGGGGTGTGCGCCCGGTCGATCCGGCTGCGGGGCGCCTGCGCGCGGCCGAGGTGTTCCGTGCGAATCCGGCGCTGTCCTCCCGTGCGGTGGCACGCAGCGCGGGCATCTCCGTGGCGACGGCCAAGGACGTCCGGGATCGCCTCGGACGCAGTGAGGATCCGTTGCGGCCCAGGCAGGTACACGCCGCGAGCGGAGTGCCGCAGGCGGCGCTGCGGGTGCTGTTCCGCCGGACCCGGGGCGCCGACCGGACGACATCGCTCGCGCAGGTGAGAAATGATCCCTCGCTGCGGTTCTCCGAATCCGGTCGGACGCTGTTGCGCTGGCTGGAAGCATCCGGCGCCGATGACCAGGTGTGGCACCGGATCGCGGAAAGCCTTCCCGCGCACGCGGTCTCGGCGCTGGCCGAGCTGGCCAGGAACTGCGCCGAGGATTGGCTCCGTTTCGCCGAACTGCTCGATCAGCGCGTGAAGTCGGCGTCCTGACCATGAGATCAGCACTGGTGGGACGGATGCGGCCGTTCACCTCCTCGGTGTTCGGCGAGATATCGGCGGTGGCGCTCGCGCGGGGCGCGATCGATCTGGGGCAGGGCTTTCCCGACTACGACGGTCCGGAGGCCATGCTGGATCTCGCGAGATCCGCTATCGCCGAGGGCATGAATCAGTATTCGCCGGCCGACGGTCATCCCGCCCTGCTGCGGGCCGTCACCGGCGAGCGCGCACGGCGGCTCGGGTCGGATTACGACCCGTCCGGCGAGGCGCTGGTGACCGCGGGCGCGACCGAAGCCCTGACCGCGGCGATCCTGGCGCTCGTCGAGCCCGGCGACGAGGTGGTGCTGATCGAGCCCTACTACGACTCCTATGCCGCGGCGGTCGCGCTCGCGGGCGCACGGCGGCGCACCGTATCCCTGACTCCCGACGGCGCCGGATTCGCGGTGGATCTCGACGCGCTGCGCGCCGCCGTCACCTCGCGCACCAGCCTGCTCGTCGTCAACTCGCCGCACAATCCGACCGGGCTGGTGTTGTCGACCGGCGATCTCGCCGCCATTGCCGACATCGCGTGTGAGCACGATCTTCTGGTGCTTTCGGACGAGGTCTACGAGCGGCTGGTCTTCCCGGGCGGAACGCATACCTCGATCGCGTCGCTGCCGGGCATGCGGGAGCGCACCATCGTGGTGTCCGGCGCCGCCAAGACCTTCAACGTGACCGGCTGGAAGATCGGCTGGGCATTGGCGCCCGAGCGCCTGATCGACGCGCTGCGGGCCACCAAGCAGTATCTGAGCTTCGTCCCGGCCACGCCTTTCCAGCCGGCGGTCGCGTATGCCCTGGAGTACGAGGATGTCTGGGTGGCCGGGCAGCGGGATGCACTGTGGCACAAGTACTCCCTGCTGTCCACGGCGCTGCGCGAGGCCGGATACGACGTCAAGCGCAGTGCCGGAGGATATTTCGTCTGCGCTGACGTCGGCGGTGACGGGATCGAATTCTGCCGGCGGTTGCCGGTGACGCACGGAACGGCCGCGATACCCGTGGCAGCACTCGCGGACACGACTCGCTGGAACACATTCGTGCGCTTCGCATTCTGCAAGCGCGACGAGACATTACGGGCCGCAGCCGCGCGTCTGGTGCATTCCGGACGCTAGACCGGACTTCGGTTCACAGCCCTCGTTTGTGAAGTATGAACAATTCTCGGAAGGGGAGTGGTATGCGCTACGAGCCGCAGACCGCGAACGATTACAAGCCGGAATACACCGTGATGATCCGGAGGTTCACCGACCTCCTGAAGGCCACCGGTCCCGTGCACACCCAACTCGGATCGGCGGTCTCCTACATTCGCCCCGGCGAATCGATCGAGAAGCATCAGCATCCGGTGACCGAATTCCTCTATCTGATAAACGGTGAGGCCACGGTGTGGGTCGAGGGCGAGACTCAGGTGCTGACCGAGGGCGATGTCGTCGTCCTCGAGCCCGACAAGCTGCATTCGGTGTCGAATACCGGGAGTGAGCCCTTCCGGCTGTTCAGCTTCTGGTGGAGCGAGGGGGTCCGGCAGTGACGATCGACCAGTATCGCGACATCGTCTTCACCCCACCGCCCACACCGAACGGCGGATTGCACATCGGCCATGTCGCGGGCCCCTACCTGCGGGCCGATCTGCACACGAAGCTGCTCAATCTGCTCGGCGGCCGGGCACAGCACAGTTCGCACATCGACAACTACCAGACCTACGTCGCCAAGAAGGCGCAGGAGGTGGGCCGGGAGGTCGAGGAGTTCCGGCGGTCCATGATCGACCAGATAGACCGGGACTACGCCTGCTTCGGTATCGGATTCGATCAGCGCGTCGACAACACCACACCCGCCTACCGGGCGTATCTGGCGGCCTGCCTCGACGAGCTGTTCCTTGACGAGCGTGCCGTCGCCCGTGCGGAATTCGTGGGCAGCGACGAGAACCGCAGCGCTGTCGAAGCCTTCGTCTCCGGAACCTGCCCGGTGTGCTTCCAGCACGCCTTCGCGAACGTGTGCGAGAACTGCGGTTCGCCGCTCGATGTGACGCGCATGATCCACCCCGTCGAGGAGCCGTCGGGCGCCGCGGTCTTCACCGAGCTCCCGGCCGGGCCCGCGCCCACCGTCCTCGAAATCACCGAGCAGGATCTGACCTGGCTGCGCGACCGGAACCGGTCGATCGCGATCGACAACCGGTTCATCGACGCGCTGACCGGCCGTCTGGGCGCGCACACGGTGACCTTGACCATGCGCGGCGACTACGGATACGCCGTCGGTCCGGGGCGCGTGGTGAATCCGTGGATCGATATCTTCTTCGCGCACGCCTACGCGCTGGCGCGCATGCTCGGCCTGCCCGCCGACGTGACGCCCGATCGGGTGCGCGACGAGCTGTCGCGGCACCCCGAGCTGCGGGTCACCTACTACTTCGGTGTGGACAACAGCTACTACTACAGCGTGCTGTTCCCGGTGCTGGCCCGGATCACGGGCATGACCGCGATGCTGCCCGCGGCGCTGAAGGCCAATCGTTTCCTGAAACTCAACGGGCGCAAGGTGTCGTCGAGCCGGAACAATGTCATCTGGGCTCGCGAGATTGCCGGAACGCATTCCGCGACAGTGCTGCGCGGTGCGTTGTCCTCGGCCTGTCCGGAGTACTCCGAAGCGGATTTCCGGGAGAGCATGCTGACCGAACGGTCCTCATGGCGTTCTGCCACCGGGAAATCGCGCGATATTTTCGAGAGTCCGCGCACCGAGATCGGAAAGTTGTTCCGGGCCAATCTGATCGATCTCGCCGACCCGGCGGAGTTCTCCGTCGGGGATCTCCTCAATCGGCTGGACAAGGCAATGGAATTCGCGAATTCGAGCCGTGCCGGATATCGCGAAAGCGAAGAGATCGCACAGATGGTCGCCTATCTGTGCGCAAGTTTGGACATCTGATGGAAAACGTGAGAACGCACGAGAATACGCGGATCGCCATCGTCGGCGCGGGGGCGTCCGGGCTGGCCGCCCTGTACGAATTGCACCGGGTACTGGCTGCCGACCTGCCCGATGTCGTCCTCATCGACGGCGGCGAGCGCCCGGGCGTGGGCACCGTGTACCGCGACGATCTGGGCTGCGCACTGGTCAATCGGCAGGCGCGCCACATGTCGGTGGTATACGACAACCAGCACGATTTCCTCGACTGGGTGGCCGAACAGGGCGGGGCCCTCCCCGCGGACGGGGACGGCGAGTACTTCACCCGCGCGTACTTCGGCCGCTATCTCGAGTGCCGGTACGAGGCCATCGAACGACGGTGGCGGGAGGCGGGCCGGCTGCTGGAGCGGCACGCGTCCTATGCCGAGGGGTTCGAGGAGATCGAGGGGAAGGTGCTCGTCACTGTCGCGGGTGATGTCATCGAGGCCGACCATCTCATTCTGTGCACCGGGCACGGGCGGCAGGACGAGCCGCCACCGGGCGACGGTGATCCGTTGCGCCCCTACCCCTTACGTGAACTGGTCGAGCGGACCCGTGGGGCGCGGCGAGTGGCCGTGCTGGGATCGGGGCTCACCGCTGTCGATTGCACGCTGGCGCTGCTGTCCGGCCATCCCGATATCGAGGTCTCGATGTTCTCCCGGTCGGGCATCCTGCCCGACGTCCGTGCGGATTTCGCGGAGGATCTACCCCTCACGCTGCCCGCGCGCGATGACCACCGAGGTGCGTCCCTCGCCGAATTGCGCACCCGCTTCCTGACGGAGCTGGCCGCGCAGCAGGTCACACCGGAGGACCTGCGCGAGTATCTGGATCGGCTGGTCGCGGGGGTAGGTGGCTTCGTTGCCCCCGATCGGATCCCGGAGGCGCAGCGGCGGATCCAGAACATCGCCATCTCGATGGCCAACCGAGATCTGCCGGTGTACTGGTACGGCATGTCCGAGGCCGACCGGAAAGCCTTCGACGACCGGTATTACCGCCTCCTGCAGGCGATATGCAGCCCGATCCCGCCGCACACCGCCAGGATTCTGCGGACGGCGATCGATGCCGGGCGAGTCCGGGTACTGGTCGGCACCCTCGAGCGCACGGCGGACGCGCCGGGCATCCGCACACCCGACGGCATCGCGACCTACGACGCGATCGTCGACGGGACCGGGGCTACGACCAGCGCCGGGCAGGAACGATTCGAGAACACCCTGGTGGCGAACGGCTGGGCGGTGGCCGAGCAGTACGGCGGCGTCCGCGTCGATCGCCGGACCGGCGGACTGGTCCGGCCCGACGGGCGTCCGTCCCGGGTAGCGGCGATCGGCTTCGCCACCCGTGGTTCGCTGCTGTATTCCTCATCGCTGTTTCAGGCGACGTGGAACGTCAAAGGCATTGCGGCACAGATACAGCACGCCCGCACCACCGCCGCGGTCCGGGGCGGGGCGGGATCGGGCGAGGTACTGACCCGAGTGGGAGGAACCGGTGAGAATGCGTGACTGGAGCGAGATACCCACGCTGCGAGGCGAATTCGTGCTGCTGCGGCCGACCGTGCTGTCGGACGCGGCCGGCCTGGCCCGCGCGCACGATGATCCGGAGACCCTCAGGTACTTCCCGTACGGCATCGAATCCGCGCCCCCCTCGGCCGAAACCGTCTCCCACGCACTGGAGTCCGGCCGGCAGACCCTCACCATCGTCGACGCGCGCGGTGCCGAGGTGATCGGCACGACCTCTATCTACAACATGAGCGAACACCATCGCCGGGTGACCGTGGGATACACCTGGCTGTCGGCCGGAGTGCGCGGCTCGGCCTGCAATCCGGAGTCGAAACTGCTTGTGCTGGACCACGTCTTCGGCACATTGCGCGCCGCCCGCGCCGAATTCAACGTGGACGATCTGAATACCCGGTCGCGGCGGGCCGTCCTGGCGATCGGCGCGACCGAAGAGGGCAGCCTGCGCCGGCACGCCCGCCGCCGTGACGGATCGTGGCGCACGACGATCGTCTACTCCATCGTCGACTCCGAATGGCCGGTGGTTCGTGAGCGCCTGGCCGATCTGGTGCGCCGTCGCTCGGAGCCCACCGGCCGCGTTCCGGCCGCCGCGCCCGGGACGGACCGATTCTCGAAACAGGAGACAGCATGACGTCGATCGAATTCGACACCCAGACGGGCGAATTCGCCACCAGCGGCGACTTCTATCGCGCCCGGGGGGCGTCCGCGATCATGCGGGCCGCCAACTTCCCCGACGACCTGCTCGCCTTCCTGCAACTGGAATCCCTGGCGGTGCTGCAGAGCGTGCGGCAGTTCCACTGCGACATGCTCGTCGAAATGGGTTGTTACGACGGGCGAGCCATCGAGGTCGCCCGTTCGGCGGGGATCCCCTACCTGGGGATCGACATCAACGACGACGCGGTCGAACTGCTGCGCCGTCGCATCATCAGCGAGGGCCTGCAGCGCACGGCGAACGCTGTGGCCGGTGACGCCGGGCGGCCGGAACAGTGGCGCGCGCACGTCCACGGCGAGGTGCCGCTCTACGTGTTCCCGTTCAACCTCATCGGGAATCTGCCCGACCCCGCGGCGGTTTTCGACGCCCTGCGCGGGTCGGGCGGGTACGGCCTGATCTCGGCGTTCAATTCCGACGTGTGGACCACCGAGGTGCGCCGGGACTACTACACGGCGTGCGGAATCACCCTCGCCGCCGTGGAGCGGGCGCCGTACAGCGGCGTCCGGTTCCGCGGCGCCGACGGATTCGTCTCGCAGTCGTTCAGCGCCGCCTGTTTCGACCGCCTCCTGCACGATTGCGGCCTCGAGGCGGTGGCGAGCGCGCAGAACCATCTCGGCCAGTGCGTCACGGTGAGCTTCGGCTAGCGATGAACAGTCCGACATCCCCGGCCCGCATCCCGGTGCGGGCCCTGAACGTGGCGATCATCGGCGCCGGTCCGCGTGGGACGGTCACCTTGGAACGATTGTGCGCCAATGCGACACAGCGGCCCGAGCGCCCGATCCACATCCATGTGATCGATCCGTACGAGCACGGCCCGGGCCGGGTCTGGCGGCGGGATCAACCGCGTCAGCTGCTGATGAACAGCGTTGCGGCGGATATCACCGCGTTCCCGGACGACTCGGTACGGTGCGCGGGTCCGATCACCACCGGTCCCACCCAGTACGAGTGGGCGAAAACCGTGGCGATGGAGAATGACAGCGTGCTGCCCATGGAGCTGCGCGCGGAGGCGCGGGCGATGCGCCCGTGGTCCTATCCCAGCCGCGCCCTGCACGGGGAGTACCTGCGGTGGGCCTTCACCCGCATCGAGCGGCAGGCTCCGGAGCATGTGATGGTGACGGTGTACCGCAGTGCGGCAACGGATTTGACGCCGTACGCGGAGCGCGGCGGCGGCTATCGCGTCGCACTCGGCGACGGCAGGAGGATCCGGGCCGAAGCCGTCGTCCTGGCGGTCGGCCACTACGATCTCGAGCCCTCCAAACGTAACCGCGAGCTGGCGGACGCCGCGCGGCGGGCCGGTCGGCACTACGTTCCGCCCGGAAACGCCTCCGATGCCGACCTGCGAGCGATCGGTTCCGGCACCGAGGTGATCGTCTACGGGCTGGGGTTGACCTTCTTCGACCATGTGGCACTGCTGACCACGGGCCGGGGCGGCAGATTCGAAGAACGGGCCGGTGAGCTCGAGTATCTGCCCTCCGGCGCGGAGCCGAGGATCTATGCCGCGTCCCGGCAGGGCGTCCCCTACCGGGCGCGCCCGGAGTACCGGGAGCAGGAGGTGCCGTCCTATCGGCCGCGCTACTTCACCGGTGCGTTCGCCGATCGGCTGGCTGCCCGCTCGGAGCGACTCGACTTCCGCGCCGACGTCTGGCCGACACTGCGCAAGGAGATGGCGTGGGCCTACTACCGGACCCTGCTGCACGCGGATCCCGGCGACGAGGCCGTGCTCCGGGAGGTCTTCGACGCGCCCGGCTTCGACATCGATCGGTTGCCCGCGGTGCTGGAGGGTTCCCTCGGCCTCGGCAACCGGCACCTGGATTGGAGCGAACTGCTGACACCCGGCGCCGGGCGCAGCTTCGCCTCCACGGAGATCTTCGGAAAGTGGTTACGCGGCCTGCTGGAAGACGATTACGCGGCCGCCGCGCGGGGGCCGGATCGAGATCCCGGTAAGGCGCTGGCGGCCGCGGTACGCGATCTGCGCGGTGTGGTGCGGAGAATCGTTTCGCACGGCGGCGTCGGCGGGCAGTCCTATCGCCGCGATATCGAACTCTGGTTCAACGGGGTGAACAATATGCTGGCGTCCGGCCCACCGAACAGCCGTGTCGCGGAACTGATCGCGCTGCAGCGCGCGGGCGCGGTAGAGTTCGTCGGACCGGCCGCACCGGCCCGGTTCGATCCGGATATCGGGCTGTTCAGCGTGGAGTCGGCGGTGGTCGACGGCTCCCGGCGCACCGCGCCGGCGCTCATCGAGTCCTATCTGCCCGGGGCGGATATCCGGCGGGCAGCCGATCCGTTCCTGAAGGACCTTCTCGCACGCGGCAATTGCCGGGCCTATCGCATTCCGGATGCGGGCGGCGGCTATCGGTCCGGCGGCATCGATGTCGACCCGCGAACACTGCGGGTGATCAAAGCGAACGGGCGGGCACACGAGCAGGTGTACTGCTTCGGCCCGCCGCTCGAGGGTGTGCAGTGGGTGACCGCGTCCGGTGCGCGCCCCCGGGTGAACTCACCGCTGCTCACCCAGTCCGACCAGATCGCTCGCGCGATCCTGGGACTCACGCCGGCGCGGTGAGGACGGTCAGGTGGGTGAGGTACTGCACGCCGAGATGAATCCGATAGGGCAGCCTGGTGGTGTCCCGCCGGTCGGAATGCCGGGTGGTCAGCACGGAGTACGCCACCAGCAGGCCCCCGCCGAGGACCACCGCTGCCGCCCCGGACAGCAGCGGGATCGCCTGTGCGGCAAGGCAGAACAGCACGCCGATGGCGACGGCGACGCTCGCCACGGTCGCCCGGAGGCGGCGCTCGCCGATGCGCACCGCCAGCACCCCGCGCCCGGCCGCGCGATCACCGTCGATATCGGAGAAGTCCTTCGTGATCGCACCGACGAAGCCGGACCAGCAGGACATGGCGAGGGCGAGGGCGAGCAGCTGTGGCGTCGGTCGACCGCCGACGGCGAGCATGCCCGCGATATAGGTGACGAAGCCGCCGAGGACGACCACCGCGATGGATCCGAACGGTGTCGCACAGAATCGGAACGGCGGCAGCGAGTAGGCGCAGCCGAGCGCCAGGATCACCACGACCGCGAGAATCATCCACGGACCGCGATGCACCGCCGACAGCATGGCGACGAGCGCGAAACCGATTGCCGCCCTGATGGCATCCGGTCGTGACAACGCTCCCCGGGACAGCGGCCGGCCGACCCCGTTGACCGAGTCGTTGTCGATATCGCAGACGCCGTTCAGCACATAGACGAACACGATCGCCGCGACCCACCCGAGCAGACTCGTGAGATAGCCGAGGGTGCCCAGGTCCTGCGGCCCGGGGAGCGCGGCGACGCCGAGTACGGAGCCCGCGACGAATCGCAGCGCGAAAAGAAATTGAACGGCGGGCCGAGCCTCTTGCAGAGACAGCAGCACCGACCGAGAATGAATTGCAACGGAATTCGCCGCGTTATCGAGCCGAGAATTCGAACGGCCGAGCCGATCGAAGAAATAGAAAGTTGCGCCGTCCGATGCCGTGACATTCCCTGAATGCATGTTCTGGAAGTTACTGAGCGAAACAGTGCGTCAGTAGAACTTCGCGGAAAGTTGTGCCATTCGAATAATGGCCTCTACCTCTAAAGATACATCCCGGATCGGCGGGTATCCGGACGGCCGATCTGATATCGGCGATCACCCGGGAGCGCCCGTTCGAGTGCGGAACTTCCGCAGTCGACCGCCATCCCGGGGTCTGGCCCCACCCACCCTCTCGAACATGGAGTACTGCTGTGTTGACCACAATCGCCCGGTTCGCCGTCGCGCGGCCCTGGCCGGTGCTCGTCGGAACCCTCCTGGTCGCACTGCTGTGCGGTGTCTTCGGCGGGTCGGCGCAGGCGGCCCTGAAATCCGGCGGCTTCGCCTCGGCCGATGTCGAGGCGGCGAACCGATTCATTCAACGGCACTTCCCCGGCGCGAGCCCGAATGTCGTTGTGCTGGTGACTGATTCGGAGTCCATCGACAGCCCGGCGGCGCAGGCCGCCACCCGGCGGGTGCTGGATCTGCTGCGTGCCCGCGCGGACGTCACCAGTATCCAGGCCTGGTCCGATTCCGAGACCGGCCCGTCCCGGTCGCTGCGCAGCGTGGACGGTCGCAGCGGGCTCATTCTGGTCGGACTGGCCGGTGACGACACCGCCCAGCAGGACAGCGCGGGCCGGGTATCGGAACAGGTCTCGGGTTCCGCCGACGGGGTGACCATCCGCACCGGCGGAGCCGCCGCCGAATTCCACGACATCAGCACCGAGATCGCGGACGGGCTGCTCGTCGCGGAGGCGATCGCGCTGCCGGTGACACTGCTGCTGCTGATCCTCGTGTTCGGCAGTGTGGTGGCCGCCGCGCTGCCGGTCGTGATCGGGCTCTTCTCAATCATCTCCACCCTGGCCATCCTGCGGGCACTGACCCTGGTCACCGATGTCTCGATCTTCGCGCTCAACATGACCACCGCGCTCGGCCTGGCCCTGGCCATCGACTACAGCCTGTTCATCGTGAGCCGGTACCGCGAGGAGCTGGCCCAGGGGGCGGCGGTGAAAGACGCCGTGGTCAAGGCGATTCGGACGGCCGGTCGCACCGTGGTGTTCTCGGCGCTGACGGTGGCGCTCTCGCTCGCGGCACTGTCCTGCTTCGACGCCTACTTCCTGCGCTCCTTCGCCTACGCGGGTATCGCCGTCGTGGTCGCCGCCACCGCGGCGTCGGTGCTGGTGCTGCCGGCCGGCCTCATGGTGCTGGGGCCCCGGGTGAATGCGCTGGATCTGCGCGTTCCCCTGCTGCGGCTCATCCGCCGGGCACCCGCGCCCGCCCCGGCCCCGGAACGGACCCGCTGGTACCGGCTGGTCGTGGCGGTGATGAAACGCGCTGTGCCCGTGTCGATCACGGCCACCGCGGTGCTGGTGCTGCTCGGATTGCCGTTCCTCTCCGTCCAGTTGGCCTACCCCGACTACCGGGTGATGCCGGAGGCGGCGCCCAGCTACCAGGTCGGCGAAAGCCTGCGCCACGATTTCGACGCGAACCTGGCCGCGACCGTCTCCATCGCGTTGCCGGACCATCAGCGCCCGGTCGGCGACTACGCCGCGGCGCTGTCCGCCGTCGCGGGGGTGACCGCGGTGCTGTCGCCGGAGGGCGTGTATTCCCAAGGCCGCCAGGTCGATTCGTCGCACCTGCCGATGACCGCGCCGGCGGGCACGGTGCTGGCCGTGCGGACCGGGATCGATCCGATGTCGCAGCAGGGAGCCGAGCTCGTCGCCGCCCTGCGTGCGGTGCCGTCGCCGGTTACGCCGCTGTTCGGCGGTACGGCCCCGGTGTACAAGGACGCACTGGACGAGATGTACGACCGGCTGCCCATCGCGCTGGCGATCGTCGTGCTGAGCAGTCTCGTGCTGCTGTTCCTGTTCACGGGGAGCCTCGTACTGCCGGTCAAGGCGTTGCTGCTGAACCTGCTGTCGCTCACTGCGACCTACGGGGCCATGGTCTGGGTGTTCCAGCAGGGCCACCTGTCCGGCCTGCTGGGATTCACGGCCACCGGATACCTGAACGCCAATATGCCGCCCCTGATGTTCTGTCTGGCCTTCGGCATGTCCATGGACTACGAGGTCTTCCTGCTCTCCCGGATCCGCGAGGAGTGGCTCGCCTCCGACCGCAGCGCCGGAGCCAACACCCACGCCGTCGCCATGGGCGTCGCGCGGACCGGGCGGATCTTCACCGCGGCGGCGGCGCTGATGGCCGTCGTGTTCCTGGCCATCGCCACGTCGGCGGTGTCGTCGATGCAGATGTTCGGAATCGGTCTCGCGCTGGCGGTGGTGGCCGATGCCACCATCATCCGGCTGTGCCTGGCCCCGGCCCTCATGCGGTTGATGAGCACCGGGAACTGGTGGCTGCCCGGCCCGCTGGCGGCACTGCATCGCCGTGTCGGCCTGACGGAGCACGATGGTGAATCCGGTGCGGTCGAATCCATTGACGAATTCGATTCGCGATTACTACTGTCGGAACCGATCCGAATGGTGCAGATCGGCGCCACGAATTCTCTTCCCGGTGACGGACGAATTTCCTGTCACTTGCGGATTCCCATGGACAAGAATTGAAAGAGGAGGGCTTTGCCATGACGGAAAAACCGTCCCGAGTAATGCTCACAGGGGTGACGGGGCTCATCGGCGGCGCACTCGCCATCGAATTGCTGAAAGAAACCGACGCACAACTACTGTGCCTGGTCCGCACCCGGCCGGGCAGCTCCGCCCAGCAGCGTCTGCTGGACTCGCTGCGCCTCAGCGCGCAGGCCTACGGCACCCCGCTGTCGGCGGAGGAACTGGCCCGCTGCACGGCCGTCGCGGGTGATATCACCGAGCCGCTGGCAGGTGTCGACCTCGACGCCCACACCGGCGGCGTGGACGAATTCTGGCATTCGGCAGCGTCTCTGGCCTTCGAGGAGCACCGCGCGGCCGAGATCGAGAAGCAGAATGTCGAGGGCACCGAGAACGTGCTCGAGCTGGCCCGCGGCTTGGGCGTGCGGACGTTCAACTACATCAGCACCGCCTATGTCGCCGGACGCACCAACGGAGTCATTCCGGAGGCGCGGATCCCGGCGTCGGTGGAGTCGAACAACGCCTACGAACGATCGAAGATCGCGGCCGAGAACACCGTGCTGGACTCGGGTTTCGACACGATCCGGATCTTCCGGCCGAGCATCGTCATCGGGCACAGCCGGACCTACGCCGCCACCACGTTCTCGGGTCTGTACGGTTTCGTCCGCGGCCTGCAGCGCGCGCGCAATCTCGTCCGCGCCTCGCTGGGCGACCTGCTGAAGTTCCGGCCCCTGCGCTTGCTGGCGAACGGGGACACCCCGGTCAACTTCATCCCGGTGGACCAGGTGGTCCGTGCCGCCGTCGGCATCGCGGCGCGGTCGTCCGACAGCGAGATCTACCACCTCGCCAACAGCGCCCCGCCCGCGTTGAAGACGGTGTGGGACGGCGCGGTCGACGTGCTGGGCGTGCAGTACCCGATCTTCACCGACGACCGCTCCGAGTTCACGCTCATCGACGAGAAGGTCGATGAGCAGATGGACTTCTACCGGTCCTACATGAACGACGAGAAGTACTTCTCGGTGTCGAATGTCGAGAAGATCCTCGGCGAGGGCGCACTGCGGTGCGAACTGTCGGCTCAGGAGCTCGGCCGGTACGTCGCCTGGTACCTGGCGCATCGGGGGGCCGCGTAATGGATCTGGCGACCATCGAAACCTGGGACCTCGGCTACCGGGGCGATACGGCCCGGCACCGGACCGCCGACGGCTGCGAGCTCTACTACGAGCTGGAGGGCGAAGGGCCCTGCGTCACTTTCGTTTCCACGATCTACGTGGTCAGCACGGCGTGGCGCAATTTCACCCGGCGGGTGGTGACCGAGAACCGGATCCTCACCTACGATCTCCGCAACCAGGGTGCGTCCTCCGGGGAGCCCAAGGGCTTCGATCAGCATGTGGACGATCTCGTCTCCCTGCTGGATCACCTCGGGATCGAACGGACCCACCTGGTCGGATCCTCGATCTCGACGCTCATCTGCCGCGACTTCGCGGTCCGGCATCCGGACCGGGTCTCGGGTCTGATCCTGGTCGGACCGCCGATCAGCCCGTGGGGCTCCAAGCGCCGCACCCGCATCACCCGATCCTGGCTCGCCGCACTCGAATCCGGCGGTCCCCGTGCGCTGTTCGACGCGATCTATCCGCTCGTCTTCGGTGATCGCACCCAGGCGATCGGCGGCACCGCGACGTATCTGGCCCTGCGGGAGCGGTTCCTGGCGACCAACTCCACCGCGCAGCTGCGGGCCAACCTCTCCGATGCCCTCGATCCCAGCGAGGACGTCGCGATGCTGACGCGAGTGGCGGCGCCGACCCTGCTGCTCGGTGGCGACGACGATTTCTGCATCAGCCCCTCCGGATTGCGATTGCTGGCCGAGACCATGCCCGATGCGACCGCCGAGATCTTCGACGAGTGCGGGCATCTGCCCTTCTTCGAACACACCGACCGATTCGAGGAATCGCTGCGCGACTTCGTCCGCGGCGTGGAAGCCCGCCGGACCCGCCAGTAAGGAACCAACGCTGTGGCACACGACCTGCCGGTTCGCGAACTGGCGAACCGCTATCTGCGATTGGCGCAGGAACGACCGGACGCCGACGCCCTGATCTTCCAGCGCGCGCCGTTCGAGGGAATCCGGCTCAGCTGGGCGGATATCGCCGATCGCAGTGAGAAACTGCTGGCCCATTTCGTGCTGGCGGGAATGGCGCCGGGCGCACGCTGCGCCGTGACCCTCGTCGATCATCCGGATACGGTGCCGGCCCTGCTGGCCCTGTGGCGGCTCGACGCCACGGCCGTGCTGATCGACGCTGCATGGGGAAATCGACTGCGGGACAACGTATTGCGCCACTCGGGCGCGGATTTCGGACTGGAGCTTCTGCCCGAGTTCCGGGTGGTGCGCATCGGCTCCTCCGAAGGGTTCCCACACGCACTCCCCGACGGCACGGCGATGCTCGGCTACACCTCGGGCAGCACCGGTGACCCCAAGGGCATTCCGTTCACCCATTCGAAACTGGCGCTGACCATGCATGCCTCCGCGGCGGCGGGAGCGGCGCTGCGCGGCGGCGAGCCGTCCCGGATTGCGTGTAGTGCAAGGCTTTCCGGATCCGGAACACTGAACATGCACTACGTCTGGGCGGCCTTCACCGACGCCGCGGTAGTCGTGCTCCCGGAGCTCGACCTGCGCTCGGGTCGCGACTATTGGAGTCGCATAGACGAATTCGCCGTCGACCAGACCTATCTCGTTCCCTCGCTGGTCGAAATCGTCAATCACGTCGCTCGACCGCGCGTCGCCGGCGGCGCGGCTCCGCTGTGCCTTACCGGCAGCGCGCCGCTGCCGGCGCGTACCCAGCAGCGCTTCACGCAGAAGTTCGGCCTGCCCCTGGTGAATTGCTACGGCATCTCGGAAGCCATGTGCGCCATCTTCTTCGGGCACCGGGACCGGGACGGCTCGGCGACGAACGACGTCGGTGTGCCCTGGCTGCTGCAGGCGCGGCTCGTCGACAGTGCCGGCGTCGTCGTGGCCGGCGCGGGGGAGGGGGAGTTGCAGTTGGCGGGTCCGACGCTGCTCGACCACTACTACGGAAATCCCGCCGCCACCGCCGCGGCCTTCGACGGGCGCTGGTTCCGCACCGGTGACGTCATGCGCCGCGAGACCGACGGTGTCTACCGCATCGCCGGCCGTAGCAAGGACGTGGTCATGAAGGGCGGGTTCGCCGTGTACCTGAACGAGGTCGAGGAAGCCGCGCTCGCGATCCCCGATGTCCTCGAGGCCGGGGCGGTCGGACTCTCGCTCCTCGACGGCGAGGACATCGGGCTGCTGGTGCGCCTCGACGAGTCCAGCGCAGTCGGCACCGCCGACGTTCTCGAATCGATCCGTCGCGACCTCGGCCGGCAGCGCGCGCCGCGGCGCGTGATCGCGATCGCCGATCCGCTGCCTCGAACCGGACAGAACAAGCTCGACCGCCGGGCGGTCACCGCACTGTGGGAAACCGAGGCGGCCCTCGCGTCCGTGTCGAAATGACCTGTCGCGTACCGAAGGAGTAAGCAATGAACAGCCAGAACACACTCGGGGCAGGGATTTCCGAGGCCGAGTTCATCGACGCGGTCACCGCGTTCCTGCACGACCTGCGCGGTCCGGAGCACGGCGCCGTCGAGGCGGACAGCGATCTCGTCACCGACGTGGGGCTGGACTCGATCCAGTTGATCGCGCTGCTGGGTTTCATCGAGCGACTGCGTGACCGCGAGCTCGACGAGGTGCCCGAACTGGGCGGTCTCACCATCCGCAGCGCCTACCGGGCACTGTTCCTGGGTGGGCCGGGCGAGTCGGCGCTGCGCGGCGGGGCCGTCACGACCGGAATCGCGTAAACGGCTGCGCGGGAGGGGTTGCAGGTCCGATAGTCGATGCAGTCACCATCTATGCGTTGCTCTACCTGATGACCGGCACGGCGGGAGAAGCACGATGACCAGTCTCGACAACGATCTGCGTGGGCCGAACGGGCTCGGCACTCAACTCGCCAAGCGGTTCGCGCCGGTGCCTGCGCCGGAATCGCCCGCACCGGACGCGAAACCGCCCTTCTCCGAACTCGGCGCCACCGATCACTGCACGCCCGGGGTGCCCCGCCTGGGGGAGAGCGCGCTGCGGCTGCCGATACGGCGGTTGACCGCGGATGTCGAGCCCTGCCAACTGCTGGAATGGGGTGACGGCTCGGCGTCGCCGCTGTACTGTCCGCCCGCGGCCCGGATCGACGACGGGCTCGCCGAGGAGATCGACGATCGGCTGGTCGCGTGGGCGGAAGGTCTCGGCTTCACCGATGAGGAGCTGGAGAAGCTGCGCAAGACAGGGTACGGGCGGCTGGTCATGTTGACCCACACCGATTCCGACGATCCCGATCACCTGCTGGTGGCCGCGCAGATGAACACCGCGTGGTGGATGGCCGACGACTACTACGCCGACGATTCGGCGCTGGGCGCGGATCCGACGCGGCTGCCGCAGCGGCTGACGCTGGCCATGGCCGCGCTGGACCCGCTGCCGGACGCGGGCGAGTTCAGCGAGCCGCTCGACGCGGTGCTGCGCGAGGACAAGGTGCTGCGCGCGTTCGGTTCGGCCATCGCGCATCTGCGCAAGCACGCGACACCCGATCAGGTGCAGCGCGCCTGCTACGCGACCTTCTCGATGTTCGTGTCGTGGACCGCGTACGCCGCGTGGCGGCACACCGACGAGATGCCGACGGCGTGGGAGTACCTGGCCGCCCGCCAGCACGACACCTTCTACACCTCCATGACGCTGATCGATCCGGTCGCCGGATTCGCGGTGCCCGCCAACCTCTTCTACGACGAGCGTGTGCGCCGGGCCGCGTTCCAGGCGGGCACGGCGTGCGTGCTGGTCAACGATCTGTTCTCGGTGAAGAAAGACGCGGCCGACGAGGTGCCCGTGGCCAATATGGTGCTGCAGATCGCCGCCGACCGCGGCTGCTCGGTGGAGCAGGCCGTGGAGATCACCGTGGATCTGCACAACCGGATGGTGCGCGATTTCGAGGAGGGGCAGCGGGCCTTGAAGGCCGTGCCGTCACCCGAATTGCAGATGTTCCTGCACGGCGTCCGCAATTGGATGGGCGGCTCGTTCGAATGGCACAACACCAATCCGCGGTATCGCTAGCCGTTCCCGGGTAGTCACTGTCGTGGCTGGGCGCTGATCGCGGTGCCCAGCCAGCGGCGCAGGTAGCGTCGCAGTTCCTCGTCGGCGCGGGGCGGGTTGCCGGGGGAGAGGAAGAACGACTGCATGGTGCGCAGCAGGTGCTCGACCAGCTCCCGCAGCGCCGCCTCGTCGTAGCCGTGGCGTTCCCAGTCGACGTCGAAGCGGCGAATCATGGTCATGCCGAAGGCCTGTGCCTCGTCGGAGGTGAGCGCGCCGGTATTGGCGTAGGAGCCGGACAGGATCAGGCCCAGATGCGGGGTCCGGCGCACCTCGCCCAGGGTGTAGACGACGCCCTCGACCAGGGCTTCGGCCGGCTCGTCGAAGCCCTTGACCTGTGCGGTCAGCCGATCGAGGAAGCCGTCCACCGAGGCCAGCGCGGCCGCCTGCATGAGCGCCTCGGAGCTGGGGAAGTAGCGGTACACGGTCTGGCGGATGACGCCGAGTGACTCGGCCACGTCGGCGATGCCGACCACCGCGCCGGTCGTGCCGATGAGATCGACTGCGGCGGAGACGATTCGGCGTGCCGCCTCGGCGTCGTCGGCCGGTGGGCTGCCGCCCCAACCGCGTCTCCTGGCCACCCTGCGATTCCTCGTTTCTCCAGCTCCCGGACCGGTTTTCGAGGCTATCACGGCAAACTAATCATACACATGAGCTTCAGTGTGTATGGTGACTCGGCATGACCGACCTGCACGTCCGCAAGATGCACTTCGCCTTCGAGGACTACGACGTCCCCTTCCTCTGGAACGAGCAGAACCCCGCGTTCTCGAGCATGGCCAACGCGGTCTCGTTCCTGGCCATCGGTTTCGAGAAGATGATCGTGAAAATGATCCTGCAGACGAAACCGCTGATCAGCGATCCGGAAGTCGCCGCCGAGGCCGACGCCTTCATGCGCCAGGAGGGCCAGCATTCGGCCGCACATCGGCAGCATGTGAAGGGGCTCATCCGGGCGTACCCGGGCCTGCAGGAGACCCTCGACAAGGTGATCGCCGAATTCGATCACCTCACGGCCAGAACATCTCTCGACTACCGCCTGGCCTACACGGCCGATCTGGAGGCCACCTTCACGCCGGTGTTCAAGCTCATGCTCGACAATCACGCGACGCTGTTCAAACCCGGTGACGACCGGGTCGCCTCGCTGTTCATCTGGCATTTCGTGGAGGAGGTCGAGCACCGCAGCTCCGCGCTGATCATCTTCGACTCGGTGGTGGGCAGCGATCTCTACCGCATGCGGGTGGCCCCGTCGATCTTCCGGCACGTGCTGAAGGTCATCCGCATCGCCTGCGAGGACTTCAATCGGCATGTGCCACTGGAGGATCGGCGCATCGACGCGCTGGCCATGTTCGCCACCCACCGCCGCGCGCAGACTTGGCGCAGGCGGCTGCCGTTCCTGCGGGCGCGCGACTTCGGGCCGATGACGCGGGCCTTCGACCACCTGCCCCTGGCCGAACAGCTCATCGCACTGGCCGGGATCGTGCGCAGCCAATTGCCCAAACACAATCCGGCACACGAGAATCTGCCCGCGCTGGCCGATATCTGGTTCGAGCGGTTCGACGAGGGCTACGACGTCACGCACTGGTACACCGCGCGTACGGCCCGGGTCTAGGAGGCGGACCGATGGCTGCACACTGCTCGACCACCTTCGAACAGCTCGCCACCGCGCTCGGGTTCTCCTGCGCGGAGGCCGGCGGGCTGCTCGAGCTGAGAAATCCCTTCGCCCTGGAGAATTGGACGCTGCCCGTCCTCGAGGTGACAATCATCCTCGGGTCGGTGCTGGCGCTGATCCACGCGATCCTGCGACTACGCCGTCACGGCGATCCGACCAACCTGGTGCTCTGGTTCGGGGCCACCGCCTACCTTTTCGTCATCGAACCGCCGCTGTACTTCCCGGCGGCCTTCGGCATCGACGAGCACGTGGACACCATGTTCGCGCACAATGTGTTCACGGTGGACTTCCTGTGGGGGCGACTGCCGCTCTACATCGTCGCGATCTATCCGTTCATGGCCACCATCGCCTACGAAATCGTCCGCATGTTCGGGGTTTTCGAGCGGTACGGCGCCCTCGCGGGTGCGGCCTGCGTGGGATTCGTGCATCACGCGTTCTACGAGATCTTCGATCAGATCGGCCCGCAGCTGCGGTGGTGGGAGTGGGCCACCACGAATCCGTTGAACCAGCCCATGTTCGACTCGGTGCCGCTGCCCAGCGTGGTCGTGTTCGCGGCGCTGTGGCCGATGTCGCTGGCCTGGTGCGTGTACCACTTCGTCGGGCGGGCGGTCGCCCGGGGCGAGACCTTCACCGGACTCCAATTGATCTGGCGCACAGTCGTCATCGGCCTGGCCGCCTCGCTGGGCACCTTCCTGCTCCCACTGCCGGCGACGGTGCTGGGCATGGGCAGCACGGTGGTTCGCGGCACGGTCTACGCACTGGAACTCGTGGTGCTGAGCGCCGTCGCGGTGGTCCTGCTGTACCGGCAGTGGCGGCGGCTGCGGGAGCCGTCGGACACCGCGCGCTACACGAATCCGTTCGTCCGGCGGTACAGCATCGTCTACCTGGTGGTCATGGCCGTGCTCTGGGCGGCGGCGCTGCCCGACTTCCTGCGGGCCACCGACGGCGTCACCGCGAACGGCGACCCGCTCGGCAATCTCTGGTACACGCTGGCCTGTTTCGCGATCGCGGTGCTGTGTGTCCTACCGTTGAGGTCGTGTCCGGAACCCGCCGCGCCAACAAAGGCCCCGCCGCAGCGGCCGGGAACCGTGCCGCTCTCCTAGCCGCGGCGAAAGTGACCTTCTCCGAGCACGGGCTCGATGCCCCGCTGAACCTCATCGCGCGCACGGCGGGGGTGGGGCAGGGCAGTCTGTACCGGCATTTCCCGACCCGGGAAGCGATCATTCTGGCGGTCTTCGACGAGAACATCGTGCAGCTGGAGGCACTGGTCGCCGACGCCGACTCCACGCTGGACGAACTGCTGTCGAAGATCTTCGATCAGTTGACCGCCGCCGCAGGGCTTTTCGAGCTGCTGCAACCGGCCGACAGCAGTGATCCGCGCCTGACGGAGATCATCGGCAGGCTCTACGCCATACTCACCGAGAAGCTCTCGGACGCGGCGTGCCGGGGCAGCATTCGCGCCGATGCCACCGCCGAGGACATCTTCCTGGCGGTCGGGATGCTGGGCGCGCTGCTGAACAAAACCCCGGAGCGGCACCGGGATTCGGTCGCGGAGAAGTCCTGGAAGCTGCTGCTGCGGGGCCTGCGCCACTGATCGTGTCGGTGCACAGCCCTTGACGGCGCGTGTTGTGCACAGCACACTACTCACCGGTAACCGGATACGAGTGTCCGGTTACCGGTCGGGCACGCGCCTCGGCGCACATTTCTAGGGGAACAGTTGAAAAGAACACGCACGATCGCCCCGATGCTGTCGGCGATCGCGGCATTATCGATGGCCTTCGCGACCACCACGGCCACCGCGCCGCCGGTCTACGCGGCGGCCGACTCCTTCTACGCCTATCAGGGCGGCGCACCACTGTCGGGCATGGAACCGGGAACCATCCTCGACACCCGGACGCTGACCTACCACGTCGCCGGCATCTCGACGCCGATCACGGCGATCCAGCTGCTGTACCGCACCACCGACGCCCAGTACCGGGCCAGCGCCAACGTCACCTCCATCCTGCTGCCGCCGGGCGGGGTCGATCCGTCGAAAGCCATTGCCTACCAGTCGTTCTACGACTCGCTCGATCCCGAGCACGGCCCCTCGCGGGCCATCGCCGGTGATGTCAGCTTCGGCGGCCTGGTGAACACCTCGGAGACCGTGCTGCTCGCCGATATCCTGGCGCGCGGTTACACCGTGATCGTCGCCGACACCGAGGGACAGCGGGCGAACTTCGCCGCCGGACCCGAATACGGCATGAACACACTGGATTCCATCCGCGCGGCCGTCAATTCACCTGCGACGGGCCTGAATTCGGAAACCCGGTTCGGCCTGGTCGGATACTCCGGCGGCGCGATCGCCACGAACTGGGCCGCGGCCCTGGCCCCCGACTACGCGCCGGAGATCAACGCGCGCATCGTCGGCGCGACCCAGGGCGGCCTGCTGGTCAACCCCGCCCGCAACCTGCGCTATGTCAGCGGCAGCGTGGGCTGGTCGGGGGTCGCGCCCATGGCCATCATCGGCGTGGCCCGCTCCTACGACCTGGACTTCACGCCCTACCTGAGCCCGTACGGCGCACAGGTTGCCGCCGCCTTGCGCTCGGCGTCGATCGCCAATGTGCTGTTCCAGTATCCCGGCCTGACCTGGCAGCAGCTGGTCAAGCCGGAGTACGCCGACCCGAACAATGTTGCGGTGCTGGTGGATACGGTCGACCAGGTCAACCTCGGCTACGCGCCCACCCCGACCGTTCCGCTGTACATCGCCCAGGGCGGGGGCGGGTTCCTCGAGGGCACCGACGGCAGCCTGCCCGGGATCGGCGCCGGTGACGGCGTCATGGTCGCCGGGGACGTGCGCACCCTGGCCCGCCAGTACTGCGCCACCGGCAATCCCCGGATCGAATACGTGCAGTACGACGCGCTGAGCCACGTGGGCACCATGGGCGCGTGGATGACCGGAGCCGTCTCCTGGATCGACGACCGATTCGCCGGGATACCGGCCGGATCGAACTGCTGGGCCATCCCCGAGGGCAATTCGCTCACCTCGGGGCTGTGACCGGGTGGCCCGGTCGGCGAAACACCGGCCGGGCCCAACGGGTCAGTAGGTGTAGAAACCGCGGCCGGTCTTGCGGCCCAGGTAACCGGCATCCACCATGCGGCGCAACAGCACCGGCGGCGCGTACTGCGGCTCACCGAATTCGGCGAACAGCGACTCGGCCACCGCGAGGGTGACGTCCAGGCCGACGGTGTCGGTCAGGCGCAGCGGGCCCATCGGATGGGCGCAGCCGCTCACCATGCCCTCGTCGATGTCCTCGGCGCTGGCGAAACCGGTCTCGAACATGCGGATCGCATTGCACAGGTAGGGAATCAGCAGGGCGTTCACGATGAACCCGGCCTGATCCTTGGATTCGATGGTGCGCTTGCCCAGCACGTCGCGGGCGTAGGCGGTCACCGCGTCGACGACCTTGCGGTCGGTCTTGAGCGTGACCACGATCTCGACCAGCGGCAGCACCGGCACTGGATTGAAGAAGTGCACGCCCACCACGCGGCCCGGATTCACGGTGGCGTTGGCCAACCGGATCACCGGGATGGAGGAGGTGTTGGTGGCCAGAATGGTCTCCGGCGAGACGATGGCGTCGAGCTTGGCGAAGAAATCGGCCTTCAGCGACTCGATTTCCGGCGCGGCCTCGATGACCAGCTCGCGGTCCGCGAAATCGTCGATCGAGGTGGTCACGGTCACCCGGGCGCGGGCCTCGTCGGCGGCCGACTGCTCGAGCCGTCCCGACTTCACCGCGCGGGCCAGCGACTTCTCGATGCGCGCCGCGGCCGCGTCGGCCGAGGGCTGATCGCGCTCCAGAACCAGAACCGAGCCGCCCGCGCGGGCCGCCACCTCGGCGATACCGGCACCCATGGTGCCGCCGCCGATCACGCCGATGCGTTCCACTTGCACTCTCCTCGAACTCGAATGTCTCCGGGGTCATCTTGCTCGATCGGCCCAACCCACCCTCACCTGGGCGGACATTGTGAGGCCCGCCACGGTGCGCCGCCGCTATCCCCAGCGCGCGTGGTTCTCGCGCGCGAACCGGCCCGGGGTCTGGCCCTTCCAGTCCCGGAAGGCGGCGGCGAAGGCCGACACGCTGGTGTAGCCGAGCCGCGAGGCGACCGTATCCACGGTGAGACCGGTGGCGAGCAGCTCCTCGGCCAGGATTCCCGTTGTCTCACAGGCCAGTTCGCGGAAGGTCGTGCCCTCCTCGGCGAGGCGGCGGCGCAGCGTCCGCACGCTCGTGTGCAGGTCGGCGGCGATCGTGGGCTGGTCGGCCGCACCGCCGTAGCGCAGCAGCAGCGCCCGGACCTGGCCGGAGAGCCCGGCGCGGGCGCGGCGGCGCTCCACGATGTCGGCGCACATCTTCTCGTACTGTTTTCGCAGCATCGAGTTCGCCTGCGGCATGGGGCGTTCCAACTCCGCGGCATCGATCACCAGGGTGTCGACGGGCCGGTCGAAGACGATGTCGTCGACGCCGAGCAGTACGCCCACCGCCTCGTAGACCGGCGCGTACGGCAGGCTCAGTTCCAGCCGCCGCACCGGGACATCCCAGCTCAGCAGGTCCCGCTGAATGATGCGCAGGGCGGCCAGATCTCGTTCGAGGGCGAAGCGGCGCAGCGGCGCGGGCACGGGTTCGGGGTCGAGGGTCACCAGGACCCGGCTGCCGGCGTCGGTGAGGGTGAATCGGTTGTAGGCGAAGGACAGATCCACGTAGCGGACCCACAGCTCGCTCATCTCCCGTACGGTCGAGCAACTGCTCATGGCGATGCCGAGGGTGCCCAGCATCGGCAGGCGCACCGAAAAGCCCACCAGCAGACCCGTTCCCGGTTCGTCGCCGACGGCGTCGAGGATATTGGCGATGATCCGGAACTCCTGGGCGAGATCGATCTCGATGTCCGGATCTTCCAGATCGCGGTCGTCCAGACCGGTGTCCGCCAGTGCGGCGGCTCTGGTCACGGATCGGCTAACGGCGAAGTCGACGAGCGTCGCGGCGCTGTGAATCGAACGCACACACCAGGAATCGGCGGACATGGAGCAAATGATCTCCCATGGAAGCGGGCCGTGACCGCAAGTTGGCAATTTGGCAGCAAACTTCGAGCCGGTACTGGTGTGTCGACTCGCAGGAGATCGATCGAGCCGGTCGCGCTGGCCCAAATCCGCAGAAACGTGGCCGCCCACTTCGCCCGCCGCGCCGCGCCGCGAGCCATAGTCTGAGCCCGGTGGGCCGCCGCCCCTGATGGCCCACCCGGTCCCGACCTCGAACCCGGGGCCGACGCTGTACGGCAGTCCCCTGCCGGCGGGCGCGATACTCGGCTACGTCTCCGTCCCGCCCGCCGGCAGGCCCGCACACCCTGTACCCGATACGCCTGTGCGCGTCCGGGTTTCGAGCACAAGGCGGAGACGATGACCACCCCGGCCACCCGGCACGGCACGGCCCTGCACCTCTGGACGGAGATCGCGGACCGATACGGCAGCCTCGACGCCTTCGTCACCCAGGTCCGCCGCGAAATCGACGCACCGACCATGGAACTGCCCCGGCTCGACACGCCGCAGGCGGAGGTGACCACCCCGATGAACCTCGGGTGACGGTCCGCATCCGGGGGTGAGCGTCACGGTGGTGGGCGGATGAAGTTGGTCCACTGCTCATCTGCCCGCCATGTGCCGATGCCACGGTGGATTCGTGCCGATCATGACGGGCGCCGGATCCGCGCGGACGGGACCGGTCCAGCGATTCCACCGACTCTGCGTCGCGGTGACCGACCGGTTGCCGTTCGGGCTCGGGCGGCTGGTCGCGCCCACCTTCGTGGGCTATCTCATGGTGAGCGCCTGCACCTTCCTGTTCGACCTGCTGCTGCTCAGCGCGCTGCACAGCGGGTTCGGCATCCCGCTGCCCATCGCCGTCACCCTCGCCTACGCGGCGGCCTTCGGTCTGAGTTACGTCCTCAACCGCACGCTCAACTTCGCCTCCCACGCACCCGTCGGACCGCAACTGGCCGTCTACATCGTCGTGGTGACGGTGAACTACCTGGTCTTCATTCTCGGCGTGACCAGCGGCCTGGCCGCCCTCGGCGTCGAATACCACCTGGCCCGCATCCTCGGCGGCCTCGGTGAGGGCCTCTACCTCTACATAGCGATGCGCCTGCTCGTCTTCACCCGCTAGGTTTCGACACAAAACCACGTGTGATCGCTAGGGTCGTGCACATGGCCAAGAGTGGAGTAGCCGCCCTGTCGTTCGTGGCCGCGCTCGCCGGAAGCGTCGTGCTGACGGCGTGCGGTGGCGACGACCAGCACACCGCGCACACCACCGCGACAACCGGTTCGGCACAGCCCGCGACATCCAGTGCGCCGCAGGCGAGTTCGACAGTCGGCACGACATCCCCCGCGACGACGGCCCAGGTCGGTGAGGTTCCGGGCATTCCCGCTGCCGCCGCGGCCCTGCGCCCGTGGGCTGCGGACCTGGCCGCCGGAGACCTCGACGCCCTGGTGCGCAAATGCTGGACCATCGACCCCGGCAACGCCCGCGCCATGTACGCCGACCGCGACCCCATTCTGACCACCCTCGCGCAACCGGGAATCGACGGTCAGTGGGCGATCCTCTGGAAGGGGCCAGTCGTCACGGTGAGCGCGAAACGCACCGAGATCGCCTCCGGCTACGCCTGCCCCCGCGTCGCACCCACCGGCGCGACCACCACGTTCAACGACGCCGACGCCGCCTACGCGGTCTACCGCTACCTCTCCCGCTTCACCGGCAAACCCGTGAACTCCGCCGACAAGGAGGGCGACTACCCGCTCGTCTGCCCCGGCTCCACCCTGGCGAACAACCCCGGAAGGCTCACCGGCACAGTCGCTTTCGGCGAGCTGACCACCACCGCGACCGGATTGGGCGACGCCGAGGTGACGGTGTCCCTCACCAACTCGGCCAATGTCACCCAACCGGCCACCTTCCTGCTGTCGATCGGCTCGGAAGGCTATTGCCTCAACGATATCCGGGCGTAGCCCGAATCGAAGCGGCGCAACCGGTAGATTCGCCCGCCGGCGCGACCTGTGGGTCCTGCGTTTCGACTCGGCCGGGCGCTGCGTCCGCTTCGAGGAGTGGCCCTCGCGCCCGGACAGCCGGACGGGCACTGACAGGGCGGATCAGTCGTTCACCGCCCGAACCTCATTCCGTCAGGAACGGTGACGCGTCGATTCCGCAGGTCGTTCCCTCGGCCGGGAGCTCGGACGTGAAGAGGTATTCGCGTTTCACCTTTTCGGCGCAGGTGCTGGGCACATACATACTGCTGTGCCCGGCTCCCTCGATGACCACGACCCGCGCCGCGGCCAGCTGCGCCGCGCCCGCGTACGCGCCGGAAAGCGGTGTGGCGGGGTCGAATCGGCTGTTGAGCACGAGAATCGGCGCGGCCGTACGCCGATTCCACGGCCCGGTATACCGGTCGGGATCCGCACCCTTCCAGAACGCGCACGCCATCACATCGAAGACGCCGATACGCCCGAAGTAGGGCACCCGCGCATCCTCCGACACCGCGGTGCGCGTGTACACGGCGGTATCGGTGGGCACCACGCTGTCGCTGCACTGAATGGTGAAGAAGGCTTCGGTCCGGTTCCCCGTGTACTCCGCCGCCCCGGAGATGGGCAGCAGCCCGACCGGATTCGTTCCCGCATCGAAAAGCGCCTGCAGCAGCGCGGCCAGCCGGGGATAGGTGGAGGGCTGCGAAAGGTCCGCCGCCGCATTGACTATCGCGGAGTACGTCCACTCCGCCCCGCCGAGCCGGATGGGGGCCACACGGGCGCGCTCGGCGATCACCCGCCATTTCAGCACGGGATCCCCGCCGGAGAAGGCGCACCGCGGCCCGGCCTCCGCGCACAGCCGCAGAAAGGCGTCGAACGTCTCGGCGATCCCCCCGGCGACATTCTGGCGCGCATCGAGCGGCACCGTAACCCCTTGGCCCGCATGCCCGTTCGCACTACCTTCGAAATCCATCGATCCGTCGAACGTCATGGCTCGCACCCGCCCCGGGAACATGTTCGCGTAGATCGCCCCGACCTGCGTGCCATACGAGATCCCGTGATACGTCAGCGCCGAATCTCCCACCGCCCGCCGCAGCAACTCCAGATCCCGGGCGGTGTTGGCGCTCGAAGCATGATTCAGGATCGGCCCCGCCAGTTCGCCGCACCGATCGGCGAGTTCCCGGTTGGCCGCGAAGAATTCACCCTCGCCCGCCGCATCCCCCGGCATATCCGGCATCGACCCCAGAAACGCCAGTTGCTCCCCGCTGTCCGCGAAGCACCGCGCCCCCGCACTGCGCCCCACCGCCCGCGGATCCCACGACACGATGTCGAACCGCGCCCGCAGCTCCTCCGAGAACAAGAACGGCCACCGCCCTCGCTCCCGTAACCGATCCACCCCCGAGGCCCCCGGCCCCCCGAAGTTCACGAACAGCGTCCCGATCCGACTCCCCGGATCCGCGGCGGGCAATTTGATCACCGCCAGCTCGATCCGATCCCCCTGCGGCGCCCGGTAATCCAACGGCACCCCGGCCGTCGTGCACTGAAACCCGTCCCCGCACTCCGCCCACCGCAGCACCGGCGTCGTCGCCCCCTCCGCCAGCGCGTCGACATACCCCTCCACCCCCTCCGCCGCCGCCACCGGCACCCCCATCCCTCCGGCCACCAGCCCCACCACCAGAACCGAACTCCGCACCCACCCAAACCCCTTGCGCGCCAACCGCAGAACCAACCCCAGAGCCTTTCGAACCTGAAGAACACGTGCCCGGATCACCCTGCCATACGGCACGAGGGCGCGGGGGTTCGCTGGGCTGTTGCCTGTGGTGTGAAATGCGCTGCTGCGCGACGGGATCCGGGTGGTGGATCAGGGGCTTCGCCGGTGCACCCGGGTTGTGCGCGAGGGGGGACTTGAACCCCCACGTCCGTGGACACCAGAACCTAAATCTGGCGCGTCTGCCAATTTCGCCACTCGCGCTGATGGTACGACCGTCCAAACTTTACCGGGCGAAACGAGGATCGCGAAGCACCGGGTTGGCGTGGCGTACTGGTCGGTAACCCTACCTGGGATTATAACGATTTGATCAAGGCGGATGTGAGGGAGCCTCACATTTCCTTCATTGGTGTAACTGCGCTCACCTGGGGGGTTGAACGTGAGGAGGGCTCATGTTTCTGATGGTTCTGGTACCACCGTGCAGGAATACTCGAGGGTAGGCCACGCAGCGGTTACCAAACATGAGGAGATCCTCATGATTTTCGGCAATACTCGGGCGTCACCAGGGCCAGTTGGCCGGAGGAACACCTGCGCACCGTGAGCGCGGCCCAGTCCTGTGGGGGCGGGTCGCCCAGAGAAGGAAGTCGAACGTCTTGACGATCAACGAGAGCACCGGGACCGGAGCGAAGGGCAAGCTGGCGGGGAAGAAGGGGGATACCGGTGTCCGGGCGTCGCTGCTCGACCGGTTGCTGGCGGGGACGCCGTACGCCCTCGCATTCGGCGGTCAGGGTGCTGCGTGGCTGTCCGAGCTCGAGGAGATCGGGCGCGACAGCGCACTGGAGCCGGAGCTGACCGCCCTGGTCAACGAAGCTGCCGAGAAGCTGGAACCGGTTGCCGCACAGCTACTCGTGGTTCGCCCGGTCGGATTCGACCCGGTCGCGTGGATGCTCGAGGACGAGATCACCGACACCGAGCAGGGGGAGGTGTCGGCCGCGCCGTCTGCGCAGGTGTTGCGTTCGGCCGCCGTCTCCATGCCCGGCGTGTTCCTGACCCAGATCGCCGCACTGCGGGCGCTGCGGTTGCAGGGGCTGGATATCGCCGCGCAGGCCCCGGCCGCCGTCATCGGCCACTCGCAGGGGCGGATCGCCGCCACCGCCGCGCAGGTGCACGGACAGCGCGACGCGGAGTTGCTGGCCGTCGCCCAGCTGATCGGCGCCGCCGCCGGACTGGTCGCGCGCCGCCGCGGGCTCATGCCGGTCGGCGACCGCTCGCCCATGGTCGCGGTCTCCAATGTCGACCCCGCACAGCTGCGCGCCGTCGTCGAGCAGGTGTCGCAGGGCGTCGAGCCGGAGAAGGCCGCCGTGCTGTCCATCCGCAACGGCCGCCGCCGCGCGGTGCTGTCCGGACCGGTCCTGCAGATGGATCGAGTTCGCCAGCGCTGCACCGAGATCCACGAGGAGCAGGCCCGCGAGCGGGACGCCAAGAAGCGCGGCGGCTCCGTGTTCGCGCCGGTGTTCGAAGACATTCCGGTGGAGGTCGCCTTCCACCACCCCGCCCTCGCCGAGACCGTCGACCTGGTGCGCGGCTGGGCTCAGCAGTGCGGCCTCGACGCCGAGCTCGCCGCGAGCCTCGCGCAGGAGGTGCTGGTCGATCCGATCGACTGGGTCACCATCGTCGACGAGGCCGTCGCCGAAGGCGCGCAGTGGATTCTGGACCTCGGCCCCGGCGACCTGCTCACCCGCCTGACCGCCGGTTCGCTCAAGGGCACCGGCGTCGGCGTGCTCGCCGCCTCCACCCGCCCCGGCCAGCGCAGCCTGTTCACCCCCGGCGCGGCCCCCGACATCGCGCCCGCCTGGGCCGAATTCGCGCCCAAGCCGGTGCGCCTGCCCAACGGCCGCATCGTGGTCGAGACCGCCTTCACCCGCCTCACCGGCCGCTCGCCCATCCTGCTGGCGGGTATGACCCCCACCACCGTCGACGCGAAAATCGTTGCGGCCGCGGCCAATGCGGGCCACTGGGCCGAGCTGGCCGGTGGCGGCCAGGTCACCGAGCAGATCTTCGCCGACCGCGTGGCGGAGCTGAAGACGCTGCTGCACCCGGGCCGCGCTGTGCAGTTCAACTCGCTGTTCCTCGACCCCTACCTGTGGAAGCTGCAGCTGGGCGGCAAGCGCCTGGTGCAGAAGGCCCGCACCGCGGGCGCGCCCTTCGACGGCGTCATCGTCACCGCCGGTATCCCGGAGCTCGAAGAGGCCGTCGCGCTGATCGAGGAGCTGTCCGAGGTCGGCATCACCCACGTCGCGTTCAAGCCGGGCACCGTCGCGCAGATCCGCGCCGTGCTCCGAATCGCCGACGCCGCACCGGAATACCCGGTGATCATGCATATCGAGGGCGGTAAGGCCGGAGGCCACCACTCCTGGGAGGACCTCGACGACCTGCTGCTCGAGACCTACGCCGAACTCCGCAACCGCGACAATGTGATCGTCTGCGTCGGCGGCGGCATCGGCACCCCCGAGCGCGCCACCGAATACCTCACCGGCACCTGGTCGCAGCCGCACGGCTTCCCGGTCATGCCGCTGGACGGCGTGCTGGTCGGCACCGCCGCCATGGCCACCCTCGAGGCCACCACCGCCCCCGAGGTCAAGCAGCTGCTGGTCGACACCCCCGGCACCCCCGACTGGGTCGGCGCGGGCACCGCCTCGGGCGGAATGGCTTCCGGCCGTTCGCAATTGGGCGCGGACATCCACGAGATCGACAACGCCGCCTCTCGTACCGGCCGCCTGCTCGACGAGGTCGCCGGTGACGCCGACGCCGTGGCCGAGCGCCGCGCCGAGATCATCAAGGCGCTCGACGGCACCGCCAAGCCGTACTTCGGCGACGTCGCCACCATGACCTACGTGGAGTGGCTGGAACGCTACGTCGAACTCGCCGTCGGCCTGGACCGCCGCAAGGACTTCGACTGCGGCGGCGACTTCTCCGACGCCATCGCCGACGCCACCCGCTCGGTGTGGCTCGACATCACCTGGCGCGACCGCTTCGCGGAGATGGTGCGCCGCACCGAATCCCGCCTCAACGAGGCCGACCGCGGCGATATCGCAACGCTTTTCGCCGACGACGCCGCCTTCGAGGAGCCCGTGCGCGCCCTGTGCGCGCTGAAGGAGCGCTACCCGGCCGCCGCGAGCACCGTGCTGCACCCGGCCGACGTGCCGTTCTTCGTCGCGCTGTGCAAGACCCCGGGCAAGCCGGTCAACTTCGTGCCCGTCGTCGATCAGGACGTGCGCCGCTGGTGGCGTTCGGATTCGCTGTGGCAGGCCCACGATCCGCGCTATTCGGCCGATCAGGTGTGCATCATTCCGGGCACCGTGGCCGTCGCCGGCATCACCCGCGTGGACGAACCGGTCGGTGAACTCCTCGACCGCTTCGAACAGGACACCGCCTACTCCCTGGTGCGCGCGGGCGTCACCCCCGCCGCCGTGGACGGCCGCCGCCGCGCCGCCGTCGCGAACGGCGCGCTCGACATCGTGCTCGCCGCACCGGATGTGCAGTGGGCCGGGCGCACCACCGTCAACCCGATCCACCGCCTCGGCGATGTCGACGAGTGGACCATGAACGGCAAGGGCGCGATCCACACCCGCACCGGCTCCACCCTGTCCGCCACCGAGGGCCCCGAAACCGACCACGCCTACGTGGAATTGGCGGTGCCGCTGCTCGGCCGCGAGGCGGTCAAGATCCGCATCACCGTGCCGGTGTCGGTCTACAACGGCGGCTCCCCGGTCGTCACCGAGGACGACGCCGAGGCCGCCATGTCGGCGCTGCTGGCCGTCGCCGCCGGACAGCAACTGCCCGAGATCAAGACCGTCGACGGCACCAAGGTCGCGCACATCAATGTGGCCTGGAGCCCCGACCTCATCGCCGACCACGCCGGCGTCACCGGATCCGGTCTGCCCGCCAACCTCTCCACCATGGGCCGCACCGTGCCCGACGTGCTGGTGGGAGCCTGCTGGCCCGCCGTGTTCGCGGTGCTCGGCGCGACCCGCACCGAATCCGGCGCGAGCGTCATCGAGGGCATGCTGGACCTGGTCCACCTCGACCATCAGATCGACCTGGTCGGCCAATTGCCGGACGGCGCAAGCGTGCTCGCCGTGCGCGCCACCGCCGGCGAGACCGTCGACACCGACCTCGGCCGCGTCGTCGAGGTCCGGGTGAAGATCACCGGCATGCTGGACAAGCCCGAAACCGGCATGTCCATGCCCACCATCGCCACCCTCACCGAGCGGTTCGCCATCCGCGGCCGCACCGGCGCGGGCGAGCTCACCGATCCGCCGCGCGCCGCGGGCACGCTCTCCGAGCAGGCCACCGACACCCCGCGCCGCCGTCGCCGCGACGTCACCCTGACCGCGCCGCGCGCCATGGCCGCCTTCGCCCAGGTGTCCGGCGACCACAACCCGATCCACACCTCCGACAACGCCGCCAAGCTGGCCGGCCTCGGACAGCCGATCGTGCACGGCATGTGGCTGTCCGCCGCTGCCCAGCACGCGGTTTCGGCGATCGACGCGGGCGACAAGGTGCCGCCGCGCACCCTCACCGCGTGGACCACCCGCTTCCTCGGCATGGTCCGCCCCGGCGCGCAGATCGATGTGCGCGTGGAGCGGGTCGCCGTGGATCAGGGCAGCGAGATCATCGAGGTCTCCTGCCGCATCGACGGTGATCTGGTGATGACCGGCACCGGCCGCGTCGCGCCCCCCAAGACCGTGTACGCCTTCCCGGGACAGGGCATTCAGGCCAAGGGGATGGGTCTGGACGCCCGCACCCGGTCCAAGGCGGCCAAGGAAGCCTGGGACGCCGCGGACAAGCACACCCGCGAGGTGCTCGGCTTCTCGATCCTCGCCGTGGTGCGCGACAACCCGACCTACCTCAAGGCGCGCGGCGTGGAATACCGCCACCCGCAGGGAGTTCTGCACCTGACCCAGTTCACCCAGGTCGCCATGGCGACCCTCGGCGTGGCCCAGGTCGCCGAACTGCGCGAGGCCGGAGCGTTCATCGAAGGAGCCATGCTCGCCGGGCATTCCGTCGGTGAGTACAACGCGCTCTCCGCCGTCGCCGGGGTGCTGCCGCTGCCCGCCGTGCTCGAGGTGGTGTTCCAGCGCGGCTCGGCCATGCACGAGCTGGTGCCCCGGGATGCCCAGGGCCGCAGCAACTATCGGATGGCCGCCATCCGCCCGTCGCAGATCGGCGTGCCCGACTCCGCGGTCGTGGACTTCGTGGCCACCGTCGGCGCGAAGGCCGGGGAATTCCTCGAGGTCGTCAACCTGAACCTGCGCGGCTCGCAGTACGCCATCGCGGGCACGGTCAAGGGCCTGGAGGTGCTCGAAGCCGAAATCGAGCGTCGCCGTGCCGAATTCGGCGGCAAGCGGGCGTTCGTGCTCATCCCGGGCATCGACGTGCCGTTCCACTCGACGGTGCTGCGCGCCGGTGTGCCCGAGTTCCGCAACAAGCTGCTCGAACTGCTGCCCGAGGATCTGGACCCGAGCCTGCTCATCGGCCGCTACATCCCGAACCTGGTGCCGCGCCTGTTCAACCTGGAACGCGAATACGTCCAGGAGATCGCCGATCTGGTGCCGTCCGAGCCGCTGGCCGACGTACTGGCGAACTGGGAGGAGCGCTCCGCCGACCAGGTCGAACTGTGCCGCGTGGTGCTCGTCGAACTGCTGGCCTGGCAGTTCGCCAGCCCGGTGCGCTGGATCGAAACCCAGGACCTGCTGTTCACCGATGTCGAGCACGGTGGCCTGGGCGTCGAGCGGTTCGTCGAAATCGGTTTGGCCGCAACGCCCACCGTGGCGAACCTGGCGTCCAACACGCTGAAGCTGCCCGCGTTCGGCACCGCCGTGGTGGAGGTGCTCAATATCGAGCGCGAATCCGGCATCGTCTACGCGACCGACACCGACCCCGCGCCGGTGGAGGAGCCCGAGGAGACCCCGGCCGCCACCGAGTCATCGAAAGACGCCGCCGCTCCGGTCGCTGCCGCCGCGCCCGCCGCCGCTGCGGCCGCGCCCGCCGGTGGCCCGCGTCCCGACGACATCGCCTTCGTGGCCGCCGACGCCACCCGCGTGCTCATCGCGCTGTGGACCAAGCTGCGCCTCGACCAGATCGGCCCGGTGGACACCATCGAGGGCCTGTGCGACGGCGTCTCGTCCCGCCGCAACCAGCTGCTCGTCGACCTCGGCGCGGAACTCTCGCTGGGCGCCATCGACGGTGCCGCCGATGCCGACATGGGCGCTCTCGCAGGCACTGTCGACCGCCTGGCCCGCACCTACAAGCCGTTCGGCTCAGTGCTCTCCGACGCCATCGGCGATCACCTGCGCAAGGTGTTCGGCCCGTCCGGCAAGCGGCCCGCCGCCATCGCCGAACGCGTCACGAAGGTCTGGGGCCTGGGCGACGGCTGGGCCAGCCACGTCACCGCCGAAGTCTCGCTCGGCACCCGTGAGGGCGCTTCGGTGCGCGGCGGGGACCTGGGTGGGCTCGTCTCCGGCGGTCTGAACGACGGTGCCGCCGTGGACAATGCGATCGACACCGCCGTGCAGGCCGTCGCCTCCCGCCGCGGCATCGCGGTCTCCATGCCGTCCGCCGGTGGCGGTGGCGGTGGCGGGGCCACCGTCGACGCCGCCGCGCTCGGCGAGTTCACCGAGCAGATCACCGGCCGCGACGGCGTGCTCGCGCAGGCCGCCCGCGTGATCCTGGAATCGCTCGGCCACGTGGACGAGGTCTCCGCGCCGGAGGCCACCGACAACACCCTCATCGACCTGGTGTCGGCCGAACTGGGCACCGACTGGCCGCGGCTCGTCGCGCCCGCCTTCGACGCCAAGAAGGCCGTCCTGATCGACGACCGATGGGCTTCCGCCCGTGAGGATCTCGCGCGGCTGTGGCTGGGCGACGACGCCGCGCTCGGTGAGCCGTCCGTCGAGGGCTACCTGGGTGCGGGCGAAGCCGTTGCGCAGCAGGCCAACTGGTGGCGCGAGCGCGCCAAGCACGAGGCCCGCTCGGTGCTGGCCGGACTGTACGGCCGCATCGCCGAGGCCGCGCTGTCGCAGGAAGAACCCGGCGCCTGGGCCGCCGAGATCGCCGTGATCACCGGCGCCAGTAAGGGTTCCATCGCGGCCGCCGCCGCCGGGCGTCTGCTCGCGGGTGGCGCGACCGTGGTCGTCACCACCTCCAAACTGGACGACACCCGCCTGGGCTTCTACAAGAAGCTCTACCGCGAGAACGCCCGCCACGGCGCCTCGCTGTGGGTGATCCCCGCGAATATGGCCTCCTACACCGATATCGACGCCGTCATCGACTGGGTCGGCAACGAGCAGACCGACAACGCCGGTGGCGCGAAGGTTCTCGTCAAGGAGGCCATGACCCCGACGCTGCTGCTGCCGTTCGCGGCGCCGCGCGTCGCGGGCGACCTGGCCGACGCCGGCGCCCGCGCCGAAATGGAGATGCGGGTCCTGCTGTGGTCGGTCGAGCGCCTCATCGGCGGCCTGTCCAAGCTGGGCGCGGATCACGACGTGGACGCGAAACTGCATGTGGTGCTGCCGGGTTCGCCCAACCGCGGCCTCTTTGGCGGTGACGGCGCCTACGGCGAGTCCAAGGCCGCCCTCGACGCCGTCGTCGCCAAGTGGCGCGCGGAGAAGTCGTGGGCGCAGCGGGTCACGCTGGTGCACGCGCTCATCGGCTGGGTGCGCGGCACCGGGCTCATGGGCCACAACGACCCGCTGGTCGACGCCGTGGAGAAGGCCGGGGTGCAGACCTGGTCCACCCAGCAGATGGCCGACGAACTGCTCAAGTGGTGCACCGAGCGGGCGCGCGGCGTCACGGCTCAGGGCCCGCAGCAGATCGACCTGACCGGTGGCCTGGCCAACGCCAAGCTGGATCTGGCCGCCCTGGCCAAGGACGCGCACGCCGAGGCCGAGGAAGCCGAGGCGAAGGCGAAGAACAGCAGCACCATTGCCGCCCTGCCCGCGCCGCCGACCCTGTCCGCCAAGCTGCCCACCCCCGAATGGGGTTCGGTCACCGCCGATCTCGACGACATGGTCGTCATCGTCGGCGCGGGCGAACTCGGCCCCTACGGTTCGGCGCGCACCCGCTTCGAGATCGAGGTCGAGGACAAGCTCTCCGCCGCCGGCGTGGTGGAACTGGCCTGGACCACCGGCCTGATCACCTGGGAGAACGACCCCAAGCCCGGCTGGTACGACGCCGAAACCGGTGACTACGTCGACGAATCCGAGGTCGCGGACCGCTACCACGACACCGTGGTCGAACGCTGCGGCGTGCGCCGCTACGGCGACGACGGCGCGATGATCGACAACACCGCCCCGCTGCTCACCTCGGTCTTCCTCGACAAGGATCTGACCTTCGTGGTGAACAGCGAGGCCGAGGCGCGCGCCTTCTTCGCCTCCAGCCCCGAGCAGACCGTCATCACGCCGGTCGAGGGTTCGGGCGATTGGCAGGTGACGCGCAAGGCGGGCACCGAGATTCGCATTCCGCGCAAGGCCAAGCTGTCGCGGTTCGTGGGCGGCCAGATCCCCACCGGCTGGGATCCCACCAGGTGGGGCATCTCCGCCGATATGGCGAGTTCCATCGACCGCGTCGCGCTGTGGAACATCGTCTGCACCGTGGACGCGTTCCTGTCGTCGGGCTTCAGCCCCGCCGAGCTCATGAGCTGGGTGCACCCGGCCATGGTCGCCAACACCCAGGGCACCGGTATGGGCGGCATGTCCTCGATGCGCTCGCTCTACATCGACAACCTGCTCGGTGAGCCGCGCGCCAACGACATCCTGCAGGAGGCGCTGCCCAATGTCGCTCTCGCCCATGTGGTTCAGAGCTACGTCGGCTCCTACGGCGGCATGATCCACCCGGTGGCCGCCTGCGCCACCGCGGCGGTCTCCGTCGAGGAGGGCGTGGACAAGATCCGTTTGGGCAAGGCCGATCTCGTGGTCGCCGGTGGTTACGACGACCTCGGCATCGAAGGCATCGTCGGCTTCGGCGACATGTCCGCCACCGCCGACTCGGCCACCATGGCCGCCAAGGGCATCAGCGACCGCTACTTCTCCCGCGCCAACGACCGCCGCCGCGGCGGCTTCGTCGAATCGCAGGGCGGCGGAACGGTTCTGCTCGCTCGCGGCTCGGTGGCGCTGGAGATGGGCCTGCCGGTGCTGGGCGTGGTCGCCTACGCGCAGTCCTTCGCCGACGGCGTGCACACCTCCATCCCGGCCCCCGGCCTGGGTGCGCTGGGCGCGGGCCGCGGCGGCCCGGAGTCCCTGCTGGCCAAGGAACTTCGCAAGCTGGGTGTCGCGCCCGACGAGATCGCGGTGGTGTCCAAGCACGACACCTCCACGGCGGCCAACGATCCCAACGAATCCGAGCTGCACGAGCGCCTCGCCACGGCCATCGGCCGCTCGGACGGCGCACCGCTGTTCGTGATCTCGCAGAAGACCCTCACCGGACACGCCAAGGGCGGTGCGGCGGCCTTCCAGCTGATCGGTCTGTGCCAGGTGCTCGAGACCGGCGTCATCCCGCCCAACCGCAGCCTCGACTGCGTGGACGAGAAGATGCTCGCCTACCCGCACCTGGTGTGGCTGCGCGAGAAGCTGGAACTGGGAGATCGCTTCCCGCTCAAGGCCGGTCTGGTCACCTCGCTCGGCTTCGGCCACGTGTCCGGTCTGCTCGCGGTCGTGCACCCGCAGGCGTTCGTCGAGGCCATCACCGACGCCGACAAGCGCGAGGAATACCAGCGCCGGGCCGAGGAGCGTCAGCTCGCCGGCCGCCAGCGCCTGGCCGAGGCCATGTGCGGCGGAGCCCCGCTCTACGAGCGCCCCGCCGACCGCCGCCTCGGCGGCGACGGCACCCCGGCCAAGAAGGTCCGTCAGCTCGAGGCCGACATGCTCCTGTCCGAGCAGGCCCGCCTCGGCGCCGACGCCACCTACGTCGCGGTCCCGAAGGGCCCGGCCTGCCAGTAACCGCGGTCAGGTGAATTGATCCCGATTCGCCCCGCGCCGGTACCCGGCGCGGGGCGAATCGTTTTCGCGCGCACCGCAACCTACGGCCGCGGAGGCTACGGAGTCGTAGGATCCGCTGGTATGTTGCGGCCATTCAGTCGCATCAACGAGGAATCGAGGAGTCCCGCACAGTGACGATCCTTGGTATCGGCCTGGACTTGGTCACCATCTCCGAGTTCGCCGAACAACTGGAACGCACCGGAACCACCATGCTCCGGGAGAGTTTCACCGCCGGAGAACGGCGCTACTGCCAGAGCAAGGGCACCGACCCGGCGCGCAGTTACGCCACCCGCTGGGCCGCCAAAGAAGCGGTCATCAAGGCGTGGGCCTCCTCTCGCTTCGCACGCAGCCCGCAGATCGGAGACAACCCGTACCCGCTGATCGAGGTGGTGAACGACGCGTGGGGGAGGCCGAGCATCAAATTGCACGGTCTCGCAGCTGAATTCCTGCCCCGGGTGCGGGTGCATCTGTCGCTCACCCACGACGGCGACACGGCGGCCGCCATGGTGGTGCTGGAAGATCCCGGTGAACTAGCCGACTTGATCGGGAACTAGTTCACATCGGGTTCGACGGGCGTCCGCTGGCCGCCCGTACGCGATTCCTTCTCGGCGATCAGCAGGTACGCGACCATGAGCCGCTTCAACTCCGCCACCGCGTCCTCGTGGCTGAGGCCGTCCTGCACCGAGAAGTTCAGCATCGAGTAGACGACGTGCACCAGCACCTGCGCCATCATGGAGCGACGCCCGCGGGGGGTGCGCGGCATCAGCGGGCGCAGCATCTGCGCCACCGCCTCGGCGAATTCCTTCTCGTGAATGGCCCCGGTCGCCCGCGTGGACGGGGTGGACTGCATGGCCAGCCACACCTCGCGGCGTGACGGGTCGGTCATCCACAGGTCGGCCAGATGGTCGACGAGCGCGTTCATGTGCCGCAGCCAGTCCATCGACGGGATCTCGCCGTGGAAGTCGGACAGCTCCTGCGAAACCGCCACCAGGTCTTGACGATTGAGTTCGCACACGATCACGTACTTGTTGGCGAAGAACTGGTACAGGGTGCCGATCGGCACTTCCGCACGGGCCGCGACCTCTTCACAGGTGAAGGATTCGAAACCGACCTCTACCAGCAGTTCTCGCGACGACTGTAGGAGCGCGTCGAATTTCCGCTTGGACCGTTCCTGCGTGGGGCGGCGACGGGGCATCAGCTCCTGCGGGTCGTCTTGCAGCTCCAACGCAGGGTCCGGTCGTCGAGTCGACCTGGTTCCCGTGCGCGCTTCCACGTTCAACAGGCTACTGGTAGCGACACTCCGATGACACGCTGCGGTGCTTCGTGTGTCCCCATCTCGCCGTCCCTTTCGACCCATCCGCACCGGGAACGGCTCCGAACCTTCATCGCAGCTGCTTCTCAGCTGCACACCCTGGGGGCTGTCTGTACGACGACGTTGGAAGGCTGATCTGTGGTTGCTTCTGCTGTTGTTCGTTCCGCGGTGACCATCGGCGTGGCCACCGAACGCGGCACCGTGCGCGCCGTGGCACTCGCCGAAGACGGCGACAAGCTGGCCGACCGCGTGGTCATGGAACGAACCGAGAAGATCACCGGCGACACCAAGGCGGATCTGGCCGCCGCGGTCGAACTGGTGCTGGAGGAACTCGCCGACAAAATCGCGCCCGATCGCGAGATCGTGGGCGCGGCGGTCGCCTACCGCGATGCCGCCGAACGGCGCGCCATCGTCACCAAGCTCGCCGCCGGGCCGTGGCACGAGGCGTCACTCGTGTCGGCCAAGGCCGCGCATCTGGCCGTCTCCCGCGCCATGAGCTGGGTGGACGAGTTCGAGGATCTCGCCATCTGCGAGGTGGTGCCCGGCTATCAGGCGTTCTCGCTCATCGACTCCGACCGCAGCCGGGTGCTCGCGGCGGTATCGCTCGCGGGCGGCACCGAATCCGAGGAGTCCATGCGCGCGGCCGTCACCGCCGCCTGGGACCAGTTCGACGCCGCCGGGGTGAAACCCGACGCCGTGGTGCTCATCGGCTCGGCCGCAAGTGAATCCGCCGTGGTGGGGGCGCTGGAGGCGGGCTTCGGCGCACCGGTCATCCCGTGCTCGATCGCGGCGGTGGCCCCGGCCATGGGCGCGGCGCTGGCCGCCCTGCCGGAAACCGAGTACGCGGGCGAGGCGGCCGAACGCATCCGCCGGGCGCGCGGCACGGCCGCACTGTTCGCCGCGGCCAGTGTGCTCGCGGGCGGTCTGGTGGCGGGCGGCGTCTACGCCGCGAGCAACAACACCAAGACCGTGCAGGAGCCCATGCTCACCGACGCACGCATCTCGGCCGACAAGCACAACAACCCCGAGCAGAAGATCGGCGACCAGGCACCCGCGCTGCCCGACACAGGCTCGGCTGGTCAGCTCGCCGAAGGTCTCCCGGAGGGCGTCGTCCCCGGCGGTGTCGCGCCCGAGGGCGTGCCCACCCCCACCGACGCGGGGCTGCAGCTGCCCGAGGGCCAAGCGGCCCCCGAGCCCCTCCCCGAACCCGACGTGGTCACGGTCGACCCGGCCACCCTCGACAACTGGGGCCCGAGTTCCGATGCGCAGCTTGCCGATTGGCGTCCCACCAAGCCGCTGATCAAGAGCCAGCCCGACACCGAATCCGAGAGCACCACCCCCGCGGGCATCATCCCGGCCCCCACCCACCCGGTCGGCGCACCCACCGAGGGCGGCCTCTTCCCGGGCGAGATGGCCCCACCCCCACTCGGCACCCCCGAGTTCGCCAAGTGGTGGGACAACCACTGGCACATGATGCTCCAGTGGGCGGCGCAGATGCTGCCCAAGGTGTAACCAACTCTCGGAGCTCTCAGCGGCTTCGCCCCCGAACCCCCGAGGGCGGCAGGGCTTCGCCTCGAAGACCGACCCGGCCCGCTCCGGCGATCCCGGGCCCCGGGATCGTGCCGTTGCCGGATGACTCACCTGCGAGTCATCCGGCGCGGTCGTTTTCCGGCTATCCGATCGGGGTGCGGCACGTCGCCGGGGGCTGGTTCGAGCTGCCGCCGATCACCAGGGCCCAGTGGAACATGCACACCAGGCCGCCCAGGCTGACGCTGCCCGAAGTCTGGCCGTCCGCGACGGCGGTGGTGCCCGTTGCGGGGGCGGGGTCGGCCGTCGCCGCGGGGGCCGCCAGCGCCGGAGCTATGAGTGCTCCGGCGACCAGGGCACCTGCCATCGCCTGACGAATACGCATAAACCTGTCCTCTTCCACTCTGCGACCCCGACCGAAGATCAGGAAACAGGAGTGGGACCGCCTGGGCCAGACCGGAATTCCCGGGGCGCACCGGCCCCGGGACATGGTCATACCGAGAGTTCGCGGCGGAGTTTGGCGACGTGGCCTGTGGCGCGGACGTTGTACTGGGCCACTTCGATCTTCCCCTTCTCGTCGATGAGGAAGGTGGAGCGGATGACGCCGACGACGGTCTTGCCGTACATGGTCTTCTCGCCGAAGGCGCCGTAGGCGGACAGGGTTTCCTTGTCCGGGTCCGACAGCAGCGGGAAGGTGAGGTTCTCGTTGTCGCGGAACTTGGCCAGCTTGGCGGGCTTGTCGGGGGAGATGCCCAGGACGTCGATGCCCGCCTCGTTGAGTTCGGCCAGGCTGTCGCGGAAGTCGCAGGCCTGCTTGGTGCAGCCGGGGGTGCTCGCGGCGGGGTAGAAGTAGACGATCACCTTGCGGCCGCGGTAGTCGGACAGCGACACCTGCTTGCCGTCGGCGTCGGAGAGCGTGAAGGCGGGGGCGGTGTCGCCGGGACTGAGTCGGTGGTTCTCGGTCATGCATGGCACCGTAGTCGACGGGGTGAACGGCCCGCGGCCTATACACTCCAGGCAGGCAGATGCCCCCTTAGACAGGAGTGTGACGTGGCGAGAGATACCGAGGCGATCGAGCGGGAGATCGAGGCCGCGCGTAACCGGCTCGCGAACACCCTCGACGAACTCGCGGTGCGGGCCGATCCGCAGCGGCTGGCCGACAACACCAAGCAGGCGTTCGTAGCGAAGGTGAACGAGCCGAAGATCAAGTACAGCCTCATCGGCGCGGGCGCGCTCGTCGGCCTGCTCGTGCTGGTCAAGATCTTCCGCCGGTAGCAGCGAACAGCAAAACACCCGGTGCGTATCGGCGCACCGGGTGTTTTTGTTCGTCTGTGAATCAGACGGTCGGGCAGGCGAATCCGTCGCCGTCCGGATCCAGGTGCGGGCCGTAGCCGGGCTCGCCGCGGAAGATCGGGGCCTTACCGGCGTTGCGCACATCGTCGCAGTTGCGGTACGAGCCGCCCGCCGACCCGGTCTGGGTCAGGTTCTGCGAGCCGGTCGCGCCCGAGCCGGTGTCGATGGTGGAGGAGCCGGTGCCGGAGGAACCGGTGGGCACGTTGGCAAGGGCGATCATAGAAGGGGCTGCGAAGGTCGTCAGTCCCGCGACGCTGGCGGTGACGAGAAGCCGGCGAACGTTCATGTATTCCTCAATGTCGGCGCAATAGGTGGGGGTGGCGGCGGCCCGGTTCGGCGCGGAGTGCCACCGCTGCCGCGGGGTCGCGACACGGTGGCCGGTCCGGGTCCGGCGTCTACTGTTCTGGCGGAACGTTGCATTGTCAACCGGATGTGCTATCCACCGAGGTGGAAGGCTATTCGCCGAGGCGTCTCCCGGAAAGGTGTTCCGCCGGAATACGTCCCATTCGCCCGGCTTGGAAATCTTCGACGGCATCGATGATCTCCTGACGCGTATTCATGACGAACGGACCGTACTGCACGACGGGTTCCCGCAGGGGTTGCCCGCCCAGCAGCAGCACTTCCATATCGCCGGTACGCGAATCTTGTTTCGTATCCGAAGAAATCATCAGCGCATCGCCCTTGCCGAGCACCACCAGCTGCCCCGCGGACACCGGCCGGCGCTCCGGGCCGACCGTGCCGCTGCCGGACACCACGTACACCATTGCCGTGAACTGTTGCGGCCACAGGGTTTCCAGCTGCCCGCCGGGTGTGAGCGAGGCGTGGGCGTACGCGATCGGGGTGTGCGTGGAACCCGGGCCGTCGAAGCCGCCGACACTGCCCGCGATGAGCCGCACCAGCGTGCCGCCGTCGTGCGAGCTGACCAGTGTCAGCTCCCCGGCCCGCAGATCCTGGTATCGCGGGGCCGCCATCTTCTGCGCCCGCGGCAGGTTCACCCACAGCTGGATGCCGTGGAAGGTGCCGCCCGACATGACCAGTTCCTCGGCGGGCAGTTCGTCGTGCAGGATCCCGGAGCCGGCGGTCATCCACTGGGTGTCACCCTCGGCGATGGTGCCGCCGCCACCGTTCGAGTCGTGGTGCTCGACGGTTCCGTCCATCATGTAGGTGACGGTCTCGAAACCGCGGTGCGGATGCCACGGCGCGCCCTTGGCCTCATAGGGCTGGTAGGTCACCGGGCCCATCTCGTCGAGGAGGATGAACGGGTCGGCCGTGCGCAGCGATACGCTCGGGAAGGGCCGCCGCACTTCGAAACCCGCGCCCTCGCGCTGGGTGTTCGCGGTGACGACGGTGCGCACGGGCCGCTGCACGCTGGTGACATCGGGCCGGGGCAGCCGGGGTAGTACCAGGATGTCGTCGACGGTGATGGCGGGCATCGCTCCTCCTAGCTGGGGCTCGGACACTCCCGAGGGCCGTTGGTGTCCATGTCAACCAAGAGTGGTTAGTATGTATTCCATGGTGCGCTGGTTGACCGACGAGGAACAGACGACCTGGATGTCCTACATCCGCATGCGGCAGCGCCTCGATGCCGCACTCGCCGCGGGAATGGGCGAGGACGGACTGTCCATGTCGGACTACGAAGTGCTGGTGGCGCTCTCGGCCGCGGGCGGAACCATGCGGGCCAAAGAGCTCGGCGCGGAGATCTGCTGGGACAAGAGCAGGCTGTCCAAGCACCTGTCCCGCATGGCCGCGCGCGGACTCGTCGACCGCTGCCAGGCCGCCGAGGACGCGCGCGGGCGTGAGGTGCGGCTCACCGACGAGGGGCGGCAGGCGCTGGAAACCGCCGCGCCCAACCACGTCGAGCTGGTGCGGCGGCTGTTCATGGACGAGATGAGCGACGCCGAGGCGCGGGCGCTGCGCAGCCTGTCGGCGAAGGTCGTCTCGGAGGTCGAGCGCACGGATCTGCCCGGCGGCATCTGACGAGAGGACCCCCGTCATGCCGCGCCGGGATGACGGGGCGGGTCACCGGGATGACTCGGCTCAGGGCTTGTCGGGCCGGTCGAACTGTGCGCGCTTCCAGTCGCCGAAGGGTTCGTCGCGCTCCCGCACGGCCTCGCGGAAACCCGCTGTGGCGGCACGCAATTGGAAGCCGTAGCCCTCGCGGGTGTGGCGGGAGATGCCGTCGAAGACCGTGCTGATCATGCCGGAGTTCGCCACACCCTGGCCGAGCAGTGCGCTGTTGAGGGCCAGCTTCGCCATCACCAGCTGATTGATCGGCACATTCGAGATGCGGTGCAGCAGATCCTCGGTGCGCTCGTCGAGCTGATCGGCGGGCGGCGCCTCGATGGCCAGACCCCATTCCCCGGCCTGCTTGCCGCTGAGGCTGTCACCGGTGAACAGCAGCCGCTTGGCCCGCTGATCGCCGACCCGATGCGCCCACATGCCCGCCGCCGGGATGCCCCAGGTACGGGTGGGCGGGTAGCCGAAGCGGGCATCCTCGGCGCAGATGATCTGATCCGCGAACAGCGCGATATCGGTGCCGCCCGCGATGGCGAACCCGTGCACCTTGGCCACCGTCGGCTTGTTGGCGTGCAGCAGGCTGGAGAACCCACGGTTGAACCGCGACATCATGGCGTAGTCGACGACGGGATCCCAAGTGCCCCAGGGGTTGTGGTTGCGCGCCTGCACCACCGGGTCGAGCACGGTGCCCTCGGTGGGTTGCGCGCCCTCGGCGGGCGCGAAGCTGTTCTCGGCGAAGATCGACAGGTCGTAGCCGCCGCAGAAGCCCTTGCCGCGCCCGCTCACCACGATCACGTGCACGCGCGGATCCAGATCGGCGCGTTCCACGGCGGCCGCGAGCTCGATCGGGGTGTCGGCGGTGATGGCGTTGCCCTGTTCGGGGCGGTTGAAGGTGATTCGGGCGATCCGGCCGGTCACCTCGTAAGTCAGTGTGCGACCGGTGAATTCGCTCTCCGGCTCCGGTCGGCCGCTGAAGAGGGAATCGTCGCCGCCGGTGAGATCGTCGCGCCACGGTGCGGGGCGCGTTCCGGCGTGGTTCTCGTAGTCAGGAGACACTCAAGCAGTGAACCCCGGTTCATTTCTTGCTGTCAAGGGTTACTGCCAGGGTTTGACCGGTGGCTTCACCCAGAGGATCTTCTCGTCGGCGTGGTCGCGGCGTGCGGCGGGGTGGGCCGGATGGCGGGCCGCCCAGGCGTCCTTCTCGTCGAGCAGGCGGGCGACCGCCTGCCAGGTCTCGTCGGTGCTCGGCGGATTGGTTTCGGCGGCGCGCGCGAGTTTGCGGCGCTGGGCCATGGGCATGTCGAGCAGTTCGGCGCCGGTGATCTCGCGCTGCCAGAGGTAGGCGGCCAGGCGGCGCGCCTTCTCTTCCCGGCTGCGGCTGGCGTGATCGGAGTGCGCGTAGTCGGTCATATCGCTGACTCCGCAGGTAGTGGTCGATGTTCGCCTCGACCCTACCCCCGGCCGCCGACACGAATTCCGGGTGCTCGGGCGCGGCGTGATCTCCGCCAACTCCGCGAGTCGCGCGCCGCCCGCGGTTACGGTGAACGTATGCCGGACGCATCGAGCCGCCCCGAGGACCTCGTCATCGACCGTGCCACGCCCACCGAATGGTCGGCTGTCACCGAGTGGGCGGCGGGGGAGGGCTGGAACCCGGGCGCGGGCGATGCCGCCGCCTTCTTCGCCCAGGATTCCGACGGCTTCTTCCTCGGCCGGATCGGCGGCGAGCCGGTGTCGGCGATCTCGGTCGTCAACTACGGCAGCGACTACGCCTTCCTCGGCTTCTACCTGGTGCGCGCGGATCTGCGCGGCCACGGCCTGGGCCTGGCCACCTGGCGGGCCGGGCTGGCGCACGCCGGCGGCCGGGTGGTCGGCCTGGACGGAGTGCCCGATCAACAGGACAACTATCGTCGCAGCGGCTTCGAACTCGCCTATCGCAGTGCGCGATTCGCCGGTGTCCCGCAGTTGCCGCCCGCCGACCGCACCGTGCGCCCGATGGCCCCGGACGACGCTGTGGCGGTCTACCGCTACGACTCCGCCTGCCTGCCCGCCGATCGGCCCGAATTCCTCGCCGAGTGGCTCAGCGGCGCGGGCAGGCACACGATCGTCCGCGTCGTCGACGGCGAGCTCACCGGATTCGCCCAGGTGCGCCCCGCCCGCGACGGCCTGCGGGTCGGTCCGCTGTTCGCCGACGAGGTGGACGACGCCCGCCAATTGCTCTCGGCGCTGGGTGATTTCGCGCCGGGCACGCCGCTGGCCATCGACGTGCCGCTGCGCAACGAGCCCGCCGTGAAGCTCATGGCCGAGGCGGGCCTGTCCCCGAGTTTCGAGACCGCCCGCATGTACACCGGCCGCGTCCGAATCCATCACCAGGACAAGGTCTTCGGCGTCACCTCGCTGGAACTGGGCTGAGCACACAGCAGTCGAGAACCACCGTGGCCGAGAACTACAGTGGCCGAATCGATTCCGCCAGCTTCTGCGCCGCAATCCGATCCACCGGCGATTCGGCGTCCCCGAGCCAGCTGACCCACCAGCGCCGCGACTCCGCCCGCACCACCGCGGCGTACACCTCGGCGCGTGGATTCCGCGAGCTGTCGAAGTCCACCCGGTAGAAGCACGACTTCCCGGTCACCGCACGGCCTTTCACGTCCAGGGTCTCCCGATCCACCCGGGTTCCCGGACTGGGAAAGAAGAATTCCCCCATCCCCGACCCGAGCGCGCAGGCGGCCGATCCGTCGTCGGCATGTTCGGAGGCGAACATGGACCCGTCGAGCTTCCCGAGCAGGAGCATCCCGCTCGCCCCCTCCCGCTGCAGCGCCACCTGCCCGAACACCAGCCGGCCGTCGTCCTCGTCGGGCATCTGCGCCCACCCCTCGGGCGGTACGAAACTCATCCCCGCCGCCGCACTGGATATCCGCCCGCGCTCCTCGGCCTCCGGCCGCACCTCCCGCACGGCCAGCCACCCGATCCCCGCCAGTGACCCCACCAGCGCGACCACGCACACCCCGATCACCCACTTCGCCAGCCGCGGCGAGACGGCGGGTTCCGGCGGCAGAGCCTGATTCGGATCCACCCCGCGAACCTAACAACCCCCCCGCCCGGGGGTCCGCGAGCCGGGCCGTGAGCAGTAATTACGAATTGCCCACAGATTGCGATCCTTGTCTGTTGCCTCACAGGTCAGGGCCCGGAACGTGGGAATCCGCGCTCGGCATGGCATAGTTGATGTCGAGAACGGGAGTTTCACCGAGAAACGCGCTCGGCTCACCTACAGAAAAGAAGTTGTAAACAGCATGGCTCAAGGCAGTGTGAAGTGGTTCAACAGCGAGAAGGGCTTCGGCTTCATCGCTCAGGACGGAGGCGGCCCTGACGTCTTCGTGCATTACTCGGCCATCGGTGGCTCGGGTTACAAGTCCCTCGAAGAGGGGCAGCGCGTCGAGTTCGGCGTGGAGCAGGGCCAGAAGGGCCCGCAGGCGACGGACGTCCGCGCTATCTGATTAGCGTGACCTGGGAGAAGCCCCGCACCATACGGTGCGGGGCTTCTTTCGTTTGTGCCGTGTATACCGCCGGTAATTTGCTGGAAGGCTAGTCGTATTTATTCCGGGGCCGCGAACAGCGCGCGAGCCAGCCGATCCAGCGCGGCGTGCGGGTCGAATTCCGGCTCGGGGCTCACCAGCTGGTGCAGGATGACGCCGTCGGCGTAGTCGACCAGCAGTTTCGCTACGCTGCGGTCGGGATGCAGCGGGGTCAGCAGGCTTTCGGCCCACGCGGTCAGCGCGCGATGGCCGCGCTGCACGGATTCCTGCAGCGGGACCACCGTCTGCGCTTCCATGAACAATGCGTATCGGGCCAGGGTGCGGATCCGGTCGGTGGTCGCCGCGTGCCGGATGAATTCGGCCATTCCCGCCACCAGCTCGTCGATGGTGGTCGGTGCGGGCCGGTGGCTGAGCGCGGCCCAGTCGTGGTGATCGCGCTGCTCGAGCCGTTCGGCGATCCCCGAGAGCAGGGCTTCGCGGGTGCGGAAGTAATTGGAGCTGGATCCGGCGGGCATGCCCGCGGCTTCGTCGACCGCGCGGTGGGTGAGCGCGCGCAGGCCACGGCTGCCGAGTAGTTCGATGGCCGCGTCCAGGACGAGTTCGCGCTTGGTGGACATGCCCGGAGACTACATCAGTAGTGACATGCACTACAGCTGTAGTATGGAATACTACAGCTGTAGTACGGTCATTCTCGTCCGGCTCGATGCCGGGCCGGAGTGAAGGGAACAGGTCCATGCCCAAGGTGATCGTCGTCGGCGGCGGTATCGCCGGTCTGGCAACCGCCATCGCGTTCCAGCGTCGCGGCTGGGAGATCGAGGTGCTCGAGAAGGCCGCCTCGATCACCGAAGTCGGTGCGGGACTGTCCATCTGGCCCAATGCGCTGCGCGCGCTGGACGCCCTGGGCGTGGGGGAGCAGGTGCGGGCCCGTGCGCTCGAGGAGGGTTCGGCCGGAATCCGGGATGCCAAGGGCCGCTGGCTGTCTCGCACCGACGAGGCCGCTGTCCGGGCACGCTACGGCAGCCCGATCATGATGCATCGCGCCGACCTGCTCGACATCCTGCGCGCCGCAGTCCCGGAAACCGCACTGCGCACCGGTATTTCGGTGACCGGCGTGCGTGCCGGTGGCACCGTCGCGCACTCGCGGGGTGAGTCCACCGGCGATCTGGTGGTCGGCGCCGACGGTATTCGCAGTACCGTGCGCCGCGCGCTGCTGGGCGACATCCAGCCGCGCTACAGCGGCTACACCGCCTGGCGGGTGGTGGTCGCACCCGCCGAGCCGATCACCAGAATGGGCGAAACCTGGGGCCGCGGTGAGCGTTTCGGCTACGGCGTTCTCGCCGACGGCCGCGTCTACTGCTTCGCCACCGCCAACGCTCCGGCCGATTCTCCCGGGGGCGGGCTCGCGGAGCTGCGCCGTCGCTTCGGCGACTGGCACGATCCCATCCCGGCGCTGCTGGCCGCCGCCGACGAAGCGGCCGTCCTGCACAATGACATCTACGATCTGCCCGCCCTGAAAAGCTTTGTGGGCGAACGTATCGCCCTGGTGGGCGACGCCGCCCACGCCATGACCCCCAATCTCGGGCAGGGCGCGTGCCAGGCACTGGAGGACGCCGTCGTGCTGGCCCGGGTGGCCGCCGCGGGCGGTCCGCTCACCGCCTACGACGGCGAACGCCGCCCGCGCACCCGGATGATCGCGTCCCGTTCCTATCGGATCGGCGCTGTGGCCCAATGGGAGTCGGCCCCGCTGGTCGCGCTCCGCGCCGCGATCATGCGTCTGACGCCCGCGTCGGCGCAGTTCAAAGCCCTTGCCCCGGTGCTGGATTGGACCTGTTGACCACCGGGGCGACGGTCGATCAGGACGGCGGGGCGGAACGGATGATGCGGAAATCCGCGCCGAAGGGATCGCGCAGTCCCGCGATCCGCCCGAACGGCGTGTCCTGGGCGGTGAGGGTCACGGTGGCGCCGGCGGTGGTCGCGCGGTCCACGGTGGCGTCGGTGTCCGCCACCTCGAAATAGGTGACCCACAGTGGTTTGGATCCGGTGGGGTCGCCCTCGATGCCGCCGACGGCACGGTCGTCGGCGCGATGCAGCACCGTGTAGTCGATGTCGGGCAGCGGTTCGAGCCGGAATTCGAAGACGGTGGAATAGAATTCGCGCGCGGGCTGCGGCTGGGCGGTGAGCAGTTCGTTCCACACGAGGGTGCCCGGCTCGTTCACGATCTGCGCGCCGATGTGCGCCCGGCCCTCCCACAGTCCGAACTGCCCGCCCACCGGATCGACGCCGATGGCCGTGCGCCCCTGATCGGTGATATCCATTGCGGCCATGGGGATCCGGCCGCCCGCATCGCTGATGCGCTTGAGTGTGCCGTCCACATCATCGGTGGCGAAGTACATGTTCCACCAGAATTCGGTGGCCTCCGGGTCGGGGTTCTTCATGAGCGCGGCCACGGGTTTCCCGCGCACCAGGCACATGGTGTAGTACCCCATCTCGGCCGGACCCTCGAGGAACTCCCATCCGAACACCGCGGCGTAGAACTCCATCGCGGCGCGGTGATCGGGCACACCGAGGTCCACCCAGGTGGGCGTGCCGTACGGCTGGGGCTGTGAGATCTCTACCATGGCCTGCTCCTTAGCGACGTGCGGTGAGGTTCACCACCCCATCCTCGTCCGCCGGGAGCCGCGCCTCGCGGAAAACGGAAAAGCTCTCAGGCCAGGCCGTGCCGTCGCGCGTATTCGACCGCCGCCGCGCGGTCGCGGGAGGAGGTCTTGGCGAAGATCCGGTTGATGTGGGTCTTGACCGTATTCGCGCTCAGGAACAGTGATTTGCAGATCTCGGCATTGGTCATACCGCGGGCGACCAGGGACAGGATCTCGGCTTCGCGCCGGGTCAGGCCGTCGGGCAGCCGGGGCGCTTCCGGGATGCCGCGGGCCGCCGCCAGCAGGGTGTCCTGCACCTGCGGGTCCATCACCGCCAGACCGCTCACCGCGGAGTGCAGGGCGCGGGCGATGCCGGCCCGGTCGGCGTCCTTGGTGAGGAAGCTGCGGGCGCCGGCGCGCAGTGCGGCCAATACCGAGGCGTCGTCGGCGTAAGTCGACAGGATGACCACGACGACGTCGGGGTAGTCGACGGCCATGCGCGTGGCCGTCTCGATGCCGTCGAGGACCGGCATGCGCAGGTCCAGCAGGACCGCGTCCGGATTGTGCTCGGCGACCCGTTCCAGGGCCTGCTGGCCGTCGGCGGCGGTGGCCACCACGTCGATATCGGGCAGCACGTTGAGCATGAGCGCCAGACCTTCGCGCACGCTGGCCTGGTCGTCGGCGACCACGATGCGCAGCGGCTGGTCGGCGCTGGTTCCCGAATTCACGCGAGGGTCACCACAGGGATCTGGTCGGTCTGGACATTCGAGTTCACTGGTGCCTCCCCTTCCTGCACAGTGTGACGAGCTATAGCGGCTACCGTGGTCTCGGAGGCGGGCCAGTGTAGCAATTGAGTGATCGGCGGGGTGATGTCATCACCGTGATGGGGTGATTTCCCCGGTGGGTGCGGTGGAGTGCGGGGTGGACGGCACGCGGGCGGTGACGACCCAGCGGTCTCCGTCGGCGCCGGCGGTGACCGAACCCTCGAGCGGGAGCAGCCGCTCGCGCATGCCCAGCAGGCCGTAGCCGCCGTCCACGTCGCGGTAGTAGCGGTCGGGCTCGCCGTGGCCCAGTGGATTGGCGATGCTGACCACGACCTCGTCGAGGCGATAGCTCAGCACGACGCTGACCGGTTGGCCGGGTGCGTGTTTGGCCGCGTTCAGCAGGGCTTCGCCGACCACGCGCAGCAGGGCCTGAGAGGTTTCCGGCGGCAGCCAGTCCGGTTCGTCCTCGATGGTGAGGCTGGCCCGAGCCTGCAGACTGCGTCGATGCCGGTCCACCAGGGCGGCCAGTTGCTCGCCGAGGGGCTGCGGGTCGCGACGCAGGGCGTGCACCGCGCGATGCGTCTCGCGCAGGCCCTCCTGGGTGGTGAGCTGCAGCTCCTCCAGCAACTTCACGGCACTGTCCACGTCGCCGAGATCGGCCAGAACGGTGTGCAGGACCTGCAGCTGAATACCCAGCACTCCCAGCGAACCGGCCAGTACGTCGTGGATCTCCCGGGAGATGCGGACCCGCTCGGCCAACACTGCCTCTCGCGCCACGGACGCCGACCGGGTGCCCGGCGTCTGCGTGGTCGGGTCGGCGCCGCCGGCCACCCGCGCGGTGCCCTGGCCGTCGCAGTGCGCGCGCGGTTCGGGTGCCGGACGCGTTGAAGTCGGCATGTCGACAGAGTGCATGCCCCTATTTAAACACCAATAGGATCGGTTCCGCGTCGGCGCAGATCAGCCGGACAGAGTGGCAAAAGCCATAGCGCTCACCGATACTCGGGCGCAGCTGTGCAGGTGTCTCACATGCGCCATTTATCGTCCGGACCGACCGTAACGTTTGTGCACTCGTCGCCGATGTCCATCGATACCGCGATTCTGACTGGGGATCCGGGGTGAGGTCGTCACCCGTCCGGGGTGATTCGTTCCTCACCCCGGATCGCTGCTGTCGGGACTCCTACGACACCGCTCACCCCGTACGGCGACGCAATCACCCCGGGTACTGAGGCATCGTCATTCCGTACGTTCGAGAACTGTGACCGAAAGGTGGGCCGGTGTTTCATGCCGAGGCAGACGTACCGGCCGCCGGCCTGGGGCAGCCGGTGATCGATGTACTGATCCTCGGGGCCAGTTGGGCGACCGCGCAGCATCCGGTTGTCGACGCGTTCACCGGGGCACTGGATCCGGCTCGGTTCAGCCCGCGCGTGCTGTCCTACTCCGCCCCCGGCGGCGGCCGCTCGGCCCTGCTCGACGAGCTGCGCCGCGGTTCCGGTCCGGTGGTGCTGGCGGGCTACGCGCAGGGCGCGGCCATCGTCGGCGATCTCGCCGCGGCGGCGTCGGCCGACCCGCGGTGGCGGGCCCGGATCGCCGGGTGCGCGCTCATCTCCGATCCGCTGCGTCCGGCCGGCGTCGCGATCGGGGCCGATCCCGGCGGCTACGGCATGCTCGGCGAGCGCCGGATCGACGGGGTGCCGGCCTACTGGTCCGCGGCGCACGGCGATCTGACCACCGCGCTGTGCGCCGACAGCGCACTGCGTTCCATCGCGGAGGTGTGCGAATACGCCGACCTCGCGAGCGTGGAGGAGATGGTCGACTGGGGCCGGCGGATGGTCGACGCGGACATCCGCGACCAGCTGCGCTGCTACCCCTTCGGGCTGCGGTCCTGGAACGCGCGCGGCGCGGAGCTGAGCCGGCTCAGCGCCTATCTCTTCACCAGACAGTATGTCGACGAGTATCTCGTCGAGGGCGGTGCGGTTTCGTTGGCGGAGGTGCTCAATCGTGAGCTGACAATCTGCTGACGAATTATCCGCATTGGTTTTTGAGATCGAAGTAGCCCGCCCGCCGGGCGCCGCGCCGCGACCGGCGCGCCCCGGCGCCGGCGTGGCAGGACGCAGTGCTCCCGCGGCGCTGCAGAAGTGAGGTTACGGGTGGATCGGCTGGACTTCGGCGGTAACGACGAGACGGCGGGCAACGTCGCACCGACGACAGGGGAGCTGTTCCCGCTCTCACCGGCGCAGCTCGGCATCTGGTACGCCCAGCACCTGGATCCGGCCACGCCGATCAATATCGCCCAGTACGTCGATCTGCGCGGTGAGCTGGATCGTGCCGCCCTGCGGCAGGCCAGTATCGACGCCTCGGTGGAGATGGGCTCGGGCTTCCTGGTCATCACCGAACGTGACGGCGAGCCGATGCAGTACGTCGACACGACCATTCAGGATCGCGACGATGTGCTCTACCTCGATCTGCGCGAGGAGGCCGACCCCGAGGCGGCCGCGCAGGAGTGGATGCGCGCCGAGTGGAATCAGCCGCTGGATCTGCTGACCGACCGACTGGTTCGGATCGCGACCCTGCAGCTGGCCGAGGACCGCTGGTTCTGGTACCTGCGCGCCCACCACATCGTGCTCGACGGCTTCGGCGCGGGCACCTTCGTCAACCGCATCACCGAGCTCTACACCGCCGCGGTGTCCGGCGCCGAGGCCCCGGCGTTCAAACCGGCCGGGCTGCCCGAACTGGTCAAGGCCGAGTACGACTACCGCGAGACCAGCCGGTTCCAGGCCGACGAGAAGTACTGGACCGAACAGGTCGCCGGACTCGAGGGTTCGGGCAACACCCTGTCCGCGCGTTCCACCTCGGCCGGGCTGCTGCACCTGACGCAGAGCGCCGCGCTCTCGCCGGATCAGGCCGACCTGCTGGAATCGGCTGGCACACGCCATGATTCGACTCCGGCGGTGCTGCTGCTCGCGGCCGTGGCCGGTTACCTGGCGCAGTGGACCGGCACCCAGGACGTCACCCTGAGCCTGCCGGTGACCGCGCGCACCACGGTCGGCATGCGCCGCGCGGGCAGCGTGGCCTCCAATATCGTGCCGCTGCGCCTGACCGTGAACCCCGAGACCACCGTCGAAGCACTGCTGAAGGATGTCACCGTCGCGGTGTCGGGCGCGCTGCGCCACCAGCGCTACCGGCACGAGGACATCCGCCGGGTGGCGGCGGGCGACGCCGGGACGGCCAATATCGACGCGGGCTACTTCGGCCCGCTGGTCAACATCATGCTGTTCCACGACGAGCTCACCCTCGGCCCGGCCACCGGCCACATGCATGTGCTGGCGACGGGCGCGATCGCGGATCTGGCGTTCAACTTCTACCGCTCGCAGGGCGGCGCGCGGACGCACGTCGATCTGCAGACCAACCCGGACAACTACACCGAGGACGAGACGGCCCGCCACCACGCGCGCTTCCTCGAGTTCTTCGACCGCTTCCTGGCCGCCGCGGCCGAGCAGCCGGTGTGGGAGCTGCCGATCACCGGAGCCGAGGAACTGCGGCGAACCCTGGTGCGCTGGAACGAGTCCGCGCACGAGGTGCCCGATGTCACGCTGACCGCGCTGCTCGACGCGCAGATCGCTGCCACGCCGGAACGCGTCGCCGTCGAGTCCGATGCCGGAACGCTCACCTACGCCGAGCTGGGTGACCGGGCCAACCGGCTCGCCCGGCACCTGATCGAGGCCGGAGTCGGTCCGGAATCGCTTGTCGGACTTGCCATTCCGCGATCGATCGAGCTCGTGGTCGCCATGCAGGCCATCCTGCGGTCGGGTGGTGCGTACGTGCCGATCGACCCGGACCAGCCGGCCGATCGCAATGCCTACATCCTCGAGGCCAGCGCGCCGGTACTGGTGCTCAGTGTCTCCGACGCCCGGATGGAACTGCCGGAGGGGATGCGGCGCGACGACGTCGATGTCCTGGACCTGTCGGCGTACTCCGCCGAGCCGGTGACCGACGCGGATCGGCGTGCCCCGCTGCGCACGTCGAATACCGCCTACGTCATCTTCACCTCCGGTTCCACCGGCCGGCCCAAGGGCGTGGCGGTCACCCACCACGCCATCGTCAACCAGCAGCTGTGGATGCTGGACGAGTACGGGGTCACCGCGGACGACGTCTACCTGCAGAAGGCCGCGACCACGTTCGACGTGGCGCAGTGGGGCTACGCCATGCCGCTGCTGGTGGGCGGAAAGATGGTCGTGCTCGGCCCGGACGGGCACCGCGATCCGCTGTTCGTCGCCGAGCAGATCCAGCGCTACCGGGTCACCCTCACCGACTTCGTGCCGTCCATGCTGACCATGTTCGTCACCAGCGCGAGCGCCGAGCAATGTGCCACGCTGCGTGCGGTTTTCGTGATCGGCGAGGCACTGCCGCCGGAGACCTGCGCCGCGTTCCGGAGCATCTCCACCGCCGGGCTGCACAACCTCTACGGCCCCACCGAGGCCGCGGTGTCGGTGACCTACTGGGAGGCCACCGCCGCCGACACCACCACCGTGCCGATCGGCGTTCCGGAATGGAATGTCGAAGTCTACGTGCTGGATTCGCGGCTGCGTCCGGCCGCGATCGGCGCCGCGGGTGAGTTGTACCTGGGCGGAAGGCAATTGGCCCGCTGCTACCGCGGCCGCCCCGATCTGACCTCGGATCGCTTCGTGGCCAACCCCTTCCAGCCGGGCGAGCGCATGTACCGCACCGGTGACCTGGTGCGCTGGGCCGAGCGTCCGGCCGGCGCCGCGCCGCATCCGAGCTCCGGGCGTCCGGTCGGCGTCGAGCCGGTCGGCGTGCTGGAGTACCTGGGCCGCACCGACTTCCAGGTGAAGTTCCGCGGCCAGCGCATCGAGCTCGGTGAGATCGAGTCGGTGCTGCTCGCCCATCCGTCGATCAGCCAGACCGTGGTGCTGGTCGCCGATACCGCCACCGGTCAGCAGCTGGTGGCCTATGTCGTTCCCGCGCCGGGATTCGTGGTCGATCCGGTGGAGACGACCCGTTTCGCCGGAACCCAGCTGTCGTCCTACATGGTGCCCGCGTCGATCATGGTGCTGGATGCCTTCCCGCTCAACGCCTCCGGGAAGCTGGATCGCAAGGCGCTGCCGCAGCCGGTGTTCACCGCGCGGACCGCCGACTACCGCGCGCCGCGCAATCACGCCGAGGAGATCGTCGCCGGCGCGTTCGCCGATGTGCTGGCCCAGGATCTGGTCGGCATCGACGACAACTTCTTCGAGCTCGGCGGCAACTCGCTGGTCGCCACCCAGGTGATGGCGCGGGTGTCCGCGGCCTTCGGGGTGCGGCTCGGGGTGCGCGTGCTGTTCGAGGCGCCGACCGTGGCGGGTATCGCCGCGCGGCTCGAGACCGCCGCGCCGGCCGATGCCGCGCCGCTGGTGGCTCGTGAACTGCCGGAACAGGTTCCGCTGTCGCCCGCGCAGCAGCGCATGTGGTTCCTCAACCAGTTCGATCCGACCACGCCGGCCTACAACGTGCCGTTCGCGGTCCGGGTGCAGGGTGCGGTCGATCTCGACGCGTTCGGCGCGGCGCTCACCGATGTGCTGGAGCGGCAGGAGGCGCTGCGCACGGTCTTCCCGCAGTCCGGTCAGGGTGGCTACCAGCACGTGCTGCCGATGTCCGAGGTCGATCTGGGCATCGAGGTCCAGGCCGTGACCGAGGCCGAGCTGCCCGCTCGACTGCTGGACTTCGCGCGCGACGGTTTCGACGTGACCCGCGATCTGCCGATCCGGGTGCGGATCTTCCAGGTCGACGGCCGCGAGGAGTACGTGGTCGCGGTCGTGCTGCACCACATCGCGGTGGACGGTTTCTCCTTCGGGCCGCTGGCCCGCGATATGGCGCAGGCCTACCTGGTGCGGGCCACCGGTCAGGAGCCCAGCTGGACGCCGCTGCCGGTGCAGTACCGGGATTACACCCTGTGGCAGCGGGAGCTGCTGGGGTCCGAGCAGGATGCCGAGTCGGCCGCCGCGCGCGAAATCGCCTACTGGCGTGCGGCATTGGCCGAACTGCCCGATCAGCTGGATCTGCCCACCGACCGGCCGCGGCCGCCGGTGCAGAGCTTCCAGGGCGGCCGGGTCACCGGTGAGATCCCCGCCGACCTGCATGCCCGGCTGCTGAATGTGTCACGGGCGCAGGGCGCGTCGATGTTCATGGTGCTGCACAGCGCGCTCGCGGTGCTGCTGGCCCGGCTGTCGGGTACCACCGATATCGCGGTCGGCACCGCGGTGGCGGGTCGTGGCGAGGCGGCGCTGGATGATCTGATCGGCATGTTCGTCAACACGCTGGTGTTGCGCACGCAGGTCGACGGCTCCCAGTCCTTCGCTGAATTCGTTTCCGGCACAAGGGAAACCGATCTGGCGGCGTTCGCGCACGCGCAGGTGCCGTTCGAGCGTCTGGTGGAGGTGCTGAACCCGCGCCGGTCGCAGGCCCGGCATCCGCTGTTCCAGGTGATGCTCTCGGTGCAGGACTTCGACCGGGTGAGCGTCGAGCTGGACGGCCTGACCGTCGAGGCGCAGGAGCTGGCCGTCGAGGTCGCGCAGTTCGATCTGCAGTTCGCGGTCTCCGAGGTGCCCGCCGTGGACTCCGCCGCCGGTGGCATGTCCCTGGCGCTGACCTACGCCACCGATCTGTTCGACGAGGCGACCGCGACCCAGATCATGCGGCGCTGGCTGCGGGTGCTGACCACGATCGCGGCCGACTCCTCGATCGCGGTCGACGATATCGACATCCTCGACGTCGACGAGCACGCCGATCTGATCGCGCGCGCCGGGCTGCCCGCCGAACCGGTGCGGACGCTGCCGGAACTGCTGGCCGAGGCGGCCGCCGATCCGGAGGCCGTCGCCGTGGTCTTCGACGGCTACAACACCACCTACGGCGAGCTGGACGAGCGCTCGAACCGCTTGGCGCGCTTGCTGATCGAGCGCGGCGTCGGCCCCGAGGACCTGGTCGCGGTGGCGGTGCCGCGCTCGGATCTGTCCTACTTCTCCGAGTGGTCGGTCGCCAAGTCGGGTGCGGCGTTCCTGCCGATCGACCCGAACCTGCCGATGGACCGGCTCACCCACATGGTCACCGACTCCGGCACGCCGCTGGGCCTGACCGTGTCCGAGGCACGCGAGTACCTGCCGGACGGCGTGGACTGGCTGGTCGTGGACGAACTGGACCTGGACGGGTATTCCGGTGCGGCGGTGACGGATTCGGAGCGGGTGCGGCCGCTGCATCCCGCGCATCCGGCGTACGCCATCTACACCTCGGGCACCACCGGTGTGCCCAAGGGCGTCGTGGTCAGCCATATCGGCCTGGCCAACTTCCGGGCCGAGCAGAACGCCCGCTACGGCCTCGACAAGGACACGCGCGCACTGCATTTCGCGTCGCCGAGCTTCGACGCCTCGATCCTCGAGTTCCTGCTCGCCGCCGGTGGCGGCGGCACGCTGGTGGTGGTCCCGACCGGGGTCTACGGCGGCGCGGAACTGGCCGAGCTGATCCGCGCCGAGCGGGTCACCCATGCCATCATCACGCCGTCGGTGCTGGCGTCGATGAACGCGGCCACGCTGGCCGGTATGCGGGTGATCATCGCGGGCGGCGAGGCGGTTTCGGCCGAACTGATCGCCCGCTTCACCGGGGCGGGCACCGAGGAGCGCAAGTTCTTCAACGCCTACGGCCCCACCGAGGCGACCATCGCCACCAATGTCAGTGATCCGCTGACCTCCGGTGATCGGGTCACCATCGGTGGTCCCATCCGCGGTATGCGGTCGCTGATCCTGGATTCCCGGCTGCGGCCGGTGCCGGTGGGTGTGCCGGGTGAGCTGTATCTGTCCGGCATCCAGCTGGCGCGCGGCTATCACGCGCGCGGCGGCCTGACCGCCGAGCGGTTCGTGGCCAATCCGTACGCCGACGGCGAGCGCATGTACCGCTCCGGCGACGTGGTGCGCTGGACTCCGGACGGCGCGGTCGAATACGTCGGCCGCTCCGACTTCCAGGTGAAGGTGCGCGGTTTCCGCATCGAACTCGGGGAGATCGACGCCGCGCTGTCCGCCCACGAATCGGTCGACTTCGCGGTCACCGTGGGCCACAAGAACAAGGTCGGCATCACCTCGCTGGTGGCGTATGTGGTTGCCGCGCAAGGACGTTTCGTCGATGTGGTGGCGCTGACCTCCCATCTGAGCCGTCGGCTGCCCGGGTACATGGTGCCCTCGTCGATCATGGTGATCGACCAGGTGCCGCTGACCCCGCTCGGCAAGCTGGATCGCCGCGCGCTGCCCGCCCCGGTCTTCGAGGTGCGTGATTTCCGCGCGCCGACGACGCCGATCGAGGAGATCGTCGCGCAGACCTTCGGCGAGGTGCTCGGCGTCGCCCGCGTCGGCGCCGACGACGACTTCTTCGAACTGGGCGGCAACTCGCTGATCGCCACCCAGGTCGCCTCCCGCCTGGGCATCGCGCTCGACACCCGGGTGCCGGTGCGCATGCTGTTCGAGGCCAGCACCGTCGCCGCACTGGCGGCGCGGGTGGAGTCGCACGCCGGTGACGGCGCGCGCAAGGCCCTGGTCGCGCGCGAGCGGCCCGCGACGGTGCCGCTGTCGCTGGCGCAGCAGCGGATGTGGTTCCTGAACCGCTTCGATTCCGCCAGCTCGGTCGACAACATCCCGATCGCCATCCGGCTCTCGGGTGAGCTCGATGTGGCCGCGCTGCAGGTGGCGGTCATCGACGTCATCGATCGGCACGAGTCGCTGCGCACCGTCTTCCCGGAGACCGGTGACGGTCCGGTGCAAACGATTCTGGATGCCGCACAGATCGTTCCGGACCTGACCCCGGTCCCGGTGACCGAGACGAATATGCTCGAGCATCTGATCGACCTGGCGTCGATGGCCTTCGACGTGACCGGTGAGGTGCCGCTGCACGCGGCGCTGTTCGAGCTCAGCGAGTCCGAGTACGTGCTCGGCATGGTGGTGCATCACATCTCGGCGGACGGCTGGTCGATGGCCGCGCTGGCGCGCGATGTCATGACGGCCTACGCCGCCCGGACCACGTGGGAGCAGCCGGCCTGGGTGCCGCTGCCGGTGCAGTACGCCGATTACGCGCTGTGGCAGCGCGAGGTCCTCGGTTCCGAGGACGATCCGGAGTCGTTGATCTCCAGTCAGATTCGCTACTGGCAGCGGCAATTGGCCGAACTGCCCGACGAACTGGTGCTGCCCGCGGACCGGCCGCGCCCGATGGTTTCCTCCTATCACGGCGCCGTGCACCGGTTCGTGATCTCCGCTGAACTCCAGCGGCAGCTGATCGATCTGGGCCGTGCGCACAACGCGTCGCTGTTCATGGTGCTGCACAGTGCGCTGGTGGTGACGCTGGCGGGATTGTCGGGCACCGATGACATCGCCGTCGGCACCCCGGTGGCCGGTCGCGGTGAGGCGGCGCTCGACGATCTGATCGGCATGTTCGTCAACACCCTGGTGCTGCGGACGCGCATCAGCAGCGAACTCGGTGTCGCCGAGCTGCTCGCCGCGGTCCGCGATGCCGATCTCGCGGCGTTCGCACACAGCGACGTGCCGTTCGAGCGCCTGGTCGACGTGCTCGCGCCCGAGCGCTCCATGAGCCGCAATCCGCTGTTCCAGGTGATGCTGGCCCTGCAGAACCTGCCCGAGACCACCTTCGAGCTTCCGGGACTGCATGTTTCGGGTGTCGAATACGAGAACGCCACCGAGAAGTTCGACCTGTCGCTGACCGTCGGCGAGGTCTCGGTCGCCGGCGCCGAGCCGGGTGCGTCCGGTCTGGCAGCCGAATTCTCCTACGCGACAGATCTTTTCGACGCGGCGACGGTGGAGGGCTTCGCGGACCGGTATCTGCGGGTGCTGGCGTCGATCGCCGCCGACCCGCACCTGCGGGTGCGTGACATCGATCTGCTCGGGGACCGCGAGCGGGCGCTGGTGCTGCGCGAGTGGAACCGCACCGAGCACCCGGTGCCGGATGCGGTGAGCGTGCTGGAGCTGTTCGAGGCCCAGGTGCGATCGCGGCCGGATGCCGTGGCGCTGATCGCGGATCCGGGCGACGGCGCGATTCAGCAGCTGACCTACGCGGAGTTCTCCGCGCGGGTGAACCGGCTGGCGCGCGCGCTCATCGCCGCAGGCGTGGGGCCCGAGACCCTGGTGGCCGTCGGTATCCGCCGGTCGGTCGACACCCTGGTCGCGATCTACGCGGTGCTGGCCGCCGGCGGTGGATATGTGCCGGTGGATCCGGATCACCCTGCCGAGCGCATCGCCCACGTGCTCGAGACCGCACGGCCGGTGTGCGTGCTGACGACCCGTCGTGACGAGGCCGTTTCGGGCATCGGCGGGGGAGCGGCCGGTGTGGCGCCGGTGCTCTGCGTCGACGAGCTCGATCTCGCGGGTCATTCCGATGCGCCGGTGACCGACGCGGACCGGCGGGCGCCGTTGCTGGCGGGCAACACCGCCTACGTGATCTACACCTCCGGCTCGACCGGCCGTCCGAAGGGTGTGGCCATCGGTCACACCGCGATGATGAACCAGATGAGCTGGATGATCGGCGAATACGCGATCAGCGACGCCGATGTGATGCTGCAGAAGACGGCGCTGACCTTCGACCCGTCGGTGTGGGAGATGTTCGTTCCCTTGATGATCGGCGCGCGACTGATCATTCCCGCGCCCGACGGTCATCGCGATCCGAAGCATCAGGCGGAACTGATCGGGCGGTACGGGGTCACCCTGCTGGACGTGGTCCCGTCGCTGTTGTCGGTCTTCGCCGACCTCTCCTCGCGGGCGGAATGCCGTTCGCTGCGAGCGGTTTTCCCGGGCGGTGAAGCTCTGCCGCCGACGACGGTGGCCGCATTCCGCCGAGTGTCGGACGCGGTGGTGTACAACACCTACGGACCCACCGAATTCACCATCATCGCGACCTCACATCAGGTGGGCGAGCAGCCTGCGGGTTCGGTGCCGATCGGTGGCCCGGTGTGGAACTCCCGTGCGTACGTGCTGGATTCGCGGCTGCGGCCGGTGCCGGTGGGTGTGCGTGGCGAGTTGTATCTGGCGGGTTCCCAGTTGGCGCGCGGCTATCAGGGCCGCCCGGATCTGACGGCGGATCGGTTCGTGGCCGACCCGTTCGGTGCGGCTGGTGAGCGGATGTATCGGACCGGGGATCTGGTGCGCTGGAACGCTTCCGGCGAACTGGAGTACATCGGCCGCGCCGATTTCCAGGTGAAGTTCCGCGGTCAGCGCATCGAGCTGGGCGATATCGAGAATGCCCTGGCCACAGTGGATTCGGTCGGCCAGGCGGTCGTCGTGGTCTGGTCCGACCAGCGCCTGGGCGATCAGCTCGTGGGCTATGTCGTGCCCGCGTCCGGCCGGCACGTGGACGTCGAGGCCGCCCGTGCGGACCTGGCGCAGCGACTGCCGGGCTACATGGTGCCGTCGGCGATCGTGGTGCTGGCCGAGCTGCCGGTGAACGCGTCGGGCAAGCTGGATCGCAAGGCGTTGCCCGCACCGGTGTTCGAGGCCAAGTCGTTCCGGGCGCCGTCCACTCCGGTCGAGGAGATCGTGGCGGGTATCTTCGCCGAGCTGCTCGGGGCCGAGCGGGTCGGCGTCGACGATGATTTCTTCGCGCTCGGCGGCAACTCGCTGATCGCCACCCAGGTGGTGGCGCGACTGGGTGCGGCGCTGTCGACCCAGATCGGCGTGCGCGTGCTGTTCGAGGCGCCCACCGTGGGCGCGCTCGCGGCCCGTGCCGAATCTCATGTGGGAACCGCTGCCCGCCAGCAGCTTTCGCGCCGACCCCGCCCCGAGGCGGTGCCGCTGTCGTTCGCGCAGCAGCGGATGTGGTTCCTCAACCGCTACGACACCGCCTCCGCGGCGTACAACATGCCGCTGGCGATTCGCCTGTCCGGTGAACTCGACACGGCCGCACTGGAATCGGCCGTTCGCGATGTGCTGCACCGGCACGAGGTGCTGCGCACCCGCTACCCGAATGCCGGGGACGCGCCCGTGCAGCAGGTGCTGCCGGTCGAGTCCGTCGATGTGGACCTGCGTCCCGAACTGCTCACCGAGACCGAGCTGCGGGGCGCCGTGGCCGCCTTCGCGGCCGTCGGATTCGATGTGGCACAGCAGATCCCGGTCCGCGCCCGGCTGTTCCAGGTGGACCTGGGCGGCCCCGCGACCGAGCACGTCCTGGTCGTCGTCGTGCACCACATCGCGGCCGACGGCTTCTCGATGGGCCCGCTGGCCCGCGACGTGATGATCGCCTACACGGCACGCACCCAGGGCGGTGAGCCCGGCTGGGCGCAGTTGCCGGTGCAGTACGCCGACTACGCCATCTGGCAGCGCGAAATGCTCGGCGCGGAAAGCGATCTCGCGAGCCTCATCGCTCAGCAGGCCGCCTACTGGCAGTCGCAGCTGGTGGGCCTGCCCGACGAGGTGAGCCTGCCCGCCGACCGGCCCCGCCCGCCGGTGGCCTCCTACCGGGGCGGCGCGGTCGGGTTCCCGATCGGCGCCGAGGTGCGCGATCGCCTGCAGGAGCTCGCCACCGAGCAGCAGGTGACCCCGTTCATGGTGCTGCACGCCGCCCTGGCGGTCTTCGTGGCGCGTCTGTCGGGCACCGACGACATCGCCATCGGCACCCCGGTCGCCGGTCGTGGCGAGGCCGCGCTCGACGACCTGATCGGCATGTTCGTCAACACGCTGGTGCTGCGCACCCGTGTGACGGGCAACGACACCTTCACCGATCTGCTGGCACAGGCCAAGGATGTCGACCTGCAGGCGTTCACGCACGCCGACATCCCGTTCGAACGCCTGGTGGAGCTGCTGAACCCGGAGCGCTCCGCCGCGCGCAATCCGCTGTTCCAGATCGCGCTGTCGTTCGAGAACCTGCCCACCGGCACCTTCGAACTGCCCGGCCTGCGGGTCGGCGTGCTCGATCTCGAGATCGAGATCGAGAAGTTCGATCTGGCGCTGGTCATCCGCGACGGCGCGGACGGCGGCTGGGATTCGCTGTTCACCTATGCCGTCGACCTGTTCGACCGGGCCACCGTGGCCGGGTTCGCGCAGCGCTTCAGCCGCCTGCTGGCCGAGCTCGTCGCCAACCCGTACACACCGGTCGGTGACGTGAACATGCTGGCCGCCGAGGAGGAGCGGGCGCTGACCGCACGCGTCGGCGAGCCGGTCGAGGCGGTGGCGACCCTGCCGGGCATCCTGTCCGCCGCGGTCGCGGCCAACCCGGACGGGATCGCCGTCATTGACCGGGATCAGCGACTCACCTACACCGAACTCGACACCCGGGCGACCCGACTGGCCCGCGAGCTGATCGCTCACGGAGCCGGGCCGGAATCCCTGGTGGCCGTGGCGATCTCGCGTTCGCTGGACTCGGTGCTGAGCATCTGGGCCGTCGCCAAGGCCGGTGCGGCCTTCCTGCCCGTCGATCCGGCCTACCCGGTGGATCGCATCGCGCACATGATGGCCGATTCGGGCGCCCGCTTCGGTCTCACCACGGCCGCGCACGCGGACGCGCTCCCGGCGCCCGCCGGCGGCGCGTGGATCGTGCTCGACACCGACGAGGTGCGGGCCGGCCTCGAAACCCGTTCGGACGCACCGATCACCGATGCCGACCGGACCGCGCCGGTGCGCCCCGAGCACCCCGCCTACGTCATCTACACCTCCGGTTCCACCGGTGTGCCCAAGGGCGTCGTGGTGACCCACACCGGCCTGGCGGGCTTCAACGCCTTCCAGGTCCGCAACTACGGCCTCGGCATCGACAGCCGCACACTGCATTTCGCATCGCCGTCGTTCGACGCCTCGGTGCTGGAGTACCTGCTGGCCTTCGGCGCCGGCGGCACCCTCGTGATCGTGCCGCCCGGCGTCTACGGTGGCGCGGAGCTCACCGAAATCGTTGCGGGCCATGAGGTCACGCATCTGTTCGTCACCCCGGCCGCGCTGGCCACGCTCGATCCGGCGGGCCTGCACAGCGTGCGCGTGGTGGCCTCCGGCGGCGAGGCGGTGCCCGCCGATCTGGTGGCGAAGTGGGCGGTGCCGCTGCCCGACGGGACGGTGCGCACCTTCCACAACGCGTACGGCCCCACCGAGGCCACCGTCCAGACCAACGGCACCGAGCTCACGCCCGGTCAGCCGGTCACCATCGGTGGCCCGGTCGACGGCGTCCAGGCCCTGATCCTCGACGCCCGGATGCGGCCGGTTCCGGTCGGCGTGGCCGGTGAACTGTATGTGTCCGGACCCGCGCTGGCGCGGGGCTACCTCGACCGGACGGGTCTGACCGCCGATCGTTTCGTGGCCAACCCGTACGGCGACGGCGCGCGCATGTACCGCACCGGCGATATCGTGCGCTGGCGGCACGACAGTGCGGGCTGGTCCGTGGAGTACGTGGGCCGCAACGACTTCCAGGTGAAGATCCGCGGCTTCCGGATCGAGCTCAGCGAGATCGACTCGGTGCTGCAGGCGCACGACGGCGTCGACTTCGCCGTCACGATCGGCCACCGGACATCGACGGGCGCGACCATTCTGGCCGCCTATGTCCTGCCGGTCGACGGTTACGAACTCGACGACGCCGTGCTGCGCGCGCATCTGGCCGCTCGCCTGCCGGAATACATGGTGCCGCAGGCGATCACGGTCCTGACCACATTGCCGCTCACCCCGGCGGGCAAGCTCGATCGGGCCGCCCTGCCCGAGCCGGTGCTGCGGCAGCGCGAGTACCGCGCTCCGGGGACCGCGATGGAGCGGGCCGTGGCGGAGGTGTTCGCCTCGGTCCTCGGCACCGAGCGGGTCGGTCTGGACGACGACTTCTTCGCGCTCGGCGGTACCTCGCTCACCGCCACCCAGGTGGTCGCCCGCCTCGGTGACGCGGTGGCGGCGGATGTCCCGGTGCGCATGGTGTTCGAGTCGGGCACCGTGGCCGCGCTCGCCGCGCAGCTGGAAACCCTGTCCGGCGGACGCCGCCGGGCCGCGCTGACCGCCGGGCCGCGGCCCGAGCAGGTGCCGCTGTCGCTGGCACAGCAGCGGATGTGGTTCCTCAACCGGTTCGACAACCGCGACACGGTCAACAACATCCCGGCCGTGCTGCGCCTGTCCGGTGCGCTGGACGTCGACGCCTTCGACGCGGCCATCCGCGATGTGCTGGCCCGCCACGAGGTGCTGCGCACCATCTACCCCGAGGTGGACGGTGTCGGTACCCAGCAGGTGCTGGCGATCGACGAGGTCGCCGTCGCACTGGCCACCGAGTCGGTCGACGCCACCACCGTGGAGGCCCGTGTGGCCGACCTCGCCGGTGCGTATTTCGATGTGACGCAGGAGATCCCGATCCGGGCCACGCTGCTGCGGGTGACCGGGTCCGAGCATGTGCTCGTACTCGTGGTGCACCACATCGCCGCGGACGGCTGGTCGATGGGCCCGCTGGCCCGCGATGTCATGGTCGCCTACGCGGCGCGGACCGCGTCCGAACAGCCGGGCTGGACCGAACTGCCGGTGCAGTACGCCGATTACGCGCTGTGGCAGCGTGCGGTCCTGGGTGCCGAGGACGATCCGGAGTCGTTGATCTCCAGTCAGATTCGCTACTGGCAGCAGCAACTGGCGGTGCTGCCCGACGAACTGGTGCTGCCCGCGGACCGGCCGCGTCCCATGGTGGCCTCCTACAGCGGCGGCATGCACCGGTTCGTGATCCCGGCCGACCTGCAGCAGCGCTTGGTCGCGCTGGGCCGCGAGCGCAATGCCTCGCTGTTCATGGTGCTGCACAGTGCGCTGGCCGTGACGCTGGCCCGCTGGTCGGGCACGGACGACATCGCCGTCGGCACTCCGGTGGCCGGTCGTGGCGAGGCCGCGCTGGACGACCTGATCGGCATGTTCGTCAACACCCTGGTGCTGCGTACGAATGTCGTCGGCGCGCGCTCGTTCACCGAGCTGCTCGCCGAGGTCCGTGACACCGACCTGCACGCCTTCGCGCAGGCCGACGTGCCGTTCGAGCGGCTGGTCGAGGTGCTCAACCCGGCGCGCTCGCAGTCTCGGCATCCGCTGTTCCAGGTGATGCTGTCGCTGCAGAACACCACTGACACCACCTTCGCCCTGCCCGGTCTCACCGTGGCCGGGGTGCCGCTGGACACCGGCGCCACCAAGTTCGACCTGCACGTGAACCTGGCCGATCGAATCGGCGCCGACGGGCAGGTGGACGGCATGGACGCCGAAATCGTCTATGCGCGAGACCTTTTCGATGCCGATACGGTCGCCGGTCTCGCCGACCGGCTGCTGCGGGTGCTGACCGAGGTCGTCGCCGATCCGAGCGTGCCGGTCGGTGACATCGAGCTGCTGGATTGGGTCGAGAGCTCCCGGATTCTGGACGGCTGGAACGCCACCGCGCACGTGGTGCCGGTGTCGGCGACGCTGGCGTCGATGTTCCAGGCGCAGGCCGAGGCGACGCCGGACACGGCCGCGGTGTGGTTCGAGGGGACAGCTCTGGCCCACCCGTCGCCCGACCACCACCCCTCATCGAGTCGCGTCGCGACGCTGACATATTCCGAGTTCGGTGAGCGGGTGAATCGTCTTGCCCGCCACCTGATCTCGCTGGGTGTGGGTCCGGATTCGCTGGTGGCGCTGGGTATGCGGCGGTCGCTGGATCTGCTGGTCGGCATGTACGCGGTCACCGTCGCTGGTGGCGCGTACGTGCCGCTGGATCCGGATCACCCGGCCGAGCGCACCGGATATGTGCTGGATACCGCGAACCCGGTGTGCGTGCTGAGCACCGCGGCCGATCTCGCCGATCTGGAGCTGCCCGCTGCCGCGGCGGTGCTGTCGATCGACGAGCTGGATGTGTCGGGCTATTCGGCCGCGCCGGTGACGGATGCGGATCGTGTTGCGCCGCTGCGTGGTTCGGATGTGGCGTATGTGATCTTCACGTCGGGTTCGACGGGTCGTCCGAAGGGCGTGGCGGTCAGTCATGCGGCGATCGTGAACCGTCTGGTGTGGATGCAGGACGCCTACGGCCTGACGGCTGAAGATGTTGTGCTGCAGAAGACTCCGGCGACGTTCGACGTGTCGGTGTGGGAGTTGTTCTGGCCCTTGCAGGTCGGCGCGCGCCTGGTGATCGCCAAGCCGGACGGCCATCGCGATCCCGTGTACCTGGCGGAGCTGATCCGGTCCGAGCGGGTGACGACGGTGCATTTCGTGCCGTCGATGCTGTCGGTGTTCGTGGCCGAACCGGCTGCGGCGCGGTGTGATTCGCTGCGGATGGTGTTCGCCTCGGGTGAGGCGCTGCCGGTGTCGTCCGCGCAGGCGCTGCGCGGGCTGATCCCGGGCGTGGCGCTGCACAACCTGTACGGCCCGACCGAGGCCGCGGTCGATGTGACCTATCACGAGGTGACCGATGCCGATGTGGTGTCGGTGCCGATCGGCCGTCCGGTGTACAACACTCAGGTCTACGTGCTGGACGCGCGCCTGCATCCGGTCGCCGCGGGTGTTCCGGGTGAGCTGTACCTGGCCGGAACCCAGCTGGCCCGCGGCTACGTGGGCCGCCCGGACCTGACCGCGGATCGTTTCGTGGCCAACCCGTTCGGTGACAGCGGTGCGGTCATGTACCGCACCGGTGACCTGGTGCGCTGGAGTGCCGCCGGTGAGCTGGAGTACCTGGGCCGCACGGACTTCCAGGTGAAGCTGCGCGGTCTGCGCATCGAACTGGGTGAGATCGAGGCCGCGCTGACCGCGCAGGAATCGGTGGCCCAGTCGGTGGTCGTGGTGCGCTCGGACGAACGTCTGGGCGATCAGCTGGTCGGCTATGTCGTGCCGGTCGCCGGTCGCGCCGTCGACATCGAGAGCGTGCGGACCGAACTGACCGCGGCCCTGCCCGCCTACATGGTGCCGTCGGCGCTGGTGGTGCTGGACGCGCTGCCGGTCAATGCCAACGGCAAGCTGGAGCGCAAGGCGCTGCCCGCGCCGGTGTTCGAGGCCAAGGCCTTCCGGGCCGCGTCCACCCCGGTCGAGGAGATCGTGGCCGGCATCTTCGCCGAGCTGCTCGGTATCGAGCAGGTCGGCGTCGACGACGACTTCTTCGCCCTCGGCGGCAACTCGCTGGTCGCCATGCAGGTGGTGGCGCGTCTGGGTGCGGCGCTGTCGACCCAGATCCCGGTGCGCGTGCTGTTCGAGGCGCCGACCGTGGCCGCGCTGGCCGCGCGCGCCGAATCGCACACCGCGGACGAGGCGCGGCCGCTGCTGGCCGCGCGTCCCCGCGAGGCCGGGGAACTGGTGCCGCTGTCGTTCGCGCAGCAGCGGATGTGGTTCCTCAACCAGTACGACACCACCTCCGCCGCCTACAACCTGCCGCTGGCCATCCGCCTGTCCGGCGAACTCGATACCGCCGCAATGGAATCCGCGCTGCTGGATGTGGTGCGCCGGCACGAGTCGCTGCGCACCCGCTACCCCGAGCACGGCGGCACCCCGGTGCAGGTCGTGGAGGCGGCCGAGCACCTCACCCTGGATCTGCGACCGCATGTGACCGCCGAGGCCGAGCTGGCCGCCGTGGTCACGGCGTACGTGTCGGCCGGATTCGATGTGTCCGAACAGGTTCCGCTGCGCGCCCGGTTGTTCCGGGTGGCTGACACCACCGCGGGCGGCGTCGAGGCCGGCGAGCACGTGCTGGTGGTGGTCGTGCACCACATCGCCGCCGACGGTTTCTCGATGGCCCCGCTGGCCCGCGATGTGATGACCGCCTACTCCGCGCGCATCCAGGACAGCGTCCCCGCCTGGGCGCCGCTGCCGGTGCAGTACGCCGACTTCGCGCTGTGGCAGCGTGAGGTGCTGGGCGTCGAGGACGATCCGGCCTCGCTGCTGGCTCGTCAGGTCGGCTACTGGCGCGAGGCGCTGGCCGGTGTGCCCGACGAACTGGTGCTGCCGTCGGACCGGCCGCGTCCCGCTCTCGCCTCGAACCGGGGCGCGGAACTGTCGGCGACGCTGCCCGCCCCGCTGGTCACCGCGCTGGATCGGGTTGCCCGCCAGCAGGGTTCGTCGCTGTTCATGGTCACGCACGCCGCGCTGGCGGTGCTGCTGGGCCGGCTCGGCGGCACCGACGACATCGCCATCGGCACCCCGATCGCGGGCCGTGGCGAGGCCGCTCTCGACGGTCTGGTCGGCATGTTCGTCAATACGCTGGTGCTGCGGACGCAGATCGATCCCGAGGAGTCGTTCGCCGCACTGCTGCAGCGGGTCCGCCACAGTGACCTGGACGCCTTCGGCAATGCCGATGTGCCGTTCGAGCGGCTGGTGGAACTGCTGGCGCCGGAGCGCTCGCAGTCGCGCAACCCGCTGTTCCAGGTGATGCTGGCGTTCCAGAACATGGACCGCTCCACCCTGGAGCTGCCCGGCCTGTCGGTGTCCGAGCTGGAGATGAAGGACACCACCTCCCGCTTCGACCTGCAGTTCACGCTGTCGGAAATCCCCGCGCGGGAAGATGATTCGGCCACCGGTGGGATGGCGCTGACCCTGACCTACGCCACCGATCTGTTCGACGAGGCCACCGCCGACGACATCATCCGGCGCTGGCTGCGGGTGCTGCGGACGGTTGCCGCCGCACCCGAGATCGTGGTCGGCGACATCCCGCTGCTCGATGCCGCCGAGGCGGCGCAGGAGCTGCGCGGCTGGAATGCCACCGCGCGCGAGATCGGCACGGCGGCAACGCTTCCGGAGCTGTTCGCCGAGCAGGCGGCGGCCACCCCGGATGCGATCGCCATCGTCGATCGCGAAGCGGGCGAGTCGCTCACCTACGCCGAGTTCGCCACCCGCGTGCACCGGCTGGCGCACCGGCTGGTGGACGAGGGCGTCGGCCCGGAGACCCTGGTCGCGCTGGGACTGCGGCGATCGCTGGACCTGGTGGTCGCGGTGTACGCCGTGCTGGAGGCCGGCGGCGGTTACGTGCCGCTGGATCTGGACCAGCCGGCCGACCGCGTCGGCTACGTGCTCGATATCTCCAACCCGGTCTGCGTGCTGACCACCACCCGCGATTCCGCCGATGTGGCCGCCGCCGAGCTGGGTCTGGCGCTCGAACATCTGGTGCTCGACGAGGAGGACCTGTCCGGATACCCGGAGACCCCGGTCACCGACGCGGATCGGATCGAGCCGCTGCATCCGGCGCATCCGGCGTACGTGATCTTCACCTCCGGTTCCACCGGCCGCCCGAAGGGCGTCGAGGTGCCGCATTCCGCGGTGGTGAACCAGATCCGCTGGATCACCGGCGAATACGGCATCGACGCCGCCGACGTGGTGCTGTTCAAGACCCCCGCCACCTTCGACGTGTCGGTGTGGGAGCTGTTCGGTCCGATGAGCGTCGGCGGCCGCCTGGTGGTGGCCGCGCCGGACGGACACCGGGATCCGCAGTATCTCGCCGATGTCATCGCGGCCGAACAGATCACGATGACCTCGTTCGTGCCGTCCATGCTGAGCGTGTTCTCCGACGCGGTGACGCCCGAGTCCATCGCTTCGCTGCGCACGCTGCTGATCGCCGGTGAGGCGTTCACCGCCGAACACGTGGCGGCCTTCCGCCGGGTCGGCGACGCGGCGCTGTTCAACCTGTACGGCCCGACCGAGTTCACCGTGCACGCGACGCACGCGCCGGCCGCCGGTGTGGAGTCGGGTGCGGTGCCGATCGGCCTGCCGGTGTGGAACGCGCAGGCCTATGTGCTCGACGCGCGCCTGCATCCGGTGCCGACCGGTGTCGCGGGTGAGCTCTATCTGGCGGGCGATCAGCTCGCGCGCGGCTACTTCGGCCGCACCGATCTGACCGCGGATCGCTTCGTGGCCAACCCGTTCGGCGAGGCCGCGCGCATGTACCGCACCGGCGACCTGGTGCGCCGCGGCGCGGACGGCGCCATCGTGTACCTGGGCCGCACCGATTTCCAGGTGAAGCTGCGTGGTCTGCGCATCGAGCTCGGCGAGATCGAGACCGCGCTGACCGCGCACGAGTCGGTGGCGCAGGCGGTAGCGCTGGTGCGCACCGATGCCCGCACCGGCGACCGGCTGGTCGCCTACGTGGTCGCGGCACGGCACGGCGACGCGGTGTCGACTGTCGATATCGCCGCTCTGACAACGCATCTCGGTGCGCGACTGCCGTCCTACATGGTCCCGGCCGCCATCGTGGTGCTCGACGCGCTGCCGTTGAACGCCAACGGCAAGCTGGACCGCAAGGCCCTGCCGGAACCGGTGTTCGCCACCGAGGCCGGCTACCGTGCGCCGCGAAATCCGCTGGAGCACACCATCGCCGAGGTGTTCGCCGAGGTGCTGGGCGTGGAGCGGGTCGGCATCGACGACTCGTTCTTCGCGCTGGGCGGCGACTCGATCATCTCCATCCAGCTGGTCTCGCGCGCCAAGGCGCGCGGAGTCGTGTTCTCCCCGCGCGATGTGTTCGAACAGCGCAGCGTCGCCGGGCTGGCGGCCGTCGCGGAAACCACGGCGGGCCAGAAGGAGTCCGCGCCGGTGCTGGCCGAACTGCCCGGCGGGGGAGTGGGCGTCATGCCGCTCACCCCGGTCGCGCGGTTCATGGTGGAACGACCGGGCCACTACCGCCGCTTCAATCAGAGTGTGGCGCTGGAACTTCCGCAGGGCATCGACCGTGCGGGCATCGTGGCCACCCTCACCGCCGTCGTCGACCGGCACGACATGCTCCGCTCGCGACTGCTGCGGGACGCCGGGGACCGGTGGATCCTGGAGACCACCGCGCCCAGCACCGTCGACGTCGACGCGCTCATCGACCGGACCGTGTTCGACGCGAACGCCTCCGACGCCGAGCTGGTCGAGATCGCCACGGCCGCACTGGACGCCACCCTCGACGGGCTGGATCCCGAAGCGGGCGTGATGATCCGGTTCACCTGGCTCGAGCCCGACGCCGCGACCGGTCGGGCCGGACGCCTGATCGTCGCCGCCCACCACCTGGTGGTCGACGGCGTGTCCTGGCGCATCCTGGTGCCCGACTTCGTCACCGCCTGGGGACAGCTGTCAGCGGGTCAGGCGCCGCAGCTGGCGGCCCCGGTGACCAGCGTGCGCACCTGGGCGCACGCGCTCGAGCGAGTCGCCGCCGAGCGCACCGGTGAGCTCGAGTTCTGGCACGGCGTCCTCGACGGACCCGATCCGCTGCTCAGCGAGCGCGCGTTCGATCCGGCGGTGGATGTGGCCGCGGTCGTCGCCAAGCATCGGGTGGAGGTGTCGGCGGAGGTCACCAAGGCCCTGCTCACCACCGTGCCCGCGCTGTACCACGGCGGCGTGAACGACGGCCTGCTGGCCGCTCTGGCCCTGGCCGTGGCGAAATGGCGCGCGCAGCAAGGCATTCGCGAGGATGCCGCGCTGATCCGCCTGGAAGGCCACGGGCGCGAGGAGGATCTGGTGCCCGGCGCCGACCTGTCGCGCACCGTCGGCTGGTTCACCTCCATCTTCCCGGTGCGCTTCGACCTGGCCGGCATCGACATCGACGCCGCGCTGGCCGGTACCGCCGAGATGGGCCGCGCCATCAAGGCGGTCAAGGAGCAGCTGCTCGCGGTGCCCGACAAGGGCCTCGGCTACGGCCTGCTGCGCTACCTGAACCCCGAGACGGCCACCGAACTGCCCGCGCGGCAGCCGGGGCAGATCAGCTTCAACTACCTGGGCCGCCTCAACGACGGTGCGGTGCCCGACGCCCTGCGCGGCTTCGGCTGGATCCCGGCCGCCGACCTCGGCGAGCTGGGCGGCGCCTACGACGCCGACCTGCCGGCCATGGCGCCGCTGGATATCAACGCGGTCGTGTCCGGTGACCGCCTGTCCGCCGAGATCGGTTACCCCGCAACGCTGTTCGATGCCGACCAGGTCGCCGAGTTCGGCGGGCTGTGGACCCGGGCGCTGGAAGCGGTGGTGCGGCACGCGGAATCGGCGGACGCGGGTGGCCACACCCCGTCGGACTTCCCGCTGGTGCGGGCCACCCAGACCGACATCGACGGCTGGGAGCGCCGCTTCCCGGCGCTGACCGACGTCTGGTCGCTGTCGGCGCTGCAGGCCGGTCTGCTGTTCCACGCGCAGCTGGCCGCCACCTCGGTCGACGTGTACACCGCGCAGGCCGTGCTCACCCTGACCGGACGGGTCGATGCGACCCGGTTGCGTTCCGCCGCACAGGCTCTGGTGGATCGCTACGACAACCTGCGCACCGCCTTCGTCACCGATGCCCAGGGCAATCCGGTGCAGCTGGTGCTCGACAACGTCCGGGTGGATTGGGCCGAGCACGATCGCCGTGCGAGCGGCGACGCGAGCGATCTGATCGAGGCCGACCGCATGAAGCGGTTCGACCTGACCAGCCCGCCGCTGATCCGGTTCACCCTGATCCAGGTCTCCGACACGGTGTGGAACCTGGCGGTGTCCAACCACCACATCCTGCTCGACGGCTGGTCGATGCCGCTGATCATGCGGGATCTGCTGGTGCTGTACGCCACCCACGCCGAGGCGAGCGCCCTGCCGCCGGTGCGGTCCTACCGCCAGTTCCTGGACTGGACCGCCCAGCAGGATCAGGACGCCTCGCGCGCCGCGTGGACTCGTGCCCTGCAAGGGGTTTCGGAGCCCACCCTGCTGGCCCGCCCGGCCGCCGGACGCGAGATCACCGCCCTGTCCGGTGAACTCGTGGTCGAGCTGGACGACGCCGCCACCGCGCGGCTGACCGCCCGCGCCGCCGAGCTCGGCGTCACCGCGAACACCATGCTGCAGACCGCGTGGGGAATCGTGCTGGGCCGCATGACCGGACGTGACGATGTCGTCTTCGGCACCACCGTCTCCGGCCGTCCCGCCGAGCTGGCGGGCGTGGAGAACATGGTCGGCCTGTTCATCAACACCGTCCCGGTGCGGGTGGCCTTCGACCCGGCCGAGCCGGCCGACGCCCTGCTGGCGCGGGTCCAGGCGGAGGCGGCCGATCTGCTCGATCACCACCACCTCGGGCTGGCCGACATCCAGGCCGCCACCGGCGTCGGCGGGCTCTTCGACACCCTGGTGGTGTTCGAGTCCTACCCGGTCGACGCCGAGGGCATCCAGGCGCAGGCCGCCGATATCGACGGCATGGCGGTCACCGGGCTGGACGTCGCCGACGCCACCCACTACCCGCTCACCCTGATCGCCCAGCTGAACAACCGGCTGCGCGTCCGGGTCGGCTACCTGCGGGACCTGATCGACGAAACCGCGGCCCGCCGCATCGCGGACCGGCTCACCCGGGTCCTGACCGCCCTCGCCGCCGAACCCGGCACGCCCGTCGGCGATATCGAACTGCTCGACGCGGAAGAGCGCGCAAATGTCGTGCGGCACTGGGTCTCGTCCGGAACCGACTGCGGCAGTGGGCTCTTCGCCGAGCCCACCGCGACCGCCCCGGCCCTGTTCGACGCCGCGGCCGCCGCGCACGGCACGCGCACGGCGGTGCGCTTCGGTGACACCACCCTCACCTACGCCGAACTCGATCAGCGAGCGAACCGCTTGGCGCGCAAGCTGATCGCCGCGGGAGCGGGACCCGACTCGCTGATCGCGGTACTGCTGCCGCGCTCGGCCGAGCTGGTGGTGGCGCTGCTGGCGGTGGTCAAGTCCGGTGCGGGCTACGTGCCGATCGACCCGACCTATCCGGCCGATCGCATCGCCTACGTGCTGGCGGACTCGCGGCCCGCCGCCGCGATCGTCACCGCCGACACCGAGGTGGCGCTGCCCGCCGGGCTGCCGGTCATGACGATGGACGACCTCGGCACCGGTGACGCGTCGCCGGTCACCGACGCCGATCGCCGGGCGCCGATCGCCGCGGACAATATCGTCTACGTCATCTACACCTCCGGTTCCACCGGACGCCCCAAGGGTGTGCAGGTCACGCACCGAAACCTGGTGCGCCTGTTCGCGAACACCGACCGGGAGTTCGGCTTCGGGCCCGACGACGTGTGGACGCTGTTCCACTCCGCCGCCTTCGACTTCTCGGTCTGGGAGCTGTGGGGCGCGCTGCTCTACGGCGGCACCGTAGTGGTCGTCGATCACTTCACCTCGCGCTCGCCCGAGGAGTTCCTGGAACTGCTGCGCCGTGAGCGCGTGACGGTGCTGAACCAGACGCCGTCGGCGTTCTACCAGCTCGCCGAGGCCGACCGCCTGACGCCGGGCCGGGCTCCGCTGGCCCTGCGCTACGTGGTGTTCGGCGGCGAGGCGCTGGATCTGCCGCGCCTCGCGGACTGGGTCGCGCGCCACGGTGACGGTGTGGCCGACTCGGCCGGACCGCGCCTGGTCAACATGTACGGCATCACCGAGACCACGGTGCACGTCTCGCACCGCGTCCTCGACGCCGAAACCATCACCGCCGCAACCGGTTCGGTCATCGGCCGGGCTATCGCGGGCCTGTCGGTGTACGTTCTCGACACCCGGCTGCATCCGGTGCCGGTCGGCGTCCCGGGCGAAATGTACGTGGCCGGACCGCAATTGACCCGCGGCTACCTGGGCCGCGGCGATCTCACCGTGGCGCGGTTCGTGGCGAACCCGTTCGGTGCGCCCGGCACCCGCCTGTACCGCTCGGGCGACCTCGCCCGCTGGAACGCCCAGGGCGAACTCGAGCACCTGGGCCGTGCCGACGATCAGGTGAAGATCCGCGGCTTCCGCATCGAGCTCGGCGAGATCGAGGCCGCGCTCATGGCGCTGCCCGAGGTCGCGCAGGCCGTGGTCCTGGTCCGCTCGGACAACCGCCTGGGCGATCAGCTGGTCGGCTACGTGGTCCCCGAGACCACCGTCGACACCGAGGCGCTGCGGGCCCAGCTGACGGACACGCTGCCCGTCTACATGGTGCCGTCGGTGCTGATGGTGCTCGAACGGTTCCCGCTCACGGTCAACGGCAAGCTGGATCGCAAGGCCCTGCCCGCGCCGGTGTTCGAGGCGGCGGAGTTCCGCGCGCCGACCACACCTGCCGAGGAGATCGTGGCCGCGGTGTTCGCCGAGGTGCTCGGCGTCGAACGGGTCGGCCTGGACGACGACTTCTTCGCCCTCGGCGGCAACTCGCTGATCGCGACCCAGGTGGCGGCGCGCCTGTCCGCGGCGCTGGACACCCAGGTCGGCGTGCGGGAGATCTTCGAGGCCTCCACCGTCGCCGCACTGGCCGCGCGCGCGGAAAGCGCCACCGGCACAGGCGGTCGCGCCGCCCTGGTGCCGCAGCGCCGCCCGGCGCTGGTGCCGCTGTCGCTGGCACAGCAGCGCATGTGGTTCCTCAACCGGTTCGACCCCACCTCCGCGGTGGACAACATCCCGGTGGCCGTGCGGCTGTCGGGTCTGCTGGACCGGCAGGCGCTGCAGATCGCGGTCGCCGACGTGCTGGCCCGCCACGAATCCCTGCGCACCCGCTACCCCGAGGTGGACGGCGTCGCGCATCAGGAGGTCGTGGCGACCGGCCGGGTCATCCCCGACCTGACGCCGGTCGAGGTCACCGAAGCCGAACTGCCGCATCAGCTGTTCGGGATGGTGGCCGCCGGATTCGACGTCACCGTCGAAGTTCCGTTCCGGGCAAGGCTTTTCGAGATCAGCCCCACCGAGCACGTGCTCATGCTGGTGGTGCACCACATCTCGGCCGACGGCTTCTCCGTGGGCCCGCTGACCCGCGACGTGATGACCGCCTACAGCGCCCGCGTCGGCGGCGGCGAACCCGCCTGGGAGCCGCTGCGGGTGCAGTACGCGGACTTCGCGCTCTGGCAGCGCCAGGTCCTCGGCGCCGAGAACGATCCGGAATCGGTGATCTCGCAGCAGGTCTCGTACTGGCGTGACGCGCTGGCGGGCCTGCCCGATCAGCTGGATCTGCCCGCCGACCGTCCGCGACCGGTGGTCGCGTCGGGCAACGGCGCGGTGCACACCGTCACCATCGACGCCGAAACCCACTCGGGCCTGGCCGAATTGGCGCAGGCGCAGGGCGTGACCCTGTTCATGGTGGCGCACGCGGCGCTCGCGGTGCTGCTGTCGCGACTGTCCGGGGAGACCGACATCGCGATCGGCACCCCGGTGGCCGGCCGTGGCGAGGCGGCGCTGGACGACGTGATCGGCATGTTCGTCAACACCCTGGTGCTGCGCACCGAGGTGGACGGCGCGAGCTCGTTCAGCGACCTGCTGAAGACTGTCCGCACCGACGACATCGCCGCCTTCGGGCACGCGGACCTGCCGTTCGAGCGGCTGGTCGAGGTGCTCAACCCGGCGCGCTCGCAGGCGCGGCATCCGCTGTTCCAGGTGATGCTGTCGCTGCAGAACCTGGGCCTCACCTCCCTGGAACTGCCGGACCTGACCGTGGGCGCGGTGGATCTGCCGGTCATCACCGCGAAGTTCGACCTCGAGGTCGTGCTGACCGAGCTGACCGGCGCCCCCGACGCGGCGGCGAACGGTTCGGGTGTGCCCGGCCGCTCCGGCATCCGCGCCGAATTCGTGTACGCGACAGATCTTTTCGACGCCACCACGATCGAGCGGATGGCCGGGCGCTTCCTGCGCCTGCTGGCCGCGGTGGTCACCGCACCGCAGGCCCCGGTCGGCGACATCCCGCTGCTGGACGCCCGTGAGGCACTGCAGCTGGTCAATTGGAATCGGACCGCACGTGCCCTGCCCGGCGCGGGCGCCGAGGTGACCCTGCTCGACGCGTTCGACGCGCAGGCGCAGGCCACCCCCGACGCGATCGCACTGAGCGAGCCGGACACCGGTGAAACCCTCACCTACGCCGAGTTCTCGGCGCGGGTGAACCGGCTGGCCCGCTGGCTGATCGAGCGCGGCGTCGGCACGGAATCGACTGTCGCGCTGGGAATGCGGCGTTCGATCGACCTGCTGGTCGGTGCGTATGCCGTGGTCGCGGCCGGTGGCGCGTACGTGCCGCTGGATCCCGACCATCCGGCCGACCGCATCGCGCACATCCTCGACATCGCGAATCCGGCCACCGTGCTGACCAGCGGTGCCGATCTCGAGTTCGACATCGCGCAGGTGCGCATCGACCTGCTCGACGTGAAGCACTACTCGGCCGCGCCGGTGACGGATGCGGATCGTGCTGTGCCGCTGCGTGGTTCGGATGTGGCGTATGTGATCTTCACGTCGGGTTCGACGGGTCGTCCGAAGGGCGTGGCGGTCAGTCATGCGGCGATCGTGAACCGTCTGGTGTGGATGCAGGACGCCTACGGCCTGACGGCTGAAGATGTTGTGCTGCAGAAGACTCCGGCGACGTTCGACGTGTCGGTGTGGGAGTTGTTCTGGCCCCTGCAGGTCGGCGCGCGGTTGACCATCGCGAAACCCGACGGCCATCGCGACCCCGCCTACCTGGCGGAGCTGATCCAGGCCGAGCGGGTCACGACGGTGCACTTCGTGCCGTCGATGCTGTCGGTGTTCGTGGCCGAACCGGCTGCGGCGCAGTGTGATTCGCTGCGCCTGGTGTTCGCCTCCGGTGAGGCCCTGCCGGTCTCCACGGCGCAGGAACTGCGTGCGCGCACCGGTGCGGCCCTGCACAACCTGTACGGCCCGACCGAGGCCGCGGTCGATGTGACCTATCACGAGGTGACCGATGCCGATGTGGTGTCGGTGCCGATCGGCCGTCCGGTGTACAACACTCAGGTCTACGTGCTGGACGCGCGTCTGCACGCGGTCGCGGCGGGCGTGCCGGGTGAGCTGTACCTGGCCGGCGCGCAGCTGGCGCGCGGCTATGTGGCGCGAGCCGATCTGACCGCCGACCGTTTCGTGGCGAACCCCTTCGCCAACAACGGTTCCCGGATGTACCGCACCGGTGACCTGGTGCGCTGGAGTGCCGCCGGTGAGCTGGAGTACCTGGGCCGCACGGACTTCCAGGTGAAGCTGCGCGGTCTGCGCATCGAGCTCGGCGAGATCGAGACCGCACTGACCGGCGTGGCCTCGGTGGCCCAGTCGGTGGTCGTGGTGCGCTCGGACGAGCGCCTGGGCGATCAGCTCGTCGGGTACGTCGTGCCCGCGGCCGGTCACACCGTCGACGTCGAGGGTGTCCGCGCCGAGCTGGCACAGCGGCTGCCCGCCTACATGGTGCCGTCGGCGCTGGTGGTGCTGGACGCGCTGCCGGTCAACGCCAACGGCAAACTGGAGCGCAAGGCGCTGCCCGCGCCGGTCTTCGAGGCCCGCGAGTTCCGGGCCGCGTCCACCCCGATCGAGCAGGCCGTGGCCGAGGTCTTCGCCGAACTGCTGGGCGCCGAGCGCGCCGGCCTCGACGACGACTTCTTCGCCCTCGGCGGCAACTCGCTGATCGCCACCCAGGCGGTGGCGCGCATCAACGCCGCGCTCAACACGCAGCTGGTGGTGCGCGATCTGTTCGAGGTGTCCACGGTGGCGGCGCTGGCCGTCCGGGCCGAGCACAGCGCGGGCACCGGCATCGTCCGGCCGCGTCTGAGCGCCGGTGTCCGACCGGAACTGGTGCCGCTGTCCTACGCACAGCAGCGGATGTGGTTCCTCAACCGGTTCGATCCCACCGCCGCGGTGTACAACGTGCCGGCCGCCATCCGCCTGTCGGGCGATCTCGACGTGGTCGCGCTGGAACAGGCGATGGCCGACGTGGTCGCCCGCCACGAGACCCTGCGCACCCGCTATCCCGAAACCGCGGACGGCCCGGTGCAGCAGGTGCTCTCGGCGGCCGACGTGCCGGTGGCGCTGCCGCCGGTGCCGATCGGCGAGGACCGGATCGTGGCCGAGGTGCACGCCTTCGTCGGCCGGGGCTTCGATGTCACCGCCGAGGTGCCCTTCCGGGTCGGTCTGTTCGAAATCGACGGCGGCGCACGCGAATACGTGCTGGTGTTCGTTGCCCACCACATCGCCTCGGACGGCTGGTCCATGGGCCCGCTGACCCGGGACCTGATGTTGGCCTACGCCTCCCGCGCGAACGGGCAGGCGCCGGAGTGGGCGCCGCTGCCGGTGCAGTACGCCGACTTCAGCATCTGGCAGCGTGAGCTGCTGGGTTCGGAAGACGATGCGCAGAGCCTGATCTCGGCGCAGGCCGAGTACTGGCGGCACGCGCTGGCCGGGGTGCCGGACGAACTGGCGCTGCCGTTCGACCGCCCGCGCCCGGCGGTGCCGTCCTACACCGGCGGGCAGGTGCCCTTCACCATCGACGCCGACGTGCACAATGGCCTGAAAGCCATTGCGCGCGAACAGAACGCGTCGGTGTTCATGGTTGTGCACGCCGCCCTGGCGGTCTTCCTGTCGCGCATGTCCGGCACCGGCGACATCGCGGTCGGCACGCCGATCGCGGGCCGCGGCGAGGCGGGCCTCGACGACCTGGTCGGCATGTTCGTCAACACGCTCGTGCTGGCCACCGAGGTGTCCGGCAACGAGACCTTCGTCGAACTGCTGGCGCGGGTGAAGGACACCGACCTGGCCGCCTTCGGGCACAGCGACATTCCGTTCGAGCGCCTGGTGGACCTGCTGGCCCCGCAGCGCTCGGCGGCCCGCAACCCGCTGTTCCAGGTGTCGCTGTCGTTCGGGAACCTGCCGGAGTCCAGCTTCGAGCTGCCCGGCCTGCGGATCTCCGCGGTCGACTTCGACGTCGACATCGCGAAGTTCGACCTGTCGCTGAACATCGAGGAGACCGAACACCTCGACGCCGGGGCCGCTCCGGCCGGCCTGGCCGCCGCGTTCGGCTACTCCACCGATCTGTTCGATCGGGACACGGTCGAGGCGTTCGCGCAGCGGTTCTCCCGGGTGCTGGCGGCGGTGACCGCCGACCCGACCGTGGTCGTCGGCGCCATCGACGTGCTCGATGCCGGGGAACGCGAAGCGCTGCTGCGGGATTGGCATGCGGCGGGCACCCTGGTCACCCCGGAGACCCTGGTGGACCGGATCGCCGCGCAGGCGACCCGGCGACCGGACGCGGTCGCGATCCGCGCCGGGGACCAGACGCTGAGCTACACCCAGCTGATCGGCCGCGCCAACCAGGTCGCGCGTGCGCTCATCGCGCACGGCGTGGGACCGGAATCCCGGGTGGCCGTGGCGGTTCCGCGAACCGCGGAGCTGCCGGTGGCCCTGCTGGGCGTGCTGATCGCGGGCGCGGGCTACGTGCCGATCGACACCGCGTACCCGGTGCAGCGACTCGAGTTCATGCTCACCGACGCGGCGCCGACGGTGGTGCTGACCACCGCCGAGGCACGGGAGGCCCTGCCCGCCAACGACATCGCCGTGGTGCTGCTGGAAGAGGTCGGCGAATTCGCCGCCGCTCCGGTCACCGATGCCGAACGGGTCGCACCGTTGGCGCCGGCGAATCTGGCCTACATCATCTACACCTCGGGCTCCACGGGCGTGCCCAAGGGCGTGGCCGTCACCCACGCGAATGTGCTGGAACTGTTCGCGAATGCCGGACTGCGGTTCGACTTCCGCGACTCGGATGTGTGGACCATGTTCCACTCCTTCGCGTTCGACTTCTCCGTGTGGGAGCTGTGGTGCGCGCTGGCCGACGGCGCCGCCGTGGTGGTCGTCGATCAGCTGACCTCGCGCTCGCCGGAACAGTTCCGGGAGCTGCTGGTCCGCGAGCGGGTGACGGTGCTCAACCAGACGCCGTCCGCGTTCTACCAGCTGGCCGAGGCCGATCGCGTCGCGCACGGCACCGGTGAACTGTCCCTGCGCTACGTCATCTTCGGTGGCGAGGCGCTGGACCTGCGGCAGCTGCAGCGCTGGTACGAGCGGCACGCGGTCGACGCACCGCTGCTGGTGAACATGTACGGCATCACCGAGACCACGGTGCACGTGTCCTACCAGGCCCTCGACGAGCAGATGGCGCTCAGTCACGCCAGCGTGATCGGTCGCGGCCTGCCGGGTCTGCAGACCTACGTGCTGGACCGCAGGCTCACCCCGGCGCCGGTCGGCGTGGCCGGTGAGCTCTACATCGCCGGCGCCCAGCTGAGCCGGGGCTACCTCGGCCGGCCGGGCCTGACCGCCGCGCGGTTCGTCGCCAACCCGTACGGACCGGCGGGCTCGCTCATGTACCGCTCCGGCGACGTCGGCCGCTGGGCCGGTCGCGACGACACGGCGGTGCTGGAATACGCGGGCCGCAGCGACTCCCAGGTCCAGCTGCGCGGTTTCCGCATCGAACTCGGCGAGATCGAGGCCGCGCTGCTGCGGCTGCCGGGCGTGGCCCAGGCCGTGGCCCTGGTGCGGACCGAGGAGGGGATCGGCGATCGCCTCATCGGCTACGTCGTCGCCGAAGCCTCCGCGCAAGCCCTCGATCCGCTCGCACTGCGGACGGCCGTGGGCGAATTCCTGACCGGCTACATGGTCCCGGACGCCATCATGGCGATCGAGGCGCTGCCGCTGACCCCGAACGGGAAGCTGGACCGCAAGGCCCTGCCCGCACCGGAATTCGTGGGTTCCGCGGTGTTCCGCGCCCCGTCGACCCCGATCGAACAGGCCGTCGCGGCCGTATTCGCCGAACTGCTGGGCGCTCAGCAGATCGGCGTGGACGACGACTTCTTCAGCCTGGGCGGCAACTCGCTGATCGCGACGCGCGCCGTCGCGCGGATCAACGAGGCCCTGGACGCGCACCTCGCGGTGCGCGACCTGTTCGAGGCGTCCACCGTCGCCACCCTGGCCGCACGCGCCGAACGCGGCGACGGCAGCGGCCGGGTGCGGGCGCGCCTGGTCGCGGGTCAGCGTCCCGAGCGGATTCCGCTGTCACTGGCACAGCAGCGCTACTGGTTCCTGAACCAGTTCGACACGACCACCTCGGCCGTGGACAACATTCCGTTCGCGATCCGCCTGTCCGGCGACCTCGATGTCGCGGCGCTGGAGCAGGCGCTGGGTGACCTCATCACCCGCCACGAGGTGCTGCGCACCATCTACCCGCGCACCGAGGACGACGGGCCGCAGCAGGTGATCCTGCCCGCGGCGGCGGTCCTGCGCCCGCTGGTCCCGGTCGAGGTTTCCGAGTCGGAAATCATTGCGGCGGTGACGGAATGCGCGCTGACCACGTTCGACGTCACCGTGGAGGTGCCGTTGAAGGTGGCGCTGTTCCGGATCGTCGGCCACGCCGGTGACGTCGACGAGCACGTGCTCGCCTTCACCGTGCACCACGTGTCGGCGGACGGTTCGTCCATGGTGCCGCTGGCCCGCGACGTCATGACTGCCTACCTGGCGCGTTCGGAAGGCGAGGCCCCGCAGTGGGCGCCGCTGCCGGTGCAGTTCGCGGACTACGCGCTGTGGCAGCGGGCGGTGCTCGGTGTCGAGGAGGACCCGGAATCGCTTGCCGCGCAGCAGATCGCGTACTGGGTGCGAGCGCTGGACGGGCTGCCCGACCAGCTGGAGCTGCCCACCGATCGGCCGCGCCCGCCGGCGCAATCCTTCCAGGGCCGGGCCATCCGGTTCACGATCGACGCCGAGCGGCACGCCCGCCTGCACGAGGTGGCGCGGGCACGCAACGCGTCGCTGTTCATGGTCATGCACACCGCGCTCGCGGTGCTGCTCGCCCGGCTGTCGGGCACCGACGACATCGCGGTGGGCACGCCCATCGCGGGTCGTGGTGAACGCGAACTCGACGATCTGATCGGCATGTTCGTGAACACGCTGGTGTTCCGCACCAGGGTGGACGCCGGCGCGACCTACGCGGAGCTGCTGGCCGACGTGCGTGAGCGCGACCTCGAGGCGTTCGCCCACGCGGACGTGCCGTTCGAGCGGCTGGTCGAGGTCCTCAACCCGGTCCGCTCCACCGCGCGCAATCCGCTGTTCCAGGTGGGCTTCTCGTTCCAGAACCTGGCCGACGCCGCCTTCGAACTGCCGGGCCTGTCGGTGAGCGCCGTCGATTTCGACACCCAGCTCGCCAAGACCGACCTGCAGGTGACGGTGCACGACCAGTACGCCGAAGACGGCGCACCGGCCGAGATCGCCACCGAATTCACCTACGCCACAGATCTTTTCGACGAGTCCACGGTGCGCGCCTTCGCGGATCGCTTCCTGCGGGTGCTCGATGTGGTGATGGCGGATCCGTCGGTGCGGGTCGGTGACATCGACCTGCTCGGCCCGGTCGAGCACGAGCGGATCGTGTCCTCCTGGAACGACACCGCGCACGCGGTGGACCGCTCCGCCACCCTGGTGTCGCTGCTGGACGCCAGCGCCGCCGCCCGTCCGGACGCGGTCGCCCTGGCCGCCGACGAATCGGGTTCGGGCACCCTCGACCGGGTGCTGACCTACGCCGAGCTCGACGATCGGGTCAACCGCCTGGCGCGGTACCTGATCGAGCGCAGTGTGGGCGCGGAAGACCGTGTGGCCCTGGCCATTCCACGCTCGGTGGATCTGGTCGTCGCCATGTACGCGGTCGCCCGCACCGGCGCCGCCTACGTGCCGCTGGATCCGTCGCAGCCCGCGGACCGCCTGGACTACATCGTCGAGACGTCCGCGCCGTCCTGCGTGCTGACCACGGCCGACCTCGCCGCCCGCCGCGCCGGCGCGGACGGGGACACCCTCGACTGGGTGGCCGTCGACGAGCTCGATCTCTCGGGCTTCGGCGGTCAGCCGCTGGTCCGGTCCGAGCTGGTCCGCGAATTCGGGGTCACCAACACGGCTTACGTCATCTTCACGTCCGGCTCGACCGGCCGTCCGAAGGGCGTGGCCGTGCCGCACGCGGCGGTGGTCAACCAGTTGCTGTGGAAGACAGCCGAATTCGAGCTCGGCGCGGAAGACGCGGTGCTGCTGAAGACCGCCGCCACCTTCGACCTCTCGGTCTGGGAATTCTGGTCGGCCGCGGTATCCGGTGGCCGCCTGGTGATCTCGGCTGCCGAGGGCCATCGGGATCCGGGCTACCTCAACGAGCTGATGCGCGCGGCCGAGGTGACCACGCTGCACGTGGTTCCGTCGATGCTCGACGCACTGCTCATCGAGTCCGACGGTGTGCTGAGCCCGTCACTGCGGCGGGTGCTGGCCATCGGCGAGGCCCTGCCCGCGGTGACCGCGCAGCGCTTCCGCCGCACCAATGCCGCCGGGCTGTACAACCTGTACGGCCCGACCGAGGCCGCGGTGTCCATCACCAACCACCGGGTCACCGACGCCGACGTGGTGTCGGTGTCCATCGGTGCGCCGGAATGGAATTCGCGGGTCTACGTGCTGGACGGCCGCCTGCGGCCGGTGCCGGTGGGCGTGTCGGGCGAGCTGTACCTGTCCGGCGCCCAGCTGGCGCGTGGCTACTTCGGCCGCCCGGACCTGACCGCGGATCGCTTCGTGGCCAGCCCCTTCGGCACCGGCGAGCGCATGTACCGCACCGGCGACCTGGTGGCCTGGACCGAGGACGGCGAGCTGGAGTACCGGGGCCGCACCGACTTCCAGGTGAAGATCCGCGGCTTCCGCATCGAACTCGGCGAGATCGAGGCGGCGCTACTGCGCCAGCCCGGCGTGGCCGCGGCCGCGGTGCTCGCGCACACCGATTCGCACGCCGGTGACCGCCTGGTCGCCTACGTGGTCGGGGAGTCCCTCGGCCAGCGGGCGCTGCAGTCCGCGCTGAGCGTGGAACTGCCGTCGTACATGGTGCCGTCGGTGTTCATGGTGCTGGACGCGTTGCCGCTCAACGCCAACGGCAAGCTGGACCGCAAGGCCCTGCCGGAGCCGGTGTTCGAGAAGGCGGTGTTCCGCGCCCCGACCACCCCGATCGAGAAGATCGTGGCCGGGGTGTTCACCGAGGTGCTCGGCACCGAGCACATCGGCGCGGACGACGACTTCTTCAGTCTCGGCGGCGATTCCATCCGCTCGATCCAGCTGGTGTCGCGGGCCCTCGCGCACGGCGTGCGGTTCAGCCCGCGCGACGTGTTCGAACGCCGCAGTGTCGCCGCGCTGGCCGAGATCGCCACGCTGGACGGCGCGGCCGTGCAGTCGCTGCTGCCGGAGCTGCCCGGCGGCGGCATCGGCACGATTCCGCTGCCGCCGACCATGGCGGCCATCGTGGCCGACGGCGCGGACCGGCTGGTCCGGTCCTCCGCGGTGCGACTGCCCGCCACCATCGACCGGGAGACCCTGGTCGCGGCGATCGGCGCACTGGTCGACCACCACGATGTGCTGCGGGCGCGACTGCGCCGGGAACCCGTCGGCGAGACGGCCGCGAACTGGGTCCTCGAGACCCAGGAACGCGGAACCGTGGACGCCGCCGCGCTCCTGCACCGGGTCGACGTCCCCGGCGGACTCGGCGCGGCCGAACTGTCGCAGGTGGCGCGCGCCGAATACGACGCCGCCCTGGAGCGGCTCGATCCGGCGAACGCGGTGCTCATCCAGTTCGTGTGGTTCGCGTTCGGCGGTGAACAGCCCGACGCGCTGCTGATGGTCGCGCACCAGTTCGTGGCCGACGACGCGTCGCGCCGCATCCTGCTCGCCGATCTGGCCGCGGCCTGGTCGCGCCCGGCCGGTCGCGCGGTCGAGCTCCCCGCCGCCGGAACCTCGTTCCGGCGCTGGGCGCACGCCCTCGCCGACGCCGCGCACGATCCGGACCGGATCGCGGAACTGCCGTTCTGGCAAAAGGTTTCAGGGGCCACGCCGGAACCGCTGCTCGGCGACCGCGCGTTCGATCCCGAGATCGACACGGCCGCCACCGTCGAGCGGGTCGAGGTAACCGTGCCCGCCGAAATCACCGACGCGGTGCTCACCGCGATCCCACGCCTGTACCGCGCCGGAGCCACCGACGGCCTGGTGTCGGCGCTGGCGCTGGCCATCGGCCGCTGGCGTGGCGAGACGACCGGCGGTACGACCGTGCTCCGGCTCGAATCCGACGGGCGCGCGCACACCGTCGCCGGTGTGGACCTGTCCCGCACCGTCGGCTGGTTCGCCCACGAGTACCCGGTGCGCGTGGATACGGCCGGGACCGACCTGGCCGAGGCGTACACCGGTGGCGCCGCCCTGGGCGGGGTCCTGAAGTCGGTCAAGGAGCAGTTGCTCGCGGTGCCGGACTCCGGTCTGGGCTACGGCCTGCTGCGGCACCTGAACCAGGACACCGCCGCCGAACTCGGCGCCGCGGGCCAGATCGGCTTCCGGTACCGGGACCGTGCGGCCGAGGTCGACGGCTCCGCCGAGGCGGGCTGGCTGCAGACCGCCGAACTGGGCATCCCGCACATCGACCGGGATCCGGCCTGCCCGGTCACGGTCGCGCTGGATGTGTGCGCCACCGTCACCGAGGGCTCCGACGGCACCCGGCTGAGCACCTCGTTCTCCTACCCGTCCGGTCTGCTGACCCGGGCCCGGGTCCGGGAACTGGCCGAGCTGTGGGTGCAGGCGCTGACCGCGCTGGCCGCGCACGCGCAGCGGCCCGACGCGGGTGGTCGCACCCCGTCGGACCTGCCGCTGGTCTCGGTCGGACAGGCTGACATCGACGGCTGGGAGCGGGCCTACCCGGCCCTGGACGAGGTGTGGCCGCTGGCCCCGCTGCAGTCCGGTCTGCTGTTCGACGCGCAGATGAGCCAGTCCGAGACCGACGTCTACACCATGCAGTCGGTCATCGAACTCGGTGGCGTGCTCGACGCCGCCCGGCTGCGGACGGCGGCCCAGGGCATCGTGGACCGCTACCCGAACCTGCGGGCCGCGTTCGTCGCGGACGCCGCGGGCCGGCCGGTCCAGGTGATCCAGGAGCATGTGGACGTGCCCTGGCAGGAAGTGGATCTGACGACGCTGCCGCAGGCCGAGCGGCACGCGGAGCTGCGCCGCCTGGTCGACGCCGAGCGGGCCGCCCGCTTCGACATGACCTCGGCGCCGCTGGTCCGATTCACCCTGTACCGCACCGACATCGACGCCGACGGAACCCCGGCCGAACCGGGCGCGGGCTGCTGGCAGCTGGCCGTCACCACTCACCACATCCTGCTCGACGGCTGGTCGCAGCCGCTGCTCATGCGGGACCTGCTGGTGCTGTACGCGGTGCACGGTGACAGCGCGGCGCTGCCCGCGGTGCCGTCGTACCGGTACTTCCTGGCCTGGCTGGCCGAACGGGACCGCGAGGAGTCGCTGCGCACCTGGCAGCGGGCGCTGACCGGCCCCGAGGATCCGACCCAGCTCGCGCCGCAGGCGCGGGCCGAGCACGGCGTCATCGGTCAGCTGACCACCGACCTGGACGTCGAGTTCACCGGCCGGATCACCAAACATGCCGCCGAACTCGGCATCACGGTGAACACGTTGATCCAGGCGGCCTGGGGCATCGTGCTCGGACGTCTCACCGGTCGCTCCGACGTGGTGTTCGGCGCGACCGTGTCCGGCCGCCCGGCCGAACTGCCCGGCGTGGAATCCATGGTGGGCCTGTTCATCAACACGCTGCCGACCCGCGTCCGCCTCGACGGTCGCATGCCGATCGGTGAGCAGCTGCAGGCTCTGCAGCGCGAGCAGGCCGAACTGATGGATCACCACTATGTCGGCCTGACCGACATTCAGCGGGCCGCCGGCGCCGGATCGCACTTCGACACCCTGCTGGTGTTCGAGTCCTACCCGATCGACAAGGCGGCCATCGAGGCCGCGACGGCGATCGACGGTCTCACCATCAGCGGCGTCGACGTGGCCGACACCGCGACCAACTACCCGCTGACGCTGGTGGTGACGGCCGAATCGACGGTGGAGCTGACCTGGAAGTACCAGGACAACCACTTCACCGCCGACGAGGTGGCGGTACTCGCCGCTCGCTTGGTCCGGGCGCTCGAGGGTCTGCTCGGCGACCCGCAGGGCCGCATCGGTGACATCGATGTGCTCGATGCCGCGGAGCGCGCCCTGCTGCTCGGTGAATCCGGCACGGCCGCACCGGAATTCGCGCCGGTGCGGGCCGTGGAGCGGAGCGTCGCCGAGGTGCTCGGCGCGGTCGTCGAAGAGGATCCGCAGGCGTTGGCACTGCTGGACGGGGACACCGAAATCCCGTTCTCCCAGCTGGATTCGCGGTCCTCGCGGTTGGCGCGCGTGCTGATCGGCAGCGGTGTGGGCCCGGGCGACACCGTCGCGGTGGCCCTGCCGCACACGGTCGATCAGGTGGTCGCGCTGTGGGCGGTGCAGAAGACCGGCGCCGCGGCGCTGTTCGCCGACGGTCTGTCCGTCGACGAAATCGTCGGCGCCGGAGCCGAATTCGGTATCACCACCGAACCGGCGGAGGGTCCGCTGCGTTGGCTGGCGCTCACCGATGAGCAGGTGCGGGCGGAGCTCGCGGCCGCGGCGGCGCATCCGGTGTCCGATGCCGACCGGGTCCGCCCGGTGCGCGCCGACGACGCGGCCTTCGTGGTCGTGGGCACGGACGCGGTGACGACCCTGACCCAGGCGCAGGCCCTGGAGCGGGCGAGCACCCTGTGCGCCGACCACGGGATCGACTACGAGGCGGTGACCTACACGACCACCGCCGCGGGTCCGGCCGCCCTCGACGAGTTCCTGGCCTCGGGCACCACCGGTGCGCTGTCGGTGCTGCCCACCGGCGACCCGGCCGAGGACTGCGACAACGGCGAGGTCACGCACTGGTTCGCGGGCCGGGACGAAGCGGCCGGGGAGGTGGACGACGCCGTGCTCCGGATCGTCGCCGACTAGCCCGGTCACCCTCAGCGGTGATGAAATCACCCCGAGGTTTCGTAAACTCTGGATCCAATGATCGAAAAGCACGCCCTCCCCCGGCCCGCGCGGCCGGGGGAGCCGGCTGCCTTCTGCCGTGGGAGAGCCTCAGCCTGATGAAGCGTTCCGTACTTGCTCGCGCATCGCGCAGCCTGGCGGTGGCCCTGGCCGCCGCGGTTTCCTTGACGGCCCTGTGCGGGGCCGCGACCGCCGATCCCGCCAAGGCGCCGTCGGTCACCTCCGTCGTCAAGGACGGGCGCACCTGGCACCTGAAGGTGTACTCGGCCGCGATGGACAAGGAGATCACCGTCGACGTGCAGCGTCCGGTCGACGAGTCCAAGCCCGCGCCGAACCTCTATCTGCTGAGCGGACTCGACGCCGGCCTGGGCACCGCGAACTGGAAAGCCGAGACCAGCGTGGTGGACTTCCTGGCCGCCAAGCAGGTCAACGTGATCCAGCCGATCGGCGGCCGCGCCACCTACTACGCCGACTGGGAGAAGCCCGATCCCAAGATCGGCGTGGCCAAGTGGGAGACCTTCTTCACCCAGGAGCTCCCGCCGCTGCTGGACGAGACGCTGAACTCGACCGGCCTCAACGCGCTGTCCGGCGTCTCCACCTCGGGCACCTCGGTGCTGCGGCTGGCCGAGGCCAAGCCCGGCCTGTGGAAGTCCGTCGCGGCCTACAGCGGCTGCGCCCAGATCGCCGATCCGCTCGGCCGGCTGGCGCTGAAGCTGTCCGTCGAGGTCTGGGGCGGCGGCAATGTCGACAATATGTACGGCCCGGCCGACAGCCCGTCCTGGGCGGAGCACGATCCGGTCATCAATGCCGAGAAGCTGCGCGGCACCCAGATCTACCTGTCCAGCTCGACCGGCGTCCCGGTGAAGGACGACTACGACTACTACCAGACGGTCAACCCGGGTGTGCAGGGCAATGTGGACCTCACCGTCGGCATGGTCATCGAGGCCGCGACCAACACCTGCACGCACAACCTGAAGAACAAGCTGGACTCGATCAACATCCCCGCCACCTACGGCTTCTTCCCGTATGGCACCCACCGCTGGAAGTACTGGGATGAAACGTTCCGCGACTCCTGGCCGATTCTGGCCAACGGAATGGAAATCCCGGCCTGATGATCGGAATGAAGTAAGTGAGCACGAACCCTTTCGACGACGAGCAGGGCGTATTCCTGGTGCTGGTCAACCATGAGGACCAGCACTCGCTGTGGCCGGCCTTCGCCGAGGTGCCCAGCGGCTGGACGGTCGTCTTCGGGGAGGCTCCCCGTGCGGCCTGCGTCGAATACGTCGAAGCCAACTGGACCGATATGCGACCGAAGAGCCTGCGCGATGCGATGGCATCGACGGATGGCGCCGTCGTCGCGTAGCCGCGGAAACCGAACGACCCTCGGACAGCACGAGCACGCCGAGGGTCTTTCGTATTGCCGAAAGCTGATTGGAATCGGAGGTGTGACAGTGACCTGTCGACATCTCCGCGTGGAGTGAGGATGTGGGAATGGTGAACGCACGTCGTGAAGGGCGTTCCGGTCGTCGCCGCCGGTCGGGAAATCCGCTCTTCGGGCAGCTGCTCACCTCGATGGTCGACACCGCCGCGGACAACGTGGCGGTGCGCTTCAACCCCACCGGTGATCCCGCCGATCAGCGACAGCTGACCTACCGCGAACTGGACGAGGCGTCGTCGCAGTGGGCGCGGGAACTGATCGCGCGCGGCGCGGGCCCCGGCGACAAGGTCGCCATGGGCATCACGCGCTCGATCGAATCGATCCTGTGCATGTGGGCGATCGCCAAGACCGGCGCGGCCTACGTGCCCATCGATCCCAACTATCCGCAGGATCGGATCGAGTACATCCTCGCCGATGCCGGGGCCACGATGGGCCTCACCACCTCGGTGCACCGGCCGGCGCTGGGCACCACCGTGGACTGGGTCGAGCTCGATGATCCGGGGCATGCGGCCCGGGTCGCCGCCCTGCCGTCGCGCGCCGTCTCCTACATGGACCGGGTGCGGCCGCTGTACGAGCACCATCCGGCCTACCTCATCTACACCTCGGGTTCGACCGGCCGCCCGAAGGGCGTCACGGTTCCGCACTCCGGGCTGGCGGGCGTGGCCTCGAGCCGGTTGCTGCACCACGTCACCGAGGATGCCCGCATCCTGCACGTGAGTTCGCCGAGCTTCGACTTCCACATCGCCGAGACCCTGTACGCGTTCACCGCCGGTGCGACGCTGGTGGTTTCGCCGCCCTCGGTGTTCGCCGGCGCCGAACTCACCGATCTGCTCAGCCGCGAGCGCGTCACGCACCTGATGATGACCCCGGGCGCGCTGGAGTCGGTGAACCCCGCCGTGCTGAACGACCTGCGGGTCTCGATGATCGGCGGCGAGCGGCTCGGCACCGATCTCGTCGACCGGTGGCTCGCCGACCACCGCGACGTCTTCAACGTCTACGGCCCCACCGAGGCCACCGTCTTCGCCACCTCACAGCTGCTGACCACCTCCGAATCGATCATGCTGGGCAGCGGTCTGGCCGGTGTCCGGGTGCTGGTGCTGGATTCGCAGCTGCGGCCGGTGCTGCCGGGTGTGGCCGGTGAGCTGTACCTCGCGGGCAACGGCGTGGTCGAGGGCTACCACCTCCGCCCCGGCCTCACCGCCGAGCGCTTCGTGGCCAACCCCTTCGACGCCGACGGGTCCGGCTCGCGCATCTACCGCACCGGCGACGTGGTGAAGCGCGGCCCGGCGGGGGAGCTGGAGTACCTGGGCCGCTCCGACTTCCAGGTGAAGATCCGCGGCCTGCGCATCGAGCTCGGCGAGATCGACAGCGCGCTGGAGCAGCACCCGGACGTCGCCTACGCCGCCACCATCGGCAAGCAGCTCCCGTCCGGAGCCACCGCGCTGGTCTCCTATGTGATGGCGCAGCCCGACGCCGTCCTGAAGCCCTCCGATCTGGCGGATTTCGTCGCGAAGTCGTTGCCCGCCTACATGGTTCCGCAATCGATCACCATGCTCGACGAGATCCCGCTGACCCCGGTCGGCAAGCTGGACCGGGCCCGCCTGCCCGAACCCGTCTTCGCCGCACGGGAATTCCGCGCGCCGTCCACCCGGGCCGAGGAGATCGTGGCCGAGGTCTTCGCGGGCGTACTGCGCCCCGACGAGGACGAGCCCGTCGGCGCGGACGACGACTTCTTCGAACTCGGCGGCAACTCGCTGCTGGCCACCCAGGTCGCCGCGCGGCTCGGCGCCGCGCTCGGCACCCGCATCCCGCTGCATCTGGTCTTCGAGGCCAGCACCGTGTCCGAACTGGCCGCACAGCTGGAACTCCATGCCGGGGCAGCGGCCGGCGCCGAGGTCCAGAAGCTGCAGCCGATGCCGCGACCCGAGCGCATCCCGCTGTCCTACGCGCAGCAGCGCATGTGGTTCCTGAACCGGTTCGACCCGGACAGCGTGGTGGACAACATCCCGCTCGCGGTGCGGCTGTCCGGCCACCTGGATCTGGACGCGCTGCGGATCGCGGTGCGCGATCTGGTCGAGCGGCACGAGGTGCTGCGCACCATCTACCCCGGACTCGACGGTGAGGGCTACCAGGTGGTGCTCGACCTCGACGACCCCCGCGCGGTACCCGAACTCCCGGTGGTGGACGCCGACCTCGACCAGATCCGCGACCTGGTCGTCGACACCTTCGCCACGGCGTTCGACGTCACCACCGCGCCGCCCCTGCGGGTGCGCGCGCTGCGGATCAGCGCGACCGAACACGTCCTGGTCTGCGTGGTGCACCACATCTCCGGCGACGGCTGGTCGCTCGGCCCGCTGACCACCGACCTGATGACCGCCTACGTCGCCCGCGCCGCCGGACAGGCGCCCGCGTGGTCGCCGCTGCCGGTCCAGTACGCCGACTTCAGCATCTGGCAGCGCGGCGTGCTCGGCTCGGAAGACGATGCGCAGAGCCTGATCTCGGCCCAGGCGCAGTTCTGGCGCACCACGCTCGACGGCATCCCGGACGAACTGTCACTGCCCTTCGACCGGCCGCGTGCGGCCACCCGGTCCTTCGCCGGCGACCATGTGATGTTCCCGATCGGCGCCGATCTGCACCGGCGGTTGCAGGAGGTCGCCCGGGACCAGCAGGGTTCGCTGTTCATGGTGCTGCACGCGGCGCTGGCCCTGCTGCTGGCCGGTGTGTCCGGAACCGACGACATCGCGATCGGCACCCCGGTGGCCGGACGCGGTGAAGCCGAACTGGACGACGTCGTCGGCATGTTCGTCAACACCCTGGTGCTGCGCTCCCGGGTCCGCGGCGACCACACGATCGCCGAATTGCTCGCCGCCACACGGGAATCCGATATCCAGGCGTTCGCGCACGCGGATATCCCGTTCGAGCGCCTGGTCGACCTGCTCGCACCCGATCGCGCCCTGAACCGCAACCCGCTGTTCCAGGTGATGCTGTCGTTCCAGAACCTGCCCGAGGGTAGCTTCGAACTGCCCGGTATGACGGTGTCCGGCGTCGAGCTCGAAAAGGTCACCGAGAAGTTCGATCTGTCGCTGACCATCCGCGAGGGCGTGGCCGAGGAATCCGACGTGCCCGGCCTGGTGGCCGAATTCTCCTACGCCACGGATCTTTTCGATGCCGCCACGGTCTCGCGTCTGACCGACCGCTATCTGCGCGTGCTGGAGTCGATCGCCCGCGATCCGCAGCAGCGGGTGCGCGACATCGAATTGCTCGAGCACGCCGAGCGGGAACTGGTGCTGCGCCAGTGGAATCGCACGGCGCACGCGGTGCCGGAGCTCGTCAGCGTGCTCGATCAAGTTGAGGAACAGGTGCGTGCGCGGCCGGATGCCGTTGCGCTGGTGTCCGATCCGGGCGACGGCGCGGCAGCCGAACAGCTGACCTACGCGGAGTTCGCCGCCCGGGTGAACCGGCTGGCGCGGGAACTCATCGACCGCGGCGTCGGACCCGAAGTGCTGGTGGCGGTGGGCATCCGCCGCTCGGTCGACATGCTGGTGGCCGTCCACGCGGTCCTGACCGCCGGTGGCGGGTATGTGGCCGTGGATCCGGAATACCCCGCCGAGCGCATCGACTACGTGCTGGACAGTGCGCGTCCGGCGGTCGTGCTGACAACGCGCGCGGACGGGGACGCCATCGGCTCCGCCGGTGCGCCCGTGCTGCGGCTCGACGAACTCGACCTGTCGGCGCGTTCGGCCGCACCGATCGCGGCGCACGAGCGGCGCGGCGCGCTGCGTCCGGGCAACACCGCCTACGTGCTCTACACCTCCGGCTCCACCGGCCGGCCGAAGGGCGTGGCCGTCAGCCATGCCGCGCTGGTCAACTACCTGAGCTGGATGATCGACGAAATCGGTCTCGCCGATTCCGACGTGGTGCTGCTCAAGACGCCGTTCACCTTCGACCCGTCGGTGCGAGAACTGTTCGCCCCCTTGATGATCGGTGCGCGCACCATCATCGCGGCGCACGACGGTCATCGGGATCCGCGGCATCTGGCCGAGCTCGTCGCCCGCCACGGGGTCACCGTGACCGCATTCGTGCCGTCACTGCTGTCGGTCTTCGCCACGGTCGCCGCGCGTGACGAGATCCGTTCGCTGCGCACCGTTCTCGTCGGCGGCGAGGTGCTGCCGCCCGCCCTGGTGACTGCCTTCCGGCAGGTGTCGGACGCGGCCCTGGTCAACTCGTACGGTCCCACCGAATTCACCGTCAGCGCGAGCCTGGGACGCGTGGGCGCGGCCGGTGCCGGTGTGGTTCCCATCGGTGGTCCGGGCTGGAATTCGCGGGCGTACGTGCTGGATTCGGCCCTGCGGCCGGTACCGGTGGGTGTGCGCGGCGAGCTGTACCTCGCGGGTGCGCAGCTGGCGCGCGGCTACCACGGCCGCCCCGACCTGACCGCCGAGCGTTTCGTCGCCGATCCGTTCGGCGCCGACGGCGAGCGCATGTACCGCACCGGAGACCTGGTGCGCTGGAATGCTTCCGGCCTGCTGGAGTACATCGGCCGGTCCGACTTCCAGGTGAAGTTCCGCGGTCAGCGGATCGAACTGGGCGAGATCGAAGCCGTGCTGCTGGAGCATCCGTCGGTGTCGCAGGCGGCCGCGCTGGTGGTGGATACCGCCACCGGCCAGCATCTGGTGGCATACGTGGTTGCCGCACAGGGTTTCTCGGTCGATTCGCTGGAACTCACCGGTGTCGCCGGTGAGCGCCTGCCGTCCTACATGGTGCCGTCGGTGTTCATGGCGCTCGACGAGTTCCCGCTCAACACCTCGGGCAAGCTGGATCGAAAGGCGTTGCCGGAGCCGGTGTTCGAGGCGCGGGAGTTCCGCGCCCCGGAGACCCCGATGCAGGAGATCGTGGCGGGCGTGTTCGCCGATCTGCTCGGCGTCGAGCGGGTCGGCCTGGACGATTCCTTCTTCGAGCTCGGCGGCAACTCGCTGCTGGCCGCCCGCGCCGCCGCGCGACTCGGTGAGGCCACCGAGAGCAGCGTCGCGGTCCGGGTGCTGTTCGAGGCCTCCACCGTCGCCGCACTGGCCGAACGCATCGTGCCCGGAGCCCTCGCAACCCCGCGCCCGGAACTGGTCGCGGTCGAACGGCCCGACCGGATTCCGCTGTCGCTGGCCCAGCAGCTGATGTGGACGCTGAACCAGATCGATCCCGCGTCGCCCGCGTACAACATTCCGATGGCGTTGCAGCTCACCGGCACCCTGGATGTAGACGCCCTCCGCGCGGCGGTTCACGACGTGCTGGAACGCCACGAGTCGCTGCGCACCCGGTATCCGGCAGACGGCGCCACCGGCCTGCCCTATCAGCAGATTCTCTCCGCGGACGAGGCGCTGCCGGGCGGCCTCGCGGTCCGGACGACCACCGACCCCCTGGCCGACGCCACCGCGCTGATGTCCATCGGATTCGATGTGACACAGCAGGTTCCGGTGCGGGCGGTGCTGTTCACCCACGGTGAGCAGGAGTACCTGTTCACGATGGTGGTGCACCACATCGCCAGCGACGGTTCCTCGGAGGCGCCGCTGGCGCGCGACCTCATGACGGCCTACCTCGCCCGCAGCGCCGGCAACGCGCCTGCCTGGTCCCCGCTCGAGATCCAGTACGCCGACTTCGCGCTGTGGCAGCACCGGACGATCGGCGACGAGGAAGACGAGAATTCCTTCGCCGCACGCCAGTTGGCGTACTGGCGTGATCATCTGGCCGGGCTGTCCGCCCACCCGGGTCTGCCGCAGGACCGCCCCACCCCGCCGGCCCGGTCCCTGCAGGGCGCGGTGACCACGCTCACGATACCGGCGGAGCTGCACCGGGAACTGGATCGTATTGCGCGCGAACGGAATGCGACGCTCTTCATGGTGGTGCACGCGGCGCTCGCGGTACTGCTGGCCCGGGAGTGCGGCCGGTCCGACATCGCGATCGGCACCCCGATCGCCGGCCGGGGCGCGCGCGTGCTGGACGACCTGGTGGGCATGTTCGTCAACACCCTGGCATTGCGCACCGAGGTGGACGACACGCTCGGGTTCGACGCCTTCGTCGATCGGGTCCGGGACACCGATCTGGCCGCATTCGACAACGCCGATGTGCCCTTCGACCATGTCATCGACGAGATCGTGCCCGACCGGGCGCGTGGTCAGAATCCGTTGTTCCAGGTGCTGCTGGCATTCCAGAACATGGAGGCCCCGAAGCTCGAGCTGCCCGGACTGACCATCGCGGGCGTGCACCACGGTGAGGCGGTGGCGAAGGTCGACCTGACCATCGGCATGGATCCCGTCGTGCACGCGGACCGGACCCTCGGCGAGCTGGTCATCGGCTTCAACTACGCCACCGACATCTTCGACGCGGCGGCGATCGAGGCGCTCGCCGATCGCTATCTGCGGGTGCTGCGGGCGATCGCGGCGGACCCGCGACGGCTGGTACGCGATATCGATCTGCTCGGTGAGACCGAGCGGGCCGTGGTGCTGCGGCAGTGGAACGACACCGCTGCGCCGGTGCCCGCCGTCGTCGGTGTGCTGGATCTGTTCGAGGAGCAGGTCCGCTCTCGGCCCGACGCCATCGCGCTGATCTCCGATCCGGGCGCCGGCGCGGTGGTGCGGCAGCTGTCCTACGGCGAATTCTCCGGCCGGGTCAATCGCCTGGCGCGTGCGCTCATCGGCGCCGGCGTCGGTCCCGAGACCCTGGTGGCGATCGCGATCCGCCGCTCGGTCGATACGCTGGTGGCCGCCTACGCGGTGCTGGCCGCCGGTGGCGCGTACGTGCCGGTCGATCCGGATCATCCGGCCGAGCGCATCGCCCACATTCTCGATACCGCGCTCCCGGCGTGTGTGCTGACGACATCCGGGAACACGCTGGAGCTGCCGGAGACGGTGCGCCGGGTGGAGATCGACACCCTGGATGTGTCGGGCTTCTCGGATGCGCCGGTCACCGACGCGGAGCGGTCCGCGCCGCTGCGGCCGGAGAATACGGCCTACGTCATCTACACCTCGGGTTCCACCGGTCGCCCGAAGGGCGTGGCCGTCGGCCATGCGGCGCTGCTGAATCAGCTGAGCTGCATGATCGGCGACTACCGGATCGACGACACGGACGTGATCCTGCAGCGGACGCCCTTCACCTTCGATCCGTCGGTGTGGGAGTTGTTCACCCCCTTGCTGATCGGCGCGCGCCTGGTCGTCGGTGGACCCGACAGCCATCGCGATCCGAACCAGCAGATCGAGCTGATCGCGCGGCACGGGGTCACCATGATGGAAATCGTGCCGTCGCTGCTGTCGGTGCTCGCCACGGCCGCCACGCCCGGCGAAATCCGTTCGCTGCGAACGGTTCTCGCGGGCGGCGAAGTGCTCTCACCCGCCACGGTGACCGAGTTCCGCGCGGTGTCGGACGCGGCGGTGTACAACACCTACGGCCCGACCGAGGTCACGATCACCGCGACCGGCCGGCGCGTGCACGAGGCGGTGCCGGGTGCGGTGGTGCCGATCGGTGGCCCGGTGTGGAACTCCCGTGCGTACGTGCTGGATTCGCGGCTGCGGCCGGTGCCGGTGGGTGTGCGTGGCGAGTTGTATCTGGCGGGTTCCCAGTTGGCGCGCGGCTATCAGGGCCGCCCGGATCTGACGGCGGATCGGTTCGTGGCCGACCCGTTCGGTGCGGCTGGTGAGCGGATGTATCGGACCGGGGATCTGGTGCGCTGGAACGCTTCCGGCGAACTGGAGTACATCGGCCGCACCGATTTCCAGGTTAAGCTGCGCGGTCAGCGTGTCGAGCTGGGTGAGATCGAAGCCGCGCTGCTGGCGCACGCGTCGGTGTCGCAGGTGGCGGTGCTGGTGGTCGATGCGGTGACCGGCCAGCAGCTGGTGGCGTATGTGGTTGCCGCGCAGGGCGTTCCGGTGGATTCGGCCGAGCTGATCCGGTTCGCCGCCGCGCGCCTGCCGTCCTACATGGTGCCGTCCGCGGTGGTCGTGCTGGATGCGCTGCCGCTCAGCAGTTCGGGCAAGGTGGACCGGAAGGCGTTGCCGGAGCCGGTGTTCGAGGCGCGGGAGTTCCGTGCCCCGGAGACACCCATGCAGCAGCTCGTCGCGGAGGTCTTCGCGGATCTGCTCGGCGTCGACCGCATGGGCCTGGACGATTCGATCTTCGGGCTCGGCGGCAATTCGCTGCTGGCCGCCCGCGCCGCCGCCCGGCTGAGCACCGAACTCGGCTGGAAGGTTCCCATGGTGTGGTTGTTCACCGCACCGACACCGGGCGCGCTGGCGGTCGAACTGGAGAACCACCGCGCCGGCGGTGTGGACGTCGAGGCCGCCTTCGACGTGCTCCTGCCACTGCGTGCGTCGGGTACCGCCGAGCCGCTGTTCTGCGTGCATCCCTTCGGCGGCATCGCGTGGTCGTTCGCGGGTCTGGCCGCGCACCTGGATCCCGACCGCCCCATCTACGGTCTGCAGTCCCCGGGTCTGTCCGCCGACGAGTCGGCCCTGCCGGACTCGATCGAGGAGTGGGCACAGCGGTACGTCAAGGAGATCCGCTCGGTCCAGCCGACGGGCCCCTACCACCTGCTCGGCTGGTCCCTGGGCGGCGTCCTGGCCCACGCCATGGCCGTGCAACTGCAGGACGAGGGCGAGCAGGTGGCCCTGCTGGCGATGATGGACAGCCACCTCCGGGAGGGCGCGGAGGCCGCCGACAACGCCGGCCCGGGCGCGATTCCCCTGCAGGAGCTGCTGGGTGGCCTACTGGGCGACCGCGCGGTCGAACTGCGGCTCGACGAGAGCACCGACGTGTCGGCCATCGCCGACCAACTGGCCGCCCTGCCCGAGCCGTTCGCCTCCCTCGGCGCGGAGCGGATCACCCGCTTCGTCCAGTCGAACCTCGACATGGCCGCGCTGACATCCGGCTACCAGGCCCCCGTGAAGTTCCACGGCGACATCGTCTACTTCACCGCCACCGAAACCACCCCACCCGGCACGACAGGAGCGACCACCTGGTCGAACACGGTCGACGGCACAGTCCACGACCACCCGGTCCCGGTCACCCACTGGCGGATGTCCGAGCACGCCTCCCTGGCGAGAATCGGTGCCGTCCTGACCGAGTTCTGGAACAGGGGCTGAACAAGGGTACGTCCAGAGAAGGGCGAGACCACCAGGTCTCGCCCTTCATTCTTGTACACCGTGGTCGGTATGAGTCGGTGGGCAGATGTCGGTTTCGTCTGGAAGCGGCGGCACCGATCGGATACGGAAGCACTGCTGAGCGGCAACGAGGGCTCGTCTGGGAGGCTTCATTGTTGTGCGCCATCAGGGACTCGAACCCCGAACCCGCTGTTGGAGAGTTCCAGTCAGCGCGCAGGTAGTACCTAGATATCCAATGGTAGACAGGGTTCTGGGATCAAGTAGATGCTGACAGTGGCGGCGCACGACGTGCAGGTTTGCGATCCGAATTACGCGTAGCGGTCTTGAATTTTTGGGGAAGGTTTGGGATGGGTCGAATCCGAACACCCTCACCGCCGCCGAGAATCTGGTCTGGTCTCCAGCGACCCGACAACCTCGGTCAGTACTTCCTGATGCCAAATCTCGCCTCCGGCCAGGTCCCCGACGGTTGCCGAAGGGCGCTTACCAGCATCGCTCGCAGCTTCGACGCGAGGGGCAGTGTGGGGCCTTGACGTGGCGGCACTCAGAAGCCGTTCCCTTCAGCGTTCAGTGGCCGAGTTCGGCACGTCGCCAACGCAATTCGCGCTCCGCTCTGTGCATGGGCGATCCCGAGAACGGCAGGGCGGCGTAGTCGACCGCTGTGGCCGCTCGGAGTGCGACGGCGCGCGCCGAATCCGCGGCTCGCTCGGTGAGTCCGATCTCTGCGGCGAACGCGGCCCAGTCGCGGGACCGTACCTTCCGGGTCCGGCCGGAGATCGGCAGCGCCATCGAGTCGTCTCCGTAGACCAGAGTGCACGGGATGTCGAATATCGGTGCGATACCCCATTTCCCGCCGGGCACCTCGACGACGCCGACGTTCTTTGCGTGCAGGTCACCGTTTCCGGTGAGCCAGGCGAAGAGAAACTGCAAGTAGAGGTTGCGGCGGGCCACTGTCGGAGCCTCGGTGATCTGCGCGAGTGCGTTGACGACGGTGGCCGCATCTGGCTGATACTTCGAGGCCGGGGGGAGGCCGAGCACCTGTGTCGCGTCCTCGAACGCCAAGCGTCGCCACGACCGACCCTCGTGCACCCGATCGAACCGCCGCACCAGCAAACCGGTGTCGCCAATCCGGTCGGTTACCAGGTTCGCCTCGGCGACAGGGATTTTCATCAACCTGGCCGCTTTCAGATGCACCGCTTCGTTTTCCACCAGATGGGGGTACTCCGGTTGCGAGAGCTTGAGAATGAACCGCCCGTACCGAGCAGAGAACGGCACACTGATCATCGAGGCACTGGCTTTACGCTGCACTCCCGGCAGCGCATGGGTATCGACTTCGTCTACGAATCGCGCGAACTCGAGTTCAGCGGGCGAGTCCCCCTCAACCAGTGACGGACTGTCGGTGAGTGGCTGATCAGCAGGGATGATCTGCACGTCCCCGGGCACATCGTTCCCCACCGCCAGCAGCAGGCTCAGTTCGTCGTTGATGCTGGTTTTGACCGCACGCTGCAACACCGTGAGCCGATGTCCTTCGGGCAGAAGACCTTCGAAGAAGGGCGGCACCGCACCGGCGATGCTGCGCACCGGGTCCGGGCCGAGTGGGAGCGTCGTGGCTACCGGCGTACCGTCGGCGAGATAGTCCTTCTCGTAGCGGAATTCGGTCCCGCCCTCCGCTGTCCGCTTCAGGACAGCGGCGCGTCGACCGGCCTTGTACACCTCTGCGCGGGCAACCCGCCGGAGCTCCTCGAGATCCTTCAACCGACGACACCCAGGGTGAGTCCGACCACGTCGGCTACGGCGGCGACAGTGGCGATACTGGTCGAGCCGCTGCCGTGCTCGATCTCGCGTACTGTGCGAGTGGAGGTGCCCGCCAGCTCCGCCAACTGCTCCTGCGTCAGTCGGTGACGGCGGCGTGCCGCGCGAATGGCATCCCCGATGCTCAATGCCACGGTCATCGCATCACCTCCATCAATCGGCAACATTCTGCCGATATCGTGCAGATTCAACCAGACTACCCGAATGAACACCAAAATCAGCGGAATATTGCCGATTTTGAAAGATTTACCCACGCCGCAGCTTTGCGGAGGAGAAACCGGCAGAATATCGCCGAGCACTAGGACCTACCTGCCAATGCCCCGATCCGTCGCGCTGCCGCGCGCGTTGACCGTGGACGTCCTCGAAGCTCGCAAGATCAGTGAACCCCGGCCGGGGCACCGAATCGGACGGCTATCATCCGGGTCCGTGCGGATTCCCCTGTAGCCCAGATGCGTTTGGTCCCTTGCAGTCGATTGGACGCAACCTCCGGCGATCAGGCCGGATAAGGCTTTCGGTCGCGGCGAGAAACCTCCTGCCGGAGTGCGTTCACGAGCTGCGGGTAGGCGCTCTCCCAGGGGATTCGCTCCTGTTCGAGTAACAGTCCTGTCCCGTGTTCGGTCGCGTGCTCGACGAGGTGACGATACAGCTGGAGTTCGTGGTCGGTCAGATGTGGGGGTGTCGAGTTGCGTTGCGGCAGTGCACCTTCAACTGACAGGTGCCGGTAGCGGTCGAGGACGGTGGTATCGGTGAGGATGGTGATGGCGGGGATATCGTGGCCGCGTAGGTCGCTGACGAACTGCAGGCCGGGAATATCGATATCGCCCCAGTAGATGACGCGTTCGGCGTCGCGTACCCAGGTGATTCGGGCGTACTGATCGACGAAGAAGCCGTGGCCGTGCAAGATGACCGTGCCGAGGTGGTCATCTTGCACGGCGAAGGCGGTTTCCTTGTTTTCCAGAATTACCACGGTGGTGGGGTGATGCGGCCATCGGTTGAGATCGTCGACCGGGGCAGCGAGGTGGCGCATACCTGCCAGTTGATGGCGCAGCTTTGGATCGCAGACGGTGACTTGGACGAGTTCGGGGACGACCCGCAGGCCCAGTCGGGCGTGCAGGGTGCGCTTGCGGGATTGGGGCGGCTCGTCGTTGGAGAGGTCGGGGTTCGGTTCGTCTCCGAGGAGTGCGAGGACCAGGCTCTCGTGTGCGCCTATCCATTTCGTGTCGATGCCTTCGATCGGCAACTGTCGTAGCAATAGCCCGGAGGTGGGGTTCGCGCGTAGCCAGCGCACGGTGCGGGTCAGGCGGTCGTAGTCGCGTTGCCCGAGCTCGGTGATGCGGCGGATCAGGCCGGTGAAGCGTGCCTCGGGAAATTCGCGTTGCAAGGTGGTGAGTCGTAGCCCGCACCGCTGCCATGTCTGCTGGTCGTCGGGATGGGCCATGGCGACGTCGCCGGGTCGTTGGAATATCAGCGTTTTCGGCATGCGATGGGTGCCGGTCGGGAATCGCAGGTTGGTGTATTCGATGGTGCCCGGGCCGGGGTGGGCTGCCCAGTGCGCGGCCCATTCATGACACGCGACCGGCGCGGTGGACCGTTGCGTGGTGCTCGGTGGTTGTAACGAGATGCGAAGTGGCCAGCTGCCTTTGCCGCGTGCCCACGCCGGGTATTCGGTGAGGAACCGCCGATGCAGTCGATCGAGAACCTCGTCAGGCCGTAGCACGGGTGGCTCCGTCGCTTTCGGCGAACCGCTGGGCGGCGAGCTCGCCGAAGGTGGCGGAGCGGCCGTGTGATCGGGTGCCGTCGGGGAACAGTCGTTTTTCGACCAGGATGGCTTGACCGATGTAGGGCTCAACGATGCCTGACAGGCGGATGGGTGCCGCGATGATCAATTGAAAACCGAACTCGTCGAACGCCGACAGGGCTTGGGCGGAGAAGTTCTCATCGGATTTGCTGAATGCTTCGTCGAGCATAAGGGTGCCGAACCGTGGGCGCGCATCGGTTTCGTCGTCGGCAAGGTTGTAACTCAGTGCCGCGGCGAGGCAGAAGGCCACCAGTTTTTCTTGTTCCCCACCGGAGTTGGAGGCAGTGTTGCGGTAGGTGTGTTTGGTGATCTCACCCTCGACCTCCCGCCCGTAGAAGACGTAGCCGTTGCGGACATCGAGCACATTGCGACGCCAGCGTTCGGTGGCGGTGTCGGTGGCGGTGAATTTGGCCATGAGTGCTTTGACCCGCTTGAACTGTTCGACGTAGCGCTGGGGGTCGTTGCCGAGCTGGGCGGCCTTGCGCATCAGGGTGTCGACGCTGGTGCGGAATGCCTTGACGTCGACGGAGGAGCTGGTCGTATACGAGATCTGCAGGTGTGTCCCGGTATTGAATTCAACGCGGCACAGGCCGGCATTGACCATCCCGACTCGGCGCTCGATCTCTGTGGCGGCGTTCTCGATGCTGCGCTGCAGCATGGCGATCGAGGGAACCATGTCCTCGCTGATCATTTTTTCGAATCGCCGCATCGCTTCCGGGAACCGGCGCTGCACGATCTCGGCGTGCAGGTCGGCAAAGTCCTGGCCGCTGCGGTCGACGTCTCCGCTGTCGTCGGGTGCGCTGTCACGCCACTGGTCGAGAAATCGTGTGATCGCCGACCGGACTCGCTCGCGGGCGGCCTGCCGTTCGCTGTTGGCGATACCGACACTCTTGTCGAGCGCCGAAAGGAGCAGGCGTCGAACGTTGTCGATGGTGTCGACAGTGGCAATGATGCCGGAAGAGGCGTACAGCTCGTCGAGATACTGCTGGTCGTCCGCGTCGAGGGCGTGGGGCCGGCGCTCCTCATCGGACTGCAGGTCCACCAGAGTCGTTTCGCGCGTTGTGATTTCGGTGATACGTTGCTCGGTGCGGTGCCAGATGCCGTAAGCCCTCTTGTCCTCGTCGGCGGCTTTGTCCCGTTTGGCTTCGAGTTCCTGCAAATCGACATTGCCCGAACGGATCTCGTCGATGCGATCACCGAGCTCGCGCGCATCGTGTTCGGGGGTCCAGTGGTCCAGTTCGGTCCAGGTGGTGAAGCTGGTGAGCTGGGTGGCGGCGTCCCGGTGCCGGTTGGCTTCTTCGAGTTGGTCCTGCAGGTCCCGGGCGGCGTCCCCGGCAATCTTCTTCTGATCGGCGAGCTGCTGGATATCCGCTTCCAGCGCTCGACGTTTGGCGATCGTATTTGCTCCGAGAATGTAGCTCGATGTGCTGGTCAGCTCGGGGCGGTCATCCTTGCGGTAATGGTTGCCATGCAGTTTCACAGTGCCGTTGACGGTGACGGCTACTTGATGATCGTCGAGTTCGTGAGCGGATTCGACGCAGACGTGGTTGAAGCGGCGGGTCAGCTGATTGGCGAGCCATCGCCCGTGTGGATGGTCTCGATCGACGGTGAGTTTTCCCGCCAGGGTCGTTGGCAGCGGGCGTGGCTCGTGCGCGGAAACCGCGGTGACGACGCTATATTCGATGACTCCGCGCATATCGTGCTGGTCTATGAAGCGACGCACCGCTTCCTTGTGCCGCTGCGGGACGAGCATGCGCATGCCGTAGCTGCGCAGCACCTTCTCCGCGGCTGCCCGCCAGCGTTCATGGCCTTCGGCCATATCGATCAGTTCGGCGGCATAGGGCAGGTCGGTGATCGGCACGCCGGTTTCCGCACTGATACGTGCCCGTCGATCGATGGCAGGGCCGGGCATCAGGGACTTCGCTGAACGCAGCCGGGCGAGTTCTTCCCCGGCCTCCCGGTGCGCCTTGGCAGCCACGTACTCGGCGGCGATGGCGGCATGGGTTGTCGGCGTGAGGTTTTCCGCACGGGCGGCCGCCACGGAGCGCAGGTCCGGCAGCCGGATTCGCAGCTGCTCGAAGCCCTCGCCATCCTGCGGGCACGGCTCGCCCAGCTTCGTCACGTGCCCGCTGTACTGCCCATATAGCAGCCTGGCCGCACGTGTTTGGTCCAGCAGCGCTTCGTGGCGTGTTTCGAGGGCGCGCAGGCCCTGGTTCTCCTTGTTGATCTGCATTTGCAGTTCGATCAGCGCGTCGCGGGCGGCCTCGCTGCGTGCCTGCTGGCCGTCGATCACCGCGTCGAGGCTCTGGACCTCGGCGTCGATCTCGTCGAGTTCACTCTGGATCGCCGAGAGCAGAAGCCCGCGCACATACCGTTCGAGGCCGGCTCCCCGCAGGTTGGTGGCCCGGTCGATCGTGTGCGCGGATTCCCGGTAGGTCCGCCAGCTTTCGGGAAGATCATGCAGCACCTGGGCCTGCGCGTTGGCCCGTTTGGCCGTCTCATAGGCTTCGTTGAGGGGCGTGAACGCCGACAGCATCTGCTGTGCGTCTTCGAAGGTGTCGGGGCGGTCGAGCATATTGTCGCGAATGAAGAGGTTGAGATCGCCGACGTTCTTCATCGCTTTCGCTTTGCCGAGCAGCGCCAGCGCGGTGCGAGACTTGCTCAGGCCGATGCGTTTGGCCAATTCGGTCATGTACTTGTCTTGAGTCGGCGGGAATTGCGCCGCGGGATTGAGGCCCTTCCACCATCGGGTATCAAATGTTCGGTCGGCCCAGCCGTTGAGCGCATGCAGATCGAAGTCGCCGTCGTTGAGTTGATGCAGGGTGCTCATGGCCGCACCGTCGTTTTCGACACCGGTGAACCACTTCACGACAACTGCCGTGGTGACGGCTCCCTGGCCATCATCGTAGGTGGCCGCGACCGCTGACCAGGTGGGCACGCCGCCGCGCAGGTAGCGGACCTGTGAATGTTCGTTCTCATCGTTGGTTTCCGACCATGCGCCGCGTACATAATCGGCGACGGTGCGGGTATTGCGTTTCGATCCGCGTGCGGTGAGATCGGCCGAGGCGTTGAACCGTTGATCGTGGGTCGGCAACAGCACCAGTGAATGCGCGTCCATGAGCGAGGATTTGCCGGATCCTGACGGGCCGGTGAGCAGCACCCCGCGATCGTCGATGCGGAAATCCTTGTAACCGCAGAAGGTTCCCCAGTTCACCACCTGTAGCCGGGTCAGGCGGAACTGGCCCAGATGCGCGGTGCGCGATGATGTGGGCTCGGTCATTCGGATCCCTCTTCCTGCCCGCCGACGCCATCCGCCGACTCCCCCTTGGCGATCGCCCGGTATCGAGCTTCGAGTGCGGCCACCTGATCGGCGGTCAGGATCGCCGTGATCACCCCGTAGATGGTGAATCGATCGTTGTTTCCCCTGATGGGTTTGATGATCGCGGCCTCGTCGAGCGCCCGGATCGCCGGATTGATCTTGTCGCGGAATCGGACCTCGTCGGTATCGTCGCTCGGCCGGTAGGCCAGCAGGTGCTCGATCATATCGGCGCGGTCGACTATCGGATCATCCGGCGAAACCACATACAGCCGGTATAGATATAGTGCCAGCGCACTGGCCGCCAGACTGAGCGTTTTGGCGCGCAGTAAGGTACGGCTACGCGGGCTGGGGTCCTCGGCTTGTCGGGTGAACGCGTATCGGAACTCGCGGTTGATCTCGAGAATCAGACCGAGTTCCGATAATCGCGACCGCAGGGGTTGTTCGTACTGCAGGACCACCGGCCAGCTTCTGGACTTCTCGGTGATGTGCGGTGCGGTCACCAACTCTTGTAGCGTCCAACATAATTCGGGTGGTAGTTCGCTGGTGTCGCCGTCGAAACGCTCTGCGGGGGCGTCGTCGTTCACCCGCGACCCGACGTTGTCGTCGTCGCCGGTGAACACGGCGTCCGGGTCGAGTCGCACCGGATCGGCGAGCGACGCCGCGCTCCCCTGGTCGGACAGGTCGTCGCCGAACACATCAGCGAAGGACGGGTCGGTTGGGTCACTCATCGCCGAGCTCGTCGGCCAGGGTCAGCTGCCGCTCCAGGCGGCGTGGTGCGCGTACCGGGGCCGCTGGAGCGGGAATGGGCTCGCCGAATATCGCGTAAGGAAGCGAGATTTCCCGGTATCCGACTGCGGTCACCGCCCAAACCGGGGTGGTCGCGGTGTCGTCGACTTCGCCGTAACGTGTTGCCAGCGACCATAATCCGATGATGTCGCCGGTGCGCGCGGCGGGCAGTCGTTCCAGCACTTCGGATAAGGTCGCGAAGCCCGAATGCGCTTCCATGGTGGCGTGGACGGCCTCGCGCAACGCGTTCCAGTCGATCGATTCCTTTCCAACCATTTCCGCTGGATCGATCGCGAACTCCGCATTCGTGTCCTGTACCGCCGCAGGCTTGGTGGTCATGCCCTGATCGAGCCGGAGCCGACCCACCGAGTGGGTGTCTACGCCGCTCATCGGCACCCCGAAGCCGATGTCGCGGCTGCCGTGGGTGTGCTGGAACGCCAGCGCCGCCGAGGCCTGCGCTTCGCTGATCCGTGTCCGCATGCTCCGGTAGTGCGTCAGATCTCCGCCACGCACGAAGTTGCTCATGCGGCGGAAGGCGATGCGGCGAATGTCCTCGACTTCGCGCACCCGCTGCCACATGGCACCGATGAATCCGTTCAGCGACCGCTCCAGATGCGCGGGCAGATCTTCGACCCGATCGATGATCTCGGCGATATCGCGTTCGAGCTGGGAGCGCTGCGACGGCGTCGCGATGAGCGTGGCGAACACCCGGAATGCCTGCCCTTCAGGCGATTCGGCGATCACGTCGTGGCCGTCGAACATGCGTTGGAGAGACTCGGCGAACTCCATCGCATCATCGGAGAGGCTCTGACGCAGCAGCGCGGCGGTATTGGCGTGCATTCGCTCGCCGTAGCTGGCGACGTCGGAGGGAATCCGGTCGACGAGCTCGGCCAGCGTGGCGATCTTGTCCACCAATTCCGCGTGATCCACTGCGAGCTCCGCGCCGCTGTCGAGCGCATCGCGCTGCGCGACCAGCGCCGCGATCCTTTCGTCGATCGCGCGCCGACGCGCCGCTCGATCAGGGTTCGCCTCGGTGGCGATCAGGTGGAGCTCCGACATCACGATGCCCAGACCCGACCCGGTCGCAATGGAAGTACGCCGCCGCAGATTACGCATCTGCCGCACCGCCGCATGCGCCCCCGAGGTCAACTGATATCTCTCCACCCGCGGATCACGCGGGTCGGCACTGCGGTGAACCCAGTTCCTTTTTCGCCATCGAGTCAGCACCGCGTCGGCACCCCCGGATTCCTGTTCGGTGCCGCGCTCCTCTGCGGGACTCCCGCGTAGAAGTGCCGGCAGATCGGCGTCCATCGCCGCGGTCAGCGTCTGTCCGTCGACGATCTGCCCGTCTCCCAGGTGCGCGGCCATCAGTGCCAGGTCGAACAGCGCGCCCCGGGACCGCAACAACGACAGCGAGACATCCGCTGTCGCACTGTTGCGGAATTCGTGGAAGAGCTGTTCCGCAGTCAATTCGGCCACTCCAAACCCCCTAGCCCTGAGCAGCTTCCTACCTCAGTACAGCATCGCTCGCCGACAGGTTGCCGTTTCGAACGCACCGCTGGTGTGCGGCGACCTTCAGTGACGGCGAGGACGGTGGCAGTGACGCATCCGCCGAGGGGCAGAGTGAGATCGGATGGGAGCAGGCACAGGGACATATGTGAGATGAAGGCGCTGCGGGAGGAGGGCGGCAGCGTGGTGGAGGTGGAAGATAGGGTGCCGCTTGTGTTTCCGGGCCGTGGCCGGGTGCTTCGTGATCCGCACAACTTCAACCGGACGTGGCGGGATGCGCGGGCACCCTGGACAAGGATGTGACACAGTACAGGTTCCGCAAGGCGGTCGCGACGCTGGATCGCCGAGGCGTCGGATTCGGAGACGGCACCAAGCAGTTGGGGCACTCCTGTGAAGGGATCACCGAGTGGGCACCACGTCGCGTCACTTGAGCAGGCGGCGGACTCGTCCACAGTGCTGGAGTTGGGTTTCGGCGGGCCAGCTGACGAACACAGCTGTGCGCGCGAATTTTTGGGATATTTTTGGGAACGGTCCGATTTGCCCGGTGAAACGATCACAGTCCTTGACCTGTATTGCCAGGTCAAGGGCTGTTTTCCTGTGCGCCATCAGGGACTCGAACCCCGAACCCGCTGATTAAGAGTCAGCTGCTCTGCCAATTGAGCTAATGGCGCGTAGTGCGGAGCAAACTCTAGCAGCCGAGGGGGCGGATCGCGAAAACGGTCCGGGCGGTGCGGTGGCTGTACCCGGATCCACCGCCGCGCGAACGCGCCGCGACGACAGGGAACGCCCGCCTTTCGAGTGGGGGCGAGTACAGTCCTGGCGAATTCTCAGTTAACCTCCGGTTCTCTTCATCGGCGTTGTGGGAGGCGAACGTGACCGCGAACGGCAGGTGAGACATGGTTCAGGACAGCCGAACCCGCACCGACCGCGACTACACGCGGCACGACAACGACACCGGCCGCTGGGACGACGACCCGCTCAGCGTGGAGACCACCCGCCGTTTCGCCCGCCGCTTCACCACCGTCAACCGAATCCTGCTCGGGCTGGGCGTCTTCGGGTTCGTGTGCGCCCTTCTCATCGACCGCCGGCGAGGTGGCGCGGGACCGGACCCGGAGCATCCCTCGGGCTTCGTCGCCTGGGTCCTGTACGCGGTGGTCCTCGGCATCCTGCTCGCCACCGAACTGCTCGGCCCGCTGAAAAGACCTGTGGCGCGGCGTATTCGGCAGCGGTGCGCCGCACTCAGCGCCATCGTGACGCTGATCTGCCTGCTCGGCCTGAGCGCCGTGTGGACCACGGTGTACCGGACCTCCTCCATGGGCGAGATACCGGGCACCATCGTCAACAGCGTGCCCGAGGCGGACGCGTACCTGTCGGGCCATCTCGCCGACGGGGTCGGCACCATTCGCGTGCCCACCGGAATGTCCATCCAGTCCATCGATTTCGGCGACGACTCCAGCAATGTGCGGATCTCCGGATTCGTCTGGCAGAAGATCCCGCACGGTGCGCCGATCCGGCCCGGCGTGCTGTTCCCCGAAGCCGAGGACGCCTACACCGCAGCCGATTCCGCCGCGCCGGCCTACACCGAACAGACCCCCGGCCACACCCTCTACGGGTGGTACTTCAGTTCCATCTTCCGGCAGTTGTTCGACTACAGCAGCTATCCCTTGGACAAGCAGGCGGTATGGCTGCGCATGTGGGCCGCCGATTTCGACGCACCCGCCATCCTCGTCCCCGACTTCGACGGCTATCCCACCTGGCGGCTGCACGATATGACCGGCGTAGATCCCGGCATGGTCTACGACGACTGGAATCCGGACTTCACCGCCTTCAGCTACCAGACCAACACGTACTCGGCCACTTTCGGCTATCAGCGCGATGGCGTCGCCGACTCCGCGGCCAAACCCGAGCTCTATTTCAGCGCCGGTCTGAAGCGAGATCCGCAGGCCCCGTTCTTCGGCCAGCTCATCCGGTGGATGTTCATCGCGGTCATCGTCTTCGCGGCACTGTTCCTGATCACCGTCGACACCGAACGCCGGGCCCTGGTGGGATTCACCACCTTCGAACTGGTCGGCTTCGGCGTCGGCATCCTGCTGGTGATCATCTTCGACCAGGTCGCCATCCGGGAATCGGTAGGCGCGCGCGGCGTGGTCTACCTCGAATACTTCTCCTACGCCCTCTACGCCATGATCGCTCTCGTCGGCGTGAACGCCATGCTGCTCACCGGCCGCACCCGCCACCGCTGGCTGATCTGGGGCGGCAACCTCCTCCCCAAAATCCTGTACTGGCCAACCTATTTCGGTCTGGTCCTCCTCGTGACCGTCCTGACCTTCCGCTGACGCGGCCGACGACGGCAGAGCGAGGATCTCCTGGTAGTACTGGCCGAAACGAACGTCAGAAGGGACTCGAACCCCGAGCCTGCTGATCGAGAGTTCCTGTCAAAGTGCAGCTGGTCCCCCGAACTCCGGCTACTTGGTGCCGATCACATCCAGCAGGCCGATCGCTGCCAGGTCGTCGGTATACCGGCGAATCAGGGCTGCCGAAAGGCGGGGGATGTCGTGATCGGAGCCGACAGCGGCCGCGCGGACAGCCGCACGGAATTCGTCCGCGGGCACCGTCGATCCCCGGCGGGCCTCACCGGGGTGTCGGAAACCGTGCAGCAGGGGCAGTAGCGAGTTCCGTCGGTGCGGCTCGGCTAGCGCACGCAGCGCGGTACCCCACGCGGGCGAACCATTCGTCGTAGTCGATCCGCTGGATGTGGTGACCGGACTCGATGAGCCAGTCGACGAAGGTGTCGAGCGAGATGTCGTCATCGTGCGGGTTGACCGCGTTGAAGGTCCGGAAGCCGGAGCTGGATTCGAGGCCGATCTCGGTGATCGCGGTAGCCACGAAATCGACCGGAAGACCGTCGTAATGTGCTCGCTGCCTTCGATTCTGGTCATCTGTGCGGTAGAAGGAATGCGGCGCGATGCCGGTGAGGACCAGGCTCAGCATCAAGCGGGTGAACATGTCGGAGACATTGAGGCGCCCGGCGTATTCCCGGTGCGCCAGAATGAAATCCGACCGGAAGACGGTGACGGGCAGGCCGTGGCGGTCGTGTGCTTCACGGAGCAGTACCTCGCCGGCCCACTTGCTGTTGCCGTAGCCGCCGGCATAGCTGTCGTCCACCGCGCGCACCAGGGTGAGTCCGAGCACGTCGGCTACGTCGGCGACGGTGGCGATTCTGGTCGAGCCGCTGCCGTACTCGGTCTCGCGTACGGTGCGAGTGGAGGTGTCCGCCAATTCCGCCCACTGCTCCTGTGTCAGCCGATGACGGCGGCGTGCTGCGCGAATGGCATCCCCGATACTCGACGGCGCGGGAACCTGGACCGGTAGAACGAATGTGGCCCTTGACCAGGAAGTCTGGTCAAGGGCCACATTGTTGTGCGCCATCAGGGACTTTGTCACACTTTGTCCGCCTACAGACTGGCTGTAGGGGTTCATGCGCTAGACGTTAGCCCTCGGATGCCAGGCCGGTCAAGCGCATACGATCTCGCTGGTTCGTATTCGGCTAACCGTGCCCGGTCACGGCGCACGAAACCTCAATCAAACGTAGTTGGCGCGCGGTGTAGTACTGATGTGACGCGGACCAGCGACCCGCGTTTATCCAGAACTCCCAGAATCCTCAGGAGAATGAGACGGATCGGGATCTGAGCACGCCGTTCTAGGCCAGAGGATCGGCATAGGGATTGTGGGCAACGGGAGCTGAATCTTCCACTCCCAGCACGGTAGCGGATGTGGAGATCGCCATTTCCGGGGTCGTGGTTGTCGTTGGATCGATGGCAGCTGCTGGAGTTGAGCGCAGGTGCAGCGGGTCGACGGTACGCAGCGAGAGCGCCGCGACCAATGCCACAAAGGTGGCGACGGCCACGTGCCAGACGTTGTACAGGCCGTGGTTCCCGTCCGGGTTGAAGATGAGCATCAACCAGGTACACAACCCCACCAGCACCATCAGGGTGGTGGTGGAAAGCGCGAAGCCGGCGGCCAGCGCTAGCGGCCACGAGTAGTACCAGGGCAGCGCGGCCGGGGAAAGGATGACGATGCCAACGAAGGCGATCACAATACCCAGTACCGCCTCACGTTCGCTGTGCCGGAACCGCCACCAGGTCCAGACCAGCACAGCGGCCAGCACCAGCATGCACAGTGCTCTGATCGGGTCGAGCAGCTTGTCGGGATTCAGAGGCGTCACCCAGGCGATGACATCCCGGACGAGCGTCGGCAACGAGAGCCATTGGATGATCTTCTTCGACCCCGACAATGCGGTCAGCCAGCCAATGCCAACACCGGCAATCACCGACGCGGTCGCGAAGACCGCTGCGAATACGCCCAGGCCCAGCCCGCCGATCTTGGCGAACATCATCGCGGGATGCGGCATGTCTTCGGTTCGTTCTGCGGCATCATGTGGCCGTTCGTTCTGCGGCAGGTTCTCCGGATCGCTCCCGGCCCGCTTCGCAGCTCGCTTCTCCCGCTCGTGCAGCATCCAGATCCACACCAGGAACGGCAGCGCGACACCCGCGGTCGCCTTGATGGCGACACCGATCGAGAGCACCACGACGCCCGCCACGTGATGGCGCTCCAACACCAGCGCGACGGCCGCACACATCAGGCCGACCATCAGCATCTCATTGTGCACACCACCGAAAAGGTGGATCAGCACCAGAGGGTTGAGCACCGCAAGCCAAAGCGCGACTGTGGGCTTGCCGCCGAGGTGCTTCGTCAAATAGGGCACCGCCCACATCATCAGCGCGAGGCCGGGCACCATCACCAGCCGCATCGCGATAGTGCCCGCGATGACGCTGTCACCAGTGATGCTGGTGACAGCGCGGCCGAGCAGTAGGAAGATCGGACCGTAAGGGGCGGTGGTGTTAGTCCAGACCAGGCTGACGTTGTCCAGCAGCACGCCGGGATTGGCGACCGGGCCCACCACATACGGATCGAAGCCATCGCGCAGCAGCGCGCCCTGGGCCAGGTAGGAGTAGACGTCACGGCTGAACATTGGCACCGCGAAAAGCAGCGGGAAGCTCCAAAGACCGACAACGGCGCGCAATTCGTTCAACGTCACCCCGGCACCAGGCCGGTCGGCGGTCCCGATCGTGGCGCGGCCCAGACGAACCCACGAGACGATCATCAGCAACATGCCGATCCAGATGACGATCGTGGATAGCGCGTAGCCGTGGCCAAATCGCATCCAGGACAGATGCAGGGCCTCCATCAGCGGGTCGTGCACGCGGGTGGCACCTGCACCGAAGCCGCCGAATGTAATCATGATCGCGCCGAGGAAACCCGATAATGCCTGGTGGCCCTCGGGGCTACGGGCGAAGTCGGCGGAGGTGCGGATCCAGTCGCGGAATCTGGAACGGGGCGCACGGGCAACAACGGGGGCAGAGTTGCGGTCCGCCGCACTCCGGGGTGATGGGGCCATCAAATCATTCATCTTAGGTGCGGCAACAACGTGAGTTTCGGGGTCTGCCATGTGTTTTCGGTCCCCCCGGAATGGTTGGCGGTCACAACCGCGAGCGAAAGGTCAACGGTTACCTTACCGCTTTGCTACGGCACCTCATCCGGCCGGTGCTTGCCGTTTCGGCTTGCGCGGCCGAAACGCCGGGCACGCGGTTAGCCGCCAGTTTCTCTAACAGCATGGCCGTGGGCAGGCCAACGTCCCTGGGTGGTGACGAAATTGACGATGTCCACTGTTCCGACGATCGGGCGCAGTTCTATCTAGGCAACGGTCATGCCGTTGGACGGACTGGCTGGTTGATCGCCCAGTGATCATGTCCGCCAGGTGGTCGGGTCTGGTACTCCAGCATTGCTTCGTGATGCGAATTGCTGTCGGCGCTGGTAGTGGGCTTTCGCGCTCAGTATTGTCGGCGGTGTCACCAGACCGTCCGCTGCCAGATCCTTTCGGTCTTGGCGGTCTGAAAACAGTCCACCACAGCCCAGCGCGATCCGCCACGCGGATCAATTCGTCGTCGATGGTGTGGGTGGGCGCGCAGTATGGGTAGTGGGCGATCTCCAACTCGCCCTTGGGGTTCGGTGCTAGGCGCGCCACGTTACTAGCCAACGGTCCGCGCCCGCGGCGGTGGTGTCGAGGCAGGTTGGCAGCGAGGCCACTGGCGGTGGTGCCCTCCAGCCACGTATCCGATGCGGCAGTCCCGTCCTTGGGTCAGGACCGGAACTTGGAGTCCTAGTCGTGTCCTTTGGTGTAGGCGCAGGACATTGTCAGCCGGCAGTCCTCGATCCGCCCAGACGTGCCGGATTTGTCGTTGTATCCCGGCGGATTTCGTACTTTTTTAGGAACCTGTTCGTCCACGACCAGCACGCTGTCCGGTCGCCCAGATACTTCACGGCGCGGAATATCGTCGCCCACGCCATCGACATCCCAGGCCGCGGCGTTGAGTAGCCGCTGAATTCCTTTCGAGGTGGCCTCGCCGACAGCTTCGACCAGAGTCCAGCCGTTCATGCCCGCCAACGGCGTCAACAGCCTCCCTACATACACCCGCGCCTGACGGCGCGGCTCCGTACGACAGAACCGGCCGCCACCTGACCAAACAGCTCATCCAATCCGGCTACCCACGCCGTTCTCATCGATCGGCACAAGCCTCGCACAGTACTGCTGACCCGACCAGCCTCAGCAGGATCGACGAAACTAAACATCACGAAGTGATGCTGGAGTACTAGACCCTATTGGGTCTCGGTCCAGGTGGTGACTTCGAGCCCCAGCTCACGAATACGCGACTCGCAGCGCTGCGCATTCTCCAAACCTCCAGGACGAGCCGGGTCGAAGATCAGGCCAGCCACCGTGCCGCTGTGCGCGACTTGTACCCCGCACCCTTCGTATGAAGCGCACAACTGCAGCAACAGTCGAAGTGTTGGCTTGGGTAGATACCGCTGGTTGATCAGGGCGCTCGTGGTAGCTACCTGACCAAGCAGTCGGACGTTGCCCGTTGTCACCGCCCGGCGGAGAGCAGCACGCAGTACCTCGAAGATCCGCACCTCGCTCTCTGTGTACTCGGCGGGACGAAGTCGGTTGGTATTCACCGAGTCTCGGTCTGGATCAGCTAAACACCCGACGATGATCATCTTCGGCAACCGTCGGCCAAACGTCTCCAGGGTGATGCCCTCGCGGTGGGCGAACAGCACGACCCGATCCTCAATCATGGTTGAGTCGGAAGCAAGTTCAGCCTCCACGGCAAGCCTGCCCAGCACGGTCGGCGACGGGCGGATCCCGTAATAGTCTGCTACTGCTCTAATAGTCGCAGTGACGTCGCTGGTGGACGAGCCCATCCCGATGCCTTTCGGCAGATCACTCCTGAGCTCAATCCGGCCCCCCACCACTGCACCAGAATGGCCACCGAAGGCCTGCACGGCCAGCTTCGCGGCAGCCCGAACCTTGACCAATTCAGGTTCGGTGATCACGTCACTGCTGCTGTGGTCTGGATGGAAGGTCGCATGGCTCCCTCTATCGGGCAACAAAACGGTCACAAGGGCACGGCGTCGCCGACCGGTTTTGTCATAGAAAATGCCTTGTAGCAGCTCCCCGTGGTGCCCCGGAGCGTATCCACAGCCGATTCGATTTTCGGACTCACTGTTAGGCGCGCATTCGTCGATACTGCGAGTCAAAGTTACAGCCTGATCGCACTGCGGTCGCTCAGATGACCTCATGGCGGACTTTGCTCGCCAAGGCTGCGATGTTCTTCCACCCATTGTCACCGGATAGCAAGACCACGTCGCCTTTCAAACTGAACTGCTCGATCGCACGATAAGCAGCCGAAACTACAGCGCTGGTTTGCAAGCCAACAAAAAGGCCCGCCGCTGGCAGTGCTTGTGCGATAGCAACCGCGTCACGCTCGGCGACTCGTATTGTTGTATCAAAGATCTTGTGCTCATAACCCTCTGCAATGAATGGAGTTCGGTAGTCGCCGTCGATCAGGGCCGCAGTCCCGGGGATCCGAGTGCCGCTTTCGGCCTCTACTGCGATAACTGCAACATCTTCTCGAATTCCCTTGATGTACCGTCCCACGCCGAGCAGAGTGCCTCCAGATCCGATAGAACCGATAACTGCGGATACATTAGGAACTTGCGCGAGAATCTCTGGACCGGTCGTATCGTGGTGTATCTGAGGATTCACCGAATTATGCAACTGATCTAGGAAGTAATATTTTTCCGGATTTGCCTGAGCTTCAGCGCGGCAGAAATTGTTTCCCTCGATCGTAAACGTGCCGATGGTGTCTAGCTCCGCGCCGAAGTACTCGATAAAGAACCGCTTCTCTGGAGTCAGTTTGCTGGAGCTGACAATACGCACCTGCGAGCCCAGCGTGCGACCGAAATAAGCTATGCTGCATCCCATACTTCCACTGGAGGCATCCAAGATTACCTTCGACTCGCACCAGCTTGGATCGTCCACCATTTTTCGCAACATCGCTACACATGCACGGTCTTTGACGCTGCCGGTCGGATTATTGCCCTCGAGTTTCACGAAGAGGCGGGCGCCGAGCCGATCGGCGGTCTCCAGCTCGACCACGGGCGTATTACCGACACCCGTCGCCAGTGATTCGAATCGCAGTAGCGATCCGCTACCGCTCAATGCTGCTGCGCCGCTTGTGATTACGTCTAGTCGCTCGTCCACCGATCACCCTTCATGCATGAGCTCCCCGCCATTCATCAGAATCGATGGTGCAGCTCCCCGTAGTGAGAGATGTTCTGCGCCGCGACAGTTCAGGTTGTGGCCTGAGCGCTGCGGTCGAGAACGCCTTCCTGGACAGAGAGTACGGACTTGCACCCGCCATCGCAATCGAGCAGGTGCGCGTTCGCATTGATTCGACTGTGGCCTTATCTGCGACATCTCCGATCGAACAAATTGGCCCTGAATGACCTTGCGGCGCACCGGCTCCGTGGTGGCTGTGATACAGCCGACGATGACACACGAGTGGGCGTCAATTCGAAGGTGATATGCGGTCGACGAGTCGGTGAAATCGACAACCCGCTCGCGCCAATCACTGCGGCTCATCGCGCAGCCCGCCGGGCCGAACAGCTGCTTGACTTGAGCAAACAGCTGTTCGGCCGATGTCTCAGTCATCGGTCTTCCTGACGAGCCAGCAGGTTCGACTAATTGGACCAAGACAAGAGCCACCGTTATCGTGATACTCCCATCCGGGGTACAGAACAGCACATACTACCGTGAGTATCTCTTGAGCTCCGGTCGTCTACGCCTGATGCTTCCTGTTCTTGCGGTGACAACTTCTGCCAGCTGCGCAATTGTGGGAGTTCGGAATACGGTGCCGAGGTCGACATCGAGGGTGAGTATGTCG
>NZ_JAERRJ010000012.1 GCF_016741815.1 Nocardia acididurans
GCCGGTCGCGTACATGTGGTGCGCCCACACGGCGATCGAGAGGGCCGCGATACCGAGCGTCGCGTAGACCAGGGTGGTGTAGCCGAAGATCGGCTTGCGCGAGAACACCGGGTAGATCTCGGAGACGATGCCGAAGAACGGCAGCGCGATGATGTACACCTCGGGATGCCCGAAGAACCAGAACAAATGCTGGTAGAGCATCACACCACCGGATGCCGGGTCATAGATGTGACCACCGAGATGCCGGTCGTACGCGAGAGCCATCAACGCGGCGGTGAGCAGCGGGAAGGCAAGCAGCACAAGCACGCTCGTCACCAGGATGTTCCAGGTGAAGATCGGCATGCGGAACAGCGTCATACCCGGGCAGCGCAGGCAGACCACGGTGGTGATCATGTTGACGCCACCGAGGATGGTGCCCAGACCCGAAACCGCGAGGCCCAGGATCCACAGGTCCGCGCCGACGCCCGGCGAGTGCACGATGTCGGACAGCGGGGTGTAGGCGGTCCAGCCGAAGTCGGCCGCGCCGCCGGGGGTGATGAAGCCCGCGGTCGCCATGGTGCCGCCGAACAGGTACAGCCAGTAGCTGAACGCGTTCAGACGCGGGAACGCTACGTCGGGCGCGCCGATCTGCAGCGGCAGAATGATATTCGCGAAGCCGAACACGATGGCCGTCGCGTAGAAGAGCAGCATGATCGTGCCGTGCATGGTGAACAGCTGGTTGAACTGTTCGGGCGACAGGAACTGCATGCCCGGGCGCGCCAGCTCGGCACGCATGAGCAGGGCCATCAGGCCGCCGACCATGAAGAAGGACATGGCCGTCACCAGGTACATGACGCCGAGAACCTTCGGGTCCGTCGTCGTGACCATCTTGTAGATAAACGAACCCTTGGGACCCACGCGCTGTGGGTAAGGCCGAGCCGCCTCCACTTGACGGACTGGCTGTGGCTCTACGGCAGTCACAAATCCTCCTGATCAGGCCTTCTGGTCGTTCGTACGCGGGGCTTCCGGCGTCCGGTTCGGCAGGCGCACGAACGACGGCGGGCTTAGCGCTTCATGGATCGTAAACCGTGCGCCCGACCGGGTCGCGGGCTGGTCCTACTCTGTGTCGTAATTGGGCGGTGGGACAGACGGCTGTACGCTGCCAGCCATGCCGGTGCGCGAGTCCGCTTCTACCCGAATCACGTTCGCCTCCACCCGCACCCCCGCGCGACGTTTGCGCACCTGGGGGGTGGTCCTGGCGGCGCTACCGGCGCTGCTGGTGACCGCCTGCGGCGGCGGTGATGACGCCGAGAGCTCGATTGTGAAGACCACCACCAATATCGCCGGTGCGGGCGTGGTGGGGCTGGAACGTGATACGCGCCAGGCGTGCGCGCTGCCGAGCACGGCCGATCCGGGCTCCGGTGCGACACGGTCGATCACACATGCGGCGGGTACCTCGGAGGTGCCGAGCGATCCGAAACGGATTGTGGTGCTGTCCACTCCGGCGCTGGACGCCGCCTGCACGCTGGGCCTGTGGGAGCGAGTCGTCGGCGCGGCGACCATCTCCGGGCCGACCGCGCAGCCGTCCTATCTGGGCTTCGGCATCTCGGAAATTCCGGGCGTCGGCGCGGTCGCCGCACCCGATCCCGCCAAGATCGCCGAACTGAAGCCGGACGTGATCATCGGCTCCGGCGCGGACGGCAACCTCTACGACCAGTTGCGCGGCATCGCCCCCACCGTGCTGGTGGGCAGCGAGAACGGCTGGCAGGCCGAATTCACCGCCATCGCAACGGCGCTGGGCCGCAAGAACGCCGCCACCCAGGCCCTCGAGGACTACCGCACCCTGGCCCGCGATATCGGCAACCAGGTCGCCGCCAACCTCACCCAGGCCTCGGTCCTGCGCTTCGACGCCGACGCCATCCAGGTGCAGGGCGGCAACACCTTCGCCGGACTGGTCCTCGGCGACGCCGGCGTCCAGCGCCCGCAGCCGCAGCGCGCCGACTCCTACGACGTGACGAGCCTGAGCACCCAGGCCGACCGCGACAAGGTCGACGGCGACATCATCTTCGTCATGTTCAACGGCCCCGACGGCCGGGAGTACGGCGAATCCACCCTGCGCGGAGACGATTTCAAGGAACTCGGCGCCTCCGTGGACAAGCGCGTGTTCGCCGTCGAGGACACCATCTGGCACGGCTCCGGCGTCACCGCCGCCCGCGCCCTGCTCACCGACATCCGCGGCACCCTCAACGGCTATGTGACGGACTAGTTTTCACTGGCCTGCCTGTAGAACACCAACGGCCCGCTCCGGATTCGGAGCGGGCCGTTCGCATGTCGTTCCAGGAACTCAGAACTCCCAGTCCTCGTCCTCGGTGTTGACGGCCTTGCCGATGACGTAGCTCGAGCCCGAGCCGGAGAAGAAGTCGTGGTTCTCGTCGGCGTTCGGGGACAGGGCCGACAGGATCGCCGGGTTCACGTCGCACTCGTCCTTGGGGAACAGACCCTCGTAGCCGAGGTTCATCAGCGCCTTGTTGGCGTTGTAGCGCAGGAACTTCTTGACGTCCTCGGTGAGGCCGACCTCGTCGTAGAGGTCCTGGGTGTACTCGACCTCGTTCTCGTACAGCTCGAACAGCAGCTCGAAGGTGTAGGACTTGAGCTCTTCGCGCTCGGCCTCGGAGACGAGCTCGAGGCCCTTCTGGTACTTGTAGCCGATGTAGTAGCCGTGCACGGCCTCGTCGCGGATGATCAGGCGGATCATGTCGGCGGTGTTGGTGAGCTTGGCCCGCGAGGACCAGTGCATCGGCAGGTAGAAGCCGGAGTAGAAGAGGAACGACTCCAGCAGGGTGGAGGCCACCTTGCGCTTGAGCGGGTCCTCGCCGTTGTAGTACTCGAGCACGATCTCGGCCTTGCGCTGCAGGTTCCGGTTCTCCTCGGACCAGCGGAAGGCTTCGTCGATCTCACGGCTGGAGCACAGCGTGGAGAAGATCTGGCTGTAGCTCTTGGCGTGCACCGACTCCATGAACGCGATATTGGTGAGCACCGCTTCCTCGTGCGGAGTCAGCGCGTCGGGGATGAGGCTGACCGCGCCGACCGTGCCCTGGATGGTGTCGAGCAGCGTGAGGCCGGTGAACACCCGCATGGTCAGCTGCTTCTCATTGGGAGTCAGCGTGCCCCAGGACGGGATGTCGTTGGAGACCGGGACCTTTTCCGGCAACCAGAAGTTGCCGGTGAGCCGATCCCAGACCTCGGCATCCTTGTCGTCCTGCACGCGGTTCCAGTTGATCGCTGAAACGCGGTCGATCACCTTCGTTACACGCATGGTCGTGTGGTCCACGGTCATCCTCTCGGCTCACCCCATCCTCGTGCCCAGAACACTACTACTGGTAGGTGACATCCTCGTGCAGGACAACATGTTGTGTCCTCGCGCTGTGCAGGGAGAATGCCGGAAATCGTGCCGACGGGCACGCCGCACGCAGGAAAACTACAGCGGTGGAATTTGTCACAGCAGAGCGGGGCGGTGGATCACACCGCCCCGCGCAGGGTTTGCCAATTGGATGCTAGATGCCGAGCACCAGCTTCGCCGTCATGAAGTAGATGATCAGGCCGGTCGCGTCGACCAGCGTGGTGACCATGGGCGCGGAGATGACCGCCGGATCGATGCGCAGCTTCTTGGCCAGCAGCGGCATGGTGCCGCCGATGGTGGCCGCCCAGCCGCAGATGAGCACCAGCGTGATCGCCACCACCACAGCGATTTTCATGCCCACGAAGACCGCGCCGATCACCATGCCGACCGCCGCCAGCATGGTGCCCAGCAGCAGGCCCACCCGGCATTCGCGCCAGACCACCTTGAACAGATCCGAGACCCGGACCTCGCCGACGGCCAGGGCGCGCACACACGAAGTCGCCGCCTGCGCACCGGCATTGCCGCCCGCGCCGATCAGCAGCGGGATGAACAGGGCCAGGTGCGCGGCCTGCTCGAGCGTCGGCTCGAAGAAGTCGGTGACCGTCACCGTCAGCGTCGCCGCGACCAGCAGCAGGGTCAGCCACATGGCCCGGTAGCGCGCCAGCTGGAACACCCCGGCCGCCATGTAGTGGCCCGCCCATGGCGTCGTACCCGCCTGGCGCGCAACGTCTTCCGAGTCGGCGGCCTCGATGACCTCCACCGCGTCGTCGATGGTGAGCAGGCCGACGAGGCGGTCCTCGCTGTCCACCACGGGCAGGTTGATCAGGTTGGCGCCCTGCATGAGTCGCGCCGCCTTCTCCGCGGAATCGGTGGCGCGCACGAACATCGGCTCGGATTCGACCAGATCGGCGATCATGGCGTCCGGGGAGCTGAGCACGATATCGCGCAGTTCGACCACGCCGATGAGACGACGGCCCGCATCGACAACCGGCAGGGTGTAGACGGTTTCGGCGTTGGCGCCCTTGGTGCGCACCATCTGCAGCGCCTGCGCGACCGGCAGATTACGCGGCAGCGCAACGACTTCCGGCGTCATGTAGAGGCCGACCGAACCCTCCGGGTAGCCCAGCAGGGCGGCGGTCATCTTCCGTTCACGCGGACTCAGCCCGGCCAGCACCTTCTTGGCAACCTTGGCGGGAGCTTCGCGCAGCATGCGGGCGCGATCGTCGGGATCCATCTCCTCGACGAGCTCGCGGAAGCTCTGATCACGCAGACCGTGCAGGATCTGCTGCTGATCGACGGGCTCCAGCTCCTCGAAGACGTCGAGGGCGCGGTCCTTGTCCAGCAGGCGGAAGGCCATGCCCGCCGAGACGGCGTCCATCCGCGCGAGCTGATCGGCGATGACATGCGGCGGATGGTTGTCCAGCCACTCCAGGGTGGCGGCCACATGATGGCAGTCGGCGATGTCGCGCAGCGAATCCGCCTGTGCGCGAAGGGAATCGCGCACAGGATCGGTGAGCACGGTGGTGTCGTTCGCGGGCAGGGCCGGGCGAACAGGCAACGTCGAAACGACGGGCAGATCGGTCTGCGTCATGGCGGAACCTCAGCCGGAACGGCGAGTCAGGGGTGAACGGATGGAAGCACCAGGTCACACCGCGAGGCACCGACCCCGCTGCCGCACAGAAATACTCAGCAGAACGAGAGGACGGCGCCGCGCGGCCTTCGACTGGGGGGTTCGCTACGCATGCAACCCACCTCCTCGAAGCCGTCGTGCACCGATAACGTTCACCCGCCACGCGGCGGGCACAAACACAAAAAGTGTCCTCGTGCAGGATACATGCCACTGTAGAAACACGCCCATCGGCCCCGGCGTGTGCCCCGCGCCACGCCGTCGCAACGAACTTCCGGCAACCTCTCGACCCGCCCACCCCTCACATGAGAAGGTCGACCGGACGGCGAATGAACGTCGAGCCTCCGGCCCATCATTTTCCGATAATTTCGGGGTCACGGCCCGGTCGCAGGCATTGGGCACATGACCGGGATGCCTTACGCTCTGCCTCCGTGCGTGTATTGGTTCTCGAGGATGACCAGCAACTTTGCCGTGAGGTCACCGATGGTTTGCGTTCGGCCGGGTTCGCGGTGGACCTTGCGCACGACATCGCCGACGCCGACTTCAAAATCGCCATCAACAAGTACGACTGCCTGGTCGTGGACCGCGGACTGCCCGACGGCGACGGGCTCGACCTGGTAGCGGGCGCCCGGCGCGCCGGGCACACCGTGCCCGCGCTGATTCTCACCGGCCGCGACGGGCTCCACGATCGGCTCGACGGATTCGAGCAGGGCGCCGACGACTACCTGACCAAACCGTTCGCGCTACCCGAACTCGTGATGCGGGTACGGGCGCTGTGCCGCCGGCAGCAGCAGCCCACCGCGTCGCGAATGGCGTTGGGCGACATCGACATCGATCTCATGCGGCGGCGCGTCTCGCGCGGCGGCATCATGTTGACGCTCACGCCCAAGGAATTCGCGGTGCTCGAACTCATCGCCACCCGGCGCGGACAGGTGGTGTCGCGCACCGACCTCATCGAATGCTGCTGGGACGAAATGGCCGAGCCCGCATCGAATGTCGTGGACGCCGTGGTCGCCAAGCTGCGGCGCAAACTCGGTGAACCCTGTGTGATCGAGACCGTGCGCGGCACGGGATTCGTCATCGCGGAGGCCGTGTGAGTTCACATCGCGCCCCCACCGTCGCCCGGCTGCGGCACGCCCGCTGGCTGATGACCGGCATGGTCACCGTGATCACCGCGACCGTCGTGGTGGCGCTCGGATACGTCACCGCGTCACTCGACGAGAAGACGCGGACCCAGACCGTGGACCTGCGGGTCGAGAAGGTCGCGGGCGGGCTGGCGCGGGCCGTCCAGCACGACGGCAACGGGGTCCTCGACCTCACCACCATTACCGAGGACTCCCTGGCCCTCGGCAGCACCGCCGTGGTGGTCGCCGTGCGCCTGCCCGGAGAACCCTGGAAGCAGGTGCACACCTTCGAACGTTCGCTCATGCCGAGCGACACCGAAATAGCCACGCTCGCAACACAAGCCGAAGACGATTCGGACGGCTTCCTCTACGTGCCGCTGCTGCGCGACGCCACCGACATCACCGGCCGGGAGGTGCGCGTGGCGGGCGTCCCGGTGTACTGGACGGATTGGGACGCCGTCGTCATGATCCTGGCCGCCGACGAGCGCATGGAGGATCCGCAGGATCACACGAAACTGCTGTGGGCCTTGGGAATCGGGGGCGCGCTACTGGTCGCGCTGGCCACCGCCGCCGCCTACCTGATCTCCGGTCGCAGTCTCGCGCAGGCGCTGCGCATGCTCGACGAACACGAACAGTTCCTCGGCGACGCCGCCCACGAATTGCGCACTCCCCTCACGACTTTGAAGCTGCTCACCGAATCGCGGCCGAAACCCGAAGAGGTGGAACACACCCTGGCCGAGGCCCGCCGCCTCGCCGATCGGATGGCCCGCCTGGTCACCGGCCTGCTCGCCCGCGCCCGCCTGCAAGCCGGCATCGCCGAGCCCGAACGCATCATGCTGCGCCTGGACCAGCTCGCCGAAGCGGTCGCCGAGGAGTCCGACGACCCGCGCATCGTGGTGACCGCCCACCCCTCCGTCGTGGTCGGCGACCCCAGCCTGCTCAGCCTCGCCATCCGAAACATGTTGGAGAACGGCCTGACTCACGGCGCGGTCAACCGTTCCGCACCGGTGGAGGTGCACGTCGCCGAGGGCCGCGTCAGCGTCCGCGACCACGGCCCCGGCGTCGACCCGGTCATGTCCGCCAGCCCGTTCAACCGCGGTGCGGCGGGCCGGACCGGCCGCAACGGCATCGGTCTGGCGCTCGTCGCCTGGGTGGCGCAGGCCCACGGCGGGAACGCCTCCATCGAACCGGCCGCGGGCGGCGGCACCATCGCCACCCTGTGGCTGCCACCGGCCGATATCACCATCGGCATGAACACACCCGCTCGCGTCTAGGGTCGCAAAGGTATTCGTAGTCGAACGCCGGCACCCCCTATCCTTTCGGCCGTGAAACGGCGGTTCGGCCCGCGTGATCCCGGCCCCTGTGCTGAGCTGGGATCGTGCAGCTGAAATCGCTGACCATGGTGCGCCACGGGGAAAGCACCGCCAACGCCGCGCTGGCCGTCGCGCAGCACGCCGGTGAGGCGGAATTCGACAGGAACACAAGGGATCCCGACACGCCCCTCTCCGAACTCGGCCGCGAACAGGCCGCAGCGGTGGGAGCCTGGCTGGCCGGGCAGCCCGTGCCCGACACCATCCTGACCTCCCCCTACGTCCGCGCCAGGCAGACCGCCGACATCGCCCTGCGATCCGCCGCGCACACCCCCCTCCCCGTCCCCACCCCGCCCTTCCCGCCGATCCGCCAGGACGAACGCCTGCGAGACCGCGAGAACGGACTCCTGCGCGGACTCACCGCCTCCGGCATCCAACAGCGATTCCCGATCGAGCACCGCGAACGAAATCGCCTGGGCCGCTTCTACTACCGCCCACCCGGCGGCGAATCCTGGACCGACGTAGCCCTGCGCCTGCGCACCCTGCTCCCCGAACTCGAAGGCCACGTCCTGGTCTTCGCCCACGACATCATCGTCGTCCTCACCCACTACATCCTCGCCAACCTCGACGAACCCACCATCCTCACCCTGGAATCCGCCAACCGAGTCGCCAACGCCTCCGTAACCCGCTGGGATCGAACAGATTCCGGCCTACAACTGACCTCCTACAACAACACCTCCCACCTGACGAGTTCACCGACACCAGACATCTGAAAACAATCAGCGAGAGGACCGCTATCCGAGGGTTCGTTCACCGCGGCGCGAGCCCTGCGCAATGCCCTCGCTCACCTGCCCCACGACATCGCGGTCCGCGCCCTGCCCGACGAATTCCGTGGGTGGATGTCATGCCCGCTGACGCACAAGCGGAGTTCGTGCGAGACTTCGCCAGCGCATTCCAGGCTTGGGCAGAGCTCGGCGAATGGTCCGTCCTCTCCCAAACAATCATCGAATGGCGCAGCACTGCAGCCATTTTCGCCGACACTGGGCTCGCCGACCGACTCAGCGGACCACTGGATGGCGACTTCGGCGCGGTACCCGAACCCATAGAGGAAGGCTCGGATGTCGGCGAGGATAGGTGACCGATCGCCTGGGTCTCGCAGGCCGGGTGCGGGCATCCCAAATCGACTGAGTGACAGTGTGGGAGCTATCCATCTCCGGCCGCCGCAATCATTTTCTCGGGCGGCTGCTTTCGTGGAACCGCCTAGTCGAGGGTCCATTCTCGTCCGGCGGGCCAGTCGGTGCCCGCCGGCGGGGCGGGGTCGTATTGGATGCCACGGCGGACCCAGCGGGCCCGGTTGTCGCCGGCCAAGCGCTGGAGGAGGTGGAGGGACATGTCTATGCCTGCGGAGACGCCTGCGGAGGTGATGATGTCGCCGTCGTCTACGAAGCGGTCGTCGGGGCGGACCTGGATGGACGGGTCGATCTGGGTCAGGACGTCGAGGGACATCCAGTGGGTGGTGGCTGGGCGGTTGGCGAGCAGGCCCGCCGCCGCCAGGACGAGCGCGCCGGTGCAGACGCTGGTGATCAAGGGGATGCGGGGGCGCTCGGCTTGGAGCCAGGCGAGCATGGAGTCGTCGTGGACCAGGGGCCTGGTGCCCAGGCCGCCGGGGAAGATGAGGACGTCCATGTCGGGGACCGTGTTGAAGGAGTAGTCGGGGGTTACTCGCAGGCCCTTCGCGCACTGGAGGGGGAGGCCGTCGCGGGAGACTGTGAAGATCTCCCAGCCGTCCTGCGGGCAGGTCAGGGTCCAGAAGGCCAGGACTTCCCAGGGGCCGGTGAAATCCAGTTCCTCGACGCCGGGGAAGAGGAGTACGCCGATCTTGCGTGTGCCGTCAGCCATGGTGTCGATCGTGCCATCGGAGGGCGCGATCGGCGCGGAGGCGGTGTGGTCCGTCAGGCGCAGGCGGGTGAACTGCCGCCGGTCCCGGTGACCTGCATGCAGACCCAGTCCTTGGTGAAGCGCCACGCGCCGTCCTGCGGCACGAAGGCGATGAGCATGGGCACCGCGCCGCTCGGTAAGGTCATGGTGGTTGTGGCGAACAGGCTGCCGGAGCCGCGGTCGGTGACCTTGTCGACGGTGACGGTGGTCGACGCGTCCGCGTAGATGCGCGCCAGCTTGGTGATCAGTTCCGGGTCCGCGTCGTCGCCCTCGACCCGAAGGCCCTTGTCGGAAGCCGGGATCGCCGGATCCAGTGCGGTGCCGATGAGGCCGGTCAGCTCGGCCGGGGTCGGGATTGCCGGGGCGGTCGGCGGCACGGGGTTGACGATGTCCGGCACGGTGTCGGGGTACAGCGCTACCGCGAGGTTCATCCACAGCGACGGCGCTCCGAGGAACAGCAGGGTCTGGAGTGCGGGCGTGTACTGATTCACCGTCACCGCGACGCTGATCTTCCGGTCCGGGTGGTACATGGTGATCGCCGTATAGCCGAGCACGCCGCCGGTGTGACCGATCCAGGTCGCCGCGCGCATCAGGCCGAGCCCGTACTCGAGTGGCGCGCCGTCGGCCATTCCGGTGGTGAAAGTTGTTCGCGCCCGCTGAGTTTCAGGACGCAGCAGGCGGCCCTCGCCCAGCTGGGACGCGTAATCCGCGAGGTCGGTCACAGTGGAGGTCAGCATCCCCGCCGCGCCCCAGACTCCGGGTGACGTGCGCTGGGTGACGTCGCGCCGCACGGTGCCGTCGTATGCGTAACCATGGCTCTCGGGAGCGGGTACGTTCGCGTCGCCGGGATACACGGTGCCGGTCAGGCCGTAATCGCCTGCGAGACCGTTGATCACGTCACGAACTGGGCGGCCGGTGACCTTCTCCAGTACGACGCCGAGGAGCACGTACTCCGAATTCGAGTACTCGGTGGCGGTATCGGGTGGCGTCGCCTTGTCCGGGTGGGTGCGCAGGATCCGCAGGGAGTCCTCCACCGTCCACTGCGCGGCCGCTTCGCCGGCCAGCACCTGGGGCGCGAACTCCGGATTCCGGTTGTACGGGTATACGCCGCCGCGCATGCCCAGCAGGTCGCGCAGAGTTATGGTGTCCCCGTTGGGGATTCCGTCGACGTACCTGCTCAGATGATCGTCGAGGGACAGCTTGCCCTCGTCGGCGAGCCGGAGCACGGCGGCTGCGGTGAAGGTCTTGGTGATGCTGCCGACGCGATACCGATCCCGGACATCGGCACGGCGGCCGGTTTCGACATCAGCGAAACCGTATGCGCGGCTGAAGGTTCCGCGTTCCGGGTCGATGATGGAGACCGCCGCACCGGGAATCAGGCCCGCGTCGATGCCGGTCTGCATGATGCGGTCGATGGTGGCGATCACATCCGGCGGGAAAGCCTTGGGCGGCAATCGATCAGTGGAACCGCATCCGGTGACCAACAGTAGTGCGGCCGTCGCGACAGCCGCCCACAGTCGTAGTGCGCGCATGCCGATGCCGTTGTTTCCGGACACGACTCCCCCTTCACCCCCGCAAGGCACAACCGCCCCGATGTTTCTCCGGCTCTGCCCTAGCCATGATCATCTCCGACTCTACCGGCGGAAGCCGATCGGCTCAGCCCCGTGCTGCCGCAGCGGCGAATCAACCGGCCTACCGTGGCGGATGCCGAACCGGCCCGCCCGCGAAATAGCGAAGGGCCGACGACCCCGCGACGCAGAAGGGCGCTCCCGGAAACCGGGAGCGCCCTTCACGACGAAACCGTCAGAGCATGCAGCTCACGCAGCCCTCGACTTCGGTTCCCTCCAAAGCCATCTGGCGGATGCGGATGTAGTACAGCGTCTTGATGCCCTTGCGCCAGGCGTAGATCTGGGCCCGGTTGACATCGCGGGTGGTGGCGCTGTCCTTGAAGAACAGGGTCAGCGACAGGCCCTGGTCGACGTGCTGGGTGGCCGCCGCGTAGGTGTCGATGACCTTCTCGTAGCCGATGTCGTAGGCGTCCTCGAAGTATTCGAGATTCTCGTTGGTGAGGTAGGGGGCCGGGTAGTAGACGCGGCCGATCTTGCCTTCCTTACGGATCTCGATCTTGGAGGCGATCGGGTGGATCGAACTGGTCGAGTGGTTGATGTAGGAGATCGACCCGGTCGGGGGCACGGCCTGCAGGTTCTGGTTGTAGATGCCGTGCGCCATGACCGACGCCTTCAGTTCCCGCCAGTCGTCCTGGGTAGGGATGTGTACGCCCGCGTCGGCGAAGATCTCGCGCACCCGGTCGGTCTTGGGCTCCCACGCCTGCTCGGTGTACTTGTCGAAGTACTCACCCGAGGCGTACTTGGACTCGGGGAAGCCGCCGAAGTACGAACCGCGTTCCTTGGCAATGAGATTCGACGCCCGCACCGCGTGGTAGGCCACGGTGTAGAAGTAGATGTTGGTGAAGTCGACGCCTTCTTCGGAACCGTAGAAGACGTGCTCACGCGCCAGGTAGCCGTGCAGGTTCATCTGCCCCAGGCCGATGGCGTGGGATTCGTTGTTGCCCTGCTCGATCGACGGCACCGAGTAGATGTGCGTCTGATCCGACACCGCGGTCAGCGCGCGGATGGCGGTCTCCACGGTCTTGCCGAGGTCCGGCGAGTCCATGGTCTTGGCGATGTTCAAAGAACCGAGGTTGCAGGAGATGTCCTTGCCCACCTTGGAGTAGGACAGATCGTCGTTGAATTCCGACGGCGTGGACACCTGCAGGATCTCCGAGCACAGGTTGGAGTGCGTGATCTTGCCGGCGATCGGGTTGGCGCGGTTCACGGTGTCCTCGTACATGATGTACGGGTAGCCGGATTCGAACTGCAGCTCGGCGATGGTCTGGAAGAACTCGCGCGCCTTGATCTTCGACTTGCGGATGCGCTTGTCGTCGACCATCTCGTAGTACTTCTCGGTGACATTGATGTCGGCGAACGGCACGCCGTAGATGCGCTCCACGTCGTACGGCGAGAACAGGTACATGTCCTCGTTCTTCTTCGCCAGCTCGAAGGTGATGTCCGGGATCACCACGCCCAGCGACAGCGTCTTGATGCGGATCTTCTCGTCCGCGTTCTCGCGCTTGGTGTCGAGGAAGCGGTAGATGTCGGGGTGGTGGGCGTGCAGGTAGACCGCGCCCGCACCCTGACGGGCACCCAGCTGGTTGGCGTAGGAGAACGAATCCTCCAGCAGCTTCATGATCGGGATGACGCCCGAGGACTGGTTCTCGATCTTCTTGATCGGTGCGCCGTGCTCACGAATATTGCTGAGCAGCAAGGCCACACCGCCGCCGCGCTTGGACAGCTGCAGGGCGGAGTTGATGGAGCGCCCGATGGACTCCATATTGTCCTCGATGCGCAGCAGGAAGCAGGACACCGGCTCGCCGCGCTGCTTCTTGCCCGAGTTGAGGAAGGTCGGGGTGGCGGGCTGGAAACGCCCGTCCATGATCTCCTCGACGAGTTCGCGCGCCAGCTTCTCGTCACCGGCGGCCAGGGTCAGCGAGACCAGGCAGACGCGGTCCTCGAAGCGCTCCAGGTAGCGCTTGCCGTCGAAGGTCTTGAGCGTGTAGCTCGTGTAGTACTTGAACGCGCCGAGGAAGGTCGGGAACCGGAACTTCTTGGCGTAGGCCTGCTTGAACAGCGACTTGATGAACTCGAACGAGTACTGGTCGAGGACCTCGGACTCGTAGTAGTTCTCCCGCACCAGGTAGTCGAGCTTCTCCTGGAGGTTGTGGAAGAAGACCGTGTTCTGGTTGACGTGCTGCAGAAAGTACTGGTGCGCGGCCTCGCGGTCCTTGTCGAACTGGATCTCGCCATTGGGGCCGTACAGGTTCAGCATCGCGTTGAGCGCGTGGTAGTCCAGCCCCGCGGTGCTGGAGTCGCCGCTCACGGGGCGCTCTACGCGGGCAGTCTTTCCGACCGGTGCGGTAGTCGTTGCCAAAACAATCCCAATCCCTCTCGGACGCGCTCGACGTCCTCGGCAGTTCCCATGAGTTCGAAGCGATATAGGTACGGAACCCCTGCTTTGCGCGAGATGACTTCTCCCGCATAGCAGTACGTATCGCCGAAGTTCGTATTGCCGGCCGCGATCACGCCCCGCAGCAGTGCGCGGTTGTGTGGATCGTTGAGGAACTTGGCCACCTGACGGGGCACGAATTCCTTGTCGGATCGCTGACCACCCAGAACGTGCTTACCGCCGCCGTAGGTGGGGACGATAAGCACGTAGGGTTCGTCGACGCGAAGTGAGTCGGCAGTATGTAGCGGTATGCGGACGGCGGGTAGTCCCAGCCGTTCCACGAAGCGGTGCGTGTTCTCCGAAGCGCTGGAGAAGTAGACCAGATTCGGTGTCCCAGAGGACATCTCGGTCATCTTCCCTCCTTTCGACGGAGGCTCCCGCGTGCGTCAGGCGACGGCGACAGCGCTGGCGAGCGCCTTGATGCGGTCCGGGCGGAAGCCGGACCAGTGATCGTCACCGGCGACGACGACGGGGGCCTGCAGGTAGCCCAGGGCCATCACGTAGTCGCGGGCTTCGGGGTTCTCGGAGATGTCGATGACGTCGTACTCGACACCGGCCTTGTCGAGGGCGCGGTAGGTGGCATTGCACTGAACACAAGCGGGCTTGGTGTAAACGGTGATGGTCATTGGTATCCCCTTCTCCTGGCCTTCTGTCCGTATGCAGTGCACGGCTGAAAACAGAACCACGTTCTTGATGCGCAAACCCCTGGAAGCGAAGCCGAAGCCCCTGGTCGCGCGGTCCGGTTCGAGGCGGGTCCGGCGCGGCTTTCCAGCTCCCAAGACACTACACCTAGTGGCCGACAGAATCATCCAACACGACATGTTGCGACTCACAAAGATGGAATTCGGTTGGCGTAAGTACCTGGACAGTCGATTCGCAACTCGACACGACTGAGGTGTAGATCACAATTTGGGCATTCAGCACATTCCCAGCAAACTCACCATTCCCGCTGATCAACACCGATCACACGAGTCACAGGGGCGACCCGAATCCTGGGGTTCCCGGGGTTCCGCGGGCTCGGAATCGCGCTGCCCCCAATATCCGGGGCAGCCGACGCGTCGGCGTGTCGCGGGGTTCCGGCACAACATCTCGAGGCAGCCGGAGGACGACAGCGGATTCAGCCGATCGTGTAGCTCGCGCCATCGACCGGGCCGGGCATCAGGAAGCGATTGGTCGCCGCTATGCCGTAGGCCAGCGGGCCGTAGTCGGCCAGCGGGCGGCCGTCGATCCGGATATCGGTGAAGGTGATGGGGGTGAAGCCGGGCAGGGCGGCATTGAGGTGACCCTCGACCACGACCTCCGCGGTCCGCGCCGGAGCGGTGGACGGCTCCACGGTGGTGCGGGTCCAGCCGCGGCTGCGGTTCTCCAGCGTCATGGTGTACGCGCCGCCGTCCCAGGAGACCTCGGCGTGCATGGTGTCGCCGGGGCGGACCTCGGCATCCGCATAGGTGACCGGCGGCGCCGGGTAGCCCTCCCACCACGCGTCGTGGATCTGCTCGGTTTCGCAGGCGTCCGGGAAAACGCCGGTGGCGCACAGGGAGTCGGCCGCCGCGCCGAAGCCATTGGAGACCCGATCCCCCGCCTGCATGACCAGGCCCGCCACCCGTGGGTCGGCGTAGGCGAGGTCGGCGGCGAGATTCTCGATATGCAGTCCGGGCAGCGCGGCGTAGACGGCCGCCTCGCTGACGCACAGGGATTCCGCGCCGGTCTGCATGAGCGGCAGGGCGGTGCGGCCGTCGAGTCCGGCCGCGCCGTTGAGGCCCACCCACGGCACCACGCGCTGGAAGGTGCCGGGATTGAGGCAGGTGATGGCGGGCTGCACCCAGGTGGCCGACACCTGACGGAAGTCGCCCTTCACCACGTATCCGGCCCAATTGCCCACGTGCACGGGGACATTCGATTGGGCTGCGGCCGGGGCCGCCTGCAGGGTGGCCGCGACGGCCAGCACTGCGCAGCCCGGTGCGATCGCACGGGCCGCATGGCGCCAGAGTGAGTTGCCTGAAGATAGCTTCATGCGCAGAAGCTACCTCGCAGCCTCACACAACAGCGTGAGGCCACGGTTGAAAAACCGTGGCCTCGTGCTGGATTCAGCTATCTACGACTTCGATGCCAAATATTCGCCCGTCAGGCTTGCACCTTCACGGCGGCAGCCTCGGCGAGCAGCCGGACCGTGGCGGCCAACTGGGTCAGGGCCTCGGCGTCATCGGCCGGATGCGTCTCGACGAAGCGCTGGCCGATGGTGCCGAAGTGCTGCGAGGCCTCGTCGATCACCGCCGCGCCCGCGACGCCCAGCGCCTTCACGGCGTCCCCGTGCGACCACTTGGCGGCGTTCTGGCTGATCGACGCGCTGATCACGGCGGTCGGGCGGCCCTTGAGCGCACCCTCGCCGTACGGCCGCGAAGCCCAGTCGATGGCGTTCTTCAGCACGGCCGGCAGGGTGCCGTTGTATTCGGGGGTGACCAGGAGCAGGCCGTCGGAGGCGGCGACGGCGTCACGCAGCGCCCGAGCGGATGCGGGCACCTTGCCCTCGGCATCGAGATCCTCGTTGTAGAAAGGAATATCGGCGAGGCCCTCGTAGATGACTACGTCCACACCCTCCGGGGCGGTGGAGGCCGCGGCCTCGGCGAGGCGGCGGTTGATGGACGCGGCGCGGAGGCTGCCGACGAGAACGAGAAGGCGGGTCTGCGACATGATGATCACTCCTGGGGTGCTGATCCAGCGGCGGAACTTTCATGACACACTAACCGGACTACGGTCCGTTTACATTCCCAGGGGTTGGAGTAGCGCACTGTGAACCGCGACACACCACTCGACCGGCCGCAGCCCGAACCGCTGTCGATCGGACCCATCGGCGTCACCCGCGGGAGTTCGCTGCTCAGCGAAGGGCAGGAACGCAGCGACGCCGCCCGCAACCGGCAGCTGCTGCTCGACGCCGCCGAAGCGCTCGTGCGCGAACAGGGCGCGGAGGCGGTGACCATGGACGCCGTCGCCAAACGCGCGGGCGTCGGCAAGGGCACCGTGTTCCGGCGCTTCGGCAATCGATCCGGGCTCATGCACGCCCTGCTGGATCAGTCCGAGAAGAAGCTACAGGCTGCCTACATGTTCGGCCCGCCGCCCCTCGGGCCCGGCGCACCCGCCATCGAACGGCTCGTCGCCTTCGGCCGGGCGCGGCTGGCCGGCATCGAGGTCGAGGGCGATGTGCTGCGCGAGGCCTCCAGCAATGCCGAGCGATACTCCGGCGCGCCCTACAACGTGACGAAATCCCATGTGGCGCTGCTGCTCCGGCAGGCGAACACCCCCGGCAACACCAACCTGCTGGCCGACACCCTGCTGGCGGCGCTGGACGCCGGGCTGGTGCTGCATCAGCATCGCGTCCAGGGGTACACGCTGGAACAGATCGGCGACTTCTTCGAGAGCCTCGTCCGCCGGGTCGTGCCCGTGGACGCGCAGTAGAGTGAGCCGCATGGGGAACCTGCGCGAACAGATCATCGCCGAGTTGGGCGTGCTGCCGTCCATCGAGCCGAAAACCGAAGTGCGACGGCGCATCGACTTCCTCAAGGAGTATCTGCGCGCCACGCCCGCCAAGGGATTCGTGCTCGGCATCAGCGGCGGACAGGACTCCACCCTCACCGGACGGCTCTGCCAGCTGGCCGCCGAGGAACTGCGCGCCGAAGGGCACGACGCCACCTTCGTGGCGGTGCGGCTGCCCTACGGCGTGCAGGCCGATGAGCACGACGCGCAGATCGCGCTGCGGTTCATCCAGCCGGATCGGTCCCTCGTGGTGAACGTCAAACCCAGCGCCGACGCCGCCGGTGCGGAAGCCGCCCTCGGCATCAAGGAACTCCTCGGCGAGGACACCCGCCTGCGCGACTTCGTGCGCGGCAATATCAAAGCCCGCGAACGCATGGTGCTGCAGTACGCGGTGGCGGGCCAGCTCAACCTGCTGGTGGTCGGCACCGACCATGCCGCCGAAGCCGTCACCGGCTTCTTCACCAAGTTCGGCGACGGCGGCGTGGACATCACCCCGCTCACCGGACTCACCAAACGCCAGGGCGCGGCCCTGCTCCAGGAACTCGGCGCACCGCCCAGCGTCTGGCAGAAGGTCCCCACCGCCGACCTCGAGGACGACCGCCCGGCCCTGCCCGACGAGGAAGCCCTCGGCATGAAATACACCGAGATCGACGACTACCTCGAGGGCAAGGACGTCACCCCCGAGATCGCCGCCAAGGTGGAGAAGATCTTCCTCAACACCCGCCACAAGCGCGCGGTGCCGGTGACGCCGCTCGACGACTGGTGGCGCTGACCCCACTCCAGACCTCGTGCCCGCTCCGCTGTCGCGGAGCGGGCACACCTGTGAGATGACGGGGCCACACTGCTCAGCCGAGGGCACACCTCTGAGATGACGGGGCCACACTGCTCAGCCGAGGGCACACCTGTGAGATGACAGGGGCCACACTGCTCAGCCGAGGGCACGCCGGCCCGGTTGTGCCTTCAGGGGTTCTTGAAGCGGGACAAATGCCACTGCTCTGTGGGGCTTGCGGGCGGCAGTATCGACGGAATGAGAGGTTCCACGATCTTGGCTGTTGCCATTGCCGTGATGACCGCGGCGCATGCGGGGATCGGGGCTACCGGGTCGCACGATGCCGAATTTCTGGCGGGGGTCGGGGTCGAGCCGACATCGCCGTGGCCGCATCGGGATTCGGGGAATGGGCAGCGGTTGATCGCCGATGGGAAGCGGGTGTGCTCACGGCTGCGGGAGGGGGTTCCGGTGGTGGCGACCGACCGGTGCGGGTTCGAACGGCGGCTGATCGCCGCCGCCATCGCGGCCTACTGTCCGGAATTCGCTGGGCGGCAGCCGAACTCGCGGTGAGTCAGCAGATCGAGCCGGGGGTCGCGGCGGTGGCGGCGAGCAGATCGCGGATCAGGTCGTAGTCGATGGTGTCGGGATTGCGGAAGCGCAGGCAGGATTTGCCCATGTCGTGACCGGCCAGGCGGTCGGCGAAGGCCGCTCGGAGGTCGTCGCGCAGCACATAGACGGAGATGTACTGCTTCTGACTGGCGATGGCGACCCCGGCGCCGTCACGTTCGTAGGTGGGCATGCCGTAGGACATGAACTCGGTGAAGCCGGGGAGCTCCGTGCGGCACAGGTCGCGCAGGCGGGACAGGGCCGCGCGGCGGGCGTCCGGGAGTTCGGCCAGATAGTCGTCGACGGTGGCCGCGGCGCTGCTGACCATGGCCTAGCCGCCCGCGAACGGCGGGAGGACGTCCACGCGGGGCGTCAGTGGGGTTGTCGCGTCCCTGGTGAGTTCGTCACCGATGAGGTAGGCGCAGACGCCGAGCATCTTGTCGAGATCGCCGCCGTAGGCGGAGACCAGGGTGGTGCGCAGGTCGGCGACCGTGGAACCGGTGGGGAGATCGAACTGCTCCCGGTCCTTGCCCACGGCGTCGGCGATAGCGGCGAAATAGCGGACCTCAACCACCAATGGCTCCCATCGATCGTTCGGGCGGGACGAAATCTGCGGCGTTGATACCGTGCCCCGCCCACTTGTGCCACATCGCGCCGCGCCAGAGGGCGGCGATCTCGGCATCGGATGCGTTGGCGCGCAAGGCTCCTCGAATGTCGTACTCCTGATCGGAGAACAGGCAGGAGCGGATGCGGCCGTCGGCGGTGAGGCGGGTGCGATCACAGTCGGAACAGAAGCTGCGGGTCACCGAAGCGATAATGCCGACCGTAGCCGGACCACCGTTGACCAGCCATTGTTCCGCCGGAGCCGACGGGTCGTCGCGGCCCACCTCGGTGAGTTCGAAACGCTCGCCGAGGACCCCGAGGAGCTCCTCCGCGGTGATCATGTTCGCCCGCGCCCACTCCTGATCGGCATCCAGCGGCATCTCTTCGATGAAGCGCAGTTCGACGCCCTCGTCCAGGCACCAGGCGAGCAGATCCGCTGCGCCGGTGAGGGTTTCACGCATGAGCACGGCGTTCACCTTGACCGGGGCCAGGCCCTCGCGATGCGCGGCGCGGATGCCCTCCAGCACCGAGTCCAGCCGGTCGCGGCGGGTGAGGCGGGCGAAGCCTTCGCGGTCGACGGTATCCAGGGAGATATTGATGCGGTTCAACCCCGCCGCCGCTAGTTTGCGGGCACGATGCTGGAGGCCCACGCCATTGCTCGTCATGGCCAGCGGCGTATCCGGAAGCTCGGACCGGCAGCCGGCGATGATCTGCTCGAGGTCGCGGCGCATGAGGGGTTCACCGCCGGTGAAGCGGACCTCCTCGATGCCGAGTTCCCGCACGGCCAGCACCACCAGCCGCACGATCTCCGCGGTGGTGAGCAGTTCCTCGGCGGGAATCGCGGGCAAACCCTCTTCCGGCATGCAGTAGGTGCATCGCAGCGAGCATTTCTCGGTAATGGAAACGCGCAGGTCACGAGCGGTTCTTCCGAAACGATCCACCAGGAACGGAGTATCGGGGCGGCCGTCCATCGAAGGTCGCCCGGCTCGCACGGCAGGCATGCCCATCACGACCACGGTCACGCGACCATTATGTCCGCCTTGGCAAGACCCCGTATGCAGGGCGGACCCGGAATGTCTCTCCTCACACCCCGTATACGCTCACCCGCATGAGTTCCCGGCATGCTCTGGCCCCGGCCCGCTCCGTCGACGACCACCGGCAACGCATCGAGAATCTGCTGCGGCCGCTGACCGAACGCGGCAGTGAACGCGTGCCCGTCACCGCGGCCCTCGGGCGGCGGCTCGCCGAGGACGTGTACTCCCCCCTGGACCTGCCGGTGTTCCGCAACTCCTCCATGGACGGCTACGCGGTGCGCGCCGACTCCGTGGCGGCCGTGCCGGTGACACTGCCGCTGGCCGGCGTGGTCGCGGCCGGAAACCGCGGCGAAACCCCGCTGCCCGAGGGTGCGGCCCTGAAGGTCATGACCGGCGCGCCGATTCCCCCGGGCGCGGACTGCGTGGTCCCGGTCGAGGACACCACCTCGGACGGCAGCACCGTCACCATCGAAAAATCCCGCACCGCAGGCAATTTCGTGCGCGAACCCGGCACCGACGTGCGCACGGGCGAACTCCTCGCCGCCGCCGGAACCCTGCTGCACCCCCGCCATATCGCCGCCCTCGCCGCCGTCGGCCTGCCCGACCTCCCGGTCACCCGCCGCGTCCGCGCCGCCGTCCTCACCACCGGCGACGAGCTCATGCCCGCCGGAACCCCCCTGCTTCCCGGCCAGATCTACAACTCCAACGGCATCGCCCTCGCCGCCGCCCTCACCGACAACGGCGTCGACGTGGTCTCCCTGGCCCACTCCACCGACGACCACGACGAATTCCGCGCTCGCATCGCCGAAGCCACCGCCGCCGCCGATCTCGTGTTCACCTCCGGCGGTGTCTCCAAGGGCGACTTCGAGGTGGTCAAGGATGTGCTCACCCCTCTCGGCGGCGAATTCGGTTCGGTCGCAATCCAACCCGGCGGTCCCCAAGGGCTGACCGTGGTGCACGGCATCCCGATCCTGAGCTTCCCGGGCAACCCCGTGAGCACCATGGTCTCCTTCGAGGTCTTCGCCCGCCCCATCCTGCGGGCGCTGGGCGGACTGCCGCCGATCGCCTCGGTCGACGTGCCGCTGCTGGAACCCGTCCGCTCGCCCGCCGGGAAGAACCAGTTCCTGCGCGGGAAGCTGACCTCCGACGGAGTCCGCCTGATCGCCGGGCCGGGCTCGCATCTGATCGCCACCATGGCGCAGGCCGACGTGCTGATCGATATCCCGGTCGGGATCACCGAATTGGCCGCCGGGGACACCGTCCGCGTCCATCCGCTCTGAACCGGCGGATGTACTGATCGACAGCGCGATCCCGGCAACCCGGCCCGAAGTTGGTGCGATCGTCCGAACCTCACCGTGGAGAGGGTTCTCACCAGGGGAATCGGGTTAGCGTGAGGCGCGTCGTGGAGGTGACCCCGGGCTCGAGGTGAGGGTGCGTTGTGTAAGGCTGGTGGGTATGAGTGAGTTGTCGCATGTCGACCGGGAAGGGCGCGCCCGCATGGTGGATGTGAGCGCCAAGGCCGACACGGCGCGCATCGCTGTCGCCGCCGGGGAGCTGCACACCACCGCCGAGGTCGTGAAGCTGGTGCGGGCGGACGATATGCCCAAGGCCGATGTGCTGACCACGGCGCGACTGGCCGGAATCAACGGGGCCAAGAAGACCTCGGAGTTGATTCCGCTGTGTCATCAGCTGGCGCTGTCCACGGTGAAGATCGCGTTCGACTTCACCGAGACCAGTATCGGCATCGAGGCGACCGCGAAGACCAAGGGGCCCACCGGCGTCGAGATGGAGGCGCTCACCGCTGTCGCGGTCGCGGGGCTCACGCTGCACGACATGGTGAAGGCCGTGGATCCGGCGGCCACGCTGAACAATGTCCGGCTGCTCACCAAAGATGGTGGTAAGCGCGGACATTGGGAGCGGTCCGCTGCCGTGGAGGCGAATGCGGGTGTGCCGCACGGCGGCTCGGCCCATGCGACGAGCCAGGAACATGCGGCGGTGCGCGCCGATCAGGCAGCCGACGCGCCACTCGCCTACGGGGCCGGGCGTCCGGCGGTGGTGCTCGTGGCCTCCACCGGTGCGGCGGCGGGCAGTCGCGTCGACACGACCGGGCCGAAGCTCGCGGAATGGCTGGGCGGGCTGGGGTTTTCGGTGCGCGGGCCGCTGGTGTACGCGGACGCGGATATCGCGTACGGGCTAGCCGAGGCGCTGGCGGGGGAACCCGCGCTGGTGATCAGCACCGGCGGCACCGGGGCCTCCCCCACCGACGCGACCCCGGAAGCCACTCTCGCGGTGCTGGATCGGGAGCTGCCGGGTGTGGCCGAGGCCATTCGGCAGCGTGGGACGGCGAAGTTCCCGCTCGCCTCGCTCAGCCGCGGCGTGGCCGGGCTCGCCGGGCGCAGCGTGATCGTGAACCTGCCCGGGTCTCCGGGCGGGGTGAAGGACGGAATCGCCGTGCTGGAACCACTTCTCGAACATCTGCTGGCCCAGGTGGCCGGAGGAGGCAGCCATGAGTGAGCCGTTGCTGGCCCGGATCAGCGATCAGCCGCTGAACCCCGACGAGGTCGAGAAGGCCGTCACCGGGCCCGAGCACGGCGCGGTGGTCGTCTTCACCGGCAAGGTGCGCGATCATGATGGCGGGCAGGCGGTTTCGTCACTGGAGTATTCGGCGCACCCGCAGGCCGAGACCTTCCTGCGCACCGTGTGCGCCGAGGTCTCCGCGGCCTCGGGACTTCCGGTCGCGGCCATCCATCGCATCGGCCCCCTCACCATCGGCGATATCGCCATCGCCGTGGCGGTCGCCGCACCGCATCGCGCCGAGGCCTTCACGGTCTGCGCGGATCTGGTGGATCGCATCAAACACGAAGTGCCCATCTGGAAACGACAGATGTTCGCCGACGGCCTGTCCGAATGGGTCAACGCCTGCGCGCACTAGACCGTACGAGACCGGTCTAGGCGGCGATCGGATCCTGTGGCTCCGGGTCCGAGGCTGTGGATTGCCTTGCGCCACGGGCGATCTCGCCGAGCTTGGAATGATTGAACAGCAGGTTCAGAGCAAAGGCGGTGAAGGCCGCCAACGTTATGCCGCTGTTGAGGAGAATCTCGGCGGAGGATGGGAACTTGTCGAACATGCCCTTGGTGAGGACCGGGATCAGGCCCACGCCGATGGCGACGGCGACGATGGTCAGGTTCACCCGGTCGTCGAGGTCGGCACGGCGGAGGGTATCGATCCCGATGACCGCGATGGTGGCGAACAGAACCAGACCGACGCCTCCCACAACGGGTTTCGGGACGGCGGCGACTATCGCGCCGAAGCGGGGGACCGCGCCGAGGACGATGAGCATCGCGCCGCTGACGGCTGTGACGTAGCGGCTGTACACGCGAGTGTTGGCCACCGCACCGACGTTCTGGTTGAAGACGGTATCGACGAACGAGTTGAAGATGCCGCCCAGGACCGCCGAGAGGCCGTCGCCGACCAGGCCGCGGGCGATATCGGCGCGTTCGACCTTCTTGCCGGTGATCTGGCCGATGGCCAGCATGCTCGCGGTGGATTCGGCGAAGACCACGGCCATCACGATGCTCATGGCGACCACGGCGGTGATCGGGAACTGGGGTGCGCCGAAGTGGAAGGGGTCGGGCAGGCCGAGCCACTTCGCGTCCGAAACACCGTCCAGCTGCACCAAACCCATGGGAACGGCGATCAGGACGCCGACCACCAGCGCGATGAGAATGCCCAGCTGCGACCACACTCCGCGGCCCAGCACCGTGCAGACGAGCGCGATGATCAGGACCGCCACCGCCAGCGCGATATAGGACGGTGACGCGAAGGTGGCGGCCTTCGGGTCGCTGCCCACGATCAGACCGCCCGCCACGCCGATCAGCGAAACACCGACCACGGTCAGCACGGTGCCGGTGACCAGGGGCGGGAAGAACCGGACCACCATGGCGAACGGCCATGCCAGCGCCACGCCGATAATGCCGCCGATCAGCATGGAACCCCACACCGCGGGCAGCCCGTACTCCTTGGCGATCAGGATCATCGGACTCATGGCCACGAAGGTCGCGCCGGTGACGATGGGCAGTCGCGCACCCGCGAATTTGCCGAGGCCGAGGCTCTGCACCATGGTGATCACGCCCGCCACCAGCAGATCCGCGCTGATCAGCATGGCGATCGTGGAGTTGTCGAGCTTGGCGGCGGCGCCGAACACCAGCGGCACCGTGACACAGCCGGTGTACATGATCAGCACATGCTGCAGGCCGAACAGCAGCAGCCGCGACCACGGCAGGCGGATGTCGACGGGATGGGGCGAGGTCATGAGGGCTCCTTGCGGCGCGATACTTGTGCACAGGCTAGACAGCGCGATTCGCCTCGGCGTTTGTCCGATCAGCCCAATCATCGCCCATGCCGGGCGCGCGGTTTTGTGTCCGGAACCAGCGTGTGCGGCGGCGCGGGTGCGCCACAGTGGGGCACAGTGTTCCTCGACCACGGGAGGCGACCATGACCGAAACCAGCGGCAAGATCGTGCTCGGCCCGAACCAGTACGGCAAGGCCGAGAACCGGGTGGTGCGCGTCTACCGCGACACCGACCGGCACGAGATCCGGGATCTGAACGTATCGTCGTGTCTGCGTGGAGCTTTCGACGACGCGCACACCATCGGCGACCAGCACGCGGTGCTGCCCACCGATACGCAGAAGCAGACCGCCTACGCGTACGCCACACTGCACGGCGACGGCAGTATCGAGGATTACGGGCTGGCGCTGGCCCGGCATTTCGTCGACGACATCGCACCGGTGGACTCGGCGCGCATCGAGATCGAAGAGTATGCGTGGCAACGGGTTCCGGTCGACGGGGTGGGCCATGACCACTCCTGGACGCGGGTCGGCCCGGAGGTGCGGACCGCCGCGATCACCGTGCGGGGCACCGGTTCCGGCCGCCGGGAGTGGGTGATCGGCGGCGTCAAGGATCTGGTGATCCTCAAATCCACCGGCTCCGAATTCGCCGGCTTCCTGACCGACGAATACACCGTCCTCGAACCCGCCCAGGATCGCATCCTCGCCACCAGTCTGGTCGCCCGCTGGCGCTTCGCCACCCCGCCCGCCGACTGGGATGCCGCCTACACCGGCATCCGCGCGACCATGATCGCCACCTTCGCCACCCTGCACTCGAAAGCCTTGCAGCAGACCCTCTTCGAGATGGGCCGCGCCGCGTTGGAGGCCTACCCCTGCCTCGCCGAAATCCGCCTCTCCGCCCCCAACAAACACCACTTCGCCTACGACCTGGGCCGTTTCGGCATCGAGAACAACAATGAGGTCTTCCACGCCGCCGACCGCCCCTACGGGCTCATCCAGGCGACCGTGCAGCGCGAGGACGCCCCCGACGCGGGAATCGCCTGGGACCCCTACACCGGCGCGGTCTGACCCGCCAGGGTGTGCACTGCCAGGTACAGGTCGAGCCGGTCGTCGAGCCGCCCGAGATCCCGGCCGGTGAGTTCCTCGACCCGTCCGATCCGATAGCGAACAGTATTGAGATGCAGGTGCATTCGCTCCGCCGCCTGCCGCCAGGACCCCTCACACCCGAGGAACACCTCCAGCGTCTCCAACAGCCCGCCACCCGTGCGCAGGTCGTAGTCCAGCACCGGCCCGAGCACTCGCTCCGCGAACCGCCGCTGCAACCCGCCCGGCACCGCCGTGAAAAGCCCCACGGCCGAATCGATTTCGGCCACTCGCATACTGACGGTGTCCTCCGCGTCCCGCGCCGCGACGGCGGCCGCCCGCGCGGCAGCCACCGCTCCCGACAGGTGCTCACCACGCCGTCGCTCACCGACCCCGATCGCTAGTCGAGTCCCGTTGAGCGCGGGCGCAAGTCGCTCGAGCCGACGGCGAATCTGCTCGGCGATCCTCTGATGGGTCCCCCGGGCAAGAGCGACGATGCGGCCTTCGACGTCCAGGAGGGTGGACACCGAAGCGACGACCGCAGCCCCGGCACCTGAGGAATCGCCTGCGGTGGGCGTCGCGCCGCCTGTCGCAGCGGATGAGAAGCCAAGCGCCGCAAGCGCTGTGGTGTCCGGCCCAGCAGACTTGACGCTGCCCGCCGCAACCGAGGTCGCTATACCGGGAGCAGGCGAAACAGCGGTGGCCGGCGTGTGCGGAACGACCGTGGCAGACTCGGCCAAGGCTGCGGCCCAGGTGATTTCGTGGCCGCTCTGCCCGGTCGGAGAAGCATCGTCCGGGACGATTGCGGTAATCCCATGGAGTGCGTCGGACAAAGCTGCGCGGATCGCCGCGAGCGGGGCGGCGCTGTGCCGGGTGGGCGAATCGACGCCTTCGTACCGCGCAGCGGGCTCGCCCTCGAGCCACGGGGTCGGCCCGCTGTCGCGCCGGACCTCGCAGACGATCGCGACCACTGGTTCACCGGCGGCCCACTCGTCGGTGACGGCCGGAAAACGGTCGGCGAGTTCCCAATCCAGCCGCAGGCGGTCCGCCGCGCGCTGCCGGTACAGCTCGGCCACCGCGGCGAGGTCCGCGCCGAAGGGTTCCGGTTCGGCGGCGACCGGGCGGATCGCCAGATACCAGGCGGTGATTCGGTCGCCGGTGCCGATCTGCAGGATGCGGATCGCGCCGTCGGTGACCGTGGGCAGGCGCGGTGCGGTCACGGCGGCGGTGACGAGGCGGTCGATCTCGGCCTCCGAGAGCGGCTGCGTGCCCGCGAGGACGCGACCCGTCGAGGTCAGGATCCAGGCCGAGATCTCCTGTTCCACAGCGATATCCGCGAGCAGGCCGGGCAGGTCGGCCCCCGCCGCGAAGGCGGCCAGCAGGCGGCGCTGGCGCTCCAGGCCGGAGCGCACCCGCTGCCAGCGTTCGTCGGCGGAACGCTCGGCCAGGTATTCGATGAGGCGGCTGAAGGGCACACTCTGCGGGGCGGACAGCAGCGGGAGATCGTGGCGCGCACAGGCCGCGACCACATCGTCGGGGACATGGCCGTGCAGGGCCTGCCCCGCGACGACACCGGCCACCCCGGCTCCGGCGAGCAGGCCGATGTAGCGGTCGGAGTCGGCGGACGCGCGCCGCCACACCAGGCCGGTGCAGACCAGCGCGCCGGCGGTGACGAAGGGACGTGGGTCGGGCATATCGGTGGCGCAGACGCGCGCCACCGGGCGGTCCAGTGCCGCCGTGTCCCCGTGCAGCAGTCGCATGCGCAACCGGGGCGCCTCGAGAATGTCGCGCACGCGCACGGCACGCCTCCCATCGGTTCTACTGCCGGAAACCGTAGGAGGCGGGTATTTCCGGGGCGTTTCGGTGATGCTGCGGGCAGCTCACACCGACTGCGATGGCAGGCGAGCGGATCGGTAGGGTGGGTCCAATGGGTCGGCGGATTCCTGTTCTGGTGGTCGCGGGGTTTCTGGGTGCGGGGAAGACGACGCTGCTCAATCACCTGCTGCGGAACAATCGCGGGATCCGGATCGGGGTGGTGGTCAACGACTTCGGGGCCGTGAACATCGACGCCATGCTGGTGGCCGGGCAGGTGGATGCCATGGTGTCGCTGGGCAACGGATGCGTGTGCTGCGCGGTCGATGTGGACGAGCTCGACGCGCTGTTCGATCAACTCGCGCAGCCCAAGGCCAAGATCGATGTGATCGTGGTGGAGTCCAGCGGGCTGGCGGAGCCGCGCAATCTGATCCGGATGATCGTGAACAGCGAGAACCGGCGGATCACCTACGGCGGGCTGATCGAACTCGTCGACGCCGAACACTTCGCGCAGAGCCGGGCCCAGCATCCGGAACTCGTCGCGCATCTGCGGATGGCCGATCTGGTGGTGGTGAACAAGGCCGACCGGGTCACGCCCGAGGCGCTGCGGGCCCTGCGCGACGAGATCGGCGCGATCGCCGACCCCGCACCGGTGTACGCGACCACGCAGGGACGGATCGATCCGGGACTGCTGTTCGACGCCCCGCATCGCAAAGCACGCAAACCCGGTGTGGGAGAACAGCTCAGCTTCGACGAACTGCTGTACGCCGAGCTCGATGCGGATGAGCACGGCAGCCACGCCGACTGCGACGGGCACGACGACTCGGACGCGCACGGCCACCACGACGCGCACTGCGGCCACCGGCATCTGCACGACGACTACGAGAGCCTGTCCTTCACCAGCGATACCGACCTCGACCCGCGTGCCCTCATCGCCGTCTTCGAGGATCCCCCGCCCGGCCTGTTCCGCGCCAAGGGCACGCTCGCCTTCGCCACCCCCGACGATCAGCGAAAGTTCGTGCTGCACCTGGTCGGCCGCCACATTGTGGTGGAACCGGTGCCGTGGCCGCGCCACGAACCCCGCGCCAGCAACCTGGTGCTCATCGGCGCGGGCCTGGACACCGAGATCGCCCTGGAACGCCTGCGCGCCACCGTGCACACCGACCCCGAACCGCTGGACGACCAGGAGCTCCTGCCGGTCTGGCGCTACGTCGAAGCAGCCGCGCAGCCCCTGGACGACGTGCGCGGTTGACCGGATCGGCGGCCGCCGCGAACCTGGTCGCCACACACCGCGGGCAGGCCGCTCACGCCGATCGGCTCACTGCGACAGGGAATTCCCGACCACGGTGACCACCACACCGCGCACGGCCGCCTTGTCCGGGGCGGGCGCGCCGCGGTCCGCGAACAACAGGTGTGCCGCACCGATCAGCGTCGGCGCGAGCACCTCCACCTCGGCATCGGCGGCGACCCGGCCGACCGCGCGCTCGGCCTCCAGATAACCGGCGATCATGGCCGCCATCTCGGTCATGAGCGGAATACCGGTGGGCCGGTCCACCCGCAGCCGCGTGCGCAGCTCGTCCCGGAAGATGACGAGCCCGACCACCGCCACCGCGACACCGTCGAACACCGAGTTGAGCGCCGCGGTGAGATTGCCGAGAACCGTTCCCGCCCCGGCGGATTCCTTCAGTGTGGCCGCGAGGTCGTCGACCTGCGCAATGCGGTCGCGCACCAGCTCCGCCAGAAAGTCGTCGAAATCGGTGAAATGCCGATGCAGCACGCCTTTCGCGCACCCCGCCTCGGTGGTCACCGCCCGGCTGGTGAGCGCACTCGGCCCATCCCGCAGCAGAATTCGCTCAGCCGCGTCGAACAGCTGCTGCCGCGGATCCCGGATCGCCACACCTGTCGGCACTCCGCACTCCCGATCTCTCGTAGTTCCTCGCACGCCGACAGCGACGTGCCGGGTATCAGCATCGCGCAACACCACTCCCCCCGCCCACTCACCCCGACCCGCACGCTCGCACAGACATCCACCCGGGCGACCACACGCCCACAACGCGTGATCAGCCACCCGCCGCCAACCCCCACCCCACCGATGATCTCCACCCGGCCGCGCGACCGGCCGAGCACGCACCGGATCGGCCAGCACGAACCCACCCGCCATCGGCCCGGAATGAGTAAGCGCCCACCCATCGCCACGTCCACCCCACCCCGGTACGTGTGAGTATCCGATCACTTCGCGCACGCGCCCCTTCATCATGGGTGAGCGCCCACCTACCTCCTGCGCGAGTTCGCCCGGCGCAAGCGAGCGCGCCACCTCCCGCACACGCGCCCGTTCGTCATGGGTGAGCGCCCACCCACCGCCCCCACCGGGGGACGCATGCGCGCCGGCCACCCCCGCACCCGTGCCCGTTTGATCGCGGGTGCGCGACTCACGCCCATCCGTTGGGGATGAGCGCCCACCTACCTCCCGCGTGAGGTCGTCTGGTGCGAGCGGGCGCCCACCTTCGGAAATGTCCGTCCATTGCAGAGTGGGCATATGCCCATTATGGTGGGCGCATGCCCATTTCAGCTTCGGGTGGTCGGCCCGGCAACCCTGATGATCCGCACGCGGCCAGGCGGATGGCCGAATCCTTCGGGGTGGACGCCGGACGCTACGACCGGACTCGGCCGCGGTATCCGGAGGCCATGGTGGAGCGGATCATCGCGGCGAGCCCCGGCCGCGAGATCCTCGATGTCGGGTGTGGAACCGGGATCGCCGCGCGGCAGTTCCAGCGGGCCGGGTGTGCGGTTCTCGGCGTCGAACCCGATTCGCGCATGGCGGAATTCGCCCGCAGGCGGGGCGTGGCGGTGGAGGTTTGTGCCTTCGAGACCTGGGAGCCGGGTGAGCGGCGGTTCGACGTTGTCACGGCCGGGCAGGCGTGGCATTGGATCGAGCCCGTCGCGGGCACGCGGAAGGCCGCGCACTCGCTGCGCCTCGGTGGACGGCTGGCGCTGTTCTGGAATTCGGATCAGCCGCCGGCAGCGGTGACCGAGCCGCTGCGCGAGATCTATCGCCGACTGCTGCCCGATGCGCCCGTCAACCGGCTGCACTCCACCGAGGACGCCTATTCGACGCTGGGCGACAAGGCTTCCGAGGGGATCCGGCGGGGTGGCGGATTCAGTGAACCGGAGGTGTGGAGCATTCCCTACGAGCGCCGCTACAGCCGCGACGAGTACGTGGACCTGCTGCCCACGCAGGGTCTGCACACCCGGCTGCCCGCGCCCGCGCTGAACGAGATACTCACCACTGCCGCGACGGCCATCGATGAGATGGGTGGCGAGTTCCTCATGCGAGGCCGCACCGTGGTGGTGACCGCCGTCCGCGCATAGACGAAAGCGGCGGAACCCGAACCCTTTCCAGGGTGGGTTCCGCCGCTCTGTGCCGATGTCGCGGCCGGACAGCCGATTACGCGGTCGGCAGATCCGGGATGCGGGTGGCGCGCACGAAAACCGTTTCGCCGGAGGCCAAGTGGAGGGCTTCGGCGTCGCCACGGGTGACCTGGGCGGTGAAGAGGTCGCCGGTGGCGGCGTTCTTCAGTTCGACGCGCACCTCGAAGCCGAGGTGGACGACGCGCTCGACGGTGGCGCGGGTGACGCCCGCCGAGGCGGCCGTGCCCTCATGCTTGGCGAGGGCCATGCTGGGATCGCGGCCGACGCGAATGTCGTGCGGGCGCACCAGATGTCCGTTGAGCTTGGCGACATCGCCGAGGAAGGACATGACGAATTCGTTGGCGGGCTTGTCGTAGACATCCGCCGGGGTGCCGACCTGCTCGATGCGGCCCTTGTTCATGACGGCGATCTTGTCGGCCACGTCCAGGGCCTCCTCCTGATCGTGGGTGACCAGGACGGTGGTGACGTGCACCTCGTCGTGCAGGCGGCGCAGCCACTTGCGCAGATCGGTGCGCACCTTGGCGTCGAGCGCGCCGAACGGCTCGTCGAGCAGCAGCACCTGCGGGTCCACGGCCAGCGCGCGAGCCAGCGCCATGCGCTGCCGCTGACCGCCCGACAGCTGCGCCGGGTACCGGTGCTGGAAACCGTCCAGGCCGACGATCTCGAGCAGCTCGTCCACCCGCTTCTTGATCTCGGGCTTGGGCCGCTTGCGGATCTGCAGGCCGAACGCCACGTTGTCGCGCACGGTCATGTGCTTGAACGCCGCGTAGTGCTGGAACACGAAGCCGATATCGCGCTTCTGCGGCGGCACCCTGGTGACGTCACGGTCGGCGATGGTCACGATGCCGGAGTCCAGCGACTCCAGGCCCGCGATCGAGCGCAGCAGTGTGGACTTGCCCGAACCGGACGGCCCCAGCAGCGCGGTCAGCTCGCCCGACGGAATGTCGATGCTGACGTTGTCGAGAGCGGCGAACGAACCGTAGTTCTTGTTCGCATTGGTCACGGTGATCATTTGGCAGTGCCCCGCTTGCGTTCGAGGAGGGTCATCAGGAGGAGGACGACGAGGGCGATGCCCATGAGCAGCGTCGCCGCGCAGTACGCGCCGAAAGTGTTGTGGTCGTTGATGTACCGGCCGTGCACCAGCAGGGTCAGCGTCTGCGACTTGCCGGGCAGGGCGGTGGACACCATGATCACCGCACCGAATTCACCGAGGGCGCGCGCCACGGTGAGCACGATGCCGTAGGTGAGACCCCACCGGATGGCGGGAAGCGTGATGCGCCAGAACGTCTGCCAGCGCGAGGCGCCGAGCGTGGCGGCGGCCTGTTCCTGATCGTCGCCGATCTCGTGCAGCACCGGTTCCACCTCACGCACCACGAACGGCAGCGTCACGAAGATGGTCGCGATGATCATGCCCGGCAACGCGAAGATGACCTTGAAGCCGGAGGACTCCAGCCCGCCGAACCAGCCGCCCGCACCCCACAGCAGGATGAGCGAAACACCCACCACCACAGGCGAAACCGCGAACGGCAGATCCACGAAACCCTGAACCAGGTTGCGGCCCGGGAACTTTCCGCGCACCAGCGCCAGCGCGGTGAGAATGCCGAAGATGACGTTCACCGGCACCACGATCGCCACGATGAGCAGCGACAGCTGGAACGCCGACTGCGCCGCGGGCGTGGTGATGGAGTCGATGAACGCCCCGATCCCGCGTTCGAAAGTGCGCCACAGAATGATGACCAGCGGCAGCACCAGCAGCACACCCAGATAGGCGAGGGCGACGGTGCGCAGCGAAAGCCGGGTCCACGGAGCGAGTTTCATCGCGACTCCTGCTCCTTCCGGGACAAACGATCCGCGAACAGCCGCAGCACCAGCAGCGACAGGAACGAGATCGCCAGCAGCGCAACCGAAACCGCCGCCGCGTTCACCGGGCGATCCACCTCGATCTGCTGCTGGATGTACTGCGACGCCATCTGCGTCTCTTTGGGGATGTTGCCGCCGATGAGCACCACCGAGCCGTATTCGCCGATGGCGCGCGCGAAGGCGAGCCCGCCGCCGGAGATGATGGCCGGGGCCAGCGTCGGCAGGATGATGCGCCGGAAGGTGGTCCAGTTGTCCGCGCCCAGCGACGCGGCCGCCTGCTCCACCTCCTTGTCCACCTCGATGAGCACCGGCTGCACCGAACGCACCACGAACGGCAGCGTCACGAAGGCCAGCGCCACCACCAGACCGGGCTGGGTGGCATTGAGATGGATGTCGATCGGCGACTGCGGACCGTACAGCGACAGCAGCACGATGCTGGCCACGATGGTCGGCAGGGCGAACGGAAGATCGATGAGCGCGTTGACGATTCCCTTGCCGGGGAACTCGTCGCGCACCAGCACCCAGGCGATCAGCGTGCCCATGAACACGTTGATCACGGCGACGACGACCGACACGAAGACGGTCACGCGCAGTGAATCCAGGGCGGCGGGGGCGGTGACCGCGTCCCAGAAGCCGGACCAGCCGTCTTCGAAGGAGTTGTAGGTCAGCGCCGCCAGCGGCAGCAGCACCATGATGCTGAGCCAGAGCACCACCGTCGCGAGGCCGAGCGGGCCCACCGACCCGGTCACCCGCAGCCAGGACCAGTCCAGGCCCCGCTTCCCGGGTTTCTTGTCTACCGAAACGCCGGGATCTGTGACGATCCCGGCGTTGCTGCTGTCACTCACGGTATCGAGTATCGCTTGTGTCCCAGGTCACCGATTACTTGGTCGCCTTGTCGTAGATCTGTGCGACCGAGCCGGTGCCCTGCGCGAACAGTTCCTTGTCGACGGTCTTCCAGCCGCCCAGATCGGCGATCGTGTACAGCGTGACCGGGGTCGGGAAGTCCTTGGCGAACTGCGCCGCGACGGCCGGATCGACCGGGCGGAAGCCGGCCTGCGCCCACGCCTGCTGGCCCTCGGGGGTGAACAGGAAGTCGCGGAAGGCCTGCGCCTTCGGCGCGTTCTTGGCGTTCTTCAGCACCGCGACCGGGTTCTCGATCTTGAAGGTGACCGGCGGGTTGATGTGCTCGATCGGGTCGCCGTTGCGCTCGGAGAAGATGGCCTCGTTCTCGTAGCTCAGCAGCACGTCACCGGTGCCCTGCAGGAAGGTCTCGGTGGCCTCGCGACCGGACTTCGGCTGCACCTTCACGTGCTCGGGCGAGATGAGCTGGCTCAGGTAGTCCAGACCGGCCTGCGGGTTCTTGCCGCCCTCGGACTTGGCGGCGTACGGGGCCAGCAGGTTCCACTTGGCCGAACCCGAGGAGAACGGGTTCGGGGTGACGACCTCGATACCCGGCTTCAGCAGGTCGTCCCAGTCCTTGATGCCCTTCGGGTTGCCCTTGCGGACCACGATGGTCACCACCGAGCCGAAGGGAATTCCCTTGTCCGGACCGGCATTCCAGCTCGCGTCCACCAGACCGGCGTCGACCAGGCGGGTGATGTCGGGCTCGACGGAGAAGTTGACGATGTCGGCCTCCGCGCCGTCCTTCACCTTGCGGGACTGATCTCCCGAGGCGCCGTAGGACTGCTGGACCGCCACCCCTTTGCCGGCTTCGGTCTTGTTGAACTCGGGGACCACCTTGTCGAAGCCCGGCTTCGGGACCGCGTAGGCGTAGAGGTTGATGGTGCCGCCGGAGCCGTCGGCGCCGTGCTCGCCGTCGGTGGAGTCGCTGGCGCCGCCGCTGCACGCGGTCAGCACGGTGGCCGCGACAGCGGTCAGGGCGACAGCGAGAGATCGGCGGGAGAGCCGGGTACTACGCGACATGGGAGTGGACCTTTCCTGCTGCCCGCCGGGTGAGTCGTGTACCGGACCGGCGGAAAATCGGGGGACTGCCGTAGAACCCGCCGCGTGGCGATCACGTGGCGGTGGCGCTCGCGACCCGGAGGCCGGCCTGGGGAACGGGCAAAACTGCGAAAAGGTGCGCGCGCCAGTCTACTGAGAGAGGGACGTGCAGCAGTGCCCGGTTCGAATCAACGACAGTGAATGTCCGCGACCGCGAGGCAGCCCACAGCGATCAACGCCAATTCATGGCGGACCTGGGGTACAACACTCGACGACACGCGGCAGACTGTAGCAGAGCGGAGAGAGACGCCGCGAATCATCGTGAACCGAAACACCGTATCGAGACCCGGGGGAAATCAATGACAAGTCCCGCCAGAATCCGCCGTGAGTTTCCGGGCATCTCCACCCGCGCCTGGGAGCATCCGGCCGACCGCACCGCCCTGGTGACGCTGCGGTCGCTGAGCGGATTCGACACGCTGCTGCGGGTGCTGTCCGGCCTGCTCGCCGAACGCCAGCACCGGCTGCTCTATCTCGCCACCGCGGTGCGCGTGGACGAACGCCAGTTCGCCACCGTGCACCACCTGCGCCAGGACGCGGTCAAGATCCTGGACGCGCGCACCACGCCCGAGATGTTCGTCATCCAGGATCCGAAGGCCAACGCCTTCACCATCGGCATGGATCAGCCGTTCATCGTGCTCACCACCGGGCTGCTGGACCTGCTCGACCACGAGGAACTGCGCTTCGTCGTCGGCCATGAGGTCGGGCACGCGCTCTCCGGGCACGCCGTCTACCGCACCATGCTCATGCATCTGCTGCGGCTGGCCGCCGGCATCGGGTGGATGCCGGTGGGCGGCTGGGCGGTTCGCGCCATCGTCGCCGCGCTCATGGAGTGGAGCCGCAAGTCCGAGCTCTCCGCGGATCGCGCCGGACTGCTGGCCGGGCAGGACGTGGACGCCTCGGTGCGCGTGCACATGAAGCTGGCGGGCGGTTCCCGGGTGGACGAGATGTCGCACGCCGCGTTCCTGCAGCAGGCCGACGACTACGACAAGTCCGGCGACCTGCGCGACGGCGTGCTCAAACTGCTCAATCTGGAACTGCAGACCCACCCGTTCTCGGTGCTGCGCGCCGCCGAACTGCGCCGCTGGATCGCGAGCGGCGAGTACGACCGCATCCTCAACGGCCAATACCCGCACCGGGATTCGGATAAGGACGCGCGAATCAGCGATCAGGTCAAGGAGGCCGCGCGCGCCTACCGCGAAACCTTCGACCAGTCCGAGGATCCGCTGATCCGCACCGTCCGCAACCTCGGCCGCGATGTCGGCTCCGCGGTGAACACCGTCGGCCAGGAGGTCACCGAGACGGTCTCCAAGATCGGCAAACGATTCGACGAATGGCGCAAGGGCGAGACCAACTGACTCCGCTGCGGTAGCAGGAAACGCCGAGGGTTCCGGAGGCGAACCTCCGGAACCCTCGGCGTGAGTTGCGTCTCAGTCCTCTTCGACGACCGGGGGGCTCTCGAGGAGGTCGAGGACCCACTCCTCGGTGGCGGATTCGGCGTCCTCGTCATCGGGGCGAATACGGTTGGTGAGGCGGACGCCGAGGCCGAGCAGCTGGGCTGCCTTGACCATGTCGACGGCTTCCTCGGGACCGCACAGGTGGGTGGCGATCAGGCGGGGCTCTTCGTCGAACTCCTCTTCGGCGAGCAGCTCGAGATCCAGACCTTCATCGGTAGTCATGGGGCAGCAGCGTACGCGGAGAGTTCGCCGTCGGGGTACCGAAACCCGGTCAGCGCGTGAACAACCAGGCGACGATCACGAGAACAAGCAAGGCAATCAGGGCAAGCTGGACACGTGAGCGGGGCATCAGGCGGCTTCCTTCCGGATACGGGGTGATTGCGCGACGGGGGCGGCCACTTCGCGAGCGACCGCGCGATCCCTGCCCAGCAGGTGCAGGGCGATACGCAGAACCCGATCCAGCACGTAGGCGAGACCGAAGCACACCGGCACCATGGCGGCCAGCACCACGGCGAACTGGGGGACGAAGGGCAGGCCGGCAACCCACAGTTCGACGCCGTCCCACCATCCAGCAATTCGTTGCACGACACCAGCCTAGGCCGCCGGACCGATGGTGGACGATTCGGGCCGACTGGACACATCATGAATGGATGCAGTCTTTCGACGAACCGGAGTCCAATGTAAGACCGCTGGATGGTGACGGCGACAGCCTCGACCCCATCACCATCGACACACCACGCGATCCGGACGACCGGCCGGACGCCCAGCTCTCCGACGGCTATCTGCCGACCACCGCGGGCAGCACCCGGCATTCGCCGTTCCCGCCCATCGACGACTACGCCTTCCTCTCCGACTGCGAGACCAACTGCCTCATCGCCCGCAACGGCTCGGTGGAATGGCTGTGCCTGCCCCGGCCCGATTCCCCCAGCGTCTTCGGGGCCATGCTGGATCGCAGCGCCGGGCACTTCCGCATCGGTCCCGTGGGCCGCAATGTGCCCGCCGCGCGGCGCTATCTGCCCGGCGGCCTCATCGTGGAAACCACCTGGCAGACCGAAACCGGCTGGATCATCGTCCGGGACGCCCTGGTCATGGGGCCCTGGCACAACAACGACCGCCGCAGCAACAGCCACCGCCGCACCCCCATGGACTGGGACGCCGAGCACATGCTGCTGCGCACCGTGCGCTGTGTGAACGGCGTGGTCAATCTGGAGATGAGCTGCGAACCGGCCTTCGACTACCACCGCGAACCCGCCAACTGGGAGTACACCGGCGAGGTGTACGAGCAGGCCGTGGCACGCGGTAGCGACGACTCCCCCACCCTGACCCTCACCACGGACCTGCGCCTGGGCCTGGAGGGCCGCGAGGCCCGTGCGCGCACCCGTATGGAGGAGGGCGAGGTCTGCTTCGTGGCGCTGTCCTGGTCGGAACTGCCGCCGCCGCGCACCTTCGAGGAGGCCGCGCAGAAGATGTGGTCCACCACCGAATGCTGGCGGCAGTGGATCACGCTGGGGCGCTTCCCCGATCATCCGTGGCGCGGATATCTGCAGCGCAGTGCGCTCACGCTGAAGGGGCTCACCTACGCGCCCACCGGAGCACTCCTCGCCGCGGCCACCACCTCGCTGCCGGAAACCCCTGGCGGAGAACGCAACTGGGACTACCGCTACACGTGGGTACGGGACTCCACGTTCGCGCTGTGGGGGCTGTACACGCTCGGCCTGGATCAGGAGGCCGACGACTTCTTCGCCTTCCTGCACGACGTCTGCAAGGGCGACGACGGGAAACCCGTTCCGCTGCAGGTGCTCTACGGCATCGACGGCGAACGCGAACTCACCGAGAGCGAACTGCCGCACCTGTCCGGCTACGACGGGGCGCGACCGGTGCGCATCGGCAACGGCGCGTACGAGCAACAGCAGCACGATATCTGGGGCACGCTGCTGGATTCGGTGTACCTGCACGTGAAATCGCGACGGCAGGTCCCGGAAACGTTGTGGCCCATGCTCGAACGACAGGTGCAGGCGGCGATCGAGAACTGGCGCAAGCCCGATCGCGGCATCTGGGAGGTGCGCGGCGAGCCCAAGCACTTCACCTCCTCCAAGGTGATGTGCTGGGTGGCGCTGGATCGCGGCGCGAAACTGGCCGAGCTGCACGGGGAATACGACTACGCCAAGAAATGGCACGACATCGCCGACGAGATCCGCGCCGACATCCTCGACAACGGCGTGGACTCGCGCGGCGTGTTCACCCAGTCCTACGGCAGCGATTCGCTGGACGCCTCCCTACTGCTGGTGGTGCTGAACCGCTTCCTGCCGCCCACCGACCACCGGGTGCGCGCCACCGTGCTCGCCATCGCCGACGAGCTCACCGAGAACGGGCTGGTGCTGCGCTACCGCACCGACGAGACCGACGACGGCCTCAGCGGCGAGGAGGGCTCGTTCACCATCTGCTCGTTCTGGCTGGTGTCGGCACTCGTCGAGATCGGGGAACTCCCGCGCGCCCGCCAACTCTGCGAACGCCTGCTCGGCTACGCCAGCCCGCTCAAGCTCTACGCCGAGGAGATCGACACCTCGACCGGACGCCACCTGGGCAACTTCCCCCAGGCCTTCACCCACCTGGCGCTCATCAATGCCGTCATGCACGTCATCCGCGCCGAGGAGACCCACAACGCCGGTCAGTTCGCCCCGGCCCACCCCGAACGCTGAATCGCCTCGGCGACAAGGGATTTACGCACTCCGCCCGCGCAGGTAGGCGCGGGCGGAGTGCGTTTGTCCTGAGTCGCTTCAGTACGAACGGTTCTCGCCGTAGGTGTCGGCCCGTTCGCGGAGCTCGCGAATGCGGACGAGGGTGCGTTCGATCTCGGTCAGGCGTTGTTCGCGCCCCTGACCGGAGTGCACCACGGCGGCTTCCTCGGCCGCCCGCAGCGAGGCGTCGACCGAACGCAGCGTGTGATTGGCGATCTCGGTGAAGTGATCGCGCAGATCACGCTGCACGGCCCGCAACCGGAACCGGGATTCCTTGCTGACCTGGAAGATCACATCGTCCATGAGCCGCGCGACGGCCACCTTGGCCTCGGCCTGCCGCCGCTGCTTGCGCGAGCGGCGGTCCTCCCACAGCGCGTGCACGCCGAGCAGGATGCCGGCCGCGCCGGAATACCAGTTCACCAGCGACATCCCCGCGGCGCTGGTGGCCAGGCCGACCATCAGAATGCCGCCGTAGGATCCGCGCACCGTGGTGAGCGCCTGATCGGTGACCCGGGTCTCGGCGCTGATCAGCGAATCCAGTGAGGCGACCGGCTCCAGCACCTCCCCCACATCACCCGGATTGGCAAGGCGCAGTTCCGGAGTCGGCACGCCGCTGTCCGGGAACTTGGCCGCCACCTGCTCGGCCAGCTCCACCGACCGGTAGTGCGCGATGACGAAGTTCTCCTCCACCGCCTCGCAGATCTTGGCATCCAGATCGGCGCCGAAATCCGCCCAGCCCTTGGCCGGATCCTTCTTCATGATGTCGGCTTCGGCATCGCGGATGAGGCTGCGCAGCCGGTGCCGCAGATCGTGTTCGGTATCGGCCATCAGTTCGCCGGAACCGTCGGCCAGCGCGACCTGCCAGTTGGAGGTGCGGGCGCGCAGCTGCTCGGCTTCCTCGCGGGTGCGGCGCAACTGCTCGGTGATGACCATATAGCGGCGCGGGTCCCGCAGCGTCTCGGCCTCGGTGCGCAGGGCGAGCGCCAGATGATCGGTGATGAGCTGGATATCGCGGACGGCGGCCTCGGCGGCGACGGTGTCGGCCTGGCCCAGCACATGGCCGCGCAGATGGTCCAGCAGTTGCGGCACACCGGATTCCAGATCCTGCTGCCGGTCACCGGTGGTGAGCGCGGCCTCGTGTAGTCGCGCCGAGGCCGGGGCGACGGCGAAGGCCAGCCCGGCTTCGTCGAGCAGCTGCCGGTCGCGCTGCTGCACATGCGGCCACTGCGGATACTGGTCGATCTTGTTGAGCACGCAGATGACCGTCGGGCACACCTGCTGGATCCGCTGCAGCGTCTCGATCTGCGCGTTCGAGAACGGCGACCGGGCATCCGCGACGTACAGCACGGCATCCGCGGCGGCCAGCAGCGACCAGGTCGCCGGATTCTCCGTGGGGGAACCGGGGGCGTCCAGCAGCACGAAGCCCTCCGCCAGCAGCGGGCTGGGCTGGCTGAATTCGGCCCGGACCACGGTGCTGCCGTCGAGTTCGGTGAGCACCTTGCCCGGATCCACCGGCTGGCGCTCCACCTGACCGCCGACGGCCGTGCGCACCAGGGTGGCCGTGGGCAGCGGCCCGTGTTCGACGATCACGGGCACGCTCACAGTACTGTCGGTGGCGCTGACCCGCGCGCCCACCAGACTGTTCACCAGCGTGCTCTTACCGTTGCGGGAGTCGCCCAGCACGACCAGCCGCACCCGTGGGTCGGCGACGCGCGCCCGCGAAATCTGCAGGCGCTGAGCCAGATCGGTGCGTCCGGCGGTGTGGGTGAGCGCGAGCAGCTCGTCGAGCAGCTCGACCAGCGGACCCAGCGCGTCCGGATTCTTCACCACGACACGGCGTTCCGTATCGCTCACAGCAGCAGCGTGTGGTCGTACGAACCGGGCACCGGATGGTGGGAGTCGCCGAACGCGGCGTCCGGCAGGAGGCCCGTGGTGAGACCGATGTGCTGCGCCGGGTACAGGCCGGAATCGACCAGCGGCGCGTGCACGCTCGAATCGGTCACGTCCGCAACGGGTTTCACCGGCTTGGGCACGATCTCGATCGGCTTCTGCGTGGGCGGCACCTGCAGGGTGGGCACGGGTTGCTGCACCGACGGCAGGGTCGGCGGTACGACCACGGTCGGCACGTCCACCTCATTGCTGGGCACGGTGACCGGCGGCTGCACGGGGTGGCTCACCGTCGGCGGAGTGGTCAGGCCGCCATCGGTATGGGGCACGGTGACCGTCGGTCCGCCGGTGTGCGTGTTGTCGCCGGTCTGCGGCCGGGTGCTCGGGCCCGGATCCACGGTCACAGGGCCGCTGCCGGGTGTGGTCGTCCCGCCGATTCCGGTATTGCCGCCGCCGGTCGTATTGCCCGGCGGCGTGGTGAGCGCGGGCAGCGTGATATTCGGCTGCCCGGTATCGCCGAGCCCCGGAATCTTGGTGACCGGCGGTATGGACGGCGCGGTGGTCAGGCCGACGCCACCTCCGGTCGAGGGCACGCTGACGCTCGGCACGGTGCCGCCCGGCGCGATGCTCAGCGGCACCGGCTGCGAGATCAGCGAGGCCGGATTATCGCCCGTCCCAGGCTGATTCGCGGCGAGCGCGGGCTGGCGGCCACTGTCGAACAGTGCCGGGGCGGCCGCGGCGGGCGCGGTCAACGGCGAGGGACCGTACGCGGTCAGGACGTTCGCGACCGGATGCAGGGCCGCATCGGGCTGAATGGTCGTCTGCAGCGGAGTGGTCACCACCGGCTGCGCGACGGCGACGGGCGCGACCGGCGCGACCACGGCCGGAGCCACCGGCGCGACGACAACGGGCGCGATGGATGCCGCGGGAGCGGCCGGGGCCGCGGGAGCGACGGCCACGGGAGCCGCGGGAGCGACCACCGGCGCGGCAGGCCCGACCGCGGGCGCGGCGACACCGGCGGGAGCACCCACACCGATCGACGGGCCGCTGCCGACACCACCGGCCGGTGCGCCGACGCCACCGGCAGGAGCACCAGCACCACCGGCAGAAGCACCAGCACCACCGGTGGAGGCACCTACCCCACCGACGGAGGCACCGGGGGCACCCGTCCCGGGACCCGAGGCACCGATCGATGACGGACCAGCGGTCCCGCCCGCCGAAGGCGCACCCGAACCACCCTGTGCACCAGGGGAATCAGCGTGTCCGGCCGAGTTATGAGACGCACCACCGGAATTCGCGTGCCCGCCCGAGGCGTTCCGCGCGTCGAAGGGCTCGTCGGCGGCGCGCTGGTTGCCCGACGTATCACGTACCGCCGCAACGGAGCTCACGGCGTTCCCGCTGTCGGTGGCCTGGTCCGCACCGGCCTTGTCCGCGAGGGGTGCGCGACCGTCGTCGCCGAGGAGCCCGTCATGGCCGAACAGCCCGTCGTCCTCGAACAGTCCGTCGTCGCCGAACAGTCCGTCGTCGCCGAAGAGGTCGAACGAGTCGCCCCAGTTCGGGTCCGGGTCGTGTTCCACATTCGGTGGCCGGTCGATGCCGATATCGGCTGCCGCACGCGAGGACACCCAGATTCCGTCGAGACCGACGTGCAGCTTCACCTCGACATCGGCCGCGAAGAAGAAACCGCTGCCGGGCGAGCCCGCCTCCGGCGCGGGACCGCCTCCGTGCGAAGGCATTTCGGTGCGATCGCTTTCGCCGGGCGGCCGGAGGAAGTCCGGGTTCATGAGCGTGAGATCGAGGATGTCCGGGATCCCGAGCCCGACCGCCGGGGCGGCGTCGAACAGCGACAGGTGCGAATCATCCGGCGCGCTCTCGACGGGCGAGGGCTCGTAGCCGCTGTCGGTCTCGGGCAGCCCGAGTCCGTGGAATCCGTACGCGCTCGACGGGGAGCTGGAGGCGGCGAGGGTGAATCCGGCGTCGGTGCCGTACTCGTGGTTGTCGTCCGAGCTCTGCGGCGCGCCGACGGGCGAGATGCCGCTGTGGCCGGGCGCGGTGGCGCCGGGCGCGAGGTCGGGGAAGTCCAGGGTGGGGCTGGGCAGGTCGGGTTCCGGATCGTTCACCTGTGACCAGCCGACATTGCGGCTGTCGTGATCGAGGGCCGGAGTGGCGCCCTTGTTCCCGCTGGCGGCGATGAGCGCACCGCCGGTGACATACGCGCCTGCCCTCGCGACGCGCGCGACACCGCTCGCGATGCGGTATGCGGTGTCCTCCGCGTATTCGCCCGCCTCGGCCTCGTCGTCGAAGGGCAGATCACGCGTCATGCACAGGCTCCGCTCTCGGGTGAGCGGCGGCTCGCCGAGGCGGGCCGCCGTTATCAAGTCTGTTTCACACCTTATTTCCGGATATCCCGGCTGTCACATCCGCCAGGTCAGTAGCGGTGTGCACAGTGGTGCGACACATAGCTTGTCACCCTGCATATCAAGACGGAAGACCCTGTTTTCCGCTGCATACGGGAACCACGGTTTCTTTGCGCCACGATGCCCCGCTGCCGTGCACAGCGGGACATCGAGATCGACCGGCGCTACTTCTTGGGCTTGTCCGTGCTCGAATCCGTGGACAGCGCGGCCACGAAGGCTTCCTGCGGCACGTCGACCCGTCCGATGGTCTTCATGCGCTTCTTGCCCTCCTTCTGCTTCTCGAGCAGCTTGCGCTTACGGCTGATGTCACCGCCGTAGCACTTGGCGAGCACGTCCTTGCGAATGGCACGAATGTTCTCGCGCGCAATCACTTTGGACCCGATGGCAGCCTGGATCGGCACCTCGAACTGCTGCCGGGGGATGAGCTCGCGCAGCTTGGTGGTCATCTTGTGCCCGTACGCCTGCGCGGCGTCCTTGTGCACGATGGCCGAGAACGCGTCGACAGCCTCGCCCTGCAGCAGGATGTCGACCTTCACCAGCTGGGCTTCCTGCTCGCCCGCCTCCTCGTAATCGAGTGAGGCGTAGCCGCGGGTGCGCGACTTCAGCGAGTCGAAGAAGTCGAAGATGATCTCCGCCATGGGCAGCGTGTACCGCATCTCGACGCGGGTCTCGGACAGATAGTCCATGCCGAGCAGTTCACCGCGCTTGGACTGGCACAGCTCCATGATGGTGCCGATGAACTCACTGGGCGCGATGATGGTGCACTTGGTGATCGGCTCGAAGATCTGCTTCAGCTTGCCCGCCGGCCAGTCCGACGGGTTGGTGACGATCTTCTCGGTGTTGTCCTCCTGGATCACCCGGTACACCACGTTGGGCGCGGTCGAGATGAGGTCCAGGTCGAATTCGCGCTGCAACCGCTCGCGGGTGATCTCCATGTGCAGCAGACCCAGGAAGCCGCAGCGGAAACCGAAGCCCAGAGCCACGGAGGTTTCCGGCACGTAGGTCAGCGCGGCGTCGTTGAGCTGCAGCTTGTCCAGGGCGTCGCGCAGGTCCGGGTAGTCGGAGCCGTCGACCGGGTACAGGCCGGAGTAGACCATGGGCCGCGGATCCTGGTATCCCGCAAGCGCTTCGGTGGCGCCCTCACGCGCGGTGGTGACGGTGTCACCGACCTTGGACTGGCGCACGTCCTTCACACCGGTGATGAGGTAGCCCACCTCGCCGACGCCGAGGCCCCGGGTGGGCTTGGGCTCGGGCGAGACGATGCCGATCTCGAGCAGTTCGTGCTGCGCGCCGGTGGACATCATCTTGATCCGGGTGCGCGGGGTGAGCTTGCCGTCCACCACACGCACGTAGGTGACGACGCCGCGGTAGGTGTCGTACACCGAGTCGAAGATCATGGCGCGGGCCGGGGCGTCCGACTCGCCGACCGGTGCCGGCACCTCGGCGACGACCTTGTTCAGCAGTTCGGCGACACCGACGCCGGTCTTGCCGGACACCCGCAGCACCTCGTCGGGCTCGCAGCCGATGATGTGGGCGATCTCGGCGGCGTAGCGGTCCGGGTCCGCGGCCGGGAGGTCGATCTTGTTCAGGACCGGGATGATGGTCAGGTCCTTGTCCAGGGCCAGGTAGAGGTTGGCGAGCGTCTGCGCCTCGATGCCCTGTGCGGCGTCGACCAGCAGGATCGCGCCCTCACAGGCCTCCAGCGCACGCGACACCTCGTAGGTGAAGTCCACGTGACCGGGCGTGTCGATCATGTGCAGGACATAGTCCTCACCGTCGATCTGCCACGGCAGGCGCACGTTCTGCGCCTTGATGGTGATGCCGCGCTCACGTTCGATATCCATGCGGTCGAGGTACTGCGCGCGCATCTGGCGCTCCTCCACCACTCCGGTGAGTTGCAGCATGCGGTCGGCCAGGGTCGATTTCCCGTGGTCGATGTGCGCGATGATGCAGAAGTTCCTGATCCTCGACGGATCGGTGAACGTCGTATCGGCGAAGCTGCTAATCGGAGTCACTCCTCGGCATGGCGAAACAGCGGCATGTCAACCGGCAAGTCTACGGGGCGCGGCGCGGGCACCTGCCGCCCGGAGCACCTCACGGCTGAACTGGGCTTTGCCACAGGGTGATCCGGCCCGGATGAGAACCCAGGAATTGGTCGCTAGGCTGCCGAACATGGCCGGCAGGTGGAACGCTCTGGGGAAGCAGTTGGGGATTGTCGCTAAGGAACAGGGCCAGCAGCTCGTCCGGCAGCAGGCGCCCAAACTGATCGGGAAAGTACAGCAGTCCTCGATGTGGGATCGCGCGATGAAGGCGGTGGGGACGCCGCGCAAGAAGCCGGGACCGACGGTGCGGCCGACCTCCTCGGCGGGCGTGCCGAGCCGGGAACGGGCACGTCAGATCGTGTACAGCCCGCAGCTGGACGGCCGCGCCGATCCGGGTGAGGTGGTGTGGACCTGGGTGCCCTACGAGGAGGACCCCAGCAACGGCAAGGACCGCCCCGTGCTCGTGGTCGGGCGCGACGGCAAGACGCTGCTCGGGCTGATGCTGTCCTCCAACGAGGAGCACGCGCACCATTCCAACTGGGTCGGCATCGGCCCGGGACCGTGGGATCACGCGGGCCGGTCGAGCTGGGTACGACTGGACCGCGTCCTGGACGTCCCCGAGGCGGGCATCCGCCGCGAGGGCGCGATCCTGGCCCGCAAGACCTTCGACCTGGTGGCACACCGGCTCTGCGCCGAATACCACTGGCACTGATCCGCCTCCCCGCGACTTCAGCGCCCAGGCTGAGAGCCGTCGACCGCAGGCAACGCGTGCCTGCGGTCGAGAGACGATCCGATTCTGGACGTACCCGGCGAGTTACCCGGACCGTACGAAATCAGTTGTCACCTTGGTCAACTCGCGAGGTTTCGGGAGCGGCCGAAGAGGACGCCGTACACCAGGGATCCGAGCACACCGCCGATCAGCGGGAACACGATGAACACCCACAGCTGTGCGGGTGCGCCGTTCTGATAGAAGGCCACCGCGATGCTGCGCGCCGGATTCACCGAGGTGTTGTCGACCGGGATCGAGATCAGGTGGATCACCGCCAGGGTGATGCCGATGGACAGCCCCGCCAGCGGGACGTCCGAGAGCTGATCGGTCGAGGCCAGCACCACGAACACCAGCACCGCCGTCAGGATGATCTCGACCGTGATGGTCGCGGCCAGCCCGTACCCGTTGAGGGTGATTCCGGCGATCTCGGTCTTGGAGGGGCTGTGCGCACCCCAGCCGTTCGCGCCGAGCCCGTCCTGGGCGCGGTTGTAGGAAGGCAGATTCTTGGCGACGGCGTAGATCACCGTGCCGGCCAGCAGACCGCCGATGATCTGGGCCACCCAGTACAGCCCCGCCGTCATGGCCGATACGCGGCCCAGCAGGAACTGCCCGACCGTGACGGCCGGATTCACATGGCATCCCGAGATCGGCCCGATCGCGTACACCAGGAACAACAGGGTGAACCCGAAGGCCAGCGCCACGCCGAGCGCGCCGACCCGATCACCCGCCAGCACCGCGGTGCCGACACCGCCGAGCACCAGCAGGAAGGTGCCGAGGGCTTCCGCGAACAGTTTCCTGCCCAAGGGAATCGGCTCGAGTTCCGATAGTTCTTCGACGACTTCCTGCGCTGTGGGAGACATCAGCCACCTTCCGATAAGCCCGCCGGAGCGGCGCTACCTGTACTGCTGAATCACGCGTCACGCGAGCCGAGTGATCTCCACCACTACTTCGAGATCGGTCGAGCCGCTTCCGCTGAAGATACCTTTCAAAGGGGGCACATCGGCGTAATCACGTCCGACGCCGACGGATACGTGTTGCTCGGTGACGGGGATGTTGTTGGTCGGGTCGTAGCCCCACCACTGGCCGGTCCAGGCTTCGATCCAGGCGTGCATCTGCCCGGCGACCGTGTGCCCGACCTCGGCGGCGGGATCGGGGTGCAGATAGCCGGAAACGTAGCGGCTGGGAATTCCCATACCGCGCAACAGCAGCAGGGTCAGGTGCGCGTAGTCCTGGCAGACGCCGCGTCTTTCGGCGAAGGCCTGCACGGCGGAGGTGTGCACCGAGGTGGTGCCGGCGAGGTAGTTCATCTCCCGGTGCACCCATTCCGCCCCGCGCACAACGGCTTTCGCGGGTGGCACGCCGCGGGCCAGTTGCCGGGCCACCGGGGCGAGGCGGCGTTCGCGGGGCACATAGTCGGTGGGGTTGAGCAGTTCGTCGAAACGGTCGGCGATGGCCTCGTGACGCAGTTGCTCCCAGGACAGTTCCTCGGCGGGCCCAGCGAAGGGTTCGGTTTCCACCACCGACGCGCTGGTGACCTCCAATTCCGTGTGCGGGGCGTGCAGATCGAAGGCCGTCACGGTGGTGCCCCAGTAGTCGAGGTAGCGATAGGACCGGGTGGAAGGCACGGTCTCCACGCGGTTGAGGATGACGTTCTGCCTGCTGTCGGCGCGCGGGGTGAGCCGCGCCTCGTTGAAGGACCGGGTGACCGGACCGTCGTACACATATCCGGTGGTGTGCACCACGCGCATGCGCCAGCTCATACCGCCTCCTCCAGCTGCGTGCCGTTGCGCCCGTGCAGGCCGGTCCAGGCCACCCAGGATTCGGCGTGGAAATACTGCAGCGCCACCGCTTCTCCCACTTCACGACAGGTTTCCTGGAGCCACAGCAGGCGGCTGGGCAGATCCTCCAGCAGACCCTTGGACGGCAGGAACTCGAGTTCGCTGCGGGCTCGTCCGAGCAGCCGGTGCGCCTCGTGGCGGGCGGCGAATCTGCTGTTGGGGCGTTGATCCAGTTCCTGCAGGCAGGTCTCGGCGACCCGCAGCGAATGGAACACCGAGCGCGGGAAAAGCCGGTCCAGCAGGATGAATTCGGCGATCTGATGGGCGTCCAGCACACCGCGATGGGTGCGCAGGTACGGGTCGTGGGCTCCGGCGGATCGCAGCACCGTCACCCACGCCGGGGAGGACGTGCGATCACCCGCTCGCGAATGCAGCAGGCGCACAGTCATGTCCACGCGTTCGATGGAGCGGCCCAGCAGCAGGAAGCGGTAGCCGTCGTCCCGGCTCAGGGTGGAATCGGAGAGTCCGGCGAACATGGCGGCGCGGTCGGTGATGTAGTGGCAGAACTGATGCGGGCCGAGCGCGCGAGCGGCCCGTTCGGCGTTGGCGAGCCCGTTGTAGGTGGCATTGAGGCACTCCCACATCTCGGTGGAGGTGACTTCCCGTGCGCCCCGGGCATTCTCACGAGCCCGTTCGATGGAGTCGACTATGGACCCGCCGCTGTCGTGCCCGAAGGCCACCAGTTCGGTCACCGACCACACGTCGAGTTCGTGCTCGGGCGGCTCGATTCCGAGGACCCGCAACAGGACTCGGGAGGTGCGGTCGGGATCCACCGTCGCGTCCTCGAGCAGTTGATGGACCGCCACATCGAGGATGCGCGCCGTGTACTCGGCGCGTTCGACATAGCGGCCGATCCAGAATAGGGATTCGGCATTGCGCGCCAACATGATTGGACCCACCTAACGCTGTATTCACCTGCCGAGCATTCGCGCCGTTGCTACTGCCGTATGTGTGTTATTGCTGTTGCTGATTCGCCCGGGTGGGCGAGGGTTCCCGGGATTGATCCCGGTCGCGGGTGAGGTGGAGTTCGCTCACCAGCTGCGATCCCGCGAGTTCGCGCTGCGCGACGGAGGTGCGGGGGGCGAGCACCCAGGTGTCCTTGCTGCCGCCGCCCTGACTGGAGTTCACCACCAGCGAGCCGTCCGGCAGCGCCACCCGGGTCAAACCGCCTGGGAGAACGAAGATGTCGTCGCCGTCGTTGACCGCGAAGGGGCGCAGGTCCACATGCCGGGGCCGCAGGCCGCCGCCGATCTTCGCGGGAACCGTGGACAACTGCACCACCGGCTGCGCGATCCAGCCGCGCGGATGGGCGCGCACCTTGCGCCGAACCGCTTCCAGCTCTTTGGGACTCGCGTCGGGACCGATGACGATGCCGTATCCGCCGGAGCCCTCCACGGGTTTCACCACCAGTTCGGCGACGCGGTCGAGAACCTCCTCGCATTCGCCGGGTTCCCAGCAGCGGTAGGAGTCCACATTCGGCAGGATCGGCTTCTCACCCAGGTAGTACTCGATGAACGCGGGCACATAGGTGTAGATGAGTTTGTCGTCGCCGACGCCGTTGCCGACCGCGTTGGCCAGCACCACGGTTCCGGCGCGCGCGGCATTGAGGATGCCGGCGATGCCGAGCATGGAGTCCGGGCGGAACTGCATGGGGTCGAGGAAGGTGTCGTCGATGCGGCGGTAGATGACGTCCACCTGCCGCTCCCCCGCCGTGGTGCGCATGTAGACAACATTGTCGCGGCAGAACAGGTCGCGGCCCTCGACCAGTTCCACGCCCATCTGCCGGGCCAGCAGCGAATGCTCGAAGTAGGCGGAGTTGTAGACGCCGGGCGTGAGCACCACCACGGTCGGATCGGCCTCGTTGGGGGCGGCGGCCGAGCGCAGGGCGCGCAGCAGGTAGCTCGGATAGTCGCCGACGGCGCGCACCCGATGCGAGGCGAACAGATCCGGGAAGACGCGGGCCATGGTGCGGCGGTTCTCCATCACATAGGAGACGCCCGAGGGCGAGCGCAGATTGTCCTCGAGCACCCGGAAGTCGCCGTGCTCGTCGCGGATCAGGTCGATGCCCGCCACATGGATGCGCACTCCGTTGGGCGGCACCAGTCCCGCGGCCTCGCGATGGAAATGCTGACAGGAGGTGACGAGCCGTTTCGGGATGATCTGGTCGCGCAGGATGGTCTGCTCGCCGTACACGTCGGCGAGGAAGGCCTCGAGGGCGCGCACCCGCTGTTTGATGCCGCGCTCGAGTTTGGACCATTCGGTGGCGGTTATCACCCTCGGCACCAGGTCGAGCGGGAAGGGCCGCTCCTGGCCGGACAGTGAGAAGGTGATGCCCTGATCCACGAAGGCGCGGGCCAGCGCCTCGGCCCTGGCCGCCAGATCGTCGGCGTCGATCGCGGCGAGGGCGGCGAAGATGCCCCGATAGGCGACACGCACCCGGCCGGAGGGGTCGAACATCTCATCGAAAGCCTGTGCGTATTTACCGGGAGCGTAGCCCTCGAACACTCCGCCGGACGCACCCTCGATGGCGAATTCCACATCTCGGGTCGTCGGGGCGCGGCCGAGTGCGGCGGGAACGGTCGCGGCGTTTCTGAGTGCCCTTGCAGGACCCGGCGCGCTGGCGGCGGGAGTCATGAAAAAATAGTCCGTCACGCAGGGGCAACACGCAGGGGGACGGCGATAAATTTCTGGTTTCGGGGATGTCGCGGGACGGGCCGATTTCATACCCCGGCGTGTTGCCTGGTAGCCTCGATTGCTGGCGCTGCCCTATAGCCCTCTACCTGTAGTGCGCGGCCCGATGACTTTGCACACCGCATACCCACCACACGAAGGAACACGAGGAAACAGGCGTGGCCAACATCAAGTCCCAGATGAAGCGGATCCGCACCAACGAGCTTGCGCGTCAGCGTAACCAGTCGGTGAAGTCCGCGCTGCGCACCTCGATCCGCAAGTTCCGCGAGGCCGCTGCGGCGGGCGAGAAGGACAAGGCGCTCGAGCTGCTGCAGACCGCGAGCAAGAGCCTGGACAAGGCCGCCTCGAAGGGTGTCATCCACTCCAACCAGGCCGCCAACAAGAAGTCGGCGCTGTCGCTGGCTTTCAACAAGCTCGGCTGATTTTCTCCGGTAGCTCTACCGGCACAATGCTTTTCACAGCCGCCGTGGCCACGACGACCACGGCGGTTTTTGGCTTGCCCGCCCCTCCGCGTCTTCAGCGCCCGGCTCGGGTGCCGTCAACCGTTCCATTCGCGTGCTGGCGGTCGGACGCCGAATCCATGTCGGTCGTACCCGGCGAGTTACCCGGACCTCACGAAATCAGTTGTCGCGTAGGCCATAGCGGGTACTTGCTCAGCCGCTGTGTTCGCAGCAAGATGGCAACGGGCCTCGGGGGTCTTCAGATAGCCATCTGCGTTGGGAGTTCTCTTGTCGCCGCATAGTCGTAATGTCCGTCCCGCCTGGCTTCGAGCAGTGGTGGCGGCCGGTTCGGCCGCTGTCGCCCTCGCCGCCGCGATCGGCGTCGCCGAAGCGCGGCCGATCGGGCCGTTCGAGGTGGGCGGGGCCATCGAGGCGGAATACGACCGCGCGGGTGGTGAGGCGTTCTTCGGCGAGCCGCTCGGGCCCGAGACGGATGCCGCGGGTGGCGGCAAGAAGCAGGACTTCGCCAACAATGTGTCCATCTACTGGACTCCGGCGACCGACGCGCATTACGTCGGCGGGGCGATCCGCGACAAGTGGAACAATCTGGCCTCGGTGAACGGAATCCTGAAGTACCCGACCGCGGATGAGGGGGCTACCGGAAAACCCGGGCGCTACCAGCCGTTCCAGGGCGGCATCATCTACTGGTCGATCGGCACGGCCACCCATTCGGTGACCGGGAACATGCTGGCGAAGTACGGCACCGTCGGGTGGGAGAACAGCCCGCTCGGATTCCCGCTCACCGACGAGACCGCCGCGGGCAAGGGGCGCGGGCAGCTCTTCGAGGGTGGGGCCATGTACTCCACGCAGGGCACGGGCACCCATATCGTGTGGGGCGCGATCCGCGACGACTGGGTTCGCAACGGCGCCGAGAACGGCCGCTACGGCCTGCCCAAGGGCGACGAGTACGACTACGAGGGCGGCAAGGCGCAGGACTTCCAGGGCGGGCGCATCGTCTGGCAGCCTTCGTCGTAGGTGGTGCCCGCAGTCGGCAGGTGGTGCCCGACTATGACTCGACCCGCACCGTGCTCGGTGCAGGTCGTCGTGTTTCCGCGTGGGTCAGGCGTTTTCGCGCAGGTCGAGGATGCGGGCGAGGGCGTGCTCGAGCGCGTAGTTCGCATCCGCCGCACCGCCTTTGACGTCGCCGTTCAATCCGGCGACGACCTGGAGTGCCGCGCCGATGGACGCGCCGTTCCAGCCGCGCGCCTGCCCCTGCGCCTTCTTGACCTTCCACGGCGGCATGCCGAGATCACCGGCGAGTTTGAACGGGTCGCCGCGCCCGGCCGAGCCGACGCGGGCGATGGTGTGCACGGAGTCCGCGAGCGCGTCCGCCAGCAGGACGGCCGGGACACCGCGATCCATGGCCCAGCGCAGCGCCTCCATGGCGGCCGCCCGATCTCCCGACACGGCGAGGTCGGCCACATCGAACCCCGACACCTCGGCCTTGCCCGAGTAGTACTGCCGCACCGCCGCCACATCGATCTTGCCGCCGGTGTCGGCCGCCAACTGTGAACTGGCCGCGGCCAATTCCCGCAGATCCGATCCGACCGCCTCGATCAGCGCCTGCACCACATCCGCCGACACCCGCACATTCGCGGCCCGGAACTCGTTGCGCACGAACTCCACCCGCTCCCCCGCCTTGGTCAGCTTCGCGCAGTTGTGCACCTGGGCCCCCAGCTTCTGCAGCGCGGGAGCCAGCGCCTTGGCCCGCCCGCCCCCGGAGTGCAGCACCACCAGCACCACGCCCTCGGGCGGAGCTTGTGCCGCATCCTGGATGACGGCGACCGCGTCCTTGCCCGCCTCGGCCGCCGACTCGAGCACGATCACCCGATCCTCGGCGAACAGCGAAGGACTCAACAGCTCGGCCAGCTCCGCGGTACTCGCATCCCCCGCCCGCAGCCGATCCACCGGCAACGCCTCCGGACTCGCACTGGCAGCCCGAGCCTGTGCGGTAATCCCCGCCACAGCCCGATCGATCAACAGTTCCTCGTCACCGAGCACGAGATGCAGGGGCGCGGGTCGTTGGCTCACGCCCCGATCCTACGAGCCCGCCCCGACAACCCCACCACCCGTCACCCGCCTGCCCCGCAAAGACCTGCCATCACCGGCAATCACGCCGACCGCAGCGCACGCGCCGCTCTGTCCTTGCCCCGGCTATCCGCCTGCGGGAAGGCCGCGAACCACCGCACCGGAACGCCGCGCGCGCGGCACCAGGATCACAGCCGCACAGACCACGGCCGCCACCAGTCCCGACCGCACCCCGCTCGGCAGCATGACCGAAGCCCCCAGCGCGGCGGCACGGTCGGACACGGTCAACAGCCACCACAGTGGCGGCCCGGCCGCGTACAACACCAGCTCCGCCGGCGGCGACCAGGCACAGGCCAGGAGCGCGCCCGCCGCACCCAGCACCGTGATCGGCGCGATCACCGGCCCCACCAGTACGTTCACCGCGATGCCGACAAGGCTGAGATGCCCGGTCAGCGCGACGATGACCGGAGTGGTGACGACGAAGGCAGCGGCGGCCACCGCGACGGCTGCGGCGAGCGGCCGCCAACACCCATGCGCCACAAGCCGATCCGCCCACCCCGGCGCGAGTACCACCAACCCGGCGGTAGCCAGCACGGACAACGCGAACCCGGCATCCACCGCCAATCCCGGCGACCAGGCGAGCAACCCGAGTACAGCGGCACACAGCGCCGGTAGCGCCTGCTTCCGATACCCCGTGCACAAGCCCAGCAGCCCAACGCCTCCCATCACCGCCGCCCGCAGCACGCTGGGCGAGGGCCGCGCCAGAATCACGAACATCACCAGCGCCACCCCGGCGACGACTACGGCCACCCGTAGGTCCACGGTGAGCGCCCGCAACGAAAGCAGCACGGCCCCCAGCAAAATCGTCACATTGGCACCGCTGACAGCGGTCAGGTGAGCGAGATCAACTTTCTTGAAGTCCTCCCGCACCTCCTCCGGCAGCCGCGACGTATCCCCGATGACCAACCCCGGCAGCAGCCCCGCCGCCTCCTCCGACAGCGACTCCTGCGCCGCCGCAGCGAATTTCGCCCGCACCACCCCCGCTGCCCGCTGCCACCACGCCGCCTCCCCCACCACCGCGGGCGCATCCTGCGCCCGCAGCACGCCCACCGTGAGATCAGCCCGCCACGCCCGATCCACGCGAGCGCGAAACACCACCCGCTGCCCCGGCAGCAGCCCCCGCCACCCGCCTTCCCCGGAGATCACGATCACCCGCCCGCCCACCCGGGTCGACATCACCCCATCCCGGAACTCGACGAGCTCGGCCGGCATCATCCACTGCCGCTTTCCGAACCGCTTGGCAGGCAGCGCCTTCGGATCATCCGAGGCCACCACTGTCGCCCACACGTCCCCACCCCGGACCACCGCCCGCAGCGGATGCGTCTCCACCCGATACTCACGCCACGCCGCGGCCGCCGCGAACCCCGCCCCCACCAACAACGCCCCGACCAGCACCGAACCAACCCCCGCCCGGCACCCGTTCGCCCGGACCCGCCACACACGCCACGCAACGGCCGACACTCCACCCACCATCGCGACCGCCAACCCGACGCGCGGCCCCCCAATGGTCGCGGCGACCACCCCACCCAGCGATACCCCGATCACCAGCAGCCCCACCCGGCCGCGTGGCTCCCGCCGCATACGAACGCCGACCGTCCCGGATGCCCGAAACATCAACCCCCACAGCACAACCCCGGCGACCCCGCACCCGATTGCCACCATCGCGCCAACTCGCCACCCCGCCACGATCGCGGTAATCGTCGTACCCCAGCAACACAGCGCCGCCGGAACCAGGCGCACATCCAGCGCCGCATCGACCTCGTTCTCCCCCTGACCACCTGCCACGGCACCGGGCCGTGACGTCTGCCGGAACGCGCTACCCGATGCTGAAACTCCGCGGTTTCCGTTGTTACGCATCCAGACTCCACGCACGAGCAGGTCGATGCTTCCCTCGCCTCCCCATCGCACCAGGATCCGATCCGCCTCGCGTACCCGAAGGGCCGCGCGTGTCCGAGGGGCCACGCGTGTCCGAGGGGCCGCGCGTGTCCGAGGGGCCACGCGTGTCCGAGGGGCCTCGCGTGTCCGAAGGGCCGCGCGTGTCCGAAGGCCGATGTGGCCGCCGATCCGGTCGCGCCGGCTCGCTACAGCGGTGCGCGCATCGGTCGCCGCGCTCCGCGCGAAACTGCACCCCGCTCAGAGCGGCCGAGCAGGTTCCGGTTACCGGCTGCTCGGGGAACTCGTGCGGTGCGGTGGTCATACCGTCACCGCGTTGCGGAGGCGGGCGAGGCGGGAGGGGCCGATGCCGTCTACCTCGGCGAGCTGGTCGACCGAGGTGAAGCGGCCGTGCTGGGTGCGCCAGGCGAGGATGGCGCGGGCGGTGACGGGGCCTACCCCGGGGAGGGCGTCGAGTTCGGCTTCGGTGGCGGTGTTGAGGTCGACTTTGGCGGGAGTGCCTGTGGGGCGGGGGGATTCGCCGGTGGCGGCGATGCCCGTGGCTTGGGCGGCGTTGGTGAGGGTGCTGCCGAGTTGGGGAGTGCCGGGGGTGGGGTCGGTGCGGCCGATGACTATCTGGTCGCCGTCGCGGAGGGGTTGGGCGAGGTTGAGGCCGGAGAGGTCGGCTTCCGGATGGGGCGATGCGGCTTTGACGGCGTCGGCGATGCGGGCCCCGGGCGGGAAGCGGCGCAGGCCGCCGTGCTCGACCAGGCCGACGACGCTCACCACCACTTCGGCGGCCGGGGACGGTTTGCCGGAGGTCGTGGTCGAGGGTGGGGTGGGCCCGTCCGGGGGAAGCCGGTGCTCGCGGTTGGTGTCGGTTGCGGCGGCGGGCGTGATCGGCGGGACCGGGCGGGTTACCGGTTTCTGCTGGAAGGACGCCGTTGCGGCGAGCAGGACCGCGATGACGCCGAGGGCGGCGAGGATGAGGACGCCGCGTGGCCCGGGATCCCAGCGGGTGCCGTGGAAGCGGGCCGGAACCAGGCGTTCATGCCAGCGTTCGGTGAAATCGGGTGGATCGGACTGCCATGTGGGGGAAGGGGATTCGGCTCGCCGAGGGCGGCCGGGGCTGTCGGTCCAGTCGTCGGCGTGGCAGTCGCGATGGGAGCGGGCATCGGGTTCGTCGTCGACGGATTCCTCGTGCCAGCGGGCGGAGTGGGCGCGAGTCGGAGTGAAGTCGGTTCGTGGCATGGGGCCACGGTAGGGCTGCGGCAGCACCGGCCCACGACGGCGACCTGGGGTTTCCGCCGGGCCTGTGGATGACGAAAAGTGTTGTGAACAGCCCGATTCCGGACCCGAAAGCGCAGGTCAGCCGCAGCCGCCGGGGACAACCAGAGCACCGACGGCACCGACACCGAGATGGATTCCCAGGGTCGGTCCGAACTCGGCGATGATCAGCTCCCGGATGCCGGGGATCAGCTCGCGCAACTGGGCGGCGATGGTGTTGGCCGCCTCCTCCGCGCCGAGGTGCTGGACGGCCACGGTCGCGCCGTCGTCCCCGGCCGCGTCCACCGCTGCCGCGATGAGTTTCGTGAACGCCTTCGACCGGGTGCGGGCCTTCTCCCGCAGTTCCAGACGCCCGTCCACCATCTGCAGGATGGGTTTGGTGACCAGTTCGGTGCCGAAGAAGGCGGCGGCGCTGCTCAATCGGCCGGAGCGGCGCAGTTGTTCGGTGCGGTTGACCACGATGAAGGCGCGGCTGCGCACGGAGGCCGCCACCGCCGTGTCGTAGATGACGTCCAGCGGCGCACCGGTGCGGGCGCGGCGGGCGGCGGCCAGCACACAGAGGCCGGTGCCGATACCGGCGCTCAGCGAATCCACCAGGCGGACGCGATCGGCGGCGTCCATATCGCGGACGGCCTGGCGGCCCGCCTCCCAGGTGCCCGAGAGCTGACGCGAAAGATGGACGGCCACAACGCCGTCGCCGTCGCTGAGCTCCAGGGCGCGTTCGTAGACGGCGCGCAGGTCACCCGGCGAGGCGGCCGAGGTGGTGACCGTGGCGGAGCCGTAGTCGATCTCGCATTCGTCGACGCCCTCACGGATTTCGCGATCGTCGACGAGGACGTGCAGGGGGACGGTGAGGATGCCGAGTTCGGCGGTCAGGTCGGCGGGCAGGCTGGCCGACGAGTCGGTGACAACGACCACGGCCATCGGCTAGCGGTCCTCCCTCATGCAGTCCGGCCCTCGCGGGCGGACGCCTCCGACAGCACCTTGACCATGGCGCGGGCGACGGCGCTGTGCCCCTCCCAGCCCCAGTGGATGCCGTCCGGATTGGCTTCCCCGTGGAAGACGTTGTCGCGCACGGCTTCTCCGAGGTCGACCAGCGGCACCGAGTGCTCGGCGGCCCACTTCTCGACCGCGGCGACCATGGGCTCGCGCCCGGTGTGCACGCAGGCGTACGCCTCGCACTTGTGCACGGACGGAAGCACTCCCACGACCGGCAGTTCGGGCCGCAACTGCGCCAGCGAGTTTCGCGACTGCTCCAGGTAGTCGACGCTCACCGACGGCGGCAGCGCCACCGGCCACCCCAGCGGAGAAAGCTTGGGCTGCAACCAGTTGTAGGCATCCCGCACCCGCCGCCGCAATCCGGCCGGTCGCACATACCGGATCAGCTCCCGCAGCGCGGTCGGCAGCGGTGAGGGCAGCGAATCCATTCCACCAGTGGCGAATACGACCGCACCGGCGCGCGGCACGGCAGCCCACACCCGGGGATCCCCGATCAACGCCCAGTAGGCATCCCGGCACGTCCACCCGATCCGAGCCACCAACTCGACATCCCAGTCGAGCTCGGCCGCAACCAGATTCGGCCAGATTCGCGGATGATCGGCAGCCAGGCCGCCTTTGGGTCCGAAGTACGCCAGCGAATCCGCGATGACCACCAGCACTTTGCGCTCGGCGGCCTCCCCGTCGCCCGCGGCCGAAACCTCCCCGGCGGCCGATGCCGAACCTGCCTGCGCCCCATCGGATGCGGCGTGCCCGGCTGCCGACACGACCTGGTCCGCACCGGCACCGCCGGAGGACGCGGCCGCATCCGAGCCCGCTGCGGCGCGATCGACATGCGCCGCGGTGGATGCGCCGGTACCGGCGGGTTCCGCGGCCGAGTCGTCCGCGCTATCGCCTTCGGCCGCAACCGTTTCCGGCGAGTCCTGCGGCGCGGTGCCGCCGAAGAGTGCGTCCGGGAGTGCCCGGACCTTCTTCACCTCGCTGGCCCGCCGGAGCAGTTCGTCGGAGACCTGCCGTTCGCCGGAGCTCTCATCAGAGGACATCTGGTGCTACCTTCGCCGCCGCGTTCCACACATCGAGGCGCCAGCCGGGCCGTTCGATGCTCGGACCGTGGCTGCTCAGTTGCACCCAGCTGGTGTTGGCGAGGCCACCGAGGGCCGGCCAGTTCGCGGGCGGGAGTTCGAGCACTGCCGCGGTCAGCGCCGCGATCAGCCCGCCGTGCGCAACCAGAAGGATCGTACGACCGGGCCAGTCCTCCCGCTCGTTGAACAGTTCGTGCACGACGGGCAGGGCGCGCGCGCCGACCTCGAGTTTGGATTCGCCGCCGGGCGGGGTGAAGGTGGGGTCCATGCGCCACTCTTTGCGCGCGCCCGGATGCTGGGTGTCGACCTCGATGTGGTCGAGCCCCTCCCATTCGCCCAGGTGGGTTTCACGCAGGCGCGGGTCGGTGACGACCGGCAGTCCGGCGTAGTCGGCCACGGCCAGCGCGGTGTCGTGCGCGCGCTTGAGGTCCGAGGACACGATGTGGATCAGTTCCCGGCACGCCATATCGGGTGCGCAGTCCTTGGCCTGACGGCGGCCGAGCTCGCTGAGTTCGGTGTCGATCTGGCCCTGCATGCGGTCGCTGGCGTTCCATTCGGTCTGCCCGTGCCGCAACAGGATCAGCCGGCGCACACCGGCCATCTTGTCTCTGCTCACTCGTCGTCCCCGGCCTCGTCGTCCGTCGTGGCGGCCTTGGGCGCGCCGAGTCCTTCGACCGGCACCTGCGGGCAGTCCTTCCACAGCCGCTCCAGGCCGTAGAAGTCGCGCTCGTCGTTGTGCTGGATGTGGATGACGATCTCGATGTAGTCGAGCAGCGCCCAGCGTCCCTCACGCGTGCCTTCGCGGCGCACCGGCTTGTACCCGGCCTCGCGCAGCTTCTCCTCGACATTGTCGACGATGGCGTTGACCTGACGCTCGTTGGGCGCGGACGCGATCACGAAGCAGTCGGTGATCACCAGCTGCTCGGACACGTCGAGCACGACCACGTCGGAGGCGAGTTTCTCGTCCGCCGCCAGTGCCGCCACCGTGGCCATCTTGACCGCTTCGACCGATGCGCTCACCCTGCTACCTTCCCTCTGCTCTTCCCAGAGCACCGTCTTGCGGCGCGTAGAGCTGCCGCTTCGATATGTATTGCACGACCCCGTCCGGTACGAGGTACCACACCGGCCGTCCCTCCCCCGCACGCCGCCGACAGTCACTCGAGGAGATGGCCAGGGCCGGAATCTCGATCATCGTGACGGTGTCGGCGGGGTAATCCTTCAGGTGGTCGGCCAGGTGGTCGATATTCAATTCGTACCCCGGACGGCTCACTCCGACGAATTTCGCCAGCTCGAACAGTTCGGACCAATCCTGCCATGTGAGGATGCTGGCCAGTGCGTCCGCTCCGGTGATGAAGTAGAGATCCGCGTCGGGATGCTGTTCGGCCAGGTCACGCAGGGTGTCGACGGTGTAGGTCTCCTTGCCCCGGTCGACGTCGGTGCGGCTGACCGAGAAGCGCGGGTTGGAGGCGGTGGCGATGACCGTCATGAGATAGCGGTCCTCCGCCGGGGAAACCATCCGGTCGGCCTTCTGCCAGGGCTGGCCCGTGGGCACGAACACCACTTCATCCAGATCGAACCGATTGGCCACCTCGGAGGCGGCGACCAGGTGACCGTGGTGGATGGGATCGAAAGTGCCGCCCATCACCCCCAGCTTGCGGCGACCGTTCGTATGCACGAATCGCGAGCTTACCGGGGGCGATGGGCGGCACTGTGGAGCGGCGGGGCGATCAGGCGCCGACCACGTCCTTCATCGCGGGGTTGAACACGCCGTGGAAGACACCCCAGGGCAGCGTGATCATGACATTGCCCGCGGCGTGCGAGGCGATCTCACCGAAGTAGATGCGCATGCCGTCCTCGGCGACTGCCCAGTTGTGGAAGTTGCGGTAGACCGGCTCGACAGCGGTCGCGTCATAGCCGTCGGCCCCGTACTTCGTGGTCAGGAAGCTCTTGGAGTAGTAGGACAGCGACTCCAGCCCGCTCTCCAGGTCGGTGAACAGGTCGGTCAGCGAAATCGGTTCACCGGTCAGGGTATTGGTGTTGTGGGTGGCGTAGTCGTCGAAACCGTGCGCCGCGCCCTCGGCGAACACCTCCACGCCGATCTTGCCGCTCAGCACGTTCTTGCCGAGGTAGAGGTAGTTGGTGGCGGGCATGACCGAGGTGTGCTCGTCCACATAGTTGCGGATGAACTGCGCGGCGAACCCGTCCATATTGTTGTTGAAGTCCTGGCGGGCGTTGTAGAGCGGGCCGTCGACACCGTCGATGCCGACATTGGGCACCACGATCTTGTAGTTGAAACCCTCGGTCGTGTACGAGGTGTCGTAGAACTTGCCGGGCTCGACGGGCGGGGTGGCGTTGGCGACGACCCGCCCGGCGCTCACGGCGAGCACGGCCAGCAGGGCGGCAATCAGATAGTGGGCGGCTTTTCGCGTCATGCCACCACGGTGCGCGGACCGGCCAATACTTCACTAATGGCCCGCTAACGGCGCTTCCTCGAGAACCGCATTTTCGAGCATTGCATTCAGCGTGAGGACAACCCGCGACTTTCCCGCGGACTCGAGTTGCCATGTGTGTGCTGCCCGACCGCATGGAGTCACTCAGCCTCGAAAATCAATCCAAGGGAACCCGTCATGGGACGTCATTCGCATCGTTTCGCCGCGGCCACCGCCGCCCTGGCCGTCACCGCGCTCGTCACGCCTGCCGCACAGGCCGAACCAGCGCCGCTCAACGGGCTGTTCGCGCTCGCGCCCGGTGTATGTGCCGATGGCGCGGTCACCGGGAGCTTCTTCCGGATGATCCTGCCCACCGGCGACGCGAACGGCCCCTACCTGCAGAACAGCGATTCGCAGTGCAGTGACCAGACGGTGACGCCGCTGTCGGCCGGCAGCGACGGCGGATTGGTGAGCGGCGGGTATCAACCGCAGCCGGCGGCGGCCTTCGACGGTGCGGGCAATGCGCTGTCGGGCCGGGTGACCACGCCCGTGCGGTTCTACGGCGTGGATTTCGCGACGGCCACCAATGCCACCGACCCGCAAACAGGGGCCGGAACCGGGCAGCCGCAAGTGTTCAGCGACGGCGGTGTGCTGTCGGGTGACCTGAGTGCGCTCGGGGTCACCTGGAACAATCAGGTCTTCAATCAGGGTTCCCCGAAGCCGGGCGGCGGTCTGCCGGGCAAAACCAGTCCGGTGCGCGGAAGTATCGACGCCGCGGGCAATTTCGTCCTCGAATGGACGAGCCAGATCGTGGGCGGACCGTTCAACAACTTCACCGGACTGTGGCACCTCGCGGGGCAGTACCGGGGTGCGCAGCCTGCCGCCCCCGCCGCCGCGCCGATCGCTCCCGGGGCTCCGGCGGCAGCCACGGGCCAGCCCGGTGCGTCGACGGCCGGAGGCCCGCAGCCGGGGACCGCGCAGCCGATCAACACCGCCACCGGTGTGCAAGCGGTTGCCGCGCAGGGTGATCCATCCTCGACGGCCGTCTCGGCGAGCGCCCCGGCCGAGCAGCGGAACAGGTGGCTGATTCCGGCGCTGTTCGTCGTGGCGGTGGTGGCGGCAGGTGTGTTCACCAACGCCGATCGGCTCGTTCGGTTCCGGAGATGACCACCGTGCCGGTGTCCGCCGAACTGCCCGCGTACGGCGATTTCGTCTCGCATATCGAACGCGCGCCGGTGCGGATCGCCGCGCGGTGGCCGTTCGCGGTGCTGACGGTGATCGGGGTGCTGCTGCTGCTCGCGCCGGTGGTGACCGGGATGTTCCCGCGAGCGGTCAAGGGCGAGGCCATGATCGGCGCTTTCGAGCCGTACGTGACCGAGCAGAGTATCGCCGGATATCGCGATGATCTGCGGGTGCTCGACGGGGCGCGGGCGAATGTGCTGGCCTTACAGGCGAATTCGCAACAGCCGGGCAGCTTCGAACGGGTCGAGACGTTCGTACGGGACTATCCGGGGATCCGGGCGGATCTGTCCGGGATGCTGGACTCGATCGACGGTAACCGGGAGAACTTCCGGAAGCTTTCGGGCACAACTCCTTTCGGCACACTGCCCTGGCTGCTGGCGCTGGCGGGCCTGGTCCTGATCGCCGCCGGGATCCTCGGATTCCGCTCCGTCTCGAACGGCGGGCGCGGCGCGGGCTGGTACGCGGCGGCCGCGCTCACGGCGCTGGGTCTGCTGGCGGTGCCGGTCACCGGCGGCCTGTTCCAGGCCGCGCCCGCCGCGCAACCGGTGATCGACAGTTTCCGGCCGATCCTCACCGGCGAGGAGGTCCGTGAGATCCAGGGCTATTTCGTCACCCTGGTGGCCGCCGACGGCGAGTTGAACAGCCGGTACGTGGGCGCGGTGCGCGCGGCGCATCCCGGGGCCGACCTCACCGGCATCACCGAACTGGAAGCCCGCTGGCAGCCCATGACCGCCCGCTTCGCCGCCCTGGTGGGTGTGCTCAACGACAATATCCGCAATTTCGATGCCGTTGTGGCACTCAACAATTCGACCGCCCCGCTGGGATTCACGGGTTTCCGGGGCCTCGGCTGGGCCTTCGTGATTCCGGGGGCGGCCGCGCTCGCACTGTCCGGTCTCGGCCTGCGGTCGAGCCGCGGGCGGCCCGCACCTGACCATTCCACCGCAGGAGGTCCGGCGTGAACATCCTTCGACATACCCGTGCCACGCTGGCGGTCGTGGCCGCCGCGGTGCTGCTGACGGCCGGGTGCGGCGGCGCTTCCGAACCGGCGTCGAGCGCGCCGGAACAGTTGACCGGTCTGCTGCGGCTCACCCCGGGCGCGGTCAGCGGAAATGCGGTGACCGGCACCTGGTTCCGCATGGTACAGCCCGGCGGGACACCGGAGAACGGCCCGTACATGCCCAATGGCGATTCCGACGCGCAGGGCGGCTCCACCACCCTGCTGGAGCCGGGCACGGCGGGCGGGCTGCGGATCGGCGGATATCAGAGCGAACCGAATCCCGGCTTCGCGCAGGGCAATTCCCTGTCCGCCTCGATCACCAAGCCGACCAGGTTCTTCGCCGTCGAATTCGGCATCTCCACCAACCCGACCGATCCGCAGACCCAGCGGGCCGTACCGCCACCTACGGTGGTGAACGACAACGGCAACCTGACAGCCGACCTGTCGGCCTGGGCCGCCTCCTGGAACGACCAGGAGTTCAACCAGGGCGCGCCCAAACCCCCGGAGAAGGCGGGCGCGCAGGTAGCCGGAGCGGAACAAATCCAGCGCGTCTACGACTGGGTCGCCAACAAATGGTTCGACCAGCCGAAATCCGGTGCCGCCCAAGGCCCCTCCGCCACCGGCATCTACAACCCGAAAACCCGAGCCTTCATCCTCCAATGGACGAGCTCGATCGTCGGCGGCCCGTTCAACGGTTTCACCGGCGTCTGGCACCTCGAGGGCGTCCTCGAACCCGACACCACCACACCGGCAGCCCCGCAGCCTGCTACCTCCGCACCGGCGGCCGGACGATGACTCGGCATCGAATCGCGCACCGCCACCGTTGAAAACACCCGTCCCGCAGTCCGATCGCGGTCTGCGACACTTCCGCAGGAGCTCGTATGACCACCGCCGACAAGACCAGGCGACCGGCCATGGTCTTCGCCCTTCGCGCGATAGCCGCCCTTACCGTGATCGGCAGCGCGGCCGCTGTCACCATTCTTTCGGTGCGCGCCGACGATCAGGTGGAGGCGGTGACGACGGCGCAATCCGTCTCTGCCGCAGCGCCGTCCAGTGCGGGTGGGATCACGGTCGCACCGGGTCCGGTGCCGGGCGGAGCGGGCGGCGAGGCCGGTGCGCCGCTCGCTGGAGCCCCCGCCGCCGGGGTGCCTGCCGGGGGCGGACAGGGAGCGGCGGCACCGAATGGCGCTGTGCCGCTGGGAGGAGCGGCCGGACCGCGCGCGTCTGTGCCCTCGGGCGGCGGTGCGGTGCCCGGAGATTCGGTGCAGTTGGGTGCGGCGAGCCCGTTCGCGGCTGTCACCGTGAATACGCAGCCTGCGTGCCCGCTGGGGTGGCCCGCGCCGAAGCAGCAGGGCGGGTTGGCGTCGCTGATCGGGCTTGCGCCGCTGGCGGGTCCGTTCTCGTCGGAGGCGTTCGCGCTGGGGTCGGTGTATCAGCCGATTCTGCAGCTCGTGGGGCCGGTGCTGGCGGAGATCGCGCCGGTGATCACCGCGAATCAGCCGTGGATCGATCCGCTCATCACCCGGGTGCAGGCGGTGGAAGCCGTTGTGCTGGAGGCGATTCTGCCGTACTACGGCCCGTATCGGGATCAGCTGATCGCGGCCGAGGGCGAGTTCGCCAAGCAGCTGACGCCGATTCTGACCACTGTCTACAACAGCGAGGCCGCGTCCTGCTTCGTAGCGTGGCAGGGTCAGATCATCGATCAGGCCAAGGGCGGCCGGATCACAGTGGCGTCGCTGGCGCATCCGGGCACCGTGGTGGAACTCGGCCCGGAGGGGTGAATCTCAGGCGGGCCGTTTGGATTTCGGGAGTTTGGCGACGATCGCGTCGTAGGAGATGTCGATGAGTTCCCGGAGTTCGTCGGCGGGCACCTTGCCGTCGATCCTCACCGAGTTCCAGCCGTAGCGACCGATGTAGTGCGATTGCGCGACGTCGTCGGGGTAGACGCGGACGAGTTCGTCGGCTTCCTCGCGGTTGCGCCCGCATTTGAGGCCGATGGCGTCCCCGCCGCCGAGGAAGGCGAAGATCTTGTCGCCGACCTTGGCGACGGTATCGCCCTCCCACGGCTCGTCCTGCCACGCACCGGGTTTGGCGAGGCAGTAGGCCAGCACCTCGTCCATGTCCATGACGTTCCTCCTCAGATGGGCAGCAGGCGGCCGACCACGGCGGTCAGCTGGCGGGCGGACCGGCATTCGTGCATCTCGATGATCTCGGCGTACCGCTTGGCAGCGGAATCGCCCGTGCCCCACATCTTCTCGGCTTCGGGGTTGAGCCAGTAGGCGTGCTTGGACACGCCGACGAGTTCCCGCAGCGTGTCCAGGGCGGGGTCGCGATAGTTGGTGCGGCCGTCGCCGAGGATGAGCAGGGAGGTCCGCGAGGTCACGGCGTCGGGGAAGTTCTCGGCGAATCCTTCGATGGCCGAACCGTAGTCGGAGTGCCCCTCGATGCCCACGACCTTGGTCTCGGTGAAGATCCGCTTGGTGACCTGATCGAGCGGGGTGGTCGCGTCGAACAGGTGGGTGACCTCGTCCACGCGGTCGACGAACGCGAAAATCCGCACCCGGGAGAACTGTTCGCGCAGCGCGTTCACCAGCACCATGGTGAAGCTGGAGAATCCGGCCACCGAGCCCGAGATATCGCACACCAGAACGAGATCCGGGCGGCCGGGGCGCGGCTTGCGGGTCTCCAGATGGATGGGCACGCCACCGGTGGACATGGATTTGCGCAGTGTCTTGCGCAGGTCGATCTCACCGCGCCGCCCGCGCCGGCGGCGAGCGGCCAAGCGGGAGGCCAGAACTCGCGCCAGGCGCTGGCTGCTGCGGCGCAGCTCGTCGAGCTCGGTCTGTGAGATGCGCAGGAAGTCGGCGTCCTCGGCCTGCCGGGCCACCCCGTAGGTGGCGACGCGTTCGCGGCCGATGCGTTCGGCGACGCGGCGGCGGGTTTCGGCGTCGACGGTGCCGCGGAACTCCCGGATGCGGTCGCGGGCGGCCCGGCGGGCGACCTCGGTGTCGAAGTCGGAGTTGTCCATGCCCTGGGCGAGTCCGGCGAGGATCTTGCTCACCAGTATGTCGGGCTGCACATCCTTGAGCGTCTGATACGCGGAGAAGGACGGCCCACCCGCCGCCTGGTACTGCCCCATCTGATCGACCATCTGCGCGGCCAATGCCTGCAACTGCTGGGCCTGCTCCGGCGACGGATCCTGCATGAGCAGTTCGGCCAGCATCTGCCGGAGCGCGATGATGTCGACGGAACCATCGGGCTTACGCGGGATTTCGACGTCGTCCGCACCGAGGCGTTCCCCGAGCGCCGCCGGGAACCACAGATCGAACATGCCGTCGAAGGTGGCACGCTGGGTGGTGCGGCGCAGCAGCGCGCACGCCAGGCCCTCGCGGACGGCTTCGCGATCCATCAGGTCGAGGACGGTGAGAACCTGTCCGGCGTCCACGGTTTCGGACGGCCCGACCGGAATTCCCCTGGCGCGCAACGCTTCCACGAATCCGACGAGATGTCCGGACAGCCCGTGCTCGGCGGTCGGCCCGGGGACCGGCGGTTTGACCGCCGGTGTCCCGCCCGACACCGCCCGCATGGCGGCCGACACCAGCCCGCGGGGTGTATTCGGTACCCCGGCCATGACGTCAGGCCAGCTTCAGCTCGGTGAGCGCGCGCTGATGGTCGGCCTGGTGTTTGAGCACCACGCCGAGCGTCGCCCGCACGGTCTTGTCGTCGACATCCTTCGCGCCGAGCGCGATGAGGGTGCGCGCCCAGTCGATGGTCTCGGCCACCGACGGCAGTTTCTTGAGCTGCATGCCGCGCAGCACGTGCACGATCCGCACCAGCTGTGCCGCCACGGCGGGTTTGAGCTCGGGCACCCGGCTGGCCAGGATGCGCCGCTCGAGCTCCTCGTCCGGGAAGTCGATGTGCAGGTAGAGGCAGCGTCGCTTGAGCGCCTCGGACAGTTCGCGGGTGGCGTTGGAGGTGAGCACCACGAACGGCTTCCGCGTGGCGGTGATGGTGCCCAGTTCCGGCACGGTCACCGAGAAGTCGCTGAGCACCTCGAGCAGCAGGCCCTCGATCTCGACGTCGGCCTTGTCGGTCTCGTCGATGAGCAGCACGGTCGGCTCGGTGCGCCGGATGGCCGTCAGCAGCGGCCGCGACAGCAGGAACTCCTCGGTGAACACGTCGGATTTGGTTTCGGCCCAATCATTTTCGGAGGAGGCCTGAATCCGCAGGATCTGCTTGGCGTGATTCCACTCGTAGAGCGCCCGCGCCTCGTCCACGCCCTCGTAGCACTGCAGCCGCACCAGCTCGGCGCCGGCGACCTCGGCCACGGCCTTGGACAGCTCGGTCTTGCCGACGCCGGCCGGACCTTCGATGAGCAGCGGCTTGCCCAGCCGGTCGGCGAGGAAAACCGAGGTGGCGGTGGCCTTGTCGGCCAGATACCCCGTCCTGGCGAGGCGCTCGATCACATCGTCGACCGACGAGAAGATCGGCTCCTGCTGCGGTGCGGTTGTCGGAGCCACGTGGCTGTCCTTCCTGAAACTGCTACTGCCCTTGTTGGCATTGTGCCGGTAGGGGCAGCAGCGGTGCTACACGGGCCGGATCTGGCCGTCGCCCCACACGATCCACTTGGTGGAGGTCAGTTCCGGCAGGCCCATGGGTCCGCGCGCGTGCAGCTTCTGGGTGGAGATGCCGATCTCCGCGCCGAAGCCGAACTGCTCGCCGTCGGTGAAGGCGGTGGAGGCGTTGACCATGACGGCGGCGGCGTCCACCCGGCTGGTGAATTCGCGCGCGGCCTTCAGGTCGGCGGTGACGATGGCCTCGGTGTGGCCGGTGCCCCAGTGGTTGATGTGCTCGACGGCGGCGTCGAGGTCGTCGACGACCTTCAGAGCGATGTCCAGCGACAGATATTCGTCGGCCCAGTCGGTGTCGGTGGCGGGCACCAGCCCCGGCAGATCGCCGTGGATGGTGACGCCATTGCTCTCGAGGGCCTTGATCAGTTGCGGCACAGCCGTTTCGGCGATAGCCCTGTCGATCAGCACCGTCTCGGCGGTATTGCATACGCTCGGCCGACGCGTCTTGGCATTGATCAGAATGCTCTCCGCCATCGCCAGATCCGCGTCCCGGTGCACGAACACATGGCAGTTGCCGGTGCCGGTCTCGATGGTCGGCACCAGCGCGTCGCGCACGACGGCGTTGATGAGCCCGGCCCCGCCGCGCGGAATGACCACGTCGACGAGCCCGCGCGCCTGAATCAGATGCGTGACGCTGGACCGATCCTCGGCGGGCAGCAACTGCACCGCGTCGGCCGGAATCCCTTGCCCGTCAAGCGCTTCCCGCAGCACCCGCACCAGCGCCGCATTGGACCGGGCGGCCGACGACGACCCGCGCAGCAGCGCCGCGTTCCCCGACTTCAACGCCAGCCCGAAGGCGTCCACGGTGACATTCGGCCGCGCCTCGTACACCATCCCGAGCACGCCGAGCGGCACCCGCACCTGCCGGATCTCCAGCCCGTTCGGCAGCGTCGACCCGCGCACCACATCGCCCACCGGATCCGGCAGCCCGGCGACCTGCCGCAGCCCCGAGGCGATCCCGTCGATCCGTGCCTCGGTCAGCCGCAGCCGATCCAGCTGCGCCTCGGCGGTTCCGCCCGTCTCGGCGATCTCGATGTCCTCGCCGTTCGCGGCCAGAATCGCGTCCTTGGCCCCGAGCAGCGCATCCGCGGCGGCATGCAGCGCCGCGTTCTTCTCCGCGGTGGTCAACTGGGCGAGCGCCCGCGACGCCACCCGCGCCCGCCGCGCCGCCTCATGTACAACCTCGCGAACGTTGTCCACGTCAGCGGCAGTTCCTGCTGTCATGGCTACAGCCTACTGACCGCCCCGCCCGCCTCCGCCCCCCATCCGGCCTACCCTGGTTCCCGGAGGTACCCCATGTCCTTCCTCTACTGGCTCCTACTCCTCCTGGCCGTCGCCATCTTCATAAACCGCCTGATCGCCTGGGCCGAGTCCCGAGGCTGGATCCCCGCCCGCCCGGAGACCCCGCCGACCGGTGGCGGTGGCGTGGCCGGTCTCCTGCTGGATCTGCAGGCCCTCACCGCCCCTTCCGCGCAGCACACCGCCGAGGAGCGACGCAGCAAAGACATGCAGGGCGAACAACTCTCGACGGGCGCGGACCCGTTCGGCGTGGATATCGACGCCGGTGTGGTGCATCTGCGCAAACCTCCGCCCTCCGACGAGTGAATTCGCGTCGCTGATTCTGCGGCTCGCCGCATGCGGACGGGGTGGGGTGTCGGCGGGGCGGATTACCGTGGGTGGATGACCACGGGTATCCGGTTGTCGTCCGCCACTGGCCGTTGGGTACTGCTGGCCACCGTTCTGGGGTCGGGGATGGCGATGCTCGACGCGACCGTCGTGAATGTGGCGCTGCCGCGGATCGGGGACGAGTTCGGGGCGTCCATGGCGGGGTTGCAGTGGACGGTGAACGCGTACACCTTGACGCTCGCGGGGTTGATTCTGCTGGGCGGTTCGCTCGGGGATCGGTTCGGGCGGCGGCGGGTGTTCGTGATCGGGGTGGTGTGGTTCGCGGTGGCGTCCGCGCTGTGTGGTGCGGCGCAGGATATTTCGATGCTGATCGCGGCGCGGGCCCTGCAGGGGGTGGGCGGGGCGCTGTTGACGCCGGGGTCGCTGGCGATCATTCAGGCGTCGTTCGTGCCGGAGGATCGGGCGCGGGCGGTGGGGGCCTGGTCGGGGCTGGGTGGTGTGGCGGGGGCGATCGGACCGTTTCTGGGTGGGTGGCTGGTGGATTTCGCGGGGTGGCGGTGGGTGTTCCTGTTGAATCTGCCGTTGGCGGCGGTGGTGCTGGCGGTGACGGTGCGGCATGTGCCGGAGACCGCTGATCCGGAGGCCACGGGCAAGTTCGATGTGCTGGGGGCGGTGCTGGCGGCGGTGTGCCTGGCCGGGGTCACCTACGCGTTGACCGAGGCACCGGAACGGAGCGCGAGCACCGCGCTGGTGGTGACGAGCGCGGTCGCCGGGGTCGCGGCGGCGGTGGCCTTCGTGGTGGTGGAGCGGCGGCGCACCGGGCGCGCGAAGGAGCCGCGCGCCATGCTGCCGGTGGATGTGTTCGCGTCCAAGCAGTTCACGGCCATCAACGCGGTGACATTCGTGATGTACGGGGCGATGAGCGTGGTGTTCTTCCTGCTGGTGCTGACGCTGCAGGTGGTGGCCGGGTTCAGCCCGATCGCGGCGGGTACGGCGATGCTGCCGGTGACGGTGCTCATGCTGTTGTTCTCGGCACGGTCGGGCGCGCTGGCGCAGCGCATCGGGCCGCGTCGGCCGATCGCGGCCGGGGTGCTGCTGGCCGCGGCCGGCATGCTGCTGATGACCCGCATCAGCGAGCACACCTCCTATATCGGCGTGGTACTCCCCGCCGCCATCGTTTTCGGACTGGGTTTGACGCTGGCCGTCGCACCGCTCACGGCGACCGTGCTGGCCACCGCCGACGAGCGGCACGCGGGCGTGGCGAGCGGGGTGAACAATGCGGTGGCGCGGGCGGCGGGTTTGCTTGCGGTGGCGGCGATTCCACCGCTGGCCGGTCTCACCGGCGCGGCCTACACCAACCCCGCCGATTTCGCGCACGGCTTCCGCGTCGCGGTGCTCAGCTGTGTCGTCCTCATGGTGGCGGCCGCGGTTCTCACCGTCTTCACCGTGCGCGACGACGCCCTGCGCACGGCTCCCCCGGCGGCCGAACCGCAGTGCCGGGTGAACTGCCCGGTCGCCGCTCCGCCGCTGGAGCCCACCCGGACGGCATCCGCCGACCAGCACCCCTGATTCATCGGCATTCCCCGCCTCGAGGATGTTTCTTCTTGAAAGATCTCTCTGTGTTGCGGAATCGACTATGCGGAAAGGGCGAGCCGTGTCAGCACCCGATGCCGGACCCCACCCCAGTGAGATCTATCGGCGATACCTGAGTTCCGTTGTGCTGCATGCCCAGGCGGGCGCGCGAGCGGTCGGGCTGGGCGCGACGGACTTCTACGCGCTGAACATCCTGGAGTTGAACGGGTCCATGACACCGGGCGAGCTGGGCGCGAAGACCGGGCTCACCACCGGCCCCACCACCCGGCTCATCGATCGGCTCGAGCAGGCCGGATATGTAAGGCGCGCAGCCGATCCCGGCGATCGGCGCAAGGTGATCGTGGAGCCTGTCAACCAGCCTTCCGACATCGACAGGGTGCTCGCGCCCGCCCGGAAGCGCCTCGGCGAGATCATCGTGGGCTACGCCCCCGAGCAGCGCGACGTGCTCTTCGACTACTTCGCGCGGGCGGCCGAGGCCTTCGCGCTGGCCGCCGAGGAGGCGAACTCCGGCGCGGATTGATTCGGAAATGCCGGGAATACTCGAGATGCAGGCCGTGTTGGTTGCCGTGTCCACAAAAAATGGTAATTTGGTTTCCGCATCCACTACACCCCTGAGGAGCACCCCATGACCGCGAGCACCGCCACCGCCCTGACCCCCGGCACCTGGGCCATCGACACCGTGCACTCCACCCTCGGCTTCTCCGTGCGGCACATGATGGTCAGCAAGATCCGCGGCCGCTTCACCGATTTCTCCGGCAGCCTGGTCATCGGCGAGGACGGCTCGGCCAGCGCCACCGCCGAGATCCGCGTGGACTCGGTCAATACCGACAACCCGCAGCGCGATGCCCACCTGCGCACCAAGGACTTCTTCAGCGCCGAGGACTTCCCGCTGGCCACCTTCAAGTCCACCGGCTTCCGCGTCGAGGGCGAGGACTTCAAGGTCGACGGCGAATTCTCCATCGCGGGCGTCACCAAGCCGGTCACCCTGGACGTCGAATTCCTGGGCGTGAACCCCGGCATGGGCCAGGGCCCCGTCGCCGGCTTCGAGGCCAGCACCGTCATCAACCGCCGCGACTTCGGCATCACCATCGACATGCCCCTCGCCGACGGCGGAGCCGTCATCGGCGACAAGATCACCCTGAACCTCGGCATCGAGGTCGTTCAGCAGCAGGGCTGATCACCCACAATCCGGATTCGGCGAGCGAAGGCGAGAAGTCATGAGCGACAACGGCACCCAGGCCGAGGTAGCGGTCACCCGGGTCACCGACGCCCGGCCCGAGCACTACGCGATCAGCTACGGCGGCGAACGCGGTGGGCTCACCGCCTACGTGGACGCCGGCCAGCAGCGGATCTTCTTCCACACCGAGATCGACGACCGCTTCGGCGGGCACGGACTCGGTACGGCCCTGATCCGCGCCGCGCTCGACGACACCCGCGCCGCGGGTCTGCGCATCGTGCCGATCTGCCCGTTCGTCAAGGCCTTCGTCGAGAAGCACCACGACTTCGACGATCTGGTCGACCCGGTGACCCCGCAGGCCGTGGCAGCGGTCGAGGCCGTGGCCGGCTGACACCACCGCATACCGACACTTCACGCCGCGGCGGAGCCCAGTGCTCGCCGCGGCGAGTCGTATGCCGGGGCGGCGGCGGGCGGCTAGCGTTGCCGGAATGGCGCGAATCGTCGTGGTGGGCAGTATCAATATGGATCTGGTGACGACGGTCGGCCGCCGACCCGAACCCGGCGAGACCGTGGCCGGAGACGATTTCGCACTGGTGCCCGGCGGTAAGGGCTCGAATCAGGCGATCGCCGCGCGGAAAGCGGGCGCGGAGGTCGAATTCGCCGGAGCCGTAGGCGATGACGTGTTCGCCGGGGAGCTGCGCCGGGTACTGCACGATGCGGGGGTGGGGGTTTCGCGACTGCGTGCGGCGCCCGGCCCGAGCGGGATCGCCGCCATCGTGGTGGACGCCGCCGGAGAGAACACCATCATCGTTGTGGGCGGCGCGAATTCGCGGATGACGGAGCTGACGGCGGCCGATCTCGACCTCGTGGCCGGGGCCGACGTACTGCTGTGCCAGTTGGAGATCCCCCTGCCGACCGTGCTGGACGCCATGCGGCACGCGCGGGCGAACGGGACCACGGTGGTGCTGAATCCTTCTCCGGTACAGGAACTTCCGGCGGAGTTCTGGGCAGCCGTCGATATCGTGATCGTCAACGAGGGCGAGGCCGCGCGCATCGGTTCCGCGCTGGACCCGATCCCGCATGTGGTCACCACCCTGGGCGCGGCGGGTGCGGCCTATCGCGGTCCCGAGGGAATCACCCTCTCCCACCCGGGGGTTCGCGTCGAGGTCGTCGACACCACCGGCGCGGGAGACACATTCACTGGAGCGCTCGCCGCCCATTGGCACGAGGGCCCCGAGGCCGCACTGGCCTGGGCCTGCACGGCGGGGGCGCTCGCGACCACGAAACTCGGGGCCAGCGCGTCGATTCCGACGCTGACGGAGATCGAAGCCGCGCTGGGGCGGCGGTGAATCAGGCGGCGGGCGTGGACTTCTTGCCGGTGTAGAGGGCCACCAGCTCCGACATCTGCTTACCCGCCCGCTCCAGCGGCGTGGTGGTACGCGACGCCAGCGACATGACGACCGCGCCCTCCACCGTGGCGATGATCGTGGTGGCCAGGATTTTCGCGGTGTCGAGATCGACGTTCTCGGCGAGCAGGCGATCGGTGAGGATCTCCTCCCACTCGGTGAAGATCTCCCCCGCCGCGTCGGCGGCCTCCCGGGATTCGGAGCGCCCGAGCGCGGCGGCGACGATCGGGCATCCGGCGGTGAAATCGCTGGTGACGAGGGTGTCGCGCCACATGACGGGGAAGGCCGCGATGACGGTGGCCAGATCCTGGTCCGCAGTGACCGCGCGCATGAGGGCACTGGACGCGCTCCCCGCGGTGCGGGTGGCCTCGGCGACGAGTTCGGATTTACCGCCGGGGAAGTTCAGGTAGACCGAGCGGCGGGAGATGCCACTGTGCTCGAGCAACTGGGCGATGCCGGTGCCGGCGATGCCCTTGCAGCGCATGAGTGCGATCGCGCTGTCGATGAGCCGGTCTCTGGCTCCCATGAACTCCCCTTCCTTGCAGTACACCGATCGGTGTACTACCGTTCCGGATATACCGATTGGTCTACCTCCGAGTGTAGACTGCCGCCAGACCTCTTCGCCGACGAATCGAGGCCCAGCCATGCCGACCCTCCACGATCCCCTCCCACTGGCCAGCGGCCAGGTACTACCCAATCGGATTATGAAGTCGGCCCTGAGCGAGGGTCTCGCCACCGACGCCAACGCCCCCGACGAACGCCTGGTGCGGCTCTACTCACGCTGGAGCGAGGGCGGCTACGGCCTCATCGTCACCGGCAACGTGATGGTGGATCGACGGCACTGCGGCGAGCCCGGCAATGTCGCCATGGAGGACGAGCGCGACCTGCCGGTGCTGACCCGCTGGGCCAAGGCCGCCAAGGACGGCGGGGCCAAGGTATGGGTGCAGCTGAATCATCCCGGGCGGCAGGCGAATCCGATCGTCACCCGCAATCGTGCGGTAGGCCCGTCGGCCATCGCCGTCGGCATTCCGGGCATCCCCGCACCGCGCGAACTCACCGAGGACGAAATCCTCGACATCATCCGGCGTTTCGGCACGGCCGCCCGGGTGGCCGAGGCAGCCGGATTCGACGGCGTGCAGATTCACGGCGCGCACGGCTATCTGGTGTCGCAGTTCCTGTCCCCGCTGTCGAATCAGCGCACCGACGCCTGGGGCGGAGATGCCGTGCGGCGCAGGCAGTTCGTGGTCGAGGTGGCCCGCAGCATCCGCGCGTCGGTGAGCGCCGGTTTCGGGGTGGGCATCAAGCTGAATTCGGCGGACTTCCAGCGCGGCGGATTCACCGAGGACGAATCGCGCGACGTCATCGCGGAATTGTCGGCCGAGGGCCTGGACCTCATCGAAATCAGCGGCGGCAGTTACGAATCCCCGGCCATGATGGGCCGCCCGCAGCAGAAATCGGCGAGCACGAAGGCCCGCGAGGCGTACTTCCTCGACTACGCCGAGCAGGCGCGGCAGGCCGCCGGCGCGGTGCCGATCGCGGTCACGGGCGGATTCCGTTCGCATTCGGCCATGTCCGAGGCGGTGTCGACCGCGACCTGTGACATCGTGGGCCTGGGCCGTCCGGCCGCCGTATTCCCCACCGCCGCATCCGATCTGCTCGGTGCGCGCACGGATGTGCTGCGCCCGCCCGCTATTTCGCTGAACCTGCCGCAGCAGCTGGCCGGCAATCGCGGCCTCAAGGCATTCGACGGCGCGCTCGACCTCCAGTGGCATACCGATCAGCTGCATCTGCTGGGCGCGGGCAAGGATCCGGATCCGGCCCGCTCCCCCTGGCGCACCGCGGCGACCATGCTGCGCCACCACGGTGTCGACGCCTTCCGGAGCAAGCGCGGCAGCTCGTCGGGTGCCGCCGCAGACAACGACAAAACGGCCACCAAGTTCCGCCGCGAGCGCGCCGTCGGCCGCTACTTCGCGAATCCCACCGTGCGCGCGCTGAGCGCGATCGGCATCCGCACCACCCTCGCCACCGAGATCGAAACCATCGGCCGCAAAACGGGTCAGCCCCGCCGCGTGCCGGTCTCGGTGCTCTTCGAAAAGGATGCCGCCTGGGTGATCTGCCAGCACGGCACCCGCTCCGGCTGGGGTTCCAACCTGTCCGCGAACCCGGAAATCCGTGTCCGCCAGGGTGATCGCTGGCGCACCGGCACCGCCACCTTCCTCCCCGACGACGACGTGGACGCCCGCGCCCGCACCTTCGCCCCCACCCCCCTGCTCGCCCCGTTCATGCCCCGCGCCTTCGCCGCCCTGGGCACCGCACCCGTCACCGTCCGAATCGTCTTCGACGGCAAGTAGATCCGCACAGGGGTGGGCGGTCGGCGGGATCGGCGGGAAGAGTGGCCCGCCGGTTCCGCCGCACGACCGCGGCGCACCGGACCCTGCCTGCTCCGGCCGCCCCTTGCCCGCGTCCCCACCGGCGTGGTCGCCAGTCGACATCCGCACCACGCCGGCCCGGGGGCGGCACGCGGTCGGCGGCCGGTGAGCGCCCACTCTCCGGCCGCCGGTCGTGCTGCGGCGCCTACAGGTTGGGGCGGACGATGATCTGGATGTGATCGTCCGGGTTGCGCAGGGAGTCGATGGCCCCCGCGACGCCGTCCAGGCCGACCTGGTCGGTGATGAGCGAGGCCGCGTCGATGGTGCCGTCGGCGATGCGCTGCAGCGTCTTCGCGTATTCCTCGTGCGGGTACACCATGCACATCTGCAGCGAGATGTCCTTGTAGATGCCGACGATGGGGCGGATGACGTCGTCGGTCATGACCGCGCCGATCTGCAGGATGGCGGTTTCCCGGGGGACCTTGTACATGAGGTCGTTGAGCAGGCCGGGGACCGAGGCGCACACCCACACGTGCAGTTTCTGGCCCGGTGCGGCCAGTTCCTGCCAAACCTCCACCGGGTCTTCGGCATTCGGGTCCACCACGCGGTGTGCGCCCAGGCGCAGGGCGGCTTCCCGGCGCAGCTTGGACGGATCCGAGGCGACGATGGGAGCGACGCCGCGTTCCACCAGAGCGGCGACCGCACCCAATCCGACCGGGCCGCAGCCGATCACGATGCCGGTGCCCTCCGGGCCGATGCCGGTGCGCGCTACGTTGCCGAAGCCGACGGCGAGGGGCTCGGTCATGGCGGCGACATGCGGGGGCACGTGGTCCGGGATGGGTTCGAGGGCCATGGCCTGCAACACCATTCGCTCGCCGTAGCCACCCGGGAACTCGTTGGAGTAGCCGACGCCGTGGATGCCGCCCGCCGAATCCAGCGCCCAGGGCAGGGCTACGACGTTCTGCCCCTCGGTGAACGGGGTGTCGGGGCCCGCGCCGATGACACGGGCGGACAGTTCGTGCCCCATCACCATGTCGCGGTGCGGGTCGAACAGGAAGGTCGGGATGCCGGAATCCCGTGACGCCTGCAGGAATTCGTCGGTGTAGTCCAGGGCCTGCTTATCCGAGCCGCAGATGCCGCAGGCGATGGTTTCGACCAGGACCTGGCCCGGCCCGGGTACGGGTTCGGGAACCTCGTCGACGACGAGCTTCCGGTTGCGCATGACTACCGCGCGCATATCAGTTCCCTTCCACGGTTAGTGCGGCCTGCAGGGCCTGGGCGTGCCGTTCGAAGGCGGCCTCGACGCCCGCGCGCATCCCGGACATGAGACGTTCGCTGTTGGCGTTGGCCCAGTCCAGGGAGGCGACGCGATTCCGGTTCGCGCCCGTGAAGTGCGGGATCACGTGTTCGGCGAACAGTTTCACCGAACGCCGAGTGGCCTCCGGGTCGGCGACATTGAGCGCGAGCACCAGGAAGGTGCCGAAGCCACCGGACTGCTCGGCGAGGGCCTCGATGGTGGCGATGGCGTCGTCGGGGGTGCCGATGGTGGCGCGGCCGAAGGCGGGGAAGCCGGGGCCGACCCACTGGTCGACGGCCTCGGCGGCGGTGTCGCCCCACGGCACGTCCATGCCGCTGAGGCGCTTGATGTAGTCGACGAGATGACCGATGCCCCATTCGGCTTCGCGGCGGGCCTGCTCGCGGGTCTCGGCGATGTGCATGGGCGCGACCAGCCGCCATGTGGCGCGATCGACGGTGAACCCGTTGTCGCCCATGGTCTTCTCGTAGATCTTCCAGTTGGGCAGAAGCGCGTCGTAGCCGCTGGGGTCGGAGGCAGCCAGCGACAGCAGGCCCGCACCGTGGCGCCCAGCCAGCACCGCGCCCGACGGCGAAATCGTCGAGGCGACAGCCATTTCCAGGTTCCGCTGGTACGGCAGCAGTTGCAGCCGGGCTTCGTTGAGCTCGAACCAATCCGTCTTGGCGGTGACCTGCTCGCCGCGGAACAGCCGGGTGAGCACGTCCATGGACTCGTGCATCATGTCGCGTTGCCGGGGCTGCGGCACGCCCATCATGGAGGCGTCGGAGGCCAGCTGACCGGGGCCGATGCCCATCATGACGCGGCCCTTGGTGAGGTGGTCGAGCAGGCAGATGCGGTCGGCCAGCATCATCGGCTGATGGTAGGGCAGCGAATTCACGCCGGTGCCCAGGCGGATCTGCCGGGTGCGCTCGGCCGCGGCGGCCAGGAAAACCTCGGGCGAGGCGATGATTTCCATTCCGGCGGAATGATGTTCGCCGACCCAGGCTTCGGCGTAGCCGAGTTCATCGGCCAGTTCCACGAGTTGCAGATCGCGCTGGATCTGCAGGGTGGGGTTGCCGGTGAGCGGGTGATACGGCGCGATGAAGAATCCGAACCGGGTGGGACCGGAGACGGTGGGCTGATTCAATTTTCGACGCTCCTTTGCGGATTATTCAGTTGTGCTCCGAACGGCGCGACGCGGACCGGCCGGGGGCTGCGACCGGAGAGCGCCGAAGACCCGCCGCCGCGTGACGCGGACGGCGGGCCGGGTTCAGATCAGCCGCGGGCCCACTCGTGGCCCCAGTAGCTGTCGGCGGTCATCTCCTCGGCGACGTAGTCGTCGCCGACGAGCATTCCCTCGCAACCGAATTCGAGATCCCAGCCGCCCGGCGTGCGGACGTAGAAGGAGATCATCTTGTCGTTGGTGTGGCGGCCCAGGGTCGAGGACAGGTGGTAGCCCGCCTTGTTGACGCGGTCCAGGGCGCGGCCGACATCATCGAGCGCGTCCACCTCGACCATGATGTGCACGATGCCGGGGCCGTCGGGGCGGCTGCCGGGGATGAGCGCCAGGCTGTGATGGCGGGGGTTCACGCCCATGAAGCGGATCCAGATCGGATGCTCGGGCGGGCCGACCCGGAAGGAGCCGCGGGAGGCGAAACCCAGGACCTCGGTGTAGAACCGGCGCGCCTCTTCGATGTCGCGGACCGGCAGCACCACATGGCCGAGGCCGAGATCGCCGGTCACGAACCGGTTTCCGAACTTGCCGACCACCGGGGTGTGGTCGAGCAGCGGGCCGTGGAACACCTCGATGGTGAAACCGGAGGGGTCGACGAAGCTGATCGCCTCCTCCACGTGCCGGTTGGCGGCCTCGGCGAGAGACAGTGTGCTGACGCCGATTCCGGCCTTCTCCAGGGTTTCGCGCACCAGCTCCAGCGAGCGCCGGTCGGCGACCTGCCAGCCGACGGCGATGACCTCGTCGCGCTCGCCGGGGACCAATTCGAGACGGTAGGTGTGCTCGTCGACGCGCAGGTAGATCGACTCGGCGTTCGGGCCGGAGCCTTCGGCGAAACCGATGGTGTCGAAGGCGAATGTGCGCCAGGCGTCGACGTCGGCGATCCGGGCGCGGACATAGCCGAGGGAGGCGAAGGAAGCCATGGTCTAACTCCTCAGATCTCAGTCGTAGGTGACGGCGACGTCGTCGGTCACCGGAATCGCCTGGCAGGCCAGCACATAGCCGTCGGCCAGGTCTTCGTCTTCGAGCACTTCATTGCGCCGCATGGACACCTCGCCGGAGACCACGCGGCAGACGCAGGCGCTGCACGCGCCCTCCCGGCAGGAGTAGGGCGCTTGGATGCCCTTGGCCAGCAGCACATCCAGCAGCACCTGCTGTGTGGGCCAGGTGAGTTCGTGGTCCTCGCCGTCGATGGCGACCCGCACCGTGGCGTTGTCCCCCGACTCGTCATCGACCACAACGGTCTCGGTCTCGAACGGATTGCCGGACAGGGAGACGAACTTCTCCATATGCACGCGCTTGCGATCCGCGCCCAGTGCGGTCATGGCGGCCCCGACGGCGTCCATGAACAGCCCCGGCCCGCACACGAACACCTCGCGGGTTGCCCACGGCTTCGCCAGCGCCGCGAGCTGTTCCACGGTGGGCAGCCCCTGCACCGACTGCAACCAGTGCAGCACCACCAGCCGATCCGGATGCGCCGCAGCGAGTTCCGCAAGCTCCCCGGCGAAGATCACCGAATTCTCGTGCTGATTGGCATAGATCAGCGTCACGTGCCCACTGCCCTCGGCCAGCACGGCCTTCAGGATCGACAGCACCGGCGTGATCCCGCTGCCACCGCCGAACAGCAGCAGATCGGTATCCAGCGACCCCGGTGTGAAGATCCCCGACGGCGGCAGCACATCCATCGCCATTCCTTCGACGGCGTTGTCGCACAACCAGTTCGACCCGTACCCGTCGACGGTCCGTTTGACGGTGACCTTCAACGGCCCGTCCTCGTGCGGTGCGCTCGACAGCGAGTAGCACCGGCTCACCGACCCGGTCAGCTCGCTCGGAATCCGCAACGTGAGGAACTGCCCCGGCTTGTACCCGAACCGATCCGCGTGGGCGGCGTCCGGTGCGAGCTCGAGCGACACCGCGTCCTCGGTCTCGCGCACGACACGCACGATTCGCACCGACGCGATTGCGCCGGTGGTCAACTCCGCGACATCCGGTTCGATGTCTGTCACCGTCATCCGTTCTTCACCAATCTTCTAGACCACGGTCCGGCCGCGGGTGCGCACATCGACATCGCGGGTGCTGACCGGCAATTCGCCCGAGGCCACCGCTGCTTCGATGCTGGCGCGGAGGGCGGCGCAGGTGTGGGCGCGCAGGCCGTGGGCGGAGAGCTCCGTGCAGGCCGCGAGGGCGGTGGGGTTCCACTGCACGCTGGTGTGCTGGGGGCTGAATTTCTCGGCCAGCACGCAGGTCCCGCAGGACCGGCACGAAACCTTTTCCATGGCAGCTGCTTTCAGTGGGCGGCGGCCGCGCCGGCTTCGGCGCGCTTGGCGAGGTTGTCGGCCACTTCCTGTTCCCAGGCCTGGACGGCACGGGTGGTGTCCACCTCGAATTCGAAGCGGGTGGTCATCTCCTCGGTCACCTGCGCAGCATCCGTGTAGAACTGCTCGTACCAGCGGCGCAGCTGGTAGACCGGGCCGTCCTCCTCGCAGAGCAGCGGATTGTTGATGCGGGACTTGCGCTTCCAGATGGCGGCGTCCTGCTCGAAACCCTTGCCGAGGCCGTTGACGAACGCGTTGGCGATCTCGGCGGCCCGCTCGGCGGTCTGGCCTTCGGGTTTGCGGGCGATCGCGCCGTACTGGAGGACGAACTGGTGCTCGTTGATCGGGTAGTGGCAGTTGATGAGGTAGCCCTCCACCGTCAGCCCCGGGGACTCCGACTTCAGGTAGTCGATCATGTAGGAGGGGCCGTAGTAGGACGCCTCGGAGGTGAGAACGTTCTTGCCGCCCAAGGCTTTCGCGGTCTCGCCCATCATGTCCTCGCGGGATACCGAGGTCATGTACTGGCTGGCGGTGTGCCCCTCGAAGACGTTCTTGAAGAAGGTCGGGAAGCCGTAGTGCACGTAGAAGAAGTGCGCCATGTCCACCACGTTGTCGACCACCTCGCGGCAGTTGGCGTCGACGATCATGGTGTTCCAGGTCCAGTCGGTCCACTCGTCGTCGAAGGCGGCGTCGATGCGCGGGATGGCGACCTCGGCGGGCGGCTGCTTGCCCTCGGGGTCGTTCCACACGAACAGCTGCTTGTTCTCCACCATGGTCGGCCACGCCTTGGTGCGCGCCAGCGGAGGCACGCGCCGCGCGTACGGGATGCCCGTGCACTTGCCCTTGCCGTTCCAGCGCCAGTCGTGGAACGGGCAGGCGATGGAGTCGCCCTTGACGGTGCCGTCGGCGAGGTTGCCGCCCATATGCGGGCAGAAGCCGTTGAGCACGTTGAGGGTGCCGTCCTCGGCGGCGAACACCACGAGTTCGGTGCCGAAAGCCTTGACGCTGTGCGGTTTTCCGTCCCGGAAGGAGTCGGCCAGGCCGAGGCAGTGCCAGCCGCGCGCGAATCGTGTGGGCGGTGCGCCCGCATCGATGACTCGCACCTCACCGTCCGTGGTGGTCATGTGAATTCCTCTCCCTTGCCTTGCTTCGATGGTTGCGGCCGATGTGACGCCGATGACAATTGCTGTCCCACTGGCCGGGAGGTTGCTACTGGTGTGCGAGACGTCCGAAGGCCGCGCGGTAGAACAGCAGCGGATTCGCCTCGGAGTGCTCGTTCAGGCCGGTGACGCGGCCGATGACGATGGTGTGGTCGCCGCCGTCGACCTCGTCGTGGAGTTCGCAGTCGATCGAGGCCACGGCCCCCGCGAGCAGCGGCGAGCCATTGGCCGACGGCGTCCATTCGACGCCGGAGAACTTGTCCGCGCCGGGCCGTCCGAGCTGACGGCAGATCTCGGTCTGATGGTCGGCCAGAATGTTCACGCAGAACTTGCCGGCCGCGCGGATCCGCGGCCAGGTGCTCGAGGTCCGGGCGGGGAAGAAGCTCACCAGCGGCGGTTCGATGGACAGCGACGCGAAGGACTGGCACGCGAACCCGACGGGCTCGCCCCCGTCCAGTGCGGTGATCACCGTGACCCCCGAGGCGAAGCGCCCGAGCACGGTCTTGAATGCGGTCGCGTCGATCGCCGGGGCCTGCACCAGCACCGGTTCCACAGCGCCTCCTTATTTCGGTTCGAAATATAGCTGCCAGTCATGACAGCAGGTCAGCGCCAGGAAGCGTCAACACCGTGGTTCGGTCACCGAGACAGGAATCCGTACAGCGGGCGAAAATCTACGTAGTTCTCCCGATTTCCCCGTATGTGGTCCAGGGCACTGTGATGGGTAGCACAAGGTCCGAAACCGGCACATGCCTAATCGGAATACTCCTAGACTGGATATCTGCCAATGGAGGTACATATGTCCGTCACCCTGATGCCCCCGGCAGAAGCACGAAGCATCGCTCACAACCCCATGCGCGCCAACCAATCTCGTAACCCCAGCGCCGAAGTCCCGGTCTCGATGATCGAGCGCATGACGCTCATCCTGGACGCCTTCGACGCCTCCACCCCCACCCTCACGCTGCTCGGTCTGGTCGAGCGCACCGGGCTGCCGCGGTCCACCGTGCACCGGATCCTCGATCAGATGATCAAGCTGCGCTGGCTGGCGCACACCTCCGGCGGCTACCGCCTGGGCATGCGGGCCCTCGAATTGGGCGGACTCACCGCCGACCACAACGAGATTCGCGATGCCGTGAGCCCGCTGCTGCACGAGTTGAGCCAGCGCACCGGCATGGTCGGTCACCTGGCGGTGCTGGACGGCCGCGATGTGGTCTACCTGGACAAGGCCGGCGGTCGCTTCGCCGCGAGCCTGCCGACCCGCCTGGGCGGCCGGATGCCCGCGCACGCAACGGGTGTCGGCAAGGCGATGCTCGCCTGTCTGGAGCCCAATATCGCCGAGGCCGCGCTGCGCACCCGGCTGCCGCGCCTGACCCCGCGCACCATCTGCGAGCCCGAGGCGCTGAGCCGCGAACTCCAGCAGATCCGCCTGCGCCAGGGCGTGGCCATCGACCGCGAGGAGGCCGTGGCCGGAATCGCCTGTGTCGCAGCGCCGCTCCGTGGTCGCGGCACCGCTCCGGCTGCCCTGTCGCTGTCGGGTCGTGCCGACGGCATGAGCTTCGACCGGCTGGCCCGCGTCGTGCTCGAGGTGGCGCACGAGGCCGGCCGCACCCTGTTCCCGCGCCGCGCGCACTGGCGTTGAGCGGAGAGCACAGGTGCGGGGGCGATACAGTTCAAGCATGATCGATGCTCACGCCGATGAGCACGAGAGCATTCCGGAGCTGCCCACCACGGCGTGGGCGGTACTCGGAATGCTCTCGCACGCAGAGGAACTCTCCGGTTACGACCTGAAGAAATGGGCCGACTGGAGTCTGCAGTTCTTCTATTGGAGTCCGTCGTTCTCCCAGATCTACGCCGAACTCAAACGACTGGAGAAACACGGCTTCGCGACCTCGCGCACCGTGGTGTCCGAGGACGGCATGCGTGGAAAACGTATGTACGCCATCACCGAGTCCGGGCGCGAGGCCGCGTCCTACTGGGTGAACCATTCCCCGGTCGAAGCGCCGGTCCTGAAACACAGTGTGATGCTGCGGGCTTGGCTCGGCCACCTGGCCCAACCCGACCGCATGCGCGAAATCCTCACCCAGCACATCGATTACGCGGAAACCATGCGCCGCCGTGCGCAGGCCGACGCCGACGGCGCGGACGCGAACCCGGACTGGGCGTATCCGAGTGCCGTATTGCGCTGGTGCGTCAAGCATTACGAGGCGGAAAAGGAATTCGCCGAGGACTTGCTGACCGACCTGGACAAATTGGCGAGAAAGCGTAGCCGCCGAAAAGGTGCGGGAAAGCAGATTTCCGAAGATTCCCGCTGAACGGGCACGGTTATTCTCGGCGGCCCTCGGGCGTGACACGGTTCACACCATCGTGTTACCTACCCACCAGAAGGACGCCACATGTCCACCTCCGTCGAAACCGCGGTGCCGGAAGGCCCCGTAGACGACACCGGCCGCCTCGATGGTGCATCGAAACTGCGGATCTTCTCTGTGCTCGCGGTGATCGTGTTGTTCACCGAGGTCGCACCCATGCAGTACGTCATGGTGTCGGCGGCCCTGCGGCAGATCGCACCCAGCTTCCCCACGGTCGCGGGCGCGAATCTGAACTGGGCCATCATCGTCTTCGGCGTCGTAGGTGCCGCCACCTCGCCGCTCATCGGCAAGCTGAGCGACATCTGGGGCAAGAAGAAGATGTTCCTCACCTGCGGCGTGCTGTTCCTGATCGGCTGCGCCATCTGTGCGGTCACGAGCAGCTGGATGCTGTTCCTGGTCGGCCGCGGCCTGCAGGCGACAGCCATTGCCACCGCGGTGATTTCGTACGGTCTGATCCGGGATCTCATGCCGCGCAGGCTGGTTCCGGTGGGTCTGGGTATCGCCTCCACCGGTCTGGGCGTCTCCGCGATGGCGGGTCCGCTGATCGGCGGCTTCATCGTGGAGCACTACAGCTGGCGGGCCATCTTCTGGTTCCTGTTCATCTTCACCGTGGCCATGATTCCGCTGGTGGTCCTCGTGGTGCCCGAGTCGAAGCTGCGCACGCCGCAGCGACTGGATCTGGTGGGCGCGGCGCTGCTGGGCACCGGTCTGGTGCTGACGCTGATCTACCTCGACAACGGACAGCACTGGGGTTGGACCGAACCGTCCACGCTGGCCTATCTCATCGGCGGCCTGGCGCTGCTGGCGTTGTTCCCGATCGTGGAGAAGCGGGTCAAGCAGCCGATCATGGATATGAAGCTGCTGTTCACCCCGCGCGTCAGCGTGGTGCTGTTCATCGCGCTGCTGGCCTCGTTCATGATCGGCTACCAGTCCTACGCGGTCGGCTACATGACCCAGTCGCCGCCGGCCGCCGAGGTGGTCGAGCAGGTGAAGGCCGCCACCTGGGAACAGGTGAAAACCGGTGCGCTGCAACAGGCTCAGGCGCAGGCCGAGGCCCAGGCCAAGGCGCAGCTGCCGCCGGGCGTCGAGTTGCCGCCGGGTGCGGTGCAGGTGCCCGAGGAGATGGTGCTCTCGCAGTTGCCGCCGGATATGGTCAAGGTGGAACTGGATCCGGGGTACACCTACGGTTCCGGCTTCTCGCTGCTGAAGTTCGCGACGCACATCGCCTTGGCGCAGGCCCTCATCGGCATGGTGTTCGGTTTCCTCGGCGGTCTGTGGATTCGCCGCTCGGGTGCGCGGAATCCGCTGGTGTTCACCCTGTTGATCTTTGTCGGCACGGCCGTCGCGTACGCGGTCACCGGGCACGGCTGGGTGATGCTGGCCGGTATCAGCGCGGTGTTCGGCATCGCGTTCGGCCTCTACTACGCGGCCACACCCAACCTCATCGTGGAGGCCGTCCCCGCCGAACAGCAGGGCGTCAGCGCGGGCATGCTGGGCGTCATGCAGGCCATGGGCGTGGCTATCGGGCTCGCGGTGGCGACGGCGTTCCTGAATGCCAATCCGGTGAAGGCGGTGGTGTCGGTGACGGGCGCACCCCCTGTCACCCAGGAGATTAAATTGATCTACGCGGACAAGGGCTATGAGATCAGCTTCTGGTTCGTCGTCGGCTCCTCGGTGATCGCGCTCATCGGCGCGATCCTCATGAAGCACGGCCGGACCCCGGCCACCGGCGGCACCGCGCACTGAGCGCCCACAACCGAACAACAACCGAATACCCAACGGCCCGGACTCATCTCCGGGCCGTTGTGCGTCCGGTGAGCGGGACCCCACCTCGTTGTTCTTCGCCGCGCATATTTCGATTAGGAATATGGCCGACAACCCCGTGCGGCCGGAGGAGGTGGTCGACGATGACCGGTGAACTCGACACGATCGCGGCCGCGGTGGCCGAGATCGCGCGCGGCGGCATGGTGCTCGTGGTGGACGACGAGGACCGCGAGAACGAGGGCGATCTGATTCTGGCGGCCGAGAAGGCCACGGCTCAGAACATCGCGTTCCTGGTGCGGCACACCAGCGGCGTGCTCTGCGTGCCGATGACGGGCGAGGATCTCGACCGACTGCGGCTGCCGCCCATGACCGCCGTCAACGAGGACCCCAAGGGCACCGCCTACACCGTCTCCGTGGACGCGATCGACGGTGTGAGCACCGGCATTTCGGCCGCCGACCGCGCGCACACCATGCGCCTGCTGGCCGACCCGCGCACCACCCCCGGCGAACTGTCCCGCCCCGGCCACGTCTTCCCGCTGCGCGCGAATTCCCGTGGCGTACTGGGCCGTCCGGGTCACACCGAGGCCGCCGTCGACCTGATGCGCCTGGCCGGGCTGCGGCCCGCCGGTGTGATCGCCGAGGTCGTGAACGACGACGGCTCGATGGCGCGCCTGCCCGAACTGCTGGTGCTGGCGCAGGAGTGGGATATCCCCATCATCTCCATCGCCGACCTGATCGAGTACCGGAAGTCCTTGGAACAGGGCCTGACTCGCGTGGTGGAAACCCGGCTTCCCACCCGCTTCGGCGATTTCCGGGTGCTGGGTTACGCCGACGAACACTCCGGCGCGGAGCATCTGGCCCTGGTCTTCGGCAACCCCGTCGGCCGAAATGTGCTGGCGCGCATCCACTCCGAATGCCTGACCGGCGACGCGTTCGGCTCGCTGCGCTGCGACTGCGGCGAACAGCTCGACACCGCCCTGGCAGCCGTCGCCGCCGAAGGCAGCGGTGTCGTCGTCTATTTACGCGGCCAGGAGGGCCGCGGCATCGGCCTGCTGAACAAGTTGCGCGCCTACGAACTCCAGGACGACGGCGCCGACACCGTGGACGCCAATGTCAAACTCGGGCTGCCCATCGACGCCCGCGACTACCGTGCCGCCGCCGGAATGCTGGCCGACCTCGGCGTCGATTCCGTCCGGCTGCTCAGCAACAATCCCGCCAAGCAGTCCGGGCTGGAAACGCACGGCATCACCGTCGAATCGCGAATCCCGTTGCAGACCAACCCCACCGAGCACAACGTCCACTACCTGCGCACCAAGCGCGATCGCATGCGCCACGCGCTGACCGAGATCGACGCGGCGGTCGGCTCCTGATCCGGCTATGAGGCCGCGCGCCGCTTGCGCAGTTTCGCGGGCGCGGCCGGCCACCAGGCGGCGTCGATCAGCTCCCGTAGCTGATCGGGCGCTGGGAACCCGCCGCGGTGATCGCGTCGATGCGGGCGGCCAGGGCCCGGCCCGCGGCCTGCAGGGGTTCGGGTGAGCGCAGGGTGCGGCTGAGCACGAACGCGCCCTCGAGGGCGGCGAGGACCGCGTAGATCAGATCGCGGGCGTCGGCTTCGGCGAGGCCGCGGTTCACGAAATACGTTGTGCCCTGGTCGATCCAGGAGTTGATGACCTCGGCGGCGACCTCGCGCAGGACGGGCTCGCTGTCGGCGACCTCACCGGCCACGGTGCCGACCGGGCACATATTGATCCAGCCGCTCTGCTCGATGGTTTCCGCGGCGGCGTCGAAGGCCGCGGGGATGGCCGTGCGCAGATCGTCGTACGGGTCCATCAGCAACGGCAGCAGCTGGATGTAGGCCGCGCCCGAGGTGCGCAGGGCCGCCGCGGCGATCTGCGCCTTGCCGCCGGGAAAGTGGTGGTAGAGCGAACCCATGGGGGCGTTGGCGGCGGCGGTGATCTGTTTGACGGTGATGGCGCTGTAGCCCTGGGTGCGCATGAGTTCGGCGACGGCGGTGACGAGGCGGTCGCGGGTGGTGGTTGACAGCGGCTCGGACATGACATCAGACTAGAGCAAACGCGCTAGAGTAAATGCTCTACTGGAGGAAGTCATGCCGACAGTCGATGTTTCCGCAGGTCGAATCCACTATCTCGAGCGAGGCGAGGGTCCGCCCGTAGTGTTCCTGCACGGACTGCTGATGAACCACACGGTGTGGGACGAGGTTGTCGGCCTGCTGCCGGAGGGGTTCCGGTACGTGCTGCCGGATCTGCCGCTGGGCGCGCATCCCGAGCCGATGCGGGCGGGCGCGGATCTGAGCATGCGCGGGCTCAATCAGCTCATCGCGGAGTTCCTCGCGGCGCTCGACCTCACCGATGTCACGCTGGTGCACAACGATTGGGGCGGCGGCCTGTTCCTCACCGCCTACGGGCTCGATGAGCGCGTAGGCCGGTTGATCATCACGCCGTGTGAGGCGTTCGCGAACTTCCCGCCCGGATTGCCCGGCAAGACCTCGATGGCGGCCAGTTACCTGCCCGGCGGGGTGCTGCTGGCGCTGCGCGAACTGCGGGTGTCCTGGCTGCGGCGTTCACCGCTCATGTTCGGCTGGATGGCACGCAGGCCGATCACCGACGAGATGGTGCGCGGCTGGACCGAACCCGGCCTGCGGGACAAACGGATCCGGCGAGATCTGCTGGCGTACACGCGATCCGGCTTCCCCAAGGCCGAACTGATCGCGAATACCGAAGCCCTGCGCGACTTCCCGGGCGCGGCGCTGGTGCTGTGGTCCTCGGCGGGCAAGGTGATGCCGCGCGAGCACGGGCGCGCACTGGCCGAGCTGATCCCGAACGCCCGGCTGACCGAGATCGACGACGCCTACGTGCTGTCCATGCTCGACCAGCCCGCGGCGGTCGCGGCGGCCATCTCGGCGTTTCTGACCTCGACGACCGCGCAGCCCACGGCACGGTGATCCGGCGGCGGCGCGAAACGCGGCCGCTCCGCCTGCCACGCACAGTAGGGTCGATGGCGTATCGCTGTGGATACGCCAGACTCTGGAGGTGGCCGTGCCGAGCTTCATGAGCAGCCGGGTGGTGCCGGGTTATCTACGGGTGGTCCGGGCCAATCGGGCGTTCACCGATGCCGAGCGGGCACGGGCACATGTGCGGGAGCGCAGTATCCGCCCGCAACCGTACGGGCCGCCACGACGGCTGCGCCGGGATGTGGCCCTCGAGGTGAGCCGGGAGGCCGGGTTCCCGGTCTACACGCTGACGCCCCGGTCGGGGCGGGCGCGCGGCAGCGTCGTGTACGTGCACGGCGGCGGCTGGGTCAATGAAATCGCCCCGCAGCATTGGGCTTTGGCGGCCGAGATCGCCGCGCGGGCGGGCACCACGGTCACCGTGCCCATCTATCCGCTGATTCCGTTCGGCACCGCCGGGCAGGTGGTTCCGGCCATCGCGACACTGGTGTCGGAGAACATGTCTCGCTACGGCGGGGCCTGCCTCGCGGGTGATTCCGCGGGCGGGCAGATCGCGCTGTCGGCGGCGCTGCTGCTGCGCGACGAGCAGCAGGTGAAAATGCCTCGGACCGTGCTGATTTCGCCCGCGCTGGATCAGTCGCTGCGCAATCCGGAGATCGATGTGGTGCAGCCGAGCGATCCGTGGCTGGGCAAGGCCGGGGCGCGGGTGTTCATCGAGTTCTGGCGCGGGGAGCTGTCGGTGGACGATCCGCTGGTGAGCCCGCTGGCCGCCGATCTGCCCGGTCTGGGTCCGCTCAGCGTCTTCTGCGGCACCAGGGACATCGTGCATCCCGATACCAAGCTGCTGGTGGCGAAGGCGGGCGCGGCGGGCGTGGAGGTCGACTACCACGAGGGGCAGGATCTGGTACACGTCTTCCCGCTGACCCCGACACCGGAGGGCCGGGCCGCGCGGGCGGTCATCGTCGATCGGCTGCGGGCCGCGCTCGCGACCGTCTGATCGAGGTCAGGCCGGATGCTCCGCGAGCCACTTGCGGGCGCGGGTCGCCGAGGCCCGGCACAGCCAGGCGTCCTGCACGACCTCGGCGAGCTCCGAAACGCTCAGCTCCCCCAGCTGTGCGGCTCTGACCAGCACCGACAGATGCCCGTCGAAATGCGGCGTGGTGAAGAACGGCGAGTCCGGATCCTGGGTGAGCGCGAGTTTGTCGCCCTCGGACGGCACCCAGAAGATGATGACGTCGTCGTAGCGTTCCCCGGTGACGGGATCGGCGGCGTCCTTGCTCGGCGTGCGGAAGTAGATGAACGATTTCCGCCCGACCTGATAGATCGGATTGGCCATCGAGCCGTGTTCGACCGTCACGTGCGGCATTCCCAGGGCCAGCTCGTGCACGTCGGCGAGCCGGGCCCGGCGCGTTCTCGGCACGCTGCCGAGTGTAGGCCGCGGGCGCCCCGAGCCGGGACATTCGGACACGTCAACCAATGCGAGTTCGACATGAGAGTTCCGGACATATCGGACACAAGCGCGCTTGCTGCCCAGTTCGCCGCGCATATCGATGTCGGCTGCGGCACACCCGCTTACCACACGCGCGCGAGCTGGTTTTATGCCCGGTAACTGGCCCGGACAGTGGCTCATCCCCTAGGTTGGGAGCCATGGCGCGGCGTGTCACCGGAAACCTTCCTGCGGAGGTCACCAGTTTCGTCGGCCGCCGCGACGAACTGGCCACCGCGAAGCGACTGCTCCCCACCACCCGCGTCCTGACGCTGCTCGGCCCCGGCGGCATGGGCAAGACCCGGCTGTCCCGGCAGATCGGGCAGGTGGTGGCCCGCGCCTTCCCGGACGGCGTCTGGCTGGTCGAACTCGCCGATGTGCTGGACCCCAACCTGGTGACCCTCAGCGTCGCCGAAACCCTCAATCTGCGCGACGAATCCACCGCGCCGCTGCCCCGGCTCACCGAATTCCTGGCCGACAAGCGGCTGCTGCTGATCCTCGACAACTGTGAGCATCTCATCGAGGCGTGCGCGGCGCTGGTGGGCCGGATCATCGCCACCACACCGGATGTGCGGGTGCTGGCCACCAGCCGCGAGGTGCTCGGCATCCCGGGCGAGCAGGTGATGCCGGTGCCGCCGCTCACCGTGCCGGACGCGCACGTAGGCACGGAAAGCGATGCGCTGCAACTGCTTACCGAGCGCGCCACCGCCGCCAACCCGGCCTTCCAGACCACGCCCGCCAACCGCGCCGCACTGGCCGAGATCTGCCGCAGGCTCGAAGGTATGCCGCTCGCACTGGAATTGGCGGCGCTGCGGCTGCGCATGTTCACGCCGGAGCAGATTCTCGACCGGCTCGACGACACCATGGGCCTGCTCAGCGCGGGCCCGCGCACCGCGCCGCAGCGGCAGCAGACCATCGAGGGCGCGATCCGATGGAGCTACGACCTCTGCACTCCGGCCGAACAGCTGCTGTGGGAACAGCTTTCGGTGTTCGCCGGCGGTTTCGACATCGAGGCCGCGGAGACCATCTGCGAACTCGGCGGGGGCTCGCTCATCGACGCGCTCACCGGGCTGGTGGACAAGTCGGTGGTGATGCTGCGCTTCGACGGCGACACCGCCCGCTACTCCATGCTCGAACCCATCCGCCAGTTCGCCGCCGACCGGCTCACCGAACGTGGTGACGAATACGCCGTGCGCTCCCGGCACCGCGAGTACTACCGGCAGCTGGCCCTGCGCGGGCAGACCGCCTACTGGACCTCCGACGACGTCGCCTGGTTCCGCGATCTGAGCCGGGAACACGCGAATCTCCGTGCGGCCCTTCGCTCCGGGCTCGACGACGACCCGCTCGCCACCATGGAGACGGTGTCGGTGCTGCGGCCGTTCTGGGAGCACCACCGCTTCCTGTCCGAGGGTTATCGCTGGCTGTCCGACTCGCTGGACCGCAATCCCGAACCGACGCTGGCGCGGGCGCGGGCGCTGTCCTCGGCCGCCTCGCTGGCCGCGCTGCTCGGTGATCGCGAGCTGGCCGCCCAGCGCGTCACCGCCTGCCTCGAATTGATCGACGCCCTCGGCGAAACCGACATCATGCCGGAGGTGGCGCTCGACCGCGCCCTGCTGGCCTTCACCGAGGACGATCGCGCGAGCGCCCTGGAGCTGGCTCGCATCGGCATCGAGCTGGCCCGCGAGCACGGCCAGAACGCCATCGAAATGGACAGTCACGCATTCGCTTTCATGTGCGCGCATCTCATGGAGGCCCCGGACCGCACCCAGCTGGCCCAGGAGTTCCTGGCGCTCACCACCGCCAGCGGCTCGCATCTGCTGGGCGGGCTGGCGCTGTGGACCATGGGCCTGGACCATTGGCGGCTGGGCGATCTGGACGCCGCCACCGACTACCACTCCCACGCCATCGAGAAGCTGGCGCTGTTCGAGCGCTGCGTGTGGCTGTCCTCCGCGTTCGAGGGCCTGGCCTGGACGGTCTCCGCACGCGGTGATTTCGACCGTGCGGCGCGGCTGCTCGGGGCGGCGGAGTCCCTGCAGCGCAGCACCATTCGGCTGGCGCACACCATCACCGTCGCGGTCGGCGACAAGGAGCGCACCAAGGTCCGGGATGCGCTGGGCGAGGAAGCTTTCCGCACGGCCTTCGGCGCGGGGGCGAACCTGCCCCTCGAGGAGGCCATCGACTACGCGCTGGGCCGCAGCACCGCCCCGCCCGCCCCGGCCCCGGCTCCGGCGGCTCCGAAACCGCTTCCCCGCAAGGCATCCGGGGAACTCAGCGTGCTGACCCGGCGGGAGAAGGATGTCGCCCGGCTGGTGGCCGCCGGGCACAGCAACAAGCGCATCGCGGCCGATCTGGTCATCTCGGTCCGCACCGCCGAAACCCATGTCGAGCACATTCTCACCAAACTGGGTTTCACCTCGCGCACCCAGGTGGCGGCCTGGGCGCACGAGAACAACCTCTGATCAGCCGAAGCTGATGACGGTCCGGTTCGCCACCGAGACCCGGGCCGCCTCGTAGAACAGCAGCCAGGTCTCCCGCTCCCGGTACAGCGGATGCTCATCGTCCCCGTTCTCGGCGTCGACCCGGGCGATCTCCGCGTCGCTCAACTCGCCCTCCACCAGGGTGATCCCGAGATACGGTGCGACATAAACCAATTCGCGCAGCAGCGCCTGACTGGAACCCACCATGCAGCCGGGGATCTCCAACTCCGGCGCGGAGAACACCACATCCGCGAAATCCACGGGCACGTAATACCCCTCGCAATCCGAGTGACACAGCAGGTGCGATTCGAACATCTCCCCCACCTGCTCGAGCACCGAATCCTCCGACGCCCGTTCCCCTTCCGCCACCGGCGGCACCGCCCGGCCGGGATACTCCGTCGCCCAGGCATAGGCCCGGCGCAGGTGGTGCACGAAGCTGTAGGGCACGCTCCCCACCGTGGCCCGCCCGGTCACCCCACCGTTGACCTCGGGTTCGGTATGCGCGGCAATCCCTTCGGCCGCGAGCGCGACATTGATCGCCCGCAGATCGTTACGCAGCATCTCGAGATACTCCGGGTCGTCATCGTGTGCCACCGCGTACGCGAGCGAGTGCGTCCCTACAGCCAGTCCCATGGGGCCGAGGCTAACGGGACCGGACGACAACCCGCGGTCATGCCGGTCCGGGCCCCTTCAGGATCCGGCGGCGAGGCGACGCACGCGATCGTTGAGGTATCGCTGTTCGGGGACGCTGGTCGCGAGTTGCGCTGCCCTGCGGTAGCTTTCGACGGCGGCGGTCCGGTCGCCCAGCATTTCCAGCAGGTGTGCGCGGACCGCGTGGGTGCGGTGATGCCGGAGCATCGACGGATTGTCGAGCAGGGGCGCGATCAGGTCCAGGCCCTGCTGGGGGCCGCACGCCACACCAACCGCGACAGCGCGGTTGAGCGTCACGATGGGGCCGGGTGCTACTCGGTCGAGCATGCCGTAGAGGATGCTGATCTGGGGCCAGTCCGTGTCTTCCCAGGTGGGCGACTCGGCGTGCACCGCGGCGATCGCCGCCTGCAACTGGAACCGGCCGACGTGGCCGCGCGGCAGGACCCGCTCCAGAATGCCGACACCCTCCGCGATCAGGTCGCGGTCCCAGCGCGAGCGGTCCTGGTCGGCCAGCGGTATGAGCTCGCCGTTCTCGGTGCGGGTCGCCGCGCGGGCGTGCGTGAGCAGCATGAGGGCCAGCGCTCCCGCGACTTCGTCGTGATCGGGTATCGCGCAATGCAATTGGCGGGTGAGCCGGATGGCCTCCGCGGTCAGGTTCCCATCCACCAGTGCGCTACCGGTGGAGCGGGTGTGGCCCTGCGTGAACAGCAGATGGCACACGTCGAGAACGGCCGCGATGCGCGCGGGCAGCTCCGATCGGTTCGGGAACTCGAACGCCGCCCCCGCCGATCGCAGGGTGGCGCGGGCCCGGGTCAGACGCTGGGTCATGGTGCGCGGCGGAACCAGGTAGGCCGCGGCGATTTCGGCGGTGCCCACACCGCATACGGCGTGCAGGGTCAGGGCCACCTGTGAGGGGCGGCTCAAACTCGGGTGGCAGCAGAGCACGAGCATCCGCAGCATGTCGTCACCGTCGCCGCCGGTCGCCTGATCCGCCGCCGGTGCCGTGTGCGCGTCACCCGGCCGGGCGACGGCCACCGCCTCCTCCCGGCCCGCCCGTGCGCGGTCGGCGCGCACCCGATCGATCAGGCGGCGCGACGCCACGGTGACGAGCCAGCCCCGCGGATCCGCCGGAACGCCCTCGCGAACCCACTGCACCGTCGCCGCCTCCGCCGCTTCCTGGGCGGCATCCTCGCAGTCACCGAGGTCACCGTGCCTGCGCAGCAGGGCGGCCAGGACGTGCGGCGACTCCCGCCGCCACACCTCCTGCACCACCCGGTTGCTCACTGGTCGTCGCCGCCCGGCCACATCGCGGGCCGCAACTCGACCGTTTCGCCGGGCCCGGCGAACTGCGCGGCGATCTCCTCTGCGCGAGCGTGGTTTTCGACATCGATCAGAAAGAGCCCCGCCAAATGCTCCTTCGATTCCGAATACGGTCCATCGGTCACCAGCGGCTTGCCGTCGCCCCACCGATACAGCCGCGACGATTCCGGAGCCCCGAGCGCCTCCCCCGTCAGCAACTCACCCCGCTCCTGCATCTCCCCCAGCAACTTCTCGAAGTCCGAGTTCACCCGATCCCGATCCGCCTGCGACATCTCCCGATACTCCGGCAGAAAATCACTCGTCGGATGACCCCACGGTCGCGGATTGGAGTGAATCAGGATCACGTACTTCATCACGGCTCCTTCACGATCACGGATGCGCCCCACTGACCCATCCTCACCTGAAACGTCGGAGCCGCCACCCCGATGTCGACATCCCCCCGCCCTCGAATCCCCGAGACAGGTCCGCTCGGAACACTCCCGGACCGTGTGTCGCAGCCGTGCCAACAGCTGGTGGGCCGGCTAGCCGCGGGTGGCGGGCGTGGTTGAGGTTCGGACGGCGGCTAGTTCTTCGGGGCGTGGGGTGGGTAGGACGGGGTTGGTGGCGGCGTCGAAGATCTTGACCGGGGTCGGGTGGGCGGTGGTGACGGGGGCCCAGCCGGGATCGCCGTGGGTGGCGAAGGAGATCCAGGCTCGTTGCATGTCCTCGGTCAGCTGGGTCGGGATGTCGTCGCCGAGCAAGCCCATGGTTTGGAAGACGTCGTAGGTTTCGAAGAGGAACGGTAGTTCGGCGCTGTGTCCGGCGACACCCAATGTTGGCGAGGCCCAGGCGAACTCGTTGAGGAACACCGTCCCGCCGGCGGCGGCGTAGTTCTCGGCCAGCGCGATATAGGGAGTGCGCGCCAGGTATTCGGCGGCGATCGCGTAGAACAGTCGTTGGGCGTCGGCGGTGGGCCGGTTGCGGGCGAACACCTCGATCACCGCCGGGTCGTTCGCGCCGATCAGGGTGAGAGCCCTTGCCAGGGTTGGGTTTTCGACAGGCGTGGTGGCCGGGGGTGCGATGGTCGCGGCGATGGGTTCGACCTCGCTGGTCGACTGGCCCAGCAGCAGCGTCACGCCGTGCGCGGCGCGGGAGGCGGCGGCGTCGACCGGTCGCTGCGGCAGGATCTGCTCATCGAGCACGGGAATGAAGGGCACGACGCCGAAGCCCGCGCGGATGGTCGCCGCACCCCACCGCTGCGGGTCGGGGTGCTGCATGAATTCCAGAATGGCGGCCAGCTGGGAACCGATGATGTCCTTGCGCGACACCGCCGCCAGCGCGGCCGCCTGTGGCTCGGCGCCCACACGGGTGGCCCAGGTGCGGGCGGCGAGCCGGGCTTCGTCGGGGTCGGCGACCACGACCGGCCCGGGGCTCTGCGGGATCGCCCGGTGAAACAGCCCGGTCGCCGCCGGGGAGGCGAACAGCAGGGCGCAGCTCAGGCCGCCGGCGGAACTGCCGAAGAGGGTGACGTTGTCGGGGTCGCCGCCGAACGCGCGGATGTTGTCCTGTACCCAGCGCAGGGCGGCGATCTGATCGCGTAGTCCTCGATTGCTCGGCGCCCCAGCGATTTCGGCGAATCCGGGTGCGCCCAGGCGGTAGTTGACGGCCACGACCACCACGCCGCGCCGGGCCAGGGCCGCGGTGGTGGCGAACCGCGGCTCGGAGTTGCTGCCCGCCTGGAACGCCGAGGGATGAATCCACACCATGACCGGCAGTCCGGAGCCGCCGACATCGGGGGTCGTGACGTTCAGGTTCAGGCACTCGTTGTCCTCGGCCAGTGACGATTCCAGCGGATCCGGACTGGCGATCGACACGCCCTGCGGCACCCACGGGCCCGGTTTCGTGCAGTCACGCACCCCGTCCCACGCCGGAGCCGGTCGCGGCGCTTCGAACAACAGTTCCCCGACCGGAGCGGCCGCGTACGGGATTCCCTCGAAGACGGTCACCGGACCGTCGTGGCGGCCCAGGACTCGGCCCGAGCCGATCCTCACCACCGGATTCGCGGTGCTGCTCATCGTTGACCCCTTCCCTTGCCGACCGGGCCGCGAATGCGGCGCCGAACTGTTCGAGAGCCACGCTAGAACCGAGCTAGGACGATCAACGCCCTAGCTCAGCCGATCGAGAACGTCACCTGCACCGCACATCCAACCAGCCCCGAACCATCGGGCGAGCTCGGGAACACCCCGCAGGGCGGTCGGGGTCAGTGGGGAGCGAGGCGGTGGACGACGATGCCGGATTTGAAGGTGGTGGTGCCGAGGAGGGTGAGGTGGGTGATGGCGGGGTAGGTGTCGAAGAGGCGGTCGCCGCGGCCGGCGAGGGCGGGGAAGACCCAGAAGTGGTATTCGTCCACGAGTTTGGCGTCGAGGAGGGTGTGGGACAGCGGGCCGGTGCCGAATTTGAGGATGTTGCCGCCCTCTTGGGATTTCAGGGTGCGGACGGCTTCGGTGGTGTCGCCTTCGAGGAGGGTGGCGTTCCAGGTGAGGTCGGCTTGGGTGAGGGTGCGCGAGGCCACGTATTTGGGCATGGCGTTGATGCGGGCGGTGTAGGGGTCGTCGTCCTCGGGGCGGGTGGGCCAGACCTGGGCGAAGCCCTCGTAGGTTTCGCGGCCGAGCAGCAGGGCGTCGGCGTCGAAGAGGAGGTCGGAGGCGTAGCCGCTGTGCTCGGAATCCCAGTAGGGGCCGCCCCAGAGGTGGGGTTCGCCGATCACGCCGTCGATGGTGACGAAGGTGGATTCGATGATCTTGCGCATGGATGCTGTCCTTCGAGGAGAGGGGATTTCCAACGGGTTCCAGCATCGCCGCTCGAAAGACCCGGCAACAACGGGCAATTCGGGCATGCACCGTTGAGCCGGGCTCAACATCGGATCAGAGCGGGTCGGTGATGGCCAGGTGTTCACCGTAGAAGAGGAGGAGCCCGGCGGCGGCCGAGATACCCGCCAGCAACCAGAAGCGGATGGTGACCGTGGTTTCGGGCCAGCTGCTCAGTTCGAAATGGTGGTGGAACGGAGCCATTTTGAAGAGGCGGGTCTTGTTGGTCTTGAAGACGAGGATCTGCAGGAAAACGGAGATGATCTCGGCGCAGAAGAGAGCGCCGATCACCGCCATGAGAACCTCGGTGCGGGTGGTGATGGACAGACCGGCCAGCAGCCCACCCAGGGCCAGCGAACCGGTGTCGCCCATGAAGATCTTGGCGGGAGCGGCATTCCACCAGAGGAAGCCGATGCAGGCCGCGGCGGCCGAGGCGCAGACGAGCGCCAGATCGAGCGGATCGCGGACGGTGTAGCAGCCGGGCCCGGGGCGGGTGGCGCAGGCGTTGGTGTACTGCCAGAAGGTGATCAGGACGTAGGCCCCGAGGGTGAGGGCGATGGAGCCCGCGGCCAGTCCGTCGAGGCCGTCGGTGATATTGACGGCATTGGACCAGGCGACGACCAGGAAGACCACCAGCAGCAGGAAGATCACGGGGATGAACGACAGCCAGGTGTCGCGCACGATCGACAGGTGCAGGCTGCCGGGAGTCAGCCCGGTGCTGTCGGGAAAGCGCAGCGCGAGAATGCCGAAAACCACTGCGGCGCCGATCTGCCCGATGTATTTACCGGTGGCGGTCAGGCCCAGGTTGCGGCGTTTGTTCAGTTTGATGAAGTCGTCGAGGAACCCGACCACACCCAGTGCGGTGGCCAGCCCCAGCACCAGCAGACCCGAGACCGTGATGCCGGGCGCGTCGTAGCGTAGGCCGATCAGATGCGACCCCAGGTACCCCGCCCACATACCGGCGAGGATGGCGATGCCGCCCATGGTGGGCGTGCCGCGCTTGGTCTGATGGCTGCCGGGCCCCTCCGCACGAATCTCCTGACCGAGCCTTTTCCGGGTGAAGACACGGATCAGGAACGGCGTCAGTGTGATCGACACCGCCAGCGCGATCATCACCGCGAAGAGAATCTGCCTCAATCCGCTCACCTCCGAACCGCAGACCGGGTACCCGGCCCGACGCATAGTGCAAACCGGTCAGATGTTAGCCAAACGCACGAGAAACGCAGCTGCTGCGCGTATTGCCGCAGGCGAAACCCCTGACGGGGGTCACCTCCACTTCGGTGCGAAGTTCCCTCGTGTTACGGACCGATCTCGCGTGTACGGTCGAGGTGCTTCGAGGGAGGAGCAGCGTGGCTATCCGAATCCCGGCCGCACCGCCACCTGTCTCGGCGCCGACGACACCGCCGGGCCCGGCTACACCGGACAGCCCGGGATTCCCTCCTACTACCGTTGGTGAGCCTCGATGCCCGAACTGATCGCGCCCACGGCCCATCTGCACATCGCGTGGCTGGAGGCGCGGAAGGAGTGGGGGCCGGGACTGCACGAGGACGGATTCGGACTGCGGCCCACCGATGAGGTGGAGACGGCGGCCGGATTCGCCCTGTGGGTGGCGCGGCTGCGCTGGGAGGAGGACCGGTCGGAGAACGGCGGGGGCCGGTGCACCTATCGGTGGATTGTCGAGCAGGGACGCGTGCTCGGCGGAATCGCGCTGCGGCACAAGGGGAATCGGTTCGGGCACATCGGCTACGGGGTGCGGCCGTCGGCGCGCGGGAACGGGGCCGCGACCTGGGCGCTGGGCCGCATGCTGGAGGAGGCCCGCAAGATCGGGCTGGCGCGGGTGCTGCTGGTGTGCGAGGTCGGCAATGTGGGATCGGCGCTCACCATCGAGCGCAATGGCGGGGTGTTCGAGGCCGAGCGGGAGATGGAACACGGTGTGGTGCGCCGGTATTGGATCGCGCTCTGAACCGAACGCACGGCTCGAGGGATGATGGCGGGCGTGACGCTATTCGATCAGGAGTTCGCGCGGGATCCCTGGGCGGCGCTGGCGGAGTTGCGCGCCGACGGCGGTGTGCACCGCGTGCCGACGCCGGACGGCCCGCCCGCCTGGCTGGTGACCCGGTACCGGGATGTGCGGGCGGGACTCGGCGACGATCGGCTGTCCACGAACCTGAAGTACGCACGGGGCGAGGACTATCGGGGGTTCGCCGTACCCGCGCCCCTGGACGTGTTCCAGAGCAGCGAGGCCGATGTCCTGGGCAGGCTGCGCGGCGCGGTCGCGGGTGAACTACAGCCCCGGCGCATGCGGGAGTGGTCGGCGCAGGCGCTGGCGGCGATCACCGCGCCCTGGGACGGTCTCGACGGCGAGCTGGATTTCGTCGAGCGGGTGGCGGTGCCGATTCCCGCCGTCGTCCTGGGGGAACTGCTCGGACTGCCGGAGGAATCTCGAAAGCTGTTGTCGGAGTGGGCCGACACCACCCTGCGGGCGGGCGCGGCGCCGCGCGCCCGCGACACCCTGACGATGATGGGGCAGATCCTGCACGGCGCGATCGCGCACGCCCGCCGCGAACCGGGCGACACCATGCTGGGCCGGCTCGCCGACAGCGGGCTCACGGACGGCGAACTGACCGGCCTGCTGTTCTACCTGCTGTTCGTCTGGTACGAGGTGCTGGTGGACCTGATTTCCGGTGCGGTACTGGAATTCTCGGTGGACCCGGGCCACCGCGAGGTTTTCGCGGCGCTGCCCGACCAGCGCGTAGCGGTCGACGAACTGCTGCGCTATCTGTCGCCCCAGGTGCTGGCCGGTCCGCGATTCGCGGTGTGCGACATGGACATCGGCGGCCACCGCGTCGCGGCGGGCGAAACGGTGCTGCTCTGCCTGGCGTCGGCCAACCACGATGCCGAGGTCTTCGATCGTCCCGACAGTCTCGACCTGCGCCGAATCACCAACCCGCATATCGCCCTGGGCCACGGCGCGCACGCCTGCGTCGGCACCGGACTCCTGCACCCGATCGTCGCGGCCGTGCTCACCGAGCTGACGAAACGCTGGCCCGGACTGACGGTGCGTGCCGAAAAACAGGCGCTGCCTTGGCGATCCGGCTTCCGCCATCGCGGTCCCCTGACCCTGCCTGTAATGATGGGATGCTCAGACGTCTGAAAGAAACTCGAATGGGGCGAACGACTTTGGTCGCCCCATCCCGCTTCGCAACCACTCGCCGGATGCGCCGCCGCCCTCCCCTTCGGGAGCGACGACGCCCGGCGGATGGTCGTGAAGTCCGGTCGAGTATATGATCGCGCTCACAGAGCCTGTCAACTGCAGGAGACAAGATCGGAATGGTTGCCGCACAACAGCATCCGTTCACGCGTGCGTTGAACACCCTGATCGACGCCATGCACCCGCCGGTGGAGCGCGACGACCAGCGGGTGGAGATCACGCATCGGGCGCTGGCCGAGAACATCCAGACCTCGACGGGCACCACCCTGTCCGCGAACTATCTGTGGAAGCTGCGCACCGGGCAGACCACCAACCCCTCCTTCGAGACCCTCGACGCCCTGCGCCGCTACTTCGGCCTGGACAGCCTCGACCCGCTCACCAATCCGCAGCTGGCCGCCGCACGCGGCCGAGAACTCTCACTTGTGAACGCGCTCAAGGGAAAAGGCGACGAGGCCGCTCTGGAACTCGTCCTCCGCGACGGCCTGGCAGAGGGTATCGTGCGGGCGGAGGCGATCGTGGCGATGTTCGATGTGCTGCAGCGGATCGAGGCCGAGCAACGCGCCGAGAAGACGTGAGCATGCGTATCGCGCGCTGGGAAGGCCCTGGGGGTAGGACGGTGATGGACCATCGGCGCCTGCGCCGCGAGCTGCGCGGGCTGGGGCTGCCGGGACGTTTCCCGGTGGCGCGGCTGGCGGAGGCGCTGGCGCATCGGCGGGGCCGGCCGTTGCGCCTGCGCGCCGAACCGCTCCCGGTGACGGGGCTGTCCGGCGGCCTGCTGGTCACCCGGGATATCGATTTCATTGCCTACCAACGCAATACGTCGTCGCTGCATCAGGATCACATCGTCTGTCACGAGTTCGGGCACCTGCTGGCCGGGCACGAGACCGTGGTCATGACCGGACAGGACGCGCTGCGCCTGCTCGCCCCGAACATCGATCCGGCGGTGGTGCGGCGCATGCTGGGCCGGTCCTGCTCGTCCGAACGCGACGAGCAGGAGGCCGAGCACATCGCGGATCTGCTCATGGCGCACCACATCACCAGTGCCGCACCGCATGCCGAATGGGTGCTGCCCGATACCGCGCCCGCCGATGTGCGCAATCTCCTCGACACCCTCGGACCAGGACTCGACTGATCACCGTGCCGTTCGCCATTCTCTACGGAAGTATCGGGGCCCTGGCCGTTTTCGCGTTCGCGTGGCGGCTGGTACTGGCCGCCAAGCCACCGCACAGCGCCGCCAAGTGGGCGGTGGCCGTGGCGATCCTCTGTGCCGCCCTCGGTTTCGAGGCGGCCGTGCCGCAGATCTACACCTGGATCGGGGAGACCAGCGGCATCCCGAACCTGGCGTCGCTGATCGTTTACAGCGCGATTGCCACGGCGGTGCTGGCCCAGCTGGTGTGGACGGCGTATCTGCTCGAACCCGCCGATCCCCGGCTCAGCGGCCGGGCGGTGATGGGCGTGAATCTCGCTGTCCTGGTGGTGATGACGGCGCTGTTCTGGGCCGCACCCGTGGACGACGCCGTGCACGCCACCGACTTCGACCACCACTATGCGACCGAACCGCTGGTGGACGCCTTCCTCGGCATCTACCTGCTGGCGTACACGGTGGGCCTGCTGCGCATCGTGGTGCTGTGCCGCCGCTGGATTCCGCAACTGCACGACCAACTCTGGCTGCGGCGCGGCCTGCGCCTGCTGGTGATCGGGTCGATCATCGCGATCGGCTACAGCGTCGGCAAGACCGTCGCCATCACGTGCAGCTGGCTGGGTATCGACGCGTACCGCCTCAATGCCGAGATCGCCCCGGCCTTCGCCAGTCTGGGCGCGGCCATCATGCTGATCGGTTATCTGTGCCCGGCCGCCATTCCGAGCACGCTGCGCGCCTACCGGAACGCCCGCGCCCTCCCCCGCCTGCGCCCCCTGCTCGAGGATCTGCGCGAGGCCATCCCGGAGATCGCCAAGACCACCCCGGGCACCGCGAAGAGCGGCCGGGATCGCCTGTATCGCAGTGTTATCGAGATTCGTGATGCCCTGCTCATCCTGCAGCCGCAGCTGAGCCCGCTGGTGACCGCCCAGGCGGAGCAGCTGGCCGTCGAACTCGGCGTCTCGCCCGAGGATCGTCCGGCGACCGTGGAGGCCGCCCGCATCGCCGCGGCCCTGCGCGCCCATCGCGACGGCGTCGTCCCGGCCGATTCCGGGGACCGTTTCCGCGAGCCGGAGCACCCGTCGTTCGGCGGCGAACTGACCTGGCTGGTGGCGGTGGCCTCGGCCTATCGAACCGTTCCGACGGCGAATCTCGGTGCCCCCAAGTAAATTTCAGTGACGCCTACGAATAACTTCCGGTGAATCAGGACCTGACGATCTTGGAACTTGGCGCTATCCTCTTCGTTGCGGGTGCGGTGTTCGACATCCCCTTCGTCGAACACCGCAGCCGTCCAAACGATCTCGGGCAGTAGCGGTTTCAGGACCTGTTGTCGCCCGGCGCCTGATATCCGGTCGCACCGTCGATGCGCTCCCGCAGCAGATCGGCGTGGCCTGCGTGGCGGCCGTACTCCTCGATCATGTGCAGGTAGATCCAGCGCACCGACTGCGTCCGGTCCGCGGCCCGTGGATGCGGCACCACGCGGTCGAGCGGGATGTCGGCAACAGCCTTGTCGCACAGCGTGAGTTCGGTCAGGTAGCGCGCGTAGTCGGCTTCGGCGTCCTCGGCGCGCCCGTCGTCGAAGTCGCCGCTCCAGTTGGTTTCGGAGCAGTAGACGTAGTCCAGCGGCTCCCCGGCTGCGCACATCCGGAACCAGCCGCGCTCGACCTCGGTCATATGCCGCAGCAGGCCGAGCAGCGACAGCGACGACGGTGCGACGCTGCCCGTCGCGAGCTGGGTTCCATTGAGCCCCGCGCACTTCCAGAGCAGAATGCTGCGACCGCGCCCGAGCATCGAGGACAACACCTCCCGCTCGTCACCGAGGTGGAGTTGGGGCGTCAGTTCGATCTCGGGCGCGGTCCAGGTCATACCTGCACTGTAACCACGTCGGTCGCTACAACCCGTGATGCAGGAAGTCGATGACCGAGCGTTCGAAGGCGTCCTTGCGCTCCACCATCACCCAGTGCCCGCAGCGGGAGAAGATCCGCAGATCCACATTCGGGATCTGCCGGGCGGGCAGCAGCGCACCCTCCACCGGGGTGACGCGGTCGTCGCGTCCCCACAGCAGCAGCGTCTCCTGCCGCAGCGAACGCAGCCGGGCCCACAGTGGCAGGGGCTCGGCCATTTTCGGGTTGTAGAAGGTCGCGTAGGCGTCGCGCAGGGCCGCCTGGGCGGCCGGGTCGGCCGCCAATGTCAGCCGCTGCTCCACCAATTCGTCGGTGAGGGTGGCCGGGTTGAACACCATCGACTTCAGGAACGCCAGCCCGCGTTCGGGACTCGGCGCGGCATTGAATTCCATGAGCCGGCCGATGCCCTCGGACGGTTCCGGCCCCAGCACGTTCACCCCGACCCCGCCGGGGGCCATGAGCACCAGCTTGTCCACGCGGCCGGGATGCTCGAGCGCGGTCAGGGTGGCGACCCCGCCGCCCATGGAATTGCCCAGCAGCGCGGCCTTTTCGATGCCGAGCTCATCGAGCAGCCCGATCACCGCGTCCATGGCGATGCGCAGGTAGTTGCGCTCGTACACCTCCGGCCGCTCACTCGCGCCGAATCCGGGCTGATCGAGGATCAGGCACCGGAAGTGCTGGGCCAGCACCGGCAGATTGTCGCCGAAGTTGGCCCAGCCGGAGACGCCGACGCCGGATCCGTGCAGCAGCACCAGCGGATCACCCTCGCCCGCTTCGTGATACCGCAGTTTGTGCCCGTCGACGGTGATCCAGCGGGCGGTGCCCGCCGCGGTGTAGGTCATCTACAGCATCCGATCCGTGACTTCGAGACCCATGGCGCCCTTGCCGAACATGGCCAGCGCACGTTCGACATCGTTGATGGCGTGCACGCTACCGGCGTGCGCGTCGCGCCAGTGCCGTTCGATCGGGTTCGGCTTGCGGATGGAGTGGCCGCCGGAGTTCTTGAACAGCAGATCGATGGCCTCCAGGGCGCGTTCGGTGCCGCGCACCTGATCGCGACGGGCGCGCAGGCGGGATTCGAACGGGATCTCCTCGCCCGCTTCGGCATAGCGCAGCTGCTCGGAGATATTGCGCTCCATCTGCAGGATGGCGGCGTCGATTTCCGATGCGGCACGGGCGATCCGGACGTGCGCGAAGGGATCCTCGGACACCTTCTGGCCGCCGTAGGACAGCCGCACCCGCTCCTGCTGACGCGCGATGTGCGAGTCGTAGGCGCCCTGCGCCGCGCCGATGATGGGCGCGGTGATGGTGTTGGAGAAGACGCTGCCGAACGAGATCTTGTACAGCGGAGCGGTATTCAGCTCCTGCCCGGGACCGATGAGGTTGGCCTGATCGGTGGCGCTGTAGGTGCGGTAGGCGGGCACGAACGCCTTCTCGATGACGATGTCGTTGGAACCGGTGCCGGACAGGCCGGACACGTTCCACACGTCCTCGATGACGTAGTCGGTGCGCGGCACCAGCACGGTGTAGTAGTCCATACCGGCCTCGGTGGGCACCAGCGCGCCCAGGAACACCCACTGCGCGTGATCGCAGCCGGAGGAGAAGCTCCACCGCCCGGAGATCTCGTACCCGCCCTCGACCGGCTTCAGCTTCCCGGTCGGCGCGTACGACGAGGACACCAGCGTGTCCGGATTCTCCGCCCACACGTCCTGCTGCGCCTGGTCGGCGAACAGCGCCAGCTGCCACGGGTGCGCGCCCAGCACCGAGGCCACCCACGCGGTGGACGGGCACGCGGTGGCGATCGCGCGGATCACCTCGTAGAAGGCGACCGGCGACTCCTCCACGCCGCCGAACCGCACCGGCTGCAGCATCTTGAACACACCCGCCTCGGTGAGCTCGGCAATGCTGGCGTCGGGCACCCGCCGCTGCTCCTCGGCCTCCACCGCCCGTTCGGCAATCGCGGGGAGCAGATCCCGAACCCGATCGAGCACCTTGTTAGTCATGCGGGTGATTCCTCCTCGTGCAGTGGTTCTTGTCTTCGACGCTATGGGCGGCCCGCGTCACCGGTCCGGAAAAGTCCCGATCAACGGAATCCGGGTTCCGCTAGGCGTTGCGGGCGGCGGCGGTGCCGGCGCGGCGGCCGAAGAAGGTGCCGTCGCCGAGGGAGGTTCCGGAGATGTAGCCGAAGCCGTGCAGGCCGTTGGCTGCGCGGCCCGCGGCGAACAGACCGGGGATCGGGCCGCCGTCGTGGTCGAGGACGTGGCCGTCGAGATCGGTGTGCAGGCCGCCGAGGGTGAACACCGAGGCCCCGGTGCCGCGCCGGTCCCCCGCCTCCGACGGCGGGCGAACTCCGGCCTTCACGTCGATGGCGGCGAACGGCGCGGTGAGGGGACGCAGCCAGCGCGGGGCCTTGTGGTGGTCGAGATCCGCTCCCGCCGTGGCGAATTCGTTGTAGCGGGTGAGGGTGGCGGTCAGGGAGCCGGCGGGCAGGCCGGTCAGCTCCTCCAGTTCGGCGGCCGTTTCCGCGACGTGGGTGGGCCGCACGCCCCAGCGTTGTGGTTCGGGGACCTCCTCGAAACCCTCCTCGTCCACGATCACCCAGACGGCGGTGTCGTCACCGGCCCAGCTGCCGCCCATATTGTTTCGGTAGAGCGCGGACTGGCCGATGCGGCCGGGGTAGGTGTCCTCGTTGATGAAGCGGTGGCCCAGCGCGTTCACCACCATGCCGCGTGCGGCGAGTCCCGGAATCAGCGATATGCCGACCTGGCCCGCGGACATGTGCCGCACGGCCGCGCCCAGGGCCTGCGCCATGCGGATGCCGCTGCCGTCGTCGGTGCCCGCGCTGACCTTGGTGTGGCCCAGCAGTTCCGGCGCGTACGCCTCGAGCATGGCGTCGTTGTCGACGAATCCGCCGGTGGTGAGGATGACGCCGCGACGCGCGCGGATGGTCAATTCCCTGCCGTACTGCCGCGCCACCGCGCCGACCACCGTATTGTCGTCGCCGACCACGAGTGTCGTCACGTAGGTATCGAAAAGTGTTTCCGCCCCGGCGGATTCGGCGGCCTCGGTCAGGCACTCCATCAGCAGTTTGCCGCCGAAGTCGTTGGCGGTGGGCCGGTGCCCGCGCGGCGCGGGTTTCGCCAATTCGACGAAGGGCCAGCTGTTCTCGCCCAGCCACATGAGCCCGTCGTCGGTGGGCGGCACCCAGGTGGGCGCGTCCCACATGCTCGGCTTGAACGGCACGCCGCGATCGACCAGCCAGTGGAAGTGGTCGACGCTGCCCGCGCTGTACTCCTCGATCTTGGCCACATCCGCCCCGGAGCCCAGCGCGGCGCTCAGGAACGCCGCCATGGCCTCGGGGGTGTCGTCGTATCCGCAGGCCTGCTGGATGGGCGTGCCGCCGCCGAGGTAGATCTCCCCGCCCGACATGGCCGACGCCCCGCCCGGCCCGCCGGACCGGTCCACGATCAGCACCCGCGCGCCCGCGTGCGCGGCCTCGTACGCGGCCGACGCGCCCGCGGCCCCGTATCCCACGATCAGGACATCGGTCTCGATGTCGAAGTGGCTCACCTCGCCGGCCGCCCGCGGCGTCACCGAATTCCGCACTGTCATGTCTCGACGGTGCCCGCTGCACCGTGCTGGACTTAGCGTCCCATCTTGCTGAGCGACTCCGATATCCCGTTGACCGGGACTGCGGTCCATCGCGCGGGGGCGGCTTGGCGATGGTGTGTGAACGGCGTCACGTTGGTTGGGGACGCCGCAGGAGCTGGAGGAGAGTCGATGCGGATTCTGGTCACCGGAGTCACCGAGCCGAGCGGACAGTCGGTGGCGCGCATGCTGCTGGCGGCCGGTCACGAGGTCACCGGGCTGGACCGGCAGCGGCACCGCTACGTGGACCCGCGGGTCGCGGTGACCGTCGCGGACCTGTCCGACGCGCAGGTGTGCGCGCGGGCTGTCGCCGGGGCCGATGCCGTGGTGCATCTGGCCGGGCGCGCGGTGGGCGCGATCGCGAAGGCCGCGCACGAGGCCGGGGTGCGGCTGGTGGTTCCCGTTGCGGCGGGCCAGGATTCGAGTGTCGAGCAGGCGGTGACGGCGAGCGGCGCGGACGCGCTGATCGTGCGCACGGCGCTGGTCACCGGCCGCCGCGTCGACCGGAACAGCTGGCGCGCACTGGAATCGCTGACCGCCTCCCGCGGCGGCGAGGGCATCCAGGTGCTGCACTACGACGATCTGGAACGCTTCCTGGTGCTGGCGGCCGTCTCCCAGCGCAGCGGCACAGTGGGCCTGGCCGCGCCCGGCGAGGTGTCGGCCGACGAGGTGAAGCGCATCCTGCGCGACGCGGGCGTCAAATACGGTGCGTGGCTGCCGAAATCGTCGAGCACGCGGGCGCGCGTGGAGGCCGCCGGCGCACGCGACGAGTGGGGTTTCCGCTACGGCTGGACCGCACAGGAGACGGTCGCCGATGTGGCGCGCGGCCTGCACGGGCGCAAGGCCACCGGTTCCGGCGTGGCGACCCGGCGCGGCGCGATCCCGCTGCCCAGCCACGTGGTGCCGCAGAACGCGCCCACCTCCGACGGCTACGCGCTGAAAAAGGCCGCGCCGGAAGGGCTTCAGGGCGAGTTCGACGATCTGATGGACGATCGGATCCCGGTGTTCACCGCCACCAACACCTCCGAGGCGCTGCCCGGCCCGCTCACCCCGCTCACCATCGACCTGCAGGCGGGTGCGATCCGGCTGGGCAACGAGGCCATGGGCCATATGATCGCCATCGAGGGAATCGCGTTGGAGCACTGGGTGTCCCGGGTCACCGGCGTGCTCGGGCACCACATGTACATCAATGCCTCCATCGGCGTCTTCTCCGCCGAGAACATGCCCGGCTGGGATGAGGAGAGCGTGCGCCGCGACGTGTACGGCGCGATCGGCGATGTGGAGCTGCATCCCAAGGGCCGCCCGGCCATGCCGACCGGAATGGCCGCTCGCGCCGGTACTTTCAAAGCGCTGGGCCGGGTGGCGAGCACCGCCATGAGCTACAGCAAGACCGCCGAGCTGATCAATGCCGCCTCGCACGCCGAAGCCCTGGACCGGGACCGGATCTCGGAGCTCACCGACGAGCAGCTGCACGCGCGCGCCCTGCTGTGGCGCGACCGCCTGAACCAGGCGTGGCAGGCGGCCTCCATCGGCGTCATGATGACCGGCGCGGCCACCGCGGCCCACAAGGGCGAGGTGAAGATCAACCTGGACCGGCTGGAGTCGGCCAAGACCATGCTGGCCGTGGAACGGCTGGCGGCGCTGTGCCGCAAGGACGCCGGGTTGCAGACCATCGCCAAGAACGGCGACGTGGCCGCGGCGCGGGAGAAGTCGCCGGAGTTCGCCAAGGCGCTCGGCGAGGAGCTGGCCCGGATCGGTCACCGCGGCCCGGGTGAGTGCGAGCTGATCAACGCCACCTTCGGCGACCGCCCCGAACTGCTGGTGACCGCCGCCGGGCGGGCGGCGGAAATGCCTGCCCCGCACCGTGATCCGGTGCCGGATCCGACCAGCCGCACCGCCAAGATGGCCGTCGGCGCGACCGTCTACCGCGAGCGCGCCCGCGATGCCGTCGTGCGCGTCACCAACTGCCTGCGCCTGGCCACCCAGGAGCGCGCGGCGCGGCTGGTCAAGGCGGGCAGGCTCACCGAGATCGAGGATTCGGTGTTCCTGACCCTCGACGAAATCCTGTGGGCCCCCGTTGATCTGAAGGAGCGCGTGGCCCGCCGCCGGGAGGAGCGCACCCGCTTCCAGGCCGTCCGCATGCCCGATGTGGTGAACGGGGCCTGGGAGCCGGAGGAGATCTCCGGCGCGCTCGAGATCGGCGGCACCCTCACCGGCCTCGGCGTCTCCCCCGGCGTGGTGGAGGGCACCGTCAAACGCGTGCTGTCGCTGGACGACGACATCGAGCCCGGCGACATCCTGGTCGCCTCGGTCACCGACACCGGCCACACCGCCATGTTCGGCTACGCGGGCGCGGTCGTGACCGATATCGGCGGCGCTGCCTCGCACGCCGCCATCGTGGCCCGCGAATTCGGCGTCCCCTGCGTCGTCGACACCAAGACCGCCAGCACCTCGCTGTCCGACGGCCAGCGCGTCCGCGTGGACGGCGCCGCCGGAACCATCACCCTGCTGGCCGACGCCGACTGACCACGACCGGATCACGCCATGCGGTAGCGCCGCTTCGGTAGCCGAGCGGGCAGCCGCGAGGTCGCCCGCCCATGAACCCCGGCCGGGCACCCACTTCCCGGCCGGTTATGGAAAGGAAACACCCATCGTGACGACCTCACGCGCTGTGCCGGGAGCCCGGCGAAAGGCGGTGCGCGGCACACTCATCGGTGCCGCCGCCGCGCTCATCACCCTGGTTCCCGTCGTGGCCACCCCGGCCCTGGCGGCGCCGGACACCCATGTGCTGCACCAGGCTCCGGCCACCGGGCTGGTGCTCACCGCGGCGCCCAACGCCCGCGACATCGGCGGGACCGCCGCCACCGGCGGCTCCATCAAGAACGGTCTGGTGTACCGCTCGGACGCGCTGAACCGGCTCACCGACGCCGATCAGGCTTCGCTGGCGGCCAATGTCACCACCGTGATCGACTTCCGCAGCCCGACCGAACGCCAGGTGAATCCGAACAAGATCCCGGCGGGTGTCACGGTCAAGGAACTGCCGGTCTACGACCCGGGCAATGACTTCTACCTGTTCTTCGCCCAGACCGTGCAGGGCGGACCCGCGGTGCAGCAGCAGGTGCTGGGCGACGGCAAGAACATCCAGCTCATGCAGGACTACAACCGCTGGTTCGTCACCGACGCGTCCTCGCGGGCGCAGTTCGGCACGGCGCTGCACGAGATCGCGAACGCCTCGGGCGCGGTGCTGTTCCACTGCACCCAGGGCAAGGATCGCACCGGTCTGATGACCGCGATCCTGATGGGCATCCTGGGCACCCCGGAGACCCAGATCTACAACAACTACCTGCTCTCCAACGACAAGCTGGCGGCCGGTAACAAGGCCATGCTGGACGCGCTGGTGGCGCAGGGCCTGATCCAGGACCGCACGCTGTTCGAGCCGGTGCTCGGCGTGCAGCGCGAGTTCCTGGCGGCGGCGCTGGACCAGATCAAGCAGTCCTACGGGTCGATGGACGCCTTCGTCACCAACGGCCTGGGCGTGGACGCCGCGACACAGACCAAGCTGCGCGACAAGCTGATCCAGAAGGGCGGCATCGGCACCGGCTCCTTCGACACCGGCACCTTCAAGTGAATTACGCAGGGCGGTAATCCGACCCGCGAATGCCGGCGCTGTGTGTGGGACAGCGTCGGCATTCGTGCGTCCGGGCGCGGAACATCCGCATGTCCGGTGTGGCGGCATCAGCGTGTCCGGGGTTGTCCCCGGGACACACGCGTGGTTCACATGCGAAAATTCGCATGGTGCAGGAGATCTGGCAGCTCGACGGGCGGCGCACCCGCTCGGTCAGCGCGGAGAACCCGACGGGCGAGCCCGGCGCGGGCGGCCGCGCCATCTCCGGCACCGGCGCGTTCGCCGCCGCCGGATTGGGCCGCGGCTGGAAGGTTTCGCCGTCCATTGATCTCGCGCCGGGGGAAACCGCCACCCTCGCAGACCTTTCCGGGCCGGGTGTCATCCGGCACCTCTGGCTCACCACCGACCGCACCGTGCTGCGCGATTTCACGCTCCAGATGTATTGGGACGGCGCGGCCGAACCCGCGATCGCGGTGCCGCTCGGCGACTTCTTCTGCAGTGGCTGGCCGGAACCCGCGCTGGTGAACTCGCAGATGGTGGTGGTCGCCCCGGCCGGCGGGCTGAACAGCTACTGGCCCATGCCTTTCGGTTCGCACGCGCTGATCACGCTGCACAACGGTGCGAGCCACACCGCGCCCGTCTACTACCAGATCACCTATCTGGAAGAGGATGTCCCCGCCGACGCCGGGCGGCTACACGCGCGCTGGCGGTGCAGTGATCCGCTGGGCGCGCCCGCCGTCCATCCGATCGTCGAAATCGGCGGTGGCCCCGGACGTTACGTGGGCACCTACCTGGCCATCGAGCCGCGCGCGCCGGGGTGGTGGGGTGAGGGCGAGCTCAAGTTCTACCTCGACGACGACACCGATTTCCCGACCATCTGCGGCACCGGCACCGAGGACTACTTCGGCGGCGCGTGGAATTTCGATCTGGGCGGATCCTATGTGCGGTACTCCACGCCGTATCTCGGGCTGCCCCAGGTGGAGCCGCCGAATCGGATCTACGAACCGCAGCAGCGATTCGGCATGTACCGCTGGCACATTCCCGATCCGGTGTGCTTCGAGCATTCGCTGCGGGCGACCGTGCAAGCGCTGGGCTGGCGCGACGACGGCCACTATCGGCCGCTGGAGCACGCGCATGTCGCGACCACCGCGCTGTGGTATCAGCTGGTGCCCTGACGCACGGAAACGGCCTCGGAGGTGGTCTCCGAGGCCGAGTGTCCCGTAAGCAGAGGTTCTACCCGATGCTCTCCTCTTACTTCTTGCCCGGGGTCTGGCCCGAGTTCACGGTGGTGAAGTACTGCACGGCGGCCAGGATGGCGACCGGGGCGGTGATGAAGATCTGACCGATCAAGGTGCCCAGGAAGCCGATCACGCTCATGCCCGCGATGCAGCCGACGAGACCGCCGCCGAGCACGGCGACCGGGAACATCGCCGACAGCGCGCCGGAGAGGCCGGCGCCGGTGACGCCACCGATGATGCAGCCGAGGCCGGCGCCGGCGAGGCCGCCGACCAGAGTGCCGACGGTGGCGCCCATGGAGATGGTGGAGGTCAGACGGCTCCAGGCGGCCTGCTCACGCTCGTAGTCGTTCTTCCAGGGAGCCTGGTCCTCGTAAGGCAGGGCGACCGGCTTGTAAACCGCCTTCTCGGTGACGAACTCGGGGGTCAGAGTGGCGGTGTTTCCGGCGATCTCGGCGGCGATCGGGAACTCGAACTCGTCCACGCGGAACTTCAGTTCGGTGCCCGCGACGGTGGTCCCGTTGGCGGCCTTGATCTTGAAGACGCCATCCTCGACGACCAGCGAACCAGCGTCGGTGCGGATGGTCATGTTCTTCTCGGTGGTGGTGGCGGCGTAGTTGATCGCGTCGTTGGCGGCCGGCGCGGCGACCGGCTGCGCGTTGACGGTGCCGGTGGTGACGCCCAGGGCAGCGATCACCAGCGCCGACGTCGCGGCGAATTTCCTCATCAGCATTTTTCTGGGGGTTCCTCTGTAGAGCAAACTGATCAGTCTTGATCAGGCGACCAGAGACTCTCGGGCCAAAGCGAACGGATGGTGACCGCGGGCCGAACACCCCAGTAGGGGTTGGCGAACGGACAGCTATCACAGGGCATTCAACTTCGCTATGACCGAGAGCCGCCGATCCGGCGACATTACGGACCGGTACCCCTATTTCCGCCCGGGGTAACCCCATTCGCTCGCACCCGCCCCTATGGCTACCCGTAATGCAGACGAAATCCGAGATGCGTTGCGATTGCTATTGGGTAAAACGCACCGGCACAGGCTCGTTCGGGTGCATGGTATTTGTATGCGCGCGTTGCTCGTCGAGAAGCCAGGACAGTTCTCGGTCGAATCGGTTCCGGATCCGACACCGGGCAGCGGTGAGGCGGTGATCAGGGTCGACGCGGTCGGGATATGCGGAACGGATATCCATATCGTCGAAGGCGAATTTCCGCCCACGCCCTATCCGATCGTGCCGGGGCACGAATTCGCCGGGGAAGTAGTGGCTCTCGGCGCGGATGCCGCGGGTGTGCGGGTGGGCGATCGAGTAGCGGTGGATCCCTCACTGTTCTGCGGCAGATGTCATTACTGTGCTATAGGTCGCGGAAATCTTTGTGCCGATTGGGGAGCCATCGGCGATACGATGGACGGCGCGATGGCGGAATATGTGAAAGTTCCTGCCGCCAACTGCTATCGGCTGCCCGGTCACATGCCGTCCTCGCACGGCGCGCTGGTGGAACCGCTGTCCTGCGCGGTGCACGGATTCGACGTACTGCCAAGGCAACTCGGCTCGCACTACCTGATCTACGGCGCGGGCACCATGGGTCTGCTCATGCTGCAATTGGCGATCGCGGCCGGTGCGGCGTCGGTCTCCGTGGTCGACACCAATCCGGATCGGCTCGCGGTGGCGCGCACCCTCGGCGCGGACGCCGCCACCGTTTCCGCCGACGATCTCGACGAATCCCAGGGCTGGGAAGTCGTGATCGAATGCAGCGGAACGGTTGCCGCCATGCAGGACGGGCTCGCCCGGGTCCGGCGCGGCGGCACCTATCAGCAATTCGGGGTCGCCCCGGCGGCGGCGCGCGCGGAGATCTCCCCCTTCCGCCTCTACAACGACGAGATCACCATCGTCGGTTCGATGGCCATCCTGCACAGTTTCGGGCGGGCCGTCGATCTCATGGGCGAAGGCGTCATCGACGCGGAAACCATGATCACGCACGATTTCTCGCTGCACGAGTTCGCCGACGCACTGCGGACCTTCCGCTCCGGCGCCGGACGCAAAATCCAACTGCATCCCTGACAGGGCGGCACAACAGACGGGTAGGGACCAATGACGGTCGTTGCCGGAGTTGACTCTTCGACACAGTCCTGCAAGATCGTGGTGTGCGACGCCGACACCGGAACGGTGTTACGGCAGCGGCAGATACCGCACATCGACGGGACCGAAGTGCCGCCGTCGGTGTGGTGGGAGGCGCTACGCGCGGCCACCGACCGCATGATGCGCGATGTCGAGGCGATCGCCGTGGCCGGACAACAGCACGGGCTCGTGGTGCTCGACGCCGCCGGGCATCCGGTGCGGGATGCGCTGCTGTGGAACGACACTCGCTCGGCCGAGGCCGCCGCACAGCTGGTGTCGGAACTGGGCGGGCCGCAGGCGTGGGCGGACGCGGTGGGCAGCGTGCCGCTGGCCGCGCACACCGTCGCCAAACTACGCTGGTTCGCCGACCACGAACCCGAACTCGCCGACCGCACCGCGCGGGTGCTGCTGCCGCACGACTACCTCACCTGGCTGCTGTGCGGCGGCGACCCGGAGACCGAGCCCACCACCGATCGCGGGGACGCCTCCGGCACCGGCTACTGGTCCCCCGCCGCCGGGCACTATCGAACCGACCTGCTGTCCCTGGCATTTCGCGGTCGCACGCCCGAGGTGCCGAAGGTGCTCGGCCCGGCCGAGGTGGCCGGGCGCACCCCCGGCGGGCGCGTGGTCGCGGCGGGCACCGGCGACAATGCCGCCGCCGCACTGGGTTTGGGCATCGAGGACGGCGATGTGGTGGTGTCCATGGGCACCAGCGGCACGGTGTTCACGCGGGCCGCCGAACCGAGCGCGGACCCCTCCGGCGCGGTCAACGGCTTCGCCGACGCGACGGGGGCGTTCCTGCCGCTGGTGTGCACGCTCAATGCCGCGCGCGTGCTGGATTCCACCGCCACCCTGCTGGGCACCGACCTCTCGGGGCTGGAAGTGCTTGCGGCGCAATCGCCCGCGGGTGCGGACGGTCTGACCCTGCTGCCCTATCTGGCCGGGGAGCGCACCCCGAATCTGCCGCATGCCACCGGCAGCCTGCACGGGTTGCGGGCGCACACCATGCGGCCGCATCATCTGGCGCGGGCAGCCATCGAGGGCATGCTCTGCAATATCGCCGAAGCGCTGGACCGGCTGCCCGCTACTCCCCGGCGCATCCTGCTCATCGGCGGGGCGTCGCGCTCCCGGCTCATCTCCCATGCCGCCGCCACCATCTTCGGCATGACGGTGACCGTGCCGAATCCCAGTGAATACGTGGCCTTGGGCGCGGCCCGCCAGGCGGCCTGGGCGCTGCGCGGCGGACCCCGCCCGCCCCGCTGGCCCACCCCGCACGCCACCGAATTCCATTCCCTCGCAGCGGGAATCGGATCCGCCATCCGGCAACGCTATGCGGATATCCGCGATACGTATTACCCCTAGCGGCACACGGGGTCGGGCACGCGGAACCCGGGGTCGGGCACGCGGCACACGGAGTCGGGCACGCGGCACACGGAGTCGGGCACGCGGCACACGGAGTCGGGCATGCAGCACACGGAGTCGGGCATGCAGCACACGGAGTCGGGCATGCAGCACACGGAGTCGGGCATGCAGCACACGGAGTCGGGCATGCAGCACACGGAGTCGGGCATGCAGCACACGGAGTCGGGCACGCGGAACCCGGCGGGCTACGCGGTGCGGAGGATCTCGCCGGTGGCGGGGCTGCGGTAGACGACCGGCTCGTCGGTGACGAATTCGTCCCAGGCGCGCTGCCGGATCATGTAGGTGCGGAGGGCATCACGGACGATCTCCTGTTTGGATCGTCCCTCGACCACCGCCTGCGCGCTCAGCGCAGCCTCTTCACTCTCGCTGAGCCGCAAAGTCCATGCCACCGGCAAGTCATACCACCCCGGCGGCCCGCTGTCCCGCCCATCGAATCGAAATCCCAGCATTTCACATACTGGTCGGCCGCCCTACACTTTGGCGGGGCGCGCATCCCGACGCCCTGTACTGCCGCAAACTCACCTGAGCCGGCTGCGCGGACGGCGACGGTGCGAGAGTCGGCCCGCATCCGGGATTCCGGGGGCGGGCCGACTCGACGGCGTGGCGGTCCGCCCGCAACCTCCGCCGCGGGCGGCTCCGGCGGGATCAGCCGCGGGCGGCGCGGTGCTGCTCGGTGGCGAGGAAATGGGCTGTGTTGCGGGTGGATTCGTACAGGTCCCGGTAGTGGCGGTAGTACGGCTCGTAGGTGGCGGCGCGCGCTGGATCGGGTTCGATGGTGGCGATGATCGGATTCCAGGCGGCGGTGTCGATGCCGACGGCCTCGGCGGCCAGCAGCGCGTTGCCCAGGGCCGCGCCCACGGTGTCGGCGGGGAGTTGCTGTGGGAGGCCGGTGATATCGGAGACGATGCGCGTCCACAGGCCGCCCTTGGTGCCGCCGCCCACGGCCACCAGGCGTTGCGCCCGGCCGCCCGCGGTGGCCATGGCCTCGAGGTTGTGGCGGACGCCGTAACCGATGCCCTCCAGAACGGCGCGGTAGAGGTCGGCGCGCTGATGGGTGAGGGTGAGACCGGCGATGATGCCGCGCGCGTCCGGGTCGAACAGCGGGGTGCGTTCGCCCGCGAAGTACGGCAGCACCAGCAGGCCCCGGCTGCCCGCCGGAACATGCGCGGCCTCGTCCACGAGGTCGGCGAAATCGCCGCCGGTGAGGGTGCGCAGCCAGTCGGTGACCGCGCCGGAGGTCGCCATTCCGGCCGCGAGAGTGTATGTGCCGGGCCGGGTTCCGCAGGTGGTCCACAGTCCCGGATGCGGGCGCGGCGCGGTGAGCACCTGGGTGAGGAACATGGTGGTGCCGTACATGAGCATGATGTCGCCGGGATTCCGCGCCCCGACCCCGGCGGCCTCGGCCCAGGCGTCGATGGTGCCGGTGGTGACCGGCAGGCCCTCCGGAAGACCGGTCGCGGCAGCGGCTTCCCGAGTGACGCGCCCGACGATCTCGGTGGGCCAGGACAATTCGGGGAGCCGGAGGCCGGGCGCGACGGAATCCGCCCAGTCCGTGGCCCACTCGCGGGCCATCAGGTCGTACATCGGCACGCACTGGCTCGCGGATTGATGGTCGAGCACATACCGCCCGGTGAGCCGGTAGACCAGAAAGGAACTGGCCATCAACAGCATTCGGGTGGCCTTCCACACCTGCGGCTCGTGCCGGATGAGCCAGCGCACCTTCGGTCCGACCGCCTGACTGGTGAGCGGCGACCCCGACCGCTCCAGCACGGTCTGCGCGCCCAATTCGTCTTCCAGCTCGGCGATCTCGATGCCCGCGCGGGTATCGACCCCGTAGAGGATGGCGGGCCGCAGCGGCCGCCCGAACCCGTCGGCGGGCAGCAGGCACGGCCCGATCCCGCTCACCGCGAGCGCGTCGATGGTTTCCCCGTCGGCCGCCGCCACCAGATCCCGCGCGATGGTGACGAAGTCCGCCCACCACACCGACTCGGCATCGTGTTCCACCCAGCCGGGTCGCGGCGTCGAAACCCGGTGCGGTCGTTCGGCTCTCATCGCCACCATGCCGTCCCGGTCGACGAGCACGCCTTTGGATCCGGAGGTTCCGATATCGATGCCGAGCAGCATGTCAACCCGCCCTGGTGAATTCGTCCACGGTGACCCCGAGTAGTTCGCACGCCGCGCGCACGGTGGCTCGATGGTCTCCGGGCACGGCGTGAATGTGGTTGGCGCCGAAGCGGGACAGGAAGTCCCCGGCGTGCGCGTCCAGTCTGGCGAAGGCGTGCGGCCATTCCCAGGTGGACTGCTTCATGAGCGCCTCGTTGGTGGCCTGGTCGTAGTTCTCGAACGCGCCCAGCATCAACTGCATTCGGTACGCGCCGTCCTTGCGGGTGAGCCGGCCCAGGGTCATCTCGCCGGGTGCGGCCAGGTGGTGCACCGACGCGCCGCCCGCCGGGAAGAAGAACACCTCCGGGTACAGGTGCACCCGCGCCAGGTTCTCCGCAGGGTCGTCGCTGCGCGCGGCGTACCAGGTGGCGTGCTGCCCGGAGTTGCACAGATCCCAGATGTCCCGGTCGGCATGGTAGTGCCGGACGTCCGCGAAAAGCACTGGCGTGCCGGTAATCTGGGTGAACAGCTGCATGGTGAGCGCACCGTCCATATCGGCCTCGGTGGCGCACACGTGCGGGCGTTTGGGACCGTTCCAGTCGTACGGGTCGTTCAGGAACGCCTCGGTGACGTCCATGGTGGCGAAGTATTGCGTGAGCTCCGGCTGGCCCTTGATGCCGGTGAAGTCCAGATGCCATTCGGCGATGAGATCGCGCATGGCCAGATACGAGCGGATCTGCCGTTCCAGGAGTTCGGGCGTGAGCTTGTGCCCGTCGTAGTGCACTCCGGCGGCATTGCGCTCCAACCACTCTCGCGCGCCTCTGGCCTCCCCGGCGTCGGCCTGTTCGGCGCGGCGCACGATCTCCCACTGGTCGATCTCCTCCACATCGACCCCGAATATCCGCTGCCACTGGTCGGTATTGGCGACGGCGGTGTTCATGCCCATGGGCCGTCCGCCGATCCGCCCGAAGGTGGTGCCGCGCAATCCGGCGACGGCCGCCGCGGCCCGCGCCCGCACACCGATGGCCGCGATCAACTCCGGATCGGCGGGATCTCCCCACAGCCGTGCATGTTCGCGCCCGATCTGGTCGAGTGCGCCACCGGCCGCCAGCATGCCCACCATGCCCGGCTGCACCGGATCGATATTCGACAGCAACAGCAGCGGCCCGCGCAGCGCGCCCGCGGCGAGCATGGTGAAGTGCGGGAAGGCCCACACCGCGTAGTGCAGCACGGTCAGGTCCACACCTGCGGCCTCGACCCGCCGCGCCACCGCGACGGCCTGCTCGTTACTGCCCACCGGCTCCACCCCGCGCACCACGTGGTGTCCGGCGGCGGTCAATTCCGCGACGAGCCGATCCTCTACGGTCCGAATGAATCCGACGATTCCGCCGTGCACGTAGTCGCGTCCGTCGGACATGCTGATAACGCCGATACGGGCCATTTGCCTTGCCTCCCCGCACTGGGTGGACTCACGACTCCTCACCAAGAATTCCAGTTCAGAGGGTTCGACGCGCCCGAATCCGGAAGATTGGCGGTTACCCGGCAACCGGGAACCACAAGGGCGCGAGGTGAACTCCGCCCTGCCCCCAGCCCGCGCCGGTCACCCAGAAACGGCCGCCGTCGGCCACCACCTCGGCCGCGTGCGCCGCGATTCGGCCGACAAGATCCCGGGGCCGGAAGTGAAACGGGTCGTCACTCCGAAACACCTCGGTACCCACGTAATCCGGGCGCGGGCCGATGAACAGATACCAGTTGCCCGCGTGCCGCAGGACATGCGGTGACTCGGTATTGCCCGCCTCGGTGCCCGAAGTCGGGTCGGTGTAGGCGATCCGGCGCTCACCCCAGTGCAGGAGATCGGTACTCGTGCGGTAGGCCACCACGTGGTTACCGCCCCGTGCGGTGCTCGTGGCGCAGTAGTACATGACCCAACTGTCCCCGATCCGCAGGACCATGGGATCGCGTGCGTCGTAGCCGTCGCGGAACAGTGGGCCGTCCGGATGCCGCGTCCACTCGAACAGGTCCGGCGATGTAGCGAGGTTGATCGCGGCCGACGTCCGATCGACTCCGCCACCCGCGTAGAACATGAAATAGGTTCCCGCGCAGGACATCACATAGGGCGCCCAGAGGTGTGTGTCACCGTATCCGGGGTCGGCGGTCAGCGCGGAGGGGTGCGTCCGCCACGGCCCGTGCAGTTCCTCGGCTGTGGCATGCGCGAATTCGATCTCGCCGAAGGGATCCGCAGGTTCCCGATGGGTGATCCCGAACAGATGCCAGCGCCCCCGCGCATCCCGGATCAGGGTGTGGTCGTTGATGTACCAGGTCTCACCCCTGGCGGCGCTGGGATCGTAGATCGGCGTGAACCTGCCCGCTCGCACCCTGCCGTCCATGCTTCCTCCGATCCAGCAGCACCGCAACAGGTTTCAGGGTGCCGAGCCCGAGAGCCTCACCTCGACCTCGTCCTCGTACGGTGAGACGCTCACACAGACACGCTGCCGATCGAGACGCCAGCCATGGACACGACATCCGCCCCACCAGCCGCCGTTGTGGTACTCGAGCACCCAATCGTGCGCCTCGGTGAGATGCTCGGTCAGGCGTTCGGCGACTCGAGTCTCCGAGCCGGCCGCGCCGGCGATGCTGAAGAAGCGCACACAGTAGGTCGTCGAACCGCCCCCGCACGTGCTCGATTGTGCGAGCAGCACCAACTCGCCCGGCAGCGGCAGGACAAGCCCGCTGTCCGGCATGACCGCGCCCTCCTCTACGGCGATTGCCACGCCGGTGCCGCCGCAGAACACGGTCACCACGCAATAGCCGATCACCAGCGCCCGGCCGGCCTTGACCCGGACGTCGACATCGGCATCGGGCGCCCTGTCCAGCTTCAGGCCGACGATCAGCACCGCGACAGCGAGCAACGTCAGCGACACCATGAGGGTGCGCTGGGCGAGCGGCAGCAGCCAACCCATCCCCACCACGAACTGCGCGAGCCCGATGACCGCCAGCAGCACCGCGATCCTGACTCGAATCTCCGGATTCCGTGCCGCCAACAGCCAGAGCGCCGGAGCCACGAGTAAGAGCAGGAAAACCACGGCGTCCAGCTTAGGAACCGTTTGCGGGGATTCTGTGAAGGTTTCGGGCCGATTCCGAGATAGGACACAATCTGTCCTATCTCTCGGAAACCATGAGCGTATGACGGAACTGACGGTGCGCACCCTGAACCGGACCCTACTGCTGCGCCAGCACCTGACCGAGCGGGTGTCGATGCCCGCGGCAGACCTCATCCGGCATCTGGTGGCAGTGCAGGGGCAGGAACCCAACTGGCCCTACATCGGGTTGTGGGCGCGATTGCAGGAGTTCCGGCACGAGGACCTCCAGACACTGCTGGACGATCGAAGCGTGGTGCGCTCCACCATGATTCGCAAGACCGTTCACCTGGCGGCGGCCGAGGACTTCCGCTGGCTGCACCCCACCGTGAAGCCGTTCGTCGCGGCAGATCTCAAGGCCGCCTACTTCAAGGAAGCCCTCGGCATGGTGGATCTGGACAAGCTGGCCGCCATCGGCCGCGAACTCCTCGCCGGGCAGACGGTGAGCCGCCGAGAGCTGGGACGCCAACTCGGACAACGGTTCACGACGCCGTACCCGGGCCGACTGGCGCAAGGGCTGACGGCTCTGGTGCCGCTCGTCCACGATGCGAAGGCCGGTGCGTGGGGCGGGTGGCGCGGCCGCCAGGTCGGCGTCGCGCTGGCGGAGGATTGGATGGGCGCCCCGGTGGAGCCGAAGCCACAGCCGGAGACCATGATCCTGCGCTACCTGGCCGCCTTCGGACCGGCGAGCGTGCCGGATATGCAGAACTGGTCGGGCGTCACCCGGCTGGCCGAGGTGGTCGAACGCCTGCGGCCGGGCCTGCGCGTCTTCCGCGACGACACCGGACGCGAACTGTTCGACCTGCCGGATGCACCGATAGCCGACGCGGATCTCCCTGTGCCCGTGCGGTTCCTGCCCGCCTTCGACAATGTCGCCCTCGGCCACAACGACCGCCGCCGCGTGATCTCCGACGCCGACCGCGCCCGCATCACCAAGATCGCCTCAGCGGGCGTTCCCATGTACCTGGTGGACGGATTCGTCCACGGCAGATGGGATCTGGCGGGTTCCACGATCCACATCACCCCGTGGCACCCGCTGTCCGCCGCCGACGAAACAGCCGTCCTCGCCGAGGCCGAGCAGATGCTGCCCGCGATCCTTCCCGGCGAAGACGGCAAGGTCGTCATCGATCGAGTGTGATCGTTCGGTGCGTCGCGTGCGGGCGGCGTGGCCGAACCGTTCAGACCACCAGGGCGGTTCGCAGAGCTTCCAGCTCGTCCTCGGAAAGACCGTGGGCGAGCAGGAATTTCGCCGCGCCCCCGTGGTCGGCGTGCAGGTTCTCCAAGAAGCCGAGCATGACCTCACCGGTGATGGCGAGTACGCCGGTGTTCGCCGGAGGCAGACCCGCGTAGGAGGGCAGGGCGTCGAGCCGGTCCCGGACCCGCTGCATGCGCAGGTTGGTGAGCACGTAGTCGTCGGCGATATCCGCTGCCGGGACGCCCACCGCGTCCAGCAGGACCGCCGCGAGTACGCCGGTGCGGTCTTTGCCCGCGGCGCAATGGAACAGGACCGACCGGCGGGCCGGGTCGATGATCAGGCGGACCGCCTCGACGATGTGCTCGGAACTGCCCGCGAGCAACTGGCCGTACAGCTCGGTCAGGTCGACCCGGGTCTTGTCCGGCACCAGATCCCTTGCCGCCAAAGAGGATTGCGGCGACTTGCGGATCGGCAGGTTCGCGATGTGCACATCGGTGTCGGTGGTGACCCGGCCGTAGCCCTCGCGCTCGACCTCGTCGGGGAGCCGGAGATCGATGACCGTGCGCAGGCCGTGGGTCTCGACCAGCTTCGTGAGGTCCTCGCAGGTGGCCTGCTGAAGGGTGCTGGAGCGGTACACCACACCGAAACGCGTGAGGCCGCCGCCGTGGACGGGGAGTCCGCCCAGATCGCGGACGTTGTCGATCTGGGCGAACTCCACCCACCGCTCTCCCGCGACGGAGGGTGTTCGCAGGGGGGCGCGGGAGGCGGAATCTGTGGGGGCCACGGGGTCAGTGGGCACGGCCGGCCGCCGCCTCTTCGGCGCGGGTGAGGCCGCACAGTCCGATGAGGTCTTCGTGCAGTTCGAACCAGACCGTGTGATAGCTGTCCATGATGGGACGCGCCACGTAGGTGAGATCGCCGTCGCCGATGCGTTCCACCGCGCGGTCCAGGCGGCCCAAATAGCGGGCCAGCCGGGGGGCGATACCGCCGAGGCGGCCGATCAGCGGGCGCAGATTCTGGTGGGTGCCGGTGAGACGGGCCAGGACCGCGGCGTCGTATTCGGCGTCGGCGTGATCGTTGACGGTGGCCGGATCCTTCATCTGCCAATCGGTGATGATCACTTTGAGATCGGCGTTGTAGACACAGAATTCGTCATAGGCGGCCGTGATGGCGGCGTGATCCACGGTGTCGCGTTCGGCGGCCAGCAGCTGTTCCAGGCGCGGACGGCCCTCGGGGGTCAGGCGGAATCCGGCGGGGGTGGTGGCGCACAGGCCCGCGGTCACCAGATCCGCACAGCGGGAGGCGATTTCACTCACCTCGACGCTCAGGCTGGCGGCCAGGTTGTCGGCGTTCACCCGGCCCTTGATGCCGACCAGACGCAGCACCTCCAGTTCGGTGATCGGCGCGTTCACGGTGATCCCTTCCTGCGCGGCGCTTTCCGTCGCCGCACCGCGTTCCTCGAGGCGCACGGGCAGCTGATCGGCGTCGACCCCGGCCCAGTGCGCCAGGCGGCGGATATCGTCGAGCACGGCCACCTCGACCGGTTTGGCGGTGACCTCACCCGCCAGCACCAGGCCCGCACCGCCGTCGACGGTCACGGTCCGGCCGGTCAGGGCGTCGACGACACCCGGACCGCAGCCGACCACGCACGGGCGGCCGAGTTCGCGGCTCACCAGCGCGGCATGCGAGGTGGTGCCACCCAGTTCGGTGACGATGGCGCGGGCGGCGATCATGCCGTGCAGATCGTCGGGACTCGTGGTGGGGCGCACCAGGATCACGTCCTCCCCCGCCTCCGCACGGGCCTCCGCCTCGTCCGGATCGGTGACGACGACACCGGAAGCCAGTCCGGGACAGGCGGATTCGCCGCGGGTGAGTGGTTCCTGCCCGCCGGTGTCACCCGAGGCCGGACGCAATACCTCGCGGACCTGCTCGGCGGTGACCCGATCCAGCGCCTCGTCCGCGCCGATCAGTCCCTCGTCGACCATGGCGACGGCGGCCCGCACCGCGGCCCGCGCCGACCGCTTGGCGGCTCGGGACTGCAGCAGCCACAGGGTGCCGGATTCGACGGTGAACTCGACATCCTGGATATCGCGCCCATCGCGTTCCAGCAGCTGTGCGGCGGCGATGAGCCGCTCGTGCACGCCGGGCTGGGTGGCGGCCAGCTCGTCGAGCGGGCGCGGGGTCAGCCGGCCCGACACCACATCCTCGCCCTGACCGCCGACCAGCCACTCACCGTAGACGGGGCCGTCGCCGGTATTCGGGTTGCGACTGAAAAGCACACCCGTGCCGGACAATTCGTCGAGATTGCCGAACACCATGGCCTGCACGGTGACCGCGGTGCCGAGCGTATCGGGCACCCCGCGATTACGGCGATAGGTCTTGGCGCGTGCCGAATCCCAGGAGCGGAACACCGCTTCGATCGCGCCGCGCAGCTGATCCCACGGGTCCGCGGGCACCGGGCCGGTCGGGTCGCCGAGCACCGTCTCGCGGTACTGGTGTACGAAACGCTCACGAGTGTCGTTGGCGTACACCGGGTTCCGGGTCTCCTCGGCGAGCGCCCGCTGCACCGCCTCGGTCATGCCGAGATTGAGGACGGTGTCCATCATGCCCGGCATGCTGATGGCCGCGCCCGAGCGCACCGACACCAGCAGCGGCCGCCGCTCCGCGCCGAAGCCGCGCCCGGTGCCGCGCTCGATCATGGCGATCCCGGTGCGCACCTGCGCCCAGATCTCCTCGGCGATCGCGCCGCGCCGGGTGAAGTCGGCCCACGCGTCGGTGGTGATCACGAAGGCGGGCGGCACCGGCAGCCCGAGCGCCCGCATATGGTCGATGCTCCACGCCTTGCCGCCGATTCTGTCCCGCGACAGCCCGCAGGTGCCGTCGAGTTCGACGACGGTATCGGTTCGCAGCGCTTGCTCCGCTCCCGCGGTCATGTCACTCCTTCGATGTCGTGGAATTCGTCCGCCCGCACCCCTCGGGACCTGATATCGAGCGTGCCGGGTGACGGGGCACACGCCCAAGCGCCATCCCGATCAGCGGAACTGCCTAGTCGGCATATGACGGCGTGACACACCGGCGGCGGCGTGGCACGCCCGGTCAGCGGGATGGCACCGTAAAAACGGGCATCCCACACCGGGTCGTGCGGCAGGATGACGACATGGATCGGCGGCACGCGGCATCCATCGGCGGCATCTCCGGATCGGCTCCGATCTCGACGATTCCGGCCCTGGTGGCAGACCGGGCGCGGCGGTACCCCGACGCCGTCGCCGTCACCGGCCCCGAGGGGCGGCTCAGCTATGCCGAACTCGCCGAGCAGGTCGACGCCGTGACCCGCGCGGCCATCGCCTCCGGCCTCGAACCCGGCGACCGGGTCGGCATGTGGGCGCCCAACAGTCTGCGCTGGATCACCGCCGCCCTCGGCATGCTCGGCGCGGGCGCGACCCTGGTGCCGGTCAGCACCCGCTGGCGCGGACCCGAGACCGCGGAAGTGCTGGCGCGCGCCAAGGTTCGCTGCCTGTGCACCGTGCAGGAGTTCCTGGGCAACGACTATCCGGGCATGCTCGCCGAATCCGGCCGCCGGCTACCGGATCTCGAACATCTCGTACTGCTGGACGAAGCGCCCGGGGAAGCCACGCCGGAGTGGGACACCAGCTCCTGGGCCGGATTCCTGGCCCCCGGAACCACGGTGCCGGATGCCCAGGCGGCACAGCGGTTCGCCGCGGTCGAACCCGACGCCGTCTCCGACATCCTGTTCACCTCGGGCACCACGGGAGCGCCGAAAGGCGTACTGGCGACCCATCGTCAGACGCTGGAGGTGTTCGAGCGGTGGGCCGACGCGGTCACGCTGCGGCCTCGTGATCGGTATCTGCTGGTCAACCCGTTCTCGCACACCTTCGGATACAAGGCGGGCATCATCGCGTGCCTGCTGCGCACGGCCACCATGGTGCCGATCGAACGCTTCGACGTCGCATTGGCGCTGAAACTCATCGAGAACGAGCGCATCACCGTATTGGCTGGGCCACCAACTCTTTTCACTGATCTGCTGCGGGCCGACCACTCCGGATATCTGCTCGGCTCACTGCGGCTGGCGGGCACCGGCGGCACCACCATCCCCGCGGAGCTGGTGGACCGCATCCGCGAGGAGCTCGGCGTGCCCTACGTTTTCACCGCCTACGGTCTCACCGAGTCGGTCGGCGTGGTGTCCGTGTGCCCGCCCGAAGCGCCCGCCGAGCTGATCGCCGGAACGGTGGGAAAAGCGCTGCCGGACACCGAGATCCGCATCATCGACCGGGACGGGAACGCCGTCGCGGCCGGGGAACCCGGGGAGATCACCGTCAAAGGGCCCAATGTCATGCAGGGGTACCTGGACGATCCGGCGGCCACCGCCGCCGCCATCGACACCCGCGGATACCTGCACACCGGTGATATCGGCACCCTCGGGGCCGATGGCTACCTGCGCATCACCGATCGCCTCAAGGACATGTACATAGTCGGCGGCTTCAACGCCTACCCCGCCGAAATCGAACAGATCCTGTTGCAGCACCCCGATATTCACGAGGTGGCCGTGGTCGGCATCCCCGATCCCCGGCTGGGAGAGGTGGGCCGCGCGGTCGTCGTCCTCGCCGATCACGCCGCGCCCGACGCCACCGCCCTCATCGACTGGGCGCGCCCCCGCATGGCGGGCTACAAACTCCCCCGCGAGATCGTCTTCGCCGACGCGCTGCCCCGTAACCCGGGCGGCAAAGTCCTCAAAGACCAACTGCGCCGGGGCAACTGAATAATCGGTTTCCCTTCCCGCGCAGGGCTGTTAGCGTCATAGCCAGCATCGACGGCAACGACATGAAAGGGACGGCAATGCATCACTATTCGGCTTCAGCGCCATACGCGTCCCATCATCGAGTCGTCGAGGAATCCTAGCCCTGCGGGCAATTCCTCTCCCTCACACTGTTTTCCATGGACAGGTAGCTCCAATTGGCAGAGCGGCTGTCTTACACACAGTAGGTTGCGGGTTCGAATCCCTCCCGGTCCATCCCATGCTGGACGATGCCGAAGTGGTCGAGGCATCAGTTTGTGACACTGATCCAAGCGGGTTCGAGTCCCGTCGTTCAGCCCACGGGGGCGATGAGCCTGGTGGCTCACCCTGACTGTAAATCAGGCGCCTACGCGCAGGTGGGTTCGATCCCCACCGCCCCCACCAGACGCGCGGCCACCAGTGAGCGATGACAGGCCTGCGGATCGCGTTCTACGCAGAACAGGGCCGTCACCGTGTCGCTCGGTAGGTCGGCCAGCAGTGCGCCCGGGTCGAACGGGTCGAGGATCTCGCGGGTGTAGCGCTCGCGGTATTCCGGTGCCAGTGCGATGCGGTTGCGCTTGCCCACGCCCTGGCGGTCGTCCTCGCGGTATTGGAGTTGGCGTAATTCGGTGGTCGGGGCGAGTGCCTTGACGTGCCGGTAGGCGATGCCCGCCTCGGCGAGAGCCCGTTGCAGCCGTTGGGAATTCGCCCAGGAGTAGTCGGGTCCGCGGACGCCGCGGCGCTGGCGCAGGTCGAGCAGCAGTCCCACGCGGGCGGTGGCGAGCTGCTCGAGGAAGGTCTCGGCGGTGAAGCCGTAGACGCCGACTGTCGTGATTCGCTTCATCGCAGGTCGCGGTGGACGCGGGCGAACCGCGCCCACCGCTACTCCACTACGCCTGGAAAACCGGCTGGTCCAGGACCCACAGCCAGGAGCCGTCCGGCTGGCGGCGGGCGATCTCGACGGTCACGTCGCCGTTGGTCAGCGTGGCCGCTGTCAGGGCGAGATCCCCGCTCACCAGCGCCGGATGCAGACGGCCCGGCTCGAGTACCGGCGCGGCCGCGACGAACTGCTCGTACACCTTGCGGATCTCCGCGTGCCCGGTCGCCAGGTTGCCGGGCGGGAACGCCAGCACGGCGTCCGGCTCGTACAACGCCACCAGCCCGTCCACGTCACCCGCATTGGCGAGTTCGACGAAGTACTTGCCCAGGTCGTTCGGCTCGGTGGCCACTTTCTTGTTGGTCATACTGTAAGCCTGTCAATGAATCACGACATCCTGTGTCATGTATTCCGGAGAAAGATTTTCTTATGCGAGCTGACCGTCTGGTCTCGATGGTGCTGCTGCTGCGACAGCACGGTCAGCTGTCCGCGGCCGCCCTCGCCCGCGAGCTCGAGGTGTCCACGCGCACCGTCCTGCGCGATATCGAGGCGCTGTCCGCGGCCGGGGTGCCGGTGTACGCCGAACGCGGCCGGCACGGCGGATTCGCCCTGCTCCCCGGCTTCCGCACCGAACTCACCGGACTGAACCACGATGAGGCGCTGGCCCTGCTGGTCGCCGGATCACGGCGTGGCGCACAGACTTTCGGCCTCGCCCCGGCCCTGGCCTCGGCCATGCGCAAGGTGGTCGACGCACTCCCCGAAAGCTATCGGGCCACCGCCGCCGACGCGGCCGAGCGCCTGCTCATCGACCCGGAAACAGATCTGCTCGCCCGCCGCCTGACCCCCGAGGAGGTCCCCGACGCCGTCGCCGCGGAAGTCCGCCGGGCGGTCTTCGCCGGGCACAAACTCCGCATCCACTACGCCGCCGCCGACCAGCCCGCCCAGTGGCGCACGATCGACCCCATCGGCCTGGTCACCGCCCGCGGCCAGGCCTACCTGCTGGCCACGCGCTCCGGCGCCGACCGCACCTACCGGCTCTCCCGCATCCTCGCCGCCCAGGAACTCGACGAACCCGCCCAACGCCCCGACCGCGTCGACCTCGGCCGCGCCTGGCAGGAACGCAGCACCCGCTTCCGCACCGGCGGCGACCAGGTCACCGTCCGGCTGCGGCTGCACCCCAGCCGCCGCGGCGAGTTGGCCGGCACCGCCCTGGCCATCCTCACCGAGGAGCCCGACGCCGACGACTGGCTCATGCTGGAAGCCACCTTCCAGGATTCCCGCCACGCCGAATGGGCGCTGTGGCAATTGGCCACCCAGGCCGAAGCCCTTGCCCCCCAATGGCTCCGCACCGCCCTGCACGACCGTGCCACCGCCATGGCCGCCCGCTACCGCGCCGACGAGTGAAAGTTGGGATCGGTAGAGCGCCCTTCGCACCATCTACTTACCGCATGACATCTTCTCAACCGCACTCCACCGGCCTGGACAAGAAGACCAGCGCGATCCTGTCCTACGCCCTCGGCTGGCTCACCGGCATCGTCTTCCTCTTCCTGGGAAAACACGACCCCGACGTGAAATTCCATGCCGCACAATCGATCATCTTCTTCGGAGCGGTCTCCATCACCAATATCGCCCTGACCATCATCGGCTCACTCCTCGGCGCACTGGGCATCCTCTTCACCCTCGCCGGCCTGGCCCTGACCGTCTTCACCCTCGTCATCTGGATCATGGCCATGATCCAGGCGAACAACGCCGCCGGCGCCCGCACCGAACTCCCCGTAGTCGGAAAACTCACCGCCCCCTACGCCGACCGACTGGCCACCTCGGTCGCATAACCCGCACACCCATCCCAAAAACCAACGGCCCGAGCCCATCTCGGGCCGTTGCCGTTCACACGAATCAGCGAAACTATAGGTTTGTTCTATGCGTACGCAGATCTGAACCATGAAGACTGGCCATCGCAGGCGAGGCTCGGGGCCGTCGCAGTATCCGCACATGCCGAGGACAGCCCCGAAGGTCCCGCTGGACAGCGGGACCTCGCTGGTCAGCCCGCGTGAACCTTGATGGCGCAGAGCCGGTTTTCGACCTTCTGAACGACGATGGTGAGCCTCTGTAGGTTGAGCTCCGGGTCGTCATTCCCATAGAGAATGACTCTGGATGACACATCCGGGATGGGCAGTTGGAGAGTGCTTCCATCTGCACGGGTGACCGAGTTGGTCTCGAGATCGAAAGTCCCTCCGACGAGGTCCTGGTAGGTTGCGACATCCAGATTTGGCATACACAGATGTACACACGGTCTGTTGTGATTCGCGGCGAGATTCATTCCCGTACAACTCGAACGAGATCACTCCCACCGTGCGCTCATGCCGCTGATCGCACAAGAGGCGGGCGCCCGCCGTTGTCGGCAGGCGATGGTTCCGACTCAGCACCTCTGCGCCGGCGACGTCGCCGATGTCGGGTTATCTGATGTCTTTGGCTAACGTCTTGAGCGACGCGGCCGAACGGTCGGTGGCGGCCGGAGTGATTCGGCGGGGTTGGAGGGGTGGGGCGGATGGGGCAGATCCTGTTGTCGGCGTTGGTCGCGTTGACGGTGTCGATCACGTTGACACCGATGCTGATCAAACTGTTCGCTCGCCGAGGGCTCGGTCAGGAAATCCGGGCCGAGGTACCACAACACCAAAGGAAACGCGGCACCCCGACGATGGGCGGTATCGCGATCCTGATCGGTATCTGGGCCGGATATCTGGGCTCGCACCTGGTCGGGATCCGTTACGACGCACCGGGTGTAACGGCCTCCGGATTGCTGGTGCTGGGGTTGACCACCGCACTGGGCGTGGTCGGATTCCTCGATGACTTCATCAAGCTGTACAAGCGCCGCAATCTCGGATTGACCGCTGCCGGAAAGTATCTCGGCCAATTCGCCGCCGCTGTCGTATTCGGCGTGCTGGCGTTGCGGTTTCCCGACAGCACCGGGGTGACACCGGGCAGCCGGTATGTGTCCTTCGTTCGCGACTACACCACCGTCTCTGTCGGGGTCGTCGGATTCCTGCTGATCGTGTTGTTCCTGATCGCGGCCTGGTCCAACGCGGTGAACATCACCGACGGACTCGATGGGCTGGTGGCCGGATCTATGAGCTTCGCGCTGGGCGCTTACGTCATCATCACGTTCTGGCAATACACCAACGCCTGCGCCACCACCCCCGAGACCGGTTGCTACGACGTGCGCGACCCGCTCGACCTCGCGGTAGTCTGCGCTGCCGGAGTGGGGGCCTGCCTCGGATTCCTGTGGTGGAACGCAGCACCCGCCAAAATCATCATGGGCGACACCGGATCGCTGGCCTTGGGTGGATTGCTCGCCGGTCTGTCGATCACCACCCGAACCGAGTTGCTGATGGTCGTAGTCGGCGCCTTGTACTGCGCCGAGATCCTTTCGGTACTACTGCAAATCGTCGTGTTCCGCACCACTCGTAACCGGCTGTTCAAAATGGCACCGTTCCACCACCACTTCGAGCTCAGCGATTGGGCCGAAACCACCATTACCATCCGCTTCTGGCTACTCGGCGGAAGTTCCGCGGCGGTCGGGTTGATGCTGTTCTACGGCGAATACCTCGCCGCAGTCGGATGACCGACCCGCGCCGGATGGTACTTGGGTGCTGGTGAAGTTCGATTGAATGCCGCGGCGAGTGGGGGTGGCACGAATCAGCAGCGGGCCGGAATCGGAGTGTGCGGCGGAGGGCGGCCACGCCGAGGGACATGATGAGGATGGCCACCCACCAGCCGGGAGCGAACAGGCGCAGGAGCAGCGCCAGCAGGATTACCCCGGAACCGGTCAGACGTGGAGGGGTACCTCGCCGGAGTCGACCTTCCAGTATTTGCGGTTCAGCTGGGCTTTGCCGGTGCCCTCGGTGTAGGGGACGAGGACGGGCATGCCGTTGGTCGGCTTCAGCAGGACTGTCCAGGGTTCGCGCTGGCCGGTGCACTGGAGGGTGACGCCGGGCGGGGAGCTGGTGAGCTGGATGGTGCCACTGCCGCTGGTGCCGATCGATGCGGAGACGTCGAGGTAGCCGATGCCGCCGTCGCAGAAGTAGATGCCGGAGGCCCGCAGGCCCTCGGAGGTGGAGGTGAGCACCGCGTCGAGGGTGATGAACTCCGAATCGGGGTCGGCGCTCGCCGGGGGTGAACACAGTGTCAGGGCCGCGGCCCCGGCTACCGCGAACAGGGCGCATTTTTTCGCGAACACGGCCGCCTCCTGCACTATGCCGATCACGGAAATCGACCTTGATGGTAGTCAGGCGGAACCGTCGGCCGCATGGGTTTCGGGGGCTGTGATCGATTGTGGTGGCTGCCAGCCGCGCAGGGCGCGGCGGTTGGCGGCGCGGAACATCCTGATCAGAAGGGCGTTGGGGGTGGCGAGCATGATCGCGTCGCGGAGGGCTGCGGCGGTGGCCGAACCCGGGGAGGTCATGCGCGTTCCGTGGTGGGACAGCGCGCTCATGGTCGCCACGCGGCGGCGACGGGTGGCCGAGTAGCGGGCCGGATCGGGGGCGCAGGCGGCGAGGGTGACGGCGTCCTCGAGCGCCATGCCCGCGCCCTGGCCGAGGGTGGGGCGCATGGCGTGTGCGGCATCGCCGACGAGGACCACGCGGTCCTTCCAGAGTTGCTGCGGGACAGCGATTTCGAGTATCTCGTCGGTGACGATGCGGGCGGGGTCGGTGGCGGCGATGAGTTGCGGGAGCGGGTCCGGCCAGTCGGCGAAATGGTCCAGGGTCGCGAATCCGGGATGGGCGGCGGCGAAGACGTAGGTGCGGCCGCCGGACATCGGGATCACCCCGGCCTCGGCGTACCTGCCCATGATGACGCCCACCGGCGCGGGCGCGGGGGTGTCGAGGACCCATCGCCAGGCGGTGATGCCCGTGCGTCGCACCGGGCTCTCGCCGGGCCACAATTGCTCGCGAACCACGCTGTGGACCCCGTCGGCTCCGACGACGAGATCGAATCGTTCGGTGCCGGAGTCGGTTTCGATGACGCCGTCGGCGTGCACGGCGGTCACCCGGGTACCGGAGCGGACGCACTGCTCGGGTACCGCGGCGGCGAGGATTTCGATCAGGTCCGCGCGATGCAGCGTCACCAGACCGCCGACGAAATCGCTGACCTGGCCATCGATCAGCACGCGCCCACGGTGATTCCGGGCGAAGCCGGGCCGATCCGGGATGGCCGCCGCCCGCACGGTATCGCCGAGGCCCAGGACATCCAGTGCGGTCAAGGCATTGGCCGCGAGCGTGATTCCCGCGCCGACCTCGGTGAACACCGGAGACCGCTCGTATACGGTGACGTCCCACCCCGCGGCGCGCAGTGCGATCGTGGTCGCGAGACCGCCGATACCGCCCCCGACGACACCGGCCCGGCCTACAGGTTCACCCATGATTCCCCCTCGATGTGCTCCTTCCTCGGATCGTAAGCACCGATCCCCCGCGCGGTCCATAAGGTCCACATCACTCCGGTCGCATGAGATCTCCACTCCCGCCGGAAGACTCGATGCGGCAGAATCCCGCCGTGACCCTCACCCTCGCCGACCTCGTCGGCTACACCGATCGTGACCTGGACGCCGACCTGGCGCGCTGGTTCTCCGATGCCGCACCGATCGAGGTGCCCGCTGAAACTCGTCCCGTGGCACCGTTCCTCGCCCGCCTCGCGCCCGAGCACGCGGACGCGCTGGCGGCTCTCGACCGCCGGGTGCGATCCGACCGGATGCCGCAGTTCCTGGATGTCTTCGACTGGTCCTACGCCTTCGACTTCGCCGGAAACGACTGCGGTATACGCGATTCCGACTACGAGACCGAACTCACCGACGACGACGTGTACTCGATCGGCGCGGACGGCGGCGGGAATCTGTACGTGGTGCTCACCAATGGTCAAGTGGCCGTGTGGTTCCACGAGGAGGAGGTCGTCGAGGAGGGCACCCGGTTCGACAACCTCGACGTGTTCCTGTGGTCGTTCGTCCGCTACCGGGCGGTCCGCGCCGGCAGGCTGGCACTCGCCGAGGTCGAGGCGGATTTTCTGGCGCTGGGGCAGGACGGCGCACTGGAGCCGGACCTCGGCCTGCTGCGCTACATGAAGTAGCGGTTATTCGATCGCCTTGACGGTCAACAGCAATGCCGCGATGACGCCGACGACGACTATCAGGCCGTAGTGCCCATCGGACTTGGCGTAGTCATAGGTCGAGGCAGCGATGAGGATCGCAGCCAGGAGAACAAAAAGGCGCTTCACCACCGGCTCCCGCACAGTCGCTCTCACCGTAGGAGATACGACTTCCCGTGGACCACAGCCGGATCGGTCAGGGACAGTGCAACGGCGACGCGGTGGCAGCGGAATCCCGGGGCCGGTACGACCCCGGGACGAACCGCTGCCTCACGCCGCGTCGAGGGCCGCGCCGATTTTGCGCGCCATCTCCGAGACCGCGGGGGTGGGCTGCCCCTGCACGGCGGCATCCACCGCGACGCGCACCGTGTTGCGGAAATTCTCCGCCTCCGCCGGATCCTGCTCCGCCAGCACGGCCACCGCGGCGGTCAGACTCGGCAGCACCTGATCGGCGAGCTCCGCGACGGTCTTGCCCTCCAGGTGGATGTCCTTGGACTTGGCCGCCAGCACATGGCCGACCGCACCGGTCGCCGACATCAGCGCCCGCGAGCCGTTCGTGATGCCCTTGTGCGATGCGCCGGCCGCGGCCAGCAGCGATACCGCGCCGTAGGCGGCGGTGCGGACGGTGGACTTGGCCTGGTCGGTCAGCGTGCTGGTCATGGTGTGTACTCCTTTGAACCCGTGCGGATTTCGATCGGCCCCGCTGCTCGGGGCCGCTCGATCTGTTCGATGTACACACTGTCGCCGCCGCGACTGACACCGCCCTGACGCGCGGCTGACACGTTCGCTGACACGGCTGGGTCAGCGGGCAGGCCAGAACTCCTTCAGCCGGGCAGCGGCTTCGGCGGATTGCCGGACGCCGGCCTCGTAGGCGGGGAGCAGGGCCGCGGCGCCGAAGAGGTCGGGGCCGAAGGCGGTGATGGCGGCGGGGTCGGGGACAACCGATATCTCGGTGGCGGAACCCAGGTCACGGTCGGTGCGGGCGCGCGGGAACATATGCGCCAACGGTTCGAGAATGAGGACGAGGTCGGCGGGCAGAGCCAGGTCGGCGTTGATGGACGACCGGATGCCGCCGTCGATATAGGGGACGCCGTTGATGGGGATGGGCGGGAAGACACCGGGGACGCACGTGCTGGAGGCCAGGGCATCGGCCAGGGATACGCCGGAATCCTTTGTCCAGGGCTGGAATTCACCGGTGGTGGCATTGACGGCGGTGACGACGAGATCGCCGGCGGGCCAGTCGGAGACGCCCGCCAGGGCGGACATCCGGGCCACATGCACTGCGGGAGCACCGGTTTCGGCCTTCAGGGCGAGTTCGCCGATCTTGCGGCGCACCTCGGCCGGATCCTGGCCCCGGTTCTGCACCATGACCGTGAAGATATTGCCGAGCACGGCGGGATCGGCATGTACGGGCGGCGCGTCCGGAGCGGGCGGGCGCAGCAGCGACGCCGGGTCGCCACCCGCCGCGAGAACCGTGCCGACGATCGCGCCCGCCGAGGTGCCGACAATGCGGTCGGCGAGAGCCAGGTCGATGCCCGCATCGCGGAACCCGACGGCCAGACCGGTCAACCAGGCGATACCCACCGGACCACCTCCGCCCAGGACTAGCGCGATACGGGTTCCGTTGGGCGACACCGGGTCAGACATGACTGCCAGGGTAATCGGGCGCGACTGACGAGCGGGCGAGAACACCGACGGCCAGAGCGGCAGTCACTTCCGACGCCGCCGACAGCCCGCGGTGATGTCCGGAAGCCGCCGGACATGGCGAAACCCGGCCGGTCTACTGGGAACTCGGCGCCGATCATCGAAATCCCGATCCTGGAAGGGGATATACGTGTCCACCACCGTGGAACAACTGCCGCCACCTACCGATTCGGCATCCGCCGAGCGGTGGGGTGCGGTCTGGTGTCTGTCGCTGGGGATCTTCGTGATCGTCACCGCCGAGATCCTGCCGATCGGGCTGCTGCCGGAGATCGGCGCTGAATTCGGGGTGTCCCACGGCACCACCGGATTGCTGATGACGCTGCCCGGCATCCTCGCGGCGGTCAGCGCGCCGCTGGTCACGATCGCCACGAGCCGGGTCGATCGGCGAATCATGCTGGTGGCCTTGCTGATCACGCTGGTAGTGGCCAATCTGATGTGTGCGTCGGCGCCCGCGTTCTGGGTGCTGCTGGGTGGGCGGGCCCTGCTGGGTGTGGTCATCGGCGGGTTCTGGTCGATCGGGGCGGGATTGTCGCCGCGGCTGGTGCGCAGCGCGGCAACGGCGAAGGCGACCGCGGTGATCTTCGCGGCCGTGCCCGCCGGATCCGTGATCGGGGTGCCCGCGGGCACCGAACTCGGACGCCTCGCCGGATGGCGGTGGTCGTTCGTGGTGCTCGGTGTGGGGACGGCGCTCGTGGCGGGCGCGCTCGCGTACACGCTGCCCCGGCTGCCCGCGATCCGGATCACCAGTGGCGCAGTACTTCTCACGCTGCTGCGGAAACGCGGGACCGGTGTACACGCTGGGCTGCTGGTGACGGCGATGATCGTCATCGCGCATTTCGGCGCGTACACCTACGTGACACCGTTCCTGCGAGAGACCACCGGGGTCGGCGAGCAGACCGTCAGCGTCTACCTGCTGCTCTACGGCGTGGCAGGGATCGCGGGCACCGCGGTCGCGGGCCGGACTCTCGCCCGTGGACCGCGCGCCACCTTCACCGCGGCCGCCGCACTGATCGCCACCACGACGCTGCTGCTCCCCGTCCTCGGGCAGCAGGCGTTCGCCGTGGTGGCGGCGCTCCTGGTGTGGGGCCTGGCCTACGGGATGGTCCCGGCCTGCTCGCAGACCTGGTTCGCGCGCTCCGCACCGCAGCATCCTGAGGCCGCCACGGTGCTGTTCACCAGTTCGTTCCAGTTCACGCTGGCGGCGGGGGCGCTCCTGGGCGGACTGGTGGTGGACGCAAGCTCCACCGCAACGGTCATGGCGTGCGCGGGGGCGCTCGCGATACTGACCGCGGGTGCGGCGTGGGCACTGGGCAGTCCCGCGCGGTGGCGGAGTTCCGGAACGGACTAACCCGTCAGCACCGGCCCGTCCGCCCACCGGTACAGGTGGGCGATGGCGGGTTCGACGATCGAGCCGGGGATCTCGGGGTCGAACCAGCGGTCCACGTGGGTCCAGTGGTAGGGGTGCAGCAGGTAGTCGCCGTTCAAACCGTCCGGGCTCTCGAACTCCTGCTCCCACACATGAGTCCAACGACTGTCACCCGAAACGCGGCTCAGTGACCAGGATTTGATGGCGGGGATGTGGGAGGCCATGGCCATGAGGTCGGATTCGAAGCGTTCCAGGACATCGGCCGCGGTGCCGGGGCGGACGGTCAGGAGCAGGGTGCGCTTGATCCGCCGGTCGGCCGCACACGGGGCGACGTGTGCGGCGACCGGCGTCAGCGGGATCGCCTCGGCACCCGCACCCGCACCCGCACCCGCACCCGCACCCGCACCCGCACCGAAGAGTGCCGGAAGCGCTTGCGCCGGGCTTATTTCGGCCCTCAGGTCCCACACCGCGCCCAGCCCGCCCTGACTACCGGGTAGGTCGGCTCCGCCCGAGCAGTGCTCGACGCCGGGCCGGGTAGCAGCGGCCCGCGAAAGCTCGGCCATGGCGGCATCGAGGGCAGCCGCCTCGGTATCCCCCGGATCTACTGTTGGAGAATGGGCTTCGAGTGGTGCGCTCAGGATCACCCAGCGGCTCATCGGTCCTCCTCCAGCGCCAGGACGTCGCGCTGCCGGTGCAGGGCGATGGCGTCGGTATCAGCCCAGAAGCGGGCGACGGCGGGGTCGGCGGCCGCCGCGCCGCGCATGCCGTAGAACTCGTAGATTCCGGCGAGTTCCCAGGTGATGTGCAGCTCAACGGAATCCGGGTCGTGATGGCTGCGCCAGACGTGCGGGTCGCGCAGGCCGCGGGCGGTCGCGCCGGGAACGTAGTCGGTGCGCCAGCTTTCGAGCCAGGTGTCGACGCGGTGGACGGGCAGGACCACGCGGTCGACCACGCGGACGGGGTGCACGGTCGGGGTGCTCACAGTTTCGCCACCACCTCGTTGCGGTAGCGGTCCACATAGCCCGCCAGGGATTCGACGCCGTGGAGGAGGGATTCCGGGCCGAACATGGGTGGGGTCAGCACGATTCGCGATGCTCCGGCCTCGGTGTAGCCGCGCACGAAGTCGGGTTCGAACTCGCGGGTGAAGTCGCAGGAGCCGGGCCAGATCGTCATCTCCACGGCGTCCTCGGAACGGCCTGCGGCAGTGGCGTATTCGCGGATCCGGTCCGCGCCCCGGGCGAAATCCTCCGGGGTGATCGTGTACGGGAACCAGCCGTCACCCACGCGCCCGGCGCGCCGCACCGCCGGAGCACTGTTGCCGCCCAGCACAATCGGGATCGATCGCGGCGGTTGCGGCAGGCAGAACTGTCTTTCGAAGGCCACATGCCTGCCCGAATAGCTCGCGGGCGATTCCGTCCACAGCGCCCGCATCGCGCCGATGCAGTCGTCCAGCCGTCCGCCACGATCCTCGAACGGCACGCCGACGGCCGCGTATTCCTCCTTCTGCCAGCCGATTCCGAGTCCGAGCAGCAGCCGGCCACCGGATTGGATGTCGAGGGTGGCCGCCCGCTTGGCCAGCACCACGGGGCTGTGCAGCGGGGCCACCACCATCGCCGTGCCGAGTGTCAGCGAGGTCGACGCCCCCGCCAGGAAGGCCAGCGTCTCCAGGGGATCGGTCATCGGCACCCCGAGGTCCCCGCCCGGCATCTTCCCGTCCGGCGAGTACGGGTACAGCGGTTCGTAATCCTGGGCCACCACAACGTGTTCCACGGTCCAGATCGATTCCAGGCCGCAGTCCTCCGCGGCCGCCGCGAATTCGCGCAGGAACGCACCCGAGGTCACCAGACCGTCGAGATATGGCATCAGCATGCCGAGGCGCATCGCGCCACCTCCAACCTATTTCGATTAGAAACACCCGGTTCGAGGGTCGCGTGTAATCGGCGTCACAACGGCGGGCGGTCCCGTTCAGTGAGATGACAAAACACCAGGTCGGATGCCACAACGACCGGTAGCCCCGCACCGGGTGGTGCGGGGCTGCGGCCGGAGTCGCGCCGCCGGTTCGCGGCAGCGGCGCGGCTCAGATCTCCTTGCGCATCTGCGCCGTCAGCGGCTTCATGTAGCCGGAGCCGAGCAGGCGCTGCATCCAGTTCATGGCCTTGGCGTCGGTGCCGATCAGGATGAGCGGCTTGTTCTTCCGGATGCCGTTGAGGATGGTCCGGGCGCACTGCTCCGGACTGGTCTTGGCCAGCCGGTCGAAGTTCGAGGCCAGCTCGTCGCGGTTGCGGTTGGCGGAAGCGCGTGCCTTCCAGGCGATTTCGGTCTTGATCATGCCCGGGTGCACCGAGGAGACGCCGACATTGTTGCCCGCGATGATCATCTCCTGGCGCAGCGCGTCGGTGAAGGCGCGCATGGCGAACTTCGAGGAGCTGTAACCACTCTGGCTCGGGCAGGCCACCAGACCGAACATCGACGACACATTGGCGATGTGCCCTTCACCGGAGGCGACGACATGCGGCAGGAACGCCTTGGTGCCGTGTGCGGTGCCCCAGAAATTGATGTTGAAGATCCACTCGAAGTCTTCCCAGGTGACGTCTTCGATATTGGCGGTCAACGAGACACCGGCATTGTTGATGACGATATTGACCTTGCCGAAATCGGAGACGACCTCCTCGGCGTGCGCGTAGACGGCGGCGCGGTCGGTCACGTCGAGCTTGTAGGCGCGAGCCTGCACGCCCTCCTTCTCGCACAGCGCCGCGGTCTCGGCGACACTGTCCAGGTTGCGGCCGGACAGCGCGAGATGTGCTCCGTTGCGGGCCAATTCGATCGCCAGCGCGCGACCGATACCGGCGCCCGCACCGGTGATGACGGCGACCTTGCCGTGGAAGTCCTTCATGGGCTTATTCCTTGTCTCGCAACAGGTTGCGGGGTGGGGGGAAGGGGGCTGCGCCCCCTGGAACCCCCGCTCTTACTGGGTGGTGAAGCCGCCGTCGGCGATGAATTCCGACCCGGTGCTGTAGGAGGAGTCGTCGGAGAGGAGGAACAGCACCAGGTTGGCGAGCTCCTCCGGCGTGCCCGGCCGCGAAATCGGCTGATTCGCGGCGATATTCGCCGAGCGCGCGGACGCCGCGACCATCTCGGTGGCCACGATGCCCGGATGCACCGAGTTGACGCGGATGTTGTCGGCGGCGAACTCCTGCGCGGCGGTCTTGGTCATCCCGCGCACGGCCCACTTGGAGGCCACATAGCCGAGGATGTTGGAGTAGCCGATCAGCCCGCCCGTGGACGAGATGTTGACGATCGACCCGACGCCCGCGCGCCGCATGGACGCCACCACGGACTTCATGCCGAGGAAGACGCCGAGCTGGTTGACGTCGATCACCTTGCGGTAGTCGGCTTCCGACAGCTTCTCGATCGGATCCACGTGCACGATGCCCGCATTGTTGACCAGGCCGGTGACCGGGCCGAAATGATTCTCGGCGGTGGCCACGACGTCGAGCCACGCCGCCTCGGAGGTCACGTCGAGTGGCAGAAACAGTGCGCTGGAACCGATTTCGGCGGCCAGCGCCGCACCCTCCTCGGCGAGCACATCGGTGATGGTCACCTGCGCACCCTCGGCGGCGAGTTTGCGCGCGAAGGCCGCGCCCATCCCCCGCGCGCCGCCGGTGACGATCACATGTTTGGCGTCGACCCGTCCCATATCAGTTCTCCTCGAGATCGGCGAGGTGGTTGGCGGCGATATAGCCGAACACCATGGCGGGGCCGATGGTCGCGCCCGCGCCGGCGTAGTCGTTGCCCATGACGGCGGCCGAGTTGTTGCCCGCCGCGTACAGGCCCGCGATGACATCGCCCTGGTCGTTCAGCACGCGGGCGTGCTCGTCGGTGACCAGGCCGCCCTTGGTGCCGAGATCGCCGGGCACCATCTCGACCGCGTAGAACGGGCCGCGCTCGAGCGGGGCCAGCGTCGGATTCGGCTTGACGGTCGGGTCGCCGTAGTAGCGGTCGTAGGCCGAGTCGCCGCGCAGGAAGTCCTCGTCGCGGCCCTTGCGCGCGAAGCCGTTGAACCGCTCCACGGTGGCGGCCAGCTTGTCGGCGGGAAGGCCCACCTCGGCGGCCAGTTCGGCGAGGGTGTCGGCCTGCTTGATGATGCCCGCGTCGAAATACTTCTGCGGCAGCGGTCGCTTGGGGAAATTGCCCAGGAACAGATACCGGTCGCGGAAGTTCTGGTCGAAGATGAAATGCGCCGGAATGCTGCCGGGCACCTTCTGTTCCTCGGCGTACATGGTGTGCACGACGTTCACGTACGGCGCGGATTCGTTGACGAAGCGTTCGCCATTGGCGTTCACCACGATCGCGCCCGGCTGCGAGCGCTCGGCCAGCATGAAGAACGGCGGCCCGTCGGGGTTGCGCACCGAGGGGCCCCACCACGCGTCGTCCATGAGATCGACCGCGGCACCGGCCTTCTGGCCCGCGACAATGCCCTCGCCGACATTCTCCGTCGCGCCGACGGTCCACGCGGTGTTCTGCGGGCCGTCGATGTACTGCTTGCGCATCTCCAGGTTGTGCTCGAAGCCGCCCGCGGCCAGCACCACACCACGGCGCGCCTTGATCACCACGGACCGGCCCTCGTGCTCGGCGCGCACGCCGACCACGGTGTCGCCCTCGGTGATCAGTTCGGTGAGCGGGGTGTTCAGCCACACCGGCACACCGGCGTCACGCAGCGACAGCCACAGCCGCGCCGCGAGGGCCTTGCCGAGGCTCAGCGGCTTCGCGCCCTTGAGCAGGTTGAGCGCGGTCTTCGCACCCACCTTCATGGCGGTCTTCTTACCCGCCCAGGTGCGCGCGATCATGTTCAGATCGTGGAAATCGCTGACGGTGATGGCGATTCCCTTGGGTGCGGACATGGTCGGCTGGTTGATCTTGTGCAGATCGCCGCCCAGCAGGCGGCCGTCGATCGGCCTCGGTTCGATACTGCGGCCCTGCGCCAACCCGCCCGGGTACTCCGGGTGGTAGTCGGAATAGCCGCGGTCGTACACGAAATCCCAGTGCGCGGACCGCGCGCCGAGGTAGTCGAACATGGCCGGGCCGTTGTCCAGGAAAGCGCGCTGCTTGGCCTCCGGAACCCGGCCTCCCACAACGGCTTTCAGATAGGTGCGGGCCAGCTCCGGACTGTCCGGCACCCCGGCCGCGCGCAGCACGGGATTGTTCGGCACCCAGATGCCGCCGCCCGAGCGCGCGGTGGAGCCGCCGAACAGGCGGCTCTTCTCGATGAGCGTGACCGACAGGCCACGGTAGGCGGCCGTCAGCGCGGCGGTCATACCCGCCGCACCGGAGCCCACGACGACGACGTCGAATTCGAATTCCATTGCGTTTCCTCAGTATCCGCAGCTGGTGAGCATGCCGCCGTCGACGACGAATTCGCCGCCGGTGCAGTAGCTGGAGGCATCGGAGGCCAGGAACAACGCCACCTCGGACACCTCCACCGGCTGACCCCAGCGCGGGATGGGCAGTTCGGAGAAGAAGCTGTTGCCGTCCACCCCGGAGGCGCCCGCCACGGCGGCGGTCATCGGGGTGGCGATACCGCCGGGATGCACGGAATTCACCCGGATACCCGAGTGCCCGAGCTCCCGCGCGGCCGACTTGGTGAGCCCGCGCAGCGCGAATTTGCTCGCGCTGTACGCGGATAGCCCGGCAGCGCCGACGAAGCCCTCGACCGAGGAAACGTTGACGATGGAACCCCCACCGGACTCGGTCATGGCGGGCGCGGCGGCCCGGATACCGAGGAAAGCACCGGTGACGTTGATGTTCTGGATGAGATTCCACTCGTCCAGGCTCATGTCCAGAATGCGCTTGAAGCGCAGGATACCTGCATTGTTGACCAGCACATCGAGCCGGCCGAACGCCTCGGTGGTCGCGGAAACCGCTGCGGTCCAGTCGGATTCGCTGGTCACATCGTGGTGCACGTAGCGCGCGGTGTCGCCGAGCTCGGCGGCGAGCGCCTTGCCCTCGTCGTCGAGCACATCACCGAACACCACCCGCGCGCCCTCGGCCACGAAGCGGCGCACATGCTCCGCACCCATGCCGCGAGCGCCACCCGTAACCAGCGCGACCTTCCCGTCCAGCTGTCCCACTCTGTGAGTCCTTCCGAAGCGTCGTCCCCACTTCTGGAACAGACCCTGCGCCGCGCCCGTCGCGCGGCGCAGGAGAGAGAAGTGGGGTGTTCCACCGACGCTAAGGCGATCGATTCAGGGGGGCACGGTGTGGTCCCGGCCACTGAGACATCCGAATGACCTCAGGTTATGGGTCCTGAACTATTCCAACTAGGCATAGCGGCAGGAGCCCTGATGAAGTTCTCGATGATCTTCGAAGCGCAGATGACCGATCCCACCGCCGAGCACGAGGCGCAGGTGCTGCGCGACTGCGTCGAACAGGCGGTGCTCGCCGATCAGGTCGGGTTCGACACGGTGTGGGCGGTCGAGCATCACGGGCTCAAGTGGTACGCGCACATGAGCGCGCCGGAGATCTTCCTGACCTGGGTGGCGGCCAGGACCGAACGGATCCGGATCGGGCACGGCGTGGTGTGCATGCCGTTCAACTTCAACCACCCGGTGCGGGCGGCCGAACGCGCGGCCATGCTGGACGTGCTCTCCGGCGGACGACTGAACCTGGGCGCGGGGCGCGGAGCGACCGCCGTGGAGACCTCCATGTGCGGGGTGGATCCCGACCGCACCTATCAGGAGGTCGAGGAATCACTGCGCATGATCGCCGCCGCCTGGCAGGATCCGGACGGCGAATTCGAGTACCACGGTGAGCTTCTGGATATCTCGCCGCACCACCTGCTGCCCCGGCCGGTGCAGCGACCGCATCCGCCGCTGTTCATGGCGTGCACCAAGAAGGACACGCTGAAACTGGCCGCCGACTACGGAATCGGCGCGCTGGTACTGGGTTTCGCGGGGGTCGAGGAGATCGCCGAACTGCGGCGGATCTACGACACCGCGATTGCCGAGCGCACCGGGGAGCGGTTGGTATCCACCGTGGTCAACGATCATTTCGCGGCGCTGTGCCCGACCATCGTGCTCGACGATCGCGAGCAGGCCCGGCAGATCGGGGCGCGCGGGCAGCGCTTCTTCGCGCAATCCATCAAGTACTACTACGGCGCGGGACCGGTGCCCGACGAAGCCGTGGACCCGACCGCCGACGCCGTCGCCGAGATGCGGGCCGCCGCCGAGGAGCACGTGGCCTATCTGCACGAGGCCAGGATCCCCGTGAAGACCGGGGCCACAGCGATTTTCAACACCGAACACGCCTACGGCAACGCCGACGACGCCATCGCGTACGTGGAACGGCTCCAGGAGGCGGGCGCGGACGAGATCCTGTGCCTGATCCAGATGGGCACCGTGCCGCAGGAGGCGTGCCTCGAAACCATCCGTCAGTGGGGCGAAAAGGTCATCCCACATTTCCGCGCGAAGTAGAAGGAACTCCGAATGACTGATCTGACAGGCAAAGTCGCCCTGATCACCGGCGCGGCCCGCGGGCAGGGCGCGGCCGAGGCGCGGCTGTTCGCCGAGCGCGGCGCGCAGGTGGTCATCACCGACGTGCTGGAGACCGAGGGCAAGGAACTGGCCGAATCCATCGGCGCGGCAGCACGATTCGTGCGCCACGACGTCACCGACGCGGACAGCTGGAATGCCGCTGTGGCCGAAGCGGTCTCGTCCTTCGGCAAGCTCGACGTGCTGGTCAACAATGCCGCCATCTACACCATGAAGCCGCTGGTGGAGACGAGTGCCGAAGAGCTGGAACGGATTCTGAAGGTGAATCTGGTCGGCGCGTTCCACGGCATCAAGGCCGTCATCCCCGCCATGACCGAGGCCGGCGGCGGGTCCATCGTCAATATCTCCTCGCAGGCCGGGCTCGAGGGGCTGATGAACCACTCCGCCTACGGCTCCTCCAAGTGGGGTCTGCGCGGCCTCACCAAGATCGCTTCGCTGGAGCTGGGCCCGCAGCAGATCCGGGTCAATTCGGTGCATCCCGGCCCCATCGCCACCCCGATGGTGCCCTACCTGACCACCGGTCCCGGCAGCTTCCCCACCCTGCCGCTGGAGCGCACCGGCCTGCCCGAGGAGGTCGCCGAACTCGTCGCCTTCCTCGCCTCCGACGCCGCCGCCTACATCACCGGCGCGGAGGTCACCGTCGACGGCGGCCTCGCCGCGGGCAAATTCATCCCCCGGAACATGCAGTAGCACAGCAGGATTCACGGCCCGCCGCGAATCCGGCGGGCCGACGAGGGCCGGAAGGAATTCGCAATGCCCCTCTCCCCCGAATGGCGGGCCTTCACCGACGCCGCCACCGCCGCCTTCCCCGAACTCGGCACCAAGGTGGTCGACGCCACCGAGGCGCGGGCCTTCCTGGCAGCCCGGCCCGTCGCCGCCGTCGAACCGATTCCCGTTGCGGGCGTGGAGGAATGGCTGGTTCCCGGCCCGGTCGACGCACCCGAGGTGCCGGTGCGGCTGTACCGGCCGCTGGACGCCGAGAAGACACCCGGCGTCGTGGTCTTCTATCACGGCGGCGGCTTCGTGCTGTGCAATCTCGACAGCCACGACCGGTTCTGCCGCACCATGGCCAATGCGGCGGGCGTCATCGTCGTCTCCGTGGACTACCGCCGCGCTCCCGACGCCCGCTTCCCCGCCGCGGCCGCCGACGCGTACGCGGTACTGCGCTGGGTCGCCGACCATGCCGAATCCCTGGGCGGCGATCCGGAACGCCTCGCCGTGGCCGGAGACAGCGCGGGCGGCAACCTGGCCACCGTGGCCGCCATCCAGGCCCGCGACAACGGCGGACCCGATATCGCCTTCCAGATGCTGCTGTACCCGATGCTGGACCCGGCCTGCGACAGCGGCTCCTACACCGAGAACGCCGACGGCTACTTCACCACCGCCGCCCAATTGCGTTGGTACTGGCGGCAATACCTCACCGCCGAGACCGACGCCGCCGATCCGCTCGCCAACCCGATGATCGCCGACCTGACCGGACTGCCGCCCGCCTACATCGCCACCGCGGAATTCGATCCCCTGCGCGACGAGGGCGAGACCTACGGCCGGCTGCTGCGCGACGCGGGCGTGGAGGCCGAGATCCACCGGTGGAACGGCACCATTCACGGCTTCATGTCGATGGCCTGGCATCTGCGCGAAACTCAGCGCGCGAATAACGCGGCATTCGGCGCATTGCGCCGGTCATTGGCCAGATCCCATTCCGAAATGGGCTGACCTGCAGAAAGTCACATTATTCTGAATTTGTGGCAACCCTCACCAACTGCTAACGCTTTTTTGTGACAGCCGAAGTCCTTTTGGTACTCATAGCTGTCCGTTATCAAGTGTGCTTGGAGAGTGTTTTGCGCAAGTTCTCGCGTTTCGTCTCGATTGTGTCGCTGTCGATCATCGCGGCGGCGCCGGTGAGCTTGGTGAATACCGCGGCGCACGCCGAACCGAATTCCACTGTGAATGCAGTGAATTCACCGCTCACCGAATCGGAGAAGGCCGAGCTGATTCAGCTCTCGAATCCGGCGACACTGCATGATCTGCACGACGGACAGGACCGCATCGAGCGGATCGCGCGGATCCTGGTGGACCGCCACGACCGGCGCGGCATCTTCGCCGTCTTCTATCGCAATATCCTGCGCGACGCGAACCCGCTGCTGGACGCGGGCGACTTCGACGATCCGGCGTGGGCGCGCCGGGTCAGCTTCGCGTTCTTCCACTCCTACCTGGAGAACCTGCACGGGCACCTGACCGGCGGCGCGGTGACGCCGAGCTGGCAGCGGTACTACAGCTTCGCGGCCGATCCGAGCCGCAGCGCGGGCCGGGTGGCCGCGGCGGGCCTGGACGCGCACCTGCTCATCGACTTCCCGCAGGCCGTCGCCGACACCGGCACCCAGCTGCGCAACACCCGCGACTTCTTCGCCATCGGTGATTCGCTGATCGGCACCACCACCGCGATCACCGACGAGCTCGCCGCGGTGTACGGGGCGAAGCTCGGCGACTTCTTCCACCTGTATTTCGTCGGCAGGGTCGGCGACCGGGTCCTGGGTGACGGCAGCACCAGCTACGTCATGTTCCAGGGCGTGCGCAGCACCTCGCTCACCTCCGGTATCGCCATGCAGAATCCGGTCACCGATATGCCGGCCGTCGCCGGGATGCATTCGCTCTACGACACCGCCGAAACCGTCTTCGACGGACTGGAATTCACCGGATTGATCTGAGCCGACTACTGCCGCCGGGCCGCCGGACCGTCTAGCATCACCCTGGTTCATCTGTTTGAAACAATGGGGATTCTCTTGTCGGTCACACGCTTTGGCGGTATCGCCGCCGTATCCATTGCCTGCACCCTGGGCGCAACCGGAATCGCGGAGGCCGCACCGCAGTATTACGGGGCCATCGCACTCTCGCGCCTGCAGAACCGGGCGATCACCGTCACCGATCAGCAGAGCAAGGTATCGGCCGATGCCGCCGCCATTCGCGACTGCGACTTCTACGACTGCGAAATCGTGCTGCGCTTCAGCAACGGCTGCGCCGCGATAGTCCAAGGCGCGGACGGGAAGTGGGGGTGGGCCACCGGCGGCACCCGCGAGGAGGCCGAGCAGATCGCGGTGGCGAGCCTCGGGGAATCCAACCCGCCCTTCCCCGATCTCGGCAGCGCCACCGCGCGGGCGGCGAGCGTCGTCGCCTCCACCTGCACCAAGAACGCGGGCTAACGCTGGTAGCGGGCCTCGTAGGCGGCGCGTTCGGCGGCGCGGCGCGAGGCCCGCGCCGGATTCTCCAGATCCTGCGGGAAGCCGTGCTTGGCCAGGCGGTAGCCACGGTTCATCGGCATGTAGGCGACGATGTAGAACACGGCCAGCAGCACTGCCAGCAGGATCATCGAACCGCGCAGCCACAGTTCCCCGGGGAACAGCAGGAACAGCGCGAAGATCGGGGTCAGCGGGACCAGCCCGCGCACGATATGCCTTGGCACAGCCCAGTTTCCGGTGAGGTCGTTGCGGACCCACTCGCGCATGGAGTCCGGCAGGCGGCCGCCGCAGGCGTAGCCGAGCCACTGAAGCGGGTTGGGGCGCTTCATTGTCCGGCTCCCGTCTGCGGCAGCACCGAGCGGCGGGCCGCGTCGTTCACGCGGGTGAGCACCTCGCGCAATTCCTCCAGATCGGCCAGGCTCACGCCCAGGCGCTGTACCACGGCGGGCGGGATCTGCTCGGCCTCCGTGCGCAGGGCGCGGCCCGCCTCGGTCAGATCGACCACCAGATTGCGTTCGTCGTGGCTGTCCCGGTGGCGGGTGATGAGACCGGCGGCCTCGAGCCGCTTCAGCAGCGGGGACAGGGTGGGCGAATCGAGCTGGATGGCCTCGCCGATGGCCCGCACCGACATCGGGGCCTCACCCCACAGGGCCAGCATGACCAGGTACTGCGGATGGGTCAGGCCCATCGGTTCCAGCAGCGGGCGGTAGACGGCCAGCACCGCGCGATTGGCCACCGCCAGCGCGAAGCAGACCTGCCGGTCCAGCCGCAGCGGGTCGTCGATATCCGGTTCCACGGGCCACCCTCCTCGATCATCGTTAGCCCGATAATAGTTAACGCACTAACGATTAGCCCGCAAAGGGGTGCGTATTTCCGGTCACATCCGACCGCTCGACACCGTGGGATGTGACCGGATCAGCAGGTCAGACCGGAGAACGCAGTGAGACCGACAGATGCGTGCCGACCTTCTGCACGGTCTGGTTCACCTCGTAGGCCACCATGCCCAGATCGGCCGCCTCCCCCGCGAGCAGCGCCACACAGGCATTCGGACCGGCCGCCGTGATGAACAGAACCGCCTGATCGAGCTCGATCATGGTCTGGCAGACGCCGCCCACCTCGAAATGCCGGCCCGCCGTCCGCGCCAGACTGTGCATGGTCGAGGCCATCGCACAGAACCGCTCGGCATCGGCGCGGGTCAGACCCGCCGAACGACCCAGCAGCAGACCGTCGGCGGACAGAACCACCGCCGAGCGGACATCGGGCAGGCGGCCCAGCATCTCGTCCAATAGCCAATCGAGACTGTTCGCTGCAGTCATCTGTCACCCTTCGTGAATCGAATTCGGCTGAGCGGCAACTCAGGACGGACGATGACGTCCCCTGCGACTGCCGTACACGACCGCGGAGACGCGGTCACGGGCTTGCGCGGCACTGCGCTGCTTCGCGGACGGCTCCGGCTCGATCTCCGGAATCGGCTGCACCACAGCGGAATTGCGGGATCGGCGGGGCAGCGCGGGCCGTTCTCCGGGCGGCGGCAAGGCGCGATCGCCCCCGGCGGGCGGCGGGAACGGCGCGCGCAGGGCGGCGGCGGTGCGATGCCAGGTCTCCGGCACCGGCTCCGGATCCGGGGAAATCGGCTGCGGGCCGGTCGGATCCGATGCGGCGGCAGCCGCTGTGGAGCCGAGGGCGAGCGGCACCTGCGGCGCCGCGATCGGGTTGTCGCGCTGCGCCGCCAGGCGACCGCGCAGGGATTCGCGGCGCAGGAGAGCCGGTTCGCGGCGGAGCTCGGCGTCACGGTCGGGGTGGTCCGCCTCCGGCTCGGCCACCAGCGCGGAAGGAATGATCATGACCGCGCGGATGCCACCGTACACGGATTCGGTCAGCCGGACCGAGATACCGTGGCGGGCAGCCAGTTTGGCCACCACGAACAGGCCGAGACGGATATCGGCGGTCAAAGCCGCCACACTGAAATCCGGTGGGTGGGACAGCATCTCGTTGCGCTCGGCGATCTCCTCCGCCGACATGCCGAGGCCCTGATCCTCGATCTCCACGGCCACGCCCCGGCCGACGGCCGCGCCGAACACCTCCACCACCGAATTCGGCGGGGAGAAGGCCGTGGCATTGTCCATCAGCTCGGCCATGGCGTGGATGAGGTCGGCCACCGCCTTGCCCTCGATACTCACCTCGGGCAGGCGGCCGGTGCGAATCCTGCTGTAGTCCAGGCTTTCCGCGACCGCGCCGCGCACCAGATCCACCAGCGGCACCGGTTTGCGCCACCGGCGGCCGGGCTGCTCACCACCCAGAATGATCAGGTTCTCGGCATTGCGGCGCGCCCGGGTGGCCAGATGGTCGAGCTGGAACAGCAGGTCCAGCTGATGCGGGTTCTCCTCACCGCGCTCGGCCTCGTCCAGCAGAGCCAGCTGCCGGTGCACCACCACCTGGCTGCGATGCGCGATATTGAGGAACACCGCGTTCACACCCGCCCGGGTCTTGGACTCGGCCACCGCCGCGGAGACCGCCGCCAGATGCGCGCGGTCGAAAGCGGCTGCCACATGGCCGATCTCGTCCCTGCCGAAGGCCGGACCGGCCACCTCCTCGGCGGGATCCACCGGTTCACCCGCCCGCAGGCGGCGCATCAGCTCCGGCAGCCGGTTGTCGGCCAGCTCCAGGGTGTGCCGGTGCAGCAGACGGGTGCGCGCCACGAAACGATTGGCCAGCACCAGCGCGATCAGGAAGGCCAGCACCGCGATGGCGAGCACCGCCGCGCCACCGTAGAGCGAACCCAGCGCGGTATCCGAACCTCGTTCGCGCGCAATGGCATGCGCGGCATTGGTCTGCTGCTGCCACACCCGCATGAGGGTGTCGCGGGTGCGGACACCGGCGTCACGCCACTCGGCCACGGTGACCGGCAGCACGGTCTCGCCGCGCACCAGGGCCTCCTCGGCCGAGGTCAGCGTCTGCCAGTCCCGGCTCGCGGTGAGCGTCTGCAGGGCGGTCAGGCGCTCACCCTGCAGCAGGGTCATGGCGAAGGCGACCTCGCCGCGGTAATCGCCTATAGCACGGCCGATTTCGACCAGGGTGCGGGCGTCCGGGCCGCCGGTGGCCAGGGCGAAGGAACCCAGGGCGATGGTCAGCGACAGGCCCTCGGCGGCGCGCATGGCGGGGACCGAATAGGTGAGCTGGGCGCCGATGGCCGCGTCGGGGGCGACGCCGGCGGAATACATGGTCGCGGCCGGGCCGGTGCCGATGATGCCGCCGTACAGCGCGAACACCTGCTCCACCGGAATCTGCCGGGCGTCGATGCCGGAGCGGAAGAGCGGGAACTTCTCGTACAGTTCGCCGTAGCTCATCATCTGCTCGGCGTTGTTGCTCGTCAGACCGGCGGCATTGGCCTCGAGCAGGGTTCTGGCCGCGGCGGCCGCGGCATCGGTGCGGGCGCGGGTGCCCGCCAGGTCGACGGCCGTCGCCGGCTCACCGGCGAGATAGCGCAGTGAGGCCAGGCGCTCGTCCTGATACGCCTCGACCATCTCACGGCCAGGTTCGGTGGTCCGGGCGGCCAATTCCGCCCAATCCGCGGCTTCCTGACCGGTTCGCACCAGATATCCGGCGGCGCCGACGCCGATCACCAGCAGGGTGATGCTGGAAACGAGCACGATGGCCAGCAGCCGGGCGCGGACGCCCAGTCGTGAATAAGTCTTCCCGCGCAGCGTGCGCGTCCCTCCGGTAGGCCGTCGCAACGACTCGAACACGGACCCCCGCCCCCTTTTCCCGGCGGTGAAACGCTCCCGCCGGACTGGAGCGTAGCGGAAAAGGATGGTGCCGCAAATGAATACGCGATTGTTCCGAACGAAAACAGCTGCTCACGATGACGATCGCTGAATTGTTGCGGATTTCCGGATCCGAAACGCCCATACGGTCCCGAAGGCGCTATATGCACGAATCGCACGCGAAATAATGCGATGTCCGCACATTTTGCCCGTCTTGATGCTTGGATGCACGATGTGCTGAAGGGTAGCCGCCTCTTCCGGGCGGCACTTCGGAGCTGTGCCCTCCTTCTCTAATCCGCGTAGCAGACAGGAGATCAGTTCGATGACGCGCGCGATCCTCGCCGCCACCCTGGCGGCCGGTCTGGCCATGACGGCCGCCTGCGGCAGCGACGACGAGCGGGTGCCCAATGTGGCGACCGGGGACCGCTCGCTCACCATCGGCATCAAATTCGATCAACCCGGGCTGTCCGTCATGCAGGACAGCGGACTGCCCAAGGGCTTCGACGCCGACACCGCGCGCTACATCGCCGACAAACTGCACGTGAAACCCGAGAAGATCACCTGGAAGCAGACGCCCACCGACCAGCGCGAGAAGATGCTCACCGCGGGAGCGGTCGACTTCATCGTGGCCTCGTACTCCATCACCGCCGACCGGATGCGGCAGGTGTCCTTCGCCGGGCCGTATCTCGTTGCCGGACAGGACCTCCTGGTGCGCACCGACGAGAACGGGATCACCCGGGCCGAAGACCTCGACGGGCGCACCGTCTGCAGCGCGGAAGGATCCACCTCCGCCGACACCATCCGCAAGGACTTCTCCCCCGGCGCGAATCTCACCACGCGCGAGAACTATTCGGCCTGCGTGGACGATCTGCTCGCCGGACGGGTGGACGCCGTCAGCACCGACGACGTCATCCTCGCCGGATACGCCGCCCAGCATCCGGACCGGCTGCGGGTGGTCGGGCGGCCGTTCACCCGGGAGCGGTACGGGGTCGGGGTCAAGAAGGGGAACACCGAACTCCAGGGCCAGATCACCTCGGCCCTGCAGGAGATGATCGCCGACGGGTCCTGGCAGCGCTCCATGACCGTCAACCTGACACCGTCCGGATATCGGCCCATGCCCGCGCCGGCCGTCTTCAACGCACCGGACAAGCAGGTCGCCGCCGGAAACATCACCGAACTCGACCCCGAACTCGTGCGGGCCGTCGACCAGGTCGCCGACCTGGCCAACAAGCAGGACTGGGAAGCCTTCAGCCGGCTCACCTGCGCGGAGACCACCGACGCCATCGACCGGTTCCTCATGCAGTACACCCCGCAGTACGACGAGAACCTCGGCGCCGAGGCCAAGGACACCACCTTCACCTTCACCATCAACGGCATCAGCCAGGTCGGGCCCGATACCGCTACTTTCCTTGCCCGCGAAACCTTTTCGAAGGTGCCCGACAAGTACAAGCAGTACTTCAAGGACATCGACTACACCGGCACCATGAACCGGCGCGACGGCGAGTGGAAACTGTGCGCCCTCGCCGCCGACTTCGTCGAACCCTGAATTCCCTTGTCACCCAATCTGTTCACAGTGAGGAGATCGGATCGATGAAACGTGTCTTCCGCACGGCCGCGGTCACGGCCGGTCTGGTACTCGCCTCCTGCGGACAGGAGCCCAGGCCCGACACCGCCGCTCCCGAACCGCCGCCGCGCACCCTCACCGTCGGCATCAAATTCGACCAGCCCGGACTGTCCACCCGCGCCGCGGACGGCAAACCCGAGGGCTTCGACGTCGACACCGCCGTCTACATCGCGGGCAAACTCGGCGTGCGACCCGAACACATCACCTGGCGCGAAGCCCGCTCCGACCAGCGCGAGAACCTGTTGAGCTCCGGCGCGGTCGATTTCGTGGTGGCCTCCTACTCCATCACCGCCGGACGCCAGCAGCTGGTCTCCTTCGCCGGACCGTATCTGCTTGCCGGACAAGACCTCCTGGTGCGCCAGAGCGAACGCTCCATCACCCGCCCAGAAGACCTCAACGGCCGAACCGTCTGCACCGCAGAGGGATCCACCTCCGCCGAGAAGATCCGCCGCAGCTTCGCCAAGAGCGTCCAGCTCACCACCCGCGACACCTACGCCCAATGCGTCGCCGACCTCATCACCGGCACCGTCGACGCCGTCACCACCGACGACGTCATCCTCGCCGGCTTCGCCGCCGAACACGTCGGCACCCTCAAGGTGGTCGGCCACCGCTTCACCCGCGAACGCTACGGCGTGGGAATCCGCAAGGGCGACACCGACTTACAGGCCCGCATCACCTCCGCAATCCGCATGATGATCGCCGACGGCACCTGGCGGAAATCCATGGAGACCAACCTCTCCGCCACCGGCTACAAACCCTTCGCCGCCCCCCTGGTCTTCAACGCCCCCGACAAAGCCCTCACCCCCACCGACCCCACCACCCTCGACCCCGCCCTGCTCAGCGCCACCCGCGCCATAGCCGCCACCTCCAACGCCCGCGACTGGGAAGGCTTCCGCACCCTCGTCTGCCCCGAAACCGCCGACGCCATAGACGAAATAGTCACCCACTACACCCCCCAATACGACAAAACCCTCGCCACCGAAGTAAAGAACGCCGGCTTCACCAACACCGTCACCGGCGTAACCCAATCCGACCCCAACTCCGCCACCTTCATCTTCCACGAAGCCTTCACCAACGTCCCCGAGAAATACCGCCACTACTTCAAAGACATCGACTACACCGGCACCATGGTCCGCCGCAACGGCGAATGGAAACTCTGCTCCCTCGACGCCGACTTCGTCGAACCCTAACGGGGACAAAAGGGTTCAATCGGACAGCGTTGGCCGTATCGCCTCGAACACGAGTTCGAGACGATACGGTTCCGGCCATGTTCGAACTCACATCTCCCGAGGTCTCGTACATGGTCGGGCTGTTCCAGACCGATGGAACGCACTCCGGCAGCACTGCCGGTAAGGGTCGGTTGACGCTCGAGATCTCGATTCGCGATGCCGACCTGCTGCCACGACTTCAGCGTCATCTACCATGCTGTTCATCCATCGGAAGCCGAGTTCGCGACACCAACTTCAAGACTGCGTATGTCTCGCAACGGCTTAACGTCTATGACCAGGATGTACGTGCATTCTTTGAGCAGTGCGGAGTACCGACTGGAAAGAAGTCCGCTGAGATCCGTCCTCCTGCTGCCATCTACTCCAGACCCGACTACCTTCGCGGAATAATCGATGGAGACGGATCAATCGGATTCACCGCCCAGGGGTATCCGTTCATCAGCCTCGTCACCGCGAGCCCCTATATCGCGCAGCACTTCTGCGCCGAAGTGCGTGCGGTCTGCGGCGTCACACGCACCGCACGACGAAACAAGCGTGACAGCGCGTTCAACATCATGGTGACCAACACGTCAGCCGTTGCACTCGCCCGATGGTGCTATCCATCAGGCTGTCTGGCCATGCGACGGAAGCGGATCGCCGCACGCGCAGTTCTCGAATGGCAACCGCCACACTCCGGCTTCGGGCGGCAGCAAACAGCATGGACACCCGAAGAGGACGCCATGCTGGCAGGTCGATCGATCAAGGAATCGGCACAGTTGCTGGGGCGAACCGAGCAGAGCGTGAATCTGAGACGGTGGCGGCTCCGAAATTCGGGTGCGCTCAATGGGCCGTGATCCCTACGGTTGAGGTGATCAGAGAGAAAGAGGAAGGACCGGACGATGTTTCCCGTCGAGCTGCGCGGAGCGAAGGCGCAGACACTCATGTGGGCCCACGAGCACGAGATCGAAGCGGTTGCGCTGCAGCAACTTCGGAATATCTCACGGCTGGAATGGGTGCATGGTGTCCGAGTCATGCCCGACGTGCACCTCGGAAAGGGTGCCACGGTCGGGTCTGTCATCGCCATGAAGGATGCGGTCGCGCCTGCCGCGGTGGGTGTCGATATCGGATGCGGTATGGAGGCGGTCCGTACTTCAATGACCGCTTCGCAGTTGCCCGACGATCTCCGCTCGCTGCGATCTCGAATTGAAGCGGCCGTGCCCGTGGGGTTCTCGGTACACAAGGAACCGGTGGACACCCTTCGGCTGGAGGCCGAGATGTACGGTCAGCGAGCAGCGGGGACGACACGGCGAGCCGGATGGGATCGGTTCTGGAAGTCGTTCGGTTCGCTGCATCCCGGCGTTCAGCCGCTGGAATCCAAGGCGCACAGGCAGATCGGCACTCTTGGAAGCGGAAATCATTTCCAAGAATTGTGCATTGATACCGAACAGCGTGTGTGGATCCTGCTGCACTCCGGGAGCCGGAATATCGGGAAGGAGCTCGCGGAGCGGCATATGGCTATCGCGCGGGCGCTGCCGCACAACCAGAATCTGGTGGATCGGGATCTGGCTGTGTTCCTGGCCAAGACTTCGGAGATGGACGCTTATCGGCGGGATTTGATGTGGGCGCAGGAGTATGCGGCTCGGAATCGGGCTGTGATGCTGGCGCTCGTGTGCAAGGCCGTGCGGGAGGAGTTCGCGGGGGTGGAGGTCGGGTTCGATGAACCCATCAGCTGCCACCACAACTATGTCGCCGAAGAGGTCATCGATGGGATTCCCATGCTGGTGACGCGCAAGGGCGCGGTGCGGGCAGGTGAAGGGGATCTGGCGTTGATTCCGGGGTCCATGGGGACACGGTCGTATGTGGTTCGCGGGAAGGGGAATCCGGCGTCGTATCAGTCGGCTTCGCATGGGGCGGGGCGGCGGATGAGCCGGAACGCGGCCAAGCGGCAGTTCACGGTGGCCGATCTCGTGGCGCAGACCGAAGGGGTCGAGTCGCGGAAGGACATCGGCGTGCTGGATGAGATTCCGGCGGCGTACAAGGACATCGACGCGGTGATCGAGGCGCAGGGGGATCTGGTGGATGTCGTGGCTACGCTGCGGCAGGTGCTGTGCGTCAAGGGGTGAGGCGCAGGGGTCGGCGGTGGCGAAGGCTGCCGCCGGCTTTTGCGTTGGGGGGTGCGAAGGTGCCGCCGCGGGGTCGGGTGTCGGTGGCGTGAGGCACGATGGAGCGCGTGACCTCGACCGATTCCGACACCATGACCTCTGGCCCCGGTGACCTGCGGGAGGATGCCGAACGGCTACTGCGGGAGCTGGCCGGGCCGGAGGCCCGGCTGCGGGAGGATCAGTGGGTTGCCATCGAGGCGCTGGTCGTGCAGGGGCGGCGGGCGCTGGTGGTGCAGCGCACGGGGTGGGGCAAGTCGGCGGTGTACTTCATCTCGGCGAAGCTGCTGCGGGCGCAGGGGCGGGGTGCGACGGTGATCGTTTCGCCGTTGCTGGCGTTGATGCGGAATCAGGTGGCCTCGGCGGAGCGGGCGGGAGTTGTTGCGGCGACCATCAATTCGGGGAATGTGACCGAGTGGGACGAGATTCACGCGCAGGTCGCGGCGGGGGATGTGGATGTACTGCTGGTCAGTCCGGAGCGGTTGAACAATCCGGATTTCCGGGATGCGGTGCTGCCGAAGCTGGCTGCGGATGCGGGGCTGGTGGTGATCGACGAGGCGCACTGCGTCTCCGATTGGGGGCATGACTTCCGGCCCGATTACCGGCGGATTCGGACGCTCATCGCGGATCTGGGGTCCGATGTTCCGGTGCTGGCCACGACGGCGACGGCCAATGATCGTGTGGTGAGCGATGTCGCGACGCAGATCGGGACGGACACGCTCGTGCTGCGCGGAAGTCTGGATCGGGAGTCGCTGCATCTGGCGGTCGTGCGGATACCGGACGCTGTCGAGCGGACGGCGTGGCTGAGCAATCATCTGCGGGAGCTGCCGGGGTCCGGAATCGTGTACGCGCTCACCGTCGCGGCCGCGCAGGATCTGGCCGACGTGCTGAACTCGCACGGGCACAAGGTCGCCGCGTATACGGGGCAGACCGATCCGGCCGAGCGGGAAGCGCTCGAGGCCGCGCTGCTGAACAACGATGTGAAGGCGTTGATCGCGACATCCGCACTGGGGATGGGGTTCGACAAACCCGACCTCGGATTCGTGGTGCATGTGGGAGCGCCGTCGTCGCCCATCTCCTATTACCAGCAGGTGGGGCGTGCGGGGCGTGGCACCGAGCGCGCCGAGGTGGTGTTGCTGCCGGGGCCGGAGGATCGGCAGATCTGGAGTTATTTCGCCTCGGTCGCGTTCCCGCGTGAGCATGTGGTGCGGTTGGTGCTGGAGAACCTGGATTTCGATCGCGCCATGTCGACGGCCGCGCTGGAACCGCTGGTGGAACTCAATCGCTCCCGGCTCGAGATGGTGCTCAAGGTCCTCGACGTGGACGGGGCGGTCAAGCGTGTGCGCGGCGGGTGGATCGCCACCGGGGAACCGTGGGTGTACGACACCGAGCGGTACGAGCGGCTGAACGCGGCGCGAAATGCCGAGCAGCACGCCATGATCGACTATCAGGCCACCGGCGAGTGCCGGATGAACTTCCTGCGGCGGCAGCTGGACGATCCGGGGCTGACGGCCGACTCCCCCGGCTGCGGGCGATGCGACAACTGCACGGGCACCCGGTTGGACACCGCGGTCGACGCCGAAGCACTCAGTGCCATCCGCACCCGGCTGGATCGGCCGGGCATCGATCTCGCACCGCGCAAACAGTGGCCGACCGGCATGGCGAAGCTGGGAATCTCGCTGTCCGGCAAGATATCCGACGGTCCGGAGACCGGGCGGGTGCTCGGGCGGCTCAGCGATCTCGGGTGGGGGCAGCGGCTGCGGGCCCTGCTGGACGCACCCGATGGGCCGGTGCCGGAGGAAGTGTTCCGCGCCTGCACAGTCGTACTGCGGGAATGGGATTGGACGCAGCGACCCACCGCCGTCATGGCCATGGACGCCGCGACGCATCCGATCCTCGCCGCCTCACTGGCCGCGCGGCTGGCACAGGTCGGACGGCTGCGGGATCTCGGCGTGCTGCGACTGCGGCCCGAGTTGCCGCCCGTCTCGGCGGCCAACTCCGCGCACCGGGTGGCGGCGCTGCACAATGCCTGGGAGACACCGCATCTCACCGATCTCGACGGACCGATCCTGCTGGTCGACTCGCTCACCGACAGCGGCTGGACCCTGACCATGGCGGCACGGACACTACGGGCGGCGGGTGCACTGGCGGTGCTGCCGTTCGCGCTGGCCACACCCTCCTGACCACGGTCACAGAGTTGGCGGTCGCTTCGCCGGGCCACGGTCCTTCAGACCCGCCGCATCACGCCCGACGAGGCCCGCGCGCAGATGGCCGAGTACATGCCGGCTCCGCTGATTCGATCCCTGCCCGACTTCTGGGCCACCGCCTCCGAACGTCCCGCCGTCATCGCCGACACCACCGCCACCCTGCTGGCACCCGCGCCCGCAGCTTCCACCAGTGGGTTCGTGAGAATTCCGCGGCCTTCTCCCCCAACTGATTCCGGCCGCCCGCACCGGGACGCGGCCACCGGTGTCACCTTCCGCGCGGCGCACCCGGCAACCGGCCCGCGTCACCGGCGTTCCGGTCGTACGCTGTGGGGCGTGGAAGGAGACCGATCATGAGTGAGCCGACATCCGTCCGTACCCGCTTCGACCCGCGAGCCCGCTGGCGTGAGCTACCGCCCGAACCGGACCGCTGGATCGAAACCGTGGCGACCGAGCCCGGGGCCTCCGGGTACGGCGCGGCCGGGGTCGACCCGGGCGAGGATGTGGTCCGGTTCTACGGCGGATAGGAAACCGCTGGTTAACGGCGTGTCATCAGGGCAGGCGACGTAATCTCGGGACACCGCAGTCGCCGCACAACCCTGGAGGCGTCATGGCGTCCACACTTCCGAAAGTCCCGCCGCTGCCGGTGATTCACGCGGTCGACCGCATCCGCCACCGGCTGGCCGCGCTCCAGCGCCGGCTCGTACCCGGGCATGTGGCGCTGCGAGAGATCCAGATGGGCGGGTTCCTGGCCCAGGCGGTGCACGCCGCCGCCGCACTCGGCATCGCCGACGCCCTGGCCGCCGGACCTCGACAGCCCGGCGACCTCGCGCGCACGATCGGCGCGGACGAGGACGGGCTGCGCCGGCTCATGCGGGTACTGATCAGCTTCGAGGTGTTCGCCCAGCGCACCGACGGCGCGTACGCGCTCACCCGTGTCTCGCGGGCGCTGCGTGGCGACGCGCCGGTATCGCTGCGAGATCTGTTCCTGTTCTTCGGTTCCGAATATCACCGCGGACACTGGAGTCACCTGCACGATGCCGTGCGCACCGGGCACGCCGTGGGGCCGGTGCTGGACGGGATGAGCTTCTTCGACTACACCGCCGAGCACCGGGAACTCGGCGAACTGTTCGATCGCGCCATGACCAGCGTCAGCAATCTGGCCATCGCTCCGCTGCTGGCCGCCTACGATTTCGGGCGCTTCGGCACCATCGTGGATGTCGGGGCCGGGCACGGCAGCCTGCTGATCGAGATCCTGCGCCATACCGAGGCCCGCCGCGGCGTCATCTTCGACCTGCCCGAAGTCGTTGCGGGACTTCAGGATCAGATCAATCGGCACGAGCTCACCGACTGCCTCACGGTGGAAACCGGGTCGTTCTTCGACACCGTCCCCAAGGGCGGGGACGCCTATATCCTCAAGCACATCGTCCACGACTGGTCCGACACCGAGGCCGAACACCTCCTGCGCACCGCGCGCGCCGCCATGGATCCCGAGGCCACCCTGCTGCTCATCGAGATGGTGCTGCCCGCACACAAGCGCCCGCACGCTTCGAAATTCATCGACCTGGAGATGCTGGTCAACGCCCCCGGTCGTGAACGCACCCGCGACGAGTACGGAAACCTCTTGGCCCGCAGCGGATTCGCGCTCACACGCGTGGTGCCCACCGCCTCGGCCGACAGCGTCGTGGAGGCCCGCCCGATGCGGTAAGCGAACATATCAGACGGCTCCGCGCCAGCGTGTCGCTACATTGTCCCCATGACCGAGGGGGATACATCGAGCGCGGAACCGGCCGGAAGCGCCGGGTCCGAGGATCGAACGGCGTCTCCGCGCAAGCTTTTCGCCCAGCGCTTCGCCGAACTCTATGCCGCGGCGGGAAACCCGACCCTGCGGCGCGTCGCAACCGGGGCCGAAGCGCGTATGCGCGCCGCGCAGGGCAACCGGCCCGGCGGTGCGTCCCCGCAGCGCATCAGCGACTGGCGAACCGGCCGAAATGTCCCGGCCCGCTTCGAATCCCTGGTGCCGGTGGTCCTCACCCTCGCCGACCTGGCCCGGGCATCGGGCCGATCGCTTCCTCGGGAACTGGGCGAGATCCGGGAATGGAAGAAGCTCTGGCATGCGGCCACCACCTGGAACCCCGAGGCCGACACCGAGGCGCCCTGCCCGTACCCGGGCCTCACCTCGTACGGGCCGGAGAATCGCGAACTGTTCTTCGGCCGGAGCCGGTGCACGGCGGAACTCGCCGCCCTGGTGCGCGAAACAGCCGGCGGCGCAGTGGGAATCATCGCGGTGGTGGGTGCTTCGGGGGCCGGGAAGTCCTCACTGCTCGCGGCGGGCCTGCCCTCGGCACTCGCCGAGTGGACGATCACCTCCTGCACTCCGGGCGCGCATCCGGTCACCGCCCTGCGCGTCGCCCTCGGCGAGCCCGAAGCCGAGCCCGAATCCGACGCCGAGCCCGGATCCGAATCCGACGCTGAGGCCGAGCCCGAAGCCGAGGCCCAGACCGAAACCGTTCCGGCACAGGACGACACCGAGCGACGCCTGCTCATCGTCGATCAGTTCGAGGAACTCTTCACCGTCTGCGCCGACGACGGTGAACGCGCCGAATTCCTGCACCTGCTCAACGATCACGCCACCCGTGCCGACAGCAGGATCACCGTGGTGATCGCCGTACGCGCCGACTTCTACGGCCACTGCCTGACCTATCCGGTCCTGCAGGACGCCCTCGAGCTCCGCAGCTACCTGCTCGGGCCGATGCGGATGGACGAACTCGCCCAGGCCATCTCCGGCCCGGCCCGCGCCGTCGGCCTGGAATTGGAGCCCGGCCTCGAAGAGCTGGTCATCACCGAATTGTGCGGCGCCGGAGCGCATCCCGAGCAGCGCGGTTACGATCCCGGCGCACTGCCCCTGCTCTCCCACGTCATGGCCGCCACCTGGCAGCGCCGCGAAGGCCGCCGCCTCACCGTCGCCGGGTACCGAAAGGCAGGCGGCGTCACCGGCTCGGTCGCCGACACCGCCGAGAACTCCTGGAACGAGCTGACTCCCGGCCAGCAGCTCGCCGCGCGCGAGATCCTGCTGGCCCTGGTCACGGTGAGCGAGGATGCGCGGGATACCCGCCGCATCGGCCACCGCGCCGAACTGCTGCGGCGCGCCGACGACTCCGACGATGCCACGGCCGCAGTGGAATTGCTCTCCAGCGCACGGCTCATCGCGCTGGACGCCGACGCGGTGGCCCTGACCCACGAGATCGTCCTCACCGCCTGGCCGCGACTGCGCGGCTGGATCGACGCCGATCGAGTCGGATACCTGGTCCGGCAACGCCTGGAAGCCGATGCGGCGGACTGGGATTCGAACGACCGCGAACCCTCGCTGCTCTACAGCGGCGTCCGATTGCAGCAGGTCCTGGATTCCGTCGATCCGCCCGCACCCGGCCCGCTCGCCCGCGAGTTCCTCACCGCGAGCACCACGGCCCGGACACGCGCACGCCGCCGATCATCCAGGGGCAAAGCGATACTCGCACTGCTGGGCGTCATCCTGCTGATCCTCGGCTTCGCCACCTACACCCAAACCCGAGCCGTCCGGCAGCAGCACGACAACCAGACTTTCGCCGCCGTAGTCGCCGAAGCCAACCGTCTCTGGTCGTCGAATCCGGCCCTGTCCGCGCAGCTGTATCTGGTGGCGCGGCAGCTGCGGGCCGACGACCCGGACGTCGAATCCAAACTGCTTCAGACACAACATATTCCACTGGCCAAATCCCTGCCCGGCCACGATGACATGGGCGATTGGGTGGGTTACCTGCCGGGCGGCCGCACCTTGGCGTCCATCGGCGGCAACACCCTGCAACTGTGGGACGTCCGCGATCCGCTGCACGCCCGGAAGCTGCCGAACCCCATTCCCGGGGTCTACAGCGCCACCTTCAGCCAGGACGGCACGAAAATGTGCACCGAGGAGGTGGATTGGGGCACCAACGTGTGGACCTCGAGACTCTGGGATGTGAGCAACCCCGAAAGCCCCCGCGAACTCGCGACACTGCGCGAACCCGAGGACACGACGGCGGGACCGGCGGTTTTCCTCGCAGACGGCCGGACGATGCTGTCGCTGACCGGATCCCGCCTGCGGCTGTGGGATATCAGCACACCCACGACACCGATTCCCGGTGCGTCCTGGCCGCTTTCGAACAACTCGGAGTTCCGGTACTACTCCCGGATGGAGTTGAGCCCCAACCGCGAAGTCGTGGCGTTGATCGGGCCCGGCGCCACCGAATCCATGGAGACCGTGCAGCTGTGGAACACCGCCAACCCGGCCGCTCCGGCGAGGATCCCCGGTGAACTGCGCGGCCCCACCGAGGACATCAACGAGATCGCCTTCGATCAGGACAGTCGATTGCTGGCCATCGGCAGCGGCAACTCCTCGATGCAACCCCTGGGCAGAGACAGCGGAAAAGTACAGCTCTGGGATATCAGCGACCCCGTCCGCGCGCGGGCGACCGGACCGGTCCTGGACACCGGCGCCTCCGCGCTCGACGGGCTGACCTTCGGGCGCGGCGGGCGAGTCCTGGCCACCGGCAGCGGTGACAGCGCGACGCTGTGGAACATCGCCGAACCGGACGCACCCGTCCGCATCGGTGCGAACCTGACGCTCGGAGCATCCACCTGCATGTGGCGCGGGACGGAACGCCCGTGTACCGCCGGACCGAACAGCCTCGCCTTCGGTCCGGACGGGAACACCCTGACCGGCATCAGCACCGGCGGCGAACTGCTCGTCTGGTCGCTGCCCGCCACCGTGCTCGACGGGCATGCGGGCTGGCCCAGCCGCCCGCTGTTCGACAGCACCGGGGAGCGGATGGTCACCGCGTCCACCGACGGGCGAATCGCCGTCTGGGATGCGCGGAACCCCTTGGCGCCGAACCGAATCGGCGAGTACCGGCTGCAGCCCGGGTTGCACGGCTTCGCCTTGTCGCCCGACGGTCGCACCCTGCTGGTCAGCACGAGCGAATCCACCCCGACCACCTTGCTCGACCTGTCCGATCCAGCGCGCATCCGGCCACGGGGCACCTGGGAACGACCGTCGACGCAGCACCAGTTCATGCCCAGCCCCGACTGGACGATGATGGCCACCAGCGAGGACGGGAAGATCCGGCTCTGGGATCTGTCCGATCTCACCCGGCCGGTCCCGATAGACGCCACGATTCCGACCGCGTGGGGCAATGGAACCGCCGTCTTCGGTCCCGGGAACAAGACCCTCGCCGTCTACTCCGGCGGGTCGTTCTCGCTCGCGGACTCGGACGGTTACGACGTATCCATCTGGGATATCGCCGACCCCGCGCACCCGCGCCGCCTCGGGGAGGTACTGAACGCACCCGCGGGGCCGACCCTGTATTTCCACTTCACCCCGGATCTGCGGACCATGCTCGTCAGCGACGGAGCGACCGTGCAGAGCTGGGATATCAGCGACCCCGCGCACCCGGCCCGCCTCGGCCCGGCGGTCACCGTGAACCCGATCTCGTCCGGCCTCATCGGATTCAGCGCCGACAACCGGACGCTGGTCATCGGCGGCGGGGACGGCACGGTGCAACTGTGGGACTACTCCGATCCCGCCCGGCCCCGCCGGATCGGTGGGCCGATCGTCGACCCGGGCACGGTCTCCTGGAGCATCGACTTCGGACCGGGCGATCGAATCCTCGCCGGAGCGCGGGAGGGCGGCGAGATCCGCCTGTGGGACCTGGATGTTCAGCACGCCATCGACCGGATCTGCGCGATCACCGGCGAGATGTGGACACCGGAACTGTGGGAGCAGTACCTTCCGCGACTGTCCTACGATCCGCCGTGCGACTGAGCCGTCCGATACGGGAGATACCCCGCACCGGACAGCGCGACGGCGCGCCGTGGCACCCGGATCGGCGCTGCCGTCACGCCGTCCGGCGCTCCTCCGTCTCCCCGTGGTTCCCGTGCGGGCGGCGCGCCGCCTCACCACGTTGCGCGCGCGGCGCGACCACGCCGGCGGCCAGATCGGTCCAGCCGTCGGCCATCTGGGCCAGCAGGAACCAGGCGGCGTGCACCTGTTCGTCGGATACCTTCTCGGCCGTGCGCAGCAGATGGACGGCGCGCACCTGCGCGGCGGCCATCGCATCCACCATCGAGCCCAGGGATTCCGTCCGTGTCACACCCCGCCGACGCGCACGGGCAGTCACCCATTCATCGATATGCGAAACCAGTTGTGCGCGTCGCTCATCGATACCACCGGCGTCGCCCCGGCGGTGCCGGCGTTCCAGGTGGAGTTCGGCGAGGCCGCGGGCCCAGCGGGTCACCGGGTGGTCGTCGGGCTGGTCGCCGATGTGACCGCAGAAGGCGGCCAGCAGTTCGTGCCAGTCGGGCAGGAGGGCCACGTCGGTACGGCCGCTCGCCCGCCAGATGGGTGTGCTGTCCGGAACGTACATGCGTTTCCTCCACGGCAAAGCGGGCGCACCCGGCGCCGTGGACGGTTGCCGGACCGCGAGCCCGGCGCGGCAAGGGCGGACCGCGCCGGATCCTGGCAACCGCTATCGGCGAAGGGCACATCTCGATGCGGCGCCGGGTGCAGTTACAGAATGACCCGGAGCCGCGGACTTCCCACCGCCCTTACAGTGGCCTTCCACTGCCCATTCACCCGCCGCGCCGAACGACACGCCATGTTCCAAGGAGGATGACCGGTATCCGATGGGCGAAATGCCCTGTGCGAGAAGATCATCCGGCCGGAAAGAGCAATAACAAACCGACACATCGGAATTGTTAGCGCGGTGCCGAATCAGACCTTCACGAGATCATCGGCGTGCACGACGGGACGCTGCATCGCATCTGGAAGTTCGCTGGTGGAACGACCTTTCATGGCGGTCAGCTCGACGCTGTCGTACGCGACCACGCCGCGGGCGACGATACGGCCGTCCGGAGCGACGAGATCGACGACGTCGCCACCGTAGAAACGGCCTCGGACATCGGTGATACCGGCGGCGAGCAGGGAGTGGCGACGGTCGGCTACGGCACGGACGGCACCGTCGTCCAAGTGGATCGCGCCATGACTGTCGGCGGCGTGGCGGACCCAGAACTTGCGGGCCGACAGGCGAACCGGGCGCGCGGCGAAAGCCGTGCCGACCGTCGCGCCCGCGAGCGCCGCGGCCGCATCCGAGGCGGCGGCCAGCAGGACCGGGACACCCGCGTCCGCGGCCAGCCGCGCGGCGGAGAGCTTGGAGGCCATCCCGCCGGTACCCAGCGCGCCACCGCTGCCGGCGATCACGCCGTCCAGATCGGCGCTGCTGCGCACCTCCGGAATGAAGTTCGCGTCACCCTTGCGCGGGTCGCCGTCGTAGAGGCCGTCCACATCCGAGAGCAGCACCAGGGCGTCCGCGCCGACCAGGTGCGCCACCAGCGCGGCCAGCCGGTCGTTGTCGCCGAAGCGGATCTCTTCCGTTGCGACAGTGTCGTTTTCGTTCACCACCGCGATGGCGTGCAGCGACCGCAGGCGATCCAGGGTGCGCTGGGCATTGCGATGGTGTTCGCGACGGCCGAAGTCGCCCGCCGACAGCAGCACCTGCCCGACCACCCGGTCGTAGCGGGAGAACGAGGTACCCCAGGCGTGCGCCAGCGCCAGCTGACCGACACTCGCCGCCGCCTGCTTGGTCGCCAGATCCTTCGGTCGCTTGGACAATCCGAGCGGGGCGATACCCGCGCCGATGGCGCCGGAGGACACCACCACCACATCCGACCCGGCCCGCATGCGCGCCTCCACCGCATCGGCCAGGCGATCCAGCCGGTCGATGTCCAGGCCGCCCTCGAGACTGGTCAGCGCCGACGACCCGATCTTCACGACCACGCTGCGCGCGGACGCGACGGCCTGCCGCGCCTCACTGAGTTCGGTCACCTTCGTACCAATCGAACTCACTTGCACCACACCTCAATTCGCCCGCGCCGCGCGTCCCACGCGGCGCCGCACCCGAAAGATGTTCCTACTCTTCGTCTTCAGTCACCAGACCGCGGCGCACACGCGAGGCGTGCTTGCGCTCGGCAGCACTGATGCGGTCGGTCTGATCCAGCCGCGGGTCCACGCCGCGGCGGGTCATCAGCGTCTCGACACCCGCCGAGATGGACGGCTCCCAGTCGAAGACGTAATCGCCGATGGTCACCGACGCGCCCGGCTCGGCACCCAGCTTGACCAGCTCCTCCTCGACGCCCAGCCGGGCCAGACGGTCCGCCAGGTAGCCCACGGCCTCGTCGTTGTCGAACTGGGTCTGATGCACCCAGCGCTCCGGCCGCTCACCGGAGACGATGAAGCCGCCCTCCACCTCCGGATCCCGGATGACACGGAAACCGCTGTCGCCCTTGGCAACCGGGCGGATGATCTGCCGCTTGGCCTCGGCCTTCGGATGCGCCGCACGGTACGCGGCGACCATCTCGGCCAGCGCGAAGGTCAACGGGCGCAAGCCTTCCCGGCTCACCGCCGAAATCTTGAACACCGGCCAGCCACGCTTGGCCAGCTCCGGCTCCACGAAATCCGCCAGCTCGTCGGCATCGGGGATATCGGCCTTGTTCAGGATGACCACGCGCGGGCGATCCGCCAGATCACCCAGACCGGCGTCACCCTTCAGCGCGGGCTGATAGGCGGCCAATTCGGCTTCCAGCGCATCGATATCGGAGATCGGGTCGCGGCCCGGCTCCAGCGTCGCGCAGTCCACGACATGCGCGAGCACCGCGCAGCGCTCCAGATGCCGCAGAAAATCCAGGCCCAGACCACGGCCCTCGCTCGCACCCGGGATCAGACCCGGCACATCGGCGACGGTGAACGTGGTGTCACCCGACTGCACCACACCGAGATTCGGCACCAGCGTGGTGAACGGGTAGTCCGCGATCTTCGGCTTGGCCGCCGACAGCACCGACACCAGCGACGACTTACCGGCCGACGGGAAACCCACCAGGCCCACATCCGCCACCGACTTCAGCTCGAGCACCAGCTCGCGCTCCTGGCCCTCCTCGCCGAGCAGTGCGAAACCGGGAGCCTTGCGCGCCTTCGACACCAGCGCCGCATTGCCCAGACCGCCGCGCCCGCCCTGGGCCGCCACATAGGTCGCGCCCGCACCGATCAGATCCGCGAGGATCTCACCGTCGGTGCTCATGACGACCGTGCCGTCCGGCACCTTCAGCAGCAAGCCCTCACCCTGCTTGCCATTGCGGTTACCGCCCTCACCGGGCTTGCCGTTGCCGCCCTTGGCATGCGGATGGAAGTGAAAGTCCAACAGGGTGTGCACATTCGGGTCGACCTCGAGGATCACATCCCCGCCGTTGCCGCCGTTACCGCCGTCCGGACCGCCGAGCGGCATGAACTTCTCACGGCGCACCGAAGCACACCCGTGCCCACCCTTGCCCGCGCGCACGTGCAGAACGACACGGTCGATGAATTTGGACATGGCTTTGATCATCCTCCTTCAGGACATGTCGGCTGGAATCCAGCTACTGCTCGTGTGTCGGAAACAACAAAGCGGGCCAGGGTGTTTCTGCACCCTGACCCGCTTCGGAAAGTTTGTGGAGAAGCTCCGGGACGGCGTCAGGCCGACACCGGCTCCGGAACCACGATGTTGACCGTCTTGCGGCCACGCTTGGTGCCGAACTTCACCGCGCCCGCCTCGAGGGCGAACAGGGTGTCGTCACCGCCACGGCCGACGTTCACGCCGGGGTGGAAGTGGGTGCCGCGCTGACGAACGAGAATCTCGCCCGCCTTGACGGTCTGACCGCCGAAGCGCTTCACACCGAGCCGCTGGGCATTCGAGTCGCGACCGTTGCGCGAGCTGGATGCACCCTTCTTATGTGCCATGTCTCAGTACTCCTCGTGCCGGGGTGCGAACCCCTGGTCGGAACTCTTACTTGATGCCGGTGACCTTCAGGACCGTCAGCTTCTGACGGTGGCCCTGACGCTTGTGGTAGCCGGTCTTGTTCTTGAACTTGTGGATGCGGATCTTCGGGCCCTTGGTCTGCTCGACGACCTCGGCGGACACGGAGACCTTCGCCAGCTTGTCAGCATCGGTGGTCAGCTCGGCGCCGTTCACAACCAGCACCGGCGCCAGGGACACGGACGTGCCCGGCTCACCCTCGATCTTCTCGACCTTCACCAGGTCACCGACCGCGACCTTGTACTGCTTTCCGCCGGTCTTGACGATCGCGTACGTTGCCATCGGTCGGCTGCCCTTCTCTCTGTCTTCGAGTGCTTACGCACTCTGCTCACACGGCTGGCTGATCGGTTCGCACCGAAAACCGCCGCAGACTGGTCTGGTAATCCTGCCGCTCAGCGCCTGGTAGCTCTCGAGGTGATCGGGCACCTTCAGCGCGATGGTCACAGCAGATTGCTGTCACCTGGCAGCGACTGACCAAGACTACAGGACCGGAACCACCCCCTCCAAACTGGGGGCCGCCACTCTCGTGGGGGCTCTCAGGGGCTTCGCCCCCGAACCCCCGAATACCGTGTCGTCTTCTTACAAGACCGGCGCAGCGGTGCGTGACAGGATTTTCCCATGCGAGCAACCGGCACCTTCAGCGTCAAGTCATTCACTCCCACCGATATCGTCCCTGATCCGGCCATCCCGACCGCGCTCGCGACGGGGGTATCGCATATGGAGAAGGTGTTCGAGGGTGAGATCAGCGGGCGGGCTGCGACCTTGTTCACATCCACGTTCGATCAGGCTTCCGGCGTCGGCACCTATCTGGCGATGGAATCCTTCGAGGGCACGGTCGACGGGAAGGCCGGGGCGTTCAACTTCGCGCATTCGGCCTCGACCACCGGGTCCGACCGTCTCGACGAATTCTTCGTCATCGTCCGAGGCAGCGGCACCGGCGAGCTGGCGGGGATCAGCGGGGGCGGCGGCATCGCCGTCGACGCGGACGGGACGCACCGGATCTGGTTCGAGTACGAGCTCTGACGCGACAGCGAAGGCCCCGCTGGATTTCCAGCGGGGCCTTCGTCATTCGAACCTCAGTTGCCGCCCTCCGGGGCACCGGCCGGACGGCCGGCGGTGCGGCGGCGCGGGCGCGCACGCGGTGCGACCTCGGCCGGGGCGATGTCCTCCAGCGAGAAGGCCGGGGTCTGCGGCTGATCCGCGCTGGACAGCACGAAGACCGCGCCCTTGCTCTCGGTGGTCGGAGCAGCCGCCGTGCGGGCCACCCGGCGACGACGGCGCGCGGGGGCCGCGACATCCGATTCCGCCACGGCCGGCTTCGGTTCGGCCGCTTCGGTTTCCGCGGGCTTCGCGGCCTGCGCCTCGGTCACCAGGATCGACGCTTCGGCGGCGGCCTCGATCGCCTCGGCGGACACCACCTCGTCGGCGGCCTCCTGCTGAGCGGGCGTTACCTGCTCCGCGGCGAGCGCGGCGCGGGCGGTGCCATTGGTCGCGGCCTTGGCGACGACCTCGTCCTGGGCGCGCGCGGCCTCCACGGCCCCGGCCTCGGCGGTCTCGTTCGCCTGCGCGACCTCGGCGACAGCGTCGACGCCCGCGACCTCGGCGATGGCCACGGCGGCTTCGGCGGCGGCCACCTCGTCGGCGATTCCGGCGGCCTCCGCCGCGGCGTCGTCGGCGATCACGGCGGCCGCGTCCACGGCCTCCAGATCGGTGTGGTCGACGTCCTCGTCCTCGGCGTGGTGGTGCGCGGCCATGGCCAGGGCGACCGGATGGGCGCGCTTGGCGGCGGCCTTCTCGCTGCCCTTGCCCTCGTCCTTGACCGGCTCGGCCTTCTCCTCGACCTGCGGCTCGACGGCCGGGGTCTCGGCGGCCGCGCCACCGCGGTCCTTGCGACGACGACGCGAACCCTCGCGACGGCCCACACCCTCCTCGGCCGGAGCCGACTCCACCGGGTAGTTGTGCACCAGGATGCCGCGGCCGTGGCAGTGCTCACACGTGGTGGAGAACGCCTCGACCAGGCCGGTGCCCAGCTTCTTGCGGGTCATCTGGACCAGGCCCAGCGAGGTGACCTCGGAGACCTGATGGCGGGTGCGATCGCGGCCCAGCGCCTCGGTGAGCCTGCGCAGCACCAGATCCCGGTTGGACTCGAGCACCATGTCGATGAAGTCGACGACGATCATGCCGCCGATATCGCGCAGGCGCATCTGCCGCACGATCTCCTCGGCGGCCTCGAGGTTGTTGCGGGTGACCGTCTCCTCGAGGTTCGACCCGCCGCTACCGGTGAACTTGCCGGTATTGACGTCGATGACCGTCATGGCCTCGGTGCGGTCGATCACCAGGGTGCCGCCCGAGGGCAGCCACACCTTGCGGTCGAGCGCCTTGGCCAGCTGCTCGTCGATGCGGAACGCGCCGAACACGTCGACACCGCTCTGATCGTGACGCGCGACGCGGGCCAGCATGTCGGGAGCGACCGTGCGGACATAGTTCTCCACCGTGGTCCAGGCGCGGTCGCCCTCGATGACCAGCTTGGAGAAGTCCTCGTTGAACAGGTCGCGGACGACCTTGACCAGCAGGTCGGGCTCCTCGTACAGCGTCTTGGGCGCACCCGAGCTGTTCTTGGCCTGCTCCTCGATGGTGCGCCAGGTCTGCTGCAGGCGCTCCACATCGCGGGCCAGCTCGTTCTCGTGCACACCCTCGGACGCGGTGCGGATGATGACGCCAGCGTCCTGCGGGACGATATCGCGCAGAATCTCCTTGAGCCGCTTGCGTTCGGTATCGGGCAGCTTGCGCGAGATACCGGTGGAGGTGCCGCCCGGCACGTACACCAGGAAGCGACCGGCCAGGCTGATCTGCGTGGTCAGGCGAGCGCCCTTGTGGCCCACCGGATCCTTCGAGACCTGCACCAGCACGGTGTCACCGGGCTTGAGCGCCTGCTCGATCTTGCGCTCCTTGCCGCCCAGACCGGCGGCCTCCCAGTTCACCTCGCCCGCGTACAGCACGCCGTTGCGGCCGCGGCCGATATCGACGAACGCCGCCTCCATCGAGGGCAGCACGTTCTGCACCTTGCCCAGGTACACATTGCCGACCATCGAGGCCGACCCGGTGCTGGTGACGAAGTGCTCGACCAGGATGTTGTCCTCGAGCACCGCGACCTGGATGGTGGCCGCCGGATGTTCGGGGAAGGTCTTCTCGCGCACCACCATCACGCGGTCCACCGATTCGCGGCGAGCCAGGAACTCCGACTCGGTCAGGATCGGCGGGCGGCGGCGACCGGCCTCACGCCCGTCGCGGCGGCGCTGACGCTTGGCCTCGAGGCGCGTGGAACCGCTGATGCCCTGCACCTCGTCCACCTCTTTGGCGGCGCGGCGCTTGGAACGCGGTTCGCGCTCGTGCACGACCGTATTCGGCGGATCGTCCTCGGCGGCCTCGACCTCGGTGTCGTCCCCGCCCTTGCGGCGGCGACGGCGACGGCGGCGACGGCTGCTCGAGCCCTCCGGCACGGCGGCCGAATCCTCGTCGTCGTCGGCGTCGTCGGCCTGGTCGTCGGCCTCGGAGGTGTCGGCCGACTCGTCGGTCTCGTCCTCGGACTCGTCGCCGTCGGAATCGCTGTTCTGCTCGCCGCGACCACGGCCACGACCACGGCGGCCGCGGCGGCGACGCCGCGAGGTGCCCTCGCCGCGCTCCTCACGGTTCGACTCGTCGGTCCACTCGGCGTCGTCCTCGGACGCGGTGTCCTCGGCCTTCTCCTCGGCGGCCTTGGTCTCGGTCGCGCGGACCTCGGCGGTCTTGTCCTCGGCGGCGCGCTCCTCGGCGCGGGCCTTGCGGTCGGCGCGGCGCTTGCGCCGGGCCTCCTCGGCGGCCGCCACATCCGGGGCCTGGAACAGCGGCGCGGCCACCGAGGCCGGCTGGAACTGCACCGGCTCCTCGACCTGCGCGGGCTCCTGCTGCTGGAACGGGCTGGTCTGGAAGGGGTTGGTGAACAGCGCCTGCTGCGGGGCGAAACCGGCGGCGGGCGCGGGCTCGGCGGCGGGGACGTTCGTGAACAGGGATCCGATGCGGGCGCCGGGCGCGGATTCGGCAGCGGCGAGCGCGGCTTCCGAGGCGGTGACGGCGTCGGCGACGGCCTGCGCCGTCTCGGCCTCCTCGACCTCTTCGGCGGCGAGTTCGTCGGCCGCGCGGTCGTCGCCCTTGGCGATGGCCTCGTCGACCGTCGTCTCGGTGATGGCCCGCGGGGCCTCGGAGCCCTCGACCGTGCGCGGGCCGAAGGCGTCTCTGACGGTTTCGGCGACCGTGCGGTCCAGGCTCGATTGCGGGCTGCGCGCTTGCGCGCCCATCTCGGTCAGGTGGGCAAGGATGCGTTTGCTGGTGACACCCAGCAGCTTGGCCAGTGCGTGCACGCGGATCCGTTCCGGCAACTGTTCGGCAGCCGGGTTGTTCCCCGCGGCCTCCCCCACACTGTTCGTCTGCGATGTTTCCAGCGGCTCTTGATCGGCCACGAATTCTCCTCGGGCCCCCGGGCGCGTCCCTCCGAGGAGTGACGCGGCCGACGCGGGGGCGCTGTCGTTTCGTACCCGCTACCCTCCCGGGCACGGGTCGATAAGTCTTCGCTCCGTGTGGCCCGTTACCACCTGTGTTGTCGTCGTTCGGGCTAACTGGTCACGCGGAGCCTGGCTGTTGGCTCAACTCCGCGGTTCGAGCGTTCATCCAGCGTGCCGCCGTCCAGCCGAGTCTTGGGAGCTGTCGGTGGCAGCGATGATCGTCCGTCGTGCCGCGGTGTCAATCGGTAGTGGCTCCGGCCTGCCGCAAACGGTGGGCGTCGGCTACTTCCAGAGCCAGTATCCCACACCCGGTGGAACCGTCGCGCCGATGAACCCAGGACGGGCCGTCGCGAGTCGCACGGGGGCGAGATATGCGAGCGACCCCGCACCTGCGGGTGCGGGGTCCTCAGCTCGGGATTCAGAGAGCGAACTCAGGGAACCAGAGGCCGATTTCACGCTTGGCCGACTCGGGCGAGTCGGAGCCGTGCACGAGGTTGTACTGGGTCTCGAGGGCGTAGTCGCCGCGGATGCTGCCGGGGACGGCCTTCTCGACGGGGTCGGTGCCGCCGGCGATCTGGCGGAACGCGGCGATGGCGCGGGGGCCTTCGAGGACGGCCGCGACGACCGGACCCGAGGTGATGAATTCGATCAGCGAGCCGAAGAACGGCTTCTCGGCGTGCTCGGCGTAGTGCTCGCCGGCCAGCTCCTCGGAGACGTCCAACTGCTTGAGGGCGGCGAACTTCAAGCCCTTGCGCTCGATGCGGGTGATGATCTCGCCGATCAGGCCGCGGGCAACGCCGTCGGGCTTGATCAGTACCAACGTCTGCTCAGTCACGCGGTCAGCCTAACGGGCAGGTAGACATAACAAAGAATCGCGCCCGCGAGCAAAAGGCTCGCGGACGCGACAACTGATCTCGCGAGACTCAGGCTCCGGAGATGCGCTGGCTGGGGAGTTGGCCGGCGTCCATGCGCTTCTGGACGTCGGACTTCAGGATCAGGATGAAGGCCCAGACGGCGATGAAGACCACGCCGATCACCAGGATCGACAGGTGGATGATGCCGCCGAGCAGCAGCAACACCTGCAGACCGAGGTTGAAGGGGATGGCCCAGGGCTTGCGCTGCATGCCCGCGCCCAGAAACATCACCACGGCCAGGCCCACCACGTAGAGGATGGACCACCACTTCAGGCCGCCGCCCACCGCGCTGATGACCGGCAGGGCCAGCAGCACGGTGATGGCCTCGAGGACCAGGGTTCCGGCCATGACGCCGCGCAGGCCCTTCCACGGATCGGTGGCGGGCGGCGGGACGTCGGGCTTGGATTCCTGGGCTGCGTCTTCGGGCCGCTCGCTGCGCTCGCTCACGCTGGGTCCTTTCCGAACAGGGAGCGGGCCGCCCCCGCGGTGACGACCGATCCGGTGATGACGATGCCCGCACCCGAGACCAGTTCGCCGTCCTCGCCGCCTTCGGCGAGGGCGATGGCGGTCTCGATGGCGTCGGCCAGGTCGGCCGCGACAGCCACCCGTTCGTCACCGAAGCGCTGCACGGCGAGGTTGGCCAGATCGTCCACGGGCAGGGCGCGCGGTGAGCCGTTCTCGGTGACGACGATCTCGTCGAAGACCGGTTCCAGAGCGTCGAGGATGCCACCGACATCCTTGTCACCCAGCACGGCTACCACACCTACCAGTTTGCGGAAATCGAATTCGCTTGTCAGCGTAGCCGCCAGCGCCTGCGCGCCCGCGGGGTTGTGCGCGGCGTCGAGGAAGATGGTCGGCGCGCTGCGCATGCGCTCCATGCGGCCGGGGCTGACGGCATTGGCGAATCCCGCTCGCACAGCGTCGATATCGAGCTGCCGGGACGCGCCCGCGCCGAAGAACGCCTCCACGGCGGCGAGCGCCAGCACCGCGTTGCGGGCCTGATGCTCACCGTGCATGGGTAGGAAGATGTCGTCGTAGACACCGCCGAGGCCCTGGAGTTCGAGCACCTGCCCGCCGACGGCGACGCGGCGCGAGAGCACCTGGAACTCCGAACCCTCGCGCGCCACCGCCGCGTCCACCTCGACGGCACGGCGCAGCAGCACCTCCATGGCCTCGGGTTCCTGCTGGGCGATGACGGCGACGGTGTCGCGCGGCACCAGGCCGTCGTCGACGGCCTTCTTGATGATCCCGGCCTTCTCCCCCGCGATGGATTCCAGATCCGGGCCGAGATAGTCGGTGTGGTCCAGGCCGATCGGCGTGATCACGGCGACCTGGCCGTCGATCACGTTGGTGGCGTCCCACTTTCCGCCCATGCCGGTCTCGACGACCGCGACATCGACCGGCGCTTCGGCGAAGGCGGCGTAGGCCATGCCGGTGAGCACCTCGAACTTGCTCATGGCCGGGCCGCCCGCCGCCGCGGACTGTTTGTCGATCATCTCGACGAAAGGCTGGATCTCGCGCCAGGTTTCGACGTACTTGCCGGGCGTGATGGGCGCGTTGTCGATGGCGATGCGCTCGGTGGCCAGCTGCAGGTGCGGGCTGGTGATGCGGCCGGTGCGCCGGTGCAGGGCGGTGAGCAGGGAGTCGATCATGCGGGTGACCGAGGTCTTGCCGTTGGTTCCGGCGATGTGGATCGCCGGGTAGCCCTGCTGCGGCGAACCGAGCAGATCCATGAGCGTCGCGATGCGGGTGAGCGACGGCTCGATCTTGGTTTCCGGCCAGCGCTGATCGAGTTCGGCTTCGACCAGCGCCATTTCGGCCAGATCCACCGGCGAGGTGCCGCTGGTCAGCGGTCCCTCGTCGGCGTATCGACGCTCGTCGCCGCTCACTTGCGGGCCGCCAGTGCGGCGATCTCGGTGAGACGGACGCCGATGCGGGCCACCTCGGATTCGGCGATCTCCTTGCGCGCGGTGATCTTGGCGACCACATCCTCGGGCGCCTTGGCCAGGAAGCCCTGGTTGCCGAGTTTGGCGGTGGTACCGGCCAATTCCTTCTGCGCGGCGGCCAGATCCTTCTCCAGGCGGCGCGCCTCGGCCTCCAGGTCGACGGTGCCGGAGGTGTCGATCTCGACGGTCACGGTGCCGTTGGTGAGGCGCACCTCGAGCGAGGCCGTGGCGGCGAAATCGTCGGCGGCGTCGGTGAGTTTGGCCAGGGTCGCGACATCGGCGAGCTGCCCGGTGAGGTCGGCGGCCTCGATGCCGATCAGCTTGGCGGCCACCTTCTGCTTGTCGGCCAGGCCCTGATCGCTGCGGAAGCGGCGGATCTCGGTGACCAGCTTCTGCAGGTCGGCGATGCGGCGATCGGCGACCTTGTCGGCGGCCACGCCGGAATCCTGTGGCCAGGAGGCGATCACGAGGGAGTCGCCCGCGGTGCCGGCGGTCAGCGCCTGCCACAGCGATTCGGTGACGAACGGCATAGCCGGATGCAGCAGGCGGAGAACCGAATCCAGCACATTGCCGAGCACGATGCGGGTGCTCGCCGCGCGTTCGGAGGATTCCGCGAACTGCACCTTGGCCAATTCCAGGTACCAGTCGCACAGTTCGTCCCACGCGAAGTGGTAGAGCGCCTCACAGCCCTTGCCGAATTCGTAGCGGTCGAAGGCGGCGTCGACCTCGGCGCGGACCTCGTCGAGCCGGTCCAGGATCCAGCGGTCGGTGTCGGTGAGCGTGTCGCGGGCCGGAAGTTCGCCCGGCTGCGCGCCGTTCATGAGCGCGAACTTGGTGGCGTTGAACAGCTTGGTGACGAAGCTGCGCGAGGCGGTGACATGCGAGGTGCCGATGGACAGGTCGCTGCCCGGCTGCGCGCCGCGCGCCAGGGTGAATCGCGTTGCGTCCGCGCCGTATTCGTTGATCCAGTCCAACGGGTCGATGCCGTTGCCGCGCGACTTGGACATCTTCTTGCCGTGCTCGTCGCGAATCAGGCCGTGCAGGAACACATCCTGGAACGGAACCTGCCTCTGGTCCGCGGCCTTGCCCGCGGTGAGCACGCCGTCCTCGGACACGTACATGCCGAACATCATCATGCGCGCCACCCAGAAGAACAGGATGTCGTAGCCGGTGACGAGAACGCTTGTGGGATAAAACTTCTCGAGGTCGGCGGTGGCGTCCGGCCAGCCCATGGTGGAGAACGGCCACAGGCCCGAGGAGAACCAGGTGTCGAGCACGTCCGGGTCCTGCACCCAGCCCTCGGGGGCCTGCTCGTCCGGGCCGACGCAGACGATCTCGCCCTCGGGGCCGTACCAGATCGGGATGCGGTGACCCCACCACAGCTGGCGGGAGATGGTCCAGTCGTGCATGTTGTCGACCCAGTCGAACCAGCGCGGTTCCTGGCTGGCGGGGTGAATCTTCACGTCCCCGTTGCGAACCGCGTCACCGGCGGCCTTGGCGAGCGCCTCCACCTTCACCCACCACTGCATGGACAGGCGGGGTTCGATCGGCTCGCCGGAGCGCTCCGAGTGACCGACCTGATGCTTGTAGGGGTGGATGCGCTTGACGATGCGGCCCTCGGCCTCCAGGCGCTCGCGGATCTTCAGCCGCGCCTCGAAGCGGTCCATGCCGTCGAATTCGGTTCCGCTGTCGGCGATCTTGCCGGTCTTGTCCATGATGGTGGGCATGGGCAGGCCGTGGCGCAGGCCGAGCTCGAAGTCGTTGGGGTCGTGCGCGGGGGTGATCTTCACTGCGCCGGAACCGAATTCGGGGTCGACGTAGTCGTCGGCCACGATCGGGATCTGGCGACCGGTGATGGGGTGGTAGACGGTGGTGCCGATGAGCGCCTGGTAGCGCTCGTCGTCGGGATGCACCGCGACGGCGGTGTCGCCGAGCATGGTCTCCACGCGGGTGGTGGCGACGATCACGTGCGGTTCGTCGTCGTTCAGCGACCCGAAGCGCATGGACACGAGCTCGCCGTCGACCTCCTTGTGGTCCACCTCGAGGTCGGAGATGCCGGTCTGCAGCACCGGCGACCAGTTCACCAGGCGCTCGGCGCGGTAGATGAGGCCGGCGTCGTAGAGGCGCTTGAAGATGGTGTTCACGGCGCGGGAGAGGCCGTCGTCCATGGTGAAGCGGTCGCGGCTCCAGTCGACGCCGTCGCCGAGGCGGCGCATCTGACCCTGGATCTGGCCGCCGGATTCGCGCTTCCAGTCCCAGACCTTGTCGATGAACAGTTCGCGGCCGAAGTCTTCCTTGGTCTTGCCGTCGACGGCGAGCTGCTTCTCCACCACGGTCTGGGTGGCGATGCCCGCGTGGTCCATGCCGGGCAGCCACAGCACCTCGTAGCCCTGCATGCGCTTGCGGCGGGTGAGCAGGTCCATCAGGGTGTGGTCGAGGGCGTGGCCCATGTGCAGGGAGCCGGTGACGTTCGGCGGGGGCAGCACGATCGAGTACGGCGGCTTGTCGCTGGTGGCGTCGGCGGTGAAGTAGCCCGCGGATACCCAGCGCTCGTAGGTGTCGGCCTCGACGTCACCGGGATTCCAGGACTTGGGGAGGGCATCGGCACGATTACGTGGGTTCTCAGAGGCTGCGCTGGTCACCTGGCGATTCTAAGGGCCGGGATTTTGCCACTTCCACCGGGTTTTGGATAGCCGAAGGGCGGGGCTTCCGGTGGATGAGGGACACCGCAAGCCCCGCCCTCACCGACCAGCCTACCGTCGTTTCCGGGGCGTTCTCCGAATCCACAATCAATTCTCAGGATCGCGCGTAATCACCCGTGCGGAGCCATGATTCGCGTTCGCGGAGGTTGTGTGTGATCACAGTCGGCGCAGTGCGGCCACGGTGCGGGCAGCCCGGACGCGAGCCTCGCGGGGCACAGTGCGGATGTGCCCGTGACCGTGGGATCTCTCACCGATACCGGTGTTAACGCGGGTGCCGCGACCGGTTCCGGGGTGGCCCGACCAGCGCAAGCCCGTCCGCACCGGGCGACCGGCGGGGGCGGTGTGGCGGCATATCAGCGAAATCTCAGGGAATTCCCGGTTGTGAGAACCCTTTTCGCTGCCGATCCTGAAGGGGTGAACCCCCCGCTCGACTCCGGCTCGCTACCTTCCACTCCGGCTCGGATCGTCATTCCCGATCGAGTCCACGATCTACGCGGCAATCCGATCGACGAATTGCGGTATCCGGCAAGCGCGGCCGTGATCATCACGGGGGTTCCGGGCGCGGGCAAGAGCACCGCCCTGCGCAAACTGTTCGGTCTTTCCTCGGAGGGGGTGGAACCGGCGGTGAGCGCCGCGGGCGCGATCCTGCTCGATTCCCAGCACGCCCGCAACTCCTGGCAGCGCAGGCTGGGCGCGCTCCCCTACCCGCTGTGGCTGCCCATCGTGCACGTCACCCACTACGCCCGCATCCGCCGCGCCCTGCAGGATTCGGCGGGCCCGGTGATCATCCACGACTGCGGCACCCGGCAGTGGGTGCGCCGCCTCGTCGCGGTCTGGGCGCGTGCGGCGGGCCGTCAGGTGCACCTGATCATGATCGACGCCCCGGCCGAGCTCGCCTGGGCCGGACAGATCGCGCGCGGCCGCAAGGTCCGCAAGGTCAGCTTCGCCCTGCACTGCATGAAATGGCGACGCCTGGTCGACGTCGTGGCGACGGGCGCCAAACCCCGCCCCGAACCCACGTCCGTGGTGATCCTGGACCGCGCGGCGGTGACCGGTCTGCACGAGGTGTCCTTCGCGGCGTGACGCACGCCTCCGCACCCCACCGGTATGTCGTGCATCGCAGAACCATTGCCACGACCACCTGCGGTGATGTTTTCTGACTATCACGGTTGGCGCCAGCCGCTTCCACAGCTCGAGATCGACCGAGATCGAAAGCGAGTAGTCATGCGCACTCGAACCATTCTCGCCGTCACGGCCTTCGCGGGCCTGCCCGCCGCCGCTGTGGTCGCAGCCGGAACCGCTTCCGCCGCAACGCCTGTCGTTGTCCCGCAATACGGGGTGTACGGAGTTGCGCTGTCCCCCGGCGAAACTCGGGCCCTGGCCGACGGTCCGCTGCCCGCACTGGTCGAGCACTACGCTCCCCGGAACATCATCTCGGTCAGCATCCAGCCCGATTCGGCACTCCGTCAGGAGAATTCGCGCATCTACGCGGATATGCCGCAGATCATCCGTGAGGCGGCCGACCACCCCGGCGGTTCGGTGGACGTGGTCGCGACCCCGAACGGCGTGGTGATCCTGCAGGACTGGTAGCGCATCTCGCAGGGGCGGTGCCTCGACCCCTGAGCCTCCCCGATCCTGCAACCTCTCGGGGACGAACCGCGGCCCTCGCCCACCAGGCGAGGGCCGTGGATCGCGTCAGGGGACCAGTACCTCCAGAGCGCCGGGCAGGGCGCGGAAGGTGGCGGGCAGGGCGCCGGCCGGATCGCCGTCGGCGGTGGCGGGGGCTCCCGGCGCGGTGAGTTTGATTCGGGCGGCACGGTATTGGGTGGTGGCGGGGTGGTCGATGCGCTTGCCTGAGGAGAGCGCGGGCAGCAGGCGGAGCATGTCCAGGCGGGACATGGCTCCGACGACGGTGAGATCCAGCAGGCCGTCGTCGATGAGCGCGTCGGGGCAGATGAGCATGCCGCCGCCGTAGGTGCGAGTGTTGCCCACCGCGACCATGACCGCGGGCAGTTCGATCACCGTGCCGTCGGGGTGGTCCGGGGAGCCGAACAGTTCGATGCGGTAGGGCACCGCCAGTTTGCCCGCGAGTTCGATGAGGGCCGCGGCGGTGTAGCGGAGGGGTCCCTTGGGCCAGCTCATGTGGTTGGCGCGCAGGGTGACTCGCGCGTCGAGGCCGGTGCCGGTGACCGTGGCGAACCAGGTCGGCGACTTCCCGGATTCGGTTTCCACCGCGCCGAGGTCGATGGTGCGGGTGCGGCCTGCCAGGATCACATCGATGGCGGCGGGGGTGTCATCGGGCACGCCGACCTCGCGGGCGAGATCGTTGCCGGTGCCCCCGGGGATGAGGCCCAGCGGGATGCCGGTGCCGACGAGGGCCTGCAGGACCACGCCGACCAGTCCGTCACCGCCCGCCGCGACCACGGCGTCGGGCCGGGTGCCGGGGTCGGCGAGGGTTTCACGGACCAGCCGCTCGGTGTCGGCGGCGGAGGTACCGAGGATTTCGGTGACCTTGATGCCCCGGTCGGCGAAGCCGTTGGCGGCGGCTACGGCGACCAGGGCGCCCTTGCCCGCGCCGGAGAGCGGGTTGGTCACCAGGGCGATGGATCGGATGGCACGGGGGGACGTCACGGGATCAGCTTCCCAGGGTTGAGGATTCCGGCCGGGTCGATTGCCTGTTTCACCGCGCGCAGCACCTGAACGCCGAGGTCGCCGATCTCGTCGGTCATCCACGGGCGGTGGTCCGCGCCGATGGCGTGATGGTGGGTGATGGTGCCCGACGCGGCGACGATGGCGTCACCGGCGGCGCGTTTGGCCTGGGCCCACTGGGCGATCGGGTCGTCGGCCTGCTTGGCGACGACGGTGAAGTACAGCGAGGCGCCGGTCGGGTAGGTGTGCGAGATGTGGCACATGACCAGGGCCGGTGCGCCGCCCTGGGTGAGCGTATCCACCAGGGCCGCGGTCACTTTCGCCTTGAGGTTGGCGAGATTGGACCAGCTGGTGGCGGTTTCGAGGGTTTCGCAGAGAATTCCCACGTCCAGCAGGGCATCTCGCAGGTAGGGCGCGGAGAAGCGGCCGTGTTCCCATTCCTGGGCGGGGGTTTCGCCGAGGGCGGTGCCGCCGGCGGCGGCCAGCAGGGCGCTCGCCTCCGCGCTGCGGGCCGCGACGTGCGCGGCGGTGCCCTCGAAGGTGGTGACGGCCAGGCAGCCGCCGACGCTGCCGCCGCCGATGTTCCCGGCGCGGGCCAGATTCAGGCCGGTTTCGGCCTCGTCGGACAGGCGCATGACGGTGGGGGCCGCGCCCGCCTGGATGACGGTGCGCAGGGCGTTCGCGCCGGTCGCGAAGTCGGGGAACGACCACGCCTGGTACGCCGTGGTTTCCGAGACCGGGTGCACGCGCAGGGTGACCTCGGTGATGATGCCGAGGGTGCCTTCGGAGCCGGAGAAGAGTTCGCGCAGATCGGGTCCGGCGGCCGAGGCGGGGGCGCGGCCCAGGTCGAGAGTGCCGGCGGGCGTGGCGATGCGGAGGCGTTCGATCATGTCGTCGAAGCGGCCGTAGCCCGCCGACGCCTGACCCGAGGAGCGGGTGGCGGCGAAGCCGCCGATGGTGGCGTATTCGAAGCTCTGCGGGAAGTGACCGAGCGAAAGGCCGTGCGCGGCAAGCAGTTCCTCGGCGCGCGGGCCCTGCAGGCCCGCGCCCAGGGTGGCGGTGCCGCTGATCGGGTCGACCTCGGTGAGGGTGTCGAGGCGGCGCAGGTCCACGGCGATGACGGCGGCGAAACCGGTTCGCACCGGGTCGAGGCCGCCGACGACGCTGGTGCCGCCACCGAAAGGCACGACGGCGATGGCGTTTTCGGCGCAGTAGGCGAGGAGTGCGAGCACGTCGTCGTGCGAGGCGGGGAAGACGACGGCGTCGGGGGCGTCCTGTGCACCGGAGGCCCTGCGGCGCAGTAGATCCGGGGTGCTCTTGCCGCCCGCGTGGCGGAGCCGATCGCGGTGGCCGAGCGAGACGTTGTCGGCGCCGGCCACCGCGACGAGCCCGGCACGATGTTCGGGGGTGAGTGCCGATGCGCGCAGCGGCACGTCGCCCTCATCGCGACGGGCTACCGGCTCACCGGACACCCCGAATACCTGCGCGAGCAGTCCCCGAATCTGATCCGGCAACGGCTTGTGTCCGGATGGGGAGCCCCAGGCGTCCCACACCATACTCGGGCGGGCTTGCGGCTCGCCCGGGTTTTCCGTCGATGCGGAGGCTGCTCGTGTGTCGACCATGCGTTACAGTGTGACATAGAATGTCAAGCAGTAACGAACACTACGCTCCGGTGGTGCAACCTATGGCTTCGACCGAACCATCCTCCGCCGTCGATCAGGCGATTCTCGACGCGGCGCGCGCCTGCGTCGCGGAATTCGGTGTCCGGCGCACCACCCTCACCGAGGTCGCGCGCCGCGCGGGCGTCAGCAGGCCCACCGTGTACCGCCGCTGGTCCGACACCGGATCGCTGGTGGCGGATCTGCTCGTGCGGGAACTGCGCGAGATCATCGCCGAGGCGGTGCCCGCCGACGGCACCGGCCGCGCCCGGCTGACCGCCGCCATCGTCGGCGGCGGGGCCGCCATCCGCCGGAACCCGCTGTTCGCCAAGATCTTCCGCGCCGACGCCGACGTCATGCTCACCTACGTCTTCGAACGCCTGGGCCGCAACCAGCGCGCCCTCATCGACCTGTTCGCCGAGGGCATCCGCGGCGGCCAACTCGACGGCTCCATCCGCCCCGGCGACCCGCGGCGGCTGGCCACCATGCTGCTGCTCATCGCCCAGTCCGCCGTCCAATCCGCGGGCACCGTCGCCGACCTGCTCGACTCCGACGGCCTCGACACCGAACTCACCCACGCCATCGACAGCTACCTGGCTCCAGCACTGCGCACGACGCGCCATCCGCGCGGCAATCCTCTCGAAAGGCCCGAACCATGACCGAGAACTCCACCAACTCGCGCGGCGCGCTGAACGCCGCCCAGCGGCGACGGGACCTGCAGGCGCTCGGCGACGGCGGGCGGATCGACGTGCTGGTGATCGGTGGCGGCATCACCGGTGCGGGCGTGGCCTTGGACGCGGCCGCGCGCGGGCTGCGCACCGTCCTGGTGGAGAAGCACGATCTGGCGTTCGGGACCAGCCGGTGGAGTTCGAAACTCGTGCACGGCGGGCTGCGGTACCTGGCCGGCGGCGGCGTGGGGATCGCACACGAGAGCGCGGTGGAACGCGACATCCTGCTGACGCGCACGGCGCCGCATCTCACCCGGGCACTGCCACAGGTGGTGCCGCTGCTGCCGAATATCGGTGTGGCGCAGAAACTTCTGGTGCGGGCCGGATTCGCGGCGGGCGACGTGCTGCGGCTGACCGCGGGCACCCCGGCGGCGGTGCTGCCGCGCTCCCGGCGGGTGGCGGCGGCCGAGACGACACGGTTCGCGCCCACCGTCCGCCGGGCCGGACTGCGCGGCGGGCTGGTGGCCTGGGACGGGCAGCTGGTCGATGACGCGCGGCTGGTCGTGGCCATCGCGCGGACGGCCGCGCGCCACGGGGCGTCGGTGCTCACGCGGGTCGAGGCCACCGGCGTGACCGGCACCGGCGCCACGCTGCAGGATGGTCTGACGGGTGAAACGTTCACTGTCACAGCGCGTTCGGTCGTCAACGCCACCGGCGTATGGGCCGATCAGGTGGATCCGAGCATCGAACTGCGGCCCTCACGGGGTACGCATCTGGTGTTCGACGCGGCCGCCTTCGGTGGCCTGTCGGCGTCGCTGACCGTGCCGATTCCGGGCAGCACCAGCCGTTTCGTCTTCGCGTTCCCGGCCGCGCACAACCGCGTCTACCTGGGCCTGACCGATGAGGAGGCCCCCGGGCCGGTGCCGGACGTGCCGCACGCCACCGATTCCGAGATCGACTTCCTGCTCGACACCGTCAATACGGTGTTGCGGGAACCCCTCACCCGCAACGATATTCGCGGCACCTTCGCGGGCCTGCGGCCACTGCTGCGCACGGGCGCGAACAGCACGGCGGACATCTCCCGCGAGCACGCCATCCTCACCTCCCCCACCGGGGTGATCACCGTGGTCGGCGGCAAGCTCACCACCTACCGCAAGATGGCCGAGGACGCCGTGGACGCAACCCTCGCGCACGCGGGCCTGTCCGCGTCGCCCTGCCGGACCCGCGATCTCCCGCTGATCGGCGCGGTCTCCGGCGCGGCACGTGATCGAATCCAGGCCCCTACCCGCCTGGTCGAGCGCTACGGCAGTGACGCCGCCGCGATTCTCGAACTGGTGCGGGCCAATCCGGCGCTCGGCGCACCCGTCGCCCCCGGAATGGATGTCATCGCCGCCGAATTCGTGTACGCCATCACGCACGAGGGCGCGCTGGAGGCCGACGACATGCTCGACCGGCGCACCCGCATCGGGCTGGTCGAGGAGGATCGCAAGGCCGCGACCCCCGCGGCGGAAGCGGCCTTCGACCAGGTCTGAGCTCAGAAGACGTTGCAGCCCGAACCGGCGTTGACGCCCATGCCCACGGTGACGTCCACGTAGGGGATGACGTCGTCGCCGGGGACGGATTGCTGGAGGATTTCGAGACGGTGCGGGCCCTGGGTGACCGGGGTCCACTTCGCCTGGGCCAGCGCGCCCGAGGGTTTCGCCACCGCGAACAGGATTCCGTTGTCGTAGAAGCCGACCGGCGTGACGGGGTCGTCGACGTAACCGTCGATCGTGTAGGTGCAACTGGTGCCGTATTTGGTTGCCGAGCCGACGCTGATGCCGGGATCCACGCCCACCCGGGTGCCGGTGGCGGCGGCCGGAGTGGCGAATGCGGTGACCGCGGCGGCCAGGATGGCGGTGGCGGCCGCCGCGGCGCGGGGGCGGTTCGTGGCGGCCGCGCTGTCGGGCGCGCCGGCGGCAGGCGGGTGCGCGGCGGCCGTCTCGACGGCGGGGCCTGCGGGGACGGCGTTCTGGTTCGCGATGATCGTGCCCATGTCTGTGCGTTCCTCATCGGTGCTGCCGGGGCCGGATGCGTCCGGCGCGATCCCTCGATCCTCGCGCTCCGTCGGCCGCAATGGGTGGTATTGCCGCGATTGCGCTGACTGTGTCGCGTTTTCACACTGCCTGCGCCGAGTGCCGGAATCGACCTATGCTTGGCTGCGACATTGTGAGCGCCGGACGAGGGAGGCGCGCATGGGCCGCATTCCGACCACAGTAGGACTGGCTCGCGGGGAGGGCCTGGTGGCCCGGTTCGGGGACGTCGTCATCTACCTGGGCAGTGACACCGCGTCCACCGAACGCCTGCTCGGCGCCGCCGAGACAGCGGCCGCCGCCGACGACCCGGGCGTGGCCATCGCGCAACGCCTCGCCGCCACCGTATTCACCAGCGGATCGGCGCAACCGCCCAATTTCGGCGTGATCGCACCCACCGCCGGCGGCATCCTGATCCTGCTGCGCGGCCCCGTCCGCGCCCTGGCCGAAGGCCCGGAGGGTGCGCACCGCCTCTCCGGCGAACGCGCCATGACCTGGACGGACGAAATCCTGCGCGACCCCATCCGCCGCCTCACCATCACCGCCGACGGCGACAAGCCCATCCCGCACACCGACCTCCGCTCCGGCGTCGTCCCCGCGGGCGGCTTCATCGTGCGGGCCCCGGTCAGCGGCCTTGCGGCGCAATCGAAATCGGGCAGCGGCGCGGCTTCGACGCCCAGCCCCGGCGCGACCCCGAAATCCGGTTCGGGCGCGATCTCGCGGACCGACAGCGGCGCGCTCCCGAAACCCGTGGCCGCGGAAGACCATCCCGCCCCCGACACCACGCGCCGCGCCCCGATCCCCACCCCGTCGCGCAGCCGCTTCAACGTCCCGAGCAGCACATCGGAACCGATCCCCCGCGCGACCGACACCGGGCCTGCTCGCACGGCCGAGCCCACCGCGTATCAGCCGGAGCGCGGCCGGAACACCGCGGAGCGCGCGGTCGAGACACCGACCGGCACCCCCGCGGGATCGCAGCACACGACAGCCGACCTGTCCGATGTCGCACCGGCTTTCGCGCAGACCGTGGGCGTGTTCCCCGATTTCCCCAGCGGCGCTACGCCTTCCGGCCCCATCCCACCGCCGGGCAGTTCACGAACCGACGCCACCACACCCGCCCCGCAGAACGGCACCACCGGCGAACGCAACACGGGAGAGAACGCCACCACACAGCGCCGCACCCCGGCCGAGCCCGCCGCACCGAAGTCTCGTCCCGCCACCGACGACGTGGAACCGGCTGTGACACAACGTGACAACCGTCCCGCCCCGGAGGAACAGCCGCCCACCGCCGCCTTCGACGCCCTGCGCGAAGCAGCGGAACCCGATGCCCCGGAGGCGAAACCGACCCGCGGCTCCACCCCGCTGCGAAAGTCACCCGATTCACCCTCTCCCGGCAAGGCCCACGACCCAGCCCACCCCGGTCGATCCCAGGACCCGGCCCCGCTCGGCCGCTCCCAGGACCCGGCCCCGCTCGGCCGCTCCCAGGACCCGGCCCCGCTCGGCCGCTCCGAGAATCCAGGCCAGCTCGGCCGCTCCCGGGATTCGGGTCCGCTCGGCCACGCCCGCGATTCAGCGCCGATCGGTGCGCCCGGCGCCCGTCCGGGCAGCAGCGACCGGAACCCCGTGGTCGCTCCCCCGGAAACCAGCGCGCTCGCCGCGATCGGCGCGCTCACCAGCTCGGACGGCGCGGTCTACCCCCTGGATCGCCCCTACGTGATCGGCCGCGACCCGATGATCGACGAGTCGGTCCGCCGTGCCGCCGCCTCGCCCATAGTCATTCCGCGCGACCGCCACGTCTCCCGAGTCCACGCCCACATCACCATCGAGAACAACACCATCTACGTCCGTGACGCGGGCACCCCCGGCGGCACCTTCGTAGCCGCCCCCGGCGCCCAGGACTGGATCCGGGTCGGCCAGCGCCCGGTCGAACTGAAGCCCGGCTGGAGCCTCCGCATCGGCGGCCGCGTCCTCACCTACCGCACGGAGCAACCGCAGCACTGAGCCGGCGGTCTTCGCCGAATTCGACCGCCTGCCTACTGCCCACTGGGAATTGTCGGCACGCCGGTGAATTCGAGGTCGGCGGCCAGGGCCGACCAGTCGCCCGCTCGAATGGCGGCGCGGGCGGATGCGGAGAGTGGGATGCGGTTGCGAACCGCTTGTTGGGCGGCGGCCACGTCGGCGGGGTGGTGGCCGAGGATCGTCGCGCCGACGGCGCGGCCGTGGGAGATGATCAGGCGGCGGTAGGACGGGAGGGCCGAGACTTCGAGAACGATCACCTCGTCGCCGGGACGCGGGTCGATCCGGCCGACGCTGAAGAGTTCCAGGCCGACGCCCTTGAGGAGGGTGGCCGGGGTTTCCACCGGGAGGGTTCGGTTGCCGCCGAGGGCGTTGATCGCGGCTGTTTCGGCCTGTTCGGCGGCGATGGGCCAGAGGCCGAGGACACGGTCGCGGTGCTCCGCGACATCGCCTGCCGCGTAGACGCCGGGGGCCGCGGTGCGCATGTGGTCGTCGACGAGAATGCCGCGGTTCACCGGGAGCCCGGCGCGGCGGGCCAGGTCGGCTGCGGGGCGGATGCCGGTGGCGGTGAGGAACAGGTCGCAGGGCAGCACGGTGCCGTCGGCCAGGACCGCGGAGCGGACGGCGGAAGATGCTGGGAGCCGGGAGGTTTGGTCGTGCCCGGCGCGGGGACGGGGTCGGCCGTACGGTTCGGCAGGCCCGCTGTCGAGCCGACCCTCGGGGCGAATCGCCGACCCGCCGGTGAGACGGACGGTTTCGGCGCGGTGCCGAATTCGGATTCCGGCGCGGGTGAAATGCTGGAGAACCAGGGCCGAGCAGCGCGGGTCGAGTTGTATGCGGAGCAGGCGGTCACCGCGCTCCAGGACGGTGACCTGTAATCCCAGCTGTCGCAACGCATATGCCGCCTCCAGGCCGAGCAGGCCGCCGCCCGCCACCACGGCGCGGGAGCAGCTGTGCTGCTGGGCGTAGGCGCGGATGCGCAGCGCGTCCTCGGCCTCCCGGAGCACGAAACTGCCCGGCCGGTCCAGGTCTTCGATATTCGGCAGGGCGGCGGTGGAACCCATGGCGAGGACGAGCCGGTCGTAGGGCAGCACATCGCCGGTGCCGAGGTGCACGCGCTGTGCGCGCAGGTCCAGTCCGGTGGCGAGGGTGTTGAGCCAGGCGGTGATCTGGTGGTCGTCGTACCACTGGTCGGGCAGCAGGTGCAGGCCCTGCATGGCGGAGCGCCCGTAGACCAGACGGGAGATGCCCATGCGGTTGTAGAGGCCGTGCGATTCCCTTCCGATGAGGTGGATTTCGCAGTCCGGATGCCCGCGCCGCAGGAAATCGGCGGCGGTGACACCGGCGATACCGTTGCCGATGACCACCGCGCTCACAATGGATCGGTCGAAATAGGCCGGGACAGCACCGTTTCCGGTACCGGGCTCGGGTGTGAGCGCGACCCGCACGTTCCCGCCGTTGATCCGGGCGCAGCACGCCATCCGGGTATTGTCGGCGAATCCCAAGCGGCGCAGTGTCTTCCGCTCATCGGCGGTGGGTTCACACAGCTGGTCCGCGCCGTCGAGCACCGCCACCGGATCGGCCCCGCACACCCCCATCCGGCAGCCCGCCTCCAACGGCAGTCCGCCCTTCTCGGCGAGATCGAGCAGGCTCATGCCGAGATCGGCGGCGACGCGGGTACCGCCCGGTTCGAAGGTCACCGAAGCCGCTGTGGTGGCGGTCTTTTCGGCTCCGTTCGGTCGCACACGCGGCAGCGGCAGCAGCACCGGTTCGGTGCGCACGCCCGTGTGCAGCGCGTACTGCAGTTCGCTCACCCGGGTTCGTCCCAGCCACACCACCGTGGCCGCCAGCACCGCGAGACTGATCGGCCAGTGCAGCCACGTCAGCGGCAGTCCCGTGATCGTGCCCGCGGATGCCGCGAGGATCGGCCCGGCGAACCAGTAGAAGATGTTCAAAGCCACCGCCGCATAACCCGCCGTGAGCACGGCCGGGCTCAGCGAGGTCGTCGATTCCAGTGCGAAGAACACGCCGATCGCGGCGAGCAGGAAGACCGCGAGCACCGCGTACCGCTGTCCGACCGGCACGTCGCGATGCCCGTTGAGCAGGAAGAAGCCGAGTACGAGACCGGGCAGTGCGGCGGCGAACAATTTCCGGGGCGCGATCCAGCCGCGGTCCCCGCTGTTCAGATCGGCGTGATAGGCCCCGCGCGGCGCGAAGTCGTAGCAGTTCTTGGCGCAGCCCACGCAGGGTTCGCAGTGGTTGTTGGCGACGGTGACGAACGGCGTCTGCCCGTAGGCGCGTTGCAGCGGGAACAGCGGGCAGATGCTGCTGCACCAGCCGCTCTTGCCCTTGAAGACGAGTCCGCCCAGGAAGGCCGAGGCGATGGCGGCGAGCAGGACCAGGCCGGTGCCCACGCCGCTGCGGTCGAGTCCGGCCAGGCGGGCGGCGACGAAGCCCGCGAAGAGGGTGACGGCGAGGAGATATCCGCGCTCCCGCAGCCATTCCGGTGGCGTGAGCGCCCGCGTGAACCCGAACAGGCGGGGTGCCTGGTTGGTGGCGGCCAACGGACAGGTGTTGCGCCACAGCCCCGGTGCGATCAGGAACAGTCCCGGCAGGATCAGCACGATCACCTGGAAGAACCAGAACAGTCCGGCGGCGGGGCGGGTGAACAGCAGCACGATCAGCGCGAGATAGCCGACGACGGTGGTGAACCGGATCGCCTGCCACACCCGCAGCGGCACGCTCGAGGTCAGTTCGGTGAAGGCGGGGAACAGATTTCGTTCCCCGCTCGGATCGATGCCGAGTACTCGGTTCGCGAATTCGAGTGCCCTGGACGGCAGTTGCCGGCCCGGCGGTGGTGGCGGCGTATCCGCCCCGGTCGACCCGCGATGCGTCTGCGACAGGTCCGGCGCGGATTCCGCCGTGGGCGTGTGCAATACGATGATCTCGGTCTTGCCGAGCCGCACCACGTCCCCGGTCGCCAGCACATGCCGTCCCGACAGCGGCACTCCGTTCACGGTGGTGCCGTTGCGACTGCCGAGGTCCACCACCGACAGCGCGGTGGGTGTGGGCACGAGCCGCAGGTGCCGCCGCGACACCCCGTTGTCGGCGAGCACTTCACCCGACCCGTCCCGTCCGAAGATCACCGGTCCGTCGAGTACGCGGCGACGTACCGGTCGCCCCCATTCGCGAATCTCGATCAGTGGCTGCCCCACCATCGCGCGCTCTCCGTCCCCCGGTCTCCGACTGTGGTGTCCCCCTCTGCCTATCGGCCTGAACACCGCTTACCGCAACACTGTGCACACCGGTTTCCGCGCGCGGCACGAGTGCGGGCGGCTCAGACGGATTCGCGCTGCCGGTGCAGTCGGACATACCGGTAGCGCTTGCCGACGCGACGGCATCCCGCGGCGAGTGCGAACCCGGCCGCCGCACCGCCCACCGCGCCGACGATCAGTGCCGTGATGGTGGGTTCGCGCCCGAGCAGAATCCAGGCCACGCCGAAGGCGGCCACGCCCAGCAGTCCCGCCGAGACGGTGAGACCGACGGTGGCGGCGAACCGCGCACTGCCGTGCCGCAGGCTGCGCGCATTGGATTCGGCGTACGCGAGCGCGAACAGCGCCAGCAACAGCACCCCGGCCGCCGTGGCCGTGGTGACCGGCCGCTGCGTGGTCCGCGCATCGAATCGATACGAGCCGACCTCGGCCCCATTGCGCGACAGCGTGAGTTCTCCGGTCAGATCGCCCGCGATCACATACGGGCTCAACGGCGCGGGCACTTCGGTGTCCGCACCGGCACGCACCGGCGTCTCCGTGCCACCCACCCGCTGTCCCAGCACATTCCACGACAGCCTCGCCGCATCGGCATCGATCCCACTGACCGTGATCGCCACCGGCTTCGCCACATCCAACTCCACCGCCCCACCCGCCGCCGGGTCCACGCCCGCGATCCGAACCGTCCCCGGCGCAGGCAGATTCCGCTCCGGCGCACCGATCCCGAGCACCGCCGCCCCACCGACCAACGCCGCCAGCACGGCCGCCGCCAAGAACGGCACCTGCGGCGGCGGCAACGTCACCACCTGCTGCACTGGAACCAGATCCCCGCGCTCCACATCGACCAACCGAACCCCTTGCCGCTGCAGCGGTTCCGTAGGCCGCACCCGCACCATCGGCCCGGTAGCCCAACCCCCCTGCGACCCCGGCTGCGCGAACCGATGCGTGGCGGCCTGCGGCGCTCCCGGCCCCCGCCCCGTGGCCGCTCCGGCACTGCGGGGGTACTCCCCGGCCGAACCCTCGAGTTCCGCACGCTCCCAAGCGTTTCCCGGCCCTGGCCTACGGCCGGGCTCGCGCATCCCGTCGCGCGTCCCACTTCTTGGCGGCATTCCCGATCCAGGTGCGCCTCCGCGCGCCCCCGTACCGCCTGCTGGCGGCGGCAGCCCGGGTCCCTGTGCGCCGTGACTGCTTCGCATGTTCCGGAAGGCCACCGTCTCGGGTTCCCCCGCTGCTCTCTCAGGTCCCGAACGCCCGCCCGGCGCGAGACGCTGCGGCCCACGGGTTTCCGCGCCGGGGTGCTGCGGCGTTTCGCGCGGGGGCGTGCCTGGAGGCGCGAAGGTGCCATTGTGTGGGGGCGGGGTGTTGCCGCCGGTGAAATCTCCGGTGCGGCCTTGGGTTTCGCGGGAGTGGGGGCCGACTAGGGGGGAATCGGCGGTGTCGCCCATGGGGTCGGGGAGGCGGCGTGGGGGTGGGGTGAAGGGGGTGGGGCGGGCGAGGCCGCGGGAGCCGCCCGTGGCGGCGGCGACGATGGTGTCGGCGCCGACCACGGGGATGCCGACGGGGTTGAGCCAGCCTGTGCCCCAGCAGAATGCGGCGGGCTCGGCGAGGGCGACGCCGAAGGATTCGGCGGTGTCGAAGCGTTCGCCGGGTTCGGGGGCGAGACCGCGCATGACGACTTCGGCGATGGGTTGGGGGATGGCGGGGGCCACGGTGTCGAGGGGGATGGGGTCGCCGTAGGCGTGCGCGAAGAGCATGGCGAGGGTGTCTTCGGCGGGCGGGAACGGGAGGGTGCCGGACAGCAGCTGGTAGAGCATGGTGGCCAGGGCGTAGACGTCGGTGGCGGGTGAGAGCTGTTGGCCGCGTACCTGTTCGGGGGCGATGTAGGAGGGTGTGCCGAGGATTTCACCCGCCCGGGTGACCAGCGTCTCGTCGCCGCCGACGATCTTGGCGATGCCGAAGTCGGTGAGTTTGAGGGTGCCGTTGCCGGAGAACATGAGGTTGGACGGCTTCACGTCGCGATGCAGGATCCCCTGCCGGTGCGCCACATCCAGCCCGGCCGCGCACGACAGCGCCACCGCCACGGCCGCCGTCGCCTCGAAACCCGCTGTGACGAACCGCTGTTCGACGGTCCCGCCGGGCAGGTACTCCAGCACCAGCAGGCACATGTCGTCGTGCTCGATGTAGTCGTAGACGGGCACCACGTGCGGATGATCCAGTGCCGCCATCATTCTCGCCTCGGCGACGAATCGCCGCCGCACCGACATGTCATCGGCGAACTGCGGCGGAATCTGTTTGATGGCCACTCGCCGGTTCAGCCCACGGTGCACCCCAGCCAGCACCACCCCGCACCCGCCGCGCCCGATCTGCCCGCCGACCTCGTATCCGGGCAGTGCGGCGCGAACCCGTTCGATATCAGTGCTTTTCAGGTCCTGCACACTCATTGATCAGCTCCCCCGGGCCGGTAGCGGTGCGCGCCGGGCTGCGCGCCCGGCGTCGAATCATCCATGCCGACATGCCGATACCGCGGCCCGCTGTCCGCACCCCCGGCCTCGGTGGGCACGGTCGGTGAGGCATGCCCGCCGGTGCGGATGGTGGGCTCGTCCTCCCCGCTGCCGAAAACCCGAGTGGGCCCGAAATCGGGTGCGGCGGGACCGTAGCCTGGGAACGGCCCGCCGACCGGGGCGAGGTCCGGGCGGGTGCCGCGGGGTCCCTGCTGGGAGTCGAGAGCGAGGGCGGCGGCGAGTTCGTCCTTGTCCAGGCCGAGGTCGTCGGGGTCCTGCGGGGTGGGTGAGAGGTATCCGGCCAGGAAGAAGATCGTCGCGAAAACGCCTGCCAGGGATAGCCACAGCCCCGTGCCGGGCACCCACCAGCGGGCTACGGAGGCGGTGAATCCGATCATCAGTCCGAGGCCGATGCCGGGGGCGAGCAGGCGCAGTCCGCGCTGCCAGCGGTTGACCGAAAGCCGGTGCCGCGCAACGGTCAAGGCCGAATCGGCGATGGCCAGGCCGGTGAGGCCGGCCAGGATGATGCCGAACAGCCCGTACACCGACGCGAGCGAGCCGCGCACGTCGACCACGGTGTGCACGCTGGTCACCGGATCTCCAGCGGCGTTGATCAGCGTGAGGTCGGAGCCGATCAGCCCGGTGGCCTGCCCGTCCAGTCCGGCCGGATCGAGGCGGTAGGTGAGTTTCTCGGTTTTCCCTGCGGCGATGGTCAATTCGACCGAGGTCGAGTAGGAGAAGAAGTTCAGGCCCAGCACGTGACCGGTGAAATCCACACGCCGCAGCGTGACCGCTTCTGCGGACTCGTTCTTCACCTCGATCACCACCGGCGTCACCTTGTTCGGATCCAGCCGCACCGGGTTGGCGGCGGTGGCTCCGGCGATGGGTTTGCCGTCGATGGTGGCGGTGGCGCTGATCCCGCCCGCGGCCCCGGCCGTACCGGAGCCGAACAGGGCCGCGCCCCACAGGAATACGGCGACGACCGCCAGGACCGGAGTGATTCGGGTGCGCGCGCCGTTCATCGGGACCTCCGAGCCGGAATATGGGATACCAGCCGATGGCCGTAGAACCAGCCACCGATGAGCAGGAAGAACAGCAGGACGGTCGCGGTGGTGGTGGCCCCGCCGACCCGGCTCACCAGCACGATGTCCAGCGGCGCCGCGAGCGTGCGCCCGCAGGCCGCGGTCACCTGGTGGTGTCCGATCGCGGTGTCCCCGGTGGCGAGCCGCGCGTCGAATCCGCCATCGGCGCGGGCCGTGGTGTTCCCCACCGTGGTGCCGCCGATCGAGATCTGCACCGCCGCATGGGGATCGCAGCCGGTGCCGCTCGCGGTGACCGCGCCGCCGGGTGCGGTCGCGACCGGATCCAACTGCAATCCTGCGCCGCTGACGGGCGTGCCGCCGGTATTCGGCTGCGGTGTGGTGACATTCGGCCGCGGCGTGTCGGGCACGGTCGTATCCGGTGCCTGCGGCGTATCGGGCTGCGGATTCGGTTGCGGCTGACCGGGATTCGGCTGCGGGTCGGGTTGCGGGTTGGGCTGCGGATTCCCACCCTGATTACCACCGGGATTCCCGGTATCCGGATTCCCGCCACCTGGGTTCCCCGTGCCGGGGCAGTTCCCGTCGGCCGGTTCGGGACTGCCGTCCGGGCACTTCTCCGTCTCCGGCGTCGCGCACTTCCCGTCCGACGGCATCGCACTGCCGTCCGGGCACTTACATGTACTCCCGCTCGGCACAGTGCTGCCGTCGGGACACGTCACGTCCTCGGCGCATGTGCCGTTCGAGGGCATCGCGCTGCCATCGGGACATTTGCATGTGCTCCCGCTCGGCACCGTGGTTCCGTCCGGGCACCGTACGTCCGGCTTGGTGCACTTGCCGTCCGAGGGCATCGTGCTGCCGTCCGGGCATCGACAGGTGCTTCCGCTGGGCACCGTGGTCCCGTCCGGGCAGTACACGGGCTCCGGCCTGGAGCAGTTACCGTCGGACGGCATGGCACTGCCGTCCGGGCACCAGCAGCCGTCGCTGGTCTTCACGCTGCCGTCGGGGCAGTATTCGATCACCTTGCACACGCCGCTCGGCGGCATCACGGTGCCGTCGTCGCAATATTTCACCGGGTCCGGGCATACGCCGCTCGGTGGTACGAGAGTGCCGTCGTCGCAGTAGAACTCGCAGGATGCTCCGCATCCGGTGGTGCCGGGCTGCTGGGTGCCGCCGTCCTGGGTGCCGCCGTCGCCCGGAACCTGTTGGGAGGTGATCACTTCCTGCGTGTAGACCGATCCCGGCGGCTCGACGGGAGCGGCGGGTGCGGTGGTAATCACCGGCGGCGCAGTGGTTTCCGGTGCGGCGGCTCCGATTCCGGTGGGCACCGTGAGGGTGAGCACGACCGCCAGCGCGGCGACCGATGCCAGGAAGGCACCGACCGCGCGGCACGAATATCTAAGGCCGCGTAGTAGTTTCGCATGCCGGTCATGCACGCCGGCACGCCGACTTTTCTGTGCACGTGTCATCATCCGGCGTGACCTCGCTCGCTCGATGGTAAGTCCCGAGTCCCCCGACGCGGACATTTCTCACCCAGGCGTTACACAGTTGGACGGTATCGACGGTGGATTCCGTTGACATGGGTAGCGGGCCACTCGAGTGGCCCGCTCTGTTATCGCGTCGCGTCGGCGACACGTTCATGGGCTCCGAGCCCCCGATCCCGGGGGCGCGCCCGCCATGCCCCGATCCGGCCCCCGATCCGGAGACCCGTTCGCGAGGCATACGATCCAGAGGACCGGCCCAGACACCCGCCACTCCGGAGAGGACAATGGTCCCCATGCATCGTGCGGCGCCGAAGGATGATTTCGACGAGTCAGCGCTCTCCGTCACCGAGCCGAAAACACAGGCGGCGGGGGTCGAAGCGGTCACCGTGGCCTTGGAGCGCGCGGTCGAGGAGATGGGTGTGGTGCGCACCGCCCGCACCCTCGCCCGGGTGAATCAACGGCACGGCTTCGACTGCCCCGGCTGTGCCTGGCCCGAGCCGACCGGCACCCGCCGCCCGGCCGAATTCTGTGAGAACGGCGCGAAGGCCGTGGCCGAGGAGGCCACGCTGCGCACGGTCACTCCCGAGTTCTTCGCCGCACACTCGATCGAGGAGCTGAACGAGAAGTCCGGCTACTGGCTCGGTCAACAGGGCCGTCTCACGCACCCGATGGTGTTGCGCCCCGGCGATACTCACTACTCCCCCATCGAATGGGATGCGGCGTACGCCCTCATCGCCGATCACCTGCGCGGCCTGAGCTCCCCGCACGAGGCGGTGTTCTACACCTCCGGCCGCACCGCCAACGAGACGGCGTTCCTCTACCAACTGCTGGTCCGCAGCTTCGGCACCAACAATCTGCCGGACTGTTCCAACATGTGCCACGAGTCCTCCGGCGCCGCACTGACCTCCTCGATCGGCATCGGCAAGGGTTCGGTGACCATCGACGATTTCAAGCGGGCCGATCTGATCATCGTGGCCGGGCAGAATCCGGGCACCAATCACCCGCGCATGCTGTCCGCGTTGGGCGAGGCGAAGCAGCACGGCGCCAAGGTGATCGCGGTCAATCCGCTGCCGGAGACCGGGCTGCTCAATTTCAAGGATCCGCAGACGGTGAAGGGTTTCACCGGCGGCATCAGTATTGCCGACGATTTCCTGCAGATCCGCCTCGGCGGCGATATGGCCCTGTTCCAGGGCCTGGGCAAACTGCTGTTCGAGGCCGAGGACCGCGCGCCCGGCACGGTGGTGGACCGCGCCTTCGTGGACGCGCACACCGCGGGTTTCGCCGAATACGAGAAGCAGATGCGCGCCGTGGATCTGGGCGTGGTGGAGCAGGCCACCGGCCTCACCCGCGCGGATCTGGACCGCACGGCCGCGCTGCTGGCCGAGTCCAAGGCCGTGATCATCTGCTGGGCAATGGGTTTGACCCAGCAGGTGCACGGTGTCGCCACCATCGAGGAGGCCACCAACCTGCTGTTGCTGCGCGGCATGATCGGCAAGCCGGGCGCTGGGGTGTGTCCGGTGCGCGGACATTCGAATGTGCAGGGCGACCGCACCATGGGCATCTGGGAGAAGATGCCCGAGCCTTTCCTCGCGGCGCTGGACAGCCGCTTCGGCATCTCCAGCCCGCGGGAACACGGCTGGGACACGGTGGATTCCATTCGCGCCATGCGGGACGGCCGGGGCCGGGTGTTCTTCGGGATGGGCGGTAATTTCGTCTCCGCCACCCCCGACACCGAGGTGACCGAGGCGGCGCTGCGCAACTGCGATCTGACCGTGCAGGTTTCGACCAAGCTGAACCGCAGTCATGTGGTGCACGGTCGCACCGCGCTCATCCTGCCGACGCTGGGCCGCACCGACGAGGATCTGCAGGCCGGTGCGCGCCAACAGGTTTCGGTCGAGGATTCGATGTCGATGGTGCACCTGTCCACCGGCCGCCTGAAGCCGGTGAGCGCGCATCTGCGCAGTGAGGTGGCCATCGTCTGCGAGCTGGCCCAGGCCCTGTTCGGCCCCGGGCATTCGGTGCCGTGGGCCGAGTTCCAGCGCGACTACGACCGGATCCGGGACGCCATCGCGAATGTCGTCCCCGGCTGCGCCGACTACAACGCGAAGGTCCGGCAGCGCAACGGCTTCCAGTTGCCGCATCCGCCGCGTGACTCGCGTGAGTTCCGGACCACCACGGGCAAGGCCAATTTCGGCGTCAACGATCTGCGCTGGCTGCCGGTGCCCGAGGGCCGTCTCATCCTGCAGACGCTGCGCAGTCACGACCAGTACAACACCACCATCTACGGCCTGGACGACCGTTACCGCGGTATCCACAACGGCCGCCGCGTGGTCCTGGTGCACCCCGACGACATCGCCGCGCTCGGTTTCGCCGAAGATGATCTGGTGGATCTGATCTCGGAGTGGACCGACGGCGTCGAACGCCGGGTGGAGGCCTTCCGCGTGGTCGGCTATTCCACCCCGCGCGGCAATGCCGCCGCCTACTACCCGGAAACCAACCCCCTGGTTCCGTTGGATCACGTAGCCGAACGCTCGAACACCCCCGTCTCGAAGGCCGTCACCATCCGCCTGGAACGGCACGTGCACCGCCGATGAGCCGAGTCACCGCCCGCCGCCGGACGCTGCGCATCTCCCCCGCCGGAGTCGTGCAGCGCCCGGACACCCTCGTGGTCGAGGAACCTCTGGAGATCCGCACCGGCGGCCAGTCCCTCACTGTCACCATGCGCACCCCCGGCGCCGATATCGACCTCATCCACGGCTTCCTGTTCACCGAGGGCATCATCACCTCCGCCGAGGACATCGTGACGGCCCGCTACTGCGCGGGCACCGACGAGAACGGCCAGAACACCTACAACGTCCTCGACGTCCAACTCCGCGCTCCGGTCCCCGTCCAACCCCGCAGCTTCCTCACCAACAGCGCCTGCGGCCTGTGCGGCAAGACCGCCCTCGACGAGGTCCGCATCCGGACCAACCACCCCATCCCCGCCGCGGGCCCGGACCTCGACCCCCGGATCCTGGCCGCCCTCCCCGGCGAACTCCGTTCCCGCCAATCGGTTTTCGACGCCACCGGCGGCCTGCACGCGGCGGGGCTGTTCACCCCCGACGGCGAAGCCCTGGCCGTCCGCGAGGACGTGGGCCGCCACAACGCCGTCGACAAACTCCTCGGCTGGGCCCTGCGCGAGCACCGCATCCCCGCCCACGACCTCATCCTGATGGTCTCCGGCCGCGCCTCCTTCGAACTGGTCCAGAAGGCCGTCATGGCCGGCATCCCCGCCCTCGGCGCGGTCTCGGCCCCCAGTTCCCTGGCCGTCGACCTGGCCGTCGAATCCGGCATGACCCTCATCGGTTTCCTGCGCGGCGAGTCCATGAACGTCTACTCCGGCTTCGACCGTGTGCGTCTCGAAGCCGCCGACCGCTCAGCGAGCCATCCCCTGTAAACCGGACACTTCGGACTGCTACGCTCCGCCTGAAACACGTTTCATTTTCTTGGGAGTATTTCATGGCAGCGCAGCCCCGCGATGTGGTCGAACAGTATGTGAAGTTGGTGGCCACCGGGCCTACCGAGGAGATCGTGCAGCTGTACGCCGAGGACGCCGTGGTGGAGGATCCGATCGGGAGTGAGCCGCGGCGGGGGCACGAGAAGATCCGGGAGCTGTACGCGGCGCTCGAGGCCATGGAGCGGGAGACCGAGCTGCATACGGTGAAGGTGGCGGGGAATCACGCGGCGGTGTCGTTCACCATGGTCGGCACGTTCAGCGGGCAGCGGATGACGCTGGACCCGATCGATGTCATGGAGTTCGACGACGAGGGAAAGATCATCAGCATGCGGGCCTACTGGGGGCCGGAGAACCTGAAGATGGAACCCATCCAGTAGCGGTGCTTGTTACCTCCCGTCCGCCGAATTACGGTGATTGCGAACCGATTCGGGATGGACGGGAGGAACCGTGCGAATCTCGTTGCGCGGCACCGGTGACGGTGTGCAGGTGCGGATGCGGCTGGAGGTCAATCGCCGCCGCTGGCTCACCCTGCTGATCATCCTGGGGGTCTTGACCTTTCAGGCGTTCTTCGTCGGATTGTGGGCGACCTTCGCGCCGGAGTCCTGGTACAACAGCTTCCCGGGGCTCGGCATGCGCTGGGTGCGCGGCGACGGACCGTACAACCATCATCTCGCCGCCGACGTGGGGGCGTTCTTCCTGGCGCTGGGCGCGATCACGGCCGTCGCGCTCTGGTATCGCGACAGTGTCCTGGCCCGCGCCGCCGGTCTCGGCTGGCTCGTTTTCGGCGTCCCGCATTTCATCTACCACCTGCTGCACCCCGCCGACGGGGTCACCGGCTTCGGTCTGGTGCTCAATGTGCTGGCGACCCTGGCCATCCCGCTGCTCGGCCTGGCCTGCATTCTGGTCGCCCCGCGGGAGCGCTACCCGGTTCCGGAACCGGCCCCGCTGCACGTCAAATTTCCGCGCCGCAGACCGCCCGCAAGCCGATGAATTCCGTGGCGCCGCACCGTCGTAACAGGTGTAGCACCCAGGCCGATTTCGGATTATCGGAGTAAAGGTTCAACGGCGAACCACGGGGGATCACCGGCGATCCCCGGGCAGGGCGCGATCGGTATCCACCGGTCGTCACCGACTCCGCGGTAGTTCGCACAGCGGCAGTTCGACTCAGCGAGGAGTCCGTGACGCAGCACACACCTCCGCACCCGTCACGGGTGGCGGCGGTATCTCGTCCAAGGGGTGAGACATACCGCTCGGATCGGAGGAATCCGCCATGGTCGCCACCCGCATTCCCGCTGTGAACCCCAAGCAGGCCGGCCTGCTCACCCGCCTCACCTACTGGTACGCCAGACGCCGCTTCGGCGAGGTTCCCGAACCGTTCGCGGTGCTGGCCAACAGCCCGAAGCTCATGATGGCGGCGGGCGTGCACGAGTCCCTGGTGGAACGGGCCTCGAACGTCCTGCCCGCCAATATCCGCGAAATCGCGGTCTACCGCGTGGCCCGCACCGTCGGCTGCTCCTGGTGCGTCGATTTCGGCACCATGCTCATGCGCCTGGACGACCTGAACATCGACAAGCTGAAGTTCATCGACGACTACGCCACCTCGCCGCACTACGACGAGGACGAACGAGCCGCCATCGCCTACGCAGACGCCGTCACCGCCACGCCACCCACCGTCACCGACGAGCAGGTCACCGACCTGAAGAAACGCTTCGGCACCCAGGGCGTCATGGAACTCACCTACCAGGTAGCTCTCGAAAACTCCCGAGCCCGCAGCTACGCCGCACTGGGCATCACCGACCAGGGCTTCAGCCAGGGCGACGCCTGCCGCGTCCCCTGGGCCTGACCCGAAAAGAGAAGCGGCCCCGCGAGTTTCCTCGCGGGGCCGCTTCTTTCGTTCTTGGGGGTTCGGGGGCGAAGCCCCCGAGAGCCCACCCGAGAGTGGGGCCGAGCTACGCCGACTTCTCGCGGCGCTCCGGGCCGGACTGACGCTTGCGGGGGACGATCGTCGGGAGGACGTTGTCGTTCACCGTGTCGGCGTTGACGACCACCTTGGCGACGTCGTCGCGGGAGGGGATGTCGTACATGACCGGGAGGAGCACCTCCTCCATGATCGCGCGCAGGCCGCGGGCGCCGGTGCCGCGCAGGATCGCCTGATCCGCAACGGCTTCCAGCGCGTCCTGGGTGAATTCCAGGTCGACGCCGTCCATTTCGAAGAGGCGCACGTACTGCTTGACGAGCGCGTTCTTCGGCTCGGCCAGGATGCGGACGAGGGATTCCTTGTCCAGGTTGGTGACCGAGGCGACGATCGGCAGACGGCCGATGAACTCGGGGATCAGACCGAACTTGATCAGATCCTCGGGCATGACGTCGGCGAAGTGGTCCATGGTGTCGACCTCGGTCTTGGAGCGGACCTCCGCGCCGAAACCGATGCCGCGCTTGCCGACTCGATCCTGGACGATCTTCTCCAGACCCGCGAACGCACCGGCCACGATGAACAGCACGTTCGTCGTGTCGATCTGGATGAACTCCTGATGCGGGTGCTTGCGGCCGCCCTGCGGGGGCACCGAGGCCTGCGTGCCCTCGAGGATCTTCAGCAGCGCCTGCTGCACGCCCTCACCGGAGACGTCGCGGGTGATGGACGGGTTTTCCGACTTGCGGGCGATCTTGTCGACCTCGTCGATGTAGATGATGCCCGTCTCGGCGCGCTTCACGTCGTAGTCGGCGGCCTGGATCAGCTTGAGCAGGATGTTCTCGACATCCTCACCGACGTAGCCGGCTTCGGTGAGCGCGGTGGCGTCGGCGATGGCGAACGGGACGTTGAGCATCTTGGCCAGCGTCTGCGCCAGGTAGGTCTTGCCACAGCCGGTGGGGCCCAGCATGAGGATGTTGGACTTCATCAACTCGACCGCTTCACCGCGGGAGTCGCGGCCCTTGTCCCCGGCCTGAATGCGCTTGTAGTGGTTGTACACCGCCACCGCGAGGGTGCGCTTGGCCGGATCCTGGCCGATCACGTACTGCTCGAGGAAGTCACGGATCTCCGCGGGCTTCGGCAGCTCGTCCAGCTTGACCTCACTGGACTCGGCGAGCTCCTCCTCGATGATTTCGTTGCACAGATCGATGCACTCGTCGCAGATGTACACCCCTGGTCCCGCAATGAGTTTCTTGACCTGCTTCTGGCTCTTTCCGCAGAAAGAGCACTTGAGCAGATCGCCGCCATCACCGATGCGCGCCATCTCTTGGGTCCCTACTTCCTTGTCCGCGTGCAACCGTCTGTCCTGGCTGCCGGCGAGCTGCCACCTATAAAGCGTATGCCGTCTCCCCGTGGCTGTAACTCCCACAATCGGGATCAGGCGACTCGGCTTTGTCTAACGAGAGGAGAGCCGTCAACCACGAGCAAAGGTCCCTAGAGTGACCGTACCCGCTGAGCGCGACCGAGGTCGACAACTTGGGCACGTTTCTCGGCGAACATGTGCGTGGACTCACCCCTGCCCGGGTGTGCGGGACCGGAACCAATCCCGCCACCCGGTACATCTCCTACGCGCCGGGAAGCGTTTACTTCTGGGCGCTGAGCTTGCGGTATCCGAAGACCTGATCGACGATTCCGTACTCCTTGGCCTCGTCGGCCGACAGGATCTTGTCGCGGTCGGTGTCCTTACGGATTTCTTCCGGGGACTTGTTGGTGTGCCGCGACAGAGTGTTCTCCATGAGCGAGCGCATCCGCTCGATCTCCTTGGCCACGATCTCCATATCGGAGAACTGACCGTAGGCGCCCTCCATGGCGGGCTGGTGGATCAGCACGCGCGCGTTGGGCAGGCAAGCCCGCTTGCCGGGGGTGCCGGCGGCCAGCAGGATGGCCGCCGCGGAGGCCGCCTCACCGAGGCAGACGGTGGCGACGTCGGCGCGCACGTACTGCATGGTGTCGTAGATGGCCATGAGCGCGGTGAACGAGCCACCGGGCGAGTTGATGTACATGGTGATGTCGCGGTCCGGATCCTGCGACTCCAGCACCAGCAGCTGCGCCATGATGTCGTTGGCCGACAGCTCGTCCACCTGGCTGCCGAGGAAGATGATGCGCTCCTCGAACAGCTTGTTGTACGGGTCGGTGGTCTTGACACCGAAGGTGGTCTGCTCGGTGTACTGCGGCAGGTAGCGGGCGCGCGACTCGGGTGCGCCGCCGTACGGGTAGGCGGTGCCGCCGGGACGGATCAGATTTTCCATGTCGTCTCCAAAGTCGATGGGGGCTCGAGGATTTCGCAGCCGGAGGGGATCAGGCGACGCCGACGGACTGCGGGGCGCGGTTGACCACGTGGTCGATGAAGCCGTACTCCTTGGCCTGCTCCGCGGTGAACCAGCGGTCACGGTCGGAATCCTCGGTGATCTGCTCGATCGACTTGCCGGTGTGCTGGGACTGCAGCTGGGTGAGCGTCTTCTTCATGACGACGTGCTGCTCGGCCAGGATGGCGATCTCGGCGGCGGTACCGCGCAGGCCGCCCAGCGGCTGGTGCATCATGATGCGGGTGTGCGGCAGCGCGAAGCGCTTGCCCTTGGCGCCCGCGGCAAGCAGGAACTGACCCATGGAGGCGCACAGGCCCATGCCGTAGGTGGCGATGTCGCAGGGGGCGTACTGCATGGTGTCGTAGAGGGCCATGCCCGCGTCGACCGAACCACCCGGGGAGTTGATGTAGAGGTGGATGTCGCGCTCGGGGTCTTCGGCCGAGAGCAGCAGGATCTGCGCGCACAGCTTGTTGGTGATGTCGTCGTCCACCTGCGTGCCCAGGAAGATGATGCGCGACCGCAGCAGGCGCTCGTACACCGAATCACTGAGGTTCAGTCCAGCAGTCGCGGATGTCATCTGCACCCCTGCCTGATTGATTGTCACGGATACCTGCCCTCTCTCAACGGCTCGGTTAACAAGCCCCTACTGATTCGCTGACACAAACCCTAACGAAGCAGGGCGGCACCGAACTCCCGGTACCGCCCTGCTTCGCTCACAGCGCAAAACTACAGCGCGCTGCCGTGACCCGTCGCCCGGGGCTCTCCGGCATGTTGTCGCAGAGCCCTCGGACGCAGGTCATGTGTAGTTCTTACTTGGCCTCGGTCTCGGCGGCGTCGGCGACCTCGGCGAGCTCCTGGGCGGAGACCTCTTCAACCTCTTCGGCCGGAGTGCCGAACATCTCGGCGGTGTCCACGGTGTTGCCGGCGGTGTCGGTGACGGTCGCCTTGATGACCACACCGGCCAGCGCCTTGCCGCGACGGACGTCGGCGAAGACCGCGCCGAGCTGACCGGCCTGCTGGATCTGCTGGATGAACTGATCGGGCGACATGCCGTAGCGCTGCGCCTGGAAGATGATCCGCTCGTACAGCTCGTCCTGGCCGACCTGGGTGTTCTCGGCCTCGGCGACGGTGTCCAGCAGCAGCTGGGTCTTGACCGACTTCTCGGCGGCCTGCTTGGTGTCGGCCTTGAACTCGTCGAGCGAGGAGCCCTGCGCCTCGAGCGCCTCGGCCAGCTTGGCCTCATCGTGGTCGAAGCCGTGCACGGCGTCGTGCTCGACGGCGTCGATCTCGGCCTGGACGACCTTCTCGGGCAGCGGGATCTCGGTGGCCTCGAGCAGGGCCTCGAGCACCTTGTCGCGGATGTCGCCGGCCTGCTGCACCTTCTTGACGCGCTCGACGCGGCCCTTGAGGTCGCTCTTCAGCTCGTCGATGGTGTCGAATTCGCTTGCCAGCTGGGCGAAGTCGTCATCGGCCTCGGGCAGCTCGCGCTCCTTGACCGACTGCACGGTCACGGTGATGACGGCTTCCTTGCCCGCGTGCTCGCCGGCGACCAGCTTGGAGGTGAAGTCCTTGGACTCGCCCTCCTTCAGGCCGATCAGGGTCTCGTCGAGGCCCTCGATGAGCTGGCCGGAGCCGACCTCGTGGGACAGGCCGGTGGTGCTGGCCTCCTCGACGGCCTCGCCGTCGACGGTGGCGGTCAGGTCGATGGAGACGAAGTCGCCGTTCTCGATGGCCCGCTCGACGCCCTTGAGGGTGCCGAAGCGCTGGCGCAGCGAGGTCAGCTGCTCCTCGATGTCGGCGTCGGTGATCTCGATCGGATCGACGGTGACGGCGATCTTGTCGTACTCGGGGAGGGTGATCTCCGGGCGAACGTCGACCTCGGCCTTGAACGCCAGCTCCTGGCCGTCCTCGATCTTGGTGATCTCGATCTCCGGCTGGCCGATGACCTTCAGCTCCTCGGCCATGACGGCCTCGCTGTAGCGCTTGGGCAGCACGTCGTTGACGACCTGCTCCAGGACCGCGCCGCGGCCCAGACGGGCCTCGAGGAGCTTGGCCGGGGCCTTGCCCGGACGGAAGCCCGGAATCCGGACCTGCGAGGCCAGCGCCTTGTAGGCCTTGTCGAAGTCCGGCTTCAGCTCCTCGAAGGGCACCTCGACATTGATGCGGACCCGGGTCGGGCTCAGCTGCTCGACGGTGCTCTTCACGGACATGCTCCTTGTTCGTAGTTCATGGTTGACGTCTAGGTTCCCCCCGAACGCATCCCGACCAGGTTAGTCGAGGGCGTCCGGGGCGATGAAACCCGGTCGTGACTTGCGGTCAGCCGACCTTGACGGCGTCGGTGACGAAGACCAGCGTCTCGTTGGGCTGTATACCGCGCCCGCCCGCACCGTAACCCAGGTCCGGCGGGATGATCAGCAGTCGCCGGCTGCCCTGCTGCACGCCGACCAACCCCTGGTCCCAGCCCTGAATGACCTGGCCACCCCCGAGGGTGAGAGTGAACGGCTTGCCCCGATCGAAGGAGCTGTCCAGCTTCTTCTTGTCCGACCAGGTGATCAGCGTGTAGTTCATCTCGAGCGGCTGCCCCACGGCCGCCGCCGGGCCACTGCCCACCTCGAGATCCTTCACGATCAGCTGCGTCGGCGGATCACACGAATCCGGAATCGTGATGGTCGGCGCAACCCCGAACCCACCCTCGACCCCGATGTCCTCGGCCGTGCACTCCTTGCCGATCTTCTGCTTCGCGACGGTCGGCCCCGCGGTCTGCGCATTGGCCTTCGTGGTCGACGTAGCCGACGCCGTATTGTCGTCGCCCCCACCGCAGCCCGCCAGCACCAACGCCGCAGCCGCCACCACGCAAACCTTGCCCATCAACCGCATTCCCGCTCCTCCATCGCCGAGTCCGGGGCTGCCGCAAGGCTTTGCGGCGCCGCCGCGAACCTACCCGACGAGTGCGGGGTCCTGCCGGGGACCGCCGGGTACGGTGACTGTCACTGATACGGGGAGGTCGGTTCATGACACAGGCCGAAATTGGTTTGCCGAGGTGGGGGACGTACGGGAGCATCTCAGAGTGCTGCTGACAATTACCTGTACTCGTCCTGACGGCGCCGCGTGGGCGGCCTCGGATCTTGGGTACCTGCTGCACAAAAACCCTTCGCGCATACAGGCTTTCGAGCAGTCGTACGGGGTGGCGCAGGTGCTGTATCCGGAGGCTTCCGAGGAGAGATGTACGGCGGCGCTGCTGTTGGAGATCGATCCGGTGCGGCTGGTGCGCGGGAAGGCGAAGGGAACACCGGAATTCAGTCTGGCGCAGTATGTGAACGACCGGCCGTATGCGGCGTCGTCGTTGCTGGCGGTGGCGATTTCCACGGTGTTCGGGTCCGCGCTGCACGGGCGGTGCAAGCAGCGGCCGGAACTGGCCGAGACCGCGCTGCCGTTGCGGATCGAGCTGCCGGCGGTGCCGTGCCGGGGCGGGGTCGAGACGGTGGAGCGGGTGTTCGCGCCGCTCGGGTGGGAGGTGCGAGCCACTCCCCTGCCCTTGGATCCGGCGTTTCCGGAGTGGGGTGACTCGCACTATGTGCGGCTGGAGCTCACCGGCACGCTGCGGCTGGCGGATGCGCTGTCGCATCTGTATGTGCTGCTGCCGGTGCTGGACGGGGGTAAGCACTACTGGCTGGACTCCACCGAGATCGACAAGCTGCTGCGGGTCGGTGAGGGCTGGCTGGTCGGGCATCCGGAGCGGGAGTGGATCACGCGGCGGTATCTGAACCGGCGGCATGCGCTGGTGCAGGACGCGCTGGCCCGGCTGGCCGAACTCGACGACCTCGAACCCGAGCAGCTCGGCGCGGTGGATGACACCGACGACGAGACCACCGATGCCGACGCTTCCGCGGCGGCCGACGAGCCTGTCACAGGTGGCGAGCAGGAGGTGCGGCCGCCGTCGCTGGCCGTGCTGCGGCGGGCAACCGTGCTGAACGCCCTGCGCGAGGCCGGGGCGAACCGGGTGCTCGATCTCGGGTGCGGGCAGGGTGCGCTGCTGCGGGAAATGGTGGCGGACAAGGCGTTCACGGAGATCGTGGGCATCGACGTGTCGGTGCTGGCGCTGCGGATCGCACAGCGGCGGATGCGACGGCTGCCGGAGTGGCAGTCGAAGCGGGTCACGCTGCGGCAGGGCGCGCTGACGTATACCGATGCCTCGCTGCGCGGATATGACGCCGCGGTACTCATGGAGGTGATCGAGCATGTGGACGCGCCTCGGCTCGGGGCGCTCGAACATGCGGTATTCGGTTCCGCCGCACCGGGATCCGTGGTCGTGACCACCCCGAACGGTGAGTACAACGTGCGCTACGAAGGCATGACGCCGGGCGCGTTCCGGCATTCGGATCATCGATTCGAGTGGAGCCGTGCGGAATTCGCCGCCTGGGCGCATCGGGTCGGTGAAACCTACGGGTACACGGTGCGATTCGAGCCGGTCGGCCCCGTCGACGCCGAACTGGGCGCGTCCACACAGATGGCGGTGTTCACCAAGGGCATCGCCGCCACCGACAGCGATACGAAAGGAGCCGCGTAATGGCTGAGCTGTCCGTACCGGTCCTGTCGCTGGTCGTCCTGATCGGCAGTACCGGATCCGGGAAATCCACGTTCGCGCACAAGCACTTCCGGTCGACGGCGGTGCTGTCCTCGGACGCCTATCGCGGGCTGGTGAGCGATGATGAGAGCGATCAGTCCGCCACCGACGACGCCTTCGCCCTGCTGCACCATGTGGCGGGCGTGCGACTGCGGCGCGGGCTGCGCACCGTCATCGACGCCACCAATGTGCAGCCGAAGGCCCGGCAGGAGCTGATCGCGCTGGCCCGCGCCCACGATGTGCTGCCGGTGGCGATCGTGCTCGACGTGCCCGAAAAGGTGTGCGTGGAACGCAATGCCGCCCGGGTGGAGCGCGCCGATCTCGGCCCGCACGTGGTGGCCCGCCATCAGCGCGATATGCGTCGCAGCCTGAAATTCCTGGAGCGCGAAGGCTTCCGGCGCGTGCACGTGCTGCGCGGCGTCGAGGAGATCGACGCGGCCACCATCGTGGACGAACGGCTGTGGAACGATCGCCGCGACCTCACCGGCCCGTTCGACGTGATCGGCGACGTGCACGGCTGCCGCAGCGAACTGGAGTCGCTGCTGGGTGAACTCGGTTACGAGCTGGAGCGCGACGCTTCGGACCGCCCGGTGAACGCCCGCCACCCGCAGGGCCGCACCGCCGTGTTCGTCGGCGACCTGGTGGACCGCGGCCCGGACACCCCGGGCGTGCTGCGCCTGGTCATGGGCATGGTGCAGGCCGGAAACGCGCTGTGCGTCACCGGCAATCACGAGTTCAAGCTGATCCGCGCCCTGGACGGCCGCAAGGTGAAGACCACGCACGGCCTGGCCGAGTCGCTGGCGCAGCTGGAGCGCGAGGACGACGAGTTCCGCAAGGCCGCACACGAATTCATGCGCGGCCTGATCAGCCACTACGCGCTGGACGACGGCAGGCTGGTGGTCGCGCACGCGGGCCTGAAGGAGGAGTACCACGGCCGCGCCTCGGGCCGGGTGCGCGAGTTCGCCATGTACGGCGAATCCACCGGTGAGACCGACGAATACGGTCTGCCGGTGCGTTATCCGTGGGCCAACGACTACCGCGGCAAGGCGCTGGTGCTCTACGGCCACACGCCGATGGCGGAACTGGTGTGGGTGAACAACACCCTCTGCCTGGATACCGGCGCGGTGTTCGGCGGCCGCCTGACGGCCCTGCGCTACCCGGAGCGGGAGCCGGTTTCGGTTCCGGCCGAACAGGTTTGGTACGAGCCGGTGCGCCCGCTGGAAACGCCCACTGTCATCCCCGGCGAGGGGGTCGTCTACCGCGACCCGGGTGTCCTCGACCTGGACGACGTTCTCGGCCGCCGCGTGGTGCAGACGCGTCACCTCGGCCGGGTCGGCGTGCAGGAGGACGCGGCGGCCGCGGCGCTCGAGGTGATGAGCCGCTTCGCGGTCGACCCGCGCTGGCTGGTGTACCTGCCGCCCACCATGTCGCCCTGTGCGACATCGGAATTGGACGGCTACCTGGAGCATCCCGCGCAGGCGTTCGAGTACTACCGCTCCGAGGGCGTGCCGACCGTGGTGTGCGAGGAGAAGCACATGGGTTCGCGCGCCGTCGTCCTGGTGACCCGTTCGGCGGAGGCGGCCCGGCACCGCTTCGGCGTCGACGACGGCAGTACCGGCGCGGTCTACACCCGCACCGGCCGCCCGTTCTTCGACGATCCGGCGCAGACCGAGGCCCTGCTGGCCAAGGTCCGCGCCGCCGCCGAAACCTCCGGTCTCTTCGACGAATTCGGCTCGGACTGGCTGCTGCTGGACACCGAACTGATGCCGTGGTCGGCCAAGGCCGTCGGCCTGCTGCGCAATCAGTACGCGGCGGTGGGCGCGGCGGCCCGCTCCTCGCTCGGCGCGGCGGAGCAGGTCCTGGCCGCGACCGCCGAACGGGGTTTGGACGTAGCCGAACTCGCCGCCCGCACGCGCTCCCGCGCCGCTGACGCGGACGCCTTCACCGCCGCCTACGGCCGCTACTGCTGGCCCGTGGACGGCCTCGACGGCATCCGCCTGGCCCCGTTCCAGATCCTCGCTGCGCACGACGCGAACTTCGCTGTGCGCGAACACGACTGGCACCTGGAGCGGATCGACCGCCTGGTCGCCGCCGACCCGGGTACGTTCACGCCCACCCGCCGCATGGTGGTCGATCTGGACGCGCCCGACGGCGAGGCCGTGGCCACCGCGTGGTGGACCGAGCTCACCGCGGCGGGCGGCGAGGGCATGGTCGTCAAGCCCCTCGCGTCCCTGGTATCGGGTGCCACCCGCAGCGGCCGCCCGGTCCAGCCGGGCGTGAAATGCCGTGGCCCGGAATACCTCCGGATCATCTACGGCCCGGAGTACCTGGAGCCCGCCAACCTCGGCCGGCTGCGCCGGCGCGGCCTGGGCGGCAAACGCTCCCTGGCGCTGCGTGAATACGCCCTGGGTCTGGAGGCCCTGGACCGCTTCACCACCGGCGAGCCGCTGTGGCGCGTCCACGAAGCCGTCTTCGCGGTCCTGGCTCTGGAGACGGAACCGGTGGACCCGCGCCTGTGAGGACGAACGAGCCCGCCGCTGGAAACGCTATGCGGCGGGCGGGGTCAGACCGAAGGAGCGGATGAGCGCGTTGACCTCGTTGCGGTAGAGCTTTTCGGGGTTGGTGGTCTGCGCGCCGAGGTTGCCGCGGATCTCGAGGTGGACGAGCCCGTGCAGGTGGCCCCAGATGCGCAGGGCCACCGCGATCACCGCGGGCGGCAGGTCGGGGAATTCGGCGCGGAATTCGTCGGCGAGGGTGGTGTCGAAGTCGGACCAGTCGAAACCGTATGTCTCGTAGAGGGGTTCGGCGGTCGGCCAGGCGGCGGCGGCCAGTTCGGTGAGCCCGGCGCAGACGCGGTGTTCGGCTTCGGGGGCGGCGCCACCGGCGGGGGGCTGGTAGCCGGGGACGGGGTCACCGTAGATGAGCCGGAAGCCTTCCGGGTTGGTCCGTGACCAGTCGCGGAAGGCGCAGGCCCAGGCCATGATTCGGCCGGAGGCGTCGGCGATGGGCCGAGCGTCGCGGGCGGTGATCACGCGATCGGCGAGTTCGCCGTAGACATCGGCGATGAGCGCCGTGACCAGATCGTCGCGGGTGGCGAAGTAGCTGTAGACCGCATTGGCCGTCATACCCATCTCGCGGGCGATGGCCCGCAGGGTGATGGCTCCCGGCCCGCTCACGGCCATGAGCCGCAGGGCCGTGTCTTTGATCTCGGCCGTCGTCTCGGTGCGACGGCGTTCGCGTCGGGTCGGTGTCGCTGTTGCCACCCCCTCACCCTACAACGCCGTGCGAAAACCATACGTTGCGCAAAAACTGCACGGCGTATAGTTTTCTCACGTCGTTCCCGCACAGTGTCAGGAGTAACCATGTTCATCGGAGTCATCGGCGCGACGGGCAGCATCGGGCAGCGCGTGGTCGCCGAGGCGCTGGCGCGCGACCATCACGTACGGGCCTTCACTCGCGATATCGCCCAGGCGAACGCGACGCACCCGAATCTGACGTGGGCGAGCCTGGACATCTTCGACAGCGCGGCCGTCGCCGCACATCTCCCCGGCCTCGACGTGCTCGTCAGCTGCTACCAACCCGGCAATGCCGCAAAGGATTTCGCGGATACGGTGGCGCGGTCGGTGGCGGATCCCACCGTGTACGCCACCGCCGCGCGTTCACTGCTCACGGCCCTGGACACCTATCCGCGCACCCGGCTCCTCGTGGTCGGCGGTGCGGGCAGCCTCGAACACGCGCCCGGCCGGGTGCCCGCCGACGACGAAGACCTCGCCGAAAGCCTCGCCGAACTGGGCATTCCCGGTGAATACGCGGTCGCGGTGCGCGGTCATCGGGAGGCCCTGAACGTGCTGCGCACCTCGAACCGCCGCTGGACCTATTTCAGCCCCGCCGCCCTGATCGCCCCCGGCGAGCGCACCGGCCGCTTCCGGCTCGGCACCGATCAGCAGATCGCCGATGCGGACGGCCACAGCCGAATCTCCATGGAGGACGCCGCGATCGCACTGCTCGACGAGGCCGAACTCCCGCGATTCGTGCAGCGCCGCTTCACGATCGGTTATTGATCGCGGCGAGCCGATTCAGCGCTGGAGCGCGAGCTCGACAAGCCGGTCCAGGAACGGCCGCTGACCCGCGCCGAGCTTCTCCCGAGCGGTTTCGGGGTCGAACCAGTCGGCGCGGTCGATCTCCGGGAATTCGGCGGTGCGCCCGGAGCGGGGCGGCCATTCCATTTCGAAGGTGCCGGGCACGATGAGTTCGGGATCCAGATCGCCTTCGACGGCCCATACGGTGACCTGTTTCTTGCCGCGCCCACTGCCGTAGACGACCTGCCCGAGGTCGAGCCATTCGCCTTCGGGGACGGGCAGCCCGAGTTCCTCGGTGAATTCCCGCGCGGCCGCGAGTCGCGGATCCTCTTGCCCGAGTTCGTATTCCCCCTTGGGGATGGACCAGGCGGATGCGTCCTTCTTGGCCCACAGCGGCCCGCCCATATGACCGATCAACACCTGTAGTTCGGGGGATCGGCGGAACAGGAGGACGCCCGCGCTGTACCTGAGACTCATTCCCGCAGTCTGCCGGGTGCGGCCTCCCGCGCCGCAGCCGGGCCGCACCCGCCGCGACATTCCGGCAAATCAGTCGAACGGTGTTAACCATCGACATTTCCGGCATATCGGCCGCCTTGCTCCGGATGGCCGAAAAGTCCCCCTCTCCTGCGGTTTCCCCTTTAGGCTCCACTGGTTGGATCTGCCCCACACCTGATGACGAATTGGATACCGTATGGAGTTCCGCAGCATCACCGCGGCAGCCACCCTGGTGATCGGCGCACTGACCCTGGCAACCGCCCCCGCGAGCGCCGAGCCCGCCCCGCAGCCGGACCTCGTCTACTCGACGAAGCTCGTGGACAAAGCGGTGGTGACCACCCTCAAAGGCGGCACCTTCGACCTGTCCGAAGCCCCCGCCGCCGACGCCGCCGACATCGTCCACGTGAAGGACGCCCTGGGCAACGTACTGCTCACCCTCCCACTGAAATTCACCATCGGAACGGTCGCGGTCCCGGTGCAACCCACGCTGGACAAGGACGCCACCGTCCTCACCCTCACGCCCCAGCGCCCGGACAACCTGCCCACCGAGCCCTTGCGGGTGCAACCCGTCGCCTCCAAGTCGGAGAACCAGCAGGCCCTCACCTACTTCTCCACCCAGTTCGGCCTGGCCACCACCATCGGCACCTTCATCGGCACCGCCATCGGCGCCACGGTCGGCTGCCTGGCCACCCTCGTGGCGGGCTGCATCGCCGGCTTCACCGCCGGTGCGGCCATCGGCGGCATCCTCGGCAGCATCGCCGTCGGCGGCCCCACCCTCATAGTCGCCGGCATCGACCTGCTCACCACCATGAACGCCGCCGACGGCACCAGCAAGTGGGCCGAGCAGCCGACGCAGGCAACCCAGACCACCCCGGCGCAACCCACCGCACCCCAGCCCGCCAACTAGTCGGCCGTTCCGGGCGCCGCGACGATCGCGGCGGGTTCCGGAAGCAGAACCCGCCAGCGGAGCCCGGTGCCGCGGCCGTCCAGGCCCTGACCGAGATCCAGTGAGCCGCCGAGGTTCTCGGCGCGTTCGGCGAGGTTGCGGAGGCCGCTGCGACGGGGGGCCGCGCCGAGGCCGATGCCGTTGTCGGCGACGGTGATCCGGAGTTCGTCGGCGGCGGCGGTGACCTGGACGTCGATGCGGGTGGCGTGGGCGTGCCGGACCGCGTTGGACAGGGATTCGCGCAGGACGGCGAGGGCCTGGCGGGCGGTCTCGGCGGGGACGGCGTCGAGCGGGCCGTCCTGACGCAGGGTGGGGGTGAAGCCCAGATGGCTGGCCGCGGAGGTCACCAATTCGGTGATGTCGCTGTGCAATCCGTTGCTGACGGCGGGTGACTGAATGGAGAAGATGGTGGCGCGGATGTCCTGGATGGTTTCGTCGAGGGCGGTCACCACGCGGTCGAGGCGGTCGGTGAGATCCGGGGAGGGGTCGGCGCGCAGGGCGCCCTGAACGGTGAGGCCGGCCGCGTAGATGCGCTGGATTACCGTGTCGTGCAGGTCGCGGGCGATGCGTTCGCGGTCCTCCATGACGGCGATCTTCACGTTGGCGCGGTACTTCTCCTCGAGCATGCGCACATTGGCGATCTTGACCCCGGCCATGACGGCGAGCGCTTCGATGATGCGCTCGTCCTCGGGGGTGAAGGGACCGCCGCGTTTGTCGGCGAGGTAGAGGTTGCCGTACAGCTCGCCCTGCACGCGCACCGGGACGCCGAGGAAACTGCGCATGAGCGGATGCCCGGCGGGCCAGCCCGCGAAGGCCGGATGCGTGGTCAGATCGTCGACGCGGATGGGCACCTCACTGGCGAGCACCGCGCCGAGTACGCCACCGCCGTGCGGCCACACCCCGATCCGACGTTCGGTCGCCTCGTCCAGCCCGTACTGGATGAATTCGGCGAGACGCCGGTGACCGTCCCGGGTTTCGGGATCCAGCAATCCCATGGCACCGAATCGGGCGTCCACGACCCGCGCCGCCGACACCGTGAGCTGCCGCAGAATCGTGGGCAGTTCGCGGTCGGTCGACACCGCGTACACCGCTTCCAGCAGCTCGTGCAGTCGTTCGGCCGGCGCCGCCAGATGCCGCAGTTCACCGGGCACCGCGTCGTGAGCCATCGCGTCGGGACGGTTCATGTGACCAAGGCTACCCATCAGTTATCCGCACGGTGACGTTTGTCCCTGCCGCCCCACCGGCCGGAAACCGAGGATGGAAGGGCAGATTCCTGTCGACGAGGAGAGGAAGCCATGACCACCGCAACCCGCAGCCACACCCCGGCTTGGGAGGGTTTCGAGGGTGACCTGTGGCGCGACACCATCGATGTGCGCGACTTCATCCAACGGAACTACACGCCCTACGAGGGCGATGGCTCCTTCCTGGCCGGCCCCACCGCCCGCACCCTGGGCGTCTGGGCGAAGCTGTCGGCCATGTTCCCGGCCGAACGGGAGCGCGGCATCTACGACGTGGATCCGCATACCCCGTCCACCATCACCTCGCACGCGCCCGGCTATATCGACCGCGACGCCGAGCTGATCGTCGGCCTGCAGACCGATGCCCCGCTCAAGCGCGCCATCATGCCCAACGGTGGTTTCCGCATGGTGGAGGCCGGCCTGAAAGCCTATGGCGTGGAACCGGATCCGAAGGTCCACGAGATCTTCACCAGGTACCGCAAGACGCACAACGACGGCGTGTTCGACGCCTACACCGAGGATGTTCGCGCGGCCCGCAGCGCAGGCATCGTCACCGGCCTTCCCGATGCCTACGGCCGTGGCCGCATCATCGGCGACTACCGCCGCGTCGCGCTGTACGGCGTGGACGCGCTGATCGATGCCAAGAAGGCCGATCACATTGCGCTGGAACATGAATGGGCGACCGTGTCGGTCATCCAGCAGCGCGAGGAGGTGGCCGAGCAGATTCGCGCCCTCGGCGAGTTGAAGGAGATGGCGGCCTCCTACGGCGTCGACATCTCGCGCCCGGCCACAACCGCGCGCGAGGCCATCCAGTGGCTGTACTTCGCGTACCTGGCGGCGGTGAAGGAGCAGAACGGTGCGGCCATGTCGCTGGGCCGCACCGCCAACTTCGTCGACATCTATATCGAAAGAGATATCGCCGCAGGGCTTCTCACCGAGGAGCGCGCGCAGGAGCTGATCGACGACTTCGTGATCAAGCTGCGGATCGTGCGCTTCCTGCGCACCCCCGAATACGACGAGCTGTTCTCCGGCGACCCCACCTGGGTGACCGAATCCATCGGCGGCATCGGCGAGGACGGCCGGCCACTGGTGACCCGCAGCAGCTTCCGCTATCTGCAAACCCTCTACAACCTCGGCCCGGCCCCGGAACCGAATCTCACCGTGTTCTGGTCGCCGCGACTTCCCGAGGGGTTCAAGCGATTCGCCGCGCAGGTGTCCATCGACACCAGCTCCATCCAGTACGAGTCCGACGAACTCATGCGCCCGCGCTTCGGCGACGACACCGCCATCGCCTGCTGCGTCTCGGCCATGCAGGTGGGCAAGAAGATGCAATTCTTCGGTGCGCGAGTCAATCTGGCCAAGACGCTGCTGTACGCCATCAACGGCGGGCGGGACGAGAAGAGCGGCAAGGTGGTGGCGCACGGCTTCGAGCCGATCACCGCCGAGGTGCTCGACTACGCGGAGGTGCTGGACCGGCTCGACGACATGATGGACTGGCTGGCGAAGACCTATGTCGAAGCGCTCAATGTCATCCACTACATGCACGACAAGTACGCCTACGAGCGTATCGAAATGGCTTTGCACGATACGGCTGTGGCGCGCACGATGGCCTGCGGCATCGCCGGTCTGGCCGTGGCCGCGGACTCGCTGGCGGCCATCAAGTACGCGACGGTCACCCCGATCCGCGACGAGACCGGTCTTGCCACCGATTTCGCCATCGACGGCGATTTCCCCATGTTCGGCAACAATGACGACCGCGTCGACGCCATCGCCGCCCGGCTGGTGGAGGCGTTCATGGACAAGATCCGCAAGCACCCCACCTACCGCGATGCCGAGCACACCCAGTCGGTGCTGACCATCACCTCGAATGTGGTGTACGGCAAGAAGACCGGCAACACCCCCGACGGCCGCCGGGCGGGTGAACCGTTCTCGCCGGGCGCGAATCCGATGAACGGCCGCGACACGCACGGCATCATCGCCTCGGCCCTGTCGGTGGCGAAACTGCCGTACGAGCATGCGCAGGACGGGATTTCGCTGACCACCACGGTCACCCCGCAGGGGCTGGGCCGGACCACGCGGGATCGTGTCACCAATCTGGTGGGCGTGCTGGACGGTTACGTGGCGACCAACGGCTTCCACATGAACGTCAACGTCCTGAACAAAGACACCCTCGAGGACGCCATGGCGCATCCGGAGAACTACCCGCAGTTGACGATTCGTGTCTCCGGCTACGCCGTCAACTTCGTGCGGCTGACCCGCGAACAGCAGCTCGACGTCATCAACCGCACCTTCCACGCGAGTCTGTGATGACCGCGGCGACGCTCGCTCCGGTCACCGGCACCGTCCACTCCTGGGATCTCTCCATCGGCGTGGACGGGCCGGGCACCCGGTTCGTCACCTTTCTCAGCGGCTGTCCGCTGCGCTGCCTGTACTGCCAGAATCCGGACACCTGGCTGCGGGCCAACGGCACCCGGCAGACCAGCGACGAGATGCTGACCGAGGCGGCCAAGTATGTGCCGTTCATCACAGCCGCGGGCGGCGGAGCGACGCTCAGCGGCGGCGAACCACTCCAGCAGCCGGAGTTCGCGAGCGCGCTGCTGCACGGGTTCAAGGAGCTCGGCCTGCACACGGCCCTCGACACCTCGGGCTATCTGGGACCGCTGGCCTCCGAGGAGCTGCTCGCGGCCACCGATCTGGTGCTGCTCGACATCAAGGCTGGACGGCCGGAGACCTACCGGCGGCTGACCGCCCGGGAGCTGGAACCGACCCTGCGTTTCGCGGAACGCCTGGCCGCGCTCGGCACGCCGATCTGGCTGCGGTACGTGCTGGTGCCCGGCCGCACCGACGCGCCCGAGGAGATCGGCCCGGTGGCCCGCTTCGCCACCGGACTGGGCAATGTCGAACGCGTCGATGTCCTGCCCTTCCACACCCTCGGACAGTCGAAGTGGGAGGCCCTGAACCGCCGCTTCGTGCTGGCCGGCACGCCGACCCCCACCCCCGAGCAGGTCGAGCTGGCGCGGCACGAATTCCAGTCGTACGGCCTGGTGGCCTACTAGACCCCCTGTTCTCGCGCGGAGGAACAGGGACAGCGGCGGGCGTGGCAGTTTCGGGCCACGCCCGCCGCACAGCTTCGCCGAGCCCGCGGCGGCCGCCTGGAAAGATGGGTGTGTGAACAGTTCAGGAAAGATCCGGGTCTTCCTGCTGGACGATCACGAGATCGTGCGCCGTGGGCTGCAGGATCTGCTCGAGGCCGAGGGCGATATCGATGTGGTCGGCGAAGCCGGGACGGCCGCCGAGGCGCTGCGGCGTATCCCCGCGGTGCGACCGGATGTGGCCGTGCTCGACGTCCGCCTCGAGGACGGCGACGGTGTGAGCGTCTGCCGTGAGCTCGTCTCCGACATCCCGGCCCTGAACGTCCTCATGCTCACCTCCTTCTCCGATGACGAGGCCCTGCTGGGTGCGGTGCTGGCGGGGGCCAAAGGCTATGTGCTGAAACAGCTTCGCGGCGCGCAGCTGGTCGATGCCGTCCGGCGGGTGGCGGCGGGCGAATCGCTCATCGACGCGCGCACGGCGGCCGAGGTCACCGAGCGGGCGCGGCGGCGCGGCCCGGTCGCCGATCCGCTGGCCGCCGCCGAATTGACCGAGCGCGAACGGCAGATCCTGGCTCTGATCGGAAAAGCCATGTCGAACAAGGAGATCGCGGCGGAGCTGTATCTGTCCGACAAGACCGTGCGCAACTATGTGTCGTCGCTGCTGAGCAAGCTCGGGCTGGTGCGGCGGTCGCAGGCCGCGGTGCTGGCCGAGCAGCTGAAGCATCAGGGCGGGATGTAGTAGGGCTTCGGGGTCTCGGATGCCCATTGCACATCCGGAGTGACGCCGGTTACAGTCGATTTGCAAGTCGCTTGCAATTGCTAGCACCGACTTGGCGACGACGCAGACAAAGGAGTCTGACCATGCCGGCTGCGCACAGGGGCGAATCCGCTTCGGCGGAACGAACTTCCGCCGATCCCACGATGCTCATCGACGACCGCTTCACCGCCGTCGCCGCCCGCTTCTTCACCATGTTCCGCCGCAAATCCCAGGGCGGCGGCGCGCTTTCGGTGTACCTGCACGGTGAGCCGGTACTCGACATCTGGTCCGGCTGGGCCGCCCCGGACCGGCGCTGGCAGGCCGACACCCTCGCCCTGTCCTACTCCACCAGCAAGGGTGTGGCCGCCACCGTGGCCAACCGGCTGATCGAATCCGGCGTGCTGGAACTCGATGCGCCGGTGGCGACCTACTGGCCGGAGTTCGCCGCGAACGGCAAGGCCGACATCACCGTTCGCGACATCCTCACCCACCGCGCGGGTCTGCAGCGGGTGCGCGGCCTCGTCCCCACCATCGACGATCAGCTCGACCACGACACGGTGGCCGCCGCGCTCGCCGCCGCCGCACCGGATCCCATGCGGTTGCGCGCCTCGGGCTACCACGCCATCAACTTCGGCACCCTGGTCGCCGAGGTCGCACAGCGCGCCACCGGCCGCGACTTCCGCGACATCCTGCGCACGGAGCTGGCAGAACCGCTGGGCGACAACGACTTCTGGTTCGGCGTCCCCCGTGAGCACCGCCATCGCATCGCGCAGCTCTCCCCGCGGCTGGGTATCGCCCGCATCGGCATGGACCGCCTCATCGCGCCCTTCGCTCCCGTCCCCCAGCTGCGTTCGGCCCGCAGCGCGGTTTTCGACGGCTGGGCCGATCTGTCGGTGGGCCGGCGCCCCTACGACGCCATGATGCCCGGCTGGAACGGCACCTTCACCGCGCGCTCGCTGGCCAAGATGTACGGCGCACTCGCCAATGACGGCCTGGCCGGACACCGCCGCCTCTTCCACGCCGAAACCACCGCGGATATCGCGCGGATGCCGCTCAATTCCCGTTACGACTACGTCCTGGGCGCGGCCCCGCAATTCGCCCGTGGCTACCACCGCGCAATCGTAGGAACACGTCTCACCCGCCGCGCCTTCGGGCACTTCGGAATCGGCGGTTCCGGCGGTATCGCCATCCCCGGCGACGGCCTCTCCATCGCCTTCGTCACCAACCATCTCGGCTACCCCGTGATGACCCTCGGCGACCATCGCCTCCCCCTGCTGGCCGCCCTCGCCCAGCGCGCGGCCCGCACGGCCGCCGCCTCGCCCGCGACCGCACCCCGCTTCGAGCAAGCGGGGTGAACAACGACGACAGGCGCTCCCGCGTACGCGAGAGCGCCTGTGCGCCGTGTGAAGATCTGAGCCCTGACAGGGCCGGAAGCCGCGAAAACTGGTCGGGGTGACAGGATTTGAACCTGCGACCCTCCGCTCCCAAAGCGGATGCGCTACCAAGCTGCGCTACACCCCGTTGCACGCCGGCCGGTGGGCCGACGCTCCCCGATGAACGGGAACCAGAGCGGGTGACGGGAATCGAACCCGCACCATCAGCTTGGAAGGCTGAGGTTCTACCATTGAACTACACCCGCGTAGCCGCATCGCCGAGACGATGCCGCTTGCGTTGAGCACTGTACCGAACCTCACTGCCGGAATGCCAATCCGCCCCCGTTCACGCACGTCGGGGCAGGTCGCGGCGCGGGGTCGGCGCGTCGGCGGGGACACGCGAAAATTGGGTGTAACGCACGCGTGATCGCAGCGATCAATCATCCGATCGCCATTCGCGAGACAGCGGGAACCTGTTCTTAATCATAGGTTTTCGATGTCGGGTGGCTTGCTAGGATCCTTTTTGTCCGGACGGGGGTATCTGGAAAGGGGGCGGTGAGCATGCACCAGACAAGGTGTGGCCGACCGCGAGGTAGTGAGCTCCAAACGAAGGGTGTGCCCGGCGCGCTGAGCGGCAATGGCGACGCGGCAGCCGGCACCGACAACTCCTATACCGGGTGAGCGGCCATGCCCATCCGAATCGATACCCGAACCACCGCGATCGTCGCGGCCACCATCAAGGAATGGGTGCGCTCGGTGCACCCGGGCGGGATCGGCGCCGTCGGCGCGGGGCCCGCGATTCCCGCCGAGGAAGTGGAGCAGGTCTTCGGCCGCGTCATCGGTGAACTGCTGGATCTGGCTGGGTCCGAACCGTTTCCGGTGCCCGCCGCCCGCGCGGTCGGGCGCAGGCTGGCCGAAGCGCCGTTCGACCGCACCCGCATGCTGGCGCCCGCCAGCCGGGCGCTGCTGGGGCTCACCCCGGGCGAGCCCGGGTCGCTGATCGCCACCCGCTGGCCGTTCATCGCCAGCCAGGCCATCGACGCGTACGCCGAGGCGCTGCAGCAGCGGGCGCTGGCCCAGCAGGAGCGCAGCCTGTCCGAGGCGGTGTCGGTGCGCGTGCAGGAGATCGCCGCACTGCAGTCCCGGCTGCGGCACGAGGCCACGCACGACGCGCTCACCGATCTGGCCAACCGCTCACTGCTGCAGGAGCGGGTGCGCGTGATGGCCGCCGATCCGGCGCGCGGCGTGGGCCTGATGCTCATCGACCTCGACGATTTCAAGCAGATCAACGACACGTACGGCCATTCGGTGGGCGACGAGGTGCTGGTCACCATCGCCCAGCGGCTGCGGGCGGTGTGCCCGGCCGAGACGGTGATCGGCCGCTACGGCGGTGACGAGTTCGTGCTGGCCCTGCCCACCCGCCGCAACAGCCTCAGTGAACTGGCCATGCGGGTGCTCGCGGCGCTGTGCGAGCCGGTGCCGTCGGCGGCGGGCGCGGTCCCGGCGTCGGCCAGTGTCGGCACGGCGTTCTGTCCGCCCGGCCGCGACTGCGACTTCTCCGATCTGCTGCGCAGCGCCGACCGGGCCATGTACTCGGCCAAGACGGCGGGCAAGCGGCAGTTCGCGGTGTCGGAGCTCGACGCCGAGGAGGTTCATCCACGCGCGCGAGGGTTTGCGGCGGCGGTAGCGGGTTGAGCGGCGCGCGGCCGCGATGAGGGGGCCGCGCACCCGAGGACGGCATCGCGCCGCGTACGCACGCGGCGAGCACACCCCGGCCCGGCAGTGTTCCAGGCGACAGCCATAGCCTTTGGCAATCGCCCGGCAAACCCTGCCGCGTAGGCTGGTGGCGTGACAACGGTTGTCGTACTGCTCATCGTCATGGTGATCGTGCTGGCCGCGGTGCTCGCGGTCAGCAGAAGCCAGCGCTCGAAAGCCGACACACAGCTCGCCGACGCGAAAGCCGACGCACGCCGGGTCATCGAGCGTCTCGGCGGTCAGGTCTACAACCTGACCGGCACCGACGATCCGTCCACACAGGCCCTCGCCGACGCCGCGGAACGCTTCACCGCCGCGGGCTCGCAGATCGAACAGGCCACCTCCCCGGCCCAGGCGCGCCTGGCCAAGGAAACAGCCCTGGAGGGCCTGTACTACGTGCGCGCCGCCCGCACCGCCATGCACATGGACCCCGGCCCCGCCGTCCCCGAACTCGACGGCCAGCGCACCGCCGGCCACGTAACCGAGCACCGCTCAATAGATTTCGACGGCCGTCGGATCGAAGCCTCCCCAACCCCGTCCGACCGCACCCCCAACTACTACCCCGGCGGCCGGGTGGCGGGCCGCCCCGTCCCCGCCGGCTGGTACTCCGAACCATGGTGGCGCACAGCCCTCGTCGCGGGCGCTTGGGGCGTGGGCTCGGTCCTCCTCTTCGACGCCCTCTTCACCGGCATGTCCGGCGTCGGCTACGACTCCGCCGCCTTCGAGAACGGCTACGGCGACGGCTTCCAAGCCGGACTGGACGCGGGCGCCGACCCCGGCTTCGACAGCGGAGACCCGAGCGGCTACGCCCCCGACCCGGGCTACGACCCCGGATACGCGGACCCGGGCACCGATCAGAGCTGGGACACCAGCGGATTCGACGGCGGATTCGACGGCGGCGGATTCGACGGCGGCAGCTTCTGAACGAGGTATTCGGGCCGGTGCGGACTAGCGCTCGGGGTGGAGGGCACGGGTGAGGATTTCCTCGATGACCGGGCTCTTGGCGTTGGCGTAGTCCTGAACGTAGCGCCAGTCCTGTTGGGCCAGTTCACGTTTGACGCGTTCGTAGCGGTCGCGGTCGTCGGGGTGGGTGCGCAGCCAGTCACGGAAGGTGAGGATTCGGGTGATCTCCGGGTCGGCGGCGCCCGGCGGGAAGATGTGCAGGTTGACGCTTCGGGGAGCACCGGTTTCGGTGCGGCGGATGAGGCAGCGGTGCTGGTACCAGTCGGGTTCGCGGACGCGGAGGGTGTAGCCGAGCTGTTCGAGGGCGGGGAGGTAGGTGGATTCGGTTGCGGCGTCGGGGATTACGAGGAGCATGTCGATGATGGGTTTGGCGGCCAGGCCGGGGACCGAGGTGGAGCCGGTGTGTTCGAGCAGGAGGATCCGGCCGGGCAGAGCCGCGCGGATCGCGGTCGCTTCCTCAGTGAACCAGTGCGGCCAGTCGGGGTTGTAGTCCTCGACAACGACCCGCACGCCGTACGGCTTCAGTTCACCGACGGTCGCGGCCTCGATCTCGTTGGAATCCATTGTCGCCACCGGTCCACAGTAGGCCGGTCCCCCGCCGGGGTGGCGTGCTGCCGGGCGGGCACTACCTCAGGAAGCGCCGCTCTGCCGCTTGCGCGCGGCATCGGACAGATAGTCGCTCAGCTCGCTCTGCAGGACCCGGTCGAGGGCCTGGTCCAGGCTGCTGTGCACGGCCCGGGTGCCCAGATCTCGCCAATTGTTGAGCATGGCGGTGGTTTCGGCGATCTCGGCATCGGATTCGGGCAGCCAGCCGACACCGTGCTGGGCGACGATGTGGTCCTTGGCGGCGACGACCATGAGGCGGGCGATGTCCTCCAGCCGGGCCACGACTCCGGCGTAGAGGTCGATGAGCCCAGGAAGTTCGATGCCGTAGGCGTGCAGCTGAGCGAACGTCTCGAGCAGCTCGGGGCGAGTGAATTCGACCGTCTCACCGTGCAGGCGAGCGAGGCCGAGCTGCACCAGCCGCTCGAGCTGATCCTCGTCGACGGGCGCGCGTTCCGGATCACCGAGGAAGGTGTCGACCAGTTCGCGTGGCACCTCGAGCGATTCGCCGCTGCGATCCCCGGTCGCGGTGACCGCCTGCTGCAGGCCGAGGATTTCGGTGAGGTCCTTGCCGGTCTCCCAGCTGGTGATGAAGTCGGCGATATGCGCGGTGGTGAAGCCGCGCTGCAGCAGCGCGTCGATGATCTTCAGGCGCGCGAGATGCGACTCGTCGTAGATGTGCGCGCGCCCGCTGCGCCGCGTCGGGGCGGGCAGCAGCCCACGCTCCTGGTAGGCGCGCACATTGCGGGTGGTGGTGCCGGCGGCGCGAGCCAGATCGTCGATGCGGTATTCCGCCACCTGAGTCGCACCCGCCCTTTCCGCCAGTAGCTCGCCCACCTCGCGCAGAGCCCGCGCCCCGATGCCGGAGGGCATCGGGGACGCGGGCGGCGCACCCGGTGACGACATTAGCCGAGTCGCGCGGGCTGACGGCTGTCGGCGCTCACCGGACGCGCGGCGTCGCGGGGCGTGCGGAGGTAGTCGGCCGGATCCAGTGCGGCCAGCTGCCGCACGTACTGGGTGCCGAAACCGGGATACATGGTGGCGTTGAACCCGTCCTCGGTGAGATACCAGCTGCGGCAACCGGAATTCCACGTGGTCGAGGCGAGCCGGCGCTGGATTCCGGCGTTGTACCGGTCCTGGCGGTCACGACGCACCTCGAGCATCCGCAGATCCTGGTTCAGCAGCAGACCGATGGCGTCGGTGAGGTATTCGATCTGCGCCTCCATGTAGACCAGCGCCGAATTGTGCCCTGGACCGGAGTTGGGGCCGAAGGTGAGGAACAGATTCGGGTAGCCCGCCACCGCCACGCTCTTGAAAGCGTAAGCGCCCCCGCGCCATTCCTCGTCCAGCCGCCGCCCGTCGCGTCCGGTGACCGGAATCGGCGTGCCCTGCTTGGACACTTCGAATCCGGTCGCGAACACGATGGCGTCGAACCGGTGCTCGATCCCCTCCGCGGTGCGGATGCCGTGCGGTGACATGCGCGCGATAGGCCAGGTCACCAGCGTGCAGTTGGCGCGCTGCAGAGCCGGGTAGTAGTCGCTGCTCATCAGCAGCCGCTTGCAGCCCGCCCGGAAATCGGGGGTGAGCTGACGCCGCAGCCACGGATCATCGACCTGGGATCGCAAGTGCAGCAGGGCAACCCGCTCCACCACCCGGGTCAGCGGGGTGTTCCACACCACCCCGAGGGCCACCGATTCGTGCCCCCAGAACCAGGCATCCCGCGCCAGCGACTGACTGATCGGGAACTGCCGGTACAGCTTCTTGGTGAGCCCGTGCGTATTCCGGTTCAGCCGCGGCAGCACCCAGCCGGGCGTGCGCTGGAAGACCTTGACGCTCTCGGCCTTCCGCACCAGTTCCGGAATGATCTGCACCGCACTGGCTCCCGTGCCGACCACGGCCACCTTCTTGCCGGTGAAGTCGTAGTCGTGATCCCAGCGGGCACTGTGGATCTTGTGTCCCTCGTAGGTCTCGATACCGGGGATATCGGGGAACCCGGCATTGGACAGTGGCCCGGAGGCGAGCACCACCGACCGCGCCGTGATCCGGGTCGCCGTGCCCGCCACCGTGATCGACCACAGTCCGCTGGTCTCATCGAACTCCATGCCGGTGACGTCCTGCCCGAAGCGGATATAGGGCCGGATACCGAACTGCGCCACCATCGAATCGATGTAGCCGAGAATCTCCGCGCTGCCCGAATAGGTCTGGGACCATTCGGGATTCGGCGCGAAACTGTAGGAGTAGAGCCGAGACGGAATATCGCAGGCCGCACCCGGATAGGTGTTGTCGCGCCAGGTGCCGCCCACCCGGCTGCCCCGCTCCAGGATGGCGAAGTTGCCGATTCCCTTCTGCCGCAGTCGGATAGCCGCGCCGATACCCGCGAACCCCGCACCGATGATCGCCACGTCCAGTGGCTGTGCCGCCGCGCTCATGCGACCGGCTCGTAGGTGAGTTCCTTGGACCAGCTCGGCTGTTCTTTGAGGAAGCGCTCCGGAATCCGCCCGGTCAGCTTGACCATGGCGTCCGCGAACAGGTGGTAGGGGTGATCGCGGTTGATCACCCAGTTGCTGTGCATCTTCACGATCCGGTACATGGGCACCCGGTTCACGATGGGGGCGCGCTCGCCGACGGCCTTGAAGCGCCGCATCGCGCCGTACAGTTTCTCCTCGTCGACGCCCATCTCGACGATGTTGTCGCGCATCTTGTTCAGCAGCGGCACGTAGCTGAGCACACCCACGATGAACGACGGTTTGGCCCAGCCGCCCACCAGGTCGATGGCCAGCTTGCGCACGGTGGCGTGCCCGAGCAGTTCCATCACCGCGTAATCGGTTGCCAGGTGCCGGGATTCGTCGGCGTTGATCTTCTTGAACACCTCCTGCGCGATCGGATCCTCGATCTCGTCGGTGATGAACTTGATGAGCGCGCCGTCGAGGGCCACCTCCAGCATGGGGATGACCGTGCCCAGGAAGGAGAGCGACATCTCGTCGGAGTGCTTGTCCAGGAAGTCGATCACCAGCTTCACATTGATGTTCGGCTCCGGGATCTCGTCACCGTCGAGCATGCCCCAGCGCCGCATGAGCGCCAGTTCGGCATTGGCGTGCCGCTGCTCCTCGGCGTGGAAGTAGCGGTAGATCTCGCGCAGTGTCTCGGTGGGCGCCTTCTTGGCCATGGCGGCGAAACCGCGGGCGCCGACATTCTCGATCCACATGAGATCGGCCATGAACGGCTTGAGTTTGGCGTGCAGTTCGGGGGCGACGAGGTCGGCTCCCGGTGCGTCCCACTCGATATCGGCGAGCGCCCACTGGCGGGCCTTGATCTTGCCGAGCATGTTGTCGAAGTCGAAGGACATGTCAGGCTCCTGTCTTCTGCAAGCTGTTCGCCGAATCCGATTGCGGGAGAAATCGGTTCAGCAGGCCGAGGGCCTGGGTGTAGGTGGCGGGGAATGTACGTTTGAGCTGCCAGACCAGACGTGCGTCGAGCTGTGGCAGCACGTAGAGGCGGCCGTGATCGTGGGCATCGAGGGCACCGCGCACGACCCGCTCGGGTGAGAAGCCGGTCCAGCGCATCAGGCTGTCCGCCAGTTGTGAAGGACCAGAGGTGATCCGGCCGTCGGCGACCACATTGGTCTTCACGAAGGTGGGGCACAGCACCGTCACCGCGACTCCGCTGCCCGCGAGTTCGGCGGCCATGGTCTCTGACAGCGACAGCACCGCCGCCTTGGAGGTGTTGTAGACGGCCATCCCCGGCGCGGCCGCGAATCCCGCCGGCGACGCGACGTTCACGATGCCGCCCCGCCCGGCGGCCCGCAGGCGCGGCGCGAAGATCTCACACCCGTGCACCACACCCCACAGGTTGATGCCGAGCGCCCACTCCCAGTCGCCGAAGCCGATCTCCCCCACCGGTTTTCCACCGATGCCCACGCCCGCGTTATTCACCACGAGGCTCGGCGGCCCGCCGAAGACCTCGTCGGCGTAGGCGGCGAGCCGCTCCACATCGGCGCGCTCGGCGACATCGCAGAAGAACGCGTACGCGGCCCCGCCGTGCGTGCGCTCGATCAACCGCACCGTCTCATCGGCCCGATCCTTGTCGATATCCGCACACACCACTTCCCCACCGCGCGCGGCCAATTCGAGCGCGAAGGCGCGGCCGATACCGCTGCCCGCCCCGGTCACCACCGCCCGCGCACCATGGCTGCGCCTACTGCCGCCGAGTGCGATCCGCACCGTGTCCATCGGCCACATCGTCATACCGCCTTGTCACGTGCGGGGAGGGCCGACGATCGCGCCCGCTCGGGGACGCTCGCCGAAAGCTGTGCTCGTCCAGCGGGATTCGCCGCGGTCACAGCCCGGGCGGAAGGACCCGTGGCGGATGTGAACGGCTGCGCGTGACTCACGGCGGCCACGCCCCGCACGGAACCATGCTCTTCGGACAGCACGGCGGAGACGAACGCCGCCACTCGGCGCAGCGCGGCCCCGGCCTCGGGCACCAGTAGGGGCAGCGCCTGAAATACGTGGATTCGGCCGGGCCACAGCTCCAGTTCGCAGTGTGCTCCGGCGACTTCAGCCATATCCCGCAGGTGGTGAGCGTCTCCCGCGAGCATCTCCTCCGCGGCGGCTTGTACGAACAGCGGTGGCAGCACCGCGCCCGCCGGGATGTGCAGGCGCAGGCGCGGTGAGTCCGTGGGTTCGTCGCCGGTGTAGTGCCGAATCAGCCTGCGCCCCACCCACGCCGGGGCCATCGGGTCCGCCCGTAGGCGGTCCTGTCGTTCGGCGAGCGTCATGGTCAGATCCATGAGCGGCGAGAACATGAACGCACCGGCCGGTTGCGATGCACCCGCGAGGTCGTTGCGCAGCAGCAGATCCAGCGCGAGATGCCCGCCCGCGGAGTCGCCGCCGAAGACCAGATCCTCGGCGCGGTAACCGTTCTCCAGCAGCCAGCGGTAACCCGCCGCGACATCGTCTGCCGCCGTGGGGAATCGGTGTTCGGGCGCGAGCCGGTAGTCGACAACGAACACCGCCAGGCCGGTGACTTTCGACAGCCGCGCCGCCAGTGCCCGGTGCGTCCGCGCCGAGCAGACGACGTAGCCGCTGCCGTGGATGTAGTAGATCGCGCGGTCACCCTGTGTAACCCCGGCGGCACGGACCCATTCGCCGCGCACGCCGCCGGACCGAACCGGCGTCACGTGGGTGCCGGGCGGCACGGGACCGCCCGCCGCCATGATCGACGCGATGAGCGCCCGCCCGGCCGCGATGCCGGCTCGATTGTCGGGAAGTAGCCCGTTGAGCTGCCGCAAACCCAGCGCCGACGCCGTGGCCGCGAGCCGGGACCGCGCGGATGCGGTCGCGGGTATCGCGGGTGCGAGCGTCGGCGGGAAGGTCGCCGTTGACCCTGTTTTCGCCATGCCTCAAAGAATCATCCCCGAATGCGCCATTTGTCAATGGCGCATTCGTTACGCACCTTTGAAGGTGCCCTCGACCGGGGGGCAATCCTGGAGCGAACTCAACTCCTTCGCGAACAGCGCCACCGGGTCGAGATCCATCCCAGTGAAATGCCCGGCGAGCTCGAGGGAGAGCACACCGTGCAGGCGCGTCCAGAAGGACAGGGCTCGGTCGGCCGTGGTGGCCTCGAGCAGCACCCGCATGATCTCGTCGGAGATCTCGGTGGTGTCGGCGGGCGCGTGATAGCCGGGCACGGGAGTGCCGTAGACGAGGAAGTAGCGCTGCGGGTCGGACAGGGCCCAATCTCGTAGCGCGGCAGCCAATTCCGCGAGATCCGCACCGGAGTCCCGAGCCCGGCGGAAGGTGTCGGCAAGGCTCCGGTAGGCGTCGCGGATGAGTTCGGTGATCAACTCGTCCCGGCTCGCGTAGTACCGGTACAGCGCGGGTCCACTCACCCCCACCTGCTTGGCGATGGCGTTGAGCGACAGCGCGGACGCCCCCGCCGCGGCGATCTGCTCCCACGCGCACTGTTTGATCTCGGCGCGCATCTGCGCCCGATAGCGCTCACGCGGGCTCGCCACCTCCGGCATCAACCACTCCTTTCACACCGCCCAAGCCGTTCAGTTAGAGGTTATCACCTTTGTTCTTGACTCTCACCGAAGACTGGTTATACCTTCTAACTCAAGCGAGAGTCATTAACCATCCACGCTGGCCAGACTCGCCGACAAGGAGCAGAATCATGATCAACACCCGCCTGACCGCCCTGTTCGGAGCCGCACTCACCGCCGGAATCCTCAGCGCCACAACAGGTCCGGCCGTCGCCGACGGCCCCACCACCGACTCGGCTCCCCTGACCTGCGCGGGCCGGACCATCGACCCCGCGGCCCCGATCCACTACCGCACCGAAGCCCTGATCAAAGCCCCCCTCGACACCATCTGGAACCTCCAGACCGACGTCGAACGCTGGCCCTCCTGGCAGCCCGGGGTCGCCACCAACGAGCGCCTCGACGCCGGCCCCTTCCAGCCCGGCTCCCGATTCCGCTGGACCATGCCCGTTCCCGCCACCACCTCCACCCCCGCGACCACCCTCACCATCACCTCGACCGTCCAGCAGCTGGAGCCCGGGCGCTGCCTCCGCTGGACCGGCCCCGCGACCGGCAACGGCCTGAATATCGAAGGCGGAGTCCACATCTGGACCTTCACCCCCGTCGACGGCGGCGTCCTCGTCCGCACCGAGGAGAACTGGAACGGAGCCCAGGTCGAAGCCGACGTCCCCACCTCCACCCGATTCCTCGGCATGGGCCTCGAAGCCTGGATGTCCGACCTGCGCAAGGCCGCCGAACGCTAGTCTCGAGCGGAGCCCGAAGGTCATTCGGCGAGTGTTTCCTCGGCCGCGCGTTCCCCGGCCTGGATGGCGCCGCTGAGGAAGCCCATCCAGGCGTCGGCGGTTTCGACGCCCGCGAAATGCACTCGCCCGACGGATGTTTTCGGCAGTCGCCGCGCGGAGGTGAGCGCCCCGACCGCGAGCCCGCCCTCGCACCCGAAGGCGTACGGCTCATCCTGCCAGCTCTTTTCGAGATAGTGGCGGGGAAATCCGGCGCGTGAACCGAACAGGTCGGTGCACACGCTGAGGACGGTGCGCCGGCGCTCGTCCGGATCGGCGGGGCCGCGGTCACCGGGGAGATATCCGGCCAGCACACCGACGCGTCCGTCCGGTGGCGAGGCGTCGAGCAGGCCCGGCACGGCGTCGATATCCGTCAGCGCCGAACCCGACAGACCCTCTTGCCGCCAGAACGGTTCGGCGTAGACGATATTGATCTTGCGGCCGTGCACCGGGCGCCAATCCTGCAGTAGCGCTGCGCTATCCGCGGGTAGCGCGGGATCGAAGGACAGCTCACGAAGGCCGGCGGGACCGATCGCGAGGATCGCCCGGTCCGCCTCGAATTCCGTCTCGGCGCACCGCACCGTGACACCGTCCGGGTGTTGGACGATCTCCCGGACCGGGCTGGCGACCACGACGCGATCCCCCAGTGCGACGGCCATGGCCTGCGCCAATTCCTGTGCGCCGCCGTGGAATCGGAAGACTCGCGCGGGCCCCGCCAAGAGCGTGCCGAGGCCGCCCCAGGTTCGCAGGAAATGCAGGGCGTACAGCAGCGAGGTCGATTCGGGCAGGTATCCGGCGAAATTGGCCTCGAACAGCAGGCGCGCGCGGGAGTCCGGCACCTGCTCGCGCAGCCAGGATCCGAAGGTGCGCTGGTCGAGGAGCTCGGCATCGGCAGCGCTCCAGGGCGCCTCCGCCGGGATGTCCGCGGCCATCCTGTCGAGTGCCGTGAGCGCGCCGAGCACCTGCAAGATCACCTCGGGTGGCAGGGGCAGTGTGGTCCATCGGGCGGCGAGGCGCATCGATGCCCGCAGTATGGGACGCAGGGCCGGGCGCGTGACCAGCCCCATCCCCCGCGGTGTGCCGAACCGGAAGGCTCGGGTGACGCCGCCGGTGTGCAGCAGGAACCGTCCCCCGGCGTTGCTCTCGAACAGCTCGACGCCATGCGCACGGGCCAGCCGGAAGACATTGTCGTGGACCGGGTAGACCAGCGTCGCCCCCTCGTCCACCACGGCCGCACCCACCCGGCCGGTCAGGGTGCGACCACCGACCCGCGGGAGCGCCTCGAGCACGATGACCGAGCGCCCCCGATCGGCCAATCGGCGTGCGGCGGCCAGTCCGGACAGTCCCGCGCCGACCACCACGGCGTCGACCTTGTCTCTGCGATCTGTGGGCATCGTGGCACCCTCTGCTTTCCCGTAGCGGATCATCGGACCGTACGTTGCACGGTTTCCGTACAACGTACGAGTTTCGTTCATCGTACGAGATTTGTATGATCGGTCAATGCCCGACAGGACCTCGATATGGCTGCGCGCCGAGAAACCCGCCCGCGGCCGGCCCGCCCTGGACCGCGACCGAATCGTGGCGGCCGCGGTGACCCTGCTGGACGAGGAGTCCATCTCCGGGCTGACCATGCGCAAACTGGCGGATCGACTCGGCGTTCCGGCCATGACGCTGTACGGCTATGTCGCCAACAAGGAGGACGTGCTCGAGTACGCCGTGGACGCGGTATTCGCCGAAACACTGCACGAGGCCGACTCCGGCGACTGGCGCGGCGAGTTGACCAGTATCGGGATCCGCACTTTCGAGGCGCTGCTACGGCACCACTGGGCCGCGCCGCTGGTCGGCGGCACGCCCCCGCTGGGTCCGGCGGCGGTCGCACAGTTCGCAACGATCGTCCGGGTTCTCACGGCGGCGGGATTCCACGACGAGCAGCTGGACGCGGTGACAACCGCCTTCTACTACTACGTGCTGGGCGCCGCCCTGGCGGAATCCGCCTGGGCGCGGGCCGGTCATCCGGCCGTGGAGGTGCTGTCCGGTTACGCGAACACCGATGCGGGAGAACGCTTCCGACGCGGCCTGAACGCCGTGCTCGAGGGGCTGCGACCGCACTGACCACGGGTCATCGCGCGGCCGCCGTGAGTGCGGCGACAGCGGCGTCGGCTAGTTCGTCCATTGGCTGCCAAGGGAATTGGGGTTTGCCGGCGCGCAGGCCGACGAGGCCGTGCAGGGTCGACCAGAGCAGAACCGTTGTGGCACGGACGGTTTCCTCCGAGGTCGCCGCGGGGAGTGCGCGGCGGACCGCTGATTCGAATCCCCCGAAGACGGGGCCACCGGGGAGTTCCGGAAGGGCGCGAGGGGTTTTGGGCGTGGGGACCAATGCGAACAGCACGCGGTAGCGGCCCGGATGTGCGAGGCCGTAACGGCAGTAGGCGCGGGCTCGAGCGCGCAGTTCCTCGGCGGGAGTGCCGGTTTCCCCGGCCGCGGCGTCCATGGTGTCGGCGAGTTCGGCGAACAGGGTTTCCGAGACGGCCCACAGCAGCTCTTCACGATCCGCGAAGTGCAGGTAGACGGTGGTGGCGGCGACCCCCGCCCGGCGCGCGACCGCACGCATCGACAGGTTCGCGTCGGTGACGCCGTCCTCCAGCAATTCGATCGTGGCCCGGATCAGATCCGCGCGCAGCTGATGCCCCTCGCCTCGGGGGCTGCGTCGCCGCCTGACGGCCGCGGTCCGGTCCTCACTCATGGTTGCGGAGATTACCCTACAGCTGTAACACTACAATCGTAGCTTTACAGTTGTAGTGTTAGAGAGGTCGGCCATGAGCACTCACTTACACCCCGCCCCCAACATCGACGACATTCCCGCCGAGATCGGCGGCCGCATTCGCAAATGGGCCGATCTCGGCTCCGAATTCGGAATCGACGGCAATCGCATCGCGACCGCCGTGCGCACCGCCGGAAGCCCCGGCCGGCCCGCCTGGGTCGCCACCATGACGACGCTCGGCGACGAGACGTACGCCCGCGACAGACCCATGGAGGCGTCGTACTGGTATTTCATGGCCCGTTTTCCCCATGTGCTGAGCCCGGCCGCTGCCAGGGCCTACGACCGGCACGTCAGCGCCTACCTGGCCGCGGCAAGGGACTTCGAGCACCCGCTGGAGGAGGTGCGAATTCCGTTCGAGGACAGCACATTCCCCGCCTACCTGCGGCTACCCCGGCACCACAGCGGCAACCTGGCAGCGGTGGTGATGTGGGGTGGCATGGACGTCTGGAAGAGCGACCTGGAAATCCATCTCCAAGCCGAACAGCTACTGCGCCTCGGCATCTCGGTACTGCAGATCGACCTCCCGGGCACCGGCGAGAGCCCCGTCCCCATGTCACCGACCGCCGAACGCGTCCCCCTCGCCGCCATCGACTTCCTGCGCAACCACCCCGCCATCAACGAAACCCGCATCGCCGTATGGGGTTTGAGCTTCGGCGGCTACCTGGCCGTCAAACTGGCGGCGCTGCTCCCGGACCTCGCGGGCGCGGTCAACAACGGCGGCCCCGTCCACCACGCCCTCACCCACGAGCGCTTCCACCGCCTCCCCCAGGGCGCCCGAATCACCCTCACCCGCCTCCTCGCCCTGGACCCCTCGACCGCCCCCGCCACCGTGGCCGACCGCGTCGCCGACCTGTCCCTGATCACCCTGAACCTCCTCCCCACCCACCACCACGCCCCCCTGCTCAGCATCAACGGCGAACTCGACGACCTCATCCCCATCGAGGACCTGTACGTCATCAGCGAACAGGGCATCCGCCAGGACCGCATGATCTACGGCACGGACATCCATGTCGCAGGCCGCAATTGGCGCCACCACCACCCCCTGACCGCAGCCTGGCTGGCCGCGAAGACGAACGCCTGACCCGGCTCAGTACAGTCGACACAGACTCGGGGCCCAGGCCCCGACGACGCCCCAGGGTTCTCACCGAAAGCTCTTGATGACAGAAGAATTCGTCACCGCACATTTTCCCCGCAACCACCTCATCGAGTTCGGTGGATTGCCGGTCGTGGAATTCACGCAGACCGCGGCGACAACGGATCTCCGCGCGGAGCTGGCCGACGCCGTCGGCGCTGGTCATCAGCTGCTGCAACCAAGCCAGGAGTCGGCTCGGCTTTCCGCAGCACTCGCTGATCCAGGCTCGGTGGCCTGGTGGCTAGAGTTCAACCCCGAAAACACCTGTGCGAGTGATGCGTTCGCTGTCTATCTGGACCGATTTCTCGCGACCGCGCGGACCGAACCGGTTACCGCACTGGTGGTCGGCGGTCATATCGAAATGGGCACCGAACCGCAGGCGGTTGTCGACGCGCTGGTAGAACGACGGGACCGTTTTCCGAATCTGCGTGCGCTCTTCCTGAGTGAGATCGACGACGATCAGATCTCGGATGTCGACGACACTGCGGTCGGTGCGCTGGCGATGGCTTTCCCGAATCTCCGCGAACTCACCGTATGCCTCACCGGGGGAACCAATTTCGATCCCATCGAGCACAGCGGCCTGCGACGGCTGGTGTGGTACTCCGATTGCCTCTACCCCGAGGTCATAGCGAGCATCGCGGGATCCGAGCTCCCCGCACTCGAATACCTGGAGTTGTGGAACGGCGAAACGTTTGCCGAGTCACGGGAGGAGTCGGAGCACGCTGCCTTCGAAGCGTTGTGCCACACGACAACGCTGCCAAGGCTGCATCACCTCGGGCTCCGCGGCTTCACCTTCGCCGAGGAGATCGCCGCCCAGTTGGCAGGCACACCCCTGAGGCGGCAGCTCACCGCCTTGCGGCTCGATACGGTGGATCAGCGAGGCTGACAGGTGGGGCACCAGAACAGGTTTCGGCCCTCCATGATGGAGTGCTGGACCGTGGTGCCGCACAGCCGGCAGGGTTCGCCCACACGACGGTAGACGTAGGTGCGCGGGCGGTCGGCGGCGTAGGAGGGGGCGCCGTGGTCGTGTTCGGGGCGGACCACGACCATGACGCCGCGCTGGACGCCTACCTTCATGAGGTCGACGAGGTCGTCCCAGATGGCTTGCCACTCTTCGTGACTCAGCTGCTTGCCGGGGCGGTCGGGTGAGATGTTGTGGCGGAACAGGACTTCGGCGCGGTAGACGTTGCCGACTCCGGCGAGGACCTTCTGGTCCATGAGGAGTGCGCCGATCGGGCGGGCGGAGCGGGAGATGCGGTGCCAGGCGCGGTCGGGGTCGGCGTCGCGGCGCAGCGGGTCGGGGCCCAAACGGGCTGTGAGAGCGTCTACTTCGGGTTCGAGGAGGACCTCGCAGGCGGTGGGGCCGCGCAGGTCGGCGCCGAAGGGGTCGCCGGAGCGGCCCGCGCCGATGAGGCGCATGCGGACCTCGCCGACCGGGGCGGCAAGGGGTGCGGGGGATTCGGTGAATTTGCCGTACAGGCCGAGGTGGACGTGCACGACCAGGCCCGAATCGTAGTGGTGCAGTAGGTGTTTGCCCCAGGCGTCGGCTTTGAGCAGGGTCTGGCCGTCGATCAGGGCGGCGCCTTCGGCGAAGCGGCCCTGCGGGCTGGAGACTCGGACCTGACCGCCGGCGAAGCGCTTGTGGTGCAGCTTCGCCAGGCGGTGCAGCGTATGGCCCTCGGGCACAGGTCAGTACGCGGGGACGGCGGGGGCGACGCCGGACTTCTCGTACTCGGCGAGGATGTCGATGCGGCGCTGGTGGCGCTCCTCCTCGGACCAGGGGGTGGCGAGGAAGGCGTCGACGATGGCGAGGGCTTCCTCGGTGGAGTGCATGCGGCCGCCGATGCCGATCAGCTGGGCATTGTTGTGCTGGCGGGCCAGCTGGGCGGTTTCGACGCTCCAGGCCAGGGCGCAGCGGGCGCCGGGGACCTTGTTGGCGGCGATCTGCTCACCGTTGCCGGAGCCACCGAAGACCAGGCCCAGCGAGCCCGGGTCGGCGACGGTGCGGCGGGCGGCCTCGATGCAGAAGGCCGGGTAGTCGTCGAGGGCGTCGTATTCGAGGGCGCCGCAATCGGTGACCTCGTGGCCCTGGCCCTCCAGGTGAGCCTTGACGATGTTCTTCAGTTCGAAGCCGGCGTGGTCGGCACCCAGGTATACGCGCATGCCGCAGATTGTGTCAGGAGCCCAACTCGCGGAAGCGTTCAGGGGCGGGGGCCATTAACGGCAACTGATCGGCGCGACGAATAACAAGGTGCTCGGGTCGTCGGCGTCACAGCCGCACGACAGCCCCTCACCCTGCTACCGAAACGTAGAGTTCACGCCATGACGTCGGACGATCAGTCACAACCGCCGAACGCCAATTCGGGGGAAACACCTGCCGGGCATCAGCCCCAGCAACCGAACACCGGGGGATGGCCGGCCGCGGCGAGCCCGCCGCCGCACGGGGGCCACACCCCGCCGCCCGCGCCCATCGCCGGAGGCCCGGGCGCCTATCCCCCGCCCGCCGGCGACTGGAATCCCGTCACCGGCATGGCCGGCTGGAATCCGCAGGTCGGCCCGCCCGGCTGGACGGCACAGCAGGCGTACACGCCGCCGGTGATCCCGCCGCACGATCACACCCGCGGCCTGTCCCCGTTCGGGATGCCCGCGCGGCACAGCTGGGAGATCCCCCTGCTGGTGGTGGTCGTCGTGATCACCTTCTTCGCGTACCTGTACGCGTTGATCGAGCTGATCTTCGGCGATTCCATCAACGACTACCTGCTGCTGCTTCTGCTGGCCCCGCTCATCCTCTGGTTCGGCCGAGGCACGAACTACGCGACCATGCGGATCAACGGCGTGAAGATGTCGCCCACCCAGTTCCCCGAGGGATACCGGATGGTGCAGGAGGCCGCCGCCCGGCTCGGCATGAAACAGGCGCCCGACGCCTTCGTGATCACCGGCAACGGCCAGATCAACGCGTTCGCGTCCGGGCACGGCTTCCGGCGGTTCGTGGTCGTCTACAGCGATCTGTTCGAAATCAGCGGCGCGGCACGGCAACCCGACGCGCTGGCATTCATCATCGGCCACGAGGTCGGGCATATCGCGGCCGGCCATGTGTCGTACTGGCGGCAGCTGGGCATGTTCGCCGTGCCGTTCCTGCCGATTCTGGGCAGTTCGCTGATCCGCTCGCAGGAGTACACGGCCGACAATCACGGCTACTGCAACCGGCATGTGGGCGCGCCCGGCGCCATGCAGACCTTGGCCGCGGGCAAGTACCTCAACACGCTGGTCGGATTCGACGAAATGGCCGATCGCGCACCGCAGGAGAAGGGCTTCTTCGTCTGGATCGTGAACGCGCTGTCCAGCCATCCGGTGCTGACCTGGCGCATGTGGGCGCTGCGCGACCGCAGCCGGCACGGAAAGCTGTTCCTGCGCCCGGATATGCCGATGCGCCCGCCGCAGCCGCCGGCCGGCTTCCCACCGTACGGCGGTCACCCGCAGTACCCGACCGGAGGCCATCCGCAGCAGCAGCCGTTCCCGCCCGGCGGCTACGGCGACACCACGCAGTTCCAGCGGCCCAGCTGAAGGCCACCTGTTGTCCCGCTGGAAGCTCGGCGGGACAACAGGATTCGCGGATCAGCCGAACTCGGGGTCCTCGGTGCGGGTGCGCTTGAGCTCGAAGAAGTGCGGGTAGGAGGCCAGCGCGACGACGCCGTCCCACACCGTGCCCGCGACCTCGCCACGCGGAATCCGCGACAGCACCGGCCCGAAGAACGCGACGCCGTTGACATGGATGGTCGGGGTGCCGACATCCTTGCCGACCTTGTCCATGCCCTCGTGATGCGACCGCCGCAGCGCCTCGTCGAAGTCGGTGCTCTGCGCGGCCTCGGCCAGTTCGGCGGGCAGCCCCACTTCCGCCAGCGCCTCGGCGACCGCGACCGTCAGCAGCTGATCGCCGTGCGCGGCCTCCAACTCCGCGCGCCGGTTGTGCAGCCGGGTGCCGAGCGCGGTGTAGAACGGCGCGAGCACCTTGTCGCCGTTGGCCTCGGCGGCGGCGATGGCCACGCGCACCGGCCCCCATGCGGTCTTCATGAGCTCCTGGTACTGCTCGGGCAGGTTGTCGCGGCCTTCGTTCAGCACGGCGAGGCTCATGACATGGAAGTTGACGTCGATATCGCGTACCTGCTCGACCTCGAGAATCCAGCGGGAGGTGATCCAGCACCACGGGCACAGCGGATCGAACCAGAAATCGACCCGATCCTTCTTGGCATCGCTCACGCCTACGCCTCGCTGGCGCTCGGCTTCGGCGTGCGCGGGGCGCGCTGTGTTGATGGTTCCCTCGCTTCGCTCAGTCACGGCAGCTTCCTTTCGCGTGTGGGGGTTGCGGGCGCGCGCGGGGCACGACCCTCCGCCAGGGGTAACAACGGACATTTATGCCGGTATTTCCTCCAGCTCAGGACCACCGCGAGCTAGGGTCGGACTATCGGCCTCAACGTCGGCAGCAATCGCGGTGCAGGGAGGTTTCGGCATGACCACGGCATCCAGGTTTGTCATCGCAGGAGGCGGGCTGGCAGCGGCCAAGCTCGCGGAAGCCTTGCGCGGCAATGATTTCGACGGCCACATCAGTCTCATCTGCGGAGAGGAGCGGCTGCCCTACGAGCGACCGCCCCTGTCCAAGGACTGCCTGCTCGGCAAGAAGACCCCCGACGACTGCATCGTGGACCCGGCGCAGTGGTATCGCGACCACAATGTGGAGGTCCTGCTCGGCACCCTGGTCACCGGCGTCGACCGCAGCACCAAAACCGTTGCGCTGCCAGACGGTACGACACTGCCCTACGACAAACTGGCCCTGGCCACCGGATCTCGCCCGCGCAAACTGCCGGTGCCGGGCGCGGACGCCGTCGGCGTGCACACCATGCGCAATGCCGAGGACACCGAGGCGCTCCTCGAAATCTTCCGCACCGCACGGAAATTGGTGATCGTGGGCGGCGGCTGGATCGGCATGGAGGTGGCCGCGGCCGCCCGCACCGCCGGACTCGAGGTCACCATTCTGGAGGCGCTGCCCGTGCCGTTGCAGACGGCGCTGGGCGCACAGATGGGGCAGGTGTTCGCTGATCTGCACCGCGAGCACGGGGTCGATCTGCGCTGCGAGGCGAAGGTCGCCGAAATCACCACCGCCGACGGCCGGGCCACCGGCGTCCGCCTCTCCGACGACACCCGCATCGAGGCCGATGCCGTGCTGGTCGCGGTGGGTGCGCGCCCCAATATCGAGTTGGGTGTGGACGCGGGCCTGGCCACCGCGGGCGGCATCCTGGTGGACGAGAGCCTGGCCACCAGCGACCCGGATATCGTCGCCGTCGGCGATATCGCCGATCAGCAGCATCCGGTACTCGGGCAGCGTATCCGCGTGGAGCACTGGGCGAACGCGCTCAACCAGCCCGCGGTCGCCGCCGCCACCATGCTCGGCCGGTCCGCCGTCTACGACCGGCTGCCCTACTTCTTCACCGATCAGTACGACCTCGGCATGGAGTACACGGGCTATGTCACGCCCAAGCAGGATGCCCGGGTCGTGGTGCGCGGGGATGTGGGCAAGCGCGAATTCGTCGCCTTCTGGCTGGACTCCGGCAACCGGGTGCTGGCCGGGATGAACGTCAACGTCTGGGATGTGACCGACCGGATCAAGGAGCTCATCCTGAGCGGTGAACCGGTGGATCCGGACCGTCTCGCCGACCCCGGCACCCCACTGTGACCACCGTCACATAATCGTGCGCGAAACTACGTCGAAACCGCCGGTGACGCTCCGACCTGTTGGCGAGAGCGCGACACGAGCGCTACCGAAACAAGGAGCTCAATCATGAAGTACATGCTGATCAAGACCTACAGCCCGGCCGCCTACTGTGACACCCCGATCGACCAGTGGGCGCCCGAGGACATCATGGCGCACATCGACTTCCAGCGTCTGCTCGGCGAGGAACTCGCCAAGTCCGGCGAACTGGTCGACGCCCAGGGACTGGCCGGACCGGACGAAGCCCGCATCGTCAGCTCCGACGGCCGCTCGGCCCCGGTGATCACCGACGGCCCCTTCCCCGAAACCAAGGAACTCCTCGCCGGGTACTGGATCGTCGACGTCGACTCTCCCGAGCGCGCTGTCGAGATCGCCGCCAAGGCTTCGGCCGCGCCCGGACCGGGCGGTAAGCCCATCGGCGAACGCATCGAGGTCCGCCAGATCATGAGCGCGCCCGCCCCGGATCAGTAAGGGTCCGTTCCGAGCGCTGCCGCGAGCGCATGCGGGTCGGTAGCATCTGCCGGATGAGCGAGCCGAAACCGGCGGTGCCGCAACCCGCTTCCCGCGGCCCTCGGCTCACCGCCGACTCCGAGAACCTGCTACGCACGCTGGCGCCGCAGGTTCTCGGAGTGCTGACGCGACGCTACGGCGACTTCGACACCGCCGAGGACGCGGTCCAGGAGGCCCTGCTCGCCGCCGCCGCGCAGTGGCCCGGCGAAGGGCAGCCGGACAACCCCCGCGCCTGGCTCATCGAAGTCGCCAAACGCCGCTACATCGACACCGTCCGATCCGAATCGGCCCGCCGGAATCGGGAGAGCGCCACGGTGATCGGCGCCGCCGGTCCAGCAACAGCTCGCCCCAGCGGCAGCGAGGCCACGCTGGGTGATGGGCCCGCCCTGCGCGGCAGGTCAACCGGCGGACAGGAAGCCTCCGACGGGTACGGCGTCCCAGGCACACCCGACGACAATCGGGACGACACCCTCACCCTGTTCTTTCTGTGCTGCCATCCGGCGCTCTCGCCCGCGAGCGCCATCGCCCTGACGCTGCGCGCGGTGGGCGGACTCACCACCGAGGAGATCGCCCGCGCGTTCCTGCTACCGGAATCGACCATGGCACAGCGGATTTCGCGCGCCAAGAAGCGGCTCGCGGGTGTCGAGCGGCCGTTCGCGACTCCGGCCGAGGCGGACGACAGCGGCTACGCGGCCGAATGGCGGGAACGGGTCGCGGCCGTCCTGCATGTGCTGTACCTGATCTTCACCGAGGGGCATACGACCTCCGGCGCGCAGCTGCGGCGGGCGGATCTGTCCGTCGAGGCGATTCGGCTGGCCCGCGCACTCCATCAGCTGCTGCCCGACGATCCGGAGGTCACCGGACTACTGGCACTGTTGCTGCTCAACGATTCTCGCCGCGCCGCCCGCACCGGCCCGCGCGGCGAGCTGATCCCGCTGGCCGAGCAGGACCGGCGGCTGTGGGATCGCAAAGCCATCACCGAAGGTCTTCAGCTCGTCACCGCCACGCTCCCCGGCGGGCTCAACGGCCCGTACCAGATCCAGGCCGCAATCGCCGCGCTCCACGCCCATGCCGTGAAACCCGAAGACACCCAGTGGAATCGAATCCTGGAGCTCTACACCAGACTGGAACGCCTCGCTCCCAACCCCATGGTCACCCTCAACCGCGCGGTCGCACTCGCCATGGTCGAGGGCCCACAGGCGGGTCTGGCCGTCACCGCCGATCTGGCCGAAACCCTCACGGGCACACACCGACTCGACGCCGTTCGCGGCCATCTCTTCGAAATGGCCGGTGACACACCCGCCGCCATCGCCGCCTACACGGCCGCCGCCCGCCGCACCACCAGCACCCCCGAACGCGACTACCTGACCCTGCGCGCCGCCCGCCTCCGCGAAGATCATGCCGCTGTCACCGAGGCGCGCTAGGTTCACTCCAGAACCATTGGGAGGGAACACCGTCGTGCCTCGCACCTATCTGATCAAGACAGATTTCTACGCCTATCGGCCCGGACAGCGAAACTCGATCACTGCCACCCGGCCGCGGCGTGGCCGGTGTGCCAGAACTGATCAGGCGGCGGCGCGAAAAGCCGTGGGGCTCATGCCTCGATGGCGTTTGAAGGCGGCGCTGAAACCGAAGGGGTCGGCATAGCCGACCGATTTGGCGATCTGGGCGATGGTGTAGTCGGTTTGGGTCAGCAGTTCCTGCGCCTCCTCCATGCGGAATTCGGTGAGGTAGGTGAGCGGGGGCTGCTGCATGACGGCGGCGAAGCGCTTGGCGAACAGGGCGCGGGAGACGCCTGACTCCGCCGCCAGGGAGGCGACGGTCCAGCTCGAACCGGGGCGGTTGTGGATGGCTTCCAGGGCGGGGGCGACCACCGGGTCGGCCAGGCCGCGGAACCAGCCGGGAGCGGCGTTTCCGGCCTGATCGAACCAGGTGCGCAGGTGGCATACCAGCGCCCAGTCCAGGAGCCGGTCGACCATGGCCTGGGAGCCCGCGGTCTGGGTGGCGGCTTCGAGGGCCACGGATTCCATCCAGGCGCAGGCGTCTTCGTCTTCGCGCACCATGACGACGGGCGGCAGAGCGCGCAGCAGGCGTTCGTGGCGACGGCCGGTGGTCTGGTAGGCGCCGACGAGCAGGGCGGTGGCGCCGTCGGCGTCGTTGCCCCAGGAGATGCCGCCGAGGTTCTCGGCGTAGCACTCGGGATCCTCTGTGAAGCAGGCGATCTCGTATTCGGCGTGCGGTGTGCCCAGCGACTCGGGTTCATCCGCGAGATGGAAGGGTTCGGGCCCGCGCACGATGACGGTGTCGCCGCGGGTGAGGCGAATGCCGTTGTGCCCCGGCAGTATCAGCGTTCCGCCGCCGTGCAGCACGGTCACCATGGTCATGGGGGCGCGGTCGGCGAAGCGGATGCTCCAGGGCGCGGTGAGGACGGCGTTGCTGACCACCGAACCTTCGGCGCGGATTCCGCTCAGGAGTGAGCTCAGGGGATCCATGCCGTCCACTGTAGACGAATTCCTATCCATCGGAGCTTCTCTCCCATGGATCGTCCACAGGATCACGGGTGTACTGGAGACACACCGCTTGCACCGCACCACCCCGAAGGAGAAACCCCATGTCGCACAACGGAGTTCAGACCGAAAGCCAGCGCACCGCCCTGGTCGTGGTCGCGCACCACCGCACCGATTCGCTCACCGCGCACATCGGCCGCCGCACCGTGGCGCAACTCGAGGCCGCCGGCTACCGCATCGACTTCCTCGACCTGCACGCCGAGGGCTTCGACCCGCGCATGAACATCGAGGATCAGCCCGACTGGGGCAATCGCGAGAAGCCCTACTCCGACGAGGCGCAGGCCCATATGCAGCGCGTTCTCGCCGCCGACATCGTCGTGGCGGTATTCCCCGTCTACTGGATGAGCGTGCCCGCCGTCCTCAAGGGCTGGATCGACCGCGTCTGGAACTACGGCTTCGCCTACGGTCGCAGCAAGCCGCGACTGGCCGGTAAGCGCATGTTGTGGCTGGGCCTGGGCGGCATCGCCGGGGACGACGCCGCACTCCCCGCCATGCAGGAGGCCCTGGACGGTCAGCTCAATGCCGGGATCGCCTACTACTGCGGCTTCTCGCACTCGATGGTCGGCCTGCTCCCCGATGCCGAGGAGCGCCCACAGCGTCTGGACGCCGCCGGCAATCTGAACATCGGCGACGCCATCAGCGGCATCGAGCGCGACGACCACTACGTCGAATTCGACCGCAAGGCAGCCGGTTTCGTCGAGGAGTTCCTCGCCGCCGACCGCGTCCCGGCCTAGGCCCAGGCCTTGCCGGTGACGAGTTCGTAAGCCTGCATGTACTTCTGACGCGTGACCTCGACGACCTCGGCCGGGATCTCCGGGCCCGGGTACTCCTTGTTCCAGCCGGTGGAGGTGGACCAGTCGCGGACGTACTGCTTGTCGAAGGACGGCTGTACGCGCCCCGGCTGGTACTCCGCGGCGGGCCAGAAGCGCGAGGAGTCGGAGGTCAGCACCTCGTCGGCGAGGGTGAGAACGTCACCGTCCCAACCCCATTCGAGTTTGGTGTCGGCGATGATCACCCCGCGCGCGGCCGCGTGCTCGGCGCCGCGCGAGTACACCTCGAGGGTCAGGTCGCGCAGCTTCTCGGCGACCTCCTTGCCCTCCTGGTTCACCACCTCGTCGAAGGTGATGAATTCGTCGTGGCCCTCATCGGCCTTGGTGGTGGGCGTGAAGATGGGCTCGGGCAGCTTGTCGCCCTCGACCAGTCCGGGCGGCAGCGCGATACCGGAGACCGCGCCGGTGCGCTGGTACTCCTTGAGCCCCGAGCCGGTGAGGTAGCCGCGGGCAATGCACTCCACCTTCACCATGCTCAGCTTCTTGGCCCGCACCGCGCGCCCCGCGAATTCGGCGGGCACATCGGTGGTGGAGATCAGGTGGTTGGGCACATCGGCGAAGAAGTCGAACCACCAGTTGGACAGCTGGGTGAGCATCGCGCCCTTGTCCGGGATCGGAGTGGGCAGCACCACGTCGTACACCGACACCCGGTCGGACGCGACCAGGATCAGCTCGTCGCCGTCCTCGTACAGGTCGCGCACCTTACCGGCGTGGATGTGCTTCAACTGTCCTCCTCGATCGGGGCGAGACTCTCGCGGGACAACCTTACCGAGACGCCCGGCACGGCCACGCCGGGGCCGGGACCGTGGCATTGTTGGGAACGGCGTTACCGCACGGCACTGCACTCCGAGAGCGAAGGAGCCCCCTTGTCCGCACCGAATCTCACCCGCGAGCAGGCGATCGAACGCGCCGCGACGGTTCAGGTGGAGAACTATCGCGTCGAATTGGATCTGACGGGGCAGCCCACCAATGCCGAGGCCGCGCGGAGTGAGCATTTCCATTCGAAGTCGACGGTGACGTTCACGGCGACACCGGGCGCGGAGACCTTCATCGACATCGTCGGCGCGGGCGTGCGCTCGGCGGTGCTCAACGGCAGCCCGATCGATGTGAGCGGCTACGACGAGTCCGAGGGCATCACGCTCACCGGGCTGGCCGAGCACAACACGCTCGTGGTCGAGGCCGACTGCGAGTACTCGCACACCGGTGAGGGTCTGCACCGCTTCGTGGACCCGACCGACAACAAGGTCTACCTGTACTCGCAGTTCGAAACCGCCGATGCCAAGCGGATGTTCGCCTGCTTCGATCAGCCCGACCTCAAGGCAACCTACGACGTGATCGTGACCGCCCCGGAGGACTGGGAGGTCATCTCCAACGGCGCGGTGACCGGTTCGCGCAAGATCGGCACGGTGGTCGAGCACACCTTCGCCACCACGCCGCGCATGAGCACCTACCTGGTGGCGCTCATCGCCGGACCGTACGCGAAATGGACCGACTCCTACCGGGATTCGCACGGTGAGATCCCGCTCGGCATCTACTGCCGCGCCTCGCTGGCCGAATTCATGGACAGCGAACGGCTTTTCACCGAAACCAAGCAGGGTTTCGACTTCTACCACACCAATTTCGGTGTGCCGTACGCCTTCGGCAAATACGACCAGCTGTTCGTGCCCGAATTCAACGCGGGGGCCATGGAGAACGCGGGCGCGGTCACCTTCCTCGAGGACTATGTCTTCCGCTCCAAGGTGACTCGGGCGTCCTACGAGCGCCGCTGCGAAACCGTGCTGCACGAGATGGCGCACATGTGGTTCGGCGACCTCGTCACCATGAAGTGGTGGGACGACCTGTGGCTGAACGAATCCTTCGCCACCTTCGCCTCGGTGCTGTGCCAGGTCGGCGCGACCGAATACACCAATGCCTGGACCACGTTCGCGAACGTGGAGAAATCCTGGGCCTACCGGCAGGACCAGCTGCCCTCCACGCACCCGATCGCCGCGGACATCCCCGACCTGCACGCCGTCGAGGTGAACTTCGACGGAATCACCTACGCCAAGGGCGCTTCCGTGTTGAAGCAGCTGGTGGCGTATGTCGGCCTGGAACCGTTCCTGGCGGGCCTGCGCGACTACTTCACCGAACACGCCTACGGCAACGCCACTTTCGATGATCTGGTGGGCGCGCTGGAGAAGGCGTCGGGCCGCGACCTGTCCGACTGGGGAGCCCAGTGGCTCAAGACCACGGGCCTGAACATCCTGCGCCCCGACTTCCAGGTCGAGGACGGCAAGTTCACGTTGTTCACCGTCGTCCAGGAGGGCGCGGAGCCCGGTGCCGGTGAACGCCGCGTGCACCGCGTCGCCATCGGCGTCTACGACGATCAGGACGGAAAGCTGGTGCGCACCAAGCGCGTCGAGCTCGACGTCAACCCCGCCGAGCGCACCGAGGTGCCGGAACTCGCAGGCGTCGACGCGGGCAAGCTGGTCCTCGTCAACGACGACGACCTCACCTACTGCTCGCTGCGCCTGGACCCGGAATCCCTTGCCACCGTGGTGGATCGCATCGCCGATATCGCCGAACCGCTCCCCCGCACCCTGTGCTGGTCCGCGGCCTGGGAGATGACCCGCCAGGCCGAACTGAAGGCCCGCGACTTCGTGGCCCTCGTCCAGCGCGGCGTCGGCGCGGAAACGGAAATCGGTGTGGTGCAACGCCTCCTGATGCAGGCCCACACCGCGATCTCCGCCTACGCCGACCCCGCCTGGGCCGACCGGACCGGCTGGCCGGAGTTCGCCGACCGCCTCCTGGAACTGGCCCGCGCCGCCGAACCCGGCTCGGACCACCAGCTGGCCTTCGTCAACGCCCTGACCGGTGCCCGCCTGTCCTCGACCCACACCGAGGTCCTGCGCCAACTGCTGGACGCCGACCCGTCCACCGTGGGCCTGCCCGGCCTGACCGTCGACACCGACCTGCGCTGGCGTCTGGTCCAGGCCCTGGCGGCGGCCGGTGAAATCGACGCCGACGGCCCCGAAACCCCGGTCATCGACAGCGAATTGGAGCGCGACCCCACCGCCGCCGGCCGCCGCCAGGCCGCCGCCGCCGGCGCGGCCCGCCCCCAGCCCGCCGTCAAGGAAATCGCCTGGGCCACCACCATGGGCGACGACTCGGTCCCCAACATCACCGCCCGAGCCATCGTCACCGGCTTCGCCCCCGCAGGCCAATCAGACCTGCTCGCCCCCTATGTCGAACGCTACTTCTCCGAGGTAGCGGGCGTCTGGGACCGCCGCTCCAGCGAGGTAGCCCAAACCGTCGTCGTCGGCCTCTACCCCCACTGGGCCATCACCGACGAAGCGGTAGCGGTAGCGGACAAGTTCCTCTCCGAAGACCACCCGCCCGCCCTCCGCCGCCTCGTCGTCGAAGGCAAGGCGGGCATCGAGCGCTCGCTGCGCGCCCGCGCCTTCGACCAGCAGTAAAACCGTTCTGACACAGCCCCTTTCGCACGGCGCGAGAGGGGCTGTGTGCTGTGCGAACCCGACGGTTCCCGGGCACGCTGCTGTGGGCGGATCTGCTCACAGCAGCGTGGCGCGCAATCCGGGGTGCCGCTGGGGCACGGTGGATTCATGGCACAGGACAGCAAGACGCCGATGTTCAATTGGCGCACAAGGGAACAGCTTTTCGGGCGGCGGGTCCTGGTTCTGGACGGGCCGCTGGACGATGACAACGGGACGTTGCTGATGACGCAGATCCTGTCGTTGGCTGCCGAGAATCCGGAGGCGGGGATCTCACTGTGGATTCATTCGCCGGGCGGGTCGGTACCGTCGATGCTGGCCATTCGGGATGTGATGCGGTTGGTGCCGTGTGAGGTGTCGACGCTGGCGCTCGGATTGGCTTGCAGCGCCGGGCAGTTCCTGTTGTCGGCCGGGGAGCCGGGGAAGCGGTTCGCGCTGCCGCATGCCCGGATTCTGATGCATCAGGGGTCGGCGGGGATCGGCGGCAGTGCGGGCGAGGTCGAGGTGCAGGCCGATGATCTGCGGCACACCGTGCAGACGGTGCTGGGGCTGATCGCGTCGGACACCGGGCAGCCCTACGACCAGATCTATGAGGACTCGCTGCACGATCGCTGGTTCACGGCGACGCAGGCGCGCGAGTACGGGTTCATCGACGGGATCGTGGACTCGTTCTGGCAGGTCGTCCCGCAGAAGCAGAAGATGGGAATCTCGGCATGAGCAGCTACACCATCCCCAATGTGATCGCGCAGAATCCGCGCGGCGAGCGGATCATGGACGTCTACTCGCATCTGCTGAGCGAGCGGATCGTGTACCTGGGCACCCCCATCGATTCGGGTGTGGCGAATGCGTTGATCGCGCAGATGCTGCACCTGGAAGCGGACAGCCCGGGGCAGGAGATCAACCTCTACATCAACTGCGAGGGCGGGGAGCTGCCCGGCATGCTGGCCATCTACGACACCATGCAGCACATCCAGTCGCCGGTGGCGACCACATGCGTGGGTCAGGCGATGGCGGTGGGCGCGGTGCTGCTGGCCGGTGGGGAGAAGGGGCGGCGCTCCATGCTCCCCCATGCCCGAATTGTCCTGCACCAGCCCGCGACCCGGGGTCAGGGCACCATCCCCGATCTGCTGCTGGAGGCCGACGAACTGGTCCGTATGCGCGGCGAAATCGAGAGCATCCTGTCCTCGCACACGGGCCAGTCGCAGGAGACACTGCATCGCGACACCGACCGCGACCGGGTCTTCACCGCGCAGACCGCACTGGAATACGGCCTGATCGACCAGGTCCTCGGACCACGGTCGGCATGATGGCGGCGGTCCCGCGCCCAGTGAACGCTCACCGGCCGCGGGACCGCGCATTCATGTCAGCGGCCGAGCGCGGCATGTGCGTGTCTCCGCTCAAGCAGCGAGCAGCACCACGTTTCCGGTGCTGTGACGCGGCGCTGCGGGCCGGACGAGCGTCGCGGCGAGGCGACGGCGATGCAGATCATCCACGACCTGCTGGGTGAGCCCGCCGAGCGTGGTGCCGAGCGCACCCGCCAACGCGGCGATCATCTCGCTGGACGGCTCCTTGCGCCCGCGCTCGACCTCGGACAGGTACTGCGGCGAAATCCCGGCCCGCCCAGCCGTTTCGGTGAGCTTCTCCCCCTGCTCCTGCCGCATGGCGCGCAGCCGCTCGCCGAGCACCTCGCGCCACAGCGGCTCGCGGACCGCCTCCCGCTGCGGGGTGTGCGGCCGATCGTCGCGTCCACCGGGAATCGAACGAAAGCGCGGCTGCTCGGACATATCCCGAGCCTAGAGTGGCCCGCCCGCGATCCGCGTGCTCTTACGCTCAGGGCGAACCCCGCTGGAGTCGGCAGAGGCTGCCGTCGGGATCGCAAGGATCACGCCGCAGCTGGCGAACACCCGTTGGGGTTCGGGAGGGCTGCCGTCGGGATCGCACGGATCACGCCGCAGCTGGCGAACACCCGTTGGGGTTCGGGAGGGCTGCCGTCGGGATCGCACGGATCACGCCGCAGCTGGCGAACCGCCGCTGGGGGTTTGGGGGCATCGCCCCCAAGCCTCCCTTGGGGTTCAGGGGCAACGCCCCTGAGAGTCTTCCCGAGAGTTCCGGGTTACACGCGCCCGATGGCCGCGGCCATGACGCGGACGGCGGAGACGAGTCCGTCGATCAGGTCGCCCTGGCGGAAGGAGCTGAGGGCGGCGGTGGCGCCGAGCTGGCAAACGCGGTCGTTGGCGCGTTCGGCGACGTCACGCCCGGAGCGGACCTCGACGGCCTTGGCGTTGGGGTCGACGGCGATGAGCACGGAACGCGCGGCCTCCGGGGTGGAGGGGAAGATCGCGTCCACGCCGTGCGACGGGTCCCCGCCGAGGTCGCCGATGAAGATGTTGAAGCGCACCTTGGTGGCGCGGGTGGCATCGGTGAGGGCGTTGTCCATGAGCAGGCGCTCGTGATCGGTGAACGGCACCTCGGCGAAGTAGTCGCCGGCCTCGTGCACGCCGGAGACGCGTCCGCTGGTGGTGATGGCGTAGCCGTGCGGTAGGTCGGCTTCGTTCACCGCGGGCCAATTAGAACTTGCCACTTGCCCGGCCTCCGATCAGGTCCGCCTCGGCGGAGTCAATAGCTGCATGATTGCCATGCGACGCGCCATGGGCGTCGTGGTGCCCGGCACCGGTCACCTCGTCGGTCGCGCTCCACAGCACCGGCGGCTGCGTCCACTGTGCGCCGAGTTCGAAGTGTTCCGGCTTCTTGCCGGGAAGAGGCTTGCCGAGGAACGACAATCCGGCGATCACCAGATAGATCGCAAGCGGGATGCCGACGTAGATCAGCACTGTCTGGAGAATGCTCACGGCTCAACGGTAATGGATGCGCGAACCGTCCACGCCGACTGGTAACCGCACCCGTGCACGTGTCGTTACAAACCGCTTCACACCAGCCATGCTGTTGAGTTTGCCGGAAGTTTTCTAGCAGTAATGGGAGCGCTGGAGAGCAGAACCTCTCCGGCGGGCAGCACAATTGGCGAATCGGTGGCATTCAGCACACAGAGCAATCCCCCCGCCCGGCGGAAGGCCAGGCAGCCCGGCGGCGAGCCGTACCATTCCAGCCCCGGACCTGCGAATTCAGGCCGCACCGCACGCAATTCGATGGCCATCCGGTACAGCGACAGCATGGAGTCCAGGCGCTCGAGCTGCCTCTCCACCGTCAACTGCGCCCACTGCGCCGGAATCGGCAGCCACGGCCGCCCGGTGGTGAACCCGAACGGCGACCGCTCGCCCTCCCACGGCAGCGGCACCCGGCAGCCGTCGCGCCCGCGCTCGACGTGCCCGGAGCGCGCCCACGCCGGATCCTGCAGCACCTCGTCGGGTAGATCGTCCACATTCGGCAGCCCCAATTCCGCGCCGTTGTAGACGAATACGGCCCCGGGCAGCGCCATCTCCAGCATCATCATGGCCCGCGCCCGCGCCTGCCCGACCGCGCCGCCGCCGTAACGGGTGACCTCGCGCGCGATATCGTGATTCGACAGCGTCCAGGTGGGGCTGGCCCCGACCATGGTGACCGCGCGCAGCGAATTGTCGACGGCCGCGCGGATGCTGTCCGGAGCGAAGGGCGTCTCGGCTAATCGGAAATTGAACGCCAGATGTAGCTCATCTGGCCGCACATACTCACCGAACCGATTGTTGTCGTTGACCCACACCTCGCCGATGGCCACCGCGTGCGGGTACTCGTCCATGATCCTGCGGATGCCGCGATGAATCCGGTGCACACCGGGATTGTTGAACCGCGGATCGCTGTCCTCGTGCGCGAGCATGCGGGTGTCGACGGTTTCCATATCGGGCAGCCCCGGCGGCTTGGCCATGCCGTGCGCGACATCGATACGGAAACCGTCCACGCCACGCTGCAACCAGAACCGCATGGTCTGCTCGAAATCGGCGGCGACCTCCGGGTTCTCCCAGTTCAGATCGGGTTGCTCGGGCGCGAAGAGATGCAGGTACCACTGCCCCGGCCGCCCGTCGGCCTCGCGGATCCGCGTCCAGGCCGGTCCGCCGAAAATGCTGGGCCAATTGTTCGGCGGCGCACCGCCATCCGGCCCGCGGCCGTCGCGGAAGAGGTAGCGGGCACGTTCCGGACTGCCCGGCCCGGCCGCCAGCGCCGCCTGAAACCACGGGTGCTGGTCACTGCTGTGATTGGGCACCAGATCCATGGTGACCCGCATGCGCCGGTCGTGCGCCTCGGCGATCAGCTCGTCCATGAGCTCGAGCGACCCGAACAGCGGATCGATATCGCGCGGGTCGGAGACGTCGTAGCCGCCATCGGCCATGGGCGAGCGCATGATCGGGCAGATCCACAGCGCGTCCACGCCCAGCAGTTCCAGGTAGCCCAGTTTGTCGCGCAGTCCGCCCAGGTCGCCGACGCCGTCACCGTTCGAGTCGGCGAACGAGCGCGGATAGACCTGGTAGAACACCGCGGATCGCCACCATGGCGCAACCTGTTCGGGTGCGGCCCCGCCCCCGGCGAATGTGTCTGTCACAGCGGTAACGGTGCCACAGCCGACCGGTTCGTGCGGGCCCGTCGGCGACACTTGTCCAGTTTCAGCAAATGATCAGTTGACGGTTCGTTGAACCGGAAACGCTGTGGGGGCTAACAACTTCAGCGCGGGAAACTCAGAACGGCGAGTTCATGAGCGAATTCGCCGCCATCTCGAAGTAGTCGAGCAGCTGCTTGCGGTGCTGGTCGTCGAGCACCTCGGGTTCGATCTCGGCGACCGCTATCCGCATGGCGCGCATCCAGGCGTCGCGCTCGATCGGGCCGACCTTGAACGGATGGTGGCGCATGCGCAGCCGCGGATGGCCGCGCTCGTCGGAGTAGGTGCGCGGGCCGCCCCAGTACTGCTCGAGGAACATGCGTAGCCGGCGCTCGGCCGGGCCGAGATCCTCCTCGGGGTAGAGCGGGCGCAGCACCTCGTCATCCTTCACCTCGCGGTAGAACGCGGCCACCAGCCGGTCGAAGGTATCGGCCCCGCCGACGGCCTCGTAGAAGGAAGTCGCAGTCTGCTGCTCACCCGAAGTCACAGCTCCCATTGTGCCCACTGCCGGGATTTCCGGCCCGTTCCGGGGTCGTTCGCACCCCCGAATCGGGCACGAATCAAACCGTCATGTCCCGTTCATACGAATGTGCCCGACAATGTGTGAAATCACCTCGCAAAGTGGCGCGTTCCATGGTCAACTGGGTGGCAGTCTGCCGAGATACCACACCATCGGACCGATACGAAACCGGGGTATGCGCATGAAGCAACGGCACGGCGGCCGCCATGGTCACCCGATAGCGCAACACGAGGCGCGCACGCATCGACAACTCCAGCCCGCCGACGTCCACAATCGTGGGTCGGGGGCTACTCCGCTGCATGTCTTGACCGACCATTCCTACCCGGGTGCGCATCACGACCACGCGCACCGACCGCCCGAACCTCCCCCCGGCTCCACCTGGTCCAAACGTCGCGTCCTGCTGCTCAACGCCACGTACGAGCCTCTCACCGCCCTGTCCGCGCGCCGCGCCATCGTGCTGCTGATCTGCGACAAGGCCGATACCGTTCACGACAATCCCGAAGGCCCGGTCGTCCATTCCGCGGGCACCTCGGTGGCGCTTCCCTCGGTCATCCGGCTGCGCAACTATGTGCGTGTCCCCTACCGCGCTCGCGTGCCCATGACCCGCGCCGCCCTCATGCATCGTGATCGTTTCCGGTGCGCCTACTGCGGCGGTAAGGCCGAAACCATCGACCATGTGATTCCGCGTAGTCGCGGCGGCGCGCACTCCTGGGAGAACTGCGTCGCGTCCTGTGCGCCGTGCAATCACCGCAAGGCCGACAAACTGCTCAGCGAGCTGGGCTGGATCCTGCATCACCCGCTCGAATCCCCCAAAGGTCCGCACTGGCGGCTGCTCTCGGCCAGCTCCGAATTGGATCCGATGTGGTTGCAGTATCTCGGTGAGGGCGCGGCCTGACGCTCCCGCCCGGCGACCTCGGATCGGCAGCCGAGGTCGCCCTGTGTGTTGTTCGAAAACAGGTGTGGCTCAGGAGGATTCGAGCACCATGGTGGCCCAGGTTCCCGGTTCCAGGGCCTCGAACACATGCGGCAGATCCCCCGGATACGAGACGTAGTCGCCCGGCCCGAGCTCCTCGGGAGCCTCGATGAGCCCGACGCGCGCCCGCCCCGCGCCGAGCACCACATGCTCCATCACACCGGACATGTGCGGCTCCGATCGCCGCGGCTCCCCCGGCTCGGCCGTGATCCGATAGAAGTCCCGCCGCACATTCGGCGGCGCGGCCGACAGCAGAATCGACCGGTAATCCGCGTGCTCCGAGAACACCACCGTCCCCTCCCCCGCCCGAATCACCTGCACCCGAGGCCGCGGCAACTCGAAGAGCTGCGCGAACTGGATCCCGAGCGCCACGCACAACGCCCACAGCGTCTCGACGCTCGGATTCCCCGTCCCCGACTCCAATTGCGACAGGGTGGATTTCGCGATCCCCGCCCGCTTGGCCACTTCACTGAGCGATAGCCCGGCACGCGCCCGCTCCCGCCGCAGCGCGGCGGCGATGTGCTCCTGCGGCGTCGGAGCCACGCTCTGGGTGTTGTCGTCAGCAGTCATAATCGCCACAGACGCTACCGCGCCCACGCCCGGAACGCCGCCGACGTCCACGGTCAGTCGCGGCGACTTCCCAGTTCTGCCCACAGGCCGACCCGAATTCACTCCAACGACCACCGCCATGCCCGCCGAAGTCACCGCGACGCGCAACGATGTCGACAGGCTTCGGCGGAGGCGATCCGCCGGGCCGCCGAACGGGCGAGCGCCGCACCGCCGAGAAAGGTTCGCCGCACCCGAGGACGGTGGCTGCGAGCTCGGGCAGCCGTCATCGCCGTCGGCGAACGGGTTGTGTCTCTGGGCGACTGCGCTGCGAAACGCGGCTCGCAGGGTCTGCTGGAAGTTCGCTCGTGCGTTCGCGCGGGCCGCGTGGATGGCATCGGCCAGCGCCGCGGGTGTGTGCGGCACGCGGTGCGGAAGACCCTTTGACGGGCGAGCTCCTATCGTTCAATATAGACGACATGCGTTCGATATGGCGAACACTGGATCGGGGTGTGCTGACCGGTATCGGGGCGATCTGCCTGGCAGTCGCCATGATCGGCGTGTCCTACGGCGCTACGGCGGTGACGGCCGGTCTGCCCGCCTGGCTGCCCGTGCTGCTGAGTGTGGCCGTGCTCGCGGGCGGGTCCGAGTTCGTGTTCATCGGCATCGTCACCGCGGGTGGCGGCTTGATCGCGGCTGTCATGGCCGGGTTGCTGGTCAATGCGCGGCACCTCCCCTATGGGCTCTCGGTCCCCGATGTGATCGGGTCCGGCTGGCGTCGCCTGCTCGGAACCCACGTCATGAACGACGAATCGGTGGCCCTGGCCATGTCCCAGCCCGACCGCGAACGCCGCCGCGCGGCCTACTGGCTGTGCGGACTCGGCGTCATGGCGGCCTGGCCGCTCGGCGCGGTCATCGGCGCGGCGCTGGGCTCGGTCGTGCCCGATCCCAATGCCTTCGGCCTGGACGCGGTCTTCCCCGCCGTCCTGCTCACCCTGGTCCTGCCCGCGCTGCGCGACCCCGTCACCCGCACGGCCGCCCTGGCCGGGGCGGCCGTCGCCGCGATCTCGGCCCCGTTCGTCGGTCCGGGAGTCCCGGTGCTGCTGGCGCTGACCGCCGTCCTGCTGGTCGTCCGCCGCGCGGACACCGGCGAGAGCTCTCGCGCCGACGAACACGACGCCGCCGCAACGGAAACCGTAGTCAAGGCCGCCGGATGACCAAGGCCCTGCTGTACGGCACTCTCGCACTGGCGTTGGGCACCTTCGCATTCCGTTTCGCGGGACCGGTGCTGCGCAGCCGCGTCACCGTGTCGCCGCGCGCGATCAAACTGCTGGAGATCTCGTCGGTCGTGCTGCTGACGGCGCTGGTGGTCACCACGCTGGTGCCGTCGGGCGGCTCGGACTTCGGATTCGCGCTTCCCGCAGGCGTTCTCGTCGCGGCCGTGCTGGCCTGGCGGCGCGCGCCGATCCTCGTGGTCCTGCTCGCGGCCGCCGTTACCACGGCGGGGCTCCGGCTACTCGGCGTCCACTGACAGGCTTCGGGATCAGAGCTGGGTCAGGGCCGCGAGTAGGGCGAGGGCGGGGAGGCTGCCCTGTTTGAGGGCCGCTGCCGCGTAACTGCGGTCGCCGAGGACGAGAACCAGGGCGGCGGCGAGCATGGATCCGCAGCTCATGATGATCAGGGCCCAGCCGGCGGGCGGTTCACACCGAACCAGGGCCGCGCCGGCGAAGGCGCCGATTGCCAGGAAGAGGTTGTAGAACCCCTGGTTGAGCGCCCAGGGGCGGGCGGCTTCGAGATCTTCGGCGGGGACCCGGAAGACGCCCTGGTGGACTTTGGGGTCCCGGAATCGGATTGCCTCCATGACGAAGATCAGGCAGTGCACCAGACCTGCCAGGACCACCAAGATCTGCACGACCGCGAGCATGCCGACTCCGTTCGCCGAGGACACCCTGGCTTGACGGTAGCGCCGGTGAGGGCGACAACCGGGGATGCCGGGCGTGTTCCGCGTGGTCAGGCGTGGCGGGCGGGTAGGGACGCGATAGTCAGAGCGACAGTAGCGGGAGCGCGGGGCCGCGGCGGCGAGCCACCGAGCCGTACCGGGCGTCGAGACGCAGCCAGGTGCGAGCCGCCCGCACCCGGACGATCTCGTCGACCGAGATGCGCCGCGAATCGGTCTTCTCACCGCCGTGCGGGATGAAATCCATTGCGGCGAGCGCGAAGACCACGCGCATGGGGACCTCGACCTCTTCGGCACCGCCGGAGACGGTGAGGACGGTCTGATCCAGCAGCGAGGCGGGCGGACCGTGGCTGCTGCCGTGCGCCTGCGCCAATTCCGCTCCCCGCTCGGCCAATTCGACCAGCATGCGAGCGGGGACGTCGTCGATGTGCACGAACCCCGACTCCGGTGGCAGCGCCCCGCGCCAGGCCGAATCCATGGCGTAGCCCAGCTCGAACGGCGCACCCGAGGCGGGCCCGTGCAAGCCGGACAGCACCGCGTCGGCGGCCACCGTCACATCGTCGGTGCCGAGTCCGGCCACCACGGTGCGGACCGCGAGCGCCTCGAAACCGGTTGTGGCCCAGGCGGACACATACCGTTCCCCGCGGCGGCGGAGCCGGATGACGGCGGCGGGATCCAGGCGGATCGCATGGTTGACGAAGGTCGCCAGGTTCTCCCGTTCCGCCGGGTCCGGGACGTGCAGGGTGAGTTCTCCTGATGTCACAGGTGCGGAACTCGCCTCAGTCCTGCCACAGCGACAGGTAGTCGCGTTCCTCGGTGGTGAGGCGGCGCAGACGCTGGGTGTCGATGTCGAAGGCGGCGAGCTGGGTGGAGGCGATCACCGCGGGCGGCGAATCCGGGGCAGCCCCGGCGCCGCGTACCTCGTAGCCCACGGTGAAGTCGACCGCGCGCAGTCGCTCCACCCACATGGACACGTCCAGCGGCGAATCCTCGTGCCGCAGCTGGCCCTTGTACTGCACCCGCAGATCGGCGAGCACGCAGCCGGTCTTCAAGCCCACGGTGGGCCGGTCGTCGAGGAACAGCCACGGAATGCGGGCCTCCTCCAGCAGGGTCACCATGCGGGCATGGTTGATGTGCTGGAAGGCGTCCATATCCGACCAGCGCACCTCGACCTTGGTGTGGAAGCGCTTGGGGGCGACCGGATGGTCTTCCTCCAGGCTCAGCGCCTGTGCCTTTCCATGGCCGTTCAGCGAACCGACACTCGTCAACGCGGTACCTCCGATTGCGCACCCACCCCGCTCACCATGCTGCGCACCTGCCGCGCCGCAACCGACAGCGTGGCCAGGTCGTGGGTTCCGGATTCGAACAGTTCCGAGAGGGCGGCGCGGGCGCGACCCAGGCGGGACTGATTTTTCGACTCCCAGTATGCAATTTTTTCCTCGGCTGTCTCCTCCGGGTCGCCGGCGGAGAGCACGTCGAGGGTGAGGGAGCGCAGCGACCCGTACATGTCGTCGCGCAGGGCGAGCCGGGCCAGCGCGTGCCACCGATCACCGCGTTCCAGGTGGCTGACCGCCTGCAACAGCCAATCGATCTTCAGGTGGTCGTTGAGCGCGTAGTACAGCGCGCCCACCTCGTCGCCGCTGCGGTCGGTGATATCGGCGATATCAATCACATCCAGCAGGGGGAAGAGATTGAGCAAACCGAAAACTTCGGTCGCCAATTCGGACGGCGTGCCCTGCTCGATGACGGCCTCGGACTGCACATTGAGCGTGTCGATGTGATGCCCGCGCAGCCAGCCCGGCACCTTGGGCGCGAGCTGATGCACCTCCTGGGCGTAGCGGTGGATCTCCGCGCCGACCGCGATGGGCTGCGGGCGGTTGTTGAGCAGCCAGCGCGAGGCACGGTCGAGGGTGCGTTTGGTCTCGAGTTCGAGGACGTCCTTCACACCGGTGGAGATGTCCGCGCCGCGGATGCGGGTCCAGATGCCGTGCAGGCCGAAGATCTGGGTGGCGGCGGTGAAGGCGCGCACCGCGTCGGAGGCGGTGGCGCCGATCTCCTCGTTGAGCCGGTGCGCGTAGCTGATGCCGCCGAGGTCGACCACCTCGTTCACGAGCATGGTGGTGGTGATCTCGCGACGCAGCCGGTGCTTCTTGATGGCGGGGGCGAAGCGGGTGCGCAGCGCTGTCGGGAAGTACTGCGGCAGCCGCGCCGAGAAGTAGGCGCTGTCGGGCAGATCCCCGGCGAGCAGATCGGCCTTGAGCGAAAGCTTCACGTGTGCCATGAGATTCGACAGTTCCGGCGAGGTGAGGCCGACGCCCTGTTCGTTCCGCTGCTTGATCTCGGCGTCGCTGGGCAGCGCCTCGAGCTCGCGGTCGACGCCGCGGCGCTCCTCCAGATCCTCGATGACGCGCTTGTGCACGTTGAGCATGCGCGGGGCCTCGGCCCGGGACATGCCCATGAGGAAGTTCTGGGAGATGTTGTCCTGCAGCACGAGTGCGGCGACCTCGTCGGTCATCGAGGCCAGCAGCGGGTTGCGCTCGGCCTCGGGCAGCTGACCGCTGGAGACCACGCCGTCGAGCAGGACCTTGATATTGACCTCGTGGTCGGAGCAGTCCACGCCGGCGGAGTTGTCGAGCGCGTCGGTGTTCATCTTGCCGCCGTTGCGGCAGAACTCGATCCGGCCCAGGGCGGTCGCGCCCAGGTTGCCGCCCTCACCGATCACCTTGACGCGCAGGTCTTTTCCGTTCACCCGCACCGCGTCGTTGGACTTGTCGCCGACATCGGGGTTGGTTTCGCCGCTCGCCTTGATGTAGGTGCCGATACCGCCGTTCCACAGCAGCTGGACCGGGGATTTCAGGATGGCCTTGATCAGCTCCGGCGGGGACATGGCCGTGACATCGGCGGCCAAACCCAGTGCCAGCCGGGCCTGTTCGCTGATCGGCACCGATTTCACGGTGCGATCCCAGACGCCCCCGCCCTCGCTGATGAGCGAGCGGTCGTAGTCGGCCCACGACGAGCGCGGCAACGCGAACATGCGCTCCCGCTCGGCGAACGAGGACTCGGCGTCCGGATCCGGGTCCAGGAAGATGTGCCGGTGGTCGAACGCGGCGACCAGGCGGATGTGGCGGGAGAGCAGCATGCCGTTGCCGAACACGTCACCGCTCATATCGCCGACGCCGACCACGGTGAAATCCTGTGTCTGCGTGTCGATATCCATCTCGGCGAAGTGCCGCTTCACCGACTCCCACGCGCCGCGCGCGGTGATGCCCATGGCCTTGTGGTCGTAGCCCGCCGAGCCGCCGGAGGCGAAGGCGTCACCGAGCCAGAAACCGTACTGGTTGGCGACATCATTGGCGATATCGGAGAAGGTGGCCGTGCCCTTGTCGGCGGCGACCACCAGGTAGGTGTCGTCACCGTCACGACGCACCACTCGCGCGGGCGGGACCACCTCACCGGTGGCGCGGTCCACATTGTCGGTGACATCGAGCAGACCGGAGATGAAGGTCCGGTAGCAGGCGATGCCCTCGGCCTGCAGGGTTTGGCGATCGGCGACCGGGTCGGCGGTGGCGGCGGGCGGCTGCTTCACCACGAAACCGCCCTTCGCGCCGACCGGCACGATGACGGCGTTCTTCACCGCCTGCGCCTTCACCAGGCCCAGGATCTCGGTGCGGAAATCCTCGAGCCGGTCCGACCAGCGCAGCCCGCCACGCGCCACCGGACCGAAGCGCAGGTGCACGCCCTCGACCCGCGGCGAATACACGAAGATCTCGAATTGCGGCCTGGGCTTGGGGAGTTCGGTGATCTCCTGCGGTTCCACCTTGAACGACAGGTAGTCCCGGACCGCGCCCTCGGCGTCGGTGACGTAGTAGTTGGTGCGCAGGGTGGCCTTGATGAGGCCGAGGATGGCGCGCAGGATGCGGTCGGCGTCCAGGCTCACCACCTCGTCGATGCGGTGGCGCAGTGCGCCTTCCAGATCGCGGGCATGGTCCGGGTCTGCGGAGTCGGGGTCGAAGACGGCGGCGAACAGGTCCACGAACATCTGCGACGCCTCGGGATAGGCGAGCAGGACGCGGGTGATGGCGGCCTGGGAGTACGGAAACCCGGCCTGCTGCAGGTACTTCGAGTACGCGCGCAGGATGGACACCGCACGCCAGTTCAGGCCCGCGCGCAGGACGAGTTCATTGAGGCCGTCGGCTTCGGCGCGGCCGAACCACAGGTTCTCGAACGCCTCGGTGAAGCGTTCGCGCAGGCCGCGCACCTGGGCGTCGAGGACGCCCAGCCGCACGGAGGACTCCACCAGTTCGGCGTCCATGTTCCGGTCGAGTGAGCTGCGCAGCAGTTCGGGCCGGGCGAGCAGGCCGAAGTCGTAGATCCATTGCTCCGGACCGTGATCCAACTCGACCTGGTGCGGGCGCTCGTCGATGACCTCGACACCGAGGCTCTGCAGCACCGGCAGCACCTGGCTCAGTGAGATGCCGCTGCCGCCGATGTAGAGGGTGAAGCGCCAGGAGCCGGGCTCGGAGTCGGGGCGGCGGTACAGGTGCTGGTCGATGCCGCCGTCCGGAATGCGTTGCAGGCGGACGATATCGGCGAGCGCGCGGGTGGATTCGAAGTCTTCCTTGTAGCTCTCCGGGAAGGCGTCGGCGTAGCGCTGCACGACGGCCGGATCGAGCACGGTGGAGGTGGCGGCCTCGTCGCGCACGTGGTCGTCCCAGGTGCGGCTGGCCTCGGCGAGCAGGTGCTGGATGCGCTGCCGATTGGGTTCGGAGGTGTCGGCCGCGCCACCCTGATCGGGCAGGCGGACGGTGAAATACACACTGGCGAGGTCGCTTTCGGACACTCGCGCGGAGTAGTCGATGGATTCGGCGGCGAGTTCGCGCACCAGGATGTCCTGCATTTCCAGGCGGACCCGGGTGGTGTAGCGGTCGCGCGGCAGGTAGACCATGCAGGCGACGAAGCGGCCGTAGCCGTCCATGCGCATGAACAGCCGAACCTGGCGGCGCATACCGACATTCAGGACGGCGCTGGCGGTGCGGCGCAGCGTCTCGGCGTCGGAGGAGAACAGCTCGGTGCGCGGGAAGGACTGGATGACCTCGAGCATCTCCTGACCGGAGAAGGAGTCGAGGTCGAAGCCGCTGGACTCGATGATGGAGCGCACCCGGCGTTCGATGACGGGGATGTCGAGGACGTTCTCGTGCATGGCGGTGACGGTGAAGACGCCGATGAACAGGTGTTCGCCTGTGACAGCGCCGGATTCGTCCATTTCGGCGACGCCGACGAAGTACGGGTAGACCGCGCGGTGCACGGTGGCGGGGACCAGGCCCTGGGTGAGCATGAGCAGCGGTTGGTCACCGTCGTTGTGGGGCACGCGGAAGTCGGTGCCGACGTTCGGGCGCAGTACGCCCAGGCTGCTCTCGGGCAGGATGACCGACTGCGGTACGCCGTCGAGGGTCCGGCGCTCGTAGCGGGCGTAGCCGAGCACGGTGAAGTGGCCGTTGGCCAGCCAGCGCAGCAGTTCCGCGCAGTCGGTGAGATCCGTTGCGGTGAACGGGGATGTGCCCGCTTTGGCCACGGCGTCCAGCCCGTCGGCGACGCGCTTCTGCACCTCGCCCATGGCGCCGGTGTCCTCGATGACGCGGCGCACGTCGGTGAGGACGTCGGGGAGGGCGGATTCGACCAGCTGCAGCTGTTCGCGGCTGGTGGAGGGGTGCAGCTGGACGTGCATCCAGGATTCGCGTAATCCGGTGGCGCCGTTACCGTCCACCTCGTGCGGCACAGCCGTTTCCAGGTTCCCGTCGGCGTCGCGGGTGACCTCGAAGATCGGGTGCACGACCTCGGTGACGCTGATGCCCATGCGGCTCAGCGAGGAGGTGACCGACTCCACCAGCATCGGCATATCGTCGGTGACCATCTGGACGGCGGCGCCGAGATCGGTTTCGTCGTCGGGGTGGTAGACGCGCACGTTCGCGGTGGCGGGTGCGCGGCGGATGCCGAGCTCCATGTGCCGGCGGAAGATCTCGGTCGACGTCGCGGGGATCGCGCAGTCCGCATCGCCCGCGTCCACGTGTCGGAAGTACGCCCCTTCGAGACTGACAAGGTTGCCGCGCAATGACGCCGGCAAACTCGCAGCCCAGGCCGCACTAGACAATTCGGACGAGACGGTCATTTCGCCAACTCCCTCGGATTCGGTTCCGTAACAAAGTGACGCCGGAACCGAGAGTAGCTGGGCGCTGGAGACGCCGGGCTGAATTCCTCTCAATGCCGCGCCGCGTCGCACACTTCGGACAAAGCGGACGGTACGGCGCGTGCCGAACCTGACCGGAATGACCAGGTGACGTACGACAAACCTTGCACCAAAACAGATTTCACGCAGGAGTACCCGCGAGAAACTTTCGAGTTCGCTCAGCGATCGCTGTTCACTCAGCGGCTACCCACAGCCGTCCAGCAAACGTTGAGCTGCCAGCAAACGTCCGATTGGCTGGGTGGGGACGACACGTCCCCACCCACGACCGATCGGCCGATAGGCCCAGGGGCGGAAAGCCCCTGAGAGTCCCCGAGAATTCCGGGATCTACCCGCGGGTGAGCTTGCGGTGGGTCACCCGGTGCGGGCGCGCGGCTTCGGGGCCGAGGCGCTCGATCTTGTTGGCCTCGTACGCCTCGAAGTTGCCCTCGAACCAGAACCACGCGGCCGGATTGTCCTCGGTGCCCTCCCACGCCAGGATGTGCGTGCAGGTGCGGTCGAGGAACCAGCGGTCGTGGGAGATGACCACCGAGCAGCCCGCGAAGTTCTCCAGAGCGTTCTCCAGCGAGCTGAGGGTTTCGACGTCGAGGTCGTTGGTCGGCTCGTCGAGCAGGATCAGGTTGCCGCCCTGCTTGAGGGTCAGCGCCAGGTTCAGGCGGTTGCGCTCACCACCGGAGAGCACCCCGGCCGGCTTCTGCTGATCCGGACCCTTGAACCCGAACGCGGAAACGTAAGCGCGCGAAGGCATTTCCTGGTTACCGACCTGGATGAAGTCGAGCCCGTCGGACACCACCTGCCACACCGACTTGTTCGGGTCGATGCCCGCGCGGTTCTGGTCGACGTAGCTCAGCTTGACCGTCTCGCCGACCTTCACGTCGCCGCTGTCCGGCGACTCCAGTCCGACGATGGTCTTGAACAGCGTCGACTTACCGACGCCGTTCGGGCCGATCACGCCGACAATACCGTTGCGCGGCAAGGTGAACGACAGATCCTTGATGAGCTGGCGATCGCCGAAGCCCTTGTCCAGGTTGTTGACCTCGACGACCACATTGCCCAGGCGCGGACCGGCCGGGATCTGGATCTCCTCGAAGTCCAACTTGCGCATCTTCTCGGCTTCGGCGGCCATCTCCTCGTAGCGGCCGAGGCGGGCCTTGTTCTTGGCCTGCCGCGCCTTCGCACCGGAGCGCACCCACGCCAATTCTTCCTTGAGGCGCTTCTGCAGCTTCTGGTCCTTCTTGCCCTGGACCTCGAGCCGCTCGGCCTTCTTCTCCAGGTAGGTGGAGTAGTTGCCCTCGTACGGGAAGGTCTTGCCGCGGTCGAGCTCGAGGATCCAGCCGGCCACATTGTCGAGGAAGTACCGGTCGTGGGTGACGGCCAGCACAGCGCCCGCATACTGCGCGAGGAACTGCTCGAGCCACAGCACCGATTCGGCGTCGAGGTGGTTGGTGGGCTCGTCGAGCAGCAGCAGGTCGGGCTTGCTCAGCAGCAGCTTGCACAGCGCGACACGGCGGCGCTCACCACCGGAGAGGTTGGTGACCGGCTCGTCCGGCGGCGGGCAGCGCAGCGCGTCCATGGCCTGCTCGAGCTGGGAGTCGATATCCCAGGCATCGGCGTGGTCGAGATACTCCTGCAGCTTGCCCATCTCTTCCATGAGCTCGTCGGAGTAGTCGGTGGCCATGAGCTCGGCGATCTCGTTGAAGCGGTCCAGCTTCACCTTGACCTCGCCGAGGCCCTCCTCGACGTTCCCGCGAACCGTCTTCTCCTCATTGAGCTCCGGCTCCTGCATGAGGATGCCCACGGTCGCACCCGGCGCCAGCCAGGCATCACCGTTGTTCGGCTGGTCCAGTCCCGCCATGATCTTCAGCACGCTCGACTTACCGGCGCCGTTCGGACCGACGACACCGATCTTCGCGCCCGGAAGGAAGTTCAAGGTCACATTGTCGAGCACGACCTTGTCGCCATGCGCCTTTCGAACCTTCGTCATCTGGTAAATGAACTCAGCCATATCGGCAAGCCTATCTGTGTGTGGTCGCCGGTTCTCCGGCAGTGTCTGTGTCTGTCGACGGCGGTGTGGGAGGGTCCGCAGACTCACTGCGACCGAAGCTTTTGCGCTGGACCGAAGCGGTACAACGCCCCAGGTCCGGCCCCAGGGCGAGGGCACGCATCTCGAGGTCGGAACGCTCCGCGCCGTCACGGGTCGTGTACTCGTTGGAACGCAGTTGCCCGTACGCGATGATCGGATCTCCGCGCTGCAGCGATGCCTCCACTCCGTCGACGAGCCGCCGCCAGCAACTGACCGTCAGATACAACGTGCCGGAATCGACCCACTCCCCGCTGGCCTGATCATACCGACGCGAGTTGCTGGCCATTCGGAAGCTGAGCACCTGCTCACCGCTGGGCAGCACCCGCCGCGTCGGGTGGGTGACCACGCGGCCGATCACCGCGGTATTCGCCTCGTACATCGCACTCCCCCTTGCTGTTTCGCCATCCGATACATCCAGCTTGACGATGTGGTCAGGCGCGCGACAGCCCCGGTTCCGCGATTGTGGACAACTCGGCGGATGTGAATAGGCGCTACAACGTGGCGAGATCGGTGTTGGCGCCGCAGAGGACGACCACCGGCCGCTCCCCCGGCTCCGGCGCGTAGACCCCGCTCTGGATCGCCGCGACCGCCGTCGCCCCCGCAGGCTCCACCACGATCCGGAACTCCCGCCACAGATACTCGCGCGCCATCACGATCGCATCATCGCTGACCAGCAGTGATCGCACGCTGTACCGCTGCGCGACCTCCATGGCGATCTCACCGATCCGGCTGGCGCCCAGCGCATCCGAGGCCACGCTGGAAACCTCGACATCCACCGGCCGCCCAGCGTCCAGCGCCGCGTGCAGGGTCGGCGCGCCGTGCGGCTCCACGCCGATGACCCGCCCGCGCAGCCCGAGCGCCACCGAAACTCCGGCGACGAGACCCCCGCCACCGACCGCCACCAGCACCGGCGGCCGCCCGCGCACCTGCTCCTCGATCTCCAGCCCCACGACCCCCGCCCCGGTCACGATCGCCGGCTGGTCGTAGGCGTGCAGCTGCATGGCCCCGCGCTCCTTGGCCAGCTGACTGGCGTACCGGTGCGCCTCCGCGTAAGTCGTTCCGTGCCACAGCACTTCGGCCCCGTGCGACCACATGGCCGCGACCTTGGTGTGCGACGCCGACTCCGGCACCACGACCGTGCAGGTCAATCCCCGCAGCGCACTGGCCAGCGCCGCCGCGATCCCCGCGTTCCCGCTGGAGGCCACCACGACACTGCGATTGCCCTCCCGCGCCTGCAGCAGCGCGTTCAAGCACCCGCGCACCTTGAACGTCCCGCCGTGCTGCAGATGCTCGAGCTTCAGCGTCACCGGCACCAGGCCGCGCGGCCCGAGGATCTCGGTGTGGAAAACCGGTGTCTTCCGAATGTGCCCGCGCAGTAGCCTTCTCGCCTGCCGGACATCGGATCGATACAAGCGTTTGGGTTTGCGGGTCGCCGGGGCGACGTCAATCACTTGCGTACCTCTCGATCGCGCCGGGCCAGCTCGGCGTACATGTTGTTGTACGCGGCCAGCTCCGCGTCGTCGTCGCGGTCGGCGGCGCGGTCGAGCCGGGTGGCCAGCCGGTTGTCGCTCCTGGACCATTGGATGAGCAGTGCGAGCATCACCACCACGAGCGGGATTTCACCGCTCGCCCAGGCCAGGCTGCCGCCGGTGTGCTGATCGTCGAGCAGGTTGCCGTTCCAGCCCAGGCCCAGCGACCGGTAGAACCATCCGCCCAGCACCGTGTTCATGCTCATCAGCGCGATGCCGAAGAACGCGTGGAAGGGCAGTGATCCGAACACCATGCCCACCTTGGTGAGCGGTTCCACCTGCCGCGGTTTCGGGTCGATGCCGATGACCACCCAGTAGAAGAGGTATCCGCTGAGCAGGAAGTGCGCGTTCATGATCAGGTGCGCGCCGTGTGAGCCGACGTACTTGTCGAAGATGCCGCCCAGGTACAGCGCGTAGAACCCGGCGACGAAGAACACCGAGGCCACCACGGGCTGAGTCATGAAGCGCGACACCGGATTGTGCACGGCCGCCAGAATCCATTCGCGCGGTCCGGGCGGCTGCTGTTTGCCAGCGGGCGCGATGGCCCGCAGCGCCAGCAGCACCGGCCCGCCCAGTGCGAACAGGATGGGCGCGAGCATGGACAGCATCATGTGCTGCACCATGTGCATGCTGAACATGGCGGGCGCGTATCGCCCGATTCCGGAGCTGGTGGCGACGAGCAGCACCAGGCAGCCCGACATCCAGGCGATGGTGCGCCCCACCGGCCAGGCGTCACCACGGCGGCGCAGTCGCACTACGCCCCGCAGATACAGAACGGCCAGCACGATAGCGAGGGTGCCGAAGATGAGGTCGAAGCGCCAGTCGAACGCGATGCGCGCGACGGTGGGCGGCCCGGCCAGGTTGTAGCCGATCTCGACTTCGGCAGGTGTCGGGACGGTGCGCAGTTCCGGCGGCGGCGTACGGCCCAGACCGACGGCGAGGCCGATGGTCGCCGCGAAGATCAGCGCCTCGACTCCGGCGAATCGGATGAGCGCGCCGCGATCCTTCGGATCCTTCTCCAATGCCGGAATTGCCCGCTGCCGCTGCAGGAATCCGATGACGCCGAGCATCGCCAGCGCGACCGCCTTGGCTACGACGAGCCGTCCATAGGTGGTGGCGAACAGTTCATCCGCGGGCACCCGAACCCAGGCGTTGATCACACCACTGATCGCGATCACCGCGAATGAGATGGTCGCCACCTTCGAGAACCGCCGCGTCGCGAGGCCCGTGTACTTCCCGTCGCGCAGCGCGTAGGCGAGCACCGCGAACAGCCCGCCCACCCAGAAACAGGCCGCGAGCAGATGCAGGATCAGGCTGTTGGTCGCGACATCATGCGACCCGCCGGCGGCGGAATGCCCGGTCAGCGCCACCGGTAGCAGGCAGATCACCGAGCCCCACAGCAGCACCGGCGTCCACCCCCACCGCAGCGCCACCCGGCACCCGATGGCCAGCACCGCCACGAAAAGGATTGTCAGCCGCCAGGATCCGGCCACATCGACCTGATCGGCGGCGCGCCACACCGCTTCGGGACGCAGCGAGTCGAGGAAAGGTTGCCCGGTGGTGTCCGACAGCGTGAGCGGCACCAGCAGCGCCGACGCCCCCGCCCACACCAGCGCGAAATTCCCGGCGCGCCGCAGCGCCCGGAACCCGCCCACATCCAGCAGCCCGTTCTCCTGCGGCGGCACGAAGAACGCCGCGAACATCAGCGACCCGACCGTCAACGCCGCAGCAAGATCAGCCACAGCCCGCACCGCGGGCAACCCGTACGTCGTGAGCGGCCCCGGATCCGGAATCCCCAGCAGCGTCAACGCCTGCGACGCCGACAACCCCACCACCAGCGCCGCAACCACCGCAGAAACCGCAACCCCCATGGCGGCAACCACCGCGAACGTCCCACCGGACCCCGCTCGATTCACCTCAACGCCACTACTTGCGGACGGGTCCTGCGACGACGACATCCCCCCAGGGTAGTTCGGAGCACCGGTCCGTACTCCCCGGGGGTTTCCGGTCCCCCGGTCTGTCCAGCCGCTCCGACGCGCCGAACAGTTGCTGGACGACGCCCCATTGCCTATCTGGACGCTCGCTATACTCAAGTCGCTGGACACCACGATCGGAATCGGTCATGGTGGTTGGTGGTCATCGCCCGCGATGCCCACCATGCCTCCGTAGCTCAGTTGGATAGAGCAAGGGCCTTCTAATCCCTAGGTCGCAGGTTCGATTCCTGCCGGGGGCGCTTTTCATGGGTGACCTGCGCGAATATCGCCAGGTTCACTCATACCCGTACCAAGCGGCGCTCAAACAGCCAGGAACTTTCAAGGTTGGACTCATGAGTCGGGAACGATCTCGACGCCATCCCAGAGCTGTTGGGGCACTTCAGAACCGAGCTTCGGCGAGCGCACCGAGCCAAGTCGACCATCGAGACCCCCAACGCCTCCAGCCACCCTGCAGCGCGTCGTCGGCGGTCAGTAGACACCGCCCGAACAAGAGCTCGAGTAGCGGCTAGATGTGCAGCGACATACCGGCCATGTGCGCAGCAGGTTTGCGTCCAGATGTTCAGTAGCCGAAGCGTTGGATGACACGCGGGTTGTCACGATCAATGGCGCACGACAGTCGGGCAAGAGCACTCTCGCGCAACTAGTGGCCTCTACTCGAGGTCCCGTTCGCTCACTGACCCTGGATGATCCTGTCGCGTTGCGGGCCGCGGAAGAGGATCCGGTCGGGTTCATCGAGCACGACGGGCTCCTGGTCATCGACGAAGTACAGCGAGCGACCGGGCTCTTTCTGCCGATCAAGGCTGATGTGGACGCTGATCCACGCCCAGGGCGTTTCCTGCTCACCGGCTCGGCGCAGGTTCTCGCGCTGAAGTCACTGCCGGATGCGTTGCCAGGGCGCATGGAGACGATCGAACTGTGGCCCTTCTCCCAGGGCGGTGCGGCGCACCGACCGACGCCGGGCCGCGTTCTTCGAGAGCTACCTGGACACTCTCATCAAACGTGACGTTCAGGAAATCTCCGCGATCGAACGAACGCCTCAGCGTCGGAAGCTGTTGCAGTTGCTTGCTGTTCGAAGCGCTAACCTACTGGTCCCTGCGACTCTTTCCGGCGAACTCGACCTGCATCGCTCCTCCGTAACCCGCTATCTGGCACTACTCGAAACCGTATTCCTCATCAAGACCATCCCCGCGTGGTCCGGCGGCTCAACCTATCGCGCAATCGGCACCCCCAAACTCGCCTTCGTCGACACGGGTCTGCTGTGCCATCTGCTGGGCCAGGGGCCCGCTCGACTCGCCGACCTCGGCGGCGCAGCCGGCGCCGTTCTCGAGAACTTCGTCCTGATGGAACTCGCGCGCCAACTCACCTGGAACGAAGAGCGCGCGACACTGTGGCACTACCGCACGAAAGACAAGGTCGAGGTGGACGCCGTGCTCGAAGCAGCCGACGGCCGTGTAATCGGCATCGAGGTCAAATCCGCCGCGACCCTCCACAAATCCGATTTCGCCGGACTCCGCCATCTCCAGGAACGACTCGGCAATCGCTTCACCGCTGGATACGTCCTCTACTCCGGGCAGCACTCCCTGTCCTTCGGCGATCGCCTCCGCGCACTTCCCATCGAAACACTCTGGCAGGCCACACCATAGGCAATCGGGCGGTGACCACCACGCGGCCAACGACTTTCGCAGTGCAACGGAAGAACCTCAGCCCTGATCTCCAGTAGGCAACCGGAGCACCAGGCCTGGCTGCGAACAAGCACGAGACCGAGCCTGATCCGCCACAAAGCACTTTCAAGATCGTCCAACGCGACGCGGTTCACCTAGGGGGACTGATCGACCGGAAAGCCCAGGCCATGGTGGCCGATACCAGATGCGTTGCCAGGGCGCATGGGGACGATCGAGCTGTGGTAACGCGGACGGCGGCTGGGGGCCGACTGTGCTGGTTCAGCGGGGGAGGCGGAGGTCTGCGCGGTAGCCGTGGGTGGGGGTGGGGGCGGAAGTGAATGTGCCGCCTAGTAGTTCGGCTCGTTCGGCGAGGCCTACGAGGCCGTGGTGGGAGCTGGGGAGGGGGACGGCTGGGCGGGTGGGGCGGGTGTTGGTGATGGTGACGGAGAGGTGGTCGGCGGTGTGGGCGAGGTGGACTGTGGCGGTGGCGCCGGGGGCGTGTTTGCGGACGTTGGTGAGGGCTTCCTGGACTGTTCGGTAGATGGTGCGTTGGGTGGGGGCGGGGAGGTCGGCGGGGAGGTCGCCGGTCAGGTGGACTTCTATTCCGCTGGAGGCGAGGAGTTTTCGGAGGTCGGCGAGGGTGGGTTGGGGGGTCAGGTCGGTGGTTTGGCCGCCTGCTGCTCGGAGAAGGGTGACCATGTGGCGCAATTCTTCGAGGGTGTCGACGCTGAGGCCGCGGATGGTGCGTGCGGCTTCGGCTACTTCGGGGTCGGGTGCGGCGACCTGTAGGGCGCCTGCGCGGACGGCTATGAGGCTGACCTGGTGGGCTACTACGTCGTGCATTTCGCGGCCGATTTGCGCGCGTTCGCGGGCGAGGGCGGCTTGGGCGTGGAGGTGGCGTTCGTGGTCGCGGGCCTGTTCGATTTCGGTCAGGCGGGCCGACAGCTCGCGGCGGGTTTGCATGAGCTGGCCGAGGAGGACGGGTGCGCCCGCCCAGGCGAGCGAGTAGGCGAAGCTGACCAGGGTTTCGGGGCGGCTGTCGACCGGGGTGCCCGGGGGCCAGGGCGCGGAGGCGGCGATCGATGTGGCCAGGACCGCGGCTGCCAGCAGTGCGCGGTTCTTGGTGCGGTCGGCCAGGGTGTAGAGGGCGATGGCGGGTGCCGCGAGGTAGGCCAGCATCCAGCTCGCGGGCAGGGTGAGGAGGTAGGCGAGCAGGGGCCGGCGGCGGCGCAGCAGCAGGCCGGCGCAACCGATTCCGGCCATGATGTAGTGCTCGCGGGAGGTGATGTCGCCGTCGACGATCACGTCGGCGATCGCTATGGCGACGAGCAGGATGTCGATGAGCCGGGGCGGTAGGCGGGTCAGGGCAGTGAGGCCACGCGCTGGGCGGGTCATGACAGCAGGCCCGCGCGCTGGGCGAGCAGGGCGGCCTGGACTCGGCTGGTCACCCTCAGTTTGGTGAAGATGGCACTGACGTGGTCTTTCACGGTGCCGACGCTCAGGTGCAGGCGCTGGCCGATCTCGGCGTTGGGCAGACCTTCGGCGAGTAGGACCAGTACTGCCCGCTCGCGGTCGGAGAGCCGGCGCACGTGAGCGACTTCGGCGTCGATCGCGGCGGCGGCGCTCGGTTCCACGGTGCGCAGTAGTGCGGCCGAGACCTTGGGGGACAGCACCACTCCCCCGGCCGCGAGGGTGCGGGTGAGTTGGGCGAGTTGTTCGGGCTCGGTGTCCTTGAGGACGAAACCCGCTGCGCCGGAACGTAATGCGGACAGGATGTAGTCGTCGGTGTCGAAGGTGGTGAGCATGGCCACGACCGGGGGATCGGCCATTTCGCGGATGTGGCGCAGGATTGTCAGGCCGTCGATATCGGGCATGCGGATGTCGAGCAGGACGACGTCGGGCCGGGTGCGTTCGACCGCGTCCAGTGCCGCCGATCCGGTCGCCGTCGCGACGACCTCGATATCGGCGGCCGCGTTGAGGATCAGCTCGAAACCGGACCGCACCAGCGCCTCGTCGTCCACGACCAGCACCCGAATCACCCGCTACACCCACTCCCACGCCACGGCCAACTGTTTTTCTGCCCTGTCAGCCTAGATCCGCCCTGCTCACAGCGGTGCTTGCGACCTGAACTGCAGCCGGGTGGCGGGGTGGATCCAGCCGGTCGGCGGTGTGACGGCAGCCCGGCGGCGAAGCCTTCCGGACGCTTGCCGGATACCTGCGGAGCTGGGCGTTCTCAACGCTGAATGCCATGACACACAACGCTTCCGCGACTTCTGTCGGTGGCGGGCCCGGTGCCGCGATGTCGACGACCGACCGGCCGGGGACGGTCACGGGAACGGCGCAGACGGGCGTACGGTTGCTCGGAGTCGATCTCGCGCGCGGGCTCGCGGTGCTCGGCATGTACGCCGCGCATGTGGGCCCGGATCCGGCCTCGGGCGGTGTCCTCGGGTTCACGATGGAGCTGACGCACGGCCGATCCTCGGCGCTGTTCGCGTTCCTGGCGGGCTTCTCGATCATCTTGATCGTCGGGCGGCGGACCCCGAAGACCGGACGGTCCGGCCGGCAGGCTGTCGTGAAGGTGCTGGTGCGGGCGGCAATTCTGCTCGCACTCGGCACCGCGCTGACCGCCCTCGGGACCGACGTGGAGGTGATCCTCGCCTACTACGGGCTCTTCTTCCTGCTGGCCCTCCCCCTGTACCGACTGCGGGCCACCACTTTGGCGGCGATTGCGGCGATCAGCGCAATCGTCCTGCCGCAGTTGTGGTTTCGGGTGATCAACGCCGACCCGAGATGGTTCGACACGATCAATCGATTCGATCCGCTGGCGTGGGCGAGCGGTCGAGGTGAACCCCTCGACGCACCCGGCGGCCTCGTCGGACTCCTGTTCACCGGAAGCTATCCGGCACTGAGTTGGCTGCCGTTCGTCGTCGCGGGCATGGCGGTCGCACGCCTCGATCTGTCCGCCCGGCTGATCCGCCGACGCGTCCTGACAACCGGAATCGCGCTGGCCGTCCTCGGCTACGCCGGATCGGCACTGGCGCTGCGTCTGGTGCCCGGCACGGTCCCCTCGACCGGAATCCTGGATGCCCCGTGGTGGTCGGACCTGGCCCCGGAACAACCCGGCTGGCGGCATCAACTGGTAGCGGTCCCGCACAGCGAGACCACCCTGTCGGTCCTCGCGAACACCGGCGTGGCGATGGTGGTCTCGATCGCCTGCCTCATCGCGTGCGACCGATTCCACACCTTCCGGCGGATCACCGCACCACTGATCGCAGCGGGCAGTATGTCGTTGACGGCCTACGTATTCCACATCGCCGTGATCGCCGTGATCGGCTTCCACACCCTGCCCGCCGATTCGCTACCCGCACTTCTCGGGTTGAGCGCGTTCGTCCTCTTGTTCGCCTTCTGCTGGTCACGGCTGTTCCGCCGCGGCCCGCTGGAATGGCTGCTGCACCGAGCGACCCTGGTGGCCGAGCGAGTCCGCTGACCCGGATTGCGCCGCAGACGGGAATCAGGCTGGGTCGGAGCAGATTTCGGCCCACTCGGCAGACCAGGCATCCAACGGCGCCAGCGCCTCGCGCAGGCGGGCACCCAGCGGTGTGAGTTCGTAACCTGCTGGGCTGGAGGCGATTACGGCCGCTCGGGTCAGTTCGGTCAGGCGTTGGTAGAGGACGCTGGAGGAGAGACCTTCGCAGCGAGCCAGTAGCGGGCGGGGGCCCACCGGGCCGTCTCGGAGTTCCCAGATGATGCGGAGGGTCCAGCGCCGGCCGAGGAGATCGAGCGCCGCCATGAGGGGGCGGCCGGTGGTCGAGCCTCGTACCGGACGGCCCGGTTGGGGGGTTGGCATCGGACTCCTGTGATCGATCAGGGTTGTGTTTCTATTTTCGAAACACTAGCATTCGAGGTGTTTCTATTTTCGAAACGTTGGAGTCGAGATGGCCAGGATCGCGCCGCTGGAACCGCCCTACGATGACGAGACGGGGGCGCTGCTGGCGCGGATGATGCCTGGGGCGGAACCTATTTCGCTGTTCCGGATGTTCGCGCGCAAGCCGCCGATGGCCGGCGCCATGCATGTGTGGGGGCGGTACGAGCTCGGGCGGGAACTGTCGCTCAGCCGGCGGGAGCGGGAACTGGTGATCGATCGGACGTGCGCCCGATGCGGGTGCGAGTACGAGTGGGGCGTGCATATCGCGATCTTCGCCGAGCGCGCGGGAATCACCGCGGAGCAGCAGACGTCCCTGACGCACGGAAGTCACGAAGATCCCTGTTGGACAAGACAATCCGAGCGACTGCTGCTGGAGGCCGTGGACGCGCTCCACGATCACAGCGATATCGGTGACGAGTTGTGGGCGCGGCTGGCCCAGGTCTTCGATGAACAGCAGCTGATGGATCTGCTGCTGTTGTGTGGGTGGTACCACGCCATCAGCTTCACCGCGCGGGCCACACGGTTGGAGTCCGAACCGGGGACGCCCCGTTTCCGCGATGTACTTCCGGAGTCCGCGCTGCGCCGCGAGCAGGGATGAGCGAGCTCGGGCCGATGGTGCGCTGTGATCGACCGGATCGGCGCGGTTAGGCTGAACCGATGCCCCTGGTCGAAGTGGTTCACGCGCCCGATGTCCCCGAGTCCGTGCTGCGGAAGCTGAGTGAGGCACTGCCGCATCTGATCTCGCTGGCGGTGGAATGCCCGGAGGAGCCCTATGACGGCGATCTGCAGCCGGGGGATGTGGAGATCCGGTTTCGTGCCCTCGGGCCGCTGGATCGTTGTGGGCTGCCGGTGGTCATCGAGATCCGGTCCAAGTATTTCGAGAGCCGGGCGGGCAATCGGCAGGAGCGGGTGGATCTGCTGCACGAGCGGATCGAATCCGCTACCGGGCTGGCGGATTTCGGCATCTACCTGTCGCTGCCCGTCGCGGCGTGGGCGCAGACCGAATAGGGCGGGGTCAGAAGGTCACCGCGAGGACCGCGAGGGCGAGCACGGTGTCGAGCACCATGCAGAACTCCGACATGGATCGGACGACCACTCGGTTCTCCCGGAAATGCTTGATATCCCAGGCGGTGTGCGCGAGCAGGCCGGCGGCGACCAGGCAGCCGCCCACCGTCTCGTCGACGAGCAGGGCGAGCACGGCGACGGCTCCGAAGGCCAGCATCGCCGCGCCCTGCACGGTGATGTCGTGGCGGCGCGCCAGACCGTAGAGGGCGAACGGGACGGCCAGGGCGAGCAGTACCCAGGTGCCGTCCGCGCCCGCCGCCTTCGCCGCGCCGATGACCACGAAGGTGGCCAGGAAGACCGGCCAGGCGGCACGGCTGTTCCCGATCGCGGCGCTGCCGAGGTACACCAGGGCGGAGGCGGCGACGATCTGGGCGAGGTCGACGCCGGCGGTCAGGTCGTAGGCGGTGGCCACGGCGAGGACCAGGGCGGCGAGGGTAGGCCAGCGGAGGATGCGGCGGAAGGCGGGACGCGGGCGGGTCGGTGATTCCTGCATGGGCCCACCGTCTCGCCGGGGCGCGCACGATGGCCAGACGGCTGGGCGGCCATGGCGGAAACACTTGGATTCCTGGCGCTTTCACTAGGATCGACGGTGTGAACGAACGGCTGGTGGTCGTGGTCGGCTATCACGGGGTGGAGTTGCTCGACATCGCCTCGGTGACCTCGACGCTGGACATGGCCAATCGCATGGGGGCCGCGCCCGCCTACCGCATGGTGTTCGTGACGCCGGGCGGCGCTGCGGTGGAATGCAATTCGGGGCTGACCCTGTCCGGGCAGCAGGCGCTGGAGCAGGTCAACGATGCCATCGACACGGTGATCGTGTCGGGCGGGCTGGGGCACGCCGATGCCGCAGCGGACGAACGGTTCGTGGGGCATGTGCGGCGGCTGGCGCGCCACGCCCGGCGAGTCGCCTCGGTGTGCACGGGTGCGAGCGTGCTGGCCGCCGGTGGTCTGCTGGATGGGAAGCGCGCCACCACGCACTGGTTCTACGCGTCCGAGATCGCGGCGGCGTATCCGAAGGTGGAGTTCGATCCGGAACCGATCTTCGTGCGGCACGGCAATGTGGCCACCTCCGGCGGGGTGACCAGCGCGCTGGATCTGACGCTGGCCTTCATCGAGGAGGATCACGGAGCCGAACTGGCGCGGCGGATTTCAATGGGGCTGGTCACCTATCTGCGGCGGCCCGGGGATCAGGCGCAGGTGAGCGTGTTCGTGGGGAATCCGGAGCCGGCGCATCGGCTGGTGCACCGGCTGGTCGAGTACATCACCGCGCATCTGGCCGGGGATCTGGGCATCGAGGCGCTGGGCGCTGTGGTCGGCGTGAGCGAGCGTCATCTGACCCGGCTGTTCGTGGCCGAGCTCGGCGAGACGCCGGCCCGCTATGTGCGGCGCACCCGGGTCGAGGCTGCGGCGCGATTGCTGACCTCGTCGGGATTGCGGCTCGACGATATCGCGGGGCAATGTGGATTCGCGTCGGCGGAAACATTGCGGCAGGCGTTCTCGGCGCAATTCGGGGTGGCGCCTTCGGTTTATCGGACACGCCAACGGGTGCGCGCCGATTCCGCGCCGTAAGTGCCGGTCCGGCAATGGATTAGGGGGTTGTGCGAACTTTCTTTTGAAACGCGTGGAACTATCATTCGCTGAACCGTTGCGGGCAGAGATGAACGGGAGGTTCCGCGCATGGTCAGTGAGCACACCTCCACGGTGGAGGCCGGTATCGAACGGATGCGCGCCGAGTACAGCGCCCTGATCCGCGCAGGAAGGCGGTGGTCACTGCGCGAACTCTTCAGCGCACCGAACGCCGACATCGCGGCCTACTGCCGTGAATTCCAGCCCAGTAAATTCGGCGACGAGGCGTGTGCGGCGGTGGAGCGATTCTGCCGCCGCCATTCCATCTGGCTGGAGAACGGCGGCGAACACTACAACAGCATGACGCCGTATCTGCACCCCGGCGCGATCGACGCCGAACGCATGACGGCGATCGGCATCTACAACGCAATTCTGTTCTGGCTCAACGACACCGTGGGGCGCGAGAAGTTCGGGCATCTGAATGCCGAACGGCGGCGCGAGGCCGGTGTCGCGGTGGAGCGCATGGTGCGATTGCTGGAAACCCGTGCAGTTCCGGCAAATCCGACACCGCTGGAAGCGGCGACCGGCGAATACCTCGCCATGATGGTCGAACTGGCGCAGCCGCGCTGGCTGCAGCGGTTCCTCGCGCAGACCGTCGAGCATCTGCGGCCCGCCATCCGCGACCAGAACGCCCGCGCCCGCGGCACCCTGCTCGCCGTGGACGAGTACATCGCGCTGCGCGCGCACGTCTCGGGCATGTACCCGGCCATCGCGCTGTGCGAGTTCGGACAGGACAGCTATCTGGACTGGCCGCATATCGACCGCGCGGGGCTCGGGGCAGACCTGCGCCGACTACGGGGGTTGACGGTCGATATCGGCGCGCTCATGAACGACGTGTTCTCCTTCGAGAAGGAGTGCATCGTCGACCTGGCCGATTTCAACCTGATTCCACTGTGGCAGTTGAACAATCCGGGCGCGGACCTGACCCGGGCGGTGCACGCCGCGGCCGCCATCGTGCGTGGACGACTGACCGAATTCCGGGCCCTGCACGAACGGATTCGTGCGCGGGTGCGGACCATGGAAGCGGAGGTGGAACTCCCGGTTTCGCGACACGCCGCCGATCTCGCCGACTGTGTCCGGGCGACATGGGTGTGGCAGGTCACGACACACCGTTACAAGGGTGTGTCGATCTTCGCGGAGAATTGCCCGGTCTGAGCCCGGTCTGCGAATTTCCTTCCCAGCGGTCGCATTTCGATGTCCCTGCCGGTTGGTAGCATCCGTCGGGCGGGATGCCGCAGAGTGGGGACCCCGGAGCAGATCGTGAGGGGGATTCGTGGACGAAGACGGACAGCTCGAACTGGCGCGGGACTGGTGGCTGGCACTCTCGCGAACCTGCCCGACGCCGCTACCGGTGTGCGATGCGCACCGGTTGCTGGCGGGGCTCATCGGTGACCTCTCGGCGAGTCTGGACCGCGAGGTCTTCGACGCCTCGGCCGGTGCGGCCGCGGGCGCGGCACTGGTCGAGGCAGAGTTGACCGACCCCGCGGTGCTGCCGGTTTCGGCGGGCGCACTCGCGCGGCTGGGCACACACACCAGACACGCGGAGGCGGCGCAACGGCTGCCGATCATGCTCGCCAGCTTCGGTCAGGGCTACGGCACCGCGCTCGACGCCGCGCGGCGCCAGCGCCGGATCACCGTGGAGCAGGCGCTCACCGAGGCGCAGCGGGCCGCCGACGAGCGCTTCCGGGTGGTGTTCGATCACGCGGCGGTGGCCATCGCCATCGGCGACACCGACGGGTGCCTGATGGACGCCAATCAGTGCCTGGCCGACATGATCGGGGTGTCCGTGGAGCATCTGCGCGGCATCTCGGTGTACGACTTCGCCCACCCCGACGATCGGGACGGGATCCGGGCGATGGTGTATGACCGGCTGGTGCCGACCGGAGAGGGCACGGTCAAACTCGAGCAGCGGATCCAGCGCGCGGACGGGACCTACGGGTGGGCGTCGTTCGCCATCACCTTCGTGAAAGGCGCTGCCGGACAGGACGATTACCTGCTGGCCGTGGGCGAGGACGTCACCGAGCGGCACCGCATGGAGGACGAACTGCACTGGCAGGCCCGCCACGATCCGCTCACCGGGCTGCCCAATCGGCGGCAACTGGTGGAACGGCTCGAGGGGGCGATCGGGCTCGCGGGCGCGGATGCGCAGGTCGGCCTGTGCTTCCTGGATCTCGACGGCTTCAAGCATGTCAACGACCACTACGGGCACGGCGCCGGCGACCGGCTGCTCACCGCGGTGGCGGCGCAACTGCGCGACAGCGTGCCCGGACAGGGCGTCATGGTCTCGCGGATCGGCGGCGACGAATTCGTCGCCCTGATCCCGCCACCCGCCGATCACGACCGGGTGGCGGCGGTGGCGGATCGGCTGCTGGCGGCACTGGAACAGCCGATCACCGTGGGCCACAACAGATTGCGCCTGTCGGCCAGTATCGGGGCCGTGGTGGCTCCGGCCACCGGCACGGATGCGGAAGCGCTGCTCGACGCCGCCGACACCGCGCTGTTCCGCGCCAAAGCCGACGGTAAGGGACGCTGGGTGCTGCGCGCCCACACCTCCCGCCCCGGCGCGCTCGCCATCTACTCCGAGGAGGTGCGGAGCTGACGCTCCGGCGATCTGCCGCGCGGCTCCCTGATCCGCCGCCTATCCCGAATCACTGTCCGCGGGCCGCGTTTCGGGCTGTGCCGCGGTGGGGTTGGACGGTGGTGGGATCCTCCGGCCAGGAGTGCTTCGGGTAGCGGCCGCGGAGTTCCGCGCGGGCCTGCGGCCAGCCGGTGCGCCAGAAGGACGGCAGGTCCGCGGTGACCGCGATGGGTCGCCGGGCGGGCGAGAGCAGATGCAGCAGGATCGTGGTGCGACCGTCGGCCAGGCGCGGCGGGTCGGTCCAGCCGAAGATCTCCTGCACCTTGACGGCCAGGATCGGCGGATCGGCCGAATAGTCCAGGCGCACTTGGCTTCCGGAAGGAACCGTCAGCCGCTCCGGGGCCAGTTCGTCGAGCCGGACGGCCTCCGGCCACGGGAGCAGTCGGCGCAGCGCCTGCCCGGCGTCGATCCGCTCGAGATCGGCGCGGCGGCGCGCACCGCCGAGATCCGGGGCCAGCCAGGAATCCATTGCGGCCAGCAGAGATTCGTCGTCCACGGCTGGCCACGGGTCACCGAGCGTGCGATGCAGGAAGTCCAGACGCTGCCGCAGCGACTCGGCATCGGCACTCCAGCGCAGCAGCGACAAACCCGACTCGCCCAGCCCACGCCGCAGGGCGGCCTCGACCTGCGCGGGTTCCGGATCACGAATCGGCTTCTCCGACAGGACGATCGCCCCCAGCCGCTCGACCCGACGCGCGACAACGTCACCGCCGATCCAATCCACCTCCTCCGCCATCCGGAGCAAAGTCGGCGCGGCACGCCGGGCCAACTGCTCGTCCGCCACAGCGGCCAGCCGAATACGGCCCTCGGACCGCCCGGGATCGCGCGTCGCCACGGCCACCGCCAGCCACTCGGCATCCCCGAGCCCGGAGCCCGGCGGCAGCGACACCGCCGTACCACCCGCCATCAGATAACTCGCCGACCCCGGCGCGCGCCGCCGCGCCAACCGCTCCGGATACGCCAGTGCCACAACAAGAGCGGGGTCATCCGCGCCCGCCGCCGAACGAGCCGCACCGGACATCGCCCCCGATCGCGCCACCGCCTGCCCCGCCTCACGCGCCGCCACCGACCGCCCCACGTCGGACACCGCCGCTGGGCTCACCGCGTCGGACGCAGCCGCCGAACTCCCCCCGTCGGACGCTGCCGCTGGATTCTCCGCGTCGGATCGGGGAGGCGGTGCAGCCCTGGTGTCGGGCGCTGTACCCGGTTGCCGTGGGGCGTCGCTCCGTTCCTGCGCTGCTTGCCCCGGACGCGCTTGCCCGGTGCCCGCCTGCTCGACCAGCCGGGCCAGCCGCTGCACTTCGCGCAGCCAGCGGGCCGGTTTCTCCCGGCGCAGGGTGCGCAGGCTGTGAATCAGATCCGTTCCGGGGGAGAGAGATTCGTCATCCAAGAGGGTGACCACTTCGGCCGCCGCGCGGGCGCCGACCTCGGCAGCGCCGTCCAGCAGCGCCCGGGACAGGCGTGGGTGCAGGCCGATGACGGCCATCCGGCGGCCGCGGTCGGTGACGCCGTTATCGTCTTCGGCAGCGAGGGCGCGCAGCACGTCACGACCTGCCGCGAGACCACCGGGCGGCGGCGCGTCCCACCAGTCGAGCGCGGATCCGTCCGGGGTGCCCCAGCACGCCAATTCCAGTGCGAGCCTGGTCAAGTCGGCGGTGCGGATCTCCGGCTCGGGATACGCGGGGAGGGTCGCGTGCTCGTATTCCGGCCAGCATCGCCACACCCGGCCGGGCGCCTCACGCCCGGCCCGCCCGGCGCGCTGTTCCGCAACCGCGGCCGAAACCCGTACCGTCGCAAGGCCGGACAGCCCGCGCCCCCGGTCGATGCGGGGTACCCGGGCCAGCCCGGAATCCACCACCGCACGCACTCCGGGGACCGTGAGGCTGGATTCCGCCACCGCCGTGGACAATACGACCCGCCGCCGTGCCCCCGGCCGCAGCGCCGTGTCCTGCGCGGCCGTGGAAAGCCTGCCGTGCAGGGGAATCACGTCCACGCCGTCGAGTCCCGACAGCTGCTCGGCCGTCCGCCGGATCTCGGCCGCGCCGGGCAGGAAGACCAGCACGTCGCCGTCGGATTCGGCCAGCGCCGCCCGCGTGGCCCGTGCCACCTGCGCCTCGATCCGCTCCTTCGGCAGGGCCGGAACATAGTTCATTGCCACGGGGTACGTACGCCCGCGCACTTCCAGCACCGGCGCACCGGTCGTACCCGAGCCGGTAAGCGAGGCAGGCTCCGGCGCACCGGCAAGCGAGGCGGGTTCGGCATCGCCTGTGCCTGCACTGGTCGCGGCGTCACTCTTCGGTTCGGGCACCGAGCGTTCCGCTCCGTCGGCAACCTTGTCGCCGAGCAGCGCCGATAGTCGTTCGGCCGCAACAGTTGCCGAGGTGGCGAGCAGCCGCAGATCGGGCCGCAGGCCCGCGCGGGCGTCGAGGAGCAGCGCCAGCAGCAGATCCGCGTCCAGATGCCGCTCGTGGCATTCGTCGAGTACCACCACATCGACGCCCGCGAGTTCGGGATCGTTCTGCAAACGCCGCACCAGCAGCCCGGAGGTCACCACCTCGACGCGGGTATCGCGACCCACTTTCCGATCACCTCGTACGGCGTATCCGACCGTCGCGCCGACCGGTTCGCCGAGGAGCGCCGCCATCCGCGCCGCAGCCGCCCGCGCCGCCAAGCGCCGGGGCTCGGCCACCAGCACCCGCCCATCGGTACCGGCGGCCAGTGCCAGCGGAACCAGGGTCGTCTTGCCGGTACCGGGTGGCGCGACCAGCACAGCTGTCCCCCGCTTCGCGAGCGTCCCGACTATACGGTCGAGCTCGGCACGGACGGGCAGATCGGGAAGCTCAGGCAGTTTCATTGCCGTCCAGTCTGGCAACACCGCCCCTGCTCACCCGGACCGACTTCGTGAAACGCGTCCGATCGGCTGTGCCACCTGCGGCGATGACTTCGCCGCACGATGATGCTCGAGTACCGCCTCGTGCCCGATCGCGTAGCGCCCCCGAGACCGGTCAAGCCGGCGACACGGCCGTCGGGGGTGTGGGTGGGATGGTGGCGGGGATGCGTTCCAGGACGCCGCCCGCGAAGACGTCGTAGAGGGGGAGGGATTCCAGGTGGACGTAGCCGATGTGGCAGTCGCAGCTGGTGGCCGGGCAGGGGCGGGGGCGGAGGGCTGCGCGGTAGGAACCGTCGTAGAGGTTGCCCAGTTCGGCGGGGATGAAGTGGCAGCGGCGGACTGTTCCGGAGCCGTCCACCGAGATAACGGATTCGCCTGTACGGCAGGGTATTCCGGAGGAGGAGTGGGGGTTGCGGCTGTAGGCGAACAGGGGATCCACGGCGGTCCAGGCCGCGGCCTGGGCGTCGGTGAGGGGGTGGTTCTCGGGAGCGTTCACCCAGAGGTAGATGTGGGCCGGCAGGTCGGCGCGGAGCCGGTGCGCCGCGGGGAGGTGGTCGGGGAAGCCGACGATGCCGACGCTGAAGCGGATGCCGCGACGGGTCAGGTCGGCGCATTTGGCGCGGAAGCGGTCGTAGGGGGTTTGGCCGGGATGGTAGGTGCACCACAGGGCCAAGGTGTCGGGATCGGCGTCGGACAGCCAGTCGGTGCGGCAGCTGAGGTTGGTCTGGATGGCCACCCGGCGGACATTGGGGAGGTGCGAGAGCTCGACGAGAGCGCGGCGGTACCAGGAGCGGACCAGGCCCTCACCCCAGGGCGTGCACAGAATCGACAGGCGATCGTCGGATTGTGCCGCCGCCCAGGCGGTGAAGCGTTCCAGGGCCGCGCGGTCGGCGCGCAGTTGCTCCCGGGAGTCGCGACGCTTGGCGAAGGGGCAGTACGGGCAGTCGTAATCGCAGGAGGCCAGCGGGCCGCGGTACAGGATTGTGAGATCCATTGTGGCTCACTTGAGTTCGTAGGCAGCCATGGCAGCGCTGACGGCGGGTGAGAACAATCGGGGACCGATCGCGTCGGAGTAGGACAGGCCGGTGGGGGTGAGCCGGAGCAGACCGTCGCCGGAATCCGGTTCCAGCCAGCCCAGTTCGGCGAACTCGGCCAATTCCTCGGGGTAGTGCGCGTGCGGGTCCGCGCCGAATCGGGCGCGGTAGGCGGCGATTTCCATTCCGCCCGCCTGCAACAGCGATTGCAGCAGGAAGCGCCGCCCGGACTCGCTGGAGTCGATGCGGCGGCCCACCTCCGCGCGACTGAAATCCGTTGTGCTCGTGTAAGTGTCGATGATGCCGCGCACCTCTCGCAGGTCGACGGCGTAGTCGAACGAGTAGTGCAGGCCCGCCGTGTAGGAGCGCGCGCCACAGCCCAGTCCGACCATGCCGTCGGTCTGGCAGGCATAGTCGTCGGGTCCCAGCGCGGGCGCGTCTATGCGGCGGAACATCCGCATGGACACCTGTTCGTAGCCGTGCGCGAGCAGATGGTCGCGCCCGGATGCGTAGAGCCGCAGCCGTTGTTCGTCCCACTCGGCGTCGGAGTCGATACCGCGCCGCCCCAGACCGGTGAGCGGGCGCACATACAGCGGATACAGGTAGAGTTCCTCGGGCCGCCAGGCCAGGGCGGCTTCCAGGGACGTGTGCCAGGTCCGTTCGGTTTGGCCGTCGATGCCGTAGATGAGGTCGATGTTCAGCACCGGAATGCGTGCCGCGCGAACCCTTTCCAGGGCCGTCTCGACCTCGGCACGGCGTTGTGGCCGCACCGCCGCGCGGGCCTCGCTGTCGATGAAGCTCTGCACACCGATGCTGATGCGGGTGGTCCCGCGTTCGGCCAGTACGGCGAGCCGGTCGGCGGTGGCGGTGGGCGGGGAGGTTTCCACGGAGAGCGGAATCGCCCGCAGATCCGCGCCCATCCGCTGTTCGGCGATATCGCAGAGCCGTTCGAGTTCGCGAGCGGTCAGATAGGTGGGGGTTCCGCCGCCGAAGGCCGCTGCCGCGAAGCGCACCGGGCCGTCGCCGAGGGCCGCGCGCACGGTGCGCGCCTGCCGCTCCAGCGCGTCCAGGTAGCGTCCGGTCAGATTGTCGGGCGCACCCACGCGGGTGAAGAGATTGCAGAAGCCGCAACGGTATTCGCAGAAGGGGATGTGCGCGTACAGCGACAGCGCGTGCTTGGGTTCGTCCGCCCACAGCGCACCGAGCAGCGGGCTGTCCGCACCGAGGGGACGGTAGGCCGTCTTGTGTGGATAGCCGTACACATAGCTCTGATAGGGCCGCGGCGGGGTGCTGATACCGATACTCATACGGAAGCCTCGAGGAAGAACTGGGCGTAGGGAACGGTCCACACGGCTTCGTGCCCGAGCCGGTGGCCGGTGAAACCGCCGTCACCGTAGGCGGTTCCGTGATCCGAGCAGACGATGGTGAAGCAGCGCCGTCTGCCGCTCATTGCGGCGAACAGCCGGCCGATGTGCGCGTCCACGTATTCCATTGCGGCGGCGTGTGTTTCGCGACTGTCCCCCGCATCCCTGGTCGCCCCGGGCAGGTGGAACCAGTTGGGCTGATGCAGTGCGGACACGTTGACGAACAGGAAAAGCCTGCGCTGCACGGGAAGTGCGGCGATCACCGCCTCGGCGCGGGCCACCTGTGATTCGAAGGAGATGGGCGAGGCCACCGAGAACTCCTGCTCCCAGTGGCTGTCCTGGAACAGCCCCGGCAGCACCGACCCGAGCGGCCCGCGCTTGTTGAAGAAGCCCACTCCCCCGATGCAGACGGTGCGATAGCCCTCGGCGGCGAGTGCGGTGACGAAATCCGGCGTGTCGTAGACGAAGGTGCGGCCCGCGGTGGTCTCGCTGCCTTCGAATCGGGCTGCGAAGAGCCGTGGGTGCGGGCCGGGCGTGGCGGGTGTCGGCAGGAAGCCCGCGAAGATCGCCTGATGCGACGCATAGGTGAAACTGCCCGGGGCATGGCGCTTCTCCCATTCGCCGCCGGGGAGGTGCCGGGCCAGATTCGGCAGCCGCCCCGCCGCCAGCAGTTCGGCGGCCACATCGAAGCGCAGGGTGTCGAGGGTGATCAGCAGCAGATCGTCCCGGCCGATCACCTCGTTCATATCCGGATCGGGTCCGGGCTCCGGCTCATGCGGCTCCGGTTCAGGCGATGGCATCGTGCTGGTTCCCTGTCCTGCGTAGTAGTACGGCGACCTGGGCATCGTAGGTGTCGCCGGATTCGGCCCCGCTGCCGTCCAGACCGTTCAGTCCGGGAAGCAGGTCGCCGAAGGCATTGACCTCGCCGACCGCGAACCGTCGCCATCCGGCCACCGGCAGCAGATCCACACCCACCCGGGAGAATCCCGGGAAGCAGGCCGCGGCCCGCTCACAGATTCCCAGCACCTCGCCCCACTCCCCGCCCGCATTCGCGATGGCCGCCCGCACCGCCGCGAGATCGCCGCGCGCCCCGCCGAGGTGCAGATTCGTCATGGGCGATCGGCTGGTGCGCACCACCGCGTGCGTGGCCCGGCCCCGCACCACGACCACGCGCAGATCCGCGCTGCGCCCGTGCTGGGCGGCCTTGGGCAGCCACCGTTCCACATGCAGCCCGTCGGGTGCGAGCGCGTCCACAATGGCCGCGACCTCCGCCTCGGTGCTGTACTTCCGCACCCGCAGCGAATTGAACAACCGCCCCCGCGCGTCCCGCTCGACCGAGGTGATCGCCTGTACCCGCCCGGCATTCGAGGTCGCCAGTGCCAGCACGCCGGACGCGGAGGAACCGTGCGCGAGTTTCACGAAGACACGCTCGAGCCCGGCGCGCGTCATGCGCTCGCGCAGATCCGCCCAGCCGCGCACCGGCTCGGTCACCCCGGAGGTCAGCGCGAAGGGCACGGGGACACCGGCATTCGTCAGGACTTCGTGGCAACGACGTTTGTCGAACAGCACGGCCAGGTCGGCCGGATCGTCGAGAAGTGTTGCGCCGCAGCCTGTCACCTGCTCGCCGAGAGACCGCGCGAGCGCGGTGAACCGCGCATACCAGCGCCCTGTCCCCTCGACGCGGGTCGCGTCCGTCACGCCGCGCAGTTCGCGGTCCAACACCGGGTCCTCGCCCGGGGATTCGAGGCGGACCAGATCACCGGGAGCGAATGCGGCGCTGCCGGAGTGGACATCGCGCCAGGACAAGACGCGGGCATCGGAGTGTCCGGCCCGGCGCAGGGCGTCCTGGAAGAGGCCGACGCGGCGGTTCCCGGGAATACCGACGATCGTGATGGCGCCGGGGCGAGAGGTCACTCGGCGACCGCGGTATAGCGCCAGCCGTTGTCCTCCTCGGCGTCGCGCTTGTCCGCGTCGACGGTCACGCCCGCGGGTTCCAGTGCGGCGAGCAGGCGTTCGCGCATGGTCGCGGAGAGGAAATTGTGGTGCAGGTCCAGCCTTTCCAGGTGGGTGAGGGGCTGGCCCGCGAGCAGGGCCTCCGCGCCCTCGTCGCCCAGGGTGCCCATCGCCAGGCCGAGGGTGGTCAGGCGCGCCACCACGGGAGCGCTCGCCACGGCGACGGCGATCTCATCCTGAATCTCACTGTTGCACAGCGCCAGATGACGGAGTCGAGGCAGGCGCACGCCGGTGAAAACGAGTTCCAGATCGTCGACGGTGGTGTTGCCGCCGTAGTTGTCGACGCCGAGCCAGAGCTCGAGGCTCTCCAGCGCGGGCAGGTCGCTGGCGGCGATACCGCGGACGACCTCACCGTCCAGCCCACCGGTCTGGACGGTGAGCGCGCGCAGGCCCTTGTGTGTGAGCGGCGGGAAGGACAGCATCTCGCTGCCGCGCACGACGATCTCCTCGAGGTCGGGGAAGGCTTTCAACAGAACGGTGACATCGCTCTGGTGGATCCAGGAGATCTCGTTCTCCTCGTAGACGATGTCGCCGAGGAAGACCGCGCGCAGCGCGGGCAGCCGATCCCGCGCCTCGACGATCGCGTCGATGACAGTGGCGGAAGTGTCGTCGCTCTCGCCCCACGGACCGACGACCAGGGCACTCACGGTGGTGGTGTCCGTCGCGGCCAGGAACCGTGCGAAAGCCTCCGGCCAGGTCTCCTTGGAGTCGTACGGCTCGATGGCGACTCGCCACGCCACGCCCGCGGGGGACCGGAACGCGGCCTTGGCGAGCGGCTTCGAGGCGTCCTTCGCGCCGGGGTCCGGCAGGTTGAACACGGGCAGGCCGTGGAACTCCGTGATGTGGTCACTGATGGTCATAGCTGCGACTCCGTGCGCCGGTGACTGTTGTCGGTTCGAGGTTTCCGCCAGTTCTACCAAGCCGCGGTGACATCGAACCCGGGTGGGCGGCGGCGACGCGCGGCGCGCACACGACGACGGTGGTCCGCGCCCGCGAACCACGGGTTCCGCGCCGCGAATTGTCGTACCCGCGCGCTAGTTTCGAATCGAGCCCGTGAAGGGGCCGGATTCGTCGAGGGATGGGTTTCTCATGTTCCGTCAGGGAGATGTGCTGATCGTGCCGGTGGCCGAGGCGTCGGTTCCGGCGTATGCGCAGGACGCGCCCGGCCTGCAACGTGATTCGCGCGGCCGGATGGTGCTGGCGCTGGGCGAGGTCACCGGCCACGCGCACGCGCTGTCGGCCCCCGGCCGGCTGGTGCGCACGAGCGGGCAGACCCTGCTGCATCTCCCCGAGGGCGGACGGCTCGTCCACGAGGAGCACGCCGCCATCGCCCTGCCTCAGGGCTGGTATCGCATTGTGCGGCAACGGGAGTACACGCCCGGTGCGGTGCGCATCGTCGCCGACTGAGCTACCCGCGTCGAATCGTTCGAACTCCAGCTACCCAGGGGATTTCCTATGCAGCAAACCGACGACTGGCGCGCGGTCGCGGCGTGTACCGAACCTGCCGACCGGGCTGCCGCCGAGGCGGCGGTCCGAATCGCCTACCGCAGCGCGGGGCTGGCCGAACCGGCTCTGATCTGCTGGGCGGATTCTCCGCTCGCCGGCCTGAACACCGTTCGGGCGCTGGAGAATCCGGGGGCCTCGGTACGGGAGCAGGTGCGCACGCTGCCGTGGGCGCGGGAGCGGCGGCGGGTGCACGAGGCGCTGGGGGCGGACAGCTGGAACGAGCTGTGGCAGGCCACCGGCGCACAGCTCTGGGAGGTCACCCGCACGCTCACCGATCGTATTCGGTCCGGCGTCGTCGAGGCGGTACTCGGCCCGGAACCGATCGAAACCGATTCCGGGCGAAGGAATTTCGGCCGGGGTACGAGGGGGAACGAGGAGCGCCGGGAGCGGGCGGCCGCTGAGGCGGAGATTCGCGGGGTGCTGCTCGACGCGGTGCACGGACAGCATGACGCGCCCTGGCTGGCGGCCTTCGACGGCACCGGTGACAGGCTGGCCGGATTGGCGGGGGTCGCGCGGCATGCCGGATGGTGGTGGCCGTTCGAGAACGCGGTCGTGCTGACCGAGCGGCCGCTGCGGTTGGCACGGGACGAGGCCGGTCGGCTGCACAGCGGCGACGGGCCTGCGCTGGTGTATCCGGACGGGTTCGCGCTGTACGCCTGGGGCGGGATGCCGGTGCCCGCCGATTTCCTCGACGGCCTGAACACGCTGACGCCGGAGCGTATTCGCGCCGAGGAGAACGCCGAGCTGCGCCGCGTCATGCTCGAGCACTTCGGGTACGACCGGTACCTGGCGGAGTCGAACGCACAGCCGGTGCATCGCGACGAAACCGGAATCCTCTGGCGCATAGCGCTTCCCGACGACGAGGACGTCGCCATGGTCGAGGTGGTGAACTCGACGGCGGAACCGGACGGCACCTATCGCACCTACTGGCTGCGGGTGCCGCCCCGAACCCGGACCGCCCGGGAGGGTGTGGCCTGGACCTTCGGGCTGACCGCCGACGAATACGACCCCCTGCGGCAGACCTAGCCGCCCCCGGTGGCGGCGTGGTGCTTCTACACTGGGCAGCGTGCAATTTCGACGGCTGATCGCCCTGTCCACATTCGCGCTTCTGGTCCCGGCCGGGGTTACCGCGTGCACGGCCGAGGGGCCGGGTAGCAAGTCCGAGTGCGATGTCACCGGGTGCACCATCACCTTCGATCGCGGGGTGAACGCGCAGGCCAGCGTGCTGGGGATCCAGGCGGAACTGGTTGCGGTGAACGGGAACAATGTCACCTTGAAGGTGGGCGGGCAGGAGATCGTCGTGCCGGTGGGCGAGACCCAGCCGACCGATGGGCTCAGTGTCGGGGTGCAGCAGGTGACTCAGGACAATGTCGTGGTGCGGATCGCTACGGGGATTCAGACGAACAACTAGGCCGGGAAACCCGGTCATTCGGCAGAGGCGAGGGTGCGGGGTCGGTTCGTAGCGTCGATGCCATGAACGCGACGACATACTCAGCTGCGGTGATCGAATGGCTGCGGGGTTCCGCGCAGCCGCTGTCGGGGACTCGGGCCGGTGCCGTGGGGGACCTCACGCCGCCGGACCTCACGCCGCCGGACCTCACGCCACCGGACCTCGCGCCGCTGGGTCGTGCGCTCGGGGCGGCGAGCGTGGTGGGCCTCGGGGAGTCCACCCGGTTCTCCGCGGAGACCTTCGGGGTGCGGGAGCGGATCTTCCGGATACTGGTGTCGGAGTACGGGTTCCGGGCGCTGGCGCTGCAGGACGGGGCACGGTCCGGTGAACGCATGGATCGGTATGTCCTGGGTGGTCCGGGGACGGCCGAGGAGGCGCTCGGGCAGGCGTGGCGGCCCTGGCGGACGGCGGAGCTGGCCGGGGCGTTGGAGTGGATCCGGGCATTCAATCGGGAGCATCCGGGGGATCCGGTGCGGGTGTTCGGAATTCAGCCGCCGCATGCCGAACCCTCCGATTACGATGCGGTTCTCGAGTACGTGCGGCAGGTCGCCCCGGACCGGGTGGCCGACCTGGACGCTCATCTCGCGCCGATCCGCACGGCGCATCGCATGGACGAGCATGTGCAGCGGCATCAGGGCATCCATCCGGGGCGTCCGTTCGCCGCGCACGCTCGTGACGCCGTGGCGCTGATCCAGTCCCTGCCCGAGTCACCGGAACGCGCGGCCGCGCTGGACCGTGCCCGGCTGATCCTGGCCTTCCACGAGCAGAGCGTGGCCGGGCGTGGCAGCTTCGCGATGGATGAGAGTGCGCAAGCGCGCCGGATCATCGACCGGTACGAGCGCACGGGGGCGCGCATCGCCTACTGGGACGGCATCGCGCATACGGCGGCGCTCGGCAGCGATGTGCACGGTGTCCGCGCCCTGGGTCTGGGCGGCTATCTGCGGGAGCGGTTCGGAGCGGACTACGTCTCCGTCGCGATCGGTTTCCACCACGGCGATCTGGGTCTGGCCGTGGCTCCGGACCCGGCTCCGGAGCTGCTCGACGCCCTGCTGGGTGCGGTGGACCTGCCCGCCTACACGGTGGATCTGCGTGCTCCGGCGGCCGAATCCGTACGGGCCTGGCTGGACGCGCCGGCGGAGCTGCGCGTGATCAGCGGCGTCTACGATCCGGCGCAGGACGAGGCGGCGCGCATGACGGTCCCCGCCCTCGCGGCCGCGTTCGATGTGCTCGTCCACATCCGCGAGGCCACGCCCGTCGACTGGTTGCCGGTCGAACAGTGACGGCCGAATGCTCAGCGGGCGGCCGCGACGCGCCGCACGACGGGCCGCCAGGATTCGAGGGACCGCACGCTGAGGCCGACGACCTTGCCCGCGTCGTCCGCCCGGCGCAGTTCGAGGGCGGCCTGGAAATCCGGGTCGGATTCGAAGGCGGCGACTTCGCCGGGTGTCATGGGGCCGCCCTGGGCGAGCAGGGTGCGCCGACTCGACGGCGACAGCGCGTGACCCGAATCCACGGCGGCCAGATAGCGTTTCGCCGTCACATGCAGTTCGATCAGGCGGGCCACACGGGGACCGAGCAGCGTGCGGACCGCCGCCGCGCCATGGCGGCCGTGGCCGGCGTCGTCGCCGGGGACGAGATGGTGGCCGATATCGTGCACCAGACCCGCGACCTGGAGTTCCTCATCGTCGGGAAAGCGCTGCCGCAGCAGTTCGGCGCATTGGCGATCGTGGTCGAGGATGTCGACGGGGTCGCCGCTGCGGTCGGGCATATCCCAGACGTCCGCGGTGTCGGCCAGCAGTGCCATGAGTTCGTCGACTGTCGAGACCACCTTCATGAGCAACACCCTGGCGAATCCGCGTGAACTCGGCGTGACGGCGACGGAAACACTGTCCCGCTCCCCAGCCGTGAAAGACTGAGCCGCAATCGCTCTCATCCTCCGCTCTTTCCGGTTATGGTCGAACGCGATCTTCACAGCGGGAGGGAGCCCGGCAGCATGGGCAGATTCATCAAGAGTTTCGGCTGGGACGTGTCCGCGCCACTGGGCCCGGAATCGTTGACCTGGAAGCATTTCGGCGATATCCGCTCCATGCTGATCCTCGGCCGCGCCGGAACCCTGCAGAACATGCACCCGGTGCTGGATCAGGCGCTGCGCGAGCATTCCAATTTCTTCACCGATCCGATGGACCGCTTCGACCGCTCCATCAAACCCATCCACGCCATGATCTACGAGCCCCGGCCCGCCGAGAACGCCGCCACCGTGCGCGATTTCCACAAGCCCATCAAGGGCGTCGACGAGCACGGCGAGCGCTATCACGCCCTGGACCCGGACGTGTTCTGGTGGACGCACGTCACCTTCTACGAGTCGATCATCGCCACCCAGGAGTTCTTCGGCACCCCGCTCACCGAGACCGAGAAACGGCAACTGGTGGCCGAGGGCCTGACCTGGTGGCGGCTCTACGGCATGAGCGAGCGCCCGGCCTTCGGCGACCATGACAGCTATGAGCGCTACTGGCGGCACATGTGGGACGAGGTGCTGGGCGGCAATCACACCACCGACTTCGCCGCGAACATCCATCGCGCGAAAGTGCCCGCGCCGCCGGGTGTTCCGGAGGCGGTGTGGCGCGCCGCGCGCTTCCCGGTGATGAGCATCGGAGTATGGATCTCCAATGCCACCATGCCGCCCGAGGCCCGGAAACTGCTGGGCTGGAAGTGGACTCGCGCCGATCAGCTGGCCTTCGAGGTCTTCCGGCGCGCGGTGCGCGCGACCTGGGAGCTGGCGCCGCGCCGCCTGCGGTACCTGCCCGATTCATGGGCGGGCATGCAGCGCCACCGCATCGACCCCACGGCCTATCGGGAATCCGTCGCCGGCTGAATCCAGGGTGCGCGGCTGACCGCCGATCCACCTCCGATCACTACAATGGCAAACCATTAGCAATCTGAGTGAACGGCGTCCTCGACGCGCACCGGAGGCATGGTGAACCACGGAGTGGGCCAGATACTCAGCCATGCCGTCGGCGTGGCCATCAGTCCGGTCGCGGTCATCGCGGTGGTGCTGATCCTGGCCGCACCGCGGGGGCGCGCCAATGCGCTGGCCTTCGCCCTCGGCTGGATCCTGGCCGTCAGCGGTGCGCTGGCCCTGCTGGTGCTGCTGGGCGACGAGGCCGGAGCGCACCGCGACGGGCACACCGCCGGCTGGGTGCCGTGGTTCCGGGTGGTGCTGGGAATTCTGCTGCTACTCCTGGCATTTCGGCAGCTGCGCCTGCACAACACCCTGGAGACGGGCAGCTATCCGCTGCCCGAGCGGCTGCGGCAGCTCGACGAGTTCACCCCCGGGCGCTGTATCGCGCTGGGCGTGCTGCTGGCCCTGAGCAATCCCAAGAACGTCACCCAGCTCGCGACGGGCGCGATCAACGTGGCCGTGGACAGTCCCGGCGCCACGGCGCGCGTGGTGACGGCCCTCGTCTTCATCGTGATCGCGTCGCTGTGCGTGCTGGTACCGCTGGGTGTGCATGTCTTCGGCGGGAAGACCGCCAACGCCCGGCTGGAACACTGGCGGGAATGGACCGTCCGCAATCATGCGGCGATCATGGCAGTGCTGTTCCTGCTGCTCGGCACGAAGACGCTCGGCGACGGCATCAGCGGACTGGTGTGAGCGCCGGACAGCGCCGAGGCCCGAAACAGGCATCGGCACTGTCGTTTTCCGCTCAGTGCACGCGAATCACGGTGTGACGACGGCGAAATCGGGATCGGGCTCGTCGAGTACGCCGACCAGCCGCGTGAGACGGCTGGCATCACCCGCGATGGCGATCGCACCCGACTGCACCGCCGCCGTGAAGTCCCCGCCCGCGAGCAGCGTCGAGATGAGCACGGGCCGGGTCAGGGTGAAAGTGACATCGGCGGGCGGCAGCTTGTCGCCCTCGATCCGGTCGTAGTGCACCAGGAGGCCGTTGCGCAGTTCCAGCCGATGCAGGCGGCCCTCATCGGTGAAACGCCAATCGGATACGCCCTTCTCGCTCCACGCCTTCGGGCCGTCGATGCGCAGCGCGATGGCGTCGAACACCTGCTCCACCGTCAGCGCCGCCAGCATGCTCGGCGAGCTCGCCTTGGTGGGCGTGCCCACACTGCCGTTGCGCAGCTCGTAGGCGCCCATCAGGAAGACATTGCGCCACGGCCCGTTCTCCGCTCCGTAGCCCAGCTGTTCGTAGGTGCTGGCCAGCAGGGTTTTCGCGGCCTCGTTCGAGGGGTCGGCGAAGATCACGTAGTTCAGCACCTGCGCGACCCAGCGGTAGTCGGCGTTGTCGTAGGAGACCCGGGCCTTGCGCAGCACCTCGTCCGCGCCGCCCATGAATTCCACGTGCCGCCTGGCGGATTCGACCGGCGGGTGCTCCCACAGGTGCGCGGGGTTGCCGTCGTACCAGCCCATATAGCGCTGGTAGATGGCCTTCACATTGTGCGAGACCGAGCCGTAGTAGCCGCGCGCGTGCCAGGCGTTCTCGATGGCCGGGGGCAGTTCGAATTCCTCCGCGATCTCCGCGCCCACCAGGCCCTGGTTCAGTTTGCGCAGGGTCTGATCGTGCAGGTAGCCGTACAGGTCGCGCTGGATCGACAGGTATTCGATGAGCCTGGCCTGCTCCCAGGTCGGCCAGTGGTGCGAGGCGAACACGACATCGGAGTCGTAGCAGAACAGGTTGATGGCCTCGGTGATGTACTTGGCCCACACATGCGGGTCGCGCACCAGCGCGCCGCGCAGGGTCAGCAGGTTGTGCAGGGTGTGGGTGGCGTTCTCGGCCATGCAGAGCGCGCGGAGATCGGGGAAGTGGAAGTTCATCTCCGCGGGCGCTTCGGTGCCGGGGGTGATCTGGAAGACGATGCGGACACCGTCGATCGTCTCCTCCTGCCCGGTGTGGGCGATGTCCAGAGTGGGGGCGATGAGGGTGACGGTGCCGGTGGAGGTGGTCTGGCCGAGGCCGGAGCCGACGCCGCCCTGGGGTCCGCGCGGCAGGGCGGCGCCGTACATGTAGGCGCCGCGGCGGGCCATGGCCGTTCCGGCGTAGATGTTCTCGGCGACGGCGTGCTCGAGGAATCCCGCGGGCGCGAGGACGGGGCAGCGACCGGATTCGGCGTCCTCGACGGTGGTGACGCCCATGGCGCCGCCGAAGTGGTCGACGTGGGAATGCGTGTAGATCAGGCCGGTGACCGGGCGGTCGCCGCGGTGCGCGCGGTAGAGGGCCAGGCCCGCGGCGGCGGTTTCGGCGGAGATGAGCGGGTCGATGACGATGACGCCGGATGTGCCTTCGACCAGGGTCATATTCGACAGGTCCAGGCCGCGGATCTGATAGATGCCCTCGGTGACCTGGTAGAGGCCCTGGCGGATGTTCAGCCCGGACATGCGCCACAGGCTCGGGTTGACGGTGGAGGGGCAGGTGCCCTGCAGGAAATCGTAGGAGTCGTTGTCCCACACGATATTTCCGTCGGCGTCATGGACGACGCCCGGTGTCAGCGCCGCGATGAATCCACGGTCGGCGTCCTCCTGGTCGGTGATGTCGTCGAACGGCAGTTCGGACGCCACCCGCAGCTGTGCCTCGACTATGGCTGCACTCGGTTCTGCCACCTGGCTCATCGTTCCTCCTGTCCGGACGGATCAACTCAGCTACTCACCGGCAACAAACATGCTTGCACGGTTCAGCCGACGATTCACGAACTGAAACGCAGGAGAAACGGCCGCAGCGCCCGAGCGCGCTGCGTACGACTGTCACGACCAGTCGGTCGGCTACAGCTCTTCGGTGGGTGGAAGTACAGGCAGGACAGGGTCTTCCAGATCTTCCAGCGCCGCCAGCTGGAGGTGGACGAAAGCGGCTACACGATGCCGGGTCGAAGCCGGGAAACCTTCGAGATCCGCTGCGGTGAGAACTTTTTCAGCGGACGGATAGCTTTGGAGCTCGTCGGGATCGGGTACCTCACCGACGAGTTCGAGATGGGGCCGCGGGCTGGTCGGACCGTCGGGCTCGTCCGGGTCTGCCGCGGCGACAGCGGTTCGCGCCATGGTGTGACCATAACCCGTCACCGGGCCGCCCGGGAGCCGTTGGCGCACTTGGGCCTTCATTACACCATGCGTATTTTGCGGCGAAGTCGGGTGGGTCACATCCCACGGCGCTCGTCAGGCGGGGCGGCGGGCGATGGTGTAGAGGTCACGCGCCGGGCCGGTGGGCCGCTGCCCCTTGGGCCAGACCGCGCGCAGGGAACGATCGAGGTCGAGGCCGGTGACAGCGGGCGAGACCAGCGTGCCGTCGGACAATTCCCCAGCTACGGCCAGTGAACTCAGCACCGCCGGAGCAATTCCGTCGGCCACCGCGGTCTTGATGGCGGTGGTCGAGGACAGCTCCAGGACGACCGCGGGTTTCCAGTCCGGAATCCCCCGAACCATGGCTTTCTCGAACGAAATTCGCGTGCCGGAGCCCGCCTCGCGAGAGATGAGCGGCGTATCGGCGAGTTCGGCCGCGGCGATTTCCGACCGTCTGGCCCACTTATGCCCCGGCCCGACGACCACCAGCAAACGGTCCCGCGCCACCACATGGCTCTCCAGGTCGCGTGGCACCTCCGGGCTCTCCACGAACCCGATCCCGGCCCTGCCCTCCAGCACGGCCCGCCCCACCTCCGCGGAATTGCCGGACACCAGCGCGATCGAGGTGTCGGGCATACGGGCGCGCAGGGCCATCAGCCACTTCGGGAACAGATATTCGGCGATGGTCTGGCTGGCCGCCACCCGCAGCCGGGAGTCCCGCTGCGCACGCAGGGTGTCGATCCCCGCGTCCAGCCGAGCCGCCGCCTCCACCACGTCCCGCGCCCACTCCGCGATCAGCGACCCCGCCGCGGTGGGCCGCGATCCCAGCGTCGTCCGCTCCAGCACCGGCACACCGACCAGTTGCTCCAGATACCGGATCCGCGAGCTGGCCGACGGCTGACTGATGCCGTGCGCCTGGGCCGCCCGCCCCAGACTGCCCAGTTCGATCACCGACAGCAGCAGGTCGAGCGCACCCAGATCCGGAACCCGCGGTGACAGTGGCATAGGCCGAGTCTATGTGGGGTCAGCGGCGGAACTCCTCCACGGGCTGGAATTCGGCTTCGCGGTCGCCCACCTCGTTGCGATACCAGTGCTCGCGGCGGTAGCGCTGGACCCGGTCCGCGACCTGGTCGAGGCCGGGGACCACCCGGCGCAGGGTTTCCGCGCCGAAGACCACGGGGGCCTGCGCCAGGGGGTGCAGGATCCAGGGGAAGCGGTTCGGCATGCGGTGCCGGGCATAGGTCTTCGGGGGGAGCCAGAAGCCGGTGTAGCCGATCTGGATGCGGTAGTTGAATTCGTCGCGAATTCGCTTGGGCCAGGCGGAATCCGGCTTGGGAGCGAAGGCCGGGAGGTAGGACTCCACGAGCTCCTCGCCGTCGGCGCCCGCGGTGTTCGCGCGTTTGACGAAGGCGGCGAACATGAGCTGGACGGCTTCCCGGAAATCACGCGGGTACCAGGCGGGCTGGACGCCGAGCAGGTGACCTACGTAGCGCCAGAAGTGCAGCGTCGCTTCGATTTCCCGCGTGGTGGTCTGGTGGCCGACGCTCCAGAGCGCGAGGCCGGGGACGACGCTGCCGCCCATGAGGGTCAGGGTGGCGTCGCCGACGCTGATGGGCACGCCCCAGGCGTCGTGATCCCATTCGGGGCGCTGCATGAGCTTGCGGCGGATGAAGACGTGCATGATGCGCACCCGCATGGCGGTCTGCCGGCCGCGCGCGCCCGGGTCCAGGCCGCCGGGATCGGAGACGTCGATCCAGAAGCGCACGGTTTCCAGCTGCCGCTTGTGCGCCTTGTCCCCGGCGTAGCCGCCCGCGTAGGACAGCGGCTTGGCGATCGAACTCTCGGAATACATTTCCAGGGTGCTGGTGGTGGCGAAGCTGAAAACCGAGGTGCCCCAGCGTCGGAACACCTTCGCGCCCTGGGCCACGAGGTCGGTGTCCAGCCACTCCGGCGCGGTCTCGAATTCCTCGAACAGCCGCAGCAGCGACGGCGGCGCGTCGGGCACCGAGTCCACCCCGTGGGCGAGGGCACGATCCAGCATGGCCCGCCCGGCTTTCGGGCCGATCTCGCCGAGGTACACCTCGTCGACGAAGGCCTCGGCCACCGGATCGGCCTGGTAGTAGGCGGCTGCGAAGGATTCCACCAGTTCCGGTGCGGGCTGCGGATCGAAGCCGAAGACCAGCCGGGCCGCCCGGCGCGCGCGCTGCACGCCCGGATTCCGGATCCTGTCCCAGTAGCGGAACTCGGTCGGAATCTTGCCTGCCGCGGCCGTTTCCAGCGTCGCGGGCGCCTTGCCACTCATATCTGCGCAGCCTAGGCGAACTCCGGCAATTTTGGCAGTGCTTCTTGCCAGATTCTCCGAGCGGCCATTAGCGCTAGTCCGAAAGTGGTAGCCGGGCATGTGCCGACGGCAGATGGATCGCGCGCGCGGAACCGGCATCGTCGAATGCGATATGAGCGATCCGAGCGCCGGACCGAAGGCGCGCAAGCAGAACGAGGTGATCGGAATGATCCAGGCGCGCGGCCTCACCAAGCGCTACGGCGACGTCTCCGCCGTCGACAACCTGTCCTTCGATGTGTCGCCGGGCCTGGTCACCGGCTTCCTCGGCCCCAATGGTTCGGGCAAGTCCACCACCATGCGGCTGATGCTCGGCCTCGACCACGGCGGCGGCCGGACGGTGTTCGACGGCCACACCTACGGCGAACTCACCGATCCGCTGCGCTCGGTCGGGGTCATGCTGGACGCCCGCGCCGTGCACCCCCAGCGCACCGCGCGCGGTCACCTGCGCATGGTGGCCTCCGGCGCGGGCATCGCCCACCGCCGCGTGGACGAGGTCCTCGACATCGTCGGCCTGACCTCCGCGGCCGGTAAGCGCGCGGGCGGTTTCAGTCTCGGCATGCAGCAGCGACTGGGCCTGGCCACCGCGCTGCTGGGCGATCCGGCCACCATCATCCTCGACGAGCCCGCCAACGGCCTCGATCCCGAAGGCGTGCGCTGGCTGCGCGACACCCTCAAACTGCTGGCGCAGCAGGGTCGCACCATCCTGGTCTCCTCGCACCTGCTCAATGAGATGGCGCACCTGGCCGATTCGCTCATCGTCATCGGGGCGGGGCGGCTGATCGCCGCCGAATCGGTGCGCGAGTTCGTGAACCGCAATACCGCGCCGCGCATCGTGGCCCGGGTGGACCGGCCGCGTGACCTCGCGGACGCGCTGGCCCGCAATGGCTTCCGGGTGCGGATCGCCGACGACGGCGCGGTGCTGGTGGAGGGCCGCGACCGGCAGGCGGTGGCCGCCGTCGCTCTCCACGCGGGCCTACTGATCACCGAACTCGCCCAGGAGCAGCACAGCCTGGAGGACGCGTTCTTCCACGCCACCGCCGACGCCGCGCAGTATCGCGGCCACGTCGCCGCGTGACCCGGCCCCGACACGGAAGGAATTCGACTCATGGGCAACGCCATTCGCTACGAACTCACCCGGCTGCGCACGGTGCGCTCCACCTGGGTGCTGCTGGGCTGCGGACTCCTGATGCAGGCGCTGATCGCCTGGATCGCCGCGAGCAAAACCGATCTCACGCCGCGCGAGCAGTTCGTGATGGCCTTCAGCGGGCTGCCGCTGATCCTGGTGTCGCTGTTCAGCACGGCGGTCGCGGTGAACGCGTTCGGGCACGAATACCGTTACGGCACCATCACCACCACCATGCTCACACTTCGCAAACCGGGCAGGGTGTTGGCCGCCAAGGCGATCACGTGCGGACTGCTGGCCGCACTCACCGGAGCCGCGACGGTGGGCGTCACGCTGGCCGTGCAGGCCGCCGTCTCCTCGGTGCCCACCGAAACGTGGCGCATCGCACAGATTCTCGGCGCGGTGACGCTGTACTCCACGCTGGCCGCCCTGGTCGGTCTCGGCATCGCGGCGATCACCCGCAATGCCACCCTCGCCATGGTCGCCGCGGTGGGATTGCCCACGGTGGTGGAGATGTCGGGCCTGCTGGCGGGTGTCAGCGCGAAGGTGATGCCGTTCACGGCGGCGGCCACGCTGGTGCGCCCGTACGAGGGTGATCCGGCGCTGATGGCGCTGCCACTGCTCGCACTTGCCATCGGGTTGCTAACAATTGGGGGCGCAATGCTTGTACGCCGTGACGTGTGACGATGCTCGCGCGACTAAAGTAGCCAGGGTGAGCAGGCAACGAGTACGCGGGGCGTTACTCGATGCTGTGCTGGCCCTGGCCTTCGGCGCGCTGGCCCTGGAACAGGTGACCACCTCCCCCATCGGAATCCTGCCCGCCGCAGCGGGTCCGCCGATCGCGGTGCTGTCCGGGCTGGCGCTGCTGGCCCGGCGCCGCGCGCCGATCCCGGTGCTCGCCGTCTGCCTGCTCTCCGATATCGCCGTCGGCACGAATATGCCGACGGCGCTGGCGCTCTACACCGTGACCGCCGCCTACGGGAACACCCGGCGCACCTGGGTCTGGGTGGTCGTGGCGATGGCCGTGGGCGCGGTTCCGTGGGGCGTGTGGTCGCTGTTCCAGTTCTCCAGCACGCTGCCGATCGCCCTGCTGTTCTACGCGGTTCCGGCGCTGCTGGGCCTGTGGGTCGGGCAACGCCGCCTGGTCCTGGAGGGGTTGCGCGAGCGCGCCGAGGCGGCCGAGCGGGAACGCGATCTGCGGGCCGCCGCCGCCGTGGAGGCCGAACGCATGCGCATCGCCCGGGAGATGCACGATATTGTGGCGCACCGCATCTCACAGGTGACCGTGCTGGCGGGCGCGCTGGAGGTGTCCTCGGAGGGCAAACCCGCCGAGATCGCGGGCACCATCCGCGACACCGGCACCCTCGCCCTCACCGAGATGCGGGAGCTGCTGGGCGTGCTGCGCACCGACGCGCCGCTGCGGCCCGCCCCCGATCTGCGGGCCGTCGGCGAGCTCGTCGAGGAGGCGGTCGCCGCCGGACAGCGAGTGGAACTCGTTGCGCCCGAACAGCTTCCGGAGGTGCCGGGTCAGGTCGGGCGGGCCGCCTACCGGCTGATCCAGGAGGCGCTCACCAATGCCGCCAAACATGCCGCGGGAGCCGTGGTGCGGGTGGCCATCACGGTGAGCGACGGGCTGCGGATCGATGTGCGCAACGGCGCGGGGGAACCCACGGCGCTGGCCGCGCAGGGCTCCGGATTCGGTTTGATCGGGATGCGTGATCGCGTCGAACTGGCGGGTGGCACACTCCATTCCGGTCCCCTGGCCGCGGGCGGGTTCACCGTCCACGCGAACTTTCCCCTGGAACATCACGAATAATCCCTACGAGAGGAGTGCACATGACATCAGGAGATTCCGCACGGTCGGCGACCGGGGGTCTCAACGCCGGTGCGGCACACCGCGCCTGCGATCTCACCTCGCGGCGCTCCGGGGGTCTGGTTGTGCGCGCACGGATTCCGGCCGGGCAGGGTGACCTGCCCGCCGGAAATCAGGCCCCGGTCCCCGGTTTCGTTGTTCACGTACGTATTCCGGCCGAGCGTCGGCGGGCTCTGGAAAGCGCTGCCACGCGGGCTGTTTCGTGATCCGGGTGGTGCTGCTCGACGACGAGGAACTGGTCCGGTCGGGCATCGCCATGATCCTGGAGGCGGGCGGCGGCATCGAGGTCGTCGCCCAGGACGGTGACGGCCGCGGCATCGTGGAGCTGGTGCAGCGGCACCGGCCCGATGTGGTGGTCACCGATATCCGCATGCCGCAGGTGGACGGACTGGAGGTGACGCGGCGGGTGCGCGCACTGCCCGATCCGCCCGCGGTCGTCGTGCTGACCACCTTCGGGCTGGACGAATACGTCTACGCCGCATTGGAAGCCGGGGCCGCCGGATTCCTGCTCAAGGACACGCCGCCGCGCGAACTCGCGCACGGCGTGCAGGTGGTCGCGCGCGGGGACGCCATTCTCGCGCCCGAGGTCACCAAACGCATGCTCACCGCCTTCGCGACCGGCTCCCAGCAGCCCGAGGCCAAAGCGCAACTCGCGCAGCTCACCGACCGCGAGCACGAGGTCGCTCTCACGGTCGCCACCGGCGCGGGCAACGCCGAGATCGCCCGCACCCTGCACATGAGCGAATCCACGGTGAAGGTGCACATCAGCCGCATCATCGCCAAACTCGGCCTGGAGAACCGCACGCAGATCGCGATTCTCGTGCACCGCGCCGGACTGGCCTGAGCTCACCCCGGCTGGAATCCGCGCCCGTCATCCCAGGGTGCGGCTCCGCGAGGGGCGATCAGCTGCTGGAGGTGCGACCGGCGAAGGGGATGGCGGCCGGGTGTTCCAGGCGGCGGTGCGGGTGCTGCCACAGGCCCTTTCGCGCCAGGATCGGCAGGACGCCCTCGCCGAACCAGTACGCCTCCTCGAGGTGCGGGTAGCCGGAGAGCACGAAGTGCGAGATACCGACGCGGGAGTATTCGATGAGGCGCTCGGCCACCTCCGCGTGCGAGCCGACCAGGGCGGTGCCCGCGCCGCCGCGCACCAGGCCGACACCCGCCCACAGGTTGGGGGCGATTTCCAGGCGGTCGGTACTGCCGTTGTGCAGTTCGCTCATCCGGCGCTGGCCCTCGGATTCGCTGTGCGCGAGGGCGGATTGGACGCGCTCGATATCGGCGGGGTCGATGCCCGCCAGGAGTTTGTCGGCGACCGCCCACGCCTCCTCGGAGGTGTCGCGGGAGATCACATGGATGCGCAGGCCGTAGCTGAGCCTGCGACCGTTGTCGACGGCGAGACCGCGGATCCACTCCAGTTTGCGGCTCACCGCGAGCACCGGTTCGCCCCAGGTCAGGTAGGTGTCGGCATACTTCGCGGCGACCGGGCCGGCCGGGCCGGAGGAACCGCCGAAGAACACCGGCGGAATCGGATCCGGATGATTGGACAGCAGCGCGTTCTCCACGCGAATGTGCTCACCCGCGAAGCTGATCGGCTCGTGCGAACCCCACAGCGACTTGACCACGTGCAGGAACTCACCGGTGCGGGCATAGCGCTGCTCCTTGTCGGCGAAATCGCCGAAGGCGCGCTGTTCGATGGGCTCGCCGCCGGTCACCACATTGATGAGCAGCCGGCCCTTCGAATGCCGCTGGAAGGTGCCCGCCATCTGCGCGGCCAGGGTCGGGCTCAGCAGACCGGGGCGCAGGGCCACCAGGTATTTCAGCGTCTCGGTGGTCTCCACCAGCATGGCGGTGGTGAGCCAGGCGTCCTCGCACCAGGAACCGGTCGGCGTGAGCACGGCCTCGAAACCATTGGTCTCGGCCGCGTCCGCGATCTGGTTCAAATAGTGCAGGGTCGCGGGCCGGTCGCCGCGCATGGGCGTACCGTGGCCGCCCGCGACCAGGCCGCGGGAGTCTCCGGAGGTGGGCAGGAACCAGTGGAAGGACAGACTCACCCGGCCGAGAATGCCCCGCGCGGCGCGGTGCGTCACCGGTTGCAATCCCCGTGATTCTGGGTGCGGCGAATCCGTGAACTGCCACAATGGATCCGCGACGAGGAGCCGAGGAAGCGATGACGAGTCCGCATCACCCGCTCACCGTCGGATCGACCTTCGGGCCGTACCGGCTGGATCGGTTGATCGGACGCGGGGGCATGGGCGAGGTGTATCAGGCCTACGACACGGTGAAGGACCGGACCGTGGCCATCAAGGTGCTGCCAGAACGACTCGCCCAGGACCCCGTGTACCGGCAACGCTTTCAACGCGAATCCCGCACGGCCGCACGACTGCGCGAAGCCCACGTGATCCCCATCCACGACTACGGCGAGATCGACGGACGCCTGTTCATCGATATGCGACTCGTCGACGGGGAGAGTCTGCGGGAACTGCTCGACAGCCGGGGGCCGGGAGCGCCGGACCGCACGGTCACGCTGATCGAGCAGGTGGCCGCGGCCCTGGACGCCGCACACGCCGACGGGCTGCTGCACCGGGATGTCAAGCCCGACAACATCCTGCTCTCCCGCGACGGGTTCGCCTATCTGGTGGATTTCGGTATCGCGCAATCGAGTACGGACACCAGTCTCACCAGCGACGGTTCGGCGGTCGGCTCCTACCGGTACATGGCCCCGGAACGGTTCTCCTCCCGCGACTTCGGCCCCGCCTCCGACGTGTACGGACTGGCCTGCGTGCTGTACGAATCCCTCACGGGCAGCCGGCCTTTCACCGCCGACACCGACGGCCAGATCATGCGGGCGCACCTGTTCGACCCGCCACCCCGGCCCAGCCTGGTGCGCACCATGCTGCCCGCGGCCTTCGACGCCGTCATCGCGCGCGGCATGGCCAAGAATCCGAACGAGCGCTACCGCAGCGCCGGTGAACTGGCCGCCGCCGCCCGCGCGGCGCTCACCGGCAGGCAGGACGACGCCACCGTGGCGACATCAGCCACGAACAGTGCACGGGCACAGCCGAATCCGGACTCCGACACCACCGTGTCCACGGTCGTCCCGACGCACTCCACCGGCGGTCCGGCGGGGCCGCCCACAGGTCCGACGGGACCGGCCGGGTCCGCCGCGCCACCCCGGCGCGGTCGGCTGCGCCGGGTCGCCGCACTGCTCACAGCGCTCGTGATGGTCGCCGCCGCAGTGGCTTTCGCCGGATGGGCGAAATTCGTGGGCAGCCGCACCGACGGTGTCGCCGTGGCCGGGGCGGACGCGCTCGGACCGGCCGAGGTCGAACTGCTGTCGGTCGTCGGCGCGCTCGGGTACGGGCGGTCGAACTGCTATCGCGACACCGGTGATCCCTCCGTCGTGGCGCTGTTCGCGTGCACACCGAATCCGGCGGCGTCCGCGCCCACCGCGCGGTTCTTCCGCTTCCGCAGCGCGGACGCGCTGAGCACCTATTACAAGGCGGTGGTGCTCGAGGGCCTGGACGGCGCGGCCTGCACCGGCGACCCCGCGGGCAGTGACGGGCCCTCGATCGTCGACGGAAAGACCGTGGGCCGCAAGAGTTGCGTCGAGAACAAGGTGGAGACGCCCGCCGCCCCCAAACCCACCCTGGTCCTGACCAATGACGCCGCCTTGGCCATGGTGCTCTACATCTGGGCCGATCCCAGTGAGAAGCCGCTGCGCGACTACCGCGCGAAGATCAACGGCGGCCAGTTCCGCACCGCGGAGAACGCCCAGGATCCCGACGAGAAGACCGTCGCCGACCGAGAACTGCTGGCGCACACCGGCGATGACTTCCGCCAGGGCAACTGCCGCCATGTCGACCCGCCCGGCAGCTCCGTCACCGCCGCCCTGGACTGCGCGACCGCGCTGGGCAAACCCGCGGTCAGCTGGATGAGTTTCGCCGAACGACGCCTCGCGAACACCCTCTACCAGGGAAATCTCTCGCAGTTCAACGGCCGTGGCTGTGGCGGCGGCGCGGGTTCGGACGCGGTGTGGCGCAAGACCAGCGGGGTGGCGGGCCGCTACTTCTGCTTCGACAGCACCGTGTCCGGCAGTACCGCGGTGGTCTGCCTGATGGCGGTGCACGACGAATTCATGCTGGTGCTCATCACCTGCACCGCACCGTCCGACAGTCCGGAGGGCGGGCCGAAAACCGAAGCGGAGCTGAACACGTACTTCCTGAAGGACTTCGGCTAGAGGGTCGTTAACGGTGGCCGCGCGCGCCGCAATGGAAGCAATGTGGCGCACCGTTGACCTCGCCACGATGGGATCCGTGCCGAGGAGCCGAGGGGCCACATGATCAGTCCGCAACACCCGCTGACCGTCGGGACGCTGTTCGGGCCGTACCGCCTCGACCGGTTGATCGGTCGCGGGGGCATGGGTGAGGTGTATCAGGCCTACGACACGGTGAAGGACCGGACCGTGGCCATCAAGGTGCTGCCAGAACGACTCGCCCAGGACCCCGTGTACCGGCAGCGATTCCAGCGCGAATCCCGCACGGCCGCACGACTGCGTGAAGCCCACGTGATCCCCATCCACGACTACGGCGAGATCGACGGACGCCTGTTCATCGATATGCGACTCGTCGACGGCGACAGCCTGCGCGCCCTGCTGCGGCGCTTCGGCCCCGGTGCACCGGACCGGGCCGTGCTGCTCATCGAGCAGGTGGCGGCGGCGCTCGACGCCGCACACGCGGACGGGCTGCTGCACCGGGATGTCAAGCCCGACAATATTCTGCTGACCCAGGACGGCTTCGCCTACCTGGTGGATTTCGGCATCGCCCAGTCGGCGACCGACGAATCCCTCACCAGCGACGGCTCGGCCGTCGGGTCGTTCGTCTACATGGCTCCGGAGCGCTTCTCCTCCCGCGATTTCGGCCCCGCCTCCGATGTCTACGCGCTGGCCTGCGTGCTCTACGAATCCCTGACCGGCACACGACCTTTCACCGGCGAGACGGACGCCCAGATGATGCGCGCCCACCTCTTCGATCCCCCGCCCAGCCCCAGCCGGGTCCGGCCCGGCGTCTCGGCGGCCTTCGATCAGGTGGTGGCCCGGGGTCTGGCCAAGAACCCGAACGAGCGCTACCGCACCGCGGGTGAGCTGGCCGCCGCCGCCCGTGCGGCGCTGACCCGCCTGCACACCGATCCCACTGTCGCGGAATCACACTCCATGCCCACCGAACCGGTGCGCACACCCGCCCCACGGGAACCGTCGCGCCCGGACATCCCGCTCGCGGACACCGGGCAGCGCGGCAGGCCGGGCCGGCTGCGGGGCGCGCTCGCCGTCCTGCTGACCCTCGGCATGGTCGCCGCCGCAACCGGTTTCGCGGCCTGGGCGTGGGGGCAGCGGGTGACCGCAGGCACGGCCGTCGGCGACGCGGAGGCCCTGCGCGGCGCGGATATCGACCTGCTGTCCCTGCTCCCGTCCTTCGGCTACAAGCGCAACAACTGCCTGCACGTCGACCCCGACGCCACCACCGTCGCGGTGATCAACTGCGCCGAGAACCCCGCCACCGACGAGCCGCTGGCCAGCTTCCGCAAGTTCAAGACCGCCGAGGACCTGAAGGATTTCTACGACGTCTTCGTACTCGGCTCCTTCAAGACCGACGGCTGCGGCGTCGACGCCACCGCTCGCGACATCCCCTCCAGGCTCGACGGCGTCGAGGTCGGGCGTATGGCCTGCTACGACGACGCCACCATCGACCCGTCCGCGCCGATGCCCACCCTGGTGGTCACCAACAACGAACTCGCCACCATCGGCATGTACTTCTTCGACTCCCCCGGCCGGAAAGCCGTGCGCGACTATGTCGCCAAGGTCGACGGCGCGCAGTTCCGGGCGCAGAAGGTGGCCCAGGATCCCGACGTCTTCACCGACGCGGACCGCGCCGTCCTGGCCCAGCTGAACGGAAACTACAACTCCCGCAACTGCATTCACGTGAGTCCGGTGGCGGGCACCTTCGTCAGCTCCTCACTGGCCTGCGGCAACAGCATGGGCAATCCGATCGTGTCGTTCCTCGGCTACGCCGACCAGAGCGACGCCTCGAGCGCCTACCAGGCCCAGGTCGCCCAGGCTCCCGGCCGGGTCTGCGGCGGCGGCACCGGCTCGGACACGGTGTGGCGTCGCGGCGGAGAGACGGTGGGCCGCTTCACCTGCTACACCAACAATGCCGTCACCCCGGCGCGCACCTGCGTCATGGCCGTGCACGACGAACACCACCTGGCGGTCCTGGTCTGCACCATGCCCGCCGAATACCCCGAACCCGGCCCGAAGTCGGAGTCCGAACTGCTCAGCTGGTTCCAGCAGAACTTCGGGTGAGATGGGTAGCGCCGGGTTCCCTCCGCAGCTGGGAACCCGGCGCCGGTCGGCCCCCGGTGTGGGCGGTGGCCGACAATCGTGGGAGGTCAGTGCGTATCGCGCACGACCTCGACGGCCTGGGTGAGAATGGCCAGGCCGTGGGTGATCTCCTCGTCGGTGACGGTGAGCGGGGGCATGAGTTTCACGACTTCGTCTCGGGTTCCGGAGGTTTCGACCAGCAGGCCCAGTTCGAAGGCGGTGCGGCAGACCTTGGCGGCCTGCGAGGCGTCGTCGAAGACCAGACCCTGGACCAGGCCCCGGCCCCGGGTGGTGATGCCGGGCAGGGTGGCGGTGAAGTCGGCCAGGTGGCGGGCGATGCGATCGCCCTTGGCGAGGGTGGCGGCCTCGAGGCGGCCGTCGGACCAGTAGTGGCGCAGCGCCACCTCGGCGGTGACGAAGGCGGCGTTGTTGCCGCGGAAGGTGCCGTTGTGCTCGCCGGGCGCCCACAGGTCGAGTTCGCGGCGCATGAGCACCAGGGCCATCGGGAGGCCGTAGCCGCCAATGGATTTCGAGAGGGTGACGATATCGGGGGTGATGCCGGCGACCTCGAAGGAGAAGAACGGGCCGGTGCGGCCGCAGCCCATCTGGACATCGTCGACGATGAGCAGGATGCCGCGATCGGCGCACAGCGTGGACAGTTCGCGCAGCCATTCGGGGCGGGCGACGTTCACACCGCCCTCACCCTGCACGGTTTCGACGATGACGGCGGCGGGGCGGTCCAGGCCCGAGGAGCTGTCGTCCAGGGCCCGGCGCATCCACGAAAGGTCGTCGGCGGCGGAGACTTCGGGGCCGCCGAGGTAGCCGTCGTAGGGCATGGGGGTGGCGTGCACGAGCGGGACGCCGGCGCCGGCGCGCTTCGCGGCATTGCCGGTGACCGAGAGCGCGCCGAGGGTCATGCCGTGGAAGGCGTTGGTGAAGTTCAGGACGGCGGTGCGGCCGGTGACCTTGCGGGCCAGCTTGAGCGCGGCCTCCACGGCGTTCGCACCGGTCGGTCCGGGGAACTGCACCTTGTAGTCGAGTCCGCGCGGCGTCAGCACCACATCGCGGACGGTTTCCAGCAGGCGGCGTTTGGCCACGGTGGACATGTCCAGGCCGTGGGTGATGCCGTCGCCGGTGAGGTAGTCGAGCAGGGCCTGTTTGAGTACGGGGTTGTTGTGCCCGTAGTTGAGCGCGCCCGCGCCCGCGAAGAAGTCGAGGTAATCCTTGCCGGTTTCGTCGGTCAGCCACGCGCCGCGGGCGGTGTCGAAGACGGTGGGCCAGGACCGGCAGTAGCCGCGCACATTGGATTCGAAAGCTTCGAATACCGTGGTCTCGGCGATGGTCATGCGGTGTTCCTAGCGTAGCGGGCAAGTGAAACGAGACCGTTTCTATCATTGCCGAGTCTGCTCCGGGGTCGTTTTCGCGATTTTCGCGATATCGGAGCAGCCCTGCTCCCCCCGGCCGGAAGAGAAGGCCCTCATCGCACAAGAGCCCAAGAGAGCGTAACGCCGAAACCGCGCTGGGAAAACGCTTTTCACCGCATCGCGAGTATTCGTTTGCCGCACCCGCGCCGCGCACGTAGGGTCAATCTCTTGTGCGCGCCGACATGGGGGTTTATTGGCAGCTGGCCAAGGCGGGGTTCCGGAGACAGTCCACCTACCGCTTGGCCATGGTCGCGGGCCTGATCACCAATCTGGTCTTCGGCTTCGTGCGCGCCGCCGTCCTCACCTCCGCGGTCGAGGCCAACCCCGGCTTCGGCGGCTACGACCGCGGCACCATCGGCGCCTACACCTGGCTCTCCCAGGGACTGCTCGGCGCCATCGCCTTCTGGGCACTGCCCGAGATCGTCGAACGCATCCGCACCGGCGACGTGGCCGTGGACTTCCTACGGCCCATCGACCCCCAGTTCGCCCATCTGGCCGAATATCTCGGCCGCGCCACCTGCACACTGATTCCGCGCGGCCTGCCCAGCGTCGCCGTCGGGGCGCTCACCTTCGGGCTCGTCATCCCGAACACGCCCTGGCCCTATCTGCTCGGCGCGTTCAGCCTCATGCTGGCCATCGCCATCTCGTTCCTGTCCATGTTCACCGTCTGCCTCGCGGGCTTCTGGCTCATCGAGACCCGCGGACTGCGCGCACTGCACATGATCCTCGGCACCTTCCTGGCCGGACTGTTCGCGCCGGTGCACCTGTTCCCGGACTGGCTGAAGGCCATCGCCTACGCCACCCCGTTCCCGTCCATGCTGCAGTGGCCGATCGATGTGCTCTCCGGCCGCACCGTCGGGACAGCGGCGGTGCAAGTCGTTGCGGTGCAATGCTTCTGGCTGATCGCACTCACCGTCATCGGCCAGCTGGTACTGCGCGCGGGCCGTCGCAAACTGGAGGTGCAGGGTGGCTGACGCACGACCCTCCGCACTCGCGCCCTACCGCGCGGTACTCGCCTCCCGGCTGCGCGCCCAGCGCGCCTACCCGCTGTCCTTCGCCACCGATGTACTCAGCGCCTTCCTCATCGGACTGCTGGAATTCGCCGAGATGTGGGTGATCTTCAGCAATGTGCCGCAACTCGGCGGCCTCGACCTGGACGGCATGCTGCTGCTCTACGGGCTGAGCAATACGTCCTTCGCCATCGCCGACATGCTCGTCGGGCACGCCGACACCCTGCCGACCTACATCCGGATGGGCAAGCTGGATGCCTTCTACCTGCGCCCCCAACCCCTGCTGCTGCAGCTCATGACCAGCGATATCGCGCTACGCCGGGTGGCCCGCATCGCCGTGGCGGCCACCGTGCTGGGGCTCGGCATGGCACGCAACGACATCGACTGGAGCGCGGGCAATCTCGCGCTGTTCGCCCTCACGCTGCTGTCCGGGATCGCCATCTTCGCCGGTCTGTTCATCTGCGCGGCGGGGGTGCAGTTCTTCCTCATCGACGGATCCGAGATGACCAATGCCTTCACCTACGGCGGGTCCTACGCGTCCATGCAACCCACCTCGGTCTTCCCCACCCCGATGAAGCTCATCTTCGGATTCCTGATTCCGGTCGCCTTCACCTCCTATCTGCCCAGCATCGAATTACTCGGCATACCCGGGCCGGCACTGCTGCCGGGCTGGCTGGCCTGGGCCTCGCCGCTGGCGGCGCTGTGGGTGTGGGTGGCGGCGCTGTGCGCATGGCGGATCGGCACCAGGCACTATCAAGGAGGCGGCGGATGATCGGTAGGGACGCGGTTGTCGATATCCAGGGGCTGACACGGACATTCGTGCTCAACCGCAAGGACGGACGATGGCGGCGGCGACGCGAGCTGCTGACCGCGGTGGACGATATGACCTTCCGCATCGAGCGCGGCGCGGCCGTCGGATATATCGGAGCCAACGGCGCGGGCAAGTCCACCACCATCAAGATGATCACCGGAATCCTGGTGCCCAGCGCGGGATCCCTGCGCACCTGCGGCCTGGACCCGGTGCGGCAGCGACGTGACCTGGCCGGGCGGATCGGCGTGGTGTTCGGGCAGCGGTCGCAGCTGTGGTGGGATCTGCCGCTACGCGAATCGTTTTCGATTCTGGCCGCCATTCACCGGCTGCCCCCGGACGCGGCGACCCGGCGCACGGACGAACTGGTCGAACAGCTGGAAATGGGCGGCACCCTGGACACCCCGGTGCGGCAGCTCTCGCTCGGGCAGCGCATGCGCGCGGAAGTGGCCGCGGCCCTGCTGCATTCACCCGAGCTGGTGATCCTGGACGAGCCGACAATCGGGCTGGACGTGCTGTCCAAACAGCGATTGCGGGAATTCCTGCGACACGAGCGCACCGAACGCGGCACCACCCTGCTGCTCACCACCCACGATATGGGCGATATCGAGCGGCTGTGCGAACGCGTACTGGTGGTGGACCACGGGCGGCTGGTGTACGACGGTTCGCTCACCGGCCTGGCCGCCACCGTGGGCGAATATCGGGTGCTGACCGTCGATCTCGCCGAACCCACCCCCGACCTCACCGACCTGCCGGGGGCGAAACTGCTCGGCAGCGAAGGCGCGGGCATGCGGCAGCGCCTCGCCTTCGATACCGAGATCACCACGGCCGCACAGCTTCTCGCCGCCGTGTCGGCGCGCGCGGAGGTGCGGGACCTGTCCATCGAGGAACCCGATATCGAAGACGTGGTGCGACGCATCTACGAGACCGCCGCCAATCCACTGCGCTGACCCGGCGGCGAATTGGCGGTCCGCGCCGTTTGTTCATCGCATTGTTTCCAATATGTCCCGATGATCACATCCAGAACTCACCCGGCGTGAGCACATTTGTAATAGCGCATGCGGCAAGGAGTTCCACGGACCACAACATTCGGCTTCGAATTGCGGACCACCCCAACCTGTGCAACGTTTGCTGACAGTAATTTTCGTGCCCGGCGGGGACCGGGTGCGACGGCATTTCTCGGGAGTGAGTGGTGGATTTGCGTCCGGCGTATTTGTTGCCACGCGGTAACAAGAAGCTCACCCCCGCAGTGGGATTCATCCGGCCGCGCACTATTCGCGCGCGACTGCGGCGAATTCTGATCGTCTCGGTGGCATTGGTACTGGGACTACTCGCGATCATCGTCTTTCAGGAATCGCAGCGGTACCGAGAAACCGGATCCACCGCGCACGCCGTCGAACTCGCCTTGGCCGCACAGGATCTCGTGCACGAAATGCAGCGCGAGCGCGGACTCACCAACGGCCTGCTCGGCGGGGACAGCGCGCTGCGCCAAGCCGTCGCCGATCAGCGCCTCGCCACCGACTTCGCGCTGCAGGCGCTCAACAGCACGCTCTCCGGCAATCCGCCCGGAGCCGAACAGGTGCGCGGCGCACTGGGCCAGTTCTCCGGCGTCACCGCCAATCGCAGCGACGTCGACAACCGGCACGTGGACCGCGGCACCTCGTTCCAGTTCTATTCCAACGCCATCGGCGCGCTGAACCAGGCACGCCCCGGTCTGGACAGCGCACAGGACACCGTGCTGTGGCGCGGACTGCAGGCGCTGCACGCACTCGGCGATGTCAAGGAGTACACCGCACAGGAACGCGGATTCCTCAACGGCGTCTTCGCCGCGGGCGGATTCGGCAGCGGAGAATATGTGCAGTTCCTCGATATCCGGGCCGCCAAACAAGCCGCCATCACCGCCTTCGAACGCGATGCCACCTCGGGGCAGCGGTCCCAGCTGTACGCCGTCATGCGCACGGACGACTCGCTGCGCGCGGCCGAGGCCGAGGCCGTGGCCATCGGGTCGGTGCAGGGACCGCTGCTGGAACCGGTGAACGCGGCCGAATGGTGGCGGCAGATGACCTCCGTCATCGACTCCGAACGCGGCGTCCAGCGCGCCATCGGCGACCAGATCCGCGACCGCGCCGGGGAACTGCGCTCCGACGCGGCCCTCAGCCTGGGCCGCTACGTGCTGGCGGCACTGCTCGCGGTGGGCGCGATGGTGGCGCTGCTGCGGTCGGCGGCGCGCGCCATCGTGCGACCGCTGGCCCGGCTCGCCGAAGAGGCCGACGAGGTCGCCTCGCACCGGCTGCCACGGCTCATCGCCACCTGGAACGACAGCTCCACCAGCGATCCCGAACCGCCGGAACCGGTCCGCGCCGACGAGACCGCGGGCGAGGAGATCATCTCCGTGGCGCACGCGCTGGACCGGGTGCAGACCACCGCCTTCGAACTCGCCTCCGCGCAGGCGCGGCTGCGGCGCAACACCAGCGAGTCCATGGCCAACCTGGCGCGGCGCAATCAGAACCTGGTGCGCCGCCAGCTCGGGCTCATCAGCGATTTCGAGCGCGAGGAGCTCGACCCGAACGCGCTGTCCAACCTGTTCGAACTCGACCACCTGGCCACGCGCATGCGCCGCAATGCCGAAAGCCTGCTGGTGCTCGTCGGGGAATCCAGCCCGCGGCGGTGGTCCACGCCGATCCCGTTGAACGACGTGATCCGCGCGGGCCTGTCCGAGGTCGACGACTACCGGCGCGTGGTCATGCGACGGGTCGACGAGGTCGCCATCGCCGGAGCACACGTCAGCGAGATCGCGCATATGCTCGCCGAACTCATCGAGAACGGATTGTCGTTCTCCCCACCGGATCTGGAAGTCGAGATCTACGGCCGCCGGCTCGGCTCGCGCTACATGCTCGCCGTCGTCGACCACGGTGTCGGCATGCCGCCCGACCAGCTCGCCGTCGCCAACGCCCGGCTGCGCGGTGAAGCCGACTTCCTGGTCGCACCCACCCGATTCCTCGGCCACTACGTGGTCGGCCGGCTCGCCCAGCGGCTGAAAATCGAAGTGGAACTGACGGTCTCCCCCACCAGCGGCGTCGTAGCCCGCCTGCTGCTGCCCGCGACGCTGCTCGGCGACCAGCAGCAGCCACCCGCGTCCACCGCCACCGAGTCGAAACACGCTGCGGCGAAACCTGTTCCGGACCCGGTACCGGTCACGGCCGAGGAACCCCCGGCCGGGCGGCACCGCCCCGCCCACGCCGCTCCGCCGCCCGGCCCGGCGGTCGCCGCAAACCGTCCCGGTCACGGCAATGACACCAGCTCATGGCTTTTCGGCCCCGGCGCGGGCGCGTCCGTGGGCAGCGGCCTGGTCGACGGCCTGTACAGCGAACCGCCCGCGGCGAGCCCCGCCACCGTGAACGGGAACCACCGGGCCGTCCCGGCCGCACCCGACGGCCCCGCCGTGAAGCTCGTGCCGCTCGGCGATACGCCCCGCCCCGCCGGCGGCGCACCGCTTCCGGTGGGCGCGAACGCATCTCACAGCGGTGCGAACAGCGCTGTTTCGGGAGGCGTCCCAGGCGTGCAACGCACACGAAACGGTCTCGTCAAGCGGACCCGCAAGACTGGCGGCACTGCGGGCGCCGGTCCGGGCGGCGCCCAGCCCGCCGCGGCGGTCAACCGGCCGGTAGCGCCACTCGCCGATCGGTCTCCGGAGGAAGTGCGCAGCATGCTGGCCGGATTCCGGGCCGGACATCAGCGCGGTGAGAACGGCGAGCCCACCAAGCCCGGATCGAAGGCATAGGAGAACCACTGGTGACCACCCACTACACCGATACCGACCCGCACACCTTCAACTGGCTGGTGGCCGACTTCGTCCGCAGCACCGACGGCGTGCGCGATGCCGTGGCCGTCTCCTCCGACGGGCTGCTCATGGCCATGTCCGAGGGCCTGGACCGCACCGCCGCCGATCGGCTCGCCGCCATCGTGTCCGGGCTGACCAGCCTGGGCCGGAGCGCTTCGCGCAGTTACGCTTTCGACGGCCTCAAGCTCATCATGATCGAGATGGGGCGCGGATTCCTGCTCGTCTCGTCCATGACCAACGGCAGCTGTATCGGCGTCATCGCCGACAGTCACGCCGATGTCGGCCTGGTCGGATACCAGATGGCCGTGCTCGCCGAGCGCGCCGGCGCGCTGCTCACCCCGGCGCTGATCTCCGAATTGCGAGAGTCCTTGAGCCGATGAGTGATTCGCCACGTCTACCGGATCCCCGCATGATCGCTCCACCGCGGACCGAGAACTGGGGACCCGCACCGCAATCTCCGGATCGACATCGGCCCTACCTCGCACCGGCTCGCCAGGCCGCCGAATCCCAGTTCGGCCCAGCGGAATTCGATGAGCAGGTGGTCCGCCCCTTCATGGTGACCGCGGGCCGCACCACGCCGCTCATCGACGGGCTGCGCATCGAAACTCTGGTCCGCGCCACCCCCGCCGCCCTCTCTGCGCCACTTCGTTTCGAACTGGAACGCGTGGTACGACTGTGTCAGCAACCGCATTCCATCGCTGAAATCGGTGCGGCCCTGCGCATTCCGGTCGGCGTGGCGCGGGTGCTGGTGAGCGATCTGGTGACCGCGAGCCATGCCTCGGTCAGCCGGGCCGACGAACTGTCGACCGCCGCACTCGAAAGGATCCGGGACCTTGTTCGGGCACTCTGAGAACCCCGCCCCCGCCGCCCCCCTCGCCTCCTCGGTCAAAGTGGTGGTCAGCGGCGGATTCGGCGTCGGCAAGACCACCTTCATCGGCGCCATCTCCGAAATCGAACCGCTCGCCACCGAGGCCGCCATGACCGAGATCTCGGTCGGCGTCGACAATCCGGGGCTGGCCAGTGGAAAGACCACCACCACCGTGGCCCTCGACTTCGGCCGCATCACCCTCGACGCGAGCCTGGTGCTCTACCTGTTCGGCACGCCCGGCCAGGAACGCTTCGAATTCCTGTGGGAGGACCTGCTCGACGGCGCGCTCGGCGGCGTGATCATGGTCGACACCAGCCGCGTCGAGGACTGCTATCCCGTACTCGACTACTTCGAACAGCGGCGCACGCCATTCGTGGTGGCGGTCAACCGATTCGACACCGCGCCCGGCTTCGACCTCGAGGAGGTCCGCGAAGCCCTGGATATCGGCCCCGGCATCCATCTCATGGATTGCGATGCGCGCGACCGGGAATCGGTCAAGCTCGTACTCGTCGCGCTCTTGGAACAGATTCTGATCGCCCGCCGCTCCCCCGCGCTGGTGGGCTGAATCGAGACCAGAACACCCCGGGTGCGCCGCACCCGGGGTGTTGCCCGAAAACCCTTCGTATGAGGGAGATTTAGCCGAACGAGCCGGTCCACAGGGTGTTGAGAAGACCACCCAGCGCCGCGCTGCCGGTGTTCACCACACCGCCGAGGGCCGCACTACCGGTATCGAAGGCAACCTGCGCAGAACCGAAAATAAGCGGGATCATTTTTCAACCTCTCTGTTGGGAGCCGCCGTGGCCGGGATCTCCGATCGGCGACGAGACCCACACTGCAGGGGCTGCCTGAAGAAGCCCTTGCCAGTAGCTGAGAGGTTGCTTAGACACGATGTGGTCCCGCACACCACCATTCGGTCTTGCTATGACCTAGCGGGGCGCGTGTCCTTCGGCCGAATACAGGCTCACTTCGCCGTCCTCGCCGAGAAAGGCGTTGACCAGCATCGTTCCGCTGGAACGTAATTCGTCGGGGCTCGGAGCCTCGGTCGTGATGGAAATCTGGGGCACCGCGGCCCAGTTGACGACATACCGTTCGGGCGGACCGCTGTCGGTCGAGAGGTGCGCCAACCTGAACACCGACACGCTCCGGCGAACAATCAGGTTTCGCACGACTTCCGCGATTCGCTCCGGGTCTTCCAGAGCGAACATGAAACCGAAGCGCAACTCCGGCGAGGATGCGTATGCGGGCACGAATACCGAGGCTAACGGACCGCAGCGCGTGTCGGCCCCGGCGCGCCGGACCGATTGCTATTCATAAGCCTCAGTAATCGGATTCATGACCGATCCGGCACAGCCGGGCGGCGTACCCGTCTGCGACAGCCCCTCACAGGTGTCGATCCGCCTCGAACCGCACCCCCCACGTGACCGTACTGTAATGGTGTATAACGATTTTCCGGCAGCTTCCCCGATCACGCGCCGGATGGTTGCGCCCGTTCGACTATCGCGCTTTCCTGAATATGTCCCGTATTTCGGACAGTCTCCCATCGCATCGTCGCGAAAATTTCCCGGTTTTTCACCGTGCCGTTCGTGGTGGGCTGTGTCGTTCCGACAGGCGGGACTGCGCCGAGGCCGAGGGGAGCCCCTCCCCGAAACCCCCTCGGCCCTGGCGCATCCAAAACTGTGGACCGCACAAGGGTGGGAATATGGCAACCGACTACACCGGAGCGGGATTCGGGGCCGAACTCCCATCGCCGTCAACGTTGCTGCGCGCCTTCCGGGATCCCGTCACCATCGAACGTCGCGATCGCGACGTCCTCGACTCCGCACACGAACTGGCCGGCTGCCACGAGCGCCGGCGCAACGCACTGGCCGCGGCGCACGCCGCCGACGCCACCCCGCAGGCGGTGGTGGAGTGCGGGCACACCGTGGAGGCCATCGACGAGCGACGAACGGAACTTATTGCGCGCATTGACGATTGGGTGGCGGGGAACATTCCGCATCACCGCAATGGGGCATCCCTGCACACCGAGACACTCGGGGCGGTCATCGACCGGATGGCGGCGAAATGGGTTGCCGCGCAGGAGGCACTGGGTGGTCCCACACCTCCCGCGCGGACTGCTTCGAAAAGCACCGACGGGCGGGCCTGGCGGCGCGGAGTCTCCGCGGCGCAGCGGCACATCGTGGACAGCGAGGCGCACCTGCAGTGGTATCGCCTCGCCGAACTCGCTGACGGCTATCGGGATCTGATCACCGAGGTGGCGCAGCACCGACGGCGACTGCCCACCTGGTAGCTCAGGACTCGCGAGGGTAGACGACCTCGGCGTCGATGACGTCGCCATCTGTCGTCGCCTTCGGGGCCGGATCCGGTTGCGGGGCAACGGGTTCCGGAGCCTCGTCGAAGTCGTCGTCAGCGAAGTCACCGGCCGGGTCGTCGGCGCGCTGGGCGGCGGCGTCCTTGGCGGCGGCCGCGGCGGCCTCACGCATTTCGATGGCGTCGGTGATCCAGTCGCCGATCTCACGGGTCACCTCGGCCACCGTGCCGGTGATGATGGTCGCGATATTTCCGACGTGCCGGGCGCCCGACGACGTCAATTCCTGAATCAGATCCTTGTTGCTTTCGAATTTCCCGATCATTCACACGCCCACTTCACTCGGCTGCCCCCGGCGCATCACGATAACACCGGCCTGGGGGCCATTCTTCACGAGGAACGGGGGCAGGGCCAGTTTGAACAGCTTTGCCCACACCGAGGCGATCTGCTTGGAGAAACGTCCCGTGTTGTACGGCAGTCCGTGCTTTTCACACAGCGCCTTCACCTCGGGCGCGATTTCCGGGTACCGGTTCGCCGGCAGATCCGGGAACAGGTGGTGCTCGATCTGATGCGACAGGTTGCCGGACATGACGTGGAAGAGCTTGCCGCCGGTGATGTTCGCCGACCCCAGCATCTGGCGGACGTACCACTCGCCCTGGGTCTCCTCGGCCGTCTCATCCTTGGTGAACGTCTGTACGCCGGTCGGGAAGTGACCACAGAAGATGATCGAGTACGCCCAGATGTTCCGCACCACGTTGGCGGTGAAGTTGGCGGCCAGGGTGGACAGGAACAGCGGGCCCGTCAGCGCCGGGAACACCACGTAATCCTTGAGCACCTGCCGGCCCGACTTGCGGATCTGCCCCTTGAGCAGCGCTTTCACCTCGGACCACTTGCGCTTGCCCTGGATGATGTTGTCGACCTCGAGGTCGTGCAGCATCACGCCCCACTCGAACAGCAGCATCAGCAGGGTCGCGTACACCGGGTTGCCCAGGTAGTACGGATTCCACTTCTGGCCCTCGTCGATGCGCAGCACGCCGTAACCGATGTCGCGGTCCATGTCGTGGATGTTGGTGTAGGTGTGGTGCATGTAGTTGTGCGAGTGCTTCCACTGATCACCCGGGCAGACGTTGTCCCACTCGAACGCCCGCGAGTTCAGGCCCGGCTCCCGCATCCAGTCCCACTGGCCGTGCATGACATTGTGGCCGATCTCCATATTGTCGAGGATCTTGGAGACGCTCAGCGCGGCCACGCCGGCCAGCCAGAACGGCGGCAGGAAGCCGAGATACAGCAGGCCGCGGCCCGCGATCTCGAAGCCGCGCTGCGCCTTGATCACCGAGTAGATGTATTCGCGGTCGCGGTCGCCGAGGTCGGCGGTGATGCGGGCGCGCAGGGCGTCGAGTTCGCGGCCGATCTCCTCGACCTGCTCGACGGACAGGACCAAGGGGCCCTCGGTGGTTTCGGTCAGAATCGCCATGATGATTCCCTCCTGAGTTCAGCTTGGCGAGTGGTTCAGATCGCGATGTCGACGTCGCCGACGGCCGCGTTGATGCAGAGCTGGATGGGCTGATCCGGATCGCTGTCCAGCTCGCCGGTGCGCAGGTTGCGGGTGCAGCCGCTGCGCTTGACGGCCGTGCAGGAGAAGCAGATCCCCATGCGGCAGCCGTATTCGGGTGTGAGACCGGCGGATTCGGCCTGCTCGAGCAGGGTCGCGCCGGTGTTGTCGGTGGTGACGGCACTGTCGGAGAAGGTGATCTCGCCTTCGGCGCTCGCCGGGTCGACGGGCGCGACGGCGAGGGTGAACTCCTCCATGTGCAGCCGGTCGGACAGGTTCTCGGCCTCGTAGACGGTGCGGACGGCCTTCATCAGCCCGCCCGGACCGCACAGGAAGGTCTGCGCCTGCGCGAACCAGGGCGCGAGGCTCTCCAGCTCGTCGTACCCGAAGTTCGGATCGCGCTGCAGCTCCGGGTAGCGGAACTCCACCCGGAAGTTGCTGTGCTGCATGGCGATCGCCTCCAGTTCGGTGCGATGCGGCACCCATTCCGGAGAACGGTTGTAATGCAGGAACAGCACCTGCCCCCGGTAGCCCTCGTTGGCGAGCGTGCGCAGCATGGACAGCACCGGCGTGATGCCGGAGCCGCCGCTGATCAGCACGATGCGGTCGGGCCGATGCTCGGGCAGGTGGAAGACCCCGGCGGCAGGAGTCAGGTCCACCACCATGCCCGGCACCGCCTCCTCGTTGAGGTACTGGGATACCAGACCGCCGGGATGCGCCTTGATCGTGAGTTCGATGTGGCGATCCCGGCGGCCCTGCGCGTGCACCGGTGAATAGCAGCGGGTGTGGCGCACGCCGTCGATGACCACGCCGATCTGCACGTATTGGCCGGCCAGGTGCTCGGCCGCGCCCTTGCGGTTCGGGCGCAGCGTCAGTGTCACCGAGCCGACGGCGCTGCGGCGCACGTGCGTGATCTCGGCGCGCAGCGCGCGCACGGTCAGGGTGGGGCTGATCAGCTCCAGGTAGCGGTCGAGCGGATGCGGGGTGGTCAGGGTCTTGGACACCAGATCTGCGAGTCCAGCCATGGGGGCCTCCTGTCACGTCGCCGGGCTGTCGGCGACGCCCTCTCTGCGGTGCTCCGTTCCGATTCCGCCACTGTGCGAAATCTCATTTCGGTGCACATCTGTACACTGAGATAGTCTGCCGGGAGTAACCCCTCCAGTTCAACCAGCAGGTCGTGTGACCCACACGACATCTCACGAAGGGCCGGAATGTGAACGGATGTATGCTCATCGAGATGAGCGAGCAGGCAGCAACCCGAGTTGAACGCAAGGAGCGCACCCGCGCCGCCCTGCTCGAAGGCACCCTCACCCTGGCCGCCGACCGCGGCTTCGCCGCCCTCTCGCTGCGCGAGATCGCCCGCTCCGCGGGCATCGTCCCCACCGCCTTCTACCGGCACTTCACCTCGCTCGACGAACTCGGCACCACCCTGGTGGAAGAGGGCGTACGCCAATTACGCGTCGCTCTAAGGGAATTGCGCCGCACCCCCGACGCCCGCCTCGCCGCAACCGTCCGCTTCGTCTTCGATCAGGTGGACGAGCGCCGCGACCTGTGGGGCTTCCTCATCCGCGAACGCCACGGCGGCTCCGCACCCCTGCGCGGCGCGATCTCCGTCGAAATGCAGCTCATAGTCCGGGAACTCGTGGTCGACCTGTCCCGAATCCGAGCCCTCGACTCTTGGTCCCCCGACGACCTCGAACTGGCCGCCGACCTCATCGTCTCCACCGTCGCCGACCGCATCGCCGACTACGTCGAAGCCCTCCCCCGCGACCGCCCCCGCATCATCGACCGCGCCGTACTCCAGGTCCGGCTGGTAGCCCTGGGCATGGAGAGCTGGCGCCCCTAACCGCGCTCCGCGCTATCCGGCGCGCCCGCGTCGGCGGCCGTCGGCCGGACCGAACTTCAACGGAAGCTGTAGAAGAAGAATCTCGATACGGCCTTCGATACGGCCTTCAGCTCGCAGCCTATCGGCTGTCGTCATCATGGCTTTCCTTGACTACGACGCGAATACGTCATCGAGGCAGTCAGCGCTGAGCGTTCTAGCTGTCCACAACCGAAGTCGCGCCGAGTCCGCGGAGCGCACAAAATCAACGATGTCGGCGCTCAACGTCCCGAACTTCAAAGAGAGCAACTCGAGGAGAGTCTCAGCACGTCCCTCGGCGCGAAGTTTGTCCGCGGTTGTCACGATGACCTCCTTGGCTCGGGGACCGAGTTGTTCGAGGACCGGTCCCAGATCGGCCACGCTGGTATTTCCGACAACAAGAATGTACGTCACCAGGCACTGGAAATCTGAGGTGCCGATCATCGCGCGCAGGTCAGCGGCCCTGGCGAGGAGCTGTTCGACCCAGCGCCGACTTGGCGGCACGGTCGAGGTCGATCAGATCCGCCAGCTCGGTCGAGTACGTCCACCGACGGCCTTTCGGGCTCGCGTGCACGACCAGCGGAATGATCGCGGGCAGCACTTTGGCGTGCGGATGCCGTTCCAGGGAGCGGTTCCAGATCGCGACCATGTACTCCACCATCCGGAACGGCATCAGCCGATCCGGCCGGCGCGTTCGAGTACTGAGCCACAAGGGCTTTCAGCGCGCCCGCAACTCGGGGCTGCGCACCGGGATCAGTGCGGCCAAGCCGAGAGCCAGTACCAGCAGGATGCCGAGGATGCCCGCCCGGTCGGCGTCGAACGCCCAGGCGAAGAACCCGAACAGGCTGGGGGCCAAGAAGGATACGGCGCGTCCGGTGGTGGTGTAGAGCCCGAACATCTGGCCCTCGCGGCCGGGGGGTGCGAGCCGGGCGAGGAACGAGCGCGCGGAAGCCTGTGCGGGGCCGACGAATACGGTCAGGGCCAGGCCGAAGATCCAGAACATGAGCGGGCCGGAGACCAGCAGCAGCGCGATACCGCAGCAGATCATGGCGACCAGCGAGAACACGATCACCGGTTTCGGGCCGATTCGGTCGTCGAACCGGCCCGCGATCACCGCGCCCAGCGCGGCGACGACATTCGCGGCCACGCCGAACAGCAGCACATCGGAGTCCGCGATCCCGTACACCCCCACCGCCAGCACGGCCCCGAAGGTGAACACGCCCGCCAGACCGTCCCGGAAAACCGCACTGGCCACCAGAAATCCGACGGTACGCCGGTCGACCCGCCACAACTCGCGCAGATCCCGCCACAGCACCCGATACGAATCAGCCAGCGCCCGCGCCCATCCGGTGAGCGCACCACCCTGGCGATCCCGAACCCCCACCGCCGCACCGGGATCGGCGGACGTGCGCGGCACCTCGGGTACGAGGAACAGCACCGGCAGCGCGAACGCCGCGAACCACACCGCCGCCAGCACCGCCACCAGCCGGATGTTCACTCCCTCATCGGTGGGCACCCCCAACAGCCCGCGATAGTCCCCGTCTCCGCTGATGAAGCCGAAGTAGCAGATCAGCAGCAGGAAGATTCCGCCGAAATACCCCATGGCCCAACCGAACCCGGAAACCCGCCCGACCGTCCCCAGCGTCGACACCTGCCGCAGCATGGCGTTGTAGGGCACATTCGCCAGCTCGAACAGCGTCGCCCCCACCGCCAGCAGCACCAACCCCAGCCACAGATAGTGATAGTCGTCGCGCACGAAGAACATGCCCGCCATCGCCAGCACCGTCGCCCCGGTCAAAATCCCCAGCGACAGTTTGCGTTTCGCCGTCGCATCGAACCACTGCCCGCTCACCGGCGCGGTCAACGCCACCACCAGCCCCGCGATCCCCAACGCCCACCCCAGCCAGGCACTAGCCGAGATCCCGCCCGGCAACCCCTCCCCCACCTTGTCCGTCAGATACACCGAGAACACGAACGTGAGAATCACGGCATTGAACGCCGCCGACCCCCAATCCCACAGCCCCCACGCCACCACCTGCCGACGACCAGCGGCCTGCCCGATCGTCGCCTGCCCCGGAACCTCGGTCATGCAGCGCAGAGTATGCGAAACCCGCTGGTCTGCACAGTCGAAACGCTCAGGCCATCGGATCGCCGGCCACGACCGGTAGGGAACTTTGGACTACCGCAGTTCAAGGCCGGAATCACTACTGCCGCGCTGCTGGTACCGCGGACTGAATGGGCAAAACCCCGCCCCCGGTAGGTGGCTTGGCGCAGGCTCGATTCATGGCTTACAGGTCGACCCGAATCTCATCGGTGGCGGTGCTTCCAGCAGGTGAAGCCGCTTTGCCTGCTCTCGGCAGGCGAAGCTCATAGGGCGCGGCGCGCCGGCGGTCGCCGTTCTCGCCGTGGTTTTGCTCGGGCAGTTCATGGCGGTGCTGGACGCGTCCATCGTGAACGTCGCCATTCCCGCCATCCGGGCGTCGCTGGACGCGACGGGGTCGGCGCTGCAGCTGATCGTGTCGGGGTATGTGATCGCCTATGCGGTGTTGCTGGTCACCGGGGCGCGGCTGGGTGACAGGTTCGGGCAGCGGGCCATGTTCCTGACCGGGCTGGCCGTGTTCACCGCCGCTTCGCTGGCCTGTGGGCTCGCGTGGAATGCGGTGGCGCTCATCGTGTTCCGGTTCCTGCAGGGGGTGGGGGCGGCGGCCATGGTGCCGCAGGTGTTGTCGCTCATTCAGCGGACCTTCACCGGAACCACACGGGCGCGGGCGCTTTCGGCGTTCGCGGTGGTGATCTCCGGGGCCATGGTGATCGGGCAGATCGTGGGCGGGATCATCGTGGATCTCGACCTGGGCGGGAGTGGTTGGCGGGGAGTGTTTCTGGTGAACGTGCCGATCGGGCTGGCGCTGCTGGCGGTCGCGCCCGGCGTGCTGCCCGCACCGGTCACTCGCGTGGATCGCGCGCTCGATCTTGCCGGGCTGGCCGCACTCACCCTCGCCGTCCTGCTGCTGGTGGTGCCGCTGGTGCTGGGGCACGAGATGGAGTGGCCGGTGTGGACCTGGATCGCCCTGACCGGTGCCGCAATCGGTTTCGCGGGATTCGCAGCGGTGGAGCGGTGGGTGCACCGGCGCGGTGGCGAACCGCTGTTCGCCGACCGGGTGTTGCGCGCGCCGGGGCTGGTGCTCACCGCCGCCACGCTCAATGTGGTCATGTGCACCTTCGGCGGGTGGCTGTTCGTGACGGCCATACACCTGCAGAGCACCCTCGGTTACAGCGCGCTGCACGCCGGGCTGCTGTTCCTGCCCAACGGGCTGGCCTTCGCCGTGGCGAGCCTGAACTGGGAGCGCGTTCCGGCCCGCTTCCACGCCGCCATGATTCCCACGGGATTGATCCTCGCCTCGGCGACCATGGTGACGCTGGGGCTGCTGCTCCTCGACGGCCGCGGCATGGGACCGCTGGAAATGGTCGTCTTCACCATCATGGGTGCCGGGTTCGGGCTGTCGTTCAGCCCGCTCATGACGCGCACGCTGGCCAGGGTTCCGGTGACCGTGGCCGCGGATGCCAGCGGCATCATCACCACGAGCACGCAGCTGGGGATCGTCGTCGGGATCGCGACCTTCGGCACACTGTTCCTGAGCCTGGATTCGGGGGCGGGCGCGCTCGGCGTCACCGCTGTCGCCGAGGGGGTGACGTTGCTGATCGCGGCGGTGCTGGCCGGACGCGCCGCCCGATGAGCGGCTCTATGCACTAAGTTGCATAGTACGTGGCGTCTCATTTACCCTGGGCGCATGGCCCTCGAACATGCGCTGCTGGTATCGCTGACCGAACGTGCCAGTTCGGGGTACGACCTGGCGCAGCGGTTCGACAAGTCGATCGGGTTCTTCTGGAACGCCACCCATCAGCAGATCTATCGCGTACTCAAGCGGATGGAGGAGCAGGGGTGGGTGACGGCGGAGGCCGTCGCGCAGGAGGGCCGGCCGGACAAGAAGGTGTACACGGTCAGCGACGCCGGGCGAGACGAGCTCGTGCGGTGGATCGAGGAACCGATCGAGATCGCGCCGATGCGCAATGAACTCGGAGTCAAGTTGCGCGCCGCCTCGCTGGCCGACGTGCCCAAGCTGGCCGCCGAGGTGCGGCGGCATCGGGATCAGCATGCGCATCGACTGGATCTGTACCGGACCTTCGAGAAGAAAGACTTTTCCAATCCGGAGCAGTACACGGGATGGAAGCTGCACCAGTACCTCGTGCTGCGCGGAGGCATCCGCGTGGAGGAGGGATTCGTCGACTGGTGCGACGAAGTACTCGACGCCCTGCAGCGCGACTCAGCCCGGTCGCGCGCGTCCGAACCGAAAGGCACTCAGGGATGAGCGCATACCCGCACCTCTTCGAACCCCTGGACCTGGGATTCACCACGCTGCGCAATCGCGTGGTCATGGGTTCCATGCACACCGGTCTGGAGGATCGGGCCTGGAACACCAACAAGCTCGCCGCCTACTTCGCCGAGCGCGCGAAAGGCGGTGTCGGCCTGATCATCACGGGCGGCTACTCGCCCAACCGCACCGGCTGGCTCACACCCTTCGGCGGCAAACTGACCAACAAGACCGAGGCGTACCGGCACCGGGTGATCACCAAGGCGGTGCACGCCGAGGGCGGCAAGATCGCCCTGCAGATCCTGCACGGCGGCCGCTATTCCTATATGCCCAACAGTGTTTCGGCCTCGGCCATCAAGGCCCCGATCAACCCGTTCAAGCCGCGCGCGCTGTCGTCCAAGGGCGTCGAGCAGACCATCGACGACTACGCCCGCTGCGCCGCGCTGGCCAAGTTCGCCGGGTACGACGGCGTCGAGATCATGGGTGGTGAAGGCTATTTCATCAACCAGTTCCTGACGCCGCGGGTCAACAAGCGCAAGGACAAGTGGGGCGGCAGCTCGGAGAACCGCCGCCGCATCGCCGGAGAGATCGTGCGCCGGGTGCGCAAGGCGGTCGGCCCGGACTTCATCATCGTATTCCGGCTCTCCATGGCCGATTTCGTGGAGGACGGCCAGACCTGGGCCGAAATCGTCGAGGTCGCCAAGGATGTCGAGGCCGCGGGCGCGACCATCATCAACACCGATATCGGCTGGCACGAGGCGCGGGTACCCACCATCGTGACCTCGGTGCCGCGCGCGGCGTTCGTGGAGTGGACCGCGAAAGTCAAAGACGTGGTGAGCATTCCGGTGTGCGCGTCGAACCGCATCAATATGCCGGAGACCGCCGAGGAGATCCTCACCCGCGGTGACTCGCACCTGGTGTCGCTGGCCCGCCCGCTGCTCGCCGACCCGGAGTGGGCGCGCAAGGCGCAGGAGGCCCGCGCCGACGAGATCAACACCTGCATCGCCTGCAACCAGGCCTGCCTGGACCACGCCTTCCAGTACAAGACGGTGTCCTGCCTGCTGAATCCCCGTGCGGGACACGAGACCGAGCTGAAACTGCTGCCCACCCGCCGCACCCGCAAGTTCGCGGTCGTCGGCGCGGGCCCGGCCGGGCTGTCGGCGGCGGTCAGCCTGGCGCAGCGCGGGCATGTGGTCGATCTGTTCGAGGCCGACGACAAGATCGGCGGCCAGTTCGACATCGCCCGCCGCATCCCCGGCAAGGAAGAGTTCAACGAGACCATCCGCTACTACACGCGGCAGCTCGAAATCACCGGCGTCCGTGTGCATCTCAATACCAAGGCCACCGCGCAGCAGCTCATCGACGGGCGCTACGACGAGGTGATCCTGGCGACCGGCGTGAAGCCGCGCATCCCGAACATCCCGGGCATCGATCATCCGAAGGTGCTCACCTACGCCGAACTCGTGCGCGAGGGCAAGCCGGTCGGCAAGAAGGTGGCGGTCATCGGCGCGGGCGGCATCGGCTTCGATGTGAGCGAATTCCTCACTGTCGAAGGACATCCCAGCCTGAAGCTCGACGAGTGGAAGGAGGAGTGGGGCGTCACCGACGATCCCGAGGTGCGCGGCTTCGTCACCACCCCCAAGCCCTCCCCCGCCGCCCGCGCGGTCGTCCTGCTGCAGCGCAAGTCGTCCTCGTTCGGCAAGGATCTGGGCAAGACGTCGGGCTGGGTGCACCGGGCCGCCGTCAAGGCCAAGGGCGTCGAGCAGATCGGCGGCGTCAACTACGAGCGCATCGACGACAAGGGCCTGCACATCAGCTTCGGCGAGAAGCGGCAGCGGCCGCGCGTCATCGAATGCGACAACGTGATCCTGTGCGCCGGACAGGAATCCGTGCGCGATCTGCACGAGCCGCTGCAGACCGCGGGCGTGAAGGTGCATCTCATCGGCGGCGCGGATCTCGCCTCCGAGCTGGATGCCAAGCGCGCCATCAATCAGGGCACCCGGCTGGCGGCCGAACTCTGATGCCACTGCTCACCCGCCTCGGCCTGCCCGGAGACGAGCGGGCCTGGGCCGCACTGGGTTTCACCGTCGGTGACGGTGGCTTCCGGATCGGCCAGGTCGCCTGCACCATCGGCGAACCCGCCTGGGGTTTCGACGAGGTGCGGGCCGACCCGGCTGTACTGGGCGTCGCGGCACTGCCTGATCCGAACACGCCCGGAGTGGGCGCGGCGGGGGCCGGAGCGGGCGCGGCTGGGACCGGATCCCTTGGGGGCACGGCCGAGTCCGGTGCGGGTGCGCACGCCAATGGCGTCACCTTCATCGACCACGTCGTGTACTGGGTGCCCGACCTCGATGAGGCTGTCACCAATCTCGGTGCGGTCCTGGGTATTCCGCCGCGCCGCCGGTTCTTCCCGCGCGGCCCGGAGGGGCCGGAGATGGCCTTCCACCGGGTCGGTGAACCCTTCATCGAAACCGTCGGCGCCGGATTGGCGGACCCCGCGCTCGTGGGCGTCGCCTTCATGACCGCCGATCTCGATGCCGCGGTCGACACCATCCGCGCCGCGGGCGGCCCCATCGGCGATCCCAAACCCGCCGTGCAGGGTGGCCGGATCGCCGGTGTGTGGCGCGGCCACCTGAATTGGGGCATCGCATTCATGGAGCCCGAGCCGGGCCGCTGAATTCCGTCTTTCCCGAGCGGAATTCGGCGCATCCACCCCCTCGCTTTGCCCGCTGGTTTTTGTCGGACCCTTCTGCGATGATCGCTGCGCATTTGTCGTTCGAACTGGGGGAGGAATTCTCTATGTCATTGTCTCGCAAGGCCGCCTTCGGCGTGCTGGCCGCCACCGCCACCGCTCTGATCTCCGGCGGCGCCGGAACCGCGAACGCGGCCTGGGACTACTACGGCGCGATCGCGGTCGCCGATCGCGGCGACAGCTGGGCCATCGGCGTCACCTGGAACTACGAGGACCAGGGCCGTGCCGACGCGGACGCGCTGGACGAGTGCGGCTACCGCAATTGCGTTGTGCAGGTTCGCTTCATGAACGGCTGCGGCGCGGTGGCCGATCGCGACGGCCGCCTGTTCTGGGGCACCGGCCGCAATCTCGCCGAGGCCGAGCGCAACGCGCTCGCCGCCTCCGGCCCGGACCCGAACCCCTTCCTGGTGAGCGTGGGCAGCGCGCAGAAGAGCTTCAAGGGCATCGTCGCCTCGCAGTGCACCGACTGATCGACACCCGGTTCTGATCGAATGGAATGTCCGTGCGGGGACGGACACTCCATTCGCGGAGCGAATTCATTTGTCGTGTGAGGTATCTCCCAATCCCCCCTCGTGCACTTCGAGGTTGGTGATCCGGTCCGAAAGTTTCGGGGGGATCAAGTTTCCTGGCAGGGAGGGAATTGCTCGATGCCTTGTCACGCAAACTCGCGGCGTCGCACGGGTGATGCACTCCCATTGCAACCCCAACGCGGGCTGACGACTCGCGCGGGCGCGGGCACCCGTACCCCCGCACGCGGTCTCCCCGAATGCGCGCCCCCCGGAATGGGTAGGCTCCCCGACGTGAGTCTTCCTCTCCCCACCGCCGACAATCGTGCCGTCGTCACCGGAGCCTCCTCCGGGATCGGAACCGCCCTGGCCGAGGAGCTCGCCTCGCGCGGCTACTCGCTCATCCTCGTCGCCCGCCGCGAGGATCTGCTGAACCAGCTGGCGCAGCGACTGACCGACCGCTACGGGATCACCGCCGAGGTGCGGGCGGTGGATCTGTCCGACCGCGAGGCGCGGCAGCCACTCGCCAAGGAACTGGCCACCCGCGAGATCGCGATCCTGGCCAACAACGCGGGTGTGGCCACCTTCGGCCCGCTCGCCAAGCTCGACCTCGGGTTCGAGCGCGACATCATGGAATTGAACGCCGTCGCCGTGCACGACCTCACCCTCGCGGTGCTGCCGGGCATGCTGGAGCGGCGCGCGGGCGGCATCCTCATCACCGGATCCGCGGCCGGCAACATGCCGATTCCGAACAACACCACCTATGCCGCGAGCAAGGCGTTCACCAATACCTTCTCCGAGTCGCTGCGCGGGGAGCTCAAGGGCACCGGCATCCACGTCACGCTGCTGGCCCCCGGCCCGGTGCGCACCGACAATCCGGATCAGGACGAGGTCGGCAACAAGATCCCGGAGTTCATCTGGGTCACCGCCGCGCACACCGCCAAGATCACCATCGACGCGCTCGCCCGCAACAAGATGCGCGTGGTTCCGGGCCTGATCAGCAAGGGCATGAGTCTGGCGGGACAGTTCGGCCCCCGCTCCATCACCTCCGTGGTGGCGGGCGCGGCCTACAAGAAGCTGGGCGAGAGTTAGCTCGTCAGTAACCCGTCAAGAAAGCCTGCTCCCACGTCAAAGCCCCGTAGCCGGAAGCCCCGGCCGCGGGGTTTCGGCGTAGTCCTGAGAGTGGCCCCGCATAAGAGAAAGCGGGGACGCCCATCAGGAGAGCTTCTGTGACGCTGGCTGACATATTCCCGTCGCTGCTGTCGGGAACCCCGCCCCGCTTGGATTCGGCCGTCTGGCCTCGGGAAACCCATTACGACAGCGAAGGGCGGATCACCGTCGGCGGGGTCGCGCTGGCGGATATCGCCGATCAGTACGGGACGCCCACCTACGTCTTGGACGAGGAAGAGGTGCGCTCGCGGTGCCGGGCCTACCGGAAGTACTTCCCGGACGCGGAGACCATCTACGCGGGCAAGGCCCTGCTCACCCGCGGCGTCGCGGAATGGGTGACCGAAGAAGGGCTCTCGATCGACGTGTGCTCGGCCGGGGAGCTGGCCGTGGCCCTGTCGGCATGGGTCGATCCGCAACGAATCATGTTGCACGGCAACGGGAAGCCCTTCGCGGAACTGGAGACCGCGATCGGCTGCGGCGTGGGGCGGATCGTCATCGACTCGCTCAGCGAGATCACACTGGTCGCCGCACTGGCCACCACACCGCAGCGGGTGCTGCTGCGCGTCACGCCCGATATCGACGTGCACGGGCATCCGGCGGTGCGGACCGGGGTGGCCGATCAGAAGTTCGGGTTCCCCATCGGCAGCCACATGCTCGACGAAGCGGTGGAACGCATTGTGCGGCACCCGAATCTGGAACTGGTGGGGTTGCACTGCCATATCGGATCGATGATCCACGACACCTTCCCCTACGGCGAGGCGGTACGGCGGATGGTGTCGGCCATGGCGCGCATCCGCGACGACCACGGGGTCACCCTCACCGATCTCGACCTCGGCGGCGGACACGCGGTGGCCTACCGCAGCGGCGACGCGGAACTGAATCTGCCGGAACTCGCCGACATCATCGAGGATTCGCTGGACGCCGCCTGCGCCCGGCACGGATACCCGCGTCCGCGCATCGCGCTGGAGCCGGGGCGGGCCATCGTGGCGCGCGCCGGGGTGACGCTGTACCGGGTGCTGTCGGTCAAGCACATCGACAACGGGCAGACCTATGTCACCGTCGACGGCGGCATGTGCGACAACCCGCGCGTGGCGCTGTACGGGGCGCGCTACGACGCGGTCGTGGCGAACCGGCATCCCACCGGGCCGCATATGACCGCCACCATCGCCGGACGCTACTGCGAGGCGGGTGACATCCTCGCCCGCGATGTCCGGTTGCCGGTCGACCTGCGCGCGGGCGAGGTGCTGGCCATGCCGTGCACCGGCGCGTACCACCACAGCCTCGCCTCGACCTTCAACGGCGTGGGCCGCCCGCCGATTGTCGCTGTGCGCGAAGGACATACGCGGGAACTGGTACGCCGCGAGACGATCGAGGATCTGATGCGGCGCGATATCGGGCACTGACGCCGCCGGCCCGGCCGGGATCCACCGCAGGGAGGTGGATCACGGCCGGGTGGCGGATTCGGGGTTCAGGGGTGAAACCCCTGAGAGCCCACGAGAGTTCCGGTGACCTCGCCCACGAGAGTTCCGGTGATCTAGCGCTTGCGGGTGCCGAAGATGCTGCGTCCGATCTCCCGCCCGGCCACGGTGGCTGCCGAGCGCAGGAAGTTCTTGAAGGCCGTGTTGTTGACGATCTTCTCGGCCATGGACTCCTCCTCCGGAGCCGGTTTGGACGAGCGGGACCGGGTCGGCGCGGGCGCGTCCTCCTGCGCCTGCGCGGCCGCGGCCAGTTTCTCGGCGAGGATCTCGTAGGCCGAATCCCGGTCGATGGTCTGGCCGTACTTCGCCTGCAGCGTGGACTGCTGTGCGCGGGAACGGATTCCGTCGTCACCGATGGTGTCCATGAGCGAGCGCGGCGGCTGCATGCGCGCCCAGGCCACGGGGGTGGGCGCGCCCTTCTCCGACAGCACCGTCACGACGGCCTCACCGATACCCAGTGAGGTGAGCGCCTTTTCGAGATCGTAGGTCTTGGTCTTCGGGTAGGTGCGCACCGTCTTCGACAGCGCCGCTTGATCTTCCGGCGTGAAGGCGCGCAGTGCGTGCTGGATGCGCGCGCCCAGCTGGGAGAGCACGGCGTTCGGGATGTCGGTGGGCAGCTGCGTGCAGAAGAACACGCCGACGCCCTTGGAGCGGATGAGCTTCACCGTCTGCTCCACCTGCTGCAGGAACGCCTTCGACGCCCCGTTGAACAGCAGATGCGCCTCGTCGAAGATGAACACCAGCTTCGGCTTGTCCATATCGCCGATCTCGGGCAGCGTCTGGAACAGATCCGCCAGCACCCACATGAGGAAGGTGGAGAACATCTGCGGGCGTGAAGCCTGCGCGCCCAGTTCGAACAGCGTGATCACGCCCTGTCCGCCCGCGGTGCGCATGAGGTCGGCCGGATCCAGTTCCGGCTCACCGAAGAAGGTGTCGCCGCCCTCGGCCTCCAGGTTCACCAGGGCGCGCAGGATGACACCGGCCGTCGTGGCGGAGACACCGCCGATGCCCTTGAGATCCTCCTTGCCCTCCGGGCTGGTGAGGAAGGCGATGACCGAGCGCAGGTCCTTCAGATCCAGCAGCGGGAAGCCGTTCTGATCCGACCAGTGGAAGATCAGGCCCAGGGTGGATTCCTGAGTTTCGTTGAGCCCCAGCACCTTCGACAGCAGGATCGGCCCGAACGAGGTGATGGTGGCACGGATCGGGACGCCGATGCCCTCGGTGCCCAGCGAGACGAATTCGCAGGGGAATCCGGTGGGTTTCCAGTCCGGGTCACCGGTTTCCTGTGCGCGCGTGAGGATCTTGTCATTGGACTGCCCCGGCTGCGAGAGTCCGGACAGGTCGCCCTTGATATCGGCCACCACGACCGGCACCCCGGCCGCCGACAGCTGCTCGGCGATGCCCTGCACCGTCTTGGTCTTACCGGTACCGGTGGCTCCGGCGATGAGGCCGTGCCGGTTCATGGTCTTCATCGGAATCCGCACGCGCGCATCGGGATGCACCGCGCCGTCCACGATCACCGTGCCGAGTTCGAGGGCGAGGCCCTCCATGGCGTATCCGGCCGCGATCTCCGTCGCCGCGCCGTCCGCCGAATCCGCGCTCGCGGCAGCGGTTTTCGCGGGGGCCTTGGCGGCGGGAGCAGCCGCTTCGGCGGCGGCCTGCTGGGCGGCTTCCTGTTCCGCCGCTTCCTTCTCGGCGGCTTCCGCGGCGGCCGCCGCCTCCGCCGCGATCCGCGCGGCGTCCTCCGCGGCCTTCCGTGCCGCCGCTGCCTTCTCCTGCGGGCTGGTCATCGCGCTGTCCTCCGTTTGCTGAACGCTGTGCCGAATGCGGGTTACTGCGACTGCTCGGGTACTGCGACTGCTCGGATTCACCCCCACACACCGTGCCGACCGGCCGGTTATGCGGATTGTGCAGTGAACGATACTGCCCGGTCGGCCCCCAACCCAGGCCCGACGCGGCCGGGTGACCCGGACGACAGCGCCGAAAGGGCTAACCTTTGCCGGGTGAGTGACAAATACGTGGTGTGGATGGATTGCGAGATGACCGGCCTACGCCTCGACAGCGACAAGCTGATCGAGGTCGCCGCCCTCGTGACCGACAGTGACCTCAATATCCTCGGCGACGGCGTGGACATCGTCATTCACGCCGACGACGCCGCGCTCGCGGCCATGCCGCCGGTGGTCACCGACATGCACGCGCGCTCCGGGCTCACCGAAGAGGTGCGCCGCTCCACGGTCACCCTCGCCGAGGCCGAACAGCAGATCCTCGACTACATCAAGCAGTACGTACCCACCCCGCGCACGGTCCCGCTGGCCGGCAACTCCATCGCCACCGACCGCGGCTTCATCGCCCGCGACATGCCCGCACTGGACGCGCACCTGCACTACCGCATGATCGACGTCAGCTCCATCAAGGAACTGGCCCGGCGCTGGTACCCGCGCATCTACTTCGGCCAGCCCGAGAAGGGCCTGGCGCACCGCGCCCTCGCCGACATCCGCGAATCCATCCGCGAACTCGAGTACTACCGCCGCACCGCCTTCGTCGCCCCGCCCGGCCCCTCCACCGCCGAGATCGCGGCCGTGGCAGCCGAACTCGGCAGCACCCGCGCGGCAACCGAAAATGACGGCGTAAACCCGGCCTCACCAGCCGATTAGGATCTCGGCGCGGACTCACGCTACGATCTATCGCGCCGGAAGTTACGGCAAATGGTGGCTGTAGTTCAGCTGGTAGAGCACCAGGTTGTGATCCTGGGTGTCGCGGGTTCGAGTCCCGTCAGCCACCCCGAAGAGAGGCCCTGATCCATTGGATCGGGGCCTCTTCCGTTGTCGGCACTAGGGCGCGAGATGCGCCAGCGCGGCATCCAGGACGGCGTCGGCGTAGGCCTCGGTGAGACCGTCCAGGCCCAGGGACCAGCGCGATTGGATGGGGCCGAGCAGCAGGTCGAGGGCCACCTCGGTGTCCAGGTCGGCGCGGACCTGTCCGGCTTCGACGCCTGCGGCCAAGCGGGCGGCGAGGGCGGCGCGCTGTGGGAGGAGCAGGCGTTCGCGGTAGTAGCGGCCGATCTCGGGGTCCTGCTGGATCTCGATGTACATGGCGCGCAGGAAAGCTTCGGAATCGGGGTCGGTGAGTTCGGCTACCGCGCCGCGCAGGAGCAGGCGCAGGTCGGCGCGGATGTCGCCGGTGTCGGGCAGGACCAAACCCTCGGGGCTGGAATACCTTTCCAGCATGGCGTCCAGGACGACCGCGCCCTTGGAGGGCCACCAGCGGTAGATGGTCTGCTTGCCCACGCCCGCGCGGGAGGCGATGGACTCGATGCTGAGCTTGGCGTAGGGCAGTTCGCGGATGAGGTCGGCGGTGGCGGTCAGGATCGCCGCCCGTGCTCGTTCGCTGCGCCGCGCGGCACTCGGGGTTTCGGGCATGCCGTCACAGTAGCACTGAGCGAGACGAACCGTCTCGTCTTGACGAGCGCAATTTTCTGGGATACCTTCTTCACCAAGACGAGACGGAGCGTCTCGCGACGAAAGGATTACCCCACATGACCCGCACATGGTTCATCACCGGCGCGAACCGCGGCCTCGGCCGGGCGTTCACCCTCGCCGCACTGGAACAGGGTGATCGAGTTGTCGCGACCGTGCGCAACCCCGACACCATGGCCGACATCGCCCAGGAACGGCTCACCGTGCTGCCGTTGGACGTTCGCGACCGGGAGCGCGTGATCGCCACCGTGGACCGGGCTTTCGAACTCACCGGATCCATCGACGTGATCGTGAACAATGCCGGCTACGGCCTGGTCGGCGCGATCGAGGAGCTCGACGAGCAACTCGTCCGCGACCAGATGGACACCAACTTCTATGGCGCGCTGTGGGTTTCGCAGGCCGCCGTACCGCATCTGCGCAAGCAGGGGTCGGGGCACATCATCCAGATCTCCACCGTCGGGGCGGTCGGCTCGCTGCCGCTGTTCGGCCTCTACAACGCCAGCAAGTGGGCGCTCGAAGGTTTCAGCGGGTCCCTCGCGGATGAACTGCGCCCCTTCGGCATTCACGTCACCATCGCACAGATGGGCGGCTTCGACACCGACTGGGCCAAGTCCAGCATGAAGTTCGGCAACGCCCTGCCCGCCTACGACGAGACCCGCTCGGCCATCCTCGGCATGCCCGGCTACCCGGACCCGTCCGCCCCGCCGCCGCCGAACGACTACGAGTCCGAATGGGTCGAGGCGTCCCCCGAAGTGGCTGCCGCCGAACTGATCTCGCTGGTGAACACCTCGAACCCGCCGGTCCGCAAGATCATCGGCCCGGGTGCGCAGCAGATGGTGGCCATGGCCCTGGACCAGCGCCGCCAGGACTACGCCTCCGACCCGGAGTTCACCTGGCCGGCCTGACCGGTACCGACGGCGGTTCCCCGGCCGGACCTGGGAACCGCCGGGCAAGGGCTAGCGCTGGAATTCGGCGACGAACGGCGTATCCACGCCCACCACACCGGCTTTGATCCCGCCGCGCGGCTCACCGAGGGGTTCGTCGCGGCCGGGCAGCGGCTCGTCGAAGAAGCGGGCGTTCTCGGTCGCGAAAACCTCCTGCCCGGCAGGCATGTCGTCCTCGAAGTAGATCGCCTCCACCGGGCAGGCCGGTTCGCACGCGCCGCAGTCCACGCACTCCACCGGCTGGATGTAGGCCATCCGCTCACCGATGTAGATGCAGTTGACCGGGCATTCCTCGATGCAGGCCCGATCGAGGACGTCGACGCAGTCTGCTCCGATGACGTAGGTCACGGTAACTCCTCGGGATTCGAACCCGCCCGGCCCGCGGTGACTGCGGTGCGGTCGGCGGGTCGATCCGGGCGGTGCGTCCACGATCGCCTGTCGGAGCACGGCCCGGTAGCCGGGAAAGCCGGACCACCCCATAAGCCGCGCTGATGACCTCACGCGGGCAAAGCCGCGGCACACACGCGCACGGCCGCGAGGCGGGCTCCTCCGGGAGACGGGCTCCTCCGCGAGGCGGGCTCCTCCGGGAGACGGGTTCGGCCGAGACGCGGGTTCAGCCGGGACGCGGGTTCAGCCGCGAGGCGGGTCCGGCTGGGAGGCCACCTCTGCCGAGGTCGCGCATAATCGACCCTTATGCCCCTGCCGCCCGGAACGCCCGATCTGGAGGTCCTCGACCTGCTGACCTCGGTCGCCGAGCTGGGCAGCCTCGGCGCGGCCGCCCGACGGCACGGCATCACCCAGCCGGCCGCGAGTATGCGCATCACCGCGCTGGAGCGGCGGCTACGACTGCGGCTGCTGGATCGAGGCCCCACCGGTTCGGTACTCACCGAATCCGGTCGCGCCGTAGTCGCCCACGCGGCACCCATCCTCGCCGCGGCACAGGCGTTCTCCGACGGCATCGCCACACTGCGGGCCGCCGACCGCCCGCGCCTGCGCATCGCCGCCTCCAAAACCATTGCCGACCATCGCATGTCCCAGTGGCTGGCGGCACTGCGGGCGGATCGTCCCGAGGTGATCGTGACCCTGGAGGTCGGCAACTCCCGCCAGGTCGAGACCTGGGTGCGACAGTCCGAGGCGGACCTCGGATTCGTCGAAGGCCCCCATCCCCCAACGGAACTCGCCAGCCGAGTCCTCGGAGCCGACGATCTGGTCGTCGTGGTCGGCGCGAGCCACCGGTGGGCGCGCCGCCGCCGGCCGATCACGGTCGCCGAGCTCGCGGGCACCCCGCTGCTGTGGCGCGAATCCGGGTCCGGCACCCGCGACACCGTGTGGGAAATCCTCGGCGCGGAGGCCGAACCGGCCCAGCCCGCCGCCGAATTGGGCTCGGCCGCAGCGATTCTCGCCACCGCCCGCACCGGCATCGCGCCCGCCGTCCTCAGCCGCTTGATCGCCGCCCCCGACCTCGACGCGGGCACCCTCCTCGAAATCCCCCTCGCCGATGCCGTACTCACCCGCAAATTCCGCGCCGTCTGGCGCAGGCAGTCACCACCCGCCGACCCCGGCGAACTCCTGGTCCGCTATGCCGAACGATTCGAAACCTGAACCACGACAGCGACTCTGCGCGCTCAGGCAGGAGCCTGGACGAGGGTGAGATGACCTCGTTTGCGCAGGGTGAAGCCCAGGGTTTCGTAGAGGCTGATGGCGGTCGTGTTGTGGGCGACGGCATGCAGGAAGGGGATTTCGCCGCGCGCTCGGATGCCCGCGCCGACCGCGCGGATCAGGCGGGTGGCGAGGCCGCGGCCGCGGAATTCGGCGTCGGTGCAGACGGCGCTGATCTCGGTCCAGCCGGGCGGATGCAGACGTTCACCGGCCATGGCCACCAGGCGGCCGTCGACGCGCAGGCCGAGGTAGGTGCCCATTTCGATGGTTCGGGGGGCGTAGGGGCCGGGTTCGGTGCGGGCGATGAGGTCGAGGATCTCGGGGACGTCGGCGGCGGTGAGGATCTCGAGGTCCGGGTCGTGGGCCACCTCCAGGGCGGTGCCGTCCATCTGGACCGAGCCGAATTCGTCGAGGACCGTCCAGCCCGCGGGCGGTTCGTGACCGTGGCCGCGCAGCCCGGTGCTGCCGCCGGGCCCGATGAGGGCGGCGAGATCGGTCCAGTCCCGCTCCTCGAAGACCAGGGGGTGCCCGACGAACCGCGCGACCTCGGGGTCGTAGCGCCCGACCCGGCCCGACCAGGTGGCGAACCGCGCGTGCTCACCGCGCAGCGACGACCGCACCGGGTCGTCCAGCGGGTGCACTGGGCTGTCGATGGCGATGGTCGACTCGGTCGTCAAGGTGCGCTCCTCCGCGTCAGGATCCGACCACAAGACGTTAGCGAGACATACGACCCCGGGAACCGGTTGCGCTCAGCAGGATTCCGATCCGGGACGGGACCACCGCGCGCGGAATCGAATACGGCCGAGGCCGAACGACATGTCGGCTGCCACACCCGCGCGTTGTCGTGGAGTCCCGCCGCCGATGCCGGGCACGGGGTGCCCCTCCGCCTCGGACTGACCGGGACGGGCGCGGGCGCCGTGCCAGAATGCGGCATGGCCTTGAAAATCGACGCGCTCGATTCCGCGCTGCTGGCGGAGTTGGCGCGCGACCCGCGCACGCCGATCCTGGAACTGGCACAGCGGCTGGGGATCGCCCGCAATACGGTGCAGGCGCGGATGAAGCGACTCGAGGAGTCCGGCGCGGTGCGCGGGTATCCGCCGAATGTGGATCTGCAGGCGATCGGGTTCGCGGTCAACGCGCTGCTGGGCATCGAGCTCGACCAGAACAAGATGGATTCCATCGTGGAGGCGCTGCGGGAGTTCCCGCATGTGCTCGAGGTGCATGCCACCACCGGCCGGTCCGATCTGCTCGTGCGGATCGCGGCGCAGACCCAGCAGGATCTGCTCGGAATCATTCAGCGGGTGCATTCCATCGAGGGCGTGAAGCACACCGAGACCATGCTGGCCTTGGCGACGCCGATCGAATACCGGTGCCTGCCGCTCGTCGAGCATCTGACGCGGGCGCAGGGACGCGCATGATGTGACGCCGGTCTCTCCCGGCTCGAGCAGAATGACGCACAGGTCACAGTGCGGTAGATCACTTTTGATCAGAATGATCAGTGTGTCGCGCTTCTGTTGACACAGATCACACACTTCGGCAGATTTCGCTGCACCGATTGCAAGTTCCATCGTTTGCAGCTCACGATCTGGGTTGTGGAAAGTGTGGTGACTGTTCATGACCAGCGTCGCCTGGCCGCCGGCACTACAGGCCGAGAACACCCCCTATGACCTCGCCGACCGGTACCGATCCGGGGCGGGACCGGTCCTGCTGACCGGGGTGCAGGCCATTGCCAGACTGCTGGTGGAACAGCACGTCCGCGATATTCGCGCCGGTCGTCGCGTCGCGCATTTCGTCTCCGGCTACCAGGGCAGCCCACTCGGCGGCGTCGACAAGATGCTGCTCGGCATGCCGACCGTGCTGACCGAACACGACATCACCTTCGTGCCGGGCTTCAACGAGGAACTCGCCGCCACCGCGGTCTGGGGCAGTCAGGCCGATCTGCCCGCCGGGACGGCGACCCACGATGGCGTCGTGGGTGTTTGGTACGGCAAGGGGCCGGGCGTGGACCGCGCCACCGACGCGCTGCGGCACGCCAATATGTACGGGGTCAATCCGCGCGGCGGCGTGCTGCTGCTGGTCGGGGACGATCCGGCGTCGAAATCCTCCACCGTGCCCGCGGTGAGCGAACGATCGCTGGCCGCCATGGGGATTCCGGTGCTGTTCCCGCGCAATGCCGAAGAGATCATCACCATGGGCATGCAGGGGGTGGCGTTGTCGCGCGCCTCCGGCTGCGTGGTGGCGTTGAAGATCGTCGCGGATGTGGCGGACGGGGCGTGGACGGTGGACGGCTCGGTCTCCGAGCTGGCGCTCACCGTTCCCGAGGTGCAGTGGGAGGGAAAGCCTTTCGTGTACCGGCAGCGGCCGATGGCAGCGCCGACCGACAGCGTGATCGCCGAGGCGGACCTGTACGGGCCGCGCTGGGAGATCGTCCGGAGCTTCGGCGCTGCCAATGATCTCGACGTCATCGAGGTGAACCCGGTCGACGCGAAGCTCGGAATCGCGGCCACCGGAACCACTTTCGACTCGGTCCGCCAGGCCCTGCTGGATCTGGGCGTGGACGACGGCGCGCTGCATCGCGCGGGCATCCGGCTACTACGCATCGGAATGCCCTATCCGGTTGGCGCACAGCAGGTCACCGAGTTCGCCCGCGGGCTCGACCAGATCCTCGTGGTCGAGGACAAGACCGCGTTCATCGAGACCCAGATCCGCGAGATCCTCTACGGCACCGCCGACGCCCCGCGCATCCTCGGCAAGCACGACGAACGCGGCGCACTGCTCATGCCCTTCGACGGCGAACTGACGCCCGGCCGACTACTCGGACCGCTGCGCCGGGTCCTGCGGGAGCGGGTCGAGCTGAAAAGGGCCGCGCCGCCGCCGCTTTCACTGGAGGTGCTGTCGGCCAAGCGGACGCCGTACTTCTGCTCGGGCTGCCCGCACAATCGTTCCACCGCCATCCCCGAGGGCTCCATCGGCGGCGGCGGCATCGGCTGCCACACCCTGGTCACCATGTCCGGCCGCGACGACAGCGCGGTCACCGGGCTGACGCAGATGGGCGGCGAGGGCAGCCAGTGGATCGGGCAGGCGCCGTTCACCGATGTGCCGCACCTGTTCCAGAACATCGGGGACGGAACGTTCTTCCACTCCGGGCAGCTGGCGATCCAGGCGTGTGTGGCGGCCGGGGTGAACATCACCTACAAGCTGCTGTGGAACGAAGTCGTCGCCATGACGGGCGCGCAGGATGTGGAGGGGCAACTCTCCGTCGCGCAGCTGACCCACAAGCTGCGCGTCGAAGGCGTCGAGCAGATCATCATCTGCGCCGATGATCCCAAGCGGCACAAGAAGAGTGCGCTGGCCAAGGGCACCCTGCTGTGGCATCGCGACCGCCTCGACGAAGCCCAGCGGCTGCTGCGCGAGATCAAGGGCGTCACGGTGCTGATCTACGACCAGCACTGCGCCGCCGACGCCCGGCGGCAGCGCAAGCGCGGCAATCTGCCCGTGCGCAATACCCGGGTCGTCATCAACGAGGCCGTGTGCGAGGGCTGCGGCGACTGCGGCGTGAAATCGAATTGCCTGTCCGTGCAACCGGTCGAGACCGAGTTCGGGCGCAAGACGCGCATCGATCAGACCTCCTGCAATACCGACTACAGCTGCCTGGACGGTGACTGCCCGTCCTTCGTGACGGTGGAGCTGACGCCGGATGCCAAGGGGCGCAAGGCAACCAAGCGCACCGAGACAGCCGAGCCGCCCGTGGTCGCCGATCCCGGCCTGGGTGCGCCGATCGGAACGCAGAACGTGCTCATCGCCGGAATCGGCGGCACCGGCATCGTGACCGTGAACCAGGTGCTCGCCACCGCCGCGCTGCGCGCCGGATACCAGGTCGAGAGCCTCGACCAGATCGGGCTGAGCCAGAAGGCCGGACCGGTGGTCTCGCATCTGCGCTTCTCCACCACGGCGCTGGAGCCGTCCAACCGGCTCACCCCGGGCGCGGCGAGCTGCATCATGGCCATCGACCTGCTCACCGCCACCGATCCCAAGAACCTCCAGTACGGCAGCGCGGCGGGCACCATCGCCGTGGCCTCCACCAGCCGGACCCCGACCGGTGACATGGTCTACGACAAGTCGGTGGCCTACCCGGCCACCGCGTCACTGCTGGATCGGCTTGCGTCGGTGTCGAATTCGCTGCACCACTTCGACATGCTGGCCGCCGCCGAGAAGCTGTTCGGCAACACCGCCGCCGCCAACTTCCTCATGGTCGGCGCGGCCTATCAGACCGGCGGGCTGCGCCTGCCCGCCGCGGCGATCGAGGAGGCCATCGGCATCAACGGTGTCGCCGTCTCCGCGAATATCGCCGCCTTCCGCTGGGGGCGTGTGGCGATCGGCGATCCGGTCGCGTTCGTCGCGGCTGTCGATGAGGGGCAGCCGCGGCGCACCACCCCCGTGGTCCCCGCGAACATGCTGGCGCACACCAGCTTCGACGGCGAGGTGCGGCGACTGGTCGAGCGGCGGGCCGCCGAGCTCATCGGATACCAGAACGCCAGGATCGCACAGCGCTACATCGACACCGTCGAATTCGTCTGGGGCGCTGAGCGGACCGTCACCGAGCGGACCGAGTTCAGCGAGGCGGTGGCGCGCGGGCTGCACAAGTTCACCGCGTACAAGGACGAGTACGAGGTGGCCCGCCTGCTGGTGGATCCCGCCTTCCTGGCCGAGGTGCGAGCGCAGGTGCCGGGCGGCGAGAACCTCACCTACAAGCTGCACCCGCCCGTGCTGCGCGCCCTCGGCCGCAAGAAGAAGATCGGCCTCGGACCCAAATCCCATGTGGCGCTGAAGCTGTTGGCCAAGGGCAAGGCCCTGCGCGGCACCAGGCTCGACCCCTTCGGCTACGCCCACGTCCGCAAGGTGGAGCGCGAACTGCTGTCGCACTACACCGAGATGGTGCGCCGCCTCGCCGTCACCCTGACCACCGACTCCTACGACACGGCCGCCGCGGCCGCCGCGCTGCCCGATGTGGTGCGCGGCTACGAGGACGTCAAGCTCGGCAATGTCGAGCAGTACTGGAAGGGCCTGCGCGAGCTCGGCATCGAGCACTGACCTCGAGTGACGGGTCACCCGACCACCGTTATCCGACGACCCCAACCCTCGTCATCCCGGCGCGCTTTGGCCGGGATCCACACTCCCCGCAGTGGATTCCGGCCGAAAGCATGCCGGAATGACGGGGGGACTATGCCGCCACCCGCGGCAACCAACCGGCCGCCATCACACGGCCACCACGGAAGCCGCTCACCCGCGGCGTACAGGAAGGAATCGATCGTGTCCGTAATGCACCACGAGGCAGGGGTTTTCGGCCGCTCGCACGAGTTGAGCGCCCGGCGTCACGAGCAGGTCGTGTTCTGCGAGGACGACAAGACCGGGCTGCGGGCCATTATCGCGATCCATTCGACCACGCTCGGACCCGCGCTCGGCGGGACCCGGATGTACCCGTACGCCGATGAATCCGCCGCGCTGCAGGATGTGCTGCGACTGTCCTGGGGCATGACCTACAAGGCCGCGGCATCCGGTGTCGACCTCGGTGGCGGCAAGGCCGTCATCATCGGCGATCCGGCCGTGCACAAGTCCGAGGAGCTGCTCGCCGCCTACGGCCGCTTCGTGGAAACCCTCGGCGGGCGCTACATCACCGCCGGTGACGTGGGCACCAATACCGACGATCTGGATGTGATCGGCCGCCACACCCGCTGGGTGATGGGGCGCAGCAGGCAGGCGGGCGGATCCGGTGACAGTGCCCGGCTGACCGCGCTCGGCGTCTTCCATTCCATGCGCGCCGGTGCCGAATCCATCTGGGGCGCACCGACTCTGGCCGGTCGCACAGTCGGCGTCGAGGGCGTCGGCAAGGTGGGCCGCGAGCTCATCGAGCTGCTCGTCGCCGATGGCGCGGAGGTATGCGTCACCGATGTGAACGAGATGGCGCTGCAGCGGGTTTCGGCCGACCACCCGTCGGTGCGCCTGCTCGGCTCGGTGGCCACCGCCCCGGTCGACGTGTATGCCCCCTGCGCCCTCGGCGGCACCCTGACCGCGTCCAGCGCCGAGGCCATCGAGGCCAAGCTGATCTGCGGCGCGGCCAACAACCAGCTCGCCACCCCCGAGGTGGAGCGGGCGCTGAACGAACGCGGCATCACCTGGGTGCCCGACTTCGTCGCCAATGCGGGCGGGCTCATCCAGGTGGCCGGCGAACTGCGGGCCGCCGCACAGACCGATGTCGAATCCGACGTGGCGGGCATTTTCGACCGCTGCCGCGACATCATCACGGCCGCCGAGGCCGCAGGAATCGGTACCGGCGAGGCGGCCAATCGGTTCGCCGAGCGGCGTCTCGACGCCATCCCGCGAGCGATCTGACGCGGGCGCGCCGGAGTTTCAGAGAGGAGACACAAGTGGCGATCGCGAGCGGAATGTTCCGCACGAAATCGGTGGAACAGTCCATCAGGGATACCGACGACCCGGATTCCAAGCTACGCAAGGATCTGACGGCCAGGGACCTCACCATCTTCGGTGTGGCCGTGGTGATCGGAGCGGGCATCTTCACCCTCACCGCGCGCACGGCGGGCACGGTGGCCGGGCCCTCGGTATCGCTCGCGTTCGTCTTCGCGGCGATCGCCTGCGGATTGACGGCGCTGTGCTACGCGGAATTCGCGTCGACGGTGCCGGTGGCGGGCAGCGCGTACACCTACGCCTACGCCACCTTCGGTGAGGTGATCGCCTGGATCATCGGCTGGGACCTGATCCTGGAATTCGCGTTGGCCGTCTCCGTGGTCGCCAAGGGCTGGTCGCAGTACCTGGGCGAAGTGCTCGGCTCCGGCGCACCGGTGCTGACCCTCGGGTCGATCCATTTCGATTGGGGCGCGGTCCTGATCATCGCGGTGGTCGGCACGCTGCTGGCCACCGGCACCAAACTGTCGTCGAAGGTGTCGGCCGTCGCGGTCGCCATCAAGCTGGGTGTGATCGCGCTGGTGCTGGTGGTCGGCGCGACCTACTTCAAGCCGTCCAACCTCACCCCCTACATTCCGCCGTCCGAGCCGTCCGAGCACGCCGAGGGCCTGCGGCAGTCGCTGTTCGCCTGGCTCACCGGTTCCGGCGGCACCAGCTTCGGCTGGTACGGCCTGCTGGCCGCGGCCTCGCTGGTGTTCTTCGCCTTCGTCGGCTTCGATGTGGTCGCCACCACCGCCGAGGAGACCCGCAACCCGCAGCGTGACGTTCCGCGCGGCCTGTTCGGCTCGCTGGCCATCGTGACCGTGCTGTACGTGGCGGTGTCGCTGGTGCTCACCGGCATGGTCTCCTACAAGGAGCTGCAGGGCGGAGACGCCACGCTGGCAACGGCTTTCGCGCTGCACGGCGCGACCTGGACCAAGAACATCATCTCCATCGGCGCGCTGGCCGGCCTGTCCACCGTGGTCATGGTCATGTACCTGGGCCAGACCCGGGTGCTGTTCGCCATGGCCCGCGACGGGCTGCTCCCCCGCGGTCTCGCGCACACCGGCAGCAAGGGCACGCCCGTGCGGCTGACCGTCATCGTCGGCGTGGTCTGCGCCGTGCTGGCCGGATTCGTCGACTTCGGCACGCTCGAGGAGATGGTGAACATCGGCACGCTGGTCGCCTTCGTCATGGTGTCCATCGGCGTCCCGATCCTGCGCCGCACCCGGCCGGATCTGAAGCGCGGCTTCCGGGTTCCGTGGGTGCCGGTGGTGCCGATCCTGGGCGCGCTGGCCTGTCTGTGGCTGATGCTCAACCTGTCGATCGAGACGTGGCTGCGGTTCGTCATCTGGATGGCGCTCGGCATGATCGTCTACTTCGCGTACGGCCGTAGGCATTCGGTGCTGCGCAAGCAGCAGGAGGCCGCGGCGCACGAACCCGCGCAGGTCTGACGACAACGCGACAGAGCCCCGATCCCTGGCGGATCGGGGCTCTGTGCGGTTTCGGCTCAGTTCATGGCCGCTTCCAGGATCGGCCAGGAGCGGTGCAGCGCGTCCTCCCAGTAGCGCCAGGAATGCGTTCCGGCGGGCTGGAATTCGACGGTGGCGGGGATGCCCAGTTCACTCAGCCGGTCGGACAGGCGGTGCGTGCACAGGTTGGTGGCGGCTTCGATCATGCCGCCGAGAATGATCTGGTTGGCCAGCGTGTAGTTGTTCCCGTTGACCGCCGGATTGGCCAGATTGTCCGCGTACCCGGGCAATCCGGTCGCGCTCGAGATGTAGAGCGCCTTGCCGCGCAGTCCTTCGGCATTGAGTACGGCGTCATTGCGCGCCCAGTCCGGGTCGCCGTCCTCGCCCCACATATTGCGGGCGTCGGCGTCGGCGCGATCCAGCACCAGGTCGATGAAGGTGCGGCTCAATTGGTCTGTGGTGGAGGCGCATCCGCTGTAGGAGGCGACGCCGCGGTACAGCTCGGGGGCGGCGATGGCCAGGTTCAGGGCCGCGCTGGCCGCCATGGACACGCCCGCGATGGCGTTCACGCCCGAGGTGTGCAGCGCCGAATCGATGACCGGCGGAAGCTCTTTCGTCAGAAAGGTCGCCCATTTGTTGCGGCCGAGCTCGGGATCGTCGCGCTGCCAGTCGGTGTAGTAGGAGAACTTGCCGCCCACCGGCACCACCACGTTGACGTTCTTCTCCGCGAAGAACTGCACGATATCGGTCTGCCGGAACCAGGTGGCGGCATCCTCGCCGCCGCCCGCGCCGTTGAGCAGGTAGAGGGTGGGCCGGGGCGCGCTGGTGTCGAACGGTGTCAGCACCTGCAGTGTGATGGTGCGTTCCATCGACGGCGAGTACACGTGGAATATCTGCTGCCGCTGACCGGGCCGGTCGACGAGAACAAGTTCACCACCGGCCGGCTGCGCCGCGGCCACACCCGCGGAAAAGGCCGGCGACAAAAGGAGACAGGAAATCATCGCCAATCGCGACAGTTTTCTCTTGAACAGCAATTCTTTCCTCATCGAAGTCGCCGGCCTTACTGCAATCAGCTGCCGAGGTACTTCCGGAGCGCGTCGGCGATGATGTCGCTGAACGACCCGGTGGAGCTGAGCTGACCGTCATTGGAGCCGAGGCCGTTGTCGCCCAGGCTGCCGATCACGGTCTCGCCCGCATTCGCGCCGCGAGTGGTGAAACAGGCGGTCAGGTTCGGCATTTCGTTGCCGACGCCGACGGTGCCCGCGACGCCCACGCCGCCGCTGGTGACCTGCTTTCCGCTGCCCAGGTTGTCCGGCACCGGATAGGTGATGGTCATGGTCACCGGGTTACCGGAGTTCACGAACCAGCCGGTGCTGGTGACCTTCCAGCCGCCCGCGTTGGGGGTGGGGGTCACATCCTCGGTGCGCTGGCCGCCGCCCAGGTGGTAGGCGGTGATGGTGGTCTTCACCGGGGCGCCGAGGCCGGTCGGCGGGAAGTCGGTGATGGTGTTGACATACGGGTTGCCGATGCCGGTGGTGCCGACCACGATCTTGTAGGTCACCGTGGTGCCGAGACCGATGGTGTCACTCGTGGCGATCTTTTCGTAGGTATGCGTGACACCTACGGTGCTCCAGTCCTTCTTGGTTTCGTAACTACGCACCGAGCACGTCGAATCAGCGGTCGCCACACCCGCATTCAAACCCACGCTCAATCCCGCGAGGATCAGCGAAGCCGACGCCGCGAGCGCAGTCGTCCGAGGATTTCGGAACATACATTCTCCTAAAGCATCCCGAACCATTTCGGGACAGACAATGAATACCGAGCTCTGCGGTCAACTCGGGAGGGTGCGGATGTCACCCGGGGACCAAGTAAACATGCGTAACTGGTCCTCTGTCCAGAAGTTCGGAGAAGTTTTCGAGACTGCCTCACGGATCGCGTTCAGCTGCTAACGTAGCACAACTGACTAGAACACGTTTCAGAGCTTGGTCAGGGCTGGGACCTGCCAATCTCCCTTCAGGACACTGTCTTTCGGGGCGTACAGGCGCATGGTCAGGGAGAACGGACCGGACGCCGGAATCGGCAGCCAGTTGCCCACCGGGACACTCGCACCCGGATCGGCGCTCTGGACGGCCAGATCCAGGGAACCGTCCGGATTCGGCGTGACCGGAATCTGATGGCCGATGGCGTAGACGTTCGCCGGATTCGGAATCAGATAGCTCTCCGCGTCATAGGCGGTCAACGACCAGAACGCGGCCACCGGCGGCAGCTGCCCGGCCGGGAAGTGCAGGCGGTAGCGGTTCGGCGTGCCATCGGTGTCGGCGGTGCCGAACAGGCTCGGATACACCGCGTCCTCGGCGAGATTCGCGCCCAGACCCTTCAGCGCGACCATCGCCCGCAGCTGATAGTCGGTGCCGTAGGCGCCCAGATCGGTGGCGAACTGCCAGCCGTTCTCGTTCTTCTGCGCCGGATCCTGATAGTCGGCGAACTGCTTCTTCGAGGTCTGCACGGCGGCCGCCAGATCGTCATCGGAAATGCCGGTGACACTGCCGCCCGGCTTGATGCCGAGCTTCGCGAAACGCTCCATCGCGGGCGCGTCGGCCGCGGCGGGCGGGTCGATCGCCAGCAGAGCGCACAGCTTCGCGAAGAACGAGCGCGGATCCATGGCGTCGACCTGCTTGGCCGACGGCACCGAGAGATCGACCGGAACGACAGGGGCCACGGGCGCGGGCTGCCCGGCGTTCCAGGCGCTCAGCGGCACCAGCTTCATCCGCTGCTGGATCGCCCGCACATTCGGGATGTCGGCGTCACCGTTCACCTGGACGCGGCCCAGGACCCACACGGTCGGAGTCGGCATCGGCAGCGGGGTCACGCCCTCGGGCAGCCGACCGGACCAGCCGGGGCCGGTCAGCGCGTAGGTGAACGGCGGCGAGGCCGCACCCGAGTTCGGTTGCGGGTGCGCGCTTCCCGGATTGTGGGCGGTGTTGGTCCACGCGTCCATGATCTGCATCAGCCAATAGCGGTCCGACTCCATACCCGGGACCTGCAGCACGATCGGCTCGGCCGTGAGATCCAGCCAGGCAATGGAATACAGCGTATCCAGGTTGAGCCGCACCACATCCCGGCGTTCGGGCGTGGGCAGCGTGCTCGCGTGCTGGAACTGATTCACCGGGGTGAGGGCCTCGGCCTGCGCGCGGGTGGCGTCCATGAGAACCAGCGGGTAGCCGAAGGTATAGGCATCGGCCGCAATGGCTTTCGGGTCGTCCGAGGGCGCGGTGCCGCCGTCGTCGGAGGACTTGCCGCAGGCGGCCAGGCCGAGCGCCGCGGTGGTGGTGAGGGCCAGACCCAGCCAGGCCCGACGGGAGAACGCCCTGGACGGGCTCGCGGGCTCGGTCGCGTCGTTCATGAATCTCCTTGCGAGGGGGCGGGTTTCAGTCGACCGGAGTGAGAGCCGGTGGCTGCCAGTCGCCGTCGAGCGCATCACCCTGCGGGGCGTACATGCGCAGGGTCAGCCCGAACTTCCCGGATTCCGGGATCGGCAGCCAATTGCCCTGCGGCACAGCGCTGCCCGGATCAGCGGCCTGAATCGCCAGCTCCACCGTGCCGTCCGGACCGGGCGTCACCGGGACCTGATGGCCCACCGAATAGACGGCCGCCGGGTTCGGCACCAGATAGCCGTCACCGGTGTAGGCGGTCAGCGACCAGAAGGCCTGGGCGGGTGGGGTTTTCCCCTGCGGGAAGGTCAACCGGTAGCGCTTGGGCGCGTCCGGCGTACCGGCGTCGCCGGTGAGCTGCGGATACACCGCGTCTTTCGGCAGATTCGCGCCGAGGGCGGTCCAGGCCGTATGGGCGCGCAGATCGTAGTTCGTGCCGTAGGCGCCCAGATCGGTGGCGAACGCCCAGCCGTTCTCGTTCTTCGCCGCCGGATTCCGATACGCGGGGATGCGATCGCGTGCGGTCATCATGCCCGCGTTCAGAGCCTCGACGGAGACGGAATCGGTTGTGCCGCCCGGTTTCACGCCGATCCGCTCGAACCGCTGCAGCGCCGGGGCATCGGCCGCCGCGGGCGGGTTGGCGAGCATCAGCCGGTCCAGCCGGTCGAAGAAGGTGCGCCCGTCCAGCTGTGCCACCGCCTGCGGCGGGGAGACCGCCTGCGCGGTCGCGGGGCTGTCCATCGGGGCGGGACGCTCGCCGCGCTCCCAGGCACTCAGCGGCGTCATGATCAGCTCACGCTGCCGGGCCTGCGCGGCGGGCAGGTCCGCGGCGTCGCGGTACTCGATGCGGCCGATCAGCCAGGCCATCTCGGTGGGCATCGACAGCCGCGTGACATCCGCGGGCAGAGTGCCCGACCAGTTCGGGCCGGTGATCGCGTAGGCGTAGGGCGCGGACTTGCCGGCATCGGTGTGCGGGTTCACGCTGCTCGGATCGTGGACGGTATTGGTCCAGGCATCCATGACCTGCATGAGCCAGTACCGGTCCGACATGACCGGAACCTGCAGGATGATCGGTTCGGCGGCGAGATCCAGCCAGGCCGAGGCATAGACGGTGTCCACATTGGGCATGACCACGGTGTTCTGCGCCGGGTCGATCGGCCCCACGGCGGCGATCCGATTGGCGGGCACGCCTGCCGTACCGGCCTCGCGGGTGACATCCATCAGGACCAGCGGGAATCCGTACACGTAGGCGTCGGCCGCGATGTCCTTCGGATCGGTGGAGGTGCTGGTGGTGGTCGCACTGCCGGTGTCCTCGGATTTGCCGCAGGCCGCGACCATCCCGGTTGCCACCAGGGTCAGCGCGACCCCCGTGACCAGCAGAGCTCGCCGTTTCCGCACTGGCATACCACTTCTCCCTACTGCAGAGGCCCGGATCGGGCAGTTCGAGAGCCGCTTTCGGAGTGTAGCCAGACATTTGCCATCAATCAGAAGTTTCAGGACATCGAGCCCTTGCGAAGCCCTCCCGCATTCGCGAGGCTGATGCCGTGCGCCTCGTCGACCTGTCCGTACCCCTCGGGACGGGCATGCCCGTCTACCCCGGCGACCCGGAGGTGACCATCCGCCCGGCGCTCACTGTCGCCGCCGACGGCGTCAACGTGCTGCACCTGGACCTCGGATCACAGACCGGCACACATGTCGACGCACCCGTGCACATCGACGACCGGCTCCCGGCGCTGGACGAACTACCGCTGGACCGCTTCCTCGGCCCCGCCGTCGTGGTGGACGCGCGCGGGCTCGCACCGCGCGGCCCGATCGGGCGCGAATACTTCGAGGGACAGGTGGCGGCCGGGCGGATCGTGCTCATCGCCACCGGATGGTCACAACACTGGGGTACGCCCGACTATCTCGCGCATCCCGCGCCGACGCCGGAGGCCGCCGAGTACCTGATCGCATCAGGCGTGCGGACGGTCGGAATCGACGCGCTGAGCGTGGATCCGACACCCGCCGAGGACATTGCGGTGCATCGGATCCTGTGCGGCGCGCACGCGGTGATCGCGGAGAACCTCACCGCACTCGACGAGCTGCTGGCGGCGCAGGCGGCCGGGCAGCGCATCGAGGTCTCACTGCTGCCGCTGCGGCTGCCGGGCGCGGACGGATCACCCGTGCGCGCCATCGCCCGGATCGGACTGTGACCGGTACGGCACTGTATTGGAAATTGTGGCGCGCCCCACTCGATCTTCGTAGACTGCATCCGACACAGGGGGAGTCGGGGCCCCCGACCTGCTCGACCAAGGAAGACCCTCACGTGAGACGTAGCTCCGTAACAACATTGCTGGCCACCGCCGCCATTCTCAGCGCAACTCCCGCTGTCGCCACCGCGGATATCGTGCTCACCGATGCGGCCACCACCGGCGCCGACGATCCGCTCCAGGCCTGGTCCGGATCCTCGGGAGGCTCGGTCAACGCCGGCAGCGCGGGCGGGATGGCCATCCTGTTCGGCGGCACCAAGCAGATGTGCCTGACCGTCGGCAGCGCCATGGCGATTCTGGGCAAGTCGACCTTCGGCTGCGACGCCATCCGCGACATCCGCGACTAGCCGGACGGGTTCGCCCGGGGCGGCACGCTCGAATACGACGAAGGGGCACCAGCTTTCGGCTGGTGCCCCTTCCGTTGTTCGTGCGGGTCAGCGGTTGTCGTCGGCGTTGCCGGCCTTCCACTGCGCCCACGGCATGTTCCAGTCGCCCAGGCCGTCGACCGGCGAGAGCGTGCCACCGACCGTGTTCTTGATGATGGTGATGTCACCGCGCTTGGCGTTCTCGTACACCCAGCGGGCATCCGACGGGCTCAGGTTCAGGCAGCCGTGGCTGGTGTTGTAGGAACCCTGCGCGCCCAGCGACCACGGGGCCGAGTGGAAGAAGATGCCGGAGTAGGAGATTCGCGTCGCGTAGTCGACCGGGGTCTTGTAGCCGTCGGGCGAGTTCACCGCCACACCGTAGGTGGACGAATCCATGATGATCTTCTCGTGCCGGTCGGACACGATGTAGATGCCGTTGTCGGTGGGGGTGCTGTTCTTGCCCATGGAGGTCGGCATGGTCTTGATCACCTCGCCGTTGCGCTCCACCACCACCTGATGGGTGTTGTCGTCGGCGGTGAAGACCAAGGCGTCGCCCACGGTGAAGCTCGAGGTGATGTCGCTGTCGCCGACCAGGCCGTTGCCCAGATCCTTGCCGTAGACGTTCACCGCGATGTCGACCTTGGTGCCCGGGGCCCAGAAATGCTCCGGCCGCCAGCGCACCTCACGATTGTTGACCCAATAGAACGCGCCCTCGACCGCGGGCGTGGTCGTGATCTTGATCGCATTCTGGGCGGCCTTGCGGTCCGGAATGTTCTCGTCGAACTGGATCGCCACCGGCTGACCGATACCGACGACCTCGTTCTCCCCCGGCAGCAGATACGGATGCGTCCGGTTGTTGGGCGAGATCGTGGTGAAGCTCATGGTCGTACTGCTCTTACCGCCGAGACCGATGGCCTCCACGTCGAGCTTGTAGGTGCGCCCGAATCCCAACTGCTCGACCGGCTTCCACGACAGCCCGTCGGCGGCCACCTCACCCGGAACCGCGCGGCCCTCGGGATTGGTCAGCGTCACCTTCGTGAACTTGCCGTCTTCCACCTCGAGCAGCAACGGTTCTCCGGGCGAGACGCCCTTCTCCCCGTCCTTCACCGGCGAAACCAGCTTGGGCTTCATGAGTTCGGTGATCGGGTTGGAATCGATTGCCACGGAAGAGGAATCAGTCGATCCCCCGGACGAACACCCGGTCAGCGTCAGCGCCACCGCCGATGCCACCGCCACGAAACCAAGCCATGCGCGCGACCGATGCCGGCCCCGACTCTCGCTCATTGCAACCCCACTTCACGTCTCGGTGCGTGGCCGGCCCCGAGTTCCTCCGACCCCGACCACGCCTGCTCGACCACCACGCCCACGGGGATTCGGCCGAGACCACGCCTCGCCCATTCTGCCAGGAACATGCCCCGACCAACGACAAGACGCCAGCCCCCGCAGGGCTCGCCCAGTTCATCGCACCCACCCCCACTTCGTTAACACCACTGAGCAAGCCGGACAGTCCCGGCAAACCACCAGCTCAGCCAGGCGATTTCACTTTCCCGGCCAACTCCTGTTAATGTTCTTTCCGCACCGCAGACGGCCCGAAGCCAGTGCTTCGAAGGTCTATCTCGCCGGCACGCGCCATTAGCTCAATTGGCAGAGCAGCTGACTCTTAATCAGCGGGTTCGGGGTTCGAGTCCCTGATGGCGCACAATTTGTCTGTCTACAAGCCGAACAACCGTGTTACGTGCTCTAGTGCACTGGAACACGGTTCGGGTAGATCTTCTACCAGCGGTTTTATTCCATCGGAACAGGTTGGCGCTATGCCGCCGGTCGTTCCTCTTCCCTCTTCCAATTCGGTTGTTGTTCCGCTTGCACGCGGGCGGCTTGAGGCGATGCCACCCACCTCCTACAGCGTGGTCAAGGTCGCCTATGGCTCGGTGTTGGTCAACTACGCCGGTCGAGTCGCCGAGCGATCGGTGTTGTCGTCGTTGGGCTGGGAGCCGGGTACGCCGATTCACCTCGAAGCCGCGTTGCCTGATGTCATCGTCGTCACATCCCCGCCGGATGGCGCCTACGCCATCGCGCGCAATGGCCAGTTGCCGATTCCCGCTCCGATCCGGCGAGCCGTGCGGCTGCGTATCGGCCATCGGGTGCTGCTGGCCGCGCACCCCGGACCAGAGCCGCCTGATCATCGTCTGCCAGAACGCATTCGACACCCTCGTTGGGGAGATCCGTGATCGGATTGATGGGGGTGCACAGCGATGACGACCTCGACACCGGTCAATCAAGTCGAACTCGATGCCGCGCGCACTCTGCTGGCGCGGATGGGTATCACCCCCGCCGATCTGCTCGATATCCGCCCGACGGCACCGACTTTCGCCCAGTACATCCCCGTAGTGCGAGCCAGGGTCGTCTCCCCTGGCACGTTCAAGACCTACAACACTCACTGGAAGTACCTCGAAAAGCACTGGGCCGCACGCCCGATCGATGAGCCGACTGTTGCCGACATCACCGACATGCGAGATACCGCGCGGCGCAACGCCAAACAGGATCGCAATGCCCGCGACGGCCGCGGTGCTGCCGAGGCCATGATCGGTGCGTTGCGGTTCCTGTACCGGCAAGCCGAGGCCGACGGGTTGATCCGCACCGGCGACAACCCTGCCCGCCGGGTGCCCAAACCTCGCCGTATCCCGTCCACCCGCCGCGGGCTGCCGCTGAACCAGATCGCCGAGATCGCCCATGTCGCCGCGACCACCGGCAACGACCCAGACCTGGACACTCTGCTGCTGCGTCTGCATTCGGAAACCGGATGCCGCCGAGGTGGAGCGCTGGAACTGCGTCCCGACGATCTGGATCCCCAGCAATGCCTGATCTTCCTGCGGGAGAAGGGCAAAGTCTCACGCTGGCAGCCGGTTTCCCCGACCCTCATGGCCAACCTGCTCCACCATGCCCACACACGCGGCGCGCATCCCGGCGAACAGTTGCTGCGCTATCGCAGTGGCAAACCGATCACTCGCCGCCGTTACGACGGCCTGTGGACCCGTATCGGACTCGAACTGCCATGGGTCGAGAAACAACAGATCAGCACGCACTGGATTCGGCACTCCACCCTCACCTGGGTCGAGCGGACCTTCGGATACGCCATCGCCCGCGCCTACGCCGGCCACGCCGAGAGCAAATCCGACGGATCCACCGCCACCTATGTGCGCGCGTCCTTGGAGGAAGTCGCGCTCGCTCTGGCCACATTGACCGGCGAACCGCATCCCCTCACCACCGCTGCCTGATTCGACATCCGACGTCCGGCCGCCTCATCTCGTGCCGCACCGACGGCACCATGGGAATCGGCGGCCGGACGTCCGACGCTGATGGAGTTCCCTTATGACCGCTATCCGGTCTTTCGTGCGCACGGACGCAGTCGAGTGTGCACAGCCATCCCGCGATGGCTCCCCGTTTGACGCTGCTGCGTCCGTCCGCTTCTTCTGGTCTGTGTTGATCCTGTCGGTCGCTGTGAGCATCTCTGGCAATGCAGCGCACGCTGTCCTGCACGCTCGATCGCTGGCGATCGTGGCGGCCGCGGTCGCCGTGGTGCCTCCGATCGCGCTGATGACAGCGGTGCACGGGGTCACGATGCTGCTGCGTGCACACGGCCGATCCAGCCTCATCCACTTGCTCACCACACTTCTGACCACGCTGATCGCCGCTGGAGCGTTCCGGCTGTCGTTCACAGCACTGCGTGATCTCGCGGTTCTGGCCGGAATCGCTGAGCACGACGCCTGGATCTGGCCCGTGATCATCGAAGGCTCGATGGCCCAGGCAACCCTCGCCCTGCTCGCCATCGCGCACACGCCGACCATCGCCCGTGCGCACACGACGCCCCCGATACCGCCAACAGAGGCCGCCGCTGCGCCGCAGCGGAACTCGTCCGATCGTTGGAGCGCCACCCCTGCGACCGCGCCGCTGAAAGGCACTTGCGACGTGGGCACGCCGGCTCAGCCCTCACCCAACGATGAATCCTGGACACAGGTCGCGAAACTCATCTGTGCCAGCGACCCTGCGCGCCGCCGCGACCCGGCTGTCGTGGCTCGAGTCCTCACCCGACATCACGAGGATGGGTGGAACCCATCACAAATCGCCCGCGAGATGAACCGGAGCCGTTCGAGCGTCAGCCGGATTCTCAGCCAAGCCCGTAACGTGATTGGCTGACACAGCTAGATCACGGCGAGAAGCTCCAGGTCCCTCGGAGCCAGCCGTCCGTGTCGAACCCATCAGGGCGATGGGATCGCACGAACTGCTGTTTGCCACTCGGCGGGTCACTGGTGGTGACCCGATCCAAGCTCGGATGGAAACACTTACGCCCGGTCGGAGGAAACCCGAATGTGTCAACTCGGACCGTGTCAGCTACGGACAGTGCGCACCAGGTTGATGGGCTTGCCCTTGGCTTTGGCCCGATCATCCAGTTCGGCCTGACGCTTCGCGGTTGCTTCCAGCTGCGGCAGGTACACCGCGTCGAACCACTCGTTCGCCCCGTCGATCCCCAGGTCGACGGCGTCGATGGAGGTTTCGAACTCCGCCTGCGGGATCTCGTACGCCACAACGAACTTCGATGTCGATGCCTTCACACCGGAGTCGCGGGTCACGTCGTAAGGGATGCTGTCGCTGAGCTGTTCGACCCACGAATCGGGGACATTGCCCTGCAGAGTCACCCGCACGCGAATCACGTCCGAATCGTGGGATAGATACTTGGCCTTCGGGTTTCCCACCCGGATGGGCTTCTGCCAGTTCGCCATATGAAGTTGTCCTTAATGTTCGTGGAGAGGACGAATTCCCCTCATCGATCAAGATTACTGGCAGGGACCGACACGTCCAGATGATCATCAGGCAGGAGCCACAGCCGGACAGCACCCTGTGACCACCGCAGATCAGCGACCACTAACGGCTTGCGAGATCGGCCAGAGTTTGGTATGGCAGATACCTGTCCTTGATCCCGAAGCCGCGCAACAAGTTCCCGGTCAAGCGTTCCACCACTGCCGCGGGATGGTGCCCCAATTCTTGGGTGGTGGACGAAACCACATTGATGTAGCTGGGTTTCGGGTACGGGCGGCCACCGGAGTAGCGATCGGAATGGTTCTCGACGGGCTCGACGTTGAGTAGGCGATCGATATGGAGTCCGATTGTCCAGTCGCTGTTGATCGGACACAGCTCGGTCGAGAGGTAGGCGGCGGCCATGAGTACCGAGTGGATCTTTTCGAGCATCGAGCCGGCCCGGAGGACTGTCCTACCCGAGTCCGGATCGTCCATGCTGCCGACCGGACTGATCGCTCTGCCGGTGGCGAATTTCCATGTGCCGGAGTTCTCGATCAAGACGATCGTGCTGCGTTCGTCGACTGACGCCTCGGAGTGCGGGTTCCAGGTTCGGGCGATGTGCCCGTCGGGATGCGGGGCCACGTTCAGCAGCGACTGCAAGCCATAGTCCCAGTGCAGGCGGTGCGGGAGGGCTTTCTGGAAGAACTCGAAAAGTCCCATGCGGTCGAGGGATTCGGAAATCGATGACTGCGTTTGAGCGGTGGGTTCGAGCAGTAGGCGCACCCAGCCGACCTTGGGGTTGGTTGGTCGAACATCGAGGTCGGTGTCGATAGCAGCAAGTCTGTCCTGAAAGCCTGCCGCTCGGGCTTGGCGCTCGGCGAGAAGCCGGCGAACATCGCCGTCGCCGAGCTTGCATTTGCCGTTCTCGCTACGGCCCCAGTAGGAACTGTCAACCATGTGCGGAGCGCCTGCCGAGGCGGGCACGGTGACAACGAGCACCGCCCGCGTCGCATCGGTCGGGTGCGGGAATGAGTCGATCATGACCGGTAGCGGCGGAGACACTCGGCCCTGAGCGATTTGGGCGATACGGTCCGCAAGCCCGTTGACGATCGCACCGGTCGCCTTGCCGGGCACGCCCTTGGCACTGTCTTCGATCCCGATCAGGAGCACGCCACCGTCGACGCTCAGCGAAGCAAGGTCGCGAGCCAGTTCCAGATTCGCTGGACCGCTCGTCGGCGGAATGTCCTTCTTTCGTTCAACCCACTGTGTTTCCTCGAACAACCCGCTATTGGAGGCCGCTTCCACATCTGCCCAGCTCGACGGTGTGAACCGAGGCCGACGCGGGCCGAGGTAATACGAAGTCTGCATGGTGCTCAATCATGCTTCCACACACCGACATTCGAGAGCATGATCTCGCCGATGGCCTCGACAGTGGGTGGGTGCCCCCTCCTGCTCGTACGCGCAGACCACCCGCCATGTTTGATAGATTGATCGGCCTATGGGATCGACAGTGCCTTGGTGGGGAGCCGGCGTTTTCACGCTTGCTGGAGCGGCCCTGGCCTTTCTCGGTGCACAATGGCAGTCCTGGCGGACCGAACGTTCACAGCGTCGCCGACTCTCCAGGGAGGACAAGGTTGCCGCCTACCTGCAATTGATCGAGATCGGGAGGAAGCTCGCCGCGACACCGGTCTGGCCGAACAACACCTCCGCGGACCTCGAAACCCCAGAAGACCAATACGACAGTCTCATCGGCCTCGCAGAGCAGGTCGCCTTCTACGGCCCACCGCGAGTCAACGCAGCCGTCGAAGCGCTGCTGACGGTGGCCGAACAGCATCGAGACGCCATCATCACCATCCGTACCGACAGCAGACCTGCCCACGGCAGCGGTATCGACCTCCGTCTTCGACCCGTGTACCAGCAATCCGTGGCCACCCTGCACGGCGCGATCGATGACTTCGTACGAACCTGCCGGAAAGACCTGGAAATTGAAGGCCGCTACCACGCTCTCTCGAATCACCAGCACCGAGGAACCAGCCCGAACGATCGCGACAGGTCGACCGATACCTGAACAAACCGCGCCTAAATATATTGCGGCGCAGTATAATTCATCCAGCAGCGGGCAGCGGGCAGCGGGCAGCGGGCAGCGGGCAGCGGGCAGCGGGCAGCGG
>NZ_JAERRJ010000013.1 GCF_016741815.1 Nocardia acididurans
TCTCTTGCTCAGCGGTCCGGCCGCCGAGGGATGGGTGCGCGAAAGCCGCCGGACGCCATCATTCGATGACGAAACCGGCGGCTCGCGAAAAATCAGCTGGTGGCGGCGCGATCGTCGGAGCGGCGGCGCATGCGCAGCTGCCCGGCGATGACGAAGACCAGCGAAATCAGGAATGTCGCACTCGCGACGGCCTTCACCTGCGGTGCGCCGGCGAGAATGCCGGGCCACACCAGCGGCAGCACAACGGACCGGAACGCCTGGAAGGGCGTCGCATACAGGTCCATGGCCGCCTCCTGCAGCCTCGGGTCCAGCCCGGAGAGCCGGGCCTTGACGGTCACCACCACGAACGGCGAACAGAACGTGATGTGTGCGATGAGAATAGCCCAGAATCCCAAGGGGATACCGAAACCGATGAGCAGTGTCCGGTGAACCGGTAGCGGGCCGGCGCGTCCCGCAGTCCGGCCGGTTCAAATAGTCGCCGGTGGCTCGGGCGTCAGAGGTGTGCGTCGGCCACCGTCAGGGCCTGGTCGAGAATCGCCAGGCCCTCCTTGGCCTCCGCCTCGGAGATCGTGCAGGGCGGCACCACGTGAATCCGGTTGAAGTTCACGAACAGCAGCAGGCCCGCCGCTTTGGCCGCCGCGACGGTCTCCACCATGGCCGGGCTGGTTCCGCCGTAGGGGGCCAACGGTTCCCGCGTGCCGCGGTCGCTGACGAGTTCGAGCGCCCAGAAGACGCCGAGGCCGCGCACGTCGCCGATGCTCGGGTGCCGTTGTGCCAGTTCGCGCAGACCGGGTCCGAGGACGCGTTCGCCGATCTCGGCGGCGTTCTCGACGATGCCCTCCTCCTGCATGGCATTGATCGTCGCGACTGCGGCGGCCGTGGCGAGCGGGTGCCCGGAGTAGGTGAGCCCGCCCGGGTAGGCGCGGTCGTCGAAGGTGGCCGCGATGTGCGGGGCGATGGCGACGCCGCCCAGGGGCACATAGCCGGAGTTCACGCCCTTGGCGAAGGTGAGGAGATCCGGGACCACGTCGAAATTCTGGATGGAGAACCATTTTCCGGTGCGCCCGAATCCGGCCATCACCTCGTCGGCGATGAAGACGATGCCGTACCGGTCGCACAGTTCACGCACGCCCGCCAGGTATCCCGGTGGCGGGACCATGATTCCGGCGGTGCCGGGCACGGGTTCGAGAATGATGGCGGCGATGGTGCTCGCGCCCTCGAAGACGATGGTCTGCTCCAGATGCTGCAGTGCCCGCTGGGTTTCCTCGGCCTCGGTGGTCGAATGGAATTGCGTGCGGTACAGGAACGGTCCGAAGAAGTGCACGATCCCGGCATTGCCGTGATCGTTGGGCCAGCGCCGGGGATCGCCGGTGAGGTTGATCGCCGTCTCGGTGCCGCCGTGATACGAGCGGTAGCGCGCGAGCACCTTGTACTTGCCGGTGTGCAGGCGGGCCATGCGCACCGCGTGCTCGACGGCGTCCGCGCCGGCATTGGTGAAGAAGATCCGGTTCAGCTCGCCGGGCGTGCGTTCGGCGATGAGCCGCGCGGCCTCCGAGCGCGCCGCGTTGGCATGCTGCGGCGCGACCGTGCACAGGGTCGCCGCCTGCTGCTGGATGGCGGCCACCACCTTCGGATGCTGGTGTCCGATATTGGTGTTCACCAACTGGGACGAGAAGTCCAGCAGCCGGTTGCCGTCGCCGTCCCACACGTACGAGCCCTGTGTGGCGGTGACGACCATGGGTGTGAGCTGCGCCTGCGCCGACCAGGAGTGGAAGACGTGCTTGCGATCCAATTCGTAGGCGCGGGCGGCCTGTTCGCGGGCCGCCTCGGGTGTGAGTCCATTCGGCAGTGTCATGGCGAGAACTCCGTTCGGGTCGGTGGGCGGCTCAGTGGTTCTGCGGGAAGCCGAGATTCAGGCCGCCGTGGCTGGGGTCGAGCCAGCGGGTGGTGACCGCCTTGGTGCGGGTGAAGAAGTGCACGCCGTCGATGCCGTGTGCGTGCGAATCGCCGAACAGCGAGTTCTTCCAGCCGCCGAAACTGTAGTAGGCCATGGGCACCGGGATCGGGACGTTGATGCCGACCATGCCCACCTCGACCTCGTTGTGGAAGCGCCGGGCCGCGCCGCCGTCATTGGTGAAGATGGCGGTGCCGTTGCCGTACGGGTTGGCGTTGATGAGAGCCAGTGCCTCGTCATAGGTTTCGACGCGCACCACCGAGAGCACCGGGCCGAAGATCTCGTCGGTGTAGACGCTCATCTCCGGGGTGACGTGGTCGAGAACGGTGGGGCCGAGCCAGAATCCGTCGGCCTCGCCGTCGGCGCGCACCCGGCGGCCGTCGAGAACCACGGTGGCCCCGGCGTTTTCGCCCGCGTCGATGTAGGAGGCGACCTTGTCGCGATGCGACTTGGTGACCAGCGGACCCATATCGGTGCCGCGGGTGCCGTCGCCGGTGCGAATTGTCTCGGCGCGCTGGGTGATCCGCGCCACCAGATCATCGGCGACCTCGCCGACCGCGACCAGCGCGCTGATGGCCATGCACCGTTCGCCCGCCGAGCCGAAGCCCGCGTTCACCGCCGCGTCGGCCGCCAGATCCAGGTCGGCGTCGGGCAGTACCACCATGTGGTTCTTGGCCCCGCCCAGCGCCTGCACCCGCTTGCCGTGCGCGGTGCCGTTCTCGTAGACGTACCGGGCGATCGGCGTGGAGCCGACGAAGGACACCGCCTTGATCGCGGGGTTCTCCAGCAGTTCGTCCACCGCGACCTTGTCGCCCTGCACCACATTGAAGACGCCGTCGGGCAGCCCGGCCTCCTGCCAGAGTTCCGCTGTCCACAGCGAGGCCGAGGGATCCTTCTCGCTCGGCTTCACCACGACGGTGTTGCCCGCGGCGATGGCGATGGGGAAGAACCACATGGGCACCATGGCCGGGAAGTTGAACGGCGAGATGATCGCCACCGGGCCGAGTGGCTGCCGGATGGAGAAGATGTCGACCTTGGTGGAGGCGTTCTCGGTGTAGCCGCCCTTGAGCAGATGCGGTATGCCGCAGGCGAATTCGACCACCTCCAGGCCGCGGGTCACCTCGCCCAGGGCGTCGGCGAGCACCTTGCCGTGTTCGGCGGTGATGATCGCGGCCAGTTCCTCCTTGCGCTCGTTGAGCAGCTCCCGGAAGCGGAACAGCACCTGGGTGCGCTTGGCCAGTGAGGCATCGCGCCAGGCCGGGAACGCCGCGGCGGCGGCGTCCACGACCGCGCGTACGTCGGCGACGTTCGCCAGCGCCACCTCCCCGGTGACCACACCGGTCGCGGGATTCGTCACCGGCGCGGTGGCCGCGCTGGTTCCGGCGAAGGACTTGCCGTCGAGCCAGTGTGCGATGGTCTGCATATCTCCTCGTTTCGATGGATGGAGTTGTGGCCGTACGGCGAGCGGCCCGCCCCCGGTCGCCGGCACGACGGGGGACGGGCTCGAACGGGCCGTGGGAGGGGGACTGCGGTGGCCCGCGTCTCACTCTGCCGCAGGGCCCCGGGTCGAGCGTCCTACATTTCGTACGGGATTCGCGGCTTCGTATTACGATTCGTCGGTGCTCCTCTCCGTTGCCGATGTGCTGGACATGCCGGTGGTGCGCGCCGGGCAGCCGGAGGTCGTCGGCGGCGGATCGCTGGATCGGCCGGTGCGCTGGGTGCACGTCAGCGAACTCCCGGATGTGGCGAAGCTGCTGGTGGGCCGGGAACTGATTCTCACCACCGGGCAGGCGCTGTCGCAGCACGACGACGCGACCGTCGCGTATCTGGAATCGCTCGCGGCGGCGGGGGTTTCGGGGCTGGTCGTGGAATTGGGCACCTATGTGAAGGAGTTGCCGGAGGTCGTGGGGGAGACCGCCGACCGGCTCGGGCTGCCCGTCGCGGTGCTGCACCGGGTGGTGCGGTTCGTGGAGGTCACCGAGGCGGTGCACCGGGTGATCGTGGCCGACCAGTACGCGGAGCTGGAATTCGCGCGCACGGTGCACGAGACCTTCACGGCGCTGAGCGTGCGGCGGGCATCGCTGGCGGAGATCGTGAAGACCGCGGCGGGGATGCTGGACGCCTCGGTGGTGCTGGAGGATCTGACGCATCGGGTGCTGGCGTTGACCGCCCGGCACACCGCCACCTCGACGCTGCTGGAGCACTGGGAGACCACCTCGCGGCTGCTGCCCGACGCCGACGCGAATGTGGTTCCGGTGGGCCCGCATACGCAGCGCTGGGGTCGCCTCATCCTGCGGTCGAGCCGCGTGCCGAGCGCACGGGCGCGCATGGTGCTCGAGCGCGCGGCGCAGACCCTGACCCTGCACCGCATGATCGAACGCGACCGCTTCGGCCTGCACCGGCAGGCGCAGACCGGGCTCATCGACGACATGATCAACGGCCGGCTCACCGACGAGCGCGATGCCCTGGCGCTGGCGGCGACGCTGGGCCTGGCGCGCCGCTCCCGCTACATTCCGCTGGCGATAGATGTCACCGCCGCAACGGAATCCGACCCGGTGGCGCTGCAGCGGCGCACCGCGGCCATCGTCGACGCGGCCATGCACGGCGTCGCCCTCGGCCGCGCCACCGCCCTGGCCGCCCCCGAGCACGGCAACCGGGTGGTCCTGATCCTCGCGGTGGCCCGCAGCACCGACCTCGACGACACCCTCACCGTCCTGTGCACCGCGATCCTGGCCGAGGTTCGCCGCGTCTCGGGCGTGGACCGCGCCGTCATCGGCGTCGGCGCGGAATCGGATTCTCTGCTCGACACCGCCCGTGAGCTCGCGCAGGCCGCGCACATCGCCGAAGTAGCGCTGTCCCTGTCGACTTCACGCCCGCGCCCGTTCTATCGCAGCGGCGACGTCCGCCTGCGCGGCCTGCTCTCCCTCATTCGCGATGAGCCCGGTGTCCAGCGCTTCGCCGAAACCGAACTCAGCGCACTGCTCCGCCACGACATCCGCCAGACCGCCGACCTGACCCGGACCCTGCGCGAATTCCTGGATCTGGCGGGCAACAAGACCGAATTGGCCAAGCGGCTCAATATTTCCCGGCCCACCCTCTACGACCGGCTCTCCCGTATCGAACGCATCCTCGATGTCGACCTGGACGACGGCGAGACCCGCACCTCGCTGCACACCGCCCTGCTCATCCGCGACCTGGCGGCGGCGGGCGAATCCTGAAGTCCGCTCCGGTTACCCGGCACGGAGGTCTGGCGATAGCTGGCCATCGCGAGAGGGGGACGGTGCCGGGTTGCGTTGCCGGAGGTTCAGCCGCCGCTGAGCGGGAGCCGTCGGTGGCGCCGCCGATTTCGTGGCGAATCGGCGGACGTGTCGCGGCGGTGTCCGGCGAGGCCGGGGGCAGAATGTGGCGCTGTGCGGACAATGGCGCGGGTGCTGCAGGTGGTTGTCGCGGGCGTGGTGGTGGCGGTTGGTCAGGGGGGAGTGGCCGCTCCTGCCGTGAGCGCCCCGCTGCCGATGGTGCCGTGGGTGGGTTCGGAACCGCAGGGGGTGCGGGCGCCGGGGGCCGCGCTGGCCGACGGGGTCACCGGGACGCTGCTGTGGTCGCGGGAGGCGAGCACGCCGGTTCCCATCGCCAGTATCGCGAAGGTGATGACCGCGCTGGTCGTCGTGAGTTCGGGTGACCTCGAGCGGGCGGTCACCGTGCCGTCGGAGGCGATCGGCTACTGCGTGCGACACGACGGCAGCACGGCGGGGCTGGCCGCCGGCGAGGTGTTGACCGCGCGGGCGTTGCTCTACGCGTTGATGCTGCCGTCGGGGTGCGATGCCGCCTACACCCTGGCCGAATCCTTCGGACCCGGCCAGGAGGGCTTCATCGCCCGGATGAACGACACCGCAAGCCATATCGGTATGGGCGGAACGCAATTCACCGATCCCAGCGGTCTGCCGGTGCCCACCGACTACTCCACCTACTCCACTCCGGCGGATCTGGTGAGCCTGGGGCTGCGCGCCATGATGCTGCCGGCCTTCCGCGAGATCGCCGGAGCGCGCGATTTCCACCTGGCCGCCGGGCCCGGCCATCGCGAACACCATTGGCACACCACGAACCAGCTGCTGCACCGCTATCCGGGCGCCGTCGGCATCAAGACCGGCTGGACCGATGCCGCCGGATCGTGCCTGCTGTTCGAGACGGTCCGGGCCGGAATACCGATGATCGGCGTCGTGCTGCACAGCTCGCCGGGTAGTGGCGCGGTCGCCGTCGACGACGCCGAACGCATGCTGCGCTGGGTGTACGACCCCCTCTTCGCCGCGCTGCCGATCGGCTGAGACGCCGGGCTCGACCCGATCGAACCGGGTCGGTGGGGCGATCTGTGTGTGACGCCGCGTATTGACGAAAGTCATACAGCCACGGCCGATTTGGCCTATTACACTTCGTAGTAGTCAATGTGGCCGAGGAGGAGTAACCGATGGACGACTTCGAGCGCGAGGTTCGCCTGTCCGCAGTCCACGTGCACTGGTCCGAGACCGATGCCGCGTTCGTCGCACGCTCCGATCAGTATCCCGGGCTCGTCCACCGCGACGAGTACTCCTCACTCGCCGCAGTGGACGGGCTCATCGACCTCGTGCGGGATTCCTTCGCCCCGCATCGGCTGGTCGCCTGAGATCGGTTGTGCCGGTTACAGATAGCCCGCATCGCCGGTGGCCGGGGCCGGGGTGGCCTGGATGCGGGAGCGATCCTCGCGGGCCTCGATGAGTTCGGCGAGGGTCAGGCCGTCCGGGCCCACCGCCGGACGCGGGCGGTCGCCGAGTTCCCGGGCCAGCCAGGCGGTGGCCTCCGCCTGTGACAGCCGGCCCACCTCGAGCTGCGCCAGGCAGCGGCCGGGGCGCACCACCGCGGGGTGCAGGCGGGACAGATCCTCGTTGGTCGTGATGGCGACCAGGACGTCGCGGCCCTGGCCCAGCATGCCGTCGGTGAGGTTCAGCAGGCGGGAAAGACCCTGGCCGGTGGACTCTTTCGCCGATCCGCGGATCAGCTCGTCGCAGTCCTCCAGGACCAGCAGCCGCCACTTGCGCTTGCTCTCGTCGTAGGTGTCCACGCCGATGGCCACCTCCATGAGATAGCCGGGGGACGAGAACAGCACCTCGGGGTCGAGGACGCAGTCGACCTGGCACCAGTCGGCCCACTCGCGGGCCAGGGCCCGGAGCGCGGAGGTCTTGCCGGTGCCCGGCGGGCCGTGCAGCAGCAGCAGGCGGCCGCTCACCTCCTCGGGGCGCATGGTCATCAGCCGCCGCATGGCCGCGCCCACATCGGTGGCGTAGTTGCCGTCGATCTGCTCCCAGGTGTCGGTCGTGATGCCGCGCTCGCGGCGCTGCGGGCCGTGGGATCCGTTGTGCCAGAAGCCCATCGACACCGTGCTCGCGTCGGGCTCCGGCTCCGCGGTGGCGTCCAGCGTGCACTGCTCGATCACCTCGCGCGCCAGCTCCTCGCTGACGGCGCACACCTCGATGACAGCACTTCCGTTGTCGCGCCGCACGATTCGCAGCGTCCAGCCGTCGCCGACGGCCAGCTTCGAGCGGGTGCCGTTGTCGTCGCTGGTGCGCAGCACGCGGGCCGACTCCGGGCACAGGGGAGCGTCCGGCTTCACATGCTCGAGCTGCTTGGACACGGCGTGCGGCTGTTCGCCATTGACATACGGCGCGAGTCCGAGCGCGTCGATGATGTCGCGCGGGGAGTCGGAATCGTCGAGATTCATTACCCACGAGAGCGTCCCGGCCGTTTCGGCCGCGGACTCCTCGCGGCCGACCAGCCTGAGACGTTCCTGGGTGTTCATAGTCACCCGGACGATCATCCGAACATCCGGGGGTGTGGTCCAGCCATTTTCGGCCCCGCCGTAGTTCTCAAACGATGTAATCATTCAGATATATTCACCTACGCATGTGTTGTGGCTTGTCGTGATCAACCCGAAAGGACCCCGCCACCATGACGAATTCACTGCAAACCGAACAACCCGCCTTCGACCACCTGCTGCACTGGGTGCCCGACGTGGACGCCGCCGTGGCCGCCTACACCGCCGCCGGCATGCCCGCGCACGCCAACCCGCCGGACACCGGATTCCAGCACGGCGGCTGGCGCATGGACGAGCGCTACGTCGAAATCCTCACGGTCACAGACGAGGAGCGGTTCCGTGCACACATGTTCGCGCAGGCATGGACCGCGCTGGAACCTGCCGCCGCCGTCGCGTCCCGAGCCGGCGGCGGCGCGATGACCTTCGCCGTCAACGTGACCGACGTGGGGGAGACGGCCGCCCGGTTGCTCCGTGCGGGCCACAAGATCCTCGACACCGTCATCCCTCGCGAATCCACCGGCGGGAGTATCGGTTTCCGCGAGGTCTTCCTCCTGGACGCGCCGTCCTGGGCCCCGTTCTTCATCACCTACGACCCGCCGCGCGAGGTCTTCCTCGCCCAGATCCCCGCCGGCGCTTTCCCTTCCGGCGACTTCACCATGACGGAGATCGTCATCGAAACCCCTGATCCGGCCCGTTCCGCCGCCTGGCTGGCCGCGGTGATCGGCCTGCCCGTCCACGATGCCGTGCTCGATCTCCCGGGCGGCGCAGTGCGTTTCGTGCCCGGCCCGGCCGACCGCATCATCGAGGCGGTGCTGTCCGGCCCGCGCCCCCTCGACGTGACTCCGGCCGGTCTGCGCTGGCATACCCAGTAGCATTCTGTGATGGCTACACTCGATGCTCGCACAATGGTTTTCGATATCGACGGCACGCTCTGCTTCGACGGCCGCACCATCGACCCCCGCATCGTGTCGGCGATCGAGTCCGGCGCGGAGTCCGGCTTCCACATGGTCTTCGCCTCCGCGCGCCCCATCCGCGACATCCTGCCCGTGCTGGCGGGCGCGTTCGACTCCGCGACCCTCATCGGCGGCAACGGCACCTTCGTGTCCATCGCCGGTGAGGTCCGGGCCCGCGCCGCCTTCGCCCCCGCCCTGGTTCCCACCCTGCTGGCCCTCATCACCCGCTACGAGGCCACCTATATCGCCGACGGGCCCTGGGACTACACCTACACCGGAGCCCCCGACCATCCGATCCGGAACCTCCTGGATCAGGGCAAGCTGGCCCGGAACGTGGCCCTGCACACGCACTCTCAGCTGATCAAGTTCCTCATTCTCACCGCCACCGACATGCACGCCCTGGCCGAAGACCTACGCGCCCTGGGCCTGTCGCCCTATCACCACCTGGACCACAACGTCATCGATCTGGCTCCCGCGCTCACCACCAAGTGGGAGGCGCTGTCGGCCATCGGCCACCACGACTACATCGCCTTCGGCAACGACATCAACGACATCGACCTGCTGAGCAACGCCCGCCATGCGATCCGGGTCGGCAACCACCCCAGCCTCGCCGCCATCGCGCACACCACGGTCGCGCCCGACTCCGCCGCTGTCGCCGCCGAGATCACCCGTCTGACGACGACGGCCTGAGCGCGATCAGGCCGGTTTGGTGACGAGGTGGTGGTAGGCCGTGTCCAAGGGGATGTCCACGGCGAACCAGGCGGCGGGCCGGTCGTCGTCGCGGGGGCACCAGGCGGTGGCGATGCAGAGCCGGGCCACCTCGGGTGCGGTGAGGGCGGGCAGGTGCCAGGTGATGCGGGCGGGGTCGGCGTAGCGGACGCCGTATTCGGTGGAATCCGTTGGGATGGGCGGGATCTGGTGGGCCCAGCTGGTGGGCATGAGGCGACCGTCGGCGGCCTGCAGGGCGAGTAGTTCGGAGTCGGGGCCGCCGATGGAGACCATGAAGTGCTGATTCTCGATGCTGACGGCGGCGAGGCATTCGGCGTTGTCGGGGCCGGCGGCCGCGTCCGCGGGGAGGTCGGTGAGTTCGGCCGAGATGGCGAGGGCGGGGATCGTGCCCTGGATTTGCCAGATGCCCGCCCAGACGGGGACGGGTGCGCCGCCGTCCCAGGGCTGGATGTCGATGCTGCCGATCAGCAGGTCGACGGTGGCGGTGGGCTGCTGCCACCGGTGCAGGTGCGTCCCATTCGGCAAGTGCCACAGGCGGTCCGGTTCGGCGGGCAGGGGATCCGATCCGAGCGAGACGGCGAACCTGACCGCGCCCAGGGGGGTGTCGATCACCGCGGGGCGACTGTCCGCCTGGGTCAGGTCGTCGGTGGGGAGCATGCGCCCATCATGCAGGCCGGGGTTCGGGCGGCGTCCATGGGCTACCGGCACATCCCGCCGAGGGCTCGCGGCGGGTGCGGGTGATGCTGTGTGTTGGCTGAATAAGTTATGGGAAATTCCGATGATCACCGGCGGATCTTTGTGGCGTATCGAGGTCTGAAAACGTTGGTGGAAAGTCGAACACGGGTCGAAACAGCGTGTTAAGTTACTGCGCATTCTGGTCACATGCTCGATGAGGAGTGCGTCATGGACGGAATCAGCAGACGTCGCGCCATGAAAGCCGGCGGAATCCTGGGTGCGATGGGTGCTTTGGCGATCACGTCACCCGCGCGGGCGGAACCGTGGAGTTGGTCGCCGGAGGGCTCGGTCGCCGGATACGGCGCCGGAGCGGACCCGCTGACGGTGTGGGACCCCGAAGCCGACGAACTGGTGGCCGCCCTGATCGACCGGGGCGACGTCCCGCGGGTCAACGCGGCGCTGCGCACCTGGACCAGCAACGGTCAGGCGCTCCCCGCCGAATTGCCCTCGGATCTCCGGTATTTCATGGAGTACGCGCGCCGGCTGCCGCAGTGGATCGACCCGGCCGAGCTTGACCAGGCCATCGGGTTCAACAAGAAGCGCGGCCTGTATCTCGGCGTGCTGTACGGCTTCGCCAGCGGCATGATGAGCACCGTCATCCCGAAGGAGGCCCGCGCGGTCTACTACTCCAAGGGCGGACAGGACCTCAAGGACCGCATCTCCAAGACCGCCAAGCTCGGCTATGACATCGGCAACGCGAATGCCTATGCCCCCGACGGCGAAATGATCGTCACCTGCGTCAAGACCAGGCTCGTGCACGCCGCGGTGCGGCACCTGCTGCCGCAGTCCCCGCACTGGGTGAACTCCGCCGAGGAAGCCGTGCCGATCAGCCAGAACGACATCATGGTCACCTGGCACAGCCTGCCCACCACGGTCATGAAGCACCTCACCGCCTGGAATGTGCCGATCCCGGAACCGGAACGGCAGGGCTTCCTGCACTCCTGGCAGGTGGCCGCGCATCTGCTCGGCGTCCGCGACGAGTACATCCCCAACTCGTGGCCGGAGGCCAATTCCCAAGCGGCGCAAGTGCTCGATCCGATCATCGCCGCCACCCCGGAGGGCACCAAACTCGCCGACCGGCTGCTGGGGCTGGGCGCGAACATCGACTTCGCCATCCTCAGCAAACCGGTGCTCGGCGCGTTCACCCGCTTCCTGCTCGGCGACGCCCTCGCCGACGGACTGGCCATCCCGCGGGAACCGGTCTGGGATCCGCTGCTGCGCTTCAGCTGGGGGCCGTTCATCGCCGTGCGTGAGGGCCTGCTCGCCGCCGTCCCGCCGATAGGCGACCCGTACTGGCTGCTCGACGAATTCCTGCGCAAGGCAGCGCTGATCTACCTGTCCGAACTGCGCATGCCGATCAGCATCGAGATCCCGACCATGAACCGCGATATGAGCCAGCCCGCCCGCTGAGCGACTGAACCTGTTGTCCCCGAACACAATCCGTGCGCATCCTATGCGTCGGCAAAGGAAGTATCATGCGCAATTCGATCGGACTTCTCGCGGCCGCTGTCACGGCCGCGGCACTCGTCGGGACCGCCGCCACCCCGGCGGCCCACGCCGCACCGGTGGCGGACCCCGGAACAGCGGCCGTGGCCGACAGCGGAACCGGTTCCGCCGCAGTCGACTACGGCTCCTCGGCGGCACAGTCCGCGGTCGCCCTCGCCCAGCGCGGCGATGTCCTCGGCGTCATCGTGCTGCTGGGGGTCGCGCCCTTCTACATGCTGACCGGCGGCATCTGCCAGTTGGTCACGGCGTCCTCGTTCGCGGACCCGTGCGCGCCGACTCGATACGGACTGTGATCGGGTTGGCCGTGTCGAGGTGGCAGCATGGTCGCTATGAGCGATGCACAGGAAATGCTGGTCACGGCTTATGACGAGGCGCTACTCGGGCTCGCCGAAGGTGGCATCCCGATCGGGGCGGCGTTGTTCGACAGTCACGGCACGCTGCTCGGGCGCGGCCACAATCGGCGCGTCCAGAACGACGATCCGAGCGTGCACGCCGAAACCGACGCCTTCCGCAATGCCGGACGGCGGCGCGACTATCGCGACACCATCATGGTCACCACGCTCTCGCCGTGCTGGTACTGCAGCGGGCTGGTGCGGCAGTTCGGGATCGGGGCGGTGATCGTAGGGGAATCGACCACCTTCACCGGCGGCCATGAATGGCTTGCGGCACAAGGGGTTTCGATCACCGTCCTGGACGATCGGGAGTGCATCGAGATGATGACGAAGTTCATCGCCGATCGGCCGGACCTGTGGAACGAGGACATAGGAGTCGTGGAATGAACGCCATCGCCACCGTGGATCTCGACCGCTGGCGCGCGGGCGGTGCGGCCGCCGCGCAGGTGCTGCGCGAAGTCGACGCTGGCATGCAGCGGGCCGGATTCCTGCTGGTGCGCGGACACGGTGTGCCGGAAGGACTTCCGGGTGCGTTGCGCGGCGCGGCCCGCCGGTTCTTCGCACTGCCCGAGCAGGTGAAGCAGCGGTACGCGGTCAGCGTGGGCGGGCGTGGGTGGATCGGTCCCGGGCTCGAGGCCAACGGGTATTCCGAGGGCACCGAAACCCCGCCCGATCTGAAGGAGACCTTCGCCGTCGGCGCCGACACGCGCACGGGGAACCGGCGCGTCGACGACGTCTGGTTCCTCGACAATGTCTGGCCGGACGAAGTGGTGGAACTGCGAGAGCTGTCCACCGGCTACACCGCGGCCATGCGCGTCCTGTCCGATGAACTGCTGGCCCTGTTCGCGGCCGCACTCGCGTTGCCGCACAACCCTTTCGCGGGTCTCACCACGCGGCCCACCTGGACCTGCAACATCAACTGGTATCCGCCGTTGACCACGGTCGGCCCGCCCGAACCCGGCCAGTTCCGCATCGGGCCGCACACCGATTTCGGCACCGTCACCGTGCTGGACCGGGAACCCGGCGCGGGCGGACTCCAGGTGTTCACGGAGGCGGACGGCTGGGCCGACGCGCCCTACGATCCGCGCGCGCTCACCGTGAACATCGGTGACCTGCTGGCCCATTGGAGCGGGCAGCGCTGGCCCGCCGGCCGCCACCGCGTGCTGCCGCCTCAGGAATCGGCCCCCGACGAGGATCTGGTCTCGCTCATCTACTTCTACGAACTCGACCACGATGCCCGCGTCACCCCCTTGCCGCCGCCGATCGGCCGGATCGCGGGCCTGGAACCCGTTGTCTCGGCGGACTTCCTGCGCACCCGGCTGGACGCCATCACTCTGGGCTGAAGACCAACCGGCGAGTTCCCGCAGCCGTCGGATGCGGCGGCTGCGGGAGCGACCTGGTCGCGATCGGCCGGGCTGGAACTCAGTTGCCGTGCGGCGCGGGCGCTTCCGCCCAGCGATTGGCGGTGATCGCGAAGCCCGGCAGCGCGTCGGTGGACATCTTGGCCTCGAAGATGCGGTCGTAGCCGGTGCTCGCGATCCGCCACACCCCGTCCTCGCGGCGATAGGTGTCGTTGTAGTAGGCCGCGCCGCGGATCAGGATGTTGTAGTCGGGCACGATCACCGTGTCCTCCAGGCACCAGCTGCCCGTGGCGGTGTCGCCGTCCACCGTGATCTCGGGGTGGTTGGCGACGTGCACGGTGATGATGTTGCCGCCCAGCGCCGTGCTCATGTACCCGACGAGATCCTCGCGTGAGGTGAATTCGAGGGGGCGGCCGCCCGAGGGCGATCCGTACGAGCCGAGCACATCCGGGCACAGCGTGTCGGCGAATTCCGTCCACTGCTTCAGATCCAGGGTGCGCAGATAGCGGTGCTTGAGAGCGCGGATCTGCTCCATCGCGATGGTGTCCATCGGCAGAAGATAGAACCTGTTCTCATCGAGGGCAATGGTCCGTCCCGGTCCGCACGGGTGGACCGAACGGCTTCCGATCACCAGACTGTCCCTATGTTCAAGAAGTTGCTGGCGTCCGTCGGGGTGGGCGGCGCCGAGGTTGAAACCGAGTTGCACACACCCGGAGTCCAGCCCGGCGGCACGGTGCACGGCGTCATCCGTCTCAAGGGCGGCGGGGTCGAGCAGGAGATCTCCCGCGTCGCAGTCGAATTCGTCACCCGCGTCGAACTCGAGCACAGCGAGGAGGAGCAGAGCGCGCACCGCGGGTTCTACTTCACCGAGGTGCACGGGGCGCTGCGGCTGCCGGCGCACGCGCTCTACGACATTCCGTTCGGGCTGTACACGCCGCTGGAAGCGCCCATCACCTTCTACAACGGGCGGCACCTGCCCGGCATGGCGGTGTCGGTGCGCACCATCGTCGAGATCGCGGGCGCGGTCGACACCGGCGACAGCGACCCCATCGGCATCGGGGCGCTGCCCGCCCAGCACGTGATCCTGTCCGCCCTGGAACAACTCGGGCTGTCGCTGCGCTCCGCGGACTGCGAATGGGGTTCGCTGCGTGGCATCCGGCAGGAGCTGCCGTTCTATCAGGAGATCGAATTCGGTGCGTCCTACCGGTATCCGCGCCTGAACCAGCTCGAGGTCACCTTCGTCGCGCGCGCCGACGGGATGGACGTGATCCTCGAGGGTGACAAGAAGGGCAGCTGGTACAGCGAGGGCAGCGACGTCTACGACGTGCTGTTCGTGGACTACAACTCGCTCAGCCACGTGGACTGGACCGCCGTGCTGGATCAGCGCCTGGCGGCTATGGCCTCACGCGGGCACTGAGCCGACGTGAGGGCATGGGCGGCCAGCGCTTCGGCTGCGCCGTCCTGGCCCCGCATGCCGGGGAAGGCGTTCACGTCGATGATCACCGGCTGCCCGTCGACCTCGAGCAGGTCGACGCCGTAGACCTCCAGGCCGAACACCGCGCCGACCCGCAGCGCGAGCTCCGACCACGGATGCGGGCCGGGTAGCGGTTGATCGGGAAGGGTTGTGCCGGAGGCGAATTCCGATCGCCGCAGGGCCGCGAACACGCGACCCGCCACCACCCACAGCTTGTGATCCCAGCCGGTGCCCGGCATCCACTCCTGTGTGATCACCGGCTCATTCGGCCAAAGCTCCTGCAGGGCAGCGAGTTCCGCGCCCTCGGTCACCCGGGTGACGAGATCGTCGCGGCGACTGCGATGGCTCTTCACCACCAGTGCGCGGGGCAGTGGCCCGGTGACCGGACCCAGCCACGACCGCAGCGCCCCGATGTCCGGCCAGGCCGTGGTGGCGGCGAAGGGCAGCCCGGCGTGCTCCGCGCGGCGCGCCATCCATACCCGGTCCTGACAGAACTCCGTCGCCGCCGCCGTGTTGACCACGGGAATTCCGCGCCGCTCCAGCGTGCGGGCGAGTGCGATCGCGGACGGCGTGCGCGCCTTCAGCAGGTACACCTGCGCGGGCTCGGCCGGTGGTTCCGCTGTGGGGGAGAGGGTTTCGACACGGTGCCCGGCCGCCTCCAGCAGTGCGGCGGTACCGGCGAGCAGCGGATGCGCGGCGTCGGCCGTGAGCAGTCCCACCCGAACCGATCCGTCACCCGAGCCGACGACGCCCGCCGCTCGCGCGGCGGTGACGCTCACAGCTGGGCCGCCAATGCGATCCGGCCGGGCTGTTCGGCCGAGCACAGCCGGGAATGCGAGCTGCCGTTGCGTGCGAGGTCGATTACGGCCGCGGCCACCGTTTCCACCGCGTCGGGCACCTTGCGGAAGCTGGGAAAGTCGTTGATATCCACCACGACCGGCCCGTCCGGGCCGAGCACGATATCCACGCCGTACAGATCGAGGCCGAAGATCTCGCCGATCCGCGCCGCGATCTCGGCCACCTCGGCGGTCAGCGGGACCGGGCGATCCGGGGCGGTGCGCGCACCCGCCAGCGGGGAGGTGCGTTCGGTGCCGTAGAGCCGGCCGCCGACGCAGTAGACCTTCAGATCCACACCGGAATTCGGCACATACGGCTGGGCGATCACGAGGCTGGTCTCCGCGAATTCCCCGGCCAGCGCGAGCAGTTCCTCGGGACGCTCCACCCGGTGCACGCCGCGTCCCGAACTGCCGTCGGCGGGTTTCACCACCAGCGGATAGCGTGCGGAGGGTAGTCGAGCCAGATCGGCCAGTCGCGCCGCCGCCCACGTCGGGGGCACCGGCAATCCGGCCGCCGCGGCGATCACGGCCGCGGCGGCTTTGTCCCGCACCCCGCGAATCGCGCGGGCGTCGTTGACCGTGGTGAGCCCGGTCGCGGCGGCGGCCTCCAGCAGCCCCAGGCCCGGCCCACCGGACACGGTCTTCAGCACCCAGGCATCGTGGCTTCCGGTGTGCAGCAGCGAATTCAGTGCCAGCAGTTCACCACCCGGCCGCAGCACCTCGACCCGATGCCCCCAGCGGCGGAGCCGGTGTGCCACTTCGCCCGGCATCCCGTCCCTGCGGTACTGCTCCTCGACCAGAAAGCAGAAACTCATCCGAGCCGCCACGGCGGTCCCCCGATTCTTCACGCTGTTCCCTTGCGGCACAGACTGTTTGCCGTTCCTTCACCACGATCATCTGTTCCGCTCGCTGGAGCGCAACAACTTCGACCCGGCAGTGCCGAAAATTCAGGGTTCGCTCAGGGAGAACCCTGGCCCCACACCGGAATACCGGGTGCGCGGACGCCGCGCTGGCGGAAGTTGCGCGAGCTTGCCAGGATTGGCGCATGGTCGAGAAATTGCCGACGGCGGGCGGCGTCGGCGGAGCCCGGGTCGAAACCGAACTGCACACCCCCGTCGTCCGGCCGGGCGAGCTGGTGCGCGGTGTGATTCGGTTGCGGGGCGGGGATATTCGCCGGGACGTCAACCGGATCGCGGTGGAGCTCGTCGCCACGATCGCCGACGGGTTCGCGGGCGAACACGCGGTGGAGCCGCGGCGGTTCCATCGCAGCGTGGTGGCCGGGCCGTTGCACTGGGAAGCCCACGGGGGCCACGACTTCGAGTTCGAACTGGCCCTGCCGTTCGAAGCGCCGCTGACCGGGTACGACGGCAACTCGCTGCCGGGCACCGCGGTTTCGGTGCGCACCCTCGTCGATCTGACCGACGGCATCGCGGGGGACACCCGCCCCCTCACGGTCGAACCACTGGGCGTGCAACACGAAATCCTCTACGCCCTGGAGGATCTCGGCTTCGGGCTGCAACACGCCGAGCTGGAGGACGGCTGGATCCGGGGCATCCAGCAGGAGCTGGCGTTCTATCAGGAGATTCGCTTCGCGCCGTCCACCGACTATCCGAAGCTCGAGGAGCTCGTGGTCGTGTTCGTTGCCGGGACCGACGGGGTGGAGGTGGTGCTCGAGGTGAACAGGAACGAGGGCGACGCCTACGGCTCGCTCTACGTGGACTATGGCGAGGAAGACGATCTGGACTGGACAGCCACCCTCGACGCGCAGCTCTCCGGCCTCGGGCACTGAGCGGAAATGGCACCGGTTCGCCATGTGAACCGGCGCTGAATCACTGAGTGAGAACGGCTCTGGACAGAAAAACTGTAACGTGTTCTCGATTTCGCTCCGGGAGCGTGCCGGGAGTTGCTAGCCTCCCGGCATGATCGCCACCCTGGTCTGGGGCACCGGCAATGTCGGCCGGGCAGCCATCCGCGCCGTCGCCGCGCACCCAGCCCTCACGCTCTCCGGTGTCCTCGTTCACGATCCCAAGAAAGTCGGTAGGGACGCGGGCGAACTCGCCGGGCTCGACACCGAACTCGGCGTCCCCGCCACCGACGACATCGACGCCGCGCTCGCCGCGAAACCCCGGGCGGTCGTCTACGCCGCCTCCGGGGACATCCGGCCCTTCGAAGCCTTCACCGACATCCTGCGCGCCATCCGCGCCGGAGCCGTCGTCGTCACGCCCGCGCTCTACGCCTTCTACGACCACCGCAGCGCCCCGGCGGATCTGCGCGAGCAGGTCGAGGCGGCCGTCGCCGAAGGCGGCGGGTCGCTGTTCGTCTCCGGCATCGACCCCGGCTGGGGCAACGACGTGCTGCCCCTGCTCATGACCGGGCTGGCCACCAGCGTGGATGTGGTGCGCTGCCAGGAGATCTTCGACTACACCACCTACGACCAGCCCGATTCGGTGCGCTACCTGGTCGGCATGGGGCAGCCCATGGACTACCAGCCGCCCATGCTCGCGCCCGGCGTGCCGACCATGGTGTGGGGCGGGCAGATTCGGCTCATGGCGCGGGCCCTCGGCGCGGAGCTCGACGAGATCGTCGAGACCCTCGACCGGCGTCCGCTCGACGACACCATCAGCACCGAGCGCATGGGCGAATTCGAGGCCGGTACGCAGGGTGCGGTGCGCTTCGAGGTGCAGGGCATCATCGGCGGGGAACCCCGCATCGTCATCGAACACGTCACGCGCATCCACGGCTCCTGCGCACCCGACTGGCCGACGCCGCCCACCGGCGACGGCGCGCACCGGGTGATCCTCGAAGGCCGCCCGCACATCGAGGTCAGCATCGAGGCCACCGATGAGGGCGGCAACCGCTCCGCGGGCGGAAACGCCACGGCCGTAGGCAGATTGGTCGGCGCCATCGACTGGCTCGCCGCCGCCGAACCCGGCCTCTACGACGCTCTCGACATCCCCCTCCGCCCCGCCGTCGGCATTCTCGGAAAGGCCAAGCCATGATCATCGACATTCCCGAAGGCAAAGACCCCATCGGCTACGTCTGGGGAGAGATGGTGCCGGGCATCGGCATCGCCGCCTCCCAGTTCTCCCTCGCCGTCTACGAGCACACCACCCTCGGACTGCGCGAATTCGAAGCCGCCCGTTTGCGTATCGCCGCCATCAACGGCTGCCTGTTCTGCCTGGACTGGCGCACCGACCGCAAGGGCGAGAAGGTCGAGGACACCTTCCTCGACGAGGTCGAGCAGTGGCGCACCAGCGACGCCCTCGACACCCGCGCGAAACTCGCCGCCGAATACGCCGAACGCTATGCGCAGGACCACCACAACCTCGACGACGAGTTCTGGGAGCGCATGAAGGCCCACTACTCGCACGCCGAGATCGTGGAGCTCTCCATGTGCATCGGATCCTGGCTCGCCTTCGGGCGGCTCAACCATGTGCTGGGGCTGGACGCGGTCTGCGTGCTGCCCAGTCACGCCGCCCAGCAGTAACACGCTGTGCCCTGAGCTCGCCTGCCCGGCAATATCCTTGCCGGGCAGGCGATGTCGTTCAGATGTAGTGACCGCTCAGGTGAGGACGAGAAGTTCTGTCGGCGAGGCGATCTCGCAGCGCAGGCCGAACTTCTCCGCCACCCGCGCCACGCCGCCGATATCGGTGGGCTCGGTGCGCGAGAGCACCAGCGCGCGGGCCAGCAGGCCCTTGTGATGTTTGTTGAAGTGGCTCACCACGGTTCGGCTGCCGTCCGGGCGTTCGGTGAGCACCGTCGCCGTCACCGCGCCCGGGATGCGGCCCAGATTCTGGTACGTGCCCGACCGCAGATCGATAGTCAGCGCACCGTCGGTCTCCGCACGCAGCGCCTCGGGCAGCACCTTCTTCCACACCGCCTGCAGCGTCGGCTGACCCGGCAGCTTCGAACCACCCGAGAGCCGGTACGCCGGAATCGGATCGCCCGCCCGGACCACACCGAACAGCGCCGAACCGATCGCCAGGCGCGCATCCGCCTTGGCGCGCTGGGCTTTCGTGAAACCCGGGGCGTCGAGCGCGTCGTAGAGCACACCCGTGTAGCGATCCAGCGCCGGGCGCGTGGGGGAGCTGCGCAGGGCGGCGTTGCGGGCGATCTCCGCGTCCGCGCCCTTGCCCAGACCCAGCGCCGAACGCGAGGCGTCCGGATCGGCCGCGAGCTTCGTCAACTGCGTGACGAGTTCGTCGCGCACCGCCGTGAGCTGCGGCATGGCCAGCGAATCCAGATTCAGCGGACCGCCCGAGCCGCCATCGGACTTGGTTTCGGAGGGAGGCAGCAGCACCAGCACGAGCGCTTAGGGTAGTGCCCCGCACGGCGTGCCGGTGCGGCGGGCGGTCGGTGTGCGCGTGTCACCCGTGCCGACCGTGCGGCGAACCGGACATATCCATCGGCGCGGGCCGCTCGCCCGGACCCAGCACCAGGAACTGGCCCATCATGCCGCGATCCTCGTGCAGCAGCAGATGACAGTGGTACATGTACGGGATCGCCGGGTCGGTGTAGTCGGCGAAGTGCATGGCGAGGGTGTAGGTCACACCCGGCGCGGTGTAGATCGTGTCCTTCCAGCCCGACAGCTCCGGCGGCGGCGCGGCGCCGTCCACCGCGAGCACCTGGTACTGGACGTCGTGGACATGGAAGTTGTGCGGCCAGTTGTCGTTGTTGCGGACCGTCCACACCTGGGTGGACTCGACCGGGATGGTCAGGTCGACGCGGTTCATGTCCATGCGCTGGTTGTTGATCATGAACCACTTCAGCTCGAAGGCGTGATCCGGTGCGGTGGTCGCGGCCGCCAGCGCGGTCATGGGCACGAGCGTGGCGGGCACCTCGGCGGCGGGCCGGAGGGTGCTTGCCGGGCGCAGGCTCAGGATGTCGAAGCTGTCGTCGAAACCGAACTCGGCGGCCCGGTCGATACCGTCGCGCTCGACCACCGGCGTCGATCGCAGGGTGACCGGCTCGCCCGCGCGGACGGTGACCACGATCTCGGCCCGCTCGCCGGGGCTGAGCTGAATCCGGTTCAGCGGCACGGCCTTCGGCATCAGGCCGCCGTCGGTGGCCACCAGCTGGAACACGCGGTCGTCGGAGAATCCGAGCGTGTAGATCCGGCCCGACGAGCCGTTCAGCATGCGCAGCCGGATCCGTTCGGTGCGGACTTCCAGATGCGCGCCCGCGATGCCGTTGGTGACGATGGTGTCGCCTAGCAGGCCCACATCGGTGGGGGCGGACTCGTCCAGTGCGCCATCGGGCGTGAAGCGCCGATCCTGGATCACCAGGGGGATGTCGTCCACGCCGTACTCGCCCGGCAGGCCGAGCGCGTCGGCCTCGTCGTCGTCCACCAGGAACAAGCCCGAAAGTCCCCGGTACACATGCTTTTCGGTGACGCCGTGCGGATGCGGGTGGTACCACAGCGTTCCGGCCTGCTGCGCCACCGTCCACTCGGCCGTCCACTCCGCTCCCGGCGCGATCATCTGGTGTGGGCCGCCGTCCGAGCGCGCGGGTACGTGCATGCCGTGCCAGTGCACCGTCGTCGGCTCGGGCAGGGAATTACGCACGCGGCAGCGGACGGCCTCGCCGCGTCGCGCCCGCAGGGTCGGACCGAGCACCGAACCGTTGAATCCCCAAGTGGCGGTGTGTTTTCCGGCCAGCATCTCGGTGGTCCCGGCCTGGGCTTCCACATCGAACACGCGAACCCCGGCCGCGTCGATGGTCGAGGCGGCGAGCGGCGGAATCGGCAGCGGCCGAGTCGCACCGGCCGCCGAGCCCCCGGTCGCGCTCCCCGCCGACCCGTCCCGCCCCGGCGAGCACCCGGCCACCACCGCCAGCGAGGTGACTGCGAATCCAGTGAGAAAGCCCCTCCGCGAGACCACGACCACTCCTTTGCCTGCCGATTGCTGAACCCCATCCAGCCTCGGCGGCCGTGTCCGTGTGTTGTTCGGCCGCGAGGTCCGTGATCACACCCGCACTTCCGGCCTCGAGGACCTTGTGCCTGCCGGGTGCGGCGTGCTAGGGCACCGGCCGTGGGAGGCTCGGAGCCGGACGGGGTTCGCCGGTCACCTACCGTTGCCTGTGTGAAGGACCTCCTCGACTGGCGTGCTGAACGCCCACTGCTGCGGTATCTGCCGCTGGCGGTGGTGCCGGTGCTGTTGCTCGCGAGCACCTTTCCCGGCCAGTTCCGGGTGCCGCTGAGCTACTGGCTGCTCGCCATGGCGGCCGCCGCGATCTTCGCCTTCGGGCAGCGGTGGCCGCTGCCGGTCTCGCTGGCCGTGTCGGCGTTTGCCGTGCCGATGCTGCACGCCCCCGCGTGGGGGCTGTCGGGTCTGGTGCCGTACCTGGGCGCGGTCGCCCTCGCGGATGTGGTCATGCGCAGCACGGGATGGCGGGTGGCGGCCATCGCCACCGCGGGCTGGGCGCTGGCGGTGATCATCGGCCAGTGGAACGGCCACGACGAATCGCTGCCCCGCGCGGCCGTTCTCGTCCAGGCGGGCACCTACGTCGGGCTGCCGCTGCTGCTCGGCCTCTACCTGCGCGGTCAGCGCACCCTCGCCGCGACCATGCGGGATCGTGCGGTCGAGGCCGAAAACCGCCGTGACGCAGCCGAATCCCATGCCCGGGCCGCCGAACGCAGCGCCATGGCCCGCGAGCTGCACGACCTGGTCGCCCACCACATCGCGGCAATCCTGTTGCGTATCAAGGTCGCCCGGCATGTGGTCGCCGACGCCGATCCGCGCGTGACCGCTGTCCTCGACGATGTCCGCGATACCGCCACCTCCGCCCTCGCCGATATCCGCAGGCTGCTCGCGGCCCTGCGCGACCCGGAACTCAGCGAGGCCGCACCGGTGGATTCCGCCGCGCTGGGTACCGAGATCGCGGCAGCCGTCGAGCGAGTCCGGGCGGCGGGGCTGACCGTGGACGCCGAAATCGACTCTCGGCTGGACGGATTGGACGCGATCGGCCGGCTGACCCTGCTGCGTCTGGTGCAGGAATCGCTCACCAACGCGATGAAGTACGCCGATCGCGCGGCCCCGGTGCGGCTCCGGCTGAGCGACCGGGCGTCCCGCGCCGCGGCTGCGCCCGGCATCGTGCTCGACATCAGCAACCGGCTGCGCGAGCCGTCGGCGGCGGCCGGGGACGGGCACGGCATCATCGGGATGCGGGAGCGGATCGAAATGGCCGACGGCACCCTCGACGTCGGCGCGGTCGGCCGCTACTGGCGACTCGAAGCCCATTTGCCTACCGCCACCGCGCAATCCGGAGTCGGCGCACAGGCCGATGCGACAGCGACCCGGCAGGCGGCGGCACCGTTGCCGGCGACGCCACTCGATGCGGACGGAGGCGCGACGCGATGATTCGGGTGCTGCTGGTGGACGACCAGCGTCTGATCCGCGCGGGCCTGCGGATGCTGCTCGAGTCCACCTCGGATTTCCTCGTGGTGGGGGAGGCCGCGGACGGGGTGGAGGCGGTGCGGGCGGCGGCCGAGCTCGCGCCGGATCTGGTTCTCATGGATCTGCGCATGCCCGGCCGGGACGGGACCTCCGCCACCCGCGATATCCGGGCCGCGCGCCCGGAGTCGAAGGTGCTGGTGCTCACCACCTTCGACGATGACGATCACCTGTATCCCGCGCTCGCGGCCGGGGCGTCGGGGTATCTGGTCAAGGACACCGATCCCGCCGACCTGCTCGCCGCCATGCGCCGCACCATGGAGGGCGACATGCTGTTCTCGCCCGCCCTGCTGCGCCGGCTGGTCGAGCGGGCCGTCACCACACCCGAGCCGCCGCCCGCGCGGGTCGGGCTCACGCCGCGCGAACACGACATCCTCGATCTGGTCGGCGACGGGTACGCCAATCAGGAGATCGCCGACCGGCTGCACCTGGGTCTGAGCACAGTCAAGACCCATATCGCCAACCTGCTCGACAAGACCGGCACCGACAATCGGGTCCGCCTCGCCGTTTACGCCGATCGCAGCCGTCGCAATCAGCCGCTCGAGTGAGCTGCGTCCCGGCCGGGGGTGCGGGAACGGTAATGCGTTGCGGGTATCGCGTGCGCACCGACTACCCTGTGCTTCCGTGATCACGCGCCTCTCCCAACTCTTCCTGCGCACCCTGCGCGACGACCCCGCCGACGCCGAGGTGCCCAGCCACAAGCTGCTGGTCCGCGCCGGATACGTGCGCCGCATCGCCCCGGGTGTCTACTCGTGGCTGCCGCTGGGCCTGCGCACGCTGCGCAAGGTCGAAGAAGTCGTCCGTGAGGAAATGAACGCCATCGGCGCTCAGGAGATCTCGCTGCCCGCGCTGCTGCCGCGCGACCCGTACGAGGCCACCAACCGCTGGACCGAATACGGCGACGCGCTGTTCCGGCTGAAGGACCGCAAGGGCCAGGACTACCTGCTCGGCCCCACCCACGAGGAACTGTTCGCGCTCACCGTGAAGGGCGAATACAACTCCTACAAGGACCTGCCCGTCACCCTGTACCAGATCCAGACCAAGTACCGCGACGAAGGCCGCCCCCGCGCCGGCATCCTGCGCGGCCGCGAGTTCATCATGAAGGACTCGTACTCCTTCGATCTGGACGACGACGGCCTGAAGAAGTCCTACAACGCGCATCGCGAGGCCTACCAGCGCATCTTCGAGCGCCTCGGCGTCTCCTACGTCATCGTGGCCGCCACCTCCGGCGCCATGGGCGGATCGGCGTCCGAGGAGTTCCTGGCCGACAGCCCCGTCGGCGAGGACACCTACGTGATCTGCCGCGAATCCGGCTACGCCGCCAATGTCGAAGCCGTCGTCACCGCCGCGCCGCCGGAGATCGCCATCGAGGGCCAGCCCGAGGCGGTCGTCCACGACACCCCCGGCACCCCCACCATCGCCACCCTCGTCGACTGGGCCAACAACGCCGGTATCGACAAGCAGCTCGGCCGCACGGTGACCGCCGCCGACACGCTCAAGAACGTGATGGTCAAACTCCGCCACCCCGACGGCAAGACCGAAATCCTCGCCGTCGCCGTCCCCGGCGACCGCGAGGTCGACGACAAGCGCCTCGGCGCGTCCGTCGAACCGGCCGAGGTCGAGATGCTCGACGACGCCGACTTCAAGGCCAACCCCTTCCTGGTCAAGGGCTACATCGGCCCGAAGGCCCTGCAGGCCAACGGCATCCGCTACCTCGTCGACCCCCGCGTGGTCACCGGCACCTCCTGGATCACCGGCGCCGACGAACCCGGCAAGCATTACGTCGGCCTGGTGGCGGGCCGCGACTTCACCCCCGACGGCACCATCGAGGCCGCCGAGGTCCGCGACGGCGACCCGTCCCCCGACGGCCGCGGCGTCCTGGAATCCGCCCGCGGCATCGAAATCGGCCACATCTTCCAGCTCGGCCAGAAGTACACCGACGCCTTCGAGGTCGACGTCCTCGGCGAGAACGGCAAGCCGGTGCGCCTGACCATGGGCTCCTACGGCGTCGGCGTCTCCCGCATGGTGGCCGTCATAGCCGAGCAGATGCACGACGACAAGGGCCTGCGCTGGCCCTCCGAGATCGCCCCCTACGACATCCACGTCGTCATCGCCAACAAGGACGAGGGCGCGCGCTCGGGCGCCGAACAGGTTGTCGCCGAACTCGACTCCCAGGGCCTGGAAGTCCTCTTCGACGATCGCACCGCCTCCCCCGGCGTCAAGTTCAAGGACGCCGAACTCCTCGGCATGCCCTACGTCCTCGTCGTCGGCCGCGGCTGGGCCGAAGGCAAGGTGGAACTGCGCGACCGCTTCGCGGGCACCAGCGAAGAACTCCCCGCCGACACCGCCGTCCAGGCTGTCCTCGCCAAGATCCGCGGCTGACCCTCGGCATCAACCGAATACGCACCGAGCCGTGCGACACCTCGTGTCGCACGGCTCGGTGCGTGTAGGGCCACGAACCCGGTTCAGAATTCGAGCTCGGACCACGGGATGCGGATCGCGAAGGGGTGGTCGAACTCTATTCCGAGTGATGCCCCGAACGTCCATTCGCCCGCCACGATGTAGTTGGCAGGGCGAAACGGTGTGACGCCGTCCGGGAGCTGCCCGTGGCCGGATTCGAGGCCGTACGCGCGGATGCTGGCGATCCGACGTGGGTTCCGGCCGAGGATAACTTCCCAGTACCACGGTATTCCCGCGCCCGCGTACCGGGCTTTCTTCGCCTCTACGTCGCGCTCGGTGTTGGACGGCGCGAGAACCTCTCCGGCCACCAGCACATCCGAGGCACGAATGTCCTGGTACTCCTGCTCGAGGCAGCGGAATACCAGGAAGTCCGGAGTGACGAAGTCGGATTTGCCTGTGCGGCCGAAGAATACGTTGGTCTCAGAGGAGACGCGCCAGCACTGTTCCGGATGGCTGGACATTCTCTCCCGGGCGCAACGCCGAAGTGCGGACCACAACAGGTTCGTGAAGTCCTGGTGCTCGGCGGGGCCTCTTCGCACCCACACCACTCGGCCTTCCCACAGCTCGATCTCCCCGGCGATTTCGTCGGGCAGTTGCTCGAGTTCCTCCCAGGTCATGTACTCGGGCAGATCCGGTCCCTCGACAGGTGGGGTCGGCATATCCGCCATGCTACCGAGATCGAATGTGGGATCGGTCTGTCGTTCGCGACTTGTCATCAATCCCCCTCGAATCGGAAATCCTGCAAGGAGGATTCGAGCCGGGGTGCTCCGGGATTGCTTTCCCGGCCTAGTTGTAGGACGCGGCGACGCCGTCGAGGAGGTGTTCGAGGGTGTCGTAGGTGGGCGGGTCGACTATGTCGATGAGGGTGGGGGTTACCGGGATCTGGTGCTGGGCGGCGACTGTGGTGAACAGGGATTGGTCGGCGGGGCGGAAGCCGTGCTCGGCGGCCAGGCGCTGGAGATCGGGGTCGGTGGTGAGGAGTTTGCCGAGGCGGTCGCCGGAGTCGTCGAGGGGGACGACGGTGTGCTGGGAGAGGACCGTGGGGGAGGGGTAGAGCAGGACCATGTCGGACTTGATCTGGTTGGCGATCGCGGCTGCCATGTATTGGGATTCGTAGATCCAGACCAACGGGGTGGGGCCCATGCCGTTGGCGAGGTAGTCCTTGAAGGGGGCGTCGGAGGAGGACTCGGTGTAGCCCTGGCGGGTGAACAGGCGGGAGACGCGGGAGACGGCGTGGTCTTCGGCGGTCCGGCCGCGGACGATGGTGTTGTCGTTGGCCACGTAGGCCGCTACCGAGAGGTACATGGCGGCGGAGTTGGAGGTGCGGGGGTCGGTGGTGGCTACGAGGATGTTCTTGCGGACGGGGTAGGTGGTGTTACCGGGCAGGGCGTCCCACTGGGTGCCCTTCTCGGCGAGGGCCAGATAGGCCTCCATGTCGAAAGTCGGTGGGGTGGTGGGTTTTACGATGCCCGCCTGGGTGAGCAGATCCGCGATGGGGCGGAAGGTGGCAATGGCCATGGGGGAGGAGAAGGGGGTGTATTTGGCGGTGATGTTGCCCGCGCGCTGGATGCGTTCGGCCGCGGCGGCACTGGAGGGGAAGGCGAAATCGTATTCGGCGAGATCGACGGTGGTGGAGATCTGGCGGGAACCCGCGGGTTCCACTTCGATCTTCAGACCGTGCTTCGCCAGTGCGTCGATGACGCGGGGGTCTTCGAAGAAACTCATCTTCTCCGAACCCACGACCCCGCGCACCGTGGTCAGGGACATGGGCGCGGCCGCTATCGGTTCCGAATCCGGTTGGCGCACAACCAATGCCACGACGGAGGCGAGAACCACGGTCATTACCGCCGCCGCGATCCAGACAATGCGTTTGCGGTCGGCGGGGATGAATGTCGGTGCGTCGGAATCCGTTTCCTTCAGCGGCAATCGCAGATCCGGTTGCGGTTGCGGGGAATTGTTCTTGACGGGTGGCTGCTCCAATTCCCGGCGCACGATGCGCTCCACCAGAATCGGAATGAAGTCGCGGATCCTGTGCCCGTCGAAACGCTGCCGGGCGGCGTCCACCATGGCTTCGACACAGTCCGCGGAATGCGTGTCCCCATAGGTTCCGGCCAGGCGATCCGTCAGCTGCCGCAGGGCCTTCTCCTCCTTGGCCGCCCTGTCCTCCACCGCCACGTGTACTGCCACCAGCATCTCCTCGCCTCACCGAAAATGGCTGTGCGGCAGTGGAATTACCACTGCCGACAACCGCGTCGACATCGATGCATAGCGGGGCATTCGAAACAGCGGGTGCCGCGAAGGTGTGCACCGGCTGAACGGCGGGCGGAAACCGGCCCGAACTCGGTCAGGAGCGGCCCGGGAAGGCCGTCGTCGCCGGATTCGTGCCGAGAATCGACTGCCAGGTGGCCAGGCGCAGCGCCGAATCGGTGAGCGCGCCGACCGCGTAGGCGCGGACATCCGCGCCGCCCGCGTGCTCCACCGCCGCGCACCAGGCGACAGCGCAGTCCGATTCGACGGTGACGGCCAATTTCGCGGCCGGAATCGGATCATTCACTTCGAACGGCACCGTATAGGCCGCATCGGGAGCGGGCACCGAAATATTGAGTCGCTCCATCAATTCGATGGTGGCGTCACGGCGGGCGCGATGCGCCGCCGTGTATTCGGCCACCAGTTTCAGCCGATCCGGATTCGCGTAGGCGGCCACCACGCCATAGGCGTAGACAGCGGCGTATTCGGCACTCAACGCATCCTCGAGCGCCTGGGTGTCGGGCGTGGTCATGCCAGCAGCACCCCCGCGTGGGCGGCGCACGCGGCGCTGATCGAACCGAGCAGCCCGGCCCGGTAGCCGGTCTGGGACGCGCACAGATCCGCGGCGGCCCGCTGCGCGCTGGTCAGCCGGGTCCGCAATTCGGCCACCGTCGGCGGCTGCGCGGGCGCGGCCGGGGTGACCGGCGGGGTGCGGTGGCTGGGTGTGGTCCCGTCACCGTAAACGCCGATGACACGGTCGATTTCGGTCCGCAGCGCATCGGCGTGTTCGGCGCGCTGCGCGGCCACGGTCTGCAGTGCTCCGGCCCGGTCGGGGTTGGTGGCAATGGCGGCGGTCGCGTACACGGCATCGGTACGCGCTGATTCCTCTTGTGTGACAAGCGGATCCGGCATCGACGGTGTTTGTTCGGTGGAGCAGGCGACCGCGCCGAGCGCGGCGACGGCCAGCGCGCCCCCTCCGGCCAGCCGCAAGGCGGTCCGGCGGTCCACCGCCGAGCCGGTATCGGGTGAGGATGTGGGGCACAGGGCCGGGGACCCTGTTCGGTCCGGTGGGACCGCGACACCGGCCGACCGGCCGCTCAGACTGCTGCGCACGCATACATCGTGCCAGCCGTCGCAGCCGCACTGCCGTGCCAGGGCCGTCCGATAGGCTGTGATCTCGATCGATACGCCGACCCGTGCGGGCGAGTCGCTCTGGACACGCCGGACGGGCCGGAGCGCCGACCATGCCGAAGTCGAGACCGTTGGCTGGTCCTTTACACTCTTTCAGCGCGTTACGCTAGACCTTCGGTGGGGTATTTCGCCGACTCTGTCCCAACAGAGCCACGAATACCCCGCCAACCGCGCCCGACCAGGATCGTTCACCGACAACTCAACCCGTCACAACTGAACCAGGAGCCGCCCAACATGCCGATGCCGACCGAGGAAAGGGTGAGCCAGCTAGTTGCTGGGCTCGTCGAACGCCGAGGGTTCGACCTCGAAGGCGTAACGATTTCGGCTGCCGGTACCGTGCACGCCCGGGTTCTCGTGACCATCGACAGCGACGGATCCCCCGATCTGGATGCCGTCGCCGGATTGAGTTCGGACATCTCCGAGGCGCTCGACGACGCCGGTGACTTCGGTGAGACCCCGTATCTGCTGGAGGTCACCACACCCGGCATCGATCGCCCTCTCACCGAACTACGTCACTGGCGGCGCGCACAGGGCCGCAAGGCGAAGATCACCCTACGCCCCGGAGTCGAATCTCCGGATGAAAAGGGCAAAACACGCTTCGAGGCCCGCGTGGGCGCCACCACCGACTCCGAGGTGGCGCTGGTCCTCGGCGGCAAGCGGAAACCACACCGGGTGACGGTGCCGCTGGCCGATATCGAATTCGCCGTCGTCCAAGTGGAATTCAGTCCACCCGGCGCCGCCGAACTCGAACTCGCAGGGGGAGTAGCGCAGGGCCGTCCCCAGCCCGGCGCCCAGGAGGTACCCGCAGAAACAACCGAAGACGCTGCAGCAGCAACCGTTTCATCGACCGAAGGGATCGTGGAATGAACATCGAAATCGAAGCCCTGCGCGCGATAGTCGCCGACAAGGGGATCTCGATGGAGACGGTGATCTCCGCGATCGAGTCGGCCCTACTCACCGCGTACCGGCACACCGAGGGCCACCAGCCCAACGCCCGCATCGACATCAACCAGAAGACCGGTGTCGTGCGCGTCATGGCCCGCGAACTGGACGCCGACGGCAATGTCATCTCCGAATGGGACGACACCCCCGAGGGTTTCGGCCGCATCGCCGCCACCACGGCCCGCCAGGTCGTGCTGCAGCGGCTGCGTGACGCCGAGAACGAGAAATCCTTCGGCGACTTCGCCACCCACGAGGGCGATATCGTCGGCGGCGTCGTGCAGCGCGACGCCCGCATGAACGCCCGCGGCACCATCGTGGTCCGCATCGGCAGCGAGGCGCACGGCGCGGAGGGTGTCATCCCGCCCGCCGAGCAGGTGCCGGGCGAGACCTACGAGCACGGCGACCGCATCAAGTGCTACGTGGTCGGCGTCTCGCGCGGTCCGCGCGGCCCGCAGATCACCCTCTCGCGCACGCACCCGAATCTGGTGCGCCGTCTGTTCGCGCTCGAGGTCCCCGAGATCGCCGACGGCTCCGTCGAGATCGTGGCCGTCGCGCGGGAGGCCGGGCACCGCTCCAAGATCGCGGTCCGCTCGACCGTGCAGGGCGTCAACGCCAAGGGCGCGTGCATCGGCCCGATGGGTCAGCGCGTGCGCAACGTGATGAGCGAGCTGGCCGGCGAGAAGATCGACATCATCGACTACGCCGACGATCCGGCCGCCTTCGTCGGGAATGCTTTGAGCCCGTCGAAAGTTGTGTCCGTCACCATCGTCGATCCCGACGCGCGTGCCGCCCGGGTCGTGGTGCCGGACTTCCAGCTCTCGCTGGCGATCGGAAAAGAAGGTCAGAACGCCCGTCTGGCGGCCCGTCTGACGGGCTGGCGGATCGACATCCGGAGCGACGCCGCCCCTGATGTCGCAGGTTCGATGCGTTCGGAGGCCCACCGCGGCTGATCCCGCGAGTGTGCTCCACCCCCGCCGGCGGGCAGCCGCCGGCGGCTCCGCCGAACCCGCGCGATCGACCAAGATCGGCAATGAAACAGACCCCGCGGATGACATGTTGGTAACTTCCCAAGGGGACGGATGCGGAGATCGGGACATGACAGCGGTACAGTGGACGCAGGCTCAGCGCGAGTCTCCGGTTTCATCGCGCGCCGCACAGGTGAAAGAACGCTCCACACCAGTGCGAACGTGTATCGGATGCCGGAAGCGAGCGTTGGCTGCCGATCTGATGCGGGTCGTGGTGCAGGCTTCTGCGAGTAGTGAGCAGAATCTTGCGGTCGTTCCCGATCCGCGGCGCAGACTTCCCGGACGGGGTGCTTGGTTGCACCCCACTTCCGCTTGTCTGAGCCAAGCAGTTCGGCGCCGAGCATTCGGCAGAGCACTACGAGTGTCCGGAAATCTGGATATCTCAGCCCTGGAGCAAGACGTAGAGAACAGGCACGAGCACTCATGAGCACACCGTGAAGTCCAAGCGATGATCGGCCATCGAAATTAGTCGAGGTCGTGCGGGTCGCCCTTCTTCCAGGAAGGGACGCCACGCTCGACCTCATCAGTGAGGAGAGCAGTGGCAGGCAAGGCCCGCGTGCACGAGTTGGCCAAAGAACTCGGTGTCACGAGCAAGGAACTACTCGCACGGCTCAAGGAGCAGGGCGAGTTCGTGAAGTCGGCGTCCTCGACGGTGGAAGCACCCGTCGCACGCCGTCTGCGTGAGTCGTTCGCCCCGAAGAGTGCCCCCGCGAACGGCACCAGCAAGTCCGCCAAGCCCGGCGACGCCCCCCGTCCGGCCGCCAAGCCGACGCCCGGCGCGAGCTCGGGTCCCCGTCCGGGTCAGCCCGGACCCCGTCCGTCCGCCCCGGCCCCGGCAGCTCCGGCTCCGCGTCCGGCGGCTCCGGCCCCGCAGGAGCCGGTGGCTCCCGCGGCGCGCGTCGAGGCTCCGGCCGCGCGTCCGACCCCCGGTGCCAAGCCGGGTCCGGCCGCCAAGCCCGCGCCCCGTCCCGTGGCCGAAACCCCCGCTGCCCCAGCGGCTTCCGCTGCTCCAGCGGCTCCTGCCGCGCCCGCTCCGGGTGCGTCGCGTCCGAACCAGGGCCAGGGTGGCCCGCGTCCGGGCCAGCAGCAGGGTCCGCGTCCGGGCGGCCAGCCCCAGGGTGGCGCGACCCCGTCCGCCGCACCGCGTCCGGCCGGCCCGAAGCCGGGTCCGAAGACGCCGCGCGTCGGCAACAATCCGTTCAGCTCGGCCCCCGAGCAGCCGCGCGCCCCGCGTCCGGCTCCGGGCCCGCGTCCCGGTCCGGCCCAGGGTGGCCCGCGTCCGGGTCCCGGCCAGGATCGTGGCCCGCGTCCGGGTCAGGATCGCGGTCCGCGTCCCGCGCCCGGTCAGGGCGGTCCCCGTCCGGGTCCGGGCCAGGCAGGCCCGCGTCCGGGTGGCGCTCAGGGCGGTCCCCGTCCGGGTGGCCCGCGTCCGAGCCCCGGCTCGATGCCTCCGCGCCCGAATCCGGGTGCCATGCCCTCGCGTGCCGCGCGTCCGGGTCCGGGCCAGGGTGGCCCGCGTCCGGGTCAGGGTCCGCGTCCCGGTGGTGCCGGTCGTCCGGCCGGTGCCGGTGGCGGCGGTCCCTACCGCGGTGGCGGTGGCGGCGCTCCGGGCGCCGGTGCGGGTGCCGGTGCCGGTGGCGGCGCCGCGGGTGGTTTCCGCGGTCGTCCCGGTGGCGGTGGCGGCGGTGGCCGTCCCGGTTCGGGTGGCGGTCGCGGCGGTGCCGCGGGTGCCTTCGGACGTCCGGGTGGCGCGCCCCGCAAGGGTCGTAAGTCGAAGCGGGCGAAGCGCGCCGAGTACGAGTCGATGCAGGCTCCGATCGCCGGTGGCGTGCGGCTGCCGCGCGGCAACGGCGAGATCATCCGTCTCGCCCGTGGTGCCTCGCTGTCCGATTTCGCCGAGAAGATCGGCGCCAACCCGGCTTCGCTGGTGCAGGCGCTGTTCAACCTCGGTGAGATGGTCACGGCCACCCAGTCGGTGAACGAGGAGACCCTCGAGCTGCTGGGCGGCGAGATGAACTACGTCGTGCACGTGGTCTCGCCCGAGGACGAGGACCGCGAGCTGCTCGCCAACTTCGACCTCACCTACGGCGAGGACGAGGGCGACGAGGACGACCTGCAGGTGCGTCCGCCGGTCGTGACCGTCATGGGTCACGTCGACCACGGTAAGACCCGACTGCTGGACACCATCCGTAAGGCGAACGTCCGTGAGGGCGAGGCCGGCGGCATCACCCAGCACATCGGCGCCTACCAGGTGCTGGCGAACGTGAACGGCGACGAGCGTCTGATCACCTTCATCGACACCCCCGGTCACGAGGCGTTCACCGCCATGCGTGCCCGTGGTGCGAAGGCCACCGATATCGCGATCCTCGTGGTCGCGGCCGACGACGGCGTCATGCCGCAGACGGTGGAGGCCATCAACCACGCGCAGGCCGCGGACGTGCCGATTGTGGTGGCGGTCAACAAGATCGACAAGGAAGGCGCGAATCCGCAGAAGATTCGCCAGCAGCTGACCGAATACGGTCTGGTCGCCGAGGAGTACGGCGGCGAGACCATGTTCGTCGACATCTCGGCCAAGCAGGGCACCAATATCGAGTCGCTGCTCGAGGCTGTCGTCCTGACCGCCGACGCGGCACTGGATCTGCGGGCGAACCCCGACATGGACGCGCAGGGTGTGGCGATCGAAGCCCACCTCGACCGCGGCCGTGGCCCGGTGGCCACCGTCCTCATCCAGCGCGGCACCCTGCGGGTCGGCGACTCGATCGTGGCGGGCGACGCCTACGGTCGCGTGCGCCGCATGGTCGACGAGCACGGCGACGACGTCGAGGCGGCGCTGCCGTCGCGGCCCGTCCAGGTCATCGGCTTCACGTCGGTGCCCGGCGCCGGTGACAACCTGCTGGTGGTGGAGGAAGACCGCATCGCGCGTCAGATCGCCGACCGCCGCAACGCTCGCAAGCGCAACGCCCTGGCCGCGCGCAGCCGCAAGCGGATCTCCCTGGAAGATCTGGATGCCGCCCTGAAGGAGACCTCGGAGCTGAACCTGATCCTCAAGGGCGATAACTCCGGTACGGTCGAAGCCCTCGAAGAGGCCCTGCTGGGCATCGATGTGGGCGACGAGGTGCGCCTGCGCGTCATCGACCGCGGTGTCGGTGGCGTCACCGAGACCAACGTCAACCTGGCGTCGGCCTCCAACGCGATCATCATCGGCTTCAACGTCCGTGCCGAGGGCAAGGCGACCGAGCTGGCGAACCGCGAGGGCGTCGACATCCGGTACTACTCGGTCATCTACCAGGCCATCGACGAGATCGAGAAGGCCCTCAAGGGTCTGCTCAAGCCGATCTACGAAGAGGTCGAGCTGGGTCGGGCGGAAATCCGCCAGATCTTCCGCTCCTCCAAGTTCGGCAATATCGCCGGTTGCTGGGTGCTGTCGGGTTCGGTCAAGCGCAACGCGAAGGCGCGCCTGCTGCGCGACAACGTGGTGATCGCCGAGACCATGACCATCGCCTCCCTCCGTCGCGAGAAGGACGACGTCACCGAGGTCCGCGAGGGCTACGAATGCGGTTTGACGGTCACCTTCAACGACATCAAGGAAGGCGACATCATCGAGGCCTACGAGATGCGGGAAAAGCCGCGCGACTAGGTTGAGCAGTACGCGGTCCCTCCGGACCTTCGGGTCCGGAGGGACTGTGCCCCTGTTGATTCCGGGTAACTGTGCGCGCATTCCCCGGGGCGCGTTCATATGACTGAAAAGCTGTTTTTCGGAGCGCTCGAATTCGATATCTTGCTCGGTGATGTGCATTCACTGAAGGAGAAGCGCTCGGTCATCCGCCCGATCATCGCTGATCTCAAACGTTTCGACGTGAGTGTCACCGAGGGCGGGGAACACGACAGATACCGGCGTTCGTTGCTGGGTGTGGCGATAGCCAGCTACGGCATGAATCACTTGACCGAAGTGCTCGACAAGTGTGAACGACACGTCGCCAATCGTCCGGAGCTAGAGTTGCTGGCGGTACGCCGGCGCGTTTTCGGACCCGAAGACTGACGATTATGTGAGGAGGGCAGAGCCGTGGTGGATCAAGCCAGGGCACGCCGTCTCGCCAAGCGGATTTCCTCGATCGTGGCCACCGCCATCGAATACGAGATCAAGGATCCGCGGCTGAAGTTCATCACCGTCACCGACGCGAAGGTGACGGGTGATCTGCGAGAAGCGACCATCTACTACACCGTCATGGGTGAAACCATCGACGCCGAACCGGATTACGCCGAAGCCGCGGCCGGACTGAAGAAGGCCACCGGCATTCTGCGGTCCAAGGTCGGCGCGGGCACCGGGGTGAAGTTCACCCCCACCCTGGCGTTCGTCCTGGACACCGTGCCCGACGCGGCCCGCCAGATGGAGGATCTGCTGGCCCGCGCCCGCGCCTCCGACGAGCGGGTCGCCCAGGTCGCGGTGAATGCCACCTACGCTGGTGACGCCGATCCCTACAAGGCCGACTCCGACGAGGACGGCGAAGACTGACCTGGGGTCGGTGACCCGGGAGGAGAGCACCGGTGACGGAACCGGTCGATCTGGGCGCGGCGGTCGCGGTGCTCGACAACGCCCAGTCGGTGACGGTGCTCTGCCATGTGCAGCCCGACGCCGACACCATCGGCAGCGGCCTGGCCCTGGCCCAGGTGCTGCATCGGCGCGGGGTGCCCGTCCGGGTGTCCTTCGCCGAACCCGCCGAACTCCCGGCCTCCATGCGCTCGCTGCCCGGCATCGAATTCCTGGTGCCGGCCGGTGCGGTGCCCGCCACCGTCGACGTCCTGGTTGCCGTCGACTGCGGCAGCGCCGGACGGCTCGGCTCGCTGCGTGACCGCCTCGACGGCGCTCGCACCACCCTGGTCCTCGACCACCATCGGTCCAACACCCGCTTCGGCATGGTCAATGTGATCGACGAATCAGCCGAATCCACAGCGGGTCTGGTGGCGCGCATCCTCGACGCCTGGGGTGAACCCATCGATCGCGGTGTGGCGCACTGCCTGTACGCGGGCCTGGTCACCGATACCGGCTCCTTCAAATGGGCGCGCCCCGGCTCACACGCCCTGGCCGAACGCCTGCTGGCCACCGGCATCGACGGCGCCACCATCACCCGCACGCTCATGGACACCCACCCCTTCGGCTGGTTGCCCATGCTCTCGCGTGTCCTGGCCACGGCGCAGCTCGAGCGCACCGCCGCCGGGGGAGCGGGACTCGTCTACGTCTTCGTGCGGCAGGCGGATGTGAACGGCGTGCGCTCCGAGGAGGTGGAGAGCGTCGTGGATATCGTGCGCACCACCGCCGAGGCCCAGATTGCCGCTGTCTTCAAGGAATCCCGCACCGAGTCCGGGCACTGGACGGTCTCGCTGCGCTCCCACGATGCCGCCGACGGCACGCCGGGCGTGGATGTGGCCGGGGTGGCCGCAGCGCTCGGCGGCGGCGGACATCGTTATGCGGCAGGCTATTCCGCCACCGGTGCGCCGGAGCCGCTCATTGCCGCCCTGCTCGCGGAACTCGGTTCACCCGCCGGGGCGTAGTTCTCCGACGCGGGCGAGGCCGGGCGCGAACGTACGCATCCTGTCGGCTTCGGGACTACCGGTGGCGTGGAATCCGCTCCGCGCCACCGGATGTCGCGTACTCACGCCACCGGATGTCGCGTACTCACGCCACCGGATGTCGCGTACTCAGTCGTGCAGGCCGTGGATGGTGACGCCCTTGGCGGCTTCGACGCGGTAGCCGAAGGTGATCACGGCCTCGGCCTGCGGATCGAGGTGGGCCTTCCAGGTGACGATGCCCATCTCGTCGCGTTCGGCGGGGTCGGGTTTGGCGGTGGTCTCCTTGACCGTGATGGCGGCGTCGCGGGCGACCGGGAGGCGGTCGAGGACGGTGACGTCGGCGGGGCGCTTGCCGTGGTTGCTGACGGTGATCGTGTATTCCAGTTCGGTGCGCCGGTTAGAGCCGAGGGTGGCCTTGGAGGCATTGCGGCGCACCAGCTCTCGTTCGACGCGGATGCGATCGTCGACGCCGAGGGCCAGTTCTCGTTCCTCACCGGGCGCCCAGATGTCGAGATCGGTGGCGCCGACGAATTCGGCCTCGTGGAACAGTGACGCGCGCCCCGCCGGGAGGGTGTGCTCGGAGTTGTTCTTCGCGGTGGCGCGCAGCACCGCCTCGGGGGAACGGACCGGTGCGGTGACGTGGTCCAGGTGGACTTCGAGGTCCAGTGCGGTGATGACGGTGCGGTGCGCGCTGCCGTCGGAGGCCACCGCGATCGGGCGCAGGGGCGTATAGGTGGCGGCGGTGGCGCCCTGCTCGACGGCGGCGACGGATTCCCGTACCGGCGGCGGGGCGGCGGCCGGAGCCATAGCGGCGGGGGCGGGCATCGCGCGCATGGCGTCCATCGCGAAATCGGCTGTGTCCTCGGAGCGTTCGGCGGCCGCACCGTAGGCGCCCGCCACGGACCTGCGGGCGCGGGCCTTCGGGCGGGGTGCTTCGGCGCTGACGAACCAGGGCGCCAGCTCCGGCACCTCCAGCCCCTGGGCGGGGCGGGCCGTGGACAGCTGCAGACGGCATTCCGGCCAATCCTCGCCGGTGTGCTGACGCACCAGCCCGAACCAGCGCAGTGCGAGCGCGTCGTCGGTGAGCCGCAGGTCGTAGCTGCTGTGCCAGCTCGCGGCCGGGACCATGTAGGAGACTTCCAGATTCGCGTCGGTGTTCTGGGTGGCCTCGACGGTGACGACTACCGCGAGGACATCGGCGCGGGTTTTGCCGCGCAGGTCGGCCAGCCGCCGCGCGATGGCCTGCTGCTCACGAATATGCTCCTGCCGCAACCATTCCCGCTCCCGGCGGGCGGTGTGCACGTTCGCGTACTGGGAGTCGAGGCTTTCGGTGAACGCGGTGACCCGCTCCTCGCCCGCCTTGGCCAGGGCCTCGGCGGAGCGCCGCGCGAGCCGTTCCAGGAAGACGATGCGTGCGTCCGCCGCGCGGTCGGCATCGCCGAGTTCGGCCAGCGCGTCGGCCAGTTCGCGGTTGCGGGCCTCGAGTTCGGTGACCTCTTCGTCGTGCGATTCGGTGTGCCGTTCGGTGACGACGTCCACGCCGAGAACCGTCAGCTCACCGTGTCCCGCGACCCGTACCGAATCGTGCACCAGCCCGAAAGGCAGTGGCGCCACCCGGATTCGATGCTCACCGGCGGTGAGCTCCGCCGTGCCCGAGCGGGTGACCCGCGCCCGGTCGGGATAGACGGTGACCGCGGTGATGGACGTGTCGAGTGTCGTCATGCGAACCAGCCTGCCTCGAGTCGGGCGATCGGGCTCGTGAGATGCGCCGGATCTCGCACCCGCGTCGGCGAGCCGCCCGTCCTACGGCGTGGTGCCGCAGGTCTTCCGACTGCCGATCGGCTGTGCGCGGATCTCACCGGAACGCGGGGTGGCCGGGCGGCCGCGGACTTCGTCCCGGCCCGGGGGTGCTCGCCGGCCTTTGCCGGAGCGGTCGGGTTGGACACAGTGCCCGTCGGCTTTGTGAGAGTGCACGTTGCCGGTTCGCCGGGGGCTTGCTGACATGGAGGGCGCTGCCGTGAACTATCGGAAGGACGCAGCCCTCATGCAGATTCGCGACCATGTCGCCCTCGTCACCGGCGCCGCCTCGGGGCTGGGCCTCGCTACGGCACGCCGCCTGCTCGCCGATGGTGCGAAGGTGGTGCTGCTGGATTTGGCGGACTCCGACGGTGCGGAGGTCGCCGCGGAACTCGGTGACAGCGCGGTGTTCGCGCCCGCCGATGTCACCGAGGAGGACGAGGTGGCCGCGGCGTTCGATCTCGCCGATTCGCTGGGCGCCCTGCGCGCGGTGGTGAACTGCGCGGGCATCGGGCTGCCGGGCCGAATCCTCAATGGCGACAAGGTGGTTCCGCTGCACGCCTTCCAGGTGGTAGTGGATGTGAACCTGATCGGATCGTTCAATGTGCTGCGGCTGGGCGCACAGCGCATGGCGCGCACGGAAGCGCTCGGCGGTGAACGCGGCGTCATCGTCAATACGGCCTCGGTGGCCGCATTCGACGGGCAGATCGGGCAAGCCGCCTATTCGGCGTCGAAGGCCGCCATCGCCGGTATGACCCTGCCGCTGGCCCGCGATCTCGCCGAACATCTGATCCGTGTGGTCACCGTCGCCCCCGGCATGTTCGACACCCCGCTGCTGGCCGCCCTCCCACAGCAGGCGCGCGAATCCCTGGAGGAGCAGGTCCCGCATCCTCGCCGGCTGGGCGACCCCGCCGAATTCGCCGACCTGGTCGCGCATATCGTGGCCAACCCCATGCTGAACGGCGAGGTGATCCGTCTCGACGGCGCGATCCGCATGGCTCCGCGCTGAATCCGATCGGCGCATGCGGAACGATCCTGTGTCCCGGCACGTCACGGCACGGCCCCCGCGCCCGGCGCCCACCTGTGTCCCGCATCTGGAACACTTTCAGTGTGAGTGAGCGGATGGAACGGTTCCTGGCGTGGCGGGACCGGGTGGCCGGCGGTGACAGTGAGCGCGCGATCGCGGCGCGTATGGGCATCGGCAACAACCGGGTAGGCCGCCACCTGCGGGAAAGTGATCCGCCCGTCGCCGAAACCGTCATCGACTTCGCCCGCGCCTACGGCGTCAACCCGGTCGACGGCCTGGTCGCCGCCGGCCTCATCCAGCAGGACGAAGCCCTGCGCGCCGCCGCCAGCGACCCCCTGCGCGCCGCCTCCCAGCTGCAGCTTCTCGACGAGCTCACCCGCCGTGAGAAGGAACGCCTGCGCGGCCCGCTGAGCACGCACGATCCGGAGCACTCCGCGGAAACGTCGCCGGGCCGCCGCCGCTTCCGCCGCGACACGACAGTCGGGAAGGGGCTGCTGACCTGAGCGCGGTGCGCTCCGGCCGCAGCTCCCGCCGAAGGTTCGGGGCCGGCCGCTAGCCGGCTGGGCGGAAGCCGATCAGCTCGAGCTCCTGCCCGTCGTCGCAGTAGCCGAGGATCACACCGGGAGCCGGGACGAGTCCACTGGTCCGGCAGTACCCGGCCGTCTCCAGGAGCGGCTGTGGCTGCGACGGCGCGCCGTCCGTGCGACTCCACGCCCGGATCTCGTCTCGGCCGTCCCCTGATGCGACCGTGTCGTTCGATGCCACCTGCACGATCTGCGTGCCCAGGAGGGCGATGTCGGTGTAGGCCAGGGTGCTCGGCAGGTCGGGGAGCTCGTACTTCGCCACGCCCGTGGTTCGATTCACCACGACATCGCGGGCACCGGCTCCCCGAACCCATTCGCGCGCAACCGCATCCGTGGTCTGCGGGTCGACGGCACCATAGCTGTCGACCCACTCGATCGGCGGGGCGGTGGCGAGCTCTCCGGGTGCGCCGATGACGAGCATGGTGGGGGTGGGCAGATTCCATTCGATCGCGACACCGGTGCGCAGCGGCTTCAGGTCGGCGGAGAATCTCGCCGTGCTGGTCTCCGCTGCCCGGGGAATCTCACGCCGTGCCACGACGGCCCCGGTGCGGGCGTCCAAAGCTGTTATCGCAGCGGATGGTTCGGCACTGTATCCGCACCAGTCGAAGGTGTAGACGGTGGTGGCCGTGACCACGGGCCGCACCCGGTGCGGCTGATGCGCGGCGCACTCGACTGCGGGCTCGGCGGTCCATGCCAGCGCGCCGGTGCGCGGGTCGTAGCCGCGCAACTGATCCCGCCAATCGAGGACCAGCGCGGCGCCGTCGAGCGACTGCGTTCCCAGCTGCTCGTAGGCGCCCGCGTCGATGCCGAAATCCGAATTCCGCCAGAGGATTTCGCCGGTGACGGCATCGAAGGCGATCCATCCGGCGCGCCGCCACTGCGCGAGGATCACGCTGCCGCCGTCGATGGATGTCAGCGACCGTTCGATGTAGCCGCCGCCGATCGGCCTGCCGTCGTCGCCGGTCCGCCGCAGGTAGTGCCAGGTCGGTGCGCCGGTGGCGCCGTCGTAGGCGGTGATCCCTGCCACGGAGCTGACGACGAATCCGGTTCCCGCCGTGGTGAAGTCGCCGAAGAAGGTTTGTCCTCCGGCCCGGCCGGTCGCCGGGACCGATAGTCGATACTGCTCTACGCCGAGACGATCCGGTACCGCGGGTACGGCGACCCGCGCCGCGGTGACATGGTCGAGGTTGCGCCGATCGTCCCCCAGGTACTCGGTGCCGACGGCGACCGCGCCCGAGACGACCAGTCCGGCGACAACCGCCACGGTGGCCGTGCGCCGGGGGATGCGGGCGAAAGCCGAAGGCTCCCCGGCGAGCCGGAGTACCAGCACGCCGCCGAGCGTCACGAGGACGCCTGCGGCGATGGCCGCGGGCAGGGCCGCGAACCAGGGGTGGTCGGTGCGCAACTCGTCCCAGGCCCAGGGCAGCCGATATTTCACCGCCAGGTACGGGAAGGTGAGAAGACCGCCCGCGCCGACCAATCCGACGATCGGTCCCCAGTCCCGGTAGCTGCCGTGGGGTGCCGCCAGGAGCACCGCGGCACAGACGATCAGCAGGAGCGCACCGGCCACCAGGGCGGCGGTGGCGAGCGTCTCCGGCAGGGCGGACAGATCGACGGACGGGCGGTCGGTGAGCCAGCCCTTCGTCCGCATCGACGCGCCGTCGAGCGGCCGTGATTCGGCGTACCAGCGGCTGTAGGCCGCGAGGAGCATGCCGCCCGCGACCAGCCCGGCGCCGAGCGCCCCCGCTGTCGGCACCCGTCGACGTGGAGCCCGTGCGGGCTCCGCTGAGTCTGTCGCGTCACTGGTCGCTGTGGCGTCGTCCGCTGTAGCGGGCACGCTCTCACCCCTCCCGAGCTGGCCTGTTGCCGATCGAACGTCGAGCCTAGTGGTGGGTGGTCCGCGTGCTGCGGCGGGGCGGGTGGCCGGAGATCTCTTGACAGCGGGGTGGTTCGAGGTCGACCTTGAGATAGTTGGCATAGGTAAGTTAATTGGGCAGTGTGGCCGGGTGGCAGGTGGGTTCGGCTGTCACGGGCGATATCGGTCCAGGAAGGCCGGTCGTGGTGCGGGAATCGCGGACTGTGGGGCGTGAACGGCGGATTGCGGCCGCTCTGGCCGAGGAGCAGGTGCGGGCGACACTGTCCGAACCCGCTGTGGCCGAGGCGGTGCGGCGGCCGGGGTTGCGGCTCGGGCAGATCGTGGACACCGTCCTGACCGGGTACGCGGAGCGGCCGGCGCTGGCCTGGCACGCGGCGGAGACGGCGATGGACGGTGCGGGCGGCAGGGTGCGTCGGCTGCTGCCCGAGTTCGAGACGATGACCTACGGTGCGCTGCGGTCACGGGTGAGTGCGCTGGCCGCGGTGTGGGCCGACCTCGGCGACCCGCTCGCGGGAGGGGACGAACCGGCGGACCGCGCGCGGCGCGGTGCGGTGTCTCCGGGGGAGTTCGTGTGCACCCTGGGCTTTTCCAGCCCGGACTATGTGACCGTCGATCTGGCGTGCGCGCGCGTTGGCGCCGTGGCGGTGCCGCTGCAGCACAGTGCCGGTGTGGCGCAGTGGGTTTCGATCATCGCCGAGACCGAGCCCCGGGTGCTGGCCACCGGTCTGGAGCTGCTGGATCCCGCGGTGACGGCGGTGCTCGACGGGTTCATGCCCGACCGCGTGCTGGTGTTCGATTTCCATCCGGAGGTCGACTCGCACAGAGCCGCACTGGAATCCGCGCGGCAGCGGCTGGCGGGGACCGGGGTGGTGGTGGAGACGCTGGGGGAGGTGCTGGAGCGTGGGCGGGCCTTGCCGGAGCCGCCGGTGTACGTGCCCACCGAGGATGCGCTGGCGCTGCTCGTCTACACCTCGGGGAGCACCGGGACGCCCAAGGGCGCGATGTACACCGATCGGCTGGCGGCGGCCTTCTGGCTGGCGGCGGTCGGGATCCGGGTTCCCGCAATCACTCTCAACTACATGCCGCTCAGCCATGTGGCCGGCCGGCTCACCCTGTACGGGACGCTGGTGCGGGGCGGGACGGCGTACTTCGCGGGCGGCAGCGATATGTCCACGCTGTTCGAGGACTTCGCGCTGGTGCGGCCCACCGAGCTGGTGTTCGTGCCGCGCGTGTGCGAGATGGTGTTCCAGCGGCAGCTGAGCGAGGTGGACCGCCGTGTGGTCGCGGGGGAGGACCGCGAGCGGGCCACGGCGGCGGTGGAAGCCGAACTGCGGGATGGTCTTTTCGGCGGCCGGTACCTCACGGCGCTGTGCGCCAGCGCCCCGCTCTCGGCGGAGATGAAGGCGTTCGTGGAATCCGCGCTGGAGGTGGAGCTGCACGACGGCTACGGCTCCACCGAGGCGGGCGGCGGGGTGCTCATGGACAATCGGGTGCGCCGCCCACCGGTGCTCGAATACCGGCTGGCCGATGTGCCGGAGCTCGGATACTTCCGCACCGACAAGCCTTATCCGCGTGGGGAATTGCTGCTGAAGACCACGACCATGTTCCCGGGCTACTACAGGCGGCCCGAGATCACGGCGGAGATGTTCGACGCGGACGGGTTCTATCGCACCGGTGATGTGGTGGCCGAACTGGAGCCGGATCACCTGGTGTACGTGGATCGCCGCAACAATGTGCTCAAGCTGTCGCAGGGTGAATTCGTGACGGTGGCCAAGCTGGAGGCGGTCTTCGGAACCAGCGAGCTGATCCGGCAGATCTTCGTGCACGGATCGGGCGAGCGGGCCTACCTGCTCGCGGTGATCGTCCCGGTGGCGAGCGCCGCGGGGATGGATCCCGTGGAACTGAAAGCGGCACTGACGGATTCCCTGCGGCGCATCGCCCGCGATGCCGGCCTCGAATCCTATGAACTGCCTCGTGATTTCCTGATCGAGACCGAACCGTTCACGGTGGACGACGGCCTGCTGTCGGGAATCGGAAAACTGCTGCGGCCCAACCTGACCGCCCGCTACGGCGCCCGGCTGGAACAGCTCTACGCCGACCTGGCCCGGCAGCAGGGCGACGAACTGCTCGCCCTGCGCCGCGCGGCTGCCGACCTGCCGGTGCTGGAGTCGGTGAGCCGGGCCGCGCGGGCGGTACTCGGCTGCGCCGCAACCGATCTGCGGCCGGACGCGCACTTCGCCGACCTGGGCGGTGATTCGCTGTCGGCTCTGTCGTATGCGACGCTGCTGCGCGAGATCCTCGGCGTGGACGTGCCGGTCGCCGTGATCGTCGGCCCCGCAACCGATCTGGCGGCCATCGCCGCGCACATCGTCGCCGCGCGCGAGTCGGACGGCCGGCGGCCGACGTCGGCAGCGATCCACGGGGACGGGCGGGTGCTGCGCGCCCGCGATCTCACCCTGGACCGGTTCCTCGATGCGGACACCCTGGCCGCCGCCGCGGCGCTGCCCTCGGCCCCGCAGCCGCCGCGCACCGTGCTGCTGACCGGAGCCAACGGATACCTCGGCCGCTTCCTGTGCCTGGAATGGCTGCGGCGGCTGCGTGATTCGAACGGCACCCTGATCTGCCTGGTGCGCGGCGCCGATGCCGAGGATGCGCGCCGCCGTCTCGAGGCCGCGTTCACCGGCACGGATCCGGCGCTGCACGCGGAGTTCCAGGAATTGGCGAGGCATCGGCTGCGCGTGCTGGCCGGTGACATCGACGCCCCGAATCTGGGCCTGAGCGAGGCGGATTGGTCGGAGCTCGCCGAGACTGTCGACCTGATAGTCCATTCGGCCGCCCTGGTGAACCATGTCCTGCCGTACGAGCAGCTGTTCGGTCCCAATGTGCTCGGTACCGCGGAGATGATCAGGTTGGCGATCACCGTGCGCCGCAAGCCGATCAGTTATCTGTCGACGGTCGCGGTGGCCGCCGGGATCGATCCCGCCGAGTTCACCGAGGACGGCGACATCCGCGAGACAAGCCCCGAACGCGGTCTCGGCGACGGGTACGCCAACGGTTACGGCAACAGCAAATGGGCGGGCGAGGTGCTGCTGCGCGAAGCCCACGACCTGTGCGGCCTCCCGGTGGCGGTCTTCCGCTCCGACATGATCCTGGCGCACAGTGGTTTCGCCGGTCAGCTCAACCTGCCGGACATGTTCACCCGCCTGCTGCTCAGCGTGCTGGCGACCGGCCTCGCGCCCGGCTCGTTCTATGCCACCGACCCGGCGGGCAATCGGCAGCGCGCCCATTACGACGGTCTCCCAGCCGATTTCACCGCCGCCGCCATCACCGAGCTCGGCGTCCGGGTCACCGCCGGTTTCGAATCCTTCGATGTGCTGAACCCGCACGACGACGGCGTCTCGCTCGACGAGTTCGTGGACTGGCTGATCGACCAGGGTCACGCCATCGACCGTATCGACGACTACGCGGAGTGGCGTTCGCGTTTCGACACCGCGCTGCGCGCCCTGCCCGACCGGCAGCGTCGCAATTCCCTGCTCCCGCTGCTGCACGCGTTCCGCCGTCCGGCCCCGCCGATTCGCGGTGCGGCCCTGCCCGCCAAGAAGTTTCACGCTGCCGTGCAGCAGGCGGGTCTCGGCCCGGCGGGCGATATCCCGCATCTGTCCCCGGAGCTGATCGCCAAGTACGCCGCGGATCTGCGGCTGCACGGACTGCTGTAGCTCTTCGCCGATGGTCGGCGAACTGGCCGTTCGGATCAGCAGGCGGGCCGGTGCGCGCGCCGGGAGCGGCGCGTCGCTTGCCGAGGCGTGTCGGGCGCGTGTGTCAAGGTGGGCGAGTGCGAAGTGGTGACGAGGCGGCGGGAGCGCGGGAGCGGCCGGAGACCGGCAACGGTGCCGCGCGGGAGACCGCGACACGGACCGGGCGATCCGGCGCCGAGGACGTGGCCGACGCGGGTCCGCGCCGAATCCTCGGGATCGCGGTGCCGACCCTGGGAGTGCTGGTCGCCGAACCCGTCTACCTGCTGTTCGATATGGCTGTGGTGGGCCGCCTGGGCGCGCTCGCGCTGGCGGGGCTCGCGGTGGGCGGGCTGATCCTGGCGCAGGTGAGCACCCAGCTGACCTTCCTCAGCTACGGGACGACGGCGCGGGCGTCGCGGCGGCACGGCGCGGGGGACGAGCGCGGTGCGGTGGGGGAGGGCGTGCAGGCCAGCTGGCTCGCGATCGGTGCCGGGTTGGCGATCGTCGCGCTGCTCCAGATCTTCGCGGGCCCGGTGACCGGCGCCATTGCGGGCGGGGACGATATCGCCGGCGAGGCGCTGCCGTGGCTGCGGATCGCGCTGCTCGGCGTGCCGTTGATCCTGCTGTCCATGGCGGGTAACGGCTGGATGCGTGGCGTCCAGCAGACCCGGCGGCCTCTGCTGTATGTGATTGCGGGCCTGGCGCTTTCGGCGGTGCTGTGCCCGGTGCTGGTGCACGGCCTGCTGGGCGCGCCGCGGATGGGGCTGGAAGGTTCGGCGGTGGCCAATGTGGCCGGGCAACTGGTCAGCGGCGGGTTGTTCCTGCGCGCCCTGTTCGTGGCCGGGGTGCCGCTCGCGCCGCACCCCTCGATCATGCGGGCGCAACTGGTGCTCGGCCGGGATCTGATCGCCCGAAGTCTGGCGTTCCAAGCGTGTTTCGTATCGGCGGCCGCGGTGGCGTCGCGGTTCGGGGCGGCGTCGGTGGCGGCGCATCAGCTGGTCCTGCAGCTGTGGAACTTCCTGGCCTTGACCCTGGATTCGCTGGCGATCGCCGCCCAGACCCTGGTGGGTGCGGCGCTGGGCGCCGGAAACGCCAGGGGCGCACAGGGTCTCGCCCGCCGGATCACCTCGTGGTCGACGGTGTTCGCGCTGTTGCTGGCCGCGGCGTTCGCGGCCGGATATGCGGTGATCCCGCGGCTGTTCACCGATGATCCGGCGGTGCTCGAGCGCACCCACGTGGCGTGGTGGTTCTTCGTGGGCATCATCCCGATCGCGGGCGTGGTCTTCGCCCTCGACGGTGTACTGCTCGGTGCGGGCGACGCCGCGTTCCTGCGCAACGCCACCCTGGGTTCGGCGCTGCTGGGCTTCCTGCCCGCCATCTGGCTGTCGCTGGCCTACGACTGGGGGATCGCCGGAATCTGGTCGGGCCTGGTCGCTTTCATGGTGCTGCGCTTGATCGCGGTGTCGTGGCGGGCACTGTCCGGCCGGTGGGCGCGGGTCGGCGCGGACGTGCCCGGCCGGATGGCCTAACTCGCCTGATCGCCTGCGGCGGCGCGCTTTTCGAGGTTCTCCGCCACCTCGGCCTCCCAGTTCCGGTTGGCGTGGCTGGTGTCGACCTCGAATTCGAAGCGCGCGGTCATCTCCGGGGTGATGTCGGCGACGTCGACGTAGAACTGCTCGTACCACCGCCGCTGCTGATACACCGGCCCGTCCTCCTGCGTGAGCAGTGGATTGTCGATGCGCGTCTTGTGTTTCCAGATCTCGACATCCTGCAGGAATCCCACCCCGAAACTCTTGGCGAAGGCCTTGGCCAGTGATCCGGCCTTCTCCGGCGGCAGCCCGGGAATGCGCTGCACGCTGACACCCCACTGCAGCATGAACGAATTGTGGGTCACCGGATAATGGCAGTTGATGAGCACCACCTCCACGGTGTGCTCACCGAAGTCGTTGTGCAGGTAGTTGATCATGTAGGACGGCCCGAAATACGAAGCCTCCGAACGCAACAGCGTCATCGGCCCGGAATAGTTCGATCCGGAGTACACGTCCGGCCGTCCCTTGGACTGCAGGAACTGCGTCGCCACATGCCCCTCGAACACATTCCGGAACGAGATCGGGTAGGCGTAGTGAATGTAGAAGAAGTGCGCCATATCGACGTTGTTGTCGATGATTTCGCGGCAGTGCGCGCCTTCGATGAGCAGCTGATTCCAGCTCCAGTCGCTCCATTCGTCGGTGCCGATGCCCTCGATCTCCGGAATGGCGACCTCCGGCGGCGGTGGGTTGCCCTCCGGATCGTTCCAGACGAACAGCTGCCCATTGGTCTCGCAGGTGAGCCAGGCGCGCGTGCGCGCCAGCGGCGGCACCCGCCGCGCGTATGGGATGGCCGCGCATTTCCCGTCGCCGCGCCAGCGCCAATCATGGAACGGACAGGCGATATTGTCGTCCTTGACGCTGCCGTAGCTCAGATCCGCGCCCATGTGCCGGCAGTATCCGTCGAGTACGTGCAGCTCGCCCTTGCTGTCCGACCAGACGACGAGTTTGCCGCCGAAAGCGTTGACGGAGTGCGGTTCTCCGTCGCGGAAGGTGTCGGCCAGTCCGAGGCAGTGCCACCCGCGCGCGAATCGCGTCATGGGTTGGCCGACATCGATCATCCGGGCCTGCTGGGTCATCTGCGTCCTCCGCGATTGATGATCGGAGCCATCACGCCGGGCAGAATTCTGTTGAGCCCGATGAGAATCCGGTTGTAGGCCGGAAATGTGATGAACTGCTTGTTCTTCGACACCCCGTGCAGGATGGCGTCGGCGGCGTCGAGGGGGCGCACCTTGGCGAACGGCAGGGTGTCGATCGAGGTGCGGTAGTCGTATCCGTTGAGATTGACCGCGCTGTCGAAGATTCCGGTGTCGACGACGCCGGGCAGGACGACACTCACACGGACGCCGTAGCCGGCGGCTTCGGCGCGCAGGGAGGTACTCAGGCCCACCACGGCGTGTTTCGTGGCCGCGTAGGCGGTGGAGCGGGCGACCGGCATGACCCCGGCGCTGCTGGCGGTGTTCACGATGTGCCCGCGGCCCTGTGCGCGCATGCGGGCGTAGGCGTGCTGGGTGCCGTGGACGACGCCCCAGAAGTTGACGCCGACGATCCTGTCCCACGCGTCGGGCGTCATATCGGCGAAGTCGCCGCCGACCACGATGCCGGCATTGTTGAACATGAGATCCAGCCGGCCGTGCTCGTCGACGACCCGGTCGACCACCGCCGCCACGGCCTCCGAGTCCGAGACGTCGGCGACGATCGTCGTCACCGGACCGAGTGCGCCGGAAACCGATTCGGTGAGGCCGTGCGCGTCGCGGTCGACGGCGTAGACCGTGGCTCCGCGCGCGAGCAGTCTGGTCACGAGTGCGCGTCCGATGCCGGACGCCGCGCCCGTGACGATCGCGGTCGCGGAGTAGAACGTCATGCGCAGAGGTTAAGCATCGGCGCTTAAATCAGCAAGCGTTGAGGATTACTCCTTGTTTGCCCGATGCCGGCGCACGATGACCCGGGCCGGGCGCACCGACCGGTCGGCAATGGTGAGGCCGGGCTGCAGCACCGAATCCACCGTGCGGTCGTCGGCCGGATCCGCGGTGGCGACCACATCCGCGGCCTCCATGGTCGAGGCGTCGAAGACCACCCCGGCGGCCGGGACCACGACCTGGCCGCCGCGGCCGGTCAGCAGGCGCTCCACCCGATTGGCGAAGGTTTCGAAGGCGGCGTGCTCGGTGTCGGACTGTGCCGTCGTGGCCAGCGCCAGCGCATCGCCGTAGAGCGCGAACAATTCCACGACCAGCGGTGCGTCCGCGCCCGCCCGTTCGCGCTGCGCGCGAGCCCTGGCATCGTCGGAGAGCCGTTCGAGGGCGGCGGCCTGGCGGGCGACGATCCGGGTCAGGTCGTCGATGCGCTCGGCGACCTCGGCCGTCGTCGGTTCGGCGGGCCGCGCGAGCGTCTCGGCGGCCGACTCGGCCACTTCGGCCGGCGCGGCGGTCGCGGGCGCGGCGGCGTCGTCCGGCAACTGTCCGGCGGTGGTCTCGGAATGCCCAGTCGCTGCGGCTGATTCGGTCATGCTCGCACGATAGTCCCGGGTGTCCGTGGCGGCTGATACGATCGCCGACTATGGGGGTCTTCGGCATCGACCTGGGCACAACGAATTCGGCTATCGCGCGGATCGACGCGGACGGCCGCCCGGAAGTACTCGTGGGAATGAACGGCGAACCGACTATTCCGTCGGTGGTGCTGTTCGCGTCCGCGCACGATCATGTGGTGGGTGAGGGCGCCCGGCGGCAGTCGCGGCTGGATCCCGAGCACGTGTGTTCGCTGGTGAAACGCCGTATGGGTGATGCGGAGTGGCGGTTCGCGGCGCACGGGCAGCGGTGGTCGGCCCCCGCGGTCTCCTCCCTGATCTTGAAGAGCCTCGCCGCCGACGCCGAATTCGGTGGCGGCGGCACCGTCCAGCGGGTGGTCATCACGGTGCCCGCCTACTTCGGCGACGAAGAGCGCCGCGCCACCATCCAGGCCGGCACCTACGCCGGGTTCGATGTGGCGGGCGTGCTGTCCGAGCCGATCGCGGCCGCGCTGTCCTACGGTTTCGGGCGGCTCGACGGCAGCATCGAGATCGGCAAGGGCGGCGCACGGGAGACGGTGCTCGTCTACGACCTCGGCGGCGGCACCTTCGACGCCACCGTCATCGAACTGGCCGATCGCCGCATCTCCGTGCTCTCGGTCGAGGGCGATCACCAACTCGGCGGCGCGGATTGGGACGAGCGCATCGCACTGCACCTGTCCCAGCAGTTCTGCGCCGCCAATCCCGATGCCGAGGATCCGCTCGACGATTCGGCCGGTTCGCAGATGCTGGTGCTGGCCGCCGAACGCGCCAAGCGCGAGCTGAGCGACGCCGAGAGCACCGAGGTCGTGGTGGCCCACGACGGCGCTCGCGCGGTGATCACACTGACCCGCACCGAGATGGAGGCCATGACGGCCTCGCTCATGCGGCGCACCATCGATCTCGCCAAGGCATGTCTGACGGCGGCCGGGGCGCGCGGCGTGCACCGGGTGGATCGGCTGCTGCTGGTCGGCGGCTCCTCGCGGATGCCGATGGTGGCGCGCGAACTGCAGCGCGAACTCGGCCTCCTCGGTGAACTGCGCGATCCGGATCTGTCGGTGGCGCGCGGTGCGGCGCTCTACGGCGAGAAGCTCGAGATGGAGCGGCTGATCGTCGCCGATCTGGTGACCCGCGGCCGACTACGCGACGGCGCCGATCTGCGCGAAGCCGATCCGCGGGAACTGGAACAGTCGCTGGCCCGGGTGGCGGCCTCCTTCGGGCAGCCGGTGAGCCTGGTGCGCCGCATGCTCGAGATCCAGGTCGACACGGTGGTGTCGCGGGGCTTCGGTGTGCTGGCGCTGGACACCTACAACGGGCTGGCGGCGAGCTGGCTGGTGCACCGCAATCAGACCCTGCCGATCAAGGTGCGGCGGTCCTACGGCACGGTGCGCGCGGATCAGGATCAGATCGAGCTGACCATCGTCGAACAGCAGGGGCAGGCGGCCTCCACCCGGCCCGAGGATACGAAGGTCTTGGTGGAGGGGCGGATTCGCGATATCCCGCCCGGCTACGCGGCGGGCAGTGAGGTGCGGGTGACCTTCGAGATGGGTTTCGACGGTGTCCTGCACGTGACGGCCTTTCACGTGGACGCGAATATGCCGCTCACCCTGTCGGTGCAGACCGGGGCCACGCTGTCGCAGGCGGACGTGGCGCGCGAGCTGGACCAGTTGCAGCGCACCCGGCGCCGGCCCGCCTGACCCTTCGAGACGCCGAACCCGAGACGAAAAGCCATGCACGCCTTCGATCCCAACGACTATCGCAAGCGGGTGCTCGCCGCCGTGGAACGCCGCGGCGGCATCGAGACCTCGGATGCGTTCGAGCTGTACGACATTCCGCTGGAGGACGCCGAGCGGCTCACCGATGTGCAGGTGAAGGAGCGCATCGACGAGGTCTGGGGTTTCTGGCAGAAGCAGCGCGATCATCCGAAGTATCGGGTGCTGGTGGGGCTGCTCGTGGACGAGCACGACGAGCTGTCCGAGCCGCTGCTGCGCGCGGCCTCGCGGCGCGTGGAGGCCGATCGGGTGCGACAGCTTCGGGCGCGGCGGGATTCGGAACGCTACGAGATGCTCGACACCGCCATCGAGCGGCTCGTGGCGCGGTACGGCGGCGTGCCGACCGGCAAGATTCCGGGTCTCGAGGATATCGGCGGGATGAGCGGCCTGAACGCCGCGGAGATCCAGGCGCGCATCCGTCGGCACCGTCTCATCGACGAACCGTCGGCTCCGGCTCCGGCCCCCGCTCCCGGTCTGGATGCCGGTAGGCGGCAACAGATCCGGAAGCTGCTCGCCGAGTACGAGCGCCTGCTCCCCGGCGACCCGGTCCCGACCCTGCTGGTGCTGCTCGGCCTCGATTTCACGAAGGCGCACCAGACCGGCGAAATCCACCTGCGCGCCGAGGCTTTGCGCTCCCGCACCCGCGAACTCCCGCCCGGCCGCATCCGCGTGGTCCTCGACGAACTCCTCATCCACATCAGCGACCTCCTGGAATCCGGCGGCCCCCTGGTCGACGAGTACCTGCGCGCGATCGTCGACGACGTCACCGACCTGCTGCGTCCCCAGGTCCGCGCCGCCGTCCTGGTCGAAGATCACCTCGTCGCAGCCGATTTCGACTTCCTCGTCGGCGAGGCCATGACGGCCGGTCTCGACCACTCCACCGCCGAACAGGTCCTCATCGGCCTCACCGACGAACTCGGCACCACCGTCGAAGGCCGCGAACACCTCGCGGGTTCCGGTGCCCCCGTTCGTCTTCCGAGTTCGGCGGGCGCGGGATCCACCGGCCACGGCGGCACGGGCGGCTACCGCAGCGCCGCCGGATCCACGGGTCATGGCGGCTCCGGCGGGGCGACCGGTACCGTCGGCCGTGGCAGCGCGAGCACCGGCCACGGCGCGCCTTTCGGTGGCGGCACCGGAACATCCGGGGGCGCAACGGCTTCCCGTGCTTGGGAGGAACCGCTCAGGGCGGCCCGCGCCGCCCTGCGCGCCGGGCGGCCCCGCGAGGCCGACCAGCACGTGCAGGAGGCCAGGCGCAGACTCGGCGGCGACAGCACCGGCATGACCTCCCTTCGCCCGGTGGCGGACGAGGTGGACCGCGTGCTCCTCGAAGCCTCGCTGCGCTGGCGCAAAGCCGGGGTCGCCTACGCGGGTCGGCGCTACGTCGAAGCGCTGCAGCACCTGGAATACCTCGAGCACACCGCCTCCGACGTCCCCAACCCCGACCCCCGCGGCCCCGGCCTCGACCAGCTGGCCACCACGGCCCGCGCCGAACTCGCCAAGGCGGACCAACTCCTGGCCTCCGCCCCCGCGGCTCCGGCCGCCGCCCGAATGCGCGCTCTCCGAGCCATTTTCGACATCTGCGCCGACCACGCCGGGGCCACCGCCGCCCTCGCGGCCCTGCCCGTCGACGCCCCCGGCAAGGTCTCCGCCGCCCGCAAACCCGACGGCACCATCGTCATCTCCTGGAACCCGTCACCCACCGAAGATGCCGAATACCGCGTCACCCGCCTCCAGCCCGACGGCAGCTGGCGCGTGGTCGGCCGCACCCGGGGCACGGCCCTCGAGGACGGCGGCTCACCCACCGGCCCCGTCCCCACCTACGGCGTGGTCGCCTCCGTCTCCGGCCGCACCTCCGAAATGTCCCGCTCCGATCAGGCCCCACCCGCTCCGGCGGTCGTTCCCGCCTCGGGCGCGACGACCGCCACCGGGACACCCGTCACCGCCGATGGCACGGCCACCTCGCGAGGCACGGGCACCTCGGCACCTGCACCGTCGCCGTCGACCGGCCGCATCGACTACACCCGCCCACCGCGCCGCCGCGACACCACGGGAACTGGTTCCGGCCCGGGAGTCCCGCCCGTCGGGGGATCCGCTGCCGCCGGTGAGGCGGCGACCGGCGCGGGACGCTCCGCGCAGCCCGGCACCAGTCCTGCCCCCGGTCGTTCGGCATCGCCCACCGGAACCGCGTCAGGCGCGGCGACCGGCGATATGCCCGCGGTCGGGCAGCTGGCCGAGCAGGGTGGGCTGCTGGTTTTCGACTGGCCGGCGGGTGTCACCGAGGTGATGGTCTACGCGCGCGGCGACGCTCCGCCCGCCGCGCCGGGTGACCCGCAGGCGCGCGGGTGGAAGGTCACCAATACGCGCTATCAGATCGACGGCGGGGCGCGGGTGCTCGCGGATATCCCTCGTCCCTGTCATCTCGCGGTGGCGGCGTGCCGTCGTGAGCCTTCCGGAACCCTCACTGTCGCAGCCGCTTTCGGGCCGGATTCGCACATCCACTGGATCCACTGACACCGTCCCCGCCTCCCTGCCCGCATCGGCCGGGTGGGGGCGTGGGAATCTGGTGGGGGTCGGTGCTGTTGGTGCGTGGACCGGTCGTGAACAGAGAGGTGGAGCTGGGTGAATCCGAAACTGATGGCGGTGAGCGACATCCATGTCGGGCATCAGGGCAACAAACCCGTGGTGGAGGCCATTCGAGCGGATTCTCCGGAGGATTGGCTGATTCTGGCCGGGGACGTGGGGGAGAAGACCGAGGACATCCGGTGGGCGCTGCAGACCCTGCGGAGCCGATTCGCGAAGGTCATCTGGGTTCCCGGCAATCACGAGTTGTGGACTACCGCAAAGGATCCCGTGCAGATGCACGGCGCGGCACGCTACGACTACCTGGTCTCGATCTGCCGCGATCTGGATGTGGTGACGCCGGAGGATCCGTTCCCGGTCTGGACGGGTGCGGGCGCGGAGGAGCACGGCGGCGCGGTCACGCTCGCGCCGATGTTCCTGCTCTACGACTACTCATGGCTGCCGGAGGGGACGCTCACCAAGGCGCAGGGCCTGGCGTTGGCCCGCGAGCGCAATGTGGTGGCGACCGACGAATTCCTGCTCGGCTCCGAGCCGTACGCGACCCGCGATGCCTGGTGTCACGCCCGCGTGCAGTACACCAAGCGCCGCCTGGACGCCCTGCCCGCCGAGACCCCGCTGGTGCTGATCAACCACTGGCCGCTGCTGCGCAAGCCCACCGACATGCTGTGGTACCCCGAGTTCGCCCTCTGGTGCGGCACCGACCTCACCGAGGACTGGCACGTCACCTACAACACGGTGTGCTCGGTCTACGGCCACCTGCACATTCCGCGCACCACCCACTACGACGGCGTCCGCCACGAGGAAGTCTCCCTCGGCTACCCCCGCGAATGGCAGCGCCGCGGCCTCCCCGACAAACTGCTGCGCCAAATCCTGCCCACCCCCGACTACGGCGACACCCTCAACGCCTGGGGTGGCCACTTCAAGATCACCCCCGAAATGGAACAACTCGCCCAGCAGATGCGGCAGCAGGCCGAGAAGCGCCGGGGCCTGGCCTGACCCGCCGGATCGGGGAGCCCTGACGGCGGAGTCCAGCCCGGAATTCCGTCATCGCAGCTCCCGCACCCGCCGGGGTCCGTGCGTAGCGGACTGGACGGTGTGATGATCGAAGGTATGCGCGATGTGCTGCCTCGGCTGATCGACCTGGTCCGGGAGGGGCCGGTCGCACTCGCGCGCGTCGTCGGCGTCACCGGCTCGGGCCCGCGACAGGTCGGGGCGGCCATGATCGTCACCGGCACCGGCGAGGTGGTCGGATCGCTGTCCGGCGGCTGCGTCGAAGCGGCTGTCGCGGAATCGGCGGCGCACGTGATCGACGGCGGTGAGGCGGTACTCGAGCGCTTCGGCATCGCCGACCCCGACGGCATCGCGATCGGGCTCACCTGCGGCGGCGAGATGGAGGTCTTCCTCGAGCGGGTGGACGCGACGCGATTGCCGCTGCTGGAAGCACTGCGAAGCGATCTCGCCGAGGGCCGCGCGGTGGCCCTGGTCACCACCCTGGACGGTGCGCCCCAGTGGCGGCTGATCCGTCCACGGCTGGAGCGTCCGCGTTCCGGTGCGGAGCGAGCGCTGGATTCCTCCGATCACGGTGCCCGCCAGTCTGATTCGTTCGAGGCGAGCTCCGCCCGCCCCGTCGATGTCGCCGGTGGCAGGGACGGCGAGGACGGTGATGCCGTCGGGTCCGGCCCGAGGGACATCAGCCGGGACGCGCTCGGTCTGGCGCACGCGGGCCGGACCGGGACGGTCGGGTCGGAGGAGTGCGTTCCGACCGCGTTCCCGCCGCGCGCCTTCGTGCAGAGCTTCGGCCCGCCCGCGCGAATGATCCTCGCGGGCGCGAACGATTTCGTGCGGGCTCTGAGCAGGCTCGGCCGGCAGTTGGGCTACCGCGTCACGGTCGTCGACGCCCGCGAAACCTTCGCCACCGCGGCACGATTCCCCGCGGCGCACGACGTGGTGGTGGACTGGCCGCACCGCTACCTGCGGCGTGAACACGAGCGCGGCCGAATCGATTCGCGCACCGTCGTTCTGGTGCTCACCCACGACACCAAATTCGACGTGCCCATGCTCGCAACAGCTTTGGATATCGCGGACATCGCCTTCCTCGGAGCTCTGGGTTCCCGCCGCACTCACACCGACCGGGTAGCCCGGCTCGCCGCCGCCGGCGTCACCCCGGACCAACTGCGCCGGTTGCACAGCCCGGTGGGCCTGGACCTCAATGCCGTCACACCCGATGAAACGGCGGTTTCCATTGCGGCACAGATCATCGCGGAGGCCGGTGGCGCGTCCGGCCGCGCGCTGGCCGCCCTCGACGGCCCGATCCACCGCTGAACAGGGGCCTGCTCTGCTGGTGCGACAGCCGGGCTCACCTGTTCCGGAGGGCCGGCTCCGGACGCACCGCGTGGGCCAGGTGGGCGCGGAAATGCGGGCAGGTGCGAAAGTCGTCGGCTCGGCATTGGAGAGCGTCGTAGATCGCCAGCAGGCCCCCGGGGCTCAGGACCCGCCGGATATCGGTCGCGGCGGCGGCCACATCCGGCCATTCGTGCATGCTCAGGCTGGAGATCACCACATCGAAACTCGCGGCGGGGTAGGGGAGTCCGGTGACATCCCCGACCACGAGCTCGGCCCGCCGATCCAGGCGCCCGGCGGCGAGCGCGATCATGTGCGGTGACAGGTCGACCCCGTGCAGCCGCAGGTCCGGTCGGCGGTCGGCGAGGTGGGTCAGCAGTTTTCCGGGGCCGGTGCCGATATCGAGGACTGTCGCGCCCCGCGTTGCCGTCCGGTCGACGTCGGCCGTGATGTGGCGGTAGAGGCCCTTGAGCAGGCGGGTGGCGCGGCGGTCGTAGGAGCGGCTGGCCTGGAGGTCGAAGCTGGTCATGGCATCCCTTTCGTCCGGTGTGCCGCCAGCCTCCGGCTTCAGGTCGACCTGAAGTCAAGCAGGTGTTCGATGCGGACCGGGATCTCGCGGACGCGGACACCGGTGGCGTGGTGGATGGCGTTGATGACCGCGGCGGCGGCCCCGATCATGCCGAGTTCGCCGAGTCCCTTGACGCCCAGGGGATTCACGACATTGTCCTCGACCTCCACGAAGGAGATGTCCACCTCGGGTGCGTCGGCATTCACCGGCAGCAGGTATTCCAGCAGGGACGCGTTGGCCCAGCTGCCGTCACGCACATCCGGCAGCGTCGCCTCCATGAGCGCCTGGGACAGACCCCAGTTCATGCCGCCCAGCACCTGACTGCGCGCGAGTTTCGCATTGAGCACCCGTCCCGGCGCGAACGTGCCGACCATGCGCCGCACCCGGACCAGTCCGAGATCCGGATCGACGGCGACCTCGGCGAACTGCGCCCCGAAACTGATCTTTCCGAACGGGGTGTTCTGGTCCGGCGGATTCCAGGCGCCGATGGCCTCCATATCGATGAGGTGATGCCGGGTGAGAAGCGCCGAATACGTCTCCCCGACAGCGGGATTCGCGCGCACCCGCAGCCGCCCCTGATGCACCTCGAGTTCGGCGGCGATGCGGCCGTGCAGCGGCGACGCGCTGTCGCCGATCGCCAGCTCCATCACCTGCGCCAGCAGGTCACCGCACGCGGTGTGCACGGCGGCGCTGATCATGCCCGCTCCCATGGAGCCCACGGCGGCGGCGATATTCGGGTAGTCGGAATCGCCGATATCGACTCGGACACTGTCGAATTCGAGTCCCATCGCATCTCCGGCCACCTGCGCCATGGTGGTCGCGACGCCGGTCCCGAAGTCCTGGGTGCCGGCCTGCACCACCAGTGACCCGTCGGCCAGCAGGCGCGCATGGGCCCGCTGTGGCTGTCCGGGCGCGTAGACCGGATAGCCCGCCGTGCCCATACCCCAGCCGATGAGCCAGTCCCCGTCCCGGCGTGCTCCGGCCGCCCGCTGTTCGGCCGACCAGCCGAACCGTTCGGCGGCGGTGCGCACGCACTCCACGTATCCGTCCGAGCTCCAGGGATGTCCGCTCTCCGGATCGATGGCGGCGTGATTGCGCAGCCGCAGTTCCATCGGGTCGACGCCCAGTTCCTCGGCCAGTTCGTCGATGGCGCATTCGAGGGCGACCATGCCGGAGGCCTCACCCGGCCCGCGCATGAACGTCGGGGTCATGATGTTGCCGCTGACGAGCTGATACTGCCCGTCGTAGTGGGGGATGGCGTATGCCTGCCCGGCGACGCCGAGTGACAGTTCCGCCCAGTCGTCGAAAGGTGAAGTGACCGAGAGCTTGTGATGCCGCAGCCCGGTGAAGCCGCCGTCCGCGTCGCAGGTGAGGGTGACCCGCTGCTCCTGCTCCTCGCGCAACCCGGTGCCGTAGAACATCTGCTCGCGGTCGAGCACGAGCTTCACCGGCCGCCCGATCTCGCGCGCGATCATGGGTGCGAGCGTCACATGCGGCCACATCATGGCCTTCGCGCCGAATCCGCCTCCCACGTAATGGGATACGACGCGCACATGGCTGGGCGAGATGCCCAGGTAGGCGGCCACGGTCGCCTGGGTGGCATTTATGCCCTGGGTGGAATCGTAGATGGTGACGGTGTCGCCGTCCCACACCGCCGCGGTGGCCGAACATTCGATGGGATTGTGATGGTTGGCGGCGAAATGATAAGTGGCGTCGAAGGTATGGGCGGCCGACCGCGCGGCCGCCTCGAAATCGCCGCGGGTCTGCACGGCCGGAACCAGCCCGCAGAAGATCTTCTCCGGCTGGTACCGGGCGTCGCGGCCGTCGTCCAGCCGGATCAGCGGGTCCTTGTGCTTGTAGTCGGCGGTGACGAGTTCGGCGGCGTGCTGGGCGATTTCGAAGGTGTCCGCGAGCACGACGGCGATGGGCTGGCCGTAGTAGTGGATCTCGCCGTCCTGCATGGGGAAGAAGGTCTGCCCCGGCGCGGGCCCGCCGTACGCGGACGGGAACTGCGGTGGGATCGTGGCCACCTTCGGCAGGTTCTCGTGCGTGAACACCGCGAGCGCGCCCGCGTTCAGTGCGGCCCGGATATCGACGGATCGCACACTGCCGCACCCGATCCGAGCGCCCACGAGGACCGCGTGCACGACTCCGGGCAGGGGTATCTCGGCCGTGTAGTGCGCCGCGCCGGTCACCTTGGCGCGTCCGTCGACGCGATCGAAGCCGCGCCCGACCAGCGGACCGGACATGGTGGCGGTCATCGTGCACCTCCCAGCGGATTCACCGGTGGCCGAACGGCTTCCAGGGCCCGCACCAGGGTGCGCTGGGCCAGTTCGACTTTGAAGACGTTCATGGGATGCGAGGTGTCGGCCGCCTCGAGTTCGGCGGCCGCCGCCTTGGCGAAATTCGCCGGGGTGGCGGATTTCCCGAGCAGCAGGGATTCGGCGGTGCGCGCCCGCCACGGCTTGGTGGCGATGCCGCCCAACCCGATTCGCACGTCCACGACGGTGCCGTCGGCCACGTTCATGGCGACCGCGGCCGAGGTCAGCGCGAATTCGTAGGATTCGCGGTCCCGTACCTTGAGGTAGTGCGAGTTGCGCGCGAACGGCAACGGCGGCACGTCGATCCGGGTGATCAGCTCGTCCGCGGCGATCGGATGCTCCAGGTGCGGTGTGGTGCCCGGCAGCAGGAAGAAGTCGTCGAAGTCGATGGTCCGTTCGCCGCGCGGACCCCACACGGTGACCGTGGCGTCCAGTGCGACCAGCGGTATCGCCACATCGGAGGGATGGGTGGCGAAGCACATCGGGCTGGTGCCGAGAATCGCGTGCCCCCGGTGGATTCCGTCCATGGCCGCGCATCCGGCTCCGGGATCGCGTTTGTTGCACGCCCTTTCGGTCTCCCGGAAGTAGGCGCAGCGCACCTTCTGCATGAGGTTGCCGCCCATGGTCGCCATATTCCGCAGCTGCGCCGACGCGCCCTTCCACAGGGCCACCGACAGGAACGGATACCGTTCCCGCACACCGGCTTCCGCGGCGACCTCGCTCATCTTGGCCAGGGCGCCGATGCGCAGCCCGCCCGCGGCGGTGTGCTCGATGCCGCCGAGCGGCAGCCAGGTGATGTCGACGACATTGGCGGGTTCCATGGCCCCGATGCGGAGCATGTCCACGAGCGTGGTGCCGCCGGCCAGGAAAACCGTGTCCGGCCTGGAGGTTACGGTGCTGACCGCCTGTTCGAGCGAGGTGGGCCGGGCGTAGGCGAGAGGTTTCACGGCCGCTCTCCGTCCGCCTCGCGCATGGCGTCGCGTCCGTTGCGGACGGCCTCGCGGATGTTCTGGTAGGCGGCGCAGCGGCAGATGTTGCCGCTCATCCACTCCGCGGTCTCGGTGTCGGATTCCGCGTGTCCCTCGTCCACGCATTTGATGGCCGACATGATCTGCCCGGGTGTGCAGTACCCGCACTGGAATCCATCGGCTTCCAGGAACGCCTGCTGCATGGGGTGCAGCTGGTCCCCGTCGGCGACGCCCTCGATGGTGGTGATCTCGCGGCCCTCGGCGGCCATCGCCAGGGTGAGGCAGGCCAGCACCCGCCGGTTGTCCACCCATACCGTGCAGGCCCCGCAGCCGCCCTGGTCGCAGCCCTTCTTGGTGCCGGTGAGGTGCAGGTGCTCGCGCAGCGCGTCCAGCAGGCTGGTGCGTGGTTCGAGCACCGCGAAATGCTCGTGACCGTTGACGCGCAGGGTGGCCATGATGCGGGTGGGCCCGATGAATTCCGCGGGCGCGACCCCCGTCCGGCCGGTCGACGGCTCGACTGTCATATACGTCCTCCTGCCCGGTTCGACGCCGTGCGGCGTCGCGGAAAGTGCTGGATTACGTGCGAATACGAGCTGGCAACATCCTAGCAATCTGGGCCGGTGCGCGCAGCGCGAGCGACGATCCCGAATCCGGTTACGGCGGCGCGCACGCTAGGCTCGATGCGGCAGTTCGTGGCATTGAGCAGGAGGCGGGTCATCGAGGAGCGGGCGGTCGCGGCGACGGAGTCGGCGCGCTTGATCGGCAGGATTTTGCCCAGCGGAGTGGCGGCGGCCGAACTGCTGGCGTACCCGGAGGACTTGAAACCACACCCCGGCGAGGAGCACCTCATCACCAAGGCGGTGGAGAAGCGGCGCCGCGATTTCATCGGCGCGCGCTACTGCGCCCGGCAGGCCCTGGCCCAGCTGGGTGAGCCCGCGGTCGCCATCGGCAAGGCCGACGACGGCGCACCGGTCTGGCCGCGCGGTATCGTCGGCAGCCTGACCCACACCGAGGGCTACAAGGCCGCGGTGCTGGCCCACAAACTCCGCTTCCGATCGGTGGGCATCGACGCCGAACCGCACGCGGAACTGCCCGACGGCGTCCTCGACTCGGTCAGCCTGCCCGCGGAACGCGAGTGGCTGGCCGCGGCGCTGCCCGGCACCGGACTGCATCTGGACCGGCTGCTGTTCTGTGCCAAGGAGGCCACCTACAAGACCTGGCGTCCGCTCACCGGCCGGTGGCTCGGCTTCGAGGACGCGCACATCACCTTCACCGTCGACGAGGAATCCGGCGGCAGTGGCGGCGGCACCTTCCACAGCGAACTGCTGATCCCCGGCAACACCACCGACGGCGGCTCCCCGCTGAAATCCTTCGACGGCCGCTGGATCGTCGCCGACGGTCTCATTCTGACCGCGATCGTGGAGGCCTGATGAGCGAGAAGCGCACCCCCGTGGTCGACGCCCTCGGCGGACTGCTGATCGTCGACAAGGACGGCGGCTGGACCAGCCACGACGTGGTCGCCAAGAGCCGAAGGCTGTTGCGCACCAAGAAGATCGGGCACGCCGGCACCCTCGACCCGATGGCCACCGGCGTACTGGTGCTCGGCGTGGAGCGCGCCACCAAGATGCTCGGCCTGCTCACCCTGACCACCAAGGCGTACACCGCCACCATCCGGCTCGGGCAGTCCACCGTCACCGACGACGCCGAGGGCGAGGTGGTGGCCACCACCGCCGCCGGGCACGTCACCGACGCCGAGATCGCCTCCGGCGTAGCCGAATTGACCGGCGACATCCAGCAGGTCCCCGCCACCGTCAGCGCCATCAAGGTCAACGGTGAGCGCGCCTACGCGCGCGCCCGCGCCGGTGAGGACGTCCAGCTGGCCGCCCGCCCCGTCACCGTGAGCCGCTTCGATGTGCTGGCCCGCCGTGATGTCGACACCGGCACAGCGCAATTCGTGGACCTCGAGGTCGAGGTCGAATGCTCCTCGGGCACCTACATCCGCGCCCTGGCCCGCGACCTCGGCGAAAAGCTCGGTGTGGGAGGACATCTCACCGCGCTGCGGCGAACCCGGGTGGGGCCCTTCACGCTCGAGCACGCCCGCACCCTCGAGCAGCTGACCGCCGCCGCGGAGGCGGAGGAACCGCTGCTCAGCCTGGACATCGACCAGGCGGCGCGCACCGCGTTCCCGACCCGCGAGATCGACGACAAGCAGGCCGACGACCTCCGCAACGGCCGCTGGCTCGAACCCGTCGGCGTCAAAGGCGTGTACGCGGCGATGGATTCGGCCGGCCGGGCCATCGCCCTGCTCCAGGAGAGCGGTAAACGCGCCTCCTCGGTCATGGTGGTGCGGCCCTCGAACCTATGATCGACTCGCCGTCAACACCCCGGAACTGAGGCTACTCACCTGCGGTAATCCCTGTCCCCCCGCGCGCGATATATCGGAACAGGACAGCTCGAGGGAGGGCGGAGCGATGCGTGCGCGCAGGCTTCTACAGACAGTGGTGTTGATCGGTGCGACGGTGGTCGCGGCGGCGTGTGGTTCGGACGAATCACCGCCGGTGCGAGTCGAATCGGTGACGGTGACGACATCGGCGGGCACGCCGGGCGCGACGACGAACCCGCCCGCCGACACCGCACCGCCGGCGCAGACCCGGCCCGCCACGACGGTGACCACCACGAAGCCCGTGACCACCGTGAAGGAAACCACCAAGCCCCCGGCGAATCCGACGGGCCAGGGCACGGTGATCATCCGAACCCAGAGCCTGTCCGGGGTGGCCATCCCGTACGTGCCGGTGACCATCAGCCTGCACCGGCCCTGCGACCCCACCGGCAACGATCTGCCCGAGGGCACGCCGGAGATCCAGAGCTGGTCCGCGACAACCGATCTCGACGGTCGTGCCAGCTTCAGCGCCCCCGTCGGCTGCTACCGGCTGCGCATGACGGCCCCGCCCGGCACCAACCCGGTGCCCGAGGGCATGCACACCCTGTTCCTGCCCGCCGACGGGCAGACCGTGACCGGCCAGTTCCGCTTCCAGGATCCGGCTCCGGGCCCGATCTGCGCCTCCCAGACCATCGTTCACGATCTGAACGTGGACGCGTGGATGCGGGACGCCACCCCGACCGTCACCAACTGCGACGGCTACTGGGCGGTCATCGTCTGGGATGTCCCCGGCGACAGCCAGCGCATCGTCTCCCGCACGCCCAGCACCCCGTGGCAGACCTACGTCGGCTTCCCGCACGATGTCTGCTGGACCAAGGCGCGCGCGGACGGCGTCCCCGACTCCTTCGAGTCGTACTTCACGAAATGCTGAGGTAGCCGCGCGACCGCGCCTGCGTAACGGTGCCGCCGGACTAGGTCCGTTCGAGCAGCGTGTGCGCCAGCCGCGCGGCCGAGTGCGCCAGACCGGGCGGATTGGTGGCGATGAACATCGAATCGGCGGCCAGATTCCCCAGCACATGCCAGGCCGGATCGGGACTGTCACCGACCAGCAGCCGACGCGTCGCGGGATCGACCCGCAATCCGCCCGCCGGATCCAGTTCGGCCGCACCGGCGTTCAGCAGCGCGCTCACCAGCGGTTCGGCATCCTGCGGCGTGGTGTAGGCCGAGGGATTGACGGCATTGATCACCACACCCGCCGTCCACCGCGCGGCATCGGACACCGCGAATCCGCCGGCGGCGCGGGCCTCGATCTTCCTGAGCCCGGACCGCAGCCGCAGCTGCCCCGAATCCAGCAGGCGCAGAATGATTCTCGCGTTGTGCGGAACCATGGGCGAGCTCAGACTGTTGATGGTCCGGAAATGCTTGTCGCGCAACATCGCCCGCTCGCTCTCGGCGAGCAGCGGCCACGCCACCGGACCCGCGACGCGAATCGCCCTGGTGAGCAACCGAAGTCCACGATGTCCCGAATCGACGCCCTCGAGCTGGCGGCGCAGCCGCACCACCGGATCCTCGGCGGCGGTCGACAGGATCTCCTCGGCGAAACTGTCGAAATCGTCGCCGTATCGGGCCAGTTCGGCGCGCATCAGCGAAACGAGCGCCGCGAGACTCAGCTCTCCCCGCTCGCCCGCCGCCCGGATCACCGCCTCCGGCGTGAGCTCGGCGACCTCCAACGCCAGGGGCCGCTGCTGCACGAAAGGCAAAGTCCCGCCGCGAGACAGAAAGCTGACGGCCCCGCGGTGCCCCCGCGCCTCCAATGTCACCGCGATATCCACCGCCGTCAGCCCGCTCCCGATCACCGCCACATGCGCGTCCGCCGCAACCCCCGCCAGCGTGCGCGCCACCGGATACGGTTCCGCCACATACCCCGGCGTACCCGACAACCCGTAGTGATCGCGCGGCCGCCCACTCCCGACGCCCAGCACCACCCGGTCCACCGCCACCCGCGCACCGCTCCCGGCGTGCAGCACCACCCGATCGGCCTCGGTGGCGAATCCGGTGACATGCGCGTTCACCACACTCACCTGCCACCCGGCCCGCCGCAGCGCATCGACGGCCGCCCGCGCGGTCTCGGCCAGATACTCGCCGTAGTGCGCGCGAGGCAGCAGCGGCTGCCCGAGCCCGGGGTCGAGATACCGCTCGGCCCCGGCGCGCCCCCGCACCCACTCCTGGTAATGCCCCATATCCCCGGCTCGGACCGACATGAGCGGCGGTGGCGCGTTGACCCGCACCGTCTCCGCGTCCACCTGATAGGGCCGCCCGCGCCACACCGCCTCCGACCCGTCGAAAACCGTGACGGCGTGCGCGGATCCTTCCGCTCCGGTGGCCAGCGCATCCAGCAACCCGACCGCCGCCACCCCCGCACCGATGATCCCGATATGCATCGCCATTCCTTCCGCTCGACTGTGCTGCGTTGCCCAGCCTCACGGCCCACGCCCTCGGTTCCCATCCCGCGATCGGGGGAATTTCCGCCCCGCCCACCGGTTCCCCCTCATATGAGGGATGGCGCGGCACCCGCTCCGGCAGCAGGATCTGCCGCATGACCCCATCGCGCCACGCGGTCGCCGCGCTGCTCGACGACATCGACGCCGCGCCGGACGCACATGCGCTGTTCGCCACGACCTCCGAGCGGCTGCGGCGGATCGCCCCGTTCGACGCGGCGGTCTGGGTGGCCACGGACCCGGTCAACGGGCTGACCACCGCGCCGGTGCGGGTGGAGAATCTGCACGAGGGCGGGTGCGGAACCTATTGGGAGTCGGAGCTTCTCGCTGAGCATGTGAACCTGTTTCGTGATCTGGCGCGGGCACGGGTGCCGGTGGCGGGGTTGCGGGCGGTGACCGGTGGTGCGCCCGCCGTCAGTGCGCTGTACCGGAACTTCATGCGGCCCAGGGGTTTCGATGACGAGCTGCGGGCTGTTTTCCGTTCGGACGGTCAACCGTGGGGGCAGTTGAGCCTGTTTCGATCGGTCGGTCGTCCGGCGTTCGACGCGGCCGAGACGGCTCTGCTGCATACGCTTTCCGCGCCCCTCGCGCAGCGGCTGCGTTCGTTCGCGCAGCCGGGCGGACCGGTCTGCGAGCAGTCGCCGGTGGACGCGGTGGACGGTCCGGGCATGCTGCTGTTCGGTCCGGACGGTGCGCTGGTGTCGATCAACGCGGAGGCCAGGGAACTGCTCGCCCAGATGCCGCCGGGTCCGTCCACCGCGACTCCGCTGGGGATCGATCTGCCGTTGCCGGTCTGGATTCTCAGCACCGCGGGGCGGGCTCGGCTGACCGGCGGCAGCACCCGGATCCGGATTCGGGCGACCAGCGGCCGCTGGCTGGTGTGTCATGCGTCCTGCCTGCGCGATGCACAGGGTCAGCCCGGTTCGACAGCCATGGTGATCGAGCCCGCCACCCCGTCGGAGATCGCGGCGCTCGTCGTGGCGGCCTACGAATTGACCAGGCGGGAAATGGAAGTCGTGGAGTTGATCGCGCGCGGCCTGCCCACCGCCGACATCGCCGCCCGGCTCGTGGTGTCACCGCACACGGTCCGCGATCATGTGAAGTCGGTGTTCGACAAGGTCGGAGTGACCAGCCGGGGCGAACTGGTGGCCAGGCTGTTCACCGAATTCCAGGAGCCGCTCATGCCCCGCGGAACCGTGCGCGCCGAGTTCCCGGACTGACCTCGCTAGGCCGTCAGCCAGATCGCTTCGGCGGCAATGCTGCCCAGGTCGATGGTGCGGTCGTCGAGCCGAATCGCGATGGTGCCGGCGAAGTCTCGTCGCTCGGCCACCTCGATGAGGGTGTCCAGTGCGATGCCCAGCGAATCGAAGTACCGCAGCATGGCCGGGTCGGAGTCGGAAATCCTTGCGACTCTGCCGGATTCGCCGTCCTGGAAATCGCTGAGCTGCCGGGCCGGGGGAGTGGGCACCGCGCCGTCGGCCGAGGGGATCGGGTCGCCGTGCGGATCCCGGTCGGGGTGGCCGAGTTTGGCGTCGATGCGGGCCATGAGCGTCTCCGAGACGGCGTGCTCGAGCACTTCCGCCTCGTCGTGCACTTCGTCCCAGCCGTAGCCGAGTTCGTTGACGAGGAATGTCTCGATGAGCCGATGGCGGCGAACCATGGCGACGGCGGCGCGTCGGCCGTCCTCGGTGAGCGTGATGGCCCCGTAGCGGGCGTGTTCGACCAGACCCTGGTCGGCGAGCTTGCGGACGGCCTCGGACACCGTGGAGGCGGATACGCCTATCTTCTCCGCGAGCAGCTTGGTCGACACCTTTTCCTGTGACCACTCCTGCGCGGTCCAGATCACCTTCAGATAGTCCTGCGCGACCGACGACAACTCGTGCGCGACGGTGGCGGTGGCTCCGTTGGGTGCGGAAGGGGCGGACGGATCGGCCAGCTCGCGGCGCGTGGCGATGTCTCGTTTTCCGGGCACGTAACCGAGCTTAGGCACACCTGGTCTGGTTTCCCACATCGGCGCGCGAGCTGGTACATGAACAGCTGGAGCGGCCCGTAGGGCCTCGATTGAGGGTGGCGGTGGGAGACGGGTGGGCGTGAACACAAGGTGACGTGCGCGCTACACGGCAGAAAGATCCTTACACCGAAATATTGTCTGTGACGCGCTTTGCGTAGGCTTCCGGTGTGCAGAGATGGCGAAGTCTCGATGAGATGCCCGCGGAGTGGGGCCGGTGCGTGCTCACGATCGGGGTGTTCGACGGCGTGCACCGAGGTCACGCCCAGCTCATCAGTCGTGCGGTGAAATCCGCTGCGGTGCGGGGCGTTCCGTCGGTGCTCATGACTTTCGACCCGCACCCCCTCGAGGTGGTGCGGCCGGGCTCGCATCCGGCGCAGCTGTCGACGCTCACCCGGCGCGCGGAACTGGCCGAGGAACTCGGCATCGACGTGTTCGTGGTGATGCCGTTCACCCAAGAATTCATGAAGCTGACGCCCGAGCAGTACGTGCAGGAGCTGCTGGTGAACCGGCTGCACGTGAGCGAGGTCGTGGTGGGTGACAACTTCACCTTCGGCGCGAAGGCCGCGGGCACCGTCGACACCATGCGCGAGCTGGGCCGCAAGTACGGCTTCGAGGTGGACGGGGTGCAGCTGCTCGGCGAGCACGCGGTCACCTTCTCCTCCACCTACATCCGCGCCTGCCTGAACTCCGGCGACATCACCGCCGCCGCGGAGGCGCTGGGCCGGCCGCATCGCCTCGAGGGCGTGGTCGTGCACGGTGACGGCCGCGGCAAGGGCCTCGGCTTCCCGACCGCCAACGTGGCCCCGACCATGCACGCCGCGGTTCCGGCCGACGGCGTCTACGCGGGCTGGTTCACCGTCCTCGACGACCCGGACTTCGAACCGCGCATGGCCGCCATCTCCGTGGGCACCAACCCCACCTTCGAGGACGGCCGCCGCCGCACCGTCGAACCGCATCTGCTGGACTTCGACGGCGACCTCTACGGCAAGAAGGTCGCCGTGGATTTCGTCGAGCAGCTGCGCGGGATGCGCAAGTTCGATTCGATCGAGGAGCTGGTGGAAGCCATCGGCCATGACGTCGACGAGGCCCGGAAAGTCCTCACCTCGCAGGACGTGTAAACTGGCCCGTCGGGTTTGCTGCGGTTCGCGGCGGCGCCCATCCGGGATCTCTCCCGGACCCCCAGTGAGCGCGGACTGAAACAAGGAGATTATCTGTGGCTCTGACCACCGAGCAGAAGAAGGCCATCCTCGCCGAGTACGGCGTGCACGAGAAGGACACCGGTTCCCCGGAGGCCCAGATCGCGCTGCTGTCGAAGCGGATCGCCGACATCACCGAGCACCTCAAGAAGCACAAGCACGACCACCACACCCGCCACGGTCTGATGGCGCTGATCGGTCGTCGCAAGCGGCTCTCGAAGTACCTGCAGAACACGGACATCGAGCGCTACCGTTCGCTGATCGAGCGTCTCGGCCTGCGTCGCTGATTTTTTTGCGACACATCACAGCTGCCATAGGTAGTTGACGAACCGGTCAACGGGGAGGCATAGAATCTCCTCGTTGGCCATTCGTGCATTCAGCGACAACCGCCGTATGCACGACAACACGAAGCCGTATGCACCCGTCGCGTGGCGTCGGTCTTCGGTAGTGGCTTTTCGGCAGGCGCGCAAAGAGGGAAACGCAAGCGCAGCCGGAGGGCTTCGATCGATGACCGCCTCCGCGTCGCCTGCTCTTTGGAATGGATACCGTCAAGGGGATGAGGCTCGGGTGTGCCCGCAACAGCCACGAGGGCTGCCGCGCGCCCATGCCGGGTACGGCTGACCTGCCGGATCGCGCAGCAACGACATGCGCTGGATCCGGCGAAGACGAGAGGTTGAGAAAAGAAAAATGACAGACACTGTGACCAGTTCCGCCGCCGAGGTCGAGCCCGGCGTCTTCGAGTCCGTAGCCCTGATCGACAACGGCAGCTTCGGCACTCGCACCATCCGCTTCGAGACCGGCCGCCTGGCCAAGCAGGCCGCGGGTTCCGTGGTCGCCTACCTCGACGACGAGACCATGCTGCTGTCGGCCACCACGGCCTCCAAGCAGCCCAAGGATCAGTTCGACTTCTTCCCGCTGACGGTGGACGTCGAGGAGCGCATGTACGCCGCGGGCCGCATCCCCGGCTCGTTCTTCCGTCGTGAGGGCCGTCCCTCCACCGACGCCATCCTGACCTGCCGCCTGATCGACCGGCCGCTGCGTCCCTCCTTCGTGGACGGCCTGCGCAACGAGATCCAGGTCGTCGTGACCGTCATGTCGCTGGATCCCAAGGATCTGTACGACGTGGTCGCCATCAACGCCGCCTCGGCGTCGACCCAGCTCGCGGGCCTGCCCTTCTCGGGTCCGGTCGGCGGCGTGCGCGTCGCCCTGATCGGTGACCAGTGGGTCGCGTTCCCGACCGTCGAGCAGCTGGAAGGCGCCGTGTTCGACATGGTCGTCGCCGGCCGCGTGGTCGAGGGCGACGTCGCCATCATGATGGTCGAGGCCGAGGCCACCGACAATGTGCTCGCGCTGATCGCCGACGGCGGCACCGCGCCGACCGAAGCCGTTGTGGCGCAGGGCCTCGAGGCCGCCAAGCCGTTCATCGCGCGGCTGTGCAAGGCGCAGGCCGACCTGGCCGCGCTGGCCGCCAAGGAGACGGGCGAGTTCCCGGTCTTCCTGCCGTACCAGTCCGATGTGTTCGAGGCCGTGCTCGGCACCGCCAAGGCGGAGCTGAACGAGGCGCTGTCCATCGCGGGCAAGCACGAGCGCGAGGATCGCATCGACGAGATCAAGCTCGATGTGCTCTCCAGCCTGGCCGAGACCTTCGAGGGTCGCGAGAAGGAGATCGGCGCGGCGTTCCGCTCGGTCACCAAGAAGCTGGTGCGCCAGCGCATCCTGACCGACGGCTTCCGCATCGACGGCCGCGGCCTGGCGGATATCCGTTCGCTGTCGGCCGAGGTCGCGGTCATCCCGCGGGCCCACGGTTCGGCGCTGTTCGAGCGTGGCGAGACCCAGATCATGGGCGTCACCACCCTCGACATGGTGAAGATGGCGCAGCAGGTCGACTCGCTCGGCCCGGAGACCTCCAAGCGCTACATGCACCACTACAACTTCCCGCCGTACTCCACCGGTGAGACCGGTCGCGTGGGTTCGCCCAAGCGCCGCGAGATCGGCCACGGCGCGCTCGCCGAGCGTGCGCTCATGCCGGTGCTGCCCTCGCAGGAGGAGTTCCCCTACGCCATCCGTCAGGTGTCGGAAGCGCTGGGCTCCAACGGCTCCACCTCGATGGGCTCGGTCTGTGCCTCGACCCTGTCGCTGCTGAACGCCGGTGTGCCGCTGAAGGCTCCGGTCGCCGGTATCGCCATGGGCCTGGTGTCGGACACCGTGAAGAACGACAAGGGTGAGGACGAGGTCCGCTACGTGGCCCTCACCGACATCCTGGGCGCCGAGGATGCCTTCGGCGACATGGACTTCAAGGTGGCCGGTACGCCCGAGTTCGTCACCGCCCTGCAGCTGGACACCAAACTGGACGGCATCCCGTCGCAGGTGCTGGCCGGTGCGCTGAACCAGGCCAAGGACGCTCGCCTCACCATCCTGGATGTCATGGCCGAGGCCATCGCCACCCCGGACGAGATGAGCCCCTACGCTCCGCGCGTCACCGCCATCAAGATCCCGGTCGACAAGATCGGTGAGGTGATCGGACCCAAGGGCAAGGTCATCAACCAGATCACCGAGGACACCGGCGCCAACATCTCCATCGAGGATGACGGCACCGTGTTCGTCGGCGCGACCGACGGCCCGTCGGCGCAGGCGGCGATCGACGCGATCAACGCCATCGCGAACCCGCAGCTGCCGAAGGTCGGCGAGCGCTTCCTGGGCACGGTCGTGAAGACCACCGCCTTCGGCGCGTTCGTCTCGCTGCTGCCGGGTCGCGACGGTCTGGTGCACATCTCCAAGCTGGGCAACGGCAAGCGGGTCGCCAAGGTCGAGGACGTGGTGAACGTCGGCGACAAGATCCGTGTCGAGATCGCCGATATCGACAACCGCGGCAAGATCTCGCTGGTGCCGATCGACGAGGATTCGGACAACAACGCCGAGGCCGCCGTGGCGGCCGACGCGGAGTAATCCTCACGCTCTGACACGCGGTGGCCCCCTGCGCCCAATCGGCGCAGGGGGCCACCGATTGTCGTACTGCGGGAGTACGGTTCAACCACTAGTACTCATTCTGTTGCGCCACCCGGCTCGGGCGGCGAGGATCTCCACGCACGAAAAAGGACACTCCACTGTCGGGTAAGGCTCCCTCCCTGGTGATCACGAAAACCGAAGCGCTGCCGGCCGATGCCGGTGTGCGGCGGACCGTTCTGCCCGGTGGGCTACGCGTCGTCACCGAGCACGTGCCGGGCGTGCGCTCGGCCTCCATCGGCGTGTGGGTCGGAGTCGGCTCACGCGACGAGGGCCCGACGGTCGCCGGTGCGGCGCACTTCCTCGAGCATCTGCTGTTCAAGGCCACGCCCACGCGCTCGGCCCTGGATATCGCCGAGGCCATGGATTCGGTGGGCGGTGAACTGAACGCGTTCACCGCCAAGGAGCAGACCTGCTACTACGCGCACGTCATCGACGAGGATCTGCCGCTCGCGGTGGATCTGGTCTCCGATGTGGTGCTGCGCGGCCTGTGCCGCGCCGAGGACGTCTCGGTGGAACGTCAGGTGGTGCTGGAGGAGATCTCCATGCGCGACGACGATCCCGAGGACACCGTCGGCGATATGTTCCTCACCGCGATGTTCGGCGACCATCCGGTGGGCCGGCCGGTGATCGGCAGTATCGAGACCATCGAAGCCATGCAGGCGCATCAGCTGCGCTCCTTCCATCAGCGCCGCTACCGGCCCGATCGCATGGTGGTCGCGGTGGCGGGCAATATCGAGCACGAGCACACGGTGGAACTCGTGCACCGCGCTTTCGCCCCGCATCTGGAAGCCGGTCGCGAGCCCGCGCCCCGCCGCGAGGGCAAGTTCCGCCCGCGCGGCAATCCCGAACTGCTGCGCATGTACCGCGACAGCGAACAGGCGCACCTGGTCTTCGGCACCCGCGCCTTCGGCCGTCACGAGGGCGAGAAGCGCTGGCCCCTCTCGGTATTGAACACGGTGCTCGGCGGCGGCCTGAGTTCCCGCCTGTTCCAGCGCATCCGCGAGGAACGCGGTCTCGCCTACTCGGTCTACTCCAGCGTCGACACCTTCGCCGACACCGGCGCCTTCTCCGTCTACCTGGGTTGCCAGCCCGAAAACCTCGGCAAGGTGGCCACTCTCGCGCGCACCGTCCTCGAGGAGGTAGCGGCCAACGGCATCTCCGACGCCGAATGCGCCCGCGCCAAAGGCTCCCTGCGCGGCGGCCTGGTCCTCGGCCTCGAGGATTCCGGCTCGCGCATGAACCGCATCGGCCGCAGCGAACTCAGCTACGGCAACCATCGCAGCGTCTCCGAAACCCTCGCGCGCATAGACGAAGTCACCACCGACGAGGTCTCGGCCATCGCCCGCACTCTGCTGTCGCGCCCCTTCGGCGCGGCCGTGGCGGGCCCCTACCGCCGCACCCGCGACCTCCCCGCGGTGGTCCGCAACCTGGTCGTCTGACCTGCACGGGCCCGGATCTTCCGGGCCCGGCGGGTCGTGCGTTGTCCCGGCGGGCCCGGCCCGGACGCGAAATTCTTTGCGCGATAGGTGGACTTGCCGTCGCGGGTCGGCAACTGGTCGGCTAGTCTCGCCCGGAACCGTTGCACACAGTGCGGCGGTCGGACGCCGGACCCTGGTTGCGGGGGTGGCGTGCTCACGATCGGGAGAGGGATGTTCGACACCTCGCAGGTGCTGGAAAAAGCGCGCGTCGCAAGTGATCTCGGCCGACTGGACGAGGCTCGGGAGATAGTCGGCAAGGCGCTCGCGGACGCGCCACATGATCCGGGCCTGCTGGAGGAGATGGCCGATATCGCGTATCGGCTGGATCGGGTGGACGAGGCGTTGCGGATGGCCGGGCTGGCTATCGCCGCCGACCCGGATCGGGTGGAGGCCCATCTCACGGCGGCGCTGGCCTTCGAGGCCGCCGCGCGCGACGAAGAAGCGGTTCGCCATGTGCGGGTGGCGGTTTCGCTGGAGCCGGAGAATCCGGCGGCACTGCTGACCCTGGCGGGGGTGCTGTCGCGGGTGCGGCGCACCGAGTTGGCCGAGCGGGCCGAGGCGCGCACCGCCGTGGTGCGGGCGATGCAGGTCGCGCCCACCGCGAACACGCATGCGGCGGCCGCCGCGCTGGAACTGGAGTTCGGGGATCGGGCCGCCGCCGAGAAGCATGTCGCGGCCGGGCTGGAACTCAATTCACTGCACACCGACCTGCTGCTGCTGAAGGCGCGCCTGGAGGTGTGGAGCGGCGGGCCGATCAGCGTGCTGCGCGGGCTGCTCGCCTCGCGGCCCGGCCATCTGCCCGCCCGGCAGACCTTCGCCGCCACCACGTGGCGGTCGATGCTGGGTGCGGCGGGCTGGGTGTGGGCCGCGCTCGCCGCGATCGCCCTTGCGGCCGTGTGGATTCCGGCCGGCGGGCTCACCTGGGCCGTGTCGGTCGTGCTCGCGGCGGTGCCGGTGGCCTGGGCTCGGATCTTCCAGGGGTTGAAAGAGCAACTGCCGGAAGGCTATCTGCTGCGCCGACTACGCAGCCGCCGAGAAGCCCTGCCGGCGTTGGCGATTCTGGTGGTCGCGCTGCTCGTCGGAGGCGTCGGCGCGCTGCTGGTGCGCACCGACGGCGACGGGTACGCGGTCCGGGACGGGAGCGTGCTGCTGCTGGCCGCGGCCGTGGCTGTCGGTCTCACGCACGGTCTGCTGTTCTGCGCCTGGCTGCGCCGCAACGGCGGCGAGGAGGACTCGCTGGGCAGTTTCGTCTTCGCCGCGTACCGCTTTCTGCTGACCGCCGCCATCGCGGTGGCGGGCGCGGGATTGCTGGCGGCCCTGGCGGATTCGGCCCACCAGCCCGATGCGGCCTGGACCTTCACGGCGTTGCTGAGCATCGTCGCGGGTGTCTTCGCCGTCGAAATGCTGATCGCGGTGCTCGTGCAGTCGCGTCGTCGTCGCCGCCGTCGGCTGGCCGCCACCCTGGGCGGCATGCTGGCCCCGGCGATTCTCCTCGCGGCCGGTGGATTCCTCTGGGCCGCAGGCCATGTCGCGTCCGCCGATTTCCAGGGTGGTGCTTCGGCCCCCGAGGCGCCCGTCGCCCCGGCCCCCGTCACCTCCACGACGGTCCCGCCGACCACGACCACCACGACGGTCACCACGCCTCCGCCCCCGCCGGCCGAGACGATCGCCCCACCGCCGGAGGCGCCCGCGCCCCCGCCCGAGGGCTTCATCCCGCCGCCGCCCGCACCCGAGGTCCCGGTGGAACCGGCGCCCCCGCCGCCGCCCCGGCCGAACCCGCTCCCGAGGTGGTGCCGCCCGCGCCATAGGCCGGTACGCCCCACGGTTCCCGCCCGGCACGGACGGGCCGCACAGTGCGGGTTCGGTAGCCAGCGACGGCGTACGGGGGCAGACTGTCTCGGGTGACGAATCTGAGCAAAGGCGCCAATGTGCCCGTCGCCGCCGGGGCCGTGCGTGCGGTCCTCGGCTGGTCGGGCGGGCCCGGGGTTCCCGATATCGATGCCTCGGCGCTGCTGCTGACCACCGCGGGCCGGGTGCGGTCGGATGTGGACTTCGTGTTCTACAACCAGGCCGGACACCCCAGCGGAGCGGTGCGGTACGCGGGCAAGCAGGGGAGCGCCGATGCGGTCGAGGTGAATCTCGCTGCGGTGGAGGCGGATATCGACCGCATCGCGGTGTGCGCCTCCGCCGACGGCGGCACCTTCGGGCAGGTTCCGGGGCTGACCCTGCGCCTGCTCGACGCCGCCGGAGGGGCCGAGATCGCACGCTTCGACATCGCTGCCGGGCCGGAGACGGCCATGCTGTGCGGGGAGCTCTATCGGCGCGGCGGGGTGTGGAAGTTCCGCGCCGTCGGCCAGGGCTGGTCGAGCGGATTGGCCGGGCTGGCCACCGATTTCGGCATCAGCGTCGACGACGCCCCCGCGGCTCCCGCGAGTTCCGCTGCGCCACAGCCGATCCCCGCACAGCAGCCGCACACGCCCCCGCGGCAGCAGTACGCCCCGCCGCCGCAGCAATTCACGCCGCCCCCTGCCCCGCAGTTCGCCCCGCCGGTGCAGCCTTCTCCGCCACCCCAGCCCGCCGTGCCCGGTGTGCGGCTCACCAAGGGGGAGGATCAGCTGCCGATCGATATGCGCAAGCGGATGTCGCTGCGCAAGGAGCAGGTGGCGGTCAGCCTGGCCAAGCAGGGTATGCAGGGGCTGACGGCGCGGGTCATCCTGGTGCTGGACGCCTCCGGGTCGATGACGATGCTCTACGAGAAGAAGGTCGTGCACCGGGTCGTCGAACGCATGGCCGCGGTGGCCGCGCAACTCGACGACAACGGCGTCATGCCCGCGTGGACGTTCGCGAGCAATCCGGCGCGGCTGCCGGATCTCACGCTCGCCGATCTGCCGCGCTGGCTGGAACTGCATGTGCGCTGCGGGCAGTTGAAACTGTTCGGCGGGCGGCGCGCCGCGAATCTGCAACCGGGCCAGGTGGATATGCGCGTGGTCGGCATCCAGAACGAGGAGCAGAAGGTGATCGCGGAGGTGCGCAACCAGGTGCGCGCCGAACGGGTGCCGCTGCCCACCATCGTGCTGTTCTTCTCCGACGGCGGCGTCTACAAGAACCGCGAGATCGAGCGGGAACTGCGGGCCGCCGTCGAGGAACCGATCTTCTGGCAGTTCGTCGGCCTCGGCAGCAAGGCGGGCTACGGCGTGCTGGAACGCCTGGACACCATGGGCGGCCGCCGCGTCGACAATGTCGGCTTCTTCTCGGTCGACGATATCGACAACCTCTCCGACCCCGAACTCTACGATCGCCTGCTCTCGGAGTTCCCGTCCTGGATCAAGGCCGCCGCCGCGGCGGGCATTCTGCGCTGACCGCCCCGGTGCCCGCGCGTCCGGCTCTATCCTGGGAAGCGTTCGTCCGAGGAGGAGCGTATGGGCGTGGTCACCGGTTTCGCGCATGTCAAGATCCCCGTCACGGATCTGAAGACCAGCACCGCCTGGTACCGCGCGCTACTCGAGCTCGAGCCGGGTTTCGAATTCGTCGAGAACGGTGTGCTGCGCGGCGTCGGCCTCGTCGACCGCAGCACCGGCGTGCGAGTCTCGTTGCGCGAGCGCGCTTTCTGTGTGGGCGCGCCCGATCTCACCGGATTCGACATCGTCGCCTTCCGGCTGCCCACCCAGGACGCTCTCGACGATTTCATCGCCCACTGCCGCGATCTCGGCCTCGACTACACCTATCAGGATCGCGGAACCTTCGGCGCCGCAATCGATGTCCCCGACCCGGACGGCACGATCGTGCGGTTCATCTTCGATCGGGTGGAACCGGAGACGTTCGTGGGCCTCGAATTCGACGACACCGGATACCTGGGCAGTTACGACACTCCGCAGCTGCCCTGATCCAGTTCCCGGCGCATGGCGGTGCGCGGCCAGCGGTCCAGGCCGATCTCGGCTTCGTGTGTGCGCACGCGCAGCAGGTCGGGGGTCAGCTCGGCGGGATCGAGCGGGCGGAAGCCGAGGCGCTCGTAATATGGTGCGTTCCACGGCACTTCGACGAACGTGGTGAGGGAGAGCGCGGCCACGCCCTGTGCCCGCGCGCGGTCGGCCAGATCCTCGATGAGCGCCCGCCCGATCCCACGGCGCGCGTGCTCGGGATGGACGGATACCTGGCTGATGTGGACGGTGTCGTCGGCGCGGTCGTGCAGGAGGTAGGCGACCGGGTGATCCGAATCGTCCACGGCCACCCGGGCGCGCCCGGCCCGCTGGTAGACCTCGAGGGTTTCCAGTGCGGGTGGTTCGTCCTCGGCGATCTCCGTCATGCCGAGCGTGCGAAACGGTTCGCCCGCGGCGATTTCGATCTTCTGCAGCGTGGGCAAGTCGGTGACGGTCGCGGGCCGGATGCGCATGAGGGAACGGTAGCGCGAAGTGGCTCCGCGCCGCCTCGGGAATCCGCGCCGCTATTCGTCGGCGCGGTTCGCCGCGGTCAGGATCGCGGGCAGCAGGCCGGGTAGTGCTTCGTTCACATCGTCGGTGCGCAGTCGCTGATAGATATGACCCTCCACCGTCAGCCGCTCGGTGAGGCCGGCCTCGCGCAGGATCTTGAAGTGGTGGGCGGCGGTGGACTTGCTGACGCCGTCGTAGAGCGCGGCGCAGCGCAGTGCGGTCCCGGCATTGGCCAGGCGGCGGATCATCTCCAGGCGGACCGGGTCCTGCAGCGCGCCGAGGACCGCCGGCAGGGCGGGCGGAGGTCCGATCGCGGGCAGTACCGGGGCCGCTTCGGTGTCTGGCATGAGCTACCTCACTAGGAAACCAGGTTTGACGTTCATCGAACCAGGGGTAGTGTCGGGTTCGATCAGAATCAAACTTACCTGATGGAGGGTTCGATGGCAGCAGCAGCGACGGTTGCGCCGCGTGCCGGGCAGGGAAGCCAGAGCTGGGCGTACGCGCTCGTCCTGGCGGCGAGCGGCGTGGCGCTGGGCGTCTCCGGGGTGCCCGCCCCGCTGTACGGCATCTATCAGCAGGAGTGGAATTTCACTCCGCTCACCACCACTTTCGTCTTCGCCGCCTACGCGGTCGCCGCGCTCGGCGCGGTGCTCGTCTCCGGCCGCATCTCCGACTCCGTGGGCCGAAAGCCGGTGCTGCTGGGCGCATTCGGCGTCATGGTGCTCGGTTTGATCGTCTTCCTGCTCGCCGACAACGTGGCCATGCTGCGGCTGGCGCGGGCCCTGCACGGCGCGGCGGTCGGCGCGACCGTGGTGGCGGGCGCGGCGGCGCTGCTGGACCTGCGGCCCGCGCACGGCGCGCGCTCCGGTCAGCTGTCCGGCGTGGCCTTCAATGTCGGTATGGCCGTGGCGATTCTGGGCTCGGCGCTGCTGGCCCAGTACGCGCCGCACCCGCTGCGCACGCCGTATGTGGTGATCACCGTGGTGTGCCTGCTGGTGGCGGTCGGTGTGCTCGCACTGCGCGAACCGCACACGGCGCGGGTGGCGGGTCCGATCCGGATCGCCAAACCGGCTGTGCCACAGGAGATTCGCGGCGACTTCTGGTTCTCCGCGCTGGGCGTGATGGCGGCCTGGTCGGTGCTGGGCGTGCTGCTGTCGCTGTACCCGTCCCTGGCGGCGGCCAAGACCGGCGTGCACAACCTCGTCTTCGGCGGCGCGGTCGTGGCGGCCACCGCCACGGCGGGTGCGCTCACCCAGTTCTTCGCCACCGGGATCCCGGCCCGGCGCGCGGCCATCGTCGGCGATATCGGCATGGCGATCGCCCTGCTGCTCACCCTGCCCGCGCTCGCCACGCACAACTGGGTGTGGGTGCTGGCCTCCGGGGTGGTGCTGGGCGCGACCTTCGGCCTCGGTTTCGGCGGTTCGCTGCGGCATCTGTCGAATGTGGTGCCGCAGCACAAGCGCGGCGAAACCATGTCGGCGTACTACCTGCTGGCCTACTCGGCCATGGCGTTGCCCACGGTGCTGGCCGGATGGGCGGCCACCACGTGGGGTTTGAACACCGTGTTCCCCTGGTTCGTCGGTGCCGTCGCGGTGGCGTGCCTGGTGGCAGCGGGTATCGGCTTGCGCCGGAACTCGGCGGCCAAAGTGCCTGCGACAGTCTGAAATACAGACACGCTGGGCGTGTCGCGGGCGCTGTCGCTATCCTTCCGCTATGCGGCGGTGGGGGTGGTTCGGCGCGGTGCCGAACCGGACGGTTCACCGGTCGGCACTGATGAGGGTTGTGGTTCCCGCGGTGGTGATCGGGCTTCTGGTCGGTGTGTGCACAGGATTGCTGCTGCTACGCGACGACGGCGAACAGCCGAAACCCTTGGACCGCAACACGATCCTGGTGGCGGTGGTCGCCGGACTGCTGGCCGCGGCGCTATCGCTGCTGGCATTGCGCCGCCAGCGCGACAGCGAGCGCGGCCGCTTCGCCGAACTGTTCGGGGCGGCGGCCATACAGCTCGGGCACTCCGATGTGGCAGTGCGCATCGCCGGGGTCTACGCCATGGCGGGGGTCGCGGACGGTGCGGGCACGCCCGGTCAGCGCCAGCAGTGCGTGGACGTGCTGTGCGGCTACCTACGCCTGCCCTACGTGCCCGATGAGGGGGCCAGCCACCTGGTCTCCAAAACGCAGCGGATCGAGGACGCCGGGACGGCCGTGGAGCGGGTGTACGGCTACCGGCAGAACGACCGGCAGGTTCGCGACACCATCCTGCGCGTGATCGCCGGACACCTCCGCCCCGGCGCCGAAAGATCCTGGTCCAGCTGCGATTTCGACTTCTCCGACGTGATCTTCGAGGATCTGGACTTCCGCGATGTGACCTTCGCGGGCAATGCCACCCGCTTCACCAACGCGGTCTTCGTCGGCGGCCGCGGCACCCACTTCGACCGCGCCCGCTTCCTCGGCCCGCGAGTCACCTTCCGGGGCGCGGTCTTCCGAGCCGCCGCCACCCGCTTCGACGGCGCGATCTTCGCCCACTCCCAGCCCGTCCGCGGGGAACGCGACACCGCCGGAACCACCTTCACCGACGTGACCTTCGCCGCCCCGGTCTCCTTCGACGGCGCCCAGTTCGGCGGTGTCCGCACCGCCTTCACCCGCGCCACCTTCGCCGGTGACCGCAGCAGCTTCGCCGACGCCACCTTCGCCGCGGACCTCACCACCTTCGAGCACGTCCTCTTCGACGGCGGCCGGGTGACCTTCGCGACCGCCCGGTTCTCCAGCGCCAGAATCACGTTCGCCGATATCCGGTGCTACGCCGAGGCCACCGCCTTCGACTGCGCCCACCTGGGCAGCCGCGGCCGCTGGCGGGTCGGCGGCACCCGCGAGACCACCTTCGCGCGCGCCGAATACCACGGCCGCGTCTCCTTCGCCGACGCCGTCTTCGACGGCCGCGCCGCGATCTTCACCGGCGGCGACTTCTTCGGCGAAATCTCCTTCCGCAGAGCGGCATTCGACGCCCGCGAGGTCGTGTTCGAGAAGCCGAAAGCCTGGGTCGGCGTCCGCTTCGACTGGGACGAGAACCCCACCACCAAACCCGCCAACATCCGCCCGGAAGCCTGGCCGCCGGTGCCCGCCGAGAGCACACCCGAACTGACCAAAGGCTGAACCGCCTCGTCGTCCCGGCGTGCGGCGCACCCGCGTCACGCCGAGGTCTTCGGCCTAGCGGGCGGGGAAGCGGATGACGCGGTCGTCGCCGGTCGCCGGGTCGCCGCGGCCGTCGGTGTTGGAGGTGGTCACCCAGAGCGCGCCGTCCGGTGCGACGGCGACAGTGCGGAGGCGGCCGAGCTGATTCTCCAGGCGGGCTTCGGGTTTGCCGGTGCGGCCGTCGCTCAGGGGGACGGTCCAGAGGCGTTCGCCGCGGAGGGCGGCGGCGTAGAGGGTGTCACCGGTGATCGCGATACCCGAGGGGGAGGCTTCCGACGGTTTCCAGGTGACCAGGGGCTGGGTGAATTCGCCGCCGCGGGTGTCGCCACTGCCCTCCACCTCGGGCCAGCCGTAGTTGCGGCCGGGTTCGATCAGATTGATCTCGTCGAAGGCGTTGCGGCCGAATTCGGCGGCGAACAGGCGGCCCGAGGAATCCCAGGCCAGGCCCTGTACGTTGCGGTGCCCGAGGCTGTAGACGGGCGAGCCGGGCGTCGGATTGCCCGGTGCCGCAGCGCCTTCCGGGGTGAGGCGCAGGATCTTTCCATTGGGATCGGCCGGGTCCTGGGAGCGCGAGGTCTGCCCGGCGTCGCCGGTGCCGACGTAGAGCAGCCCGTCGGGGCCGAAGGCGATCCGCCCCCCGTCGTGGATGGAGCCCTTGGCGATACCGCTGAAGATCACCTGCGGCTGCCCGTCGAGCCGGAAGCGCACGATCCGATTGTCCTGTGCGGCAGTGAAGTACGCGTACACGTACCGGTCTTCGGCGTAGCCCGGTGAGACCGCGATGCCGAGCAATCCGGCTTCCCCGGTCGCCTCCACGCCCGGCACCTCGTACACCCGCTCGGTGCCGACGCCGGGCGTGACCTTCACGATCGCGCCCGAATCCCGTTCGGCCACAAGCGCACTCCCGTCGGGCAGGAAGGCCAGCCCCCACGGCACGTCGAGCCCCTGCGCCACATCCTCCCCGGCCGCCAGATCGGGCACACCGGAGGGCTGGCTCGGAGCCGTCCGCGTGACGGTGGCGGTCGCCGTAGGCCGCGAATCCGTGTCCTGCCCGCAGGCGACGGCCCCCAGCAGAAAAGCGACGGTCAGAACCCCTAGTCGTGCGCGCATACCTCCATCATGACCATCAAGACCGCGAACTGGCCCTGAAGAGGGCGCAATGTCGGATTGCTACTGAATTGCGCCATGGGATAGCTTGCAGGCGGAGTGGGACTGGACCGTGCCGTGCGCCTGTCGATCAGCCACACTGGTAGGTGTAGGGAAAGTCGTTGTGGGGGTTGGGTGTGCACTGGGTGCTGATCGCCGTGGCTGTGTCGCTGCTGGTTGCCGCCACGGTGATCGGGATTCGACGAACACGCGGACGACCGCGAGGGGAGCGCGGCGCACTGGCTCCCGTGCTCGCCCTGCTGGGCGCACTCGCCCTGCTGATCGGCCTGCTTCCGGCCGCCCAGGACGTGGCCTCCGACCTGGGCGGTGCGACCGTCGCGGGCACCGCCGGGCCGACCGCGCCCGGCCTCGTCCCCGCGGGCCTGCCGACCGCGACCACCAGCGCCAAACCCGCCGCCCCCGACCCGCTCGCCGCGCTGCGGGTCGGTGACTGTGTCGAGGTCCCCATGGACCAGGTCGCCGACCCGAAGACGGGCGAGCCGACCTGGGAGGCGGGATCCCCCGCCCCGGCCGACTGCGACTCCCTCGACGCGAATTACCGTGTGGTGCAAACGGGTCCGGGCGAGTGCACGGGAAACCTCTACAAACTGGAGACCTCCCGGCACGACAAGTCCGGCAACCTGATCTACCACCTGTGCCTGGCTTTCGACTGGCGCGTGGGCGTCTGCTACGACGCCACCCAGATGGACGAACCTCTCAAGGTCGACTGCACCACCCCCGGCCCGCACATCGTGCAGGTGACCGCGGTCCTGCTCGACACCACCGAGGGCGGCGGCTGCCCGCGCGACGGTCAGGGCGCGGTCTGGGTCGTCTGGGAGAAGCGTGTCATGACGGTGTGCTTCCGCGGCAGCGACGACCCGGGCCGCTGACCGGCCGCGCGGTTCAGCGGCGACGGCCGATGGTGATGCCGTCCGGAATCAGCCATGTCGGCAGGGGCCGGTGGATCTTGCGCTGGGCGACCACCTCGAATCCGGCGTCCTCCAGCAACTTCCGCGTCGCCCGCTGTGACGGCGCGTGCGCCGGCATGATCGGGCTGCGCGTGATCCGCTGGATCGGCCCCGCCGTCGGGCTGCTCGGCAACATGGTCGCGATGGCCACCAACCCGCCGGGAACCAGCACCCGATGGAATTCCCGCAGCGCCACCGGATGGTCGAAGAAATGGAAGGCGCTGGTGGTCACCACCGCGTCGAGCGCGCCGTCGGTGAGCGGCAATTGCTCGGCGGGCGAGTGCAGCCAGCGCACCTGCGCGTTCCGGGCGCGGGCCTGGGCGAGCATGCCGGTGGAGGCGTCCACGCCATACACCGCCTCGGGTCGCAGTTCACGCTGGATCCGGGCAGTGAGAATGCCCGTCCCGCAACCGATATCGGCGATGCGGCGGGATCCGGCGGCGCGCAGTTCGGCGACCATCTCGTCCTGTGGCGGGCGGTAGACGATGTACTGCAACGGCCGCGTGTCATAGGCGCGGGCGACCGTGCCGAAGAATTTCGTCACGACGGAATTGAGGCCCCGATTGCCGGCGGCCAGGGAAGGTGTGCTCATGGGTGCTCCTCTATCCGAGACACATCGAAGCAGATATCCAGCTGTCTGGGAAGGTGCCGTGGAGTACCGTCGGGCCCATGAGGATTCGCGGTGCTGTCCTGGAACGAATCGGAGCCGAGACGCCGTTCGCGCAGTCGAAGCCGATCACGGTGAGCGAACTGGATCTGGGGGAGCCCGGACCCGGTGAACTGCTCGTCCGGATCGAGGCGGCGGGCCTGTGCCATTCGGATCTCTCGGTGGTGGACGGCAACCGGGTGCGCCCGGTGCCCATGCTGCTCGGCCACGAGGCCGCCGGAATCGTCGAGGCCGTGGGCGCGGAGACCGGCGATATCGCGGGCGAGGGCGATATCGCCGTCGGCCAGCGCGTGATCATGACCTTCCTGCCCCGCTGCGGCGAATGCTCCGGCTGCGCCACCGAGGGCCGAACCCCCTGTCTCGCAGGCAGTTTGGCCAACAACGCCGGTGAACTGCTGAGCGGCGGCCGCCGCCTGCTGCGCGACGGCGCGCAGGTGCACCATCACCTGGGCGTCTCCGCCTTCGCCACGCACGCCGTGGTGGACCGCCGCTCGGTGGTGCCCGTGGACGACGACGTGCCGCCGGACGTCGCGGCCGTGCTGGGCTGCGCGGTGCTGACCGGCGGTGGGGCACTGCTGAATTCGGCGAAACCCGCCCCGGCCGATCGCATCATGGTGGTCGGGCTCGGCGGGGTGGGCATGGCGGCCGTGCTGGTCGCCGCCGCCCTGCGGGAAGGCACGGGCCGCGACGTGATCGCCGTGGACACCGTGCCGGACAAATTGAAGATCGCCCTGGAGTTGGGCGCGACCCAGGCGTACACCCCGGCCGAAGTGGCCAAGCAGGGCATTGTGGCCGAGGCCGTGATCGAGGCCGCCGGAAATATCCGCGCCTTCGAAACCGCCATCGCCGCAACGGCTCCCGGCGGCACCACCGTCACCGTCGGCCTGCCCGCCCCCGACGCCGTGGCCTCGATCTCCCCGCTCGGCCTGGTGGCCCAGGGCCGTTCGATCGTCGGCAGCTACCTGGGTTCGGCGGTGCCGTCGCGCGATATCCCCGAATTCGTGCGCATGTGGCGGGAGGGCAGGCTGCCGGTGGAGCGCCTGGTCTCCTCCCGCATCCGCCTGGAGGACATCAACGAGGCCATGGACGAGCTGGCCGCCGGCCACGCCCTGCGCCAGGTCATCGTGTTCGACTGAGCCCGGGGGTCAGCGGACGTCGAACGTGATCGTCTTCGTCCGCGTCGTGGCGGGCAGCTTGGTGGTGTCCACCATCAGGATCTCGCCCGAGTCCGGTACGCCGTTCGGCATGGTCTTGGCTTCCAGGCCGAACGGCGGCTGATCGCCCGTGACGCCCGCCAGCCCGAAGTCGCTGTCATTGGCGATGTAGAGCGTCTTGCCGCCGTCGGTGGTGGCGACACCCTCGATCTTGTCGTGGCCGAAGAACTTTCCGTCACCGTTGAGCTCGGTCACCAGCCCGCCGAGGTCGAGGCCGAGCTTCTTGCTCACCGGCGTGATCCCGGCCTTCCGCAGTGCGGCCACCCCGTCGGCGGTGCTCACCGCGCCGACCCAGGTTTCGAGCGGTTTCCCGTCGATCTGCAGGCCCTGCTCCGGGTTGTACTGCGCCCCTGCGACTGTGGACTGCGGCCCGATATCGGTCGCCTGCGAGATGTCGATGGTCCACAGTTTCTTGTTCGCCCTGGGCTCCTTGTTGCCGTCGCGCTCGTCCACCAGGAACGTGGTGCTACTCAACGCGGTGATCTCGGACGCGCCCAGCTTCTCCTTCGGGTTCTCCAGCGGATACGCGAACTCCTTGACCGCCTTGGTCTTCAGATCAACGGTCACGATGCGCGTCATCGGCACCTCGCGCGCGGAGCTCAATCCCGCTGTGGTCAAACCACTCTGGATGATGCCCACCAGCGTGCCGCCGTCCGGGGTGACGGTGAGCCCCTCCATGCCCTGGTTCGGCGTGCGCAGCCCCAGCTCCCTGGGCAGTCCGCGCCCCGGCGCGAGCCGCTCCAGCTCGGTGCCCTTGGCGTCGAAATGCACCAGGAACGGCCCGTATTCGTCGGAGACCCAGAAGGTGCCGTCGGCGAGCGCGACCAGGCCCTCGCTGTCGATGCCGTGGTCGGTGGGGGCGAGCACGTTCCCGTTGAGATCCTTCATGGTCTCGCCGGTGTTGGCGGACAGATCGACCATCCCGTTGAACGGCTGCCCGGCCGGATTCTTCAGCAGGATCGTGGACTGCACGACCGCCTTGGTGCCGACCATCCTGAACTTCGCGATCTGCGGCGTGAAATCCGAGACGGGAGCGACCTTTTCGTTCTTGCCCTTGCCGTCCACATTCGGGCCGCGGTCGGTGAGCCCGTAGAACTCGTCCGTCGACCCCGGCACCGGCACGAACGCCGACCCGTACGCACTGCCCTGCACGGTGACGCCACCGTATTCACCCAGCGGCTCGATATCGGTGGTGTACAGCTTCACCGCGTCGGTGGTGGTGACGGTGACGCTGTCCGATCCGGTGTACCCGGCGGCCGGCGTGTACACCACCGACCCGTCGGTCCGGCGGCTGATGGTCCCGTGCTGCGGATCCGCGATCGCGACCGCCGCCGAGCCGCCGGACTTCGCCAGCAGTTCGTCCAGCGAGATCACCAGCGGCTGATCCCTGGTGGCGGTGAAGTCGGCCCCGCCATCGGACGAGGACGAACAACCGGCGGTGGCAGCGGCGGCGCACACGGCGACGGCGACGAGCGCGCTACGGGTATTACGGCGAATTCTCACCAGCGATGCCTATCTGCTCGATTCGACGCCGAGTTGGCCGGAAGCTGAACAGTTGCGGACGCGCGCATGGCGTGGCGTCCGCCACGCGGGCCCACCGGGCTCGTTTCCGCGCGACCGCCGCCCGATAGGCTCTGACCTGACGAACGAGTGTCGAGTCGAAGTGATGTGAGGAGACCAGGTGACCACGAACCGGATCCGGGTGGGTGTGCTCGGGGCGCGCGGCAAGGTCGGGCAGGCCATCTGCGCCGGGGTCGAAGCGGCCGCCGATCTGGAGCTGGTGGCCCAGGTCGACAAGGACGACGCCCTGGCGACCTTCACCGAGTCCGGCACCCAGGTGGTCGTCGACTTCACCCACCCCGACGTGGTGATGCCCAATCTGAAGTTCCTGGTGGAGAACGGCATTCACGCCGTCGTCGGCACCACCGGCTTCGACGCGGACCGCTTGGAGCAGGTACGCGGCTGGCTGGCCGCGAGCCCGGGAACCAGCGTGCTCATCGCGCCCAACTTCGCCATCGGCGCGGTGCTGTCCATGCGCTTCGCCGAGCAGGCCGCCCGCTGGTTCGAATCCGTCGAGGTCATCGAACTGCACCACCCGAACAAGGCCGACGCCCCGTCGGGCACCGCCTACCGCACCGCGGGCCTCATCGCCGCCGCGCGCGAGAAGGCCGGTGTGGGCCGCAGCCCCGACGCCACCTCCACCGAACTCGAGGGCGCGCGCGGCGCGGACGTGGACGGCGTCCGCGTGCACTCGGTGCGCCTCGCGGGGCTGGTCGCGCACCAGGAGGTGCTGTTCGGCACCCAGGGCGAGACGCTGACCATCCGCCACGACTCCATCGACCGCACCTCCTTCGTGCCCGGCGTCCTGCTCGGCGTCCGCAAGGCCCCGTTCCGCCCCGGCCTCACCGTGGGCATCGACGAGCTGCTCGACCTGTGAGCAGCGCCGAGGACAAGGTCGGCCGGGAGGTCGCGAAGAAGGTCGTCTTCATCGCGGCCCTGGTCCTCGTGCTGGTGTTCTACTTCTTCATCCTGGGCCGCATGTCGATCAGCCTGATCGGCAAGGGCTCCATCCCGGCCGTGGCCATCGGCATCGGCATCCTGATCCTTCCGCTGGTCGGCGTCTGGGTGGTGGCGAGCAGTGTCCGCGCCGCCTTCGCCCACCAGCATCTGGGCCGCCGTGCCCACGATGAGGGCTTCGAGGTGGACGTCTCGTCGTTGCCGCGCCGCCCCTCGGGCCGCATCGAACGCGAAGCCGCCGACCAGCTCTTCAACCAGGTCAAGCAGGAATTCGAAGCCGACCCCGACAACTGGCGCACCAACTACCGCGCCGCGCGCGCCTACGACTACGCCGGCGACCGCACCCGCGCCCGCGAAATGATGCGCCGCGCAGTGGAACTCGAACGCATCGACCGCACCGGCAGGTAACGCGGCGACGAGAGCGGCCCGGAACCCTGTGGTTCCGGGCCGCTTGCGGGTGGTGCTCCGGCTCAGGCGGGATGGATTTTGCGCCAGTGGTCGGCGATATCGATGCGGCGGGTCAGCCAGACCTTGTCGTGGGATCGGACGTGGTCCAGGAAGCGCTGCAGGGACTTCGCGCGGGCCGGTTTGCCGACGATGCGGCAGTGCAGGCCGACCGAGAGCATCTTGGGAGCCCCGGCCTCGCCCTCGGCGTAGAGGACGTCGAAGGCGTCGCGGAGGTAGGCGAAGAACTCGTCACCATTGGCGAAACCGGCCGGGGAGGAGAACCGCATGTCGTTGGTCTCCAGGGTGTACGGGATCACCAGCTGGTCGGCCTCGCCCACCTTGACCCAGTACGGCAGGTCGTCGGCGTAGGAGTCGGAGTCGTAGGCGAAACCGCCGTGCTCGACCACCAGCTGGCGGGTCTGCGGGGAATCCCGGCCGGTGTACCACCCGCGCGGCGGTGCCCCGAAGAGACGGGTGATGATGCGCACCGCCTCTTCCATGTGCGCGCGTTCGGTTTCCGGATCGGTCTCCTGGTAGGAGATCCAGCGCAGACCGTGACAGGCGATCTCGTGGCCGAGGCGCTTGAACTCCGCCACCGCTTCCGGATTGCGTTCCAGGGCGCGGGCCACACCGAAAATGGTGAGCGGGATATCGCGCTGTTCGAACATGCGCAGGATCCGCCAGAGCCCGGCGCGCGAGCCGTACTCGTAGATGGACTCCATGCTCATGTGCCGGTTCGAGAAGGCCGCGGCGGGAACGATATCGGAGAGGAAGGTCTCCGAGCCGGGATCGCCGTCCAGCGGGTTGTTCTCGCCGCCCTCCTCGTAGTTGAGCACGAAGTTGACGGCGATATTGGCGTCACCGGGCCACCGCGGATGCGGCGGGTTGGGGCCGTAGCCGACCATGTCGCGCGCATACGCGAGATCGAAAGCGCCGGGCTCCGGGATGTGCTCGCTCATGCCAGACCATCCTCCTCGGCGCGCAGCCGGGTCCGGGCCGCTTCGGTGAGGCTGCCGAAGACGCGCAGGCGCGCCAGGCCGCCGTCGGGGTAGGCGTCCAGCCGCACCCGCACCACGGCTTCGTCCGACTCGATGGCGAAGCGGTGCCGGGTGTCGGGCTGCAGCACCGTGCGGGCCAGCAACTCCACCTCGCTGCCGTCGGCGCGAATTCCGGTGAGGGCGGCCGCGCCCGGAGCGTTGAACAGGAAGTAGGAGGTGTCGATCTCGACCATGGTGAGTACGCCCTCCTCGACCAGCCGCACGTCCACCCAGTCGTTGGTGGACTTGTCGCGGCCGCGCGCGGTCTCCCAGCCGTCGCCCATGACGCGGGCCCGGCCGGGCATCAGCACATTCTGCGGATGCGAGTAGAAGCGGTTGGAGCAGTCCGCCACCAGACCGCCGTTCTCCAGCGCGGCCAGATCGAACGGGCCCGAATCCAGCCAGCGCAGTTCGGGTTTCGCGATGCCGTGCACACGCAGCCGGGCCACGCCGCCGTCCGGGAACATGCGCAGCCGCACATGCGTCCAGCGCCGGTCGGAGTCGACCGTGAACGGGTTCTTCGTATCGCCCTCCACCTTGGCGCGTGCCACGATCGTGGTCCAGCCGTCGGCCGCCGCCAGCTCCCCGGCCGACGGATAGCCCGGTACCGCGATGGCTTCCACCGACACCTCGGGCGGGTAGTTCCCCTTGAACCAGGCCGTGTCCACGACCACGCCCTTGATCACGCCGGGCACGCCGAGCCGCACGATGGCGGTGTCGCAGTCGTCGTCGGCCGGGAACGCGCCGATATCCCCACGCCGCCGCCGGGTCTCCCATCCGTCGTACACCTGACCCTTGTGGCCGAAGGTGGCGGGGGAGTACTCGGACTCTTCGGGACGGATGAGATTCTCCTTCTCCGCGAAGGATTCGTCATTCGCCCACACCACCGCGCCGCCCAGCGTGCGGACCGCCAGATCGGGTAGCAGGGTGAAATCAGACGACTCGACAGTCATGGAACTCCTTTGTCAGCACTACGGAAACTGGAAACGGTTGGCTCCCAGCGCCGCCCGGCCGTGCGGTACACGGCCGGGCGGCGGATTCACGGTTGAGGATGTCCTCCCGGGGCGGTTGCGACCACGCTCGCGGGGTTGACCCAGGTGCGGTCACGCAGTTTGTCCAGCACCTCGACGGTCGCGGCCGGGACCAGGGCGGTCACCGCCTCCGGTTCGAATGCGCCACAGGCCAATCCACGCAGCACCACGGTCGCGAGCGCCTGCGCGGTGGCGGGTTCGTCCACCACCGAGCCGCCCTGCCGGTCCAGGTAGCGGCCGATGCGCGGCGCGGCCACCTCGAGCGCCCTGCGGTAGAAGGCGAAGGTGGCGGCCCAGCGGGTCGCCAGATGGCCCGCGCCCATATCCCAGCCCTGGTAGTAGCCGCGCTCCAGCGACCGCGACACCAGCCGGAAATGCCGGGCCACCGCCTCGCGCACCTGCTCCTCGGTGCCGATCGGCAGGATCTGGGTGGAGCCGTCGCACACCCACACGCCGGTCTGCGCGGCCGCGGCCTGCATGACCGCCTTGGCATGGTCGGCGACCGGATGCTCGAGCGACTGGAACTGCGGCGAGATACCGCAGGCGGCGCTGTAGTCGTAGGTGCCGTAGTGCAATCCGGTGCAGCGCCCGGCGGCGCGGTGGATGGCGGCGGCGACCGTCGCGGTGCCGTCGGCGGCGATCACGGCCTGCGGGCTCTCGATCTGCAACTCGAACCTCAGCGCACCGGCGGGCAGTCCGTGCGCGGATTCCAGTGCGTCACACAGCGCCACGGCCGCGTCGACCTGATCGACGTGCCGAATCTTGGGAATCGTGAACACGAATCCTGCGGGCACGCCGCCCGCGCCCTCCAGCACCAGCTCCAGCGTGCGCACCGCGCGCACCCATTCCAGCGTGGTGAGCCCCTTCATCCGGATACCGCGCGAGAACACCTCGGCGGGCAGTGCCGCCAGCACCGCACCCGCATGCCGGGCGTCCCGATCCTCCGCGGCGTCGCCCCGCGTGCCGTACCCGTCCTCGAAATCCAGCCGCAGATCCTGAATCGGCCGCTGTCGCAGCGTATTCAGTACCCGCGCGAACACCTCGTCACCCGCGAGCTCGGTCAGCAATCCGGCCTGACTCTCGGCCAGGTCGACTGCCGCCCTGCCCCATTCACCCGGCAGCTCGGCCGTCGCATCGGCGGCGCACACATACGCGGTGTGCACGGGCTGCCCCGCCCGATCACCCGGGTACAGCCGGGCCAGCGCGGAATCCACCGCACGCACCCGGTTTTCGATACCGGCCAGCACTTCTGGCGGCAACGTCACGAACGAACCTCCTTGTTCGGGAATGAAATAGCCGATGCTGTGACCCGCAGCGTCACAGGTGCGGCCCGGGATCGTCGAGGGTGAATCCCGAGAGCAGGCCGGTGTACTGCTTGGGCAGCGGCCGGGCGTACTCGCCGCGCCCGGACTTGCGCAGTCCCATGGTGACCAGGGACTGCACGGTCAGGGTGGCGGCGGTGACGCCGTCGATGACCGGCACGCCCACCTCGCGGGTGAGGTACTCGCACAGATCCGCCATACCCGCGCAGCCGAGCACGATGGCATCGGAGCCGTCGGCGTGCACGGCTTCACGGCAGGCGTCCGCGATGACCGTGCGCGCCTTGGGATCCTCGAGTTCCAGCACCGGGATCTCACAGGCGTGGATGCCGAAGCAGAACCGTTCCATCCCATAGCGTTCCGCGAGTTCGGCGGCGCGGCCGGAGGTGCGGGCCAGCGTGGTCACCACACTGAATCCGCGCCCCAGATGACTGGCCGCCTGCATGGCCGCCTCCGCGATGCCGATGACCGGCCCGCGCGCCAGCTCCCGGGCCGCGTCCAGGCCGGGATCGCCGAAGCAGGCGATCACGTACCCGTCCACGCCCTCGGTCTCCCCGCGCGCGATTTCCGCGAGCAGACCGGGCACGGAAAGCGCTTCGTCGTAATGACTTTCGATGGATACCGGTCCCATCGAGTTGGTCGCCCCCTCCACCGTGGTGCCGGGGGCCGCGACCGCGCGGGCGCAGTCCTGCGCGATGGCGGTCATGGCCGCCGTGGCGTTCGGATTGATGACACGAATTCTCATGGACCTCACCGATTTTCGAGTGCGGATACCGTGATGCGCAGCGGTCCGCGGGTGGCGAACAGGACGTAGCAGATCAAGCCGAGCCCACAGCCGATGAACCAGCTGTACTGGGCCGCGGTGTACATACCGGCGATCCGGCCGGAGGTCATCACCGGGAATACCGCCACGGCCGCGCCGATCACCGTGGCCAGCACGGCCGCCGGGTTGTATCCCCTGCGATACCAGTATGTTCCGCGCTCGGACATGGTGAACAGGTCGTCCACCACCACCTTCTGCTTGCGCACCAGGTAGTAGTCGGCGATGAGCACACCGAACAGCGGGCCGATGAACGCGCCCAGCGTCTCGAGGGTGTAGTGGATGACATCCGGGTTGTTGTACAGATTCCACGGCGTGATCAGCACCGAGCCGACCGCCGCGATCATGCCGCCCATCCGCCAGCTGATCTTCTGCGGGCTCACATTCGAGAAATCGAAGGCGGGGGAGATGAAATTGGCGACGATATTGATGCCGATGGTGGCGATGGTGAAGGTCAACGCGCCCAGCACGATCGCGAACGTATTGTCGATCCGCGCCACCGTCGCGACGGGATCGGTGATGAGCTCGCCGTACACCGGAATGGTCAGCGACGCGGTCACCACCACCAGCAGCGAGAACACCAGGAAGTTGAGCGGCAGCCCCAGCAGGTTGCCGCGCTTGACGGCCGCGAAAGTGCGCCCGTAGCGCGAGAAGTCACCGAAGTTCAGCATCGGCCCGGAGAAGTAGGACACCACCAGCGCGATCGCGCCCAGCATGACCGGCACCGCCGCCCAGCCGGTCTTGGTGACCGTCTGCCCCATGCTCAGATCGATGCCGCTCCAGCCGGCCTTCCAGATCAGATAGCCGCACAGCACGAACATCACGACATATACGGCGGGCCCGCAGAAGTCGATGAACTTGCGAATGGACTCCATGCCACGCCAGAACACGCACGCCTGCAGTACCCACAGCAGGAGGAACGAGGCCCAGCCCAGCGCCGAGAGCCCGAGGAAGCCGTAGTCGCCGACGACGGCATAGGGGGCCAGTCCCGGGAACAGTTTGATGAGCACGACATCCAGGGCCGCCGAGGCGAGGAAGGTCTGAATGCCGTACCAGGCCACCGCGATCAGACCGCGAATGATGGCCGGAATATTCGCGCCGAGCACGCCGAAGGAACTGCGGCACATGACCGGATAGGGCACCCCGGTCACCTGGCTGGGCTTGGCCACCAGATTGCACAGGCCGTACACGATGGTGATGCCGACGACCAGCGCCACCAGCACCTGCCAGCTGTGCAAACCCAGGGCGAACAGACTGCCCGCGGTCACGTAGCCGCCGACGCTGTGCACGTCGGACATCCAGAACGCGAAAATGTTGTAGGTGCCCCAGGTCTGCTTCTCCAGGGGCGCGAGGTCTTCGTTGGTGAGGCGGGGATCGTAGGCCGCAGCGGCCTGAACAGGTAAGGGAGGCACCGCTTCGGTGACTGCGCCGGGCGACGGCGGCGCAACTGTTTCGGGCATGTCGCACATCCGATCTCATAGGGTCCCGTCGAACGGGAAACAAGGTGTGCGAGAACCTATCGAGCGGGTATTGCCCGGGTATTTCCGGAACTATATATCTTCCGACCTGGCCGGATCGGCGAACAATCCGGTGTCGGTCGGCAGCTTCGACACTACTCCGTTGAGCCGGTCGTGATGATCGTCGGTGGCCGCCAGCAACTCCTCGGCATCACGGGCCAGGAAGGCCGCCAGCTGCCTGCTGTGATCGGCCTGCAGCACGATCCGGTCGGCGGTGCTGGCATGCACCATGGGCTGCACCGGCTCGGTGATGTTCCAGGCGTATTCGAGCATGTGCACCACGCGCGCCATCCCCGACGGGCGCACCAGCGCGAGATGGAAGTTCCGGGTCTCCCGGTGATAGGCCACCGCGTTCTCGGTGAGCACGGCCCGCTCCAGCCGCTCATAGGTTTCGCGGGCCAGCCGGTGATCGTCCGCGGTGGCCCGGTGCACGGCCGCGGCCAGCGCCGCCGATTCCAGGCTCTCCCGGACCACATACAGTTCCTGCAGCTCACCGGCGGTCAACATGGTGACCTGATACCCGAAGTTGGGCCGATGCTCGACCAGACCCTCGCCGATGAGGGTCTGCAGCGACTCGCGCACCGGAATCGCGCTCACGGTGAAGGTCCGCGCCAGCTCGCCCAGCGGCAGCCCCGCGCCGGGCGGCAGATGACCTTCCAGGATCAGCCTGCGCAGTTCCACGAGGATCTCGTGCTGCGTGTAGCCGCGCTTGGCGTCCAGCGGGGGTGTCAGCTGGGGTAGGCGGGGCAGGCGCGGTCGAGAAGGCATCGGACCACCGTAGTCGGTCGCGAATCAGGACATACCGGTTACGGACTCAAAGGTCTGTTTCGTCGTAGCCGAGCGCCTTGAGCGACAGCCGGTGCAGGGTGCCGCGTTCCTCGGGTGTGAGCCGGGCCAGTAGCACCTCGGTGGCCGCGGCGATCCGGGCGTCGGTCGCCTCGCGCTGCCGATTGCCCGCGGCCGTGATGCTCAGCTGATATTTGCGCCGATCGTGCGGATCGCGGGTGCGGGTGACATAACCGGACTTCTCCATCGCATCCACCAGCCGGACCACCTCGCTGCGATCGATGCCCAGCGTGTTCGCGATCTCCTGCTGCGTGATGTCGCCGCGCTCGGACAGATAGGTGAGCATCCAGTGCTCACGCAGCGGCGTGCCGAGTTCGGTGTGCATGGCCTTGTGCAGCTTGCCCAGCGTGTAGGTCGGGTAGCGCAGTAGGCCGCGCGGGTTGTACTCGGACGCGACAGGGCCGCACTCGTCTCCGCTCACCTGCTGATCCTACCTATTGTTGAGTACCTCAATCATTGATACGCTCCACAACTGCGGGCGCTCGCACAACTGAATCCGTTCAACTGAAGGAGAGGTCCGATGACGCGAATGCGCATCGACACCATCCCCGTCGACTCCGGCCCCGAGGCCGGCAAGATCCCCGCCCATGTCTGGCGCACCGCCGCCGTCGTCGTCTTCGGCGCCATCATGGGCATGCTCGACACCTCATTGATCAACCTCGGCCTGCACACCATCGCGGCCGACCTGAATACCTCACTGGCCAGCATTCAGTGGGTGGCCAGCGGATACCTTCTCGCCCTGGGGGTTTCGCTCACCGTGTGCGGCTGGCTGGCGCGGCGCGTCGGCGTCGGACGGCTGTGGCTGGGCGCGCTGGCCGCGTTCACCATCGCCTCCGGGCTCTGTGCCCTCGCCGGAACCGCGAATTGGCTTGTCGCCCTGCGGATTCTGCAGGGGCTGGCGGCGGGAGTGATGATTCCCGCCGGGCAGACGCTGCTCGGGCAGGCGGCCGGGCCGCAGCGCATGGGGCGGGTCATGGGCGTGGTCGGCATCGCGGTGGTCGGCGCGCCGGCGCTCGGGCCGACCATCGGCGGAGTGATGCTGGCGCACTGGAACTGGCAGTGGCTGTTCCTGATCAATATTCCGCTGGGATTGATCGGGTTCGCACTGGGTCTGCGCTACCTGCCGCTGGGACCGGGAATCCCCATGCGGCGCTTGGATATCGCCGGGGTCGTTCTCGGCGGCGGCGGGGTCTCGGCGGTCGTATACGGCCTGTCCGAGATCGGTGAGCGCGGGGCGGTGACGGCGGTATCGGTCTGGCTGCCGGTACTGGCCGGAGCGGCCGCGCTGGCCGGGTTCATCGTGCGCGGTCTGCACAGTACTCGGCCGCTGCTGGATATCTGCATGTTCACCAATCGGGTGTTCGCGGCGGCGAATACGGCCAGCTTCTTCGCCGGGGCCGCGATGTTCGGGGTGATGGTGTTGCTGCCGTTGTACTTCCAGGTCCTGCACGGGTACGGGCTGATCGGGACCGGCGTCGCGCTGATCCCCTTCGGCGCGGGCGGCGTGCTCACCCTCCCGATCGGCGGGCGGCTCACCGATCGCTTCGGCGGTGGGCTGGTCGCCACCGTCGGCAACCTCGCCGTGGCGATCACCGTGCTGCCGCTGGTATTCCTGCCCGCCGATGCCGCGCCCACGCTGATCCAGGTGCTGCTGTTCGCGGCCGGCGTGGGCACGGCGCTCGCCGGACTGCCGCTGGTGTCCGCCGCCTACGCCGCGGTCCGGCCCGAACAGCTGCCCGACGCAACGGCATTCGTGAACATCCTGCAGCGTGTGGGCGGCGCGGTGGGCGTCGCGGCGGTCGCGGTCATCCTGTCACGCGCGGCGAACTCCGCGGCCGATCCGATCGACGGATACCACCTGTCGTTCGCGGTGCTCGCCGCGTTGTCGGTGGTGGCCGCCCTCGCGTCCACGCTGCTGCGCGGAAGGCAGCGCGGCTGAGGGCAGGCCATGGCCGTCAGCCCTTGGTGCGCACCGTCAGGTCGTCGAGCAGGATCATGAGCTCGCCCTCGCGCTTGATCACATCCATCACCTGAATCTTCAAGCCGTGCAGCGTCACACCCGAAATCGGTTCGGCCAGTGCGGCTCCCACCCGATGCCAGTCGCGGTCGGCGGTGAGCAGGCCCAGGAGCAACTCCTGGGCTTCGCCGTCGGCCGCGGTCAGCTGAGCCGATACCCGGAGGGCGGCGTGCGGGCTGCGCACCCACAGGTCCAAGCCCTCGGCCTCCCCGGTGATGGTGAACGCCCGGCCGGGCTTGGCCCGCAGTTCGATCTCGGTCTTGTCGGTGGCGGCGCGCACCAGCAGGGCCACCGCCTTCACGTCCGCGCCAGCGACACCGTCCGCGTAGACGCCGGGGCGCTTGCTCGGCGCGCCCTCCTTGAACGTCATGACGTGGGTGCGGTCCGCGGCCTCCCCGGCGACCTCCCACTTGTCCTTGCTCTCGAAGTCGTCCAGGAGCACCTCGAGCGATGCATCCGACATTTCCCCGCCGTCCCTTCGTTTCCGCGTAGTCGTGCTGCCCGAAACCCTACAAGCCGCCGGGAGATCATGGTGTGCCGCGAGAAGACAGGAGGGTTGCGCGCGGATGTCGGGCGCGCGACACGCGGACCCGGGCAGCGCGCAGGCTCGCCCGCGCTGCCCGGGAACCGCTCAGTTCGCCGCCGTGACCTGCGCGGCGTCGAGAGCCGCCAGATAGCCGAACACGATCGCGGGTCCGATGGTCGCGCCGGGACCGGCGTAGGTGTAGCCCATCACCGGTGCGCTGGTGTTGCCCGCCGCGTAGAGACCCTCGATCACCGAGCCGTCGGCGCGCAGGGCGCGGGCATCGGCATCGGTGTCGATACCGCCCTTGGTGCCCAGATCGCCCGGCACCATCCGCGCCGCGTAGAACGGGCCCTTGGACAGCTCGCCCAGACTGGGATTCGGCTTGTTGGTGATGTCGCCGTAGTAGTGGTCGTAGGCGCTCACGCCGCGGCCGAAGTCGGGATCCGTTCCGGCACGGGCATACTCGTTGAAACGGTGCACGGTGCCGGTGAGCGCGTCCGCCGGAACGCCGATCTTCTCGGCCAGCTCGGCGATACTGTCCGCCGACGTGATCGCGCCCGACTCGAACCACGAGCGGGGGAGCGGCTGCAGACCCGGAACACCGCAGAACACATAGCGACTGCGGTAGGTCTGATCGAAAATCAGCCAGGCGGGCAGGTTTTCGGCGGGCCCGTCACCCAGGCCGTGCTCACCGCCGAACATGCGATGGGTGGCCTCCACATACGGCAGCGACTCGTTCATGAACCGCACACCACGCGCATTGACCATGATGCTGCGCGGCAACGACCGTTCCGCCAGCGCGAACCAGGTGCCCTTCGGCTTCGGCAGCGGAATCGACGGCGCCCACCACGCGTCACCCATGAACGACAGCGCCGCGCCCAGCCGGACCGCGGCCGTGATGCCGTCACCGGTATTGGTGGCTGCGCCGAGCGCGTACTCGGCCGAAACCGGTGCGCGATGGTACTTCTCGCGCATCTCCGCATTGTGGTCGAAGCCGCCGCAGGCCAGCACCACACCATGACGCGCGCGCAGAACCGTTGTACTGCCCCGGCTTTCGAGCACCACGCCGACCACCCGATCGTTCTCGGTGATCAGTTCGGTCATCGCGGTGTTCAATCGCACCGGCACCCCGGCCGCGCGCACACCCATCATCAGTTCGGCCATGAGCGCGGACCCGAACCCGACCAGCCGCTGCCGCCGGATCTTGCCCCACAGCGTGCGGCCCGCCACCTTCAGGCCCGCCAGCGGACCGCGCCAGTGCCGCAATCCCGTACTGAGCCAACGGTAGTCGCCCTGTTTGACGATGAGCGGCGACTCCGCGTAGTGCGGGTGCAGTGTCGCCAGATCTCCCGCCAGCGCTCGCGCGTCGAAAGCCTTGGGCTCACAGGACCTTCCGGCGGCCAGCCCGCCCGGAGCCTCCGGATGGTAGTCGGAGTACCCCTGCACCCACTCCAGCCGCAAGGCCGAATGCGCCATGAGGAATTCGAGCGCCTCGGCCCCGCGGTCGATGTAGGCGTCGATCCGCGCGGCGTCCACGTGCCCGCCGACAATATGGTGCAGATAGGTGCGCGCCGCCTCGAGATCGTCCGCGGGCGCGTGTTCGCGCAGCACCGAGTTCCCGGGAATCCACACCCCGCCCCCCGACCGCGCCGACGACCCGCCCCAGTACCTGGACTTCTCCACAATCACGGTGCTCAACCCGTGCCGAGCCGCCGTAATGGCCGCCGCCATACCGGCTGCCCCCGACCCGACCACGATGAGATCGACGGTCTCGCCCGCCGCGCTGTCCTGCTGCATGTTCTCTGTTCTCTCTGTATTCCAGTGCCGCCGAATAATATTGCGGACCGTTAACTCTTCGCGCGCCAGCGATCATCGAGCACGGCGGCGAGCGCTCCCTCCACGCACACCGCCAGCGAAGCCCCCTGGTCATGCGTACTGCGCAGCCACTGCAGATACCCGAACTCGGCCGCGGCCAGCATCAGATGCACGAGTAGCCCCGGATTGCTGTCCGCCCCCGGATCCCGCGACATCCGTTGCCCCACAAGCTCGACCAGCCGCTCCCGATGCTCGGGTGTGATCAGCGCGACCCGCTCCAGCAAATGCGGCGCGGTCCGGAACGCGGCCCGCCACTGCTCCAGATCCGCGGCCGCGAGCGTCGTGGACCGAGTCGTAATCGCCTGCGCCAAAGCAATATCCGCGGCCTCACCCGCCGGCCGCCCCTCCAGCAGTCCGGCGATCCCCGCCCCACCCTCCCGAACCGGATCCAACAGCAGATCCTCCTTACTCCGCACATGCCGGAAGTAAGTACTGGCCGAAATCCCCGCCGCCGCCGCGATCTGCTCGGTCGTAACCGCATCGAACCCATCGCGCGCGAACAACTCGAAGGCCGCCCGCTGAATCTCAGCCCGAATCTGCCTGCGCTGACGCTCTCTCAATGACACACCTGAGAGTATCTCCACTCATGACAGTAACTGTCAAGAAAGCAGAACCTGTCATCGACTGCCCGGCCGGTAGCGCACTAGGCTCGCTGGTATGCCGAGGCTGCTGATCATCCACCACACGCCCTCCCCGCATATGCAGGCGATGTTCGAGGCAGTCGTATCCGGCGCGACCGATCCGGAGATCGAGGGTGTCGAGGTTGTGCGCAGGGCCGCGCTGGCGGTGTCGGCGACCGATGTGCTGGAAGCGGACGGGTACCTGCTCGGGTCCCCCGCCAATCTCGGGTACATGAGCGGCGCTCTCAAGCACGCGTTCGATGTCGTCTACTACCCGTGCCTCGATTCGACGCGAGGGCGGCCGTTCGGCCTCTACCTGCACGGCAACGAGGGCACCGAGGGAGCCGAGCGTGGCGTCACCTCCATTACGACCGGACTGGGGTGGACCAGGGCCGCGGAGTATGTGGCGGTGTCGGGCAAGCCTTCGAAGGAAGACCTCGAAGCATGCTGGGAACTCGGCGCGACGGTCGCCGCTCAGCTCATGGGGTGAGCCGATGGTGCCCCCGAATTCTGGTGGCTGACGGATTCGGCGCGGGCGGGGTCATACTCGGAGGCGAAGTGCCGGGAGTGGGAAGAGGTGAGGGCCGCCGTGGAGGCGCAGAATTCGGGGATACGCCGTATCGGGTTGGTCGAGGACCATGAGTCGGTGGCTATCGGGCTGGCGGCCATGTTGGCGCCGGAGCCCGATCTGGAGTTGGTGATCGCCGCGGGGACGGTGGCGGAGCTGTTGGCTGACGCGCCGCGGTTGGATCTGGTGGTGCTGGATCTGCGGCTCGCCGATGGGTCTTCGCCGGAGGACAATGTCCGGGCGCTGCGGGATCGCGGGGTCGAGGTGCTGGTGTTCACCGGCGCGGATAATCCGTTCCTGGTGCGGTCGGCGGCTCGGGCGGGCGTGCTGGGGGTGGTGCGCAAATCCGAGGATGTGCCGACGGTGGTGGCTGCGGTGCGGGCCGCCGCCAAGGGGGAACAGGTGGTGACCACCGACTGGGCGGCCGCCATCGACGGGGATCCGCAGCTTTCCGACGTGGGGCTGAGCAAGCGGCAGCAGGAAGTGCTGACGCTGTACGCCTCGGGGGAGAAGGCTTCACGGGTCGCGCGGATGACCAAGCTGTCCGAGCAGACTGTCAACGATTACCTGGGTCGCATCCGGCAGAAGTACGCCGACGCCGGACGGCCCGCGCCCACCAAGACCGATCTGTACAAGCGCGCGGTCGAGGACGGCTGGCTGCCTGTTCCGGAACGACGCCCGCAGGCATGACCGCATCGGGGGCAGTGGATTCCACGCCCGCACAACGGTTTATCGCCGCGGCCGCCCAGTTCGTGCAGCGGGTGCGCGGCCTCACCGCCGCCGAGGATCTGGCCACCGCCGCCTACGACCGCATCATGCGGCGGCTCGGCGTCTCCATGGGCTTCGCCGGCGTGATCGTCTGCCTGGTCGAACTTCCCGAGATCGCCCAGCAGGGCCGATTCGCGCCCGACTGGTGGACGGCCCCGGCCGTGGCCCTGGCGTTCGGCTGGTATCCGGTGCTGGTCGTGGTGTCCATGCTGTCGGGCGCCCGGCCGATCAAATTCGTCGCCGGATGCGGCGCGGTGAGCCACCTGCTGGTGCTCGCCAGCATTCCGTTCGTGCTCGAGGCGCACACGGTGGTCTCCTCGGCGGTGTGGCCGTACCGGGTGACGCCGCTCGCCGTGACAGCGGCCGTCCTGGCGTGGCCGACCCGGCTCACCGTCTCCTATCTGCTGGTGGCCGCCGCGTCGGCGGCGCTGTCCACGGTCTACACGGTCACCGAGATCACCCCGACCGTGATCGTCGAGAACTTCCTGCGCGCCGCCGGATTGTCGGCCCTGTTCGTCTGGTGCGGCACCGCCGCCACCGGCGCGGCCGCCCGCGTCGACCGCGAATCGGCCATCGCCAGCCGCCGCGCCGCGGCCCAGGCCGCCGCCCAGGCCCGCGACCGCGAGCGCGCCAGATTCGCCGCGCTCATCCACGACGCCGTGCTCTCCACCCTGCTCGAAGCCTCCCGCGCCGGAACACAATCCGATGTCCTGCGCCGCCAGGCCGAACGCACCCTCGAACAACTCGACGAATGCCGCGGCGACGACCGCGATCCCGATCTGCTCGACGCCCGCTCGGCCATCCTGTTCCTGCGCTCGGCCGTCCAGGAGATCAATCCGGGCATCCGGTTCGCGACCCGCACCTGGCCCGGCTACGACGATCTGCGCATGCCCGTGCACGCGGCCGGCACTCTCGCCGCCGCCCTCGCCGAAGCCGTCCGCAACAGCCTGCGCCACGGCTCGGTGCCCGGCCGCGAGGTGCGCCGCACGGTCACCGCCACCGTCAGCGCGGGCAGCATCCGCCTCGTATTCACCGATGACGGCGCGGGATTCGACCTCGCCGCGGTCTCGGCCGACCGGCTCGGCATCTCCATGAGCATTCTCGGCCGCATGCGGCAGCTGGCCGGCGGCTCGGCCTTCGTGGAATCGCAGCCGGGGGAGGGCACCACGGTGACGCTGGTGTGGGGTGGCGATGGTTCCCGTTGACACCCGCCCCGGCGAACTCGACCCCCGCTTCGGCCTGCGTGATCTGCTCGGTCTGCGGGGCCGTGCCGCCTGGCTGTTCCTGCTGCTGCTGGAAGCCACGATCGCGCTGTACATGATCCGTAACTTCGACCAATCACCGCTGTGGGCAGCGCTTCTCGGGATGGCGCTGCTGCTCAGCGCGGGCGCGCTGGTGCTGGTGATCCCGGTGGATCCGCTGCCGCTGCCGGTGGCGCTGTACGCGGCCGGTGCGGCCGCGTCGGCGACCGGTCTGGCGGTGCTGAGCCCCTCCGGCGACCACGCGCATCAGACGGTGTGGTCGGCGTTCGCCTCGTCGTATGTGTTCGCGGTGCTGGTGCTGCGCGGCCGGGTCCGCACCGCCTGGCTCGGCGTGGCCGGTGTCGCGGGCGTGCTCCTGCTGGCCGGGCTCGGCTCACAGATCCACACGCGCACGGTCATCGGCACCCTGGTGCCGATCGGAACCGTCGCCGCCATCTCGGTTTTCGCGGCCGTCATGAAACCCATGCAGCGTTCGCTGCGCCTGCTGCGCGAGGACGCCATGATGCGCGCCGCCGCCGAGGCGACCATGGCCGCCGCCGACAGTGAACGCACCCGGCAGCTCGCGCGCCTGGACCGGGTCGCCCGACCCATCCTGGAGCGCATCGCCGACGGCGCGGAACTCACCGCCACCGAACGCGAGGAATGCAGGCTGCTGGAAGCCGAACTGCGCGACGGCCTGCGCGCGCCGCAACTGGTCACCGATGAGCTGAGCGGCGCGGCGCGCGGGGCCCGTGGGCGCGGCGTCGAGGTCATCCTCCTCGACGACGGCGGTTTCGCGGGCGTCCCCGAATGGGTGCGCAGGCGGGTAATCGACGCGGCCACAAAGGAATTGGATGCGGCCAACGCCGGTTCGGTGACGGTCCGCGTGCTCCCGCTGGGCCGCCGTGTCCTGGGCACGGTCCTGGCCCAGTCCCCGGATCAGGACCGCCGCACCGATATCGACACCGACGGCAACGTCACGGTGTGGGACGACTGATTCGCGACCACCGGCTCACGCGGACCGGTTCGAGCGGACCGGCTCGCTGAGCCTCCAGTGCCGGAGTCACGGCGCGTCGCAGCGCCCCGGCCCGCCCCGCTTCATCTGATCGCGCAGCGCGCCCTGCACCGCCGCGCCCAGCCAGGAGTTCAGCGATTGCCCACTCTGTGCCGCGGCCTCCTCGGCCCGCGATTTGATCTGCTCCACCAGACGCAGCGTGACCCGGCTGATGTCCCCGGTCATCTCCTCGAAGCTGGGGTTGTCGTGCTCGCCAGGGGTCTTGCGGACATCCACGTGCGCGTCGGTGCCCTCGACCGAGACGTGCACCGTGCGGTCGGTGAGCGTCGCGTTCACCTCGGCCGCCAGGTCGGACAGTGCCGCGAGCAGGACCAGCCGTGCCGAGTTTTCCGTGGCGGCGGCCAGGGCGGCGGCCGTGGCCTGCGTTTTCTCATCGCCGAGCGCGGCCGCGGCGATGAGGTTCTCGCGCAGTTGGGCGGTGTATTTGTTCAAATCCATGACATCAGTGTGGCGTCATTTCTGGCGTCACGCCAGGAAACTTTTGGCGTCATGATCGACAAAGCGGCGCGAATCACCGTTACCGCTGGGCCTGTTCGGGTATAACGATGCAAATGTCGTTCAGGTGACGCTGTAGCCTTCTGACTATGACGAACGGCGAATCGACGCGAACCGAGCTGCACGCGTCCGGCACAGTAGGTGTCGCGATGGTGACCCCCTTTACCGCCGAAGGCAAGCTCGATGTCGATGCGGGCGTCGCGCTCGCCGCCCGCCTGGTCGACGGAGGCGTCGACCTCCTGGCCATCTCCGGCACCACCGGCGAATCGCCCACCACCACCGAGTCGGAGAAGTTCGACCTGCTGCACGCCGTCGTCGACGCCGTCGGCGACCGCGCCACCGTCATCGCGGGCGCGGGCACCTACGACACCGCGCACAGCATCGAACTGGCCCGCAACGCCCAGCGTGCCGGGGCGCACGGCCTGCTCGTCGTCACCCCGTACTACTCGCGTCCCACCCAGGACGGCATCTTCGCGCACTTCACCGCCATCGCGGATGCCACCGATTTGCCGGTGACGCTCTACGACATTCCGCCGCGCTCGGTGGTGCCCATCGCCACCGAGACCATCAAGCGGCTCGCCGAGCACCCGCGCATCGTCGCGGTGAAGGACGCCAAGGGCGATCTCGGCGCCGGCGCCGAACTCATCGCCGAGACCGGGCTGGCCTTCTACTCCGGCGACGATGTGCTGAACCTGCCGTGGCTGTCCATTGGCGCGACCGGATTCATCAGTGTCATCGGGCATCTGGTGCCCGAGCGGCTGCGTGCCCTCGTCGACGCCTACCGGGCCGGCGATGTCGGGCGCGCCCGCGACCTCAACGCCTCGATGATGCCGCTGAACCGGGCCATGGCCGGGCTCGGCGGTGTCGCCATGACCAAGGGCGCGCTGCGCCTGCTCGGCATCGAGACCGGCGAACCGCGGCTGCCGCAACTCATGCCGAACCCGGACCAACTCGATCTACTCGCGGCTGACCTGCGCGCGGCCGGGGTGCTTGCATGACGGGCCCGGCAGACGACGCGCAGGTGACCCCGGCTCGCCGCCCCCGCCGCACGGCCTCCCGTGCCGCGGGCGCTCCGGCCCCGGCTCCGGCCGAGCCGAAGGCCGCCGCGCAGCCGAAGAAGGCCGGCCACTCCGAAGCGCCCGCGGTGCATCCGGCCGCCGCGCAGCCGAAGATGGCCACCCAGTCGGAGAGCGTCGCGGAGCAGCCCGCCAAGTCCTCGGCCCGCGCCAAAGCCACGGCCGAAGCGCCGGAAAGCGATGCGGCACAGCCGGTTCGCGGTGGTTCCGCCCGCGGCGACCGCCGCAACGGCGCGTCTCGCTCCGCGTCGAAGCCGGAGGAGTCCGCGCCCAAGGGCCGTCAGGGTGATCGCAATCGGCGCGGTGGCGGCGGTGGCCGCGGCCGGCCGGGCGGCGGCCGCAACGACAGGTCCGAGCAGACCGCGCCGCCGCAGCGCGACCCGCTGGCCCTGGGCATCCCGCCGAAGGCCCCGAAGGGTGGCCTGCGCGTGTTCGCCCTCGGCGGCATCGGCGAAATCGGCCGCAACATGACGGTTTTCGAATACGACGGCAAGCTGCTGATCATCGACTGCGGTGTGCTGTTCCCCGAGGACCAGCAGCCCGGCGTCGACCTGATCCTGCCCGATTTCGGTCCCATCGAGGACCGCATGGACGACATCTCCGCCGTCATCCTCACCCACGGGCACGAGGATCACATCGGCGCGGTGCCGTTCCTGCTTCGCCTACGCCGCGACATCCCGGTCATCGGCGCGAAGTTCACCCTCGCCCTGGTCGCCGCCAAGTGCCGCGAACATCGCCTGCAGCCCAAGCTGATCGAGGTCATCGAAGGCCAGCGCACCCAGCACGGGCCGTTCGACTGCGAGTACTTCGCCGTCAACCACTCCATCCCGGATGCCATCGCCGTGGCCGTGCGCACCCCCGCGGGTCTGGCCCTGCACACCGGTGACATCAAGCTCGATCAGCTGCCGCTCGACGGCCGTCTCACCGACCTGGCCGGTTTCTCCCGCCTGGGCGACGAGGGCGTGGATCTGTTCCTGGTCGACTCCACCAATGCCGAGGTGCCCGGCTTCGTCACGCCCGAGCGTGAGATCGGCCCGGTGCTCGACAATGTGATCGGCAAGGCCAAGGGCCGGGTCATCGTGGCCTCCTTCGCCTCGCATGTGCATCGCATCCAGCAGGTGGTGGAGGTGGCGCAGCGCTACGACCGCCGCATCTGCTTCGTGGGCCGCTCCATGGTCCGCAATATGCAGATCGCCCAGGATCTCGGCTACCTGGATGTGCCGGACGGTCTGGTGGTCGATCTGGATCAGGCCGCGAACCTGCCGGTGCACAAGCTGGTGCTCATCTCGACCGGCTCCCAGGGTGAACCGCTGTCGGCGCTGTCGCGGATGGCGCGCGGCGACCACCGGCAGATCAACATCCGCGCCGACGATCTCGTGGTGCTGGCGTCCTCGCTGATCCCCGGCAACGAGAACGCGGTCTTCGCCGTGGTGAACGGCCTGGCCCGGGTCGGCGCGACCGTGATCACCCAGCAGAACGCGAAAGTCCATGTGTCCGGCCATGCTTCGGCCGGCGAGCTGCTGTACCTCTACAACGCGGTGCGCCCCACCAACGCCATGCCCGTGCACGGCGAGTGGCGGCACCTGCGCGCCAACGGCGCGCTCGCGGTGGCGACCGGCGTTCCCGAGGAGCGGGTCGTGCTGGCCGAGAACGGCGTGGTCGTCGACCTGGTCGACGGCATCGCCACCATCACCGGCCGGGTTCCGGTCGGCCAGGTGTACGTGGACGGCCTGTCCGTCGGCGACGTCGGCGAATCCACCCTCTCGGATCGTCTGGTCCTCGGTGAGGGCGGCTTCATCTCCATCACGGTCGCCGTCGATTCGACCACCGGAAAGCCGGTCAGCGCGCCGGAGGTGCACGGCCGCGGCTTCTCCGAGGATCCCGAGGCCCTCGACGACGCCCACGAACTGGTCGAAGCCGAACTGCGCCGCCTCACCAACGAGGGCGTCACCGACACCCACCGCATCGCGCAGAGCGTGCGCCGTGTGGTGGGGCGCTGGGTCGCCGAAACCTACCGCCGCCGCCCGATGATCGTCCCGACAGTCATCGGCGTCTAGCGCTGGTACTCGAAGAGCAAGCGCCCCAGCAGCTCTCGCTGCTGGGGCGCTTGTGTTGCAGGGCGATCGGGTCCCGCCTCACTCCTGGCAGGCGGCCGAATCGAGTTTGGCGGACTTCACGATGGAGCAGGCGAAGGTGTGGTCGACCTTCCACTCGGTGTCCTCGGCGACGAAGGCGACGGTGGCGTTCTCCACCGGCTTGCCGCCGATGGTAATCTTCGCGTCGGCGGTGAGCTTGCCGTCCGTGGGCTCCGAGACGCCGATGATCTCGACGGTCACATTGTTCTGTTCGGCGGCGTCCACGAGTTTGGTGACCAGCTGCGGGTCCTGACCCGCGTTCTCGATCCAGTCGACCTTGGTCTTGGGGTCGATCGAGGAGTCGAAGGCCTTGGTGATCTTCTCGTTCAACTCCGCGACGGTGGGTTTGGCCAGATTCGGGGCCGGGGTGGTCACCGGCGCGGTGCCGTCCACGGCGCCGTCGGTGTCGGTGGTGCCGTCGAACACCGCCGAGGTGGTGTTCTCGGTGGTCTGCGCGTCGTCGGATCCGCAGGCGGTCAGGCCGAGTGCGGCGGCCAGCACGGAGGCGGTCGCGACACGGAAGAGGTTGTGCTTCAACGTATTTCCTTCGGGTTCGAGGCGATCAGAGCTGGTATCCGGTCGTGCAACTCCAGTGCACGACCGACGCGTCGGCGGCATTGCGGTTCAGCGCCTGACCGCGCGCCGCGGCCTTCGAACTGCCCACGCCGAAGGTGTATTTGTTGCTGCGCTTGGAGAAGGCCACCGCGCCGCACCCGTTGGAGAACCGTGCGACGACCTTGCAATCCCCTCGGCCGCACTGGTCCATCGCGGCGGCCGCCGCGGCGGAGCTGGTGGCGGCGTCGACCGCGTAGCCGAGGTGGCCGCTCGGTGACAGTGCAGTACTTCGATATCCGCTGCTGCGAATTCGAATGCTGTTGCCAGTCGACTGAATTGACGGTTGTCAATATGGAATCGACTGGCGCCGAACCTATGTGCTCGGTGCTTGCCACCTCTGGGCTGACTTGATAGTGGGGGAGCGAGCTTACGGAAGACCGTGTGGTTCGCTTAACGGCCGATTGCGGTCCACTTGCCGAGGGCCTGCGGGCGTGGCAGGCACTGGACGGTCGGGTTAGGGTTTCCTCATGAGCATGGCCCAGAGGGAACGTCAGGCACTGGTGCGCGCGATGGCCGACACCGGCCCCGACGCCCCCACCCTGTGCGGCGATTGGACGGTGCGAGATCTCGCGGCCCACTTGATTGTTCGCGAGCGCCGTCCCGATGCCGCCCCGGGCATCTTCCTCAAGCCCTTCGCGCCCTACGAGGAGAACGTGCGCCGCAAGGTGGCCGGGCGCGAATTCCCGGAACTGCTCGACCAGGTGCGCACCGGCCCGCCCTTCTACCTGCGCCCGGTCGACGCCCTCATGAACCTCACCGAGATGTTCGTGCACCACGAGGACGTCCGCCGCGGCACGCCGGGCTGGGAACCGCGTCAGCTGCCCGCCGCCGACGAGGCCCGGATCTGGAAGGTGCTGACCGGTATGGCGCGCATGGCATATCGCAAATCACCGGTTACTGTCGCGCTCGCGACGCCCGACGGTCGCCGCACCGTCACGCACAAGGCCGGGGATCGCACCGTCGTCCTCGTCGGCCCGCCCTCGGAGCTCCTGCTGCACGCTTTCGGCCGCGACGAGGTGCGGCTCGAGGCCACCGGCGAGCCCGCGGATGTGGAGACCGTCTTCGCCCTCGACCGCAGCGTGTGACGGTCCGGCCGCGGGCGCTCGAGCGATCCCGAGTGGTATTCGGCGTGCGCGTCATGAAACGATCACGCGACGAACGGTAGTTTTCGTGCGACGAACGGTCGAAGCGCCGGTTCGCCGGATGTCCGTGGTGTGATGAGGTGGTAGGCAATGTCTTGGCAACTGACGGTTCTCGGACCGGTCGAGTTGAGGGTGGCGGACACGCCGACCCCGGCCATGCCACCCAAACAGCAGGCGGCGCTGGCGATACTGGCCGGCTCGGCGGGGCGCACGGTCTCGATCGAGGAGCTCGTCGACGGCATCTGGGGCGCCGATCGCCCGTCCTCGGCGGTCGGCTCACTGCGCAACTACGCCTGGGCGCTGCGTAAACATTTTGCCGCACAACGGGATTCGGTACCAGCCGCGGCCATGGACGATCCGGCCGGGGCGTCGGCGACCGCATGTGGTTCGGTGCGGTTGTCGTCGGAGACGCGCGGTTACCGGCTGGAGGGTTCGATCGAACTCGACGCCGATCAGGTCGAGCGGCTGCGCGCCGAAGCCGAGACCGCGCGGGCCGGAGGCTATCTCGATCATGCCGAAGCGGCCTTGCGGGCGGCGCTGCTGCTGTGGCGGGGCGACCCGCTGACGGGGGTGCCGGGGCCGTGGGCCGCCGCCGAGCGCACCCGGCTGCGCCGCCTGCAGCGCGCGCTACAGGAGGATCTCGCCGATATCGCGGTGCGGCGCGGCGACTACCTGCACGCGATCGGTGATCTCGAGGCCCTCATCGCAGGCGATCCGCTCAGCGAACGCCTGCGCGGACTGCTCATGACCGCGCTGTACCGGGCCGGACGCCGGACCGAGGCGCTGGAGGAGTATCAGCGCGTCCGCCGGGTGCTGGTGTCGCAGCAGGGCATCGAACCCGGACCCGTGCTGGTGGAACTGCACCGCCGGATCCTGGCCGACGAATTGCCCGCCGAACCGGAGTCGGCTCCCGCGGTCGCTCCGAAACCGGCCCAATTGCCGCCGGATACCACCGATTTCACCGGTCGGCAGGAATTGGTGCGCGGTCTCGGCGTCGCCCTCGCCCACCCGGGCGCGCTGGTCGCCATCTCCGGGATGGGCGGCGTCGGCAAGACGACGCTGGCCCTGCATGTGGCACACCGGATCCGGGAGAATTATCCCGACGGTCAGCTGTATGTGGACCTGCACGGGGCCGATGCCGAACCGGTCGAGCCCGAACATGTGCTCGGCGCGTTCCTGCGCGCACTGGGCGTCCCGCAGCGTGAGGTCCCCGCCGGTGTCGACGAGCGGGCCGCGCTGTACCGCTCCGCCATCAGCGGTCGCCGCCTGCTGTTCCTGCTCGACAATGCCCGGGACGCGGCGCAGGTCGCGCCGCTGCTGCCCGGCGAGCCCGGATGCGCCGTCCTGGTCACCGCGCGCCGGCCGTTCACCGCACTGCCCGGCGTACATTCGGCCGCCCTGCGCGTTCTCGAACCCCGGGAAGCGGTGGAACTGTTCTCCCGCATCGTGGGATACCACCGTGTGGCCGCCGAACCCGAGGCGGCGCGCCGCATTGTCGATCTGTGCGGCCTGCTGCCGATGGCGGTCCGCATCGTCGCGGCCCGCGTCGCCGCCCGGCCGCAGTGGACCATCGTCTCCGAGGCCGACCGCCTGGCCGCCGACCGCCACGACCTGGACCGCTTCCGCGCCGGTGATCTCGCCCTGACCGCCGCCTTCCGCGCCGGCTACGAGCAGCTCCCGCCCGCCGCCGCCCGCGCCTTCCGCCTGCTCGCGGTGGCCGAACTGCCCGATCTGCCGCTGGCCGCCACCGCCGCGGTCCTCGACACCCTCGAGCCCATCGCCGAGGACCTGTGCGAGGAACTCGTCGACCGGGCCATGCTCGAAACCGTCGGCCGCGGCCGCTACCACTACCACGACCTCATGCGCCTGTTCGCCCTGAGCCGCCGCGCGGACGGCAACGGCCACAACATGATTGCCGACGGCCCCGATACGGATGCGCGTCGCGGCGGTGACGTGGACGTGACGGCGCGGCTGCTCGACTACTACCTGGCCACCATGAAAACCGTGCTGCGCGTGCGGCATCCGGGCTTGCGGCTGCGGCTCGCGCCGACCGGGCATCCGGGGACGCGGCTCGCGGATCTGGACGCCACCCGCGATTTCCTCACCGTGGAGCGGCGGAATCTGGTCGCGCTGTATCGGCTCGCCGTCGCGGGCACCCCGCATCACCGCACGCTCGCCGCGGATCTGGCCCTGGCGGTGGGGGAGACCATGCTGGCCAGTGACGCCACCGTCGATATCGAGAAGGCCCTCGAGGAGCTGATCCGCGCGACCGAGGCCGACGGCAACCGGGTGGCGACCCAGCGTGCCCGGCTCGCACTGGTTTTCGTGCAGGTCGCCGAATTGAGCGATCCGGTGCGGGGAGCCGAGCACGTGCGGCGGCTGCTCGACGACGTGGATCCGGACTCCGAGCCGTGGGTGGCCGGAACCACCCACGTCTTCGCGGGCATTGTCGAACTGCATCAGCACGAACCCGCCCGCGCCAGTGCGTTCTTCGCCGACGCCCTGCGCTATTTCCGCAGTGGCGCGAGCCCGGAATGCGTGCGTGTGGCCTATTCCTTCCTCGCCCAGGCGTATTCGGCCGCCGGCCGCCACCGCGACTCCCTCGCCGCGGCCGCGCGCGCCGTGGTCGGCGACAGTCACCCGGGCACCCGCCGCAACATCATGTGGGCGCTGACCGAAGCCGCCTGGGTCATGAGCAGCGAGGGCGAGGCCGACCTCGGCTGCGACCTCTTCGACGCCGCCCTGCACGCCGCCCGCCGCGCCGGCAGCACCCGCTTCGAATCGGCGGTGCACGCCCGCGCCGCCCTGGCGCACCTGACCGCGGGCCGCCTGTCCCAGGCCGCCGAGCAGGCCGAACGCGCCGAGGCCACCCGTGACTCGGGCCGGGTGGGCGTGGTCCACACCTACAACCTGCTGGTCCGCTACACGGCGCTGCGGCACCTCGGCCGCAATGTCGATGCCGCCGAATGCTATCGATCCGCCTGCACTCAGATCCCGGATTTCGATGCCGCCCTGACCCGCTGGACCACCCTGGTCGCCACCCGCCCCGCCCTCGCCGCCCGCGACGATCGTCAGCCCGCCCTCCCCGCGGCGCACTGACCTGCCCGCCCCGTGGTGCCGTCGCGCGCGGGGTGTTCGCGCGTAGAGTGTCGAACGGCACTTCGCCCGCCGGGGCCGGATGAGCTCGTGATCTTGGCTGGTCACGAATGGTTTTCCGGGCGGCCGGGCCGGATTGTGGCGGTGGAGGGCCGGGCGCGTGATGTGGGTGAGCCGTGTGTTGCGGATGGTCCGTATGGGGCGGTTGCGGCTAGCCTGGGGGCATGGCAGGTAAGTCCCGCGGTACCGCAAGCCCACGGTCGCGAGCGGGATCGGCGCGGGGGCAGGCTCCTGCACGGTCCCGGGCGAACGCGTCGAACGCCGCGCGCAATCCCTCGCGGGGGCGCGCGCCGGCGGGACGTACCCCGGCGGCGCGGCGGGCGCCCGCGCGCAGGCCCGCGCCGCGGCGGCAGTCGAATACGGCTCCGCTGGCCGTCCTGCGGCGCGGTGTGGTCAGCGGCTGGAACATGCTGGCCAACGGGCTGGGCGCGGCCACCCGGGCGGTGAGCCGCGCCGGGGATATCGAGCACGGTCATCGCCGGGACGGGATCGCGCTGGGGCTGGTCGGTTTCGCGTTCGTCATCGCGGCCGCGGTGTGGCTGTCGGCGGGCGGCCCGGTCGGGCACTGGGTGGATGTGGCCGTGCGGTCGGTGGCCGGATCCGTTTCGGCGGCACTGCCGTTCGTGGCGGTGGGCATCGCCGTGATTCTCATGCGCACCGAACCGCATCCGGAGATCCGGCCGCGCCTGGTCCTGGGCGGTTTGCTCATCGGCCTGCCCATCCTGGGTCTGTGGCATCTGGCGGCGGGTGCGCCCGGCGACTTCCACGGCCGTTCGCGCGCAGCCGGTTTCGCCGGGTACGTCGTCGGCGGCCCGCTGCGGGACGGCTTGAGCGGCTGGCTGGCCGTGCCCCTGCTGCTGCTGGCCATCGGCTTCGGTGTCCTGCTGGTCACCGGCACCACGGTCCGGGAGGTCCCCGAACGCCTGCGCGAGATCTTCGGAACCGGCAGCGGTGGTGACGAATACGAGGACTACCGCGGCGAGGGCCTCTACGACCCGTCCAACTACGACGAGGACGGCTTCCCCCGCCATCGCCCGGAGGTGCGCCGCAAGCGCGGCAAATCCCCCTCCGACAACTATCCGGCCGACGAGTTCGGCGACCCCGACGCCGCCACCGAGATCATCGGCGAGCCCCCGCTGCAGGACGCCAAGTCCGTCGCGGCCGAGGAGAAGCCGAAACCCAAGCCGCGCAAGCCGATCAAGGTGGTCGACCAGACCCCCGAACCGCCGCCGCAGCAGCAGCAACTCGAATTCGTCACCGACCGCGAGGTCGACGGCGACTACCAGCTGCCCCCGCTGACCCTGCTCACCGACGGCGATCCGCCCAAGAAGCGCAGCGCCGCCAACGAATCCATGATCGAGGCCATCACCGAGGTCCTGGTGCAGTTCAAAATCGACGCCGCCGTCACGGGTTTCGTGCGCGGTCCGACGGTGACCCGTTACGAGGTGGAGCTCGGCCCGGGCGTGAAGGTCGAGAAGATCACCGCCCTGGCCCGCAATATCGCCTACGCGGTGGCCACCGAGAACGTGCGCCTGCTGGCCCCGATTCCGGGCAAGTCGGCGGTGGGCATCGAAGTCCCCAATGCCGATAGGGAATTGGTGCGCCTGGCCGATGTGCTCAAGGCCCCCTCGACTCGAAACGACCACCACCCGTTGGTGATCGGCCTCGGCAAGAACATCGAGGGCGAGTTCGTCTGCGCCAACCTGGCCAAGATGCCGCATCTGCTGGTCGCCGGTTCCACCGGCTCCGGTAAGTCGAGTTTCGTGAACTCCATGCTGGTTTCGCTGCTGGGCCGGGCCACCCCCGACGAGGTGCGCATGATCCTCATCGACCCCAAGATGGTGGAACTCACGCCCTACGAAGGCATTCCGCATCTGATCACGCCCATCATCACCCAGCCGAAGAAGGCCGCCGCCGCGCTGGCCTGGCTGGTGGAGGAGATGGAGCAGCGCTATCAGGACATGCAGGCCAACAAGGTTCGCCATATCGACGACTTCAACCGCAAGGTGAAGTCGGGCCAGATCACCACGCCGCTGGGCAGTGAGCGCGTGTACCGCCCCTACCCGTACATCCTCGCCATCGTGGACGAGCTGGCCGACCTCATGATGACCGCGCCGCGTGACGTCGAGGACGCCATCGTGCGCATCACCCAGAAGGCCCGTGCCGCGGGCATTCACCTGGTGCTGGCGACCCAGCGTCCGTCGGTGGACGTGGTCACCGGCCTGATCAAGACCAATGTGCCGTCCCGGTTGGCCTTCGCCACCTCGTCGTTGACGGACTCGCGCGTCATCCTCGACCAGCCGGGCGCGGAGAAGCTCATCGGTATGGGCGACGGCCTGTTCCTGCCCATGGGCGCGAGCAAGCCCACCCGTCTGCAGGGTGCGTTCATCTCCGACGAGGAGATCCACGCGGTCGTCGAATTCTCCAAGAACCAGGCCGAACCCGACTATCAGGAGGGTGTCACCTCGGCCAAGGCGGGGGAGAAGAAGGATGTCGACCCCGATATCGGCGACGATCTCGATCTGCTGCTGCAGGCCATCGAACTGGTGGTGACCTCGCAGTTCGGTTCCACCTCCATGCTGCAGCGCAAGCTGCGCGTCGGTTTCGCCAAGGCCGGGCGGCTCATGGATCTCATGGAGACCCGCGGCGTGGTGGGTCCGAGCGAAGGTTCCAAGGCTCGCGACGTGCTCATCAAACCCGATGAGCTGGACGGTCTGCTGTGGACGATCCGCGGCGGCGGTGACGCGCCGCCGGACGACGACTCCGGCGACTGATCGCGTCAGCGGTCGAGCACCGACACGAATCCGCTGCCGCCGTTCACGTAGACGTCGTGGGTGCGGGGGTCGACCGCGATGCCCTTGGCGGTCGGCACGGCGACCGCGCCGGTCACCGTGCGGGATCCGGTGTCCACGACCTGGACGCCGGTGAAGGGCCCCACCGTGTAGGCGGTTCCGGTATCGGGGTCGATGACCACATTGCGCTGTGCCTGGTCCATGCGGGAGCTGGAGATGTCGAGTTCGATGGTGTCGGTGATGACATTGGAGACCGTGTCGACGACGGTGATCACCGTGCCGTCGGTGATGTAGAGGACGCGGCGTTCGGGATCGACGGCGATCCGGTCGAGGGTGATTCCGCTCGCCTGCAACGGAATCACGGTTTTCACCGTGCGAGTGAGCGTGTCGACGACCTTGACGGCGCGTTCGTTGCGAGTGGTGACGTAGGCGATGTGCGTCTTCGAATCGAGTGCGAGGGAGATGACCTCCTCCGCGCCCGTGCTGAGCGGGATGGTGCCGGTGACGGCCTTCGCGCTGGGATCGATGATCGTGAGCGAGCCGGTGAGTTCCGTTGTCGTGGAATCGTTCTTGTCGACCACGAAGACCGCGTGCGTACTGCTGTCGACGGCGATGCCGATGGAGTTCTTGCCGGTGGGAATGGTGGCCGTGACGGTGTTGGTGGTCAGGTCGAGTACCGAGACGGTGCTGCGATTGCCCACCGGCGCAACGGAGTTGAGGACGAAGGCCGTCCTGGTGGCCGGATCCACCGCCACGCCCCGGGGATACTCGCCGACCGGGACCGTGGTGGCCACCGTATTCGTGCTGGTGTCGATGACCGTGACCGTGTTGTCGACACTGTTCACGACGTAGGCGCGCTGGGCCTGCGCGTCGATGGCGATATCGCCGTCGCTGCCGTTGCCGACCGGGATGGTGGCGGCCTGGACGACACCGGCTCCGTCGCTGGGGCCGCCGTCTCCGCCGGACAGCGCGTCGACCGCGAGGACGGCTCCGCCGGTCGCGATGACCGCGGCGACGGCAGCCGCGACCAGGGGCTTCCGATTCCGTTGCGGGGGGGTCGTTTCCGTTCGTGACGTGCGCGTGGACGTACCGCGCGGCACCCGGGGCACCGCGGTATCCGTGCGGGGCGCGGCCCATTTCAGGGGGGTCTGTGCGCGGGCGGGCGCGGGTGGCGCGGTCCGCCGCGAGATGGTCGCCGGTGTGGTCGGTTCCGGCGCGCTCGTCAGTGCGGTGGTGAGTGCCGCGACTCCGGACACTCCCGTGCCGGTGCTCCCGGGGCGGACGGCTGCCCGTGCCGCGGCGGCGAATTCGGTGCAACTGCTGAACCGCTCCCCGCGGTCCTTGGACATGGCCCGCAGGACGACTTCGTCCAGGGGGCCCGGAATCTCGGGGCGTAGTTCGCTCAATCGTGGCGGCGGCCGCCCGATATGCCCGGCCACCACCTGTCCCGGGCTCAGCGCATGGAACGGCGCGACCCCGGACAGCAGCGCGAAAAGTGTGCAGGCCAGCGAGTATTGGTCGGTGCGAGCGTCCACCGATTCGCCGAGCAGCTGTTCGGGGGACGCGTAATCCAGTGTGGCGGTGAAGGTCCCGGTGGAGGTGACGGCGGTGGTGGCGGTGAGCAGCCGCGCGATGCCGAAATCGGTGAGGATGGCCCGTTCGGCCCGTCCCGGTTCCGCTTCGGACAGCAGGATGTTCGCGGGTTTGATATCCCGGTGCAGGATGTCGCGGCTGTGCGCGTAATCCAGGGCGGCCGCGGTCTCGGAGATGATCCGCACCGCCCGTTCGGGCGTGACGGCGTTGCCCGCGAGTTTGGAGGCGTCGCTGCCGTGGATGTACTGCATGGCGATCCACAGCAGATCATCGTGTTCGCCGCAGTCGTACACGCTCACGATCCCGGGATGATCGAGCCGCGCCGCGATCTCCGACTCCTGCTCGAATCGCCGCCGCAGATCCGGATCCGCCGAAATATGTGTGTGCAGCAGCTTCAGCGCGATCAGCCGGGGCAGCCGAGGGTGCCGAGCCAGGTAGACGGTGCCCATTCCTCCGGTCCCCAGCACCCCCTGGATGGTGTACCCGGCGAACGAGTCGCTTTCCACCAGCTGCACCGTGGCCCCCTTGTCCAATTCACGCGCGCAGCCCACAACTGTCTGGTACGGGCCTTCACTAGGCGCGGTCGCATCGTACAGTCTCCGGGAGGTAACTCGCGCGTAGTTCCGGGCCGGGTGAAGCCACCAAATCTCTTGCCCGCGGCTGTGACTCGAACCAGTTGCCCGGCCCTCCCGATCTGGGGCGTTACACAGTTCCGTCCGGTGTCACGAATGTGTGCTGCCGCCACGCTGTCTCATGTCCGGCAGCAGACTCCGGTCAGCCGCCGCGCCGCGCCGCGACCAGGCGGCCGATGGGCAGGCTCAGGCAGAAGGGGTGTCCGGCCGGGTCGAACAGGACCCGGCACACCTCCGGATTCGCCTGGTGCGCAGCCGGACTCGCCCCCAGCGCGATGGCGGCGGCCTGCGCGGTCTCCAGGTCGTCTACCGCGAGGTCGAGGTGGATCTGCTTGGGCGGGTTCTCCTCCGGCCAGGTGGGCGGGCGGTAGCCCGGCACCCGGTGGGCGGTGAGATAGCCCTCGGGCAGCTGCACGATGATGAACTTCTCGTTCGTGAGCACGGGGGTGCCGCCGAGCATGCCGGCCCAGAACGCGGCCAGGGTGTCGATGTCGTCGCAGTCGAGGGTGATGGATCCGAGTCGCGCCACAGCCACCCTTCGATCCTAGCGACGCGGGCTAGGGCAGGATGTTCGGAATGATCTGCGGGGCCTGCTGACCCACGGCCGATCCGAGCAGCGAGCCGCCGTAGTAGCCGACGTAGGTGCCGATCACGCCGCCGATCACCGCGCCGCCGACGACCGCGATCGGCAGGGCGATCCCGGCGGTCGGCAGGGCCAGGGCGGTGCCGAGCGCGCTGCCCAGCGAGCCGCCGATGACCGCGCCGCCGACGCCGCCGATGATCTGCCCGGCGGTCGATCCGATGACGGTGGCGTTCTCGATCGGCGTGGCGATCGGCGCGGCATAGGCGACGGGCGCGAGATTGCGCACCTCGGCCCCCGGCGCGATGTGCTCCTCGGTCTCGAACGGCTCCACCACCGGATTCGACACGGCCGCAGCGGGAACGAAGCCGGGCAGGGTCGCGGCGATCGGCTGGACGGCCGCGTCGGCCCGCTGGACGACGCCCGCCGACAGCACCGCCGGCGCGGGCGCGGCCTGCACGGTCGCGGTCGCCGCGAATCCGGTCGTCACCCCCACGGGCAGCGCCGCTGCCACGGGAATCGCCCACCGAGCCCTGCTCCGCTCGCTCACCGCACGATGCCGACCTGCCATCCGCTCATCCTTCCGGGTCACCGACTGTCGACCCACTATCGGCGACTTCCGCGACGGCGCAACGGGACTGTGATCGGCTTCTCCTCCGGACCGGCGGTGATATGAGCGCGGCGCGACACCATTGACCCTGCCTGTGAGATGTTGAGACACTACGGGTTCCATTGTCTTGGAGCGTCTTGCAGTGAGGAGTGGCAGGGATGGGCACAGGGTCCTATTCGACGATCACCTACGCGGTGGCGGAGTCCATCGCGACCATCACCTTGAACCGGCCGCACGCGCGCAACGGTTTCACCCTGGCCATGGCCGATGAGCTGGGCGCGGCGATCACCGCCGCCGACCTGGACGACGAGGTGCGGGTCGTGCTCCTCACGGCGGCGGGTGACTACTTCTGTGTCGGAATGGATTTCGCGGAGCCGTCGATCGGCGACACCGAGGATCCGGATTGGGACGAGCCCTCCACCCGCGTCGCCCGCCCGATGGTGAACGCGAACAAGCCGGTGATCGTCGCGATCCAGGGCCCCGCCGTCGGTGTCGGCATCTCCATGACCCTCGCCGCGGATTTCCGGCTGGTCAGTGAGCGGGCCAGATTCGGTTTCGTCTTCGCGCGCCGCGGGTTGTTCCCGGAGGGCGGTTCGACCTGGTTCCTGCCGCAGCTGGTGGGTTTGGCCAAGGCCAAGGAGTGGATGCTCACCGGCCGCGTCTTCGATGCCGACGAGGCTCTCGCCGCCGGGCTGGTGACCAGCGTGCACCCGCCCGAGGATCTGTTGCCCGCCGCCTACGCCCTCGCCCGCGACCTGGCGGTGCATATCGCGCCCACTTCGGCTGCCGTCATCCGGCGAGCCCTGGTGGCCATGACCGCGCACGGCTCTCCGGAGGCCGCCTTCGCGCTGGACCGCCGCACCATCCCGCACGCCGCCAAGAGTTCCGATCTGGCCGAAGGCATTTCCTCCTTCCTGGAGAAGCGCCCACCCCGCTTCACCGGCGTACCGCGCACCGACCTGCCGGAGCTGGAGGACTGGCTGGGTTTCGAACGCCCGCGCGGCTCACTGCCGGATCGCGGTGATCACCCGTAGGCAGCGTTCGGTCATGGCGTCGGGGGAGTGGTGCGGATGCTCACCCCACCAGGCGACGGTGGTGGAGACGATGCCGAACCACAGCGCCACCAGCAGTGAATGATCATCCGGATCGGAATCGGCTGCCGCGCTGAGGATTTGACCCACACCCTGGGATCCCATGGCATTGAGTTCCTGCTGATACCGCCGTGCGGTCAGGTGCGCGTCGCTCTCGCGGGGCAGGGTGGTGTCGTAGATGAGCGTCCATCTGCGCGTATGTCCGTCGAGCGCGTGGAAGATGGCCGACAGCGTCGCGATCGCGCGATCCGGTACGCCGGAGGCGGTTTGCGCGGCGGCGACGGCCTCGGTGAGCACCCGCCCGGCCCGGTGCACGCAGGCCGCGTGCAGGCCGTCGCGGGAACCGAAGTACGTGTAGATCAGCGGCTTGGAAACGTCTGCGGCGGAAGCGATCCGGTTCATCGACGCGTGGGCGTAGCCGTGCGTGCCGAACTCGTCGGTGGCGATATCGAGGATCTGCTGTTCGCGTTGTTCCCGCGGAACGCCCTTGCTGCCCGCGCGGCTCATCGTTTCTCGGGGTCGACGAGGACGCCGGGATTGAGGATGCCCGCCGGATCGAGCGCCGACTTCGCCGCCCGCAGTGCGACGGCGAAGGGTTCGGGCCGCTGCCGGTCGTACCAGGGCCGGTGATCGCGTCCGACCGCGTGATGGTGGGTGATGGTGCCGCCGCGGGTGTGCAGGGCCTCCGAGACGGCGGCTTTGATCTCGTCCCACTGTTCCACGGTGCGGCCCCACTGTCCGGCGGCGTAGATGCCGAAATACGGTGCGGGACCGTCCGGATACACGTGGGTGAAGCGGCAGGTGAGCAGTCCGGTGACGCCCGCCGCCTGGAACGCCGCGGACGCCGCCGCCTGCACCGCGGCGCGCAGGGCGTCGAAATCGGACCAGGTGCAGGCGGTTTCGAAGGTTTCGGTGATCATCGACTGCGCGGCCAGCGCATCGCGCTGATACGGCATGCGCAGGAACGAGTTTCGCCAGGTGCCCGCCGTATCGGAGCGATCCCGTTCCGCGGTGGCCTCGCTGCCGCGCACGTCGTCGGGTGCGGTGCCGCCGTGGTCGCGGCAGATTTCCAGGGCGCGCCGCAAGGATTCGTCCACCGGATGGTCGGCGGATTCGAATCCGAGCACCAGCACGCCGCCCTGGGTCGCGGTGCCCGCGTTGAGGAAGGCCTCCACCGGATCCAGCAGCCGGCAGTTGGCGGGGAACAGCCCGGCCTGTGCGATCACGCGGGTGGCGTCGACGGCCCTGCCGTAGTCGTCGAAGACGACCGAGGCTCCCGCCCGCCAGCGCGGCCGCTCCTGCACCCGCATCCACGCCTCGGTGATGACGCCCAGAATGCCCTCCGAGCCGAGGAACATCCGATCCGGCGACGGTCCCGCACCCGAGGCGGGCAGCCGCCGTGACGCGCTGACGCCGACCGGCGTGACCACCCGCAGGGATTCGACCATGTCGTCGATGTGGGTGTACACGGTGGCGTAGTGCCCGCCGGCCCGGGTCGCGAGCCAGCCGCCGAGCGTGGAGAATTCGAACGACTGCGGGAAGTGCCGCAGGGTCAGCCCGTGCGGTCGCAGCGAATCCTCCAGTGCCGGACCGAGAATGCCCGCCTGGATCCGTGCGGCCCGGCTGACCCGATCGATCTCGGCCACCGTGTTCATCCGCCCGAGGTCCAGGGCGATGGTGCCGGCGAACTCGGTGCCGCAGCGTGGTTCGACGCCGCCGACCACGGAGGTGCCGCCGCCGAAGGGGACGGCGGCCACTCCGGTGCGCGCGCACCAGTCCAGGATGTCGATCACGTCCTGTTCTCCGTGCGGCCGCACCACCAGATCGGGCACATGATCGATGCGCCCCAGCAGATTTCGCACCACATCCCGGAACGCCTGCCTGTGCCCGTGCGCGAGCCGGTCGACGAGATCGTGAGATCCCAGCTGGGCCAGTGAGTCCGGCAGTTGGACGCGCGGTTCCGGTACGGCCAGATCGCGGGGATCGGGGGCCTCGTGCACGCTCAGATCGGCGTCGGGCAGCAGCGCCGCCACCCGTTTCGTCAGTGCCGCGCGTTCGGCTCCGGTCACCGCGTCCTCGACGGTTCCCCATCCCCACCACGACCGTGTAGCCATCCGCGCGACCTCCACCTCTCGAATTGACCGAAGAGTAAATTAACCGCGAGTCAATTGGCAATGCGCTGTCCGGAATTCGCGCCGTGCGCGCTGATTCGTAGCCGAGTCGATGCGAATAGGTTTTCGCTATCACCGCAGGTGAGGCGTAGCGTAGTCCTGTCAGATCTTGGTTATGTCAGTGAGTGGTGGGATCAGGCCCGTGTTTCCGAAGTCCGGGCGGTGGTGGCTCGGCACCGTCCTGAATCAGCTCTCCCGATCGCCCGGAGTCAGTGCCGCGGTGGTGTTCCTGGTGCTCGACGACGGCACCGAAACCTTCACCTTCCCGCGCCTCAACTGGGCGGTGGTCATGATCGCCCTGCTCACCATCCTCGGCGCGGCCGCCGCCGTCATGATCATGGTCAGCGCGGCGCATTTCGACGACGCACCGCCGCCGGTGCCCACCGCACCGACGGCCTGTGAACCGTTCTGCCCCGTGACCCCTTGAGCCGCCCGCTATTTCGCCGCGTGCCTGCCGACGGAGTCGAGGTGGCGCAGCGCGTGCCGATAGGAGTCCAGCACCCCGGTCTGCACGTACGGCACCCCGAGCCCGGCGCAGAAGTCCACGACGATCGGTTGTGCTCGGTGCAGGTTCGCCCGCGGCATGGTCGGAAACAGATGATGCTCTATCTGATAGTTCAATCCGCCGAACACCAAGTCGTTCAACCAGTTTCCGCGCACATTGCGTGAGGTGAGCACCTGACGCCGCAGGAAGTCGACCTGATCGTCCGCCGAGAGAACTTCCATCCCTTTGTGATTGGGCGCGAAGGTGCATCCCATGTAGAACCCGAACAACCCCTGCTGCACCGCGATGAACACCAGCGCCTTACCCGGAGGCAACACCAGGAACACCAGCGACAGATAGCCGACGGTATGTGCCAGCAGCATCATCCCCTCCAGCACGCGATGCCGGATCGGCCAGCGCAGCACCGCCCGCACACTCGAGTAGTGCAGGCTGCCCGCCTCGAGCAGCAGCATCGGGAAGAACAGCCACGCCTGATACCGGAATATGAACCGCCGCCACCCTTTTCCGGCCAGCGCCCGCGCCCCCGAATGCGCGAGGATCCCCGACACATCCGGATCCGCGCCCTCGGTATTGGGATGGGCATGATGCCGATTGTGATTGCTGGTCCACCACCCGATGCTCAGCCCGATCGCGAGATTCCCCGCGATCAGGCCGTACAGGTAGTTGGCCCGCCGGGTCCGGAAGATCTGCCGATGCCCCGCATCGTGCCCGAGAAACGCGAACTGCGAGAACACCGCCGCCAGCACCACCGCGCACCCCAGCGACCACCACGAGTCCCCGAGAGCCGAAAACGCCACCCACGCAGCCACATACACCCCGCCGGTGGCAGCGGTCTTCCACCCGTAGTACCGCACCCGCCGATGCAGCAGCCCCGCCTCCCGCACCTGCCGTAGCAGCACGGCATAGGAGCTGCCGCGAACAGGTGCGGGCCCAGGCACCAGGGGAAGACGATTCTCCAGCGTCAGCGCGGGCCCGCGCTGCGCGATATCAGCCACCACGGCTACACAGCATGCACTGTCCGAATCACTCCCCGGTGAACGGATGCCACGAAGGACAACACATCTGCGTGACGATTGCGCCGTTGCGCGGGCCTGCGGACGATCCGCCCGAACCGCTGCTGCAGATATCGCGCGTGATCCAGGCGACGGAAGAAACAGGTGGTTCACCGGCCGCGCGAGGCATGTCGTCCGAGGGGAATGGCAGCTCGGCTGGTCGGTGGACGCCATCGCGCCGAAACGCGGCGCGCCCGGAAGGAACCGTTCGGTCGGTACAGGGTTATAGTTGCGCTATGCAACACCCATCCGGTCGGTCGGCTCCCGAGGTCGCCGCGGTCCACGACGAGCTCACGCAGATCGTTCGCGAGATCATTGCCGGGCGGCCCGGCGTCGAGGGGCTGCCCTCGTTCACGCAGCAGTCGACGCTGTCGTTCATCGACCGGAATCCGGGCTGCCGGGCCACCGAGATCGCCGAGGCGTTCGGTGTGCATCGGTCGACGGTGTCGCGGCAGCTGCGCGGATGCGTGGACGCGGGGTGGGTGGCATCCGGTGCGGGGAGTCTGCGCGCCGGGTATCCGCTGACATTGACCGATGCGGGCCGCCGGGCGCTCGCGGCGGCGGCCGACCGGGATCTCGCCGCGCTCGGCGAGCGCATGGCCGGCTGGACCGCCCGGGAGATCAACGAATTCGCTTGCACGCTACGACGATTCCGCAACCCTGATCAGACGACTGGAGACGAGCATGCGTGAATACACCGCCGCGCCCACATTCACCATCGCCGACGAGGACACCATCGTCGGATCGGTGTTCGGCCAGGCCGAGCAGGCGCCGCGGCGCGTGCTGTTCTCCCGCCCCGTCGGCGACGACTGGGTCGACGTCACCGCGGCGGAGTTCGCCCGCCTGGTCTCCGAGGTCGCGAAAGGCTTGATCGCCAACGGGATTCAGCGCGGCGACCGCGTTGTGCTGATGTCGGCGACCCGCTTCGAATGGACGCTGCTCGATTTCGCGATCTGGGCGGCGGGCGCGGTCACCGTCCCCGTCTACGATTCGTCCTCCGCCGACCAGGTGCGCTGGATCCTCGAGGACTCCGGCGCCGCGCTGGCCATCGTGGAGAAGGTCCGGCAGAAGGACATGCTCGTCGGCGTGCCGGACACGCTGCGCCGGCTGCTGGTCATCGACGACGGCGCCGAGGCCCTGCTGATCGCCGACGGTGCTAGCACCCCCGATGCGGACCTGCGCGACCGTCTCGACGCCCTGCGCGCCGACGACCTCGCCTCCCTGGTCTACACCTCCGGCACCACCGGCCGCCCCAAGGGCTGCATGCTCACCCACCGCAACTTCCTCTCCGAGGTCCGCGGCATCCTGAACGCCACCATCGGCGACGTGGCCCGCCCCGGACAGCGCATGCTCACCTTCCTGCCGCTCGCCCACGTCCTGGCCCGCGCGGTGTCCCTGGCCGCTCTCGAAGGCGGTATGACCCAGGCCCACTGGTCGGACTTCAAAACCATCACCGGCCAATTCGCCCGCTTCGCGCCGCACACCATCCTCGGCGTCCCCCGAGTGTTCGAGAAGGTTCGCGACGGCGCCGACAAGAAGGCCCGCGAGGGCGGCAACCTCAAGGGCGCGATCTTCCGCTTCGCCGAGCAGACCGCCATCCGCTGGAGCGAAAACCTCGGCCACACAGGCGGATTCGCGCGCCGCCCCAGCCTGCTCCTGCGCGCCCAGTACGCTCTCTGCGACCGCCTCGTCTACGCGCCGCTCCGCGCCGCGCTCGGCGGCCACTGCGAATTCGCCATCTCCGGCGGCGGCGCTCTGGCCCCGCGCCTCGGCCACTTCTTCCGTGGCGTCGGCGTTCCCATCTACGAGGGCTACGGCCTCACCGAGTCCACCGCCGCCCACTGCGTCAACGTCCCCGGCGCGATCAAGATCGGCACCGTAGGAAAACCCTTGGGCGGCAACGCGGTCCGCATAGCCGAGGACGGTGAGATCGAACTTTCCGGCGGGGTCGTCTTCACCGGCTACTGGCACAACGACGATGCCACCGCCACCGCCCTGTCCGACGGCTGGCTCCGCACCGGCGATATCGGCGAACTCGACTCCGACGGCTTCCTCTCCATCACCGGCCGCAAGAAGGATCTCCTCGTCACCGCGGGCGGCAAAAACGTCTCCCCGGGCCCCCTCGAAGACCTGATCCGCTCCCACCCGTTGATCTCCCAGGCCATCGTGGTGGGCGACGCCCGCCCCTACATCACCGCCCTCATCACCATCGACCCGGAAGCCTTCGACTCCTGGAGGGCTGAAAACGCCCACCCCGCTACCACATCCATCGCCGACCTACACACCGACCCCACCCTCCGCGCCGCCGTCCAACAGGCCATCGACGACGCCAACACCACCGTCTCCCACGCCGAGTCCATCAAGAAGTTCGCGATCCTCGACCGCGACCTCACCGAAGAATCCGGCGAGCTGACCGCCACCCTGAAAGTCAAACGCCACGTGGTGTCCACCCGCTTCGCCGACGCCATCGAGGCTATGTACCGCCACTGACCTCGCCCCGCATCCACCTAGGCCCGTCTCGCTCGAGCTCTCGCGTGTCAGTCCGGCAGCCAGTGCAGTTCATCCGCAAGGGTTTTGGCGACGGCACGGATGCGGCGGTGCAGTGGCGACTGCTCGCGGGGGAGGACCAGGTGCAGCGTCATGCCTGGCGCACCGCGCAGCGGTCGCCAGGTGAGACCGGCCGACAGTGACGCGACCGCGGCTTCACTGGCCGGGGCGAGGGTGAGCCCGTCGCGCAAGTCGTACTGAGACAGGTCGAAAGAGACTGTGGGCGTGCGGAATCGGGGGCTCGGAACGGCGTCTCGGAACAGTCCGGACAACTGATCGTAGATGACGGGATTGGCCGCACGATCCGGCAGCCGCAGCGGATACGCGGCCGCGTCGGCGATCTCGATCTCCGAGTGTTCGGCCAGCGGATGATGCTGTGCCAGTTGGACTCCGACGCGCGCACGCCGCAGCAGGAACCGGCGCACGCCCCGGCCCGGCTGTGCACCGCGGGTGATCCCCGCATCGAGTCGCCCGTCGGCCACCGCGGGGGAGATCTCCGGTGTCGCCATCGGGACCGCACTGACCTCGAGCCCCGAGCTGCCGCGAATCAGCCTGTCCACCAGTGCCGGTGCCGTCTCGGCCCCGGCGCTGAGGCTGTATCCGATACGCACCGTGCCCACTTCACCGGCCGCCGCGCTCCGGGCACTGTCCCACGCCCGGTCCAGCGCCGCCAGCGCGGGCGGCGCGGACTCCGCCAAAGCCGCACCGGCCGCGGTCAATACGACGCTACGCGTGCTGCGAACCAGCAGAGCCGCACCGAGTTCCGCCTCCAATCGGCGCATCCGGGCACTGAGCGCGGGCTGCGCGATCCCGATCCGCGCGGCCGCGCGAGTGAAGTTCAACTCCTGCGCCAGCACCAGAAAGTACCGCAGGCTCACCGTATCCGGCGCCACACGCCCTCCCCACCAATTGATAACGATCCGTTCTGAGTCTATCCCGAACCGCTCTTTCCCCCGACCACCCATCAAGCCCTAACCTGCGGATATGGCAATCCAACCGACAGCAGGAGGCTTCCATGCCTAAGGGTTACTGGGTCAGCGCCTACCCCGACCTTCCCGACCCCGAGAGTCTGACCACCTACAACACCCTGGCCGGTCCGGCCGTCCAGGCCGCAGGCGGGCGCCTTCTCTCACACATCGACAGTCGAGTCGTCGCCCACGAGGCCGGAATCCCGCAACGCGTCATCCTGATCGAGTTCGACAGCTTCGAACAGGCCGTCGCAGCCTACGAAAGCGAGGCGTACCAAAAGGCCCTGCTGTCCCTCCCCAACGACGTCGAGCGCGACTTCCGCATCATCGAGGGCATCAACTGACCAGCGCGCCCCGACTGCCACCACGAGTCCGGTCGGGGCCATCCGTCGGCAGCCGATCGCCGCAGCCCGCAACGATTCCCGCAGCTCACGACCACGATCTCCATGCGCTGGCCTCGGCCCTCGGCTATCTCGACACCGATCCCCGATTGTCCGGGCTGTTCATTGCATACTGTCCGGCGTGGATATCAATTCAGGTGGCACCGAAGGCCCATCCCTGAACGACGCCACGGCGGCCTCGCCCAACAACGTGTACGGCAGTGTGCAGACAGCCCCGCGGCCGGAATCCCTCGCGCGACTCTTCGCCGCGGCGGGCTGGCGGGTCCGACAAGCCACTTGGACCGATTACGAAGTCGGATGTACCTGGGCGGAAATCGAATTCGCCTGTGACGATCGAGTCCGGACATTCGCCGGCGTCGTGGATCCAGGCCACCACCGATGGTCCACACCGCAGCACGTGAAGGCCGAGACACCGAACGCACTCTCCTGCCGCTTCCCGAGCGGACCGAACCGGCCAGTGCGACGCGGCAGAAGATCAAACCGCCGTGGCCAACTTAGCTGGCCGAACACACTGAACTGGCCGGGATCCGATCCCGACACCAGTCTCTAACTAACTTAGTCATCTGATTCGCCGTTGGAATGTCGACGAGTCCCCTCCCCAAGTCTGGCGAACAGCGCTGATTCGATTTTGAAAGACACTCATCTGTCGCGGCACGCTCAGTTTCACTGACCCCCTCGCTCTGCGCGATGAACACCACGATCTCCACGAGCTCCTGGTCGTACACTCCTAGATCAGCCAGTGTCACCGCATCGAAGTACGCCTCTGCCTCCGGTGCGGCAATCTCGAGATCGGTTACCAGCGCGGCTCCCCTTTCACCCATCTCGGAAACGCTCCATCCTGCCTTCTCACAAAGGCGGACAGGATCCGTTCGTCGCCAGGTCCAATCGAACGCAGCCGCCAAGATTGCAGTGCGAACTGCGCCGTCGACATCGGCGCGCATGGTCCACGCCACTTCATCGCCCGGATCGACATCACGTCGAGTCCACGTCTCAGGCCAGGAGTCGAACTCACCAGCAGGGATACCGTCCACCAGTAGTGTGTAGGCGGCCTCCACCGGGAAGTCTCCGATCGAAAGTTCCAAGGACGCACCGCCTTCCACCGGCCGGTACTGCCGCTTCGGATCGCCGCCGACACGATCCCAGAACAGCTCGTTACCTCCACCAGAGCCGTCCGATGCTCGCATCGGATTGGCCAACACTCGCTTGCGTAGGTACTGCTCATTCAACCGGGCACCGTAACAAAGGAGTGTCGGGATAACGGCGGATCTTGATCTCGGTCCGATCGGCCGAACCTGATGGTTCGGCAGGAAGGACCGACGAATGTCGGAGACACTGACCGTCGTGACCAACGACGCGGTGGACACCAAGAAATTGGCTCAGCAACTGCTCGCTCAGGCCAAGGAACAAGGCATCGATCTGGTCGGGCCCGGTGGGCTGCTGGGCCAGCTGACCAAGACCGTGCTCGAAACCGCTCTGGAAGCGGAGATGACCGAGCACGTCGGCTATGAGAAACACGACCCGGCCGGTCGCGGAACGGGCAACTCCCGCAACGGAACTCGCTCCAAGACCGTGGTCACCGAGATCGGTCCGGTAGAGATCGATGTCCCGCGCGATACGAGTTCCTCGTTCGAACCCAAGATCGTCAAGAAGCGGCAGCGACGCCTGTCGGGAGTCGACGAGATCGTGTTGTCGTTGACCGCGAAAGGCTTGACCACTGGGGAGATTTCGGCGCACTTCGCCGAGATCTATGGCACTTCGGTGTCGAAGGACACGATCTCGACGATCACCGAGAAGGTGGTCGCGGAGATGGTGGATTGGTGCAACCGGCCCCTCGATCGCGTCTATCCGGTCCTGTTCATCGATGCCATCCACGTCAAGATCCGGGATGGTCAGGTGGCCAACCGCCCGATCTATGTGGTCATCGGCGTCACCACCGCCGGCGAACGCGACATCCTCGGGCTCTGGGCCGGCGACGGCGGTGAAGGCGCCAAATTCTGGCTGCAGGTGCTGACCGAACTCAAGAACCGCGGCGTCGCCGATGTCTGTATCGCCATCTGCGACGGACTCAAAGGCTTGCCGGAGGCGATCAACACGGTCTGGGCGCAAACGATCGTGCAAACCTGCGTGATCCACTTGCTGCGCAACAGTTTCCGCTACGCGGGCCGCCAGCACTGGGCCGAGATGAGCCGCGACCTCAAACCCGTCTACACCGCGGCGACCGAAGCCGCGGCTCGTGAACGGTTCGGCGAGTTCACCGCGAAGTGGGGCGGCCGCTATCCGGCGATCGTGAAGCTCTGGAACAACGCCTGGCCCGAGTTCGTGCCGTTCCTGGACTACGACGTGGAGATCCGGCGAATCATCTGCTCCACCAACGCGATCGAGTCGTTGAACACCCGCTACCGGCGCGCGATCCGCGCCCGCGGGCACTTCCCATCCGAGCAGTCGGCCCTGAAATGCCTGTATCTGGTGACCCGTTCCCTGGACCCGACCGGGCAAGGGCGGGCACGATGGGCGATGCGGTGGAAACCGGCCCTCAACGCGTTCGCCATCACCTTCGAAGGCCGGATCCACCCGACCGGGAACTAACCCACACCGAGGTCGGATCCACCGTTAATCCGAAACTCCCGCGCGGTTCGAAACGGCCATGCGGCAGGTCCGAAGATCAACGTGCCGAGGCAATCTCGGCCGGAACGAATGCACTGATCTGCCGATGAGCGCGAGTGTGTTGGTGCGCTTGACGCGACCGGTTCGAGGCTGGCGCTATCGGGAGCGCCAGGAACCATCCGGGTATTGAACCCATTCCGTGTCGTGGGGGCGGACAACAAGTGGGCTCAGCATTTGGTTCAGCGCGTCATCGGACAGCGTGCCGCCGTCCCCGAGTCCCACCCAGTTATAGGCGTTCTTGAGAACCGGTATGGGTGTATCGAACGCCTCGCGCCAGTAAATGATGATCTGGAAAGACGTCGGGCTCCCGAGCTCCTGGATCAACCAGGTCGCTATCTCAGCCGGAGTGTCTCCTCGCTGGGCCCGTGTACGCAGCTCGCTGACGACGGCTTCTCTGAGCGGGCCTGATCCCATGATCAACCTCCTGAGCTGAGATAACGATCATGTCCTAACCATCGGCTAGCGTATCCGGGTAACGCAGGGAGGTACTGCCGAGAGCACGATTCGCGACGTCTGTACAGTGCGCTCGTCGGATGGGGAGAACCCGGCTTCGTCATGGTTGGTTCGAGGTGGGCCGGGCTGTGCGGCACAGCAGGATTCCGGCAGTAGCGAGGGCGACGACGGTGCCGAATCCGCCGATCAGGGTCGGGGTACTGCTTTCGGAGTCGAGGATTGCGCGGATCAGGGCGCCGCCGAAGACGATCAGAATGAGGATGTAGCGCCCAGCCAGGCTATCGGCAGCACCGGGTTCGCCGCGCAGAAGGCGAAGCGCAGTCCGCACCATCGCCACCCCGTAGAAAAAGGCGAGCAAGCAGAATGCGCCCGCGAGAATGCCACCGAAGGTTCGATTCTCGCCGGGTGCCGAGTCGACCGTCCACAGGACGGACGCGACCAGGCCGACGGTTCCGATGCCGAGAATGATCGCGCCAATGATCAGACCGAAGCTCCCGGCCGCCGTGGCGACATCCGACCGCGACCGAGCAGTCGCACCAGGTTGGCGTCCGTAGTGGTGTGTCGCTGCCTCATCCGGTGTGGACTCGCGGCACGCCAGGACGGCGGCCAACAAGGCAGGTATCGACAGGATCGCCGACGCCAAAAGAGTCCAGCACCCCGGGCCGAGATCGGCGATAACGCTGTATTCCCAGAGGAATTCGACGCCGAGGCCGATGATGCTCCACGCTGCCGCGGCACACCCACCGGTGACGAACACCGCACTCCAGCCGATCCAACGCCGCCTGGCACCCATACCCGCGATCAGCGCAACACCGGTCAGTACCGAGCCCACCCCGCCGAGTGCCACGACCAGCCCGCTCGCCTGTGGCAGGAACCGCCCGTCGTCGGCCAAATCGACCAGGTACAAGGGCAGTCGTTCGTCCAACGCGGTCAAGATTTGGAAGGGCAGGAATTGGCTTGCCAGGACAAGGAAGCCGGCCACCAGCGACAACACTCCCGCGACACGGGCGTGTCCCGCACGCGTTGAGTCTGCGAGGTAGAGAAGGACCGGGGCGCCGTGCGGGCCGGGCACCGGCGCGGGCCCCGCGCCGGCCGCGCAGGTGAATACCGCCGCCAGCGCTGCCCCCGCACCCACCAGGAGCACCCAGAAACCAGACCCGTAGAAGCCCCCAGGTTCGAAGTGGTTACCGGTCACGACCGTGGCGAGCATCGTCGCCAGCGTGCCGAAAAGGATCCCCGCAGAAAGGAATCCGACCACAGCGCGCTCCGGACGACGTCCCCATGCACCGCGCAACCTCACCACACCGATGGACCCCGCGACCGCACTGAACACCAACGGAACCAGTGGCGCCAGCGGACGGAGACCATGCAACGGCGCCCCGGTGAAACGCGCAGGGAAACAGATCACACCATTGCAGTCAGCGCGGTCGCCGAACCACATCAACACCGATGCGACAAGCGTCGCCGCCACGGCGACGCCCAGCAGGATCTCCGTGCGACCGACACGACCGGTTGCGGCTGGTGTCTCGGTCACCACGACCGGCGTGTGCCTGGTCGCATACTGCGGCCCGGAGGTGGCCCCATCGGGTCCTATCGGACCACCGTGGGGTCGAAAACTCATGGCATTCCCCAACCTTCATCTGTCCCGCAGTGCCAGCGGCGGCGGTGCCGACACGGACGCCCGGCATCCCAGAACAGCAATGCTCACCGCAATTCCGTACGCGCGCTGCGGGATCGCCCCGCAGCCCCCTGAAACCGCCGTACTGACGTCGACACCCTACTGGGACAATTCCGGACACCGCAATTGCGGAGTCAGATCGATTGCCGTGGTCTAGTGGCCGGGAGATGTGGCGGGCGTCGTGTGGGTCCGCATGATCAACAGTGACACCGAACAGCTCTTCGATGAGCCTCTTCTTCTCGTGGCGGCCCGGGATCGCAATGCGCCTCGTCTTCCGGCTGGACACCTCATCCGGCCCGCCAGAATTGTCCGGTTGCCGAACGCACCGCGGCGATGACCGCCTTACGGGGACCTACTGTGTCCGGTATGGAGAGGTTTGTCATCGGATCCACTGTCCGAAAGCGCGAGGTGCTGCACGGTCAGGTGTGGATGTCGATGCCGGTCGAGGTGGTCGCCGATGACGACGTCCTCGCGGTGTGGTTGAAAAGCGGTACCCCTCTTGAGTTTCCACCGCATCCGTTCGGCCCACATCCATGGTCGGATCATGAGAGGTGGGTCGGCAGCAGCGTGTTGCAGCTGCATCGGCCAGGCATCAGGTACTCGGTGTGGGCGTTCTTCGTCGACGAGAGCTTCGATCGTTGGTACATCAACTTCGAAGAGCCCTACAAGCGCGGCGAAGCTTGTTTCGACACGGTTGATCACGGTCTCGACATCGTCATCGAAGACGGTCGCTGGCGGTGGAAAGACCGCGACGATGTCGCCGGGCAGGTCGCCGGCGGACGCCTTACCTCAGAGGAAGCCGCGGAGGTGTGGGGCGAGGCTGAGCGTTTGGCGGCCGCGCTGGATCGTGGAGACTGCTGGTGGTTGCCTCGCTGGCAAGGCTGGCAACCACCGCAGTAGAGCATCCGGTTCTGCCGCGCGGCGCGCTGACCCAACTGGCCAGCGCGGGCGGGTCGAAGGTCAACGGGCCGAGCCGATCTGACGACGGCCGCGAGCGCCGTGGTGCTGATCATGTTGCGGGAGGATTGATTCTGCGGTGCGGATTGTGGTTGCTGCCAGACTGGTCGGATGAGGTTTGGCGGGCGGTCGTTGGCGCTGAGGTCGCTGCGGGGTCTGGCGGTGGGGGACGCGTTCGGGTCGTGTTTCGATGATCCGATCAACTATGGCGCGCTTCGGGAGCGGAGGGTGCTGCCCCGGGCCTTGGTTGTGGACCGACGATACGCAGATGGCGTGTTCGATTTTCGCAGTGCTGAGTGAATCAGTGAGGCCGCGGCTTCGGCGGAGGTCACCCATGCGCACCCAGAGGGGGTGGCCGGGGCGGTTGCGGTGGCGATTGCCGCCGCGTTGTCTGCGACGGAACCGCAGCTGTGTGGGGCGGAGTTCCTCGAGAGGGTAGCCGATCGGATGTCCGAGGGGGCTGTTCGAGACAAGCTCAGGCAGGCGGCGGGGATCGACGATTCTGGAACTGCCGCTGGGGAATTGGGCGTCGGGCATGACACCTCCGCGGTCGATACTGTGCCGTTCGGCCTTTGGGTTGTCGCTCACCACGGGCATGATTTCGCCGACGCATGCTGGACAGCTGTTGCGGCCGGCGGTGATATCGATACCACCTGTGCGATCATCGGCGGGATCCTCGGTGCTCGCGCAACCTCCGATGGCCTACCGCTCGACTGGCTCGAACGTTGCGAACCGCTACCTGAGTGGGCGATCACTCATCGGGTTGCGGTGGTTCAGGAGGTCGAATGGTGGTGTGCCCGGGAGGATTCGAACCTCCGGCCTCCTGCTTCGTAGGCAGGCGCTCTGTCCGGCTGAGCTACGGGCACTCGGCCCCGCGCGGATGTCGCCGTTGACATCTGCTCTGCGCTGAGGTGCGCGGGGCTGTGAAAAGTGGGTTCCCTCGGTGAGATTCGAACTCACACCGTCCGGTACCTGACGCCGGTGCCTCTGCCGATTGGGCTACGAGGGAGTGCGGGGGAGACGGAAAAGGGGCCGCTCCTGGCGTAATGCCTTGGAGCGGCCCCTTTTCCGGAGATCGACGGACGAACCGGATCTCTCAGGGGGTGCTCCGCAGGCGTACGCGGACGAGTCGGAAGCGGGCACGGTCGAGGGTGCCCAGGAGCTGGTTGAGCTTGATCACGGTGCCGCCTTTCCTGTCCTGCTGGGGTGTTGTGTTCACGGTAGCAGCGGGGTGGTGGGGCGGTAAAACGATTAAACGCGGGCCTCGCGGCGGGGTGCGGCCGGGCTTTCCGGGCGGAGTCGGCTACCGGGCGGAGCGGTGAATGCTACCGTCCCGGAAAGGATATCGAGGGAGGTCGCCATTCGCTGTCGTCGGCGAGCTCGCGATGCCGGTGCGGGGGATGCGCCGCGACCGTCGGTTCGTGTTTCGCGCCGGACGGTGCGGGCGGTGCAACGGGAGCTGACCCGGCTGCACCCGTTCGACCTGCCCGAGGTCGGCCGAATTCTGTCCGCTGCCAGCGGGATTCCGGTGCGTATCGAGGCCAGTGCCATGCTGCCGCCGGGCGTGGCGGGGCGCTGGCTGCGGGCCGGGGCGGGCGACATCATCGAATACCATGCCGGGCTGCCGGAGATCGCGCGCATCAATACCGTGCTGCACGAGGCCGGTCATATTCTGCTCGGGCACAGCAGCGTCGACGATCAGCTCGCCGCCGATGAGGCGATGTGCTCGGTGCTGGATCCCTCGGTGGTCGCGCATTTCTCCCGGGTCCGCTACCGGTCCGCGTACTACTCCGACAGTGAGCGCGAGGCCGAGGCGTTCGCGCGGCGGACGCTGCGCGCGCTGCTCTGGAGTGATATCGAGACCAGTGAGGCCGCGGAACTGCGTGCGGCGCTCGGCTTTCCGCGCACCCGGATCGGCTGATCCGATGGTGGCGGTCAGTTCGGTCGCGGCGCTGCTGATTCTCGCGGGCGCGCTCGCGCTCGTCCGGCAGCGCCTGGTGCAGGGTGCGCGCGGACGGTGGACGCCGGTCGCCATTCTGGCTTTGCTCGCGGCGAGCTTCCTGCTGCCGACTCCGGTGTCGGATGCGGTGCTCGCGCCCCTCGCGCCCAATGCCGCCTATCTGGCGGGCCATCTGTGCGCACTCTCGGCGATCATGGTGACGACGCTGTACTGGCGCAGTCTGGTGCCGGGTATGCCCGGACAGCGCTGGCGGCCGGCGGTGTGGGTGTGCTACGGGTCGGTGCTGGCCGTGCTGATCTACCTGTTCGCGACATCGGAGCAGCAGCCGCACGGTCTCGGGTTCTCCCGGGGATTCGAGGACTCGCCGCGGATTCAGCTGTACTGGATTGTTCAGGCGGTGGTGGCGATTCCCGTGGTCGCGGTGGTGGCGGCCGCGGCCGCGCGGGCGACGGCGCGGGAACGCCGTTCACGCCGAGGTCTTTTCGGCCTGCTGCTGGGTTCGGCCGTCATGTTCACCGTCTACGAGATCTGGGTGGTGGTCGTGGTGGTGTGCTGGCCCGATCTGCCGCCGGTGTGGGCGCAGCAGGTCACCTACTCGCTGCAGGGCGCGGTGTACGTCCTGCTGGTGGGCGGGACGATCGGCCCGGTGCTGCTGGGGACCGTGCGAGGTGCGCGTCTGGCGCGTCGCTACCTCGAAGAGCTTGCGCCCCTGCATGATTGGCTCACCACACGGTACCCGCAGGTGCGCCTGGAGGTGAAGCGCGGCCGCCGCGCCGAGTTCCGGGTCGTCGACATGCTGGTCGAGATCAGCGACGCGCTGCGGCTGCTGCAGCATGCGGAACCCGCGCTGGCCGTGGAGTACCGGCTCGACGACGCCGCGCTGGCCGGAGCCCTCGAGGACCGCGTCACCTTCGTCGCCTACGAGCTGGCGGCAGCGCGGAACTTCCGCCTCCGGATGGGCGCAGGGGGGCTTCGGGCGTACAGCGCCGCCTGCTGACTACGGTTCCGGGAGATCGGGCAGGTCGGCGGGAAGTCCCTCCTGGACGCGCAGGAATTTCAGGTAGTCGATCAGCGAGGCCAGGGACTGCTGAGACAGATCCATGGCACGGAATGCCACGGCTTCGAGTCCGGGCGCGTTGCGCAGCCGCAGGTATTCGATCTCCTCCTGACCGCGCCGCCAGACCTCGTCGTGGGTGAAGAATCGGATGTCGACACCGAAGGCCGCGGCCAGCCCGGTCGCGTGTTTGAGCGACGGATTCCGCTTGAGGCCCGAACGCAGCTGCGACACATAGACAGCCGATATCGGATAGCCGCATTCGGTGGAGCGCCGGGCGATCTCCTCCGCGGTGTATCGACGGCCCTTGGGGTTCGGCATGGTTCGGAAGAGATATTCGAGCCGGTCGGAGAAGGCGGCGTCGCCCATATCGCTCCTCACCGACGGGTCCTGCTGCGATGCGCTGCTCATGCTACCGCTTCGCGCGGGGTTCGTATGTCACAGCATCATTGCTATGCTCTGGCATAGTCGAAGGGGGGTGTCTTCGAGAGGGAACCGTGGCAGCCTGCATGATCGCCGAGGTTCGGCCGTGAATACTTTTCCGCCACGAGAATGGCTGAGCGACATAGCATCCGGCGCTGTCGAGTCGGTGCCGGTGCGATCGATTGTGCCGGGCGCGTCGCCGCGCACGGATGGCGAGCACTGCGCGGAATACGTCCTCATGCTGGCCGGAACCGATAATCCGTTGCCGCCCATCATCGTTCACCGGCCGACCCGGACGGTGATCGACGGCAACCTGCGCCTGCGGGCGGCGATCGCGGTGGGCCGGACCACCATTCCCGTGCACTTCTTCGACGGCAGTGCCGCCGACGCCTTCGCCCTGGCCGTGTATGCCAATGTCCGGCACGGTATTCCGCTGTCGCTGGCCGAGCGCAAGACGGCCGCCGAGCGGCTGCTGCTGACCCATCCCGAATGGTCCGATCGCTCGATCGCCGCCACCTCCGGGCTGTCGCACAAGACGGTCAGCGCGCAGCGGCGGCGTGCAAGTGGGGAAAACGCTCAGTCGCACATGCGGTGGGGCAAGGACGGCCGGCTGCGGCCGACCGATACTTCGGCGGGCCGGCTCGCCGCGGCCCGGATCCTGCGGGAGAATCCGCGCGCCTCGCTGCGGGAGGTGTCCAAGCACGCCGGGGTGTCGCCGGGAACCGTGCGCGATGTCCGCGAACGCCTGAAGCGGTCCGAGCATCCGGTACCGCAGGCGGTGCGAAATCGACCGTCGCCCAGTGCGTCTCGGAATCCGGTGCCGACGCCTCCGGCGGATGAGGCGCTCGCCGTGCCCATCCAGCAGACGCTGCTGCGCAGTCTCCGCAGCGATCCCGCGCTGAAGTTCAACGAGCGCGGGCGCGTGCTGCTGCGGAGTCTGGCGCATTCGGCCATCGATCTCGACCAGTGGACGAAGATGACGACCGACGCACCCGACCACTGCCGGGCGACGCTCGCGAAGCTGGCGCGCGCCAACGCCGAATCCTGGAGCGCGCTGGCCGCGCGGTTGGAAACTCACGGGATCGGCGCCGATATCGGCCGTTCGAGCGCCGGCGGGTGATGCCCGAGGGCTCGCAGCCGCACCGGCGGAACTGTTCCGAAGGTGCGGCCCGGCCGGGTTCGCCGGACGAATTCGATTATCAGGGAATGTACTTCGTGCCGTACCGGCTCGTGTAGCAGGTCGTGTCCCGCGTCGCCGAACTCCCGGAATTCGATGGCGGGGGAGTGGGATGCCCACCGGCGCACCGGCTCTATGGCGGCGATCCGGTCATCGGCGCCGTGGACCAGCAGGGCGGGCACCGGCGGGCCGGGCAGCTCCATGATCACCTCGCGCGACGGGGTGCCGGTGAGGGCGAGCGCGCACACCTCCTGTGCGCCTGGACCATTCGCGTGCATGGCGAGCAGTGCGACGCCCGCGCCGAGCGAATGGCCCGCCAGGACCAACGGCGCGGTCGGTCGGGCGGCGCGGGCCATACTCAGCAGGATCTCGGCATTGGCGACCAGATGCGGAATCGGCGGCAGCGTATCGGGTTCGCCCTCGCTGAGCCCGTGCCCGGGATGGTCGAGCCCCCAGACCTCGATGCCGTGCCGATTCATCGCCCGGCCGTATCGGTGGTAGTCGGCGCTGCACTGCCCGATGCCGTGCAGGAAGACCAGCACCGCCGTGACATCGTCGTCGACACGCCAGATTCGATAGTTCATGCGGCCACCCGCGCCGTCGAAAAACACAGTGGATCCTTCCCGCCGCGGAACGCGTTCTGCCGGAACAGCGGTCGAAATAAATGGAGGGGCAGCGTGTTCCGGCGGCCGCCGCAGCGGTTACCGGATCGGCTGTGCCGCGCCGAGGGTGTCGGCGGGCGTGCTCACCCGGTCACCGCGCACGACGCCGGACACGATCGCCATCAGCGCGCGCAGCGCGTGCTCGCCGGCCGTGACGGGGTCGGGGGCGCTCGCGACGACCATGCCCGCCTCAGTGATGGCGCTGAGCAGGAGTTGGGCCAGGACGGGAATGTCGACATCGGCGAGGCGTCCGGCCGCCCGCGCCGCCTCCAGCGGGGGAATGACCAGGCCGAGGCCGTGCCGGATCTCGAACTCCCGCCAGGTCTGCCTGCCGAGCACCGCGGGGCCGTCCGAGAGCGCTATGCGCACCATCTCCGGGCGCAGGCAGATGTCGAGGAATGTCTTCAGGGCGATCTCGATCAGGACGATCGGATCATCGGTGTTCGCGGCGGCGGTCGCCGCGCTGATCTCCTCGCTGTTCTCTCTTTCCAGTTGTTCGAGCACCACGATGAACAGACCGCGTTTGTCGCCGTACTGGTATTGCAGAGCGCCACGCGTGACCCCGGCGACGGCGACGATCTGATCGGCCGACACGGCGGTGAAACCGTGTTCGGCGAACAGTTGGCGGGCCGCGCACTCCAGGGCGAGTCTCGTACTGAGCGAACGCTTTTCGTGGCTACTGGTCATGCATTCGAGTGAACTCCAGAATCATCCTGGTCAGCAACTCCGGCTGATCCTCGGGACTGGCCGTGTAGGAGTCGTCGATCAGCTTCAGGGTCGCGTTGGGCAGATCCGCGGCGAGCCGCTCGGCCAGCGGCACCGGGAACAGCTTGTCCTCGCGCGCCCAGGCCAGCAGGATCGGGATATCGATCTTCGCGTACCGGGTGGCCGCGTCGAGGGTGTACTTCCGGTTGGCGGTCTTGAGGAATCGGCGCAGATCCGCGCGGATGGCGGCCGAATTCCGGCTGGGCAGCAGGTAGGTGTCGACGATCTCGTAGGGCACCTGGTGCTTGGCCACCCAGCCCAGCGCCACCGGCAGCGGATGCAGCGCCCGGATGCGCAGCAGCTCGGTGAGCGGCCGGATGGAACCGGGAATCCGCGCCAACGGCGGCAGCAGGTTGAACGGCGGCGGCAGGAACCGCTCGTAGCAGTCCACCGAGGCCAGTACGACCCGGCCGATCCGGTCGGTGCTGCGGCTGAGCAGCACCTGCGTGATCGCGCCGCCGGTGTCGTTGGCGACCAGCGTGACATCCTCGAGGTCGAGCCGGGTCAGGAAGGCCGCGATCATGTCGGCCAGACCCGTGGGTGTGAGATCGGCCTCGGGCACGGGAATCGAATGCGCGCCCAGCGGCCAATCCGGGGTGAGGCAGCGGTAGCCGGCGGCGGCGATGTCCGGCACCATCTTTCGCCACAGATTGGCATTGACCAGCAGCCCGTGCACGAATACGACCGGTGCGCCGGAGCCGGTCTCGTAGTAGCGAATCCGGCCGCCGGGCAGGTCGATTTCGTGCGGTTGACCGAGCGATGCGCTGAGAGCCATGATTTCTCCGAATTCGTTGTCGTGCGATTCGTTCTGACGCGATCAGGGAAGTGTCGCTTGCGATTTCACGCCCGCTCGCCGTCCGGCGAACCTGCGCATGAGGGGCTCGTCGAGCCAGTGGTAGAGCAGTGCCGCCGCGGCCGTCGCGGCCACCAGGCTCAGTGTGGCGAATCCGAGCCAGCCGAGCGGGCCGAACTGCCGTCCGCCGATGAACCATCGGGTGATCAGGACCATGACCGGGAACTGGATCAAATAGAAGGCGTAGGAGATCTTTCCGAACCACACCATGGTGCGCGTCGAGTTGAGCCCGCCGCTACCGGCGAGATCCCGCGCGGCCAGGGTCGCCACCACAGCGACCATGGGTCCGACCAGCAGCGCCGACATCTTGTAGTTCACCGGCACCACCCAGGTCGCGAGATACGCGATGGCCAGCGCGGCCAGCGGCAGCCGGATGCCGGTCACCCGCCAGCGTCCCTCGTGCACCAGCCGCCCGGCCAGCACCCCGAGATAGAACTCCGGCAGCCGCGACAGCGGGAAGTAGTAGCTGAGCCAATACGAGTGCGGCACCGGGATATCCGCCTGCCGGAACCACGCCTGCGAGGCATGCAGCTCGTAGTACGGCGAGGTGTCGCCGGGCACCAGGCGCGGCGCGAAGGCGTTCTCGATGCCCTTGGGTCCGGGCACCCCGAGGTAGTAGACCGTGTGCAGTACGAGGATGAACGCCAGCAGTCCGCCCAGCCACCACCACAGCCGCGCGCTGCCGATCCGCAGCACCAGGGGCAGCAGCAGCGGAAAGCTGCAGTAGAACAGGATCTCCGCGCCCAGCGACCACGCCGGCACATTGAGCCCGCCGACGGTCGTCCACTTCGGCACCCAGGTGTGCACCAGCAGCAGATTCGGCACCCACACCACCAGCCGGTGCAGTGGCACCGAGGCGGCGACGAGGAACACCGCGGCCGCCGCCAGATGCGTCGGATAGATCTTCAGCACGCGCCGCCAGTAGAACATCCGCACCGAACTGCCCGGCGTGAACGACCAGTAGATGATGAATCCGGACAGCACGAAGAAGAACGTCACCCCGGCCGCGCCCAGCTGCATCGGAATCACCTGGTGCAGTTGCCGGAACAGCTCCGACTTCTGGAACGGGTACACCGGCAGGAACACCAGCGCGTGCAGGATGAACACCGCGAACGCCGCCCACCACCGCGCCCCGGTCAGCGACGGCAGGGCGGGACGCTTGCCACCGGGTTCGGGCGGGGCCTGCGGCTGTGTCGCGATGATCTCGCCGGTCATGATCAGCCCGCGATCATCCGCTGCAGCCCCGCGGCCACCTCGGCGTCACCGCGGGCCGACGGGTGCACCGGTGTGCCCATGAATTCGCTTGCGGGATCCAGGATTCCGGCCAGCCACGGTTCGGCGGTGCACAGGCCGTGCCCCGCGGTGACGGCCCTGGCATCGAAGAATTCCACGCCGAGTTGCTGCGCGCCCTCGCGCTGCGCGATATCGACCCGGTTCCACAGTTCGATCGCCGACCCCGCGCGCTGCTGCACGATCTGGCCGACGCCGAGCACATTGATGCACCACGTATTCGAGCCGGGCGCGTTCATTTCCGGGTAGCCCACGAAGATGATGCGGGCATTGGGCGCGTAGAAGCGGACGTAGTCGACGACGGGCTTGACGCGCCGCACGTATTCGGCGGTGGTCAGGCCCCGATAGTCGGTCGCGCGACCTTCGGCCGCGGCCTCGGGACCGCAGCCCCGGATCACGTCGAGCACGCAGTTGAGCAGCGTCTGGCGCAGCTTCACCTGGTTGTCGCCCCAGGAGTCGTTGAGTCCGGTCTGGATCAGCACGGCCTTGGTGCGCGGCCCGAACGCGCCCTGGGCGTCGACCTCCCGGGCCTCGTGCACCAGCGTGTATCCGGGGCCGCTCACCAGCGTCGCGCCACGGCAGGAGGCGTCGACGAAATCGCTGGAGTCCCACAGCCCCATGCCCTGCGCCAGCTGGGTGGGCCAGGAGGTGGCACCGTGTGAGCAGTCGGGCTGTGCGCCGGGCGCGGTGTTCTCCAGCGCGGCCGCGATATCGCCGTTGGCGGTGAAGGAATCACCCATCACCACAACGGATTTCCCGCCGTCGACGGGTGCGGCTCCGGCGTATGGCGCGGGTGCGGACAGCAGGGCCGCGGCCATGGTGACGGCGGCAGCGCCCAGCATGGCGGGGCGGGTCGAATTCGTCATGCTCTTCCTTGTCGAATGCACCGGATGCGATCTCCGGTCGATCAGTAGCCGGCCCTGGGTTCGAAGCCCGGATCGGGCAGCGTCGGCGCCTCGGCCGCGGGCGGCTCCGGATTCCGGGTCGCCGGATTCTGCGGGGCCGGATTCTGTGGCGCGACGGTCTGCGGCGCGACGGTCTGCACCGGCGGCGCGGGCGCGACGGCCTGCGGTTCGGTTGTCGCGGCAGGCGCGGTGGCCGGCGGCTCGGACGCCACGGTGGACACCGGCGCGGTCGTGGTCGTCGGCGCGACCGTGCTGCCGACGGTCGTGGTGGCCGGACTGTCCGAACTGTCCGAGCCGCAGGCCGCGGTCCCGGCGGCGATACCGCCCAGGGCGGCGGCGGCCACGATGATCCGCAGCGTCCGCGAATGAATGATGTTCTGTCTCATGGCAACTCCCGCACGATCCGTCATGGCTGCTCCCGGTTCCGTAGGTGTGGTTCGCACGCCGCTACCGCTGATCCGCGCCGACGGTGTAGATCTCGAACTGGTACACGAAGGCGTAGTCGTCGAAGTACAGCTGGGCGCACAGCTCGTCCTCGCGGTGCAGCAGCTGTCGCAGGTCCGCGGCCGGGGTGTGCCGGGACAGGAAGTTGCGGTAGCAGATTCGCGCACCCGGTCGCGCCACCCGCACCACCTCTTTCATGAGGGTGGCGAACTGGTCGCGGTCGATGCAGCTGGTCACGTCGGACAGCGAGAACTTGTCCACGGATCCGTCCGGCAGTGCCCGCAGCCGCTCCATGAGATCGCCGCGCACCACGTTCACCTTGGTGGTGGCCGCGCGAATGGCCTCCACGTTCTCGCGAAGCAGGTAGTGCGGCAATACATCCCGGCGCGGGTACCGGCCGTGGAACATGAACGACACCCAGTCGTTCTCCCCGGCGAGATGGTTCTCGAAGGTGTGGTCGAGGCGCTCCAGAACGTAGTCGCCGCAGGACTTCTCGTCGGTGACGACATTGTAGGAGTCGTCGTTGAGCACGGCCTTGAGCGTGCGCTCGGTGAAGCCGTGGCGAATCATGGTGCGCCACAGCACGCCGTCGACCCGGCCGCGATAGATCCGCCGCTGCGTCGCGAGGTCGGTGGCGGCGAACAGATCCCGCATGGCGCGGCCGTAGAGCAGCTTCATGGCCGGGGCGACCAGGCGCACGTAGAGCTGTTCGTGCCGGCCCGCCAGCAGTACGCCGCCCACGATGGCCTTGCGGTAGCGGGTGAAGTAGGCGACCGCGCCGTCGGACAGGTGCGGTTTCAACTCCTCGAAAAGCCGCCAGCGACTGGTGGATTCGTCGACGCCCAGGAATTCCAGCAGGGTGTCGTAGGAGAAGTGCCGGATGGCGGCCAGCTTGAGCTCGAGCAGGTAGGTCTGGCCCGGCGAGCTGTCGATGGAGGTGACCGTGTGCGGGTTGTTCACCACCAGGCTCAGGGCCCGGCAGCCGCTGCCGGTCACCGCGAGCACATCGTCGTTCTCGGTGATGTCGAGCGCCCGCATCTCGGAGCGGGAATCTTCGTCACAGGTGCTGTAGAGCAGCCAGCGGTCGTTGGTCGTCTCTGCGGTTGTCACTGTCGTTCACCCTTCGCGGAGCGTGCGCGGCTCAGGCCTGCGTCGCGTCCGTCAGATCGGATTCGGGGTCGTCGGAGGTCACCGGCGGCGGTGGCGGCGAGGACGGCAGCAGGGCGGCGGCGATCACCGCGGCGACCGCGCACACCGCGGTCACCACCAGGCAGGTGATCTGGAAGCCGTGCACGAACGCGTCCCGCACGGCGGTGCGCAGTGCCTCGGCCGCGTCGGTCTGGCCGCGTCCGAGCAGCCCGGCCGCCTGCTGCAGCGCCGCGCCCAGGGAATCCCGGGCGGCGTCCAGAACCGTTGCGGGAACGCCCTTCACGCTGCCGTCGGAGAGTTCGCCGGTGTAGAGCGAGTGGTGCACGCTGCCCACCACCGCGATGCCGAGCGCGCCGCCGAGCAGCCGGGTGGCATCGTTCATGGCGGAGCCGACACCGGCCTTGGCGGCCGGCACCACGCCCATGATGGCCTCGGTCGCCGGGATGGCCACCGCGCCGATGCCGAGGCCGATCACCACCATCTGCGCGGCGATGATCGGGTAGCCGGTCGCCGCGTCGTCGAAGGCGAACCAGGCGTAGGCGATTCCCATCAGGATCAGCCCCGCCGTCACCACCGCGCGGGTGCCGAGCTTGACGGTCAGCTTGCCGCCGAGCACCGACCCGATGATGATCGCCACCGCGACCGGGATGAGCCGCACGCCCGCGCCCAGCGGCGTATAGGACTTCAGGAACTGGAAGTACTGCGTCACCAGGAAGGTGAAGCCGTTCAGCGTGAAGAACGTGATGGTGATGATGCCGCAGGCCGCCGAGAACCGGAGGTTGCCGAACAGCCGCACATCGAGCATCGGCGCGCGAGCCGTCAGCTCCCGCCAGACCAGTCCGGCCAGCAGCAGCACCGCGCCCGCGAACCCGAGCAGCGTCCGGGCCGAGAGCCAACCCTGTTCCGGCGCTTCGATGATGGTGTACACGAGCACGCCGAGCCCGGCCGTCGAGAGCACCAGACCGGGCAGATCCAGCCCGCGCCCGTGCGGATCCCGGGAGTCGGGCACCAGCAGCGCCACCAGCACCAGGCACACCACGCCGACAGGCACCACGACGACGAACACACTGCCCCACCAGAAGTGGTCCAGCAGCAGCCCGCCCACGATCGGCCCGAGCACCACGCCGATCCCGGACACCGCACCCCACACGCCGATGGCCGCCGCGCGTTCCTTGCGCTCGGTGAACACGTTCGTGAGGATCGACAGCGTCGACGGATAGATCATGGCCGCGCCGACACCCATCACCGTGCGCGCCGCGATCAGCTGCTCGGTGCTGTCGCACAGTGCGCCCGCCCCGGTCGCGACGGTGAACACCACCAGCCCGCCCAGCAGGATGCCGCGCCGGCCGAACCGGTCGCCGAGGCTGCCCGCGACCAGCACCAGGGCCGCGAAGGTGAGCGCGTACGCGTCCACGATCCACTGCAAACCGCTGGTGCTGGAACCCAATTCGCGTACCAGGCTGGGCAGTGCGAGGTTGACGATCATCGCGTCCATGTAGATCGCGATGACGCACAGGCAGAGCACCGCGAGGACGGGCCCCTTGGCGCGGGTCGGCGTGGTGGTCATGACGGTCGCACTCCTTCGTCGTCGTTCGTGCGCAGAGCGGTGGCGAGCAGCACAGCTTGGAAGGACAGCGCGATGACATCGTTGGTCACGAGCACCGCGCCGCGGATCAGGTCGCCGAGGATGTGCAGTCCCGGCACCGGCGTCCCGGTGCGGTCGAGCGCCTCGAAGGTCGGGACATGCACCCGCACGCCGCCGAGCGGATGCGCGTCGAGCAGCCCGGCGTCGAGCAGGCCTGCCAGCATCGGCTGGGTGCGCAGGGCGGCGGCGTCGGTGCCCGCGCCGGTGGCGTTGATCACGACGTCCGCGAATTCCGTTGTGTCACCGAGGTGTACGGCGAAGCCGTCGCCGGTGTGCCGGACATTGTGCAGGCCGTCACGCACCCGGAGCTGCCCGGCGTCCATGGCGCTCACCAGGCGGCGTGCGGTCTCGGCTGGGATGGGTGCGCCGTGTACCAGCAGCGGGGTCAGCCATTTCTCGAAGAATTCGGCGCGATCCGGTTCGACCAGGAGCTGCCAGGCGGGCAGCAGGGTGGGGGAGGCCCCGTTGACGATCTGCTGCCAGCCGCGTTCGATCCCGGCCTCGACCTCGGCCAGTTCATGAGCGAGGTGATCCCGGGTGGTCGGGCCGCCGTCGCGCACCTCGGTCCAGTCCGGCGGTTGCGCGGAGGCGGCTTCGATATCGGCCATGAGCGCACGCCCGAAGTCGGTGAGCCGCAACGATCCCGCCGCCGCGGCCCGGCCCATGCACGCCTCGATGTGTGGAGTCGGCGCGGTGGTCTCCGGGCCGCGCAGCCGGGGCAGCCGACCGGAGCGCGAGGCGAGCAGCACCGGCCCGGTATGCCCGCGTGCGGCCAGGGTGAGCGCGGTATCGACGGCGGTGAGCCGGGTGCCGAGCACCGCGACCCGCGCCTCGGCGGGAAGCTGCGGCAGCTGCCACGGATCGGTGAAATACCCTGCCGCCCCGGCGATCCCGGGGTACGGGTCCGCCTGCGGCAGCATGCCGATCCCGAGGACCACCCGGTGCGTGTCGAATACCTGCCCGCTCGCGCACTCCACCCGCCAGCGCCGATCACGGCCCGGCCGCACGCCGACCACCTCGTCGGTGACGACATCGACCGTGACCCCGGCCGCCGTCGCCTCCTTCACCGCCTGGTCGAACATGTCGCGCACATAGCGCCCGAACCAGTACCGGGCCGGGAACTCGGTGACGGATTCCCCGGCGGCCGCGGCCTGTTCGGTGACCCAGCGCGCGTACTCGTCCGGATCGCCCAGGTTCAGGCTGGATTTCGCGGCGCGCGTATTGATCAGATGCGTCGGCTCCGGCGACCCGAACGGCAGCTGGTGTGCCGCCGGATCCCGGTCGATGACGACATAGCGGGATCCGGGCGGCATGGCAGGCAGCAGCTGCCGCGCCAGGGCCGTGCCGGTGGGCCCGCGCCCGATCTGGACGACCGCGCTCCCGACGTCGATGGTCATGGGGTGTGAACCTCGAATCCTGTTCTGCGGCAGTACCGGTCAGGCGACGATCAGCGGCTCGCCGGCCACGAATCGGTCCAGCGGCTCGGCGATGTTCATGCGTGACGGCGGATGGAAGGCCAGTGCCCGGCAGCCGGTGTAGAGCTGCGCGGAGTCACCGGTCATGAAGGCGATGCCGCCGAGCAGTTCGGTCGCCAGGCCGGAGGTGCGCTCGATGGCGCGCTGGGTGGCGAAGCGCAGATGCAGCGCGCGGGCCACTGTGCCGGGATCGATTGCGCCCTGGGCGATCTCGTTCGCCACGGCTTCGATGGCCGCCATCGCCGTATCCAGATCGCCGACCATGGCCATCCGGTCGGCGGCGGTGCCCTTGCGGCCGTCGAGCACCCGCTCCACCAGCCCGCTGGCCATCCCGAGGTAGCAGGCCGAGACCAGGACGCTGAAGGTCAGCCACGCCGCGCTGAGCGCGTCGTTGAGAGTGTCGTCGGAGCCGCCGAAGAACGAGATCGCGTCCTCGGCGACCGCCACATCGGTGAGCACCACCTCGTGTGTCTCCGAGCCGGGGAAGACCGCGACGCCGGGTAGCGGGCGCACCTCGATACCGGGCGAGGCCGCCGGAATCACCGCCAGCGCAAGCTGATCCGCGGCTTCGCCGTCCGGCCGTAGCCGCACGCTCGCGGTCAGGATGTCCATGGACTTGGACAGACTGCACGGCTTCTTGCTGCCGCTGATCTTCCAGCCGCCCTCGACGCGCTCGCCGTGCAGCTTCGGGGTGATGACGCTCGCCCCCGGAATCCCTTCGGCGAAGGCCGAAGCCAGGTACAGCCGCGCCTGGGCGACCATATCCAGCATCATGTCGCCGGCCGGACCGGGCGGCATGGCGGCGACCGTGCACGAGTGCATGTTCACCGCGATGGCCAGTGACGGCGAGCGCGCGCCGAGCGCCCGGTGCACCCGGGCGGCCTCGGCCAGATTCGCGCCGCAGCCGCCGCGTTCCGCGCCGATGAGCAGTCCGGTGCCGCCCGCGTCCCGGAACAGCGCCAGTGCCGGGGTATCGGCCGATTCGAGCAGCTCCAGCGGCATAGCGGCGAGCTTGGCGTCGAGGCCGGGCAGGAAACGCTCCGTCGTCTCCCGTTCCCTGGTCATGAAATTCATTGCGATCCTTAGAAATTCGTGGGAGGTGTGGTCAGACGACGAAGAGCTGATCGGCGAGCATCTCGTCGAGGCTCTTCTCGAACGCGTGCGCCACCTGATCGAGGTCCTCGACGGTGTGCGCCGCGCTGATCAGGAAGCTGTGCAGTTCCGGCAGGTACACCTGGTGCTTGCGCATGTAGTACGCCAGCGCGATGGTGGCCTTGAAGTTGCTGCCCGCCATACGTTCCCGGTACAGGCCCGCCTCGCGGTGGCTGAAGTTCAGCGAGAAGATGGAATTGCGGGCATTGATGCGGCAGGCGACCCCCCGCTGTTCGGCCGCCTCGCGCATCAGATCCGCCAGCCGCTGCGTATTCTCCTCGAGCTGGGCGTAGATGTGCTGGTTGTCGCGCAGATGCCGCAGTGCGCCGAGCCCGGCCGCGCAGGTGAGCGAGTTGCCGCTGAGCGTGCCGCCCGCGAAAACCTTGTTCTCGTAGTCGTAGTAGGGGTCCTGCGAGCTCTTGGCCGTGTCGATCAGGTGGGCCTTGCCGATCACCGCGCCGCACGGCAGCCCGCCGCCGATCACCTTGCCCAGGGCGGTGATATCGGGTTCGATGCCCGCCATCACCTGGACGCCGCCGTAGGCCACGCGGAAGCCCGAGACCACCTCGTCGAAGATCAGCGGAATGCCGAGTTCGGTGCACAGGGAACGCAATTCGGCCAGGAAGTCGTGGTGCAACGCGACCACCGAGGTGGGCATCGGCTCGAGCAATACGCAGGCCAGGTCGTCCGCGTGCTCGCGCAGCCGGGCCAGGCCGGGGATGTCGCCGTACTGCAGCACCACCGTGTTGGACACCGCGCCCGGGTCCACGCCCTGGGAACCGGCCACCGGCTCGGGCCGGTGCTTGTCCCCGGCGAACCGGAACCACGAGCTGACCATGCCCTGATCGGAGAAGCCGTGATAGTGGCCCTCGAACTTGGCGACCATGGTCTTGCGCCGGTAGCCGCGGCACATGCGGATGGCGAACTGGATGGCCTCGGTGCCCGAATTGCACAGCAGCGCTTTGTCGGCCGCCGGGAACGCGTCCACCAGCAGTTCGGCCAGTTCGATCTCGGCGCGGTTGCCGATGCCGTTGACCAGTCCGCGCGCCGTGCCCTCGGCGATGGCGGTGTTGATCGCCGGATGCGCGTAGCCGAGCAGGTGCGGACCGTAACCGCCGGACAGGTCGATGTACTGGTTGCCGTCGTAGTCGGTGACGCTGCCGCCGGAGGCCTCGGCGACGAACACCGGGAACCCGCTCGGGAAGAAGTACCGGTCGATATGGGTCGGCGCGACGAGCGTATCGCGGGCGCGGTCACGCAGTTTCAGCGAGGCGGGCATCTGCCGTTCGAAGTCGACGGTGAAGCGGCGCTCCACCTCCGCGTTCATATACGGCGAGTACCGGTCGGTGAACTTGCGGGCATTGGCCCAGATGTCGATGTTCGGATCGATCTGGGTGGCGAAGCCCTCACACGACAGGAAGACCAGCTCGACCTTCGTGAAGTTGGTCGTGTAGCGCGAATCGTACTGGCGCAGAATCGCGTTCACATCATTGAAGTAGGAGATGGTGGACCACTGACTGGAGCTGACGTCGAAGTGGAACTTCAGCACCTCGGCCATCTGCGCGTCGTAGGCGGCGCGTTCGCGTTCCAGCTTGTCCCCGGCGATCACGAAGTACCGGGTGAAGCGGTCGATCGCGATATCCCACTCCTTGCGGGTGCAGGCGTAGTAGAACGACGACAGCCCCCACTTCTCGTCCTCGGTGAGCTCCACCGTGACGCCGTAGTCCAGCAGCACCAGCCTGCCGTCGGGCGTGAACAGCACATTGCCCGGATGCGGGTCGCCGTGGCAGACGCCGTGCATGTACAGCATGGTGTAGATGACGTCCTGCAGCCGGCGCGCCAGCTGATCATCCGGGAAATCGACTGTGCGCGACAGCTTTCCGGGGATGCCCTCCATGAACTCCATCACCAGCATGCGCGCGGTGACCAGTTCCGGGATCACCGACGGCACCAGCACATACGGGTGGGACTTGAAGTTGTGGTGGATACGCTGCTGCTGGCGGGCCTCGTAGGTCATATCGGCCTGGGGGCGCAGCAGGCGCGCCACCTCCTCGAAGCGGCCGGGCAGGCCGAGCTCGCGCACCGGCGGGGTGACCCGGTGCACCAGCTTCACCAGCGAGCCTATGGCCGTGAGGCTTTGGTCGATCTGCTCCGGCACGGCGTTCTTCACCAGTTTGACCGCGACCTTGCGCCCGTCGGGCAGCTCGCCGATATGCACCTGCGCCACCGAGGCACTGGCGATCGGCACGAGATCGATGGAGCGGAACGTGGATTCGAGCGGCCCGCCCAACTCCCGCTCCAGCGCCGCCCGGGATTCGGCCGGCGACATGTGCGGGGCCTGATCCTGCAGCACCCGCAGGGTGTCGACCCACGACGGCGGCAGCAGATCCGACCGGGTGGCCGCGATCTGCCCCATCTTGATGTAGATGGGCCCCATACGCAGCAGGAACGCCAGGATGGCGTCGGCGCGCCGCTGCTCGGCGTCCACGTTCCTGCGCAGGATCGACCCCACCGAGTACTCGGCGGCGCCCAGCGCGGTGTACGCGGTCGCCTTGGCTAGATGTCCGAACACTGAACTCACCTGATCCGATCGCGCGTCAGAAGACGAAAGTGAAAGCGCCGAAGGACATTCCGGCACTGCCGACCCAGCCGACAGCGCGATCGCCGGGCCGCACCAGGTCCTGCTCGAGCGCCGAGGCGATGGCGGTGGGAACCGAGGCGGACACCACGTTGCCGGTCCGGTCGAAGACGTGATGGATGGCCGAGCCCAGCCCGACCTTGTCGGCCATACCCTGCCAGTAGCGCTTGCTGGAGGCGTGCGTGAACAGCGCCTTCACCTCGTCCACCGGCGGGTCGAGCCGTTCGAAGACCGCGAATCCGTCGTCGGCGTGCTCGTGCATCTCGAAGCCGTAGGAGGTGAAGTAGCCGACGCCGTTCGCGGCCAGCTTGTCCGACGGATCGCAGAAGCCCTCGTACCCCTCGATGGTCACATTGCACAGCGGGGCGAGATCGGGGCGAGAGGCGAAGCGGAACTCCCACGGCTCGTGCTCCTCGGCGGTGAGCACCGTGGCGGTGGCCGCCTCGCCGAGGGTGTAGGCGGGGAAGATCGATTCCAGCGCGGCGAGTTCCGGGATGCGGAACAGGTGCGGGAACACCACGCCACCCGAGCGCAGGTTGAACTCGGCGTTCACGATCAGCGCGGTGCGGTACTGCCCACTGCGGAACAGGGATTCGGTGACCTGCACCGCTCGCGTCCAGCTCATGCAGGCGTCCAGGATGTCGAAGCAGTGCGCGTTGTCCAGCCCGATCGCCGCGGCGGTGTGGTACGCCCCGCCCGGTTCGATGAAGCCGCGGCCGATGCCGGTGTAGATCAGCAGATCGACGTCCTGAGGCCGCACCTCGGCCTGGGCGAGCGCCTTGTTCGTGGCCGTGCGCAGCAGGTCGATGGGACGCTCGCCCGCGTCGAGCCAGCGGCGGGAATCCGAACCGGCGAACTTCAGATAGTACTCCACCTTGCGCAGCGCGTCATCGAGATCGCCGGTGAAACCGGCCGCGCTGTGCTCGGCGATGAGGGCGGTGATATCGGCATTGGTGACCGTGCGCGAGGGCAGGCCGGCGACGGCGGATTTGAGCCTCATATCAGCGGGCCCCCACCGCGGGATCCACGGATTGCGCAGGCGCGGTGATGCTCTCGGCGATCGCGGCGGTCATCTCGGTGATCGACGGCGCATCCCACATCAGCTCGGGCGGGAACCGCTTGCCCGACCAGGTTTCCAGGTGTTCGTGCAGGGTCATCTGATCCAGCGAGCTGAGGCCGAGTTCGGCCAGCGAACGGGACTCGTCGACCGTCGCGTGCCCGGCGCGCTCGGCGATCCAGGTCCGCGTCGTCGCCAACAGGCCCTGCTGTACCAGCTCACGCATGGAGGGCATGCCGGTGGATCCGGATTCGGTTGCCGCAGAGGTTGTTTCGAGAGCAGGGCTGTCCATGGGCACGGTGGCCTCCCATCGGTAGACCTCGCTGAGCGCACCCGCGAGGTAGTCGGTTCGACATCGCTGCCTGCGGAGCTTGCCGCTGGTGGTTCGGGGCACGGTGCCCTCGGCGATGAGTACGATCGCGCTCGGCGCGATCCCGTGTATCCGGGCGACGGCGTCGTGGATCACCGCGACCAGCTGTTCCGGATCCAGATCCTCGGCGCGGGGTTCGGCGGCCACGACCAGGCTCTCCTGGCCGTCGCGGTCGACCGAGAACGCGAGAACGGCTCCGGCGCGCAGGGATTCGTCGCAGTTCACCACGGTGGCCTCGAGATCCTCGAGGTAGTAGTTGACGCCGTTGACGATCATCAGGTTCTTGATGCGACCGCAGATGTAGAGCTCGCCCTGATGGATGAACCCGAGGTCGCCGGTGCGCAGGTAGGTGCGGTCGTCGTCGGCGCCGGTGATCCGGGCGCGGAAGACGGCCGCGCTGTCCTGCTGTTTGTTCCAGTAACCGGGGGCGACGATCGGGCCGCTGGCCCAGATCTCGCCGACTTCACCGTCGGCCACCCGCAGCCCGGATTCCGGTGTGACGATGGCGATTTCGGTGGGAAGAGTGGCCGTGCCGCACGCGACGAGTTCGGTCGCGGGGGACATGCCGCCCGGCACCACCTTGCGCCGTCCCAGCGCCTCGTTGTCGAAACGGGTTGCGACGTACGGCGATTGCGAGGTGCCCGAGGCGACCTTGAGGGTGGCCTCGGCCAAGCCGTAGCCCGGCGTCACCGCGGTCGGTGGCAGGCCGCACGGCAGGAAGGTCTCCTGGAAGCGGTCCAGGGTCGCCTTCCGCACGGGTTCCGCGCCATTGCTGACCATGCGCCAGCTGCTCAGATCGAGCTCGGCGCGCTGCTCGGGCGTGGTCTTCTCCGCGCACAGGTCGAACGCGAAATTCGGTGAACCACTGTGGGTTCCGCGGTACATGGAGACCGCGGACAGCCAGCGGATCGGATTCTTGACGAAGGTGGCGGGTGCCATCAGCACCGCCCGGATGCCGCTGTACACGGGTAGCAGCACGCCGCTGACCTGCCCGAAGTCATGGAAGTGCGGTAGCCACGACACCACCACGCTGCCGGCGTCGACACCCCAGGTGTGCGCCAGTTCCGCACACTGCTGCAGCATCATGCCGTGCGTGATGATGACGCCCTTCGGGGCCGATGTGGACCCCGACGTATATTGCAGATAAGCGATACTCGACGTATCGGGTTGAATTATGGAAATTAATTCCCGATCTACTGCTTCGGTGTCCGAAGCTATTCTCGGCAGTGACTCCAGATATGTGTCACCCGGAGTTTCCCGCATTCCGGACAAGACATTCGAGGTGCTGATCACCACGCTCGCCGCGCAGTCGCGAGCCACCTCATCGATATGTTCGATACGTGAGCGCTGCGGCGGAAAAAGCGGTACGGCAATGACACCGGCATATAGGCATGCGTAGAACGACACCACATAGTCGAGCCCCGGCGGATGCAGCAGCAACACGCGGTCACCTGCGGAAACTGTGCAGTTCAGCTGGTGTGCGAGCGCTCGGGCGCGCTCGTCGAGTTCACGGTAGGTGAGTGCGTCGGCTTCCCGGCCCTCGTCGTCGAGAAATGCGAAGGCTACTTCCTCGCCATTCTTCGTGGCACGCGCGTCCAGCAGTTCGATCCAGTTTTCGAACACGGCGGACGAAATTGACGGTGAATTCATCGACTACTCCCGTTGGTCCCCCCACACGGAACTGAAGACTTCACCACGGCGATGCACTGCTGCGTCGAAGATGCAGTACGTGGATTGAAATCTGAAACAGACGGTAGACGAGGCCGTGGGACCTCGTCAACCGATGTTAATTAAATTCGAAAATATGACATCCATGTTAACTGGGCGCGGAAACCCCGCGCACGCTGCGGGTTTAAGAGGGTCGAAGCTGTTGCGTAGCAACGTATTCGACTGCTCGTAACCTGAAAAAGGCTCACCTTCAGCATGTTTCGCCGCTACCGTGTGCCAGCATGTCCGATGCCTGTGCCACAGATCTGGTCCTTCTGCCCGCCACCGAACTAGCCCAGCGGATCCGCGCCCGGCGGGTGTCGCCCGTGGAGGTCGTCGACGCGTACCTCGCGCGTATCGACGCGGTGAACCCCGCACTCAACGCCTATGTCACGGTGCTGGCCGACCGCGCCCGCGCCGCGGCGAAGGTGGCCGAGCGGGAGGTGAGCGAAGGCCGGGTGCGCGGGCCGCTGCACGGCGTCCCGATCGCGGTGAAGGATCTGTTCGACTTTCTGGAGGGCGTGCCGAACACCTTCGGCGTCACCGAATTCGCGGGCTATGTGCCCGAGGAGACCGCGCCGCATGTGAGCCGTCTCGAGCAACTCGGGGCGATCATCCTCGGCAAGACCAACACCCCCGAGTTCGGGCACAAGGCCACCACCGACAACCGGCTGTACGGCCCGACCAGCACCCCCTTCGCCGCCGGGCACAATGCCGGCGGATCCTCGGGCGGCAGCGCGGCCGCGGTCGCCGCCGGGATGTGCGCGCTGGCCCAGGGTTCCGACGGCGGGGGATCGGTGCGCATTCCCGCCGCACTGTGCGGCGTGGTCGGGCTCAAACCCAGTTTCGGTCTGCTGGCCGGGGTGGTCCGTCCCGACGCCTTCTTCGCCTTCAACCCGTTCATGGGCAACGGACCGCTGGCCCGGTCGGTCGAGGACTGCGCGCTCATGCTCGAGGCCATGGCCGGCTTCGACGCCCGCGACCCCGGCAGCGTGCCGCTACCGGTGAAGTCCTTCCGGGAGGCCATCTTCCAACCCGCACGGGGTCTGCGCGTCGCCTACCTGCCCACCCTCGGCGGCTTCCCCGTCGCCGCCGATGTCGCCGCGGTGATCGACACCGCCGCCCACGCCCTCGAATCCGCGGGAGTGGTGGTCGAACAGCCCGACTTCACCCTGCCCGCCTCCCACACCGAGGTCACCGACCTGTGGCTGCGCTGCACCGGCTCGGCCATGATCGGCCTCATCGAAACCTTCCGCGACGCCGGCCTCGACCTGCGCGCCGTCTCCTGGGAGACGCTGCCCCCGCACCTGCGCGAAGCCACCGAGCGCGCGACCACCTTCACCACCGCCGACACCCGCCGCGACCAATTCCTCCGCACCGCGATCTTCGACGCCCTCGCCGCGATCTTCGACCGGTACGACGCCATCATCACCCCGACCACCGGAGTCGCCGCCGTGCCCAATGCCACCGACGGCTGGACCGTCGGCCCGACCACCATCGACGACGAACCCGTCGACCCGGTCCTCGGCTGGTGCCTGACCCATCCGTTCAACTACACGGGCAGCCCGGCCATTTCGGTCCCGGCGGGTATGACACCCGCGGGCTTTCCGGTCGGCCTGCAGATCGCGGCACCGCGCTTCCGCGACGACACCGTCCTGACCCTGGCCGCGGCCTTCGAACGAATTCGCCCCTGGCACGGCGAGCTTCGCTTCCCGCGCTGAACCCGGCAGGGATCACACGGGCGAGGTGCTTGCCGAACCCTATACGCTGTCAATCCCGACACCAGCGGTAACCGCGCGATTGCGCGAGCCGTCGCACTGTAAGGAGAACCATGCCCGGAGTAACCGATCGGGTCGTCATCGTCACCGGCGCGGGCGGCGGCCTGGGCCGCGAGTACGCCAAACTGCTGGCGAGCGAGGGCGCGCTGGTCGTGGTCAACGACCTGGGTGGCGCACGGGACGGCTCCGGCGCGGGCACCACCATGGCCGACTCGGTGGTGGAGGAGATCCGCGCCGCCGGCGGCACGGCCGTCGCCAACTACGACAGCGTCGCCACCGAAGAGGGCGCCCAGTCCCTGATCAAAACGGCCGTCGACGCCTTCGGCGCCGTGCACGGCGTGGTGAACAACGCGGGCATCCTGCGCGACACGTCCTTCCACAAGATGACCACCGACCAGTGGAACGCCGTCCAGCAGGTTCACCTGTCCGGCGGCTACCACGTCACCCGCGCCGCCTGGCCCTACTTCCGCGAACAGGGCTTCGGTCGCGTCGTGGTGGCCACCTCCACCTCCGGCCTGTACGGCAACTTCGGCCAGGCCAACTACGGCGCGGCCAAACTCGGCCTGGTGGGCCTGATCAACACCCTCGCCATCGAGGGCCGCAAATACAACATCACCGCGAATGCCGTTGCGCCCCTGGCCGCCACCCGCATGACCGCCGACATCGCCCCCGCCGAAGTCCTCGAACACCTCGCCCCCGCCCACGTCGCCCCGGTGGTCGGCTACCTGGTCAGCGAGGAGTGCACCGACACCGCCACCGTCCTCGTCGTCGGCGGCGGCTCGGTCCAGCGCGTCCAGCTCTTCGCCAACAAGCCCGTCCTGTTCGCCCAGCCACCCACCCTCGACGAGGTAGCCGCCAACTGGTCACGCATCACCGACATGACCGACGCCGAACCCGGCCGCAACCCCCTCGGCTGAACATCCGCCTCGACCGCAGCCCGCGCACGACCCCAACCCCGAAACAACCGCCGCCATGCCCGGTTCGAGAACAGCGTTGAGGGCCGTAACGGGCTGGCGGCGAGCACGATTCAGATCGAGTGCGGCAAGCTCGGAATGACCGATTGAACGAGCCACCTGGCCGACAGCTGTGGCCGGTGCGCGTCGTGGCGGGTGCCGTGGCGGCCGTTGCCATCGTCGCGGGCGGTCTGGCCGTGTTCCTGTCCGCGGGCCCGGAGCACGAACCCGAACCGCCCACTCCGTTGCCGCCGATCATGGTGCCACTATCGACGACCCGGTGGCTCGACGGCGCGAACTGACTGCCTGTGGGCCAGCACGTTGATCACGGCCCCTCCCGGATCCTCGACGAAGAATCGCCGGACTCCCCAAGGCTCGTCGGTGAGGGGGTAGACGATCTTGGCCCCGCGGCGTACCGCTTCGGCGTGGGCCGCGTCCACGAGGGCTGGATCGCCGACGTCGATGCCGAATCGTGGTGTGGGGGTTTCGGTTCCGGGCTTCAGTACGATTACCTGTGCGGCCGGGTTGCCTGGTGCCCGCAATCCGAGGACGGGGGCCTCCATGGCGACCTCGAGGCCGAACACGCCGGAGTAGAAGTCCGCGGAAGCTGCCGGATCGTCACCGTCGATATAGGGGTGGATGCGTTCGATCATCTGATGATTTTGGCCCCTGTTGGGCAGCGATCGCTTGTACGAATCGGAACTGATCCTGGGGTGTGTTCGGGGACTGGGGATCGAACCCGTATCAGGATCCAGAATTGCTGTCCGGCAAGGGTTTACAGCGAATACGTGTGTTGGCGTGTCAGGATGGGGTGCATGACTCCAGTTTCGGAAGGTACTGCGCTGCCCGCTGATTCCGCTCGGGCGTACGACTATGACGGCATCGCTGAGGGGTATGCGGCCGAGAACGAGAGCAGCCTGCTGAACGCTTATTACGAGCGGCCCGCGATGCTGGATCTCGCCGGTGACGTAGCGGGGCGGCGGATTCTCGATGCGGGCTGCGGCTCGGGTGCGCTGTTCGCCGAGTTGCGTGATCGTGGGGCGAGCGTGAGTGGAATCGATGCGAGCGCCGCGATGGTGGAGCTGGCTCGGCGGCGTCTGGGGTCCGATGCGGATGTGCGGGTCGCCGATCTCGTGGACCCGCTGCCATTGCCCGACAATGCATTCGACGACGTTGTCGCCTCGCTGGTGTTGCACTACCTGCAGGACTGGGGTCCTACGCTGATGGAGCTGCGGCGCGTTCTGAAGCCTGGCGGGCGACTGCTCGTCTCGGTCGAGCATCCCTTCGCCATCTGGATCGCCGAGCGCTCCGCCGGGGCGCGAACCGACTATTTCCAGACTCGCGATCGAACCGAGGAATGGACTCTGGGTGGTCAGACCACCCGGCTGAGGTTCTGGGATCGGCCACTCCACGCGATGACCGACGCCTTCACCGCGGCAGGATTTCGCATCGGCGTCATCAGTGAACCAGCGCCCGCTCCGACCGCTCGCGATCTGTTTCCCGAGTCGTTTCGCGAAGTCGTCGGTGAACGGTTCCTGGGGTTTCTGTTCTTCGTCCTGGAGACGGACTGACTTCGCGACCCGGCGGCGCCGGGCCTCGTACGAAGCGGCTTCGGTGCTGGTGGCATGGGAAACTCGAGATCTCGTGCTAGGAGGTTGTGGTGGCTTACGTCAAAGCGGCGGAGCGTGAGGGGCAGATTGTCGCGGCGGCGATTCGGGTGCTCGTCGCCGACGGGGTTGCCGGGACCACGTTGCGGGCTGTTGCCGCTGAGTCGGATATCGCGCTGGGAACCATGCACTATGTGTTTGCGACGAAGGACGCGTTGCTGCGTGCGGTTATCCGTGCGGTCGCCGCGGATGTGTCCGCCGCCCTGCGAGCCGGGGCAGAGGTCGATCAGGGGGTGACGCATGCGCTGCGGCGCAGCGTCGGCAACTTCTGGACCACGCTGGTCGAGCACGAAATCGGTTTGCAGATCATGCAGTACGAGCTGGCGATGTACTCCGCTCGGACGGAGGGGCCGGGCGGGTTGGCGCAACTGCTCTACGAGCAGTACACCTCGCTGGTCGCCGAGTTCTGTGAGCAGGCCGCGCGCGCGGCGGGTGAGCGCTGCGCCGTCGATTTCGAGACGCTGGGGCGGCTGTCACTCGCGGTGATGGACGGTCTGATCGTGCAGTACGTCGCGAATCCGGATCTCGAGCGGGCCCGGCGAGATCTCGACCGCGCCGTGGACATGGTGGTTCGGTACGCGGATCCGCGACCTCGCTGATCCGGCCCTTGCGCGGATGCCGGGGGTGTGGCTTACTGAAAAAGTCGGTCGGTTGTACGACTTAGTGATGACCCGGTGCCCGGAAGGAGCCAGGATGCACGAGAACCCCCAGCATCCGACGCAGCGAGAAGACGCGGACGCCCCCGTGGTGGTCGTCGGCGCGGGACTCTCGGGACTGATCGCGGCCCGCGAACTACACCGCAGCGACATCGACGTGATCGTGCTCGAGGCGGCCGAACGCCTCGGCGGCCGGGCGCTGAGCGAGACCACCGCGCTCGGCTCCCGGGTGGACCTCGGCGGCCAGTGGATCGGCACCCTCGCCGACCGCCTGGCCGATCAGCTCGGAGCGCGAATCCGTCTGGGCCACAAGGTCGTATCGATCACGCGCACCGAAACCGGCGTGCTCGTGGGAACCACATCGGGTGTGGTGCGGGCCGCGAAGGTCATCCTCACCGTCCCGCCGCCGCTGCTCGACCGGATCTCCTTCACGCCCGCCCTGTCCGGAGCGCATGCCGAGCTCGCCCACAACACCTATATGGGATCGGTGTACAAGGCGATCGCGGTCTACGAGCGCCCGTTCTGGCGGGAGCGGCGCGGTGGCGAGCTCTTGATACTGGATGCTCCCGCCCGCGCCGTCTTCGACACCACCCCGCCCGGCGGTCCGGGGCACCTGTGCATCCTCATCGGCGGCCCCCAGGCCCGCGAACTCGACCGCCTCGACGCCGACACCCGCGCCACGACGGTGCTCGACGCGATCGCCCGCCACCTCGGCCCCGAGGTCTCGAAACCGGTCAGCTGGCACGAAAAGTCCTGGCAACTGGACGAATACGTGGGCGGCGGCTACACGGCGCTCGCCGATCCGGGCGTCACCGCCGGACTGCCGCCGGTGCTGTCCACCCCCGTCGGCGATATCCACTGGGCCGGCACCGAACGCGCGCAGGACCACGCGGGCTATTTCGAGGGCGCCATCGAGTCCGGCACCCGGGCCGCGCGCGAGGTGACCCGGGCCTTGCTTCCTCGTACCCGCACGACCGAAACTCGGTGCGCGACCGATCAAGCCGCGCAGCAGCACTGAACAGGCCGCCGCACCCCTACGATGACACCGACGCGGACGCGTCCGGCACGCCGATTTGTCGAACATATGTTCTATTCCTGGGGTAGGCTGCTGCGTGTGAACACACATTCGACCGCGCTGGCGCCGAATGCTCCAGCACCGGGATGGCCCGACCTGGCCGATGTCGACCTGCTGCGCACCCTCGTCGAAACCGAACGCCGCCGCAAACGGCTGGACGCCGCCATGCGCGCGGCCGTCGCCGAAGCCGAGCGCCGTGGTCTCGCCGCGGACACCGGCTATCGAGACACCGCGGACCTATTGACCGACCTATTGCGGATCAGCGTCCACGAAGCCCGCCGTCGAATCGAATACGCGGCCCCGCAGGCTCGTTCGCGATCTCGAAAGGTGTGGCGGGCGCTGGCCGCCGCGAGCTGACGCCGGACCGACTATCGGGCCGAGCCCGCCGCGGCCCGAGGTCGCACCGCGATCGCGACCGGGCCGAAACGGCCCGCCGCCTCGATGTGATCGAAGGCCGGCATTCGTGCTCACCGTCGCCTGCCCGGTAATCTGCCAACCATGAGCGCAGGCCTGTTCGGACTCCTCGATGACGTGGCCGCGCTGGCCCGGCTCGCGGCAGCCTCCATCGACGACATCGGCGCGGCCACCGGCCGCGCCACCGCCAAGGCTGCCGGTGTGGTCATCGACGACACCGCCGTGACCCCGCAGTACGTGCACGGCATCACCGCCGACCGCGAACTTCCGATGATCAAGAAGATCGCCATCGGCTCGCTGCGCAACAAGCTGATCTTCATCCTCCCGGCCGCCCTGATCCTCAGCCAGTTCGCGCCGTGGCTGCTCACGCCCATCCTGATGATCGGCGCCACCTACCTGTGTTTCGAAGGCGCCGAAAAGGTACTCGGCCGGTTCCTGCACCATGACAGCCACGGCCCCGAATCCGGCGCCGCCGCCGACGAGAAGTCGATGACCGCGGGCGCCATCCGCACCGATTTCATCCTGTCCGCCGAGATCATGGTGATCGCCCTCAACGAGGTTGCCCACCAGTCCTTCTTCCCCCGGCTGATCATCCTCATCATCGTCGCCCTGGTCATTACCGCCGCGGTCTACGGCGTCGTCGGGCTCATCGTGAAGATGGACGACGTCGGCCTGGCGTTGGCCCAGCGCTCCTCCCGCTTCGCGCAGGTCCTCGGCCGCGGTCTCGTCACCGGCATGCCCAAACTGCTGTCGGCCCTGTCGATCATCGGTACGGTCGCCATGCTCTGGGTCGGCGGCCACATCCTGCTCACCGGCACCGACACCCTCGGCTGGCACTCCCCGTACGAACTGGTGCACCACGCCGAAGAAGCCGTCCGCGACGCCGTCCAAGGCATCGGCGGTCTGCTCGCCTGGCTGACCAACACCGCCGCATCCGCGGTCATCGGATTCGTCGTCGGCACCCTCGTCGTGCTGATCGTCCAGGCGCTGCCCTTCAAGAAGAAGCACTGATACCTCACCAGCCGGTCTCCGGCCGCGCGTGCCTGATCACGAACGCAGGCCCACCACAGCGCAATGCCGCCGGACAGGGGGTTCCGGCGACATCGGCGAGCGCGGTGCTCATCCGTCGACCTACCGCCGGGACCACCGGGTCGCAGCGACAGGCACCAGATGCGACCGACGCCGACGGTAGACCCGCGTTCGACTACGCGGGTGGACGATCGGGGTCGGGCACATGACCGCTTCGTGAAATACGTAGTTGCGGGCGGAGCTACGCGTCGTGGGTGCGGCGACTGGTGAAGTCGAAGGGGCCGCCGTCGATGCCCCAGGAGATGACGCGGTCGGGGTGGATGCGGATGATCGTGCGTTCCTGGTGCGGGAACGGTGGTTCCTCGTCGTCGAGCACCTCGGCGGCGCCGCGCACTTCCACGCCGCGAATTACGTACGGCTCCAGGGAAACCTGCTGGTCGATGACGAAGGACACCCGGCTGCCTCCCGCGACGTTGCGGAATTTCCGGCTGGTGCGCATTCGCATGCCCCCGATATCGATGGTGCCGTCGGCGTTCACCCGATAGTTGGTCGGATTGTTCTGGATGACGCCGTCGGGTGAGACGGTGGCCAGGCGGCCGATTCCGGCCTCGGCGAGGAACTGCTGTTCGTTGGCGGTGAAGGTCATGTCGGGTACTCCCTCGTCGGTGTTGCGGAATCAGAACAGGATCAGGGCGGCGCACAGGCCGGCGACGGCGATGAACTGCAGGGCGATGCGGTACTTCAGGATGCTGTCCCACCTGTCCTGCAGCGCACGGGCATTCGCGGGGATGATGCCGGTCCGGGCGGCGGTGGTCTGCTGGGTGTTGATCGGCTTGGCGACGCGGACGTAGAAGGCGAGCCAGGTCGCCAGCGCCGCCACCGCGACCCCCGCGGCGACGGCCGCGCCGAACTGCCCGGCCCACAGTGCGATCACCAGCGTGAGGACGGCGGCGACCACACCGCCCGCGCCGAAGATGGGCATGCGCCGATCGCCGTAGTAGTGCCCCCACCCCGCGCTGATCGTGACGGTCGCGTCATCGAGTTTGCGGTAGACCGACCGCATGATCACGGCACCGCACACATCGGTGCCGTAGATGACGGCATTGGCGAGAACAGCGGAGGCGGCAACGATCTGGCCGGTGACAACGAGCATTTCCAGCTTCCCTCTTCTTGTAATCTAGCAGCGCTAGAAGCTGGAGCAACGATAACATTGGCTCGATAGATTGTCTAGCGGCGCTAGATTTTGATCGCGGCCGCAGGCCCCGCCACGTCTCGATGCCGGAACATCGGACGTGACAGGGGAATTCGACGTGGTGAACCCGTGGCGGTCAGCGCCTGCGGCGGCGAGTGCGGGTGCGACGCCAGCCGAAGGGGCCGGGGAGATCCATGGAGGTGGTTTGCCGGCCGGTGGTGCTGGTGGTGTGCCGGGGGCCGCCGCGCCCGCCGGTGGTGATCGACAGGGAACCGCGATTGATGTTGAGGCGCACACCGGGGAAGATCGTGAAACTCTTGCGGAAGGTGAAAGGCATTCGAGCCTCCTTTCTGTGGAGGCGAATACCCACGAAATGCCTGGTAAATCTGTGGATTTCGGTGTAACCGACAGGTTGCCCGGCCGTGGCATCCGCGGCGGTGTGGCGAATCATCCTGGTGGATAACGCATTCGGAGTAAGATCGGCGGGCAGCGTGGCCATCGCAGGTTCGGGTCCGCTCCCGAGAGGCTCGACGGTGGTTCGCCGGATCGAGGGATGTGCCTGTGTCCGACCTGCGCGCCTACGCGGCATTGACTGCGGTACCCGCCCTTCTCGCATTCGGATCCGGCACTGCCGCAGCGGATTCCAGCGTCTTGCGGGTGGGTTCCGAAACTGTCCGGCTGCCGGAGGGATTCGACCCTCGGCTCCGGGAACAGGCCCAGGATTACGTGGACGGTGTGCAGCGGCAGATCGACACCGCATTCGACGGAATCGGCCTGCCCGGTGGCGAATCCGATCGCCGCACCGCCGCGACGGTGGCCGGGGGAGTCATCGGCGCCGCCATCGGCAAGGTCGTCGTCTTTCCGCTGGAGATCGTGGGATGCGGGGTCGGTGCGACGGTCGGCGCGATCGCGGGCGGCATCATCGGCGGTCTCCCGACGGTGGGGGCGGGCGCCCCGGTCGGTGCGGTGGTCGGCGGCGTGGCCGGTTGCCTGCTCGGCGGGCTGGCAGTGGCCATCCCCGTCGATGTGATCGGGCTGGTCGGCGGAGCCGTCATCGGCGGCGCTGTCGGCGGTGCGCTGGGTTCCGGCGGCGACTCGACTCCGGCGGACGCATCCCTCGCCGGGGCGAACATCCCAGCGCCCCAGGCTGATCCGCCGGCCATCGAGCCCATCGCCGCGGCCGCCGACGCTCTCGCGGCGGTCAGCCCGGACGCCGGTGCGGCGGTCACCTCTCTGCGCTCCGCGATCGACGCGATGCCTCCCTTGGCTCCCAACGCCCTCGGCCCGCTCACGCAGCCCGCCAACGACCTGCTCGCAGCGGTGCAGGCGGCATCCCGTTAGCCTCGGTAAGTATGCGGATATTTGTGGCGGGCGCCAGTGGCGTGCTCGGAGTTCGGTTGGTGCCGTTGCTTGTTGCGGCGGGCCATGAGGTGGCCGGGATGACTCGCTCGCCGGGGAAGGCGGGGGCGATTGCCGCCGCGGGAGCGGAGCCTGTGGTGTGCGACGCGTTCGATGCGGTGGGGCTCGCCGCGGCCGTTGCCGCATACGGGCCGGATCTGGTGATGCATCAGCTCACCGATCTTCCCGATGATCCGGATCGGCTGCCGGAAGGGCGGGTGGCGAATGCTCGTATCCGGCGGGAGGGCACGACGAATCTGCTGGCGGCGGCTCGTGCCGCCGGTGCCGCACGGTTCGTTGCCCAGAGTGTCGCGTGGGAGATGAGCGGAGAGAGCCTGGCCGCCAAGGAATTTCTGGAGGAGGCCGTACTGGCGGCGAACGGGGTGGTGCTCCGGTACGGCCAGTTCTACGGTCCCGGAACGTATCACCCCACCCCGCCCGCGCCGCCCTACATCGGGGTGGAGGAAGCGGCGGCGCGGACGCTCGATGCCCTCGATCTGGCTTCGGGCATTTATGAGGTCACGACGCGGTGAGGAACGTTCCCGCGTGCAGGGTGCTGCCGAAGCCGGGCGCGAATTCGCCGTACTCGTAGACGATATGGCCGCCGACCATGGTGGCGGCCACCGCCGCGTCGTTGCGATTGACCATGCGGTGCACGCCGGTGCCGGGGAATCGGGATTCGGCGTATCGTCCACTGCTGCCGTCGAATCCGGCCGGGTCGATGACGGCGAGGTCGGCGCGCTTGCCCACGGCGAGGCGACCGGCGTCGAGACCGTACCAGTCGGCCAGTTCGGCGGTGACCCGGTGCACGGCCTGTTCCAGGGGCATGAAGCCGCGGGCATGGACGCGTTCGAGCAGCCGGAGGTTGGCGTTGTAGAAGGCCATATTGCGCAGGTGCGCACCGGAATCCGCGAAACCGATCTGCACCATGGGGGAGGTCTGCAGCCAGTCCAGGACATCGTCGCGATCATTGGCGATGGTGGTGCGCCAGCGGAGTTTGTCGCCGTGTTCGACGGTCAGATCGAGGAGGGCGTCGGGGGCGGTGATGCCGCGCTCGGCGGCGATATCGGCGAAGGACTTGCCGACGACGGCGGCGTCGGGACAGCCCACGATCTCGGCGTCGGCGAGATCGCGGTGCCAGACGCGCGGGCCGAAGCGCTTGGACAGATCCTTGCGGAAACTACGGCGGTACTGCTCATCCGCCAGCAGCTCATTGCGGGCGAGCACCTCGCGAATATTCAAAGCCGCTGAGCCCGAACCGAATTCCTCGAAGATCACCAGATCGATGCCGTCGGCGTAGACCTCGAACGGGACCGGCAGATGCTGCCATCGCAGGTTCGCCCCGCCGAGCCGATTGGCCGCCCACGCCGCACCCACGGCCGCCCGCGCCACCGTGCGGTCGGCCTTGATATCGGCTGCCGAGAGCAGTGAGGTCTTCAACGGCCTGCGGCGGAACAGCCGCCCGGCGCTCTGTGCGAAGTACCGCACCATCTCGACCCGGGAGGTGAGGTTCGGTGTGCTCTGATGCACCCGATTCCGGGTGCGCAGAACAGTATTCAACCGCCGATACTCGGCCCACGTGGCATACGTCGACGGCAGCTGCCGGGTCGGGAAACGCTTACCCTCCAGCTTGGAGAAGGAACTCCGAATGGTGGAGAGCCCCACGAATCCGGCGTCCAGCGCCTGCTCGAGCATGGCCGCCATCCGATCCAGCTCGGACGCGCTCGGCCGCACATCGGCGTGCACGGCCCGGCCCAAACCCATGACGGCGACCCGGATGTCGGAGTGCCCGATGAACGCCGCGACATTGATACCGAGCGGCTTGGACCGGATGGCCTCGGCGTAGGAGCGCGGATCGGTCCAGGTCCGGTGCTCCTTCACCGCGTCGTTCACCACGTCCCACGGCAGCGCCTCGACCCGGGCGAACATATCGGCGCAATCCTCGGCTTCGGCGAAAACCGTTGACAGTGAACAGTTTCCGAACACAACCGCGGTGACGCCGTGTCGTGCCGACTCTCCTAGTCCAGGGCTGGTCAGCACCTCGGCGTCGTAGTGGGTGTGCACGTCGATCATTCCCGGGATCACCCAGGTGCCGGTGGCGTCGATGGTGCGCCGCCCGTCCGGCAGGTTCGGTTCGATCGCGACGATCGTGCCGTCGCGCACCCCCACGTCGCTGGACACGGGCGCGGCGCCCGTGCCGTCGTATACCGATCCACCCCGAACGACGACATCGAAACCGGCCATCACATGCTCCCATACATATGTGTATCGAAATCCAGAGTATCCGCTTGCCAGCCCCCGCGGAACCGGTGACGATTATTCGAATGCGATCCAGCGCGGATTCCCGGCTGGGAGCATGTCGACGGACACCACCATTGGGAGGAGTGGGGACGTGGGGACAACTGTGCAGGCACCGGCCATCGGGCAGATGGCGGTCATACACCGGGGATTTCGTAAAGGACTGGCAGCCGCGCCCGGACTGGTGCGCGGGCTGCGGGCCGGTGATCACGGGCGGATCGGGATCGTCACCGACCACGTGCGGGATCTGATGGACACCTTGCACATTCACCACAGCGGGGAGGACGAATTGCTGTGGCCGCTACTACGGGAGCGAGCGCCGGAGGATGCGGCCCGCATCCAGCTCATGGCCGATCAGCACGGGCAGGTCGATGAGCTGGTGCGGCAGGTGACCACACTGTTGCCGCTGGTCACCGCCGATCTCGGCGTCTATCGCGAGGATCTGGCCGGGCGGCTCGAGGAACTCGCCAAGGTGCTGGACGAGCACATGACCGTGGAGGAGACCGAACTGCTGCCGATCGTCGCGCGGCACATCACCGCCGCGGAGTGGAACCGGCTGGGGGAGCACGGGCTCGCCAAGACGGCCAAGAGCAAGCGGTTGCTGACCCTCAGCCGAATTCTGGACAACGCCACCCCCGAGGAACGGCGGCTGTTCCTGAAGGATGTGCCCGCGCCGATCCGCATCCTGTGGAAGCTGGTGGGGAAGCGGCAGTTGGCGCGGGCCGACGCGAAGCTCTACGGCTGAGCTGTCCGGGAACTATTCGGCGAAAGCGCCCATGGTGGGCAGCCACTCGACGATGCGCACGGCCTCGAGCAGGTTCTGCTGCGCGAACGGGTCCTCGGTGAACAGCTTCTCGACGCTGTCCAGGCTGTCCAGGCGCACCAGGATGAGCGCGCCCGAACCATCGGCGTTCGGGCCGCTGGTCAGGACGACACCCTCGTCCACCAGGTTGTTCAGCCACGCCCGATGCGCCGGGCGATGCTCGTTGCGGGACTCGACGGTGGTGTCGGAGTAGGTGTAGTGCACGGCGAAAACAGCCACGGATCACGCTTTCTGTTCGGGAATCGGTGAATGGGTCAGAGCGTCAACAGCATTCGGGTGTTGCCGAGGGTATTCGGCTTCACGTAGCTGAGATCGAGGAATTCGGCGACACCGGTGTCGTAGGACCGGCACATCTCGGCGTACACCTCGGCGGTGACGGGCGTGCCCTCGATCTCCACGAAGCCGTGCCGACTGAAGAAATCCACCTCGAAGGTCAGCACGAACAGCCGCTTCAACTCCAGCTCGCGAGCCACCGTGATCAGCTGGTTGACCAGCAGCGCGCCTGCGCCCGTGCCCTTGATATCGGGATGCACGGCCACCGTGCGCACCTCACCGAGGTCGGCCCACAGCACGTGCAGCGCGCCGCAGCCGAGCAGTTGCCCGTCGCGCTCGGCGACCCAGAACTCCTGAACGGATTCGTACAGCGTGACCAGGTTCTTCTCCAGCAGAATCCGGCCGGCGTAGATGTCGATGAGGTGTTTGATGGCGGGCACGTCAGAGGTTCGGGCGCGGCGAACGATCGGCTCGGCCGCCGTCCCGCCGTCGACCGAACCACTGTGGGGCACCCGTGTTGTCATGGGGTGCACAGTAGTCGGCCCCGGTACCGATAGGCTTGTCGGTGTGTCGCACATCCAGTCCCCTCGCATACCGGAATGGTCCGGGAACCATGGCCGGTTCGACGGCTGGCGGGGGTGCTGGTGACCGTGCAGCGTGACGAGGTGGAAGGGCGCTGGGCCGAGGCCGCTCCGGCGCGATCCGGGTTCGCCGCCGCGGGCCCTCCGGAGCCGGCGGGATTGGTGGAACCGGCGGCCGTGCCGCTGATGAACATCGCCAATGTGCTGACCGTGCTGCGGATCGTCATCGTGCCGATATTCCTCATGGCGTTGTTCGCCGGCGGCGGGCACGACACCGAGTGGCGGTGGGCCGCGGCCGCGCTGTTCGGCGTCGCCGCCATCACCGACCGCATCGACGGGCAACTGGCCCGCAAGTACGGGCTGGTCACCGATTTCGGCAAGCTCGCCGATCCCATCGCGGACAAGGCGCTGATCGGCGCCGCCCTGGTCGGACTGTCCATGCTGGGCGATCTGCCCTGGTGGATGACCATCGTGATCGTGGCCCGCGAACTCGGGGTGACCCTGCTGCGGCTGGCGGTCGTGCGGCGCGGAGTGATCCCGGCCGGGCGCGGCGGCAAACTCAAGACACTGGTGCAGTCGGTGGCCATCGGCGTGCTGCTGCTGCCGCTGTCGGGCGGATTCGCTTCGGCGGGAATGGCTTTGATGTATGTGGCCGTGGTGCTGACGGTGGTCACCGGTCTCGACTATGTGGCCCAGGCGGCCCGGCTCTGGTTCGGTTCGCCCGGCGGCCGCCGTGCCGCCTGAGCCCGGCACACCCGAGACCTCCGGCGCGGTGCTCGCGCCGAACGATCCGCTGACGGCCGCCGTGCCCGCCGCCGAACTGGTGGCCGCGCTCAAATCCGCCGGGCAGACCGTGGCCACCGCGGAATCGCTCACCGCGGGTCTGCTGGCCGCCGCCATCGCGGGAATTCCGGGTGCCAGCGCGGTGTTGCGGGGTGGACTGATCGTCTACGCCACCGACCTCAAGCACTCCCTCGCCGATGTGAGTGCGGACACTCTGACCAGCGACGGACCGGTGGCGGCAAGCACCGCCGAACAACTGGCGGTGGGTGCCCGCACACGCTGCGGCGCGGACTGGGGCGTCGGGCTCACCGGCGTCGCCGGACCCGATCCGCAGGACGGACGCGAGGTAGGAACGGTATTCCTGGGTATCGCCGGACCGGAGGGCACCGAGGTCATCCGGTTGAAACTCGCGGGAGACCGGTGGACGATCAGGGTGAGCGCGGCCCGCGCTGCTGTAACCGAACTCGTCCGCAGTGTCAGCGGTGGGTGAAAGACTCGGGAACGCGGGGCCGACGCCGGACGTTGACCAGTCAGACGCTGGGTCCGGCGAGACGAGTGTGAGGAGAACGAGATGACGCTGCTGCGAGAAGCGATCGGGGAAAGCCTGCGGCGCGCTCGGGTCGCCCAGAGCCGGACTCTGCGCGAGGTCTCGACCTCCGCGCGAGTGAGCCTGGGCTATCTGTCCGAAGTCGAGCGCGGGCGCAAGGAAGCCTCCAGCGAGCTGCTGGCCGCCATCTGCCAGGCACTGGATGTGCCGCTGTCGCAGGTGCTCTTCGATGTGAGCGCCGCCATGGCCGACGCCGATCAGGCGCGTGAGCGCGCGGTGCCCATCGCGGTACCGGTGCCGGCCCGGAACGCCAAGGCGAGCGTGGCCGGCGTCAAGGCGAATGTGTCTGCGGCCAAGGCGAATCCGGCGCTGGCCGTGGCCTCGGCGGCGGTCACCCCCAAGGGTGGCGACGGCGACGCCGTGCGAGGCACCGAGGGAGGTTTCGGCCCCCGCATCGTCATTCCGGCCCCCAAGTCGGATCGATTGGTGCTGGTGGCCGCCAAGTGAACACAGTGCGCGTGAGCCGAAAGGGATAAATTCTCTGTAGGCTTCGTGCCGGAGGCGTCGTGCAGCAGCTGTCGGAGTCCAGCTGCTGCGCGGCAGTGGATGATAGGGACAACCGGGTGCGTGACGGTCGCGCACCATGTCGTGTGAAGGCACGCGGCACGTCACATGGAGGCGGGATCAATCGATGGCTAATCCGTTCGTGAAGGCCTGGAAGTACATGATGGCCCTCTTCGACTCGAAGATCGAAGAGCATGCGGATCCGAAGGTGCAGATCCAGCAGGCCATCGAGGAAGCTCAGCGCCAGCATCAGGCTCTGTCCCAGCAGGCCGCGTCGGTCATCGGCAACCAGCGCCAGCTGGAGATGAAGCTGAACCGGCAGCTCGACGAGGTCGAGAAGCTCAATGCCAATGCGCGCCAGGCGGTCATGCTGGCCGACCAGGCCGCCGGTGCGGGCGACACCGAGAAGGCGATCCAGTACACCAACGCCGCCGAGGCTTTCGCCGCGCAGCTGGTCACCGCCGAGCAGGCGGTCGAGGATCTGAAGGTGCTGCACGACCAGTCGCTGCAGGCTGCCGCCCAGGCCAAGAAGGCCGTCGAGCAGAACGCCATGCTGCTGCAGCAGAAGGTCGCCGAGCGCACCAAGCTGCTGTCCCAGCTGGAGCAGGCCAAGATGCAGGAGCAGGTCTCGGCCTCCCTGCAGCAGATGGACTCCACCCTCTCGGCCCCCGGCACCACGCCGAGCCTGGACGCGGTGCGCGAGAAGATCGAGCGCCGCTACGCCAACGCCCTCGGTGCCGCCGAGCTCGCGGGCAATTCGGTTCAGGGCCGCATGATGGAGGTCCAGCAGGCCTCCATCCAGATGGCCGGCCACAACCGCCTCGAGCAGATCCGCGCCTCCATGCGCGGCGACGCCCTGCCCGCCGGTGGCCAGGCGCAGCAGCAGGCCGTTCCGAACCCGGCCGCCCAGCCGCAGATCAACAAGGGCCAGGCCGCCCAGCAGTAACCGGCGGTAAGCAAGGCGCTGCACGAAAGGCATTGCACGATGGGGAGATCGCGGACAGACAACCGGTCCGCGGTCTCCCCTGCCCGTTTCCTGCGCCGCACCCGCACCGAACCGGCAACCGACCCCACCGCCCTCTTCCCATCGCCCTTCCCCGCCCCGGCCGAACCGTCCCCGGACGCCTCGGCCACCGCGCCCCAATCCTTCAGCGCGGCAACGGCTCCCGCCGACCCGCAGCATGCCGCGCACCCGGAAGCTCCCGGCGCGACCGCGTATTCCGGCTGGACCGGCACCAATTCCGCCCCGGCGCAGCGGTTCTCACCGACGCCCAGCTCCCAGCCGCAGTCCCCACCCGCTCCCGGTGCTCAGCCGCCGTTCGCGCCCGAATCTGTCGGTGGGGTCGGCTACGGTAGCCGCGTGAACGCACCTGGCGATCCGATATCCGCAGCACCCCACGGATCTCGCGCTGTCCCCGGTGCGTCGGCCGCGCGGCCCAACACTGAGCTGCCCACCGGCCGTGTCAGTTCCACAACAATTCCGCTGACACCCGTCGGAGGTCGGCAGGCGTCTGTAGACCCTTCGCCCGATCCGTCCCCGGCTGATCTCGGTGCCCACAACGCAGCTGCCCCCTTCGACACCGTCCCATCGAAGCCGACCAAGCGGCTGTGGCGGCGCAAGCCCGCGACCACGGGTGAGGCTGCCGGTAGGGAGGGCTCGGCGGCGGCCTGTTCGGACGAGTCGCACACGGAACCCCCTGTCGCGGTCGAGCCGCGTGGCGAATCGGACTGGCGCGGTGGTGCCGAAGGCTATGCGGCGGGTGGTCGGACGGCGTACGGACACGCCACCTCGGCGAACGATGGCGCGAGATTCGATCAGCCGAGCGCATATTCGCCATCCGCTCGGTACCCACAGGTCGGTTATCCGCCCGGGTATTTCGACGACAAGGTCGATCCGGCTGTCGGCGGAGTCGGGCACGGAGCCGCCCCGGAGGCCCGCGCTGGTGAGGCGTTCGGAACGCCTCCGACGCCGCGAAGCAGACGTGGTGAGACCGCATCCGCCGGCAACGACCGCGAGACCGGTGCACGCAGGCGCGGTCGTGCGGAAGGCACGTATGCGGGAACCGGTGCGTGGGATCCGCTGGGCGCCTACGGGATTCCCGGCGGGTTCGATTCCGGTCGGGCGGATGCGGCAAATGCGGGCACGCCCCACGGCGGGCAGGACGCCGGTTCCCGGGAGACGTTGAGCGGTCGTGCCGGTCGGGCTGTGCGGGAAGCGCTCGCGCCCACCGGGGTCGAGCCCGAGGAGTTGGCGCGGCGGCTGCCGGATACGTTGCGGGGGATGGGGGAGCAGGCCCTGGTGGCGGTGCGGAAGTGGGCTGATCCGCGGGAGCGGGAGCTGCGGCGTCGGCGGCGGACCCGTCGGCGTAGTCTGCGGCTCGGCACCGCGGGCGGCGTGACGACCGTGGGAACCGTTGGCCTGGTGCTGATTTCGGCGCCCGCCTGGGCTGTCATCGTGGTGGGTGGCGGTGCGGTCGCACTGGTCACCGGCACCGCGGTCACCGCCAAGAAGTACCTGCAGATGCGGAAGGAGCCGCTGCCGCAGGCGGCCTTCGTGCCGCGCAAGATGCCACCGATCCGCTCTGCCGCGCGCGCCTCGATTTCCCGGCTGATCAGAGCCGAGCGAGCGTTGCACGGTCTGGGCGCGCAGATCGCCCGCTCCGGTCGACTACCCGCCGACGATTTGACCGACACCCTCGAGACGGCCGCGTCCGGTTCGGCCGCGCTGCACGCACTCTCCGACGACCTGGTCGCCATGGAACGCGCCGCCGAGGCCCTGGGACCGCGGAATGCGCCGCTGACAATCCACGTCCAGGCCGTCGCGGGCCGCCTGGACGCCGGCGTGGTCGAATTCGAATCGATGGTGGCCGCCGCCGCGAAGGTGCTCGCCGTACCGGAGAGCGCCGCCATCGCCGATGATCTCGGGTGGGCCATGGTGCATCTCCGCGACGCCGCGGACCGGCTGGACGGCTGGGCGCAGGCGCTCACCGATCTGGCCGACGAACGGTACCGCGCCAACCCGTAGGGATTCGTGCGTGGGGAATCGAGTGGGGTGGCGGTAGGTTCCTCGTCTTATGGCTACTGCGATTGTTGCTACCGAGTACGGCGGTCCCGAAGTACTGGCTTCGCGTGAGGTGGAGGTTCCTGCTCCCGGGCCCGGGGAGGTCACGGTCGAGGTGCGGGCCGCCGGCGTCAACCCCTTCGATTACAAGCAGTACAGCGGGGTGTTCGGCACCGATCCCGCGGCATTGCCGTTGCGGCTCGGCGTGGAGGCCGCGGGTGTGGTGACCGCGGTGGGGGAGGGGGCCGAGGGGCCCGCCGGGCCGATTCGGGTGGGCGACGAGGTGGCGCTGCGGGGTGCGGGCACCTATGCGACGGCGCTGAATGTGGCCGCGCAGAAGGTTGTTCCCAAACCCGCGGGCATCGGCTGGGAGACCGCGGCCGGGGTGCTTGCCACCGGCAGCACCGCCGTGCACGCGCTGGCCGCCACGACTGTGCGGACCGGGGACACGGTGCTGATCCACGGTGCGGCGGGCAGTGTCGGATCGCTCGCCGCGCAGTTGGCGGTGGCACGGGGCGCCCGGGTGATCGGTACGGCGTCCCCGAGCCGGCACGAGCGGTTGCGGGCGCACGGGGTGGAACCCGTCGCCTACGGTCCCGGCCTGGCGGATCGGGTGCGGGCGCTCGCGCCGGACGGCGTGGACGCCGCCATAGACACGGCCGGAACCGATGAGGCCGTGGATGTTTCGCTCGAGCTGGTGGCCGACCGGCAGCGGATCGCCACGATCGTCGCGTTCGAACGGGCCGCGGCGGACGGATTCAAGGCGCTCGGGTCCGGACCCGGAGGCGATATGGGTGTCGAGATTCGCGGCAGGGCCTGGCGGGAACTGTTCGAACTGCTGTCGGCGGGCAAGCTGGAGGTGGCCGTCGTGGCCACGTATCCGCTGGCCGAGGCCGCCGCGGCGCATGAGTTCGTCCGGTCCGGGCATGCCGGCGGGAAGGTCGTGCTGCTGCCCTGAGGGTGGTGGCACCCGGTCGGGATTCGGTGCGGCGGTCTCGGGGACAACCCTGAGATTTCCCCCGATATTGGCGTTGACCTGGTGATTTTCCGTCGTGCAGGGTTCAGGATGGAGGAGACGGATCGCATTGACGGCGGTCCGGAGACCAGGGAGGCTGCAATGCTTTGGAAGATCATCGGCGTCGTCGCCGTCGTGTGGATCGCGCTGGCGATCATCGGAGCGCTCATCAAGGGCCTGTTCCCGATCCTGCTCATCAGCGCGGTCGTGTTCGGCCTGTACCTGCTGTACAAGGCCGTATCCGGTTCCTCGGACAAGTCGCCGCTGAGCAAGCTGTAGCAGCGGTTTCCGGCGCGGGCCGATCGGTGTCGTTGGGGACGCCGGTCGGCCCGTTGGCATTTCGGTCTGACCGGTTTGTGTGATTCCGGTCTCGGGCCACCGCCTTCTCGCATATGTTGTTGCCCACAACATATGGATACGCGGCCATGCCGGTCCCCCCGTACGGCCTGGCCGTGGTTCGGGAAGGTCACCGTGATGAGGACGAAAAGCCTGCTCCCGCAGCGAAATTCCGGCCGTCGGCGACGGCTGGGATATACCGCCGCAGCAGCGGCGATGGTCGGCGTGCTGACGCTGACGGCGTGCGGATCCAATTCCAGCAGTGATGATTCGGGTGGTTCGCCGTCCGGCGGCGGCGCGAACGGCACGGTCGGTGTGATCCTGCCGGAGACCGCCACCTCCGCCCGCTGGGAAACCTTCGACAAACCCATGCTCCAGGAAGCCCTGCGCGCCGAGGGTTTCGCCGCGGACGTGCAGAACGCCCAGGGTGACGTGCAGAAGTTCAGCACCCACGCCGACGGCATGATCGCCAAGGGCGTGAAGGTGCTCATCATCGCCTCGATCAACAGCGAGGTGGGTGGCGCCGTCGCCGCCAAGGCCAAGCGCGCGGGCATCCCCACCATCGACTACGACCGCCTCAATCTCGGCGGATCCTCCGACTACTACGTGTCTTTCGACAATGTGAAGGTCGGCGAACTCCAGGGCCAGAGCCTGGCCGACGCACTGAAGGCCAAGCAGGGCGCGGAGGTCATCGAGATCGAGGGCGCGCCCACCGACAACAACGCCACCCTCTTCTACGAGGGCCAGCAGAAGGTGCTCAAGCCGCTCTACGACTCCGGCGCGCTGAAACTGGTCCGCAGCCAGCCCATCGACGGCTGGGACAACCAGAAGGGCGGCACCACCTTCGAGCAGATCCTCACCGGCAATCAGGGCCGCGTCGACGGCGTGGTGGCCGCCAACGACGGTCTCGCGGGCGCGGTGATCACGGTGCTGAAGAAGAACGGCCTCAATGGCAAGGTGCCGGTCACCGGCCAGGACGCCACCGCCGACGGCCTCAAGGCGGTGCTGCGCGGCGACCAGTACATGACCGTGTTCAAGCCCATCCGTGACGAGGCGCAGGCCGCCGCGAAACTCGCTGTGGCACTGGCCAAGGGCGACACCGCCGCCGCGGATGCCCTCGCGCAGGGCGTGAGTCAGGACCCCAAGGGCAAGCGCGACGTGAAATCCATACTGCTGCAGCCGCAGACGATCATCCGCGCGGATGTGAAGAAGGTGACCGAGACCGGTTATGTGAAGGCCGCCGACATCTGCTCGGGCGACACCGCGTCCGCCTGCACCGAACTCGGCATCGGCTGAGGGTCTGACATGAGTGAGCCGCTACTCCAGATCACCGGCTTGAACAAGAGTTTCGGCGCGGTGCACGTCCTGCACGACGTGGAACTCACCGTCCCCGCCGGTCAGGTCACCGCCCTCGTCGGCGACAACGGCGCGGGCAAGACCACCCTGGTGAAGTGCGTGGCCGGAATCCACGCCGCCGACTCCGGTGAGGTCCGCTTCCGTGGCGAGCCCGTGCACCTGCGCGGGCCCAAAGACGCCGCGGCGCTGGGTATCGAGGTCGTCTACCAGGATCTCGCCCTCGCTGACAATCTCGACATCGTGGCCAATATGTTCCTCGGCCGCGAACGCGGGAAACCGTGGCTGCTGGACGAGGCGAGTATGGAGGAGGCGGCTCGCCGCACGCTGGCATCGCTGGGGGTGCGCACGGTGAAATCCGTGCGCACGCCGGTGTCCTCGCTGTCCGGTGGGCAGCGGCAGACGGTGGCGATCGCGAAAGCCGTGCTCTGGAACAGCAATCTGGTGCTGCTGGACGAGCCCACGGCGGCGCTGGGCGTGGCGCAGACCCGGCAGGTGCTGGATCTGGTGCGGCGCTTGGCCGAACAGGGCCTGGGCGTGGTGCTGATCAGCCACAACCTGGCCGACGTCTTCGAGGTCGCGGACCGGATCGCGGTGCTGTACCTGGGGCGGACCGCCGCCCAGGTGCGCACCGCCGAGGTCACGCACGGGCAGGTGGTGGAGCTGATCACCGCGGGCCGCTCCGGCGATCTCGGCTTGGCGCGACCGGAGGCGGCGGCGCTGTGAGCAAGGAAGTCACTGGTATGAGCCAGATTTCGGATCAGTCGCCGGCCAAGCCCGCCGAGGCCGTCGCCGACTTCGGTATCGACACCACCAGCATGTCCAGCCGGGAAGCGCTGGGCGAGTACGTGACCCGGCTGCGGTCGGGCGATATCGGTTCGCTCCCGGCCATTCTCGGGCTGGTCGCGCTGGTGGTGCTGTTCTCGGTGCTGTCGGATGTGTTCTTCTCGCTCAACAACATCGCGAATCTGCTGGCGCAGGGCGCGGGACAGACCGTCATCGCCATCGGCATCGTCTACGTGCTGCTGATCGGTGAGATCGATCTGTCGGCGGGCACCGCGTCCGGGGTGGCGGCGGCGGTGCTGGCGCTGCATTTCGTGGAGAACGGAAACCTCATGTCCGGCATGGGGTCCACGGTGTTCTTCATCTTCAACGCGCTCATGGTGCTCGGCGCGGTGCTGGCGGCGCTGCTGCGGATCTGGCCGGGAGTGGCGCTGTCACTGCTCGGGATCGCGTTGACGCTCATCGGTTTCGAGGCGAATCCGTGGGTGGAGATGCTGCTCGCGGTGTGCGTGGGCGCGGCCATCGGCTGCATCACCGGTTTTCTGATCGCCAAGATCGGCATGCCGTCCTTCGTGGTGACGCTGGCACTGTTCCTGGCCTGGCAGGGCGTGATTCTCCAGCTCATCGGCGAGGGCGGGGTGCTGGGCATCAGTTCGTCGCGGGTGCTCGATCAGGTGGCCAACGGCAATCTGTCCACACTCGGCAGTTGGCTGCTGTGCGTGGTGGCGGCGGGCGGCTATGCGGCGGTCACGCTGGGCGGGCACCTGCTGCGGCGCAGACGTGGCCTGGTCACCGCGCCGACGCCGCTGGTCGTGGCGAAAGTGCTGGCGCTCACCGGTTTCGCGGTGGTGGTCACCATTCTGCTCACCGTCAACCGCTCGCCGAGCAAGCTGATCGAGATCTCCGGGGTGCCGTATGTGGTGCCGATCGTGCTGGCGCTGCTCGTGGCCGGAACCTTCGTGCTCAACCGCACCACGTACGGCCGTCACCTCTATGCCGTCGGTGGCAACGCCGAGGCGGCGCGTCGTGCGGGCATCAATGTAACCCAGCTCCGCGCAAGCGTTTTCGTCATCTCCTCGTCCTGTGCGGCGGTCGGCGCGATCATCTACTCGTCGAAGGTGGGTTCGGTCGACCCGCAGGCGGGCGGCCTGAACACGCTGCTGTTCGCGGTCGGTGCGGCGGTGATCGGCGGGACCTCGCTGTTCGGCGGCAAGGGCAGGGTCGCCGACGCCGTGATCGGCGGTGCGGTGCTGGCCGTGGTGTCCAACGGGCTCGGTCTGCTCGAACAACCGGCGGCCGTGGTCTCCATCGTCACCGGCCTGGTGCTACTGCTGGCCGCGACCGTCGATGCCGTCTCCCGGCGGCGCGCCGCGGCGGCGCCACGATGAGCGGGCGTGAAGCGCCGAGTGCCGGTGCCGTGCGGTCCGGTGCGGCAATGGTATTCCTGAGTCCATGACCGTCGCCCGACCGGACGAGGTGCGCCGCTTCAACCGGTCCAGCCTCCTGCGGCTGCTGCATATCGGCGGCCCGGCCACCCGGGCGGCGTTGGCCACCGAGCTCGGCTTGAACCGGTCCACCATCAAGATGCTGGTGGACGGGCTCGCCGAGACCGGGCTGGTGGAGGAGAAGGTGCCTCGGCTGGCCCGGGGCGCGGGGCGGCCGTCGCTGCTGGTGCTGCCGCAGCCGCAGGCCGCCGTGGTGCTGGCGGTCGATGTGCAGGTGGAGCGGGCCGGGATCGCGCTGGTGGGTTTCGGCGGGCAGATCCTGGGCCGCAACAGCTGGAATCTGCATGGGCGGCAACGGGATCCGCACGAGGTGATGACGCATGTCGCGGAGTCGGCGGCGTTGCTCGCGGCCGACCTGGGGGTGAGCCCGATGGCGGCGGGGATCTCCGTGCCGGGGGTGGTGCGCCGCTCCGACGGGCACGTGCACACGGCCGCGAACCTGGACTGGGATGAGGTGGCGCTCGGGCAGCGCATGGGCGCATGCCTGGGATTGCCGGTCGTGGTCGGCAACGATGCCGAATTCGGTGCGCTCGCCGAGCTCATGCGCGGATCGGGACGCGGCGCCTCCGACGCGGTCTTCGTCTCCGCCGACGTCGGGGTGGGCGGCGGACTGATCGCACAGGGCGCGCTGCTGCGCGGATCCGCCGGATACCTCGGCGAGATCGGACATATGACGGTCCGGCCGGGCGGCCGCACCTGTCACTGCGGTAACGAGGGGTGCTGGGAGACCGAGGTGGGCGAGGCCGCCCTGTGCCGGGCGCTCGGCCTGCCCGAGCACGGCCCACGCGGCACGATCGTCGCCGAACTGCGTTCCCTGCAGGGCGATTACGGGGATCTCCTCGACGAGTACCTGGACTGGCTGACCCTCGGTCTGGTCAATGTCGTGAACATCCTCGGCCCGGAACTGGTGGTGCTCGGCGACCTGTTCACGGCGTTGCCGGACGCGGCCGTCAACCGGGTCGCCGAGCAGGTGCGCGGGCGCAGCATGGTGAGCCGCGCCATGGGCGGGGTGCGCATCCAAAAATCCAGCCTGGGAACAGATCTGAAGCTCCTCGGCGCAGCGGAAGCCGCCTTCGAAGACGTGCTGGGCATGCTGTGACGCCGCTGGTGGTTGAATGCAGTCATGGAGCAGCTTCCCGAGGATTGGCAGCGCGGCATCGTGATCGTCGCGCACCCCGACGACATCGAATACGGTGCGGCGGCCGCTGTCGCGCGGTGGACGCGGCAGGGCAAGGACATTCGGTATGTGCTGGCCTCCAGCGGCGAGGCGGGGATCGCGGGCCTGCCGCCCGCTGAGTCCGGGCCGCTGCGCGAAGCCGAGGAGCGGGCCAGCGCCAAGATCGTCGGCGTCACCGAGGTGGAGTTCCTGGGCCATCCCGACGGCCGGATCGTGGAGAGCCTCGATCTGCGCCGGGACCTGGCCGCCGCCATCCGCCGGCATCGACCGGAGATGGTGGTGCTGTTCAACTTCGGCGACGGCTGGGCGCGGGGATACGCCAACAGCGCCGATCACCGGGCCGTGGGCCGCGCGGCGCTGGACGCCATCTCCGACGCGGGGAACGAATGGATCTTCCCGGAGCTGGCCGAACTGCCGATCTGGTCGCCGCGCTGGGCGGCGGTGTACGGCGTCATGGACGGGAGCCACGCCGTGGATGTCACCGACACCATCGAGGTCGCCGTGGAATCACTGGCGGCGCACCACCGCTATCTGGAGGCGCTGAGCCCGGAGCCGGTCGTCGAGCAGGCCCGCGCCGTCATCGATATGTCGTCCGGTCCGAAGGAGGGCTTCCCCGCCGACCACGCGGTCTCCTTCGAGCTGTTCTACTTCGCGCAGTAGCGTTCGCGGCTCGAGGAGCGGGACTCGGCCGATGCCTGTTACGCGGCGTCGGTGCGGTGTGGCACGCTGGGGCGCGTGCGAGTAGCGGTGGTGGCCGGGCCTGATCCGGGACATGCCTTTCCGGCGATCGCGTTGTGCCTGCGGTTCTTGGCCGCGGGCGACGAGCCGGTGCTGTTCACCAGCCCACGGTGGTTCGACGCGGCTATGGCGGCGGGTATCGGGGTACGGCGGTTGAAGGGGCTGGCCCCGCGCGCCGAGGACGACGACGCCGACGCCGGTGCGCGCATTCACCAACGCGCGGCGCATATTTCGACCGAGATCCTGCCGGATATGAGTGCCATGCTGCCGGAACTCGTGGTGTCGGACGTACTCACCGCGGGCGGCGGTATGGCGGCCGAACGGCTGCACGTGCCGTGGGTGGAGCTGTCGCCGCATCCGCTGTATCTGCCGTCGAAAGGCCTGCCGCCCATCGGGAGCGGGCTCGCCGCCGGGGAGGGTGTGCGCGGGCGCGCCCGGGATTCCATGCTGCGCACCCTGTCCGCGCGTGCCATCCGCCGCGGTGAACTGCAACGCGAGGAGGCGCGCGCGAGTATCGGTCTGCCGCCGCAGGATCCGGGTCCGGCGGCGCGGCTGGTCGCGACACTGCCCGCGCTCGAGGTGCCGCGGCCCGATTGGCCCGAGGACGCGCATCTGGTCGGTCCGCTGCTGTGGGAGCCCACCGATCACATTCTCGAGCTGCCGCCCGGTGACGCCCCGCTGGTCATGGTCGCCCCCTCCACGGCCCACACCGGTGTCGCGGGCATGGTCGACACCGTCCTCGAGGCGCTCGCCGATTCCGGTGTGCGCGTGGCGATCTCCACACTCGACACCCCTCCTGCCGACCTCCCGCCCTGGGCCACAGCGGGTTTGGGCCGCCAGGACGAACTGCTCCGGCACGCGTCGGTGGTGATCGGCGGCGGCGGTCACGGCCTGCTGGCCAAATCCCTGCTGGCCGGCGTGCCCATCATCACCGTCCCCGGCGGCGGCGACCAGTGGGAACTGGCCAATCGCGCCACCCGGCAAGGCAGTTCACTCCTGATCCGTCCCCTCACCGCGGCGGCGATCCGCGCATCCGTCCAGCAGATCCTGAACGACCCCGCCTTCACCGAATCCGCCCGCAAGGCGGCCGCCGATGCCGTCGTGGTCTCCGACCCCATCGAGGTCTGCCACCGGGTCCTCGCCGCCCGAACGAACTGACCCGGTGCGGGCGGAGTTCCGGGCACCCCGCCGCTCTGATCGTGCGACTGGGGTGTCGGGGGTGGCTCGTGGCCGCTGGCGTAGGCTCGCGGGGTGCGGTTGACGGAGTTCCAGGAGCTGTTGCATACCGAATTCGGGGCGGCGCGCGGGGATGCGCTGCTGACCGACCATGTGATCCCGTCCATGGGGCGGACCGGCGCGCAGGCCATCGAGGCCGGTGTCGACCCCCGCGACGTCTGGCGCGCACTGTGCGCGGAGTTCGACGTCCCCCGGACTCGTTGGTGAGTGAATTCGTGATGAGTGACGCGGCCCTGCCGCCCGGCGTTTCCGAGCTGTTCGGCGCCGAACCGGTGTTCTCCGACGACCACGAGGGCCGCAGTGGCGGCGTGGTCCAGGTCAACGGAACCTATTGGATGAAGCGGGGTTCGGTGGCCCGCGCCGAGCACGAGCGGCTGGCCTGGCTGGCCGCGCAGGGTGTTGCGGTACCGGAAGTCGTTCTGTTCGAAGCGGATACGCTGGTGCTCGCCGATGCGGGCGTGCCGAGTCTGGCGGCGGCGAACGCGCCGGGCAAGGCCATGGGCGTCGCCCTGCGCCGGCTGCACGATCTGCCGATCACCCTGTGCCCCTTCGACGGTCGCCTCGACGTCATGCTGGCGCAGGCTGCCGTGCAGGTGCGTGACGGCCTCGTCGATGCCGAGGATTTCGACGACGACAACCTGGGCCGGACGCCCGAGCACGTGCTGGAGCAGTTGCGCGCCGAACGTCCCGGGGCCGAGGATCTCGTTGTGGCGCACGGGGATTACACGCCGTCGAATGTCCTGGAGGGTGGCCTGCTGATCGATGTCGGCCGCTTGGGCGTCGCCGACCGGTACCGCGATATCGCGCTGGCCGTCCGGGATCTGGAGGACGATTTCGGGCCGGACGAGGTGCGCGCCTTCCTCGCCGCTTATGGCCTGTCCGAAGCCGATCCCGCCCGGTTGCGCTACTACCGGCTGCTCGACGAGCTGTTCTGACCGTTCAGACCTCGGCGGTCTTCTTCGCGTAGTGGCGGGTGGCCTTGGCCCGGTTGCCGCAGGTGGCCATCGAATGCCACCGGCGCGCACCGTTTTTCGACGTGTCGTAGAACCACAGCACGCACTGCGGATGCGCGCACTGTTTGATCCGGTCGGGTGCTTCGGCCAGCAGGTGCAGCAGGTTGTCGGCGGCCAGCCAGCCGGCCAGCCGGGGCCGCTGCGGCACCTCCACCTCGTCGGCGGGGCCGGCGGCGGTGAGGGTGCGCCGGATGCGGCCGTCGTCGAGTACCCGATTGAGGTCGTCGGCGGATTCGCCGCGCGCCACCTGCAGGATCGCCTCGCGTGCCGCGACGAGGGCATGCAGGGTCTGCTCGTCGGCCGGACTCCGGTCGGTGAGGTCGTTGTCGGCGAGCCACTGTCGCAGCCCCGCCACGTCGGTGAGCAGGTCCATGGGCCCGTCGGCGCTGATCCACCGCGTGTTGAGCAGGTCCAGCGCGAGCGGTTCGCCGAGATGGGGACGCGGATCGGGCATGCCTGAGATTAACCAGCTCCTCGATGTCATCGTTCGAAGCACCGCCATTCTAACCAGTGAAGTGCGTTACAAGGGTTGACAGTGGGATTCTGCCGCTCCTAAGTTCTAACCATCTAAACAAGTACAAGCAGTTAGATGTTCCGGATCGTTCGAGAGGATCCCGCCATGCGCCCCCCACTGCCGCCGTTCAGCCTGGAATCCGCCCAGGCCAAAGTCCGCGCCGCCGAAAATGCCTGGAACACCCGCGATCCCGAGCGGGTCGCGCAGGCGTACACCGAGGATTCGGTCTGGCGCAACCGCGACGAATTCCTCACCGGCCGCGCCGAGATCGTCGACTTCCTGAAGCGCAAATGGTCCGTCGAGAACGGCTACGCCCTGCGCAAGGACCTGTGGACCTTCACCGACAACCGCATCGCCGTGCGCTTCCAGTACGAATGGCACGACGAGAACGGTCAGTGGTACCGCAGCTACGGCAACGAACTCTGGGAATTCTCGCCCGAGGGCCTGATGTCGCGCCGCGAGGCCAGCATCAACGACACCCGCATCGAAGAATCCGAACGCCGGATCTTCGGCCCCCGCACCGCCGAGGAGGAGAACGCGCCCCTGCCGCTGCGCTAGCCCGGGTGCGAGGATGACGGCGTGCAGGCAAACGACACGGCCCGTGAGCTGTATGCGGAAACGACCATCGACGCCCCGGCGGAACGCGTCTGGGCGATCCTGACCGACACCCGCAATCTTTGCGCGGTCAGCCCGGAGCTGTTCTCCATGCATCCGCTCAAGCCCGGCGGTATGCGGGTGGGGCAGTGGTATCTGGGCTGGAATCGCCGCAAGTTCGTGATCTGGTTCACGAGAAATGTTGTGGTGGAAGTGGATTCACCGCACCGCCTGGCCTGGGACACCAAAACCAGTGGGACGCGGTGGATTTTCGAACTGACGTCCGAGGGTGAGCGGACCCGGCTCGTGGAGCGCAGGCCCGTGCCGGAGAAGCTGACCTCGGTCGGCAAGCTGTTCGCCGCCGTCTTCCTGGGCGGCGGCGCGGGGCATGCCGATGAGCTCGAGCAGGGGCTGGTCACCACGCTGGCCGGCATCAAGGAGCTGGCGGAAGCGCGCTGACCGGGCGTCACACCCCTTTGATGATACGCGCATACCATTTATTTGGTATGGTCGTATCGTAAAGCGAAAGGGGAGATCATGCCTGGGATCGGGCGATTCACCAGCGACGAGGCCAAGGTGGCGTTCCTGCGCGCCTACGACGCCGCAGCCGCCCAGTGGCCGGTGCCATCCACCGACCTCGACATCGAAACATCGTTCGGTACAACACGAGTGCGCAGATCCGGGTCCGGCGACGGCACGCCGATCCTGCTGCTGCCGGGGCTCTCGGGCAACGGGCTGATGTGGTGGCCGCTCATCGAGGAACTGACCCGCGATCGCGTCGTGTACACCCCCGATGTCATCGGCTGGGCGGGACGCAGCGAACAGACCGCGCCCGTGCGCGACGAGGACGACATCGCGACCTGGGTGATCGAACTGCTCGACGCACTCGGCCTGGACCGCGTGCACCTGGCCGGGACCTCGGTGGGATCGTGGCTGGCCATCGTGGTCGGCGCCCGGCACTCCGAGCGGCTGGCCAGCCTCAGCATGCTGGAACCGGGCGGCGCGACCTTCACCAAGCCACGGTGGCGGGTCCTGCTCAAATTCCTGGCGGCGGGCACCATGGCGGGTATCCGGCCCTCCCGCGAGCGGATGGAGAAGTTCACGAACTGGCTGGCCCCCGGCAGCATGGACGCCTTCACCGACCTGGACTGGACCATGCTGCTGGCGGCCTTCAAATTCCGCATGGCACTGCCGTGGGAGCGGCCCCTCACCGATGCGCAGCTGGCCGCCGTCACCGCACCCCTGCTCGTGCTCTTCGGCGCGAACACCGTCGCCAACGACCCCGAGGTCGGAGCGAAACGCGTGCGCGAGCACATCCCGTCAGCCGAGATCGAGATCTACCCCGGCGTCGGCCACGAACTGGTAACCGCCAAGCGGGACATCGTGATTCCACGATTCCTGGCCTTCGCCGACAAACACGAACCGGTGCGGATCTGAGCGCTGTCGCACCCGCCGCGGGCGGCGGGCGCTCTGTCCCGCAATCCGACGAGCGTGCTCGCCTCTGCTATCCCACCAGCGTGCTCGCCGGGCGCGACTCCGGCAGCTCGGATAGGCGCTGCCGGTAGAGCGCGAATGCGGTGAGGCCGAAGCTGATCCCCACTGCGGCCGCGATCAGGACGGCCGCGTCGAGGCCGTCGGCGAAGGTTGCCAGGCTGGGGCGGTCGCCCGCGATATGGTGGAATACGGTGCCCAGCACCGCGATTCCCAGGGCCAGGCCCAACTGCCGGGCGGTGTTCACCGCGCCAGCGGCGATGCCGCCCTGCTGCGGTGATACGGCCGCCATACCGGTGGACACCAGGGCGGGGGCGTTGATGCCGACGCCGATACCGAGCACTATGAAGCCGGGAAGTATTGCGGTCCAAGGGGATCCGGCGTCGATCAGGGTGAACAGGCCGGTGCCCGCGCCGATCACCACGAGCCCCGCGCCGACGGTCCAGGCGGCGGGGGCATCGTGCAAGAGGCGGCCGGTCAGCGTGGAGACCACGAAGGCGGTGGCGGCCATCGGCAGCATCGCCAGACCCGCGTGCAAGGGGGACAGGTGCAGTTCCTGCTGTAGCCACAGGGACAGCAGCGGTGTCGCGGAGAAGCCCGCGAAGGTCTGGCCCGCAGCCGCGATCAGGGTGGCCGAGAACGAGCGATTGCGGAGCAGCGGCATCGGGAACATCGCTGCGGCGCTGCGGAATTCGATCAGAACGAAAGCGGCGGCCGCGAGCAGGCCGCTCCCGAAGGCGGTCAGCGTCCCGGCATCGCTCCAGCCGTGCTCGCCGCCTCGGATGATGCCGAAGGTCACGCAGGTCGCCGCCGCCGCGAAGGTCAGCATGCCGGGTAGGTCCAGGCCGCGTGCCGGATGTCGCCGAGGTGCCGGAAAGGCCATGGCGGACAGCGCGATGGCCACCGCGGCGATGGGCAGGTTCACGTAGAAGATCCAGCGCCACGACAGCAGATCGGTGAGCGCGCCGCCCGCGACCACGCCGATTCCGGCCGCAGCGCCGGATACCGCGCCCCAGGCGCCGAACGCGATCCCGCGATCACGGCCGGTGTAGGTGGCGTGCAGCAGGGAGAGCGTTGTCGCGAACATGGCCGCACCGCCGACGCCCTGAATCACGCGCGCTAGCACCAGGATCGCCGCTGATCCGGCCGCACCGCAGGCGAGTGACGCGAGGGCGAAGACCGCCAGCCCGGCCAGGTATACGGTTTTCGCGCCCAGTCGATCGGCGACGGCACCCAGCACCAGCAGCAGGGCGGCCAGCGCGAGCGCGTAGCCGTCGACTATCCACTGCAGACCGGATAATCCGGTGCCCAGGTCGGCTGCGATATCCGGTAGTGCGACGTACACGATGGTGACATCGATGAGCAGCATGAGCGTGCCCAGGCAGGCGGCGAACAAGGGGAGCCATTTTCGCATGGCGGCCTCCATGATTGATCGAACGATTTCGTCGCCAATCGTGTGCTCGACGTGCGTATCCACCTAGCCGGACCGAGTTCTGCGATAGATTCCTCCAATGTTGTCCCCCTCTGCTCTGGAATCCTCCGTTCTCGATGTCCTGGACCGGCAGATCATGCACGCGCTCGTCGTCGACGCCCGCATTTCGTTCGCGAAACTCGGTGGCGTGCTCGGCGTTTCGGAGCAGACCGTGGCGCGGCGGTACCGCTCGCTGCGGCAGCGCGGCATCATGCACGTCTCGGGGCAGCTGAATATCGTGCCGCTCGGGCATGCCCGCTGGATTCTGCGGATTCGCTCCACGCCCAGTGCCGCACTGCGCCTGGGGGAGTCGCTCGCGCGTATTCCGGAGCTGAGCTGGGTGTCGCTGCTGTCCACCGGCTCGGAGGTGATGTGCGTGAGCCGGGCGCGCACCGCCGAACGCCGGGATGCCTTGCTGCTGAAGCTGATTCCGCAGGCGCCACAGGTGGTCGAACTGCTCGCGCATGAGGTCATGCACGCCTATCCGCTCTACGAGGAGTGGCCGCGGTTCAGCGGACTGTTCACCGCGGAACAGCTCGAGGCGCTGGGGCCGCGGCGCGCGGTGCCGCCCGCCCCGGAATCCGACGCGCCGATCGCGTTGAGCGCGCAGGACGAAGCCATGCTGGCGATCCTCGCGCGGGACGGGCGCGCGCCCTACGCGCAGCTCGCCGCCGCGACCGGGTGGAGCGCCACCCGGGTCGCGCGGCGTATGGGCGAACTGCTCGAGTCCGGTGTCCTGTACTTCGATCTGGACTTCGCGCTCGAGCGGATGGGGTACTCGGTGCGCGGCGCGGTCTGGTTGCGTACGCGCCCAGCGGATTTGGCGACGGTGGGCGCGGCCTTGGCCACGCATCCCGAGGTCACCTATGTGGCGGCCACGACCGGGCCGACGAATCTCACGGCCGCGCTGGTGTGCCGGGATACGGCGCATCTGTACCGGTATGTCACCGAGAGTCTGGGAGCCCTGGACGGGATCGTCGGGCTCGAGGTGACGCCCGCGCTGCGGGTGTTCAAGCAGGCGCAGACCTTTCTGGATACGGATCGGATCGCAGTGGTGCGCGCATAGCGGGGCGTGGTTTGCTGCCGGTTGACTCCGGTCGCCGGGCTCTGGCAGGGTGGCTAGCTATTAGGTTAGGCTAACTTTGCTTTAGGAGTGGTGTGCGGACAATCCCGAGAAGGCGGCGAGTGCTGGCGGCACTCGGCGCGGCGCTGGTCGTCGCCACTGTAAGCGGCTGCGGTACAAGCGGTACCGGTGCCGACACCGGTGCTTCGACGATCACCGCCGAAGCGGGCGCTTACCCGGTCACCGTCGAACACCGGTACGGGGCGACCACCGTCGAATCCGCGCCCGAGCGGATTGCCGTCGTCGGCTACAGCGACGAGGACTTCGTGCTCGCCTTCGGCGGCGTGCCGGTACTCACCCGGAAGTGGTACAACGACGAGATCCAGCCGTGGCAGCAGCCGTATCTGCAAGCGGGGCAACGGAATCTGGTCGACATGGGCACCGGTGCCGTACCCGTGGAAAAGGTCGCGGCGGCCAAGCCGGACCTCATCATCGGCGTGTACTCCGGCATCTCCGAGCGGGAGTACCAGTCCCTCAGCAAGATCGCACCGGTGATCGTCTCGCGGGCCGGCTACATCGACTACGGCCAGCCGTGGCAGGACACCACCCGCCAGATCGGCGCCGCACTCGGACAGCCCGCCAAAGCCGAACAGCTGGTGAACGCGCTGGAAGCCCGCTTCGCCGCGGCGCGCACCGCGCACCCGCAGTGGGCGGGCCGCACCGTTTCGGTCGCCACCTTCACCGGCAGTCAGCCGAGCATCTTCGGCGGCGAGGACCCGCGGCCCCGCTTCTTCCAGAACCTCGGCTTCCGCACCCCCGCCGAATACGATGCCCTGACCGGTGATTCGTTCCACGCCACCGTCTCCCTGGAGAACGCCCGCCTGCTCGATCAGGATCTGCTGGTGTGGGATCAGCTGTCCTTCACGCAAGGCGGGCGCGCCACCATCGCGGGCAATCCGTCGCTGGCGGTGCTGGGGGCCATGCGCGAGAACCGCACCGTCTACCTCGACGGTGAACTCGAGAAAGCCTTCGGCTGGCAGACGGTCCTGTCCCTGCCCGCCGCCCTCGACGGCGTGATCCCGCTGCTCGAGCAGACCGGCCTCCGCGGCTGACCGGGGTGCCGAGAGTGCACCGGTTCGGGCAGACCGCGGACGGGAGATTCGTTCGGGCGCAGCGGAGTAGCCGGGTTCACCGATGCGCCGTATTCATCGGGTGGCGCACGGAACCACCACCACGGTGTCGCGCCGAGCGGGGCAGTTCCGGAGGTGGCGGGTGAGCGGGGCGAGCGCGGTGAACCGGGCGCGATCGGTCGGCCGACAGCGCACGGGGCTGCCCGCACTTGCGCCGGGGGCCGCGCGACGCCGTCGGCTGGGCGGCGTGGCCGTGCTGGGCGCGCTGCTGGTCGCCGGTGTGCTGGGGTCGCTGGCCATCGGCTCGCACAGCCTGGATCCGGGGACGGTGTGGGCGGCGCTGTTCGAGCGGTTCACCACCGATCCGGCGCAGATAGCGGCCATGAATCCCGAAGCGGCGGAACGCAACAGCGCCGCCATAACCGTGCAGTCGCTGCGACTGCCGCGCACGCTGCTGGGGCTCGCGGCCGGGGCGGCGCTGGGCGTGGCGGGCGCCTTGATTCAAGGGCATACGCGCAATGCCATCGCCGACCCCGGGCTGCTGGGGGTCAATGCCGGGGCCGGGTTCGCCATGGTGCTGGCCGTCTCGGTGCTCGGATTGAGCGCGCCGCTGGCGTATGTGTGGTTCGCGCTGGCGGGGGCGGCCTTCGCGGCACTGCTGGTGTTCGGGCTGAGCTCGGTCGGAGACGGCGGCCCGATCACCCTGCTGCTGGTCGGCTCCGGGATCTCGGTCTTCCTCAGCGCGTTGACCTCTGTGACGGTGCTGTCGGATATGAACTCGCTCAACCTGATCCGCTTCTGGAACACCGGATCCATTGCGGGGCGCGGATTCACGGTGTTGTGGGTGACCCTGCCGTTCCTGGCGCTCGGCGTGATACTGGCCTGTGCGCAAGCGAGCGTCATCAACATGCTGAATCTCGGTGAGGATGTCGCGCGCGGGCTCGGCGTCGCCGTCGGGCGCTCCCGGGTGCTCGGGCTGATCGCGCTCACGCTGCTGGCCGGTGCGGCCACCGCCGCCTGCGGCGCCATCGCCTTCCTGGGTTTGATTGTGCCGCACCTGGTTCGACGGTTCACCGGACCCGATCACCGCTGGCTGCTGCCGTGCGCCGGGCTGGCCGGCGCCGTGCTCATGCTCTTCGCCGATATCGCGGGCCGCATCGTGAACCTGCCCGGCGAGATTCCGGTGGGTATCATGCTCTCACTCGTCGGCGCACCGGTTTTCGTGCTGCTGGCCTGGTCGGGACGGGTGGCGAAATGGTGAGAATCCGACCCCGGCAGGATGCCGCCGTACCCGGAGCCGCCGTACCTGAAACCGCTGCACCCGGCGCTGCCGCATCCGGTACTGCGGTCTCGGTTCCGTCCGCGGCTACGCTGGTCCGCTTGCGCCGCAGCCGACCGGCGTTGCGGGTGTGGGCGCTGTCGTGGGTGTGGCGGCCGCGAATGGTGCTGGCGCTCAGCGTGACCGGGCTGCTCGTGGTGGCACTGGGGCTGCTCACGGTATCCACCGGGGACTACTTCATTCCGCTACCGGATGTGTTCGCGGCACTGTCCGGAGACTCCGGGGATGCCGGGAACCGGTTGGTGGTCATGGAGTTTCGGCTGCCGCGCGCGGTGCTCGGTGCGGCGGCGGGCGCGGCGCTCGGGATCTCCGGCGCCATCGTGCAGTCGGTGGCGCGAAATCCCCTGGCGTCGCCCGATGTTCTCGGTATCACGGCGGGGGCGGGCACGGTGGCGGTGGCAGCCGCTACCGGGGCCTCGGGTTTCGGAGTGCTCGCGGGCGCGATCGGCACGACGGCGGCCGCCATCGCGGGTGGCCTGGGGACGGGGCTGGCGGTGTATCTGCTGGCCTGGCGACGCGGAATCGACGGCTACCGTTTGATTCTCATCGGTATCGCGGTGACAGCGTTCCTGCACGCCGTCACCGATTGGCTGCTTGCGCGGGCGGATCTGCGCAATGCCGCGGCGGCGCAGAGCTGGCTCAGCGGATCACTGGACGGACGGGACTGGTCCGATGCCGCCGTGGTGGCCATCGGCCTGAGTTGCTGTGTGGCGCTGCTGTTCTGGCATGCGCGCTCGCTCGGTCCGATGCAGCTCGGGGACGACTGCGCGGTCGGGGTGGGTGTGCCGCTGGGGCGGGCGCGGGCGCTGCTGCTGATCATCGCCGTGCTGCTGGCGGGGGTGGCGGTGGCCGGGGTCGGGCCGGTGCCGTTCGTGGCGTTCGCGGCGCCGCAGATCGCCATGCGGCTGTGCCGCGCGCCGGTCCCGCCGCTGGTGGGTTCGGCGGCGACCGGCGCGCTGCTGCTGCTCGGCGCGGATTGGACGGCGCGTTCGCTGTGGGAGCGGGAGTTGCCGGTCGGGGTGATCACCGCGCTGCTCGGTGGTCCGCTGCTGGTCGCTCTCGTGTTGCGGCGCAATCGGCGCATCGGTCGGTGAGCACGCGGAAATCTCTCCCGCGTGTCGCACGGTGTGGTGTTTGCCTCGAACACGTGTTCGTTTAAGCTCGTCGTCGGAACTTGTCGGTGCCGCCCTCTAACGTGGGCGCCAACCACAGAGAGACTCACCCATTCAGAAGGGGACCAAGACGATGGCACCACAGGCATTCGATCGCGACAAGGCGCTCGAGCTGGCGTTGGCGCAGGTGGAGAAGAGCTTCGGCAAGGGCGCGGTCATGCGCCTGGGCGAAGAGGCGCGCCAGCCCATTTCCGTGATTCCGACGGGGTCGATCGCACTCGATGTCGCCCTGGGTATCGGTGGTCTGCCGCGTGGCCGCATCGTCGAGATCTACGGTCCGGAATCCTCCGGTAAGACCACGGTCGCCCTGCACGCGGTGGCGAACGCGCAGGCCGCCGGCGGTGTGGCGGCGTTCATCGACGCCGAGCACGCGCTCGATCCCGACTACGCCCGCAAGCTCGGCGTCGACACCGACGCCCTGCTGGTCTCCCAGCCCGACACCGGTGAGCAGGCGCTCGAAATCGCCGACATGCTGGTGCGTTCCGGCGCCATCGACATCATCGTCATCGACTCGGTCGCGGCCCTGGTGCCCCGCGCCGAAATCGAGGGCGAGATGGGTGACAGCCACGTCGGTCTGCAGGCCCGCCTCATGAGCCAGGCCCTGCGCAAGATGACCTCCGCCCTCAACAACTCGGGCACCACCGCCATCTTCATCAACCAGCTGCGCGAGAAGATCGGCGTCATGTTCGGCTCCCCCGAAACCACCACCGGTGGTAAGGCGCTGAAGTTCTACGCCTCCGTGCGCCTGGACGTCCGCCGCATCGAGACCCTGAAGGACGGCTCCGACGCGGTCGGTAACCGCACCCGCGTCAAGGTCGTCAAGAACAAGGTCTCCCCGCCGTTCAAGCAGGCCGAGTTCGACATCCTCTACGGTTTCGGCATCTCCAAGGAGGGCTCGATCATCGACCAGGGCGTCGAGCAGGGCTTCATCCGCAAGTCCGGCTCCTGGTACACCTACGAGGGCGACCAGCTCGGCCAGGGCAAGGAAAACGCCCGCAAGTTCCTGCTGGAGAACACCGACGTCCGCGACGAGATCGAAAAGAAGATCAAGGAAAAGCTGGGCATCGGCGCCGACGTCACCGCCGAAGAGACCCCGGCCGACTTCTAGTCCATGCCAGAACGGGAAACCCCTGGGCCCCGGCACAACCCGCCGGGGCCCACCGGCCCCCGCCTCGAAGCGGTGGAACGCCTCCGCCGCGAACTCGAAGCCCTGGAGTCCCGCAAATCCCGCCGCGCCGTTTCCACCCGCGCGGCGTCCCCACGCACCCGAACCCGAACCACCGCACCCGATGCCGACTCCCTGCACTCCGGCTACGGTCCGGCAATAGGCAGCTGGGTCGAATCCCACCCCGCCACCGGCTCAACCGGCTACGGCACGAGCTCGGCTGACTACGGCACCGACGGCTCTGGGCCGACGAGCGGCGAACCCGGCAATCCCGCGCCCCGTGGACGGTTCTACGCCGACCCGGAGGACACCCCGGGCGATATCCACGCCGACGACGACCCCTGGGCCGACCCGGAATCCGCAGTCACTCAACGACGTTCGCCCCTCGGGCGACGCCGCTCGCCGGGGCAGCGGCAAGAGGAAGAGTCTGCTGCCCCTGGCGACGGCGGGGAAGCGGGGAAGTCGCGCCGCATCTCGTCGCGTCGCACCGACGCACCCCGTGCGGCGGAAGCCGAGTCCGCCCCGCATGACCCGAACGGCGACGGATCACCTTCTCCGCACCTGCCGGACAACGAACCGGGGCAGGAAGATTCGCGCGACGCGGGGAACGGGTGGGGTTCCGCACGTGGATCTCGGCGAGGTCGGGGCGGTGCTTCGCGTTCCGGCTATGGTGCCACCGAGGACGATGAGACGCGCGGTGCACGGCGTCGAGGTGGGCGCGGACGGGCGAGGCCGGATGGAACAGCCTCAGAGACAGGCGAGTCCGGTCTGCCCGGCGGCGGCACCGACGCGCAAGCCAAAGAGGTGTGCCTGCGCCTGCTCACCGATCGCGCCCGCAGTCGCGCCGAACTCGCGGACAAACTGGCCGCCAAAGGGTTCAGCACCGCGGTGGCCGATCGAGCGCTGGACCGTCTGACCGAGGTCGGCCTGATCGATGATCAGGCATTCGCGGAGCAGTGGGTGCATTCGCGGCATACGTTCTCCGGCAAGGGGAAGAAGGCGCTCGCACAGGAGCTCCGCCGCAAGGGCGTAGCCCAGGAACACGCCGAGGAAGCACTGTCCAGGATCAGCGCCGAGGACGAAGACGAGCGGGCCGCCGACCTGGTACAGCGAAAACTGCGATCCCTGCCGCGAGACCTGGACCGAGAGAAGGCCATCCGCCGACTGGTCGGCATGCTCGCCCGGCGCGGCTACAACCAGTCAACCGCCTTCACCGTGGTGAAGAACGCCCTCGCGGATCGCGACCTCGGAGACCTCGACGAGCCCGGCTCACTCTGAGCCGCTCGAACTTCTTCGCGGCAAATTCCAGGCCGCGCATACTTTCCAGCGGGGTGGCGGGGGCAGAGTTCGGTCTCTGCCCCCGCCGCTGTCATTGTGGGCGGGATCGTGCTACGCGGTGGGGAAGCGGCGGGTGCCGGTGACGGACCAGACCTCGGCGATTTTGCCGTCGCGGATGTCGAACATATCGATGCCGCTGGGGCCTTCCGGAGTGTCGACATACCAACGGGCTGCGAAGAACCCGGTGCCCGCCGGGGTCACCTCGCCTGCGGCGGTGCCGTCGAGAGCGAAGCGGATGCCGGGGTGGGTGGCATGGAAGTCGTGCAGGAAGTCGACGAAGTGTGCGGGGCCGCGCAGGCTGTCGCCGGGGTGCGTGTTGTCCCCGGCGGTGCCGTTGGCCGCGAAGCGAATTCGAAAGTCGGGGGTGCAGAGCTCGCGGGCGAGGTGGTAGGCGCCATTCCACAATTCCGTCCAGCGGATCGCGAGCTGGTCGGCGGTTGGTGAGGGGGAGCCGGTCGGCGTGCCCGGATCCGCGCTGGTGCCGGGTGCGGTGGCGGGGTCTGTCGTGGTGGCGGCGCTGCTGCCGGATGCGCTGGGGGACATGGGTTCTCCTCGGGCCGTGGTCGCCGCGTTGGTCTCGCGGCGGTCGACCTTCAGGGTTCAGGGATGCCGCGACAGCGGTATGTCCGTGATCGCACTCACATCGAGGAGTTTGCCTATGCCGGTGGGGATGGTGGACAGGTCGATGTCGCGGGTGGGGGCGGGCTCGTTCAGGACGGTGGCGCTGTGGATGCGGTCGAGGCGGAAACCTCTCAGGTCGTTGCGCATTCGGCACCAGGCGTAGAGGTACCAGTGGTCGCCGCCGATCAGGGCGAGGGGTTCGGCGAGGCGTTCGGAGGGGGTGTCGTTGCGGTCCACGTATTCCAGACGTAGGACGCGGCGTTGGAGCAGGGCTTCGAGTACCTCCGGGGGGACCGGTGGTGGCTCCTTGGGCAGCAATCGGATTCGATCGCTCAGATCTCCCGCGGTCGCCCGGTCGCCTTCGGGGAGTACCGCCAGCACTTTGTGTACCGCGGATCTGGCTGCTGCCGCGAACGGGGTGGCGGCCAGCATCGGCAGCGCCACGAGCAGCGCGGTCGCCTCGGTCGCGGTGAGTGATACCGGTGCGAGGGTGCGCGCCCGTTCCAGCGCGTAACCGCCCTGCGGACCCGGTACCGCCATGATCGGCACCCCTGCGGCCTGCAGCGCGGCGATATCGCGCACGATGGTTCGCGGCGTCACCTCCAGCCGCGCCGCCAACTGCCGTGCCGTCCGCGGCCGTGGACTGTACGCCCGCAACTCCTCGGCGAGCGCATACAACCGCTCGGTCTTGGTCACGCCCGAATTCTCGCTCACCCCACCGACAACCGGAGGGCGCAGTGCTCAGTGGAACACTCGGTGGTGATGCCGCCGCACGGTGGACCGTCGCCCCGGTCCTCGATTCCCGGCCCGCATCACCGGTCGCTGGGTCGCCAGTCGCGGCGTCGCCGGTTCGGCAGCGACCGCACCGCGACCGCGTTCCGGCGGCATCATGCGCCGCCACCCCTCCCGAGCCGCCAGCACTCCCATCGTCGCCGCCAGTGCGGCGAGCCCCGCCGCGATCGGAGCGACGAGGGTGGCCACCAGCAGCCCGAGAATGAATTGTTTTCGCCCACGGACATACTCGCTCATGCTCGCCAGTATGCGAGCCGCACGACCCACCTGTCTGCAGCTCCACCGACATTCACCGAGCTACCGCCGAGTTCCCTCCGGCCCCGGGCCGCCGACGGGTTCAGAACCCATAGATCTGTTCGCCCGATCGGTATCGGCGGTCGAGGTCGGTCAGAATGTCCCGCAGGGCGTCGAGATCGAGGTCGGCGAGCTTCTTGAACCGCACACACGACTTGCCGACCGAAACCTTGCCCAGGCGCTCGGCATTGGCCTCGGCGATGTACCGGCCGTCCTGCAGTGCCGAAAGATAGAGGGAGAGACCGGCTTTGCGGGGCGCGAGCGCCACGATGGGCCAGTCCTTCGGCTCTTTCATGGCCTTGGTCTTATAGGGGATGGGGCCGTAGCCGAGCATGGTCATGCCCATGCCGACGGTGACCACGGGGGTGAGAGCCGGTGCGCCCGAACGGATGAACTCGTCGAGTGCACGCAGCTCCGCTTCCCGCGCACCGGCGGCGGCGAAGAACGCCTCCCGCGCTGTCTCCAGCTCGCTCATCGCTACGGGTTGCCCTTGATCTCGGACTTGTCGAGGGTCATGTCCATGCCGGGCGGGGCCATGGTGGTGCCCGCCGAAACGACTGTGCGGCCACCGCGTTTGCGGGTGCGCAGCCACTTCTCGAGGCGGGTCGCCAGCACACTGAGCGCGTAGTTGAGCGCGATCATGATGGCGGCCACGACCAGCAGGGCCGGGATCGGGTTGTTCAGCGCCGCACCGAGGCGCTGGCCGGAGCGCACGATCTCCAGGTAGCTGATCAGGTAGCCCAGCGCCGAATCCTTCAGGGCCACAACCATTTGCGAGACCAGGGCGGGCAGCATGGCGGTGACGGCCTGGGGGAGCAGGATATTCGTCATCACCTGGGACTTGCGCATGCCCAGCGCGACGGCGGCCTCGTTCTGCCCCCGGGGCAGCGACCGGATACCGGAGCGCACGATCTCGGCGATGACCGACCCGTTGTAGATGGTCAGCGCCGTCACCACCGCCGCCAGCGACAGCTGCTCGGCGGGGAACACGTTGTACAGCGAGTACACCGCGTACAGGAAGATCATCAGCACCAGCACCGGAATCGCGCGCGCGAATTCCACGATGGTGCCGGCCACGATCCGCACGCTGCGGTGATCCGAGAGCCGCAGCACGCCGAAGATCATGCCGAGCACCATGGCCAGCGTGATCGACAGCACCGCGGCCACAATGGTGCCGCGCAGACCCGGCAGCAGATACGTGGTCCAGATATCGGATTCGATGAACGGCTTCCACTTGGCCGACTCGAACTGGCCCTTGTCGGCGAAGCCCTGGTAGACGAACCACCCGGCGGCCAGCAGCAGCGCCACCACGAGCACCGAGTAGATGCGGTACCGCACCCGCGCCTTGGGGCCGGGCGCGTCGTAGAGAACGGATGCAGCGCTCATCGGGCCACCTCGTATCGCTTTGCCAGCCAACCGAACAGCAGGCCCATGGGCAGGGTCAGGATGATGAAGCCGATGGCGAAGATGGCGCCGATCTCGATGACCGCCGCCTCCGTCTCGATCATCTTCGCCATCAGGAACGACGCCTCGGCGACGGTGATGGCGGAGGCGATGGTGGAGTTCTTCGTCAGCGCGATGAGCACGCTGCCCAGCGGCGCGATCACCGCGCGAAAGGCCTGCGGCAGCACCACGAGTCGCAGATTCTGGGTGAAGGTGAACCCCAGCGAACGCCCCGCCTCGGACTGCCCGAGCGGCACCGTGTTGATACCCGACCGCAGCGACTCACAGACGAAAGCCGCCGTGTAGACGCTCAATCCGAGCACCGCGAAGCGGAAGTTGTTCTCCATCAGCGATGTCGGCCCGGCTCCCGCGAGCCGCAGCCCGAGCGAGGTGTACAGGCCGATCTGGCAGAACACGATGATGAGCGTCAGCGGAGTGTTGCGGAAGACGGTGACGTACGCCGTGCCGAACCACCGCGCGATGGGTATCGGCGACACCCGCATCGCGGCGATGACGGTGCCCAGGATCAGCGCCAGCACCGCCGAATAGGCCGTCAGTTTGATGGTCAGCCAGAAGGCGTCGACCAATTGGTCGTCGTATTGCGAGATCAAGTCGAACACGGCGGACGTACTCCTCCGATCACAATCCGGGGCGGGACGGGAGCGAACTCCCGTCCCGCGCGGTCAGCTCAGTACCGGTCCACCGTGGGCGGGGTGGGCACCTGGAAACCGGCTCCGGCGAAGTTCTTCTCGATCGCCGCCTTCCACGCGCCGGAGGTGATCATCTCCGTGATGGCGTCGTTGATCTTGCCGCGAATCTCGGTGTCGCCCTTCTTCACACCGATGCCGTACTTCTCGGTGGTGAACGGTTCACCGACGACCTTGAACACGCCCGGCTGCTGCGCCGCGAAACCGGCCAGAATGGTGCCGTCGGTGGTCATGGCGTCCACCGCGCCCGACTTCAGACCCTCCAGGCACAGCGAGTAGGTGTCGTAGGTCTGCAGCTGGGTGTCCTTGAAGTTGTTCTCGATGTTCTGCGCCGGGGTGGAACCCTTGGCCGAGCACACCGTCTTGCCCTTGATGTCGTCCTTGCCGTTGATGGTGGTGTTGTCCGCACGCACCAGCAGCTGCTGACCGGTCACGAAGTAGGGACCGGCGAAGTCGACCTTCTCCTTGCGCTTGTCGTTGATCGAGTAGGTGCCGACGATGTAGTCGACCTGCCCGTTCTGGATCAGCGTCTCGCGGTTCGGGGTGGGGGCCTCCACGAACTTGATGCCGTCGGCCTGCACGCCCAGCTTCTCGGCCACGTATTTGGCGACGTCCACGTCGAAACCGCTGTAGCTGCCGTCCGAATTCTGCAGGCCCATGCCCGGCTGATCGAACTTGATGCCGATGGTCAGCTTGCCGGAAGCGGCGTTCTCGCTGGCCGACTTGTCGCTCCCGCCACCACAGGCCGTGACGGCCACGGCTAGGGCGACCGCTCCGACGGCGGCGCGGAGCGCTTTGTTGATCCTCATCGAGTGTGTCCTCTTCTCTCGGGAATTCAGATGACTGTCAGTGGCTGAGGATCTTGCCGAGGAAATCCTTGGCGCGATCCGATTTCGGGGCGGTGAAGAACGAATCCGGGTCGGTGTCCTCGACGATCTGGCCCTCGGCCATGAACAGCACCCGGTTTCCGGCGCGGCGCGCGAAACCCATCTCGTGGGTGACCACGACCATGGTCATGCCGTCCTTGGCCAGCTGCACCATCACCTCGAGCACCTCGGACACCATTTCCGGGTCGAGGGCGGAGGTGGGCTCGTCGAACAGCATCACCTTCGGATTCATGGCCAGCGCTCGCGCGATCGCCACTCGCTGCTGCTGTCCGCCGGACAGCTGCGCCGGATACTTCTCGGCCTGATTGGCGATGCCGACCCGCTCCAGCAGTTCCATGGCACGAGCCTTCGCCTGGGCCTTATCGGTTTTGCGCACCTTCACCGGCGCGAGCATCACGTTCTCGAGAATGGTCTTGTGGGCGAACAGGTTGAACGACTGGAACACCATGCCCACGTCGGCGCGCAGTTTCGCGAGCGCCCGGCCCTCGTCCGGCAGTTGCACACCGTCCACGGCGATGGTGCCGGAGTCGATGGTCTCGAGCCGGTTGATGGTGCGGCACAGGGTCGATTTACCCGACCCCGACGGGCCCACCACGATCACGACCTGCCCCCGGGGCACTTCGAGATTGATGTCCTGCAACACATGCAGTGCGCCGAAATGCTTGTCCACATTCCGCATCGAGATCATCGGTGCGGCCGTGTCCTTCGGTGCGGCGTCGTCCTGGGGTACGGATTTGTCCAGGGGTACGGCAGCGTCGGTCATGACCAGTGACCTTAGACAGAACGTGCCCGAATTGCTCGTCTTTGGTCTTCGCAGCGCCACTGTGCCTCGACTCGACACCCCGCCGTAACCCTCGGTTGACGGCACAGTGATACGAGAGACCCAGGTCACCGTGCACCGATGCCTTTTATGGCTGCCGGGCGCGACCGATTACCCTGGTTGGGTGAATTCGTTGGGGCAGGTTTCAGCACGTGGCGCGGCAGAACTCGAGGACGCCCGGACCTACGAGGTTCGGACGTACGGCTGCCAGATGAATGTGCACGACTCCGAACGGCTTTCGGGCCTGCTCGAGGACGCCGGCTACGTGAAGGCAACCCCGGGCTCGACCGCGGATCTGGTCGTCTTCAACACCTGCGCGGTGCGCGAGAACGCCGACAACAAGCTGTACGGCACCCTCGGGCATCTCGCGCCCATCAAGGCCGACCGGCCCGGCATGCAGATCGCCGTCGGCGGCTGCCTCGCCCAGAAGGACCGCGACACCGTCGTGAAGAAGGCCCCCTGGGTGGACGTGGTGTTCGGCACCCACAACATCGGCTCGCTGCCGGTGCTGCTGGAGCGGGCCCGCCACAATGAGGAAGCCCAGGTCGAGATCATCGAATCGCTGGAGGCGTTCCCCTCCACGCTGCCCGCCAAGCGCGAATCCGCGTACGCGGGCTGGGTGTCGATCTCGGTGGGCTGCAACAACACCTGCACCTTCTGCATCGTGCCGGCACTGCGCGGCAAGGAGGTCGACCGCCGGCCCGGTGACGTGCTGGCCGAGGTGCAGGCGCTGGTCGAGCAGGGCGTCATGGAGGTGACGCTGCTCGGGCAGAACGTGAACTCCTACGGCGTCTCCTTCGCCGACCCGACCGAACCGCGCGATCGGGGCGCGTTCGCGAAGCTGCTGCGTGCCTGCGGGAACATCGAGGGGCTCGAGCGCGTGCGCTTCACCTCCCCGCATCCGGCCGAGTTCACCGACGACGTCATCGAGGCCATGGCCGAGACGCCGAACGTGTGCCCGCAGCTGCACATGCCGTTGCAGTCGGGGTCGGACCGCGTGCTCAAGGCCATGAAGCGGTCCTACCGCAAGGCCAAGTACCTGGGCATCATCGAGAAGGTGCGCGCCGCCATGCCGCACGCCGCCATCACCACCGACATCATCGTCGGCTTCCCCGGGGAGACCGAGGAGGATTTCCAGGAGACCCTGGACGTGGTGCGCCAGGCGCGGTTCACCAGCGCCTACACCTTCCAGTACTCGATCCGGCCCGGCACGCCCGCCGCGGACATGCCCGACCAGCTGCCGAAAGCGGTCGTGCAGGAGCGCTACATGCGTCTGATCGCCCTCCAGGAGCAGGTATCTCTGGAGGCGAATCAGGAACTCATCGGCACCGAGGTCGAACTCCTCGTCGCCGAGAGCAGCGCGGGCAAGAAGAACGCCGCCACCGCGCGCATGTCCGGCCGTGCCCGCGACGGCCGCCTGGTGCACTTCCGGCCGCCGGTCGACCCGGCCCCCGGCACCGAGATCCGCCCCGGCGACCTCATCACCGTCGACATCACCGAGGCGGCCCCGCACCACCTCATCGCCGACAGCGAAGTCCGCAACCACCGTCGCACCAAGGCCGGTGACGCCAGCGAACGCGGCATCACCCCGAAGACGGCCCCCATCGGCGTCGGCCTCGGCCTGCCGCGCATCGGCGCGCCCGCCCCGGAACCGGTTGCCTCCGGCTGCGGTTCGAGCGGCTGCTCCTGACCGTGATGCGGGTGCCGTTCAACGACGCTGTGTAGGAGTCCGGTACCGTCGCGGTGGCCGGACCGTGCCGCAGCAGCCTGGACCCGCAGCGCGTGAGCCCGGACCCACCCAGCATCACGCCGCGTGAGTGAGGACCGAAGCGAATGACCGAGAAGGATCCCACCAGCCCGGACGACGCGCACGGTCAGGCCGAAGCCGCGGCCGGGCCGACTGCGGACGCGGGAACCGGAGCAGCACAGGATGATTCGGCGTCGGAGCAGACGCCCGAAGCGAACGAGGAGAGTATGAAGGCGGCCGAGGACAGCAAGGACTTCGATCAGTTCCGCTCGGAACTCGAGGCCGTGGAACGCAAGATCGCCGGGGAGATCGACCCGGGCGTGCGCGCCATGGTGGTCGCCGGCGCGGTGTTCCTGCTGCTGTTCTCGCTGGTGCTGCCGCATGCCGGGGCCGCACGCGGATTCGATGTGCTGCTGTACGACTCGGTCGCCGTGGACGAGCACATCGGGCTGCCGTCCCGCGTATTCGTGTGGTTCACCGTTGTTTTCGGTATCGGCTTCTCGCTGCTGGCGCTCATGACCCGCCGCTGGGCGCTGGCGTGGATCGCGGTGGCCGGGTCCGCCATCGCCAGCGTGTTCGGCGTGTTCTCCATCTGGCACCGGCAGACCCCGGGCCTGGGCAACTACCAGGGCGCGGGCCCCGGCCCCGGACTGATCCTGGCCACCATCGCCATCATGGTGCTCACCTTCCACTGGGTGCGCGTGGTGTGGAGCCGCACCGCCGTCCACCTCGCCGCCGAGGAGCAGCGCCGCAATGCCGCCGCCCAGGCCGAGGAGCACGACCGCAAGCGCCTCTTCGGCGAGCACTGATCGCTTCGCGCAGCGGCCCGGCGGCACCGGAACTCCGGTGCCGCCGGGCCGTTTTCGTTCAGCCGCGCCCGAGGATGTAGTCGCCGAGCAGGTCGTACTCCTGCGCGTCGATCCCGTCGTCGATCGGGACCGCCACCGCGACCGTCCCCTCCTCCTCGCCGACGAACAGGCCCGGATCATTGCAGTCGGCGAACCCGATCGCATCGATCCCCGCCTGTGCGGCCCCACCACACCAACCGTGATCGGCCACCACGAGATCCGGCAGCGGCTCCCCGCGTTCGGCCAGCTCACCCAGCGCCAAGCGGATCGGCTGCGCGGAATGGGTGTGCATCGGCCCGGTCAGCGCGGTCAACGCCGCGACGTCGTCGACATAGCGGATCTCGAGCTGCTGCCAGCCGAACTTGGTGTAGTCCTCGTAGCCCAGCCCGGTCCCGGCCTCCACCACCGTGCCGCCGGCCTCGCGCAATGCGGCGGCCAGCTGCTGGTAGAGCCGCCGCAGCGTCCGCGGATGCCCGGTGGCGAACAGCACCCGCTGGCGTTCCCGCAGCGCTTTGTCGAACCGCGCGGCATACCGATCGAGCGCGTCGGCGGTGAGTTCGGGATCGATGGTGTCGACACCGCGCCGATAGTTGAGCCGGGGATTCACCCCCACCTTGCGCACCATGAGGTCGAGCACCTCGTCCGGCGACCAGCGCATGCCGAGGTCCAGCCCGAAATGATAGTGCTCGTCACCGCGCGCCAGCCGCGCGTAATGCTCGAGATTGTTCTCCCGGGGTGTGGCCACCGGCCCGGCCATCCGAGTCGCCAGCAGGTGCTCGATCAAGGTCTTCCGGTCAGGTGCCATGAATTCGAGCTTAGCGACGCCGTGGATATCCGCGCGCCGACCTGAGGAGGCGCGAAAACCGTTGCGGCGGATCGTCGATGCTATTCGAGGGTCATGCCGATGAGCATGATTGTGCCGTAAAGGACGGGGATGACGCCGAATCCGATCAGGAACCAGGATTCCCCGATATCGATTCCGGTGCGCCGCATGCGAATTCCCCGGAATGTGACGCAGAGCAGCCAGATGGCCAGCGCACAGATCGGCCCGAACGCGACGGCCCAGAAGAAGAACAGCGGGGCGAGAGCGAGGACCAGCGCGATGGTCATCGCTGTCCCGGCGAGCAATCCCAGTGTCAGGCGTCCCGCATAGCGCAGCCAATTCGGTGCGGCGGCGATATCGCAGTGCATGGATGGACCCCCTTCGGCGGCAGCTACCCCCGAAGGGAGCTTATCGCTCGAATTCAGCCGCGTCGGGGTGACTTCCAGCACCGAGGTGCTCGGTCGCGGCGAAGTGAACTGCCGGTACCGACGTGGTTGGCGGTCCGGCCGCAGCGGATCAATCGCCGCGGCCGGACCGACAGTGAATCCGGTCAGCGCTGGCTGACCGCGCCCTCGGCGGCTTCGGCCCATTCACGCCACTGCTTGGCCTGTTCCAGGGCCTTTTCGGCGTCGCGGGTCTTGCCCGCGGCCTGGGCCTTGGCGGCCTGTTCCTCGAATTGCGCCACACGCTCGCGGAACTGGGCGGCGCGGGCCATGGCTTCCGGGTCGCTGCGACGCCACTGGGCGTCGACCGCGTCGCGGACCCGCTTCTCGATGCTGCGCAGGCGGGCTTCCAGGTCATGGATGCGTTCGCGCGGGACCTTGCCGATGGCGTCCCACTTCTCCTGGAGTTCACGCAGGCCCGCGCGGGCGGCGTCCAATCCGGCCTCGGGGTCGAGGTTCTCGTAGGCGCGCAGCAGTTCTTCCTTGGCCGTGGCGTTGTGCTCGAATTCGGCGTCCCGCTCGGAGGCCGCGGAGTTGCGGGCCGCGAAGAAGATGTCCTGGGCGGCCTTGAAGCGCCGCCACAGCTGCTCATCGGCTTCGCGGGGGGCGCGACCGGCGGCTTTCCACTCGGTGAGCAGGTCGCGGAAGATCGCGGCCGTGCCGGACCAGTCGGTGGAACCGGACAGTTCCTCGGCGCGCACGCACAGTTCTTCCTTGCGCGTCTTGGCCGAGGCGCGTTCGCGGTCGAGTTCGGCGAAGTGCGCGCCGCGGCGGCGGTTGAAGGCTTCGCGGGCCTTGGAGAAGCGCCGCCACAGGGCGTCGTCGACCTTGCGGTCCACGCCGCGAATGGTCTTCCACTCGTCGAGGATCTCGCGCAGCCGGTCGCCGGCGGCCTTCCACTGGGTGGATTCGGCGGCGATCTGCTCGGCCTCGGCAGCCAGGGCTTCTTTGCGCTCGGTTTGCTCGTGCCGGGTGCGTTCCTTCTCCTCCTTGGCGTGCGCGGCCGCCTCGTCGGAGTGCTCGATGATGGCCTGCAGGCGGGTCTTCAGGCCGTCGATATCGCCGATGACGGCCGCTTCGGGCAATGTTTCGGCAAGCGCGGTGGCGGCGGCTTTGGTCTTGCGGGCGTCGGTGCCGGCGGCCAGGCGGGCCTCCAGCAGCGCCACCTCGGTGGCCAGGTCGTCGAAGCGGCGGCCGAAGTGCGCGAGGCCCTCGGCGGCGTCACCGGCCTGCCATGATCCGATAACCCGTTCGCCCTCCGCGGTTTTCACCCACGCGGTACCGTCCTCGTCGACCCGGCCCCACTGGCTGGGGTCGCTGACGGTCGGCACCACGACCGGATGCGGATGCTGTTGGGCCGCTGGGCCGGGCGCGGGTTTGTGCGCGTGCGGCTTGGGGGATTCGGGTTTCCGGCCTGTTGCGCCGGGACGCGGTCCTGCGGCGGCTGCCGGGGAGGGTCGTGCGGCGGCGCCGGGCACAGGCGTCGGGGTCGACTCCGGGTGGGTAGCCTTCTCGTTTCCGCTGTTCTCGGTCATTGCTCCTCGTCCCTGCCGCGCGTCACGGCTGCCTGGTTACGCCCTAGCTTCATCCCACTAGCACATCCCATTCAACCAGGCTGGGTGGGGAAATGCTGTCTTTGAGGCAGCTTCTTCTCGCGCGGCGATCGGGCGGGGTGGGGCTGGTGAGGTGCGTTAGCGCTACGGTTGACGGCGTGTTCTGTGTTGTGTCGCTGGTTCCCTCACCGCCCGTGCTGGTACCCGAACTCGGGGGCGCGGCCGGTGCGTCGGCCGATGGCGCGGTGGCGGCGCTGCGGACTGCGGTTTTGTCGGCCGCGGGGGAGTTGGCCGGGCCGGTGACGCGCTGGGTCGTGGTGGGTGTCAATGGCACTAATCGACTGGTCGGTTCGGATTCGGTGGGCACCTTCCGCGGCTTCGGCGCGGATGTGCGCGTGAGTTTGTCCGGCTCCGACGACAAGGGTGGTGTGGGCCACAGTGCGGCTGCGTCGACGGCCGGGACGCACCCTTCCGGCACCGCCGGAACGGGTGTCGCGACGGCCGATCCGGACCTGCCGCTGCCGATTCTGATCGGTGGCTGGCTGCGCGCGCGGACCGCGCCGGAGGTGATCGCGCAGGGGCGGCTGATCGCCGCCGACGCCACCGCCGATGAGTGCCTGGCCCTCGGCCGAGACCTGCGCGCCGAACTCGATTCCGCGCCCGAGAACTACGGCGTCCTGGTCGTCGGCGACGGTGCGGCAACCTTGACCGTGAAGTCGCCCGGTTACTTCGACGAACGCGCCGAAGCCACCCAGGCCGAGATCGATCGCGTGCTGACGGCCGGGGACCGGGCCGCCCTCGCCGCCCTGGACTCCGGCCTCTGCGCGGAACTCTCGGTGCACGGCCGCGCCGCCTACCAGGTGCTGGCCGGGCTCTTCGCCGCCGACGCCATCGACCCCGCCGTCGAAACCCTGTATGCCGCAGCCCCGTTCGGCGTCGCCTACCACGTGAGCGTCTGGCGTCCGGGGGCCGCGCGGTGAGCACCCCCATCGCCGTCGTCGGCCCCACCGCCACCGGGAAATCCGATCTGGCACTGGATCTCGCGCAGCGCCTGAACGGCGAGATCGTGAACATCGACGCCATGCAGCTGTACCGCGGCATGGATATCGGCACCGCCAAACTCCCGGTGCCCGAGCGCCGCGGCATCCCGCACCATCAACTCGATGTCCTCGACATCACCGAAACCGCCACCGTCGCCGCGTATCAGACCGCTGCCCGCGCCGATGTGGAGGCGATCATGGCGCGCGGTCACACGCCGGTCATCGTCGGCGGGTCCATGATGTATGTGCAAGCGCTGCTGGACGATTGGGATTTCCCCGCCACCGACGCGGGCGTGCGCGCCAAATGGGAGGCGCTGCTCGAGGAGCGCGGCACCGTCGCCGTGCACGAGGCGCTCAAGGCCGCCGACCCGGTCGCCGCCGCCACCATCCTGCCCACCGACGGCCGCCGCATGGTGCGCGCCCTCGAGGTGGTGGAGCTGACCGGCAAACCCTTCGCCGCCTCCGCCCCGCAGATCGGCGAACCCCGTTGGGGCACGGTCATTATCGGCGTCGACCGGGACACCGCCGAACTCGACGCCCGCATCGAGCTGCGCACCGCGCTCATGTTCGACTCCGGCCTGGTCGACGAGGTGCGCGCCCTCATCGGCCAGGGCCTGCGCGAGGGCCAGACCGCCCGCCGCGCAATCGGATACGCACAAGTCCTGGCGTACCTCGATAACGAATACGACCTGAAAGAAGCACAGGAGCGCACCCTCATCGGCACGCGGCGCTATGTTCGACGCCAGCGCTCGTGGTTCCGCCGAGACCCCCGGGTGCGGTGGGTGGACGGCGCCGACCCGGAGTTGGCGGCGACGGCGTTCGCCCGCATTCACTCCCCGACCACGAGGGACGAACAGAGAGTCCGGTGACGCGCCGCGTGAACACCCGAAACGCTGAGGTCCAGACCTGGCAGGCCTACCTGAAGAACCGGGCCACCAGAACACGCGACGGACGGTTCCTGGTGTACGGCGAGAGACCGATCCTGCGGGCGCTCGAATGCCGTTGGCCCCTGGAGACTTTCGTCTACCGGCTGGGCGCGCCGGAACCCTCGGCGTGGGCGCGGCGGGTACTCGACTCCAGCGGCGTGCCCAGCGTCGGGTTGGTGCCCGAGGTGATGGCCGAACTGGCCGAACCCACCGAATCGGTACCGGACCTGGTGGCCGTGGCCGTCACCCGCCGCCCCGAGCTGGAGGATTTCCAGCCCGGCAGCGCCGACGAACCACCCACCGTCGTGGTGATCGACCGGCCCGCGTCCCCCGCGCGGCTGGGTGCGCTCATCCGGTCGTCGGTCGCCTTCGGGGCCGAAGGAGTGATCGTCACCGGTTCCGGCGCCGACCATTACGACCCGCAGAGCGTGCGCGCCTCCGACGGCGCGCTGTTCGCCGTCCCGGTGCTGCGCGCGTCCGGTCCCGCCCAGGTGGTCGCATTCCGGGACCGGCAGCAACAGCGCGGCATCGACACCCGTATCGTCGGCAGTGACGACCACGGCGGGATCGCCCTCGACGACCTCGAATTCGGCGGCGCCACCGTCCTGGTCCTCGGCGATGACACCGAAACACTCGCCCCCGCCTGGCAGCAGGCCTGCGACGAGCTGGTGTGCATCCCCACCGACGGCACCCTCGGGTCGCCGGCGGCGGCAGCGGTGGCCCTGTACGAAATCTCCCGGCAACGCCGGGCGTTGCGGTGAGGACGATGACGAACGAGAACGCGGCTGACATCGAGTTCAGCAAGGGACACGGCACCCAGAACGATTTCGTGGTGCTGCCGGACCCGGACGCCTGGCTGGAGCTGACCGAGTCCCGGGTGGCCGCGCTGTGCGATCGGCAGCGTGGGCTCGGCGCGGACGGCATCCTGCGCGTGGCGCGGGCGGGGGCGCTCATCGAAACCGGTGTGCTCGCCGAACTTCCCGCCGACGTGAGCGCCGGCGACTGGTTCATGGACTACCGCAATGCGGACGGTTCCATCGCCGAGATGTGCGGCAACGGGGTGCGGGTGTTCGCGCACTACCTGGTGGCTTCCGGGCTGGAGCAGCGCGCGGAATTCGTGGTCGGCAGCCGTGCGGGCGCGCGGCCGGTGGTCGTGCATCATGCCGATCCGGTGCACGGTGAGGTCACCGTGGCCATGGGCCCGGTGCGCACGCTCGGTGAGTCCACCGCGAGCCTGTCCGGGCGCGAGTTCACCGGTCTCGGCATCGATGTCGGCAACCCGCATCTGGCGTGCGTGGACCCGGCGCTGACGCACGAATCGCTGTACGCGCTGGACCTCGAGCACGCCCCCGGCTTCGACCACACGCTGTTCCCGCACGGGGTCAACGTGGAAATCCTGACCCCGCTGGCGGTCGGCGCGGACGGGCAGAAGTTCGTCGACATGCGCGTCTACGAGCGCGGCGTCGGCGAAACCCGATCCTGCGGAACCGGAACCGTGGCCGCCGCGGCCTCGGCGCTGGCCCGCGACGGCTTCGATCTGGCGCACGACTCCGGCCACATCCAGGTCCGCATTCCCGGCGGTGAGGTCACCGTCGGCATCGAGAACGGCGCGGCCTGGTTGCGCGGGCCGTCCGTGCTGGTCGCCACCGGCCGCATCGCGGCGAAGTGGTGGCAGGACGCCTGATCGGCCGCATGTCGGGGGCGGCGCGCACACTGGAGTCATGGATCCCGTAGTCGCCCTGCGCATGATCGCGTTCTTCAAGGACCGCGCCCGCGAGGACTCCCGGCGGGTGATGGCCTACCGCAATGCCGCCGACATCATCGAGCGGCTCGACGACACCGAACGTGAGCGGCTCGGCCGGGCCGACGACTGGCAGTCCCTGCCGGGTATCGGGCCGAAGACCGCCAAGGTCATCGAGCAGGCCTGGTCCGGGCGCGAGCCCGACACACTGGTCCAATTGCGTTTGGCGGCAAAGGATCTGGGTGGCGGTGAGCTACGCAAGGCGCTCAAGGGCGACCTGCACGTGCACTCGAACTGGTCAGACGGTTCGGCCCCCATCGCCGAGATGATGGCCACCGCCCAGGCCCTGGGCCACGAATACTGCGCCCTCACCGACCACTCACCCCGGCTGACGGTCGCCAACGGCCTGTCCCCGGAGCGACTACGCGAACAACTCGATGTCATCGACGGCCTTCGCGACCAATTCGCCCCGATGCGGATCCTCACCGGCATCGAGGTCGACATCCTCGACGACGGCTCCCTCGACCAGGATGCCGAACTCCTGGACCGCCTCGACATCGTCGTGGCCAGCGTCCACTCCAAACTGAAGATGGACTCCGCCGCCATGACCCGTCGCATGGTGAACGCCGTCTCCAACCCGCAGGTGGACATCCTCGGCCACTGCACCGGCCGCCTGGTCGAAGGCAACCGGGGCCTGCGCGCCCAATCGCAATTCGACGCCGAAAAGGTCTTCACCGCCTGCCGCGACCACGGCACCGCCGTTGAGATCAACTCCCGCCCCGAACGCCGCGACCCACCCACCGACCTCCTGCGCTTGGCCCTGGACCTCGGCTGCGACTTCTCCATCGACACCGACGCCCATGCCCCCGGCCAACTCGACTTCCTCGGCTACGGCGCACAGCGCGCCCTCGACAACAACGTCCCCGCCGACCGCGTCATCAACACCTGGCCTGTCGACAAACTCCTGGCGCGGACCACCTCCTGACGATCGGACCGGAATCTCCACAACACCTCCACCTTCGGACCCGACGGGCTGGCTAGGCTCACCTCGGTTCGATCGATGTGGGGCGGGGTGCGTATGAGGTTGTGGAACAGGGCGATTCGCTGTGTCGCGGCGGGCGTCCTGATGGTGTGCGCGACGGCCTGCGGGCCACTGGCGAGCCTGTTCGATCCGGCATTCCAGCCGAGCTGGATCAGCTTCATCTCCGACGACGAAGGCTGGGCGCGCGGCACCTGGAACGACTGCGCCTCGGATTGCTCGGTCCTGCTGCACACCACTGACGGCGGACTGAGCTGGCAGGAATCCGCCCTTCCACCGGTCGACGCGGACCGTCTGGTCTTCGCCGATTCCCGGAACTGGTTCGCCACGCATCGGCCGTCGCGATCGGAGTCCCTGTACGCGGAGCTGTGGTCCACCCACGACGGCGGGGTCACGTGGTCTCGCGTCGAGCTGCCGTTCGGAACCCGGCTGACCCAGCGGGTGGTGGAGCCCGTCATCGAGAGCGGGTCCGTACAGGTGCCGGTATTCGATACCCGAACCGGAGTCGTGCGGATCCTCGGCAGTCCCGTCGAGACCGACGATTTCACCCTGTCGGAGCCCTTCGGCATCGGCGTGACCTCCGACCATCCCTCCGCCGATCTCGCACTCGCGATGGTGCGAGCAGGGACCGCCACGTGGTTCGGGGTCAGCGGGATCGCACCGAATCGTCCCGCGTCCCCGGCGGCGGGTGCCCGCCTCATCGACGGCCGCTGGGCAACCTGGCCGCTGCCGTGCCGCTCTCCGAATCTTCCTGACCTGGTAGCGGTTTCACCCACCGAACTGGTGGCCTCCTGCGCGATATCAGACCAGCCTGGTTCCTCCGCCGGGGAATACCACCTGTACTCGTCCGCCGACGGCGGCGACACCTTCGCCGACCTCGGAGCACTCGCTCGATACGGCTGGACGGCCAAACTGGTCGGAGCCGCCACCGCACGGGATCTGGTTGTGCTGGTGCCGACCGATGACGACGACGAACCGTACGAGGTGCGAACCTCGCACGACGGCGGTCACACCTGGACCACGACCCTGAGTCCGAAAGCGCCTGCGGGCATGACCTCCACCCAGTTCCTCGGCCACGGCAAGTTCTTCACGCCCACAGTCGGATTCGTGCAACTCCAGTTCGCCGGACAGGCCCCGGACGCGGAGGACCGCCTGTACTGGACCCGCGACGGCGGCGACTCCTGGTCCCGCTTCGACATCGACCGAGCCACGGTTACCCAGCTCGCGCCCTAGCTCTGCCCAGAACCTCCACACCACCTCCACATTCGGGCCCGACGCGCTGGCTACGCTGGCCACCGATTCGATCATGCTCGGCTGCCAGGAGTTCGAATGAGTGTGTGGAGCAGGGCAGTTCGCTACGCGGCCACGGCGCTGCTGCTGGTGGGCACAGCGGGATGCGGCTGGTGGTCGACCGATGCGAGATCCCAGTTCCACCCGCTGTGGGTCGAGTTCATCTCCGATACCGAAGGCTGGACCGCTGGATACTGGCACAACGGTTGTGCGCCGGGCTGCCCGAAGTTGCTGCACACACTCGACGGCGGCCGCACCTGGACGGCGGTGGCGGAACCGCCGGTCGGGGAATCCCGGCCGGTGATCGCCGACGCTCGGAATTGGTATGTCACCGCCAATACCCGGTCGCCGGATTCCGATCCGGCCGAGCTGTGGGTCACGCACGACGCGGGACTCCATTGGGCGCGCGTGGCGCTACCGGCCGAGGTCGAACAGGCCCAGTGGACGCCTCCCATCGTCGTGGACTCCACAGTGCGGATCTCGGTCTTCGATGCCCGCACGGGCGAGGCATGGATTCTGAGCAGTCCCGTCGAGGTGGACGAATTCACCCTGTCGCCGCCGTTCCCGACCGGTCTGGGCGATCCGGCCTCCGCTCGTCAGCGTTCCTACTCCGCGCACCTCGAGGAGGCGTACGCCGGGCCCGTCACCTGGATCGGCGTTTCGTTCAGTACCACGGATAGGCCCTCCGCGGCGCAGGGCGCCCGTCTCGTGGACGGTGTCTGGTCGGCCTGGCGGCTGCCCTGCTCCGGCATGGGACTGCCCGAGCTGCAGGCGATATCGCCCACCGACCTATTGGCCTCGTGCGTCCCGGCGGACGGCACCTACTCGCAGCAGCGACACCTGTACACCTCCGTCGACGGTGGCGACACGTTCACCGACCTCGGCCCGATCGTCCCGGACGGCCGACCCGCCACGCTGATCGGCGCGGCTACCACTCAGGACCTGATCGCCGCGGCAATGACCGGCGACCCGGACCGCCCGTACGCCGTGCGCACCTCCCACGACGGCGGCCGCGCCTGGACCACCACCCTCGATCCCGAAGGGGCGCTGCCCACGTCGTACTACAACCTGCCGGACACCGGCGGATTCTTCACGCCCACACTGGGTTTCGCGACTGTCCCGTTCCGGCAGAATTCGGATACGATTCGGCGCTTCTACCTGACCCGCGATGCGGGCAACACCTGGACGCCGTTCATCATCGACATCGACGCGGTAACCGTGCCCGCATCCTGACGGGCGGAGGAACCTCGAGACTCTGTGCCGGACAAGGGAATTCCGATTATTTGAAGGGTGTTGCCCACCGGACGATCGGTTCGGCGCAGAACCGCTGCTGGATGTCGGCGTCGGTGAGACCGCTGCCGGACAAGCCGGAGGCGTCGGTGATTCGGCAGATGCTGGTGCCGCCGCCTCCGGTGTCGTTCGGGCGGGATTCGATCTCCACGTGGACGGCTTCGCGCAGTCGGTGGTTCTCGAAGGTCCAGAAGCCAACCTGCCAGTAGATGTAGGTGTCCTTCGCGGCGATGCCGATGTAGCCGCTGGGGGTGCGTTCCGGGCCGTATCCGTTCAGTTCACCGGCTCGGACGAATTCTGCTGTGGCCCAGCGGTATACGGCGTATGTGACGTTGCCGTTGGCGGCCAGGTCGCGGGGGATGACCACTTCGTCGCGGCCGTCGCCGTCCAGGTCCTCGAACCGGGGCGAGTACTGGGTGTAGAGGTCGCGTTCGACGAGTGTCTGGCGGGTGACGCCGGTGTTGTCGATCACCTCGATCGACTGGGTGGCTCCGTTGTCTCCGGAGGTGTAGCGGGCGATGAACGACCAGCCCGAACCGTCGCGGAAGTCCATAACGCAATCCGGGTGGGTTTCGTTGAATCGGGTGATCGTGGTGATATCCGCACACTGCGGTAGGGCAGCGGCTTGTGCGGTGGTGCTCGAAGCGGTTGGGCCGGTTGCCGTCGGATCATCATGCGGTGTTTCGTTTTTCCCGCATCCGGCCAACAGCAGCAGGAGCGCGACGGCAGCCCTGTGATGAATCCTCCCCATGGGATCGGAGTTTAGGCTGGAGTCTCCGAGGCTGGAGGTGGACAGGTCGTGACCGAGGGCACGCTGGGCGGGTTGGTGACGATCGGGGAGTTGGCGCGGTCGACCGGGCTCGAGGTTCGGACGATTCGGTTCTATTGCGATGAAGGGGTGTTGGAGGCGCGGCGTACTTCCGGTGGGCATCGGATGTTCGTGGCCGATACCGCGGTGGAGCAGTTGATGCTGGTGCGGCGGCTGCGGGGGCTCGGGCTCGGGTTGGCGGCGATCGTGGATGTGCTGCGGGGGGAGCGGTCCGTCGGGGAGGTGGTGGCGGCCGAACGGGCAAGGGCGGATCGTGAATTCGAGGCGGTGGCGTGGCGGCGGGCCGCGCTGCGGGCGGTCGAGGTCGCGGAGCCGGGGGAGCGGGACCGACGGCTCGCGCTGCTGGCATCGGTGGCCGACGGCCGGACCGCCCATGACGCGCTCGTGCAGTTCTGGCGGCAGATCTTCGCGCCGATGCCGGACACCGATTTCGACGGGTATGTGGCGATGAACATCCCGGAGCCGCCTGCCGATCCCTCCGCCGCGCAGGTTGTCGCCTATGCGGAGCTGAGTTGTCTGGTGGCGCGGCCGGAGATGTATTCGGTTGTGAAGCAGCAGTTCTGGCGGAACCAATCCGGTTTCGTGCGCGATCGGAAGGGGCTGCTGGCCGATCTTGCCGAGGTCAGCGTGGAGGTGCTGCCGCTGGTGGAGCGGGGAGTGCCGCCATGCGCCGGGCGCGAGCTCGATCACTTTGTCGAGGCGCATGCCGCCGCACGCGGTGAGCGTGATTCGCCCGGATTCCGGGAGCGGCTGTCAGCCGGGGCGGCCGATGACGACCGGCACACCCATCGCTATTGGGCGCTGACGGGGGAGTTGGTGGGAACGCAGGCCACGGCGGGCACGGCGCTGCGCTGGCTGTCCGGCGCACTGACGCACTCGCTCGGCCTCGAACGAATCGCCGTGAAATAACCGAATGCGGCTTTCCGTTGGTCCGTGGGACCATGGAGGTGTATGAGTAAATCAGAAACGTATGAGTTCACTCCCGCCGAGGAGACCGCCGACGACGCCCAGGCCGGTTGGTCTGCCGCGCCGACCGTCGGTGAGATGCAGCTCGATGAGCGCAGCGCCCTGCGTCGCGTCGCGGGTCTGTCGACCGAACTCACCGATGTCACCGAGGTCGAATACCGGCAGCTGCGACTCGAGCGGGTCGTGCTGGTCGGGGTGTGGACCGAGGGCACGGCCGTGCAGGCCGAGGCGAGTATGGCCGAGCTGGCCGCGCTCGCCGAGACCGCCGGGTCGGAGGTACTGGACGCCATGATCCAGCGGCGCGACAAGCCCGACAAATCCACCTATATCGGTTCCGGTAAGGCCGACGAGCTGCGTGGCATCGTCATCGAGACCGGCGCCGACACCGTCGTCTGCGACGGTGAGCTGTCGCCCGCGCAGCTGACCGCGCTGGAGAAGGTCGTCAAGGTGAAGGTCATCGACCGCACCGCCTTGATTCTGGACATCTTCGCCCAGCACGCCACCTCACGCGAGGGCAAGGCGCAGGTCTCGCTCGCCCAGATGGAATACATGCTGCCGCGCCTGCGCGGCTGGGGTGAGTCCATGTCCCGGCAGGCCGGTGGCCGCGCGGGCAGCAATGGCGGTGTGGGTCTGCGCGGTCCCGGTGAGACGAAGATCGAAACCGATCGTCGCCGCATCCGCGAGCGGATGGCCAAGCTGCGCCGCGAGATCCGCGAGATGAAGACGGCGCGCGACACCAAGCGGGCCAAGCGCGTCTCCAGCGGCATCCCGCAGGTGGCGATCGTCGGCTACACCAACGCGGGCAAGTCGAGCCTGATGAACGCGCTCACCGACGCCGGCATCCTGGTGCAGGACGCGCTGTTCGCCACCCTCGACCCGACCACCCGCAAGACCGCCCTCGAGGACGGTCGCGAAGTGGTGTTCACCGACACCGTCGGCTTCGTCCGGCACCTGCCGACCCAGCTGGTCGAGGCGTTCCGCTCCACCCTCGAAGAGGTCACGGGCGCGGATCTGCTGCTGCACGTCGTGGACGGCTCCGACCCACTGCCCGATCAGCAGATCAAGGCCGTGCGCGAGGTCATCACCGACGTCCTGCGCGAGACGAACACCCCCGCCCCGCAGGAACTATTGGTGGTCAACAAGATCGACGCCCTCGATCCGATGGACCTGACCCAGCTGCGCGGCTGGCTCCCCGAGGCCGAATTCGTCTCCGCCCGCACGGGCGAGGGCCTGGACTCGCTGCGCGACCGTCTGGACAAGATCCTCGGCGGCCTCGACGTCGAAGTCCGCGTCCTGCTCCCGTACACCCGCGGCGACCTGCTCGCCCGCATCCACGCCGACGGCCGCATCCTCGAATCCGAGCACGAGGAGGCGGGCACACTGGTCCGAGCCCGCGTCCCGCAGGCCCTGGCCGGTCAACTCGTCGAATACGCCCACGCGGGCACCTCATCCGACGAGTCCGACACCGACTGAACCCGATCCGGTCCAACCCACCGCCTCCGGTCCGTGAGCAATCACGGCCGGAGGCGGACTCGTTTTCAGCGAATATGCCGAACTCGTCCCCGGGGGAGCGCGGCAGGCGTGAAAGTCGGGTGATGGAAAGCGATTTCGATACGACGATCACCGCCGACACCCCACCCCGGCGCACGGATATCGCGGCGATGCTGCTCGACCGTCTCGGCGACGCACATCCCGGATTGCGAACCCGCACCCAGGACTGGACCTGGGACGAGGTGGTGCGCGAATCCGCCGCCCGGGCCGCGCTCGCCCGGGAACTGCGGCGCGACGGGCCTTTCCATATCGGCGTGCTGCTCGACAATGTGCCGGATTTCGTATTCTGGCTGGGTGCGGCGGCACTGTCCGGCGCGACAGTGGCCGGACTCAATCCGACGCGCAGCGATTCTCAGCTCGCGGCCGATATCCGATACGTGGACTGCCAGCTGATCGTCACGGACACGGCCGGGATGGCGAGATTGCGGGGTCTGGATCTCGGGCTCGGGCCGGATCGGTTGCTGCTGGTCGACGACCCGGACCAGACGAAGCCGATCGATACCCACGGCGTCGAAGCTGTTACGGCGGAAGGGGGTTCGGACTCGCTCCTGCTGCTGCTGTTCACCTCCGGCACCACCGGGACCTCGAAGGCCGTCAAATGCACGCAGCGGCGGCTGGCCATGATCGCCTACGCCGCCACCGACAAATTCGGTCATGTGCGCGAGGATGTCGACTACTGCTGTATGCCGCTGTTCCACGGCAACGCCCTCATGGCGCTGTGGGCTCCGGCGCTGGCCAACGGTGCGACGATCTGCCTCACCCCGAAGTTCTCCGCCTCCGGATTCCTTTCCGACATACAGTATTTCGACGCGACCTTCTTCACCTACGTGGGCAAGGCGCTCGGCTACCTGCTCGCCACGCCGGAATCCGACGCCGACTCCGACAATCGCCTGGTGCGTGGATTCGGCACCGAGGCGTCGGTGGCGGATCAGGCCGAATTCCGGCGTCGATTCGGGGCGGAACTGTTCGAGGGGTACGGCTCCAGTGAGGGATCCGGCCTGGTGGCCCTGGCCCCCGACGCTCCCGCGGGCGCGCTGGGGGTGCCCGCGCACGCGGGTGTCGCCATTGTCGATCCCGATACCCTGCTCGATCGCGCGCGGGCCGTGCTCGACCCGCACGGCCGAGTGCTCAATCCCGATGAGGCCATCGGTGAAATGGTCGACAAGGCGGGCGCGCTGTTCTTCGAGGGCTACTACAAGAACGATGCCGCCGATGCCGAACGCCTCCGGCACGGCTGGTTCTGGACCGGCGATCTCGGCTATGTCGACGAGGCGGGGTTCCTCTATTTCGCTGGCCGCCAAGGTGATTGGATCCGGGTCGACGGTGAGAACATTTCCGCGCTGGTCATCGAGCGGGTGCTGCGCAGGCATCCGGCGGTCGTGGCCACCGGTGTGTTCGCGGTGCCTGATCCCCGGTCCGGGGATCAGGTGATGGCGGCGGTCGAGGTCGCCGACCCGGCCGTGTTCGATATCGGCGACTTCACCGAATTCCTGTGCGCGCAAGACGATCTCGGGGCGAAGGATATGCCGCGCCTGCTGCGCGTGTCGGCGCGTCTGCCGGTCACCGGGTCGAACAAGGTGCTCAAGCGGGAATTGCGGGCGCAGTCCTGGTGCGTAGCCGACCCGGTGTATCGGTGGGCGGGTCGCGGCGGCCCCGAATACCGGCTGTTGTCGGCCTCCGATCGCGCCGAGTTCGAGGCGGAGTTCACCCGCTTCGGACGTGGTCATCTGCTCTGAATCACACCTGTCGGCGACTCCCCGCGTTCGGTGGCCCGCAGCGAATTTCGTTAGCATGCGAATATCGATTGTTCTGCAGGGAGGGCTCGATTTGTCCGGGAATGGCACCGCTGTGTCCGAAGTAGGTTCGCCGCGGCTCACCGACGGTGCGCCGTTGCACGTCCGATTGACCGAGCTCGATCGGCGCGTCATCGACGTACTGTGTGCGCCGTCGCGCGCCTGGTTCAGCCCGCGATTCTGGGGTGTGGAGAATATTCCGGCCGAGGGGCCGGTGCTGCTGGTGGGCAATCACACGCTGGCCGGTGGCACGGACGCGCCGCTGCTGGCGCACGAGGTACTGGTGCGGCGCGACAGGTTGGTTCGCGGGCTCGCCGAGAACGTTCTCATCGATGTCCCCGTGCTGCGAGATGCCTTGCACCGCTTGGGAATCGTGCGCGGCAACCGGCACAACTGCACCACGCTGCTGGAGCAGGGTGAGGCCGTCGCGGTCTTCCCGGGCGGTGGTCGGGAGGCCATGCGCGGCAAGGGGCAGAAGTACCAGCTGATCTGGGAGGGCCGGACCGGCTTCGCGCGCATGGCCATCGAGACGGGTGCCCCCATCGTCCCCATGGCCATGATCGGCGGGGACGACATCTTCGACATCGTCTTCGACGGCGACGATCCGGTCATGAAGCCGGTGAAGCAGCTGGTGAAGGCCCTCGGCCTGCGGGAGACGCTGACCCCGCCGCTCATTCGCGGCGTCGGCCCGACCCTGCTGCCCAAACCGGAACGCTTCTACTACTCGCTGGGCACCCCCATCGACACCGGTGCGTGGCGTGACGCCGACGACCTCGACGCGGCCGCGTCCGAACTGCAGGTCGTCGTGCGCAAGGCATTGGAAGGTGAACTCGAGTTCCTGCTTCGCGAGCGTGACCGCGACCGGGGCCGCAGCCTGCTGGGCCGCACACTCTCCGCTGTGGGCCTCTGACTTCACCCTCTAAGTAAACGACGGTTCGCCTTCCGTGTACCGTATGTGACAGAGGCGATGGTGCCGATGGTCACACAGGAGGATTGGCGTGGAACGCACAATTTTCGAGCCCGAACACGAGCTGTTCCGGGAGTCGTTCCGGAAGTTTCTCGAGCAGCACGTGGCGCCGTTCCACGAGCAGTGGGAGAAGGACGGCATCGTCGACCGTGCGGTCTGGCTGGAAGCCGGCAAGCAGGGCTACCTCGGCATGGCCGTGCCCGAGGAGTACGGCGGCGGCGGGGTGAAGGACTTCCGCTACAACGCGGTCATCACCGAGGAGGTCACCCGCGGCATGTACTCCGGCCTCGGCTGGGGTCTGCACAACGACGTCATCCTCCCGTACCTGCTGGAGCTGGCCAACGAGGAGCAGAAGCAGCGCTGGCTGCCCGGGTTCTGCGCCGGTGAGATCATCACCGCCATCGCCATGACCGAACCCGGCACCGGCTCCGACCTGCAGGGCATCAAGACCCGCGCGGTCCGCGACGGCGACGACTGGATCCTCAACGGCTCCAAGACCTTCATCACCAACGGCATCAACGCCGACATCATCATCGTGGTGGCCCAGACCGACCCCGACAAGGGCGCGATGGGCTTCTCCCTGCTGGTGGTGGAGCGCGGCATGCCCGGCTTCGAACGCGGCCGCAACCTCGACAAGATCGGCCTCAAGGCGCAGGACACCGCCGAACTCTCCTTCGACAATGTCCGCGTCCCCGGCAAGAACCTGCTCGGCACCGAGGGCCAGGGCTTCATCCACCTGATGCAGAACCTCCCCCAGGAGCGCCTCTCCATCGCCGTCATGGCCGCCGCCGCCATGGAATCCTGCCTCGACCTCACCTGCCAGTACGTCCGTGACCGCAAGGCCTTCGGCAAACCCATCGGCGCCCTCCAGAACACCCGCTTCGTCCTGGCCGAACTGGCCACGAAGACCACCGCCGTCCGAGTCTTCGTAGACCACTGCATCACCCTCCTCAACCAGGAGAAGCTCTCCGTCGAAGACGCCGCCAAAGCCAAATGGTGGTCCACCGAAGAACAGCTCGACCTCATCAACCGCTGCCTCCAACTCCACGGCGGCTACGGCTACATGCGCGAATACCCCATCGCCAAGGCCTACATGGACGCCCGCATCCAAACGATCTACGGCGGCACCACCGAGATCATGAAGGAGATCATCGGCCGCAGCCTCAAACTGAGCTGAGCCGCAAAGGATCCGGCCCGCACCCCATGGGGTGCGGGCCGGATCCTTTTGTCATGCACGCGATCTCAACGACTCCGGCGGCGGAGCGTGCGGTCGTAGTCCTCGAACCGGGCCTTGGCGATGACGGAGCGGGTCGAGGTGCGGAGGACGATGCCCTCGGGATTGCCTGCCGCGCCCGCGTCCAGCCCGCTGCGGGTGTGGGGGAGGTGGGTGGCGAGGAAGTCTCGGGTCTCTTCGATCGACTGGGGAAGGTCTGTGGGGTCGAAGGTGAAAAGCCTTGGGGTGAGCTCGATTCCGGTTTGGGTGGCCAGTTCTGTGAGGGCGGGTTCGGGGCGGAAGGGCTGGCCGCCGGACTCGCGCCACGCCGAGATCTGGGCGGTGGGCATGGCCAGGATGTCGGTGAAGTCGGGGAGTTCGATGACGTCGAACAGGCGGAAGCCCACTGTGCGCTCGCCGGTGTACTGCTTGCTCGCGGCTGTCACCTTGCCGCCGTAGACCTCGCCGTAGAAGACTCTGATCAGACCGTCTGATCCGGGGAGTGCGGCGGCTGTTTCGCGCAGGGCCGCAACGATTCCCAGGGCCGGGTTGCCGATCAGGTCATCCTTGGCGTACAGGAGTTCCTCGCGGCTGCCGATCAGCCACGACCCATCCGGCAGGCAGATGATCCGGGCGTTGGTGCCGTCCACCTTTTCGGTGCCGATGACAGGGCCGTCGAAGGCGGTGACGGTGTCCGTCAAGGATCCGCGCTCGCCCAGGGCGTGATAGGTGGGGATGGAGGGGTACTTGGTCGCGCTGTTGATCGCCTCCAGGTCCGCGGTGCGCACATCGAAAGTCATTTCAGGATCTTGGATGTCGACCAGTGTCCGGGTCCAGTCATTTAGCCGGTGGGTGATCTTGATGGACTGGTGCCGGAGGGGCGGTGGGCCGAATAGGGTGTTGCCATGGATGCGCCGGCGGAGTTTGTGGTGGGTATTCGGGCCGAGGAGGTTTCCCGGTCTCGCCGGTGGGTGGTGCGGATGCTGGGGCTCGGTGCGGCGGTGTATCTGGTGGTGGGTGCGGTGGTCATCGGGTTCAGTGGGGTGATCGTGGTGGTCGGGGGGTCGGGGCTCGGGAACGCGGTGACCGCGACGATGACGTCGGTGACCGGGATCCTGGTGCTCTCACAGGCGGTGGCGCAGTGGCGGCGGCGCGGGCGGGTGCGGGCCATCTGGGCGAATACGGCGACGCCGCCCGCGGCAATGCGGCTGTCTGCCAGTGGAATACGGATGAGCCTGGACGATGCGCCGGATTCGGTGTTCCTGCCCTGGGAGACGGTGCTGCGGTTGCGGGTCCACCGGTTCTTGCGCCGGTCGCTGCTGGTGGTGGATCTGGTTCCGGGGGTGTATGCGGGGACTCCCGGCGTGGCCGGGCTCGATCATCCCGACGTGCTGCGGGTGCTGTCGGGGCCGGTGCACGGTACGCGCGGGCTGCGCACGGCGGTGCAGATCCTGGACCGTCCACTGGCGGAGATCGACAGCGCGGCAGCGCATTTCACGGCGGGCCGGGTGCGGGTGGTCGGGCAGTGAGATAGGGAAACCCCAGGGCCTAGCCTGCCCTGGGGCTTCGGTGGCCGCCCATTTGCGGCACGCCGACACGTTTAAGAACGGTATGAAGTTGAAGTTCGCGCGGCGCTCTTCGATTGAGCTACGGCCCATCGTGGCTGGGCCGGCGGGAGTTGAACCCGCAACCTCCGCGCCCCAGAACCGTTCCCTCGATTCGGCGTTCGGCGGCGAATACTGAAGCTGGAGCGATAACGTGAGTTTGATGGGGGCGGTGCCTCTGCCTGCTTGGGCTACCCCGCCTCGAGTGGCGGGGGGAGGAGTCGAACCTCCACTGTGCCGCTGGTCCCGTCACATCGAGCTTCGGTTTCAGCTTGCGCTCCTGGCGCAGTCCCGACCTTAGCGGGCGGGACGTCCGTCAGCCAAACAAATATCCGAAGATCTCGTCACCCAGTTTGCGCTGGGCGATCTCGGCGTTGTTGGCCTCCTCGCGCGCGAATTTCACTGCGTGCTGCAGCTTTTCGACGCGCTCGGTGAGTTCGTTGACCCGCTTGGCGGGCAGGGCGCCGGAGAACTTGATGGTGCGCCAGTAGCCCACCACCACATCCTCGTGATACACCTCGACCTGGGCCGGATGCTTCTCCGTCGCTTCGGCTTTCACGTGGTTGCGCGGAATCTTCTTGGTGCGCACCGTCTGTACCGGCTCGGTGGCGTAGCAGTCGGCCGACGCGTCGTACTCCCAGGACTCCGCGGCATCGAGCACGGGCAGCTTGCGGATGAAGGTGTGCAGGTCGACCAGCTGCTTCTCCAGGAAGAGCAGGTAGGTGACGGGCGCGCCCTGGACCAGGGTGCGCCCGTCGACCACGACATCGGCCTTGGCCTCGCAGTTGGCCCAATCCTTGGTGGCCACCACGTCGAACAGTTTGGTCAGGATGTCGGCCGTGGCCTTGAGCACCTCTTCCGATTTCACCTGCACCCGGGTGGACTCGGGCGGCAACTGCTCACCCTCCTCGTCCTTGGGCCGGTAGGTGCGCGAGATACCGCTCAGCAACGGGTTCTTGCCCAGCCGGTGGTGTGCCTCGGTCAGCTCGGAAAAGGTGCGGGATTTGATCCCTTTCTCCACGGCGACAATCTGATTCAAACGTGTCATGCCCGGCACTGTATCGGGGATCGTGTTCGGTCAACCACCGATTTTCGCGCCGCGGAGCGGGAGATTGCGGTGAATTATTATGGGCAGTCCTGGTTTTCGTGCTGACTGCGCTTCCTCATGTTTTCCACATCCGGTGGAGTCTGGTTCAGCAGCAGCATGATCGCCGGGTCCGTGCCCGGGTCCGGTGCGACGTAGGCCGGCGGGTCGTAGCTCGGCGCCACCGGCGCGGCACCTGCGGAAACCGAGACGACCGCGAGCGGAACGACGGCCAGCATCCCGGCGGCGGCCACCCGCACAGCGGTGCGGCGGGACCCTGACTTCAGCCTGGACAGCATCTGTTTTCCTCTCTCCCACAAGGTGCTTCGCGAACGCGGTGCACATGCTCGATGGAAGAGCCCCTTGCTGGGAAATGAGTGAGGCGAATATGGGAAAAAGCTGAGTGGGCCCAAATTTCAGGGTACGCCCGGGCATTCGAATCCGGGCCCACTCCGGGTCATCCCGGATGCGCCGCAGCGGCTGTTCCCGTTCCGTTACCGAAACACTCGATTCACCGTCGCTTCCGCCACCGTTCGCGCGGCGTTCTCGGCGAAGGCCGCGTCGGCACCGTGAAGAAGCTGACCGAAGGAGTGATTGCTATCTGATCTCGATCCTGTTCGCCGAGGTATCAGCAATTTGGTGGCTAACTAGTATGGGTGCTGGGTCGGGGTTCCAACCCCGGAGGCAGTGATGAACGCTCGCCGTGTACTTCGCAGACACCACATCTCGCGGTGCCTCGCTCCTGTCGGGCTCGGAGCGGCACTGGTCTTCTTTCCGGCGGTGATGCCCGCCGCGCACGCGGATGCCGATTACGGCGGGGGGTGCGTGCTTTTCGACGGTAATCGGGCGGCGACGGTGGATTCGCTGCGGTTTCGCTGTGAGCCGTGGCAGCAGGATGCGATCTATCGGGACGCGCCGCGGGGAAGTGTGCCGATGGGGGTGAAGAACGGGTGGGTGGCCTCGCCGCCGTTCTGGGAGGCGGTGGCTCCCGCGATCTGGATCGGGAAGACGTTCTATACCGGGCCCGAGGGTGGGTGGCTGATGAACCGGATCACCGGGGCGGGGATCGAGGGCTGGCCCGCGGATGTGTACAGCACGGCGTCGGTGCTGGACGGGCAGCCGGCCTGGGCGCTGGATTATCGGCCGTCGCCCAGTCCGTGGTTGTACGACGAGATCCGGGAGGTCACGCCGGGGGTGTGGTTCGGTTACTCGCTGTCGCGAGAGGCGGGTGGGTACGCGCAGATACTGACGTTCATCCTTGCGTGACGGGGGTGCCCGCCACCTTCAGGGCCTGGGTGACCATCGGGACCTGCATCGGAAGACGGAGCAGCACAGCGAGTTTCAGGACGAGGGGCTTCTCGCTGCGGACCCAGTCGTAGGCCATCTGCAGATTGCCGGGGAAGACGGCCAGGAACAGCAGCGCGGCCAGGCGGCCGCCCAGCCGCTGGGTGCGCGGGCGGACCAGCAGGGTGCCCACCGCGAGCTCGGCGACACCGGAGCCCAGGGTGTAGGCGCGCGGGCTGCCGGGCAGCTGGGGCGGGACCAGCACATCGAAGAACTTGGGAACCAGGAAGTGCAGCGTTCCCATGCCCAGCAGGAAGACGGCCAATACCCGTGCGCGAGTCATTGCGGCAGCATAGCCATTATCTGACCGAGTAGTAAGTTCGGACCGGCGCTCCTCCGGAACCTGTTCGTGCACAATGTGTTCCATGCCGAGCGTATCGACCGAGACCCTGCTGCCCGCCACCGCCGAGGAGGTCTGGGCCAAGGTCGGTTCGGTGTCGGGCCAGGCCGAGTGGAGCACCGTCCGCACCGTCGCCACCGAGCTGCCCGAAACGCTGGAGCCCGGCACCACGTTCACCGCCACCATCGACAGCATGGGCATGTCCTCGGAGGTGGTGTGGACGGTCGTCGCGCTGGAACCCGAACGCCTGCTGGAAATGCGCGGGAAAGGCACCCTCGGCATCACCCTGAGCGTGCGCTACGCCCTCGAACCGCGAGCCGACGGCACCCGCCTGACCGTCGACATGGGCTTCGGCGGCGCCATGGTGAAGCTCATGGCCGGCGCGGTGAAGGCCACGGCCCGCAGGGATATGACCGCCTCGCTGGAACGGCTGGCCGATCTGCTGCGCGCCCCGGCGGCCTGACGCGACCTGCTCGTCTCGACTCCGACGCGCGGTGCCGAAACCCGATTTGCCCGTACCTGTTCGGGCCTACCATCGACGCATGCCGGACCCGCGGGACACCTCGACCATGATCGAGGGCCGGGTGGTGTACTCGGCGACCGACGCGGTGCGGGTCGCGTTCCGCCGCGGCCCGGGGGAGCCGTTCGCGCTCGGCGTCACCAACGGCCGCAGCGGCCGCCACCGCCTCACCTACGCGGACGGCGCGATCGTCTGGGTCGAATCCACGCCCGCCGCGCACACGATTCTCGAACGCGGCGACGGCACCGCCCTGGGCGTCATCACCCGTGCCGACACATCGACGGCGGTGGGTGCCACGGCGGGCACGCTCTTCCATTTCGTCCCCGATCGGGAGGCGGTGAGCGCGGACCTGTTCCGGCTGCGCGTCCTGGATCGCATGGGCCGGGATTTCGCCCACCTGGATGTGGTGCGCACCGCCGCCGGCTGGGCGACCGGCCGCAGCGCCGACGAGCACTGGGAATCGCATCTGTGGTGGGACCGTTCCGGCCCGGTCCTGCCCGTCCCGATCCTGGGCACCCGGCTGCTGGTCCGTCATCGGCCCGATCGCGACGAACGCGATGTCCTGCTGGCCGCCTGCGTGGACATCACGCTCGGCCTGCGCCCCTATGTCGCCGAGATGATGTAGCTCAGGTCAACTGCCGATAGTGCAGCGCCGCGTCGACCACCAGCCCGATTCCGATGGCGGCGAACAGGATTCGCAGGGTCACCGGCCCGTACCGCGCCAGCGCCCGCACCACTCGCCGATAGAATCGCTGCGCGCCCGGCGTCCGCCGGGAGGCCAGCGCCAGCACGGCCAGCGGCGGTATCAGCGCCAGCGCGCAGTAGACGACCACGATCACCGGCCAGAACGCCGGAATCGGATGCTGTGCCGACAGCATGGCGAGCCCGGCCAGATAGGGCACCGCGGTCGGCGCCTGCCCGAGCCCGATCGCGACACCGGCGAGCGCCAGCGCCCACGGTTTGCGCCGGATGGCCGGCACCCACGGTGGTGTCGCGCCCTTGGCGGTGGCGGGCAGGGCCGCCAGCACCACGAGCGCGATGCCGATGCCCAGCTCACCCCAGTACCGGATCGCCGGGGTCACCCGGAAACCGACGAGATCGGTCAGAAAGCTCAGGCCCAGTACCGTGCAGATGCCGAAGGTGGTGGTCACCGCGAAAACCCCGGCGAGGAAACTCAATCCGCCCGGAACGGGCGACCGGCGTCCCAGCTTGCTGTCGAAGATCACCGCGGTCGTCACTCCGACCAGCAAGACATCCAGCGAATCCAGAAACGCGAAGAACAGGAGGGCCAGGAGGAGACTCAGCATGACCCTTCGAACATACGCGAGCCCGGTCAGTCAGCGATCTTGATGACGAGCTTGCCGAGGTTCTTACCGGTCAGCAGTCCCTGGAAGGCTTCGACGGTGTGATCGAGGCCGTCGACTACGTCCTCCAGATACGCGAGCTTCCCCTCGGCCAGCCAGCGGGTGGCCTCGGTGTGGAATTCGCCGAGCTGGTCCTGGAATTCGGTCTGGATGAAGCCGCGCACAGTGAGGCTCTTGCGCAGGATCAGCGACATGAGCTGGTTGACGCGATCCGGTCCGGGCGGCAGGTCGGTGGCGTTGTAGCTGGAGACCAGCCCGCAGACGGGAATCCGGGCGAACTTGTTGAGCCGGGGGAGCACCGCGTCGAAGACCGCGCCGCCGACGTTCTCGAAGTAGACGTCGATGCCGTCGGGTGTGGCGGCGGCCAGCTGTGCGGCGAAATCCGGTGCGCGATGGTCGAGGGCGACATCGAAGCCGAACTTCTCGCGCAGCAGCGCCACCTTCCGCGGCCCGCCGGCGATGCCGACCGCCCGCGCGCCCTTGATCCTGGCGATCTGCCCGACGGTCGCGCCGACCGGCCCGGTGGCGGCCGCGACGACCACGGTCTCGCCGGGCTTGGGCGCTCCGATGGTGAGCAGCCCGGAGTACGCGGTGAACCCGGGCATCCCGAGCACCCCGAGCGCCGTGCTCACCGGCGCGGCCGCGGGATCCAGCGTGCGCAGATATGAGGTGGGCTCGACGGAGTGCGTCTGCCACCCGCCGTAGCCGAGCACGATATCGCCCGGCTGGAAGCTCGGGTCGGTGGATTCGAGCACCCGGGAAACCGTTGCGCCGACCATGGTTTCGCCGATCCCCACCGGCGGTGCGTAGGACGGCGCGTCGCTCATACGACCCCGCATGTAGGGGTCCAGCGACAGATACAGCGTCTGCAGCACCGCCTGCCCCGGCCGCGGCGGCGGCAGGTCGACGGTTTCGGTGCGGAAGTTGTCCTGCTGCGGCATGCCGGTCGGGCGGGAAGCCAGGACGATCCGGGTGCTCTTCATCGGCGGTACGACCTTTCGATTGATCAGGGCGCTCGGTACAGCGCGCTGCCCGCGACCCACTGTTCCCACGGCACGCCCCAGTCCCCGTTCTGCCACACCTCCAGCGGATCGGCGCCGGTATTGCGCACCTCGACCACATCTCCGAGCTGGGAGAAGTCGAAGAACCAGCTGGCGTTGTCGGTGCTCAGGTTGAGGCAGCCGTGCGACACATTGCTGCTGCCCTGCGCCCACACCGTGGAATCGAGGGCGTGCACGAAGATGCCGTCGGTGCTGATCCGCGTGGCCCAGCCGATGGTCTCCTTGTATCCGAGTGAGGATTTGACCGGTAGCCCGTAGGTGGAGGAATCCATGATCACCGGATTGGCCTTGCCCAGCACGGTGTAGACGCCGGGCTGGGTCCAGAACGAGATGGTCCGGCCGCCGACATTCGTGCTGCCGCCCCGGCCCATCGAGGTGGGCATGGTCCGCACCAGCTGCCCGTTCTCGTAGACCTCGATCTGTTTGGTGTTGTCGTCGGCGATGGAGACGTGCGCGGGTCCGATGCCGAAGGAGGTGTGCGCGTCGTCCTGTCCGAACAGGCCCGGCCCGAGTTCCGCGCCGTAGATGTTCGCGGCGACCGTGACGGTGGTGCCCGGCCGGTGGTATTCGCGGGGCCGCCAGTGCGCGTTGCGGTTGTCCATCCAGTACCAGACGCCCTCGACCGGCGGGTTGGTCGTGACGACCAGTCGCTTCTCGGCCGCGGCGCGGTCCGGGATGTCCTCGTCGAAGTGCGCGGCCACGATGGCCCCGACCCCGTAGGTCGCGCCGTCGGCCAGCGGCTGCCCGTCGGTGGTGGTGAGCGTGACCCTGGTCTGATTGCCGGGGGTGACGGTGGTGAAGGTGGAGCTGACCGGTCCGGTCGGCCCGGTCACGCTGAGTCCGTTGGCGGCCACGGTGTAGGTCCGCCCGTAGCCGAGTCGTTCGTTCGGCGTCCAGGCGGTCTTGTCCGGGTTCAGGGTGCCCGGGATGATCCGGCCTTCGTCGTCGGTCAGCGTGATGTCGGTGAGGATGCCGCCGCTGGTGCGCACGGTCACCGGTTCGGCCGGATTCACCTGCTGTGCCCCGGTCGCGGGCGTCACGGTGAGGACGGCGGGTGGCGGCGCGGGTTTGCCGGGTAGCGGATCCGGTGTCGGCGTGGATGAGCAGGCCGCGGTAACCAAGATCATTGCGACGAATGATCCGATGGCCACTCTGGATCGAAAACGGCGGGGTGCCATGGCTTCTCCCTCCGGCTCGCACTGTCCTACAGCGGAGCTTAGGCGACCGCACCCGGAAAATGTCCGACCCGATTGCTTGCAATACGCTAACGCCCTATCTACTGTCTATGTACGTAGACAGTAGATAAAGCTTGTGCCGATGCGACCACCCTCGGCACAGGGCGTCCTGGGGACAGGACGCCCCGGGGCTGGGACGTGCAACCCTCATCTGCACGTCCCAGCCCCGGGATTCAGCGCGCGGGCCGGAGCAGCTCGCCCCACAGCGCCCCGCTCAGGGTTTTGGTCGCCACCACGGCCCAGGCTCCGACCAGCAGGCCGTACAGCGCCACCGCGATCACCGCGAACAGATCGGCGCCGGTGTGGGCGAACAACACGGTGGTGCCGGTGACACAGGTGCCGAGCGGGAAGGTGAAGCCCCACCAGGTCATGTTGAACGGCATGGACTTGCGGGCGTGCACGGTGACCGCCACCGCCAGGGCCAGCCACAGCATCGCGAATCCCCAAGTGGGAATGCCGAATACGAGGGCGAACACATCCAGCCCGTCGGCCTCGCGCTGGGGCAGCGCGCCGGGGGCGACGGTGGCCAGCTGACCGGCGGCGGTCACCGACTGGCCCAGCGGGCCCAGTACCAGCCACACGGTGGCGACCATGCCGGCCGGGGGCAGGCCGTGGTGCAGCAGTCGCGACCAGATCATGGTGATGGTGACGACCGCGGCGATGAAGCTCAGCCCGAACATGGCCAGGCAGCCCACGAGCATGGTGAGACGGGGCTGCCCCTCGGGCAGATAGGGGATCAGCAGCGCGCCGGTGGCGGCCGAGACCATGGGCGGCACGACCGGCATCAGCCAGCCGCCGAAGGCGGCGTCGGGGTCGAAGTGGTGCCGGGTGATCATCCGATAGGGGATGGCCAGCGCGGTGAGCAGACCGAGCGCGGTGCCCGCCGACCACAGCACCCAGTCCACGGCCAGCGCGGCCGACAGCCCGATCACATGCTGTCCGAGTACCAGGGTGCCCGCGCCGACGGTCATGAGCGCCATCGGCGGCGCGCCGTAGAACTGCATCATCACCGGATGTGAGCCGTGCGAGCGGGCGGCGTCGGGGTAGCGCAGCCAGTGCATCACCCAGACTCCGGCCAACGCCACCAGCAGCAGTGAGGCCAGTCCCCACACCAGGGTGGCTGCGGCCTGCAGGCCGGGGAATTGCAGGGGCAGGGTGGCGGCGGCATTGGCGACGATGCCGGTGCCCATCACGGCCGCGAACCAGTTGGGCGCCAGGTAGCGCAGCGGCTCCTCACCCCCGGGGGCGGCGGCGTGCTTCGGCGCGGACGTCCCGGATCGCACGCCAGGGTCCAGGGTCTGGGTTTCGCGTCGGAACGTCACTGTGGTCATGTATCCAGCATCGGCAGTGGCGAATGTCCCGAGTAGTGGTCACAACCCGATGGGTCCATAGACCGGTTCTATGTCCTGGCGGAGTCCTCCCCGAATCCCGAGCGCGGGCATGATCGCCGTGCAAGAATCTGGGGCTTGTCGACCGCTCGTCTGTGTCATCGCATGAAGGAGTCACCTGTGCGCGTCAGGTATCTGCTCGGTCTGCCGGTTGCGGTATTCGTCCTGGTTCCCGTATTCGCCACGGCCGGTGCGGGTTCCGCGCACGCCTCGGGCTCGACCTACACCTGCACCGCCGAATCCTGGAGCGGTGAAACCCTTCCCGTCGTCACGGTCGACGCACCGTACAGCGTGTATCAGGCCAAGGGCCTGGCCAAGACCGAATGGCGCGGCAAGGCCAAGTACTCGACGATCGACTGCAAACCGGCCGCCTGAGATCAGGGCCGCACCACGGCCCGGATGACCTGGGTGCGCAGCGGCAGCTCGAATTCCCCCGTCGCGGTCTCGGTTCTGCCGCGCAGGTAGGCCGTGATCCGCGCGAGCACCTCGGCGCGTTCCTCGGGTGGGATCACCAGGGTGTGCGAATGCGTTCCGATTGTGGCGGTGAGGCTTTCGGCATTCCGCCGCTGCGTGTGTGGAAACTCGTTCTGCTCGAACGCCTGGAACGCCCGATGTGACGGAAGCCGCTGCTCCGCAACGGGTGTGAACGACGCGCCCGACCGCGATACCCGATCCAGCTCGGCCACCCACTCGACCGAGGTGTCCGGTGAGTTCCAGAAGGCCGCGAGCACCCCGCCGGGCCGCAGCACCCGCGCGATCTCCGGCAGCGCCCGCTCCTGATCGAACCAGTGGAAGGCTTGGCCGACCAGGACGGCATGCACCGAATCATCGGGCAGCGGAATGGATTCCGCCGTCCCGGCGAAGGCCGGAGTCTCCGGATGACGCCGCACGAGAGCGGCCCGCATGCCGTCGTCGGGCTCCACCGCGACCACCCGCACCCCGGCGGCGTGCAGCACCCCCGTCAGCTTGCCGGTTCCCGCGCCCAGATCGAGTGCCTCACCGCCACCGCCGACCGGTTCCAGCGCCCAGCGCACGGCCGCCATCGGATAGTCCGGCCGATGTTCGTCGTACGCCGCGGCTTCCGGCCCGAACGACTGCGCTCGTCGTGCCAGCAGTTCGGAATTCTCGACGCCCCATTCCCCGGCCCAGGTCATCCGGCCATGCTAGGTCACACCGCGCGGCGGTGGCTGAGCCAGGCGAAAGAGGCGATGCCCAGCGGGATCTGGCTCCAGAAGGTGAGCAGCCGGAAGCCGAGCACGGCGGCCACCGCGACACCCGCGGTCAGACCCGCGACGGCGGTGAGACCGGCGGCGAGGGTGAGCTCCTTGGTGGCGACACCGTTGGGGGAGGGCAGCAGTGGGGCCAGCGCCACGGTGACGAGATGGACCACGAAGGCGTCGGTGAGGGGCATGTGCGCGCCCACCGCGTGCAGCACCGCCCAGAGGGCGAGCACCATGAGCAGCGGCTGCAGCAGGGCGCACAGCCAGAGGGCGGCGGCACGGCGCGGGCGAACGGCGGTGGCGGCCACCGATTTCCACGCCGTGCGGGTGTTGACGCGGGCTTCGCGCAGGCGCGCGCGGACGGCGCGCCAGCCGCCCCGGGAGACGAAACGGCGGTACAGCAGCACGGCGGCGAGGGCCACCGCGATACCGCCGGTGATCAGCACGGCAGCGAGGATCGCGGCTGTGCGCCAAGGGTTTTCGACGGCGCTGTGCCAGGTGGCGGAGATGCGCTCGCCGAGGCCGTGCCAGGGGGCCTGCGCGCCGGAGCGGTCCATCAGGCTCGGGGTGGCCAGCACGGCCAGGATCACCAGCGGGACGCGGACGACGAAGGCGGCGAAGCCGAACAGGGTGATGGAGGCGAGGGCGGCGGTGTGGCTGAGGCCCTCCTTGCGCAGGAAGCGCAGCCGGATCAGCAGATTCGCGGCGGGGATCAGCCCGATGGCGGGGAAGGCCAACTGCAGCGCGAACAGCCGCCGCGCGCAGGTCTCACCCGGAATCGAGCCGCGCAGCATGAGTACGGAGGTGGGCCAGAGCAGCAGTGTGGCCAGCGCCGCGAGCGCCAGCCAGCGCGGGTCGGCGCCGAGCAGGGTGTCGATACCGGTGCCCACGGCTTCGCGCTGCCAGATCGTGGCGGCGAGAACGGCGATGGCCACCAGGACCGTCGGCAGAGCCTTGCGGACCCTCGGGAGCCTCCGACCCGCTGCGGGCCCGGCCTTTCCGGAAGCGGACGGGTCTGCTCCGGCGGTCGGCTGGTCTGTTGTCGTCGCGGCGGGTGTTGCCGTCGCCATCGACTCTCCTCGAGGTGTCGCGGGCATCCGCAGTGTGGATCGCGGCCGTGCTGACCGACATTAACCGCTACATCGCGGGGGAGGAGTCGCTTTCCGCCAACGTTCGATTTGCTGTCACTTGTGGGCGTATTCCCAGTCGATATCGTCGTCGAGAGCCTGGCGAATGCGGTCGGCGAGCTCGTTTGTCCAGCCCTCCGGTTGCGCGACGGCGACCCATCCGTCGAGGACGAGTGTCCCATAGCGGTGACCGTGGCCGGACGGAACCCCCTGTGCGTTGGCCAGATCCGCGCTGACCTGCCAGAACGTCACGATCGGCCACCAGCGCATGGATTTGGAGACATCGGTTCCGCGGGGTTCGGCCAGCCAGTCCGGGCGTTCGAACAGCAGATCCGGCGACCACCAGACGATGGGGTCGGAGGCGTGCTGCAGGTATACGATGCGGGGTGAAAGCCACTGTCCCGCAGGCCGGTTCAAATTCTCGGCGACGCCGGCGAAACGGACGATCAAACCGTCGGCGTAGATGGGCAGAATTTCCGGCGTGCCGGGATCGCGCCGCTGCTCCAGCGAACTCCAGATGCGATTGGAATTGGGCGGTCCCACCCACAGCACGCCGTCCACCAGCGTCCGGATGTCGTCAAGACCGGTGAACGCGCCCTCCGATCCCTGCGATCCCAGGCTCTCGCCGTAGACCAGGAGTTTCGGCCGGGACTCCGGCGGCAGCTGCGCCCACCGCGCGTGCACCGAGTGCACGAGCAGCCGCCCGGCCTCGGTGGCCTTCTGCTTGTCCGACAGGAACGACAGCACACTGGGCAGATACGAGTACTGGGTCGCCGCGATGGCGCTGTCGCCGCCGTACATGTACTCGATGGCCCCGGCGGTGGTGGAGTCCACCCAGCCGGTGCCGGTGGTCGTCACCACCACCAGCACCCTGCGCTCCCAGGCCCGGGTGCGGTCCAGCTCCTGGACCACCAGATCGGCGACCTGCTCCGGTGTCGGCGCGGATTCCAGGCCCGCGTACACCCGGATCGGTTCGCGCGCGGGCGCTCCGGTGACCGCCGTGATGCGCTCGGCCGTCGGCGCGTTCGCCACGAACCAACGTCCTTCCGAGCCAAGGGTTTTCCACGGTGCGAGCGATTCCGGGCTGCCCGACCGCTCCGGCAGCAGCGGCTGCGCCGCATGGGGCGAGGTGTGCCCGTTGCGCAGGCTGAACGCCGAATTGGCCACGGAGAAGAAGGCTTTCACCAGCACGCCCTGGAACAGCAGCACGCAGAAGACGGTCACCAGCGCCACCGCGCCCGGCAGCGCGTACCGGCGCGGCACCCGCAGATCCAGGTTGAGTGCGTTCGAGATACGCCGGACCATCCAGCGCAGCACGCGAAACACGCCGATCACCAGTGCGACGGTGGCGAAGCCCAGCAGTTCGGTGCGCAGGTATCCGGAGGTGGTGGTCGGCTTCATGCCCATCACCACCTCGATATCGCGCTGCCAGCGCGCCGACCGCGCCAGCACCAGGCCGGGCACGACGACCACGGCCACCAGCGTCAGCGCTTTGATCAGATCGCGGGTGGACTGGGCGAGATGGAAGATGCGCGCCTCGCGCCAGCCCTGCGGCAGCCGCTGCCGGAGCCAGGTGCGGTACGCCCACTCCAGTACGCATCCGACGCCGTAGCCGATGACCGCGCTGACGCCGCTGACAAGCCCCTGGAAGATCCACGTCCGCGGCAGCAGCGAGGGCGACACCGACCAGATGAAGAACAGCGCGGCCACCACCATGCCGACATAGTTCGGGCTCAGGGCGCGCTCGGCGGCCAACAGCAGCCCGATCACACGGCTGCCCAGTGAAGCACCGAAACGGGGCTCATCAGTCATGAATCCGAGTGTCACCCGGGATTAGCTGGCTCGGTGTCCAGCGACACGCGGCGGGTATCGTTTGCGAACACGGCCATTCATCATCTCTCAGGATCTTGTGACAGACTGCACAGCGAAGTTGGAGCGGCGGCGGTGTGGGTGATGGTGGGAACTCAATCGGATGAGACGTCGGGACGGGTGATTCGCTTCCCCGGCCGGCGTCGTGCGGACCAGGCTCAGGCCATGCCCACGAGCCGCATCGGCCGGGATGCCAAGATCGCTTCCCTGCCGGTCGCCTATGCCGGTCGCCGGGCCGCCGGATTGGGCAAACGCATGATCGGCCGATCCGCGGCCGATATCGAACGCGATATCCAGGTGCGCACCGCCGAGCATCTGGTCGATGTGCTGGGTGAGCTGAAAGGATGCGCGGCCAAGCTCGGCCAGATGGCCTCGGTGTACCGCGCCATGATCCCGACGGTGATTCCGGAGGACTTCGCCGAGGTCGCGGGTGCGGCCCTGGCGCGGCTGCAGGATTCCGCGCCGCCCATGATGCCGGGGCTGGTCCAGCAGGTGCTGGTGCGCGGATTCGGGCCCGAGTGGCGCACCCGGTTCCGGAGTTTCGACGACCGTCCGGCCGCGGCGGCATCGCTGGGCCAGGTGCATCGCGCGGTATGGCACGACGGCCGCCGGGTCGCGGTGAAGATCATGTACCCGGGCGCCCGCGACGCCGTCGACTCCGATCTGCGGCAGCTGCGGAGCCTGAGCGGCATGATCGGTGCGCTGATGCCGGGCGCGGATGTGCAGGGGATCATCGAGATGGTCTGCTCGGTGGTCGGCGACGAACTCGACTACCACCGCGAGGCCGACTATCAGCAGCGAGCGTCGGACATGGTGGCCGCCGGCACGGAATTCGTGGTGCCGCAGGTGATCATGTGCACCGACGAGATCATCGTGAGCGAGTGGATCGACGGCACGCCGGTGACCCGGTTGATCACCTCCACCGATACCGCCGAGCGCAGCCGGGTGGGGATCCAGATCATCCGGTTCGTCGAAACCCTGCGCGAGCATTGCCGGCTGCTCTACAGCGATGTGCATCCGGGCAATTTCCTGGTGCTGCCGGACGGGCGGCTGGCGGTCGTCGATTTCGGTGCGTGCGAGCAGTATCCGGAGGGGTTCCCGCGCATGGTCGGCGATATCGCCGACCCGCTGTTCAACGCCGGGCCCGCCGAGCTGGAGGCGGTACTGCGCCGGCACGGATTCGTGCGCCCGGAACAGGATTTCGATGTCGAGGAACTGCTGCGGATCGTCTCGCCGTTCCTGGATGTGCTGCTGGAACCGGACTTCCGGCTGTCCCAGGAGTGGCTGCGCGCGCAGGCCGTCGCCATTCTGGAGATCCGGCTGTCGAATGTGTTCCGGCAGATGACATTACCGCCGCATCTGACCGCCATGGCGCGCACCATCGGCACCACCCTCGGCCTGCTCTGTCAGCTCGGCACCGATGGCGTGCGCGACGAACTACTGTCCTGGTGGGTCGAGATCGGCCGGGTGGTGCGCGCCTACGAGGAGCGCGTGGCGGCCGGGCGCGCCCGGGTCGTCCCCTGACGCCGGTGCGTCGGCCGCGCCGGGCAGCCTGCTGAAGGTGTAGTGCCGGAACGGGAAATGCTTGTTCCCCCACCACATCTCGAAGTGCGTACTGGGCCGGATGGGCGCGGGATCGCCCTGATAGTTCACGTAGTAGGTATTGGATCCCGCGCAGGCGTCCGACAGCCACATCGTCTGCGATCCGCGCCGCAGGCATTTGCGGAAGTACGCGTCGTGCGGTTCCTGCTTGATCTCGACCGCCGTGGCCCCCCGCCGCCGGGCCTCGGTGATGGCCCGCGCCGCATGCCGCGCCGTGCATTCGATCATGGCGATATACGAGCCCGCCGCGAATCCGTACGGCCCCGTAATGGTGAACAGGTTCGGGAATTTCGGCACCGACACCCCCTGGTACGCCTGGTAGCGATTGCGGTCCCAGAACTCGCCGAGTTCGAGGCCGTCGCGCCCGCGGAGCGGATAGGGTGGCGCGTAGCCCTTCTCCATGACCCGGAATCCGGTGGCGCACACCAGCACATCGACCTCGTGTGCCCGGCCGTCGGCGGTGACCACGTCGGTGCCGGTGATCTTGTCGATGGCCGCGGTGACGAGCTCGACATGCGGGCGGGTGAAGGTGCGCAGGTACCGGTTGGACACCGACGGCCGTTTGCATCCGGGCGCGTAGTCGGGGGTGAGCTGCCGGGCCAGCTCCTGGTCGCCGGGCAGCCAGGCTCGGTACATGAGGCCGCCGCCGCGCTGGGCGAGCTTCACCAATCCCGGTATGCGGCTGTGGAATACGCCGACACCGGAGATGCCGAAGTCGATGCCGAGGGTGACCGCGGCGCGGATGGCCCGGCGCAGCGGGCCGATGTTCACCAGGACGTCCTTGGCCAGGGCCGGAATCGGGAAGTCCGGTTTCGGGGCCACCCAGATGGGTCGCCGCTGGAACACCGTCAGCGACCCGGCCACATCGGCCAACTCCGGAATGAGTTGCAGCGCGGTGGCTCCCGTGCCGATGACGGCGATGCGTTTACCCCGGTAGTCGTAGTCGTGATCCCACTGCGCGGTGTGCACCACCTTGCCGGTGAAGCCGTCGATACCGTCGATATCGGGCAGCCGGGGGATCTCCAGCCCGCCGACCGCGCCCACCACGAACCGGGCGGTGACCTCCTGCCCGGTGTCCAGCCGCCCGCGCCACAGATGGTTCGCCTCGTCCCATTCACCGCCGACCACCCTGGTGTTCAACAGGATTCGGGATCGCAGTCCGTAGGCGTCGACCACCTGATCCGCGTACGCCTTGACCTCCGCGCCGGGGGCGAACATGCGCGACCAGGTCTTGGGCGGCTCATAGGAGAAGCTGTAGTAGATCGACGGAATATCCACGGCCACACCGGGATAGGTGTTGGCGTGCCAGGTGCCGCCGATATCGCTGTTCTTGTCGACGATGACGAAGTTGTGGATTCCGGCCCGGCGCAGTTCGACCCCCATGCCGATGCCGCCGAAGCCCGCGCCGATGACTACCACGTCGAAGTCGGGTGCTGTTGCCGACACTGGTCACCTCCGTTGGTGCTGCCTGATTCGACGGTAGCATTGTCCCAGACAGTGAGCCAGGGCGGATTCGTCCGTCGGCGGCCGGTCGCCCTCTCGTCGTGTGCCTGTCGGCACCGCGAACCCGCGTGCGGAACGGAAGGTGAGAGCCTAGACTGTCTGAGACGTAATCGAAAGTTGTCGAAAGGTGACAGGATGGGTGCCCAGACGGTCGTCGCCGACGTAGCCGACGAGCTCGCTCGCCGCGTCGCGACCGGGGAGCTCGCGCCCGGCGACCTGATGCCCTCCGTCCGCCAGGTCGCCGAGGAATTCGAGATGAATCGCGCGACGGCCCAACTGGTGCTGGGCAAGCTGGAGTCCTACGGATTCGTCGACGCCCATCGCGGCCGCGGCTTCACCGTGCGCGATGTGCGCCGCGCCGGTGGCGTGGAGGTGTATCGGCGGCTGTTCCGGCTGTCGATGCCCGCGCCCGAACTGGCCGCCGACATGTTCCGCAATATCGTGGAGACCGAGCGCATGATCGTGCTCGACGCGCTCATCGCCTACACCGAGAGCGGGCGCGGCGCGGAGCTCGAGGAACTGCGCGAGGAGGTCGAGGAGCTCGAAATCCTCGCGCGCGCAACGCCGCCCGATCACGCGCGGATGCTCGCCCTGGAGGTGGGCCTGGTGCGCAGGCTGCTCACCGAGCTCGGGCAGAGCATGCAGCGCGCGGTGCTCAACTCGGTGGGAGATCTGCTGTTCGAGGTGCCCGAGGCGATCGAGGCGTTCTACGCGGTCTCGCCCGATCTGCACGTGCTGGCCTGGCAGGCGCTGCTGGCGGTGTGGGAGACCGGGACAGGCCCGTCGGAGGCGCAGCTGGCGCTGTTCGAGGACCTGTTCGGCATGTACCACGACAGGGTGGTCGCCCGGTTCGAAGAACTGGTCTTCGGTTCCCCGGCGACCGGCACACACGCGGTGCCGGTCCGGCATTCGGCGACGGCGTAGCCTCGCGGCGACCGCCGTGCGACCGCCCGGGTCGATTCGGCTGCGGCGCGAATCGACTCAGCCCGCGGCCACCATGGCCGCGGCGAACAGCGCGGCGATGATGGTCAACGCCATGACGGCGAGAATCACCCGATGGCGGCGCTCCGGTGGTTCGGCTCCCGGCGAAGTCGGCTGATCGGCCATGGTCCTCATCTCCTCAGCGGAATAGGCGGGGCGACCGGTTGGTCGTAGTCCGGTGGCTCCCAATAGGTTTGCAGTCCGCGACGGTACGGCATGATCTCGCCCGCCTCGCGGGCAATGCCCAGAACCGCCGGATGATCGATGACGAAACGCACGACACGCTCGACTTCCGGACCGGTTGTCAGGCGCAGACCGGTCCGGGTGACGCGCGGAAACGCGCGGGTGAACAGGTAGGCCAGCCAGGATTCCAGCCGCATGGGCACCACCGCGCGGTCGCGGCGCACCGCGTCGACGATCTTGGCGCCTGCCTTGTCCGGATGCATGCCGAGCAGGGTCATCGCCTTCACCGCGATCTGCCTGGCGATGGCCACCTGTTCGGGTGTCAGGGAGGCCAGGGTCGCGGTGGCGGGCAGATTGGTGGCGATGAGCCCCGGGCACACCACGGTCACGCCGATATCGTGCACCGCCAGCTCCGCGCGCAGCGTCTGGCTGAAATGTTTTACCGCGGCGTTGGTTACGGAGTAGGGCGTGCCCAGTCGCACGGGCGTGAAGCCCGCCATCGAGGACATATTGACCAGATGGCCACCCCGCCCGCGTTCGGCCATCTGTGCCCCGAACAGGCGGCAGCCGTACACAACCGCGGTCAGGTTGACGTCCATGATGCGGCGCAGATCGGCGGGCCGGATGTCGAGGAACGGCCCGCCGACCAGGATTCCGGCATTGTTCACCACCACGTCGGGGACGCCGTGGTTGCGTTTCACATGGTCGGCGAGATCTCGCATGGAGGACGTGTCGCCGACGTCCAGCGCATACGGGTAGGCCAGTCCGCCGGCCGAACGAATCTGTGCCACAGTGTCTTTCGCGGTGGCGAAGTTGATGTCGGCGACGATCACCTCGGCGCCGTGGCGCGCCAGCGCCTTGGCGGTGCCGCGGCCGATGCCGCTGCCCGCTCCGGTCACCACTGCGACCCCCGGATGGAAGGGTTTCACGCTTGTTCTGCTCCTCGGCCCGATGCTCCGGAGTGTACACTGTCTGGGACAGTAAGCGCCAGATATGGCTTGCGGGCCGCGAGGGGAACCCAATGACAGGCTTCGAGCACGAAGTTGTCGTCGTCACCGGTGCGGGCGGCGGTATCGGCCGCGCGACCGCGCAGCGTTTCGCCCGTCGGGGCGCGGTCGTGGTCGTCGCCGACATCGACAAGGAGCGCGCCGATCAAACGGTCGAGACCATCAGCGAATGCGGCGGGGACGCAACACCTTACGCGGTGGATGTGGCCGACGGAACGGCCATGGAGAGTTTCGCCGAGGATGTGCGCGCCGAGTTCGGCACGCCCCGGGTACTGGTGAACAATGCCGGATTCACCACGGCCGGACCGTTTCTCGAGCACTCACTCGAGGACTGGGAGCGGCTGCTGGGCGTGAACGTGTGGGGGCTGGTGCACGGCTCCACCTACTTCGGCCGGCAGATGGTGGAGTCCCGGCGCGGCGGCCGGATCATCAATGTCACCTCGGTGGCGGCCTTCGCGCCGATTCCGCTGAGCACCCCGTACTGCACCACCAAGGCCGCCGCGCAGATGCTCACCGAGGGCCTGCGGCTCGAATTCGCCGGTACCGGAGTGGGAGTCACCGCCATCTGCCCGGCCCTGGTCGACACCGGCATCTACGACGAGGGCGAGGTGGACGGTGCGGACGAGGCGGCCGTCGCGCGCACGCTGAGCATCTCGTCGCTGGCGCAGCGGTTCGTGGCGCACAGCCCCGACAGCATCGCGCGCACCATCGTGCGGGTGGCCGCGCGCAATCCGGCGGTGGTGCCGACGCCCATCGAGGCGCGGGCGCTGTACCTGGCCACCCGGGTGTCACCGGGCGGCGCGCGGCTGGCGGCGCGAGTCTTCCAGAACGACAGCATCACCGGGCTGCGCGGGCGGGTGCTGCCGCGGGTCCTGGAACGCGTCGACGCCTATCTGGAGAAGAAGCTGGAGCAGCGGGGGCCGTCGGACTGAGCGGAACGGCCCGGCCACCGAGGGGTGCCGGGCCGTTCGATCACCGTGCGCGGCAGTGCTTGTCGCGCCGGACGTCAGTATTTGCCGAACAGCACGGCGGCATTGTGCCCGCCGAACCCGAACGAGTTGTTCAGCACGAAGTCCACCTGCCCGTAGCGCGGCTTGGTGTGCACGACATCGAGATCGATCTCCGGATCCTGATTGTCGAGGTTGAGCGTCGCCGGAATCACCTGATCGCGCAGGGTCAGCACCGACAGCACCGCCTCCAGCGCACCCACCGCGCCGACCGAATGCCCCAGCGCGGATTTCGGCGCGTACACCGCCGGATGGTTCCCGACGGCGGCCGCGATGCCCTTGGCCTCGGCCAGATCTCCGATGGTGGTGCCCGTGGCGTGCGCGTTGACCGAGTCGATCTCCTTGCGGCCCACCCCGGCGGTTTCGATGGCCCGCCGCATGGCCCGCGCACAGCCCAGCCCCTCCGGATCGGGCGCCACCAGGTGGTATCCGTCCGCGGTGAGCCCGGCCCCCAGTAGTCGCGCCAACGGCACGGCCCCGCGCGCCAGCGCATGGTCCTCGGACTCGACCAGCAGCAGGGCCGCGGCCTCGCCGAAGACGAATCCGTCCCGATCCCGGTCGAACGGGCGCGAGGCCCGTTCCGGATCGTCGATGCGCGAGCTCAGCGCCCGCGCCATCGTGAAGCCCGCTATCGCAACGGGATTGATGTAGCCCTCCACGCCGCCGGCCACGATCATGTCGGCTTCCCCGAGCACGATGGACCGCCACGCGTGCACCAGCGCCTCGCAGCCGGAGGCGCACGCGGACACCGGCGTCACCAGGCTCGCCCGCGCCCCGATCTCCAGTCCGACCACGCCGGATACGCCGTTGGGCATGCTCATGGGCACCGCGAACGGCGACACCTTGCGGTACCCGTTGCGCATGGCCTCGTTGGCGTCGACGATGGCGTCCGCGCCGCCGAGTCCGGTGCCGATGCACACGCCGAGCCGGTCCTTGTCCACCTCGGGCGTTCCGGCGTTGTCCCACAGGCGTTTTCCCATGGCGTACGACATCTGCTGCACATAGCACATGCGCCGCTTGCGAATTCGATCCAGTTCCGTGGTCGGGTCGGCGACCAGTTTGCCGCCGATGCTGGGCGGCAGATCGGTGGCCGCGATCTCGGGATCGTCCAGGGCGCGGATACCGCTCGCGCCGGAAAGCAATCCCTGCCAGGTGCCTTCGGTATCGGGGGCGATCGAGGTGGTGATTTCCACCGCCGTGATCACCACATTCCGGAATCCGCCGTACCGGGTGGAAAAGTTCTCCAGTGTTCGCACTCAGTCAGTCCTCACTGTCAATCCCACAGGCTCGAGCATGGCAACGCCGGTAGATCGGGGGAGACGTCGTTGTCTATCGTCGCGTGCATGGTGGGCGACCAGGTATCGAGCGCGGCAAGGAAATTGCGCGCCTGCGCCAGCGTAGCCCGAAAATCGAGGACCAGCAGACCGGAGCGGACGCGCAGATGACATAGGCGATGCGATTCCGGCGGGTGGCGTGCGGACATGGCTGGTCCTCGTTTCGATCAGATTCGCGCCGCCAGACCCTTGATGCCGAGGGCGGCGAAGGGGCGGACGAACGGGGCGGTCCAGCGCAGCGGGACGAAGGCCCCGAACCGTGGGCGGAAGGCGAGAGTCCAGGTCAGCGTGGTTCCGGTCTCGGTTTCGGTGAGCTGGTAATCCTCGACGAAGGACCTGAGCACCAGGGGGACGGACGCTTTCGTGCCGGTGACGCTCAACCGGCTACCCGGGTTCATGATCACCACGCGCTCCTCGGCCGCCACCACCGTGCCGTCGAAGGTGCGCAGCGCGCCTTCCCGCCGGAAGTCGTCGCGATACCGAATACCGTTGATCAGCGGAATCCAGGAAAAGGTGCCGTTGAGTTGTAATGCGTCCCAAACCTTGTGCGGCGGATACGGGAATTCCCGTGCCGCGGTGACCGCGAAAGTCGCTCCCTCGGTGAGAAACTCGTCGACGAATTCCGCCGCGATCGGTCGTAGTTCATAGCCTCCTCCTGCCAGCGCCTTCTTGGTCCAGGACCGCATGACCAGCAAGGCTGTTCCGGCGGCGATGGCTCCGAGAACGACGACAACGGCCGCGACGATGACAATGGCGGTCAGATTCACAGAGGCGCTTCTTTCTCATGGTTTCCGGCTGAATGCGTAGTCGTCGAAGGGGAAGTGCCGGTTGGCGTGGCGGGCCGCGAAGAAGCCCGAGGGGCGGATGTAGGTGGTGTCGCCCTGGGAGTTGCGGTAGTAGGTGGGCACGTGGGCGTTGAGTTCAGCCAGGTAGTAGCGCAGTGCGGCGGCCCTGCGGTGGACGCGGGCGTGGTAGGCGTCGTGGACCTCCTGCCGGACCTCCATGGTGGTGGCCCCGCGGCGGACGGCCTCGCGGATGGCGCGCACGGCGTGATCGGCGGTCATCTCGACGAAGGCGTGCCAGCCGGAGCCGGTCCAGGAGTAGGGGCCGACGAGCGTCCAGCGGTTGGGCAGGCCGGGCACCGACACGCTCTGGTACGCCTGCAGGCCGTATTCGGTCCAGAACTTGCCGAGGTCGAATCCGTTGCGCCCCACAATGGTTCCGGGCCGGTAGGTCTCGGGATCGGAGAAGACCTCGTACCCGGTCGCCAGGACGATCATGTCCGCGTCGTGGTCGACGCCGTCGACGGTGCGGATGCCGTATTCGGTGACGCGCTCGATGGGCTCGGTCACCAGCGCGACGTTCGGCCGGTTGAAGGCGAGCAGATAGCCGGTGGAGATGGTGGGGCGTTTGGCGATCGGACCGTGCGTGGGGGTGAGGCGGTCGGCGGTGTCCCTGTCGCGCACCATCATTCGCAGATAGCGGCGGTAGCCGGCGATGGCGGCCCGGTCGAACGCCCGCATGACGGGTTTCGCCGACCACAGCGGTGCGGCCGTGCCCACCCGCAGGACCAGGTCCACGCCGGCGAGTACGACGCCGTGGCCGAGGGCCACCAGGCCGGGAACGGCGAGCAGGCGCTGCACCGCGGCGGGCACGGTGACATCCGGTTTCGGCGCACACCACACCGGTGTCCGTTGGAAGACCTCGAGATTCGCGACCTGCGCGCAGATGGCGGGCACGATCTGCACCGAGCTGGCGCCGGTGCCGATGACGGCCACCCGCTGACCGGCATGGTCGTAGCCGTGGTCCCAATCCGACGGGCGCTGGATCCGGCCGCGGAATGTGGCGAGCCCGGGGATGCCGGGATCGTCCTTGGGGCGGATGAACGCGCCGACCGCGCTGATCACGAAACGCGCGGTGACAGTGGACCCGTCGGCCAGGTGCAGCACCCACAGCTCGCGCTCGTCGTCCCATTCCTCGCGCAGTACCTCGGTGTGGAAGCGCAGGTGCGGGTACAGCCCGAAGCGCCGCGCCACGTCCATGTGGTACTGCCGGACCTCCGCGCCGTACGGAAACACTCTGCTCCAGTTCGGGTTTCGTGCGAAGGAGTACTGGTAGGCGACGCCGGGGATGTCCACCCCGAGTCCGGGGTAGTGGTTCTCGTGCCAGCTTCCGCCCACCTCGTCGGCGCGTTCGAGGATGATGAAGTCCTCGAGTCCGGACTTCTTCAGTTTGACGCCGGCGGCGATCCCGCCCGGTCCCGCGCCGATCACCGCGGTGGTGACATCGGGGGTGTCGGGGTCGGTATGGGAGGTGTGCGCGAGGGTCATGGCTGCGCCCTTCGATCCGGCGGGCTGATGCGCGTCCCGGCGGGGCCGCGCTGCCCCAGAACTATCGTCCCAGACAGTCTAGCTCAGCTGTCTGGGACATCGTACTCTCGGTGGCAGGGCATCACCGAGGAGGAACAATGACCGTTGCGCTCCCCAGGTCCATCCGGCTGCTGGCCGGGGCCGCGAGTCCGGGCATCGCCGACCGGCGGCTGGAACCGGCGGTCCACGGCCGGATCGTGCTGGTGACCGGCGCGTCCTCCGGTGTCGGCTGGGAGACCGCGCTGCGGCTGGCCCGCGCCGGCGCGATCGTGCTCGCGGTGGCCCGGCGGGCGACCCTGCTCGACGATCTGCGCGAGCGCGCCGCCGCGGCGGGCGGCGTAGTGCATCCGTATCCGGCCGATCTCTCGGATATGGACGCCTGCGCACAGCTGGCGCGGCGGGTGCTCGTCGACCACGGGCACGTCGACGTCCTGGTCTGCAATGCGGGCAAATCGATCCGGCGCTGGCTCACCGACTCCTACGACCGCTTCGACAACTTCGAGGACACCGCCCTGGTGAACTACCTCGGACCGGTCCGGTTGATCATGGCTCTGCTGCCGTCCATGCGGGCGCGCGGACAGGGGCACATCGTCAATGTCGCCACCGCGGGCGTGCACATGCCGGCCGTGGAGTGGACCGCCTACATCGCCTCCAAGAACGCCCTCGCCACCTGGTTGCGCGGTGCGGGCCCGGAACTGCGCGCCGACGGCATCACCACCACCAGCATCCACCTGCAACTGGTCATGTCACCCATGCTCGGCCCGTTCCGCGTGTACCGCTACGGACAGCTCGTGGGCATGCGGCCCGAGGAGGCCGCCGGCATGGTGTGCCGGGCGATCGTGGACCGGCCCTTGGCGATTCGGCCCTGGTGGGAGCGCGCGGGCGTGCCGATGATGTACGCGCTGGAGAACTTCCGTGCCGTCGAGAACGCCAAGACGCTGTATGTGAAGCTCGCCAATCCGGCGTCGCGGCCCGGCGGCCGGGCCGGTGCGGCCATCGAAATCGTCGAGGGCACAGCGCATTTCCTCGACGATCTGGTCGGGCAGGTGGGCGAGGGCTACCGCGCCCGGCTGCATCGCGTGCTGCCGCGGCCCGCCCGGCTGCCGCACACCGTGGCCGCCCTGCGCGGCGGTGTGGCGCTGTCCACCCTGCTCGCGCTGTTCGCCGTGCGCTTCCCGGACCGGGCGGCCGTCATCGACGATTTCGGTGAGATATCCGCCTGGGACCTGAACGATCGGGTCGAAAAGCTCGCCGCCGCAATGCGACAGCGCTGGGGGCTGGGCCGGGGCAACCGGGTGGGCGTGCTGTGCCGCAATCACCGCGGCTTCGTGGAGGCGTTGCTCGCGGGTGCGCGGCTGTCCGCCGACGTGGTTCCGCTCAACTACGGATTCGCGGGCCCGCAACTGGGCGAGGTGCTGCGGCGTGAACGCGTGGACCTGGTCTGCTACGACGCGGAATTCCATGCGGCACTGACGACTTCGGGCTACACCGGGCATCGCCTGGTGGTGCGGACCGGGGCCGACGAGCACGGGGTCACCCGGTTGCGCGAACCGGTGGCCAGCCCGACCGTGCGGGATCTCCTCGCGCAGCAGCTGCCGCCCGTGCGCACCGTCGGCTACGGCGCGACGATCGTGATCCTCACCGGCGGCACCACGGGCGTGCCCAAGGGCGCGCCCCGGCAGCTGTCGCTGCGCGAGCTGGTGCCGTACGCGCGGCGGCTGCATCCGCGAATGCTGCGGGCGCTCACCGAGATTCCGCGACTCTCGCCCATCCCGCGCGTCGGCAATCCCATGATCATCGCACCGCCGCTGCATCACGCGTACGGGCTGCTCGCCATGCTGGCCGCTTTGGCGCTGGGCTCGCCGATCATCGTGCGCCGCAGGTTCGATGCCGAACAGACGCTCGCCGATATCGAGCGGCACAGCGTCAATATCGCCTGCCTGGTCCCGACGATGATCAAGCGAATCATGGACCTGCCGCCCGAGATTCGCCGGGACTACAACTGCTCGACCCTGCAGGCGGTCCCGTGCGGCGCGGCCCCGCTGCCGCCGCGGCTGGGCACGGAGTTCATGGACGAATTCGGTGATGTGCTGTTCAACGGCTATGGCTCCACCGAGATCGGACCCGGGGCGGTGGCCACCCCGGCGGATCTGCGCGCGGCCCCCGGCACGGTCGGCTTCCCGCCGAAGGGGCTGGTGGATATTCGGATCGTCGACGCCGAGGGCCGCGACGTGCGGCCGGGGGAGAGCGGGCGCATCGTGAACCGCAATCCGGTCGTATTCCGCGGCTACAGCGGCGGCGGCCGGAAGGAGGTATTGCCCGGCGGCTATATGGATTCCGGCGATATCGGCCATTTCGACTCCGCCGGAAGGCTTTTCATCGACGGCAGGTCCGACGACATGATCGTCTCGGGTGGCGAGAACGTCTTCCCGCAGGAGGTCGAGGAGCACATCCTGAGCCATCCGGAGGTGGCCGACGCCGGAGCCGTCGGCGTACCCGATGACGAATTCGGTCAGCGCCTGGCCGCTTTCGTGGTCCGCAAACCCGGTACCGAGGTGACCGGCGACGAGATCCGCGCGTTCGTGCGCGGTGGACTGGCCAATTACAAGGTGCCGCGCGAGGTCGTGTTCGTGGCTGAACTGCCGCGCAGCACCACCGGCAAACTCCGGCGCGCGCAATTGCTCACCCTCGCCGCGACGGCCGGTATTCGCACAGCGAGCTGACCGGCGGAGCGTCAGCCCGCTCGACAACCACGCGGCCGGGAATTTCGAGTTAGCCGTGGAATAGCGGATACGATGCCAAGAGGTATCGGAGTTCGTATCCGCCCCACCACTCGTGAGGATCTGGCATGGGATTCGCGCGTCCACACCCCGCCCGCACCACGACGACGCTTGCGGTAGCCGCCGTCGCGGTGCTGGCGGCGGGCTGCGGATCCGAGCCCGACAGCGCCCCGGCCGCGCAACCGACCACGACCACCCTCGCCCCGGGCCAGACCGACTGCCTCGCCGGAGCCCGCGAGATCACCGCACTGCGGCCCACCTTCGACCAGCTCACCGAGCGGGTGCAGGGCATCAGCGCGGCGGCGGGACGCAACGATCTCCCCGATATCCGGCAGCGCACCGCCGACGGCGCGCGGCTGGCGCAGGAGATCGTCACGGGGGTCGACGCGAGCGTCGCCGGTATGCGACCGGCCATCGCGCGCGACGCGTTCGCGGCGATATCTGTCTCCGCCGGGCAGGTGCGCGATGCGCTGCACGGACTCGAAGCGGCCCTGGACGCGCCCGCGACGGCCGATCAGGTCGGCCGGGCGCTCGACGAATCCTTCGCCGGGCTCAATCATTCGATGCTGGTGATGACCGTGGCCTGCCCGATCTCCTACGGCTCACAGATCCGGACCGAAACGGCCACGCCCTCCGGTACGGCCACTTCCGCGCCGAGTACGACGGGACGGTGACTCGCCGATGAGCGCACGTGACAGGTTGTCCACCCGGCTCACCGCGGCGGTCGCGGTCCTGCTGTTGATCGTGGTCGCGGGAATCGTGTGGGCGGTGTCGAAAGCCGCGCGGGACAAGGACTCCGGCGCGGCCGACCGGGAACGAGCAGCGCTCGCCGCCGGGCCCGCGCCCTTCGAATCCGGCCGGCTGCGCTTCGGGGATCCCGCGGCCCCGGTCACCCTCGTGCTGATCGAGGATTTCCAGTGCCCGTTGTGCAAGAGTCTCGACACCGTCTCCGGCGCGACCATCGACGCCGCGGTGGAGGACGGGAAAGCCGCCATCGAATACGACATCGTGGCGGTGCTGGACGCGGAATCCACGACCGAGTACTCCTCGCGCGCGGCCAATGCGAGCGTCTGCGTGGCGGTGGCGGACAAGGAGAAATGGCGGGCCTTCCGCGCGCTCGCCTTCCAGCGGCAGCCGGCGACCGGCAGCGCGGGGCTGGGCGATGCCGAATTGATCGACCTGGCTCGGCAGGCGGGGGTCGTCGATCCGGGGCTCGACGAATGCGTAACCGCAAGGCGGCACCGGGATTTCGTCGCGGCGCACACTCGCGCGGATGTCGCGGGCGGCCTGCTGCGCGTTCCGATGCTGCTGGCCGACGGTACCGAGGTGGTCAGCCCGACGCCGGAAGGTATTACGGCCGCGGTGAAACGCTGAGCCGGGCCGCCAGTCCGGCGCCGGCGCGGACGGTCCGGAGTTTGGTCAGCTGCCACAGTCCCAGTAGCGCCGCCGCGCCCGCGGGCAGGAACAGCGCCGTCGAGGTGAGGCCCAGCGCGGCCCAGCGGGGCATCCAGGTGTCGAGTAGTTCCACGAGCGCGCCGAGCAGGTAGAACCCGCCGAAAAACACTGCGGCGGAGGCGAATCCGAGCAGGGTGAGAACGATGACGGCGCGCACCGCCTCGCGGAGCACGACGGCTCCGGCGCGGCGCAGGGCTGGACCCGCCCAGGCCCCCAGCTTGGCGACCAGGTGGATCACCACCCGTTCGACCGGCCCCGGCCGGACCTCGGCCACGCCGTCGTAGGAGCGCGTGTAGCCCGCCATATGTGACCCCTCTGTCTTCGTTCCTCGGCCGGGGCATCGCCCGGTCTGTTGCATCGTAACATGATCGGATAATGTGTCTGGGACAGCAGGGTTGTCCTGTTCGACGGCGGTATTCGTGATGAGGACGGGTCACGGCAAGTCGTCGTGAGGCCCCGTGGCCTGATCGGCTGGGACAGGATCCCGTTCCGACTCGGCTGCCGGACTGCTGTACTGATTCCGCTATCCGACGTCACCGATGCCAGGGGGGCATTCCATGAGCTCAGCTCCCATCCTGCCGCGCCGCTGGACCGTGGCCGACATTCCCGATCAGACCGGCCGGACCGCCGTGATCACCGGCGCCAACAGCGGTTTGGGCCTGCGCACCGCGGAAGCCTTGGCGGCCAAGGGCGCTCGCGTACTGCTGGCCTGCCGCAACGAATTGAAGGCCGCGACGGCGGTGGAGGCCGTGGCGGCCGCCGCGACGGGCCCGAAACCCGAAGTGCTGCCCCTGGATCTGGCCGATCTGGCCTCGGTGCGCCGCGCCGCCGACCATATCGATGTCAGCGTCGGCGCGGTGGATCTGCTGGTGAACAATGCCGGGGTGATGGCGGTGCCGCGCTCGCGCACCGCCGATGGATTCGACGCCCAGTTCGGCACGAATCACCTGGGCCACTTCGCCTTCACGGGCGCGATCCTGCCCGCCCTGCTGCGCGCGCCCGAACCGCGCGTGGTGACGGTGTCCTCGGTCGCCGCCTGGGGTGGCGTGATCAATCCGCTGGATCCGAACTGGCGGCTGCTGTACCTGCGCTGGCCCGCCTACTCCCAGTCCAAGCTGGCCAATCTGCTGTTCACCGCCGAGTTGAATCGCCGGGCGCGGGCGGCCGGCACCGCGCTGACGGCCGTCGCCGCGCATCCGGGCCTGTCGGCCACGCACCTCTACGACCGCAATGGTGAGCGCGGCGTGCTCGGCGCGCTGGCCGCCGTTCCGCAGCGGGCTCTGTTCGCTCTGGCGCAGTCCGACGGTATGGGCGCACTGCCACAGCTCTACGCCGCGACCGCCCCGGCCCTGCCCGGAAACACCTATCTGGGACCGGGATTCGAGATCGCCGGATATCCGCGCCGCACGGTGCGAAATCCGCTCGCCTACAGCCGCGCCTACGCCCGCTGGTTGTGGCGGCTGAGCGAGCGGCTCACCGGCGTCGAGTACGGGTGGCCGCCCGCCTCCTGACTCCGGGTACGGGTGGCGCTGCTCAGTCGCGCAGGGTCGCGGCGACCACGGCCGCCAGGTACTCCTGTCCGGCGGCGTTGGCGTGCAGGGGAACCGAGGCGCTGCCGGGTCTGGGGCCGTTGACCCAGCGCGCCTCGGCGGGGGCGCACATATCGTGGCCGGTCGTGCGGAAGTTGTCGGCGAAGCGGGCGTCGTGGGTCAGTGCGGTCTCCCGCAGCGTGTCGGTGAGGCGTTGCTGTCCGCCCTGATCGGTGAAGCCGTAGCAGCCCGCGTTCTCGGGGAAGTAGCGCAGGTAGGTGGTGAGGACGACGGTCGCGTGCGGGGCGCGCTGGTGGATGCCGTCGAGCACCGCGCCGACATTGCGGCGTACGGTCGCGAGTTGTTCGTCGGTGATCACATTGACGTTGAACACGCCGATATCGTTCGCGCCCAGGGTGAGGGTGACCAGGTCGGTGTCCGGGGTGAGGGCGTCGAATTGGGCGGGATTGGGGCCGCCGTCCCGGCCGTACTGCGGTGCGGTCATATCGGCCGTCTTCGCGCCGGAGCAGGACGCGTCGGCGAATTCGGCGACGTTCAGGGTGCGGGCCAGGACCGAGGGGTAATTGTCCTGGGCGCGAGCGCAATACGGCGGGCTGCCCGGTTGCAGCCGGTCCAGTGAGCCGACCGCGGCCCCGGAATCGCCCAGTGCCACATAGCGGTGGACCGCGGGCGGTGGCGGGGGAGGCGTGGCGGCGGCGGTGGTCGGCGCGATGACGGCGGCCAGGGCCAGCGGCACGATCGCATGTCGGAGGGTGGCTGCGCGCACGGATCTCTCCTCTCGGTCGGATCCTACGCGGTGAAGGTGACCCGCCCATCCGGCGCAACAGTGGGCATGCGCCGGCAACAGGAGGGTTGTGGGCGGGTCACCTTCGAACCGGGCGTCGTGACCGGCTGGGGTACGCAGCGAGTCCGGCGCCCGGTAGCTATAGCCTAAACTGTCTCAGACAATCCTGCAATCGATTGGGTCACCCTGCCGTGGAAAGGATTTCGCGCACCTGCTCGGACCGGAAGAACGGTTCCACGCGCGCCCGCACCAGATCCGCCAGGATGCCGTCCTGCTCGGCCGCCTCGATGACCGCCGGTGCGTAGCGGCAGAATTCGTCCCGGAGGAATTCGGGGCTGATGCCGATCTCCTTCACCAGCCCGGCCACGGTGTAGTCCCCGTAGTGCTCGAGCAGAATGCCGACGACATCTCCGACCAGATCGCTCAGGTACTCCGGGTTCTTGACCGTGGTGACCAGATCGAAGACCGCCGCGATGAGCGCGCGCAGCTCCTCGAGTTCGATGAACCCGCGCAGATCGCTGACCGGCTGCTCGGCGAACAGGTCGTACACCTCCATGGCGGCATCGGCGATCGGAGTCTCCTTGATGACGGTCAGGATGGCGTGATTGGTGCGCCGCACCGCGTACTGCGCGGCGGCCGCGGTGGCGTCGCCGAGGCGTTCGCCGAACGCCTTGTCCCCGGCGCTGAGCACCCGGCCGACGGTCCGATCCCCCAGGGAGAACGCCGATTTCATCATCGGCAGCCGTTCGGCCCGGGTGCGGACCGCCTCGCCCGCGCCCGAGACGATCCGGTTGACGAAGGTGGAGGCGACGGTCGCCACCATGGGGCTCTCGGCGAACCGGTCCAGCCCGCGCTCGAACATGACGTGCATACCGGCGACGGTGGCGACCAGCTTCCGCACGCCGTCGCGGTCGACGACATCGCCGAGGCGGAAGGTGTCATTGGCCGCCAGATCGTAGACGGCGTCCGCGATGGCCTCGAAGAAGTTGCGGTTCAGCGTGCTGCTGGTGAGCAGTTCGATGACCGCCAGCGTGCTGCCCTGCACCGCGGCGGGGTCGAGAATGTCGGATACCCGCAGGGATTCCTCGATGTCGAAGATATCGCGCAGCAGCGAATCGGCGTGCGCGACCAGGTTCTCCCCGCTGACCTGGTCGATGAAATACGCCACGCTCGCATCGGTCAGCCGCGTGACGACCGCGTCGACGTCGATTCCATTGCCTGCCAACTGTTCTGTCATCGGAATTCTCCCCATTCCGCTCGCCCGTAGTGGGCCCGATTCTGCGGATCAAGTGTCTCAGACAATTGCCGTTCCGGCATCCCGGCCCCGCCGCGGTCGCCGCCCTACCGGGGTGTCGCCCGGTCCCGGCGCTCGCGGATCCCGGCGATCCGGGCATCGTTGTCGGCCCGCTGCTCGGCGGTGAGCGTCCAGAGCTGATGGGTGACGACCACCTGCTCCGCGCCGCAGTCCCGGGTCAGGCGCAGCGTCGCACCGGCGCCGACGGTGAAGCCGGGTTCGTTGAACACGATCCGGCGGCCGAAGTCCAGCGGAGTGCTGCACACGTACATCAGATCCACCGTCCCCGGCGCGGAATCCGGGTTGTGACAACTGATTTCGAGCCGGGAGCCCTCGGTGTAGGTGTCCCCGCAATCGATCATCGGGGGCGGGTCCGCGGCCGCCGGGACCGCGTGGAACGGCCCCGCGGCCACGACCAGCCCGCCCAGCGTGGCGATCAGCGCAGTGCGGGCGCACCTCATGCCGACACCTCCTCGGCGGCGTGCGCGTGCCCCGGCTGCGGGCGGATCTCGTACTCCGCCAATCCGATTCGCTGGTGCAGGCGCTTGGCCCAGCCCGGCGCCCACCAGCACGCGTCGCCCAGGATGCGCATCACCGCCGGAACCAGCAGCATGCGGATGACGGTGGCATCCAGCACCAGGGCCACGATCATGCCGTAGGCGATGTACTGCATGAGCACCAGCTCCGACAGTCCGAAGGATCCGGTCACCACGATGAGCACCAGTGCGGCCGCGGTGATGATGCCGCCGGTGTGCGCGGTGCCGTAGCGAATGGATTCTGTGGTGGCCGCGCCGTTTTCGCGGGCCTCGGCCATCCGGGACATGAGGAAGATCTCGTAGTCGGTGGACAGGCCGAAGATGATGGCGATCATGATCACCAGCACCGGGAAGCACAGCGGCTGCGGGGTGAAGTTCAGCAGCCCCGACCCGTGCCCGTCGTAGAACACGAAGGTCAGAAAGCCCAGGGCCGCGGTCAGACTCAGGAAGCTGACGAAGATGGCCTTCACCGGCAGCACGAACGACCCGAAGGCCAGGAACATCATGACGAACGAGGCCAGCACCAGGATCAGCAGCAGCCAGGGCAGCCGGTCGATCACCCCGTTGATCGAATCACGTTCCAGCGCCGGTATTCCGGTGACGTAGTAGGACACCCCGTCGGGCGGTGCGATGGCGCGCAGCTCGCCGATCACCGCGTCCGCGTCGTCCTTGTCGGCCAGGCTCGCGGCGTAGACCTTGACATTGGCCCCGTCCTTGGCGACGCCCCCGGACGCCGGTTTCTGGAACTCCCCGATGATGCCCGGAACCTGGTTCGCCACAGCGGTATTCGCGGCGGCCACCAGGGCGCGTTCGGTGGCGCGGTCCGCGCCCTCGATCACCAGTTTGAGCGGGTAGACCCGTTCGGTCGGGAAGGTGGCGTCGAAATCCTGCTGTGCGACCCGGGTCGCGTTGTCCGGTGGCAGGAACTTCTCGCTGATGCCGGTGAACTCCACCTTGAAGAACGGCACGATCAGGCCCGCCAGCACCACGATGATGGGCAGCGCCACCAGGACCGGCCGCCGCATCGCCCACAGCGCCAGGCGCGACCAGAACGAGCCGTCGATCTGCGCGGCGGTTCTGGTGCGCGAGAAGCGTTCCCAGCCCAGCGCGTCCACGCGCCGGCCGAGGACGGCCAGGATGGCGGGCAGCACGGTGATGGACAGCAGCGCCGCCAGCGCGACCGCGGCCAGCGCCCCGATGGCCGCCGAGCGCAGGAACACCATCGGGAAGATGAGCACGCCTGCCACGCACACCACGATGATGGTGGCGGAGAAGACGATGGTGCGGCCCGCGGTCGCCACCGCCGTGCGCACCGCCTGTTCGGTGTCGCGGCCCTCGGCGATCTGCTCCCGGAAGCGGCTCACCATGAACAGGCCGTAGTCGATGGCCAGACCCAGCCCGATCAGCTGGAGTACCGCGTCGGCGAAGCTGTTCACCGGCATGACATCGGTGACCGCGCGCATGATGCCCCACGAACCCGCGATGGTCAGTCCGCCGACGATCAACGGCAGCGCGGCCGCCACGACGCCGCCGAAGACGAAGAACAGCACGATCGCCACCAGCGGCAGGGCGATCAGGTGCATGCGCTCGATATCGTGCGCCATGGTGAGCCCGACCGCGTCCGAGACCGGGACGCGACCGGAAACCTGTACCCCGAGCCCGGGAATGTCGAGTTTGTCCTGGATCTGGTGGTAGAAGTCCACGCTGTCCTGATCGCCGGTGCCCTGCAACCCGATGCTCACGAACGCCTTGGTCTTGTCGTCGGTGATGAACCGGGCTTTGACCAGGCTGCCGTTCCAGTAGCCGGTGACATCCTTGATCTGCGTGCGGTATTCGGTGAGCAGCCGCTGGGTGAGCGCCTTTCCGGCGTCCTCGAATTCGGGATCGGTGATCTGCCTGCCCGGCGGTGCGGTGTAGAGCGCGATCACATCACCGTCGAAGTCCCGGCCGAAGGTGTCGTCGGCGAGTTCGGCGCCGGCGACCGACTCGCTGCTGTCGTCGAAATACCCCTGCGCGGTCAGCCGGTCCTGGTATCCGAGCCCGTAGATCCCGGAAACCCCCATCACCACAACGAATCCCGCGATGACGGCGTACCGCGCGCGGTACACCCATCGCCCCAACCAGTGAAACACGTTCTGGCCTCCCCTGTTACGCCTGTCTCCCGCTTACGAGCAGGCGGGTGACTTGTAGTCGGTCTGAGCGAGCAGCCCGCAGATGTCGGCGGAGGTGATCTTCCACTCTCCGTTCACCGCAACGAGATTCAGCGGCGCGGACCGCCGGTTGCCATTGCCGTCCTTGTCCAGCCAGAACTCGGCCTCGAGCGTGTCCCCGTTGAGCACAACGGAATTCGCCACCACGCCGAAGGTGGCGCTGGGGTTCTCGTTCATGGCCTGCACCAGCGACGGCAGATCGGACCGGAACTTCTCGCCGTTCTGCACCACCGCCAACCGGGAGTCGTCGGGCACGTCCTTCTTGCCGAACAGGTTCTGCAGCTTCTGGTCGAGCTGATCGGCGGTGAGCGGCTCGGGTAGCTTGCTGTTAGCCGCAGTCGTCGCCGCCCCTGTGGTGGGGGCCACGGTGATGGTGACGTCTGGATTGCGCACGTTGCTGCCGCCGCATGCTGTCAGTGTCAGAGACAGCGCGAGGCCCGCGCCCGCCAGGAGGTACGTTGCTCTGTGCTGGATATTCACTCTTGCTCTCCCTGTGGTTGTGATCGCATCCGGCAGTTGTCAAGATGCCGCGCCCCAGTATGCTAACCACTGTCTCAGTCACTTGGACAAGATTCGGCAGGCAAAGGGGGTCGGTGATGAGGCGGGGAAATCCGTGGGGGTCGGTGCTGGCGTACGGGTCGGCGTCGGCCGCCGCGGTGGTGATGATCGGCGCGGGGGCCGGTCTGGCCGTGTACTTCCGCACCCACCTGGGTGCGCCACCGCCCATCATTGTGGTGGCGCAAGCGCTGCCGGCGGCCTCCACCACCCTGGTACCCACCACGCGGACCACCACGACCACCGTGAAACCGGTTGTGCCGCAGGAGGATATCCCGCCGCAGCTACCGGATCACCGGGCCTACACCGCCGCGCCCGTCACCGCGCTGCCCGGCTTCGTCAATCGCACGGCCAATCATTACGGCTGGTTCGGCGGCGACGGCGTCTCGGCGCGCTGTGACGAGTGGCAGCGGGCCACGGTGGTCGGATCCACGTCCGGCGTGCTGTTCGTGGTGTGCGGCTCCTACTTCAAGGGATATGACCTGGCCACCGCCACCCCGATCCGGGTCGGCGTGGCGGGCGGTGGCGGTGGCTGGTCCGGGTCGGGGGCGGATGTCTCGATCCGGCTGACCGAGACGGAACTGATCATTGGCCGAGAGAGCGCCGATCCTGCTGTGCAGGAGATCGTGCAGTGGTGGATGCCGTGATTGTCCGCGGTATTGCGGATTCTCCAGACAGCGCACGCGATAGTGAGTAAATTGTCTCAGACGGCCAGGGGAGGTATGTGATGCAGAGGTGCCGAGTCCGGAACGGCCGGACATGAGCGTGACGGTCGCCGGCGATGTGCCGGAAGCCGACGACGCCGAGCGCGCCGCGCGGATCGCGCAGCGGCTGCCGGTGCCGCCCATCCTGCGGCCGATCGTCGCCCTGACGCTGTGGGCGTGGAACACCCTGCTGGGTTCCATCGGCACGTTCGGGCGACTGGTGCTGCTCGCGGCGGACTCGGTCTACGGCCTGGTGCGCGATGTGGTGAAGCTGAATCACCCATGGCGCGAGACGCTTTCGCAGGCCTGGTTCATGATGAGCGTGTCCGGCTGGCCGGCCATCCTCATCTCGGTGCCACTGGGCGCGATCATCCAGATCCAGGCCGGATCCCTGGCCGCACAGGTCGGAGCCACCTCCCAGGCGGGCGCGGCCGGCGGTCTGGGCGTGATTCGCCAAGCGGCGCCGATGGTTTCGGGCATTCTCATGGGCGGCGCGGTGGGCGCGGCGGTGGCCGCCGACCTCGGGGCGCGCAAGATCCGCGAGGAGATCGACGCCATCCGCACCCTGGGCATCAATCCGAACCACCGGCTGGTGGCCCCGCGGCTGGCCGCCATGTTCATCGTCGGGCCGCTCATGTGCGTGCTCGTCGTCTTCGTCGGCATGTCGACCATCTACGCCATGACGCTGATCCAGGGCGGTGTGCCCGGCGCGTTCTTCAATTCCTTCGCCGCGTTCGCCAGCACCACCGATCTCATCATCGCGATCATCAAGACAACGGTTTTCGGTCTGCTCGTGGTGCTGGTGGCCAGTCAACGCGGATTCGAGGCTTCCGGCGGCCCCAAGGGTGTGGCCGATTGCGTGAACGCCACCGTCGTACTGGGCGTGATGACCACCTTCGCCGCGAATGTGCTCATCACCCAGCTGCTGACGATCTGGTTCCCGGACAATATGGGGTTCTGAATGGTAGTGCCATCCAAATACCGGGCGCTGGGGGAACGTTCGATCCAGCGGGCCGGTAACAGCATCGTGCCCCTGGTGGCGCTCGGACATCAATTCGCCTTCGCCTATCACGTGCTGCGCGCGGTACCGCGCACCCTGCACCGCTATCGGCGGCAGATCGGCGTCGTGTTCATGGATATCGGCTGGGGCAACGGCCGGGTCATCGTGGGCGGCGGCACCGTCGGCGTGGTCGTGTTCATGGGCCTCATGACCGGATCCATGATCGGCATCGAGGCCTTCCGGCTGCTGGACATGCTGGGCATGGGCCCGCTCACCGGATTCATCTCCTCCTTCGCCAACACCCGCGAGCTGGCTCCGCTCATCGCCGCCATCGCCTTCGCGGCGCAGGCCGGTTGCCGCATCACCGCGGAGGTGGGCGCCATGCGCATCTCCGAGGAGATCGACGCGCTGGAAGCCAGTGCGGTGGAACCGATTCCGTTCGTGGTCACCACCCGGGTCATCGCGGGCGTGCTGATCGTCATCCCGGTGTATCTGGCGTCACTGGCGTGCAGCTATTTCGCGACGGCCTTCTTCATCAAGGTGATCCACGGTCAGGCCGGCGGTACCTACGACCACTATTTCGAGGCGTTCCTGAATCCGGCGGACATCGTCCGCTCACTGGTCAAGGCGATCGTCTTCGTGGTGGTGGTGATCCTGGTGCACTCCTATTACGGGTACTACGCCTCGGGCGGGCCGGAGGGGGTGGGTGTGGCGTCGGGCCGCGCCATCCGGGCCAGCCTGGTGCTGATCATCATTCTGGATCTGACGCTGACCACGGCGCTGTGGGGCATGTTCGTCAGCGATATTCGAATCACGGGATAGCCCATGGGAATCGCGAAATATCAGAACATCGACGGGCGCGGTCCCAAATCCTGGCAGCTGCTGTTCACCGGGATCATCGGCGGGGCGGTGCTGCTGGTGGGATCGCTGATCTTCACCACCTACATCAAGGGTGGGTTCACGCCCACGTTCACGCTCAATATCGAGGCCGAGCAGGTCGGCGAGGGCGTCGTCGAGGGTGCGGACGTCAAAATGGACGGGTTGCGCATAGGCTCCATCGCCGAGATCGAAACCCGCGGCGCGGAAAAGCAATTCCTGCGCCTCACGGTGGAACCCGAGGCCGCGAAATTCCTCGCCGACAATATGCGGGCGCGATTCGTCTCCTCCAACACCCTGGGCATGACCGCACTGGAGCTGTTCTACCTCGGCCCGCGCGGCAACCGGCTCAGCGACGGCGCGACCATCACCCTGCCCAAGGATTCCAAGACCGTCACCGTCACCTCGGTGATCCGGCTGGTCGGCGATCAGTTCGGCAAGATCGACACCGGCCCGATCGGGCGGATCGGCGAGGTGCTCTCCTTCGACGGCGGCGCCGAGGGCATCGGCAGGATGATCGCCACCGCCATCGATATCGGCCGCATGCGGGTCGGCGACGAGATGCTGGTGGGCCTCGATCCGCGGCCCGCCATCCAGAGCGGCGCGGACTTCAGCGCGGATATGAAACAGGTTGCGCGCGAAGCCCTCGAGATCTTCCGCGCGCAGGCCGGGCGCATCGCCTACCTCACCGAACAGCACGACGATCTGGAGGCCATCGTCGGCTTCGTCGGCCAGGTCATCGGTAACGCCATCGGCATCGTGCCGCAGCCGGGCTTCACGCAGTTCATCGACGCGCTGCTGAGCATTCTGCATCCGATCGGCGGCGCGGCCGGCGGTCTCACCAGCTTCTACACGCGTCTGCCGCAGTTGATCGATCGGATCGACAAGGCGTTCGTGACCAACCAGGACGGGACGGTTTCACTCCAGGTGCAACTTCTGCTCGCGGGTCTGCCCTATCTGGCCGGTGACCCGAAAGTCATTGCGGCAGGGCCGCAGACGGTTCCGGACGGGACTCCGGCACTGGCGAATCTGCCGGTGATCCCCGGCCTGCCGATCCCGCCCGGCCTGTTCGGCACGCAGGGAGGTGGACGGTGAAATCGGTTCGCTCCGCGGCGATCCGGCTCGGCGTCGTCGCGGTCGTCATCATGCTCATGGGAGCCATGGTGTGGACCGCGCTGCAGACCCCGATCAAGGAACAGGTGCGCACATACGCCGCGCACATCTCCGATGTCTCCGGGCTGAAGAAGGGCTCCGACGTCCGCATGGCGGGCGTCCAGGTCGGCAAGGTGACCGAAATCCAGCTCGACGGTGCGGTGGCCTACGTGGAGTTCACCGTTGCCGACGGGCAGGAGGTGTACGACAACACCGAGGTCGCGGTGCTCTTCCAATCCCTCATCGGGGACCGGTATCTGGCGATGCAGCAGAAGGTGGCTCCGGGTGCGAAGATTCCCGCCGGAACCACCATCCCGATCTCGCGTACGCACGGATCCTTCGACATCTCCGAGCTCTTCGACGCCATCCGGCCCATCTTCGAAACCCTGTCCTCGGGCTCGGTGGACAAATTCCTGGAGAACCTGCTGCTGGTGGTCTCCGGTGACGGGCGTGGCCTGGGACCGGTCATGGACAGCCTGAATCAGATCATCGCGGTGGCCGCGAATCAGGAGCCGGTGGTGAGCCTGCTGGCCGACAACTTCTCCAGCCTGCTCACCCGATTCGAAGGCCAGTCACCCAAGATCGACTCGATGATCGACCAGCTGCTCGACACGGTGGATCTGCTCTACGGCAAGCTCGATGTGCTCAAAGGCTTGATAGACAAGGCGATTCCGGGCCTGAACGCCTTCATGCCGCTGTTCGACCGGGCCGTCGGCATCTGGTACGACAACTTCCCGGGCATGGACCGGCTCTACAACTCGCTGCTCGGCGCGGACATGGTCGCCTTCATCCGGCAGACCCTCGCCGCCGTGCCGCTGGCCGCGCAGACCCTCAACAGCCTCGCCCTGGAACCCAAAGCGGGGGAGCGCTGGAGCTGTCTGAGCGGACTGCCGATTCCGACCACAGTCCTCATGGGCATCGAGCGAATGGGGGAATGCCGATGACCACCACCCTGGCGCGCAAGCGCCCCGCGCTGCCGCGAATGCGGCTGCCGCGCTTGACTGTTCGCGCCGCGGAGGCGCAGCGCCGATTCGAATTCCGGATCGGGGTGGCCGCGATCCTGGCGACCGTGGCCGCACTCGTCGCCGCCGTCGGCGCGTTCGTGATCCCGTTCGGCGAGACCGTCTACCGCGCGGAATTCGCCAGCTCCGGTGACGTGCGGGTCGGCGACGACGTGCGGGTCGCCGGGATCTCGCTGGGCAAGGTGCGCAGTGTGACGCTGGTCGGCGACCACGCCGAGATCGCCTTCGGCCTCGACAGCGAGGTCCGCGTCGGCGTCGACACCCGGATCGTGGTCAAACTGCTGACCCCGATCGGCGGCCGGTACCTCTCGGTGGAACCGGCCGGGCCGGACACCGCGGCGGGCAAGATCATTCCGCGCGAGCGCACCAAGACGCCCTACGACCTGAGCGCCGCCATCGAGGAGGTCACCCCCTCACTGGCCGCCCTGGACGCGGGCAAACTGCGCGACACCATCGCCAAACTCGCCGGCGCGTTCGAGGAGCAGCCCGACGCGCTCAACGGCATCCTCACCGGCGTCAACAGTCTGTCCGGGGTGGTGGCGGCCCGGCGCACCGAATTCGCGCGCGCCCTCGACGTCGCCAAGGAATACCTGGAAACCCTGATGAACAAGCTGGACCGGCTGCAACTGGCCGGGGAGCACGTGCTCGACATCTACCGCCTGGCCGCCGCCAACCGGGACGGCCTGATCACCCTGGTGGCCCAGATCCGGCGCATGTTCGGCTATGTGACCCCGGTGCTGTCCTTCGTCGACGAACAGCTCGGCCCGGCACTGGAACCGATGTACGACACCATCGACAAAGCGGTGGCCGAACTCGTGAGCAACAAGGACGCCCTCGCGGGTATGGGCGAGAACCTGCGGCAGCTGCTGGAGTGGTTCGCGCGCAACTCCGACAACCCCTACGTGACCGTCGATCATTCGGGGGCCACCGTCACCGACACGCCGCTGTGCCCGCGGGGAAGGGCCGGGTGCTGAACCATGTCCCTGCGAAATCCTTTGCGCGCCTTCCGCGGAACGGTGCTGCCCCACGGCCGCAAGGGCCGCATCCGGGCATTGCTCGCCGTGGTCGCGGTGTCGACCGGACTGGTCGTCGCCGTCACCGGCAAGCAGTACTACGACAGCAACAACGCGCCGATCAGCCTGTGCGCCGAATTCCGCGACGCGGTCGGGCTCTACCCGGGCAACAAGGTCACCATGCTCGGCATCCAGATCGGCAATGTGGAGGAGATCGAGCCGCGCGCCGAGGGCGTGCTGGTGCGGATGACGGTGGATCGCGCGGTGCGGTTGCCGCAGCGGCTGGGTGCGGTCACCATCGCCAATTCCATTGTCACCGACCGGCGCGTCGAACTCGGGCCCGCCTATTCCGGCGGCGGCACCTTCGACTATCGCGGCTGTATTCCCCAGGACCGCACCAAAACTCCCGTCGGATTCACCGAGGCCATGCGGGCCGTGGCGAATCTGTCCGAGGATCTCACCGGCAAACCGAACGACGCGCCGCTGCAGCAGCAGGAACCGAATGTGCTCGGGGATTCGCTGCAGCGCATCGCCCAGCAGGTGCACGACAACGCGACGCCGCTCAACGGCGCGGTGCGCAACCTGTCGGAGATCCTCGGCGATTCCGCGGCGGGCGCGAACTATCTGCTGGGCGCGATCCTCAAGGAATTCCGCAAGATCAGCGAGAATCTCGACCAGGGCGTCAGCGACGGCGACTTCCTCATCGCGGCGGTCACCGACGCGCTGAACATCGTCAACCGCATGGGGCCGGATCTGGTCGGCATCGTCGGCGACATCGCCACCTGGGTGCCGCCCATCGCGAACCTCATCGTCTACAAGTGGGGCAGGCTGATCATGCTCGGCCTGGACGGGTTCATGCCGGTGCTGTTCCAAATCCTCGGCCACACCGGCAATGTCGTGGATCTGCTGGAGAGCGTCCCCGAGGGCGTGCGGGGCGCGCTGCGGCTGTTCGACCAGAACCTGGGCGCGGGCAGGCTGCAATACGTGCCGCCCAGCTTCCGCGTCGATCCGGCGCTGGCGCGGGACGTGTGCGCGATGGCCAAACCCTGGTATCCGCCCTGCGACCGGCAGTTCGCCGAGGGCGAGACCGTAGACCTGGGCCTGGTGCAGCTGATGCTGTCCGCGGCGGGCGGAAGGTGAACGTCATGCGTGGAAAACAATGGCGCACAGTGGTTCTCGGCGTGCTGACGGTGACGACGGTGAGCAGCTGCGCGGTGCGGCCGCTGGACATGCCGCTGCCGGGCACCCGCTACGGCAAACCCACCTATCAGGTGCGCGTGGAATTCGGCAATGTGCTGTCGCTGCCGCTGAAGACCAAGGTGGAGCTCAACGGCGCGCAGGTCGGCATCGTCGAATCCGTCAGTGTGCGACCGCGTCCCGACGCCGATGTCCGCGGACTGCCCGCCGATCAGTACCAGCCCTACTATCAGCCCACCGCGGTGCTGGCCATCGACGACGCGGTGCGGCTGCCGGTCGAGACCAAGGTGGAGATGGCGCAGCAGACGCTGTTCGGCGACACCTACGTCAAACTCACCATCCCGCCGGGGGTTTCGGGGCGCACGCTGGCGCAGGGCGGCGTCATCCCCATCACCCAGACCAAACCCGCCAGCACTGTCGAGCAGTACATGACGGCCGTGGTCAGCTGGGTCACCGGCGGCAACATCCCGTTCGTGCAGAGCTTCGTCACCAGCGTCAACCAGGCGTTCCCGGCCGACTCCGGGGACCTGCGCGAATTTCTGTCCAAACTGACCGTGACCGTCGAACGGATGGGCACCCAGACCGCCGCGCTCAGCGCCATCCTCAACAACGCGACCGCGGCGCTGGAAACCTTCCGGCAGGCCGAGGACGTGTGGCGGTTCGTCTTCGACCAGGCGCCGGTGCTGCTGGGCGTGGTGCGCGATGTCCTGCCGGATCTGCTGTACTTCGTCGACGAGCTGCGCGGACTGGCCAGCTACGCCGGCGACGTGCTGCTCAACACCGACGATCCCGCGGTCGCCGAACGCGTCGGACAGGCCGATAGGTTCCTGGATGTGTGGACGCCGCTGGCGCAGGCGCTCATCGCCACGCCCACCGAGGTGCCGCGCACCCTCGCCGCGGTGAACGCCCTGCTGTCCAACAAGATCACGCCGTTCCTGTCCGCCCGCGGGCTGCCGTCCTTCGTGCTGTCCGATGTGGTGCCGGCGACCGCGCCGGAACTGCTCACCGGGGATCCGGAAGCGGACGCGCGCATTGTCGCGGCCAATGAACAGGCCTTCCGCGACCGGGTGAACCCGGTCCTGAAACTGGTGGGGTTGATGCGATGACCCGCAAGATCGCGGCCTCCGCGCTGGCCATGGTGATCATGGCGCTGGCCGCCACCTTCTACCTCGGCTACGGGGTGTTCGACTATCGGCCCGGCCGCGGGGTCTATCAGCTCAGCGTGCTGCTGCCCAGTTCCGGCGGCCTGATGGAGACCTCGCCGGTGACCCTCAACGGGCTGCAGGTGGGCAATGTGCGACTGCTGGAGAAATCCGAGGGCGGGGTACTGGCCGGGCTCGAGGTACAGGACGAGTACCGGATTCCGCTCGATGCCGAGGTGACGGTGGCGAACCTCTCCGCCGTCGGCGAGCAGTACATCAACTTCGCCCCGAAATCCGCTGCGGGACCGTACTTCTCCGACGGCGCGGTGGTGCCCGCCGCACAGGTGGTGCAGCCGTTGACGATCGCGCGCGCCCTGGGCGGCGTCCAGAGCGTGATGGCGCAGATCGACCCGGAGGCCATCAACCGGATTCTGGAGGGCGCCGATATCGCCATCCGGGACGTGGGGCCCAGCATCGAACGACTCGTCAACTCCGGCAGCATGTTCGCCACCACCCTGCGCCAGAACCGGGAACTGATCCAGCGGCTGGTCACCTTCCTCGGCGCGGCGGCCACCGAATCCACCGGCGAGAAACTGGTGCTGCTGCGCGAGAGCGCCGAACGCCTGGGCCGCACCCTGCTGCCGGAACTGCCGGTGCTGCTGGATCACCTCATCTCCATCACCGAGGAAAGCGGTGGGCGGCAGGTGGTTCCGTTCATTCCGCTGGGGCAGCGGCTCATGCAGTATCTGACGGATCTGTTCGGCACTCTCGGACCGGCGGCGGAGGTGATCCGGCCGTATCTGCTGGATCCACTGGAGAACTCCTACATCGATCTGGGCAAGACCATGGACGGTCTGCTGGCGGCCTTCCCGGACGGGCGCGGCTTCCGGCTGCTGGTCGACATTCCGCGCTGAGCGGACCACCGAACGTACAGGGGTACCGATAATGAATCGCTGGAAGAAATGGAGCGACAACGGAATTCACGTTCCGCTCCTGGGGGTGGCGGCCGCGCTGCTGGCGGTGGCGACAGTGCTGGGAGTGCTGTCGTACCGCAACTGGGATCTGTCGAATCGCAATGACGCGCTGACGGCCTCGGTCGCGGAGCTGCGGCGCAAGGAAGCCGACTGCACCGCCGCCATCCAGGCGGGCACCGAATTCCTGATGGCCTCCAACAACTTCGACTACCGCACACCCGAGGAGTGGACCCGGCGCATGGCCGCCCTCACCTCGGGGCCCGTGCACGACTACTTCGCCAACGACCAGGTGGCGCAGGCCAATACGCAGCTCATCACGGCGGGCAAACTGCAGAAGACCAGCACCGTCGCCGACGCCGCCTGCGCCGACCAGACCGACACCGCCGTCCGGGTGATCGCCCAGATCACCGAGAAGACCCAGAACTTCCAGACCCCCGACGCGGTGCAGACCACCTCGGCGGTCTGGGTCGAGGTCAGCCGGGCCGACGGCGCCTGGAAAACCATCGATTCCGGCCGCGGCGACCAGGCCCTCACCGATGACGCCATCGTCGGCGGAACCACCGCCCCCACCACCCAACCACGCTAGGAGGCGACCATGAGTGTGAAAGCCGGCGAACAGGTCGAACTCCCGGCCACCGAAGATGAAGGCGCGCAGGAGGAGCCGACCGCCGTGGCAGCGGTCGAGGAGGACAACGGCACGAAGCCGCCCGCGCGGTCACGGAAAGCCGCGGCGGGGAAGGCGATTCGTGCGGGAAAGCCGGTGGCGCGTGCGCCCCGGACGTGGCGGGAGCGGGAGATACCGCTGACCCGGAAGCGGTTGGCCGGGGCCGTGATCGCGACGGCGGTGCTGCTCGGCGGGAGCGGTGCGGTCTGCGGGTATTTCGCGCTGGAGCGGAGTTCCGCCGCCGATGCGGTGGCCGCGGGCGCGGCGCGGCAGGACGATCGGGATGCCGCCTCGGCGTCCGCGTCGACCTTCCTCAGCACCATGTTCACCGTGAACGACAGCAGCCTGACCCGGTGGGACGCAACGGTTCTGGATTCCACCACCGACGGTATGCACGAGCAGCTCGCACAGTGGCGCGGGGTGCTGGAGAAGCTGGTGGGCGCGAAGGTCCAGATGAGCAGCGTGATCAAGGACATCGGCATCGTGGCGCAGGATGGCGACGCGATCACCCTGCTCGCCGTCATCGAATCCACCGGCAATGCCGATCCGGCGAGCACTCAGCCGGGCGTGTCCAACAGCGCGGCGCTGATCGATATGCGCAAGATCGACGGCCGGTGGAAGGTGCAGGGTTACGGTCCGGCCGGCGGCATACCGGCCGTGCCGAGCGCCCCCGCGACCGATGCCCCCGCGACCGATGCCCCCGCGAGCGATGCCCCGGCAACCACCGCACCCGACGCCACTCCCCGTTGAATCCGGAGCCCGATATGACGACAGCATCCAGAACAGTACGCATGCCGCTGCTGATCGCCGTGGCCGCCGCCCTCGCGGTGCTGACCGCCGGTCTCGGGATCGGCGCCTGGCATTTCGCCTCCGCGGCAAGCGATCTCGACGCCTCCGCGCACACCCGGCAGGCCCAGGCCGACGACCGCGAGGCCGCCCTGCGCGCCGGTTCGGACTTCCTGCGCATCGCCTACACCGTCGACGCCGTCGCCGACAAGAGCATGGCGAAGTGGAACGCCGCCATGACCGCGGCCACCACCGACACCCTGAAGGAGCAGGTGCGCGAGACGAAAGCGATGCTGAGCCTGCTCACCGAGGCCGATGCCACCATGACCGGTGCGGTCGGCGAGGCGGCGGTGGTCAGCCAGAACGACAATCTCATTCGCATGGTCGCGGTGGTGAAGCTGACCGGCAATGCCCCCGGCCAAACCGATACGACCAGTGGGTCCGTTACCGAGTACGTCGATCTCATGAAGGTCGACGGCGTATGGAAGGTGTTCGGCTACAAGGACATCACCGCGAAGACCGGTGCGGGCGAACCGGATTCCGGACTGCCGGGTCTGCCCGCCACCGCCCCGGCCAAATGAGCGTCGCATGCTGATCACGGCCACACCCCGGCAGCCCGCGCCGAATCCGAGTAGGCTCGCGGAACGAAAGCCGTGCGGAACATATTCGAGGTTCGCGGAACAACGGGGTTCGGCGTCACTGTGAGAACAGGAAAACGACCGTGGTGAATTCCCTGACGCCCCGGCAGATTTTGACCGAACTCGAGCCGGTGGCCGAACAGAATCTGAATCGCCACCTATCCATGGCCAAGGAATGGCATCCGCACGATTATGTGCCGTGGGAGCGCGGCCGCAATTTCGCCGCCATGGGCGGAATCGATTGGGCGCCGGAACAATCCGGACTATCGGAGGTGGCCAAGGCCGCCATGGTCACCAATCTGCTCACCGAGGACAATCTGCCCTCCTATCACCGGCTCATCTCGGATTCGTTCTCCCGCGACGGGGCCTGGCGGGCATGGGTGGACCGATGGACCGCCGAGGAGAACCGGCACGGGATCGTTCTGCGCGACTACCTGGTGGTCACCCGCGGCGTGGATCCCGTCGCGCTGGAGCAGGCCCGGATGATCTGCCTGTCGCAGGGGGTCGACGACGCCACGAGCACCGGCGACAACAGCGTGCTGCACGGTGTCGCGTACGTGACCTTCCAGGAACTCGCCACCCGGGTCAGCCACCGCAATACCGGCCGGGTGTGCGACGACCCGGTGGCCGACCACATTCTGCAGCGGGTGGCCGCGGATGAGAACCTGCACATGGTCTTCTACCGCAATGTCTGTGGTGCGGCACTGGATCTGGTGCCCGATGACGCGCTCGACGCCATCTCCCAGATCATTCGCGGGTTCCGGATGCCCGGCGCCGGAATGCCGAACTTCCGCCGCAACAGCGTGCTGATCGCCAAACACGGCATCTACGACCTGCGTCAGCATCTGGACGAGGTGATCCTGCCGGTGCTGCGCAAATGGAACATATTCGAGCGCAACGACTTCGGCCCCCGGGGCGAGCGGATCCGCGAGGAACTCGCCGCTTTCCTCGACAAACTCGGCGATGACGTGCGGCGCTTCGAGGAGCACCGGGACCGCGCCCTGGCCCGCGACGCCGCTCGCCGCGCGCGCGAATCGGCCTGACCCGCCGCCTCGCCCGGCTGTGCACAACCCTCGCGTTGTCCACAGATTCGTTCCGCGCCCGTCACGCGCGCCGAACCGGTACTAGGGTGAGGCGCAGAACGAAGGGGAGAACGACATGGGGGAAATGCTGCGGGCCGATATCGAGGCCCTCCGCGTCATGGCGGCCGGAGTCCGCGTCCAAGCCGAGGCCATCAACGGCATGGACCCGGTCGACCTGATCGCCAAAGTAGGCCGGGCCATGCCGAATTCAGCCACCGGCTCAGCCGCCGTCGACGTCAGCGCCCCACTCCTGACGGCCCTGCGCCGCATGGCGGCCGAACTCACCACCCTGGCCGACACCACCGACCGCGGCGCCACCACCTACGAGGAAACCGACCGCGCCCTATCCGACCAACTCGACCACTACCTGCACGGCACCTCCTAGCGCCCGCCGCCCCAGACCCGACGTACCCAGCTGCGGCCCAGGCCGGGTAGGGCGCGCACGCTCCGGTGTGCAGGTCTCGCGCCGCACTGTCTGGCGGCGGAGAGGGAGTTGCCGGGTGCGCCATTCCGTTCTGTGGTGGTGGGCACGCCTGCCGGGCATGGGTAGGCAGTGGGCGGCACGGCATGGGAGGTGTGCTGGTGGACCTGGCGGTGCTCGAGCTGATGCGGTGGTGACAGTCGAGGAGGGGGCATGTCCGGGGTGAGCGTGTCGCAGGTGCGGGGGTGGCGGCCGATGGCGGCCGCGACGGCGAGTGCCGGTGTGGTGGAAGCGAATCGGGCTTTTCGTGCGGCGATGGCGCAGGTGGGGCGCGCGGTGGATGCGGCGCTGGCCGACTGGCGGGGGTCGGGCGCGACCGCTGTTTCGCTGCGGCTGCTCGATTCTCAGCTGAGGTCGAATCACCTCGGTGCGGCGGCGCTGGATATCGCGGATGCTTTCGCGGACGCGGCGACGCTGGACGGGGTGTGCGCGGCGGTGCGGGAGGTGGAGGGGGAGGCCGCGGCGAACGGGTGTGTGGTGCGCGATGACGGCACGGTCACCGCGGCTCGGGCCGAAACCGGTAACGGCGCACTCGATTCGGCGCTGCAGGCGTGTTTCGATGCCAAGGCCATGGCCCTGCAGGCGCGCTTGGCGGCGCTGCTGGAGGTGGCGGGGGAGACGGACCGGCGGGTGGCCGTGCGCCTGGCTGACGCCGTCGCGGAGCTCGCGACGCTGGCCGCCGATCCGGACGGTGGTGCACTCGATCCGACTGTCGCGGGCATCGTCGCCGGGACAGCGGAGTTGCCCGCGGACCCGAAAGCCCTGTGTGCGCTGTGGGAGTCGCTCGCCCCGGCGGATCGCGACGCGCTGTTCGCGTTCGACCCGTCGATCGGGAATCGGGACGGCATACCGGCCGTCGCGCGCGATCACTACAACCGGATCGCGCTCGAGCGGCTGAGCGAGGCGGCCCAGCTGCGCCTGGCGGCGCTGGAAGCCCGGCATCCAGGGTGGCTGACCGGCGCGGACCCTCCGGCCACCCTGGCCGAGTGGTACCGCAAGGACGAATGGGACGATGCCCGGCGCGACCTCGAAAAACGGCTCGCCGCATACGCTTGTGTCGCGGCCGAGGCCGATGCGGCCGCGCCGTCGGATCTGCTGCTGGTCGCCGACGCCCAGGGGCATGCGGCCATCGCCCTCAACAATCCGGATACCGCGCGCAATATCGCCACCTTCGTGCCCGGCACGGACTCCGCGGCCGACACCCTCGATCGCGGGATGGCGCGCTCGGGCGCTCTGCTCGACGCCGCGATGAGGGCCGATCCGTCGGCGCGCACCTGCGTGATCACCTGGTACGGCTACGACTCCCCGGCCTGGCTGGGCGACGCACTCCAGGACCGCTTCGCCGATGCCGGCGGTCCGGTGCTGGATCGCTTCCAGGACGGGCTGCGCGCCACCCATGACGGCCTGCCCTCCCGCAACACCGTGATCGGGCACAGCTACGGCAGCACCGTGATCGGGGTGGCGGCCGGCGCGGGCGGTGCGATCGCCGCGGACGATCTGATCTTCGTGGGCAGTCCGGGCCTCGAGGTCGACCATGTCTCCGGTCTCGGGCTGCACGGCATTCCACCCGAGAGCAACCACGAGCACGTCTACGCCACCGCCGACGGCGCGGACCCGATTCCGATCCTGGGACCGGTCGCACACGGCCCCAGCCCCACCGACCCCGCTTTCGGCGCAACGGTTTTCGCGTCCTCGGGCGCAACCCTCGATCTGCCCGGATTGCGCGGATTGCCGATCGATCCGTGGGCCCACGGCAGCTATTGGGATGCGGGTAATCCCGGGCTCACGACGCAGGGCGCGATTATCGCCGGAACCTATGACCGCTGACCGGTAGTGACTCACAACGCATCGTTTGCGAGTGTGCGATAAATTGCCGGGCCGTTGCAGCCGTTGCCAAACAGTGTCCTGGTCGCCAGACCAACTCGGATCTGAAACGGTTGGGTTCGTGTTAGTGTTCGGTGAACAGAGGTTGGAAGTCGGAGATAAATGCGCACCGAAGACATTAGAAGGAAGTTCAAACTGCACGACGAGCGCAGGATTGCCGCCCAACTTCCAGAGCAGTTGCAGGGTCTCGATGTTGTCGGTTTCGTACGGATCGATGAGTTTTCGGGGGAGTTGCTGAACTCCTTCGACGCATTCGCCAACGCGGCCGTCGCGCCGCACGCGCGGATCTACCGCAATGCGCAGCCCCACCGCATCGACGCGTGGGTGCTGGAGTTGCTACGCCAGGCGCGTGTCGGTGACAGGTTCTATCTGCGCACCGGTCTCGAGTACTTCCCGTGGGCGGACTGCCGGGTGCTCGACCACCGCTGGCTGGAGTCGCTGCGCCGGGTGATCGGCCACAATCTGGGCTTCATCGCGAACGACAAGGACACGGCCGTCATGACGGTCGGCGCGCAGTACGAACTGCTGGGCTTCGTGCACGGCGTGGCGCTCCCACCGGCCGCCGCACCGGAACCGGCCGCGCGTCCCGGGCTGACCGGCGACGACGCGCCGACACAGCTCATCCCCGCGCAACGACCGGAATAGGTCCTCTCGCGGTCGAACCCGGCACCCGCGGCCTACGTTGTTCTGGTATCGCCGCAACGGCTCGCCGAAACGAGGGTGCCGATATGTCGACCTTTGACGGACTGCCCATCCATGTCCTGCTCGTGCACGGCATCATCGTGCTGGTGCCGCTGACGGCGGCCCTGCTCATCCTGTGTGCGCTGTGGCCCGCGGCGCGCAGCCGATTCCTCTGGCTCGCGGTCGGGCTGGCGGTGGTGGTGCTCGCGCTGACGCCGCTCACCACCGAGGCGGGGGAGTGGCTGCGCGATCGCATCGGCACCACGACGCCGGAGATCGAGCGACATGTCCAGCTCGGCGATCAGATGCTGTACTACGTTGTCCCGCTGGTGGTTTCGGCCGCCCTGCTGGTGGTGGTCCGGCAGCGGGAGATCCGGGGCCGCGCCCTCGGGAAAGTCGCGGTGGCGGCGATCGCGGTGCTCGTGCTGGCGACGGGCGTCACCTCGACGGTGCACACCTACCGGGTCGGGGAATCCGGCTCACGCGCGGTCTGGGGCGGGCTGACCGACGGCTGAGCGTGCGATGAGACGACTGTCGTGACCCGGCGACCGGTCTGCGGGGCGGCCACCGGGTCACGACAGCGGGACACGGTCAGATCTTGCGGATGACCGTGACGACCTTGCCGAGGATCTGGGCGTCGTTACCCGGAATCGGCTCGAACAGGGGGTTGTGCGGCAGCAGCCACACCTCGGAACCCGTGCGCTTGAACGTCTTCACGGTGGCTTCGCCGTCGATCATGGCGGCCACGATATCGCCGTTCTCGGCCACGTTCTGCTGACGCACCACGACCCAGTCGCCGTCGCAGATGGCCGCGTCGATCATGGACTGACCGACGACCTTCAGCAGGAACAGCGAGCCCTCGCCGACCAGTTCGCGCGGCAGCGGGAAGACATCCTCGACCGCCTGCTCCGCCAGGATCGGGCCACCGGCGGCAATCCGGCCCAGGACCGGAACGTAGGTGGGTTCGGGGTGCTCACCCGAGTCGGCGTCGGCGGAGACCGGACGCAGTTGCGCCACGCCGGATGTCGCGCGGATGGCGGTTTCGTCCAGACCGCGAACGTCCACGGCGCGCGGGCGATTCGGGTCGCGGCGTAGATAGCCCTTGCGCTCGAGGGCCCGAAGCTGGTGCGCCACCGAGGAAGTCGAGGTGAGGCCGACGGCGTCGCCGATCTCCCGGATGCTGGGCGGATAGCCGCGGTCGTGGACCGAGGTGCGGATGACCTCCAGGACCTTGCGCTGCCGGACGGTCAGATCCGTCCCGGTACCACTCGATGTGTCGGCGCCGCCGTCACCGGCGAGTCCGACCGGCCCGTTGTCACCTTCCACACCGCCGTGTTCGCTCACCGCCGCCGTCCCTCCGTTCACTGCCTGTGCCTCACCGGAATTCGATCCCGGCGCAGTTCACGCCGCATCCGGGAATCTCGTGCCTCGACTGTAGTCGGCCCGGCGCGACTGATCAAACATCTGTTCGACGCATGTCGCGGGGATAGCTGACATTGTCGGTCGGGCGTGGTAGAAATTCGAACATCAGTTCTTCGAACACATGATCGAGTCAGTCGTCCAGCACTATCCGGTCCGGTCACCTTTGGAGGTATGTTCGATGCGTACGGCGGTCAGTGAATTCGATACTCCGGCAAGCGATCTCGGCTTCGACAGCATTCCGCGCGAGCGGCGCGCGCAGCGTGCGCCCACCCGTGCGAGCGATGCCGCGTGGCGTCCCGCCCCGGCCCGTGGGGCCTGTGCGGTCCCGCAGCGATCGGTGGCGCACGATCGGGCCCGGGTGCGACGCGCCCATGTGATCGCACGGCGACCCGCCGCGCGTGTCCACGGCGCGCATCCGCTGAATCGCGTGCAGCGCGCGCAGATCGGCTTCGCCGCCCTCGCCGTCTCGGCGCTCATGACCGCCCTCGCCGTGGCCGGTCTCATCGGCCTCGCGCAATTGCGCGCCGGGGATTTCGGTTCGCAGACGGCCCCTGTCGTCTCGGTCGAGCTCGTGCCGCCCACCCCGGCCGACGGCATCGCGCCCGCTCGCTAGCGCGCTCATCGGTAGCGAGTCTGTAACCGATCCTCGTGTAGACAAGCTCGGCCACGGGTGTGGCCGGAAATGTAGATTGAAAACTGAAACCTGTTGCTAGCGTGCCCGAAGTGTGACGGAGGATACCTTCGCGCCGGACCGCAACGGCCCGGCGCACAACGCAACGCAGCGCACAGGGGCGCACCGCATCGGAGGCAAGGGGAAGGCCGCCGGTGCGCCGCGCCGAACCGCCCGGCTCATCCGACTCGCCGGGCTGCTCACCTGCCTGGCCCTGGGAGCGGTGGCGACGCCGGTGGCCCAGGCCGAACCGGCATACGCCGCCTACCTGGATCTGCCGTCGGTCAACGGTGACGGGGCCGGCGGCGGAGGCTTGAATCCGGCGCTGCCGCTGGATCCGGCGGAACTGCGCACGGCGCTCGACCAGGTCCGTGCCGCCGGGGTGGCGCCGCAGCGGTATGCCACGCTGCTGCACCAGTATTGGCTGACGGTGTCGACCCGCAATGCGGATATCGACCTGGCCACCTGGGATCCGGAACGGGGCGTGCCCGCGAACTCGCGCACCTTCACCCAGGTCTATGTGAACTACTTCCGGCTCAACAACGCGCATCCCGATTTCTACTGGGTGGGCCTGGCCGGGCTGGCCGGGGGATCGTTCGCCTCCGGCTTCTTCGATATGGGCGACGTGGCCGGAATTCTCACCGTGCCGGGCGTGCATCAGCTCGGGAACACGGTCGCCGATCTACTGCGCGGCACACCGGCCGAACTGCTCGATCTGCTGCCGACCGATATCCGGTTGCTCGGCACCGAGGGCCAGCGCCTCACCGCCGAGGATCTGACCTGGTACCAGACCCGGCTCATGATCATGCAGAAGCACATCTTCATCGACCAGGTGCCCATGCACGAGGCGTACGCGGCCGAGGGGCTGGGCGCGGTCGAGGAGATGTACCGGGCCGGGGTGCTCGACGAGAACGCCGTCACCGCGTGGCGCGAGATCGACGCCGGCACCCCGCAGGGCCTCGCCGACGCCGCCGTGCGGATGACCGATCGCGAGCAGAACCAGATCATCGCCGACCAGTGGGACGCGACCTCGTGGGGCCGGGGCGTCATCGGCCGGGTGATGACCTACGTCAGCACGCTGGCGGGTAAGGCCGCGGTGCCGGGCGTCCGGGCGCCCGGGGTGTTCGCGCCTACCGTCATCAGTGCGGGCGGCATGTCGTTGCGGACTCCGCTGCCCAACTTCAACTGGGCCGATCGGGACACGCGCTGGACCTACATCACCGGCGACCTGCTGCCCCGCTATCTGGAGCTGTCGGCGAATCCGGCTGTCGCGAGACCTGTTCTGGCCGAACCATTTTCGGACAAGCTGGCGGACGGCCGCCTGGTTGCGCGGCTCCCCGACCTGGTGGCCGATATGACCGCTCTGTGGCAGTTGACCGCCTGATATCCGAGTGCTGACCCGGGCGGACGCACGCCGATCAGGTCCGTCCGGGTATCCTGAGGGTTGCTGAGGAGCTAAGGCGCGCCGACGAAGGATTCCGGATGCATTGCCCGTACTGTCGCCATCCCGATTCGCGGGTGGTCGACTCGCGTGAGGCCGAGGAAGGCACCGCCATCAGAAGGCGGCGTGCCTGCCCGGAGTGTGGGCGACGCTTCACCACCGTCGAAACCGCGATCCTCTCGGTCGTGAAGCGCAGTGGTGTCACCGAGCCGTTCAGCCGCGAGAAGGTCATCCGCGGTGTGAGCCGGGCGTGCCAGGGCCGCGAGGTCGACAGCGACGCCCTGAACCTGCTCGCCCAGCAGGTCGAGGATGCGGTGCGCGCCAAGGGTTCCCCCGAGGTGCCCAGCCACGAGGTCGGCCTGGCCATCCTGGGCCCGCTGCGCGATCTCGACGAGGTCGCCTACCTGCGCTTCGCCTCGGTCTACCGATCCTTCAGCTCCGCAGAGGATTTCGAACGCGAGATCGCCGAACTGCGCAAGCACCGCGACGAGAACGCGGCTGTCACCGCCGCCACCGCCAACTGATCAGGTCGCTCGCCCGTCGATCGAGTGTCAGCGCTTGGGCGGCGGGGCTTTGCGGACTGTGTCGATGGCCTTCTCGATGCGCTTGCCCGAGATCGGGTAGGGCGTGCCGAGTTGCTGGGCGAACAGGCTCACCCGCAGTTCCTCGATCATCCACCAGATTTCGAGCACATCGCGTCCACCCCGGCGGCCCTCGGGCAGCGACTCGACCAGCCGGTCGTAGGCGGCGTGCACGCGATCGAGTTCCTGCATGCCCTGCTGGTCGCGGTTGCGTGCGGCGGGCAGCGCCTCCAGCCGCAACCGCGCGGCCTCCAGATACCGTGGCAGTTCCCGCAATCGGGCACTGCCCCACTCGGAGATGAAGCCCCGGAACACCAGATCGTCGAGCTGATGCGTGACATCCTCGGCGGCTTCGCGATCGCGGGTGTCGGCGAGGGCCGATCGCACGTGATGGGCTTCGGCGAGCACCGGCACCACCGTGCGCACGATATTCGCCACCGCCGTGGTGAACTGCGGCCGTACCGTGTCCACCAGCGCCTTGAACTGGTCCGGGCTGCGTACCGGCCCGCCCTTGGCGGCGATGAGCTCGTCGGCGGCGCAGGCGCGGCAGTCCTCCACCAGCGCGTCCAGCGATCCGTACGGATTCTGGCTCAGCGCAAGCCGATCCGTGGGTGGCAGGCTCGCGGTGACCGCGCGCACCGTGGTCGGTATGGCGTTCAACAGCAGGGTGCGGGTGCCCGCGCGCATGGCGGCCGCCTGTTCGGCGGGCGAGCTGAGCACCCGCACCGCCACGCCCTCGGATTCGGCCACCAGCGCCGGATAGCCGGTAATGGTCTGCCCGCTGACCTCCCGTTTCACCGAACTCGGCAGGGTGCCCAGGGATTCCGAGGTCCACACCGTGGCCGGCGCGCGTTCGGCGGCATTGTTGGCGCGTGCCACCGACTTCGAAACCTGCTCGGATAGGCGGGTTTTCAGCTCGGCCAGACTCTTGCTGCGCGAGATCACCGCACCCGCGGGATCGGTGGCGGCGAAGGTCATGCGCAGGTGGTCGGGCAGTCCGGCCGGGTCGAGATGCGCCGGGGTGATGGTCACCGAACCCAGCTGCGACAGTTCGCGGGCCAGCCCGGTGCGCAGCGGTTCGGCGCGCGGCGTGAGTCGTTCGAGCGCGGCCTTGGCGAAGTCCGGCGCGGGAACCACACTGCGGCGCAACTGTTTCGGCAGCGTCTTGATCAGCGCGACCACCAGTTCCTCGCGCATGCCGGGCACCAGCCAGTCGAATCCGACCGCCCGCACATGTGCCAGTTGTGCGACCGGAATGTGCACGGTCACACCGTCATCGGCCTGTCCGGGCTCGAACTGGTAGGTGAGCGGGAAGGTCAGTTCGCCCTGCCGCCAGCTGTCCGGGTACGAGGTCGGATCCAGCAGTGCCGCATCCTCGTTCACGACGGTGGAGGCGGTGAAGTCCAGCAGCTGCGGTTGTTTGCGCTGTGCCTTCTTCCACCAGCTGTCGAAGTGCCGCACCGACACCACATCCGCGGGGATGCGTTTGTCGTAGAACTCGAACAGCACCTCGTCGTCGACGAGGATGTCGCGCCGTCGCGCCCGATGCTCCAGATCGGCCACATCCTCGAGCAGTTCGCGGTTGCGCGCGAAGAACTCGTGCTTGGTCTGCCATTCGCCCTGCACCAGCGCATGCCGCAGGAACAGTTCCCGCGACAGCTCCGGATCGATGCGCCCGAAGTCGACGCGCCGCTGCGTCACCAGCGGAATCCCGTACAGCGTCACCCGCTCGTAGGCGAGCGCCGCCCCTCGCTTGGACGACCAATGCGGTTCGGAGTAGGTACGTTTCACCAGATCCCCGGCGAGCCGCTCGGCCCACTCCGGTTCCACCCGCGCCGCCGTGCGCCCCCACAGTCGCGAGGTCTCCACCAGTTCGGCCGCCATCACCCAGCGCGGCGGCTTCTTGGCCAGCGACGACCCCGGGAAGATCATGAACTTGGCATTGCGCGCGCCCAGGAACTCCCGGCTCTCCGCCTCCCGCACCCCGATATGCGAGAGCATGCCGGACAGCAGCGCCTGGTGAATGGAGGTCACATCCCAGGGCAGCGCCTCGTCGGCCGCGGCAGCCAGCGCCGCGATCCGATCGCCACGCTCCGGTCCACTACGCCCGGACTCACGTTCGCCCCGGCCGACGGCCGCGCTTCGTCCGGCCTGCTCCTTCGGCGCGCCGGACCCGCGCCCGCGTCGGCCGCGGCGGTCATCGGTGCTGTCGCCGGAAGCTGGTGTGCTGTCGCTGCTTCCGTCCTCACCCGTGGTGGTGGACCAGCCCAGTCCGCGCGTGATGGTGCGCAGCTGGCCGTGCAGGTCCTGCCATTCGCGGATGCGCAGGTAGTGCAGGTACTCGTCGCGGCACAGGCGGCGGAACTGGTTGGACGACAGGGATTTCCGCTGATCGCCGAGGTAGTCCCAGAGGCGCAGGTAGGCGAGGAAGTCGGAGCCTTCGACGGTGAAGCGCGCGTGTTTGGTGTCGGCGGCCTGCTGGTGTTCCACCGGCCGCTCGCGGACGTCCTGGATCGACAGGGCCGCGACGATGATCAGGACTTCGGCCAGGCAGCCGGTCGTGTTGGCCTCGACGAGCATGCGCGCCATGCGCGGATCCACCGGCAGCTGCGCCATTTCGCGGCCGATGGGCGTGAGCACCAGTCCGGCGTCGGGGGTTTCGGCGTTCGGCGCGGAGTCACCCGTCCGGCGGCCCAGCGCGCCGAGCTCTTCCAGCAGCGCGATGCCGTCGCGGATGGCCCGATTGTCGGGCGCTTCCACGAACGGGAAGCTCTCGATATCCCCGAGCCCGAGCGCCGTCATCTGCAGAATGACGGCGGCCAGATTGGTGCGCAGGATCTCGGGTTCGGTGAACTGCGGCCGGGATTCGAAATCGTCCTCGGAGTAGAGGCGGATCGCGATGCCGTCGGCCACTCGGCCGCAGCGGCCCGATCGCTGCCGCGCCGAGGCCTGCGACACCGGTTCGATCGGCAGCCGCTGCACCTTGGTGCGCATGGAGTACCGCGAGATACGCGCGGTGCCGGGGTCGATCACGTACCGGATGCCCGGCACGGTCAGCGAGGTCTCGGCCACGTTGGTCGCGAGCACGACGCGCCGCCCGGTATGCGCCGAGAACACCCTGTGCTGTTCGGCCGCCGACAAGCGGGCGTACAGCGGCAGAATCTCGGTGCGCGGCAGCTTCAGATCGCGCAGGGAGTCGGCGGTGTCCCGGATCTCGCGTTCCCCGGACAGGAACACCAGGATGTCCCCGTCGCCCTCGGCGAGCAGTTCCCGCACCCCGTCCGCGATGGCGTCGGTGGGGTCCCGGTCGACGATCTCGGTGTCCTCGTCGTCGGGATCATCGGAGGTGAGCGGAACCTCCAGCGAGAGTGGCCGATACCGGATCTCCACCGGGTACGACCGCCCGGAGACCTCGACAATCGGTGCGGGCGTGCCGTTCTCGTCACTGAAGTGCCGCGCGAACAGTTCCGGGTCGATGGTCGCCGAGGTGATGACGAGCTTCAGGTCCGGCCGCTTGGGCAGCAGCTGCTTGAGGTACCCCATCAGGAAGTCGATATTGAGGCTGCGTTCGTGCGCCTCGTCGATGATGATCGTGTCGTAGCGGCGCAGCAGCCGGTCCCGCTGGATCTCGGCCAGCAGAATGCCGTCGGTCATGAGTTTGACCAGCGTGCGATCCGACGCCTGATCGGTGAACCGCACGGTGTAGCCGACGACGTCGCCCAGTTCGGTGCCCAGTTCCTCGGCGATGCGTTCGGCCACGGTGCGCGCGGCCAGTCGCCGCGGCTGGGTGTGCCCGATGGTGCCGCGAATCCCGCGCCCGAGTTCGAGGCAGATCTTCGGCAGCTGGGTGGTCTTGCCGGAGCCGGTCTCACCGGCCACGATCACGACCTGGTGTGCGGCGATGGCCGCGGCGATATCGTCGCGGCGCGCGGAGACGGGCAGCTGTTCCGGATACCGGATGGTGGGTACGGCGGCGCGGCGCGCGTCGACCCGCAGTCGGGCGGTGTCGATCTCGCGTTCGAGATCGGTGAGATCGCCGCCGCGGGCCTTGTCGAGCCGCCGACGCAACCGGTGTTCGTCGCGGATCGAGAGTTCGGCCAGGCGGGTGCGAAGCTCGCGAAAGGTGGCGGCGGTCCTGGTCATTGCACCGTCAAGCGTAGCGAAGCCGTAGCCCCGGCCGGTCAGCGCGGTCTCGGACACCCGCCGGAGATGCTTGCCCGATGTGTGCTGAATCGGCGTATCGTCCGCGTTTCCGCCGCTCACCGTGCGACCATCGACGCATGGACGAGGTTGCCGTGCATCCGCTGTGGGGCCGTCTGGTGCTCTTCGTTTTCGCCGTACTGGATATCGCGGCGTGTGTCTGGACCGCCACGCACCTGCGGCCCGGTGGTGCGGGCGCGGTGGCGAACTTCTTCAGCTACTTCACGATTCAGTCCAATATCGTGATCATCGCGGTCCTGCTGATCATCGCGGCGCGCGATCCGCAGGGCCGCCGCTGGCAGATCGTGCGCGGCGCGGCGACCCTGTACATCACCATCACCGGCATCGTCTACGCCCTGCTGCTGCAGAATGTCGACGTCGATATCGAGTACCCGTGGACCAATGATGTCCTGCACCGCGTCACCCCGCTGGTGGCGCTGGCCGACTGGCTGCTGGTGCCCGCCGCGCTCGGCGTGACCGCGCGCCTGGCCGGAGCCTGGCTGATCTACCCGATCGTCTACGGCGTCTACACCCTGATTCGCGGCCCCATCGTCGACTGGTATCCCTACCCGTTCATCGATCCCCGCCAGCAGGGCTATCTGTCCATGGCGATCGGCCTGGTCGTGCTGGTGGTGGGTTTCGTCGTGCTGGCGGTCGCGGTCATCGCGCTGGGCGATCTGGCAGCGGCTAGGCGAGCCCGCCGACACGCCGCGTCATGAAGACGCTGTGCGGATCCTCGTCGTAGTCCGCGAACGGACCGCACAGCGCGAACCCGTGACGCTCGTACAGCCGCACGGCCGGGAGGTAGAACTCCGACGCGCCGGTTTCGAGGCTCAGCCGGGTGTAGCCGCGGGCTTCCGCCTCGTCGAGGATGTGCCGCAGCAGGACCGAGGCGACGCCCCGTCCCTGGAATCCGGCCGCCGTACGCATGGATTTCACCTCGCCATGCGTGGGATCGAGTGCCTTGAGCGCCCCGCAGCCGGCCAGTTCACCGCCCTCCCACACTGTCCAGAAGGTGATGTCCGGCTTACGGAGGCCGTCGAGGTCGAGCGCGTGCATGCTGTCCTCGGGCGAGTTGTCCAGCATCTCGGCGACATGCGCCTCGAGCAGGGCGATCACCTCGGGGGCGGACAGGTCGTCGATCACGATGCGCATGGTCGTCAGGGTAGAGGCCGAAATTCGGTGGCTTCGGCGTGGTCCTCGACACCTCCGGCTCCATGAACACCGAGCTCCTCGGAAAGTCTTGGGCGCCATAGCCTCCTACGTGATGTGCTGCGTGTCCGGCATGAGCACGCCTACCTGATCACGCCCGGCGCCTCGCTGCCGTTCCGCCCGCGCGGTCCGGTGTTTCGCATGCGCTGAGAGCCAGCCGCCAATGGCCGCTCCGGTGGCGTTCATCAGCACGTCGTCCACCGAGGACACGCGGCCGAGATCCAGGGCGTACTGGGCGATTTCGAGTGATCCGGAGATCACCGCACCGACGGCGAACAGGCGGGCCGCGCCGGCGAGGGCGGGCAGGCGCAGCGGCAGCAGGAATCCGAGCGGCAGGAACAGCACCAGGTTGGCTCCGACCTGCACCACGGCGGCGGTGGCCGAATCGGTCAGCGTCTCGGCGAGATCCACCAGCGGCACCCAGCTCACCAGCCGTTCACCGGTGGTGGGCGTGAGGATCATCCAGATCCACGGCAGGGTGCCGCCGAGAATTCCGGCCTCGGCCAGGGTGTGGCGCAGGGCGATATCGCGTGCCACCCCTCGTCGCACGCGCCATCGCAGCGCGGCCCACCCTCCCGCCGCGAGTACCGGCAGCGCCAGCGCCCACACCGTCAGGACCCCGCCCCACATGTCCCACACCTGTCGCACGGCAACCACGCTAGCGGCGAAATGTGGTGAAACCGTGGAGAAGTCGTCGCGGTCCAAGTGGTTCCGAAATGAGACCGATTGGGTTAGTGTGCGGGGAGAACCGCATCCACGGGAAGGCCCAGTTATGCAGCCGTCGTATTCGGAATGGGTTGCCGGAGGCGAGCGCCTCACCATCGCCGGACATTCGATATTTCACCGTCAGGACGGTCCCGCCGACGGGCGGCCGGTCACCCTGCTGCACGGCTACCCGAGCTCCTCGCACGACTGGGTGTCCGTGCTCCCGGCCCTGACCGCCGCCGGACTGCGGGTGACCACACTCGACTACCTCGGCTTCGGCGCGAGCGACAAACCGGTCGGCCACGACTACCGCATGACCGAGCAGGCATCCCTCGTAGAGGAGTTGTGGCGTCACCTCGGCATCGGCGAAACCGCCCTGGTGGCACACGATTACGGCGTGAGCGTGGCGCAGGAGCTGCTGGCCCGCGACGCCACGCGGATCACCCGCAGCGCGTGGTTGAACGGCGGTCTCTATGTCGACCTGTACCGTCCGCTGCCGATCCAGCGCGTGATGATCGGGCCGCTGGGCAAGCTGCTCGGCCCGGTCATGGTCGAGCGCGCTTTCGCGGCGTCCCTGCGCCGCATCCTCGGGCGGCAGATCTCGGACGCGGATATGCACGAACTGTGGCTGGCCATGTCGGACAATGGCGGCCGGCGGGTGCAGTGGGGGTTGAACCGGTATCACGCCGAGCGGGTACAGCAGGCCGAACGCTGGCAGCGGGCACTCGAAACCTATTCCGGCCCCATGCTTTTCGTCTGGGGACCGGTCGACCCGATCAGCGGCGGACATCTGCTGCCCCGGCTGCGCGAACGACTGCCGCACGCCGAATTCGTGGTCCTCGACGAGGCGCCCGCGACCGGCCACTACCCCCAGCTGGAGAACCCGGCCGCCGTCGCGACCGCGCTGACGAAGTTTCTCGTCACGTAGCCGGGCCGAGCTGCTCCCGGCACGCCTGCCACGCCTGCGCCGAGAGCAGGTGGTGCGCTCGCTCGAACAGCTGGAACAGCGCCTCGCTGTACTTCTCCGCGAGCTCGCCGTTGTGCGCCAGCACATCCAGCTCGTTCGCGGCCGTGATCTCGACGAACGCCCGCAGGTCGGATCGGGGCGGCTCATAGGCCAGCCCGGTGAACCGATCCCGGAAGATCACCGGACTGCCGTGCAGCTGCGGGTACACGGCATCCCGATCACAACTGCCGTACAGGTAGACCAGCGCCTCGGCGTGATCACCGATGAGCGTGGCGAGCGTGCCGCGCTCCTCGGGCGGCAGCAGCGCCCGAGCGAACCCGTCGGTCCCATACGTGGCATGGCTGAGCCCGGCCAGCTGGACATCGACGGGCGCACCCCACCCGGCCAGCGTGTCGCCAACCCGGATCAGATGGGCGAGCAACGTGCCGCCGGGGTGGGGTATGCCCTCGGCTCCCCGCTCGCGAAGGAACTGCTCGACACGCTCCCGCTGAGCCGGAATCTCCCCGAGATCGTTCATATCCCCAGTCTCGTCCGGTTTCGCCGGTGTGGCCACAACGATCGACTCCTTCGATCGCGTGCATCGGTCGCGCCGGATCCCCGGCGGGCGGGGCGCTACGGGTGCCGACCTGGGGAAGGGGATCCGCCGACCGGTTGCCGGTATCGGTTGCGGACAAATCTTCGCCGACGCCGCGCCGCTGATGCGAGCATAGAGGGTGAGGCTCGGGTGCTCGCCGTGCTGAAAGGTGGTGGGGTGTGGCCGCATTCGTGGAGGAATACAGCGCCCTCCGCTGGTTGGCCGTGGCGGCTTTCGGTCTGGCAGCCCTGATCGTCCTGCGCCGTCTGGCCGCGGTACAGCCGGGCGCGGCGGCGATGCTCACGCCGGGCGCGAGCCGCTTCGCGCCGGGCGGGTCCGATACCGCCGCGCCGTCGCACCGCGGCGTGCGCGCGATCGACCCCGAATCCGATGCGGCCCATCTGCTCATGTGCCTGGTGATGCTGGCCATGCTGGTTTTCCCGGCGACCGTCGAGCCGCGTGCCCTGCACGGTGTGCTGACAGCCATGACGCTGGTCTACGCGCTGCTGTTGGTCGGCCGGATTCTGCAGTGGCGCAACCTGACCCGGGTGCCGGACCGGAACGAGTCATCGCTACGCGACCGCGCGGCGTCGCCGAGCGCGGCGATAGTGCCCGGCCCGACGCCCGCCGGAGGCGTGGCCCCCACCGCGATGCCCGGCGCGGTGCTGCCCGGCGAGGGAGTCATGGCCTTCGCGTATCACGTGGTGGCGGCCGCGGCCATGCTCTATGCGATGAGCGGGCACGCGGTGTCCGGGCATACCGCGCCCGAGCCCGCGCCGATGGTGGCCTTGGCGGCGCTGTTTCTGGCGGATGCGCTGGCGATGGCGGTGCCATCGTCGAGATCGGCTCTGCGCCATATCTTTCCGCATCCGATCGGGGTCGGCGGGCCGGTTGCCGTGCTGCCGCATGTGGTGATGGACCTGGGGACGGCGTACATGCTGATCGCCGCGGCGATGGGCTGATCACCGGGGGTAGTTCGCGCTGCTCACGAGCGTGATGGTGTGATGGTGAGGAGTCGGTCGGCTACCCGGGTGGGTGGCTCGGTGTCGGTGTGACGGAGGTGTTCGATGGGTTCGCTGTGGCATGGCTTCGCCGATATGGGTGCGGTCGAGAAGGACGGGGCGTTCGTGGTGGCGCGCGGTGAGGGCGCCTATATCTGGGATGAGCAGGGGACTCGCTACCTGGACGCGACCGCCGGGCTGTGGTTCACGAATGTGGGGCACGGGCGGCGGGAGATCGCCGATGCCGTGTCGAAGCAGCTGGGGGAGATCGCGCACTACTCCAACTTCGGTGACCTGGCCTCCCCGGTGCTGCGGGAGCTGGCCGAGCGGCTGTCCGGTATCGCGCCGGTGCCCGGCAGCAAGATTTTCTTCACCTCGGGCGGCTCCGACGGTATCGACACCGCGGCCAAGCTGGCCCGGCGCTACTGGCACGAGCAGGGCAAGCCCGAGAAGAACATCATCGTCGGCCGCCAGAAGGCCTATCACGGCATGCACGTCGCGGGTACCGCGCTCGCGGGCATCCCGGTGAACCGTGAGGGCTGCGGCGAGCTCATGACCGATGCGCGCACCGTCGCCTGGGACGACGCCGCCTCGCTGTCCGCGCTCATCGCCGAGCTCGGCGCGGACCGCATCGCCGCGTTCTTCGCCGAGCCGATCATCGGCGCGGGCGGCGTCTACCTGCCGCCGCAGGGCTACCTCACCGAGGTGCGCCGCATCTGCCGCGAGAACGACATCCTGTTCGTGGCCGACGAGGTGGTGACCGGCTTCGGCCGCATCGGCGGATCCTGGTTCGCCTCTTCGCGGTTCGATCTGGAACCCGACATCATGACCACCGCCAAGGGCTTGACCTCCGGCTACCTGCCCATGGGCGCGGTGTTCATCGCCCCGCGCGTCGCCGAGCCGTTCTTCGCGGGCGGCGTCTGGTTCCGCCACGGCTACACCTACGGCGGCCACGCCGCCTCCGCCGCGGCTGCCATGGCCAACCTCGACATCATCGAGCGTGAGAATCTGCTCGACGCCAGCAAGAACCTGGAATCCCTGCTGCACGAGCACTTCTCGCCGCTGGCGGAGCACCCCCGGGTGGCCGAGGTCCGCAGCGGCCTGGGCGCGGTCACCGCCGTCCAGCTCGCCGACCCCGCCGAGGCCCTCGCCATGGTGAAAACCCTGCGGCAGCACGGCGTCTCGACCCGCGCCGCCGGTCAGGGCGCGCTGCAGATCTCGCCCACCTTCGTCATCACCGAGGCGCAGGTCGCCGATATGGCCGCCGGTTTCGCCGCAGCCCTGGGTTAGCCCGAACCCGCACCCGTCAGTGCTGGCCGTCCCCGCTGGAGATCTCTCCGGCGGGGAGGTGGCGTAGCTTCGCGACTGCCAGCGCGGACACCGCCAGCGCCGCGACCGCCGCGATGCCGACGATCAGATGCATGCCCTGGACGAAGGATTCGCGCGCGGCCTGGAGGACGGCCTCGCCCAGCGGTCCGGGTAGGGTCGCCGCGACCTCGACCGCCGCGCCGAGGGTGTCGCGTACGGCTTCCGCGCCCGGAATTCCGTGCGGCAGTGTGTCATCCAGCCCGCCGCGATAGATGGCGATGCTGATACTGCCCAGGACCGAGATACCCAGTGCCCCACCGAGTTCCGCGGCGGTCTCGGACAAACCCGAGGCGGCTCCGGCCTGTTCCGGCGGGGCCGAGCCGACGATGAGTTCGGTGGTGATGCCGAACACCGGTGCGAGGCCCAGCGCGATGAGCGAGGACGCGATCACCACCGGCAGCGGATGACCGTCCACCGGCACCTGCGTCAGCATGGCCAGACCGATCGCGGCCAGGGCCATGGCGGCCCCGATCAGGTAGGCAGGCCGCACGAACCGCACGATGTGCGGCGCGGCCTGCGAGCCGATGATGAATCCGAGGCTCGACGGCGCCATCACCAATCCGGCCTTCAGCGGCGACATTCCGAGCACCAGCTGGAAGTATTGCGCCACGAACAGGAAATACCCGAACGCCACGAAGATGCCGATCATATTGATGGCCAACGCCGTTCGGAACGTACCGAAGCGGAACAGGCGCAGATCCAGCATCGGATCGGGCCGGTTCAGCTGCCGTCGCACGAACAGCGCACCCGCCGCGAGACCGACGGTCAGCGCCACCAGCGGCACGATTCCCGCACCATCCTGGGCGAAGTTCTTCATGGCGAGTACCAGCGAGATCATGGCGACCACACTCAACGCCGCGCTGATCAGATCGAGCCGCCCGGCCTCCTCGTCGCGGAACTCCGGCAGTACACGCGGCCCGAGCACCAGCAGGAGCACCATCACCGGCACGGCCAGCAGGAACACCGACCCCCACCAGAAGTGTTCGAGCATCAATCCGCCCAGCACCGGCCCGATCACGCCACCCGCCGAGAACGCCGTCACCCACGCACCGACGGCCAGTGACCGCTGCCGCGCGTCGCGAAACATGTTGAAGATCAACGACAGGGTGGAGGGCGCGATGGTGGCACCCGCGATGCCGAGCAGCGCGCGGCACAGAATCAGGGTCTCGGCGGTGGGCGCGAAGGCCGCCAGCACCGACACCACGCCGAACAGCACGGCGCCGTACATGAGCAGTTTGCGTCGCCCGATCCGATCCCCGAGTGTGCCCATGGTGATCAGCAGCCCGGCCACCAGGAACCCGTAGACATCGATGATCCACAGCAGCTGTGAGCTGGTTGGCTGCAGCTGCGCACTGATCTGCGGTACGGCCAGATGCAGCACCGTGAGATCCATGGCGTACACCAGGCATGCGAGCGTGAGTACGCCCAGCCCGATCCATTCCCGTTTGCCGGCGCGCTCATCCAGCGCGTCGGACGGCATGGGTCCGATGGTGGTGGACACGGCAGATTTCCTTCCGATCGGGATGCGGCAACTGCCTGTGTTGACGTCGCGGTGTCCACCATCTCATCGCCCACCGACAAGAAACCGCAATCGAATTTCGGCTGCCGCCACCCGCCCGGCCACCGCGCCGTCCTCGAATCAGCGAGGTGGGGAAGGGTTTTCGAACACAGACCGGAGGATCAGATGACGACCGGATGGTCTGCGATTACCCGCCCGCCCAATCGCACCCAGCCGTCGGAATCCCATTCGGTGTAGAGCTGGGAGCCCTGGCCCTGGGTGATGTAGACCCCGCGCTGCAACTGGGCGGTGAGTGCGATGGCCGCCGCGCCGGTAGCCTCGTCCTCGGCGATTCCCATGGCGGGGGCGAACATTCGAGTGCGGACGGTGCCGCGCGCCTCGTCGTTCCAGCCCCAGGCGTAGTGCTGGCCCTCGGGGAAGTCGGCCGGGTCCAGGGTGGCAAGCTCCGCCAGGTCGGAGAATTCGTGGAACTCGAATTTGGGGGCCCATTCGTAGCGGGCGCGGATCCAGGTGACGCCGTCGGTCAGTGGTGACACCTCGACCGGGCCGGCGGGGACGTCGAGCACCGCGACGGGCTTGCCGAGCATGGCCAGCCACCAGGCGGTGCCGACGGTGGGGTGTCCGGCGAAGGGGAGTTCCACGGCGGGGGTGTAGATGCGCACGGTGGCGCGGTCGGCGGCGGGTTCCTCGACCACCACGGTTTCGCTGTATCCGGCGCGGGCGGCGAGGGCCTGATGGTCGACGCCGGTGACGTCGGCGGCGCGGGCGATGCCCAGCGGATTGCCGAACCGGCCCGCCGTATCGGTGAACACGCGTACGACTTCGAGCTGAGTGCTATCGCTTTCGGGAGTACCCATGAACGCCGAGCTTACCGATGGTTACCGCGCGGCGGGAGGGGTGCATCGGTCCAGCATGTCGGTCAGAGCGGTCTTTTCGGTGGGCTGGACGGTCAGATCCCAGCGCGCTTTCACCGCTATCCAGCGGCGGGCGTAATCACACCAGTACGATTCGTGAGGCTTCCACTGATCCGGGGTTTTCGAGCCCTTGTCCTGATTTGCCTGCTTCTCCACGGCCAGCAGGTTCCCCACATCGTTGGCGAACTGCTCGCGCCGCCCGGCGTCCCATTCCGAGGCCCCGGACCGCCACGCGTCACCGAGTGCGACCACATGATCGAGTTCGATGCCGGAGGCGTGGAACCGGTTGTAGGGCAGCCGCGCCCCGGTGTAGGGATCGTGCAGCACCCCGGACAACACCATGCACGAATTACTGTCTGCCAGACGCACTTCCGTGAGATCACGCTTCATGACCGTCTCCCGCGCGGTGCATCCGCCGGACAGTACGGGCTCGCCGCCGTGGCCCGACCAGCCCGACCCGAAGGCATTGCGGTCGTAGGATTCCCAGTTGCGATTCCAGGCGACGCGCAGCCGATCCAGCTCGCCTCGCGCCCCCACCGCGTCCGGTACGACCGTCCCGGTCGAGTCGGAGGTGGGCGCTGCCGCGGTGTCGGCGTCCTGCCGGTTGAGCCAGAGGGCCGACCCGGCCGCGGCAGCCGCCGCGAGCACGACGGCGGTGGCGAAGAACTTGCGCCGGCGGCGCCGGCCGGTGGTCCGGGATCGCGGGGGCATGCCGCGCAGTCTATGGCTCGATCCGAATCCTCCCGATGAACGTTGCAGACCGGTGACCCGATTGCAGCTATCTGGTGGCAAATCTGGAGCGAGTGTTCACCGGAACGCCGAAAGGGCTGTGTACCGGTCGGGTACACAGCCCTTTCAGCTGTCGGAGGGAAAGACCCCGCGGATCAGACCGACGCGGTGGCCAGCGCCTCGGTGGACGCCACGGCCTGGCCGACACCGGCCACGATCGCGGCGGCCCGCAGCGATTCGAAGATCACCTCGCGCGACACGCCCGCCTCGCGCAGCGTGTTCTCGTGCGCCTCCAGGCAGTGCTGGCAGCCGTTGATCGAGGAGACCGCGAACGACCACAGCTCGAAATCGGCCTTGTCCACGCCCGGGTTGCCGATGATCTGCATGCGCAGACCGGCGCGCAGGTCGTCGTACTTACCCTCGAGGAACGCCTTGCCACGGTAGAACACATTGTTCATGCCCATGATCGAGGCGGCGCCCAGGGCGGCGTTGTACGCCTCGGCCGACAGCACATCGGCCGCTTCCTCGGCGATCTCGCGCAGCGTGGTGGCCGACCGGGTGGCGGCAGCCGAGGCCAGCAGGGTGCCCCACAGCTGCTGCTCGTTCAGCACGGTGGTGCGCGCGATCGAGGACAGGTTGAGCTTCAGATCCTTGGCGTACTCCGGCAGGGAGTTCTTCAGGTTCTCGACAGACAAAGCGAAACAGCTCCTTCTAGAAAGCGACTCAGACCGAGGCCGACAGCAGTTCGCCGGCGTTGATGGTCGGGTCGCCCTTCTTCCAGTTGCAGGCGCACAGCTCGTCGGACTGCAGGGCGTCGAGCACCCGCAGCACCTCGTCGACATTGCGGCCGACGGAACCGGCGGTCACGGACACGAACTGGATCTCGTTGTTCGGGTCGATGATGAAGGTGGCGCGGTCGGCGACGCCGTCGGCGTTGAGAACGCCGGTGGCAGCGGCCAATTCACGCTTCAGATCGCTCAGCATGGGGAAGGGGAGGGTCTTCAGATCCTCGTGCTGGGCACGCCACTGGAAGTGCACGAACTCGTTGTCGACAGACGCACCCAGCACCTGCGCGTCACGATCGGCGAACTCCTCGTTCAGCTTGCCGAAGGCGGCGATCTCGGTCGGGCACACGAAGGTGAAGTCCTTCGGCCAGAAGAAGACGATGCGCCACTTGCCGGCGTAGTCGTCGCTCGAGATCTGGGTGAAGTAGTCGTCGGGCTGCTGCGCGTTCACCTGCGAAAGGTCACCGCCGATAACAGCCTTGAGGTTGTAGGCGGGGAACTGGTCGCCGATGGTCAGCAGGGGCATGCTTGCTCCTCTTTCGTAGTCGATTCGATCGTGTCGTGACTCTCGCGAACGATCTTGCCCAAACCTCGATAAAAGGTAAAGGTGATCGGTCGCACTATACTGATAGGCGTGACTGATCAAACTTATCAGCCAACCCTGTCGCAGCTGCGTGCGTTCGTGGCGATCGCGGAATATCGCCATTTCGGAACGGCCGCAGCGCGGTTGAGCGTGAGCCAGCCCACGTTATCGCAGGCTCTGGCATCACTGGAAAACGGGCTCGGGCTGCAGCTGATCGAACGCAGTACGCGGCGGGTGCTGGTCACGCCCGCCGGTAAACGGCTGCTGCCCCAGGCCATGGCGACGCTCGAGGCGGCGGATCGATTCGTCGCCTCGGCGGCGGGTTCCGGACTCGGTGGCACGCTGCGCATGGGCATCATCCCGACGGTAGCCCCGTATGTGCTGCCCGCGCTGTTGCCCGAATTACGCCGGGAACTGCCGAGTTTGGTGCCACATGTGATCGAGGATCAGACGACGCGGCTGCTGGACGGGCTGCGGTCGGGCGTGCTGGACGTGGCGCTGCTGGCGCTGCCCACCGATGCCTCCGGTCTGGTCGAGATTCCCCTGTACACCGAGGAATTCGTGCTGGTGGTGCCGCGCGGGCACGAATTCGCCGGGCGCAGGGACCTGTCCGCCCGCGACCTCGACAGTCTCCCGCTGCTGCTCCTCGACGAGGGGCACTGCCTGCGCGATCAGACGCTGGATCTGTGCCGTTCGAACGACGCGCACCCCGGCACGGTCGGGGACACCCGTGCGGCATCACTGGCCACGGTGGTGCAGTGCGTGGCAGGCGATCTCGGCGTGACGCTCATCCCCGAGATGGCGGTGGCCTCCGAAACCTCGCGCGGCACACTGGATATCGCCCGCTTCGCCGCGCCCGCGCCGGGGCGCACGCTCGGGCTGGCCTTCCGCGCCTCCACCGCGCGCACCGAGGACTACGAACACCTCGCGGGGATCATCCGCGCGCTGCGGCCGGTGTGACCGGGCTCGGTTGCGGCATACCGTCCGCTCTGGAACCCTCGGGCCGGTGCGGATTCATCACCTGAATTGCGGAACCATGCGGGGCCTGGTCGATCACTGCCTGCTGATCGAAACCCAGAACGAACTCGTGCTCGTCGACACCGGATTCGGGGTGGAGACGGTCCGCAATCCTGGGAAGATGCTGGGCCCTACGCGATTCACGCTCGGCGCGAAGCTGGCCGAATCCGAGACCGCGATCCGGCAGATCCAGGCGCTGGGCCACGATCCGCGCGATGTCCGGCACATCATCCTCACGCATCTGGATGTGGACCACTGCGGCGGACTCTCGGATTTCCCGGAGGCCACGGTGCATGTGCACGGGCCGGAGTTCCGGGCCGCCACCGCGACGCCCACCTTCTCCGAGAAGCTGCGCTACCGCGCCGCGAACTGGTCGCACGGGCCGAAGTGGATGGTGAACGAGGTCGAGGGCGGCGAGGACTGGTTCGGCTTCCGCGCGGTGCGCGGGCTCGAGGGCCTGCCCCCGGAGATCCTGGTGGTGCCGTTGGCCGGACACACCCGCGGGCACGCCGGGGTCGCGATCGATACCGGCGCGGGCTGGCTACTACACGCCGGAGACTCGTATTTCGTGGAGAGTTCGATTCATCCGGAAACCCCTGTGACGCCGTTCTTCTGGAAGATGTACGAGACCGGATCGGTGCTGGGCGAGGCGTACCGGGAGAACCAGAAGCGGTTGCGCGAACTGCAGCGGCTGCACGGACATCAGGTGACAATCATCAATTCCCATGACGCGGTGGTGTTCGCGCGGGCGGCGGGGTTGTGAGCGCGGCACGGCGGTGGGGGAGGCGGCGGCTGCTGCCCGCGGCGGGTGATCCGCTGTTCGTGTACGGAACCCTGCAGTATCCCGAGGTGCTGAACGAATTGATCGGCCGCACACCGGAACTCGAACCCGCACAGGTGTCCGGGCGGCGGGCCGCGGCGCTGCCCGACCGGGTGTACCCGGGACTGGTCACCGCGACCGGCGCTGTCACGCACGGGTTTCTGCTGCGCGGGCTCACCGCCGGGGAGTGGCAGGTACTCGACGCCTTCGAGGACGATGAATACGACCTGACTCCCGTCTCGGCGCACGCGGGGGAGTGCGAGGTGTACGCGTGGACCTACACGTGGAAAGCCGAAGCACTGGAGCAGGATTGGTCGGTGCCGGTCTTCACCGCCGATCACCTGCCCTACTACGCCGCCAAATGCGCTGCGTGGCGGCGGGAACTGGTCTTGCTCACCGGGACTGTATGACGCGCGCCACATCCGTGCGGTAGATGTTGAGGGCATGGATACTCCAGGCATCGTCGCCGGCGCTCGCAGCCAATCCCTCGGAGATCTGTTGCGGCGCAGCGCCGCGCGGACCCCGTCCAAGACGGCGCTGGTCTGGCGGGAGCGGCGCGAATCCTTCGCCGAACTGGACGCGGCGGTCAACCGGGTGGCGCACAGTCTCGCCGATCGCGGTGTGGCACAGGGCGATCGGATCGCGCTCTACACCCACAACTGCCGGGAATTCGTGCTGGCGTACTTCGCGCTCGCGCGGCTGGGCGCCATCTCCGTGCCCATCAACTTCACGCTCACCGCCGACGAGGTCGCCTATATCCTGCGCCATTCCGGTGCCAGCGGCCTGATCGCCGAGGACGCGCTCACCGCCGAAGTCGAAGCGGCGCTGAAACAGCTGAACGCCAACGACTTCCGCGTACTGGGCTGGATCGGCCTGAACGGCCTGCCGATCACCACAGGCTGGGAGGACGTGTCGGCCTGGGAAACCCACGCCGATGCCACCGCACCCGGCGTCCCGGTGGGCGGCGACGACCCCATCCAGATCATGTACACCTCCGGCACCGAATCGCGCCCCAAGGGCGCGGTCCTGTCCAGCAGCGCCCTGATCGCCCAGTACGTGAGCACCATCGTCGACGGCCGCATGACCGCCGACGACATCGAAGTGCACGCCCTCCCGCTCTACCACTGCGCTCAACTGCACTGTTTCCTCACCCCCGACCTCTACCTCGGCGCCACCAGCATCCTGCTCCCCACCCCCGACCCGGCCACCCTGTTGCGCACCATCGAAACCGAGCGCGCCACAAAGCTTTTCTGCCCGCCCACGGTCTGGGTCTCCCTGCTCCGCCACCCCGACTTCGACTCCTACGACCTGTCCTCCCTGCGCAAGGGCTACTACGGCGCGAGCATCATGCCCGTCGAAGTCCTGCACGAACTCTCCGCCCGCCTCCCCGGCGTAGCCCTCACCAACTTCTACGGCCAGACCGAATTGGCCCCACTGGCAACGGTTCTCGCCCCGAAGACCAGCTCACCAAACCCGGCTCCGCGGGTCGCCCGGCCCTCAATGTCGAAACCCGCGTGGTCGACGACGAGGGCGTGCCGGTGCCCCCCGGCACGGTCGGCGAAATCGTGCACCGCTCCCCGCAGGCCATGCTCGGCTACTGGAACGACCCGGAGAAAACCGCGGAAGCCTTCCGCGAAGGCTGGTTCCACAGCGGCGACCTCGGCGTCCTGGACGCCGACGGCTACCTCACCATCGTCGACCGCAAGAAGGACATGATCAAAACCGGCGGCGAGAACGTGGCCAGCCGCGAGGTCGAGGAAATCCTCTACCGACACCCCGAGATCTCCGAAGCCGCTGTGGTGGGCATCCCGCACCCGCACTGGATCGAAGCCGTCGCAGCCGTCGTCGTTCCCCGCGCCGGTACGGCACCGGCCGTGGAATCCATTGTTGCCCACTGCAAACAGCACCTGGCCGGATACAAGGTCCCCAAATACATCGCCTTCGCCGTAGCGCTCCCCAAGAACCCGAGCGGCAAAATCCTCAAACGCGAACTCCGCACGGAATACGCGACTCTCGCCGAGCAGTAACTCACGCGATCTCATCCACATGCGCGATATTCGCGCGATCGCCGGGGTCGGTACTGGCGGCCCCGGCGAACCACGCATCCAATATCTCGCCTAACTGCGCCCGCGAGGTCAGCCGCAAACTCAACGCCAGCACATTGGCGTCATTCCACTTCCGCGCCCCCTCAGCGGAATACGCGTCCACGCACAACGCCGCCCGCACCCCCGCCACCTTATTGGCCGCGATCGAGGCCCCCGTCCCCGTCCAACAGCACACGACAGCCTGATCCGCCCGCCCCTCGGCCACATCCCGCGCGGCAGCCTCACTGGCCCACGCCCAGTCGTCTCGCTCCTCCGCCTGCAGGGCGCCGTGTACGACTACCTCATGGCCGCGTTCCCGCAGCTCTTCGACCACCACATTCGCAACGCCCGTGATTTCATCCGCCGCCACCGAAATCCGCATGAGTCGATTGTGTCCCACCCGCGCGCCGGAACCGACGCTGCCGGGCCGAGGCGCGACGTCCGCCGCCCCGGACTTCTTCGCCACTTCTTCCGCACGCCGCAGAGCGGCCCACTGTGCCAGCGCGTCGTCGGCGAATGTCGAAACCATTTCGCTGAAGACTTTTCGCTGTTCCGGGCTGAGGCCGGCACGCCCTTCTGCCTCGAGGATCCGGAATATCTCGGTGCGGTACCTGCTGTTCGGTTGATCGGTCACCGGCCCGCCGTCACCCGAACAACTCGTCGATTGTGTGCGCGGTGGCAGCCCGCCGGGTCCACACGTCGAGTTGGTCGAGGTCGGAGCAGTCATCGATGCGTGATCGCGCCACTTCGTTGTTCGTGCGTCGGGTGTCGACACCAGCAGAACGGTGGGGCAGCGCAGACGTGCGCGCAAGGTGGTGAGGTAGACCGGCCAGCTCCATATCTTGTCGACATCGGGTCGAAGTTGGACCTCGACGACGACACCCAGGACCGGCTGACTCGCTGCGGAGAGGACCACTACCGGGGAGCGAGGTCGGGCCGATTCGCGAAGAGCTCCAGCAACACCTCGTGCAGCGGAGAAGGCATGGTGCGAAATTACATACGTGGCATGAATTCTGTTGTCGAATAGCAGAATTAATGTTGGAAATGGCGAGACCGGTTGGTGGGTTCAGGATTAGAGCTGTTCAGTCGTGATCAATAGGCGGAGGTGCGCATCCGCCCACAGCGCGAGTGCGGCGGAATCGTTGGCAGTGACCAGCTGTCGGTGCAGGGCGGTGAGAGATTCTCCGGCGGCGCGCAGGCCGACACGTCGGAGTGCGGTGGAGGTTTCGGCGGCGCGGTCATACCAGGTCGGGGGGAGGTGGCGGCGGCCTCGGTGGGGGACCTCGGCGGTGAGGGAGAGCGCGGAGGCGAGCGTGGCTGCCAGTGGATCCTGGTGGGGGAGTGCGGTTCCGGGCTGGAGTTGATGGTCGGTGGCGGCGAAAGCGGGGACGTGGACCTTCGAGTCGGTGACCACCGCGGTGGGAGTGAGGGTCAGGCGGCCGTGTTGGCGTTCGAGGGAACCCGCCAAATAGTGGACGGGCCCGGCCTCGCCGGAGAGGGTGTGGGCCAGTGCGTCCAGGGCGCCGGGGGTGGCGCTGGAGTGGGTGTAGGTGATCAGGGCGGAGCCGGTGGGGGCGTGCAGGATGGCCTCGAGACGCTGTTCGCCTGGGAGGTAATGGATGTCGGTGATTTCGGAAACCGCCACGGCGCGAATGGATTCGCCGCGTACGCGGGGGCGGATCAGCGACGGGGGCAGGGCGGCCAGGCGGGTGGCCTCCGCGTCGAGGTCGGTCACGAGGAGTTCGGGCGGCAGCTTGGACCAGTCCCCGGAGGACGGGAGGACCGAGGTGCGCGCCACCCGGCTGTTGGCCAGGCGCACAGTGCGATTCGCCGACCGCACCGCGGATTCGGTGACCACGTTTCCGGCAGCCAGGTCGCTGTAGCGGGCCGATCCGGTCCGGCGGGCGGCCAGTGCGGTCGCAGACGGGGGTTCCGCACCGTCGGCAACGGTCACGGTGTGATGCAGCGTCAAGACGATCCGCGCTTCCGGATGTGCGAAATACACTTCGACACTGCGTGATTCGCTGTCGCCGGTCACGTTCGCGCCCAGCCCGGTCAACCGCAGATGCCGCAGCGGCGTCTGCGCGGATTCCTCGGTGCCGAGCACCGGAACCCAGTCCCGCGCGCTGGCACGCCCGCGGGCGACGAGTTCCGCCATGAGGGCGGCGGTGCGCAGCGGATCGTGCCGGGCGCTGCGGTCCCGGTAGGCGGCGAGTTGATCGAGGAGGTCGCCGAGCGCGTCGTACGGCCAGCGCGCACCCGCGCTGTCGAGTGCCCGCCCGGCTGCGGTGAACACGCCCGCGAGATCCGGACCGGCGTGCGCGACACCGTCGTTCAGCAGATCGGCCAGCGGCGGGAGCACCGTCGCGGTGGCGGCCACGGCGGCGGAACCGTCGGCGGATGCCCCGACGGTCACCTCCAGTGATTCGGCGGTGGCATCGAGTTCGTCCGCGACGCGATATGCCCACACCGCCAAAGCGATGGCATCGGTGCGACTGCCACGCGCGGCGTCGGCGCGGGCGTATCCGATCTCGTTCGGCACCAGGAAACGCACTGTCACCGCCGACAATTCGACCGACGGCACCGGATCGGCAACGGTCGGGCGGTGCACCTTCGCGCGATAACCGGCGCGGTGCGCTCGTCGCGCGGCAGTGAAGGCGCGTGCGCCGAGCAGTTCGCGCAAATGCTCGTCGGTGAACTCCGCAGGAGACCACTCGCGCGAAGCGGACCCGCCGCGCTCGCCTGTCCCAGCGGGGTCCGGTGGGGACGTGCTTGCGTCATCTGTGCGGGGCTTCGCCTTGTCGCCGCTGATCGCATCGGCGGGAACGGTCGCCGCCTCGCCGCGTGCGGGCTCGGTTGGCGGTGCGTCCGGTTCGCTTGCGTCGGAGCCTGTTTCAGCAGACGCACGGTAGGCCAGGACCGCCATCACTCGGTGGCGGCACACCGTGTTCGCCGCGCAGGTGCACGGGGAGGCTTCGAGGGTGGTGCCCGGCGGCAACGTGGTGCGGATACCGTCGGAGAAGGTGACTTCCACTGTGCCGTCCTGGGATTCGGTGACGGCAGGCGGGGTGGTGGCGTTCTCCTTGACGGCGCGCTTGAAGATGCCCCGGTTGGCCAGGGCGATGAGGGAGTCGTCGGTGAGGGCGAGGAGGTCGGGGCGCATGGTCATCCGATCGTGGAGGCGATGAAGTTCGCCAGCTCGCCGGGGGTCATGGCGCCGATGTGGACGCCGACATCGGCGAGGCGCTGCCCCATGGCGCGGTCGAAGGCGGGGTCGGCCTGTTCGTCGAGGGCGGCCAGGCCGAGCACGGTGGTGCCCTGGGCGACGAGGGCGGCGGCTGTGCGGACCAGCCAGTGTTCGCTGCCGCCCTCGTAGAAGTCGCTGATGCAGGCGATGATGGTGCGCCGGGGGTTTTCGACTAGCTGGGCCGCATAGGCGAAGGCGCGGCCGATATCGGTGCCGCCGCCGAGCTGGACGCGCATGAGCAGTTCGACGGGGTCGTCGACATCGTGGGTGAGATCGACGACTTCGGTGTCGAAGGCGATCAGATGGGTTTTGATGCCGGGCAGATTCCACAGGCACGCGGCGGTGACCGCGGAGTGGATGACCGAGCTCGCCATCGACCCGGACTGGTCGACAAGCAGGATGACCTGCCAGTTGTCCACGTGACGGCGAGTCCGGCCACGGAAATGCGCGGTCTCGACGTAGAGCTTGCGCTCCTCTGGACGGTAGTGGGACAGGTTGGCGCGCACCGTCTTCGGGAAGTCGAAGTCGGCGGCGCGCGGAATGCGGCTCGGCCGCCGGGAGCGGGTGCCGGTGAAACTGGCGCGGATCTCCTGCGCCAGCCGCTCCATGAGCTCACGCACGACCTGCTCGACAATGCGGCGCGCCATGCGCAGCACTTCCGGATTCATCAGGTGTTTGGTGCGCAGAACCGCGCCGAGCAGTTCGGCATTGGGCTCCATCCGCTCGAGCACGCCGGGATCGGTGAGGATCTCCTGTAATCCGAACCGCTGCACCGCATCCCGCTCGAGCCGCTCGATGGTGGCCTTCGGGAACAGCCGGTGGATCTCGTCGAGCCAGTCCACGGCCTGCACCACCGACGGCCCCAGCCCCCCAGTGCGGCGGATATCGCGCCGATCGTAGTCGCCGTCGCGTTCGTAGAGCCAGTCCAGCGCAGCGTCGCGCCCGGCCCCCTGATCGCTCAGTGCCGCACCGCAGGTCACGCCCTCCCCGGCCGCGCCGAGTATGAGCCGCCAGCGTTCCAGAGTCGGATCGAGCTCAGTCATGGCCACCTTCACCGGTTGTCGCGTCCAGCAGGCCGTGCTGGGCCAGCAGCCGATCGACCCGCAATTCCACCCCCTGCGCACGGGCGAGCACCCCCGCATCGACATCGAGTCGCAGCAGCGCCGTCGCGGAGGTGACGAGGCCGCGCATCTCGAGCAGCCGGGAGGCGATGCGCGCCCGTTCACGCGGCGGGAACCAGGCGAACGCCAGCCGCAGCGCGGGCAGAGCCGCGAGGAATTCGTCGCGGCCGAACCCTCCGACCAGCTCGTCGAGCACAGCCAGTAGCGCGGGCGGCGGTAAATCCGTGTCGCCGGAGTCCGTTGCGACCTGCGCCGCGGGTGCCGCACCGCTCATGCCGCCGGCGGCCCGGCCGATGCTCTTCAGGTCGCCGGACCCGGTGCCGCTCGGGTTCTCGCCGTTCGGGGTGATGGCACGGGTGGCGGGTTCGAGCAGCTCTTCCCGCGCGAGGGCGAACAGACCGGCCAGGAAATCTCCGAGGAGCTCGGGCGTGCCCGCGAGCCGGACGGATCGCACGATGTCGACGGTGCGTTCCGGGCTGAGGATCGATACGGCTCCCACCGCCGCACCCCGCAGGGCGGGTGGCCGGTCCGGCGCTGTGCAGCGGCTGAAAACGCCTGCCACATCGGCTCTTTCGACGGTCAGCACGGCGTCGGCGTGCAGGGCCGCGTCGCGGATGGCGACGAGCGCGTGCAGCAGGCCGTCATCGGCGGGCGCCGGGCCGCCGCGCACGCCCTCCACCAGCCACAGCAGTCGCCGCACGGCCGCGTCGACGAGCGTGGCCAGGGTCGGGGACTGGGCCGTCCCGAACAGTCGGTCGTGCCGCCACAATCCGAGGGTGACGGCAAGCAGTCGTCCGAGTCCCGTTGGCTCCGAAGCCGATTCGACGAGCACCCGCACACTGTCGACAATGCGCTCCGACAACTCCGACAGCCCGCACAGGGTGGCGTCGAACAGCACATCCGCCAGGCCGCCGGAATCGCTTCCCGCCGCGGCGAATCGCTCATCGAGCCGGGTCGCGGCCGCCTCCGCGCAGGTCGCGCCGAGCGATCCGGCCTCGATCAGCGCGGGCAGCCGATTATCGGACGGCGTGATCTTCCATTCCTCGTCCGACACCGGTGGCCGTCCCACCGCTGGACCCGAGATCCGCGCGAATCCGGGAATCCCGATGACCCGCAACCGATGCAGAACCCGGCCGGCATCCAGTCCCTCGGTGCTGCCCAGATCGAGGTGGAAGCGGCCCTCCTCCGGAATCCCGCACCGCGCCAGTTCGTTCGAGGTCTCGCGCACCAGCGGCGGATGCGGTGTCGCCTCGTGCAACCGCCCGACCGTGTCCCCGGACAGCGCCGCCACCATCTCGACCACCACCGGATCGGTGCCGGTCGGCAGTTGCCCGCGCCCGGTCCAGGGCAGCGGACGGTCCAGCGCCTCGGTGATGAGCGTGCCCGCCAGCCCGTCGAGAACATCGGTGCGCGACGGCGATTCATGCCCACGCAACCGGCTCAGCCCGACGGTCAGCGTGCGCGCCCCGATGAGCGAAGCTGTGGACACCGCCTGCCCCCGCATGCGCAGCCGCCGCACCACGGACCGGGTGATCTCCTCCGCGGCCGCGTCCGGCCCGTGCTCCCAGAGCCGCTGATAGTAGGCGGGAGAAGGCATTCCGGATTGATAGCCTCCGAAGGCGTCGAGCCGCCGGAAACTGAACGGCACCAGGTAACTTCCGCCGCTCCCGTCCTCCGGGACAACCGGCACCTCCGGCCAGTGGGCCGTGGGATCGCCGATTCCGTGACCGGCGGCTGGACCCATGCCGTCCCGCCCGCTGTCGACCGCACCGATTGTCGCGGCCGACGGCTGCGCGCCCGCCTTGGACTTCGTGCCGAGCCTGCCGTGGGCGATGTCGTCGCGGAGTCGACGAATCAGCGCCGGCCGGTGGAAGCCGCCGGTCACGACGACAATGTGCACCGGGGACGCGGCATCCGTGACCGTCGAGGCAGCGTCCCGCTCGGCCCCGCCCGTGATATCCGTGACCGCCGCGTGCACCCAGCGCGCCATGTACTCCTCGCGGATCAGATCGCGGGTGTCGGCGTCGTCGTCCCCGCGCACCAGGTCGAAATAGGTGGCCAGGCGCAGTGGGAGGGTGGCGGTGTCGCTCAGTTCGAACAGGTGGTCCCAGAGTGCGTCCACATTGTCGACGGCGAATTCCCGGCAGAGCCGGGCGACGGCGCGATCGTATCGGCGTTCGGTATCGGCGTACCGGTTCTCGGCCCCGTGGAAGGCGGTATGCCAGGCGGGCAGGTCGATGAATCGCACTGCCGCCCCCACCGCGCGACCTTCGGTGAGCCCGACCCACTCGGGGGAGTAGTCGCAGAACGGCGCCCAGGACATGTGCCGTGCCGTCGTATCCCGATAACTGGTGAATACGGCGATGGGCAGGTCGTGCCCGAGCAGCAGTTCGCCGAGGCGGTCGTTCATATCGGCGGGGCCCTCGATGAGGACGTGCGCGGGCCGCAGCGCGCGAATCGTGTCCCGGACCAGGCTGGCGCAGGCCGGGCTGTGGTGGCGCACGCCGATGAAGGTGATCCGCGCCGCGCCCAGCTCGATGGGGAGGTGCGATGTCGCCGCATCCGCCGGTGCGGCGGTGGGTGGCACGGGCATCAGCCCGGCAGCTGGAAGCGGGCGTCGTGCAACGCTTTCCACGCCCGTCCAGGTTTCCGCGGCACCTGCTGTTCCAGGTAGCGCCGCAGTCGCGCCAGATCCTCCGGATCGTCCTTGGACGCGGTGCCCGCCAGGCAGTGCACGATATCGGCGGCATCGCCGGATTCGCCGCGCAGATACCACCCGCGCAGCCCGACGGCGTGCGCCACCGATACCGCCTCGGCGGTGCTCATGACCGCCGACATGCGATCCAGCGCAGCACCGGATTCGGTTGCGCCGGTGCGCAGTTCCCGAAACGCGGTGACGAGGACCTCGAGCACATCCCGCTGCGGCGCCTGCGGAACGCCGGATCGCCGCAGCAGATTCTCCGCCTCCGCCTCCACCAGCGCGAGTTCCGCCGCGAAATCACTGATGGGGAAGACTGTTTCGAAGTTGAACCGGCGTTTGAGCGCCGCACTCATATCGTTGACGCCCCGGTCGCGGGTATTGGCGGTGGCGATGACATTGAATCCCTCGACGGCATAGGTCATCTCGCCCAGTTCGGGCACCGCCAGCACCCGATCCGACAGCAGCGACAGGATCGAGTCCTGCACTTCGAGCGGACACCGGGTGATCTCCTCGAATCGGACGATCTTGCCGTCCCGCATGCCGCGCATCATGGGCGCGGGCACGATCGACCGCTCCGACGGTCCCTCCGACACCAGCAGCGCGTAGTTCCACCCGTACCGGATCTGATCCTCGGTGGTGGCCGCGCCGCCCTGAATGGTCAGCGTCGAATCACCGGAGATGGCCGCCGAAAGCAGTTCGGACAGCAGCGATTTCGCTGTGCCCGGTTCGCCGGTGAGCAGCAGTCCCCGGGTCGTGGCCAGACTCACCAGCGCACGATCCACCAGCGACGCGTCCCCGACGAACTTGCGCGCGATCCCCAGCTTCGGGTCGCCCACGATGAACCGCTTGGCCGCATCCACACTCAACGCCCACCCCGGCGGCGTGGGCGCGGTGTCGTTGTCGCGCAGCCGCGCCAGATCATCGGCCCACCGCAGCTCGGCGGGCGGCCGCTGCATGTGCTCGGTCGTGGTGGTCAACGGTGCTCCTGCGGGTCGATGTCCGAATATTCGATGTCGGAGTTGTTCATGCGAAAACGTACTCCAGGTCGCGGAGCAGCTCCGAGGCCGTGACGGGATCGAGTGTGCCGAGCGGGTAGGTGATGTGATCGCGCCAATACCGGTGTTCTTCACCCGTGTTGCCCAGCCAGATCCGGTCCAGCGCCTGATGATCGCCGCGGATGTCCGGTGGCATCGCGGCGCTGTACCCCGGCTCCAAGCAGACGATGAACGAGCGGCCGTCGCCGAAGACCCGGAACAGGCAGTCGATATCCCCGTTCCCCTGCGGTTCTTCGCGTTCCCAGCCACGGGCCACCAGGCGCATGGGATTGCCTGCGGGCACTTCGATCCGCTCGAGCCGGTCCAGCCGGTGTGCCGCGGCTTCGGCGTCGGTGAGCCGGTGTGTCTCCCGATCGAGCTGCGGGAAAGGCTGCAGCAGTTCGTAATCGGCGAAGATCTCACCCCAGGCGGAGCGGGTGTCACCCAGATGCAATGGGTGCGCGACCCCGACCGTCGTGTCCTCGGGGAAGCTGAGTTCGTCGTCGCGCGCGTCGGCCAGACTGCCGTCCTCGGCCACCCGGAACGATCCGGTGACCGCACCATCGGCATCGAAGGTCGCCCACACCAGCCGCCGGGTCAGCCGGCCGATCAGCGGATGCTCGATGAACAGCTGCCGATGCTCGGCGGCGGTCCAGCGCCGGCCCAGCACCATCGCCTCCTCGAGCCGCCGGAGCTGAATGCCCGCAACAGCTTTCACATCTTTCTTGAATGCGGCGAAGGCCCTGTGTGCGGTCGGCGCGAGTTCCGGATCATCGGAGGCACCGGGTTTCGGGAGAGTTTTCCGCGCTGCGCCGCCGGCATCATTGATAGTGGGGCGCAGCTGCTCGTCCAGCCCGATGACGAAGGCGCGCGGACCGTAATCCAGGTACAGCGTCCCGTCCTGCCGCAGGCCGAGATCGGGAACGAGCCGGTCGCCCAGCTGTTCTGTGCTCAGCCCGCGCTCCTGCGCGATCCGCGCGATCTTCTCTGTCGCAAGGGTTTTGATGCCGTTGAACTTGACCTTCTCGGCAATCCCGTTGAGCTGCATGAGGGCCAGATCGGTGCCGATCGCGGCCAGCACGTTGAGCCCCCGCACCGCGCGCTGGTGTGCGGACTCGCCCGGCCAGGCCCGGATGAGCGGGGTGAGCTTGCGCGCCGTCTCGTCGTCACCGTACTCCGCCAGGGCGCGCATGATCCAGCCCTCGGTGGGTGGATACTCCTGTACCCGCCAGGACTCCAGCAGTGCCCAGGTGAATTCGGCCAGCGACGCCGGATCGGCGGCTTGCGCTATCAGGTCGACGCCGGGATACCCGCCCTGCTGCTCCGCGATGGCCAGGGTGGTGCACACCGTGGCGACAACACTGTCCGGTAGTGCGGTTCTGTTGTGGCGCAGGACGATCGGCGGCAACGCCGCCGGGATCAGCCAGCTGGGTAGCGCCGGGATCTTGGCTGGAAGGTGGTGCAGGGGATCGGCGATCAGCTCGATTTCCAGCGCCGCGACCGCCTGCTCCCCGTACACGGCGGCAGCCTCGATCAGACTGTCGCGGTATCCGCGCCGCGCGAGCAGATGCAGTGCTGCCCAGGCGGTTTTGCGTGGCCTCGTGGGCTTGTCGAGCGCGGTGGAGACCAGATCCGCCGCAGCGCGGGCATGATGGCGTTCCAGCCACGGCACGGCGATGCGGGCGGTCGTCGGCTTGCCCAGCAGTCCGGCCATGAAGGCGGTGATCTCGGTCCCGGTCGCCGGGGCCAGTACCTCGGCTCGCTGGGCCGGATCCCGCCGCACCGCCGCGAGGATCAGCGGCAGCACTCGATCACCGAAGCGGCCGAGCAGTCGCATCATTCCCGTGGTGTTGGACCAGAAGTGGTCCGGTTCAAGCAGATCCAGATGCGGGGCGACGAGTTCGGTTGGCGCGGTGGCGAACAACCGGACGAGCGTGTAGGGCGCATTGCCCACGTTCGCGATGGCCGCCGAGATTGCCGTGTCCCAGTCCTGCGCTGCCGGGGAGTCCGGCCGCTCCTCGGGGAAATTGGTGGGGGTGTCGGCCCACAGCTCCTGTTCTCCAGCCTGCCACGACAGTTCGATCGGCCGCGCCGTGCCGAGGCCACGCAGCACGATCTCGTCGGCGGAGGGTTTCGGCTGCTCCCACGGTGGAGTACGCAGGAACTCCGGCAGCTCGTCCGGCGTGGCGATGCCGTCGCAGGCGACCGTGCCGCGCGGGGCGTCCGCCACGATGCCGAGCTCGGCGGCGATCTCGGGGTGCGTGTGCGTCTGGGTGCGCAGGAGGCCCGCTACTACCGTCGAGCGTGCGGACCGCGCCGCCAGCATGCGCAGGGCCCGCCGTGGGAACCGCGTGATCGCGTCCTGCAGCGCACCCCGCACCGGTTTCCGGTCGATGCGATCGAGCAGCAGGTCGAAGGCTTCGTCGGTCGGGAACTGCGCGAGCAGATCGGCCAGCTCACGCTGCATGTCGGGTCGTGAGCCGGTCTTGTCCAGCGCTTCGGCTACGAGCGTTGCGAGCTCCGGCCCGATCACGGCGGTCACGGTGGCGCGCGATGACGGCCAGGCGAGCATCCGGCCGTCCGGGTGCCACAGTGCGGTCACCTGCGCGAGGGTGGTCGCCGACGCGACCATGCCCAGCCACGCGTCGTCGCGGTCGGACTGGTTGAACTGCAGTCCGGCGGCCAGGTCGTCGTCGAGCCAATCCTGCTGTGCCGGAGCGAGATACGTGATCGCCAGCCGGACACTGCGGGCCGCCGGATTGCGTTGGGCGCTGAGTCGCTCGACGACGGCGCGATAATCGTCCTCGGGCAGTTCGGTCAGTATGTCCCGCAGTCTCCGCAGTATCGGACGACATGTTTTGGAGTAGCAGGCAGCGGGGTGGAGGGGCCGCACGTGGGTGTCGGTTTGATAGGGAATCGTCATGCCCGCCAATCGGATCACCGAATCGACGGCGAACATCAGGCCGTGCCCGGTGATCCAGGCGTCCACGATTCGGTCGTCGGGCAGCCGCCGACGACCGACGGGCTGCCCGTACCGGGAGCCGACGTGCTGGGTGATGAGTGCGAGGGTGGCCGCACCGAGCGGGGTGGCCTGTCCGCCTTCCCACAGGGCGGTGCCGGCCTCGGCGATCTCGCGGTGCCCGGCGGCCGCGGTGGCGTGCAGAATTGTGCCGATGCGCTCGTCCTCGAACGCCTCCCGGTGAATGACCTGCGCGTCCTGGCACAACACGATTGTGCGTGCGGGACTGCGCCCCCGGAATCCTTCGGCGTCGGCCCACCAGGAGTCCGGTACGACCCATTCGTCCTCGTCCAACTGCCGCGCCACAGCCACTACGGTCCCTCCCCGGTATTCGAAATCCTGTCCCGCTGATCGCACTGTAATCGTGATCGGTGACAAGTGAATCCGGTGGGTTACCGGCAATCGGGTGAGGTCGCGCGTGATCGCCGAGACGGTGACAAGTCCGGGGTGCGGTACGGGTGTCGGCCGCGGATCGGCCTGGCCCCCTCATTGCGGTCAGGCCGATCCGCGGGTGCGATCAGCGTCGTGCGATCGCTTCGAACACGGTGGGGTCGACGAGCGTGGAGGTGTCGCCGAGTTCGCGGCCTTCGGCCACGTCGCGCAGCAGGCGGCGCATGATCTTGCCGGAGCGGGTCTTGGGAAGTTCGGGGACGACGTGGATCTCACGCGGGCGGGCGATGGGGGAGATCTCGCGGGACACTTCGGCTTTGAGCTCCGTCACGAGGTCTGCGCCCGTGTCCTCGGCGTCGGCGGTGAGGATCACGAAGGCGACGATGCCCTGACCGGTGGTGGCGTCGGATGCTCCGACGACGGCGGCTTCGGCGACG
>NZ_JAERRJ010000014.1 GCF_016741815.1 Nocardia acididurans
AGTTGATCGGTCGTGCAGGCCAAAGGAAGCAAACTGTGGGCGTCGGCACTCGCGGAGGCAGCGCCGACGCCGTTCTGGACCGACCGGCCGGAGCGTCCCGCTCCCACCGAGCCGCTGACCACCGCGACCACGGCCGATCTGGCCGTGATCGGCGGCGGTTACAGCGGACTGTGGACGGCGTTGCTGGCCAAGGAAAGAGATCCGAATACCGACGTCGTCCTGATCGAATCGGCCATGTGCGGTCATGCCGCCTCCGGCCGCAACGGCGGCTTCTGCGCCGCCAGCCTCACCCACGGTCTCGCCAACGGCGTGGACCGATTCCCCGATGAGATCGACGATCTGGAGCGGCTGGGCCGCGCCAATCTCGACGCCATCGAGGACGCCGTGCGCCGCTATCGCATCGACTGCGATTTCGAGCGCACCGGCGAACTGGAGGTCGCCACCGCCTCGCACGAGCTGGAATGGCTTCAGGAGAGCCATGATTCGGCGACCTCGCTCGGCTACCGCAGCGATCTCATGGACGCGGCGGCCGTACAGAACCTCGTGCACTCCCCCACCTATCTCGGAGGGTGGTGGGATCGCGACGGAGTCGCGATGCTCGACCCCGCACGCCTGGCCTGGGGCCTGCGGCGCGCCTGTCTCGAACTCGGCGTGCGCATCTACGAAGGCACACCGGTGCAACGGATTTCGAAGTCGCACGGCGGCGCGCTGAACCTGCACACCCCGCACGGTGAGGTCCGCGCTCCCCGGGTCGCGTTGTGCACCAGCGCATTCGCGGGACCGCTACCCAAGGTGTCGCGCCATGTGGTGCCGGTCTACGACTACGCGCTCATGACCGAACCGCTCACGGACGAACAGCTGCACGCCATCGGCTGGAAGGACCGCATGGGCCTCGGCGACGCCTCGTACCGATTCCACTACTACCGTCTGACCAGCGACAACCGCATCCTGTTCGGTGGCTACGACGCGATCTACCACTTCGGTGGCCGCATCGCGCCCGCCCTGGAATACAACGAGGCCACCTTCGAAACCCTGGCCCGCCACTTCTTCCAGACCTTCCCGCAACTCGACGGCCTGCGCTTCACCCATCGGTGGGGCGGCATCATCGACACCTGCGGGCGGTTCTGCGCCTTCTTCGGGTCCGCCTACAAGGGCCGCCTCGTCTACGCCGCAGGCTACACCGGCCTCGGCGTCGGCGCGACCCGCTTCGGCGCGGAAGTGATGCTGGATCAGCTGTGGGGCATGGACACCGAGCGCACCCGGCTGCGGCTGGTGCGCTCGCGGCCGCTGCCGCTGCCGCCGGAGCCGTTGCGGTCGGCGGGAATTCAGCTCACCCGATGGTCGCTGGCCCGGGCCGACGCCCGCCAGGGGCGCAGGAATCTGTGGCTGAAGACCCTCGACTACACGGGGCTCGGCTTCGACAGCTGATCGATGCCACCCGCCCCGGCCTAGGATGACTCACCGTGAGCGACCTCAACTCTGGCCGGGGCGGACCGGTGCTCGACGATATCTCCAAGAAGATCATCGCCCAGTTGCAGGAGGATGGCCGGCGGGCCTACGCGACCATCGGGAAAGCCGTGGGGTTGTCGGAGGCGGCGGTGCGGCAGCGGGTGCAGAAGCTGGCCGACGCGGGCGTGATCCAGATCGTGGCGGTGACCGATCCGCTGCAGGTGGGCCTGTTCCGGCAGGCCATGATCGCGATCACGGTGGACGGGCCGGTGCAGCCGGTGGCCGACGCGCTGGCGGCCATCGACGAGATCAACTATGTCGTGATCGCCGCCGGACGCTACGACGTGCTGTGCGAGGCGGTGTGCCCCGACGACGAAGCCCTGCTCGAGCTGGTGTCGACGCGGATCCGGGCGCTGGCCGGGGTGCGGCACGCGGAGATCATGGTGTACCTGAAGCTGCGCAAGCAGACCTACAGGTGGGGCACACGCTAGTTTCGCTACGGAATTCGTTGCTCACACGCTGTTGACAACGAAATCAGTTGCCGAGTTCGGCAAATTATGGGATAACCGAAGGGGTAACTACTTCGAGGAGTCCCTCATGACCGCTACTGCCGAACCCAGGAACATGTCCGCCGACCACGCCTCCCGAGTGCTGCGTGATCACCTCTGGATGCACTTCGCCACCCACAACGGGCACGACGAAGCCGAGGCGCCGGTGATCGTCCGAGGGGAGGGCGCATATCTCTTCGATGCGCGCGGCAAGCGGTACCTGGACGGGCTGGCTGGACTGTTCGCGGTGCAGGTCGGACACGGGCGCAGAGAACTCGCGGAGGCCGCCGCGCGGCAGCTGACAGAACTGTCGTACTTCCCGCTGTGGGGATACGCCCATCCGGCGGCGCTGGAATTGGCCGAGCGACTGGCGAATTCGGCTCCCGGTGACCTCAACCGGGTGTTCTTCACCGTCAGTGGTGGCGAATCCGTGGAAACCGCATGGAAACTCGCGCGCCAGTACTTCAAGCTGACCGGAAAACCCGGTAAGCACAAGGTGATCAGCCGGTCCATGGCCTACCACGGCACCTCGCTGGGCGCGCTGTCGATCACCGGAATACCCGGAGCCAAAGCGCCTTTCGAACCGCTGGTGCCCAGCACCCAACGGGTGCCGAACACCAATTTCTACCGGGCCACCGAGCACACCGACGATTACGCGGCGTACGGCCGGTGGGCCGCCGACCGCATCGAGGAGGCCATCCTCTTCGAGGGTCCGGAAACCGTTGCGGCCGTATTCCTCGAGCCCGTGCAGAACACCGGCGGTTGCTTCGTGCCGCCGCCCGGCTACTTCCAGCGGGTGCGGGAGATCTGCGACCGCCACGATGTCCTGCTGGTCTCCGACGAGGTGATCTGCGCCTTCGGCCGCCTCGGAACCGCTTTCGGCGCACAGCGTTTCGGATATCAGCCGGATATGATCACCACCGCCAAGGGGTTGACCTCGGGCTACGCGCCACTGGGCGCGGTGCTCGCCAGTGATCGGCTGATGGAACCCTTCCGGCGCAGCGGAACGCCGTTCATGCACGGCTCCACCTACGGCGGCCATCCCATGTCGTGCGCCGTGGCGCTGGCCAACCTCGACATCATCGATGGTGAAGGGCTCTACGAGCATGTGCGGGCCAACGAGCAGCACTTCCGGGAGAACCTGGAGCGGCTCACCGACCTGCCCATCGTCGGCGAAGTCCGTGGCGCGGGCTACTTCTGGGCCGTGGAGCTCGTCAAGGACAAGACCACCAAGGAGCGGTTCAGCGCCGAGGAGTCGACCCGCGTTCTGCGCAACTACCTGTCCAAGGAGCTGTTCGCCAACGGACTGTACTGCCGCGCGGACGATCGCGCCGAACCCGTCATCCAGTTCTCACCGCCGCTGATCTGCGACCGCACGCATTTCGCCGAGATCGAGCAGATCTTGCGCGAAACCCTCACGGGGGCTTGGAAACTGCTCTGACTCGGGCGGCGGCCACCGCGATACGCGGCCGCGCTAGTCGTCGGTCAGCGCTGCCAGCTCGGCGGCGAGATTGGCGCGCGCGGCCACCTCGTACCGGGCCCGGCCGGTGGGGGTGCGGAACAGGCGCTCCTGCTGGATCAGGCCCTGCAGCACCGCCGCGCGGCCCTTGCGGAACAGCTCGTCGGGGACGTGCGCGTACTCGGCGCGGACCGCGGCGGTGTATGCGGCGTAACCGGATTCATCGGCCGCCAGAATCGCCAGGTCGGCGTCGCAGAGCACGCCGCCATTGCGATCGGCCGGATCCGGATGATGCCCGGAGGTGAGCCGGACCAGCCGCGCCACCTCCGCCACCCGCTCGGCCGACACGCCCAGCGCGGGCAGCACGGTCTCCGCGAGGACGGCGCTGCGCTCCTCGTTGTCGCCCCGGTCGACCGCGTACACGGCGTCGTGGAAGAAGGCCGCGTAACGCACCGCGTCCACGTCGGCGGCATCGGCGGCGAGATCGTCGATCACCGCCAGCATGGCGGCCAGATGGTCGACGGTGTGATAGCGACGGTGCGTCTCGCCGTAGCGGCGCACCAGGTCCTCCCCCGCCGCCCGCGCCCCCGCACCGGCCAGTGCGTTCCATCGCTCCAGCAGTATCGCGTCGGTATCCATCACCGCAGTGTGCCGAATCCGATCGGGCGGCGACAGTCCAATGGGAGTGTTTGTGCCGGGAATGACAGTGCTGCGACAGCTATTCGGGGTACAAGCGCAGCGGCAGATGCCGGATTCCCGTGTGGCGATTGCTGCGCGTCCACTCGATCGGCCCGGCCTGCTCGAATCGAGCGAACCGCGTGAGGAGTTCGGCCAGCACCACCCGAATCTCCAGCCGCGCCAGATGCGCGCCGAGACAGAAGTGCACGCCGTGGCCGAAGGAGAGATGCGGATTCGGATCCCGCGCGATGTCGAAGCGGTTGGGGGAGGCGAACTTTCGCTCGTCACGATTGGCCGAGCCCTCCCAGACGAGCACCTTCTGCCCCGGCTCCAGCCGGTGCCCCGCGAGCTCGGCCGGGCGGGTGACGGTGCGCCGCTTGGACGGTGACGGCGAGGTCCAGCGCAGGATCTCCTCGATCGCGCGCGGCAGCGACGCGGGATCGGCTCGCACCGCCCGCAACTGGTCCGGATGCTCCAGCAGCGCCAGCAACCCGCCCGCGATGGCATTGCGGGTGGTCTCGGCCCCCGCCGCGAACAGCAGCGTGAAGAACGAGCGCAGTTCGTCATCGGTCAACCGGCCCGGCTGTTCCTCCGGCAGTTCCGCGTGCACCACGATCGAGAACATGTCGGTTCCGGGTGCGCCGCGCCGCCGCGCGATCAATTCCGCACCGTAGCCGCGGAATTCGTCGAGCGCCCGCGCCAGCGCCGCCCGATCCAGCGCCTCCGGCATATCGAAGACGTGCTCGACCCGCTGGAACAGCCAGTGCCGGTCGCTCTCCGGGATGCCGAGCAGGAAACAGATGGCCTGCATGGGCAATTCGGCCGCCACCTCGGTGAGGAAGTCGTGCTCCGCGCCGGGTTCGAGCCGATCCAGCAGTCGCCGGGTGCGCGCCCGCAGATCCTGCTCGAGCGTGCGAACGGTCATGGGCGTCAACCCCTTCGACACCAGCCGCCGGATCCGGATGTGCCGCGGATCGTCCATCATGTTCAGCACCACGCCCGCCTGCGGCAGATCCTGCAGCGTGGTCCCGCCGAACGGCCGGTCACCGCCGGTCTCGGACGAGTAGGTCACCGGATCGTTCAGCACCCGCAGCGTCTCGTCATACGTTGCGACGGACCAGAATCCCTCCCCGTCGGGCGTATGCGATGTCGGCTCGTGCCAGAAGACGGGAGCCTCGGCGCGATGCACCTCGAACAGCTGATGCGGGAACCCGGCGGCGAAATTGGCCAGATCGGTGAAATCGATGGAGGAGAGCTGCACTGCCATCTCTGAAAGTTACAGTGGGCCATGCCGATGCAACCCCGTCGCTGGAATCCGCCCACGCCGACCGCCCGCGCTCGCGAAAAGCACAGCACCCCACCGATGCCCGCGCCGCGGCTGCTGGAACTGCCCGGCGCCGCTCCCGAAGACGTGGTGATCGGCCCGGACGGGCGGCTGCTCACGGGCACCGATGACGGCGCCGTCCTGGCCGTCGACCCGCAAACCGGTGCGGTCGAGCAGATCGCGCACACCGGCCACCGCCCACTGGGCCTGCACGCCGAATCCGATGGCTCCCTGCTGATCTGCGATGCCGGACACGGGCTGCTGCGCCTCGACAAGCCGGGCGGCGTCCTGGAAGAACTCGTGACCGAGATCGACGGCGAACCGCTGCGCTTCCCCAGCAATGTGGTCGCCGCACCGGACGGCACCATCTACTTCTCGGCGTCGTCACGGCGCTGGCCGCTCGAACAGTGGCGCGGCGACATCATGGAGCACTCCGGCACCGGCCGCCTGCTGCGCCGTACGACGGACGGACAGGTCGACATCCTCATCGACGGACTGGATTTCGCCAACGGCGTGGTCCTCGCGCCGGACGGCTCCCACCTGCTGGTGGCCGAGACCGGCGCGTACCGCATCACCCGCTACTGGCTCACCGGACCGCAGGCCGGCAGTTGTGACCGGCTCGTGGAGAACCTGCCCGGCTTCCCGGACAATATGCTGCTGGGCAGCGACGGACTGATCTGGGTGTCCATCCCGTCCCCGCGAAATCCACTGCTGGACAGGCTGCTTCCGCTGCCCGGCCTCATCCGTCGCCTGGCGTGGACGATCCCGGAGAACCTGCAACCGCAGCCCGAGCGCACCGTCTGGGCCATGGCCTTCGACTTCGACGGCACGCTCGTGCACGATCTGCAGCGTGAGCCCACCGACTACGCGATGGTCACCTCGGTCGCCGAACACGAGGGCGCGATCTACCTCGGCAGCCTCTCCGAATCCGCGATCGCGGTGACCCACCTGCCCTGAGAACCGCTGAGGCTCAGGACTTCTGGGCCTCGTCCTGGGCGTGCTGCGCCTGCGCCAACTGCGCGGGCGTGTAGCGCAGGGTGAGCGCGATCAGGCCCATCACCGCGGTGCCGATCGCGCACACCAGCAGCACCAGCGTGTATCCGCTGCCGAGCGCGTCGATCTGCAGGTCCGTCATCTCGGTGACCTTGCCGGTATCGCCGCCCAGCGACAGGGTGCGGGACACCGCGACCGGGCTGAGCAGGCCCACCGCGAACGGCGTGCCCATATTCATGAACATCTGCCCGACCGCCGAGAGCGGGCCGATATGGGCCATGTCCACGCCCACCAGCACGCACAGCGGCAGGATCACGATCACCATGCCGACCATCGCGCCGACCACCGTCAGCAGGATCAGCAGCGTCGGGAAGTACTCGACCGAGCGATCCAGGGTGGAACCGAAGAACAGCGCGCCCGAAAGCACCAGCGCCGCACCGAACAGCAGCCACCGCGGCTGCACGAACATGGCCGCCTTGGACGCCACGGCCGTACCGATGCCCGCGCCGAGCGTGAACGGGATGCTCGCACAGCCCGCCATCAGCGGCGAGTAGCCGACCACGTTCTGCAGGAACTGCGCCACGAAGAAGGTCGTCGCACCCAGCACGCCCGAGGCCAGGAAGATGGCGATGAACGAGATCACCCGGTCCCGGCTGTCGAACAGCGACCACGGCAGCAGCGGATTGGTGACATCGCGCTCGGCGAAGACGAACGCGATCAGCAGCACCACGCCGCCGATCACCGTGCCGAGAATGACCGGGCTGGTCCAGCCCATGGACGGGCCCTCGGTCGCGCCGAACACGATCGAGCCGCACGCCAGGGTGCCCAGAATCGCACCGCGCACATCCAGGGAGATGCGCTGATGCTCGGTGTCGCGCAGCTCGTAGATCGCACCGATCACGATGAGGATGCCGATCGGCACATTGATCCAGAAGATCAGTCGCCAATCCAGTTCGGTGAGCGCGCCGCCCAGCACCAGACCGCCGATCGAACCGACCGCCACCATCGACCCGAAGATGGCGATCGCCTGATTCCGCGCCGGACCGGGGGCGAAGGTGCTGGCCACCAAGGCGAACGCGGTCGGTGCGGCAATGGCGGCGCCGGTGCCCTGCAGGGCACGCGCCGCGATCAGCCAGGCCTCGTTCAACGCGGACCCGCACAGCGCGGATGCCAGCGTGAACACCACGACGCCGAGGATCAGCATGCGTTTGCGGCCGAAGCAGTCACCCAGGCGTCCGCCCAGCAGCATGAGTCCCGCGAACGGCAGGCCGTAGGCGGTGACCGTCCAGGCGCTGCCCGCACTGGACAGGCCCAGATCCTCCTGCAGTCGCGGCAGCGCCAGGATCATGACGGTGCCGTCGAGCACCACCATCAGCTGCAGCCCGCTCAACACGAGGATCGCGAGCCCGAAAGCCCGCTTGGTTACCGGATACTGCATCGTCGCAGCGGGGTTATCGAGCACAGCAAGCCACTGTAACGGATTGCCCGCTCACGGAACCGAACTCGTTGCACAGTCGAACGGTCGCCCTGGTCAGCGGGCACCAGCCTGTGACGGCTCACTGTCGGGAGCGCCCGCGAGGAAACCCGCGGTCGGGCCGATCACGATGATGGCCGGCGGGCGGATGCCCTCGGCGCGCACGGTCTCGGCCACCGTCGACAGGTCGGCGCGCACGATGCGCTGGGTGCGCAGGCTGCCCTCCTGCACCACTGTGACCGGGGTGTCCGCGGCGCGACCGCCGTCCAGCAGGGCCTTCGCGAACTGTTCGATGCGCTCGACGGCCATCAGCAGCACGATGGTGCCGCGCAACCGGGCCAGGGCGGGCCAATCGACCAGCGAATCCGGGTGATCCGGGGCCACATGCCCGCTGACCACCACGAACTCGTGCGTCACCCCGCGGTGTGTGACCGGGATACCGGCCAGTGCGGGCACCGAGATGGCACTCGTGACGCCCGGCACGACGGTCACCGGCACACCGGCCTCCACGCAGGCCTCGAGCTCCTCGAAACCGCGGCCGAAGACGTACGGGTCGCCGCCCTTGAGCCGGACCACGAACTTGCCCGCCTTCGCGCCCTCGACGAGCGCGGTGTTGATGGCCTCCTGTGCCATGGCACGGCCGTAGGGGATCTTGGCCGCGTCCACGACCTCGACATCCGGGCCGAGTTCGGCCAGCAGCTCCGGAGGTGCGAGCCGGTCGGCGACAACCAGATTCGCGCGGGCCAGCAGACGGCGACCGCGCACCGTGATCAGATCCGGATCGCCGGGTCCGCCGCCGATCAGCGCCACGCCCGGCACGACCGGGGCCGAATCATCGGTCACCACACCGGATTGCAGCGCCTCCAGGAACGCCGTGCGCACCGCCGCCGACCGGCGGTGCTGACCACCGGCCAGCACGCCCAGGGTCATACCGTCGTAGCGGGCGGTGGCCGGGGTGACAGCGGTGCCCAACCGGGCGATATCGGCGCGCACGCAGAACACCCGCCGGCGCGTGGCCTCCGCGACCACGGCCTCGTTGGTCTCGGGCTCGTCGGTGCAGGCCATGGCGTACCAGGCGCCGTCCAGATCGCCGTCGCGGTATTCGCGCAACTCCAGGGTGATCTGCTCCGACGTGGCCATACCCTCCACGGCCGGGGTGGCCTCGCGGCTGATGACATGCACATCCGCACCGGACGCGATGAGCAGTCCGAGCCGCCGCTGGGCGACGGTCCCGCCACCCACCACGACGACGCGGCGGCCGTTCAGATCGAGCCCCACCAGGTAGTTCGGGTCACCCTGGGTGCTCGACTCCGGCTGTTCCTCGGCTGCTGCTGACGTGTGTTGCACAAGGATTGAGCCTACGGCGTGGCGTCGGCGCGGCCACAATCGCCCGGCGTCCGTGCAGCAACCGATACGGAGCTCACCGAGCTCAGAAGCGGCTGATGACCTTCGTGGGGGTGATACGGACGACCACCCGCTCGGGATCGTTCGCGGAGTTCGGATTGAACTCGGCGTACGGCATGCCGGTGAACTTGCGCGAGACCCGGTCGGGAAGCAGGCGGTCGGGATCGGGTTCGACGGTCACCGTGCCCCGCACCTGAGCGAACACAAACGGGCGATCCGGCGGGTTGATCATGACCGTGGCACGCGGGTCGCGACGCACGTTCTTGTACTGCTGCCGGACCACCGTCGTGGAGTAGATGAGATCGTCGCCGTCGCGGATCAGCCAGACGACCGTCAGATGCGGCTGACCGTCCGGGCCGATGGTGGCGACGGTGGCGTAGACGTTCTCTTCATCGATGTGCTTCTTCAGATCCTCGGAGAGTTCTGTCACGCAACGGGTGAACATGATGCGGCACAGGCGCATTCCCACTCACCGGAGCGTCTCCAGGAAACTCGCGCCCGATTTCCTATGCTTCTCGGCTATGAGCTGTCGCGTCACCGGTAGCCGGATGCTCATCGTATCGGCCGCCGCGCTGCTGACCGGCTGACCGGCGGTTCGGTCTTCCTGATCAACAGCTCCATCGGCGCCATCACCGGATAGCCGGTCACCTCACCCCGTCGGGGAAATCCTGAATGAGATGCAATCCGCCCTGCCGCAACGGAAAACGATCGGAATCGACCAGATCCAGTGCGATGGTCACCGGACGCCCCTCGAGCTCGCCGGTGAGCATCAGCCGCTCCGGCTGCGGACGTTCGAAGGTGAACGAGCCGAGCGGTGCGTCACCACCCGGCGCGCGCACCGTGAGACGGTGTGCGGCGCTGTCGATTTCAGCGGCGATGGGGACGAACCCATCGTCCATCCGCTGATAGACGGCCGTGTTCGGGTAGTCGAAAATCAGCCTGCGCCAGCGTGTCTCATCGGTGAGCAGCGGTGGCACCGGCTGCCCGTCCCGAGTGAACTCGGTGACCGCCCAGATGCCGTACAGCTCGGGCTTCTCCCGCCCACCGCCGTATTCACGCCAGCCGTCCCGCGCGTTGACGACATCGGCGAGCACGAACCAGGCGAGCACGACCGCCAGCGCCGCCGCCGAGATTCGCCGGGCCTTGCGGCTGGTGAACGGATTCGGCGCGGTGGTCGGCCCGCTGGCGGAACCGGACAGGAACGCCAGCAGGCGCTTGGCCTCCGGGGCCAGCAGCACCAGGCTCAACAGCAGCAGGTGGAAGGAGAGCAGTTTCACCGGCACGTCGTAGGTCATGTTCAGCACCCACACCTGTGCCATGCTCACCAGGCTCAACAGCACCCCGGCCAGGACCGTGCGCGGCAGCAACAGCAGGACACCGCCCAGGACCTCGGCGATGCCGAGCAGGCTCTGGTACACCGGTGACGTGCCGACCTGACTCCACAACACCGCCATATGCGTGAACTCGCCGTAGGGCGTGAGCATGGTGACCAGATCAGGCACCTGCATCTGGTTCGGGATCGCTTTGGCGAAGCCGTAGCCCAGCATCTGCCCGGCCAGAATCACCCGGAGGAACAGCAGGAACCAACCCGCGAGCCGACGGTACTCGGTGCGCCGCCGATCCAGCAGGATCCAGACGACGGTCCCCGCCACCGCGGTGACGAGAATGCAGAACACCAGAACCCACAGGTAGGTCTGATCGCCGCTGCCGGAGCTGAAGTTCAGTTCGGCGTTCACCCCGAAGACCGTGCGCCCCACCCACTCCACGACCGGGCTGGGCCAGGAGTTCAACGCCTTCACAACATCCTCGGACAGCCAGTTCTGCGTGATTCCGAAGAGCGCGAAGATCGGCTGCGGATAGATGACGCAGAACAGCCCGAAGTAGAGGAAGCAGAAGCGGAACAGTAAGCGGGTGGCGGGATTCCAGCCTTTCGGTTCGTCGAGCACCGGCTCGTCGCGAACGACGGCGGCTTCCAGTTGGACACTCATACTGCCTCCGGGAGGAGTCGGGACGGGACGATCAGAAGCGCGGGTACAGCTGGACGAGATGGGTTCCGTTCTGCCGCAACGGCATCTGCTCGGCATCGACCAGGCGCAGGGTGATCGTGACCGGCACGCCCTGCCATTGCCCGGTGAGCAGCAGCCGATCGGTTTCGGGCCGATCGAAGGTGAACTCGCCCAGCGTCGTTCCATCGGGCGAGCTCAGGGCGAGGGTGCGCGCCTGCGTGTCGATCCGCGTCGGCGCCGGTAGCACGGCGTTGTCCATCCGCTGATAGAACGACAGCTCGGGTTCACGGAAAACCACATGCTGCCAACGGGTTTCATCCGTGGTGAGCGGCGCCACCGACTGCCCGTCGCGGGTGAACTCGGTGACCGACCAGAGGCCGTACAGCGCCGATTTCGGTGCGCCCGGACCCCATTCGTACCAGCCCTGCACATTCGCGATCATTTCCGCGATCAGGAACCACAGCAGGAAGCCGATCTGGGCCAGCATCGTGATCCGCCGCCCGCGCGGCGTATCCACCGGTTCCGGGGTGCTCGCCGGACCGACCGCGCGGCCCAGCAGCGCGGCGGTGAACCGCCGGGCCTCGGGTGCGAACAGCACCAGCGACATCAGCAGCAGATGGAACGACAGGATCTTCACCGGCACGTCGTAGGTCATGTTCAAAATCCAGACCTGCGCCATGCTCACCAGGCTCAGCAGCACACCGGCCAATGCCGTGCGCGGGAGCAGCAGGAGCAGTCCACCGAGCACTTCGGCGCTGCCGAGCAGCACCTCGTACACCGGGGAGGTGCCGACCTGCAGCCACAGCATGGTCGGCGGCGAGATCTGGCCGAGCGGTCGCAGCAGCGCGTCCAACGGCGGCTCGGCCATCTGCGTCGGAATCACCTTGGCCATGCCGTAACTGAGCATTTCCGCGGCCAGGGTGAGCCGGATGAGCAGCAGGAACCAGCCGGCCGCGCGCCGATACTCGGCGCGCCGCCTGTCCAGGATGCTCCACACCGCGGCGCCCGCGACCGCGAGGATCAGAACGCAGAACAGCAGGGTCCACATGTACGGCTGATCGCCGCTGCTGGAGTCCAGCCGCATCTCGACCGACGCGCCGAAGACGGTCCGCCCGGTCCACTCGACCACGGGGCTGTACCAGGTCATCGCTCGAATAACGCGATCGGTGGGGATGAACTCGTTCAGCGGCCCCAGAAACAGGGTGGCGGGCTGGGTGTAGACCACGATGAACAACCCGAAATACAGGACACAGAAACGGAACAACACTCGCAGCGGCAACCCCCATGGCTGCCGCTCGCCCGATGCCCGCGCGTCTTCGGGCGTCCGCGCCTCTTCGATCGCCGCGGTGTCCATACCCATCACATCCCCTCCCAGCCTGCTCGAACGCTCTTCGACGCTAATGAGCGGCAGGGCGTGACCGCTTCGGGGAACACCCTGGGACGACCCCGGGATCGTGCGGCCCGGAGTACGCCTCGAGTCGTACGTGCGGGCCGTATTGACAAGCGGCCATCCCGCTCACCGGTATTGCCGAAATACCTTCGCGGATCCCCTACCAGCACTAATTAGAACGCGTTACATTTCTCCTAATTCACTGTGTCAGGAGGACAAATGACGTCGGCCGATCCCAATCAGCGGCGGCAGCTGACCATCTCCGAAATGGATCTCGATCTGCTCGGCGCGGAACTGGCCGAATGGCTCGGCGGCAAAGTCGCGGCCGACGCACAGCCCAAGGTCACCTCGGTCACCCGGCCGCAGGCGGGGGGCATGTCCAGCACCACACTGCTCTTCGATGCCGAATGGACCGAGCAGGGCGCGGCCGCCGGGGGGTCGTTCGTGGCCCGGCTCGCACCGACCGCCGATTCGTTTCCGGTATTCGAGAAGTATGACCTCGCAACCCAGTTCGCGGTGATGGCGGCGGTGGCCGAAGCCACCGACGTGCCGGTGCCGCCGCTGTGCTGGCTGGAGACGGGCACCGACAATCCGCTGCACGCACCGTTCTTCGTCATGCGGCGCATGGAAGGGCGTGTGCCGGAAGACAATCCGCCGTACGTATTCCTCGGGTGGCTGTTCGACGCCACACCGGAACAGCGATACGAGTTGACCCGCAACACCATCGAGGTCATCGCCAAATTGCACGCCATCGAGGATCCGGTGGCGAAGTTCCCGGCGCTCGCCGGAGAGGGCAATGCGCTGCGCCGGCATTTCGAGGCGCAGAAGGCATGGTACGACTGGGCGCTCGCACGGGACGGATACCGGATTCCGTTGCTGGAGCGGACTTTCGAGCACCTCGAGCAGAACTGGCCCGCCGACTCCGGCCCCGATGTACTCAGCTGGGGCGACGCCCGGCCCGGCAACATCATGTTCGACGAGTTCTCCCCCGTCGCGGTGCTCGACTGGGAGATGGCCGCCATCGGGCCGCGCGAACTCGATGTGGCGTGGACGCTGCTCATCCACCGGTTCTTCCAGGACATCGCCACCCGCTTCGACCAGCCCGGACTGCCGGATTACATGCGGCGCAGCCACGTCGAGGCGCTGTACGAGGAATTCAGCGGGCACCGGGTGAAAGACCTGGACTGGTATCTGACCTACGCCGCGCTGCGGCACGGGATCGTCATGGCCCGGATCAAGCGCCGGATGATCCACTTCGGCGAGGACACCGACACCGCCGACCGCGACGACTACGTGATGCACCGGCCACTGCTGGAAGCCCTGCTCGACGGCACCTACTCCTGGGATTGAGGAACGAGACATGATCGGCCCCTTGGACGAATACCCGATCCACCAGACCCCGCTGCCCATGGCGCGGGTCGGCACCAGCGACAAGAACTTCTACGATCGCAGCTACTTCAACGCGCTCGACAAGAACAACGACATCTTCCTGGTCACCGGGTTCGGGGTGTACCCGAACCTGGGCGTCCGCGACGCCTTCGCCACGGTGCGGCGCGGGAATCTGCAACGCGCCGTGCGGTTCTCCGACGCACTCACCGAACGCAGCCTGAACCTGAGCGTCGGCGGCCTGCACCTCGAGGTGGTCGAGCCGCTGCAGAAGCTGCGGTTGATCTGCGAGCAGGACGACCTGTCCTTCGACCTCACCTGGGAGGGCGCGTTCCCGGCGGTGCAGGAGCAGCCGCACACCATCATCACCGGATTGAACCGGCCCATCATCGACGCGCAACGGTTCGCGCAGGTGGGTTCCTGGTCGGGCACCCTCACCGTGGACGGCGACGACATCACCGTCGATCCGACCGACTGGACCGGCACCCGCGACCGCTCCTGGGGCATCCGGCCGGTGGGTGACGGCGACCCGGCCGGGCGCGTCGCCGATGAACCCTCCGAGGGCTTCTGGTGGCTGTACGTCCCGCTGCGCTTCGACGACTTCTCGATCATCGTCATCGTGCAGGAGGAACCCAACGGCTTCCGCACCCTCAACGACGCCACCCGCATCTGGAAGGACGGCCGCGTCGAGCAATTGGGCTGGCCGCGAGTGCATCTCACCTACAAATCCGGCACCCGCATCCCTACCGCGCTGCGCCTGGAACTCACCACCCCCGACGGCAAACCCCTCGAGGTGGAAGTCGAAGCGGGCACCTTCGTCGCCCTCAACGTCGGCTGCGGCTACGGCGGCGACCCCGACTGGCTGCACGGCCAATGGAAGGGCCGCAACTGGTCCGAGAGCCACCTCTACGACCTCAGCGACCCCGCCCTGGCTGGCCGCATCCCCTTCGGCGTCATCGACCACGTCGGCAAGGCCCGCTGCGGCGGCGCCGAAGGCTGGGGCCTGTTCGAACACGGCACCCTGGGCCGCCACGACCCCACCGGCTTCGCCGACTGGGGCTCCGTAGCCCCATAACCCCGACTGCGAATCCTCCAGCCCACAGGGAGAATTCGCCCAGCCGCCGCACCCCGCGCCCCAACCCGCCGGGGTGCGGCGAGCCGACTTACGCCCCTCCTCCGGCAGATACGACGGCCCACCCGAGCCACCCCCGACGGCTGCGCACCTGAACCAGGTGCTGATATCGCTGGGTCCGTTCAGGATTCCACTGCCACAGCCGCAACAGTGATCCCCGAGACCACAGTCTTCTCCACCTCCAGCGGCCCACCACCGGCCGCGAGCACCGCCGCAGCCTCCGCCACACTCGACGTACCGAGCGCGGCGGCCGTGCGCTCCGACGGATTCGGCACCTCCACCGCCGCGAGCTGCGCGGACGCGAAGCCCACCACCGGAACACCCAGCAGCGCAGCGGCTTCCATCAGCCCCGGCTCCCCCGCCCGGCGATCCACCGTCGCCAGGCACACAATCTCCGAGCCGCCCAGCACTTCTCGCACCGCATCGGTGATATCCCGCGATTTCGCCCCCGCCCGCATCCCCACACCCACCACCCAGCGCGTCACAACACCCGCTCCCCTGCCCTGACTACCCGCACCCGCCGGTTGCCTCGGCTGTGCCGGACATGCCGGTGGTCAGACACCGGCGTGGGTGGTGGCGTGACGGGCGGCGGCGGTGACGAATCGTTGGATTGCCGTGGGGTTCCCGGCTGGGTGGGTGTGCAGGTAGGAGGCGTGCACGTTGTTCGGGACCGCGCCCTCCCGGACGGTTTCGCCGGTGGGTGCGCGCCAGGCCCAAGCGGGGGATGCCGTTGCCGGGCGGATAAGGCGGGTGCGGTGGAATTCGTGGCCGCGCACGCGTTCGCCCGTCTGCCACAGCGGGGAATCGGTGAGCGCCACCGCGTCTCGGTAGCCGAGGGTGAGGCGGGGGCCGAATTCGGCGTCGGCGTCGACCACGCCGGCCATGGTGTGGCCGTCCAGGGATCGGGTGAGGTAGAGCAGGCCCGCGCATTCGGCGTGCACCGGCATGCCGCGCCGAGCCTGGTCCGCGACGGCGGACAGCAGGGAGAGGTTCGCCGCGAGTTGGGCGGCGTGCTCCTCTGGGAAGCCGCCGGGCAGCACCAGACCCGCTGTGCCGATGGGCAATTCGTCGTGGAGGGGGTCGAAGATCGCGACCTGAGCGCCTGCCGCGGTCAGCAGCTCGCGGTGTTCGGCGTAGCCGAAGGTGAATGCCGCGCCGCCTGCCACCGCGATGACCGGACCGTCCGCTCGGTCGTCAGGTGTCGCATTCGCAGGCAACGCACCGCGCTGCCGGTCGCCGATTGCGCTGCGCCGCAACTGCGCCGGGTCCGACTGCGCAATGACATCGGCCGCTGTTTGACCAATGGACCGAGCGTCTCCAACTGGCCGCGCATCTCCAACCGGCCACACATCACCAATCGGCCGCGCGTCGCCAGTCGGCCGCATGTCACCAATCGGCCGCACGTCACCAATCGGCCACGCGTCAAGGATCGAGCCAGCGGCACCGGACGCCAGAACACCTGTGGCGGTGCGTATTTCCGCCTCGGCATCCCAGGGGAGGCCGGACGCGTGTGATGCGGCCAGAGCGGCGACGGCGGCCAGATCGATGTGCGCCGCGACGAGATCGGTCATCGCACCCACCGCCGACAGCGCGGCCGCGCCGTGCTCGACGGCGGGGATGAGGCCGAGATGCCGTGACGGCACTTCCAATTCGGCCAGGCGCGGGAGCGCGCCGAGTACCGGTAGGCCCACGCGGGCGCAGGCGGCGCGCAGCACTTGTTCGTGGCGTTCGCTGCCCACGCGGTTGAGAATCACGCCGCCGAGGCGGATTCCGCTGTCGAAGGTGGCGAAGCCGTGCAGCAGGGCGGCCAGGCTCTGGCTGTGGCCGCGCGCGTCTACGACGAGAATTACGGGCGCACCGAGCATTCCGGCGATCTGGGCGGTGGATCCCTCGGCCACGGGTGCCGTGTTGTGCTCGTCGATCCGTCCGTCGAACAGGCCCATGACGCCTTCGACGACGGCGATATCGCAGTCGCGGCTGCCGTGCAGGTAGAGCGGCAGTACGCGTTCGGCTCCGACCAGCACCGGATCCAGGTTCCGGCCGGGGCGTCCCGCCGCGACACCGTGGTATCCGGGATCGATGTAGTCCGGCCCCACTTTGAACGGTGCGACCCGATGTCCGGCACGCCGCAGCGCGCCGATCAATCCCGTTGCGACAGTGGTCTTTCCGCTCCCGGAGGCGGGAGCGGCGATCACGATCGCAGGCGTACTCACCATTCGATGCCCCGCTGGCCTTTACGGCCCGCGTCCATCGGATGCTTCACCTTGGTCATCTCGGTGACCAGATCGGCGGCCTCGATGAGCGCCTGCGGGGCATCCCGGCCGGTGATCACCACATGCTGATTGCCGGGCCGGTTCCGCAGCGTCTCCACGACCTCGTCCACATCCACCCAACCCCATTTGAGCGGATAGGTGAACTCGTCGAGCACATAGAACCGGTGCTGCTCGTCCCGCAGTCGCCGGGCGATCTCCTGCCATCCCGCGAGTGCCGCGGCGGCGTGGTCCTCATCGCTGCCCTGCTTGCGGGTCCACGACCAGCCCTCGCCCATCTTGTGCCATTCGACCGCACCACCCGCGCCGGTCTGCTCGTGCAGCGTCCCCAGCGTGCGGAACGCGGCCTCCTCCCCCACCTTCCACTTGGCGCTCTTCACGAACTGGAACACCGCGACGTCGAACCCTTGGTTCCAGGCCCGCAACGCCATCCCGAACGCGGCGGTGGACTTGCCCTTCCCCGGTCCCGTGTGGACCGCGAGTACGGGGAGATTGCGCCGCTGGCGTGTGGTCAGGCCGTCGTCGGGGATGCTGTCCGGCAGCGGGACACCCTTGGGCATCGTGGACGAACTCCTTTCGCGGCCGCTCCGCGCGGGCCGATCACACACCACGGTGCCATATCTGCCGGTGGGGATCGCGACCGGTCAGGGCTTCCCGCGGTAGGCGGGGGCGACGGGGTAGGACCAAACCGGCAAAGGGGTCGAACCGACGCGCAAATATGCAGGTCATGGCGTGTTTTTCTGGCGTGTTGCGATCGAGTTCCCATAGAATTCGAATATGGGTTCGAGTTGTGTGGGTGTTGCTGCGGGTGAGGTGATCGCTCAGATGGGCGACCTCGCCGCCCTGCTCGCCGCCTCGAATCTCAGTGCCCACAGCGAGGAGGAGTCGCTGGAGTTGTTGCGCGCCACGGAATTCCTGCATCGGCAATTGCAGGCGTTCGGGGTGCGCCAGCTCGCCGATGCCGAGGCGCGCAGTCTGCACAAGCGGCACGGGGTGGGGTCGATGCGACAGTTCCTCATCGAGACACTCCGATTGTCCAAGGCCGACGCGGGCTGCCGGGTCGCCGCACTCGATCAGGTCGGGGTTCGGCACGATGTGTCGGGTGCGCCGATTCCGCCCCGGCTGCCCCGCACGGCGGAGATAGCGGCGACAGGCGACATCTCCGCCGATCATGTTCGCGCCATCGCCACGGTCATGGCCCGCATTCCGGCCGCCGCCTCGTTCGAGGACAAGACGACCGCTGAAACACTGCTGGCCGAGACCGCGCGCGAAGTGACACCCGATGATCTGACCCGTGTTGTCGGGCACCGGATTCTGTCCTACCTGGAGGACGGCACCGTCACCGACGACATCGACCGCGCCCGCATACGCGAACTGATCCTGTCGCCGCAGCGCGCCGACGGTATGAGCGCGCTGAAGGGGATGATCACTCCCGGCCTGCGGGCGCTGCTCGAACCGGTGCTGGCCAAGTACGCGCGGCCTGGCATGTGCAATCCCGACGATCCGGAAAGCCCCACAGCCGGAGCAACTTCCACGGATCCGGATGCTGTCGCCGCGGCTGCGGCGCGTGATTCGCGCACTGCCGGACAGCGCAATCACGACGCGCTCGAGGCGCTGCTCGCTCCTAATACCCGCCCGCACCAGCTCGGTGAGCACCGGGGTCTGCCGGTGGCGGCCATTTTCACCATGACCATCGATCAGCTCGAAGCCGCTGCCGGAGTGGCGACCACCGCGACGGGTGGCACGGTATCGGTACCGCAGGCGCTGAAACTGGCCGAACGGGCGAAGCCGTATCTGGTGGTCTTCGATCACGCCGGCATGCCGCTGCACTGTGGTCGCGCCCGTCGCCTTGCCATGCCCGTTCAGCGCATGGCGTTGATCGCCGCCGAGCGCGGCTGCACTCGCCCCGGATGTGATGCTCCGGCCAGCCTGGCTGCCGTTCATCACATCACCGAGTGGAGCCGCCAGGGCCGCACCGATATCGACAATCTCACCCTGGTGTGCGATCGGTGCCACAGCATGGTTCACAACGGGCCCGGCGGGTGGAAAACCGTTCGGATGGGGTCGGATTCGGAGTACGCCGGGCGTACCGGGTGGATCGCGCCCGCACACATCGATCCCACGCGAACGCCTCGGGTCAATCATCGCCATCATGCTGATGAGCTGCTCGGGCGCACGCGCAGGCCGATGCGGGGACGGCACCCTGCCCGGCTAGGTTCCGGCTCCAGGGGAACATGAGGTGCGGTACTCGGGGCCTACGTAGCCGAGTGCTGCGCGAACCCTGCTGTCCCAGCGGCGTTCGGGAGACAAAGAATAAACCCGCAGTGCTGGTGACTTCGCCTGCCGTACCCGGCTTTCGCTCCCCCATCGTGTGCCGTCATCTCACCTTCCTGACGTGGGGCCTGGCCCTGGTCACCTTCAGAGACCAGACCCCCTCATCCTTTCGGGTTTGTCTTTGTCTCTTGAACGCAACCACAGCCAGGCCCCAGGCCGGTATCGGCGGATGACGGCTCCCAATGGGGGAGCGAAAGTCCGGTAGGGCAGGCGAAGTCACCAGCACTGCGTGGTTATTCTTGTCTCCCGAACGCCGCTGGGACCGAAGGGTCCGTGAGCGACTCGGCTACGTAGGCCCCGAGTACCGAACCTCATCCGCTCCCAGAGCCACGCTCAGGTCAATGCGTTCGCGATCCCGGAAACGGTCCGGCCGATAACAGCACCGATTCCGGTGATCAGCCCCGGAGATGCGGCTTCGGCAGCAGTCAGCGCGGCGTCCGTCGCGGCCTCGCTGTTGCTCCCCTGCCGAGCTTCACGACGCTTCGGATTCTTGTCACCGGAGGTACCCATACCAATCGAACGGGAGTGGGACACAGATGGTTCCGCAAGCGATCAGGCCACGCGGGCCCCACGGACAATGCCCGCCACCGAGTCGCCGGTGAGCTCGGAGAGCTGGAGATACCCGGCCCGGAGGTCCCGGGCTATGTCACGAGCCAGTCCCAGCCTGATCATGCCGCGCTCGCAGTCGACAACCATGGCGGTGACAGCGTCGTGCGAGAGAAGGCGAGCTGCCGCCCGAGCGCGCGGAACCGGATCGGTGCCACCGGTCGCCCGCCCATCGGTGAGCAGGACCAGCAGGGGCCGCCGCTGCGGATCGCGGACGCGTTCGCGGTGGATGATCTCGCGGGCCTTCAGGATGCCTTGGGCCAGTGGCGTTTTGCCGCCGGTGCGCATATCGCCCAGGCGACGGACCGCGATGTCGATCGATGAGGTGGGGGGCAGCACCAGCTCGGCCTCCTGCCCACGCATGCTGATCACGGCCACCTTGTCGCGGCTCTGGTAAGCGTCCCGAAGCAGGGCGACGACCGCGCCGGTGACAGCCGAGAGCCGGTCGCGGGCCGCCATCGAACCGGAGGCGTCGACCACGAAGACCACCAGATTGCCTTCCCTGCCTTCGCGATACGCGCCACGCAGGTCGGCGGGCTCGAAGTGCAGGGGCCCGGAACGCCTGCCGCGCGCATGCTGCTGGGGCGCGGCCGCGAAAATGGTTGCGAGCAGGTGCAATCCAGCGGCGGCGTCCTCGGTGGCACGGACCGTGCGGCCGTTGCGGGTGCGGGCTCGTGAGCGTCGGCCCGGAGCCCCTTCACCGATACCGGGTACCTGCCAGCGCGGGGGCGTGGCGATGGCGCCGGTCGGCGTGCCGGCGAGCTGCTCGCGAACGGGACGGCCACCGGAGCCATTCGGGTCGCGGCGGTCCTCGGAGGCGGCGTCATCGGAGGCGGCGTCCTCGGAGTCCGGGACGTTAGAATTCCGGTCGCCCGCAGGGGAATCCGAGGGATCCTCCGCGAAATCCGGTCCGTCCCACGGCGAGTCGGCGTTGCGCTCCGGATCCTCTACCGGATCGTGCGTCCCGGAGTCGTCGAGCTCGGGGCTTTTCCCAGGCTCTCACCGTCCTCGGTGCCGCCCTTGGCGGCTTCGTCGGCGGCGTTGCGCATGGCCTCGTCGAGCTGGTCCTCGCTGATGCCGGGTTCGTCGAAGGGATCACGCCTGCGACGGTGCGGGAGTGCGAGTTCCGCGGCGACGCGAACATCGTCCTCGGTCACCACGCGGCTGCCGCGCCAGGCGGCGTGCGCGGTCGCGGTCCGGGCCACGACCAGGTCGGCGCGCATCCCGTCGACGTCGAAGGAGGCGCAGAGGGCGGCGATCCGGCGCAGTTCGACATTGTTCAGCTCGATGTCGGCGACGCGATCGCGGGCGGTGAGAATGCGGTCGGCCACCTCGCGGTCGGCGGCGGCGTAGTGGTCGGCGAAGGCAGCCGGATCGGCCTCGTAGTCGAGGCGGCGGCGCACGACGGCCATGCGGGTGTCGACGTCCCGCGAGGCGACCACGTCGACGGTGAGCCCGAACCGGTCCAGCAGCTGCGGGCGCAGTTCGCCCTCTTCGGGATTCATGGTGCCGACGAGCACGAAGCGGGCCGGATGGGTATGCGAGACGCCGTCGCGCTCGATGTGCACGCGCCCCATGGCGGCGGCGTCGAGCAGCACGTCCACCAGATGGTCGTGCAGCAGGTTCACCTCGTCGACGTAGAGCACGCCGTGATGCGCCGCCGCCAGCAGACCCGGCCGGAACGCCTGCTCGCCGTCCCGCAGCACCCGCTCCAGATCCAGCGATCCGACCACGCGGTCCTCTGTGGCCCCCACCGGCAGCTCTACGAGCCGTGCGGGCCGCGCCCCACTCTCGTCCACCACCGGCGGCAACAATTGCGCCAGCGCGCGAACCACGGTCGATTTCGCGGTCCCCTTCTCGCCGCGCACCAGCACACCCCCGATCCCGGGATGCACCGCGCACAGAATCAACGCCAGCTGCAACCGCTCCTGCCCGACGACCGCGGAGAACGGGAACCCGGCGTCCGCGGTGGAACGCGCGCGAACGGATTCGGAGTAAGCCACAGGGGAAACCGACACACCCCAACTCTATGCCCGCCCCGCGCACCGGCCACGAGTGCCCTCGGTCACCCCGGGACCAGCGTGAAAAGAACGATCCCGCAACCAACGCGGTTGCGGGATCGGAGTGCTCAGCCTCGGCGCATCGGGATGTGCGGGATGCCGTCCTCGATGTACTCCTCGCCGTCGGGCTTGAAGCCGTGCTTGGTGTACATGTCGACCAGATAGGTCTGGGCGTTCAAACGGACTGTGGCGGAACCGGCTTCGGCCAGCGCCGCCTGCAGCAGGCGGGTGGTGTAGCCGTGGCCGCGGGCGGCGGGGGTGGTGCAGAGGCGGCCGATGCGGAAGGACTTCACGCCGTTGTCGTGCTCTTCGAGGAGGCGGAGGGTGCAGATGACCTCGCCTTCGTCGTCGAGCCAGAAGTGGCGGGTTTCAGGACCGAGATCCAGCCCGTCGAGTTCGGGGTACGCGCACTTCTGCTCGACTACGAAAACCTCGACGCGAAGTTTCAACAGCTTGTACAGGGTCTCGGTGTCCAGATCCTGGGCCCACGACCGTTTGAGAGCAACCGTTGACATCATCGCGTCTTGCTATCACAACTAGCGGTGTGAGGGAAGACCGCCGTGCTTCGGCGTGTTGGCGCCGTCCAGGTGCAGGGCCTTGTTGGACCAGTCCCAGACCTCGCGGTGCAGGGCCTGATTCTCCGAGAGCTTGACGCCCAGGGACGGCACCATTTCCTTGAGTTTCGGCTCCCACGAACCGAATTCGCGCGGGAAGCACTTCTTCATGACGTCGAGCATGGCGCTCACGCAGGTGGACGCGCCCGGGGACGCGCCGAGCAGACCGGCGATGGAGCCGTCCTCGGCCGCGACGACCGCGGTGCCCAGCTCCAGCACGCCGCCCGCGCCCTTGCGGCGGATGACCTGCACGCGCTGCCCGGCGATGATCAGATCCCAGTCGTTGCCGTCGGCGCGCGGGATGAACTCCTCCATCACGCCCACCCGACCGGCCTGCGACTTGAGCAGCTCGGACACCAGGTAGTTGACCAGGCTCAGTTCGGTGACGCCGACGCCGAGCATGGAGAACAGGTTGTTCGGCTTCACCGACTTGATCAGGTCGGTGAGCTTGCCGTCCTTGAGGAACTTCGGCGTCCAGCCCGCGTACGGGCCGAACAGCAGGCCGCGCTCGCCGTTGATGACGCGAGTGTCCAAGTGCGGCACCGACATCGGCGGCGCGCCGACGGCGGCCTTGCCGTACACCTTGGCCTCGTGCTGGGCGATCAGGGCCGGGTTCTTGCAGCGCAGGAACAGACCCGACACCGGGAAGCCGCCGAAACCGGAGATCTCCTTGATGCCGGACTTCTGCAGCAGCGGCAGCGCGCCGCCGCCCGCGCCCACGAACACGAACTTGGCGTTGATCACGCGGGTCTTGTTGTTGCGCAGGTTGCGGACCTTCACCAGCCAGGAGCCGTCCGACTGCTTGGTGAGGTTCTTGACCTCGTGCCCGAAGGCGATATCGGCGCCGCTCCAGCCCAGGTAGGCGAGCAGCTCCTTGGTGAGCTCACCGAAGTCGATATCGGTGCCCGCCTCGGTCCAGTTCAGCGCGACCGGATCGGAGAAGTCGCGGCCCTTCGCCATCAGCGGCAGGCGGCGCGAGAACTCGTCGCGGTCGTCGATGAACTCCATGCCCTCGAACAGCGGATGCCGCGACAGCGCCTCGAAGCGCTTGCGCAGGTAGTCCACATCGGCCGCGCCGTGCGTGAAGCTCACGTGCGGGATCGGGTTGATGAAGTTGGACGGGTTGCCGAGCACACCGTTCTCGACGGCGTACGACCAGAACTGGCGCGACACCTGGAAGCGCTCGTTGATGTCGATGGCCTTGGTGATCTCCACCGAACCGTCGGCGTTCTGCGGCGTGTAGTTGAGCTCGCACAGCGCGGAATGGCCGGTACCGGCGTTGTTCCACGGATCGCTGCTCTCGGCGGCGGCCGCCTCGAGGCGCTCGAAAACGGTAATCGACCAGTTCGGCTGCACCTGTCGGAGCAGAGCGCCCAGAGTGGCGCTCATGATGCCGGCACCGATGAGTACTACATCGGTCTTCTCAATCGTGGCAGCGTTCGGCACGGCGTTGATCGACTTCCTTGTCTTAGTACGGCAACCCAGCGGCAGTTAGGTTACCCGTCGTTCACCTAAGCCCAATTGTGCCCCTGCCCACGAAAAAATCCTGCAACGAAGAGGCCGAATGTGAGAGATACCTCCGACACTGTGGAACGCGACGCCGGAGTTTAGATTGGGCTTGTGACATCCGATACGTCGTCAACCGCCCGTTCGTCCGCTCCGACCGAGGCCGCCGGCGCCTGGCAGCCGGATGTGCTCGGCACGGACTACCAGCAACTGACCCTGCCGCTCGGGCCGGACCCGGACGGTGAGGGCGATGTGGTCGCCACGCTGGTGCGGTACTCCCCCGCCCAGCAGCCCGCGCCCACCCAGGCCGTGCTGTACGTGCACGGATTCACCGACTACTTCTTCCAGGAGCACCTGGCCCAGCATCTGGCCGGGCAGGGGCACGCCTTCTACGCGCTGGACCTGCGCAAGTGCGGGCGCTCCACCCGCGCGGGCCAGACCCCGCACTACGTCAGCGATCTGGCGCTCTACGACACCGAGTTGAACCGGTCGCTGAAGATCATCCGCGAGGAGACCGGGCTGCCGGTGCTGATCATGGCCCATTCCACCGGCGGGCTGGTGACCTCGCTGTGGCTGAACCGGCTCAACGGCGCGGGCGGCGTTCGCGCCCAGGGCATTACGGGCCTGATGCTCAACAGCCCGTGGTTCGACCTGCAGGGGCCGTCCTACTACCGCTCGGTGGGCACCGCGGTGCTCGAAGGTATCGGCCGCTTCAGCGGTATGACCAAGATCCCGCTGGGCCTGTCCACCACCTACGGAACCAGCCTGCACCACACCGGTTCCGGGGAATGGGATTACAACCTGGATTGGAAGCCGTTGACCGGCTTCCCCGTTCACGCGGGCTGGCTGCGCGCCATCCGCCGTGGGCATCTGCGGCTGCACCAGGGTCTGGACATCGGCGTGCCCGCGCTGATCCTGCGGTCCAAGGTGACCAGGTTCATGCGCGAATACGGTCCGGCCGCCGATGTTTCCGATGTGGTGCTGGATGTGCGGCAGATTCAGCGCTGGTCCGGCTGCCTGGGCACGCGCACCAACATGGTGCCGATCGAGGGGGCCCGCCACGACGTGTTCCTGTCGTCGGCCGAGCCCCGCGAAGAAGCCTTCACCGAGCTCGACAACTGGCTGACGTGGCTCGCCACCTCACCAGAAGCTGGTGCGTAGCACCACTTCGGTGGCGAGTTCATTGCCCGCCTCGGCCGCTACGTCCGCGACATCCACTGGCACCAGCCGGAATTCGCCGTAGACGTGGCGGCCCGACGGCTCGGCCAGCTCGCGCGGGAAGCGCTTGGTGGCCAGCAGCGTGGTGGGGATCTCCACCGGCGGGCAGGCCGGGTCGGCGATGTCACCGTTGACGTCGGGCGTGGCCGGGTGGCCGCGTCCGGCGACGATGACGCTCATGAACCGGCCGAAGCCGCGCGCGGCCAGCTGCCACGCCAGGTCCGCGCCGGCACCGCAGCCGACCAGATTGGCCCACGGGACCTTCAGGTCGTCGAGGATGCCGAAGACGGCGGCGGTGTCGAGACCGTCCGCCCATTCGATGACGATGGTGTGCAGGTCGGAGGTCTGCAAACGGGCGCAGACCTCGTCGTAAACGTCGGCCGGATCGCCCGCATCGGGTAGCAGGAGCACGTGGTGCCGGGATGAAGGTCCGCCGACTCGCACGGTCCACGCGCGGTCACCGACCGTGATCCGCCGAGATTCCATAACGGACAACGCTACACGGCCGCCGGAGGGCGCGGACGCCCGTCCGGCGGATAAACGTGACGGCTGTCACCTTCCGACGGTGAGAACCGGGAGATCCGCGGGGGCGCCGTGGGTGATCAGACGCTCGAGGGGTTCGAGGTCGAGATGCTTCTCCATCAGGTCGGCGAGCAGGTCGAGCTGGGCGGCGCGCACATCGGCCACCGAAACATCCTCGGCCACAACGAAATCGGTGCGACCGGCCTGAGCTGCGACTTCACCCAGCCAGGCGCGGCGGAACTCGTCGGATTCCAGGGCTCCGTGCAGGTGTGTGCCCCAGATACCCTGGCGCACACTGCCTTCGGGTCGGCCCTCGAGTTCCAGCCAGGGGTGATCGGCATTACGGGTGACGCGGCCATGATGTATCTCATAGCCGTGCACGGGGAGATCCGCGCCACCGAGCGCGCGGCCGGAGGCGCGGCGCAGCACCTTCGGGTCCGCGAATTCGATGTCGAGGTCCAGCAGGCCCAGGCCGGGGACGGTGCCGGCGGTGGACTCCACCCGGTCGGTAATGCTGCGGGCGAGCATCTGGTAGCCGCCGCAGATGCCGAGGATCGGGCTGCCCGCCGCCGCGCGGGCGGTCAGGGCGTCGGCGATCCCGGTGCGGCGCAACCACTCCAGATCGCTGACGGTGGCCTTGCTGCCGGGCAGGATCACCAGGTCGGCACCGGCCAGGCGGGAGGGGTCGTCGGCCCAGCGCACGGAGACCCCGGGCTCGCAGGCCAGGGCCTCCACATCGGTGGAGTTGGAGATGCGCGGCAGTCGGATGGCGGCGACGGTCAGCCAGTCCCGGCCCAGCGGCGGACGGGAGCGGCCGACGGGGGCGTCGGCGACGGTGCCGAGCGAATCCTCGGCGTCGATCCAGAGGTCTTCGGCGAAGGGCAGCACGCCGAGGGTGGGGCGTCCGGTGAGCTCGGTCAGCTGATCGAGGCCGGGTCGCAGCAGCTCCACATCGCCGCGGAATTTGTTGACGATGAAGCCGGAAATCAATTGCTGGTCTTCGGGTTCCAGAATCGCGACGGTGCCGAAGAGATGCGCGAGCACGCCCCCGCGATCGATATCGCCGACCAGCAGAACCGGCAAATCCACCGCGCGCGCCAGCCCCATATTCGCGAGATCTGTTGCACGCAGGTTGATTTCGGCGGGCGATCCGGCGCCCTCACAGATCACCACATCGAATTCGGCACGCAGCGAAGCCAATTCCTCGGCGACAATGCCCCGCAGCACCTGTCGATGCCGGAAGTAATCCTTCGCCCCCACCGTGTCGACGGCTCTACCGCGCACGACAAGCTGGGAGCGCCGGTCGCTCCCGGGCTTGAGCAGCACCGGATTGAACCGCACGCTCGGCTCCAGCCCGCATGCCCGCGCCTGCAACGCCTGCGCCCGGCCGATCTCCCCGCCGTCCAGGGTGACGACGGAGTTGTTCGACATGTTCTGCGCCTTGAACGGGGCCACCCGCACCCCGCGCCGGGCGAGCATGCGGCAGAGCCCCGCCACCACAACGCTTTTCCCGGCGTCGGAGGTGGTGCCCGCGATCAGCAGCGCGCCCCTCACGGCAGCGTGAGGATTTCCGCGCCCTCGTCGGTGACCACGAGCGTGTGCTCGAACTGCGCCGTCCACTTGCGGTCCTTGGTGACCACGGTCCAGCCGTCGTTCCAGATCTCGTAGTCGATGCCGCCCAGGTTGATCATGGGTTCGATGGTGAAGGTCATGCCCGGCTCGATGACGGATTCGATGGCGGGCTGGTCGTAGTGCAGGATCACCAGGCCGCTGTGGAAGGTGGGGCCGACGCCGTGGCCGGTGAAGTCGCGCACCACACCGTAGCCGAAGCGGTTGGCGTAGGACTCGATGACGCGGCCGATCACATTGAGCGCGCGGCCCGGCTTGACCGCCTTGATGGCGCGCATGGTGGCCTCTTCGGTGCGCTCGACCAGCAGGCGCACCTCCTCGTCCACGTCACCGGCGAGGTAGGTCCGGTTGGTGTCGCCGTGCACGCCGTTGATGTAGGCGGTGACGTCGATGTTCACGATGTCGCCGTCCTCGATGACCGTCGAGTCCGGGATGCCGTGGCAGATGACCTCGTTCAGCGAGGTGCAGCAGGATTTGGGAAAGCCCTTGTAGCCCAGGGTGGACGGGTAGGCGCCGTGGTCGAGCATGTACTCGTGCGCGATGGCGTCGAGCTGATCGGTGGTGACGCCCGGTGCGACGGCCTTGCCCGCCTCCGCGAGGGCCTGTGCGGCGATCTTGCCGGCGATGCGCATCTTCTCGATGGTCTCGGCGGTCTGCACCCAGGGCTCGTGACCCTCGTTGGCGGTCTTCTTCCACACGTACTCGGGCCGCTCGATGTTTTTCGGCACCTCGCGAATGGGCGACTGGGTGCCGGGAACGAGGGGTTTGCGGGTGCGCACTGACATGCACCAAGACTAACGGTCTCCTTCGTGTTCGCCGTCGGAGCGGTCGCCGGAATAGTTCCGGACTGCGGTCCGTTTATGGTGCTGGTTGACTTGGAAACAACGGCGCGGCCTGGGAACGCAGGAACCGCGACACAGCGAGAGGGGCTCCGGCCGTGGAACTTGGTCTGACGACATTCGCCGAGGTGCATCCCGTCGGAGGCGACGGGCCGGTGCCCACCGCGGGCGAACGGCTGCGGCAGGTGGTCGAGGAAGCGGTGGCCACCGAGCAGGCGGGACTCGACGTGTACGGCGTCGGCGAACACCACCGCAAGGATTTCGCGGCGTCCTCCCCGGCGGTCGTGCTGGCCGCCATCGCCTCGCGCACCGAGCGGATCCAGCTCACGAGTGCGGTGACGGTCTTGAGCTCGGCCGATCCCGTGCGCGCCTATCAGGACTTCGCCACCCTCGACGGGCTGTCGGGCGGCCGGGCCGAATTGATGGCCGGGCGTGGCTCTTTCATCGAGTCGTTCCCACTGTTCGGTTACGACCTCTCCGACTACGACGAGCTGTTCGAGGAGAAATTGGCGCTGCTGCTGAAGATTCGCGAGGAGGAGCCGGTCACCTGGTCCGGACGGTTCCGTGCGCCGCTGAACGACGTGATCGTCTATCCGCGCACCGAGAACCGGCCGCTGCCGGTGTGGATCGCGGTCGGCGGCAGCCCCGAATCCGTTGTGCGCGCGGGACTTCTGGGCCTGCCGCTGGCCATCGCCATCATCGGCGGGCAGCCGGCGCGGTTCAAGCCGCTGGTGGAGCTGTATCACCGGGCGCTCGAGCAGGGCGGGCATGACAAGCAGCCGGTCGCGGTGCACGCGCACGGGTATGTCGCCGAGACGGATGCGCAGGCCGTGAACGACTTCTACAAGCCGTACGCCCGCGCCATGTCCGGAATCGGGAAGGAGCGCGGCTGGGGTCCGATGACGCGTGAGCAGTTCGACGCGCTGCGCTCGCAGAGTGGTTCGCTGTTCGTCGGCACGCCCGACTACGTGGCGGGCAAGATCGCCGATGTTCGCGACACCCTGGGACTGGATCGGTTCATGCTGCACACCAGCGTCGGCACCATCGAGCACGAGAAGGTGCTGAACAACATCACTCTGCTCGGCGAGAAGGTGGCCCCGCAGGTTCGCTGATCTCCGGTGCGACGCGAACGATATGCATCGTTTGTGCATCGTTGATTGGTTAAGGTGGGGGCATGACCGTCGCCATCGTGCTGTTCACCCGAGATTTGCGCGTACACGACAATCCCGCGCTGACCACCGCCTGCCGGGAAGCCGAGGCGGTGGTCCCGCTGTTCGTGCTGGACGACGAGCTACTGGCCAAGGTGCGCGACGCACCGAACCGGGTGCGGTTCCTGGTCGCCGCGCTGCACGAGCTCGACAGCGAACTGCGGGTGCGGGGCGGGCGGCTCATCGTGCGGCGCGGGCACGTCGCCGACGAGGTGGAACGGGTCGCGCACCAGGTGGGCGCGCGGGACGTGCACCTCGCGGCGGATCACACCGGGTACGGGCCGAAGCGGGAAATCGCGCTGCGGGAACGGCTTTCGCAGACGGGTCGCCGCCTGCACCCGCATGCGGCCTCGATTACGGCGGTGGATCCCGGGACCGTGCGACCCGATACCGGGCGCGGGCACTACGCCATCTTCTCGCCGTATTTCCGGCGCTGGCTCGACACCCCGATGCGGTCGCCACTGCCCGCGCCCAAGACCGTCAAAGTGCCGCGCGCCACGGGGGTTCCCATTCCCGAGTCGTCTGCACTGTGCACCGGCGCCGGGTCACCGCAACTGGCGGTGGGCGGGGAGACCACGGGCCGGAAAATGCTGGAGCACTGGATATCCGGCCCGGTGACGCGGTACGAGACCGACAAGGACGTCCCGGCCGTGGACGGCACCTCCGGCCTGTCGCCCTACCTGCACTTCGGCTGCGTCTCCGCGACCGAGGCGGTGGCCCGGGTGGACGCGTCCGCGCCCGGCGGGACGGCATTCATCCGGCAGCTGGCCTGGCGCGACTTCTACCATCAGGTGCTGGCCGACCGGCCCGAGATCGCGGTGGACGACTACCGGCCGGCCACCGAGCCGTGGCGGCGGGATCCGCACGCCGTGGCTGCCTGGCGGGACGGCCGCACCGGGATTCCCATGGTCGACGCGGGTATGCGTCAACTCCTCGAGCAGGGCTGGATGCCCGGCCGCGCCCGGCTGATCGCGGCGAGCTGCCTGGTCAAAACGATGCGGGTGGATTGGCGGGTGGGCGCACGGCATTTCGAGCGCTGGCTGGTCGACGGCGATGTCGCGAACAACCGCATGAACTGGCAGTGGATGGCGGGGACCGGCACCGACACCCGCTCCAGCCGGGTGCTCAACCCCCTGCGCCAAGCCGAAAGATTCGACCCGGCAGGCGATTACGCGCGCCGCTGGCTGCCCGAACTGGCCCACCTGCCCGGCGCGGAGATCCATCGGCCGTGGCGGGCGGGCGTCCTGGCCGCCGACTACCCGCCGCCGATCGTCGAATTCAACGGGATGTGAGCTGCGGCCGAGCACGATGCATCGTTTTTGCATCGCTTCGATGCTACCGTCGAAATACCGAGACCCGGATATCCGACCGGCTCGCTCCGATTGGCGGAGGACGACGATGCACACCCATCCATTCCGGCGGCACCGGTGGTTGCCGCGCTCGATTCCGCTCCTGGCCCTGGTCGCGTGCGCGCCGCTGGCGGCGCACGCCGCCGCGACGCCACCCGCTTCCGTGGTCCCCGTGGCCGCGTCCCCGGCACCTGTTGCCGCCCTGGAGGTTTCGCGCTACACCGGCACCTGGCTGCAGCTCGCGGCGATACCGCAGCCGTTCAGCCTGGCCTGCGCCCTCGACACCCGCGCCGAATACGGTACGGCCCCAGGCGGACTCACCGTGCGGAACTCCTGCACCACCCGGTTCGGCACTCGTGACGAACGGGTCGGGTTCGCCCGGGTCACCGATCCCTCGACCAATGCGCAACTGGCGGTGACCTTCCGGGCGGAGGCCGACCCGGCCACCAACTACGTGGTCACCGCGCTGGATCCGGAGTACCGGTGGGCGCTCGTGGTGAATCCCGGTCGCACCGCCGGATTCGTCCTGTCTCGGGAACCCGTGCTCGAGGCCGACCAGTGGGCGGCGGTCCGCGCCGGAATTTCGACGGCGGGGATGGACGCGTGCCTGTTCCTCACCTCGCCCATCACCGGCGGACGCGACGGGATCGAACCGCTGTGCGCGCGCTGAGTGGCGCGGGGCTTCTCAGTTCCGGCCGGGCGGCCGGAGGCGGTCGACGGCCTCGATGAGGCTGGCCAGGCGGTGGGTGCGGTCGGGCAGGATGAGGGTGTCCCAGCCGGGGCCGCCGACGTGGACGTGTGCGCCGGCGGCGGCGCAGGCGCGGACCGCGGAGGTGAGGGCGGTGCGTTCCTGTTGGGACCAGAGGACGACATTCGCGGGGGCGGGAAGGCGGACGAGGGTGTCGGCGAGCGCGGCGGTGGGGACGTCCGGGCCGAGCATGTGGGCGGCCACGCCCTGTTCGGCCAGTGCGGCGCGCAGTACTTCCAATGGCAGCGAATGGGTTTCGCCGCTGGTGCAGGCCAGGATCAGCGGCGCGGCGTCGCGGGCGGGCACGGGGGGCACGGTGCGATGCAGGGCGGCGACGATGCACCAGGACAGCAGGTGCTCCACGTCGACGCAGCCCTCGCCGCCCAGCTGGCGGCCGACGATCTCGGCGAAGACGGGGCGGCACAGGCGATCCCAGGTGTCGACGACGCCGTAGGCGCGCAGATGTTTGTCCAGTAGATCGCAGACCACGCCGGTATCCAGTGCGAAGGCGGCCGACAGCAGGGCCGCCTCGTCGCCGAAGGACAGGGCGGGGCCGCGCGCCGCCGCCGCCGCGCCCGCGGGGGTGGATCCGGCGCGGATGAGATCGACCATTCTGGTGAGCAGGGCGAGATCGGCCTCGGTGTAGAGGCGGTGCCGTCCGGGGCGATCCTGGGCGGGGCCGATGCCGTAGCGGCGATTCCAGCTGCGCAGGGTCGCGGTCGGAATGCCGAGCCGTTCGGCCGCCGCGCGGACCGAGACGCCGGTCTGCTCGGGGGCGAATGTCGGGCGGTTCGGCATGTCTTGATTGTGCATGTTCGAGTGCGGCAGGAGTGATCGACGTGCGGTGTGTGGTGTTCGGAGCGATCGGGTACACCGGTGCCGGAGTTGCTCGTGGCCGGGCAGGCGGGGACGCGGTCACCTCAGGGCTGAGTGGCAGCGTAGGCCGCGAGCAGCATGTCGGTGAGTTCGTCGAGGTATTCCGGGCGGGTGGGGTCGCCGCCCATCATCGTGCGCCAGAACAGGGGCGCGAGCAGGAAGTCCAGGGCCAGTTCGAGATTCAGCGCGGGGGGTAGTTCGCCGCGGTCGACGGCCCGGTGCAGGATCTCGGCCACGCGGGCGCGGCGGGTGCGGCCGATCCCGGATTGCAGGGCCTCGGCGAGGGCGGGCGTGCGGACGGCCTGTGCCAGCAGATCCGGAATGATGCGCGCCGCCAGGGGATTCGCCATGCCGGCGGCCGTGGTCGACAGGAAGGCGCGCAGGTCGCCGCGCAGGGTGCCGGTATCGGGCGGTGCGGCGGCATCCACCGCGACTTCGGAAACCAGTGTGACGACGAGGTTTTCCTTGGTGGGCCAGCGGCGGTACAGCGTGGGCTTGCTGACGCCCGCGCGGCGGGCGACGGCCTCCATGGAGAGTTTGCCGTAGCCCACCTCGGCGAGTTCCTCGAAGGCGGCCGCCCGGATGGCGGCGGTCACCTGCGGTTGCATCACGGCCGCGCCCGCGGGTTTGCGGGTGCGCGGGGCGGTCTCCTCGGTCATGTCCGCGAGTGTAGCAACGTCGATACGCATACGTTTCGTCGAAACGGTTGCGTATCGACGTTGAGCGGACTACCGTTTCCAGCATGCGACGAAACGGTGTCGTATCGACGTAAACGAGAGGTCACAGCCATGAAGTTCTTGTTCGACGACGAATCCTTCTCCTTCGAGACGCTGCGGGCCGCGGGATTCGCCTGCTACGGCGGCGCCGAACTCGGCGAGGTGGTGTCGACGGCGAGCCGCATCACCGACGACGACGAGACGTCCTGGCTCCGGGAGTGGGAGGCCACCGCGCGGCGCGTGCACGCCATCGGCGCCGAGTGCGCGGCGGCGGGCCGCCGGGTCAGCGCCCGCGAGGCGCTGCTGCGGGCCTCGAACTACTACCGCACGGCCGAGTTCTACCTGCGCGACGATCCGGCGAACGATCCTCGGGCACGGGAACTCTCGCAGCTGTCCCGCGAAACCTTCGCCCAGGCGGCCGAACTCATGGACCGGCCCGTTCGCCGTGTCGAGATCCCCTACGAGGGGACCACCCTGCCCGGCTACCTCTACCTGGTGGATGATTCCGGAACACCGCGCCCCACAGTCATTTTCACCAGCGGCTTCGACTCCACCCTGGAGGAGTCCTATTTCGCCCTGGCCGCCGGTGCGCTGGCACGGGGCTATCAGGTGCTGGCCTTCGACGGGCCGGGCCAGGGTGCGGTCATCCGCGATCAGGGTCTGACCTTCCGGCCCGACTGGGAGGCGGTCATCACCCCCGTGGTCGACTTCGCCCGCACCCGGCCCGAGATCGATCCGAGCCGAATCTCGTTGTACGGCTACAGCCTCGGCGGATACCTGACCGCACGCGCCGCCGCATTCGAGCCCCGGCTGTCGGCGCTGGTGCTCAACGACGGCCTGTTCGACTACCACGCCGCCCACGTGCGGGTGATGCCGACGTTCCTCACCGAGTGGATCGACGCGGGCCGCGACAAGGACGCCGACCAGGTGACCGGGCTGCTCATGGCCGTCGACACCGCCACCCGCTGGGCACTGCGCAACGGCATGTGGACCTTCGGCGCGCACTCCCCCGCCGACTACATTCGCCGCACCGCCGCCTACACCCTCGCCGGGGTCGCGCAGCGGATCGCCTGCCCCACACTCGTTCTCGACGCCGAGAACGATCAGTTCTTCCGCGGTGAGGCGCCGCGCGTGTTCGAGGCGCTCACCTGCGAGAAGGAAATCGTCACCGGCACCGAGTACGAAGGCGCGGGCGAGCACTGCCACATGGGGGCCATGCTGCTGACCCACCAGCGCGTCTTCGACTGGCTCGACCGCGTCACCGAGCGCGGGTAGCGCGCCGCGAACCGGCCGTCAGACCGCCGGACTCGGCGCCACTGCCGTCGTATTCGACTGCCTGGCAAAGAGATACGCGGCCAGGGCGGCCGGGCCGAACATGAGGATGCCGTACATCGCACCGGGAATGGCCATGGTCTCGTTCTCCAGCACCGATACCGCCACGGCAATGGCCAGGGTGGCATTGTGGATGCCGATCTCCATGGCCGAGGCGATGGCCTGGCGGGTGTCGACCCGGAACAGCCGGGGCACGGCGAACCCGATCAGCAGGCTCAGCACCGACAGCAGCAGCGCGATCCCGCCCAGGCGGCCGAAATTGTCCAGCAGCGTGTCGAATTCGCTGATCGCGGCGGCGGCGATGACCAGGATCAGCACCACGATGGAACCGAGCTTCACGGGCTTGCGCATGCGCTCGGCCCACCGCGGGAAGCGATGGCGCGCCCACATGCCCAGCGCCACCGGCACCAGGACGATGGCGACCACCTGCACGAATTTGGCGGGCTGCAGGCCGATCGAGGAGTCCGAGCCCAGGAACTCGGCGATGGCCAGCGTCACCACGATGGGCATGGTGAATACCGCGAGCACCGAATTGATCGCGGTCAGAGTGACATTCAGCGCGACATCACCACCGGCCACATGGCTGAACAGGTTGGCGGAGGTGCCGCCCGGCGAAGCGACCAGCAGCATCATGCCGACGGCCAGCGCACCGTCGAGGCCGAAGGCGTACACCAGGCCGAGGCAGATGGCGGGCAGCAGCACGATCTGACAGGCCAGCGCGAGCAGCGCCGCCTTCGGATACTGCACCACCCGGGCGAAGTCGGCGCGGGTGAGGGTCAGTCCGAGACCGAACATGACCAGGGCGAGAGCGAGCGGCAACAGCACCGCGAAGATCGACGAATCCACCGGGTTCTCCTTAGAGCATCGATGCGCCGAATTGTGCGGATCCGGCGAGCCGTTCGGCGTTGTGCCTCGAGCAGAAAAGCACCGGCGGATTGTGTGCGGCCACAATCGACCGAGGAAGGCGAAGGAGCCGTTCGGCGAAAACCCCAGGTCAGTTCCCATCGGTATGGCATCGTGAGCACTCAGCGCCCGACTCGACTGTGGGCGGCACCGAAGGGATCGATTCGACGTGGCAACCCCGGCATTGCTGCTCGGCGGCAGACCGCTGGCCGATCAGCTCGCGCAGCGCACCAGCGGTCTGGTGGCCGACACGGTCGCCCGGGTGCGCGCGGAGGTGACCTTCTACGGATCACTGCCCGAGGAGGCGATCCGGCGGGATGTGACCCGGGTGGTGCGGCGCAATCTGGAGCTGTTCATCGGGACGCTGCGCACCGAAACACTGCCGGACGCAGGCGAATTCGACGCACTGGAGAAGTCGGCGCGCGAGCGGGCCGAGGAGCGGGTGCCGCTCGCGGATGTGCTCGGCGCGTATCACGTGGGCAGCCGGGTGTGGTGGCGCGTCGTCGGCGGCCTGGCCGGGCCCGGCGACGAGGCCGCCGTGGCGCGCGCGGGAGCGCTGCTGCAGCAGTACATCCAACTGGCGACGGCCGCGGTGCTGGCCGGGTACGGCGCGGATCAGGCGCCACCGCCGGCGGCGGACCATGCGCGCACCACCGTTTTCCACGCACTCGCCACCGGTGTCGAGATCGCCGATACGGCACGGGCATTCGGGATCAGCCTGGCACCGCGGTACTGGGTGCTGGTCATCCGGCTCGGCGTGCACCCCGATGAGCGGGATCCGGAGGTCGCGACCACGGTCGCCGCGCGCCGCAAGGCCCGCCGCCTCGAATTCGAACTGGACCGCATCGGCAAGGGCGACACCCTGTGCACGGTGACCAGCGGTGGCGGCGTCGCGTTCATTCCACTGCACGCGCATGCCGTGGATGCGACGGAGATCGGCCCCGATCCCGCCGACACGGCCCCGATCGACACGGCGGCCGTGGAGACCGCCTTCGCCGCCCTGGAGAAACAACTCCGCGACATCGGCCGGGTGGTCGGCGTCAGCAGCCGCTGCGCCGTCGACCTCGCCACCCCCGACCGTATTCCCGAAACCCTTTCCGAGGTAAGGGAACTCCTGGAGGTCGCGGCCCGCTATCGGCCCGGCGAACCGGTGGTGCGCTTCCGCGATCTCGGCCTCGAATACCAGCTCACCCGGCCCAGCCGGGTGACCCGTCTCAATGCCGCGGTCCTGGCCCCGCTCACCGATCCGGTGCTGCGCCACACCCTCGAGACCTACCTGGCCTGCGACGCGAACAGCGGCGCGACCGCGACCCGCCTGCACATCCACCCCAACACGGTGCTCTACCGCCTGCGCAAAGCCGCCGACCTGACCGGCCTCGAACTCGGCAAACCCCGCGACGTGGTGCGCATCATGGCCGCGCTGGCCGCGACGCGGAGCGGTGAGACCCTCCCGCCACCGACAGATTTCGACTGAGGACACGCGGACCGGCCGGGCAGCCGGGTCAGCGGTGGACTCGTGAGAGCTTGTCGGGGTTGGTGATCGAGTAGATCTCCCGGATGCGCTGGCCGGTTGCGTCGGGTTCGACCACGACGACGGCCAGGGGGCTGTCGCCGGAGAAGACCAGCAGGGACGGCTCGCCGTTGACGTGGCGGTAGCGGATCTGCACCGCGCCGGGGCGAAGGTTCTCGGCCACCGCGTGGAAGATGGCTGCCACCCGGGTGTTTCCGTGGACGGGATGCAGGCTGGTGGCGGGGCCCTTGCCGCCGCCGTCGGTCCAGAGGGTCACGTCGGGGGCGAGGACTTCCAGCAGGGCTGCCATATCGCCGCCGAGCGCGGCGGCGGCGAAGCGTTCGGTGACCCGGGCGTGCACGGCCGGATCCGGCTGGTGGCGGGGGCGGCGGGCCTGGACGTGGGCGCGGGCGCGATGGGCGAGCTGACGGACGGCGACAGGGGAACGCCCGAGCAGGTCGGCGATCTCGGGGTGGGTGTAGCCGAACACCTCGTGCAGCACGAAGACCGCGCGCTCGAGCGGGCTGAGCGATTCGAGGACCACCAGGACGGCCAGGGAGAAGGATTCGGCGCGCACGACCGTGTCGGACGTGTCGGTGGCCGTGTTCTCGGTGGTGAGCAATGGTTCCGGAAGCCATTGACCCACATAGGTTTCCCGGCGGCGGGACAGGGCCGACCGGCGGGCCAGCGCCTGGTTGACGGCGATGCGGATCAGGTAGGCGCGCGGATTCTGCACGGGCGCACCGGATTCGGTGCGCGGCGACCAGGCCAGCCACACCTCCTGCAGGACGTCCTCGGTGTCGGTGACGCTGCCGAGCATGTTGTAGACGACCGAGAACAGCAGTTCCCGGTGATCCAGGAAGATCCGCGTCGCCGGGTCGTTCGCGCCGGGGGTGACCGTCATGGGAGCAGTCTGCCCATCGGTCCGGTTCATCACCTCTGTCATGCCCACACAGAGTGCACCGGGCCGCGCGGTGTGACATGGCGGCCCGCCCTGTGGGTTGTTTCACCGAGATCCGCCGCGAATGTCACACCTCGCGGCGGCCCGGCCTCTGTGGAGGTGCGTCGGACGAGCCGGCGCGACCCGCACCCAGGAGAATCCCATGCGCACCCTGATCCACGATGTCCGCGTCTTCGACGGCGAGAACACCACGGCCCGAGCCGATGTGGTGGTGGACGGGCCGCTGATCGGCGTGGCCGACGGCCGCGCCTGCGAGGTGGTCGTCGACGGACGCGGAAAAGACCTTGCTACCCGGGCTGATCGACGCCCACACGCATGTCTTCGACGGCAGCCTCGTCCGCGCGCTGCGCTTCGGTGTGACCACCGAGATCGATATGTTCTGCCTCCCAACTCTTCTCGCGGCGCAGCGCGCGCTCGCCGCGGAGCGTGACGATGTGGCGGATCTGCGCAGCGCGGGCACCCTGGCGACCGCGCCCGGCGGGCATCCGCTCCAGCTCTTCGCCGCGGTGGCCGCCGCCGGGGTCGATATCCCGGACGCACCGGATTCGCTGGAGACCATCGACGAGCCCGGCGCGGCAACGGCTTTCGTCCAGCGCCGGGTGGCCGAGGGCTCGGACTTCTTGAAGATCGTCATCGATGACGGGGCCGTGCACGGCTCGGATATCCCCGCCCTCGGGCTCGATACGGTGACGGCGCTGACGACGGCGGCCCACGCGGCCGGGCTTCCGGTCATCGCCCACGCGCTCACCGCGCGAGAGGTGCAGATCGCCCTCGACGCGGGCGTCGACGGGCTCGCCCACGCGTGGGCGGACGCCGATGCGGCCACCTCGCGGCAACTGGCCGAAAGAGTCTCCGCCCAGGGCGTTTTCGTGGTGAGCACCCTCGCCTACTTCGAGGCCATCTCCGACCACGGCACGCACACAGCCGACCACACGCACCCGGGTTCCCTGGAGAACGCCCTCGACGCGGTCGCCATGCTGCACCGTGCGGGCGCGACACTGCTGGCGGGCACCGACGCCACGCCCTTCGTCCCCGCGCACGGCTCCGGCCTGCATCGTGAACTGCAGCTCCTCACCCGGGCGGGGCTCGCCCCCACCGCGGCGCTCGCGGCCGCGACCAGCCGTTCGGCCCGGCACGCCGGGCTGACGGACCGGGGCCGTATCGCACCGGGCCTGCGCGCGGATCTCCTTCTGGTGGAGGGCGATCCGACCCGGGACATCACCGCCACGCAGCACATCGCCGGGGTGTGGCGGCGCGGCGTCCCCGTGCCGGACCGGGTATCGCTCATCGACGGCCGGGAGCCGCAGCGCACCTAGACCTCGTCGCGCAGAGTCGCCTGGAAGGCGATGCGATCGCCGCGATAGAGCGAGCGCACGCGTTCCACCGGGCGGCCGTCGATGTCGCTGCTGCGACGGTGCAGCAGCAGCATGGGCAGTGCGGTCGTGCATTCGAGCAGGGCCGCCTCGCGGGGGGAGGCGAGGACGGTTTCGATGCGTTCGGTGGCGGCGGCGTATCGCACGCCGGTGGCGCGTACCGCGGCGTAGAGCGAGCTGGTCGGGTCGTAGGTGTCGCGCAGCCCGGCGAAGCGGTCGAGCGGCATGAAAGTGCTTTCCAGTCCGATGCGTTCGCCGTCGGCGAGCAGGATGCGTTCCAGGTGCATGACGGGCGTGTCCGGGGCGACGCCGAGGTCGTGTGCGGTGTCCGGATCGGCGGGGGCGTCGGTCCACTCGACGAGGATGCGGCCGGGCGTGCGCCCGAATTTCAGCGCGCCCTCGGTATAGGAGCGTAAGGACAACGGCTGCGTCATCTTCGGGCGAGAAACGACCGTGCCTCGGCCCTGGCGGCGAATTCTGCCCTCCACCAGTAGTTCTCGCACCGCCTGCCGAACGGTTTCGCGGGCGACGCCGCAGCGCAGCGCCAGTTCGCGCTCCGAGGGCAGCGGATCGCCTTCGGCGAGTTCGTGCAGGAGCGTTTCCAGTTCGGCGCGTACGCGATACGACTTGGGCATGCGGTTCGAGGAAGCGCCCACCCCGGCGGCATCCGGTGTATCCATGCCGCTCAGCGTACATGGAATTGGTCTATACCAATTGTTAACCCAGCGTTTGCGTACGAAACACTCCAAGGTCTAGACCATTGGTCACGATGGGTCCATGCGATTGGTCATCATCGGAGGCGGAATCCTCGGCACCGCACACGCGCTCGCGGCCATCGGCCGCGGCCACGACGTCGTGCACCTGGAACGCGAGGTCGAGGCGCGCGGGGCGACGGTCCGCAACTTCGGGCTGGTGTGGGTGTCGGGCCGCAGCGCCGACGAACTCGACATCACGCTGCGCTCGCGACAGCTGTGGGAGGAGATCGGCGGCAAGGTGCCGGGTGTCGGATTCCGGCCCGCCGGATCGATGACGCTGGTGCGCAGCGACGCCGAACTCGCCGTCGCCGAGGCCGCCGCCGCGAGCGCCTCCGCCGCCGAGCGCGGATTCGAACTGCTCGATCCGGACCGGGTCCGCGAGATCAATCCGGCGCTGCGCGGCAAATTCCTTGCGGGCCTGCACTGTTCGACCGACGCCGCCGTCGAGTCGCGGCAGGCGCTGCCCGCGCTGCGCCGGTACATGGAGGCCACCGGGCGCTACAGCTTCTTCAGCGGCACCGAGGCGCGCACCATCAGCGGCAGCACGGTGATCGACGATCGCGGCCGCCGCCACGAGGGTGATCTGGTGCTGGTCTGCCCGGGCGCGGCGCACGCCGGGCTCACCCGCGAACTGGTCGGCGACCTCCCGGTGCGCCGGGTGCGCCTGCAGATGATGCAGACCGCGCCGCTGGGCGAACCGCTCACCACCGCCGTCGCCGACGGCGACAGCTTCCGCTACTACCCGGCCTTCGCGGGCGAACAGCTGGATCGGCTGAATCGGGAAGAGGCGCAACCGTTCACGGCCGCCCAGCACAAGATGCAGCTGCTGTGCGTGCAGCGCCTGCACGGCGGGCTCACCATCGGCGACACGCACGAGTACGAGGAGCCCTTCAACTTCGACGTGGACGAGGCCCCGTACGAGCACCTCACCGCCGTCGCCGAGGAGTTGCTGGGCCGCAAGCTACCGCCGATCGTGCGGCGCTGGGCGGGCGTGTACAGCCAGAGCATCGACCCCGGCACCATCGTGACCCGCGCGCAAGCCTCCGACAACGTCTGGGTGATCACCGGCCCCGGCGGCCGCGGCATGACGCTGGGCCCGGCGCTCGGCGAGGAAACCGCCGACCTGCTCGGCCTCTGAGCACTCCCCCACTTTCAAGGAGACGAACACCCTTGTCCGACAAGCAGATCGATCTCGCCGTCATGGATATGGCGGGCACCACCGTGGCCGACGGCGGCCTGGTGCTGCGGGCCTTCGAAGAGGCCGCCACCGCCGCCGGGATTCCGGAGACCGGCCCGGAACGCGAGGGCGCGCGCCAGTACGTCATCGACACCATGGGCCAGTCCAAGATAGTCGTCTTCCGCGCGCTGCTGGGCGACGAGGACCGGGCCCAGGCCGCCAACCGCGCCTTCGAAGCCGCCTACGACGAATTCGCCGCGACGGCCGTCGCGCCGATTCCCGGTGCGGCCGAGGCCATTACGGCCCTGCGCACCGCCGGCATCAAGGTGGCGCTCACCACCGGATTCAGCCGCGGCACCCAAGACGCACTGCTGAACGCGCTGGGCTGGAACGAGATCGCCGACCTCACCCTCGCCCCGTCGGACGCGGGTCGCGGCCGCCCCTACCCGGACCTGGTGCTCACCGCACTGCTGCGCCTGGGCATCGATGCCGTGGATCGCGTTGCGGTGCTGGGTGATACGGCCAGCGATATCGCCACCGGACTGGCCGCGGGCGCGCGCATCGTCGCGGGCACGCTCACCGGCGCGCACGACGAGGCGCAGCTGCGCGCGGCCGGAGCCACCCACGTGGTGCCATCCGTCACCGAGTTCGCGCAGCTGCTGCTGGCCGAACGCGGCTGACCCACACAGATTTCCGCCGCCCCGGCCACTGCCCAGCCGCTCGCGCCGGGGCGGCGGAGAACCCCACTGTCCCTTCGATATGCCTTCCCGACGAACTGAAAGTTGCCCCGTGCGTAATACGAACAACCGCCTCGCACGCACCCTCGCTCGCACCGCGCTGATCCTCACCTCCGCCACCGCCCTCACGCTCGGCCTCACCGCCTGCGGTGGCACCGGCACCGAATCCAGCGACGGCAAGACCGTCACCGTCTACTCCGCCGACGGCGTGGGCGACTGGTACAAGACCCAGTTCGCGAAGTTCCAGGAGCAGACCGGCATCGCGGTCAACCTGGTCGAGGCCGGCTCCGGCGAGGTCGTCAACCGGGTCGAGAAGGAACAGTCCAACCCGCAGGCCGACGTGATCGTCACCCTGCCGCCGTTCATGCAGAAGGCCGAGAAGAGCGGACTGCTGCAGCGCAGCGGCGTCGACTTCAGCGGTGTGCCCGCCGCCGACAAGGACACCGACGGCGACTGGGTCACCCTGGCCGGCAACTACCTGTGCTTCATCGCCAACCCGTCGGTGGACGCGTCCAAGCTCACCTGGGACGACCTGCTGAAGCCGGAGTACCAGGGCAAGATCCAGTACTCCACCCCCGGCCAGGCCGGTGACGGCACCGCCGTGCTGATCCTGCTGCAGCAGCTCTACGGCAAGCAGGGCGCGCTCGACTACCTGACCAAGCTGCAGGCCAACAATGTCGGGCCGTCCTCCTCGACGGGCAAGCTGCAGGCCAAGGTCGACAAGGGCGAGATCCTCATCGCCAACGGCGACATCCAGATGAACCTGGCCAATATCAAGGAGAAGGGGTCCAAGTTCAACCTCTTCTTCCCGGCCGAGACCGGCGGCAAGCGGTCCACCGTGGCGCTGCCGTATCTGATGGGCCTGGCCAAGGGCGCGCCGCATGCGGACGAGGCCGAGAAGCTCATGGGCTTCCTGCTGTCGGCCGACGTGCAGAAGACCCTCGTCGACGCCATGGCCGTGCCCGGCCGTGAGGACGTGCGCAACACCCCGGCCACCGGCAACGGCCAGAGCCCGGCCGCGCTGATCGAGAACGTCACGGTCATCCACCCCGATTGGAACACGGTGCTCACCGATCTCGACGCGGATGTGGCCGCGTACCAGAAGGCCACCGGCAGCTAGCGGTACCCACCCAGAAGAGCCAGGAGCAACCATGTCCTCCGCGTTGACGACATCCACGGTGACGGCCACCGACTCCGCCGAACCGGCCATCGTGTTCGACCGCGTCGGTGTCAGCTACGGCCGCGGTCGCAAAACCACTGTCGCACTGGCCGATTTCAACCTGCGCGTCGCCGCGGGGGAAACGGTTGCCCTGCTCGGACCCAGCGGCTCCGGCAAGTCCACCGCGCTCAAGGCCCTGGCCGGATTCGTCCGGCCGACCTCGGGCGCGGTGCGACTGGCCGGGCGCGACGTCACCGACCTCTCCCCCGCCAAGCGCGGGATCGGAGTGGTGGTGCAGTCCTACGCGCTGTTCCCGCATATGCGGGTGCACGACAATGTGGCCTTCGGATTGAAGGCACATCGGGTGCCGCGCAACGAGATCGGCGCTCGGGTCGCCGAAGCGCTCGAGATGGTCGGGATGGGCGCGTACGGAAAGCGGCTGCCCCGGGAACTGTCCGGCGGGCAGCAGCAGCGGGTGGCCATCGCGCGAGCGCTGGCCATCCGGCCCAAGGTCCTGCTGCTGGACGAACCCCTCGCCGCGTTGGACGCGCAGCTTCGGCAATCCATGCTCGGGGAACTCCAGCAGCTGCGAAAAGCCTTGCCGGACACGGCGATGCTGTATGTGACCCACGATCAGGCCGAGGCGCTGGCGCTGGCCGATCGCATCGCGGTCATGCGCGACGCGCGCCTGGTCGATATCGACACCGCGCGCAACCTGTGGCAGCGGCCGTCCACCGACTTCACCGCCGCCTTCCTCGGTGGCGCGAATCTGCTGCCGTGCACCGTGAATCATGTGGCAGGCACGGCGGCGCTGGTGACCGTCGGCGAGCACACGCTGCGGGCCGAAGCGCCCGCACCCGGCGTGGCGCGACCCGACTGGGTGCCCAACGCCGATGCCCGGCTCTGCGTGCGACCGCACACCGTGCAGGTCGGTCCACTCACCGAGCGGGATGCCTTGCGCGGCACCGTGGTCACGAGCGTATGGAAGGGCGCGTCGACCCGACTACACCTCGACGTCACCGGCATTCCGGTGCAGATCACCGCCGATGTCCAGGGACACAGCGAGCTCTCGCCCGGTGACCAGGTCGGCGTGCGCTTCGCCGATCCGGCCGGTGTGCTGATCCCGCCCGGCATCGGAACCGATTCCGCCGCAGACCAGCCCGAGGTGCGGGCATGACTGCCTTGCTCGAATCTCCGGCTCCCGCTTCGGCACCGGAGCCGGTGGAGCCGAAACGCTCGTGGAAACCGGTGCTGTGGACGCTCCCGCCGGTACTGGTGGTGGTGCTCATCGCCGTGTACCCGATCTCGCGGGTGCTGTGGGAATCCACCGAGACCAAGTCCGGGGGGCGCGGGACCGAGACCTGGTCGTCGGTGCTGGCCTCGGAGTCGTTCCGGAATGCGCTGTGGCGCACCGTGATGATCGCGGCGACGTCCACGCTCGGATGCCTGATCCTGGGCACGTTCCTGGCGATCGTGCTGGCGTTCGTGCCGTTTCCCGGATCGGGGCTGGTGGGGCGGCTCATCGACACGGTGCTGACGCTGCCGTCTTTCCTTGTGACACTGGCCTTCACGTTCCTGTACGGCACGGCGGGCGCGGTCAACGCGCTGCTCGGGGAGATCACCGGCAGCAAGGAGCCGGCGCTGAATTTTCTGAGCACGCCGTGGGGTGTGATCCTCGCCGAGGTCACCTTCTTCACACCGTTCGTGGTGCGCCCGCTGCTGGCGGCCTTCGCGCAGCTGCCCCGCGAACAACTGGATGTGGCCTCGAGTCTCGGGGCCTCACCCTGGCGGGTGCTGCGCCAGGTCGTGCTGCCCGAAGCCGGGCCGGCACTCGCCGCGGGTGGCAGCCTCGTACTGCTGCTGACCCTCAACGAATTCGGCATCGTGCTGTTCACCGGCGCGAAGGGCGTGATCACGCTGCCCGCGCTCATCTACACGCGCGGCATCGTCACCTTCGACCTGCCCGGCGCGGCCGTGCTGGCCTCGGTGCAGGTGCTGCTGTCGCTGACCCTCTACATCGGCTACCGCCTGGTCTTCGCCCGCGTGACCAGTGCCCGGAAGGAGAGCTGAGCCGTGCTGGTATGGACTCGACGCGGCCGCGCCGCGGTGCTCACGGTGTTCGCGCTGGTGGTCGCGGTGGTCTTCGTGGCGCCCATCGCCACGGTGGTGGCCGCCGCCCTCGCCGGACGCTGGACCGGCCCGCTCCCTTCGGACCTGGGTTTCGCCAACTTCGGCCGCGCGCTCTCGGGTGAACAGGCCGCCAGTCTCTCGGTCAGCCTGCAGACCGCCCTGCTGGCCGGAGGTATCGCGCTGATCCTCGGCACCTGGGCCGCGCTCGCCTCCCGCGAGGCTCCACAGTGGTTGCGCCGCACCACCGACGCGGTCTTCCATGTGCCCGTGGCGGTTCCCTCGGTGGCCATCGGTCTCGGCGTGCTCATCGCCTTCAACGAGCAGCCGCTGCTGCTGGGCGGCACCAAGTGGATCGTGATCCTCGCTCACACGGTGCTGGTCCTGGCCTATGCCTTCTCGGGTGTCTCCGCTGCCCTCGACCGTCTCGACCCCGGCTATCAGCAGGCCGCCGAATCCCTGGGGGCCGGCCCGATCCGGGTGCTCTTCCGGATCACCCTTCCGCTGCTGCTGCCCGCGCTGGGCGCGGCGGCGGGTCTGGCCATCGCGCTCTCCATGGGCGAGCTCGGGGCCACCATCATGGTGTATCCCGCGACCTGGAAGACCCTGCCCGTCACCATCTTTGCCGAAACCGACCGTGGCGAGGTCTTCGACGCGGCCGCGAGCACCACGCTGCTGGTGCTGGTGACACTGGTGGCGCTCGTCATCCTCGGCCGTCTGAAAGGCCGTGCCGCGCTGCGCTGATCGGACAGCGGTATTGGGCCGGTACCGAATTCGGTACCGGCCCAACCGTTCCCCGAGGAGGGATCAGCTCGGGGAGTCCAGGCCCGCCTGCGCCGACAGCAGCGCGCGGGAATGGTGATCGTCGGTCTCGGTGATGACGCCCGCGGCGAGTAGATAGGCCGCGGCCATGCGGAGGGCGGAATCGCGTAGTCCGGTCACCGCGGTGGTGAGTTGTGTTGCCTTGTCACCGAATCCGCGCTCGAGCTGGTGCGCCGAGTCGAAACCGCCGAAGCCGGAAGGGCTTCCCGCCTCGCGGGCGCGCTCGATCTGCGGGTCGAGCGCGTCCGCGAACCGCAGGAAGTTCGCGGCGCACTTGCGCGCGCCCGCGACATCCATCCGGAAGGTCCCGCCCAGTGCCTGCTGAAACAGCCCGTCGGCTGCGACTTCCCCCGCTTTCACGATCGAACTCCGTCCGTTCTTTGTGAAATACCTTTGACACCCGCAATATCGCGTGGGGCGCACCCGGCGTTCGAGAGATGAAGAATGCAGGGCGGGCGTGCCGCGCCAGTCGACCACGCGGCACGCCGGGCGGGGCGCCCCGTTGCGCCCGCCGTCTTGAGGCGGGCGACGTCTAACGGTTCGAGCGAGCTATTGGTCGGATAGCCCTACGCGAGTTGACGTCACCGCTGACGATCAATGAAACTGTAGCAATGCATTAATTGTGTCAATGCATTTGGAATCATTGTTCTGGTAAACGGCGGCGGCCACCGGCCACGTCGATTACGAGATCAGTGTAGCCGTCCACAAGTTCGGCGAGATGGTACCAGTGTTTATGGGTATTATCGCTGGCCGCGCCTTCATGATCTATCACCTGATTGGCTTCGACCCAGCTCCGGGCCATGCGATCCACAACGGCCCCCAGGCTTTCGGTGTGCAACGCAGCGCCGTTGCGATGCTGTGGGAGTTCCTGTTCCACCCAGTCGTTGATATCGTCTACGAGTTCTTCGCGCCGGCAATCGATCTCGGACACCAGCATGGGATCCCGCACTTGGGCGCGCCGCTCGTGCAGCTCCGCCAGCGCGTGCGCCGACCGTAACAGGACTCGATCTTGAAATCGCCTGCCCTGGAAGGCACAGAGCAATTGGGGAGCCGTCGGCAGGACCGCGGATATCGACATGGTCATCTCGACCCCCCGAACACGCCCACCAACATCACTAATCGCACCAACATGATTGGTCTCCGGATTCAGCTATACCGGTCATCGGATCGGCTGTACACGAATAGGCTAGCTGGATCATGCTCTTACAAATGCAAGAACGCAATACTGCGTTCTAGGTAGTGCGCAAGGCGAAAGGGTTGTCATGGCTGGGAAGCGCACGGTGCTTACCGTCCGTTTGCGCAGACTCGCGGCGATGCTGCACGAGATGCGCGAGACCGCCGGTCTCAGCAAAGAGGTGGTCAGCAGTAAAACCGGCATCAACGTCACCACCCTCTACCGGATCGAAACCGCCCAGGCCAGGCCACAACGCCGCACGCTGACGGCGATGCTCGACCTTTACAAGATCGGCGAACCGCAGCGTTCAGATGCCTTGCAGTTGCTGGTGGACGCGCTCAAGCCCGGTATGGCGCGTTCCTTCGAGGATGCTGTGTCGGAGGTGTACGGCGCGTACATCAACTTCGAAGCCGAGGCCCTGTCGGCGCGCTTCTTCCAGGCCACCTACATCCCGGGCCTGCTGCAGACCCAGGCCTACGCCGACGCGGTCTACGACACCACCATGCCGAAGATCTCGGAACAGGTGCGGGAGCAGCGAATTCGCGCCCGCGTCGAACGGTCGCGAGTGCTCGTCAAGGACGATCCGCTGGAACTGTGGGTGGTCCTCGACGAGGCCGTGGTGCGCCGCACCGTCGGCGGGCCGGAGGTCATGCGCGAGCAGCTGAACCGCATCGTCGAGCACACCGAGAAGCGCAATGTGATCCTGCAGATCCTGCCCTTCGACGCCGGCGCGCACCCGGGCATGCTGGGATCCTTTACGCTGCTGGACTTTCCGGATCCCGCCGACCCGGAACTGGTGTACGTGGAGGGCATCGCCAGCGACGAGCTCATCGAGGGCCATCCGGAGGTCCGCCGCTACGGCGTCATGTTCGACCAGCTACGGGCCATGGCGCTGAGCCCGCGCGACTCCATCACCATGATCGCGCAGACCATGGACAAACTGGGCACTTGATCTTCCACCCACCCTGGGGTGGAAGGAACATCACCCTCGGAGCGGAGATCGACAGTACTGAGGTTGCTGTCTGATCGAACCGGATGCGACGACAGTGGGATACATCCCGAACAGCACCACACAGTCGCATTTCCGAGAGGATGATATTCGATGTGCAAGCAGCTCGAATCGCCGGTCGCCACCCTCGTTCCGCTGCGGGCGAGCGGGGAGTCCCCTGCTCCGCACACCGATCCCGCCGCCGTCGCGGTGACCGCCGGCAACGTCACGCTGACCTACGCCGAACTCGATCGCTGGTCGAACCGGCTGGCCCGGATGCTGCTCCGCCTCGGAGCCCGCCCCGGCACCCGCGTAGCGATCGCGGAGACCCCGCAGCTGGAGGCGATCGTAGCCCGGCTGGCCATCGCCAAGACCGGCGCGACACCTGTGCCCTTCGCCTCCACCGAGACCCGCACCAGCCGTGTGGATTTCGGTGTGACCACGAAGGAAGGCCTGGATCTGGTCACCGATTCGAGCCGCTGGCTGGTGCTGGACGAGCGCGACACCCTCGTGCAGTACCTGACCGGCTCCGACGCGCCGCTCACCGACGCGGAGCTCCATCGGACGCGGATAGCCTCCTGACCCGTCCGAATCACACCAGCACGCAGGATGTTCGATGGCTTTCAGCTCTGCTCTGTCCAGCTCTGCCCAGCCCCAGTCCCCCGCGCTGCCACCCGAAGCCTTCGCGCTCTCCGCCGCGCAGCGCGGCATCTGGTTCGCACAGCATCTCGCCGGTGACACCCCGGTCTCCATCGCCCAGTACGTGGAACTCTCCGGCGCCGTGGACGTCGAACTGCTGGCCGACGCGGCCCGCCAGGCCGGACGCGAATTCGGCACCGGCTACCTGCGACTGCTCGAGATCGACGAGCTGCCCTGGCAGGTGGTGGACACCACCCTCGACGACACCATCCACACCATCGACCTGAGCGGCGAACCCGATCCCGAGGCCGCCGCACAGACCTGGATGCGCGCGGAATACACCGCGCCCCTCGATATGACGAGCGACCGGCTGTGCCAGGTCGCCATGCTGCGGGTGGGGCCGGACCGGTGGTACTGGTATTCGCGGTTCCACCACATCCTGCTGGACGGGGTCGGCGCGCTCACCATGCTGCAGCGCACCGGGGAGCTGTACAACGCCGCGTACGCCGGGCGGGAGATCCCGCCGGGCAAGGCCGAGCCGCTGCAGAAGATCGTGGAAGCCGATGCGGCATACCGTGATTCGGATAGGTTGCAGGCCGACCGCGAGTACTGGAAAGAGCATCTGGCCGGGATGGCCGAGCCGGTGTACCTGGGCAGGCATATCGGCGCGGTGGACGCCCACCCGCGCCTGCGTAGCGGCGCGCTGCCGGATTCGACTGCGGCGCTGCTGGATTCGCTCACCGCGGAACTGTCCACCAGCGCGGCCCCCGTCGTGGTGGCCGCCTTCGCCGCGTTCGTCGGCGCCATGACCGGCAGCGGCGAGATCGTGCTGAGCCTGCCGGTATCCGGGCGCACCACCGCGGTGCTGCGCCGCTCCGGCGGCATGCTCGCCAATGTGGTGCCGCTGCGGCTGCGGCCGACACCGACCGCCACGGTGGGCGACTTGATCAAGGCCACCCAGGGGGAATTGACGGCGGCGCTGCGCCGCCAGCGGTACCGGCAGGAGGACATCATCCGCGACCTCGGCTGGGCCATGGACGAGGTGGCCGGGTTCGGGCCGACGGTCAACCTCATGCTCGCCGATACGCGCATCCGCCTGGGCGGGGTGACCGGACGGCTGAACGTACTCACCTCGGGACTCATCGACGACCTGTTCGTCAATGTGTACCCGGGTGTGGGCGGCGAGCAGACCCATATCGACTTCCAGGCGAATCCGAACCGGTACGGGGCAGCCGAACTGGCCACCCTGCACGCCCGGTTCCTGGACTTCCTGCACCGATTCCTCGCCGAGGGCGGCGCGACGCCGCTATCCTCGGTGGCGGCGCTGGCCGAAGACGAACGCGCACAACTGGTTCCGGCACAGGGTCGCAAGGGGACCCTGCCCCGGACGCTGCCCGAGATCCTCTCGGACGGCGCCGCGCGCGACCCGTCGGCCATCGCCCTGCGCGCCGACGGGACCGCGTTCACCTACCGCGAGCTCACCGGCTACTGCAATCGGCTGGCCCGGGTGCTGATCGCCGTCGGCGCGGGACCCGAACGCACCGTGGCGATTTCGATTCCCCGCTCGGCGGAGTCGGTCCTGGCCATGTGGGCGGTCGCGCAGACGGGCGCGGCGTTCGTGCCCATCGACCCGAGCTATCCGGCCGACCGCATCGAGCACATGATCCGCGACAGCGGGGTGGTGGCCGGGGTGACCGTGGCCGGATCCCGGTCGGGGTTGCCGGACCGGGTGCGGTGGCACGTCCTGGACGACCCGGCCACCGAAAAGGCCATGGCGGCAGCGTCTTCCGCGGCGGTCACCGAGGCCGACCGGTCCGCGCCGATGCGAGTGGATCAGCTGGCCTACCTCATCTACACCTCCGGCTCCACCGGCCTGCCCAAGGGCGTCGGCGTCACCCATCGCGGGCTCGCCAACCTGGCCACAGGATCCGGCGCGGCCTTCGGCGTCGGCTCGGATGCCGTGATGGCACACGCGGTTTCGCCGAGCTTCGACATCTCGGTGGAGGAACTGCTGGTGGCCTTCGCGGTGGGCGCGACGGTGGCCGTGGTGCCGCCCGCCGCCTATGCGGGCGAGGAGCTCGCGCGCGTGCTGCGCACCCTCGAGGTCACCCACCTGAATGTGACTCCCGCCGTTGCCGGTTCGCTGGAACCGGCCGAACTCCCCCGGCTGCGCACCGTCGTGGTCGGCGGCGACGCCTGCCCACCGGAACTGCCCGTCCGGTGGTCGGGGCGCTCGGTCCTCAACGGGTACGGGCCGACCGAGACCACGGTCACCGCCACCCTCAGCGCACCGCTGGTCCCGGGTGAACCCGTCACCATCGGCGGGCCGTCGCGCGGGACCAGCGCGGTGGTGCTGGACCCGTGGCTGCGACCCGTGCCGCCCGGCGTCACCGGTGAGCTGTACCTCTACGGCGACGGCCTGGCGCGCGGCTACCACCAGCGCATCGGCCTGACCGCACAGCGTTTCGTGGCCAACCCGTTCGCACCCGGCGAGCGCATGTACCGCACCGGCGACCTGGTGCGCTGGCGGCCCCAGCGCGGGCGCATCGAGCTCGAGTTCGCGGGGCGCGACGACACCCAGATCAAGATTCGCGGCTTCCGCGTGGAACTCGGCGAGGTGGACGCGGCCGTCGCACGGCATCCGGGCGTCGAAGTGGCCATCACGATCGGCGCGACCACGCCCGGCGGGGCGACCGCGCTGGCGACCTACGTCCTCGCCGCGCCGGCCGCCGCCGTCGACCCCGAGGCCGTGAAAGCCACGGTGGCACAACTGCTTCCGGCGCATATGGTGCCGTCGGCGGTCATGGTGCTGGACACCCTCCCGCTCACCCCGGCGGGCAAGGTGGACCGGCGCGCCCTTCCGGAACCGGACTTCGGCACCCGCGCGCACACCGGCCGCGCCGCCGTCACCGAACGCGAGCACATCCTGGCCGGGCTCTTCGAAGACGTCCTCGGCCAGGAGTCCGTCGGGGCCGACGACAACTTCTTCGCCCTCGGCGGCGACAGTATCGTGGCGATCCAGCTGGTGGCCCGCGCCAAGAGCGCGGGCCTGGCCCTGCGCGCGCGAGATGTGTTCGAGCACAAGACCGTTGCCGCCCTGGCAGCGGTGGCGGGTGACGCCTCCGCACCGGTGGTGCGGGAACTCCCCGGCGGCGCGATCGGCCCGATCACCCTCACCCCGATCGTGCACGCCATGCTCGACCACGACGGCGACGGCTGGAAACGGTTCGCCCAGGCGGTGCTCATCCCGCTGCCCGCCGACGTGGATCGTGGCGCACTGACGGGGGCCGTACAGGCCCTGCTCGATCGGCACGACCTGCTGCGCAGCACACTCACCCGGCACGACGGCTCCGATGCGCCCAGCCGAATCGGCGGCACCACAGAGCAGCGCGCCGGTCTCGAGCATCAGCCACGCGCCGAGCAGGGCAACGGCTCGAATCCGGCCGCCGCGCCGCACCGGCCCGAATCCGGATGGGAATGGACGGTGAGCCCGGCCGGATCGACCCGAGCCGCCACGCTGATCGACACCGTCACGCTGCCCGGGGACGTCGACGCGGGCACAGCCGCCGATCCGAATCCGGCCGCGAGCACGGCGTCGAGCGCAGCCATCGAGGCAGCGCTGCAGCATGCCGCTGATCAGCTGGATCCGACCGCGGGGGTGGTCGCGCGGTTCGTGGTGCTGGAACGCGCGGGGCGCGGACCGCTGCTGTGGGTGGTGCTGCACCATCTGGTGACCGATGGTGTGTCCTGGCGGATTCTGCTGCCGGATCTGGCAACCGCGTGGATGGGCGGAACGCTCGCGCCGGTGGGCACCTCCTTCCGGCGGTGGGCACACGCGCAGGTCGAGCAGGCCGCCGCCCGATCCTCGGAATTGGCGCTGTGGCAACGGATCCTGGAGACGCCGGATCCGCCGCTGGATACCCGACGGCTGGATCCGAAGGTCGACACCGCCGCGACCATGCAGCGGATCGAAACCGTCGTCGATGCCGAAACCACTTCGGCGGCTTTGGAACTCGTTCCCGACCGGTTCCACTGCGGTGCCGATGACGCCCTGCTGACCGCGCTGGCGCTGGCGGCGAGCCGGTGGCGTCGGCAGGCGGGCGATCAGCGCACGCTGCTCACCCTGGAAGGGCACGGACGCGAGGAGGCCATCCTGCCGGGAGCCGATATCTCCCGGACCATCGGATGGTTCACCAGCGTGTACCCGGTGGCGCTGGATCTGGGCGGGATCGATATCGCGGACGCGTTCCGGGGCGGACCGGCCGCCGGGGCCGCGCTCAAGGCCGTGAAGGAACAGCTGCGGGCGCTTCCGGACAAGGGCGTCGGGTACGGGATGCTGCGGTACCTGAATCCCGAGACCGCGCCGCTGCTGGCGAATGCCGTGGTGCCGCAGTTGAGTTTCAACTACCTGGGGCGCACCGGAATGGCCGGTGACGCCGAGGGCGGCGAAACCCCCTGGCTGCCCAGTCGTTTCACCGCGACACAGGGTGATGCCGCGCCGCTGGAAGCCGTCATCGACATCAATGCGCTGCACACCGATTCCGGGCTCGAGGTCACCTGGGCCTACGCGTCGCGGCTGCTCGACGAGCGGCAGGTGCGGGAGTTCGCGGGGCTGTGGGCGCAGGCGCTGGCCGGGATCACCGAGCATGCCCGCCGCGCCGGGTCCGGTGGGCATACGCCGTCGGACTTCTCGCTGGTCACGGTGACGCAGCCGCAGGTCGACGGGTGGGAGCGGGAGTATTCCGCGCTCACCGATGTGTGGCCGCTGTCGCCGCTGCAGTACGGGCTGCTGTTCCACGCGCGGTACGACACCGATACCGCCGACGAGTACACGGTGCAGACCCGGCTGTCCCTGGCCGGGCGGGTGGATGCGGTCAAGCTGCGCGCCGCCGCGCGGGAGCTGCTGGCGCGCCACGATGTGCTGCGCGTCGCGTTCACCGAAACACCGGACGGGCCCGTGCAATTGGTGCTCGGCGCGGCCGAACTGCCCTGGCACGAGGTGGATCTCACCGAGATCGCCGAACCGTCCGAGCGGCAGCGGGAGCTGGAGCGGCTCGTCGCCGTCGACGCGGGGACGCGGTTCGATCTGGCGCGCTCGCCGCTGCTGCGGTTCCTGCTGGTGCGCACCGACGCCGAGGCGTACACGCTGCTGATGACCAATCACCATCTGGTGCTGGATGGTTGGTCGACGCCGCTGGTGGTGCGGGAACTGCTGGCCGGATATCTGGCCGCGGTGACCGGGCAGGCCATTCCGGCGACGCCGGTGCCGTCGTATCGCGAATTCCTGGGCTGGCTGGCGGAGCAGGACGACGCCGCCTCCATGGCGGCCTGGACCGAGGCCCTGGCCGGGGTCGATTCGCCGACCCGTGCGGTGCCCAGCCTCGCCGGGATCGAATCCACCGAATCCGGGATGGTGACAATCGATTTCGATGCCGCCGCACTGACCCGGCTGGAAGGCACCGTGCGGGCCGCGGGCGCGACGGTGAACACCGCCGTACAGGCCGCGTGGGCGCTGCTGCTGGCCATGCTCACCGGCCGCACCGACGTGGTGTTCGGCGGCACCGTCTCCGGACGGCCGCCGCAGCTGTCCGGCGTCGAGGACATGGTCGGGCTGTTCATCAACACCCTGCCGGTGCGCGTGAAACTCGATCCCGCCGAGCGGGTGGCCGATCTGCTGGCGCGGGTGCAGTCCGAGCAGGCGAAACTGCTCGACCACCAGCATGTGGGACTGGCCGCCATCCATCAGGCGGTCGGCCTGCCCGAATTGTTCGACACCCTCACCGTTTTCGAGTCCTATCCGATCGACCGCGAAACGCTGTCGCAGGCCCTCGACATCGCCGGGATGCGCATTCTCGATGTCTCCGGCACCGATGCCACCCCGTATCCGTTGAACCTCATGGTGATTCCGCAGCGCGACGCGGACGGCTCGGAGAGCCTGCGGATCTCGGTGAAGTTCATGGCCGATCAACTGCCCGAGGACGGGGCGCGCCGACTGCTCGAGCGATTCCTGTTCCTGCTGGATCAGATCGCCCGGCATCCCGGCCGCCGCATGGCGCAGCTGCAGCATTGCGAACCGTCCGAACGCCGGGCGCTGCTGCCGGTGCGCGGCGGCGATCCGGTGCCCATGCGCACCCTGCCCGATATCCTCGCGGCCGGTGCGCGGGTGAATCCGGAGGCGATCGCCATCACCTCCGGCACCCTCACCATGACCTACCGCGACCTCGACGCCTGGTCCAACCGCTTCGCCCGGCTGCTGCTCGGACGCGGTGTCGGCCGCGAGGTGTTCGTGGTGCTGGCGCTGACCCGGTCGGTGGAATCGGTGGTGGCGGTGTGGGCGCTGGCCAAGACCGGCGCGGCCTTCCTGCCGCTGGACCCCAACTATCCGGTGGAGCGCATCGAGCACATTCTCACCGACTCCAAGGCGCCCATCGGCGTGACCGTGTGCGCGGTCGGCGACAACCTGCCGGGCACTATCGACTGGCTGCTGCTCGACGACCTCAACACCATCCGCCGCGTCATGACCGTGTCAGACGCGCCCATCACCGATGCCGAACGCGGCGGGCCGATCATGCTCGGGCAGACCGCGTACCTGATCTACACCTCCGGCTCCACCGGCAAACCGAAGGCCGTGCTGGTCAGCCATCGGGGTCTGTCCAATCTGGTGTCCTCCCAGCAGCGACTGCTGGAACTGGATCCGACGGCCAGCGCGCTCCAGGTGGCCTCCCCCAGCTTCGACGCTTCCGTGCACGAGCTGCTCATGGCGCACGGCGCGGGCGGACGCCTGGTCGTGTCGCCGCCGGATGTGTACGGCGGCAGCGAACTCGAGCAACTGCTGCGCGACCAGCGGGTCACCCACGCGACGATCACGCCGTCCGTACTGGCCACCATGAATCCGCACGGGCTGCCGGATCTGCGCAATCTGGCGGTGGCCGGTGAGGCCGCCGGCACCGAGATCGTGGCCGCCTGGTCGGCCGAGCGGCGCATGGTGAACCTGTACGGGCCAACCGAATTCAGCGTCTGGGCGACCGGGCCGGGTGAACTGCGCGCCGGGGAGATGATCACCATCGGCGGGCCGATCGACGGCGCGGGGGCCATGGTGCTCGACACCTGGTTGCGGCCGGTGCCGCTGGGCGTCTCCGGTGAGCTGTACATCGCCGGGCCCGCGCTGGCGCGCGGCTACTTCAACCGGTATTCACTCACCGCGGGACGCTTCATCGCCAACCCGTACGGCGCGCCCGGCACCCGCATGTACCGCACCGGCGACATGGTGCGCTGGGTCGAGGTGAAGTCCGGCGACGGCGTGAAACTGGAGCTGGAATACCTGGGGCGCAGTGACTTCCAGGTCAAGATCCGCGGCCTGCGCATCGAACTCGGTGAGATCGACGCCGTGCTGTCGGCCGACGATCAGGTGGAGTACGCCGCCACCATCGGCGCGCCCGGCCCCTCGGGGCAGACCGTGCTGGTGTCCTATGTGGTCGGCATCGCGGGGCAGCCGCTCGACACCGAGGGCCTGCGCAATCGGGTGGCGTCCGCGCTGCCCGGGTACATGGTGCCCAGCTACATCCTCGAACTCGACGACGTGCCGCTCACACCGGTCGGCAAACTCGACCGGAATGCCCTGCCCGCACCGGATTTCGCGAGTTTGAACGAACGCTACCTCGCTCCCCGGACTCCGGTGGAGACCGCGGTGGCGCAGGTGTTCGCGGATGTGCTCGGCACCGATCGGGTGAGCATCGACCGGTCGTTCTTCGAACTCGGCGGCAACTCGCTCAGTGCCACTCGCGTGGTGGCACGGGTGAATTCGGCGCTCGGGGCGACCGTCGCCCTGCGCGACCTGTTCGACGCGCCGACGGTGGCGCAGCTGTCGGCGCGGGTGGTGCCCAGCGGCGATCTGCCGGGGCGGCCCGCGCTGGCACAGCGCATCCGCCCGGACCGGGTGCCGCTGTCGCCCGCACAGCAGCGGATGTGGGTGCTCAACCGGCTCGACACCGGATCGGCGGCCTACAACATCATGGCGGCGCTGCGGCTCACCGGCGAACTGGACCGGGATGCGTTGCGCCAGGCCGTGATCGACGTGGTGACCCGGCACGAGACCCTGCGCACCATCTACCCGGCCGACGCCGACGGACCGCGACAGGTCGTGCTCGGCGCCGAGGCCGGTGCACCCGAGATGCGCTACGCCGACACCGAAGACGGTGCGGCACTGCGGGATCGGATCGAGGAACTGACCGCGACCGGATTCGATCTGACCCGGGAAGCACCGCTGCGGGCGGGACTGTTCCGCATCGACGAGCACACCCACGTGGTGGTGCTGGTGGTGCATCACATCAGCGCGGACGGCACCTCTATGGCGCCGCTGGCCACCGATCTCATGATGGCCTACGTGGCGCGCAGCGGCGGCGCGGCCCCGGCGTGGGAACCGCTGCGCGTGCAGTACGCCGACTACGCCATGTGGCATCGGGAACTGCTGGGCGCGGAGCAGGACAGCGAATCCCTTGCCGCCCAGCAGGTCCGCTACTGGAACGAGCGGCTGGCCCGCACGCCGGACGCCCTGGAACTGCCCACCGACCGGCCCCGGCCGGCCGTGCAGTCCATGCGCAGCACCGACGTGCCGTTCACCGTGGACGCCGAAACCCATCGGGCGCTGGGCGAATTGGCGAAGCAGACCGACACCAGCCTGTTCATGGTGGTGCACGCGGCGCTGGCCGTGCTGCTGTCGCGGCTGGCGGGGACACCCGATGTGCTCATCGGCACGGCCATCGCCGGGCGCGGAGATGCCGCGCTGGACGATCTCGTCGGCATGTTCGTCAATACCCTGGCCCTGCGCACGCCCGTCGATCCGAGCAGTGACTTCCGGACCTTCCTGGGCGCGGTGCGCACGACCGACCTGGACGCCTTCGCACATGCGGACGTGCCGTTCGAGCGGCTCGTCCAGGTGCTCGATCCGCCACGCTCGACCGCGTACCATCCGCTGTTCCAGGTGTCGCTGTCGCTGCAGAACTTCACGCCGCCGGTGCTGGAACTGCCCGGACTGCGGGTGGAAGTCGAACCGGTGCAACGGGATACCTCGCAGTTCGACCTGAGTCTGGAACTGCGGGAACCGCTGCCGGGCGGTGCGCCCACGGGGCTGGAGGGCACACTCACCTATGCCACGGATCTGTTCGACGAGGCGACGGCCATGCTGCTGCTCACCCGGTGGCGGCGGATCCTCGCGGCGGTCACCGCGGATCCGGGCATCCGGCTCTCGGATATCGACCTGCTGGACGACACCGAACGCGCCACGCTGGTGCCGGTGCGCGGGCCGCGGCATTCGGGGACGCTGACGCTGCCGTATCTGCTGTCCACCACCGCGCGGGTGCGGCCCAACCATCCCGCCATCGTGGCGGATGGACGGGTCATGACCTACGCCGAGCTGGAGGCCGCCTCCGATCGGCTCGCGGATCGGCTGGCCGCCAATGGCGCACGGCCGGAAACCGTGGTGGCGCTGGCGCTTTCCCGCAGCGCCGAACTGCTGGTCGCCATCTGGGCGGTGGCCAAGACCGGTGCGGCGTTCCTGCCCATCGATCCGCGGCATCCGCTCGATCGCATCGATCACATGCTCACCGACTCCGGGGCGATCCTGGGGCTGACCGGTGACGAGCATCGGCCGCTGCTGCCCGACACCATCCGGTGGCTGATGACCCGGCCGCGCGATCATCAGCCGATGACGCTGGGGCTCACCCGGAAACTGCCCGCGCAGCGGGTACGCCGGGAGCCGCGGCCCGAACACCCGGCCTGGCTCATCTACACCTCCGGATCGACCGGGACGCCCAAGGGCGTCGCGGTCTCGCATCGCGGACTCGCCGATCTGGTGACCGCGCAGCGGCAGGTGCTGCAACTGGACGGATACGCCCGTGTATTGCAGGTGGCCTCACCGAGTTTCGACGCCTCGGCCTTCGAAGCGCTCATGGCGTTCGGGACGGGCGGCACCGCGATCGTCGCGCCGCCGGATGTGTTCGGCGGCGACGCGCTCTCGGAACTCATTGCGGCACACCAGGTCACGCATATGGTGATCACCCCTTCGGCGCTGGCCACCATGGATCCGGCCGCAGTGACCAGCGTGCGCATGCTGGCCGTGGCCGGTGAGGCCATCGGACCGGAACTGGTGCAGCGGTGGGCGCAGGGCCGCATGCTCATGAACCTGTACGGTCCTACCGAATTCACCATCTGGGCAACGGTTTCCGAACCGCTGCGCGCGGACGCCCCGGTCACCATCGGGCGGCCGCTGCGCGGCGGGGCCACCCTGGTGCTGGACGACCGGCTGCGGCCGGTGCCCATGGGTGTGGCGGGCGAGCTGTACCTCGCCGGGCCGGCGCTGGCGCGCGGCTACCACAACCGGGGCGCGCTCACCGCCGGGCGGTTCACCGCCAATCCGTACGGCACACCGGGCGACCGCATGTACCGCACCGGCGATCTGGTCCGCTGGACGGGCAGCCTCGCCGCACCGCGCCTGGAATACCTGGGGCGCACCGACTTCCAGGTGAAGGTGCGCGGCCAGCGCATAGAACTCGGTGAGATCGACGCCGTGCTGGCGCGCGCCGAGAATGTGGAGTTCGCTGTCACACTGGGCGTTCCGGGGCCCGGCGGCGGTACCGCGCTGGCGGCCTACCTGCTGCCGCAACCGGGCGCGGCCCTGGACGTCTCGGCGGTTCGGGCGCATGCCGCGGACCGGCTGCCGGGCTACATGGTGCCGACGGCCTTCGTGGTTCTCGACGCCATCCCGCTCAACGCCGTCGGCAAGCTCGACCGAAAGGCCCTGCCCGCACCGGTATTCGAGGCCGAAACCGAATACCGAGCACCGAGCACCCCCACCGAGAAGGTGCTCGCGCAGATCGTGGCCGAACTGCTCGGCCGCACCCGCGTCGGCGTCCACGACTCGTTCTTCGCCCTCGGCGGCGACAGTATCCTCGCGATCCAGCTGGTGTCGCGGGCGCGGCTGCGCGGCCTCGAGCTGTCGCCGTTGCAGGTGTTCGAGCATCGCACGGTGGCCGCACTGGCCGCCCAGGCCGACGCGGCGGGCGAGGCCGTCGTCCTGGACGAACTGCCCGGCGGGGGCGTGGGCGACATGCCGCTCACCCCGATCGTGCAGTGGATGACCGAGCGCGGCGGCGACTTCGGGCGGTTCGCACAAACCGCCGTGCTCGAGATGCCCGTCGGCATCACCCGCGAACAGGTCGTCGCCACCGTCGCGGCGGTCGTGGACAAACACGATATGCTGCGCGCCCGCCTGCATCGCGCGGGCGACGCCTGGCGGCTGGAAACCCGGGAGCCGGGCACGATCGATGTCGATTCCCTGCTGCGCCGCATCGAATTCGATGCCGCGGGGCGCGACGAACTCCGGGATTTCGCGGTCACGGAACTGGATGCCGCCCTCGACCGGCTGGATCCGGCCACCGGCACCGTACTGCAGCTGGTGTGGCTCGATCCGATCGAGCGACCCGTGCACGCGGGACCGTCACAACGCGGTGGCACACCCCAGTTCCCGACCACGACACAGCGACTGGGTTCGGCCAACACCGGAACGTTGCAGCGCGTGGCACTCGGCGAGCGCACTGGTGCGACCCAGCGCATCAACCTGGCGCAGCACGGCGGTTCCGCGCACCACGCCGGTTCCACCCAGCGCGGGCTCCCCGGACAGCACACCGGCTCCGCGCAACCCGGTGGTTCCGCGCAGCGCTCGGGCTCGGCGCAACACGCCGGAGCTTCGCCGCGGCCGGGTTCCCCACAGCGCGGGGGCACTCGCACCGGGCGATTGATCCTGGTGGCGCACCATCTCGTGACAGATGGTGTGTCCTGGCGGATTCTGGTGCCGGATCTGATCGCGGCGTGGGCGCAGCTGGCGGGTGGGAACACCCCGGTGCTGGCCGACACCGGGACGTCCATGCGCCGGTGGGCGCATGCGCTGCGGGAAGAGGCGCACAGTGACAGGCGAGTGGCCGAGCTGGACTACTGGCGGGAGCTGGCGCAGACGCCGGATCCGCTGATCGGCAGGCGGGAGCTCGATCCGGCGGTGGACCGCGTGGGCGTCGTACGCGCGGTGGATGTCGAGGTGTCCGAGACCGTCACCAACGCGCTGCTCACCACGCTGCCCGGCCTGTTCGACGGGACCGTGGAGGACGCGCTGCTGGCTTCGCTCGCGCTGGCCGTCTCGCACTGGCGCGCGCCGGATCGCGCCGAGGAACCGGATTCCGTGCTCATCCGGCTCGAAGGGCACGGGCGGCAGCAGGAAGTCGTTCCGGGAGCGGATCTTTCGCGGACGCTCGGGTGGTTCACCACGCTGTATCCGGTGCGGCTGGATCTGCCCGCACTGGATCTCGACGACGCGCTGACCGGCGGGCCCGCCATGGGTGAGGCCATCCGGGCGGTGAAGCATCAGCTGCTGGCGATTCCGGACAAGGGCATCGGATTCGGGATGCTGCGGTATCTGAATGCCGAGACCGCGCAACACTTCCCGCGCAAACTGCCGGGGCGCATCGGGTTCAACTATCTCGGACGGTATGCGACCGCGGACATTCCGGCGGGGCTGGAAGGGCTGGGCTGGCTGCCGACCGACGAATTCGGGGAGCTGCCGGCCGGGGAGCATCCGGAGATGCCGGTGAACGCCGAGATCGAGATCAATGCCGTGGTGGCGGGCGATCGGCTGCAGGCGAGTTTCACCTATCCCGAAACCCTGCTGTCCCGGCAGGAAGTCGACGCGCTCGCGCAGTTGTGGGTCGAAGCCCTCATGGCCGCAGCCGAATTCGCCGACACCCCGGACGCCCAGGAGGCCGCCGCGCAGGAGGCCGCATACACGGCCGCGCTGGAACAGGCTCGGCTCGAAGCCGAACTGGCTGCGGCACAACCGGATGCACCGCCCGGACTGGGCCTGGACGTGGTGCTGCCGATCCGGCTCGACGGACAGGAACCGGCGCTGTTCTGCATCCATCCGTCCTCCGGCATCGCCTGGACCTACCTGGGCCTGGCCGAACAGCTCGCCCCCGGACGTCCCATCTACGGTCTCCAGGCCCCGGACCTGACCGGCGAACCGCACGCCCGCAGCATCGACGACTTCGCCGAACGCTACGTGCGCGAAATCCGCAGGCTGCACCCGGAAGGCCCGTACCACCTGCTGGGCTGGTCCTTCGGCGGGCTCATCGCACACGCCATCGCGGCGAAACTGCGCGAGCAGGGCGCGGAACTCGGCGTGCTGGCGCTCCTCGATCCGGACAGCATCGACCTCGACGGCGCGACCATCGACAAGCTCACCGCCGGTTCGTTCATCGCGACCTTCGGTCAGGTGTTCGGCATCTCCGACGTCCCGCCGGACGCCACCGCCGAGGACGCCGCCGCGCTCATTCGGGAACGCATGGGCGGGGTTTCGCTGGTCGACGCCGACACCCTGGAACGGATGGCGGCGTCCTACAACGCCTCCGCGGACACCCGCACCGGCTACCAGCGTCCCGTATTGCACGGCGACGCACTGTATTTCCACGCCACGGTCCAGGGCGCGGAAGACCCGGCGATCTTCGGCGCCGCCCCGTGGCGGGCCTGGATCACCGGCGACATCACCAATTACGACATCGAGGCCACGCACGAGGGGCTCACGGCGCCCACCGCACTCGCGGAGATAGCTCGCATCCTCGACACACATCTGGGAGGAACGCAGTGACAACCGGCAGCAACCCCGCACGACCGGACGCGGACGGCGTGGTCGTCGAAGGCGTCGAGAAATCATTCGGAACCGTGAAAGCCTTGCGCGGCATCGATTTCAAGGCCGCGCCGGGCGAGGTCCTGGGCATCCTCGGGCCGAACGGCGCGGGGAAGACGACCACCGTCAACATCCTGTCCACCCTCATCTCCCCCGATGCCGGGCGGGCACAGGTGGCCGGGCACGACGTGGTCGCCGACCCGGCGGCGGTGCGGCGCAGCATCATGCTCACCGGACAGTTCGCCGCGCTCGACGACGCGCTCAGCGGCTACGAGAACCTGGTGATGTTCGGGCGGCTCATGGGGCTGCGCAAACGCGCCGCCAAGGCCCGCGCCGACGATCTCATCGGCGAATTCGATCTCACCGCGGCGGCGGGCCGCCGGGTGGGCACCTACTCCGGCGGTATGCGCCGCCGCATCGACATCGCCTGCGGGCTGGTGGTGCGGCCCGAGGTGGTGTTCCTCGACGAACCCACCACGGGCCTGGATCCCCGTAGCCGCCAAGGGGTCTGGGATCTGGTGGGCGGCTTCCGCAAGCACGGCATCACCACGCTGCTCACCACGCAGTATCTGGAAGAGGCCGACGCGCTGTGTGATCGCATCATCGTGATCGACCACGGCGTGGTCATCGCCGACGGCACCGCCGACGAACTCAAGGCCCGCACCGGCGGCAGCTACTGCGAGGTGGTGCCGCTGCGCACCGCCGACCTGCCCGCCATCGCGCTCGCGCTCGGCGATCTACTGCCCGCCGCGACACGCGATGTGCTGAACGCGGATTCGGATCGCATCGCCATCCCGGCGCCGGAGGGCGCGAAGACGCTCGCCGAGGCGCTACGCCGATTGGACGCCACCGGAATGGAATTGGTGGACATCGCCCTGCGCCGTCCCTCCCTGGACGACGTATTCCTTTCCCTCACCGGCCATATGACCGAGAAGCCGGAACCCAACGGCCACCAGGTGGAGGCCGCGGCGAGAAAGGACCGGTCGTGACCGCCACCGCCGCCCCGGCCGACGCCTGGCTCACCAGCACCCGCGCCACCCAGTCCACCCTGCAGCAGTGGTGGGTGCTCACCGTGCGGCTCATCGTGCCGTCGGTGACCACCGGTGAGATCCTCACCGCCGTCCTCGCCCCGGCCACCTTCACCATCAGCTTCTACATCCCGTTGAACCGCGTGATGTCGTTCTCCGGCACGGGATTCAGCAGTTACGCGCAGTTCATGGCGCCGATCGTGATCCTGCAGGCGGCGGCGTTCACCGCCATCTCCGCGGCCTTCCGCTCGGCCACCGACGAGGTGTCGGGCCTGGACCGCCGCTTCGACGCCATGCCCATGCATCCGCTGGTGCCGACGGCGGCGCGCATGGCCGCCAACGTGTTTCGCGCGTCGGTGGCCATGGTGTCGGCGCTGGTCTCGGTGCACGTCATCGGCTTCCGCTTCCACGGCAGCTGGTCGCACACCCTCGGCTTCATCGGCCTGGGCATGCTCATCGCCCTCGCCTTCAACCTCGGCGCGGACGTGATCGGCACGGTCACCAAGAGCCCGGAGGCCACCACCCAGATGCTGGTGCTGCCGCCGCTCATCCTCGGCATGCTCTCCACCGGTCTGTCACCGGTGAAGCAGTTCCCGAGCTGGGTGCAGCCGTTCGTGCGCAATCAACCGGTCTCGCAGTTCGCGGACGGCCTGCGCGCGCTCGGCGGCGACAAGACCCTGTTCAACGGCAAACCCAGTCAGGTCTCCGAGGTGACCTGGGCGCTCATGACGCCACCGCTGCTGTGGGCCGCCGCCATCATCGTGGTGTCGCTGTTCTTCACCTACCGGCTGAATATGAAGAGGTCGTGACATGACCGCCATCGACCAGCGCGTCGACGCCGCCGACACCATCGTCACCGCCGAGGGCTCGCCGCTGGCCCTGGTGCGGCACACCTGGATTCAGACCATGCGGCTGCTGACCCGATGGGTGCGCGATCCGATCACGCTGCTGGAGACGCTGATCGTGCCGTGCCTGCTGCTGCTCATGCTCGACATCGTGGTGGGCGGGGCCATCGAACGATTCACCCAGCGCAACGCGCTCTACGGATCGGTGCCCATGGTGGCGCTCGTCGGCGCGCTCTCGGGAACCGTGGCCAGCGGCGTCATGCTCGGACGGGAACGCGATGCCGGACTGCTGGCGCGGTTCTGGGTGCTGCCCGTGCACCGCGGATCCGGGCTCGCCGCCCGGATTCTCGCCGAGGGCATCCGGATCTTCGGCGGCACGGTGGTGATCGTGCTGTTCGCGACGCTGCTCGGATTCCGGTTCCAGCAGGGCCCGCTGGCCGCGGCCGCGTTCCTGTTGATCCCGGTGCTGTTCGGGCTGGCCTTCGCCACCATGGTGACCGCCATCGCGGTGTTCTCCGCCAAATCCACGCTGGTGGAGGCCATCGCGATCCTCACCTCACTGCTCATGTTCTTCAGCACCGGATTCGTGCCGCTGGAGGCGTATCCGGACTGGATTCAGCCGGTGGTGCAGTGGCAGCCCATGTCGGTCGCGGTGGACACTATGCGGGCGCTGTCGGAGGAAGGCGCGCTGACCGGACCGCTGCTGCGCACCATCGCCTGGTCCGTCGGGCTGATCGTGCTGTTCGCGGTGCCCGCGGCATACGGCTACAAGCGGGCCAGCCGCCGCTGAACCTGATCTTTTACCCGCAACGGGCGCAGGCAATCTCCGGATCCAGCCCCCTTTCCGTAAATAGTCGTGTCCCGGCGCGTCGACCGGCCGCCGGATCACGACGAGCGCATTATGCTGGCCGCCGTGCTCGAACCCCACACGCCCGTCGCGCCCCACCCGGACATCGCTCACCTCGCGCCACTGCTGGGCACCTGGCGTGGCCGCGGGCAAGGGGAGTATCCGACCATCGAATCCTTCGACTACCTGGAGGAAGTGCACTTCGGGCATGTCGGCCGCCCATTCCTCACCTATCGGCAGCGCACCCGCGCGGCCGACGGCAGCCGGCCCATGCATTCGGAGACCGGATACCTGCGGGCCATCGGCGGCGATCGGGTCGAGTTGATCCTCGCGCATCCCACCGGCATCACCGAGATCTGCGAGGGCAAGCTCGTCACCGAAAACAACGGGCTGCGAATCGAACTGGACTCGACCTCGATCGGGCGGTCCAGCACCGCCAAGTCGGTGACGGCGCTCGGGCGCACCTTCGAACTCGCGGGCGACACGCTCGGGTACACGCTGCGGATGGCGGCGGTCGAGCAACCGCTGCAGCATCATCTCGCGGCCACGCTGCACCGCGAGAACTGACGCCCGATTCGCACCATTTTTCCCATTCGTGACCAGTACCACTCTGGTGTCGAAAGTGTGCTGAGTCACTCGAGGGGGTTGCCTCGGACATAAGAGCCGGATTAACGTTCCTTGCGTTGGCAAACATTCAGCCAACCCTAATGAGCACCGGCTATCCGAAACAGACCGTTCGGATGTCCTCAACTCATCCCCGAACAAGGGAGTGCGACATGAAGCGTTCGGCCCTTTTGATGATCACCACCGCGGGCATGATCCTCGCGGGCGCCGCCGTCACCGAAGCCCTCGGCGACCACTCCACCAGCGTTCCCCCGGTCAAAACCCTGGCGCAGCAACGGTTCGTGGCCCAGGACATCCACGGCGAGATCACCCAGGCGGCCTGCCTGCGCAGCGCGCGCTGAGCCCGGGGACCTCGTTCCACCGTTCGAATACCGGCACCCGCGCAGCGCTCAATAGCCTGCGGGCAGCGCCGTGAGCATATCCCTGGTCACCGCCACCGCATTGTCGGAACTGCCGCCGCGCACCACCAGCGTCGCGAACGCCATATCCCCGCGGTAACCCACGAACCAGGCGTGCGAACCACCCTCCACCTCGGCCTCACCGGTCTTGCCGTAGACCTCGCCCTGATCGCGGATGCGTTCCGCGGTTCCGCCGAGCACCACCTTGCGCATCATCGCGCGCAACCCATCCACCACCTGCGGGGACAGCGTCGTGCGCGCACCCGACACCTCGGTTGGGTGACCGGAGATGAGATACGGCACCGGGGTCGAGCCATTGGCCACCGTGGCCGCCATCAGCGCCGAGCCGAACGGGCTCACCAGCACCCGGCCCTGACCGATGCCGTCCTCGGCGCGCTGCACGAGCTCGTCGTCACGCGGGACCGAGCCCGAGACGGTCGGCAGACCCGCCACCGCGTAGTCCGGGCCGATACCCAGCGCGGCGGCCGCCGTACCCAGGTCCGTGCCGCCCAGCTCGGAGGCGATCTTGGCGAAGGCGGTGTTGCAGGAGCGCTCATAGGCCGTCGCCATGGGGACGTCACCGACGGTGAAGAGGTTGTAATTCGGAATGGTCCGCTCCCCCACCACGATCCGGCTCGGACAGGGCACGACCGTATCGGGCGTGGCGCGGCCGGCGGTCATGGCCGCGGCGGCCGTCACCGTCTTGAAGATCGAGCCCGGCGGATACATGCCCGCGGCCGCCACCGGGCCGTCGGCATCGGCCGCCTCGTTCTGGGCGATGGCCAGGACCGCGCCCGTGGACGGCTGGATGACCACCATCATGGCCTGCTCCTCGCGCAGGTCCACGGCGCGCTGGGCGGCATTCTGCACATAGCGGTCGATACTCAGCGAAAACGACGGGGCGGCTTGCGGATCGACCTCCATCAGCACATCGGTATCCGCGCCATTGGAATTGACGGTGACCACACTCCACCCGGCGCGGCCGTCCACCTCGTCGATAACGGTCTTGCGGACCTGGGTCATGAGGTCGGGGGCGAAATGCCGGTCGGTGGGGACCATGTCCCACTGCTTGGTGAAGGTCACGCCGGGCAGGCCCAGCAGTTCGGAACCCACCTGCTCGTATTCGAACTCCGACAGGATGGCGACCTGATACACCCCGCCCTCGGCCTTGCGGGCTGCGGCGAGGATCGCCTCGGCGGTGAACTTCTCATCGAACCGCTGCAGCTGGGTGGCCAGCGCGGTCGCGACGGCGGCCGGATCCGAGGAGGCCGCACCGGATTTGAACAGCACCCGGTACACGGTGCCGGGCACCAGCACGTCGCTGCCGGAGCGTTCGTTCACGCGCGCCTTGGGGGCGGCGGTGGCGCGCAACTGCATCGTTTGCGTATTGCCCAGGCGCGGATGGATGTTCGCCGAGGTCCAGCGCACCGACCAGCGGCCGTCGCTGCGGCCCATCTGGAGCTGGCCGGTGTATTTCCAGACGCGTTCCTTGGGCAGCCGCCATTCGTAGGTGTAGTCGACGGTGGCGGTGTCGCCGGTGACGCGGGCGTCGCCGAGCTGCGCGGTGAGCTGTTCGGCCTGCAGGTTGTCCCAGGCGGAAGTCAGTGCGGCACCGGCCTTTTCGGGCTGGTTGGTGAGATCGGCGGCGGCCTGCACGTCATGGTCGGCGAAGGCGGACAGGAAGGCGTCGGCGGCCTGCGCCGGACCCTGCGGCCGCGACGCGCATCCGGCGGCGGCAATCGACACCGCGGCGGCGATCAGCATGGTGAGGACCCGAGTTGACATCGGCACAGATGCTAGAGCCAACTATCAGCAAATCGGCGCGACACACTGTAGGAGAACGGATTTCGCGCCTAACTCACAAATCGGGCAGGCGCCGGAATCAGTCCAGCAGCACTGTTGCGAATGTCGCGACCTGCCGGAAGCCGACGCTGGCGTAGGCGCGCCGGGCCACCTCGTTGTAGCAGTTCACGTACAGGCTGGCGGTGCGGCCGGAGGCGACCACGACATTCGCGACCGCGGCGGTGCCGGAGGTGCCGAAACCCTTTCCGCGGTAGTCCGGATGCACCCAGACGCCCTGGATCTGACCGGTGCGACGGGACAGCGCGCCCACCTCGGCCTTGAAGACCACCTCGCCGTCCTCGAATCTGGCCCAGGCGCGGCCGGATTCGATGAGGGTCTGCACGCGGCGGCGGTAGCCGCGGCCACCGTCGCCCGCGCGCGGGTCGATGCCGATCTCCTCGGTGAACATGGCGACCGCGGCGACCAGATAGCGTTCCAGCTCCTCCGGGCGCACGCGGCGGACCTTCTGATCAGGGGTGATGGCGGCGGGATGCTCGAGCGCCAGCAGCGGCTGGTCGTCGCGCAGTTCGCGGGCGGGACCCCACTGCTCGGCGAGCAGCTCCCACAGCGGCAGCGCGAGTTCGCGGCGGCCCACCACCGAGGAGCAGATGCGCGGGCCGCGGATCGCGCGCTCGGCGAAGGCGCGCATATCCTCGCGCGTGCCGCGCAGCGGAACGAGATTCGCGCCGGAGAAGCACAGGGATTCGCCCGGACCGCCGCGACTCCACAGTTCGCCGTACGCGCCTCGGGTATCCAGACCGAACTCTTGCAAACGCGCGGCAACCATACAGGTCGCCACCGGATCAGCGTCGAGAACGCGCAAAACCTGGGTCAGATCGCGGTTCGCCAGCTGACGCGCACCGGACGACGCCTTGGCCCGCCGAGTCGGTTCCAGCACACTCCGCACGTTCACAGCCTGCCAGAACTTCCGGCAACGTGCCGCAGTATTGACCGCGCGCGCCCGCCCACCTGGGCTTTCACGCGCGCGGTCGAAGGCTCAGCCAGCGGTGACAACCGGCGCGCCGGTGCCCGCGTCCTCGCCCATCTCCTCGGCCAGACGCATGGCCTCCTCGATCAAGGTCTCCACGATGAGATGCTCGGGGACCGTCTTGATGACCTCGCCCTTGACGAAGATCTGCCCCTTGCCGTTGCCGGAGGCCACGCCCAGATCGGCCTCGCGGGCCTCGCCGGGACCGTTGACGACGCAACCCATGACGGCCACGCGCAGCGGCACCTCCATACCCTCGAGACCGGCGGTGACCTCGTTGGCCAGGGTGTAGACATCGACCTGCGCACGACCGCAGGACGGGCAGGACACGATCTCGAGCTTGCGGGGGCGCAGGTTCAGCGACTGCAGGATCTGCCCGCCGACCTTCACCTCCTCGGCCGGAGGCGCGGACAGCGAGACGCGGATGGTGTCGCCGATGCCCTGGGACAGCAGCGCGCCGAACGCGGTGGCCGACTTGATGGTGCCCTGGAAGGCGGGACCGGCCTCGGTGACGCCCAGGTGCAGCGGGTAGTCGCACTGCGCGGCGAGCTGACGGTACGCCTCCACCATGATCACCGGGTCGTTGTGCTTGACCGAGATCTTGATGTCGCCGAAGCCGTGCTCCTCGAACAGGCTCGCCTCCCACAGGGCCGACTCCACCAGGGCCTCGGGGGTGGCCTTGCCGTACTTCTGCATCATGCGCTTGTCGAGCGAGCCCGCGTTGACGCCGATGCGGATCGGGATGCCCGCGGCGCCGGCCGCCTTGGCGACCTCCTTGACGCGGCCGTCGAATTCCTTGATGTTGCCCGGGTTCACGCGCACCGCGGCGCATCCGGCGTCGATGGCGGCGAAGATGTAGCGGGGCTGGAAGTGGATGTCGGCGATCACGGGGATGCCGGACTTCTTGGCGATGATCGGCAGCGCGTCCGCGTCCTCCTGGCGCGGGCAGGCCACTCGCACGATGTCACAGCCGGACGCGGTGAGTTCCGCGATCTGCTGCAGCGTCGCATTAACATCGTGGGTCTTGGTCGTGGTCATGGACTGCACGGACACCGGGTAATCGCTGCCCACCCCGACATTGCCCACCATCAACTGGCGCGTCTTGCGCCGCGGCGCGAGGACGGCCGCCGGCGCGGACGGCATCCCCAATGCGATGGCACTGCTCACGATCGGTTGCCTACTTTCGTCATGTCCTCACCCTTCCGGTCCCGAGTCTAGTGACGCCCGGATACCGGTCGCCCTGTGACGGCGGCGACAACGGTACCGGTCCTGATCACCGCACCCGGAATCGGCAGGGGCCTTGCACTAGGTATTCGTCGCAAACGGCACAAAGGTGTACAAACGCGAATTGTGAAGGTAGCAAACATCGATCCGTGGCCCCGCACACCCGAGGAGGCCACGGCACTGCAGGATCGCCTGCGCACCCGCGTGATCGCCGAAAACCCGCGCCCGCCCCGGTTCCGTACCGTTGCGGGCCTTGACTCCGCCTACGACGACCACGGCAATGTGGTCGCCGCCATCGTAGTCCTGGACGCGGCAACCCTGGAGCCGATCGACACCGTCACCGCGCGCGGCACCACCGACTTCCCCTACGTCCCCGGCCTGCTCGCCTTCCGGGAACTTCCGACAACCCTGCGCGCCCTCGAAAAGCTCACCGTCACACCGGATCTCCTCATCTGCGACAGCCAGGGCCTGGCCCACCCCCGCCGCTTCGGCTTCGCCTGCCACCTCGGCCTGCTCACCGGCCTCCCCACCATCGGCGTAGCCAAGAACGTCTGGGGCGACTACGCCGACCCCGGCGGCGAACGCGGCGCATACTCGACGATCACCATCGACCACGAACCCGTGGGCCGCGCCCTGCGCACCCGAACCGACGTCAAACCCGTCTTCGTCTCGGTGGGCCACAACATCGACCTGGACACCGCCTGCACCCAGGTTCTGGCCGCCACCACCCACTACCGCCTCCCGGAAACCACCCGGCAAGCCGACCACCTGTGCAGGCGATTGCAACGCGAGATCGCCGCCGAAGCGTGAAACCTCTACCGGCGCCGCCTACTTGAGCGTGATGGGGTTGAGGATGTCGGCGGAGAGGGTGAGGAGCATGTAGGCGCCGCCGATGACGATGACCACGTAGGTCACCGGTAGGAGCTTCATGTAGTTGACGGGAAGGCCGGGGGCTTCGCCGCGGCGGGCGCGGAGGGTGTTGCGGATTTTTTCGTAGATGACCACTGCGATGTGGCCGCCGTCCAGGGGCAGCAGGGGGAGCAGGTTGAACATGCCGAGGAAGATGTTGAGGCTGGCCAGGAGCATGACGAAGATCTGCCACTGGCCGATTTCGACGCTTTCGCCGCCGATTCGGCTGGCGCCGTAGACGGAGACGGGGGTTTCGGGGTCGCGTTCGCCGCCGGTGATCGCGTTCCAGAGGGCGGGGATCTTCTCGGGCATCTTCATCAGGGACTGGACGGTGTGGCTGAAGACCTCACCGGTGAAGGAGACCGAGGCGGGGATGGCGGCGAGGACGCCGTATTGGACGGGCTCGTAGAAGTCGGGGCCTACGCCGACCGCGCTGACCTTTTCGCCGGGGCCGCCGTCCTTGGGGTAGCGGGTGACGGTCTGCGGGGTGACGGTGGCGGTCATGGTCTTGCCGTCGCGGACGAAGGTGTAGACGAAGGGGCCGTCCTGCTTACGGGTTTCGATGACGAACTGCTGCCAGGTGTCGACGGGAACGCCGTCGACCTTGGTGACGACGTCGCCGCGCTGCAGGCCCGCCTGCTCGGCCGGGCCCGCGCCGGTGCACAGGCCGTTGATCGGGTTGCCGTCGCGGTCGTACTCCTGCACACAGGCCGGGGCGCCGATCGCGGTGGCGGGGGGCTGGTCCAGGCTCGGCAGGCCCCAGCCGACGGCCAGCACCACGATGAGGATGAAGCCGAGGATGAAGTTCATCAGGATGCCGCCGAACATGACCAGCAGGCGCTTCCAGGTGGCCTGGCGGTACATGGCGCGGTCGAGGTCTTCGGGGGCGATCTCGTCGAGGGCGGTCATGCCGGCGATATCGCAGAAACCGCCCAGCGGCAAGGCTTTCAGACCGTATTCGGTCTCACCGCGCCGGAAGGAGAAGATGGTGGGGCCGAAGCCGATGAAGTAGCGGCGCACCTTCATGCCCGTGGCCTGCGCCGCCCACATGTGACCGCATTCGTGCAGCGCCACCGACAGGGTGATGCACACGGCAAACAGTACGAACCCGACCACGAATGCCATGCGGTTCGACCCCTCCTACTTCAACTGCGCACGATTGTGCGGGCACGGTCACGCGCCCACGCATCGGCCGCGAGCACCTCGTCCAAGCTACCGGGTTCGGCGGTCCAGCGGTCGGCGGACTCCACGACGCGGGCCACCGTGCGCACGATGTCGGGGAACCGGATGAGGCCGTCGAGGAACGCCTGCACGGCGATCTCATTGGCGGCGTTGTAGACCGCGGTGACCGATCCGCCCGCCTCACCGGCCTGCCGCGCCAGCCGCACGGCCGGGAACACCTCGTCGTCGACGGGTTCGAAGGTCCAGGTGGAGGCGGTGGAGAAGTCACACGCCGCGGCCGCGCCGGGCACGCGATCGGGCCAGCCGAGGGCCAGCGCGATGGGCAGTTTCATATCGGGCGGGCTGGCCTGCGCGAGCGTGGAGCCGTCGGTGAATGTCACCATCGAGTGCACGATGGACTGCGGGTGCACGGTCACATCGATGCGGTCGTAGGGCACACCGAACAGCAGATGCGTCTCGATGAGTTCCAGTCCCTTGTTCACCAGGCTGGCCGAGTTGAGCGTGTTCATCAGACCCATGGACCAGGTCGGATGCGCTTTGGCCTCTTCGGGATTCACCGATTCCAGCATCTCGGCGGTCCAGCCGCGGAACGGCCCGCCCGAGGCGGTCAGGACGAGCCGGTCCACCTCGTCGGCGCGCCCGCCGCGCAGGCACTGCGCCAGCGCCGAATGTTCGGAGTCCACCGGCACGATCTGCCCGGGTGCGGCCGCGCGGGTCACCAGGGAGCCGCCCGCGACCAGAGATTCCTTGTTGGCCAGCGCCAGTCGCCGCCCGGATTCCAGGGTGGCGAGGGTGGGCTCCAAGCCCAGTGACCCGACCAGCGCGTTGAGCACCACATCCGCCTCGGTGCGCCGCACGAGTTCGGTGGCCGCGTCCGGACCCGCCAGCGCCACACCGAGTTTCGCCGCCGCCGCTTCGTCGGCGATGGCCACGTTCCGGGTGCCGGTGGCCGCGATCTGCTGTGCCAGCAGTTCGGTATTGCCACCCCGCGCAGCCAAACCCACCACCTCGAAGCGATCGGGGTTGGCGGCGATCACCTCCAGCGCCTGGGTGCCAATGGAACCGGTGCTGCCCAGCAGCAGAACTCTCACGATGTCGGACACGCGCCTATTCTCCCCTGCCCCGAGTTCGACGGTGACATGCCGCCCCACGGCGACCCTGCTGGCTACGACGGACGGTCGTATGCCACCATATTGGCCAGAATTCGATTCGAGTCCATAAGGAGCGAAAGTGGCCGCCACGGAACTGGAACACGCCCACAGCGCTGAGGTCGTCACCAAGGTCGACACCGCCGAGGTTCCGTCCGCCGCCTGGGGTTGGAGCGGCGAGTCGCGCCGGACCTTCCGCATCGCCGGCTGGGCTGTCGTTGTCATCCTGCTGGCCATGCTGTTCGAGAATCAGCAGGGCAGTTCCTCGGGTTCGGGCAATGTCGGCTACATCTTCCTGGTGGTGTTCGCCGCCGGTCTGGCGGGCATTCTGATCCGCGATTCGATCGTGTCGCGTAAGCCGCGCTGACGTCGCAGACGTACGACATCGGGCCGGGTCGCTTTCCGCGACCCGGCCCGATTCGTTTGTGCTACAGCGTTACTGGTTCGCCGGGTCGTTGATGCGGTTGGCGAAGCCGATGCCGACCACGATGGCGGCCGGGATACCGGTCAGCACCAGGCCCGCGGCGGCGCCCAGCGGGATGCCGATGCCCGCGCCCACGAGGCAGCCCGCGATGCCGCCGGGAGCCGACAGCACGGCCACACCGAGGATGACACCGCCGGCCGCGCCGACCGCGCAGCCGAGGCCGCCGCCGACGATGGTGCCGATGAGGGTGCCGATCGAGGTGATGATGCCGAACTGGGTGGCCGCGGCGGATACGGCGTCGTCGAACGCCTCCTGGTTGGCGACGTTCTTCAGCAGACCGGTCGGGCGGGCGTCGGCGATGTTCTTGCTCGGCGTGATGACCGCGCGCAGGCCGTCGACGGCGGCGTTGACCGGGTACTCGAGGTCGCCGATGGTGTACGACAGCGGGAACTGGGTGACCAGATTGCCCTGGTTGTCGCGAACCTGGAACTGGCCGTTGTCGGCGTTCATCGAGCCGGCGGTGGTCTCCAGCACGATGGAATCGCCCTCGAGCTTGGTGTTCCAGCCGATGGACGGCAGGACCGAGCCGATGCCCTGATCGACGCCGTCGAGCACGGAGGGGATCACCGGCGCGGCGTTCGAGGTGCCGGTGGCAATGCCCAGTGCCGCGATGACCAGTGCCGAAGTGGCGGCGAACTTCTTGATCTGCATTACTTCTCGTCGCTTTCGTCAGCGGGTGCGCGCCCTTGCGGGATTGCGCAGGTCCTCATCGAGCACCCGGGGACAAGACTCCAGCTGTTATGTTTCCGTGATGTTGCTGAATCATAGCCGTTATGAGTCTTAGAGCATGTTTTCGTTACGTTCTCGGTCGTGAGGGTCCAGAAAACAGCTCGAACGCAAACCATCAGTTCATAGCAATACTTAATACACAACACGGCCCGCCGCATCTCGAGCGATGCGACGGGCCTTGTGCGAGAACGGAACTACTGGTTCTCGGGGGCGTTGATGCGGTTGAAGAAACCGATGCCGACGATGATCGCGGCGGGCACGCCCGTCAGGACCAGACCGGCGGCAGCGCCGAGCGGGATACCGATGGCAGCGCCCGCGAGGCAGCCCGCGATACCGGTCGCGCCACCCAGATCCAGAATCGGCAGACCGATGACCGCACCGCCGATGAAGCCGAGCGTGCAGCCGGCCGCACCGCCGACAATGGTGCCGACCAGGGTGCCGATGGCGGTGATGATGCCGAACTGCGTGGCTGCGGCGGACACCGCGTCGTCGAAGGCATCCTGCTTGGTCACATTGTGGAGCAGGCCGGACGGGCGAGCGTCGGCGATGTTCTTGCTCGGCGTCAGCACCGCGCGCAGGCCCTGAATGCTGGCCTGAATCGGGTACTCGAGGTCATCGAGGGTGTAGCTGAGCGGGAAGCCCACGACCACATTGCCCAGATTGTCGCGGACCTGGAACTGGCCACCATCCGCGGTCAGCGCACCGGCGTCGGTGTCGACGACGACGGAGTCGTTCTCCACCTTGACGTTCCAGTGGATGGACGGAAGCAGCTGGGCGGCGCCCTGCTGCACCCGGCCGATGCCCTGGTTGATGCCGTCGATCAGCGAGGGCAGGACCGGAGCCGGCGCGGGGGCCGGGTCGGCGTGAACAGTTCCGGCGGTAACACCGAGGGCCGCGATGACCAGAGCCGACGTCGCGGCAGCTTTCCTGAACTTCATGGCTGCTTCTTAGCTTTCTTGCGAGGGCGCTTCCGGTTTCCGGGAGCGGAATCGGGGTTTGAAGCCGGAGCTTTTCAAGCTCTCTGAGTCAAGTGTCCAGGAAATAGTTACTGAATAGTAGCTAAGAACGCGTATAAATAGCAGAAGTCACTAGTACGCCCTTTTTGTGACACAGGTCATCCATGTCGCTGGAAAACCGCTGGTCGGCCCGGACTGCCAACGGGCCGACCGGCCTCGGAAACGCTCAGCGCCTTCTCAGGAAAAGAGTTCCTGCGCTTTGGTTTTCACACCCTGTTTCACCAGATGCCAGCCGTTCGGATCCCCGCGCAGCACAGCCGCGACGGTGTTCTCCAACTGCTCCCAGGTGGCGTGCGGCGGAATGGGCGGGACCTCCGGATCGCAGTGCACGTCGAGAAGGACGGGCTGCCCGGCGTTCAACGCCTGATCCCACGCCCCGGCCAGCTGATCGGGATGATCCACGGCGATGGCCGTCATGCCGAGCGCGCGGGCGAGATCGGCATAGGAGGTGTCCGGAAGTATTTGGGACTCTTCGAATTTCGGCGCGCCACCCATGGCGCGCAGCTCCCAGGTGACCTGGTTGAGGTCGTTGTTGTGGAAGACGCACACCACCAGGCGCTGGTCCAGCCATTCGGCGCGGTAGCGGTTGATGGTGATCAGTTCGGCGAGACCGTTCATCTGCATCGCACCGTCACCGACGAGGGCGATGACCGGGCGGTCCGGATGCGCGAACTTGGCTCCGATGGCGTACGGGACGCCGCAGCCCATGGTCGCCAGGGTGCCCGACAGCGAACCGCGCATACTGCCGCGGAATCGCAGGCAGCGGGCGTACCAGGTGGTGGAGGACCCGGAATCCGCGGTGACGATGGCATCGCCGGGAATGACCCGGGACAGTTCGGTCACCACGCGCATGGGGTTGACCGGACGCGCGCCGAGCGCGGCCTGGCGGTCGATGGTGGACCACCAGCGCGTCACGTTCTCCTCCACGGTCTCCCGCCAGGACCGGTCCTGCTGGTACTTCAGCAGCGGAATCAGTTCGCGCAGAGTGGTTTTCGCATCGCCGACCAGATTCACCTCGGTGGGATAGCGCATGCCGATCATGGTGGGGTCCAGGTCGATCTGCACGGCGCGGGCCTTGCCGAATTCCGGAAGGAATTGGGAGTAGGGGAAATTCGAGCCGACGATGAGCAGGGTGTCACAGTCGCGCATGAGTTCGTAGCTGGGCCGGGTGCCGAGCAGGCCGATGGAGCCGGTCACGAAAGGCAGTGCGTCGGTGAGCACATCCTTGCCGAGCAGCGCCTTCGCCACTCCCCCGCCGGTGATTTCGGCGATCTCGGCGACTTCGACGGCGGCGGCGCGCGCGCCCTGCCCGACCAGAATCGCCACGCGCGTACCGGCGTTCAGCAGGTCGGCGGCGCGTTCGACGTCCTCGCGCGCGGGCACGACGGTGGGGTTCAGTGCGGCGGGCGCACTCGAGGGCACCTGCCGGAATTCGTGTTCGGGCGGCTGATAGTGCTCCTCCTGCAGATCGGAGGGAATGATCAGCGCGGTCGGAGCGCGGCGGGCCTGGGCGGTGCGGATGGCGCGGTCGAGTGCATTCGGCAACTGCTCTGCCACATTCACTTCCACCAGGTACTCGCTCGCCACGTCCTTGAGCAGACTCTGCAGGTCGATCTCCTGCTGATAGCTGCCGCCCATGGCGCTGCGCGCTGTTTGCCCGACAATTGCCACCACGGGGACATGATCGAGTTTCGCGTCGTACAGACCGTTCAGCAAATGAATGGCGCCCGGTCCGGAAGTCGCCATGCATACCCCGACACCGCCATCGAATTTCGCGTATCCGACGGCTTCCAGGGCCGCCATCTCCTCATGCCGGGCCTGCACGAAGGCCGGTCGATTGTCGGCCTTCCCGAAGGCCGCGACGAGACCGTTGATCCCGTCGCCCGGATACCCGAAAACCCTGGTGACACCCCATTCCCGTAGCCGCCGCAGTACATAGTCGCCCACCGTGGTCGTCATGGTCGTCTCCTCGCCTGGGTGTCCCGCCGCTCTCGTGGCGCGGGTACCCGGCCGGTCCGGCCTCAATCACGGCCACGCACGCGGGATAGGTCGATCGACCGATGTGAGCGGGCCGGTGCCGGGCCGACGATGTGGACGTGTTCCGGCGTAATGCCACCCACCACATCCGAAGGAAGAGATCTTGTTCCGATCACCTCAGCGCGGTGTTCGCCGCCGCGCCGCCGGGGCTCTCGCGGCCGTCGGCGTTCTCGTCACAGGCGGCACGGTGGGCGGTCTCGCGCTACCTGCCGCCCACGCCTCCAGTCATCGGGAGGCCCCGTTGATCGCCGGGGATCCGGCGGTGGACAACACCGATGTGTACGCGTTCGTCAGCCCCGACAATCCGGAGACGGTGACGATCATCAGCAACTGGTACGGGGTCCAGGCGGCCTACGGCGGACCCAACTTCTACCCGTGGGCCGCCGACGCCAACTACGACATCAATATCGACAACGACGGCAACGGCAAGCCGGATGTCAGCTACCGGATCACCTTCGCCACCGACGACCGCCGCGACGGCAGCACGTTCCTGTACAACAACGGCCCGGTCACCAGCCTCACCGATGAGAACCTGCTGTTCCGGCAGAACTACACGGTGTCGGTGAGCCACGGCGTCGGCGACTGGCGGCCTATCGGGACCGGGCAGGCCGCGCCGTCCTACGTGGGGCCGGCGTCCATGCCCGACTACAACGCGCTGCGCACGCAGGCCACCGAGCAGCTGGCGGGCGGCGGCACCGTGTACGTGGGCGGGGCGGAGGATCCGTTCTACCTCGATCTGCGGGTGTTCGATCTGCTCTACGGCGGCGACCTGTCCGAGGTCGGCACCGATACGCTCGCCGGATTCAATGTGAATACCGTTGTGCTGCAGGTGCCCAAGAAGGATCTGGCGCTGAAGAACGACGCGACGCGCAATCCGGTGATCGGCGTGTGGAGCGATACCGAACGAAAGTCGCTGCAGCTCAGTCCCGGTGCGGCCAAACCGGTCGGGGAGCCGGTGCAGGTGTCACGGCTGGGTAATCCGCTGGTGAACGAGGTCGTGGTGCCCGCCGGGCTGAAGGACGCGTTCAACGGCATCTCCCCCAGCGCCGATGCCGGGATTCCGGAAGTGGTTGCGCGCGTGACGGATCCGGAGCTGCCCAAGCTGCTGGAGGCAATCTACAAGATCCCCGCCCCGGCCGGTCCGCGCAATGACCTGGTGGAGATCTTCCTCACCGGAATCGCCAAGAACGCCCCGACATTGGACGGCAGCCGGCCGCCCATTCAGGCCGACCTCAACTCGCAGGTGCTCAATGCCGATGTGAAGGCCGAGACCTTCCGGCCGTCGGAGATGTTGCGGCTCAATATGTCCGTGCCGGTGACGGCCTCGCCCGAACGCCTCGGTGTGCTCGCCGGCGACCTGCAGGGCTTCCCCAACGGCCGCCGTCTGACCGACGACGTGCTCGATATCGCGTTGCAGGCCATGGTGGGTGCGGCGCAGAGCGGCACGCTGGTCGACGCCTTGGCCGCCGGTGACGCGGTGGACTCCAACGACGCGAAGTTCTCCGAGGTGTTCCCGTACGTGGCGCTGCCGTCACGCGGGATGACCGAGGGCGGCGTCTCCGCCGACGGTGTCGCGCCCGCCGCGTCCTCGCAGCGCGGCGAGGACGGCGGGATGTCGTGGATGCCGGTGGCCGCGGGCGGAATCGGCGCGGCGGCGCTGATCGGCGGCGGCGTGTGGCTGTTCATGCGCCGGCGGGCAGCGGCTCCGGGTCGCCTGGTGCCCTGAGTCCGCTGTCACCCGGTGGGCGGGAACGGATTTCGGCCCCGCCCACCGGGATCTCCCGTTCACCTCGAACTCCCTTCCAGCACTGAAGGTCTCGTCATGTCGCACTGCCCCTCCCGCCTGCTCGTCCGTGTTCACCGCGCACCGGTGCTGGTGCTGCTCCTGCTGGTGGGGCTGATCGTCGCGGCGATCGGGGTCGCCGCGACGCTGCCCGCCCGCTCCACCGCGCCGGTGGCCGTCGCGGCCGATCCCGGTGCGGCGCTGTCGGCGCAGATCGCGCAGCTGCGCGGGCAACTCGATCGGATGCCCGGCAATGCGCCGCGCTGGGCGGCGCTCGGCGGAGCGTATGTGGAGCTGGCGCGGATCACCGGGGACCCCGCCAATTACGGTGCGGCACAGCGTGCGCTGGACCGTTCCCTGGAATTGCAGCCCGAAGGGAACGCTGACGCCCTGATCGGGCTGGGCGCGCTGAAGAACGCGCTGCACGAGTTCGGTCCTGCGAAAGGCTATGCGGAGCAGGCTGTTTCGCTGCGCCCCAGCAGCGCGGACGCGTACGGGGTGCTGGCCGACGCACTGACCCAGCTCGGCGAGGCCGATGCGGCGACCGTCGCCGTGCAGCGCATGCTGGATCTGCGGCCCGGCGTCGCGTCGTTCACCCGCGCGGCCTACGACCTCGAGTTGCACGGCCGCACCGATGACGCGCGGACGGCGCTGGAGATGGCGCTGAACGCGGCGAGCACCGCGGATCAGATCGCGTTCTGCCGGTATCACCTGGGTGAGCTGGCCTTCGATACCGGGCGGCTGGACGAGGCCGAAACCCACTACCGCGCAGGGCTTCTGGCCGATCCGACGCACGTCGCACTGCGGCAGGGTCAGGCCAAGGCGCTGGCCGCGCGTGGTGACACCGATCGGGCCGTGGAGCTGTATCGCGAGGTGACCGAGGATTCCCCGCTGCCCGGATATCTGATCGAGCTGGCCGAACTGCTGGAGTCCGCGGGCCGCACCGAGGAGGCGGCCGCCGCCTATGCGGTGGTCACCGATCGGTTCCGCGCGCTCGAGGCGCAGGGCGTCACCGAGTATGTGGATGCCGCCCTGCTCGCCGCCGAGCACGGTGACCCCGCCGAGGCGGTTCGCCTGGCGCAGTTGGAATTCGGTCGCAGGCAGAACGTTCTCACCGCCGATGTGCTGGCCTGGTCACTGCACCGGGCCGGGCGCGACGCGGAGGCGATCGGGTACGCCGACCGGGCGAATGCGCTGGGCCGGCGCAGCGCCTCGCTCGCCTACCATCGCGGCATGATCCTTGCGGCGCTAGGTGATACGGATCGGGCCGCCGCCGCGCTGACCGACGCCCTGACCATCAATCCGCATTTCTCCCCGCTGCACGCGCCCCGCGCACGGCAGGCGCTCGACGCGCTCACCACCCGCTGAAGCGCGGCTACTCGCCCGAACCGGCCCCGGGTTCCAGTTCGGCGGCGAACGATTCCTCGATCCCGGACAGGAAGTCGACGATGAGCGCGAGATCGCGCTCACCGTCGCGCTGGTTCATCCCGCTCGCGGCCGCCGTTCTCACCGCCGCCGCCTGTTCCGCCGATCCCGGCACCCCCGAAATCCCTTCCGCCGAGGACTATCTCGGCAAATGGAACTACGACCGCCCCGACCCCGCCGCCATGACCAATATGGCCGTGCTGCACCTGCCCACCGGTACGGCGCAGGCCCCGCAGATCGGCGATATCGTTGTCACCCGCGATCCGGCCGCACCGGACACCCACCTCATCGGCCGCACCGATGTCGGCTGCACCTGGCGCTTCCGCCTCGATCCCGATGCGCTGCGGCTGGATCCCCCGGCCCAGCTGTGCAACAACCCCACCTCGCATGTCTCCTACACCATCACCGCCTGGACCGCGACGGTCTCCGGCGACCGGATGACCGAGGTCTTCAGCGCGAAAAGCCATCGCGCCGACCGGGATCTGGACTTCGCCCTGGAGAAGGGCGCCCGCACCCGCACCACAGAATCGGATCCCGCTGCCGCGCCGGCCTTCGTCGGAGCCTGGACATTCGCCCCGACCCACCAGGGAACCCTCACCGTGACAGCGGATTTCGGCAATCGCATCACCGCCGTCACCGGTGACGGCTGCCAGTGGACGCTGCTCGCCCGCGGCAACACCGCGAAACTCGATCCGCCCGTGCAGACCTGCCCGCGCTCCGACGGCGGCACCGAGACGCTCACCTCGTGGACGATCGCCGCCGCCGGAGACCACCTGGACACCATCATGATCGGCGTCCACGCGTCGGGCGCGGCGTTCACCATCGGCGCCGGGTCGCTGACCAAATCCTGAGCTCGGCTTCCCAGCGTCCCAGACAGGCACTACCGTGAGGCGTACCCGACTACCGGAATGGTGACGACATGGCGACGACAGACCGCGGTCCGCACATCTTCCCCGCCGGACTGGATCGGCTGCAGAGCCGATACCTCAACCCCCTGGTCCGCCCACTGGCCCCCTATCTGCCCGGGTTCGCATTGCTCGAGCACCGGGGCCGCAAATCAGGTGCCGATTACACGACCCCCGTCAACGTGGTCCCGGCCCGGGGAGTATTCGTGGTCGTCCTCGGCCATGGCGTCACCGACTGGGCGCGCAACATCCTCGCGGCCGGAACGGGTAACGCGCGCACCACCTTTCGAAAAGTCCACCTGACGAACCCGCGCATCGTCGACCCGGCTGCGCCCGATCCGAGCCTGCCGCTGGCGGCGCGAGTGGCCGGGCGGAAGCTGCGGTTGTTCATCGCGGATATCGCCTGAACACCTGGCGGACTTTCGCGCGCTCGCGGATCAGGCCCGCACCGAACATCCAGTACTGCGCGAAGACCAGACCGGTCAGCGAACCGAGGGTGATCAGGCAGGCTTCCGGGGAGTGCAGTGTGAACAGCACCCCGGCGACGGCGAGCATCACGCCGACGGTGAGCAGGGCGCGGGTGGTCCCGGCGGAAATCCGCTGCGGCGCAATCGATTGCGGGACGCCGCGGCGGGCCTGCTGCAGGCGGAACAGATGGATGTCGGCGGTGCTGTCGCCGAACTCGCGGGCCAGGACGCGCCGGGCCGCGCGCAGCCGGCCCCGGCCCTCCAGCCAGACGGGCGACTCGGGCACCACGGCGAGTCCGGCCAGCAGCAGCAGGCCGGGCGCCAGGCCCAGTCCGAACATCCAGCGCCACGCGCTGTCCGGAGCGCAGAGCAGGTGCGCGACGTACGCGCTGACGAGGCCGGTCAGGAACATGACCTGGCCGAGCACCAGCAGTTCGCGACGCCGCTCGGCGGGTGCGATCTCGGAGAGGTAGCGGGGTACGGTCACCGCGCCCAGACCGGCGCCCAGACCCTGAATCAGCAAGGCCGCCAGCAGTATTCCGAGATCCGGGGTGACCGCGGCGAGGAGACCGCCGACGAGGAACAGCGCCGCGGCGGGCAGCAGTGCCCGGCGTGGGCCGACGCGATCGCCGAGGCGGCCGCCGCCGAGCGCGCCGACCACGGCCCCCACCGGCAGCACCGCGACCACGGCGACCTGCTCGATGGTTCCCAACCGCAGCTCATCGGTGATGAACAGCTGCGCGACGGCCGCCACCGCGCTGAAATAGCCGAACAGGAAGCTCGCGAGGGCCGCGATGCCCGCCCACAACCAGATGCGCCGCGAGGGCGGTTCGTCGGTGACGACGCCATTGGTCACCACGCGCCGCACCGGAACCGGCCGGTGCGCGCGTGACGTCCGGTGAACAGTGGCGGTCACCGCGGCACTGCCGACATGTGGTCGTCGCGGCCGCGAACCTCGGCTGAACCTTTCTGCTCCGCAATGACGGTGAGGGCACGCATGGGATCTCCATCCACGCCGGGACGAGTGGCTGTGGGCTAGTCGCTCTACTCGGCAGGTTCGGGGCTGGCGGGATTACGCCGTCCACGATCCCGCCGGACCCTGAGCCGCGGCTGAGATTCACCCTGCGCGGAACTTAAAACTGAAACTGAATTCGCTCAGTCACAGCAGGCTAGCCACCGGCCGCGACGTCGCGCAGGGCCAGCGGCGGGCGGCCCGCGAACCGCTCGATCGCCGGGGTGACCTGGTAGAGCTGATGGCCGGATCCGATGTCCTTGAACAGTTTCCACAGATGCGACAGATGCTCCACGGCCACCTCGTCGCGATAGCGCGGCAGCGCGGTGCGCACCCACTCCTCCGGATCGGTGTCGACGTAGCGGACGCCCAGCGCCGCGGCGGCCTCGCCCGCAGTGAGCACCTCACCGCACAGCCAGTACACCGATTCCACCGGGCCGTCCTCGAGCAGCAGGCCGGTGCCCACCCGCGCGACGTCCTGGGCCGCGATGAGCGGGAGCACCGTATCCGGTGAGCCGAGAGGCAGGGCCAGCACACCCGAATCGCCGATGGCGAAGCGCAGGTTCTCGAAGAACACGGCGGCGCGCAGGTGCACCGCGCCGATCTCGGCGCGGTCGAGGACCTGTTCGGCCACCCAGTGCCTGCGCATGTGCGGGGTGCCCGCGTGCGGGTCGGAGCCGAGCTGGGATACCGCGACCACGCGGGTCAGCTGCTCCTGGCGTGCGGCGGCCGCGAAAGCCGCTGTGGCGTCCAGCATTCCGGCGGTGACCGGGTAGGTGAGGTAGGCGCGGCGGACACCGCGCACGGCGGGCAGCACGGTGGTGATCTCGCGCAGGTCGCCCAGGATCACCTCCGCGCCACGGTCTTTGAGTTCGGCGGCGCGGGCGTCGTCGGAGTGGACGAAGGCCCGGACCGGGCGATCCGCGCGGAGCAGGGCTTCGGTGACCAGGCGGCCGGTCGAACCCTGTTGTCCGCCTGCGGCTCCGGTGACGAGGATCGGTTCCATTGCTGCTCTCCTCACGATTCGGCGGGCAGGTCGAGGGTGAAGGCGTCGCGGTCGGCGAGGGTGCGCAGGAAATCGCGGGCGTCGAAGGCGTCGGCCGGGGCCAGCACGCCGCTCTTCACCGCACCCTCGGCGATGCGGACGGCGGCCTCGACCGAGGCGAGGGCGCCCGCGCGCCACAGGTCGCGACCGCGCAGGGAGCCCGAGGCGGAGCCGTTCGCGGCGAGAACCTGTGCGGCGATGGTGAATTCGCTGGCCGCGCGTTCCGCGGAGTCGACGTGCTCGCTGGTGAACGCCTGCTCCTCCTCGAAGGTGCGGGCGGTGAGCTGGGCTTCGACCGAGCACACCGGGGTGTGCCGGGGAATGGTGAACGGCTCCGGGAACGGGACCGGTGCGATCACCGTGCGCGGGCCGACCGGCGGCGGGAAGGCGAAGACGGCATTGCGGGGTTCCACGAATCCGGTACGCAGAGCACCGTTCTCGTAGCCGATGCGCTCGGTGTCGGCGAAGAGCAGGCGGGCGGTGTTCACCGCGCCGGTGGTCATCTTCCAGTTGGTGACGGCGTAGGCCACGGTGATCCGGTCGATGTCGGGCACCGCGCGGGCGACCGCTCCGGCCAGCAGATCGCCGAGTCCGCCGTAGAAGCTGAGGCTGGGAATCATGGTGATTCCGGCGCGCTGCGCCTGCTCGGTCAGGGTGTCGTAGATCCGGCGCACCGGGTGGATTTCGACGGAGTGGTCCACGTAGTGGCACCCTGCCTCCGCTGCGGCCTGCGCCACGGGTTGTCCCGTAATCGCAAAGGGCCCAGCGCAATTGATGAGGACGTCGGCGGTCTCGGCGAGGGCGTGCAGGGCGTCCGGATCGTCGGCGGCGGCGACGTGGATGCGCGGATGGCCGAGCGCGGCGAGCCCGGAGGAGTCGCGCCCGGACAGTACGACATCCTTTCCGCGGGAGAGAAGTTCGGTGGTGACCAGGCGGCCGGTGTGGCCGGTGGCCCCGTAGACGGCGTAAATCGTCATGATGATCAACTTCCATACTCTGGGTATGTATATCGAGACTTACATACTCGGAGTATGCAAGTCAATGACCGCCCGCCCGATACATTGAGTGCGTGACCGCACGCCGCACCCAAGCCGAACGCTCGGACGCAACGATGGGCAAACTCGTCGACGCCGCCCGAAACCTGTTCGGCCGCAACGGCTACGCGGCCACCTCCATCGACGCCATCGCCGCCGCCGCCGGCCTGACCAAGGGCGCGGCCTACCACCACTTCACCGACAAGGCCGCCCTCTTCCGGGCCGCCTTCATCGCCGAGCAGCAGTGGATGGCGAACGAATTGGAGCAGGTCGCGGTCGCCGCCCCCGACTCCTGGACCGCCCTGCTGAACGGCACCCGCACCTTCCTGGAACTCAGCCTGGAAACCCGCTTCCGCCGCATCGTCGTCCTGGACGCGCCCTCGGTCCTGGGCTGGGAAACCGTCCGCGCCATCGAATCCGACCACACCCTGCGCGTCCTGACCGCGGGCCTGGCCCTGGCCACCGCGGAGGGCAGGCTAACCGACGGCGACCTCCATATCCGCCGCCACCTCATCTTCGGCGCGCTCTGCGAAGGTGGCATGCTCCTGGCCCGCACCCCCGACCCCGCTACGGCTCTCCCCCAGGTCGTCGCCGAGGCCCGCAGGCTGCTGGAGGCGCTGAAGCAGGAGTAGGGGTTATCGTGGCCACGGAAGATCGTCTGGGACACGGGGAGTGCGGATGAGTCGAGCAGAACGAGTGGGCACCACAACACCGCGACGGTCCCCGGCGGCGCGCCGATCACCCGGCCGTACCGCACACCCGACCGCCGAACCAGGCCGCGCACTCGCCGCGACATCCGCGCCGATCACCGCCTTGCGTCCCCTCATGATCGCCGCCGCGGCGATATCGATGGCGCTCACCACAGCGGGTCCGGCCACGGCCAGTCCCGCCGATACCGTCCCGGGGGAGGTGGCGTCGGCCACCGCCATTGTCGACCGCGCATCCCTGCCGCCCACCTCGGACGGCCTCCTGCTCGAATACTGGTCGCGCGGTTCCGACGGACAGCCGCGACTGAGCACCGGTGTCGTCTACGTGCCCGCCGGAGATCCACCGTCCGGCGGCTGGCCGATCGTCTCCTACGCCCACGGCACAGCCGGTATCGGCGATACGTGCCTCCCCGCCCTGAACGACCGCGCCCGCAGCGTCTCCGCCAAGGCCGCGCCCTTCCTTGCCGCCGGATATGCCTTCGCCGCAACGGATTACATCGGCTTCGGCACCCCGGGTGTCCTCCCCTACCTCGACGGCCGAGCCGCCGCCCACAGCGTCGTCGACATGGTCCGCGCCGCCCGCGCGGTCCTGCCCGCCCTCGCACCCAGCTGGGCGGTGGTCGGCCAATCCCAGGGCGGGCAGGCCGCCCTGTTCACCGCCGACCGAGCCACCACCGACGCCCCCGACCTGGACTTCCGGGGCACGGTCGCGGTAGGCCCGCCCTCCCAGTTCGACACCCTGCTCCAGTTCGCCGCACCCGCGGTGCCACCGATACCGTTCGGCGCCGGTTCCTTCGCGTACATCCTTGCGGGACTCCGTGATTCACGCCCAGACCTCCGCGTCGACGACTACCTCACGCCGGTGGGCCGCCGCGTGGTGGACGGCGCGGAAGCCGCCTGCGACGGCCCGCAACTCCAGGCCCTCACCGACGGCGTGGCCATCGGCGACATGCTCTCCGTCCCCCTGCTCGGCACTCCCCTCGCAACCGCCCTGCGCGACACCATGTCCGTCCCCGTCACCGGCTACGACCGCCCCCTCCTGATCATCCAGGGCATCACCGACACCACGGTCCCGGCCCCACTCACCGCCACCCTCGTCACCCAACTCCTCCTCAACGGCCAGCCCGTCACCGTCCGCCCCTTCCCCGGCAACCACGTCCCCACCGAAAACGCCTCCATGCCAACGGCGGTCGAGTTCGTCCAGAGCTTGTTCGCGAACCAGCGCCCGCTGCCGTGACGCGGTAGGCGGATGGCCGGCCGCTCCATTGCGGCCGGCCACAGCGGCTCACAGTGAACGGCTGCACCGTGACCGGAATCGGAAGCGCCGTTTCACCCCTCCTCGAAACGGCGTTCCCACGACAACTATCGGCGACCACCCAGGGCATTGTCTTGAACGAATGTTCCCTCGGCGTCCGCCTCGTCGGGTGAGATCGCCCCGAATCGGACCAGGTTCGGTGTCAGGCCGGTGAACGCCGATATCTCGCGATGTAGATGTGGCTGATCGGCGAAGCCGCAGTCCGTGGCGGCTCGGGTGGTGGATGCCCCGGACAGCAGCATGTTGAATGCCCGGCGGAACCGCACCACCCGGGCGGCGTGTTTGGGAGTGACGCCGATCTGTGCGGAAAACCTCGCCCACAACCGTTTCCGGCTCCAGCCGCTGGCCTCGGCGAGGTCGGCGACCGCGACTCTGCCGTGACCCGCGAGGATGTGATGCCAACTCGCGCGTACCTCAGGATCGGGGATACGGCCGGATCGGTGCCGGAGCAGATGCGTGGCCGTCATGTCGAAGCGCTCCTGCCAGCTCACCGCTTCGGTGAGCTGCTCTCGCAACAGCACACCGGCACGGCCCCACAAATCCTCGAGACCGATCACGCTGTCGTTCAGTTCCAGGGGCGACACCCCGAGCAATGCGTACGCGCGCACCGGCGACAATCGCAGCTTGATCCCCTCCGCGGAACCCGCCCGCACCCGATGCGCACCGGGCGACATACCACCCACGTAGCTGTCGAGGCTCCACCTGCCGGCACCGTTCTCGACGGTAATTCCCTTGTCTCCCAGAATGATCGCCACCGTCACTACCGGACGCGCCAGGGCCAGGACATCCACGCCGTGCGCGCCGTCGTTGCGGAAGCCGCTCATCTCGAGCCCGGCAATCCTCGACCGGAGAACCGACCGGAGAACCGACCGGACGACCTCCCACCCGCCGTCCAGTTCCCGCTCGGCGGCAATCGGTCGCACCTGCCCGAGAGTAGAACCGCCCCAATGCATTACGCAACCATGCATTGACGAGCCGGTGTCGGCTACCACATCGATCCCCGGGAGCGCACCCGCGCTGTGGCATCGGCTGTGGAGCGATGCGCTCACGCAGGCGGACTCCGCCCCTGGCTGTCCAGCACTTGTTCTTGATCCTGATTCCAGCCCAACGTGTCGGTGCCGGGTGCTCTACTGAAGGCAGCGGTGTTCCTGACAGTGAGGAAACGCAATGGTTCGAATGCATAGGAGATTCGGCCCGGTACGAATCACCGTCTCCAAAACCGGCGTCGGCTACAGCGTGGGGGGTGGCCCACTCCGCGTCACCAAACGCGCGGACGGCCGCGTTCAGCGAACTGTTCGCATACCGGGCACCGGCATCCATGACACCAGGGTGATCGGCGGCCACCGAGCGGCGCGTCCGCATCAGCCGGTGCTCACGCCGTCTCATCCCTACTCGCCCGCACTGCCGCTCCACCGTGCAGCGCCTGTTCACCGCACACAGCCGACTCGCCCCACCACCGGATCCGGTGGTGTGATCCTGCTCGTTCTGCTGACCGGTATCTGCTGGGTCACCGCGGCGGCGTTGGCAAAGCACGGAACCGTCCTGTTGACTCCTCCACTGGTGATAGCCGGAGTCGGCGCCTTGTACTTCGCGAAAGTTTGTCACGCACAACGTCATTGACACTGTGCCGGCGATTCGATTTCATTACCGGCACCGGGTTCGGGAGACACGTCGCACCTACGGCGTGTCCGGGGTTCACACACTGGGGAGCACATATGCCATACATGGCAGAAATCAGCCGCACCAACCCGACCTGCTTCATCTTCCTCGTCGATCAGTCGACGTCGATGGGCGACCAGATCGGTGGTGAAATCCCGCAGAAGAAGGCGGATGTCGTAGCCGACGCGATCAATCGACTGCTGACCGAACTGGCCGTGAAGTGCGCGAAAGAGGAGGGAGTCAGGGACTACTTCCACGTCTCCGTGATCGGATACGGCGCCACCGTGGGGTCGGCCTTCTCCGGCGCGCTGGCCGGACGGGATCTCGTGCCGTTGAGCGAAGTCGCCGACAACCCCGCACGCGTCGACGAGCGATTGAAGAAGGTGCCGGACGGTGCGGGTGGACTCGTCGAGACATCGGTGTCGTTCCCGGTGTGGATGGACCCGGTCATCGGCGGCGGCACGCCCATGAACCGCGCCCTCCACTACGCGGAAACTCTTGTGCGAGGCTGGATCACACAACACCCGGGCGGATTTCCGCCCATCGTCATCAACCTGACAGACGGCGAATCGACGGACGGGGTCCCGACCGAGGCCGCCACCGCCATCACGTCACAGGCGACGGCCGACGGCGCGGTACTGCTCTTCAACCTGCACGTCTCGGCGACCGGCGGCTCACCTGTCACCTTCCCGAGTTCCGATGCCGGACTCCCCGACGCCTACGCGCAGACGCTGTTCTCCATGTCGAGCGTGCTGCCCAGTCACATGCGGTCTTACGCTGCGGCGCAGGGACATCAGATCGGTGACACCACACGCGGGTTCGTCTACAACGCGGACATCACATCGGTTGTCCAGTTCTTGGACATCGGTACGCGCGCCACCGAACTGCGGTGACCACCACTCCCGGCCTCTACGTCACACACCTGGTCGTGCCCAAACAGGGCTCGACCGCCGGTGAATGCGAGGACGCGGTGTGTGTACTGCCCGAGACACCGTTCGATGAGCTGATCGCAGGCCCGGTGGCGGCGAGCGTATGCGACGGAGCGACCGAAAGCGTACTGGCCAAGGATTGGGCGCGTCTGCTGGCCACCGCTGCCGCAGCGAGAGCACTGTCGGATCCTGGATTCTTCGAAACCGGATCCGCTTTCGAAGAATTCGCCGCGCATGTCGTGAGCAGCTGGGACCCGTGGCTGGACGAATACGCGCACCACCGCGAGGCGGAAGGTCGCCCGCTGCGGTGGTATGAGCAGGAGAAGCTGAGAGGGAGCACGTTCGCGACCATGCTCAGTGTTCTGGTCACACCCGATGACGGCATCGGATGGCGTTGGCAGGCAGCGGCATTGGGCGATTCATGCGTCTTCCACGTGCGGGGCGACCAGACACTCACCGCATTTCCCGTGCTCAGCGCCGACGAGTTCGGTATGAACCCGAACCTCTTCGGAAGCCGCAACCGCGACACCGCGCTGCTGGCGGAGCGTACCCGATTCATCGAAGGCGTCTGCGTTCCCGGCGACCGGCTCCTGTTGATGTCCGACGCCTTGGCGGCGTGGTTCATGGCCGCACCGGATCAGGCAGTCGCGCTCGGCGAACTTCTCGAGTTCGGGGGACCACATGACGCCGTTGGGTTCGCCGATTGGCTCGACAAGCTTCGCCTCGAACACGAGCTCCGAAACGACGATGTCGCGCTGATCCGAATCGATTTCGAGGGGAGATAGCGCCGATGGTCACGGCCTCGCCCCGCGACTTCCCCACTGCCGGCAACTATCAGGAGGCTCTCCAGCACCCCCGGATCTGCTTCAGGGACTCGGACCTCGTGAACTCCGAGCCGGAACTGACCAAACTCCGGCAGCCGCGCGCGATCTCGGGCGCGTTCGCGAGCGTTTTCCCACTGACGAACAAGGTCACCGGAACCTGCTACGCCGTCAAGTGTTTCACCCGTTACGTCCCGGATCAGCAGGATCGATACCGCGCGATCAGCGAGAAGCTGGCAGCCCTGCCATCGGCGGACCTGTCTCAGCCGTGGAAGATCGGATTCGAGTATCTGCCCGACGCGGTGCTGGTCGGCCGGCACCGGTACCCGATCCTGAAGATGGAGTGGGTGCGGGGCGTCACGCTGTCGGCGTGGCTGGATGCGCACCACCGTGACAGCATCGGGGTCGACCGCCTGGCCGAACACTTCGCCGGCCTGATCGCCGATCTCTCGGACCACGGCATCGCACACGGCGATCTCCAACACGGCAACCTCCTGGTCACCGACGACGGCACCCTGCGGTTGCTGGACTACGACGGCATGTACGTGCCCGCGCTGGGCGGACTGGGCGGTACCGAGCGCGGCCACCGCAACTATCAGTCACCAGCCCGCGGCAACCATGACTTCGGATCCGATCTGGATCGGTTTTCGGCCTGGGTCATCTATCTGGCATTGAAAGCCATCGCCGTCGACTCGGCCCTGTGGCCTCAGCTGCACGAGCCCCAGGGTGAGTATCTGTTGCTCGCCGAGGACGACTTCACGAATCCGGCTATCTCACAAAGGTTTCCGACGCTACTCACGCACCCCGACCGGGGGATCCGAGATCTGGCCGAGCAAGTCCGATTCCTGGCGTCGCAACCTCTGGCCGTTCTTCCCGAACTGGCGGCCAGGACGGTGGGCACCACATCCGCACCCCCGGTCTCCCCCGCCGGACCGGCAACCAACCGACTACCGGGCTGGATGGCCGGGCATGTGGCGGCCGGTCCACCGTCGAGATCCGCATCTACGTCCAAGCCCGATACGCTCCCGCGATTCAACGGGCGACGATCCGTGGACGTGCTGACCATGCTCCTGGTCCTCATGACGACGGTCATTGCGATATCCGCCTTCGTATTCCCCTCTCCCGCCGTCGCATTGGTCCCGCTGGCTGGCGCCTGGGCCGTCGTGTGGACGGCCCGGCGATCGCGCACCGAGACCATCGCACTGCGGCGGCATCTTCGCGAACTTCGTCAACGGCACGCCGAGACAGCCGACATAGCCAAGGCCGAGGCGGCGGTGCGTGACGAACAAGCACAGCTGGATCTCACCGAACAGCAACGCCTGGCACAACTCCCAGCGCGGCGAAATCAATTGCAGGCGCAGTACAACCGGGACCTGGCGGCTGCCGAAACCCGAATGCGCAGCAGAATCACCACCATCGAGAGAGAACGCGCCGACCTGGAGCGCAAGCTGCAGTCGCGGATGATCAACGCGCTCGAGACCGAGCGGGCCGACCATATCCGACAGGCCCTGACGCGTTCTCTCATATCGAACGCGTCGATCACCGGAATCGGCACCGCACTCACCAGAGACCTGGCAGCACAGGGAATCCGGACCGCGGCAGACTTCTCCGGAATCAGTCTGAGCGCACCGGGCGGCACCTACAACTCCGTCACCGCGTACATCGTCACGCCCAATGGACGGAAGTACGTCAGAGGGATCGGAGAGGTCAAGGCGAACGCGCTGGACGCTTGGCGACGTTCACTCGCCACCCGCGCGGGTGCGCGGTTCACACGCACCGCGCCCTCCAGCGCCGGAATGATTCGCGCCCAATACGATCGCGATATCAGCGGACTGACCCAGAAGACCAGTGCCGCCGAGAACGAAGCCAAGAGCCACCGCGAGCAGGCGAAGCAGAAGTACGAGGCGGCAGTGACGCAGCTGTCCGCAGAGGCCACAGCCGCAACCGCCGCGGCGACACATAAACGTCAGGAGTTCGGCCGACGCCTCGCAGCACTTCGGAACGCCCCCGCCGAACTCGCCTCGATCGAGCAGCAGATCGCCGCAGCGCGCGAGCACCGCAAACACCTGTCCCATGTTCGCTATGTACGGTTCACTCTGACCGGGCGATGAGACCTCGAAGATGCTGACTACAAGTAATTTCCGCGCTTTCGCCTCGGGATCCCGCTCCCGCCCGGCAGTGAGTCGCCCCCGGACGGCGCCGACTGGAACCCATTAATACTGCGGCACAACAGTTTTCGTAACGGTAACCTCGTTGTACCGACAATCGAGGGGGCTCCGATGGTTGATCCACGTCAGCTGGCCGTGCTGATTCGAATTCCCGCGGATGGACCGTATCAGGATCTCACCGCGAAGGTAGCGGCCGTGCGGCCCACCGCGACTCGTATGAACGTCACTTTCCACGACGGCAGCACCTTCCCCTATGGGCATCGTCGAGTGCTCGAGTTGCGCAACCCGCAGGCCGTGCCCTTGGGGCCGCAGCAGCGCATCCTGGTCGACGGCAGACCTCGCGAGAATCTGACCGAGGCCTACCGTTTTCGCGACGGGAGCCAGGATTGGTGGCACATCTTTCCCGGCGATGATCATTACTTCTCGGCGTATCACGGGGGCCGGGTGGACGTCGTACCGAGCGTGGCGCCGCATCCGCAGGTCGCCCAGGTTTTGGCCTACTGGCGTGCCATCGCGACGCGGCTACCGGAGGAGGGTCGTGCTCTCCGTGAGGCACACGAGCGGCCGTTATCCGTTCATCCGGACAGCGTCCTGTATCGCTATCTCCATCGATCGCCGATCGAACAGGTCGAGCGGCCGGAGTCGCCACCGCTGTATCCCTTCGACACGAACCTCAGCCAGCGCGCCGCCATCGATAGTTCTCTGCGCCACCCGATTTCGGTGATCGACGGCCCACCCGGCACCGGGAAGACACAAACCATCCTCAATCTGATCGCCAATATCATTGTCGACGAAACCAAGACGGTGGCAGTCGTCTCCTCGAACAACGCGGCGGTGGACAATGTGCACGCCAAACTCGTTCAAGCGGGATTCGGTTTCGTCACAGCGAATCTCGGGCGGAAGACGAAGAAGGAGAAATTCTTTCAGGAGCAGGCGGATCGAAACCTGTACGTCGAGCACCTGCGCTCGGCGGTCCCGATGCAACTCCCCCGTGCGGAGGAGATGACCGCGCGCGATCAGCGCCTGCTGCGACTGCGCGAAATCGAACGCACCATCGCCGACCTGTACACAGAACATGCCGCCTACGAGTTGGAGCGCATACATTTTCGCGCCTACCTGGATCGGCATGAACTGCCCGACCAGGAGAAACTTCCGGTACTACGGTGGCGGCCGGCCAAGATTCTGGCCTTCATCGCCGACACCGATCCAGAGTTGGCACGGGCCACGGGTATAGCCGGAGTGGTGGACCGGATCAGCAAATACTTCAAGTACCGCTCCATGCGCCATGCCGACGCACAGGATATCGATATCGTGTTCCGGCTGCATCAGCTCTACTACGACGCCAAGATCGCCGAACTCGAGCGCAAAATCGAACAGGCGCGAAAGTTGTTGGACGGATCGAACTTCGACGATCTCGCCGCCCAGCAGAAGGATCTCTCAGTGGCCTGGCTCGTCGAGAGCCTGCGTCAACGCTACGCCGGCCACGCCACGCGTTCGTACGACTTCGGATATCGACGCCATTGGCAGGACTTCGCCCGCGACTACCCCGTCATCCTGAGCACTTGCCATTCACTCGAAAGCAGCATCGGCACGGGGCGACTCGTCGACTACCTCATCATCGATGAGGCTTCGCAAGTCGACCTGGTCGCTGCGGCGGTCGCACTGGGCTGCTGCCGCAATCTGATCGTCGTCGGCGATCTGCGGCAGCTGCAGCCCGTCGTGACAGTTCCGGAATCAGCCACCGGACCCGCCCCCGATCCCGTGTACGACTATCGGCGACAGAGCATTCTCTCATCGCTGACCGACATCTACGGAGCCGCACTGCCACGCGTCCTGCTGAAGGAGCACTATCGTTCCGACCCTGCGATAATCGGCTTCTGCAACCAGAAGTTCTACCAGGACAATCTCATTCCCTTCACACGTGGCGTCCCGAGCTATCAGTCCATGGTCGTTGTACGAACGCAACCCGGCGACCACATGCGCTGGCTCGACGCGAGAACAGGAAGGCCCGGCGGCCGAATCAATCAGCGCGAGATCGACATCATCCAGCAAGACGTCCTGCCGCAGTATTGCGCCGAGTACTCCGCGGATCAAATCGGTGTCACCACGCCGTACCGACCGCAGGCGGACCGGGTCACCGACGCTCTGATCTCGAGTATCGAGGCTGACACCGTCCACAAGTTTCAGGGCCGGGAAAAGGAGGCGATCATCATGACCACGGTCTTGGACGACAGGCCGGGTCTCGACAAGGCGTTGAAATTCGCGGACTCCCCGGAACTGATCAATGTGGCCGTATCCCGTGCGCGGAAGCGTTTCGTGCTGGTCATCCACCATAAGATGCTGCCGAAGAGCCGGAACCTGAGCGACCTGATCGGCTACATCCGCTACCAGTTTCCGGACAAGGAATTCTTCGAAAGCCCGGTCGTATCGATCTTCGACCTGTTGTACAACGACTATTCCACAGTTCTTCGAACGCTCGCGAGTCGCGTACGGGACGAGTCGGCGCATCGCTCGGAGAACATCATGCGAGCCGCCCTGGAACAGATCCTGAGCGAACCCGGCTTCCAAGGATTCTGGTTCAACGAACAGGTCCACATCAAGCATCTCCTGCCCGATACCGACCGGCTCGACCAGCGACAACGGAAGTTCACCCGGTCCCGTTCCGCCTCAGTGGATTTCGACCTGTACAACCGCATCACGAAGCAACGCCTGTGTGTAATCGAGGTCGATGGCTTCAACCACCACGAGAACAAGCCTGACCAACTAGCCCTCGACGCCATCAAGAACGCCATATGCGCGGCCTACAACATCCCCATCCTGCGCTTCCCCACTACCGGAAGCGGAGAACTCGACCGCTTGCGAACCGAACTCGCGGCGCTGATCCCCTGACACCGGCATCCGCCGCACATAACGAACTGGATCAGATCCTCGGTCGGACCGAGTTATGGCGGAGTCGGTCCCGCTCAGCCTTCGGCGGCGAGCTGGCCGCAGGCGGCGGCGATTTCCTGGCCTCGGGTGTCGCGGACGGTGCAGGGGACGCCCTGGGCTTCGACGCGGCGGACGAATTCTCGCTCAACGGGTTTCGGGGAGGCGTCCCATTTGCTGCCCGGGGTGGGGTTCAGGGGAATGAGGTTTACGTGGACTCGGGAGCCCAGCGCTTTGTGCAGCTTCTTGCCGAGCATGTCGGCGCGCCAGGGGTGGTCGTTGATGTCGCGGATCAGGGCGTACTCGATGGAGACGCGGCGGCCGGACTTGTCGGCGTAATAGCGTGCGGCGTCGAGGACTTCGGCGACCGGCCAGCGGTTGTTGACCGGTACCAGGGTGTCTCGGAGTTCGTCGTCCGGAGTGTGCAGGGAGACAGCCAGAGTCACCGAGAGGTTCTCGTCGGCGAGTTTGCGGATGGCCGGGGCCAGGCCGACGGTGGAGACGACGACATTGCGCTGGGAGATGCCCAGGCCGTCGGGGGCGGGCGAGGTGATGCGGCGGACGGCGTTCACCACGCGCTTGTAGTTGGCGAGGGGTTCACCCATGCCCATGAAGACGATGTTGGAGAGGCGGCCGGGGCCGCCGGCGATCTCGCCGTCGCGCAGCGCCGCCGCTGCCGCGCGCACCTGATCGACGATTTCGGCGGTGGACAGGTTGCGGTTGAGCCCGGCCTGGCCGGTGGCGCAGAACGGGCAGGCCATGCCACAGCCGGCCTGGCTGGAGATGCACAGCGTGTTGCGGTCGGTGTAGCGCATGAGCACCGACTCGAGCAGGGTGCCGTCGTTGGCCTTCCACAGCGTCTTGCGCGTGCTGCCGTCATCACAGGCGATATGCCGAACCGGGCTCAGCAGCTGCGGAAACAGCGTCTCGGCGACCTTCTCCCGCACCGACTCCGGCAGATCGGTCATCTGCGCGGGATCGGCCTGCAGCCGCCCGTAGTACTGCCGGGCGATCTGATCGGCCCGGAACTTGGGTAGACCGAGCTTCTCGACCGCTTCCTTACGCTCACTCGCGTCGAGGTCGGCGAGATGCCGCGGCGGCATGCCACGGCGGGGGGCGTCGAAAACAAGGGGAAGCGGGGCGGCAGTCATAACCCTTCCAGTGTTCCATCCGAACCGGCGCTGCGGGCCCTCGGGGCAGGGATGCGCTGGTCACATTGTCGGCAAACTCGGGTGCGGGCGACATATCAGCAGTAAGGGGCAATATGCGTGCACCGGTCATAGCCATCAGCAATGATCGAGTTATGACCGCAGACGCCGTGAATCCCGGAGCGGAGCCCAGTGCGGGCGCCGAATCCGTCGAGAAGAAAATCGACAATGTATTGAAGACCCGAACCGGCTACACCTGGGCCGGACTCGTCATCGCGGCACTGCTCGGCATCCTGGTACTCATCTTCATCCTCCAGAACCTGGAGAACGCCCGGGTCGAATTCTTCGCCTGGACCTTCCAGATGCCGATCGGTGTCCTGGTGCTCCTCGCCATCATCATCGGAGCACTCGTGATGGGTCTGGTCGGCGGCTGGCGTATCTTCCAGCTACGCCGGGCCGCCAAGAAAGCCGCGCACTGACCTGCATTTCCCGGGGGTTTTCGGGGGCACGGCCCCCGAATCCCCCGGTGCGCCTCAGAGAAGCGCAGTCAGAACGAGCCAGGAGACGAAGGCCGACGGCAGCATCGAGTCCAGACGGTCCATGATGCCGCCGTGGCCGGGCAGCAGGGTGCCCATGTCCTTGATGCCGAGTTCACGTTTGACCTGGGATTCGATGAGGTCGCCGCTGGTGGCCACCAGCACCAGACCCACGCCCAGCAGGACGCCGATCATCGAATTGGCCTGCAGCAGCAGGGTCACGGTGAGCAGGCCGCCGATGACGGAGAAGACCAGGGAGCCGGCGAAGCCCTCCCAGGACTTCTTCGGGCTGATGGCCGGGACCATCGGATGCTTGCCGAACAGGACGCCCGCGACATAGCCGCCGACATCCGAGCAGACCACCAGGATCATGAAGGTGAGAACCCGCAGGTTGCCGTCCGGCTGATCCAGCATGAGGACGGCGAAGGCCGCGAGCAGCGGCACCCAGGCGAGGACGAAGATGCTGATCGCGGTGTCGCGCAGGTAGTTTCGCGGGGTCGCCTGTAAGCCGTGGTCGAACAGGCGCCACACCATCACCGTCAGGGCCGTCGCACCGAACGCGCCCACCACCCCCTGCGGGCCCGCCGGCCACGCCAGCCAGATGATGGCCTGCCCGCCGACCAGCAGCGGGATCCGCGGCACCAGGACATCGGCCTCGCGCAGCCGCTTGGCCACCTCCCAGGTGGCCACGGCCATGGCCACCGCGATCACGCCGACGAGCACCTTGGGCGCCCACAGCAGGATCGCGATGAGGGACAGTCCCAGCCCGAAACCGACCGCCAATGCCGCGGGCAGGTTCCGGCCCGCCTTGGAAGCCGGGGCTTTCGCCGCGGCTGTCTCGCTCGGCGCCGCCGCATCACCCGGCGGCACCGCGGTTGTCTCGGCCTCGCCGGTGGCGGCAGTTTCTTCGGCCACGATTGTCCCGTCGCTCACTTGTCGTCCGTTCGTCCCTACCCCCGGGCGGCGTCCAAGATGCTCGGAAGCATCGCGCCGACCGGCCTAGACCTCGAGCAGTTCGCCTTCTTTGTGCTTGACCAGTTCGTCGATCTGGTGCACGTACTTCTGGGTGGTCTTGTCGAGCTCCTTCTCGGCGCGACCGACCTCGTCCTCGCCGGCCTCGCCGTCCTTCTGGATGCGGCCCAGCTCGTCCATGGTCTTGCGGCGCACGTTGCGGATGGCGATCTTGGCGTCCTCGCCCTTGGCCTTGGCCTGCTTCACCATCTCGCGACGGCGTTCCTCGGTGAGCTGCGGCACGATCACGCGAATGATGTGCCCGTCATTGGTCGGGTTCACACCCAGGTCCGAATTGCGGATCGCGGTCTCGATGACCTGCAACTGCGACTGCTCGTACGGCTTCACCACCAGCATGCGCGGCTCGGGCACGCTGATGGACGCGATCTGGGTGATCGGGGTGGGCGACCCGTAGTAGTCGACGACGACCCGGGAGAACATGCCCGGATTCGCGCGACCGGTCCGAATGGAACCGAGGTCGTCCTTCGCCACCGAGACGGCCTTCTCCATCTTTTCCTCGGCGTCGAAGAGCGCTTCTTCAATCACGGCGTTTCCTCCACAGCTAGTTCTCGTTGGTCACGAACGGACCAGCGTGCCGATCTTTTCACCGGCGACCGCACGGGCGATATTTCCCTTGGTAAGCAGATTGAACACCAGCATCGGCATCTGGTTGTCCATACACAGACTGAACGCGGTGGCGTCGGCCACCTTCAGGCCCTGCTCCAGCACTTCCTTGTGCGTGACCTCGGTGTACATGGTGGCGTTCGGGTCCTCGCGCGGGTCCGCGGTGAAGACGCCGTCGACCGCCTTGGCCATCAGCACCACCTCGGCCTGGATCTCCAGGGCGCGCTGCGCGGCGGTGGTGTCGGTGGAGAAGTACGGCATACCCATACCCGCTCCGAAGATCACCACACGACCCTTCTCCAGATGCCGCTTGGCGCGCAGCGGCAGATACGGCTCGGCGACCTGGCCCATGGTGATGGCGGTCTGCACGCGCGTGTCGATGCCCTGCTTCTGCAGGAAGTCTTGCAGCGCAAGGCTGTTCATGACCGTGCCGAGCATGCCCATGTAGTCCGAACGGGCGCGCTCCATGCCGCGTTCCTCGAGTTCCGCGCCACGGAAGAAATTGCCACCGCCGATGACGACGGCCACCTGGACGCCGTCCTCGACGACCTCGGCGATCTGCTCGGCGACGGTCTGCACGACATCGGGATCGAGACCGACCCGGCCGCCGCCGAACATCTCGCCACCCAGCTTGAGGAGCACTCGGCGATAGCCCTTGCGGTCGGGCGCCGTATCCGGGTCCGTCATCGGTCTCCTTCTCCTCGGCAGTGAGACTGCACACGCACATGAAAAGACCATCCCGGCACAATTGGTTTACACGGGACGGTGACAAGCTTCATCTATCCTGCCTCACGCGCCGTCACGGAGGTGAGCCGACCCTCGCAGACGGTGAGAAATTTGGCGTGTTCTATCCGGTTTCGGCCGTGCGCAGCAGCGCCGAAAGCCGTGTGGCGGCAAGCTCGGTGGCCGGAATCTGCACGACCAGCAGCAATCCGGGATCATCCACCGGACGCGATTGGAACAGTTCCAGCTCCACCTGACCGACCTCCGGATGATTCACCAGGATGGTTGCGGGCCGGAAGCGGTGCACCGGATACTCCGACCACCACTGCTTGAATTCGAGGCTCTCCGCCCGCAGACCGGCCACCAGCGCGGTGAGCCGCGGATCGTCGGGGCGGCGGCCCATGGCATCGCGCAACTGGCTCAGCACGGCCCGCGCGGCCAACTCCCAGCGCGGCATGCGCAGCCGATTGTCGTTGTCGGTGAACATCATCCACAGCAGATTGCGCCGGGCGGCCGGCATCTCCAGCGGATCGTGACGCAGCCGCACATAGGCGCTGTTCCAGGCCAGGTAGTCGAAAGCGGCGTCGTAGACGGTGGCGGCATTGGGCAGCATGGCGTCGACGAGGCGCTGCATACGGGCGTGGTCGCCGTCGCGGCGCTGCTCCTCGGGTTCGGTGAAGCCTGCCAGAAACCGCAGGTGACGGTGTTGATCGGCATCCAGTCGCAGGGTGCGGGCCAGGGCGTCGATCACCTGGCGGCTGGCGGTGACGTCGCGGCCCTGCTCGAGCCAGGTGTACCAGGTGAGCCCCACGCCCGACAGCTCGGCAACCTCCTCGCGACGCAGTCCCGGCGTACGCCGGCGCGACGCCTCACCGTAGGGCAGCAGTCCCACATCGCCGGGCTGGAGTTTGCCGCGCTGCGCCCGCAGAAATTCACCCAGCTGTTGCTGCCGACTACCGCCCGCGCCGTGATTGCCTTTGCCGCTTACCATTTCGTTCCTCCACCGCCCGTGCCGCCCTCCCGGCACCAGAGCCTGGGTAGCAGTATCGCTACCAGGACAGCGATACGCCCGGCTTCATAGCGTGATTCTCATCAGATAAACGAAATACCCAGGGAATCAAGGGAGTACGAAATGACCACCCACACCGCACCGATTCTGGTCATCGGAGCCACCGGCCGCCAGGGCACCGCCACCGCCACCGCACTGCTCGAACGCGGTTGGCCGGTACGGGCTTTCGTCCGCGATCCGCAGGCCGCCAAAGCCGTCGCGCTGCACGAGGCCGGCGCGGAACTGGCCGTCGGGGATCTCGACGACGAGGACTCACTACGCAAGGCCATGGACGGCGTGCACGGCGTCTTCCTCATGATGACCATGATGGAGGGCGTCAACATCAGCCTGGCCGCCGTGGCCGCCGAGGAGAAGCGCGGACGCCGCGTCGCCGAGATCGTCGGCGAGCTCGGAATCTCGCACCTGGTCTACAGCTCGCTCAGCGGAGTGGGCGAGGACTCGGGGATCGAATACTACGACTCCAAGGAACATATCGAGGACGGCATCCGCGAACTCGGGCTGCCCGCCACGATCCTGCGGCCGGTGCTGTTCATGGACAATTTCGCCACCTACAACAAGCCGTCCCGCGATGGCGACAGCCTGGTGCTGGCGCTGGCGGTCGCCCCCGAGGTGCCCATGCCGGTCATCGCCATCGAGGACATCGGTAGGTTCGCCGCGCTGGCCTTCGACCGGCCGGATGAGTTCCTGGGCCGCACCCTGACCATCGCCGGCGATATCCTGACGCCGCCGCAGATCGCCGAAATCCTCGGCGCGGCAGCCGGATTGACCCCGCGCACCGTACAGATCCCGCTCGAGCAGCTGCGCGCCTTCGACGAGCAGGTCGCCAAGATGTTCGCGCACTTCAACACCCACCCGCACGCGCCGATCGACCTCGCCGCACTGCGCGCGGCGCATCCGGAGCTGCACGACCTGCGGAGCTGGCTGCGCGCCACCGACTGGAAACTGTGAGGCGATCACCATGACCGACGGCCTGCTGGTCCCACCCGGATTCGACGTGGGCGCCCACTGGCATGGCCACGCCGAGGAGATCTTCTACATCGTGGATGGCGAACTCGACCTGCTCGCCTTCCACCCGGCCACCACCGCCCTCGGCGACTGGCGCACCTGGGAGGCACAGGACGGCACCAAGGTCTTCCGCGGCGGCCCGGCAGCTTCATGCACGTCCCGGCGGGCTGCCCGCATGCCTTCTACAACCCCGGAAACTCCACCGCCAAAATGCTTTTCATGGTCACCCCCGCCGGCCACGAACGCTATCTCGCCGAACTCACCGAGCTGCTCACCTCCGGCGAAGGTACCCCCGACAATGTCGCCGAACTCCGCATCAAACACGACATCCACCAGCTCACGCCGCTGCGGAACCGCCCGGCCGGCCCCCATAACCATGGGCACTGAACCATGGTTGAAATGCAATAGTTTCAAATATTATCGCTGGTCATGAGCACCACCTCGCGCCGTCGCAGCGCCATAGCCGGACTCACCAGCTTGGCCTGCGCCGCAACGATTCTCCTGACCGCCGCCCCGGCCACCGCCGACCTCCCCCACACCCCCGCAGCAGCCATTTCCGGCTCCAGCGAGGTGACCTGGACCTTCCTGCTTCCCTTTCTCACAATCTTCTGCGGCCTGGATTCCGTCAGCGGCGGCACCACCTGTCTGAGCACCCCCGCATAACGCGTCCCGACAACGAGAAAGCCCCTCGCTCATCCAATCCGGATGGGCGAGGGGCTTTTCGAGTGTGTCAGGCGATTACGCCTGGCCGACCTCGAAGCGGGCGAAGCGGGTGATGGTGACACCGGCCTCGTCCAGCTGCGCCTTGACGGTCTTCTTGGAGTCGGTGACCGAAGCCTGCTCCAGGAGCACGACGTCCTTGTAGAAGCCGTTGACGCGGCCTTCGACGATCTTCGGCAGCGCGGCCTCGGGCTTGCCCTCTTCCTTGGCGGTGGCCTCGGCGATCTCGCGCTCCTTGGCGACGAGCTCGGCCGGGACGTCCTCGCGGGTGAGGTACTTGGCCTTGAGGGCGGCGACCTGCATGCCGGCGGCGCGGGCGGCGTCGGCATCGGAGCCGGTGTACTCGACCAGCACGCCCACGGCGGGCGGCAGGTCGGTGGCACGCTTGTGCAGGTAGACGGTGGTGGTGCCGTCGAAGGTCGCCACGCGGCGCAGCTCGAGCTTCTCGCCGATCTTGGCGGCCAGCTCCTGCAGCACCTGGTCGGCGGTCTTGCCGTCGACCTCAACGGCCTTCAGGGCGTCCAGGTCGGCCGGGCGGGCCTTGGCGGCCGCCGCGACGATCGCGTTCGCGACGTCCTGGAACTCCTGGTTCTTGGCCACGAAGTCGGTCTCGGAGTTGATCTCGATCAGGACGCCGTCCTGCGCGACGACCAGGCCCTCGGCGGTGGCGCGCTCGGCGCGCTTGCCGACATCCTTGGCGCCCTTGATGCGCAGGAACTCGACGGCCTTGTCGAAGTCGCCCGCGTTCTCCTCGAGGGCCTTCTTGCAGTCCATCATGCCGGAGCCGGTGAGCTCGCGGAGCCGCTTCACATCGGCGGCGGTGTAGTTCGCCATCTGGGGCGAGCCTCCCTTTGTGAGTGAAAGTCTGTGGGGGTCACACCTTGCCGACCGCGTCCCAACGGAGTCGGTCGGCAAGGTGAACAGATGCCTCGCGGCTGGATCAGAAGTCGGCCGGGGTCTTGGTGGCCGGGTCTTCGGTCAGCGCGGCTTCGGCGGCGGTCTCGACAGCCGGGGCCTCGGCGGCCGGGGCGGCCTGGGCCAGCTGCTCGAGCTCCCACTCGGCGAGGGGCTCGCCGGCGCCGATCTCCGGCTTGGCATCGCCGGTGGCACGCGCGGCACGAGCCTGCACGCCCTCGGCGACCGCGGAGGCGACGACCTTGGTCAGCAGCGCGGCGGAACGGATCGCGTCGTCGTTACCCGGGATCGGGTAGTCGACCAGGTCGGGATCGCAGTTGGTGTCCAGGATCGCGATGACCGGGATGTTCAGCTTGCGAGCCTCGCCGACGGCGATGTGCTCCTTGTTGGTGTCGACGACCCAGATGGCCGAGGGCACCTTGGCCATGTCCCGGATGCCGCCGAGGGTGCGCTCCAGCTTGTTCTTCTCACGCGTCAGCATGAGGATTTCCTTCTTGGTGCGACCTTCGAAACCGCCGGTCTGCTCCATCGCCTCGAGCTCCTTGAGGCGCTGCAGGCGCTTGTGCACGGTCTGGAAGTTGGTGAGCATGCCGCCCAGCCAGCGCTGGTTCACGTAGGGCATGCCGACGCGGGTCGCCTCGGAAGCGATCGACTCCTGGGCCTGCTTCTTGGTGCCGACGAAGAGAACGGTGCCACCGTGGGCGACGGTCTCCTTGACGAACTCGTAGGCCTTGTCGATGTAGGTCAGCGTCTGCTGCAGATCGATGATGTAGATGCCGTTGCGGTCGGTGAAGATGAAACGCTTCATCTTCGGGTTCCACCGGCGGGTCTGATGACCGAAGTGCGCGCCGCTGTCGAGCAGCTGCTTCATAGTTACGACAGCCATGGCTCCCGTATCTCCTCTTGTTGCTGGTTGACACAGAGATCGGCGATCTCTGCCCTGGCGCCCACGGCCACCGACACCCACAACTCTGCTGTGAAAGCTCAGCTCTGGGACCAGCCGGCGACCCTCGATGCGGGCGCGCGAAGTCGGTTCGCGTTCGAGCAAACCGCTTGGCCAGTCTACGGGCCTGGGCACGGAGACTGAAATCGGGTCCGGGCGCAGCGGCGGGACCTGCGATTACGCCTGCGTCAACGCGTAGTAGAGGGCCAGGCCGAGCGCGAAGGTCACCACCGCGGAGGACGCCACGGCGACGGTGGTGACAGCACGGTGACCATCGGCCCAGTCACCCCGCCTGTGCGAATGCAGCACATGACTGCGACGCACCCCGACCAGCGTCAGAACGCCCAGGGACACAACGGCTGTGAGCGCGAGCACAGCCACCGGCAGCCACTCGGTCGTATAGGCCAGATGCACCAGCAGCACCGCGTTGGCCATGGCCGCGACGCAGGTCCGCCGCCACGACAGCGCGGTGCGCTCGGCGGCGAGACCGGCCTCGGGGCTGGTCACGACAGCAACAGACCGACGCTGGCCAGCACCGCGATCACCGCGATGCCGACCGACAGGACGGGAACCATGAGGGCGCGCGGCATGCGTTCCCCGCGTTCCATGGCCGCCTGCACATGCCGCCAGCGGCCGTACGCGCCCAGGGCGATGACGGCCGCCAGCACGATGCAGCTCATGGCGACGGCACTGCGCAGACCGTGGTGGCGGAACGGGCGGACCAACTCGTGCACGGCGACGCCGCCCGCGAGCAGGCCCAGGGCGGTGCGGATCCAGGCCAGGAAGGTGCGCTCGTTGGCGAGGGTGAAGCGGTAGTCGATATCGCGCTCTTCGGCCTCGGCGATGTCATCGAGTTTCTCGTTCCCGGCGCCGGCGGTCGGCTCGGCAGAGCCCATGAACGATGTCCTCCTGTAGGCCGGGATCAGGGCTGATTCAGGTTCGAGGCAGGCGGTGTCCACATACGCTCGAGTTGTCCACACTCGCCGAACACGGTATCCCGGCACGCGATCGTTTCCGCGACAGTGGTCTCATGCGCCCGATCATGTCGCTGGTCCTCGGCGGGATCTCACCGGTTGTCCTCGCACTGCTGGTCTCGGTCGCACCCGGCGCGGCCGCCGCGCCGCGCGGCGAGTTCGATTGGCCGCTGCGGCCGCGACCGGCGGTCGTGCGCGCGTTCGACAAACCGGAGCACGACTGGCTGCCGGGCCATCGCGGCGTGGATCTAGCCGCCGGTACCGGGCGGCCGGTCCTGGCGGCCGGGTCGGGAGTCGTGGTGTTCGCCGGGGTGGTGGCGGGCAAGCCGGTGATATCGATCGACCACGCCGGCGGGCTGCGCACCACCTACGAACCCGTGACAGCCTCGATCCCCGTGGGGCGCAAGGTAACTCGCGGAGCACCACTCGGCACCCTGAGCGCCGGTCACGAAGGCTGCCCCACCTCCGCCTGCCTGCACTGGGGCGTACGCCGCGGCCACGACTACCTGAACCCCCTCGCCCTGATCCAGCGCGCCCCCCTCCGCCTGAAACCCATAACCCGCCAATGACGATCCGAGACACCCAGCACAACCATCCCCCTGTCCACACCGCGCCGACAAGACCAGGATGAAGACATGCCGCACCAGTCCACCGAAACCCCGTTCACCTACCCCGACGTCGGCGCAACCAGGGGCGAATTCCCACCCGGCTACCGCCATTTCCGCCGCCGCCGCCGGATCGGTTCGGGCCGCGCGGTTTTCGAGCAGGCGGCAGCCGACATCCTCGCCTACCGCATGCAGAAGGCCACCGGCATCTTCGCGCAGGCAACCACCCCCACCGCCGAACCGGGCACGGAAGTCCGAATGTTCTTCGGCCTCGCCCGAATCGGCATCACCGCCCCGGCCCGAGTCGTCTATGTGGTCGACGAGCCGGACCGCCGGGGGTTCGCCTACGGCACGCTCGCTGGGCATCCCCTGCGCGGCGAGGAACTCTTCGTGGCCGAGTACGACCCCACCGACGACTCGGTACATGTTGTCGTGGCGGCCTTTTCCCGCCCCGGCCCCTGGTACGCCCGCCTCGGCAGTCCGGTCGTACGGCAGATCCAGCGCATCTTTTCCGCCCGATACATCAACGCACTTCGGCCGAACTGAACAGCCATGCCGGTACGCCCGGCATCGGGGAGAGTGCTCGCGGTGATCGGAGGCCGGGCGTATCCGGGCTATTCGGCGTCGGCGTACTTGGCCAGGGCGGCGGCTTCGGCGCGCAGGGTGGCTGCGCGGTCTGCGCCGCCGGTCAGGGTGTCGTACTCGGCGGCCGCCGTGATGCGCTCGTGGTATTCGGACTTGATGATGGCGTCGATCTCGGCGGCGGTCAGTTCGCGGCGCGGGAGTTCGGCGGCGCCCAGGCCGAGGGGGCTGGTCTCGATGGCGCCGGCCTGGACGTGGGAGGCGTCTACTGCCTCGTGGTTGTCGATGGCGGCCAGCAGGGAACGCAGGGCTGCGATTGCCGGACGGTTCTTGTCCTTCATCGCCTGTTTCAGGTCTGCGCGCAGTCTTGTGCGGTAGCTCTCCGCGATCGGCTCGATCGTCATGGTGGTCGACGCTACGGCCCGATTTCGCGGGCGTCGAGCACATTTCGTGCAACCGGCGACCGCGTCACCGCCTGAGGCGGTGACGGGCGGCCGTGTCACGGTCGTGACGGGCAACCGATGCCCCGGTGTGCGGCGGGGCGGGCAATCGTTGCCCCGGTGTCGGCGTGGCTGCCGACGGAAGCCGGCGGGGGGCGGCGGTCAGACGACTGCGGGCGTGGCCTTTTCGCGTTCGGCGAGGTCGGACTTCCACTGGCGGAAGCCTTCCTCGCTGCGGCCTCGACGCCAGTAGCCGGAGATGGAGGAGGCCCATTCGGCGGGGACGCCGCGCTCCTTGCGGATGTAGGGGCGCAGGTCGTGCATGACGGCCTGGGCTTCGCCGTGGATGAAGACCTGGACCTGGCCGTCGAGCCAGGGCTCGGCGCGGACGGCGGCGGCGAGCTTTTCGCCGGGGGCGGCGTCGCCGCGGTGAATCCAGGTGAGCTGCACGGATTCCGGGTGCACCAGGGCGAGTTCGTCGGCGGGGCCGGCGACCTCGAGGAAGACTCGGCCGGTGGCGTCGGAGGGCAGGGCCGCGCAGGCCGCGGCGATGGCGGGGAGCGCGGATTCGTCGCCGGCGAGCAGGTGCCAGTCGGCGTCCGGGCGGGGGGCGTACGCGCCGCCGGGGCCCATCAGATCGATGGTGTCGCCGGGCTGGGCGGCGGCGGCCCACGGGCCCGCGATGCCTTCGTCACCGTGGTAGACGAAGTCGATCGCGATCTCCTGCGCGGCCGGGTCCACCTCGCGGACGGTGTAGGTGCGCATGACATCGCCGTCGGCGCTCGGGAAGACGAGCTTCACGTAGGCGTCGGTGAACGCGTTGGGCTGGAACGCGGTGAACCCGTCACCGCCGAGGCGGACACGGACCATGTGGTCGCTGAGCCGGATGGTGCTCTGAACTGTGAAAGTCGTGCGGGGTCGAGCCAAAGGAATCACCTCCATATTAGGATTACCTAAGTCAGAGTAGATCCAACTCCGATAGCTCGTCGATACATTCCAATATGGCGGAAATCACGTTGGCGCGTCGATGAGAGTGGATAGGGCGGCGGCCAGACGGGGCAGGCCGGAGCCGGGCGGGCCGCCGGGTTCGAGCATGTAGGTATCGCGACGGATCTCCACCATGAGCGCGGTGACGCGCGAGTCCACGCCGTAGTGCGCCAGCGGCACATAGGTTCCGGCGAACGGGGTGTTCACCTCGATCCCGCCGAACTCCGCGAAGGCGGCGGCGGCTCGATCCAAGAGCTCCGGCGGGGTGTGGAAGGCGTCCGCGCCCAAACAGATCGGGGGGCGAGGGCCGTCGCCGTGGAGTTCGTAGGGCAGGGCCGTCGTCGGGTACGAGTGCACGTCGAGGATCACCGCACGGCCGGTGACGGCCAGGCGGTCCCGCACCAGCTCGGTGAACGCCCGCGCATAGGGGCGGAAGTAGCGGTCCAGGAGCTCGGCGGGGTCGAAATCGCTGGGGCGCAGGGCTTCTCGATGCGTGGTCCGCGTGTAGACGGCGCCCATCCCGACCGCGAGCATCTCCTCACGCTCGTCGGGAAATCGCTCGGGGTCGACGACCAGGCGGGACAGTTGGTTCACGAATCGCCACGGCGGAGTCCCGGCGAGCTCCACCGCGGCGGCCGCCAGCTGTTCGGTGTGAGCGTCGGTGAGGTGGTCGAGTTCCCGCTCCAGCGCGGCGTCGGAGAGCAGGATGCCGCCGCGCACCGCAGCGGGAATACGGCGCGAGGAATGCGGAACATGAAGTATCACAGGCGAATCCGCCGCGCCCTCGATCAGCTGGAAGTTCACGCGCGCGGGTGGGCCTGGTCGTGGACCTTCTTGAGCCGCTCGATGGAAACGTGCGTGTACAGCTGCGTGGTGGCCATGCTGGCGTGACCGAGAATCTCCTGCACCACCCGCAGATCGGCACCGCCTTCCAGCAGATGGGTGGCCGCCGAATGCCGCAGCCCGTGCGGCCCCATATCCGCCGCGCCGGGGATCACCGAAACTACTTCGTGCACAACAGTTCTCACCTGCCGCGGATCAACCCGCCGCCCGCGCCGCCCGAGCAGCAGAGCACGTCCCGACGCGGCGTTCGCGAACGCCGACCGCCCGTGCCGCAGCCAACTGTCCAGCGCCTGATCGGCCGGTGCGCCGAACGGCACCGCCCGCTCCTTGTTCCCCTTGCCGAGGACCCGCACCAACCGCCGCTCCCGATCCACATCCTCGATATCCAGCCCGCACAGCTCACTCACCCGAATCCCCGTGGCATACAGCATCTCCACGATCAGCCGATCCCGCAAGGCCATCGGATCATGCTGTGCCGCACCCGATTCCGCCGCCTCCATGGCCGCCTTCGCCTGCTCCTTCCCCAGCACCGACGGCAATACCCGATGCGGCCGCGGCGACCCCAGCCGAGGCCCCGGATCCACCGCCAACCGCCCCGTATGCGTCAACCACGCGGTGAACGTCCGAGCCGATGACGCCCGCCGAGCCATGGTGGTCCGCGCCGCCCCACCCGCCGCCTGCTCCGCCAGCCACGACCGCAGCAACGCCAGATCCACTTCTCCCACACCGGAATCCGCCGACCTGACGAGCAAATGCTCCAGCAGCGACCGCGCATCCCCCGCATAGGCCCGCACCGTGTGCTCCGACCGATTCCGCCCCAGCCGCAGATGCCGCCCGTACTCCGTCAGCAAGGCTTCCAAATCCTCGGGCAATGCACGCATCCCTCCACATTCACCCGCCCCGCCCGTACAGGCAAGCCACCACACCGTCACACCACCCCGCTCCCCCGCCGTCCCGCCGCGCTCCGAGACCACCCGTTCTCATCGCAGACCACCAGCCCGGCGATCTCCAAACCACTGAGCGCCGCCCGAACCGACCCCATCGACACCCCCGCCGCCTCCGCCAGCGACCGCGGCAACCGCGCCCCCACACTCGGCAACGCCGCGTACACCGCCGCCTCGTCGCCACCCAGGTTCTCCTCCGGATCAGGCGGCACCACCCCGGGCAACGACAGCCGCAGCGGCCCCGCCTCATCGAGCACGTCATCGGCACACGTGACCATGTACGCCTCCCCCTCCCGAATCATCCGATGGCACCCCACCGACACGGCCGAGGTAACCGGCCCCGGCACCGCCATGGCGGGCCGCCCCAACCGCCGCGACCACTTCACCGTGTTCCGAGCCCCGCTGCGCAGCCCCGCCTCCACCACGACGACACCATCCGCCAGCGCCGCGATGAGCCGATTGCGCGCCAGGAACTGATGCTTCCGCGCCGGCGTCCCCGGCGGATACTCGGTGACCACGACCCCGTTCTCGACGATCTCGGCCAGCAATCGATCGTGCTGCACCGGATACGGCCGATCCGGCCCGCAGGCCAGCACGGCCACGGTCGTCCCGCCGGCTCCGAGGGCCGCGCGATGCGCCATCCCATCGATCCCGAACGCCGCGCCCGAAACCACGGTCCAGCCACGCGCGGCGAGCTCGCCCGCGATCTCACCGGTCGCGTGATTGCCGTATCCGGTGCTGCAGCGCGTCCCCACCACGGCGACGGCTCGCTCGGCGCACTCCAGCAGCGATCGCTGCCCCCGGACCCACAGCGCCAAAGGCACTGCCGCCCCTTCGTCCTGGGTGGGATCGAGCTGGTTCAGGCCGAGCATCCGCCAGGCGGGCCACTCCGCATCGTCCGGGGTGACGACCCGCCCACCCAGGCGTCCGATCCACGCCAGATCCTGATCGACGCACTTCCTCCTCGAGACCGTTGCCCGCTTCTCGACCAGCCTGTCGAGCGCCGCCGGCAACGCGCTGCCCTCCACCGCGCGGGCCGCCTCCTCCACCCCGACGGATTCGATGAGCGCCGACAACGCCGCACACGGCCCCTCGGCCATGCGCGACAGATACACCCATGCCCGCATTCGCTCCTCGGCCGCGCCGCTCATGCCACACCCCGCTGCCGGAAGCTCAACGCCTGCAATACATCCTGCGCGATGGGCACCTCGCCACCACGCAAATCGCAGATGGTCCAGGCGACGCGGATGGCGCGATCCGCGCCGCGCGCCGACATGCGGCCGTGTTTCAGTGCGTTCTCCACGGGAGCCAGGGCCTCCCGGGGAAGCCGGAACCGTTGCCGCAGTACATGTCCGGGCACCTCCGCATTCGTGGTCAGGTTCACCGAGCTCCAGCGTTTCCGGGCCGCGTCACGCGCCGCCGCGACCCGCTTGCGCACGGTCTCGCTGCTTTCGACTTCCTCCCCGCTGAACGCCCCGGCGGCCTGGGAGTGCATCTGCACCGCGAGATCGATGCGGTCCATCAGGGGGCCGGAGAGTTTGCCGAGGTAGCGTCGACGAGCCAGGGGTGCGCAGATGCAGTCGATATCCCGGGCGGGGGCGCACGGGCAGGGGTTGGCCGCCAGAATGAGCTGGAATCGCGCGGGGTAGCGGGCGACGCCGTCGCGGCGAGCGATGCGAACCTCGCCTTCCTCCAACGGGGTTCGCAACGCCTCCAGCACGGACTTCGAGATCTCGGCGCATTCGTCGAGCAGGAGCACGCCGCGATGTGCCCGGCTCACCGCGCCGGGCCGCGCTGATCCCGAGCCGCCGCCGACCATGGCACTGACCGAGGTCGAATGATGTGGCGCTACGAACGGGGGCACGGTGATCAGCGGATAGTCGTCGGACAGAATGCCCGCCACCGAATGAATCGCCGTCACCTCGAGTGATTCTCGTTCGGTCAGCGGTGGCAGCAGGCTCGGAAGACGCTGCGCCAGCATCGTTTTACCGATTCCTGGTGGCCCGGTGAGCAACAGGTGGTGCCCGCCCGCCGCCGCGACCTCGAGCGCCCAGCGCGCTTCATGTTGCCCCACAACCTCATTGAGGTCGCCCACCGCGGGCGGCGGCGGGGGCGGTACCGGTTCCGGGGTGATGAGATCCGCGCCGCCGCGCAACCAGTCGAGCACGTCGACGAGGGTGGCGGCACCGAAGATGCGGATGCCTTTCACGAGCCCCGCCTCGGCGAGCGCGGCCTCGGGCACCACCACCGTCGCGCGTCCGGCATTGCGTGCCGCCACCACGGCGGGCAGGACGCCGCGCACGCGGCGCAGGCGGCCGTCGAGGGCCAGCTCGCCGAGCAGTACCGTGCCCACGAGACGCTGGGCGGGAACCGCTCCGGAAGCATCCATGACGGCGGCGGCCAGGGCCAGGTCGTAGACGCTGCCGACCTTGGGCAGGGTGGCCGGGGACAGCGCGAGGATGACGCGACCGTCGGGCCACTTCTCGCCCGAATTGGTGACCGCGGCCCGCACTCTGTCCCGTGATTCCTGCAGTACCGCGTCGGGGCGGCCGACCAGGTGGACCGAGGGCAGACCCTGGCCGATATCGGCTTCTATTTCGACGAGCTGGCCGTCCACCCCCGCGACGGCCACCGAGAACGCTCGACCCAGCGGCATATCAGAACACCGCCTTCAGATGCTCGATGACCGGGTCGGTGTGCGGGCGCAGGAGGATGGCGACGACGTCGAAACGGACGTGCTGCCAGGGGCCGTTCTGTTCGTGCAGCCAGAGCAGGGCCAGGCGGCGGATGCGCTGCTGTTTGAGGAAGGTGACGGCCTCGGCGGGTGGGCCGAAGGTGCGGGCGGTGCGGGTTTTGACCTCGACGAAGGCGGTGATGTCACCGTCGTGGGCGATGAGGTCGAGTTCGCCGTAGCGGCAGCGCCAGTTTCTGGCGACTATCTCCAGGCCGGCGTCGCGCAGGAATCGCGCCGCCAGCTCCTCCCCGTGCGCTCCGAGCGCGAGATTGTGTGCCATGCACACCAGAATGGCCGGACCCGAGCGGGGACCGGCCATGCCGACCTGGGGAAACAGGTCGGCCTGTGGATGACGAAAAGCTGTGGACTACTCCGGAAGCCGCAGGTCGGGCTTCTCCAGCTCCTCGATGTTCACATCCTTGAAGGTGATGACTCGAACGTGCTTCACGAAGCGGGCGGGCCGGTACATGTCCCATACCCATGCATCGGACATCCGCACCTCGAAATACACTTCGCCATCGGCGTTCTGCGGCCGCAGTTCGACGGAATTGGCGAGGTAGAAGCGACGTTCGGTCTCCACCACGTACGAGAATTGACCGACGATGTCCTTGTACTCGCGGTACAGGGATAGTTCCATCTCGGTTTCGTACTTCTCGAGGTCCTCGGCGCTCATCGGGTGGAACGTCCTCCTTATCGCCACACTGGGTGTAGAGACATCATCCCGCATACGCGGTGTCGGTAGCCACTCGGCCGGTCTCACGGACGTTTCGCCAGGACCGCCGGTGTTCGGTGGTGACGCCCAGTCGCTGCAGCGCCTCGTTGTGTTCGGGTGTGTTGTACCCCTTGTGGGCCGCGAAACCATAGCCCGGGAATTGCTCGTCCAGCTCGACCATCATGCGATCCCGGGTCACCTTGGCCAGCACACTGGCCGCCGCGATACCGGCCGAGGACGCATCGCCGCCGATCACGGGCAGTGACGGCACCGGAATGCCGGGCACCCGGAAACCGTCGGTGAGCACGTAGCCGGGCACCGGATCCAGCCCCGCCACGGCCCGGCGCATGCCCTCGATATTGGCGACGTGGATGCCGATGGAGTCGATCTCCCAGGCCGGGATCACGACCACCTGGTACGCGAGCGCGAGCCGCTGGATCACCGGGAACAGCTCCTCGCGCACCGCCTCGGTGAGCTTCTTGGAGTCGTCGAGCGCGGCCAGCGCGGGGAGCGGTTTGGGCGGCAGCACACACGCAGCGACCACCAGCGGCCCGGCCGACGGCCCGCGCCCGGCCTCGTCCACCCCGGCCACCGGACCCAGCCCGGAGCGGATCAATGCCGATTCGAGGGTGCGCAGCCCGCCCGAGCGGCGCATGACCACCCGCGGCGGCCAGTCCACCCGGTCGACGGGCTGTTCGACCCGCTTGCCGCCGCGCGGCTGAATCTTCTTGCCGCCCCGCGGCTCCCGACTCGTGGCGCGCAGATCCCGGGACGCGCCGTTCGCTGTCTTCCCCACCGGTCGATTATCCCGCAGCGCTCAGTTCGTCTGCGGGTCTTGGGAGCGAATGGGTCCGATCCGGCTCGGCGGCCAGATCTTGAACACCGCCTTACCTCGCACATCGGACACCGGCACGGTGCCGTCGAACTCGTCTTCCTGGTGGTAGCGCGAGTCGCGCGATTCGCGGCGGTTGTCGCCCATCACCCAGAGGTTGCCCTCGGGCACCTTCACCGGACCGAACGCGCGCCCGCCCTGATTGAACGGGATGTTCGGCATGGCCGGATTGAACGGATTATTGCGGCCCGCTTCGATATACGTCTCGTCCAGCGGTTTGCCGTCGACCATGACCCGGCCTTCCGCGTCACAGCACTGCACGGTCTGCCCGCCGATGGCGATGACCCGCTTCACGAGGTCGTTCTCATCCGGCGGCACGAGCCCGAAGAACGAGAGACCGTTCTGGATGCCGCGCACCACGGTATTGGTCGAGCGAGTCGACCGGTAGGTGTCGTTCCACGAGGAGGTCGGCCCCACGAACACCACCACATCCCCCGGCTGCGGATCGCCGAAGTAGTAGCTCAGCTTCTCCACGTAGATCCGGTCACCCGTGCACCCGGCGCAGCCGTGCAGCGTGGGTTCCATGGACTGCGAGGGAATCACGTACGGCCGTCCGATGAAGTTCACGACCAGTGCGGTGATGACCGCGGCGATACCGATCAGGATCGGCAGTTCCTGCCAGAACGGGCGCTGCTTCTTCTTCGGCTTGTCCGCCTTCGTCTTCTCGGCCCGGCCGTCGTCGTCCGCTCCGGACACCGCTGTCGACTCGCTCTCGTCTGCCACCGGAACAGAGTAGCCCGGCACCGCGAACATGCATGCGGTGCCGGGCTACTCGGCGTTCGAAGTGAAAAGCTACTTCAGCGCTTTTCCTTGATCTTCGCGGCCTTGCCACGGAGATCGCGCAGGTAGTACAGCTTGGCGCGGCGGACGTCACCACGGGTGACGACCTCGATCTTGTCGAGGTTGGGGCTGTGCACCGGGAAGGTGCGCTCCACGCCGACACCGAAGGACACCTTGCGCACGGTGAAGGTCTCGCGGATGCCACCGTTCTGACGGCGGATCACGACGCCCTTGAAGACCTGCACACGCTCCTTGTTACCTTCGATAACCTTCACGTGCACGTTGACCGTGTCACCCGGGCGGAAGTCCGGGACGTCGCTGCGCAGCGACGATGCGTCGACGAAGTCGAGGGTGTTCATTTCCGTCCTTATTGGAGTTCGCAAGAACAGAGGAACCTGGCGGCAACCACATAAGGGCTCGACCGGTTCGTGCTCCGGATAATTGGGCGGTACCCGAGCGCGGGGCGCTCGAAGCAACCTGAGCATTGTGCCAGATGACGCGGCCCCCCGGTTAATCGGGGGTGACCTGCTCACGGTCAGGACGCGGTGTTGGCCCGGGTGAGCGCCGCGGCGATATCCGACACCAGCGGCGGATAGTCCGTCGCACCGGTGACCACCCGCAAGAATACGAGCCGATCCTGCGCGTCGGTGGCCGCGCGCACACAGTCGCGCAGTTCGCCGACGGTGGTGGCGCGCAGGGTCAGCACCGAATCGTCGTCCCCGCCGAAGGCGCGCGGCAGTTCGTCCCAGCGCCAGGGCGCGATGTCGTTGTAGGCGGCGGCCGGGCCGTGGATGGCGCGTTCGATGGCGTACCCGCTGTTGTCCACGAGGATGATGACGCCGTGCACGCGCTCGCGAATCCAGGTGCCGAGTTCCTGGATCGACAGCTGCGCGGCTCCGTCGCCGATCACCAGGACGGCCCGGCGGTCCGGGCAGGCCAGTCCGGCCCCGAGTGCGGCGGGCAGGGCGTAGCCGATGGAACCCCACAGCGGCTGGCCCAGGAAGGTGATGCCCGTCGGCATGCGCAGGGTCGCGAGGCCGAAGAACGCCGTGCCCTGATCGGCGACCACGATATTGCTGTTGCCCAGCGCCTCGGCGACGATCGGCCACAGGGTGGCCTGGGTCAGCGGCGCGTCGGCCTTCGCCTCGACGGTCGGCATGACCTTCGCGATCGCCGGAGTCGGTGCCGGAGCGGCGAATTCACCGCTGATCCGGGCGAGGATGGCCAGCGCGGCGGGCAGTGACAGCGGCGCGAACGTATCGACCCCGCCGATGACCGTGCGTTCGGGGCCGATATCGATGGTGCGGCGCGCGTCGATGCGGTGACTGAATCCGGCCGTGGTGCTGTCGGTGTACTGTACGCCCACGATGACGAGCCGCTCGGCATCTTCCACCCCGGCGCGCACGGCCTCCGGCGAGGCCGCACCCGTGTAGACGCCGAGGAAGTTCGGTTCGGATTCGTCGACCAGGGTCTTGCCCCAGGCCAGGGTGGCGTGCGGCAGCTTCCGGGTCGACAGCAGTTCGCGCAGTTCGTCCGTCGCGCCGACGCGATCGGCGAACACATCGGCCAGCACCGTGACCCGACGCCCCGTCAGGAAGGCGCGGGCGGCCGCTTCGAAGGCTTCGCGCGCCCCGGCGCTGCTGAAATCCGCGGGCGGGGCCAGCGGGGCGGCGGGCCGGTCGACCTCCATGCGCGCGGTGTCGGTGGCGAGCATCAGATAGCCGGGTCGCCGGTGCACCCGCACCGAGTTGAGCACCCGATCGATTTCCGGACAGGCGTCGGCGGCCCCGAGATCGGCTTGCGCGCAGGTGACTTCGGCCGCGATTCGCCGGAAGTGGTGGAAGTCGCCGTCGCCGAGCGTGTGGTGGATGACCCGGTGGTTCGCCTGAATATCCTTGGCAGGCACGCCGACGATGTGCACCACCGGGACATGTTCGGCATAGCTTCCGGCGATGGCGTTGACCGCGCTCAACTCCCCCACCCCGTAGGTGGTGACCACCGCGCCGATGCCGCGCAGCCGCGCGTATCCGTCCGCCGCGTATCCGGCGTTCAGCTCGTTGGCGCTGCCGACCCAGCGGATCCGCGGGTGCGCGACCACGTGGTCGAGGAATTGGAGGTTGAAATCGCCCGGGACGCCGAAGATTTCGGTGACGCCGAGTTCGTGGAGCCGATCGAGCAGGTAATCGCCGACAACGTAGCCCATACCCAACCCTGGCACGCCGCCAATCAGTCAGCAACCTTTCGGCTACCGACGCGCGGTGAGGGCGGGGCCGGGATGACGGTCCGCGCCACTTCTTCCTGCGCGGCCTGCTGGGCGTGGATGACCGCCTGTCGCACATGCACCACATCGGGTTTGCCCGCGAGAATGTCCTGCACGAAGATCTTGGCCCGGATCACCGGCAGCCGATATCGCCGCTCCCGGATCATGGCCCGGCGCATGAGCGCCCGTCGCGTGCCGTACCGCCACCGCGCCCACGGCGCTCCGGGCCGGCTCAGCCGCAGCGCCCCGACCACCAGCAGCGGCGGGAAGAACATCCCGAACAGACCGGTCCAAATCTTGCCCTTGGCGATGACGATCGCCGCCAGCCCGAAATTGGCGATGGTGAACCCGGCGATGATGAACCGCTCGGTGTTGTTGGGTTCGCTACGGAAATCATTGATGTCGAGCAGCCACAGCGGATGAAAACCCAGCAGCAGCAACCCCGTCACCGCGATGGCGACGAACACCGCGTCCACCGAGGTGCGCCCCTGCTCCTCCCAGTACACGTCCCGCAGGTAGTAGATCAGCGCGAACTCGTCGAGCACCAGCGCCGCCCCCACCCCGAACGCCGCCGCGAACGCGCAGATCACCCCGAGACTGCTCTCGTACATGGTGACCAGCCCGACCCCGGACGACAGCACCAGGACAACCCCGAACACCATGTGGTGAATGTGCACGTCGCCCGCCCGCACATTCCCCGGCCACCACCGCACCTGCTTGCGAATCAGCCGCACGCTGACCCGGATCAACAGGAATCCGACGATGAACCCGATCAGCAGGCAGGCCAGCGGCAAACGACCATTGGCGATGACGTCCTCGTCCAACCACCGTCGAAAGCCCGACATACCCCTACCGTTTCCGCCGTCGATCCTGGTTCGGCGCCTGGGCCGCACTCTTCTGGCTACCCAGAGTAGGCGTGATCGTCCCGGTCCGGCCCCAGCGGCGCCGGAGCTCCCCTACCGGTAGGACTCGCGGTGTGGGTGCGGCTTCCCGGGAAGGGAGCGGTGGCGGCTGCCGGATGTCCGGTTTTCGCCGTCACCGCCCCCGCACCGGGGAAGGTGGTTACTTGCCGAAACCGGCGCGGCGCAGCGCGTCTGCCATGGAGCCGCTGGGGGCGGATTGGGTGCGGCGGTCGTTGCCGCCGCGCCCGCCCTGGCCACCCTGACCGCCCTGGCGATTGCCTTGCCCGCCTTGGCGATTGCCGCCGCCGCCCTGGCCGCCCTGGCGGGGCCGCCCGTCGCCGCGGCCGCCCTGGTTCTGGCCGCCGCGCGGACGGCCTTCGCCGCGTTCGGGTTTGGCGGCGCCGGGCTCGTCGTCGAGGCGCAGGGACAGGCCGATGCGCTGGCGCTGGACGTCCACCTCGAGGACCTTGACCTTCACCACGTCACCGGATTTCACGACCTCGCGCGGATCCTTGACGAAGGTGTGGGACATGGCGGAGACGTGGACCAGGCCGTCCTGGTGGACGCCCACGTCGACGAAGGCGCCGAAGGCGGCCACGTTGGTGACCACACCCTCGAGCACCATGCCGGGCTTCAGGTCGGCGACCTTCTCGATGCCCGCGGCGAATTCGGCGGTCTTGAATTCCGGGCGGGGGTCGCGGCCGGGCTTCTCGAGTTCGCTGATGATGTCGGTGACGGTCGGGACGCCGAACTTCTCATCGGTGAACTCGGCGGGCCGCAGCGCGCGCAGGACCGTGGTGTTGCCGATGAGCTCCTGCATACCGCGGCCGCTGGCGTCGAGAATGCGGCGCACCACCGGATAGGCCTCGGGGTGCACCGAGGAGGTGTCGAGCGGGTCGTCGCCGCCGCGGATGCGCAGGAAGCCCGCGCACTGTTCGAAAGCCTTGGGGCCCAGGCGCGGAACGTCCTTCAGCGCGGCGCGCGAACGGAACGGGCCGTTGGCGTCGCGGTGCGCCACAATGCTTTCCGCGAGCGAGGTGGCGATGCCGGAGACGCGCGACAGCAGCGGCACCGACGCCGTGTTGACGTCCACGCCGACCGCGTTCACCGCGTCTTCGACGACCGCCCCGAGCGAGCGCGCGAGCAGGGTTTCGGAGACGTCGTGCTGATACTGGCCGACGCCGATGGACTTCGGATCGATCTTCACCAGTTCCGCCAGCGGATCCTGCAGCCGGCGCGCGATGGACACCGCGCCGCGCAGCGACACGTCCATATCGGGCAGTTCCTGCGAGGCGTAGGCCGAGGCCGAGTACACCGACGCGCCCGCCTCGGAGACCACGATCTTGGTGGGCTTGTTCTCCGGAATGCGCGAGATGAGTTCGGCGGCAAGGGCATCGGTCTCGCGGGAGGCGGTGCCGTTGCCGATGGCGATCAGCTCCACATTGAAGCGCGCGACCAGCGCGCCCAGCACGGCGAGGGACTTCTCGGTCTGCCCCTGCGGCTTGTGCGGGTAGATGACCTCGGTGGCGACGCACTTGCCGGTGGAGTCGACCACGGCGACCTTCACGCCGGTGCGGTAGCCCGGGTCCAGGCCCATGGTGGTGCGGGTGCCGGCGGGGGCGGCCAGCAGCAGGTCGCGCAGGTTGGCCGCGAAGACGTCGACGGCGTCGCGTTCGGCGCTCTGCCGCAACCGCATTCGGGTGTCGATGCCCAGGCTCACCTGGAGTTTGGTGCGCCAGGCCCAGCGCACGGTGTCGAGCAGCCACTTGTCGGCGGCGCGGCCCTGTTCGGCGATGCCGAACTTGTAGGCGATGCGGCCCTCGTAGATGGTGCGCTCACCGTCCTCGGGCTCTTCGGTGTCGGCTTCGAGGTGCAGGGTGAGCACCTCTTCCTTCTCACCGCGCAGCAGCGCCAGGATGCGATGTGAGGGCAGCTTGCTGAACGGTTCGTTGAAGTCGAAGTAGTCGGCGAACTTCGCGCCCGCTTCTTCCTTGCCGGCGCGCACGGTGGAGGTGACCTGTCCGCGCTCCCACATGAGTTCGCGCAGTTCACCGACGAGGTCGGCGTCTTCGGCGAAGCGTTCCACGAGGATGGCGCGCGCACCGTCGAGCTGTTCGGCGTCGTACTGCGCGGGGTCGGTGGTGGGGTCGTTCAGCAGTGCGTCGGCGACGGGCTCGTGCCCGGCTTCGCGCGCGATCTGCGCCTTGGTGCGCCGCTTCGGCTTGTACGGCAGGTAGATGTCCTCGAGGCGAGCCTTGGTGTCCGCCAGCATGATCGACGCGTGCAGCTCGGCGGTGAGCTTGCCCTGCCCGCGAATGGATTCGATGATCGACCCGCGCCGATCGTCCATTTCCCGCAGGTAGTGCAGGCGTTCGTCGAGCGTGCGTAGCTGGGCGTCGTCGAGCCCGCCGGTGACCTCCTTGCGGTATCGGGCGATGAACGGCACGGTCGACCCGGCGTCCAGTAGCTCGACGGCCGCGCGCACCTGTCCCTCCCCCACGCTCAGCTCATCGGCGATGCGCCGACTCACGCTGGCCAGGCGGACAGTGCTCTCGGCACCTGCGGTCTCTGCGTTGACGGTTTCGGAGGCTGTCGTCACGCCCGCAGACACTACCGGCGCGCGATGACGACACGGTGACGGACTCGGCCCATGTCTCCATCACGCTCGCCGGGACGGCCGCGCGCTCGCCTCGTCTCCCCGGGGCCTGGACCGAATTGCGCGGTGTCTCAGCCGGATTCGTTCAGGGGCGCAGCATGTGGGCCGGGCAGTAGGCCATGATGTCGATCTCGGTGGCGGTCATGCCGTTCATGCCGACGTTGGTGGCGGGGTGCTGGCGGTCGAAGGCGATCAGGGCTGCTTTGCGGCTCGGGGTGCGTTCGATTTCGGCGCAGGTCTTGTGGCCGAGGCTGATCGAGCGGGTCTTGTAGGCGTCGGATTGGTGTTGGTCCTGCATGAGGTGGAAACGCAGTTCGTCCTGCGGGGTGAACGCGTGGGCTACCGCACCGCCGAAACCGAGCATGGCAGTGGCGACGATGCCGACTGCGATGGCCTGACGAAGCACTTCTGACCCGCCTTTCCTCCGGAGTTTGATGCCCGATTGCTATAACCGGGCGTCCGGAATCTACCGGGCGGAAGGCGAGAGTGGGAGACCCGAAGACGAAAGTGTCCCGGATATCCGATTAGTTCTGGTCGTCCGGAAGCAGGTCGGGGCGGCGTTCGCGGGTGCGTGCCAGGGACTGTTCGCGACGCCAGGCGTCGATCCTGGCGTGATTGCCGGAGAGCAGGATTTCCGGGACGTCCAGGCCGCGCCAGGAGACCGGGCGGGTGTAGGACGGGCCTTCGAGGAGGCCGTCGGAGAACGAATCCTGTTCGTGGGACTGCTGATTGCCGAGGACCCCGGGGATCAGGCGGACGAACGCCTCGGTCATGACGAGCACCGCCGCTTCGCCGCCGATGAGGACGTAGTCGCCGATGCTGACCTCTTCGACGCGGACCCGGCGGGCGGCGTCGTCGAAGACGCGCTGATCGATGCCTTCGTAACGGCCGCAGGCGAAGACGATGTGCTTCTCGGTGGACCAGCGTTCGGCGGTGCGCTGGGTGAAGGGCACGCCCGCCGGGGTCGGTACCACCAGCAGCGCGTCATCCGGGCACACGTCGTCCAGGGCATCGCCCCAGACAACGGGTTTCATGACCATGCCGGGACCGCCGCCGTACGGCGAATCGTCCACGGCCTTGTGCACGTCGTGCGTCCAGTCACGCAGATCGTGCACGCCGACCTCGAGGATGCCCTTGTCGATCGCCTTGCCCAGCAAGGCCGTTCGCATCGGCTCGAGGTATTCGGGGAAAATGGTGACGACGTCGATACGCATCGCGCTCACTCCGGGTCCAGCAGACCTTCGGGCGGATCGATGACGATGAGGCCGTCCGCGATCGAGACCGTGGGCACCATCGCATTCACGAAGGGCACCAGGATCTCCCGGCCCGCGGGCGGGTACGCCTCGGACGCCTTGATCGAAAGCAGTTCTCCCGCAGCCGAATGCAGTACCTCGCGGACGGTGCCGACCAGGGTTCCGTCACCGAGTTCGACGCGCAGCCCTTCGAGCTCGTGGTCGTAGTACTCGTCCGGATCCTCCGACGGCGGCAGATCCGCAGTGTCGACGACGAAGAGCATGCCCCGCAACGCATCCGCGGCCGTGCGGTCGTTCACGCCGTCCAGACGCACGAGAAGCCGGCCCGAGTGTTCCCGGGCCGACTCCACGTCGAATTCCTGCGTCTGCGTGGCGCGCGGCAACTTCCCCTTCAGGGTGTTGCCGGGCGCGAACCGCAGTTCCGGCTCGTCGGTGCGGACTTCTACGACGAGTTCGCCACGCACACCGTGCGATTTGGCGACCCGACCGACGACCAGTTCCATCTACTGGTCCGTGTCGACCACGTCGACGCGAATACCCTTGCCGCCGATACCGGCGACGAGGGTGCGCAGCGCGGTCGCGGTGCGACCACCGCGACCGATCACCTTGCCGAGATCATCGGGGTGCACGTGCACCTCGACGGTCCGGCCACGACGGCTGGTGATCAGCTCGACGTGGACGTCCTCCGGATTGGCGACGATGCCGCGAACCAGGTGTTCGACGGCATCGGCGACTACGGCGCTCATGATTTACTCGGCAGCTTCGGTGGTGGCCTCGGCGGCGTCGGCCTCGGCGGCCTCGTCCTTCTTGGCGGCCTTCTTCTTCGGGGTGACGGCCTCGGTGACCGGCTCGTTCTGCGCGGCGGCGAGCGCGGCGTTGAACAGGTCCAGCTTGGACGGCTTGGCGGCCTTGGTCTTCAGGGTGCCCTCGGCGCCCGGCAGGCCCTTGAACTTCTGCCAGTCGCCGGTGATCTCCAGCAGACGCTTCACCGGCTCGGTCGGCTGCGCGCCGACACCCAGCCAGTACTGAGCGCGCTCCGAGTCGATCTCGATCAGGGAGGGCTCTTCCTTCGGGTGGTACTTGCCGATGGACTCGATGGCCCGGCCGTCACGACGCGTACGGGCGTCGGCGATGACGACGCGGTACTGCGGGTTGCGGATCTTGCCCATGCGGGTCAGCTTGATGCGAACAGCCATGTGCTGTGCCTTTCATTCTTGGTCACGGCCGCAATTCAGCAGCCCGCGCGAGGCGGGCCCGGTTTTGCGTTGAGTGTTGTGACCGCCGCGCGGTACGTAACCGGGGACGGGCTGACACTGCCCTCGGACGAGGACGATCGTTCATTCTGCCAGAGCGGGCGCGGGCGATGAAATCGGCCCTCGTCCAGTGAGAACGCCGGGGCCCCGCGCGGAGATAACCAGTTATGGCAGAGACACCCGATCCGCAGCAACCCCCGCGACGCCGGTCGCGCACCGACAAGGTGATCGACACCGTCGACACCGGGGTCCTCGCGGCCGATGTCGTGACGGGGATTCCCGCGGTGATCCGCATGCTCGGCGGCGGCCTGCGGGCCCTCGGCGACCTGTTCTGACACGACGACAGCCCACCGGAATCGTCTCCGATGGGCTGCGGTCGTGCGGGTATCAGTGGTGCGAGCTCCCGCCGGAGCTTCCGGCTGTGAGCAGCTTCACGATGAGACCGGCCAGAATGCCGGTCAGCAGGCCCTCGACGGAACCCATGTCATTCACCTCATCAGGTCGTGCAGAACAAACATGTGAAGCATGACCGATTCACTCCTGTCGCGTGACCGAAATCGGAAACACGTTTCAACGCCGCGCCAGACAGATGGTGAGCCCCAGCGTCACCCCCGGGGAGTACGTGAGCTTCGCAGGAGTCTCACACTCGGCGTTCTCCGAATCGATGCGCTCGGACACCACATACTTCGCGCTCGGATCGGAGCACTCGACCCGGAAGGTCGAACTCGCCGAGCGACTGTTACCGCCGCCGCTGCCGATGCACTCGCCGACCACCGAGTACAGCGAATCCTTCTGATCGGCCGGACCCATGCACACCAGCATCACCAGATCGGTCTTCTCGTTGGCGGTCGTGAACGAGGAGTTCGCGCCGTGCAGACCCGCGCATTCGGGCTTGGCGGGCTTCTGGAAGACCGTCTTCACCGACAGCACCCGCTGCGTCGCGCTCGGATCGGTGCAGGCCACCAGCGACATGGATTCGTATGCGGCGCAATCGCCGACCTTCGCGTTGTCCATATCCTTCGGGTCGGTGGGTACCGCGCACACCACGATGGCGCGGCCGCCGAGCGACGCCTGCCCGAACGCCATGCGCGCCTCGGGGGTGTTCTCGCAGGCCCGGGTGATCACCGGGATCTTGGGATGCAGTTCGGTGGCGAGCACCTTGGCGGGCAACGACTTCGAATCGCAGGGCACGACCGTCATGGAACCGCCGGACTCCTTGACGTCGATGCAGTCGCCGGCCTGCAGCGCGCCCGGATCGGTCTTGTGGAATCGGGTCGGCGCCAGGCACAGCACGGTGTCGGCCTTCGCACCCTGCGCGACCGGCGCGGTGACCGCCCGGGTGGCGTCGGAGTACTTCAGGCACGCCGACTCCGGCGGGTACACGATGTCCTCGCGCCCGACGATGCGATACAGCGATTTGCTGTCCTGACAGCCGTATTCGACCGGCGTCGCGGCATCCATCGCGACACAGTTGCCCACCGGGAACGCCACCGCTTCCTCGCGGGTGAGCACCCGCACCCCGATCACGGCCGCCACCGCGAGCGCGATCACGGCGGCCAGCGACGCCCACACCCAGCCCCGGCGCAGCCGGGACCGTTGCGGGACAACAGGATTCACCGGCAGCGGCGGAAAACCGTTGTCCTGCCCCGGCGGCGGATAGCTCACCGGCGCGAAAAGCCCCTCGTGTGGCAGACCCGGCGCGCCCTGCACCCACTGCCCGTGCTGCGGAGCCGCGGGCATGCCCGGCTCCCACTGCGGATCGGAGGGCGGGCCGACGGGCTGGTCGGCATGGTCTTTCGACTGGTCGTGCAAGGGTGTCCCCCACCATTACTCGTACTGTGATCAAGCTCTCCGCTGCTGCGAAGATCTTGATCGTAGATGTCGCGGGCGACACCGTCAGCACAGGTGAGAGCGTCCTATCTGTAACCGGTTACCGGATCGCGGCGGTCGTAGACGCGACCGCGCAGCACCACCCAGGACGGGGCCGCGAGAACCTCCACCGACGTGCGTGGATCGTTCTGGTAGACAACGAAGTCCGCGGGCGCGCCCGGTTCGATGCCGGGGCGGCGCAGCCAGGCACGGGCATTCCAGGAGGACGCGCCCAGGGCGTCATGGCCGGAGAAGCCCGCCCCGCGCAGCGCCGCGATCTCGTCGGCGATGCGACCGTGCTTGATGGAGCCGCCCGCGTCGGTGCCGGTGTAGACGGGCACGCCCGCGTCGCGCGCCTTGGCGACCGTCTCCCGGGAACGCCGGTGCAGATCACGCATGTGGGCGGCGTAGATCGGGAATTTGCCCGCGCTGTCGGCGATTTCGGGGAAGGTGTCGATATTGACGAGGGTGGGCACCAGCGCGGTGCCGTGCGCGACCATCATCTCGATGGTGTCGTCGGTGAGGCCGGTGCCGTGCTCGATGCAGTCGATGCCCGCGCCGAGCAGACCGTAGAGGGCGTCCTCGCCGAATACGTGCGCGGTGACCCGCGCGCCCTCGCGGTGCGCGGCGTCGATGGCCTCCTTCAGGATGCCGTCGCTCCACAGCGGCCGCAGATCGCCCACCGAGCGGTCGATCCAGTCGCCGACGATCTTCACCCAGCCGTCGCCCCGGCGCGCCTGCTCCGCAACGATTTCCGGGAGATCGCGCTCATCGTCGAGTTCGATCCCCAGCTCGCGAATGTAGCGGCGCGGCCGCGCGATGTGCCGCCCCGCGCGGATGATCTTCGGCAGATCCTCCCGCTCGTCGATGAACCGGGTGTCGATGGGCGAGCCCGCATCCCGCAGCAGCAGCGCCCCGGCGTCCCGCTCCACCTCGGCCTGCGCGACCGCGCCCTCCGGATCCTCGTCTCCGCCACCGTATTTGATGCCGACATGGCAGTGCGCGTCCACCAGCCCCGGCACGATCCATCCCGAGGCGTGCACGGTGTCCGCGCCGGCGATCGGCTCGAAGGAGATCAGCCCGTCGTGCACCCACAGATCGAGCACCTCGTCCCCGGGGAGCACCACTCCGCGGAAATGCAGACGCATACCGGCCTCCTCGCACCGTGCTCGGACACGAAACCCTGTCCCCGACAACCTACTGCGCCCGCGCCGGACGGTCGGCTACTTGCCGTTCACCGCGCCACCGGCGCCACGGTCCCCGGGACTGTTCCGATCCGAAAAGGCCGGGTCGCGGGCCGATAGTGTGGAATGTCGTGACGGCACCCGGTTCCCTGCGCCACCGCGCCTACGACTCGATCAGAGACCGCATCGTGGGCGTCGAATGGCGGCCCGGCCAGCGTCTGGTGGAACGTGATCTGGCCGCCGAACTGGAGGTTTCCCGTATCCCGCTGCGCGAGGCGCTGCGCATGCTGGCCGCCGAGGGCCTGGTGCTGCTGGTGCCCGGCAAGGGCGCGCTGGTCGCGCCCTTCACCCCCGACGACGTGAACCACCTCTTCGACGTCCGCGAGGCCCTGGAGTCGCTGGCCGCCCGCCTCGCCGCCGCCCGCGCCACCCCGGACACCGTCACCCCATTGAAAACCACACTGGCCGAAGCCCGTTCGGCCACGAAGTCCGGCGACCTGCCCCGCATTGCCGCCGCCAACGCCGCCTTCCACGCCGACATCATCGAGCTCGCGGGCAACCCGCTGCTGAGCATCCAGATGCGCCCCCTGGCCGCCCGCACCGAATGGCTGTTCCGCCTCACCGCCTCCCGCGACGCCGCCGAGCAGTGCTCCGAACACGAGGCCCTCTACACCCTGATCGCCTCCGGCCGCGGCGAAGAAGCCGCCGCCTGCGCCTTCGCCCACGTGGCCGCGGGCCGCGCCCCCAGCGTCGCCCTGGCCGAAACCTGGTCCACCCCGGACTTCGACCCCGAACTCGTCGCGAAAGGCCGCCGGCGTCGCCGTCAGGCACCCGACTCGTCCACGAGGAGTTCGGCGACGGCGTCATGAGCGCCATCAACCTCCGGGTGGACATCCAGCGCCGCCCACACCCGGACGGTGGCCGGGTCGTGGTGACCTGCGACGGGAAGATCTTCGACTACCGCTGGTGAATACGCCTCTCCCCGATCGGATTCCGGTCCGCGAGCAGGGTGATGCCGGGGCGCTGCGCGGACACCGCGCGAATCATCCGCAGCCCCTCGGCGACCACGGGATGCCCGCCGCCGCCCCGGCGCACCACGGTGAGATGCCGCCGGATCGGCACGCTGTCCCCGTGCAGCGGCACCCGAACCACCGCGAATTCGGGCGGAATCAGGCTCAGCCGCCCGATCAGGCTGACGCCGAAGCCGTGCGCGACCATGGCGGCCACCCCGGTGAAATCGACCGCCTGCCCGGCGATCCGGGGCGTGAAACCGGCCGTGGCGCACGCGGCCGACACCACCAGCCGATGGGTGATGCGCTCGCGTCCGGTGATCCACGGCTCGTGTGCGGCATCCGCCAGGGCCACGTCGTCGCGGTCCGCGAGCCAGTGTCCGACCGGTACCAGCAGGTCCATGGGCTCGTCCAGCAGCGGAAGCTGTTCGAATCGCGCATCGCCGGGCGCGGGACTCCCGGGTGACGGCAGCACCACGGCGATATCGCTGTCCCCCGCCGCCAGCAGCTCGAAACAGTGCCCCGACTCGTCCTCGATGAGTTCGACCGTCAACCCCGGGTGGGCAGCACGCAGCCGCGCCGCCGCGGGCGCGACCAGGGCCGCCAGCGCCGTCGGCATGGAGCAGATGCGCAGCACCCCAGCGATTCCCGCGCGGTGCTCCGCCAGTTCGGCGCGCGCTCTCTCGGCTTGGGCGAACAGGAGGTCGGCGTGCCGCAGCAGCGCGTGCGCCGCCTCGGTCAGTTTGACGCGGCGGCCCACCTGCTCCAGCAGCTCGACATCGAGTTCCTGTGCCAGGCCGCGCAATTGCTGCGAGACGGTGGACGGCGTGAGGTGCAGCACGGCCGCCGTCCTGGTGACGGTGCCCTGTTCGCGCAGTATGCGCAGGGTCTGCAAGCGTGGGTCGATCATGTGGCGTTTCCGAACGATCAACTGCGGAAATATTCGATGGACCCAGACTAATGCCGCTGCTGACACTGAGACCATGGCAGCGGACGGACAGTGCGAATTCTGTGGGTGGCCGACGGATCGGCCCTTCCAGACCATCTCCCGGCATCGAACCTCGGAGGGGCTGGTGAGCTACACCCGCTGCGCCTGCGGGACGATGCGAGTGATGCTGGCGCCCAGCGGATTCGGCATCAGCCGCCCGATCGGCCGACCCTGACCTCGGGCGGCGCGAGCGCGGAGCGGTCCGAATCCCGGCCCCGCGCCGCATACTTCGCGCCGGGGCGAATCCCTGCCGACCAGAGATCGGCCCCGTCGCGAGTGCGACGGGGCCGCTTCCGTACCCCTCGGGGCTCTAATTCTTCGGGAACTTCAGCTTCGACAGGTCGAAACCTTCGAGACCGGGCGGGAGTTCGTTGAGACCGGCGGGCATATTGGACAGATCGGGCATGCCGCCGGGCATACCGCCCGGAAGGCCGGGCATGCCCGGGAAGCCGCCGCGCACCTTCGGCGGGGTGGGGCCGCGCCCGCCCTTCTTGCCCTTCTTGCCTTTGCCCTTGCCCTTGCTGTTGCCGCGCGCGCCGGGCAGGCCGAACTGGCGGCTCATGGCGCCCATCATCTTCTTGGCTTCGAAGAAGCGGTCGACGAGCTGGTTCACGTCGGTGACGGTGACGCCGGAGCCGTTGGCGATGCGCAGGCGGCGCGACGCGTTGATGATCTTCGGGTTGGCGCGCTCGGCGGGGGTCATACCGCGGATGATGGCCTGCACGCGGTCGAGCTGCTTGTCGTCGACCTGGGCGAGCACGTCTTTCATCTGGCCCGCGCCCGGCAGCATGCCGAGCAGGTTGCCGATGGGGCCCATCTTGCGGATGGCGAGCATCTGCTCGAGGAAGTCCTCGAGGGTGAGTTCGCCGGAGCCGATCTTGCGCGCGGCCTCCTCGGCCTGCTGCGCGTCGTAGACCTGTTCGGCCTGCTCGATGAGCGAGAGCAGGTCGCCCATGCCGAGGATGCGGCTGGCCATGCGGTCGGGGTGGAAGACGTCGAAGTCTTCCAGCTTCTCGCCGGTGGAGGCGAAAAGGATGGGCTGGCCGGTGATTTCACGCACCGAGAGCGCCGCGCCACCGCGAGCGTCGCCGTCGAGCTTGGTGAGCACGACGCCGGTGAAGCCGACGCCGTCGCGGAAGGCCTCGGCGGTGGCGACCGCGTCCTGACCGATCATGGCGTCGAGGACGAACAGGATCTCGTCCGGGTTCACGGCGTCGCGGATGCCCGCGGCCTGCGACATGAGTTCGGCGTCGATGCCGAGGCGGCCGGCGGTGTCGACGATGACCACGTCGTACTGCTTCTGCTCGGCCTCGGCGATACCGGCCCGCGCGACATTCACCGGATCGGCCGCGGAGATGCCGAGCGGGTTGTCGCCGCCGCCGATGGAGGTGCCCGGATGCGGTGCGAACACCGGCACCCCGGCGCGCTCGCCGACCACCTGCAGCTGGGTGACCGCGCCTGGACGCTGGAGGTCGCAGGCGACCAGCAGCGGCTGATGCCCCTGTCCCTTCAGCCATTTGGCGAGCTTGCCCGCGAGGGTGGTCTTACCGGCGCCCTGCAGACCGGCCAGCATGATGACGGTCGGCGGGTTCTTGGCGTACTGCAGTCGCCGGGTCTCGCCACCGAGGATGCCGATGAGCTCCTCGTTGACGATCTTCACGACCTGCTGGGCCGGGTTCAGCGCCGCGGAGACCTCAGCGCCCTTGGCGCGCTCCTTGATCTTGGCGATGAAGCTGCGCACCACCGGCAGCGCCACGTCGGCCTCGAGCAGCGCCAACCGGATCTCGCGCGCGGTCGCGTCGATATCGGCCGGTGACAGGCGCCCCTTGCCGCGCAGATCCTTGAGGGCACCGGTCAACCGGTCGGAAAGGGATTCGAACACCGATCGCGCTCCTGATCTCGAGGGACGTCACTCGATATACCAGGGTAGTGGTCGGCGCGAAGTGGTGAGACACAGCGTCCGCGCTAATCCAATCCGGGCCGGGGGCGGGGGCGGCGCAGATCGTGTTTCTCGGTGCGGACCATGTGCACGGCTTCGCGGGCGGTGAGGCCCAATCCGAGTGCGAGACCGTCCAATACGGCCCATTCCGAGTCGGAGGGGGTGCGGTCGGCCACGGTCGAGGCGATCGTCATGGCGGTGACGGCCTGCTGTCCGGAGAGGGTGCGGCCGGGTAGCCAGGAGACGACCCAGCGGTCGCCGCCGACGCAGCGGGCGATGTGCTGGGTCAGATCGCTCGTCATCATTGACGCGGAGCTCACTTCAATTGCCACCGAACCACTCCCCTCGGGCGTGCGACAGCATGGGCTGAAGCGAATCGTAGAGTGCGGTAACGGTGACCCGATGAGTATTTCAGCAAATTGCCTGCAACATTTGGATTAACTGGCAAACGTGTGGTTTGCCAGTTAATCCGAGTTCCTGGCGATCGGTCAGAAAACCCTGGTTGATCCGTTTTCCGTGTCCGATTCAGGAGTTTTCTTCGGTTGTTGCGGCGGAACCACCGCGAGCAGCGCCGCTTCGATTTCGGCGCGTCGCTGCGGTGTGTCGGAAGCGCCCAGATCCAGCGAGAAGGCGTCGATGACCGCAGCGCCCATGGTCATGACTTTCGCCCAGGAGACATTCACCCCGGAATCGGACAGCGCTTTCGCCAACCGGCTGAGCAATCCGAGCCGATCCTCGGCCCGCAATTCCAGCAGCACCCGGCCCGGCTCGGCCGTTTCGTACCAGATCACCCGCGGCTGCGACTGCGCGAATGGACTCGGCTGCGTGCCGCCCGCCTCGCGTTCCTTCTTGGCCAGCACCGAGGTCAGATTCAGATCGCCGTTGATGGCGCGGATCAATTCCTGCCGCAGCAGACCCGGATCCGGCGGATTTCCGAAACGCGGCACCACGGTGAAGGTGTCGATGGCGGATTTCCCGACGCTCACCAGATCCGCGGACAGCACCCGCAGCGAATGCAGGGCCAGCACCCCCGCCGCCTCGGAGAGCAGGCCCGGGGTGTCGGGAGCGACCACGGTGACGATATGGGTGTAGCGGCCCTCGCCGTGCCGCAGCTCCACATGCACGCCCCCGGCCTCGGCGCGCGCCCGCAGTTCGTCCGGAATCGGTTCGGGCTCGGGCAGTTCGTCACCGGCCATGGCGATCCGGCAGCGGCGCACCAGATCTCCGATGAGCGAGGCCTTCCAGTCGTTCCAGACGCCGGGACCCGTTGCGAGGGAATCGGCTTCGGCCAGCGCGTGCAGCAGTTCCAGCAGCTGCGGGTCACCGTCGAGGGCGTCGATCACCGCCTTCACCGTGTCCGGATCGGCGAGGTCGCGGCGCGTCGCGGTATCCGGCAGCAGCAGATGGTGGCGCACCATGGCCGACAGCGTCTTCACATCCGAGGGCCACAGCCCCAGCCGCCGCCCGATCGAGGTGGCCAGCTCCGCACCGACCACACTGTGATCCTCCGTGCGCCCCTTGCCGATATCGTGCAGCAGCGCGCCGATGAGCAGCAGGTCCGGGCGGGCGACCCGGGTGGACAGCGCACTGGACTGCGCCACCGCCTCCATGAGATGGCGGTCCACGGTCCAGGTGTGCATGGCGTCGCGCGGCGGCAGATCGCGCACCACGCCCCATTCCGGGAACAGCCTGCCCCACAGGCCGGTTCGATCCAGCGCCTCGATGGCGTCGATGGTGCCGCGGCCCGCGCCCAGCAGCACCAGCAGATCGTTGAGCGCCTCCTTGGGCCACGGCTCGCGCAGTTCGGGCGCGTCCTCCGAGAGCCGGTTCAAGGTCGTCGCGGACATGGGCAATCCGGTCTGCGCCGAGGCCGCGGCCACCCGCAGGATCAGGCCGGGATCGCGCTGCGGGCGGGCGTCACGAGCCAGCACCACCTCACCGGAATGCTCGACCACCCCCTCATCGAGTGGTCGGCGCACCGGGACGCGGCGCAGTCGCGCGAGCCCGCGCCGCGGCAGCGCGTTGGCGGCGGTCCGCAGCCCGACGTCCACCGAATAGCTGACCGTGCGCGCGGCGTCGCTCAGCGTGCGGGCCAGATCGAAGCGGTCGCCGATGCGCAGCGCCGCCCCGATCTCGTCGGCGTCCTGGGCGCGCAGCTGATCCCGTGCGCGTCCGGCCACGCGATGCAGTTCGGTGCGCACGTCCAGCAGCCGGCGATGCGCCTGCTTCAGCCCGCCGCCGGGCACGTCCGGACCGAGCCCCGGCATGGCGTCGGTCAGCTGTGCGATGGCGAGGGCGTCGAGCAGCTGGATATCGCGCAGGCCGCCGCGTCCGGCCTTCAGATCGGGTTCGGCGCGGTGCGCGATCTCGCCGTTGCGCCGCCATCGGGTTTCGGCCTGGGCGATGAGTTCGTCGAAGCGGGAACGGATTCCGGCTCGCCAGTCCCGGCGCACACCGCTGATGAGCAGGTTGCTGAGCCCTTCGTCGCCGACGATGTGGCGGGCCTCCAGCATGCCGAGGGCGGCGGTGAGATCGTCGGAGGCGACGCGCAGCGCCTGGGGCACCGTGCGCACGCTGTGATCGAGTTTGATGTGGGCGTCCCACAGCGGATACCAGAGCTGGTCGGCGACCTCGGCCACCTGCTGCGGGTCGACGTCGTCGTAGAGCAGCACCAGATCCAGATCGGAGTAGGGCAGCATCTCGCGGCGGCCCAGCCCGCCCACGGCGACGATGGCGAGCCCGGAGTCGGCGGTGATGCCGACCTCGTGGCCCTTGGTGGTCAGCCACAGCTCGTAGAGGTCCACGAGCGCCTGGCGCAGCGCCTCGGATTCGAGCCGTGAGGCCCGTCCGTTGGCGTTGTGCTCGGCTATCAGCTGGTTGCGGGCCCGGACCAGATCCGATGCACCATTGGAGACCTTCTCGCCGTTGGAGATCTTCTCGTCGCGTTGCTGGAATCCCACAACCCACCACCAATCTCATTCAATTCGTTCGGTTCCGGCTGCGGCGGGAACCTGGCGGCGCCGAATCCGATCCGGCGCCTGGACTTTCCGAGCGTGTCGCGAACACGGGGGCGGCCCCGTCCCCGCCGGTCCTGGTCCGGTGGGTGCGGGGCCGCCGCGTGTCAGTAGCCCTTTACAGGGCGTCCGATCCGCGCTCGCCGGTGCGAACCCGGATGACGGCCTCGACCGGGGTGACCCAGACCTTGCCGTCACCGATCTTGCCGGTGCGGGCGGCCTCCACGATCACCTCGACGACCTTCTCGACGGAGGCGTCGTCCACGACCACCTCGACCCGGACCTTCGGGACGAAGTCCACGGAGTACTCCGCACCTCGGTACACCTCGGTGTGGCCCTTCTGGCGTCCGTAGCCCTGGACCTCGCTGACGGTCATGCCGAGCACGCCCGCCTGCTCCAGCCCGGACTTGACGTCCTCGAGCGTGAACGGTTTGACGATTGCGGTAACCAATTTCATGCGTCATGCCTCCTTGACGAGGGCGGTCCGTGCCGATCCACCCACAGCAGCGAAATCGTATGCCGTTTCCGCGTGCTCGGACTCGTCCAAGCCCACGAACTCGGCTTCTTCGTCCGCCCGGAGGCCGATGGTGTACTTGATGGCGAGGGCGATGATGAGGGTCGCGATACCCGAGAAGGCAAGTACCGCACCGGCTCCCGCCGCCTGCTTGATCAGCTGATCCGCGCCGCCACCGTAGAACAGACCCTTCACGGCGGCCGGAGCCTCGGGCGCGGCGACCAGGCCGACCATCAGGGTGCCGACGATACCGCCGACCAGGTGGACGCCGACCACGTCGAGCGAGTCGTCGAAACCGAACTTGAACTTCAGGCCGACCGCCAGGGCGCACAGCGCACCCGCGACAACGCCGATGGCCAGCGAACCGACCACGTTCACCGAGTTACAGGCCGGGGTGATGGCGACCAGACCGGCCACGATGCCCGAGGCCGCGCCGAGGGAGGTGGCGTGGCCGTCGCGGATCTTCTCCACGAAGAGCCAGGCCAGCATGGCGGCGGCGGTGGCGATGACCGTGGTGAGGAAGGTGGCGCCGGCGATGCCGTTGGAGCCGACCGCGGAACCGGCGTTGAAGCCGAACCAGCCGAACCACAGCAGGCCCGCGCCGAGCATGACGAACGGCAGGTTGTGCGGGCGCATGGGAGTCTGCGGCCAGCCCTTGCGCTTGCCGAGCACGAGTACCAGGACCAGCGCCGCGATACCGGCGTTGATGTGCACGGCCGTGCCGCCTGCGAAGTCGATGGCCTTGAGCTTGTTGGCGATCCAGCCGCCGGTCTCGCCGGTGATGCCGTCGAAGGCGAAGACCCAGTGCGCGACAGGGAAGTAGACGACGGTCGCCCAGACGCCAGCGAACAGCAGCCAGGAACCGAACTTCAGGCGGTCGGCGACCGCACCCGAGATGAGGGCGACCGTGATGATCGCGAACATGGCCTGGAAGGCCACGAACACCGTCAGCGGGATACCACCGGCCACTGGGATGCTCGCCGGTGTCACGACACCGGCATCGTCGGTGGTCGCCGTGTAGGCACCACCGAAGATGCCCTTCAGGCCGAAGTACTGGGCAGGGTCTCCGAACAGGTTGCCCTTGTCGTCACCGAACGCGATCGAGAAGCCGTACAGCGCCCAGAGGACGCCGACCACGCCCATCGCGCTGATGCTCATCATGATCATGTTCAGCACATTCTTGGAGCGGACCATGCCGCCGTAGAAGAACGCCAGACCGGGTGTCATCAAAAGCACGAGTGCTGAACTGGTCAGCATCCATGCGGTGTCGCCGGCGTCAGGTGCGCCGATTACGGGAAAATCCACCGCAATTTCCTCCTCATCTCGAGCCCTGCCGCTACCGGCGAACGAGCCTGCAATGAGGTTCCTCAGTTGGTGTTTCATCCGTGAGCCTGCGGCGTTTCACTCAGGTGAACGGATGAGTTTGCACTGTTTCGGGTGCGTTTCCGAAACCGCACTTCTGTTACGAGAACATTGTGAGGATGATGTTGTTTTCCGCAATCGGCGCAGGTGAGAGGTGGTTATCCGAGGAGTGCGTCGACAAAGGCTCCGGGCTCGAATGGCGCTAGATCATCCGCACCTTCTCCCAAACCAACCAGTTTCACCGGAACGCCTAGTTCATGCTGCACCTGGAAAACAATGCCGCCCTTGGCAGTTCCGTCCAGCTTTGTCAGAGCAACTCCGGTGATATCGACGACTTCGGCGAAAACTCGGGCCTGCATCAGACCGTTCTGTCCGACGGTGGCGTCGAGTACCAGCAGCACCTCGTCGACTTCGGCCTTCTTCTCCACGACGCGCTTCACCTTGCCCAGCTCGTCCATGAGACCGGTCTTGGTGTGCAGGCGGCCCGCGGTGTCCACGAGGACCACATCCACGCCCCGATCGATGCCCGCGCTCACCGCGTCGAAGGCGACAGCCGCCGGATCAGCGGCTTCCTTGCCGCGCACGGTTTCCGCGCCGACCCGCTCACCCCAGGTCTGCAGCTGATCGGCCGCGGCGGCGCGGAAGGTGTCGGCCGCGCCGAGCAGCACGCGACGGCCGTCGGCGACCAGCACGCGCGCGAGTTTGCCGGTGGTGGTGGTCTTTCCGGTGCCGTTCACGCCGACGACGAGCAGCACGGCCGGATGTCCGGCGTGCGGCAGCGCGCGGATGGAACGATCGAGTTCCGGGCGCAGCGCCTCGATCAACACGTCGCGCAGCACATTCCGGGCGTCCTCGGCGGTGCGGACACTGCGCGAGGCCATCTCCTCGCGCAGGCGCTCGACCACGGCCGCGGTGCTCGCGGTGCCGAGGTCGGCCATCACGAGGGTGTCCTCGATCTCCTCCCAGGAGTCCTCGTCGAGGTCGCCACCGCCGAGCAGGCCGAGCAGCGATTTGCCGACGGCGTTCTGCGAGCGGGACAGCCGGCCGCGGAGCTTGGTCAGGCGACCGGCGGTGGGCTCGATGTCCGGGACGACCGGAGTAGCGGGTTCGGGCTCGGCGACCACGGGCTCGGGCGCGACCGCCACGGGCTCGGCGACCACGGGTTCCGGCTCGACGGCCACGGGCTCGGGCTCGGCGACCACGGGCTCCGGCTCGACGACGACCGTCTCGGACGCCACGGTCTCGGCGGCCGGAGTCTCGGCCTCGGCGGCCTCGGCTTCGGGAGCCTCGGCGGCGGGCGCGGGCTCAGGGCCCTGGACAGGTTCGGGCAGTTTGACGTCGGTGATGGTGCGCTTGCCCGCATCGCGCGGGATGGCGGCGTCGTCGCCGACGTGCGGCTGGCCCTCGTCGTCGGTGCGCTCGAGCACCGGTTCCGGCTTCGGCGCGGGCGCCGGTTCGGGTTTGGGTTTGGGCAGGGTGGCGGTGCCGCTGCCTTCGCTGAAGCTGAATCCGCTGGATGCGGTATAGCCGCCCGACCGGTCCTTCTGCTCGGTGAGCTCCTTGCTCTCCGGCGGCGGAGTCAGTGAGATGCGGCGGCGCTTGTAGAGGACGAATCCGGAAACGAACGCCACCAGCAGCACCGCTGCGATCGCGGCAATGAGGATCCAAGCTTGTCCATTCACACGCTCATCCTGTCAGAGAGTGCGCAGTTGCCTGATTCACGCACCTACCGACGGGTTGCGGAGGAGTGTCACTTACCACAATCCGGTGTATAGCGGCTATGGACACGCCGATCCGTGTCCCCCGAATCATGGCCGGAACCGGGTGAGGACCGACCGGTCTGCTCGACAACGCACCACAGTGCGGAAGGAGCGGCGAATGCGACACCGAGACAATAGGATCGGCGACGTGACCGATCGAAATGTGCTTGGGGGACCGCTGGAGGAGTGTGGCACCGATCCTCTCACCGGCTTCTACCGGGACGGCTGCTGTAGCACCGGGCCCGAAGATCTGGGCAGCCACACGGTGTGCACTGTCGTGACCGCGGAGTTCCTGGAGCATCAGAAGTCGATCGGCAACGACCTCATCACCCCGCGTCCCGAGAACAACTTCCCCGGCCTGCAACCCGGCGACCGCTGGTGTGTGGTGGCCGTGCGCTGGCTGCACGCCCATGAGGACGGCGTCGCGGCGCCCGTCGTGCTGGCCGCCACCCATGAGAACGCCCTCGAGGTGGTCCCGATGGACACGTTGCGCAAATACGCCGTCGACGTCCCCGACGACGTGAGCGACCTGCTGTAATCCGCGCCGTCCGAGCGGCATTCGTTCGCATTCCCGGGGCGGTCGGCCGACCGCCCTGTCCCCCAACGACTTCGATGCCGCCCGGAGACCTCCGGGCGGCATCGTGCTGTGGTGCTTCAGCGTTCGGTGCGCAGCAGGTAGAACTGCAGGGCCGAGACGGTCGCGGTGAAGGCGGCGATGAAGATGATGCCCGCCGCACCGAGGGTGGTGGGTTCGAGCCAGCCCGCGGCCAGGGTGATCAGGCTGTCGACCGTCCAGAAGGCATTGAGACCGGCGATGACGGCCGCCGGGCGGCGCGGGAATTCGGGCCGGGTGGCGACCACGAAGACGCCGACCGCGTAGACCATGAAGAAGATTCCGGTGGCGAGCAGCACCCAGGTGTCCAGACCGAGGGGGCCGTCCAGCACCCCGGCCAGGACGGTGATGAGCAGGCCGCTGGTGAAGGTGAGGATGGCGTCGGCCTCGTAGACGAAGCGCAGCGGGGTCATGCCGAGGATGCGGCGGGAGGCGGGGGTGGTGGCCGTGGCGGTCATGGGAATCGGGTCCTTCCGATCAGGTTCGGTGGTGCTGCTTCGACAGTGGCCGCCACCGCACTGCCGGAACCATCCCAAGAGCTGCCGTTTACTGCCAGCCGCAGGTCAGCGCCGTTTCATCGCATCAGGACGGCAGTGAATCGATGCCGGATCGCAGCTGGGCGGCGATGATGCGCGCTGCCGCGTTCTGCCAGTTGTGCAGGGTTCGCTCGGGCACCTGATCGACGAACCAGGCCAGCGCGCGCCGCGAGACCGGGTCGAGGTCGGTGCGTTTGGTGCGCACGCTGTAGGGCCGGATGCCGACGACGTAGTAGAAGTACACCGAGTTGTAGTGCCGCCACTCCTCGCTGGTGCCGAAATCCTCTCCGGTGCGCGGCTTGAGCTGATTGATGTTCTCGCTCAGCAGCGCCTTGAGCTCGGTGGCGCGATCGAGCGGGCCGGTGGTGTCGCGGCCGGCGAGCCGGATGTCGATATCGGGCAGATCGATGAGCGGACTGGAGACCAGCTTGCCCAGATCCGCGTAGTGGCTGAGCGCGCGCCGGGTGAGGCGCGCGAATTCGTCCTCGCCGAGGGCGGCCAGCCCGGTGTCGGTGTCCTTGCGCGGCAGGGCCTCGGCCGCGGCGCGCAGTTCGCTGCGCTCCTGCCGCAGCTGCGGGGAGGCGAAGGCCAGCCGGTCCACGCTCGCCTGGAGCGGCGCGTTGAGCACCTGCATGGCGATGGCCGCCGCGACGGAGCCGAACAGCAGGGCGACGAGTGCGGTCCGCTCCCCCGCGAGCACGATGGCCACCGCCGCCTGCCCGCCGAACACCACGCCGGTGACGGCCGAAACCAGTAGGGAGCGCACCATATCCGCGCGCAGCGCCTCGCCCTCCTCGAAGGCGTCGAGCACCGCGATGCCGATGCCGAGCAGCACCAGGTCGACCGCGACGGCCGACAGCATGCTGGTGCGTGGCAGCGCGTTGAACCCGACCAGGATCAGCGAGGCGCTCAGCCCGAACATGAGCGCGCCGACCGTGAGCAGCCCGACCGCGGAGCGGTGCACGCCGACCGCGAAGTCGTAGCGCAGCATCACCGCCAGCATGGTCACCAGCAGGGCGGTCACCGCGAGCGCCCCGAGCAGGTATCCGGCGGGCAACAGTCCGGCCGCGGCGGGCATGGCCAGGACCGCGCACACCGGTACCAGTCCGAGTCGCCACACCCGGTCACCGCGTTCGATGAACCGTTCCGGCAGCAGTCGCACGAACACCCCGGTCCAGGCGATGGCGGGCAGGCACACCAGCACGATCCGCACCCCGTCGAACCAGTGCGCGTCCACGGCCAGCGCATCGCCGACCACCGCCACCGCATACGCCAGCAGTCCGGTTCCGGCCCGGAACAGCACGGGCTTTCGCGAATCCCGTGCGAGCAGATACAACCCCAGCCACCACGCCACCCCGAAAGCGATCGCAGACACCCACAACACGCTGTGAGCCTACTTCGCGCGCGTCGTCCGGTGCCGCCGTACCGAAAACCGTTGGCAGCGGCCGCTACCCGGGACACCTCCTGCCGACCGTGCCGATTCCGCATCGCTCACCGTCGGGCGTTAGCCTCGCCGGGCGGTGCGGAGGGCCCTGTCGCGGCGGGTGCCGGCGGTGCGGGCAGGGTGATGGTCTTCGTGGGGGCCATGATTCGTTCCAGCCCGGCCAGGGATTCGAGCAGGGGCAGGCGCGTGATGGTGTTGCGGGCGGCGAGGCCGAGGCGCGTTCTGGGCACCAGCAGGCGCAGGTTCGGTCCCACCCGCTGTTTGTGGTCGACCAGTGGCCGTAGTGCCCGGTCGTATTCGGCGAAGGCGCGCCGATGGTCGCCGTGCGCCGCGGCCAGTTCGGCCGCGAGCAGGTACGCGCCGACGAGTGACAGTTCGGCTCCGGCACCGGATACCGGGGAGCCGCAGTAGCCCGCGTCGCCGACGAGGGCCACACCCGGCCGCGCGCCCACGAGGTCAGGTGCACCTGGGCGAGCGCGTCGACGTAGAGGTCGGGATCGGCCAGGGCTCCGGCGAGTAGTTCCGGTACGCGCCACGAGGTTTCCCGGCCGAACTCCCGCCGCAGCAGTTGGTGCGCGAATTCGGGTTCACGATGGTCGAATTCGAGTTCCTGGCCGCGGAACATGGAGTACGCCTTGGCTTCCGCATGGTGCTGTGAGCGGTAGACGCCCGCCATACGACCGGGCGTGTTGAACATGGTCATGCTGCTGTCCGCGCCGAGCGCCGGATCGGCGGCGGCGAAGGCGAAGTAGTGGCCGAGATGCCGGACGAATTCCCGTGATTCGCCGAAGACGAGCGCCGGACGCCGGAGTGCAGCCCCGTCCGCGCCGATCACCAGGTCGAAGCGTTGTGCGGGCGCGTGCTCGAAGGTGACGGTGACGCCGGTGTGATCCTGGTCCAGGGCGGTGATGCTGTCCGCGAAGCGGTATTCGGCTGCGTCGCCGACGAGTTCGCGCAGCAGGGCGACGAGGTCGCCGCGCATGATCTCTACCCCCGCGCTGTGCTGGTCGTTCTTGATGCGCCGCACATCTTGCACCTTCACCCGCCTGCGCGACCTGGCCCTGTCCGCCCAAGCCCTCATCGCAGGCCCTGCCCCCGACCTCACGGCCCGCATCCACGCCGCCCAGGTCTACGCGGCCCTCAGCGACCCGATCATCATCTTCGCCGACCACCCCGCGAACCGAACTCCGCGAAGCGGACCTGGCCGGAGCCCGCCGCCTCCTCGCCCCCCGAATCCCCTGGAAAGCACCGCCCGGCAACCACCCCGCCCCCCGCGAACCCCACGCCCACACGCCGCTCCGCGCTCCCCGGCACCGACCACCGGCCGGGGCCGCCCCACCGCCATGACCCCCGACATGATCGAATCCGCCCGCCGCATGCGAGATTCCGGCACCCGGTCGATCGACGCCATCGCCGCCGCCTACGGCGTCTCCCGCGCGACCCTCTACCGCCACCTCGCCACACCCACCGACCGCACGACCACCTGACGACGGATCGAGATGCTCAGCGGCCGGTCGAGACCGCTCCGGCCACAGTCGTATTGCGCTGCCGATGCGCCTTCTGCCGACATGCCGCCGAGCAGTAGCGGGCGGGTCTGCCGTTGCCGGTCTGCGGTACGGGCGCGGCGCAGACGGGGCATCGTGTAGCGATGGTTTCGTTACGCCGCGGTGTTTCGTTATGCCGGAGCGGACCGGACCCGAGTTTCGTTACGGCGGCTTTCGCGCCCTCGGCGCGCATGGCGTCGAGCAGGAGGGTGACCGGGCGGGACATGGCCTTGCGGCCGCGCGAACTCCGCTGCATGGCAACGCATCCGGTGAAGATGTCGAGCACGTCGGCCAGGGTGAGGTCCGGCCGGACCGCGCCCTGCCGTTGTGCCGTGGCGAGCAGGTCCGCCACCGCGTGATGGAAGCGCGCGCCGGATCCGTGCATGGCCGAACGCGGCCAGCCGTCATCGGATTCGAAGACGTCGCACAGGGCCTTGTTGGCGGGGGTGGAGGTGACCACCTCGGCGCAGAAGTCGAAGAACCCGGCTTCCGGGTCGCCGGATTCCCGGCAGTGCAGGGCCAACTCGGTGAGCCGGTCGACGCGCTGTTGCAGGACCGCCTGCAGGAGGTCGTTCTTGGTGGGGAAATGCCGGTGCACCGTGCCCGCGCCGACACCGGCACGCCGGGCGATCTCCGCCAGGGAGACGGCTGTGCCGCGCTCGGCGAACGCGCGCTGCGCGGCGGCGAGAACGAGGACGCGATTACGCCGGGCGTCGGCGCGGGCGGCCGGGTCGGCGAACTGATCGGCCGGTGGCCGGTTCCCGGCGGCGACTCCCGCCGCGGCGGTCGGGCGGGCAGCCCGAGGCGCGCGGCTCGGCACCGAATCCGGTTGGGGTGTGCGGGCATTCATTTCGTTACGCGCGTCCTTCCGTGCCTGGCGAATCGGGCCGGGCCGCCCGTAGCGTCCGGAATGCGGGTTGATCGACCCGGATTCATGCTATCGAACAGACAGGGTGAGCATGTCCTCTCGGAACGAAACCATTCTGGTCACCGGCGCTACCGGCCAGCAGGGCGGTGCGACGGCGCGGGCGCTGCTGGCGGCGGGGCGGTCGGTGCGGGCGCTGGTGCGCGATCCCGAGTCGGCGGGGGCGCGCGAATTGGCCGGGGCCGGAGCCGAACTCGTGGTGGGTGACTTCGACGACGGCGCCAGTATCGATGCGGCGGTCGCGGGGGTGCGCGGCGTTTTCGCGGTGCCACCGGCGACGTACAGTCCGGCGGGCTGGGATATCGAGCTGGAGGCCACGCGCGGCGAGAACCTGGTCTCCGCGGCGGAGAAGGCCGGTGTCGATCACTTCGTCTTCACCGGTGTCGCACAATTCGAGGATCAGTCGCGGTTCACGGGTTTCAACGGTAAGCAGCGCATCGAGGCGGCGGTGACCGCGAGCGGCATGCGGTGGACGGTGCTGCGTCCGGTGCGGTTCATGGAGAACTACCTGGTGCGCGGTGCGGCGCTGGACGGTATCCGCCCGGGTGGCCTGCATGTGCACGCCTTCCCGGCGGATCGCCCGATTCAGGTGATCGCGGTGGCCGATATCGCCGATATCGCGGTGCTGGCCTTCGCGGATCCGGACCGATTCCATGGCCTGACACTGGATTTGGCGGGTGACGCGCGCACCTTCCCGGCGGCGGCCGAGGCGATCTCGGCGGCCATCGGCCTCCCCGTGCGGTACGAGCCGGTCAGCGAAGCCGACGCCGATGCGCTCGGTCCCGAGATCGGCAATGTGTGGCGGCAGTCGCGGGTAGGGCGCGGCTGGAACGCCGATATCGCCGCGGTCCGCGAAATCCATCCGGGTTTGCGCACTTTGGACGACTGGCTCGCGGAATCGGGTGCGGCGCGGCTGAAGTCAATGCTCGCGGGGTAGGAGCTCCAGGGAAGCAGCGGATCTCGCTCGCGGGTTTCCCGGCGCACATCGGGCCCGCACCCTTCACCGGTGCGGGCCCGACAGTCACGGCCTGATCGCGCTCAGTTCAGCGCACCGTCGTAATCCGGCAGCTTGAAGGTCTTCTCGGCATGTCCGCCCGACAGATCGGAGGCGCTGTTGCCGATATTGGCGACGATCGTGTACCCCTTGCTCTCGATATCGGTGCGCGACCCGATCTTGCAGGCCTCCAGCGCGGCCGATCCGGAGGATCCGGTGGTGAGCCCGCACCCGTACAGCCCGTCCACCGAGTATCCGACCGAGGTGAGGTTGAGGTTGGTGTAGATCCCCATCACGGAGGGTCGTCCGGTCACGAAAATGATTGCGGCGCCCTTGGATTTGGCCCACTGCGTCAACTGCAGCACGGGTGCGATGGCGGGCACGATCGGGCTGGCGTTGTAGGTGGTCTCCAGCGAGGTGTTGTCGATGTCGAGCACGATGGCCGGCTTGCCGGTGCCGGGCAGTCGCGTGCTCAGGTAGGTCTGCGCCTCGGTGGTCACGGCGGTGACGTCGGCGATCCACTGCGCGTAGGGCGGCAGGTTCCCGCTCCCGCCCGACAGCGAGGACGACCCGCCGCCGGACAGTGACGACGACCCGGTTCCCCCCGAGAGCGACGAGGATCCGGTGTCGGCGAGGGCGGCGGGCATCGGAATGGCAAGGGCGACAGCGGCACCGAGGGCAATACCTGCGATAGAACGTCTCATGACTCCCGGACGCTATCCGCCCGCACGGTCCGACGTGATCATGTTTCAAATTTGCGCTCGCGCAGTCCCACTCACCGGGAAGCACCGCGGTGAGCGGGACGATAGCTCGGGCGGGTCAGGCCGACGAGCCGACCAGGTTCTCCCCGCGCAGTCGCTGCGAGATGACCTGGGTGATGCCGTCACCGCGCATGCTGACGCCGTAGAGCGCGTCGGCGATCTCCATGGTGGGCTTCTGGTGGGTGATGACGATCAGCTGCGACTTCTCCCGCAGCTGTTCGAACAGGCCGATGAGGCGGCGCAGGTTGGTGTCGTCCAGCGCGGCCTCGACCTCGTCCATCACATAGAAGGGCGAGGGGCGCGCGCGGAAGATGGCCACCAGGAATGCCACTGCGGCCAGGGACTTCTCACCACCGGAGAGCAGCGACAGGCGCTTGACCTTCTTGCCCGGCGGGCGGGCCTCGACCTCGACGCCGGTGGCGAGCATGTCACTCGGGTCGGTGAGCAGGATACGGCCCTCGCCGCCGGGGAACAGTTTGCTGAAGACGTGCGTGAATTCGCGTTCCACGTCGTCGTAGGCCTCGGTGAAGACCTGCAGGATGCGGGCGTCCACCTCGGCGACCACGTCGAGCAGGTCCTGACGGGCCTTCTTGACGTCCTCGAGCTGGGTGGCCAGGAAGTTGTAGCGCTCCTCGAGGGCCGCGAACTCTTCCAGCGCAAGGGGATTCACCTTGCCGAGGGTGGTGAGGTCCTTCTCGGCGCGTTTGGCGCGGCGCTCCTGGGTGGCGCGGTCGTAGGGCATGGGCTGCGGTTCGCTGACATCCTCGCCGCGTTCCCTGGCCTGCTCGTACTCGATCATCTCGAGCGCGGTCGGCGGCATGGGCGTGTCGGGACCGTATTCGGCGATGAGGTCTTCCAGTGCGATGCCGAAGGTTTCGGAGATGGTGGTTTCCAGCTGTTCGATGCGCAGGGCCGCCTGCGCACGGGCGACCTCGTCGCGGTGCACGGCGTCGACGATCTGGCTGAGCTGGGTGGTGAGGGCGCGCGAACGCTCCTTGGTCTGATCCACCTGGGCGGCCACCTCGGAGCGGCGGCGCACCAGGTCGTCACGGCGGGCGGACGCCTCGGCGACGACCGTTTCCAGTTGTACCGCAACGCGTTCGGCGGATTCGGCGACCACCGCGGCCACGGCGGCGGCTTGCCGGCGGGCGGCCTGGGCGCGTTCGGCGCGGGCGCGGTTCTCGCGTTCGGCGCGGGCCGCGCGGCGCAGTGAATCCGCTTTGCCGCGTACGGATTCCGCGCGTTCCTCGGCGGTGCGGACGGCGAGGCGGGCTTCGACCTCCATCGAGCGCGCCTCGGCGAGTGCGGCGGCGGCCTCTTCGCGGGCGTAGCCCGCAGTCTCGGTTCCCGCTGCGTCCGAACCCATTTCGGACTGTTCGAGTTCGGCGTGCCGCAGCCGGTCCTCGAGTTCGGCGAGTTCGGCGAGGGTTTCCTCGCGCCCGGTCTCGGTGTCGGCGCGCTGGGCGAGGATGCGTTCGCATTCCTGCTGGGCGCGCCGCGCGGTCTGCCCGAGGCGGCCGAGCCGGTCGTAGATGGCGACCAGCGACTGATCGGATTCGTGCAGGGCGAGCAGCGCGTGGTCGACGGCTTCCTTGCGGTCGGTCTGCTCGGCGAGCGCACCGGCGAGAGCGGCCTCGAGTTCTTCGGCCTGCCGCTGCCAGGACACGAGTTCGGTCTTGGCGGAATCGATATCGGCCTGCACCTCGAGCTGGCTGGGTGCGCGGTCGGAGCCGCCGAGCAGCCAGCCGCTGCCGGCGAGATCGCCGTCGCGGGTGACGACGCGCAGTTCGGGGCGGGCGGCGATGACCTGTGCGGCGGTGCCGAGATCGGCGGCGACGGCGATGCCCGCGGTCAGCGCGGTGATGGCCCCGCGCAGGTGGTCGGGGCAGTCGACGATATCGGCGAGCCAGCGCGCGCCGCCGGGTAGCTCGCCGGTGGGCCGCGAATTCGCCTGGGCGGCATGGCCGTACACGAGTGCGGCGCGCCCGCCGTCGGCTTCCTTGAGCGCCCGCACGGCGGCGTGCGCGCAGGGTCCGGTGTCGGCGGCGACGGCGTCGGCGAGCGGGCCGAGCGCAGCGGCGACCGCGGCCTCGTATCCGCCCTGGACGCGGATCAGCCCGGACAGCGGTCCGAGGAGTCCGTCGGTGCGGTGTTCGAGCAGCCAGGCCGCGCCGTCCTTGCGCGCCAGGCCCATGGTGAGCGCTTCGATGCGCGCGGTGAGCGAGGCGACGCGCTTGCCGGCCTCGCGGTCCTTCTCGCGCAGTTCGGTGACGCGCTGGTCGGCGAGTTCGAGGGCCTGCGCGGCGTGTTCGTACTGTGCGTCGAGCCCCTCCTCCCCCGCGTCGAGTTCCCCCAATTCGCCTTGGACGGACTCGAATTCGGCGTCGGCGTCCTCGCCGCGACGCCGGGCCTCGCTCAGCGAGGTGGACAGCCGCGCGATCTCGCCGTCCACGGACTGTGCCCGCGTGCGCAGGGTGTCGACCTGTCCGGCGAGCCGCGCCAGCCCTTCGCGGCGGTCGGCGATGGCGCGCACGGCGGCCAGATGCGCCTGTTCGGCGGCTTTGGCGGCGGCTTCGCGTTCGTGCAGGGCGTCGCGTGCGGCTTCGAGGGTTTCGGCGGCCATCTCGACCGCCGCGATGAGTTCGGCCTCCTCGGCCTCCACCCGTTCGGCTTCGCGCTCGAGCTGTTCGGGATCGCGTCCCGCGCCGGTCGGCTGCTCGATGGTGAGGTTGCGCGCACGATCGCGGGCGATCCGAATAGTGGCATTGACGCGTTCGGTCAAAGCCGACAATTGGAACCACGTCTGGGCGGCGGCCTCCGCGCTCGGCGTCAACCGCGAGAGCTCGAATTCCTGCTGTGCCAGCGCCGCATTGGCCGCATCCAGCTCAGCCTGCATGGTGACCTGCTGTTCGCGCGCGTACGCCTCTTTGCTCTGCTGGCTCTCCAGGTCACCGCGCCGCGACACCAGATCGTCGGCCGCCAGCCGCAGGCGCGCGTCGCGCAGTTCGGACTGCACGGTGGCCGCACGCCGCGCCACCTCGGCCTGGCGTCCCAATGGCTTGAGCTGCCTGCGCAATTCCGTGGTGAGGTCGGTGAGCCGGGCCAGATTGGCCTGCATGGCATCCAGCTTGCGCACGGCCTTCTCTTTGCGCCGCCGATGTTTCAGCACACCCGCGGCCTCCTCGATGAAGGCTCGCCGATCCTCCGGCCGCGACTCCAGGATGGCCGAGAGCTGCCCCTGCCCCACGATGACGTGCATCTCGCGCCCGATACCGGAGTCGCTCAGCAGTTCCTGCACATCCATCAACCGGCAGGAGTTGCCGTTGATCTCGTACTCGCCCGCCCCGTCGCGGAACATCCGCCGCGTGATCGACACCTCGGCGTATTCGATGGGCAGCACGCCATCCGAATTGTCGATGGTCAGCGTGACTTCGGCACGACCGAGCGGGGCGCGGCCCGCGGTCCCGGCGAAGATGACGTCCTGCATCTTCCCGCCACGCAGTGCTTTCGCGCCCTGCTCACCCATCACCCAGGTGAGCGCGTCGACGACATTCGACTTCCCCGATCCATTGGGCCCCACCACGCAGGTGATCCCCGGCTCGAACCGCAATGTCGTCGCGGACGCGAAGGACTTGAACCCCTTCAGCGTCAGACTCTTGAGGTGCACGCGCGCAAGGCTACCCGTTCCCCTCGGATTGCCCCGAGTATGCCGGGGATCGCGTCGAGGCCCGCGCCCGGTTTCACGCCTCCGGCAGGTCGAGTGCGGCGGCGGCCGTCCGGATGCCCGGGAGCCGCGTCGAGTCGCGAAGCAGCCCGGTAAGGGCGAATTCGGTGATTTCGGCGGGTTCGACGGCGATGGCGGGGAGGGCCAGGGCGTCGAAGAGGGCTTGGACCATGCGAGCGCCGGAGACCGGGTCGAGGTCGCGGACATCGCCTTCCCGCTTGCCCGCGGTCACCAGGTCGATGACCACGCGGTCGAAGCGGTCGAGCAGTGCGAGCTCGGTGGCGAAGCGGTCGTCCTGGAGATCGGGGGTGGTGAGGATGGACATCAGCACATAGCGCGAGTCGCGGAAGTGGTTCAGCGAATCCGATAGCCAGCGATGCAGTTTCACCACGGCGGGGGCGTCGAGGGCCGCGAGCTGATCGGCGGTGGCCAGCGGTTGTTCGAGACCGAGCCGGACCAGGGCGGCGAGGATATCGGTTTTGGCGGCGAAGTGTTTGTAGAGGGCGGGCTGGCTGACACCGACGGCGGTGGCGATATCGCGGGTGGAGGTGGCGGCGTAGCCGCGGACGGCGATGAGTTCGGCCGCCGTGCGCAGGATGCGCTCGGCGGCGGGGCTCAGGGTGGTGGGGTCCGCGGGCATGGGGCCAGGTTATCGGCTGCCGGGCCAGGGATTGTCGTCGAGCAGGGCGGTGGCGAGATTGCGGTAGAAGGCGAGGATGCCGGGCGATTCCTTGGGGCTGAGGTGGCCGCGCTGGGCGTAGCGGGAGGTGACGCCGCGCTGGACGGCCTCGAGTCCGACACGGTCCTCGTCATTGATCATGGCGGTGACGGCCTGCTGGGTGAGCTCGACTTCCGCACTGTCGCGGGCCAGTTCGGGGGTGGTGAGCACGCCGCCGACCACCTGCACGCGGTCCACGGTCTGCGGCAGGATGCTCAGCCAGACCACGCGATCGGACAGCGCGATGAATGCTCCGGTCGGGAAGGTCATCAGGAGCATGCCGTGGCGTTGCTGAATATCGCTGAGCGCCAGGGTGTCCGAGGGCAGCGGCAGGGTGAAGGGGATGCGGGCGTGCAGCACCCAGGGCGAGTAGGTTTCGACGTGCAGATCGCCGCCGCCGGGCATGAACGGTTCGAGGGTTTCGCGGTGCAGTCCGATCACGTGGTAGTTCTCGTGCCCGTTCTCCATGACGAGCTTCCAGTTCACCTGCCACGGCATGGACCAGGAGTCGACCTGCACCATCTCGCCGAGCCGGTAGTTGTCGAATTGCGGTGCGGCCAAGTCGAGATGGTCGCCGATGGGTGCGGCGTTCGCGTCGAGGTTCACCCAGACGAATCCGTTCCAGTCGGCGACGGCGAATCCCGGCAGCCGGCACTGCTCGGCCTCGAACTCCTTGTTGCCGCCCATGTAGGGCGCGCCTTTCAGCCTGCCGTCGAGCCCGTACTTCCACAGGTGGTACTGACAGGTGAACGAATCCGTGTGTCCCGCACCGTCTTTCACCAGGGGCATGAGCCGGTGCCGGCAGATGGGCGAGAGCGCGTACAGTTCCCCGTCCGCCGCCCGTGTCACCACGATCTGTTCTCCGGCAATGGAAACGGCGACGTAGTCCCCGGTTTCCGCGAGCTGGTCCGCATGCGCGACCAACCACCAGGATCGGTGAAAGATCTTCTGCCGCTCCAATTCCCACAGTTCGGGGCTGCGGTAGGACTCGGGCGGCAGGCTCAGCGCGGGCGGATGCGTGCCTCGATACGCGTCGAGGGCCGTGAGAATGCGGTCGATGTCGGTCTGCGAGGTGGTGAGCATGGCTGACTCCCTTGACTCCGGTTATCGATCGATAACCATCACTGTCAGGTTATCACTCGATAACCTGACGTCAAGGGTGTTCACCTCGGCTCGACGCCGACCATGATCGGGGCGTCGGGCCCGAGAGCCATGCCGAATTGCGGGCGGCCGTCGGCGGTGAAGGCCATCGGCTGGACGCGGATGCTGCGGCCCGCCCAGCCGGTGCCGGGCTCCAGGCGCGCGTGGTAGGTGATCCAGGGCCGGCCGTCGACGGTGAGGAATCCGTTGTGGCCCGGGGCAATCGCACCGGGAGCGCCGGGCAGAACGGGGCCCCCGGACTTGGTCCAGGCCGTCGGATCCATCGGGTCGCCGTTGCGCGGCAGCTGCAGCAGGCCCAGGCGGTAGGTGTCGTCGAAGCTGGCATTGGCGGAGAAGGTGACATAGAGGCGGCCGTCCGGCGAGAACAGCGGCTGCGGGGCCTCGTTGATCAGCAGACCCACGTCGTTGGGGACGGTTTCCCACGGGGCGGTGGGCGTGGCGATGGTGACCCGCTCACCCACGGGTGTCATCGGGTCGGTCATCCGAACCGCGCAGATCTCTTGCACCAGAGCGTCTTCGGGGTTCAGACAGGACCAGAGGTAGTAGCCCTTGCCCTGATACGGCAGATAGACGCCATCGATGGCCAGCCCGCCCGGCAGGGCCAGCTGACCGAGGAATTCGTAGGGCCCGGTGGGATCGTCACCGGTGGACCGCAGCGCGTACATGCGGTGCGTCTCGTGGCTGTCGTTCTCCTGGCCCGCGAAGTAGATCCACCAGCGGCCGTCGATGTGCTGCAGTTCGGGAGCCCAGATCTTGGTGCAGGCCTGCGCGGGACAGTCCGGATGCCGCCACACCACCGCGGGTTCGGCGGCGGCCAACCCGCCCAGGGTCTCCGAACTCCGGATGACGATGTTGTCGTCGTTGTAGAAATCGCCCTGCACCAGATGGAACCGCCCCTGGTAGTAGGCGATACTGGGATCCGCCCCGGCGCCCAGCACCGGATTGGCGAACTCTTCGGCGTGCGCCTCGTAGGCGGCAGCCGACGGCGATGCGGCCAGGAGGAGAACGGCAGCGCCCAGCGCCCCGAGCAGTACTCGCCAACCCGCCATAGCCCCTCCAGCAAACGTCGAGAGACCAGTGTGCGCCAGGTCAGCGACCGGATCGCTCACCCACTGAAAACCCGGCGTTTCGTGACGAGCCCACGTCGCCACAGCTCGAGCAGTGGGGTGCCGAGGACGGTGGGGCCGAGCCAGGCGATCAGCTGCGCGGGGCCGTGCAGCGGCCCGTCGACGGCGAAGCTGACCACGACGGTGGCGGTGACGAGCGCGATATAGGAACCGCCGAGGCCGTGCACATAGGCGTGAGTCCAGTCGCCCGGACGTCCCGCGGCCCGCCACCCGAGCATCGCCAGGGCCACGGTGAGCGCCGAAACAGGCACGAGCCACCACAGATCGGTGCGCCGCCAGACCACCAGTCCGACGGCGGAGATACACACCGCGGCAACGGTTCCGAGGTACGCCGTCCAGAGATCGGGCCGCGGTTTCCGGGCGTCGGCCCAGGCGACCGCCGGGCCGAGAGCCAGCCCGGCGGCGCCCACGACGATGTGGAGGGTGAGGAGGACGGTGTAACCGGTCATGGTTACTCACCTCGTGAGAGTTGTTGCGGCGGTGGGTTATCGGGCTCCGCAGCGGCGGTAGGCCCTGGCCTCCCAGCCCATGACGGCACGGAAGACCAGGACCGCGCCCCACGGACCGATCACCCAGATCGGCCACGGGTAGGTGAATTCGCCTGCGGCGACCGAGATCGCGGCCCAGATGACGAGTACGAGCACGCTCACCCCGAGCCAGGCGCTGCCTTCGATGCGCTGCCAGATGGGCAGTCGGTTGACCGGCTTTTCCACGGTCACCGCGGCGTCGGAGAGCTCGGGTAGATCCTTCAGCACCAGCTGCAGGTCCTCGCGGGTGGCGGTGGCGTAGACCTGGGCGACGCGGTCGTTGTATTCGACGGGGTCGAGCCGGCCGTCGGTGAGGTGGCGGCCGAGCAGGTCGGCGATGCGGGCGCGTTCGGCGTCGGAGGCGCGGGTGCCGGTGGTGATGTCCATGTCGGTTCCTCTCAGGATTCCTTCCACAGTGGAACGTGTAATAACCATGATTATTCCTCCACTGTGGAATGTCAAGAACCTAAAGTGAGGGCAGGTGCCTGCACATTTGCCTCCAGGTGTGCGAAGGTGAGAATGTTAAGGCCGGTTCTTCTCCAAGGAGTTTTCGTGGATCTCGACTGGTTGCCCGATGATCTGGCGTTTCGCGATGAAGTGCGCCACTTCCTCGACGAGAAACTGACCCCCGAATTGCGGCGCGCCGGGCGGCTGGCCACCAGCGTCTACCCGGATCACGAAGCCAGCATGGAGTGGCAGCACATCCTGCACGAGAAGGGCTGGGCCGCGCCCGCCTGGCCGGTGAAATACGGCGGCTGCCGGTGGAGCCTCACCCAGCACTACATCTTCGGCCGCGAATGCACCCTGGCCGGTGCGCCCAACCTCTCCCCCATGGGCATCCGGATGGTCTCGCACGCCATCATGGCCTTCGGCACCGCCGAGCAGAAGGACTTCTTCCTGCCGCGCATCCTCACCGGCGAAGTCTTCTTCTGCCAGGGCTATTCGGAGCCGGAGGCGGGTTCGGACCTCGCCTCGCTGAACATGGCCGCCGTCGACGACGGCGACGACCTCGTGGTCACCGGCTCCAAGATCTGGACAACCCATGCCACCGAGGCGAATTGGATCTTCGCCCTGGTGCGCACCTCCAAGCAGGCCAAGAAGCAGCAGGGAATCACCTTCGCGCTCATCGACATGCGCACCCCGGGCATCGAGATCCGGCCGCTGGTCATGACTTCCGGCGAACAGGTGCAGAACCAGGTCTTCTTCGATCAGGTGCGGGTGCCCAAGACGAACGTGCTCGGCCGGATCGACGACGGCTGGACCGTGGCCAAGTACCTGCTCAACTTCGAGCGCGGCGGCGGCGCGGCCGCACCCGCGCTGCAGGTCATGGCCGAGGAGCTCGCCGAGGCCGCGAAGACCGCCGTCGCCCCGAACGGCGGTGCGCTCATCGATGATCCGGCCTTCGCCGCCAAACTGGCCGATGCCCGCATTCGCGCCGATGTGCTCGAGATCCTGGAGTACCGCACGCTGTCGCTGGTCTCCAGCGGGAAGGATCCCGGCCCGGCCGCCTCCACCATCAAGATCCTCGGCACCGAATTGAGCCAGGTGCTCACCGAACTCGCGCTCGAGGCCGCGGGTCCGCGCGGTCGCGCCTACCAGCCGCATGCCACCATGCCGGGCGGCCCGGTCGTCGACTTCACCGCTCCCGCAGACGGTTTCGTCTCCGGCGCGGAGTGGCAGGCCGTGTCCGCCCTGCGGTACTTCAACGACCGCGCGGGCTCGATCTACGCGGGCAGCAACGAGATTCAGCGCAACATCATCGCCAAAGCCACCCTGGGGTTGTAGTCATGGACTTCGAATTCACCGCCGAACAGGCCCTTCTCCGCGACACCGTGACCGAGTTCCTCGCGGCCCGCTACGACCTCGAGGCCTCGCGCGCCGCGGTGCGCACGGGCGCGGGCTGGCAGCCGCAGGTGTGGCGCGCGCTGGCCGAGGAGGTCGGCATTCTCGGCGCGAGCCTGCCCGAATCCGTCGGCGGCATCGGCGGCGGCGCGGTCGAGACCATGATCATCGCCGAGGCGCTGGGCGGCGCGCTCGTGGTGGAACCGTATGTGGACACCGTGGTGGTGGGCGGCGGCCTGCTGCGCCGGGCCGGCGGCAAGCGCGCCGAGGATCTGCTGGCCGGTATCGCCGCCGGTGAGGTGATCATCGGATTCGCCGCGCTGGAACCGCACTCCGGCTACGACTACACGAAGGTCGCCGCGACCGCCCGCCGCGACGGCGAGGAGTTCGTCCTCGATGGCGTGAAAACCGTGGTGACCTCCGCGCCGCTGGCCACCCAGCTGCTGGTCACCGCCCAGCTGGACGGCGAAACCGCGCTGTTCGCAGTCGATTTCGAGGCCGCGAACCCGCCGGCCGGACTCACCGTGCGCGGCTACCGCACCATCGACGAGCGTCAGGCCGCCGACCTCACCTTCGAGGGCGTGCGCCTGCCCGCCGACGCGCTGCTGCTCGAACGCGCCGCCGAGGCCGTCGCCGCGACCCTCGACGAGGCCGTGGCCGCCGTCTGCGCCGAGGCCGTGGGAGCCATGCGCAAGGTGGTCGCCGACACCGTCGAGTACGCCAAGCAGCGGCAGCAGTTCGGCGTGCCCATCGCCAGCTTCCAGGCGCTGCAGCACCGCATGGTGGACATGCTGCTGGAACTCGAACAGGCCGTCGCCGCCACCTATCTGGTGACGCTCAAACTGGACGCCCCGGCGACCGAGCGTGCCAAGGCCGCCTCCGCCGCCAAGGCCACCATCGGGCGCGCGGCGCGGCGCATCGGTCAGGAGGGCGTGCAGTTGCACGGCGCGATGGGCATGACCGAGGAGCTGGCCATCGGCCACTTCTTCAAGCGCCTCACGGCGGTGCAGTACGAATTCGGCACCACCGATCAGCATGTGGCCCGCTACGCGGCGCTCACCCGCGGGTAGCGCCTCGGACCCACCGGATCAGGGGTGAACCGGTGCTCGGCCGGGCTCCGGCGAACCACGAGTTCGCCGGAGCCCGGCCTGTTTTCGCTACCGGGACGCGTCACTGGTACCGCCGATGCCGCCCGCCCACACCGACCGGTATCCGTTCGGCATTCCGGCGCACGGGCCCTCGCGCCGCTGCGGCCTCCCGCGCCGACTTACGCACGCCGAGTACGATCACCAGGGCCAATGCGGGTCCCGTGACAAAGCACAACACCCCGAACGCCACCAGAACGACAGTTCCCACGACCGGATTATGGTCTGCTGTGGCGTCTTTCGCACAATTACGGCAACCCTGCGGAATGGCTGTGACGAGCCGCACACCCGGCGCCCGTCACGCGCTCGGCCCCCGTCTCGTCCAAGGGATGTACCGAACGGATCGGCACTTCACGAAAGGACACACCATGTCACGCCTGAACATGCCGGAACTCGCCCCCGAGGTCTACAAGGCCTGGGCGACAGCCGATATGCACATCCGCCGCGGCCCGCTCTCCGGTGTCGTGCGCGAGCTGGTGAAGATCCGCGTCTCGCAGGTCAACGGCTGCCTGTTCTGCATCGACATGCACACCACCGAGGCCCGCAAGGAGGGCGAGACCGAACAGCGCATCTACCACCTCAGCGCCTGGCGCGAATCCACCCTGTTCACCGACCAGGAGAAGGCGGCCCTCGAATACGCCGAGGCCGCAACCGAACTCGGCCCGCACGGCGTCGGCGACGAGATCTGGTCAGCGGTGGAAAAGCACTTCCCCGACGAGGGCGAACGCGCGGGCCTGGTGGCCATCACCGCCCAGATCAACCTCTGGAACCGCCTGGGCGTCCCGCTCCGCCTGGAACCGCTCCCGCACTGATCCGCGCGTTCGTCGCGGTTCAGTCGGAACTGCTCGAGCTGCTGGAACCGCTGTCGCTCGAGCTGGAGCTACTGCTGGAACCGCTGTCGCTGGAGCTGCTGTGGCCGCTGCCGCTGTCGTGAGAGCTGTGGCCGGAGCTCCAGCCACTGTCATAGGAGCTGCTGGGGCTGCCGTAGCCGGGGCCGTGGCTTTCGCCGTGGTGGTTCCAGCCGCCGTAGCCGCCCGGGTGGTTGCCGAAGTCCTGACCGCCGCCGGGGTAGTCGCCGCCCGGGTAGTCGTGGTGGCCGTGCGGGTGACCGGCGGGGCCGCCGGGGTAACCGGGCGGCGCGGGCGTGAAGAAGTCCTGCTGCCAGTCGTTTCCGGGGTATCCCCGGTGCGGCCCGCCACGGAAGGGACCGACCGGTGGGATCGGTCCCCCGTAGCGGGGCGGCCGCGTGCTGTTCCCCTGTTTCGTCACCAAGAGCACGATCAACAGAATCAGCATCGGTACGCCGATCAGGCACCCGGCGGCGACCAGCAGCAACAGCACAGACATGTCCGAATTATGGGTGGTGCGCGGGCGTTTCGCGAGGTGGATCAGCCGCGCAGCACGCCGTAGAACGACACGCCCGCTCTGCCGGAGCGGTTCGCGATATCCTTGACGGGATTTTGATCGCGGCGCGCCGGGAAGGCTGGTCGGCACGGGCCGAATATGGTCCGCAAACCCTCCTACCTGGGAGTTTCAGTGCCGCACCAGTATTCGATCTTGACGTATTCTCTTCGCGTGAACGCCCGGCGCGCCGTCGTATCCTGCAGATATGCATGCCGCCCAGATGGCCGAGGAATATCCGGTGATCGACCTGGATTCCGATGCGATGGATGCGGCCAGACTGCTGGCCGAGCATCGGCTGCCCGGGATTCTGGTCACCGACGGCGAGGGTGCGCCGCGAGCGGTGCTGCCGGCCTCCACGGTGGTGCTGTTCATCGTGCCCAAGTACGTGCAGGACGATCCGTCGCTGGCGGGCGTGCTCAACGAGACCATGTGCAAGCAGGTGTCGAATCGCTTGCGGGGCAAGAAGGTCCGCGATGTGATTCCGGAGCGGCTGAGCCGGATCCCGGCCGCGCAGGCCGACGACAACATCATCGAGGTGGCCGCGCTCATGGCCAAACATCAGACGCCGCTGGTGGCGGTGCAGGACGGCACCCGGCTGCTCGGCGTCATCACCGCGTCGCGGCTGCTGGAAGTGGCGCTGAACAACTGAGCCCGCCGGGGCGGTCCACGTGACCGCCGTCGCGGTGGCCGTGTTCGCGGTGTCCTACGCGCTCATCGCCACCGAGCGGATCAACAAGACCATGGCCGCCCTCGGCGGGGCGGCGATCATTCTGGCGCTGGGCATCAGCGACGCCGATGCCGCGTTCTACTCGCACGACACCGGCATCGACTGGGATGTCATCTTCCTGCTGTTCGGCATGATGATCATCGTCGGTGTGCTGCGGCACACCGGTGTGTTCGAATACGCGGCGGTGTGGGCGGCCAAGCGCGCCAAGGGTTCCGCACTGCGGGTGATGATCCTGCTGACGCTGATCACCGCGGCGGCGTCGGGCTTCCTCGACAACGTGACCACCGTGCTGCTCATCGCCCCGGTGACCATGCTGGTGTGCGAGCGCCTGGACGTGCCCGCCGCACCGTTCCTGATCGCCGAGGTGCTGGCCTCGAATATCGGCGGTGCGGCGACCCTGGTCGGCGACCCGCCCAACATCATCATCGCCAGCCGGGCGGATCTGTCGTTCAATACCTTCCTGGTGAACATGACCCCGATCGTGCTCATCGAGCTGGCGGTGTTCACGCTCATCCTGCCGCGGCTGTTCCGCGGCTCCTTCGAGGTGGATCCGGCGCGGGCCGCCGACGTCATGCAGCTCGAGGAGCGCGAGGCCATCCGCGATCCGGCGCTGCTGATCAAATGCGGTGTCGTCCTGGCGGGGGTGTTCGCCGGATTCCTCGGCCACTCGATCTTCCACCTGGAGCCCTCGGTGGTGGCGCTGCTCGGCGCGGGTGTGCTGGTGCTGATTTCCGGTCTGCCCCAGGAGGATTACCTGGGTTCGGTGGAGTGGGAGACGCTGCTGTTCTTCGCCGGGCTGTTCGTGATGGTCGGCGCGCTGGTGGAGACCGGCGTGATCGGGCGGCTCGCGTCCTTCGCGACCGATATCACCGGCGGGGACGCACTGGTGGCGACCATGCTGATCCTGGTGGTGTCGGCCGTGCTGTCGGGTGTCATCGACAATGTCCCGTACGTCGCGTCCATGAGTCCGCTGGTGGCGGATCTGGCGAGCGGTATCGAGAATCAGGCGCAGGCCGGGGCGCTGTGGTGGGCGCTGGCCATCGGCGCGGATTTCGGCGGCAATCTGACCGCGGTGGGTGCGAGTGCGAATGTGGTGATGCTGGGGATCGCGCGGCGTTCGGATCATCCGATCTCGTTCTGGGAATTCACCCGCAAGGGCATGGTGGTCACGGCGATCACCATCGCGGTGGCCGCGCCGTATCTGTGGCTGCGCTACTTCGTGCTGGCCGGGTGAGACACGATTCGAGCCACGTCGCGAGAAATGCCACATTCAGGTCAAGATCCGGGTGGCGATTGGGATATTTGCCGGACGGATACCAGAATGGTCGCCGCCATGGCGAAATCCAGCACCGACCAACCCTCCCCCGCGACGCCGGATCACAACTCCGGCGGCGGATCGGCGGCGGTCCCGTCGGCGGGGGCAGCGTCCGCGCAGGCCACGACGGCCGCCAAGGCCGGGATGTATCGCCATGATCTGGACGGGCTGCGCGGTATCGCCATCGCCCTGGTGGTGATCTTCCACATCTGGATGGGCCGGGTCTCCGGCGGTGTGGACGTCTTCCTCGTGCTGTCCGGATTCTTCTTCACCGGAATGTTGCTGCGGCGTGGCGACCGGGGCACGGTCGGCATCGTGCACACCGTGCGGCGGACGTTGCGGCGACTGCTGCCCGCCATGGTGGTGGTGCTGGCGGCGGTGGTCGTGGCGACGGTCGCGCTGCTGCCGCATACGCGCTGGTCCGATCTGGCCGGGCAGACGCTGGCCTCGCTGTTCTACTACCAGAACTGGTATCTGGCGCTGTCCTGGTCGGATTATCTGGCGGCGGACCCCTCGGTGAGCCCGCTGCAGCATCTGTGGTCCATGTCGGTGCAGGGGCAGTTGTATCTGACGCTGCTGCTGAGCATCGCGCTGGTGGCGTGGCTGTGCCGGTTGTTCGGGCGCGGGCAGCGGATGCGGCTCATGGTCGCGGGAGTGTTCGCCGTCGCCGTGGTGGCCTCGTTCTGGTATGCGGCGCACGGGGTTTCGACGCAGCAGGGGTGGAACTACTACGACACCTTCGCGCGCGCGTGGGAGCCGCTGACGGGTGCGCTGCTGGCGATAGCCGCGCCACTGGTGAAGCTGCCCCGGCTGATTCGCGAGGTGTGCGCCTGGGCCGGTATCGCCGCGATCGTGGCGTGCGGGTGGCTGGTGAACGGGTCCGCGGTGTTCCCGGGGCCGGCGGCGCTGCTGCCCGTGCTGGCGACGGTGGCGCTGATCCTGTCGGGCGCCGGGCTGACCACCGATCGACAGCCGCGGCTGAACCGCCTGCTGGCCACCGGGCCGATGGTGCGACTGGGGTCCTACGCGTATGCGCTGTACCTGTGGCACTGGCCGATTCTCATCTTCTACCTGGGCGAACGGCATGAGCGCAATGCGGGGCCGATCGCCGGGGCTCTCATCGTGCTCGCCTCCCTGGGGCTGGCCTACGCGACCAACCGGTTCGTGGAAGAGCCGCTGCGCCTGCGCTCCCAGCCCGCCACCGCGGGCACCCCGGCCGCCCCGGGAGCCACCGCTGCCGCTGCCGCCCAATCGGCCACCGCGCCGGTCTCCGCCGCCACGCCCGGCTCACGGGCGCGCCGGCTCACCGGCGTCGCGGTGGCCACCGTGGGCCTGCTGCTGGTCGGTTCCACGCTTGCCTGGCAGTGGTCCAACAGTGCGAAGGCGCACGCGGTCGGGCAGTTGGATCCGGCGAAATACCCTGGCGCGGAAGCGCTCACCCATGGCGCGCTGGTGCCGCGCGCGGTCATGCGGCCCACCATCGACGAAGCGCCCGCCGACGTCCCCTACCCCACCCGCGACAGCTGCATCTCCGACTTCGACACGCGGGCGGTGGTCACCTGCGCCTACGGTGTCGAACACGCCCAGCGCACCCTGGCGGTGGTGGGCAATTCCCATGCGGAGCACTGGCTTCCGGCCCTGCAGATCCTGGCCGAGCAGCACCGGTTCAAGATCGTCGTCTACCTGAAGATGGGCTGCCCGCTCACCGTCGCCGAAGAGCCCATGTACAAGGGCCAGCGCAATCCCGATTGCCGCGACTGGTCGCGCGAGGTCATCGACCGGCTGGCCGAGGAGAAGCCGGACTGGGTGTTCACCACCGGCACCCGTCCCGCCGACAACGGCGGCGACGAGACCCCGCAGGACTACCTCGACGTCTGGTCGGAGCTGTCGCGCAACGGCCTGCACGTGGTGGCCATCCGCGACACTCCGTGGTTGCGCCGCAATGGAATCCGCTACCGCGCCATCGACTGCCTGGCCTCCGGCGGCGACCGGATCAGCTGCGGCATGAAGCGCCCCGACGCGCTGTCGGCGAGCAACCCCGCGCAAGCGCCCGCCGCGGCGTTCTCCCAGGTGCACACCATCGATCTCAACGACGCGATCTGCCGCCCGGACGTGTGCGCCGTGGTGGAGGGCAACATCCTCGTCTACCACGACGAACACCACCTCACCGCGAGTTACGCCCGCTCCCTGGCCCCCGAACTCGACCGTCAGCTCCAGCCGCTGCTGGGCTGGTGGTGATCGGAATGCCGTGCGCGGGAACGTGAACGTGGCCACCTGACCCGGTCACCCGCCCGTCACCTTCGGGCAGTACGGTGCTGCGCTACATGGCAAGCAGACCAAGGGGATTCGGGGGTTCGGATGGATGACTTTCCCCTCGACATCGTGCTGGCGGTGATCGCGCTCGCGGTGTCGATGCTGGCGTTCGTCTGGGAATTCGTGCTGGTGGGGCGGAAGCGGCTCGGATATCGGGTGCAGATGGACACGCCGGTGACCGGTGAGGTCGAGTCGGTGTATCAGGGGGTACTGCCCCAACTGCGACCCAGTGACGGGAGTGCGGCGCCGCAGTTGCAGGATCTGTCGATTGTGCTGGTGCGCATCGAGAACTCCGGGTGGACCGATATCGACAGCTCGGATTACGGTGGGCCCGAGGCGGATCGGGTGGGTGTGCACATCAATTTCCCGGGACGCCGGATCATCGGGATGGCGGTCACCGAGCTCAGCGATTCGGGGCTGATCGATTCGCTGCGGCCGGGTACGGGGATCGGCGCTCGCGACGATACCGCGCATCGGATGGGTGTCATCGACCTGCCCCGGGTGCCGTTGAATCGCCGGGATCACTACAAGATCCTGGCGATTCTGCAGCGCACCGGCACGGGGGCCACGGTGGATCCGACCGTGCAGGCCAAGATCAAGGGCGGGCGGGTCACCGAGACCAGCAGCCGCACCGGGGTCTCGCCGAAACTGCTGGGGCTCATCGCTTTTCTGGTGCTGGTGATCGCGGTGCAGGTGGTGGTGGCGCTGCGCACCGAGGAGCCGAAGTACGCCGACTGCGGCGGCGGCACGCTCACGCTGGTCGGCTCCACCGCCTTCGCGCAGGTGATCGGCGATGCCCAGGTCGCCTACGAAAAGCTCTGTCCCGCTGCGAAAATCAGTCTGGAGTTCGAGAAGAGTCAGTCCGGCGTGGTCCGGTGAACCGGGAGGGCAAGGACAATCCGAGCCTGCTGGCCATTACCGACGGCCCGGTGATCGGCGGTCTGCCCGAACTGGTCCCCCGCACGCTGGCGCTGTCGCCGTACACCATGATCACGCATCCGGGGGTGCGCCTGGAGGATCTCACCGCCGCCGATATCCGTCGCCTCTATCAGGGCGCGGTGGCCAACTGGAGCGAGCTCGGCGGCCCCGATCTGCCGGTACGCGTGGTGCATCGTCCGACCAACTCCGGCACCCGGGAGATGCTGCATCAGCGACTGCTGGGCGACGGCCCGCAGCAGGCCCCGCGGCCGACGGTCTGCTACGCCGTCACCCCGGCCACCCCGGGCCCCGCGTTCTGCGAGGCCGATTCCACCAGGGACATGCTGGACACGGTCGCGAACACACCGGGCGCCATCGGTTACAGCGTCTACTACGACGCCACGAAGGCGTCCGGCGTGCGGCTCGTCGGCGTCGACCGGCATCGACCCGACCCCGACCAGGTCAAGTCCGGGATCTATCCCCTGTGGAGCGTCGAATACGCCTACAGCTACGGCACTCCCGCCGACGACGGCCTGGCCGCCTCGTTCCTGCGCTTCCTCACCGGCGGCCGGGGTTCGGACATCCTGCGGGAATACAGCGCCATCCCGTGCGCGGAGATCCGTACCTCGAATTCGTGCGCGCCGACCGGTTAGAGCCGGCGCGCGCGATTCCAGAACAGACAAAGGCCGCAGCCGTTCTCGAAAGCGAGAACGACTGCGGCGCTTCGATATCCGGTCTCAGCCCGGGAAGGGGTACTTCCCGTCCAGATCGAGGTTCAGCTCCAGCACATTGACCCGGGGCTCACCGAGGAAGCCGAGGGTGCGGCCGTCGGTGTGCTCGTCCACCAGGGCGCGCACCTGCTCCTCGGAGATGTTGCGAGCCTTGGCGACTCGCGCGATTTGGAGCGTCGCGTACTCCGGGGAGATGTGCGGGTCCAGGCCGGAACCGCTGGCGGTGACGGCGTTCGCGGGCACAGCGGGCTGCTCCGGCGCGTCGCCGCGGATCGGAATGATGCGACCGGTGCTGAAATCCTCACCGTCGGCGAGGCATTGCACCTTCACGCCCTTGTACTCGGCCAGGAACGGCGTGCTGGTGACCGAGCAGGGCTCGTTCACGCTGAGCACCTTGACGGGCGCGTCGATCTCGCCGTCCACGCCGCGCGTGCCGATGACGGAGAGGACCGCGCCGACGCCGCCGGGGGTGCAGAACGGCCGGCTGCCGTCCACGCCCTCACGCTCGCCGATCTCTTTACTGCGGGTGCAGATGGTGGTGAGCAGGCTCGGGTTCTCGGGATCGGTGTCCACGATGTCCTCCGGGCCGCGGTTGCTCGCACCGCTGGACAGCGGGTCGTAGCCGTCACCGGCCGCGGACGGGCGGGACTGGAAGTACTGCGCCAGCGCGTTCCCGTCGGCGTCGGTGAACGCCTGCCCGAGCAGGCTCGAGCCCACCACCTTTCCATCGCGCTCGATGAGCGACCCGTCGGCGTTGTCCTTCAGCCCGGGCAGCTGGGCGACGACGAAAACCGCCAGGGGATAGATGATTCCGGTGATGACCGTGAGCACCAGGAGCGCGCGCAGGGCGGCCACATGTTGCCGAATCCAGGTTGACATGCGCATATCAGGACATCCCAGGGAGGAATTGGACGACGAGGTCGATCAGCTTGATGCCGATGAACGGGGCGATGATGCCGCCCACGCCGTAAAGGGCGAGGTTGCGCGACAACAGTTTCGAGGCCGCGGCCGGGGTGTAGCGCACACCGCGCAGCGCCAGCGGGATCAGCGCCACGATGACGAGCGCGTTGAAGATCACCGCGGACAGGATCGCGGATTGCGGGCTGGCCAGGCGCATGATGTTGAGCTTGTCCATCGCCGGGAACAGGGCCACGAACAGCGCGGGAATGATCGCGAAGTACTTGGCGATGTCGTTGGCGATGGAGAACGTGGTCAGCGAACCGCGCGTGATGAGCAGCTGCTTGCCGATCTCGACGATCTCGATGAGCTTGGTCGGATCGGAGTCGAGGTCGACCATATTGCCGGCCTCTTTCGCGGCCGACGTGCCGGTGTTCATGGCCACGCCGACGTCGGCCTGCGCGAGCGCGGGCGCGTCGTTGGTGCCGTCACCGGTCATGGCGACCAGGCGGCCACCGTCCTGCTCCTTCTTGATGAGCGCCAGCTTGTCCTCCGGAGTGGCCTCCGCGAGGAAGTCGTCGACGCCCGCCTCATCGGCGATCGCCTTGGCGGTCAACGGATTGTCGCCGGTGATCATGACGGTGCGGATGCCCATGCGGCGCATCTCGTCGAAACGCTCCCGCATGCCCTCCTTCACGACGTCCTTGAGGTGGATGACGCCGAGCAGGCGGGCTTGGCCCTTCTTGACCTCCGCGACCACCAGCGGCGTGCCGCCGGAGGCCGAGATGCCGTCGACGGCGTCGCCGACCTCGGCCGGGATCTCACCGCCCTGCGCGCGCACCCATTCGGTGACGGCGCTGGCCGCACCCTTGCGCAGTTGATGCCCGTCGACCAGGTCCACGCCCGACATGCGGGTCTGGGCGGTGAATTCCACCCAGGTCGCGCCGACCAGCTCACCGGGGACGCGCTCGCGCTTGTTGTACGCGGTCTTGGCGTACACCACGATGGAGCGGCCCTCGGGTGTCTCGTCCGCGAGGCTGGAAAGCTGTGCGGCGTCGGCGATCTCGTCGGAGGTGATGCCCGGCATCGGTACGAAGTCCGCGGCCTGGCGGTTGCCCAGGGTGATGGTGCCGGTCTTGTCCAGCAGCAGCGTGTTCACATCGCCCGCGGCCTCCACGGCGCGCCCGGACATGGCCAGCACATTGCGCTGCACCAGCCGGTCCATGCCCGCGATGCCGATGGCCGAGAGCAGTGCGCCGATGGTGGTCGGGATGAGGCAGACCAGCAGCGAGACCAGCACGATGCCGCTGATGCCGTCACCGGTGAGCGAAAGGCTGTCCGGCACACCGGGATTGTTGGCCTTGGAGAAGATGGCCAGCGGCTGCAGCGTGGTCACCGCGCCCACGAAGATGATGGTGAGCGAGGCCAGCAGGATGTTCAGCGCGATCTCGTTCGGCGTCTTCTGCCGCGACGCGCCCTCGACGAGCGCGATCATCTTGTCGATGAACGAGCCGCCCGGCTCCTGCGTGATCTTGACGACGATGCGGTCGGACAGCACCGTGGTGCCGCCGGTGACCGCGGAACGGTCGCCGCCGGATTCCCGGATCACCGGCGCGGATTCACCGGTGATGGCCGATTCGTCCACGGAGGCAATGCCTTCCACGACATCGCCGTCACCCGGGATGACCTGTCCGGCCTCGACCACGACGAAGTCGCCGCGCTGGAGTTCGGGAGCGGCGACGCGCTCCTCGACCACCCGCGCACCGGGCGACCAGTCGGCCAGCCGGCGAGCGATGGTGTCGGTCTTGGCCTTCCGCAGCGTATCGGCCTGCGCCTTGCCGCGGCCCTCGGCGACCGCCTCGGCCAGGTTGGCGAAAAGTACGGTGGCCCACAGCCATACGACGATCGCCCAGCCGAAGAAGCTGGGGTCGGCCACCGCGAGGACGGTCGCCCACAGCGCGCCGATCTCCACGATCAGCATGACGGGGTTGCGCCACAGTGTGCGCGGGTCGAGCTTGGCGAAGGCGTCCGGCAACGACTTCACGAGCATTGTCGGGTCGAACAGTCCGCTGGAGACCCGACCCTTGGGCGACGGCTTCTCCTGCTGCGCCGCGGGTTCGATGGTGGGTGCAGACATGTCAGTGGATTCCTTCGGCGAGCGGCCCGAGCGCCAGCGCGGGCAGGAAGGTCAGGGCGACCAGGATCACCGTCACGCCGACCACCATGCCGACGAACTGCGGGCGATGGGTCGGCAGCGTGCCGATGGATTCGGGGGTCGTGCCCTGCTGTGCCAGCGAACCGGCCAGTGCGAGAACGAAGATGATGGGCAGGAAGCGACCGAACAGCATGGCCAGGCCGAGCGCGGTGTTGTACCACTCGGTATTGCCGGTGAGCCCGGCGAAGGCCGAACCGTTGTTGTTGGACGCGGAGGTGAAGGCGTACAGCACTTCCGACAGACCGTGCGGCCCCGAGTTCAGCATGCTCGCGCGCTGCCCCGGCATGGCCATGGCGATGGCGGTGCCGATGAGCACCAGCATCGGGCTGACCAGGAAGTAGGCCGCGGCCAGCTTGATCTCCCTGGGCGTGATCTTCTTGCCCAGGTATTCCGGGGTGCGCCCGACCATGAGGCCCGCGACGAACACCGTGATGACCGCGAGGATCAGCATGCCGTAGAGACCGGAGCCGACACCGCCGGGCGCGACCTCACCGAGCTGCATGTTGAACATGGTCATGAGCCCGCCGAGGCTGGTGTACGAGTCGTGGAACGAGTCCACCGCACCGGTCGAGGTGAGCGTGGTCGAGGCGGCGAAGGTCGCCGAATTCGACACGCCGAAACGGGTTTCCACGCCCTCCAGGGACGCGCCGAGCGCGGTCGGGACGGTGCCGTGGTGCTGCAGCTGGAAGAGGTTCGTCAGGAAGACGCTGCCCAGGGCGATCAGGCCCATCACCGAGACGATGGCGACGCCCTGCTTCTTGCTGCCGACCATGCGCCCGAAGGTGCGCGGCAGCGAAAAGGAGATGACCAGGATCAGGAAGATCTCGATCCAGTTCGTCCACGTGGTGGCGTTCTCGAACGGATGCGCCGAGTTGGCGTTGTAGAAGCCGCCGCCGTTGGTGCCGAGCTCCTTGATGACCTCCTGGCTGGCGATCGGACCACCGGTGATGGTCTGTGAGCCACCGGCAATGGTCTGCGCCACCTGGTCGTGCAGCTGGAAGTTCTGGATCACGCCGCCCGCGACGAGCACGATGGCGAAGACGAACGCGACCGGCAGCAGGATGCGGATGGTTCCCCTCACCAGATCCACCCAGAAGTTGCCGAGTTCGTTCGTGTGCCTGCGGGCGAAACCGCGCACCAGCGCGACCGCCACGGCCATGCCGACCGCCGCCGACACGAAGTTCTGCACCGCCAGACCGGCCATCTGCACCAGGTGTCCCAGGGTGGATTCACCGGAGTAGTTCTGCCAGTTGGTATTCGTGACGAAGCTGACGGCGGTGTTCCAGGCCAGCGCCGGCGTGAGCTCTGTCGCCGGGTCGTTCAGATGCAGCGGCAGCTTGCCCTGCAGTAGCTGAAAGAAGAACAGGAACAGAATGCTGACAGCCGAGAAGGCGAGCACGCTGCGGGCGTACACCGGCCAGGTGTGCTCCACACCCGGCTTCACGCCGATGAGCCGATAGATGAGCTTTTCCGCTCGGGAATGCTTGTCGCTGCTGTAAACCCGGTACATGTAGTCGCCCAGCGGCACATGAACAAGGGCAAGCGCGACGATCAGGGATACGACGAAAACGATCCCCGCGGTAGTCGTGTCCACCTAGAACCTCTCCGGAAACAGCAGCGCCGCGATCAGATAGACGGCGATGCCGACGGCCAGAACCAAACCGATGACGTTTTGAATCACAGCCGTTCAACCCCGCGTTGGATCAGGCCGAGCAGGGCGAAGAGCGCCACCGTCAGCACCGTGAACACCACGACGGACATGAGTTGGTTACCTCTCTCTACAAGGCGCATCCCGGGGACGCGCCGGAGTGAGTCAAACGCCCGATCTGCCCTGAAGCGAGGTCCTTTACGCCTTCTTAGCGTCCCAGCCCCTTGCCTTGACGGAGCACTTACAGCAAACGCCCGGCGTATCGGTGAAACCGTCAGGAACCGGGTGTGGGGCGTTAATGATCCGCAAACGCACTCGAGAAAATCGGGACCGGTGGATATACGGGTGCCGCGTCGTGATCGGCCCGCTAGCGTGGCCGAGGTGACTGGAATGGGGAGCAGGCTGCTGTCGGAAGTCGCGGATCTGCCGGTGCCGGAGCGGCTCGGGCGGATCGCGCGCGAGGCGCGGCGGCTGGCGGGGACCACCGAGCTGGACGCGCTGCTGGACGAGTTGTTCGCCGGTGGGCGGTACGAGCGGATGACCGCGGTGCACATGGCCGCTGTCGCGGGAGCGCGGGCTCATCTTGTGGCGCACCTGGATTCGATGGATGTCGAGTGTGCCGGGCGGTCGCTGACCGCGCTGATCCGGATGGGCGTCGAGCCCGAGGTGATCGTGCCGCGGGTGCCCGGACTGCCGGACCGCTCGCGCAAACGGGTGTTCCGGGCGCTGAGCGCCGGCAACCCGGAGCGGCTGGCCGATGCGATGCTGGAGCCGATGCGGGCCGCCTTCGGGAACGACGCGGCCGCGCATGTCCTGCCGTTCTGCTCCAGCGCCGTAGTGGCCGAACAACTGCCCGGGCTCGCCTACGCGGTGCCGAACTGGGTGACGATGGGCCGCCGGCACATCGGTGTGCTGTTCGACCTCGTCGAGCGGCGCGCGGAGACCGCGGGCCGGGACGACTGGAACGAACTGTGGTGGTGGCTTACCTCGAATGTGACTGCGGCAGCGGAGTATTCGCCCGCACGCCTGTTGGCGGCAGCCGCCCGCGCAGTCGAGTATCAGCGGATCGACTCGCTGAACCGCGTGGCGGGCATGCTGGCCCGGCACGATGCCGGGGCCGTGTACACGCTGATCCGGCATCCGAGTGGCAACGGCCGCGGCCTCGCCGGCACGGGGCTGTGGAAGTCCATGCTCACGCTGCCCGACGATCAGCTGCGGGAGTTCTACACCGCGTACCCCGCTCACCAGCAGTACCGGTTCCTGCGCGTGATTCCGCCGCACCGGCGCACGGCCATCGCGGGACCGGCGCTGACCCGGCCCGGAATCGCTCCGGGCGAGGTCGACGTGTACTCGCTCGACCGGCTGCCCCGACATGACAGAGCCGCCATCGCACGGGAACTCCTGACCCGGCCGGGTGGCGCGGAGGTGCCCGAGAAGGCCGAGCGACTCACCGCGCGGCTGCCCTGGGACGAGGCGAAACCGGTTCTCGCCGAAGCGATCCGGCGTCCGACCGCTCGCCCGAGGTGGTGGGCGAGCTGCTGGAACTGCTGCGCAGACTGCGTAATGAGCAGGATCCCGTGCGCCGCACCGCTTTACATGCGGTGACACGGATTCCGGTGTCGCTGCTGGTCGTATCCCATCTGCCCGCCCTCGAAACGCTCGCGATGGACGCGCTGCAGGCCCGGGACTGCTCGTATCAGACCTCGGCCACCGTCGGTGATCTCACCCGCCTGCTGTTCATCCGAGGCGCACAGCTCGGTGAGACGGCGTTTCCCGAGACGGCCTTGCGTCTCACCGCGCGGCTGGCCGAGCACAAGCGGACGCTGAATCTCTCCGGACTGCACCACAATCTGCCGCGCGGCGCCGAACAGCGGTTGTTCACCGCGCTGCGTCCGCGTCTGGATGCCGATGCCGCCCGGGACGAGTGGGATCTGGCGCTCGAACTCGCCCACGGATTGGATCGGCGCGCCTACGACATCCCCGAGCTGCAGCGGCTGCTGGTGCGGGCCTGCGCCGCGCACAGCGATTCGACGGTCCGGCGCGCGGTGCGGCTCGCGCTGGCGAACCCGGTCAGCCGCGACGCGCATCTCGACCAGCTCCTGCGGCACGACCGTTCCCTGGTGGCGCTGCCCGAAGTACAGGCGATCATCGCCCGGCGGCGCACCGACCTGCTCGACCTGCTGTGGAGTGCATCGACCTCGGGCCGGTTCCTGTCCAAGAAGATCCGCTTCGTTCCGATGTTCCACACCGGATACTCGCGGTGGACGCCGCAGCACCTCGGGCATTACACCCGGCTGCTCGGCACGTACGCGGGGTCCGCTCGGGCCTCGGTCGGCGAGCGTGCCGGTGCGGTTCGCCAATTGGGTTCACTCCCGGGCAGTTTCGACCAGTTGCTGCCCTATCTGCGGTCCGCGGACCTCACGGTGGCCGAAGCCGCGCTCACCGCCCTGGGCGGCAGCGACGAGCCGGCGCGGGCGATGGCCGTGCTGTCCGAGTACGTCGCCGCCGACAGCGCCCGGGTGGCGGTGAGCGGTATGGCCTCCTGCGCCCGGTCGATCCCTCCGGCGAGGCTCAGCGAAGCCCTTGCGCCCCTGCTGAACTCCCCCAAGATCACCTCCGCGAAGGAGGGGGTACGGCTGCTGGCGGCGCTGCACGCGCCCGACGCCATCCCGATCATCCGCGCCCTGTGGAGTCGTCCGGACCTGCATCGCGATATCCGCCGCGCGGCCGTCTTCTCGACCCGATTCCTGCTCGACCACGAGGAGGCCTGGGAGCTGCTCGCCGACGCGGCGGCCGATCCGGATGTCGCCGGAGCCATCCTCGATATCCAGCCGTGGCTGCTGCCCGCCCCGCAGCGCCGTCGCTTCGCGTCGTTTCTCCGGGATCTTGCCGCCGGATCCGACCATCGGCTGGCGAACCAGGCCCTGAACGCCCTGCCCCGCTGGCGGCGCTGGGCTCCGCCGGAGACGGTCGACGCGCTGGTGGACCGGCTGACCGACCTCACCGACGTCGGCCTGTGGCGGTCCGCCGCCCGCACCCTGCTCGATACGGTGGCCGCGACCGGCGATGCCGCCCCGCTGACCATCGCCGTCACCCGGCTGCTCCGGGCCGGCGATACCATTCCCGACCGGGATCTGCCTGCGCAGCAACGGCTTTCCACCCTGCTGGCGGATCTTGGGCCGATCCTGCGCGACCGGGACAGCGCCCGGCCGGTCGCCGCGCCGATCATCGCGCTGCTCGCCGATGATCCGCTGTGGCACAAGCAGGTCATCGAACTCACGGTGGCCGGGCTGCGCTGGACCGAGCCCGAAACCACGGTCGCGGCAATCGAATCCCTCGCCCCGTACGCATCCTGCGGGCTCATCGGCACTCCCTCCGCGCGCATCGGTGCCCGGATCATGTCCGATATCGGCAAGCACCCGGCACAGGCGTGGACGCACATCGCCAGCAGGCTCTACACGAGCGCGGACATATCCACCGCACTGGCCGCATTGACCGTGATCAACCTGTCCGGCAGGAAATTCGGCTGGACCGAGCCCTGGGCCGACATGCTGGGCGTCCTGCGCGGCCATCCCGAAATCGACGTCCGCCGAGCAGCACACACCGTTTTCACCGTGGCCGAATAGGGGGTGGCGGCAGACGCCCGGCGCGGGAGTCGCCAACGACGGAACAGCCCGGCTTGCTCGTCGGCGGGTGGGCGCTAACTCGTGCGGAGCTGCAGGCCGGGGTTCTCGGCGATCACGGTGTCGATCGGCTGGGCGGTCAATCCGGCCCGGGGCTCGCAGCGGTCGGCATTGCCGCTGCCGCTGACGATGCCCAGCGCCTTGGTGCCCGTGATGACGGAACCGCCGCTGTCGCCGTGGATACCGCAGGTGTCGAAGCCGAAGAAGCCTTCCAGGCGTTTCAGGTCGCCGGGGTTGTCGCTCTTGCGGGAGTAGTAGGTCTGGTCGACCTCGGTGATGGTGCCGCAGGTGAAGCCGGTGATGGCGCCCGATTTGCAGACGGGCGCACCGACCACCGGGGCGGCCACGCCGTCGATGAGGACGGGGTCGGATGCGGCGGCGGGCCGGATCGGCTGTGCTTGGGCATTGTCGGAGACGCGCTCGGTGCCGTCCTGGCTGCCGGTGGGCAGCGGACCCGATTCGGCGGGGGTGCCGGGCGCGGGCGAATCCGGGGTCTGCGCCGTGGAGACGCGGTTGTTCTGGAAACGTGCGGCGTGCGCGTCGTCGATGCGGATGATCGCGAAATCGCGCAGGTCGTTGTTCACCACGGTGAATCGGCCGACGGCCGCGCCCGCACCGGTGGCGGTCAGTTCATGGACGCGCACGGGGTTGGCGTCGACGGTGGCCGGATCGAAGGAGTCCGGGGCGCAATGACCGGCGGTCAGGGTGACGGTGTTGCCCGCGCCGTCGGAGCCGTGGAAAGCCAGCGAGCAGCGGGCCTCCAGGTGCTGGTCGTAGGGGATGGAGATGGGGCTGCCGCCGGTCAGCTCCGCACCGGCCACCTGGGCCGAAATCGGTTGCTGTGCGGGGGTTCCCACGCCGAGCTCACCTCGGGGCGCGGGCGCGGTCTCCACCCGTACCGGGCCGAGTTCGGCCGGTAGCCGCACCTCACCGGTGGTGCGCAGCACGACGGTATTGCCCGCGATGTCGATGCTGTCTCCGACGACGTGCGCGGTGACCTGTGCGGGCTGCGCGGTGATCCACTGTGCGACCGCGCGCCGCCGGTCGAGCAGCGCCGCCGCGCTCCAGGTGACCTCTTCGACGGTGAATCCCTGCTCCCCCACCGCTTTTCGCGCATGATCCCGGTTCATCCCGGCGGCCAGCGCCACGATGGCTTGCCCGCCGTCCATCCGGACGCCGGCGAAGACATCGGGATAGGTCAACCGGGCCGTCGTCTCGAAGTCGGCCAGCCGCTGCGCCAGATCGGCGCGTGCCAGGTATCCGCCCGCATCCAGTTCCAGGTCCCGGGCCACCGCCTCGACGAGCAGATCCGGCAGCGCGATCTCGCCGGGCGCGGCCGCCGCCGTCGGGGCACCGGCCGCCGACAGCACCACCGAAGCCCCGATCCCCAACCTGACCATCGCCGAGATCCGCATCCGCCTGCCCCTCATGACCGATAGGTATGTGGCGAATCGACTCTATGCGCACCCGGACTCAACACCTCTGACCTGCGCATTTCAGGCGTGTCGCCGAAAACCCGTTGCCTGTGGCCGCCCATCCGAAAGATCATGCACCGGTGCGACTATGGACCCTGCAAGCCCCCGAGGTGGTACGAACCCTCCGCGCCACAGGCGTCTACCGCGCCGACTGGTCCCTGGTCATCGTCAACTGGAAACCCGCCTTCGCGGACATGGTCGCCGAAATGGAACGCCGCGGCATCGCCTGCCACGACGCACCCCCGGTCTGGTGCTGGACCGTCTACAGCCCCTTCAACCAGACGGCCACCTCCCTGCTCGGCTACCCCGACTGGATCCACGGCCGCTGGCTGCTCACCCTCGACGTCCCCGACGCCCTCACCCTCCCCACCTCCTACGCGGTCTGGAACGACTACCTCGCCTACACCATGGGCTCCGCCGACGAGCCCTCCACCATGGACTGGTCCGGCCGCCGCGTCTGGAAATACGACGAACTCCAGGTAACCATCCCCGAACTCCGCCTGGAATGGGTCCTCCGCGCCGCCGAATACCACCCCGACCCGGAAACCGCTGCGGCAGCGGCGAAATGGGAGAAGGAGTACGAGGAGTACCTCAGAGCTCAGAATTCACCGTGATCACATCGATCCGGGCGGCCAGGACCATCGGAATCCGCCCACCGTCGAAGTGCAGAGCACTGGGAACAATGACAGCCTCGGCCTCCAGCCGCGTGGCCTGCGCCTTCAGCCGCGCCAGCGGCGGCCGCCCGAACTTCGGGTCATAGATGACGAAGTCGGCGAAGTCATACCCCAACTGCTCGGCAACCCTACGCACCTCACTCTGATCCCACCGCATCGCCGACCTCGACACATCGGTCCGCAGATACCCCAAACACGTTGGCCTCCAGCGAATCACCCCCAGCCGCGATCCATCGACAGCGGGATCCGCCGACCGAAACGACTCCAGATACACCCCACCGCTGTCGCCGTCGTCCGAGTTGGTCTCCAGAATGCCGCCGGGAAAGCTGTAAATCCTTTTGCGCCAGTTCATCTCAGCCCCTAGTCCTTGGCCGACCGCGTCGGCAGCCCGAACGCCTGAACTCGACGCTACGAATCGACCCCGATCCGACGCGATGAAGTTGCTTCAGATTGCTCGAAAATCCAGCCCTCGTGCGCGATATTTCTCGCCATACTGGATGTTCGGACACTCTCACCGGAGGCAGGGCCATGCGCTTGCGATTCCTCGGAAAGAACACTCAGGGAGCCCATTCCCCGACCCTGTACGCAACCGACCGCAACACCTACGTCGTTCAGGGCTGGCGAATCCCCGAGCATCCCGAACTCATCGAGATTCCGCATCCACTGCTCGGTTATCTGGAGCCCGGAAGCTGCTTGGGAGCACTCCTGCACGACACCGGGGTCGGCACCTTCACACTCGCGGGGAGCCCGGTCACTGACCCGGAAGCCTTGCGGCAGATGGACTTACCCGATCACGAGACCTGCGTCGAGGTCGCCCGGGGCCGGGAGGTGCGCCGCGATGCTCCACCTGTCCGGTAGGGATTTCACCGATTTGTTCCGCACCTGTCAGCGCAGCGCTTTCCATATCGAGGTCCAGGACAGCTACAGCACTCCGGAGGAGTCGGAACCGTTCCACCGGTTCCTCACCGGTCAGCCGGACGATTACGGCTGGCTCCGCGAATGGTTGGACATCGTGCGGGCCCAGACCAAGCGCGGCGTGGCCTTCACTCGGCTGCGAGTCGTGGCCGTGCCGCATGCCGATTACACCCGGTGGGGGCTGGCGGTGGCGCCGTCGAATATCGAAGCGGGCGAGGATATCCGATATCTGCCACGCGCGAGTGCGGCACAGGATGTCCCGCGCGACGACTACTGGTTGTTCGATGAAAGCACGGTTGCCTTCACGCTTTTCGACTCGAACGGCCGAGCCGCCGGCGCGGCTGTGACGACTGATCCGGCGCTCGTTCGCCGTGCCACCTCGGTACGAGAAGCACTGTGGGGCAGCGCTGTTCCGCATTCCGAGTACATCCGGGCTACCGTCGCGACGTGACCACGGTCCACAAGGCGCGCCAGGCGCTCGGGCAGCAGCTCAGGGACCTTCGCCGCGACGCGGGCCTGAGCGGACGCCGGCTCGCCGAGAGCGCGGGCTGGCATCCCTCGAAGGTTTCGAAGATCGAGTACGGCAGACAGACGCCGTCCGAGGACGATGTCAGAATCTGGTGTGACCGCACCGGCGCGCTCGATCGCGTCTCGGATCTCGTCGCCGCGCTGCGGAATGTCGATGCGGCGTACCTGGACTGGCGCCGGACTCTGCAGGCGGGAATTCGGCGGGAACAGCAGAAGATCCAGACGATCGAAGCCGAGACGAAACTCATCCGGGGCTACGATCCCACGCTGATTCCCGGGCTGCTGCATACACCCGAATACGCTGCGGCGATCTTCCAGCAGGTGGCCGAATTCAACCGGGCTCCCCGCGATATCGACGACGCGGTAGCCGCACGGATGAACCGGCAGCAGCAATATCTGTATCGCGGCGACCGTCGTGTCCACTACCTCATCGGCGAACCCGCCCTGTATACAACGGCAGGCGACGACAATGTCATGTTCGGCCAGCTCGACCGATTGATGACCGCCCTATCCCTGCCGCGGGTCCTGCTGGGAATCATCCCCGTGATGTCCCACTACCGGGTCTCCGCAACGAACTTCGTCATATACGACAGTCGAGTGGTGATGGTGGAGGGGATTTCGGCAGCTCTGACCATTACCCAGCCGAGGGAAATAGCTGTCTACACCCGCGCATTCGAGGTGCTTGCCGCTCAGTCCGTAACGGGAGAAGCGGCCCGGACGCTGATCCGGGCCGCTCTCGAGCGTCGTCGGCGCGAGAGCGCCGGTTGATCAGTTGGCGGGGGCCGGCGGGGTGGCCAGTTCGGTGGCGAATTGGAACAGGGCGATGGTCGCGACCGGGCCGCCGACGAGGATCGTGCCCGCTACCGCGCCGATCGCGCCGAGGGCGGCGCCGGTGACCAGGCAGCCGCCGAGGGCGGCGGGGACGGCCAGGGTGCCGATGGTGATGGCGGCGCCTGCGGCGCCGGCGACGACACCGCCTGCGATGCAACCGATTCCGGCGCCGATGGCGGTGCCGATCAGGCTGCCGACGGCGACGCCGACCGAGACCTCGTTGGTGAGGTTGCTCAGGGCCTGGTTGAAGTTGGGGTTGGCGGTGGCGTCGATGTCCTTCAGGACCGGGGTGCCCGCGGGGACGGGGGTGGCGACGGCCGGGTCGGTGCCCGGGGTCAGGGTGGCGGTGTTGCCGTGGATCTCGGCGGCGATCGAGAAGACCAGGCCGTCGCGCTGGTAGCTCAGCGGCAGCGAGGCGACGGTGTTGCCGGCGGCGTCGATGATCTGGAACCGATCATCCTTGGCCGCAAGCGATCCCGCGGTGGTGGACAGGACGACGGAATGGTCCACCAGGCTCGCCCGGTAATCGACACCGGACGAGACGGGGGCGGTAACCGAGCTATTGCCCGAGACGTCGGGCTGCGCACCGGCCACATTCGCCGAGACACAGGTGAACGACAGCGCGGCGGCGGAAATGACAGCGGTCGCGACAATGGAACGGAACTTCATCAGGGTTCTTTCTTCAAGGGCTGCAGAATCGTGCGCATCGCAGCGCGGATCGAATCCGGCTTTTGCGCACAACATTTCGTGCGAGACGAGTGGACCCCGCACACTGCGGGATGTTTGCCGCCGCCAATAATGGAGCCCGGATTCCGGCAATGTCAATCTGCGTTCGCGAATAGCGACGCGGGCCGCAATCGGCGAATCACCACGAAAGTTGTTGTGCCGTAAAGGCCGATGCGACGGACCGTTAATTTATCGTCAGGAATCTTGCCCCGGGGTGCGGGGTGGGGTCGGATCACAGTGTGACCGCAACCGTCTGCCCTCGCCGCGCCCTGCGCGTCGCTGCCGACGTTGCCCGGTTCCGATTCGAGCAGATGCCGTCCACACTGGAGCTCTTCGGCTTCCAGAGCGAGGACGAGCCGCCGAGTCGGGCGTAGAACCGATCGGTCATATCCCCTGCCGCGCAACGGTTCTGCGTGTGCGGTGCCGCCTGTCGAGCGGCGTTCCACCCTCCCGCGATTGATATCGCATATTTCACCTGTGTTCTCGTGCTCGCGCACGGGGCCACTCCTCCCTTGATCGGAGAGCTATGTCCGCAACCCAGTCCAGCACCCGTACCGTCCTCGTGACCGGAGCCGACACCCGGCTCGGCTTCGCGACGGCGCAGCGGGTGATCGCCGATGGCGACACCGTCATCGCACACATCCTGGACAAGAACGCTGCCGACGAGACCGCCGAGCGCCTGCGGGCTACCGCCGAACCCGGCCGGGTTCGCCTGGTGCAGGCCGATTTCACGCGGTTGGCCGAGGTCGACGAACTCGGCCGGACTCTGGCCGCGGACCTCACCCGCCTGGACGCGCTGATCAATATCGCGTCGATCGCGGCCCCGCACGCGCGCACCCACACCGAGGACGGGCACGAATTGACCTTCCAGGTCAACTATCTCGCCCCGCAGCGGCTGACCATGGCGCTGATTCCCGCGCTCGCCGCGGCCCACGGCCGGGTCGTCACCGTCACCTCGAAACTGCACGCCGCCGGGAACATCGACTACTCCGATCTGGATCGCAACCGGGGCATCTACACCCCGTTCGCGATCTACGCCCAGTCCAAGCTGGCGCTGACCATGTTCAGCCGTTCCCTGGCCGAATCCGGTCCCGGCGAACTGACCTCGGTCAGCGTGCACCCCGCCGACTTCGAAATCGACCTGCCACAGCTGCGCAGCCACCGCGCCGCACCCCTCGACCATGCCGCCGACCTGCTGGTCGATCTGTCCGCGCCCGGCACACCGGTCCGGAACGGCGGCTATTACGAGGGCAGCGAACCCGCGAAAGCCGCAGCGCTGGTGGGCAGTTCGCGGGCCCGCACCCGGCTGGCGGTGTGGAGCAACCAGCTCACCCACACCGCCGCCTGAACCGATTCGTGGAATTGTCGCGACGCTGTCCGAGGTGTGGCGCCCCCGGTTTTTGGGGCATGGGCCGGGGTAATCAAGATCGAGGCGTCGCGATGTCATGAGTATGAGAATCCGCAGGGTTGGAATCGTTCAGGCAGTGCTGACGATCGGGATGGTGGTGGCCATCGCGGGGTGTTCGCCGGATCAGGCTGGGACGCAGGTGGATTCACCGGTTGCGGGTGCGCCGAAGGTGGAGACCACGCCGCGGGCGCAGCCCGTCACGACGAAGACCGGGACCGTGGCGTTGCAGACGGCGACGCCCCGGGGGACGGCGATTCCCTATGTGCCGGTGAGTATTCGGCGCTATGAGCCGTGTGACCCAGGCACGCGGAATCTGTCCGAGGGTGCGTCCGAGGTGGGGAGCTGGGACGGGGTCACCGATTTGGCCGGGCAGGCGGTGTTCACAGATATGCCGGTGGGGTGCTACCGGTTCGGGATGGTGGCGCCGAGCGGGACCAACCCGGTGCCGGAGGGTATGCACACCCTGTTCGTGGAGTCGGCGGGGCAGACGGTGAACGGGCAGTTGCGGTTCCAGGATCCGGCGCCCGTACCGACCTGTGCGGCACAGACTTTCGTTCACGATCTGAACGTCGGTCAGGAGCTGCGGTCCGCGACCACACAGGTCAGTGTGTGCGAGGAACTGTGGGCGGTGGTCTCCTGGGATGTGCCCGGTGACAGCCAGCGCGTCGTCGCCCGCACGATCGTGGGCCCGTGGCGGGACTACGTTCGCTTCCCGCACGACGTGTGCTGGTCCACGGCGAAATCCGATGGAGCCCCGGACACCCTGAAGAAGTACTTCACGGCCTGCTGAGCGGGCAACCGCTGCGTTCGAGCGGCGTGCCGAGACACTGGCTTATGAGTGCGAGACGCTCGCTCATGGCATGTCATGGTGGGCCCGGGTTCTACTTTTCCTATCGCACAGGAGGACCCACCATGACCCAGTCCACCCCACTCACCTCGCCCGCCCCGAACGCCGTCCCGGACAATCGCGCGTCGTATCTGAGTTTCGGGCTCGCCTGGTTGCTCGGATACGGCGCTTTCGCGCTCAGCCACGGCGAGGATCCCCGCCTGCCGATCCCCGTGGCGGGAGTTCTCCTGTTCGGCGGACTGCTGATCGCACTGATCATCACCGGCGTCACCGCCCTGCGGGCACAGCGCGGCGCACGCGATCGTGCGGGGACCGCGGGCGTCATGCTCGCCGCCGCGTGGCTCGTCGGCTTCGGCGCGCTGTCCCTGCTCATCACCGCGCTGAGCTCCGCCCTGAACGAGCCCCTGGTGCAAACCCTGTTGTGGCCCACCGCATCCGGCCTCGTCGTCGGCATGATCCACCTCGCGAGCGGGGCCGCCCACCGTGATGTCACGCAGTACACGCTCGGCGCGTGGCTGGCCGTAATGTCCTCGGCCGCACTCTTTTTCGACGGAGCGAACCTATACTGGGCGCTGGCCGTCATCGGAGGCGGCGGCTACTTCGCCGCTGCGGTCCGACGGTGACGGCCCCGGCCTGACGACTCAGCCCTGCGCGGTGGGGACGACGATCAGTTCGGCGACATTGACGTGGCGGGGTGCGCCGACCGCGTAGGCGATGGCATCGGCGATATCGTCCGGGCGCAGGATGGTGAACCCGGTGCGCCACTCCTCCAGTTCCGCGCGACGGGCGTCGTCCCGCATGCCCCCGCCGAGTTCGGTGTTCACGAAACCCGGTTCGATGTTCTTGACGCGGATGCCGCGGGGGCCGAACTCGGCGCGCAGGTTGCGGGTGAGGTGAGCCACCGCGGCCTTGGAGGCGGTGTAGACCGAGTAGTTGTGGAAGATCAGGTGACCGCCGACCGACCCGACCAGCACCAGATCCGCCCGGCCGTCCGCCGAGGCGAGCAGATCGTCCACGAAAACCCGTGCGGTGTAGAGCAATCCGGTGATGTTGGTGTTCACCATCTGATCCCACTCATCAGTGAGCGCGGATTCGAAGGGGCCCGCGAGCATGACGCCCGCATTGGCCACCACCAGGTCCACGGTGCCGAACGCGGCATGGACGGTGGCGGCGGCATCGCGCAGCGACTGCTGATCGGCGACATCAACGGTGACCGCGAGGGCGTTCGCGCCGATCTCGGCGGCCAGTTCCTCGAGGCGGTCCTTACGGCGGCCCAGCAGCGCGACCCGCGCGCCTTCCCGAGCGAGCGTGCGCGCGGTGGCCGCGCCGATCCCGCTGGAAGCTCCGGTGATGACGGCCACGCGGCCGGTGAGTTCGTTTGTCATGGCTCCCACAATCCGATCCCGCGGAACGTTCTACCAGGTCGCGGACTTCCTGGGAGTGCCACACCCACCCAACCGGGCCGTGAGTGTCGTACCGTCGAAACATGGATTCCGACAACCGACTCGGCATGTTCCTGCGGGCGCGCCGGGAATTGACGCGGCCGGAGGAATTCGGGATGCCCGCCGGCGGGCAGCGCCGGGTGGCCGGGCTGCGCCGGGAGGAGGTCGCACTGCTCGCGGGGATGAGCGCCGACTACTACGTGCGGTTGGAGCAGGGGCGGGAACGGCATCCCTCCGAGCAGGTCATCGATTCGCTGGCGCGGGTGTTCGCGCTCGATCAGGAGGCCACCGATCATCTGCGGGATCTGGCCCGTCCGCCCGCGCGACGGGCGAGCCCGCCGCGCCGGACCGAACGCGTCGCCCCGGGACTGCTGCGCCTGCTGGACGCCTGGCCGCACACTCCCGCCGTGGTGCTGGGCCGGTACCTCGATGTGCTGGCCGCCAATCCCCTTGCCGCGGCGGTCTATTCGGGCATGGAGCCGGGCATCAACCAGGTCCGCATGATTTTCCTCGACCCCAAAGCCCGGGACTGCTACGCGGATTGGCCGACCATCGCCGCCGATACGGTCGCGAGCCTGCGCGCCACCGCGAGCGCCGATATGGACGATCCGCGCTTCATCGAGCTCATCGGCGAACTGTCGCTCAAGAGCGAGGAATTCCGCAAGCTGTGGGCGCGCCACGATGTCCGGGTCAAGACCGCGGGCGTCAAGCATTTCCGCAACCCGCTGGTCGGTGATCTGACGCTGTCCTACGAGACCTTCACCGTCAACGGCGCGCCGGGCCAACTGCTCATCGCCTACCACGCCGAACCCGGCTCACCGCATCAGCGTTCGCTCGCCCTGCTCGGCAGTTTGATCGAGAGCCCCGCCCCGACCGGGCAGTGAGTCAGCGCAGCGGTTCGATCAGGGCGAGGGTGCGGGCCGTGCCGTCCACCTCGAGTTGCACGTGCAGGCCGGAATCTCCGGTCCAGCTGCGCAGGGTGACCTTGTCGCCGGACATGATCGGACCGGCGTGCTCGAGGATGACGCGATAGGGCGCGGTGCTCGAATTCTGGTGCAGGGCCATACCTTCCGCGACGGCGGCCCAGTGCACGGCATTGTTGACGTGGCCGTGGCGGTCGATATCGGTGATGCGCAGGGGGTAGGGCGTGCGTTCGGCGGTGGGCTCCATGATCTCGCGCAGCGCGGCCCGCCAGCGCAGGCGGTGCTCGGTGGTGAAGGGGCGCATGGAATCCATGAACGGCTCGCTCATCCGGGCCATGCGACCGGCCTCCAGATCGATATTGATCAGGAATTGCTCGGTCTCGATCAAACCGCCGGAGTCGCTGCGGAATTCGCAGCGGATATTGCACCACCGGTTGGACAGCCCCGACGGCCAGCGGCGCATGTGCACCCGCTCGCTGAACCGGATCGGCTGCCGCACGTCGATCACGGTGCGCCGCACGATCCACGCCGGATGCAGGTCCCCTTCGGGCACCGCGCCGAGATTGTCGTAGCCCAGATCCATGGCGTAGCGCGCGATGGCGTCGAGCCGCAGGTTCTCCTCGATATCGGTGTCGCCCAACCGCACCGTCCGGCTCGCCTGGAACGGCTCCGGACTCTCGGGGCAGGGCGGGAGCGGGTTGGCGATCCGCTCCAGTTCTCCGACCTCGCGACCAGCGACCGACACGCGATCCCCTTCCTCTTGCTCACGACCCCATGGGCGACTGCCGAACCCGGCAATCGTTGCCCATGCGACGGCCAGGCGGCCGCAGGCGCCTCGGCGCGCCCCACGGCCCATCTCCGCAGCGCGTGCTCGAATGTCGTCAAAGCATCGACGCCGTGCCGTAAAGAAACCGTAAGTATCGAGAACCGCGCTGGTGGCGGCGGTAGACAGGAGCAAGCCCGGCCGATCCCCCCGCAGGAAAGCTCGGCCGGGCTCACCTCGCTCGAACGACCTAGGAGACACCGTGCCGGATATCGTCGTCACCCTGATGGTGATCGTCGGTTTTCTGACTCTCGCCCTCTGCCTGCGCGCGCTCGCCGCGGCCGAGGACCGCCAGACCACCCGCGCGGCCCGTGCCGGGTTCGACGCCCAGCGCGCGATGATGAGCGAGTGAAACGCGGTCAGCTACGGATCTACTTGGGAGCGGCCCCCGGCGTGGGGAAGACCTATTCGATGCTGTCGGAAGCACAGCGGCGCATCGAACGAGGTCGTGACGTGGTGGCCGCGGTGGTGGAGACGCACGGACGGTCCAAGACCGCGCAGCTGCTCGCCGGAATCGAACGGATTCCGCCGAAGCTGATCGAATACCGCGGCACCACCATGAGCGAACTCGATGTCGACGCGGTGCTGCGGCGCGCCCCGGCCGTGGTGCTGGTGGACGAACTCGCGCACACCAACGTGCCGGGCAGCAAGAACGAGAAGCGCTGGCAGGACGTCCTGGAGCTGCTGGACGCCGGCATCGACGTGGTGTCGACGGTCAATGTGCAGCATCTGGAAAGCCTCAACGACGTGGTCGAGCAGATCACCGGCGTGGTGCAGCGCGAGACCGTCCCGGACTGGGTGGTGCGCGGCGCGTCCCAGGTGGAACTGGTCGACATCACGCCGGAAGCGCTGCGGCGCAGGCTCTCCCACGGCAACGTGTACGCCGCCGACAAGGTCGACGCGGCGCTGCGCAACTACTTCCGGCCCGGAAACCTCACGGCGCTGCGGGAACTCGCGCTGCTGTGGCTGGCCGACCAGGTCGACGCCGCACTGGCCAAATACCGCGAGGATCACAAGATCACCGCCACCTGGGAGGCCCGCGAACGAGTCGTGGTGGCCGTCACCGGCGGTCCCGAATCGGAAACCATCGTGCGGCGCGCCAGCCGGATCGCCGCCAAATCCAGTGCCGAACTGATCGTGGTGCATGTGGTGCGCGGCGACGGCCTGGCCGGAGTGTCCGCGCAGCGGCTGACCCGCCTGCGCGATCTGGCGACCGGTCTCGACGCCAGCCTGCACAACGTCACCGGTGACGATGTGCCCACCGCGCTACTGGATTTCGCACGGCAGGTGAACGCGACCCAGCTGGTGCTGGGCACATCGCGCCGGTCACGCTGGGCCCGCATGCTCGACGAGGGCATCGGCGCGACCGTGGTGCAGAAGTCGGGGAAGATCGACGTGCACATGGTCACCCATGAGGAGTCCGTACAGAGCTTCCGCTGGTCCGCGCTGGCCCGGCGGGAACGCATGACCTGGTCGTGGTCCGCGGCGCTGCTCGTGCCGACGATCATCTGCCTGGCCAACCTCTGGCTGGACCGCTGGCTGGATCTCGGCGGCGAGAGCGCGCTGTTCTTCATCGGCGTGATCGCGGTGTCACTGCTCGGCGGTGTCGCCCCGGCCGCGATGGCGGCGCTGCTGTCCGGCATCCTGCTCAACTGGTTCTTCACCGAACCGCGCTACAGCCTCACCATCGACCAGCTCGACAACTTCCTGACCATCGTGGTGCTGCTGCTGGTGGCGGTCGCCGTGGCGGCGCTGGTGGATGTGGCGGCCAAGCGAACTCGCGAGGCGCGCAAGGCTTCCCGCCAGGCCGAACTGCTGACCCTGTTCGCGGGCTCGGTGCTGCACGGCGCGGATCTGCCGGACCTGCTGGAGCGGGCGCGCGAGACCTACGGTCAGGACGCGGTCAGCCTGGTCACCGAGGACGAGGTGATCGCGTCGGTGGGTGCGAAACCACCGCTGAAAGTGTCCGACGCCGAAACCGCTCTGGAGGCCGGGGACGATATGCACTGGCTGCTGCTCAGCGGCCGGCAGCTCTCCCCGGCCGACCGGGTCGTACTCGGCGCGGTCGCCAATCAGGCCGCGGGCCTGGTGCGGCAGAAGCAATTGCAGGCCGAAGCCAGTGCGGCCCAGGCGCTCCTGGAAGCCGACAAACTGCGGCGCGCCCTGTTGTCGGCGGTCAGCCACGATCTGCGCACGCCATTGGCCGGCGCCAAGGCGGCGGTCTCGAGTCTGCGCAGCGACGATGTGGAGTTCTCGCCCGAGGACACCGCCGAACTGCTGGAGACCATCGAGGAGTCGGTGGATCAGCTCACAGCGCTGGTCGGCAATCTGCTCGACTCGTCGCGGCTCATGGTGGGCGTGATCCAGCCGCAGGTGCGGCGGGTCTACCTCGACGAGGTGGTCCATCACGCGCTGATGAGCATGGGCACCCGCGGGCTGCGGCGCACCGCCCGCAACCGGGTCAAGGTGGAGGTCGACGCCATCTCGGTGCGCGCCGATCCGGGCCTGCTGGAGCGGGTGCTGGCCAATCTGATCGATAATGCGGTGCGGTACTCCCCCGGCGACGAACCGATCCGGGTGGCCGCCGAACGCACCGGCAATCGGGTGTCGGTCACGGTCATGGACACCGGCCGTGGCGTACCTTCCGGTATGGAGGACCAGCTGTTCGAACCGTTCCAGCGTCTCGGCGATCGGGACAACTCGACCGGCGTGGGCCTGGGGCTGTCGGTGGTGAAGGGGTTCGTGGAAGCAATGGGCGGCACCGTGCACGCGGAGCCGACCCCGGGCGGAGGGTTGACAATGGTGATCGACCTACCGGCCGACACCGAAGAGGAACAGGAGATCGGGTGAGCGACGCGGCCCCGGCGCCGACCAAAGTGCTCGTGGTCGACGACGAACCACAGATTCTGCGTGCCCTGCGCATCAATCTGTCGGTGCGCGGATACGAGGTGACGACCGCCGCCAATGGGGCGGCGGCATTGCGCGCGGCGGCGGAGAAACACCCCGACGTGGTCGTGCTGGACCTCGGCCTGCCCGATATGGACGGCATCGAAGTGCTTGCCGGACTGCGCGGTTGGTCGACGGCGCCGGTGATCGTGCTCTCGGCGCGCACCGACTCCTCGGACAAGGTCGAAGCGCTGGACGCGGGCGCGGACGACTATGTGACCAAACCCTTCGGCATGGACGAACTGCTGGCCCGGCTGCGCGCGGCCGTGCGGCGGGCCGCCGCCAACGCGGACACCTCCGCCGAACCGGTGATCGAAACCGATTCCTTCACAGTCGATCTCGCCGCCAAGAAGGTCACCAAACACGGCCGGGACGTGCACCTCACCCCGACCGAGTGGGGCATGCTGGAGATGCTGGTGCGCAATCGCGGCAAGCTGGTGGGGCGGCGCGAGATCCTGCGCGAGGTGTGGGGGCCGTCCTACGCCACCGAAACCCATTACCTGCGTGTGTATCTCGCGCAGTTGCGGCGCAAACTCGAGGACGACCCGTCACAGCCGAAGCATCTGCTGACCGAGGCAGGGATGGGATACCGGTTCCAGGTCTGAAAACCTCAGCGCGACAGCAGGATCGGCAGGGATTTCAGTCCGTTGTTGAGATTGGACCGGATGCGGCGAGCCTCGCCGATCTGCTCGATGCGCGGGAACCGGCGCAGTAGTTCCTCGAAGAAGACGCGGCCCTCCAGCCGCGCCAGGTGCACGCCCAGGCAGTAGTGCTGGGCGAGGCCGAAGGACAGGTGCGGGTTGGGGTTTCGGCGGATATCGAAACGCTGCGGCTCGGTGAACACGGCCTCGTCGCGATTGGCCGAGGTGTACCACATGGCCACCTTGTCCCCGGCCTTGATCGGGACGCCCCGGATCTCGGTGTCGGCGGTGGCGGTGCGGCGGAAGTAGTGCAGCGGATTGGCGAAACGCAGGATCTCCTCCACCGCACCGGGAATCAGGGCGGGGTCCGACCGCAGCGCCCGCAGCTGCTCCGGGTGATCCAGCAGCAGGTGCAGTCCCGACGACAGCATGGTTTTGGTGGTGTCGTTGCCCGCCGTGACCAGCTGGGTGAAGAAGCTCCCGAACTCGATGTCGGACATGGCTTTTCCACCGAACTCGCCGGCCAGGATCAACGAGGTGAGATCGGCCCGCGGTTCCTCGGTGCGGCGCCGCATGGCGAACTGGATGGCGTAGATCGCCATCTTGGTGATCTCGGCGGTGGCGTCGAAATCGCCGACCAGATCCGGATCCTGCTGGCTGGTGGTCTGTTCGGCCCACTGCCGGATATTCGGCCAGTCCTGCGCGGGGATGCCGAACAGCCCGCCCACCACCTGGCTGGGCAGCACCCCGGCCACATCGTGCACGAATTCGACCTCACCGTCCACGCCGTCCAGCAGCAGGGCGGTCAGTTCCCGCACCCGGTCTTCGAGTTCGCCCATGACGCGCGCTTTGAAGTGCTCCGCCAAGGGTTTCCGGTATTCGGTGTGCCGGGGCGGATCCATCATGAGCAGCATGTTCCGCTGCATCTCCAGGCGTTCGGGCGACTGGTTCTCCAGCACCACGCCCCCGGTCTCGGCCGAGAACAGCAGCGGATTGCGCGCGACGTGCGCCACATCGGCATGCGTGAGGATCGCCCAGTAGCCGGGTTCACCGGGCATGTCCTGCCAGTACACCGGCTGGGTCCGGCGCAGGTCGGCGAAGATCTCGTGGATCGGACCGTCCACGTAGAGTTCCGGATCGTAGATATCCATGACCGCGCTCACGGCCCACCTCGGTATTCACTTGCGGGTGTTCGGCTTCCGCTTCGGACGGTAGCCATCGCACGCCGTGTGGACCGCGGTTCACCGACAATGTCTCAGTGAATGGACATCGCGTCAGTCAGGCATAGGGGTCGGTGATCTCCCGCAGCCGGTTCAGCGCCTCCCGCAGGTGGCCCATGCGGCGGGCGCCCAGGTGTTCGGCCCACTCCTGTTCGACCTGCGCGGCGATCTTATTCGCGTAGTCGGCCATCTCCTGCCCGCGCGCCGACAGCCGGATGAGCCGGGCGCGGCCGTCGCTGGGATCCGGCACGCGTTCGACGGCCCCGGCCCGTTCCAGCTGGTCGATCAGGAAACTGGCCGTCTGTTTGGTGATCTGCGCGCGGTCGGCCAGTTCGGTGAGGCGGGTGCCCTCCGGGCCGATCTGCCCCGCCAATCGGCCCTGCGCGGGCGTGATCTCGGCATGTCCGCTCTCGGCAACGCCTCCTCGCGCACGCTTCCCGCGCTCACCAACTACCGCAATATCCTCTTCGACACCATGGTGCACGCCCAGGACATGGCAATTCCCTTGGGCCGCACCATCTCCGTGACCCCGAGGCCGCGGCGGCGGGTGCGGACCGCGCCGTAGAAGTCGGCTGGCCAGTCTGGAACCGCCACAGCCTCGACGGCCTGCACCTGATCGCCACCGACGTCCCCTGGCAGTACGGCGCGGGCTCCGAAATCCGCGGCCCCATCCTCGCACTGCTACTCGTAATCACCGGCCGCCCAGCCGGTTTCGCCCACCTCACCGGCCCCGGCGTCGACCTCCTCACCGCCCGCCTGAGCGCCCCCGCCCCTTCCGCCGACCATCCGCACTGACACGTCACCCCACCCCCTGCTGCACTCCCGCCCACTCATCGATCACCATGGACCTATGGCACTCGAGGCGATCGTGTTCGACATGGATGGCGTACTGATCGACACCGAACCCGTCTGGGAGGAGGTCCGCCGCGGCTACATCGACGATCTCGGCGGACGCTGGCTCCCCGACACCCAGGACCGCCTGATGGGCATGAGCACCGGCGAATGGGCCGCCTACCTCAGCAAAGACCTATTAGACGGCCGGCGCACCCCCGAGGAAGTGGCCACCGACGTCATCGACCGCATGAGCGCCCGCTACGCCGACCACCTCCCCCTCATGCCCGACGCCGTGGAAACGGTCCACACCTGCGCCAAGGAATACCCCCTCGGCCTCGCCAGCTCCTCCCCCCGCCGCCTCATCGACGTGGTCCTCGACCACATGGGCGTCACCGCCCTCTTCCACTCCACGGTCTCCACCGAAGAGGTGGACCGAGGCAAACCAGCCCCCGACGGCTACCTCGCCGTAGCCGCCCTCCTCGGCATCACCCCGGAAAACTGCGCCGCCATCGAGGATTCCAGCAACGGCCTCCGCTCCGCCGCCGCAGCCGGCATGACCGTCATCGCCGTCCCCCACCCCCGCTACCCACCGGCTCCCGACGCCCTCGCCCTGGCCACCCTGGTCTCCCCCACCCTCGCCGAACTCACCCCGAGAGCAATCGCCGCCGTCGTGCGTTGAGCCCAGGGTGACTGCGATGTCGTAGTCCGTGCCGGGCAGGTGGACCGGAATCGCACTGACGTTCACGGGAGCAGCAGGCCCCAATAGATCGCCCAGAGTGCGAATCCGGTTCCACCGCAGACCAATAGCGCCCATCGGATCCGCGCGCCCGTGGTTGCTCCGGTCAGTGTGCGGCGGCTGCGCGCGAGGACAAAGCCCAGCGCTATGACCGCGCAGACCGCGACCGATTGCAGGGCGAGCCACGGCAGGGTGCGGCCGAACAGCAGGGGGCCGAACGATGTGGCGCGGGTCATGAGGATGTAGCCGAGCTGGACGACGGCGCCGATGATTCCGATCATCGCCGCAGCCAGAAGTACTTGCGCGGGACGCGGATTCGGCAAACGCCAGGTCCGCACGAAGCCGGCCAGGGCATAGCCTGTGCAGGCGAGCACGATCCCGCCCAGCAGCGCCAGGTTCACCGCGGGCGACTCCCACCGGCTCAGAGGCTTCAGGATACTCACTGAATGCCCTTGTGCCGCAGGTTGATCCGCCCGCGCCGGAGTAGCCGAACCGGGGAGCGCGTTCACCCAGTCACCCATGAGCTCGGCGTATCCCGGTGCCAGTTCGGGCAATCTGTCGAAGCCGTCGGTGGTCTGGTGCGCGGCATGCTCGGCGCCCGACAGGGTGACCAGCGCGTAGTTCGTCTTCCCCATCCGGTCGAAGGCGGCCTGAAAGCCCCGCAGACTGTCCCCCGGCGGGGTCAGCCGATCCAGATCACCCCAGATGGCCAGCACCGGCTGCGCGATCCGCTCCAGCACCGGAATCGGGTCATAGTCGGCCTGCGCGAACTGCCCCGCCCCGACCAGCTGGCGAATCCCGTTGCGCGCCAGCACATCGATCATCGATCCGCGCACGCCCGCCTCGGCGAACCTGGTCTCGTCGGCCCACATCTGCTGCGCCGCCGGAGGACCCGAGTTCGCACCGACGGTGATCAGGAACGCGGCGTCGGCCGACCGCGAAGCCGCCAGCGGCGCAACCCATCCGCCCTCGGACAACCCCCACAGACCGACTCGCGCGGGGTCGGCTTCCGGTCGATTCCGCAGTGCGGCAACACCTGCCAGCGCGTCATCGGCCAGCAGCGAGTAGTCGCGGTGCGCCGGCGTATATCCCTCGGTGCGCTTGTCATAGCGCAGCGCGACGATGCCCGCGCGCGCGAAGGCGTCGGCGACCTGCGCATACTGTGCACTCCGGCCATCGCCCGACCCGTGCACGAGCACGACACCGGCGCGTCCGGTGGCGCCCACCGGCGCGTGCACCGTGCCGTTCGTCGTGCTGCCGTCACCACGGGTGACAGTGATATCCACAGTGGTGACACCCGCCTGCGCGTAGGCCGTCGGCATCGCACAGCAGAGAGCGGCGAGCATGATGGCGAACACCGCGAGACGTCGAAGGATCGAAAGCATCATGGTCCTACTCGGCCGACGTGGCGGTGGGCGCCGGGAAGGCCAGAAAACGGGTCAGCACCCGACGGGTCCCCGGACGAGCCCGGCCATGCTTGGCCTGAAAACCCTTGAGCAGCTTCAAATAGTCTTCGAAGAACTCCTCCAACTCCGCAGGCGTCGCATACACCGCCCCCCGCGAGAACGGCATCACATCCGCCCACTCACCGAGCTCACCACGCTCGGCCTCGAACCGCCGGAACATCTCGACATCCTCGGCAATATGCTGCGCGAACAGCCCCTCCATCAATTCCCGCACCTCCGGCGAGGTTTCCCGATCCATCCGGAAGCGCAGATCATTCGGCGGCGACCGCCACCACCGCTCCTTCCCCTTGGCCAGCTCCGGCGCCTCCTCGATGAACCCGTGCTCAGCCAACTGCCGCAGGTGATAACTCGTTGCCCCGGTGTTCTCCCCCAGCACAGCCCCGAGCGCCGTAGATGTCGCCGGCCCATTCTCCGCGAGCGCACGCAGAATCCGCTGCCGCAGCGGATGCGCCAGCGCACGAAGCGCGGCGGGATCAGTAATCCGCCTGGGCGTCACCTCATCAACCATGAGTTGCAGAAAATCCTTTGCAAAGACTTCTCTGCAACCCGGATCGATCAGCGCCACAGGTCGCAGTGGCGGGTGGCTGCGAGGTCGATCGTCGTGATCGCCGCAGGGGCGAGTCGCAGGGTCTGCGGATGGTCGGGGGTGGTGCGGGGCCATGCGGGCAGGGCGGGGTCGTTGGGATCGCCGGTGCGCAGGAAGCGAGTCCAGTAGTCGGCCATGGCGGAGGCCAAGGGGGTGGAGGCGGGGGCGACCGGGCCGGGTGCGGGGCTGATGTCGAACAGGTAGGTGAGTTCGGCACCGTGGGCTGAGCCGGTGGGTAGCGTTGCGGGATACGGGATTGGGGCGGGGGTGGTCGGGTCGTCGAATTCGTAGGTGTAGACGGGGATTCGAGTGGACGGTGCGGCCGCGGCGGTGTGGGTCGCGCAGGTCCAGCTGTGGTCGGAGAACACGGCCGACAAGGCTGCGGCGGGCGCCTGGTAGGCGTCGAGGGGGTAGGAGGATGCGACGGTGGTGGCGTTGTCGCCGAATGCTGTTTCCAGGGCCGCACGGTAGGACGCGGCGGTGATGGGAGGTCCCTCGGTTTCCATCGCGGCGATCCAGCGGGAATGACCATTGGCCACCTCACCGATCAGGACGGGCACGTGGGTGAATGCGCCTGCTTGTAGCGCATCGATCGGATTCGTTGGGACCGTGGGGGTTTCGTAGGTGATGGTGGTGAAGTTCGGCCACAGTTGCCGCACCTGCCCGGCCGGGACCGCCCGCAGGCATTCGGCCGCCGTCGCCGGATCGGGACAGCCGAGGTCGATGGCCGCCTGGACGGCTACGGGCTCGTTGGCGGTGCGAGAACGATACGGGGCGAACGGTGGCGAGCTCGCGAACAGCGAGCCCGCGGGCCAGCGGGTGGCGCAGGAGCCGCTCTGGATGATCGCGCGGTCGAACAGATCCCGTGAGGCGGGCATGGTCAGGTGTGCGCAGACGCTGAATCCGCCGTAGGACTCGCCCGCGACGGTCACATTGGCCGCGTCGCCGCCGAAGTCGGCAATGTTGTCGCGCACCCAGCGCAGGGCCAGGGCTTGATCCTGGAGGCCGAGGTTGCCGCCGCTGTCGGCGAAGGCGGGATGGGCGAAGAATCCGAAGGCGCCGAGGCGGTAATTGATCGTGACGACCACGACGCCACGCGAAACGAATTGGCGGGGTGTGTAATCCGCGCCGGCACCGGAGTAGCCGCCCCCGCCGTGGATCCACACCAGAACCGGTGCGGGGTGGTCCGAATCCACTCGGGCGGGTGCGGTGACGTTCAGGTAGAGGCAGTCCTCCCCCAGGTCCGTCGCCGAAGTCTCCCCGGGTGGCTGGAGGCAGCCCGGGGTGGGCCGGGTGGCGTCGCGAATTCCGTTCCAGGGCAGTGCCGGTCGGGGTGGTTGCCAGCGCAGCGCACCTACCGGTGGTTGCGCGTAGGGCACCGCGGTGAACTGCCGGTGCCCCTCGGCGTTCAGACGGCCGCGCAAGTCACCTGCGGCGGTTGCGACCACCGGTTCCTCAGTGGCCGTGGAGCTTTCGGCTGCACAAGCGGTGATCAGCAGCAGCGCGCAGCCGGCCGTCGCCAGTCGGCGCAGGGTCATTTCTTGCTCCAGCCGGCGATGAGCCAGACCGCGAGTCCGAGGCCCGCGACTCCGATCGGCCAGGACACCCAGGTCGGTGCGCCGAGGCCGACCAGGATGCCGGACACGCCGAACGAGGAATGCCGGACCAGTTCGGTGACAGCCGAGCCGAAGCCCTGCACCAGCAGAATCACGGCCACAATCCACCAGGTGTTGTGCGCCGATTCGGTGCGTGTGGAAGCCATACCCATCCCCTCTCGCGGTTCCGATGCATCTGCATCGGTTCGAAAGGAGACTATTCTTTGTTCCGATGCAGATGCATCGGTACCGAGGATGATCTCCCATCGGCAACGAGGATGAGCCCGCATGCCCCGACAGGTGGACCACGACGCCCGCCGCTCCGAGATCGCCCGGGCGGTCTGCGAGCTGATCGCCGAACGCGGCATCGAAGCCGCCACCCTGCGCGAAACCGCCGACCGCGCAGGGGTTTCCATGGGGGCGGTGCAGCGCGCCTTCTCCAAGGACGGGATGCTGCGGTGCGCGCTCGATCACCTCTCCGCACAGATCAAGCAGCGGGCGACCGCGCGGATCGAAACCTCCCCCGAACCGAAATCGGCGCGGACGCTGCTGACGGTGACGCTGCAGGAACTGGTCTTCGCCGATCCGGATCAGCGGGTCGCCGCCCGGGTGTGGCTCGCCTTCGTCTCCCACGCCGCCACCCGCGCCGAATTCGCCGAGGTCATCCGGACCGCATTGGCCGACACCCTGGATCTGATCGTCTGGCTGCTCGAGTTCGGGCGAAGCACCGGCGAGATCCGCGACGACGTCGTCATAGCGCCCACCGCTCGACGCCTCCAACTGCTGGTCGACGGCCTCACCCAGCATGTCGTACTCGGGCACACCACCGCCGCGGCGGCGCACGCCGAGGTCGACGCGGCGGTGCGCGAGCTGACGGGAATGTGAGGGCGGGCAGCGGGGTTCTTATCCCAGCTCATGCAGACCGGCACCTACGCGGGGCCGCCCGAGACGAAATGGCAGGATCTTGGTCATGTCCGAACAGACCGCCGCACCGCAGAACTCCGCTCCCGCCGCCGCCGCTGAACCGGTGGAACTGTGGGCCGAACGTACCGGGAACCGGGCTTATACCGGGCGTAACAACCGGGGTGGTGAGGTGTTCATCGCGTCGGCGGGGGTGCCGGGGGCGTTCACGCCGGGCGAGTTGTTGAAGATCGCGCTGGCCGGGTGCACGGGGCTCAGTGCGGATTTCACGTTGTCGCGCAAGCTCGGGGAGAACTTCGATGCCACGGTGCGGGTGTCGGGGGATGCCGATCGGGAGAACGAGATCTATCCGGAGCTGACCGAGTCGTTCGAGCTCGATTTGAGCGAGCTGGACGCGGAGACCCGGGAGCGGGTGCTGGTGGCGGCGCAGCGGTCCATCGACCGGGTGTGCACCGTGGGGCGGACGCTCAAGGCGGGCACGAAGGTGAATTTGACCTTCAAGATCGACGAGTGATGAGCGCGCCGATCCGGCTCGGCGCGTGGGTGCACGGGCAGGTGCAGGGGGTCGGATTCCGCTGGTGGACGCGGTCACGCGCACTGGAACTCGGACTCACCGGATATGCCCGCAATCATCGCGACGGACGGGTGCACGTGGTGGCCGAGGGGGCGCGCGAAAAATGCGAAACCTTGCTCACGCTGCTGCGTTCGGGTGATACTCCTGGGCGCGTGGACCTTGTTGTGGAAGACTGGGGCGCCGCGCAGGGCGGCATGACAGGATTCGAGGAGCGTTAGTGGGCGGAGAGTTCGAGGAGTCGCGCGTTGACCGATGAACGACCCGGCGGCCCGTCCGACGACCCGAACCGCCGTCCGGAAGAAGACGAATCCCGGTTGACGGCAATGCCTTCCGGGCCCACCGAGCCCGTGCCCGGCTTCCCCGCGCCCCCGGTGCAGCCCGGCACGCCGCCGCTACCCGCGCCCGTCGACCCGCAGCAACCGCAGCGCGGTTCGATGCGCCAGCAGGAACCCGGCGTCACCACCCCGCGTCCGCCCACGGTCGCCGAGGCCCGCGCCCGCGACAAGGCCCGCAAGCGCGCCGAGGAACAGGCCCGCGCCGAAGCCGATGCCGAAGCGGCGCAGAAGAAGAAGCGGAAGAAGCTGCTCATCGGCGGCGTCGCCATCGTGGGCGTGGCCGGTCTGGTCGGCGGCGGCTACCTGGCGTACAAGGCGCTGCGCGCACCCGATGTGACCGCCTACTGCACGATCATCGCCGACACGGGTCAGGTCGTCACGGTCGCGCCGGGTAAAACCGTCACCGCCACCCGGGACGACCAGGAAATCATCGTCGACGACGACTACTGCCAGAAGGCCGGCGCCTCGAGCGGTTCCGGCGGGCACGGCGGCATCTTCATCTACAGCGGCAGTCAGTACCGCTACTACTACGGCGGCAGCGGCAACACCGTCGGCTCCGCCCCCAAGGGCGGCACGACGGTGAAACCCAAGGGCGCGAACATCAAAACCACCAGCGGCACCGTGATCCAGCGCGGCGGCCTCGGCTCCAAATCCGGCGGTGGCTCGTAATGCGGCGCAAGCGCGGTACGCCGCGCCCCGGCTGGCAGCAGACCGTCGAGAACCAGGGGCTGGTGTACGGCAAGCCCGGCCGCGACGCCAGCGGCCAGCCGCGCCCGTACTGGGACGAGTCCGTGCACTACGAGTTCGACATGGACGAGATCCTGTCGCTCGAAGCCCAGGTCGAAGTCCTGCACACCATGTGCCTGCACGCCGTCGAACAGGTGATCACCACCGAACGCTTCGCCGATTTCGGTCTGCCGCAATGGAGTTGGGAGCACATCGCCAATTCCTGGCGACGCTCGGACCCGCACGTCTACGGCCGCTTCGACCTGCGCTACGACGGTCGCGGCCCGGCGAAACTGCTGGAGTACAACGCCGATACGCCCACCTCCCTGCTGGAGGCGGCAATCGTGCAGTGGCACTGGCTCACCGACACGCACCCGGACGACGATCAGTGGAATTCGTTGCACGAGAAGCTCGTCGAACGCTGGACCGAACTGCGCGACACCCTGCCCAAGACCGAACTGCACTTCACCTGGTCGGGATCGGATGCCACCGGTGAGGACAATGTCACCACCGCGTACCTGCAGGAGACCGCCGCCGAAGCCGGATTCGACACCGTCGCGCTGCCCATCGAAGAGGTCGGATTCGACACGGAGCTGGAACGTTTCGTCGATCTCGAGGAAGCGCCCATCGAGTCGATCTTCAAGCTGTACCCGTGGGAGTGGGTGCTCGACGACGACTTCGGCAAGCGCGTCGTCCAGTCCCTGCCGCAGACCATGTGGCTGGAACCGCTCTGGAAGACCCTGCTGTCCAACAAGGCCATCCTGGCCGTCCTGTGGGAGATGTACCCCGGGCATCCGAACCTGCTGCCCGCCTACCTGGACGATCCGCACGAGCTCACCGAATACATCCGCAAACCGAAGCTCGGCCGCGAGGGCGCGAATATGAGCATCGTCGGCGCGGGCCTGGAAACCGCCACCGGCGGCGTCTACGGCGCGGAAGGCTTCGTATACCAACTGCTGGACCCGCTACCGGAATTCGACGGGATGCGCCCGGTGCTGGGCGCCTGGATCGTCGGCGACACCTCCGCCGGACTCGGTATCCGCGAAACCGCGGGCCTGATCACCGACGACGGCGCCGCCTTCGTCCCGCACCGCATCCCCCAGCCCTGATCCCCTGACACCCACCCCGGAGGACAACTCGATGACCACCACCCTCGCCCTCGAAGCCGGGTACTGGAGCTCGCTCGGCCGTGGCGTCGGCGCCATCCTCCTGTACTGCCTGGTCGGCCTGGTGCTCATGCTCATCGGCTTCTACGCCGTCGACCTGACCACCCCCGGCAGCCTGCGCGGCATGGTCGCGCGCGGCCTCCCCAACGCCGTCATCGTGAGCGCGGCGGGCATGCTCAGCATGGCGTTCATCGTGGTGCTGGCCATCTACTCCTCGGCGGGCAAGCTCTCCGAGGGGTTGATCGCCGCCGGCGTCTACGGCCTGGTCGGCATTGTGGCTCAGGTGATTTCGGTGCGCGTGCTGGAGCTGGCCTTCGGCATCAATATCGGCGCGGTGCTCAAGAACCCCGAATTCACCACCGAGGCACTGGTTGTCGCGGCCGCCCACTTCGCCCTGGGTCTGGTCGTGGCGGTCGCGATCCTCTGAGCGCCGGATTCCAGCACTCGGTCAACCGCCGAGTACCGGAACCCGAATGCTCGTCGTGCTCAGTTCCTTTCGGCCGTGGCCAGCCGCCACCCGGCCGCGTCCTGCTGATGCGCCCAGAATTCGGCGAACCGCCCACCGGCAGCCCTGAGTTCCGCGACGCCGCCGTCCTCGACGATGCGGCCCTCTTCCAGGAACAGCACCCGGTCCGCACCCGCGATGGTGGACAGGCGGTGGGTCACGATGATGCGGGTGCGCCCACGCGGGTCACCGCTGATCGCCGTGACCACGGCGGCCTCGTTTTCGGCGTCCAGCGCGCTGGTGCCCTCGTCCACGAGCAGCACCGCGGAGGGTTTGATGAGCGCCCGCGCGATCGAAACCCGCTGGCGCTCACCGCCGGACAGCGCCGTGCCGGCATCGCCGACGAGCGTGTCCAGACGGTCGGGCAGGCGGTTCACGAACTCGTCCACCCGAGCCAGCCGCAATGCGGTGGCGAGTTCCTCGGCGGTGGCAGCGGGATTGCCCGCCAGCACATTGTCGCGAATCGTCCCGGCGAACAGGTACGGCTGCTGGAACACCATGGTCGCCCCGGCCGGACGGTGCGCCACATCGAGTGTGCCCAGGTCTGTCTCGCCGACGCGCACGGCACCGGAGGTGGTCGTCTCCAGACCGGCCACCAGGCTCAGCAGCGTGCTCTTGCCCGAACCGGAGGGCCCCACGATGGCTGTGATCTCCCCGGACCGGAATTCGATATCGAGGCCGTCCAGAACCACCGGCCCGGAACCGTTGTCCCCGTAGGTGAATCGCACGTCCCGCAGCGTGACCGCAGCGACCTCGCCGAGCGGCTGCTCGGTGGCCGATGCCGCCGCGACCGGCCCGGGAGCGTCCACCACGGCCCGGATATCGCGCAGCGTATTGCGGCTGGTTTCGATCGCCGGGGCCAGATCTCCCAGTGCGGCAAAGGGTTCCAGGAATCGAACGGCCACCACGATGAGCGCGATGGCCTCGGCCGCGCCCACAGTGCCTCGGACCGCCAGCCAGGCCGTGGTCCCCGCCAGCAGCACCAGCGCGATCTGACTGGCCAGACTGAACAGCACCTGACCGGGAATGTTCAGCAGCAGCAACCGGACGGTCGCACCGTGCTGCGCGGTCAGCGCCGCACCGGTTCGGCTGCGCGCGGGCTCCACGCGCCGCGCGGCCCGCAGCGCCGCCTGGGTGCGGGCGAATTCGAGGATGCGCTCGGTGAGCGCGCTGTTCGCGTCGGCCGCCACCTGATCGGCGTGCCGGGTGATCCGGCCCGAGGCCCACAGCGCGCCCAGCAGCAGCGGCACCGACAGCAGCGCCACCACCGCGAGCTGCCAGGCGATCGGGAGCAGCGCCAGGCCGATCGCCACCGGCAGCAGGATCGCCTGGATCACCGGCGTGACCAGATAGCCGACCAGGCCGACCAGATCCGGTCCGGTGGTGGCGATGGCCCGGCGCGTGGTCGCCGAGTTGTCCTCGCTGAACCAGCGCAACGGAATTCGCGCCACCTGCGCGGACACATCACGCTGGGCGTGATCCAGGATCGCGAAGCCCAGTTCGAAGCCGACCCGCGAGGCGATGGAATCCACCACCCAGCCCGCGACGACGGCCACGGTCAGCGCGGCCACCCAGCGCCAGGCCTCGGCGGGGTCGTCGCCGAACAGCGCGGTCACCAGCGGCACCACCAGCACCACCGCGACGGCGCGCAGGATGGTCGAGGTGACGATCAGGCCCAGGTAGCCGGTCACCCGGGCACGCTGTTCGGGCGGCAGCAGTTGCAGAATCGTGCGGGTCATCGCACGGCCTCCTTCAGGTCGGCGGATGCGCTTCCGGCCTGCCACAGCTGCCGGTAGCGCCCGTCGGCGGCGAGCAGTTCGTCGTGCGTGCCCGACTGGGTGATGCGGCCGTGCTCGACCACCACGATCCGATCGGCGTCGGTGACGGTGCGCAGACGGTGCGCGATCACCAGGACGGTGCGCCCCACGGTGAGCCGGTCGATCGCCTGCTGCACAAGGTATTCCGATTCCGGATCGGCGAAGGCGGTGGCCTCGTCCAGGATCAGCACCGGGGTGTCGGCGAGCAGTGCGCGCGCGATGGTGAGCCGCTGCTTCTCGCCTCCGGACAGGGTGACGCCGGTGCCGAGGACGGTCTCGTAGCCCTGCGGCAGGCGCATGATCCGCTCATGGATCTGGGCGTCGCGTGCGGCCTGTTCGACCGCGGCGTCGGCGGCGTCGGGTACGGCCAGCGCGATGTTCTCGCGCACCGTGCCGTGGATCAGCTGGGTGTCCTGGAAGACGAATCCGATCCGGGTGTAGAGCTCGTCCGGCGTGAATTCGGTGATGTCGCGCCCGCCGACCCGGATCGATCCGCGATCGAGATCGTGGAACCGGGCAAGCAGCGCGGCCAGCGTCGACTTGCCCGCTCCGGAGGGACCGACCAGCGCGGTGACCGTGCCGGGTTCCAGTGTGAGCGAAACGTTCTCGACGACCGGCACACCCGGCCGGTAGCCGAAGGTGACGTCGTCGAAGACGACATGGCCGGGCTCACCCGCCGCGGGCTCGCCGGCGCGCACGTCGAGTTCCGGTTCGTCCAGGGCCACCTGGATATTGCGCGCGGCCACACGGCCTTCGCGCAGCCCGGCCAGCCCGTATCCGATGCCGAGCAGCCGGGATCCGAAGGTGGTGCCCAGGAACAGGAACGGCAGCAGATCCACCGGTTGCAGCCGGTCGGTCACGATGAGCGCGGTTCCGACGGTGAGGATCAGCCACAGGAAAGTGACCGGGCGGGTGATCAGATCCATCATGGATTTCTTGCCCACGAACGGCCGCTGCCAGCCTTCGAGGAAGCCGATGTACTCGTCGAGACTGCGCCGGAACGGCGAAGCGGCCGCACCGCCGAAGACGCGGATCACCGGCTGGCCGTCGAGATACGAGGTGGCCTCGCCGTTCATGCGCTCAGCCCACCGCTGCGACTGCATGATCTTGGGGCCGGACTGCGCCATCATCGTCGCCATGGTGATCACGTAGCCCAGCACCGGGATCAGCAGGACCAGCGCCAATCGCCAATCGACCCAGAACAGATAGCCGAGGACGACCAGCGGGGCGATGACCGCGGCCACGGCGTCGGTGACCGCGTGGGTGACCAGGTAGTGCAGTGACAGGGTGTCCCCGGTGATCAGCTTGTTGATCTTGCCGGAGCCGCGGGCGGTGAACCAGCCCAGCGGCAGGCGCGCCAGCTTGCTCAGCAGTCGCGACCGCAGATCACGGCTGAAGCGGGCGTCGACACCGTGCAGCCACAGCTGCAGCGCCGCCTCGAGCACTGTGCCCAGCCCGAGCAGGAACAGCGCCCACAGGCCGAGCGACCACAGCGTGGACTCGTCGCGGGCACCCAGCAGTTCCCGCGCCAATTCCACCAGCAGTACGAACGGCGCGAGCTGCACCAGGGTGATGAGCAACTGCAGCAGGCCCGCCGCCCACAGCTTGGCGCGCACGTCGGCGAACAGCCGACTGCCCGCCTGCGAACGCCAGTTGCCGCGCGGCGCGGGAGTCACGGGGGCCGGTGCGGCCGACGCCGCGGCGGCAGCCGGAACCGTTGCGGGGCCGGTCTTTTCGGAATCGATCGGGGTTTCGACAGTAGCCGCGGAAGTTTCGGCCGCGCTGCTGCGAGCCTTGCCCATGGCACGGCCGTGCATCCAGTACGCCTGAGAATAGAACTCCGACTTGGGGAATCCGAATTCCTCCTTGAGCCGGGCGCGAATGTGCTTGAGCGACTTCGATTCCATGCCCGCCCAGCCATACCAGTTCGACCAGTCGCGGGCTTCGAGCGCGGCGGCGACGGACTCCTCGGAATCGCGCCGCACCCAGTGCACGCGGGCCAGCGGATGCTCGGTCAGCGGGATGAGCAGGTCCTCGGCATCGTGCTGTTCGAGGTACACCTCGATCGGCACATGCGACGGTACGGCGGCGAGCACGGTGTTGATCGCCGGGATCGACGCCGAATCGCCGATCAGGAGATAGCCCGCGGGCAGATCCTCCGGGATCGGGAAGCCCCTGGACCCGAGCGATGCCACTTCGATCGTCGCGCCCGCGCTCGCCGTGCTCGCCCAGGCCGAGGCCGGTCCGGCCGGTTCGTGCAGCACGAAGTCGACGGCGAATCGGCCGGTCACATGATCGGCCTCGGCGATGGTGTAGCCGCGCTGGAATTCGGTCTCGGACCCATCCGGGTCCGGGAACCAGAACCGCAGCCACGCGGTCGGCTCGAGGGTGATCTCGTCGAAGAGGGTGTCCGAGCTGAGCCACACCCGCAGCAGTCGCGGTGTGGTCTGCTCGGTAGCAAGTACGGTGGCCGTGTGATAGCGAACGCCGATGGCGTTCATCACCGCCCCCTGAAATCCTCTGCGCGCCATAGGTCGCAAATCCTCCGGTTACGGTCCGCGGCGATGGCGCCCCGTTCGCTCGCGCGGCTACTGCGCACGCCACCGAACCAGAGTGTTCCCGCCCCCAACTTTGGTTAGCCTACACATACTCGCTCGGCGGCGGGAGATCACGCTCCTACTGTTCGGCGGGATTCCGAGCGCGGTCCTGGCCGTCGGCGGGCTCGTCCTCCAATTCGCCACCGGCCGGCGTTGATTCGGGGCTGACGAGCCTGCCGCGCAATTCCAGGGAGATCTCCCAGGCGTCGAGATTCTGCAGCGCGTTCTCCAGGATGTCGGCGTCGAAGGTGCCGTCGGCGCGCGCGTCGAGCAGGGCCGCCCGCTGGGCGGCGATGACGGCCAGGCGCTCCTTCTTCGCCGTCACATAGTCCTGCGTGGTGGGAGCGCCCTCGGGACGCGGGGTCTGCGGGACGGATTCGGCGCTCGTCCGCAGCAATTCCATGAGCCGGGCCCACTGGCCGTCGGACTCGGCGGCCGGTTCGTCATCGGGAGCCAGCCGATGCAGCAGCGGGCCGATGGTGCCGCCCTGCAGCAGCAGCGACATCATGGCGACCGCGAAGGCGATGAGCACCAGCACCGACCGCTGCGGGGCGTCCTCGGGCAGGGTCTGGGCGGCGGCCACCGTCACCGCGCCGCGCATACCCGCCCACACCACCGCGATGCCCTCGCGCCAACCGAGCGGCTCCCGCAGGAAGTATTCGATATTCGCCAGGCCCCGGGTGATGCGGCGGTCGAACCGTTCCAGATCGTGCTCGGACAGGGTGCGGCGACCGCGCGCGTTGAACTCCTCGACGGTTTGCTGCTTGCCCTCCGGTGTGCTCATGCGCTCCTGCATGCCCTGCAACCGGGGTTGCAGGCGCTCGCCGCGCCGCGCCCGCCGCTCGAGAATCCCGAGCAGCGGGGCGACATAGGCCGCGCGCACCACGATGGTCAGCGCCAGCGCCCCCGCCGCGACCAGTACGGCCGCGCCCACCCCGGCATGATCGTTCTCGACATTGGTCACGATGGACTTGATCTGCAACCCCATGATCAAGAACACCGCGCCCTCGAGCACCAGCGAGACCGTGCGCCAATTCTGTGAATCCGACAGCCGGTTCAGCGGTGAGAGATCGCGCGGCGCACGGATTCCGGTGATCAGACCGGCCACCACCGCCGCCACCAGACCGGAAGCGCCGAGCAGTTCGGCCGGAATCGAGGCGAAGAACGGCACCGTGAACGAGATGACCGTATTGACGGTCGAATCGGTGACCCGCTTGCGGATCATCAAATTCAACCGGCCCACAGCCCAGCCGACGACCACGGCGACAACCACCGAGTACACGAAGGTGCCCACCGCACCCCAGAACGAGAACGCCGCCGCCGTCGCCACAATCGCCGTGCGCAGCAGCACCAGCGCGGTCGCGTCGTTGAGCAGGCTCTCACCGTCCAGAATCGCCACCACACGTTTGGATACCGAGGTCTGTTTGATGATCGAGGTAGCCACGGCATCGGTCGGGCTCACGATCGCGCCCAGCGCCACACCCCAGGCGAACCCCAGATCCGGTATCGCCACCATGAAGAACAGCCCGAGCGCCAGCGCACTACCCACCACCAGCAGCACCGACAACCCGCTGATAGCGCCGAACTCGCGGCGGAAGTTCATCGCGGGCATCGAAACGGCCGACGCGTACAGCAGCGGCGGCAGCACGCCCTCGAGGATCAACTCCGGCTCGATGGACAGCGACTCGAACACCGGCAGATAGCTTGCCGCCACGCCCATCACGACGAGCAGCAGCGGTGAGGCGACGCCCAGGCGCGGACCGGCGACCGTCGCGGCGGCGATCACCACGAACGCGCTCACGAACACGATCAGCAGAACCGTCACGGCTGGCGCTCCTCCGACTCGTCAGCGAAGTCTAACTGCCGGTTGCCGATCCCCTCCGGCGCGAGACCCGCTGTGGCGTGCCGTGGTTGGGCTACGGCTTCACGGAGAGGTTGAGAGCGTTCCACCCGTTTTGGCATTCGGTGGAGTCGTATCGTCCCTCGCGCATGCGGGGAAGTTCGCTGTCATTGAATTGGTTTGATGCTTTGGCGGTTATCCAGACCTTGTAGTCGGGTGTGAAGCAGGCGCCGACAATGCGCCAGGTGTCGGTGTTCGACTTCTCGGGCGGTTGCTGGCCGGGGCCGGTGCTGGTGTAGGTGGTTTCCAGGATCTGCGGTTGCCAGGTACCCGAAGCGAGCAGCATCCGGGCATCGGCCACGTTCATCCCGATCAACTCCTCGCGCGTAACGACGGCATCGCCGGGTGCCGCGGGCGTCGACCGGTAGATCGGTGGCGACCACGAGACCGTGGTCTGTACCGCTGTTGTGCTGGTCGGTGTCAGGCTCGGCGACGTCGGCTCACCGGTCGAGTCGCAGGATGTCACTGCCAATGCCGTCAACGCGAGAACGGCGCAGAGCTCGATCGTTTGGGAGCGGATCCGGTGCGGGAATGACAAGGCGTTTCACCTACCTGGGTTCGTGCAGTCGACGGGGCGTTCGAACGCGCCGTAACTGTCTGGTTCGCTGATATAGGTGTGGCCGTCGGTGACTTTCTCGTGAGAGTACTTTCGGACGATCTCCCATGAGACGTCGGTGTACTGGGTGTAGACAGTCAGCTCCGTGCCCGGTGCGACAGTGAATCTCCGCTGGCTCGAGTCGGTCAGCGATTGCTGCCGGGTGTTGGTATCGATCCAGGTCGTATCGGTCTTCTGTTGATTCTGGTAGTTGCCCTCTACGGTGGCCTTGATACTGCCGACGATCGGAATGCCGCCCTCACCTTCGACCTTCACACTGCCGCCGACGGTGTTCTGTGTCGATTCCATCTTGCTGTTGGTATTGGTGATCGTCGTCGAGCTCGTCCAGGTTTCGTTCTTGGTCCACTCGGCGGGACTCGATGTGCAGTTTCGCTGCCGCGTCTTGGGTTGCGACCCTTCGGGTACTGTGCCCGGGGTGATACTTCGGACCCCGAAGCACAGGTTTCCCTGTACGGAGTAGCCCGGCGGGCACTCCTGCACCGCAGCGCACGGTGGTCCATTCCACCCGTTGCCGCATGCACCGGTGTCGGACACGTCGGAGGGAGCGCGAACAGGTTGCGTGGCCACCGGCACGGACGGCTGCGGATGGGCCGAAGTCGAGGGCCGCGGAGCAGGTTCCAGGGTGGGTCCGGGGACGATGTCGGTGCCGTCGCCCTCGGGCAGGCGTCCCGGTGCGTTGCCCGCTTTGCCTTGCGCGCCGCCGCCGGGCGCCTGGGTGGGCAGCAACCCGGGTGCGGTCGGTGGCGGGGTGGTCGTCGTGGTCGATGGCGGCGCACCCGGATCTACGCACACGTATGGCATCGGCGGCGGTGGGGGTGGTCCGGGATTGCCGGGATTGGTTGCGCGCCAACTCGATTCCCACGCGGCGTTGTACGCGGCGGTCTCACGCGCGCACCGCTCGGCGGGCGTTTCCGCACCGGCCTGCCCTGTCACCAGGACAACGACGGCGATCAGGACCACGACCACCGTGGAGAGAACCACTACCCGCGAGGGTGCGGGCCGCCGCCCCGGGGCAGCAGGGGCCGGGTTGTGGAGTGCCCATGCCGTTTTCATCAGATGGTGGTGGGGTCGGAGTAGACGGTCACCGTGGTGTCGGCGACATGACTGGAGATGGAGAACTGGGTGTAGACGCGGACGCTGACCGGTCCGAGGCAGGAGTCGACATTCACCTGGATCCCGGTCAGGTCCGATGCGCCGACCGCCCCCTCGAGAACACGCTCCCCCAGCGGGATCGTGGTGATCGCACCGGGTTTGATCGTGGTCTGGATCTGCGGGGAGATCGAGGCGTTGCCACCGAGGGTGACACCGGGCTGGGCCGAGACGGTCACCGACGCGTTCGGGCCGATCGAGCCCGATGACCCGGTCTGCAGGCCGCTGGAAACGTCGGTGTTGCAACCCAATTGCAGCCCGGTGCGCAGCACTCCGGACTTCACGCCGGTGCTGCCGGAGCCAGAGATGTTGCCGACAGCGGTGGCGTCGATGAACGCCTCACGCGACCACGGCGACTGCGCCAGATTCGGGACCGTGTTCACCAGCACGTTCACCAGCGATGCCTCGGCGACCCAGCCGTCCACCGTGGCTTTGGTGACGGTGTGGTCGGAACTGCGGACCAAGTCCGCCGACACACTTCCCGCACCAATCGAACAAACACTCAGCAAACCGGTCGAGACAGCGAGAACCCTCATCTTCACTACCACTTCCACCCCGGAGTTATCAATCCGCGTAACGCTTTTGACCTCTAGAGCGAATCATGAGTAACAGATGTCCGCAAATATCTAGCTAACTTTGTGGGGTGGATCACCTACCGCTGTAGCGCACCAACGCTTCGGATCTCAGCGCACCCGGCTGTACTTGATGAACGCCACGCCGTCCTCGAAGACCCGGCTGGTGAGCACCCGGAACCGCGCCGCGTCCGGCAGTCGACCGCACTCACCGAACAGCGACCGGCCCTTGCCCAGCACGATCGGATACAGCTTCAGGAACACCTGATCGATCTCCGGCAGCAGCGTCTGCGCCAGATCCCCGCCGCCGCACAGCCAGATCCCAAGACCCTTCTCCCGCTTGAGTTCTCGCACCCGCGCCAGCGGATCATCGGCAATCAGTTGCACATCCGGCGCGGGACGGTCGGGAAGCGTGGTCGAGACCACGAACTGGCGCAGATGAGCGTAGGGACTGGACGTCCCCGTCCGCACGCCGAAATCATGTGTCTTGCGGCCCATTACGACGGTATCGAAAGTGTGCGCGGGCTTGTCCACCCCGAGCGCCTCCCGCACCTTCGTCGGCAGCGTCTCCGGATACTGCGCGGTGATCGCAGGCCCGTGATCGCCCCCGACAGGAAAGAAATCCACCGAACCGTCCTCGGTGGCAATGAACCCATCGATGGTCGCCGCGACGTAATAGGTCAGTTTGCGCATCAGTTTCCTCCAGGCGGCACCACGCATGCCACTGCACAAAAGGTAGCGCGTCGAAGCCACCCGTAGGGAGGGTGCGTGCACCCCGCCCCACAAGCGAAATCAGTTGAGCGGATTGACCTCGACGCCATCCACCCCGGCCACGAACGCATCCCACTCACCGGGATTGAAGATCAATACCGGCCCGGCGGGATCCTTGGAGTCCCGCACACCGACGCGACCGCTGCGGAGGAACGCGACCTCGACGCAATCCGCCCCACCCTGGCTATAGCTGGACCTCAACCACCGAGCCTCAGCCGGATCACCGTTCACTCTCGTACCCCTTAGCTAACTCACGCACCAGGTCCCGGCTGGCACGCGCGCCCAAGCTGGCCTGCGTGAGCGTCTCGAATGCCTGCCGAAAGGCCAGCACATCAGCTTCGGCCTCGAAGTACGCACTACCCGAAAAGCCCTCGCAGTAGACCTGGGCCGGTTCCGGCGCCTGCCTGCCGCGTGTACCGCTACCGAAATCCATGATGGTGCACGGCGGCACCGCTGCCCCGAGCGGAAGTCCCGCACGGAAGGGCAGCACCCGGACCTCTACGTTGTCCCGGGTGGACATATCGGCAAGGTGCCGACATTGCGCGGCCATGGTCGTATTGTCCCCGACCACCGTCCGCACCACGCTGGGTGTGCGGTCCTCGAGTCCCCACAGCTTCCCCCACGCGGTGCTGCCATCACGCAACGTCCAGTCCCCGGTGCATCGCCAGCCCGAACCCCGTCCGGCGTCCTGGTACCAGCAGCGGTCGACGTAGGCGGTAACGCGTTCGCCGGTGAGCCGCGTCTTCACGGCGTCGTACTTCGTCGGCACCATCAGACTCACCATGAGCAGCAGCATCGTCCAAGCCCAGACCACCTTCTTCTTCGGCCGCTCGCCCGGATTCCGGGTCGACCGGCCCGACCTCATCCGCGAAATCCGCAACGGGGGATCTTCTGGGTGAGATCTTTGCCGTCCACGCGCATGACCAAGCAGCTGACCGTCGGGAAGTTTCGCCACTGCATCTCATTCGCCGGAAAGTAGATGAAGCTGCGTAGTTCGGTCAGCATCGGGCTGTCGATCAATTCCGGTGTCAGATCCTCGCTGCAACGGGCATCGGCCCGGCGCACCGATTCGTCGCGACCAGGCCACGGGCCCGTCACCGAAAACTGCGTGATCACCTCCGCCGCATGCGGCTGATCACACGGAACGACCGGCATCGACATGATGGTGTTGGACTCCCGCACGCTTTCGACGCAGTCACCGACCGACAAATTCTTCGTGAATGTGGCCGGTTCCGCCGCCTCTTTCTCGCTGGATCCTTCGGGCGCGAAGAACACCAGCGCAACCACAGCGACGAGCACGTAACACCCGGACGCCGCCATTCCTGCCCGCGCAAGAACCCCGCCGCGCTGTCCGCGCCTACGGATCTGGGCCAAGGCGATCATCCCCAGCGGCATTGCCAAGAAACACATTCCGAGCAGGCCGAGGATCAACGACCCGACCGCGAGGCGATTGGTTTCCGGCTGCTCCGAGGGCGGCTCCGGGTCATCGGCGGTGGTCATGGCCTCGGGGGTCAACGTCGGTTCCCACCCGTAATCGGCGGACTCTGATTCATGATCACGCTGCACTATCGTCTCCCTTTGCCCTCACCCTTGCGACACCGGAACCACGCATGTCGAAATGCGGTCGAATTCAGCGTCAACCAACTTGCTCGCGTTCTTCCTTGATCGCCCGGATAACTTGGGCGATCTGTGAATTCAGCACCGAGACGAACCGGCTGCCATCGGAAGCCATGGCGGTGGCGGGGCGGTCGGTGAGGACATAGCGGCCATCACCTTCGAGATCCCGCCAGCCAACCGCGAATCGCCGGATGCCACGGGGCCCGAAAACCGAACTGCCCTGCACGATCTGGATCTGGCCGGACGCCGCCAACGGTGCCCGCGAGAACCGAGCCGCTCTGCCATCCATCGAATCGTCGGCAACCACAACGGAACTCCGGGATTCCGCGTATTCGTACCCGTCGCCGGCCGAGGTGAGCACGATGTCGCCGCCCGCGCCTGCCTCGGCAGCAGGCAACGCGGCAACAATCGCGTCCGCGAGCCGAACCGGGTCGCACTCGGTCACCGTGTAGCCGCCACGGTGGTAGATCGACTCACCCGGCAACTGAGTTATGAGATACCCGCGACCGCCCTTGCGCGACGCCCGCATACGGATCAGCGATGCCGGATCGGACGAACTGCCGCCGCGCACCGTCAGATACAGATCCGGCGCGGACACCACGTCCACGATCTCGTTCACCTCGTGATCGGCACTGGCACGCACGCGGTCTCGCGCCTGCTGCTGTTCTTCGCGGTATTCCTGCTGGCTCGCCGCAGTGGAGGTGTATAGGAACGGATCCGGAAGCTGATCACCGGTCCGGTCCTTCCACAGCACCGAGAACCCGGCCTCACTGAACCGCCAGGTCCGTGTCACGAGTCCGCCGACGGGGAGGAGTCCAGACCGCGCGCGCTGCGGAATCGGATAGCGGACCGATCCGAGGACTCGCTTTTGGAGTCATCCTGACGCAGTGTCTTCGGTCTGCGGAAATTCGTACGACGCATCCGGTCGATCACCGCGTCAGAGGTGAGCTCGGTCCGCAATTCCGGATACCGCCAATAGAACCGGAGCAGACATAAGAGGAGAGGAGGGTCGATCTTCAGATTCCAAGCGTGGATCACCATCGATAACTCCAGCTCGTGACGGCCGAAACCCCCGCCCTCCACCTGCACTTTCATCCATGGACGTGGAGAAATCTGCACAGCGTGCATATTGCTATACAGGACGGGCATAATACGGTCGATATCGTCCCACGCGATGGTCGATTTTGATTTTCCAGCCGCTTTGATCACACCCTCCTCCGTGACTGCGAGGAAGTGTTTGTGACGGCCGAATACCATGGTTGACAAAACGCTAAAGATGGCCACCAAGAGGATTGTGACCATAACTATACCGCCAGCATTCAAGCCCATAAAAATAGGATCTTCCGTGGTGGAATAGTTGCGGAGAGAAATAGCTCCACGTAGCGCGATAAATCCAGCACCCAGGAGAAGCCAGACAATTATCAATGGCTTCCATGAAGCCCGGACATCAATTCTGAGGCCTCGTCTGTGATTGCCGACAGAACTCACGCATATGCGACGCGGCAACTTGTCTTGCCTAACGCGGCTGGCAAGCAAGAGAGGTGCAGCCATGGTCAGTGCAGCCAACCCACCAACCAATCCGAACACCCCCGTCAACTGTTCACCACGCCAAAAGTAATCGCTGGCGAACGGACCTACTAGGATGATGCCAACGACCACGCATGCAACCATCGCGAGGACTATTTTGTACGGTAACCTGGCCGGACCCCATTCTCGTGGCCATTCCAGCTGTTTATGGTTGTCCGACCGCGACACTTGAATCCTTCCCTCCGTCCACTATTTGAAAGGTTGTTCTGCGGCGTATGATCCACCCAGTCCGAAAATGAGACCGCCGATTGCCGCACTGACACCGATACACACAGGCGCGCCGGGGCCGCAGAATATTGGCAACGCCGCTAAAGATGCGAACGCTGCTGCGCCCGCATATCCGCCACCGACTCCACCAACCGTGCTAGCAATTGCCGCTGGTCCAGATTTGCCGCCGTTCTCCCAGGCGGTCCAGTTGCTGTATGCGTTGGTTCCGATCAGTGCTGGCCAGCCAAGCATTTTGGCGCTCGCCCCGACCGCTTTGGACAGCCCGTATTTGGCGGCCGCGTCGTCGGCGGCGTCCACCGCGAATCCTAGGAGTTTAGGGTTGGGTCCATCGACGTAGGAGGTTCCATTCATGTGGAGGATATTGGCCTCAGCCGCCGCTACCGCCGCGCGTACGGCCATATTACTACCAGCCACGCCACCGAAGTTCTCCCCGAAGGTAGCGGCCGTGCCGGCAGCGACCATGGGGTCCGTGGTAATGGACTGGTGAGCCGCTTCGAGGAAGGCGGTGACGCTCCACGGATCGGTGGATTGTGCGGGGTTGCTCGGCAGGATGGATCCGTCCAGGAACTCGGTGACGGTGGTGCCGTTGCTCAACGGGGTGGTGACGGCGGTGTCGCCGTTGGCGAAGGTCGTGAACACCCGGCCGTTGTTGTCGGCCACCGAGCGGGTGCCGTCGGAGTCCATGCTGGCCAGCAGTGTCCGGGAACCGTCGGCGGCCACGCCGTTCACATACGTATGGGTGGAACCGTCCGGCGCGGTGAACATCCTGGTGGTGGTCCCGCTGGCGGGGTCGGGGATCTCGGTGCGGATCGTGCCGTCGTCCAGACGGGTGGTGACCGCCTCCACGCCGAGAGCGCCATTCTGACCGACCGTCTGGGCGCCGAGACTGCCGTCGTCCTTGGGGGTGGTGACGGTTCGTTGCCGGGTGCCGTCGGGCAGGGTGGTGACAGTGTCGATGATGCCGCTGCCGTCGTTGCGTGGCGTGGCCACCGATACGGTGTCGGCTCCACCGTCGGTGCTCGACACGACAGTGATGGTGCCATCGGGGGCAACGGTCGTTTTGGCCGTGGTCAGGGTGCCGTCGGGGTTGGGAATGGCGGTGATGCGAGTGTCGCCGGAGACCTGATACGACACCGGAACGCCCTCTGCCAGGGCCCCGTTCATGGTGAACGGTATATCCGCGGGGTTGGTGGTCGAGGCTCCCGGCGCACCGGTGAGCTGGTCGTAGAGCGGGTTGCCGGGGGTGGCGAGCGCGGTGATGGGGGTCGCCGCGGCGGGTGGTTGCGGAATGCAGTTGCTGGAGATCTTCGCGCCTACCCCGTACCAGTTGTCCCAGGTTGTTTGCATCTGTTTGAGCTCTGCCTCATAGGCCGAGCCGCTCGGATCGTTGGCGGTGACGAGGTTCTGCTGCGGCAGCAGGGATTGCAGTTTGCCCATCCAGCTCTTGGTGAAGGCGAGGGTGTCGCTCATGAACGCCATGTTCTCGGCCAGCGTGTCGACACCGGTCAGGTAGCTGTCCAACGCGGAGCGCGCTTTCCCTGCGGCCGGAGAAGCCCAGACACCCGACGAGTTCGCCTCGCTCACACCGGCCTTCAAGGTTTCCTGGTACGCGGCGCGGAAGGCGGACGCTTGCGCTTTGAGCCCATCGGCGGCCTTCTTCCACGAGTCGGCGAGCCGCTGTAGCTGGTCGATGATCTGGTTACCGGCGACGTGGTTGTACTGGGCGACGAACTCGGGCCACGTATACATTTCGCCCGCTTCGGGATCGACCAGCGATTGCTGCATCGAGATGCCGTCGCCTTCGCGCTTGCCGCGCTCCCACAGCGATTGCGCTTCGCTGGTATCGGTCAGGAGATTGCCGTAGTCCCGCTGCGGTGAATCCGAGTACTTTTGGCTTCCGTGCCCGGACGATGGCCCCCAGGACGGTGCCGTCGCGGCGCTCGCTTCGAAGGCAACCGGGGTGGCACCGCTGCTGAGGCGGGCGAACGCGGCCCGTGATTCCTCCTCGCCCTGCTGGTACAGCCCCGTGGCGGCGAGGAAGGTTTCGCCAATATCGGTGAGGATGTCGACATGCCGTGCCAGGGTGCCGTCGGCCATGATCGTGGCGGTCCTATTGATCATGCCTGCCAGATCCGCACCGGAACCCTTCAGGTTCAAGGCTTTCAGATCGGCCGCCGATGCCACCTCGGTCTTCGCGTTACCCACAGCTCTCGCCATCGTCGCTGCTTCGGAGGCCAACGTGGTGGCAACAGCCGGATCGAATGCGATGGTCGCGGAATTGAATCCGCCACCGCGCGCGTCCGGCCGCCAATCGTCCCAGGACGTGTACGTGCTGTTTGTTTGCCCCCCGGTCACCGTGTACCCCAGATCCGGTGCAGGCGCGCATCGCGCGTCGGCATTCGAAATCCACCCTTCAACCCGAACTGAAGCCCGCGGCCCATTGCCCCGACCTTGCCGACCAGACTTCCCGGCATACCTTCCCGACACCATGCCGTAGATCCACGATCGACGCAAACCCGACATTCAGTATTGAACGAACTCGCTGGCGCTGTCGGCGGCCTCCGTTGAGCCGCGTACACAGGAAGTGGGAATGCAAAACGCCACCCGCCCAACACAGTTCGGGCACGCTTTGTTTAGGGTGCGAGCATGCCTTACCGACCCCAGTCGCACACCGTTCGCATCGTGATCGGTGGCACGCTCGTCCTCGGTTCGCTGACTGGTTGCGGTTCCGGCGAACCGAGCACCGCAACCCCGAAGCAGGCGTCGCAGACGACCTGCGCGGAGTTCATGCGGATGAGTGCGTCGGACCAGTTCGATGCGGTCGAGCGGGCAGTCGAGGGTAAACCCGGTTGGGAACTCAAGCCGGCGAACGGAGACGACCCCTCGATGGCGTTGCGGGCGGCCACAACCATGGCCAAGAAGAACTGCGGCCAGCCCGACGCCGCCGAGAAGACGGTCGCGGATTCGGTGTACGTGCCGCAGGCAACCACGGTACCGACTCCGTAGCGCAAGGTCGGACGAAGGCACCACGCACACAAGCCATCTCGCGGATCTCGTCGGCCGGAGGATTGCCACGAGCCGCCGATAGTATCGGTCGGTTCGCTTAATCACTGTTGAGTTCACTGTGAACTCAGTTCTCGCACACGTGGCTTCACCCGAGGGGGATCGTGAACCATCGGCTGCCTCAGCACGCCTATCGACCGTTCCCGCCACCGCAGCAACCGGATCTGAAACCCGTGGCCGTTCTGGTCGGCATATTCGTGGTGGCGGGCGGACTGGCCGGGCTCGTTTCGGCAGTCAACGCCTACAACGTACTCGGTACCGACCACCTCCGTTCGACGAAGGACGTCGACTGGCGCTCGATCGGAGCCCTGGTCGATCTGCCGCTGTCGGGCGTCCAGTTCATCCTGCTATGCGCCGGTGCGTGGCTGTTGTCCCGGCGCAAGGTCGTTGCCCGGGCGCTGGTCGTCATCGGATGTTGTGGCCATGTTTCTGAACGCCTGTGCTGAGACAGTCTTCGACTCGCTGCACTGGAGTTCGTCGATTTCCTCATCCAAATCCAACGCTCTCATCGGTCTCGCAGTGGGCTGTGCATTCCCCACAGTCACCGTACTGCTGGTGATGCTGCCGGTACTGCGCGGCTGGTTCGCGCTTCCGGGTCCGCACCAGCACGGCGATCAGGGCTTTCTCCCACAAGGTCACAATCCGCCTGCACCGCGGGATCCGCTTGTGGCCGTGGTCTTTTCCGGTGTGGCGGCGGCGCTCGGCGTAGTTCTGGCCGTGATCCTCGCCGCCGATCACTTCAACAACGCCGGCGCTTTCGATGCCACTGATCTGGTAAGGCAAGCGCTGTGGGCAGCGCAGGTGATTCTGCTCATCGCCAGGGTGATCGGGTTGTATCTGCGCCACCGCGCCGGCCGGGTCATGATCGTCTCTGGCGCATCGCTCGCGCTCATCGGCGCGCTGATCACTGAGGTGATGCAGTGGGCTGCTAGAAGCACCTATAGCACGATCCCCCAGTTCGGTGCTCAACTTCCTCTTCGGGGTGGCGTTCATGTCCAGTCCGGCCCTCGTCACCGCCGGACTCGTTCTAACCCGCGTTCCAGCCGACTGGCCTTCCGCCCGGTCCGAGACGCCTTCAGCACCAACGTAGTTTCGCTCGTGCGCCGCCGCTGGCCGCGCGGCGCCGCGTACAGCGTCACGCGTACCGGTCGACGTGACCGACGGTGACGAATCCGAGCCGTCGATAGATGTGTTCGCCGTCGGGGGAGGCGGTCAGCACCACGCGATCGGAGCCGAAATCGAGGGCCAGTTCGAGGGCTCGCCGAGTGAGCACGGTGCCGATGCCCCGGCCTCGGTGATCGGCCCGGGTGACGATGTGCTCGAGCGATGCGCCCGCATCGCTGGTGACGACGGCGGCACAGGCGAGCACTTCACCCTGCTCACGCCACAGCAGGTAGCACGTCGAGCCTAGTTCCATGCCCTGGCGCAGAGCGGGTACCAGCGCATCCGTGGTCGCGGCACCCGACCAGAGGGCCGCCCACTGCGCGAGCCCGGTGTCGTCGGTGACCTCCTCGATCCGAGGTTCGGGTGTGGATGCTGTCTCGCCGGGGCCGACGAAGACCATGAGCGGCTCGGTTTCGAAGAGGCTGAGACCATTTCGCGCGAACAGGTCACGAACTTCCGGAGGATCGAGTTCGCGCCAGCAATGCCAGGACGCGGGGACACCGTCGAACAGGGTCCGCAGCCGCTCGAACTCGAGAGGAAGCTCACCGCCCAGTCTCAGCACTGCGTTCAGTTCGTCGCTGGGCGCGGCGGTGCGGAACCAGGCGGCTGCCTCGTCGCTGCTGGATTCGCGCGCTCGCACCACATGTGTGGCGATGTAGGTGGTTACCGCGTCAGCGCAGCGTCGCCGCTCGTCCGGGTCGGTCATCGTTCCTCCTGATCAATGGGTGTCAGGGCTGCGGTGGGTCGAAGTCGTGCAGGCGGCGGGCGATACCGGCTCGGCCGGTGAGGCCGAGTTTGCGCAGGATGCGGCCGAGGTGGTCTTCGACGGTGCGGGGGCTCAGGTAGAGCTGGGTGGCGATATCGCGGTTGGAGTGGCCCTGGGCGGCCAGCTCGGCGATCTCCCGTTCACGGGCCGTGAGCGCTACCGCTCCGGCCTTCGAGCGCATGCCCGCGAGACGGCGTTGCGCGGAACGCGCCTCGGCGACGAGCTCGTGCGCCCCTACGGTGGCGAATTCGGTACGCGCGGCGGCTATCTGGGTGGTCGCGGCGGTGAAATCTCCTCGGCGGCCCGCGATCTCGGCGGCCAGCAGGAGGGCTCGGGCGCTGTGCAGGGGCATATCCGCGCGATCGAAGGCGGCCAGGGCAGCGCGGATGTCGATCTCCGCGCCGGTGAGATCATCGGTGGCGGCGCGGTAGGCGGCACGCGCGAACAACGCTGCGGCCGTTTGGCTGTCGAGGCCGACCCGGGCCGCTGCCGCCGCCGCGGCCGATACCTTGTCGCAGGCGGCATCGATACGCCCGGCTGCCAGGGCCGCGTGGGCTGCCAGGGACAGTTCGGTGGCGCGCATCGGGTGCGGGCGATCGACCTGCGCTGATTCAGGTTTCGCGGCGGCGGGCATACCCAGCCGGGCGCCGACCTCCCGCAGGGCGGCCTCCACCACTCCGCGCCACCACAGCATCACGGGGCGGGGCATGGCGTCGAGGGTGTGCCAGCGGGCCAGGACCTCTTCGCGAGGCGAGATCAGTTGGCGCACCCTCAGTTCCACCACCATGGCCATGGCGGCGATATCGGGATACCGGAACAGCCGGGCAGCCTCGGCCGCGTCCTCGGCCGCCGCCAGCGCCTCGTCCAGCCGCCCCAGTTTGAGCAGCGAGTAGGCGCGCACCGTGAACAGCTCGGGTAGCGCGAAGCTGCGCCCCGAACGTCGGCTGAGCCGAATCACCCTGTCCGCGTATTCGATTCCCACGGCCTGCGCATCGAGGAAGAATGCGGCCCAGCTCAAGGCCGCGACCGCGTGTGCCACCTCCCGCACCTGACCGTCGGTCAACGCGTCGAACTCCGCCACCGCAGCCCGGTAATCGGCAACAGCCAGATCGATACGCAATTCGTTGATCCACCCCAGCGCCCGGTGTGCCAGCGCGGCCGCATGCACCGCCGGATCCACTCCCGCAACGCTTTCGACGCCCACCCCGGACCCCACGTCCCCTCCCCCGGCGAGGTCGATGACCACACCGGCGGTGCCGTACGCAGGTCCGGCGGCGAGATCCGAAATCCGGTCTCCGCTCGGGCATGCGGCCGACGTGCCGCAGAGGGCGGCCAGGCGGGCCGCACTGTCACCGGCCCGATTGTCCTGGAGTTCCAGGATGGCGAGCTCCAATTGCGCTGCACCGCAGGGGGTGGTGCCGGGTAGGTGGGTGGCAGTGGTCAGGAGGGTGCGGGCGGAGTCGACCCTGCCCAGCATTCGTTCGCAGCGGGCGTAGAGCAGGAGGGCTTCGGCTTGCTGGGGGCCCGGGCGGCGGATGAGCGGTTCGAGGGCTGTCACCGCTTGTTCGGGTGCGCCGGAGAGCAGCAGCGATCGGCCGAGCAGGAGGGTGGCGCGGATGTGGTCGTCGGCGGCGCTCGCGGGCAGGGCATCCAAGGCGGCGGCCAGCCAGCGGGCGCTGTCGGCGGGGGCGGTGGGGAGCGCGTCTTCGGCGGCGCGCAGGAGGTCGGCGACCGCTTGTGCGTCGCGGTCCCGGACCGCGTGTTCGAGGTGGCGGGCGCGGGCCAGCGGCGGCACGCCCCGGATGCGCAGCGCCACAGCGGCTCTCGTATGCGCCTCGGCACGCCAGGCGGGACCGCTCATCCGGTAGGCCGCGGCGCGGACGAGCGGATGGCGGAGATCCAGCCGGCCGTTCTCGGAGATCACCCAGCCGCGCCGCGCCAATTCGTCCACGCCGGTGGCGGATTCGGCGCGAGTAAGTCGCGCCGTGGCAGCCAGGAGTTCGAGGTCGCCGGTCGGCCCGCAGACCGCGAGGGCCTGCGCCGTCACGCGTTCGAGCTCCGGCAGCTGTTCCAGTTCGGCGCGCAGCGTCCTGTCCAGCGAGGCATGGTCACCGACCGTGTAATCGACTGTATCCCAATCGCTTTCCGGCATTTCAGCGAGCAGCAGCAGGTACAGCGGATTGCCGTGGGAGGTGGTGAGCAGTCGTCGCCGTAGGCGCGGGGCGTACTCCGGCAGCAGCGCGGCCGTCTCATCGAGGGTGAGCGCGGGCACCCGCACGTGGCGGCCCGCCGGGCCGAGCGCCCGAACACCGGCGGCGAGCGCGGCGGGAAACTGGCCCTCCCGGTAGGCGAACAGCACGCGAAATCCCGTTGGGCGCGTACGCAACAGCGCGGCGAGCACTCGCAGCGACGCGTCATCCACCCACTGCGCGTCGTCCACGATCAGCAACGTCGGCTCGCTCGCCAGCCCGGACCGCAACCGCCGCACCAGCTCCCGCGTATCCCCCTCGGCCAGCACATCCGCCACAGTCCCGGATACGCACGCGGACTCGTCCACCACTTCCGCCGCGGTGTCGGACGCCGGCGCAGCGGCGGCGGCGGGCAGCTGATCGATGATTTCGGCGGCGACGTGGAGGGGTGTCGACTGTTCGAATTCGGTGGCAGGCACGGCCAGCAGGCGAATGCCGAGCGCGGTGACCGTCTGGCGGAATTCGGTGATCAGCCGGGTTTTGCCGATGCCGGCCGGACCGTCGACGAGCAGGAGCCACGGTCCGCCGGGATCGAAGGTTGTCTCCAGGGTGGCCAGTTCGGGGGCGCGGCCGACGAATGTTCGCTCGATGGCGGTACTCCCTTCTGTGACGCACGGGCACGGGACGCGGTAGATCCCGTGGTTTCCCGGATGCTCCCGGCCCCGCCCTGAGCTTAGGTGATCTGGGCAATCGACCATTCAAGGTGAGGACAAAGGTGAATTCGATGAGGTCTGGCTCGACGGGTGTGCGGCGGCGCATGGGAGTCACGTTCGCGGTGATCGCGGCGGCGATGCTGGCGCTGGCGGGTTGCTCGGCGGTCGAGAAGGGAGTGCAGGCCATCGAGGACGCCCCGAAGTCGGATACCGCCCGCGCGAAGGTGGGCGACTGCATCAACGTCATCAAGGCGTCGACCATCGACTCGGAGACCGAACCGGTCGCCTGTACCGATAATCGGGCGGTCTACCAGGTGGCCGAGGTGCACGACAGCAAGGTCGAGTGCAGCGCGGACTACACCTCCTACGAGGAGACCCTGGGCAGCGGCACGCTGGCCTACATGTGCCTGGCCCCCAATTTCAAAGAGGGCCTCTGCTACTCCGACAGCATGCTGACCGGCTACAAGTACGTGGACTGCGCCGCCAGTGAGGCCAGCTTCAAGGTGCTGCAGCGCATCGACGGGCAGGCCGACGGCGAACTCTGCAGTGCGGACGCGAACCAGTACTTCACGCTGACCAAGCCGCCCACGACGTTCTGCACGGGCAGCCCGAAGAGCTGATCCCGGCCGAGGCTTCCAGCCGCGTTCGCCCGAGTACGACTATCGGCGCGGGCGCGGCTGGCAGCGCGGGCAGGAGAACGACGAGCGGTTCATGAACTTCTCGCGCACCATCGGCGCACCGCAGCGACGGCACGGTTCATGTTCGCGCCCATAGGCATTGAGCAAGCGCTCGAAGTAGCCGGACTGGCCGTTGACGTTCACATAGAGCGCGTCGAAGGATGTGCCACCGGCCAGCAGCGCCTCGTTCATGACCGCGCGGACCTCACCGATCAGGCCGCGCAGCACCGGCCGGGTGAGTTTGGCGGCCACGCGTTCACCGTGAATCCCGGCCCGCCACAGGGCTTCGTCGGCATAGATGTTGCCGACGCCGGAGATGACGGTCTGATCCAGCAGTACGCGTTTGATCTCGGAATTCTTGGCCCGGATCGCAGCCACATAGCGATCGTCGTCGGCCAGCGGATCCAGCGGATCGCGCGCGATATGCGCGACGGGCTCGGGCACCAGGGTGCCGTCCACCTCGAGCAGATCCGACACCTGCCAGCCACCGAACGTGCGCTGATCCACGAACCGCAGTTCGGCCCCGGAATCCAGGGTGGCGATGATGTGCGCGTGCTTCTCCAGGGGCGCGGCGGCAGGCTGCACCAGCATCTGCCCGCTCATCCCGAGATGCACGACGAGTGACGTATCGGGCTCATCGAAGGTGAGCCACAAGAATTTTCCGCGCCGTTGCGCGGCATCGACCCGCAGTCCGGAGAGCCGGCCGGCGAGATCATCCGCTCCCAGCAGATGCCGCCGCACCGACCTCGGATGCTTGACGGTCACGGATTCGACGACACGGCCCACCACATGTTCGGTGAGTCCACGTCGTACGACCTCGACCTCGGGCAGTTCGGGCATCGGCCGCTATCCGGCCGAGTCCGCCGCGGGCGTCTCGGCGATCAGCGCCTGATAGGCGGCGCCGGCGGCCTTCTGCTCCGCTTCTTTCTTGGAACGACCGACCCCCTGGCCGTAACCCTTCCCACCGATCACCGCGGTGGCGGTGAACTCCTTGTCGTGGTCGGGTCCGGTGGAGGTGATCTCGTAACTGGGCACGCCGATACCGCGCTCGGCGGTCAGCTCCTGCAGGCTGGTCTTCCAGTCGAGTCCGGCGCCCATGCGGGGGCCGCGCTCGAGCAGATCGGCGAACAGGCGCAGCACGACACTGCGCGCCACATCGATGCCGTGCTGCAGATGCACGGCACCCAGCAGCGACTCCATGCCGTCGGCGAGAATGCTCGGCTTGTCGCGGCCTCCGGTGAGTTCCTCACCCTTGCCGAGCAGCAGATGACGGCCGAGACCGCCCTCGCCGAGCACCCGCGCCACCTCCGCGAGAGCGTGCATATTCACAACGCTCGCACGGAGTTTCGCCAGTTCACCCTCGGACTTGTCCGGGTGTTCCAGGTACAGGCGTTCGGTGATGCTCAGGCCGAGGACGGAGTCGCCCAGGAATTCCAGACGCTCATTGGTCGGCAGCCCACCGTTCTCGTAGGCGTACGACCGGTGTGTCAGCGCCAGGCGCAACAAATCCGGTCGTACGTCGACACCGAGCGCTTCGAGCAGCGGCGTGTGGTCGGCTGCGTCACCCACGGCGGGAATGTCCGCCGCATCCTTGCTGGCGGTCACGGTCGCAGAATGCGGATCAGACCGCAGCGGTGACCTGGCGGCCCTTGTAGGTGCCGCAGGACGGGCACGCGATGTGCGGCAGCGTCTTCTGGCCGCAGGCGCGGTTCGGGCAGGTGATCAGGGTCGGCGCGGTGGCCTTCCACTGGCTACGCCGTGCGTGGGTGTTGGCACGAGACATCCGGCGCTTCGGAACGGCCACGACTACTTCTCCTCTGAATCTGAATCGGCTGACTGGTCGGTGCGCGAGGCACCGTTGGGCACGGCGCTGTCATCACCGTTTTGCACGGCGCTTTCACCGTTTTGCACGGCAAAAACCGCGAGCTTGGCCCAGCGGGGGTCAAGTATCTCATGGTTGTGGTCGGAACCAGCAATCGCCATGCGTACGCCACATTCCGGGCACAATCCCGCGCAATCCTCTTCGCACAGCGGCTGCAACGGCAGTTCCAGGCCGACGGCGTCGATCACGACCGGCTCGAGGTCGATCATGTCGTCGACGAGACGATGGATCTCGTCTTCCTCGGTGGTCTGCTCGGTCGCGCTGTCCGGGTAGGCGAACAGCTCGGTGATCTGCAACTCGATCTCGTCGGAGAACTGTTCCAGGCAGCGCGAGCATTCGCCGTCGATCGGCGCGGACACCGTGCCTGTGACGAGCACGCCCTCGGAGACCGACTGCAGCACGAGATCCAACTCGACCTGCGCACCGGCGGGAATTCCGACCATTTCCAGGCCGAGCTTCCCTTCGGTGGTGACGATGCGATGCAACTCGCGCATCGTTCCGGGGGCGCGTCCGAGACTGCGCGTGTCCAGCACGAAGCCCGCGTCCGTCGGGGTACGACGACGACGCGAACCGGAACCGGAATCGGCGGGCATCACGAACTCACATTCACGCGTGGTGTGGAATGGGCAACCACTCAACGATACGTGAACGCATGCTTACGGCCCAAACCAGGTCTGGAACCGTCAGCGGCGGAACTCCGCGGCGTAGTCGGGAACGCCCGCGCCGGTGCGCAATTGGGAGCGGCCACGGCCGACCACGCGCAGGGCGGCGTGCAGGGAGTCTTCGAAGTCGGCGAGTTTGCCGTCGACGTACTGGTCGCATTCCTCGCGCAGGCGATCGGATTCGGCGGTGGCGGAGTCGATGAGGCGGGCGGATTCGGTGTGCGCGGCGCGGACCACCTCGGTGGCCGAGACCAGGCGTTCCTGCTCGGCCTTGCCGTCGGCGACCGAGCGGTCGTAGGCGGCCTGACCCGCGGCGACCGCACGCTCGGCTTCGGCGTGGGCGCGGCCGGTGAGCGCCTCGTATTCTTTCCGGCCGTCGGCGACGGTGCGTTCGGCGTCGGCCTCGGCGGTGCTCACCAGGTGTTCGGCGTGGGCGCGGGCCTCGGCGACCATGCGATCGGCGTGCGCCTTGGCGTCGGCGAGGATGCGGTCGGCCTCGTCGCGCGCGGATGTGACGGTGTGGTGGGCCTGTTCGTTGGCGGAGGAGACGGTGGTGTCGGCGGCGGTGCGGGCGTCGGTGACGATCTTGTCGCGGTGATCGAGCACGTCCTGGGCGTCGTCGAGTTCGCCGGGCAGGGCTTCCCGCACGTCGTCGAGGAGTTCGAGGACCTCGCCGCGCGGCACGATGCAGTTGCGAGTCGGCGGGATGCCCCGCGCTTCTTCGATGATGGCGACGAGTTCGTCGAGCGCTTCGAATACCCGGTACATCTGTGACCCCACTTCCTGCCAGGCTCGCGGCGAGCCGCTCTCCGCTTGTTGGCCAGTCTGCCCCGAAGGGCGCTGTCAAGCCCGTTCGTTCCCGGCGTGTCGCATGTCTGTTTCACACACCACAAAAACAAGTGGAGGAAACGCCTCCATTTGGTGTTACATTCGAACGACAAGAGTGTGCGGGCGACGAAGCCCGGAAGTGTTGACAAGTTCTGTTTGTTCAGTCGATACTGAACACGCAGTACGAGATGAGCACTCCGCCGGGCACGCGCCCGACGTGTTCGATGGGAAGAGACGATGGCTGTCCTGGATATCCCGCAGCGGGACGCGATGCTGCCGGTGCCGACGCTGGCTCACACCTACGCCTACGGCTTCGAGGCCCTGCGCACCGGATGGACCCGCCACGGCGGCGCCCTCGGCGCCTGGCTGCGCAGCGAACACGCCCTCGCCCAGCTCATCCGCTTCGCCCTCGTCGGCGGTCTCAGCAATATCGGCTACCTGCTGCTGTTCATGGCGCTCTACGGGGGCGGCGTGCAGATGGCGAACCTCGCCGGATCGGTGGTGAGCACGGCGCTGGCCAACGAACTGCACCGGCGGCTCACCTTCCACGCGGCCGGCCGGGTGCGCTGGTTCACCGCGCAGATCGAAGGCGGCGGGCTGGCGCTGGCGGGCTTGGCCATCACCTCGGCGTCGCTGGCCGTGCTCGGACACGTCGCGCCCGGCCTGACCGATGTGGCGCAGGCGCTCGCGGTGCTGGCGATCACCGCGGCGGTCGGCACCCTGCGGTTCCTGACCCTGCGGCTCTGGGTGTTCTGAGACTTCCCTACCGAACCTCGTAAAACTCCGAAACCTCGCACATAGTGCGAGGTTTCGGCCTTTTCCGGGAAAGACGGAACCGGCACGCGAGCGACCGCGTCCAACCGAGCATCACACCGATCTGAGAGGGGTTCGGAGATGAGGCGAGGACGCGGATGCTTCGGCGGACGGCAGGCCACGCGCGAAACCAGAACCGTGCGACCGGCGACCCGCGCCTGCACCGGATGCGCGCGGTCCCCGCGGCAGCGCACGCGACGGGAGGGCGCATGACAGCACTCATGGTGCGCGACAACGGAATACCGGGCAGCGTCGCACCCGTGGCGCGGCGGTGCGGGTCCGCAGCCCGCTATCGGGGCGGCGCCTCCCACCGGGTGCGGCCGGAGCATGCGGGGTACGACAATCCGATCGAGCGGCATCGGCTGCTGATCGACGGGATTCTCCCGGAGATGGCGGCCGGAAAGGCCGTGGTGAGTCATCAGTCCGCGGCGGTCGTCTACGGCACCACACTGTGGCGCGCGCCGCTGGAGCGGGTGTGCGTGACCCGGGACCGGCACGGGGGCGGAAGAATCCGGCCGCAGTCGAAAGTGCATGGGTCGCCGGTGGATTCGGTGGTGGAGATGGACGGGCTGCTGGTCACCACGCCGGCGCGGACGGTGGTGGATCTGGCGCTGACGCTGCCCTTCGATGCGGCGGTGGTGGCGGGCGACGCACTCGTGGGGGCGTTCGGGCTGACGCGGGAGGAGTTGGCGCGGGAGCTCGAGGCGGCCCGGCGGCGGCACGGGATCTCGCAGGCGAAAAGGGTTGTCGCGTTTCTCGATGGGCGCAGTCAGTCGGCGGGGGAATCGCTGAGCCGGGTGCTGATCCGGCGACTGGGGCTGCCGGTGCCGCGCTCGCAGGGCAATGTGCTCACCCCGGATGGGCGGTTCGTGGGACTGGTGGACCTCTACTACGAAAACGCCGGTGTGCTGTGTGAATTCGACGGGCACACCCGCTATGGGCGGGTGCTGCGGGCCGGGGAGAGTGCCGCCGACGCCGTCGCCCGCGAGCAGACTCGGGAAAACTATCTGCGCGCCTTGGGATTTCAGGTGGTCCGGTGGACGTGGGAGGACCTCATCGGGAACGAGATCGGGCATCGGCTGTGCGCGGCGCTGGCGCGCGGACGGCGCAGCCGGGCGGACGGCCGGATCGAGCCCGCTCCCGCGGCGGAACCCCGTCGCATCCGCACGCGGGCGCTCTGACGCGGCGGACCCACCGCGGTGGAGGACGATCGGATCGGATTGTCCTCCACCGACTCCCGGGCTCAGCCGCGACGTTCGGCGATGCGCTCGAGCAGCCGCTTGTGCACGCCGGGCGACAGCAGATCGGCGATGTCACCCCCGTAGGAGGCGACCTCCTTCACCAGCGAGCTGGAGACGAAGCTGTAGCGCGGATTCGTGGAGATGAACAGGGTTTCGATGCCGGTGAGCTTCCGGTTCATCTGCGCCATCTGCAGTTCGTATCCGAAGTCGGTGGCATCACGCAGACCCTTCACGATGGCCGTGATCCCGTGCTGCTTGGCGTAATCCACCAGCAGCCCCTGCCAGGAGTCCACCCGCACATTGGGCAGGTCCGCGGTCACCTCGCGCAGCATGTCGAGGCGCTCCTCGATACTGAACATCCCCTGCTTCTTGGGGTTGACCGACACCAGCACGACCACTTCGTCGAACTGCTGCGCCGTCCGCCCGATCACATCGACATGTCCGAGGGTCACCGGGTCGTACGAGCCCGGGCACACTGCCTTTGCCATGGCCGCACGCTACCGCACGGCCGGGTCCAGCCGAGCGCGGCCGGTGAGTTGCCGGGGAAGGAATCAGGCTGGATCGGTTTCGGGGTGGCGGGGTCGGCCGGGCACGAATGCCGGGCTACTCGATCTTCCGGATACGGCTGTTCCCCACGGCTGATCTGATGGGGGCGAAGATCGCCCGTGCGGTAGACGCGGGCGGCGGGGGCGGGTTCGTAGCGTCGATTCCGTGATGTCCACCGGTTATGGAAGTACAAGGGCGGCAATGCTGTTGGCCGCGTCGACGACTGCTGCGCTGCTGACGGCGACCGGATGCGGTCCGGCCGAGCAGCAGACACCGACGGCGGCAGGACTGCCCGAGCGGGTGCGGAGCCAATCGATCGCGTGGCACGACTGTCGCGGCGGCCCGGAGGATACGGTCGGCGAACAGTTGGCCGCGGCGGGAGCACTGTGCGGGGAGTTCCAGGCTCCCCTCGACTACGCGAATCCGGGCGGGCGCACGATCACGATCGCCGTGGCGCGGCGGGCCGTGCCGGACAGCGCTCGGCGGCTGGGCACGCTGGTGGCGGAGACGGGTGGGCCGGGGCCGTCGCGCGAGGGGGTCGCGCTGCTGGTCGACGGCCCGCAGGGCGGTCACCCGGCGACGGCGATCGCGGAGCGCTACGACCTCGTCGGAATGGATCCCCGATTCTTCGGGGCCAGTACACCGCTCGAATGCGGCTGGCCGACAGGCGAATACCTCGGAATCGCGCAGGCCGCGCCGGTGGATCGGGCGGGCTTCGAGCGGACGGTCACGACGGCGCGGGCCCTGGCACAGCGATGCGAACCGCAGCGAGAGTTGTTGCCGCACGCGTCGACCCGGGCGGTGGCCCGGGATCTGGATCTGCTGCGCACCCTGCTGGGCGAGAGCGAACTGTCGTATCTCGGATGGTCGTGGGGCACCTACCTGGGTGCGGTCTACCTGCGGATGTTCGGTGACCGGGTCGACCGGATAGTGCTCGACAGCGCCCTGGATCCGCGCGCGCCCGGGGCCGATCTGACCAGGGAGACAGCGGGGGCCACGGCGGCGGCGCTGGCGGACTGGGCACGCTGGGTGGCCGCGCGTGACGACGAATTCGGTGTGGGCGCAAGCCAGGACGCCGTCCTGCGCGGCGTCGAGGACACCATCGCGCGGATCGCCGCTCGTCCCCTGCTGATCGCCGGGGTCACCGTCACCGCCGACATGGTGCCCGGGCTGCTGCTCACGGTCGACGACTCCGACGAGTCCTATGCGGATTTCGCGCGGCAGGTGCGCGGTCTGACCGATGCCGCGCTGGGCGCCACGATCGAACCGCCGCCGAGCCTGGCGGCCAAGCTCGCCCTGTACTCCGACCCGAGCGTTCTCGGCGAATTGGGTTTCAGCGCAACGGTAGCCAACCAGTGCGCCGATCGCGCCGCGCGTGACGTCGACGACTACTTCACCGACATCACCGCACACCTCGGCACCGAACCGATCTTCGGCGCGCTGGCGCGGCACCTCACGCCGTGCGCGGTATGGCCCACCCGGCCGGCCGAACCCGCGACAACGATCAGCTCCAACCATCCCGCCTTGCTGATCGGTGCGGACGGCGACCCGGTCGCACCCCTCGCCGGGCAACTGGCGTTGCGGCAGGCTCTCCCCCAGGCGCGCTCGCTCACCCTGAAAGATGCCTTCCGCCACGGGGTTTACCTCATGGATCGCGCACCGTGCATCGACGCCGCCGTGGAGCGGTATCTGCTGGAGGGCGAACTTCCCGCGACGGACGCGCAGTGCGAACGCGAATCCGACTGACAGAACGCCGCCTCGGGGCAGCGAACTTCGAGACCGGTACGGATCCAGCAGCGTGCCCGGGTGGGCGGCTAAGGCAGCCGACCCGGGCGGGTGAGCCCGGCCTCGTGGGCGAGGATGACGGCCTGTACGCGATCCCGGACCGCGAGTTTGGTGAGGATATGGCGCACATGGGTTTTCACGGTGCCCGCACCGACCGCGAGGGCGGCGGCGATCTCGGCGTTGGAGTGGCCGCGGGCCATGACGCGCAGGACTTCGGTCTCGCGGTCGGTGAGGGTGGCGACGAGCCGCGCCGCGGCGGGATCTGCCGGGGGCGCGAGGCGGTCCAGCAGGCGGCGGGTGGTGGAGGCGGCGAGGACCGCGTCACCGGCGTGGACGCTGCGCACCGCGGACAGGAACTGTTCCGCGGGAGCGTCTTTCAGGAGAAATCCGCTCGCGCCCGCGCGGATCGCGGCGACGGCGTAGTCGTCCAGGTCGTAGGTGGTGAGCATCAGGACGCGGGGCGGATGCGGGGCGGCGAGCAGGCGGCGGGTGGCCTCGATGCCGTCGAGGTGAGGCATGCGGACATCCATGACGACCACATCCGGGGTGACGCGGGCGGCTTCGGCGAGCGCGGACAGGCCGTCGGCGGCCTCGCCGACCACCCGCAGGTCGGGCTGGGAGTCCAGCACCATGCGGAATCCGGCGCGGACCAGCGCCTGGTCCTCGACCAGCAGGACCGTGATCTCCGGGCTCATCGGCTGCGCTCCAATGGGATTCGCACATCGAGCACGTGTCCGTATCCCCCGGGGCGCTGTCGCAGTGCGATGTCGCCACCGTAGGCCCCGACCCGTTCGCGCATACCCACCAGACCGTAACCACTGCCACCGAGTCCGGTTGCGGCGGTGACTGTTTCGGGGCGCCCGTTGTCGGTGACACTGATGCGGAGCAGGTCTGCTTCGACCTGGACCGAGACCTCCGCCGGTGCGGTGTATCCCGCGTGTTTGACGATATTGGTGAGGCCCTCCTGGACGACGCGGTAGGCGACCAGGCCGATGCCCGCGTCGAGGTCCGCGCCGTGCAGGTCGACCGTGAGGGTCACCGGCAGGCCGGTGCCGCGCACTTCGTCCACCAGCCGTGGCAGATCCGAAAGGCCCGGCGCGGGTGTGGGATTCGCGTGGTCGGTGGCGTCGTCACGGAGTACGCCGAGGGCACGCCGGGTCTCGGCGAGGGCGGCTCTGCCCTGCTCTCCGATGGCGGTGAGCGCGTCGACCGCACGCCGCGGTTCGGCTCGAGCCGCGTAGCGGCCACCGTCCGATTGAGCGATGATCACGGCCAGGGAGTGCGCCAGGATGTCGTGGATGTCGCGGGCGATCCTGGTGCGTTCGGACAGTACGGCCAGCCGGGTTCGATGCTCGAGATCGCGCTCCGCCAGCTCGGCTCGCTCGGAGAGGGCGGTAAGTTCACTGCGGCGCGCCCGCTGCCAGGCCCCGCCGAGCCAGGCGGCGGCGACGGTTCCGGCCAGGAAGCCGCCGACGAGCACATGCGCCAGCGTCGGGAGCGGCAGTTGCGGCCAGCTCCAGCCGCCGAGGACCGCGCCACACAGTCCGGCCGCCAGCCCGATGCGGCTCGCTCGGGTATCGCCGTGGGCGGCGAGGGTGTAGACCGCGAGGGGGACCGCGATATCGGCGAGCAGCGCGCCCGTCGTATTCCGGATCGTCAGCCACTGCGCGAGTGCGACCACACCCACCGCCACGGCCGACCATTCCGGCGACCGCCGGCGGAAGGCCAGCGGGGCGAGCAGGGCCGCCGAGAACACGAAGTAGTCGGCCCCGGCGTGCACCAGCACGCCGACCAGCCCGCACACCACGATCAGCGCCGAGGCCACCGCCACATCCGTCTGGAATGTCCGCTGACGCATCCAGACCACGACCTGTTCGCCGACCATTCGCCCACCCTAGTTCTCATGGCATACCGGCACGTCACCCCACAGATCGACATCCGTGCCCGCCGCATCCTCCTTACGGAATACCCGTCCCCGGCTGTGCCTCGCAGTCTCCCTGCGGCGTGTTGCTGCGAAGTCGCTGCCCGCCTCGGCTGCATGATGGGATTCGTGCTGGACACACGCACTACCGACACCGACTGCGACCGGTTGGTCCGCGCTTTCGCCGCATTACGCCTGAGAGACGTGGCGGCAATGCACAGCGCCGGAGACACCATGGCCCAGGGCCTCGAAGACGTCGATCAGGTCCTCGGCGAATCCCCCGCGTACATCGGCTACTGCTTCTACCACGGCCAGGACGTCGAACGCGCCATGGCGGGCGAGGGCCTCTACCTCGCCTTCGGCCCCCGAGACCCCGATCTCGAGGAATCCGAAGGCCCCGCCATCGGCCACATGATCGTCGAAGAACTCACCCGCACCGGCCTCACCCCCACCTGGGACGGCACCTTCGACCAGCGCATCCTCATCGAATCCTTCGACTGGCACGCCCGCTAGCTACTTCTCGAATTCCGCCAGATCGATGCGGGTTTCGCCGTAGGTGCGCGACTTCAGCGGGAGATAGCCGGGCGGCCAGGGCAATTCGGGTGATCGGGTGGAACGCTCCACCACGATCAGCGAATCCTCGTGCAGCCAGCCGTTTTCCGACAGTGCCGTCAGATCGGCCACCACGTCCGCGACCTCCAGGGCGTAGGGCGGATCGGAGAACACCAGATCGTAGGGGCCGCCCGCCGGTGCGCCCGCGAGCACGCTCGCCACCGTGCCCTGCCGCAGTTCGGCACCCGGCAGACCGAGGTCGCCGATGTTGTTGCGGATCACCGTGGCCGCCTTGCGGTCGGATTCGACGAGCAGGGCGTGCGACGCCCCGCGCGACAGCGCTTCCAGGCCGAGCGCGCCCGAGCCCGCGTAGATGTCGAGGACGCGCGCGCCGTCGAAATCCATCCGGGCGTGCAGGACGCTGAACAGGGCCTCGCGGACGCGGTCGGAGGTGGGGCGGGTGCCCGCGGGCGGGACGCGGAGTCGGCGTCCGCCCGCGGTGCCCGCGACGATGCGCGTCACGCGGGCACCTTCGGTCCCGCGGGGTGGGTGCTTGCGCCACCGCTCATTCTGCGGCGGCCTCCGTCAGGCTGACCTCGACGAGGAGGTCGCCGCCTTCGACCTGCTGGACCTTGCCGATGGCTACGCGGCGGACGTTGCCGGAGCGCGGGGCGGTGATGGCGGCTTCCATCTTCATGGCCTCGATGGTGCCGATGGTGTCACCCGCCGCCACCGCGTCGCCTTCGGAGACTGCGAGGGTCACCACGCCGGCGAAGGGGGCGGCGATGTGGCCGGGGTTGGTCTTGTCGGCCTTCTCGGCGGTGGGGATCTCGCTGGCGATGGAGCGGTCGCGGACCGTGATGGGGCGCAACTGGCCGTTGAGGATGCACATCACGGTGCGCATACCGCGCTCGTCGGGTTCGGAGATGGCTTCCAGGCCGATGAGCAGGGTGACACCCTTCTCCAACTGGACGCGGTGTTCCTCGTCGTGGCGCAGGCCGTAGAAGAACTGGTTCGCCGACAGGCCCGTGGTGTCGCCGAATTTCTCACGGTGGGAGAGGAATTCGGCGGTGGGGCCGGGGAACAGCAGGCGGTTGAGAGTGGCGCGGCGCTCGTCCGAGGTGCCGCCGAGGCCCTTCTCATCCTCTGCGGTGAGCTGGGTTTCGGGCTTGGCGGGGCCGCGACCCTCGAGGGCACG
>NZ_JAERRJ010000015.1 GCF_016741815.1 Nocardia acididurans
TTACGCCGACTACCTGCCCTCGGATGGGTTCACCAACCTGAACACCATTTCGACCATCGGTGCCTTCATCCTGGGCTCGTCGATGCTTCCGTTCATCTGGAACGTCTTCAAGTCCTACCGGTACGGCGAGGTCGTGACGGTGGATGACCCGTGGGGCTACGGCAACTCGCTGGAGTGGGCGACCTCCTGCCCGCCGCCGCGGCACAACTTCTACGAGCTGCCGCGTATCCGCTCCGAGCGTCCCGCGTTCGAGCTGCACTACCCGCACATGGTCGAGCGCATGCGCGCCGAGGCCCATGTGGGCTGGGGCACCAAGTCCCACAAGGTGACCGAGCTGGAGAAGTCCTCCCACTAGGTCTTCGATGTTCATGACAACGGCACCCGTCCTGCTCAGGACGGGTGCCGTTGTCGTTGTGCGCGAGGCTGCGGCCTGCGTCGATGCCGATCTTGTATTGCGATAGGCTGCGGCTTTGCGGAAGGTTGTCTGATGAGGGGGTGGGCTTCATGACCGGGGACGGGTTGGCCGAATTGCGGTCCGAGATCGCGGCGTTCTACGCCGGATTCGGGCAGCCGCAGGTGTTGCGGGCGGCCTTCGAGGGGGCGTCGCTGTATGTACCGGTGACCGACGACGATCGGGTGTGTACGTCGCGGGTCGGGGGAGTGGATTGGATCTGCGCGTTCACCTCGGTGGAGGAATACGCGCGGTACATGGTGGCGCGCGGGGTCTCGGCGTCGGAGACGTACCGGTATCACACGCTGCTCGGTGCGCGGTTGAGCGAATGGGCGCAGGCGCGGTTGGAACCGACCGGTGTGTCCGTCGATTGTGTGGGAGCCGCGCCCATGGCCTTCCCGCCCTCGCTACCCGAATCGGCCGAAGGGGCGGTCCATGGCTGATCAGCTGAATGTCGATCCGGCGGTGCTGGATCAGGCCGCCAAGGGCATCACCTCGATCATCAACCAGCTCTCCGACATCGGCGTCAAGGAAACCGGCGCGATGGGCCGCGGCTTCGCCATGCTGTCGCTGTCCCCGATGGAAGCCGGAAAGGCCTCCGTGCAGGCAGGTTTCGAAACCTTCTGCGAACGCTGGTCCTGGGGCGTGCGCGCCCTCGTGCAGGCCGCCAACAACATGGCCCAATCGGTGGGCCTCTCGGCAGGCCGCTACCAGATGATGGACGACCAGTTCTCCAACATGTTCAAGCAGATGTACACCCACCTCGCGGGCAACCCGCACCTGTCCACCGAGGAGATCAACGCCCGCGGCTGGGGCGACACCCTCGCCGACAACAGCTTCAACCACATCCGCAACGCCGACTACTCCACCGAATCCTTCGACACCATGCTGGCCAAGATGCAAACCAACGGCCAGGTCATCGACGCCGTAGGCGGCCAGGCGCTGAACAACGTCTTCAGCACCTACAACCCGAACGCAGGCTGGAACACCGGCGCCGCCCAACAGGCCGCCGAAATCATGAGCGCCGCCGAGAACGGCAAGGGGGGCAAGTAGGTGGGCATCGGCGACTGGCTCAGCGACAAGGCGAACGCCGCCGGCGAATGGCTCGAGGACACCGCCGAATCGGTCACCGCCAAAATCGGCGAAACCGCCGACAGCGGCCTGGACGGCCTCTCCAGTCTCGCTCGCAGGATCGGCGCCGACGGCGTAGCCGAGGCACTCGACGACTTCGGCGACGAAATAGCCTCCATCACCGGCGGCGAAGTCCAAGAACGCGACCTGGGCGAAACCAAGGACCCCAAAGAACTCATCCGCGGCGAGCCCTCGGCCATCCACGACGTAGCAGGCAAACTCAAAAACCTCGCCACCTCCATCGAATCAACAGGCACGGCGCTGCGCACCATCAACGTCGCCGACTGGACAGGCGAAGCCGCCACCGCCTTCCACACCGAATTCGAGAAACAACCCCAACTCTGGTTCACCGCCGCAGACGCCATGACCAACTGCGCCGCCACATTGGACGGCTGGTGGTACTGGGTAGTGGTCGCCGCCCAGGCGAAAGCCCAGAACGCCATCGACAAATGGGAAGAAGCCGAACGCGCCGAAGCGGCCTACAACGCCCTCTCCGACGACGCGAAAAAGACCGCCACCCGCACCGACGGCACCCTGCGCGACGAGGCCCGCACCATCCTCAACGACGCCCGCTCCCAACGCGATTCAGCCGCCGCAGGCGTAGTAGCCGCCATCCAGGGCTACACCGAATCCGCCCCCACCGAACCCCCCTTCACCTCCCGCTGGTCCGACAACTTCACCGACCTCGCAGGCATAGCCGACCACGCCCAACTCAGCTTCATCTCCGGCCTCACCACCAGCCTCACCGGCATAGTCCAATTCGTCCGCGCGGTAAACCCGACGGACACCTACAACATGACCCACCCCGCCGAATACCTCACCAACATGTCGAACCTCGGCACCGGCCTGGTGGTAGCGGCAGCGGACCCCGGCGCAATGGTCAACGGCTTCCTCTCCGGAGCCCGGAAAAACCCCTTCGAATTCGCGGGCGCACTGACCGGCGACGCCCTTCTCACCGTGGCTACCGGCGGCGCGGGAGGCGCAGCCAAGGTGACAGTCCAAACTGTGGACAAGGTTACCGACGCGGTGAAAACCACCGAACGTATCGCTGACGCGGTGGATAACGTTCCCGTCAGTCCCGCGGGCAAGGGGCTTCCACATGGAGAAGGTCCTGCGACTACCACCGGACCTTCGACAGCAGACAACCTCGTTCAGAACCCCGTCGCACACCCGGAGTCCCCCAACGTCTCCTCTGCTGCAGAGACGCACACCAGTAGCGCGGATAACTCAGGAGCTCAGCCTCCGGAGTCCGGCAAACCTGTCGCCGACAATCCTGCTCCCGCGCAACCGGATTCACCATCGAACGCCGCGAGTTCGGATCAGCCTGGTACACAACCGAATCCAGCAGCAGACGCGCCTGCGAATGGTTCACCTGCGGCATACGGCGAATCGACCGATGGCCGCCCCGGCCCCGATGTCCACGACCCAGGCACTGGACGGCCGAACGCCAACGCTGGGGACGATGTGTCCGCCGGAGGCGGCGATCCGGATGCCATTCGCCCGACCAGTAACGACGGGGCCGGTCAGCCCGTACACGATGGCGGACAGCAGCCTGGCCCAGGCCGTCAGGAGTTGGCGGACGCGGATAACGGTCTGGCAAACGACGGGGCCACGAGTCCTGATTCCAACCGCACCCCGCACGAGGTCACCGAATCTCCCGACCCGGTCGACATTGCTACCGGTGAGTTCCTGCTGCCACAAACTGACGTGGACCTGCCGGGCGTGCTGGCGTTGGTGCTGAAGCGCCGCCACCGATCCAACTATCGTTTCGGTCGATGGTTCGGGCCTTCCTGGTCGGCCACGCTCGATATGCGAGTGGTCGTCGAAGAGGAGAGCGTGACCCTGGTCGGCGAGGACGGGGTCGTACTGGTCTACCCGCATGCCGAGGTCGGAGTGGCAGTTCCCCCGGTCACCGGCGGGCAGCGATGGACTATGACACGTACCGACGTGGGCGGCTATCGCGTTTCAGATCCAGATCATGAGCTGACATGGCATTTCGCGCCTGAACCGGATCTCGGAGGACTGGACGCCCGACTCGGCAACTTTGCGATTTCCGCGATCACCGACCGCCATCACAATCGAGTCCGATTCCAATTCGACGAAGACGGCGCACCTGTCTCGGTGACCCACTCCGGCGGCTACCGCGTGGAGGTTTCGACATCGGGCGGCCGAGTCGTCGGCTTGGCCGTTGTCGACACCAGCCAGAACTCCGGGGCAACCCGGATCCTGGTACGGGAGTTCGCCTATCGCGTCGGCAACCTGGCAGCGGTCACCAATGCGGTCGGAGCCACCACTCACTACACCTACGATGACCATGCCCGGATGCTGTCGTGGACTGACTCCAATGGCACCACCATGGTCAACACCTACGACGATGCCGGTCGAGTGGTTCGCCAGCGCGGCACCGGCGGCATCCTCGACACCGATTTCAACTATGTGACCTTCCCTGACGGCACCGGCACCCTGACGACCCTGACCGATTCCCTCGGCGGGACCACGACACATGGTTTCGACCATGATCTGCGATTGCGTGACCGGGTTGATCCCCTCGGTGGTAGGACCCATCTCGACTACAACGTCGATCGGAAGCCGCTCAGCGTTGTCGCGCCGGATGGTGCGGTCACCCGGTACCTGTACACGGGTGACGGGGATATCGCACAGATCACCCGACCCGACGGCGCGACCATCGATGTGGAGTACGACTCGCGGCGTAGGCCGTTGGCGGTCACTGATGTAGACGGTTCGATAAGGCGGCAGGACTGGGATGCCAATGGCAACCTCGTTGCGGCCATCGATTCCGATGGCGTACGAACCGAATACGGCTATCACGCGAGTGGTGCGACCGCGACTGTGCTCGCGCCCACCGGAGCTCGAACTGTCATAGAGGTCGACGCCGCTGGTCTGCCGGTCGCTGTCACCGATTCCTACGGTGCGGTCACTCGAATCGAACGCGATTGCTTCGGCCGCCCGGTTCGGGTTGTAGACGCGCTGGAGGAGGTCACCCGGTACAGCTGGGCCGCAAGCGGAAAACTACTGCGGCGCACCGACCCTGACGGTTTCGCCGAGTCGTGGAGCTGGGACGGCGAAGGAAACCTGCTGGTTCATACCGACCGTGCAGGCGGAACAACGCGGTTCACCTACGGCCCTTTCGATCTTCTCGAATCCCGTGTAGATCCGGACGGATCCGCTACACGCTACGCCTGGGACACCGATCGCAGGCTCACTGAGGTGACCAACCCACTCGGGCAGATATGGAAATACGAGTACGACGCCGCAGGACGACTCGTCGCCGAGACCGACTACTCCGGAGCACGCGCCGTTTTCACCCACGACCGGGCCGGGCGCGTCACCTCGATCACCTCGGCCGGGGGCATCCGTCGCAGGCACACGCGCGATCTCCTCGGACGCGTCACTGAAGTCGCTGCGGATACCGGCGAATGGCTACGCTACCGGCACGACATCCGGGGGCGGGTACTGAGCGCCGTGTCCGGCTCCGGCGACGACGCCACGCACACGCTCGAATTCGCTTACGCGCCAAACGGTCAGCTTCTCTCACAGCAACTCGACAGCCAGCCCGCGCTACGACACGAGTACGACGAGTACGGTCGCCGCATACGTCGAACGCTTCCAAGCGGAGCGGTTACGACCTGGGAGTGGAACGACACCAACCGGGTTATCGGAATGGTGGCCGACGACCACCGCTTCGATTTCCGCTATGACAGGAAAGGGCGGCAGACCGGCTGGCGACTCGACGAGATCGTCCTCAGCCGAACACTTTCCGCGCTCGGTCGTCTCACAGGGCAGAACGTTACGGGCTTTCCGGCTACATCGCTCGCTCTCGAGCCCGAACTCCCGGACCGACCTGGTCCGCACACGATCCGGCAGGACGACTACGTCTATCGCCCCGATGGTTACCTCACCGGACATACTCTTTTGCGGGCTCACGACCCGCAGGAGCATCGGCAATTCACGATCGACACGCTTGGTCGCGTTGCGACGATTTCTCGAAACGGAACTCTGACCGAGTCGTACAGATACGACGCTCTCAGTAACGTCACCGAAGCGCGCCCGGAAGCATCCGGCGACGGTTCCCGTGAGTATCAAGGCAACCTCCTCGTCCGAAGAGGCCGTACGTCATATCGCTACGACGCGGACGGTCGCCTGACTCAGAAAGTTACGAAACGGCTATCGCGCAAGCCGGAGGTCTGGCAGTACCACTACAACGCGTTCAATCAACTGACGGCAGTACGGACCCCGGATGGCCAGTCCTGGCGCTACACCTACGACGCACTCGGGCGACGCGTCGCCAAACATCTGCTCGAAGCGGATGGTCAGATCTCTGACCGAGTGGATTACACCTGGGACGGAGTGCATCTCGCTGAAGAAACCCATGGCGGAACCAGGACTCGATGGCACAACGAACCGGGGACCCATACACCCCTGGCTCAGACCACTGACCAGTCCGCCATAGATCGAGAGTTCTTCGCGATCGTCACCGACCTCATCGGATCACCGGTCGAACTGGTCGATCCTGTGAACGCGGTTTCCGTAGGAACGGCGAGCACCGATCTCTGGGGGCGAACGTCGTGGGCGGGAACCGCAAGTACGCCGCTGCGCTTTCCCGGTCAGATCGAGGACCCCGAAACGGGCCTCCACTACAACCAGTACCGCTACTACGACCCGGAAACTGGACGCTACAACAGTTCCGATCCGCTAGGTCTCGAGGCGAGCGGCAATCCGTTCGGCTATGTCACCAACCCGCTTGTCTGGTCTGATCCTCTCGGTCTTTGTCCAGCCGACACGACACGTGGTGCACCCAAATTCGTCGTTGACTCCAGTGGCGAAGCGGTCATACGTGATCCTGGTCGTCCGGATGGAGATCTCGTGTTCAGCGGTCACGGGACGATCGGCCACGGCGACTTGGCAGAGGTCACCGTACCTCCTGGTACCAGCGTCAATATGTACAGCCCGCATTCTGACACAATCAGCGATGCACTCGGAAACAGAATTGAGACTGATAACCCCAAACCGGTAGCTACATTCAATCCGGGCGATAAGATCCCAGATTACTATCTGCTGCCGCCCACTGCCCCGATGACTCCATTGAACATCATGGGTAGTCCAGTGACGGTAACGGGGCCGACTCGTTTGTCTGAGCTACTTCGAAGCAATATGGGTTCAACTCATTGGGCTGCCTGCAGAGAGGTTGTCTCACCGGCCGATATGGCACTGATACTTTCGCTCTTCTAGAATCGGTCAGACTCCGCAACATCAGAGATTCGGGTAGGAAGAAGGAATGACTTACTTCGCTGATCTTTCTCCGTATGTATACCTGTCCGACACCGTGGCACCCGGCGAGAAGGTCCTCAACGTTGGGTGGCTCGAAAATGGCCAGCCATTTGATACCGGGACAACCTCGACTGGGTTTGTGGAAAAATTGGGTGAGCTATGCCGTACGAATCCGGTGGCGCGCACTCGCGGGGTGCATGCCTGTGATTTGTGCGCAGAGGATGAGAAGCAGTATCCGGTAACACCGCTGATCGACGGAGTGCCAGTGCCGTTGGGTGGTGCAGAAGTCCGGGTTCCGGCTATCAGCGGGGAGATCTTGGCGGCTCCGGACTTGGTTTATCACTACGTGGTGAAACACGGCTATCTGCCGCCGACGCCTTTTATCGAGGCCGTTCTTGCATGTTGATTCGATCTCCATTGCCAGTCGGTGCTCACATGCCAGAGTTCGTGTGTGCGGAGATCGGGTGTGAGGTTGGGGGGCGTGATGAGGGCCACGGGGTGGTGGGTGGCGGGGGCAGGGTGGGGGAGACCTGACAGAATGGGCGGCGGTCCCGGGTGCCGGGCGGGGATGAAGTCTTGAGAATGGAGTTGTCGATTGAGCACGTCTGAGACGACGGTTCTGGTTACTGTGACCGGGCCTGATAAGCCGGGCGTGACTTCGGTGCTTCTTGCTGCCCTGTCGAACAACGGGGTGAGCTTGCTGGATGTGGAGCAGGTGGTCATTCGGGGGCGGCTGACGCTGGGGGTGCTGGTGTCTTGTCCCAGTGATCCGGAGGAGCTGCAGGATCAGCTCGAGGACGCTATGGCGACTGTGGGCATGGATGTCGATGTGGAGATCGGGGCGAACAGCGTTACGGGGGCGAAGCTGTCGACCCATGCTGTTGTGGTGTTGGGGAGTCCGGTTACGGCTCGGGCGTTCAGTGCTATCTCGCGGAAGTTGGCTGAGCAGGGGGTCAATATCGACTCCATTCGGGGGATCGCGGACTATCCGGTGACCGGGCTCGAGTTGATGGTGACCGTGCCGTCGAATGAGTCGATCGCTGAGACTCGGTTGCGGACGGGGCTGGCCGAGGTTGCCGTCAAGGAGAGTGTGGATGTTGCCGTTGAGCGGGCGGGGCTGGCTCGGCGGTCGAAGCGGCTGATTGTGTTCGATGTGGACTCGACCCTCATTCAGGGGGAGGTCATCGAGATGCTGGCTGCGCATGCGGGTGTTGAGGAAGAAGTGCGGCAGGTTACCGAGGCCGCCATGCGGGGGGAGATGGATTTCGCGGAGTCGCTGCGGCAGCGCGTCGCTACGCTCGCGGGGTTGGATGCGTCCGTCATCGATGAGGTTGCCGATCAGATCGAGTTGACTCCGGGGGCGCGGACCACGATTCGGACGCTGCGCAGGCTCGGGTTCCGGTGCGGGGTTGTGTCGGGTGGGTTCCGGCAGGTGATCGAGCCGCTGGCGCATGAGCTGGAGTTGGATTTTGTGCAGGCCAATACGCTCGAGGTGATCGATGGGAAGCTGACCGGCAAGGTGGTTGGCGAGATTGTCGATCGGGCGGCGAAAGCTGTTGCGCTGCGGCGGTTTGCGGCGGAGACCGGGGTGGCCATGGAGCAGACGGTGGCCGTGGGTGACGGGGCCAATGACATCGACATGTTGAATGCCGCGGGGCTGGGTATCGCGTTCCAGGCCAAGCCGGCGTTGCGGGAGGTCGCGGATGCGGCGCTGTCGCACCCCTACCTGGATGCGGTGCTGTTCATTCTCGGGGTGACCCGGGAAGAGGTCGAGGCGGCGGATGCGCTCGACGGGATGCTGCGGCGCGTTCCGCTGGGCTGATTCCGCGAGGCATGCTGAACCCATGGTGATCACGGAATGAGCAGGGGCGTATTGGTCACGGGTGCGTCCCGGGGCATCGGCAGGGCTGTCGCGCAGAGCTTCGCGGACGCGGGAGATCGTGTGGCCGTGCACTATTCGTCGCGGCGGGACGATGCCGAGGAGACGTTGCGCAGCCTCGCCGGGGACGGGCATGTGCTGGTCGGCGGGGATATCGCTGATCCCGGTGCGGTGACCGCGATCGTCGATGCGGCGGTCGAGGCGCTCGGGACGGTGCACGTCCTGGTCAACAATGCCGCGGTGAATCTGCCGCATCCGCTGCCCACGACGGATTATGAAGAGTGGCAGCGGGTTTGGCGGTTGACCACCGACGTGAATCTGCTCGGCACCGCGAATATGTCGTACGCGGTGGCCCGGCACATGATCGAACGGAACATCCCGGGCCGGATCGTGAATGTCGGTTCACGCGGCGCTTCCCGGGGTGAACCGGATCATCCGGCCTACGGTGCGACCAAGGCGGCCGTGCAGGCGATGGGCCAGTCGCTGGCGGTGTCGTTGGCTCCGTTCGGTATCGCCGTCGCGTCGGTCGCCCCGGGGTTCGTCGCGACCGAGCGGGTCGCTGATCGGGTCACCGACGCCGTGCGGGCGCAGAGCCCGTTCGGCCGGGTGGCCGAGCCGGGTGAGATCGCGGCGGCCGTGCGGTATCTCGCGTCGCCGGAGGCCGGCTGGAGTTCGGGTGCGGTCCTCGATGTGAACGGCGCGTCCTACCTGCACTGACGAGTGTGCTGGAAATTCGCCACTACGCTGGACGGCATTACTCGATGACGGTTGAGGAGGCCTGGGGTGCGGAAAGTCCTGCCGGTGCTGGTGCTCGGACTGGTGCTCGTCACCGCCTGCGGCAAGTCCGATTCCGAGAAGTCGGAGGTGACCGCGAGTTCGACGGCCGCGACCTCCTCGGCCGTCACCACGAGTTCGGCCACCCCCGAACCCGCCGCCGCGGTCACCGTCGACGAATCCGCGAATGGCACTGAGCTGCAGATGGTTCCGGGACAGCGGCTGGTGGTGCGGTTGAAGTCGAATCCGTCGACGGGCACCTCGTGGGGGATCGAGCGCCTGGATCAGGCCATCCTGCTGCAGGACGGCGACCCGGGCTACGAGCAGGATCCCGGGCCGTCGATGCCGGGCAAGGGCGGCACCGCGGTGTGGGCGTTCCGCGCGGTCGAACCGGGGACCACCACTCTGGAAATGGTGTACGCCCGTCCCTGGGAGCCCGCCTCCGACGCGAACCAGAGGTTTGCGCTGACCGTCAAGGTGCAGTAGCGAGCAAGCCCCTCCATCGGCTATCAGTGGAGACTGGTTGGTAGTCGATGAAGGTGGGGTTGTGACCGAAGGGCTGTGTGGCATCGAAACATCGGAGCTGGCCGATTTCGCCGTCAGACATGCGGAATTGGCGCGGGGATACGGCGGCGCGGGCGATCCGGAGGACCCCGCGCAGGTGCAGGCGATGCAGATGGTCCTGCACATTCCGAAGGACGAGCCACCGAAACGAAGTGCTCTGCTGGCCGCCGCCGCGGCCTCGGCGGTCGCGCTCTGCCTGGACGAACGCGTCGGCCCGGGCGGTGAGTGGGAGGAGCGCTACCTCGCCTGGAAGCGTTCCCGCATCCGCAAGGTGGCCCGACGCGCCCGCGGCGCGCACTGGCTGGCCGCGCAGGAGGTCCCCGGCATCACCATCGATTTCGATGGCGCGCAGGCCAGAGCCCTCGTCCCGGGCCCGGTAGGTGAAACGGATCCGCGTATCAAACGCCTTCAGATCAACGGCACCGAACTACCTTTCGATGAACCCGAGGAGATCGACCCCGAGTATCCGGTGTTATGGGTGGACACCGATTTGGGTATGACTGTGGGTAAGGCCGCCGCACAGGTCGGGCATGCGAGCATGCTGCTCGCCGGAGCGATGCCGGTGGAGCAGGCGTACGCCTGGGCTGCGCGCGGCTTCCGATGCGGTGTTGCCGAAGCCGATCCCGAACGCTGGGCGCGGCTGAGACGAAGGGTGGCCGAGGGTTCCGCGGTGGCCGTGCGCGACGCCGGATTCACGGAAGTGGCTCCGGGGTCCATGACGGTGATCGCGGTCCCCTGATCGGCCCTGACAGTGCGGTGTGGGCACGGCGGGCGGCCAGGGTTGCCCGCCGGAAGCCCATGTCCCACCCGCAAACCGGATGGTCGCCTTGCTGGCATATATGCGCTGGTGTATCGACTTCGCCGAACCGGTGGGCAAGGATCGGTTCACGAGTTTCCGCGGAAGGAAACCAACGGAAATGACGACACTTGTGGTGATACTCATCGCGTGGGTGGCGCTCTCGGTTCCGGCGGCACTGATCCTGGCACGCCTGTTCCGATCCTCGAACGGCGACGACCACGACAAGGACGAGCTACGTCCGGTACCGAACCATCCCGAATCACTGCACACCGCAGAGGAATTGACTCCCGGGACCACTGCCGGGAGAGATGACACGAATCGAGTTTTTCCCCCACGTTGACGAGCGTCCAGGGCGGTGAGCCAAGATGGACCCCGTGCCGCAACCGGATCCCGATCTGCTCATCGACTTCAACGATGTCACCGTCCGACGTTCGGGCCACACCCTGGTGGGTCCCGTCACCTGGCAGGTGGAACTCGACGAACGCTGGGTTGTGCTCGGCCCCAACGGAGCCGGGAAGACCTCCCTGCTCCGCATGGCCGCCGCCGAGATGTTCCCCACCTCGGGCGAGGCCAACCTGCTCGGCGAAACGCTCGGCCGGGTCGACATGAACGAGCTACGTCCCCGCATCGGCCTGTCCTCCGCCGCGATTGCCAGTCGTGTGCCGGTGGACGAGAAGGTGGCCGATCTGGTGGTGTCGGCGGGCTACGGGGTGATGGGTCGCTGGCGGGAACGCTATGACGATCTGGATACCGACCGTGCGGTCGACGTACTGGAAAGCCTGGGCGCGGAACATCTTTCCGACCGCACCTACGGCACGCTCTCCGAAGGCGAGCGCAAACGCGTGCTCATCGCCCGCGCGCTCATGACCGATCCGGAACTGCTGCTGCTCGACGAGCCCGCCGCCGGACTGGACCTGGGCGGTCGCGAGGAGCTGGTGGAACGCCTCGGCGATCTCGCCGCCGATCCGGACGCGCCCGCGACGGTACTGGTCACCCACCACGTCGAGGAGATTCCGCCCGGCTTCACGCACGGCATGCTGCTCAATGAGGGCAGTGTGGTCGCGCAGGGTTTGCTCACCGATGTGCTGACCTCCGAGAACCTCAGTGAGGCTTTCCGGCAGTCGATCGCGCTGGACCGGATAGACGGTCGCTACTTCGCGCGTCGTGCGCAGCGTTTCGGCAGGCATCGCTCGCGCTGAGCCGCCGCTGAATCGGCGGGCGTCGAATCCGGTGTGTCTCGGGCGGCGCGCTGCTATTGCGCCGCCAGCCTCCGACGGGCAAACTGTCCGCAACATCGCCGATCGGGTGGTGACGGGCATTCCGCTGCAATCGCACTCAGCTCGCCGAAATCAGGGCGAACCGTGAGCGAAGCCATGCGGGTGCGGCGCCGCGGACGGAGGGAGCGCAAGTGCGTCGGACGGTCGGGTCACTCCTATGCCTCGTCACGGTGCCGGCCGCGGTCGGCTGCGTGGCGAATCCGCCCGAGCCGCAGAAGGTTTCGGTCTCCGAATCGGCGGCCAGCCTGGGCAGGGCCGCGATTCCGGAGGACCTGCACGGGCGCACCGTCCAGCTCACCTACGACAGTGGCGCGGGCGGCACCCTCACCTTCGCTCCCGACGGCGGGTCGCTCACCTACGTTTCCGCGGACACCGGACGCAAGACCACCGCACCGGCCGCCATCGAATCCATCGGCGCGGGTTCGTTTCTGGTCACCTGGGCCGACGACTCCGGCGTCGTGATCAGCCAGGTGCAGGACTACCGCACCGGGCAGGTCCAGGGCACCTGGTCGCGCCGCGACGGCACCGACGCCCCGTTCACCATCCAAACGCGAACGGGCACCGTGCATCTGACGGACTGAGGCGCGCACCGGAGTTCGACGCGGGCGCGGCCGATCCGGTTCCCGCGCCGGGTTGCCCAGGTTGGATTGTTGCCCGGCGTTTACAGCCGCGACGTGGTCTGCGATCTTGAGGCATGCACGCGTTCCAGGAGATGTGCGAGCTGTTCGAGGGACACGACCTCGGCCTGCCACCGATCCCGCCCCCGTTCCAGCCGCAGCTGCGGCAGGTGCAGCCGTGGGCGTACGCCACCGGTGCGGTCTCGCCGGCGCTGATGTACCAGTTCGGCTACTCGAAAGACGCCATGCGGCACTGGCTTCCCGATCAGGTGGCGGTCTCGCACTCCGGGCACGGCACCAACTCCTATGCCGTGAACTACCAGCTGGTGTGCGGTTCGCTGACCCTGTTCGCGCAGACCGGATTCGGCGGTGCGTATATGAACAACAGCATGGCCGCCGCCCGCGTCCGCCGCATGTTCGAGGCCTGCCGCACCCTCTCCGAAGCGCTGGAGAACGCTCGCCGCTGCCCGAGCCATCGGCTGCTGGTGGCCTACAGCGATATTCGCCAGACCTCGTGGTGTCGCTGGTACCGCTTCGGCGAAGGCGCGGCGCGGCAGAGCGGGCTCGGGGGAGTGGAATTGCCCGAGGATCCGGTGGCGGCCTTCGATATCGCGACCATGCTGCTGGTCGCCCACTGAGCCGTGGCCGCCCTGGTCGTTAGCCCGAGCAAACGTTAGGGTGCGACTGTGAGCGAGACAGTTGCACAGCCCGACTCTCAGCCTGCCATCGCGCCCGTCAAGGACGCGTCCACGGTGGTGCTGGTGCGCGACGGAGCGAACGGGCCCGAGGTGTTCCTGCAGCGTCGTGTGAACGGGATGGCGTTTGCCGCGGGCATGACGGTGTTCCCCGGCGGTGGCGTCGACCTTTCCGACGCGTCGGCCGAGCTGGAGTGGGCCGGACCCGAACCCGCCTGGTGGGCGGAGCGTTTCGCCACCGACGCGCCGCGCGCGCAGGCGCTGGTGTGCGCGGCCGTGCGGGAGACCTTCGAGGAGTGCGGTGTCCTGCTGGCCGGGCCGACCGCGGCTTCCGTCGTCTCCGACACCTCGGTGTACGCCGAGGCGCGCGGGCAGCTGGAACGCCGCGAGCTGTCCTTCGCGCAGTTCCTGACCCGCGAGAAACTGGTGCTGCGCGCGGATCTGCTGCGTCCCTGGGACCACTGGATCACCCCGGTGGTCGAGCCGCGTCGCTATGACACGCGGTTCTTCGTCGCGGTGCTGCCCTCGGGTCAGCTCGCCGACGGCGCGACCTCCGAGGCCGAGGTCGTCACCTGGTGCACTCCCGCGCAAGCCCTCGCCCGTTGGCGTGACGGCCTCGACGTGCTGCTGCCGCCGACCTGGACCCAGCTGGACGCTCTCGCCGATTTCGCGTCCACCGCGGAGATTCTCGCGGCCGAGCGCGTCATCGCCCCGATCATGCCGGTCTACGACCCGAACAGCGGCGGTCCCGCGCTGGCGTTCCCGGACGCCGCCCGCTACTTCGCCGATCTGCCAGCCGAAGCCCGCCTGCGCGGATCCCAGCGACCGTAGCGGTGGTCGCCGGGATCCACATGCTCTCGAATCAGGGTGTGCCGCTTCATCGATCGCGAGGCCGCGTCGGCGGGTCGCGGGCCGGGCGAGATCGCATGCCGGACCGCCGGGTGGCATCGAATCGCGCGATCGTGCGCCAGTAGGGTGGTTGGCTGTGGCCGAATTCGTGACTGTGGACCGGAATGACGGGATTGCCGTGCTCCGGATCGCACGCCCGCCGTTGAATCTGATCGATCTGCAGACGGCGTTGGAGATCGCCGCCGCTGCCGAACGGATCGGGGCGGATCCGGAGGTGCGGGCCGTCGTGGTCTACGGCGACGCGCGTGTCTTCTCGGCCGGTGACGAAATGGCCGAGCTGGCGGCGTGGACGCCGGCGCAGGCCGAGGCCGTGGCCAAGGATTTCCAGTCGGCGCTGGGCTGCCTGTCCCGGCTGCCGCAGCCGACCGTGGCAGCCATCAGCGGATACGCCCTGGGTGCGGGACTCGAGCTGGCGCTGGGCGCGGATCGCCGGATCATCGGCGACAACGTGAAGCTGGGTCTGCCGCAGATCAAGGCGGGCCTGATCCCGGTGTCCGGTATTCGCCGGTTGAGCCTGCTCATCGGCCCGGCCAAGGCGAAGGATCTGGTCTACAGCGGCCGGTTCGTGGATCCGAAGGAAGCCGAGGCGATCGGGCTCGTCGACGAGGTCGTGGCACCCGATGACGTGTTCGAGGCCGCGCTGCGCTGGGCGCGGCAGTTCACCGATGCCCCCTCGCGCGCCCTGGCCGCCGCGAAGAAGGTGTTCGAGGCGGGTACGCACGGTCACGACCGCGCGCGCACCGAGTGGGCGGCGCTGTTCGGCACCGAAGATCAGCAGGTTGGAACACGTTCCTATTTGGTCGACGGTCCGGGAACTGTGCGTTTCACCGGCCGATAACCAGCCCGATACGCGGGCTCACCGGGGCATTCATTAGGCTGCCCTGCATGACTGCTCGTCCGGAAGATCCCGCGCCGAACCCGCACGCCACCGAAGCGGAAGTCCAGGCTGCGCTCACCGACAACAAGCTCGCCCAGGTGCTGTATCACGACTGGGAGGCCGAGACCTACGACGACAAGTGGTCCATCTCGTATGACGAGCGCTGCATCGAATACGCGCGTGGCCGCTTCGACGCCGTCGTGCCCGACGCTCAGCTGCCCTACGACCGGGCGCTCGAACTGGGCTGCGGCACCGGCTTCTTCCTGCTGAACCTCATGCAGTCGGGCATCGCGAAGTCCGGCTCGGTCACCGACCTGTCGCCGGGCATGGTGAAGGTCGCGACCCGCAACGGCAAGAACCTGGGCCTGGACGTCGACGGCCGCGTCGCCGACGCCGAGACCATCCCCTACGAGGACGACACCTTCGACCTCGTCGTGGGACACGCTGTGCTGCACCACATTCCGGACGTGGAGCTGGCGCTCAAGGAATGCCTGCGCGTGCTCAAGCCGGGCGGCCGCTTCGTCTTCGCGGGTGAGCCGACCACCATCGGCAACTTCTACGCCCGCAAGCTCGGCCAGGTCACCTGGAAGATCACCACCAATGTGACCAAGCTGCCGTTCCTGTCGGATTGGCGTCGCCCGCAGGCGGAGCTGGACGAGTCCTCCCGCGCCGCCGCCCTCGAGGCCGTTGTCGACCTGCACACCTTCGACCCCTCCGACCTGGAGGCCATCGCCCGCCGCGCCGGCGCGACCGAGGTGCTGGCCAAGACCGAAGAGTTCGCCGCCGCGCTGTGGGGCTGGCCGGTCCGCACCTTCGAGGCCGCCGTGCCGGAGAGCAAGCTGACCGTCGGCTACCGCATGGCCCAGTACAAGGCCTGGCTCGGCTTCTCCAAGCTGGACGAGAAGGTGCTGCGCCACGTGGTCCCGCGCCAGTTCTTCTACAACGTGATGATCACCGGCGTGAAGCCCGGCGCCTCCGCCAAGTAGCCGGTGGGCTACACCTTCACCCGCGACGATGTCGCGTACCTCGGCAGCGCGGCCGGCACGGCCGCGCTGACCGAAACCGATCGCCTCGAGCTGACCCCCAAGTCCCTGCTCAAGGACCTGGACGTGCTCCGCCGCGCATTCGGCGACCGCGCGGCCGCACTGGTGGAAACCGTGCGCCTGCGCCGCCGCGCCACCGCCAAACTCGCCGACGCCGGGGAGTGGCTGTTCACCGATGACGCTCTGCAACAGGCGACTCCGACCGCCGTGGCCCGCCACCGCGCCGTCCGCCTCGCCGGTCGCACCGTCCACGATGTCACCTGCTCCATCGGCGCGGAACTGGTCGAGCTGGCCCGGGTCTGCCCCGCCGTGATCGGCAGCGACCTGGACCGGACCCGCCTGGAGATCGCGGCGCACAATGTGCGGACCGCCGCATCCCCGGTAGCGCTCGGGCGAAATGTAGTGCTGGTCAAGGCGGATGCGCTGGTGCCGTGTAGTTCCGCCGAGGTGATCATTGCCGATCCGGCCCGGCGCGCGGATGGGCGGCGGACGCATGATCCGGCGAAGTTGCAGCCGCCGCTGCCGGATCTGCTGGCCGCCTATGAAGGCCGCGATCTGGCTGTGAAGTGTGCTCCCGGACTGGATTTCGACAGTCTGGACTGGGTCGGTGAGGTCGAGGTGGTCTCGCTCGACGGTGCGGTGCGCGAGGCGTGCCTGTGGTCGGCGGGGCTGGCTGAGCCCGGCGTGACACGTCGGGCGACGGTGCTCTCGTCCGACGGGCCGGGGTGGAGTCTCACCGACGCGGAGCCGGATGACATTCCGGAGCGGGAGCCCGGCGAGTGGATCGTGGATCCCGACGGTGCGGTGGTGCGGGCGGGGCTGGTCCGGCACTATGCCGCGAAACATGGTCTGTGGCAGCTCGATCCGCGTATCGCGTACCTCACCGGTGACAAGGTGCCCGACGGTGTGCGTGGCTTCCGCATCCTCGACCGGATGGAATTCCGGGAGAAGCCGCTGCGCGCCGCACTGCACGCGCGTGACTGCGGTCCGCTCGAAATCCTCACGCGCGGAGTCGATATCGATCCGGACGCGCTGCGGAAGGCATTGAAACCCCGTGGCTCACAGCCGCATACGCTGGTCGTGACCCGGATCGGGCGTGCGGCGACCGTGTTCATCTGTGCCACGCCGTAGTCCTCGCGGTAGGGCGACGGCGGCGGCCCGGTTGCAATAATATGACGACCGGTCTACTGTTTCGCTCATGGGAAAGAAGGGTGCCGACACCCGGTACAGGCTGCTCGAGGGCGCACGGTCGCTGATCGAGTCGCGCGGGTACTTCGGTACCGGGCTCAACCAGATCCTGGAAGTCAGTGGCGCACCGCGTGGTTCGCTGTATTTCCACTTTCCCGGCGGCAAGGATCAGCTCATCGCCGAGGCCATCGAGCAGGCGGGCGCGGAGATCACCGCCGTCATCGAGACCACCGCCGCGCCCGATGCACGCGCCTACCTGGAAGCCATGGCCGATCTCCTCGGCGAACGTCTGGAGCAGTCGGACTGGTCCAAGGGCTGTCCGGTCGCCGGTGTCGCCCTGGACGCGGCGTCCGCCAATGACAGTGTGCAGCAGGCGTGTTCGGCCGCCTATCAGCGGTGGGAGAGCGCGCTGCGCGAGCGCCTGGCCGGCTACGGTCACCCCGAACCCGACCGGCTCGCCCTCGCCGCCCTGGCGCTGATCGAGGGCGGCCTGCTGCTGGCGCGCACCCATCGCGACCGGGCGCCGCTGCGTCGTCTCGCCGCCACCTTCGAAACCCTCGTCTGATATCGGCCGCCACCCGGCGGCTTTCCACCTGACCCAAGAATATGTAAATCGGTCTACTGAAAGTAGGGATCATGAACCACGCCGACTCCATCGTTCTCGGTGCCGCCGGATTCATCGGCCGCTCGGTCGTCGCCGAACTGCTGCGCGACGGACGCGCTGTCGTCGCCGGTGTACGCGCCGGTGGCCGTGACCGCCTGGAGTCCTGGCTCGCCGACCAGGGCGTCGACCGGACCCGGCTGCACATCGAAATCGTCGACATCGCACAGCCGAACCTCGGGCTGACAGCGGAATTCGACGGCATCCGCGATGTGTACAACGCCGCCGCTCTCATGCGCTTCGGCCTCGACGCGGCGCAAGCGCGCCGGGTCAATCTCACCGGTGCGCTCGAAGTCGTGCGGTGGGCGAGCCGCCAACCCGAACTGCGCAGGCTCGTGCACATCACCGGATACCGCTCCACCGTCGACGACGGCCTCGAGGGCGACTACCGCAATGGCGCGTACGGCGCTTCCAAGGTCGAGGCCGACGCGGCGGTCCGTGCGCTGGCCGCGGAACTCGGCGTCCCGCTGACCATCGCGAACCCGGCCTCGGTGATCGGGCCGGGGCAGTACTTCGGGCTGTCGGATCTCCTCCACAATCTGTGGCTGCGCAAGCTGCCGGTCCTGCCCGGCAATCGGGACACCTTCGTCCCCGTCGTCGGAATCGACTATGTGGCACGGTTTCTGGCGCGCGTCACGGCGCTGCCTGGGACCGCCGGGCAGGCGTACACCCTGCTCGACCCGGCGACCCCGAATCTGCCCGAGCTGATCCGGCTGGTCGCGGCGCATCTGGGTGTTCCCGCTCCGCGACTCACGGTGCCGGTGTCGATCATTCGCGTGCTGCCCCGTGCGGTGACCAAGGCGGATCCGGAATCGCTGGTCTTCCTGGCCGGTGACCGTTACGACACCTCGGCGGCCGATGCGGTGGCCGCCGAGGTGGGCGTCGCGCACGAACCGGTCGGAGATCTGTTGCGTGCCTACGCCGATGGCATCGTCGCCACCCGCAACGGCACTGTCGCCGAACGGTCAGTCGTCTAGGCAGCCGAATTGCCTCGGCTGCACGGGTTTTCAGGGCAGCAGTTCGGTGACCAGTTCGACGGCCTCCGCCAGCTCGCGGCGGTTCTGATGGCGGCTGAAGTGAATGCCGTCCGGGGTGACCACCGATTTCGCGCCCAGGTGGGTGGTGAAGAGCCGGACATGGTCCAGCGGATCGGGGGTCAGCACCGGATCGTCGATGGCCACCAGGACTCGGAACTGCTTGGCGGCGTTGCGGATTCGCTCCCAGTCGAAGCCGCCGTCGAAGAAGCCGGCGAGCTGGTCGTAGCCGACCTCGTGCGCCATGGAGGCGACCAGGACCACGCCCGCGAAGGGTTCGCCCTCGTGGCGCTGGAGGAGGCGGAGCAGGTTGACCCCGCCGAGGCTGTGGCCCACCAGGACGGTGTCGGCGGGGTCGGTGATCTGCTCGGCGACCGCGCGCAGCCACGGTTCCGGCTGCGGCGCTTCGGGATCGGGCATCTGGGGAGTGCGGACGTCGTGGTTGTTCAGGGTGGCGGCGAGGTGGTCGTACCAGGCCTGATCGGGGCTGCTGGCGAATTCGTGGGAGATGACGACGGTGCTCATGAACTGCACTCCAAACCGATTCGATACGTTGCGTTTCGATTGAAAAATAGGCTAGGGTCGTCGACATGTCAAGCGAGCGCCGGGGCGGCCGGATTCGTAGCGCGGACGCGCATGACGCGGTCCTCGCCGCGGCCGCCGAACTGCTGGAGGAGCACGGGTACCGCGATCTGACCATCGAGAAGATCGCCGCGCGCTCCGGGGTCGCCAAGTCCACCATCTACCGGTGGTGGCGGTCCCGGCCCGAACTCGTCATGGAGGCGTACGCGCGCGCCGTCGCCCAGCGCATGCCCGAACCCGATACCGGTTCCGTCGCAGGCGATCTCACCGAGTTCGTCACCCGGCTCTACAGTGTCGTCGACCACCCCGTGCGGGTGCGCTCACTGCGCGGCATGATGGCCGACGCCCAACTCGACCCGGAGTTCCGCACGGCCTTCCGCGGCTGGGTGGACACCCGCCGTGCGGTCGTGGCGGACCTGCTGCGCCGTGGCCTGGACAGGGGTGAACTCGCCGCCGATCTCGACCTGGATCATGCGATCGACCTGGTCTTCGGCCCGTTCTGGTACCGCCTGCTCACCGATCACGCACCGCTGCGCCCGGACGAGGCCGGCGGCCATGTCCGCCGCCTGCTGGCGGGGCTGCGCACTCCACTGGGCTGATGCCGGCGGGCTGCCCGGCGGTCGAATACCGTTGTCAGCGGCGGGCTTTGGGGTCGGCGGGGGAGTACTGGTATTTGCCGCGGTCGAGTTTCTGGATATTGCTGTCCTCGCGCAATGCCATTCGGCCGAGGGCGACCTTGACGTGGTGGCGGTCGCTGGCGCCGACCGGCATCCCGCGCTGCTGCAGGGCGGTGGCGACGCTGGTGGGAGTCCAGGTCTGGCCGGGGTTCTCGGCCATGATCTCGGCGACGGCCTGGGGGATGGAGGTGCCGCGGCGTGGCGGGGTGGCTGCCGGGGATGCGGCGGGCGTGGGTAGCGAGTCCTCTTGTAGCTGTTCGTAGCGGGCGGTGCTGAGCCAGTCGGCCACGGTGGTGAACTTGGCGCAGGCGTCGTACAGCTCGGGGTCGGGGGTTCGGATATCGCCGAGGTTGTACATGGTCTGGTAGTAGCGGCCGATGTGGGTGAGCAGATCCACTACCTGTTTACCCGCTTCGGCGACGATCGCCTCGCTGGTGCGACCGGTGTTCGACGGTTCCACGCCCACGCTGAATGTTCCCTTCCTCGTCATGGATCGGCACATTTACGGCACATGGGAACACATGGTGTGCCCTCCGCGGCGGGAGGCACGCCGACTCCGGTCGCGGTATCAGCTCTCGGGCGTGGAGATGGTCGCTTGGTAGTCGGCGACGAATCTGGTTAGCAACCGCGCGAATTCACGGCGATCCGCCTCGCTCCACGCCGCGGTGGTGCGCGCGAAGACCGCTTGCCGGATCGCATGCGCCTGCGCGAGTGCCGTTCGCGCGCTCGTGGTGAGGTGCAGCAGCACCCGCCGGGCATCGGTCTGATCGGCGCGCCGCTCCAGCAGCCCCTCGGCGACCGCGCGCGACACCAGCCGGCTCGCGCGCGGCTGATCCACATCCAGCGCGCCCGCGATATCGGTGACGGTGACCTCGCCGTCCCGGGCTTCCACGACATCGAGCACGGTGAACAGCGTCGGGTCCAGAGCGGGCCCGCTGCCGCGCGCGCCCAGCCGACTGAGCGTGCGGCGGGTCTGACTGCGCCGGATCGCCACCATGGCCTGCTCGATGGCGATTACCGCGGGGTCGCTGGCTTCCACCCTTGCCATGGTACGTGAGCTTGCTAAAGTACATATCCATGTCATTTGGCAAGTAATGGAATCGGATCATGACCACATCGCATGCCGAGAAGCTGCTCGGCGTGGCAGGGACTGTCAGAGCCCGCGCACCGCGAAGACGGTGAAGGGGTCCACCGGGGTGCCCTCGCCCATCGGCCCGCCACGGTCGAACTGCGAGCTGACGACGAGCATCTGATCGCCGTCGTGTGCGACGGTCGTCGGGATGCGTAGGATCTCGTCGGTGAGGCGGTTGCGGAGTTCGGCGGTCGTGCCGTTCGCGCCGATGCTCCAGCGGCTGAGGCTGTTCGAGCGGTTGTGCACGACCCACAGCGTGTCGCCGAGCAACTCCATGCCGTCGCCGTCGATCATGTCCCCGCCGCGCAGGTCTACTCGCGCGATTCCCGGGGCATCGGCGATCTCGACCCGGTAGAGACCGCCGCCCGCCATATCGACCGTCAGGAGATAGCGGCCCGCCGGATCCGCCACGATCCCGTTGAGCAGCATCGGTGTGCTGTTACCCGGTGTGGTCGCGGTCGTCAGATCGGCGTAGACGGGCAGCGTCTCGCGCCCGCCCCGCGCGGCCGCGCCGTCGAACAGTTCCGGTGTCACCCGATAGATGACGGGTCGCACGCTGTCGGTGAGGTACGCGCTGCCGTCCGGGGTGAACGCGAGATCGTTCAGGAAGGGCTGATCCTGTCGCGGTGCGTCGAATCGTGCCACCGGCGCGCGAGTTCCGGTGTCGTACACCGTGACTCCGGTCGTATGGTCGATGACCCACAGCCGCCCGCGGGAATCCACGCGCAGCCCGTTGGCGGTGTGCCGCCCGTCCGTGCCCGCGGGCAGGAAGATCTCGGCGCGGGCGCGGCCGGCCGGTCGCCGATAGATCGCGCCGGTGGTGAACGAACCCACGTACACGTCCCCGTTGCGCGCGTCGACCGCGATCCCTTCGGGATAGGCGCGCTGCTCCGGGAGATCGAACGCCGGGCTGATCTGCGCGCGCGACGTCGAATCATCCTGTGCCGCAGGTGTATCGGAGCATCCGCTCAACGCCAGTGTCGCGGCCAGTGCGCTCACCGCCACTCGATTCCGGGTGCGCACAATGGTCTCCTGTCCTCGCCTCGTGTGAGGCCATCTCATCGAACGATGGCTAACGTAGATTAGAGTTCTAATAGCTGTCAATGTACGAACCACTGAAAGGGTCATTTACGATGCCCGCATGACGTCGATGCCCGCCGAGGAACGTCTCGGTGCCTACATCAAGCGCGCCGAACAGGCCCTGCAGGCCACCAAGACGGCCGTGCTCAAGCCGGCGGGCGTCACGGTGCCGCAGTACGCCGCGCTGCTGGTGCTCAGCGAGAACGCCGGCATCAACGCGGCGGCGCTGGCCCGGCAGTGCGGGGTCACGCCGCCTACCATGAACACCATCCTGGCTAATCTGAACGATCGCGGCCTGATCGAGCGCACCCCGCACGCCTGGCATCGCAATGTGCTGGAGACCCGGCTCACCGAGGCCGGGCGCAAGGTGCTGCGGCAGGCCGACGTCGCCGCGGTCCGCGTCGAGCGCGCGGTGGCGGCGGAATTCACCGATCAGGAGCGACAGGCGCTGATGGCCATGCTGGAACGGGCCGCCGCGGTGTTCGAGGCGCAGCGGCCCGGCTGATCACTTCTCCGGCTTGAACACGAACAGTTCGCCGATGCGCGTGGCCACCACGACCTCGCCCTCCGCGCCGATGGAGGTGCCGACGGTGGTGCCCTCGGCGTCGGGCAGCTCATCGGAGTCGACGGTCGCGCCGGTGGCGGTGTCGAAGGTGACCAGGGTCAGGCCGGTGCCGATCGGGGCGACCGTGTAGCCGGTGCCGCCCGAGGTCTGCACGGGCCGCCCGCGCAGTCCGAGATCCTTACGCTCCCAGACGATTTCGGCGCTGTCACCCTGGTCGCGCAGGGCCAGCAGATGCCCCTCGTCGCCGGAGGGGATGAGCAGGCCGTCCGAGATCGAGATGCCGCCGCGCACCGGGAAACCCAGATCCTGAACCCATTTGGTGCGCCCGTCGGCGGTATCGAGGGCGAGGAGCCGATTCTCGTTGTCGCCCACGTACACCGTGGACCCGTCGGCCGACAGCGCCGGGCTCGCGCCGCTGCCGCCGTTGAGCAGCTCGGCACTCCACTCGCGGTGGATCTCCTTGCCGTCGTAGCGCAGCGCCTCCACCGAGGCCGCCCGCTGACCCGGCTGCCACACGGTGACGAAGAACCGCCCCGAGTCCCCGTCCACCGCGGACACATTCGCGACCGAGCACAGCGGCCCGCCCGTCGCGCAATCCTCCAGACCGGTGCCGTCCGCCGGACGCGCCAGGTTCGGGAACTTCAGGAAGTCGGGTTCGCCGAGCAACTGCACCGTGGAGACCTCACGGTGGCCGGTCTGGCGGCTGAGCACGTCCACCTGACCGAACTGGGTCACCGACAGCACGTTTCCGTCACCGGTGAACTGCACCGACACCGGCACGCCCGCGACCGGCGTGCGCCAGCGCGGCTGCCCGAGCGCGTTGAACGAGTACAGGCCGCCGTCATCGCCCACGTACACATTGGTCGTGCCGTCCACGGCCGCGCCCGCCGCGATGGCGCTGGCCGCGCTCGAATTGCCGCCCGGACCCATGGGATTGCAGAACCGCTTACGCCCGTTCTCCATCTGGAAGGAGAAGATGGCGCACGTCGGCGTGCGGCTGGTGACGAACATCTGCCCGTCCTCGCCCACCGTCACCGGCGCGCCGATCGGGCCGCCGATGGGCCGCGCCCAGCTCAGCGACAGATTGCGCGATCCGGTCACCGGGCTCGCACCGCTGTTGCGGGCATCGTGGAAGGCGGCGGGCCAACCCTTGCCGGGACCGACCCGGATATCGTCGACCGTGGTGCTGCCACAGGCGGTGAGGGTGAGCAGACCCGCGGCGGCCAGGGTCAGTGCACCGGCCTTCCCCCATGCGGGCGCGCGGTGTTCCGGTGCGGATCCACCGGTGCGCGGTCGCTGCTCGTCACGTCCGGTCTGCCGCCTGCCGCTTCGCACCTTGCGGGTGTCCCTTCTGCCAGTACGGAGTCTGTTGTTCCCACTGCGGGCTGATGAGCCGGAGCACAGCCTACTTTCGTGCCTCCGGAAGGGGACCGATACCCTCGTCTAAACGGCCGATGGACATGTAGGAGCAAGTTCGTGACGAGCATGTGGGGCGCACCGCTGCGCTCGCGTTGGGCGGGTTCGCGTCGCCGGGATCCCGAGCAGGCGCGCTTTCTGACCGTGGCCTCCCTGAAATGGGTGCTCGCCAATCGCGCCTACACGCCCTGGTATCTGGTGCGCTATTACCGGCTGTGGAAGTTCAAGATGGCCAACCCGCACATCGTGTTGCGCGGCATGGTCTTCCTGGGCCGCAATGTGGAAATCCACGCCACCCCGGAATTGGCCCGCATGGAGATCGGCCGCTGGGTGCATATCGGCGACGGCAACGCCCTGCGCTGCCACGAGGGTTCGCTGCGCATCGGCGACAAAGTGGTGTTCGGCAAGGACAACGTGGTCAACACCTACATCGATATCGAGATCGGTGAATCCACGCTGGTGGCCGACTGGTGCTACATCTGCGACTTCGACCACGTCACCGATGACATCAACATGCCCATCAAGGATCAGGGCATCGTGAAGTCGCCGGTGCGGATCGGGCCGGACACCTGGATCGCCGCCAAGGTGACGGTGCTGCGCTCGACGCTGGTCGGCCGGGGCTGCGTACTCGGTGCGCACGCCGTGGTGAAGGGCGAGATCCCGGACTACAGCATTGCCGTCGGCGCGCCCGCCAAGGTCGTGAAGAACCGCAAGGACGCCTGGGACGCGGCCGCCGAGAAGCGGGCCGAATACCTTGCCGCGCTGGCGGATATCGAGCGCAAGAAGAACGGCGCCGTCGCGTCCTGAGCGCTGGTAGTGTCCGGCGCGATTGATACGCCGCGTCGAGAGGTCCGCCGGGCATGACGACATCGCTTGCCAAAGGGCAGAATTCGCCACTGCCGGGGTCCGAGGTGCGGGTGAGCGTCCGCACCGGGAATTCGGTGGATCTGTCGGCGCTGCTGGTGACCGCGGCCGGGAAGGTGCGCTCGGACGCCGACTTCATCTTCTTCAATCAGCCGCAGGGCGAGGGCGTGCGGCTGGATTCCGCCGCGGGGGCGCTGGTCTTCTCGCTCGCCACGGTGCCCGAGGGGATCGACGCGGTGCGCACGGTGCTCACGCTCGACGCGGGGGACACCTTCGGGCAGCATGCGCCGCCGGTGGCCACGGTGCTCGATGAGCGGGGAAATCCGTTGTACGAGTACGTGGTCGAGGGGTTGAGCAGCGAGTCGGTGGTGATCGCGCTGGAGTTGTACCGGCGCGGGGCGGACTGGAAGGTGCGCGCGGTCGGCCAGGGGTACGCGGGCGGGTTCGCGGATCTGGTCACCGATCACGGTGTGACAGTGGATGATTCGCCCGCCGAGGTCGCCGCTCCCGCTCCCGCTCCCGTCGAGGGTGGAGCCGTTCGCTCGGTGCCGGGGGAGCGGCAGTTGCCGCCCGAGCAGCGGCAGCGCCTGGACATGCGCAAGCGTGAGGTGGCGAAGGTCCTGCTCACCAAGGGCGCGGAAACGGTTCGCGCCCGGGTGATTCTGGTGATCGACAAGACCGGCAGCATGCAGAAGCTGTACGCGAACCGGGTCGTGCATCGCGTGGTGCAGCGGATGATCCCGGTGGCCATCCAGCTCGACGACGACGGTGTGCTCGAGCCCTACCTGTACGCGAAATCGTTTCTGCGCCTTCCCGATATCCGCGTCGAGCAGGCGGAGCAGTGGACCGGGACCTACCTGCATCTGACCGGTACCCACGATGGCTTCGACTACAACGCGATCGGCAACTCCAATATCGAGATGCCGATCATGCAGGAGATCATCTCCACGCTGCGCCCGGCGTCCGGGCCGACGCTGGTGCTGTTCTTCACCGACGGCGGCTTCTCGGAGAAGCAGAAGATCGCCCGCCTCATGAGCCAGGCTGCCGAACTGCCCGCCTTCTGGCAGTTCATCGGATTGGGTAGGGCCAAGTTCGGGGTGCTGCGCAATCTCGACGAGCTCGAGGGGCGATTGGTCGACAATGCCGGGTTCTTCGCGGTCGACGATATCGACGAGCTCTCCGATGCGGAGCTGTACGAGCGGTTGCTCGGGGAATTCCCGTCCTGGTTGCGGGCCGCCCGTGCGGCCGGGGTGCTGCGCTGACCGAAATCCGCAAGGTACGGTCGGCAGCATGAATCGCTATGCCGCCTTCCTGCGTGGGATCGGGCCCAGTAACCCCAATATGCGGAACGAGAAGCTGCGCGGGGTGTTCGAGGGGCTCGGTTTCGAGAAGGTCGGTTCCGTGGTCAGCAGCGGCAATGTGGTCTTCCACAGCGACGAAACCGATACCGCCGCACTGGAATCGCGGATTCAGCAGGCGCTGCGGGCGGAACTCGGGATCCCCGGCGGCACCCTCATCCGGAGCCGGGAACGGTTGCAGTCCTTGGTCGATGCCGATCCGTTTCCCGGACTGACGCATTGCCGGGAGACCTACCTGGTGGTCACGTTCCTGCGGGAGGAACCGGCGTCGGTGCCCGAATGGCCTTCGGAGGGAAGGCCGTCCGCTGTGACGGTGGTCGGCTACGACAAGGCCGCGCGCGCGCTGCTGTCGATCCTGGACAACAGGGATCCGGGGACGACGAACTTCATGGTGTGGCTGGAGAAATCCTTCGGGAAGGACATCACCACGCGAACTTTTCTCACTATCGAGAGAACTCTGAAGAAATTGAATTCCTGACCAGTTGGCCGCAATTCGAATGCGGCCGCTGGCAGTTCGCTGAGAGTTCTGTTATTGATTCGTGATTCGCTGGTCATAGAACCGTTGCCTATGGGATGCTTTCCGCGATCGGTGCAAGTTGGGAGGTTTGTTCCGGAGCAAGGGGGTTCCCATGGATCCACAGGTGTTCGGCCGGGTGCTGGCCCCGTTCGTCCACTCGGGCGTCAGCAGGCTGTGGCAGGCGGTACGGCCCGATGTCTCGGTGCCCGCGCTTGAGGCGCATCAGCGTGAACTGGCCGCCGCCGTGCAGCGCCGCGAACGCGACAACCTCAAACGCCTCGCGGGCACCGCCCGCGAATGCCCCGGAATCCGGTACGGCACATGGCCGCCCGGCCCGCGCGCCGAATCGGGCAGCCTCACCGGTATCCGCGACTTCTACACCCGGCGCTGCCCCACGGGGCGCATGGTGGTGCTGGGCGGGCCGGGTTCGGGCAAATCGCTCACCGCGATCCGCCTGCTGCTCGACCTGCTCGAGCAACGCGCCGAACACGACCCGGTCCCGGTGCGCGTCAACGCCGCCACCTGGAATCCCGCCATTCGCGGATTCACCGGCTGGCTCGCCGAACGCCTCGCCCGCGACTACGACCTGCCGGTGCGGGTGGCCGCCGAACTCGTCGACTCCGGCCGCGTCGTCCCCATCCTCGACCGCCTCGACAGCATGCACATCCCCGGCGGCGAACTCGTCGGCGCCTGGCTGGCCCTCGAACACCTCAACGAACTCCAGGACATGCGCGTCGTGATCCTCTGCGACACCGCCGTCTACGAACGCCTCTGCGCACCGCACAGTCCCTACCGCGGCCTGTGCGCCGCCACCCGAATAGAACTGCGCCCCTTGACCGCCCGCGCCATCACCGACCACCTGCTCGCCGCCGCGGCCCAGCAGGGCGGTCCGCCCGGCACCTGGGGAGGCTGGACCACCGCGCCCCATCCCGCACCCGCGTCCACCGGCCCCGGCCCTCTCCCGAACGAGGCGGCGGCCGCTCATGCTCCCGTGAACGGGTCGGCGGGTGCCCATGCTCCCGTGAACGGGTCGGCGGGTGCCCATGCTCCCGTGAACGGGTCGGCGGCCGCTCATGCTCCCGTGAACGGGTCGGCGGGTGCCCATGCTCCCGTGAACGGATCGGCGGGTGCCCATGCGCTCGCAAACGGGTCGGCGGCGGGCCGCCCGCGTGCGGGTGCGTCGGCGGGTGACGGTGCCTCCGAGAGCCGTTCGATACCCGCACATGCCACAGGGAACGGGCCCGTCCGCGCCCGCTGGTCTCCGGTGACAACGCGCCTAGCCTATGAACCCGATGGTGTGCTCGCCCGCACGCTCAACACGCCGGCGCGTCTGCATCTGGCCGAAATGTATTTGGGCAGAGGCTGTTCACACGCCGCCGCCAAACTCGCCGCCGCCGAGAGCGCGGACGAGATCCTGCGCCTGCTCCACTCCGCGGCCATTCCCGCCGCGGTGGCGAGCACCCCGCGCGACCACTTCGGTGATCGTCCCTATACCCAGGAGCAGGCCCACCTCTGGCTGCGCACCCTCGCCCTGCACACCGACCGCAGGCGGCGGCGCGGCCGGGTGGACGCGGGGACGAGTCTCGACGATCTCTGGGAGCTGGCGGGCCGCCGCTGCCGAATCCTGCACGGGCTGCTCGTGCTGGTGGCAGGTCTGGTGCTGCTCGGCTACGTGAACGGTCTGCTCGCCCCCGAATTCCATTGCGCGTCTGACGATTCACCGGTGAGTGTGGCGGGGCCGGGCACGGTCGCCGCCCCGGCCGAGTATCCCCTGATCAGGCTCCCCGGTGAATGGCATTGCACCGCACCGCTGTTCCGCCTCGATCTGATCATGATCCTGCTGGCGCTGATCGGCGGCGCGGTGGCGGCGTTCCGATCGGTGAGCCGGGAATCCTCGCCCGCGCTCACCATGGCCTCCCGCTTCGGCGCGACCGCTCTGTTCTCCGGGCTCGCCGCGGCCTTCGAGGTAGACCTCGCCACCTGGAACGCGCGCGGCTCCGAACGCGCCCTGGAACTGGCTGTGCTCCTTGGCGTTTCCTCGATCGTGGCGGGCGTGGTCGCCTACCGGTCCTGGCGTGCCACCATGTCCCGTGCCATGGAGCAGGCCACCCGCCTGGCCGCCGCCGGTTTCGTCGCCGGTTCGGTGGTCGCCGTGGCCGGAGCCGCGAAAATCATGGCCCTGCACCCGCGCCCGACCCTCGAGGACCACCTGCACGCCCTGGTCCGCGAGGGCGTGGTCGGCACCGTCGCCATCTGGCCGGTGGCCGCCCTCCTCGCCGGCCTGGTGGCGCTGTCCGGCCCGCTGCTCATGTCCAAACGCCTGGATCCGGTCGCCGACGAACGCCGCCCCGCCCCCATCGGCCCGCGCGGCTGGCTCCTACTCCTCACCGCCGCACTGTGTTTCGGCGGCTACCACATCTGGGAGGAACTCTTCAGCGCCCGCGCGAGCGTCCGCTTCGCCCTCTTCACCGGCCTCGCCGCCCTGGTGGTCCTGGCGGGCGGCGCGACCTGCGCCCGCCGCCTCCGCTACCTCTGCGCCCGCCTCCTGTTCCGCTGCGGCGTCCCCTTCGCCCCCGCCCCCGCCGACTTCCTCGACTGGGCGCACCGGCACGGCCTGCTGCGCGTCACCGGCGCCGCCTACCAGTTCCGGGACCACACTTTCCGCCACTGGCTCCGAGCCCACGATTCCCCCGAAATCCACCCCACCCCAGCCGAACCCGCCCCCGACCTCCCCGCCACCGGCTGACCCCGGAGTCCCCGGTCCCGGCACGCCGCAGGCACACAGCTGGAGGCTGCGGGTCGGTGAGTCTCCTGGGCGGCTCAAAGGGCCGCGTAGACGGCTGCCACCAGGTTGTAGGCGCGGCGGTCGCCGGACAGCCAGTCGCGGCGGAGGTTCGGGATGTAGCCGAAGGCGACCTGGTTGTCGGTGTCGCCGAGGCCGAGAGAGCCGCCCGCGCCCGGGTGGCCGAAGACATGTGGCCGGGCCGAATCCGGGACGACGAGGTTCTGCGAGGCGAGCATGTAGCCGAGGCCGAAGGCGCTTTCCAGGAGGAGGACCGCATCGGTGCCGCGGACCTGTTCGGATGTGGCCTCCCGCAACAGTTTCGGGCTGATGAGAGTACCGGCCACCAGGTCGCGATAGCAGGCGGCCAGGGCGCGCGGGGTGGTGACCAGGCCGGTCGCGGGCCAGCCTCCGGCGAGGACTTCGGGATCGTTGTAGGAGCCGAAGGGGGTGGTGGAGGCGCGCATCACCAGCGACTCCGGATCGCGATAGGCCACGGCCATGCGCGCCACGGTCGCCGCGTCCAGGGGCGGGGCCTGTTCGGCCCAAACCCGCTCTGCGGCAGGTGGCGACGTGACACGAGCGGGCGCGGGGCCGTCCGGGGCGGGGTGGCCGGGATCCGTCCCGCCGGCGGCGGTCGCTGTCGCCGGGTGAGCTGTCGTCGTATGTCCGGTCGTCGCGGCCCGCCGCGCTACACCGAGGCGCAGGTCGGCGTTCAGTTCGCGGCGGATGTACTCGCCCACCGTGAGTCCGCAATGGCGGCGGATGAATTCGGCGAGCAGCCAGCCGAAGGTGAGGGCGTGGTAGCCGTGGGCGGTGCCGGGTTCCCAGACCGGCGTCTGGGCGGCGAGCAGTTCGGCCATGTGGATCGGGTCGGCGGCTTCGGCGGCGGTGACGGGACGGTCGAAGGCCGGGACGCCGGCGCGGTGGGTGAGCAGGTCGGCGACCGTGGTGGATTGTTTTCCGGCGGCACCGTATTCGGGCCACCAGTCGGTCACCGGGTCGTGCAGGTCGATGCCGTGCTGCTCGGCGACGCGGAGCGCGGCGGTGGCCGTGATCGCCTTCGTGCACGAAAAGGTCACGCAGGGAGTGTCTTTCGACCAGGGCCGACCGGTCCGGCGGTCGGCGACCCCGCCCCACAGATCCACCACGGCCTGCCCGCCGACGAAGACGGTGACCCCGCCGCCGAGGTCGTCACCGGCGGCGAGGCTCGTTTCGAAGACGTCGCGGACGGCCCGGAACGCCGGATCCGCATGCCCTTCCACCACGAAACTCATACCTCAAATTAGAACACGTTCCAATTTTGCGCCCAAGGGTTTCGTGGTGAAATTCCGTGGAACAGGTCAGTACGGCTGGTTCGGATCCCGTTCCGGCAGTGGGCGTTCCACGATGACCGGACGGCCCAGCGGGTTGCGGACGCGCCGCTTGGCCTGCTGGTAGACCAGCGCGGTTTCCTGCGCCACCACATCCCAGGCGAAGTCGGCGGTCAGTCGCTCACGCGCGGCCCACGCGCGATCCTGCGCGGCGGCCGGATCGTCGAGCACCGAGCACACCGCCTCGACCACGCCGTTCACATCGGCGGGTTCGAAGGACGCGCCCGTGACGCCGTCGGTGACCAGATCGCCCAGGCCACCGGCATTCGAGGTCACCAGCGGGGTGCCCGCGGCGGCGGCTTCCAGGGCCACGATGCCGAAGGGCTCGTAGCGGCTGGGCAGGACGACGGCGTCGGCGCTGTGCAGCCAGCCGAGCAGGTCCGTATGGTCCAGGCGGCCCACGAAATTCACCGCGCGCGCCACGCGATGGGCCCGCGCCCGCTCACGCAGCCAATCGAATTGGGTGCCGACACCGGCCACGGTGAGAGTGGTTCCCGGATGCGCCTTGCGAATTCGCGGCAGGGCGGCGATGGCGTCCTGGATGCCCTTCTCGTATTCGAGGCGGCCGACATACAGCAGACGCGGCGGACCGGAGCGCGGCGCGCGTTCGCGGAAGGTCCACGCGCCCACGTCGATTCCATTGCGGATCACCGTGATCGGCACGCGCTCGGGCTTGTAGAGCCGCTCGACCTCGTCCTTCATCGACTCCGAACACGTGATGAGCGCGTCGGATTCGTGCGCCAGCCACCATTCGACCGAATGCACCTGCTTGTTCACCCGGCCGGAAACCCAGCCGCTGTGCCGCCCGGCCTCGGTGGCGTGAATGGTGGAAACCAGTGGCACGTCGTAGAACTCGGCCAGGGCGATACCGGGGTGTGCGACGAGCCAGTCGTGCGCGTGCACCACATCCGGCGTCCAGCCCTCGCCGATTCCCGGCTTGGCCAACGCGATTCCGGCGCGCACCATGGCATGCCCCATGGCCAGCGTCCACGCCAGCATGTCTTCGCCGAAGTCGAAGCAGGGCGCGTCCTCGGCGACGGCGACCACGAGCACGCCGTCCTCCACGAACGAGTGCGTCGGATGGGTGCTCGCGTCCGTGCCCATGGGCCGGCGCGCCAGCACCACGACCTCGTGTCCCGCGGCGGCCAGCTCGGTGGCCAGGTGATGGACATGGCGGCCCAGCCCGCCGACCACGACGGGTGGGTACTCCCACGACACCATCAAAATCTTCATGAGGGTCCTTCTGAAGCGGGGCCGAGCCTGCGCGCATCGAGCGCGGGGAAGAGTCCGTCGGCCGCGTACCATCCTGCCGCCAACTGCCGTGCTTTGGCGAGTTGCCCGGCGGATACCGCCGCCGCGATCTCGCGCACGGCGTGGGCGTGTTCATGGGCTCGGTCACGCGCGTACCCGGCGGCCGAATCCTTGGACACCATGAACGCCCAGTCGCTGGAGATGGTGAGGATGGCCTCGCGCAGCAGCTGGTCGGCGACCGGGTCGCGCAGGCCGTCGGCGGCGGCCGCCATCTTGTCGAGGGTGTCCAGGGCGAGCCGCACGATCTCGGCATTCAGCTCGACTAGATCGGTGACCTGATCCCCGGCCCACACCCGCCAGTCCTTGCCCGAACCCCACGAGGAGTCGGCCAGTTCGACGGGTTCGCCCACGTAGCCACGGGCGCGGGCGTCGGCGAGCGTGCCGACGGTGACCCCGGCTTCGGGCAGTGCGCGCAGCACCTGTTCGAGCCACTGCGGGCCCTCGTGCCACCAGTGGCCGAACAGTTCGGTGTCGAAGGCGGCCACCACGAGGGCGGGCCGGCCGATGCGTTCGGACTCCGAGATCAACCGTTCCCGCACGGTCGCCACGAAGTCGGCGACATCCTTCTCGACGGCCGCCGCGGCGAGTGCGGGGTCGTAAGGGGCCTTGTCGGGACCGGCAACGGTTTTGCCTGTGACGCGCGCCGGTTTGAGCCCGGTGGCGTGATCATAGTGATGGAAATCACGGTAGTAGGGCTGTCCGGGGTACCCGGATTTCGGCGACCAGACGCGGTAGCTCACGTGCAGATCGCGTCCGAACACGACCACATCCGAATCCCATACGGGTCGTCCGAGGGTGGTGTCGCCGCGCAGGGCCGGGCCGTCGCACAGGAAATGCGTGATGCCGACCCTGTCGTAGGTCTTCTCCATGCCGGGCGTGAACCCGCATTCGGGCGCCCAGATACCTTCCGGCGTGTTGCCCCAGCGATGCCGGGCGTCGGCGAGTCCTTCGCTCAGTTCGTACTCGCGCAGCCGTGCGTCGGTGAGCGGCTGGAAGGGGTGAGCGAGCGGTCCGCCCAGCAATTCGATGGCCGCGGCGTCGATCAACTCGCGCCACACCGGCGACGCGCCGTGCATCCACCGTTGTTCGAAATCCGCCAAAGCTTCTGTTGCAAGCCGGTGTTCGTGGCTGCCGAGCGCCACATTGCCCGCCATGGCGGCTTCGTCGGCACGCAGCTTCCAGTTGCCGAGCCAGTGGTGCATGCCCTTCAGGCAGTGCGGGTCGTCCAGCTGAGCCGCCAGCACCGGGGTGATGCCCAGGCTGAGCAGGTTCGTACGTCCTTCGGCCGCAAGGGTTCTCAGCACCTTGGCCACGGGCAGGTAGGACGCCGCCCAGGACTGGTAGAGCCATTCCTCGCCGACCGGCCAGCGTCCGTGATGCGCCAGCCACGGCAGATGCGAGTGCAGGACCAACGTGAACTGGCCTGGTACCGCGGACTTCTCGGCTGTGCTCATGGCGCGCTCGTTGCGCTCACTCACGGCTTCACCGCGATGGCGACCAGGTCGAGGCTGTCGTCGATGTTCTTTTCCGACGTGGTCAGCAGGTCGAAGTCGTCGATGCTCACCGCGGCCACGTCGGCGGCCAGATCGGCGGGCCACGGTTCACCGGCGATGGCGCGCGCGATCTGCGCGTCGATGATGGACCCGCCCCACTTCTCGTCCAGCGCAACGAGATTCGCGCCGTGGAAGACGCCGCTCATGACCTCGACCCGGAATCCGGCCTCGACGAGCAGCTCGTCCATCTCGGCGGCGTTCAGCTCGCGGGTGTGGAACGGGTTGAGCGGGGTGTCGCGGCCGGGGGAGAAGGTGATCCGGTTCGGGGTGCTGATCAGCAGCTGTCCGCCCGGCTTCAGCACGCGCAGGCATTCGCGCAGGAACTGGGCCTGGTCCCAAAGGTGTTCGATGACCTGGAAATTCACGACGATGTCGACGGACTCGTCGTCCAGCGGCAGGTCGGCGAGGTTGCCCTGCACCATCTCCACGCGCGGGTACTTGGCGCGCACGTGTGCCACGGCGGAGTCGTCGTAGTCCAGGCCGATGACCTTCGCCGCCACGCCCGCGATCATGTTGGCGCCGTAGCCCTCACCGGAACCGGCTTCCAGGACGATCTTGTCCGCGCACCGATCCAGCAATCGGGCGTAAGCGATTTCGTGGCGGCGGAACCAGTAGTTCTCCTCGGCGATACCGGGCACCGTGCGTTCACCGGTCAGCGGCAGTGGATCGGTGTGGTTTTCAGGGGTAAAGACGGCATCGCTCACCGCATCGACGTTAGCGGTAGCCAATATCACAGCGGCAGCCGGATCGGGTGATGGAGAACATCACATGCTAAGTTACCCATGAGTAACTTAACGTAGGGTAATCTCCAGCGCGAGCTAGTTTGTGGACGTACGGCCAACGGATCGTGCGACCGCCCACCCGTGCCACCAGAACAGGAGGTCGACGAAGACCCATGCCGAACATCGTCGTACTGATCAAGCAGGTTCCGGACACCTGGTCCGAGCGCAAGCTGTCCGATGGGGACTACACCCTCGACCGCGAGGCCGCCGACGCCATCCTCGATGAGATCAACGAGCGCGCTGTCGAAGAGGCGCTGCTGATCAAGGAGGCGCAGGGTGGCGAGGTCACCGTCCTGGCCGCGGGCCCGGCTCGCACCACCGAGGCCATCCGCAAGGCGCTGTCCATGGGCGCCGACAAGGCCATCCACATCCAGGATGACGCCATCCACGGCTCCGACGCCGTGCAGACCGCCTACATCCTGGCTGCCGCTCTCGGTCAGATCGAGGGTGTCGAGCTGGTCATCGCGGGCAACGAGGCCACCGATGGTCGCGCCGGTGCCGTTCCGGCCATCGTCGCCGAGTACCTGGGCCTGCCGCAGCTGACCCACCTGCGCAAGCTGACCGTCGACGGCGACCGCATCTCCGGCGAGCGCGAGACCGACGAAGGCGTGTTCAAGCTCGAGGCTTCCCTGCCTGCCATCGTCTCGGTCACCGAGAAGATCAACGAGCCGCGCTTCCCCTCCTTCAAGGGCATCATGGCCGCCAAGAAGAAGGAAGTTCAGACCTTCACCCTCGCGGATCTGGGCGTCGACCCGGACACCGTGGGTGTTGCGAACGCCGGCACCCAGGTGACCGGTGTGACCCCGAAGCCGGCGCGCACCGCGGGCGCGAAGATCGTCGACGAGGGTGAGGGCGGCAACCAGATCGCCACCTACCTGGTCGGTCAGAAGATCATCTAATTCGCCCCGGGCACAACGACTTTCAGGAGAGAAAGAAAAATGGCTGAAGTATTGGTGCTCGTCGAGCACGCTGAAGGTGCGCCCAAGAAGGTCACCTCCGAACTCCTCACCGCCGCCCGCTCGCTGGGCACCCCGGCCGCCGTCGTGGTCGCCGCCCCCGGCACCGCCGACAAGCTGGCCGACGCGCTGGCCGCCGCCGGCGCCGAGAAGATCTACGTCGCCGAGTCCGACGACGCCGAGGGCTTCCTGGTGACCCCCAAGGTCGACGTTCTCGCCGGCCTGTCCGAGTCCGCCTCCCCGGCCGCGATCCTGGTCGCCGCCACCGCCGAGGGCAAGGAGGTGTCGGGCCGGCTCGCCGCCCGCATCGGCTCCGGTCTGCTGGTCGACGTCATCTCCATCAACGCCGACGGCTCCGCGCAGCACTCCATCTTCGGTGGCGCGTTCACCGTGGACGCCAAGGCCACCGGCGACGTGCCGGTGATCTCGGTGCGCCCGGGTGCCATCGAGGCCGCCCCGACCGCCGGTGCCGGCGAGAAGGTGGCCGTCGAGGTTCCGGCTCAGGAAGAGGGCGTCGTCAAGGTCGTCTCCCGTGAGCCCAACGTGGGTGGCGACCGCCCCGAGCTGACCGAGGCCGCGATCGTGGTCTCCGGCGGCCGTGGCGTCGGCTCCGCCGAGAACTTCGGCAAGGTCGTCGAGCCGCTGGCCGACGCCCTCGGTGCCGCCGTCGGCGCTTCCCGCGCCGCCGTGGACTCGGGCTACTACCCGGGCCAGTTCCAGGTCGGTCAGACCGGTAAGACGGTCTCCCCGCAGCTCTACGTCGCCCTCGGCATCTCCGGCGCCATCCAGCACCGCGCCGGCATGCAGACCTCGAAGACCATCGTCGCTGTGAACAAGGACGAGGAAGCCCCCATCTTCGAGATCAGCGACTACGGCATCGTCGGCGACCTGTTCAACGTCGCCCCGCAGCTGACCGAGGCGGTCAAGGCCCACAAGGGCTGATAACCCCTCGCGCTGAGCGAAACCCACTGGCCCCCGGCTGTTTTCAGCCGGGGGCCAGTGTTGTCTCTCGGAGATCTCCTGGCGTCGGCTGACCGCCGAGAACACCGCCACCATCCGCACCGCCGCCTACGGCGCTGTCTCGCTGATGTCGGTGGCGAGCACCAGCCCGCACCAGGCCGCCACCGTCGGCGCGCAGGCTTTGACGTCGGCGATCGGCTTCACCGGCCATGTGCTGCAGGCCAAGACCCGCGACGTGAAGCTGAAGGGCAAGACCGCCGCCGCGCTGGCCGATCAGGTGCTGCCCGCCCTGACCGAGGCGGTAGCGCTGCTGAACGCGCAGGATCCGGCCGAGGCCGACAATTTCCGCGCCGTCATCGCCGTCGCGATCGACGCGGCCGCGACCACGCAGGGCCACGCCGGTCCGGTCGCCGCCGACATGGCTCGCAAGATCACCGCCGCGATCGCCTGATGGCAGCGGCCCCGAATGCCGGCAGCCCGAGATGGGCTGCCGGCTATCGGCATACACCGACAATGCGTCCCGCGGTCCGGCGTCGCGCCTTACCCGCAACCCGCACCGTCCGCCTCCGGCGGCAACCTGCCCTCCTCGACCAACTGTCGCATGAGCTCACAGGATCGATCCGTCGTCTGCATCTCCCACCACCAGATGCCCCCCGTCACCACACTGGCGACGAACACCACGACCCCGATTATCAACAGCCAGAAGACCATTGGACGCACCCTCCGCAGCCGTCCGATCCCGTGTATGTCCATGTTCCGCCCCTGTCCCGGCCCGGCCGAGCTGCCCAGAACCGCTCGCGCGGCTCAGACCCGCCAGATTCCGCTGCGCAGGAACCGATCCCACTGTTCGCCGGTGAATACCAGCGTTCCACCGGACGGATCTTTCGAGTCGCGAACTCCCACACAACCGGCTTCCCGGAGGCCGAAGGCAATCTCGACACAGTCCGCATTGGGCTGGCTACGAGTGCTCTTGAACCATCTCGCACCGGGTAGATCATCGGTCACGCCGCATACTCCTTCGCCATCGTTCGCACCAGCGCCCTGGTTTCTTCCTCACTCAACGCTAACCGCTGAATGTCGGTGAGTGCCTGTCGATACCGGGCGATCGCCTCGTCCTGTTCCAGATAGAGGGCACCCTCGTAGCCTTCGACATAGACCACCGGTGGTTCGATCACTCGGGTCGCCAGTGGCGGAAACTCCAGCAGTGTGAAGGACTGAACCATAAGCCAGAGTGGGCTTTCCACGTCCAGTGGTACGACGCGAATGGTGATGTTGGGTTGCTCCGACACCGCTGCCAGGTGGGACAGTTGCCGTGACATGACATCGGATCCGCCGGGGCGGCTGTGCAGCACCGCCTCGGACAACAGTATGTCCATTCGAAAGGTTCTGTCTTGCAGTCGTTCCTGTCGGCGCGCGGACAGTTCCACCCGCCGTTCGATATCCACCAGCGACAGTTCGGGAGATGCGGTACGAATCATCACGCGCCGGTAGTCCGGTATCTGCAGGAGGCCGGGCAGCAGCGTCAGCTGGTGCGTGGTCAAGTGATTCGCCGCCGCTTCGAGACTCAGGTAGTGGTCGAAATGCGCCACATACTGGTCGCTGTACGACCGCCACCAGCCTTTGACAGTTCCGGCGGTTCTCGCTGCCTGGTCTTGGTCCTTGACTTCCCGCCACAGACCCAGAACCTCTTCGCGCTCAGCGGAATCCGCCACCTGGTAGAGCTCCAGCAAATCCTTGATCTGAGACGTGGCGATTCTGATCTTCTGCCCGTCTTCCAGGCGGCTGATGCTCTGCGGTGATATCTCCGCCGCGATGCCGGCGGCCAGCTGGCTCTTCTCGGCACGCTCACGATAGCGGCGCAGGGTGCGGCCGAGTGCTCGACGGGGAAGCGATGATCCGGCCATTTCTTAGCCTCGCTATCTGGGTGTCGCCGTACTGGAATGCCCCGTGCTGGGCACCTCCTAGCTGAGCACCCACCATTCTGTCAGAGAACTGCTCACTGAAAGCCCCAGTTGGGTCATTCTGAAGCCATTCGAGATTCACCCCGATCTTTTCGAAGGGATACGAAATGTCCTGGGAAACGTGGGCTTTGGTTGCCCTCATCGCAATGTGCGCGTTGATCGCAGCGTGGGGTTTCACCGGCGACTATCTGAACCGTCGACCAGGCGGTGCCGCCCGTTCTCTACACCTCACGCTCGCTGGAGGCGGGCTCCTCGAAGTTCGCGCCACGCCCGGCCGCGCCGGTCGGTGGCATCGCGCCCGACACCGTTCAGTCTGAGGAGAATTCGGTGACTTTCGTCGTCTCCCGTGTGAAACACGAACGCTTTCCTGAATTCGCGGAAGCGCTCACATCCTCGCGGGCTGTGCAAGCTTTGATGTACCCGCACCGCAATTGCATTGAAGGGCAGGGTAATTCACCCGAATCATGCAGCGCCCGCAGCCAGCTGATGTCCATTGCCCGAGATTCGGGCTGGCATTGGATCAGCGAAATACCTACCAGGGAACCCTGATTCGCGCATGTCTACTCGCGGGCGGTCAATGCGCGGGCCGCTCCGCGGGGGTTATGGCCTGTCGCGGAGCCGGTCGCGTTCGGCGGTGAGCGTGGCGTTGGAGTCGCGCAGCGCGGCGTTGGCGTCCTCGAGGGCGGTGTTGGTGTCTTCGAGGTCGAGGATTCGCGCGATGGCGGCGAGGTTGATGCCCTGGCCTGCCAGGGTGGCGATGCGCGCGAGCCGGGCGAGATCGTCGTCGCTGTAGCGGCGGGTGCCTCCGGTGCTGCGGGCCGGGGTGACGAGTCCGTGCTGCTCGTACAGGCGCAGTGAGTGCGCTCCCATGCCGGCCAGTTCGGCGGCCACCGAGATTCCGTACACCGCCTGGGCCGGGCCGGGACGGTGATCGTTACCGGGGCCGGGTAGGGGGTCGTGTCGATCCGGCATCCTGCTCCTCTTCTCTGGTGCCGTCAGATTACCTCACCAAGGGGCTTGCACTCTCCTCAGTAGAGTGCTAAAACAAATCTCAGGCAGATGACAGAGGTTATCTGAGCCCCGTCGAAAGAGAATGGAGTGAGTGGAGGTGGCGACCATGCTGATGCGTACCGATCCGTTCCGGGATCTGGATCGCCTGACCCAGCAGATGTTCGGCACATCGGCCCGCCCGGCAGCAATGCCGATGGACGCCTGGCGTGAAGGCGAGGACTTCTACGTAGAACTCGACCTGCCCGGCATCGACCCGGAATCCCTCGACCTGGACATCGAACGCAACGTGATAACCGTCAAGGCGTCGCGTCCGCAGCTGGACCCCGACCGGTCCATGATCGCCGCCGAACGCACCCGCGGCGTGTTCTCCCGCCAGCTGTTCCTCGGCGAGAACCTCGACACCGACGCCATCCGCGCCGACTACCGCGATGGCGTGCTGCGCCTGGTGATTCCGGTCGCGGAGAAGGCCAAACCCCGCAAGATCGAGGTCACTCACCACAACGGCGAGCATCAGGCCATCAACGCCTGATCGCGGGCCGAGGCGCGGCCCATCCACCGGCACGCCCGAGCCCGGCTCGATGCGAAGCCCGCCCTCCGGTGAGAGCGAGGTGATGCCCGTCAGATACCACGAGCCATACGAAACGTTTTCCTGCCCAACTATTCTCGTGTCCACGAGAGAACATCACAGGAAGTCCTGTTCAGATTCCTTCCATCGACGGGTGGGCCCGGTCGGCTGCGATCGGGCCGGGCTCACCCGGCCCCTCCGCCCCGGATCGGCGGACCGAGTCCGATCCGGGGCGAGATCCCTTGCGCGAGAGAGGAGATCGTGATGACCCCCTGCATTGCGGACGGCAGCGACCTCGACCACGCCGACCGCCTCGACCAGAACTGGATCACTGCCGTCCCCTGCGATGACGACGATGACTACTACTGCGATGACTACTACTGCCTCGCCTACTGACACCGCCCGCCCCGCGCGCTACGAACCCGACGCCCCGATGGTGGCCTGGCCGGATCCGAGCCCACTGGACCCCTGGTGGGAGTCGGTCATGGCCTGCGCCCGATCCGCCGCACCCGCGGCCCCGCGCTCGCCCGATCCCCGGCACTCTCGTGCCCGCAGTCCCTTCCTGCGCCCCTGCGCGCCGATCCGCATCGCGTCCTCCCGCTGACCCGTCTCACATGGCGACTCGTTTGCCGGGCTCCAGATACATCCGGTCGGAGGGCTGGACCCGGTACGCGGTGTAGAACTCCGGCATATTGCGGACCACCTGATTGACACGGAATTCGGCGGGGGAGTGCGAGTCGAGCCCGACCATCATCGCCAGATACTCCGGGCTGGCACACTGCCGCCACATGCGCGCGTACGCCTGGAACAGCGGGCGGTAGTCCGGATCCGTCACGCCGCGGCGCTGCTCGCCCAGCCGGAAAGCGGCCAGGGCTGTTGTCAATCCGCGCAGATCGGCGAGATTCTCGGTGACGGTGAGCGCGCCGTCCACATGCTGCTCGGGTTTCAGACCTTCCGGGACCAGCGGGTCGTATTGGTCGACGACCAGACTCGTCTTCGCCGCGAAAGCCGCGGTGTCTTCCGGCGTCCACCAGTCCCGCAGAACGCCGTCGGCATCGTATTTGGAGCCCCCGGTATCGAATCCGTGCCCCATCTCGTGGGCGATGACGGCCCCGATGCCGCCGTAGTTGACCGCTGCGTCGGCCTCCGGGTCGAAGAACGGTGGTTGCAGAATGGCCGCGGGCAAGCAGATGTGGTTGATTTCCCAGCTGTAGCTGGCGTTCACATCGGCGGGCGTCATGAAATCCCATTCGCCGCGATCCACCGGCCGCTCCAATTTCCCCAACTGCCAAGAGAATTCGAACGCGTCGGCGGCACGCAACACGGTGGTGAAATCCCCCTGCGGGATGGTCAGCCCGGTGTAGTCGCGCCCCCGCGACGGCGCACCGACGATGGCGATCACCTTGTCCACCTTGGCCACCGCGGTCTGCCGGCTGGCCGGTGACATCCACTGCGCCTCACCCAGCGCTGTCCGGTAGGCGTGCAGCAGATCCGCGACCAGATCTTCGGCGAGCTTCTTCGACTCCGCCGGGAAATATCGTGCGGCATACGCGCGCCCGAGCGCGTCCCCTAGTCGCTCCCGAACCATGCGGACGGCCGTGCGCCACTGCTCCGGCGGCTGCTGGGTGCCCTGCAGCGTCCGGTCGTTCCACTCGAAGTGGGCTTCGGTGAACGCGGTCGACAACGCCGGCGCGTACCGCGAGATCACCTTGAGCCGTAGGTATTCCCGCCACACCGCGACATCCGTCTCGGCCCACAACCGCCCGGCCACGGGCAGATAGCCCGGCTGATCCACCACCACCGTCTCGAATCGCTGCGGTCGTTCGGTCACCCCCGCGAGCCACTCCGTCCAGTCGAATCCCGGTGCCAAAGAACGCAATTCATCCCACCGGCAGGCGTTGTACGACGCCATGTTCTCGATGAACTCGGCGAGCTCCACATGCCCACCGGCGATTCGGCTCTCCAACTCGTACACCCGCGCGGCGACAGCACTCGGGTCCGCCGAATTCGCCGCCCGTCCAATACGTTCGAGATAGGTGCGATACGCGGCCTGCTGTTCGGCATACCGCCCGTCCCGATAATAAGAACCATCCGGCATCCCAACCCCCGACTGCGACAGGTAAACCCGGTGCCGCGTCGGATCCTTTCGATCGGCCGCCACCCGCACACCGATCAGCCCCGGCACCCCGAGCGCGGTCAACCGACCCATCACCCGCGCGAGATCGGCCTTCCCCCCGGCATTGTCGATGTCCGCGAGCAGATCCGACAACGGCGCGATCCCCGCCCGCTCCCGGGCAGCAGTATCGAGACACCCCGCATAAACGGCATACAGCTGCCCCTCATCACTCCCCGCCGCCGCCCCCGACATCCCTTCCAGCATCCCCCGCAACCGCTCCTCGGTCCGATCGATGAGCTCATCGAACGTCCCGTAAGCAGGTTTGTCGGCCGGCAACCGAAAATCCCGCAACCAACCCCCATTGATATGCCGATACAGATCATCCTGCGCCCGCACCCCCATATCCATCCCCGACAGATCGGGCCCGGTCACCCGCCTCCCCCCACTCCCCGTACAGGCCGCGACCGACACCAGCACCGGCACCGCCGCAGCGGTCCACAGAAACCGCCGCCGCCCCATCCGCCGAGCCCGAAACGCATCCGAATAGCCTTCACACCCAGTCATATTCGCGAGCCTAGAAACCAGATCCCCGCCCGTAATCGAGCTACCGGATGATCGCCGCTACCGCTGACGAGGGATACCAACCCTGACCCCACCCCGAGCCCACGAGAACCCGAGCAACAGTGGTTGAACTGTGTCGACGGTCCTATCGACAGCGCGTGTGACACGTGAGATCTCCGGATACCGCCCTGCGGGCTCTGCGGGTGATGAGCGCCCGTCATCGAAATCCACGCCGGTCGGTGGCCGATCTGCTGAGTGTCCTCGAAGCGCGGTACGGCATGACCGAAGCGGTCGAGTTGATGCGGTGTGCCCGGTGAGGGGGCGTTTTCGCAGCGGCAAGAAGGCCCTAGTGTGTTGGCATGTCCGGCAGCGACTCCAGCGCGAGCCAGGTCGAACTCATCGGCCCGGCCGCCGGGGTGTTCACCTATACGATCGCGGCCGTACTGGTTCTTACGGGGCCTATCTTCTTTATCGCAGGTGATTCGTTCTGGGATGCGCTGTGCCCGGCGCTCGTCACCTTCCCGATCGGTGTCGCGCTCGCGGTGCACACATACGAGTGGCGGCGGAATGCGAAGCGGTTCAAGGCGGTTGCGGTCGAGGCGACAGCGGAGATCCTCACGGTAGTTATCCGGCAAGGCGGCGAGAATCCCGATGTGGCCGAGTTGAAGCTCCGCATCAGCGGCCCCGGCTTCGACACCTTCGTAGCGGACTGCGAGACCTCGTCCGGCGTGCCGCACCCGCGGATCGGCGATCGGCGGCACGTGATGGTCGACCCGTCCGACAACACTTTCGCGATCGGCTACGACCACCTGTTCGAGCCGGAGTGACGCGGGGCCTCGATGGACAGCACGGTCGGGGACGTCGATGAGGCACTCGTCGTTGAACATCCGGCCGGGTCCTCATCCTGGCCGCAGAGATCTCGCGGTGGAAAAACGTAGGCAGATCTGCCGTCAGTAACTGTTCGATCCGCGTGATGTGCGGCAGTACAGAGTGTTCTGGCTCGTGCCGGCTCCAGCAGGAGAGCCGCAGCATTCCGTATCCGGACGAGCGGATCCGCCGTTTACTAGGTGGTCGCGCCGCCGTGCTCGCGCGGCCCGAATGACGGGCCGGATGCCTTGTACAACAAGGGCACACTCGTCCTGACGTTCGACTAGCGGGGGTCCTCGCTGAACCTTGTCGGTGGAGGGAGCCAGCATGTCGAGTGGTCGGCCCCAGTCCGTGGTGGTGTCGATGGAGTCGCCGGATGCTACCCGGATGACGACACCGACGGGCGGTGTGCATAGCTGAACCCTTGTTCGGTTTCGCCGTTCTGCGCGTTCGTCTGAAGAACGGTCCAGCTCTGTTGCGATGACGCGGCGCGAGTGAACAGCTCGCGCAGTTCGTCTATCGAGGACGCCGGTGGGGGCAGGGCCGAGCTGTCGGATTCGCATCCGGTCCAATCTGCCACCTGTGGTCGACATTCTCCGTTACATTGTTGAGCCGCAATGGTATTGGAGGGGTGCGATGGTGGAACAGCTCGACGTAGGCAACGCCAAGGATGGCATAGGCAGGACCGTCGACAGTATCGGCAAGGCAGCGCGAACCGCTTCATCGCAGCTTGCCGGACAGGTCGGCAACGTGAAGGACGTTGCCAGAGGCAGGGTCGAGAAGCTGACCGCGAAAGGGCCGGACCCCTACGAAGTGGCCGTAGCGGAATACAACGGCGCATTCACGGCCATGGCCGACCGGGGCTTGTCTCTGTTGCGTCAGCGCGAACGTTCGACGGACCTGATCGAGCTGGTTGAGCAGTTGGTGAACAGCATCGCCAACACCCCGAAATCATTCGACACCGACTTCGACGAGATTGCGGTACATCGGAAGCTGTTCCTGCACGCGGAGGATTTCGCTCAGAAAGAGCTGGAAGCGGCGCGATTGTCGGCAGCCGGTGCCGGCGCCGGGTTCGCGGCGGGCACCGCGGTAGCGAGTCTGGCGCCGTCGGCGGCGATGTGGGTCGCAACGACCTTCGGGACGGCGTCGACCGGCACCGCGATCTCGACCCTTTCGGGAGCGGCAGCCAGCCAGGCAGCACTGGCGTGGCTCGGTGGCGGCGCGCTGGCCGCCGGTGGTGGCGGCACTGCGGCAGGCACCACGCTGCTCGCGCTGGCCGGCCCGATCGGCTGGACCATCGCGGGCGCAACCTTGTTGGCGTCGATCGCCCTGTTCGCGAAGAAGAAATTCGAGAATCGCGAGGCGAAGCACGAAGCGCTGACTGCGATCAAGCGAAACACCACCCTTGTCAAAGGCATGGACGCGCGGATAGAAGACCTTCTTCAGCGGACTACTTCGCTCCGCGAAGGGCTGGTAAGGGGTTACGGTGAAGCGCTGGTGCACTTCCGCGCCGATTTTCACGCGCTCGCCCCTGCCGAGCGGTCGACTCTCGCTGCGTTGGTGAACAATACGAAGTCGTGCGCGACCATGCTGAGCGTGCGCATCGACCAGGGTGCCGATAGTGAGTGACGCTGCCGAGTTCGTCACGAGCCTCCAGGAGCAGGCCGTTGCTTCCTGGGTGAGCTACCTCAACCAGCTCCGCGTAGACAACCTGCTGAGTGCGCTCAGCCAGCAGGACGAGCACCTTCGGGACGCGCTCGCCACTGTCGACGAAGCCGTCAGGAAGATCGATCTCGAGGTGGTCGCCGCCAACCGGGGCGGACAGCATGGCATGCACGGCTTCATTGCCGAGATCGCCGAAGTCGGGATCGGCAACGCCCGACAGCGGATTCTCGGCAACGAGGCCGTCTACCAGTGGGTCAACAACAACGGACCCGTCGACCTGCTGCGCGGAAGTGTCGAGATCCAGCAGAAGTTCGTTGCAGCGGGTGGCCGCTTCTCGCTGGGCGCGATCGCCGAGCACCTCGAGAAGTATCCCGAATACGTGCGCAACGGTGGGAAGTATCAGATCCCCCGTGATCACTTCGAGGTGATCCAGCGGCTACACGCGCTCCCGCCCGAGGAAGCGAGCAAGCTGTTGTCACGCAGCGGTGACGGACCTTCCCTCAGAGACTGGCAGCGGGTCCAGGCGTTCTTCCAACGCGGATCGGTCGACTTCGAATCGCTCGAGCCCTCGACGCTCGAGTACAACGAAGTGCAGCGCGGTGTGTACGCCTCGACGATGGCGGCGGAAAAGGACTCGCTCCGCGCTACGGACCGGTCCTTGCGGGACGATGCCCACCGGACCAGCCGACCGACGCTGCGAGAAGGAGGCACGGCCGCTCTCACGGCCGCCGCCACGGCGGGCGGGTCCGCGTTCGTACTGGCCGTGATCGCCAAGCGTCGGGAAGGCAAGCGGCTCAATGAGTTCAGCGGCCGTGACTGGATCGACATCGCCGGCGAGACCGGCTCGGGTTTCGGCAAGGGCGGCGTCCGAGGTCTGAGCATCTACGCGCTGTCGAATTTCACCGCGACCTCCGCAGCGGTCGCCGGCTCGATCGTCACCGCCTCCTTCAGCATCGCCGAGCAAGCGAACAGGCTGCGCCGCAACGAGATCGATGAACTCGAGTTCATCGAAACCTCCGAGCTCATCGCCTTGGAGGCCGCGGTACGCGCGCTGTCGTCTCTCGTCGGCCAGGTGACCATCCCCATTCCCATTCTCGGCGCCGTCATCGGCACCACGGTCGGCACTGTGATGTACAAGGCCGTCGCATCGTCGTTGACGAAACGAGAGGCGGCGCTGATCAAGCGTTACCTCGACGAGCAGCGCACGCTCGACGAGCAACTCGCCATCGAATACCAGGCGATACTGGAAAAGCTGGACCACAGCATGTCGAGCTATCTCGGACTGCTCGAACGAGCCTTCTCATCCGACGTTCAGATCGCGCTCGTCGGATCGGTCGAGCTGGCGGTTGAACTCGGCGTAGCTTCGAACGAGATCCTGGATTCAGATGAGAAGGTCGACGCCTACTTCCTCGATTAGCGAGAGCGGCCACAGCCGGCGTGGCAACCTATGGGCCGAGCCGGAACCTACGGCCGGTGTGGAGCGGGTTTTGTGAATCGGATGCCGTTGAACGTGGATGTGCAGCAGGCACAGAGAGGTTCCAGGCTCGATTCGTTGATGTCCGGATTCACGACTCGCAGTTTTCCCTCGGAGTCGATGTACAAGCCGCTGTAGTAGGTTGACTCTCCGATCCGTACATAGTCTTGACGGTCGGATTCCTGCAGCGCTACGAGCCAGAAGATCGGTTCACTCCGGTCGAGCCGGGATCTGGCCTCTGCGAAGGTCGTCTCCCAGTCCGAGCCGACCCGCGAGAGCAGAAATCGGAAGAGAGGCGTGTAGTCACGCCCTCGGCCCGTCGCGCGCCCCATGCCTTCCCGCGTCACATCGGACTTCGCAGTCCGCTTGGTGTTGCGCCGATGCCGATACTCGCCACCCCGCGGACGCGCCCCCCTCGCGGTGGTGTTGTCCTTCCGATACAGCGGCGGCTTGTCCACACGCCGATCCTATGTCCGCCCGATGGTCAAGTCCGATTGTCGCCGCTGCAGGATTTCGTGCACCGGTCTGGACGAAAGGCGGTACCGGGCGGGTGGAGTGCCGGGATACGTTGCGAGTATGACCGAAGATCAAGTGCAGCAACGGAAGAAGTTCGTTCTCGGCGGGTTCGCCGCGTTGGGTGGGTTCGCTGTGTTGCTGTTCGCGTTCGCGGTGCTGGGGGTGGAGCCGAGCGGGATCACGAGTGCGCTGTCGGGGGCATTCTTGATCGGCGCGGCCTCCTGCTTCGGTAGTGCGGCGCGGATCACGCGGGATGCTCGGCGCTAGTGCGGTTCTCGGCCCCTTGGGTAGAAGATCTTTCCAGCTGCGACAGGCGGACGATCAGGTCGCCCGGGAGGCGAGGCGGGCGGGCGCGGTGGTCGGGGTCGGTCATGGTGACCGGACCTTATCGAGTGGCTACGACATCTCGCACAGGGGGCGACGAGCCTGGGACGGTGGGGATTCCAGGCTCGCCAGGTAGTCGGCGCGGATGGTGCTCGGTGGTGTGGAGCTAGGTGAGAGTGGTTGGGGCGGGCCAGGATTCGCATGCCCAGTCCTGCAACAAGGTTCGTGCCGATACGGAGGTGACAGGCCGGAACATGTCCGCGGTGATGCACTCCACACGGTATGGCCCGTGCAGAGTGTGGATGCCCTGGCCGTCGAAGTCGGACGCGAAGGAGTCGCGATAGCGTGGATGCTCGATGAGTGTTCTCGGACTCAGGCGGGGGTGACGATCTGGATGAGGTTGCCGCAGGTGTCGTCGAAGACGGCGGTGGTGACCGGGCCGGATTCCAGTGGCTTCTGGGTGAAGACGACGCCCAGTGCGGACAGGCGTTCGTACTCCTTCTGCACGTCGTCGACCTGGAACGAGGCGGCTGGGATGCCGTCGGCGACCAGGGCGTCCTTGTAGGGCTTGACCGCGGGATGTCCGTCCGGTTCGAGGAGGAGTTCGGCGCCGTCGGGCTGTTCGGGGGAGACGACGGTGAGCCAGCGCGGGCCGCCCATGGGCACATCGTGTTTGGTGGTGAAACCGAGCACGCTGGTGTAGAAGTCCTGCGCCTTCTGCTGGTCGTCCACGAACACGCTGGTGATGTAAACCCTCACGGCACTTGCCCTTTCGGTGGGACCGGCCACCGTTCGAGGATGGCGGCCAGTGGAGTCGTATCGAGGTGGTGGAACTTGTACCGCCCCTGTTTCTCGGCCCGCACCAGGCCCGCGTCCTCCAGCACCGCGAGATGCTGGGATACGGCCTGCCGGGTCAGATTCAGTTGATGCCGGTCGGACAGCCGAACGCAGATCTCGAACAGCGTCTGACCATCCCTTTCGGTCAGTTCGTCGAGAATGCTCCGCCGGGTCGGATCGGCAAGGGCCTTGAAGATGTCGCCCATACCTCGACCATAGGCAAGTGTTCACTTGCCTGTCAAGGTGTCACCCCCTAGCCGTCGTCGCGTGGCGGAATTCAGTGCAGGGTGTGCGCCGCGTGGCGGGCGATGGTGGCGGCTTGGCGGGCCTGCGCGTCGGGGTGGGCCGTGCGCTGGTGGAGCACGGTGTGGATACGCTCGAAGGCGAGGGCGGCATCGCGCAGTCGGCGATTCAGATCGGTCAGATGGTCGAGGAGACTTTCGACCTCGGGCGCCGACAAAGTGAGACTCGGATGTTTCTCTCCGGTGAGGATGGCATCCGCGGCGATCTCGGCACAGCGGGCGTGCAGGATGTCGAGAATGTCGGACACGCAGGTGTTCTCCCCTCGCTGACGCGGAGTTCTTCTGGAATTCGGCGCGGATTCGCTCGAGAAAATCGGGGTGTGCGGTCCTCACCCCTAGGAGTTCTTGCACAGGATACGGGCGAGTAACACGATCTCGTTGTATACCTGTTCGCGATTGCAGTGCAGACTACGCGGGACCGGTAGTCGAATACGCCCCGCCCGACAAGGGCCAGTGCTGTGGAAGGAGCCGGCGAGTGTTCAGCCGCATCGCCATCGTGAATCGTGGAGAAGCCGCCATGCGGCTGATTCATGCTGTCCGAGATCTGGTCGCGGAGACGGGGTTACCGATCGAGACGGTTGCTCTGCACACCGACGTTGACCGGAATGCGACGTTCGTCCGGGAAGCGGATGCGGCGTACGACCTCGGTCCAGCCGCCGCGCGTCCGTACCTGAATCTGGAGCTGCTCGAGCGCGCGCTCCTGGCCACCGGCGCGGATGCCGCCTGGGTCGGCTGGGGTTTCGTCGCCGAGGATCCGGCGTTCGCGGAACTGTGCGCCAAGATCGGCGTCACCTTCATCGGCCCGAGCCCGGACGCCATGCGCAAGCTCGGCGACAAGATCGGCGCGAAGCTGATCGCCGAGGAGGTCGGGGTCCCGGTCGCGCCGTGGAGCCGCGGCCCGGTCGAAACCCTGGAGAAGGCCAAGGAAGCCGCCGACCACATCGGCTACCCCCTGATGTTGAAGGCGACCGCCGGTGGCGGCGGCCGCGGCATCCGCGTGGTCACCAACGCCGATGACCTCACCGACGCCTACGAGCGCACCCGCCAGGAGGCCGAGCGCGCCTTCGGCAGCGGCGTCGTGTTCCTGGAGCGCCTGGTCACCGGCGCCCGCCACGTCGAGGTGCAGGTCATCGCCGACGGCCAGGGCACCGCGTGGGCACTGGGCGTACGCGACTGCTCGGTGCAGCGCCGCAACCAGAAGATCATCGAGGAGTCGGCCTCCCCGGTGCTGGCCCCCGAGCAGGTGCTCGAGCTCAAGGAGTCCGCCGAGCGGCTGGCCGTCGCGGTCGGCTACTGCGGCGCGGCGACCGTCGAATTCCTGTACCACCCGGGCGAGAAGCTGTTCGCCTTCCTCGAGGTGAACACCCGCCTGCAGGTGGAGCACCCGATCACCGAGATCACCACCGGCTTCGACCTGGTGCGCGCGCAGCTGCACGTCGCCTCCGGCAACAAGCTCGAGGGTGAGCGTCCGCTCGAGCGCGGCCACGCGGTCGAGGCCCGCCTCAACGCCGAGGACCCGGACCGCGATTTCGCGCCCGCCCCCGGCCGCATCGCGCGCCTGGATCTGCCCGCGGGCCCCGGCATCCGCGTCGACACCGGCGTCAGCGAGGGCGACACCATCCCCGCCGATTTCGACTCCATGATCGCGAAAATCATTGCGTACGGCCGTAATCGCGAGGAGGCCCTGGGCCGCCTGCGCCGCGCCATGACGCAGACCCGCGTGGTCATCGAGGGCGGCGCCACCAACAAGAGCTTCGTGCTGGACCTGCTCAACCAGCCCGAGGTGATCGACGGCAGCGCCGACACCGGCTGGATCGACCGCGTCCGCAACGAGGGCCGCCTGGTCTCGCACCGCCACACCGCCGTCGCGCTGGCCGCCGCCGCCATCGACGCCTACGAGGAGGACGAGCGGGCCGAGCGAATTCGCCTGCTGTCCACCGCATCCGGCGGTCGCCCGCAGGTGCAGCACGAGTCCGGCCGCCCGCGTGATCTGAAGCTGCGCGGCGTCGGCTACCGCGTGCGCGTGGCCCGCACCGGCGCGCACCGCTTCCGCGTCGGCATCGAGTCCGCCGCCGAAATCCGCACGGCCGACGTCGATCTGGAGCGTTTCGACGATCACACCGGCCAGATCGTGGTGAACGGCACCCGCTATCGCGTGGTCACCGGCACCCACGGCCCCGTGCACGTGGTCGACGTGGACGGCACCACCCACCGCATCAGCCGCGACGAGGGCGGCGTAGTCCGTTCTCCCGCACCGGCTCTCGTGGTCGCCACCCCGCTGGAGATCGGCGCGGAGGTCGAGGCGGGCGCACCCGTGCTCGTGCTCGAGGCCATGAAGATGGAAACCGTGCTGCGCGCGCCGTTCCGGGCCGTCCTCAAGGAGTGCAACGTCTCGGTCGGCACCCAGGTGGAGACCGGCGCCCCGCTCATGCGGCTGGAGCCGATCGCCGACGAGGGCGACGAAACCGAAACCGCCGCAGTCGAAACCGTCGAACTGGATCTGCCCGCCGAAACGGTCGCGACCCACCCGGCCGAGCGCATCGCGCGCTCCCAGCAGGACCTGCGCGGCCTGCTGCTCGGCTTCGACGTGGACCCGACCGACGACCGCCGCGTGGTGGCCGACTACCTGACCGTGCGCCGCGAGGCCATCGCCGACAACCGCCGCCCGCTGGCCGAGGAACTCGAACTCCTCTCGGTCTTCGCGGATCTGGCCGAGCTGAGCCACAACCGCTCGTGGGAGGAGGACGGCGGCCACAGCCACGTGCACAGTGCCCGCGAGTACTTCCACACCTACCTGCAGAGCCTGGATGCGGAGCGGGCCGGCCTGCCGGAGTCCTACCGCGCCAAACTGTCCAAGGCGCTGGGCCACTACGGCGTCACCGAACTGGATCGCACCCCGGATCTGGAGGCCGCGGTCTTCCGCATCTTCCTGGCCCAGCAGCGCCCGTCCGAGACCGTCACCGTCATCACCACGCTGCTGCGCGAGTGGCTGCAGGAGCCGGTGCCGTCGAGTGAACTGCGGGAGCCGGTCGGCCTGACGCTGGAGCGTCTGGTCGCCGCCACCCAGGTGCGTTTCCCGGTGATCGCCGATCTGTCGCGTGGCCTGGTCTACGCCTGGTACGGCCAGCCGCTGCTGCGCCGCAACCGCGCCCGCGTCTACACCGACGTCCGCAAGCACCTGACCTACCTGGACGCCAACCCGCAGACGGCCGATCGCGGCGAGCGCATCGCCGATATGGTGCGCGCCACCGAGCCGCTGGTGCGTCTGGTCGGTCAGCGCCTGGTGCGCGGATTCGCCGACAACACCGCCATGCTCGAGGTGCTGACCCGCCGCTACTACGGCAACAAGGGCCTCACCGATGTGCGCACCCATCAGGCCGGCGGCTGCACCTTCGTGGTCGCCGAACGCAAGGGCCTGAGCCTGGTTTCGGCCGCCGTCAGCTTCGACACCCTGGGCACCGCGCTGCGCGGCCTGGCCGAGCTGGCGACCAGCGCGGCCTCGATCGAGGTGGACATCTACCTCAGCTGGGAGAAGCAGCCCGAGCACTTCGACTCGATGGCCGCCGAACTCCAGGAGGCGCTGGACGCGCATCCGCTGCCGAATTCGGTGCACCGCATCACCGCCACCGTGGCGGGCTCCGGCGGCGCGATCATGCACCACCACTTCACCTTCCGGCCGTCCGCGACCGGCATGGTGGAGGAGCGGCTGATCCGCGGTCTGCACCCGTTCATCGCGCAGCGCATGCAGATGAAGCGGCTGCGCAAGTTCGACCTCACCCGCCTGCCGTCCTCGGACGACGAAGAGGTGTACCTGTTCCGCGCGGTCGCCAAGGAGAACACCTCCGATGAGCGGCTGATCGCCTTCGCCCAGGTGCGCGACCTGGCCTCGCTGCGTGATCACGAGGGCCGCCTGCTGGCGCTGCCCTCGGCCGAGATCGCGGTGGCCACCTGCCTCGACTCGATCCGCCGGGCACAGGCCACACGGCCGAACTCCAAGCGGTTCAACACCAATCGCATCGTCATGTACATCTGGCCGGAGGTCGATGTCACGCGCGCCGAGCTGGAGACGGTCATCGGCGGCCACGTGCTGCCCATGACCACCGGCGCGGGCCTGGAGGAGATCCTGCTCATCGCCCGCCAGCGCGACGAGGTCACCGGCGAACTCACCAAGATCGCCGTGCGGATCTCCTTCGACGCCACCGGCGGCACCCAGGTGACCATCGGCGACCGCACCGACGACGCGGTCGAGCCGCTCGACGAGTACCGCCAGAAGGTGCTGCGCGCCAGCAGCCGCAACACCGTCTACCCGTACGAATTGACCAGTCTCCTGGGCGATTTCACCGAATACGACCTCGACGCCGAGCACAAGCTGGTGCCGGTGGACCGTCCCCGGGGCCGCAACAAGGCCGCGCTGGTGGCCGGTGTGGTCACCACTCGCACCGAACTGCACCCGGACGGCGTCACCCGCGTGGTGCTGCTCGGCGATCCGACGAAATCCCTCGGCGCACTGTCGGAACCGGAGTGCCGCCGGGTGATCGCGGGCCTGGATCTGGCCGAACAGCTGAAGGTGCCGCTGGAGTGGTACGCGCTGTCCTCGGGCGCGCGCATCTCCATGGAGTCGGGCACCGAGAACATGGACTGGGTGGCGGCCGCGCTCAAGCGCATCGTCGAATTCACCCAGGACGGCGGCGAGATCAATATCGTCGTCGCGGGCATCAACGTCGGCGCGCAGCCGTACTGGAATGCCGAGGCCACCATGCTCATGCACACCAAGGGCATCCTGGTGATGACCCCGGATTCCACCATGGTGCTCACCGGCAAGCAGGCCCTCGATTTCTCCGGCGGCGTCTCGGCCGAGGACAACTTCGGCATCGGCGGCTACGACCGCGTCATGGGCCCCAACGGCCAGGCGCAGTACTGGGCCCCGAACCTGCACGCCGCCCGCGATGTGCTCATGTCGCACTACGAGCACACCTACGTGGCCCCCGGCGAGCAGACCCCGCGGCGTACCAACACCAGCGACCCGGCCGACCGCGACGTGTCGAGCTTCCCGCATGTGATCGCGGACAGCGATTTCAAGACCGTCGGCGAGATCTTCTCCGCCTCGGCAAACCCGGATCGCAAGAAGCCCTTCGACATTCGCACCGTCATGCGCGCCCTGGCCGACCAGGATCACCCGATCCTGGAGCGCTGGGCGGGTATGGCCGACGCCGAGACCGCGGTCGTGCAGGACGCGCGCCTGGGCGGAATCCCGGTGTGCCTGTTGGGAATCGAGTCGCGGGGCGTCCCGCGTCGCGGCTACCCGGCCACCGACGGACCCGACACCTACACGGCGGGCACGCTGTTCCCGCAGTCGTCGAAGAAGGCGGCGCGCGCCATCAACACCGCGAGCGGCAACCGCCCGCTGGTGGTGCTGGCCAACCTGTCCGGCTTCGACGGTTCACCGGAGTCGATGCGCAAGCTCCAGCTGGAGTACGGCGCGGAGATCGGCCGGGCCATCGTGAACTTCCAGGGCCCCATCGTGTTCTGCGTGATCTCGCGCTACCACGGCGGTGCGTTCGTGGTGTTCTCGAAGGCGCTGAACCCGAATATGACGGTGCTGGCCATCGACGGCTCGTTCGCCTCGGTGCTCGGCGGCGCGCCTGCCGCGGCCGTGGTGTTCGCCGGCGAGGTCAGCTCGCGCACCGCCGCCGACCCGCGGGTGCGGGAGCTGGAGACCCGCGCGGCCAATGCCACCGGCACCGACCGCGCCGTGCTCACCGCCGAACTCGACGAGGTCCGCTCCTCGGTGCGCACCGAGAAGCTCAGCGATGTGGCCGCCGAATTCGATCGCGTGCACAGCATTCGCCGTGCCGTCGAGGTCGGTTCGGTGGATGCCATCATCGACGCGTCGCAGCTGCGCCCGCGCATCATCGACGCGATCGAGGCGGGCCTGCGCGTGGCCCACCTGGAGCACTCGCTGTAATCGCTGACCGAACACCGCGAATCCCGTTGCCGCTGTGCGGCAACGGGATTCGCTGTCTTCAGGCCGCTCTGCCGGACCTGCGCTGGTACCCGCGCGCGGTCAGCAGTGAGCCCACGCCGTGCAGCACCACACTGGCGGACACCGTCACCACCATGACCGTCAGCGCGAGTTCGGCTGCGCTGTCGGGCAATTGGTTGAACGCCAGCAGCGCGAACACGATCGAGGTGGTGCCGCGCGGCCCCAGCAGTCCGATGAGCACGTTCTCGATCGGGGTGAGCCCGGAGCCGGTCAGCGACAGCAGCACCGGCCCTATCCGGATCACGGTCAGCACCGCCGCGCTCAGCAGCCATACTCGCCAGTCCGCGACCTCGGCCAGGATGTACACCGCGACCACGCCGAAGGCGAACCACATGACGATGGTCAGCAGGAAGCCGACGTCCTCGAGCAGTTCGAGTTCCCGGCGATGCTCCTCCGGCTCGCGGAAGCGATGGATGACCAGCCCGCAGACGAAGGCCGCCACGAATCCGTTCCCGTCGATACCGGTCGACAGCGCGTAGGTCAGCAGCGGCGCGGCCACCAGAACCATCCGTTTCGCCTGCGGGTTCATGAGTTTCGCGCGATCGGCCCGGTTGATCAGGAAGGCCAGTACGGCTCCCGTGCCCACGCCGACGCCGATCGCCTTCGCCGCGGCGGGCAGCGCGGTGGCCAGGGCCTGCGCCGGGGTCTGCGATTGGGTGAGGTCCCCGGCCAGGATCAACGCGAAAATGAAGAGCGGGGAGATGATGCCGTCGTTGTAGCCGCTCTCCACATTGAGAATGTTGCGCACCCGCACCGGTATGCGCCGGTCGCGCAGGATCGCCGAGGCCGGGGCGAAGTCGATGGGCACGATCACGCAGGCGATGACGAGCATCACCGCCCAGCCGTATCCGGGCAGCACCCACATCCCCAGTACGACGGCCGCCGCCAGGCTCAGCGGCATCGCGATCAACAGCAATCGCAGGGCGGCGGCCGGATTCCGGCCCAGCAGCCCGCCCTTCACGTCGGTGGCGTCCAGGAACAGCAGGATGGCGAGCACGATCTCGGCGGTGTGCAGGGCCACCTTCGTGTTCAGCGCGTCACCGATGATGCTGCCCTGGGTGGTCGCTCCAACCAGCGCACCCGCCGCCACGACCACGACCGGCGGGCTGATTCGCCAGCGTTCGAGCTTGGTGGCCAGCAGCGCCCAGATGATGAGGGTCGTCGTCACGGCCAAGATCGAAGCAACCATGCGGCTATCGTCTCAGGCGCGGGGAAACGGCCGGTGGCGTACTCTCGGCCTGCTGGTCGGCGCGGGTGTCGGCCGCCACGCCCGCCCGCCGCGCCACGGCCGCGCGGTGGGCCGGATCCGGCCGGGGCCAAGCGGTTGCGGGGGCGGCGGCGGCTCGGGCAGGCTGTGCTCGTGCCGAATTCGTTGCCGCCCCGTGTCGCCGACATGCGAGCGCGCACGGTCGGGGAAGAGGAGTGCCGCGGTGCGTGGTCGGTTCGATCGCTTCGATCCCCGGCGTAAACCGGCCGAACCGGCGGAACCCGAGATCGTCGAGGAGCCTTTCGAGATCGACCTGCCGAAGGTGGTGGCGGCGCTGCACTGGGACCTGGCCGAGTGGCTGGGGACCGACGCGCTGCCGAAGGTCTTCGACCGGATCTCGGGGGCGCTGGACGAGAAGTTCACCTCCGTGGTGACGACCGGGCAGTCGGTGGACCGCGAGACACTGCTGGGTGGGCTGTGGTCGGCGCGAAATCTGCAGCCGGGGTTGGAGATCGAGGTGTCGGACGTGCAGGAGATCGCGCGCAGCGGCTCGGTGATCGTGGTGCGGTTCGTGGCGGAGAACCAGATCGGCGGGGCCGAGGTCAAGCGCATGGCGACCGGGGTGATCATCACCGACGGGCGTAGCTACGCGTGGCGGTCCGTGCACGAGACGCCCATGCCGGATGGGGCCTGAGGCGGCGCGAAGGGCCGACACGCGGTGGATTTCGGTCGGGCGTGTTTCGAATACCGGGTTGCCGGTCCGGTTTGCTGTGAGGCACGCTGGGACGCGTGACCATCTCACTGCCGCAGGATGTCGCCGACACCATCGTTGCGATCTTCGAGGAGCGGGGCAAGCGCTGGCTGGACGATCTGCCCGCCCTCGTGCAGGAGCGTTGCGACGCTTGGGGTTTGACCATCGCCGGCGCGGGATTCAGCGGCGGGACGCACTCCTATGCCGCGCCGGTACATCGAACCGACGGGTCGGTTGCGGTATTGAAGATTCCGGTGGTGGACCCGGAGAACATCGGCGAAGCCGCCGGACTGCACTGCTATCAGGGCGACGGCGCGGTCCAGCTCTACGAATTCGATTCCGCCAGTAACTCGATGCTGCTCGAATGGGCGCGCCCCGGCACCGAACTCGTGACGCAGCCGGGCTTTCCGAGCCTCGAGGGCGAGTCCCGCAATATCGAGAAGGTCGAGTTCGCGTGCGCGCTGTACAAGCGACTACGCCGCGAGCCCGTCGACATCCCCGCGGAATTCCCGGCCCTGCCCCTGGCCTCCGGCATGGTCGAGGAGTGGACCCAGATGTTCCTGGAGCCGGATCCCGAAGTCGCCGAGGTGATTCCGTCCCGGCTGCTGGACAAGGCAGCGCTGTGGACGGCCCGCCTCGCGGTGCCGGACGGCCCGCTGCTGGTGGTCAACCGCGACACCCATCTGGGCAATATCGTTGCCGCGGAACGGGAACCATGGCTGCTCATCGACCCCAAGGCCTACCTGGGCGAAGCGGCGTTCGACGCGGGCTTCCTGGGCATGATCCAGGTGCAGAGCTGGCCCACTCCCGAGCACGCGAAGGCGGTGATCGAGCGCACCGCAACGGGTCTGGAGATCGATCCCGACCGGGCGCGCGGCTGGGCCTTCATGCGCGCCATGGAGGAGATCGTCTGGGCGATCGAGGACGAGGAGCCGGAGGACATGCGCCTGCACCTGGCGGTGGCGACGGCGCTGTCCGAACCGCTCACCTAGACCCTGCCGGAATGGCTAGGGCTGGTTGGGGTCTCGTGGCGGTCGCTTGCGCTGCTTGTCGCGTTCGGTGATGACGCCGATGGTGGTGGGGATGAGCAGTGCCAGCCCCCACGGCACCGCCACCCAGAACGGCCAGAAGTACCCCTTGCCGGTGGCCAGCCAGATGACCACCATGAGGGCGTTCACGAAAACCCAGGGCGTCCACATGATCTTGACCCAGGTGGGCACGCTGCCGCCCTTGTCCAGGCTCACCTTCGGCATGGCCGAGCGCTGGGCGGGCAGATCGGTCAGCACCGGCGTCAGTTCGCCGTAGGTCCTGGCCGCGTAGACCCGCTGTAGTCGTTCGTCGAACTCGTGCAGGCTGATCCGGCCCTCGTCCATCGCCGTCTTCAGTCGCGCGACGATGTGCTCGCGGTCGGCGTCCGACGCCCGCATATTCTCCTGGCTCACGATGTCAGCGTAAGTCGGCCGCCGCCCATCCGCCGCAGCGAATTTCGCGATGCCGGATCACGCGGAGTGCAGGGCCGCCAGCAGGGTGGTGAGAATGGGGGATTGGCGGATATCGCTGCGCACGACCGCCGACACCGGGATGCGCAGCGGGTGCCCGGCCAGGTGCAGGGTGGCGATGCCCTCGGTCTGGCTGTCGGCGTAGAGGATGGTCCAGGCGTCGGGCCGGTTCACCAGTTCCATGGTGGCGGTGTGGTCGGGCGGGATCGGGGGACCGTAGGCGGGGCCGGTGGGCAGATCGGCGAAGGCCGCGCGCACCACATTGTGCAGCAGCACCTGATCGGATTCCGGCGGCAGCAGCAGCGGGTAGGCGGCGAGGTCGGTGAGCGTCACCTCCTCGCGGGCAGCCAGGGGGTGCGAGGTGGAAGTGGCGAGCACCAGATCCTCGACCCAGAGCTTCTGTACCTCCAGGCCGGGCTGGTCCACGCTGCCCCGGATGAGAGCAAGATCACAGTCACCGTCCGCGACCGCCTGAATGCGCTGGCGGAAGGGCTTGATGACGAATTCGATCTCGGCCCCGGGATGCGCTTCGCGTGCTCCGGCGATGGCCGAGAGCGATCTTGTTGCGAAAGACATATTGGCTGCGAGGCGAATCCGCGGCCCGGAGGCCCGTACAGCTGCGCGAATGGCGGATTCCAGGCTCAGCATTTGCTTCGCAAGGGGAAGTAGCCGAGTGGTCGCGTCGGTGGGTACGACCGATCTTGTCGAGCGTTCGAAGAGGGGTACGCCAAGATCTTTCTCCAGGCGCGCGATCTGATGACTGATCGCCGATTGCGAGATGAAGCTTCGGGTGGCGGCCCGGCTGAAGCTGAGCTCCTCGCAGACGGCCACGAAGTAGGCCAGTTGTCGCAGCTCCACGGCACCTCTCCAATTCATGATCAATGTAGATAAGAGTCATCTTAATTATGCGCCCTGACCCCTGGAACATTCTCACTTCGAATCACGGTTAGTCATGACAGAAGGGAGCTGTCATGCAGTACTTGGATTCGGGGATCGAAGCCACTGATGTCGTCATCGTCGGATCGGGCTTCGGTGGTCTCGCCGCCGCCAAGCAGTTGAACAAGTCCGGTGTCCGTTATGTCCTGATCTCGAGCACGCCCGAGCACCTGTTCCAGCCGCTGCTGTATCAGGTAGCGACGGGTGTGCTGGCCTCGGAGGAGATCGCTCCGCCGATCAAGAACATCATCCGCCACCACAAGCACGGTGAGGCGCGCGAGGGCAAGGTCGTCGCCATCGACGCCGACAATGCCGTACTCACCTACGAGAATGCCCAGGGGCAGCACCGGATTCGGTACGGCAAGCTCATCGCCGCCACCGGCGCCAGCCAGTCCTATTTCGGCCGTGACGATTTCGCGGACAAGACCTACTCGCTCAAGACCATCGACGATGCCAAGCGCCTGCGCGCGCAGATCGAGCGCGTCTTCGAGAAGGCGCGCACGGCCGATCTCGAAACCCGGTATCGCCTGCTGAGTTTCGTCGTGGTGGGCGCGGGCGCGACCGGTGTCGAGGTGGCCGGTCAGCTCAAGGAGCTGTCCAAGCGCTTCTACCACCAGGAGATCTCGGTGACCCTGGTCGAGGGTGCGGGCGCGGTGCTGCCGCCCTTCGGCGGATCGCTGTCGGAATACGCGAAGGACTCGCTCAGCCGCAGCGGCGTCGAGGTGCTGCTGGACACCTTCGTCACCGATATCCAGGTCGGCAAGGTCACCGTCAAGAGCAAGGACGGCGTCGAGCGCGGTATCGCCGCCGAGACCGTGGTGTGGTCGGCGGGCGTGCAGGCGGGCGGCTTCGCCCAGATCCTGGCCGAGGCCACCGGCTGCGAAACCGACCGCGCCGGTCGACTGTTGATCAATCAGGACTGCACCGTCGGCGGCCACGCCGACATCTTCGCCATCGGTGACATGACCTCGCTCAACGGCTACCCCGGCCAGTCGCCGGTCGCCATGCAGGAGGGCCGCTTCGTCGCCGACATCATTCGCGGCAAGCGCCCGGCCGGCAGCGCGTTCGAGTACTGGGACAAGGGCAGCATGGCGGTGATCAGCCGCTTCAGCGCCGTCACCCGGGTCAACGACAGCATCAAGTTCACCGGCACCATCGCCTGGTTCGCCTGGCTGGCCGTCCACCTGTTCTACCTGGTGGGCTTCCGCAACCGCTTCGCCGCGGTGTTCTCCTGGCTGGTGGCCTTCATCGGCCACGGCCGCCCCGGCTTCGACGAGGTCGAGAAGACCAGCGCGCCAACCTCTTACGAGCAGCCGCGCGCGGCCTGAGGTCGCCGTCACGAAGGGCCGTCCGGCAGCTGCCGGACGGCCCTTCGTCATTGCTAACCTGCGACTATGGCTGTTCCCACCACCCGATTGCTGGTACTGGCGATAGTGCGCATGCTGCAACCCGTGCACGGCTACGACGTCCGGCGCGAGCTGCTGTCCTGGCATGCGGAGGACTGGGCGAATGTGAAACCCGGATCGGTGTACGGCGCGTTGAAGACGCTGCACCGGGACGGGCTCATCTCGGTCGACGGGGTGGGGGCGGACGGAGCGCGGCCGGAGCGCACCACCTACCGGCTGACCGCGGAGGGGGAGAAGGAATTCGGCGAGATGATGCGCGATGCGCTGTTCGCCGCCGACCAGCCCAAGTATCCGTATTTCACGACGGTGGCGCTGTTTCCGTCCATGCCGCGCGACGATGTGATGGCCGGGCTGCGCAGTCGCATCCTGAAGTTCGAGGCCGAGCTGCTGCGGATCGAGCGGGAGGTGGCGCGGATCCTCGCGGGCAGTGGGGATCCGACCGAGATCGAGCCGCATCATGTGGCCGATGCGATGGAGCTGGCCGCCGACCATGTGCGGGCGGACCTGAACTGGTCGCGGAAAACCTTGCGGCGCATCGAATCCGGGGAGCTCGATGTGTGGAGCGCGCATGCGAGCGGGTTGTGGCCGCGGGCGGTGCGGCCGGGTGGGTCCATATGATCCAGCCTGATTGATCAAATCTAAATATTCAAGCTTGATTATCTGGTCGATGGTTCCTACCGTGTGAGGGGTGGAAACCACTGCTCCTGTTCGTGGCGACTCCACCGACCCGGTCATCCGAGTTCGTGGACTGGCCCGCACCTTCACCACCAGAACCGGTGCCGTACAAGCGGTTACCGGAATCGACTTCGACGTCCACCACGGGGAGATCATCGGACTCCTCGGCCCCAACGGCGCGGGGAAGACCACCACCCTGCGCATGATCGCCACCCTGCTCCAGCCCAGCGCCGGGGAGGCCACCATCGTGGGCGCGGACCTGCGCGGTGAATCTCGCACCGTGCGCGCCCGCATCGGATACGTCCCGCAGGGTGGCTCCACCAACGAGACCGAGTTGGTGGAAGACGAATTGATCCTGCAGGCAAGGCTTTTCGGCGTTACCAAAGCCGAGGCGAAACAGGCCGTCGCCGAACTGGCCAAGGCCCTCGAGTTCGACGGGCTGGAGCGTCGCAAGTGCGGGGAACTGTCCGGCGGGCAGCGTCGCCGCGTGGATATCGCGCTCGGGCTCATCCATCGGCCGACGCTCGTCTACCTGGACGAACCCACCACCGGATTGGATCCGCAGAGCCGGGCCAACCTGTGGGAGCACATCCGCCGGCTGCGGGATGGGGGCACGACGGTCGTGCTCACCACCCACTACCTGGAGGAGGCCGACGCGCTCTGCGACCGGATCCTGGTCATGGATCACGGCGGTATCGTGGCCCAGGGGACACCGGACGACCTCAAGCGGCGTATCTCCGGTGACGTGATCAGCCTCGAACTCGACAGCGCCCAAGCCGATCTCGCGTTGGAGGTGGCGGCGCGGACCGTGCCGGTACGCAGCGGGCTGCACGCCGACGGGCACGAGAACGGCCATGCCGGAAAGGCTCTCGTGCACCTGACCGTGGATCACGGTGACGCGGCGGTGGTTCCGCTGCTGCGCGCCCTCGGCGACCACGGGGTGACCCCGGGCGCGCTCACCGTCAAACGGCCCAGCCTCGACGACGTCTTCCTCACGCTCACCGGCCGCTCACTCCGGGAAGGAGACCGCTCATGACATTCCTGCGCGACACCGGACTGATCTTCTGGTCGCAACTGCGCGCCAACCTGCGCAACCCCACCTGGGTGATCATCGGGCTGGCCCAGCCCATCCTGTACCTGGTGCTGTTCGGGCCGCTGGTGAAGGGCATCGCTCCTTCGCTGGGCGCGGACGCCGATCCCTGGAAGATCCTCACCCCGGCCCTGGTCATCCAAATCGCCCTGTTCGGTTCGGCTTTCGCCGGATTCGGCATCGTCTTCGAACTCCGGGCCGGGGTGATCGAACGGCAGCGGGTGACGCCCGCCTCGCGCGGGGCACTGCTGCTGGGCCGAGTACTCAAGGACATGGCCGTGCTGATCGCACAGGCGCTGCTCCTGATCGCCGTGGCCGCCGCCGCATTCGGACTGCGACCGAACCTGGCGGGCACCCTGCTGTCGATAGTGCTCATCGCGGTCATGGCCGCCGGGCTGGCCTCGGCGTCCTATGCCCTGGGCCTGTGGGCGAAACAGGAATCCGTGCTGGCCTCGGTGCTCAACTCGGTGACCGTGCCGGTGATGCTGCTGTCGGGCATCCTGCTGCCCATGACCCTGGGTCCGGCCTGGCTACAGCACATCGCCGAGGCGAACCCCTTCTCGCACACCGTGGATGCCGCCCGCGCTCTGTTCCGCGGCGACCTCACCACCTCCGACGTCTACGTGGGCAGCGCGGTCACCCTGGCCGTGGCGCTGGCCCTCATGGTGATCGGCGCCCGCAGCTTCGCCCGCGAGAACGCCTAGGGCCGCACACGAGTGTGCTCGAGGTGACTTGCCGACCGCTGGGTGATCCGGCGCGGCTGTACTTCCACCTCTGGGCGAAAAGTCCTTGACCTCGAGTTCTGTTGAGGTTGGACGCTGGCGGTATGGCAGAGAACAAGAGAGCCCTCGTCACCGGAGCGTCGGCGGGGTTCGGTCGTGCGGTCACCCGTGAGCTGGCGGCCCGGGGCTGGGAGTTGATCATCACCGCGCGTGGGGTGGATCGGCTCGCGAAGGTGCAGGCCGAGACCGGGACGTACGCGGTGGCCGGGGATATCGCGGACCCGGCCCACCGCGCCGTTCTGCGTGATGTGGTCGGCGACGAGCGGTTGGACCTGGTGATCAACAATGCCGGCGCTCTCGGGCCCAGTCCGCTCCCCGCCCTGGACCGATACCCGCTCGCCGAGTTGACCGCGGTGCTGGAGACGAATGTGGTTGCCCCACTGGCGATTCTGCAATCGACGTTGCCCGCCCTGCGCGCGTCCGCGGGCATCGTCGTGAATATCAGTTCCGACGCCGCCGTAGGCGCGTACGAAGGCTGGGGCGGCTACGGTGCATCCAAGGCGGCGCTGGATCAGCTCACCGCCGTCCTCGCGGCCGAGAACCCGGACCTGCGCGTCTACAGCTTCGACCCCGGCGATATGCGCACCGACATGCACCAGGCCGCGTTCCCCGGCGAGGACATCTCCGACCGCCCCGAGCCGGAAACCGTTGTCCCCGTGCTCCTCCGACTCCTGGAAACCCGGCCGTCCAGCGGCAGATACACGGCGGCGGACCTCGCGGTGGCGCGATGACGATCGAACTCGAGCGCTACGACTTCACGGTCCCGGCCGAACTGACCGCCACGAGCCCCCCGGAAACCCGCGGCCTGAGCCGGGACGGCGTCCGGCTGCTGGTCTCCGACGGCGGCGTGATCACCCACGCCCGCTTTCACGAGCTGCCCGCCTTCCTGCGGCCCGGAGACCTTGTGGTCGTGAACAATTCGGAGATGATCCCCGCCGCGGTGGATGCACGGCTCGGGGACGCCTCAGCGGTGGTGCACTTTGCCGCCCGTCTCGATGACGGCCGCTGGGCACTGGAGATTCGCGACCCGCGCGGAACTCGATGGGACGGACAGACGCGGCGTGCTTCTGGCCGGAATCTCGCCGGGTCCGCGAGATCTCGGTCGAAACCACCGCGGGATGAGGACGGGCGGGTGGTGGCGGAATCCGCCGGCCGCGAGGTGAAAGCCGGTGTGCGGGTGCGGCTCTCAGGAGGCCATACCGCGCTGCTGAGTGCGCCGTGGCTGCCCGGTGCGGATCGGCTGTGGATCGCGGAGGTCGACACGGATGTGCCCGAGCTGTTGGCGCGGTACGGGCGGCCGATCACATATTCGTATGTGACCGAACGCTGGTCGGTTTCGTATTATCGGACCGTTTTCGGGCGGGAGCCCGGCAGTGCTGAGATGCCCAGTGCCGGGCGGCCTTTCACTGAGGCGCTGGTGACGGAGCTGGTGGTGGGCGGGGTGGGCCTCGCGCCGATCACGCTGCATACGGGGGTTTCGTCGCCGGAGGCGGGGGAGTCGCCTGCTCCGGAGCGGTTCAGGGTTCCGGAGACCACCGCGCGGCTGGTCAACGCGACGCATGCGGCCGGTGGGCGGGTTGTGGCGGTGGGGACGACGGTGACGCGGGCGCTGGAATCCGCCACGGACGCCGAGGGTTTCGTGTGGGCGTCAGCGGGGTGGACCGATCTCGTGCTCGACGGCAGCCGTTCCACGCGGGCCGTCGACGGGCTGATCACCGGATGGCACGAGGTCGGCGCGTCGCATCTGCGCCTGCTGGAATCGGTGGCCGGCTCCGGCGTCGTACACGCCGCGTATCGGGCCGCCCTCGACACCGGTTACCTGTGGCACGAATTCGGTGACACCGCTTTGCTGCTGCGGAGCTGACCCGCTGTGGCACGCCTCCGGGAGGCGGCGTAGGCTGCGGTCTTCCACCGTCGCAAGGCTTGTTGCCGAGCGCTCGCGATAACCCTTCGGAGGGTCTTCCGCGCCTCCGGTACCCACCCGGGTTTCGAGCGTTTGTCCTGGTAGAGAACGTTCGAAGGCCCTCGGATGAACGTGCGGTGCGGTCTTTGCCCCGTTCACCGGACTGGCATCGCAAGGCAATCTCGCGGTCGCTCCGATGCCGTCTGGGACTGGCTTGATCATCGCTATGACCACCATGGCAGCGTCGAATTCCAGCCTGCTCGCAGCTGGGTCGAATCCCGCTCTGCTCCCACAGTCATATGCCACCCCCGCGCCGGTGCACACCTCCGGCCGGTCCCAGTACTCGCTGGTCGTCTCCTCCGACGCCGAGCATCGTGAGGCCGCGCAGCGCCTGCGCTACCAGGTCTTCGCCAACGAGCCCGGTTTCGACATCCCGGTCAACGAGAACGGTGTGGACGCCGACCGTTTCGACGACCACTGCGACCATCTGCTGGTTCGCGACGATCTCACCGATCAGTTCGTCGGCTGCTACCGCATGCTGCCGCCGGACAAGGTGAACGCCGCGGGCGGCTACTACACCGCCACCGAATTCGACCTCACCGCACTGGATCCCGCCGGTCACCGCATCGTCGAGATGGGCCGCGCGTGTGTGGTGCCCGAGCACCGCAACGGCTCCACCCTGACCCTGATGTGGGCGGGCATCCTGCACTACATCCAGCTCACCGGCTACGAATGGGTCATGGGCTGCTGCTCGGTGCCCATGCGGCTGACCCCGCAGGACGAGCCCGGCGTGAACGTGCGCGGCGTCCGCGATCTGCTGCTCGGCAAGCACGCGCTGGACGCCGACCGGCATGTGCGCCCTTACCGTCCGGTTCAGGTCGACGGCCGCACCCTCGACGATATGGTGCCCCCGGCCCGGCCCAAGCTGCCGCCGCTGCTGAACGGCTACCTGCGCCTGGGTGCGCAGATTGCCGGTGAGCCCGCCCACGACCCCGATTTCGGTGTCGCCGACTTCGTGGCCCTGCTGGGCCTCGAGACCATCAACACCCGCTACCTGGAGCGCCTGCAGGGCGCTGCCGCGACATTCGATGCACGGTGATGAATCATGTTGCCCGCCTTCCTTTCTCCGGGCTCCGCCGCCCTGGAGTGCCCGCCCGCACCGGTGACCGCCCACGCCTGGATGCCCAGTAGCCCGTGTGACCCCTCCTGCGTCGACTCGCCTCGGGAGGCGGGCACGCTGCGGGTGGTGGCGCGCCTGCTCGGTGTCGCGGGCGTGCTCGCCAGCTTCCCCCTCGCCTATATGGCGACCCCGCGCAGCCGCCGTCCCGCGGTGCAGCGCCGATACGCCCGAGCCCTGCTGTCCAGCTGTGGAATTCGCGTGCGGGTCGTCGACAATCGCGGTGACACAGCCGAATACGAGGGCGGTGTGCTGGTGACCGCCCACCACATCGGCTGGACCGATATCGTCGCGCTGTCCGCCATCGGCCCCATGAGTTTCGTGGCCCGCGCCGACCTGGTGAACTGGCCGATGCTCGGCGATGTCGCGCGCAAGGTGCGCGTCATCCCCATCGAACGCGAGAACCTGCGCGCCCTGCCCGCCGTCATCGACACCATGTCGCGGCGACTGGCCGACGGGGAGACCATCGGATTCTTCCCCGAGGGCACCACCTGGTGCGGCCGCGCCCACGGCGCACTGCGCCCCGCCCTGTTCCAGGCGGCCGTGGACACCGCCACCCCCGTGCAACCCATCCGCCTGCGCTACCTGGACCGCCACGGCGCGGTGTCCACGGTCCCCGGATTCGTCGGCATCGACTCCCTGGGTGACTCCATCCGCCGCGTCCTGCGCTCCAAAGACGTTGTCGCGGAACTGACCCTGCAGCCCCTGCAACAGCCCGGCACCGACCGGCACGAACTGGCCCGCCGCTGCCGCCAGGCCCTCGAGGGCGACCGCATGGACCGCGCGTTCACCGACGTCGTCGATCGCGCCGACGAGATCGAAGCCATCGGCACCGGCGCGCACCGACAGGCCACCGCGGTCGTCCACCCGGGTCAGGCGGTGAGCAGGTAGGCCGCCGCCGCGCGCGTGGATCACATTGCGCCCTGCTGGAACCGGTCATTGCGCATCGCGTCGAAGCGCTCGGTGGCGAAGCGGTCCATCAGGACGGCGAGGCGTCCCATCACCGGGCCGATGCGGCGTGGGCGATCGATGACGGCGTCGCATACCGCTTCCGCGCCCTGCTCCGGCGTCAGCGCGGCGGCATTACGGTACAGCGGATTCGGCGCGATCATCGGTGTGCGCACCAGGGGCATGTAGATCGACGTGAATCGCACATTGTCCGTGAGGGTTTCGATGTGCATATTCGACGTCAGCGAATCCAGCGCCGCCTTGGACGCCACATACGCGCCGTACCCCGGCCCCCCGTACTGATTGGCCAGCGACAGCACCGTCACGATCTGCCCGTAGCCCCGCTCCCGCATTCCCGGAAGGACCGCGAGCATCAATCGCGTGGGCGCGAAGTAGTTGAGCCGCATGGTCCGCTCGTAATCGTGGAACCGCGCATAGGATTCGTCGACCCGGCGGCGAATCGAGCGGCCCGCATTGTTCACCAGAACATCGACCCCGCCGTGATCGGCGAGCACCTGCGCGATCATCGCATCCAGCGCTTCGAAATCGCCCAGATCGCACGGGTATACGGCAGCCTTCCCGCCGCGCCCCTCGATTTCGGCTGCCACTTCCCGCAATTCGTCCTCGCGCCGCGCAACCAGCGCCACCGTCGCACCGGCCGCTCCCACCCGCAGCGCCGCAGCCCGCCCGATCCCCGAGGACGCCCCCGTGATCAGCACGGTCCGCCCCGCCACCCGCTCCTCGAGCGTATGCCGACGCCGCAGCCGCGCCACACTGACCTGCGTATCCAAACCATGCCTGACCAGGTGCGCGAGCTTCCGAATTCCATACATAGTGATGAATCTAAGTGATCCGCCCAGTGATGTACATTGCCCGAATGGACGCCGCCAGCCTGCACCTCCTAGCCCGCCGCCTGCGCAGCATCGCCCACACCGCCACCGGCACCACCGGCCGCCGAAAATTCGCCCCCAGCGACTACGCCGTCATAGAAGACGTTGCCCTGCACCCGAACTCGTCGATCCGCCAGATAACCGACCGCACCGCCGTAGTCCAGAGCCTGGTCTCCCGCATAGTCGCCCGCTACCGAGACGAAGGCATCCTCATCACCACCCCCGACCCCGCCGACGCCCGCCGAGTCCTGGTAACCGTCAACCCCGACACCCTCGACCACGTCTTCCGCCCCCGAGGCCGCACCCCCATAGCCCCAGCCCTCACCACCGAATTCCCCCACCTGACCCCCGCCCAACACCGCCGAGCCCTCAAACTCCTCGACGACCTCTCCACCCTCCTCGGCACAACCCCCCGAAATCGGACGGGCGACAACTAACCCGCCGCCAACGGGTTTACCGCCCGTTCGCCGCGCAGCGCTATCCCCCGAAAATCTGCTCCGCGGATTCCACATGGGGTGTGGCTCTGTTGTATCTGGTTCGGCCGGGGGTCGGGGGAGTCGATAGGATGCGGGGGCTAATTGTCAGCGACCTGCCTGGTTCGGGTGGGTGCATCCAGCGGGCGCCGAGCTGAGCCGACGGCGAGTGTGTGGCCGAAAGGACGGGTTTGCTACAGCTGAGGCTGCTCGATGGGGTGGAGTTGATTCTCGACGGGCGAGTGCGGGTGTTGGGGCCGCCGCAGCGGCGGGGGGTGCTGGCGGTGCTGGCTGTGCGGCGGGGGCAGTGGGTTTCGGGGGCGGCGCTGGTGGATGCGCTGTATGAGGGGGCTCGGGTTCCGTCGAGTGGGACCGGGGTGGTGCAGACGCATATTTCGGCGTTGCGGCGGGTGTTGGAGCCTGATCGGGCGCCTCGGGCGACGCCGACCGTGCTGTTGTCGGGGCACGGGGGGTATCAGCTGCGTGTCACGGATGAGCAGGTGGATGTGGGGGTCTTCGACAGGTTGGTCGCGGCGGCCGGTGACGCCGGTGCGGCGGGGGATTGGGGGCGGGCCGAGCTGCTGTATGCCGAGGCGCTCGCGTTGTATTCGGGGGAACCGCTGGCGGGGATTCCAGGGCCGTGGGCGGAGCAGCAGCGGATGGTGCTGGCGGAGCGACGGCTCGCGGTGGTGGAGGACAGTCTCGAGATCGCGGTGCGGCACGGGCGGGCGGCGCAGACGATCGACACGCTGCGCATGCTCACCGCGGAACATCCACTGCGGGAACGACTTCGGGCCTTGCTGATGCGGGCGCTGGCGGATCGGGGACGACGATCGGAGGCGCTCGCGGTATATCGCGATACGCGTCGGCTGCTGGTCGACGAGCTCGGTGTCGAGCCGGGGGCGGAATTGCGCCGTGTGCACGAGCGGATTCTCGAAGGCTGGGAGCCTGCTCCCGTGTCGCCGGCGGATGAGCCCGCACCGGAGTGGGATTCGGAACCGATTCGCCTGCTCGATCGCGAGCGGGAACTCTCCGATCTGGATACCTGGGTGCGGCGGGCGGGGAGCGGGCGCGGTGGACTGATCCTGATCACCGGTCGCTCGGGATACGGAAAGACCTGTCTGCTGGACGAATTCGCGCGCCGGTATCCCCGATCGGTGCGGATCGATCTGCTGCCGGGTGACGACCTCGCGGCCGAAATGCTGCGGCAACTCGGTGGGGCTTCGGAAGTGGAAGGGGACGAGCGCGCCGACGATCATGCGATGGCGGCGCGGCTGCGCACCGCTATCGCACAGCGCACGGCCGCCCCGGCACGCGGCGCGGACGCCACTGCCGACGCACAGGGCTCGGCCGACCAGCCGTTGCTGGTGCTGATCGACAATGCCGCCGAGATGGACGACCGGTCGGCGAAGGTGCTGGCCGCCATTACGCCGGGGCTGCGGCGCAGCCGTGCGCTGGTTGTCATGACCCTCGATGAAAGGTCGTGGGATCAGCGGGTTCTCGATCTGCACGCCAGTTTGGAGCCGCTTGCCGTGGAGATCCTGCGGCCGCGGCGGTTGAGCCCGGCGGGGATTGCCGAGCTGTTCCGGGAGCGCACCGGCGTGGCATGTCCGGCGGAGCTGGCCACCCGGATTCAGTGGGCCGCGGGTGAGATTCCGATGCTGGTGGATGCGCTGATCTCGGATCTGGCGGATCGGGAGGATCCCACACGGATACCGGACCGCATGCTGGATGGCCGGTACTCGCGCGCCATCACGCGACTGCTGCAATGGTTTTCGGCGGATGGGGCCGTGATGATGCGGGCGCTGTCCGTATTGCAGGAGTTCGAACCCGGCATCGCGACCCTTGCGGCGGCGGCGGACGAGGCGCCGGGGGTGACTCGGCAGCGCTGTGAATTACTCGCTGACGCAGGGATACTCGCCTCGGCGGATCCGCCTGCCGTGCGGCATCCCCTGATCGCCAACACGATTCATCGGCTGAGCGGCCGGGAGGAATCGGCGCGGTTCTGCACGGCGGCCGCCGAACACGAGCGCCGCGTGGGCTTTCCGGCCCGCCGTGTCGCACGCTACCTGCGTGAGCTGTGCGGGCCGCGATACGCCCGCTGGACCGTGGTGCTCGTCGACGCCGCCGAGGAAGCCCTGCGGGACTGCGTGATCGTCGAGGCCGTGCGCTGGCTCGAACTGGCATTGCATATCTGTGGCCCCGAGGAACGTGACGATCTGCTCGTCCGGCTCGGCCAACTGGAGTTGTGGACCAACCCGGCGGCGGCCCGCGCACGCCTGGACGAGGCCCTGCGCGGTCAGCGGGCGCGCGGCGTGAATCCGACCGCGGCGGTGCCGCTGGCCTGGACCATGGCCATGCGTCGCGAAGCCACTGCCGCCATACCCCTGCTGCACACCGTCATCGCCGAAACCGAAGCGCGCGACCGCAGATCGGCCGACAACGTGCGCGCCTCGCTGTGGATGGTCGCCGCCCTCACCGCCCAGACCTGGAACGACCTCATCGCGGACCTGTCAGCCGGGATCAGCCGCGAACTCGATACGCGTCCGCCCGACGGTGCCGGGGGTGAGCTCGACACGGGCATGCCCGACGGTGCCGGGAGTGAGCGCGACACGGGCATGCCCGACGGTGACGGGAGCGAGCTCGTCTCGGATCCGCGTGCTCGGGCCGCGCGTGACGACATCACCGCGGCCATGCTCACCTGGGCCGATGCGTTCGGCGTGCGCATCGATGCGCGTACCGCGCTGGAGCGGCTGACGCCCGGCGCCGGTGCGCCCGCCCTGCCGCGGCCGCTGATCGGGATGCAGGCGCATCTGGCCATGTGGGGCGGTGATCTCGGTACGGCGTTGCGGCTCACGGAATTACGCGCGGATCAGCATTTCGGCGCGATCGACACCTATCGCGCCATTCTGCGGTCGGAGGTCATGCTGCGCAGTGGCGCCTATCGGGATGTGCTGGCGGAGCTGGGGCCGGTGCTGGGCGATATCGACGACGCGTTGATCGTGCCGCCCGCGACCGTGGCCGCGCAGTACGCCCACGCCCTGCTGTGCCTCGGCCGGGTCGCCGAAGCCGAGCAGTGGCTGGACCGCCGCACCGCCGATGCCAATCCCGAGACCTGGGAATGGACTGTGGCGCTGCATATTCGAGCGCTGGTGTGCGCCGAGCGGGGCGATGTGCGCAAAGCCCTCGGTCATTTCCTGGAGGTGGGGCGGCGGGTCGGCGCGGTCGGAATCGCCAACCCCGCGCATATTCCGTGGCGCTCCTCCGCGGCGATCCAACTGCTGTGCATCGGTGAGCGTGCCCGTGCCCATGAACTCGTGTCGGAGGAGTTGGCGCTGGCCCACCGCTGGAACACGCCTGCCACCATCGGCCGCGCCATGCGGGTGCTGGCGGCGGCCGCACCCGGCGGACCCGATGCGGCGCTGCTGGAACGTGCTGTCGCGCTTCTCCATACGCAGGACAGTCCGGTCGAACTGATTCCGGCGCTGCTGGACCTGGCGCGACTGCACAGTCGCGCCGGAAACCCGGACCGGGCCCGCCCACTCCTCGACGAGGCGCGCACCCTCGCCGAACCCATCGGCGCCGCACGCCATCTCGCCGAGATCGACGCGCTGCTAGCGGGCACCTCGTAGCGCGGCCTCGGTGATCACCTCGGCGATCGCGATGGTCATGGTTTCTCCTGGCTCGGGGAGTTCGAGGGAATGGGTGGGTGCTCCTGTGCCGCAGGGGGATCTACTCCCGCGGCAGCGCGGCGCCGGGTACGGGCCGCCCGATACGCCGTCGACCGATCGGCGGCGAGCTGATCCCGTGGTGCGGTGATGCCCGCTGCCAAGCGGAGCGGATCGAAGTCCAGATCCTCATCCCCGGTACAGGTTTCGAGCATCAATGTGCCGAGCGCCACCAGGTGTGGCGGATCGGCCCACCGCGCGGTGGGATCGTGCAGCGCGTCCCCGATTCGGGGCAGCCGTGCGTGGAGTGTCAGCCTGGCCGGGAGCCGGTCCGCCAGGCCGGCGGTCAGATAGTCCGGTGGCAGGAGCGCCGCATCGCCGGGATCCAGCCGTTCTTCGAGCACGTCGGGATGCCATTCGAATCGGACCCATGTTGTTACGCCGTCGGGTGCGGTCATACCGAAGGCGTGCACCGCGTGGTACCGCTGGCCGAGATAGCCGGCCGGTGGTCCTTCCGCCGAAGCATCCAGCGCCGCAGCAGATTCCGGATGGCGTCGCCGGAAGGCAGCCAGCGCCTCCGGATGCTCGGCGCCGGACGCGGGCGTGACCGCGGTCAGGAACTCGAGCATGTGCGCCCCGGTCCGCACGAAGAACACCGGCAGCGTGAAGGCGATCAAATCGGTGGGCTCCGCGCCCGCGGGCCGGAATCGCACCGACAGGCCCTGATCCCCGGTGCCGGCATCGTGGGTATGCCCCCGGGTGCCGGAAAAGCGCGCGGTGACAGGAATACTCGCGCCGGAGAACACCGCCGCCGTGCTGAACGACGCCGCGCTCTCGCTCCCGCGAAAGGTCCCCGTCAGCGTGGCACCGCGATGATGCAGCAGACGCTGCCCCGGTGGTGCGGGCACGATCGCCGCGAGCCGGTCGCCGATATCGACAGGTGTCACGGCGTGCGCTCACCTACTCGCGTAGCCGGATGCAGCCAGCGGAACAGAATCCTGTTCCACACCGGAATGGCGACGAAAGTCATTGCCGCACTGAACAGCACGGTGAACACCAGGGTGCGCACCAGCAGCGGCGCGGACAGCAGCAGCGGCCCGAGCACACCATTGCCCGCCAGCGAGATGGGGAAGATCGCGAGCCCGGACACCACCGCCTGCTTCCACAGCGGTGGCGCCGGCTCCCGCGCTGCGCCGATCCTCATGCACCACGGGGTGACGCGTGGACCATATGCTTGATCTCCTGGAACTCGCCCAGTCCGCGCAGTCCGTTCAACCGTCCCAGGCCGCTCTGTTTGAACCCGCCCTCCTCGAACTGGTCGACCACCACCGCCCAGGTGTTGGTCCACACGGTGCCCGCCTGGAGTTCCCGGCCGACTCGCAGCGGGCGGTCCACGTCACGGGTCCAGATGCTCGCCGCCAGACCGTATTCGGTGGCATTGGCGCGCTCGATCGCGTCGGCTTCGGTGGTGAACACCTCGAAGGTCGCGACCGGACCGAACACCTCCCGCTGCACGATCGGCGACGCGAGGTCGGTGACCTCCACGAGGCTGGGCCGGTAGTAGGCGTCGACGGCCCCGGCCTCCGGATTGACGAGACCGCCGCGTTCGACGATGGTGGCGTACGCCCCGGCGTCGGCGACCATCCGATCCACCCGTTCCGCATTGGCGCGATCGATCATCGGCCCCATCTCGCTGGCGGGATCGTCACCGGGCCCGACCTGTACGGCGGCAAGGGATTTCGCCATCCGCTCGCGCAGTTCGTCCGCGATACCGCGTTGCGCGAGAATCCGGCTGCCGGTCATGCAGAACTGGCCGGTGAAGGTGGTGATCGCCTTGGTCAGCACCGGCACGACCGCGTCCAGATCGGCATCGTCGAAGACGATCATCGGGCTCTTGCCGCCCAGTTCCAGCGACAGCGGCTTCAGCGTCGGCGCGGCGTTCGCCATGATGACGCGGCCCACCGCGGTGCTGCCGGTATAGCTGACCACATCCACCTCCGGCGACGAAACCAGCAGTGGCGCACCGCTGTTGCCGGATTCGGTGAAGCAGTTCATCACTCCGGCGGGCAGGCTCGTGGTGGCGGCGATGATCTCGTACAGCAGCCCGTTGACCAGCCCGGTCTGTCCGGGCAGTTTCAAGACCACGGTGCAGCCCGCGGCCAGCGCCGGGGCGAAGGACCGCACCGCCAGCACCACCGGCGAATTCCACGGCGCGATGACCGCGGCGACCCCGGCGGGTTCGGTGAGGGTGGTGGAGTACAGGCCCGGCTTCACCTCGGCGGCCCGCCCGGTCTCGGTGAGGGCGAGCGCACCGTAGTAGCGCAGCTTCGGAATCGTCAGGTCGATCTCGAATGCCGCTTCGGCCAGGATCTTTCCGTTCTCCCGGGCCAGCAGGGTGACGAGTTCGTCGCGGCGTTCGGCCATACGATCGGCCATCTCGAACAGGGCGCGGGCCCGCAACTCTCGGTCCCGGGACCACGCGGTGGCGGCGAACGCCCGGCGCGCGGCCGAAATGGCCGCGGCGGCTTCGGTTTCCCCGCCGTCGGCGAAGGTGCCCAGAGCGGTGCCGGTGGCCGGACTGTAGGAGGTGCGCACCGGGCCGCCGTCGGTCCACAGACCGTCGATGTAGTTGCGGGCGTGCGGTTGCGTCGATCCGGGCGACGCGGAGGAGTGAATCATCGAGAATGCCTTAGCTGCTCAGTATTTCGGATCGTCAGAGTTCGGCCGCGATATGTTCGGCGGCCATGATGACGGTGGCGTTGGTGGCCGCGCACACCGCGTCCGGCAGGATCGACGCGTCCACCACCCGCAGGCCGGTCAGCCCGCGCACCGCGCCGAGCCGGTCCACGACCGCGGCCGGATCGTCGTCCGCGCCCATGGGGACGGTCGAGGTCGGGTGATGGTAGGTGTCGAGCGTGGCCCGCACGGAGGCGTCGATGTCGCCGGGCAGGTCGCTGCCCGGCGACATTTCGTGGGCGACGAATTCGCCCAGCGGACCGTGGCTTCCGATCCTGCGGCTCAGGGTCACGCCCTCGACCAGCCGCCGCCGGTCGGCGGGATCGGCCAGGAAGTTCGGGTCGATGCGCGGCGCGGTGTGCGGGTCCCGGTCGGTGAGGGTCAGCGACCCGCACGACAGTGGCCGGGTGAGGGCCACCGCGAGCACGTACGCCGCGCCGGTCGGGCTCAGGTGCTGGTCGATCAGGTGCGTGGCGGTGATGTGCAGATCCAGTTCGCCGGGCGCGGCCTCGGAGCTCGCGGTCCACACCTTGGCCCCGATCACCGGCTCACCCGCGCCGAGGCGATCGGCGTGCGCGGCATAGGCGTTGTAGTAGAAGGGATGGTCGTAGAGGGTGCGCCCGACGGGCAGGTCGGCCACCACCGGAATCCCCAGTGCCCGTGTCCGATCCGCCGGACCGACACCGGAGCGCAGCAGGATCGCGGCACTGCCGAAAGTGCCCGCGCACAGCACGATCTCCCCGGCGGTGATCAGTTCCCCGTCGGCGGTGCGCACTCCGATCGCGCGGGTTCCGTTGTCGCCGAACTCGACTCGATCCACCAGTACGTTACCGCGCAGGCTCAGATTCGCGCGCTCGCGCACATCGGCGGTCAGATACGCCAAACCGGTGTTGACCCGGACCCCGTCGACCACGTTCATCGGATACGGTCCGACGCCGTAGGGCTGCGGCCCGTTGAAATCCTCGGTCGCCGGAATCCCGCATGCCACAGCGGAATCCACGAACGCCCGCTGCATCGGGCTGAGCTCGTCCCGGGTGAGCTGCCGCACTGGCAGCGGTCCGCCGCGCCCGTGCCATTCGTCGGCGCCCGCACTCGTGTTCTCGAGTTTCCGGAAGCTGGGCAGCACCTCGGGAAAGGACCAGCCCTTCAGCCCGCGTGCGGTCCACCGGTCGAAATCCGCGGGCAAGGCGCGTACCAGCACCGAGCCGTTGACGGCGGAACTGCCGCCCAGCACCTTGCCTCGATACAGCGCGATGGGATGGCCGACGAAGCCGGGTTCGGAGGCGTACCCCCAGTCGTGCCCGGTGTATCCGCCCAGCACGCTGCTGGACGCCACCGCGGCGGGATAGCCGTCCACGGGGTAGACGGGCCCGGCCTCCAGCAGCAGTACGCGCCGGTCCGGGTTCTCGCTCGAGCGCGCGGCCAGCACCGCGCCGGCCGAGCCGCCGCCGACGATCAGCACGTCGGCGATGGGTTCGGTCATGGTCGGATCATTTCCTTCCGAGTCGACGGCGGGTCAGCGCAGTGTGCCCGCGGCCTGATCGATGACCGTGACGACCGTCTCGGGATGGGAGACGGCGATGGCGTGGCTGCCCGCGTGCTCGGTGACGGTGGCCTTCGCGCGCGCGGCCATCTCCCGCTGTCCGGCCGGCGGGATCATCCGGTCATCGGCGGCCACCAGGTACCAGGACGGCAGGGTGCGCCAGGCGGGTGCGCCGGTCGTCTCGGTGAACGCCGCCACCGAGATGGGCCGCTGACCCGCCGCGAGCACGGCCGCCCGCACCGGCGGCACATCCTGGGCGAAGTACTCCGGGAACTTGGCGGTATCGATGACGAGCTCTGGTGCCGGGCTGCCCGGAACCGTCTGCGGGAGAGTGATTTTCGTGGCCGGTCCGCCGAAACGGCCGTCCAGTTCGCCCAGCGACTCACCCTGGTCCGGGGCGAAGGCGGCCACGTACACCAGACCCGCCGCCTTGGGCGATCCCGCCGCCGCATTGGTGATGACCGCGCCGCCGTAGGAGTGGCCGACCAGCAGCGTCTTGCCGGGCATGGCATCGAGAATGCCGCGAATGTAGGCGCTGTCGTACTCCAGCCCGCGCAGCGGCACCGCCGCCGTGGTGACCCGGAATCCCTTGCGCTGCAACTGCTCCACGACGCCGCCCCAGCTGCTGCCGTCGGCGAACGCACCGTGCACCAGCAGCACCGCGGGCTTGTCCGGATCGGGCTGCGGCACCGTGGTGGGCTGCGCGGCAGGCGATTCGGAGGACCCCGACGAGCAGGCCGCCGCGGCCAGGCTCAGGGTGAGCGCGCTCAGCAGCGCCAGCGTGCGGGTGGAACGCCGGAATCCGTTGGTGAAACCCATTATTGGTGTACCTCTCTGGCTCTCGGGAATGAGAACGGTCTCGACCGTGCCGCCCGCGGCGACATCGGCGGTGACCTCGAGGCTCACAGCGCGGCCCGCCCGAGCGCGAGGCCCACGATGATGAAGTCCTGTGTCACGGACGCAACTGTGGGCGAGCCGACTCAAAACGGACTCAACGTTTTCCCAATCCGCAGGTCAGGTGCGGTTGATCCGGCTCGGGAATCGACGGAGCACGAAGATCGCGGTGGCCAGGAACAGCAGTAGGTAGCAGCCGGAGTAGAAGGGCACCGCGAACTGTGCCCACCAGGTGGGCAGGTCGTCGCGGGGGAGCATGAACAGGCCGATGCCGATGGGGTGCGGGGCGTCTTCGAGTGGCGGACGGTCGGGGTAGTTCCACCACCAGCAGAAGCTGATCAGGAAAACGAGGGCCGCGGGGAGCCACCGGTTGGGGGTGCGGGTGGTGAACGCGTGGTGCAGGGCCAGGACGAACAGCGGGACGAACCACACCCAGTGATGGCCCCAGGAGAACGGTGAGGCGCACGCCGCGGACATGCCTGCGACGGTGACCGACAACAGGATTCGATCGGCGCGGTAGGCGAGCAGCGACGCGTAGAGGCCGAACAGCACCAGGGGGACCGCCACCAGCAGCCACATCCAGGCGGGGGCGACGTAGACCGTGGAGGTGGGGCCGTGCACCGCGAAACGCTCCACGTCGTAGAACCGCAACAGCTGAGCCAGGAATCCGTTGACCGATTGGTTGGCCGGGGAATCCACCGGGCCGACGCGCGCCGGCGTCCCGAACTGGCGACTCCAGTAGGTGAACGAGTCGGTGGGATGGATCAGGAAGCCGATGCCGATGGTGGCCACGAAAGCGGCTGTCGCCGTGCAGAATGCGCGCCACTGCCGGGTGCAGGCCAGGTAGACGAGAAAGAACGCGGGCGTGAGTTTGATGCCCGCCGCGATGCCGACGCCCACCCCGCGCAGTCCGGCCGATCGGGGTCGCGTCAGATCCCAGACCACCAGCAGTACCAGCATGATGTTGATCTGCCCGAGCCAGATGGTGGAGCGGACCGGTTCGAACGCCGTGCACACCACCGCCAGCGCGAGCGCGAAAGACCAGGTGCGCCAGGTGTTCCGGTAGTTCAGCGAGCGCAGGCACACCGCGACCAGCGCGATCAGGGCCGCCATGATCGCCACCCACCACAGCGTCTTGGCCACCACCGGCACGGCATAGGTGAACGCCACGAACAGCACCGCGGCGAACGGCGTATAGGTGAATTCCATATCGAAGAAGACCGGCGCGTCGTACAGGCTGGCCCCGTACCGGATGGCCTCACCGCCCGCGGTGTAGACGTACTGGTCCACGTCATTGCTGAACAGCCCGTAGTACGGGTTCCCGATCGGAATCGCGTACACGTGCCAGGCCAGCACCCCCACCGCCGCGAGCACCGTGACCCACAGCGCGGTGGGGGAGATGTCGTGCTGCCGTTGCTCTTTCGCGATCGAGGTGGTTCGTCTGCCGCGTGCCGTGATCGTCATCGTCGGTGTGGATCCTCGCGTCGGGTCGGATGGGTGGTCGGGTCAGTTCGGCGGCAGCAACCGGCAGCGCTCGATCTCGTAGGCGGGAATGCGGTCGATCCGGGTGCCCGCGAAGGTGAGGGCCTGCACCAGATTGCGCCGGAACCGGGTGAGGTCCAGCGGTGCGCGCGAGGAGGCCAGCAGATCCTGAGTCTCCTGGCAGGACATGGCCGTTCGCGCCCGCCGGATCCACTGCTCGTCGATATGGGCGGCCAGCCACGGATGCCTGTCCACCACGCCGGTATCGGCCACCACCCAGCTGACGTTCAGATTCTTGTCGTGCCCGATCCGCCCGTCGGTCAGCCGATCAGAGTGTGCCGCAAGGGGATACGCCAGTCCGACGGGATCGATGACGCGCACGTCCAGGGGCAGGTTCATACTCGTCATCCCGAGGTTGAGGAAGTACACCGTATGCCCCGCGCCGCCCTCGGGGAGGGGTTGCGGTGGCGGCACCACGTACCAGTACGTCTGATCGGGCAGGTTGACCAGCAGTCCACCGTTCGGGGTCTCCGCGATATCGCGGAGCATGGGCCGCATCCGGGGATAGTCCAGATAGTCCTCGGCGCGAATGGGATGGTCGCGACCGGTGCCGAGGACGTAGTAGATGCGTTCGTCCACAATGCCGTTCGCGCGGATATCGGTGCCCTCGGTGATGGCCGTCGTCCGCGACGCCGCCACCGCCCACCCGGCCACGCCCAGCAGTGCCGCCACGACGACGAGGAAAGCCCGTGGAGCACTGCGCATATCGGTGATGCGAAGCGGCAGCACCATGACCGGCAGCAGCAGGCAGAACAACTGCGGCAGCAGCATCCGGCCGTGCATGAAATCCCCGCCGACCCGCAGCTCGTACACGGTGAGCACCACACCGCCTCCGACCATCACGGCGACGACGGCGCCGGGCGATCGCATCCGCGCGCCCCACCCGCTCGACACGCGTTCCCGCACACCGTGTTCCCGCCGGGCGAGCAGCACCGCGGCCACGGCCAGCAATATCAGCGGCAGCCACAGCAGATACGGCCCCGCCAGATCCCACAGGTAGATGCCGCCCTGCCGCCACTTCGCGCCCCCGGCGTCCTTGGCGACAGCGGTATTCGGATAGGGCAGTCCGTAGTAGCCCATCCGCCAGATCTGATAGCCCACCGGCACCAGCCCGGCGGCGGCGATCGCCGAGGCCCGGAAGGCCCACGGCCGCAGCCGCGTCGGCGGCACCGGCGCGCAGACCAGCAGTAGCAGGGCGAGTCCGCCGACCACGGTCAGCTCCGGGCGCACCAGCGGCGCGAGCCCGGCCCAGCCCATCAGCGCGAGGAACGCGCCGGGACGCACCCGCTCGGCCCGCGACCACCGGACGAGCGACCACCACAGCACCGCCAGCCAGCAGATGACCAGGCCGTTCTCCAACCCGGAGGTCGCGTAGTCGGCCGCGGGCGGCAATGCGATGTACACCAGTGCCCCGGCCGGAACCAGCAGTGCCGACCCCGCCCCGCCCCACAGCCGCGCCGCCCCCAGCATCGCGACGACGATCGCCGCTACCGACAGACTCAGCGCCGCCCCGAGTGCCACGTACTCCAGTCGCGCCTGCGTGAGCCAGCCGAAGAACCACACCACATAGGTCCACGCCGCACTGGTGTTGGTCTCCACCCGCTCGTCGAGGTTGAAGACCGGGCCGTTGCCCGCCAGCAGGTTCCGCACGGTGCGCAGCACGATCAACCCGTCGTCGGAGATCCAGCGCCGCTGCCATCCGCTCGCCGCGAACACCGCCGCGGTCAGTGCGATCCCGCTCAGGAGGACAGCCCGCGACAGCCGTTCTCCCCGATGCGAGGTATCCGCGGGCGGCCGCTCGAACGGTGTGGTCGGCGGCGCGAGGTCGGTGTCGTCCCGGTCGTGCTGCCCCGTCTCCACAGGTAAGACCGACACCGACACCTGAACCCTCCGATCCGCACGAGCGTGAGACGACACCCCCACCGTCTCGATGAGGGGGTTGCGCTGGGTGGTAGAGCGTTTCGCCGGTCACGCCCGGTGGGGCGGTGGGCGGAGTTCGAAGCCGAAGCGGCCGAAATTCAACATAGCGGTTGGAATGCTCTCGGGCGTGCACCGCACCGTGCGTTTTCGGATGGATCGCACGAATATCGCGCCGTCAACGGGACATTCCCCCGATTCCGGTCAGCGGGTAACCGCCAGCGCAGGCGATAGCGGAACCCAGTGGCCCCAGCCCGCGCCGCCGCGCCTCCTCCCGTCTCGGGTCAATCCTGGAAGCCCATGCCGCGCATGACAGTTCGAATATGGGCCTGGTACAGCTCGGCGGGGTCGGCGGTGAGTTGAGCGATACTGCCGAAGGTTTCGCCGGTGATGAAGCCCTGGATCGAGGCCCAGGCGGTGATCAGAATTCCGGGCACCGGGGAGGCGGGCCACGCGTCGCCGCCCAGTAGTGGACCCGCCGCGAGTTCGGGTATCAGCGTGGCGGTGGGATCGGCGGTGCCGTCGGCGACCGCGTCGAAGTAGGGCTGCGCGATGGCCTGCATCAGGCGGCCCGCCGCCGGACCGGTCTCCTCCGGTCGCGCGTGATAGCCGGGGATCGGCGTGCCCGCGATCAGCGCGAATTCCGACGGGTTGGCCAGCGCCCAGCGCCGGGCGGCCTCGCAGCCGGCGCGCCAGCGGGCGGCGGGGTCGGCGCCCGCGGCGTGCTGTGCCTCGGTCATCGCCGCGGCGTACGCGTCATAGGAATCGATGCACAGTGCGGTGATCAGGGCGGATTGATTGTCGAAGTAGCGGAACAGCGCGGCCGGGGTGATCCGCATCTCGCGGGCGATGCCACGCAGCGACAACCCGCCGGTGCCCTCGGTCGCGAGCTGACGCCGGGCGAGCGTCTTGATCTCGGCGATGGTCTGGGCGCGGCGTTCGGCGCGCCGGGTGGGCGGCTGGTCGGGCTCCTGATCCGTGGCGGCCACGCGGGTCCTTTCGACGACATTCGCAAAAAGTAATCGACGATCACATAGTAATCAGTGTTTACTGTTTGGGAAAGGCAGTCGAGGGTGAGGAGCCGACAGTGGGGACTACGAGATCGGAACTGCGCACGATGATCGCGCGCGAGCGGCGTGAGCTGGTGGAGCTGCTGCGGACGCTCACCCCGGAGCAGTGGCAGACCGAGTCACTGTGCGCCGGTTGGCGAATCAGCGACGTCGTGGCGCACCTGCTCTACGAGGCGACCCCGCCCGCGCGGTACGTCGGGGAGCTGATCCGGGCCCGGGGATCGGTCGACCGGCACAACGAGCACTACATCGCACGCGGCCGGACCATGACGACCGAGGAACTCCTGGCCGCCTACGAAGCCACCGTCGACTCCGGTCTCGCCGCCCGCTGGGCCCCGCGAATCGGCCTCGCCGACACCATGATCCACCAGCAGGACATCCGCAGGCCGCTGGGCGCGACCCGGCGGATACCGGCTCCGCACCTGCTCACGCTGCTGAAACACCCCGACCCCACGCTGCACCCGCGACCGCGCATGCGCGGCCTGCGCTTCCACGCCACCGACGTGGACTGGCAGCACGGCACCGGCCCGCTCGTCCAGGGTCCGGGCGAGGCGATCTTCATGGCCGTCGCGGGCCGCACCATCGTCCTCGACGAGCTCACCGGCGGCGGCGTCGACATCCTGCGCGGCCGATTGCGCTGAGTTTCTGAGGTATGGCCCACAAGGTTCGCCGAACCCGTGGACGGGTGCGCCGCGCGGTATAGCCTTTCGCTATTCGGGCGGGCGCAAGACGCAGGAGGGGCGTTGGGCACTGATCAGACTCTGCTGCACAGGTTCGTGATCTCGCAGTTGACGAGCATGGGCCTGGATCGAGCGCGGCTGATCCACGAGTGCGGTGTGCCCGAGTGGACCCTCACCGGCAATGGCGTACACGTACCCAGCGAAACCTTCTCCCGGCTGTGGGAGGTCGGAGCGCGCGCACTGGACGATCCCGATGTGGCGCTGCGGGTCGCGAGCCGCTATCAACTCAAGGCGACCGGGCTCTACGACTACCTCTTCACCAGTGCGCCCACCCTCGGCGCGGGCCTGGCGACCTGTGGTCCGTACGTCAGCGCGGTCACCACCAACCATCGCTTCGACCTGGTCGATCTCGGCGACGGTCCGGCGCTGCGGCTCGATATGGTCGACGGCGGCGACATCACCCGCGATTTCACCCAGCTGTGGGGGTTGACCGCCGTGCTGACCCGGGCCCGGCGCGTGATCGACGCCCCGCTGAACCCGGTGCGCGTGCTGCTGCGCCGGTCCGCGCCGCGCCGGCTGGACGCCTACCGTGAGGTCTTCGGCGACGCCGTCCTCGAGTTCGGCGCGGACCTCGACGCCATGACCTTCCGCCCGGCCGACCTCGAAATGCCGCTCACCACCGCCGATCCGGTCCTCGCCACGGTGCTGCGGCCCCTGGCCGACGCGCTGCCACCACCCCCGCCGCTGGTGACAGCCTGGCCCGAGCGCGTCGCGGTCGCCGTGGCCGAGGCTCTCGACGAGGGTGACATCTCCCTGGAACGGGTGGCGCGGCGGTTGGCCACCAGCCCGCGCACCCTGCAGCGCCGCCTGACCGAAGCGGGCACGACCTGGCGCCGCGAACTCGACCGGGCGCGTTCGGCCCGCCTGGCCGCGGCCTCCTCCGCCGGGCCGGTGAGTCGCGGGCGGCAGGCCCAGCTGCTCGGATACGCCGACACGGCCTCCATGCGCCGGGCCGCGCTGCGCTGGGCCGTTGTCACGCGGGCGCAGACGCCGCCCGCGTAACGCGGTGACCGCTCAACTCTTCAAGTAGCTGGCGGCAATGCCCCAGAACAGATTTCGCTCCATCACCTCGAAATCCCAGCCCTCGGTGATGGCGTGCGAGACGTCGACGATGCCGGGCACGTCGAAATCCTCACGGGTTGCCGTGCCCTTGGCTTCCAACGCTGCGATCACGTAGGCCTCGGCGCATTCTCGGGAATGTGGCACGGTGTCTCCTCACAGGCAACTCGGTACGGTTTTCCAGTGTTGCTCCGTAGTCGCTGCTCGGCCAGTGCGAAACGTGCCAGCATGGGGCAAACGCGCCAACCCGCCGCTGGGACAGGGGATCAGGTCAGGCCGCGCCCCAGTGCTGTTCCATGAGAACGCCTTTCGTGGCCAGCCAGGCCACCGGATCGATCTTCACGTGATTCTGATCCCAGATCTCCAGGTGCAGATGGGGTCCCGTGGACTGGCCCCGGTTGCCGACCGTCGCGATCACGTCACCGGCGTTCACCCGATCGCCGGCCTGGACGAAGTACTCGTTGACGTGGCCGTACACCGCGATGGTGCCGTCGTCCTGCTGCACCCGCACCCACTGGCCGAACCCGGACGCCTGCCCGGCCTCGATCACGGTGCCGCCCAGCACCGAATGAATCGGCGTCCCCAGCGCGTCGGCGATATCCACCCCGTAATGGAATGAACCCCAACGGCTTCCGAAGTTGGAGCTGATCTCCCCGCCCACCGGCAGCACGGCCGGGGCGGCGGAGAACTGCGGCGCGGCCTCCGGCACGATCTGCTGAATCTGCGGTGCGATCTGCTGCTGCAGGCCATTGATGACCTGCTCGGCCTGCGCCAGCGGACCCGAGATCTCCGGTGGCAGACCGGCGATGCCGAAGGGCGCGACCGCCGGCGCGGCGGGCGCGGGCTCCTGCGCCACCTCCTCCGGCGCCTCGGCGACCTGCGGCGCGGCCGGGATGGCCCCGGGCACGGCCTCATTGAGGAATTGCACGGCCGCCGGACCGAAGACGTCTTCGATGACACCCTCGAGGCCCTGATCGGCCGGTGGCGGAACCGGTGCGGCGACGGCGGCGGCGGGTGTCAGCTGCGCGGCCGTGCTGAGCAGTGCGCCGGTGGTCACCGCGGCGCCCGCCACGATCCGGAATCGACCTGTCACATCGGCGCGATGGGTGGGGACCTCGGTGCCAACCTCACCGAGTAGATCCTTGACGGAAACGGAACCGGGTGTCACTCGGTGATGCGGCACAGCTCGTCCTAGCGTCGATCGGCAATACCGTTGCAGCGCACGGCGTTACCGGATGGTTAGGCAAACCCGACGCGCAACGTGACAGAAAGAGTACCCATTCGTGACCATCCGCAGGTCATTTCTTCGGAATACGATCCTCACTATGCTTCCACGGTGGCCGACGGTGATCGACCACGCTCGTTCGAGATGCGCGATCGTGTCCGGCAGGCGCCGCAGCCATTCGGTGGCCCCGACCGAGCGGGCTTTCGCCTCGACCAGGGCAGGAACGTTGATCACACCCCGTATCCTGGCGGAACCACGACCCGTGGCGCCAACTGGAAGGGATCGGCCATGAGGGGTATGCGCAGTGGTGTTGCCGGGGCGGCGTCGGCCGCCGTGCTCATGGGGGTCGTGCTGGGTGCGCCGCCGGCGCTCGCGGATCCGCCGCCGGTCGTGCAGTTCGGATTCCACAACGGCTACTGCTCGACATTCGACCTGAACGTGCCGGCGAATACGCCGTTCTTCATCGATGTCGACACCAGCTTCCAGTTCACCGATATGTCGGAGTTCCGGATTCCCGCGCTGAAGATCCGGGTGATCCTGCCGAGCGCCTACTTCAATCCGCATGCGCGGGTGGAGGTTCCCGCACAGCCGCCCGGGCCGATCCCCTTCGAGGCCATGACGCCCACCACGACGGGCAGCGCGGGCAAGGGCTGCTGGGGGACCATCCACGTCTGGTGAGGTGCGACCTCAGCTGCGGATGAGCAGGGTGACGCCGCCGGCGATCACGGCCACGGCGATGGCGGCGAGACCGTAGACGAGCCGGTGGTTGCGCAGGGCGGGCAGGTAGTTGTCCACGGCGATGCGGCCCGGACCGGTGAGGGCCAGGGCGGCCGCGCCGATGGCGAGGACGAGTTCGTACTCGAAACCCTTGGGGGCGAAGAACGCGTCGGTGCCGTGCACGGCGATGGCATTGATCATGGTGCCGAGGATGGCGGCGGCGGCCAGCGGGGTGAGCAGGCCGAGTGCCAGGGCCAGGCCGCCGAAGGTTTCGCTCAGACCGGCGATCAACGCCATGGCCTCGCCCGCGGGATAGCCCTTGGCGCTGAAGAATTGGCCGGTGCCGGAGATGCCGCCGCCACCGAACCAGCCGAACAGCTTCTGTGAGCCGTGGGCGGCCATGGTGAGACCGATGGCCAGGCGGAGCAGGAGCAGGCCGAGGTCGGTGCCGGTCCGGTCGGTGGTGGCCGCGGGGGCGGTTGTGGTGGTCATCGGAACTCCTTGTGTCCGTGGGTGATCGGTCAGCCGAGCTGGATGGAGCGTTTGGCGAGGCCGCGCCAGAAGCCGTCGATGACGGGCCGCTGGGTGGCGAGATCGGTTTCGCCCGCGCCGAGTGCGACGAACAGCGGCGCGAAGTGTTCGGTGCGCGGATGCGCCAGCTGTGCGGCGGGCGCCTTGTGCGCGAAGTCGAGCAGGGCGTCGACATCGGCGGTTGCCAGTGCCTCGCGCCCCCATGCGTCGAAGTCGGCCATCACCGGATGCACCGATCCGTCGTCGCTCAGTGCCCGCAGATTGTGGGTGAAGAAGCCGCTGCCGATGATGAGCACGCCGTCGTCCCGCAGTGGCGCGAGTTTGCGGCCCAGGGCCATGAGCGCGCGCGGGTCCAGGGTGGGCAGTGACATCTGCAGTACCGGCACATCCGCGTCCGGGTACATCTCCACCAGCGGCACATAGGCCCCGTGATCGAGGCCGCGATCGGGTGCGTCCTGCACCGGAATGCCCGGCCCGCGCAACAGCTTCCGCACCTTCCCGGCCAGTTCGGGCGCACCCGGCGCGGGGTAGCGAACGTTGTAGTAGTGCTGCGGGAATCCCCAGAAGTCGTACACCAGCGGGATCGTCTCGGTCGCGCCGAGCGCCACCGGTGCGTCTTCCCAGTGCGCCGAAATCATCAGCACCGCTGTCGGTTTCGGCAATCCGGCGGACCAGGCCGCGAGTTGTCCGGGCCACAGCGGATCGTCGGCCAGCGGTGGCGCACCGTGCGACAGGTAGAGCACGGGCATCCGGTTCGCCTGTTCGACGGCCATCACACCTCCTCTTGTTCAAATTTGAACCAGAACCGCAGCCTAGCTGATTGTTCAAATCTGAACAAGATGCGTAGGCTGGCCCCGTGCCCGAACCCCAATGGCTCGACAACGAGGAAATGCGCACCTGGACGGCCCTGCTGTCCGGCTGGGCGCTGCTCGAACGGGAAGTCGAGCAGCAGCTCAAACGTGATGCGGGCCTCTCGCACACCCAGTACGAAGTCCTCGTCCGCCTGGCCGACGCCCCCGACGGCACCATCCGCATGACCGAACTGGCCGCCTCCCTCATCAACTCCAAGAGCAGGCTCAGCTACCAGATCGACCAACTCGAGAAGGCCGGCCTGGTCCGCCGCGGCACCGTCCCCGGCGACAGCCGCGGCGTCACCGCCGAACTCACCACCAAAGGCCGCCGCGCCCTCGAGGAAGCCGCCCCCGGCCACGTCACCCTGGTCCGCGACCTGCTCATCGACGTCCTCACCCCGGCCCAGCGAACCGCCATCGCCGACGGCCTCGCTGAGGTCGCCGACCGGATTCGCGCTCGACTATTGTGAGCGGGCTGATTGAGGCTGTGCAGATCGAGGGAATAACGCGTGACACTGGGGTGGGTAACCGATCGGTCCGATGCGGACCGATCGGGAGTATCAGTTGCCGAAAAAGCCGCACCGGAAACGGTTGACCCGCGCCGTATTCGGCGGTGGGTGCGGCGAGTGCGCGCGGCGCGCACCGATCTCATTGTCGCCGGTGGCTATGTGTCGCTCGCGGTATTCGTCCTCGCCGGGCTGTGGCGGAACCCCGATACCGCCTACCTGAGCAACAGTGATCAGGACCAGACGCTCTACGAGTGGTTCTACGGGATCACGGCGTGGAATATCACCAATCTGGAAAGTCCGTTCAGCACGCAGTTGCAGGGATATCCCGACGGCGTGAACATGATGGCAAATACCCTCATGTACGGGTGGGGCGTCCCGTTCACGCCTGTCACGCTGCTGTTCGGGCCTACCGTCACCTTCGTCGCGGCGCTCACTTTCGGTCTGTCCGGCACGGCATTCGCCTGGTACTGGGTGTTCTCCCGGGAGCTGGTGGAGTCGAAATTCGCTGCGGCCGTTGGTGGTTTGTTCTGTGGATTCGCGCCCGCGATGATTTCGCACACCAATGGGCACCCGAATTTCGTTGTGCTGGTGTTGCTTCCGTTCATCGCGCTGCAGGTCATCACGATGGCGCGGCGGGCGGACAGCGCTCCGCAGACGCGTCCGGTGTGGCAGCCGCGGGCCGCCATTGTGCTGGGTGTGCTGGTTGCCCTGCAGCTCACGCTGGGTGAGGAGCCGCTGCTGATCTTCGCGCTGGGTTTCGCGGTGTTCGCGCTGGCCTATCTGCGTAACCGGCGGACCATCGCGCTCACGGTGCGGGCGGTCGCGCCGTCCATTCTGCTCGGCGCGCTGGTTACCTTGGCGCTCACCGGGTTCGGGCTGTGGTGGCAGTTCGCCGGACCGCAGTCGTATCGGTTCATCGGTCACGGCCGCGTGGGCAACGATCTGCTGTCGCTGTTCCAGTTCTCGTCGGCCTCGGCCGGCAGCGCGGTGTCATTCGGCCCGGATGTGGCCATCAATCCGACCGAGCACAATTCCTATTTCGGGTGGCCGCTGCTGCTGCTCGTCTTCGTGACCGCGTATTTCCTGCGGCGTGAACGCATTGTGCGGGCCGCGGTGTTCGTCGGAGTGCTGTTCACGGTGCTGTCGCTGGGCATTGTGCTGTCCGTCGACGGCGTACTGACGTTCAGTGAAGGCAAATACGCCATGGTGCCCATGCCGTGGCTGGTATTCGGCTGGGCGCCGCCGCTGAACGGAATCATCGAAGCCCGATTCGCCATGATCGCCATTCCGGCCATCGCGATCGTGCTGACCCTGGGCGTCCAGCGGGCGCTGGATCAGCTGCGCGACTCCACGGTGGACAGGTGGCGGCCCGTGGCCTGGTTCGGCGCGCTGGCCTGCGCCCTGCTGCCCCTCGCGCCGACCATGCTGCCCGTCGAGGACCGCACTCCGACGCCCGCGTTTTTCGCCGAAGGCACCGTCCGGCAGTACATCTCGGACGGTTCGGTGCTGATCGTGCCCCCGCCCACCGCCACCGACGCCATCGCCCTGCGCTGGCAGGTCGACTCCGACTTCGCCTTCCCGCTGGTGGGCGGCTACTTCTGTGGTCCGAGCGGCGAGGACAAGCGGTCCGGCTACGGTTCCGACCCTCGGCCCACCGGCAATCTGCTCACCCTGGTCCGGGCGTTCGACACGCTTCCGGTCGTGGACCAGGCGCTGCGCGATCAGGCTCTCGTGGACCTGCGCTACTGGGAGGCCGACGTGGTGGTGCTGCCGCCCACCGACAACGCGGATGCCTTGCGCCGCACCGTCGATCAGCTACTGGGCTTCCCCGCCCAGCAGGTGGACGGTGTGTGGGTGTGGGACGTGCGAGAGCTGATCTGAGTGACCGACCGGACCGAAACGGGCCGATCGGCAGTAGCGGTTGCGGACCGGATCGCACCGGGAACGGCGGACTCCGGCCGCGCTCGGCCCGAACAGTCGGCGCGGCGAGTGCCTTCGGTGCGCACCGACCTCCTCGTCGCCGGTGGCTATCTGTCGCTCGCGGTGTTCGTGCTCGCCGGGCTGTGGCTGAACCCTCGGAATGGCTACCTGGTCAAGAGCGATCAGGACCAGGCCATGTTCGAGTGGTTCTTCTCGGTCACGGCGTGGAAGCTCACCCATCCCGAGAATCCGCTCGGCTCGCAGCTGCAGAACTATCCCGACGGCGTCAACATGATGGCCAATACCTCCATGTTCGGGTGGGGTGTGCCGCTCACGCCCGTCACGCTGCTGTTCGGACCCACCGTGACCTTCGTGCTGGCGCTCACCCTGGGCCTGTCGGGTACGGCCTTCGCCTGGTACCGGCTGTTCGCGCGAGAGCTGGTGGAGTCCGAATTCGCTGCGGCGGTAGGCGGTTTGTTCTGCGGCTTCGCGCCCGCGATGATCTCGCACGCCACAGCGCATCCGAATTTCGTTGTGCTGGCGTTGCTTCCGCTCATCGCCTCGCGGGTCATCACCATGGCGCGGCGCGCCAACTACCTCGAAGCGCGCCGGCGCTGGCAGCCGCGCCCGGCCCTGGCGCTGGGTCTGCTGGTGGCGCTGCAGATCGCGCTGGGTGAGGAGCCGCTGCTGCTCTTCGCGCTGGGTTTCGCGGTCTTCGGCCTGGCCTACCTGCGGACCCCGCGCGCCATCCTGCGCACGCTGCGCGCGCTCGCGCCGCCGGTGCTGCTCGCGGCACTGATCACGGTGGCGCTCACCGCGATTCCGCTGTGGTGGCAGTTCTTCGGGCCGCAGTCGTATCGATTCATCGGCTACGGGCGCGGGGGCAACGACCTGCTGGCGCTGTTCCAGTTCGCGCCGGAATCGGCGGGCAGTGTGCTCTCGTTCGGCCCGGACGTGAGCATCAACCCGACCGAGCACAACTCCTATTTCGGCTGGCCGCTGCTGCTGCTCCTCGCCGTGAGCGCGGTCCTGCTGCGGCGTGAGCGCGTCGTGCAGGCCGCCCTGGCCGTCATCGTGGCGTTCACGGCGCTGTCGATGGGCGTCATGCTGTCCATCGACGGTGAGTTCACCATCGTGCCCATGCCGTGGCTGATCGCCGGACAGCTCCCGCTGCTGAACGGAATCGTCGAATCCCGGTTCGCCATGGTGGCCATTCCGGCCATCGCGATCGTCCTGGCCCTGGGCACCCAGCGTGCTCTCGACCACCGGCGTTCCCCCGCGAGCGGGTGGCGGCCCGCGCCCTGGTTCGGCGCGCTGGCCTGCGCCCTGCTGCCCCTCGCGCCGACCATGCTGCCGGTCGTGGACCGCACCCCGACGCCCGCCTTCTTCGCCGAAGGCACTGTCCGCCGGTATGTTTCGGACGGGTCGGTGCTGATCGTGCCGCCGCCCACTGCGGCCGACGCCGTCGCGTTGCGCTGGCAGATCGACTCCGACTTCACCTATCCGCTGGTGGGCGGCTACTTCGTCGGCCCCAGCGGCCCCGACAAGAAGGCCCGCTACGGCCCCGAAGCCCGGCCCACCGCGAATCTGCTCACGCTCGTCCGGGCATTCGACACGGTGCCGGTCGTCGACGCGACTCTGCGAGCACAGACTCGCGCGGATCTGCGCTACTGGGAGGCCGACGTGGTGGTGCTGCCGCCCACGGACAGCGGTGACGCCTTGCGCCGCACCATGGATCAGTTGCTGGGCTTCCCCGCCCGGCAGGTGGACGGTGTGTGGGTGTGGGACGTGCGCGCCCTGGTGTGAACCGGAGGATCCGGCGTGGAACCGGTGCTCTGCGGTCCGGACGGTTTGGTCCGGTCGTTCCCGGGTAGGGCGTGGACGTCGGAAACCGTTGACTATCAGGAGCATAACGATGACGAAGGCTGAAGAGACCGGTCAGTTCACCGGCACGATCGACAAGGATTACAACCTCATCTGGTTCACCGAATCGTGCTTGAGCAATGCGCTGCGCATGGAGAACTATGCGCGTGATGCCGAACGGGACGGGGACGGTGAGTTGGCGGAGTTCTTCCGCCGTGCGCAGCGGGAGAGCCGCAAGGGTGCCGAGCAGGGGAAGTCGTTGCTGCGCAGTCGTTTGACTGCGGAAATGGGCAATGTCCGGCCCTGACGGGCACGGACGCGTCGCCCGGATTGCGACTGGCAGGCGTATCCGGAGCCTCGTCGCCGGCGACGAGTCCGCCTTCAACGCAAGCTGCGGGCCGAGTGATTTCACTCGGCCCGCAGCCTATTGCTGATCGGCTGGCTCACTGGCCGCCGTGGCTGTGCTGGCCGCCCTTGACCTTCGCCTCGTGCGGTTGCGCCTCGGCGCCCTTGCGACCGGCCTCGTGCGGATCCGCGGCGTTGGCTTCCCCGAAGCTGCCGCTGCTGGCCTTGCCGCCCTTGGCGGCCTGCTTCTCGGTGTCGTCGCGGTTGCCGAACTGTCCGGGATTGTTCGGATCAGGCATCTGTCGAACCTCCTGTGTCGAACCTGGTTTCGTGGATACGAGTCCGTGATCCACCTTCACGCACTACCCGATCCCGGCCGAGTAACCCGCGGCAGACCTTTCCCGAACCGATCGGCATACCTGTGGCTACGTCAGTGTTGTTGCGCCTCAGCACTTCTGATCCGGGTGCTTCGCTCACGCGCTCGGGTATCGGTGCTCGGTCAGCAGCCGGGCCAGGTGTGCGGTGTTGCGGGCCAGGGTGGCCGTTGTGGTGGCGACCTCTTCGGGTGGTTCGTCGAGATCGAGGTAGTCGGTGCTGCCCATGGCGTGGTCGTTCCAATAGGTGCAGCCCTGGGCGGGGATGCTGAATCCGATGTCGTTGAGCCCCTGGAACAGGTCGGCGACGATCTTGTGCGCGCCGTCCTCGTTGCCGACCACGGCGGCCACGGCGACCTTGCCGGTCATGGCGGGGCGGCCCGCGTCGTCGGTGCGGGAGAGCTCGGCGTCCAGTCGTTCCAGGACGCGCTGTGCGATCGAGGACATATGTCTTGAGCGGCAGATCGGGCGCAGTCGGCGGCGCGAGTATCACGATCCATCCGGATAGTAGCGCTACCCTTGCGGATGCGAGCGTTGTGTTGGTTTACAACTATGAAGAGTGGGACGCCTTCATAAAGGGTGTTGCTAGCGGCGAGTTCGTCCGACTCCCATAGCGGGCACCAATGCCTGTGCGGGGCATCAGAACTCGTGTTCTCCGCCGTTCCTAGGCTCTCATGAGTCGGCGTATTCGGGGCTTTCGTTCTCCAAGTAGAGGATGGTGTTGTCGGCGCGAGCCTGGACGCGTCTGAGCATGTGCGCCGGGAGGCGGTCTGGTCGTAGTATCGCAGCGTCCGTGCCGTTATCCCGGACACTCGGGCTACCTGTTGTATCGACCAACTCATCGTCGACCCCTCCGTTCGCGTGGCCTTCAAAACGGTAGAAGCTGCCGCCACGGCAAGGTCAACACTTGGTTGCGAGGTGCCCAGCCATGCCGTCGGGTGCAGCATGAACTCCGGCGAGCCGGTCGGCGAGTGAGCTCCCAATCATTCGGCTGGACCACGGTCTACCTGCTCGCGCGGCCCAGAGCTGGTCTGGTTCGCCACAGCTCAATTCCAATGTTGACGAGTTCGACTCGGTTGAGGTCGATGACGGCGTCGAGCGGATGCCAGGCGGCGAGGTCGGTCGAGCCGTTGGTCTCGTTGCGGAGTTCACCAGCGGTGATCTGGTCCTCGTAAATGATTCGAATCCCGTGAAAGTCGGTGGATTCACCTCGTGGGCGCGGGTACCGGCGATTGATCGAGTCGATGCCGATGAGGCCGATTAGCTCGATGGTGTACCCGGTCTCCTCGCCTACCTCACGGACAGCTGTTGCGATCGGGTCCTCGCCGTGGTGCATTCCGCCGCCCGGTAGCGTCCACTGCTTGCCGCCGTCGGGGGCTATCCACCGGGTCAGCAGGATCTCGGTCGCGCCGGCGGCTTCGCGTACGCATGCAGCGTAGGCGGCCACTCACAACTCTTTCTGCACTCTGCGAGGCTACTCTGAGTGAACGGCTATACCAGGCAACGCAATTCGCGACTGGTTGCTGAGCTTCGTTACCAGTCCGGAGCTGTAATGCGGGATCCGCGCTCGTCTTGGTGCCAGTCCTCGTAGCTCAGAGTGCCTTTGAATGCGTCCTCCTGGTTCAAGGCGACCGTGGCGGGATCGGTTGCGTGCGTCGGTGTCTCCTGCATAGGTTCATCACGAAGGTTGTGTCCTGCAGCCTCGTAAGCTGTACGGCGGGCTTGCTCGACCAAGTCGAGAACGGTGGCTACCAGCTCGTTGGGATCAGTCGGATGCGCGGGATCGGTGCGTTCCCAGCGGTGAATAGTTCCGTCTGCGCTCGCAGCGACCGATACCGATCCGTCGCGCGACGTTGCGACCGCAACCTGCTTCCTGAGAACGGCTTGTACCGCCGAAATATCCTCGGCGGACAACGCCGCCGCGCGATTTGCGGGTCGGTCATCCTGGTTTCCCATGTCACCCCTGCTCGGACTGCCCCGACACACAGGGTTCATCTGGATGCGTGGCCTGTCAACCCATGCGGTCCATTGGTGGTGGGAACGGACGTGCGGGTCGTACTGTGCTGATCTACCCGCTGTGCTGGGTCATCGACGGTCCACCGCGGGTCTCGAGGCCGACTGGGTGCTCCGCCGCATCCTTTGACCAGGTGAGATCTACAACGTAAAGTGCGGACAACTGTCCAGTCGGCGTTGTGGTGTGGCAGCGCCGACATTCCAAGGGGGATCAGACCATGGCTCCTGAACCGATTCCGTTTCCTGCCTCTGGTGCGTCGGGATTGGGTGTGGATTTCGAACAGCTGAAGAGAATCCACACCACCTGGATCCAGGGAGGCCGGTGATCTGCGCAAGCTCGTGTGGTCGGATTTCTCGGCGGCATCGGGTGAGGGCAGCGACGTCTTGTGCGCGGTCCGGGACTGCGCCGAGCCCGCCACGGCGGCTGGCGAGTCGATGGCTACCCGTTTCTCTTCGATGGCCGATGTGCTGGCGTACTTCGCCACCAGCATCGAGGCCCTCGACGCCGCTTCCGCCGAGGAGCTACGCAAACTGGTGCCGCGCTGATGAGACCCACCGTTCCGCAAGTGCGGAGTTGGCGGGTAGGCGGCGAGATTTTGCCGAGCCTGAAAACCGCTGCCGAGAAGGCACTGGCCAACGCCACCGAAATCTACAACTCGCTGACCGACAGTTCGCGGATGGTGGACCAGGCCACCGGCTGGTTCGGGCAGACCCGCGATGCCGCTTTCGAGCGCACCGGCCAAGAGGTCGATCATGGCCATGAGGTCCGCAACCTGTTGCTGCAGTTGCACGATGATGCCCTCGACGCGCACCGCGAGTTCGGCACCGCAGCCGAGTACATGATCAAACAGGTGGAGGCGGCCGAAGGTGACGGGTGCACCGTGATGCCGTCGGGGTGCGTCATCCACCCCGATACCGACGACCAGACCAAGCAGGACAAGGCCGGTCTTTACCAGCTGAACATCATCGCCGGGCTGGACGAGATCGAACGCATCGACAACCAATACGGACCCACGCTGCGCGAAACACAGCAGATGCTCGCTGCCATCGTCAATGGCCAGCCCGACGTCACCACGCCGGACGGCACCCGCATGGACCCCGACGAGGTCGTCTCCAAGCTGGCTGGCATGACACCGGATGAGCGGGCCGCGTATCTGGCGTCGATGAGCCCGGAGGATGTGCGGCAGTTGGTGATCGCCAACCCGGGACAGCTGGGCAATATGAACGGTGTCCCGTTCGACACCCGCATCGCCGCCAACGAGATCAACATCCAGAATGCGCTCTACGAAGAGCAGCACAAACCGAACCCGGACCAGAGCCGCGTATCGCAGCTCCAGGCGATGCTCTCGCCCGTCCCGAACCCCACCACGACCAACGAACGCGAGCAGAAGCCGGACTCGTCGGTCTCGCCGGTTGACGACATGGTCGACCGCAAGTTCGTGATGTTCGACCCGAACGGCAACGGCCGCATGATCGAGATGATCGGCGAGATGACACCGGGTGTTTCCGGGGTCGGGGTGTATGTCCCGGGTACGACGACCAATCTCAACGGGTCCGGCACCAACCACAACGCGGCATGGAATATTGCGTCTCAGACCGGCGGGCCGATGTTCCTCTACATGGAAGGCGACTTCCCGCAGAGCCTTACCAGCATCAGCGATGGCGCGCCCAGCCCGATCTGGGCCGCGGAGATGGCACCGAAGCTGGTCGATTTCGGTCAGGAGGTCGATCGGGAGGTCGCGCTGCACGCGCCGGGCACGCCTGTTTCCTATGTGGGGCACTCCTATGGTGGGTCGATCGTGGGCACGGCCGAGCAACTCGGGTTGCGTGCCGATCGCGTGCTGTATTCCTCGTCGGCGGGCACCGGTATTTATGAGATGCCCTGGAACAACGCCAATCCCGACGTGCAGCGGTTCTCTCAGACCGCACCCGCCGACCTGATTGGTATCAGCCAGTCCTACCCTCGTGAGGGGCTCAACCTGCCCGGTATCGGCAACAGCATTCCCGGCAACCCCCACGCGGGCATGCCGCTCGGCGGCGATCCCGACGAAATCCCCGGCGTCACCCGCCTCGATACCGGCTACTACGGCCGCGAGGCAGCCGACGCTGGTCTCACCCCAGGTGAGGTGGTGTTCGGCACGGACGGGCACGGCAAGTACTGGGACGACCCCTCCTCAACCGCCTTCGGGAACATCGTGGGCGTCATCGCTGGTACCGAGGTCACCGGGTACGTTGAACGCGGCATCGAATCCGACTACGTCGACGTCGGCCTCGGTGATGACGGTGACGGCGCGAAGGAAACATTCGACGCGACGAAAGGTGGCGCGACAGCGGCCGGGCTCAACTCGCTGCCGGGCATCGACAACGTCGACCCGTATGCCGATCCGAAAGTCACCGACAACCCTCAACTTGGCCCGAAGATCGAGGTCCGATGAGAACAGCACTCACCCTCGCCACCCTCTCCGCGGTCTCACTGGTCGCCGCCTGCAGCGGATCGCCGTCCGAAACCAACCCCGCATCCACGACTACTTCCGCCCGTCCGGCCATCTATCTCGACGAGGCATCCCGAATCGTGGCGGAGAACTTCACCATGATCTGGCCAGAACCGATCAGCCTCGACGTCGACCGGATCAAACAAAACCGCACCGCCTGCCACACCAACCCAGCGACGTTGATGCCCGAAGGACCGCCCTGGATCCCCAGTACCAGCGCGACGGTCTTCAATCCCTCGCAGGAATTCGTCGACAAGGCCCTGGCCAACCTCGAAGCGATGACCACCAAAGGCTTTGTCCTGCAACCGTATCAGGTCCCCGGCGAGGACCCGATCAATCGCACCTACAAGGACGAACGAGGCTTCACCATCGGAGCGCACCGCGACACTGGCACCTCCCCTCGGGGAGTCATGTTCACGATGAGTTCCGCCGCACCGTGCGTCGATGAACAAGCCCAGGAGTAGGACCGTCCCGGTCCGGATGAATTCTGAATTCTGACAGCTGCGGTTGTCATGGTCGAACGATCATCGTGCTCGGGAAAGATAACCAGGCCGCCGTAGTAGGCGGCTGTCATTCCGATGCCGCAGACCAGCGGCCACGGAAACAGCGGCCGTCCCTTTCTACTGGCGACTACGTCTCCAGCGACGCCGATGACGACCGCCAGGATGGTTCCGCCGATCAGCACGGTGAAGCCCTCGCCAATATGCTGGGGCGGCAAGGCGCGCAGGGCCGGAATCGGTCGCTGTGTATTCACCTGCGCCTCTTTTGATTTGCCGACAAATGGCAATGGAATATGGATCGGTGTCGGGAATTATTTCTGGTCGTTTCGAGCAGCAGTGTGGTTATCGGTAATTTGAATGTGGGTGCCGCCGCCCCGGGCCAGCATTGCCTGCTCCCACGCCATCAGGTCGTCCATGTGGTAGCGCCTGTATCTCCCGATCCTGGCGAAGCCGGGGGCCTTTGCCGGCTGAAGCCCAGTTGGCAAGAGATTTGGGTGGGATCTTGAGCCGGGCGTAGACCTCGTCGGTGCTCAGCCAGCAGTCCAGATGTCCGTCCATCGGATCTACTCCCGCTCGATCGTGTGAACCTGGGCACCCTGTCACTGGCATGGCGGCCCCGGCTTTCCCCGCGAGCAGGAGGATTCTCAGGTTTATAGACCGAGGGTGAGCGGGAGCGAGTGACTAGGCGCTCACTGCGCTGGACGTGCGTGGTGAGCCAGGGCATCGCCGAGCGATGTGACTAGCCGTTGTCAGGGGCGACGGCTGGTGGCCGTGCCCGCTGCACCCGCCCGGCCTTGCGGGAAGCGTGCCGGGGCCGGGCCCGGGGAATACCCGACGGCGGTCGATGGGTTGCGCACATCGTGTGCAGAATCGTAGAGATTTCGTAGACGCCCGGGGGATACCCCAAGGTTGCGCAGGTCAACGATGGGATAGGCTTTATCGGTCATGAAGTCGGCTTTCCCGGGTCCGGTCGGTGCCCAGACGGTCTACCTCGATCACGCGGCCACGACACCCATGTTCCCGGTCGCTGTCGAGGCGATGTGCGCTGCGCTGGGGACGACGGGGAACGCGTCCTCGCTGCACGGGTCCGGGCGGGCTGCCCGGCGGCTGCTGGAGGAGGCGCGGGAGTCGATCGCGGCGGGACTGGGGGCGCGGCCCTCGGAGGTGATCTTCACCTCGGGCGGGACCGAGAGCGACAATCTCGCCGTCAAGGGGATCTACTGGGCGCGCCGCGACGCCGATCCCCAGCGCACCCGGATTCTGGTGAGCGCTGTCGAGCATCACGCCGTGCTGGATACGGTCGAATGGCTGGAGCAGCACGAGGGCGCGGTCGTGACGTGGCTGGAGGTGGACTCCGAGGGGGTCGTCTCGCCGCGGACGCTGCGTGAGGCGCTGGCGGCGCATGCCGAGGACACCGCGCTGGTGAGTGTCATGTGGGCCAACAACGAGGTCGGGACCATTCAGCCGATCGCCGAATTGGCGGCGGTGGCACAGGAATTCGATGTGCCCATGCACAGTGACGCGGTGCAGGCCGCGGCGCAGCTGCCGGTGGATTTCGGCAAGAGTGGCCTGGCCGCCGCGAGTTTCGCGGGGCACAAGGTCGGCGGGCCGCACGGGGTCGGGGTGCTGCTGCTCGGCCGGCAGGTGGCGGCGGTGCCGATGCTGCACGGCGGCGGGCACGAGCGCGATCTGCGCTCCGGCACCTCCGATGTGCCGGGCGCGGTGGGGCTGGCCGCCGCGGTTCGCGAGACGGTGCGTGGAATGACTACGCGCACAGTCGAATTGGAGCGGCTGCGGGATCGGCTGATCGACGGCGTGCGGGCGGTGGTGCCGGACGCGGTGCTCAACGGCGCGACGGGGGAGCGGCGGCTCGCGGGCAACGTCCACTTCACCTTCCCGGGCTGCGAGGGCGATTCGCTGCTCATGCTGCTCGATGCCGCCGGCATCGAATGCTCGACCGGATCGGCCTGCAATGCCGGTGTCGCCGGACCTTCCCATGTGCTGCTGGCCATGGGCGTGGAACCGGCGCTGGCGCGTGGGTCGCTGCGATTTTCTCTGGGACACAACTCGACCGACGCCGATATCGACGCCGTGCTGGCCGTGCTGCCGCAGGTGGTCGAGCGGGCGAAGGCGGCCGGACTGGCCGGAGCGAAGGGAGGCTTCTAGTGCGTGTACTTGCCGCGATGAGTGGTGGCGTGGATTCCGCGGTGGCGGCAGCCCGCGCCGTGGACGCCGGACACGAGGTGGTCGGCGTGCATCTGGCGCTGTCGGCGTCACCGGGCACGCTGCGCACCGGGTCGCGCGGCTGCTGCTCGAAGGAGGACGCGGGCGATGCCCGTCGCGCCGCCGATGTGCTCGGAATCCCGTTCTACGTCTGGGATTTCGCGGACCGCTTCAAGGAAGACGTGATCGACGACTTCGTCGCCGCCTACGCCGCGGGGGAGACCCCGAACCCGTGCCTGCGCTGCAACGAGAAGATCAAGTTCTCGGCGCTGGCCGATCGTGCGGTCGCGCTGGGCTTCGACGCCGTGGTCACCGGGCACTACGCCCGGCTCGAGGACGGCGTGCTGCGCCGGGCCGTCGACGCCGACAAGGACCAGTCCTACGTGCTCGCGGTGCTGACCTCCGATCAGCTCGCACGCGCCATGTTCCCGGTCGGCGACACCCCCAAGCCGCGGATCCGCGAGGAGGCGGCCGAGCGCGGCCTGGCCGTGGCCAACAAGCCCGACAGCCACGACATCTGCTTCATCCCCTCCGGGGACACCCGCGCCTTCCTCGGCGCGAAGATCGGCGTCCGCCCCGGCGCGGTCCTCGATGCCGACGGCACCAAGCTCGCCGATCACGACGGCGTGCACGGCTTCACCATCGGCCAGCGCAAGGGCCTCGGCCTGCCCGGCCCCGCTGCCGACGGCAAGCCCCGCTACGTCACCGAGATCGACCCCGAATCCGGCACCGTCCGTGTCGGTTCCGCCGCCGACCTCGAGGTCTGGACGGTCCTGGCCGACCGCGCCATCTGGACGTCCGGCGAAACCCCTTCCGGCCCTGTGGAATGCGTGGCCCAGGTCCGCGCCCACGGCGGCACCGCCCCCGCGGTGGCCGAGGCGGTGGACGGCGGCCTGGTGGTCCGCCTGCGTGAACCCCTCACCGGTGTGGCCAAGGGCCAGGCCGTGGTCCTCTACCGTCCCGACGCGGACGGCGACGAAGTGCTCGGCAGCGGCACCATTTCCGGCACCGAGCGCGAACCTCACACGTACGCAAGCGAACTGGTCTCGGACAACGCCCGGTGACCAGCGGCGAAGACCGATTCCGGCTGCGCGGCGGAATCGCGACCGGGGTCGGTTCGTGGCCCGGGGCCGATCCGCGGGAGGCCGCCGCCACCATCGTGGGCGAGCTGGGTGAACTGCCGCATCTGGTGGAGCTGCCCGCGCGCGGCGTGGGATCCGACATGATCGGGCGGTCCTCGGCGCTGCTGGTGGAGATGCGGTTCGACAGCACCACCAGGGGATACCGGCTGGCCGCGCGGCCCGGTGCGGTGGCGCGGCGGGCGCACGATCTGCTGCGGTCCGATCTGGATGCGCTCGAAGAGGCTTGGGAGACAGCGGGTTTCGCTGGTTCCGGACGGCCGGTGAAGGTGCAGGCGGTGGGACCGCTGTCGCTGGCCGCGCAGGTGGAACTGCCGGGCGGTCATCGGGTGCTGACCGATTCCGGTGCGCTGCGCGATCTTTCGGAGTCGCTGGCGGAGGGGCTGCGCAATCACGCGGCCGAGGTCGGCAAGCGGCTGGGCGCGGATGTGCTCGTGCAGCTGGACGAGCCGCTGCTGACCGACGTGCTGGACGGCACCCTGCGCGGCGTCAGCGTCTTGAACACGGTGCGCGCCATGCCCGAACCGGAAGCGCTGCACACCCTCGACGCGGTGATCGGCGCGCAGTCCGGTCCGGTGCTGGTGCACACCTGCGCGGCGGCCCCGGCCCTCGGGTTCCTGCGTAGGAGCGCCGCAGCCGCCGTCGGTTTCGACATGGCCGCCATCGGTACCCGCGATCTCGACCGGATCGGCGAAATCCTCGATGCCGGAAAGTATCTGGCGCTCGGCCTGATCCCGACCACCGCTCCGGCCGTCCCGCAGACCTGGCGGGAAATCGCCGAACCCGGTGTGCGCCTGATCGATCGGCTCGGTTTCCGTCGCCGACTGCTCGCCGAACAAATCCTGGTCACCCCGGCCTGCGGGCTGGCGGGCGCACCGCTGTCCTGGGCGCGCCAGGCCCTGACACTGGCCGCGGAGACCGCGCACGCCTACGCCGACGAGCCGGAAGCGCTCACCTTCGACTGACCCTGACACCTGTCAGGTATTGCAAACCCCGGGCCCTCCATAGATTTCCCCGCATGGAGACACTGATTTTCTTCGGCATCATCGCCGCGATCGCCCTGGTGGTGTTCCTCGTCGTCCGTTCCTCCGGCGGCAGCCGCCGCACCGGTCGTAGCTCGCGAGGAGGTTGGGCCGCAGGCGGCTCAGGCGGCTCGGACGGCGGCAGTTGGGGCGGCTGGGGTGGCTCGGACGGCGGTGGCGGCGGCGGAGGTTGCGGCGGCGGCGGAGGCGGAGGAGACGGCGGTGGCGGTGGCGGCTGTTGAGCGGCGGGCACCTGTCCGGCTAGAGCTGTTTGCCCTCCTGGGGGCCGTTGCCCGGCTGGTCGCGGCGGCTGCTGCCGAGGTAGGGGCGCGCGCCCGGATGACCGATCTGCCAGTGGTCGGGTTTGCCCGCCGGGTATACGACCGGGATCTGGTCGCCGGGGGAGGGCCACTGGTTGACGTCCCAGGCGAAGCGGCCGTAGACCTCGTGGGCCACCAGCGTCGGGCTGGAGATGTGCCCGGCGAGGGTGACGTACTGTTCGCCGGTCGCGTCGGGGCGCGGGCTCACACCGGTGACGTACAGCGTGCCGGATTCCGGGCTCGCCATGGACCCCTCGCTCCTGCGCCGGAAGTACATGAACAGGGCGACGAGCGAGCCGATCATCAGCAGGAGGAACGTCAGCTGTAGGAGCATGTCTTCCATGCTAGGCGGGAGCGCCGCGCCCTCAGTGCGCGGCGAGTTCCGAGGTGCCTTCGGGCGTGCGGCGTAGCTGCCAGACCGTGGTGCGCTTGGTTTGCGAGCGCCCGTTGCCGCGGTCGATGAGCGGGCGGTTGGCGGTGGTGAAGAGGAGTTGCGCGCCTTCGGTATTGGTCTCCGGGTTCTGGAACAGCTGGATGAGCCGATCGGCCGCTTCGGGGGTGAGGTGGGCGTCGATATCGTCCACGGCGAGCACGCCGCCGGCGTCGAGGGCGTCGAGCATGGGTGGCAGCAGGCGCAGCATGGCCAGGGTGCTGGTGGATTCGTCGGTGATGTCGAAGGCGGTGTCGATGCCCTCGTGGACCAGTCCGAGGCCGACGCCCCGGCGGGCCACCATCCGCGAGTAGAGCGCGTCGCGGGCCGCGTAGAGGTTGGTCAGTTCGCGTTGCAGCAGGGTGACGGTGATGCCGTGTTCGAGGAAGAGCTCCTCGGCGTAGCTGGGGGAGCTGGTGCAGGCCTCGATCTCCTTGGTGGTGCCCGCGATGTCGTTGTCCAGGTCGCGCAGATAGTCGGCGTACATGGGATCGTCGGTGGGCAGCAGCAGATCGGTGATGCCGACGTCGGCCGCGCGCAGCAGGGTGAGCAGGCGTACGGCGTGGTCGGTGGAGCGGGAGATGTGGCTGCCGACGCGGTGGGCGAGTTCCTGTGGATCCGGTTGCCCGCATTGGACTTCCAGCAGGGACTGGAACCAGCGGTAGGCGGGTACCAGCGGCTCGGCGTAGAGCTGCCCGGACAGGCTGAGCAGCAGCGCGTTCGGGCGCACCAGGGGGACGACCGCGCCCAATCCGTAACGGGCGGCCTCGAATTGGGGGCCGATGCGGATGTCCTCGCCGTCGCGTTCGTAGACGACGCGTTTGCGGTTGTGCGGATGCGACCACAGCCATTCGGCGGTGACGTCGGCGTTGTCGAGCCGGAACCCGTAGGTGTAGGGGCAGCCCTCGGCGACGAAGTGCGCCACGAATTCCGAAGGGCGGTCCGCGAATCCGAGGTGCGGGGTGCGCACCGGGCCGGAGTAGGGGTCCCATCCGGTGACGGAGTTGAGGACGGCGTCGCGCATCCGCTCGAGCGCATCCACCAATCCGGACTTGCCGGTGGCGGCCGCGCCGTAGACGGCGGTCACGGGGGTGGCAACCGGCCCGTTGCCACGGGTGAGCCGCAACTCCTGCGGCTCGGCGAGGGATCGGTGATTAGTCACCTGAAAACTGCGCAACACCCTCGATATCCTGCCGGTCGCGACGCGGAAAGGCGACTCTCTCGTTTCGGACACGCGAGTAGCTTCCGGTAGCCGGGACCGTGAGGGCCTTGACGTGCAACCAAAAGGTTGCCTATTCTGGCTCATGCAACCAAAAGGTTGCGTAAAGCGAGGGCAGGAGGGGTGAGGCACCCTGGTGGATGACATGTTCGAGGCCGTCTTCAAGGCCCTGGCCGATGCGAGTCGCCGCAGACTGCTCGACAGCCTGAACGACCGCAACGGCCAGACCCTGCGCGAACTCTGCGCCGGGCTGGACATGACCCGCCAGGCCGTCAGCAAACATCTGGCCGTGCTGGAGGCCGCCAACCTGGTCACCACGCTGCGGCGCGGGCGCGAGAAACTGCACTACCTCAACCCCGAACCCGTCAACGCCATCGCCGACCGCTGGATCAACCGCTACGACCGCGGGCGCCTGCACGCACTCGCGGACCTCAAATCCGCATTGGAGAGCGACATCATGAGCGACGAATTCGTCTACACCAGCTACATCCGCACCACCCCCGAGAAGCTGTGGCAGGCCCTGACCGATCCGGCCTTCACCAAGCGCTACTGGGGCGCCACCTTCGACACCGACTGGCGCACCGGCTCGGCCATGACCTGGGAGCAATCCGGTTGGGTGAGCAAGGATCCCGAACAGGTGATCCTTGAATCCAGCCCGTACACCCGGCTCGCCTACACCTGGCATTCGGTGGACACCGCCTTCGGCGAGCAGTTCGGCTTCAGCCCCGAGGACACCGCGAAGCTGATGGCCGAGCGGCGGTCCAAGGTCGCCTTCGAGATCGAACCCGTGGGCGAGATGGTGAAACTCACGGTGGTGCACGACGGCTTCGAGTCGGGCAGCACCATGCTCGCCGGGATCACCGAGGGGTGGCCCGCCATCCTGTCCAACCTCAAGACGCTGCTGGAAACCGGTGAGACCCTGCCGGATCCGGAGGCGTAGCCCGGGGCGCGGCCGCCGCGCCGCCACCGGTTCCGCGTGGCCTCGGCCACCATCCGGACCGGACGGTGTACCAGCATCTCGCGTTGCCGAGGCGATACCAATAGGCTTGCGCCGTGATTTCCGGGCGGACAGTGGTCGACGGGCGCTTCGAATTGCTCGAGCCGCTCGGTAGCGGCGGTATGGGAACGGTGTGGCGGGCCTACGACCTCATGCTGCATCGCGAAGTGGCATTGAAGGAGGTGCGCGCCGCCGACGCGGACGGCGCACCGGGTTCGGCCGCGGTGCAACGGGAGCGCGTGCTGCGCGAGGCGCGCGCCCTGGCACGGATCGGCCACCCGAATGTGGTGGCCATCCACCACATCGTGGATTCGCCCGATCTCGAACACCCGTGGATCGTCATGGAGCTGGTGCGCGGCCGCAGTCTCGCCGACCTGCTCGCCCAGGGCCCGCTCGCCCCCGCGCACGCCGCCTTCCTGGGCCGTGGCCTGCTCGCCGCCCTGCGCGCCGCGCACGCCACCGGCGTCCTGCACCGCGACATCAAACCCGCCAATGTGCTGCTGCGCGAGGACGGTTCGCCCGTCCTCACCGACTTCGGCATCGCCGCCATCGACGGCATGAACGGCCTCACCTCCACCGGCAGCGTGGTCGGCTCCCTCGACTACGTGGCCCCCGAACGCCTCCAGGGCGAGGAGGGCCACCCCGCCTCCGATCTGTGGTCGCTGGCGCTGGTCCTCTACGTGGCGGTCGAGGGCTACCACCCCATGCGCCGCGACACCACCGTCGCCACCCTGGCCGCAGTCCTCAAGGGCGAAGTCCCGCACCCGGAACGCGCCGGCGCCCTGACCACCGCCCTGCGCGCCCTCCTCGTCCCCGACCCCAATCAACGCCCCACCCTCGACCAGACCGACTGGCTGCTCGCCGAAGTCATGGGCACACCCGGGGCGACGGTCGCCCCTCGCTTCGACCTCGCGCCGGGAGGCCCGGCCTCGACATCGGCGCCGGGCTCCGGCTCGGGTCCCATCGTGCCGCAGGCGGGTGCGCCGAGCGTGCCGCAGGCGGGTGCGGTGGGATCGAGACCGCCTCTGCCGCAAGGCAACTGGGGTGCAACCAGCCCTGGTGTGCCGCAGGGTGCCGTGGGTGGATCGACATCCGGTGCCACACCGGGGGGTTGGCCCGGTACGAACCCGGCGACGCCGCAGGCGGGTTGGGCGGGTTCCGGGCCGGGTGGATCGCATCCGGGCGCGATGGGTTCCGGGCACCTCGGCCCGCCTGCGGGGCCGATGGGTTCCGCGCCGCTTCCCGCGCCGCCGGGTCGCCGTGAGCGTGGGCTGAATCGCTGGTGGGTGATCACGGGTCTGGCCACGGCCGCGGTGCTTGTCGCGGTGGTGTCGGTGATGTCTGAATCCGGTGACTCGCAGTCGAATACGGGTGAGACCACGGGGCTTGCGCTGCCGTCGGGCATCGTCATCCCGTCGGACCTGCCCACGGGTGGCGTGGTGGTAGGGCCCACGTCCACGGTGAACACCACGCAGGGCGACGGGGTGGGGTTGCTGACGCCCGACGGGGTGCGCGGGGTGATCGCCGCCCTGGAGAAGGCCACCGGTGGGAAGCAGTTCACCGAGACGGTTTTCTATCCGACCTACGCGAATTCCGGTGCGCCCCTGGCTGATAGGCCCAAATACTACGACGAGTACGTCTATCGCGACGGTACGGCCTCCCGTAAGGGGCCCGGTGGCACGCTCTCCAGTGGCGAGACCACCGTGGACCTGAGCTCGATCAATTGGGATGCGCTGCCTGGTCTTTGGAAGACCGCCGAGGAGAAGCTCAATGTCCCGAACCCGAACCTGCGCTACGTGATCGTCAATCCCGCATGGACTTTCAACGACGACAAGCCGACAGTGCTGATCTACCTGACCAATGAATACAGCGGCGCGGGCTACCTGGCCGCCGACATCGACGGCACGGTGATCAAGGTCTACGCCCAGGAGTGATCCGGGGGTGTCATCCGGCCGTGCCATAGGCCCGCGTCGGCGTGACGCGGACGACGGCGCGGCGGTCGGTGACCATCGCGCGGCGGTAGTCGTCCCAGTTCTCGTGTTCGCCGCTGAGCGCGCGGTAGTAGGCGACCAGTTCATCCACCGTCGGATCGTCGACTTCCGTTGCTACGGGAGAGATTTCGGCGTCGCCCTCCAGGACGGCGTAGGCCCAGAAGTCGTCTCGGAGCACGTGCACGGCGGCCCAGGGCGCGCGCTGGATGTTGCGGTACTTGGCCCGGTCGGCGGTGACGGAGATGCGAATGATGCCGTCGTCGCCCACCCAGTGCAGCACATTGGACAGCTGCGGCCGCCCGTCGCGGCGCATGGTGGCGAGCACCGATTTGTGGTTGGTGCGAGCGAACGCGGTTGCTGTCGCGAGGTCCATATGTGGTGGAACCGGCGTCGCACCGCCGGTGTTCCCCCACGCGGGTACGAGCCCCGCCGCGGCCCGTACCCGCGACGCGGATCTGTGTCGGTGCCCTCTGGCAGGCTTGCCCTGTGGATGCGGTGACCTTCTCCGATGCGGCGGCCTTCGACGCCTGGCTCGAAGCCAATCACGGCGCCCCTGAGGGGGTGTGGATCCGCGTGGCCAAGCAGGGCTCGGGCATCCCCTCGATCACCAGTGACGAGATGGTCGACGTGGGCCTGTGCTGGGGCTGGATCTCGGGTCAGCGCAAGGGGCTGGACGCCCAGTACTACCTGCAGAAGTATGTCCCGCGCCGTCCGCGCAGCCACTGGTCCCAGGTGAACGTCGACAAGGTCGAACAGCTCACCGCCGCGGGCCGCATGCGCGCACCCGGCCTGGCCGAGGTCGCCGCCGCGCGGGCCGACGGCCGCTGGCAGGCCGCCTACCCCTCCCAGGCGACCTTCACCGTCCCGCCCGATCTGGCCGATGAGCTACGCCGCCACCCGGCCGCGGCCACCGCCTACGAGTCCCTGGATCGCACTCGTCAATACGCGATCGTCCTGGAACTCCTGCGCGCCCGAACCGACCGGGCCCGTGCCACCCGCCTCGCGAAAGCCCTCTCAGCCCTCGAAACTCGCTGAGCCGCGAGGGCTGCGACGCGATGTCGGCCGCCCTCAGCCCAGCCGCACAGGCAGCGAGCGGAGCCCGCGCAGGACAGGGCTTTGGATGCGGGCCGGTACTCCCGCGCGGGTGAGCCCGGGGGCCTGCGCGGCCAGGGCCTCGAGGGCGATGCGGGCTTCCAGCCGGGCCAGGGCATTGGCGATGCAGTAGTGGATGCCTGTGCCGAAGGCCAAGTGGCCGTTGGTTTTCCGGCCGGGCAGGAATTCGTCCGGGCTTTCCCAGTGGCCCGGGTCGCGGTGCGCCGAATCAGATTGCGCCAGCTGGTGAGCAGGATGAGCGACCCGCGTGCGATGAGCGTGAGCTCGGCCTCCAGATTCCCCAGCGACAGCATCGGCGCGAGCGCGAATCCGGCTTCGGCGGTGGTGATGGCGCGTTCCACGGCCGCCGACAGCACCTGCTCCTTGGACCCGAAGTGCGCGTAGAGCGCCCCGGAGTGCGGCGACAGCCCGGCCGCCGCCTCGATGGCCGCCGTGTCGCGCAGCAGGTTCCAGTGGCGGCCGCGAACTCGTCCGAAACCCGCTTCCCGGCATGCCGGAAAATCGCTCGCTTATGCGCGCGACGTGCGGGAATGTCGCGCGGGAGTGTCGGTGGCCTCGGCTACTGTGCTTGGTGTGAGCGAATCGGGCATCGAGATCACCCCGGCGAGTGGGGACGAGCGCGTCGAGTGGCAGCAGCTGGCCGAGGAGGTGCGCGACCACCAGTTCCGGTACTACGTGCGGGACGCGCCGATCATCACCGACGGCGAATTCGACGAGCTGTTCCAGAAGCTGGTCGGCCTGGAGGAGGCGCATCCGGATCTACGCACCCCCGATTCGCCGACCCAGGTCGTCGGCGGCGGTTTCACCACCGAGTTCGCGCCGGTGGATCATCTCGAGCGGATGTACTCGCTCGACAATGTCTTCAGCGAGGACGAGATGCGGCAGTGGATCAGCCGCGTCGAGGCCGACACCGGCACCGATATCCACTACGTGTGCGAGGTGAAGATCGACGGTGTCGCCCTCAACCTCGTCTACCAGGACGGCAAACTGGTGCGTGGCGCCACCCGCGGCGACGGCCGCACGGGTGAGGACGTCACGCTCAACGCCCGCACCATCGAGGACATCCCGCATGTGCTGAAGCCCAGCGGCGAGTTCCCGATCCCGAAGCTGCTGGAGGTGCGCGGCGAAGCCTTCATGACGCTGGAGGATTTCGAGGCGCTCAATGCCTCGATCGTCGCGGAAGGCAAACCGCCGTACGCGAATCCGCGCAATACGGCGGCGGGCTCGCTGCGGCAGAAGGACCCCGCGGTCACCGCGCGCCGCAAGCTGAAGATGATCTGCCACGGTTTCGGGCGGATCGAGGGCTGGGCTCCCGAATCGCAGTACGAGGCGTATCGGGCGCTGGCGGCGTGGGGTCTGCCGGTGTCGGCGCACACCATTCGGGTGCAGGGCGCGGACGCGGTGGTCGAGCGCATCGCCTACTGGGGTCAGCACCGCCACGATATCGAGCACGAGATCGACGGCCAGGTCATCAAGGTCGACGAGTTCTCGCTGCAGCGCCGGCTCGGCGCGACCTCGCGGGCCCCGCGCTGGGCCATCGCGTACAAGTACCCGCCGGAGGAGGCCACCACCAAACTCCTCGATATTCAGGTGAATGTCGGTCGTACCGGCCGGGTTACGCCGTTCGCGGTCATGGCGCCCGTGACGGTCGCGGGCTCCACGGTGGCCATGGCCACCCTGCACAATGCCGCCGAGGTGAAGCGCAAGGGCGTGCTCATCGGCGATACCGTCACCATCCGCAAGGCCGGTGACGTGATCCCGGAGGTGCTCGGCCCGGTGGTGGATGCCCGCACCGGCGCGGAACGCGAATTCGTCATGCCCACCCACTGCCCCGAGTGCGGCACCGAACTCGCCCCGGAGAAGGAGGGCGACGCCGATATCCGCTGCCCGAACCAGCAGTTCTGTCCGGCGCAGTTGCGTGAGCGCGTCTTCCACGTGGCGGGCCGCGGCGCGTTCGATATCGAGGCGCTCGGCTACGAGGCTGCCATCGATCTGCTCAAGTCCAATGCCATCGGCGACGAGGGTGACCTGTTCTCTCTCGACGAGCAAACCCTGCTCACCACAACGCTGTTCACCAACAAGAGCGGCACCCTCTCGCAGAACGGCAAGCGCCTGCTCGCCAATCTCGAAGCGGCCAGGGACCGTCCGCTGTGGCGGGTCCTGGTGGCCCTGTCGATTCGGCACGTGGGCCCCACGGCCGCAAGGGCTTTGGCCTCGGCCTTCGGCAGTATGGACCGTATTCGCGCGGCCTCCGCCGAGGAACTCGCCGCCACCGACGGCGTCGGCCCGACCATCGCCGCCGCCGTGGCCGAATGGTTCACCGTCGCATGGCATCTCGATATCGTCGACAAGTGGACGGCCGCGGGCGTGCGCATGGAGGACGAGCGCGACGAATCCATCGAACGCAATCTCGAGGGCCTGTCCATCGTGGTGACGGGCTCCCTGGTCGACTTCACTCGCGACGGCGCGAAGGAGGCCATCCTCGTTCGCGGCGGCAAGGCCGCGAGTTCGGTCTCGAAGAAGACGGCGTTCGTGGTCATCGGCGAGGCCCCGGGTTCCAAGGCCGCCAAGGCCGAGGAGCTGGGCGTCCCGATTCTCGACGAGGCCGGATTCAAGAAGCTCCTGGACGAAGGTCCGGAGGCGATGCGGTAGCCCGGCACGGTGCGCCGAGGTGGGAATGGCCTGCCCCGGCGCACCGTTGGCGGGTATCGAATGGTGTTGGGGGACAGGGATGGAGCTGTGGTGACTGTTGGTGAGAACACACGCGTCGAGATCCGGGACGCGACCCCGGCGGACTATGCCGCCATCGGCGAGCTGACCGTCGAGGTCTATGTGGGAGAGGGGCATGTGGACCCGCAGAGCCTGTACGTCGCCGAGCTCGCCGACACGGCCGCCCGTGCGGAATCCGCGCAGATTCTGGTGGCCGTCCACAATGGTTCGATCATCGGCTCGCTCACGGTGGCCCGCCCCGGCACTCCTTTCGCCGATATCGCCCACCCCGGCGAACTCGAATTCCGCATGCTCGCGGTCTCGAAGCAGGCGCGCGGCCTCGGGGTGGGTTCCGCGCTGATCCGCCGGGTCATCGACACGGCCCGCGCCGAATCCTTCGACGCCGTGGTCCTCACCACCATGCCCACCATGCAGGACGCCCGTCGCCTCTACGACCGCCTGGGTTTCACCCACACCCCCCATCGCGACTGGAAAACGATGGCGGGCACCCCCCTCACCGTGATGCGCCTGGCAACCTCATGATCGAGCAGCTGGGTCAGGCGAGTGCGCCGCTGATGCAGGAGCTGTCGGCGCGGTAGGTGGGGGCGGGACGGGGGTCGGTGCCGAAGTTCCACTGGGAGATGGATTCGGTGGGCTTCCAGACCAGAGTGCCGTTCTTGGTCGCCACCACCTGCTGGATGTCGGCGGCGCCGTCGATGAGCTGCGTGCCCACGCACCGGTCGGTGTAGGTGGTGCCGGGCTGGCGGGCTCCGGCGCTGAACCTGCCGGCGGGGTCGCTGTCCGCACCGGGGTTGGCCACCGTGCTCGCGTTGGCGGTGGGGCCGGTGGGGAACCAATACGGTTGGCCCGCCTGGGTTCCGCAGCGGTAGTTGGTGCCGCCTGCCGAGATCGCCGCGTCCGGGGCGAAAGCCTGTCCCGCCCACAGGCATACGGACGGCTGGGCCGCGGCCGCGGTGCCCGTGCTGAGGGGAAGCCCGGCGACGATCAGGCCCGCTATCGCCACGGGCGCGAGCGCGGCGAGCCGACGGCGGCGTGTGCGCGCGGGGATGGAACCGGGAGCCTGCGGCGTCTGCGGGCGCGGAGCTGTGTGGTCGGCCGTCTGGAGCCGCGGGTGCGGGGTGATCGGGGTCTGGGGTGCGAGGTCCATGGGGAGGTGCTCCGTTACTCGGCGTTTCAGCACTGGGCGGCGTGGGGGCGGCAGACGGTCCAGCCGGAGCCGTCGTCGCGGGTTACGGGTTGCCAGGTGGCGGAGCTGTTGCCCTCGTCGGATATGCGCGGTGCGGATTGCGGTGGGGGAGTGCGGCTTTCGCGCAGGGCAGCGCGGTGCTCGTTCTGCCGCAGCGGGTTCGAGTCGGTGTGGCTGTAACCGTACGGGTCGATCTTGTGGATGCCGGTGGTGTCACCGCCGGTGTGGCCGTTGAGTTCCGGGGTGCCCAGCCGGTTGTTGCCGCCCGTCGAACTGGTGGTGGTCTCCCCGGCGCGGGAAAGTGATTCGGCCGCAGCGGGTCCGGCGGCGATGGTGGCTGCGGCGGTCATGCCCACCAGCGGCAGGACGGTGCGGAACAGGTGCCGGGTGCGGGGTGTCGGGTTCGATCGGGTGTGCGTCATGGCGTCGTTGCCTCTCCGCTCATCGGAGTGCTCTCGTGCACTCATCTACGTAGTTAGACCGTAGTCATCTACGTAGATGAATAGTAGAAGAATTCACTGAGAATGCTTGAAGAGTCGGCGAATCCGCAGCTGAAAGCGCTAGGGCCGGTGTGAAAGCTCACACCGGCCCTAGCGGAAACTGTGAAAAACGTGTGGGACTCAGCCCAGAACCGTGGCGATTATTCCGGCCAGATACCCCAGCCGCGCCACCTCCGACGGCCGGAACTCCGGCCCGCCCGGACGGCCCAGCAGCAGCACCTTGCCGGAGTTGCCCAGCGGCGCGGCGGCCAGCTTGGTGTCCATGTCCTTCCAGAGCTGCGGCACCCAATCGCCTTCGGCGTCAAGGACGGACGGCTTCTCCAGCGGCATCCACGGCGCGGACCCGGCCTGCGTGGACGGCGCGCTCTGACTGCCCACCACCCGGTAGGCCTCACCCGACGCGCCGATGTCGATCACGGTGCTCCAGCCGACCCGCAGCACCCGGGGCACGCCGTCGACGAGTACCTGCAGGCGATCGTCGCGCGCATTGGCCACCTGATCGATGAGCTCCAGCTCGCGGTGGGTGTCGAGCATGCCGGAGTACGGCCGCAGCGAATCCACCTGGACATCGTGCAGCGATTCGGCCGCCGTGATCAGGGTGTCGGGCAGGGCCCCGGAGGGTACCTCCACCACGATGTCGTCGATCGCGAATCCGTCCCCGCGTTCGACGACATCCAGCGAAAGGATGTCGGCGCCCACGGAACCCAGCGCGAGTGCGAGCGAACCGAGACTCCCTGGGCGATCAGGAAGTTGCACGCGAAGCAGGTAAGACACGTGCCTTCCTTCCTTTCCTTGTGCGACCGAAACTTCCGGACGATTACCCGAGTGAAGCAATACTTACACCCTCGGGAGACGGTTATCGAATCGAGCCGATCCGTGTGACGCAGGCCACTTCTCGCGCGTGCCCACTATCGATGATGCCAGGTGTGACCGACATCCGCCCCCGGCGGCCCGGCCCCTCCCGCCGGGCGCGGCGCCGGCCCTGCGCAGGGCTGCGGACGGTCGCGCCGACGCCGCCCACTAGGCTGTCGGGTGGCCGAATCTCCACGCTCGAACCATAGGAAGGGGTCCCGCGGTGCCCGCCATCTCCAGGGACGAGGTCGCACACCTCGCCCGGCTGTCCCGGCTCGCTCTGACCGACGAGGAACTGGATCTGTACGCCGGTCAGCTGGATTCCATCCTGACCCACGTCGCCCAGATCTCCGAGGTCGCCGCCGCCGACGTCGCTGCCACCGCCGCCCCGAATCCGGCGACCAATGTGACCCGCCCGGACGTGGTCGTGCCGGGCCTGACTCCGGACCAGGCGCTGGCGCAGGCGCCCGCCGTCGAGGAGCAGCGGTTCATGGTTCCGCAGATTCTGGGAGAGGGCGAATGACCGACCTGACCAAGCTCTCCGCGGCCGATCTCGCGGAGAAGATCCACGCGCGCGAGGTGTCCTCGGTCGAGGTCACCGAGGCGCACATCCAGCGCATCGCCGAGGTCGACGGGGAGATCAACGCCTTCCTGCACGTCGCCGGCGAACAGGCGCTCGTGACCGCCGCCGAGGTGGACCGCAAGATCGCCGCGGGCACCGTGGACTCCGCGCTCGCGGGTGTTCCGTTGGCGCTCAAGGATGTTTTCACCACCACGGATATGCCGACCACCTGCGGGTCGAAGATCCTCGAGGGCTGGGTCGCGCCCTACGACGCGACGCTCACCACCAAGCTGCGCGACGCGGGCATCCCGATTCTCGGCAAGACCAATATGGACGAGTTCGCCATGGGGTCCTCCACCGAGAACTCGGCGTACGGCCCGACCCGAAACCCGTGGGATACCAGCCGGATTCCCGGCGGCTCGGGCGGCGGCTCGGCGGCCGCGCTGGCGTCGTACCAGGCTCCGCTGGCCATCGGCACCGATACCGGCGGCTCGATCCGCCAGCCCGCCGCGGTCACCGCGACCGTCGGCACCAAGCCGACCTACGGCACCGTCTCCCGCTACGGCCTGGTGGCCTGTGCGTCCTCGCTCGATCAGGGTGGCCCCTGTGGCCGCACCGTGCTGGACACCGCGCTGCTGCACGAGGTCATCGCCGGATACGACCCGCGCGACTCCACCTCCCGCAATGTGCCGGTGCCGCCGGTGGTCGCCGCCGCGCGCGAAGGCGCACAGGGTGATCTGCGCGGCGTGAAGGTCGGCGTGGTGAAGGAACTGCACTCCGACTCCTACCAGCCGGGTGTGCTCTCCTCTTTCGACGCCGCCGTCGCGCAGTTGAAGGATCTGGGTGCGGAAGTCATCGAAGTGTCCTGCCCGCACTTCGAATACGCGCTGCCCGCGTACTACCTGATCCTGCCGTCCGAGGTGTCCTCGAACCTCGCGCGTTTCGACGCCATGCGTTACGGCCTGCGCGTCGGTGACGACGGTTCGCATTCGGCCGAGCAGGTCATGTCGCTCACCCGCGAGGCCGGATTCGGTCCGGAGGTCAAGCGCCGCATCATGATCGGCACCTACGCGCTGTCGGCCGGGTACTACGACGCCTACTACGGTCAGGCGCTCAAGGTCCGCACGCTCATCGCGCAGGATTACGACCGCGCCTACGAGCAGGTCGACGTGCTGGTCTCGCCGACCAGCCCGTTCACGCCGTGGAAGCTGGGCGAGAAGGTCAACGATCCGCTGGCCATGTACCTGTCCGACCTGTGCACGCTGCCGACCAACCTGGCCGGGCACTGCGCCATGTCGGTGCCGTCGGGGCTCAGCGCCGACGACGGGATGCCGGTGGGTCTGCAGATCATGGCTCCGGCGCTGGCCGACGACCGGCTGTACAAGGTCGGCGCGGCGTACGAGGCGGCGCGCGGCGCTATCGCCTGAGAAGCTTTGCGAGCGAACCCCTTCCGCCGGTCGGCGGGAGGGGTTCGCTGTTTCCGGGGGAGGGGTGGCGCGGCGGCGGCACGGAGACAAATTCGGCCATTCAGGATAAATGCATCTCAAATTGACGTAAGGGTCGGTATCGCGGCTGCGAGCGATCTCCTACGCCGGTAGGCTGCACTCTGTTTGGAATTGGGCGAGGGGATCATGTTGCAGCACGGCGAAGTCTTCGCGGGCTATGTCATCGAACGCGAACTCGGCCGTGGCGGAATGGGATCGGTGTACGCCGCCCGTCACCCCCGGCTGCCTCGGCTCACCGCGCTGAAACTGCTGCACCGCGACATGTTCGGTGATCACGAGACCCGGCTGCGCTTCGAACGCGAGGCCGATGTGGTGGCCCAGCTCGACCATCCCAACATCATCACCGTCTTCGACCGCGGCGCTGAGGGCGATCAGCTCTGGATCGCCATGCAGTACGTCGACGGCACCGACTGCGCCTCCCTGGATCCCCGGGATCTCGCGCCCGAGCGCGCCGCGGACATCATGGTGCAGACCGCCGCCGCCCTCGACTACGCGCACAGCAAAGGCGTGCTGCACCGCGATGTGAAGCCCGCCAACATCCTGCTGTCGCATACCGCCGGAACCGGTTCGGGCTTCCGAGAACGCGTACTGCTCAGCGACTTCGGCATCGCCCGTGTACTGGACGGCACGGCCGGGCTCACCCGCACCGGCACGCTCAACGCCACCCTGGCCTTCGCCTCACCCGAGCAGCTCACCGCCTCGGAGCTCGATCACCGCTCCGATCAATACTCGTTGGCCTGCACGCTGTTCCGGCTGCTCACCGGGCGCGGGCCGTTCGACGCGGGCAATCTCACCGCCGTCATGCTCGGCCACATCCAGCGGCCGCCGCCCGCCGCCAGCACCCTGCGCGGCGATCTGCCGCCCGGCCTGGACGCGGTGCTCATGCGGGCCATGGCAAAGAATCGTGCGGACCGCTTCGCCTCCTGCAGCGAATTCGCCGAGGCGGCACGGGAAGCCGTGGCGGGCAGCCGGACGCCCGTGGGATTCGGCGGCGCGACGGGATTCGCCCACGCCCCGGGGGCGACCGCGGGCTACACCGCCGGGCCCGCCGCGACCCGGGGATACACGCATGGGTCGGGCGTCGATCCGGACTACACGTACGGACCGGTCTCCGCGCCGGGCTTCCCCTCCGCCGCCCCGCTCACGCCACCGCCCGCCACCACGGTCGCACCGGTGCACACCGGACCGGCCGTCCGCGCGGAATCACCCGTGGGACCGGCGATCGCGCTGGACACCGTGCACGGCTGCCTGCTCGGCGGCGCGGTCGGCGACGCGCTGGGCGCACCCGTCGAAGCCACCTCCGTGCAGAACATCCAGCAGTGGTACGGGGTGCGCGGGGTGACCGGGGATCGGGACTCGTACAAGGGCGAGATCTCCGACGAAACCCAGCTCACCCTGTTCACCGTCGAGGGCCTGATTCGCAGCCGGTTGCGGGCGCGCGCCAAGGGCATCGGCGACGCGCCCCTCGGCATGATCCAGGCGAGCCTGCTGGTCTGGCTGGAGGGCCAGGGTGTCGAGATCACCGAGCAGCCCCTGCGCCTGCACAGCAGCCTGCGCGAATACCGCGAGCTGATGAGCTACCGGGGACCGAGCAATGCCGCGACCTCGGTGCTGAAGCGCGTCGCGGATCAGCGGAAGCCGTTCGCGCTGCTGGGAACTCGCGGCAATCCGGTCAACGACTCCAAGGGGTGCGCCGCCGTGGTGCGGGCCGCGCCGTTCGGGTTCAGCACCGAATCGCTGGAGGCCGCCTTCGAATTGGGCTGTGACGCCGCCGCCATCACGCACGGTCATCCCAGCGGTCAGCTGCCCGCGGGCGTGCAGGCCGCCCTCGTCTTCGGGCTCGCGCACGGCCAGGATCTGCGCACCGCCCTCGACGGGGCGCGCGGCGAACTGGAGCGGCAGCGCGACCACGAGGAGACCTCCCGGGCGCTGGCCGCGGCCGTCCAGCTCGCGCGGGACTCCGCCCGGCACGGGCGTCCCATGCCGACACCCGACATCCTGCAGCGGCTCGGCAACGGGCTGGTCGGGCCGGAGGCGCTGGCCATCGCGGTCTACTCGGCGCTGTGCGCGGACACCGTCGGCGGGACGCCGGAGCAGATCTTCCGCAATGGAGTCCTGCTGTCGGTCAACCACTCCGGTGACAGCGACTCCACCGCGGCCGTCTGCGGTGCGCTGCTCGGCACCCTGCTCGGGGTGGCGGCCGTCCCCGACGAATGGCGCAGCGGATTGGACGCCGCCGCCATCGTCGAACGCCTCGCCACCGACTTCTGCAAGGAGTACGGTCCCAACCCGCCGCACGACAAGTCCGGCCATCCGACCGCCAACTGGCTCGCGCGCTACCTGGGCTGACCGGGCGACTCCGTCGCCGCGGCGCAACCGCTGCGGGCGGTTCGGCGTGCCCGGTAGGCTGCAACCTGTTTCGAAGTGCTAGGGGATCGGGGATGGTACGACGCGGGGAGATCTTCGCCGGATATCGCATAGAACGCGAAGTGGGTCGCGGGGGGATGGGGTCGGTATTCGTTGCCCGGGATCCGCGGCTGCCGCGCTGGATCGCGCTGAAACTGCTGCATCGGGAGATGTTCGGGGACACCGAGACACGCAAGCGTTTCGAACTCGAGGCCGAGGTGATCGCGCAACTCGACCACCCGAACGTGATCACCGTGCACGATCGGGGCTGCGAGGACGATCAGCTGTGGATCGCCATGCAGTACGTGAACGGGACCGACTGCCAGACCTTGGAACCCGAGGACGTCTCACCGGAGCGGGCGGTGCAGATCATCCTGCAGACCGCCGCCGCACTGGATTACGCGCACGGCAAAGGGATCCTGCACCGGGATGTGAAGCCCGCCAACATTCTGCTGTCCGCCACCGCCGGATTCGGGTTCAACGAACGCGTCCTGCTGACCGATTTCGGGATCGCGCGCGTGCTGGGCGCTTCGGCGCACCAGCGGCTCACCACCACCGGGAAATTGAACGCCACCCTGGCGTACGCGTCGCCGGAACAGTTGACGGCCGAGCAGCTGGATCACCGATCTGATCAATATTCGCTGGCGTGCACGCTTTTTCGGCTGCTGACCGGGCGGGCTCCGTTCGAGTCACCGATGGTGGGGGCGGTGGTGCTGGGGCACGTCCAGGCGCAGCCGCCGGCGGTGACCTCGCTGCGCGCGGGACTGCCGACGCGCCTGGACGAGGTGCTGGCGCGGGCGCTGGCCAAGAAGCCGCAGGAACGATACGGCTCGTGCACCGAATTCGCGGAGGCGGCGTGGGAGGCCATCAGGACGCCCGTCGCCGCGGGTGCGGATCGGCGGCCGCCGACCTGGCCGGAGCGGGTGCACGGCGCTCTGCTGGGCGGGGCCGTCGGTGACGCGCTCGGCGCGCCCGTGGAGACCATGCTGTTGCGAAATATTCAGCAGCGCTTCGGGATCCAGGGCGTGAACGGCGATCCGGACCTGTATCGGGGCAGGATCTCCGACGAAACGCAGATGACGCTGTTCACCACCGAGGCGCTGATCCGCGGTTCGGTGCGGGTGCGCAGCTCGATGCACGCGCGGGCGCGTGGACTCGGAGTCGCCGCCACCGGGCTGATCCAGGAGAGCCTGCTGGTGTGGCTGGGCGGGCAGGGGATCGCTGTTGCCGCACAACCGTATCCCTTGCGCAGCAGCCTCACCATGTATCCGGAACTCATGTCCTATCGGGGGCCGACGCATGCGACGGTGTCCGCCATGGAGCGGGTGGCGGCGCTGCGGCGGCCGGGTATCGCGCTGGGTACCCGGGAGCAGCCGATCAACGACTCCAAAGGGTGTGCGGCCGTGGTGCGCTCGGCGCCCTGCGGATTCGCGCGATCGATGGCCGAGGCGTTCGAATTGGGTTGCGACTCAGGGGCGCTCACGCACGGCAATCCCAGCGGCTGGCTGCCCGCGGGCGTCTTCGCCGCCACGGTGTTCGGGCTGTCGGCCGGGCTGGAGCTGCGTGCGGCGCTCGAGCAGGCGCGGATCGAACTCGTCCGGCACGACGGGCACGAGGAGACGGCGGCGGCGCTCGACGCCGCCGTCCGGCTGGCCGGGGAGCAGGCCGTGGCCGGGGGGCCGATGCCCGAGCCGGACAGTCTGGAGGCGCTCGGGTACGGGGTGATCGGCACCGAGGCGCTGGCCATCGCGGTCTACTCGGCGCTGTGCGCGGAGGTGATCGGCGGCGCGGACGAGCAGGTGTTCCGCAATGGAGTGCTGTTGTCGGTCAACCACTCCGGGGACAGCGACGCCACCGGATCACTGTGTGGGGCGCTGCTCGGGGCCCGGCTGGGTGTGCGGGCCGTCCCGGAGCGGTGGCGGACGCCGTTGGACGCGACCGCGGTCATCGAGCGGTTGAGCACCGACTTCTGCCGGGAATTCGGGGACCATCCGCCGCAGGACGCGGACGGTGTGCCGCCGGACGAATGGTATGCCCGGTATCCGGGGTGAATCACTGGGCGGCACACCGAGTCTCGGCTCACGCGCATCGCCTCAGCAGGTGCCGAGCGCGGTGCCCTGATCGGTGCCGTAGCGGTGCCCGTGGCCGGGCGGGGCATCCAGGGCGGCGAGCAGATCCGCCGAGGTCTGAACGAAGCTCACCACCGGAAGCCACTGCGGCACCGGCGCATCGGGCCGCGTGTCGCCGAGGTCGGGGGCCTTCCACAGCAGTGACGGCGACCAGTGCACCACCGGATCCGAGGCGTTCGCGAGCACCGTCGCGCCCGCGCGGTGCGCCGCATTGCCGGGCGGTCCCGCCCACAGCGCCGCACAGCTGCGCCGGTCCTGGTCGGCGTCGTCGGCGAAGACCGAACTGCCGCCCAGCGCGCCCAGGCTCTGCCCGTAGATGTACAGCTTCGGCGGCTGCGACATTCGCGAAAGACGTTCCTCCAGAGCGGTATACAGTGCGCGCGCGGACTCCTCGGCGGCCTTGCGTCTGAAGATGAACGTCACCCAGCTGGGCGCGTTGGAATACTGCAACCCGACCACAGCCACATCCCCGCCGAATCGTTCGTCGATCCCCATGGCGGCGCTGCCGTCGATCCACCCCGAACCGGTCGGCACCGCCACCACCAGATGCCGCCGCTGCAACCCGCCCGACCGCTCCAGTTCGCGAATCGCCAGCTCCACTCGCGCGTCCAGGTTCGGCGCGGAATGCAATCCCACGTAGACCCGCACCGCCCGCGCGGGCTCACCCGCCACGAACCTGCGCCCCTGCGACCCCAGCGTCGACCACACCGCCCCCGACTCGGGGCTGCCCGAACGGGTCGGTGAAACCGGCTGCACCACAGCCGGATCCATGTAGGCGTCGGCCGAAGCATAGGCGGCCTGCCGCCAATCGACGACAGCCGGGACCAGCATGAAATGCCCCGTCAGCGCGAGCACGGTGCCCGTCGCCACGGCCCGCGCCCGCCCCAATCGCCGGACAGCCCAGCGGATTCCGTGGCAGATCCCCACCACGGCTCCCACCAGGAGCAGCGCACCGATCAGCCATCGAATCCAGTACCCGGGACCGATCGGGGAAACCCCCATCGCCTCCCGCAACCGGTTCTGCCATCGGGTGGCGAGTACACCCGCACCCACGACCAGCAGCGCCGCACCCGTGAACACCGGGACTCGGAATCGTCCCGACCCGGTGCCGAAACGTGTGCGGCCCAGAATAATTCGCGTGCCTGCCGCGGCTGCCAGTCCCAGCAGCACCAAGAGTCCGGTCAGTACCGCCTGCGCGGAAGGCGTGCGGGGCAGCAGTCCGGGAGCCAGCGAAACCAGGCACGCCACGGTGATCGCGATGCTGGTCCCGGAACGCGGAACCGCCGACCGGATCCGTTGTGCGGCACTGGCTTTCCTGCGCTCGGACTGTGGTCGCGCTGTGACCCGCCGCTCCTGCGTCGTCTCCCCGGGCAGGTCGGTCCATTCGTACTGCGCCGCAGCGGTATTCGATTCGATGATGCTCATCGGTCCCCCTCCTGGTTGGTGCGACGGCGGGCGACGACCGCGCGGAGCAGGCCGAGCGTCAGGGTCGCGGCGGCTGCCAGCAGGGCAAGGCGCAGCGGCTGATTCGTGTCGTCGTCGGATTTCGCGAAGGTGGCCTCGTGCACGGGGACGCCGTAGCTCTGGCGGATGGAGTTCAAATCCACGGCGGCGGTGGCGATGCTGGCCATCATCTGGCACCCGGCGCGTGACACCGCGCCGGGGCGGGCCTCGCAGGACTCGTGCATGCGCTGCTCCAGGGCGGCGTCGATGGATTGCCGAGCCCAGGGGCCCAGCGGCTGGCCCTGCTCGGCGGCGTAGCGCAGCAGGTCGTAGCCGAGATCGTGGGCCTTGCAGGCCAGATCGAATTCGGCGGGCAGGGTGATGGGGGAGGAGCAGTCGCCGTTGGGGTTCACCAGGACGCCGTTCAACAGGGTCGGCTGGTAGCCCTCGACGAGCGCGAAATCGGCGGGGACCAAGGTCGTATCCACCTGTCCGGCAGTGAATTCCAGGACCGCGGTGCGGGCGGCGGCGTTCTCCTGCAGCGGAGTTCCGATCTCGGCGGCTCCGGCCGCGGGGGAGAAGACCACCGCGGTGGACAGGACGAGGGTCGCGGCGGCAGCCAGCAGGCCCAGACGACGGGCGGCGGTGTGCGGCGCGATGGCGTGGTCGGCCGCGGGGGAGACCGGGTGGGCAGCCGGGGCGGCTGGGGGCGTGGTGCCCGGAACGGACGGGAACGCTCTCATGCCGGTTGACGCTAGGAATCGGGCTTCGACCGGGGCCTCACGCTGCGGGGCCGTTCCGGTGTGGGCGGGCGGGGCTACCGGGGCGTCCGGCCCCATACCGGGGTAGGGGGTGGGAGATCAACCGGGCGTATGAGGTGTCGGCGGCGTTCGTTCTCTACCGTCGAGGGCATGGTCGGTACTTTGGTGACGCATGCGCGTCGGTCGAAGGCGCGAATCTGGTTCGACGTCTTCACAGTGGTGGTCGCGATCGTCTTCATCTCGGTCGCGTGGCCCACGCTGCACCTCACCCACGAGGTGTCGCCGCCCGCCCAGCCGCTGATCGCGGGCCTGGCGGCCTTCCCCATCCTGCTGATCCGCGTGAATCCCGCACTGGGATGGGCGGTTTCGGCCGGCTCGGCGCTCCTGGTCGCCCTCGCGATCCCGAACACCCCCGACAACAACATCCCCTTCCAGGTAGTGCACATCCTCTGCCTGTTCGCCCTGCTGTTCTCGGTGGCGATCACCGCTCCCATGCAGATAGTCCTGGTCGCCTGGCTCTCCACGGCCCTGCTGTTCGGCACCACCGTGTCCTCCCAGGGCGACTCCTTCGCCACCGCGGGCATGGGCTGGCCCCTGGCCATCACCGCCCTGGTCATGTTCGGCCTCCTCGTCCGCTGGCTCGTGGTCCAGCGCCGCGAACTGGCCAAACAATCCGAGGAAACCGAACTCGAACGCGCCCGCCGCACCATCCTCGAGGAAAAAGCCCGCATAGCCCGCGACCTGCACGACGTGGTCGCCCACCACATGTCCATGGTCGTGGTCCAAGCCCAAACCGCCCCCTACCGCATCGCCGACCTCTCCCCGGAAGCCACAGCGGAATTCGAATCCATAGGGGTAGGGGCCCGAGCCGCCCTCAACGAAATCCGCGGCCTCCTCGGCGTCCTCCGCAGCGACGGCCAACTCCCCGAACACGCCCCCCAACCCACCGCCGCCGACGTCCTCACCCTCCTGGAGGGTGCCCTCCGAGCCGGCGTCCCCATCTCCTGGACCCTCGACGGCGACCTCGAAACCATCCCCGAAACCACCGGCCTGGCCCTCTACCGCATAGTCCAGGAATCCCTCGCCAACGCCTCCCGCCACGCCCAGGGCGCCCCGGTGAAGGTCGAACTCACCGCCGCCACAGCCCTCACTCTGGTGGTAACCAACGGCCACCCCCTGACCCCCCGCACCGACCAATCAACCACCGGTGGCAGCGGCATAGCAGGCATGCAATCCCGAGCCCAAGCCGTAGGCGGCACCCTCACCGCCATCCCCCTCCCCGACGGCGGCTTCGAAGTCCGAGCCCAACTCCCCCTCACCGCCGAGGTACTTCAGCCGAGCTGACCAATGGGCGAAGAATCACTGAGCCTAGCTATTAAGCTCTGCTCCAATTTCCGCGAGTTCGCCATCATTTGAGATGCCAACCCAAACTGGTCCGCAACGCAGAACGGAAGAAGATCTGTGGTCGGTGAAGAACAGTCGTAGAGAGTTCTGGTCAGTCCACATGCCGAGATTCTCCTCGGCATCTGCAACTGACCCATGGCGAAGATTGCTCGATGCCGCCGTAGATTCGGAAACCCAATAACTACGATCGATCAGGGGCGCAGAGCAGGAAGGGATATCTCCGGTCCCGGATATATCTGGGAATTCTTGGGTGGACGGCGGCGATATGAGTACGATGAAGGAAACCAGCATTCCCGTGTGCAAGTCCAGTTTCAGCTCGATTTCGCCGCCAGCCGTTCCGGACACTCGCAAGTAGATCAGATCGGCTGACGGGCGTGGAAGCCAGGTGGCCTTCATGGGAACCCACGGGTCGTGTTCCACGGCTGCCTCGTCGCAACTGGCGTGACCGATTACTTTAACCATTGCTCCTCCGAATCAACCCCGATACAGGGCATGGACTACCACTGGTAGTTGTCCGGCTTCTCGGGGCGCCCCAAACTTGAGTTCCCAGCCGCCGACCGTCTGTAGTTGATCATAGACCAGGCCACCGCCGCGTCCAGCTTCATCGATTGCCGCTTGAAGGCTTTTCATCTGGACCTGAGTTACCAGATCCAATTGAGATTTGACATCGCCGCGGCTGTCCATATGTTGAAGATATTCGGCCATGTGCTCGGTGGCATTGCCATGAACCCATACTCGAGTTTCTCCGGCTTGCATCTCGAAGGACCGTGGCAGCTCTGTGCTGGGGTAGTTGTCTTGCGTGGCCTTAATATCATCCCAGAATTTGTCATCTCTTACATAGGGCCCCTCGGCCTTAACTCTGTTCCACGCATTCCGCAGCTTCTCGACGAGTTTGGTGCTTAGGTCTTTTACACGCTGGATGGTTTCTTTAGTTTTCGTTGTGATGCGCTTGACTTCGACGGCGGTGCGGAGTTTGGCCGCTTGGGTCGCCTTCTTGATGAGATCGGCGAATTTGTCGATGATCTTGGCGACGCTGGCTGCGGTTTTTGCCGCCACCGCTGCGGCACCGACGCCGAAACTGACGCATGACACGAGGACCGAGATTGCAAGGTTGACTGCGACTTCTATGGCGATCTCGGCCGCTAGGTCTCTGAGCAGTTGTTCCAGGTCTTTGCGGAGATCGTCGTGGGCGGTTTTCTGGTCGCTGCAGGATTGGGACATTTCGCCGTAGGCGCCGGCGAGGTCGGAGGCTGCTGTTTTGAGTTCGCGGAGGTCTTCGTCGATGAAGTTGGCGTCGGGGGAGGTGACCTGTTCGAACATGGCTGCGGCGCGTTCGAGTTCGGTGGCGACGGCGGTGACCGAGGCGTGGGTGGCCATGGCGTTCCACAGTTCGGTGGCTCGGTTGAGTTTGGCGGTGTCGCCGTCGGGGATGGGGATACCGACTTTGGCGGCGAGTTCGAGGCCGTCGTCGACGATGCCTCGGCCGTCGCCGCCGGCCGAGGTGGGGAGGGTGAAGATCAGTTGGTCGATGCCGCCGGTGAAGGCCGGGTTCAGGGTCGGCTGTTGGGGTTCGGGGACTCCGGCGGCAGCGTCGTGGTCGGCTAGGGCGTGGTTGTAGCCGGCCTGGTTGAGGACCTGGGCATAGCCGTCCAGGGCCAGGACCATGTCCAACGACATCTTCCAGAGGTCTTGGGCTTGGGCGTCGTAGGAGTCGGCCCAGATTTTGCCGTCGCCGACGCTGCCTGCCATGCCGGAGGTTTCCCGCAGCGAGTAGAACCCGCCCTGGAACACCGCCATCAGACCGGAGGCGGCGTTGTTGCAGGCGGTGGCGGCGTCGTAGTAGGCCTGCGGGGCGACGTCCAGGACCGTCACGAGGAGGCTCCGCCGCGGCCGAGCATGTCCAGATTGGTGGCCACGGCCTCGGTGTAGCGCTGGTGGGCGGCGGCCGCTGCGGCTCGCATGGCGTCGATGCCCTCGGAGACGTCCTGTGCGCCGGTGAGCCACTGTTTGAAGGCGTCGTCCGCGGCAACTGCCGACGGGCCCGACCAGCTTGCTTGCACGGCGGTGGTGCGCTGTTGGATGCCGGTGAGGCTGTCGTTGAGGAAGCCGACGAATCCGGCTACGCGCGCGGTGATGTTGTCGAGCTCGGTCAGATCGACCCGGAATGGTTCGGCCATAAGCTTTTTCCTCCCCCTGGAGAACTACGGAAGATCGAGTGAGCTGATGTTCGTGGTCCACGCCGCGTCGAGCTGGGTGTGCGCGTCGGCGGTGACACCCAGGAGTTCAGCCAGCGTTTTCAGCGAATCCAGGACGGTTTGGGCTCCTTGGCGGGCTTCGTCCCAGCCGGCGCGGTAGGCGGTTGCCGAGACGCCGGTCCAGCCCTCCAGCAGATTGTTCACCTCGGTGTCGAGCGTGCGGACGGCGTCGACCAGCTCCGCGGCGGTCAACTGCACATAGCGGCCCGCATCGGTTACCTCGGAAGGAACGACATCGAACGTTCCGTCTCCCTGCGCCACAGCGACCCCCTCGAAAACCTTGAACGCCGCGAATCTACCGCACGCCCGGCGCGACGCCGGACATGGCAATATCGGTTGGGTGCGTGAGGCGGGACTATGGCGATAACGGTGTTGATCGCCGATGACCAGGCGATGGTGCGGGCCGGGTTCGGGGCGCTGCTGGGTGCGCAGACCGATATCTCGGTGATCGGGGATGCGCCAGACGGGAAAACCGCTGTGGCGGAGGCCAAGCGGTTGCGGCCGGATGTGGTGCTCATGGATGTGCGCATGCCGGAGATGAACGGGCTGGACGCGGCCAAAGCCATTCTGTCGGCGGGGTTCGATCCGCCGGTGCGGGTGCTCATGCTGACCACGTTCGATATCGACGACTACGTGTACGAGGCGCTGACCATCGGAGCGAGCGGGTTTCTGCTGAAGGACGCGCCCGCCGAGGAGCTGGTGCGGGCGGTGCGGGTGGTGGCGGCCGGGGATGCGCTGCTGGCCCCCACGGTGACGCGTCGGCTCATCGCGGATGTGACGCGGCGGCGGAACCGGCGCGCGCCCGCGCCCGCGCTGGAGGTGCTGACGCCTCGGGAGCGGGAAGTGCTCGAGCTCGTGGCGCGCGGAATGTCCAATGCGGAGATCGCCGAGACCCTGTTCGTGGCGGAACAGACCGTGAAGACCCATGTTTCGAAGGTTTTCGCCAAACTGAATCTGCGCGACCGTGCGCAGGCGGTGGTGCTCGCCTATGAATCCGGCCTGGTGACACCCGGGTAATTCGGCGGTTCATATGGGCATTCGGCGCGGTACGCTTGCGGACTTGAACGTCACCGGAAGGGGGTCGTGGTGCTGAATAGCGGTGACGTGTTCGCCGGGTTCACCATCGAACGGCTACTCGGACAGGGCGGGATGGGATCGGTGTATCTCGCCCGCCATCCCCGGCTGGGCAAGCTGACCGCGTTGAAGCTGCTGAACCGGGAGTTGGTCGCGGATCGGGAGATTCGGGCGCGGTTCGATCGCGAGGCCGATCTGGTGGCGCAGCTCGATCATCCGAGCATTGTGGAGATCTACGATCGCGGCGTCGAGGACGGCATGATGTGGATCTCCATGCAGTTCATCGACGGGGTGGACGCGGCGAGCGTGGATGTCACGCAGCTGCCGCCGGATCGGGCCGTGCAGATCATCGAAGGGGTCGCGGCCGCACTGGATTACGCGCACGCCATGGGCGTGCTGCATCGGGATGTGAAGCCCGCCAACATTATTCTGGCGCGCGCGGTGGCCGGGCACGGAGAACGCGTATTCCTCACCGACTTCGGCATCGCCCGCCTGCGCGAGGACTCCACGCATCTCACCCAGACCGGCATGTTCACCGCCACCCTCGCCTACGCCAGCCCCGAGCAGATGACCGGCGGCCACCTCGACCACACCTCCGACCAGTACTCCCTGGCCTGCGCCCTGTACTGGCTGCTCATCGGCGCGGGCCCCTTCGACTCCCCGCATCCCGCCGAACTCATCCGCGGCCACCTGCAACTCCTCCCGCCCCCCGTGAGCCTGCGCCGCCCCGGCCTCACCCCCGCCATGGACGCGGTGCTCACCAAGGGCATGGCCAAACGCGCCATCGACCGCTTCCCCTCCTGCACCGACTTCGCCAAGGCCGCCCGGCGCGCCCTCACCGCCCCCGCGCCCACCGTCCAAATCCCCTCGCCGCCACAGCAATCCCGCACATCCGGACCCACCTACCGCCCCAACCCGGCGGCCCCGCAGCCTCCGGGCTACGCTCCGCCGAACTATGCCCCACAGGCCTATCCGGCCGCGCCCTACCCGCCCCAGGCCAACCAGCCCGGCTATCCGCCGCAGGCGTACCCGCCGCCGGGCTACGCGCCGCTCCAGGTGCCGCCGCCGGGTTACGTTGCGCCGCAACAGCCCCAGCCCGCACCTGTGCAGCCGGGGCCCGTGCAGCAGCCCCAGCAGGGACCTCCTCAGCCCGCGGCGCCTCCGCGCGTGCCCGCCGGTGCGCCGCATCAGCCTGCGAATGCTCCATCGCCGCAGGCTGTTTCGCCCGTGCATGCGGATCCGGCCGTCGAGGTGGGCGAAGGCTCCACCGACGTCTATCCGATAGACGCACAACAGGATTCGCCCGACCCCGATGAATCGGACACCACCGCGTATCCGATCGAGACACCGCCCGGCGCTGTTCCTGCGTCTACCGACGAGTCGGAACCGGGTGTGCGAGCAGGCAACCCGCGCAGCGCCGAGCCGGATTCCGATGTGGTCGAAGCTGTTTCGGATAGCCTGCCCGCCGCTGCAGGCGCGGCCGAGTCCCGCGAAGCCGAAGCGGATGCACCCGGCGCGCAGGCCCGCGAGGTCACGACCCTTCCGTCCGAGGAGGTCTCGGGCGCAGACACGCCCCGTCGCCCCGATATGACGGCCCCGTACCGGAAAGGCTCACTGAGCAAACGGGATTCAGGCCAGGCGCGAACGGGCGAGACCGCGTCACACCCGGATTCGCCCCCGCCCGCCGCCGACCCCGCAGGCAGTTCTCGAACGCCGAACGTCACCGTCGAACCGCAATCCGGTGCCGTCAGTGCCGCCGCACCCTCCGCGTCCGCGACTCCCGCCGTCGAAGGCTGGTCGGTACCCGGCGCGTCCGACAATACGGCCGCGCGCGTGCGACACCCCGAGTCCGGAGCCTTCGTGCCCACGGCAGGCGCGGGCTCCTCGGCAGACAACCGACCGAAATCCGATGGCCGCGAAGCCTCCCCCGCATCCGACACCGGTACCGCCGCACACGCGAAAGACGCTGCCGCAGTTGGAGCGGGAAGCGCTGCGGTCGCAAGCCCAGCGGGTGTTGCTCCTGCCGGGGCGGCGGGTACGGCGGCCGGAGTTGAAGGTCCTGCCGTCGCGGGTCCTGCCGGTGCCGGTCCTGTCGGGGTATCAGGTGCGACAGCTGGAGTCGAGAACCCTCCGGTTCCCGGTCCGGGGAGTGCCGCTCCCGCTGGGATGGCAAGTGCGACAGCTGAAGTCGAAGGCCCTGCGGCCGCCGATCCAGGAGGCGTCGCTACCGCCGGGGGAACCGGCACGACAGCCGCAGCCGGAGGTTCTTCAGCCGCCGAGCTCGGAGGTGCCTCCGCGGCGGGAGGCGTTGAGCCGGTCGGAGCGGGAGCCGTCTCGGTCTCGCCTGCCGAAAGCACTGCGGGGGAGGCGTATTGGGGTCGTGGTGCGGCGCTGTCCGGTGAAGGTTCCGGGGCGACGCCCGGGACGGGTGGCGGGTCGGCCGGACGGGGCTTCGCGACGGGGGAGATGCCTGCTTTCACGACCGGGGAGATGCCCGGGTTCGTTACCGGGGAGTTCGCGCCGTATCCGGGTGCGGTGCCGCCGGGCGTGCCGTATCCGGCTGGGCCGTACGGGAATGCGCCGGGGACGTTCGGACCACCGACGCCGCCGCGGGCGCAGCCTCGGGCGGATCGGCCGGGGATCGAGCAGTCGCAGGTGACGGCGCTGGTGGTGCTGGCGCTGGCCGTGGTGGTGCTGATCCTGCTCGTGGTGGTGGTACTCGCGCTGACGGGCTAGGGCCGCGCGCTGCGGGGTCCGCCGTACCGTCCCGGCTCGCGGCGCGATCGGGCGTGCCGCGAGCCGGGTAGCGCGGCGTCAGGGGGCGGCGCGGTCGTCGAGCACCATTTGCCCTGTGTCCACCAGGATTTGGCGGGCGCGGCGGCGGATGAGGCAGTTGTCGACCGTGCAGCACACGTGGATCTGCATGGCCTGATGAGCCTGCGGGAGGGTCAGGTCGCCGGGGTCTATGGTGCAGTCGAAGAGGTACATCATGGCTACCGCCGGGTGGTCAGCGCGGGTGTGCTGTGCGGGTGGCCCGGCGGTGGGTGGTGCTGCTGGTGGCGCGCTCACTCGCGCGCCGGGCACTCAGGCAAGCGTATCGCCCGGGCGCGGCGCAGAGCGTGGCATTCGTCGTCTCGGCAGTGACGGTGGATCTGTAGCACTTCGTGCGTGAGCTCCAGGGGCAGTTCGCCGGGATCTGTTGTGCAGTCCAAGATCAGCAGTGCGGATCCCATGATTCCTCGAAATGTTCCGTGCGGCTCCAAGGGGTGGGTGCGCCCGGCTCGGGGACGAGTGGGTCCAGAGGGTTCAGGGCTCCGGCTCTCGCCGGGCGCGCCTCCAAGTCCAGCACCGACGCTGCGGGCCGACAATCGAACTACGCGCGGTGGGGGAAACTTTCCGAAACCTCCAGGTCGTCATTCATTCTGCGTGGGAGCATCGTTCACAGTGACCGAAAAACGCCTTCGCGGGGGAGGATTCGATGTCCGATCATGGTTCCACACTGCCGCGCCGCCAACTCGGCAGGTACCTGCGCGAGGGGCGCATGCAATGCAATATGACGATCGCCGAAGCGGCCGGACTCATGGAATGGAGCGAGTCGAAACTGCAACGGCTGGAAACCGGTAACGCCGAGAAGATCCGTGTTCTCGACATCCGTGAACTGTGCCGTATCTACGACTTCGACGACGAGTTCACCGCGGCCCTCACGGGTTTGGCGCAGCAGGCCAGCGTCAAGTCGTGGTGGCATGAATACGATGATCTGATTCCGGAGGGTTTCAATGTCTATGTGGGCCTGGAGGCTTCGGCCCGGGCCCTTATTTCGTACCAACCGGACTTGATTCCCGGACTCCTGCAGACCGCCGACTACGCGCGCGTCCTCATCGGCGATTACTGGCCGGATGCTGCCCGTGACCAGATTGACCGAAGAGTCCAGTTGAAGATGCGCCGCCAGAGTCTGCTCACCCGCAAGCGCAGTCCCGCCACCTTCGTGGTTGTCGTACACGAAGCCGCACTTCGGCGCGTTGTCGGCAGTCCGCGCGTGATGGCCGCGCAGCTGCGACGCGCGGCGGATATGTCGACACTGCCGACGATCGCTGTTCGTGTACTACCCTTCTCCGCGGGCGTCCCGATCGGGCACACTGTCGGGCCGTTCGTGATCCTGGAATTCGGCCGGGACAGCGGAAACCGACCGGTCGAACCCACGGTGGTGTACCTGGAGAACTTCCTCGGCGACCTGTACCTGGAAAAGCAGGCGGCCGTCGACCGGTATCACCAGGCATACCAGGCCCTCCAGCAGTCGGCGCTGGACGAGGCAACCAGTAGAGACCTCTTGCGGAAGGCAGCGAAGGAGTACGCGACGTGAATGTCGAACCGTCCGGCGCACGGTGGTTCAAGAGTGCCCGCAGCACCGGCGCGAAGGAATGTGTCGAAATCGCATTCCTATCCGGTCGAGTGGGAGTCCGCGACAGCAAGAATCCGACCGGTCCGGCATTGTTTTTCGGCCCGGCCGAATGGGATCGATTCACCTCCGCCCTGGTGGACGGACGCTTCGATCGCCGGTGATTCGCGGCGGCGGGCGAAGAAAAGTGCAGATACGACAAATAGATTGGAACTCCCGCGCACCGCGCGGGAGTTCCGCTCTTTCGAGCAGTGGACAGGCGGAAAAATGCCGCGCCCCACGGCACCGGATCGGTGTACCGTGACGGCCATGCAGCGTGCCCTGTCGACCACGACGCCGGACGACGTCCCGGCGCGCTGAATCCTGCACTGACAGAAGCCCCGGGCGGATGCCCGGGGCTTCGTCGCGCGGTCATCTGCCCTCCATCGGGAGGAGACCCGTGTACGACCATCGCAAACTGGGCCGCGAACTCGGCCTGTTCGACACCGATCCGCTGATAGGCGCGGGCCTGCCCTACTGGCTGCCCGACGGCGCGACCGTGCGCCAGAGCCTGGAGGACTACATTCGCGCCGTCGAACGCCGGGCGGGCTACCGGCACGTCTATTCGCCGGTCCTGGGCAAGCGGGAACTCTACGAAATCTCCGGCCACTGGGCGCATTACGACGACGACATGTACCCGCCCATGGACGTGGGCGGCGAACAGGTGGTGCTGCGGCCGAGTCTGTGCCCGCATCACGCGCTCATGTACCGCGCCCGCTCGCACAGCTATCGGGAACTGCCACTGCGGATGGCCGAGCTCGGGGCCATGTATCGCTCCGAATTATCCGGTGTCCTGGGCGGATTGACCCGGGTCCGCTGTATCCATCTCAATGACGCCCACATCTTCTGCACCCTCGATCAGGTCGCGGACGAGGCCGCCGCCGCCCTGGAGCTGATCGGTTCCGCGCACCGGGCCATGGGTTTGCGCAATGCCCGCTACCGCCTGTCGCTGCCCGGCGCGAGTGGCAAATACGTTGCGGCGCCGGAGATGTGGCAGCAGGCCACCAGGATTCTGACCGAGGTGCTCGACAGGTCCGGGCTCGGCTACGAGGCGGCCGAGGGGGAGGCTGCCTTCTACGGTCCCAAGATCGATGTTCAGGTCACCGACCACGCGGGCCGTGAATCCACCCTGTCCACCGTGCAGGTCGACTTCTATCAGCCCCGGCAGTTCGATCTGCACTACATCGGCCCGGATGGCGGCAAGCATCGCCCGGTCATGGTGCACTGCAGCATCATCGGCAGCGTGGAGCGGGCCGTGGCCCAGCTGATCGAGGAGCACGGCGGCGCTTTCCCGGCCTGGCTGGCCCCGAATCAGATTGCGGTACTGCCGATTTCCGAGGCCGAGGAGGGCGCGGCCCGCGAGCTGCGGGACCGCTGTCTGCGGGCGGGCCTGCGCGCCGAGGTCCTGGACGCGGGATCCGGGAGCCTGGGCGCCCGGATCCGGGAGTCGCGGCTGGCGCCCTATCAGTTCGTCCTCGGACCCGCCGAGACCGCGAATGCCGAAGTGGCGGTGCGGCTTCGGGACGGCCGCAGACTGCCGCCGCAATCCGTGGACGCCGCGGTCGACCGGGTCCGCGCGGTGGTCGAGCAGTACGACACCCTGCTGTGGCCCGCCTGACGCGGACCCGGTGCTGATCAGGCCGCGCCGGCCGTGCGCTCCTCCACCACGCCCGCCGGGCGGCGGGCGGCCTGCAGCACCAGGTGGAGCAGCGGCACCATGAAGGTCATGTCCACCGCGCTCCAGCCCACCGACATGCGGTTGTGCACGAAGCCCACCGAGACGCCCGAGCGCGGATCGGCCCAGCCCATCGAGCCGAACGCGCCCATGTGCCCGTAGCCGCGCGGTGCGCGCGGCGAGGGGAAGCTGTGGTAGCCGAGATGCCAGAACGGCACCAGCAGGCTGCGATCCAGCCGATAGGTGCGGATGCGTTCGAGCTCGCGAACGGTCTTGGCGGACAGGTACTTCCGGCCGTCCACGATGCCGTCGCAGGCGAGCGCGCCGTACATCTTGGCCAGCGCGGGCGCGGTGCACACCGCATTGCCGGCCGGGAGCGCGGTATTCAGAACCGTGGGCTGCTCCCCGCGGAAGATGCCCTCCAGTCCGGGCACGTAGATCGATGCGATGGGGGAGCGCACGGTCTGCGGCAGGCGGAAGGCCGCCGCCGCGATCGGCCCCGGAATGCTGCGGTTCGCCAGGGTTTTCACCGATCCGACCAGATCCGCGCCGAGGGTGCGCGCACCGGCGGGCGGGCGGCCCAGATGGATGCCGTCCACCCCGAGCGGTTCGGCGATCTCGGTCCGGTACAGCTCGGTCATATCCTTGCCGGTGATGGCGCGGCCGAGCCCGGCCATCAGCCAGCCGATGGTGAGCGCGTGATAGATCGGTTTGCCCAGCAGGTGATCGGGTTTCGCGGCCGCGAGCCGCTCCTCCATGAGCCGGTGGTCGAGCACCTCGGCGGGGGTCGACGCGGGCAGCGCCGACAGCCCGGCCCGATGGCTCAGCATCGTCTCGACCGTGATCGACTTCTTCCCGTTGGCCCCGAACTCCGGCCAGTACTCCGCGACCGGGGCCTGGTAGTCGAGCAGACCGCGATCCGCGAGCCGGTGCAGCACGGTGGCTGAGACGCCCTTCGAGGCGGAGTAGATCATGGCCCCGGTGTCCCCGGTCCACGGCGTGCCCGCGGCGTCGGCCGCACCGCCCCACACGTCCACGACCCGGTCTCCGCGCAGGTAGACCGACAGTCCGGCGCCGTTGCCCGGGCGCTCGGCGAAGAAGCGGGCGAAATATTTTACGGCCGAGGCGAATCGGGGGTCGGTGCTGCCGCTGACCCCGCTCGGCAGATCGACGTCGACGGCGAATCTGGAGGTTCTCATCCATCAACGGTAGACAGCCCATATTACTGCGAACAAGAATTGTCTCAGACAAAGTGGAAAATTTGTCCGGTGCACAAACTCGGGCGGTTCATATTGTTGGACAGGTCAGTCCAGTTTGTTACTTCTGCCAGGATCCAGGGCCAGCCCCGAGATGAGCTGCTCGATGACCGCGCGCAGGGCGGCGGTATCGGCCTCGGTCTCATCGGAGTTCGCCAGGTACTGGGCGGCCTCGTCGAGTGCGCCCACCAGCACCAGCGCCAGCGGCCGCACGGGCTGGCGGCGGATGCGCCCCGCCGCGATGGCTCCCGTCAGCGCGTTCTCCACCAACCCGATGGTGTGCCGTAACTCGATCTCGCGCCAGCGTTTCCAGCCCAGCACCGCCGGGCCGTCCAGCAGTGCGATGCGCCGGACCTCCGGGGCGGTCGAGGCCTGCAGCCAGGCCAGGCAGCCGACGGTCAGGCTCTCCAGCGGATCGGCGGCCCGCGCGGCGGCGACGGCGGAGCCGATCACCTGCACCAGGCTCTGCTCCAGGTCCTCGAAGACCGCCTCGAACAGCTCCCGCTTCTCGCTGAACTGGTGGTAGAGCGCGCCCCGGCTGACTCCCGCCGCCTCGGCCACCGCGATCGTGCTCACCGCGCCGTATCCGTGGTGCCCGAACAGATCTCGCGCCGCGCGGATCACCGCGGTGCGGGTGGAGGCAGAGCGTTCGGCTTGGGTGCGGCGGTCAGCGTTCATGGCGACGTCGAAGTCTAGGGCAGATACGAATCCGGCTGCGATTCGAGGCATTTCGGCGCGGGCTTCGTGCGACAATCGAGCAGGAACATACAGTCAACCTGTTTGTATCTTGATTATCGTCTCTTGGAAAGACTTCGCATCATGTCCGAAAGCACCAGGGAACTCTTCGAGCGCTATCACGCCTGCTGGGCCGACCACGCGCCCGACCGCATCGTCGAATTGCACACCCCCGACTCGGTTTTCCACCTGCACTCCGGCCGGGAACCCGCCCGCGGGCGCGAGGAGATCCGGGCGGCCGCCGCCGAAACCTTCGCCCTCGTACCGGACCTGAAGTTCGCGCTGGTGAATCTGCGTGTGGGCGAGGATTTCTGGGTCGTGCAGTGGAACCTCACGGGCACGTCGATCACCGGCGCGGCCGTCGATGTCGATCTCGCCGATGTGGTGTTCGTGGAGAACGGCGCGGTCAAGGAGAAGCACTCCTATGTGGACGGCGTGGCCATGCAGGCCGCCATGTCCGCACCGGCCGAGATCGCCTGAGCAGGCAGTAAATACGGCATACAACCCGAATCGGACATCGGGCCCGCGTGTATACGCGGGCCCGAGCCGTCCGCATCGGATTTCCCGGCATGTGACACCACCATCTCGCCTACGCTTTGAGGAGGAAACCGGCAGAGCGCGGGGGCTCTGAATCGAGGTGAGGAGGTCGGCGTGGCCGGCCACGCGGACAACGACTCGCCGACCTCGCGCATCGGGGACGCGCGGGTCGTGCGCGAGGTTTTCGAGGCCATGCCGTTCATGCTGTTCGGCCTCGAGGGGCCGGACCACACGTGCACGGCGGTCAACGCGGCCTTCCGGAAGATGACCGGCAGAACCGAACTTCTCGGCAGGCCGATCCGCGAAGTGGTGCCCGAAGCCGCGGGGCAGCAGGTGTTCGCCGTGCTCGACCGCGTCTACACCACAGGCGAGCCGGAGGCCGCGCGCGAGTGGCGGGTACAGGTGGATCGCTCGGGCACCGGCATACTCGAGGAAGTCTTCGTGGACTTCATGGTCACGCCGAAATCGACCGGGCGCGGCGAGATCACCGGGCTGCTCGTGGCCGCCATCGACGTCACCGCGCGGGTGCGGCAGCGCCAAGCCGAGCAACGGCGCGCCGCGGAGGCCGAACAGCGCTATCGGGCCGTGCGCGATGTCGTGGCCGAACTGCAGAACGCCCTGCTGCCCCGGGGCCTTCCGATCCTGCCCGGCACCCATATCGCCGCCCGCTACCTCGTCGCGGGGCGGGATCAGGCGGCGGGCGGGGACTGGTTCGACGCCGTCGTCCTGCCCGACGGCTGGGTCGCCCTCATCGTCGGCGACGTGGTCGGCCACGGGGTGGCCGCATCGGCGGCCATGGGCCGGCTGCGCGCCGTTCTCGACGAAGCCCTGATCAGCGCCCCCGACGTGGAAACCGCTCTGGCGCGGGCGGATTCGTACGCGGCCGCCGACCCCGCCCTGCGTGCGGCGACCCTCGCGGTGGTGGTCCTCGATCCGATCGGCGGCGGCTTCCGGTACGCGACCCTCGGGCATCCGCCACCGCTGATCGTCGGCGCCGGCGGGGCTGCCCGCTTCCTGGAGCCCACCGGCGACGGCCCCCTCGGTCTCGGCGCGAAACCGCGGTGGGACAGCTGGTTCGGGCCCGATGCGCGGCCCGGCGTGCGCGGCCCGCTGGGGTACGTCCCGAAAATCAAGGGGGAGAGCCGCTTCGGGTTCGGCGCGCTGTCGGGCGTGGGCGGGCTCATCGGCACGGGGGCCGCGTCCGGCGTGGGCGGGCGGGCCGGAGCGGGGGCCAAACCGCTGCTGATCTCGGACACCTTGGCCGTCGGGGAGACGGTGCTGCTCTACAGCGATGGATTGGTGGAGCGGCCGGGCCGCCCGCTGTCCGACGGTTTGGCCGAGCTGGCGCAGGTGGCCGCGGACGCGGCGGCGAACCGGGTGTTTCCGCGTGGGGCCGCGCCGACCCCGGCCGAGCGGGTGTGCCAGCTGACCGTGGAGCTGCTCACCCGCCGCGGCTACGACGACGATGTCACCACCCTCGCGGCGCAGCGCCTGACCGCTCCGGCCGCGGCGCTGGTGGTGGATCTGGACGACGGCTACGCGGGCGTCTCGCGGACCCGGCACGAATTCTCCGACTGGCTGGACGAATTCGGCGTCCTGGACGACACCCGCTCCACCCTGGAGCTGGCCGTCGACGAGGTGGTGACCAATGCCGTCGAGCACGCGTACCGCCCCGGGCGGCCGGGCCCGGTGCGGGTCGAGGCCGGTCTGCTCGAGGATGGCGTGCTCCAGGTCCGGGTGATCGACCAGGGCCGCTGGCGGGAGCCGGATCCGGTCGACACCTCCCGGGGGCTGGGCCTGGTGGTGGTCGAGCAACTCGTCGACGAACTGCGGGTGGCTCATCCGCCGCAGGATGCCGCCGACCCGCGCGGCTCCCGGGGCACGGTGGTGACGCTGCGGCATCGCCTGCACCGGCTGGCCATGCTGGCCTCCGACACCGTCGCCGTGCCGGTGCCCAACGGTGAGCGCCCGGTCTTCACCACCGTGGTCGATACGCTCGCCACCCAGCCGCTGCTGTCGGTGCGCGGTCCGATCGATGTCACCACCGTCGAGGAGTTCTCCCGCCGCATGCTCACCGCCTGCCGCGGCGGCGTCCTCGACCTGACCGTCGATCTCACCGAGGCCACCCTGCTCGCCAGCGTCGGCGTGCGCGCCCTGCACAATCTCCGCGAACAGATGGCCGCCCACCAGCAGCGCCTCACCCTGATCGCCGCCCCGGACAGCCTCGCCCACACAGTCCTTGCGCTGGTTGGCCTTTCACACCTGCCGAGCATCGACGCGCGCCGCTGACACCCGGCCGCACCGCAAGATCCGGTCCTCGCGCCGCGGCGATGAACCGCGTCGGGGAAGTGGGCTGCCGCGCAGTGGAATTCGGGCCCCGCACCGAGGTGCGGAGCCCGAATTGCCGTGTGGCTCAGTGACTGTGGCTCAGCCGAAGAAGGCGGCGGCCTCGCGGTAGCGGTCCTGGGGGACCAGCTTCAATTGCTTGGTGGCCTCCGACAGCGGGACCAGGGCGATGTCGTTGCCGTGCAGGGCGACCATCTGGCCGAACTGCCCGGCGTGCACGGCCTCGGCGGCGTGAACTCCGAAGCGGGTGGCCAGGACTCGGTCGTAGGGGGTCGGGGTGCCGCCGCGCTGGACGTGGCCCAGGACGGTCACACGGACCTCCTTGCCGATACGCCGTTCGATCTCGGGGGCGAGCTGCTGGGCGACGCCGGTGAAGCGGACATGGCCGAATTCGTCGATGCCGCCGTCGCGCAGCGTCATGGATTTCGGATCCGGGTGCGCGCCTTCGGCGACCACGCAGATGAAGTGCGAATCTCCGCGCTGGAAGCGGCGTTTCACCATGGCGCAGACTTCGTCCACGTCGAAGGGCACCTCGGGCACCAGGGTCAGGTGCGCGCCGGAGGCGATACCGGAGTTGATGGCGATCCAACCGGCGTGGCGGCCCATCACCTCGACCAGCATGACGCGCTGATGCGATTCGGCGGTGGTGTGCAGCCGGTCGATGGCCTCGGTGGCGATGGAGACCGCGGTGTCGTGGCCGAAAGTGGTGTCGGTGCAGTCGATGTCGTTGTCGATGGTCTTCGGCACGCCGACCACCGGCACGCCTTCGTCGGCGAGCCAGCTGGCCGCGGTGAGCGTGCCCTCGCCGCCGATCGGGATGAGGGCGTCGATGCCGTTGTCGTCGAGGGTCTGCTTGATGCGGGGGAGCCCCTCGCGCAGCACGTCCGGGTTGGTGCGGGCGGTGCCGAGCATGGTGCCGCCCTTGGTGAGCAGGCGGTCGGTGCGGTCGTTGTTGAGGATCTGGATCTTGCGATCCTCGAGTAGGCCGCGCCAGCCGTCCTGGAAGCCGACGATCGCGTCCCCCCAGCGCCCGTTCGCGGTGCGAACGACGGCACGGATCACGGCATTCAGGCCTGGGCAGTCCCCGCCTCCGGTCAGAACTCCGATACGCATGGCCACCATCTTGCCAGTCCCGCCCAGCCGTGACATTAGCGCCCGGTTTCCCCGCCGTTGCCGGTTCCGCACGCATGTCCGCGGTCGGGTGCCAGCCCGATTCCGGGGTCCCCGGCCCTTACGAGATCCGTTGTCCCGGGTCGCCCTGTCAGTGCGACCCGTTGCAGCTGCCGCCGCGCAGTTCGTCGAGGTGTTCGCTGATCAGCGTGGCCACCTTGGTGAGCATGACGGTGCCCTCGTCGAAGGAGCCCGAAGAGGGCTGGGCGGCAATCGCGATGGCGACCTGTCCGCCCGGTGCGGGAATCAGGCCGAACTGGCGCACCAGGTACTTGCCGTTGATGTCGGGACCCCAGCCGCCCTTGAACTCGGCGCCGTCGAGGGTCCCCAGTCCCCACCGCTGCCCGTAGCTGATCTTGCCCATGAGTCCGGTGACGGAATCCGCCTGTGGCAGGCACGGCAGTTTCGAGGCGAACCGCAGCTGATCCGACAGCGACCAATTGGCTTGCCCGAAGGGCGAATACTCCGCGCGCGTCCGGGTGGACGGCACCTTGGTGACAGCGTCCCCGCCCTCGCGCAGCACCGCTTCCACGGCCTGCGCCGCGACATCGGGCGTGCCGAGCGACTGCCAGAGCATATCCGCGGCCGAATTGTCGGAGTTGGTAATGGCGGAGTTGGCCGATCCGGTGTACCCCGAGTTCTCCCGCAGCGCGGCCAGTGTCAGCGGCACCTTGATGGTCGACCAGGCCGGGCCGGTACTCCAATTGCCGAAGGGCGTGATGCGATCCCCGCCGACCGCCACCATGGCCAGGCCGACCTCGCCGTTCAGCGTGGGCAGCAGCTCGTTCACGAAATCGCCGGCGAGCGTGCCGGGCAGCGCGACGACGGTGCCGGGGCCGCCGGTGGTGGTGCCCGCGGCGGCGGGCGCGTCCGGTTCCAGGGGCGGCTGGCTACCGCATCCGGCGAGTGCGCCCACCAGCAGCGCCACCGCGCCGCAGGCGGCCGCGCGTGTTAGTCGCCTCCGGGCAGCGGCCCGCGAAAACGGTGCGTCCACCCCGTCTACCTCCAAATGTCCCCGGATGCCGGTAAGTCCCTGTTCCTAGCGGACACACCTGAAACCCGTCAATTCGCATGGATTGTTATGGGTTCCGGCGTCGGGGTCAAACGCGGTGCGTATGGCCATTTTTCGCGGGTGCTGTCCGATATGTGCCGCGAAATCCGTGCGGGACAGCGGGTTCAGTCGCAGATACCGCCGCGTAGGTCCTGCAGATGATCGGCCAATAGCAGGGCCATGCGATCCAGCATGTCGGTGGCGTCCTCGAAGGAACCGGAGGCGGGCTCGGCCGCCAGCGCGACCGCGACCGGACCGGCCAGCGTCGGCACCAGCCCGAACTGGCGCACGGTGTAGAAGCCGGTGTCGTCGTCGGGTCCCCAGCCGCCCTTGAACTCGGTACCGAACAACCGGCCCAGACCCCAGCTCTGGCTGGGCGTGATCTCGCTCATGAGCGAGATGACCGAGTTGGCGCGCGGCATGCACGGCAGGGCGGCCGCGAAGCGAACCTGGTCGGACAGTGCCCAATCCGTGGCGCCGAAGGCGATCAGATCGTCGTTGCCGAGCTGTGCCAGGTGCGTGTGCCGCCCGCCGATATCGGTGGTGTCGTCTCCGGCCTCGTGCAGGATCTCCTGCACCGCGTCCGCGGCCTCGTTGTCCGAACCCAGGGAGTTCCAGAGCGTCTGGGCCGCATCGTTGTCCGAATAGGTGATGGCGGCCTCGGCGAGCGAGCGCATCCCCGTCGGATCGTGGCGCAGTGCCGCCAGCGCCAGCGGCACCTTGATGGTGGACCAGGCGATCCCGGTGGTCCAGTCACCCAGCTGGGTGATCTCGCTGCCGCCGACGGGCATGAACGCCAGGCCGATCCGGCCCTCCATTCCGGCCTGCAGATCGGCGAAATCCGCTGCGATGCCTGCGGTTTGCGGCAGACCGAACAGCTCGGGCAGGTTGGGTGCGAGCATGGAGATGCCCTGCCCGGCCTCCGCGACCGGAACGATCGCATTCGGATCCGCCGCGGGCGCGCCCGAACCGCCGGAGTCGAGACCGCACGCGGAGACCGCGAGCAGTGTCGCCGCCGTGACAGCGCGAGCAATGGCCTTGCGACAGGCCGGAATAGGGTCAGTAGACATACACCACCGCGTTCTCACCACCGATGCAGGTGACCAATTTGCCTGCAGCAGTGCAATTCATCGTGTAAGCCCGGCCGGTGACCGGGCTGACCGCCACAACACTCGCCGACGCGCCCTGCTGCCCGCCACTGGCGGCGGCATAGGCGCGGCGCACTTCTTCCGCGAAAGGACAACTGGTAACAGTACTTCCGATCGCGGAGACGGTGAAACCGTTGGTGGACGGATACACCGCCGGACACGGCGTAGCGCCCACCGGCAGCTGGACTGTGGTCTGCGCCGGGGGCGTCGTAGTGTTCGGTTGTGACAGTGGCAGTTTGATCGTCGTATCGTCCTGCGCCACCGTCGTATTCGGTGATTCGTTGCCGGAGGGCGCGAGGACTTGCCAACCTACCGCACCGGCGATGGCGGCCAGCGCCACCACCAGCACGCCGATGGCCAGCGGACCCGCCATCGACTTGCGGCGCGGCCGCCTGGCGGGCGGGGGAGCCGGATCCACCCGCTGATGCTCCGAGGTCGGATACAGCGAGGGATCGGGCGCGGGCGCGTACGGGAAGTCCTGCTGCGGGGTCGCATGCCCCCACATCGGCTGCTGCGGCTGCGCGGGCTGCGCCGACTGCGGCAGCGGCGTGTAGTGGAAATCGCTGACCCGCACCGTGGTCGGATCGGTCGGCAGGATCACCGGCAGCTCCGAGGACGGCTCCGGATCGGCCTGCGGCGCGACTGCCCGGAAGGTCCCGGTCGTGGTCACCGGCGGATAGTTTCCGGTATTCGGTTGCAGCACAGTCGGATCGGTATTGCCGACGCCGTGCGTACCCGGCAGGGGCGGCTGCGTCGCCGAACCCGGCCGGGGCGGCTGCCCTGGCGCGCCCGGCAGCGGCTGCTGCCCTGGCGTACCCGGCATGGGCGGTACCGTGCGGCCCGGCCGGATCACCTCGGTGGGCGGTGCGGTCACCGGGCCGCCGGTGAGGGCCGTGCGTGCGGCGCGGGCGAACTCACCGGCGGTGTAGAAGCGGGCGTTGGGGTCCTTGGCCATCGCCCGCGCCACGATGGCGTCGAGTGCGATCGGAATTCCGCCGCGCTGCATACTCGGCCGCGGCGGCGGCTCCGAAAGATGCGCGCGGATAAGCCCGCTCATGTTCTGTGCCGGGAACGGCTTATTGCCCGTGACGCATTCGTGCAGCACACAGGCCAGCGCGTAGAGGTCCGCGCGCCCGGTGACCGGACCCGCGTCGAACCGCTCCGGAGCCATGTAGGCGTAGGACCCGACCGCCGTCCCGGTCACGGTGATGGCGGTATCGCCCTCGGTGCGCGCGATGCCGAAATCCGCCAGATATGCGAAATCTGCATCAGTGACAAGAATATTGGCGGGTTTCACATCCCGGTGCACGAGACCCGAGTAGTGCGCGGCATCCAGCGCGGCCGCGATCTGCTCCACGATCCCGATGGCGCGCAACGGATCCATCGGACCCTGCGCGTCGAGCAGCGAGCGCAGATCCTGCCCGCGCACCAGCCGCATATCGATGTAGAGCACGCCATCGATCTCGCCCCAGTCGTGGATCGGGATGATGTGCGGTTCGGCCAGCCGCGCGGCCGCCTGCGACTCCCGGCGGAATCGCTCCTGATAGGAGGGATCGCGCGCCAGCTCGGCGGGTAGCAGCTTCAGGGCGACGACACGGTCTTTCGACGCGTCGTACGCCTCGTAGACCTCCCCCATGCCGCCCCTGCCCAGCAGCGAGCGCAACTCGTACGGCCCGAACCTGCTCCCGGCCCGCGATGGCGGTGCATCCACCCCGTCAAACCTCCAACTCCTGGGTGGGCAGCGCTGCGAAGAACTGCGTCCCACACCTCAGAGATTGGATTCTCCCGGTGCAACAACGCCGTGGTCAAACGCGAAGACGATCGCGGCGGCGCGATCACGTAACCCGAGCTTTCCGAAGATGTGGCCGACGTGGCTTTTCACGGTCACCTCGGAGATGCCCAGCGCCTGCGCGATCTCGCCGTTGAGGCGGCCGCGGCCGATGAGCTCGAGTACCTCGAGCTCGCGCGTGGTCAGCTCGGGCAGGCGGGAGTCGGCCGGGGCGGGCGGGCGCGCGGACCGATAGGCCGACAGCACGCGCGGCGTCACCGACGGATCCAGCCAGGAGCCGCCCGCCGCCACCGTGCGCACCGCGCGGATCAGATCCTCGGCGGGGGAATCCTTGAGAATGAAACCCGCTGCGCCCGCGCGCAATGCGCCCGACAGCAGTTGATCGTCGTCGAAGGTGGTGAGCACCAGCACCGGCGGCGCGTCCGGGCGGGCGCGCAGGGTGCGGGTGGCCTCGATGCCGCCGATGCGTTTCATGCGCAGATCCATCAGCACCACGTCGGGCATGTTCGCGGCCAGCGCGGCGGGCACCTCGTCGCCGTCGGCGCATTCGCTCACCACGAAACCGTCTCTGCGGCGCAGGATTCGGCGCAGACCGCCGCGGACCAGCTCCTGATCGTCCACCACCAGAACGTCGACGAGTTCGTCGTCGGCTTGCGCGGTCACACACCCTCCTGGATCTGCCCGCCGGGGCCCGGACGCTCGTCCTGCCATTTGCGGGTCACCGTTTGCACAATCGATCGCACCGATTCCTCGGCCGCCTGGCCCATACAGGTGGCCTGGCTGGTGTTGCCGTGCACGGGAATTCGTGCCTCCACCCGCCAGCCGTCACCGCCCTGACCGGCGACCAGCGTGCCGCCGAGCAGCGTAACCCGCTGGCGCATACCCGAAATTCCCATACCCCGGCCCGGCCGGGTGAGTACCCCCGTCGGCAGGGTGTTCGTCACCAATACAGTGATGTCCTTGGCGCACAACTTGATTCGAACCCGAGCGCTGGCGCCCGGCGCGTGCTTGGCGATATTGGCCAGCGACTCCTGGCTGACCCGGTAGACGGCCAGACCCAGTGCCGCGGTGACGCGGTCCCGGTCGCCGTCCATCCGGTAGTCGATCTCCATCCCGGCGCGCACGAAATCCGCGACCAGATCCCCGATATCGTCGAGCCCGGGTTCGGGCGTCTGCTTGGAGGGCCGCTGATCCAGCAGTCCGACCGTGCGCCGGATATCGGCCATGGCCTGGCGGCCCAGTCGTTCGGCATCGGCGAGCGCGTCCACGGCCTCGTCCACATCGCGATCGGTCTGCAGGGCGTGCCGGGCCGCCGTCACATGCAGCAGCGTGATGGACAGCGAATGCGCGATCACGTCGTGCACCTCGCGGGCGATGCGGCGGCGCTCCTCGTCGGCGGCGTGCGTCGCGCGGATCTCCTGCGACTCGCGCTCCTGATAGAGGTCCTTGCGCTGGTACTGCATCATGCGGCCGACCATCCAGCCGAACAGCAGGGCGGGGACGAACATGAGGATCTCCCCCTCCTCGAGATGACCGATCGATTGGAAGAAGAGCAGTTCCAGCCCGAACACGGCGGTGAAGGACAGACTGACCCGCGACGACGCGACGGCCGCGAGCTGTCCGGCGCCCGCGATGAGCACGAACGGGGCGACGTCCACATTCACCGGCTGTATCAGATACAGGATTCCGGACACGGTGGTCGCGATGCCCAGGGCCCATGGCCGCATCAGCCAGCCGAAGATGATGTAGACCGGTCCGACCGCATAGGCCGTGATCAGCGCCAGCAGCGGCAGTGGACTGGGGAAGTAGGGGTAGCGCTGCAGGGTTCCGGCGATCGCCACCGCCAGCAGCATGACGTCGAACAGCAGGATCGCCGCCACCGGATAGTCGTACGGCATCTCCGCGATATTGCGCCGGCACTCCGCGATCGGATTGCGCAGGAAGCGGCGCAGCCGCTCGCCGCTGCCGCGCATATCTTCGCGCAGCTCACGCAACGCCTGCCCGGCTGCCCGAGGGGTGGCATTTGTCACGTTCACTCTGCAAGAGTAATCGCGCGGCACGAGGAGGTACATCGTGCGGGGGCAGGGGTGGCGCTCCTACCACGGTAGGAGGAACAGCCGGTGCTACGGCACGAAGACAGGCCGTTGCCGCGACCGTAGCGTGAGGGCATCGGACGATGTCCGGCACCGAACCGGCCGGGCACGCTATGAAAGGTTGGGGGCCATGTCTTGGGCAGACCTACATGCTCGCACCGATATCCTGCACGCCGTCCTGGACCGGGCGGCCCGAAATCCCGCTGATCCCAAGCTGTTCGACGATCTGCCGGAGCTCGATCGGCTCTACGGCGGCGTCGACGGCGTGCTGCTGGCCTTGCGCTACCGGTGGGAGAACCACCTGAACGTGAAGCTGGATCACGCACTCGCACAGGGCAAATCGATGATCGAAGTGCATCAGGAGCTGGCCGCCGAACAGCCGGCGCTGCGCGCGATCCTCGACATCCACGACACCGACCGCATCTACAGCCGGCCGCGACCACGCGCCATGGCCGGCTGATCCGGCACATCAACGAGGGGAACGACCATGCTGGAACTGACCGACATCACCAAGGAATACCGGATCGGCGAGCAGTCCGTGCGCGCCCTGGACGGCATCAGCCTGCGCATCGAGGCGGGCGAGTTCACCGCCATCATCGGGCCGTCCGGATCGGGGAAATCCACGCTGCTGCATCTGCTCGGCGCGCTCGACTCTCCGGACTTCGGGTCGATTCGCTTCCGGGACAAGGAAATCGGTGGTCTCGACGACGACCGGCAATCCGAGTTCCGGCGGCATCAGGTCGGTTTCGTCTTCCAGTTCTTCAACCTGCTGCCGACCCTGTCGGCCTGGGAGAACGTGGCCATTCCCAAACTGCTGGACGGCACCGGACTGCGCAAGGCCAAGCCGCGCGCGCTCGAATTGCTGGACCTGGTGGGGCTTTCCGACCGCGCCGAGCATCGGCCCGCCGAACTGTCGGGCGGGCAGATGCAGCGCGTCGCGGTGGCGCGGGCGCTCATCATGGATCCGCCGCTGATCCTCGCCGACGAACCCACCGGCAACCTGGACTCCAAGACCGGCGCGGCGATTCTGCAACTGCTGGGAGACATTACGCGCCAGGGCAATTCGGTCGTCATGGTCACCCACGACATGGGGGCGGTGCGGTACTGCGATCGCGTGATCACGCTGCGCGACGGGCAGATCGGCTCCAACGAGCGCGTGGAGCGCACCGACAACGGTGAGGTCCGCAGGGTTCCGGTGGAGTCGGGTAGGGACGCCGAGACCGCAGCGGATTCCGCCGCTGCCGAGGGCGCGGTGTCGGACGGGGTGCGCGCATGATCCGCGCGGGCTGGGATCGCCTGCGGCTGTTCAATATCGGCGAACTGCTCGCGCACCGCGGCCGCACCCTCATGTCCATGGCCGTCATGGCCATCTCCGCCGCCCTGCTGGTGTCGGTGTTCAGCATCTCCGGATCCATCACCGGCTCGGTGGACCGGCTCACCAACTCCCTCGGCGGCAAGGCCGAACTCGAGATCAGCGGCATCACCGACGCCGGATTCGACTCCGCGCTGCTGGGCGACATCAAGAAGGTGGCGGGCGTCGAGGCGGCGGTGCCGATGCTGCGGCAGTCCATCGGCGCGGACGCCGACCGGGCGCTGCTCATCGGAGCCGACACCAGCGTCTCGGCGCTGGGCAGCGACCTGGACGGATCCCTGCGCGATCAGGCCACGAAACTGTTGACGCCCAACGGTGTTCTGGTCGGCTCGGTGATGGGCTATCAGGAGGGTGAGCAGTTCCAGCTCGGCGGAATCACCGCCACCGTCGCGGGCGTGCTCGACGACGACACCATCAAACGGGTCAACGGCGGGCACCTGGTGATCGCCGCCCTGCCGACCGCGCAGAAGATCACCGGGCGGGCCGGGCGGCTGGACTCCATCCAGATCGTGCCCGCCGCGAATACCGATGTGGCGCAACTGCGTTCCGCGCTCACCGAGGCCGTCGCCGGACGCGCCGTGGTCGCCGATCCGAGCCTGCGCGGGGCGCAGGCGGGCGGCGGCGCGGTCTCGCTGGTGCGCTACTCCACGCTGGCCTCCTCGGCCGCCGCGCTCATCGTGTCCGCTTTCCTGATCTACAACGCCATGAGTATGGCTGTGGCACAACGTCGTCCGACACTGTCGCTGCTGCGCGCCATCGGCGGCCGACGCACCCCGATGGTGCGTGATCTGCTCGCCGAGGCCGCGCTGCTCGGATTGCTCGGCGGCCTGCTCGGCTCGGCGCTCGGCATGATCATGGGCCGCGGCGCCATCGAACGACTACCCGCCGCCATCGTGCAATCGGTGGAGGCGCGCACCGAGTACATCGTGCCCGGCTACGCGGTGCCGGTCGCGGTGGCCGCCTGCGTGCTCGCCAGCGTCGCCGCCTCCGCACTGGCCGCCCGCGCGGTGTACAAGGTCGCCCCCATCGAGGCGCTCGCGCCGATCGGAGCCTCCGGCGCGGACGCCATGAAACCGGCCGTGCGCTGGATCGCCGGCGCGCTCGGCGTGACGCTGATCGTGGCCGCGGTCCTCATCGCCACCTCCGACCGGGGCATCTACTCGCTGGCCGGAATCTCCACCTCGATTGTCGGTGCGGTAGTGCTGTGCTTCGCCCTCACCGGCCCGATCGTGCGCGGAATCGCGGCTGTGGCAAGGATTTTCGGCGCACCCGGCGCACTCGGCGCGACCACCGTCGAACGCGCCCCGCGCCGCGTGTGGGCCACCGCCATGACCGTCATGATCGGCGTCACCGCCGTGGTCGCCATGGGCAACGCCACCCGCAACATGGTCGACTCCGCCCAGGCCACCTTCGAGGAAATGGGCGTCACCTCGGCGTTCGTCAGCCCGGCCAGTATGGAACAGTTCCCGACCGGCCCCATGCTTCCCGCGGACCTGAAGGCCAAGATCGAAGCCATTCCCGGCGTGGAAGGCGCGGGCTCCGCCCAGATGGCCTTCGCGACCGTCGGCGGCGGCCGAGTCATGTTGCAGGCCTTCGAAGCCGGCGTGGGCCGTCAAGCCGCCACCGCCGACCTCACCCAGGAAACGTTGCGCCGCATGGCCGCCGGTGACGGCGTCGTCATCTCCCGCGACGTCTCCCGCACCCTCGGCGTCGGGACCGGCGCGACCCTGGACCTGCCCACCCCGACCGGTGTCCGGACAGTCGAAGTCCTCCAGGTGATCCCGTACTTCTCCGCCATCGCGGGCGTGGTCGTCATGGACTTCGACGTCATGCAGCAGTGGTATCAGCGCCCCGGTGAAACCATCCTCGGCGTCGACTTCGAACCCGGCGCGGACAAAGACCAGGTCTTCGCGGCCCTGCGCGCGGTGGTCCCCGCCGATATCCACGTCGAAACCGGCCCCGCCACCGTCGCTCTCATCTCCGGCAGCGTCCAGCAGGGCACCTCCATCAGCAGCGCCATCCTCTGGATCGTCGTCATAGTCGCCACCGTGGCCCTGCTCAACACCCTCATGCTCTCGGTCCTGGAACGCCGCCGCGAACTCGGCGTCCTGCGGGCCATGGGCACCAGCCGCCGTTTCCTGCTCCGCACCGTCCTGGCCGAGGCGGCAGGCATCGGCCTGATCGGCGCGGCCCTGGGCCTGGCCGTCGGCGCGGCCGTGCATTACCTGGCAACCCTCGCCCTGGGCAATGCCGTGGGCGTCGACGTGCACTACGAGCCCGGCCCCCTCCTGCTCGTCTACGCCGCCGTAGCCCTGCTCCTGTCCCTCCTCGGCTCCATCCCACCCGCCATCCGTGCTGCTCGCCTGCCCATCGTGGAGGCCCTGGCCGTCGACTGACCGTGGTTTCGGCGCACGTGAACGCCTTACATAGGATGGAGCGCATGAGCGCACCCACGGTCGACTTGATGGACTACTCCGACGTCATCAGCCGGTACGAGCCGGTACTTGGCATGGAGGTGCATGTCGAGCTGGGCACCGCCACGAAGATGTTCTGTGGCTGCCCGACCGAATTCGGGGCCGAGCCGAATACGCAGGTGTGCCCGGTGTGCCTCGGCCTGCCGGGGTCGCTGCCGGTGGTGAACGAGAAGGCGGTGGAGTCGGCCATCCGGATCGGGCTGGCGCTGAACTGCTCGATCACGCCGTGGGGGCGGTTCGCGCGGAAGAACTACTTCTACCCGGATCAGCCGAAGAACTACCAGATCAGCCAGTACGACGAGCCGATCGCGACCGACGGGTACCTGGATGTGGTGCTCGACGACGGCTCGATCTTCCGGGTGGATATCGAGCGGGCGCACATGGAGGAGGACACCGGGAAGTCGCTGCACGTCGGCGGGTCGACCGGGCGTATTCACGGTGCCTCGCACTCGCTGCTCGACTACAACCGGGCGGGCGTGCCGCTGATCGAGATCGTCACCAAGCCCGTCACCGGGGCGGGGGAGCGGGCGCCCGAGGTGGCGCGCGCCTATGTGACCGCGCTGCGTGAGGTGCTCAAGTCGCTCGACGTCTCCGATGTGAAGATGGAGCAGGGGTCGCTGCGGTGTGATGCCAACGTGTCGCTGATGCCCATCGGCGCAAAGGAATTCGGCACCCGCACCGAGACCAAGAACGTGAACTCGCTGCGCAGCGTCGAGGTCGCGGTGCGCTACGAGATGCGGCGGCAGGCCGCCGTGCTGGCCGCGGGCGGCGAGATCCTCATGGAGACCCGCCACTTCCACGAGACCGACGGCACCACCTCGGCCGGGCGTCCCAAGGAGACCGCCGAGGACTACCGCTACTTCCCCGAGCCCGACCTCGAGCCCATCGCGCCCGACGCCGCCTGGGTCGAATCGCTGCGCGCCACCATCCCCGAGTACCCGTGGCTGCGCCGCGCCCGCATCCAGGCCGACTGGGGTCTGTCCGACGAGGTCTTCCGCGACCTGGTCAACGCCGGTGCGCTCGATCTGATCATCGCGACCGTGGACGCGGGCGCGTCGGTGGACGCCGCCCGCTCCTGGTGGGTCAACTCCCTCACCGAGAAGGCCAAGGACCGCGGCGTCGCCCTCGAGGACCTCGCCATCACCCCCAAGCAGGTCGCCGAGGTGGCCGCCCTGGTCGAGGCCAAGACCATCAACAACAAGGTCGCCAAGCAGGTCGTCGACTTCGTCCTCGCCGGTGAGGGCGAGCCCGCGCAGATCGTCGAAGCCAAGGGCCTGGGCATGGTCTCCGACGACTCCGCCCTGCAGACCGAGGTCGAGAAGGCTCTCGCCGCCAACCCGGACATCGCCGAGAAGATCCGCTCCGGCAAGGTCCAGGCCGCCGGCAAGGTCGTCGGCGACGTCATGAAGGCCACCCGCGGTCAGGCCGACGCCGCCCGCGTCCGCGAACTCGTGCTCGCCGCCTGCGGCGTGGAGGGCTGACCGCGGGAGCTTGACTCTCACACCGTGTCAGGCTCGAACCTGGAGAAGTCACATTCACTATCGGAGACTTCGCCAGGTTCGGATCGGTACCCAACCGGCGGCACGCGTACATGGCCTCGGCGGCACTTGGCCGGGCGCTGAAGGCACGGAGAGGCGGGTAAGCCATGTTTGGTATCGGAGACTTCGCCAGGTTCGGCCGGGTGTCGGTGCGGATGCTGCGGCATTACGACCAGATCGGGCTGTTGACGCCCGTCGAGGTGGATCCATCGACGGGGTACCGCTTCTACTCGGCGGATCAGCTGGCTCGATTGAATCGTATTGTCGCGCTGAAGGATCTGGGGTTCACCCTGCAGCAGGTCGCGGCGCTGCTGGATGATCGGCTCACCGTCGATCAGATGCGCGGGATGCTGCAGTTGCGCAGGGCTCAGCTGGCCAATCAGCTTGCCGCCGACAATGCGCGGCTGGCCGGCGTGGAGGCGAGGCTCCGACGTATCGAGAAGGAGGGTGTCATGCCCGACAACGAGATCATCGTCAAATCCGTCGAAGCCACTCGGGTGGCTGAATTATCGGATTTCGCAGCCGATTTCGGTGACGAGGCGATCGGGCCGGTGCTCACCGAGCTGTTCGAGCGGCTGGACAAGCTGGTGCCGGAATCGGGGCTCGTGGTGCACGAGCCCTCCATCGCCTACTACGAGGATCTGGGCGACCGGGTGCGCTGTCACGCCGCGCTTCAGGTATCCGGAACCGCTTCGCCCGCAAGTCTTTTCGAGGTCGTGGAGCTTGCGGGCATCCCGCGGGCCGCGACCATGGTGCACCGCGGGCCGCTCGCCGATCTCGGCCCGGCCTTCGATGTGCTCGGACGGTGGGCGGACGAAAACGGTTACGCCGTAACCTGTCCCATCCGCGAGGTGTACCTGCACTGCCCGCCGGAGCACGACTCCGACGAGTGGGTCGTGGAGCTGCAGCTGCCGATCGGCCCGCGCGAGGCATAGCCCGCGCGGTGCAACCTCTCAGGCCGCCCCTTTCGTAGGGGCGGCCTGATTCGTCTAGTCCGGTCCGCTGCCGCTCTGCGCGGACGGCGCGACCAGGATGACGCGGTCGTCGTTGGGGCCGGGCTCGCCGCCGGGGGCCTTGTTGATGGTCGCCAGCCAGATGGAACCGCTCGGGCCGGGCGACGCGCCGTTGAGGCGGCCCCACATGTTCTGATACTGCAGGCTCGGCACCACGGTGATGGCGTGGGTGTCCTTGTCGGCGGCGGCGATGGCCAGGCCCTTGGCCTCGGTCATGGCCACCGAGACCGTGTCGGCCCCGGCCACACAGCCGGAGACGCCGGGGTGGTCGGTCCAGGTCCAGCCGGTGACGAGCGCGCCCTCCGGGGTGACGCGGCGCAGCCGGTCCTCGACGGGGGTGCGGTCGGTGACCCAGATCGTGCCGCCGGGGCCGATGCAGACATCCCCGGCGGTCGCGATGCCGGAGGTGACGACCTCGGTCTGCGTGGGCGCGCCCGGGGACAGCGTGACCCGCAGCAGCTTGCCCGCCAGCGACCCCGGATTCGCGGCGCCGCCCGCATCCCCGGCGTCGCCGGTGAGCACCAGCATCTCGGTCTCGGAGATGAATTCGATGGCGCCGTGATTCCCGGTGCCGCCCTTGGGGATTCCGGTCAGCACCGGCTTGGCCGCGCCGTCCTCGCCGATGCGCACCACGCGATTGTCGCTGGGCGTGGTGAGGTAGGCGTAGATCAGCCCGTCCTCGGAGTAGGTGGGCGAGAGGGTGATGTCCTCGAGCCCGCCGTCACCGGAGCCGTCCACGTCCAGCTGCGCGATCTTCGGCGCGACATGCGCGGGCGGCATGGGCGTCGGATCCTGGGTGTCGATCTTGAAGATGCCGCCGGTCTTCTGCTCGGCCACCAGACCGGTCGTCCCGTCCGGCAGCCCGACCACGCCCGAGGTCACGTCCAGGCAGGTGGCGACCACGCCCTCGGACTGGTCGATGCACGGCCCCTCCGGCTTGGCCGTGGTGGTCGACGGCCGCTTCTCCGGACCGAAATCCGCGTCCTTCCAGGTGGGTTCGGTCGTGAAGGGACCGGACGCCGAATCGTCGAAGCGGGCGCAGCCGGTCACCAGCACGGTCGCGGCGATCAGCAGGCTGAGGCTGACCGTCCCCGCGCGCACCCCGGTTCGGCCTCGGAACGAACTCATGGCTCAGACGTTACGGAAAACCCGCCGCGCATGCTCGGACGGGGTCGCACAGCGCGCCATGTCGTGAGGAATCGGCCGGGAACCACGCATCACGACTCGGAAGGACATCTCGTCACGAATCGGACAGTGGACACGCCAGCCAACTGTCGTGTGCCGGACGCCCGGGGCACCTAGTGTTTGCCACGTGACACAGAAGCCGAACGAACCGTCCGCCGACGCGACGGGCAGCGATGCGCCCGCATCGCCCGAGTCGGCTCCCGTGGGCGGCCCAGCGGGCGAACCGGTGCGCAGTCCCTTCGACTCGCCCACCGAGCAATTCGCCGCCGCCGACATCAACACCGCCGTCGACACCGCGAAGTTCGACACCGCGACCGCGGATACCGCGCCGCAGCTCATCAAGGAACCACAGCTCACCAAGGAACCGCCCCGCACCGACGAGGAACTGGGCCTGGATCCGGACGTGCCGCTGTACTCCGAGCTGAAGAACTCCATTCCGGGCGCGGCCCAGCAGAGCGCGACCCCCGCCGCCGAGGCCGCCGCCGCGACGTACTCCTTCGCCAGCATCCCCGCGGCCCCGCCCGCCACCACCGAACCCACCGGCCGCCTGCGCCGCCGCGGCGACGACCGGCGCGGCACCCTGGACCTCGGACTCCTGTTGCTGCGCTTGATCATCGGCGGCACCTTCATCTACCACGGCCTGCAGAAGCTCACCGGCTGGTTCCACGGCCCGGGGCTGGACGGCACCAAGGCCATGATGGAGAACGGCGGGTGGAAACAGCCCGAAATCTCCGCGGCGCTGCTCATCGTCGGCGAACTCGGCGGCGGCATCCTCGTCGTGCTCGGCCTGGCCACCCCGCTGGCGGCCGGCGCCTGCCTGGCGGTCATCCTCGACGCCTGGATGTGGAAGCAGGGCATGATCTCCGGCTTCCAGTACAAGGCCAAGGAGAACTCCCTCGAACTGGAGTCGGTCCTCGCGGGCATCGCCGCGGTTCTCATCCTGACCGGCCCCGGCCGCCTCTCCCTGGACCGCAACCGCGGCTGGGCCACCAGGCCCTTCCTCGGCTCGATCGCCGCCCTGATCGCCGCCATCGCCGCCGCGATCGTCACCTACATCTACCTGCACGGCGGCAACCCACTGACCGGCGTCGGCCCCTTCTGATCCGCCTCGGCGATTTCAGCGCAGAGCCATCGGCCGTCCTACCTCCAGCTACGAAGCGGCCCGGGTGATCGTCAGATCACCCGGGCCACTCATGTTGTCACCAACTCACCAGGAGGCGGTCGTGAACCGCTGCCACTCGTCGTAGGTCTCCTGGTGCAGCCGCAGCACCTCGCCGGACTTCGCGTCGATCTGCTGCGCCAGCACCGCGCGGTGGGCGCTGATGGCCGCCGCGTCCTCCGGGGCCGCCATGAACTCGGCCGATTCCAGTTCCCTGGATTCGGCGGCGAGCTCCTCGGCCTCGGCCAGCAGGATCTTGGCGTGCGCGTTGCGTGCGTCGCTACGCTCCAGCATCGCCGAGTACTCCGCCAGCATGGTGTCGGCTTTGCCGATGTATTCGATTGTCACAACCCAACTTTCTCGATCTACGGCACGCGCCGCACTGCACCCTTGTCGGCCGAGGTCGCCAGCGCGGCATACGCGCGCAGCGCCGTGGTGACGGGCCGCACGCGATCGACGGGCTGCCAAGGCCGTTCGGACGCTTCCATTTTCGCGCGCCGCTCGGCGAGAACTTCTTCGGGGACCAGCAATTCGAGCGCACGGGTGTGCACGTCGATGCGAATGCGGTCACCGTTCTCGATCAAACCGATGGTGCCGCCGCTGGCCGCCTCGGGCGAGATATGCCCGATGGACAGGCCCGATGTGCCGCCGGAGAACCGGCCGTCGGTGATGAGCGCGCACTCCTTGCCCAGGCCCGCGCCCTTCAGGAACGCGGTGGGGTGCAGCATCTCCTGCATGCCCGGGCCGCCCGACGGACCCTCGTAGCGCACGACCACCACATCGCCGGGCTTGATCTGCTTGCCGAGGATGGCCGACACCGCCGCCTCCTGGGATTCGACCACCACGGCCGGGCCCTCGAAGGTGAACAGGTCCTCGTCGATGCCCGCGGTCTTCAGGATCGCGCCGTCCGGGGCGATATTGCCGCGCAGCACGCACAGGCCGCCCTCGACGGTGTAGGCGTGCGGCACATCGCGGATGCAGCCGCCCTCCTGATCGGTGTCCAGCGAGCTCCAGCGGTTCTCGGTCGAGAACGGCACGGTGGTGCGCACGCCGCCCGGCGCGGCATGGAACAGCTCGAGGGCCTCCTCGGTGGCCTTGCCGCCGCGGATGTCCCAGTCGTCGAGCCAGTCGTCGAAGGACTTGGTGTGCACGGTGGTGACGTCGGTCTCCAGCAGCCCGCCGCGGCGCAGCTCGCCGAGGATGGCCGGGATGCCGCCGGCGCGGTGCACGTCCTCCATGTGGTAGTCGGAGTTCGGCGACACCTTGGACAGGCACGGCACGCGGCGCGAGATCTCGTCGATGCTCTGCAGATCGAAGTCGATCTCACCCTCCTGCGCGGCGGCCAGAGTGTGCAGCACGGTGTTGGTGGAACCGCCCATGGCCACATCGAGGGCCATGGCGTTGTGGAAGGCCTTGACATTGGCCACATTCCGCGGCAGCACCGAGGCGTCGTCGTCGCGGTACCACCGGTTGGCGATATCCACGATCACGCGACCGGCCTTCTCGAACAGCGCCCGCCGCGCGGCATGCGTGGCCAGCGTCGAGCCGTTGCCCGGCAACGACAGACCCAGCGCCTCGGTGAGGCAGTTCATCGAATTGGCGGTGAACATGCCGGAGCAGGAACCACAGGTCGGGCACGCCGACCGCTCGACCTCGGTGAGCCCGTCGTCGGTCACGTGCGGCGAGGCGCTCGCGGAGATGGCGGTGATCAGGTCGGTCGGGGCCTGCGCCACACCGCCCACGACCACGGCCTTACCGGCCTCCATCGGCCCACCGGACACGAACACCGCGGGGATGTTCAGCCGCATGGCCGCGTTCAGCATGCCGGGGGTGATCTTGTCGCAGTTCGAGATACACACCAGCGCGTCAGCGGTGTGCGCGTTGGCCATGTACTCCACCGAATCGGCGATGATCTCGCGCGAAGGCAGCGAGTACAGCATGCCCCCGTGCCCCATCGCGATGCCGTCATCAACCGCGATGGTGTGGAATTCGCGCGGTACGCCGCCGGCCGCCCGGACCGCCTCGGCCACGATCTCGCCGACGTCCTTCAGATGCACATGGCCCGGCACGAACTGCGTATACGAGTTCGCGATGGCGACGATCGGCTTACCGAAGTCGGAGTCGGTCAGGCCGGTGGCCCGCCAGAGCGCGCGAGCGCCCGCGGCATTGCGTCCGGCTGTCGTGGTTCGTGAGCGAAGCGGTGGCATGGGTTCGAATCCTCGGATTTCTCGTCGCAGGGGGCTGTTCGGCGACTGCGCCGAAGGTGCTCGGCGGGCCTCTAACGTTACTCCTGCGACTCTTCTTCCCCGGCGTCCGCGTCCTCTTCCTCCGGCTCCACGAACGGGTCGGGGATGCGGCCGTTGGAGGCTACGACGAGTTCGCCGAGGCGGTCGAAGCCGACTGCGGGGAGGGTGGCATCGGTCTCGTCGGTGAGGTGGAGTTTGAGGTAGCCGCGCTTGGGGATCTGCAGGCCCTTCACCTGTGACCAGTCGATATGCCGGGTCTTGAACATGGTCTGGGTGTCGATGCCCTTGTCGGAGACCGTGGTCCGGGTGCGCTCGACCCACACCACGAGGGCCAGGGGTATGGCGAACAACACCCATAGGACTTCGGGCGCTCCGAAGAAGGGGAAGGCGACGGAGAACAGCAGCAGGAAGACGCCGAGATGGGCCAGCCGGGGAATGCGGATCACATGACCCGTGTCCGATCCATTGTCGGGCGTATGGGACGATCGTGCTGGTGGCACGGACTGATGCGATGACGACACACCCCCATCCTCGCATTGTGTTGAACGAACCCGAACAACCGCTCTGTCTCACATAATGAGACGCCGTAGGTCAGCTGTTTGACTGAACGACTCGCGCGCGCTTACCGTCATGCGCGTGAATCGAAACGAGTTGCTCGTAATCGGCCGGCGCGTCCAGCGCTGAGCCGACGACTGTAGGTCATTACGTCAGCTCGCAACTGCGACGCGCCACCCTCGAACAGCCAAGGCTGTCGAGGGCTTTTTTGTGTTCAGGCAAGTCCCGTGGACTCGAACGACTAAGCAGTAAGGAACCAAGACGGTGAGCGCACCTACCGCACGGCCCGGGCCCTCGGCCCGCAAGCCGGCGCCTTCGGCCCCGGCCGCGGCTCCGGCCGCAACCCCGAATCGTCGCCAGGTCCCGCCCGAGCGGGTCACCGGCGCGCAGTCTGTTGTCCGCTCCCTCGAGGAGCTCGGCGTCGACACGGTATTCGGTATTCCGGGCGGTGCGATCCTTCCCGTCTACGACCCGCTGTTCGACTCCACCAAGGTCCGCCACGTGCTGGTGCGCCACGAGCAGGGCGGCGGCCACGCCGCCACCGGCTACGCGCAGGCCACCGGCAAGGTCGGCGTCTGCATGGCCACCTCCGGCCCCGGCGCGACCAACCTGGTGACCCCGATCGCCGACGCCCAGATGGACTCGGTGCCGCTGGTGGCCATCACCGGCCAGGTCGGCCGCTCGCTGATCGGCACCGACGCCTTCCAGGAAGCCGATATCTCCGGCATCACCATGGCGTGCACCAAGCACAACTTCCTGGTCACCGACCCGATCGACATCCCGCGCATGCTGGCCGAGGCCTTCCACCTGGCCTCCACCGGCCGCCCCGGCGCGGTGCTCGTGGACATCCCGAAGGATGTGCTGCAGGCGCAGACCACCTTCTCCTGGCCGCCGGAGATGCGACTGCCCGGCTACCGTCCGGTCACCAAGCCGCACGGCAAGCAGGTGCGCGAGGCCGCCCGCATGATCCTCGACGCCAAGGCCCCCGTGCTGTACGTGGGCGGCGGCGTCATCAAGGCCGACGCCTCCAAGGAACTCCTCGAACTGGCCGAGCTGACCGGCATCCCGGTGGTCACCACCCTGATGGCGCGCGGCGCGTTCCCCGACTCGCACACCCTCAACATGGGTATGCCGGGTATGCACGGCACCGTGGGAGCCGTTGCGGCCCTGCAGAAGTCGGATCTGCTGATCACCCTGGGCGCGCGGTTCGACGACCGCGTCACCGGTCAGCTGGATTCCTTCGCGCCCAACGCCAAGGTCATCCACGCCGATATCGACCCGGCCGAGATCGGCAAGAACCGGCACGCGGACGTCCCGATCGTGGGCGACTGCCGTGAGGTCATCGCCGAGCTCATCGAGACGCTGAAGGCCGATCCGGCCACCGGCGCTGTGTCTTCGGGGAGCTCCGCGGGCTCCGCTCCCGCACCGCTGCTGGATCTCACCGAGTGGTGGGGCTACCTGTCCGGCGTGCGCGACGCGTACCCGCTGGGCTACACCCCGCCGTCGGACGGTTCGCTCTCGCCCGAGTTCGTGATCGAGAAGCTGGGTCAGCTCGCCGGTCCGGACGCCATCTACTGCGCCGGCGTCGGCCAGCACCAGATGTGGGCCGCGCAGTTCATCAAGTACGAGAAGCCGCGCACCTGGCTGAACTCCGGTGGCCTGGGCACCATGGGCTACGCCGTGCCCGCCGCCATGGGCGCCAAGATGGGCGCACCGGACCGCGAGGTCTGGGCGGTCGACGGTGACGGCTGCTTCCAGATGACCAATCAGGAACTGGCCACCTGTGCCGTGGAGGGCGTGCCGATCAAGGTCGCGCTCATCAACAACGGCAACCTGGGCATGGTGCGGCAGTGGCAGACGCTGTTCTATGAACAGCGTTACTCCAACACCGACCTCGGCACGCACACCCTGCGCATCCCGGATTTCGTGAAGCTCGCGGAAGCCCTGGGCTGCCACGGTATCCGCGTGGAGAAGGAAGAGGACGTCGAGGCCGCCATCCGTGAGGCGCAGGCCATCAACGACCGTCCCGTCGTGATCGACTTCATCGTCGGCAAGGACGCGCAGGTGTGGCCGATGGTCGCCGCCGGCACCTCGAACGACGAGATCATGGCCGCGCGCGGCATCCGCCCGCTGTTCGACGACGACGAGTCGGCGTCCGAGCCCGCGGTGATCCACGAGGCCATGTCGCACGAGCGCGCCCAGAAGGGGACCGAGGAATGAGCACCACCCACACCCTCTCCGTGCTGGTGGAGGACAAGCCGGGCGTGCTGGCGCGCGTGGCGTCGCTGTTCTCCCGCCGCGGGTTCAATATCGAGTCCCTGGCCGTCGGTGGCACCGAGATCCCGGAGATCTCGCGTATGACCATCGTGGTGACGGTCGAGGATCTGCCGCTCGAGCAGGTCACCAAGCAGCTGAACAAGCTGGTGAACGTGATCAAGATTGTCGAACAGGACGCCGAGACCTCGGTGGCCCGCGAGCTCATCCTGGTGAAGGTGCGCGCCGACGCGTCGGTCCGCACCCAGGTCATCGAAGCCGTGAACCTGTTCCGCGCCAAGGTCATCGACGTCTCACCCGACGCGCTGACCGTCGAGGCGACCGGCACCCGCTCGAAACTCGATGCGCTGCTTCGCATGCTGGAGCCGTACGGCATCCGCGAGATCGTCCAGTCCGGTGTGGTCGCTGTCGGCCGTGGGCCGAAGTCCATCACCGCGACTCGCTAGTAACCGGCCGCGCCTGCGGCCATCCGCAAGACCACCCGGCATGCTTTCAGCCGGGACCAATGCTTTAAACACAGAATCCAGAAGGAGAACCCAAAGTGGCAGTCGAGATGTTCTACGACGATGACGCCGACCTGTCGATCATCCAGGGCAAGAAGGTCGCGGTCATCGGCTACGGCAGCCAGGGCCACGCCCACTCGCTGAGCCTGCGCGACTCCGGCGTCGACGTGCGTGTCGGTCTCGCCGAGGGTTCGAAGTCCCGCCCGAAGGCCGAAGAGGCCGGTCTGACCGTCGGCACCCCCGCCGAGGTCGCCGAGTGGGCCGACGTGATCATGGTGCTGGCCCCCGACACCGCCCAGGCGTCGATCTTCACCAATGACATCGAGCCCTCCCTCAAGGACGGCGACGCGCTGTTCTTCGGCCACGGCCTGAACATCCACTTCGGTCTGATCAAGGCTCCGGCCAACGTCACCGTCGCCATGGTCGCCCCGAAGGGCCCCGGCCACCTGGTGCGCCGCCAGTTCGTCGACGGCAAGGGCGTCCCGGCCCTGATCGCCGTCGACCAGGACCCGACCGGCAACGGCCAGGCCCTGGCCCTGTCCTACGCGAAGGCCATCGGCGGCACCCGCGCCGGCGTCATCAAGACCACCTTCAAGGAAGAGACCGAGACCGACCTCTTCGGTGAGCAGGCCGTGCTCTGCGGCGGCACCGAGGAACTGGTCAAGACCGGCTTCGAGGTCATGGTCGAGGCCGGCTACGCCCCCGAAATGGCGTACTTCGAGGTCCTGCACGAGCTCAAGCTGATCGTCGACCTCATGTACGAGGGCGGCATCGCCCGCATGAACTACTCGGTCTCCGACACCGCCGAATTCGGCGGCTACCTGTCGGGCCCGCGCGTCATCGACGCCGACACCAAGAAGCGCATGGAAGCCATCCTCAAGGACATCCAGGACGGCACCTTCGTCAAGCGCCTCGTCGCCAACGTCGAAGGCGGCAACAAGGAGCTCGAGGGCCTGCGCAAGCAGAACGCCGAGCACCCCATCGAGGTCACCGGCGCCAAGCTGCGCGGCCTGATGAGCTGGGTCGACCGCCCGATCACCGAAACCGCCTGAGGTTTCGTAGATCTCGAGAGGGCCCGTCCGGATTCCGGGCGGGCCCTTCTCGTTTCAGCTGCAGACGTTGTCGCGGATGCAGGCCAGGAGGAGCAGGGTGACATCTGCTCGCGGGGGAGTGGTGTTGCGGGGCTGCATGGCGAGGGGGATCCGCGGGAAGTCGGCGGCATTGGCGGAGCCGAGCTGGGTGGCGGAGCGGAAACCGTAACGCTTCCAGGCGATTTGCTGGATCTCGGGGTCCTGGAGGGCGGTGATCAGGGGTTGCGCCGCCTGGGTGAGAGTCAGGATCGGGTTGCTGTTGAAGATGGTGGGGTCGGGGTAGAGCAGGCGGGTGCCGTTGAGCAGGGCCTCGGTGGCCGAGGGGTTGTCCTGGTAGGCGGTGAGCTGCTGCAGGATCTGGTTCTCGTAGCCGGCGTAGAGGGTGGAGGCGCCCTGGATGAGCCATTCGCGGAAGCCGCCGTCGGAGCTGTCGGGTTGCAGGCCCTGGGCGTCGTAGAGGCCGCGCACTGTCGGGAGGCCCGTCTTGGCCTCGGTGACGGTGGGCGGCTGGTAGACGTCGGAGGAGGCGACGATGGTGAGTTCCAGTTGGGCCAGGGTGAATCCGGAATTGGAGGACTTCGGGTCGGTGCTGGTGATGCGGATGGGGCCGGCCAGGTTCTGGGCGTTCAGGGATTCCCATTTTTGTTTGGGGAGCACGTAGTCCAGCAGCAGGCGTTTGAAATCGACTATGTAGTAGGAGTTCTCGCGCTGAACGACGATGCCCGCGCGGAGCAGGGCATCGGTGGCGGCAGTGCCCGCGTAGATCACCTCGGGGGATTCGAGGACGGATTCGGCGCGGTAGCCGGGGAAGTCGTCGGTGTTGTGGGTGCTCTCGAAGACACTGCGGGCGCTGGCGGACGACGGCCACAGGCAGTCGACCTTTTGGGAGCGCAGCTGATCGGTGGGGATCTGCACCAGGTCGTAGGAGCCGCGCTTGTCGAAGTTCACCTCGAGGGAGTACTTGTCGCGCAGGATGCCCTGAATCTCGGAATCAGCCATGAGCGACGACTTTTCGGATCCACCCAGGCAAGTGAGCCGGGTGGCGGCGGCAGGAGCCTTGTTGCTGTCGCGGATCACCACGACGCCCACGGCAATGGCCACCACGGCCACCGCGACGGCGATCAGAACGGGAAGTCGAGATTTGTTCATCGGTCCTCGCTGCGGGGAAGCCCAGGGGGATTGAGAAGTTCGAGGTGCGCCAGCGCGGTGAAGAAGCGCTCCATATCCTGCTGGCCGACCTGGTCGGCGCTGTGCACGGCGAAGGTTTCGAAAACGGCCAGCACCCGGGCGCTGTGTGTCAGCAGGGCGTCGGCATTGTGGAAGGCCGCCGGATGCGCCTGGATCTCCAGGTAGCGGTCCAGCACGGATTCGACGCTGGCGAGATAGTCGAGCAGTTTGCCCGAGGTCATGGAAAGGCTTGCGGGATCGTGCTTTTCGGTGCGCTCCAGCAGAACCGGTATGCGCTCGCAGGCCCGCAGCAGCGAAGCCCGGGTCTCGCCGTCGCCGACCCTGGCGGCCAGCTGCGCGACCCGCTGATTGCGGTCCTGCACCGAACGGGTCAGCTGCCGTCGCCCGCTCGCCTTCGAAAATGACTGTCCCGCAACGCCTGCCAGCACCGCCACGCCCACCGCCACCAGTGCCGCGCCGCCCGCCGATCCGAGCACGGCGTACAACCCGAGGAATGCGATGACCAGCGCGACCAGTGCCGTGATGACGGCGGTATTACTGGGCAAGCGCACCCCTCACCGGTATCCGGTGGCCTGGCGCAGCGCCATGACCATATCGTCGGAGGTGAAGTAGGAGCCGCCGGTCCGCTGCGCGATATCCCGCAGCGCATCGTCCTTCACACCCTCACCGAAGCCGATGGTCACGACCGGCACACCGGTGCGCGCGATCTCGTCGAGCCCTTTGCCGCCCTCGGTGTCCGCGCCGTCGGTCATCAGGATCACCAGTCGCTTGCGCGCCGGATCGGCCGTCCCGCTGAACTGCCGCGCCGCCGTGGACAGGCACTTGTAGATGCCGGTATTGCCACTGGGACTGCGGCTGTCGATCGCTTTGTGCAGCGCGCCCAGGCTCGCGGCGCTGTTGCCCTCGGTCCAGGGCTGCGACACCGTATTGGTGTCGAACACCAGTACCGAGGTGCGGTCCTTGGGCCCGGTCTGCAGCAGATACTTCTTCGATTCGGTGGGATCGAACAGCAGATCAGCGGCCCGCTGCACGCCCTTCCAGCCGCCGTTGCCGTCCATACTGCCCGAGGCGTCGATGCAGTACACGAGATCGGTGGGCGTGCGGTACACGGTCTGATAGTTGTCCAGCGCCGCGTCGATCACCGCGGCCGCCGGATAGGTGATCGGCTGCCCCTGCAGATTCGCCTGAATTCCCCAGGCGGAGTTGAACACTTCCTTCGGCGCGTCCGGCAGCGACAGCCCGATGCTGGTGATCGGCCGCCGTCCCAGCTCGATCAGCTTCTTCTGCGTATCGGCCTGCAGCAGGAAGCTCTGCAGCTTCCGAAAGTTCGTCCGCTTGTCCGGGTTGTCACCGTGCGACAGGAATCCCAGCGGAGCATCCGAAATCGCCAGCACGCCTTTGGGATAGAGAACCTGCAGCGGCTCCTTCCCCTGCGCCACCAGCTCCTTGTTCCGCTCGATCACCAGATCCTCGTAGGTGAACAGCGTCTTGCAGTCCTGCGGCGCGGCCAGGCATTCGTCCATGAGCAGCCCCGTCGAGGGCGGCGTCCGCGCGAAAGCCCGTGCGAAGCGGGTGATCCCGGCTTTCACCGGTTCCGAATCCAGTTGCTCCCGGGTGAGCGCGACACCCGGGCCGTTCCCCGCGAAATAGTTCAGGAACCCGAGCAGAACCGTTGCCCCCGAATTGGATTGCGTCGGATTCGTCATCCACGCCGTGGTCTTCTTCGCCTCGACGGCGGCCAGAATCTCCTCGATCCCGACCTCGCGCCCGGTGAACTCGAGCGCGTCGAACTCCGACTTGCGCCCCGCGTACACCAGCGGGGTGCTGAACATCGGCTGCACCTCCTGCAACCGATGCCCGTCGTCCCCCAGCTGCTGAAAAACGCTGGAGGCGAACCAGAATGCGTCATAGGGCGGCGTATCGCCCGACGTCAACAGCCGAGCCTGATCGACCGAGCCCATCTTCGTCATGGTGCAGGTGAGCTTCTGCGTGCCGCACCACGGTTGCACGATCTGCTGGAACACCGCGTCGTGCTCGGACCCCGCGACGATATTCAGCACCTCGGGCGCGGGGTCGTAATCGACAATGGTCCCGGATTTTTCCCCGGTACCGCATCCCGTCGCCAGTCCGCACACCGTGAGAATCGCTGCGACAAGCATTTTCGTGCGCCGGATCGCCAATAGCGTCACCCTTTCCCCTCTTGGCGCGATCCTAA
>NZ_JAERRJ010000016.1 GCF_016741815.1 Nocardia acididurans
GTTCTCCTCGATCCGGTCGGCGATCCTGTTGAGGATATTGGCACGCTCGGTCACCGCCGTGGCACCCCACGCGTCGGCCGCCCGATGTGCCGCCTCTAGCGCCATATCGATGTCGGCAGCACCGGAACGTGCTACCTCGCAGAAGATTTCACCGTCGACGGGTGAGGGATTGTCGAAGTATCTGCCCTCTATCGGGGCTTTCCACTCCCCGCCGATGAAGTTGTCATAGCGGCGCGAGTAACTGACGACACTGCCCTCGGTGCCGGGTTTTGCGTAGATCATGGCGCGGCTCCTGATCACGAATCTTCAGTGATGGGCGTCACTATGAACCGGGAAGGTTGGCGCGAGGTTGGCGGCGGGTTGGCGCGAGGTTGGTGAAAAGTTGCCGCTTCACTGACGTAGCGCGGTGTGCAGGCGGGCGGTCGCGAGCCCGCGCCGGCTGTCGCCGGGTGCGAGCAGTCGCAGTGCGTGCTCGTGGATCTCGATATCGTCCGGGCACCGCTGCCCGAACCGCAGCGCGTGTTCGGGATTGTGATCGGCCAGTACCGCGGTGCGCAGGCACACGTCCAGATGCTCGCGCCACTGCACGATGCCCGGGGTATCCGAATCGGGCAGCAGCGGCCCGCGATACAGCCGCACGGCCGTCGTGATGTCACCGGCCTCGAGGGCGGCGAGCAGTTCCGTGGCATCGCAGGCGAGGGGTTCGGTGAGCATGTACCGGCGGTCGGCGATCTGCCCGTCCGTGGCCCGGCGCAGCCGCGACACATCGGCTTTGAGCGTGCTCGAGGACACCGAGCGTTCCCCGTAGACGGCTTCGTGTAGCCGCTCCGGGGTGAAGCCGTCGGGTTCCAGCGCGAGCAGGGCGAGGATCTCCAGCTGCCGCGGCCGCATGGCCACCGGCTTGCCCTCCTTGAAAAGCCTTGGCACCCCGAGGCATTCGAGCCTGGTTCGGGCTTCGGTGCGGAAATGCCCGACGTGCACACGGGATTCGATGGCCGTGACCAGCGCCCGCACCGTGGTGAGGATCAGCGGGTGCGCGCGGTCCCAGTAGGTCGACAGATCCAGCACCCCGAGCTGTCGCCCGTCGGCGGCCCGGATGGGCGCGCAGTAGCAGACCCAGCCGTGCAGCGCCTCGACCAGATGCTCGGCCGCCCACACCGAGGCGGGCCGTCCGGTGTGCAGGGCCAGCGCCACCCCGCTGGTGCCCATATACGGTTCGTCCCAGCAGCCGCCCGGTGCGAGGTTCACCGATTCGGCCCGCCGCCGCACCGCCCGGTCACCGCAGCTGAACAGCACGGTGCCCGCCTCGTCGGTGACGACCGCGATCATTCCGGCGTCCTCGGCGATCGCCCGCAACTCGCCCGCGAGCTCGGTCACCGGCGTGCGCAGCGGGGATTCGGCCCAGCGCGAACCCCATTCGTCGCGGGAGGTCGCCGGTGCGACCGCGCGAGCCGGATCGACCGTGCGCAGCGACCGCTCCCAGGATTCGACGACTTCATTGCGCAGCACCGGAACCGGCCCGACCGGCCGCGATGAACCGCTGGCCCAGCGCGCCCACATCTTCTCCAGCTCGGCGCGCTGCTGCGAGCGGGCGGGCACGTTCGTCATTGCGCACACTCCTCGCGGCGGCTCGAATCGCGTCCTCCCATGATGGCGCGCACCGCGACGACCCGTCCGCGCATTGGGGCGCACGGGCCGGGGCAATTCGTGCCGGCTGCCTTCGCAGGGTTCGCCGATTCCGCCGCCGCGCTCGCCGCCCTTCCGGATTCGACTGGTAGACAGAGGTAATGGTGCTTCCCTTCCGTTTCGGTGTGAACCTCCTGGCCCCTACCTCCCGAACCGCCTGGATCGAGAAATGCCGTCGCGCCGAGGAACTCGGCTACGACGTCATCGGCGTTCCCGACCATCTGGGCCTGCCCGCGCCGTTCCCGGCGCTCATGCTGGCCGGCGAGGTCACCACCCGCCCGCGGCTCAATACCTTCGTCCTCAATACGCCCTTCTACAACCCGGTCCTGCTCGCCCGTGACGTGGCCGGATTCGATCAGCTCTCCGGCGGCCGGTTCGAACTCGGCCTCGGCTCCGGCTATGTGCGGGCCGAATTCGAAGCCGCGGGAATGCCTTTCCCGTCTCCGGGACAGCGGGTGGCGCACCTCGAGGAGACCGTCGCCACGCTGCGTCGCCTGTTCGCCGATCCGGAGTATCAGCCCCGGCCTTCCCGCCCCGACGGTCCGCCGCTGCTCATCGCGGGCTGGGGTGAACGCGCCCTGCGCCTAGCCGCCGCGCAGGCCGACATCATCGCGTTCACCGGTGGCGGTGCGGGGGAGAGCGGCCGCATCACCCTCGCCGACGACACCGTCACCGCTAAGAAGACCGACTACGTCCGCGACCTGCTCGGCCCCCGCGTCGACAAGGTCGAATTCAACCTGCTCATCCAGGGTTTGGCCGCCCCGGAGGAACGCGAGGCCGCAGTCGGCTACATCGCCGACAACCTGCCGATGGGCTTCGCCGGACAACCCGAGGATCTCACCGTGCTGCTGTTCGGCACGCCCGAGCAGATGGCCGACACCCTGCGCCTGCGCCGAGAACGCTTCGGGTTCAACTACATCACCGTGCTCGAGCACAATATGGAGAAGTTCGCCCCGCTCATCGCGTTGTTGAACGGCGAGTAGACCCGTCCGGTCGCGTTTGGTCCCGCGCTGTCGAGGCATTACGCCAATACAACGACGGACTCGGCGAGGAGGATCAAGTGTCGGGTGCAGTGATAACCGCGATCATCGCGGTGGTGGTGATCGCGTTGCTGATCGTGGCGGCGCTGGCGCTGCGGCCGCGGATGCGCAGCCGCAAGCTACGGGATCGGTTCGGGCCGGAATACGACCGGACCGTTCAGAACGCGCAGAATCGGCGCGCCGCGGAAGAGGAACTGGCGGAACGGGAGAAGCGGCATCAGCAGTTACAGCTGCGCGACCTCTCCGAGGACGAGCGGCAGCGCTATACGGCGCAGTGGACCCAGGTGCAGGAGCAGTTCATCGACGATCCGGCGCGTGCGCTGGATGCCGCCGATCGGCTGCTCGTCAATGTGATGGCCGATCGCGGCTATCCGACCGAGAGCTACCGCCAGCAGGTGGCCGACCTCTCGGTGGAGCACGCGCGACCGCTCGAGCAGTACCGCACGGCGCACGACATCGCCGGGCGGGCGGGACGCGGTGAGGCGTCCACGGAGGATATGCGGTCCGCCATCGTCCACTACCGGACGCTGTTCGTGGACCTCCTCAACGGCCGTCACGCCCAGCACACCGCGCACAACAAGTGAGGCAAGGAAATGAGTATCGGCAGGAAACGCTCCGACAAGGATGCGGCAGAGTCACATTCACCGGCGCATACGGAAACACCCCGGACCAGCGTCACCCCGACCGACGCGGAACGGGTGTCGGCCATGGATCAGGCGGCGAACATGGATCGAGGCAGTGGAACCGAGCACGGCCGGATGGAATCCGAACGGGCGATGACCGAGCGAATGGAACGGCCGCAGCCCCGGACACTCGGGGACGCGGAACACCCGCGGACCTCGACCCCCGGCGATGCGGAATACAGCGGTCGCACAGTACATTCCGGCGGTCAAGCGCATTCCGAAGGCACAGTGCATTCCGGCGGCGCGGGGCGACCTGGCGGCACGGGGCACATGGGCGGGAACGGCGGTGACCGGCTGTTGGCCGAGGCCGATATGGGCCGGTTGCGCGATCAGTGGCGCGAGGTGCAGACTCGGTTCGTCGACGATCCGCAGGATGCGGTCACCAAGGCGGATCAGCTGGTGGACAACACCATTCAGCAGTTGACCCAGAGCTGCGCGCAGCGTCGTGAGGATCTCTCGCAGCGCTGGTCGCGTGGGGAGTCCGCGGACACCGAGGCCCTGCGCCAGGCCCTGCGCGGTTACCGCGATCTGTTCGATCAGCTGGTCGGCACCGCGTCGGCGGCCAGGAACATGTAGCTCTTCTCCTCCACCCGCTGGTGGATGCGCCAGTCGCCGTCGACGCGTACGAAGGTGTCGTGGTACCAGAGACCGCACATCATGAGCTGGCGCTTTCCGTCCGGCCCGGCCACCAGCATCGGGTTGTGGCACATGGTGCGGGCGGTCGCGTGATCGCCCTCCACCCGGATCGACGTGTTGCTCACCAGATGCTGGAAGGCGGAGAAGTTGGGCATGACCGAGGACAGAAACGCCTTGGTGGAAGCCAGATCTCCGGCCGGGCCGCCCATGGCGCTGTAGTCGATGTGCGCGTCTTCGGTGAATATCTCGTCGAGCAGATGCCACTGGTGGGTGTCGACCGCGTGCGAGTAGCGGACCATGAGGTCCTCGATTTCCATTCGGTCGGAAATTTCCTGCAGGGACAGCATGGGGGAAGCGTACGGTGCCCTGGCGTTTGATCTTGTGTTTTCCCAAAGATGCCAGGGTGCAAGAGATCTCATCCAGACCGGTCGCCCATCATTCATGATCGATAGATGGGTGCAACCGAATTCTTCATGCCTTTCGAGGCCGAGGGCGTCAATCCCGCCGAGCTCGACGCGGAAGCCGGTATGTGGGCCTGGCTCGAGGCCTTCGACCTCGTGCCCTCCGCGCCCACCCGGCGGCGCATGGAACGCACACGGCCGGCGCGCATGTACGCCCTGTGGTGTCCGCGCGCGGCCCCCGGGGAGCTCACGCTGCTCACCCAGTACACCGCCTGGGCGTTCATCGTGGACGATCAGTTCGATATCGAGGTCCCCGACCCCCGGCGCTGTCTGGCGGCGGTCACCGCGTTGATCGACGTCTTCGAACCGGGGGCCACACCCCGGGGCGTGCTCGCGGTCGCCTTCGCCGATGTGTGGAAGCGGTTGTGCGCGGGGCGCTCCCGGGGCTGGCGCGCCGCCGTGGAGACGGAGATCCGGGCCTGGCTGTGGACCTACTACAGCGAGAGCGTGGGGCGACTATCCGGCAACCTGCCCGATCTGGAGACCTACCGCGCACATCGCCGGGATGGCGTGGCGCTCTACGTCTTTCTCGATATCAGCGAGATCGCCGAGGGGGTGGATCTCGTACCCGCCGTGCGCCACCTGCCCGCCCTGCGCACCCTGCGCGAAGCGGCGGTCGAGCACATGGGGTTGTTCAACGATGTGCTCTCGGTGGCCTCCGACGAAGCGTCCGGCTATCTCTACAACGCCGTGCTGCTGGCCGAATACCACGGCGGCCGCACTCGTTCGGAGGCCGTCGCCCTCGTCGACGGCATGCTCACCGAGTGCGTGGAGCGCATGATAGCGGCCATCGGACGGTTACCGGAGGAACTGTCCGACGCGGCGGTCTCGGGGAGTGAACGTGCCGACGCCCTCGCCGCGGCCCGAAATTATCAACTGTACGTACGTGCCAATCATGACTACCACTATCAGGCCGCGCGCTATACCAGCGCTCCCGTGGAAGCTCTGGAACACGGCCTTCCGCTCACCTGATCCCGGTTCGAGGTGGCTGTTGCCGAACTGAGATCGCAGCGCAGCCCCGAGGATTCATCTTGTGATGGGAGGATGAGATTCCTTCTACGCATGGCCGCCCATCTGCCACCGGGTGGCTGGGGAGGCCGTGTTCGAGCGAGTGGGACCGATTATGCGAGCCTCGAATCCGATCAGACATGCAGTAGGACAACGGCTGCGGAGCACCAAACGCGCTGGGCTTGCCCACAAACCGGGCACCGGGTTACCCGGGGTCGCCGACGATCATTCGCGCACAGCAGATTCCGGGTTAACCCTGGCCGGCGAACGCTCGGCACGCAGACAGCTCACCGCCGCGCGTATCGCGATCGAGCCGGTGCTGCGTGCCGCGGTGGGTTCGCTGGCCGAACCGCTGGACTGGATGGCGGGCTACCATTTCGGCTGGTGCAGCGCGACCGGTCAGCCGATAGAAGGCGTGCAGGGCAAGGCATTACGGCCCGCGCTCACCTTCGCCGCGAGCACCGCGTGCGGCGGCACCGTGGAGCAGGCCGTGCACGCCGCGGCGGCTGTCGAACTGCTGCACAACTTTTCGCTGGTGCACGACGACGTGATGGATGCCGACCCGTTCCGGCACGGCAGACCGACGGTCTGGCGAATCTGGGGCGAAACCAATGCGACCCTGCTGGGTGACGCCCTGCAGGCATTGGCTCTGGGTGTGCTCTCCGACGGCGCGCCGGAGGAGGTGACCGCCGAGGCGGTCATCCGCTTGGCGCGGGCAACCGTCACGCTGTGCCGGGGACAGTACGAGGATTGCGCCTTCGAAACGCGGTCCTCGGTCAGTGTGGACGAGTACCTGTCCATGGCGGCCGGGAAAACCGGTGCGCTGCTGGGCTGTGCGTGCGCACTCGGCGCGCTGTGCGCCGGGGCGGACCACGCGGTGGTGTCGGCCATGCACACCTTCGGCAACGAACTGGGCCTGGTCTTCCAGCTCGTCGACGACGCCATCGACATCTGGGGCGACCCGGCCGTCACCGGAAAACCCGCGCACAGCGACCTGATCCACCGAAAACAGTCCTTCCCGGTGGTGTGCGCCCTGGCGTCGGGCACCGGGCCGGGCCGCGAACTGGCACGCCTCTACCACGCCCGCCAGCCGATGACGGCCGCCCGCGCAGCCCGCGCGGCCGACCTCATCGAGGAGGCGGGCGGCCGCCAGCGCACCGTGGTTCGTGCGGCCACCGCGCTACGGGCGGCCCTGGACGCTCTACCCCCGGGCCTGGCCGCCGGTGATCTGACGGCCCTGGCCCACCTGGTAGCGCACCGGGATCGATGAGTAGCCGCGCCCGGCCACAGTGTGGTGGCCGGGCACGGGTATCCACGCGGAACCGAGTGAACACCTTGGGGTTTCGTGTGGTTCCCGCGCGTGCGGACCGCGACGGCGGGGGTAGGGTCAGGCGTCGCGGCGGTAGACCGCGACCACCGGGATCTGCCGGGTGGTGCCGGTGCGGTACCCGTCGAACTGCGGCATGATCTCGACCATGCGGTCGTAGAGCCGGCCGCGTTCCGGCTCGTCGATGAATTCGGCCTTGCCCAGGTAGGTTTCGGTGCCGAGCTCGACGACGAGCTCGGGGTTGGCGCGCAGGTTGTGGTACCAGGCCGGATGCTTGTCCGCGCCGCCGTTGGAGGCGATGAGCACGATGCGCTCACCGTCGGGGAGGAACACCAGCGGGTTGGTGATCTGCCGCCCGGACCTGGCCCCGGTCGTGGTGATCACGACCATGTTGTCGCGCCCTTCGAAGGGTCCGCCGACCTTGCCGCCGTTGGCGCGGAACTCCGCGATCACGTTCTCGTTGAATGCGCTCATCTCACCTGTCCTGCCGCACGGATACCGCTCGCACCAACCGGTCGGCTGGGCGAGAAATTCCGTGCCGCGAGGACTTGTCGGAGACCCGGGTTCAGACTTCCTTCTGCAGAGCGTCGAGCCACTCGGTCTTCTCGAACATGGCCGCCGACTCACGGGCCGAGGGCGCGCCCGCGTCCAGGTCGGCGCCCGCGGCGAGAAGAGCCTTCACCACGTCGGCGGAACCGTGGAAGACGGCCCCCGCCAACGGGGTCTGGCCGCTGCCCGTCGCGCCGTTGGGGTCCGCGCCGTGGGAGAGCAGGGTGGTGACCGCCTCGGCGTGGCCGTAGTAGGCGGACAGCATGAGGAGGGTGTCGCCGCGGTCGTTGGTCAGGTTCACCGGGACACCGGCTTCGATGTAGGAGGCCAGCCCCTGCGCGTCGCCCGCACGGGCCATGTCGAAGATCTTGGAGGCGAGTTCGAGGACCTGCGGGTCGATATCTTCAGCGCTCATTCGTTCATTGGTACCAGGTCGGCGGGCGGCCCGTCACTCGAAGCCGTGAGCCTGCGCGACGAGGTCGAAGAAGACCCAGACGCCGCCCTTGTGGTAGGAGTCCGGGTGTTCCGAACCGCCCAGGAACGGGTAGGGGGTGGCGATGTAGACCTCACCGTCGGACAGCGGCCCGAGCCGGGTGCGGATGTCCGAAACATGTTGGGGTGCAAGGACATAGGTGACGACATCGGGGTCGAACAGGACCTTGTCGATGAAGTCGGTGATCTCGGCGAAGGGTCCGTAGGTCTTGGCGCCGGGGCTGTACGGGTCGAGGATGGCGTATTCGCCGGTGCGGGTGCTCATGAGGAAGGCATGCCCCAGGTCGGAGTAGCCGACGACGGTGTCGAACCGGGGAAAGTGCGGGGCCCAGGCCGGCATCACCTGCTCGAAGCCGGAGGGGCCGATCAGTTTGAAGGGCACGCTGCTCACATGGTTCATCCAACCAGAGCGGCAGGACGGCTAGGACAGCGCCTTCTCGCTGCCGCGGTGCAGATCGACCGGCGAGGTGTTGCGGGCATTGGCGCGGTCGATGCCCTTGGCCGCCGGATTCGCCTGCTCCAGTTGGGGTTTGCGGTCGAACAGGACCTTGGTCAGGACACAGGCCAGGTTGGCGTCCAGGTCGTCACGCACCAGCAGGACATTGGGGACCACGATGGTCTTGGCGTCGGCGGGCAGGCCGTAGGTGGCGGCGGGGATGACGCCCGCCTCGTAGACCGGGTTCACCGCGCGCATCTCGTCGAGCAGATCGGTGATGTCGAGGAAGCGCACCTTGTCGCGGGCCGTGGTGAACAGGTCGGTGATGCCGGGGGTGGGCAGGCCGCCGGACCAGAACAGGGCGTCGATGGAGCCGTCCTTCATGCCGTCGACGGTTTTGGTCAGGTCCAGGCGCTGGGCGTCGATATCCCTGTCCGGGTCCAGGCCCGCGCCGCGCAGCAGCCGCTGGGCGATCACCTCGGTGCCGGATTTGGGGGAGCCGGTGGAGACGCGCTTCCCGCGCAGATCGGCGACCGAGTTGATGTTCAAGCCCTCGCGCACGATCACCTGCGTGTAGTTGGTGTAGATGCGCGAGAGCGCCCGCACCGGCTGCTTGCCCTCGAAACCGCCCGTGCCCAGCGCGGCGTCGGCGGCGGAGTCGGCCAGCGAGAACGCGACCTGATAGCTGCCCGACACCAGCTGCTGGATGTTCTGCACCGACGCGCCGGTCTCGGCGGCCGTGGCCTTGACCTTGCCGCCGGTGGCGTCGGTGATCTGCTCGGCGTAGGCATTGCCGAGCGCGAAGTAGACGCCGGTCGCATTGCCGGTGGCGATGGCGATGCGGGTGTCCTGGGTGACCTCACAGGTGACCTCGCCGCCGCTGTCGGCGGTCGAACTGTCCTGGCGGCCACCGCATCCGGTGAGCAGGCCCGCCGCGAGCGCGGCGGCCGCCGCGATGGTGACGTAGCGCCTCATGTCATACCTCCTTGTCGACCGGCGACCCGTGCCGGTGAACGTCCTGTGCCGCACGGGGATCGGTATCCGCGCGCCGCGTGAGCCGGGTGGTGATCGCGGCCGCCAGCAGCAGCGCCGCGCCCGCGCCGACGGTGATCGGGCTCGGATACAGCAGCGCCGCGCCCGCCAGCCCCGCGAGCACCCGCGCGGCCGGTCCTGCCTGTCCGACGCCGAAGATCCAGCCGCCGGTGGCCATGGCCAGCGCGGTCACGCCGACCGCCACAATCGCTGTGGTGGTGAGGATTTCGAGGAACGGTCCGCGCGCCAGCAGCCGTTCGCCGGAGTCGGTGAGCACGAAGACGACCGGAACCAGGAAGGCGGGCAGGGCGTAGCGCAGCGTCTGCCACATGGTGGGCACGGGTTTCGCGCCCGTGACCGCCGCCGCGCCCACCGCCGCCAGCGCGGTCGGCGGCGTCACCTCCGACAGCACCGAGAAGTAGAAGACGAACATGGCCGCCGCCGGTTTGGCCACCCCGAGCCCGAGCAGCGCCGGGCCGATGATGGCCCAGCCGATGACGAACGACGCCGTAACCGGAATCGCCAGGCCGAGCAGTGAAAGCGCCACCGCCGCAAGCACGATGGTGCACACCAGCACCACCGTCGGATTGTCGGAGACCGCCTCGCCGACCTTCACCAGCAGCGAGGCCACCTCCGCGCCGAGCCCGGTCTTGGTGGTCATGGAGGTGATCGTCCCGGCCGCCGCGCACACCGCGACCACCGGCAGCGCCGAGCGGATGCCCGAGGACAGTGCGGTGAATCCCTCGACGAGGAACTCGCGCACCCGATTCGACGGCGTGCCCGGTGAATTCCGCTGCCGCACGGCACGATCGGCGACGGCGAGCAGGAAGGCGAGCGCGGTCGCGTACACCACGGCCCGGGGCGCGCTCATGCCGAGCACCATCAGCACGACGATGACGATCAGCGACAGGAAGTGATAGCCGAAGCGCAGCAGCAGTTTCCACGCCGGAACGACCTCGCCGAGTGCCTCGGTGTCCGCCGGGCTCTCGGCCGCTGCCGCCGCCGAATGGAAGCGCCGGGCGTCGATCTCCACCGACAGCAGGATGCCCAGGTAGTACAGCAGCGTCGGAATGGTCGCCCACGCCAGCACGGTGAGATACGAAACCTCCAGGTACTCGGCCACGATGAAGGCCGCCACACCCAGCGTCGGCGGTGACAGGATCGCGCCCACGCCCGCCGCCGCGAGCATGCCGCCCGCCTGCTCCGGGCGATATCCGGCGCGCTTCAGAATGGGCCAGGTAACCGCCCCTGTGCTCACCGCCGTCGCGGTTCCCGACCCCGACACCGTGCCCAGCAGGAAACCGGAGGTCACCGCCGTGCGCCCCGCCGCGCTGGGCGAGCGCCGGAACACCGCCACCGACAGATCCACGAAGAACCGTGCCGCGCCGGAGAATTCGAGCACCGCGCCGTAGATGGTGAACAGCACGATATAGCTCGCGGTGACGTCCAGCGGCGTGCCGTAGAACCCGCTGCCGGAGTTGTAGAGCGCGTCGACGATCTGCGAGAAGTCCAGGCCCAGATGCGCGATGGACCAGTGCTGCGGCAGCAGCCCGCCGTAGTACCCGTAGGCCAGGAACAGCGCGCACACCAGCGGCAGCACCCACCCGGTGGTGCGCCGGCAGGCTTCCAGGATGAGCAGCAGCAGGATCGCGCCCATCACGACATCGGCCGGTTCCAGCAGCCCCTGCCGATCCAGGAAGGCGTCGTAGCCGCCGCCCGCGCCGCCGATGCGCACCGGCAGCACCGGATACAGGCACACCACCAGTGCGAGCGCGGCCAGCGCCCAGTCCACCGGCGCGGGACCGTCCACCCGGTCGAGGAACTTCCACCCCGACCGGTAGCTCAGGAAGATCAGCGGCAGCGTCACCGCCAGGAAGATGACCAGGTAGTACTGACTGCCCTGCGGCAGCGGCCGAAACACCTGCCACAGCACCAGGATCGCGTCCGCGAAGGCGCACAGCGCCACGAACTTCTCGGTCCGCCCGGAGAGCCGCCGCGCGGGCCGCTCCTCGTCGTCCACGCCCAGTTCGGCCGGTGTGGGAAGTAGCTGCTGCGCACCCGTGGTCATCGACACCCGCTCCCACCTGCACCCAACCGCACCGTACGCTCCTGCTCACCCGTCCGATTGGCGGCACAGTATCACCGGACCGATGGGTCTGGAGTGGGATTCGGTGTGCACCGAATTGCCCGATCCATACCGGACATTCGGCCGAGATCCCCGATTCGGGCCGGTGTATCTCCCACAATCGGTGCCATGCCCAAGCCCTGCCTGCTGCTGCAGTTGCGCCCCGAGCGCGCGGCCGCGGACGACGAATATCACGCCGTACTGCGCGCCGGAGCGCTCGGCCCGGACCGCGTGGTGCGCATCCAGATGAATCAACAGTTCCCGCATATCGACCTCGACGAGTTCTCCGCCGTCATCGTCGGCGGCGGGCCCAGCAATGTGAGCAATCCCGAGGAGCGCAAGTACGACTACCAGCGCCGCTTCGAACCCCCGCTGCGGGAACTGCTGGGCGAGATCGTGGAGCGGGACTTCCCGTATCTGGGCGCCTGCTACGGCCTGGGCATCCTGGCGGATGTGCTGGGCGGCAAGGTCGGCGAGGCCCGCTACAGCGAGCCGCCGGGCGCGCAGACCATCGAACTGACGCCCGCCGCCGGTGCGGACGCACTGCTGCGGGGGCTTCCGACGTCGTTCCGGGCCTTTGTCGGGCACAAGGAGGCGTGCCAGGAGGTGCCGCCGGGCGCGGTGCTGCTGGCCTCCTCCGGCGGCTGCCCGGTGCAGATGGTGCGCGTCGGGCAGAATCTGTACGCCACCCAGTTCCATCCCGAGCTGGACGGCGACGGCCTCGCGCTGCGCATCGAAATCTACCGGCACGCAGGGTATTTCGATCCCGCCGAAGCCGAATCCCTGATCGCGCTCGGCCACCGGGAGTCGGTGCCCGTGCCCGCGGAGATCCTGCGGCGCTTCATCGCCCGGTACTGCGCGGACTGAGGCGCTATCGGATGCGGTGCTCCGCGATGGGCGCGCTCAGGCCGACGCCGTTGAGCTCGAGGTACAGCTCACGCTCGGTCACCGAGACGGTCATGGTGTTGCGCCGCTCCAGCGCGCCCACGGCCGCGTCGATGAAGTCCCGGTCGAAGCTGTAGACCGGAATGTCCTCGGCGCGATGAATCTTCTTGCCGCCCAGCTGCGCCAGCACCTTCACCGGATCACGGTGGGTGTAGACCGCCGCGCGCCCCGCCAGTTTCATGCCCCGGTGCACGCGATCAGCGTCGGGCGCGCCGACCTCGATCCAGGCGGTGATCCGTGTGGTGAGGTCGCGCACGAGGACGGCGGGTTCGTCGGTGGAGGACACGCCGCCCTCGCTGAAGGCGATGCCCTCCTCGTACTCCAGGCAGTAGGCCAGCACCCGGGTCAGCATGAACTCGTCGTTCTCCGACGGATGCCGTGCCACCCGCAGCTCCAGCTCCTCGTAGACGCCACGGTCGACGTCCGCGAGGTTGACCGTGAAGGTATGCAGTGTCGCGCTGAGAGCCATGGGTCCAGAAGCATAGTGCCTGATCAGGAAGGGCCGTTCGGCACGGTCACGATGAATCCCGAATCGGGCACACGCGGGGCCGCGGTCGCTTAGCGTGATCACGTTGATGCCGAGAGGGGTCGAAATGCGTGCCGGGATGCTCAGTGTTGCCGATCTGGTGCAACAGGTCGAAGCGGGAACGATCGACACGGTGCTGGTCGCCATGACGGATATGCAGGGGCGGTTACAGGGGAAACGTTGTTCGGCACGGTATTTCGTCGACGAGGTGCTCGAGCATGCCACCGAGGCGTGTGACTACCTGCTCGCCGTGGATGTCGAGATGACCACGGTGGACGGGTACGCGAGCTCGTCGTGGGATACCGGCTACGGGGATTTCGTTCTGCGACCGGACCTTTCGACCCTGCGGGTGGTGCCGTGGTGGCCGGGAACGGCGCTGGTGCTGTGCGACGTGCTGCAACTCGACGAGCACGGGGAACCGGGCGACAGTCCGGTCGCGCCGTCGCCACGGCAGGTGCTGCGAGCACAGCTGGATCGGCTGGCCGAACACGGATTGCGCGCCTACGTCGGCACCGAACTCGAATTCCTGGTGTTCGACGACAGTTACGAGACCGCGTTCACCGGCGGATACCGGGATCTGCGGCCCGCCAACCAGTACAACGTCGACTACTCCATGCTCGGCACCGCGCGCATCGAACCGCTGCTGCGCCGCATCCGCAACGAGATGTCCGGCGCCGGAATGTATGTCGAGTCGGCCAAGGGGGAATGCAATCCCGGTCAGCACGAGATCGCCTTCCGCTACGACGAGGCGCTCATCACCTGCGACAACCACAGCATCTACAAGACCGGGGCCAAGGAGATCGCCGCGCAGGACGGGCGCAGCATCACCTTCATGGCCAAATACAATGAGCGCGAAGGCAGCTCCTGCCACATCCACCTGAGCCTGCGCACCGAGGCGGGGGAGCCGGTGTTCGCCGGTGACGGTGCGGGCGGGGAATCGGCGCTCATGCGCCACTTCCTGGCCGGGCAGCTGGACGCGCTGCGCGAGCTCACCTACTTCCTGGCCCCGAACATCAACTCCTACAAGCGGTTCCAGGCGGGCAGTTTCGCGCCCACCGCAGTGGCGTGGGGACGCGACAACCGCACCTGCGCGCTGCGGGTGGTCGGGCACGGACCGTCGCTGCGCTTCGAGAACCGCGTGCCGGGCGCGGATGTGAATCCCTACCTGGCCGTGGCCGCCACCATCGCGGCCGGGCTGCACGGCATCGAGAACGAACTGCCCCTCGAAGCCGAATTCCACGGCAACGCCTACCGTTCCGAACGGCCCCGGGTGCCGCGCACCCTGCGCGACGCCGCACAGCTGCTGAGCGAGTCCAAGGTTGCGCAGCGGGCGTTCGGCGACGAGGTGGTGCGGCACTACCGCAATGCGGCACAGGTGGAGCTGGACGCCTTCGACGCCGCCGTCACCGACTGGGAGCGTGTGCGTGGCTTCGAACGACTCTGAGCCGAGCGGCGGCGCGGTGCCCGGACCCGAGGACGCTGCGCCGCAATCCGCTGCGCCGCAATCCGCTGCGCTAGATGTGGCTGCGCTGGATGTGGCTGCGCTGGATGTGGCTGCGCTGGATGTGGCTGCGCTGGATGTGGCTGCGCTGGATGTGGCTGCGCTGGATGTGGCTGCGCCGCAGACCTTTGCGCCGAGTGTGGCTGCGCCGGTGGCCGCTGCGCCGAATGTCCCTGCGTTGGTGCCCGATTCAGTGTATCGGCCGATCATCGGGTTGCCGACCTACGCCGAGCGGGCGCGGTTCGGATCCTGGGATATCGACTGCACACTGCTGCCGCGCGGATACGCCGATCTGGTGCACGAGGCCGGGGGTATTCCGGTGCTGTTGCCGCCTATCGGCGTTCCGGCCCCCGGGCTGCTGGACCGGCTGGACGGCATCGTGCTGACCGGCGGCGCGGATATCGACCCGGCGCGCTACGCCGCCGCCGCGGATCCCGCCACGCGCGGCCTGCGGCCCGACCGCGACGGTTTCGAATTCGAGCTGTTCGCACTCGCGCGGGCGCGGTCCATGCCGGTGCTGGCCATCTGCCGGGGACTGCAACTGGTGAATGTGGCGCTGGGCGGCACACTGCTGCAACACCTTCCGGACGTGCTCGGCCACACCGGGCACAACCCGACGCCGGGCGCGTTCACCAAGACCCTGGTGGCGACCACCGCGGGCAGCGCGGTGGCCGCCATCGCGGGCCTCGAGGTGACCGCGCACTGTCACCATCATCAGGCCATCGACAGACTGGCCGAGGAGCTGTTCGCGTCCGCGTACTCCGTGGACGGCATCATCGAGGCGGTGGAGACCCGCACCGGACCGTTCCTGGTCGGGGTGCAATGGCATCCGGAGGCGGATGCGACCGATCACCGGCTGATGGCAGCCCTGGTGACGGCGGCGGCGACATACGGAGAGGAGCGTGACCGGTGACATCGGCACAGGTGATCAACCCCGCGACCGAACAGGTCGTGACCACAATCGAGGCGGCCGACCAGGCCGCTACCGACGCCGCCATCGCGCGGGCCCAGCGGGCGCTGACCTCCTGGCGTCAGGTCGCGCCCGGTGATCGCGCCCGGCTGCTGCGCCGCTTCGCCGAGGCCGTCGACGCCGACCTGGAACGGCTGGCCGGGCTCGAGGTGACCAATGCCGGGCACACCATCGGCAATGCGCGCTGGGAGGCCGGCAATGTGCGCGATGTGCTGCACTACAGCGCCGGTATGCCGGAACGGTTGCTGGGCAATCAGATTCCGGTCGTGGGCGGGGTGGACATCACCTTCCACGAACCCCTCGGCGTGGTCGGGGTGATCGTGCCGTGGAACTTCCCCATGCCCATCGCGGCCTGGGGTTTCGGGCCCGCGCTGGCCGCCGGGAACACGGTGGTGCTCAAACCCGCCGAACTGACCCCGCTCACCGCCATCCGGCTGGCGGAGCTGGCGCTGGACGCGGGCCTGCCGGAACACGTCTTCCAGGTCGTGACCGGGAAAGGATCGGTGGTCGGGCAGCGGTTCGTCACCCATCCGGCGGTGCGCAAGGTGGTGTTCACCGGCTCCACCGAGGTCGGCAAGCAGATCATGGCCGGGTGCGCCGAGCAGGTGAAGCGGGTGACCCTCGAACTGGGCGGCAAGAGCGCCAATATCGTGTTCGCCGACGCCGACCTGGAGAAGGCCGCCGCCACCGCGCCGTACGCCGTGTTCGACAATGCCGGGCAGGACTGCTGCGCGCGATCGCGAATCCTGGTGCAGCGCAGCGTCTTCGATCGGTTCCTGGAACTGCTGGAACCGGCGGTGCAGGGGGTGCGGGTCGGCGATCCCGCCGACGCGGCCACCGAGATGGGTCCGCTCATCTCCGCCGCGCACCGGGATCGGGTGGCCGGATTCCTGGAGCCCTCGACCAAGGTGGCCTTCACCGGATCCCGGCCCGACGGCCCCGGATTCTGGTTCGCCCCCACGGTCGTGCTGCCCGCCTCACCCGCCGACCGGATCCTGACCGAGGAGGTGTTCGGCCCGGTGGTCGCGGTGCTGCCGTTCGACGACGAGGCCGACGCCATCCGCCTGGCCAACGACACCGAATACGGGCTGTCCGGCTCGCTGTGGACCTCCGATGTCGGTCGCGCCCTGCGAGTTTCGCGAGCCGTCGAAGCCGGGAACCTGTCGGTGAACTCGCACTCCTCGGTGCGCTACTGGACCCCGTTCGGCGGTTTCAAACAGTCCGGCCTCGGCCGGGAACTCGGCCCCGACGCCGCCCGCGCCTTCACCGAGACCAAGAACGTCTTCATCGCCACCGACTGACCGCCGGTCCGATCGGCTCACTCACCACTACAAAGGAGATGCGTTGCAGCGCTTACAGGATCGAGTCGCGGTCGTCACCGGCGGCGGCAGCGGCATCGGCTTGGCCACCGTCCGCCGCTTCGCCCAGGAGGGCGCGAAGGTGGTGGTCGCCGATATCGACGCCACCAGCGGCGAAGCCGCGGCCGCCGAGGTGAACGGTCTGTACGTGAAGGTCGACGTCACCGATGAGACACAGGTCGAGGCGCTGTTCCAGACCGCCGTCGACACCTACGGCGGACTCGACATCGCCTTCAACAACGCGGGAATCTCACCGCCGGAGGACGATTCGATCCTCACCACCGGGATCGAGGCGTGGCGGCGGGTGCAGGAGGTGAATCTGACCTCGGTCTACCTGTGCAGCAAATACGCCATCAACCACATGCTCGAACGCGGGAGGGGCTCGGTGATCAACACCGCCTCCTTCGTCGCCGTCATGGGCGCGGCCACCTCACAGATCTCCTACACCGCCTCCAAGGGCGGCGTGCTCGCCATGAGCCGGGAACTCGGAGTCCAGTTCGCGCGCAACGGTATCCGGGTGAACGCGCTGTGTCCCGGACCGGTGAACACGCCGCTGCTGCAGGAGCTGTTCGCCAAGGATCCCGAACGCGCCGCGCGCCGGCTGGTGCACATTCCGCTGGGCCGCTTCGCCCAGCCGGAGGAGATCGCCGCCGCCGTGGCCTTCCTCGCCAGCGACGACTCCTCGTTCATCACCGCCTCGCAGTTCCTCGTCGACGGCGGCATCTCGGGCGCGTACGTGACCCCGCTGTAGCGTCAATCGTCCTCGGGGACATCCGTTTTCAGCAGGCGCTTGGGGTGCATGCCGTTCACCTGCCCGATGAAGGGCGGATGGATGCTGTAGCCCAGCATGCGGCGGATGTCCTCGCTGACGGCCCGCACGATGTCGTGCGGGGTGGACAGTGTGAAGGCCTCCTGCGGGCGCAGCCACGGCTCGCAGTACTGGGCCGTGAGCGCCAGCCGGGGCGCGGGGGAGTGGTTCGCGCCGCCGCCGTGCCACAGCGTGCCGAGGAAGAACACACAGGATCCGGCGGGCATGACGACGGGTACGCGCTCGTCGGTGTCCGCCGGGAGCCGGTTGCCCCACGCGTGGCTGCCGAGCACGATATCCGTCGCGCCGTTTTCGGCGGTGAAGTCGTCGACGGCCCAGATCGTGGCCGCGCTCAACGCCTTTCGTGGCCGCGGCAGCGGATAGAAGCCGTCGTCGGTGTGCAGCATCTGCGCGGCCTCACCCGGGGTGATGTTGATGGCCTGGATCATCGACAGCAGATAGTTGGGCATGAGCAGGCGATCCAGCAGTGCCAGCACCCGCGGATGCGCCACCACCCGATCGCAGCTGCGGGTCTTGTTGAGCAGGCTGTACACGCGCTGGGTGGCATGACCCTCGAAGTTGTTGCGGCCGGTGCGATCCAGCAGCGGGCGAACCTCGCGCCGGATCTCCGCGAGTTCCTCCGGCGTCAGCAGATCCGCCAGGATCACGTACCCGTCCCGCAGTACCGCGTCCAGATCCGCTTGCGCCACAGCGGGATCCACCGTCCCGCCGCTGCTCTCGGTGCGCCGGTACCGCCCGGCGAGATCGCCCGCCAGGTCGACCACGGATGAGACTTCGGCGCCCATGAGGCCCTCCGATCCAAAACATAACTGAGTTCTGTTATTGTCCGAGGGTGGCACGCGCACCGCTGGGACGTCAACAACTTCTGGATGCCGCCCGCGCCGAACTGATCGACGGCAACGGCGTGGTGGATCTGCACGCCCTCAAACGGCGCTCCGGGCTCAGCACCGGCGCGCTCTATCACCACTTCGGCTCCAAAGCCGGTCTGCTGGTTGCCGTGTACGAGCAGTTCCACGCCGGACTGGTGGCCGCCATCGCCGACGACACCCTCCCCCCGGGCGGGCACTGGGGCGACCGGGAACAAGCGCGCACCCGCAATTTCGTCGCCTACCACTTCGGTGATCCACTGGCCGAACTGCTGCTCACCCGCATCGTGCTGGAACCCGAGGTGGCCGAACTGGAAGCCGGCGCGCTCGCGCGCCTGACCGCCTCGGCCGGTCGCAATATCCGGCAGGGCCAGCTCGACGGCGATATCGACCCCGCCATCGACGCGGAACTGGCGGGTGCGTGCATCATCGGCGCGGTGCGCTACGGCATCGCCGATCAGCTGCGCCGCGACCCGCGGCCCTCGATCGATGTGGCCGCCGAACGGCTGTGGAATGTCATCGCGGGATCACTGACGATCCGCTAGGAGGCTCAGCCCAGCACCGGGAGACTGTGCTCGCTCGCGAGCCGCGACAGCGCCCGCTGCATGATGCCGGTGACATGGTCGTAGGCGGTCTCCGGATCGGGATCGTCGCCCAGTTCTCGCCGCAGATCGATCGGCGACAGGAATTCGATGGTCACCTTGGTCGGCAGCGGCAGATGTCCGGCCAGATCGCTGATGTTCACGATCCACGGCAGCGCCAGTGAGATCGGGAAGACCTTGAGCCGGAACATCTTGTCCAGCTTCAGGAGTCGGGCCAGCCGATCGCCACGGGTCAGGATGAGGTGGTTCTCGTGCGCGCCGTAGTTGACCATCGGGACAATCGGCACGCGCTCCTGCCAGGCCAGTCGCGCGAATCCGGTGCGGCCCGCGAAATCGATGCGATCCTCCTGCCAGGCCGGGCGGTGCACCTCCCAGTCCCCGCCCGGGTACACCAGCACCGCCGCGCCACTGCGCAGGGCGGTGCGGGCATTCTCCGGATTCGCGGCCAGCGTACCGAACTTCGCGGCGGCGTCACCCAGCAGCGGCGCGGCCATCACCAGATTGTGCGCGAGCTGATAGAACGGCCGCTGCGGCCCGAAGTGCCGGGTGAACGCCAGCGTCGTCACCATCACCTCGGGAGAGACGTTCCCACCGGAATGATTGCCCACCACCAGGATCGGGCCCCGGGCCGGAATCCGCTCCAGACCCCGGACCTCCGGGCGGAAGTACAGCCGCGCCGCCTCCCAGGCCGGACCGAGCACGCGGGCAATGAATTCCGGATCACGCAGGGTCAGATCACCCTCGGGAACCCGCTCCCCGACCTGGCGGCCGATCCACTCGACCACCTCTCCGATGGGCAGTGACGGCAGTGCGAACAACTTCATGAGACTTCCCGGATGACGCCCGATGCTGCTTGCTCACGCCATACCCGCCCCGCATCCGGCCACACCCGCGCCGCGCCTCGTACCGTAGATCGCATGACCGAACGCGTGGTGATCATCGGAGCGGATGCGACCGGTATGGCGGCCGCCTCCCAGGCCCGCAGGATGAAAAGTGCCGCCGAACTGGAGATCGTGGTGTTCGAGCGCGGGCATTTCACCTCGTATTCCGCCTGCGGCATCCCGTACTGGGTGGGCGGCGACGTCGACTCGCGTGACGATCTCATCGCGCGCACTCCCGCCGAGCACCGGGCGCGCGACATCGACCTGCGGTTGCGCACCGAGGTGGTGGAACTCGACGTTCCCGGGCGGCGGGTGCTGGTTCGCGAACTGGACGGCGGCGGCGAAACCTGGTGGGGCTACGACAAACTCGTGCTCGCCACCGGCGCCACGCCGATCCGCCCGCCGATGCCCGGAATCGACGCCGCCGGGGTGCACGGCGTGCAGACCCTCGACGACGGGCAGGCGCTCATCGACACCCTGGACACCCTCGACGCGAAAGCCGAGCGGTCGGCGGTGGTGGTCGGCGCGGGCTACATCGGGGTGGAGATCGCCGAGGCGCTGATCAATCGCGGGTACCGGGTGACCATGCTGACCCGGAGCTCGCAGCCCATGTCCACCCTCGATCCGGATATGGGTGAGCTCATCCGGAAGGCCATGGAGGGCATGGGGATTCGCGTCGTCACCGACGCCGAGGTCACCGCCGTCCACACCGGCGACGACGGTCGCGCGCGCAGCGTCGCCACCTCGGATGCCGAATATCCGGCCGACGTGGTCGTTCTCGGCATCGGCGTGCGACCGGCCACCGACCTCGCCGCGGCCGCCGGGCTGCCGCTCGGGCCGCACGGCGGTCTGGTGACCGACCTCGCCATGCGGGTGCGCGGCCACGAGAACATCTGGGCCGGAGGCGATTGCGTAGAGGTGCTGGACCTGGTGTCCGGGTCCCTGCGGCACATCCCGCTGGGTACGCACGCCAACAAGCACGGCCAGATCATCGGCTCCGGCGTCGGCGGCGACTACGCGACCTTCCCCGGCGTGGTCGGCACCGCGGTCAGCAAGGTCTGCGATCTCGAGGTGGCCCGAACCGGCCTGCTGGAGAAGGACGCTCGCGAGGCGGGCCTGCAGTACGTCACCGTCACCATCGAATCCACCAGCCGCTCGGGCTATTACCCGGGCGCCGCGCTCATGACGGTGAAGATGCTCGCCGAACGCCGCACCGGCCGTGTCCTGGGCGTCCAGATCGTGGGGCGGGAGGGTGCGGGCAAGCGCATCGACATCGCGGCCGTGGCCCTCACCGCGCGCATGACCGCCGACCAGATGATCGCCCTCGATCTCGGGTACGCCCCGCCGTTCTCCCCGGTGTGGGATCCGGTGCTGGTGGCCGCCCGCAAGGCCGCCATGGCGGTGCGCAAGGACCAGTTCGTGCGCTGAGGCTCGAAAATGCGTAACCGATGCGTTACGCTTTCGGGGTGGATGAGGTTGCCGCCGCGATCGCCGACCCGGTACGCCGGGAGATCCTGCTCGCCCTGCACGCGGGCACGCTCACCGCGGGCGATATCGCCGAGCTGTTCCCGATCAGCCGCCCGGCGGTGAGCAGGCACCTGCGGGTGCTGCGCGAATCCGGGCTGGTTCGCGACGAACTCGTCGGCAGGCAGCGCTTCTACCACCTGGAGGCCGGGCCGCTGCGCGAGATCGCGGACTGGCTGGCGCAATTCGAGTCGCATCGCGGCTGGGAGGCGCACTTGGACGCATTGGAGACCGAGGTCTACCGGACCCGGCGTGAACGCCGCACCCGCCCGGCCGGACCCGGCAGCGCAAAGGAGAACACCGCATGACCCCCACCCCCGCCGGACGCCTGCTCGGCACCGCCACCGGCCGCGACCTGATTCTGACCCGCCACTTCCGCGCCCCCATCGCCGACGTGTGGGACAGCCTCACCGAATCCGAGCGCAGCGCACGCTGGTTCGGACCCTGGAAGGGCGAGTCCGGGACCGGCCGGACCATCCAGGTGCAGATGAGCTTCGAAGAGACACAACCGTGGATGGATATGCACATCGACGTCTGCGAGCCGCCACGCCGGCTCGGCCTGTCCGCGGTCGACGAGTGGGGCAGCTGGGTACTGGAGGTGACGCTCACCGAGGACGCCTCCGGCACCGAACTCGTCTTCACCCACCACCTGACCCCCGACGTCGACGTCTCCAGCGTCGGCCCCGGCTGGGAGTACTACCTGGACAACTGGGTCGCCGCCTTCGACGACGACCCACTGCCCGCCTTCGACGACTACTACCCCTCGATGAAGCCCTACTACGAGGAGCTCGCCGCCGCCTCCGGCACGACCGAGTAACGGACACAGGCGAAGTCGCCGTTGTGCGCCACCTCCTCTGTCTTCAGTTCCAGGCGGCGGGGAAGCAGCGGCGCACCCGCGCCCAGGGTGACCGGCGCGATCGAGACGATGATCTCGTCGAGCAAGCCGTGATCGGCGAACTGGCCCACCAGCTCCCCGCCGCCCATGATCCAGAGATCCTTCCCGGCGGCCGCCTCGGCCATCTCCTTGTGCACCGCGTCCACCGGTCCGGTGGTGAAGCGGATGTCGCGGCCGTCGTCGAATGACGGGAACTCCCGATGGGTGAACACCCAGGTGGGGATGTCGAAAGCCCAGGGCCCCGGATCGTTGTCGATAACCCACTGATAGGTGCTCGCGCCCATGGCGATCGCCCCCGCGTTCGCCGTGAAATGATTGAGACCCAGCGGGCCGTCGGGATCGGCGTGCCGCGACAGCAGCCAGTCCAGCTTGTGATCGGGTGTCGCGAGGAACCCGTCCAGGCTGGTGGCGGTGTGGTAGACGGTCCTGAAGGTCATGTCAGCCTCTCTTGCGGAGCCAGTCGATGGGATCGCCCGGATCGAGTTCGGTTGCCGTGGTGGCGTTTTCGGAATAGAGCCAATAGCGCGCCAGATGTCTGCGGTGCGCGGAGTAGCTCAGGACATGGGCGATGACGCTGCCGATGTGGAAACTCTCCGGCGGCTCGCACAGCGCGTCGATCAGGGTGTCGTCCCAGCCGCCGCGCAATTCCAGATCGCGCACGGTGTCGAGCCACCGCACCGCGACCCGGTCGTGGCGGCGCACCAGATCGGCCACGGTGTCGGCTTTGTCGTCCGGCATGTTCTCGCCGTGGATGGCGGCCAGCCAGACCTCCTTGGTCTCGATGTGATGAGCCAGGATCGACGCGATGGAATCCTCGGTGCCGCGGAAGGATTCGACCATGAACCCGTCGACCCTGGTGCGGCGGTACTGCTCGTCGGTGAGTTTCGCTGCGGCGTCGAGTAATTCGCGGGTGTCCTCGATATCGTGGTGCACCAGCAGGGTGGTTGGATCCATACCCGTCTGTCCTTTCGGTGCGTTCTCCACCCACAGCGACATGGGCGGATGGAAGTGGATGCCATTGCTCGCGGGCAGCCATCGGCGGCGTGCGTCCTCGGTGGTGGCGCTCGGCGGATGCCCGAAGGCCCTGCCGAACGCCCGGCTGAAACCCTCCACCGAGTCGTACCCGGCCGCGAACGCGACATCGGTCACCGAGGTCCCGGTCGACAGTTCCCACGCCGCGCGTTCGAGCAGCACCCGCCGCTTCAGCGCCACCGGGGACTCACCGGTGCCGCGCGAGAACTGCCGGGTGAAGTGGAACGGCGACACGTACGCGTCCGCCGCCATCTCACCCAGTGTGGTGTTGTCCTCGCGCAGGACCGCGTCGAGCAGTTCCCGCAGTCGATCTCGTCCGTTCCTGGCCACATGACTACTCTGTCAAACCGCGCGGACCCGGCGCTTGACCGTTCTTGCTCACCTGATTCGACCTGTTCGCCCCATTCGGGCAATCGCGCTGATGCGGACGTGACCGGGCGGTTCTACAGTCGGTGGACCAGGAAGCGGGAGGACAGGATTCGAGATGCGCATCGAACAGGTATCGGACTCGGTGTATGCCGTACGCGGCACCAACGTCAACTGGGGGCTGGTGAGCGACGGGTCGGGGGTGACCGTGATCGATGCCGGATATCCCGCGGATTCCGCGGATCTGCTGAAATCGGTGCGCGAGATCGGTCATCAGCTCGCCGATGTCGCGGCCGTGCTGCTCACCCATGCGCACCTCGACCACATGGGCGGCATTCCGGCGCTGGTCGAGGCCACCGGGGTGCCGGTGTACACCGGCGCGGAGGAGGCCCCGCACGCCCGGCGCGAATTCCAGCAGCAGATCACGCCGCCGGAGATGGCCGGACTGCTCGGCAGCCTGCGCGGGGCGAAATGGGTGGCGCAGACCGCGTGGGCGGTGAAATGGCATGTGGGCATGAGCATTCCGTCCGCGACCGCCGGGGACGCGCAGACGCTGGCGCAACTGCCCGGCGGGCTGGTGGCCATTCCGACGCACGGGCACACGGTCGGGCACACGGCCTATCTGATGCCCGCCGAGGGCGTGCTGTTCAGCGGCGACACCCTGGTCAGCGGGCATCCGATCGTGCGAGAGCAGGGTCCGCAGGTGCTGCCGACCGTCTTCAACCACGATGAGCAGGCCACCCGCGCCGCCGCCCGCTCACTGGCCGCCTATGACGCCGAGGTGCTGGTGCCCGGACACGGCGACGTCGTGCGGGAGAAGGTGTCCGTGCTCGCGAATTCGCTGCTGCAGGATCGCGATTCGCGATAGCCCCGCAGCCGCGCCGACCTTGACGCGGGTCGGCCGGCGCGGTGGTGGGTCGCTAGTTCACGACCTGCACGATATCTCCGGGTGACAGGTGGTAGAAGGTGCGCTCCGCACCCACCGGCGTCATCCGGATACAGCCGTGCGACTGCTCCTCGGTGGGGCCGATGTGGGTCGCGATATCGCCGTTGAAGAACACCGCCCACTTCATCGGCACATGGTGCAGGGTGCTCCAGTGGTCCTCGCGTTTGAACGCGACCCGGAAGGTGCCGGGCGGTGTTTCGTAGCCGGGCCGGCCGTGCGACATGACATCCGGCCCGTAGACGACCTTGCCGCCGTCCTCCATCAGCCACATCTCATTGGTCGACAGCCGCAGGCACAGCCTGGTCTCGGCCGAGCAGGGCGCGATCACCGGGGCGATCGGGGAGGGGATCAAGGGTGGGACGCCCGGGATATCGGGGCCGCCCGGCCACAAGGGATCCGCCTGCGCGGGTATCGCCATGCCGAATCCGGCCGCCACGATCCCGGCCAGAACCGCCAGGCGTGCTCCCGTACGTGAATGTCTGCTTCCCATGACGCATCCAGCCTCTCGCCACCGACACCATCTCGGATGGCCGAGCTGTGTGCCGTCTGTATCGAAGGGAACCGTCGGTTGTGCCACACTCCGGAGACAATCAATGATACTGTCCGACACGTTTTTTCGCGTTCATTCGGAGTTCGTGTCCGATCTTTGTGTCGAGATCATGACCCGATGGCACTCCAGCGCCGCGATCACGGCGCACAGCGCGGCCAGCCCGGCGGCGGCGATGCGGAAGTACTGGCCGGTCACGAACTCGGCTGCTGCCCGGTCGATCTCCGCGGCCGTATGCTCGTCCCGGTCGTCGAACAGGATCGACGCCCGCGGCCACAGATACAGGATCGACAGCAGGAACTGGCCGCTGATCAGGGCCGTCAGCGACCCGGCCAGCCAGCGCCGCGCGACCCGGTACCGCAGCGCCGCGACCGCCGCGACCAGCGCGCACAGCGTCATGGCCGCGCCGAGCGGGCGCATGACATCGCCGACCGCGATCACGCTCATGAACTCCTGCGCCTGCACCAGCGATTCCGGGACCTGCCGGAAGATATTCGGATACAGCAGCCAGGTCTCGGCCACGGTGGCCGAGAAGACGAAGAAGGCGACCGTCGCGTAGCCGCCGATCAGAGCGGTGGGGATTCGATAGTTCACGGCGGCGACGCTAGCCGTGGCCGCCCGGCCGGGACGTCCGCCCAGCAGCGCTGATCCTGTCGCTTCAGGGCGTCGTCGATCGCGCCGAGAGTTCCCACGATGTGTCGCTTCCCGAGGACGTCGACCGCGCCGAGAGGCTCGTGGCATGTCGCTTCCGGGTGACCCGTGACTACGTCGGGAAGCGACATCGGTCCCAGCCTCCGGCCGGATGCCCGGCACGGGCCGGGTTCGTATCATGGCCGTATGTCTGTCCGGGCGCGTTCACGGCGGCCGCTCGAGATTTCGCCCCGGTCGGCGGATGCGCTGCTGGGCGCGGGCTTCGCCGTGGCGCTCGCACTGATCATCGCGCTCGGGCTCGGCAACCGGGCGGCGGATCCGCTCGCCTATGTGTTCGCCGCCGGATTCGGCGCGCTTGTGCTGATCCGTCGGCGTCATCCGCTGGCGGTGCTGTGCGCCACCATCGCGGGCATATTCGGGTACTACACGCTGGAGTATCCACCCCTCGGAGTGGCGGTGCCGCTGCTGGCTGCCCTGTTCGCCGCCGCCGACGCGGGGCGGCTGGGCTGGGCGGTCGCGGGCGCGGCGCTGGTGTGCGCTGTGGCACTGTGGTTTCGGCTCCATGAGGGCGAGGCCGCGGGGTATCTCGTGGGGTACGAGGGGGTTTCGAACCTGGCCCTGATCGTGACGGCGCTCGCGCTCGGATCGCTGGTGCGCTCACGCCGCCTCCGCGCCGCACAGCAGGCCGAAATCGACCGTCTCACAGGGGAACAGGCCGAACGACAGGCGGAACTGCGGGTCCGTACCGAACGCGAGCGGCTCTCGCGCGACCTGCACGACACCGTGGGACACATGATGGCGGTCATTACCGTGCAAGCCGGTGTGGCCGCCGAGGCCATCGGGCGCGACGACGATGCGGCGCGCACCGCCGTCGGCCACATTCTCGACACCGGCCGGCGGTCGCTGCGCGAGGTGCGCGGCCTGGTCCGCGTGCTGCGCGCCGACGAGACCGATCCCGACGGCGGCCGGGTGCACTCTCTGGCCGAGGTGCCCGAACTGGTCGGGGCCGCACGGAAAGCCGGCGTGGACGTGCGATTCGAGCCGGGTTCTGTGGCGGGCCGTGCGCTGCCGTCGCAGGTGGAGGCCGCCGCCTACCGCATCGTGCAGGAATCGCTCACCAATATCGTTCGCCACGCGCACGCCACCCGCGCGTGCGTCAGCACCGCGATCGAGGACGGCGCACTGCATGTCGCCGTCACCGACAACGGCGCGGGATCACCTGCGCCACCGGGTGATTCGGCCCGGAACGGGCTCGCGGGCATGCGTGAACGGGTGCGGCTGCTGGGCGGGACGCTCACCGCCGGACCGGCCGACGGAACCGGATTCGCCGTGCGCGCCCGCATTCCGCTCGAGGTGACCGAATGATCCGTGTCGTGGTCGTCGACGATCAGGAACTCGTACGCACCGGCCTGCGCGCCCTCGCCGAGCGCGACGGCGACATCACCGTCGTCGCGGAGGCCGACAACGGTGCGAACGGCGTTGCGGTGGTGCGGCATTGGCTGCCCGACGTGGTGCTGATGGATATCCGCATGCCCGGCACCGACGGCATCGAGGCGACCCGGCGGATCGTCGCGGATCCCGCGCTGGCCGGTACCCGGGTCGCGGTGCTCACGACCTTCGACGAGGACGAGAACATCCTCGGCGCGATCCGTGCGGGCGCGTCGGGTTATCTGCTCAAAGACCTCAGCCCCGAACAGCTCCGGACCGCGATCCGCACCGTCGCCCACGGTGACGCCCTGCTCGCGCCGACCGTCACCCGCACCCTGCTCGACCGGGTGGCCCGCGAATCCGGGCGCACCCGGCCCGAACTGATCGCGGGCCTGACCCCGCGCGAACGCGACGTGCTGGCCCGAATCGGCCTGGGGGAGACCAACACCGAGATCGGGGCCGGGCTGCACATCAGCCCGGCCACCGCCCGCACCTATGTGAGCCGGTTGCTCGCCACCCTGCAGGCGCGCGATCGCGCCCAGCTGGTCGTACTCGCCTACGAATCCGGGCTGGTCCGGCCGGGGCGCTGATCCGGTCACGCGCCGCGCAGATGGAAGTCCCGGTCGTCCGGTGCGGCGAGCATGGATTCCATGGTGGCGCGGTCGAACGGCAGCAGATCGATGCTGCCGCCCTCGGTGAAGTACCAGGAATTGCACCCGGTGTTCCACACCGTGGGCCCCAGCGCCTCGGTGACCTCGGCCTCGAAACGCTCGGTCGCGGCCTCGGTGACCTCGACGGTGTCGAATTCCCCCGCACGCCAGCGCGTGATCCACGCGGTGATGTACTTCGCGGTCACCTCGGCGGCGTGATGCAGCGGAATCGATCCGGTGGGGGAGTTGGGCCCGAGCACCGTGAACAGGTTCGGGAATCCCGGAATCGCGGTCATGCGGTAGGCGCGCGGCCCCTTGGCCCAGGCGTCGTCGATCGACAGGCCCTCGCGTCCCACGAGATTCATCGGCCGCATGTAGTTGTGCGCCTTGAATCCGGTGGCGAACACGATGGTGTCCACCTCGTGGTGGCAGCCGTCGGCGGTGCGGATACCCGTGGGCGTCACCGCCTCGATACCGGTGGTCACCAGCTCGGCATTGCGGGCCTTCAGCGCGCGATAGTAGCTGCCGGACAACACCTGTCGTTTGCACAGCGGCTGATAGTCGGGCGTCAACTGCTCGCGCAGTTCCGGGTTGCGCACCTGCGCCCGCAAACTCAGCTTGGCGTACTCCTGCACCGCGCGCCGCCGCCAGCTCGGCCGGGTGACGACATCGGTGAAGACCCGCGCCCCCGTCATACCCGCCTGGTAGAGCGCCTGATTCACCTGCGGCAGCCGATTCAGCACCGCGCCGACGACCCCCGGCTGCGGCAGCCACATCGGGGCCCAGATCACCCACTGCGGGCTGCGCACGAAATGCGTGATCGACGTGGCCTTCGGCTGCAGGGCCGAAACCACCTGCACGCCGGTGGATCCGGTGCCGATCACGGCGATCCTGCGGCCCTCGGTGCGCACGGCGTCATCCCAGCGGGCGGTGTGCACGACATCCCCGGTGAACTCCGCCAGCCCCGGAATATCGGGCATGGCGGGATGATGCAGCACCCCGGTCGCGGCGATGACGAAATCGGCGTCGTACACGGTCCCGTCACCCGTCTCGACCCGCCAGCGATTCTCGTCGAACTCCGCCGACACGACCTCGGAATTCAGCCGCACATGCGGTCGCAGCCCGTACTGCTCGGCCACCCCGGCGAGGTATTGCTGAATCTCGGGGCCGGGCGCGAACACGTGAGACCAGTCCGGCTTGGGCGCGAACCCGAACTGATACAGCTGCGACGGCACATCACAGGTCAGCCCCGGGTACCGGTTCCAATGCCACACCCCGCCGAAGTCGGACCCCTTCTCCAGGATCACGAAGTCATGAAACCCGTTGCGCTGCAGAGTAATCGCACTCGCGATCCCGGACACCCCGGCACCGATGATCACAATGCGCGGTTCCCGAGACGTGGTCATCGGCCACTCTCCCGCGCCGAACCGCACCCGATCATGCCCAACCTCCTTGTTGGATACCGTCAGTATTCGAATACTGACGGTATTGGCGGGCTGTGTGCCTGTCAAGCTCGGCACCTGGATGCCGGAGGGGGGCCCGAGTGCCGGGTGGGCGGCCGTGCGGCAGCCCACCCGGTGAATCATTCAGCGGGACTTCACCATTCGACCGGAAGCGTGGTGATGCCGTACACCATGGCGTCCTCCTTGAACGAGATCTGATCGATCGTCGTGGCCAGGCGCAGGGTCGGGACGCGGCGGAACAGCGTCTGCAGGGTGATGCCCAGCTCGAGGCGGGCCAGCTGCAAACCGATGCAATTGTGCCGACCGGCGCCGAAAGCCAGGTGCTGGGCGGCATTCGGCCGGGTGACGTCGATCGTCTCCGGGTCGGGGAACGTCTCCGGATTCCAGTTCGCCGCACCGATATCGAAGATGATGCCGTCGCCCTCGCGAATGGTCTCGCCCGCGATCTCGATATCGGCGGCCGCGACCCGGCGCAAACCGGTGTGCGTGATGCTCATGTAGCGCACCAGCTCGTCCAGCGCGGAGGACAGCAGCTTGGGATCGTCGATATCGCGGAGCAGGGCCAGCTGCTCGGGACGTTCCAGCAGGGCCAGGACGCTGAGGCCGATCATGTTCGCGGTGGTCTCGTGCCCGGCCGCCAGGAAGCCGACGGCCTGCAGCGCGGCCTCCCACGACTGGAGCTCACCCGCCCGCACCAGCTCGGCCATATCGGAGATCATGTCCTCGCCCGGATTCTCCAGCTTGCTCTCGAGCAGTTTGTTCAGGTACCCGAGCATTTCGATGGTGATCTGCTGGGCTTCCTCGAGCGAGGTGTTGCTGTCGAAGCCGATCTCGGTGCTGCGCTGGAAGTACTCGTGATCCTCGTACGGCACGCCCAGCAGTTCACAGATCACCAGGGACGGCACCGGCAGGCCCAGCGCGCGCACCAGATCGACCGAATCGCCCGCGGCGAGCATCTCGTCGATGCGCTCGTCGACGGCCTTCTGGACCAGCGGCCGCAGTAGCTCCAGACGTTTGGGCGTGAACGGCTTGGCCAGCATGCGGCGGAAGCGCGCGTGTTCCGCGCCGTCGGTGTTGAACATGGTGCGCGGGCTCAGTTCGGCGAGCGCCTTCATCGCCGGACTGATGTACGGGAAGTTCGGATGCTTGTTGTCGAGGTGGACGTTCGGGTCGGGGAACAGCGCACGCAGCTCCTCGTAGCCGGTGACCAGCCACGCCACCTTGTCCTCCCAGGTGCGGACCTTGGAAATCGGTCCGGCGGCGGCGATTTCGCGCACCTGCGGCGCCGGCGCGAACGGGCAGGCCGCCGCGCGGGGCATGGGGTAGAACGGCGTCTCGGTGGATGTTTCGGTCATGGGTCATTCCTCGATCTGAATTGCTTGGGCCGGGCAGAATCTCGCTGCGGTGCGCACGGCGTCGGAGTGCTCGGCCGCGGGGCTCGCGTCGAGGAGTAGAACGAGCCCGTCGTCATCCCCCTGATCGAAAACCCCCGGCGCATGTACGGTGCAGTGCCCCGACGCGATGCACATGTCTTGGCTGACAGCCACTTTCATAGACGAACTTGATCTCCCGTGCGTACCTGTTGCCGCACCGAACATACCCCGCGCCGGGACAACTGTCAGAGACGCTTGTCTGAAAACTGGGTCGCGGCCGGTTGTTTCAAGCGCCCGAACAACCAGTAGCCGGGCGAGCGCGGGTCGTCACCGGTCAGGAAGTCGAGCACGCCCGCGGTCAGCTCCGCGGCATCGATGATCCCGTTGCCATCGGTGTCGGTCGCGGTGAACAGCGCATCCGTCTCCGGTTCGTCGATTCCCAATCCCCGCGTCACGGACCGGAATTGCGATCGGGAGATCCCCCGGCTGTTGTCACCGAGCAGTTGCATCACCGAGCTGACGAGCCGGGATGCGCTGTCGGACACCGCATCAGGTATCCGGGTCGCGGGCCGGACGAACTCGTGCAGGTCGATGCTGCCGTCGCCGTCGAGGTCGTAGTGGCGGACGAGCTCACGGGCGAGCCGCTCGTAGTTCTCGCGCAGCCGGACCGCGCACGGATCTCCGAGCGGGCGTCCGAAGGACTGCGTGAGCCGCATCGCGTGCACGCGGAAGTCATCGAGGCCGATGCGGCCGTTCCCGGTGGCGTCGAGCACCCGGAACCGGAGTTCGTGGGCATCGAATCGCGTTTCCCGGCAGGCGGTTTCGCGGGAAACGGCGGTGATCAGATCGGTGGCCCAGCGGGTGGCCTCCGGTGCGGCGGGTTCCACCAGGGCCATATGGTCGAGGGCGTCGAATTCGTGGAAGAACACATTCGTGCCGCAGTCGGCGAGCGCGCGGGTGAAATCCCGGCCGTGCTCGACCGGGAACACCGGATCGGCTCCGCCCGCGCAAAGGAACAGCGGCCGATCGTATTTCGTGGCCGGCGGGCTGGTCGACTCCAAGGCTTCGACCAGGGGTTGCCAGGCCGCGATGCCGGTGAATCCGGCCTCGTCATTGGTGAGCGCGGCGCACCGGGTGAGTAATTCCTTCATCGATTCGTGGCGGGCCGTGCGCAGCAGTGCTCGCCCCTGCTTTTCCAGTGGTTCGTCCGGTGTGAATGCGGGTCGCCGGACCTGCAAGCCCGCCAGAATCGCCGGAATGAGCGCATTGACGGGCATAGCGCCGTCGGCGGTGTGGTCACGGACGAAATCGAGGAATCGCACGGGAGGGGCGAGCGAAACCGTGCCCAGCAGATCCAGTTCCGGTGCGTAGGCGGTGCACAGCGCCGCCGCATACAGGGCCCCGTGCCCGCCCTGGGAGAAACCCGCGATCACCGTCCGGTTATCGGCGGCCACGTCCATATCGTGCACGGCCAGCACGATGTCGATGATGTCGTCGGCGATGGCCTCGCCGTCCAGGTAGGGGTGCGGTTCGCTGGTGCCCAAACCCTCGTAATCGGTTGCGGTGACGATATATCCGGCCGCGAGCCAGTGCCGCAGATGCCGTCGCTCCGCCGAGCACAGGCCCACCTTCGACGGGGCGTTGTGCTCGTTGATGCCCACCGTGCAGTGCGCCCAGCTCAGCACCGGCGCGGACGAGGCGGTGGAGTCGGGCAGGAACACCGAACCGCTCACCGCGCGCTTACCGCCCGTGAAAACGGGGGCGACGTATTCGATGCGGAATCCCCGGCGGGTGCCCTCCGGCCAGAATTTCTCGGGGAGCGGATTCACCGTGAGCAGGGTGCCGTGCGCGATATCGGTGCAATCGAGAACTGCGGTCACATCCACCTCCGGAACGCCGGAAATTCGGGAACGCGGTGTTCAACGAGCTGTGCACGAGCATAGAGCACCGTTCAGATCGGGACGCGCAGGCGTTCCAGTCCGTCGAGAATGAGGTCCAGCCCGAATTCGAATTCGGTCTGGTCGTCGCACCAGCCCAGCATCGCGCCGGCGTCCTCGGCGTGGGCCTCGTCGGCGTTCATCATGCCGGTGATGTTCGGGAAGCGGTCGGCCATGGAATTCAGCAGCGCCGCGGCCTCGTCCTCGCTCTGATCCGTCGGCGGCTGGAACAGTTCCTGGGTGAAACCGAGCGCGCGGCTGCCGAGGGCGTGCATGGCGTGATGGGCGAGGTCGAAGGAGAAGCCACCGGTGCGCAGCAGCCCGATCACCGAGTCGAAGTAGGCGATCACCGACAGTGTCATGGGGGAGCGTGAGCCGATCAGGCCCGGCGCCCAGGGGTGGCGCAGCAGCACCTGGCGGGCGGTCAGAATGCGTTCGCGCAGTACGGTTTTCCATTCCTCCGGCGACTGCGCCGCCAGGTGCGCGACCTCCTGGTTGATGGTGTCGAGCACGAGTTCGACCATGCCGTCGAGCAATTCGGCCTTGTTCTTGACGTGGTAGTAGAGCGACATGGCCTCGACGCCGAGGTCGGTGGCGACATTGCGCATGGTGACCGCCTCGACTCCGTCCCGGTCGGCCCGGGTGGCGGCGGCTCGCAGGATCTGCTCCCGGCTCAGGCGGGGTCGTTGGTCGGTGGTGGCCATGACAGTCAAATTTACCGTACGCGGTAAGGCGCGCGGGTCTTGACAGCCTTACGTCGTAATGCTTCCCTTACAACATAAGACTTACAACGTAAGGGGAGTGGCTGGACATGTGGATCTGGATAGCCGTCATCGTGGGAACACCGCTCGGGGCGGGCCTGGCCTGGATGCTGTTCCTGATGGTCGTGATGCGCGCGGGCTACGCGCCGGGCATCGCCGTGGTGCGCCGGTTCAACCGGAACGTCACCAACCGGCGGGTGCTGAAGACCGCCGGGCAACCCGGGGCCGCCGCCTCGGTCATCCGGCATGTCGGGCGGTCGAGCGGGAAGGCCTACGCCACCCCCGTCGGGATCACCGAGGCCGGTGAGGACTTCCTCATCTCGCTGCCCTACGGGACCGACCCCGACTGGCTGCGGAACGTGCGCGCCGCCGGAACCGCGAAGGTGACCCACGAGGGCATCACCTATCTCGTCAGCGAACCCGAACTCGTGGATACCGCTTCGGTCGCGCGCTACCAGTCGCTGTCCGAGCGCATCGGCTGGTGGGTCTTCGGAGTCGATCACGTGCTGCGCCTGCGCAGGACGCCCGTCGCGCCGTGACCGTCCCGAACCGACGAAGAGAAGGAAAGAGTATGAGCCAGTACGCCATTCACGCCGAAGGGCTGTGCAAGCGGTTCGGCGACCACGCCGCCGTCGACGGCGTCGATCTGACAGTTCCCGAAGGCGGCGTCTACGGATTCCTCGGCCCCAACGGAGCGGGCAAGACCACCACCATCCGCATGCTCGCCACCCTCATCCGGCCCACCTCCGGACGGGCGCGCGTCTTCGGGCACGACCTCGTCGAGGACACCGAGGCCGTGCGCGAATGCATCAGCCTCACCGGGCAATACGCCTCGGTGGACGAGGACCTCACCGGCATGGAGAACCTCGTGCTGATGGGACGGCTGCTCGGCCACCGCGGGCGGGCCGCCACCGAGCGGGCCCGGGAACTGCTGGCCGCGTTCGATCTCGAGGCCGCCGCCGACCGGCAGGCCAAACGGTACTCCGGCGGTATGCGGCGGCGTCTGGATATCGCCGCCAGCATCGTCGCCACGCCCGCGCTGCTGTTCCTCGACGAACCGACCACCGGACTCGACCCGCGCAGCCGCACCGAGGTATGGGAGGTTGTGCGGGCGCTGACCGACTGCGGCACAACGGTTCTGCTCACCACCCAGTACCTGGAGGAGGCGGACCGGCTGGCCGATCGGCTCGCGGTCATCGACCACGGCCGGATCATCGCCGAGGGCACGGTCGCCGAACTCAAGCAGACCGTCGGGGCCGGAGCGGTACGGGTCCGGCTCCGTGACCCGGCACAGGCCGCCGACGCGGAAACCATTCTGCGACAGGAGCTGAGCGCACCGGTGTATCGCGAAGACGACCCGGCCGCGCTGTCGGCACGGGTCGACGACGCCGGGCGTGCCGGGGCCGCGCTCACCGCACTCGCGCACGCGGGCATCGAGATCGGTGATTTCGGTGTCGGGCAGAGCAGTCTCGACGAAGTATTCCTGGCCCTCACCGGCCAGCCCGCCACCACCGATGCGCCCGAGGAGATTTCGGCATGAGCACCGCCACAGTCCACGCGGGGGACGCCCTCGCGCTGTCGAGCCACACCCGGCCCGCACGCCCGGCCGGCGCGACCACCGCGCTGGCCTTCGCCTGGCGGGCGGTGCTGCGCATCAAGCATGTGCCGGACCAGCTTTCGGATGTGACCGTCTTCCCGCTCATGATGCTGGTCATGTTCACCTACCTGTTCGGCGGCGCGCTGGCCGGGTCCACCGCGGACTACCTGCAGACGGTGCTGCCCGGCATCCTGGTGCTGACACTCACCATGACCACGCAGTCGACGGCGGTCGCACTCAACGCCGATATCGCCAAGGGGGTGTTCGATCGGTTCCGGTCACTGCCCATCTGGCAGCCCGCGCCGCTGGTCGGAGCGCTACTGGCCGATCTGGCCCGCTACGCGATCGCGGCCGCGGTGATCGTGGGTTCCGGTGTGCTGCTGGGCTTCCGGCCCGACGGCGGAATCGTCGGCCTGCTCGCGGGCGTGGGCGTGGTGCTTGCGTTCGCGTGGAGCCTGTCCTGGGTGTGGACGAGTCTGGGACTGCTGGCCCGCACACCCGAATCGGTGATGTTCCTGGCCATCCTGGTGACATTCCCGCTGACCTTCGTCAGCAATGTGTTCATCGATCCGGCGACGCTGCCCGGCTGGCTCGAGGCCTTCGTGGACGTCAACCCGATCACCCATGTGGTCAGTGCCGTGCGCGGACTGATGCACGGTGCGCCCGTCGCCGCCGAACTGGGCTGGGTGCTGCTCACCTGCGCGGTGCTGGTGGCCGTCTTCGGTCCGCTGACCATGCGGCTCTATCGCCGCGAACGCTGACATCAGGGTGGAACCGCCTGGCGCGCAACGCTATCGGCGTTGCGCGTCAGGGCGTGTCCAGCACGCTCGCGGGCACCCCGTACGGCAGGAACCGCACCCGGCGGCGCTCGTCGGTGTTGTCGCGGTGCGCGCGCAGCGCCTCGAGCTCGTTCGGGAACACCTGATCCACGCGGGCCGTGCCGTCCTCGTCGACGGTGTAGATGGCCCACACCCCGCTGCCCGTCTCACCGGTCGTCTCGCCCTCGGACTTGGGCGGGCGCGTGCGCTCGGGCTGCTGCACGAACTGCCCGAGCAACGACGCCAGCGTATTCACACTCGTGCGATCGATGTACTGGCCGGCCTTGCCGAGCAGATCACGAAACTCGTCGCCCGCCTCCCGCATCGCGCGCTCGAAATCCTCGGGATCGATCCCGAAAGGCCCATTGTTCGCCATCCCACCACTCCTGACGCCGGATTCGTCGCTACGCCCTCAGTCTCCTCGTCGAATCGGCGCCGCGCCACGTTCGATTCGCCCGCGTCGCGCCCGCGGTAGCCGCGGACGCGGTGTCAGTGCGCGAGATCGGCGAGACCGCCGTGCCGGTGCAGATGCCCGTCCGCGCCGAGCTCGATCACCGTGTCGATGCCGAGCCGGGCGAGGAACGGGTGATCGTGACTGACGACGAGGATCGCGCCGCGGTAGCCGGCGAGAGCCTCCACCAGCTGGTCGACACTGGCGATGTCGAGGTTGTTGGTGGGTTCGTCGAGGATGAGCAGCTGTGCGGGCGGATCGGCGAGCAGCAGCCGCGCCAGGCAGACCCGGAAACGCTCGCCGCCGGACAGGGTCGACACCGGGCGGTCGACGGTGTCGCCGCGCAACAGCAAGCGGGCCAGCTGATTTCGAATGGTGGCGGGCGGTGTCGCGGTCGCCACCGCGTGCACGTTGTCCAGCGCGCCGGCGTTCTCGTCCAAGCCGTCCAGGCGCTGGGGGAGATAGCCGACACGGTCGGTGCGCAGCGTGCCCGTCACCGCGACTCCGACCCGTGCGCCGGTGGCGGGACGCTGCGCGGCACCGGCGCTCAGCAGGTGTTCGAGCAGCGTCGTCTTGCCCGCGCCATTGGGACCCACCAGCGCGACGCGTTCCGGACCCTGGATGGTGACTGTGCGTGCGCCGTCGTGGAATTCGGCGATGCGACGGCCACGGGGCACATCCGGGTCGGGCAGCTGGAGATGGATGTGCTCCTCCTTGCGGACCCGGGATTCCGCGTCGTCGAGCATCTGCTGTGCGCCGCGGACCTTCGCGTCCATACCGGTGCGGAGCGCACCGGCGGACACCTGCGCACGGCTGGCGCGGTTGCCCGCCAGGATGCGCGGGATCCCGCCGTGCTGCTGGGTGGCGCGGGCGGTGCGTTCGCGGCGCGCCAGTTTGGTCTCGGCTTCGATGCGCTGGCGTTTCTCGGCCTTGAGGGTCTGCTCGGCGGTGCGGGCCGCCTGGGCGGCCGCGGCCTGCCGCTGTTCCAGGTCGTGCTTCCAGGCGCTGTAGGGGCCGCCGAAGACTTCCAGTGTGGCGGCATGCAATTCGGCGGTGCTGTCCATGTGTTCGAGCAGTTCCAGATCATGGCTGACGACGATCAGGGTGCCCGGCCAGGTGTCGACGAATCCGGTCAGCTGGGCGCGGGTGGCGCGATCGAGATTGTTGGTGGGTTCGTCGAGCAGGGTGATCGGCGTACGGCGGAGGCGCAGGCCGGTGATGGCGACCAGCATGGCCTGGCCGCCGGAGATCTCGCCGGTGCGGCGGCCCAGATCGGCGGCGGTGAAACCGATTTCGTGCAGCGCCTCATCGGCGCGGGCTTCGATGTCCCAGTCGTCGCCGACGATGTCGAAATGCCGTTCGTCGGTGTCGCCGGACTCGATGGCGCGCAGTGCGGACAGGGTGCGGTCGATGCCGAGCAGTGCGGCGATCGTGGTGTGCTGACCGAGGGTGAGGGTCTGCGGCAGGTATCCGACCTCGCCGCTGACCTCGACGCGGCCCGAGGTCGGGGTGAGCAGACCCGCGACCAGTCGCAGCAGCGTGGATTTCCCGGCCCCGTTGCGGCCCACGAGTCCCGTTCTGCCGGTGCTGAATACACCGGTGAGACCGGCGAGGGCCACGGTGCCGTCCGGCCATTCGAAGGTCAGGTCGCGCAGGGTGATGGGGGTGTTCGCAGAGGTAGGCATAGTTATCTCCTTGTGCCCGTGGCGGAGTGCGTGTCGTCGGGCCCGGATCGGGCCGCGCGGAGATCGCGGGGCCACACGAATCCACGGAGGGAACTCCGGAAGATGCGGGCCCGCAGGCGATTACCGCGTGAGAATGACGAAGGACCGGGCGACGGGCATCACACGGCCGCGCGCATGCGCGGTGAACAGTGCGTCACAACGGACGAACCGGCGATCCCGGGGCGCCGCCTTCGATGAGGCGGCTACAGTCTGTCGACCTCGATGAGCACCCGGCCACTCTACTCCGCATGCCTTTCCGAAGTCCGAGCGCGGTCGGATAGTCGCGCACCCGGAAACCGCCGAGGGACGCCAGGATCAGGCCGATGACCACTGCGGCCAGGGCCGAGAACACGCCGCCGGTCGCGAATCCGATACGCGCGCCGTACGTGTCGGTGATCCAGCCGATCAGCGGCGCGCCCAGCGGTGTGCCGCCGGTGAACACCATCATGTACAGCGCCATCACCCGGCCGCGCATGGCGGGGTCGGTGGCCATTTGAATGGAGGAGTTGGCGGTCACGTTCACCGTCAGCCCGAAGACGCCGATGGGCACCAGCATCAGTGCGAAGAGCCAGAAGGAAGGCGTCATCGCGGCCACGATCTCGAGGAAGCCGAAGAGGAACGCCGCGGTGATCAGCAGTCGCAGCCGGGTGGTGGCCCGGCGCGCCGCGATGAGGGCACCGGCCAGCGAACCGGCCGCCAGCAGCGAGTTGAGCAGACCGTAGGTGCTCGCACCCGAATGGAACACGGTGTCGGTGAAGGCCGTCAGCCAGATCGCGAAGTTGAAGCCGAAGGTGCCGATGAACCCGACCAGCACGATCGGCCACAGCAGTTCGGGGCGGCCCGCCACATAGCGCAATCCCGCACGCAGCTGCCCCTTTCCGCGTGGCGCGCGCTCCACCCGATGCAGTTCGGCGTGCCGCATGAGCAGCAGCGCCGCGATCGGAGCCAGGAACGACAGGCCGTTGAACAGGAAGGCGTAGCCACTGCCCACCGCGCCGATCAGCAGGCCCGCGACCGCCGGGCCGACCAGCCGCGCGGACTGGAAGTTGGCGGAATTCAAGCTCACCGCGTTCGCCAGTTGATCCGGGCCCACCATCTCGGCCACGAAGGCCTGGCGAGCCGGATTGTCGACGACGGTCACCAGCCCGAGCGCGAACGCGGTCGCGTATACGTGCCATACCTGCACGTGCCCGGTCAGTGTGAGCACGCCGAGCACCAGACCCGTTGTCCCCATGGCCGATTGGGTGAACAGCAACAGCGGCCGCTTCGGTAGCCGGTCCACGAGCACGCCACCGTAGAGCCCGAACAGCAGCATCGGCAGGAATTGCAGCGCGGTGGTGATGCCGACCGCGGCGGCCGAACCGGTGAGGCTCAGCACCAGCCAGTCCTGTGCGATGCGCTGCATCCAGGTGCCGGTATTGGAGACCACCTGGCCGGTGAAGAACAGCCGGTAGTTGCGAATCCGCAGCGAACTGAAGGTACCGCGCGGAGGGGAGGTGAGTGCGGGAGTATGTCGGTTCTCGGATGGGGTGGGCGCGACAACTCCCGGGCTCACAGATTCGCCTCCTACGATGCGATGGCTACAGGTGTGCGGGTGCGCTCCGGCACATGGCCGCTGTCAACCCGCGCACGGCACCGCAGAGGGATTCGGCGATCTGGTCGGCGATTCGAATGCGGAAAACTCCCGCTCACGGACAGGGCTCCTACGACATCATCGGCGTGGCCGGAAAGCCCAACACTTTCTTTAGCCTAATCAACTGAATGGCCGGGCGCCACCGAATTACCCGTGGCATCCGCCATAGGAGCTGCGACACTGGTGTGGTGACCAGTCGCCGTCGCGAGCGCACATTCGACAGGTTGCTTCGATTGACAGCCGCGGACCTGGACACCGCCGCGCTGATCGACGAAGCGGGGGAGTTGCTGGCCGCCGCCGTACCCCACGACGCGGGCTGCTGGCACACCACCGACCCCGGCAGCCTGATCGAAACCGGATTCCGGGCACACCACATGCCGCCACCCGATGCCTCGGTCGCGCGCTTCGCCTATCTTCCCGACGATTTCAATTCCTTCGCGCGACTGGCGAGCGGACGACAGCACAGCGGGGTGCTCAGCGAAATGACCGGGGGACAACTGGATCGGAGTGTGCGCTATCGAGAATTGCTGCGGCCCAACAATATTACCGGAGAATTGCGTATCGCCCTGATCGCCGACGGCGACTGCTGGGGCAATGTCTCGCTGTTCCGGGAAGCGCCCCGCGACTTCACCTCGGACGAGCGGGATTTCGCCGACGAACTGTCCGGGGTGCTCGGGCGCGGGCTGCGCAGAGCCGGGGTGCGGGCGCGATCCGCGCCGGAGAGCGCCGGGCGGTGGCCGGGCGTGCTCGTCGTCGGTGACGCCGGTGAGATCGTGTCGATCTCGGAACCCGCGCGCTCGTGGCTGGCCGAACTCGGCGCGCCGGACGCGCCCGAACACGAGGGGCTGCCGTTCGCGCTGGTCGCCCTGGCCGAGCGAGCGCGCGGCGATCACGAGGCGTGGGCGCGGGTGCGCGCGGACAGCGGGCGGTGGATATCGCTGCACGCGTCCGCCTCGGGCGGCCAGGTGGCATTCGTGCTGCAGGAAGCCCACCCCGGGGCCATCGCTCCGCTGCTGTACGCGGCATTCGCCTTCACCGCGCGGGAACGCGAAATCGTCGACCTCGTCGTGCAGGGCCGCAGTACGGAGGCCATCGCACAGCGGCTGTTCATCTCACCGCTCACCGTGCAGACCCATCTGACCTCGATTTTCGCCAAAACGGGTATCCGCAGCCGACGACAGCTCGCCGGGCTGCTCACCGGGAGCGCGGACCCCGGAAATACGAGAAATCTGGGATAGGCCGCACCCACCCGCCCTTCGTAGCGTCACAGGGGCCGATCCGCGACGGGCGGATCACGGGTGGGAGGACGAACCGATGGCTGTCGAAGCGCGAACCAATAGCGATGTCGCCGAACTGAACGTACTCGATCCAGGCTTCCGGCCGGACGGACCGGAGGTGGCCGCCGCCCGCGCCGCGAACTGGTACGCCCGGACGCCGATCGGGTTCGCCGTCCTGCGGCATCGGGAGGCCACCGCCTTCCTCGCCGATCGCCGGGTCCGCTGGGGCGGAGTCGAATCGCTTGCGGCACAGGGCATCACCTCCGGACCCGCGGTCGACTGGATCGGATCGGTGCTGCCGAGCATCGAAGGCGAGGACCATGCCCGGCTGCGGCGGCTGGTGAGCCGGGCCTTCACCCGCGCGGCCGTGGACCGGTTACGGCCGGTGATGCGCGCCGTCACCGAGGAACTCGTGGAACCCCTTGTGCAACAGGGCGAATGCGAGTTCATGGCCGACTTCGCCGACCGCTATCCGGCGCGAATCCTGGCCGAACTGCTGGGCATCCCACCCGAACAGCGGGAAACCTTCCGCCGGTTGCCGCAGGAGATCGGGCTGATCTTCACCGTCTCCGCGGCCCAGCATCTGGAACGCATCGAAACCGCCGTCGCGACCCTGGACGACGCCATCGACGACCTGCTCGAGCAGCGCCGCCACACACCCGGCGACGACCTGCTCACCGACCTGATCGCCGCCGAAGACGCTGGGGACCGGCTCTCCCCGGTCGAACTGCGGAATATGGCCGGCGCACTGCTGTTCGCCGGGCAGGACACCACCCGCCAGCAACTCGGGCAGGCCGTGCGACTGTTCCTCGACCATCCCGGCCAATGGCGCCTGCTCGCCCGGGACCCCTCGCTCGCGCCGCGCGCGGTCGAGGAGATCATGCGGGTGGCGCCGGGCGTCAACACCATCTGGCGGGTCACCGACGAGACCATCGACTTCGAAGACCTCACCATCCCCGCCGGCAGCTTCATCAACGTCCTGTCCAACGCCGCGCACACCGACCCCGCCGCCTTCGGCGACGCCGAATTCGACATCACCGCAACGAGATCAGCCGCGCAGCTCACCTTCGGCGGCGGCATCCACTACTGCCTCGGCGCACCCCTCGCCCGCGCCGAAATGGCCGAAGCGCTCCCGATACTCGCGCGCCGACTGCCGCATCCGAGGGCGGCCGGTCCGGCTCGGCCGGGACCCACGCTCGGGCCGACCGGGCCGCTCACCCTGCCGCTGCGCTTCGGCTGAGTTACGGGGTGAAAGCCGAACCGGTGAGCAGCGCCTGCCGGGCCTCGTCGACGGCGGCGGCCCACGGGCGGTCGCCGAGTTCGGTGAAATCCGAACCGTCCATGACGGCGCTGGACAGAATCACCTCCGGAGTCAGGTCGTCGAGGACATCCAGTGTGGCCAGCAGGGATTCGCGGTCGCTGTACCCCTCGAGGTACCCGGCCCACCAGTCGCCCTTCTCGCCGCGCAGGATGGTGTCACCGGTGAACAGGTAGCGGCGGCCCGAGATCTGCGCCAGATAGCTGGTGCTGCCGGGCGTGTGGCCCGGGGTCGGGATCACCTCGACACCGCCGACACCGGTGTGCCGGTCGGTGAACGGGTCGTGCACGGGTGTCGTCGTCACCAGGGACGCCTCGCTCGCGTGGATGTGCAGCCGGGTGCCGAAGCGGTCGGCGAGATCGGCCAGGGTGGAGGTGATCTCGTCCTGATGGCTCAGGTACTGGTGGGCCGCGCCGCCGAGTTCGGCGATCCGGTCGAGCTCCTCGGGCAGGGTGGTGTTGTAGAAGAGGACATTGCCCTCGGGACGGGTCCACAGGTAGGCGTGGGTGTACAGGCCGGGGGCGGGATTCTGGGCCTCGGTCACCCAGAGGTCGGCGGCGATCTGTCGCATGATGGGCTCCTCTCGCGCTGGTCGCCCGGTGCGGGCGGTCGCTACCCGTAAGGCGCGAGATCCGATCCAGCATTGCTGGATCGGCCGCCGGATTCGATCGGAGCGGGGATCAGACCGCCCAGTGGATATCGCGCTGCGGGTCGTAGCGGCAGGCGACACCGAGCGAGACACAGGCGCGCAGATGCTCGCCCAGTTCGGGATGACCACGCTCGACGCGGCGCAGGGCATCACGGATACGCGCCGACACGGTCTTGCGCGCCCGCTCGGCCTCGTCGCCGAGCAGGCGCGTGCGACCGCCCAGCCCGGCGGCATGCCGGAGCTCCTCGAGCAGCGCGGCCCGCTCGGTATCGATCGCGGCCGCACGCCTGTCGTCGAAACGGTCACGGGCGCTGTCGATTTCGGCATCGAGCTGGGTGAGGCGGCGACGATACTCGGCCTTGGCGCGCTCATCCAGCACCGTGTCCGCGCCGAGACGCCGTGCGCCACGCACCACGTCGGCGGAACCCGCGCCACCGAGCAGTTCCAGGGCCGAGATCTCCTGGCCCGCATGGGATAACAGCGTGTGCAGATCACGCAAGCCCTTGGAATCCGGCAGATGCAGCGTCCGGCCGGCGAAACGCAGCGTCCAGACGCTGTCCACCAGCCGGAAGACATTGCCGGAGGGCTCCATTGCGCGATGTTCACGCAGGATCTCCGGACGCGGCGCACCGGAATGCGTTCGAGCCGACGCCGTTTCGGCCGCGGCCAGCCACGGTGCCGCCCGCAGGCGACGGGCCGACTCGGCGGCGGACTCCAGCTCCGCGGCGGCCACCACCGGATCATGGGCGGCGGCGAGTCGGCCGAGCCAGTAGGAGTACGGGCCGTAGACCGCGCCGCCACCGGCCACCACAGCCCACAATCCACGCAGGGGCCACAGGGCATCCCAGGCGATCTTGCGCGGTTCGGCCTCGTCCAACACGATGGCCGCATAGGCGAGCGCGATCAGCGGACCCGCGTGAAAATGCCGGGGATAGGTGTCGAGCAGGGCGCGGATCTCGTCGAACCCCCGGCGGAGCGTGCCGTATCGGTCTTCGGTGGATGTATGCTCCGCCGCCTCGAATAGTGCGGCCCCGCCGTGGAATCGGGGTGTGGCGTCCGGCATCGGCTCGAGCCCGTGGAGGTGGGTCCGGGTACCGGACGCGGGTTCCGCTCCGGCTGTGTGACGGCCGGGGCCGAACATCGGGCTTTCGCTGTCGAGGTGACGCGCGGCGTCGATCACCCGGGGCACGACCGGATAGACGCCGCCCAATTCCCGGTACCTGTCATGGATTTCGGTGGCGTCGGCGTGCGCGGTGAGAGCCAGCACCCAGCGCTGCTCCAGCCACAGCGGGACGCGATCCACCTCGCCGATGCGCTCGCCGAGCGCGTAGGCGCTGTCCATGGCGCGGGCGGCCTCGTCGAATCGGCCCGCGAGCACCGCCAGAGAAGCGGCACGGGAGCGCGCCATGAACCGGGCACGGGGCAGCCGCGAGCGTTCCGCGAAGCTCGTGAAGGCGGCCTGTTCGAGATGCGCTCGGGGGTCACCCAATTCGAGCAGCGCGGCGATGCGCAGCACGAATCCCTGCACCCGGAGATCGTCATCGCTCGAGCGGTCGGCCAGTGCGCCGATCTCCTCGGCGAGGGCCAGCCGTTCCGGAGCGGTACCCGGACGCCACAGGGCATCGTGCCGTGCGATCAGGCTCAATCCCAAGGCATTCTCGTCGCCGGACGCGCGGGCCAGGCGCAGGGCCTCGGCGCTCATGGATTCCGGCGTGGCCGTGGAATGTCGTGTTCGGCGCGAGGATCCGGTGTGCACGCGCACCCGTGCGGCGGCTGCCAGCAGGCGCACGGCCAACGGGTCCGCCGCCGAACGACTGTCGACATACAGCGCGTGGGCCGCGTCGATGAGCTCGATCTCCCGCGCCCCCGCACCCTCGGGGTCCGGCATACCCAGCTCGTGCAGTCCCAGCACGGCGCGAGCGAAGAACTCCGCATCGGATCGTGCCCGCGCCGCATGGATTACGTCCTCGTAGGCGCGTCGCGCACCCGCCAGATCGCCCGCGTCGTGCGACACCTCGGCCAGGAACAGGCCCAGCTCGTCGCGCCGCACCACCTGATCGGCAGGCAGCAGCGTGAGCGCCCGCACCAGATGCCCGGCGACCTCACCCGCCGCCATCCGCCCGCACGCGTCATTGGCCGCAGCCAGAAGGTATTTCAGCGCACACGCATCGGCCCCGGCATCACCCAGCCCCGCCACCGCGGAGGCATGAAACGCGAAATCGCTTGCGGTAGCGTGCGACAACTCCCGCGGCAGCCGCTCCAACGCCGCCAGCACCGCCGCATGCCGACCCCGCGCCTGCGCCACCTCGGTCCGGGCCACGAGCGTCTCGCGCACCAGATCGTGCACGAACACGAACCGCCCCCGGTCGGCGGCGGACACGAGCCGCGCCTGCACCGCGGCAGCCACCGCGTCCGCCAGGTGAGCCGTCCGGTCTGCTGTCCCCTCGCGGGCGGCTTCGCGCATATCGTGCGATTCGAACGCCGCCACCAGCACCGGGAGACCGAATTCACGGCCGATGAAGGCGGCCATGGTGAGGACGTCCACGACGTGGCCCGGCAGCGGTGCGAGCCGCGCCTCCAGGGTTTCGCGGACACCCGGCGTCAGCGTGTCCATCGGGCTGCCGCTGTGCCAGAGCCGTGCGGTCTGTTCGGCCAGGAAGGGATTGCCGCCGGTGAGGGCCGTCATTCTGGCCGCCGCGGCAGCGGGAACAGCGCGGCCGGTCAGGCGGGTGGCCAAGGCGGCGATATCGGCGGCGGGCAGGCCGGTGAGCTCGATCGTGCGCGCGGTCGCCCGCAGTTCGGCGAAAGCTGTTCGCAGCAGCTCGTTCTCGTCGGTCAGTTCGTTGTCACGGACGGCCGCGAGCAATGCTATGCGCTCGAACCACGAGTGACGTGCCACGAAGGTCAACAGCCGCACCGACTCCGGATCGGCGCGATGGAGGTCATCCACCACCACGATGAGCGGCCGTCGCCGCGCCGCGGTCACCAGTGCGGAGGTGACCGCGTCACCGATACCGAACAGTGCGCTCGTGGAGCGGGAAATCGGCAGCGCGGCTTCACTATTGGTGATCTGCACCGCCGGACCGGTGGACTCCCGCGCGAAGGGCTGGGCGGTACCCGGCGGGTCGACGAGCAGCGGCAGGGCCGGACCGGCGGCCGCGACGACACCCTCCCAGTCGTCCGGAGTTCCGGCGCTGCGCAGGCGACGCAGAATCTGCACCCAGGGCCAATAGCCCGGAACCCCGTCACCGGACCAGGCCGTCCCGGTGAGCACCAGCGCCTCACCGTGGAACTCCGCAATACCGTGCGTGAGCAGGGCAGTCTTACCGATCCCCGCCTCGCCCGTGATCAATACCAGACCGCCGTGGCTGCTGACCGTGCGCTGGAGTTCCTCGCGCAGAACCGATTCCGCGTGCTGCCGACCGATCAATGCGATGCCCGACACGCGCCCTCCTCGCGGCTTCTTCCCGCCAGCCTATCGCCCCGCTGTAGGCATCGGCGGGTACCGTGCGATTGCGGGCCAGCAGGACCGCGGGCACCGAGGCGAGCACGAAAAGCACGGCCGCCATCGCGATATAGAGGTACACGCCGGTCGCCGTGCTCATCGGCGGTCCGTCGGCGGAAATCCCCGGAGCCCGAGTCGCTTTGAGCACCTCACCCCCGGCGAAGTTGACCACCACGGAGCCGAGCGCGAGCACAACCGACACCAGACCGGCGATCGTGCCCTGCCGCTCGGGCGCCGCGAGCGCGGTCGCCAGGTTGTAGCCGGAGGCCCCGATCGCGCCGGCCGCCACACCGAGCAGAGTGCCGCAGGCGATCGCGAGCGGAACGGCCGAAACACCCGCCAGCATGCCGAAACTCGCCCCGGCCCCGACCGTGATCCCCACGAGCAGGGGAAGTGCCGGACCGAAACGTCCCGCCATCCATCCAGCGCCCACACCACCGAGCACAATGCCGAGATTGGGGGCGGCGAGCAGCACCGCGATCGCCTCGCCCTCGCCGAGCCCGTAGCCGAGCCCCTGATCGGGGGACACCCGGGCGACGAGACCGGTTAGCTGGAGCATGCTGCGGAACGAGCCCGCCGCCAGCACCAGGGCCAGCAATGTCAGCAGAATCGGACGGCTGAGAGCGCGAAGGTCGATGACGGGTTCGTCGATCCGCAGCGTGCGCACGACCCACCCGGCCAGTGCGGCGGCACCTCCCGTCAGCAGGAGAACCATGCCCGCGGAGAGCCATCCGAACTCTCGCCCGAGACTGAGATAGGCGAGCACCGCGCCGAGACCACCGCCGAGCAGCAGCGCGCCGAGCACGTCGATCCGGCCGGAGTCCCGGATCGGCGACTCCGGCAGCAGCGCACGCACACAGAGCGCGGACACCCCGGCCAGCAGCGCTGCCGCCAGGAACACGCTCCGATAGCCGAACGCGTCAATGACCGGCTTCATCAGGAACGGCTCGACGATTCCGACGATCGACGAACCGGAGGTCACGAGCCCGACCACGGCCATCGCCACACCCGGAGTGCAGATCTGACGGACGAGCGCCACCGTCAGGAACACCGCGGCGAACGCGGCACCCTGCAGGAAACGGCCCGCCAGGAAGATCCACAGCGTGGGGGCGACGAGGCAGATCAGCGCTCCCACACCCGCGAGAAGTAGTGTGCCGACGAGTATTCGGCGCTTGCCGAAGAGGTCGGAACTCTTCGCGAGCAGCGGCGACCAGAGTGCACCGGCCAGCATGGCGCTCGCATTCAGCCAGGCGGCCTGATCGGTGTCGAAATGTTCCAGCAACTGGGGCAGGACCATCATCGGCGAGCCGATGACCACATCGGCCAGCACATTGGCCAGGATGAGCACCGCCGCCCAGAGGATGAGCCGCCTGCTCCAGCGGTGCTCCCGGACGCCCAGGACGGGGATTTCCACCGTGTCGTCGTTCACTGTGAATTCTCTTCGCTCCATGAGGTTTTCAGTGCACGCCGGTGTCGTGTGCGCGCAGCGCCCGGTTGCGGGCGGCGATATCGGCCCAGGTGGCCGGGACGATGCGGTCGCGACCGCGCGCCACACGGTGCTGGGCGGCGGTCACATACGGGCGCTGCCGCGCCTCGTATCCCGCGAACGCGGCGACGTGGTCGTCGCGGTGCCGGTCGAGTTCTTCGGCGAGAAATCGAGCGCCGGTGAGCGCGAGCGAGGTGCCCCGGCCGGAGAGATAGGCCGGGCAGTACCCGGCATCCCCGACCAGGACGACGCGGCTGCGATGCCAGGACGGCAGGCAGACCCGGCTCGCGGAGGTGAAGTAGAAACCGGGATCGGCGCGGGCCGCGTCGAGCAGTTCCGGGATCCGCCACGACCGCTGGCCCGCGAAGGCGTCGATCAGGATCCGTTTCTGGGCCGCCATGTCGCGATGGTCGTAATCGATTTGTTCCGAACGGAATTGGAAGTTGGCGACAGTCCGGCCACGGTACCGGAAGACGCCCGCCATCCGCCCGGGGACGTTGTAGATGGAGTTGATGTCCGCGCCACGCGGCTCCCCGGGAAGGTCGGCGAGCGCGAAGTAGACACCGAGGTGCTGCTGGTGGCCGGATCCGAACACCAGCCCGCGCACCGCGGAATGCTGGCCGTCCGCGCCGACCAGCAGGTCGTAGCGGTCCGTTCGGCCCGACGCGAAATACACCTCGACTCCGCTGCCATCCTGGCTCACCGATTCGATCGAGTCGCCGAAGCGGATCATCGCGGCATCCGGGAGCGCCTCGGCCAGAATCCGGACGAGATCCCCGCGCAGAAGTTCGATGTCGTCCACGGAATCGTTGATCTCCGCCAACGGGATTCGAGCCACCGGCCGCCCCGCGCCGTCCACGAACCAGGTGAGCTCCGACATCCGTACCCGCTGCCTCCGAACCTCTTCGAGCAATCCCATCCGGGCCACGGTCTCGACGGCTTCGCCGCGGATATCGATGGGCGTGCCGGTGAGCCGGAGGCGCTGGGCGGACTCGACCACGGTGACGTCATGACCGCGCGCGCCGAGCTGCAGCGCGCATGACAGCCCGGCGATACCGGCGCCGGAGACAAGGATTTTCACGGGTGCTCCAAGAAGGGAAATCTAAAAGCAACAATCTGTCGCTTTAATGGAGCATACTTACCACCGGCTTTGCCTCGCAACGCCGAACCCGGCCACAATCGGCACCCGACAGAGAACACGGAGGTGAGCGCGTCAATGGCCGACGCCGAAGAACAACCCCCAGCCCGCCGCCCCGGCGGTCGCACCGCCCGGGTACGCGCCCAAATCCTCGCCGCCACCACCGAACTCGTCGCACGCGACGGCATCACCGGCTTCCGCTACGAGGAGGTCGCCGACCGCGCCGGCGTGCACCGCACCAGCGTCTACCGCAACTGGCCCGACCGAGAGGAGTTGGTCGTCGAGGCCCTCCTCCGCTACGCCGAAGACCTCGCCTCGGTCGCCGACACCGGCGACCTCCACCGAGACCTCGTCGACTACCTGCTGGCCCTGGCCACCGGCCTGCACACCCCCTTCGGCCGCACCCTCGAACAGGCCGTCCAACCCGCCCAGCACAGCCCCGCCATCCGCGGAGCCCTGGCCAGAATCCTCGACCAGCGCACCGCCGCCCTCCAGCAACGAATCGACACCGCCACCCACCGCGGCGAACTCCCCCCAACCGACAGCGCCTTCCTCGGCGAAATGCTCTCCGGCCCCGTCCGCCTCATCGTCCACCGCGGCCTGCGCCCATTCACCCGCGCCGACGCCGACCGAATCGTCACCGTCGTCCTCGCCGGCATCCGCGCCACCGCACGACCTCAGGATTGACAGCGCAGCTTAGGCGAACCTAAGTTGTGGACTTCCGGGCGCAGCGCATGGAGGAGAAACAGTGGCCACAACCGACGATTCCCCCACCCACACCTTCGGCGGATCATGCCGTGCTGCCCTGAACGACGGTCGCGCACTCCACTACCGAATCCTCGAAAACGGCAGCCCCACAGTGGTATTCGAATCAGGCATGGGAATGTCGGGCTCGATCTGGGGGCTGGTCGCCCCTGCCGTCGCCACACAGGCGACCACGGTGGTCTACAACCGAGCCGGCACCGGCCGCAGCGATGACGACAACCAGCCACTCACCCTCGAACACGCGGTCTCCGACCTGACCCAGCTGCTCCGGCAGCTCCCGCCCCCTTTCATCCTGGTAGGCGCCAGCTGGGGCGGCCCCATCATCCGATCGCTCACGGCCACAAAAGAATTCGACGTCCGAGGACTGGTCCTCGTAGACCAATCTGACGAAAACGCCCCCGAGTACTTCACCCCCGAAGCCGAGCGTCGCATGGAACGCACCGCCCCGTTCACCCTCACCCTGGCCCGCCTCGGCCTATATCGACTGGCCTCCAGAATCGGCCGAGCCCAACCGAGTGACGTCTACAAAGACTTCCGTCACAACGACTTCGGTACCCGCGCAGCCCGCACAATGGGCAGAGAAGCCCACGAATTCCTCCCCGCCATGCGCCGCCTCCAAGCCAACCCCTCCCGCCTCGAAGGCGTAACCGTCTCCGTAATCAGCGGCACGAAAGCCGGCTGGATCGACAAGGCCCAGCGTCCAGCGATCAACCGCGCCCACCGCCGCACCGCAGAACACCTGGCCAACGGCAGATTCGTGGAAGCACAACGATCCGGCCACTACGTGATGTTCACCGAACCGGAACTCATCGTTGACGAAATCGCCCGCGTTATGCGAGGCATCCTGTAGGTGCCTGGCAAACCCTCTGACCTTGGCGGAAGATGACAGGCATAAGCACAATGTCTCGCAGGCGGTAGGTGGTCAGCAGCGCGCGGCTTCGCACCGGCTCCATCCAGATCCGTCGAAGGCTGGAAAGTAATGCTCGGTGCCTGGTGCGGCCCTGGCAGTAGCGAATGGTGAACCGCGGTCATCGATGATGGTTTCATCAGAATCGACACCATCGCTCCACTGCAGGTGAAGCCTCCATTCGACATAGTTCGCGGTATTGGCAAATATATAGAAGGTCTCGCTGTCTGCGTCGGTTATACGGTACGGCAGCGTGATCGGCTGAAGCATGCTGCTCTCGACAAGCGAGCTGTCCGGATTGACTATGGAAGGGGGACGGCGTCGAGATTCACCTCTGCGTATCGACCGCTGGTAGGCGAACCGCATGCCCTTTTAATCGAGGTTCCGACTATCCCTCCTTCGATGCGATTCACCGCCTCGACACGCAGGCCGGTCAAAGTTACTGGGCGTGCGTCGCGTCCCCGCACTGTGATGAGAAGCCTGCTCGTCACGGCCCCCGTCTCATCAGGAAATCCGCTATCAATTCCATTGTTCGCGCGGACCCAGGAGGGCCAATCCTTTTCATCCTTCGGAGGCGGACCAAGCGCATCGATGGTTTTTTGGAATATATGTGGGCTGCTGCACGAATACAGTTCTCGAAGAGTGGAGAAAGTGAATGGTATTGAATTGAAGGTTGTCTGGGCTGGTGGAGTCGGAGTTAAGGTGGGTGTTGTTTTGGAAACTGGTGGGTTTGGATTGCGATCCCACGGGGACCATGCGAGCAGTGCAATGACTACTCCGATTATGGCAACAACCACACCTATAATTCCGGCTATCGAGCCTGTCCAAGTTGCCGAACTGCTCTGCGGTGGTGCTGACCTTTGCGCATGCGGGCTGTTGTTTGCGAAATTTATGTCACGTCCGGTGAGATTGTAAACCGTAGCGGCGGCTGGTGCAGATGACGGCGGCTCTTGCCGTGAAATCCCTTGCGCTGATCGAGCTACCGCCTCGCCTTCGGGCGTGAGTCGAAAACGTGCAGACGGCCCCGACCCCATGCTCACCGCGTAGCGTTTGTCGGCTAACCACGCTGCGGCCGCTTCCATTTCCGGTCTAGTCGGAAACGGATCGGGCCAAATCGCCGTGCCGCTAGCCGCGCCGGGGAGTGTGGAGCCATGCTGTCCTGCAAGCGTCTCCCCGTAGAGCCATTGCAGCAGTGCGGTACGGATGCTGAACAAGCGCTCAGCGGCGTCGGACATGTTCCACCCTCGGTTCTACCTCGCATACTCAGAGGTAGGAACACTACATGGATTCAGCACTGTTGTGTCTTGAAACCAAAATTTGAATCTGATTGATCGTCAGGGGGGAACTTCTGAAAACTGTCTATTCGAACTGATTTGCGTCCATGCACATGCTCGGCGCTGTGAACGAAGTGGGTCGTACCATGAAGTGAGAATTGGCGTTGGTAATGTCCGTCTAACCGGATCAGGATTCGGCGCGGACATTCCCTATCGGCGCCTCTGAGCGAGGCGCTGGTGTGGTGGTTGGTGATCAGGGTGAAAGCGCCTGTGTCACTCCGTAATCCGGACCGCTGATGCTCGGTCCGGTGGTCGTGGCCTCGCTGTAATGGGGAATCGGGTTGGTCGGCGGAATTATTTGTTGATGAAGATGCCTGCGATGTCGGCGTTCTTGATGGGGGTTTCGGAGTTGGCCTGGACCTGGCAGAGGGCTTGGACTGAGGCCATGGTGATGTCGACCTGAGTGCCGGCGGGTTCGGCGTCGTTGCCGGTTTGCTGCTTGATGGCCTTGGTGATGGTCATGCGCTGGTCGTCGGCGTTCTGGTTCAGGTATTCGCTGCAGGTGGTGTCGCCGCCCTTGTTGAGGGCGCGGGCTACGTCGGTACAGCCGGACAGCAGGGTGACCGCGAAGGCGGCGGCGATGACGGGGGTGGTCCAGCGGAGGGTTTTCATGTGGGTCCTCGGGGTGCGGGCGGCGGTGTCGGACCGTCGCGGTCGACCGCCAACTGTAGAGGGCCGTCATTGCCCGGCAATCCTGGCTGGACCCTGAGATCTAAGGGAATGGATGTGATTTGCATCACAATACGCCGGACATTTCGGGGTGTTTTGATGGCATGGTTGGGGCATGTCTTTTGCCTCCGGTGACATCATTCGCGTGCTCGGCGCCAGCGAGCACAATCTCCGCAATGTTTCGATCGAGATCCCCAAGAACAAGGTCACCGTGTTCACGGGTGTGTCGGGGTCGGGGAAGTCCTCGATCGTGTTCGACACCATCGCCGTGGAATCGCAGCGGCAGCTGTACGCCACCTTTCCGGCGTTCATTCTGAACTTTCTGCCGCGGTACGAGCGGCCGCACGCCGAGGCCATCGAGAACCTGACCGCGCCGGTGATCATCGACCAGCAGCCGGTGGGCGGGGGACCGCGGTCCACCGTCGGCACCATGACCGACATCTACTCCATGATCCGGGCCATGTTCGCGCGGTTCGGGTCGCCGACAACGGGATTGGTGTTCGAGTACTCGTTCAATACGCCGCAGGGCATGTGCCCGGAGTGCGACGGGCTCGGGGTATCCGTGCGGGTCGATCCCGACAGGCTCGTGGACCGGTCGAAGTCGCTCAACGAGGGCGCGATCCTGTTGCCCGGCTACGGCGTCGGCAGCGGGGACTGGCAGCTGTACGGGAACTCGGGGCGATTCGACCTGGACAAGAAGGTCGCCGACTACACCGAGGCGGAATGGCACGATCTGCTGCACGGCAGCGGCGGCAAAGTGGAACTGACCTTCAACAAGGGGACGTGGAAGGCCAATTACGAAGGGCTGGCGGACAAGTTCACGCGGTCCAAGCTCAAGCGTGACACCTCCGGGCTGTCGGAGAAGACGCGGGAGCAGATCCAGAAATACCTCACCGAGGGCGTCTGCCCGGCCTGTCACGGCGCCCGGCTCAACGAGAAGGCGCTCGCCACCAAGGTGAACGGACGCAATATCGCGCAGTGGACCGCCCTGCAGATCACCGATCTGCTCGACGTGCTCGACGAGGTGACAGACCCGGCGGCCCAGGGATTGGCCGACGCCACCCGAATCGCCCTGGGGCGCATCGTCGACATCGGACTGGGCTACCTGAGCCTGGACCGGCCCACCTCGACGCTGTCCGGCGGCGAGGGCCAGCGATTGAAGATGATCAAACACCTGGGCAGCACGCTGGTCGGAATGACCTACATCTTCGACGAACCCAGCGTCGGCCTGCATCCGCGCGACGTCGGACGCCTCAATCGCATGCTGGAAGCGTTGCGAGACAAGGGCAATACCGTACTCGTCGTCGAACACGATCCGGACGTCATCCAGATCGCCGACCATATCGTTGATGTCGGGCCGCGCGCCGGCGTGCACGGCGGCAACGTCGTGTTCGAGGGCAGCTTCGCCGAACTGCGCGCCGCCGACACCCTCACCGGGCAGGGATTGCGGCGAACCTTCACGGTCAAGAGCGAATTCCGCACCGCCACCGGGGAACTGCGGGTCGACAACGCGTCGATGCACAACCTGAAAGATGTGTCGGTGGGCATCCCGACCGGCATTCTCACCGCCATCACCGGCGTCGCCGGATCGGGGAAGAGCAGCCTCATCCGCGACGAATTCATGGCCCGCTACCCGGATTCGGTGTTCGTCGACCAGTCGGCCATCGCCGCGTCGTCCCGTTCCACCCCGGCCACCTACCTCGGTCTCATGGACACCATCCGCAAACTGTTCGCCAAGGCGACCGGGCAGCCGCCGGGTCTGTTCAGCTTCAATTCCGATGGCGCGTGCAAGGAATGCGGCGGCCGCGGCGTCATCATCACCGAGGTCGCCTACATGGACCCGGTCACCACCCACTGCGAATCCTGTGACGGGCGACGGTTTTCCGAGGACGTGCTCGCACTCACCCTGCGCGACAAGTCGATTGCCGATGTCCTGGAGATGTCCGCCGAGGAGGCCGTCGAATTCTTCCCGGAAAAGGCATTGAATGCCAAGTTGCGCACCATGATCGAAGTCGGCCTCGACTACCTGAGCCTCGGCCAGGCCATGAGCACCCTGTCCGGCGGCGAACGCCAGCGCATCAAACTCGCCACCCAGCTGCAGAACACCGGCACCGTCTACGTGCTCGACGAACCCACCACCGGCCTGCACATGTCCGACGTGGACACGCTGCTGAAGCTCATGGACGGGCTCGTCGAACGCGGCAACACCGTCATCGTCATCGAACACAATCTCGACGTGGTCGCCCACGCCGACTGGGTGATCGACCTCGGGCCGGACGGCGGTAAGAACGGCGGCGAGATCGTCTTCACCGGCACCCCGGCCGCTCTGCTCGAGCATCCCGAGTCACTGACAGGGGAGTACCTGCGCCGCTACAAGACCGGTCACCACAGCCAGTAGGTGACGCCGAGCCCGCGCTCGCGCGCGAGCGTCATCACCGTGCCCCACCGGGTGAGAAACGACGCGAAGAGGTCGAAGGTGCCGACGCGGTCGTCGCCGAGCAGATAGGGCTCGATGAAGGGGCGCAACTCGCCGACGCGTGGCGCAAGCAGTGCCCATGCGTCGGCGAGTACCTCGACGGTGTCCGGCGGGAAGGCCCAACCGTCGCAGACGCCGTCGAGAAAGGTCAGCGCCGCAGTCCGCAACGGTGCGTCACGGGTGTTGTCGAACTCGTCGAAGACATCGCACTCGGGGTTCGAGAAGCAGAACCACTCGTAGCTGTCGCGGGTCCGGGCCCAGGCATGCTCGAAGGACAGGTGCCAGCCGCTGGAGACGGTCGCGCCTCGGTACTGGGCGATCCAGCCGTCGACATGCCAGCGCAGCTGGTCCGCATCGGTCTCGAGCCAGTTCGCCACGGGGCCGAGCTGCAGCAGCTCCCATGCGCGAGACGAGTTCTCCTGCGGCCCGATCTCCTCGAGGAAGCGTGGCCACTGCGCGAGATAGACGCTGAGATATACGCCCACGGTCAGTCCGTGCCGATCTGCTGGGCGTGCACTCTTGCGGGGAGTGCCGAATCCGCCGGGTGCCCGAAATCCGCCATGCCGCATCCTGGCATGCGAATCCGGCATGGCGCGAACGGATTTCGCCGTCGGCGGGCGGTCTCGGTCAGACGGAATGGGCCGCGCGGCCGAGCAGGGCGGCATTGGCTTCCGACTCGGCGGCCGACGCGGCACGCCAGACCCGAGCCTCGCTGCTGTTGCCGCGCTGGTCCAGGACGGCGGCCAGGCCGGCCATGGCCCGCACATCGCCGTGATCCGCCGCAGTGCGCCACCAGTGTTCGGCGGCGGCCAGCTCGCCCTGGCGGAAACGCACCACCGCCAGATCGTAGGCGGCGTCGAGGTGCCCGAATCCGGCTGCCTGCGACCACAACTGGCACGCCTGCTCCAGCTCGCCCCGATTGTGCATGGCCACGCCGAGGTCGTAGAGCGCGTCCCGATACTGTCCGGCTTCCGGATCGGGCTCGGGTTCGACCGGGGTCAGCTCGGTGCTGAGTTCGACCACCAGCTCCCCGAAATCGGCCGGACCGACCCCGGTGCTGCAGTGCAGCACCGTGCACGTGCGCTCCCGGGTGATGAGCATGCCGTAATTGCCGGCCCAGGAGACCACGGCATCGGTGTGATCCACCCACACCGGGGTCAGCGTGATGGTGGCCTCGGGCCCCGTGGGGCACACCCGTAGCTCGAGGCCGCTGGACATGGCGTCGCTCCAGGCGTCGACGCCGCGCATCTGTCTGCCGCCGAACGACACGTGCCCGTCGTCCACGGCCAGCCCCATGCCGAGCCCGTGCACGCCGTGCCGCGGCGCGGCGGCGCGCAGGCGCAACATCACCGTGGTGGGGGAGATGCCGATGCGCACCGAATGCATCGGATACACCTTGGCCCCGTTCCAGGTCACCGGTTCGGCGCTGTCGTATCGGTCGGCGAGCGTAGGCTCGGGTTCCAGCCACTCGACGTACTGATAGCGCCCCGTCATCTGCCCCGCCTTTTCCGCGCGCCACGTGTAGGTTTCGGGCCCACCGTAGTACCCGAGGCGGCCGGTGAACCCCGTATTTGCCAGGTGTTTCTCCCAGCAAACACCTGGTCGGATGACCTGCGAATCCAGGGCGTTCGCGCCCGATAGCTCGACGTGTCCAGCAGGTCCGGCCGGTGTGTCGTAGCGGTACTCGGCCCGGTGTCATGTTGAATGACGCCGAACTACCAGCGAACGAGTGAAAGGTTAAGGACATATGGCTCTGCCCACCATGACCCCCGAACAACGCTCCGAGGCGCTGGCCAAGGCCGCCGCGGTGCGCAAGGCCCGCTCGGAACTCATCGCGCAGGTCAAGAAGGGATCGGTCAGTCTGGCCGAAGTTCTCAAGCGGGCCGACAAGGAAGACCTTGTCAAGAAGACCAAGGTGGCGGCGGTCATCAAGGCGCTTCCGGGCATCGGCCCGGTCAAAGCGGCCAAGCTGATGGACGAGGCGGAAATCCCCGCCGACCGCCGCATCGGCGGCCTGGGTTCCCGCCAGCGCGCCGCGCTGCTGGACGCACTGAGCAGCTGACATCGGGGGGTCGCCGGCCGGGCCGAATCCGGGCCCGGCGGCAACCTTTCCCACCCCATCCGCTGCGGACCGAACCCCGCCGTCAACGGCCGATTTGGTCCACACGGTCTCATCCGATAACCTTGCTGAGCACCACCGGTCCGGGTGGCGGAATGGCAGACGCGCTAGCTTGAGGTGCTAGTGCCCGTATTAGGGCGTGGGGGTTCAAGTCCCCCTCCGGACACATTGAGGAAAGAGCTCTCCCTACATGTAGGAAGAGCTCTTTTTTCGTCCATTTTCGACTTCTCGTAATCAGATCGTTGTCGCTGGGCTCATAACCCAGAGGTCGCAGGTTCAAATCCTGTCCCCGCTACTACGAAAGGCGGTCCTGGCCAACAGGTTTCAGGATCGCCTTTCAATCTTTGTCGAGGTTGATGACATCGCCGTTGGCATCACGCCGAAACGGCTATTTCGGTCAACGCCTGAAACGGCTGAAATGTATCGCTACCAGATGACTTCGAGCGGACAGCGCAGGACATCTGGGACTGTGATCGCTGGGTTGCCGGCCCAGTGATGGCACGCCTCGTCGGCGTCGCCTGGAGTCCGCGCACCCATCGTCGGCCTGCTGGCGCAGGTGCCCACGCGCCCGACAATACCGCGGTAATCATCGCAATGATCGCTGACTTCCCGATCGCCAAGTTCCCGGCTTCTCACGCTCACTTCAGCGGCAGCGCGCCGTCCATGCCGCCGACGTCGGTGACCTTCCAGTCGGCATTGCGGTCGACGGTCACGTTGTAGGTGACGGTGGTCTGGACGCCCTCCGGGTTCTGGGCATTGGTGGAGGTGACGTTGACGAAGACGTTGACCCGGTAGGTGCCATCCTGCTCGCTCATCACCTTCGCGGCGATGGGGGTGCCGGTGGACGTCCACTTCAGGGGGACGAGCAGGTCCTGGAGTTTCGGAGCGCTGGCATCGAACTTGGTGGCCAGAGCGGGGGCTGTCTCGGCTTTGAGCCGGGTCACCCACGCGCCGAAATCGGTGTAGTTCACCGTGGACGCGCCGACCGCGTAGTCGGTGGCGACCTGTTCGGCGTGCGCGCGGTGGCCGGCGGTGGCGTCACGGTCGGCGAGGTCGTCCCGGGCGGCGATGAGGAAGCCGGACGCGACGAACGCGACGAGGATCGCCACCGTCACAGCGGCGGACCAGCCGAGGGTGACCAGAGGGACGGCGACCGAGCGTCTCCCACGCCGAGTGTCGGAGGCGGCATCGCTCCGATCCGGTTCGGGGGCAACGGACTTCTCCGCAGACGTGGTGGATTTCGCAGTGCCGGAGGAGGTTTCGATGCCTTCATCCGTGAGATCGAGTGTCATTGCTGTTCCCGCTCTTTCGTACGGTGGTTATTTCACGGCGATCTGCAGATGCAGAGCGCCGTCGTCGCTGGTGGCATGCAGCGCCTGCGCGATGAGTCCACCCAGGTCCACCCTGCTGACCAGCGCGGGAGCCTGGGCCAGCACCGGCGCGAGCATCGGCCACAGCGGTGCGAATTCCGGTCCCATCAGGTCCAGGCGTTCGGTGGTCTCGCGCAGGAACGGCACCAGGCCGATGGTTTCGCCGTTCTCCTCGAGGAAGGAGTCCGGAGCGTCTCCGGCGCGAATGACCCGCGCGATGGAGTCCGCCACCTCCGCGACCCGGGGCCCGAAGTCTGCCCACGGTCCGGCCGCGCCGCGCAGCGCCGGACCCGTCCAATCCATGTCGGTGGCGCGGGACTGCATGGCCAGCAGCATTTCCCGGATGATGTCGGTGCGGGCCAGCAGTGTGGCCGCGAGCAGATCGGTGGCCCGGGACAGTTGCGGCACCACTGTTTCCGTGCCTGACAGGGCCGTGCCGAAGGTGTCCACGATGGAGGCCAGTGCCTCCGGATTCAGTTGGCGCAGCAGTTCAGTGGTGGTGCGGGCGATATCCGGGATGGACCGTGGCGCGGTCACCTTGTCCGCGGCCACCGTCTGCCCGTCGCGCAGGTACGGTCCTGCCGCGGTTTCCGGCCGGAAGTCCAGGTAGGACTCGCCCAGCCCGGACAGCCCTTCGATACGGACCTTGCTGGCCAAGGGAATTCGATGGTCCCCGTCCACCCGGAAGCGCACCTCGACTCCGGCCCCGACATGCGTCACCGAGGTCACCTGCCCGACCTGTACGCCTGACAGCAGCACTTTCGAGCGGGGCAGCAGCCCACCGGATTCCGGCACCGTCATGGTGGCCTCGACACGATCGCGGAACCAATGCACTCCGACCACGCCGAAGGCCAGATACGCGCCGCCGAACACCAGGATCACGAAGATACTCGCCACCGACGCGAGAGAACTCGGCTTCACCGGACCACCCCGATCATCCGCAGGGCGCGCACCATGGCGTTGACCTGCTCCTCCGTCGACACCGGGGAAACGGTGTCCGCCCCGGTGATAGTGAGCTTCGGCCCCTTCTCCACATAGGGAACGACCTTGTCCCGCAACAACGCGACCAGCCTGTTCAGGTTGGACGGTGCGCTCAGATCGAGGGGGTTGTCGCCCAGCATGAGCGGCACGAAGGCGCGGGCGGCGGCGTCCCCGGCGGACAACAGCGGGGTCAGCCAGCTCAGCGATTCGGCGATGGCGCCGAGGGAGCCGACGATGCCCAGGGTGTTCACCAATGCCGCCACGTCGGCTGGAATGTCCACCGCGCCGCGTTCGCTCAGCAGCGCATCGAGTTCGCGCGGATTGTCCTGCACCGCACGCAGATCCTTCTGGAAGGCGGCCAGCGCGGCGTCGAGCACATCCAGATTGCCGCTCAGGTCCTCGACATTCGCACCCATGCGGTCGAAGATTCGCGCGGTCTCCGATTTATCCTGCGGCAGTGCGGCATTGGCCTGATTGATGATCTCCTGAACCTGATGCAGCGCGCCGCCGCCCACGAACGTGGACATGCCGACCAGCAGATCCTCCACCTGCAGTGCGGGTTTGGTCTGCTCCAGCGGGATGGTGCCGCCCGGCGCGATGGTCTCGCCGGTGTCGCCGACCGGGGTGACCAGGCCGATGAAGATGTCGCCCAGAATCGTGTTCTGCCGCAACTGCGCCGTGGACGATCTGGGGATTCTCACCGAGCTGCTGATGGCCACCACCGCGTCGATTCGTCCCGGGCTGGCGGCGGACGGGTCGATCACGGTGACCGAACGCAGACTGCCGATCTTCGCGCCATTGGCCATGACCTTGGCCTGCGCGGGCAGGTTCAGCGCGCTGGCGAACTGGATGTGCACGTCGTAGGTGTCGCCGGAGACCGCCGCACCCGGCATCGGCACGGTGGCCGGATTGAAGCCACAGCCCGCGGGCAGCAGCGCCGCCACGCACAGGGCGGTTCCGGCGAGTGCGCGGCGGGCGGGGGAATTCCGGGTCATCGCGCACCCGCCATTCCCAGCACCAGCGGCACCAGGCTCACATTCGCCGGTCCGTTGTCGCCGCGGCGGCAGCTGCCCGGGCGCACGGTGTCGGCCAGCGTGCACAGCTGTTCGGCATTATCTTGTGGCAGCGCCACATTCGGTGCTCTGTAGGTGACTCGCACCTGTCCTGTCTCCGGATCGAGGGATTGCTGGAAGGCGGTGACGAGGGGCGGGATCATGTCGAGCAGCTTCTGCAGCCCGGAAATGCCCGCCCCCAGCAATTTCACCTTCGGGATGGCCGCGTCCAGCCCGCGCAGGATGGGTTGCCCGTGCTTGCGGAAGATGTCGTTGAACCAGGGCAGGATCACCAGCAGTGAGTCCACGATCTGCACGGTGCTGCCCCAGACCTCGTTGATGAAACCGACGCCCTCCTCGGCCTGGGTGAGCGCGACCTTGATGTCCTCCCATTTGATCGCCACGCTGGCGGCGATCTCTGCGAAGGCATCGATCATCGTGCCCAGGTGCCCGATCGCGGCGTTGGGCGAATTCAACGCGGTTCCGAGGTCTCTCACCAGCTGGTTGAGTTTTTGCCCGGTGCCGGCGGTGGCCTGATCGAACAGGCTCACGCTGGTGCGCAGCCGGGCCTGTTCGGCGGGATCTCCGTGCCCGGTGAGTTGATCGGCGAGGTTGGAGAAGGCTTCCAGGGTCTGGGTGATGCTCTTGGGCGTGAAGGTCTTGGTGATGCATGTGTCCTGCCGCCACGGCGCGTCGGATGTGCTGTCGCCCAGCACTTCCAGCGCTCGGTCGGCTACGAGGGTGTCAGAGACCGTCGTGGCGGTGACCGCGCCGCGCAGTGGGTGGCTGGCGTCGATGCTGAAATCCACCCGCACCGCGGTGCCTTCGGGTTCGACCGCGGTCACGGTGCCGACCGGGATGCCGAGCATGGTGACGTGGTTGCCCTGGTACAGGCCCACCGCGTCGGGCATGATCGCGCAGTAGGACAGGTTCTGCCGCAGTGGGTTGACGGCGACCAGATAGCCGGCGACGGTCAGCACCGCTACCGTGGCGACGCCGGCCAGGGTGACGAAACCCTGTGATCCGAGAAAGCGTTTCACGACTCAGCACGCCTTTCCGGGCAGTGGGACACACACGTCGGGGGCCGCCAGCGTGATGGCGGACTGATCGACCGTCACGCCGTCCTCCGCCGTGATCGCCGACGTCAGCCGGGTCTTGATCACGCCGAGGTTGTTCAGCGCCTGGTCGAAGCGCCGGCCCAGGTCCTCCAGTTGCGGCACCGATTCGGCCAGCTTGTCGGCCAGCGGCTCGAGCTGACTGTCCCAGGCCGGTTCGATGGCGGCCATGCGCGAGAGCAGCTGCCCCGTGATGCGCAGGGCTTCCGCGATCTCGGCCTTCTTGGCCAGCCCGGCGGTTTCGAGCCCGCCGATCTCGCGCAGGAAGGTGCCGATCAGGCCCTTGTTGTGGTTGATGGCGGTCAGGTATTCGTCCATGACCGTCAGCGCCTGCGACACTCCGGCGTTCTGCCGGTTGAGCAGCCCGACGAGGGATTCCATGGCATTTCCCATGCGGCGCAACGCATCCGGGCTGCCTTCCAGGGACTGCTGGAGGGCGGTGAAGTTCTCCCGCAGCGTGTCCCCGTCCACCTGGCCGATCGGGGTGGCGGCATCCTGGAGAGTGCGGATCAGGCTGTAGGGCAGCCGCACCCTCTCCATGGGAATGACGGTGGCGCCCAATGGCTTTTCTCCGGCGGGGACGGCCGCGATGTAGTGGCCGCCGACCACGGTCAGCATGCGCACCTCGAGGGAGGTGGCGTCGCCGAGGAAGACGTCCGCGTCGACGGTGAAGGTCATGCGCACTCGATCGGGCAGCAGCTCCAGCGATTCCACGCTGCCCACGTGCAGCCCGGCCACGCGGATCTCGTCTCCGGCCTTGACCGCCCGCGCCTCGCTCAGCTCGGCGGTGTAGGTGGTCTTGCCGATCGGCAGCACGTAGATGACACCCACCGCGACGAGCAGCGCGGCCAGGGCGGCGACGCCGTACATGCCGAGCTTCAGCTCGCGCCGGGCGGCAGCGGATTCGCGTGCGTCGCGATGATGTGCCAGTCGCGCCTGGCGTGCGCGAATTCCCTTGCGGGGAAGTCTGTTCGAAGCAGGTGTCAGCTCTTGCATATCGAGATCCTCTGGCCGGAGATGAGCACCGAGAACGGCGCGGGAACCTCGGCCTGCCCCTTCGAGCAGTGCATATCGATCAGTCCGGCGGTGCTGCCCGCCGCGGGTGGCATGAGGCCGGCCAGGGATTGCAGCAGACCGGGCAGGCGGCCGAGCACCTCCAGGGACTCGTCGGGGTTCGGGAACAGCAGCCGTAGATCCGCTTCGAGGTTCGGGTTCTCGCCCTCAGCGAATCCCAGCGTGGCCAGCAGGCTGTTGAGCGGCCCCAGGGTGGACGGCGCGGCGGCCGCGAAGACCAGCAGGCCGTCCAGTTCCTTGCGGAAGGAGGTGAATACGTCGGCCAGACCCTCGAGGAGCGTGATCAGCTGCGGTGACTTGCCGCCGATCTGATTCGAGATGCCCTGCAGGTTCTCGACGATCAGCGTCAGCACGGCCTGCCGGTCGGAGACGTAGCGGCTCAGTTTCTCGAAAGCGTCCAGAGCCGGACCGATTCCGTCACCGTTGCCTTCGATGACGGCGAGCACGCTCTCGGTGAACTGGTTGAGCGCCCCGGGGGAGAATTCGGCCAGCACCGGCTGTAAACCGTTGAACAGCTGGGTGATGTCGAAGGATGGGACGGTCCTGTCGGCGCCGATGACGGCTCCCGGCCGCAGCCGCTCGCCCGGCCCGTCGGGCTGCCGGACGTCGACATACCGTTGCCCGGTGAGGGTTTGGTACCGGATGGCCAGCGTGCTGGTCGTGTACACCGGCCGGTCCCGCTGCACGGTGAATTCCACCGTGGCCCGGGATCCGTCCAGTTCGAGGCCGGTCACCTTGCCCACCTGCACGCCGTACATGCGCACGTCGTCGCCGGTCTTCAATCCGCTGACATCGGTGAAAACGCCGGAATAGCGTGTGGTTTCGCCGCTGACCGGCCGTACGATCGCGCTGATGACCACGAGCAGCAGCGCGATCATCGCCGCGCTGAAGAGTCCGAGTCGCAGCAACACTGCGCGCACGGTGGCGGGCTTCATCGTTCCCCCTCCGGCCGCGGCGTGGTCAGCGCAGTGAAAGCCTGCTGCCCGAGCATCGGAATACCCACGGCCGGAATGCCTTTCAACGTCACCGCGAGGTTCACGGTGGGCCCGTCGGGGGTGTCGGCGAACAGCCGGTGCAGTCGTTCGATGGTCTCGGTGAGCTGCGCCCGGGCGGTTGCCGGATCGGCGATGGTGGCCGCCAGCGCGGCCACGGTCGGTGCGAGTTGGTCGGTGGCGGCGGCGAAATGGGTGCCGAGTACGTTCATCGTCCCGGCCAGCCCACCGAGCACGCCCCGGCGCAGCATGTCGATGGAGGCGTTGTAGCGGTCGCGCTCGGTGACGAAGACCTCGATATCCATGACCGCCTTGGCCAGTTTGAAGGTGGCCGAGGTGAATTCGCCGAATCCGTCGAAGAATTCGCTGTACCGGCCCAGCAGATACGACACCGGATACTGCTGGGTGTCGGCGACGGCGGTATTGAGCATGATCACCGCCTGCAGGATCGGCGTGAACGCCCGCAGGTCCCCGTTGATCTGGGCGAGCAGTTCGGTCAGCTCGGGAGTGAGCACGTCGGTGGCGGTGGTGGTGAGCTGCCGTAGCAGCGCGCCCATGGTCACATCGCTGACCTTGCCCGCCAGGTCGATCAACTGCCCGTCATGCAGCGGGGCGCCGCCCGTCGACCTGCGCACGGCGACGGCGCTGACGCCGAACAGGTTCTCCGGCGCGTAGTCCACGGTGAGGGCGTCGGTGAGGCTCGCGGTCTGGGTGCGATCCAGATCGAGGGTCAGCAGCTGACGGCCCTGGTCTGCCGGAGCCACCTCGCTGATCGTTCCGACCGCCACCCCGTCGTAGCGCACCGAGGTTCCAGCGACAATGCCTTCACCGATCTGCTCGGTGCGCAACTGAATTCGAATGCGCTCCGCGGGCGCGCGGTCGGTGTAGGCATTCAACGCCGCCGCCACCAGGACGACGGCCACCGCCAGCAGCGCGCCGGCGGTCCGAGCTCGGGTGCGGGTGATGCTCACACCCGGAATCGCATAGTTCGGCACCGCTCACCCCGGGAATTCGATCGAGGAATTGACGCCCCACAGCAGCAGCGTCAGCACCATGTCCAAACCGATGACCGCCACGAAGCTGGCACGCACCGCACGACCCGAGGCGATGCCGACGCCCTGCGGCCCGCCGGTGGCGAAAAAGCCGTAGTAGCAGTGGATCAGGATCACCGCGACCCCGAACACCAGAATCTTGAGCACCGCGGCGGCGATGTCGTAGCCGCTGGTGAACTGGGAGAAGTAGTGGCCGTAGACTCCGCCGGCCTGACCGTGCAGCAGCACGATCACCGCGCCACAGGCCAGATACGACAGGATGAGCGCGATGAGGAAGGTCGGCACGATGGCCACCGCCCCGGCGATGACCCGGGTCGTCACCACGAACGGAATCGACCGCAGGCCAAGGGATTCGAGGGCGTCGATCTCCTCCGAAATGCGCATGGCCCCGATCTCGGCCGTCATGCGGCAGCCCGCCTGCGCGGCGAACCCGATGGCGGCGGCGATGGGCGCCAGCTCACGGGTGTTGGCGAAGGCCGACACCACGCCGGACATCGAGCCGAGCCCGATCAGATCCAGCGCGGCGAAGGCTTGAATGCCCACCCCCGCACCGATGGCCACGCCGAGCACCACCAGCATCGGCACCGTGCCGCCGCCCACGATGAAAGAGCCGCGTCCCCAGGTCATATCGGTCACGGCGCGCAGGGTTTCGGAGCGATATCGCCGCAGCGTCAACGGGATTCCCGCCAGCGCCTCCCAGGTGAACCCGAGGGCGAACCCGGCCCCCTCCAGCGGGGCGAGGGCCTTGCCAGGGTTGCGGGCCAGTCGGCTCGCGGTGCGAAATCCCCTGGGTACGTATGGAGTAGCCGCCATCATGCCACCCGCATCGGAAGGAACATGCTGACCACCTGGGTGATAGCCAGATTGACCACGATGATCGCGGCTACCGACAGCACCACGGCCGCGTTCACCCCGTCGGCCACGCCGCGCGGCCCGCCGCGCGCCTCGAGGCCGCGCTGGCACGCGACGATCACCACGAGGAACCCGAACAGCACGGCCTTGGCCAATGAGATCCACACATCGGTGAGCACGGTGAACGCCCCAAAGGTCGCCCAGTAGCTGCCGGGGGTCACATTCTGCGCGCCGATGGCCACGAAGTATCCGGCCATGATGCCCACGAAGATGATCAAGATATTGAGCAGCGGGGCCACCAGCACCATGGCCGTGACCCGGGGAATCACCAGCCGATGGACCGGGCTGATACCCATCACACGCAGTGCGTCGATCTCCTCGCGCACCGTGCGCGCTCCCAGATCCGAGGCTATGGCCGAGGCTCCTGCGCCGCCCAGCAGCAATCCCGTCGCGATGGGCGCGCCCTGCTGGATGACGCCGAGCCCGCCGGCCGCGCCGATGAGCGAATCCGCGCCCAGTTGATGGATCAGATTGCCCACCTGCACCGACACGACCACCCCGAAGGGCACGGCCATCAGGATGGCGGGCAGGGCCGTCACGGTGATCAGATACCAGGCCTGGTACAGCGTTTCGCGCCACTGGAACTTCCGCGCGATGATATCGGCGCAGCCGCCTCGGAGGGCTTCGGCACCCAGATCGACTGTTCGTCCGAAGGTGCGCAGGCTCGAGATCCCGACGTCGGTGAAGTTCTTGCGGACGATCCGCAGGGCCGTGGTCGTACCGCCTCGGGGCGGGGCCGCCGACTCTGGCTGCATATGGTGTCCTCCCTTGTCCGCCGCTCGGCAATTCGGAAGCAACCGATCGGACGGAGTCCTGGTGAACGCTATGCAGTGCGGGCCGTCCCGCCCATGACACGGTCAGCCACGCCGTTGACCTTTTCCGACCATGATCGAAACCACCTAGGAGGCCTTTGATGCCGAAGGTGTATGAGTCCGGATGAACGCGGTCAGGGCCGCGGCAATCGGTTCGGGACTCCCGTCCGCGCGCGGATGCGCGCCCGCCGCCACATCGCAGTGCAGATATCCGGGGAACCAGTGCACGTGCTCATCGGGGAAGACATTCCAGCGCGACAGCACCCGCGTGAAACTGGATCCGCCCATCAGGTTGACGAACGGCAGCCGCGCCGCTGCGGCTACATGCTTGATGGGAGTCAGCGATCCGGTGCGGCAGCCACCGAGGGCGGCCACGGCGTCGAGCTGCTGCCGGGTGGGGAAGTAGTCCTCGAAGACGTTGAGCCGTCCCCCGGCGAGCATCTTCGCCAGCTCCACGATGCTGACCACTTCGGTTTCCGCCGTGGCCATCGGTACCCCGGTGCCGGTGAATTGCGCTGGGGCGTCCGGGGTTCCGCAGCGGTCGTAGTCCCGCCAGCGGTACAGCGTGTCGAAGGAGGTGGGACTGTAGCGCGGGGCGCTACCGCACACGGCCTGATACAGCGGGCCGATGCCGCGCCGCTGCCCGGCCTCGAAGGTCATCGGGAAACTGCGCGGTGCGACCGCGTCACTGTCGAGCGTGCCGCAGCTCATCGACAGGATCGCGAAATTCATCGAGGTGTGCGCTCCGCCGATCAGTCCGAGCAGTGCCTGATTCGTGACACGCAGATCACGGTAGTCCGGTGTGCGGGTGAGGTATTCGCGCCAGGTGCGGGCCGTCGACCCGCGCAGTGCTTTGGCGGCGGTGCCCTGTTCGGGCAGCAATCGCAGAATGTCGGATTCCTCGTGCGGTGCGAGGGTGGCCGCCGCGCCGATCGCGGCGACGAGCGCGAAGGCCTCGGCATTCCCCCAGCCGCCCTTCATGACCGCGGTACTGCGCGGCGCGAATCCGCGGCGCATGGCGATCGGCGCGCGCTCCACGGTCCGCGCCAGCGCGCCCAGCGGCGCGGCCAGTCGCGGGCGGGCGGTGAGCCGCAGCGGATCCAGATGCGTGACGGTGTCCAGCGCGATGAGCCCGGCGATCTGCTCATGGCCCGGGCGTCCGTCGAAATCCCAGGCGGCGTAGGTCCCGGCCTGGATGCCGCCGAGTGAATGCCCGCCCAGGAACAATTTCCGGGCGCGCGCATCGGCGTCCGGCAACTCCCGGGTCAGCACCGTGTGCGCGTCCTCGATCGTGCGGGCCATCCCGAATTCCGCGAGGTAGCCGAGCTCGCGATCGGCGCGGAAGCCGTCGAAGACCCGTCCGCCCACTCGCCGCCCGCCCCAGAAGTAGTCGAAGGCGAGATGGTAGTCGCCCTCGGCCATGGCCACCTCGATGGCGGAATGGTCCTCGACTCCGTTGGCGCGGCGGTCCAGCACCCACACCTCGGCGCGCGTTCCGGCGGCGTGCAGATTGCGAACCGTATTGCGAGCCAACGGTTCCAAGGACCGCGCGCCGGCTATCGCGCCGGGCAACAGCGCGATCACGGCGTCGGCGCGGGCCGGGTCGTCGGGCATCTCGGCGAGCCGGACCCGCAGGTGCCGCAGTTGGTCGCACTCGGCCGGGTGCGCCGGGAATCCGTCGGGCAGGGGAACCGCATGGGTCACCATGGTCAACAGGACGCCGCCCGCGCGCTCCAGCACCTCTTCTTTGCGCACTGTGCACAACCTTCCCTTTGCCCCTGCTCTCTCGGGGCTGTGCGCAAAGATTAGGCACGAAGCCCGGCGCAGCGTCCTGACCGGTGCAAATGAGGCGGGAAGAGTCCATATTCTGTCCACCCTTGTCGAGTGCGGGGGAATGCTCCGATACTGTCCGGTACAGCTGCTTGTGTGGAGCTGCTAGGACGTCGATGAGGACTACGGGCATATGTTCGACTGGGATCTGCTGAGAAACACCTCCAGCGTGCACATCATGACGCGACTCGCGGAGGAGCGTGGGATGTCCGCGGCGGCCTGTCTGTCCGGGACGGGCCTGTCACCGGAAGCGATCATCGACCCCAGCTCCGAGGTCACCGCTCGCCAGGAACTGACGGTGGTGCGCAATCTGGTCACGCGCTTCGGACAGGAACCGGGATTGGGTGTGGAGGCGGGCAGCCGGTATCACATCTCCCTGTACGGCCCCTGGGGCCTGGCCATGCTCAGCAGTCGCACCCTGCGCGATTCGGTCGAGGTGGCACTGCGCTACGTGGAACTGGCCTTCGCATTCGGGCAGCTCGAATTCGAGGAGACCGAGACCGAGGCGCGGCTGGTCTTCGACGATCACGAAGTCCCCGCGGATGTGCGCGCGTTCTTGACCGAACGGGTGCTCACCGGCATTCAGATGATCGGCCGGGAGCTGTTCTCGGCCGGAGTTCCGCTGCACCGGGTCGCCTTCCGGCACGATGGCCCGGCCGACACCGAGCGCCACCGTGAGGTATTCGGCATCGAACCGATCTTCGGCGCGCCACGCAACGAGGCCGCGTTCGACCGTGCCTACCTGGACATACCGTTGCCGCAGGCCAATGAGTGGGCGCGCGCCACCTGCGAACAATTGTGCCGGGATCTGTTGAGCCGCCGCCAGGCCCGCACCGGGATCGCCGGTGCGGTGCGCGATCTGCTGGTGCGCGAACCGGGCCGGATCCCCGATCAGGCGGAGGTGGCGGCCCAGTTGTTCATCAGCTCGCGCACGCTGTCGAGGCGGCTCAACGAGGAGGGCACGTCCTTTCGTGCGCTGCTGGACGAGGTGCGGCAACTGCTCTCGGAGGAGCTGCTCGAACATACCGATATGACCACCGAGCAGGTCGCCGCGCGGCTGGGCTATGCCGAGTCGGCCTCCTTCATCCGGGCGTTCCGGCGCTGGAAGGGCTGCCCGCCCCGGGAATACCGGGCACGGCACATGCGCCCCACCGGCCGGGTGGCATAGCTCGTCTGATCACCATGCGAATTCGCCCTTCCCGCCGGGAAATCGGCCGTCGCCGCTCTCGGCGGCGTACGCGTGTTCCTGGCTGAAAGTATCAACCGGGCGTCCGCGCCTGCTCTGGCCGTGTCTGGGAAACCCCGGATACGGTGCCGGAAAATCGGAAGCGCGGAGGTTGCGACGTGGACAATTCCCTACCTGGACACCAGGATTTCGACTTCGACTGGCTCGTCGTCGGCAGCGGGTTCGGAGCCAGCGTCGCGGCGCTGCGGTTGTCCGAGAAGGGGTACCGGGTCGGCGTGGTCGAACAGGGCCGCCGCTTCGAGGACCGCGATTTCGCCGAGAAGGCCACGCAGCTCGGCAAATTCCTGTGGCTGCCCGGTCTCGGGCTGCGCGGAATCCTGCGCCTGGCCCCCTACCGGCACGCGACCGTGCTGGCCGGGGTGGGTGTCGGCGGCGGCAGCCTGGTCTACGCGAACACCATGTACCAGCCGCAGGGCGACGAGTTCTATCGCCATCCGCAGTGGGCCGACTTGGCCGACTGGCGTGCGGAACTGGCACCCCACTTCGAGACAGCGCTGCACATGTTCGGGGTGCTACCGTCCGTCGATGCTCGCCCCGTCGACGGGCTCATGCGTGAGCTGGCCGCCGAACTCGGTGTGCCGGAAGGATATCGGCGTACTCCCGTCGCGGTGTTCTTCGGCGAGGACGGAAAGACCGTGCCGGACCCGTATTTCGATGGCGCGGGCCCGGACCGGACCGGGTGTGTGCGCTGTGGTCAATGCATGCTGGGCTGCCGCTACGGCGCGAAGAACAGCCTGCCCAAGAACTATCTGTGGCTGGCGGAACGGGCCGGGACCTCGGTGCTGGCCGATCTGAAGGTGGTCGACATCGCACCCCTGGGCGGCGGCCAGGGGGAGTGGGGCTTCCGGCTACGGGCCCGTCGGCCCGGCCTGTTCCCCAGTGGTGCAAGGGAATTCACCGCCCGTGGGGTGGTGGTCGCGGCAGGGACTCTAGGAACCAATGAACTGCTCGCCGCCTGCAAACGTTCCGGTTCCCTGCCCGAGCTGTCGGACCGGCTCGGTGAGGTGGTGCGCACCAACGACGAATCCATCCCGGCCGCGACCACCTCGGCACCCGACGCGGACTATCGCAGCGACGTGGCCATCACGTCGAGCATCTTCCTCGACGAGCACACGCATGTCACCAACAACACCTACGGCGACGGCGGCGGGCTACTGGCTCTGTCCTACGGTCCCGCCACCACCGCGCGCACCGCGCTCGGGCGCTGGGGGCAGTTCCTGCTGCGCTATCCCGGCTACCTGCTGAGCCTGCTGCGCCGCGGGCGCTGGTCGCGACGCACCATCATCTTCACGGTCATGCGCGGAACCGACGTATCTCTGCGCCTGCGTAAGGGATTCGGTCCCGGACGATTGCAGACCGAATCGGCGGGCGCGCCGCCCGGCGGCGCGTCGGCCGTGGATGTCGCGCGGCGGGTAGCGTCGCTGGCGGCACGCAAGATGGGCGGCCGTCCGCTCGCCTCGCTCGGCGAAACCTTGGGCTCCGCACCTATGACGGCGCACTTCCTGGGCGGCGCGGTCATCGGCGCGGACCGTGAGCACGGGGTGATCGACCGGCACCATCGGGTGTTCGGATACACCAACCTGCTGGTGTGCGACGGATCGGCAGTGCCGGCCAATGTGGGCGTCAATCCGAGCTTGACCATCTGCGCCATGACGGAGGCCGCCATGGCGCAGATACCCCAGGCCCAGGCTGCCGATCAGCCCTCGGCCAGGTCCGCGACCAGCAGATGAACCAGGCGGGTGTAACGCCGCACCCGCCTGGGCAATTCGCCCGCCGCGGCGGCGTCCACAATCCGCGGCCGGGTGAAGGGGCGGGTGCGGCGGCGGTAGGTCACCTCGCCGCCGTCCGCCGCCAGCACATTGCGCACCCAGTCCGAACCGGTGCCGTAGGGCAGCGGCACATACAACCTGCCGTCGGCGAAGTGCGCGACCACCGGGGTGGCGAACGGTTGACCGGATTTCCGGCCCCGATGCTGGATCACGCTGTAGGGCGGCAGCTTTCCGGCGTAGAGCCGGGCAATGCGATTGGTGACCCGGCGATTGAATGCGGGCAGCCAGCGGGGGGCGATACCCCGTGCACCCGTTGCCGCCGATTCCGCAGTGCCCCGCGCATTTCCCGCGTCCCGCGTATTTTCCTGCGCCATGGTCGATTCCACCCTCCAGATTTCTGTTCGCCGGCGCACCGAAACTATCGGTGGATTGCGCGGCCGGCCACGTCCATCGCGGTCAGCCTGATGATGTTTCCCGCCATGATCTTGGTTGTCCGCAGATGTCAACCTCCTGGCACCTAATGGCGCACCGTCTCGATCGGCGGCGTCTTAGCGTTTCCTGGCAGGTTTGTTGTTCGCGTCACATCAGGAGGACCGGGTGGAATACTCCCGTCGACTAGCCCGCGCCGTATGCACCGTGACCGCGGTGGCGTCGCTCGCCGTAGCCGGGAGCGGGTTGACACCGGCCGCGGCGGAAACAGATTTCAGCCCGCAGCCGCCCGACCCGGCCTATGTGCTGAATCAGGTGGTGGAGATCCTGGGCGGCACCGTCACCGACGTGATGCGCCCCGGCATGCTCGACTATTTCGTCAAGGCCGGAATCATGACCGCGGCCGGCAACTGGACCGAGGCTTTCGAGGATCTCGCCAAACCGGAGACCTACAACTCACCCGATTCAGCCTTCCGGCTCGCGAGCGCGGCGCAGAAGATTTTCGACACCCTCGCCCATGTCGAGCCGGCCGGTATCGGTTTCCCACCGCACCCGGATTACCTGCCGGATTGGAATCACGACGGCAAGTTCGGCATCGCCGACACCGCCGGGCAATTGCTGCCCGGGTTCGAATCCGACACCCTGCTCGATGGCGAATACGACCGTCCCGAGTACAACAGCGCCAAGTTCCGCTACCCGTGCATGAACCCCGATGGCAGCGTCTGGTACGAAACCACGTCCGGCGCATGCGCTCCCGGCGATTCCGGCGCGGACTTCAAACTCGGTGACGTCCAGAAATTCCGGATCATCAACTCGCGCGGCATTTCCATGGCCGCCATGGTGTGGATGCCCTACGGCGCAATGGAATCCGATCGGAAGTATCCGGTGGCCGTCGGCGCGCCCGGTGCGGCGGAATCGATGAACCACATCGGCATGTACGCGCAGTCCGCCGCCCGCAACGGGTTCATGACCGTCACCTTCGGCCAGTCCGGTCAGCCCGACAGTGACGGCAACGCCCTCGACATGGTGCTGCCGGTGCTCAGCGTGGCGGACTGCTTCGCACCGGGTTCCTGCCGCGATGTCCAGGACGCGGTGCGCTGGGTGTTCAACGAGCCCATCACCCCGGTCATCGATCTGGGCAACGAGCTCAACAACATCCTGATGGTCCCGCGCGTGAACCGGCAGAACCCGGCCTACGAGACGGCGGGCGGCGCGAATATGAGCAATCCGTGGCTCGACAGAATGGACCTGAACTGGGTCAGCCTGTTCGGTCAGTCCGTCGGCGCGGTCGGCACCTCCAACTACCTGAACTGGCAGGTCAAGGGGTACGGCATCGACGGCCGCCCGCTGCCGCGCGTCAGATCGGCGTCGGTCATGTCCGGATACACCGCACTGGTCACCGACGTTCCCCTCCAGATGCAGACCGCCGACCTGGATATACCGGGGCTGTCCGGCTACGGCATCACCAACTTCTATCAGCCGTTCTTCAACGCCACCGATGGACCGTTCGGCACCATGGACCGCCACCACAACATCGTGAACGGCGGCACGGCAGCTCCGGTGCAGACCATCGTGTACGAGAGCGGCAGTCACGGCGACTCCATCAACTGGGTCGGCATCCCGCGCAACATCAAATCCCCCGCGCTGTCGGTGGACTACTCGATGGCCTGGTTCAACTGCTACGGCCGGCCCGATGCGGACACCGCCGCCTGCGATTCGCTGAGCAAGCCGCGCGACGGCCTGTCACGGGCTTTCGCCAGCGAGTACTCGCCCCAGGGCATCGCCGGCCCGACCCTGTGCATGCGGGTCCCCGATCGAGCCTCCATCGGCCAGGTCCTGCGGCCCGAGTGGTTCATCGACGCGCTCAACGGTCGGCCGCGCTACACCTGCACGCCACAGAGCTGAATGGTTGCGCGAAGGTTCAGAAAGGTTCTACATGTCTGGAGCACAACGGCTTTGGGCCGCCGGTGTGGTTGTCGCACTGTCCCTCGGCGCGGTCACGAGCGGGACGGCGGTGGCCGCGCCGACCGGATCCGGTGCGGGATCCAGCTCGGGTTCCTCGGAGGGCGCGAACCCGCTGTTCGGGGAATCGGCGCAGTACAACGTGGGCGGCCTCGGACCCGCCGTGGGATCGCAGACCATGGCGTACGCCGACTTCAACGGAGACGGGAACATGGATGTGGCGGCCACCGGCGTGGTCGACGGGACCGGCATCCTGTTCGGCGACGGCACCGGGCGGCTGCGACGAAATCAGTTCGTGCACACCGAGGTAGGCGCGAACGCGGTACACACCGCGGATCTGAACGGGGATGGTGCATCCGATCTGGTGGTCACCAACTTCCTGAGCATCTCGGTGCTGCTCAATGACGGTCGCGGCGTATTTCACGTGGATCGCACCTACGCTACCGACTTCAATCCCGATGTCAGCTACCGCACCGGCGGCATTCCGTTCGGTGTCGCGCTGGCCGACTTCGACAATGACGGCGCGGTGGACCTGGCGTTCAACAATCTGGTGCCGGTGCCCGGCGGGGTGGGCATTATGCGCGGTGACGGTCAGGGACACTTCGGCGTGCCGCAATGGCGCGGCGTCGGCCTCGGCAAGGCCAGTGTGGTGGCCGGTGACGTGGACAACGACGGCTACGCCGATCTGGCCTTCCATGATCTGGGGACCTCCGGCGTGTGGGTCATGGTCAACGATCGTAATGGTGGATTCGCCGCTCCCCGTTGGAATCTCGCGGCACTGCCCAGTGAGGATCTGAAGCTGGCCGACGCCGACGGCGACGGCAACCTGGATCTGCTCACCGCCAATATCGCGGGCTTCAGCGCCAGCGTGCACTGGGGCGACGGGCGCGGCAATTTCGGCCCGCCGCAATTGATCGGCCCGGCCGCCGCGCCGTGCGCGGTTGCGGTCGGCGATTTCGACGGCGATGGCATCCCGGATATCGCTGCGGGACAGTACGTTCCGTCCACCGCGATGATCTTCAAGGGCAACGGCCGCCGCGGATTCGACTATGTCGAGCAGCACACCATCGGCTTGGGGCCGCAGGCCATGGCGGCCGTCGACCTGACCGGTGACGGGCGGCCGGAAGTCATCAGCATGTCCAGCCTGTCCGAGGACGTGGCGGTCATGGTCAATCGCGGTAACGAAAGAGGCTGAGGCAGTGCGCAATACTCTTCTCGCGGCGGTCATCGCGGCCGGCGCGTTCCTGGCCGCGGCGATCGTCGGCGCACCGGGCGCCCGGGCGCTCGAGCCGACGCTGTCCTTCGGCACCAGCCTGGGCGGCACCAGCGTCAACCACTTCACAACCGTGCCGAGCGGGGCGCTGTTCGACGGCGACATCGTCACCCTGACACCGGGCATCAATGCCGGGATCATCGGCATCCTCGCCGATGCGACGCCGTTCGATAACACCTGCGCCACAGGCAAGTTCGTCTTCGAGACGAAGGGCGGCGCCAAGGAGGAAGTCCAGGTGGGCAGCTCCTGCGGCCTGCCGTTCCCCTACCTGGCGATCGCGAGCAAGCCGTCGGGCGACTACGCGGAGGTCTGCGCCGTGGTGGAGGTGGCCGCACAGGGGCGCACCCCGGACTCGCCGGTGCAGCGCACGGAGAACTGCTTCCGGTTCCCGAACGACGCCACCGTGGCCGCGCCGCCGCTGCTGCCGCCGTTCAACTTCAATGCCCAGATCCTGGGCTTCGACTTCAAGCACACCAATCAGTTCCCGGCCGGCGTCACCTACGACGGCGCGACCTGGGCGGTGAATCCGGAGTGGAACATCCTGACCATCGGATGGCTGGCCGATCTGGCCCCGTTCATCGATGCGCACTGTGCCGAGGGCGCGGTGGTATTCGAGACGAAATCCGGTGAGCAGGAGGTGCATCCGCTCGCACAGGCGTGCTCCAACGGCTACCTCTACGGCATTCTCTCGCAGAAACCGGCCAAGGAGTACCGGATGGTGTGCATGTCGTCGGCGACGGTGGGTGACGGCGGGCAGCGCGCCTGCTTCCGCTTCCTCAACTGAGGTCGGGGACCGGCGACCAAAAGGCGGTGCGGTGGTGGAATCCCCACCACCGCAACACTTTTCGTATGACGTAGGATCAGTCGCCCGGTGCGGCGGCACGGGCCATCAGATACTGCGCGCGGTAGGCGCCGGTGAGGGCGCAGACGTCGATCAACTCCCGGTCATCGAAGAACTTCTTGGCCGCGCCCCAGGTTTCGTCCTCGATGAAGCGGCCGGTATGCAGTTCGGCGACCAGTTCCCGCAGTAGTTCAGTGCGTGCGGAGACGAATCCGCCGGACTCGGGTGCGCCCCCGAAGTGCGCATCCAGTTGCCGCATGATCGCGGCGGCATCCGACGCGGGCAGTGTGCTGACCCATGCCGCCGCCCGGGTGAAGAACGGCAGCAGCAACGCGATCAACGGGTGTACCGAGGTGACCGTCGCGTGCAGTTCCGGGTCGGTAAGCGCCCAGCCGGGTACCGACCGCTCCGGGTTCGCGCCGGATTCGGTGCGAACCGGCCGCGGGTCGCGTCGCCCCTCGGTCGTCATACATTCGATTCCGGCGGTCTCACCCGTGCGCACCAGCCGCCACATGCTGCGCAGTGGAATGAAGCCCAGGCTGCCGAAGGTCATCGTCACCGTCTCGTACAGACCGACCTGCGCGGCGATGTTCACGATCTGACGCGGCGTGAAATACCGAGCCGCCGTGTCCCGGGTGGCGCGGGACAGATCGAAGTCCCGCTGCAACTCGTCGACGATCCGCAGCAGTACTGCCTCGCGGGGCCGCCAGCCGGAATCGGTGGGACCGTTCTGAATCGCCTGTTGTCCCCCGGCGCGGAACGCGGCCAGGGCGGCGGCTGGATTGTGCGCTGCATACGGGAAATAGCCGCCTACGTTCCAGGCGGTCCGAGCGATGATGATTTCGCGATGGGCCGCTCGCATACCGCGCGGCTGGAGGTAGCTGCCGCCTGCGACGCCGGCACACGCGGCGGCCAGCGACCAGGGCTGACGGGCCAGACTCAGTGCGTTGCTGAGCATTTCGGGTTGCCCGGGCAGCCGGACGATGGGCGCAACCCGCCGACCGGACGGGATGCGCCAGCGAGAATCGTTGTCGGACATGTGTGTTCACTTGCCTTCGGTGTTCGCGATGATGAAGTCGGTCAGATGCGCGGCGACGGGCTCGGGTGAACCGTCCGTGCGCGGCGATCCGCAGACGATGTCGGAATGCGAATAGCCGGGGACGAAATGAACGGTGCCCAGGTTGAACGGAATGCGGCGGGTCAGCCGGGGCGGCATCGTAGGCATCCGGCCGGAGCCCGGCATGACGCCGCCCTCGAGGATCGTCACGAGGGGTTTGGACTCCAGGGTCTTCTCATGTTTGATGTGTGCCAGCTCGCCGCTGCGTACGCCCAGTGCGGTGAGGAGCATTTCCAAGGTGAAGCGCGTGGGATGGTAGGGCTCCATGATCCCGACCGGGCCGCCCATGCACGCACGGGCGAAATCGCGGAGTGCGACTACGTTTTCATCATCTACGGTGCTGTCGTCCCAGGCGTAGAGCAGATCCGGATCCACGGCGGCTTCCAGCGGCCGCCCCACAGTGCCCGCAGGGCGAAGCCCGCGCCGGGTATGCGCCATGCGACCGGCGGTACCGGGAAGGTGCGTTTGCGCACCGGCCCGCCCGTAAGCCGTCCCATCGAGACCCGCAGCGGGTGCACGCCGTAACCGCTGCCCAGGATCGTGCCCATGGCCGCCGCACCGGTCAGCCTGCGCTGCAAGGGATCCGGCCGTCCGGTGAGGGCCTGTCGCCAGGTTTGCGCGAGCGACACGCGGATCGCGATCTCCCACACCAGATTGCGGACGCGGTCGGTGTCGACGAGGCTTCTGGCCTCGCGCAGGACTGAGATATCGCGGTCCGGCGCGAAGTATGCGTAGAGGCCCAGAAGTCTTAGCGCGTAGAGGAATTCGGGGCTCATCATGGGTAGGGCGTCCCAGGCACGCGGGAGCCGTCCGCTGCGCAGCATGGCCAGGGCGAACCGGTACAGGGGTGCGCCGATCAGGGTCGCCGGTCGACGGAACGGTCGCGTCAGCGCGCCGCCGTCGACGATGACCCCGGAATCCAGGGCGATGAACCCGCGTACCAGTTCGTGGCCTGGTGTGCCGTCGAAATCCCATGCGCCGAAGGCGCCCGCCACCGGGCCGCCCGCCGAATGGCCGCCGACGAACGCCTTCGCCCGGCTGATCTCGCGGTCCGGAATCTCGCGGGTGAGCACCTCGTGGGTGTCCCTGACGGCGGTGACGAATCCCAGATGCGCCAGGTAGGGCAGTTCGCGGCTGCTGGTGAAGCCGGCGAAGGTCTTGCCGTCGATCGGTTTGCCCCGGTAGTAGTAATCGAAGGCGACCTCCGGATCCTCTGCCGCGCGGGCGCTTTCGATTCCGGTGTTGTCGGTGGCGCCCTCGCCGCGCCGGGCCAGCGCCCACACTTCCACCGCGCGGCCTCGGGCCGCGGCCTGGCGCAGGGTGGTGCGCGCGATCCCGTCGAAGGAGTAGGGCCCGGCCCAGTTGCCCGGCTGCATGAGGAGGATGGCGTCGGCGTCGGTGGCCACGTGCGGACCGGTGGTCAGCCGGTAGCGGACGTAGTGCAGATGGTCGATTCCCGCCGGGTGTTCCGGAAAGTCCGGTGGAAGTGGCGAATACAGTCTGATGTGCCTGAGTTCGATGTCGCCGTCGGTCCGGACGACGGTTTCCTCGCGATCGGGGATGGATTCGGCGTCGTTGCGGGATATGGCCATGATCGCTCCTGCTCGTCTTCGAGTGCGTCGGATCACCTCACGGTAAATTGTCTGAGACAATGGCCATTTCGCCCTGCGCGCCAACTCCTTGACACTTCCGGCCGCACGGTCGTCAGCGGTCGTACGCTCGTTTGACGATGAGAGAACTGGTTATTCACGGGCACGCCGAGGACGGCTACGGGAAGACCGTCGATGCCTTCCGCCGCAACTTCGCCGAACGCGGCGAGGTGGGCGCCGCGGTGGCGGTGTACGACGGCGAGAAGCCGCTGGTCGACCTGTGGGCGGGATATCGCGACCGCGCGCGCCGACTGCCCTGGGAGCGTGACACGCTGGCACCTGTTTACTCGTGCACCAAGGGCGTTGCCGCACTGGTCGTCGCCACCCTGGTCGCGGCGGGCCACCTGGACTACGAGCAGCCCGTGGCACGCTACTGGCCGGAATTCGGCGCGCACGGCAAGGCGGCCATCACCGTGCGCGACCTGCTCGACCACCGCGCCGCGCTGCACGCCCTGCACGGTCCCCGGCTGACGATCGCGGACCTGGCCGACCTCGACCGCGTCGCGGCGGTGCTGGCCGAGCAGCGGCCTGCCTGGGCGCCGGGCGGCCGGCAGGGATATCACACCATCTCGTTCGGGCTGTTCCTGAACGAACTGGTGCGCCGGGCGGATCCGCGCGGGCGCACCATCGGGCAGGTGCTGGCCGAGGATATCGCCGGCCCCCTCGATCTCGACTTCAGTATCGGTTCGGCCGGCCCGCAACGGCTGGCCCGGCTTGCCACGCTCGTGCGCACCGGCGGCCTCGACCTCCGGCATGAACGAGATATTGCGTGGCGGTTGGGGATCGAGCTGCTGGTCCGGCGGGGCGACTTCTATCGCAGCACGCTCAGCCCCGACCTCGGAATGCCCGAGCGTTTCGACCGGCCCGATCTGGTCGGCGTGGAGGTGTGCGGCAGCAATGGCATCGGGAATGCCCGATCGCTGGCCCGCCTCTACGCCGCCGCCGTCACCGCGGCCCCGAAGCTGCCTGTCGGCGAGGGCATTCTGCGTCGTATGGCCGGTCCCAGCGGCCCCGCCGAGCGGGATGCGGTGCTGCGGGTGCAAACTCGCTTCCACCTGGGCTTTCGGCGCTCGTGCTCGCGCTTCGCGTTCGGTTCCGCCGATCACCGCGCGTACGGCGCCCCGGGGCTCGGCGGGGCGCTCGGCTTCGCGGATCCGGCCACCGGCCTCGCCTTTGGTTATGTACCGAATCGCTTGGGGCTCACCATCAATGGCGATGTGCGCTGCCGGGACCTGTTCGAGACCGTCTTCGGCGTGCGCCGGCCCTGACCCGGGCCGGCGCGCCGGAGATCAGACGGCCTCTCGGAATGTGTAGTGCCGCATGGGAAACCGGCGTGCCCGCCAGGAGGCCTCCGCCGTGAACGACGGCCGGACGAACGGCGCGTCGCCGTGTGCGTCGAAATAGTAGCTGTTGGCCGAGGCGCAGTTGCTGTTGAAGAACACCGCGTGCCGCTGTCGTCGCAGAATCTGCTGAAAGAACTCGTCATTGGCCTGCTGGGTGACCTCCACCGCGGTCGCGCCCCGCTGCCGCGCCGCGGTGATGCAGCGTAGGGCGTGGGTGGTCTGGTACTCGATCATGGCGAACCAGGAGTTGCCGGTGAACGAGTACGGTCCGAGCACCATCCACAGGTTCGGCATCTTCGGCACGCTGGTGCCCTCGTATGCCTGAAAGCGTTCGGTCTCCCAGAACTTGCCCAGATCGCGTCCGTCCCTGCCGATGATCGGGAAGCTCGGGAGGTTGCCGGGCTCGAACACCTTGAATCCGGTGGCCAGCACCAGCACGTCGAAGCGCTGCTCACGGCCGTCTCGGGTGCGAATGCCGGTCGGCGTGATGCGCTCGATGCCGACGGTCTCGAGATCCACGTCCGGGCGGGTGAAGGACTTCAGGTAGGTGTTCGAGAACGAGGGTCGCTTGCAGCCGAAACCGTATCCCGGCTGCAACTTCTCGCGCAGCGCGGGATCGGGGACCTGCCGGTGCAGATGCCGGCGGCAGACGGCTTCGATGCCGCGGGTGACGATGGGGAAGTCGCGCTGGTACGAGATGGCCGCGACCATGATGACTTCCGAGAGCGCGGTGGTGACCGCCCGGATGGACCGCTGGGTGATGGGCGCGGCGCGGAACAGCCGTCGCACCGGGGCGGGCAGCGCGAAGTCGAATTTCGGGAACACCCAGATGGGGGTGCGCTGATAGACCGTCAGCTGCTCGGTGTCGTCCGCGATGGCCGGAATCAGCTGTAGCGCAGAGGCTCCCGTGCCGATGACCGCGACTCGGCGGCCACGCAGATCGAGCGCGTGATCCCATTCGGCGGTATGCACGACCGCGCCGGTGAAGTCCGCGAGCCCGTCGATATCGGGGCGCTTGGGCTGGGTGAGCCCGCCGGTGGCGGTGATCATGAACCGGGTGGTGAGGTCGCGCCCGCCGGCCAGCCGGATCCGCCAGAAGTGCTGTTCCTCATCCCATTCCGCGGCCGTCACCTTCGTGTTCATGCGCAGATGCGGGCGTAGCCCGTACTTGTCGGCACAGTGCTCGGCATAGCGCGCGAGCTCCGCGCCCGGCGCGAACACCCGCGACCAGTCCGGGTTCGGTTCGAACGAGAACGAATACGTGAACGAGGTGATGTCGACCGCGACGCCGGGATAGGTGTTCACGTGCCAGACGCCGCCGATGCCGTCGCGGCCGTCGAGGATGACAAAATCGTCGATCCCGTTCTGTTTCAGCTTGATCGCCGCGCCGATGCCGGAGAATCCCGCACCGATGATCACCACTTCGTGATCGAGTTTCATGACTGGCTCCTGTAGGACGGGTTTTACGGGTACATGCGCGCGATGTCGTCGGCGTAGTGTTCGGCGATCGGCCCTCGCCTGAGCTTCAGGGTCGGCGTGACGAGCTCACCGCCCGGCTCCCAGACCTCGGGGACGATGGTGAAGTCCCTGATCTGCTCGACTCGGGATAGCTTCGAATTCGCCTGCGCCACAGCTTCTTCGACGAGCTTGTGGATTTCCGGGTCGGCCGCGAGCGCGGCCACCGTGGCATCGGCTCTACCGTGCTGGGCGGCGTGCGCCGCCGCGGCGTCGGGGTCGAGGGTGACCAGGGCCGTCACATGAGGACGGCCGTCACCGATGGCTACGACCTGGCCGAGCAGCGGGCACGCCACCCGCAGCGCGCCCTCGATGACGGTGGGGGACATGTTCTTTCCGCCGGCATTGATGATGAGCTCCTTCTTGCGCCCTACGATGCGGTAATAGCCGTCGGCGTCCACGGTGCCGATATCGCCGCTGTGCAACCAGCCGTCGGCGTCGATCGCCGCCGCGGATTGCTCCGGGTCATTGCGGTAGCGGGGCATGACCATGGGACCGCGGATGAGCAGTTCGCCGTCCTCGGCCACGGCGATCTCACAGGTCGCGATGGCCGGGCCCACGGTGCCGATGCGCCAGGCATCGGGCGGATTGAGCGTCGCGACGGCCGCGCATTCGGACATACCCCAGGTCTCCAAGACCTGCACACCCAATCCGAGGACGAACTCGTGCGCCTCGGGGGCGATCGGGGCGGCACCGGAGATGGCCACGCGAGAGCGGTCCAGGCCCAAGGCGGCGCGCAGTGTGGACAGCACCAACTGTTCGGCGACGGCATGCCGCAGCCGCAGCGCGGCCGGGATCGGTATGCCGGCCGAGGTCCGCCGCGCCACCTCAGCGCCCACGCCCAGCGCCCAGGTCGCGAGGCGCTGCTCGAGCGCGGACCGCTCCGCGATGCCCGCCTCGATGGCCGACTTCAGCCGGTACCAGGTCTGTGGCACGCCCAGGAAGACGGTGGGCCGCACGGTGATCAGCGCATCCCGGATCTGCCGCAGATCGTCGAGCGCGGCGATCCGGACGCCGAAAATCTGGCTCGCGTAATGGCACAGCATGCGGTTGGCCGCATGGGCGTCGGGCAGATAGGAGATCATCTCGTCGGCGGGACTCAATCCGGCCGTGGCGTCGACCGCCCGGTGCACAGCGAGCACATTGGTGTGTGTCAGTTCCACGCCCTTGGGTGGCCCGGTGGTGCCGGAGGTGTAGATGATAGTGGCCGGGGCATCGGGATTCACTGCCCGCCAGGTGGATTCGAATTCGAAGCCGGGATCGCCCGCGGCCTCCAGCTCCGCCAACGTCATGAAGCCGCCCACCGCGTCCAGGCAGACGAGGCGCTCCACCGTGCCGCCCATGGCCTGTGCGGCGGTGAGCGCGTCCACGAACTGCGCTTCGCACAGGACGATCCGGTTCTCGGCATTGGCGAACAGCTGATGGATCTTCTCGGGGGGATTGGTGTTGTAGATGGAGAACGGGATCGCGCCGGTGTGCAGCACCGCGGTGTCGATGACATGGAATTCGGGCCGGTTGCTCAACATCAGCCCGACGGTGTCGCCGGGACGGACGCCCAGGGCCACCAGTCCCGCTGCAATGCGTCGCACCCGCGCGGCGTAGTCGCGCCAGGTGATGACGGTGGCGTTGTCGGCGGTGCGCAGCGCCACCGCGTCGGGGTCCGTGCTCGCCGTGGCCTGGAAGGCCTCGCACAGTGTTCGGGCGGTGACGGTCATCATTGTTCTCCGGAATCGGGTGCGGCGGGATAGGGCGCGGACGCATCCGGCGCTGTCGGGAAATCGGCGGTGAACCGAATCGGTTGCGGCAGAGCGGCTCCCGGTTTCGCCGGGACGAAACTCATGGCGCGCTCTGCCATCGCGGTGATGGTCAGACTCGGATTGACGCCCACATTGGCCGGGATCGCCGCGCCGTCGCAGACCAACAGTCCGGTGTAACCGAACACTCGGTGCCGGGCGTCGACGACGCCAGTGGCGGGACCGTCCCCGATCGGCGCCCCGCCCAGGAAATGCGCGGTCGTCGGAATCGACAAGATGGCCTCGGGCACCGCGGCCCGCACCACCCCGCCGGTTTTCGCCGCGATCCATTCCGCCGCCCGGTATCCAGCCGGAATGAAGCTCGGAATCGGGTGCTGTGGGTCGGGATTCGTCGTCAGGACGGGATACCCGGACGGCAACCGAAACCGTACCCGCAGCGAAATCGAGTCGTCGACCGACTGCATCGTGGTCAGCAGCATGGTGCGGCGCGACGAGTGCCGGATCCGGGCCACGCGCAGCAACTGCCGGGGATGACGCAGCACGGTCGTGAGAAAGTACAGTGGCCGGGTGCGTCTGCTGCCGCGCGAGGTTGCGAGGGTCGTCAGCAGCGACATCATGTCCCCGTCGGCGCCGTAGGTCGGCGGCTGGATGTGGGTGTTCACGTCGGGTTCGATCCCCGAGCTGAGCGCGACCCCCGTGGCGAAGTCGTAGCTGTCGTCGGGCACGGTGACGGCGAGGATGGATTCGCTGTTCGTGCGGACCAGCTCGCCGAGCCGATCGGACAGTCGTGGCAACGACCCGGACAGCTTGCAGCGCAACAGTAGTCGATTGGTGCCCAGTGCACCGGCCGCCACCACCACGCCGCGCGCGGTCAGCGTCCGGCGGTCGCGACGCACCCAGCTGCCGGAGTGGACACTGGCGACCGCGTACCCGTCGCTGCCGCCGGCATCGCCCAGCGGCCTTATCTCGGTGACCGTGCGTTCGGGCAGAATCCGGCAGCCGTTGCGCTCGGCGAACCAGAGGTAGTTCTTCTCCACGGTGTTCTTGGCATTGTGCGGGCAGCCCAGCATGCAGCCGCCGCAGCGCACGCAGGCGGCCCGGTCCGGGCCCGCGCCGCCGAAATACGGGTCCGGCACGGTCTTTCCGGGAATGTGACGCCCCGGCTGGCCGAGGAACACCCCGATGCGGGCGCGCGCATAGGTATCCGCGCAGCCATGCGAGTCCGCGTACTCCCGCAACAGCTGGTCGGCGGCATCGTCACGGTCGTAGGCGACCACGCCCAGCATGCGTTCGGCGGTATCGAAATGGGGTGCGAGTTCGGTGTGCCAGTCGCCCAGGTGTGCCCACTGCGGGTGGTCGGCGAATTCCGGTTTGGGCCGGTACAGGGTGTTGGCGTAGCCGAGCGACCCGCCGCCGACCCCCGCCCCGGAGGCCACCAGGACGTCCTTGAACAGTGTGGGCCGGAAGATGCCGCGCATGCCGAACGCGGGCAGGAAGTAGTACCGGTGCGGTTTGCCCGCGCTGTCGGCGAGGTCGGCATCGGTGAAGCGGCCGCCTGCCTCCAATACCGCTACCCGATAGCCCTTTTCGCTCAGCCGCAGCGCCGCGACGCTGCCGCCGAATCCCGAACCGATGACGAGCCAGTCGAAGTCGAAGCCTTCGGTCATATCTCCCTCGGTGGTCACTGCCGAATCACTGCCCGAGCCAGCGAGGTTCGCGCCGTTCGAAGAAGGCGCTCACACCTTCCACGGTGTCCTGAGAGGTCAACACGGCGACCACCGCCTCCCGCGTGATCCGCCAGGCCCGCTCGTCGTCCGCGGAGTTCATCCGCTCCAGTGCGACCAGGCTCTCGCGCACCGAGGTGGGGGCATTGCGGCAGATGCGCCGGGCCAGCGCCACCGCCGCGTCCACCGCCGCGCCCTCCTCGGTGACCTGATTGACGAAGCCGAGCTGGAAACCGCGCTTCGCGTCGATCGGATCACCGGTCAGCAGAATCTCTTTCGCGACGTTCAACGGCAGCGCGCGGTGGGTCCGGAACAGGCCGCCGCACAGGGCGATCACGCCCCGGCGCGGTTCGGGCAGGCCGAATGCAGCCGTCCGCGACGCGACCACCAGGTCGCAGGCCAGCACGATCTCCATCCCACCGCCCAGCGCCCGGCCCTCCACCGCTGCGATGAGCGGTTTGCGTCGCTGCCGGCGCACCACACCGTACTCGCCGCCGCGTTCGGTCGGCTCACCCGATCCGGTGCTGAGATCCGTTCCCGCCGAGAACATCTCGGGACCGCCGGTGAGCACCGCGACCCACAGGTCCGGATCGTCCTCGAAGTCGTCGAGCGCGGTATCGAGGGCAGCGGTGAGGGCCGGATCGATGGCATTGCGCTTGTGCGGGCGGTTCATTCGTATCACCAGCACCCGCCCGTGCCGTTCCCGCAGTACGAGATCCATGGGTCTTCCTCACTACTGGGCGTTCAACAGCACCGAGATGCCACCGTGCACCAGCACGTTGTCCTCGACCGCGAGGCTGGGGACATTGCCGGTTGCCAGATCGGGTTTGCCGTCACCGTTGAAATCGGCGGTGGTGATCGAGTTGGTGCCGATGATCCACTGCGACCCGTGGTAGCCGTCCGGACCCGACAACGCGACCGTGCGCGCGCCCGGCTGGGTGTGGTTGGTGAAGACGCTGATGCTGTAGCCCGGGATCGGGAAGTCGTTGTTGGCGGCGATATCCGGGCTGCCGTCGCCGTCGAAGTCGGCCACCGCCAGGCCCTCGGTGACGACGCCGAGCGTGCCCTGAGCGCGGGTCACCTCGCCGATCAGGTCGTTCACGATGTCCTCACCGAATTCAGCGGTGGGCGCGCCCGGCGTGGTGCGATTGAGACGGACGCTGAACCCACCCGCCGTGCGGGCGATGATCATGTCCAGCCGCCCGTCGCCGTCCAGGTCGGCCAGTTGGGCGTCGGTGCTGGTGACCACCCACTCCTGGGTGGTGTTGAACGTCGGTGTCAGCGATCCGGGCGCGGTGGTGTTCACCAGTACCGCCACATTGCTGGTGGTGGTGTTCGAGACCAGGATGTCGTCGCGGCCATCGTTGTTGATATCGCCCACCGCCAGGCCCTCGGCGACGCTGCCGCCCAGAAACTGGACCGGGGGAGTGAAGGTGATCGGGCCGCCGAGCTGACTCGTGTTGAGCAGCACCGTGATTCCGAGCCCGAACGGGATGCCCGCGTCCCCGGTCACCAGATCCAGTTTGCCGTCGGCATTGATGTCGATGATCTTCACCAGCGACGGGAAAGCGCCAGTGGGCAGGTTGATCGGCGCGGCGAACTCGGCCGTCGTGCCGCCCGCCGGCGTGAGATTACGCAGGATGGAAATGCCGTTGGCCCCGGTGTCGAAGAAGTTCGAGGTGAGGATTTCCGGCGCGCCGTCGCCGTCCAGGTCGGCGATCTCGACCGACAGCGTGCCTATGCCCGCCACGAACTGCCGGGGAGCGGTGAACGACGGGGTGCCCGCACCGGTGGCGGTGGTGTTCAGCAGAACCGAAACACCCTTCAGCCCACCGTAGGTGGTTCCGTTGACGGTCGTGGAGCCGGCATTGGCGGTGATGATGTCCGGCTTCCCGTCACGGTTCACATCCGCGCCGCGCAGCACCCATGGCGCGGTACCGGCATCGAAGTAGTACGGATCGGAGAACGCCGTGCCCGCGTTGCCCGCCGAACCTGTCGACGGCGCGGCCACCGCCTGCCCACCCGCGAGCGTCGCACCCGCCACGACCACCGCGCACCCCAAGACAAGAGACCTCATGCCGGGGACGCTAGGCGCGCGGCGGTCGTGAGTCACTGGCACCGCCGGACGCATTGTTGATCTTCTCTGCCGTGGTCACGCGGATCGCCCGGCCTCAGGCTCCGCCGCGGTGCGGCGACAGGTCGATCGTTCGACCCGCCACGCACGGGGCGGACGCGGGCTCCCCGTATATGGCGGAGAGCAGCGCCTTGAACGGACCCAGCAGCAGGGTGACCAGGGTCTGATTGTCGGGCGTGTTCATGCAGTAGCTTGGGCCGCCCGGTCCCAGCGGCGAGACCTCGGCGGCCACCGCCCGGGACAGGCCGGGCACCGGAGTAACCACACGGGCGCAGGCGGATTCGTCCTCCTGGATGTGGCAGTCGAGCCAGTCGACTCCGTAAGTGATGGAGTTGCGCCAAGATTCGAGCGCGCGCGGGAAAACCACGCCTACGCCGACGGTATCGAAGTGACTGCCGCCTTCGAACGTGAGGAACTGCAAAGGCGCTGCGTCCGTGCGGTTCCGGCGCTCCCAGTCGTACCAGGACTTGCCGCCGAGTGCGCCGTCGGTCGGATCGAAGCCGATGTGCGCGCCGAGGATGTCGAAGTCGTTGACGGGGAAGACACCGCCGCTGGTCAGGCCGGGGATGTCGAGGTCGGCGGTCTGAATCTGGGTGGGCACGTCGACGAAGCCCGCGGATGGCTCGAATCCCGACATCAGCACGGCCGCAGCGGGTTTCGGCAGCGGACGACCGTCCATACCGCGCCCCTGCCCGACATCCCACAGGTAGTGGCTGGTGGCGATCGACCCCATCGACTGCCCCCAGATTCCGATCCGGCCGGTGTCGATGAGATCCAGCACCGGATTGCGCTCATTGTCGCCGCCCGGACCGTAACCGGGGTCGTACCGGTGGCCGACGCGCGGCATGTGCACGGTGTTCCAGAAGTTCACCAGACTGGTCGTATCGCCCAGCAGCGTCCGCGTGTCGGGCGCGGGCAGGATGTCGTCGCCGACCACCCAGCGCATCACGTCCTCGATATCGCGGCATGCTCCGGAGGCGAAGCAATGCGGAGTGTTGTACGGCACCACCAGATCCAGGATGGTGCCGTCGCTCGCGCCTTGACCGGCCTGGTCGTAGGTGAGCCCGACATACCCGCGGCGCACCGCGTTGGTGGTCCACCCCAAATAGGTGCCCTGGGTTGCGACCGCGCCGTCACTGAACACTGCCATCGGGAACTTGCGGTCGGTGCCGGGTTCGAGCGCTTCCTCCGGCAGCCAGAGGGTGGCGGCCAGACGCAGCCCCCGCGCATTGACGATCTGGATCTTGCGGGCCTCGCCCAGCTTGAAGTCCGCTCCAGGCGTATCGCCGGAAACGCAGTCGCCGCTGCGGGTTTCGTAGCGCACCACATCGCCGTGCTCGGTGCACGGGTAGCGGAAGTTCGCTGTCAGCCCGACATTGCCCGCGAACTCGACGGAGGGACTGTCACTGTCGAGCGCGCCATCGGCCACCTCGCCGAACACACCGTTGTTGTTCCAGTCGGGTAGATACCGATGATCGGGCGGCTGAATCGCGGTGCCCAGGAACGTCGGCAGCAGGTGAACCGTATTGTCGATCACCTTCTGCAGGGCATTGCGCAGCCGCTGCTGCCCGTCCGGCCCCTGATACTGGGTCGGTTCGAGCAGATTCGCCAGGCTCTCACCGGTCCGGCCGGGCCAGCTGAGGATGTGTTGCACGAGATAGGACAGCTTGGCTGGATCGGTCAGATCGTGCTGGTAGCCCTGCAACAGCATCAGCGCGTTCTGCAGGATATACAACGGATCCATGGTCGTAGTCACTGTCGGGGAATCGGCTGCCGGAGGTGGACTTTCCTCTTCCGCGACGGCATAGCCACCGGAAACGGCCAGTAGCAGCGCCGTGCCGACTAGGACCGCGGCGCCACGTCTGCGGCCTTCGAGCAAGCGATACATGATCGCCCCCCATCATCGAACGAATGAGTTCGTCGGAAACGATGGTCGAACGGTATCGCCGAACTCACTTGGCAGGAAATGCATTGGCCGCCAACACCTTGACGTTGCGCGCCTGCCGGTTGGAGTGATAATCGGTGCGCATACTCGAACCCCCGCCTGAACGTCGTAGCAGGGCCGCGAGCCGCTGTCCGTCGTGCGAAACACGCGGAGCGCCGTGTCAGACAATCTGTCGGCTTCTGCCTACTCGCTGGCGGGTTATGTACATGGTCGTGGCAGCGCGCGGTGCCATGATTCGTGGTGGTCCGATGTTCGCCGAGAAGGAGCAAGACCATGGCAATGCCGCCATTGATGGTCGCAATCACCGATAGTATCTATCGACTGCCCGCGCCCATTTCCACCGCCTGGCGAATCCGCAACGGATTGCACGAAGTCGTCATCGAACCGGGCATCAACAGAGTTCAAGCTTCCCACTTCTGGTTTCGCAGGAATGTGGCGTGGCGAGCGCTGGGCGTGGTCGGCGTCCCGCAGGCCATACTCGACTCTTCCGGGCGTTTGCACGAACGCGCTTTCGGCCGGTTGTACTCGATCGCACGGCACGTCTCGTGGTACCTGTGATCGGGCGTTGGCAAGTATCGCAACGCGCGCCGAAGAATGTGTGATCACCTGCGGTACTTATGCTTCCCTCTGATCGGCGGACCGAGCGACGCGGTTGCCGCCGAGGCCGCCACCGTACTGCTGCCAGGTGCACGGTCGCTCCTCCTCGTACCGCGCAATGCGGGCCGCAATCGGAGAACCGCAGTGTCACCTGAGGAGGTCTGGTGCCGAGTGCCGGTAGTCGGATACTGGCACGACTACACGATGGTCAGCAGTTTCCGCTGATGGAACGTGTGGGCGTAGTGGTCGTGTCCTCCCTCCGGACGTGACCACCTATCTGCATGCGCGGCGCCGAATTCCTGGGGTGTGTGCGGGTCGCACCGCGCTGATCGCGGCTAAACCCGAACCCAAACCGGCATGGCGACATTTCGTTCTTGTGTCGCCGCCCCGAAGAAGGCCCGCGGATCGGTCGACACGCTGTCTCCTTCTCGTTTCAAGCGCCGAACAGCCGGACGTCGCATGGAATTTGGCATCAAGTTTGGCATCACGACAGCACAGGAACCGCCGGACGCAGTGGGAGCGGTAGGACACCGGGAACGTTGGAAATTTCGTCGACCTGCATGAACGGGACGCTGTGGCATGGGATCGCAGGTGTGGGATGGCATCCTGTTGGCTCATAACCCAGAGGTCGCAGGTTAAAATCCTGTCCCCGCTACTAGGGAAAGCGGCCCTGGAACCACTGGTTCCGGGGCCGTTTTTCGTTGGATTGGCAACGGATCTGGCAACGTTAGCCAAACTGAGCGTCATCCGTCGCGTGACGTCCCACGCTGTTCGTGGTGCCCGCCCAACAGGTGGGTGGCGGCGCGGGCTGCGGCGTCTTCGTCCTGGCCGGGCAGCACGTGCTGGTAGGTCTTCATGGTGGAGGCGACGTCGGCGTGGCCGACGCGCTGGCTCACCGCCTTCGGGCTAACGCCTGCGATCAATGCCCTTGGTGGAGACCGACAACACCCGGTGTCGAAATCGAGTGAGGGCCAGCGAATTCCCCATATGTCCGCGCGCCTCAGCCTCGTCCCCGCCGCGGAGACGGTGACGCTTCAGCTCGCCCGCTGACGCCGGCCTCTAGGTGTTCGTGACGGCGGGCGGCTTCCAAGTGTGATCGATGGCCGTGGGTTGGGGCGCGTACAACCGCATGGTCAAGGTGAACTTGCCGTGCTCGGGGATCGGCAGCCAGTTCGCGGCCGCGACTTGCGCTGTGGGATGGGCGTTTTGGATGAGGATGTCGACGCTGCCGTCGGGATTCGTCGCGACCGGGAGCTGGTGGCCGACGGAATACACGCTTGCCGGGTTGGGGATCAGGAAGCCGTCGGCGGCGTAGGCGGTGATCGACCAGAAGGCGTCCACCGGCGGCAGCTGACCGGGTGCGAAGTGCAGGCGCATCGAACCGTTGCCGTCGACGCTGCCGTAATAGGTGGGATAGAGGGCGTCCTCGGGCAGGTTGCCGCCCAATCCCATTCGCGCCACATACGCGCGCTGGCCGTAATTTGTGCCGTAGCGCCCGGCGGCCGCGCTGTAGTTCCAGCCCTCGATGATGGTGTTCGCCGGATCGCGATAGTTCTCGACCCGCCCGCGCCCGTCGGCGACCGCGCCGTCGAGCACCTCGGCCGCGATCTTGCCCGCGCTTCCGCCCGGCGTGATGCCGAGCGCCGCGAACCGTTGCAGCGCGGGCGCGTCCACCGGCGCGGGCGGATCGATAGCCATGAGCGCGCACATCCGATCGAAGAACGCGCGTCCGTCCATGCCCGCCACGATCTGCACCGCGTCGGCGGTGGACGGCGATTCGGCGGCCGGATTCCCGGCTCCCGGATTCGCCACCCACGCACTCAACGGCGCGATGCGCAACCCGTCCTGGATCGCGTGCACCGCCGGCAGATCCGCCTGGCCGTCGACCTGGATGCGCCCGAGAATCCACGCCTGCGGTGTCGGCAGCGGCATCGGGGTGATACCGGGCGGCAGCGTGCCGTTCCAGCCGGGCGGCAGGAACGCGTAGGTGAACGGCCCGCCGGTCGCTCCCGAGCTCAGCTGCGGCCGCACGCTGCTCGGGTTCTGCGCCACGTTCGTCCACATGTCCATGGTCTCCATCAGCCAGTAGCGGCCGGATTCCATGGCGGGCACCTCCAGCACGACGGGCTCGGTCCGCAGATCCAGCCACGCCTTGGAGTACAGGGTGTCCTGATTCGGCCGCACCAGCGTGCGATTGGCCGCGTCGGGCAGCGTCCGGGAATGCTCGAATCGGTTGGCGGGCGCGCCGTGCTCCCGAGTGACGTCCATGAGTACCAGCGGATAGCCGAAGACGTAGGCGTCGGTGGCGACGGAACGGTCGTCGCCGGGCGCGGTGGTCACCGAAGATGTTGCCGTCGAACCGGATTCGGATCGCCCGCAGGCGGTCAGCCCGAACGCGGTGAACGCCAGCGCACCCGCGCCGAACAGCATCGACCGTCGCCCGATGCCGTCGCCGCGCAGCGCCGGGCTCACATCGACCCCCAGGACTGGAGCAGGTAGGTCACGTTCGCCATGATCGACGTGACCGTGCCGGCCAGGTCGATCGCCGCGGAACCGAGATTGATGACCGGGAAGTTCATCGAGCACCTCACTGTGAGAATCGCTTTCGTTGACGATCCCGACTATTCCCCGGTCAGTACCGGTAGCCATCGCCCCACGAGGGTGAACCCGGGCGCGCACGGCGCGTATCCGTCACGGCATAGGTCATTGCCTCGCGCCCGGCCCGCCACGGGCCGCACGATGGGGGTCACAGCGGAGGGCCGCCCGCCCGTCGATGACCCCTCACGACCGCCACCTGGGCGGCCCGTCCGCTGTCCACGGCGGCGTTCACAGCGACAACCGGAACCCGCGCTCGAAATCGATGCTCGCCAGCTGCTCGCGCCGCGCCAACCCGAGCTTCTGGAAAACGTTCGACAGATGGTGCCCCACCGTGCGCGGGCTGATCAGCAGCCGGGCCGCGATATCCCGATTGGTGAGCCCGGTCGCGGCCAGCTTCGCGACCTGCAACTCCTGTGCGGTCAGCAGGGTCCGCTGCGGCGTCTCCCCGGTACCGGCCTGCCGGTCTCCTGCCATGGTGAGCTCCCGTGCCGCCCGCGCGGCCCACGGCCCCGCCCCGAACCCCTCGAATACCCGCAGCGCGCCCCGCAACTGCTCCTGCGCGTCCAGCCGCCGCCGCGCCCGCCGCAACCATTCCCCGTAGGCCAGCCGATACCGCGCCAGCGCGAATGGCCGATGCGCGGGCGCGGACTCGAGTGCGGCCGTGAAATGGGCTTCCGCATCGGCCCCGGCGGCCAGCAACGCCCGGCCCAGTTCCACGTCCGCCCGCACCCAATCCGGTACGCCGCCGCGCACCGTCCCCGTCTCGGCCGACCGGGCCACGACGCCCTCGGCCGATGCCGGGTCGCGCCGCGTGCTGCGGCCCACGGTGGTATCAGCCGGAGTGCGGCCCGACCGCGCGTTCGTCCGGGTCCGACCGGTCCCGATCGGGCCGTCCGGCACCGCCCCGGACAGCGGCCCCGGTCCGAAGCTCTCCCCGTACTCCACAAGGGTTTTCAAGTATCGTTCGGCGCGCTCCGGACGCCCGGATCGCACCGCCGCCTCGATGGCGTACCCGGCGCTGAGCAATGCGACGCTCGGATGGTGGGCGGGATGCCCCGGCTGCGCGATCAGGTCGAGCAGTTCCCCCGCGTCGTCGGTCCGCCCGTCGCCCAAGGCATGCAAGGCCCGGCACCAGTACGCGGCCGACGTGAGCGGGTAGTACCCGCGCGGTTCCGCGAATTCCAGTACCCGCCCGTTGAATTCGTCCACCGCGGCCGCGTCCCCGCGCAGCGCGGCGATGAACGCCATCGTCCGGTAGGCGTCCGCGACGGTCTTGCGCCCGGTGAAATCCACTGCCAGCCGCAATGCCTCGGCGGTGTCGGTGAGCGCGTCGTCCCAGCGGCCGGTCACGAAGTACAACCACGACCGTTGCCCGAGGGTGTATCCGAGCCAGCTGATCGGCCCTTCGGTCCGCAATCGGTCGATACCGGCGTGATACAACGCCAGCGCCTGTGTCTCCGTGCCGAGCAGCATCGCGATGTCGGCGACCGGTAAACGCCACGGCAGCAACGGATCACCGGCATCCTCGCCACGAGCATCCCGGCCGATGACAGCCCCGCCACGGGTATCCCCGTCACGGGCATCCGCACCAACGGCGGCGCGCCCTTCGGGATACACACGGTCGGCCGCTCGACCACCGCCGACCGCCGGCACTTCCACTCCCTCGGCGGCCAGGGTCGCGAGTTGCTCCATGGACATGGCGTCGCCGACCACCCACTCCGCACGGGTCACCCCGTGGCGCAGTTCGGCCCGGAATCTGGGTTCCACGCGGGCGGCATCACGGCTCAGAAGTTCCCGCGCCCGCTCCGGATTGCCTTGTCCCAGTTCGAACATCCCCGCCAGGCCGCCACCGGCGATGGATACTTCCTCGGGGTCGGCGCGGTCGCCCGCGGCGGTCAGCAGTTCCCGGGCGGTCTCGACATCCCCGCTGTCCCAGGCCGCTCGCGCCGACCGCGACAGCCGCAACGCTGCCGATGCCGCATCCGGGGACAGTGCGGCGGCTCGGCGGAGGGTGCGGGCGGCGGTGATGAGACCGCCACGCGCCCAAGCCCTTTCGGCTACTGCGTCGAGGGCGGCGGCGATGGATTCGTCGGGGTGTGTGGCTGCCTCGGCCAGATGCCAGGCGCTGCGGTCGGGGTCGGTCTCGGCCAGTACCTGCGCCAGGGTGGCGTGCACGGCGCGGCGTTCGGCGGGGTCCGCCGTCTCGAGCACGGCGGCGCGAATCAGAGGATGCCGCACCGTGATTCGGCCTTCTTCGGCGCGCATCAAGCCCGATTCCAGTGCGGCATGCCAGTCGGCGTCGGAGGCGCCCCGGGCATGGGCGGCGCGCAGGACGACGGCGGTGTCACCACCGTCCTCGGCGGCCGCCACCAGCAACGCGGTGAACCTGCCCGCGCCGAGCTGCCGGAATGCCACTTCGAAGGCGTCGCGCAGGCGCGGTCCCAGTTCCGGTCGCCGATCGGCCGCCGGTCCCAGTTCCCTTCCCGCGCCGCGGCTCAATTCCACCAGGGCCAGCGGATTACCGGCTGTGAGCCGCAGCAACCGTCGCATCCGCAGCGGGCTCAGGCTCGGATTCTGCTGCGCCGCAAGCTGTTGCGCGCTCGCCGGATCCAGCTCCGGCACCGTCAGTACCGGCAGCGTCTGCGCCGGTCCGGCCGTACCCGGGTGGGCGGCGAACAGGACCAGGATCGGGTCAGCCGCGGTGCGCCGGGCCACGAACGCCAGGCTGTTCCGGCTGGCCGCGTCCAGCAGGTGCAGGTCGTCCACCACCACCAGCACCGGCTGCCGCTCCGCGAGCTCGGACAGCAGCGTCAGCACCGCCACCCCGATGAGCAGCGGCCCGCCCTGTGGTTCGGCCAGGCCGAGCGCACCGCGCAGCGCGTCGGCCTGGGCGGCGGGCAGCCCGTCCACCAGGTCCAGCACCGGCCACAGCAGCTCGTGCAGCGCCGCGAACGCCACTTCGGTCTCGCTGGGCACGCCCCGGCAGCTCAACACCCGGAATCCGGTCGCGCGGGCCACGGCGTAGTCCAGCAGTACGGTCTTGCCGATTCCGGGTTCGCCGATCAGCACCAGCGCCGCCCCGGTCCCGCCCCGCGCGCCCTCGATCAGCCGGTCGAGCCGTTGCTGTTCGGTTTTCCGGCCGAGCAGGCGTGGCATCGCTGCGGACTGTGGCATCGATCGACACGTTCCCTTCCACTCGGGGCACCCGGCTGCTGGTCCATCATGCCCCAGCGAACCTCCGATCCCGCCGGGACAGCCGCAACCGACGCCCCGCGTTCCCGGGATTCACAGCAACCCCACCGCGCGCCCGCGGCTGATCGCTTGACCGCGGCTGTTCGCGCCCAGTTTGAGGTACACGCTGCGCAGATGCGTCTTCACGGTATTGATCGACACCCCGAGGTCAGCGGCGATTTCGCCGCCGGTGCGCCCCGACGGAAGGCGCTGCAGGACAAGCAGTTCCGATCCGGTCAGGGTCGGTGCCGGATACTGCCGCACCGCTGCCGGATGATGCCGGATCACCTCGGCGAAATCCTCACCGCCGCCGAACCTCCCGCTGTGGATATCGAGCAGTTCGATGGCCATCGGAAAGTTGAGCCAGGGCCGGATCAGCCGCTCGGGCGCGGACAGGCTCAATGCCGCCCGCAGCGCCTCGACCGTTTTCCCGAATGCCCCCAGCCGATGCTGGGCCTCGGCATAGAGCAGCCAGCCGGTGACCACGGTCATCGGATGCGCCGAATCCTCGTACCACAGCATCGGTTCCAGCAGCGCTCGCGTCGAGCGGGTCTGATGCGCCGCCGCGCTCAGCAGCGCCTGCGCCACCCTCACTTCGGTGGTGTCGCCCAGGGTCTGCCGAGCCACGGTCACCACTTCCGCGGCCGCGGACACCTCCCGCAGGCGCAGCAGCCGCCCGGCCGTCGCCACCACGAGCAGTCCCGCGCCGGTAGACGGTTGCGGACTTCGGCGCAGCAGATCGAGCAGCCCGGCACGCAAGGCGTGCACCACTTCCCGGTTGTCGGCGGTGGCGATGCAGACCAGCAGCCGCCAGTCGATCTCGGTGGGCAGGGCGTCCACGGGCATGCCGGGCGGGGTGGGCAGCCCGGCCGCGTCGGCGAGATCACCCACGACGCGCCGATCCCAGTCCTCGCCCTGGATGACCCGCCCGATAGCGGCGGCGATCAGCGCCCGCTGCGCATCCGGTGATCCGAGAATGTCGTGCCGGCGCGCGAATTCGACGGCTTCGTCGGCCAGCACCCGCATGGCCGTGATCGAGCCCTGATACCCGACGGTGACCGCCAGCCGCGTCATGGCGAGCAGGGTCAGCCGCGGGCGCGCGAAATGCTCGGCGATGGTGATCCCGGATTTCAGCAGCGCCGCCGCCCGCTCGAACCGCCCCTGCAACAGCATCGCGGTGCCGTACTGCACGTACACGTAGCAGTCGATATCGCTGTTGCCGGTGGCCGCGAAGGTATCGAGTGGATCCAGATCGGTCACGCCCGCGCCGAGGCTGACGGCGGTATCGGCCGCGATGGCGAAGTCCAGCGCCGCCAGCCAGGCCGCGGGCGCGATCTCCGACGGCAGCTCCGCCTGCCCGATTTGGAAATTCGAATACGTCGCGGCCTGCCCGAAAGCGCCGCGGGTGAGCGCGTCGGCGATGCGCAATCGCCACAGGTACGGATCCCCGGCGAATTCGGTGCCGGGCTCGGCGACCACGTCGAACAGTTCCGGTCCGCGCCCGTCCAGCACCAGTCCCGCGCCCCGCTCGCGCAGGAAATCCCGCCGGAACTCCCGCTCGACGTCCCGCAGCCGCAACCACTCGGATTCGTTGCGGCGGTGAGCTTCCGCCGCGAAATACGCGCGCAGCAACGGATGATAGGAATACCAGACCTCCCCCGCCGCCGACCGCCGGGCGAACGGGATGCCCAGGCGCGGCAGTTCGTCGAGGATCTCGCGGGTCCGTCCGCCGTGCAGCGCGACCGCGAGCTGTTCGGTGAAGCGCGGCGCCACCCCGGTGCGCATGAGGAATTCGCGGATGTCCCAAGGCAATCCGGCCAGCACCTCACCGAGCAGATAGTCCGCCACAGGCTGCGCGGGCCGGGCCAGCTCCGCCAGCGCGGCCTCGGGATCGGACGCGTCGGCCAGCACGATCGCCGCGATCCGCACCACCACCGCCCAGCCGCCGCTCATCTCCTGCACCCGCTCCAGGATCGCCGCGCCGGGTTCGCTGCCGTGCTGCCGGAACAGTTGCGCCACTTGCGATCCGGACAGTTCCAGCTCGGCCGCCCCGATGCGCGCCACCCGATCGTGGGCGTTCAGGCCGTGCCAGCGCAACGGCGGTTCGTGCCGTCCGGACAGCACCACGGTCACCGTCGGCGGCGCGTGCCGGATCAGGTACTCGATCGCGGCCAGCAGGTAGGAATTGGTGAGCAGATGCGCGTCGTCGACCACCAGTATCGCCGGAATCGATTGCGCCGCGAGCGCACCGGTGAGATGGGCGGCGTACTGCACCGGGGTGACGGTGCCGGACGGCGGGGGAGGGGTGCCCAGCACTTCGGTCGTCGCCGCGGCCAGTGCGTCCCAGTGCAGGGAATCGCGATCGAGTGCGGGGGTGACGGTCAGCCAGCCGACCGCGGTCTCCGGCGTGTGCGCCACGCGCCGACCGAGCCAATCGTGCAGCAGTGCGGTTTTCCCGCTGCCCGCCGGAGCGGCCAGCACCACGATGTGCGCGCCGTGCGCCGGTACCGCGGGGGTGAACCGGTCGTCGAGTTCGGGCCGCGCGACGGGCTCGCAATTCGGTGCCGGAATCCGGCACAGCTCGGAACGTTCCAATACCGAGCGGGGACAAGATGTTGTTCGTTGTGAGGTGGTCATCGAGCCTCCGGACCGAGTGCCGACCCATCACAACCGCCGTGCCCAACGCTACCGCAAATGCCAGGTCGTGGGCCGGTCCATGAATTTGTTCACACTCGGTCCGGAATCGGCTCGAGGGCCGTCAGCTCACTTCGTTCGCGGCCTGATCGATCAGATCCGTGACGGCTTTGGCCCGTGATGCCAGTGAGGCGTGACTGGCGGGCAATTCGATCAGCGTGCGCGGGTTCATGCGCCGCGCCATGCGCCGCTCGTTGTCAGGATTGATCATCCGGTCCTCGGTCGAGACCTGATACCAGGTTGGTTTGATCTTCCAGGCGGGCGCGGTGACGGCATCGCCGAAGGTGGAGCCCAGCGGGGCCTTCTGCGTCACCGCCATGACCAGGGCCTCGTCATCGGGCAGATCCTGACAGAAGCTCTCCTGGAACTTGTCCTGCGCGATCCACAGATAGCCGTCGGAATCGGGCGCGATATTGGCGAACGCGGCGGGCGGCAGCTGTTCGCTGATCTGACCGGGACTCTCCCCCTCGTCCGGCGCGAAGGCCGCGATATAGACCAGTCCCGCCACATTGGGCTGATCCCCGGCCTCTGTGATGACCGCGCCGCCGTAGGAATGCCCGACCAGCAGGACCGGGCCGTTGATCTGGGCGACCATTTTGCGGGTGCGTTCGGCGTCGTCGGCCAGAGAGGTGAGCGGATTCTCCACCGCGTGCAGATCGGTGTAGCCGCGCTGCCGCAATTCGACGATGACCTTCGCCCAATGGGCGGCGCCGCCCCAGAATCCGTGAACCAGAACGATTGCCGGTTTGTCAGCCATGACCGTGCCTTTCGTTGACGTGGAAATTCACTTCAGGTGGAAAAGCAGTGCGGCATTCCCCTCCAGCATCGCCTGTGCCGCGGCGGGCGGGATCGTCGGGTCGCTCAGATAGTCCACGGCCCGTGCGAAGACCTTGCCGTTCTCGTAGGGGAAGTCGGTGCCCAGCAGCAGCCGGTCCGCGCCGAAGGAATCGAGGGCGGCCCGCAGTGCGGGGAGGTGGCCGTGGCCGACGGTGTCGTACCACATCAGGCGGGCCACGGTGCTGGGCAGTTCCGGGGATTGCGGTGACTCCCAGCGGTATTGGTTGTCGGCGCGCTGCAGCAGCATGGGCAGCGCACCGCCCAGGTGGGAATTGATGATCCGGATATCCGGATAGCGCAACGGAATTCCGCGCAGGATTAATTGCAGCACGCTGATGGTGTCCTCGATCGGCGCGCCCGCCATCCAGGTCATCTGATAATCGCGGATCAGCGGCGAGCACGCGGCATTGCCGGCCGGGTGCAGGTACAGCACGGCGGCGCGCCGGTTCAATTCCTCGAAGACGGGCGCGAATTCGGGTTCGACCAGCGCGCGGCCGAGCACCGTGGTGTTCACGGCGACCCCGGCCATACCCAATTCGTCCAGTGCCCGGCCCATTTCGGCGATGGATTCCGCGATGTGCGGCATGGGCGTGGCGGCGAAGGCGAGGAACCGCCCGGGGTGCTCCGCGACCACCTCCGCGTACTGATCGTTCACGAAACGCGCAGCGGCAACGGCCTTCTCACGATCCTCGCCGTAGGGCAGCTGCGGCGCGGCCGAGAGCACCTGCAGGTCGACCCCGGTACCGTCCATGAGCGCCAGCCTGGCGTCCATTTCCGCACCGGCCCCCGCGCCCATTCCCCGCTGGGTGTCGGTATCGGTGTGGCCGAGTTCCACCAGCAGATCCAGGTAGTCGTCGGTCCAGTAATGCGCGTGCACGTCTACTCGCACTCGAATCCCTCCTGTCCAGCTCCCGCGGTCCGGGGCGGGCACCGCGCGCCCCGCCGGTGTTCCGATCACCGCATCCCCACCCTAGGAGCGCGCCGGCGCCCCGGCACCGCCCGCACGGGGTGAAACCGCAGGACAACACGGTCTCGGGGCCGGGTTCACCTCGGCGGGGTGAGGCGTGGACGGCGGCCGCGCGGCCACGATCGGAACCGCATCGACCAGCGGGAAGGAAGTGTGGAAATGCCGAAGACGCGAGGACACCGGCGGACGGCTCGGAGGGCTACCCGGAGGCTGCTGCCGTGGACCGCCGGACTGCTCGTGGCCGCCTTGTTCATCGTGACCGCGTGCGCTGATTCCGGCGATTCGAAGACGGCCGCCTCCACCGGCGCGGCACCCACCACGACACCGGAGCCGGAGTATCCGCTCGATCGGCCGGTCACCGTGACGGCCGACAATTTCGTGCGCGCGGAGACCGATCGCGAATTCGCGGGCACGGTCGCGCAGGGCGGGTTCGGCGCGTTCCATCACAATCGGGAGCCGATGCCCGTCGATCATCAGACGGTGGTGCGCCCCAATCGCGACACCCTGTACTCCTCCGGGGTTTTCGACCTCGACGCCGGTCCGGTCAGCATCACCCTGCCCGATGCCGGGAAGCGCTTCCTGTCCATGCAGGTGATCACCGAGGACGAGTACAACCCCGAGATCGTCTACCGATCCGGCACCTACACCTACGACCGCGATCAGATCGGTACCCGCTACGTGATGTTCGGTATCCGCATCTTCGCCGATCCGAACGATCCCGCCGATATCGATGCCGTGCACCGGCTCCAGGATCAGGTCCGGGTGCAGCAGGCCCAGCGCGGCGTCTTCCAGATTCCGCAGTGGGATCAGGCCAGCCAGGATGCCGTGCGCAGCGCCCTGCTCACCTTGGCCGCGACCTTGCCGGACACGCGAAAAGCGTTCGGCCCCAAGGGGGAAGTCGACGAGGTGCGGCATCTACTGACCGCGGCCTCCGCGTGGGGCGGCAATCCGGACAAAGACGCGCTCTACCTGACCGTCACCCCGCCGGACAACACCGGGACCGTCGATTACACCCTGCACGTCGAACCCGTTCCTGTGGACGGCTTCTGGTCGGTGAGCCTGTACAACGCCGAGGGCTACTACGTGGCCAATCCGCAGCACGCCTACTCGATCAACAATGTCACCGCCGCGACCAACCCGGACGGTTCGGTGGACATCCGCTTGGGCGGCTGCGACGGACAGGCGCCCAACTGCCTGCCCACCATGCCGGGCTGGAACTACATGGTCCGGCTGTACCGGCCGCAGCCCTCGATTCTGGACGGGCAGTGGGTGTTTCCGGCTCCGCAGCCGATCCGGTGATCCGGGTCCGGAAGTGTCAAAGTGGTGACCGCCAACGCGAACACATGAGCCGACGTGTACAGGCGTCGTCACGTGTAGCGGAACAGTTGCACAAGCTTGGCTACCAATGGTCGTTCCAAGGAATCAGGCCCTAGGTAGTCGTGATTGAGCGCGGCGCGGGTCTTTCCGCCCCGAAGCGGCCGAAATCGGCAACGGATTTGGCAACCGGGCACAGCGAAATCCAGGGGACCCGATGACACGACGCGGACAGCGCGGACGAACGAAACCCCGTTGACCAGCACAGAACGGATTCCGCCGAACACGGAGGGACTATGCGAGACGGGGCCTCGTTGGCTAATAACCCAGCGATCTCCGCGGTTGGATCGCGGCGACCTTGATGATCGAGGGCGGGTGCGACACCGACGGAGCGCACCGGAATGACATGCCTCCAGTCGGACGTCAATCCTTGCTTGACCGGCGATAGGTACGCCGCGCCACCTCCATATCGGCGGAAATTCGCAGCTCACGGCGGGGCTGCGTTGTTTTAGATGCTGTACGTGCCACCCCGGGGCACCAATCGCGGAACCTAACCATCGATGCGAAACCGTTTCTGCCGGTGGAAGGCGTGTGCGTAGTGGTCGTGTCCCCCTCCGGACACTTTGAAAGAGCCTCTCCCTGAATTCAGGGAGAGGCTCTGCTCATTGGGGACCCGGTTGGCTCGCGGGACTCTCGGCGCTCATCTGCGCGAGGTACTCGGCGGCGCCTCTGATTCGCGGGCATGGTGGTGTGCAGGTTGCATGCAGTTTCACGATGCCTTGTGCGCGGCGGATGCCTTCGACGTAGGAATCTTCGCAGTAGTCATTGATCCAGTTCATGAGGTTCCCTCGAATCGTCGCGTGGGCCACGCTGCCCGATGCCGCCCTCTGTGCCACCGGCCCACCCGTCCTGACGCGGGAACGTAGAGGCATCCGTTTCCGTCGAGGTGGGTGAGTCGGAGAAACCGGGCATCACCTCCTCGGGAAGCCCCGGTATATCCCCATATGGACAACGCGATCAGTGCCGTTACGAGTGCGACCAGTACCCAAGTTTCCCAGAACATTTCGGATCCCTTCGCGAGGTTTGGATGGATCGTCGGCGTGATGGTGTCAGCACACCACCGGCACGGAAACGGTTGGCGGGAAATCGGGTATCCGATTCAAAGTCACCCGAAAACCCTGGGTTGCAACCGATAATGAGATGCGCAGCACCCGAATTCATGACCGGACTCATCCGACTTCGACGATGCATGGGATGTCGACATGACAGGCCACCGCTCCGGTGACGACTCGCCCGATTCGTCCAGCTCCACGTTGCCGCGTCGGCAACTCGGCCGCTTTCTGCGAGAGTGCCGGGAGGCCAACGGGTTCACGATCGCCGCTGCCGCCAAACTCGTGGATCTTTCGGCCTCGGCGCTGCAGCGGATCGAGGCGGGACAGACTCAGAAGGTGCGCAAGCAGGACGTGCGCGCGCTCTGCGAGCTGTACGCTGTCGGCGCTGAGGAGCTCCGTGCCGCAATGGATTTGGCGTCTCTCGCTCGAACTCAGAGCTGGTATCACGCATACGGTGGTCTGTATTCCGAGGCGTTCAACATGTACACCGGGCTAGAGGCTGCGGCGCACCGCCTGCTCACTTATCACGAGCACATTCCGGGGCTGCTGCAGACCGCGGACTACGCGCGGGCGATCATCAGTGCGTACCCCGGTTTTGCCGGTGCTGCCGACGTGGATCGGCGGGTCGAGCATCGAATGCGGCGGCAGGCCATCGTCACTCGCAAGGCGCGCCCGATCGCCTTGGAGGTGTTGCTGCACGAGTCCGCGTTGCGGCGGGTGATCGGCGGCTCGCGGGTCATGGCCGCACAGTTGCGGTATCTGGCAGAGGTCTCGAAGTTGCCCAACGTGACGGTTCGCCTGCATCCGTTCTCGGCAGGGCTTACCTGGGGGATGCCGCGCGGGTCGTTCACGATACTCGAGTTCGACTCCAGCGCAGGTGGGGTCGCCGAGCCTCCGATCGTGTACATCGAAGGCGGCCCGACCCAGGACGTGTACCTGGAGAAGCCCGACGAGGTACTGCTGTACAGCAATCTCGCGTCGGCGATCCGGCATGCGACGCTGGAGGAAAACCAGACCCGGGATCTCGTTCGCCGGGTGACGAAGGAGTACGAACATGGCCAGCGCTGACCGATCCGGTGCCGTGTGGTTCAAGAGCAGTCATAGTGGTGCGCAAGGGGATTGCGTCGAGGTCTCGTTCCTGACCGCGCATCTGACAGGAGTCCGCGACTCGAAGGACCCAACCGGCCCCGTTCTGGTTTTCGCTGCAGGCGAGTGGAACTCCTTTGCTGCCGCCCTCGCCGACGGGCGGCTGGACTGGCGGTGAACATGTTGTCGAGCCGCCACCGGTTACGGCACCCCGAGCTAATCGATCACCGGCCCCGGACACTGGCCGCCCCTCTGAGCCGAACAGGCTCGCTTCCTAGCTGCGGCATGATCACCCTCTCGTAGTTCAGCTATTTTCTGGCATCGCTTACCTCGGTAAAGTCGCTGACCATGGGAAGACCGGTCGATCTTGAGCTGTGGCGGGAGCTGATCGAAAGGCTCGTTGAGCAGAAACGGCGACTTGTGGCCTATCGGAGCTACGAATCGGATACGCAGCCGAAGGCGGGGGCGAGCGAGGAGGAGTTGTGTGCTGCGGAATCCCGGTTGGGGCGGCGTCTTGACCCGCAATATCGGGACCTGCTGTCGGTGGCCAACGGATGGGATCACTTCTGGATAACTGAAAGTTTGCTTGGTACCGAGGACATCTGTGTCGGCCGGCGCTGGGAGATGGGGGTGACGCAGGCTGACGAGTGGTTCGCCGACAGCAACTGGGGTGTCGATCTCGGCGCTCCCGACGACCCGGGGAGCTACCAATTGGTTGTCGAGAACGACAATGGCTACAGCGGCAACCTGTACCTCTTCGTCGGTGTGGCGCCGGGACTGCCGACCGGGGCGACGGTTCCGCTGCCGTTGGAGACGACCTACCCGGATCTGTACAGCTACTTTCGTGACCAGCTCGAGCGTATGACCGATGACGCCGATCAGCTTGCGCTGGGCGAGTATTCGGAACCCTGGCGGGGCCGCAACATCCGCGCGGATCCGCCCACGATGGCCGAGATCGTCGCGAGAATCGCCGAGCTGATCAGGAGTGGGAATCCCGGTAATCCCGAACCTGTGCGCGACGGCGCGACGGCTGAGGAGCTCGACCTGCTCGATCGTGCGCTGAGTGGCACGCTGCATCCCGAGCATCGGGAGCTGCTGTCGGTGTCGAACGGATTGGCCACCCCGCATTGGGGTCTCGGGGATGTCCTGTCGGTCCAGGACATCCTTGACGGCGGCCGATGGCGAGAAGGCTTGGCGCGCATGCAGACCAAGGAATACCCCCAGTACGGACCGCCACCGCTGCTCGAACGGATCGGGTACCTTCCCGCTGTCCCGTTCGCCATGTCGCCCACGACGTTCTACGGCGTCGACCTCGCCGACGGCTGCGTGCGGGATCTCCTGCAGGATGGTGACTATTTCGCGAAGTACGGTGAGCGCCCCCTATTGGGCCGAACCGTCCGGGAACACCTCCTGAAAGGATGCTGGGACCTGTGGTGGACTGCCCGGCCGGGGACAATTTGATGCTTGCCCGAGGGGAGCTCGTTTCGTAGGTGAGGCGGAGGATGGTCAGCACCTCGGGCATCGGGTTGCCGGGCTATCGGCGGGCTTGCTCTCGGGCTAGCGCCCGGTCCCGCTGCTCCTCGAAACGCGGTACGCGCACGTGTTCCAGATCCTCGAGAAAGGCGGCCAGCCGTTCCCTTGCCTGTTCTCCCGCAGGGCCGAAATCGGTGCGGTCGAACAGATTCCAGTGTCGTACCACCGGTAGGAGGACGTCCTCGAGGTGCTGGCGTAGGTCGTAGACGCCGTGTTTGGCCATGAGGACGCCGTTGCGGCGGAAGTCGGGCATGCCCGCGCCGGGCATGCGGAAGTTCTCGACTATGGCGTCGATGGCGACCATTGCCTGATCGGGGACCAGGTCCAGGGCTGCGCCGCAGAGGGTGCGGTAGAAGAGCATGTGGAGGTTCTCGTCGAGGGCCAGGCGCTGCATGATGTCTTCGGCGATGGGGTCGGCGCAGAATGCGGCGGTATTGCGGTGGCTGATGCGGGTGGCGAGTTCCTGGAAGCTCACATAGGCGACGGAGTACAGGAAGCCGGGTTCGCCGGATTCGGTCACCGGGTCCAGTGGGGCCGCGAAGCCGTTGGTCATGTGCGCCATGCGGGCGTTCTCCAACGCTACCGGGTCGACGCCGCGGGTGACCACCAGGTAGTCGCGGAGTACGACGCTGTGCCGGTTCTCCTCGGCGGTCCAGCGGCCGACCCAGGTGCCCCATGCGCCGTCGCGGGAGAAGTTCTCGGAGATTTCGCGGTGGTAGGAGGGCAGGTTGTCCTCGGTCAGCAGGTTGGTCACCAGTGCTGCCCTGGCTACCTCGCCGAGTCGCGATTGTTCCGGATCCCAGTCCACGCCACCGAGTTTCGCGAAGTTGCGGCCGTCGTCCCAGGGGACGTAGTCGTGAGGATTCCAGTCCTTGGCCACCGCCAGGTGCCGGTCGAGCGCGCTGCCTGCCACCGGTTCGAGCTCGGTGAGAATCTCGTGCTGGGTCAATGTGCGTGCCAAGGGGATCGACCGCCTTCCTGTCGAGCTGGGGACCTCCTGCCGCGGGCGCGGCATAAGGTCCCATGTCAACAGCGCGCGGCGGCCCAGCCCAGTGTCAAATGTCCCGGCGTGAAGAACGGGGTGGGGCGTGATGGTGGCCGATTCGATGAGGATGCCTGGGATGTTCCTGCGGTCTGGTGGGAGTCGGCATTTCGATCCGCGGCTTTGCCCGTATCGACCGTTCGCACCTGTGCCGAACTCGGTTGAGTGGCACGATGAACTGATTGCGGCGGAACGGGTTTCGCTGCATTCTCAGCTGACGTTCTCGGGGCCCGCGGCATCGGCGGAGGCCGGGTCGGCGGCGTTGGCCGACGCGGCGTCGGCGACGCCGCTCGGGGCGGCCGGGGCGGCCCTAACGGCCGGCATCGCACCGGGTAGTCTTCAGCGACAGTTCAGCAAACCCTGCTCATGTGTCAGTCATCGGTTTCGCGACGCAGGAGGTGCCGCAATGCGTGTTCTGCTGGTCAAGGCTTCGACGCTGACGATAGGGATGGCGGCGGTCTCGCTCACCACGTTGGGAATGGCGCAGGCGCAGGAGTTCGCGCCCGGGGTGAACTGCGCGGGGCTCAGCTGTACCAACGACTCCGACGAGCCGTATGTCGTGTCGGGCGTGACCTACTTTTTGACCAACCCGGCCAATACCCCGGCCATGCCCGGCCAGCCACCGGCCGCCCCCACCTCGTACACGAACGCCATGAGCGTTGTCGTCAATCCGCATTCGACGATGACGCTGAACCCCATATGCCGCGGCGGCGACAGCATGACCGGAGCCGCCATCACCGGGGCCGCACCGGGGTCGGCCCTGCCACCCTCCGGATCCGGAGGGTGACGAACGAGTCTCTGCCGAGGATGCTGCCCAACCGGCGACGCGCGAGTAGGAGGGGATGGGGGCGTATTCCGTTGGCTCCGCAACGGATTCGGCAGGTCGGCCGAATTGAGCGGTATCCGTCGTGTGGCGTCCCGCTGCGCTCGGCCGAAGAGGAAGCGTCACTCCTCGCTTGAATCGACTCGGGTGTAGAGGTGGAACTTCACCTCGCTGATGTCCCGGGAAACCGTCAGATCGCCGTGCGGCGATCGCATTATGGCTCGAGTTCGAGAGCCATCCCGACCTGATGGCCGCTGACTCGCCGCGTTCTTCGGACAGCCCATTGGCAGCCGTTGATGTCCTGCCCGGCCCCACCGGTTCAGAAGTTCGGGCGGTTCTGCACCCAGTGGAACGGTGTGCTTCGCTGAGGGAAGCTGTCCGGGTCGATCCAATCGAGCGTGAGGGTGACCTGGTGACCGTCCAGTTCGCCTGTGAGCACGGCTTTGTCCGGGGCGGGCTGCTGGAAGGTGAGTGTGCCCAGGGGATGTCGGCTCTGGCCGGAGGTGGCCCCCGGTCCGGATTGCGGTGTCCCATTGATCAGTCGGATCCGATGGGAGGCGGCGTCCACGTCGACGGGAACGGTTACCAGGGTGTCGTTCATCAGCTGCAGCGTGATGGCATCGCGGTAGTCGAATACCACCTTTTTCCAACGAGTTTCGTCGGTGGTCAGCGGTGGCACCGGCTGTCCGTCGCGGACGTACTGCGATACCGACCAGATGCCGTACAGCGCAGGCTTGGGGCGGTCGGGCCCGCCGGAACGCCAGGCGTGCCAGCCGCCCTGCACGAGCGCCACCGCAATCCACATGCCGAGCGCGACGTGCATCACCGCCGCGATGCGGCGAGATCTACTGGTGTGGAACGGATCCGGTGCGTCCGACGGGCCGGTGGCGCGGTTGAGCAGTAGCGCTCGCATCAGCCGTCGCGCGTCGGGCGCCAGCAGCATCAACGACATGAGCAGAAGATGTATGGACGAGATCTTCTCGGGCACATCGAATGTCAGGTTCAGTACGACGATCTGCAGGGTGTCGATCAACGCCAGCAGCGCGCCGAGCAACGCGGTCCGCGGGATGAGCAGCAGGACCGCCGCGGTGATTTCCGCAGCGCCGAGCAGCATTTCGTACGGTCTCGACACACCTACCTGCGACCACAGCACGGCCATCGGCGTGAGGTTGCCGTATTGGGTCAGCAGCGTGGTCAGCGAAGGTTCGGGCATCTGCGTCGGAATTGCCTTGGCGACACCGAAACTCAACAACTGACCGGCCAGCAGTATCCGGATGGCGAGGAGAAACCAGCCTGCGAGTGTGCGATATCGCGTACGGCGCCGATCCAGTACCGACCACACCGCTGCCCCGGCCACCGCCACGACCAGGATGCAGAACAACAGCACCCAGAAGATCGTCTGGTCCCCGACCCCGGTCGGATGCAGCTGGACGGGGGTACCGAACAGCTCCCGGCCCACCCAGTTCAAGGCGGGCTGCAGTTTCCGGATGTGCCAGTACTGTGCGTCGTAGCCCAGCTGGCGGCCGAGCGGACCGGTCAGCACGAAGACGAAGGGCGGAGTCAGCAGACAGAACAAGCCGAAGTACAGGAAACAGAACCGGAACGCGATACGTCTCATGCCGCCAGTCAAGGGACGCCGGTGTTGTCGCCCTGTATGCGACTTTCGATATGCCGACGAAATGTTCCGCTTCGTACCATCGAGTGCATGCGTGTTCTGGTCGTAGAAGACGAGCCCTACCTTGCGGAGGCCATTCGCGATGGGCTGCGCCTGGAAGCGATCGCGGCCGATATCGCCGGTGACGGCGATACGGCCATGGGGTTGCTGAGCATCAACACATACGACATAGCGGTCCTCGACCGCGACATCCCGGGACCATCGGGTGACGAGGTCGCCGAGCGTATCGTCGCCTCCGGTACCGGCATGCCGATCCTGATGCTCACCGCTGCCGACCGGCTCGATGACAAGGCCACCGGCTTTCAGCTCGGCGCCGACGACTATCTCACCAAGCCGTTCGAACTTCGTGAACTCGCGCTGCGGCTCCGCGCGCTCGACCGCAGGCGTGTCCACAACCGGCCACCGGTGCGGGAGGTCGCGGGCCTGCGGGTGGATCCGTTCCGCCGCGAGGTCTACCGCGACGGTCGCTATGTGGCGCTCACCCGCAAGCAATTTGCCGTGCTCGAGGTTCTCGTCGCTGCCGAAGGAGGTGTCATCAGCGCCGAAGAGCTCCTGGAACGAGCGTGGGACGAGAATGCCGACCCCTTCACCAATGCCGTGCGAATCACGGTCTCGGCGCTGCGCAAACGGCTCGGCGAACCCTGGCTCATCGCCACCGTGCCGGGCGTCGGGTACCGCATCGACACGGGACCGGACGCCGACCACCGCGGAGCGGAGCGGCGTGGATAGGCGTCGCGGGTTGAGTGTCCGGGTCAAACTCACCCTCAGCTATGTCGGATTCCTCATGGTTGCGGCCATCCTGCTACTCGCCGCCGTGTGGGTATTTCTCCTTCGAGGAAGGTCGAACGTCCTCGTCCCCGATCTGTCCGACTTCCGACGCACTGTGGACCCACACAACTTCGGCCCGGCCGTCTTCGTCCCGGCTGCAGTCCTGGTGCTGGGATTCCTGCTGGTGTTCGGCCTTGCCGGCGGGTGGATTCTCGCCGGTCGCATGCTGGCCCCGGTGACTCGAATCGCCGAGGCCACGCGGACGGCCGCGAGCGGGTCGCTGTCCCAGCGGATCCGGCTGCCGGGCCGCCGCGACGAGTTCCGCGAACTCGCCGACAGCTTCGACACCATGCTCGCTCAGCTGGAAGCACATGTAGCCGAACAGAAGCGATTCGCGGCCAACGCCTCCCATGAGCTGCGCACCCCGCTGGCGATCACGCAGGTACTTCTCGACGTGGCCCGCAACGATCCGGACATCCGCACCGGTGAACTCGTCGAACGACTTCGCACCGTCAACATCCGAGCGATCGAGCTCACCGAGGCATTACTCCTGCTCAGCCGTGCCGACCAGGGATCCTTCACCCGAGTGCGTGTCGACCTGTCCCTCATGGCGGAAGAAGCCGCTGAAACACTGCTCCCCCTCGCGGAGAAACGCGGGATCACCATCGAAACCTCCGGCGACGTAACCCCTACCATCGGCGCACCCGCACTCCTGTTGCAGTTGACCACAAACCTCGTGCACAACGCGATCGTGCACAACCTGCCCGATGGTGGCACCGTGTGGGTCACGACCAGCGTGCACCCCGGCACGGTCGTGCTCACTGTCGAGAACACCGGCGAGAAGCTCTCGCCACAGCTGGTTTCCACGCTTGTCGAACCGTTTCGCCGAGGAACTGAGCGCCTGCACACAGACCACACCGGCACCGGCCTGGGCCTGGCAATCGTCCACAGCATCACCCGGGCCCACAACGGCACACTCACCCTCACTCCCCGGCCCTCCGGCGGGCTCCGAGGCACCGTGCGACTACCAGCCGCACCACCACACAGCAGCGGCTGATGGCCCCGGACTCTGGTTACGCGCCGTTGAATTCGCCGTCGACGACTCTGGACGTGAAGGCGAACCATTCGCTCGGAATCGAATTCACCTGCGGCACACACCGACCGAATCGCACTGTGACGCGACCGCTGCGCGCGGTCGATCCCACTCGTGTCGGGGGCGTAGTGGTCGTTTCCCTCTCCAGACACTTGTGAAAGAGCCTCCCCTGAATTCAGGGGAGGCTCTTTTCTTACAGTCCTGCTGGTCGGCTCGGACGAGTCTCGGTGCTGATGTGCTCGAGGTACTCGGCCGCGCCGCGCACCCGGGACACGGCGGCGTGCAGGATGCGTGAAGTTTCAGGATTCCCTCGGCCCGGCGCACACCTTCGACGTAGGAGTCCTCGCAGTAGCAATTGGCTGGATCGACTCTTTCGAGCAGAGCTCTCGGGCGGTTGCTGGCCCAGTACCGAAAGCGCGCAGGATTGACTGTTTATGCCGCAGCCCAGGTCGTGGAGACATCGATACAGACCATGGGCCGGGTGGAAGACGGTGTGAAATCCAAAGTGCCCCAACTGTGGATCAACGCCCTTTCGAACGCGTATCAGGTCACCGGCAATGAACGGCGAGTCATGATCGGGCTCGCGCAGGAGCTTGCCTCGGCCCAGAAGAACTGGTGGCGGCCCTATGCCGATGGACTGAAGTCGGGGTTCGACTACTACATCGGATTGGAGGAAGCTGCCCGCAAACTCGAGGTGTGGAAGATGGCCGTCGTGCCCGGGTTGCTCCAAACTGCCGAATATCGCCGTGCGGTCGAATGGATCGAGGCGCCGAACCTGCTGCCCGAACAGGTCGAGCGGCGTGTTGAGGTCGCGATGCTTCGGCAGGAACGCTTGAAGGACAGCGCATTCGGAGTTGATGCTGTGCTATCGGAGATGGTTCTTCGAGACCAGCTCGGCGGCCGCGGCGTGATGGCCGATCAGCTACGCAGACTCGCCGAGCTGGCGCAACGGCCCAATGTCTCCATCCGTGTTGTGCCGTTCGACGCGCCCGCCCATCTCGGCAGCCTGGTCGGATCCTCGTCATGGAACGCGAGCACGAGGTAGTGCGCTATCGAGATGCCTTCTGTGAGATCAGCCGGGTAGCGTTGGCCCCCGAGCAGAGCAGGCAACTCATGCTGTCGGTAGCCGAGGAGTATGACAAGTGAACGTCGACTTGACCGCAGCCAAGTGGTTCAAGAGCAGCCGAAGCCATGGTGGGGGTGAGTGTGTGGAAGCGGCTCATCTGAGTAAGGGGTGCGTCGGCGTGCGCGACTCGAAGCTTGGAAACGCCAGCCCCATACTGGTTTTCGACGGCGCGGCATGGGACAGCTTCACCGCGGCGGTGCGGGCCGGGGCCTTCGACCGCACTGCGAGCGGCCAACAGTCCGTGTGCTCGGCGCGGGCGTCGTCAGTAGCGGAATCGCTGTGAATGCTGGTGCGGCAGAGTGAGTTCGGTGTCTGCTCCGCTCAGGTGCAGTACTCGGTTCACGCACGGTGAGCCGAGTACCTGCATCGGGCATTGCAGGACGTCGGCGAGGTCGTGGACTTTGAGCAGGACTCGGGTCGCGCTGAGACTGAAGAAGGTAACCGCGCGCAGGTCGACGACGACCGGTTCACCGATGTGCAGCGCGGAGGTCAGCTTCGCTCGGAATTCTTCCAGGTTGCTGAAATCAATCTCTCCGCTCATCGTGCAGCGGCAGCCGGTAGCGCTGATGGTTGTGGCTACGGCCGGTGCGCCGCGTGCTCGCTTGGTGGACATCACAGGGACCTGGCCTTTCGTACGTGCTGGGCAACAGGCGTCGACCTTGACGTCCACTGCGATGGAGGCAATCACGAGACCGTGGGCTGTGTGCTCAAACCCATCCGCCCGGTGTACCCGTTCCGTCGACGACTACACGCGGCGGGGCCCGCTCGCCTACCGAGCCGCTCGGCGGCGGTCCCAACTGCTGCGCCTGAGCATGTGTAATCACCCGGCAACAGGGAACCGCCTCGACATGTCCGAGGTAGTGGCACGGGTACCCGGATCGGCCGAGGAAGTCTTCGCGATCCTCGCCGACGGCTGGTCTTATGGACACTGGGTAGTGGGTTCGACCCATATGCGAGGCGTCGATCCTGAGTGGCCCGCGGCGGGTGCCCGTATCCACCACAGCGTCGGCGCGTGGCCGCTGACAATCCAGGACACGACCACTGTGCTCGCCGCCGAACCACCCCGGCTGCTCGAGCTGGAAGCGGGCCTGCGCCCGTTCGGCAGAGCGCGGATTCGACTGGAACTGTGTGGCGTGAACGCCGACACCACCGAAGTGCGCATGACCGAAACCGTCACCAGCGGTCCGGGCCGACTGATCCCCGCTCCGCTGCTGGCATTGCTCTTACGGCCTCGCAATCAAGAATCGCTGGCGCGCCTGTCCGACCTCATTGGTGGCCGCTATCGACCGGCTCCCTAGCCATTCCCGAGAAGTCAAGCGGCGCAACGGAACTACTCGCAACATGCCGCTGCTGCGGTCCGTGCTGGTGACCGGACCGAGCACGGGCCGAGGCCATGCGCCGACTGAGGCCAGGTGCACCCAGTGCGGCGACTCTCCGAGCCGCCGCACATCCCGGCGCGTGGCGAGCGCCGTTTGCCTACTCGAAGACCTTCGCGAGCGTGTCGGCGGTGAGTACGCGGGCCGTCCACTGCTGAAGCTGGTCGATGGAAGCGTTGTGGACCCGGTTTGCGGTAGAGGCTGGAACGGGGCCGAACCGCAAGGCCAGCAGTTCGAGGAGGGCCTCCGCACGTCCTTCGGTTCGTCCCTCGGCGCGGCCCTTTGCTTCGAGTCGTTCCGCGGTGGTCATCAGGGCCTCCTTGGCCTCGGGTCCGAGCTGGTCGACCACGGGTTCCAGATCGGTGCGATCGGTGTCACCCATACACAGAATGTACGTCAACGCCGCCTCCAATTCGCCGCCGCCGACCCGTGCGAGCATGTCCAGACAGCGCATGTTCGGGCGCAGATCCGCCAGACCCGACCGGGGCTTTCTGGGTGCGAGTTTCAGCGAGCAACTTACTCCGACATGTGCTGTTGCGAGGACGTTTACGAATGCGTCGTTGCGGCACTCGGGCGGCCAGACGTCACCGAGGTCGGCCGACGGCTGTCACGCGCGTCAGTTCAATCGTTCGGTGAGCCGGATGGTGACTTCGTCTCCGTCGGATTTGCCGATGCGGCGTCGGATCGCGGCGGCGACGGGGAGTTTGTGGGTGCCGTCTCCGAGTGCCATGAAAGAGGAGGTGAAGGCGATATCGTCCACTGTCCCTTTCACTTTGACCAATCCTCGAGTGCCGAAGATGCGGGCCGAGTCGGGGAGTTGCACGCAGGTCCAGGTGTCGCCCTCTCGGACCTTGCCGAGGACGGCGGTGAAGGTGATGTCCAGTGGTCCTGGCTGGGTGGTCATGATGCTCCTGCCTGGTGGGGATCAGAGGAACAGTCCGAGTACGGCGCCACTGATGACCAGTTTGAGGATCCAGTCGGTCATGTGCACCAGTGCGGTCGGGATCGGAACGTTCTCGTGGATGATGGCGCCGCTGAGGATGGTCACCGGCAGTATCGCGACGAGTGCGCCGAGGGCCGCGCCGGTCCCGGCGCCGTGTCGATCGCCGGCGAGCAGGAGTGTCGCCAGCACCGCGGCGGCGGCAAGGCCGCGCAGGATCACGGACGCCATCTGCGCCGGCAAGCCGATTCCGGGGCGTGGGGTGCTCGTGCGTGACATCAGTGCGGCGACAGCAGGTATCGCGTACAGCACCGCGCTGAGAACGAACGAGACGAGCGCCGCGGTCACCACTCCGATTACGACGGTCATGGCGCACCTCCTTGAGTACTTGGTAGTACTTAAACTAGGTTGCCGACCAAGTACTGTCAAGTACTAAAGTGGTCGGCATGAACTCTGCAGGTGGACGTCGAGGCCGACCGCCCGGGAAGTCCGGCGCCGAACTGTTGGCCGTCGCCCGTGAGGTGTTTCTGGAGTTCGGCTTCGCGGGCACGTCGATGGATGAGATCGCCGCGCGCGCAGGCATTTCCAAGGCATCTCTCTACCGCGAGCACCCGTCGAAGGCCGGGTTGTTCGCCGCGGTCGTAATCGACTGGACTGCCGCAGGCCGTCATGCGATTCGGCCCGCACTGGCGGGGCTGGAGGCCGCCGACGATATCCGAGAGGGCTTACTCGCCTGGGCACGAACGCTTCTGGCCGGCGTTCTCTCGCCGACCGTGGTCGAAATGCGCCGGCTGGTCACCGCCGAGGCGGCCCGTCGGCCCGAGGTCGGCAAGACCTACCTGGACGAGAGTTGGGGCAGGAATCTCGGCGACCTCGCCACGACACTGCGCACGCTCGACGCCCGCGGCGCGCTGCGGATCCCCGACCCCGCGGCGGCCGCGGAACAGCTCACCTGGCTGGTGCTGGGCGCACCGCTCAACGCCCGGATGCTCGACGCCACCGCGACGACCACCGATACGGTCGACGCGGCGATCGACCTGTTTCTGGCCGCCTACGCACCCCGCCGGGCCGGGTGAGGCCGGCGCCCAGCGTGCCGCAGACCTGGCGCTCTGACGAGAAGTGTTGTCAGAGCGCGGGTTCGCGTGCGCCCTGGTCCAGGCGGAACGGCGGGTACTCGTCGCGCATCAGTGCGGCGTAGGCCGCGACCCGGTAGGCCCATCGGTTGATGCCGAGCACGAAGTCGAACACCCCGCGCGGATAGCGGGCGGTGAACAGCAGTGCGATGGCGGCGATGAGGACCAGCACGTCGATCAGTGGCGGTACGAAGTTGAAGTAATCCGATTCCAGGTCGATCATCACGGCCCCGCTGGTCATGGCCATGAGGACGAGGTAGTGCGGGATGGCAAGCAGCCACCACTTCACCAGCACGAGTCCCCGCGAGAGCCGTTCGGGATAGTCGATGGCGAGGTCGGCCGGATAGTTGTCGTCGGGGTGCAGCGAGAACGGTGGATACCGGTCGGTGCCCAGCGCGTTGTAGCTGTAGAACATCACCCGCCACGACCACCGCATGATGCCGACATTGATATCGAAGATGGCCCGCGGATACGCCCCGGTGATCAGGATCGCGAAGAAGGCCACGATGGTCAGCAGCAGGAATCCGATCCACAGCAGGATCAGGATCAGATAGTGCGGTATCGCGAGCAGCCACTTCACCAGCCACAGCCAGCGCGACAGCTGCTCATCCAGATCGCCGCGCAACCGCACCGGACCGGTGGCCGGAGGCAGGGCTTCGGCGGCGGGGGTGTCAGGGTTCATGATGACGCTCCTTCCTGGAGGTACCCGGAAGCGTCGCCCTCGTGCCGCGACGTGGACGCCGCTGACTCCAGGATGATCCTCCGCGGCGCGAAATACCGGTGATACGACATCCGGTGTCCGCATCCCTCGCTGTACGAGCGGGAGTGCGGGGTGCCCCGATTCCGTTCGCATACTGCTAGGTTCGTTTCCGCAGGGAACACCGGTGCGAATCCGGGGCTGTCCCGCAACTGTGACCGAGGAGCGGACCTTCATCCATGGCCACGACCTTCCTGGGTTGGAAGGCCGAGGGCGAGCGTCGATTCGGGAGCCAGGATACCTGCGGCGTTTCAGGATCGAACTGCACGAGGATGAGAATGCGAGTACTCACTCGCCGCCGGCCCGGTGCCGCGCGGTCGTGTACCGCTTGATGTAGCCGAAGTCGAGGATGGACACCGTGCCGTCGTCGTGTAACAGGTAGTTGCCCGGGTGTGGATCCCCGTGGAACAGTCCGCGCCGCGCGCGATTGCCGAAGCAGAAGCTGAACCGGAAGAGCGCTTCGGCCCAGGAATCCCGCAGTCCCGCACCGGAGTTCAATGCCTTCGACCACCGGCGGCCCTCGGCGAGATCCATGGTGAGCACCCGCCGGGAACAGAGTCGGGTACGACCTCGGGGATTCGGATGAACGGGGGTCCGCGATACACCTCGGCGAAATCGGCTTGATTAGCCGCCTCGATTCGATAGTCCAACTCCTCGCCGATCCGTGCCGAAATCTCGCGCATCAGCGACTGCACGTCCAGCTGGACAGCGTTCGGCACACCCGCTCGCAAGATCCCGAAGAAGGAGGCGAGCAGTTCAGTATTGGCCAGGTCGGACCGGATCGCCTGTGCGACACCGGGATACTGGGCCTTGACCGCCACCGGCCCGCCACCGGGCAATCGCGCCGCATGGACCTGTCCGATCGACGCTGCGGCCAGCGGCTCCGGTTCGAACTCGGCGAACAGTGTCTCGGGCAGCGCGCCCAGTTCGGCCGCGATGATGGCCGCCGTCAGTTCATACGGCATCGGTGGGGCATTGTCGTGTAGGCGGGACAACGCCTGCTGATACGCGGGCGCATCCTCGAACATCGACGTCATCGCCGCGAGGGACAGGGTCTGCCCTGCCTTCATGAGTGCGCCCTTGGATTCGCCGAAATGCTGTGCGTATCGAACGGCTATGCGTTGGTGGAGGTTTCGGGTGGCGTCGCTGTCGGTATGCACGCCGACCGGGTGATGGGTGACGGCGAGGCCCCTTCTCCCTTGGGCATGGCCGGATGGTTTCACCTGCCTTGGCGAACTGGTTCCGGGTGCGCTGCCGCTTGGGCCGGGAAAACCCTTCCGACCGAGGCGGAATGGGAATTCGCCGCGCGCGGTGGCCTGCCGCCCGCCAAGGCCGGACCGAGGACACCGCCACCTGTCACCTCGGCTTCCGCTGTATCGTGCGCGCACCCGAGTGAGACGCGACAGACGGGGCCGTCAGACCTCCGGCCAGTGGTGTTCCAGCCCGGTGAGGATGAACTCGACCTTGGTGTCGACCAAGCCACGCTGCTGCCAGGACTCATGCGGGTGCAGGATGCTGTGTGTGCCGCCGAGGGCTGCTCGCACCTGATCGAGTCCGGTGGCGCCGGTGCGGTCGGCCGCGCGCATGGCCTGGACTCCGAGGTGGCAGGCGAAGACGGTGTCGCCGAGGAAGTCGAGTGCGAAACCGGCCTGCCCCGAGGTGATGTCGTGGCAGGCCAGGCTCGCGGCGTAGGCGTCGAGCACCTCGGTGATGCGGGTGACGGCGGGCGCGTAGGAGTAGACGACCCGGGGGAGTCCCGGATGGTCTTCGCAGATGCGCCAGCATTCGTTCGCCCACTGGCGTAGGACCTCGCGCCAGCCCATACCGGGTTCGGGCAGCGCGATGGTGGCGGCGACGGCGTCCAGGCAGGCGGTGACGATCTCGTCGCGGGATCCGAAGAGCCGGTAGATCGCGGTCGCGCCGACACCGATCCGGTCGGCCACGGCGGCGAGGGTGAAGGTGTCGAGCCCCTCGTCCATGGCCGCCCGGATGATGTCGTGCTCGGTGAAGGCGGGTTTGCGGCCCACCTTCTTCCCCACGGCCCAGCCGGAAGCGTTCATTCGAATAGGCTAATGGTTCGTCAGTCGCCACCCCTGCGCGCTGTGCAGGTGCTGCCAGAAGCGCGCGTATGTGCCTGCGGCGGAGAGCAATTCGGCGTGTGTGCCCTGGGCCACCACACGGCCGTCGCCATCGAGCTGGACGATCAGGTCGGCGCGGGCGATGGTGTCGAGCCGATGCGCGATGACCAGCACGGTCGCCTGCTCGCGCAACCGCTCGATCGCCGCGACCACGTGCGCCTCGTTCTCCACGTCCAGGGCCGAGGTCGCCTCGTCGAGCAGCACGATCGGCGCGCGTTTGAGCAGCGCCCGCGCGATGGCCACGCGCTGGCGTTCGCCGCCGGACAGCGCGCGCCCGCCCTCGCCGACCCGCGACTGCCAGCCGCCGGGCAGCCGCTTGGCGATCTCGCGGACACCGGCGAGTTCGGCGGCCTGCCGGATCTCGGCCTCGGTGGCGTCCTCGCGACCCACCGCGATATTGGCCTCGAGGGTGTCGTCGAACAGGTACACATCCTGGAAGACCAGCGACAGCTGTGCCATGAGCTGCGCCCCGGTCTGCGCGGTGACGGGGACGCCGCCGACCGCGACCGTGCCCGCCTCGACATCGTAGAACCGGCTGATGACCCGGGCGATGGTCGTCTTCCCGCTGCCGGACGGCCCGACCAGCGCGACCATGGATCCCGCGGGCACCGACAGCGAGACCTCCCGCAGCGCCGGTTCGGCTCCGGGCGCGTAGCGGAACAGGACATCGGTCAGTTCGACGGTGCCGGGCGCGGTCAGCACGGCGGGTGCGGCGGGCTCGGGCAGCGGTTCGGCGGTGAGCACCTCGTCGAGGGCGTCGAGCAGCGGGCGGCGTGACTCCAGCGCCACCGCGCTCTCGGTGATGGCCGACACCGTCGAGGAGAACCGCAGTGCCAGGCCGATGAAGGCAAGGGCGGGAATGGGTTCCAGCGTTCCGGCGACCGCCAGCGAACCGGTGGCGCTGATCAGCGCCACTACCACGCCCTGGGTGACCATGCCGCTGAGCAGCATGCCCGCCGACTCGAGCCAGAGGCCGCGCTTCTTGGCGGCGTAGGCCCGATCCAACGCCGTGCCCAGCGGCGGGAAGTCCGCACTGCGCCCGCTGGAGCGCAACGCGCCCTGGCACTGTGCATACTCCACGATCCGATCGGCCAGCACGATCTCCTCCGGTTCATGGCGGGCGCGACCCTTGCGCATGAGACCGGTTGAGAGCAGCGTGATGACGGCGAAGACCGGCACGGCCGCGGTGAGGATCAGGCCGAGCAGCGGATGCCACAGCCACGCCGCCACGATGATCACCGCGGCCGCGGTGATCCGGGACACCAGTGGCCCGAACATGTGCGCGAAGATCTCTCCGGCCGACATCAGCTCGGTGGACACCATCCGCGACAGCTTGCCCGCCACCGGACGGGCGAACCAGCCCAGTGGCTGCTTGGCCACCCGGTCGCCGGTCAGCCGATGGATGCTGCGCAGGAAGTCAAGGGCGACAGCGTAATTCGCCCGACTCTGGGCGTAGTTGACGGCGAAGCCGGCCACCGCCAGGATCGCCAGCACGGTCAGCCATCCGGTGAGTTTCAGGCCCCACACGGGGCCGTCCTCGGCCAGCGCGCTGATCGTGGGCAGCAGCGCGGCCAGGGCCAGGCCCTCGATCAGCCCGGCGAGGACGCTGATGGCCAGCGCGGGTCGCATCTGCTCCGGCCGCGAGATCATCCGGCTCATCCGCCGCACGATATCGACGAGGGGAAGGTTCATCGCGGGTCTCCTGTGGTCAGCGCCCGGTTGCCCGTGCTCGCTTCGATACCTGATTCCCACAGCCGCGCGTATCCGGGCTGGGGCAGCAGTTCGTCATGGGTTCCGGCGGCGAGGATGCGGCCGGACTCGATGAGGATGATCTGGTCGACGCCCTTGATGACCTCGGGCCGGTGCGCGATCAGCAGCACGGTCCGCCCCCGCACGAGTGCGGACAGCGCCTGCTGGATCTCGTGCTGGGATTCCGGGTCGGTCAGCGCGGTGGCCTCGTCCAGCACCAGGACCGGCGCGTCGACGAGCAGCGCTCGCGCGATCGAGATCCGCTGTGCCTGCCCGCCCGACAGTCCGGTGTCGGTGCCGTAGACGGTATCGAATCCTCGTGGGAGCGCGTCGATTTCGTCGAGCACCTGGGCGGCGCGCGCGGCTTCGCGCACCTGTTCGTCGGTCGCGCCGGGGCAGCCGAGGACGATATTGTCCCGGATGCTGATGGCGAGCAGTTGCGGATCCTGGAGCACGAACCCCACTTGCGCATAGAGATCGGCGATCTCGGCGACCGCGACGCCGCCGATGCTGATGGTGCCCGAGCGCGGATCGTCGAAGCGGGCCAGCAGCGTGGCGATGGTCGACTTGCCCGATCCGGAGGGGCCGACCAGTGCGGTCACCGTGCCCGCGCGCAGGGTGAAGCTCACCTGTTCGATCGCCAGTGCGGCAGCCGCGTCCGCGCCATAGGAGTAGCTGACCCGGTCGAAGACGACCTCATGGGAGACAGGGGTTTTCGCGCCCTGGTCCGGCAGCGCCGGGGTCTCCAGCAGAGCGGCGAGCCGCAGGGCCGCGCCACCGGCGAGCTGCTGCGACCACATGGAATGCATGAGCACCTCGAGCGCGTGCGGAATGAGCAGGGCGATGAGCGCGGTGACCAGGACATCGGCCACGGTGACCGAACCTCCGTGCACCAGAACCGAACCCACGCCGATATTGATCAACAGCACCAGCGGCACCGCCAGGAACGAGGTGCCCAGCGCGGACACCCGGATCAGCGGTTTGACCCACTCGTAGTAGAAGTGATTGAACTCGTCGGCGGCCTCCTGATAGCTGCGGTGCGCCTTGCCGACCCGCCCGAACGCCTTGACCACCGAGATGCCGGTGACGAACTCGACCATGCGGGCCGACACGGTGGACAGCCGCTGATCCATCTCCACGGTCTTCTCGCCCATGCCGATCATCGACAGCGTCATGGCCGCGACATACAGGGGCAGCGTCGCGATCGACAGCAGGCCGAGCCGCCAGTCGATGACGAAGGCGTACACGGTCAGCGCCAGCGGCATGACCACGGCATTGGTGCCGTCCACCGGTTGATGCGCGATGAGGTGATGGATGGTCCCAATCTCGTCCTGCAGCGCCTTGCGCACCCGCCCGGAGTTGGTGGAGGTGAACCACGCCAGCGGAACCCGCGCGAAGCGCCGCACCATGCGCAGCTGGATCAGATGGCCCAGCCTGGCATCGGCCAGATGCGTGACGAACAGCGCGACGAAGTAGATCAGCAACCGAAGTCCGAACGCGCCCAGCAGAATTCGAAGCCAGCGCCCGACCTCTCCGCCGTCGACGTCAGTGCCCGCGGTATGGGCGGCGAGCAGCGCCTCGCCGATGCGGACGAGCGCGATGTAGGGCACCACGGCGAGCGTGCCGGACATCACCGCGAGCAACCGGGCGAGGGTCAGTTGCGCCGACACCGGTTTCATCAGGCCGGCGAGCGCCCGCGCTCCCGCCTTCTGCCGGGCCTTTGCCGTCGTCGTGCCGCTCTCAATGGCGACCGATGGCGATGATGCGGTCATGTCACTCCCGGGTCGGATGCTCCGGTGGCGGGACCGCCCAACCGGTTAAACGTAGGCTTGCCTAACTAATTAATGAATGTACTTCAGAATATGGACGGATGTGCGGTTGAGCAAGACCTATTGCTAACGACAATCGTTTGCAATAAGGTCCGATGTCGCCATATGCTTTAGCCCCCAACAGATCTGGACCACTGCCGTCCGGATCCGATCTGCTGTGTCGTGAGGAATGCTGATGAGGAAGTCCACCACCGTCTCCGCGCTCACCGTGGCCGCCGCGTTGTGCGCCCCGGGAGTCGCGGGAGCGCAGCCTGCCGCCGAGCAGGGTGTGCACTACACCGCGACCAATAGCGCACAGAACACGATCATCAGAACCGACGCGGGTTCGATGGTGGTCGAGGACGGTGTGTTCAAGATCAAGGCGGTTGACGGCACCGTGGTGGCGGGCACCGAATTGGCCTTCCGCGTCGACGATTTCGAATTCCCGATCGCCGCCGACATCTCCGGCCGCACCGCGACCCTGACCCCGCGGCTCGACCTGGCCCATGCCGTCTACAAGCCGGTCGCACTGCCCTATGAGAACCAGGCTCCGTGGAAGTCCGAGTACGAGCGTGAGCAGGCCGCGTGGAGCCGCATGACCAGCACCATCAGCCTCGGCGCGAGCATCGGCACGCTGGTGGGCGGCATCGGCGGCGCGGCCGTGGGCTGCCTGATCGGCGGCGCGACCCTGGCCACCGTGACCGGCGCGCTGTCGGCCATGTTCGGTGCGCTGCCCGGCGCGGTGTTCGGCTGCATCGTCGGCATGAGCGTCATCGGTTTCATGGGCACCGTCGCGGGACAGATCTTCGTCACCGCACCGGTCGCGATTCTGGCTGCGGCGCAATACTTCACCACCATCAACCAGCCCGCGCCGCAGGCCAAGTAGGCGGTTCACGGCATGGGACACCTCCTGATGATCGAGAGCTGGGTCGGCTCCATGAGCACCCTGCTCCCGCGCGGAATCCACCAGCGCGGCGACCGGTTCAGTTTCCTCACCAGGGATCTGGCGCACTATGTGAAAACCGCTGCGGGAACGGCGCATCCGCTGCTCACCGCCACGAATATCGTGACCGCGGACACGAATGACGAGGCGGCGCTGCTGCCCTACGCGCGCCGATTGCACACGGCGCTGGAGTTCGATGGCGTCCTGTCCAGCTGCGACTACTATCTGCCGACCGTCGCCGCGGTCGCGGCCGAACTGGGCCTGCCGGGTCCGAGCCGGGAATCGGTGGCGGCGGCCTGCGACAAGGAGCGCACGCGCCGGATCTGCGCGGCGGCCGGAGTTCCGCAACCGGACTTCGCCGTCGCCGCCGAATGGCCCGAACTCGCCGACGCCGCCGAGCGGATCGGGTTCCCCCTGGTGGTGAAGCCCGTCGACCTGTGCGGCGGCATGTTCGTGCGCCGCGTCGAGAACGGGCACGAGCTCCGGGTCGCGGTCGAGGAACTGGCTGGATTCCCGGTCAACGCCCGGGGACAACGTCGCTCACCGCTCGTGCTGCTGGAAGAATGTCTCGACGGCCCCGAATTCAGCGTCGAGACGGTGACTTTCGGCGGGCGGACCACGGTCGTGGGCATCACCGACAAGCCGGTGGTCGGTCAGCCCTGGTTCATCGAGGCGGGCCATATGTTCCCGGCAGCCCTGGAACCGGCGGCGGCCGCGGGCATCGGCGCGGTCGCCACCGCCGCCATCGCGGCGCTCGGCCTCGACAGCACGGTCGCGCACACCGAGATCAAACTGACCGGCACCGGCCCCAAGCTGGTGGAGGTCAATCCGCGCCCGGCGGGCAACCGGATCACCGAGCTGGTCCGGCGGGTCACCGGCATCGACCTGGCGGCGGTCCACGCCGACCTCGCGCTCGGCCGGGAACCCGATCTGACACCTCTCGACACCGGAATCGGCAGCGCGGCAATCGCATTCCTGATTCCGGAGCAGACCGGCGTGCTGCGGGAGATCACCGGCGCGCAGCACTGGCCCGATGACGCGCGCATCGTCGATCACCACCTGGCCGAGCCCGGCAAGGAGGTCACCGCCGCACGGAACAACAACGGCTACCTCGGCCACGTCATGGTCGCCGTCGACAAGCCCGAAGCCGCAGGCCCGTTCGCGCAGGATCTGATCGCCGAGCTGAAAACGCACTACGACGAACCGGGGACGACCTCGTGACCGGTGGTCCGCCCGTCCCGAGCGCTCGCCCGACCGGCCACGCCGCCGGTGCTTCCGTACTTGCCGCACAACCGAATTCGGTCGCCGAATTGGTGTCCTGGGTGAGCGGGGCGCGGGTCGGTCCGGATCCGGCGGAGGTGCCGGTGGCGAGTGCGTTCCTGACCGTGCACGGCACCCGGCACGCCGGGCGGGCGCAGAGCTATCGCAATGTGGTGCTGAGTGTCCGGGTCGGTTCGGCGGTGGGATCGTGCGCGATCGAACCCGGCGAGCTGCCGGTCCACCTCGGCGCGGTGGACGAATGCGTGGGGGTGTCCGTGGCCGAGTTGCTGGTGAATCCCCTTGCGGCGGTGCGCCTCGCGGCGCTGGACGCCTATCTCATGCAGGTGCGCCCGCATGCCGGGCACGGTACGCCGGTGCGGATCACAGGCGAGGACTCGCTGGTCAAGTCGCGACAGCGGGCCCGGTCGGTCATCGATCTGCTGCCCCCGGGAACACGGATGGTGTTGGTCATCGGGGTGGTGAACTCGCTGCTGGCCGAGCTGCGCGACCGGGGGATCGGATACGTCCCGTGCGATCGTGCCGGGGGAGTCACCGAATGGGGTGAGCCGGTGCGGACTTCGGCGGAACTGGTCCGCGAACCCTATGACGCCCTGCTGGTGACCGGAATGACCGTGGGCACCAACAGTTTCGATCCATTGCTCACGCAGGCCCGGGAGCGGGGACTCCCGCTGGTGATGTTCGCTCAGACCGCCAGCGCGGTACTGCCGTGGTTCGTCGGCGCACCCGGGGTGACGGCGCTGTCCGCCGAACCGTACCCCTTCTTCTCGCTGGACGGCGGCCCGAGCACGCTGTTCCACTACCGATCGGAGTTCGTATGCAGCGCATAGGGTTACGCGACGATCACGCGGGCTTGCTGCGGGTGATCGGCGGGACGCCGGTCGGATGGATTCCCGTCGGCTCCGGGACCGGCTACTGGGCGAAACTGGAGTCGGCGGGCATCGGCGGCATGAAGGCCCGCGCGGCCGTCGCCATGCTCACCGCCGCCCGGGATCGCGGCGAGCTCGCACCGGGCGCGCCCGTCATCGAATCCACCAGCGGCACTTTGGGTGTCGGCCTCGCCCTGGCCGGGCGGGCGCTGGGGCATTCGGTGGTGCTGGTGGTGGACCGCGAATTGGAACCGGAGATGCGAGCACTGTTCACCGCGTATCAGGTGTCCCTGGACGTGGTCGAGCACCCGCATCCGGAAGGCGGCTGGCAGCGGGCGCGTCTGGACCGCCTCGCCGACCTGCTCGCCGCGACGCCCGGATCGTACTGGCCCAACCAGTACAACAACCCCGACAACGCGCACGGTTACGCGGCCATGGCCGCCGAAATCCTCACGCAGGTCGAGCCGATGGATGTGCTCGTCGCCAGCGTCGGATCCGGCGGCCACTGTGCCGGACTCACGCGGGTGCTGCGCTCACACTGGCCCGGTCTCCGGGTGGTGGGCGTGGACTCGGTGGGATCGCGGATCTTCGGCCAGCCCGCCCGGGACCGGGTGATGCGCGGGCTGGGCAGCAGCATTCTGCCGCGCAATGTCGCCTACGCCGACTACGACGAGGTGCACTGGGTGGGGCCGGTCGAAACCGTGGCCTCATGCCGCGGCCTGGCCGCGCGCACCTGTCTGGCGGGCGGATGGAGCACCGGCGCGGCGGCGCTGGTCGCGGAGTGGATCGCCCGCCGAGAACCGGACAGCCGAGTGCTGACCGTGTTCCCGGACGGCCCGCACCGCTACCTGCGCACCATATACAGCGACGAATGGTGCACCGAGCGTGGGCTTTTCGATACCCCAGTGGCGGAGCCCCTGGAGATCGGCACACCGGGGGAGCGGGAGGTGCGGGGCTGGGCGCGCTGCACCGTGATCAGCGACCCGGCGCAGGCGGCGGTGTCCGCGTGAAGCTCGATTGGACCTCGACGCGGCTGACATTGCAGGAGCCGCTGCGCATTTCGCGCGCCACGCTCGTCGAGCGCGAGGCGGTGTGGGTGCGGCTGACCCACGCCGGGCGCACGGGCTACGGCGAGGTGGTGACCAGCCCGCGGCTGGGCCTGACGGTCGAACGCATCGAAGCCGACCTCACCGAAGCCGCACACTGGCTGGCGGGCAGTGCCGAACCGGAACAGCTGCGCATCCGGCTGCCCGCATTGCGTGCCCGGCTGTCCGAGGCGCTCCCGGTCGCCTGCGCGGTGGATGTCGCCGTGCACGACTGGCTGGCATCCTCCGCGAATCTGACCCTGGACGAGTATCTCGGTGCACCGCAATGGGATTCGGTCCCCACGGCCTACACCATCGGCGTGGTCGAGCCGAGCGCGGCCGTGACCGCGGCGACGCGCCTGGTGGCCGCCGGATTCACGACACTCAAACTGAAGCTGGGCACACCGGATCCGGTCGATGATCTCGCGCGCGTGCGGGCCGTACGCGCCGCGGCCCCACACGTCCGGCTGCTGCTCGACCCCAATGGCGCCTGGGACGCGCGCACCGCGATCGCGGTGCTGTCGCGCCTGCTCGAGTTCGAGATCGCGGCGGTGGAACAGCCCACGCCACCCGGCAGACTCGATGAGCTTGCGGCAGTGGCCGATTCGGTGCCGGTCCCCATCATCGCGGACGAGGACGCGGCCACAGTCGACGCACTTCGTCGACTCCCCACCTCGATCGCCGGAATCAATATCAAACTCGCCGAATGCGGCGGCCTGGACGCGGCGCTCGCCATGATCGACTGGGCGAACCGATCGCAGCGCGCCGTCATGCTCGGCTGCCAGGCGTCCACCTCGCTGAGTATCGCCGCCGCCGCCCACCTCACCGGCTACGCGCGCTGGGTCGACCTCGACGGACATCTGCTCATCACCGACGACCCCTGGAGCGGCCTCACCGGAAGCGACGGCCTCCTGCGCCGCCCGCCCGGCCTCGGCCTCGGCGTGCGACGGCTGACCGGTGCGGAACTCGGGACGCTCCGGCCGTCGTCCAGCGCGGGTGTCGAGGCGCGACGCGGGGGATGGGTGTGAGCACGCTGGCGTCCTTCCGCAGTTTTCCGGTGTCGGTGCGGCTGCTGCTGGCCAATCACCTTGCCGGGAATATCGGCTTCTACCTGTTGATTCCCTTTCTGGCGGACTATCTGCTGAGCGATCTGGGGCTGTCGGCGGCGGTGGTCGGCGTCGTGTTGAGTGTGCGAAATCTCAGCCAGCAGGGGCTGTTTCTGGTCGGCGGGACCGTGGCCGATCGGATCGGCCCCCGGGGCGTGATTATCACCGGCGCGGCGATTCGGGCGATCGGCTTCGCGCTGTTCGCGGTCGGGGGGTCGGTGCCCGTCGTACTGGCCGCATCCGTGCTGACCGGATTCGCGGGGGCGCTGTTCAATCCGGCGGTCCGGGCATATATCGCGCGCGACAGCGCGGAGCGATCGGCCGCGGCGTTCGCGTTATTCAACGTGTTCGGCAATGTCGGTTCGGCGGTGGGGCCGATTCTCGGGACCGTTCTGGTGGCGGCGGGTTTCCGGCTCACCGCACTGGTCTCGGCGGGCATCTTCGCGGGCCTCACGCTTGCGCAGGTGGCGTTCCTGCCGGCGCGGCCGGTGGAGCACGCCGACGGTGGCGTTCTCCGCGATCTGCGAAAGGTGTTCTCGCACCGGGTCTTCTGGGCGTTCTCCTTCGCGATGATGGCGAATCTGGCGCTGCAGAGCCAGATCTATTTCCTGCTCACCCTCCAGGCTCAGCACGCGGCCGGACGGTACGGTGCCGGGGCGGTGGCGGCACTGTATGCGGTCGAGACGGTGGCGATGGTGCTGTTGCAGGTGCGGATCACGCGCTGGTTCGGCAGGCGTCCCGCTCGGGGGCCGGCGCTGGCGACCGGGATGGCGGTCATGGGCGCGACCTTCCTGATCCCGCCCCTGACCGCGTCGGTGCTGGGCGTTGTCGCCGGAGACGGCCTGGCGCCCACGGTGATTCGAGTACTGCCCACGGTGGCCGCGGTGGCCGGGCTCGCCCTCGGGATCATGATCGCACAGCCGTTCGCGAACGAGCTGATCCCTCGGTTCAGTGGTCCGCGTCTGACCGGAACCTATTACGGCGCATACTATCTCGTCGCCGGGGTCGGGACCCTGGTGTTCACGTCACTGGTCGGCACGGTGGTCGACCTGTCCGCCGGCCCGCTGAGCTGGGGGCCCGGATCGCTGTGTGCGGCAGCCGGTTTCCTCAGTGCGGCCGGGCTCCTGGCGCTCCATCGACGCGGTCTGCTGCCCGCCGCGGAGCCGGACCCGCCCCACCCCGACACCTCCGTGGATCTGTCCACCTCAGGCGAAAGACGTTCGCATCGATGACCTCGCACCCGCACGACCCGATTCGCGCCAGCGAGAACCTGCTGACCGACAATCCGGCCCTCTACGAACGCACCTTCCCCGACTCCGGTGACCGCAATGCCGTATTCGTCCGTGACCTGGTCGATCGATTCGGCCTCGGCTCGCCCCGGAAGCTCCTCGACGTCGGCTCCGGGACCGGCCGCGACGCCGCCCGGCTGGCCGAATTCGGCTACGCCGTCACGGGAATCGACCTGTCACCACGCATGGTCGCCTACGCCCGCGTCAAGTATCCGGCCGTACCGTTCGCGGTCGGCGACGCTCGCGACGTGGCCGTGGACGCCCCCGTCGACATCATCACCTGCCTCGGCAGCACCCTGCTGCATCTGCACGCCACCTCCGATATCGCGGCGGCCCTGTCCCGGTTCGCGTCCTGCCTGGTACCCGGCGGCCTGCTGATCCTCGAAATGCGCAGCGGGGCATACCTGCTCACCGACCATGGCCGCCGCGCACTCCTCGACGGCGAATCGGTGCGCCAGGTCGACTGGGAGGGCGTGTGCTACACCGCACGCACCCGCCTCTTCCTGGACCTGCCCGCGCAGCTGCTCCGGCGGCGGCGCAGCTGGACCTGGGACGGTTGCCCGGAACCGGTGGAGCAGCACGACGCCTGGCGGCTGCTGTTCCCCCAGGAACTGCGATATCTGCTCGAAAGCAACGGATTTCAGGTGGAGGCCCTCTTCGACACACCCGGCCCGCTGACCGAACCCGGCTGGCCCGGTAACGGCAGCCTGTCCGCCACGCTGACCGGCGACCGGCTGCACGTGGTCGCGCGCCGGTCCGGAATCGCGCGATGACCGCCCGCATCGGCGTCGGCAGCGCCTTCGGCAGCTGCGGGGAACTCCTGCAGGGCGTCACCTCCGACGACCGCGACTTCCTGGTCACGCTGCCCATCCGGCAGGGTTCGGTGGCCGTCTTCGAACCCGGCGCACCCGACGGCGCGGTGGTCACGCAGCCGCCGGGCAAGTCGAAATCGCAGCGCGTGGCTGAACATATGCTCGCACGCGCCCGCGACCACCGTGGCGGCCGACTGACCCTGATCAGCGACCTGCCCGAGGGCAAGGGCCTGGCCAGTTCCACTGCCGATCTGGTGGCCACCGCTCGCGCGGTCGCCGACGCGCACGGCCGCCGAATCACCGCGTGGGAGATAGAGGACGAGCTGCGCGCGATCGAACCCTCCGACGGCGTCATGTATCCGGGCTCGGTCGCCTTCTGTCACCGGGAGGTCCGGCTGCTCACCCGCCTGGCCCCGCTGCCGCCGCTGACCATCGTGACCGGGGACGAGGGCGGCCGGGTCGACACCATCGAATTCAACCGGGCCGAGAAACCCTTCACCCGTGCCGACAAGCGCGAGTACACCGGCCTGCTCACCGCGCTCACGGCCGCCGCCGCGCGGGGCGATGTGCGCGACATCGGCGAAATCGCCACGCGCAGCGCCCAACTCAGCACCGTCCTGCGGGCACGCCCGCATCTGGACTTCGCCATAGCCGCTGCCCGGGAGATGGGTGCGCTCGGCGTCCTCGTCGCACACAGCGGTACCACCACCGGCCTCCTGATCGCCGACGACGATCCGCGTTACCCGGCGAAACTGTGTGCCGCACAGGACATCGCAGCGGCGTTCGCCACCGACGTGCACATTCATCGCAGCTGGCGTCCCGGTCCGCCGGATCGGCTCGACCCCTCGCCCCCGGTCTCGGCCGTGCGGTCGCGCCCGGTCTCGGAGCCCGGACCGCGGATCGCGACAGCCCTGACCGACGCGACAGCAGGGAGCCCGCGATGATCACCGTCGAGGACGTAGGTTTCGACTACTCCGGTGCGGTCGTGCTCGCCGGAGTCGGGCTCATCGCCGAATCCGGCACCACCGTGGGGCTGATCGGACCCAATGGATCCGGCAAGTCGACGCTGCTGCGCGTCATCTACCGCGCATTGCGACCGCGCACCGGAGCGGTGGTCATCGACGGCACGCCGATGACCGCACTCCGCGGACGCGAACTGGCCGCACGGCTGGCCGTGGTGAGTCAGGACGCACCCACCGACGCCCCGCTCACCGTCTCCGAGATGGTGCTGCTGGGCCGAGCCCCGTGGGCCGGTGCGTTCCAGGGCTACTCCCGCGCCGACCGGATCACGGCCGCAACGGCTTTGACGCGCGTCGGAGCCCGCCACCTGGCCGACCGGTCGTTCGCGACGCTGTCGGGCGGCGAACGCCAGCGGGTACTGATCGCCCGCGCGCTCGCCCAACAGGCGCAGCACCTGCTGCTCGACGAGCCGACGAACCATCTCGATATCCGCTATCAGCACGAATTACTGGGCCTGGTCCGGGATTTGGCGGTCTCCACCATTGTCGTCCTGCATGATCTGAATCTCGCGGCCCGCTACTGCGATTCGCTGGTCCTGATCGATCGTGGCGGGGTGGTGGCGGCCGGGCCGGTGGAGCGGGTGCTGACGCCCGAAATCCTCGAGCCCGTGTATCAGGTGACCGTCGAACGGTCCTCGGCATTCGGCTCCCTGCAACTGCTGTTCGGCCCCAAGTCTTTCGAGTCCGAGGGGGTGATGTCCTCGTGACGGCGGTGACGGACAGGCCCGAAACCGACGACCTGGGATACCGGCGAGCCCGATGGGCCACGCTGCTGTGGATCGGAGGATTCGCCGCGGCCCTGGGCGTGGTGATCGTGGTGGCCACCGGCCTCGGCCCGGTGCAGGTCGCGCCCATGACGGTGGCCCGGATCATCGGGCATCACACCGTCGGACTGCCGGGTACCGCGGACTGGACCGCCGCGCAGGACGCCATCGTGTGGCGAGTCCGGGTGCCGCGCGTGCTGCTCGGCGCGCTGGCCGGAGCCGCGCTGGCGGTGGGCGGCGCGGTGCTGCAGACCGTGGTGCGCAACCTGCTGGCGGACCCGCATCTGATCGGGGTCACCTCGGGAGCCTCGACCGGAGCCGCCGTCTCGCTGCTGTTCGGCGTGGGCGGGACCGCGGCGGGAATGCTCACGGCCAGTGCGTTTCTCGGCGGACTCACCGCCACCGGCCTGCTGTTCCTCATCGCGCGGAGCAATGGCCGGATGACCTCGCTGCGACTGCTGCTCGGCGGCGTCACCATCGGCTATGTCTTCTCGGCGGCGACCAGTTTCCTGATCTTCGCCTCCGATTCGCCGGAAGGCGCACGGGCCGTGCTGTTCTGGCTGCTCGGTTCGCTGGCGTCCGCGGCCTGGCCCGCGGTCGTCACGACGGCCGCCGTGGTGGGAGCCTGCACACTCGCGCTGTTCCTGCTGGCCACGCGCTTGGACGCACTCGCGGTGGGCGACGACACCGCCCGCACGCTCGGCTTCGCACCCCACCGCCTGCGCGTGATCGCGCTCGCCATCGTGGCATTGAGCGTCGGTGCCGTCGTGGCCGTCGCGGGCGCGATCGGCTTCGTCGGACTGATCGTCCCGCATGTCGCCCGGCTCGCGGTGGGCAGCGCGCATCGCCGGTTGCTGCCCGCCGCCGCACTGCTGGGCGCAGTGTTCCTCGTCCTCGCGGATGTGGTGGCGCGCACCGCGTTCGCGCCCACCGAACTGCCGCTCGGCATCGTCACCGCCGGCGTCGGCGCTCCGCTGCTGCTCGTCCTCGTCCGGCGGTTCCGCAACCCCGCCGATTCCTGATCACCCGAAAGGAATTCACACCCCCGTGACCACCACTGCCCTGCGCCGCCTGCGACTCCTGGCCGCGTCCGTACTCGCCGCCGCGACCGTCACCGCGTGCGGCGGACCCGGCCCGGAGCCGGTCGCCGCGGCGAACACGGACTTCCCTCTCACCATCAACAGTTGCGGCCGAGATGTCGTGTTCGACGCACCGGTCCAGCGTGCCGTCACCGTGGGATCGGTGGCCGCGCCGCTCATCGCCGCGGCGGGTGCGGCCGACCGCGTCGTCACTCGCACGTTCGAGACCGCGCCCTTCCCGGGCGAATACGCCGACGCGCTGAAGAACGCCGAAATCATCGCTCCCACAGCGGAATTGGCGCGGGAGGAGATCATCAACCGGAATCCCGACGTGGTGGTGAGCTTCGAGGGCGCGGCGGTGAAGCCCGAGGATCTCGCGACCACCGGAATACCGCTGCTCATCACCCGCGGCTACTGCAAGGACGCGGCGGGCACTTACGAGGACATCTTCAGCGATATCGAGCTGTACGGAAAGCTCTTCGGCATCGCACAGGCCGCCGCCGACAACGCGGCCGCGCTGCGTGCCCGGGTCGCGGCGGTGCAGACCCGGCATCCGGCGGCCGCGACGCCGCGCCCCGCGGCGGCGCTGATCCTCTCCCGCGACGGTTCCACCCTCAACGCCTACGGCAGCACCAGCACCGTGCACACCCAGATGCGAATGCTGGGTCTGGACAACGTCTTCGGCGACGTCGCCAAACGCAGCTTCCAGGCCAACACCGAAACCCTGATCCAGCGGAATCCCGAGGTGATCATCCTGCTGACCCAGGGCGACCAGACGCCGGACTCGGCTCGTCAGGCCCTGCGCGCCCGATCCGAGCTCGCCTCGGTGCAGGCCATCGCCGCCGACCGCATCATCGCCGTGCCGTTCGGCTACACCGGACCCGGTCCGGTCGCGGTCGAGGGACTCGAGGTGCTCGACAACAAGATCGGCGCGCTGAAGTGACCACCTCACTCGCCTACGAGATCCGGGAAGCCGAACTCGGCGATCTGCGCGGGGCCCGCAGCGTCATGCTCGACACCTTCTATCGGGTGTTCGGCTACGGCTATCTGCCGGACCTGCACGACGACGTCATCGACCTGGCCGGTACCTACCTCGACCACCCGACACAGCGGCTCTGGGTGGCCGAGCACGCCGGACAGATAGTGGCCACCAGCGCGATTCGTGCCCGGGGCCCACGCAACCCACCCCATCCGGCCTGGCTGGTGGACCGCTACCCGGACGGCACCACCGCCCAGTTCTTCCGCGTCTACGTCCGCCCCGAACACCAGCGTCGCGGCCTGGCCAGCCGACTGGTCCGGCAGGGTATCGACTTCGTCCGGGAAACGCCGGCCCTGGACCGGCTCTACCTGCACACCGACACGAGAACCCCCGGCGCACTGGAGTTCTGGCAGACCTTCGGCGAGATCGTGCACGACGGCCGCGACCCGGCCAACACCTTCCAGACCGTGCACCTAGAGATCCCACTGCGCCACGAGTGCGACCGGAGATCGTCGTCACAGTGGTGACCCGTCAACCCCTCGTTTTCGTGTCGAAACGGTCGCGGCCTGCGTGAACTCGGGGTGCGCTGCTTGGCGGGAGCGCGCGGGTTCGCTATATTCGCGGACGCAGCTGGTTCGCCTGCGGTGGAGTCGAGGAGCCCCTGATCCATTCGAAGGCGTCGAAGCCCGTGGCCGCGTTCGCGTGGCCGGGGGTGAGAGGGAACCCGGTGAGATTCCGGGACTGTCCCGCAGCGGTGAGCGTGAACGACAGCCGTCAACTACGCACTGGGTGAGTCCTGGGAAGCGACGGTCGGTAGGCAAGCCCGGGTCTCGGAGCCGGGTCGACTCGAATACGAGTCGGTGCGCGCGAGTCCGAAGACCTGCCGGTTGTGCTGGATACGCCGTATCCGGCGGTCGTCGCCTCGTGGATTGGGCGTTACGCCGTGCGGGACCCGGGCACGGGATCGATGCTTCCAGGGCTCCGTCAGCGTTGCGCACGGTATGGGTGGCGGTCACCTGCTGCTGACCATGGAGTTCATTCAATGTCGAACCCGCGCAACACCTTCACCGCAACCGTCCTGGGGCTCCCGCGCATCGGGCCCAACCGGGAGCTCAAGCGCGCCATCGAGTCCTACTGGGCCGGCCGCCTCGACGCCGAGGGCCTGCACGCCGTCGCCAAGGATCTGCGCACCGCCCAGCTGACCGCCGCCCGCGACGCCGGGCTGGATTCGGTTCCGGTGGGCACGTTCTCGTACTACGACCAGGTGCTCGACACCGCCGTGCTGCTCGGCGCGCTGCCGCAGCGGGTGTCCGGCATCGCCGACGAACTGGACCGCTACTTCGCGGCCGCCCGCGGCAATGCCGAGGTCACCCCGCTCGAGATGACCAAGTGGTTCGACACCAACTACCACTACCTGGTCCCGGAACTGTCGGCGGACACGGTGTTCTCCCTGCATCCGGACAAGCCGCTGGCGGAGCTGAAAGAGGCACTGGCGCTGGGCGTTCCGGCCCGCCCGGTCGTCGTCGGCCCGATCACCTTCCTGAAGCTGGCCAAGTCCGAGGACGGCAGCGACCTGCTCGACCGCCTGCCGGATCTGCTGCCGCTCTACGAGCAGCTGCTCGGCCTGCTCGCCGAGGCCGGCGCGCAGTGGGTGCAGATCGACGAGCCCGCGCTGGTCACCGATCTGACCGAGACCGAGCTCGCGGCGGTGCGCAGCACCTACCAGCGGCTGTCGGAGCTGTCGGCGCGCCCGGCCATCCTGGTGGCCGCCTACTTCGGCCGCCTGGGCGTGGCTCTGCCCGCCCTGGCCGAGACCGGCATCGAGGGCATCGCCGTCGACCTGGTCGCCGGTGGCGACGCGGATGTGGCTGCGGCGCAGTCGATCACCGACAAGCTGATCGTCGCGGGCGTCGTCGACGGCCACAACATCTGGCGGGTCGACCCCGACCACGCGCTGCCGCGCTTGACCGGGCTGCGCGACGCCGGTGTGCGGGTGGCCGTGTCGAGCTCCTGCTCGCTGCTGCACGTGCCCTACAGCCTCGCGCCCGAGACCGAGTTGGACGCGCGCCTGCGCAGCTGGCTGGCCTTCGGCGAGGAGAAGATCGCCGAAATCCGCGTGCTGGCCACCGCTCTCACCGAGAGTGAGGACGGGGTCGCCGAGGCGCTCGAGATCGCCCGCACCGCGGTCGCCGACCGCAAGGCCGATCCGCGCCTGCGGGTGGAGTCGGTGCGGTCGCGGCTGGCCGAGCTGGACTCCGACGCCATCCGCCGCACCCCGGCCGACGCGCGTCGCGTGCTGCAGCAGGAGCGGCTGAACCTGCCGCTGCTGCCGACCACCACCATCGGCTCGTTCCCGCAGACCTCCCGCATCCGGGTGGCCCGCGCGGAACTGCGCAAGGGTGTGATCGATCAGGCCGAGTACGACAACCGGATGCGCGCCGAGATCGCCGAAGTCATTGCGCTGCAAGAAGAAATCGGTCTCGACGTGCTGGTGCACGGTGAACCCGAACGCAACGACATGGTGCAGTACTTCGCCGAGCAGCTCGACGGCTACGCCGCGACCGTGAACGGCTGGGTGCAGTCCTACGGCACCCGTTGCGTGCGCCCGCCGATCGTCTACGGCGATGTGGTGCGCCCGGCCGTCATGACCGTGGAGTGGGCCACCTACGCGCAGTCGCTGACCAGCAAGCCGGTCAAGGGCATGCTCACCGGCCCGGTCACCATCCTGGCCTGGTCGTTCGTGCGTGACGATCAGCCGCGTTCGGAGACCGCGCGTCAGATCGCCCTGGCGATCCGGGACGAGACGGTGGACCTGGAAGCCGCCGGTATCGCGGTGATCCAGGTGGACGAGCCCGCGCTGCGCGAGCTGCTGCCGTTGCGCAAGGTCGATCAGGCGGCGTATCTGGAGTGGGCGGTGGACGCCTTCCGGCTGGCCACCTCCGGTGTCGCTGAT
>NZ_JAERRJ010000017.1 GCF_016741815.1 Nocardia acididurans
GTCGATGACCGGCGGCTTCGCCGTGAAGTGGAGCTAAGGGGAATCGAACCCCTGACCTTCTCGATGCGAACGACAGAACAACCCGGATTGTCCGTTTTTGAAAATTGCTGATCCTGTTGGATTCGTGCCTTCAACTGCGCGGTTGAGGCTTGGTCACGTTGGATCTTGCGGATGGTTCCTGGCGCTGCTGCGGACGACTTGCGGACGGCGAGGGCGGGGGTGGGAAGCATCCAATGGGAGACCGTTGTGGCTAGGCGTCCAATCCAGTTCGCAATCGGATTGAAGCAGTATGCAGGGCGCTTGTGGCGGCCCTAAACATAGCTTCCTGCTGCGCCATAAGCTGTGGGATGTTCGGCGTTTGTCCGGCCTCGACCTTTTCGCGAACCGCGAGTGTTTGCACTACCGTGCTCTCAAGCGCTAGGCCGAGATCCCGAAGGGTGTCGAGTACCTGCGGGTCGTCGATGATCAATGCGGCCATGTCGGCTTCAATTGAGAACTTTTTGGCTGCTTGGCCGATCTTCTTGTCGATTGGGCGGAATGCCCTGCCCCTCTCCTCACGAGTCGGTAGGGCGCTTATATCGACCGCCATCTGCCAAAGTTCAGGGACGGTATCGCTGAACTGATGCATAGCTCGGACAACCTGCGTGATGGCTTGCTTCTGTTCCTGCTCCCACAGATGGATACGCTGCACCCGGGCCAATGCCCTCGCCGAATCCAGCTCAGCTGCATGCAGTTCGCGTGTCTGTTGAAGCTGGGTGTTCATGCGGTCGGTTGCAGCGTCTAGCTCTTGGCGAAGCCTGGTTGCAGCCTCCTGCGCATCCTCGGCGGCCTGCTTTTGAATCCTGATTGTCTGCCACAACGCGACAACGACAGCGGACAGAGCGCCTAGGCCGGCAACCCACTCGGCCTTTGAGCCAACTTCCCACCGGCTTCTGACGAGAAAGGTGGCCAGGGTCGCGATTGCTGCGACGCCCAAAAGCCCTGCGATGCATCGGATCCAATGCCCTCGTATCCAAGCTAGGGCCCGACGGGTTCGGCCGGGCGGTGGTGCTGGCGGTGTCACCTGTGCGACGCCTTTCGGTCTCGGTGCGGGTGGCGGCAGCCGTCCCCGTACGGTCATCATCGTCCCAGCGGGCCACGTCGTTTCGGCCGCGGATGCCCCGGACGGGAAACGCTGGAGTGGGCGAGATCGAGGTTCGCCACTTCGGCTGGCATCAGGTAACCGTTTCTTTGCCCGCTCCCTCCGAAAGCGTGCTGTGCCGCCGCAGGGACTGGGTCAAGCGCGAAGGTGGCCGTAGGCCATCGCGGAGCGACACCGTAGGCGCCTTCGTGCTTGATGCAGTCCCGGAGGTGGCACACAATCGGCCGCTGAGGGAGCGGGCATCGGCATACGACTATCGAGGCTCGTACCGGCGGAGCGCGGATTCAGAAGGCCGTGCAGCGGTGCGAAAAAGCGTGTAATCACTGGTGAATCACGAGTACCCCATGATCACACTTTTTCGCATGAGGAACCACTCCCGGCACCCTCCCTGACCTGCGTAAACGTTCCACTCCATTCCACCCCTCCCCTTCGCCATCTCATCGCCCACTTCGTGAACAGTCGATGAGATGGCGAAGGGGAGGGGTGGAATTCCATTACATCCAGAGGACAGGTCAGGGAGGGTGCCGGGAGTGGTTCGAGCTGGGTGCGTGGTTGCGTCGGGTGGTGATGTTGCGTTGGGTGGGTGGTTCCGCGACGGGCTAGCGTGTCACAGTCGGCCCTGAGGGGCCTTGGTGTGCCACGCTGTTGCCAGCGTCGCTAGCTTGGGTCACCTCCGGCTTGCTGGGCACGTCGAGCGCGGACGCTGCGGTTGGCATCGCCAGATTCGTGTGCCGAGGGTTATCGCGTCGGCGACCGGCGGTCGGTTGCCGTGGGCGCCACAGTCTTCGAGCGTGGCCGATTGCATGGCGGCCGCCGGTTTCGGTGCGTGGAGTTGGCGGGGGTGAGTGCCGTGGTTCCGCGAGCGGTGCTCGCGCGGTCCGGCGCGCGGGCTGTTTGTCCCTCCGGTATGGCCTTCCCGAGGGCTATCACGCCGGAACCTGGCCCGCCAGCTTGGGAGCGTCCGTTGCGTTGACGGCGAAGGGGCGGGCCAGAACCGCGGCGTGATCTGACGCCCTCAGGCCATACCGGAGGGACAGACAGCCAGTCAGGCATGCGCGCTTCGGGCCGAACAGCTTCACGGCCTCGCGGCCGTGTGAAGGGCATCGCCTCGCCGGCGGGGCAGGCCGCCCAGAGGGACAGGGGAGAGACCTTCCGGTTCGTAGGTCTGCCGGGGCGACGGTGGTCGGGCGGCGAATACGTGCCGGTGACCGGTATTACGGCAGTTCAGAGTGCGTATTTGAGTCGGGCTACGTTTCAAGAGTTCATCACGAATACGATGTTCATTTGTCGATAATCTGTCATGGAAACGATTCAAACACGCTGCAGTGCAGCTAATTTCGACTGCTGCTAGTCGCGGTGGTAGACCTTCGTCACAGGGTCGCTTCACGAATCAGGAAGTCGCTGCGGGCGCTCCGATCACGCAGCCCATCAAGCGTCGTCTGCATGGAATCGACTACGGCTTGTATGGTTCCGATCTCCTTCTCCGGCATGGCCGTGCTGAAGGCGCTGAGCGGAGTGGCAACGACGCCTGCGGCACCAGCCGCGAGCGACGCTGCTATGTGCCGAGATGAGCCATCCCACAGGCGGAATCGGCTGTTCGTTGCCGAGCGAATCGCTGGAATCTCGTCCACTGTGACCTTCGCGAGCTTTCCGCCTGCCGGAACGATGTCGAGTGCCTGGGCACGCTGAGCAAGCTCAGCATCGAAGGTCGCACCGCCGAACATGGGGTGGCTGTAGATGGTTGAGCCACGCGGCAGGCCGCGGAGGAATGCGATGCTGTCGGCCGTGCTTGCCGCTGTGAGGACCGCCATCGGGGTGATGGAACGCGCTACCGCATGTTCTATGTCTTCAGGCACCCAGCAGCAAGCGAGAAGCCGATCGGGTGTGGCTTCTTCCAACCACAGGTCGATGACGGCGGCCCGGTCGTTTGGGCTGTACTGATCGCCGCGAGATGTGCTGCCGGACAGGATGAAGTAGTCCACCCATGTAGCTGCGGCTCGCGCGGCGTACCTCCGCGTGGCGGAGTGGTCCGGGGTGCCGGCCGTTGTTGGAATCGTGAGGGCTGGAACAACTACGTCGAACGGCATGAGGTCTCCAACGCACGACGAATCCTGGATGCTGACTCCGCCGGCGAGCTGTCAGTGGTATCGATTCGTAGGTCGACCTGATCTGGTCGGAGTGGGAGGGTTTCGTCCCAGGCGTCCAGACGTGCGGTGGTGTCATTGGTGTTTCGGTCGCGGATCCGTTGTTCGGCCACGGCTCGTGTGCACCACAGTTCGACGACCGTCCATCGGACTTCCGGCACAGCCGCTCTGAGTGCATCGATAGCTTCGGCCTGCCCGAGATGGAGGACGGGAATCATGTTGGAGTTCAGCAGCATCCGAAGCTCTGGACGATCGACGACATAGGTGGCGTCGTATCTGCTGTTCTGCCAGAGGATCTCGCCTGATCGCGACAGCTCTGCAACTTCTTCCGCAGTTGCCATGCGGTAGGTGTCGGTACGTCCACCTCCGACCTTCAACCGCCGAAACAAGGTGAAGGAGGAGTCCTCGGCGATGAGGGCCGCGGTGATCGTGTCTTTCCCAGCCGCTGGTGGACCGTAGAGGATGACTGCTGCAGGCATGTGACTACTCGGACAGCGTTCGGAGGAACGACTTCGCCTGTGCCTGAAGAGGTTCGCTGTCCTGATTATTCGATATGACCGTGTGCGGCCACGGCGGTCGGAACGTCACGTCTACATCGCGCGCCAGGTAGTCGGCCCAGTGACCGAGTTTCCAGGTGTCACGGATGGCGCCCCGTCGCTTCACGTACGTGTGCATTGAGTCGATATCGCATTCGATCCAGATGACGGACATGTCGGCACCCAGCGCCTCCAGCCTTGCGGATGTTCTCTCGAACCATGATCGCTGCTTGAACTCGCGGAGGTACGGAGCCGTGCAAACGACGCTCACACCGCACGCGATGTTCTCGAGCATCGCTGCCTGAAGGCACTCGTACTCCGCTGGTCGGATCGAGTTGCGGTAGATATCGCTGTCGCGATCCTGCATCGAGGAACCCAGTTCGACGAGAGCGGCGTCTACCACCGATCGGGTCAGGGTGTCCTTGTCCAGCATGGCCCAGCCGGTTTCACGGGCGAAGATCCGACCGAACTCGGTTTTGCCGGAACCGGCGTAGCCGCCGACAAGTACCGCGCGTGGCTTCGGGCGCTCACGGATCCTGTCGATTGGCGCGGCGTCGAGGGCAACGTATCTGCCAGAACGCGAACGGCTGACAACCAGCCCCTTGCTGATCAACAGCTCCATGGCGTCGTTGATCGCCCCGACCGACACTTCGAACTGCGCGGCAAGCTCGCGAGTGGACGCGATGCGTTGTCCAGGGCGAAGTCGGCCGGCCTCTATGTCGTTTTCGAGCTGGTGGGCTATCTGGCGATACCGAGCATCCGCCGTGTTCGGATCTGACATCCGGTCTGATCGCTTTCTGTTCGCTGACACTCCGCCCTTGAATCTATCAGGCCGACGTCCAGGCCCTGGCTGCGATGCTTTCTCGTCATGCCGATTTAGCTGCACATTTACCGAGGAAAAGAGGTTGAAAACCTTGATGATCAAGGCGATCAGTTGATATCTTTGAAGGCGTTCAGATGTGATTGAAATCTCGGATTGGAGGCGGAATATCCAGGTCAGACACGTTCGGATAAGGCGTTCAGATTGGACGCCTGAACGCTCGGGGCGAGCAAGGATCGCAGCCGTCCGGGCGTGACGCGAAAACTCCCCAGCAGTTGGCGCTGCCGGGGAGCCGATTCGCCAAAGCGGTTCCAGCCGCTTCAGCAGTTTTCACACACCTCAAGCATCAGGAGTGCCTGAAGTATGTCCAGATTAGCTAACTCGCAAGATCAATCGAAATTCCGTGCAGCACACCGGCTGATCTCGCCGAACCGCGTAGACCTCGCTGTGCCGCATGACACCGAGCATCCCACCCAGCAATCGGATTCGACGTGCGTGCTGCCTTCGCACACGAGCGTCCCGGCCATCGTCGGTGAATTGCACGCGGTCAAGTACGTGCCGTGCAGTTCGGGTGAGCTGGCGCCCGGCACCGCATCGTACGTCGAATTCCGGGTGGGCAGTGTCCGGGTGGTGTTGTCCCCGGCTAGCGCCGCCGATCTGCTGGAGGCGCTCCCGCTGGTGCTGGCTCAGCACGACTACGCCGAGTTCCTGGCCGAATCGTCGAAGGCGGTGGCGCGATGAGCGACCCGCGCAGGATCAACCGCTCGGACATGGTGCAGATGCTGTGGCCGACCGACGGCCCGCACACCCCCGAATCAATGATCGCCGCCGCGAACGCGATCGATGACCTGTGGCGCTACCTGGCCCACGCGACCCGAGGCACCAGCGATGCCTGCGAGCAGCCCGCCGATGTCTATCTGGCAGTCGGTGCCCTCATGACATCGGCCCGCAGTGCGATGCAGGCTCTTGCCCAACTGGCGAACTGGGCCGCCGACCTGCAGGACGACGACGGCCTGATCCATGACGCTGCCCGCAACGACCAGGAACGCGCGATCGCCGCCGCGGCCGCTGCGGGGAACTGGCTGTTCGACGGCTCCTGCGACATGAACCATCTCGCTCAGCATCTGGAGAAGGCCAGCGCCGAACTCTCCCACCTCTACATCGACCGTGACGACGTTGAGGGGGACGAGTAATGAGCGCGAATCTGCCCACTCAGGCTGACATCTTCCTGAAGGCGCTGGAATCCGTTAACGCGGCACGCAATTCGCTGTCGGAGGCCCGCGACTGGTTGAACTCCGACTGGTCTCCGGTCGGTTCGGCGCTGCCCGGTCAGGCCGGCCCCGCCCGGACCACAGCCAGGCAGCGGATCGCGGTGTCCAAGGGCCAGATCGATGAGGCCAAGGCCGCGCTGTACCGCGCCCTAGACGAGATCGAAGCCGCAGGCGGTGTGCGATGAACCGCCTGACATTCGTCCTGTTCATGCTGGTCGCCGGATTGTTCGCGGTGATCATCGCGCCCGGGTTCGTTTTCAGCGTGGTCATCACGGCGGTGGTGACCGTGCTGCTGATCCGCTGGTTCGCACGCGCCGCGACCCGCCCGCGTCGGGGGGTATGGCGATGATCGGCCCGGTTGTCCGCACTGATATCGCGGTCGCGCGGGGCCTGGGTCACGGGCTGGCGTTGCTGCCCTTGGGAATCCGCCTGATCGTGCTCGCGGCCGCGCTGCTGGTCGCGATGGCCGGCTGCACGGCCGCATGGATCGACCAGCAGGACTACGTGCCGTCGCCGAACGTCTGCCGCGCCGACGAAGTGGGTGTCCGCACCGATTGCGTTGCGCCGTCACCGGTTCCGGAACGGGGGCGATGATCATGCCGAAAACCTCACTGCGCCCCGGGGCCATGCCGGACTTCATCACCGAGGCGACCGCGATCGACGACGCCCGCGAGGCCGCGTTCGCAGGGCTGCGGGCCGCCAATGCCCGGGGGCTGACCGGTGCGGATGCCGATGCGTTCGCCGCGGCGATGTCCGAGGTCGATGCGCGATGCGAGCGGCTGCGCCAGCGGTTCTATCCGCGTCGGCACCGGCTGTTCATCGTGCACGGGGCGGCGATGGTGGTCTCACCGACGTTCCGATCCCGCGAGATCGTCTGGCGCCGCCCGCGCGTCACTGAGGACGGGGACGCGAAATGAGCGGCCGCACAGTCGCACTCGGAGTCGACCAGATCCGGCGCGCGCAACTGCAGGTCGCTGGCCGGGCCGCTGATCACGGTGAATGCCGGGAGCTGCTGGCGATGCTCGGATTGCTCGGCAGCCCGGAGACTGCCCAGGCACGGCAGGTGCTGGTGTGCCGGGGCTGTGGCCGACGGATGGTGCCGAACGCTACCCCGGGCCGGGTGCCCGAGGGATGGGCGCGCCAGCAGACCGGCAGCCAATGTCGCGGCTGCTACCTGCGAGCCAAGCCGACTCCCGCACCGGCACACCCCATCCCGGTACCAGCCGTGACGGTCGAGCCGATGGTGTCGCGGCCGCGGCGCCGGAACCGGAATCGTCCGCAGGACATCGAGTTTCAGGTGCGCGTCGCCGAGCTGCGCGCGGTGCAGTGCCGTTCGTGGGGCGAGATCGCCGGGGAGTTGGGCTGCACCGCCCGCACGGCCCGGTCTGCGTACGCCCTGGTGGAGGTGGCCCGATCATGACCACCACCGACCCTCAGGACGAGGTGCCCGCGGGTGGGATTCCGATTTACCCGTGGCGGATGGCTCCGGCGCATCTGCGGACCCGGCGGCAGCTGGCCGCGCAGGGCCTGCGGACCAACGGCCAGGACATCGCGGGCACGCTGCCGCCGGGCCGGTGGGGCAAGACAACCTACCTCTACGACGTACGGCTGGCTGCCCCGAAACGCCCGTGCACCGCCGCACACCGCACGGCCCTGGCCAAGGCCACCCGCGAACGCCAGCTGCGCGCCGCGGAACGGCACGGCATCGACCGGACCGAGTTCGAGCACGACACCGACCCCGGCTGGGACACCGCGCCGCAACCGCCGGCGCGGCCGGTGAACGCGTTCGCGGCCGCCGCGGCCCGCGAGGCCCTGGACGCCGAGCGGGGGTGGGAGCGATGAGCGAGCGGCACGAGCAGGTGTACCTGCTGCACTTCGACCAGAAGTACCGGCACGCAGGCCATTACATCGGCACCACCCGCGATTTGCAGGCCCGGCTGCAGGCCCACGCGGACGGCCGCGGCGCGAGGCTGCTGCAGGTGCTCAAAGAGCACGGCATCGGCTGGCATCTGGCCCGCACGTGGGACGGCGGCCGCGCCCTGGAACGGGAGCTGAAGGGGTTCAAGAACGCCGCCCGGCTGTGCCCGGACTGCTCCTACACCCGCGATCACGACCGCCCGCGCCCGACGAACGCCTTCGCCGCCGCGGCGGCCGCTGACCAGGGCCAAGACCGGCAGGGGTGGGAGCGATGAGCGCGAACACCCACCGGGAGTCGGACACACCGGCTGTGGGGGAGGCGGCCAATTTCCGGCGAAACGATGCGAAAACCGAAGGAGCGGTGCTGATCCCGATCACCGAGATTCCGCACCTGGCCGCCGCCGCACGGCGGCTCGGGCATACCGACCGCCTGGTGCGAGTGGATGCGCCCGCACCGCCGCAGATCAAGACACCCGGGCGGGAACCAGGCCAGTGGCTCGGATGCGGTGAGCGGCTTCCGGATCCGTGCGCCTGCCCGGAACGGCCCGCCCCACCCGCACCGCGTGTGCGGGCGGCCAACGCCTTCGCCGCCGCGGCGGCACACGAAATGACTTCTGAGCGAGAGGAATTCGACCGATGAGCTACAGGCTCGGAATCCGCGACATGACCAGCGCGACCGTGGTAGCCGAACACTACGGCGCCCCCTTGGATCAGGTCGCCACCATCTTGGACACCAGCATCCCCAACACCCGCCGGATCGTGGCGCGCTGGCGCAACGCCGGGCTCATGGCCGACACCCCGGTCAAACCGATCCCCGGCATGACGTGGGTGTACTGCACCGCGAAATCGGCCGAAGAACTACAGGGATTCCCGTGCCGGTACTGGAAACCGACCCCGACGATGGCCGATCACGTGCTCACCGTGCTGCGCGTCCGGCTGGCACTGGTCGGCCCGACCGTGGGGAACTGGGTCAGCGAGCGGCGCATCCGCTACGACTCGCAGGCCGGCCAGAGCTTCCGCGGCGTGCGCCGCCCACACATCCACGACGGCCGCTACACCGCCGACGACGGCAGTTTCTGGGCGGTCGAAGTGGAGTTGACAGCCAAGGACCCCGTCAAGGCCCGCGAGGCGGTGCACGGCGCCTACGAAGCCGCGCGACTCGCGGGATGCGACGGGCTGGTCTACTACTGCCGCGGCGAAGCCGTCCGCACCGTCGTGGAGACCGCGGCCCGGGGCCTGCAGCTGTCCACCGACTGCAAATTCGTGGTCGCCGACCTCGACGCCATGCTCGAAGCCGCCGAGAAGCAAGCCGCCGAGCAGGCCGCCGAACGCGCTGCCGCGCGGGCCGCCGCCAAGGCCGGCACCCCCGCCCGCGGCGGGCTGCGCGTGATCACCGGCGGTCCCGAGTCCGGTCAGGCGGTGAACCGATGAACCGCACACAAATCCAATTCGAGGACGACAACACCTGCTACCCGTTCCAAACCGACTGTGCCACAACCACTCCCGACCCCACCGCGCCGCCGGCGACCACGGCACCGGCCCCGACCGGCGAGGCTCCGGACCCAGGCCCGTTGTTCGGTGACGGCCCGAAAGACGCGATCTTCGGTGGGCTGCTGCCCATTCCGGAGCAGTGGAGCTGGGGCGATGTCGGGCATGTCCTGATCGTCGCCGGATCGGTCTTGGGCGCGCTGCTGGTGCTGGCCATGGGCATGAGCGCCGCCGCGTGGTTCCTGGGCTGGCAGGTCGCCCGCCTGCGCAACTGGGCTCTCGCATCCCTGCTCGCGCTGCCCGGCCTGTCGACCCTCACCCACGGCCTGGACCCCGTCACACCAGGTTCCCAGTTCGTTTCCGGCGCAACGATGTTCCTCGACGGCCGCTACGGCTACGGGCTGGCAGTCATGGGCATCGTGATCGTGCCCGCGGCCTGGATCGTCGCGGCCCTGGCCTACGCCTCACATCTGACCCGGTTGTTCACCAACGGATTCCCCGACCCCGCGCGCACCGAACGCGCGATGTGGGCCTATGCCCAGCGTCAGCAGCGCGCCGCCGCCCGGCTGTCTCGATATCGGCTGCCGTTCACCTCCGGTGGGCTCAACCCGCACATCGTGTTCGGGCGCCTGGCGCGCGAGGAGCACGCGGCCCCACCCCGGTCGCGGTTGCAGGCGTTGTTCCAGCGGACCCGCACGTTGCTGGTGGTGCCGTGGATCAAGTTGCGTGAGCACATGGTGCTGGTCGCCAACTCTGGCGCCGGTAAGTCCACGCTCATGCTGCGGCTGCTGCTGAGCTGGTACGTGGTGGCGTGGCTGCGGCACCGGCAGTGGTGGAACCCGCGCCGCCCCGGCCGCCCCATGGTCGTGGTGATCGACTGTAACGGCGGCCCCGATTCGATCGGTTTGTCCGCGCGGGTCAAGCGCTGGTTCCTCGGACTGGGCGTGCCCGCCGAGCGCATCGGCGAGTTCCCGCGCGATGTGCAGCTGAAGGTGTTCGGGCTGCCGCGCGATCACCTGCGTGGGGTGCTGAACGCGATGGTCTCCGGCGGCACCGTCCCGTCCACGGACACCGAAAAGTACTTCTACGAGATCCGCGTCGGCCTGATCAACCTCATCACCCACGCGCCGGCGCAGGTGATCGACGGCGAACCGATCGGGGAGAACCCGCCCGGGGACGTGATCGAGTTCCTGGCCCGCTTCGATCCCGCCTACCTGGCCCAGCTGTGGGGCGGGGTCTACGACCCGGACCCGAAATCCACCAAACCCTGGACCGGAGTGCCCGGTGTGGACCGTGAGATTCAGGCAGCATTGAACGGCAAACAGCCCGTGATGGACAGCGCCCGAATGGAATTCGGCAACCTGTTCCGCGCGCTGGGGGATGCGTTCGACGGCGAGCACGCCATCACCGACTTCGACGTCCTGTACTGCGTGCTGGACGGCGCGACCCAACCCGACCGCGCCCGCGCCCAGTTCGGGGCGATCGGGTACCTGCTGGAGCAGCTGGCCGACGTCGACCACGGCCGTGAGGCGCTGCTCGCGGTGGACGAGTTCTCCGCGGTGTCCAACGGCCGCACCCGCGCCGACGCGTGGGTGATGCGGATGCGCAAGGCCCACATCGGCACTCTGTGGATCGCGCAGGACTGGAACGGGCTCGGAGCCGACGACGACCAGCGTGAATCTCTGGTCGCCGCGGGCGCCGGCGGGGCGATCCTGGGACGGCAGGAACGCGGCAGCAAGTTGTGCGAGACCTTCGGCACCGGCCGCCGGTTCGAGCTCTCGCGCAAGCTGATCAACGGCGCCGGGGCCGGCGACGAAGGCAATGTCCAAGCCTCCGAACAGTTCCTGGTCTCACCCACGAAACTGCGGCTGTTCGAACGCGGCGACATCGTGTGGGTCTCCGGCGGCCGCGCCCGCTACGGCCACGTCGCCCCGCTCGACGACGACCAGCTGGCCATGCTGCGGCCCCTGCCCGGTCTGGCGGCGATGCGCGAACCCGACCTGGCACCGATCGCACCGGTCATCGAGCTGCCCAAACGGCGGCCCACTCACTGAACCCCTTGTTTTGCAAAGGAACAACTCTGCCATGACCAATCCCGAATTCCACGGCGAACAGATCAACCCCGAAACCAACCCGCTCATCGCGGCCCGGCTCTCGCAGCTGGCCTCCGACCTGGAAGGCAGCGAAGCCGCATGCCTGGCCGCCCAGCTCGTCCCCGTCGTCCCCGACGGCGGCATCGTCGGCCAGAAGATCACCCCACACGTCAAGAAGGCCACCAGTATCCGTGACAGCCTGCGGATCTGGGCACCCGGCCTCATCGCCACTCTCGTGTTCCTGACCGTCATCGCGGTGTTCCCCGTCCCCGGGCCGCTGCTGGTCTACGGCCTGGCGATCGTCGGATTCGGCTGGTGGCACGCCGCCGGCCGCCCCGGGCCGATCGAGTCGATCCGCATGCTCACCAACACCATCCGCGACGCCGGCACCCGGATCCGGGCCGCGGTCACCTGCCTGGCCGTGCGCCGCAGCGACCACGAAGCCCGGCGCACCAGCACCCAGGGCGGGGGCGCGTGATGACCGGGATCGAATGGACCCAGGTCACCTGGAACCCGGTGACCGGCTGCGACCGCATCAGCACCGGCTGCGACCACTGCTACGCCCTGGCGATGGCCAAACGCCTGCAGGCCATGGGCACCAGCAAGTACCAGGCCGACGGAGACCCGCGCACCTCCGGACCCGGGTTCGGGATCGCCATGCACGACGCGGCACTGCGGATCCCCGACCGGTGGCGTCAACCCCGGCTGGTGTTCGTCAACTCCATGTCGGATCTGTTCCACGGCAAGGTGACCGAGGACTTCATCCGCGCCGTGTTCGACGTCATCGCCGACACCCCGCAGCACACCTACCAGGTACTGACCAAACGCCCCGGCCGCGCCCGCCGCCTGGCCGCGCGTGGGCTGGTGTTCCCCCGGAATCTGTGGGTCGGCACCTCCATCGAGAACGCCGCGGTCACTCATCGCGTTGATGCCCTGCTGGAAGTGCCGGCGGCCCTGCGGTTCCTGTCGTGTGAGCCGCTGCTGGGACCGATCGACCTCGACAAGCTCCTGTTCCGAGACCGCTGCCCCGATGGGTGTGGCTGCCGCCGCCCCGACGACGCCGACCGGTTCGAGTGCGCCTGCGGTGGCCCGTGTGCGGAGTGGCGGCCGCGGCCGGCGCTGGACTGGGTGATCGTCGGCGGCGAATCCGGCCCCAAAGCCCGCCCCGTCCAGGCGGACTGGGTGCGCGACCTGCGCGACCAGACCCTTGCCGCTGGCGTGCCGTTCTTCTTCAAGCAATGGGGTGGCCGCACCCCCCAAACCGCGGGCCGCGAACTCGACGGCCGCCGCTGGGATCAAATGCCCACCCCGAAACTGCCCGTATCTCAGTAACCCAACAAAGAAAGGAAACCAATGCACCACAACACTATTCGAGCCACAGGAATCGGTGTAACCGCCGGTGTCGTGGCCGGGATCGTCACTGTCGCCGGGATCATCGCCTGCGACGACTACGGCGCGCTCGACAAGCTGAGCCGCGCGGTGGCCCGTCGGGGGTTGAGCCCGGCTCAGCGCTGGGAACTCGACCAGCTCACCGCGCAGAAGGCTGAGCAGCAGGCCCAGCGGATCAGCGCCCGCGAGCAGCAGGCGGCCGCGGTCCGGGCCATGTTCGATCCGGATCTGCTGCCCTACAACAGCGACGCCACCACCGTCGAGGAGCTCACTGTCGAGGAGCTCGTGCGGGGATTCGGATTGGTGCACCGCTACTGCATGAGCGGCAGAGCCGCCCGCCTGTGGTGGGACCAGCGCGCGGCGCTTCTGAGCGAATTCGACCGTCGCAGCGTGTGGAGCATCAAACACCGGCTGTCGCTGCTGGACCAAACGCGTTTGGAGGTCGCCGACGCCGAAATCCAGCGCCAACGCCACGAATTCGCGCCAGTCGCCGCCTCCACGGCGGCCGCGGACACCGGGGACGCGCTGCTTTGCCCGCCGGCGCGGCCCGTCGGTACCCGAAAGTACCCGCCCTATCCGGCATTCACCGGCCCCGACAGCGACACCGCCGACGAGGCCCAAACCATCACCAACATCACCACCATCACCGAGGAGTGAAAACCGATGATTCCCTTCATCATTGCCGCCGCCGTACTCATCACGTTCCTGTGGGCGCGCGCCGACATCTACTACTTCCTGTACCACTGGCGAGTCGACCGGTATCGGCGCCGGTATCTGACGGCCGCCGAACGCCGCGAACTGCGTGAGCAGAGGACCCGCGAACGGTACGGCTACGACTGGGAGCGTGAGCAACGACTGCTGCACGAGCGGGAGAGCAAGCGGTCGAAATTCCGCCCCGAACTGCTCATCGACGCCGAATCCCTGATCGGTGAGCCGAGGGGGTTGATGGAGCTGAGCGCGACCCAGCTGGTTGCCGAATTCCGCCAAGCCATCATCTGGCGGCGCATGGCCGAAACCGCGTGCACCGCGCACACCGGTTCCGGGTGCCTGGACGGGTTCCCGGTCGTGCGGCAGTGGCGTGAGCAGACCGACGCGCTCGAAGCCGAATACGACCGCCGCACAAGCGATCCCGTACGCCGCGGCCTGTCGTGGCGCGAACGCTGGACCCTGCATCAGGCCGGGTACGAGTTCGGCGACTTCCATGCCCAGCACCTGCCGTTGCCGCTGCACACCGCCCGCGACCGTGACGTGCTGCTCGCCTCCTTCGCCACCGACGAAGACCCCGACACCGCGCTGTACCTGACCAGCATCGACACCACCGAGGAGTAATCCGCCATGTCCCAGAACGAAACCGATCAGATCACCCAGGAAACCGGCCGCACCTTCCGCCAGATCCTCACCGCCGCCCGGGAATGGATGTGGGCCCGCCAGCTGTCCAACCGGCAGGGCCAGCGCATGACCCGCAAAGAGCGCAAGCAACTGGCCGAACACATCCAGGCGCAGGTGGAAGGCGACCGGATCGCGACCGCCTGGTTGCAGTCCCGCGTCGGCGACTACCAGCAGGAAGCGTTGACCGTCGCGGCGATGCGCGGCAACCCGCACCTCTACCACCCCGACATGGTCACCGCGCGCCAGGACCGGCTGCAGGCGATGCGGCACCGCATCGAAACCACCCTGCACAACAGCGGATTGGCGATTGAGCACCGCGGCCAGGTCTCCCAGGCCCTCGACGGCATCGACCGCGACCCCGTCACCCCGCCCGGGCGCGTGTTCCGGGAGATGGACGCGACCGAGGCCATGTACGCCCGAGCCGCGGGCGTGGAATCCGAACTGCGCCACCACGCCCGCCAGGAAGAACTGGACCGCCTAGTGACCGGTGTGCGGCAACAGGATCAGCAGCACCTGGACCAGCACGCGGCCCAGCGCGCGCAGGGACCGACCGCAGCACAGGACACGACCGCCTCTCCGCAGGCGCCGGCGTCGCGGCCGCCGAACCCGCCGTGGCTGACCGATCAGCAGCTCGCGGCCGTGCAGAACATCCGCGCGGTCCAGGTCGACTGGAACGACGCCCAGGACGCGAATCGGGCCGGGTACGAAGCGATCTGGGCCATGCACGCCAGCGAGGACTGGAAACTCGAAACCGCGGGCAAAGCCGCGCGGGACATGGCGCGACTGCGGCAGTCCGCGATCCGGTCCGCGGTCCTGCGGGCACAGGCGGCCGGGCTGTCCGAAGAGCAGATCCGCTGGGAATTCGACAACGCCGACGGCAACAGCCGCTGCCGGGTATCGGTCACCTCCGCCGACCGCAACGGCGAAACCCGCACCCGCCGAGGGTTCTTCGCCACCGAAGCCGAGGCCGCGCAATGGGCGCACCAGGCCGTCACCGGCACCGAATGGCAGCCGGGCACCACACTGACCGTCCGCGCCCGCGAGGCCGGCACCACAACCCCGTTCTACGTCGCCGAAGGCAACCAGGCCGACATCGGCAAGGACACCAGCCGCTGGCGCATCGACACCAGCACACCGCGCACCACCACCGCCGAACACGCCACCGAGCAGCCGAACCCGCAAGACCCGGTCGCCAAGGCCAAGAGCACTCAGCGCGGCGCCCGCGCCACCAACGGCACCGGGGCCACGCAGACGGGCCAGACGCGACCGCGAACGGGAAAGTCCCGCAACGCATTCGCTGCCGCCGCCGAAGCCGAGCAGGACAACGACCGGGACGGAGCCGAGCGATGAACGCCACCGACCCGACCCAACCCGGCTACTACACCGACCGGGCACCGGCCGACGAGCACGCCATGCGCGCCGACTTCGCCCACGCCTACCAGCTGGAACGCATGTATCAGTCCGATCCGAGCGAAGCCAACGAGCAGCTGCACTGGAGGGCCAACGCGATCGAGGACCGCTGGAACGACCACCCCGACGAGGATGTTCGGCAGCGGTGGGACTACCTGGGCGACGCCGTGGACGACTGGCGCCGCGCGCCGGAGGTGATGCACCGGATGCACGAGAACATCGCGTTCAACCAGAGCCAGGGCTTCGACATGGTGGAACCGCACCAGTGGCGCAGCCAGCAGCAGGCCCGTGAACTCACCGGCAACGGCGAATGGCATCCCGCGCTCGATTCCGGCCACGCCCGGCCGGTGAACGCGTTCGCCGCCGCGGCGGCCGCCGAGCACGGCACCGAGCGAGACGGAGCCGAGCGATGAGCGACAGCCGCGACTGCCTGGCCTGCGAGGGCCAGGGCTATCAGGTCTCCGACGAGGGGACTTACGAGCCGGAGATCCATATCTATCCCTGCTCGGTGTGCGATGGATCCGGTATCGAACCGCCGGCCGCGGTGAAGATCGAGGCGCAGGCCGCGTTCGAGAAGAACGAGACCACCATGCGCACCGACTTCGCCAGGGTGAAGGCGCTACTCGCCGAATCCCGCACCTCGGGCTGGCATTGGTCGATCGAATGTGCCGAACGGGCCAACCACATCGAATCTGCTTGGAAGGCAAGCGATCGCGCCGCCGACTGGGACTACCTGGACCGAGCGCACTTCGAATGGGACCAGTTCCCCGACACCATGCAGGGACTGTTCCAGCACCTGCACAAGGCCCGTAGTGACACCGGGGTCTGCCCGCTCACCGAGATGCAGTGGCGCAGCCAGGAGCAGGCCCGTGACCTCACCGGTCACGGCCGTCAGCAGGAACCCCAGCAGGTCAATGCTTTCGCGGCGGCTGCCGCAGGGGCCGAACGGGAGGGAACTGAGCGATGACCACCATCCAGCAGACCCCGACCACCTTCGACAACAGCGGATTCCAGCCGCTGCGCCCCTACGGACAGCCCAGCGACCATGCCGCGGTCGCCGAAGACATTGTCTCCCTGCATCTGCGGTTGGCGGCCGCGAACGAGCGCGCCGCCCGCCTGGAGGAGCAACTGGTCACGGTCACCGCCGAACGTGACGCCGCCGAACACCGCGCTGCGGAGCTGGAAGACCGTAACCGGGAGATGGCCAGTGACCTCGATGACGCGCTCGACATCGCCACCGAGCACGCCCTCGACGCCGACCACGAGCGCCTCGCGGTCGTGCCGAACCGGTACGTCAACGCCTTCGCCCGCGCCGCCCACGCGAACGCGAACGGATGGGACCGATGAGCGACACCGACACGACAACCCCCGTCGCCCCTACCGCAACCGTCGCCCCCGACCCGGTCGAGCCGTCGCCCGCACCGGCCGGACTGTCGTCTCGAACCAGCGAGACGAAAACAGGCGACACCCGGGCGACAACGGCGGCGGAATGGAATGTCGCCGAGGCGGTGGCGCTGCTGGCGGTGGCCGCAGTGTCCGTCGCCGCGTTCGGATGGTCAGCAATCGCCCTGCACGGCCTCGCGCAAGGTGCCGGGATCACTTCCTGGCTGGCCTGGGGTGCTCCGGTCATCGTGGATGGGCCGATCGTGCAGGCCGCGTTCGCGCTGGTGACCCTGCGCCGCCGCGAACGGGCCGGGGTCGCCATCCCGAAAGGCACCTACCGGTTCTTCTGGGGCGAATTGGCTGTGGCGGAACTGATTTCGCTGATCGGCAACGCCGCCCACGCCACCATGGTCGAGGAGAAGGTGCTGTCCGGGCTGGCGGCCGCCGCGGTGGCCGGCGCCGCACCAGTCGCCGCGCTGGGTGTCACCCACGCCTTGACCACCCTGCTGGAAGTCCCCCGAGCCGCCGACCCCTGCAACCTCCCAGCGGGAGCCGAAATCGCCGTCACGCGGCCCGTCGCCTCGCTGTCGCCTGCCGACACCGAGGCGACAACCGGCGACAACCCGGGCGACGGAGGCGACGACCCGGGCGACGCCGAGGCGACAGCAGGCGACGCCGAGGCGACAGCACCCGGGCCGGAAGCGACAGCCGAACGCGACGCCTACATCTGGGCGCGACACCAGGCCGGCCACTCCACCCGCGAAATCGGCGCCGAAGTCGGACTACACCACGGCACCATCGCCAAGATCGTCACCCGCCAGCGCACTGAACACCGCATCGCCGACACCGAAAAAGGAGGCGGCGCCGACGTTCTGAGCATCGTTCGCTGACCGATCACCACACCCGGGGTGGACAACGCCGTCCGCCCCACCCATTCCTGATAACCGAAATCCTTTGGAGGACAACACCATGACCGCAATGAACGACCTGGACCTGATCAACGCCGAACTGCTCGGCGACGGCACACCACGCAACGCGTTCAGCAAGGCCGCCAAGCCCGGCGACAGCCTCACCGGCGAAATCGTCGAAGTGACGCGCCGCCACCGCACCGACGAGACCGGCAAACCCCTGTACTGGCACGAGAACCGGCCCGCCACCACCCCGACCACCGGCCGGCCCGTCATCGACTCCAGCCTCATCATCCAAATCGACTGCCCCGAAGACGAAAACGACGAAGGACTGCGCACCCTGCGCCTGGACCGCGACGTCCAGAAGGCCCTGCGCGAAGCCCTCCGCACCGCCGACGCCCAACTCGCCATCGGCGGCCGCATCGAAAACTTCACCTTCGTCGGCCCGCTCAAAACCGGAACCGGCCGCCACTACTGCGGCGGCACCTACGTTCCACCTGCCGCCTAGAGAAAGAGATGAACGCCATGATCATCGATGAGCGTTTCCTGCAGGCCAAGGACTGCGAGAAGCTGACCGGAATACCCGCAGCCACATGGCGATACTGGGCGCATATCGGTTCCGGCCCAGCCAGTTTCAAACTTGGAGGCCGCCGCGTGTGGCGCTTGACGAAGGTGCTGGCTTGGATCGAGCAGCAAGAAGCCGACACCGCGCGTGGAGAGGCCGTCTAGCAACATGGCCGCACGACGTAACCGGCGCGCTGGCGTCGAAGACCGTTGGTACAAGACGGTTTCCACGAGACGAGAGGACGGAACCACCACGCGCGAACGCGCGAAATCCGCGAACTACGGCTGTGCGAAACGCTGGCGCGCTCGGTACGTCGACGACGAGGGCCAGGAGCATGTGCAGTCCTTCGCTCGCAAGGTCGATGCCCAGGACTGGCTGGACGCCGCGACCAGCTCCCTGGTCACGGGAACACACGTAGCACCTTCAGCCGGCCGCGAGACCATCGGCGCGATCGGTGAGCGGTGGCTCAAAGCGCAAGCCCATCTGAAGGAGACCACGACCTTCAACCGCGGCCACACCTGGGGACTGCATGTCAAACCCCGTTGGGGTAGTACCGAGGTCCGAGACGTGCGCACCACCGATGTCCGGGCGTGGGTCGCGGAGATGATCGCGAAGAAAGCAGGGGTGCCGACCATCGAGAATGCCGTCGGCATCCTCCGCATGATCTGCGAGACGGCGGTGGAAGACCGCCAGATTCCACGTAACCCCTGTGCGCGAGTGAAACTCCCGAAACGATCCCATCGAGCCCGGGGGTACCTCACGCACGTTCAGGTCGAACAGCTGGCCCGTGAGGCGACCGAAATGTCCACGGTCATACGGTTTCTCGCGTACACCGGACTGCGGTGGGGCGAGATGGCCGCGCTCAAAGTCTCCAGCTTCGACATGCTTCGGCGACGCGTTAACGTCCTTGAAGCCGTCGCCGAGGTGAAGGGAAAGGCCGTTTGGTCGACAACCAAGACCCACGCGCGTCGTTCGGTTCCGTTCCCGAAGTTCCTGGCAGAAGAGCTGGCCGGCCACATGCGCGGCAAAGATCGCGACGCTCTCGTATTCACTTCGCCACAGGGTGCAGTCCTGCGAGTGTCCACCTACCGGAAGCGAGTGTTCCGGCCGGCGGTCTCCCGTCTACGGGATCCGAAGAGGAAGCAGGCCCGCGCGAAAGGCTCCAAAGATCCGGCGCCGCAGTTCCCGTATGTCTCGCCGCATGACCTCCGGCATACAGCCGTGTCGCTCGCGATCAGTGCCGGCGCGAATGTGAAGGCGGTGCAGACCATGCTCGGTCACAAGTCCGCGGCGATGACCCTGGACACCTACGCCGACCTGTTTCCGGATGATCTCGAGTCCGTCGCCGAGGCTCTTGACGCTGCCGCCCGGTCCGCTATCGCCGCTGCTGCGGACGAACTGCGGACGGGCACCGACGACCAACGTTCTGAATAGCCCCGAAACGGCAACCGCCCGTGGCCTCTACCGAGGTCACGGGCGGTGCTTTGTTTGTGGAGCTAAGGGGAATCGAACCCCTGACCTTCTCGATGCGAACGAGACGCGCTACCAACTGCGCTATAGCCCCAGCCGCTGACCGTTTCCGGCCTGCGGGAAAGAACTTTAGCAGGTGGGGTGGGGAGACTCCGAATCGGCTGGTTATGGGGGGTTTTACTAGGGTTGGGGGATGGATATGACGGGGTTTACGGGGATGGTGGACGGGTGGGAGGAGAGGGTTCGGGGGATGCTCGGCGGGTCGGCTGTGCCGGGGTTGGCGGAGGGGCGGATGCGGGTGTTGGGGGCGGGGATGGACAGTGTGGCGCTGCTGGTGGAGGGCGGGGGCGGGGAGTTCGTGGTGCGGTTGCCGAAGGGGCGGGATGGGGCGGAGGGGGTTGCTCGGGAGGCTCGGGTGTTGCCGGAGCTGGGGGAGCGGGTTTCGTTGCCGATTCCTCGGTTCGCGTTCTTGGCGGGGAATCCGTTGGGGCCGGGGGAGTGCTGTGTTTATGCGGCGGTGCCGGGGGAGTCGTTGGGGGCGGATGAGTGGCGGGAGCGGGGGATGTTGGCGGACGATGCGGTGGCGGGGGCGGTGGGGCGGTTCATCGACGAGGTGCAGGGGTTTCCGGTGGGGCGGGCGATGGAGCTCGGGGTGCCGGTGCGGGATATGCGGGGGGAGTTCGCGGAGGATTTGGAATCGGTTCGGGCGCAGGTGGTTCCGCTGTTGTCCGAGCGGGTGGGGCGGGCGTTGGTGGAGCGGTGGGAGGGGTATCTCGCGGAGGCGGGGAACTTCGGGTACACGCCTACTGTGATGCACGGGGATGTGAGTCTCGATCATCTGTTGGTGACCGGGAATCGGGTCAGTGGGGTGATCGATTTCGGGGATCTGCAGATCGGGGATCCGGACTTCGATCTGTGTTATCTGTTCATGGGGGCGGGGGCGGAATTCGTTGGGCGGGTGCAGGATCGGCGGGGGCGGGCGTTCGATGAGCGGCTGCGGAGGAAGTTGGTGTTCTGGGCGTGCGCGGATTCGGCTATCGACGCGCTGCACGGGATCGAGCACGGGATGGTGGAGTTCACCGAGTGGAGTGTGCGGCGAATCGGGGTGGCGCTGCAGGAGTTCGGGGGTCAGGCGGGGGTGCTGTAGGAGTCGAGGACTCGCAGGAAGAGGTCTACGCGCTGGGCCTGGACGGCGGGGTTGCCGGGTTCCAGGAGGCATTGGGCGAGGGTGCCGTCGTGGACGGCTACCAGGGCGCGGCCGAGCGCGGTGGGATCGGGGACGCGGCGGCCCATGCGCTCCAGGAGGCGGACCACGACGGGGGTGAGGGCGCTGCTGATCGCGGCCTCGCGGGCGACCATGACCTGGCGCAGCGGCGGGTGGCGCAGGGCGTGGGCGGTGAATTCGGAAGTGATGCGGAACCACTTGTCGTCCACGGGAACCGCTTCGAGGATGTGTTCGACCACGCGGCGCGGGTCGGAGACGTCGATGGCGGTGTCGTCGTCGAGGAAGGCGGTCACCTGGGCGAGCATGGCGGCGGAACGCTGCTCCCACATGGCGAGGAAGAGTTCGTCCAGTGAGGTGAAGTTGGAGTAGAAGGCGCCGCGGGTGTAGCCGGCGCGGTCGCAGAGCTGTTCGACGGTGCAGCGGCCGAGGCCGTCCTCGGCGAAGGCTTCGAAGGCGGCGTCCAGCAGCCGCTGCCTGGTTTCCGAGCGGCGGCGTTTCACCCGCACGGGCGAGGTTGCGCCCTCCCCGGCGCTGCCGTTGACCGAATTTCCGCCCCTGCTCACCAACAGAGCGTAGCGCGGATGCCCGGCCGGTCCGGCCGGGGCGCGATCAATCCGGAAGCGGCCGAATATGCCTGATCACGGTGCGGGGCGGAGTCCGGCCGCGGTGGCGGCATCGGCGAAAACCGCCGCGATCATGGCGGGGGTGAGGCGTCCGGTGAAGGTGTTCTGCTGGCTCGGGTGGTAGCAGCCGAACACCGCCAGCGGGCCGCCGCCGGTGGCCGAATCCAGCACGGCGTGTGCGCCGTGGCCGAACCGTGGCCTGGGTTTCGGTACCGCCCAACCGGATTCGGCGAGCGCGGGGAACAATGCCTGCCAGCCCCAGCCGCCCAGGACCACGACGGCCCGCAGAGTCGGTGCGAGCAGCCGCAATTCGCGATCCAGCCAGTGCCGGCAGTTGTCGCGTTCGGTGGGCGTCGGCTTGTTGTCGGGCGGCGCGCAGTGCACGGGCGCGGTGACCCGCGCGCCGAGCAATCGCAAGCCGTCGTCGGCGCTGATACTCGTGGGCTGGTTGGCGAGCCCGTTGGCGTACATGGCCGCGATGAGCACGTCGGCGGCGCGGTCGCCGGTGAACATGCGCCCGGTCCGGTTGCCGCCGTGCGCGGCCGGAGCCAGGCCGACCACCAGTAGTCGCGCATCGTCGGGTCCGAGGCTCGGAACCGGTCGACCCCAGTAGGTTTCGTCGCGGAAGGCGGCGCGCTTCTCCCGCGCCACCTGTTCGCGCCACGCCACCAGTCGCGGACACGCGCGGCATGTGGTGATCTCGGTGTCCAGCTCGGCGATGGTGCGGCACACCCGACCGACTCAACCACATGCGCGGCGGCTGCGAGGCGAGGCGTGCGGACCGGCATACTGTGCGCCGGTAGCCGAGTGTTTGCAATAAAGAAGGGAACCGGCCCGTATGAGTGATCTCGTCGTGCTCGGCTCCGCCGTCGACGCCGCCCAGCGCGTGGGAAATACGCTGGGCGTGTTCGCTTTCGGGGTTTCCGGCGCGCTGCTGGCGGTGCGCAAACGATTCGATGTGGTCGGTATCGCGGTGCTGGCCGTGGCCACCGCGACCGGCGGCGGCATCATCCGCGATCTCATCATCGGCGAGACGCCGCCGACGGCCTTCGTGAATCCGATGCTGGCGGGAGTGGCGCTGCTGTCGGCGGTCGTCATCTTCTTCTGGCATCCGCCGCGCAAGCTGGTCCGCACACCGCTGCTGGTGGCCGACGCCATCGGGCTCGGCATCTTCTGCGTCACCGGCACGGTGACCGCCTTCCAGCACGACATGTCGACCTGGGCGTCCGCGGCCCTGGGCGTGGTGACCGCGGTGGGCGGCGGCATCATTCGCGATGTGCTGGCGGGCGTCACGCCCAGCGTGCTCAGCGACGGCGAGCTGTACGCGGTGCCCGCGCTGCTCGGCTCCGCGGTCACCGCCGCCCTGCTGCACTACGGCTGGTACACGTACTGGACGGGCGGTCTCGCCGGTGCGGGTGCGGTCGCCCTGCGGCTCGTCGCGCTGTGGCGGCACTGGCATGCCCCCGTCGCCCGCCCGCACCGCCGCCGTGACGCGGTGTGATCTCGGCCGGTGTCCGAGTGCGGGGGTGTGCTGCGTCCGGGCACGGTCCTGTGTGCCGGAGCGCGGGCACGATGTTCGCGCCGCGCCCGGCTTGATCTTGCGCCGCTTCCGCGCGTGATCTTGGGTCACGTCCCGCTGCGATCTTCCCCGGCGCGGGCAGCGCACCGGCAGGCGTTCGCATTCGGGCGTTCGATGCCCCCGCGACCAGGCACGACACACCTGCCGCAAGTCGCGCGCAGAGTCACATGTCGTGTCGCGGAACAGCGTCGGTGACGGTTGATAGCATGGCGAAGGTTGGCCGACGGGCTGTGCATCACATCTCCGAGAGAGTTCCTACCAATGCAGTTTGAGATCGTCGAGCGGGACGAGACGTGGGTGGCCGGGCTGCCGGTGCGCAGCCCCAAACGTGCCCTCGGGGAACTGCGCGATCACGACCTGGAAGTGGCCTGGGCCTCGGTCCTGCATCAGGAGCTGGGCGGTCCGCTGGCCTCGGCGTACACCGATTACGCGACCGAACTCGGCACCTACAACACGCAGATCGTCGGCTACCAGTGCGAGTCGTTCGAGCGGGTCACGCGCGGTCACATCGTGGCGCGACTACCGCGCGGCACCTATGCCCGGTTCTCTTCGGTGGGCAACTTCCCGCAGGTCATGACGGATCTGTGGACGCAGATCGCCTTCGCCGAGGAGCACAAGCAGATCAAGCGCACCTACTCCGGGGATTTCGAGTGCTACCCGCACGCCTACAAGATCGAGCTGTATCTGGCGGTCGAACCCTCATGACCTATTCGATCGTGGTCCGCTCCGGCGGCGTGTACGGCGGCCTCGTGGTGCCCCGGGTGCGGCCGAGCTTCAAGGTGAGCAACAGCGAGCTCATCGAATTCCTGCGCGACCGGCTGCGCGATCGTGAGGATGCCGCCGATCGTCCGCTGGCCACGGTGTACGTGCCGGATCCGGCGGGCAATTACAACGTGCTGGTGTCCTACGAGTACCCGACGCCGCACGACGTCCCGGCCGGCGATGTGCTGATCCGGGTTCCCAAGGGCGTGTACGCCCGCTTCCAGCCCAATGGCGACTACCACGATCCGTCCGAGGACGTGTGGGCGCAGGTCGACGACGCCACGGCGTCGGCGGAGATCACCCGGGCCTACCGGGAAGAGATCGAGATCTGGTCCGGTCCCACTGAACTGGAGCTTTTCATCTCCATCCTGGTTTGATTGCTGCAGATTAACTGAATCGGAACCGACCGGTCTCGTGGTTGTGATTCATGACTGATAGCAATGGTTTGACCAGCGCGGATTTCCGCATCCCCATTCGGGTTTCGGAACGTTTGCCGGACACCTGGACAATTTTATCCCCGTGACGGATACTCCCCTAGGTGCCCATGCCAGGCACGGTCGATACAGGACCGTATCGGGCGGGAGCTCGGTAGCCGCGTGGAGACATTGCAGTATATGGAGTGGGAACCTGATGGCAGTCGAATCGATCGCGCTCGTCCCGGCAGAAGGTGTTGGTGACGGCATGCTCCAATTTCACGATCCGCAGTCCGGATGCACATTCCTGGTGGGCACACCCCAGGCCGATCCGATGCTGTGGGCTGACTTCATGGCTGGAGCGCTCGCGGTTTATCGACATTACGGTGCCGAGGACGCCCTCGAATACGACACCGTGATCGACGGGCATACCACAACTCTTTTCTGTGTGGCGCTGAATTCCAGCGGGCGCGCGGTGGCCGGCGTACGCGCCGAGGGGCCGCATCGGCACGTCGACGAGGTGCACGCGGTGGCGAGCTGGGCCGGGCTGCCCGGCGAGTCGTCGTTCCGCCGGATGGTGGCCGACCAGATCCCCGACGGTGTCATCGAATGCAAGGCCGGATGGGTCGCCCGCGGTGTGGAAAACCGTGCGCAGCTTGCGGATTGGGTGGCGCGGGCGATCGTGCACTGCAGTGCGCTGCTCGGGGTGCGGTACGTGGTCGGGGTGGCCCCGGATCACGCGCTGCCGCGGTATCGCAGCAGCGGGGCGAAGGTGGCGTGGTGGGTGCCGCCGACCTCGTATCCGGACGAGCGGTACAGCACCGTGCCGGTGTGGTGGGATATGAACACGTTTCGGTCCGAGGCCACGGAATCGCAAGTGCGGCTGATTGATTCCGAATTGTCCGAGTTACTGGCGAGTGGGCCGGTTCCGCCGGTGTCCTGGACGCACGGTGAGGGCCTGGCCCCGGCATGACAACGGACCCTCGTGCCGCCTCGGAATACCGGCCGCGACTGCTCAACGAATTCGATCTTGAAGACAATGCGCGGCTCGCGGAATTACGCGCGGATGAAAGTATTGAATTTTCCGATTTGCGAGATTTGCTGCGGGCTGAATTCGATCTTCTGGTAGCGCCGCCGGAATCGGCGGAAGGCCCCGAATCGGACCGATGGGTTTATTTTCCGTGGCGACGCGCGGTGGTAGCTGTGCTCGGACCGCGACACATGCGCACGCTGCGGCTGGACCGCAACCGCAACAACCTCACCCGCACCGAACAGGACACACTGGCCCGGCAGGTCGTCGGCGTGGTCGGGCAGAGCGTCGGCCACGCGGTCGCGCACACGCTGGCCCTCGAGGGCAGCTGCGGCCGACTACGGCTCGCCGACTTCGACACCCTCGAACTCACCAACCTCAACCGCGTCCCCGGCACGCTGTTCGACATCGGCGTGAACAAGGCCGTGGTCACCGCCCGGCGCATCGCCGAACTCGACCCGTACCTCCCGGTCGAGATCGTCACCGCCCCCCTCGGCGAGGCGAGCATGGACGCCTTCCTCGACGGCCTGACCCTCGTGGTCGAGGAGTGCGACTCCCTGGACGTGAAACTCGCCGTCCGCGAAGCCGCCCGCCGCCACCGCCTCCCGCTGATCATGCAATCCAGCGACCGCGGCCTGCTCGACATCGAACGCTTCGACCTCGACCCCGCCCGCCTCCCCTTCCACGGCCTGCTCGGCGGCACCACCACCGCCGATCTCCGCGGCCTCTCCACCCGCGACAAGGCCCCCCACGTCATCCGCATCCTGGACGGCCGCAAACTCTCCACCCGCCTCGCCGCCAGCATGGTCGAAATCGGCGAAACCCTGAACAGCTGGCCCCAACTCGGCGGCGACGTCCAACTCGGCGGCGCCTCCGTGGCAGCCGCCGTCCGCCGCATCGGCCTCGCCAAACCCCTCCCGTCGGGCCGCACCCGCATGGATCTCGAGGACTGCCTCGACGACCTCACCGAACCCATGGCCGCCCCCGAAAAGACCTGGCCGCCCGAACAACCCGCCTCGATCGACGCAGTCTCCGGAGCGCCCGGCTCGGCGGAGCGCACCCGCGCGACCGATATCGCCGCCGTACTCCACTGCGCCCAGCTCGCCCCCTCCGGCGGCAACGCCCAACCGTGGACCCTGCGCGCCGACACCCACAGCATCACGATCTCCCTCGCCTCCGAACGCTCCTCCGCCATGGACATCGGCTTCCGCGGCAGCGCGCTCGCACTCGGCGCGGCCTGGTACAACGCCCGCGTAGCCGCCGCCGCCCTCGGCCTGCTCGGCCCCGCCGAACTGCGCCCCCGCGCCGGCATCGGCTCCGAGGGCATGCCCCGCGCCGACCGCTTCCGCCCCCGCGGCGCGGGCGTGGGCCAGGGTCTCCCCGAGGAATCACGCGTGCGCGCAGAGGTTCTGCTGCGTGAACCACCCGGTGACCCCGCACCGGACACCCCGCCGCGCGGACCCCACGGCGGTACCGCGCCCTGGCCTCCCCTCGAGGGCGTCGTCTCGGCGCAGCGGGGCCGGACCATGCCCTGGCTGCCCGCTGACCTGTGGCAGGGCCCCGACGGCGGTGCGGTGTGGATTCCGCCGAAGTCCGGACCGCAGGTGCGGCTCGGTGGGGCGACACCCTGGAACCCGGTCGCGTCCGCCGCTCCCGGTGTACTCGACGACGCGCCGGTGTCGCGGCCCGACGCACTGCGCGGCGGTGCGGAGAGCGGCCTGCGGGTGGGCGGCGCGGCGCTGCTGACGGCGGAGGTGCAGCTCGGCAACTGTACGGATTCCGTTCTGGCGCGGGACTATTCGTCGGTGCTGGCGCGGCACACCAATCGGCGGCTCGGGACCGGCGACCCGATTCCGGCGGAGGTGCTCGACACCCTGGCCGCGGCGGCCATCGAGGGCGGCGGCGGGCTGCGGTGGATCACCGGCAGGGCTGAGATCGATTCCGCCGCAGGGATACTCGGGGAGGCGGAGCGCATCCGGTGTCTGACGCCGCGATTGCATCAGGAGATGTTCGCGGAGCTCAGAGGGCCGGGGGACGACCTGCGGACGGGGCTGGACGTGCGGACCCTGGAATTGGCTCCGGGGGAGGCGGCGGTGCTGGAGATCGCGCGGCGCGCCGATGTGATGGGCGAGATTCGGTCCTGGGCGGGAGGTACGGCGTTGGGGAGACATACCGAGGATCAGGTCAGATCGGGGTCGGCTGTCGCGGTGGTGACTTTCGCGGCGCCACCGCCCGCCGACCCTTATGAGCTGGTCGCTTACGCGCGGGCGGGGGAGGCGCTGCAACGGGTTTGGGCGCGGGCGCAGCGGCACGGGCTGGCCGTCCAGCCGGTTTCGCCCGTGTTCCTGTACGCCCGACGGGCCGAGGAGCTGCATACTGTTTCCCCGGAGTTCGCCGATACACTAACGTCACTTCAGGGCCGCTTCCTGGACTTGTTGGGAGTGCCTGGGCACGAAACTGTGGCATTGGTACTCCGCCTTGGCTATGCGGCGGAGGTCACGGTTCGCAGCAGGCGACTTCCGGTTCCGGACGCGGAAACCCGCGGTTAGTGCGATCGGAGACAAAGTGCCTCGGCGAACGCTCGACTCACTGGTGACCCAGGTCGCCTCGGAGTTGATGGCCGTCGACGCCACCACGATGGTGGCGGCGAGTGAGCGCGTGCTCTCCTGGCTGGTGGAGCACTTCGACGTAGATTTCAGCTTCCTCCGACATACCGACCATGAGCGCCGCGCCTCGGTGCTCATCGCGGAGTGGCCGCATCGCACCGGCGGCAACGACACCGACCCGCTGCGGGTGGCCTACTTCGACGAGACCAACTCGGTCTTCGCCATGATGGAGCACTCCACCGAGCCGATGATCATCCGGCCGCGCCCGGAGTTCGACGATTATCAGAAGCTGATCGCCCAGTCCACGGGCATCCAGTCGGTGTCGGCCGCCGCCGTCCCGCTGGTGTCGCGCGGCGAGCCGACCGGCGTCCTCGGCTTCGTCAAAGAGGGCGACCGCGAGTGGAGCACCCGGGAGCTCAACGTGCTCAAGGCGATTGCCGCCCTGCTGGCCCAGCTGCAGGCGCGCGTGGTGGCCGAGGAGCGGCTGCGCTACATCGCCATGCACGACGATCTCACCGGCCTCGCCAACCGGCGCGCCTTACTCGAACATATGGAGGAGCGGCTGCGGCCCGGCAACCCCGGACCGGTGGCGGCCTTCTTCCTCGACCTCGATCGGCTCAAGGCGCTCAACGATTTCCTCGGCCACACCGCCGGGGACAATTTCATCCGCACCCTTGCCACCCGCCTGCGCGAGAACCTGGACCGCGGCGACATGATCGCCCGCCTGGGCGGCGACGAATTCGTCATCGTCCCGTCCAAACCCATGGACGCCGGGGCCGCCGACCTGGAGGCCACCCGCATCCAGCGCCTCATCGGCCGCCGCGTCACCGTCGGCGGCGAAACCGTCAGCCGTGGCGCGAGTGTCGGTGTGGCGGTGGGCATCCCGGGCGAGACCACGGTCGCCGACGTGCTGCGCCGCGCCGACCACGCCCTGCTCTCGGCCAAATCCAGCGGCGGCAACGGCGTCGCGGTCTTCACCGACGCCATGCGCGCCCAGTTCGAACTGCAGGACGATGTCGAGCTGAACCTGCGCGGCGCGGTCTCCGACGGCTCGCTGCTGCTGCACTATCAGCCCGAGGTGGACCTGCGCACCGGTCGCCTGGTCGCGCTGGAGGCCCTGGTGCGCTGGCAGCATCCCACCCGCGGGCTGCTACCGCCCGGCGCGTTCGTGGGCGTCGCGGAGGCCACCAACCTCGCCGGTGAACTCGGCCGCTGGGTGATCCGCTCGGCGTGTGAGCAGTTCGCCTCCTGGCGGCGTCGCGGTCTGGCCTCGAATGTGGTGATCCGCATCAATGTGTCTCCGGTGCAGCTGGTTTCGCTGGATTTCGTGGAGACCATGGAGGGCATACTGCGCCGGTTCGGCATCGACGGCTCCTCGGTCTGCCTGGAGATCACCGAGCATGTGGTGGTGCAGGATCTGGCCAGAACGCAGGTGACGCTGCGCGGCCTCAAGCGCATGGGCGTGCAGATCGCCATCGACGATTTCGGCACCGGATATTCCTCGCTGTCGCATCTCAAGGCGCTACCCGTGGACGCGGTGAAGATCGACCGTGGTTTCGTGCAGCGTCTCGGCGCCAGCGCCGATGATCTCGCGATCGTGAAATCCATTGTGGGCCTGGCGGGCTCGTTCGGCCTGGGGGTGGTCGGTGAGGGCGTGGAGACCACGGTCGCCGCTCGCACCCTGGTCGCGCTCGGCTGCTATCGCGCCCAGGGCTTCCTGATCGCGCGCCCCATGCCGGCCGACGAGGTGGAGACGCATCTGGCGTCCGGGCGCATTGCGCTCGACCTCGATCTGCCCGGTACCGGCCGGGCCGCCGCCCCCTGAATCGCCGGGGTGGTTTTCCGCTGAAACCCAAGGAAAATAGGGGCGTGTCGGGTATTTACCCGACTCGCGAACACCAATGTTCGTGTAGTAGCGTGCGCGCTGACACTGCTGTCAATTTGAGGATGGATTCGGGTGGGCGGTCGCAGCCTTAACGGCAAGAAAACACTGATAACCGGCGCTGCCAGCGGTATCGGCCGTGCCACCGCACTGGCGTCGTCCCGCAAGGGCGCGCCCCTGGTCCTCACGGACGTGAACGCCGAGGGCCTGGACGAGACGGTCGGTCTCGTGCGCGCCGAAGGCGGCACGGTCGACCTCTACGAGGCCCTCGACATCAGCGATTACGACGCGGTGACCGCGTTCGCCAAGCGCGTGCACGATCAACTCGGCTCGCTCGACGTGGTCATGAACATCGCCGGCGTCTCCACCTGGGGCACCGTCGAGAACCTCGAACACCGCCATTGGAAGAAGATGGTGGACGTCAACCTCATGGGCCCGATCCACGTCATCGAGAACTTCATCCCGCCCATGGTGCACGCGAAACGCGGTGGGGCACTGGTGAATGTGTCCTCGGCCGCCGGTCTGCTCGCCCTGCCCTGGCATGCCGCGTACTCGGCCAGCAAGTTCGGTCTGCGCGGCGTCTCCGATGTGCTGCGCTTCGATCTGGAACGGCACGGCATCAAGGTGCACCTGGTGGTGCCCGGCGCGGTGGACACCCCGCTGGTGCACTCGGTCGACATCGTCGGCGCGGATCGTGACGATCCGCGAATCCAGTACTGGATCAAGCGATTCCGCAAGCACGCGCGCAAGCCCGAGCAGGTCGCCGACATCATCGTGCGCGGGGTCGAGAAGGGCACCTACCTGGTGCACACCCAGTTCGACATCCGCTTCGGCTACTGGTGGGCGCGAAAGTTCGCCTGGCCCTACGAATTCGTGATGCGCCGGGCCAACGCGCTGTTCACGACCTTCCTGCCGGAGGAGCAGCGCTAGCCGCGCCCGCCGCCTCGGGCGCGCACCCCTTGTCCTCGGGTTTGGCGCAGTTCTTGGCCGCGTACACGTCGAGGGTGCGCGCGCCCGGTCCCTCGTCGCCCAGATGATCGTGAATATTGACGATCTTGCAGCTGCCCAGCGACAGGCAGCCGCAGCCGATGCACCCGGACAGGTTGTCGCGCAAGGCGATCAGCTGTTCGATGCGCTCGTCCAGATCCTCCCGCCACATGGTGGACAGGTTCTCCCAGTCGCGCCGGGTGGGGGTGCGGCCGTCCGGCAGGTTGTCCAGCGCCTTGCGGATCTCGGCGAGCGGAATCCCGACACGCTGTGAGATGCGGATGAAGGCGACCCGGCGCAGGGTTTCCCGGGGGTAGCGGCGCTGGTTGCCACTGGTTCGTCGGGCTGTGATGAGGCCCTCACGTTCGTAGAAATGCAAGGCGGACACCGAAACTCCGGCGCGTTGGGCCAGCTGACCGGGGGTCAGCTCCTTGGCCTGCCAGGACACGTGCTCCATACCTGAACATTACTGAAGGTTTTTCCCCGGCGCGAATTGCATGCCATCTTTGCTGTGGGGAACTACCGTCAGGTTATGGGAACCGAGGCCGCACCCCCGGCGCGACCGTTTTCCGTGACCTCGGAGGTCGGCGCACTGCGCACGGTGCTTCTGCACCGGCCCGGCGACGAACTGCGCCGGCTCACGCCTCGCAACAACGATCAACTGCTGTTCGACGGCATCCCCTGGGTGGAGCGCGCCCAGCAGGAGCACGACACCTTCGCCGAGGTGTTGCGGAGTCGTGGCGTCGAAGTGTTGCTGCTGGCCGATCTGCTCGCCGAAACCCTGCGGGTGAGCGGGGCCGCGCGGATCCAGGGCATCTCCGGTGCGGTGGACGCGCGCCGCCTCGGGCACACCCTGGCCGACGAGCTGGCCGCCTACCTGCGCACGGTGCCCGCACCCGACCTCGCCGACATCCTCATGACGGGGATGACCTTCGACGAGCTACCCTTCGGGCCGGACGCCACCTCGCTGGTGCGGCGCATGCACCACGGGCACGACTTCGTCATCGACCCGCTGCCCAATCTGCTGTTCACCCGCGATTCCTCACTGTGGGTGGGTAATCGGTTCGCCATCACCTCGCTGGCCATGCCCGCCCGGCAGCGTGAGACCTCGCTGACCGATCTGATCTACGCCTTCCATCCACGGTTCCTGCGGGTGCGGCGCGCCTACGAATCGCACACCGCGCCCATCGAGGGCGGTGACGTGCTGCTGCTCGCCAAGGGTGTGGTGGCCATCGGCGTCGGCGAGCGCACCACACCGGCCGGCGCGGAAGCCTTGGCGCGCAGCCTGTTCGAGGACGATCTGGCGCACACCGTGCTGGTGGTGCCGATCGCGCAGATGCGTGCCACCATGCATCTGGACACCGTGTGCACCATGGTCGACGTGGACGCGGTCGTCATGTACCCGGCGGTACAGGACTCCCTGTGCGCCTTCACCATTCGAAAAGAAGACACCGGCGTGCACATCGCCGGACCCGATCCCTTCCTGAAGGCGGCGGCCGAGGCCATGGGGATCGGGAAACTGCGGGTCGTCGATACCGGCTTGGACGGTGTCACCGCCGAACGAGAACAGTGGGACGACGGCAACAACACCCTCGCGGTGGCCCCCGGCGTCGTCGTGGCCTACGAACGCAATGAAATGACCAACGCGCGGCTCACCGACGCCGGAATCGAGGTGCTGCCCATCCCCGGATCCGAATTGGGTTCCGGCCGAGGCGGTCCGCGCTGCATGTCCTGCCCGCTCGCGCGTGACGAGGTGTGAAAAGCCATGCTGGACATCCCGGTTGACCATCACTCGGCGGTCCCACCGTACGAGCAGCTGCGTCAGGGCGTCGTGGCCCGGGTGAGGTCGGGTGAACTGGCCGCCGGGACGAAGATCCCCACGGTGCGCGCCCTTGCGGCGCAACTCAAACTCGCGCCCAATACGGTGGCGCGGGCCTACCGGGAGCTGGAACAGGACGGCGTCCTGGAAACCCGGGGGCGACTAGGGTCCTTCATCGCCTCCTCCGGCGATCCCACCCGGGACGTGGCGGGGCGGGCCGCCACCGAATACGTCGCGGTCATCCGGCGACTCGGCCTGGACGACGAGGCGGCGCTGCGCTACCTGCGCGCGGCGCTCGGCGAGACGACTCCGACGCCCTGAGTCCCTCCGGTGCGGGGCCTATCTCCAGCTGGGCAGCCAGAGGTGGTCGTGCCAGTCGGCGGGTGTGATCGACATGCCCGTGAGAATCGGCCACAACCAGATGAAGTTGGCGATCACCAGGCCCAGATACAGGCAGACCAGTAGCAGCCCGAGCCCCTGCCGCTCACTCGGCGGCGTGAAGTTCTGCAGCCCCGGAATGCCCGTTAGTCGCCGCCCGCTGGGTGGCGCGTGCCCGAGGATGTCGCCGAGCGCGAGCGCCACGCCCATCACCAGGAACGGGGCCAGCGGCACCGCGTAGAAGTAGTACATCTGCCGGTCCAGCGACAGGAACCACGGCAGCAGGCCCGCCGAGTACGCGACCAGCACCGCCGCGTACCGCCAGTCGCGGCGCACCACCGTGCGCCACAGCGCCCACGCCAGCATGGGGAAGGCCACCCACCAGATGGCGGGCGTGCCGATCAGCATGACCGCGCGCACGCACTGGCCCTGCCCGCAGCCGGTCACATTGGAGTCGGCGTAGTAGTAGAGCATCGGCCGCAGCCCCATCGGCCACGTCCACGGCTTCGATTCCCACGGATGGTGATTGCCCGCCGAATTGGTGAGCCCCTCGTGGAAGGTGAGCACCTCGCCGCCGTAGAACCACAGCGAGCGCAGCGCCGACGGCACCCACGCGAACATGCCGCCCTCACCGACGCGCACGCCCACCGAATACCGGTCGTAACTGGTCTCCCCGGCGAACCACGCCCAGAAACTGCCCATGTACACCAGGAACGGAATCACCACGAGCGCGTATCCGGTGGGGATCAGATCGCGGACCGCGACCCCCGCCCACGGCCGCCGCACCCGGTATCCGCGCCGTGCCGCCAGATCGAAGGCCAGGCTCAGCAGCGCGAACGCGGCCACGTAGTACAGCCCCGACCATTTCACGCCGCAGGCCAGCCCGAGCATGATGCCCGCCCCGAACCGCCACCAGCGCACCCCGAACCGCGGCCCGAACTCGCTGTCGTCAAGTCTGCCCTCGGCCTCGACTCTGGCCATGCGACTTCGCATCTCGTCGCGATCCACGATGAGACAGCCGAAAGCCGCTGTGACGAACAGGGCTTGGAAGATGTCCAGCATCCCGAGCCGCGACGAGACGAAGGTGAGCCCGTCCGCGATGAGCAGGATCCCCGCGAACGCGCCGATCAGCGTGGACCGCGTCATCCGGCGCACGATGCGAATCACCAGCAGTACCAGGATGGTTCCCGACACCGCCGCCGTGAACCGCCACCCCCACGGCGTGTACCCGAAGATCGCCTCCCCGAGGGCGATCATGTGCTTGCCGACCGGCGGATGCACCACCAGCCCGTACGCCGGATTGTCCTCGGCCCCGCCGTTGGTGAGCGCCTGCCACCCCTGCGGCGCGTAATGCTTCTCGTCGAACACCGGTGTCCGCGCATCCGTCGGATACTGCAGATTGATGAACCGCGTGAGCGCGGCGATCGCCGTCAGGAACAGCGTGACCGCCCACCCCCGGGCCCAATCCGTCGGCCCGTACTCGGGCGAGGGACGCAACGGCGCCGGACTGGACATCGCCACCCCCGCCTCCATAGCTGGCGGTCGCACGTCGGTCACCTGGGTCACGCCCCCGATCGTATGCGGTCCCCCACCCGCGAGTCGCGCCCCGGTGAGTCGTCGGCACACGCCGTCGGTGCCCGGCCTTGTCCCATGCGGACCACACCGTTCCCGGCCCGATCCACAATGCCGACCCGAAAACCACGGAAGGACAGGTGTGAAACGCTCGGGGTGGTGCGCTCGGGCCGGACCATCACCCGACAAGCCGATAGGAGCGTGGAGGGGGCCAGGCCACCCTCGCCAAGTCCGCGTGTGGGGTGATGCGGCTGCGGCCGTATGGTTTTTGCTGGGCCGAATGTCGAACGACCCGATCGTCGAGCGAGGAATGGGAGTGCGATGAGCGCGGAACCGAGTGCGGCGGGCCGACTGGTGCTGGCCGCTACGCCCATGGGCGATATCGGGGACGCGTCGCAGCGGCTGCGGGACGCTCTGGCGTCGGCGGACGTCGTCGCGGCCGAGGACACCCGGCGCACGCGCTCGCTCGCCAAGGCGCTCGAGGTGGAGATCAGCGGGCGGGTGGTGAGCTTCTACGACCATGTGGAGACCGCGCGAATCCCGATGCTGCTGGAGGAGATCGAGAACGGCCGCACGGTGCTGCTCGTGACCGATGCGGGCATGCCTTCGGTCAGCGACCCCGGATATCGCATGGTGGCCGCGTGTGTCGGCCGTGATCTGCCGATCACCTGTCTCCCCGGCCCGTCCGCCGTCACCACCGCGCTCGCTCTCTCCGGCCTGCCTGTCGAACGGTTCTGCTTCGACGGATTTCCGCCGCGCAAGTCCGGGCAGCGCAAGGAATGGCTGCGCACCCTCGCGGCCGAACCTCGCGCCTGCGTCTTCTTCGAAGCGCCGCACCGTCTCGCCGACTGTCTCGCGGACGCGGTGGAGGTGCTCGGAGCCGAGCGCCGGGCGGCGGTGTGTCGTGAGCTGACCAAGACCTACGAGGAGGTCGTGCGCGGGACATTGGCCGAGCTGGCGGCCTGGGCGGTGGACGGTGCGCGCGGCGAGATCACCGTGGTTCTCGAAGGCGCGCAACCGGTTTCCGCTGATCCGGAGGATCTGGTGGACCGGGTGGAAGAGTTGGTCGGCAAGGGGCTGCGGCTCAAGGACGCGTGCGGCGAGGTCGCCGCCGCCACCGGGGTGTCGCGAAAAGAGCTCTACGACGCCGTTCTCGCTGCTCGCGCAACCTAGTGAGCTTCAACCCGTGATGTCGCCTCAAGGGTCGCTCGCGAAATCGCGCTGTCATCCTCAGTAGCGCCTGGTGTTTCGAGCGGCTCGGCGCAGGGCTCGTGCCCTGATGCCGGGGGCTTATGCGAACAGCCCCTGGCGTATCGCGCCGTTGCCCCCGCCCGCTCTCCGCACGGCGGCCTTCCAGCACGCCCCCTCTCGGGCGCTTCGGCAAGGTCCAGTGCGGCAAGGGTTCCCGGGCGGTGGCGGTGGGCGCGGGACTCCCCGGTGCGGACACGCCGGGGAGCCTTCGGAGCCCCACCCGGCTGTCGGTCGGCGGTGCGAAGATCGGGGGGTGGCTGTGACACGTCGGATACGCGGTGCGGGTTGTGGGTGGGGAGCTGTTGCGGCGTATGTCGTGCTCGCGGTGGTTGTTTCGGGGGTGCTGCTGGGGGTGCAGGAGCGGGTGGGGCTGGATGCGGCGGCCTTGTCGCTGGCGCAGTTCGGGCCGGCGGTAGCGGTGGCCGTCGTTGTGGTGGTGTGCGGGAACCGGATTCGGGGGGTGGTCACCGCGGCGGTGCCGTGGCGGGTGGTCGGGGCGGATGTGGCGACCCTGGTGGGGGTGGTGGCGTTGCTCGGGGTGCTGGTGGCGATGGCGGCGGTGCTCGGGGGGATGACACTGGTCGGGCCGCGTGCGGTGGGGGAGATCCCGTTCCTGGTATTTCTGGTGTTCCAGCTGGTGGGGGCGGCGGGGGAGGAGGTCGGCTGGCGCGGATTCCTGCAGCCCGCCTTGGAGTTTCGGTACGGGCGGCTGGTGGCCGTCGGCGTCACCGGGTTGATCTGGGCGCTGTGGCATGTGCGGGCGTTCACCATGGGGCCGGTGGTGGCGGGGTCGTTTCTGGTGGCGGCCATGGGGTTCGCGGTGGTGCTGGGATATCTGGCCAACGGGAGTTTCGTGCAGCGGGTGGTGACGGCCACCATCGGGCACTGGCTGATCAACGTGACGCTGTACCTGGTGATGGGTGACGACACGCTCGGCGTGCCGCAGGTCTGCTACTACGCGGGCGCGAGTTTCCTGGTGGCGGCGCTGGTGCTGAGCTGGAGCGTGGCGCGCGACAGTGCTCGTCAGAAGGTTTTGGCGGGTTCCTCGGAGTAGCCGGAGGCGAGAGCGGCCGTGCGAGTGCGCCGACCCGGCGTCCACCAGTTCGCCTCGCCCATGAGTTTCACCAGGGCGGGCACGAGCAGCATGCGGACCAGGGTGGCGTCGATGACCAGCGCGATCACCATGCCGAGGCCCAGGAAGCGCATGGGCGTCAGCGGGGAGAGGGCGAACGCGCCGGTGATGAGCACGAGCAGCGTTGCCGCGGCGGTGATTACACGTGCCGTCTGCACCGTGCCGATGCGGACCGACTCCTCGGTATCGGCTCCGGCCTCGTGCGCCTCCACCATGCGCGACAGCAGGAACACCTCGTAATCGGTCGACAGGCCGAACACCACGGCGATGATCAGCACCATCATCCCGGCGGAGAGCGGACCGACGCTGACACCCAGCACACCGGCCAGATGCCCGTCACTGAAGATCCAGGTCAGCACGCCGAAGGTGGCCGCCAGGCTGAGGAAGGCCATGAGCACCGCCTTCACCGGCAGGATGATCGACCGGAAGGCCAGGGCCAGCATCAGCAGCGTCACCGCCACCATGACCACGATCATGAGCGGCAGCTTCGCCAGCACGGCCGTGACGCTGTCGGCGGTGGCGGCGCTCTGCCCGCCCACCCGCACCGTCGCACCGTCGATCTCCAGGGCCCGAAGGTCTTTCACGATCTCCTGCGCGTCCGGCGACCGATCGGGCGCGGCCAGCGCGGCGTGAATCACCGCCGCATTGTCCTTCGTCCCGATCTGGACGGCCTGGCGCACGCCGTGCACGGCACTGATCTCGCGCAGCGCCGTGCTGACAGCGGCGGAGCGCGGCGCCGCGCCGTCGATTCCACGCAGCACGACGGTCGCGCCGCTGTTCGCGGCGGGGAACTCGGCCGCCAATTCCTCTGTCGCGAGCCGGGTTTCATTGCCCGCGGGGAGCGCGGTGTGGTCGATGTCGCCGAGCCGCACTCCGGTCAGCGGGGCGGCGAGCACCAGCAGCAGTGCGCCGACCGCGATGGCCACCGTCCCCGGCCGCTTCATGACGGCCGTGACCACGCGGCCCCAGAACCGTTGCGCCCGTTCCTCGGAGCGTTCGAAGGCATCCGCCCGCCAGCTCCACTTGCCGATCCGCGTCCCCAGCAGCGCGAGCGCGGCCGGGAGCACCGTCACCGACAGCAGCGCCGCGAGCCCGACCGCCGCCATCGCCCCGTACCCGAGTGACCGCAGCACCGACTGCGGGAACACCAGCGTGCCCGCGAACGCGCACATGAGCAGCAGGGCCGAGAACAGCACGGTGCGACCGGCGGTTTGCAGCGTGCGGACAACCGCGGCGCCGACATCGGGGTCGCGCCCGGAGCCGGCGCTGTCGCCCTCGTCGAGTGGGTCGCCGCGTCGGGTGCCCGCGTCGGCACCGATTCGGCTGTCGCGGCCGGAGCCGCCACTGCCGTCTCCGAGTTCACCGCCGCGGGCCCGGCCCAGTTCCTCCCGGAACCGTCCCACCACGAAAAGCCCGTAGTCGATGGCCAATCCGAGCCCCAGCAGCGACACCACGTTCATGGCGAAAATGCTGACCTCGGTGAACCGCGCGATGATCCCGACCGCGCCCAGCGCTCCGATCACGGCGAGCGTGCCCACCGCCACCGGCAGCGCGGCGGCCACCACCCCGCCGAACACCAGCACCAGCACGATGGCGGTGAGCGGAATGGAAATGGACTCCGCGATGATCAGATCGCGCCGCGATTGTGCGCTGATGTCGTCGGCCAGCGCGCTGTATCCGGTCAGCTCGGTCTCGATGCCCGGAACCCGCAGCGACTCCTCGATTTCCGGGAACACCGCGATCCGCCGGTTGTCGTCCCCGGCCGCGAACACCACGGCCACGGCGTGGCGCCCATCGGCCGACCGCAGGTACTGCTTGCGCGCACTGTTCCAATAGGTTTCGACCGGCCGGTCGAGCAGACCGGGATCGATCCGCCCCACCGACTCCTGCACCCGCGCCCCGATATCGTCGAGCGTCTGCCCCTCGGGCGCGGTGTAGATCGCGATGACATCCGGATTCTGCGGCCCGAACTGTTCTTTCACCCACGCGTCCACCGCACTGGATTCGCTTGCCGGATCGGTGAATCCGGCCGCGCTCACCTTCTCCGCGAGCCCGGTCGCGAACAGGCCGCACGCGAGCGCGAACAGCACGGCCGCCACCAGCACCAGTTTCGGCCGCGCCACGACCAGCCCTGCCCAAACCTTCATAGTGCGACCTCTGATCGTTGTCTGCGGAGCGTTACGGCGCTACCGAATCCGGATGGGGGAGGCTTGGTTTCGCGGTGGCCGGGGTGTGGTCGGGTTGCGGCAGTTCCGCTTCCAGCGTGGTGACGATTCGGTCGAGGAGGGCGTCGAGGCGTTGCGGGATGCCGCGGCCGCTGCGGGCGGAGACGGTGAGTTCGGTGCGGCCGCCGCCTTCGGTGAGGGCGAACAGCAGGGGCATGGCGACGCTGTGCTGGGGGAGCATGCGGACCGAGGTGGGCTGCCAGCCGGGGACGGCGAGGTCGTCGAGGTCGTAGCGGCCCATGTGGGAGACGGTGGCGGAGGCCAGGTTTCGGCCCAGGCGGGCGCCCAGCACATTGAGGGTGCGGGCCAGCGTGCGGCCGACGGCGGGCGGCAGCTTGGTGAGACCGCTGTTGTCCATCTGGTTGAGTTCGCGGCCCTCGTCCAGGCCGGCGCGTTTGATGTCGCGGATCTGCTGCCAGGTCATACCCGGGGTGGCGTCGACGAACAGGGGGAGGGCGAGATTGCCGGTGGAGCGCAGGCCGGGCAGGTGACGGCGCAGGTCGACCGGGATCATGATGCGCGAGATCGGGCCGCCCTCCGAAGCCAGGATGGCGGCGACCCGCTCCAGCGCATTGCGGCCGGTGGCGTGAATGGTGCGGTGGCGCAGCAGGTGTCGCGGTTCGCCCGGATCCTGGCGGCCGTGGCCGACGGCGGCGCGGAAGCGCGGCTGCATGAGGGTGGGGCGGCCGGGCGCGCCGACCCGGTCCACCAGTTCGGCGTCGGCGACGGGTTCGTCCGCGCCGATCGGGGTCTGGCCGCGCAGCGCCCGGAACACGTCGGTGGCGAACATGACCGCGCCCATACCGTCCATGACACCGTGGAAGATACGGAAGACGACGGTGACCGGGTCGGCGGTGAGCAGCAGCACCTCCACCGTGGACTCCGGGGTGGGGCCGATCGGGCTGGTGAGCACCGGATCCGCCTCCAGCGCGGGGTACTGCAGGGCATGCGGGAGCACCCGCACGCTGGGTGCGACCCCGCTGTCCACCCAGTATTTGCCGTCCCGCACCAGGCGTGCGCCCGGATTGGCTTCCGCCGCAACGGCTACCGCCCGGCGCAGGGCCTCGGGGTCGATCCGGCCGTCACCCGCGAAGGCCATCTGCATGAGGAACGGCGGAGCCAGATCCCGCATGGGGAAATAGATGAGCTCGGTCGGGGTGATGGGTCGGCGGAAGGTCATGGCGTCCTCTGCGGCGTGGGGGCGGCAGGTACCGGGCTCGCGCGATGAGCCCGGTAGCGGCCTACCGGATGTCCTTGGTCAATTCGACGACCCCGCCCTGGGTTTCGAGCCAGGCCAGGAACGAGGTGAGCCCGGTGGCGCGGTCCACGATCGGCGCGTAGCCGAAATCGCGTGCGGCGGCGGTCGTGTCGTAGGTGGCGGTGCGGGTCATGAGCGCCACCACGTACCGCGACAGCGGCGGCGACCAGCGGGTGGCGACATACGGGATGCGCCAGATGGTTTCGATGAGCGCGACGGCCGCGTTCACGACCTTCGGATTCGGCTGCCGGGACGGCGGCGCGTATCCGAGCCCGCCCGCCACCTCGCCGAGGAAGCCCCACACATCGGTCTGCTCGGCGTCGGCGATGAAATACGCCTTGCCGCCGACGTTCTCGGAGGCGGCGGCTCTCACGCAGGCTTCGACGATATTGTCGACATGGCACAGCGAGGCGTACACCTGCTTGCCGAACGACAGATCCGGCAGTGCGCCCGCGGCGGCGCGGCTGAGCAGCCGCACGATCGGCCCGGACCGGTCGCCCGCGCCCCAGATGGCGCGCGGACGCAAGGCGCAGGTGGTGAATTCCGCTGTGTTCGAAGCCAATACGGCGCGCTCGGCGGCGGCCTTGGTCTCCGAGTAGAGGTTCAGATACCGCGTCGGATAGGGCAGCGACTCGTTCACGTTCACCTGGTCGCCGCCGTCGCGATCCATGAGCGCGCTGGGGCTGGAGATGAACACGAACCGGCGCGCCCCGTTGGCGCGCGCGGCCCGCAGCAATTGCTCTGTGGCCGTGATGTTCTCGGCCACGAACTGCGCGCGGGTGCCGCGCTCGTCCACCCGGGCGGCGCTGTGGAACACCACGTCCACGCCCTTGGTGGCGCGCTGCAGCGACACCGCGTCGGTGAGATCGCCGTGGATGACCTCCACCTGATCGATCACCTCGGCGAGGTCACGCAGATTGCTGGTCGGCCGCGCCAGAATCGCGACCTGGTAGTCCCCGTCGCGCACCAGGCGGCGCACCAGCGCGCCGCCCAGAAACCCCGACGCTCCCGTCACCAGTGCCTTCATGCCGCCTCCTGTGTCTTCCACCAGGTGAGTCCGAAGATCTGTGTCATGACCGCGGTTTCGACCGCGGACCGATCGCTGCCCTTCGACGCGCGCAGGGCGGCCGGGATCTGCGCCGCGTGCACGACGACACTGAGGAAGACGTCGATCCAGAAGGCCGCGCGCAGCAGCCGGTTGGCGGGTGCGCGGTCGGTGAGGATCGCGATCACGCCGACCGCGATGTAGAGCCAGCCGAACACCGGGACCGCCCGCAGTGCCAGTACCTTCATTTCTCCGCTCCGATCTGCTCTGCCGCCCAGACCGCGAGTTGTTCGCGGCCGATCTTGGCATTGTGTCGGATGTCCACCGGGAAACCGGGATGGAACAGGAATCTGGAAACCTTTGCGGTGACGGCGAATTCGCCCGCCCGCCGGCGCAGTACGGCGCTGAGCGCGCCCCGGTCCACGCCCGCCTCGGTCTCCACGCACAGCACCGGCTCCTGCGCGCCCTTCGCGTCGACGCCCACCAGGGCGGTGCGCGCCACGCCGTCGAGCACATTGAACACCTGCTCGACCTGCACGGAGAACATGGGACCGTCGGCGGCGTGCACGCGCTGACTCTTGCGCCCGCAGAACCAGATCCGGCCCTCGTCGTCGATCCAGGCCAGGTCGCCGGTGCGGTGCCACACGGTGTCGCCGTCGACGATCTTGCCCGCCCGATTGGCCTCGTGCGGCCAGTAATAGCGGGTGCTCACATTCGGCCCGGCGACGACCAGTTCACCGATGCCGCGCGTAGCGTTCAGTTCCCCGGCGCGGGCCTCGACCTCGGCCCAGGTCGGCAGCGCGTCATCGGTGATGGCGACCAGCCGCGCCCGCACGCCCTCGGCGGGACGACCGATGCAGGTGCCTTCGCCGCGATGCGCCCGCTCGACCAATCCGCCCAGCAGTTCCCGCGATTCGATGGTCGACATGGGCAGCGCTTCGGTGGAGCCGTATCCGGCGTGCACCTCGGCGTCGGCGGCCAGCACCGTGCGCAGCCCCGCGATGCACCAGTCGGGCACCGGCGCGCCACCGGAGTAGATGCTGTGCAGCGTAGGCACTTCCGTGCGATGCAGCTGCAGATGCCGCAGCAGCGGAATCAGCACGGCGGGCGAGGCGAACATGGTCCGCACCCCGAACCGGTTCACCGCGTCCACCACGTGCAGCGGATCGGTGGATCCGACCTTGCTCGGAATCAGCGGCGGCAGTACACATCTCGACCCGAGCAGCATGTCGAGGATCCCGACCAGCGGCAGCGTGATCAGCGAGGTGCCCGGCGCGACGCGATTGCGTGCCGCGTCCACCTGATCCACCATCGCGGTCAGATTCCCGTGCGTCATCTCGACGGCCTTGGCGGGACCGGTGCTGCCCGTGGTGTAGGCGATCAGCAGTAGCTCATCGGCGGGCGCGGGCACCCGGCCCTTCAGCACCCCACCGTGCGCGGCGCCGGTGTGCGAGTTGTCCGGTGCGCCGAAGCGATTCGCGACGCCCTTCACGGCCGCGCCGATGCGCTGCGGAACCGAATCGGCCTGTGCGGCCGGACCCAGCGCCACGGTGCCCCAGCTGGCGCTGGTCAGCCCCCACCCGCGCAGGGTCGGCCCGTTCCAGAACCAGCGGCGGCCGACCGTGATCGGGATCCGCACCTCGCGGAAGTACTTGCGGAACAGCACCCGTGCCGCGTGCGCCTGCGGAATGCCGATGAACGCTTCGGCATTGGCGGCGCGCAGGCAGTTGAGCATCTTGCGCAATCCCATGCCCGGGTCGATGACGACCGGCACCGCGCCGATCTTCAACAGCGCCAGCATGATCGCGTACAGCTCCGGGCTGGGCAGTACCAGCACGATGGTGCGGGTGCCGCGACCGACGCCCTCGGTGTCGAGCCGGGTCGCGAGCGCGTCGGACCAGGCGTCGAGTTCCCGATAGGTGAGGTGCCGGTAGTCCGGGAGCCCGGAGGCGGTCTTCCCGTCGGGGAAGATCACCGCCTCCCGCTCCGGATGGGCGTCCACGACCGTCTTGAAGCGGTCGAGGGCGCCCCAGTAGGTCGCGACGGTCACGCGTCCGCTCCGACGAGGGCCGGGAGCCGGTAGACGACCGCGGCGGCGGACGGCCCCGCACCGGCGGCCACGAACAGCACGTGCGTGCACCCGCGCAGCGATTCGTCCTGCACCGCCAGGTCGTAGGCCAGCGGCAGGGCGGCTGTGTGCGGATCGCCCTGCGCCAGGTCCGGCGTCCGCACCGCGTCGGCGGCGATGCCGAGTTCGGCGGCCAGCCGCGCGGGGAATCCGGCGGTCGGGGTGGACGCGATGAGCGCCGTGGTGGCCAGGGGGAGTTCGTTCTCGGCGAGCACGGCGCTTGCCGCGTCGACGGCCACCGCGAGCAGCCGCTCCTCGGCGTCGGCGTCGCGCAGGTGGGTCATGATCTCCCGGCCGCGGGTGCCCATGGTCGCGACGTCCACGTACGACTCGATGGCGGGGGAGCCTTCGCCGGACACCGTGTGCACCCGCCCGAAGCCCTCCGGCTCCTCGGTGTACTCCAGCAGCAGCGCGGCACCCGCACTGGCGTACGGGAATTCGTCGTCGGCGGCTCCGCGCTGCATCGACGGGTGGGTGTCACCCGACACGATGAGCACGTGCTCGACCCCGCCCATCGCCAGGATCGACTGCCCCACCTGCACGGCGTTGAGCACGCCGACGCCGGCGTTCATGAGGTCGAAGGAGAACGACCGCGGGTCGTTCTTCTCGTAGTCCAGCCCGATCCCGGCGGCCTTCTGGATCAGCGCCGAGACGGCCGGTTCCACGGTATTGGAGTCGCGGAAGATGCCCGCGTTGATCAGCACGCCGACCTGGTCGGCGCGCACGCCGGCGCGCTCCAGGCTCTGCTTCGCCGCTCGCGCGCTGAGCTCCACGATGCTGAAAGTGTCTCCGGCCCGGCTGGTTCCGGTGGATTTGATGCGCACGCCCATGACAGACCTCAGACCTTCAGCGACGAAATCGTGGTGGACAGGTAACCCGCGACGACGCCGGAGGCGGCGGGAATCATCAGGATCTTGGATCCTGCTTCGATGTTCTGCTGGCTCAGGTGATCGTGCAGCACAATGAAATGCGAAGTGGTGGAGGTGTTTCCGTACTTCTCGATCACGTTCAGATCCGGCGGCATGGGCACGCCGAACTCGCGCGCGGCGATGGCGTTGATGAAAGGCACCGCGCCCGCGCCGAACTGGTGGTGGATCAGATAGTCGAACTTCTCGTCCGCGAAGGTGGTGCCCTGGCTCTCCAGGAAGGTGCCCTGGGTGTCGGTCCACAGCAGGAAGCGGGATTCGTTGTGCATCTTGCGGTTGTCGGTGTAGAGCGCGACGCCCTGCGACTTGTCACTGGGCATGCCGAGGCACAGATGCGAGTATTCCGAGGCCGTGGTCAGGTCAACGTAGTGGATGCGGTCGTTCTCGTCGACGGATTCGTCGAGGATGGCCGCCGCACCGGAATCGCCGACGGTCAGCGAAGCGAATTGCAGGTCATACTTTTCGGTAATTTCGGCGACGGCGGTTTCCGCAATGGGAGTAATTGCCTCGCCGCTCACCACGATTCCGCGTCGCACGGCGCCCGACCGGATCATTCGATCGAGAATGTAAGTGCCGGTGAGCATTCCCGCGCAGGCATTGGACAGATCGAAATGAATGACATCGGCGCGCGCTCCGATGGCGCGGGCGATGGAGCCCGCGAAGGAGGGCTCCATATACATCTTGGTGCCGTCCTTGCTGCGCGTGATCGAGGTGGAGATGATCACGTCGAGGTCCGAAGCCGAGTACTGTGACCTGGACAAAGCGTCTTCGATTGCCTTGAGTGCCAGCACGAACGAGTCCTCGTGACTCGCGGGGGTGGTATCGCGCATGCGTCGTTCCTTGACGCCCGTGATCTTCTCGAGATCGAAGCCCGGAGCCTGTTGCAATTGCGCGATGAGTTCTTCGGTGGTGACACGTTTCGAGGGCAGATAAGCCCCGATCGACTCGAAGCGAGAATGTGGCACGGGGAACTCCTGGTAAGTAGGAAGAATTACGCTCGCTAGCAGGATGGATTGAGGCTACCCGACGGTAACTAGGCGAGCGACCGACACAAAGTCGAGGCATTGTCTGAGACAATGCCCGAATAGGCTGTTTATGGAACTGCCGGTAACAGGCAGTAGTGACCGGTCAGCAATCGCTGAATCTGGAGAACGAGCGGGTCAGCCGGTTGGTTCGAAGGTGGCACATAGCCTTCCGCTATCTCTCCGCCATCGGGGGATTTGCCCTCCGGAGTTATCGGACTGCTAGTTTCCCTGTGAGAGACTTCACCATCGGTGTCCTGCCCGAACGTGATCCGTCACACGGCGGCGGAGTCGCGTCTACCGGTAGCGGCAAACTGTCTGAGCGACAGTGCCTTTCACTGCCCGAATCGCTATGGATTTCATGAGCCGTCACGATTAGCTTGTGGGGGTGCGACTTCGGGCTGTAATGACCGGCGGCATCACTGCCGTACAACTGACCGTGCTGGCCGCCCTGGGCGCGACCGCCCCCGCCACGGCCGATCCCGGGCTCATCGGCTGCGGTCAGTGGGCCAAGACGACCGTCGCCTCCGGCTACGGCAGCCTGGAGAACCTCGCCTTCGACGGCCGCGGCGGCCTGCTGCTGTCCGAGATCAGCCTCAGCGGTTCCGGCGGCGCGCTGCAGCGTCTCACGGCCGAGGGGGCGCGCTCCACCGTGGCCGACATCGAAGCGCCCGGCGGCATCGTGGTCTCCGGCGCAACGGCTTTCGTGAACTCCGGCAACACCGCCAACAGCGGACTGTCCGGCCTCGCGGACGGCTCCATTCAGGCCGTCGACCTGAGCACCGGTGCCGTCCGCCCCGTCGCGACCGGCCTGACCATGCCCAACGGCCTGGCGCAGCTGCCCGACGGCGGATTCGTGGTCAGTCGCGATATGGGCGCGGACACCACCCTCACCCGCGTCCTGCCCGACGGCTCGATGCAGCGTCCCGCGCCGGGCCTCACCTCCACCAACGGCCTCGCCTACGATCCGGAACGGCGAAAGCTGTTCGTCTCGACCACCTTCGACGCGACCAGCACCCTCGCCGTCTTCGACGTGGACGATCTGTCCGCGGAGCCGCAGCGCATCACCATCCCCGGACCGGGCCCGATGAACGCCGCCGACGATCTGACGGTCGGACCGGACGGTGCGGTATATGTAGCCCTGAATGTGCTCGGCCAGGTGGTCCGGGTCGATCCGGATACCGCGCGCACTTGCGTGGTGGCCAATGGCCTGCCCTTCACCACGTCCGTCCGCTTCGGCTCCGGGCCGGGCTGGGATGTCCACTCCCTGTATGCCACAAGTTTTCTGGGTACGGTCACCCGCCTCACGCCCTGAGTTCGTGCGGCCCCGCACCCAGATTGTGTCGGCCCGCGGCATTGACGTTCGAGCCTCGCAGACCGAAAACTGCTGAGGCCGCGACTTTCTCGGCTCCCGCGGCGTGGTTCCGGTGCAGGGGGTTGCCATGCGTGTCCATCATCTGGAGTGCGGCGGAATCGATCCGCTCGGCGGAGAGTGGCTGTGGGGCATGGACCTGGTGATCCACTGTCTGCTCATCGAACACGACACCGGACTGACCCTGGTCGACACCGGCCTCGGCCAGCAGGCCGCACGCGATCCCGCCGCCTGGCTGGGCCGCGCCTGGTGCGGCGTCTTCCGCCCCGACCCCGATATCGCGGGATCCGCACTGGCACAGGTCGAATCGCTCGGCTACCACCGCGACGACGTCCGCGACATCGTGCTCACCCACCTGGACCTCGATCACGCGGGCGGCCTCGCTGACTTCCCGAACGCCCGCGTGCACGTCTTCGAAAATGAGCTGCGCGCAATGGAATTCCCGCGCGGCATCGGCGAGACCCAGCGCTACCGCACCCCGCAGCTGCGCCACGGCCCACGCTGGCGACTACACGCCGAGGGCGGCGACACCTGGTTCGGCTTCACCGGTGCGCGCACCCTGCCCGGCATCCCCGAGGAGATCGTGCTGGTACCGCTGGCCGGGCACAGTCGCGGTCACGCGGGAGTGGCGGTGCGCACCGGTGATTCGTGGCTGCTGCACGCCGGCGACGCGCACTTCGGTCAGCTCGGCCGCCCCGGCGATATCGAACGGCCATGGGTCGTCGCCGCTTTCGAAGCCTTCGCCGCGGCCGACGGCAAGGCCCGCCGGCACAACTGGGAACGACTGTGTGAGCTGGCCCACGATCACGCCGACGAGGTGACCGTCTTCTCCGCCCACAGCGGCCCGGAGCTGCGGGCGCTGCGGGCCCGTGCGAGGGCACTGGCCTGAGTGCGCCATAATCGCCCTGGGAATGTCTCAGGAGGTTGGCGGCACAGTGGGCGGCAGATTCGGTCAGGCGGACACCCTGCCCGAGATTCCGATGCTCGGGCGATATATGCGATACCGGCGTGAGGGCCTGGGGCTCACCCAGGAGGAAGTCGCGCGGCGCATGTACGTCAGCCTCTCGCTCTACCGCAAGCTGGAGAAGGGCGAACGCCCGCTGTCGATGAGCCGACTCGAGGACTGGTGCGCGGCTGTCAACGCGCCCATCTGGATGCTGCAGAAGATGGTGTCGATCGCGCTGCCCATGCTGTCGGCGTCCATCGCCAAGGGTTCCTGGCCCCCGGCGCTCAAGGACGAGGACCTCGAACACCTGGAGGCCTTCCCGTTCCCGGCGTTCTTCCACCGCGTGCCCGAATACGATGTGCTCGCCGCCAATGCGGCCGCCCGGGAAGCCTTTTCATGGCTGCTGCCCGCGGATCAGGGCGCGGTCCGGCCGACCAATGTGATCGAGCAGATGATGACGGCCCCGGAGGCCCCGCGGGTGCTCGACAACTGGTACGAGATCGTGCACCGGCTGCTGTTCTACATGCGGGTGGCCGCGCCCGGCATCGTGCCGCCGGAGCGGATCGCGCAGATCCTCGAAACCTGCCGGGGCAACCCGCATTTCGAGGCCATGTGGTCGACGGATATGACCGAGGAAGTGTTCAACAGCGCCCGCGTGGTGGTGAACGTGCCGGACTCCGGCGAGCAGCTGTTCTTCACCATGCGCTCCTACAACGCCGTGCATCCCGACGACACCGGATATCAGCTCTTCGTGCTGACCCCGCGCAGCGCCTGACCGGGCCGGTGCCCCAATAAGTGTCGCCGACCCGAGTTGACCTGGGACGGACCCGAATCGGATGCTGTTCGGGCTGCGGTCGGCACAGCAGGTATTACCGGTTGAGAAGTTGTGGAGTTCGGAGGGGAATCTCCACCGCACTGCGCGGTGTGCCCCGAACGAACGGCTGTGCCGCACCCCGGCCCTCGAACCCCCGCACACATCGGCGTGTGCGGGTCCACGAGGCTCGCGTCAGTTCTTGGGCGCGACGTACTTCGGGAAGACCACCTGCGGCTCGGGCAGGGTGGCCCCCGGCGCGATCGGGGTGGCGACGGCCGCGAAGGTGCGGTCGGTCTGGTCGAGCAGATCCAGGATCTTGCCCGCCGACGCCGGAATCACCGGCTGCACCAGCAGCGACACGATCCGCACGACCTCCATGGTCACGTACAGGATGGTGCCCTCGCGGGCGATGTCCTCCGGCGTGCCCGACTTGGCCAGCGTCCACGGGGCCTGTGCCGAGAAGTAGCGGTTGGTCTCGCCCAGGGTCAGCCACAGCTGCTCCAGGCCGAGATGGATCTGCTGCTGGTCGAATTCGGCGCGCACCTTCTCCAGCAGGCCGCCCGCCCGCTCCAGCAGGGCGGTGTCCTCGGTGGTGAACTCGCCCGGGGTCGGCACCACGCCGCCGAAGTCGCGCGCCACCATCTTCAGGCAGCGCTGCGCGAGATTGCCGAACTCGTTGGCCAGATCGGTGTTGATCCGGCCCGCGATGGCCTCCTCGCTGTAGGAGCCGTCCTGCCCGTAGGAGATCTCGCGCAGCAGGAAGAACCGCACGGCGTCCAGGCCGTAGGTCTCCACCAGCGCCATCGGATCGACCACATTGCCGACCGACTTGGACATCTTCTCGCCGCGGTAGTTCACGAAGCCGTGCACGAAAACCCGCTTGGGCAGTTCGATTCCGGCCGACATGAGGAAGGCCGGCCAGTACACGGTGTGGAAGCGGGTGATGTCCTTGCCGATGATGTGCAGGTCGGCGGGCCAGAACTTCTGGTACGCGGCCGAATTCACATCCGGGAAGCCCGCGCCGGTCAGGTAGTTGGTGAGCGCGTCCACCCACACGTACATGACGTGCGCCGGATCGCCCGGCACCGGCACACCCCAGTCGAAGGTGGTGCGGGAGATGGACAGATCCTTCAGCCCGGCCTTCACATACGAGACGATCTCGTTGCGCCGGGTCGCGGGCGCGATGAAATCCGGCTGGGTTTCGTACAGTTCGAGCAGCTTGTCCTGGTACTTGGACAGGCGGAAGAAGTAGTTCGACTCCTCGGTCCACTCCACCGGGGTCTTGGTGTCGGTGGAGATGCGGGTGCCGTCGGAGAGGACGGTGGTCTCCTCGTCGGTGTAGAACGCCTCGTCGCGCACCGAGTACCAGCCCGCGTAGGTGTCGAGGTAGATATCGCCGTTCGCGGCCATCTTCTCCCAGATGGCGACCGACGCCGCGTGATGGTCTTCGTCGGTGGTGCGGATGAACCGGTCGAAGGAGATGTCGAGCGCCTTGTCCATGGCCTCGAAGACATCGGAGTTGCGCGAGGCGTACTCCTGCTCCGGGACGCCCGCGGCCTTGGCGGCCTGCTGCACCTTCTGGCCGTGCTCGTCGGTGCCCGTCATGAAGAACACGTCGAAGCCGTCGAGTCGCTTGAAGCGGGCCAGGGCATCGGTGGAGATGTACTCGTAGGCGTGTCCGATGTGCGGTGCGCCGTTCGGGTACGCGATGGCCGTGGTGATGTAAAAGGCGGGGCGGTCGGATGCGCTCATGGTGTGTCTACTCTATCTGCGTGCCTCTACACGCTCGCGTGAATATCCCCGTCACCGGTGTCGCCCATGAGTAGCCGCCGGCCCGCCCCCGAGCCGCCGGAGCCGCTGGCCCCGCTGGTGGACGCGCACACCCATATCGACGCCTGTGGCGCGACCGATCCGGAATCGGTTGCGGCGCTGGTCGATCGGGCCGAAGCCGTGGGCGTCGGCAAGATCGTGACGGTGGCCGACGACATCGAGGCCGCGCGCGCCGCGGTGCGGGCCGCGCACTGGGACGATCGCGTCTACGCGGCTGTCGCGCTGCACCCGACCCGGGCCAACGCGCTCGACGATGCCGCGAAGAAGGAACTCGAGGAGCTGGCCCGGGATCCGCGCGTGGTCGCGGTGGGGGAGACCGGGCTCGACTACTACTGGCCCGGCAAGCTCGACGGCTGCGCGAATGTCGAGGAGCAGGTGGAGGGTTTCCGCTGGCACATCGATCTCGCCAAGCGGGTGCGCAAGCCGCTCATGATCCACAACCGCGAGGCCGATCACGATCTGCTGGCGGTGCTGCTGGACGAGGGCGCGCCGGATCAGGTGATCTTCCACTGCTTCTCGGGTGACGCCAACATGGCCATCGCCTGCGTGGAAGAGGGATATGTGCTGAGTTTCTCGGGCACCGTGAGTTTCAAGAATGCCCATGAATTGCGGGAGGCCGCGAAACTGGTTCCGCAAGATCAGATTCTGGTGGAAACGGATGCGCCCTATCTGACCCCGCATCCCTTCCGCGGCGCGCCCAACGAGTCGTACATGCTGCCGTACACGGTGCGGGCATTGGCGGAGATTCGCGGCCAGGATCCGCAGGAGCTCGCGGAGATCACCACGGCGACGGCTCGGCGGCTGTACCGAATCTAGCTCTCTCGCACCTTTTCTCACGTTTCGCACGGTTTCTGTGTGAATGGCCTGGTGAAACCGGCGAAACGTGCATACCCGCAGGTTGGTTCGCGGAATGTGTTTCGGCTCACTATGATGAGCCGGATCGTGATCTACCTGCGGAATCGATATCGGCTCGTTATTTCCGGATATCCAGGTCCGCGTGGATAGGTTGTCAATCGCTGACCCCCTCGTTATCGTACTGTGACCATGCCGGGATTTCCGTTGAACGCTTTGGCGAAGATCAACTCGTCGCGATCGCCGCTCCTGTACGGAGCCATCGCGGCGATGCTCGTCACGCTCATCGTGGGTGCGGGTCTGGCCATCGTGAACAAGAAGGAAGTCACGCTGGTTGTCGACGGGCAGAAGCTCGTGCAGCACAGCATGTTCCGGGACGTTCGCGGTGTGCTCAAGGACGCCGGTTTCACCCTCGACGACCGCGACGACGTATCCCCTTCCGCCGCATCGCGAATCCGCGACGGCGAGACCATCACGCTGAACCGGGCTCGCGAGGTCGCGCTCATCGTGGACGGCAAACCCTCCACCGCCTGGACCACCGCGCTCACCGTCGCGGAAGCCGTGGTGAAGCTGGGCCTGCCCGACGACGTCTTCACCTCGCCCGCGCGCCCCTCGCCGCTGCCGCTCGAGGGTGCGCAGATGCTCATCACCAACCCGCGCACGGTGGAACTCTCCGATGACGGCAATCCGCTGTCGCTGGTGCGCCTGGCCGCGCCGACCGTCGGCGAACTGCTGCAGGTGCAGGGCCGGCCGCTGATCAATCAGGACTTCGTGGAACCGGCCGCGAGCACCCCGCTCACCGACGGCATGAAGATCACCGTCACCCGCAAGACCGTCACCAACCGCGTCGAGCGCATTCCGCTGGATCCGACCGAGAACGTCATCGAGGATCCGACGATGAACATGAGCCGCGTCATCGTGGAGAACCCGGGCACGCCCGGCGTGCAGGACGTCACCTTCGCCATCTCCACGGTGAACGGTGTCGAGGCCGCCAAGGATCCGATCAGCTCGACGGTGATCGTCCCCTCCGCGCCCAAGACCGTGCGCAAGGGCGCCAAGCCCGGCACCGAGGTCCCCGAGGTTCGCGACGGCCACGTCTGGGATGCGCTGGCCAAGTGCGAATCCGGCGGCAACTGGGCCATCAACACCGGCAACGGCTACTACGGCGGCATCCAGTTCGACGCGAGCACCTGGGCCCGCCAGGGCGGCCTGCGCTACGCCCCTCGCGCCGACCTCGCCACCCGCGAGGAGCAGATCGCCATCGCCGAGGTGACCCGCGCGCGCCAGGGCTGGGGCGCCTGGCCCGCCTGCACCAGCCGCCTGGGAATCAGCTGACCCGTCTTTCCGGGCGTGCTCGACCCCGTCATTCCGGCATGCTTTCGGCCGGAATCCACCTCTGCCCGAAGTGGATCCCGGCCGAATCCGCGATGACGAGGGTGGGTTACATCAGCGCGCCGCCGTCGACCCGCAGTTCGGTGCCCGTCATGTAGCGGCCGTCATCCGAAGCCGCCATGGCCACCACGCCCGCGATGTCCTCGGGCTTGCCGAGTGCGCCGCCTTCCAGCCAGCCGGGCAGCCGGGCCATGAGGCTCCAGTCGGCGTCGGCGGGCAGGGCCAGTCCGGCGGTGATGCCGGTGCTGATGCCGCCGGGCACGATATTCACCGCGCGCAGGCCCTTCTTCACGTATTCGAGGGCGATGGTGTGGGTGAGCGCGTTGACGCCCGCCTTGGACGCGGCGTACGCGGCCATATACGGATTCGAACCGAAAGCCGAAGTGCTGGAGAAGTTCACGATCACGCCGCGCTGCGATTCGATCAGCTTGGGCACCGCCGCCTGAATCATGAGGAAGGTGCCGGTGAGATTCACCGAGATCACCTTGTTCCAGTCCTCCAGCGGCATTTCGTGGGTGTGCGCGGCGCGCAGGATGCCCGCGGCGTTCACGAGAACATCGAGCCCGCCGAGGAATTCGAAGGCCGCGGCGGTGGCGGCGCGCACCGATTCCGGGTCGGAGATATCGAGGGTCAGGGTTTCGAGTCGCTCGCGCTGATCGGCGGGGACAGCTTCGAGGGTGGCCTGCAGGCCCTGGTCACTGATGTCGGCGGCCACCAGCTGTGCCCCCTCGGCGAGCAATCGCAGGGCGACGCCCTGGCCGATGCCGGAGCCGGCTCCGGTGACGAGGACCCGGCGGTTTTCGTATCTGCGCAACATGGCGAGAAATTAGAACAAGTTACAGCGCCCGTCAATGGCCGGAAAGGGCATCGGCGGCGGCGATCTCAGAGTTTTCTCATACTGGACGGTTGATCAATTCCGCTAGGCTCATCGGCGCACACGAAATCGTCTGGGTCGGGAAGATGGAGGATTTATGCGGTTGTTCGGTTGGCGCGCACGGGTATTCACCGCCACCGTGGTGTCAGCGGGCGCACTGCTCACCCTGCCCGGCTCACCCGCCCAGGCCGCCGCCTCCGGCGACCTGATCACCGCGACGGCGAAATCCGGTGAATTCCGGGGCATGGCAAACGCTTTCACCGTCGACTACTGGACCACCCGCTCCAATGGCGACGCCGTGCAGGCCAGCGGCGCGCTCTTCGTCCCCGACGGCCCCGCGCCCGAAGGCGGCTGGCCGATCATGGCCTACGACCACGGCACCTCCGGCCTCGGACCCGGCTGCGGCGGGCAATCCGACAACAGCCGCGTGGCCCGGCCCAACGAGGACGCGGTCCTGCAGTACTTCGTGAACAAGGGCTTCGCCGTCGTCGCGCCGGACTACCTGGGACTCGGCCGCTTCGACACCGGCCCGCACCCGTACCTGGAACTGCGCAGCGAGGCCACCGCCACCATCGACATCGTCAAGGCGGCCCGCGCGGCCCGCACCGACCTGTCGCGCACCTGGGGCGTCTTCGGCTTCTCGCAGGGCGGGCACGCCGCGCTCGGCACCGCCAACCTGCAGTCGGTCCTCGCGCCCGAACTCGACTTCCGCGGCACCGTCGCCGTCGACCCGGCCTCCGATGTGGAGAAACTGGTGCCGCTGGGCGGACCGTACGTCCCCGACATCCCGGGCCAGGCGGGCAATGCCGTCGACGCCTTCGTGCTGAGTATGTTCGTCGGCCTGCGCGAGACCCGGCCCGAGCTCGACATGAACAGCTACCTCACCCCGCGCGGCCGCGACATCCTGGATCGGGCGGGCAGCATGTGCTTCGGCGACATCATGAAGGTCGCCGACGGGGTGTCACTGGGCGAGATGCTGTCCCGGCCGCTGTCCGACGAACGCTTTCGCAGTGCCATCGCCGATTACATGGCCATCCCTGCCACCGGCTACGACGCGCCGATCCTGCTGCTGCTCAACACCAACGACCTCACCGTGCCCGCGCCGCTGCACGCCGCGCTGGCCGCCCAGTTCGCCGCCGCGGGCGTGGACTTCGGCACCGTCGTGGGCAACGGCACGCACTGCCAGCTGAACGACCAGATGTGGGCCGCCATCGGCGCGTTCGCCGACCGCATTCTGGCCGCGCCTGTCACGCCCTGATCCGGGGTTGATAGGTTTCGCAGAGTGTCCGAATCCGAAACCGCTGGTCGTGGTCAAGCCGCACTGCTCGGTCCCGCCGAGGTGCGGGAGTTGGCCGAACGCTTCGGCGTCCGCCCGACCAAGCAGCTCGGACAGAACTTCGTGCACGATGCGAACACCATGCGCCGCATCGTCGCGTCCGCCGGAGTCGGCCGTGACGATGTGGTGCTCGAGGTGGGGCCGGGCCTCGGCTCGCTGACCCTGGCCCTGCTCGATGTGGTGGACCGGGTGGTCGCCGTCGAGATCGATCCGCCGCTGGCGCACTTCCTGCCGGAGACCGTCGCCACCCGCGCACCAGAGCTGAAGGACCGCCTCACGGTGGTCGAGGCCGACGCCCTGCGCGTCTCCGCGGCCGACATCCCCGCCGAGCCGACCGCGCTGGTGGCCAACCTCCCGTACAACGTGGCGGTGCCGGTACTCCTGCACCTCATGTCCGAATTGCCGAGCATCCGAACGGCTCTGGTGATGGTGCAGCTGGAGGTGGCCGACCGGTTGGCCGCCGAACCCGGCAGCCGCACCTACGGCGTCCCCAGCGTGAAGGCCGGATTCTTCGGCACCGTCCGCCGCGCCGGAACCGTCGGGCGGCAGATCTTCTGGCCGGTCCCGCAGGTCGAATCCGGGCTCGTCCGGATCGACCGCTTCGCCGAACCCCCGTGGCCGGTGGACGAGGCCCACCGCCGCCGCGTCTTCGAGGTGGTCGACGCCGCGTTCGCGCAGCGCCGCAAAACGCTGCGGGCCGCGCTCTCCGGCTGGGCGGGTTCCCCCGCCGAAGCCGAAAAGCGCCTTGTCGCAGCGGGAATCGCGCCCACCGCGCGCGGCGAGACGCTCGACACCGCGGCCTTCGTCCGCCTCGCCGACCAGGCGCGGCAGCCCTAGTTGGTGCGAATCACCAGGCCGTTGAGCAGATCCGAGTCGACGTTCTCGTGATCGGCCTTGGCGGTGACGGTGATCTGCACCAGGTACTCGCCGCTCGCCGCCGCGACGACGACGTAGCGGGTGTGCACCCACAGATCGAGCGCTTCCAGGCTGTAGGTGCCGACCACGTCCGCGGACGGGTAGGCCTCGAAATCGGCCACATCGGCGACGATCTCACGCCACTTCGGCAGCGCGCGGGCATCGGTGAACGCGCACTGCAGCAGGTCGTTCGCGGCCACCGGCTTGGAGAACTTGCCGACCAGCAGCACCACATTGTCGGCCCAGCCGCCGGCGGGCGGCAGCGTCCACACGCCGTACGCGCCGGGGAAGACGGCCCGGTCGACCGCCTGCCATTCCTCCGGCAGCGTGATCGTCACATCCGGCACCCCGGGCTCACCCGGTTCGGCGGGGGCGATCTGAATATCCGCCGCGGTCAGGAATTCGGCGATGGTCGTCACGGCATGTGCTCCTCGGTCGATGGGCCGTTCCGATCCGGAACGCTATCGGATGAGCTTCGTAGCCGTGCGGGCACTGTCCGGGTCGCGGCCCGCCAGGGGAGCGGCGCGGTCGCGAAGAAACGGGCCGTTCGGATCGTGTGATCCGAACGGCCCGGTGCGACAGGGTGTTCCGTCCGCGGCGTGTGCGCTGCGGCTCATCCGCGAAAGCGGCGCAGGCGCAGGCTGTTGCTGACCACGAAGACACTGGACAGGGCCATGGCGGCACCCGCGAGCATCGGGTTCAGCAGACCGGCGGCGGCCAGCGGGATCGCCGCCACGTTGTAGCCGAACGCCCAGAACAGATTGCCCTTGATGGTGCGCAGGGTGGCGCGGGACAGCCGGATGGCCGTTCCCACCGTGCGCAGGTCACCGCGCACCAGGGTGATATCCCCGGCCTCGATGGCCACATCGGTGCCGGTGCCCATGGCCAGACCCAGATCCGCCTGGGCCAGTGCGGCCGCGTCGTTGACGCCGTCGCCGACCATGGCGACCACCTTGCCCTGCCCCTGCAGCTGCTTCACCACGTCCAGCTTGTCGCTGGGCAGCACCTCGGCGATGACCTCCTCGATACCGACCTGGTCCGCGACGGTGCGGGCCGCGGCGGCGTTGTCGCCGGTCAGCAGGACGGGGGTCAGGCCGAGGGCACGCAGGTCGGCGATGGCCTCGGCACTGGTGTCCTTGATCTTGTCGGCGATCACCAGCACGCCGCGGGCGTGTCCGTCCCACGCCACCACGATGGCGGTGTGACCGGCCGACTCGGCCCGGGACTTGGCCTGCGCCAAGGTATCCGGCACCTCGACCGACCAATCCCGCAGCAGCTCGGTGCGTCCGATGACCACCGCGCGCGCACCGACCAGACCCTGTACGCCCTTGCCGCCGTGGCTCACGAACTGCTCCACCGGCTCGGTGTCGAGTCCGCGCTCGGCCGCGCCGGTCACCACGGCCCGTGCGACCGGGTGCTCGGAGCCGTGCTCCACCGCCGCCGCTACGGACAGCAGTTCGTCCGCGTCCACGCCGTCGGCCGGAATCACTTCCGCGAGAGTCATTTTGCCGGTGGTGACGGTGCCGGTCTTGTCCAGCACCACGGTGTCGATGCGCCGCGTCGACTCCAGTACCTGCGGGCCCTTGATCAGAATGCCCAGCTGCGCACCGCGTCCCGTGCCGACCAGCAGCGCGGTCGGAGTCGCCAGACCCAGGGCGCACGGGCAGGCGATGATCAGCACGGCCACCGCCGCACCGAAGGCCGTCGCCACGGCCGCGCCGGTGCCGAGCCAGAAGCCCAGGGCCGCAACGGCGATCGCGATGACGATCGGCACGAACACCCCGGCCACCCGATCCGCCAGCCGCTGCACCGGAGCCTTGCCGTTCTGCGCGTCCTCCACCAGCAGGGCCATCTGCGCCAGCTGGGTGTCCGCGCCGACCCGGGTGGCGCGCACGGTCAGCAGACCGCCCGCGTTCACGGTCGCGCCGATCACCTGATCGCCGGGGCCGACCTCGACCGGCACCGACTCACCGGTCAGCATGCTCATATCGAGCGCCGAATTGCCGCTCACCACAATGCCGTCCGTGGCGATCTTCTCGCCGGGGCGGGTCAGGAACTCCTCTCCGACCCGCAATTCGCCGACGGGGATGCGGATTTCGACACCGTCACGCAGGACGGCGACATCCTTCGCACCCAGTTCCAGCAGGGCGCGCAGCGCGGATCCGGCCTTCTCCTTGGACCGGGTCTCGAAGTAGCGGCCCGCCAGGATCGCCGTGATCAGCGTCGCCGCGACCTCGAAGTACAGCGCCGAGGACGAGTCGCCACGGGTAATCGCAAGGCTGAAGGGGTGTTTCATGCCGGCCATGCCCGCGCTGCCGAAGAACAGCGCGTACACCGACCAGCCGAAGGCGGCGATGGTGCCCAGCGAGATCAGCGTGTCCATGGTGGCCGCGCCGTGCTTGGCGTTCACCCACGCGGCCCGGTGGAACTGCGCGCCGCCCCACACCACGATGGGCGCGGTCAGGGTGAGCGAAAGCCACTGCCAGTTCTCGAATTGCAGGGCCGGGATCATGGCCATGGCGACCACGGGGATCGCCAGCGCCAGTGTCACCAGCAGGCGGTGGCGCAGCTGCCCGGTTGCGCTCGGGGCCGAATCATCCTCGGACCCGGCGCTTTTCACCGGCTGGGGGTTGTGCACGCCGGCCGTGTACCCGGTGTCGACCACCTTGGCGATCAGATCATCGGTGGTCACCGATTCCGGGAAGCTGACCTTCGCCTTCTCGGTGGCGTAATTGACGGTGGCGGTGACGCCCTCGATCCGGTTGAGCTTCTTCTCGATTCGCGACGCGCAGGAGGCGCAGGTCATGCCGCCGATCTCGAGCTCGATCGACTGGTTCGGCAGACTGCTGTCGCGCAGGCTGCCGCCGCCGAGCTGCTCGGCATCGCGTTCGGGTGCGGGCGCGCTCATTGGTGACCTCCTTCGTGCCGTGCGGGACCGCCCGATGCGGGTGCGGTCGTTGCGTCCGCGGTGAACTCCGCGGTGTGTACTTTGCCGTTATGTGAGAAGTCCAGGTAGAGACGGTATTTGCCGTCGCTCGGCGCTTCGGCGTGGAAACCCACCTCCGGTCCGGGTGGCGTCTTGCCGACCTCACCCTGCGGATGGACGTGCAGGTAGGCCAGGTCACTCGCCCGCAATGCTACGAGGTGCGCGTAAGCGCCCAGGTAGGGCTGCAGATCGGTGACGGGCTTGCCGTCGCGGGTGATCGTGAACTTCAATTCGCTTCCGGCCGTGGCCAGGTCGCCGGTGAGGGTGACCCGGTAGCCGTCCACCTCGGCGGTCTTGGACACCGGCGGCAGCGGCCGATCCTGTACCGCACCTTCGACTTTCACCGTGCGGCTCAGTGTCAGTTCGGGGCCGTCCGCGGCGGCGAAGTCGGCGAATACGCGGTAGGTGCCGGGTTCGGCCCACGTCCAATCGATGGACCAGGTGCCGTCGGCGGCTAGTTCCGGGTGTACGTGCCGGAATTGGCTCGCGTCCGTGCGGGCCACGATCAGGTGCAGCTGCTTGTCGTGCAGCGTCTGGTACCGGGTGACGGTGCCCTGCGGCCCGGTGATCCGGAAGCGCAGTGCGCCCTGCTGATTCGCGGCCGTGGGGGCGGAGACCTCGCCGAGGGCGTAGCCGGATTCGGATTCGGTCAGGCCGTAGGTCGATTCGGGGGCGGTCGTGCCGTGTTCACTGTGTGCGGCCGTGGTGCCGGGGGCCGGCTCGGTCGGATCGCCCACCAGGGCGCCGATTCCGAGCGCGGCCCCGAACAGTACGACCAGTCCGCCGCCCAGGGCGGCGAACCTCAGTCGATCGTTCATCTCAGCTCGCCACCTGATATCCCGCTTCGTCGACGGCGGCGACGACATCGGCGTCGGCGAGCGCGCTGCTCGACTCGACCTTCACGAGACCGCTGGCGAGGTCCACGTCGACACTGGTCACTCCGTCGATCTTCCCGATCTCCTTCTGGACCGACCCGACGCAGTGGCCGCAGGTCATCCCGGTGACGGTGTAGGTGCTGGTGGCCATTGTTCGGCTCCTTCACTCGCGCTCAATACGGTGTGGGGGTATCCCCGACACCGAGAAACATACCCCCCATGGGTACCCATCGCAAGGGGGTCGGGCCAACTCGCTGGGCTCTCAGGGGCTGCGCCCCCGAACCCCCAGGTGGAGGGCGCGAAGTCGCTGTGCCGAACTTCTGCCGGGGCGTGTCAGGGCCAGGCGCGCATGGCCAAATCAGCGACGTATCGCAGCTCCTCCAGGCTCGCGCCGTCCTGTGCGGACTGCGACATGCCCTGCATCACCACGGCGATGTGCCGGGCCAATGCTCGCGCATTCGTGGATTCGGGCAGGACTCCGGCCTCGATATCGGCGGTGATCTTCTGCTCGAAGGCGGCGACATTGTTGTTGCGCATGCCCTCGAGCATGTCCGCGATGTCGTGATTGGTGGTGTTGAGGCCCGCGCTGATCACCATGCAGCCTGCGGGCCTGCCGGGGAGCGTGTACTCGGTGGCCGCCTCGCGCAGTGTGCGTGCGGCGGCGGCGCGGGCGGTCGGCTCCTCGGTGAGTGCGCGGAAGGCGAAGCCGCCGTAGTGGAGCCCGTAGCTCTGGATGGCCTCGTTGAACAGCTTCTGCTTGTCGCCGAAGGCCGCGTAGAGGCTCGGTGCGCCGATGCCGAGTTCGCCGGTGAGGTCGCTGATCGAGGTGGCTTCGTAGCCCTGTCGCCAGAACAGTCGTAATGCCTTGTCCAGGGCGGCATCTCGATCGAACTTGCGGGGCCGGCCTCGGGTTTGTGTGGCCATGCCACCTATTTTATAGCGCTCGTTAAATAATGTGCTACGGTCCTTTCTGTAACGATCGCTAGAGAATGCGATCGCGGGATGAAGGGACAGCGTCATGAGCGCACTCACCGGCAAGACGGCACTGGTCACCGGCAGCGGACGCGGCATCGGCCGGGCCATCGCGGAACGCCTCGGACGTGACGGCGCGCGCGTCGGCGTGCACTACAACGGCAATACCGCCGCCGCCGCGGAGACCGTCGCGGCCATCGAGGCCGCCGGGGGACAGGCCTTCGCGATCCAGGCCCCGCTCGGCGCGGCGGGCGACGCCGAAGCACTGTGGGCGGCCTTCGACGCACACGCCGACGGGCTCGACATCCTCGTCAACAACGCCGGTATCGACGGCATCCGGGAACCCATCGGGGGTACCGACGAGGAATCCTTCGACCGCGTCTTCGCCGTCAACACCAAGGCCCCGTTCTTCGTCACCAAACTCGGCCTGGAACGGCTGCGCGACAACGGCCGCGTCGTGAACGTCTCCACCGGCCTCACCCAGGGCCTGCGCATGCCGGAGCTCATCGCCTACACCATGACCAAGGGCGCGATCGACTCCTTCACCTCCATCCTGGCCAAGGAGGTCGGCGCGCGCGGCATCACCGTCAACGCCGTGGCGCCCGGCGTCGTCGACACCGATATGAACGCCGGCTGGCTCCGCAACGACGAGACCATGGCCTCGGTCGCCACCATGTCCCCGCTGCGGCGCGTGGCCGGACCCACCGAGATCGCAGACATCGTCGCCTTCCTGGCCTCCGAGGATTCCCGCTGGGTGACCGGCCAGTGGATCGACGCCACCGGCGGCGCGCTGCTGTGAGCGGGTGCGGGCCTCCGCACCCGATCGAGGGGTTCGGGGACGGAGCCCCTGCGGGTCTCGGGAGCCGGTTCCGCGCACTAGGCTGTGAGCGTGCTGTCCGTAGTGCCCAGTCCGCTTGTCGTGCGCGCCCCGTCCAAGGTGAATCTGCACCTCGGCGTGGGCGATCTCCGCGAGGACGGATACCACGACCTCACCACGGTCTTCCAAGCTCTCTCACTCAGCGACGACCTGCGCATCTCGCCCTCGGACACCCTCACCGTGAAGGTGTCCGGCGAGAGCGCCGACCAGGTCCCCACCGACCGCACCAATCTGGTGTGGCAGGCGGCCGTCCGGCTCGCGCACATCGCGGGCCGGGCCCCGCTGGTGGAAATCGCCATCGCCAAAGGGATTCCGGTCGCCGGCGGTATGGCGGGCGGCAGCGCCGACGCCGCCGCCGCACTGGTCGGCCTCAACGACCTCTGGGAACTCGGTCTCAGCCGTGCCGAATTGTTCGACCTCGCCGCCGAATTGGGCAGCGACGTTCCGTTCTCCCTGCACGGCGGCACCGCCCTCGGCCGCGGCCGCGGCGAGAAACTGCTTCCGGTGTTGTCCCGCAACACCTTCCACTGGGTCCTGGCCCTGGCCAAGGGCGGCCTCTCCACCCCGTCCGTCTTCCACGAACTGGACCGCCTCCGCGAAGCGGGCGACCCGCCCCGCCTCGGCAACCCCGAAGAACTGCTCCAGGCACTGGCCTCCGGCGACGCGAAACAGCTTGCCCCACTACTGGGTAACGACCTGCAAGCCGCCGCCCTCTCCCTGAAACCGGAACTCCGCCGCACCCTCCGCGCGGGCGTCGCGGCGGGCGCACTCGCCGGAATCGTCTCCGGCTCGGGTCCGACCTGCGCTTTCCTCTGCGCGGACGAGGAGTCGGCAGTCGCCGTCGCGGCCGAACTCTCCGGCGCGGGCGTGTGCCGCAGCGTCCGCACCGCCAGCGGCCCGGTCCCGGGCGCGCGCGTGATCAGCGACTCCTCCGGCCGCGCCTGATCGCTGCCCGAAGGCGGCATCCGTGCGCTCGGTACGCTTGCTAGCGGCAAGCGCACCTTTCGTCGCACGAATCAGAAGGATTTATGGCCAACCTGATCAACCTTGAAGCGGTCAACAAGAGCTTCGGCGTGAAGCCGTTGCTCGACAACATCTCGCTCGGGGTGCAGGAGGGCGAGCGGATCGGCGTCGTCGGACTCAACGGTGGCGGTAAGACCACGCTGCTGGAGGTGCTGACCGGGATCGAAGAGCCGGACAGCGGGCGGGTGAGCCGGGTCGGCGGGCTGCGGATGGCTGTGGTCACGCAGCGTGGCGTGCTGCCCGAGGGCGCGACCGTCGGCGAGGTGGTGCTCGCGGGGCTGGCCGAGGATCAGCAGACCGATGGTGTCGCCGAACACGAGTGGGCGTCGAATCCGCGCATCCGGTCGGTGGTCGAGGGCATCGGCATCGCCGATCTGGGCATGGACACGCCGGTCACGAATCTTTCCGGTGGCGAGCGCCGCCGCACCGCGCTGGCCGCCGCGCTGGTGCGCGATCTCGACCTGCTGGTGCTCGACGAGCCCACCAACCACCTCGATGTCGAGGGTGTCCAATGGCTGGCCGAGCATCTGCTGTCGCGGCGCAGCGCGCTCGTCGTCGTCACCCACGACCGCTGGTTCCTCGACACCGTCGCCACCCGCACCTGGGAGGTCCAGGGCGGCAAGGTGGAAACCTACGAGGGCGGCTACAACGACTGGATCTTCGCGCGCGCCGAACGCGTCCGGCAGGCCGACGCCTCCGAGGCGCGGCGGCAGAACCTGGCGCGCAAGGAACTCGCCTGGCTGCGGCGCGGCGCGCCCGCGCGCACGTCGAAGCCGCGCTATCGGATCGAGGCCGCTGAAGCGCTGATCGCCGATGTGCCCGCGCCGCGCGACTCCGTGCAGCTCGCCTCCTTCGCGCGAAAGCGCCTGGGCCGCGTGGTGATCGAGCTCGAGGACGCCACCCTCGCCACCCCGGACGGCCGTGAACTGGTCCAGGATCTGACCTGGCGGCTGGCCCCGGGCGAGCGGGTCGGCCTGGTCGGCGTGAACGGCTCCGGCAAAACCACCCTGCTGCGCGCCCTCGCGGGCGAGGTGGAACCGCAGTCCGGCAAGCGGATTCAGGGCAAGACCGTCAAAATCGGCTGGCTGCGCCAGGAACTCGACGACCTGCCGCTGGAAATGCGTGTGCTGGAAGCGGTCCAGGACGTCGCCATGCGAACCACCCTGGGCGACAAGGAGATCAGCGCCGGTCAGCTGGCCGAGCGCCTCGGCTTCACCCCCGCCAAACAGCGCACCCCGGTGCGCGACCTCTCCGGTGGCGAGCGCCGCCGCCTGCAGCTGACCCGCATCCTCATGAGCGAGCCCAACGTCCTGCTGCTCGACGAGCCCACCAACGACCTCGACATCGACACCCTCCAGCAGCTCGAAGACCTGCTGGACGGTTGGCCGGGCACCATGGTCGTGATCTCCCACGACCGCTACCTCATCGAGCGCATCTGCGACACCACCTGGGCCCTGTTCGGCGACGCCAAGCTCACCAACCTGCCCGGCGGCATCACCGAGTACCTGAAGAAGCGCTCGGCCCTGGCCGCGGGCAAGTCCGCCCCCGCCAAATCCGCCCCGGCCCCAGCGAACGGCACGTCGACCGCGAATCCGACTGCCCCCGCCACGGATTCGGCCGCCTACCGCGCCGCCCGCAAGGAACTCGCCAAGCTGGAGCGCTCCATCGAGAAGCTCTCCGAGCGCGAGGCCAAACTCCACACCGCCTTCGCCGAGGCTGCCACCGATCCCGACAAGCTGATCAGCCTGGGAGCCGAGCTCAAGCAGGTGCAGGCCGAGAAGGAAACCGCCGAAGAGCGCTGGCTGGAACTGGCCGACAACGCGTAAGTCCCCCGCATGCCGGGCTGGCGGTGTGCGCACCGGGCTGATGCGCGTGCGACCGGATGCGGGGTGGCTACAGCGCCTGGTCCAGGCTCGGCACCGGCAGGCAGATGCGCACGAAGCCCGCGCCGAACGAGGTGAGTTCGATGGTGCGGTAGAGCACCTTGGTGCCGAATCCGGCTCGTTTCAACCGCTGCCGTACCTCGGGCAGCGCCTCCAGCAGCTGGTACCGATTCGGATTGCCGAGTGGTTCGCGGGCGATGTCGACCAGGCCGAGCCGGTCGAGGTTGATCAGGTACTGGTCGACCCGGTTCGGGTAGCGCAGTCCGGCGTCCTCACCGAGCAGGTTGAACTCCCCGGCGGAGGCCCGCCCGGTGCGCACCTCCAGGATGGGCTGCGGCCCGTCCAGGTAGAGGAACCGGATGATGCGCGCCTCATCGGGCGTGAGCTCGCCGAGGATGCGCGAATAGGCCGGATGGTGCGTGTCGTCCTCGTGGAAATCGGCTGAACGGCGCAGCAATTCGGCCCCGCGCGCCCGGAGTTCGGCGGCGGGAGCCGGCTGTTCGGTGGCGACCTGCTCGATCACCTGCCGCTCGGGCACCCCGAGCGCCTGCAGGACCGAATCCCGTACCTGCGCACCGGCTTCGGAGAGGACCTCGCGGGGCGGCTGCCCGGCCATGCTGCCGCGCAGCACGATTCCGGTGACGCCCAGGGCGGTGCTCAGGCCCCAGGCGCTGGCCTCCACGGCCGCCGAAACGGCCACGCGCATCACGCCGGTGGCGGCGCGCACTGGGGAGGCGACTGTGGTCTTGCGTGGTGTGACCGGTACCGGTGTGGGCGCTTGCGGCCGTACCACGAGTTCTGTCGAGGTGGTGGCCGGTTCTGCAGCGCCCGAACCGGATTCGGTCATAGCCATGTCGTCGCAACTCCTGTTCCGAATATCAGGAGGTGAGCGTAACCGGCGAAGAGCCCCAGCGCGCCGCCATGGACGAACAAAAGCCATTCGTCTTGTTTGATGGCCGATCGCAGCATGTCCACGAACTCCGGCGGCGGCAGCGCCGACATTTGTTTGGCGATGTACTCCGAGACCTGTTTGCCCTGTTGCACATTGAACGCCGGGTCCGCGAACCCGATGGGCGCGATGCGGGTGGCCTCGGTGGTGAGGGTGGCCTGCAGCGAGTCGAACTCGCGTCCGCCCATCATGAATCGCACCGCGCCCTTGGCCGGGCCGAGCGCGCGGTCGGCGGCGGGGCGCAGGGTTTCCTCGAGCATCTGCATGGTGCGGTCCGAGCGCGGGCCGTTGAGCAGTTCGTCGCCGACATTGGCGAAGGTCATGATCTCGCGGGACACCAGTTCGGCGTAGCCCTCGGTGATCTCGTCCTGCCGTTTGATGAGCAGCCCCTGCCGCCACGGGCACCACCACTTCGGGTAGGCGGGCGCGAAGATCAGGTTGATGCCGACCCAGTTGACCACCCAGCCGATGACGATGCCGCCGATGGGCAGCACGGCCAGCGCCGACCATCCGGTCAGGTGCAGGATGCCGACCAGCACCACACCCATGGGCGCGCCGAAGTAGAAGCCGAAGTTCTGCATGAACCGCAGTTCCTTGGCCCCGAGCACCTGGAAGACGCTGTTGAGCAACTGCGGCCGGGCCTGGAAGTAGCGGATGACCATCTGCTTCACGTCCAGCAGTTGATCTATGTTGTTGCCGATTTCATCGGTGAGCTCGCGCAGAATCTCGGGCAGTTGCTGCCGCACGCGTTCATGGATCAACTCACGCACCTGCGTCGGGAGGTTGTACCAGAGCTGCGGATGCTCGCGTTTCAAGATCTCTTCAATGATCTCTCGAATCTGAACTTCAGCAATTTCGGTCAAATGTTCAGCGAGCTTCTCGGGATTCAGTTCCCGATAGAAGTCCGCGACACTGCCGAGTTTCGCCAGCCCCTTGTCGACGGCGATGCTCGCCATCTTGTCGGCACGTGACGGAACGATCCCCTGCCAGCCGATCCGCCCGTCGTACTGCAGCAGCGGCAGCACCTGAATCTTCTTGGGCAGGAACGGAAAGAGTGCCGCCAACCCCGGCACTCGAACCCCATGGAACTTGATCGGTTTGAACAGCATCAGGATGCCGGTCCAGTTCGTGATGTAGCCGATCACACCCGTGAACAAGGGAATCGTGATCAGTTCCATCAGAATTGTCGGGTGGACTCCGAAAACACTCTCTAGCACGTCTACCCTCCTGCCGACCCGCCACCGTTCACCGCCGCCGGTGTACGCACCCCATCGGCATCCCGGACCTTACTGTGCCTTTAGGAAGTGAGTCCAGTGACGGAGTGTCTGGGCCGGAGATCTCGGTCACATTGGTGTACCCCGCTGTTCCGCGTACTTGCCCGCAGCGGTGAGAATGACTCCGACCACATCCATATCGCACGCGGTACAGAGGTGTTGGGGGTCATGTCCGCCGCGTGTCGGCAGGCATGAACGGGGTAGCCTCCACATGGCTTGCGGGTTCGACATGCCCGGTTGCCTGTCGGGGGCAATAATCTGTGGACGATTTGGTTCACCTGGCGATATTCGGAGATGGACGTGGCAGACGACAGGACCGGCGAGGTGGTCCGTCCGGGTTCCCGTGCCGTGGAACGCAAGTCCGATGTGGACGAGCGGCAGATCAGCAATGAGGCGCGGCTGATTCGAGGGGCTTTCCGGGCAGCGGGACTCGCGGTCGGCACGGCGGTGCGCGGGGGACAGTGGGCGGTCGGCACCAGCGTCGAGATCACCAAACAGCTGACTCAGGCAGCGCTGGACGGGGATTCGTCGGCCGATATCGCGGAGCGCACGGGCAATGCGCTGCGCTCGATCGCCCGCAGCGCGCTCGGCGTCACCGAGGGGTCGGTGCGCGAGATCGTCTCCTATGTTCCGACTCCCATCGGCCCCGGTCAGCAGTCCATCGGCATGGGCAACCTGGTGCGTTCGGGCACCAACGAGGAACTGCGCCGCCGCGGCGACGCGCTGCTGGCCCGCTCGGCCGACGTCTACTTCACCGAGAACGTGCACCCGGCCTACGACCGCATCCTCGATCAGCTGGCCCCCGACGAGGCCCGCATCCTGCGCTTCATGGCCCTCAACGGCCCGCAGCCCACCGTCGACGTGCGCACCAACCGCCCGCTCGGCATCGGCTCCGAACTCGTCGCGGGCGATCTCACCTCGGTCCCCGAGCAGGCAGGCGTCCGCTACCCGGACCGCTCCCGCCACTACCTGATCAACCTCAACCGCCTCGGCCTCACCATGACCTCCGAGGATCCCGTGGTGCTCTCGCGCTACATGGTGCTGGAGGTACAGCCGGTGGTCGAAGTGGCCCTCAAGAAGGCCGGCCGAGTCCCCAAGATCGTCCGAAAGAGCCTGCGCCTCACCGAATTCGGCGAAGACTTCTGCCAGACCTGCTTCAGCATCGGCAACGGGCACTGAGCGCACGTTCGGTCGGCTGATAGCGATACGGTACAAATCTCGGCAAATATGTGCAGGATTCCGCATTCCTGATGGGATTGTGGACGGTATGGATTCCGACGCCGTCGCCGCGATCAGCCGGCTGAAGTTCCGGTATCTGCGCGCCCTCGACACCAAGTCGTGGGAGGAGTTCGCGGACACCATGATTCCGGAGGCCACCGCCACCTACAGCGAGTACCTCCAGTTCGAGTCGCGCGATGCGTTCCTGGCATTCATGCGGAACACCCTGGGTCCCCATGTCATCACCGAGCACCGGTGCGACCACCCGGAGATCGACGTCGACGGGGATACCGCCGTCGGCACCTGGTACCTCGCGGATACGGTGCTCATCCCCGGCCACAACATGCTGCTGCGCGGGGCGGCCTTCTACTCCGATCAGTACGTCCGCTGCGACGACGGCCAGTGGCGGATCGCGCACACCGGCTACGAGCGGACCTACGAGGTCGTGCTCTCGCTGTCCGACTTACCAAGTCTCCGACTGACTTCCAGCCGCTGGGGCCTCATCGCCCGCGACCCCGCCGACATCCCCCGCACCGATCCCATGCCCCCCGACGGCCAGGCCACCATGGGCTGAGGGAGCCCCGTGGATTACTGGTCGTTGCCGGCGACGAGCGGTTCCAGGGTGAGGTTCGGGTGTTCCTTCTGGACGTAGGCGAGCTTCCACTTGTCGCCGAAGAGGGCGAGCATCACGCCGTCGGTGCGGGTGAAGACCTCGACGCCGCGCTGGCGGGCCAGCTCCGGGGCCGACTCGGCGTCGGTGCGGCGAGCCAGCTGGTAGGGGAGGTTGTCGAGGTTGGTCTCGACGTTGTACTCGCCGAGCATGCGGGCCGTCACGACCTCGAACTGCATGGGGCCGACCGCGGCCAGCACGGGGGAGGCGTCGCCGCGCACATCGTTGCGCAGCACCTGCACCACGCCCTCGGAGTCGAGCTGGTCGATGGCCTTGCGGAACTGCTTGTACTTGCCGGCGCTCTGCGCGCGCAGGATGGCGAAGTGCTCGGGTGCGAAGGACGGGATCGGCGGGAACTGCACCTTCTTGTCCACGAACAGCGTGTGCCCGGGGGCGAGCGCGGTGGCGTTGACGAGGCCGACCACATCGCCCGGATAGGCGGTGTCGACGGTGGTGCGTTCGCGGCCGAAGACGGTGAGCGCGTACTTGGTGGCGAACGGGCGACCGGTCTGCGCGTGCGTCACCACCATGCCGCGCTCGAATTCACCGGAGACGATGCGCATGAAGGCCAGCCGGTCGCGGTGCGCGGTGTCCATACCGGCCTGCACCTTGAAGATGACCGCGCTGAACGGATCGGTGGTCTCGCGCTGATCGCCGTTCACGTCCTTGCGGGAACGCGGTGCGGGCGCGAGCTCGACGAGGGTCTCGAGCAGTTGGCGCACACCGAAATTCAGCATGGCGGAGGCGTAGATGACCGGTGAGGTGTGGCCGGCGAGGAACAGTTCCTGATCGTGGTCCTGCCCGGCGGCGGACAGCAGTTCGCTCTCCTCGGCGGCGGTGGTCCACACGTCGCCTTCCTTCGCGGCGGCCTGCTCCGGGGAGTAGTGCTCCTCGGGGGCGATGGTCGCGCCGCCCGCGGTGCGGGTGAAGTTGATGTACTCGGTGGCCGCGCCGTCCTCGCCGCGGCGCAGCAGCCCGCGGAAATCACCGGCGATACCGACCGGAAGAAACAGCGGCGTCGGGGTGAGGCCGATGCGCTCGATGATCTCGTCGAGCAGTTCCAGCGGCTCGCGGCCCGGCCGGTCCCACTTGTTGATGACGGTGATGACCGGAATCCCGCGATCCCGCGCCACCTGGAAGAGCTTGAGCGTCTGCGGCTCCAGGCCCTTGGCCGCGTCGATGAGCATGACCGCCGCGTCGACCGCGGTGAGCACGCGGTAGGTGTCCTCGGAGAAGTCGGAGTGACCGGGGGTGTCCACCAGGTTGATCACGCAGTCGCCGTACTCGAACTGCAGCGCGGTCGAGCTGACGGAGATACCGCGCGCCTTCTCCATCTCCATCCAGTCCGAGACGGTGGACTTGCGACCGGACTTGCCGTGGATGGCACCGGCCTCGGAAATCACCTTGGCATGCAGTGCGAGCGCCTCGGTCAGCGTCGACTTACCGGCGTCCGGATGGGAGATGACCGCGAAGGTGCGCCGCCGAGCGACCTCGTCGCCCAACCGCCCGGGTGTGGGTGCGGTGGTCGCGCTGGACGTCGGGGAACTCACCGGGGGACTCCTTTTGTGCAGACGAGGCAACCTATCCAGGCTACGCGACCGGCCGTTCCGCCCGACCAGCCGGTCCGGCGGCCCTAACCGAGGTGCCGTGTGACGGCGATGGTGATGAGCCGGTCCACATCCGCCTGCGGGGCGACGGCCTCGAGGCTGCGGTTCGCGGTGACGACGGCGATGCCGTGCAGGTTCGTCCAGAGGGCTAACGCGCGATCGTCGGCGTGGTCGGGGGCGCAGGCGGCGACCAGGTCGCGCCACCAGCGGAAGAGGGGGAGGGTGACGGTGGCGCGCAGGTTCTCGCCCGCGCCTTCGAGGAGGTCGTGGCGGAACATGAGGGTGAACATCTCGGTGCGGCGGGTCGCGAAGGCGACGTAGGCGCGCGCGGCGGCCTCCACGCGTTGGCTCGGTGAATCACCCTGTACCGCTTCGATTTCGGTGCGCAGGTCGGTGTAGCCGCGGGCGGCGACGGCGGCCAGCAGGGAGTTGTGGGTGGGGAAGTAGCGGCGGGGCGCGCCGTGTGAGACGCCGGTTTCGCGGGCGATGGCGCGCAGGCCGAGTTGGCTCGCGCCGACCTGTTCGAGCATGTCCACACCGGCGGTGATCAGCCGGTCGCGCAGCGGCTCAACGACACTCATGGCCGTCATTGTCTCCGCCCCTTCGTCGGATTGTCTGTAGACACTGTCTACTCCATCGTGTAGACCTGATTCCAGTACGTAGACAGTGTCTACCAAATCGTTCCGGGGAGGAAAGACCATGTGGTACTGGGTGCTCAAGCACATTCTGGTCGGGCCGGTGCTGCGCCTGCTGGGGCGGCCGAAAGTGGAGGGGCTGCACCATGTTCCGAAGGACGGCCCGGTGATCATCGCCGCCAATCACCTGGCCGTGGTGGATTCGCTCTACCTGTGCCTGGTGCTGGACCGCCCGGTCACCTTCCTCGCCAAGCAGGAGTACTTCACCGGCGGCGGCCTGCGCGGCCGGATCAACCGCTGGGTCATGAAGGCCACCCATCAGGTGCCGGTCGACCGCACCGGCGGCAGCGCCGGATCCGATTCGCTGACCGCCGCGTCCCGCATCCTCGAGGGCGGCGGCATCTGGGGCATCCATCCCGAGGGCACCCGTTCCCCGGACGGCCGGATCTACCGCGGCCGCACCGGTGTCATCCGGGTCGCCATGCAGACCGGTGCGCCGGTGGTTCCGGTGGTGCTGTCCGGCACCGACAAGGTGAATCCGCGCCACCGGCGCTTCCTGCGCCCGGCCAAGGTGCGCGTCTCCTTCGGTCGTCCCCGCTACTTCCTGCCCGCCGATCAGCAGGGCGTGCGTCGCGCGACCGATGATCTGATGGCCGATATCGTGCGCCGATCGGGCCGTCCCTACGTCGACTGCTACGCCGCGACCTTCAAGGCCAGCGCCTAATAGTGCACGGGGGGTCCCGATTTCAAGGGGTAATCGGCTGCGTGTTAGAGTTCTCGGGTTGTCTCGGCGAGGGTGCGGCACTCAACTGCCCACCGTGATCGACGCGGCGCGGCTGATCGGCCGTCCCTGCTCGGTTCATTCGCCTGACTAGCAGACCAAGCCGAATCAGGGTGCACGTTCCCCTGTTTCGCACGCCGATAAAGAGCCGATGCCGTAGGAGCAGCCTGTCATGTCTGACGCCAACCTTCTCGAAGCCACCGTTCGTACCGAATTCGGCAAGGGCGCCGCGCGTCGCACCCGCCGCGACGGCAATGTGCCCGCCGTGCTGTACGGCCACAACGAGGAGCCGCAGCACCTGTCCGTGAACGCCCAGGCGTTCGCCGCCATCCTGCGTGAGCACGGCACCAACGCCGTCCTGAACCTGGACATCGCGGGCAAGAAGCAGCTGGCGCTGACCAAGTCGGTCGTCGTGCACCCGATCCGCCGCTACATCGAGCACGCCGACCTGCTGATCGTCCGCAAGGGCGAGAAGGTCACCGCCGACGTGCACGTCACCCTGGTCGGCGAGGCCGGCTCGGGCACCCTGGTCACCCAGGAGGCCACCACCCTCTCCATCGAGGCCGAGGCCCTGAACATCCCCGAGGCCATCGAGGTGAACATCGAGGGCGCCGAGGCCGGCACCCAGATCACCGCGGGCTCCATTGCGCTGCCGAAGGGCGTCACCCTGGCCGGCGACGCCGAGGCCCTGATCGTCAACATCATCGCCGCCCCGGCCGCCGAGCCGGCCGCCGACGAGGCCGAGGCCACCGAGGAAGCCGCCGAGTAATCAACTCGCGCAACGGTTCTCGATGACCGAGGCAACTGCCGGGGCCGCGCTCGTGGTCGGACTGGGTAATCCCGGAGCCGAATACGAGCGCACCCGGCACAATGTCGGTTTCATGGTCGCCGATGTGCTCGCGGAGCGCGTCGGCGGCCGTTTCACCGTGCACAAGAAGTCGGGCGCGGACCTGATCGAGGCCCGCCTCGACGGGCGCAAGGTGCTGATCGCCAAGCCGCGCAGCTACATGAACCTGTCCGGCCGCCCGGTGGCCGCGCTGGCCCGCTTCTTCTCCGTGCCCGCGACGGACGTGATCGCGGTGCACGACGAACTCGATCTGCCCTTCGGCACCGTGCGGCTCAAGCGCGGTGGCGGCGAGGGCGGGCACAACGGCCTGCGTTCCATGTCGCAGGCGCTCACCACCAAGGACTACCTGCGCGTCCGCTTCGGCATCGGCCGTCCGCCGGGCCGCCAGGATCCCGCGGATTTCGTGTTGAAGCCGTTCTCCGCGCCGGAGCGCAAAGAGGTTCCGGTGATCGTGGAGCAGGCCGCCGACGCCGTGGAGCTGCTGCTCCGGGTCGGCTTGGAAACCGCGCAGAATCAGCTGCACTGACTCAGCGCCGGGCCATCTGCTCGGTGATGAGTTCTTTGAAAGTCGTGACGGCGTCCGAGGTTTCGTCGTGCCGGGTGGCGCAGTACCAGGTGCGCCGCTCCGGGATCTCGCCGACGCGAACGCTGGCCACATCGGTGCGGCCGTGGACGCGTTCGGCCACCCACTGCGGCATGACGCTCACCGAATCACTCGAGGCCACCACCTCGATGATGGTGTCGAAGCCGGTCGAGAGCGTGGTCAGCTTCCCGTGTCGCGCACCCTCGGGCAGGGGTAGCGGCGGCGCCGGAATGCGTTGCTGGTCATAGGTATCCGGCAGCACCACGTGAACGCCGTCGAAGTCGGCCGCGGTGACGTAGTCGCGTCCCGCCCACGGATGCCCGATGCCGACCACGGCGCGCATCTCGTCGTCGAACAACCGGTCCAGCCGCACCCGGTCCACCCGGCGATCCAGTTTCGCGACGAGCGCGACGTCGAGGCGGTCCTCGAGCAGCGCTTCGACCATGTCGTCGTCGCGGATGGGTTCCACCTGGATCTCCGAATCCGGCATTCGGTTCCGGAATCTGTTGAGCACCAACGGCATCCACTCGTAGCTGGCCGCGCACTGCGAGGCGATCCGCACCGGCCGGGTCCGGCCCGCGCCGAGCTGACGCAAATCGTGTCGCGCGGAACGCAATTCGCCGAGGGTGCGCCCCGCCGCCTGCAGCATGCGCCGACCGGCGGTGGTGGGTTCCAGCACCCGCCCGCGCCGATCGAACAGCGGCATCCCGATGCGGTCCTCGAGCCGCAGCAGCCGCTGACTCAGTGCGGGCTGACTGACATAGAGCTGCCGTGCCGCCGCGGTGAGCGTGCGCTGACTCCCCAGCGCTTCCAGCAGCTCCAGATCGCGGATATCGACATCCATAACCTGAGCTTATATCAACTATCCAACCTTGGTCGTGGTGTTATGCGCCGGCTGTTCCTAGCGTGGGTTGTACCAACCTGAGAGAAGGAACCCCGATGACCACAATCGCGATCGTCTACCACTCCGGTTTCGGCCACACCCGCGTCCAAGCCGAATCCGTGAGCCGGGGAGCAACTTCGGTCCCCGGGGTCGAGGCCCGCCTGGTCTCCGTCGACGAATACGAGTCCGCCTGGGAGGCCATCGACGCCGCCGACGCCATCGTCTTCGGCACCCCCACCTACATGGCCGGCGTCTCGGCCCCCTTCAAAGCCTTCCTCGACGCCACCTCCGGCCGCTGGGCCCAGCAACTCTGGAAGGACAAGATCGCCGCCGGTTTCACCAACTCCGCGGGCGCGAGCGGCGACAAACTCAATACGCTGCAATCCCTTTCGCTGTTCGCCATGCAGCACGGCATGGTCTGGGTCGGCCTCGGCCTGCTCCCCGGCGACGTCCACACCCCCGCCGACCTCAACCGCCTCGGCAGCTTCCTCGGCGCGATGGCCCACTCGCCAGTCGACGCGACCCCCGAAATCGCCCCCGGCCCAGGCGATCTCGCCACCGCCGAACACCTCGGCCGCCGCGTGGCCCAGGCCGCCCTGCGCTGGGCGGGCGCGCGCGAGCTGGCCGAGGCCGCCTCATGAACGCGCCGGTCACGGCCGCGCGCGACCAGGTGGCCGACGCCCTGCACCGCTACTTCGACGGCCTCTATCACAGCGACACCACCCTGCTGTCCGAGGTCTTCCACCCGAAGGCGATCTACGCCACCGCCACCGACGGCACCCTCACCCACCTCACCATGGCCGAGTACTTCCCCATCGTCGCCGCCCGCCCCGCACCCGCCGCCCGCAACGCCCCCCGCCGCGACCGCATCCTCTCCATCGACTTCGCCGGCCCGGTCACCGCCCTGGCCCGAGTCGAATGCGCCCTCGCCCCAAAACATTTCACCGACCTACTAACCCTCGTCCACCTGGAAAACCGCTGGCAGATCATCGCCAAGGTCTTCCACTACGACCTCGAACAGGACTGACATGCCCTACGTGAACATCAAGGTCACCGACGAAGGCGTCACCCCCGCCCAAAAACGCGACCTCATCGCCGGCGTCACCGACCTCCTCGTCAAGATCCTGAACAAGGACCCCGCCACCACCTTCGTGGTCATCGACGAAGTGGCCCTCGACGATTGGGGCATCGGCGGCCTCCAGGTCCCGGAATACCGTCGCCGAGCGATCGATAAATAGGCCGGAAAGGTCGGCCAGGCGGAGCGATCCGACCGACTCCGACGAACTGGGCACGAAAGTCCAGTGCGCCCGGACTGCCCTCGAACGCATTCAGGGGCGTCGGGGTGGTGCAGGGCGTGCGGCGGAAGCGGTTTCAGCTCAGGTGTGCTGCGGTGGCGGAGCGGCGGAGCTTGCCCGAGGAGGTTTTGGGGAGGGCTCCGGGGCCGAGTACCGTGACGCTGCGGGGGCGGACGCCGACCTCGGAGAAGACGGCGTGGATGATGTCGTGTTCGATGCGCTTGACTTCGGTGGGGTTCTGGAAGTCGTTGGATTCGACTACGACCGCGAAGCTTTCGCGTTTGTGGCCGGCGTCGAGGCGGACGGCTACCGCGTTGCCGGGGCGGACGCCCTTGACGCGCAGGGCTGCTCGTTCGATGTCGGTGGGGTAGATGTTGCGGCCGCCCATGATGATGACGTCCTTCATGCGGCCGCAGACGACCACCAGGCCGTCCTCGGTGAAGTAGCCGATGTCGCCGGTGTCGAGCCATCCCTCGGAGTCGAGGGCGGGGCGGAAGCCGTTGGTGGTGACATAGCCGGAAGTCACCGCGGGGCCGCGGAGTTCGATGATGCCGACGGAGCGGACGGGCAGGACGGTGCCCTCGTGGTCGACGATCCGGCCCTCCAGGTTGTCGACCAGGTAGCCGAGAGTGGGGAGGCGGCGCAGGTTGCCGTGGTGGTGTTCGGGGTGACGGACCGGCACCGCCTTGCCGAGCGCTTCGAGTAGGTCGGCGTCGACGAGGTCGAGCACCTGGCCCAGGCCCGGATCCGGAATCGACACGGCGAGTGTGGTTTCGGCCATTCCGTAGACGGGCGTGAGGGCCATGGGGTTGAGGCCGAAGCGTTTTCCGGCGGCGGCGAGGGTGTCCATGGTGTCGGCGTCCACCGGTTCCGCGCCGTTCCACATGTAGCGGACGCTGCTGAGATCCACCGCGCCGTCGTCGGCGTTGCGTAGTCGGCGGGCCAGCAGGGAGTAGGCGAAATTCGGTGCGGCGGTGACAGTTCCACGGTATTTCGAAATCAGCTCGGCCCACAGCATGGGGCGCATGAGGAAGTCGAGTGGGGTCACGCACACCACTTCGGCGCCGAATTGCATGGGCACCGAGAGGAATCCGACCATGCCCATATCGTGGAAGAGGGGCAGCCAGCTGACCATCACGTCATCGTCGAGCTTGAATTTCACCCGATCGAACATGGCGTAGGCGTTCACGTGGAAATTGCCGTGCGTGATGCGCACCGCCTTGGGGATACCCGTGGAGCCGGATGTCAACTGCTGCAACGCGATATCGGCTTCACCGGTGGGCAGCGGGTCGACGGGCGCGCCCGCGCGCATACCGTCCATGGTGACCACGTCGATACCGCGTTCGCGCAGCAGCGGTTCCGCGACCTCGAAGGGCGCGCCCAGGATCACGGCGCGCGCCTCGATCATGTTCAGCACGGTCTCGGTATCGCGCGCCCACACCTGCAGATCGGTGCGCGGAGTGGGCTGATGCAGCATGGTGATCGACGCCCCGCGCATCCACACCGCCTGGCACGCGGGCGCGATATCGACCGGCATCCCGGCCAGCACCCCCACCGCGTCCCCGTGCCCGATCCCCGCCGCCGCGAGCCCGCCCGCCATCCGCCGCGCGATCTCGTGAATCTCACCCCACGTCTGCCGCAGCGGCGCATCCGGTTCCCCGGTCACCAACCCCCGCTCGGAAACCCGCGCGGTCGCATACATTTCCTCGGTGAAGCGGCTCATGGCGTACTCCTCGAACGCTGGCCATCATCTCCACTATCCGCGCAGAGTGCGTACCGCGATGACGAATCGGTCGAGATCCTCGAAGCTGACGAAGGCGTGCGGGGAGGCGCGGACCACGGAGCTCAGGGCGCGGTTGGTCATATCGAGCAGGGTGGAGGAGCGGTGGCTGACGGTGACCGTGATGGATTGTTCGGCCAGTAGGTCGCGGACCCGCACGGGTTCCAGGCCGTCGACAGTGAACGACACGATGCCCGCGTGCTGCACGCCGCTGTCGCGGACGCTGACGCCCGGAATCTCGGGCAGGAGTTTGCGTAGATAGGCGGCGCGTTCGGCGATGGCCGCGTAGACGAGTTCCGGGCCGAGCGTGAGCAGGTAGTCGACGGCCGCGCCGAGGCCGAGGCGGCCCGCGACATCGCATTCCCAGAATTCGAAGCGGCCGGCGTCGGGGGCGAGGCTGTATTCGGCGGGCGCGGTCCATTGGGCGCTGTGCAGGTCGAGGCGGCTCGGCTCCAGGGTGGCGGCGAGTTCCGGCCGCACGTACAGGAAGCCGGTGCCGCGCGGCCCGCGCAGCCATTTGCGGCCCGTCGCGGACAGTGCGTCCACATTCAGCGCCTCGACATCGAGGGTCAGCTGACCGGCGGACTGGCAGGCGTCGAGCAGCACCAGGGCGCCCGCGCGGCGGGCGATCGCCGCCGCTTCGGCCACCGGATTCGCCAGCCCGCCATTGGTCGGTACGTGGATGAGCGACACCAGCTTCACGCGCTCGTCGACCATGGCCTCGAGCGCCTCCAGGTCGAGTTGACCGTTCGCGTCGCTGGGGATGGCTTCGACGGTCGCGCCGGTGTGCCGGGCCCGCTGCAGGGCGGCAATCGCATTGCTGGCGTAGTCCGCGCCGGAGATGAGGATCCGGTCGCCGGGGGCCAGCGGCACCGAGTAGAAGAAGTCCGCCCAGGAGCGGCTGGCGCTGTCGCTGAGTGCGATCGAGGCCGGGCTCGCGTTGAGGAGCCGCCCGATGCTGGTCTTGACGGCGTTCAGATCCGCCAGCCGTTCATTCGCTGCGCGATAGCCGCCGACCTCGGCCTCCCGGTACAGGTGGGCGATCTCGGTGTCGACAACCACCCGCGGCGGCAGGGAGGAACCGGCGCTGTCCAGGAATACTTGGCTTTCGCAACCAGGGGTGTCGGCGCGGAGCTGCGCGAGATTCAGCATGTACGCGACCCTAGCGCCTGTAATCCCGGTCGGCGGGCGGCGATAAACGATCATGACGGTTGCCCGCGACGATCATGCGGGTGGCCGGGAATCCACGAACTCGCCTGCGGTGTTCACTGATTCGTCAGGTTTGTTTGTCGGACTCCCTCGCTACTCTGGATTGATCGGTGTCCGCACGGAGGCCGGTAGGGGGAGAGAGTGGAGGTTGTCATGGCTGTCACCGCATCTCCAGCCGATCTGGCACGGGAGGCCGCACCGGTCGCCGGCCGTCGAAGACAGCTACCGCCGGGTGAATTCTCCTCCCGGGCGGCGGCCGAGGCCTATATCGGCGGTGTCTGTTTCAAGCAGGGCCCACCGGCGCTCATCGGCGCCGAACTGGAATGGCTCACCGCGCAGGGTGAGTATTCGGCGTCCGCCCCGCGTCCCGAGCTCGCCACGCTCGCCGACGCACTCGGACCGTATGCGCCACGGTCCCTGTCTCCTGAGTCCCCCGCTCTGGCACTGCCCGGGGGCAGCCGGGTCACGATCGAACCCGGCGGTCAGATCGAACTGTCCAGTGCCCCGTTCGGAACCGCCGCCGAACTGTGCGAGAGCCTGCGGATCGACGCGGCCCGCCTCCGGGAACTCCTCGAATCCCGTTCCATCAGAACTTTTTCCGCCGCCGCGGACGCTTTCCGCGCGCCGCGCCGCCTGCTCCAGCTGCCGCGCTACTGCGCCATGGAGAACACCTTCGCCAATATCGGGCCGTTCGGCGCGCTCATGATGTGCAATACGGCCGCCACCCAGGTCAGCGTGGATGCCGGAGCCGATCCGGACGAGGTCGCCGCGCGCTGGACGGCGCTGTACACCATCGGCCCGGCGCTGCTCGCCGCCTTCGCCTGCTCACCCGTGCTGCACGGTGCGCCGCCGGGGCAGTGGGCGTCGCAGCGCATGCGGGCCTGGCTGCGTCTCGATCATCTGCGCACGCGACCATCCGTGCACGACTGGCCGGGCCCGATCGCCGGATACGGCCACTGGGCGCTGGATGTGCCGCTGCTCTGCGTGCGCTCCGAGGGCGAGGATTGGTCGCCGCCGCCCGGGGCCACCTTCGCCGACTGGCTGTGCGGTGCGCTGGACGACGAGCTCGGCCGCCGCCCCGATCACACCGATCTCGACTATCACCTGACCACGGTGTTCCCGCCGGTCCGCGCGGGCGGGCATCTCGAAGTCCGCTATATCGACGCCCAGCCCGGCGACTCGTGGTCGGTGCCGATCCATGCGATCGATGCCCTCATGTCCACGCCCGCAACGGTTTCCGAGGCCACCGCGCTGGCGAAACCCGTGGCCGAACTGTGGACGGAGGCCGCCCGCCACGGCCTCGCCGACCCCGAATTGCGTGCTGTCGCAGTCTCGCTGCTCGAACTGGCCACCGAGTTCGCCGCGACCCGCACCGCCGCACTCGAATTGGCCGCCGCCGCGCAGCGATGTCGCAGCGGTCGCACGCCCCTCGAAGATTTCGAATCCGGAGTTCTCTCATGACTGTTCAGCATGTGCCGGGCACGGATCGTGCCGAGACCGAACGCCTTCGCGAGCGAATCGCGGACGTACTGGAACGAGCGCGCCGCCGCACCACCGGCCTCACCGACTGTGTGGACGAAGCCGAACTGGTCGCACAGCATTCGCGCATCATGAGCCCGCTGGTGTGGGATCTCGCGCATATCGGCAATCAGGAAGAACTGTGGCTGGTGCGTGACGTGGGCGGCCGGGAGCCGGTCCGCGAGGATATCGACCACCTCTACGACGCCTTCAAACACGCGCGCGCCGACCGCCCCGCCCTGCCGCTGCTGAATCCGGGGCAGGCCCGCGACTATGTGGGGCAGGTGCGCCGCAAGGTCTGGGATGTGCTGGAGCACAGTCCTTTACGCGGTGACGCGTTGGTCTCCGAGGGTTTCGCCTTCGGCATGATCGCCCAGCACGAACAGCAGCACGACGAGACCATGCTGGCCACACACCAGCTGCGCACCGGCGACGCGGTGCTCGCCGCGCCGGACACACCCGCCGCCCGGATCACCGTGCGCGGTGAAGTCGTCATCCCCGCAGGCGAATTCACGATGGGCACCGACACCGACCCTTGGGCACTGGACAACGAGCGCCCCGCGCACCCCGTCCACGTCCCCGCCTTCGCGATCGACGCCGCACCCGTCACCAATGAGCAGTATCTGGCCTTCCTGGCCGACGGCGGCTACGACCGCCCCGAACTGTGGTCCGAACGCGGCTGGGCGCATCGCGTGGAGGCCGGTCTGGTCTCCCCGCAGTTCTGGGAGCAGGACGGCGGAGGTCATTGGTGGCGAAGGGTTTTCGGCACCATGCGCCCGCTGCGCCCGCATCAGCCGGTGGTGCACGTCTGCTTCTTCGAGGCCGAGGCCTACGCGAACTGGGCGGGTAAACGCCTGCCCACCGAGGCCGAATGGGAGAAGGCGGCCCGCCACGACCCCGCCACCGGTCGCTCGCACCGCTACCCGTGGGGCGACACCGACCCCGACGAGTACCTCGCGAACCTGGGCCAGCGCCACCTCGAACCGGCCGATGTCGGGGCCTACCCCGAGGGCGCGTCCCCGCTCGGCGTGCACCAGCTCATCGGTGACGTATGGGAGTGGACCAGTTCGGGTTTCGACCCGTACCCGGGTTTCGAGTTCTTCCCCTACCGCGAGTACTCCGAGGTCTTCTGGGGCGGCGACTACAAGGTCCTGCGCGGCGGCTCCTTCGCCGCCGACCAGGTCGCGGTCCGCGGCACCTTCCGCAACTGGGACCACCCCATCCGCCGCCAGATCTTCGCCGGTTTCCGCCTGGCCCGAGACCTCCGCCCGGAGGATCTCTGATGTGCCGCCACCTCGCCTACCTCGGCCCACCCACCCCGGTAGGCGAGCTCCTCACCCGAGGCCCGCACTCCTTACGCACCCAGTCCTGGGCTCCGCGTGAAATGCGCGGCGGCGGAACGATCAACGCCGACGGCTTCGGGGTGGCCTGGTGGCTCCCCGCCGAAGCCGCCCCCGAGGATCACGGCGCGGGCGTCACCTGGCACGGCGGCGCGCGCCCCGACCCGGTGGACGAGGCACGCGCTGCAGCCGCCGCGGCGCAGGAACATCCCGCCGGTGCACCGACCGTGAGCCGATACCGCAATGCCGCGCCGATCTGGACCGACCCCGCCGTGGAAGAGGTACTGCCGCAACTGCGTTCGCGCGCGGTGCTGGCGGCGATCCGTTCCGCCACGGTGGGCATGCCCGTGGAACGTGCGGCCTGTGCGCCGTTCACCTACGGGCGCTGGGCCTTCAGCCACAACGGCGCGATCCCGGACTGGCGGCGGGCACTGAGCACCGTTGCCGCACAGTTCGATTCGCCGTCTCTCCTGGAGGCGGAAGCGCTGACCGATTCGGCGGCGCTGTGGGTGATCCTGCGCCGCCTGCTCGAACGCGGGGCATCGCACCCCGGAGCCGCCGCGGCTCCGGACGACGTGTTGCGCCGGGTGACGGCGGCCGTCCTGGCCGAATCACCCAGGGCGCGACTGAATCTGCTGTTGGGAGACGGCGAGACAATCTGGGCCACCACCTGGCACCACTCGCTGTCGGTACGTGTCACCGATGAGTACGCCGTGGTGGCGTCCGAACCGTATGACGACGACCCGCGCTGGGAAGCGATCGGGGATCGAATGCTGGTTCGGGTACGCCCCGGCTGGAAATCGGTGGATTCGCTGGAAAACGAACTCGGAAGGGCCACTTCATGACCCCGGCAACGCTCGACATCCACCTCACCGACGAGGACCTGACCGCCGCCCTGCGCAAGGACGTGCGCGAAGGCCTCACCGCCACCCCGAAGTCCCTGCCGCCCAAATGGTTCTACGACGCCCGCGGCAGTGAACTCTTCGAGCAGATCACCGCGTTGCCCGAGTACTACCCCACCCGCACCGAACGCGCCCTGCTGGAACGCGTGGTCGGCGAGATCGCCCAGATCGCCCAGGCCGAGGTCCTGGTCGAGCTGGGCGCGGGCTCGGCAGCCAAAACCCGTCTGCTGCTCGACGCCCTCACCTCCGGTGGCCCCCTGAAGAAGTATGTCCCCCAGGATGTTTCGGTCTCCGCCCTGCGCGAAGCCGCCGATCAGGTGGCGGTCGAATTCCCCGGCCTCTCCGTGCACGGCGTAGTCAGCGACTTCACCGCCACCCTCGACAACCTCCCCCGAGGCGGCCGCCGCATGATCGCCTTCCTCGGCGGCACCATCGGCAACCTCATCCCCTCCGAACGAGCCGAATTCCTCTCCGGCATCCACGAAGTCCTGGAGCCCGGCGAACAGTTGCTCCTCGGCGCGGGCCTGGTGATCGACCCGTCCATCCTGGTCCCCGCCTACGACGACGCCGCAGGCGTCACCGCCGAGTTCAACCGCAATGTCCTGCACGTCCTCAATGCCCGTCTGGGCGCCGACTTCGACCCCTCCCGCTTCGACCATGTAGCCCTCTGGGACGCCGAGAACGAATGGATCGAAATGCGCCTGCGAGCCACCGCCGACATGAGTGTCACCATCCCCGCCCTGAACCTGACCGTAGACTTCACCGCCGGCGAACAAATGCGCACCGAAATCTCCGCCAAATTCCGCCGCGAGACCCTCGAATCCGAACTGGCCACAGCCGGTTTCACCGCCGAAAGAACCTGGACAGACCCCGACACCCGCTTCGCCCTGGTCCTGGCCGAACGCCGCTGACCCCACTCCCCGCCGTGGAGTGCCGCACGGGACTCCACGGCGGTGGTCGAGTCCCCTCGACCGGCTACCTCACCACGTCGTCGGCAATCAGTGTGCGGATCTCCGTGTGTGGATCGCCTGCTGAATCAGGGCATGCGCCGATTCGCCTCTGACGGACTGTCTCGCGAGGGTGTGGAACGCCTTTTCGTACAGCGCTATCTCACGGGGTTGGGTGATGGTGAGTTCGGCGCTTACGGTCTCAACTTGGACCTGGCTGGTGTCGTACATCAGGAAGTTGGTCGCTGGGGCTTTGAAGTGTGCCGTTCGCGGCACTATTCCCACGCCGACTCGGGACGAACGAACCTGTGTTGCAAGGTATTCGAGCTGACCGGTCATGATGTTGCCGGACCCGACAGTTGTGTACAGGGCTTGTTCGGCGATGACGAAGTGGAATCGCCTTGTCCCCTTTCGGAGGACGCGTTGACGCTCCATGCGGACGGCGACGGCTGCCGCGAGATCATCCGGGCTACCGATGAACTCGATGCACTCCCGCAGGACTGCTGTCGCATAGTCCCTGGTTTGCAGGAGTCCGGGTATAAGGTCTGGGTCGTAGCCACGGATCCATCGGGATTCAGCTTCGGTCCGCGCGATCTTCTTCTGAGCGTTGTGTGACTGGATTCGTTTCCATTCCAGCCAGGCCGCTTCGACACTCCGGACCGAGGCGATCAAGTCGGTGACTTCGTGCGCAGAGTTCGTCAGTTCACACCATGTGCGGATGTCCTGCTCGGTCGGTGTCTGCCGGCCATGTTCATATCTGGAAACCTTCGAGTTCTGCCAGCCCGCGAGCTCGGCCAGCGCCCGGCCCGTCAGGCCGGCCTGTTTGCGCAGCTCACGCAGCCGCGCACCCAGTGTTTCTCGTGCTTGCTGGACGTTGCTCACTGTGCGATGTGGTATTCCACGTGCGGTGTCGCCAGAACCCACACCTCGTCGCGGACGCTTCGGCAGTATTCGCTGATTCGCGGGTCGCGAGTGACCGCGAATCCTCCCAGAGTGCCGTCCACGCGGAAGGCTGTGAATGCCACGACGTCGTCGTCGAACAACCACCAGTCATCGGCTGTCAGGTTATCTGCGTTGATCAAATGCCTTGGAAGCCAGCGGATGTCCTCTCCGGAATCGAGATTCGTCCCTGTCGTGGCCAACAAGAACCTCGTGTAGTCGGTGTGAGGTTCGGTCACCACCCGGACCCTTTGTACCTGCCGTCCCGAGTCGGTGACCTCTCGCATCAGGTCATCCCAGTGCCGCCACGCAGGGTCGTACTCGAACTCGCCGGTCCGCAGGAACCTCGCCAAAGCCTCGGCTTCGTCCTCGACCGCGTAGTCGTCCTGCACCTCCAGATGGAATGCCCGAGACCGGCATTCCCTGAACAGTCGCTCTTGCTCTTCAACGGTGAGTAGTTGCATCGTCCGGGCGAACCTCCTTTCCGATCGGCACCTCGATACTGCGCTCTCCGGCCGGTGCGCCGATCGTGTTCAGCGCGGCCGGATCGGTCAGGGGTTCGCCTTCGAGGAAGAACGTCCCGTGTCCGGTATCTCGGAGCAGCGTACCGAGGCAGGTTCCACGCTCGAGGTAGGACAGCAATCGATGAGGGATCTCGATGTGGCGGGAGTTTCGTTCTGGGACTTCCCAACCCAGTACCACGTAGGTGTCTCTGTCGGAGGCATACAGGGTCGGCGAACCGCCGTTGCGTGTATCTACTCCAAGAAGGCGAAGCAGCATGACCGGACCTCACAGTCGGAGTTGTCGAAAACCTGTATCTGAGGGTGATCCGGAACCACAGGTCCGGTCAATGGTTCGGAGGCGATTGCTGCAAACATCTGCAAATCGCTGGTAGATGCGATGCACCTATTCATATTCTCGGTTGATGAGTTGGCATACAAGGCTCTTTGAGTTCCCCGGCGGTCTGCTGGAGATCAACTCCTACGGAGACCAGGCCGATGGGTCCGGCGTCTATCTGGAACATATCGGTCGACGCGACGAGTGCGACCGTGGCGAGGAACGGCAGGGGGAAGGAATGCGGTACAGGCCAACGTGTCTCGGGTATCTGCGGACGGATGTGTCGGGGGTGGGGCAGCTTTGGGATCAGGCGCAGATACGGAAGGTGGCGGAGCGGTTGGGGTACGACTTCGCGGATATGGTGGTTTATGACCCGCGGTTCGGGCGGCCGCCGTTGGCTCGGTTGCGGGCGCAGGTGACTCGGCTTGCGGCGGAGGCTGTTGTGGTGCCGAGCGTGGAGCATTTCGTGGGTGGGGTGATACCGGGGGAGTTGGTGCGACGGGTGGATGTGGTGACGGTGTCGCCGGAGGGGGTTACTTCTGGTCGGTGACCGCTGCCAGGAATTCTTGTAGGGGGCGGAGTTGTTCCCAGGCGGCGCGGACTTCTGCGGCGGCGCGGGGGGTGGGGAGCCAGGTGGGGGAGCCGAATTCTTTTCCGGCGGTGAGGGATTTGTGACGGAGGAGATCGATGCGGGGGTGGTCGATCGCGAATCCCTTGGGTTTGGTGGCGAGTTTGTCGCCGCCGATGGTGTAGCCGGACGAAATCAGCTGGGCAAGAATGGTTTCCAGTTCGGGCCCGCGCACATCGTCGTCGATGGCGGTGCGGAGGGCGGCCAGTTGGGCGGGGGAGGCGGCGTAGAGGCCGCCTGCTACGAAGAGGCCGGCGGCGCTGATGTGGACGTACCAGCCGGAGGTGGAGGCGGTGTGGATCACCGCGCCCTGGTGGGTTTTGTAGGGGGACTTGTCTTTCGAGAAGCGGACGTCGCGGTACGGGCGGAAGATCTTGGCGGGGCCGAAGTCCGGTTCCAGGTCGGCGACCAACGCCTGCAGGGGGTCGCGGACGGACTCCTCCCAGACCTTCTTGTTGGCGTTCCAGAAGGCTTTGCTGTTGTCGGCTTCCAGGTCTTCGTAGAAGTCGAGTCCAGTCAGGGGGAAACCGGTGAACTTCGGCATGGATGAACTATAGGGAACCGGTTATTCGCCGATGTCGTCGACGATGTCCATGGCCGCCAGTTCGGCGGGGCGGTCGTCTTCGTCCTTGCGTTCCTCGCGGCCGCGGCGGCGAGTCCATTCCTGGTCGAGTTCGGCGGCGATGCCGAGGCGGCCGGTGTCGTCGTTCTCGCGGTTGCGGATGACCAGGTCCGCGGGCGGGTCGGCGATGTAGCGCTCGTACTCGCGGATCTCGTCTTCCTGGTCGTCGTCGCCGAGGTCGTAGTCGAGGTTCTCGATATCGTCGGTGTCGAAGACCTCGTCCATCAGCTGGTCGTCGTTGTCGCCGCTTCGATCGGCCATGACGAAACCACCTCTCCGCGCTGCAGCGCACCCGTAGCTAACCGCTGAGTTCGGCTTCAACGCTACCGCCGTACCCCGGCCCGGCACTAGATTGCTGCCTTTTTCACAGCAAAACGCCCCTCCCGAACCGGAAGGGGCGTTCGTGCGGCTAATCGGTGTCGGACTACGCGCTGCCGTTGAAAAGGCCGGTGACGGAGCCGTTTTCGAACACCTCGCGGATGGTCTGCGCCAGCAGCGGGGCGATGGAGAGAACGGTCAGCGTCGGGAACTTCTTGGCTTCCTCGATCGGCAGGGTGTTGGTCACCACGACCTCCTTGGCGCCGCAGTTGGCCAGGCGCTCGGAGGCCGGGGCCGACAGGATGCCGTGGGTGGCGGCGATGACCACGTCGACCGCGCCGGCTTCCTTGAGCACCTTGACCGCGCCGGCGATGGTGCCACCGGTGTCGATCATGTCGTCGATCAGGATGCAGGTGCGGCCCTCGACCTCACCGACCACGCGGTTCGCGACGATCTGGTTGGGCACCAGCGGGTCGCGGGTCTTGTGGATGAACGCCAGCGGCGCGTCACCGAGGTTGTTGGCCCACTTCTCGGCGACCTTCACGCGGCCCGCGTCCGGGGACACGACGGTGATGTTGTCGAGCGGGTAGTTGTTGCGGATGTGCTCGACCAGCTGCACCTGCGCGTGCATGTGATCGACCGGGCCGTCGAAGAAGCCCTGGATCTGATCGGTGTGCAGGTCGACGGTGATGATGCGGTCGACGCCGGCGGTCTTGAGCAGGTCGGCGATGAGGCGAGCGGAGATGGGCTCGCGGCCGCGGTGCTTCTTGTCCTGGCGGGCGTAGGGGTAGAAGGGCAGCACCGAGGTGATGCGCTTGGCCGAGCCGCGCTTCAAAGCGTCGATCATGATCAGGTGTTCCATGACCCACTGGTTCAGCGGGGCCGGGAAGGACTGGAGCACGAAGGCGTCGGAGCCGCGAACCGATTCCTCGAACCGGACGAAGGTCTCACCGTTGGCGAAGTCGCGCGCGGTCTGCGGGGTGACGTGGACGTTGAGTTCCTTGGCCACCGCCTCGGCGAGCTCTGGATGAGCGCGTCCGGAGAACAGCATCAGGTTCTTCTGGTTGTCGGTAGAGAACGCGGTCACGGACGTTCGCCATCCTTTTGCTCGTTGGTCTGCTCGGTAGCCGCTAAGGCTGATTCGGCTGCCTTGGCGGCAGCGGTGCCGGGTCGCTTGCGCTGCACCCAGCCGTCGATATTGCGCTGCGCTCCGCCCGACACCGCGAGAGCCCCCGGCGGAACATTTCTACGCAGCACAGTACCTGCTGCGGTATACGCGCCGTCACCCACCGTTACCGGTGCGACAAACATATTGTCGCTTCCCGTTCGCACATGGGAGCCGACCACGGTGTGGTGCTTGTGCACCCCGTCGTAGTTGACGAACACGCTCGACGCGCCGATGTTGCTGGACTCGCCGATGGTGGCGTCGCCGACATACGTGAGATGCGGGACCTTGGACTTGGCCCCGATGGTGGCGTTCTTGGTCTCGACGAAGGTGCCGATCTTCCCGGATTCGCCGAGCTGAGTGCCGGGCCGCAGATACGCGAACGGGCCGACGTTCGCGCCCGGACCGATGCTGGACTTCTCGCCGTGCGTGCGGATCACCTTCGCGCCCGCGCCGACCGTCACATCGGTGAGCGTGCAGTCGGGGCCGATCTCGGCGTCCTCACCGATCACCGTGTCGCCCAGCAGCTGCACGTTCGGCCGGATGATCGCGTCGCGTTCGATGACCACGCCGCCGTCGATCCACGTGGTGGCCGGATCGATGATGGTCACACCGGAGCGCATGTGCCGCTCGACGATGTACCGGTTGAGCGTGCGCCCCGCGTCGGCCAGCTGCACGCGGTCGTTGACGCCGGTCACCTTGGCCGAATCCACCAGGCGCGCACCGTGAACCGGGTGACCGGCCTCGCGCGCCAGCTTCAGCACATCGGTGAGGTACAGCTCGTGGCGGGCATTGGCGGTGTCGATGCGCCCGATCATGACGCGCAGCACCGCGGCGTCGAAAACGTAGACGCCGGAATTGACTTCGGTGATTCCGGCCTGTTCCGGAGTGGCGTCGGCGTGCTCGACGATCTCCATGACATGGCCCTCGGCGTCACGCACGATGCGCCCGTAGCCGTTGGGATCCTCGGGCTCGAAGGTGAGCACGGTGACGGCCGATTTGTCGGCGTAACTGCGGTGCTCGTCGAGCAGGGCGGTGAGCGTATGCCCGTCCAGCAGAGGCACATCCGCGTAGGTGACCAGCAGATCGCCGCTGAAGTCCTCGGGTACCGCGGTGAGCGCGCACTGCACGGCGTGCCCGGTGCCGCGCTGTTCCTCCTGGACCGCCAGGGTGATCTCGCGACCCAGTTCGGCGGCTTCCTTGCCGACCGCGGTGCCGACGGCTTCGCGGTCGTGTCCGACGACGGTGATCAGATACGCGGGGTCGATCTCGTTCGCCGCATGCAGCGCGTGCGCGAGCATGCTGCGGCCGGCCAGCGGGTGCAACACCTTGGGGGTCTTGGACCGCATTCGGGTTCCGGCTCCGGCGGCGAGAACGACGACGGCGGTCTGCTGTGGCATGGATCTCCCTCGGCTGCGCGTCATCGTGCTGAGTGCTGGTTGTGCTGGGCCACAGTTGTGCTGCGTCAGCTATGTGCCGGGGCAACGATAGTGCCCCTGCTCGCGAGCTCCGCCGCCAGGACTCGAACCTGGACTAACTGAACCAAAATCAGTGGTGCTGCCATTACACTACGGCGGATCGACGCCAGCGGACCGTACGGTACGCGCGGCTTACATCATTGGCATGCGCCTAGATACTCGCATACTAGGCCGCCGAAACGCGATTCTTATGCCCGCACATGTTCGACGGCGGGGTGATGCGGCTTCCAGGTCAAGTGTCTGGAACAGTTGTGGGGACAGTCGGGAGATACGCAGGGAGGCGGGACGATGGCTTCGGGTGAGCCACAGCGGGGGGTCCGGCAGCGTATGACCGGCACGCAGCGCCGGCAGCAATTGATCGAGATCGGGCGCGCGCTGTTCGCGGAGCGGGGCTACGACGCGACCTCGATCGAGGAGATCGCGCAGCGGGCGCAGGTGTCCAAACCGGTCGTGTACGAACACTTCGGGGGCAAGGAGGGTTTGTACGCGGTCGTGGTGGATCGCGAGATGTCCACGCTGCTCGAGATGATCCGAACGTCGCTGACGCAGAACCGTTCCCGGGTGCGGCTGGAACAGGTGGCGCTGGCGTTGCTCACCTATATGGAGGAGCGCACCGACGGCTTCCGCATCCTCATGCGCGATCAGCCGGTGTCCGCGGCGGAGGGCACGTACTCGAGCCTGCTGAACGAGGCGGTGAATCAGGTCGCGCACATCCTCGCCGGGGATTTCGAGCGGCGTGGTTTCAATACCGAGCTCACCACGCTGTACGCCCAAGCCCTGGTGGGAATGGTTGCGACAGCGGCGACCTGGTGGCTCGACGAGCGGCAGCCGTCCAAGGAAGTGGTGGCCGCGCATCTGGTGAATCTGTGCTGGAACGGGCTCACGCATCTGGAGCCGGAGCCCGAGTTGGCGTCCGAATGGCCCAGCGGCAAAGGGCTATCGAACCCAACGGTCTGAAATATTCGGCGGATGGGGCCGGAACTGGACAGTTAGCCAATGAATTGCGATGGAGGACGGGTCGAATGCTCGAATCGGCTGGCATCCTGCCGTCGGATGGTACGGTTCACCCATCCTACGTGTGCTGTTCGAACTGTGGTGTCGGTCTACTTCGGGATGGCGGTCTACTTCAGGATGGCTGGTTTGATGACAGGCGGATCTGATGGCTAGGCAAGCGCGTGCGGAGATCACTCGCGATTCCGTGCTCGCGGGCGCAGCCGATGTCTTTCTGCGACTTGGCTACGCGAACGCGAGCCTGTCCGAGATCATCGCGCAGTCCAATGTGACCAAGGGCGCCTTGTACTTTCACTTCGGATCCAAGGAAGAACTGGCCCGCGCGGTCGTCGATCAGGGCAACGAGCGACTGATCAGCGCCTGCCAGGGTTTCTTCGATCCGCGCGTGCCCGCGCTCGAGGCGTGTATCGGGATCACCTACGTGGTGGCGGATCTGACCATGAACGATCCCATGGTCGGGGCCATGCTCAAACTCACCCACCAGATCGGTGACTACCGGGGCGCGGCCGGCGACAACATCGCCAAAACCTGGGGCGAAACGCACCGTTTGCTCGCCGAACGCGCCATTGCCCAGGGCGATTTGAAGCATGATCTCGACCCGGAAACCATCGGCCTGCTCCTGCAGGAGATGACCACGGGCGTCCATATCGTCGCGGTCTCCACCGAGTCCATCGACCAGATGGCCACGCGCATGGAACGGGCCTGGTTCTTCCTGCTCCCGTCCATCGTCCCGGACGAAAAGGTCGCGTACTTCCGGGAATTCGCCGCACGTAGGCTCCGCCGCTACGTGCAGTAGTAACTTCACATCGATTCGGCCCCGGTGTCTCTTTTGAGAGCCGGTGTCTCATTTGCGCGCGTCCTGCTTTCGGTCGGTTCCGGGCGTGGGATGCGCGAAGCAATGGCGGTGAACGAAGCTGTCAGTTCGGGCTTATAGACTCGGTTGGCCGTTCTGAACACCTGACCTGTGCCCAGGAGTCTGCCCAATGTCGACCAATCGCCCACCTTTGGCGGGACTGGCCGCGGTGGCCGGTGCCGATACCGCTCTTCAGCAGGTGAAAAGCCTGATCGGGCGGGATACGGCCATGCTGGTCGCGCCCTCGGCCGTGCGGCCGTTCGTGGCCGCGACCATTGCCGAGCAGCGGCCACTGGTCGTGGTGACGGCCACCGGGCGCGAGGCCGACGATCTGACGGTCGAGCTCACCGAGATCCTCGGCGACACCGTCGCGCTGTTCCCGTCCTGGGAGACGCTGCCGCACGAGCGACTGTCGCCGGGCGCGGACACCATCGGCAAGCGCCTGCAGGTGCTGCGCCGACTGGCCCATCCGGAAGACGGCGTGTACGCGGAGCCGCTGCGGGTCGTGGTCACCACGGTGCGCTCGCTCATGCAGCCCATGGCACAGGGTCTGGGCGATATCGAACCCATCGTGCTGCGCGTCGGGGCCGAACACGATTTCGACGAATTGCTCACGCGGCTGGTGGAATTCGCCTACGAACGGGTCGACATGGTCGGCAAGCGCGGTGAGTTCGCCGTGCGCGGCGGCATTCTCGACCTGTTCCCGTCCACCGCCGATCATCCGGTGCGCGTGGAGTTCTGGGGCGACGAGGTGTCCGAGTTGCGCGCCTTCTCCATCGCCGATCAACGCTCTATCGCCGAGGTGCCGGTGGAACTGGTGGTGGCCCAGCCGTGCCGGGAACTGCTGCTCACCAACGAACTTCGCGAAACGGCCGCCCGGGTGGCCGCCGAGAATCCGGCCGACGCCGCCCTGGTGGAGATGCTGGAGAAGATCGCGCAGGGGGTCGCGGTCGAGGGCATGGAGGCGCTGCTGCCCGTGCTGCAGCCGGGTGAGCTGCAACTGCTCGTCGACGCGCTGCCCGCGGAAACCCATGTGCTGCTGTGTGATCCGGAGAAGGTCCGCACCCGTGCCGCCGATCTGGTGCGCACCGGGCAGGAATTCCTGGAGGCGTCCTGGACGGCGGCCTCCTTCGGCGGGGCCGCGCCGCTGGGCGCGCACGGCCTCGACCTCGGGGCCTCGGCCTATCGCGGGCTCGATGTGGTGCACGCCGACGCCGAGAAGCGCGGCCTGCCGTGGTGGACGCTGAGTCCGCTGGCCGCCGACGATCCGAACGAGATCCCGCTGCCGGTGCTCTCCGCGCCGTCCGCGCGCGGCTCCGAGGAACTGGTCGCCACCCTCTTCGCGTCGCTGCGCGCGCATGTCGCCACCGGCGGCCGCGCGGTCATCGTGGTGGCGGGACACGGTACGGCGCAACGCATTCTGGAACGGCTCGCCGACGCCGAGGTGCCCGCGGCGGCCCTGGACGCCGGTGCGGAACCGGTGCGCGGACTGGTCGGCGTGCTGTGCGGTTCCCTGCACGACGGCATCGTCTTCGACGACGCCAAGCTCGTGGTGATCGCCGAATCCGATCTCACGGGCAACCGCGTCACCGCGCCCGGCGAGGGCAAGAAGCTGCCCGCCCGCCGCCGCAACCAGGTCGACCCGCTGGCCCTGTCCGCCGGGGACATGGTGGTGCACGATCAGCACGGCATCGGCCGCTTCGTGGAGATGATCGAGCGCACCGTGGGTGGCGCGCGCCGCGAATACCTGGTCATCGAGTACGCGCCGAGCAAGCGCGGGCAGCCCGGCGACCGCCTGTTCGTGCCCATGGACTCCCTCGACCAGCTCTCCCGCTATGTCGGCGGTGAGATGCCGAGCCTGTCCAAACTCGGCGGCTCCGACTGGGCGAATACGAAACGCAAGGCGCGCAAGGCCGTTCGCGAGATCGCCACCGAACTCGTGCAGCTCTACGCCGCCCGCCAGGCCGCCCCCGGTCACGCCTTCGGCCCCGACACGCCGTGGCAGCAGGAGATGGAGGACGCCTTCGCGTTCACCGAGACGGCCGACCAGCTCTCCGCCATCGCCGAGGTGAAGGCGGATATGGAGAAGCCCGTCCCGATGGACCGCGTGGTCTGCGGCGACGTCGGCTACGGCAAGACCGAGATCGCCGTGCGCGCCGCCTTCAAGGCCGTACAGGACGGCAAGCAGGTCGTGGTGCTGGTGCCGACAACCCTGCTGGCACAACAGCATCTGCAGACCTTCACCGAGCGCATGGCCGGCTTCCCGGTCACCGTGAAGGGCCTGTCCCGCTTCACAGACGCCGCCGAATCCCGCGAGATCCTCGAGGGCATGGCCGCCGGTGAGGTGGACATCGTGGTCGGCACGCACCGCCTCATCCAGACCGGCGTGCGCTGGAAGGATCTCGGCCTGGTCATCGTCGACGAGGAGCAGCGCTTCGGCGTCGAGCACAAGGAGCACATCAAGGCGCTGCGCACGCACGTGGACGTGCTCACCATGTCCGCCACGCCGATTCCGCGCACCCTGGAGATGAGCCTGGCGGGCATCCGCGAGATGTCGACCATCCTCACCCCGCCCGAGGAACGGCATCCGATCCTCACCTACGTGGGCGCCTACAACGACAAGCAGGTCGCCGCGGCCGTGCGCCGCGAGCTGCTACGCGACGGCCAGGTGTTCTACGTGCACAACCGGGTGGCCTCGATCGACAAGGCGGCCAAGCGGATTCGCGAGCTGGTGCCGGAGGCGCGGGTGGTGGTCGCGCACGGCCAGATGAACGAGGACACCCTGGAGAAGACCGTGCAGGGCTTCTGGGAGCGGGAATTCGATGTGCTGGTGTGCACCACCATCATCGAGACCGGCCTCGACATCTCCAACGCCAATACGCTGATCGTGGAGCGCGCCGACGCGCTGGGCCTGTCGCAGCTGCACCAGCTGCGCGGTCGTGTCGGCCGGAGCCGCGAGCGCGGTTACGCGTATTTCCTGTACCCGCCCGAGAAGCCGCTCACCGAAACGGCGTACGACCGCTTGGCCACGATTTCGCAGAACTCCGATCTGGGCGCGGGTATGGCCGTCGCCATGAAGGATCTCGAAATCCGCGGTGCGGGCAATGTGCTCGGCGCGGAACAGTCCGGCCATGTGGCCGGTGTCGGCTTCGACCTGTACGTGCGCCTGGTCGGCGAGGCCGTCGAGGCCTACCGCGCCGCGGCCGACGGCAAGCCCATCACGGTGGACGAGGAGGCCAAGGAGGTCCGCATCGATCTCCCGGTCGACGCGCACATCCCGCCCGACTACATCGCCTCCGACCGCCTGCGCCTGGAGGGCTACCGCAAACTGGCCACGGCACAGGATGATTCGGCGCTGGCCGGCGTGGTGGAGGAGTTCGTCGACCGCTACGGCCCGCTCCCGGTGGAGGTGGGCCGCCTGGTCTCGGTGGCCAAACTCCGGCTGCTGGCCCGCGAGTACGGCCTCACCGAAATCGGTGTCACCGGAACCACATTGAAGGTCTCCCCGCTGCAACTGCCCGACTCCAAGCAGCTGCGCCTCAAGCGTCTCTACCCCAACGCCACCTACCGCGCCGCCACCGGCATCGTGCAGCTCCCGCTCCCGCGGGTGGAGGACAGCGTCGGCGCGGCCCGCGTCCGCGATGTGCAGCTGCTGCAGTTCGTCGCCGACCTCCTCCTCGCCCTGGACGGCAAAGCCCCCGGCGCGGTGGATGTTCGAGTCGAAACCGAGGTGAGCGCGGTCCGATGAGCACCGCAGCCGAGCCGGATCCCCTCACCGCGGCGCTCGACAAGACCGTCCGGATGGCCGAGACCCTCGCCGACACCGCGCGCATGACCGAGGCGCTCGGGGAGGCCGTCGAGGTGATGGACCGGCTGTGGAGTTTCGGCGGCTGGGAGGTCACCCAGACGCACGACTCGCTGCGGCCCTATCTGCTCGAGGAAACCTACGAGCTGCTCGACGCCATTCAGGCCGCCGATGCCGAGACCATCCGGGAGGAGCTGGGCGATCTGCTGCTGCAGGTGCTCTTCCACTCCCGGATCGCCGAGGCCGCAGGCGAATTCACCGTCGCCGACGTGGCCGCCACCCTGGTCGGCAAGCTGGTGCATCGCAGCCCGCACCTGCTCGACGAGTCCATCGGCGTGGACGCCACCGCCGAGGAGAAGATCGCCGCGCAGGAACGCGCCTGGGAGGAACGCAAATCCGCGGAGAAGGCGCGCCGCTCCTGTCTGGACGGCATCGCCATGGCTCAGCCCGCGCTGGCGCTGGCGGAGAAGGTCCGCTCCCGCAGCGGCCAGGCCGGGCTCCCCGAGGAGCTCGTCCCCGAGGAGCTGCGCGTGATCCATCTCGGTGGTCCGGGCAGTGCCGAAGAGCGCCTGCGCAAGGCCACTCTCGACTTCGCCGCCGCCGTCCGCGCCGCCGAGGACGCCGCCGAAGCCGAGCGCGGTGAACGGCTGCGCCTCACCGGGGACGAGTGGCGGCGCTACTGGCCGCGCAGCTGACCGCCTCGCCGTTCCGGCTGAGAGCAGCCCGAATGGCGAGGGCGAATTGCGGCAGTGTTGCCTCGGCCCACTTTGGGCTAGCGTCTTCGGTGTGCACGAGGCAGGACGCGAGGCGAGGACCGAGTACTACCCGTCGAAATCGGGAGCGATCGGCGCGCTAGCGTTCTGTCTGATGATGGCGGCGCTACCCGCGTTCCTGGTGTTCGACGGCGCGGAACCGCTGGTGTGGCGGCTGCTGGGCGGTTTCGCCATGCTGCTCTTCGGCATCGGCGTGATCGCCATGGTGGACGAGCTGTTCCGCCCGCGGCCGACGCTCATCATCACCGACGAGGGCTTCACCTACCTGGGCTATCCGCATATCACCTGGTCGGAGGTGGAGCGGGTGCGCACGCGCATCGGCCGACTACGCGGGAAGGGCCGCGAGGAGCGGTTCGCCGAGGTGGTGCTGCGCGATCCGGGGGAATTCCGTTCCCGCGTGGTGGCTTTGGGTGATGTGCGCGCCAAGCGCGCGATGGATCAGCCGCTCTACATCGTGCCGGAGCGGCTGGCGGTGCCGGTGCCCGAGGTGGTGGAGGCCATGGCCGAGCACTGTCCGACGCTGGTGATCAGTTCCGGTGAAACCACCGAATCGGCTCCCGCGCAACGCCGTTCGGCCGATCGCGCGATGGTGGAGACGGCCCTGCGGGCCGCGCTCACCGATATCCTGCCCGCCGGTTGGCAGTTCGCGGTCATGTGGTTCGCGCTCATCGGCGATGACGGGCATGCCGGGTTGCAAGTGCAGACGGCCGCGGACGAGGTCGAGGATCTGACCCCGTCGGAGGAGATTCTCACGCTGCTCAACCGGTACAAGGACATCTGCTACGACCAGATGACCGGCACCTGGCTGAGCGGGCAGATCGCGGTCAAGGCGGGCGTGGATCAGGTGAAGTTCGAGGTGTCCTTCACCGAGGTGCCCGACTGGCTGCCCACTCCCGACGCCGAGGAATGCCGCCGCGAGCTCAAGGCCTATCCGCGTGCGGGCGACGAGATTCCGGGTTGGATGCGCGAACGCATTTCGTGATCCACTTTCCGAAGCACACAGGCTGGTCACGAGCCGGGCGTTGCGGCCGTGTAGCCCGCTATGCTTCTGCTGATTTCGGTCGAAGGAGGACCAATGCGGGGGCGAAGTGCCGTCATGTGCGTGGCTCTGCTGTTTCTGGTGACGGGGTGCGGCAAGGTCATCAGCGGGACGGCGACGCCGGATCCGGCCGTGGCCAAGCTGCCGCGGCTGACGCCGGACAAGATCGCCGATGTCATGCTGACCACCGATGAGGTCGGAAAGATCGTCGCTGCAACGGGTTTGACGCAGAAGTTCGAGAACACGGTGCCGACCAAGCCGAACTTCACCTACAACCCGGCCGACTGCGCGCCCATGATGTACACCGGTGATCTGGACACCTACGGCGAGAAGTGGACGGGGTACCGGCTGCGTTCGCTGCAGGAGCCGGGCGACAGCTACCAGCACGCCGTCTATCAGACGGTCACCACCTTCCACAGCTTTCTGACCGCGGAGGCGCTGGTCACCCAGTACCGCGATGTGCTGGCGAAGTGCGATGGCAAGAATGTCACGAATACGCCCAAGGATTCCGGCGGCAAGGCCAGCGTGCTGCTGGTGACCAAGGTGCCGCACAATTCGGATCCCTCGGCCTTCTCGGTGGATTGGACGGTCTCCTCCGAGGGCAGCACCTGGGTCTGCTCGGACACCATTCGCACCATGGGCAATGCGGTGATCGAGGTGTCGAGTTGCTCCTACGCCGATGCCCGGACCTCCGCGGTGATCGCCGACAAGATCGCCACCAAGATCAAGCAGCGGTGATCCCGCCGGGGCGGCCGTTTCGGCGGGTGCTCGGAGAAACAGCAACGGGCGCTGCCCAATCGGAAGACCCTTCCCGAGTGGGCAGCGCCCGTGGCGCGTCATCCGCGAATGATCAGACGTTCACGCCGTAGTCGCGGGCGATGCCCGCCAGGCCGGAGGCGTACCCCTGGCCGATGGCGCGGAACTTCCATTCGACGCCGTGCCGGTACAGCTCGCCGAACACCATGGCGGTTTCGGTCGAGGCGTCCTCGGTCAGGTCGAACCGGGCCAGTTCGGTGCCGGTGAAGGCGTCCACCACGCGGATGTACGCGTTGCGGATCTGACCGAAGGACTGCCGCCGGTTCTCGGCGTCATGGATGGACACCGGGAAGAAGATGTTGGTGATCGTCGGCGGCATGGCCGCCAGGTCGACGTTGATCACCTCGTCGTCACCCTCGCCGGCGCCGGTGAGGTTGTCACCGGTGTGCTCGATGGTGCCTTCCGGCGAACGCAGGTTGTTGTAGAAAATGAAGTGGCCGTCCGACAACACCCGCTGATTGGACCCGCAGGCCAGTGCGCTCGCATCCAGGTCGTAGTCCGCACCGGTGGTGGTGCGCACGTCCCACCCGAGTCCCACCGCGACCTTGGTCAGGTTGGGGGCCTGCTTGGACAGCGAAACATTTCCGCCCTTGGCCAGGCTGACGCTCATGATCTCCTTCCCCGCGACGTCTTCACGCCGCATCCCTTCCAGATTATGGTCGATTCGGAGGTCCGGCGGGTGCGATCACATTCGCCCGGAACCGTAGGTACCACGGGATTTGCCCGAAATGTCCGATTCCGATTCGGTCCGCCGAACCTGTCCGAGACCGTCAGTTGCGTTCCGCCGCCATGGCTTTCAACGTCGCCACTCGTGATTCCAGATACCGCAGCTCAGTGGGATCGAGCACAGTGCGCCGAATCCCCCCGGCCACCGCGAACGCGGACTGCCGATGATCGTCGATCTCCTCCACGTCCAGTGCGACCGCCACATAGTCGTCCGCGCCGGGCATGGGATCGGCGATCACCCGCGCCTTGCCGCGCGCGCACAGGGCCACATTGCCGCCGCCCAGGATCAACAGGGCGACATCGGGACGCTCCCGCAGCCGGGCCAATGACCCGCGATCGAATTTCAGACTCAGCAGGATACGTCTGTCGCCCGCGCGTACGGGCCAGGAGACGGGGATCGCGTGTGGCGCCGGATCGGTGGTGACCAGGACCGCGATCGTATCCAAAGGCCATTCCGGCAGAACGGTGAGACAGGGGTGGTCGGAATCCTGCGTCGAGGGCTCCTGACGTTCCCGCGCTTCGGCTACCATCTTGCGTCACCTCACGATCGGGTATTACACAGTGGGCTGGACTGTGTTGCCACGAGTGTATGCCGTTGTGGCAGTGGTCCGCTGGCGACCGAATTCCCCCGCCCGGATCGCCTTCGGAGTCCGACTTGTCGGTAACGAACGTGAAAACACATCCGGACCTGCGGGTGAACCGATTGACGAGAAGCGGTTACGGCCTCATCATTCGTTACAGTCCCTCGTCCAATCGAGGTCTTGCGAGTAACCGGCCGATGACCGTCCGGTGAAGATCGTCCGCCCAGTTCCGGCGTAGACGAACGCAGCAGCATCGCGCACAACAGGTTTCGCGGCACGCCGGGGTGCGGTCGCGTAGGTGGCAGTTGAGACACGTGAGGTGGGAACGGCACAGAGAGAGCGGAGACGGTGATGGTGGATTCGGGTTCGGGGCAGCGGCCGGACATGGTGGCGATGGTGGGGCAGGCGACGGTGGCGAATCTGGTGGTGTCGACGGCGGTGCTGGACGACCTGCGTCATCTCCGGGGTGAGATGGCGGCGGCGGAGGTGCCGTATCTGCTGGTGCGGGATGCGTCGCACCGGCTGGTGCTGGCGGTGGACAGTGTGTACCGATCCGCGCTGCGCCGCGTGCTGGGCGCGGCCATGGTGGCGGGCTTCAGCTGTAACGAGAAGCAGCACAATGTGTTCCGGCTCGGCCGAGATCTGGACCCGGCGCACCACGTGGATATCGAACTGTGGGAGTACCACGGCGACACCGTGGAGTGCCCCCGCCCGAATGCCTTGACCCGCAACGTCTTCGATATCGCCGATGTCGAGATGACGACGGTGCTGCTGTACGACGCCAGCTGGCCCACCCTGGCCGGCATGTTCGCCCCGCACACTACCGACGTCGGCTTCGACATCGACATCGTGTTCTCCTGGGTGGACGGCTCCGATCCCGAATTCCGCGCTCGCCGTGCGGGAATGCTCGCACAGGTGGTGGTCGGCGAGGGCGACGACGCGGATGCCCGCATCCGCCAGATCGACGAACTGCGCTACGCGCTGCGCTCGGTGCACAAGAACGCGCCCTGGATCCGGCGCATCTTCATCTGCACCGACTCCCGCATCCCCGACTGGCTCGCCGACGATCCGAAGGTGACGATCGTCCGTGCGGTGGACCACTTCTCGGATGTCAGCGGTCTGCCGGTGTTCAACTCGCACGCCATCGAAGCCCAGCTCCAGCACATCGACGGGCTGTCCGAGCACTTCCTGTACTCCAACGACGACATGTTCTTCGCCCGCCCGGTGCGCCCGTCCATGTTCTTCACCCCGTCGGGCATCAGCCGCTACATCGAGGCGGGCACCCGCATCGGACCGGGCGGAAACAACGAGCGCCGCAGCGGATTCGAGAACGCCGCCCGGATGAACCGCCGCCTGCTGGCCGAACGCTTCGGGCACGTCATCATCCGCCACCTCGAGCACACTCCGGTTCCCCTGCGCCGCAGCGTTCTCCGCGAAATGGAGCAGACCTTCCCCGCGGACTTCGCCCGCACCGCCGCCAGCCGATTCCGTTCCGCCACCGACATTTCCGTGACGAACTCGCTCTACCACTACTACGCCCTGCTCACCGGCCGCGCCGTCCCGCAGGAGGCCGCCAAGATGCGCTACGTGGACACCACGCTCTACACCGGCCTGGCCCTGCTCGACGGCCTGGAGAAGCGTCGCAACGTCGACTTCTTCTGCCTCAACGACGGCAGCTTCCCGGAGGTCCCGGAGACCGACCGGGTGCGCGCTGTCTCCCAGTTCCTCGACACGTACTTCCCGGACCCCGCGCCCTGGGAGAAACCGGACACCGTGGCGGGCAGCATGAGCGCCTACGAATCCGGCGCTGCCTGACGCGCACCGGGTGTGGTCCGGACGAGTGCTCGTCCGGCGGTTTCCGCCGCGGTTCACGCCGCGGGCGGTTCAACCCACCGTCTTGGCCTCGCCGTCCGCTTCGGTGGCTGTGGTGCGGCGGCGGAGGAAATGTGGGATGCGGCTCGCTTGGGGGATGACGATGCCCGCGTCGGCGAGGCGGTCAGCGGCTTCCCCCGGCGTCGCCGGCTTGCCCACTGTCGGTCCCGCGCCGATCGGGACGATGGAGTGCACCACGGTGTCCGGGTACACGTGCACGTAGTTGAAGGCCTGTGCGCCGTCGCGGCCGCGCTGACCGCCCTCCTCGACCGCCATGTCCTGCGTGTAGCAGGTGGCCGAGGCGACCGAGACCGGTATGCCCGCGAAGGTCGCGAAGGTGGACAGGTGCAGGTGCCCGGCCAGGATCGCGACCACATCGGTGCCGTCCAGCACGTCGGCGAGCTTGCGCTGCTCGCGCAACTCGACCAGGACCGCCAGATCCTGCACGCAGGGCACCGGCGGGTGGTGCATGGCCAGCACGGTGCCGAACGGCGCGGGCTCGGCCAGCACCGAGCGCAGCCAGGCCAGCTGGGCTTCGCTGATCTCACCCCAGTGATGGCCGGGCACGGTGGTGTCGAGGGCGATGACGCGCAGCCCGTCGATCATGTGCACGCGGTCGAACGGTGCGGCGGAACCCGTTTCGTCCACAAGGTTTTCGCGCAGTGCCGCGCGATCGTCGTGATTGCCCGCCACCCAGACGACCGGTGCGCCGATGCGCTCGGCCCACGGGTCGACGAGCTCACGCAGCTTGCGGTAGGCGCCCGGTTCACCGTGATCGGTGAGGTCGCCGGTGAAGACGATGGCGGTCGGGGTGATGCGGCTGGCCTCGGCCTGGCCTAGCAGCAGGCGTAGCCGCTCGGTGGCGTCCACCGCGCCGTACAGATCGGCGTCGGCGGCGATCAGATGGGTGTCGCTGAAATGGAACAGGACATGATCTGCCCTCGGATGTTCGGCGACTCGCGAGATGTGCACGGAGTTCCTCCCCGGCGTGTGGTTGGTGCGCCCTTGGACCTTCTGCCGATTCCGTCGCAAGAATAGGCAGGTTCGTTAATCTCAGCGTGCCCGGCCCCAGTGACGACATGCTTGCGAGAAGGTGAGATTTGCGTGTCGCCTCAATGCCCGAAGCTACTGGCCAGCACGCGCGGATGCTCCTGCTCACGTACATGCAGCAGGGTGAAGTAGCGGCGCAGCATCAGCACAGCGGTGGTGGCCAGCCCGGCCGTGAGCCCCCACCAGACGCCCGGTGCGCCCAGATTCGCCGGAAATGCGAGCAGCAGCGCAGTGGGCAATCCCACACCCCAGTAGCCGACCAGGGACAGCCGGAACCCGGCCTTGGTGTCCTTGAGACCGCGCAGCAGACCGACCCCGATGTTCTGGGCCGCGTCGAAGAACTGCAGCACGATGGCGATCAACAGCAGGGTGTGCGCGAGCGCCACGGTGGCCGCGTCGGTGTCGTCCAGGAACGGCAGCAGCACCAGATCCGGCGCGGCCACGTAGACGATGCCGGTGGCCGCCGCGACCATGGCCGCGTACCGCAGCGACAGCCACGCCACCGAGCGCGCGTGTGCGAACTCGTCGCGCGCCGCCGCCTTGCTCACCAGGATCGAGGCGCCGTGCGAGAGCCCGATCGCCACCTGGAACACGATGTAGACGATCTGGTAGACGACATTGTGCGCGGCCAGCGCCGCCGCGCCGATACTGCCCATCACCAGCGCCAGCACCGAGAACATGCCCGCCTCGGACCCGTAGGTGAGCGCGATGGGCGTGCCCAGCTTCAATTCCGCACGCACCGTTGCCATATGCACCGGCCACATCCGGATCGGCAGTGTCGCACCGAGTTTGGCGTCGCGTCGCACCATGGCCCAGAAGACGCCGAAGGTGATGAGGAAGACCAGCGAGGTGGCGACGCCGATTCCGGTGAGCCCCAAGGCCGGAAGGAACAGCCAGCCGTGCATGAACGCCAGCGCCAGCGCCACGTTCAGGGCCACGGACCCGAGCGTCACCAGCAGCAGCGCCTGCGGCCGCTGCATGCCCACGGTGTACTGGCGCAGCACCTGGAACCACAGGCAGGGCAACAACCCTGGGGCCAGCGCCACCATCATGGGCCGGGCCTCGGCGAGCACCGTGGCGTCCTGTCCGAGCCAGTGCAGCGACCAGCCGAGCCCGATCAGCAGTGCGCCGCCGAGGATTCCGGCGATGGTGGCGATCAGGAAGCTGGACCGCACCACCTCCCGCACCTCGGCGTCCACCCGGCGGCCGCGTTTCTCGCCGCGGCTCACCACGGTCGCGACCTGATTGCCTGTCCCCGTGATCAATCCGACGCACATGGTGCGAATCTGGTTGAACAGCACCATGGCCAGCCCGCCGGCCGCCACCTGCGCCACCCCGAGCGTGCCCATGAGCGCGATATTGGTGGTCGACACCGCGACCTGCGCCAGCTGGGTGAGCGCGATCGGCGTCGCGAGGGCGGTGAGCTGCCGTCCGTCGGTCTGCCGGGGAACGGTGATCATTTGGCGGTGACCTCGTCGAGCAAGCGGCTCACCTTCATCTCGGTGATCATCTGGGCGAGGACGGCGGTCTGCTCCTCGCGCCGTCGCAGTTGGCGTTCCAGCACCTCGACCACACCGGCCTCGCCGGCGGTCAGCACCTCGCCGATCTCGCGCGGGGACAGTTCGGCCGTGCGCAGCAGGTGGATCAGCTTGGCCTCGGGCACCTGCCGATCGGCGTACTCGCGCAGCGCCGCACCGGTGAGACCGTGCGCGCTCGCGTACGCGTCGGGCAGGGTGGAGTACAGGTGGTGCAGCACCAGGTAGTCGGCGGGGCTGGGCCGGTGCGCGGCCGCGTATTCGCGCAGCAGTCCGGCGATCTCGGCCTCGCGGGCCTTGTCGATGAGGTCGCGGTCGTTCATCCACTCGTCGTCGAAGACGGTGTCCAGATACTTCTCGCCGTCGTCGTTGATCATGACGACGACGGTCGAGCCGGCGGGGTAGTCGGCGATCCGGGTGAGCGCGGCATACACCGCGCTGCCGGAGGATCCACCGATCAGCAAACCGAGTTCGGCGCCCAGGACGCGGGCGGCCGCGAAAGCGTCCACATCGGAGACTTTGACGCGATCGGACTCTTCAATCAGGTGCAGATCGCGATCGACCTGGATACCCGGGTCCGCGCCCAGCGGCGTGCCGGTGCCGGACTGCCAGTAGTCGTGCGCGGGACCGCCGAAGGCGATGGACCCCTCCGGCTCCACCCCGACCAACCGGGTCTGCCGGTCCAGTTTCCGCAACCCCTCCGCGGTACCGAACAGCGAACCCCCGGTACCCACCGCCCCGATCAGGATGTCGACCCGGCCGAGATCGGCCACCAGCTCCTCGGCCAGCGCGTGATAGCCGATGCCATTGGCCAGATTGTCGTGCTGCGCCGGGAAATGCGCGGTGGGCCCCTCGTCGATGGCCAGCTTCTCGGCCAGCTCCTCGCGCGCCGAGGTGGCCAGATTTCCGTCGCCGTCCTCGGCCACGAACACCAGCTCGGTCCCCATGGCCCGCATGGCGTTGAGCTTCGACCGGCAGGCGTGGTGATCGACCACCGCGGTGAAGTCGTATCCGCGCTCCCGCGCCACCACGGCCAGACCCAGGCCGGTATTGCCCGACGTGGATTCGATGATGTGCCCGCCCGGACGCAGCAGATCCCGCCGCTCGGCATCGAGCACCATGGCCCGCGCCATCCGAATCTTCGCGGCGCCGGTGGGATTCATGGTCTCGAGCTTGAGAAATACTCTCGTCCCGGTGACGGGGTGTACCGCGAGCTCGAACAGCGGCGTCTCGCCGATCAAGTCGGTCACGCGCGTGACAACCGACATTAATGTGCCTCCTCGCGGAAACTTGCGATGCGGATGAATTCTGTGGCCGGAAGGGCGTGCGATGCCTTTCCCGGAATTTGCGCTGTGAATGCTCGTGGTTCGCTCAGATTACCCGTAAGCACGGCCGGTGACACAGGGCCACCGGGTCCCGCACCCCGAGTCCGACGAACTGAAAACCTTAGTGCGGGCGGGCATCCAGCGCGGGCAGGGCCGGTGCCGATCGTGTGTCGCGTTTCGGCCGGACCCAGCCGATAACGCTGCGCAGCAGTAACCGCAGCGGCCGTCGGGACGGCACGGCCGATACTTCGTCGAACTCGACGGCGAAACCGCCGTCGGCGTTGTCGCGCAGCACGATTTTCCGCGGCACCGGCAATTGATGGAAGGCGGATTCATTGCTGTCCATTTGATAGCCGGCCGTATTCGGGTAGACGAGCAGATCGCCGGGGCGCGCCCTGCGCGGCAGCGGAATTCGACGCCAGCTGATCATGTCGTCTTCCAGGCAGGAGGCGCCCCCGACGCAGGCCGGGAGCGCGGCGTCGGCAGCGGAGCCGGGCGGTGAGACCAGTTCCGGATCGGGCAGGTATTCACTCGCGAACCACTGCTCGGACAGGCTCAGGCTGGTGCCGTCGGCGGTCAGCATGAGGTACCGGTGCCCGTCGGCGTCGAGTTCCTTGACGCCCTGGACGCGGAAGACCGTGCTGCCCGCGCGATCGAGCAGGGCCCGGCCCGGTTCGATGGCCAGCCGCACCCGGTGCTCGTTCAGCCGGTCGGCCAGGGTGCGCCCGGATTCGGCCTGCTCGGTGAGCAGGATCTCGGTGAGCATGCCGGGGCCGGGATTCTCGAAATGGTAGGGGTAGAGGTTGTCCGGCGCGGGCATCCGGCCCGCGTGAAACCAGCTGTCGGTCATCTCTTCCCGGAATGTCTTCCAATCCGCGGCGGCGACGTAGTCCACGCCGAACCCGCCGCCGATGGAAATCATCGATACCTCGGGGCAGTGGGCGCGCGCCGCGAGACAGCGGTCGATGAGGCGATGTGCCAGCCGGGCGCGCGGTTCGGTGCGATATCCGGACAGGTGAAAGCTGAATCCCTCCAGTAGAATTCGCTTGCCGGTGGTTTGCGCCTCGGCGATTTTCGCTGTTGCCCAATCCAGTTGGGCGTCATCCATGCCGAAACGGCTCTGTGAGCCCGGTGCGCGGACCCGCAGCGTGACCCGGGCGGGGATGCCGAGGCCGAGTACGCGCAGCAGTTCGTCCGGTGCGTCGAGGGTGATGAGCGCGTCGGCGTGGGCGGCCCGGCGCAGCAGTTCGTCCGACTTGGCCGGGCCGGTGACCACCAGATCGCGGCCCGCGACCAGGCCGCGCAGCGCGGAGTCCAGTTCGGCGATGCTCGAGACATCCACTCCGGCACCGTGTTTCACGCATTCGGTGACCACGCAGGCGGCCTTGTTCGCCTTCTTGCCGTAGTAGATGGCGTACGCGTTCACCTGCGCGTTCTCGAAGGCGGCGCGAAAGCCCTGGATGTTCCGGCCGACTCGGCCGGGGTACATGACGTGGAACGGGCCGTCCGTCATGGCCGCGAGTGCGTACAGTTTTTCCGGGTGTTCGAGTAGCCGTTCCTCCCATTCGTCGCGATGTGCGCGCATCGGCGCGGCGGCAATGGGTGAAATGTCCGGAACCGGTGTGGTTTCCATGTGCGTCTGAAATTCCCCTTCGCTATAGCGCACAGCGTGGACACAGCTGTGGTTTCCTCGAATAATGGCGCGTGAAATGCGATATTTGTGACGATGGCTTTCTACACCTGCTACGCGCCGCGATTCTTCCACGAGCCCCGCCATTCCTGTCGGCTCAATGGCGGAATTCCGCTCGAGCGGTGCGGGTCAATCCCACAGCGGCACGTTGGTGCCGCGCCCCTCCGCAATCGCCCGCGCGGCCAGTGCGTGCGCGACCGCCACATCGGTGAGCACCAGGCCGCTGTTGTACACGAAGATTTTTTCGTCGTCGCCGATCCGGCCCACCGCGCGCCGGTTGAGGATCTCGGGTAGCTCGGCGTCGACGCGGCGTAGTCGGCCGTCCGGGCCCGCCATATCGGTGCCGGTCAGCGACATCTGCTCGGCGCTCGTCGCGACCACGCGATCGGCCTCGGCGAGGGTGGACGGGGCCAGGCCGTAGCCGACCAGCACGACGGTGGAGCCGGGGGCCAGATCCTTGGCCTCGATGGCCACCCGGGTGCCGGGCCCGGCCGCGGCCAGGATCACGTCGGCGGTGCGGGCGGCGACATGGGGATCGCTCACGATTTCCAGTTCCGCTTGTGGATTATGTTGCAACAGTTGGCGATACACGGCCTCCAGCCCTTCCGGATGGGTGCCGTAGAGCATGAGCCGGTGCAGCTGCGGGTTCGCCGCCAGCAGATGGGGGAGGGCATTGCGGCCCTGTGTACCGGTGCCGATGAGCAGCGCACTGCGCGCGCCCGGCCGCACCGTCTCCCGCACCAGCAACGCCGACACCGCCGGTGTGCGCAGCGCGCCGACCCGGGCGCAGTCCATCATGGCGATGGGCAGGCCCGTGGCGTCGTCGTAGAGCGTGATCGTGGTGTAGTACCGCTTGGTGGAGCGGTCGTGGTGCGGGTCGAACTTGTACGAGGTCTTCATGGCGACCACGCGCCTGCGGCCGTCACGGCCGAGCATGGCGTAGGCCACCGACCAGCCGTCCGGATGCGCCACGCTGAGTTTGCGCGGGTTATCCGAATCTCCCGATGCCAGAGCGAGATACGCGTCTTCGACGGCACGCACCACCTCGGCCGGGCTGATCGGGACATCGGCTAGATCGCTACGGCTGAGCACGCGTAGCGGGGTGGGTCGGGTATTCACGTGTGGATTCCTAGGGTCGTGCGGAACGGCGCCACCACACACTGGCCATACCCGGTTTCGGTCGCTTCCGCCGCCGGGCGGAGGCGTTGCGGCAGCCGGATGTTCACGCGTTTGAGCCAGCGGTCGGTGCCGTCGTATCGGGGGCTGAACGGCACACGTCCGTGCACCACCACGTCATTGTCCACCAAGAGCACTTCGCCGGGTTCCAAAGCGGCCGCGATACAGACTCTTTCGAGTTCCGATGTGAGCCGGGCGTAGGCGGTGCGGTAGTCGAGGTCCGCGTCGTCGAGCGGGGTGTATGCCGGATCGAAGCGGAAGATGTGCTGCCCGTCCACCTCGCTCAGGGTGGGGATGGGTGGCGTCTCGGCATCCGGGAAGTCTGTTCCGTAGGAGACGTCGGGCAGGATCGGCAGCAGCGGTCTGGAGAGTTGATCTCGTTGTGCCGCATCGAGTTCCACGCGCCGCACCGACGACACCGTGGTGCCGACCAGGTCCGGATTGCGCAGGCAGCCCAGCATGAGCAGGTTGGCGCGCTGCGGGTGGAAGGCGTCCTCGGTGTGCGGGGCCAGCAGCGTGGTGGAGCTGGCGCCGGACTGCTCGTGCTCCTTGCCGGGCGTCGGCAGGATGTTGTTCACCAGGCGGCCCGCCTGCTGGCCCTGCCAGCCGAAGGGCTCGCCCGCGCAGCGCGCCAGCAGTAGCATGACGATATCGAGTTCGTAAGAGGCGCAACGACGTTCGGGGTGTCCGGCCCAGGCGGCGGCCTGCTGCCAGTCGATCGGGGTGCGGCCCAGTTCGTCGTCGCGCAGCGGGATGCTGCCGATGATCGTGACTCCCGTGTCGCCGGCGGGCGGGCGCATGGCCTCGTGCACGGTCGCCGGAAGTTCGCGGTAGCGGGTGTCGATGTGGTGCAGCAGGGCCGGATCGGTCAGCGTGGCCGCCGTCGCCGCGTTCGCGTCTAGTGTGACGGAAATCTCAGCTGCGAGGGAGCGAACCGCGCGGGCGGCGTCCGCCGGCAGATCGCGTCGTTCGAGTTCCGAGGGGTGAAGCGCCTTACGTTCGGAGAGAACGCTTTTCGCCAAGGTGTACCTTCCTGGCATCGGAGGTGACGGTTGGGATTCTCGCTCGGAGTGAGACCGTATGCGCCGCACTCAAATTTGGCAAGGCTTACCTAATTCTGAATCCGAAAGATAGCTGACAAGTATCAAACACCCGCGGCGGCAGCGTAACGAACCGATCGGCCGACGGCGTGTCCGGGGAGTCGTCGTTCACGTTCCTGGCTGACACGCCGATTCATCTGGATGATGAACAGGGTGCGTCCCACCAAGGCCGGTCTCCGCGCCGTACTCTCACGCGCCGGCCTGTTGGGCACGGCGGCTGCTCTCGTGCTGCTGACCGGTTGCGGCTCAGCGGATCTCACGCCCATCCCCGACGACATGCCGCCCCCCGCGGGCGCGCCGCTCCCCGCCATCGACCTCGACGCGCCCGGCCGCACCGCCCTGCAGTTGAGCGCCTGGGCGCAGCAGCAAGGCTCCCTCGGCATCCCGCAGGTGTCGTTGCAGGCGTACGGCTATGCCGCCGCCGTCATGGCGCGCTCCCGCCCGGAATGCGGCATCGGCTGGACCACCGTCGCCGGAATCGCCAGTGTCGAAAGCAAACACGGCACCCACCGCGGCGCCGACGTGGCCGACGACGGCAAGGTCTCACCCGGCATCCGCGGCGCGGCCCTCGACGGTTCCCCCGGCGTCATGCTCATCAAGGATTCCGACGGCGGCAAACTCGACGGCGACACCGTCTACGACCGAGCCGTCGGCCCTTTGCAATTCATCCCCGAAACCTGGACCCGCTGGGGCGTCGACGCCAACGGCGACGGCATAGCCGACCCCGACAACATCGACGACGCCGCCCTCACCGCCGCCCGCTACCTCTGCGCCATGGGCGGCGACCTCACCGCCGCCCCCGGCTGGCAGAAGGCCCTGCTCACCTACAACCAGTCCACGGCGTACATGAACAAAGTCCGCGACCGCGCCGCCGCCTACTCGGTGGGCCGCAAAGCCTGAGCTACTCGGCTGGACCGCGCTGTGCCGGAGCGCATTCAAGTTCGCAGCCCGGCTCGGTCTGGACTGACGGAGCGGGGGAGCGAAGCGGAGGAGCGGAGGAGGGAAGACCGAGCTTGCAGGGCCGCGAACACGCCCGGAGCGAAGCGGAGGGCAAATTAGGCACTGCTAGGCTCGGGGGCGCACGGCGCATGCCGTGCGACCTGCCGTGTCAGCAGCCGAAGGAGTGTCGTTTCGTGGCCATCATCGAACAGGTCGGAGCTCGCGAGATCCTGGATTCGCGTGGCAACCCCACTGTCGAGGTCGAGATCGTTCTCGACGACGGCACCCTCACTCGCGCGGCGGTCCCGTCCGGCGCCTCCACCGGTGAGCACGAGGCCGTCGAGCTGCGTGACGGTGGCGACCGCTACCAGGGCAAGGGTGTGCGCAAGGCCGTCGAGGGCGTCCTCGACGAGATCGCCCCGGCCGTGATCGGCCTGGACGCGGTCGAGCAGCGCACCGTCGACCAGGCGCTGCTGGACACCGACGGCACCCCGGACAAGTCGCGCCTGGGCGCCAACGCCCTGCTCGGCGTCTCGCTGGCCGTGGCCCGCGCCGCCGCCGAATCCTCGGGCCTGGAGCTGTTCCGCTACGTCGGCGGCCCCAACGCCCACGTCCTGCCGGTCCCCATGATGAACATCCTCAACGGTGGCGCGCACGCCGACACCGGTGTGGACGTGCAGGAATTCATGATCGCCCCGATCGGCGCGCCCACCTTCAAGGAGGCGCTGCGCTGGGGCGCCGAGGTCTACCACTCGCTCAAGTCGGTACTCAAGGCCCAGGGCCTGGCCACCGGTCTCGGCGACGAGGGCGGCTTCGCCCCCGACGTCGCTAACACCCGCGCCGCGCTGGACCTGATCGGCGTCGCCATCGAGAAGGCCGGCTACAAGCTGGGCTCCGAGATCGCCCTGGCCCTGGACGTCGCCGCCACCGAGTTCTACACCACCGGTGAGGGTTACAAGTTCGAGGGCAAGCCGCACACCGCCGACGAGATGAGCAAGTTCTACGCCGAACTGCTGGCCTCCTACCCGATCGTCTCGATCGAGGACCCGCTGTCCGAGGACGACTGGGACGGCTGGGTCTCGCTGACCGACGCCATCGGCGACAAGGTGCAGCTGGTCGGCGACGACCTGTTCGTCACCAACCCCGAGCGCCTCGAGGAGGGCATCGCCAAGGGCGCGGCCAACGCACTCCTGGTGAAGGTCAACCAGATCGGCACCCTCACCGAAACCCTCGACGCCGTCGACCTGGCCCACCGCAACGGCTACAAGACGATGATGTCGCACCGCTCCGGCGAGACCGAGGACACCACCATCGCCGACCTCGCGGTCGCTGTCGGCTCGGGCCAGATCAAGACCGGCGCTCCCGCTCGCTCCGAGCGCGTCGCCAAGTACAACCAGCTGCTGCGCATCGAGGACGCCCTCGGTGACTCGGCTCGCTACGCGGGGGATGTCGCCTTCCCCCGTTTCGCGTTCGAAGGCTGAAAAGTCCCAACTCTCGGGGGCTCTCAGGGGTTACACCCCTGAAACCCCTGACCGACAGGGAGCTCTCGGGGTTCCGCCCAGGAACCCCGGCAGACGAGAGCTTCCGGGGTTCCGAGCGAGGAACCCTTGACCGACAAGGGGGTTCGGGGCTTGCGCCGAACCCCACTACCAGTCGAGGTGTGAGATGACGGAGCGACGAGCGCGCGGTTCCAGTCCGGCCGGACGAGGTGACCGCCGCCCGTCGCGGCCGTCCAAGGCGCGAGCCGCCCGCGGTAAGCAGGGCGGTGCTGACACCGCCAAGACCGCCGCAGGTCAGCGTGCCGCGCAACGCCGGGCAACCAAGTCCGTGAAAACCCCGCGGCACGACCGCAAGATCCTCGGACTCTCCACGGGACGCGCGGTCCTGCTGGCCGCGGTGCTGTGCGGCCTCGCGCTGACCCTCGCGGTCCCGCTGCGCACCTACTTCACGCAGCGCGCCGAGGCTTCCGAACTCGCCGCCCAGCGCGAACAGTTGCAGGACGATGTGGCGCGCCTGCGCGATCGCCGTGCCCAGCAACAGGATCCGAACTACATCAAAACCGAGGCGCGTGACCGACTGCGCCTCGTGATGCCCGGCGAAACCCCGTACATCGTGCAGGTGCCGAGTATCGAGGAGTCCGCCGTGCCCTCGTATCCCGCGAAGACACGCGCCCCGGACCCCTTCTACACCCAGCTGTGGCGCAGCATCTCCTCGCCGCAACCCGCCGATCCCCCCGCAGACGCCCCCCAGGAAGGACAATCCCGGTGACCGAATCCGAGACCAACCCCAGCGAGCGGGATCTCGAGATCGTCGCCGACCAACTGGGCCGGGAGCCCCGCGGCGTCATCGAGATCGCGTACCACACCCCCGACGGCCTGCCCGCCGTCGTCAAGACCAAGCCGAAGCTGCCCGACGGCACGCCCTTCCCGACCCTCTACTACCTGACCGACCCGCGGCTCACCGCGGAGGCCAGCCGGTTGGAGACCACGGGCCTGATGCGCGATATGACCGAACGGCTCACCCGCGACACCGAATTGGCCGCCGCCTACCGTGCCGCCTACGACAGCTACCTGGCCGAGCGCAATGCCATCGAGGATCTGGGCACCGATTTCGCGGGCGGCGGCATGCCCGACCGGGTCAAATGCCTGCACGTCCTGATCGCGCACTCGCTGGCCAAGGGGCCGGGTGTGAACCCGCTCGGCGACGAAGCCGTCGCCTTGGCCGCCGATCACGGTTTGCGCGGCACCGCGATTCCGGCAGACTGGCCGAAATATGAACAGCCCCAGGCAGACTCCGCGAGCTGAGCCCGGTACGGGCGGTCAGGCGCGGAGGTGGCAGCGGAGCGTAACCGCTCCGCTCATGCAGGAAAGGTCACAGCATGAGTGAGCGGATCGCGGCAGTCGACTGCGGCACCAACTCCATTCGACTTCTGATCGCCGACGTCACGCACGACGAGGCGGGCGCGGCGCACCTCACCGACGTGCACCGCGAGATGCGGATCGTGCGCCTCGGCCAGGGCGTGGACGCGAACGGGTCGCTGCATCCGGAGGCCATCGAACGCACCCGCGTCGCGCTGCACGATTACGTGGATCTCATGCTCCAGCACGAGGTTTCGCGGGTTCGCATGGTCGCCACCTCCGCCACGCGCGACGCGAGCAACCGCGAGGATTTCTTCACCATGACCGCCACCGAACTCGGTCGCGCGGTGCCCGGCGCGCAGGCCGAGGTCATCACCGGCGACGAGGAGGCCCGGCTGTCCTTCTCCGGCGCGGTCGGCGAATTGTCCGCCGCCGAAGGGCCTTTCGTGGTGGTCGACCTGGGCGGCGGCTCCACCGAGGTAGTGCTGGGCGACAGCTCCGGCGTGCAGTCCGCCTACTCCGCCGATATCGGCTGCGTCCGCATCACCGAACGCTGCCTGCGCAGCAACCCCCCTACTCGCGAAGAGGTCGCCGCCGGAAGGTTTTTCGCCTCCGAACGCCTGGCGCAGGCCTTCGGCGTGGTCCCGGTGGAACGCGCCCGCACCTGGGTCGGCGTGGCGGGCACCATGACCACGCTCGCCGCCATCGCGCTCGACCTGCCCGAATACGATTCGGAGAAGGTGCATCTCACCCACCTGTCCCTCGACGAGGTCCGCAAGGTCTGCGACCGTCTCATCGCCATGGATCACGATCAGCGTGCCGCCCTCGGCCCCATGCATCCGGGCCGGGTCGACGTGATCGGCGGGGGAGCGGTCATCACCGAGGTTCTCGCCGACGAACTGGCCCGCCGCGCGGGCATCACCGAACTGATCGTCAGCGAACACGACATCCTGGACGGCATCGCCCTGTCCATCGCCTGACCCGTCATTCCGGCCCGCTGTCGGCCGGAATCACACCGTCAGCGCACCGCCCGCAGCCTGGGCGCCGACTCACCGGCATCGGCCCGCCGTTGCCGGACGATCGCCAGGTCCGCGGGATTGCCACTGCGCCTGTCGAATCGGTCGAACACCTCGGCCAGCTCCGGTGACCACCGGATGAGTTCCGAGCGCAGCGCCCCCTCGGTCTCGAGCTGGCAGATGACGCTGATCGCGGTGAGCGCCGACCGCCCGTAGGGCGTGAAGTGCGCGGGAATCGTCATCTGCCGGTTCACATTCGACAGTGTCGGGCTCAGCGCGCGCAGCGCCTGCTCCCGCAACCAGCCGGTGCTGAACCGGAACGTCTGCTGCCGCGCCGCCTCGCAGATCGGCACCGCGGCTTCGGCGAATGCCTCGACATCGAATTCCCTTCCGGGAGCGACGAATCCGTGCTCCCGCAGGGCCGCGTCGACTTCGCCGAGGCCGCCGTTGAAGATGGCCTCGCCCAATCCGGCGACGGCATCGGGGAATCCGGGTGCGGGCCAGGTGTCGCAGGCCCCGAAATCCAGTACCGCCAGCCGTCCGTCCGGCAGGATCCGGAAGTTCCCCGGATGCGGATCGCAGTACAGCAGATCGGTGCGGCTGGGTGTGGACAGCAGGAACCGCAGCAGCAGCATGCCGACCCGGCTGCGTTCCTCGGGCGACCCGGATTCGATGATGCGGGTCATCGGTATCCCGTCCACCCATTCGCTCACCACCACGTCACCGCACTGCGTGATCACCTGCGGCACAAAGAATTCCGGATCGGCGGCGTAGGCGTCGGCGAACCGCCGCTGACACCGCGCCTCGGCCGCATAATCGAGCTCCTGTTCCACGGAGGCGCAGATGGCCGCCGTCACCGCCGCGACGTCGGCGCTCGGCACGAAGGCCGTCGCCAGCACCGAAATCCGGCGCAGCTGCTGCAGATCCGCGCGCACGGCCTCCCGCGCTCCCGGATACATGAGCTTCACCGCGACCCGCCGCCCGTCGTGCCACACCGCGCGATGCACCTGCCCGATCGAGGCTCCGGCGGCATGCCGATCGTCGAATTCCCGGAACAGCGCCCGCCATTCGCTGCCCAGGTTCGCCGCCATGGCCGCGTGCACGGTGCGCGGCAGCATGATCGGCGCGGATTCGTACAGCCGGCTCAAGGCTTCCCGATACGGTTCGCCGAGATGTGGCGGCAGCACCAGCTCGTAGAGGGACATGATCTGCCCGAGTTTGGCCGCGCATCCCTTGAGCTCGGCCAGCACCTCGAACATGTGCTGCGCGGTGCGTATCTGGATCTGCCGGTCGACCTCGGTGGCGGGTTGTCCCAGGGCCTTGCGTCCGGCCCCGGCGAGCTGGCGTCCGGCGAAGGCGAGCGGCAGGCCCGCGACCTTCGCATTGCGGACCGCCGTGCGGGTCGGCGGTTCCCCGGCGCGGCGGCGCGCGAACGGGCTTCGGATGCGACCTGTCTCGGGTGCGTGACCGATGCGGCGAATCGACATGGAACCACCTCGTCCTGCACGCAACCCCTGCTCGCGTGCGTTGTCCGGCCCCTCGAGGGTATCCGTCTGAGACATGTCGCGGAAGTGTCCGATGAACCGGGCTTCTGGGTGACCGGCTGGCAAACTGAGTGAGCTGGCCGATACCGCTTCGACATGGATCTTTGATGAACGGACTGTGACGCGCGTCAACATCTGAGGTTGCTGACGAATTGCCTCATATGGGAGGGTTCCACCTATGTCAGAGGTAGTGCACAACACGAAGCCTGTCTCCGAACGCACCCTGTTCGGTCACCCCATCGGCCTCGCGAATCTGTTCGGCGTCGAGCTCTGGGAACGCTTCTCGTTCTACGGCATGCTCACGATTCTCGGCTACTACCTCTATTACACGAGCACCGAAGGCGGCCTCGGTCTCGACAAGGCCACCGCCACCGGAATCGTCGGCGCGTACGGCGGTCTCGTCTACCTCTCCACCGTGCTCGGCGGCTGGATCGCCGACCGCGTCCTCGGTATGGAGCGCACCGTCTTCTACGGCGGCGTCATCGTCATGGCCGGCCATATCGCCCTGGCGCTCATCCCCGATCTGGCCGGCGTCGGCATCGGCCTGGTGCTGATCGCGCTGGGCTCCGGCGCTCTGAAGGCCAACGCCTCCTCCCTGCTCGGCACCCTCTACGAGAAGGGCGACGCCCGAGCCGACGGCGGCTTCACCCTCTTCTACCTCGGCATCAACCTGGGCGCGTTCTCCGGTCCGCTCATCACCGGCCTGCTGCAATCCCACGTCGGCTTCCACTGGGGCTTCGGCGCGGCCGCGGTCGGCATGGCGCTGGGCCTGGCCCAGTACGTGGTGTTCCGCCGCAACCTCGGCGAGCACGGCCGCGAGATCCCGAACCCGCTGCCCCGCACCGAGATTCCCCGCACGATCGCCGCGATCGTCGCGCTCCTGGTGATCATCGCCCTCGCCTGGGCCACCGAACTCCTCACCCTGGACAACCTCCCCGACGTGACCACCTTCGTCATCGTCGCCGCCTCCATCGCCTACTTCGCGATCATGCTCACCAGCGCCAAGGTGACCCCGCTGGAACGCACCCGAGTCCGCGCCTTCATCCCCCTCTTCATCGCGAACGCCGTCTTCTGGTCCCTCTTCCAGCAGATCTTCACCGTGCTCGCCGTCTACTCCGACGAGCGCATCAACTGGAACATCTTCGGCTGGGACGCCCCGCCCAACTGGATCGGCTCCATGGAACCGGTCTGGATCATCGCGCTGTCCCCCCTGTTCGCCATCATGTGGACCCGCCTCGGCACCCGAGCCCCCTCGACGCCCCGCAAATTCTCCCTCGGCGTCATCGGCATGGGCATAGCCTTCCTCCTCTTCGTCCTCTTCTCGGGAAGTGAAGGCAAAACAGTCCCCATCCTCGCCATCTTCTTCATCCTCGGCGCCTTCGCAGTCTCCGAACTCCTGCTCTCCCCCATCGGCCTGGCCGTCACCACCAAGCTCGCCCCCAACGCCTTCCGAGCCCAGATGATGGCCCTCTACTTCTTCTCGGTAGGCATCGGCACCTCCATGTCCGGCGTCCTCTCCAAGTTCTACGACCCCTCCCACGAAGCCGTCTACTTCGGCATCACCGGCCTGGTAACCGTCGGCGTAGGCGCCGCAGTCTGGTCCATCTCCCCCTGGATCACCCGCCACATGGAAGGCGTCCACTAACCCGCCGCCCCCACCCCGAAGGCTGCCCCATGTCCCAAATGAGGCAGCCTCCGGTCTGTACAAGGCACAAATTGTCCGCCCCCAAACCTAGGGTTTTAACCCTCAGGTGATTCCAGGACGACCGTACGGCTCGGTAGGCTGACCCCCGCGCCCCCGTAGCCCAATTGGCAGAGGCAGCGGACTTAAAATCCGCACAGTGTCGGTTCGAACCCGACCGGGGGCACGAATTCGACATCTGAATTGGTCACAATCGCGTTGCGATCGACTGATTGTTCCTGCTGGTGGTCGGCCCTGTCGGTCCGGCAACCCGCCCCCGGGCATATCAGCGCGAGTACGCGCCACAATGAGGAGCTGCATTGCCCTCTGCCAGTTGATCTTTCGGGGGATCGCGGGTCGTCTCGAACCGCACGGGGCGTGGCAGTTGAGCGCGTTCGACAACCGAGAGTTCCGGCTGGCCGTATGAGATGTCCAACTGGACACGGCGAGACGATTTACGATCCCGGGCCACGAGTTCAGCCGTGGGTGGTCATCGCCTGATAGAAGAACACGATCGAGTCTTGCTCGCCGTTGTCCATGCGCTTGAACGCCTTGTCGATCGGATTCGCGAACTGGTCACCGATGGCGACCACCATCGGACCGGAGAATGGTGCGGTCTGTTCGGGAGGGCGCTGCCATTTGCCGCCGGCGTGGCGACACATCACCTCGCCGATGTAGCACCCGAAGCCGAACAAGGTCTCCGCGACCGCTTCTGAGGGAACGCCTTCGCTGCGGAACATTTCGATGATGGAGTCGACCGTAGCCAGACTGGCGGGGGTGTAATCCAGTCGAGTTCCCGTGATCCCTTCCGTGGCCTCGACGATATCGGACGCAAACCGCGGAGCATTCTCGGGCTCGGGAGCAAACCGCAGGTTGAGCGGCAAGCCCGAGCCCTCTGCCCGCTCCTGCTCCTCAGCCCGGGAGACGGCGCTGGGCGGATCGAGTCGGTTAGGCCCGGTTGTCGCCGCGACGGTCGTGGAACCCGCGACCGGTGTAGTGAAGTACGGCGGTTCGACGGCGCGGCGCTCGTCGCTGTCCAGACCGCGGACATCGACGATCTGGTCGGGATTGGGCAGGCCCACCGCGTTGCGCAGCGCGAAGTAGTCCTCATCGGTGACCAGCCAGGGGCTGTCACCGAGGCGGATGACGGTGCCGCCGGTGCGCGGCTCGGTGGTGACAATCGCGTTACCCGGCAGAAGAGCAATGTCGAGGTGTGTATCAGGGGGTAGTTGGTTGAGCCAGCCGATCCGTAGTCGCCGTATGTAGCTATCGGTCGCCTTGTCGATCATGCGGAACAGACCTAGCGGGTGCACCAGTTCGCGTACCGCGGAGCTGATCTTGTCGGCTTGCAGCGGGACGTAGAAGAACGCGTCGGGTTCGAACCAGCGCCCGACCGCATCGAACAAGGCCAGACCGATAGCGCCGCTGGTGGCACATGTGATGAGCCCGGCCTCGGCCAGCGTCGGTTTCGGCCGGATGTCGAAACTGAGCCAGCTGGTGGGCTCGCCAGCCACTCGGCGTTGTGCACCCACCGGCATGGTCACGATCGGGTGCGTGCCGATCGAGGCACCGTAAGCCGTCGAAATGGTGAAGTCGACCCGGGGAGCATCGGCTGTCCAGTCCCCGTCCGCACGCGCGACGTTGAACAGCTGCTCGAACCCGGGCTGGTCGATGCTCACGCAGACCCTGCTGTCGTGTCGCCTCCACCGAGTGGTCCACGCACCGGTCCAGATCGGGTCGAGCGCAGCCAGTTCGGCGACCAAACCCGCGAGACGCCCCGCCGCCTCAGCATCGGTATCGACATGATCGTGCCGGATGGCCCAAACCCGAAATACGATCGTGTCCGTGGGCGCGGTCAAGTCCAGCGCATTCGAGTCCGCCATACGCCACATCCTCGCTGCTGACCTCCGCATCGAGCTCGTTCTTCAAGCGCGCGCCGCACAGAAGTCGGCAGACCATCTTGTTAGCCAGCGGGGCACCACAGCTGGCCTGAACCGAGCGATCAGCAGTTCCGGACGTTTGGAAATGACCGGGGCTAGGGTCGATCACATGGGCCTTCTCCTGACGCTTGCTGCGCTGGCCGCAGTGCTAATGGGGTGCTGGTGGATGTTCCGGAGTATCCGCCGTCGGCAGCGACGTGGCGAGCTAACCAACGCGCCACCGCGAACGTACGGGGATCTGATGCTCCCGGGGTGCGACCTGACCGAGAGTCGGGCTGCCGAGAACTACATCGAACAGATCGACAAGGATGACCGGCCTCCTGGTTTTCGGCTCGGAGACAAGTGACCTCACCGGCCTTGTGGGCGGCCAAATGAGTACGTTCGATGTCCCTGAAACCGAGTTGGCCATACAGGATGCGGTGGGGTCGTTCAGATCTGTGGGGTCTGTGACCAGGAGTCGATACGCCACACAGTGTTCTCCTTGACGAGCCCGATGACGATCTCACTCGATGTCTTGACCCACCCGTCAGGAGCGTGGACCGTCGTGCGAATCGAGAAGTTACAAGGGTCCCGGAGGTTGAACTCGCTGACGTTGTAATCGATCGTGGGCTCGCGGGCACCAGCCCAAAAGACGGCAGCGCGCAGACTGTTGAGACCGGCCTGGCCTGGCTGCCTGTCGAACTCGGTGCGCCACCGCGACGACAGGGCGTGGCGGATCCGAGCACGATTCTGAACCGTAATCCCGTGCAGCAGGCGACCGACCTGGGACCGGGATTGCGCGCGAGCGCTCTCGGCCGGCTCGGCCGACTCATCGCTGGTGGCGGTGTATTCTTCGGCGTTTTCGATAAGGTGGGTCAGAGTCTGGGGCAGGTCGCCGAGAATGTCGGGTTCGTAGCGGCAATCGGCGATATCACCAGCAGGTGCGTTCGGGTCGGAGACCGCGAAGTTGCATACCAGCGAGCTCGGCACGATCTCTTTCTCGCCGATCAGCACGTGAGATCTGCCCGCGGGCGGCGGGTGGAATATCGGGTCGATCGTCTCCTCGCCGCGAGTCTCGAAAGTCGGTTCACGGCTGAAGTAATCGATCTCGAGGAACCCGGCCCAGTCGAGCCACCGAGCGGACATACCGAGCTCATCAGCCGGATAGAGGAAGGCATCGCCAAGAGCCTCGATGCCGCTGCAGATCGTCATCAGCTCTCGATACTGGGCATCGAACCGAACACCCAACCGCAACTCCGCCGCCGCGATCTCAACCTCGGCCGCCGGCAGCCCTGGCGTCGCACCCACCGTCACCGCTCGCTCTACAAGATCACGGAGACTCATGAAAAGCGACGCTACCAGCTGACATGACATCTGCGGCTGTGCAGATCGACCGTCCGCCTGGGTTCGTGTCGACAGACTGATCCAACGACTGCTACCAGGCACTACAGTGCGTTTCTTATGGTATTCAGTCGCGGGTGACGAGGACCCATTCCTCCATCTCTGCTGCTTGCCGATACAACCGCGCGTAGTCGTCGAGGAGATTCACAACGTAGTCGCGGTCGCGGGGAACCTTGTAGACCTGCGCGGCTTCCATTGCCTGCAAGTCGAACAGCGCCGGGGCATCAGCGCGCATGCCCTCGATGTAAGCGGCGACCGCCGCAGCGGTATCCGGCCGGACGAGGCGGTACGGGATACCTTGTGTGGCAACCGCTTTACAGGGGTACTGCTCGGCACCGAACACGGCGATCTCGGCGAGCCCGTCCGGGTTTCTGTCGGCTCCCGCGCGACGGTTGGGTGCCAGCATCCAGTAGACGGCGTCCCACGAGCGGGTCACGAAGGCTCGCTCGAGCAAGCCCGGGCGCTCACTGGCGAGCTGCCGGGCGATCGGCGCGAGTTCGAGCCAGAGCGGATCATCGTGGTAGGGAGTCGATGCGATGTCGGCGGTCGCCATCGTGTCGAAGAACTGCAGAGCCTCGGCGGTACTCGGGTCACGCATCGCACGCTCGATCAAGGGTTCGTACGGAAGCGCCTGGTAGCTGGCGTCGATAGCCATCGGGCGAGCCTATCTGCGCCGCTCAGCGCCTTGCCGGTCGTCACCGTAGCGTGTTCGTCCGCCAGCCATAACGATCTGAACCGAGCGATCAGCGGCGGTACAGGATGCTGCCCGACGCCATCCGACTGCGGATATTCGTACGCCGTCATTGGTGTCCGGCGTGTCGTCGCGCTGACGGAACTGTGGCCTGTAGCCCGCTGGCATAAGTTGCAGCTCATGACCCGGTACCAAGCATTTCGGACAGCGCATGTCGCAGGTCATGTTTTCTGGTGGGTGTTCATCGTGGCGGCCATGCTCGACCGAGGTATCTGCTGGTTCGGCAGCGTCGACGACCTTGTCTGGGACTCGTACAGACCGCTGACCGATGTGCCCCGGCGGTACGCGGACTACGCACCATTGGACGGGTTCGCGCAGCTGGGTGCTATCTCGCTCATCGGGTTTTGCCTACTGGTGCTTTCAGCGCTTGCGGAAGCGGTGGCAGCGCGCAGGCTTGCCGCTGGAATCATCACGACGGCAGTGCCATTCGTAGCGGCTCTGCTCATCTGGTACGCGCTGCCGGGCGGACATCGAGACTTCTTCCTCACGCCGCCTGCCGCGTTGCTGGTCATCCTTGTAGCGGTGGCGATCCGGGAAGTATGGGAGCGGAAGTTCGCTCCCGCTGTCGCGCGCACCTGACCATCGAGAAACACTCCGAGGATCAGCTGGTCATGCGTTCGGCTGGCATCGGATCGACTCGGCGTGTTGATCTTCGCCCCGCCCGCCACGCGGATGTCTCTGGGCCGCAGTCGATCTCGCCACCAGCCAGCGTCGTGCTGGCTTGTTCGGTCAGCGCGCCATGCGGCAGGAGAGGATGTTCTGGTGTGACGACACCGGTACGGACCGCAGCAACGCATCAGTTGTCGAGAGGCGCTATCTGGTCGGTACGAGCACTGAAAAACAAGATGGTCGCGCCGGTTTCTGGGTCGGCGTAGTCGAGTTCGAACTCGTCGCTGGTGTACACGTCAAGGATCGCGCAGATCGCACCACGCGGAACGCCGAGATCCTCGAAGTCGTCGGTGGCGATCACCACGCGATCGAATTGGCTGTACACGGCACCTCCCTGCGTTACCCGGATACGCTAGCCGACGGTTAGGACATGATCGCTATCGCAGCGAAGGAGGTTGATCATGGGATCAGGCCCGCTCAGAGAAGCCGTCGTCAGCGAGCTGCGTACACGAGCCCAGCGAGGAGACACTCCGGCCGAGATAGCGACCTGGTTGATCCAGGAACTCGGGAGCCCGACGTCCTTCCAGATCATCATTTACTGGCGCGAGGCGTTCGATACATCCATACCGGTTCTCAAGAACGCCTATGACTGGGTAGGACTCGGGGACGGCGGCACGCTGTCCGATGACGCGCTGAACCAGATGCTGAGCCCACTTGTTGTGCGCCCTCACGACACGGAATGGGTTCAATACCCGGATGGTTCCTGGCGCTCCCGATAACGCCAGGCTCGAACCGGTCGCGTCAAGCGCAACAACACACTCGCGCTCATCGGCTATGAGCGCGCACTTGAATGGGCTAGAGCCAGCCTCCGGGTCGGGGTAGTCATGTACGAGCTTCGTTACGGTACCCATCGTGGCAGCGGCAGGAGCAGGCATGCTCAGGGTCGGCACGATCAGTTGAACTTCCAGCCGGCCAGTAGGGGCGGCGTGACAGAATGCGGGCTAATGCAGTTGTGCCCGTCCACGCTGCCGCCGGTGGGTCAGAGCCAAGTGGGGTCGCCGTAGATGCTGTAGGAGTCGTTGGCGTTAGGGGTGGCGACCTGGACAGCGGCGAACGTGCGGATGCTGACGTAGCCGCCGCAGCCGTCGGTCTTCACATACAGCTCCCGCAGATGCGTCGATCCGTACGAGCTGGCCAGAGGCTTGGCGTCGAGGGTGAGGCTGGTGATGCCGCCGGGACGCAGGGTGGCCTGAAGGTTCGGCACCACACCGGCATTCGCTCCCGCGTTGGCACCGAGAGTTCCCGCTGGCGGGTACGAGATGGTGATGCCGCCGTTGACACCGAGGCTGAGACCGAGGTTGGCCGCTGCGCCGACGGTCATACCGGAGGAGACGTCGATCTGGCAGCCGATCTGGATGCCGGCCGAGACCGTGCCCGCGATCACTGGGGCGCTGCCGGTGCCGCCGATGCGGGCCATGGCCTTCATCGACAGGAACGCTTCACGCGAGAATGCGGTCGCTGCCATGTTCGGCCAACGCTTGAGTTCCTCGTTGGTCTTGTACAACGACACCTGCCAGCCGTCATCGGTATCGAAGGCCCCGTACTTGTCGGCCAACACATCTGCCCGCCCGGACGCCGTGCCGACCATGATCACCACCATCGCCGCTGCGCCGACCAGCGCCACGCGCCCACCCACCGACAACCCACAGCCTCCTGCACACCGAAAACGGAAGAAAGTCGACAAACCAGAATTGTTCGAATCGGCTGCACGGCAGCACGAATCGGAATGTAGAGACCAAGGGCTCCGATCCGTCGCAGACACGCCGCGACTAAACACACCACTCGAGCGGATTCGGATCTCGTCGATGCTGGGTGGTCGTTCATCGCTGCGATTCGCGGCGCGCCCGGGGAGGCGAGCAGGCGCTGATGTACCATCACAATCGATGTAGCTGAAAGCTTGCTATTGCGGTTGTGAGCTGCTCGTTCCCCGTCCTTGGTGTGGGCGGACAAGCATTTGGTGCGGTTCCCCTTGAGATGTTCCTGATGAGCGAACAAGGAGACGGTGGCGGAGATGACGAGTGCAGCGGACATGCAAACAGCAACAGGTGCCGCAGGTGAGCGCGAGTCGAACTCGATGGTGAAATCGGTCGCGGCGCTGGTGGTCGGTGTCGTGATGCTGGTCGTGGCGTTCGCGAATCTGTCGCGCATCCCCGGCTGGGCCGACGACCACGGCGCGATCTGGGTGTACCTGGGATTCTTCGTGTTCATGTCGATCGCGGGCCGCTTGTTCTGGAACGGAGCCGACGAACTGGTCAAGCGGATGCGCGGGTGATGACGACCCGCAGTCGGCACGCCACGACGGCTTCGCGTCGACAAGGCAGGTCGCGTGCGCGTGTGAGCGGGTTGATGGTGGCGACGGTGGCGGTCCTGGCTGGTCTGGGGTCGGTGCTGGTGCTCTTCGCTGGCCGCGATTCCGCTGAGGCACAGCCGATTCCGTGTGAGCAGTGGCAACAGATGCATCCGGGATGGCCGTGCGCGGACGTGCCGACCTACAACCCGCAACCCACACAGCCACCGAACACCGGCGCGCCCGCCCCGATCATCCCGTCTCTGCTCAATCCACCTCCGGGGCAGGGCGGAGGACCCGGCGCGGGTGCGTTGACCCCGCCACCGTTGCAGGGCCCGCCGAACATGAACAACCCCATCGTGCCCGTTCCCGGCTACACCCCGCCTGTCCTGCCCGGCAACCAACCACCAGCCCCCGCGCCGGCAGTCCCCGGCGAACCCGCGCCGGGGGACCTCTCGGGGCCGTCGCCGCAGTCACCGGCCTCCGAGGCGCCCGCGGAACCTGCCTCGGGAACCGACATCCTTTCCCAGCTCGAGCGGGCGGCTCGCCTGCACGAGCAGGGAATGCTCACCGATCGGGAATTCGACGAACTCAAACAGCGACTGCTGAACCGAAACCCGATGCCACCGCCCGCCACCCTCGCGCCGCAGAGCGAGAAGGCAGGTGAGGGTTCCGGTGGTGGCGACACCGATCCCCGGATCCCGTTGTTGCTGATCACCGCCGCCGCCGCGTTCACCCTGGCCGGGGTGCGACGCCCGAACTCCGCGATACCGCCCGGCCTGCGCCACCCGGTGCGCGAAGCGGCCACCACCTACTACCTCGACGACGGCACTGCGGTCGAGTTCGATTCCTCCGGCCGCTATATGACCCCCGAGTCGGCAGACGCGGACATGGTCAAAGCCAAGTACGCCACCATCTTCGAGGCACCCGTCGCTACCGCAGACAATTCCAGCCTCCGTGATCGCGGCCTGCCCCCGACCATCGTCGGCGGGATCGAGTTGCCCAGCAGCCCGATGGACCAGATGTACCTATCGCGCGTCGACCCCCCGCCCGGCGATAATCACGAATGGTTCATCGCCTGGCAATTCATCGACCCGCGGATGGACGACCCGGCGGCGACGGAGAAACCCGGCTGGCACCCCTACGCCCTCATCGTCAAAGACCAGAACGGCTACTACCAGGTCACCGACCCACCCCCCAAAGGCAGCGGCGCGGCCGCCGCCATGGCCGCAGGCCTGGCCATGTGGGGGTTCCAACGCCAGCCACCCGGCACCGGAGGCCCCGGAGGAGGCCGCAACGGACCCCGGGGTCGCCCCGGCCCGGCCGGCCCCCCACGGCCGACGACCGTCACCGGCCCCAAGGGCGAGTCCATCCCTGGCGTCCCGGCCGGTGCCACCGGAACACCGACACCGACGGGCAAGGGTATCGAGTACCCCATCCCGTCGGGCACGGCCGGGCTCGATTCGAAGGTAACGTCCATTCGAGTCATGGACCCGGTCACCACCGGGAAATACCAGTACCCGAACGGTTACGTGGTGTACATGAACAAGAGCGGGCAAACTGTCAATCCCTTGACAGGTCGGACGGTGTCGAACGCCGACCCATACGCCCATATCGAACTCCCACCCAAGTAGACGCAGGCGAAAGAATAGTGATGCGAATCGAATCCCTGCTCGTTGATGCCAACAATCGCGTTCCAGCACAGGTCCAATGGAATCCGCTACTGGTCGAAGACCTCCTCCTGGAGGCATGCGTTCTGGATTTTCGCTATGTCCCACAGACCTCGTCGGTCGGTGTGCTACTGGACCTGCGCACCGCGCTACAGATTGACGAGGGCAACACAGGGCTGCTCATCGTCGAAAACACCCTAAAAATGGCAATATCGATAGACAAGCCCCATGGAGCGATGGTCAGCACCATCGTCGGATCCGTCCCCGATACCGATACTCCCGCTACCTACGGAATCGAGATCGCGTGCATGCCCGCCGCGGTGATCACGATCGCGGGCCAGCGAGCCCTCTTTCACGTCGGCAACGTCGACGGCATCGGCGACGCACAACCTATGCTGGAGGGCGAGGAGTTCCCTACCGAGGGATTCCAGAGATGGGAATCCGATATCGCGCTGGTGTACACCACCGACTCCTTGTCGCGATCCTGAGGGCCGCTGGTACCCGTCGCATACCGATTACGAGCGCCTCGGGCAATTACCGCCGACCAACTCGGCAAACGAGGCATCAACCACCGATTCAATCCGCGATCGGACAGCCGCGGTGCGCGTTCGGTGGGCCGTCTGCTTGGATTCGACACCCGCGCTGGTGAGAGAGGCTGGTGCCCGTATTGAGTGCGGTGAGCGGCGGCGATCCGGTACGCGACTCCGACGAGTACCGCGAGATTCAGTTTGGAGAAGGAGATACAGACATTCATGGATAACATCAAGAAGATTTTGGAGGGTTGAAGTGCCTGAAGGAACGTCAGTGTCGGTTGATTTTATAAGCGATGTCTTAAGCGCTTTTACGAAGCATATGAAAGCAACCTATGGCGATACCCTTGAGATCACCTCGGAGTATTTCTGGTCTGTGCCGGATGGGCAAAAGTATGATAACTACGATGAGCCAACATTGACCATCGGTCAGGTATCCGAAGTTTACGCGGAGATAGTTA
>NZ_JAERRJ010000018.1 GCF_016741815.1 Nocardia acididurans
TTTGGCATCAGATTTGGCATCACGACAGGGCAGGAACCGTAGGACTGCGGGGGACCAAGCGGACACGGTGAACGATTGATATCCCGCTGACCTGCACGCATGGGACGCAGCGGTTCGGGGTTGCACAGGTGAAACCGCGTCCCGTTGGCTCATAACCCAGAGGTCGCAGGTTCAAATCCTGTCCCCGCTACTCACGAGGGCGGTCCTGACCAGTGGGTTTCAGGACCGCCCCCCACTTTTGTCGAGGTTTCTGACAGCGGCGTTGGCATCACGCCGAAACGGTCATGTCGGTCAGCGGCTGAAACCTCTTGAAATGTATGGCTACCAGGCGCTTTCGATGGGACACAGCGGGATGCATGGGACTGCGATCGTTAGGTTGCCAGCCCTGATCGCACGACCTCGCTGGAGCCGCCACGATTGGATGGGTAGCGTAGTGGGCTATCGCGGAGTGATCTGTAGTTGCAGAGCGCCGTTCGGGGATACGCCGGCCAGGGCCTGTTCGATCAGCGCCGACAGGTCGATGCCCGTGGTGGAGGCCGCAGCGCTGTCGATCAAGGGGCCGACGACGGGGTAGAGCTTTTGTAGGTCGGGACCGATGCGTTCGACTCGATCGATGACCTTGGGCAACAGTGACAGCAATCCATTGTCGTCGGTGTAGGCCTGGGGTACGGGTCTGGCGTTGATCAGGTGTTGCAGTGCGTCGACCACCTGGTTCACCTTGACGCCGAACTCGGCGAATTGCGGTCCCGCCTCCGACATTTGGGCCCCGGCCTCGGCGACCTGCGCACCGGGGACCTGGGCATTGATCAGCAGTTGGCGGATCTGCGGCATGCGTGCGAGCAGAGTGGCCGCGAGGAGATCCGAGGCCCGCGCCAGCGTGGGGACGAGCGCTGCAGTGCCGCCCAGGGCCTGAGTCATGGTCTGCACCAATGATTTCAGGGTGTTCGGATCGAGTTGGCGCACCAGGTCGGTGAGGTTGCCCGCGAGCTGAGGCAACGGCAGCGGTGTGCGGATGCTCGTAGTGCGGATCATTTCGCCGTCGCTCAGATAGGGGCCGTTCCCGGTGGTGGGACGGAAGTTGATGTAGGGCTCGCTCAACGCCGACAGGCTTTCGATGACCACCGAACTGTCGGCCGGTATTCGCGCCCCAGGGTCGAGCAGGAAGTGGACTTCGACCCCGTTGACGGTGTTACGCACCGAGTCGATCTGTCCGACACGCACTCCCGACAGCAGCACCGGCGAGCGCGGCACCAGATTGGCCGAATCGGGGATCAGCATGACCGCGCCGGTGTGGCGGGTGAACCAGTCGACGCGGGCGATGCCGGTCAGGAGGTAGGCGACCGCGAGGACCGTGATCACCGCGATCGAGCCCAGCGACAGTATCGAGGACAGTTTGGGTCGTCTCATCGGACCATTCCGATCATTCTCAAGGTCGCCACGATCCGATCGACCTGATCGGGCGTGGACACCGGCGTGGCCGAGGCTTCGGTGTGTACGTGTACGCCACGAATGTCGACGGTGGGCCGCTGCGCCCACGGAATGAGCTTGTCGCGCAGAAAGGCGGTGAGCTGGTTGAGATTCGACGGTGCGGTCAGATCCAATGGCCGAGCCGAGTTGAACAGCATCGGGACGAACGCGCGGGCTGTGGCATTGCCGCTCTCGGCCAGTGGTGTGAGCCACGTCCAGGCGTGGGCGATACCGCCGAGCGAGCCGACGATGCCGATCACGTGGATCAATGACTGGGTGATGTTGGTGAGGTCGACAACCCCCTGCGGGGTGAGGATCTCCCCGAGCTGTTGCTTGTTGTCCAGCAGCAACCGCGCGTTGACGTCGATCGACTGGAGAAAGACATCGATGCTGTCGGTGTGCTGGGCGGCATCGACGAGGTCGTTCTTCAGAATGGCGGCGATGCGGGCGATTTCGCCCGGGTCCGAGGGCAACGCCGCATTGACCTGGTCGACGAAATCCTGCGCGGATTGCAGCGAACCACCGGAGACGAAGGTTGCCACCCCGGAGAGCAGGTCCTCGACTTGGAGTGCCGGTTTGGTCTGACTCTGCGGGATCGTGGCGCCCTCGTCGAATGTGGGCCCGGTGGCCGCGGTGGGGATGTCCAATCCGATGAAGAGGTCCCCGAGCAGTGTGTCCTGCCGCAATTGCGCGGTGGTCGTGATCGGCAATCGGGTCGAGGTCTGGATCTCGACGTCGGCTATCACCGAACCGGGCGCCGTGTCCGAGGGATCGATGACACGAACGTGCCGCAACAACCCGATCTGCGCGCCGTTGGCCATCACCCGCGCCCGCGACGGCAGATTCAGGGCGTTGCCGAACTGAATGTGGACGGTGTACGTCTCACCCCGCACACCGGTGCCGGGCACCGTCAGCGCGGCCGGGTCCACGCCGCAACCGAGCGTCGTCAGCAACGCGGTGCTCAGCGCCGCCGCGGCCAGCACCCGCCGAATCATGCTCGGCCGCACCATCATCGGCCTCCCATCAAACTCAGCACCAGATCGGTGAGATCGAGGCCGCTCATGCCGTTGTCGGCCGCGACGCATTTGCCCGGGTCGAGGACGGCGACCGCGGCGCAGATCTGGTCGGCGGCAGGCTGTGCCAGCGCGACCTTCGGCGCGGCGTAGGAGATCATGGTTGCTCCGGTCTGAGGGTCGGGGACGGTCCGAAACGCGCTGACCACCGCGGGTGTCATGCCGATCAGCCGCTGCAAGGAGCCGACATCGGAGGCAATGAGCTCCAAGGTCGGCACGGCGCGGTCGAGCAGTTCGAGGATCGTGCCCGCGTACTTGGTGCTGATGTCATTGAGCCACGGCAGGATGACGACCACGGAATCGATCAGCTCCACGACCTGGTTCCACACCTGATTGGTCAGCTCGATGACGCTCGCGAGGCCGGCGAGCATCTCGTGCAGGTCGCCCCAGCCGTCGGCGACGCTCTGTGACAGCGACGACAACGTGTCGATCAGCGATCCGATATGGGCGATCGATTCATCCGGTGACTGCAAAGCCGCCGCCAGTTGAGTGATGATGTCGTGCAGTTTGGGTCCGGTGCCGGTGGTAGCGGCGTCGAACGCGGTGATCGCCGCGGCGAGGGTCTGCTGCCCGGCGGGGTCACCATCGCCGTTGAGCTGTTTGGCGAGCGTGGTCACCGCGTCGAGGGTCGCGGAAATGCTTTTGGGCGTGGCGGTCTGCGTGATGCAGGTGCCGGGATCCCAGTCATCGCCTTTCGTGGTGTTGACGGCGAGACGACGGTCGGCGACGAGGGTGTCCGACACGGTGGCCGCCGTCGTCTTCCCGCGCAGCGGGTGCGCGGCGTCGATCCTGAAATCGACACGCACACCGGTGCCTTCGGGACGGATGCCGGTGACCGTGCCGACCCGGATCCCGCGCAAGCTCACTTCGTTGCCGGTGTAGAGGCCGATCGCGTCGGGCATGATCGCGCAGTAGGCGATCTGCTTCTTCAAAGGTTGCAACAGCACCAGCGCGGCGACGCCGGCGAGTACCGCCGCCAGCACCGCGCCCATCGCGGACAGGAAACCGCGCGAGCCGAAAAGTCTGGCCAGCATCAGCATCCCCTCCCCGGGGTCGGCACGCACACCGGCCGCGGGGTCACCGTGGTACCCGACTGGTCGATGCCGATGCCCTCGGGCGTGATCATCGATTGCAGGCGCTGCCCGGCCTGGGCGAGGTCATCGGCCACCACGCCCAGCTTCTGCCCGAGCTGGTCGAGATCGGGTTTGGCGGCCAGCAGCCGGTCGGTGAGCGGTTCGAGCTGTTGGGTCCACGCCGGTTCCAGCGCGGCGATGCGGGAGACCAGTTCGGTGGTGACCTGCAACGCGGTCAGCACTTCCCCGCGACGGTTGAGCACCTGGGACTCCATCTGCCCGAGCTTGGTCAGCATCGCGCCGACGATCTTGCGGGATTCACTGAGCATGCTGAGGTACTCCTCGGCCACCGCCAGCGCATTGCGCAGATCCTGGTTCTGGGTGTTGATGATCCCGACGATCGTCGACATCCCGTTGACTACGGAGTCGATCGAGCCGGGGCTGTTCTGCAGGGCTGCGGTGAGGTCGGCGACGCTGCTCCGCAAGGTGTTTCCGTCGATCCCGGACACGACCCGCTGAGCATCCTGGAACGTCTGAGCCAGGCTGTAAGGCAACCGAATTCGTTCCGCTGGAATGGTTTTCGACCCGAGCGGGGCGTCGCCCGAGGGTGACACGGCGATGTAGTGCCCGCCGATCGGGGTCAGCATCCGAATGTCGAGGGTGGTCGTATCACCCAGGGCGACACTGGTTTTCACGGTGAAGCGCATGAGCACCGCGTCGTCGGTGAGTTCGACGCTCTGCACCGAGCCGACCGAGATGCCCGCGATGCGCACATCGTCGCCGGGCCGCACCGAGTCGGCTTCGTTCAAAACCGCCGAATAGGTGTGCTTGCCCAGCGGTACGAAGTACATCACCGCGCTGGCCACGATCATCAAGACGGCGGCGGCCAGTCCCGCGACGCCCAGTAGCCGCTGCGAGCGTGCGCTGGTGTCGGTCCCGTATCGCAGTCCCCACAGCCTGCGGGCCATGCCTGTTAGCCGTTGCATACCGAAATCCTTTGCCCTGCAATGAGAACCGCCAGCGCAGTGGGGACCTCGGCGACGCCGTTGCGGCAGGTCATGTCGATCTGGCCGGCGGCCGGGCCCGACGGGATCACCGCGATCAACGACTGGACCAACCCGGGAATCTTGTTGAGCAGATCGATCGCGGCGTCGGGATCGGGGAAAGCCAGGCGCAGATCGGCTTGCAGATCCGGATTGTCAGGGTGGGTCAGCCCGATCGCGGCCAGCAGATTGTTGAGCGCGCCCAGGATCGGCGGCGCGACACCCACGAAATCCATCAGTCCGTCGAACTGCTTCTGGAGATTGACGAAGATGTCGGAGATCCCCTTGATCAGGGTCGCCGCCTCGGGGGACTTGCCACCGATCTGCTGGGAGACCTGTTCGAAGTTCCGCAGTAGCACCGAGATCAATGCCTGGCGATCGCTGGCGTATTGCGACAGCGTGCCGATCGCCTCGAGGGTCGGGCTGACCGCGGAACCGTCACCTTCGATCACCGCGATCGCATTGCGGGTGAACTGGTTCAGCGCGTCCGGGGAGAATTCCTTCAGCACCGGCGCCATGCCGTTGAACAAGGCGGTGATGTCGAAGGATCCGGTGGTGTGGTCGGTGTCGAAGAGGCTTCCGGAGTCCCGTCGCGGTCCCGCCGTATCGGGTTGTTTGACGTCTATGTAGCGCTGTCCGGCCAGGTTCTGGTATCTGATCGCCAGCGTGCTGGTCTGGTAGACCGGGCGATCCCGGACCACGGTGAATCGCACGCGAGCGCGCGTGCCGTCGAGGTCGATGGCGGTCACCTTGCCGACCGCGACACCGAACATGCGGACGTCGGCATTGGTGCGCAACCCGCTCGCGTCGGTGAACATCGCTTCGAATGTGCTGGTGGCACCGGAGATCGGCCGCTGGATCACCAGCACGATGGCCGACAGCAGGCCCACGATCACGGCGGTGAACGCGACCACGCGGACCACCAGCGCACGATTGGACAATCGGTTGATGATCATCGGTCACCTTCCCGGTGTAGTGATGTCGGTGAGTCCACCGCCGAGCAGCGGTACCGCGATCCCCGGCATGGCCCGCAACGCGACCTCGAGCTGAACGCGCACGCCGTCCGGCGTGGTGGCGAAGGATTGGTCGAGTCGCTTCAGCAATTCCGACAGATCGGCGTGGGCACGGTCGGGATCGGGCACGGTCTCGGCCAGCCGCGCCAGCAGCACCGCCGTGGAACCGGCGTAGTCGCCGAAGTGCCGGTGCACGGATTCGCCGAGTTGGCTGACCATCGGCAGCAGTTGGTCGACCACCAGGGTGACGGCCACATTGAACTGATCGAGGTTATTGCGCAGCAGGTCCGTCGCGTACACGGCGTCGACGAGTTTGACGAAGCCATTGCCGAATTGGGCGATCCCGGTGGCGAAGGACCCGTATTGGCCGATGAGGAACGAGGTCGAGTACCGCTGAGTGTCGGCGACGGTGCGGCCCAACTCCAATACGGTCTGCAACAGCGGCGCGAAGGAACGCAGCTGGGTTCCGGCTTGGCTGAGCACCTCGGTCATCTGCGGGGTGAGGATGCTGGTCGTGGTCTCCGACAATGATTGCATCAGTGTTCCCATGGTGACATCGGCGATCTGACTCTCGGCCAGGTCGATGACCGCGCCGTTGCGCAGGGCCGCTCCGCCGCTGTCGGGGCGCAGGATCACCTCGCTGAGCCCGAACAGGTTCGACGGCGCGTACTCGACGTCGAAACGATCTGTCAGGCCGGCGATCTGGGCGTTCTCGAGCGCCAAGGTGAGGACCTGATCACCCTCGGGCCGGCTTTCGACCTCGGTGACCTCACCGACCCGTACGCCGTGCAGCCGCACTCCGGCACCGGTAATGATGCCGTCGGCACTTCGGCTGATACGCAGTTGAATTCGCGTCGCACCGGGGTCCGGTCGCGTGGTGACGCACCAGGCGGTGATCGTGATCGCGAGGACGGTGATCACCACCAGGGCACCGGCGAGGAGCGCGCGCCGCGGGGTCGCGCCGACCCCAGGCATTCCATAGGCAGGCAATGTGCTTATCCCGTGAACGTGATGGACGAGTTGAGACCCCACAGCAGCACCGTCAGCGCCATGTCGAGGGTGATGATCGCGATGAAGCTTGCGCGCACGGCGTGACCGCTGGCCACCCCGACGCCCTCGGGACCGCCGGTGGCGAAAAACCCGTAATAGCAGTGGATCAGGATGATGACGACACTGAAGACGAGGATCTTCACAGTCGCCGCGACGATGTCGTGGAGATTGACGAATTGAAAGAAGTAGTGGTTGTACACCCCGACCGACTGGCCGTGCACCACCAGCACCATCGCCGAACACGACAGGTAGCTCAGTAGCAGAGTCACGAGGAAGGTTGGCACCACGGTGATCGCGCCCGCGATGATCCGGGTGGTCACTACGAACGGGATCGACCGCAGACCGAGCGATTCCAGTGCGTCGATCTCCTCGGAGATGCGCATGGATCCGATCTCGGCGGTCATCCGGCAGCCGGCCTGCCCGGCGAATCCGACCGCGGCGACGATCGGTGCGAGCTCGCGGGTATTGGCGAAGGCGGAGATGACGCCGGTCAGCGGCCCCAATCCGACCATGTTCAACGCGGTGTAGCCCTGGATGCCGACACCGGCCCCGATGGCGATACCCATGATGACCAGCACCGGCACTGTGCCGCCGCCGACGATCACCGAGCCGCGTCCCCAGGTCAGGTCGGTGATCATGCGCATGGTCTGCGGGCGATAGCGACGCAGCGTCGATGGGATGGCCGCGAGCGCCTCCCAGACGAAGAGGAAGACGAAGCCGCCCGTTTCGATTGCCTTGCCGGGCGTCATCTTTTGGGGCAGACGAACCATTCGGCCCAGCCCGAACGGCAGATACGGTGCAGCCATCACGCCACCTGGATCGGATAGAACATGGCCACCAGCTGCGTCATCGCGACATTGACCACCGCGATCGACACCACCGACAGCACCACCGACGCGTTGACCCCGTCGGCGACTCCACGCGGGCCGCCCTTGGCTTCCAGACCCCGCTGACAGCCGATCAGGACGACCAGCAGACCGAATATCGATGCCTTGGCGAACGAGATGGCCACATCGATCAGGGAGGCGAACGCGCCGAAGGTCGCCCAGTAGCTGCCCGGAGTCACACCCTGGATACCGGTCGCGACCGCGTATCCCGACAGCACGCCGACGAAGACGATCAAGACATTCAGCAGGGGAGCGACGAACAGCATGGCGACCATTCGCGGGATGACCAGCCGGTGGACCGGATTGATCCCCATTGTTTTCAGGGCGTCGATCTCCTCGCGGATCGAGCGAGCGCCCAGGTCCGCGGCGATGGTGGCGGCGCCGGCGCCGCCGAGCAGCAGTCCGGTGGCCATCGGTGCTCCCTGCTGGATGATTCCCAGCCCGCCCGCCGCGCCCAGCATCGAGTCCGCGCCGACCTGGTGAACCAGGTTGCCGACCTGCACTGACACGACGACGCCGAAGGGAATGGCCATCAAGACCGCCGGGAGCGCGGTGACAGTGATCAAATACCAAGTCTGACGCAAGGTTTCGGTCCACTGGAACCGTCGCGTCACCAGATCGGTCACCGCGCCGACGGTCGACTCCACCCCGAGCGCCACCACCCGGCCCAGTGTCTCGAGACTCGACCACACCGTGTCGCTGGCATTGCGCCGGAGGATTCCGATGAGGCCGTCGTGACCTCGGGACGAGCGCGGCCCAGTGGGATCGGTGAGTTGCCCAGCGCCGGGCAAGAATTGCTTCGGAGCGCTTTTCATCGCGGAAACTGTTCTGCCCCTGATCATTTCGACGGCAGAGCCGCAGTCATGCCGCCGACGTCGGAGATCATCCATCCGGCGCCGCGATCCAGGGTGATGCTGTAGGTGACGGTCGTCTGAGTTCCGGCTGGGCTCTGCGAACTGCTCGAGGTCACGTTGAGGAACACATCGACCACGTACACGCCGTTCTTGTCCGACATCACCTTCGCGGCCACCGGCGTAGCCGTCGACGTCCACTGCAGGGGCGCCAGGATCTCACCGAGCTTCGGTCCGGTGGCATCGAACTTGTTCGCCAGCACCGAGGTGGTGTTGGCCTTGAGCCGCACGATCCACTCGTCCATGTGCTGGTAGTCGACGGTGGCCGCCCCCACGGCGTACTCGGTGGCGGTGCGCTCGGCGCGCGCCGCGTTATCCGCGACGACCGCCGCGGCGTGCAGATCGGCCCGCGCGGACCACCACAACCCACCCAGTACCGCGCACCCGATCAGCAGCGCCGTCACCACAGCCCCGGCGAGCAGGGTAGAGAGCCGAACCGGCACCACGCGTGCCGGCGAATCGCGTCGATCCCATAGCGCGGAGGCCGGGGTTGCGCCGTCCGCGCTCTCGTCCGTGTCGCGGTCGGGTGCCGATATCGGCTCCTTCTCGGTGGTTGTCATCTGGTTCCCCTCCGGGCTGCGGTGATGAAAGATGCTGCGGCGCGGCCGTGTTTCGCGGGTTCTGACGCCTGGTCGTGCGCGCAGTCCGGGTTCGAGATCTACTCTGCGAGACCGGAATTCGGTGACTTAGAACATATCTCCGGTAACTGTGGGCAAACTATGCGCGAACATGCCCAAGAAGTGATATTTTCTGCCACAGGTCGTGTCGATCATTTGAGGAAACAGCGTTATGGACAAGCACGCTCCCGACAATCGACTCCGGTCGGCCGGCGGTGCCGCGATCGTGGTCGACGTGGGCGTCGACCACGGGATATCGGTGCGGCGATTGCTCCGGGGTAGCGAACTGAGCGAGGCGCAGCTCCGGGATTCGACGGCCGAAATACAGACCTGGCAGGAAATGGCGGTTATCCGCAATCTTCTCGAGTCCTCCGAGTCTTCCGGGCTGGGACTCGAAGCCGGACTGCGATACACGATCGTCTCGACCGGGGCGTGGGCCCAAGCGTTCGAGTACTGTTCGACCCTGCGTCAGGCGATACAGCTCGGGATTCGATATTCCGAGCTGACCCATTCGTTCTGCCGAATGAGCCTGCGTGACGCCGTCGACGATGTCGAGTTCCATGTCGAGGCCGATGGCCTGCCCGAGGACGTGCGGATCTTCAGTATCGAACGCAGCCTGTGCGCGGGCCTGATGATGTATCGCGCGGTAGTTCCCGAAGTACCGGTGACCCGGCTCGCACTGAATTATCCGCGCCCGCCGGGCAGAGCACGCTATGCCGAGATTTCCGGCGTAGAACCAGTTTTCGACGCCGCCGAATCCTTCGCCGGCCTGGATCGAACGCTCATGGACATGCCGCTGGCCCGCGCGAATGCCTCCACTGCGCGCTGGTACGAACAGCAGGCACGGAACTTGTTGGGTCAGCGACGACCCGGGACGGGATTCGCCGGCCGGACCAGAGAATTTCTGCTGGACAATCCCAACCATATTCCGTCGGCCGTGGAAACAGCTGCACACTTCGAGATCAGTGTGCGCAGCCTGAACCGTCGGTTGACGGCCGAGGGCGTGACTTTCCGCGAATTACTCGAGCAAACTCGCGAACAGCTGGCAGAAGAAATGCTTCGTGCCGGATACAGCGTCGAGCAAACCAGTCGGCGGCTCGGCTACGCCGAACCCGCCAGCTTCCAGCATGCCTTCCGGCGCTGGAAGGGCATCTCGCCGGGCCGGTACGCGCGGACCAAATAGCCTGCGGCACAGCGCACTCGCGCCGACAACAACTACCGCGGCGACGAGACGAGGGCGGTGCCGAAGCACCGCCCCCGATTCCCGGTGCCGCGCATCACCGAGCTGTCACTGTCCAGCCGTCACCGCCGGGCAAGGTGTCGCTTCAACCCCCAGTTGACGGTTTCGAGGCCGAATCGCCACACCGGAATGACGGCATTCGGGATCAGCGTCGACAGCGGTCCGCTCACGCACTCGGCGTGCCGCAGACGGACGCGGCCGTCGTCGAGGGTTTCGAATCGCATGCCGTGCCGCACTCCACCCAGCACGCGCACCTCGCCGCCCCACTCCAGTTCGCGACCCGGATCGACAATCTGCCAGCGCGCCAACGGAACCGGTATCCACCCGCGTTTGCGCATTCCGACCCACATGTGGGTTCCCGCGACCGGAGTATTGCCGCGGGCCCGGAACGGCAGGACGGTCCACTGGTACCAACCGCCCAGATTGGTGACGGTGTCCCACACCTGCTCTATCGACGCGTCGAGCACGACCTCGGTCTCGGCCGCCTTCACTCGCGGCGCGCCGTCGAGCCGTCGCTTCTTGGCGCGCTGATAGCGCAGCCCATAGCCGAACACCAGCTTCATGCCCAGTGACATGATCGGATCGGCTACCACGCGCAGGGAGCGGATCTGTGTGGTGCGCCCGGCGAGCACAGCCGGTTCGATCGCCACGCGCCAGCGGATCGCGCTGCGCGGGCCGAGATCTTCGAACCACATCACCGCGGCCAGTCGCCGAATGCCGGGGACCGCGAGTTCCCCAAGATAGAACCACATTTCGCGGTATGGCTCGAACGCCGTGAAGTAGCCGGTGTTCAAGTGTCGCCCGCCCATGCGGAGGATGCGCCGCGATCCGTCGCCCTTCGGCGGTTCGGTCAACCATTCTGTGTGCCACGGCGGCATGTCGATCTCGTCGAGCAGCGACCACAGCTCCGCAACCTGTACCGCGAAGGAGGCGCGCCCCTCGATCACCAGCGGAGCGTTCTCGTAGAAGTCCGAATCGGGTTTGACAGCTTCGAGGAATTTCACGCCCACGGCGCTCACCCAACTTTCCTGCGGACGAAATCAGATACTTCGCGGGAGCCGCCGGCTCCGACGGTCCCGAGCACGAAATCGACGATCGGCACGGCCACCGGGTCGGGCGACCCGTCGGCGCGTGGGCTGCCCGACACCACGTCGATGTGGGAGTATCCGGCCATCACATGCGCATCGCCGAGGTTCATGAACTTCATGGCGGGCGCCTTGTGCATATGCCCCTCGAAGATCGACACCAGCGGTTTGGCGCGCATCCCGCGTTCGTGCCGGATGGCGGCCAGATCACCGGCGCGCACGCCGACCAGCGCGAACGCCTGATCGATCAGATAGCGGGGCGTGTGGTAGGGCTCGAACCCGGCGATCATCGCCCGGGCGACGTCGTGCAGGTCGCCGACCGCCGACTCTTCGCTCTTCCAGCCGTATCGGTGCGCCGGATCCGCGGGCGCGGTCAACGGTGCGTAGCCGAATACCGCCCAGACCAGGCCCTTGAGCGCCGGTACCCGCCACAGTCCGCTCGGCACCGGGAAGTTCCGCGGGCGCACCGGTCCGTCGAGACTCCCGCAGGAGATCATCACCGGGAGCGCTGTGGTCCCGCGGCCCATCCACATTCCTGCTTCGGCCGCGCACGTCAGCTGTAGGCCGACGGGATCGGGTCGGCCCGTCAGGGCTTGACGCCACGTCGTGGACCCCACCACACGCGACAACGCCCGGAATTGCCGAGCACCTTCGGTTCCGGAGAGCGCGGCCTCGATCCGCTGGATCAGTGTGCCGTCGGCCTCGGGCGTGAGGTAGGCGTACAGGGCGAGCAGCCGCCACGTATAGGACGCCATTGCCAGCAATCGCCCGTGCGATCGCGGACTTCTGCCTTTTCGCGTGGCGGCCACGACGCCCCGGTAGGCCAGGCCGCCCGCCGCTCGCGCTGGCGCCGACAACGCCCGCACCGCCGTATTGCTCCGCGTGCCGAAGTCGCAGTCCAGTGGCGTGTCCAAGGCGATGTAGCCTCGACACATTTCATGTCCGGGTGTGCCGTCGAAGTCCCAGGAGCCGAACGCCGCGGTCAACGACGACCCGCCCGAGTGGCCGCCGAGGAAGGCCTTCGCGCGCCGCACCTCGGGGTCCGGTATCTCGCGCAGGAACACTTCGCGCAGATCCTGCGCGATGCGCGCCCACCCGAAATCGGCCAGGAACGCCATACGCGCCCCCGAACCGAACCCCTCGAACCGCTTCCCATCGACCTCCGCGCCACCGAAGTAGTACTCGAAGGCGATATCGGGGTCACCAGCGGCGAGCGCGGCCTCGAATCCGGTTGGGTCGTCGGCGCTCTGACTGCGCCTGGCCAGGGCCCAGAACTCTACGCTGCGACCACGCGCGGCGGCCTCGAGCAGCACACAGCGCGCGACCCCGTCCAGGGATTGCGCACCACCGAAGTTGCCCGGCTGGATCAGCAGGATCGCATCGTGATCCTCGGAGCGTTCGGGTGCACCGACGCACCGGTAACGCAGATAGGAGATCCAGTCCACGGCCGCGGGGTGAGGCGGATCGTTCTGGGGCAGAGGAGAATACAGCCGCACACGGCTGATCTCCACCCGATCGTCGCGATGAACGATCTCCTCCACCCGATCAGCGGTCTGCATCGATAGCTCCTGACGTCATTGTCCTCAGACGGCGCATCGCGGCGGCTCGGCGCGTCGCCGAGCCGCATAGTCCTTGTGCGACAGACGCTTCGGAAGTCACGTCGCGACGCCGCTGTGCCGAAGAGTAAGTCGTGAGGCCGAGCCGAACCATGAGAGCAACCGACAACAAAGTGATAATTCATGCCATCTCCAGGTCAGGGCCGTATTTCTCGTTCTGAGACCTTCGTGGGTTACAGTCTGAGACAGCCAAGCGAAAGGACTCTGAGCATGGACGATCCCGATTTTCTGAGATCGTTGCGCTCGACCGTTTCGACCGCGATCGTCGTCGATATCGGGCGCGAGTACGGCATCCCGATGCGGGCGCTACTGCATGGCACCGGGCTGACCGAGAATGGTGTGCACGACATCCACGCCCAGATCGAGGGGCGGCAGGAACTGGCGGTGATTCGCAATCTGCTCGACGCCTGCGACGCCCCGAACCTGGGGATGGTCGCCGGTCTGCGATACACCCTGACCACAACCGGCACCTGGACCCAAGGATTGGCGAGTTGCGCGACCCTGCGCGACGCCACTCGCTTCGCGATCCGCTACGCCGGGTTGACGCATTCGTTCTGCCAGCTCCGGCTCGAGGAAGTCCAGGGGGAGGCCAGGTTTCACATCGAGGCCGACTGGATCCCCGACGACGATCTCCGGGCGTTCTGCATCCAGCGCAGCCTCTGCGGGACGCTGATGTTCTACCGTGCGATCCTTCCCGACGGCGAAGTGTCGAGGCTTGAGTTCGGCTTCCCGTCCTCGCCGGGACCCGACCGGTTTCTCGGCGCTTGGGGAGTGACACCGCGGTATGACGCCGATAGTTCGATGGTGGCCATCGAGGCGCGGCTACTCGATCGAACGCTGCCGCGGGCGAACCCGGACACCGTCCGCTGGTACGAACAGATGGCGCGCAGGCTACTGGATCAACGCCAGCCCGAACTCGCCACCCGCATTCGGCAGTTCCTCCTCGAGCATCCTGATCGCGTGCCGAACGTCGCGGAGACCGCACAGCATTTCGAGATGAGTGTCCGCAGTCTGGCGCGCCGGCTCGCCGTCGACGGAGTCTCGTTCCGCGAGCTGCGCGACGCGACACTCGAGCACCTGGCCGAAGAACTGCTGCTGGCCGGTTACACCGTCGAGAAAACCAGCCTCCGCCTTGGCTATGCTGAGCCCGCCGCCTTCCAACACGCTTTCCGCCGCTGGAAGGGTGTACCGCCGGGACGTTTCGTCCGGGAGCCCTTGGTCCCATACCAGTGAGCGCCATGCGGGCTTTTGACGATAGCGCGGTGGCCCGGCGGGTTATCGGTCATGTTCGACGCCGGATCGCCATGGAAACCCTGCCGCAGGGGACAGACGACGGCAAAGAAGGTACCAAACCTGTTTCGGCGGTGGCGCGCAAAGTTGCTTACAGCCGTAAACGCCTGGTCCGGCCGCGACGGATTGGCATCAGATTTGGCATCACGACGGGGCGGAACCCGGCTGGAAGGATGGGATCAGGCGGACGCGCTGGACCATTGATCGTTCGTTGACCTGCACAGACGGGACGCATGGGGATGTCACGGCATGCCCCGGACGGTGTTCCGTTGGCTCATAACCCAGCGATCGCAGGTCACATGCCGCCGCGACGGTCGGACGGAGTCCCGGGTGCATCGGTGGATGGTCCAGAGGACGGAACCGGTGGGATGCGGTGGGAATTCCAGTGCCATTTTGCGTGCCATTTTGCGGCCCGAATGGTGGGAAACCAAGGGTTTCGGCCGGACTTGATGGGCAGCGTCGGGATTGTGAAATCGCAGGTCAGAATAGAGGAACCCCCAAGATAGCCAGGTCAGCGGCTGATCTTGGGGGTTCTACGAAATGATGAAAAAGTGATGCGCTAGGACCAGGCATTTCGCCCGCTCGGTGGGCGTTTTGTGGCTGTGAAGTGCCACTTTGGGTGCCACTTTGAGCTGGTTCTGGACGGGTCCTCGTCGGTCGAGTCCTTCCTCATCGGTGGGTGGATGACGAAGGGTTGGCTGTTTATGCTGGTCAGGGCTATCGCGCATTGCTGAATGGGTCACAGAGCGCCAGTTTGGTGCTGTTGAGGGATTCGGATGGCGGGCCGGTCGGCTGTGGCCGACCACGTCTTCCGCTTACTGCCGTCCGGGAAGTGCGCTCATGCCGAAGTTGCGTGCGGTTTGGCAGATGGTTGGGAAGCGTTTGACCTGAGTGGTCGACCCATCTGGCTTGCGGGCAGCATTGGATACGGCCACTGAGCCAAGTTCGTCCGACGCCGGGGTGATCGGTTCGGTCAAGGGATCGGATGTGTTCGGTCATCGAATCCGAAAGTGCTAGTACCTAGCGTGATCGCTGGTACAAGTGCACAGATCGAACCGGGAGCACATTCGATGAGGAAACACCGCCTGGGTGCCTGCATGGTCGCGGCGACGATGCTGGTTCTGCCGTTCACCACGGCATCCGCACAACCGCCGGTGCCGATCGAGCCCATACCCGCTCTGACGGTCCCGCCGGAATTCGACGACTTCTACAAGCCCTCCGCCGGGGTGGTCGCCGCCGCCGAGCCCGGGCAAATTCTGCGGAGCCGTGCCGTTTCCCCGGCGCTGTTCGGGTTCCTGCATCTGAATATCGATGCTTGGCAGTTGTTGTACCGCACCACCGACAGTCACGGCGAGCCGGTGGCGACGGTGACCACGGTGCTGGTGCCGCGAGGGCCGGCACCAGAGAGCGGGCGGAAACTGCTGTCGTATCAGATCGCCGAGGACAGCCTGCCGCAATACTGCGCGCCGTCGTATGTGCTCCAGTCCGGCGCGATACCCGCCAATTACGTGGGCAGCATCGAGGCGCTCATTCCGCTGGCGGCCGGTGTCGGACAGGGCTGGACGGTGTCGATACCGGACTGGGAAGGACCGAATCTTGCGTTCGGTGCCGCCCGGCTCAATGCCCAGGCCACCCTCGACGGGATTCGCGCGGTCGAAAATTTCTCTCCCGCACAGCTTTCCGGATCCTCGACCCCTGCTGCTCTGTGGGGTTACTCCGGCGGTACGGTACCGACGGCGTTCGCCGCCGAGATCGCCGCCGGCTATGCGCCGGAGCTGAACATTGTCGGCGTCGCCGCCGGGGGAGTAGCGGGCGGAACCCTGCCGATCGCCTTGCGGCACAACAGCGGCGGCGTCTACTCCGGCCTCGTGACCGTCGCCATCGAGGGATTGGCGAACGAGTATCCGGAGATGCGAAAGGTCCTGGAAGACAATCTCGATACGGTCGGCAAAATGGTCCTCGGCACGAAAAAGCTGTTCTGTCAGTCGGTGAACACCGTGATTCTGCCGTTCTTCGACTATCTCGCGCACTTCCGGGGTGACCCGCTGCAGTATCCCGAAGTCCAGCAGGTGCTGGCCGATATCGCACTGGGACAGCGAGTTCCGTCCATGCCGGTGTACTTCTACCATGCCCGATACGACGAGATTCTCCCCAATGTGGGAACTGATCAGGTCATCGACGGGTACTGCCGGGAGAACGCCCCCAGCGTGACCTATGTTCGGGAAATGCTGGCCGAGCACATCTCCGGCGCGGTCACCTCGATTCCCGGAGCCTTCTATTGGTTGAAGGACCGGCTCAACGGTGTGCCCGGGACTCCGGGGTGCACGACCACCAATCCGGTGAGCACTCTCACCGAACCCCAAAACTTGCAGGCGATCCTGGAGCTGGTTTCACTCGATGTTCGCGCCCTGCTCGGCGAGGCCATCGGAGCGGATCGATAGGCTCGTCACAAGAGCGGTGGCGGTGCGCGCGACCTGCGCACCGCCACCGCTGTGCCGCATCGGCAGTCAGTACGCGGGTTGCAGCAGTTCGACCCCGCAGCCGGAGTCGTCGAGCAGGATCGCCGACAGGCCCCACGGACGTTGCGTCGGCGGCTGTACGAAGGTCACTCCACGCGCGGCCAGCGCCGTGTAGTCGGCCTGGCAGTCGGTCACGGTGAAGGTGCAGCTGGTGAGAACTCCCTTGGCGATCAGGGATTTCAGCTGTTCGGCCGACTCGGCGTCCATGACCGGCGGGCCGGGAACCATGAGGGTGACCTGTACGTCGGGTTGGTTCGGTGCGCCGACGGTGACCCAGCGCACGCCCTCGCCGAAAGGCACGTCGACACGTGCGTCCAGGCCGAGGGTGTCGGTGTAGAATTTCTTGGCCGAGTCCTGGTCCAGGACCCAGGCGATGGCGGTGTTCAATCCGGTGATCATGATGTCCTCCCTTGCTTCGTGAATTCGGTTGGTGTCACTTCTTTTTCGGCTTGAGCTTCTTGGGCGGCAGCTCGGCTGTGACCTCGAAGGCCCAGTCCAGCCAGTCGTCGAGCACCGGGTCGTCGAGGGTTTCCTCGTCCAGCAGCACCCAGCCGTTCTGCGGCTTGCCTCGGAACAGCAGTTGCCGTGCTCCCGGGCGGGCGAGCGCGTCGTCCATTCCGTCGGGTCCGACGCGAACCATGAGCCCCTCGTCGTACAGGTTGGCCAGCGCGTTGTCCTGCCACAGGAAGGTCAGGCCCGCGAACATCTTCTTCGCGGTCACCCCGCGCGGAGCCAGCCGTTCGGTGATGCGGTCGGCGAGTACCTCGTCGTATGCCATAGCGCCCTCGCTTTCTGTGCCGATGACTGTTCGTGCCGTTCGTGAAGTGCCGAAATCAACGGTAGAAGCCTTTTAGGACAGAAGATGTCACCAAAGCCTGGGATGCTGTGAAAATGACCCACGACCTGCCTGCACGCATGCTGCGACTGCTGTCACTGCTGCAAACCCGGCGTTTCTGGGGCGGGAACGAGCTGGCCGAACGCCTTGAAGTCACCCTACGCACCGTGCGCCGCGACATCGAACGACTCCGCGAGATGGGATATCCCGTCGAGGCCACCACCGGCCACGCCGGCGGATATCGTCTGGCTTCCGGCACCGATATGCCGCCGCTGCTGCTCGACGACGACGAAGCGGTCGCCCTCGCGGTGGCCCTGCACACCGCCTCGAGTGGTGTCGTCGGGATGGAGGAGACCGCGTTGCGTGCGCTGGCGAAACTGGAGCAGATCCTGCCCGCCCGCCTGCGGCACCGGGTCACCGCGGTCGGCGCCGCGACCGTCCCCATGGGGCCGCTGCCTTGGAATCCGGTGCCGCGCGCCGATCCGACCGTGCTGGCAACGTTGGCCGCGGCCTGCCGCGACCACGAGATCGTCGGTTTCGACTACCGCACTCGCGATGGTGCGACCGACCGGCGGCGCATCGAGCCGTATGCTCTGGTGTTCGTCACCGGCCGCTGGTATCTGCTCGGCCATGACACCCGTCTCGCCGACTGGCGGGTCTACCGCGCCGACCGCGTCAGCGACCTCACGCCCACCGGCCATCGCGCGCCCTCGCGCGAGCTGCCCGCCGACGACCCGGCAGCATACGTCGCCGCCCGCCTGGCCACCGGTCCCGCCCGCTACCGGGCCGAGGTCACCGTTCCCCTCGATGCCGCCACCGCCGCCGCCCGCGCCTTCGCGCTGCCCGCGCGCGTGCACCCCGTCGATGACCACACCAGCCGCCTGGACCTGTCGTCGGATAGCCCGCGCGACCTCGCCGCCCAACTCCTGGGCCTTGCCCCGGAGGCGACCGTCACCGGAACCGCCGAACTCGCACCGCATCTCGAACAGCTCGGCCGCTTCCTGCTCGAGGCCGCGCGCTCGCTCGCTGCATCGGACGAACAGCCCCCGGGCCAACCGGCGCGATTCGGGTGATGCGGCAGTGCGGTGCCGAAACATCATGCGGGACAGGTCTTTCACCGCGTTCTGGGGTTGAGGCAGATGGGGGTGCCCTCCGGGTCGAGGACGATGGTCCAGGGCTGGTGACCCTGCCAGTCGGGATTCGCGCCCGGCTGGTACTCAGGCACGGTCGCTCCCAACTCGACCGCGCGGGCGGTCGCGGCGGCGACATCGTCGACGCTGAGGTCGAAGTGGACGCGCTTGGGGTGGTCGGGATCGTCCGGCCAGCGGGGCGGGGTGTGCGCGGTGACCGCGCCGAAACACAGGGTGGTGTGGCCGTCGCCGACCAGCGCGTAGTCGGCGCTGCTTTCGTAGATCTGCCAGCCCAGCAGGTTGCTGTAGAAGGCGGCCAGTGTCGGCGGGTGTGCGGAGTCGATGGTGGCACAGGTGAATTCGATGGCCATGAAAGGTTCCCGTTCTGGTCTGCGTGCGATGCCGACGGAGGTGTTCGTGAGGAATTCCTCGCGCAAGGCTCGCTCCTTGTCGTCGCGAAATTGTTCCGGCTCGAATGTCGTTGTGGATCAGTGGCGTTCGAGCAGGCCGAGGGTGTTGCCGCTGGGATCGGTGAAGAAGGCGTACGCGCCGCCGGAGGGAAGGGAAACCTCGGATTGGAAGGTGCTGCCGCCGTTCCGGCCGATCGTCGCCAGCGTGGCGGCGATGTCGGGGGTTTGCAGCAGGACCACCGGCTGACCGACGCGGTAGAGCTTCTCGGCGGGTCCGGCCGCCGGGTCGTCCGCGCGGGCGATGCCGATATCGGGTCCGGCGCCGCTGGTGAGGATCGGATAGCCCGGCGATTCTTCCTTCAGGCGCAGTCCGAACAGCTGCTCGTAGAACGCGCGTGTCGCGGGCACGTCAGGAGTCGAAATGGCGACCAGCGTCGCGGGTTCGGGGGTGGACGCGGTCGGCGGCATCGGGGCGGTCCCGGCCGGTTCGGTCAGCCCGATCGTATTGCCGACCGGGTCGGTGATCATCGCGAACGTGCCGCCGACCTCGATGGGCGTCTGCGGCTGTGTCACCTTGCCGCCCAGGGCTTCCGCTCGCCGCAGCGTCGCCGGGATATCCCAGACGCCGAAGAAGACGATGTATTTGCCGATCCGGTACAGCGGTTCGAGCGGTCCCGCCTCGGGATTGCCGAGCATGGCGATGCCGATATCGGGTCCCGCCCCGGCGGCCATGATCGGATAGTTGGGGTAGTCGGCTTTCAGCGTCCAGCCGAAGGAGTGCTCGTAGAAACCGCGATCGCGGGGGATGTCGGCGGAGGTGATGTCGATCAGACTCACCTGCGCCGGAGTCGTTCCAGCAGGACTCGACGGCATATCCCGGCGCGTGGGCAGTGCCAGGAGGAGTGCCGCGGCCAGCACCGCCGCCGCCAGGACGGCCGCGGATCGAGCCGACCAGCGAAATATCGAGCGATTCATGACAATCCTCCTGGCACCGGGACCCGCGTCGGGGTCAGCTCAGCGGCTGGATCTGGTTGACGCCGATGACGTATCCGTTGAGGTCCTTGAAATACAGGACGCGGCCGAAGTCGAACTTCTCGTCCTTGACGATCTCGACCCGTCCGATGATCGAGTCGATGAAGGCGGCCGCATTGTCGAGGTTGAGATAGAACCAGCCCGACATCGTGCCGATCAGGGTGTCGGCCTTGGCGGGAAGGAACGCGTACGCTTCGCCCGCACCCATGACTTGAGCGAAGGCTTCGCCGTCCTTGACCAGCAGATGCAGATCGTCGGGGGCGATGTCGCGGACGACATCGAAGCCACGCTCGGCGTACCAGTCCAGCGTGGCGGCGGCATCGGGAACGATCATCAGCGGGCTGACGCGGCGCATTTCCATGGTGTTCTCCTTGATCGAGGGTGAATCAGATGACTTTCAGGCCGAATTGGCGGCCCAGAGCGAATTCGATCGCCATGTGCAGGTAGCACTCGAGCTCCAGGGCGCGGGCATTGGCCAGGGCTCCGAGGTCGAGAATGTCGTTCCAGCCGTATTCGTTGAGTAGTTCGGCCGCAACGGTTTTGGCGCAGGGGTGATCGCCCGCGAGGAACATGGTGTGGTCGGCGTCGCCGATCGACTTCGGGTCGACCACCACATCCTGATGCTGGGTGACGAAGGTCTTGACCACCCGGGTGCCGGGCAGGGCGCGCTGGATCCGTTCGCCCAGACTGTCGGTGATCGCCGGATCCATCGCCGGCATGACACCCCACGGGACATGCCAGGGAAGGTCCGGCTCGGGCTCGTGGACGAACGGGACCGCGTAGTCGATCAACACCGTGCCGGTCAGCTCTGCTCGGACGTTCACGAGCGCGTCGACGGCGTGGCTTCCTTCGATGCCGTTGATGACGACATCCGCTGCCGCGGCGGCCTTTTCGAAGGACACCGGGGTGGCCTGTGGATAGCCGACCAACCAATCCCGGTATGGCGGTGCGCCGGTGCGATCCGGTCCGGATCGGGCCAGGGTGGCGACCGGATCACGCGTCCCGACCGTCACCCGGTGGCCCAGTTCGAGTAGCCGCGCGATGTGGGCACGGGCCCCCGCGCCGGTACCGAGGACGGCGACTTTCATCAGACTGCCTGCTGGATGAGGAACCAGTCGTTGCCCCACGGGTCCTGGAATGCGCCGACTCGGATCGGGCCGACGGTGCGCGGCGGCGCGATCACCTTGCCGCCGTTGGCTTCCACCTCGGCGGCGGTGGCATCGATATCGTCGGTGTCCAGGAACGGTACCGGCTTGTTGACCTGCCAGATCGATGTGAAATCGGTCGGCGATTCGGGATTGCCCTCCCACATGATGCCCACCTCCGCGCCGCCGTCTCCGGTACCGAAGACCGGGTAGCCGGGCAGGTCGATATTGACCGACCAGCCGAAGGTCTTGGCGTAGAAGCGGCGCGCCTGCTCATGGGCCGCGTGCGGCACCGTGATGTCCACCAGTGAGCACTTGTTCGGCTTCTTGCTCATCTCCTCAACCTCCTAGTTGGGAACCGGGCGAGAGCTCACGAGTGATGTTTGCTGAACGATTGCCAATTTACAGTACATTCGTACAAGTACGCAAGTACAAATATGTGCGCCGTGGAGAATTCGCCTGGTGGGGCGGGGGTTCGGCTCGTTCCGCCTAGTTCGGCAGGTCCGGATTCGGGGTGATGATGCGGCGCAGGATGGAGACGATCTCCGCGCGGGTCAGCGGCGTGCTGCGGGCGACGCCCTGCAGGCTGATCCCGCTCATGGCGGCGGCCGCCGCGGCAGCGGTGTCCGCATCGACGTAATGCCGCAGGGTGTCGTAGCTGATGTTGGTGTAGCGGTCCGCGAGCGGGCGTAGCGCTGGGCGGCGCAGAGCAGCGAGGTACAGCTCGGATTCCAGGACGTACTGGTCGTGTTCATCGTCGAAGCTGTGCAGCAGTGAATCGGTGAGAGCCCCGACGAGTTCCGCGGGGGTCAGGACCGGATGTGCGGCGTGCCAGCTCGCCAGATAGTCGGCGAACCGGTCGACCGCTCGTTCCAATGCCGCCGCGATCAGATCGTCCTTGGTGGCGAAGTGGTAGGTCGTTGCACCGAGCGGCATTCCGGCCTCGGCCGCGACCGCGCGATGCGTGAGTCCCTCGATTCCCTTGGCTGCGATGACCCGCTCGGTGGCCGCGGCCAGCGATTCGACGCGGGCTGCGGGATCGCGCCGCCGCCGCGCAGGTTTGTCGGCCATCTGGGCTCCTGTCGGTGAGTACTCACGGCACAGTACAGTACGGATGTACAAATACTCGGGAGGGTTGTCGGCGCTGATACTCGGATGATTTCGTCGCATCGACGGTGCCCCCACTTGATTTGTGCATGCGGACAAGTGGTCACGCCATTTTCCTGGGGAAACAGTCTCGATGACCGAACACATCGAGTTCTCGACCAATCCGGTCGCCTCGGCGCTACTTTCTGGGTCGGCTGGTGTCAGAAGGTGGCGTCGTGGAAGACAACTGGTTTCCGTTGCCTCGAGCCGAGGCGTGTGTGGCCCTTGCCGCTCGCAAAGGCTGGGACTTATCGGATATTCCGGGCGCGATCGGAACGCCGTCCAGCGAGGCGTCCGGTGTTCGTCTGACCGCTTTGCTGATCCGCCGGCTGTGGCAGCTGACCGGCGACGAAATGTTCGGCCTCGGGTCGCATCCGGTGCCGCGCGGCGCATTTCAGGTGCTGTGCCTGGCCGTGAGTTCGGCTCCCGACCTGGGTACCACCCTGGAGCGTTTCGCTGACGCCGCGACGGTCTTCCCGGGCTTGCCTCGATTCTCGCTGCACGTGGGCCGGCAGGAGACCCGGTGGGCGGCGGACGTCCGGCTGATCGACGACGCCGAGCATCTCGTCGCTGATGCCTCCGTGGTCTTCACCCACCGGCTTCTCGGCTGGTTGACCGGTTGCCCGCTGCCGGTACGCCGGGTCGAACTCTGCTATCCGAAGCCCCACGACGTCACGGCACTCGAGCGAAACCTTCCGGCGCCCATCGCCTTCGATTGCGAGTCCGCGGCGCTGATCATCGACAGCGGCCTGCTCGGCACTCCGATCGTGCAGAGCGAACACGAGCTCGGCACGTTCCTGAGCACGGCCCCCTCCGGATTCCTGGCTCCACCCGAGCATCTCGCGTCGCTCCGCGAGCAGGTCCGCTGCCTGCTCGACGCCGAGCGCGGCGGCCAATGGAAGACAGTCGAGGCGATCGCCCGACACCTGAACATGAGCTCGGCGACGCTGCGCCGGAAGCTGCGCGCCGAACACACGACGGTGTCCGAACTACGCGACGAAGTCCTGCGTACGGCTGCCATGAATGGCCTGAGCCAGGGCCGGGAGACCATCGCGGAACTCGCGGCGCGGCTCGGGTTTTCGGAACCCAGCGCCTTCACTCGGGCCTTTCGCCGTTGGACCGGCCTTACCCCTCACAACTACCGAACGGCCTTCCGTCAAACGACTGAGAAAGCGACCGTGGCCTGAGCATCCCCCGGCGCCGGCTCGAGCACTCCGTCAACGAACCCGATCCGTGCGTGTGGTCGGCTCAGATGCGAGCTCCACCGCGACCCGCGCGATCTCAGCGGGTCGGCTCGTGCCTGTAGTTCTTGGGCCAGCCAACGGTCCGGATTATCGGGATGTTGTGGGAATCGTAGTGCCATTTTGAGTGCCATTTTGCGGCCCGAACGGTGGGAATCGAAGGGTTTCAGTCGGATCAGGCGGGACGCGTTGGGACGGTGAAATGCCAGGTCGGAATAGGCAGAACCCCCAAGATCGCCCGGTCAGCGGATGATCTTGGGTGTTCTACGAGATGATGAAAAGGGATTAGCCGTGTGATGCTGGGATGACGTTGCGGCAGCGCCGGAGCATGGCATTTTCGCGGTGGTGCCACTGTTCCTCACCGGGGATGGCCCGGGTGGCAAAGGAATCTACGTACGGCATCGTCGACACTGCCTTCCTCGGCATCGACACCGCCGTTCCCGGCACTCTCGCTGCCGATGACGGCGCAGTCGAATTCGGTGACGACACCGAAGGGCTCGATATCCTCGACGAGATCGCGCGCCGGGTACATCTCACCGACGGTCGTGTCATGGCGGTGCGCGGAGAAGAGATTCTCGGTGGTGGTTCGGCCGGCGCGATTCTGCGGTATCCGATGTAGTCCCACGCCGTTGTCCGGATGACGACAGCGATTCGTGAGCCGCCGTCGAAGTTTGGACGACGCCGGGGAACTCAACTCTGTCCCCAGCTATAGATCCAGGAACTTCCCCGCGTCGCGGCGATGACTTTAACGGTGGCCGTCCGGCGGCCGCCACTGAATTAATTCCGCTGGCGGCCGGCTGCCTGTGGTTCGACGTGGAGCGTGGTCATCGTCAGTGCGCAGAGTGTCCAGGCCAGGACGAGTCCGGAGGCGTTGATCAGGAACAGGGTCCAGCTGTGGGCGGGCTGGATCACGAGGTCGTAGGCGAAGACCGTGCCGCTGGCGCGGATGGCCCGATCCCCTGTGGGCCGTGGTCACCGTAGCCACCGCCGCAATCCTGCTCGGCGCGGGGTGTCACGGAAGACCGCGGCGAACCACACGGTCACGAGCAGCAGGAAGCTGCCCACGAGGAAGCCGACTACGGGGATTCCGGCAACGGAGAAGGACAGGATCTTGCGCATGACGCGCCCCTTGGTTCGGACGAGTGCGACACCGGTGAGTCCACGATAGCTCGCCGAAGCTCGAGGGGCCGCAACCACTTTCGGCGCGCTCAGCGGATGAGGTTTTCGGAGCGGAGCCAGTCGTAGGCGACGTCGGCGGGGTCGCGGCCGTCGATGTCCACGCGGCCGTTGAGGTCCTGCATCAGCCGATCGGTGAGGCGTTCGGAGATGGTGGCCAGCAGGGGGCGGAGCTGGGGGTGCTCGTCGATGACGGGGGCGCGGACCACGGCGGCGCCGCTGTACGGGAGGAAGAACGCCTTGTCGTCGGTGAGGACCTTCAGGTCGAGGTTCTTCACTCGGCCGTCGGTGGTGTAGACCATGCCGAAGTTGCAGGGGGAGCTCTTGGCCGTGGCGGGGTAGACGACGCCGGCGTCCATGCGGGTGACGTTGCCGGACGGGACGCCGCTCGGATCGTTGTAGGCGATGCCGTATTTCGTCAGCATGGGGATGAAACCGTCCGAGCGGCTGAAGAATTCGTCGTCCACACAGAATGTGCGGTCGGCGACCGGGAGGGCGGCTACATCGGAGAGGGAATTCACCCGCAGGCGTTGGGCTGTGGGGGTGGAGGCCGCGAAAGCGTAGGTGTCGTTGAAGTTGGCAGGCGGAAGCCATTCCAGGTTGTAGTCGCGTTTTTCGATGTCGTGGACGCGCTGCCACAGTTCCCGCGGGTCGGTGATGGTCTCGGTTTCGTTGTGGTAGTTGACCCAGCCGGTGCCGGTGTACTCCCAGAGGATGTCGGCGTCACCGTTGAGCTGGGCTTGGCGGGAGGAGGCCGAGCCGGGTGCGCCGGTGAGGTCGGTGACGGTGGCTCCGGCGGCGGCCAGATAGGTGGCGGTGATCTTGCCGAGGAGGACGCCCTCGGTGAAACTCTTCGAGGTGACGACGAGTTTCGCGCCGTCGAGGGGTTTGTCGCCGCCGGGCAGGGTCGCGTCGTGGAAGGTGCCGGAGGAGCTCACCAGGCCGCAGCCGGTGAGTAGCGAAACCACCAGCAGCGCAATCGATCCGGCGCGCAGCGGCTTCATGAGACACCTCGCGGGGTGGCGGCCAGTTCGACCACCCGGCCGAGCCAGTCGACGACCAGCGCGAGCAGGCCGACCAGAATCGCGCCGGAGATGAGCAGTCTGGGGAGGAACAGGGTGACGCCGGTGGTGATCAGGGTGCCCAGGCTGGTCGCGCCGATGAAGGTGCTCAGGGTCGCGGTGCCGACGAGGATCACCAGCGCGGTGCGCACGCCGTTGAGGATGACCGGTACGGCCAGCGGCAGCTCGACCTGGACGAGGGTGCGGGTGGCGGAGTAGCCGATGCCGCGGGAGGCTTCGATGGTGCGCTGATCCACCTGGCGCAGGCCGATGATCGTGTTCTGCAGGATGGGCAGGATCGCGTACACCACGAGACCGGTGACGGCGGTGCGGAATCCGGTGCCGAGCCAGAAGGTGAACAGCACCAGCAGGCCGACCGCGGGGGCGGCCTGGCCGATATTGGCGATATTGACGGCGAGGGGTTCGAAGCGTTTCAGCGCCGGGCGGGTCAGCGCGACGCCCAGCGGTATCGCGACGACCACCACGATGAGCGTGGCCACCACGGTCAGTTCGATGTGCGCGAGGATCGTGGTGCGCAGCGTGGCCCAGCCCAGGGCGGCCTGCTCGGTGGAGGTGAAGGTGGTGGACCGGTACCACAGCAGGTAGCCGATGCCGATCACGAGAATGATGATCGGCTCGAACCAGACATCGATCGGCAGGCGGCGCAGCCGATTCACGACGGTCCCGCCGATTCGGACTCCTGGTCTGCCACTTCCACTGAATCATGCTGATCGGCAAGGGATCCCGGCTCATCGGCGGCGGCGACCACCGGTGTCGGCGCGGGATCTGTTCCGTCGACATAGGTTTCGTAGGACAGGTCCTCGTCCTCGGGATGCCCCTCGGCGAGTTTGGCGCGGATCAATTCGGTGACCGCCACGATGCTCAGCGACCCGACGACCGCGCCCCGGCCATCGGTCACCAGGGTGGCTCCCTGACTGGTGGCGAGCATGGCGTCGAGGGCGTCGTTGAGGGTCGACGAGCGTGCCACCACGGGCAGCCGTCGATCCAGGAAGTCCGAAACCTCGGGTTTGCTGGCCACTTCCGCGAGCGTGGGCCACGAGCGCGGCCGTCCGGCCCGGTCGACCACCACGATCCAGTCGTGCCCCGCGGCCCGCGCGCGGGCGATCACCTCCCCCGACGGTTCACCGATCCGCGCGGTGATCACCGGGTCGTATTCCACATCGCGGACGCGCGAGACGGTCAGATAGGCCAGTTTCGCGCCGGAGCCGACGAATTCCTCCACGAACGGCGTGGCCGGATCGGTGAGGATCTCCTCCGGTGTCGCGTACTGCTCGATATGCCCGCCCTCGGACAGGATCAGCACCTTGTCCCCGAGTTTGGTGGCCTCCTCGAAGTCGTGCGTCACGATCACGATGGTCTTGCCGAGTTCGTGCTGGATGGCGATCAGACTGTCCTGCAGGCGAACTCGCGTGATCGGGTCGACGGCGCCGAACGGTTCGTCCATGAGCAGCACGGGCGGGTCGGCGGCCAGTGCCCGCGCCACGCCGACGCGCTGCTGCTGCCCGCCGGACATATCCTTGGGCAGCCGGTCGGCGAAGGTGGCGGGGTCGAGCCCGACCAGATCGAGCAGATATTCGGTGCGTTCGGTGATCCGCTTGCGGTCCCAGCCGAGGACGCGCGGGATGGCGCCGATGTTCTTGGCCACCGACCAGTGTGGGAACAGGCCACCTGATTGGATGACATAGCCGATCGACTGCCGCAGCCTGTCGGGATCCTCCTTGGTGACATCACGTCCGTCGATGAGGATCCGGCCCTCGCTCGGCTCGATCAGCCGGTTGATCATTTTGAGGGTGGTGGTCTTCCCGCACCCGGAGGGGCCGACGAATGCGACGATATGCCCGGCCTCGATCTCCAGGTCCAGCCGTTCGACGGCCGGTTTGTCCTGTCCCCGATAGTGTTTGACGACTCCGTCCAGCGTGATGGACGCGCCGGTCACCGTGCGCTGCTCCGGTATGGCCGGGCCGGTCACCTCGGTCATGCGAGTCCCTTCGCGATGGTGAGACGTCCGAGAAGGACGAGGAGCGCGTCGAACACCAACGCGATGGCGATGATGAGAATGGTTCCGGTCAGCGCCATTTCGAGGGCGTTCGCGCCGCCGAGCCGGGACAGGCCGTTGAAGATGAGCGATCCGAGGCCGGGGCCGAGCACGTAGGCGACGATGGCGGCCACGCCGACCACCATCTGCGTGGACACCCGGATGCCGGTGAGGATCACCGGCCAGGCCATGGGCAGTTCGACGGTCAGCAGAATGCGCCATCGCGAGAATCCGATGCCGCGCGCGGATTCGATGACCGACTCCGGCACCGACCGCAGACCCACGATGGCGTTGCCGATCACCGGCAGGGTCGCGAAGAACGCCAGCATGAGGAACGACGGCACCACCCCGAGCCCGAACGGGACCAGCAGCAGCGCCAGCAGTGCCAGTGAGGGAATGGTCAGCGCCACCCGGCTCGAGGTCAGCGTGAGCGCCGACAGCAGCGGCAGCCGATAGACCGCGACCGCGATGAGCACCGCGATGATCGTGCCGACCAGGACGGTCTGAAAGGCCAGGGACGCATGCTGATAGGTGAGGAATGCCAGCACCTCGCCCCGCCCCCGGATATAGCTCCACAACTGCACGGGATTCCCCTTGTCGGTCGAAGACCGGGTCGGTTCCTGTCTGCGTGAGCCCTTCGACAGTAACGGAGAGTGCGGTCGGCTCCGGGCTGGCGCGCGGTGGAGGGTCCACCGTTGTGCTCTGACGGAACCATGCCGCCAACAGCATGAATACCTTTGCGGTCAGCCGGATCGAATCCCGGCCCGGTGATTCGCCGCCGGAATCACCGCTGCCGTCCGGTGAGATTCAGCGCGGTCGCGATCCGGGTGGCCAGGCCCGCGCCGCGCATCAGCCAGGTGAAGGAGCCGCTCGCGGGGGCGGGGAGCAGCCCGGCCGTTTGGACGGCGTCGAGGAGGTCGTAGAGGGTTTCGCCCTCGTACATGAGGTGGTCGGCGTTGAAGTGGTAGCGGTCGACCGCCGTGCATTGGACGAACGCGCCGTTGCCGGGAATGGCCGCGGCGGTGTCGTCGTAGGGGTGCAGTTTCAGCGGGCCGGTCAGGTGGCCGCTGCCGTAGTAGCGGACGACCATGCGGACTTCGCCGTCGGGCGCGATGTCGAGGTAGGACTGGCCGGGGATGGGGTCGTAGCGCCAGTCGGGGATGGCGTCGAAGAAGGCGAAGTTGTAGGCGACGAACGCGTCGAGGCCGATCATGGTGGCGCCGAGGGTGGTGACATCCTTGTAGCGGAGGTCGGCGGTGTAGAGCTCGTGGTTGCGGGTCATGTCGCGGGATTGCCAGCTCCACCAGTACTTCTTGGCCCAGTCCAGGGTCCAGGCGATGTCGAAACCGTGCTCGGCGTAGAAGGCGATCTTCTCGTCGTATTCGGCGAACCAGGTGGTGGTTATGGCGGTCAGCGCCTGTTCGTCGAGGACTTCGACGGGTTCCGCGCGATTGGTCAGGATTCGGGGGATCGGTTGTGCCAGGCGGGATTTGCCGAGTGCTTCGTGGAATTGCCGGTCGGTGAACATGACACCTCCATCGGGAAGCAGTTGCTTTATGAAGCAGATGCTTCCTGATATTGTCGGCGGGTGTCAAGGAGCTATGGGGGCCGCAGTTCGGATGATCGTGTGGGGGAGCGCCGGATGCGGCTCGTCGATGCGGGCATCGCGATCACCGGGACGGAAGGTGTTGCGGGCCTGGGCATGCGGGCCGTATGCCGGGAGGCGGGGCTGAGTCAGAAGTTCTTCTACGAGAGCTTCACCGATATCGACGAGCTGCTGCACGCGGTCTACGCCGCGACACTGGCGCGATTGGAAGAGGAGATCGGGCCCGCTGTCTCCGCGCGCGACCTGCCCGGGGTGTTCGACGCCGCCGCGCGGTTGATGGAGGCGGACCCGCGGGTCTGCCGGATCCTGCTGATCGAACCGGTCGCCGATGCGCGGCTGCGCCGCCACGTGCGCGACACCATCCCCGCGATCACCATTGCCGCCCTGGGGGACCTGGCGGCCGGGTCGCCTGCGGATCCAGCGGTCAGGATGCGGTTCTCCGCGCTGTTCGGTGCGCTGATCTCGCTGTTCGTGGAGTGGACCGAGGGCAGCCTGGGCAGTGACCGCGCCGCCTTCGTCCGCCATGTCTGCGGTGTCGCAACGCAACTCGTCCCGCAGCTCGGTGTGCGGCCGCGGTGACGGCTAGAGGAAGCGGCCGAGTTCGGGGGCTGCCTCCACCGGGTGTTTGGCTTCGATGCCCTGGTTGATCTCGCGGAATTCCCACACGCCGCCGGGCCGGAACAGGCCGCCCATGACGAAGCCGGTGCCGGAGACGGCGGCGATGTCGTAGCGGGCCAGTTCGGTGGTGGTGGCGCTGTTGGCGATGCGGCAGAAGGCGTTCTCCACCCGGGCGAGGTTCTGGCCGGTGTAGCAGGTGACCACGAAGAGGACGGCCGTCACGTAGGACTCGATGCGGGTGAGGTCCACGGTGATGATCTCGTCGTCGCCGGGGCCCTCGCCGGTGAGATTGTCGCCGTGCAGGCGTACCGCGCTGTCGGTGGAGAGCATCTGCTCGTGGTAGACGACATCGGTGAGGCCGGTGTCGGCGTAGATCATGGCCGCGACGTTCAGGTCGATGTCGGAGTGTTTGCCCCAGAGTTTGCGGCGGGCCGGATCCCAGCCCAGACCCACTCGGAGATAGACGATTTCGGTGCCCTGCTCATCACGGAGCGGAAATGTCATGAGCGTCCTGCCTTAGTACTGCTCGACTCGTCAGCGATCACCGGTGGGTGCGGGTTGCTCGTCGAGACGCGCGTGCAGCCGGTCCCGGACCTGGTCCGGGGTGTAGGCCCGCCGTTTGCGTTCCGATCGCACGATGACCACTCCGGTTGCCGCGACACCCGCGGCTCCTGCCAAGCCGAGTACCTTCCACCAGCGCATAGGCATAGGCTAGTCGCTGTGCCCAGCGAAGCGCCCTCGAGTGTCGGTTTGGATGAAGCGGTGGAGCTCGCGCGGACGGGCGACTTATGGCTGTTCCGTGGACATTCCGGGGCCGACCGGGCCATCCGGGGGCTGACGAACAGCCCGGTCAACCACGTCGGCATGGCGGTCGTCATCGACGATCTGCCCGCGCTGATCTGGCATGCCGAGCTCGGCAAGGCGCTGCCCGACATCTGGTCGGGCAATCATCATCGCGGCGCCCAGCTGCATGACCTGCGCGCCGCGGTGACGCGCTGGTCCGAGGTGTACGAGCAGCGGGCGTGGCTGCGGCAGCTGGATCGGCCGGTCACCCGTGCGATGGAGGACGCCGCGTTGCGCACGGTGGCGCGCCTGGACGGCATGCCCTTTCCGTCCACCAGCGCACTGGCCGGGCGCTGGCTGCGCGGCCGGGTGCCCTTCCCGAAACGCGCGAAAGAGCCTGCCGCCGATGCCGGTCTGGAGAACGCCTACTGCGCGGAGATCGTCGCCATGACCTATCAGGCCATGGGTCTGCTGCCCGCCAAGCGCCCGAATTGGTATGACCCGGGCCGATTCTGGAGCGGCGACAAGCTGGAATTGGCCGTCGGCTATCACCTCGGCGGCGAGATCGCGGTCACCATGCCCGCACCGCCCGGCTAGCCGAGCGCCTCACCACCACCGGGTGATCGCCCCCAGCTGCCTGCCCAATTCCGGTGCGAGCGTGCGGATATAGCTCGCGGTGAGATGATGCTCGTCGCGATAGATGAGCACATTGCCCTCGGCGACCTGGCACCGGTCCGGCCGGCACACCGCGTCGGACAGATCGATCGGGAAGATATTCGGATAGGCGGCCGCCGGCGCCGTGGCGGGGTCGACCGGATCCAGCGCGACCGGCCGATCGATGCCGCAGCTGTGGATGGTGGTGCCGCGGGTGGCCAGACAGTCGACGGCGCTGTAGAAGATGCCGTCGCGCCGCAGCCGGGGCGTATCGCGCAGCGCCAGTACCGCGAGGCCGCGATCGTCGAGAGCCGTCCACACGTCCAGGAATTCGGGCGGCACCTCGTCACCGTCGCTGTACGGGCGAAAGCGCGTGGAGATGGTGAACACCCAGTCGGGCCGCTCCGCCGCCAGCCGATCGAGCACCTCGAGCGACCATTCGCGGCACTCGGGGAACGGCGTCTCCGAGTAGGAGGGCTGATCGGACAGGGTCAGCGGGCAGCTCTCCTTGAGATAGGTGACGATGCGAAAGCTGTTGGCGCGCCCGAGTATTTCGAGCGCGGGAATCCACTGCTCGGAATGCGAACCGCCCACCACGGCGATGGTGCGGGTCGCGCCGGCCTCGCCGTAGACGCAGCTGCGCACCTCCCGGTCGGGCGTGATGCAGCCGTCCAGGGTGGGCGGCGGCGCATCGGCGAAACCTTGGGATACCGCGGGCCGCAACGGTTCCGGCGGCACCTCGAGCTTGTCGGTGAGCACACTCGCGCCGGGATACCGGTTGATCTCCAGCGGCGGGGCCGGACGCGGCGGATCCGCCACCGCACGCAGCTGCCAGGCCGATCCGGCGAACAGCACGGTGACGCCCAGCGCGGCGACCGCGACGCCGAGCCCGCGACGCACCCAGACCGGGGCGCCGGTGGCGTCCCGCCGCCGCAGCGGGTTCTCCAGCAGCCGCGTCGTCGCCGTCGCGAGCGCCAGCGAGACGACGATCACCACCAGCCCGTCGGCGAATCCCGCACGGGCCCGGCCGGTTTCGGCCAGATAGAAGATGAGGACGGGCCAGTGCCACAGATACAGCGGATAGGCGATGGCCCCGAGCTCGGTGCACACCCGCGAGGCGAGCACCCGATTCGCCCACGGTCGCGCCCGCGCCGACAGCCCGAGGCCGGACACGATGAGCAGGACGGCGGCCGCCACCGGGAAAACCGCTGCCGGACCCGGGAATTCGGCCGCACCGTCGAAGAGCACGCCGCACGACAGCACCATGGCCAGGCCGAGCGCCGCCGCGAATCCGCGCAGCAGCGCGGGGATTTCGACGCGATGCGCGACCACCGCCAGCGCCGCCCCGGCCAGCAGCTCCCACAGGCGCGCCCCGGTGTCGTAGTAGGTCCAGGCCTGATGCTGCGCCGCGCCGATGCTCGCGTAGCGGAACGAGACGGCCCCGAGGCCGACCAGCACGAGCAGCAGCACCCCGCGGGCGCGCGGCAACCGGGTGCGCAGCCGGGCCCAGGCGGCGGCGATCACCAGGATCAGCAGATAGAACTGCCCCTGTACCGCCATCGACCACAGATGCTGCAGCGGACTGATGGAGGGATCCGGTGCGGCGTAATCCATTTCGGCCGCCGCCAGATACCAGTTCTGGAGGTACAGCCCGGAGGCCAGCAGCTGCCCGCTGATGTAATCCCACTGGGTGTACGGCCGCAGCGCCACCGTGGCCACCGCGGCCGCGCCGAGCACCAGCGTCAGCGCGGGCAGCAGGCGGCGTCCGGTGCGGCGCAGCGTCCACCCGATCAGCGGGCCGCCGGTGTCGCTGCGCCGCAGCAACATTCCCGTGAAGAAGAACCCCGACAGCACCAGGAAGATGTCGACGCCGCCGGAAACCCGGCCCATCCACACATGAAAGGCCACCACCAGGGCGATGGCCACGCCCCGCAAACCGTCGAGGTCATCGCGGTGCGCGTGCCCACTCGCCAACGGGGCCACCGTATTCGGCGCGGGCACTCCGTGCGTGCTCGGCGCGGTGACACCATGGGTGTTCGGCGCGGGCACTCCGTGCGTGTTCGGCGTGGTGGCACCGTGTGCGTTCGACGCGACGGCACTGTGTGCGTTCGGTCCGACGGCACTCTGGGCGTTCGGTGTGGTGGCACTGTGCGCGTTCGATCCGACGGCACCGTGCGCGGCGGCGGGACCGCCGGTCATCGGCCGGCGGTATGGACGAGCGCGCACCCTGAAACTCCCATGACGACTGCCCCGCTCCGGACCCCGAAACGGTGTTGCCGACCCGACTTCCGGCACGCCGCCCTCGAGAATGCACGAGCGACGGTGCCGGAAGCAAACTGGGAGTGACTCGGCGACGAACCTCCGTATCGGGGGGACGCTCCGCGCCGAATCGCGTCGCTGCTACAGGATTTCGACGTACCCCTCACCGCCGTTCACCCGGATGCGCTGCCCGTCGCGGATCAGCCTGGTGGCGTGCTCCACGCCGACGACGGCGGGGAGGCCGTATTCGCGGGCGATCACCGCGCCGTGGGTCATCACTCCGCCGACCTCGGTCACCAGCCCCTTGATCGCCACGAACAGCGGCGTCCAGCTGGGATCGGTGTAGGCGGTGACGAGAATGTCGCCGGGTTCGAGATCGGCCTGCGCGATATCGGCGAGGACGCGGGCGCGGCCCTCGATGGTCCCGGCGGAGACCGCCATACCGGGCAGTGCGCCCGCCGGGAGATCCGCCCGCCGATAGGTTCCGCTCAGGGCCTGGCCGTCGGAGGTGAGAACCCGTGGCGCGGTGAGGGTCCGGTAGAAGCGGAATGCGGCCCGGCGCTCGTCGATCAGCCCGGCATTCGCGTGCTGCCGGCCGACCACCTCCTGGATTTCGTCGAAGGTGAGGTAGTAGATGTCCTCGGGTTCGCGGAGCACCCCGGCCCGCGTCAGCCGTTCGGCCTCCCGCAGCAGCGCCTGCTTGTACAGGAAGTAGCGGCTCACCATGCGGTACTTCGGATACTCCCGATAGCCGGAGAAGGTGCGCACGCGGTCGATCATGCGCGCGGTCTCCTCCGCCTTCCGCTCGCCGTCGGGCAGTGTGCGCAGGCGTTGCAGCAGAAGGTCTTTCGTCTGTTCGGCGGTGCGCAGGCCGTCGTCGAAGAGTCGCCGCGCCGCACCGGGTGCGAAGTTGTCGATATTGCCGAGGATCGTCGGCAGCAGCGTCTCGGGGGCTTCGCTCCAGCGCGGCCTGGTGATGTCGATCTCGCCCGCGCAGCGCATGCTGTACCGGTCCAGGAAATCCGCGAGGGCGGCACGCGCCTGGACGCCCCCTGGATATGCGGGGAGCTCGTTCATGAAACCCGCGCCGCTGTGCTCGATCCGGCGCAGGTAGGCCACCACCTCCGGATACGGGCGCAGGGCGTCGGCGACGTCCAGCAGCGCCAGGCCCATCTCCGAGGTGACATTGCCGGGGACGGATTGGGTGAGCGCGTCGGCGGCGTTCTTCTCGCCCAGCCATTCCCGGAGCCGATCGCCCAGCCAGAACGAGGCGTCCATCGCGGCGGTGATCACCTGTAAACCCGTCGGCGTGAACAGAACTCGCCGCAACTCCTGGACATCGTCGCGAATGAAATCGAGCAGCGCCGGCCCGGACAGGTCCGCGATGTCCTTCGCCAGAGTGGCGAGGGAGGCTTCGCTGTCCGCGATCAGCTCGGCGACCAGGGCGGGGTCGGTGTCGATGGTCGCGGGTACGGTGCCGGGCACGGCGGCCGGTGTCGCGCCGGAATCCTGCTGCGGCACTTGGCGAACGAACCCGCGCTCGAGCACCGTCCGCAGCGCGTCCCCGATCAGCGGATCGGATTTGCCGAGCGCCTCGACGAGGGCGGCGCCGGTGGCCGGCGCCGACAGCATCGCGGTGACGTCGACGAACAACCGCCCGCCCGCGTCCCGCATGGGCCCCCGGCTGGTGAGCTGCCACATCGAAATCCCCAGGGGTTTCATGGCATCGGTCATCATCTGTTGATGGCCGACCGAGACGTACACGCGGTGGGCGTCGTCCGCCGCGGCGGGAATCGGGAACAGCGTGGTCAGTGGCCTGCTCTGCACGATGCGGACCGCGTCGCCGTCGAGGCACCACTCGATGTCCTGCGGGCTGCCGAAATGCGCTTCGATGCGGCGGCCCAACCGCGTGAGCCGCAGCACCTCGGCATCGGAGAGCACCCGCGCACCGGCGCTCTCCCGGCTGATCTCGTCGCCGCGCACCCGATAGACGTCGGTGTTCACCTGCCCGGACACGAGCGCCTCGCCGAGACCGAAACCGGCGTCGATGGAGGTGACCGTCCGGTCGGAGGTGAGCGGGTCGGCGGTGACCAGGACGCCCGAGGCGCGCGCCGCGACCATCCGCTGCACCACCACCGCCATGCGAATCTCCCGCTGGCCGAACCCGTTTCGCAGACGGTAGGTGACCGCGCGCTCGGTGAACAGGGAACCCCAGCAGCGGCGGACCTGCTCGAGGATCGCCGCCGCGCCCACCACGTTCAGGTACGAGTCCTGCTGGCCCGCGAAGGACGCGGTGGGCAGATCCTCGGCCGTCGCACTGGACCGGACCGCGTAGGCGTCCGCCGCGCCGAGCCGGGCGTGCGCGGCGCGGATCTCGGCGGCCACCTCCTCGGGAATCGGGAGTTCCTCGATCGCCCGCCGGATCGCCGCGCTGCGCACCCGGATCGCCGCCTGGTCCTCGGGCTCGACCCGTGCCAGGTCGTCGAGCCCGGCCTCGACCGCGGGCGCACCGGCCACGGTCCGCGCGAAAGCCTCGGTCGTGACGCAGAAGCCGTCGGGCACGTCGACACCGTCGACCCCGAACAGCTCGCCCAGGTTCGCGCCCTTGCCGCCGACGATCGCCACCTGGGTCCGGTCGATCTCCCCGAACTCGCGCACATACCGCATTCCGCTACTCCTCACCTGGTGGTTTCGCTGATCCGGGAGCGATTATGGACCACTGTTCGCGCCCTCATGAGGACCCGGAAACGCGTATACAGTGGAAAGGGGAGGGGTTGAACGGCGGGCAATCGCGGCCCGTGGGTTCCCTCTCTCGGGGGAGGGCGAATTCCGCCTCGTGGGCGACGTGCCCGCACTGTGCGCAGCCGTAGCGTCGAAGGCCCTGGACAGGATCGATCTCGCTGTCCGGCAAGCCGATTCGTCAGGAGGATCTGTGCTCTCCGCCTTCGTCCCGGCGGTGCGGAATCCGGAATTGCGGCGCCCGATCGTGTTCACGCTGGGATTGCTCGCGCTGTACCGCCTCGGGGCCGCGCTGCCCTCGCCCGGTGTCGACTACGCCGCCGTGCGCGGCTGTCTCGAAACCGTGTCCGGTGAACGATCGGCCGGGATATACCAGCTGATCGACCTCTTCTCGGGCGGCGCGATGCTGCAGCTGTCGGTGTTCGCGATCGGCATCATGCCGTTCATCACCGCGAGCATCATCACGCAGCTGCTGGGCGTGGTGATCCCGCGCTTCGAGGAGCTGCGCCGCGAAGGGCAGTCCGGTCAGGCGCGGATCACCCAGTACACCCGCTATCTCGCCATGGCGCTGGCGGTGCTGCAGGCGTCGACGCTGGTGGCGCTGGCGGCCCGCAAACAGCTGCTGCGCGGCTGCCCGGCCGATCTGCTGGCCGACACCTCGCTGTTCGGCATGATCATCATGGTGCTGGTCATGACCGCGGGCGCGGCGCTGGTCATGTGGTTCGGCGAACTGATCACCGAGCGCGGCATCGGCAACGGCATGTCGCTGCTCATCTTCACCGGCATCGCCGCGGGACTGCCGAGTCAGGGCCGGTCGATTCTGCGGGGCAGTGGTGGGCTGATCTTTACTGCCGTCTGTGTCGCCGTGGTGGCCCTGATCGTCGCGGTGATCTTCGTCGAGCAGGCGCAGCGCCGGATTCCGGTGCAGTACGCCAAGCGGGTGGTCGGGCGCAAGATGTACGGCGGATCCTCGACCTACCTGCCACTGAAGGTGAATCAGGCCGGTGTCATCCCGGTGATCTTCGCGTCCTCGCTGCTGTATCTGCCGAACCTGCTGGCGCAGTTGACCGGAAGCGCCGCGGGGGAGTCCGCGCGGTGGCAGGAGCTGATCCAGAAATATCTGGTCGACCCGAACAATCCGGTCTATGTCTCCGGCTATTTCGCGATGATCGTGTTCTTCACCTATTTCTACGTGGCGATCACCTTCGACCCCGAGGAGCGGGCGGACGAGATGAAGAAGTTCGGCGGGTTCATCCCGGGGTACCGGCCCGGCAAGCCGACCGCGACCTATCTGAACTTCGTCCTGAGCCGGATCACCCTGCCCGGTTCGCTCTACCTCGGCGCGGTGGCCGTCCTGCCGAATCTGCTGCTACACATCGGTCCCGGCACTCCGGCACAGAATCTCGCCTTCGGCGGCACCTCGGTGCTGATCGTGGTGAGCGTCGGCCTCGACACGGTCAAGCAGGTGGAGAGCCGGATGATGAACCAGAACTACACCGGATTCCTGCGCTGAAGCAGACTGTGCACATGGGATCGCTCTCCAATCGCCCCCTGCTGCTGCGGCTGGTGTCCACACTGGTGCTCGCGCTCAGCGCGACGGTGCTGTCGGCGGGCACCGCGCAGGCCGTCGCGCCGGTCGCGGGCCGCCTGGCGACGGTGCTGGTGGCCAACGATCATCTCGTATTCCGTTCGGGTATCAGGGCTGTCATCGACACCGAGCCGGATCTCCGCTGCGTCGCGGAGGTCGGCGACGGCGCCGCCGCCATCCGGGAGATGCGCCGGCTGCGGCCCGACATCGCCATCCTGGATCTGGATATGCCCGGTCTCGGCGATCCGGCGGCCCTCGACACCGTCGCCGAAATCGGCGGCGGCAGCCGCATTCTCACCCTCGCCACCGAGCACACCGACGAAAACCTCTACCGGGCAATGCGTCTCGGGGCCAGCGGGTTCCTCACCAAGTCGCTGCCGTCCCGGGACCTCGTCGCGGCCGTCCGGACCGCCGCGCGCGGTGACACGCTCATCGATCCCCGGCTGACCCGCCGCCTCATCACGCGGCTCACCCACGGCGTCGAACCATTCCCCGCCGCACCGGAATTGGCCTCGCTCACCCCGCGCGAACATCAGGTGCTGCTGCTGATGGCCAAGGCCCGCAGCAATGCCGAGATCGCCGCCGAACTCGGCGTCGGGGAGCAGACCGTCAAGACCCATGTGTCGAATGTGCTCGCCAAACTCGGTGTCCGCGACCGGGTTCAAGCGGTCGTCTACGCGCACACCCGCCGCATCGTGGAGTGAATTCGGCGGGCGGATCCGCGCGATGTCGGCAATCATGTTGCGCGTAAACGCAGAGGACAACCGCGAGACGACGGGGAGCGATGGCGGCGGTATCGGAAACAAGTGACGGGCTCGGCGACAGCCGGATCGAGGCGCAGGGCGAGGTCGCGGTCGCGGTGCTCGCACTCGACAGCGGGGACGTGACGCACGCGGCGGACCATATCGGGGCGGCGCTGCACCTGGATCCCGCCCTGCCCGAGGCGCACGAGGCGCTGGCACGGCTCGTGGTGGCCGCCGGGGGAGTGGACGGGGCCCTCGCGTGCTATCCCACGGATCGCCCGTACGCCGGTGCGATGGCCGCGCGGGCGCACCTGCTGGCCGCGGGCGAGCACTGGGACGCGGCGGTGTCGCTGCTGGCGCAGGTCGTCGCCTTCGATCCGTCGCTGCCGTGGGCGCGGGTGGCGTGGCTCGAACGGCCCGGTCTCGCCGCGGCTTTGAGCGCCGAGACCGTTCTGCACGCCGTGCTGGCCCTCACCCGCGAACTGCCCGAACCGGTGCCGGAGCAGGGACGCGCCACGCTCGCACCGCTGTACGAGCTGCTGTGCGCCGCCGTCGAGCGGCCGGAATCGGATTCCCGGCTGCTGGCCATGGGATCGGGGCTGGCGCGGCGGTTCACCGCCTTCGAACGCGCGGAATCCCTTGCGCTGCGGGCCCATCGAATGCAGCCGGATCAGATCACCAGTGTGATGCTGGGGCAGGTGTATCGCGCGACCGGCCGCGCCGACGACGCGATCACGGTGTGGCTCGAACAGCTGCGGCGTGATCCCGCCGACGACTATCTGCAGACCGATCTCGCCGAGCTGTACGCCGACACCGGCCGCCCCGAACTCGGCGTGCCCTGGCTCGAACGCGTGCTCGCCGCCGCCCCGGCGCACGAGAAGGCCGCGCCCGCACTGCTCGGGCTGCGCTACCGCATCGATCAGGACCCCCGGCATCTGGTCGCACTCGCCGACCACTTCCGCGACCATCCGGACCACCACTACGCGAACGATCTGCTGACCCGGTTCTGCGGCGACGCCTCCTGGCTCGGCTACCTCGAGGCCGCGACCGAATCGCTGGTGAACCTGCTGCACCAGGTGATCGAGGAGGGCCCCGAGGGGTATCGGGATCTCGAACTGCGGTGCACGGTCTCCGCGATCGAACCGCCCAGCGCCGCCCTGACCCTGCGGCAGGTGATGCGCAAGGTCGACATCACGGTCTCCGAGGCGGGCGACCCCGATCCCCGGCGCGGCGACGACGAGTGGAATCCGGCGGGCGCCGTGGTGTGGCACTACCCGGGCGACGGCCTGCTCGCGGAACCCGCCGTCCCCGCGCCGTCCCCCGACGCGGCCGAGAAGATCCGGCAGACAGCGCAATTGCGCTGGCCGCACCTGCCCGCCGCCTACGACTTCGCCGTCCAGCTCTCGGAGGTGCCGCTGCCGGACCTGCTCGGCGCGCTGGTCCATCCGCCCGCGACCCCCGACAACGAGATACTGCGCGACCTCCTCACCCAGTATCCGGACCTGTGGGTGCGCGCGGTTCAGATGTGGTCGTGCCTGGGTATCGCGCACCATCGGGCCGATGAGCCGTGGGACCAATCCACCAGGCGCGCAGTACTTCTAAACCTGTTGCACGGTCCCGAGGACTGGGTCTGCGAGGCGGCCGCGGTCGCGCTCATCGCGATCGCGTGGACCCGGCCCGACACTCGCGCGGATATCGGCCACGCGATCTGTCACCGCTTCGTGACACTGGCCCAGGCCGCGCGGTCACGGGCGGTCACCATTCTGGAGTCGTTCTGCCGGTTGACCCTCGCGTGCCCGTGGGTGGACGAGGAGTATCTCGGCCTCGCCCGGAAGCTGGTGGCCGCCACGGACTGACCGGCGGCGCGCGTGACCGGGCCGCATCGAACAATGAGCACGAACGAGAACCTGCTGGAACGCTGGGCCGATCCGACGCCGGTGGCGGCCGGCGCGGGTTTCCGCTGCGCGGATTCGGGCGGTGAGGAAGCGGTTGGCATGCGGGGCGATACGGCGGGGTGGGAATCGGTCGTGCATTGTCGGCCGATTCGTATAGGTTGGCAGTCGTGTCGATGATGAAGGGTGCCAATGTTCCGGTGCCGATGAACGCCGTTCGCGTCGAACTGGGGTGGCAATCGGGGCCGGGAATTCCGGACGCGGACGGATCCGCGCTATTGCTCGTCGGGGGAAAAGTCCGGTCCGACAACGACTTCGTGTTCTACAACCAGGCGGTGCATCCGTCCGGTGCGGTCCGCCACGAGGGTAAGCAGCGCGGCGCGACTGTCGTCGACGCGCTGTCGGTGGATCTGGGGCGCGTCGAGCCGCAGATCGAGACCATCGTGATCGCGGCCTCCACCGATGGTGGGACCTTCGGTCAGTTCCGCGGCATCTACGTGCGCGTGGTCGACGCGATGAACGGCGCCGAGGTGGCGCGGTTCGACAGCACCGACGCCAGCACCGAGACGGCGTTCGTGCTCGGCGAGTTGTACCGGCGGCAGGGCGCGTGGAAGTTCCGCGCGGTCGGCCAGGGGTACAACACCGGGTTGGGCGGGCTGGCAACCGATTTCGGCATCTCCGTGGACGAACCCGCGCCCGCGCCGCAGCCGTACGCGCCGCCGCCCCCGCCGCAGCCGCAGTATCAGCAACCGCCGCAGCAGCAGTTCGCGCCGCCCCCGCCACCGCAGCAGCAGTTCGCTCCGCCGCCCCCGCAGCCGCAGTACCAGCAGCCGCCGCAGCAGCAATACGCGCCACCGCCTCCGCCGCAACAGCAGCAGTTCGCGCCGCCGCCACAGCAGCCTCCGGCCCAGCAGGGCGCCCCGGTCAACCTGACCAAGATCTCGCTGACCAAGGAAGCGCCCACGGTCTCGCTGACCAAGTCCGGCGCCACCGGCGGCAACCTGCGCTTCAACCTGAACTGGGTCAACAACAAGCGCGGTCTGTTCGGCGGCCGCAAGAGCGGTCAGGGCGGCATCGACCTGGACCTGTGCTGCTTCTACGAATTGGCCAACGGCGCAATCGGATCCGTGCGCGCGCTGGACCGCCGGTTCGGCGACCTGCACAATCCGCCGTTCATCCGCCTCGATCAGGACGACCGCACCGGCGCCAGCGCCAACGGCGAGAACATCGACATCAACCTCGATTTCACCCAGTTCTTCCGCCGCATCCTGATCTTCACCTCGCTCTACGACGGCGCCCGTGATTTCCGCGGCGTACAGGCCACCGCCACCCTCTACCCGGTCAACAGCATCCCGATCGAGATGACCCTCGACGGCTGCGTCGACGATTCCCGCGACGCCGTACTCGCCATGATCGAGAACGTGAACGGTGAGATGGTCGTGCGCCGCGAATGCACCTTCATCCGCCCGCCGCACGGCCAGCCCGGTGGCGGCGTATCGGAGATCAACCGGATCTACAACTGGGGCTTCGAGGTCCGCGCCGGCCGCGGCAAGGACTGAATCTCCAGCGGGACCGTATCGGTCGAATCGGGTTCCGTTGTCATCGCGTCCCTATCCGGTGACAACGGTTCCCGCTTGCGCTGCCGCGCCGCCCACCACGCTTTGATCTGCGAGAAGCGGGTGGCGCGGGCGGGCCAGAACTCCTGCACGCTGGCATTGAACTCGGCGCCGAGAATCACGGCGAAACCGAGGAAGAACGTGAACAGCAGGAAGGCGATCGGCGTGGCGAGCGCGCCGTAGCTGATGCCCGTCCGGGTGATCCAGGACAGGTAGCGGCGCAGGCCCTCACTGGCCGCCATGAAGAACACGCCCGCCACCAGCGCGCCGCCGAACAGCCGATGCCAGGGCAGCGTGCGATGCAGGGCCAGTTTGTAGAGCGTGGTCAGGCCGACGATGAGCAGCAGCGCCGTGCCCGGGTAGTAGAACGCGTCGATCAGGCGCAGGCCCGGCTCCTTCCACCCGGTCGGCAGCACCCGCCCGATCAGCGACGGCCCGAGTGCCACCAGCGGCAGGATCAGCACCGACACCACCAGGAAGCCCACGTACAGCAGCAGCGCGAACACCCGCTGCCACACCGGGTGGCGGGCCTCGGCCTGCCCGTGCGCGGCGGTGATCGCGTCCACGAAGGTGGCCATGGCCGAGGACCCGGCCCACAGCGACAGCACGAAACCCACCGACACCACGCCGCCGTGCCCCTTGCGCAGCACGTCGTTGACCGTCGGCGCGATGAGATCGTCGACCACGGTGGGGCTGAACAGGTTCCGGCTGAAGGTCAGGATCTTGGACTGCACGATGTCGACCGTGTTCGGGCCGAACCAGTGACCCACATACCCGAGGCTGCCCAGGAGTCCGAGCAGCAGGGGAGCAAGCGACAGCGTCTGCCAGAAGGCGGCCGCGGCGGATTTCGCGAAAATCGAATCGTCCCAGGCCTTCACCGCGACATGGGTGACGAGTTCCGGAATGCGGCGCAACCGTGTGACGGTGCGCACGCCCGGCCCCTCCGGCGACGGCGCGCCGGAGTGTCCAGGGGGAGGGTCGTGCTCTTTCATCGTGGCCTAAGCATCGCCTACCAGCGAAAGGATTGGGAGCGGACCCGCGATGTGTCGTGCGGCACTACAACGGGCTGTGTCGGATTGGTGCGGTGTCGGTTCGGATCGCTACTCTCTGTCGAGTGACTTCGGGTGGTGGCGGTTCGCTTCGTGCATGGCAGCGTAGGGCTCTCACCAAGTATCTGACGCAGAAGCCACGGGACTTCCTCGCGGTGGCGACGCCGGGCGCCGGTAAGACCACGTTCGCGCTGCGCATCGCCGCCGAACTGCTCGCCGACCGCACCGTCGACCAGGTGACGGTCGTCGCGCCCACCGAGCACCTCAAACACCAGTGGGCGTCCTCGGCCAAGCGCAACGGCATCCAGCTGGATTCGAACTTCTCCAACTCCACGGGCGCGACCTCGGCCGACTATCACGGTGTGGTCGTCACCTACGCGCAGGTGGCCTCGCATCCGTTCAAGCATCGAGTGCGCACCGAGAATCGGCGCACCCTGGTCATCTTCGACGAGATCCACCACGCCGGTGACGCCAAGAGCTGGGGTGAGGGCGTCGAGGAGGCGTTCGGGGACGCGACCCGGCGACTGGCGCTGACCGGTACGCCCTTCCGCAGTGACGACTCCAAGATCCCGTTCATCACCTACGAGGTGGACCAGTCCGGTTTCGAGAAGTCGCGCGCCGACCACACCTACGGCTACTCCGAGGCGCTCGCCGACGGCGTGGTGCGGCCCGTCGTCTTCCTCGCCTACTCCGGTGAGGCGCAGTGGCGCGACAGCGCGGGGGAAGAGTATTCCGCCCGCCTGGGTGAGCCGCTGAACGCCGAACAGACCGCGCGCGCCTGGCGTACCGCCCTCGACCCCGCGGGCGACTGGATGTCGAAGGTGCTCACCGCCGCCGACACCCGGCTGCGGCAGCTGCGCGCCACCGGCATGACCGACGCCGGCGGCCTGGTCATCGCCACCGACCAGGAGAAGGCGCGCGACTACGCCGAACTGCTGGAACATATTTCGGGCACCAAGCCGACCATCGTGCTCTCCGACGATCCGGGCTCCTCGGCGCGCATCGACGAGTTCAGCGCCAGCACCGACCCGTGGATGGTGGCGGTGCGCATGGTGTCCGAGGGCGTCGACGTGCCGCGCCTGGCGGTCGGCGTGTACGCCACCAGCGCGTCCACCCCGCTGTACTTCGCGCAGGCCATCGGGCGCTTCGTGCGTGCCCGACGCACCGGTGAGACCGCGAGCGTGTTCCTGCCGTCGGTGCCGGTGCTGCTGGATCTGGCCGCGCAGCTGGAGTTGCAGCGCGACCACGTGATCGGCAAACCGCATCGCGAGAAGAACGAGCTCGACGACGAAGTGCTGATCGACGCCAACAAACAGAAGGACGAACCGGGCGAGGAGGAGCGCAAGTTCATCGCCCTGGCCGCGGACGCCGAACTCGATCAGGTCATCTACGACGGTGACTCGTTCGGCACCGCGACCTTCTCGGGTAGTGACGAGGAGGCCGACTACCTCGGCATCCCCGGGCTGCTGGACGCCGATCAGATGAAGGCGCTGCTGCGCGACCGGCAGGCCCGCCAGATCAAGGACCGCAGTGCCGCGGCCGCCGCCCCCGAATCCGGGGCCGGGATCGCGGCGGCCACCGAGCGGGCCGCCACCTCCGATCGGCTGAGTGAGTTGCGTCGCGAACTCAACAGCCTGGTGGCCATGCACCACCACCGCACCGGCAAACCGCACGGTGTCATCCACGGTGAGCTACGCCGCGAATGTGGTGGCCCGCCAACCGCTTTGGCCACCGCCGACCAGCTCGAGCAGCGGATCGCGGCGCTGCGCCGAATGTGAGTCACCGGGGGCCGGGAGCGACCTACGGGCGATTCAGTGTTGCTGACTGATTGCCCTTACGCTTAGCCGGTGACACAGCCCAGCACCCTGCGATCCGGTGCGCTCTCCCTGGCCTCCAGCGTCGTCATCGGCGTGGCCTCGGCCGGACCCGCCTACAGCATCACCGCCACCCTCGGCCTGGTGGTGGCCGCCGTCGGCCTGCAATCACCGGTCATCGTCGTGCTGGCGTTCATTCCGATGTTGCTGGTGGCCATCGGATATCGCGATCTCAACGCGGTGGAACCCGATCCCGGCACCACCTTCGTCTGGGCCACCCGCGCCTTCGGACCGTTCACCGGCTGGATGGCGGGCTGGGCCATCGTGGTCTCGGATCTGCTGGTGATGGCGAGCCTGGCGCAGATCAGCTCGCAGTACACCTTCCTGCTGCTCGGGGCCGACGGGATCGGCTCGGACGCCACCAGCCCGTGGGTGCTGGCGCTGGGCATCGTGTACCTGATCGCCATGACGCTGGTCGCCGTATTCGGCATCGACGTGTCCGCGCGGCTGCAGTCGTGGCTGCTGGCCGTGGAATTCGGCATGCTGGCGGTGTTCTCGGTGGTGGCGCTCGCGCGCGTGCTGCTCGGGAACGCACCCGCCGGATCGAGCCTGCCGCACTGGGAATGGTTCAACCCGTTCGCGATCGGCTCCTTCTCCGACTTCGTCACCGCACTGCTGCTCATGGTGTTCATCTACTGGGGCTGGGATTCGGCCGTCGCGGTCAACCAGGAGACCGTGGACCCGCGGCATACGCCCGGACGGTCGGCGGTACTGTCCACCATCACCCTCGTCGGGCTGTACCTGCTCGTCACGGTGGCCGCCCAGGCCTTCGCCGGAACCGGTACGGACGGACTGGGATTGGCCAACCCCGACCACGTCGACGACGTTCTGGGCGCACTCGGCACGGCGGTCTTCGGCGACAGCGCGATCGGTTCGGTACTGGTGCACCTGCTGTTCCTGATGGTGCTCACCTCGGCCGCGGCCTCCACCCAGACCACCATCCTGCCCACCGCGCGCACCACCTACTCGATGGCCCTGCACCACGCGCTGCCGGACGCCTTCGCCCGCATCCACCCGCGCTACCGCACGCCGATCTTCTCGACCTGGGTGTTCGGCGGACTGTCGATCCTGCTGTACGTGGTGCTGAACTTCGCCTCCGGCGGGCGCATGATCGCCGACGCGGTGACCGCCATCGGCATCTCCATCGGGCTCTACTACGGCCTCACCGGGGTCAGCTGCGCCTGGCTGTATCGAGACCGATTCGCCTCGGACCCACGGGCTCTCGTGATGAAGGGCGTACTGCCCGCACTCGGCGGCTTCGCACTGCTGTTCGCCGCGGGCTGGACGGCGGTGACCTCGTTCGCGCCCGCCGAGGACACCGCGTCCTGGAGTATGCCGTTCCCGCCGCACTGGCATATCGGCAGCACATTCCTGCTCGGCGTCGGCACCCTGCTCATCGGCGTGGTGATCTACGTGATCCTCGCCAAGATCATGCCCCCGTTCTTCCGGGGCGAGGTGCTCGCCCGGGAACTGCCGGAACCCTCCGACACGATCATCGAATCGGATGCCTTGCCGCGCAGCTGATCTCGTTCGCCACGCGGCAGGCTCGGCTCACTTCTCGCAGGCCACGCCGTCCCCGTCGCGATCCAGGTCGGAGCGGTAGCCGGGATCCCCGCGATACAGCGGCGCGGCACCGGCGGCCTTGGCCGCGGCACAGTTCTTGTAGTACGCCGACGCGGCCTGGGTCGTGGGCGGCACGGTCACCGCGGGCGGCGCGGGTACCTCCACCCTGGTGGGCACCTCCGGCGCCGGTTCCACCGGCACGGTCGGCGCGCTCGGCGCTCCCGCGGGCGCTGTGGTCGGGGCCGGCGGGAGGAGTGAGGTCGTGGCCGGTGCGACCGTGGTGGTGGTGGTGGTGGTGGTGGTCGTGGTGGTGGCTGCCGCGACCGTGGTGGTCGTGGTCGATTTCGCGGTCGACCGGGTGCTGCTACCGCAACCGGTGACCATGGCGACGGCGGTGATCGCCGCGGCCGCGAGCAGCACGATATGTCGATACTTCATGTAATTCCCAATTGGTCGAATGTGTTGACACGACCGGGAATTCGAGCAGACCCCCAGGCGCTTCCCGGCCGGGCGCACACATTGCCACGCCCGCCGGACAGTCGCGGGGATTTCCGGAAACTGAATGCTTCGCCCTGAGTACCCGCCGCTTCGCGGACCTCAGCGGGCGAAATACCGGCCGGGCGGAATACCGACCTCGCGGCGGAACGCGGCGACATAGGCGCTCGGGGTGGCATAGCCGACGCGGGCGGCGATCCGCGAGACCGGCAGGCCGTCGGCGAGCAGCGGCAGCGAGGCGGCCAGCCGGATCTGAGTTCGCCAGTGGCCGAACGTGATTCCGGTCTCCGCCAGGAACGCGCGAGCCAGTGTGCGCGGGCTGGCGGCGGCGTCGGCGGCGAGCTCGGCGAGGGTGCGCTGATCGGCCGGGTCGGCGATCAGCGCGTCGGCGACCCGGCGGGCGCGCGGATCCTCGGGCAGCCGCGCGCCGATGGGTATGACGTCCACCGGTTCCAGCAGGTCGAAGATCACCGTCTCCGCGTGGCGGCGCTGGGTATCCGGGGTGGTCACGGCGGTGAGGTGGCCGAACAGCTCGTGCAGCAGCGCGGTCACCCGCAGCATGGTGGGCGCGGGGAAGACGACGGGGGTGCGGTCCGGCTCCAGGTAGATGCCGCTCATGTGTGCGCCCTCGTAGGTGCCCGTGCGGTGGCGTACCCCGCCGGGAATCCACAGCGCCCGGGTGGGCGGCAGCACCCAGCGGCCCCCGGGTGTCTCCACGGTGATGACACCCTGTGTGGCCCAGGCGATCTGGTGCTGCGGATGCTCGTGCTCGTCGAACCAGAGCCCCGGCGGCAGGACACCCGCGCCGAACACCATGGCCGTGGGACCGGTGGGAGCGGGGAATACCGAGGTGTGGCTGTTTGGCGACACGGTTTGTCACTCTAGGCCGTTTCGGTCTCGGTTAGGGCGTCCTAACGTGGCGGTATGGGGATGAACATTTTTCACCAGCTGTGCTGCCGGTCCTCGGTATGGGAGCGGGTGACCGCCACCCGTATCGTGCCGTGGGCGCTGCGGGAGGTGGAGCTCGGCGACAAGGCGCTCGAGGTCGGACCGGGGTACGGCGCGAATGTGCGCACGCTACGGGAACGCACACCGGAACTCGTCGGACTGGAGATCGATCCGAAACTGGCGGCGCGACTGCGCACCAGGCACGCGTCGGAGCTGCGCGTCATCGACGGCGACGGCACCGCTATGCCGTTGCCGGACAAGGAATTCAGCTCGGTGGTGTGCTTCACCATGCTGCATCACGTGCCGTCGCCGGGAGCGCAGGACGAGCTGTTCGCCGAGGCGTTGCGGGTGCTGCGGCCCGGCGGAGTGTTCGCGGGCAGCGACGGGCTGAACAGCCCGGCCTTCCGGCTCATGCACCTCGGCGACACCTGCGTGCCGGTGCCGCCCGCGACCCTGGCCGATCGGCTCACCCGCATCGGGTTCACCGATATCGAGATCGACACCGCGCCAACCATGTTCCGCTTCCGCGCCCGGCGGCCCTGAACCGCCGGAAAACCATTCGATCGCCGGGCGAGCAGGTGCCTAGCCTGGTCAGATGATGTCGATCAGACTCGGACGGCCGGAGGAAGCGGCGGAGCTCACCGAACTGGTGATGCGGTCCAAGGCGCACTGGGGTTATCCGGCGGAGTTCCTGGAGCGGGTGCGGCCGGAACTGACCCTGCACCCAGAACAGGTGGTGCCGCACCGGACGCTGGTGGCCGAAGTCGAGGGCCGGGCCGCCGGCCTCGCGACCGTGGTCGGCGAACCGGACCACGGCGAACTGGATCTGCTCTTCGTGGATCCCTGGGCGATGGGCCGCGGCGTGGGACGCGATCTGCTGCTCGAGGCGGCGGAACGCGCACGCGCCGAAGGATTCACCCGGCTCGACATCGAGTCCGATCCCAGGGCCGAGACGTTCTACCTCCACCTGGGCGCGGTGCGGGTGGGTGAGTCCGTCTCACGGTCCTCCGGACGGGCCCTGCCGCTGCTGCGACTTGCCCTGTGAGGCAGCGTGCGCGACGCGGTGGTCGCCGGGCGCGCTGACCGGCGGGCGCGCACGCCGGTGGGTGCGCTGACCGGCGAGTGCGTAGCCGACGGGCGCGCACGCTGGTGGGGCGCTATCCGACGGGCGCGCACGCCGGTGGGCCGCTAGCCGACGGGGACGTCGAAGAACGTGGCCGGGTCCAGCGCCTCGATCGCGGTCCAGCGCGGCGCGGGTAGGTCCACGGCCTCCTCCTCGCCGTCGCGCGCCATCCGGTAACCCTGGAGATCCAGTGCCAGCCACGGGTTCTGGTCCACCCGCAGGGCCAGCGCGTAGCAGGTGGCGAGCATGTGCAGGCAGCGCTGGTTGCGGGCGCGGCAGGAACAGTCGGCGTTCGCCAGCACCGGGGCCAGGGTGATGCCCGCCGCGCGCAGGGCGGCGTGCACGTCGTCGCCGAGGGTGAGGGCGCCGGCCGGGATGTGGTCGGCGATGGCGCGCACGGTCGCGGCGGGCAGCGGGGTCAGCTCCAGATAGGTGACCGAGGCTTCCGCGCCGCGATGGATGGCGGCCTTCACGTGGACGCCGTCGATCTCGAGCTGTACGCCGCCGTTGCGGGCGACGCTGCGGGCGCGGGGGAGCAGGGGTTCGGGCTTGGTGAGGGACAGTGGTTCGGCCAGGCGCACCCAGTCCTTGCCCCACGGGGTGTAGCCGAAGTCGTTGTCGGGCATATCAGTTGCCTCGTTTCCGGCGCAGCAGTTCGAACAGGCGGTCGTCGTCGAGGCGGGCCAGCGCGGCCACCCCGGCGGTATCGGTGAGGTCGGTGAGCGCCGACTTGCGGTCGTGCATGCCCGCGATGTGCTCCTCGACGGTGGTGCCCGAGGTCAGCGTGGTGACCGTGACGGTGCGGGTCTGCCCGATGCGGTGCGCGCGATCGGAGGCCTGCGCCTCCACCGCCGGATTCCACCAGCGGTCGAAGTGGATGACATCGGCGGCCCGGGTGAGGGTCAGGCCGGTGCCCGCCGCCCGCAGGCTGAGCACGAGAACCGGTGGGCCGTCCGGGGATTGGAAGTCTTTCACGATCTTCCCGCGCTCGGCCTGATTCAAGCCGCCGTGGAAGAACGGCACCGTCACCCCGAACTGTTCGGCGCACTGCCGCACCAGCAATTCCCCGGTGCGCCGGTACTGCGTGAACACCAGCGTCGGCGCACCCACCTCGACATTGTTGGCGAGGATGTCGAAGCAGACATCGAATTTGCCGGAGCGGCCCGGCAATTCGTCGAGTTCCCCGGTGATGAGGCCGGGGTGGTTGCACACCTGCTTCAGTTCGGTGAGCACCGCCAGCACCCGGGTGTGCCGGGCCGCGCCCGACCCGAAGCCCTCCGACTCGGCCTTGTCGAGCAGCCGGTCGTAGAGGCGTTCCTGCTCGTCGGTGAGATCACACACCAGATCGGCGTGGATCTTCGGCGGCAGGGTGGTGGCCACCTGGGACTTCTTGCGCGCCAGCACGATCGGCTCCAGTGCGTCCCGCAGCCGGATCACCGCCGCCGCGGAGCCCTCGTGGATCGGCTTGACGTACCGCCGCCGGAACTGCGCCTTGTGCGTGAACTCCTGCGGCACCACCAGATTCAGCAGCGCCCACAGTTCGTCGAGGTGGTTCTCCACGGGTGTGCCGGTCAGCGCCACCCGCACCTGCGCCGGAATCGCGCGCGCCGCCTTGGCCACCTGGGTGCGCGGATTCTTCAGCACCTGCGCCTCGTCGAACACCGTGCTCGCCCACCGGGTTCCGCTCAGCGCCGCACCGTGCCCGCGCAGCGTCGGATAGCCGGTGACCACCACCGTTCCCGCCTCCGCCGACAGCTCACCGCCCCGGTAGGCGGACGCGCGCAGGCCCGGCGCGAACCGTTCGATCTCGTGCACCCAGTTGCCGACCAGCGAGGTCGGGCAGACCACCAGCTGCGGTCCGTCCTGCGCGCGCCCCAGCAGAAAGCCGATCGCCTGCACCGTCTTTCCGAGGCCCATCTCGTCGGCGAGCACCGCGCCGCCGTAGGTGCCGGTGGCTTCGCACAGCCAGGTGATGCCGCGCGCCTGATACGGCCGCAGCTCCGCCTTCAGCGACGACCGCAGCTCGGCGTCGAGGGCGAGGGTGCGCTCGAACGCGCCCAGCGCCCGCGAGGCGGCGACCACGGCGGTACCGGCGGCATTGGGTACCGCGTGTGCCGCGGGTGGCAGCGCGGGCGCGTCACCGTGGAACGCGGCCCGCCAGGCGGCGACCGACGCCCCGGCCTCCGCCAGCTCGAGTCCCGCGAACCGCGCCGGTTCGACCAGCGCGCTCGGCACCCCGGTCACCGCGATCCCGTCCGGTCCGGGCACGGCCAGCTCGACCGTCTCCGGCTCACCGATCCCGTCGGGCGCGCGGCCGGGTGCGTGCCCGGTCCACGTCCAGACCGCGAACATGTGCTGGTCGGGCAGATAGGTGGCGTGCACGGGGGACAGGGCGACTCCTCGACTCGGGGTGATCAGGCCGGACAATCTCGGTTGTATCCAATCGGCGCGAATCGTGCACATAGGCATACGCCGTGCTGTGACGGCGATCACGCCGGGTGCCCGGAAACGCAACAGCGGGCGACCGTCTGGTCGCCCGCTGCCGGGTTTTCTGTTGGGAAGATGAAATTGTCGAGCGGACCCCTCGAGGCTGAAACCGAAGCCCTCGAGGTGGAGGAGCTGTTACAGCGCCGGTGCCGACTCCGTGTCGATCACGGCTTCGAGCTCACGGAGACGATCCATGTGCTCATTGGCGTGATGCTGGCAGAAGAGCAACTCACCACCGGCGGGAAGGGTCGCACGTACACGTGCTCCCGCGCCGCAGCGGTCACAACGGTCGACCGCGGTCAGTGGGGTGCTTGTCAGGGTTCCTGGCATGACTCCTCCGTCCCGGCTCCGGGTGCTCGCACACCCTTTGCCAAGTGTGGGGGCTCGCGGTCCACTCCGCGAACCTCGCTACCGCTACTTCCCAGCAGTGGTTGATGACTACTCTGTCAGACGTTTGGTTATCGGTCTTTGTTCCCGTGGAGTTTCCTCTGTGTTTTGCCTAACACGACCTGCGGTTTCGCTGAAAGCGAACAGGCCTCGGGGAATACCCGCGGGAGCCGGATGACCGCTCCCGTTTCACGCTGATCGAGTTGTCTATCGGGAGACTACCCGGCACGTCCGACACTCACACTCCGATTGGATAACCCTCAGGCCACGAGGTAGCAAGCTCACAGCCACGAAGGGTCCAGATCGAGGGTCGTGCGATCACGGGAATCCAGGAGCGCGAACATCGCTGCGGTGCGCGGCAATTCCCAGCGGAAGAATTGACGTCCTCTCCGGTCCGGAGGCCAGAGATTCCTACGCGCATGTGGAAGCATGCGATCGGTGGGTTCCTGCTTCTTCGCGCGCTGCCACACCGGGGTGAGGTCTTACATGCGCTCCACCGACACCGGTCGAGTGTCGCCCACCTGCGTGGGAGGCGTTTAGCCTCTCCGCCCGTCCGGCGGCGAGGATGTTGCGGGCGGCGTTGAGATCTCGGTCGTGGGAAGTGCCGCAGCGCGAACAATCCCACGAACGAATCGCCAGAGGTTTGGCTGTGTCGACTGTCCCGCACGCCGAGCACATCCTAGTCGATGGGAACCATCGGTCAATCCGAACTATGTCGCGACCGTACCTGGCGGCCTTCTCGGTCAGCATGGTCGTGAACAGGCTCCAGCTGGCGTCGTGCACTGATTTTGCCAACCGGGTGTGCGCCAACGCGGCCACACACAAGTCTTCGAGATAGATCGCTTGGTTCTCGCGAACGATCTTCGTCGACAGTTGGTGCGCGAAATCGCGGCGTGCGTCACTCACCCGGGCATGTACTTTGGCTACCCGGATGCGGGCCTTCTCTCGGTTCTTGCTGCCCTTCTCCTTGCGGGACAGTGACTTCTGGGCTTTGGCCAGTCGCCGCTCGGCGTTGCGAAGGAATCGAGGGTTGGCGATGGTGGTGCCATCGCTGAGGACGGCGAACGACGACAGGCCGAGATCGATCCCTACTTCGGTATCAGTGTGCGGCAAAGGGTTTGATTCGACATCGACAACAAATGATGCAAAGTACCGACCGGTGCTGTCCAAGATCACGGTGACACTGGACGGCTCACCCGGGAGGTTTCGTGACCACCGGACTCTGAGCTCCCCGATCTTCGGCAGCCGGAGCCTTCCGCCTGGGGTGATTGCGAAGCGAGCATTGCGTGTGAACCGGATCGTCTGCCGGGTGTCACGGCGGGATCGAAACCGAGGCGGTCCCATACGCGGGCCGCGGCGCTTGCCGGAAAGGGAATGAAAGAAGTTGCGGTAGGCCGTGTTCAGATCTGCGAGGGCCTGCTGCAGTACCACTGCCGACACGTCGGACAGCCAGGTGCGTTCGGTGGTGCCCTTTGCTCTCGTGAGTGCTTTGGACAATTCTGCATCGTCGATGTAGGGCTTGGCGTCGCGTCGTGCTTGTTCGCGGGCCGCGAGTGCATCGTTGAATACCACACGCGCGCATCCGAACGCGCACGCCAGCGCCGCTTGTTGCTTCGGAGTGGGTTCAAGGCGGTACCGGTATCGTAGCTGCACAAAATGAACGCTATGTTCTCATTGGCCGCAGCGGACCTATTCGGGTGCGGCAAGCCCGAAATGTCGCGTGTTGCAAGGGGGTTGGAGTGGCTGGCAGGCTGAGTCGGGGTCCGATGCGACACTTCTGTGGAACCAGGACATGCAGGCGGTGAAGACAGTATGCGGCAGCTGCATGCCGCCGATCTCGTAATCCATTGCCGCGCCCATCATCCCGGCGTCGGAGAAGGCGCGCAGGGCGCGGCCGACGGCGGGGATGATGTGCACCTTCTCGCCGTCGAACGTCGGCTCGGTCAGATCGTTCTCGCGATTGTGCGGGGCGAAGTACCTGGTGGCCAGTTCCTGGCTCAGCTGCAGTACCTGGTCGAAGGTCTCGCGGGAGTGGTCGGCGAACCGTTCCCGCCCGGTGAGCGCCTCCACGTCCAGCCAGTCGTAGAGCAGGAATTCGATATCGCGGGCGGACATGATCAAGGACGGCTGCATGCTTTCCACAATGCCGCCTCCCCGCGACTTTTGCGCGCGGCGGGGTGCCGTTGGCGTCGCGGACGCGTGCTGCCGGTCAGGTGGGTATCTGAATTCTGGACGTACCCGGTGAGTTACCCGGCCCGAACGAAATCAGTCGGTCACCTCCCGAAACCGACCGTGGCCGGGGCTAGGAGCGTACGGCCGAGCGGCCGCGATGCAGACGTCCGAAATGTCCGGGCGACTGGCCTTTCCAGGTGCGGAAGGCCGAGGCGAAGGCCGATACGCTGGCGTAACCGAGGCGGTCGGCGGCCTGCTCGACGGTGAGACCGGCGATCAGCAACTCTTCGGCAAGCATGCCGACGGTTTCGGTGGACAGTTCTCGGAAGGTGGTGCCCTCCTCGGCCAGTCGGCGACGGAGCGTGCGCACGCTGACATCGAGGTCGGCGGCGATGCGGGTCTGATCGGCGGAGCCGCCGTGGCGGATGAGCAGCTGGCGCACCCGGCCGCTGAGCCCGCTGCGGCTGCGACGGCTCTCCATGAGGTCGGCGCACTGCTGCTCGTAGTAGCGGGAGGTGGACAGATTCGACTGCGGGAGCGGGGTTTCCAGGGAGGCGGCGCTGAAGAACATGCGCGACTGCGGCATGGAGAACTGCACCTCCTCGACACCGAAGACCGCGCCGAACATCTCGTAGATGGGGTGCGGATCCACGTAGAGCTCCACGCGCACCGCGGGGAAGCGGATGGGAATCAGGTCCTGCTGCACGGTGGCGATGGCCGCCAGATCACGTTCCAAGCAGAAACGCCGGATTTCCGGAGGGAGGAAACTGTCGTCGCGCACGACGCACACGTCCACGCCGCGGTCGTCGATCCAGTGCCGGGCGGCGGTGAACGACAGGTCCGAATAGCGCAGCGCCACCTCCATGGCGTGCCGCATGGTGGGGCTGCTCATCAGCGCAAAACCCAAGACGCCCAAGGACGGTGGATGGCACAGCAGCCCGGCGAGCAGGCCCATGCCGGGTTCGTCGTCGGTGGCGGCGACGACATTGCGCATGAGCGTCAATTCCTGGACGAGGGTGACCTCGGTGTTCGCCTCCCGCAGGGCGGCTTCGCTGATGCCGGTGTCCTGCAGGATGGTTCGCAACGACAGACCCCGGCCGACGGCGAAATCGGCCAGCAGCGCGCTGCTGGTCATGGATCGCAGTTGCGCCAACTCTTCCGTCACTCAAGCAGTCTCGCAAACTTTCGGCGTCCGTAGAGCTGTTACCGGTCGGTAAGTTGCCTGGTGCGGCCTATATTCGCCGATTCCTGGCCCATTGTGGGCTGGTTGCCCGAAACCCTCAGCCATACGGTGAGATTCATGCACACAGTGCGCGCCCCGCACGTCCGGGTGCCGGATGCCGGAAAGGTCCGTCCGCCGATGCTCACCGTGATCGCGCCCGCCGACGGCCACGTGATCGACACCATCCCCACCGACAGCCCCGAACGGGTGCGGGACGCCGTCGAACGGTTGCGCGGCAACAGCGAACTATGGCGGTCGCTCGGCGTCGTGGGCCGTGTGCACTGGCTGACCATGTTCCGAAACTGGTTGCTGGACAACAGGGATACCGTCGTCAGCCTGCTCGGCTGGGAGACCGGCAAACCCGAATCCGAGACCGAGGCGGAATTCGCCCTCGCCGTCGACACCCTCGACCACTACCGCGCCCAGGCCGCCGACTTCCTCGGCGGCCGGTATCCGCAACTGTCCCTGCGTCCTTCGGCCGCCATGCAGCTGGCCGTCACCGACCGCAGCTGCGCGGTGGTCGGGGTCATCGGGCCCTGGACATATCCCCTGGCGCTGGCCATGTTCGACGCCGTGCCCGCACTCGTGGCCGGCGCCGCGGTCATCGTGAAATCCTCCTCCGAAACGCCGCTCACCATGCGCGCGGTCGCCGACGGCTGGGCAAGTGTCGGCGCCCCAGCGGTTTTCGACACCGTCGCCGGGCACGACGCCGGCCCCGCGGTCCTCGACAGTGTGGATTTCGTTCGTTTCACGGGATGCGTGGAAACCGGCAAGGTGGTCGCTTTGCGCGCCGCCGGCCGCCTCATCCCGTGCTGTCTCGATCTGGGCGGGAAATCCGCGGCGGTGGTCCTCGCGGATGCCGACCTGGATCAGGCGGCGGCCTGTATTGCCCTGGGAGCGCTGGCACACTCCGGGCAATCCTGCAATTCCGTAGAACGCATCTACGTGGAGAGCAGCGTCTACGAACCGTTTCTCTGCCGGCTCGTAGACGAGGCCGCCGCATTCGCACCCCTGGCCGGGGACGAGCCGGGCGCCGGTGTCATGACCTCCGCCTCCCAGGTCGCCCGCATCCGAGATCAGGTTCGCGACGCCCTGCTCAAGGGCGCGACCCTGCGCTGCGGCGGCACCGGCACCGGCCACACCTTCGAGCCCACCGTCCTCGGCGACGTCGACCCCACCATGGCCGTACTCACCCAGCAAACCCTCGGCCCGATCCTGCCCGTGGTCCGGGTCGCCGACGCCGGCGAAGCCTTCGAACTCGCCCTGCGCCCACCCGCCGGCCCCTGCGCCAGCATCTGGACCGCCGACACCGCCGCCGCAGTCCGCGCCGCCGGCCGCTTCGCCCCCATCCGCGTCGGCATCAACGACGTCTCCCTGCACATCGCCCACCCCGTCCCGTACTGACTACAGTGGGGTTCGTGCAGACCGACACGACGCCGAACAGCTTGGTACACATCTGCTCTCGCGCCGAATGGGAGGCCGCGCAGGAGGCGGGGGAGTATCGGGCGGCGTCGCTGGAGGAGGTGGGGTTCATCCACCTGTCCGCGCCGTATCAGGCGCATCTGCCCGCCAATCGGATCTTCCGGGGGCGGTCGGATCTGGTGTTGCTCCGGCTGGATCCCGGTCGCCTCAACTCGCCGGTGAAATGGGAGCCGGGGGTGCCCACCGATCCGGCGTCCATGCTGTTCCCGCACCTGTACGGGCCGCTGCCGCTGACGGCCGTCACCGAGGTCACCGCGTACGAACCCGGCGCTGACGGGGAGTTCGCGCCGCTGGTCTAGGCACGGCGTGCCGATGGTCGGCGTGTCGGGCGTGTCGTGTCTTACTGTGGTGGGCGTGAATGTCGATGTGACAGCGCTGCCCGGTATCGGTGTGCGGAAGGATTTCGAGGTGCGCTCGGGGCGCCGGATCGGGGTGGTGGCACACCGGGACGGGGCCATCGACCTGATCGTGTCGCAGCGCGACGATCCCGATGCCTGCCTGGCGCAGGTGCCGCTGACCACGGACGAAGCCGCGGTACTCGCCAATCTGCTGGGCGCGCCGCAGCTGGTGGAGAAGCTCAAGGAAGATCACCGGGACCTGCCCGGGATCACCACCCGGCAGCTGCCCATCGGCAGTGACTCGCCCTACCTCGGGCGCATGCTCGGCGAGACCGCCATGCGCACCCGCACCAAGGCCTCCATCGTGGCCGTGATGCGCGCGGGACAGCTGCACCCCTCGCCCGGACCCGATTTCGTCCTCGACTCCGCGGACCTCCTGGTCGTCGTCGGAACCCCGCAGGGCCTGGACGCGGCCGCGCGGATCCTGGCCGACGGCTGAGCGCGGTGGACACGACCGCCCTGGCCCTGATCGAGCTCGGCGCGATCTTGTTCGCGCTCGGCATGCTGGGACGGGTCGCCGGTCGGTTCGGCATGTCGCCCATCCCGCTCTACCTGCTGGGCGGTCTGGCCTTCGGCAGCGGCGGCGTCTTCGAGATGCAGGCCGCCACCGAATTCGGGCACCTCGCCGGGGAAATCGGTGTGGTGCTGCTGCTCCTGCTGCTCGGATTGGAATACACCGCGGCCGAATTGGTGACCGGCATGCGCCGGTCCTGGCTGGCCGGTCTGCTCGACATCGTCGCCAACGCCACGCCCGGCGTGGTGGTCGCGCTGCTGCTGGGGTGGGGTGTGGTCGGCGCGGTCACCATGGGCGGCGTCACCTACATCTCCTCCTCCGGCATCGTCGCCAAGGTGCTCAACGACCTGGGGCGACTGGGCAACCGGGAGACGCCGGTGATCCTGTCGATCCTGGTGTTCGAGGATCTGGCCATGGCGGTGTACCTGCCGATCCTCACCATGGTGCTGGCCGGGGTGGGCTTCGCCGCCGGACTGAAATCCCTCGGGATCGCACTGCTCGCCATCACCGTGGTGCTCGTGGTGGCGCTGCGGTACGGGCGCTACGTGTCGGCGATCGTGGACAGCAACGACAACGAGGTGTTCCTGCTCAAACTGCTCGGCGCGGCCCTGCTCGTCGCGGGAGTGTCGGCGGCGCTGAACGTCTCGGCCGCGGTGGGCGCGTTCCTGCTGGGCATCGCCATCTCCGGATCCACCGCCACGCAGGCGGCGAAACTGCTGGAACCACTGCGGGATCTGTTCGCCGCCATCTTCTTCGTGGCCTTCGGGCTCAGCACCGATCCCGGCGCCATCCCGCCGGTGCTCGGCTGGGCGATCCTGCTCGCTGTGGTCACCACGCTGACCAAACTCGGCACCGGGTGGTGGGCGGCGCAGCGGCAGGGCATCCGCCGCATGGGCCGCGCGCGGGCGGGCGCGGCGCTGGTGGCGCGCGGCGAATTCTCCATCGTCATCGCCGGACTCGCGGTCTCGATGGGCGGGGTGGACGGGCAGCTGGCCGCACTCGCCTCGGCCTACGTGCTAGTGATGGCGGTGCTCGGGCCGATCGCCGCGCGCCTGGTCGAGCCCACCGTCCGGTTCTTCCAGCGGGACAAGCCCGTCGTCGACCCCGGCGCGACCGCCGATCCGATCGGGCGCTGAACGCCGCAGCAGCGGCAGCACCCGGCGCGACACCACCACCGCCGCGCCGCCGATCAGGAAACCGATGAGCACGGCGAAGAAATGACCGTAGTCGGTGAAGGTGCGGCCCTGCCACAGCGCGGCGCCGTAGAAGAGCAGCAGGCCCGCCGCCCAGATCCAGCGGGCCGGACCGCGTAATCGGAAGGCCAGGGCCGCCAGCATGGCCGAGATGCCGTAGCTGGGGCCCACATCGGCGGCGACCGTCACGCGCAGCGGAATCAGATGCTTGTCCACCTTGTGCGCGATACCGACCGCCACGATCAATGTCGCGCAGATGTGGCCGCTCGCCACCACCAGGATCCAGCGCAGCGAACCCAGCCAGCGTTCGGCCAGCGCCATGAAGGTCAACAGGATCAGGATCTCCGACCACGGGAAACCGCCCTCGGTCCAGAACGCCGAGGCGACCAGTACCTGGATCGGATCATGTTGCAGATTCCGGAGATTCGTGGACGCGGACAGGATGAGCCGGCGATCGAACGCGTCGCTGGTGCCGCGCAGCGTCCACCAGGTGACGAACAGGGTGAACGCGTAGGCGATCGAGGCGGGCGCGGCGGCCAGCAGCGTGCGATAGGCGGCGAGCAGGCGGCGCAGCCGCTGCGGCTGCCGCCCCCAGGCCCGGATACGCCGCCACTGCTGTGCGAGATCGATGGTGCGGACCCAGGGCGACTGGTAGGTACTCGCTGCCATCCGACGATGGTAGCTCCGGGCGGGCCGGATCCCGGGTAGCGGCAGCTCGGGATAACCGCAGGTGATACGAGGTTTCCAGACTTTACGCGGGGTAATACCCGGGGAAAACGCTGGTTACACGACAGCAATATTCGCGCGGAGGATCAGAGCTGCGGCCAATCCTGGTCAACTGATCGACAACCGTGCAGGAGTGCGAACCACCGTATGACGACCGCCAGCCGGACGGCGCAGACCGTCGAAGACACCGACGACTATCTCGCGAAACGAACCCTGCGCACCGGAACGGCGGGCTGGGTGCTGCTCGCCGGACTCGGCGTCAGCTATGTGATCTCCGGGGACTACTCCGGATGGAATTTCGGTCTGGCCCAGGGCGGATTCGGCGGACTGCTGATCGCCACCGTCTTGATCGCGGGCATGTACCTGGCCATGGTGCTCGGCATGGCAGAACTGTCCGCCGCCCTGCCCGCCGCGGGCGGGGGATACACCTTCGCGCGGCGGGCCCTCGGACCCTGGGGCGGATTCGCCACGGGCGCGGCGGTTCTCATCGAATACGCCATCGCGCCCGCCGCCATCGCCACCTTCATCGGCGGCTATGTGGAATCGCTGCACCTGTTCGGGATCACCGACGGGTGGTGGGTGTACCTGGCGGTGTATGCGCTCTTCATCGGCATCCACCTGGCCGGGGCGGGGGAGGCGCTGAAGGTCATGTGCGCCATCACCGTGGTGGCGCTGGTCGGGCTGGCGATCTTCGCCGTCGTGGCGTGGGGGAAGTTCGACCTCGCCAACCTCACCGACATCCCGGTCGACCCGAATGCCGTTGGCAGCTCGTCGTTCCTGCCGTTCGGCGCGTTCGGGATCTGGGCGGCGGTGCCGTTCGCCATCTGGTTCTTCCTCGCCGTGGAAGGCGTGCCGCTGGCCGCCGAGGAGGCGCGGGATCCGGAGAAGAACGTGCCCAGGGGGATCATCGCGGCCATGCTGGTGCTGCTGGTCACCGCCGGCGCCGTGCTGGTGCTTTCCACGGGAGCCCTTGGCGCGGACAAGCTTTCGCAGTCGGGCAACCCGCTGGTGGAGGCGCTCGGCAGCGGGACCGCCGCCACCGTGGTCAACTACATCGGCCTCGCCGGGCTGATCGCCAGCTTCTTCTCCATCGTGTACGCGTACTCGCGGCAGACCTTCGCGCTCTCCCGCGCCGGATATCTGCCCACCGGCCTGTCGGTGACCAACGCGCGCAAAGCGCCGGTGCCGGCGCTGATCGTCCCCGGCATCATCGGATTCGGGCTCTCGCTCACCGGGGAGGGCGCGATGCTGTTGAACATGGCCGTCTTCGGCGCGGCCGTCAGCTATGTGCTGATGATGGTGAGCCACATCGTGCTTCGGGTGCGTGAACCCGGAATGCGGCGGCCCTACCGCACCCCCGGCGGCATCGTCACCACCGGGTTCGCCCTCGTCATCGCCTGCGTCGCCGTGGTCGCCACCTTCCTGGTGGACCCGGTCGCCGCAGGCTGGACCCTCGCGGCCTTCTGCGCCTTCATGCTCTACTTCGGCCTCTACAGCCGTCATCGGCTGGTCGCCTCCTCACCCGACGAGGAGTTCGCCGTCCTCGCCCGCGCCGAGAAGGAGCTCGAATGACGGTGTACCACCAGCGAATCGGCGGCACGAACCACACCTTCGACGGCCTGGTCGACCTGCTCGCCAAGGCCACCCCGCGTCGCAGCGGCGACGAATTGGCAGGGTGCGCAGCGCATTCCGACGCCGAACGCGCCGCCGCGCAGTGGGCGCTCGCCGAGGTGCCGCTGACCATGTTCCTCGACGATCCGGTGGTGCCCTACGAGACCGACGAGGTCACCCGGCTCATCATCGACAGCCACGATCGCGGTGCGTTCCAAGCGATCTCGCATCTCACCGTGGGCGGGCTGCGGGACTGGCTGCTGGACGCCGCCGCCCGCCCGGACGCGGCTGCCGTGCTGGCCGTGGTCTCGCCCGGGCTCACCCCCGAGATGGTGGCGGCGGTCAGCAAGCTCATGCGCAATCAGGATCTGATCGCGGTGGCCAGAGCGGTCGAGGTACGGGCCGGATTCCGCACCACCGTCGGCCTGCCCGGCACCCTCGCCACCCGCCTGCAACCCAACCACCCCACCGACGACCCGCGCGGCATCGCCGCCGCGGTGCTCGACGGCCTGCTGCTCGGCTGTGGCGACGCCGTGATCGGCATCAACCCCGCCACCGACTCGCCGCAGGCCACCGCCGACCTACTGCACCTGCTCGACGAGGTGCGCCGCCGCTTCGACATCCCCACCCAGTCCTGTGTGCTCTCCCATGTCACGACCACCCTCGGGCTCATCGAAACCGGGGCCCCGGTGGATCTGGTCTTCCAATCCATCGCGGGCACCGAAGGCGCGAATTCCGGCTTCGGCGTGAACATCTCACTGCTGCGCGAAGCCAACGAGGCAGGCCGCTCGCTGCGGCGCGGCACCGTCGGCGACAATGTCATGTACCTCGAAACCGGCCAGGGCTCAGCCCTTTCCGCGGAAGCGCACCTCGGCACCGGTGGCAAGCCCGTAGACCAGCAGACCCTGGAGACCCGTGCCTACGCGGTCGCCCGCGACCTCGACCCGCTGCTGGTCAACACGGTGGTCGGCTTCATCGGCCCCGAATACCTCTACGACGGAAAGCAGATCATCCGCGCCGGCCTCGAAGATCATTTCTGCGGCAAACTCCTCGGCCTGCCCATGGGCGTGGACGTCTGCTACACCAACCACGCCGAAGCCGACCAGGACGATATGGACACCCTGCTGACCCTGCTGGGCGCGGCGGGCTGCGCCTTCGTCATCGCGGTCCCCGGCGCCGACGACGTGATGCTGGGCTATCAGAGCCTCGCCTACCACGACGTCCTCTACGCTCGAAAGGTTCTCGGCCTGGACCCCGCCCCCGAGTTCAAGGCGTGGCTCGACCGTCTCGGCATGTTGTCGCCCGACGGGCGCGTCCTCCCGGTGGAACCGCTGTCGTCGCCACTGCGCGCCCTGGTGAGTGCTCGATGAACCACCGCACCTGTCCGGGCGGGGCGTGGATAGTGCCCGCACGCGCCGAAGGCCCTGCGCCACAGCATGATCAGGCCGCCAGCACGCGCGGCCCGCGACCGGCCCACCGCCTCGGCGGGGGCTGCCGACCGAACCCCGCGGGGTCGGAGCAAGGAGGTCCAGCGTGAACCCGCACCTCGCCGAGGTGGATCACCCATCCGGCGGCGGAGCCGGCTCGGCGGTGCACGCCGAAGGCCGCTCGGCGGCCCAGACCGGTTCGCCCGCACTCGAATCGGGGCGGGCGCCGGCGATACCGACCGACTTCTGGAGCGAGATCCGGCACACCACGCAGGCGCGAATCGGCCTGGGGCGCACCGGAGATGCCCTTCCCACCGCGGAGGTGCTGGCGCTGCGCGCCGCACACGCCGCCGCCCGCGACGCGGTGCATCGCCCCCTCGACGTGGGTTCGTTCAGCGCCGCCGTGGCCGCGCTGGGATTGGGGGAGCCCGTCCATATCGCCAGCCGAGCCGGTGATCGTTCCGAGTACCTGCGCAGACCGGACCTCGGCAGACTGCCCGATGCCACGGGAGACGCTGCCGGACAGGGCCTTTCCGCGATCACGCCGACCGGCGCGGATATCGGCATCGTGCTGGCGGACGGATTGTCGCCACGCGCGCTGACCGACCACGGGGTGGCCATGGTCGCGGCCCTGACCGAGGCCCTCGGCGGGCGATACACCCTCGCACCGCCGGTCATCGCCACCCAGGCGCGGGTCGCGCTCGGTGATCACATCGGCGAAGCCCTCGGCGTCACAACACTTCTCGTACTCATCGGTGAACGCCCAGGACTCTCGGTGGCCGACAGCCTCGGCATCTACCTCACGCACCGGCCCCGCCCCGGCCGCGCCGACTCCGAACGCAACTGCATCTCGAATATCCATCCGCCCGAAGGCCTCACCTACACCCGAGCCGCCCAGGTCGCAGCCGGCCTGGTCGACGGCGCCCGCCGCCTGGGGCGCTCCGGGGTAGACCTCAAGGACACCTCCGCGGACTCGTCACTGGACGCGGCCGAGCTCCTCGTACTCGAGGCCGGAGACGCCGCCTCCTGATATCCATGTCCGGAGCATGGCAGCTGAGCCCCGTCGCGGCCGGGAACGTATGGTTGCGGTGATGTCGCCGAAACGCCCGTTGCCCGCCGCCGGTGCTGTGCTGGCCGGATTGCTTCTGCTCATGCTGGCGCAACTGCTGGCCTTCACCGGGTACACGCTGCGCTGTGCGCGGCGGCCGCATCGGCCGGGGGCCGAGGTGATCGTCGTGCTGGGGTGCCGGCTGCGCGAGGGTGGGCCGGGGCGGCTGCTCACCACACGGCTCGACCGGGCCGTGGAGGTGTACCGGGTCGAGCGCGAGCGTGGGAATGCGCCTGTCGTAGTGGTTTCCGGTGGGCTGCACGCGGATGACGAGGTGACCGAGGCCGAGGCCATGGCGCGGTATCTGGAGGGAGCCGGGATTCCCCGGGAGGGTGTGGTCGTCGAGGATCGGGCACGCAATACCGAGGAGAATCTGCGGTTCGCGGTGCGGGAGATGCGGATTCGCGGGATCGACCCGGATGCGGCGCGAATCACGGTTGTGACCAGTGATTTTCACGTGCTGCGGACGGCGGGGCTGGTTCGGGTGCTCGGACTGCGGGCGGAGGTCGTCGGCGCGCGAACCTCGCGGTGCCTGACGCGATTCGCGTACCTGCGGGAGTTCGTCGCGGTGCTCGTCATGGCCGGGCGGGTGCCGCGGGTGAGCCGGGAAGCGGCTGCCTAGGCCGGTGCGCGGGCCGGGTACCCCGGGACGAAAGTCATCCGATGGGATGAGATTCGCGAGGGTACTCGAGCCTTTCGGGTGATCCCAGGGGTGGCTGTCGCAGACAATCATGATCGGCATGCGACGAATCCCGAGCCTCGACATTCTTCGCGGATTCGCCCTGTGCGGAATTCTCTTCGTCAACGCGCCCGCGATGCTGCGGCTGTCGACCACGCCGAACGGGACCGTGGATCCGGTGGTGCGATGGCTGGAATTCGGCGTCTACCACCGGTTCTTTCCGCTGTTCTCGGTGCTGTTCGGGATCGGGTTCGCGCTCATGTGGCAGTCGGCGCGGCGGCGGACCGCCTCACCCCGGCTGGTGCTGCTGCGCCGGATCCTCGCGCTCGGCGTGCTCGGCGTCCTGCATCAACTGCTGCAGCCCGGCGAGGCGCTGCTGCCGTACGCGATCGTGGCCCTCACCCTGCTGCTGCCCGCGACCTTCCTGCCCACACGATGGGCCGTGCCCGCGACCGCCGCGGTCGGCGGCGTGTGCACCGTCGCCGCGGTCACGGTGGGGTCGGGACCGCTCATGGTGCCCGGACTGTTCCTGCTCGGCTTCGCGGCCGGGACGGCGGAGCTGCCGCGCCGCGTCGAACAGGCCGGATCCTGGGTGCCGCCGCTGCTGCTCGCCCTGCTCACGCCGGCCGCCGTGGTCGCGGTCATGTGGCAGTCGACGCATCCGGGCGCCTCGGTCGGTGCGGGCCTGCTGCTGGCCGCCGTGTACGCCTGCGCGGTATCCATGCTGGTGCACACCCGCTCCGGGGTGATCGGCGGTGCGCTCACCGCCCTGGGGCGGACCGCGCTGACCAACTATCTCGCCGCCACCCTCATCGTCGTGGCCGTCCGCGTTGTCGCGGAACCGCTGGGCCTCGGTTCGGAGGACGACGGCGCGTGGGACCGCACGCTGGTGTTGTGCGCGATCATCCTGGCGCTCCAGGCGACGGTGTCGATGCTGTGGCTGAAGCGATTCGACCAGGGGCCGGTCGAATGGCTGGTGCGGCGTCTCACCTGGGCTGGTGCGGCCCCGGCGGCCGATATGCCGCGGGCAGAAGCGGAAATCGGCGGTGAGCGGACAGTCGCCGCCGAGGCGGCGAATTCCGCACTGTCGCAGCCGGTTACGGTGAGCAGGATCTAGGGTTACGGTGCGCCGGACCTGGAGCGCAGGTCGAGGCGGCGCATGACGCGGTCCACCACATCCGGTGGGATACCGGGTTCGCGGCGGGCGGCGAGCGCTTCGGCGCGACCGGCGTCCAGCACATCGTTGGTGATGGCGCGCATGCGCTTGGTGAAGGCGAGCGTCCGGTCGGTGGCCACCCGGGCATTCCGGTCGGCGGCCTCCGGGTCCGCCTGTGCCAGACGGCGTTCCAGTCCGTCCCGCAGGCGTTCGTAGACGTCCTCGGGCAACTGCTCCTCGAGGGCGACCTGCTTGAGTCGCACCAGTTCGGCCTCCAGAACCCGCCCCCACAAACGCAATTCGATGGCGCGCTCCTGCTCGGTATCGGCGTGCACACCGGTCGCCCGCACCACGGCGGGCAGCGTCGGCCCCTGCAGCAGCAGCGTGAAAAGCACCACGGCGAAGGCGGTGAACAGGATCTCGGTGCGGCCGGGGAAGGGCTCGCCGTCGGCGGTGGTGAGCGGAACCGCCAGTGCCAGTGCGACAGTCGCGACGCCGCGCATACCCGCCCACCAGGTGACGACCGTCTCCCGCCAGGTGTAGGGCTCGTCGGCGTCACGATGCCGCCACCAGCCCTGGAAGATCGCGGTGGTGGCCAGCAGCCACGCCAGTCGCAGCCCCACCACCACGCCGATCACCACGGTCGCACCGCCCAGATAGCGCGGCCATTCCGGTCCCGCGTCGCGCAGCACCGTGCTCAACTCCAGTCCGATGAGGCCGAAAGCGAAACCGGTGACCAGCATTTCGGTGATCTCCCAGAACGAGTCACCGACCAGCCGATAGTCGCTGTCGCTGAAATCCGTTGCGGCATCGGTGAGATACAGCGAACACACCAGCACCGCGAGCACCGCCGAACCCCCACGCGCGTCCGCGACACCGTAGGCCGCGAAGGGCAGCAGCAGGCCGAGCGCCACCTGCCAGGGCGCTTCCCCCAGCCGTCGCATGATCGTGCTGCCCGCCCAGCCGAACAGCAGCCCGACCACCACCGCCACCACCCCGGAAACCAGGAATTCGCGGGCCGTGCCCCAGGTGGAGAACTGTCCGGTGACCACCGCGGAGATCGCCGCCGTATAGACGACGATGGCGGTCACGTCGTTGAACAGCCCCTCACCCTCGAGCACCGACACCAGACGCCGCGGCAGACCGAGTTTGCCCGCCAGCGCCGACACCGCCACCGGATCCGGCGGCGCGACCAGAGCCCCCAGCGCGATGGCCGCACCAATGGGAATCGCCGGATACCAGGCGTGGAAGGCCCACCCCACCGCGGCGGCCGTGACGATCACCAGCACCACGGCGCGCAGGCCGATGGCACCCCAGTTGTCGGCGAACTGCCGCCACGAGGTGCGGCGCGCGGCCGCGTACAGCAGGGGCGGCAGCACCAGCGGCAGGATCAGATCCGGGTCGATGTGGATCTCCGGCACCGCGGGGATGAGGGCCAGCACCACGCCGAAGGCCGTCATGAGGACGGCGGGCGCCTGACCCAGCCGTTTGCCGAGCGGCTGCGCCAGAATGGTCGCGAACAGGACCAAGAAGATCAATTCCAGCTGCGAGTGCACGCAGGCCAGTTTGCTGCCGATGCACTCGAAAGTCGAACAACCGGACGGTTCTCTCAGCGGCTACCTGGTCCGCGTCGCCGAACTCTCAGGAAGTCCGGCGGCTATCCCGGAATATGAAACCCGGGTCCCGGGCATCGGGAATCCTGGCCTCACCCGGCGCAGCCGGGCGCGCCGCTACGACGCGCTACGCCGATCCTGCGACATACCGGCCGACGGCAGGCCCCGGCCGGGACCGTTCGCCGCCGAGCCGTGGCCGGTGCGGCCCGGCTGCCGCGGCGCCACCGGTGGTTTGCCCTGCGGCGGAACGGAGTTCGCGGCGGCCATCGGAGTGCCGGGCATCGCGCCGGGAGCACCCGTGGCCGGTCCCGGTGTGCCCGGCGGCACAGTCCCCTGGGGCACACCGTGTTCGGCCTGCAGCGACCACGCGTCATGCCGCGGCAGCGGGGCGCGCTGTGGCTCCGCCATCCGGCTGCGCTCATCCACCTCGGTGAGCCCGACGTGGATCAGCAACACCATGGTCACCATGCTCACGCTGATCATGAGCGGGGCCAGCAGCTCCATCGCGCCCGCACCCGCCGGAATGCCGCGCCCGACATGATGGGCGCTCATCGACGCCATGCCGGTGTAATGCATGCCGCACACCGCCACCCCCATGATCAACGCCGCGCCGATGGTGGCGAAGATCCCGTTGATGTGCAGCGTGAACCACAGCGCCGCCGTCGCCGCCACCACCGCGATGACCATCGACAACGTCACGATCCCCACGTTGTACTCGATCTTCGCGTCCGACTTCATGGCGTACATGCCCGAATAGTGCATGGCCCCCACGCCCAGGCCGGTGACCGCGCCGCCGGCCAGCAGCGACCAGTACCCCGACCGGCCCTTGGCCACGATGGACAATCCCGCGTACACCACCACCATGGCGATCACGGCGCTGAGCAGGGTGACCGGCACGTTGTAGCGGATCGACGCGCCGCGGATGGAAAAGCCCAGCATGGCAATGAAATGCATGACCCAGATCCCGGTGCCGCCGATGGCGACGGCCGCCGCGATCAGCCAGCCGGTGCGTCCTTCCCCCGTCCGGGCGCGCGCCGTGCAGCGGAGTCCGAGCAGGGAGCCGGTGACGGACATGATGTAGGCCAGCACGGGTGTCACCCACCCGTAGCTGAAGTGGTGAATCTCCAGCACACGAACTCCATTGCCAGAACGGGGATTTCACAATGAGTGATTGCGACGTGCGCACACTACCGGGCAGTTGTCCGATTGGGAAATTGAACGGAAAGGTTTCCTTGAAAACCTTTCCGAACGGAGTTAACTCGATGTTGCCGAGAACATTCGACGCTTCATCGACGGGATGGCATCGGCCGTCCGGAAGAACAGCTTGCCTGCCGTCCGCGCCACCCGGCTATCGGAAACCGCCTGGTTGGCGGCGGTGAGCGAGGTGCGCACGGCATCGAAACCGTAGTCACGCATCCGGGACTCGTAGGCGGCGATACCGTCGAGCAGGCCGTGCGCGCGGCGGTCCGCGCCGATCAGGTTGCGGCACAGGAGTTGTGCGTCACGCAGCGCGGTATTCGCGCCGATTCCGCCGAACGGGGTCATGGCGTGGATGGCGTCACCGAGCAGAGTGACCGGCGAGGGCTCCCAGGCCGGGGTCGGCACCGAGGTTCTGATGGGGATGAGAGTCGCTGTGTCGCTCGTGGATTCGGCCACCAGGGTGCGCAGTGCCGGATCCCATCCGGCCGTCATCCGGGTCGCCAGCGCGTGCAGTTCGGGTGCGCTGAGCTGTTCCAGCTCGGCGCCGTAGCGCTCCCGCTTGGCGGCGAAGGCCCAGAACACATACGGCTGGGTATTGTCGAACAGCACGCCCGGCGCGAGGCCCGCCTCATTGCCGACCACTCCGGCCGCCTGTGCCGGGATATCGAATTCGTGTGGCGCGAGGAACATTCCGCATCCCGTGGGCGGAATCACGCTGAGCGGATTGCGCAGCAGGCGCGGATCCAGCCGGGCCCGGGACTCCGGCGTCAGCGCGTATTTGCCCGCGATGGTGACGATTCCGGTCTCGACGCGCTGTGCCTGCGGCAACCGCTGCGCCCGCACCCGCGAGGTGCCGCCGTCCGCGCCGACCAGCACATCGCCCACCTCGAACGTGCCGTCCGCGAAGTAGGCCGCGATCCGCCCGTCCGCCAGTTCCTCGTACCGCTCGAACATGCTGCCGTAGTGCACGATTCCCTCGAGATCGGCCAGCAGCAGCTGCCGCAGCGTGATCCGGCTGATGCCGAAGTGCCCGCCGCCGGCCGGATCGTCCGCGCTGTCATCGGGTTCGAACCGCAGCAGCTGCTTCATCTGCTCGGTGACCACCCCGAAACCGTTGCCGCCCCGCCCCGCACACGCCGTGAACAGCGAATACAGTTCCGGCGACAGCATTTCCGCCAGGGCCCGGCTGCCATTGGGGTCGATGTGGATGCGGAAGCCCTGCAACCGATCCGTGCGCCGCACCTCCCGCTCGTGGACGGACACACTCACCCCGGCGCGCCGCAGGCCATTGGCGAGCGCGAGCCCGCCGATGCCGCCACCGGCCACGATCACATGCAGAGGCTCATTGGTAGACATATCAAATTCCTTCTCCTGTAATCAGATTCGGCTCCAGCCGAACCCTCCCGGACGCCTTTTGGCCGCCCGTTGCTGCTGCTGATTTCCCGCCGCGCCCCACGACTCGATGAGCCGATCCAGCAGGCGGGTGAGTGTGACGACGTCCTCGGCGGGCCACTCCGCGATGACCTCGCCGAAGACCTGATCGCCCACCTCCAGGAATGTCGCGAGCTCGGCCCGACCGGCCTCGGTGGCCTCCACCAGCACCGCCCGCCGATCCGCCGGGTCGGGGGAACTCGCCACCAGTCCCGAATCGATCAGCGCCTGCACGTGCCGGGTGATGGAGGAGGGGAGGGCGTCGAGCCGCTCCGCGATCTCCCCGGCGCGCAGCGGTCCGGATTCCACCGCCGTCTGCAGCACCCCGACCCGCACCGGGTCGTAGGCGCGAGCCGTGCCCTGGCGCATGGCCTCGGCGAATCGTGAGGTGGTGCGTGCCAGCCGGGACACCTCGTCCTTGTTTGCTTGCATGGAACAAATATAAAACTTGATTTCGTGAAACAAAAGAGATTGGCGGAAAATGGACTCAGCGAGTCGGTCCGGGAGGGAAAAGCTGAGGTCAGTCCCGTATCCGCTGACGCAGGAACGCGGCCAGCGGGGTCAGCACCGCCTGCGGGTCATCGATGAACGGCCAGTGGCCGAGGCCGTCGAGGACATGGATCTCGGCCTCGGGGAAGTAGGTGCGCTGCAGGTGCGCGAACCGCACCGGAATGTACGGATCACCCGCACCCCAGAGCACGCACACCGGAAGGCCCGCGGCCGCGGCGGCGATCGCCTCCGCGCCGAGCTCGCGCTCCGGGAACGCGCTGACCGGATCGCGGGAGGTCCGGTAGAGGCGCAGCACCGCGCGCTTGTGCCCCCAATCCGCGAAGCGGTGCACCCGGTTTATGTACGCGCGGGGGAGCGGCTTCGGATTGTCCCGATCGAGCGCGAACCGCATCCCGCGCGGATTGCTCACCAACTGGAACAGCTCACCCGCCACCGGCGTCTGCCAGATCCGCGCATACCGATGCCACCGATACCCCTCCAGCACACCGCAATTGACGAGACTCAGACTCGCCGCCCGTGCACGGTTGTCCAGCGCCCAGCGCAGCCCCCACGCCACCCCGAAATCGTGCAGCACCAGATGCGCGCGCCGCACGCCCAGCTGATCGAGCAGCTTCCCGAGGAAACGCGCATGCCCCTCGATACTGTGATCGAACCCCCGGGGCCGATCCGATCGGCCGAACCCCGGCATATCCATCGCGACGACGCGCGCGAACCCGGAGACCTCCGGAATCAACTCCGCCCAATCGTCCATCGGGCCCGGATTCCCGTGCACGAACACCACAGCCTCCCCGGAGCCCCCGGGCGCACTGTCGTGGACGGCGCACCGCACCCCACCGATCCAATGATCGACGATCTCCAACCCGGCCACGCTTCCTCCCATGGCAGCATCCTCTCGTAGGCTGTGTGCGCACGCGCGAAGAACGGGAGGCCGAAATGAGCGAAACGCCCGTATCGACGGTCATGGCCGATCTGGCCGCACTCGACGACCCCAAAATCCTTGCGGTGAACCAGAAACACGGCGACGACCACGCCGTGAACCTCACCAAACTCCGCGCCCTCGCGAAAGCCCTCAAAACCGATCAGGACCTGGCCCGCGACCTCTGGCACACCGGAGACTCCGCCGCCCGCCTGCTCGCCACCCTCATCTGCCGCCCCAAATCCTTCACCCGCGACGACCTCGACACCATGCTCCGCGAGTCCCGCACCCCCAAAGTCCAGGACTGGCTCGTCAACTACGTGGTCAAGAAAAACCCGCACACCGAAGCCCTCCGCCTGACCTGGTTCGCCGACCCCGACCCCGTGGTAGCCAGCGCCGGCTGGTCCCTCACCATCGACCGCGTAGCCAAGAAACCCGAGGGCCTCGACCTCCCCGCCCTCCTCGACACCATCGAAGCCGATATGAAGAACGCCCCCGACCGCCTCCAATGGGCAATGAACCACTGCCTGGCCCAGATCGGCATCGACCACCCCGAATACCGCTCCCGCGCAATAGAAATCGGCGAACGCCTCGAGGTCCTGAAGAACTACCCCACCCCACCCGGCTGCACATCCCCCTTCGCCCCCACCTGGATCGCCGAAATGGTCCGCCGTCAGCAGCCCGGCTGACCGCCGTATCGGAGGAGATAGCTGCCCGGGTAGGTGGCCCAGAGCGTACCGGTGTGCTCGGTAACTGCGGCGTACGGCTCGGCGCGGTTGCCGATACGCAGGTCTCTGCGTCAACGCACACCCCGGCAAGTGGCTGACTGATAGCTGGTGACCAGCGACTTCGCTGAAACGTGCACATTCCAGATGTTTGCTCGGCTAGATTCCCCGCTACGCCGAACAATTCGGCGAAGAGAACGTCGGAGGAACACGTGGAATACGTAGGCTCAGTAGCCGGAATCTTGCAGATGATCATCGGGACCATCCTCGCCAACACCGGCTCGGGTGGCTCGGGCTCTGGCTGGTGACCTCGGCGCACAACCGAAACCCTGTGCACCCGTAGGCGAATCGGGCCACCGAGCAGAAGCTCGGCGGCCCGATTCATGTACGAGTGGGACGGGCGGTCGCAGCGGACCTGATGCGCCGCGGCCCGATCGAGACCGACGCAGACTGCCGGGTTCGATATTCGATCGATCGAAATGGAGCGCGGGAATGTGCACGGTGTCGCCCCAGATGGGCAGATAGCCTGTGCCGCTGCTGATTTCGCAGACAGTGTGACCAGGCGTGTGCCCCGGTGCCGGGACTGTGATCGCGATTATCTCCGATACGGCCACGACACAGTCCCGCATCGGTTCGAGCCATCCGGCGAATACCCAGGGTCTCCCGCACCGATCCACACTCGCCCGAGTTCGCTGAACGCCTCTGAACCATCCGGCGTGATCAGAGCACTCACGTGGTCTTCGTGATTGTGTGATGGCCACATCGGTGACCTGCGCGGTCGACCCCCGCCGGACTACTACCCACCTATCCGCCGGGCACAGAAAACAACTCGCAGTACTCGAAGGCGCCCTCACCGTCCTGATCGGCGGAACCAGCGAAACGCTGAACACCGGCGACGCCATGTTCTTCCAAGCCGACGTGGACCACGGCTTCGCCAACCGAACGAACGCCCCCTCCGAGTACATCATGGTCATCTCGAGCAGATCCTGACCGACCACGATTCGAATAAGCCTGTCGCCGTGTCGAATTGGCGAATACGAGAATGGGCCGCGAAGCAGAAGCTTCGCGGCCCATTCTCGGGTCGGAACTAGTCCAAATAGTCGCGCAGGACCTGGCTGCGGCTGGGGTGGCGCAGTTTGCTCATGGTCTTGGACTCGATTTGGCGGATGCGTTCTCGGGTGACGCCGTAGACCTGGCCGATTTCGTCCAGGGTGCGGGGTTGGCCGTCGGTGAGGCCGAAGCGGAGGCGGACTACGCCTGCTTCGCGCTCGGAGAGGGTTTCCAGGACGGACTGGAGTTGGTCCTGGAGGAGGGTGAAGGAGACCGCGTCTACGGCTACTACTGCTTCGGAGTCTTCGATGAAGTCGCCGAGTTGGGAGTCGCCTTCGTCGCCGATGGTCTGGTCGAGGGAGATGGGCTCGCGGGCGTACTGCTGGATTTCCAGCACCTTTTCCGGCGTGATGTCCATTTCCTTGGCGAGCTCTTCGGGGGTGGGCTCGCGGCCCAGGTCCTGGAGGAGTTCGCGCTGGATGCGGCCGAGCTTGTTGATGACCTCGACCATGTGGACGGGGATGCGGATGGTGCGGGCCTGGTCGGCCATGGCGCGGGTGATGGCCTGGCGGATCCACCACGTCGCGTAGGTTGAGAACTTGTAGCCCTTGGTGTAGTCGAACTTCTCGACGGCGCGGATGAGGCCGAGGTTGCCTTCCTGGATGAGGTCCAGGAACGCCATGCCGCGGCCGGTGTAGCGCTTGGCGAGTGAGACGACCAGGCGGAGGTTGGCCTCGAGCAGGTGGTTCTTGGCGCGGTTGCCGTCGCGCATGATCCACTGCAGGTCGCGGCGCAGCTGCACGGGCAGCTTCTCGCCCTTCTCGGCCAGTTCGCGCAGACGCTCCGTGGCGTAGAGGCCGGCTTCGATGCGCTTGGCGAGCTCGACCTCCTCCTCGGCGTTGAGCAGCGCGACCTTACCGATCTGCTTGAGGTAGGCGCGGACCGAGTCGGCGGAAGCGGTGAGCTCGGCGTCCTTGCGGGCCTGGCGCAGCGCCTCGGATTCCTCTTCGTCCCAGACGAAGTCGCCGGAGGCCTTGTCCTTCTCGGACGGCTCCTCGGCCTCCTCGGTCTCGCCTTCGGCGGCGGGCGCCTCGGCAGCGTCCTCCTCCTCGTCCTCGACGTCGTCGACGATCTCCTCGTCGGCGAGATCTTCGTCGTCGACCTCGAGGTCACCCAGGTCGTCGAGATCCAGCGACTCGTCTTCGAGGTTTTCGTCGACGTCGCCCTCGGCGCCGGGCTCGCCGGCCTTCTTGGGAGAAGCCTTCTTGGCAGCCGCCTTGGTGGCCTTCTTGGCAGCCGTCTTCTTGGCGGCCGCCTTCTTGGCCGGAGCCTTCTTAGCGGCGGCCTTCTTGGCCGGGGCCTTCTTGGCGGCAGCCTTGACCGCCGGCGCGGCGGTGGTGTCTGCGGAATCGGCGGTTTCGGCCGAGTCGGCGGTCTCTCGGGTATTCGTGGCTACCACGTACGCCCTTTCGTGACGGTCTCGTGCGGCGTCACGCCAGAGTGGTCATCCGGCGGAGCGGTCTGTCGGGGGTAACCGGCGCGAGTGCCGGGTTGGTTTAACCGGCTCAGCACCGGGCTTGTTCCATTGTAACGATCGAACCAGTGTGCTTATGGCGCGATACCGGCAGACACGGCCATTGCCGCTCCGACGATGCCCGCCGCGTTCTTCAGATCGGCGGGTACGACGGGGGTTCTGTTGGTGAGCAACGGAATCCATTCCTGGTAGTCACGGCTGATTCCGCCGCCCGCCACGAACACGTTCGGCCAGAACAGATTCTCCAGAGTGACCAGTACCTTGCTCACTTCGGCGGCCCACTCCGGATAGGTCAATCCGTCACGGTCCTTGATGGAGGCCGCGGCGCGGTGCTCGGCTTCCATGCCGTCGACCTCGAGGTGCCCGAGTTCGGTGTTGGGCATCAGCGTGCCGTGGTACATCACAGCCGATCCGATACCCGTGCCGAAGGTGAGCAGCATTACCAGGCCGTCGAGATCCTTTGCCGCGCCGTAGCGGTCCTCGGCGAGTCCGGCGGCGTCGGCGTCGTTGAGGACGGTTACCTCCCGGCCGCCGAGGGCGGTCGAGAAGAGGGTGCGGGCGTCGGTGCCGATCCAGGTCTTGTCGATATTGGCGGCACTGTGCGCGACGCCGCCGATGACGACACTCGGCAGGGTGATACCGACCGGACCGTCCCAACCCGCCTGTGCCACAAGCTTGGACACCGCCTCCGCCACCGCCGCCGGGGTCGCCGGATGCGGGGTGGGGACCTTGATGCGCTCATGTACCAGCGCACCGGTGGCCAGGTCGACCTCGGCGCCTTTGACGCCGCTCCCACCGATGTCGATACCGAACGCGTGTCCCCGAGCGGACATGACGATCTCCTCGTTCCTGTGCTGATGCCGGTTGGACCAGCCTAATGGTCGCTACGCCGGATCTGTGCTGCGATGGACCTCGTGCCGGAATCCGATTTCACCCTGACCGCATCCAACACGATCATGAGCCCCGAGCAGACCGAGATCGCCGAACTCAGGCGCGTAGCCGTCCATCTGGCCGAAACCGCGGCCGCCCACGTGCGCACCAGGCGGCCGGAGGTCTTCGGTCCCGGCGGGCACGAGGGCGACGCCGTGCAGTCCAAGAGCAATGCCGTCGACCCCGTGACCATCGTCGATACCGAAACCGAGCAGCTGGTTCGCAAACTGGTGGCCGAACTCCGCCCCGGCGACCAGGTGGTCGGCGAGGAGAACGGCGGCACCCTCGACGAGGAATCCGACGTGGTGCACTGGGTGGTCGACCCCATCGACGGCACCGTGAACTTCGTCTACGGCCTGCCGTCCTACTCGGTGTCGGTGGCGGCGGTGCGCGGCGGGCGATCGGTCGCGGGCGCGGTCGCCGATGTGGCGCGCGGGGTCACCTACAGCGCCGGGCTGGGTCTCGGCGCGCACCGCACCGAGCCCGGCAAGGATCCGATTCCCTTGCGCTGCAACGACGTCGAGTCCGTGGCCATGTCGCTGGTGGCGACCGGCTTCGCGTACTCCACCACGCGCCGCATCGAACAGGGCCGCCTCATCGCGGAGGTGTTGCCGCATATTCGCGACATCCGCCGCATGGGCTCGGCCGCCCTGGACCTGTGCATGGTCGCCGAGGGCCGGGTGGACGCCTACTACGAGCACGGCCTGAACCTGTGGGACCGTGCCGCCGGTGAGCTCATCGCGGCCGAGGCGGGCGCGCGACTGCTCCTGCCGTCACCGCAATCGCGCAGCTCGGACGGCGAGCTGGTGCTGGCCACCGCACCCGGCATCGCCGACGAACTGATCGGCCTGCTGGACAAGCTCGGTGTCACCACCCCTATCCCGGGTCACTGACAGCCGGGTAGACAGCCCAGGCCACGATCAGGCCACGAAAAGGAATCGCCGCGCCTCCGGGTGAGGCGCGGCGATCTGGGGCGGTTGGTCGGAACCGCGCATCAGGTTCGCGGCCCGGCTCGGTCTGGACTGACGGAGCGGGGGAGCGTAGCGGAGGAGCGGAGGAGGGAAGACCGAGCTAGCAGGGCCGCGAACACGCCCGCAGCGAAGCGGACGGCAGAAAACTCAGCACTTGGCGTGCCGGGCGGCGTCCAGCAGCTTGGGGTCGATGCCCGAACCCGCGCCCTGCACCGGATTCTTCAGCGAGCGCAGCACTTCCTCGGCGTCGGTGCTCGGCCGGATATCGCGGAACAGCGACCCGAGCACCAGATCCACGGTGTCGTCGCCGCGTGTGTCCTCGATCAGCTCGGCGCACGGGGCGACCAGTTGCACGGCCGCTGCGGCGGGCCGTCCGTTCACGCCGAAGCGGATCTGGCCCAGGCAGTCCAGGTCACCGTTCACGTACACCGGATCGTTACCGTACGCCTCGGGCGCGCTGGCGAATCCGAGATCGCTCATGCCCGACGCCACATGCGCGGCCTGACCGCGCTGTCCGTTCGCGTTGTAGACGCGCACTCTGGTCTTGGCCAGGGTGGCCGGTTCCACATCTCGTAGCCGCGAGGCCGAGACCCGCTGGCCTAACGGCGCAGGCTGGGCCGCGGAGGTGCTCGAGGCGGGACTGGGCGAGTTGCAGGACATGGCGGTCTGGCTGTCCTCGGTCGTCGTGAGTGCTTTGACCCACACCGCGACGCAGATCACGGCGATGACGCCCACCATGGCCGCCCACGGTTCCCAGCGTCGCCGGATGAAGCGCCGGCCCTCGGGGTCGGTCGCATTACCTTGGGTGATCAGTGAAACCACGGGAACACTCTACGAAAACGTCGCGTTGCCTGCCTGCAAGGTCTCGGAGTGTTCCCTCAGGGGTGACGATTGCCCCTCAGTTTCGAATCGCGAGTGTTTTGATTGCGACTTTTGCCCCGGGGTCCGCTATTGTCTGGCGGCCCAGATCGTATCGCCCGGGTTGAATCGGGGGTTCGATTTCGGGAACAACAAGGGCATGTCCTGCGTTGACCGAGCGCGATCCGGTGCGGATCCAGAGCATCCGGCCCGATCGGGGACCGGTGTACGCGTGACGTACACCACGGGCGGGGCGGCGCACCCCAGACCGATCCCACCCGGGATCGGCGCGGAGTGAGCCGGTCCGGGATATACGGAGTAAGGACGAGGGGAAGACGACATGGCAACCGACTATGACGCACCACGGCGTAGTGAATCCGACGAAGTGTCGGAGGACTCGCTCGAGGAGCTGAAGGCTCGTCGCAACGAGGCACAGTCCGCCGTCGTGGATATCGACGAATCCGATACCGCGGAGTCGTTCGAGCTTCCCGGCGCGGATCTGTCGGAGGAGGTGCTCTCGGTTCGGGTCATCCCGAAGCAGGCCGATGAGTTCACCTGCTCCAGCTGCTTCCTTGTGCATCACCGCAGCCGGCTCGCCACCGAATCCGGTGGTCAGCTGATCTGCATGGACTGCGCGGCCTGACCGCACAGTCCTGAGCAGGGATATTCCGTCAGTCCGCGCTCGGTACGCCGAGCGCGGTCAAGACCTTCTCGGGCCGCCGAGTCGACACCAGCCAGTACGGGGTGGGGTCGTCGGGGTCATCGAGAACGAGTAGCACCAGCGGGCCGATCCAGGCCCGATGCTGGACGTAGGCGGCGGGGTCGAGTTGTCGGCCCAGCGCCGCGCTCTTCGCACTGGCCGGCACCGCAGCGGCCCGCGACACGAAAGTAGCGGGCAGGTGGGCTTTGTCCACCCGTAGCTCCGGGGTGCCGGCCGAGTCGAGGGCCACCTCCACCGTATGTCGGGAGAACCACAGCAGCACCCACACCGCGATGGCGAACAGCGCCACGTAGGGCAGCCATGCCCGGATCCCCGGTGCGCCCATGTGGATTTCGGCCGCCAGCAAGCCGGCGATACCGAGGCCGATCGGCCACCACCACAGTGGCGCCCAGAGGCGTTCGCGGTACAGCGGCTTCGACGTTTGCTGGGATTCCATGCTCACCTGAGAGGACTGGTCGGACACGACCCCAGACTAGGTCAATGAGCGCGGGGTCATACGCGTAGGCTCGGCGTACGTGACCGGTATTCCACCTATTCGCCTGCTGCGGCTCGATCCCGGCATCCCCGTACCGACGCGTGCCCACGAGGGCGACGCGGGCGTGGACCTGTGCACCACCGAGGACGTCATCATCGAACCGGGGGAGCGGGTGCTCGTCGGCACCGGTATCGCCGTCGCCCTCCCGATCGGGACGGTGGGGCTCATTCATCCCAGATCCGGGCTGGCCGCCAAACACGGCCTGTCCGTGGTCAACACCCCCGGCACGGTCGATGCCGGGTATCGGGGTGAGATCAAGGTATGCCTGATCAACCATGATCTCCGCACTCCGGTCGAGCTCCGGCGGGGTGACAGGATCGCGCAGCTGCTGGTGCAGAAGGTGGAGCTGGTCGATTTCGTGGAGGTCGACGCGCTCGACGAAACCGAGCGCGGCGCAGGAGGATACGGATCGAGCGGTGGGCACGCCAGCCTCGCCGCGGAGTCCGGTGGGGTGGGCCGTTCGGCCGGCAAGGAGGCATGACCATGGTGTTCGGACGCAAGAAGCGCACGGAGAGATCGGACGAGTCGCAGTACGAGGAGTACTCCGACTACGACGCCGAATACGACGAAGCCGACTACGACGACGAGGAATTCGACGACGCCGGCTACGACGACGAACCGGCCGCGGCGGCCCCGGTGGGCGACCGCGTCGGTCCCTACGACTACGAGGACGTCGCCGACCGGCTCGAGACCGTCGCCGACCAGCGCCTGGATCTGGGCTCGGTCATCGTGCCGGTGCCGCCGGGCGGGCAGCTGCAGGTCGAGATGACCCCCGACGGCACCCCGCAGGCCGTGCACCTGGCCACCCAGCACGGCCGCATCACCGTCGCCGCCTATGCCGCGCCCAAGTCGCCCGGCCAATGGCGTTCGGTGGCAGCCGATCTCGCCGAGACGCTGCGCAAGGACGGCGCGACGGTGTCGGTGCAGAACGGCCCCTGGGGTCGTGAGCTGCACGCCGTCACCGAGGGCGCGGACCTGCGCTTCATCGGTGTCGACGGCTTCCGCTGGATGCTGCGCCTGGTCGCCGCCGGACCGTCCGGCTCGGCCGACGAGAACACCCCGCTGATCGCCGCCGCCCGCGCCATCCTCGGCGAGACGGTGGTCCGGCGCGGCGACGAACCGCTCCCGGTGCGCGAACCGCTGCCGGTGGTCCTACCCCAGGAGCTGGCCGACCAGCTCGCCGCCGCGCACCAGCAGCAGTTGCAGGCGCAGCAGCAGGCCATGGCCGCCCAGCTCGCCGCCATGCAGGGCGGGCAGCCCTACCAGGGCGTCACGCCGCCGGCCGGTCAGGAGCCGCGTCGCGGCGCCGAGGGCTCGGCCATGCAGCAGCTCGGCCTGAATTAAGGCCCGCTGAAAACACACAGCGACCTTCGCACCCACGGGTGCGGAGGTCGCTGTCGTTCGCGGGCGTGGCAGGGGTTCAGGTGTGCGGTGCGTCGCCCGTGGAGTCGGTCAGCGCGGCGAGGCCGAGGCGGCCGAGAACGGCTGGGTCCGCGCCCAATTCGTCGAGTGTGATGCGGTGCAGGGTGGCGTGCGGGATGAGAGATGCCCAACGTTCGGCGACGGCGAGGGGATGAACCGGGTCGTCGACGGCCGTGATGATCGCCACGGGAACGCTCACTGCGCTCAGCAGGTCCGGTTCGGGCCAGCGGTAGGCGGCGGCCTCCTCCAAAGCGGCTGGGAGATCCGGCCATTGGGATCGCCAGGAGCGGGTGAGCGCTTCGGCCAGCCAGGCGGGGCTCGAGGAGCGCATGAGGTCGAGGACGGTGTCCAGGCCGTCGTTGCGCAGGGCCGAGGCGGTGGCGGCGGCGCTGAGGGCGGCCGGGCAGCCGGTGGTGTCCGCGCCCGTCCACGCGGGCAGGGCCGCGATCACCCCGGTGACCGAATCCGGATGGCGGGCAGCCCAATCCACCGCCACGGCCGCGCCGAGGGAGATGCCCGCCACCAGGATCGGCCCGTCGGCGGATGCTTTCGCCAGGGCGTCCCGGTAGCTCGCGATGACGCGCAAGGGGTCCGGATCGATCGCCGCGCAGGGCAATCCCGCCGTACCGCAGGCGGATTCGAAGGCGCGCGCGGCGAAGTGCGCGTCGGAGCCGGTGCCGGGCAGTGCGACCGCCGCGACGGGCCGACGTGGCGCGGTGGATATCGGGCCGGGTGGCGCCGCGGTTGCCGGGGCGGGGGCGGTGGGGATCGGGCCGGGTACATCGGGCACCGGCCGAGCGTACTGGGCGGGGCACGCGTGGCATGGGTCGGCCGTGGCCTCTACAGTGGCGGTGTACGGCCACAGCCGGGAAGTGTGGGCAGACACCCACCAGGTTTGTGGGAAGACAACGACGTGAGACCCACGCCGTCTTGCTAGGAGAACGTGCAAGATGCCATCCGCGGGTGGGAAAGACACCCCCTCGGGCTATTTCCGGCGGCTCAGCCGCCGTCTGACCGAGGATCTGGATCGTTTGGACGCCGAGGAGCTCGCCGAAACGTCGGAGGCGTCGGGGGCTTGCCGGGCGTCGGAGTGCCGCCGTGGCGAAGAGGTCACCATGCTCGGCAGATTGCGTAGCGTGGAGGCCTGTTCGAAGCAGGCGGGCGCGGAGATCGTGGCGGAGTTCTTCGACGGCACCGATTCCGTCGCGCTGGTGTGGATCGGGCGGCGTCGCATACCGGGAATCGAGCCGGGCCGCCGTATTCTGGTCCGCGGCCGCATCGGTGAACGCGACGGCGGCAAAAAGGTGATCTTCAACCCCTACTACGAACTTCGTGAGAATTCCTGACGTATGCCGATACCCAGCAGCAGCGACGGGGGCTATGAGCCCGCCGTGACCCGAGGCGACCTCGACGACCCCACCGCGGCGGCATTCGCCGACGCCGAGGCCGAGCTCGCCCGCCCCGATCATCCGCACTCGGATCTGCGCACCGAATTCGAGGAGAAGATCGAGGAAGAGGTCGAACAGTCGCTGCTGGAGCAGCTGGGCGGTATCAGCGGCCTGGTCTACTCGTCGCTGCCGGTGCTGGTGTTCGTGCCGATCAACACCTGGCTCGGTCTGACCACCGCCATCTGGGCGGCGCTGGGCGTGGCGTCCGCGATCCTGATCTGGCGGCTGGTGCGGCGGGGTCCGATCCAGCCGGCCATCTCCGGTTTCCTGGGCGTGGGCATCTGCGCGTTCATCGCCTACCGGATGGGAGAAGCCAAGGGGTTCTTCCTGTTCGGCATCTGGGCGAGCCTGGTGTACGCGGGCGCGTTCCTGCTGTCGCTGATCGTGCGGTGGCCGCTGGCGGGTGTCATCTGGGGTGTGCTGAACGGGCACGGCACCGACTGGCGTTCCGATCGCCGGGCCATGCGCCTCTACGATCTGGCGACCGCGGTGTGGGTGGTGGTGTTCGCGGCGCGTTTCGCGGTGCAGGACCACTTCTACAGCACCGACAGCACGGGCATGCTCGCCGTGGCGCGTATTGCCATGGGTTGGCCGTTGACCGCGATCGCGCTGGGTGTCACCTGGTGGGCGGTCCGCAAAGCCGGTCATCTGCCTGCTGATACACCCAAGGCAAAGGCTTTGCGCGACAACTGATTTCGCAAGATCCGGGTAACTCGTCGGGGACGTCCGAAATTGGATTGCTCCTGACAGTGGGCACGGGTGCGAAACGGTCGACGTCTATCAGCCGCCCGCTGAATATTCGGGGAGGCGGAACAGGGGGTACCCACCCCCACCCCTGGGGTATCTATTTCGGCGGCCCGGTTCATCGCACGATCGTCTCGAGACGAAACGGCGAAAGGATCGCGGAGTGATTACCGACGGCAAGGCAGTGGCAGCGTCGCAGGACCGTGGCGAGGGGCTCGGTGTGACGGTGCAGACGACAGCCTCGCGCCGGCATCCGGCAGGGCGGGGAGCCAAGAACAACAGTGCGGCGACGTCGGAGTCCCGGCGTGCCGCAGCCGAATTGGAGAAGTTGATCGGTCCGGCCGCCGGTGGCGACCGGGCGGCGGTCTCGGAGATTCTGAAGATCGTCTACCCGCTGGTGCGGCGCTACTGCGCGGCCCGCATGAGCGGCGCGGCGCATCTGCACGTCACCGCCGACGACGTGGCCCAGGAGATCTGCCTGGCCACCGTGCAGGCCATCCCGCGTTACCGGGATCAGGGCAAGTCCTTCCTGGCCTTCGTGTACGGCATCTCGGCCAACAAGGTCGCCGACGCCTTCCGGCGGGCGCAGCTGCACCCGGCCTACCCGGTGGCGGAGTTCCCGGACGCCCCGGTGAACGAGGCGGGCCCGGAGGAGCGTGCGCTCGCGACCGAAACCCGGGAGGCCACACGGGAACTCATGAAGGTGCTGGCGCCCACCCACCGTGAGGTGCTGGTGATGCGCATCGTGCTCGGCTGGACCGCGGCGCAGACCGCCGAGGCCATCGGCACCAGCCCGGGGGTCGTGCGGGTGATGCAGCATCGCGCGCTGAACAAGCTGCGCGCGGAATTGAAGGCCGCTTCCTGAGATTCGGCGCGGGCAGCGTGAATCGGGCGCAGGGGGTGCGCCCGCTCAACGTCACCGCGTCGAATTCTCTTCCGGTCGAGGCGAACTCAGGCGGTCAGGTCGGCGTCGACGCTGACGTCACCGCCGAAACCATTGGTGCTGAAGGCTTTCCGAAGGTCGTCTTCGGCTTCCACGGAGGCGACGAACAGCAGTTCGTCCTCGCCCTCCAGTGGATCGTCGGCCTGGGGGACGATGACCCGGCCGCCGCGCAGGATGCTCACCAGTGCGGCATTGCGCGGCAGATTCAAGACGCGAACGGCCTTGCCCGCCAAGGGGGTATCGGTGGGCAGCGTGATCTCCACCAGATTGGCCTGGCCCTGTCGCAGGGTCATGAGCCGCACCAGATCACCCACGGAGACGGCCTCTTCCACGAGGGAGGCGAGCAGTCGCGGCGTGGAGACGGCCACGTCCACACCCCATGAGGTGTCGAAGAGCCATTCGTTGCGCGGATCGTTGACGCGCGCCACCACCCGCCGCACCCCGAATTCGGTTTTGGCGAGCAGGCTGAACACCAGGTTCACCTTGTCGTCGCCGGTGGCGGCGATGACCACGTCGTAGGTTTCCAGTTCCGCCTCTTCGAGCGTCTCGAGCTCGCAGGCGTCGGCATGCGTCCAGACGGCGGTGGGGGCGATGGTGGGATCGATGTGGTCGAGGCGGCGTTCCAGCAGCATGACGTTGTGGCCGCCGCGCAGGAGTTCCTGGGCGATGGATCGGCCGACGGCGCCGGCTCCCGCAATGGCTACCTTCATGATCAGTCCTCGCTCGCGGGGGGATTTCCGGCCAGGGCGACGGCTTCGCCGACCGAGCCCGAGGTGGCGGCGACGTAGACGGTGTCGTCGGCCTGCAGCACGGTTTTGCCGTTGGGCAGCACGCCCTGCCCGAAGCGGATGAGGAACGAGACCCGAGCGCCGATCGCCTCCTCCAGGGAATGCACGGTACGCCCGTACCAGTCCTCGTGCAGTACGAGTTCGGTGACGGCGACGGTGCCGGTGGGGTCGCGCCAGGTGGTGGTGCTCTGATCCGACACCAGATTGCGCAGGAATCGATCGGTGGTCCACGGCACGGTGGCGATGGTCGGAATGCCCAGGCGTTCGTACACGGCGGCGCGTTTGGCGTCGTAGATGCGGGCCACGACGCGTTCCACGCCGAAGGTCTCCCGGGCCACGCGGGCGGAGATGATGTTGGAGTTGTCGCCGGAGGACACCGCGGCGAAGGCCCCGGCGCGTTCGATTCCGGCGCGGGTCAAGACATCCCGGTCGAATCCCACCCCGGTGACGCACAGGCCGGGGAAGTCGCGGCCCAGCCGCAGGAAGGCGCTCGAATTCTGATCGATCACAGCGACCTCGTGGCCGATGCGGACCAGGGCGCGCGCGAGTGAGGATCCCACTCGTCCACACCCCATGATCACTACGTACACCGTGCGAACCCCATCTCCCGAAAACTGTGGCGTGCGGTCTGGTTGCTCCTGTCCGGGCAGCAACCGTACCGCTCGAGTTTTTCCCGAGGCACGTTCCCCCTCCGGTGAACGTTCAAACCGGAACCGGGAAAACCTCACAGTCTTCATGGCCACCCTACGGCTCCCGCCCGACTCGCGCCGCGCCGCGGAAACCGGTGCGCTCGCGCTGCCTTATGCTCGCATGAGTGTCGAAGTTGACGACGGCCGCCAAACGCATGCTGGTTGGCCGCCCCTTCCGTAGCGATTCCCTGGGGCACACGCTGCTCCCCAAGCGGATCGCGCTCCCGGTCTTCGCGTCCGACGCGCTGTCGTCGGTGGCGTACGCCCCCGAGGAGATCTTCCTCGTGCTGTCGGTGGCCGGGCTGTCCGCCTACGCGTACGCGCCGTGGGTGGGTGTGGCGGTCGCCCTCGTGATGGCGGTCGTGGTGGCCAGCTACCGGCAGAACGTGCACGCCTACCCGTCCGGTGGCGGTGACTACGAGGTGGCCACCAAGAATCTCGGGCCCACAGCGGGTCTCACGGTGGGCAGCGCGCTGCTGGTGGACTACGTGCTGACGGTGGCGGTGTCGATTTCCTCGGCGGCCTCCAATATCGGTTCGGCTGTGCCGTTCGTCGCAACGCACAAGGTGTTGTTCGCGGTGTCGGCGATCGTGATCCTCACCGCTATGAATCTGCGCGGCGTGCGCGAGTCGGGGACCATGTTCGCCATCCCCACCTACGCGTTCATGATCGGCATGGTCGTCATGCTGGTCTGGGGTTTCACTCGGATCGGGATCCTGGGCGAGCAGGTGCACGCCGAGTCCTATGGCTTCGACCTGAAGACCGAGGGCACTGATCATCTGATGGGCATCGCCTTCGTATTCCTGATCGCCCGCGCGTTCTCCTCCGGCTGTGCCGCGCTGACGGGTGTGGAGGCCATCAGCAATGGTGTGCCCGCGTTCCGAAAGCCCAAATCGCGCAATGCGGCAACGACGCTGCTGCTGTTGGGCGTCATCGCCATCACGCTGCTGATGGGCATCGTGATGCTCGCCGAGAAGGTGGGCGTCGTGTACGCGCACAGCACCTCGGATCTGATCGGCGCGCCGGCGGGCTACGAGCAGAAGACCCTCGTCGCGCAGCTGGCGGGCGCGGTGTTCTCCGGGTTCCCGATCGGCTTCTGGTTCATCACCATCGTGACGGCGCTGATCCTGGTGCTGGCCGCCAATACCGCGTTCAACGGATTCCCGGTGCTGGGCTCGATTCTGGCGCAGGATCGATTCCTGCCGCGGCAGCTGCACACCCGCGGTGACCGGCTGGCGTTCAGCAACGGCATCATCTTCCTGGCGGGTGCGGCCATCGCGTTCGTGGTGCTGTTCGGGGCCGAGGTGACCAAGCTCATCCAGCTCTACATCGTGGGCGTGTTCGTGTCGTTCGTGCTGAGCCAGACCGGCATGTTGCGGCATTGGACGCGCCTGCTGCGCACCGAGACCGATCCGGCGCAGCGGGCGCGCATGAAGCGCTCCCGGGTGATCAACGGGATCGGCCTGACCCTGACGGCGACGGTGCTGGTGATCGTGCTCATCACCAAGTTCATGGCGGGCGCGTGGATCGCGATCGTGACCATGCTGGCGATCTTCGGGCTCATGCGGTTGATCCGCCGCCACTACGACACGGTGTCGCGCGAACTGGACGAAACCGAATGGGATGGCGTGCTGCCCAGCCGGACCCACTCCATCGTGCTGGTGTCGAAGCTGCATCTGCCGACCAAGCGGGCGCTGTCCTACGCGCGGGCCACCCGCCCGGATACCCTCGAGGCGATCACGGTGAACGTGGACGAGCCCGACACCCGCAAACTGGTGCGGGAGTGGGAGCGCAGCGATATCACGGTGCCGCTCAAGGTGATCGAGTCCCCGTACCGCGAAATCACCAAGCCGGTGGTGGATTACGTGAAGCGACTACGCAAGGACTCCCCGCGTGACGTGGTCACCGTGTTCATCCCCGAATACGTGGTCGGCCACTGGTGGGAACAGTTGCTGCACAACCAGAGTGCGCTGCGCCTCAAGGGCCGCCTGCTGTTCGAGCCCGGCGTCATGGTCACCAGCGTCCCCTGGCAGCTGAGCTCCTCCGCCAAGGCCCGCCAGGCCCGCGCGGTGAGCGTCCCGGGTGCGGTCCGCCGCGGCTTCGGAGACGAGAGTTGAGCCGAAACGACTGGTACGGAGACATTGTCGAGGTCCGCCTCGGCCCGCCCGGCCACGGCGGCTTCTGCGTGGCCCGCCACGAGGGCCGCGTCCTGTTCGTGCGCCACGGCCTGCCCGGTGAACTCGTCCGCGCCCAGATCACCGAGGACCGCGGCGGCTCCTTCTGCCGCGCCGACGCCGTGGAGATCCTCTCGGCGTCCCCCGATCGCATCCCCGCCACCTGCCCGGTCTCCGGCCCCGGCGGCGCGGGCTGCTGCGACTTCTCCTACGCCACTCCCGCAGCCCAGCGCGCCCTGAAGGCAACGGTCGTCGCCGACCAGCTGCGCCGAATCGCCGGCTGGGAACCGGAATTCGTCGTCGAATCCATCCCGCTGCCCGCGGGCGTCGCGCACGGTGTGCTGGCGCGCACCGGCATCCGGCCGGGAAACAGCTCGCCGAGCCGCATCGGCGGTGTGGCGACGCGGCTGCCGAGCCTGCTGCTGTCGGATTCGCAGCCGACCGGTTCGCCTGGCACGCAGGCGAATTCCCGGTCGGGCGGTACTCGCGGACCGGCGTCCAGCCCCCGGTCGGTCAGCGGCACCCCCGGGCGGATCGGTGCGGTGGCGACCAATCTGCCCGGTGCGTTGTTCGCCGGGACGTCGGACTCCGGAGTATCCGGCGCTGGTGTGCCGGGCGTGCTGGCAGCGGACGCGGTGGCCGGTGGCTGGCGTAGCCGGGTGCGGCTGGTGGTCGATGCGGACGGGCGCGCGGGTGTGCACCGCTACCGCAGCACCGAGGTGATCGCCGATCTGCGGTGCCCGCAGCCCATGGCCGGTGCCCTGGAGGGCATTGCCGAACGGACGTGGACACCCGGCGCGGAGCTGGTCGTGGCCGTGGACGCGGAAGGAATGCGCCACCTGGTCGAAATCGCGCCGCCCGCAGCGGATTCCGCCGACCGCCGGTCGGCTCCCGGGCACGGCCGGGACCGTCGGGGCCGCGGGGGCGCCGCGCAGCGCGGCGATCGTCGCGGTGGCGACCGGGGCAGCACCGCCGCGCGTCGTGCCGCCGCGCACAGCGTCCGCGCCGAACGCGTCGTGGACGGCAGCGGCCGGGCCGTGCAGTATGTGGCGGGCCGCCGCTGGGAGCTCTCCGCCACCGGCTTCTGGCAGCCGCATTACGGTGCGGCGCAATGCTATTCGGATGTCGTCGCCGAGTGGTCGGATGCGGATTCCGGCGCGCTGACCTGGGATCTCTACAGCGGCGTAGGCGTTTTCGCGGCCCGGCTGGCGGATCAGGTTGGTGCGGAGGGCGCGGTGCACGCCGTCGAATTCGCCCGCACCGCGGTCACCGAGGCGAAGGCGAACCTGCGCGACCTGCCCTGGGTCGATTCCCGCGCCGAGCGGGTCGAGCGCTGGATCGTCGAACAGCCCTCCACCGCACCGGATGTCGTGGTCCTCGACCCGCCCCGAGCGGGCGCGGGCAAGGAGGTCATCGCCGCCCTCGCCGAGCGCTCCCCGCGCCGCATCGTCCACATCGGCTGCGACCCAGCGTCTTTCGCCCGCGACGTGAGCCTCTACCAGGCGGCGGGCTACCGTCCGGTCCACCTGCGCGTGTTCGACGCCTTCCCCGGCACCCACCACGTCGAGTGTCTGGCGGTCCTGGAACGATAGTCGCGAAATCCACACATCGGGGGAGCGATCATGGCGGTTCTCATCTACTACAGGCGAATCCGCGAGAGCGCGACCGAGGTGGAATACGCGGTCGGTGGTGCGGCCGACAACCTCGACCGCACCCTGATCATCGACAAGGCCGCCCCCGAACTCCAGGTGGACCAGCTGACCGATGGAGTGATCTTCCGTGCCCTGGTCCGGATCATCGGCAGCTTCCGCCGCGACCGGCAGTGGCCACCGCACGGCATGATCGCCTCGTGACCCGGTATCGAGGGCCGGTCTGCTCGCGTGGGGAAGTGTGTTGGTTCGGCGGCGTCAGTTCAGTTGCCAGGTGACGCGGATGGTGGCGGACAGTTCGCTCTCGCCGAGTTCCACGGGGACCGGGGACGCCCCCATGGGCGCGCTCTTGGCGGCGAAGGCGATGTTGTGCACGGGACCTGGTGCGGCCGAGGTGTTCTCGGTGATCTCCAGGGCCGGGCCGAGGGTGCGGTGGGCGCGGTTGGCGTACTGCTGGGCCTTGACGAGGGCGTGGTCGTAGGCGGCGTCGCGGGCCCTGGAGAGCAGGGATTCCTCGTCGGCGACGGTGAGGGTGAGGCCGCCGAGGCGGACGTCGTCACCGCCCGCCTCCACGGCGCGGGCGATGATCGCGGCCGGGCCGACTGTGGCGGATTCGGTGGTGGCGGAACCGATTTCGCGCAGGGTGACGGTGAGCGAGGTGCTCGCGATGTAACCGATGATGCGTTCGCGGTTGTCGGTCCACTGGGTGTCGGTGCGTACGGACAGACCGCTGGTGGAGATGTCGCGGCCCTGCACGTTGTCACCGCGCAGTGACTTGATGACCGCGTCGGTGTGCCGGCCGGCTCCGGCGTAGGCGAGGGCCACCGTGTCCGCGTGGGTTTCGATGGACACCGTCACCCGCATGATGTCGGGGGTGGCGCTCGCGCTGCCGGTGCCGAAGGTGGTGATCGTGCCGGGCTGCTGGTCGGTGCTGGTCACGCGCTCTCCTCGGTCGTCGATACAACCCTGCCGATGCTACCGACGCCCACCCCGCGACCGCCCTCGCCGCGCCTGTGACCTGCGGCGCGGCGCTGTGGCCGAGGGCTGCTCGCGGTGCTGGACCGCCGTCCGGGGCTAGCGGTGTCCGTCGGCGGCGATCGCCTCGGCGAGGATGCGAATCGCCTTGGGCCCCACGCCGTGCAGCGCGTGCAGTTCGGCCTCGCTGAGCGCGGCGACCTGGGCGAGGGTGGTGATCCCCTGGGAGACGAGGGCTCGTGTGGCCGGGTTGCCGATGGCCTTGGGCAGATCGCCGACCCGGCCTGCCACGGCGGTGTCGGCGGCGGCGTTCTGTTCGGCGAGCCGCTTCGGCGCGTGGGCCAGCCAGGCGCGGCGCACCCAGTGGTTGAGCTGCTGGCCGTTGATGTCGGTGATCGGAACCCGGACGCCGCCGGTCATCGGTGCGGCGGTCGGGTGTTCGGCGCGGACCCGGTCGGAGTCCTCGGCGACGAGTCGCAGCTCCACGTGTTGGTCGCTGGTGAAGGTGGCGAATTCGGTGTCGCGCACCGTGAAGGTGATCGCGCCGGAGGCGTTCGCCCGCTCGGTGGTCTCGGGGAAGGAGAGCGCCGTCTTGCGGAGCTGGCCGAGGGTGGTCATGGTTCGAGCTTGCCAGCCGGTGGGACCGGATCGCCATCGTATCGGCCGCGGCGCGGTGGGCGAGGCGGCCGACTCCGACAGCCCCGTTTCAGGGTCGTCCCGGGTGCGCGATCGCGCCGAAGAACATCCGCAGATCCCCGGCCAGTTCGGCGGGTGCCTCCATGGACGGGAAGTGCAGGCCGCGTTCGAATTCGGTCCAGTGCGCGTCGGCCGGTGCCGGAAGTACCCGGCGCACGGTCTCATCCGCGCCGAAGACCGCGAAACCCTGTGGGGCGCTGCCGGGATTGCCCCACTCGCTGGAGTGCGCCTGTTCGTAGAGGGTGTGCGCGGCCGACACTCCGGAGCCGGTGAACCAGTACAGGCTGACCGTGGTGAGCAGCAGATCGCGGTCGATGGGCAGATCCGTCCACTCCTCGAATTTCTCGGCGATCCACGCCAATTGGAGGATGGGGGAGTCGACCAGGCCGTAGCCGATGGTCTGCGGGCGGCTGTTCTGGATGGCGAGATAGCCGGACCCCTCACGGTGGAAGGAGTCCATGCGCTCGAGGATGAGTTTGTCGATCGGATCGTCGGCGTTGAGGCTGTCGGCCAGTCCGGGGATGAAGGTGGCGGTATTGGCCGCCGTCAGCGGGTCGGTGACCACATGGATGCCGATCACATGCTCGGTGTCCAGGCCCGCGACCGCACCGGAGATGCCCGCCCCCACATCGCCGCCGTGGACGCCGTACCGGTCGTAGCCGAGCCGGGCCATGAGCTCGATCCAGGCGCGGGCGGTGCGGCTCATGGTCCAGCCCGGACCGGACAGCGGAGTGGAGAAGCCGTAGCCCGGCAGCGAGGGCGCGATCACATGGAAGGCCTGCCCCTCGGCCGGATTCACCAGCGGTTCGATCAGGTTGAGGAATTCGGCGACCGAACTCGGGTAGCCGTGGCTCATGAGCAGCGGAATCGCGTCGTCCCGCTCGGAGCGCACATGCAGGAAGTGGATGTGCTGCCCGTCGATCTCGGTGGTGAACTGCGGGAAGGCGTTCAGCTTGGCTTCCTGTGCACGCCAATCGAAGTCGGTGCGCCAGTAGTCGGCGAGGTCGTGCATTTCGTCGAGCGGGATGCCGCGTTCCCAGCCGGTGCCGCGCAGCTGGCCGGCCCAGCGGGCGCGGGTGAGCCGGTCGCGCAGGTGATCGAGCTCGGACTGCGGGATGTCGATGCGGAAGGGCTTGATCTCGGTGCTCATCAGGGATCCGTTCTCTCAGGGGTATCGCATCACGGTCGTTTCGGGCTTGCAGGGAAACCATAGAAACGATTGCGGAAAGGTTCGTTCCGCGATTGGCGGCTAAGCTGAAAAAATGTTGGAGACCTCAGGACGGCTGCTGCGGCTGCTGTCCCTACTGCAGGCCCGCCGCGACTGGACCGGCCCGGAGTTGGCCGCGCGGCTCTCGGTCACCACGCGCACGGTTCGCAATGACATGGACCGGCTGCGGGAACTCGGCTACCCGGTGGAGGCCCGCCCGGGTGTGGCGGGCGGCTACCGCCTGGGCGTGGGCGGAGCCCTCCCGCCCCTGCTGCTCGACGATGACGAGGCCGTGGCGGTCGCGATCGGATTGCGCAGCGCCGCAACCGGTTCCGTCTCCGGCATGGAGGAGACCTCCCTGCGGGCACTCACCAAACTGCAACAGCTGCTGCCCGCACGGCTGCGGCACCGGGTCAGCGCCTTCCAGCACGCGATGCCGGTCCCCGCGCGCGGCCCCCGCGTCGACGCGGAGGTACTCACCGTCCTCGCCGCCGCCTGCCGCGATCGCGAACGCCTGCGCTTCGAATACCGAACCCATTCCGGCACAGCGAGTCAGCGCGCGGTCGAGCCGTACCGGGTACTGAGCCTCCGGCAGCGCTGGTACCTGATGGCCTGGGATCTCGACCGTGCGGATTGGCGCACGTTCCGCGTCGACCGCATCCTGCCGCGCACCCCGACCGGCCCGCGCTTCACGCCCCGCGCGCTGCCCTCGGACACGGAGATCATCGAGCGCCTTGAACGCGGAACAGGCGAGGCCCCCTGGCGTTTCCGCGCCCGCGTCATCGTGCACGCCCCGGCCGAGCATGTGCGCCGGCGCATCCCGATCCCCGTCGACGTAGAACCCCTGGGCGACAACCGCTGCGCATTCACCCCGGGCTCCGACCACCCGGAAATGCTTGCCCTGTATATAGGAATGCTCGACGCCGACTTCGAAGTGATGGATTCACCCGAACTGATCGCGGCGCTGCGCACCATGACCCGGCGCTTCCGCACAGCCACCGGCGACGACTAGCAGCCCGCCACCCCGATATCGAACAGCTCTGGTGCCGGGGGTGAGTTCCGCCCCGCGGGCTCGCTCACCGTGGTTCGGCCGGCGGGTGATGCGGCCAGGGGCGAATTCGCTCCAGCGCCGCGCCGATGTGGAAGACGGACGCATCCTCGTAGGTGCGGCCGACGATCTGCATCCCCGTGGGTATTCCGTTGCGGCCCAGCCCGGTTGGCACGTTCAACACCGGGCAGCGGCTGGCGATGTTGAATACCGGGGTGAGCGCGACATCCCAATAGTGTTCGAGCTCAACACCGTTCACGGTGAGCCGGGTGTCGACGAAATCCTCGCCCGCCGGGAGCCCGGCCGCGCCGGTGGTGGGGCACAGCAGCGCGTCGTAGCGTTCCAGCAGCGGCCCGAGCACGCCGTACACCGCGGCTTCGATGTCGAGCCCCGCGAGATAGTCGCCGGGGCCGATGGCGGTGTCGGCGGCGAAGGCCAGCGCGTACGGTGTCAGCTCGTCGCGGTACTCGGCGGCCACTCCGGCGACGTACGCCCCGAAGATCGCACCGAAATGGCTGAACACGGCGCGCCGAATGTCCCTGTGCCGCAACCTGACGTCGATCTCCTCGACGATCGCGCCCGCCTCCCGCAGGGCCTCGGCGGCGGCGCGGGTATTGGCCGCCACATCGGGTTCGATCTCCCAGTCGCCCAGGTTGGGCGCGAATCCGATCCGCATGCCCGCGATATCGCCGAGCTGTTCCGGAATCCGCACGGCGGGCCGCAGGGAGGCGACGTCCTCCGGATGCGGTCCCGCCATCACATTCTCCAGCAGTGCGCAGTCGGCGACGGTCCGCGCCATCGGCCCGTCGTGGCAGTACGGGTCGAGGTTGAACGGCGGCACCGCGGGCACCCGCCCGTACGGCGGCTTGAATCCGACGGTCCCGGTGGCGGCGGCGGGCAGCCGAATGGATCCGGCGATATCGGATCCGGTCGCCAGCATCGCCGTCCCGGCGGCCAGCGCCGCCCCGCTCCCGCCCGAGGACCCGCCGGGGGAGTAGTCGGTGTTCCACGGATTCCGCGTCACCCCCCACCGCCGCGAATGCGTGAAGATGGCACAGCAGAATTCCGGCGTGGTGGTCCGCGCGTGCACGATCCCGCCCGCCGCCAGAATCCGCGCCACCGCCGGATGCGTCTGTTCCGCAAGATGATCCGCGAACACCAGCGACCCCTCGCTGACGATGCGTCCCGCGATCGGCTGCTCCTCCTTGATCGCCACCGCCAGCCCCTCCAGCGGCCGCGGCGCTCCCCCCGGACCGTAAGCGATCTCGGCAGCCTTGGCCTGAACGAGCGCCTCCTCGAAGGTCTCCTCCGCGAACGCGTTGATCTCCGGCTCGACAGCCTCGCTGCGCGCGATGACCGCGTTCATCAACTCGACCGGCGACAGGTCCCGGGTGCGGAACAGCCGCAGCGCCTCGGTGGTGGGCAGGTAGGTCAGCTCATCGTCGGTCACACGCGCTCCTCGTCCGGTAGCTCCCGCGGCCAGGGTCCACCCCCAGCCTGCCATGGCCGGTCGGCGGCATTCCGCCCACCACGACGCCGTCGCGGTCAGGTTCCGCCGTGCGCGGCGAGTGCGCGGACGGCGGCTTCGGCCTGGGCATAGGCTGCGGCCGCGAGTCGTTCCAGCAGTGCCAGTTTCAATTCCGGCGCCTGACTGGTGAGGAGATCGAATTTCTCCGGTGGCAGGACGGCCAGCCGCACCGTGGTTTCGGCGTAGGCGGCATTGGCGAAGCGGACGCCGACGAGCATGGGGACCTCGCCGAAGGACATACCCGCCGAGAGCGTGACCAGGCGGTGGCGGCGGCCCGCGCGGTCGTCGAAGGTGAAGCGGGCGCGGCCGTCGAGGATGAGGAACAGTCCGGAGCGGGGGCTGTCGCGGGCGACGATGAGTTCGCCGCGGGCGACCGTGCGGATCTCGAATTCCTTGGCCAGTTCCAGTCTTTCGTCTTCGGGCAGGGCGGCCAGGGCCGGGTGCTGTTCCACGCGCAGGGCGGCGGGCGGGTGCACTCCCGCCGGGCGATACGTGTCCAGGACGAGGTTCTCGCACCATTCGGCCGCCGCGTCCCGATCGGCGAAGACGCGTCCGCGCGGATCGTCCGGGTCCAGGCTGGAGGCCATATGCCCGAGTTTGGCGTCCGGATCCACCAGTGCCACACGGGTTCCGGCGGCGGCCAGCTCGGTTTGCAGATCGTTGAGCATGCGCACCGCGACCGGGGCGACATCGCCGACTTCGCGCACATCCAGGACGAGCGCCTCGAGTTTCCCGGGTGTGTCCTCGACCGCGCGCACCGTGGATTCCGCGCCCGCGAACAGCAGGTCGCCGTGCAGTTCGAATATGCGCGCCTGTTCGCCGAATTGTCCGAGCACGGCCAGTTCATCGGCGTCCCGCCGCAGCCGCGAGGGCGCGTCGGTCACCGTGTACGCGGCGCGGATCGCGGTGTGCGCGGCCCGCGTCACATGCAGGAAGTGCAGCCCGAGCCGATTCGACAGCTCCCGGCAGGCTTTCACCCCGCGCACGCTGCTGCCGTGCGCGTCCAGGCGCGGCGAGTACACCGCGATGCCGATCTGGCCGGGCAGTACGGCCAGAATGCCGCCGCCCACACCGCTTTTCGCGGGCAGCCCGACGGTGGTCACCCAGTCTCCGGCGGCGTCGTACATGCCGCAGGTGGTCATGACCGACAGCACCTGTTCGACGAGGGGGCGCGACAGCGCGCGTTCCCCGGTCACCGGATTGAGGCCGTTGTTGGCGAGGGTGGCCGCCATCATGGCCAGATCTCGGCAGGTCACGTCGAGGGAGCACTGCCGGAAGTACCGATCCACCGCCTCATCCGGGTCGATGTCGATGATCCCCGCACCCCGCAGCAGATATCCGATGGCCCGATTCCGGTACCCCGTCCGCGCTTCCGACGCGTACACGGCCTCGTTCATCGTCAGCTCGCGTCCGGCGAACCGGCTGTAGCTCCGCCGAATCCGGGCGAACCGGTCGGCGGCATCGCGCCCCTCGATCAGCGAGGCCGCCGCGATCGCCCCCGCGTTGATCATCGGATTCCGGGGCCGCTGTGTCTTCGGATCCAGACTGATCTCGTTGAACGGCTCCCCGGTCGGCTCCACGTCGATGCGCTCGGCGACCGCCGCCACACCCCGGTCGGCGAGCGCCAGCGCGTAGGTGAACGGTTTGGAGATCGACTGAATCGTGAAGGCCGTCTCCAGATCCCCGCTGCCGTAGACCCGCCCATCGGCCGTAGCCAGGCAGATGCCGAACGAATCCGGTTGCACCGCCGCCAGTTCGGGAATGTAGTCGGCCAGATCACCCGAGGTATCACTCAGGCATATGCGATAAACCTCATCGACTATGCGAGCGACCACCCCGTTTCCGGCGGGAGCAGGGCCATTGGCGGCCGAATCGACTGGGCCCATCAGGCCACTGTATCCGGGTATCGTGTGGGCACTGTCACATTGGACGCCGATGTCGCAGGTGGTGTTCCATTCCTGGCGATCGAGCCCACTACGGGCTCCGTAGACTGTTGCAAACATAGGAGTTTTCCGGAGGGAGCAATAGCCGTGGGAGTGCTTTCCCGGGTCGACACGCCCGAGGACCTGCGCCGGCTGTCGGCACCGGAGTTGAGCGAGTTGGCCGAGGAGATTCGCGAGTTCCTGGTGCGGAAGGTTTCCGCGACGGGCGGTCACCTCGGGCCGAATCTCGGCGTCGTGGAGCTGACCATCGCACTGCACCGGATCTTCGACTCGCCCGCCGACCCGATCATTTTCGATACCGGGCATCAGGCGTACGTGCACAAGATCCTGACCGGCCGCAAGGACGGTTTCGACGACCTGCGCAAGCAGGGGGGACTGTCCGGGTATCCGTGCCGCGCCGAGAGCGCGCACGACTGGGTGGAGTCCTCGCACGCCTCGGCGTCGCTGTCGTATGCCGACGGGCTGGCGAAGGCGTTCGCGCTGACCCGGCAGAAGCGGCATGTGGTGGCCGTCGTCGGTGACGGCGCGCTCACCGGCGGCATGTGCTGGGAGGCGTTGAACAATATCGCCGCCGGGCAGGACCGGTCGGTGGTGATCGTGGTCAACGACAACGGCCGCTCGTACGCGCCGACCATCGGCGGCCTGGCCGACCGGCTGGCCGGGCTGCGCATGCAGCCCGCCTACGAGCACGCGCTCGACGCCACCAAGCGGATCGTGCAGAGCATTCCGCGCGTGGGGGATTCGGCGTATTCGATGCTGCACGCCATCAAGACCGGCATCAAGGACGCGGTGTCGCCGCAGGAGCTGTTCGGCGATATCGGGCTCAAATACGTGGGACCGGTGGACGGGCACGACACCGTGGCCCTCGAATCGGCGCTGCGCCGCGCCAAGGATTTCGGTGGCCCGGTCGTGGTGCACGTGGTCACGCAGAAGGGCCGCGGCTACAAACCGGCCGAGGATCACGAGGCCGATCAGATGCACGCCATCGGCCGTATCGATCCCTTGACCGGTGAAGCGGTGGGATCGAGTGCGAAGAGCTGGACCTCGGTGTTCTCCGAGGAGCTCATCGCGCACGCCGAGCAGCGGGACGAGATCGTCGCCATCACCGCCGCCATGCCGGGACCGACCGGACTGTCGGCGTTCGGAAAACGCTTCCCGGAGCGCATGTTCGACGTGGGTATCGCCGAGCAGCACGCGGTGACCTCCGCGGCGGGTATGGCGCTGGGTGGCCTGCATCCGGTGGTCGCCATCTACTCGACCTTCCTGAACCGCGCCTTCGATCAGCTGCTCATGGACGTCGCGCTGCTGAAACTGCCGGTGACGCTGGTGCTCGACCGCGCGGGTATCACCGGTGACGACGGCGCATCGCACAACGGCATGTGGGATCTGTCGGTGCTGGGCATCATCCCGGGTATCCGGGTGGCCGCGCCGCGCGATGCCGCAACCCTGCGCGAGGAGCTGGGGGAGGCGCTGCACATCAGTGACGGCCCCACCGCCATCCGCTTCCCGAAAGGCACTGTCACCGAGGAGATCTCGGCGGTGGAGCGGTTCGACGGCGTGGATGTGCTGCGCATGCCCGACGCCGAGAACGCCTCGGCCGGTTCGGTACACGCGGATGTGCTGCTGGTCGCGGTCGGCGCGTTCGCCGATCTGGCCTTGAAGGTGGCGAATCTGCTGGAGGCCGAAGGCGTTTCGGTGACGGTCATCGATCCGCGCTGGGTGCTGCCGGTGTCGGACACGGTGGTGAAGCTGGCCGAGAACTACCGCCTGGTGGTGACTCTGGAGGACAGCGGCCTGCACGGCGGTATCGGTTCCACCGTGTCCGCGCGGCTGCGTGCCGCGGGTCTCGATGTGCCGACACGCGATTTCGGTGTGCCGCAACGGTTCCTGGATCACGCCTCGCGCGGGCAGATCCATCAGGAACTCGGGCTCACTCCCGGCGAGGTGGCGCAGCGGATCCACGGCTGGCTCGGCGACTCCGCCGGCGCCGAGGCCGCCGCGCACGAACTGGCCGAGGCCGCCGAGTAGGTTTCCCTTCGGAAGCGGGCCGTCGATCTTCGGATCGGCGGCCCGCTTTCCGTATACGGCGTCCCGTATCTCGCGTACTTTCTAGAACAAGTTGCAGTTTTCTGGTTCAGGAGTCCGCATGTCCTTCGTGCTCGTCGACAAGCCACGCCCGCATATCGCGCTGGTCACCCTCAACCGGCCCGACCGGATGAACGCCATGGCCTTCGACGTCATGGTCCCCCTGCGCGAGACGCTGGAAGCGGTGGCCGCCGACAACGACGTGCGAGTCGTGGTCCTCACGGGTGCGGGTCACGGCTTCTGCTCCGGCGCGGATCTCACGCATTCCGGCCGCGTGCCCGGCGTCGAGGGGCTCACCAAGACCAGCGTCGCCCGCCGCTCCATGGAGCTGCTCAACAACGTCATGCTGACCATCCGCCGCATGCATCAGCCGGTCATCTCCGCCATCAACGGCGCGGCCATCGGCGGCGGCCTGTGCCTGGCCGTCGGCACCGATATCCGCATCGCCTCGGAGGACGCCTACTTCCGGGCCGCGGGCATCAACAACGGCCTGACCTCGGCCGAACTGGGCATCAGCTATCTGCTGCCGCGCGCCATCGGCACCACCCGAGCCAACGAGATCATGCTCACCGGCCGCGACGTGGACGCCGCGGAAGCCGAACGCATCGGCCTGGTGTCGCGGGTCGTCCCCGCCGACAAACTGCTCGAGGCCGCCTACGACACCGCCGACCAGATCATCCGCTGGAGCCGGGTCGGCACCGAACTCACCAAGCGCATGCTGTGGTCGGGGCTGGAGGCGGGCAGCTACGAATCCCATATGCAGCACGAGGGCACCGCGCAGCTCTACGTCCGCCTCACCACCGACAACTTCGACGAGGCCATGCGCGCCCGGAAGGACCGCCGCCCACCGGTTTTCGAGGACTGACGCCGCGCCGGTTCGCCAGGGCCGCGACTCAGCAGCTGGTCTTCGGCTCGCCGCGGGTCGACGTGGTCGGGCAGCGGGCCTTGTCCTTGCTCAACTTGGCGTTGGTATCCCAGCTGCGCACCAGATCGTCGGCCGCGGCCCGGCCCAGGATCGGGCGCGTGGTGAGCCGCGATTCGATCCGCGCGCCGGGGCCGACCGCGAACGCGCAGGACACGGTCGTGGTGCCCGCGCCCGGCATCTCCACGATGCCGGAGCAGTCGGGCCGGTCCAGGGGAGTGCCGTCGATGGTGAGCTCCAGCTGATACGCCACGAAGATGGTGTCCACCGGCAGCGTCACGCCCGGCAGCGTGACCTTCACGAACGGTTTCGGCGTGCTGGTCAGCGTGGCGACGGCACTGCACCGCGGCCCGCAGGGCGTACTCCATCCGCTGTCGGAGACGACCTGGGTCTCCAGATTGGAGGCGTCGTCGAGGATGGAGACGGTCGTGCGCAGATTGCTGTACAGCTGCGCCACCGCCACCGTGTCCATCCGGGTCACGCGGACGTCGAAGGTCGGATCGACCACCCGCACGACATGATTCGAGGCCACATAGGTCGTGACGGCGCCGCTGACCACACCCGTCGCCGACGCCCCGTCGATGGTCGCGGTCGGCCCGGTATCCACCGGAATCCGGTTGTCCGCGTTCGGATCCAGTCCGCGCCCCAGGGTCGACGGCAGCAGCTCGGCCACCACATCGACCTCGAACAGATACGACGTCTGCAGAATCTGCCGACCGGCCGACCCGGTGGCGCCCTCCTCGCTGAATCCGAGCGCCAGCAACGCTTCCCGGCCGCCCTGCACGAAGGTCTTGCCGCCGGCCCGCAGATACTTCAGCGTCGTCCCGGGCTCGAATTCGATGGTCCCGGAAGCATCTCCGGTATTCGTCACCCGCAGGTCGAGCCCGGCGCTCTGCCCGTTCTTCCCCGTGAACCGCCCGACGTAGTGGGCCCCGGCCGCGTTGATCAGTTCCAGCCGGGCGACCCGAAGTTCTTCTCGCGCAACCTCGGCCGGTGTCCGCGTGGGCCTGCCCACCACCAGCCACACCGCCGCCGCGGCCACCGTCATGACCAGTACGAACACCAGCGCGACCCAGGGCCATCGCCGTCGTGGCACCGTTTCCGCGGCCACCGGCTCCGCCACGGTCTCACCCGTGTCAGTCCCAGACGCCATCCCCACCCCTCTTCAGCAAACCTCTTGTGACTCAGACGCGAGGCACTATATGGCCACCCCCGCAAACCCGGCAAACCGAACGAAACGCATGTATGTGGCGGGCGTGCGTGGGATGGTCGAGGTGGCGAGGCCGCGCCGAGTGGAGGATGCGATGAACGCAGCGAAGCGACGAGAACTGGTGTCGGGCAAGGTGGTCGCCGTCACCGGCGGAGCCCGGGGGATAGGCTTCGCCACCGCGCGCGCCGCCCGCGACGCCGGAGCCCGGGTGGTGATCGGCGATATCGACACCGTCGCGGTGGACAAGGCCGCGGCCGACCTGGACGTGCCCGCCTTCCCCCTCGACGTCACCAACAGCGCCGCCTTCACCACCTTCCTCGACGCCGTCGAATCAACCTGCGGCGCAGTCGATGTCCTGATCAACAATGCCGGCATCATGCCGGTCGGCCCGGCCGACGCCGTCCCCGACACCGAGGCGGCCCGCTGTATCGACGTCAACCTGCACGGCGTCATGCTGGGCACGAAGCTGGCCCTGCGCCGCATGCTGCCGCGCGGCCACGGCCAGATCATCAATATCGCCTCGATCGCCGGCGTCACCCCCGCCCCCGGCCTGGCCCTCTACAACGCCAGCAAAGCCGGCGTGGTCGCCTTCACCGAGGCGACCCGCATGGAGGTGCGCGACCGCGGCATCCAGGTCGGCGCGGTCCTGCCCTCCTTCACCGCCACCGAATTGGTCTCCGGCACAAGCACACCCAGAGGCCAGCGCGCCCTGGATCCCGCCGAGGTCGCCGCCGGTGTCGTGGACATGATCGCCCGCCCCCGCCCGCAACTCACCGTCCCGCGCGCTCTGGCCTTCACCGTCCGCCTCAGCACCCTCTACCCCGACCGCTTCAAACGCGCGATCTACCACCGCTTCGGCGTCGACTCGATTTTCCTGAACGTGGACCGCGCCGCCCGCGCCGACTACGACGCCCGCATCCACGGCAGCCCCTAGCTCGCCGGACTCACCCGATCCGCTCGGCCAGCGCGACCATGATCCCCTCGGGTCCACGCAGGTAGCAGAGCCGGAAGAGATTCTCGAACTGTCCCACCTCGCCCATGAGTTCGGCGCCGAGCGCGGACAGCCGGGCGATCACCTCGTCGATGTCGTCCACGGCGAACATGAGTCGGCGGATGCCCAGCGCGTTCGGCGGTGCGGGATGCGGTTCGGTCCGGATCGCCTGGGGCGACCGGAAACTCATCAGTTCGAGCTTGCTGTGACCGTCCGGCGTGCGCATCGTAGCGACATCGAGCTCCTGACTGTCCAGCCCGACGATCTTCGCGGCCCACGGCTCCGAGATCGCCATCCTGCCCTCGAGTTCCAGCCCGAGTTCGGCGAAGAACGTGATGGCCGCATCGAGATCCTCGAGCACGATGCCCACATTGTCCATCCGTTGAACCGTCATCGCTGTTCTCCCCGCGTCGTCGGCCGCGCCTGTCACGGCCCTTCATCGGATGGACGGAGCCACCGGCCGATTCTCGACATTCAACTCCGAAACGGTTCGTGAGGCAGTGCGGCGACGCCGGGCCGGACTGATCAGGAATGAAGAAGCGCTGATCGCTGGGTTGTAGCTAGTGTTTTCCGCATTGGAGACCGATCGGTGTGGTTACCGGGATGAGGGTCGATTTCGGAGGAGGGCGCAATGACCTGGAGTAGGCGTATTCGGCAGTGGCATCGCTGGCTGGCCGTAGTTTTCTTGGCGACGGTCGTCTTCACCACGACCATGGTGGCGGTGGGCGGGCCGGAGTGGGCGGTGTACGTGCCGCTGCCGCCGCTGGCGTTGCTGCTTGTTTCCGGGCTGTCCATGGCCGTGCGGTGGTATCGCACGGGACGGCACCGCAAGCGTGCCGCGGCAGGGTGGGTGCGGCCGGTGCACCGGTGGGCGGGGATCATGCTCGCGGTGACGGTGCTGGCGACATTCGTCGCGCTGTCGCTGCCGGACCCGCTGGTGTGGGTGTCCTACCTGCCGCTGCCTCCGCTGGCCGTGCTGGCGGTCACCGGGACGGTCATGCTGGTGCGGCCCCATCTGGCCAAGCGCCGCACCGCCCGTGCGGCACTGGCCTGACTCCGTCCTGCTCGGCGGGAGTTGGATAGAGCCTGACTCGCGACTACTTCCCTGGAGTCGGATAAAGCGCGGATGCGAGCCGTGAGACGGCCAGGTCCCGCTGCCAGGCGCGCGCACCGCCGTTGGCGAGGAAGTCGTCGATCATGGCGGGGGCGTCGCCGTTGGTGACGGTACGGGGCAGGCCGTCCCAGCACATGCGGCGCAGCAGGTCCGGTGTGAGCAGGTTCTCCACCGGAACGGCGACCTCGGTCGACAGATCCGTCATGGCGGCGCGGGCCTTCTGCAGGCGGGCCGCGGCGGCCGGATCGCGGCGTTCCCAGCGGTTCACCGGCGGCGGGCCGTCGAAGGGCTGGGTGAGGGGCGGCAGTTCACTGTCGGGCAGCGCGCGGGCGCGTTCGACCGCGCCGAGCCACTCCCGGGAGTAGCGGCGCTGGCGTGGCCCGCCGAAGACCGGCAGGGTGCGCAGTTGCGCGATGGTCTTGGGTTCGCTGGTGGCGGCGGCCACGATGGCCGAGTCCGGCAGGATGCGCGCGGGCGCGACATCGCGCAGCCGGGCCAGCCGGTCGCGGGTGAGCCACAGTTCGCGCACCACGGCGAGCTGGCGGGTGCGGCGCAGGGTGTGGATGCCGGAGGTGCGCCGCCACCGGTCGGCCTTCGGGCCCGTGGGTTCGGTGGTGCGCACGTGTTCGAATTCCTGTGCCGCCCAATCGGTTTTCCCCTGCTCCTCGAGTTCGGCGGCGACGGCGTCGCGCAGTTCGAGCAGAAGTTCCACATCGAGGGCGGCGTAGTTCAGCCAGTCGTCGGGCAGCGGTCGCGTGGACCAGTCGGCCGCGCCGTGGCCTTTGCGCAGTTCCCGGCCCAGCAGTCGTTCGACCATGGCGGCCAGTCCGACCCGCTCGTAACCGGCGAGCCGGCCGCCGAGTTCGGTGTCGAACAGGCGCGCGGGCCGCAGCCCGAGCTCGTCCAGTCCGGGCAGATCCTGATCCGCCGAATGCAGCACCCATTCCAGATCGTTGACGGTCTCCGCGAGCGGAGTCAGCGCCCCGTCCACGGGAATCGGATCGATGAGGAAGGTGCCCGCGCCCGCGCGCCGCAACTGGATCAGATAGGCGCGATTGGAGTAGCGGAATCCGGAGGCGCGTTCCGCGTCGACGGCCAGCGGACCCGTGCCCGCGGCGAGTTTGCGTGCGGCGTCCCGAACTTCGGCAGCACTGTCCAATACCGGCGGTACACCCTCTACTGGCGCGAGCAACGGTACCGCGGCAGTGGCTTCGGGTTCTTCTGGTACGGACATGGTCTTGAACTTTACGGGTAGTGCGGCGGCGTGCCCGCGTCCCGTGGTGAATCGGTTGCCCGGGGCGCTGCGGCGCGCTGTTCGGAATCGTACGTTCCCGCCGTCGATTTGGTTGCGGTACAGCTGTTCTGGATGGCGGCGCTACTCGTCGTCGTGGTCGCCGTGGCGCACGTCCAGCCGGGTGACACCCGCGGGCGGCAATCCGGCCGCGTACGCGAGCACCTCGGCGAACGCCTCCACATGCGGACGCATATTCGTGTCGCCGACCGTCCACGACGCCCGCAGTTCGAGCTGATGCGCGCGCGGCGGTCCGGCGATATCGCCGTAGCGCACCGAGCTCGTGGAGGTCACCGTGCCGCCGAGCGCGGTGTACCCGGTGCGCGATTCGAGCGCGTCCACCAGCCAGCTCCACGCCACCTCCGGCAGCAGCGGGTCGGCCGCGAGCGCGGAGTCGATATCGGCCTGGATGTAGGCCACCAACCGGAACACCCCGTGCCAGGCTTCCTGCCCGTTGGGGTCGTGTAACAGGATGAGCCGCCCGAACGCGTCACCGTCGGAGTCGACGGGCACCACATTGGTGTCGGGCCGAGTGACCTCCGCCCCCAATGCGTAGGAGTAGGGGGCCAGGCGCTGCGGGGGACGGATAGGTGCGAGCTCGATTCGAGGATGCACGGTTGCGGTACCCATCGCATCGACCGCGGCGCGGAACCTTGCGGGTTCTTCTGGCTCCGGGGTCGGTGCGGCGCCGTCGCGGAAGTCGAGCGGTGTCACGCAAGGCACGGTAGACCTCCGGGACGCGGCGTGGTGAGAGGCGCGCCGCCGGGGGCCTTTACGATGACTCGTGATGAGCACTCACACGCGCCGCCTGCTGACCGATGCCCCACTCCTCGCCGCCGCCACCGGTGGCGTGCCGCATCGGCGTCCGGTGTGGTTCATGCGCCAGGCGGGCCGCTCGCTGCCCGAGTACCGCGAGGTGCGGGCCGGAATCGGCATGCTGGAGTCCTGTTTCGATCCGGAGCTGGTGTGCGAGATCACCATGCAGCCGATCCGCCGCCACGATGTGGACGCGGCAATCCTGTTCTCCGACATCGTGGTTCCGCTCAAGGCCGCGGGCATCGACCTCGACATCGTGGCGGGAGTCGGCCCGGTGGTGGCCAATCCGGTGCGCACCGTCGCCGATGTGCGCGCGCTGCCTCGGCTGCGCGCCGAGGAGGTGGGCGCGGTCACAGCCGGTATCGGCCTGCTGCTGAAGGAACTCGGCACGGTCCCGCTGATCGGTTTCGCGGGCGCGCCGTTCACCCTGGCGTCCTACCTGGTCGAGGGCGGCCCCAGCAAGAACCATGAGCGCACCAAGGCGATGATGCTCGCCGATCCGGACACCTGGCACACCCTGCTCGGCGTCCTCACCGACATCACCATCGAGTTCCTGCGCGCCCAGATCGCCGCGGGCGTGGACGCGGTGCAGCTCTTCGACTCCTGGGCGGGCGCGCTGACGCTGGCCCAGTACCGCGAATACGTCTTCCCGCACTCGCAGCGTGTCTTCGCCGAGGTGGCGGCGGCGGGCATCCCGCGCATCCACTTCGGTGTGGGCACCGGAGAACTGTTGGGCGCCATGGGCGAAGCCGGGGCGGACGTGGTCGGCGTCGACTGGCGCGTGCCGCTGAACGAGGCCGTCCGCCGGGTCGGCCCCGGAAAAGCCTTGCAGGGCAACCTCGACCCGGCAGTCCTCTTCGCCGGTCCCGCCGCCATCGACCGTGAGGTCCGCCGCATCGCCCGCGAGGCCGACGAGGCGATCACCCTGGGCGCGAAGGGCCACATCTTCAACCTCGGCCACGGCGTCCTCCCCAACACCGACCCCACCGTCATCACCGACACGGTCGCCCTCATCCACAGCCTCCCCGCCCCGCTGTAGTCCTGCTGCGGGGAGAAAATCGCCCTGAGCCGCCGTCGCCGCTCCCGCGCGGGCGGGGCGTGGGTCACATCGGGGGCGGGAGTAGGTTGCTCGGGGAGCGGCTCGACGGTGAGGTGCGGGCGCGGTCGCTGTGCTCGGCGCGCCGGGCGACGGCGACCATCGGGTGACGAGGAGTGGTCGATGCGGATCGCGGTGGTCGGTGGCGGGATCAGTGGGCTTGTCGCGGCCTATCGGCTGCGGAAAGCGTTGGGGGACAGCGCCGACCTAGTGCTGGTCGAGCGGCGGGATCGGGTCGGCGGGATTCTTCGGACCGTGGAGATCGCGGGGGAACCGGTGGATCTGGGGGCCGAGGCGTTCGTGGGGCGGCGGCCGGAAATCCCCGCGCTCATGCGGGAATGGGGTATCGAGGACCAGCTGGTTCATCCGGCGGGTAAGCGGCCGCTGGTGTGGTCGCAGGGGCGTGGGCATCGGCTGCCGGAGCAGACGTTGATGGGGATTCCGTCGGGGCCAGAATCAGTAGCCGGTCTGGTCGACGACGCCACGGTGGCCAAGATCGCCGCCGAGCCGGATCGGCCGCTGCACTGGGTGCCGGGCGGTGATGTCTCGGTGGGTGCGCTGGTCGCGGATCGCTTCGGGGAGCAGGTGGTTCGACGCAGTGTCGATCCGCTGCTGGGCGGAGTGTATGCGGGACTGGCGAGTTCGATCGGCGTGCGCGCGGCGCTGCCGACTCTGGCCGCCGCACTGGATGCGGGCGCGCCGAGCCTGACCCAGGCGATCGCGCGCACCCTGCCGCCGCCCTCGGACACACCGGTGTTCGGCGGTATCCGCGACGGCTACGGCGTCCTGCTCGACGCGCTGCGCGCCGCAGCCGGGGTGAAGGTCGAGATATCCACCACCGCAACACAACTCACCCGGCTCCCCGCCGCGTCATCATCCGCACCCTCGTCGACGTCGCCCGCGCCACGGTGGCAGCTCGACGCGCTGGGAGTGTTCGACGCCGTCGTCCTGGCCACCCCGGCCCCGGTCACCGCCGAGCTGCTGCGTGAAGTCGCCCCCGCCGCAGCAGATCTCGCCGCCGGTATCGAACTCGCCTCCTCGGCGGTCGTGGCCATGACCCTGCCGCGCGACACCGCCCTGCCCGACAACTCCGGCATCCTGGTCGCCACCGGAGAACCCCTGCGCGCCAAGGCCTTCACCCTGTCCAGCCGCAAATGGCCACACCTGGCCGCCCGCGATGTCGCCCTGGTCCGCGCCTCCTTCGGCCGCTTCGGCGACGACACCCCGCTCTCCTGGCCGGACGAGGACCTGATCACCGCCGCCGTCGAAGACCTCACCACCGTGACCGGCACGGCGATCCGCCCACGGCGCGCCGTCGTCCAGCGCTGGCCCGGCGGCCTACCGCAATACGCCCCCGGCCACACCACCCGGATCGCCGAACTACGCACGGCCGTAGCGGATCTCGGCGGCCTCGCTCTGGCGGGCGCCTACCTCGACGGCGTCGGCGTCCCGGCCTGCGCGGCCTCCGGAACAGCCGCCGCCACCCGCATCGCGAGCATGCTGTCCTGACCTGCCGGGGCGTGCTGCCCCCGCATCCTCGCGCCCGGGGCCGAGATCTCGGGAGTGCTCGCAGGCGTGGTGCTGTCCGGTCGTACGATGCTGCGGCGGAGCCGGATTCGGTTCTGCGTGGCTCAGGCCAGGTCGCTGGGGTCGGTGTTGGCGCCGCAGAGGATGACGGCGAGGCGTTCGTTGGGGCGGCTCTGGTAGACGCCGAAATGTAGTGCGGCGTAGGCGGTTGCGGCGGCGTGTTCGACGGCCATGCGGCGGTCGTCCCACAGGAATTGGCGGGCGCGGCTGATGTGTTCGTCGGTGACCAGCAGGGAGTGGACTTCGGCGGCGGCTGCCGCGGTCAGAGCCATCGGGGTGATGCGGCGGGCGCCGAGGGCGTCGGCGGCGATCGAGTCGACGGGGACGTCGACGGGGTGTCCGGCTTCGCGGGCGGCGTGGAAGGCGCGGCAGTTCTCGGGTTCGACGGCGACGACGCGGATGCCGTGGTGGGCGGCGGCGACGGCCACTCCGGTGAACAGTCCGCCGCCGCCGACGGAGACCAGGATGGTGTCGAGTCCGCCTACCCGGCTGAGGATTTCGTCGACGAGGGTGCCCGCTCCGGCGGCGATGTAGGGGTCGTCGTAGGCGTGTGAGCGCAGCGCTCCGGTGGCCGCGGCGTAGCGCTCGCAGTCGGCGGCGGCGTCCGCGTAGGACTCGCCGCCGGAGAGTACCTGCGCTCCCAGCCGGCGCAGCCGCGCGACCTTCACCGGCGGCGCGGTGTCGGGCAGGAAGACGGTGGCGTGGGTGTCGATCCGGCGTGCCGCCCACGCGCAGGCGACACCCGCGTTGCCGCCGGAGGCGATGGTGATGCCGGCGCGCGGCAGCAGCCCCAGATCACGGTGCGCGAGGGTGAAGTTGGCCGCGCCGCGAGCCTTGAAACTGCCTGTGTGCTGGAGGTATTCGAGGGCCAGCGAGATCTCGGTGCCGACGCCGACGCCCGGGATGGAGCGGGAGCACGCGGGTGCGATGGCGAGGGGCCGGATGTATCCGGCTAATCGATCGGCCGCGGCCTTCACATCGGCGTAGCTGGGTTGCACAGGCTTTCCCTCACTGTTCGAATCGATCATTGCCGGTGGGCGGACCGAGGTTTCGCGGAGGACGCCTGGTATCGCCCGGCCCCCCGCTGCGGATAGTTACACTGTAACTTACGATGGTGGCATGCCCAGAAGGTCGAAAGAACTCGACGAGGCGACCCCGCAGGCGATCGCCGAAGCCGGTCTGGCGATCATCGAGAAGCGTGGATCGTCGGAGCTGAGTTTTCGTGCCATCGCCGCGTATCTGCAGGTGTCGCACACGACCGTGGTCCGCCGCGGTGGCGGCGATCTGAACGGCCTGCTGGATCTGCTGGCCGATCATCTGGCCCGGGGCCTGCCCGATATCGAGCCCGGTTCGCTGCCCTGGGCGCAGGCTACCGCGCAGCGATTCACCGCGTTCTACACCCTGCTGGCCGCCCATCCGGGCCTGGTGCTGCTGCGCGGCCCGCGCCCGTGGCTGGGCCCGATCCTGCTTGCCAAACTGTTCGAACCGCAAGTGGCGGACAATCTTTCGCTCGGCCTGCCGATCCGCACGGCCCTGCACGCTTACCGTGAGATGTACCTGTTCACGCTGGCGAACGCGGGCCTGGTGGATCATCACACGCCCAGATCCACCGCGGCGCGCATCCGTTCGTCCCTGGCCGGTTGCGACCCGGTCGAACATCCGCTGGTGGCAGCCCATGTGGGCGAGATCGCCGCCCTGGTCACCGACGGGGACGAGATCTTCCGCGACGGCCTGCGCCGGCTCATCGAATCCTGGGATCCCGCAACCGGACAGTGATCCACGCCGCACTGTGTGAACATTCCCGCCCGCCCCGGCGATAACCGCTCGACAGCAATCCCACGGGGAGGAGCGGAAGTGAGCCTGCGGCAGCACAGCCCGTATCAGCGCACGATGCCGGATCTGGATCGGAGTCGATCGCGTCCGGGGCGTCGCGCCATGCTGACCGGTCGAAAGCTGTGGAAGACAGCGGCACTGGCTTTCCCGGTGATGTTCGTCGCGCAGTGGCTGCTGCTGTTCGGCGGTGCGGTGCTGCTGGAGAAGCTCGGCTTCGCGATGGCGGGTTCGGCGACCATGGCGTTCCTTTTCCTCGCCGGTGTGGCCGCCGCGCTCGTGGCGGTGCTGCACAAGCGCTGGGGTACGACCGCGCGGGCGTTCGCGCTGTCCGCCGGGGTCAGTGCCATCCTGATCGCCGCGCAGATCAGCGAGCTGTGATCGGGCCGCGGCGCACCTGCGAGGGTCCGCCGCCGGGGAGATTCGCCCGCAATGGCACGATGGTGGCATGGCGCGACTCGATTACCAGGCCTTGAACTCGACCATCCGCTACCTCATGTTCTCGGTGTTCCAGGTGGAACCCGGTGTGCTGGGCGAGGACCGGGAAGCCGTGATCAAGGAGACCCGCGAATTCTTCGAGTCGCTCGAGGAGCGCGGCATCGTGGTGCGCGGTATCTACGATGTGGCCGGTATGCGCGCCGACGCCGATTTCATGATCTGGTGGCATGCGGAGAAGATCGAGGATCTGCAGGCCGCCTACGCCGATTTCCGGCGCGTCACCGAACTGGGTCAGGCCAGCAATCCGGTGTGGAGCAATGCGGCGCTGCATCGTCCGGCCGAGTTCAACAAGTCGCACATCCCGGCCTTCCTGGCCGGTGAGGAGCCGGGCAACTACATCTGCGTGTACCCGTTCGTGCGCTCCTACGAGTGGTACCTGCTGCCGGACGAGGAGCGTCGCAAGATGCTGGCCGATCACGGGAAGGCGGCGCGCGGCTACCCGGATGTGCGCGCCAACACCGTGTCGTCCTTCGCGCTCGGCGACTACGAGTGGATCCTCGCCTTCGAGGCCCCGGAGCTGCACCGCATCGTGGATCTCATGCGTGACCTGCGCGCCACCGAGGCGAGACTGCATGTGCGCGAGGAGATTCCGTTCTTCACCGGCCCGCGGGTGGAGGTCGAGAAGCTGGTGGCGTCGCTGCCATAGGTGGTTCGCGCGGGGGGTAACCGGAACGGTGCCCACCGAATTCGGGGCATGCACGAATTCGTGCATGCCCCATAGTGTTTCCGCGACTCAGCTGTTTGCGCTGCCCGAGGGGTGCGGTTGCAGGGATGCCGGGTTGACGCAGTCCTCGGCGTGCCGCTGCGCGGCACGCCGAAGGTTTTTCCGGTGACCTCCCCTTTCATGGAATGAAACATCAATGTTTCAGAAAATTGGGAGATCGGAAGCTCATCACGTTAGGGTGCGCTGACACGGGCATGCCCCCTGCCCTGACGGCCGAGCCGTCGCGCATCCAGAAGAGAACCAGTGACGCTCACCCACATCCCCGAATCCGAGAAGACAACCCCCACGCACCCTCGCTTCGCCTGGCGCGGCGTCCTGCTCGTCTCCGGGGTGGCGACGCTCGCCCTGTCCGTCTCGGCGGCACGATTCCAGCTCGCCGGCGACGAGCTGTACTACCTCGCGTGCGGCCGGCGGCTCGCCGTCGACTACGTCGACAACGGCCCACTGGTTCCCCTGATCGCGCGCCTGTGCGACCTGCTCGCCCCCGGATCCGCGCTCGCCCTGCGCATCCCCGGCCTGCTCGCGCTGTTCGCGGTCGCGGTCCTCGCCGCGGCCGTGGCCTGCGAATGCGGCGCGCGCCCGCGCTACCAAATGCTCGCGGCGGCAGCCTGTATCGCGTCACCGCTGGTGTTCGCCTTCACCGTGCTGACCACCGTCGCCTTCGACCTGACCCTGCAGGCGTTGGTCATCTGGCTGCTGATCCGCTGGGTCCGCACCCGCCGCGACCGGTTGCTCATCGCCGTCGGCGTGGCCGCGGCACTCGACGTGCAGGACAAATGGCTGATCCTGCTCGCGGCGGCCTGCCTCGGCCTCGGCGTCCTCGCCGCCGGACCCCGCGCGATGCTGCGCCGCCCCGCCCTGTGGCTGGGCCTGCTGATCTTCGCGGCGGCCGCCGTCCCACCCCTGCTGTGGCAGGCGTCCCGCGACTGGCCGCAGCTGGCGACCAACAGCGCGATCGCCCACGAAATGGCACAGACAGGCGGCGGACAGTGGGGCACCGTCGCCGCGATCCTGATCCTCCCCGGATTCCTCGGCGGCGGACTGGTCCTGCTCGGCATGTACGGCCTGGTTCGGCTGCCGGACCTGCGACCGTACCGATTCGTGCTGATCGCGGGCGTCCTGATGCTGACCCTGGTACTCGCCGGGCAGGGCCGCGCCTACTACGTCGCCGGAGTCATTCCCGCACTGCTGGGCGTGGGCGCGGCGACCCTGGCCGGTCTCCTCGCGACCGCTCGGGCGCGGGTCCCGCTGCGGCGGGGTTTCTCCGTCCTCACCGCCCTGTCCGCGGTGACGCTCGTATTCCTGGCCCTGCTGCCCTACCCGCGCAGCTGGATCGACGAACCCGCCGTCGACTATCTCGGCGCGATGCGGCACTACGGCAACGACTACTGGACCGACCTGGCCGACGCCGTGGAAACGGTGGTGGACGGCCTCCCCGCCGCCGACCGCGCCGATGCCGTCGTCGTCGCGGCGGCCTACAACCAGGCCGGCGCACTCGACCACTACGGACGGTCGAGGGGCCTCCCCCCGGTGTACAGCCCCCATCGCGGCTTCGCCGAATTCGGTCCACCACCGGACTCGGCGAAGACCATCATCTACGTCGCCCACGACAGCGGCCGCGAACAGCGCGCCTTCCTGGCCGCTTTCGGCGACACCACCGCGGCCCTGCGACTGAACGACAGCCTCGGCATCGGCGGACAGAACCGCTATGTGACCGTGTGGATCTGCCGCGATCCCCGGACCCCGCTGTCGGCCGCCTGGCCGGAGCTGACCTACATGGTCACCCCGCCGACCCCGTGACCGGCGGTCGCGCACACCTCCGACTGGTCCACGCTGACCGACCAATTCGCCTCGTACCGGCCGGATTTCGTCCCCGCCGTGCGGTCTTCGCTACGACGATGTCCGGCCAACGGCGGCTCGGTGCCGGAATGCCGGATGAATGTGCGCACGCACGATGAAGCCGGAAATTCGGGGTGGTGGTGCGCAGTGCTCGCGGGGTATCGGTCATGCCGCCCGAACCGGTGCCGGCTACGCGCTGCGCGCGATCTCGAGGTTCCCGAGCAGGAAGGCGGTCATCGAGTCGACCACCACATCCGGTTGCCGGGCGCTGAGCACGTCCTGATGCGAATAGCCCTCGGCGTGGATGAGATTCGCGCGCGGGTGCAGCCTGCGGCGGATCGGTGTCCACACATCCCCGGTGATGGTCAGCGACGGGATGTGTTCCTCCCAGTCGCCGTGCCGCAGGCCCGTGAGATCGCCGGAGCGTTCGCCGATCATGCCGGCGAACGCCTCACCCACCAGCCGCCGCGACTCGTAGCTGTTGAGGTAGCTGAATTCGCCATTGCCCCAGGCGAATACGGTGTCGGTGAAGCTGCTGATGCCGCCGTCCGCGCACCAGTCGGTGAGGGTGCGGCGCGGATCGGCGGGCATGTGCAGCGGCCCGCCGCCGAAGGCGGCCGTGACGATCTCGCCGGCCAGCGGCGTGCGCGCCAGCCGGGTCAGCCCGGCGCGTTTGACGCGCACCGCGCCCTGGTAGGTGCCCATGTCGTTGGCCAGCGTGGTGGCCGCGGCGGACCGGCTGAACAGGGTGCCGAACAGGGCGGCGTTGGTGAGCTGCCAGCGTCGCGGCCCGCCCTGCGGGTACAGCAGCCGGAACAGACTGTCCACCAGCATGCTTCGCGGTACGTCGGCCAGCAGGGTGCTGTGGGCCTGCGGGTGGAAACGCGCGGCCAGCGCGGCGGTGCTCAGCAGTAGTGCGAGGTCGCCCAGGCGCAGCGGACCGACATTGTTGGAGGGCGGGGCGAGGCGGTTGTGTGTCGTCGCGGCCAGCATGCGCAGGGCGGTCCGGGTCCGGTGGGCCGCGCGCAGGTCCAGCTGCAGCGGATCGACGGTGATCGGCCCGTCCAGGCCGATCACTCCGGCCACCTCGCGGTATCCGGGGCCGCTCGGAAAATCCCACTGGCAGTAGAAGTTCGACAGGGGGCCGCCCAGTGAATGCCCGCCGATGACCAGTTGTCGCGCCCGCTGCGCCGGGTCCGGCAGCTCCAGGCTGTGGATCGTGTGCCAGTCGCGCAGCACCTGCGCCAGACCGTAGTCGCGCAGGAAGCGCTGTCGCCGCATCGGCAGCCAGCCGGTGTAGGTGCGCCCGCCCAGTGCCCGGCCGCGATAGTAGTAGTCGACCGCCACCCGATGATCGCCCGCGGCCACGGCTGCGCGCATGCCGGTGGGGTCGGTGAGTGGCTGGCCGCGCCGGGCCATCGCCCAGACCTCGCAGTTCACCCCGCTACGGCGCAGCGCTGCAATGAGATTGCGTGCCAGTGGATCGAAACTCGAAGGCCCGCCGGTGTTTCCGGGTTGCAGTGAGAGCACGAGATCGGCGGTCACGGGCCGCCCGGCGGCATCGAGCGGGCGGTAGCGCTGATAGCCGAGGGTGTCGCAGGCGGCCGGGGCGTCGGTGACCGCGGCGGGGGAGCGCCAGGTGACCGTGCTGATCTGGACGTCCCCGAGGGTGTATCGGACGTCCTCGCTGCGCTGGGGCATCGTTGCCTCCACTTCCGCCGTGCTGCTCTGCGCTGTCGGGCGGCCGCGACGCACACCGTCCAGCGGTGGCGTCCCTGCCCGTACCTCCGACTATGCCGCGCGGAATCCGCACTTGGACAGGGGATACGAGAGGTAGGGTGCGGACGCACAACGGGGGCGCAGCCTCGCTGTACACCGGCACAGTCCCGGGCCCGGCGGGGCGACCGTACCCTCCAGCCGATGAACGCACCGACCGTGCTCGGATTCGCCGAGGAGGGCTTCGGGCGGGTGGCGTGATCCGGCGCTGCGGCTGCCGTGGGAGTGCGGCGCCGTCGTGCCGGTGTTCTCCGCGACCAAGGGCGTTGCGGCAGTGACATTCCGCGATAGGGGCGTCGCGTCCCGGCGTCCGGGCTTCCCGAATTGTCGCCGCTGGAATCGTTCTCCGGGACGTCCGAGAGGGCTGCGTCTCGCGAGAGCCTGCTTGCGAGGTGGGTCACAGGCATGACATAGTCTGACGGAATGTGAGCCCGGTTGGTCTCACAGTGATGATCGGAGAGTTGAGTGATGGCCTCACGGGGGCGCAGCGTCGCGCGGATCACCCTGCTGTCGGCTCTGGTCGCGATGGTCGCGGTGACGACGGGAACCGTTGTCGCCGTGGCTGATCCGGAAAGCGCGGAAGCGCCGGTCGTGGTGCAGCCGCAGGCCGCGATACCGTTGCCGCCGGAGTTGGACCAGGGTTTCTATCGTCCGGCCACCGAGCTGGTGGCCGCCAAGGCTCCCGGTGAGATCATCGCGGCGCGGCAGATCACCGCGGCGAACGCGTCGCTGGCACCGCTCAATGTCGATGCCTGGCAGGTGTCGTACCGGTCGAACAACTCTCGCGACGAGGCGATCCCGGCGGTGGCCACGGTGCTGAAGCCGCGCGGGTCGGCGCCGGACAAGGTGCTGTCGGTGCAGCTTGCCGAGGATTCGCTGGGCGGCTACTGCGCGCCGTCGTATGCCGTGCAGCATTTGTCGGCGAGCCCGTTCCTGGGCCAGCTCGTCGCACCCCTCGAGTTCGTCATCGCGCAGGGGGCGCTGAGCCAGGGCTGGGGTGTGGTGATCCCGGACCATCAGGGTCCGGACTCGGCGTACGCGGCGGGCCCGCTCGCGGGGCGGATCACCCTGGACGGCATTCGCGCCGCCCGCGCCTTCGACCCCCTGCGGATCACGCCCGACGCCCGGATCGGCCTGTACGGCTATTCCGGCGGTGCGATCGCCACCGGGCACGCGGCCGAGCTGCGGCAGAGCTACGCGCCGGAACTGAACATCGTCGCGACCGCCGAAGGCGGCGTGCCGTCGGATCTCGGTGTGGTGCTCGACAATGGCAACAATGGCCTGTGGTCCGGTGTCGTGCTGGCCGCGACCATGGGACTCACCCGCGAGTACCCGGAATTCGCCGCCTTCGTCAACCAGAACATGGATCTGTTCGGCAAGGCGGTCACGACGGTGCAGGGCGGGCTGTGCGTCCAGTACCTCGTCAATGTGTTCCCCTTCCTGAATCTGAAAGGCATGCTGCGGGTGCCCGGCGATCCGATGCTGCGCCCCGAGGTGCGCAACGTCGTCGAGCAGACCCGCATGGGCAAAGCCGTGCCGGATATGCCGATGTACATCTGGCAGGGCAATCCGGATGAGCTCATTCCCGTGGGTCAGGTGAACACCCTGGTGGACACCTACTGCCGGGACCCGAAGGCGAATGTGCAATACCTGCGTGAGCATTTCGCCGAGCACGTCACCACCGAGCTCTCGGGTGCTGGGCCGGCCATGCTGTGGATGCGGGACCGCCTCAATGGAATCCCCGCGCAGAGCGGTTGTTCGACCACCGACGTGGGCTGGCTCGCCCTGGACCCCAACGGTCTGCAGATCACCGCCGCGACCCTCGGTGACACACTGGGCGCGCTGTTCGGAAAACCGCTCGGCGTCAACTGATCTCATGATCACGCGTCCCGCGGGCTCCCGGCAGTCGGAGGTGGAATCCCAGGGCCGGTCAGCCGCCTTGGAGACGTATTTCCGAGTCCAGGAGGGCGGCGAACTCGTTCAGTGCGGTCGGGTCGGGATCGGATCCGATCCGGTCCACGACCTGGGCGCGGTCGATCAGGACCAGGCCGGGTGCGTCGCCGCTGGGAACGACGTCCACTCGGCCTTCGACCAGTACCAGGTAGGCGGCGTTATCGTCCGCGGCCAGCAGTCTCCGCAGATCCGAAGCCGTGACAATCTCCATGGCCGTCATTGTCCTCCCGCCGGAAACCTCCAGGTCCTGCGCGGTCCTGTTCGGCGCGTCGGAGTGTTCGTGGCCGTGGGCCTCGCACTCTCCACAGGACTTCGTGATCCCCGACGGCGCGCCCGGCGTCGGCGTTTCAGCTGGTAGAACCCTCCGACGGCAGCAACCGCAGCGAGATCGAGTTGATGCAGTAGCGCTTGTCGGTGGGCGTGGCGTACCCCTCGCCCTCGAACACGTGCCCCAGATGGCTGTGGCAGTTGGCGCACAGCACTTCCACGCGGTGCATGCCGAGCGAGTCGTCGGACCGCAGGATCACCGCGTCGGACTTCGCCGGATCGAAGAACGACGGCCAGCCGCAGTGCGAATGGAACTTCTCGCTGCTGCGGAACAGTTCGGCACCGCAGGCCCGGCACGAGTACACGCCGTCGGTTTCGGTGTCGGTGTACTCGCCGACGAAGGGCCGTTCGGTGCCCGCCTCACGCAGCACCCGGTATTCCTCGGGGGAGAGCTTGGCCCGCCATTCCTGCGGCGTCAGCTGGATACGCGGGGCCGGGATCGAGGTATCGGAGTCAGAACTCATAACTCCACGCTAACCCGCCTCCCCGAGCCTTTGGCGCGCGGCTGAGTGCCGTGCTCCGTTCTGCACGCGTGCCGCCGGTTTGCTGCCGAACCGATTCAGGTCGTACCCGGCGAGTTACCCGGCCCGTACGAAATCAGCTGTCGCCTCCGGATCTGCGATGTCGCGCTGCTGCTCAAGGTGCATCCAGGCGGGGTCGAGGGTCTTGCCCGGCTGTAGTCGGCCTTCGCGTTTGGCGGCCAGGTAGCGGTCCGCGAGGACGCAGAACACGACGATCAGCAGGAGCGACCAGCCGAAGGTGGTGCGCAGGTATTCCAGGGTGCGCCCGGCGCTCTGCCAGCGGTCCGACAGCCATTTGTCGTAGGTCATGAATCCGAAGATCGCCACCCAGGCGGGCCAGTTGCGGATCAGCGAATTGCGGAGCACGACGGTCATCAACAGCGGGAACATGAACATCGAGTAGTACATCTGGCCCAGTGAGCTGAGCAGCAGCACCGCGGTGACCAGAATGCCCGACACGGTGCAGACGAAGAACACCTCGTCGGAGCGGTAGTACCGGACGAGCAGCCACAGCGATACGAGCACCAGGACGCCGATGACGATGCGCATCGTCCAGGTCAGCCAGTCGGCGACACCGTAGTAGCCCGCATTGCCGACGATCGCGCTGTTGAAGTAGTCGCGGGATTCCGACAGGTACGGCAGCGTGTGCGTCCAGAACTGCTTGTAGTCCACGATCAGCGGCCACGCGGCGAGGTTGAGCGCGACCGGGATGCCGAGGGCGGTGACGAGCACCTGCCACTGGCCTTCCTTGGGCCGACCCATCGGAATGCCGCCGAGCTTGCCGGTCGCCTCCCATCGGCCCATGACGAGCGGAATCATCAGCAGCGGTGCCAGCAGTGGCCCCTTCACGGCGATCGCGAGCCCGAGCGCGACACCCGCCCAAAGGAATTGGCGCCTGATGACGAGATGGAAGAACGCCACCATCAGCAGGAACAGACAGCCGTTGATATTGGTGAACACCAGCGTGTTCGTCACCGTCTCGGAGGCGAACATGGCCAGCAGCAGCGCGGGCGCGGCCACCGAGGACAGCGTGAAGTTGAACAGCCGCAGCAGCAGATATCCGGCGAGGATGATCGCGGCGGCATTCAGCAGAATGAACGCCCACCGCGACTTCTCCGGATCGAGAATCGCCAGCGGCGAGATCAGCAGCGTCCCGCTCGGCGGGTACAGATAGTGCGGATCGGTCGAGTCGAAGTTCGCGTTGTAGATCGGCTCGTGCCGCAGGAAGTGCAGCGATGCGTTGTACACCGGACGGAAGTCGTCGGTGATGTACCCGTTGACCGCCTTGATGAAGACCCGGTTCAACACCGTCAGTACCGCGAACGGCCACAGGGCGAAGTTCAGGACCTCGGCGGTGGTACGAGCGCTGCGTGGCTCGAGCTGGCGAAGGAACACCTGGGCACGGTACACCGAAAGCCACCGTCAGGGGTGCGGCGACCCACGGTGTTCAAGCGCGCTTCCACGATTTCATGCCGGGCAGGCCGTGCCGTCGGCGGGCAGCTTCTTGTCCTTCAGATAGTCGTTGACGGCCTGCTGCGCGCATCCGGAGTGCGCGTAGGTGGGATGGCCCCACCCCTGCCAGACGACGGTGGCGGTGCGCGCGCCGACGGTGCCGAGCGCGCCGGTGACGGTCGGGCGGGCGTCGGGCCCGCTCACCGGGTCGGCATTGCCGCCCAGGACGAGCACGGGTTTCTCGAATGTGCCGCTGAGCGCGGGCACGGTGGCGGCGGCGGGCCAGGCCGAGCAGGCCATGAGTTCGATGGCTCCGACCTTGCCGAAGACGGGATACTGTGCGCCCCAGGTATTCACGAGCTCCTTGGCGCGCACGGGGGTGGCGGGCTGCTGGAAGTCGCTGCAGCGGTTGACGAATGCGCCGTCGTTGGCGATGGCGGCGGCCTCCCGCACGACCAGCGGGTCGATGCGGGTGCGGTCGCCGCGGCCGAGTGCCGCGAGGGCGTCGGCGAATTCGGTGATCTGGGAGTTCTGCATGCGCGGGTCGCCGAGGAATCCGCTGAGCGTGGTCACCAGCGCGGAGGCCGACAGATCCCCGAACTCGCCCTTGCCGGCCCGGTTCACCAGGTCGATGACGGCGGTGCGCGGATCCCCGCCGAGCGCGCAGTTCAGGGCCGCACAGCGTTGTGCGAACGCGGTGAGCGCGGCCTCGGAGCCGCGGATCTGCTGTTCGGCGCGCCCGATGGCGTCGAGCCCGACCGGCTGCGGTGAATCCAGTACGAGCCGCGCCAGATGATCGCCGTACTTGCGCACGTAGCTGAGCGCGACCGAGGCCCCGCTGCCGGTGCCCAGCAGCGCGATGTGCTCGACCTGCCACTGCCGCCGCAGCTGTTCGATGTCGTCGGCGGCGTGCGCGTTGTCGAAGGTGTTCTGCGCGGGTGTGAGGAAGTCCAGGCAGGCGATGGTGGCGTCCTGGCTGACCTTGGCCACGGCGTCGACGGGATCGGTTGTGCCGCGCGTGAATTGCGCCTGATCCGACATGTCGCGGCGGATCTCGGTGGTCATGCAGTTGACGGCCTGCGAGCTGCCGATGCCGCGCCGGTCCACGGCCACGATGGGCCGCGCGTCCAGCGCCGCGGTGCCGCCCGGCCCGGCCGCGAGTCCGGCGAGGGTGCCGGTGGAGGCCCGATCGGAGCCGGAGGTGAGCACCAGGGGCGGTGCGTCGAGCGGTGTCTTGTCGGTCCGGGCGCGCAGTGCCGCGGTGCGGAAGTTGCCCGCGACGGTGCCTGCGGCGTCCACCTGCGTGGTGTATTCGGCGCATTCCAGGATCAATCCGGCGGGCGGCGCGCCCAGGGCCAGCAGATTGAAGGTCGGCACCGTGCAGTCCCGCCAGGCCAGGTCGGTCTTGGGCACTTCGGGATCGGGCACCGTCGCCTCGGCCGGTGTCGTACTGGGCGCGACCACGCCGCCCTGATGCGGTCGTTCCACCGCCACGGCGGGCCGATCGGAGGGTCCGGCACCACAGCCGGTGGTCACCAGGATCGAAAGTGTCGACGCCAGCAGAGCGGCCCGAGTCCAGCGCATGCGCTACAGCCTGCCAGGTATCGCGGCGGCTTTCATTCAGTGGGTGTGACTCGCGACCCATCGCGTCAGAATGGTGCCGTCTTCGTCGAAGAGCAGATGGCGGCAGTGCATGGGGGTGGGCACGGCGTTGGGGGACACCGAGATTCGCCCCTCGGTCCCCGCGACCAGCAGGGGAGAGACGGTGAGGCAGAGTTCGTCGACGGCCTGTGCGGCGATGAGGTCGCCGAACAGGCTCGGCCCGCCCTCGCACAGCACGCGGCGCATCTTCCGGGCCGCGAGTGCGTTGATGAGAGCGGCCGGGGTGACCGAGGTTTCGCCCGCCTCCACGACTTCCGCGCCCGTGTCGGCGAGGGTCCGTTTGCGGTCGGCGGGCGCGTCGGCGGTGGTGATCACCAGGGGCCGCGCGCCGGTGTCGGTGAACAACCTGCTGGTGGGATCGAGGGCGGCGCTCGCGGTGACGACGGCGATGCGCGGGGCCGCGCCGTCCGGGTCGCCGCCGAAGCCGTGGTGATACAGGCGGGTGCGCAACTGCGAATCCGTATGGGCCGCCCCGTAATTCTCGGCGCGCGCGGTGCCCGCCCCGACCACGACCACATCGGCCAGATCGCGCAGTATCCGGAATACGGTCTTGTCGGCGGGTGTGCCCAGGCCGCCGGAGCGTCCGTCGAGGGTGACCGCGCCGTCGATGCTGGTGACGAAGTTGACCCGGATCCACGGCCGCACCGGCGCCACCGGGTAGGCGTAGAGCGTCACCAGATCGTCGTGGGACAGATCTGTGAGCTGAATCGCATTCGGCATACGCTGCATGAGAAGTCATCACACCACGTCAGTAGGCTGCACCGGTGCAACAACGCCTCGTCGATCGCCACCCGGAAGTTCCGGCAGACCAGCTCGTGGCCCAGATGGTTCCTCCGCCCACCTTCGACGAGGTGAGCTTCGCGTCCTATATCCCGGACCCGAAGGAGCCCTCGCAGGCCGCGGCCGTGCGGAAAGCCGAGGAGTTCGCGAACTCGGTCACCAAGCTGCGCAAGGCCGCGGACAAGAAGTCGCTGTTCGGCAAGAAGAAGCCGGTGAGCGGTATCGGCCTGTATCTGGACGGCGGCTTCGGTGTGGGCAAGACCCACCTGCTGGCCTCGATCTTCCATTCCGTGCCCTCGCCCAAGACCTTCGGCACCTTCGGTGAGGTCACCAATCTGGTTGGCGCGCTGGGCTTCAACAATGCCGTGGAGCGGTTGTCGGCCAACAGCGTGCTGTGCATCGACGAGTTCGAGCTCGACGATCCGGGCGACACCATGCTGGTGTCGCGGCTGCTGGCCGAGCTGACCGCGCGCGGGGTGTCCATCGTGGCCACCTCGAATACGCTGCCGGGTCAGCTGGGTGAGGGCCGGTTCGCGGCGCAGGACTTCCTGCGGGAGATCAAGAAGCTGGGTTCGCTGTTCGAGACCATCCGCGTGGACGGCCCGGACTACCGGCACCGCGACCTGCCGCCCGCCCCCGAGCCGACCGCGGCCGACGTGCTGGTCGAAAGGGCCGCCGCCACACCGGGTTCCACGCTCGACGATTTCGATCAGCTGCTCGAGCATCTGAGCACGCTGCATCCGTCGCGGTACGGTGCGCTGATCAACGGCGTCTCCGCGGTCTACATCCGCGGTGTGCATCCGGTGCCGAATCAGGCGGTGGCGCTTCGTGTCGTGGTGCTCGCCGACCGGCTCTACGACGCGGGTATTCCGGTGACGGTGTCGGGCGCGAAGCTGGATCAGATCTTCACGCCGGAGATGTTGGATGGCGGCTACAAGAAGAAGTACCTGCGTGCCATCTCCCGGCTCCTTGCCCTGTCTCGGTTCGAGGCTCCGGCTACCGCGTCCTGACCGGGGCGATCGCTCGACCTGGTCATACGTCCGGTAGTTTGCTTGAAGACTGCTGACTCGACGGGCCCGGCCACGATTCGGGCCCGTCGAAACGAGACGAGGTAGGTAGTGATCCGTACCCACGCTTTCCGTGCCGTGGTCGTCCTGACCGTCGGAATGTCCGCCGCATTCGGCCCCGCCGCGACCGCCCTGGCCGCCGCCCCGCCCGCCGCCACCAGCAGCGTCGTGGTGAACACCGACAACCGCTCGCTGGGCCTGCGGAACGTGGTCAACGCCCGCGACGCCGGCGGCTACCAGACCACCGACGGCCGCACCGTCCGCACCGGCCTGGTGTTCCGCACCGGCGACCTCAGCAAGGCCGGTGACGCCGATCTGGCCGAGCTGACGTCCCTGAACGTGCGTGCGGTCCACGACCTGCGCACCAGCTACGAACAGCAGCTCCTGGGCGTCGACAAGGTCCCCGCGGGCGCGACCGAGTACCACGACGACGTGATCGGCCAGGCCCCGCCGCAGGTGATGGCCTCCACCCTCTCGGCGGGCACCGACCTCTACCGCGCCTTCATCACCGCCCCCGGCGCATCCGAGGCGTTCGCGAATGTGTTGCGCGACATCGCCTACAACCCCGGCGGCGTGCTGTTCCACTGCACCGCGGGCAAGGACCGCACCGGTTGGACCGCCGCTGTGCTGCTCACCATCCTGGGCGTCGACCGCGACACCGTCACCTACGACTACCTGCTGTCCAACTACTACCGCAACGCCACCGACGGCGACATGATGAACGGCGTCACCAAGGCGGCACTGGACTCGGCCTTCGATCAGGCGAACCAGAGCTACGGCAGCTTCGACAACTACGTCCGCGACGGCCTGAAGCTCTCCGCCGACGACATCACCGCCCTGAAGACCAAACTCCTGGCCTGACAGGCGTTTTCACATTCGGCCGACCGAACCCTCCTGCCCGGCAGGAGGGTTCGCCTGTTCCGGGCTACCGATCCGCGGCGCGCACCCCGGCCACGATCACCTCGGCGACCCCGCGCATACCCTCGACCGTCGGGTGATAGGGCAGCAGCGTCTGCGTCGCCACAACGGGTTCGATCCAGCGCACCCCGGCGGGCGCGCACGCATCCCGCCCGGCCGAGGCTTCCCGGGTGCTGACATAGATCGCGCCGTGCGCCACCGCCTCCCGCGCGACCACGGTATTGAGCCGATCGAACTTGGACTGAATGAACCCGGCATCCCCGGCGGCCAATCCGAGCAACTCAGGGCAGCCCCCGTCCCGCATGTACTGCGGCCACCCGTCGACGACCACCGTGGCGTTCGGTGCCCGCCGTGAAATCTCCCGCAGCGCAGCGGCATACGACCCCGCGATCCCGTCGATATCGGCATCCCACCGCTCGCCCCGCCCCGCGCACCCACCACTCACCGCGGCAGCCTGACAGCCCACGATATGCGAGGTGAACTGCGCGTCATTCGCGCCGATATGCACCGTCACGAGCTTGGTCCCAGGTCCGAGCCCATCGAATTGCGGTGCGACACCGGCTGATTGGGATGTCGTCAGATGCGGGATCCGCGCCGAACTGCACGACCGGTCATCCAGCCGCAGCCCCAGGCTCGCGGCCACGAATCGCGGCGTATTCGTCGTCGACCGCAGGCACACGAGCGGCGCGCCGGTATCGAGATTCTGCGCACCCGTGGTCGCCGCCCCCGAGTCACCCAGTGCGACGTACTCGGCTCCGGCCGTGTCGGCGGACGACTGCCCCGTTCCGGTTACCAGCAGTGCGGCGGCCAGCGTGAGCGTTGAACACAGTGCTCGCAATGTCATCGAGGACTTCCTTGTCGCTCCGGTAGTGGTGGTGTGGGATCGGCGCAGTAGCGGGCGAATGCCGGGATCGGCGGACAGGGCTCCCGTCGCGCCCCAGCGTCGGCACCGGGGACAACCCACCGATTATGCGCTGGATCACAGTCTGTTCCCGGGTGGGCACGGCGGCAATGTGCCGACGCACAACCACCCCGGCCGCGCCTTGTGTCAGGGCACTCCGCTCCCCGAAGACCGGGCCGGTCGCCAGCAGTAGCCGCGCCAGTGCGGCCTGCCGGATGGGTGCTACACACAATGCCCCATCGGCCCGCGGGGGAGTCGGCGCGAGTGGGTATATCGCCCGATGTTCTGCCTGGTCACGCGGGCTTACGGTCGAGATCGAGGCCGATTCACAAGGGGAGCGAATCATGACCGCCCACACCGGCACCGCCCGACCTGCCGACACCCGTGTCATGGGCATAGTGCACTCCGCGCTGCGCCGCGACCTGGCAGACCATCTGGCGTGGATGATGCGCTTCCAAGAACACCATCACGAATCCGAGGGCCAGCACCTCTACCCGCTGGTCCGCGCCCGCAACGGCCAGGCCCGGCAATGGCAGAAGTGGAGGAAACGCGAGGAACAGCGCGGCACCTGCGAGACGACGACATCCGCCTCGCCCCAACAGATCTGGAACATCCTCACCGATGTCACCCGGATCGGCGAATGGAGCCACGAATGTCATTCCGCCCGCTGGCTCGACGCCACCACCGAGGCCGCCCCCGGCGTCCGCTTCCGCGGCACGAGCAGATCCGGCATCCAACGCTGGAGCCGCACCTGCACCTTCACCACCGTGGACGAACCTCGAGAACTGGCCTGGACCACCCACGGCGGCCTCTACGGCGACACCACCGAGTGGCGCTACACCCTGACTCCCACCCCCACCACCACCACCCGAATCACCCAAACCTACCGAATCCATTCCCTCCCAGTCTGGTTCGACCGCCTGATCTGGCTCACCAACCCGGCCCACCACGACCGGACCGAGGCCCTCCGGGCGGATCTCACCCGCCTGGCGGGCTTGGCCGAACACCCCGGGTAGCACGCGCGAAGGCTCTCGCGCGTCCTACCCGTACCCCGACCGATCGACTCGGTCGCTTCGAA
>NZ_JAERRJ010000019.1 GCF_016741815.1 Nocardia acididurans
AGCGTTGCGGGACTTGGGGATTGAGTCGCATCTAGTGATGAGTCAGTGGGCAGAACGGACGCTGCGTATCGAGACGCAGTGCTCCGTGGACGAGGTCCGGGAGCTCGCCGATAGTTTCCACCGGCACAACAACCAGGCCGCACCGGTCTCGTCGGGCTCCTTCCCTGCTGACGGGATGGTGATCATTCCGTGCAGCATGAACACTCTTGCGCGTTGGCGCACGGGATTACCGACAACCTGATCGCGCGGGCCGCCGATGTGATGGTGAAGGAGCAGCGCAAGCTCGTCCTCGTCCCTCGGGAGACTCCCCTCAGCTCGATTCATCTGCGAAACATGCTGACACTCAGCGATATCGGCGTGTCGATCGTGCCGCCGATGCCCGCGTTCTACAACCACCCCCGCGGTCTGGACGACGTGGTCGATCGCATCGTCGCTCGAGTACTCGATCAGTTCGGTATCGACAACGATCTGACCATCCGGTGGGGAGTCAGATCGCACGCCGGCAGGGAAGCGATCGCGAACGGTGCGGGGTGAGCGACAGTGGAACTGACACAGGCTATTCGCGAACGGCGCACCGTTCGGCAGTTCGCGTCGACCCCGATACCTAAGGCGCTCCTGGTCGAGGTGGTCGATCTGGCGTGCTGGGCACCGTCTGCGGGTGGACAGCAGGGATATCGGTTCGTTGTCGCCGCGGGCAGTGCCCGCAACGAGATCCAGGCGCGTGTCGCTGCATCACTGCCGCAGATCCGCCATCTGGTCGAGGCCGAGTTCGCGCATGACCCGGCACTCGCCGAGGAGGTGGTGACCTTTCACGAGGCTTTCGGTGGTGCACCGGTTCTCGTGCTGGCTTTCGCGGGCCACGACGCCGAGGGCGGCCCTGAAGTCCTGTCAGTCAGCGCCGCGATCCAGAATCTGCTGCTCGCCGCGCACCAAGCGGGGTTGGGTACCGCGTGGACCGGTTTTGCCACATTCAACACCGAGATCGCGACGATCGTCGGTATGGCCGGCAGACCGTTGATCGGGATCATCCCGATCGGGTACCCACTGAGCACTCCGACGCCCCGTCCACGAGCCGAAGGACGGGTCCAATGGCTCGGGTTCTGAACTCACGCACCGTCGTCGCCGACTTGCCCTCGAGCGTCGACGACGGTGCAGCGCAACAGATCCGGAATCTGCTTTGCAGGACCGGTTATGTACTTATTCAACCGATTTCGCCGCTGAGTGTCGTCGCTCGCGCGCACGCCGCAACAGCGGAGTTCTTCGGTCTCGCGGCAGAGGACAAGGAACGATTCGTTCCGCCGCCGGGGCATTTCCTCGGGTATCGAGGCATCGCGACCGAACGTGGTTCAACCGACGAGCCGCATCGGCCCGCAGACCTCAAAGAGCGGTACGCACTCGGGCGAGCGCCAGCGGAGCATCCCCGCAACGACACGGCGGACAACGCCGATGATCTGGTGCGGCGGATGGATGAGGTCCTGGCTGAATACGCGGCGACGATGGACGGGCTTACGGCGTCGATTCTGCGAATCTTGTGCCCTGCCTTGGAGATACCTGCGGACTTCTTCGATGCCCCGATGGCTGGTGGTCTGGCTTTTGTGGTCGCGCTGAACTATCCGAGGCAGTCCGGTGGCCTCACACCGGTCACCGACCAGCTGCGTGCCGGGCCGCACCGAGATCGCTCCTGCCTGACGATTCTCACCGGCCATCCCGACCAGCCCACTACGGGGCTGCAGTTCCACACCGACCGCAGATGGACCGAGATGGTGGTTCCCGCAGGGGCATTGCTGGTGAATATCGGAAGCATGCTGGAGGACTGGACAGCTGGGCGGCTCTCTGCCCCGCTGCACAGGGTTCGTAATCCGACAGGGAATGGGGCGGACAACCGAACCCGTCAGACTCTGGCGTACTTCGCAAACCCACGGTCGGAGATCGTGCTCGATCCCATCCGGTCAGGTGATCGCCCTGCGCATCGGGGGCAGACGGTCAGCGAGTACCTTGCGTCGATGTTCGCGCTGCACACGAGCTGAGCGACTGGTGGCCGCCGGCGGGGAGTCCATTCGGTCGGGTGCGGGCAATGGTTGACCTACCCGTTTCGGTCGCGGGTGTTCACGTTGTGGTGGCACCCGGTGCACACGCCTGTGGCCCCTACGCGAATGTCGTACTCGACTTCGAACCTCCCATCTCGCCGGGATCGGTCAGCGTGGTGTGCTCGGCACCGGAATCTCGCGTACCGAAGTGCTATGGCGAGGCCTTGACTCGCGGGGTGATTGAAGGGCTGAACGGCGTAGCGGCCGCGGTAGATGTCGTAGACGGGCGGTTTCATATCGTCGATGCCCGAGAAAGCGCGTACGTGCTTGCGGGACATCAGGCTGCGCGGGCGGCGCTGGTCGCGGCAGGACTACTTGCGGCTGCCCACGCTGAGTTGCGATGGGTGGTTTTGCCTGCTCTGGGACAGTCGAGGGCGTCGCGCCTGGATTCGTGAGTGTCGTTCGTTCGCTGGGTCGCGAACGTGGACAGTGTTGGAGATGCTCAAGCAATCGACGCAAGTCACGGTTCGGTACAACATGGCCGGGGCGCAGGTATGGCGAGATGGTGAGATCAGACCAGCAGATTCCATCTGCTGGTCGATCAAGCGGAGCTGTACACCCGAGGTCGGGTTGCACCTGTTGCGGCGCTGGCTGATCAAAGCGACGACTGGTTCGCCTCGGATCCGAAGACGCGCCCGGCCACGACACGTGACGAAACTGCCCCAAAGGATATTAAGCCACCCCCGGACCGAACTGCCCGCCATCGGCCCGCCCACACACACCACCGAAATACGGGACCGGCCCGGGATTCCGTGCACCACGTGCGCGCTCTTTCCCGGCCAACCGGTTCTGGCCGCCGATAACATTCACTTATCGGAGGTCAGGATTGGCAGCTCCACCAATCTTTCGGTTATTTTCGTTTGGTTGGTTACGTCACTTTGCAACGTAACCAACCAAACGATTCCTCATTGGGTTCGTCCCGGCATTGCGTGCCGCCGAAGACCATCCGCTCGTGCAGGCCGTCATCGAGAGCCATCCCGGCCATCCGCAGTTCACCGGGGCCTGGCAGCAGTCATGCGCCACGTCGACGACACGTTCTCCACCTGCAAGTCTCGGGCTGGACTTCTCCGTAGTCCCCGTCACCCCCGTCACCGGTCACGGCCTGCTGTGGGGACGGGGGATCTGGAATGCGTCAACAGCGACTGAAAGCCTCGATGGTCTCGAATGTGAGGCGGTCATCGCGATGCCGTTCACGTCCTGACTCCCCCGAGACCGATACGGGGGTAGTGGCGCATCCGTCCGGAATCCGGCGCTAAGCCCGCCAGGGGGCTGAGACCACCTGATGAACCGTCACGGGTAAGGGACCGGCTTCTGTTTCAGACCAGCGCCGGTCGGCGTGGCGATTGTTGAGAGTAGTACGCGGCTTCGTATTCGGCCGGGGTCAGGTAGTCCAGCCGGGAGTGTAGGCGGGCGTTGTTGTACCAGTCGGCCCATTCCATGAGCGCGAATTCGACCTCGGTGAGGGTCTTGAACGGGCCGTGCCGGTTGACGACCTCGGTCTTGAACAACCCGATGATCGACTCGGCCAGAGCGTTGTCATAGGCATCCCCGACCGAACCTATGGACGCCGAGAGTCCTTGCAGAGCAAGGGATTCAGTGAACTTCACCGAGGTGTATTGGCCGTATTCAATCGGTCGTCGCAACACCGGATGGTTGGAGCGATCGTAGCTGTTCGGTGAAGGCTTCGGCCGGGGTCCTCCAGCCGAGTATCTTGCGGGGTCGGCTGTTGAGTGTGTGGGCGACGGCTGCGATGTCACGCGCCGACCAGCGAGACAGATCGGATCCCTTCGGGAAGTATTGCCGCAGAAGACCATTCGTGTTCTCGTTGGTGCCGCGCTGCCAAGGACTTTTCGGGTCGGCGAAGTAGACCTTCACGCCCGTGCAGGCGGTGAACCGGGCATGGTCGGACAATTCCTTGCCCCGATCCCAGGTCAGCGACCGGCGCAACTGCGGTGGCAGCGGGTTGAGTGTCCGGGTGAGGGCATCGGTCATGGTGACGGCGCCATAGCCGGCCAGGGCGGGCCCGTTCTTGGTGCGTGCGATGGTGCCGTATCCGGCCTCGCGGGGCAGGTGGATCAGCATCGTGAACCGGGTGGTCCGCTCGACCAGGGTTGCGATCGCCGAACGCTGTAGCCCGATCACCAGATCGCCTTCCCAATGCCCAGCCACCGCCCGCTCATCGACCTCGTTGGGCCGGTTGGCGATCAATGTTTCGGTGGTGACATGCGCCCACGCCTTCTGCCGGGCACGGGCGCGCGGGACTCGCAGCGCCCGGCCACGGCGCAGACATCCGACGAGCGAACGTTCTAGTCCGCCACGGGATTCGACATAGAGAGCCTGGTAGATCGCCTCGTGGCTCAGCCGCATCGATTCATCGTCGGGGAATTCGTGTTTCAGCCGGTTGGCGATCTGCTCGGGACTCCATGCGCTCACCCACGCCCGATCGCCGCGATGCGGCTTGTTGCGGCCCTTCCATTCCGGTCCCGCCGGTCCTGCTGCGACGCGGCCGTCGGCGTCGCGGACGACCCCGGAGAGCCGGTCCTGCACGTATTCGCGCAGCCGATCGTTGACGACCAGTTTCGCGGTCTTGGGGCGTCTGGCGCGGCGTTCGGCATGCCACTGCGCGGTCGACGCCTTGTATTCCAGCCGGTAGGTGCGGGTGGAGGCGTTGCGGCGCAATTCCCGCGAGATCGTCGACGGTGACCGCCCGAGCCGCCGCGCGATCTCGCGCACGCCCGCGTCCTGCGCACGCCACAGCGCGATGTCCTCACGCTCGGCCGAGGACAGATCCCGACCCGAAACCGTCGGGGCCAGAGCAGGATTCACGCCGCCAGCATGCCGGAACCACCGGAACCCGACCGGTGAGGATACCCCCGCTTCCGCAGCGGCATCCTCGGTCATCGCCCCGCGCGCGACCGCCGCCCAGAAACTCACTCGATCCTCACGCCAGGCCACCGTCGGTCGCCCAGGCGAGGGCATCTGGCCCCGATACTCGCGAACGTCCTTCCACCGTCGAACCGCTCCCATGCAACACCTCCAAGATCGAGGTGTTGCGACGATCAGTTGAATACGGCTTGGGACCCGGCGTCGCTGTGGTGGATCAGTCCGGGCTCGATCGGATGCCCGTAATGATCACGCCGCCACACGGCCATATTGAGTGCCTTGGACACCAACGCGGTGGTTTTCGTGGCGGCGGTGGTCCAGCCAACGATGGCGCGGGAGTAGGCGTCGAACACGAACGCCACATACGCCCACCCGGTCCAGGTCGAGACATAGGTGAAATCGGCGACCCACACGCGGTTCGGCGCGAGGGCGGTGAAGTCCCGGTTGAGCTTGTCGCCAGCGCGGATCCCGTCCTTGGCTGCGATCGTGGTGCGCAGCTTGCGGCCACGCACGATCCCGTTCATGCCGAGGTCGCGCATGATCCGATCCACGGTGCAGAAGGCCACCCGGTGGCCTTTCCGGCGCAGATAGCGCGTCATTTTCCGACGCCCGTACATTTCCTCGGGCTGGCCCAGCAGATCACGTAATGCGTTCTCCACGTGCGCATCCGCGATGTCGCGGGCCGAGGGTGGCCGGCGGCGGGCCTTGCGATAGGTCCGCGGCGCGATCTGGATTCCGTGCGCCGAGAGCGCACGACAGACCGACTCGACGCCATAGACCTTGCGGTATTCGTCGATGAACCCGACGATCAACGCTGTCGCGGGTCGAGTTCCCGCGCGAAAAAAGCCGACGCCAACTTCAGAATCTCGTTGGCCTGCTTCAGATCTCGGTTTTCTTTCCGCAAGCGCGCCAGTTCCTCGCGCTCCGCCGCCGACAGGTCCACCGAACCCTTCGCGCTGGGCTGGGAGCCGTGAGTGAGCGCCTTTTTCACCCACACCCGCAGCATCTCGTAATGCACGTCGACCAGCGGGCCGATCGCCTTGGCGGCGGCATACGGGGACTCGAACTCATCGAGGCGCTCGAGGACCAGACGGACGGCCTTCTCGCGAACCTCGGGCGGGTAACGCTTCGTCATGATGGGAACCATCTTCCACTAGGAAGAAGCGGCCCCAAACCCGTGACGGTTCATGACCCCTGTTTGGCGAATCGTGGGCGGCGTTGCGGCGCTGGGTTTCATGTGCGGCTGTGTGTGATGAGGATGCGTAGTCTTCGTGCCACCCGGATTGCTCCTGCGGCGCGTACTTGAGTCCGCCGCCGGAGTCCAAGACGAAGATGCGAGACCCTTGATCATGTGGGCTGAGCCGTGCCTCTTTAGGTCGGGTGCGGAGCAGGCAATGCTGGTAGGCCCCGGGTCCACCCCCCGATGGTTGGTTCCCGCTGCCTTGCCGGTGAGCTGTCCAGCCAAGGTGGGTCCACAGCCCGCTGATCCGCGGCCTGCTTGCCTTCGACGACAAGGCGTTCCAGGGTGGCGATGCCCGGCAGGAGCGCTTTCGGGCCGTCACCGGTCGTCCACGCCTGATCGGCGATCCAAGCCGCCACCTCGGCGAAGGGCGTCAGATCGTAGGCGCGGATGATCTCGACCTGGTGCTCGTACCGCGTGGGCTTGCGATCGAGGTAGGACTTCACACACGACGCATCCGCGCGATCTCGAGCTGCTCGGCCAGAAACTCGATCACTACAGGGTCCGGCAGGAACATGCCCCAGGTACCGCACTATCACCAGGGACTGCTGCAGGATCAGGTGACAGTGTGACCTGCCCTACCTCTCGGGTTCCAGTTTCGGTGGCTAACCGGCAGCCTTCACGAGAGGCTGATCGCCATGCCACGTCCCTATCCTGCCGAGTTCCGGGCGCGAGCGGTCGCGCTGGTGCGCGCGGGCAAACCCGCGAAACAGACGGCCGTCGAACTGGGAATCCATCCGGTGACACTGTCGAAGTGGTTGCGCCAGGACGACATTGATCACGGTCTACGACCGGGCAAGTCCTCGACCGAGTCGGCCGAACTCCGTGCTGCGCGGCGGCGGATTCGGGAGCTGGAGGGTGAGCTGGCGATCGTGCGGCAGGCCGCGAAGTTCCTCGGTGAGGACAAGCCCCGCCCAAAAGGCTCTACCCGGTGATCGACCGTCTCGTCGACGCCGGGGCACCGGTGGACAGGTGTTGCCGGATCCTCGGAGTTGCCCGGCAGAACTACTACAAGCACAAACGCACCCCTGCCACGCCCACGCAGTTGCGCCGTCAGTGGCTGACCGGGCTGATCCGCGAGGTCCACGTCGCCTCCCGCGGCACCTACGGCTATCGGCGGATCCACGCCGAACTCACCCTCGCGATGCGGGTGCGGGTCTGCTCCCGGGACGGTGTCGGTCCTGATGACCCAGGCCGGCATCGACGGACTGCCGGGCCCAGTGCGGGTCAAACGCCTGCACGGTGTCGCGACTGCCGACGATCTGGTCAACCGCAAATTCCACCGCTTGCGCCCAAATGAGTTGTGGGTCACCGATATAACGCAACATCGGACGCGGGAAGGGTGGGTGTTCTGCGCCGCCGTGCTCGACGCGTTCAGCCGTCGGATCGTGGGCTGGTCGATCGATTCGAAACAGGACTCGACCCTGGTCGTCAACGCCCTGGACATGGCGATCCGCAACCGGCGCCCCGAACCCGGCGTGATCGTGCATGCCGACCACGGAACTCAGTTCACCTCTTGGGTTTTCGGCGACAAGGTCCGCTCCGCAGGTCTGCTGCCGTCGTTCGGGTCCGTCGGTGACGGGCTGGACAACGCGATGATGGAGAGCTTCTGGTCCTCGATGCAGATCGAGCTGCTCAACCGCCGGAAATGGAAGACCCGAGTCGAGCTGGCGAACGCGATCTTCGACTACATCGAGATCTTCCACAACCGCCAGCGCCGCCACTCCGCGCTCGGCTACCGCACCCCGATCGAGTTCGAACTACGCTACGAGAACGACACCATCCACGCTGTCAGTTAGCCACTGCGACTGGAACCCAAACGATGGGGCAGGTCAAGTTGTCACCTATCCATGCAGCAGTCCCAATCGAGTGGTCGAAAGCGCTGCTTGATACATAAGCAAATTCGCATAGTGTGATATTATAATCTAACGTGGCCGCATCACGTCCTCACGCCGTTCGAACGCGAACCATCTGCCCCCCTTGCTCCAAGCGGCGCGCCCGCCTGCGGTCGACATTCTCCGTCAAGATGTGGAGCAGGTGAGGAAGGTCCGCGATGTTGTCCTCCCGCAGGGCCGTGACGGTTTCCTCGGCGAGCGCGCACCACATCTCTTTGACTCGATCAGTAAGAATTCGGCCGCTCTCGGTGAGTTCCACGACACTGGCGCGTTTGTCGGAGGCTGCCGGCGTACGACGGATGTGTCCAGATGCCTCGAGCTTGCGTGCCATGAGTGTGACGGTCGGGGGCTCACAACCCAGGTCGGCGGCCCGATACCGGGGACTGCTGCAGGATCGGTGACAGCGTGACCTGCCCCTGCAACAGCCCCGTTCGCAGCGACGTCAAGAACAACGCGACCATGGAGTCTTCCTGTCCGCAGTGCAGTCCAGTCCCCGGACCGTCGGCGCTGGCCAACGCGGTTTTCGAACACGTCGAGCCGCGGCCACCAGCGCCCCTCCTACCTCTGCGAATGGCGCCCCTCAGCGGCAATACAGCGCCTGCGGTCGACAGACAACCCAGTTGCCTCCATCTGTACCCGGAACAGCACGCCAACTCTTGTGACCCCCTGCACCGCCTTCAGGGCCCGACTGTTGCGACGGGCTATTGCGGTCGAAGTACTCACGCTGCTGCTGGCGATGCTCTGCTACCTCGATAGGGTCGTCACCCTCGTGAGGGACACCACCTCGCTGTCCATGTTGACCGGGATAGCCATCGCCGTGGTCGTGGTCGTGGGAGACGCCATGCCCACCATGCGTATCGGCGTCACCTATGTCGGCTAAAGCCACAGAGGGCGAGGCCGAAAGGACGCCCACCGACACGATCGCAACGCCAGCTGAGAATGTGAGGACGCGTCGGACCGATGTGAGGACCGAATTGATGGACATATGCAGCTCCGCTCGGCTGGGTGATGGCTCGGGCGGTCGTCGAATCCGACGCCGCCCGCAACCAACGTCAACTACGCCGCTGTACAGCGGCACACCACATAATGAGCCATCGCAGTTATCCCATAACGGTCAATGCTGGGAAGCCTGCCCGGCGAGACCCCAGATCTGAATGGTCTAGACCGGCACACCTAGGCGGCACAGTCGCGCGCCTGGCCGCAGGCACAATTCCGGGTACCGACACCTTCGTTCTGTCCGACCTCACCCGCGATCTGTATATCGGTATAGCTTTCGTGGCGTTCTGTTTGGCGGCCTCGGGCATCTATCTGGTGAACGACTCGCTCGACGTGGAGGCCGACCGAGCGCATCCGACCAAACGCTTCCGGCCGATCGCTGCCGGTGTCGTGCCGGTGAATCTGGCGTACGCGCTGTCGGTGGTACTGCTGGGCGTCTCGATCCTGATGCTTGCTACCGGACCCCTACTCGGTGCGAAGGCCGGTCCCCCGGCCCTGTGTCAGACTCCGGATGCCGGATCGTGCTGTCCTGCAGGCGAGATGACGCCCGCGCGCCCGCTACGGCGGCGTGTGTGTACCGGGCGGTCCCGACCTAACGGGAAGCAGGAATCCGTTGCGCCACATCAGATATCGCACATAGGTGACTCGCAGCTGCTCGCGCAGATCATCCGGATCGAGCCCACTTCGCCGGAGTGCTTCCCGCGCACGCCAATCCATAGAGGTGATTCCGTGCCACCGGCGTCAGGGATGCCGGTGGCGGCCTCGGTGTCCGCGCACTGTCCTGGCCCCAAGAGTTCGTCCCGCCGACGTCGGTAGACCGGGCCCGGCCAGCACGTCCGGCTCGACGACCTCCCCACCTCCTGACCGACTGGTCTGCCCGTCACAGTAGCCACGACAACCCCGCAACTCACCGCGAACCCGGACCTTCTCCCCTGCAGGCGATTCGTCACACTGACGACAACCGGGCTCGGCGGCAGAGTCGAGGCATCGGCGGAACGCCGTCGGCGCGAGCGAGATCCAAAACCGCACGCGCGTCGTCGTGGTCGAGTTGGTCGCTGCCCGGCGGCCGGATCGGACTGGGCGGCGGGCTCTCGGAAACCGGAACCGGCATCCTCGGCGTGGTTCGAGGCGGCCGATTCCTCGACCGAAGTTCTGTTTACCGTTCTCTGCCTCGATCTCTGTTTCGGTGTGCGGCCTCGGTGATCGCATTCCCTCGCGGGCGTGGTGTGGGGTGTGTCGGCTGGGGGGCGGGATCGATGACGAGGGGGCTGCGCGCGGCGTGCACCTGGCGTGCGAGCGTGGCGGTGGCCACCCCGCTCAGTTCGATCAGTTCGCGGCGTGCGCTCGGCTCCAGACTGGTGTGGCGCAGTTCGTAGTCCAACAGCTCGATCTCCTTGCCGATGTCGGTGATCTCGGATTCGGGAGTGCTGCGGTCGATCCGCTTCGAGCGTTCGATGTTGTTTCTGTATCTGTCTGCGAGACTTGCCATTTCGCTGAGAACCGTTCTGCGTGGGTCATGTCGTTTCAGGGTAGGCGTGGCCCGATCGGGCTCGTGCACGGTCACACCGGATGCGCGGACGTAGTTCAGGAGTCGTGTTCGACCGCACCCACGGCGGATGCAGTATGGGCTGCGCGACGACGGGCAGCGCGCTGTCGGCACGCCGGACTGCAATATCGTGCAGGCCGGCCTGGGCCCCGGTGCAGCGGCAGTTCGCACGGACATGCCTGGCACAGCGGCTGGCCCAGGGGTTCGGTGTAGCCATGGTGCGGGCACTGGATGAGTGGTCGCTCGTTGATGCCGAGGAAGGGTTTCAGTGCCTGGCCGGCCAGTTCGAGGAACTCGTGATCGTGGGCCCAGTTCCGGTGCGCGTGTAGTGAATGCGCACCGGTCGGGGCGCGTAGCGCGGCAAGCAGGGCCTGGAAGTGCTCGACGACCGCATCACGATCGTGATCCTCATCGCGCTGGCATCGGGCAGTTCGGGCGTACCGGTAGCACGCACGCTCCAGGGCCTCGTCGAGAGTGATGTCGGGGTGGCGCAGCTCCTCGATCACACAGCTCAGTAGCATCCGATTGTCGATGTCGCGCTCGGAGTCGAATGTTTCGACAGCCCGGAACATGATTCCGCTGAAGTCCGCGACGTTGCCCACCATGGTGGCGTGGCTGGCCGCCAAGTTCTGGGATCGGTCGAATGTCATGGCTGCCCCTCCGCGGTTCGGTCGATCTCTGCAGTGTCGGAGTCTGACGGTGTGTCTTCAGTATCGGTTACCGTGCCGCTGGCCGAATGGAATCCGAATGCGTGGGCGAAGGACGCGAAAACCTGTGGCACGTCAGCCTTCTCGGCACGGCACACCGCGATGATCGACACCAACGTGAAGGCGCAGACAAAGATGAGCAACGGCCAGACACTCGCGGCGGCGAGTGACTGCAGTGCGGAAACAACGGTGGGCATCGGCATCCTCCGAACACGAAAAAGCCCCCGGCGCGGGGTGCGCCGAGGGCTTGAAGACCAAGCTATGAGTGCTGAAACAGCAAGAGCCCCAGCGTGATCGCTGGAGCTCCACGGGCACGACAAATACCCGTAACAGCGACCATATCATGCCCGCGAGCGGGGAACACACTGGTTGGCGCAGGTCTTCGAGCACAACCAATTTCGTTACGCCCTCGCGAACGGCGTGAGAAGAATCAAGACCCGAACCCCACGAGAACCGGCCCGTGAGGCCCAGTGCCGCCACAGTTCGTCGAGAGCATCTGGAGGACCTCACCCGAGGAGTTCGAAGCCGGTTGCCATCAACAGGCTCCAGCCGGAACCAGATAATCCGCTGGTCTGGATTAGCGGAACTCCGCTGCCTCGGCTGGGACGTCCTACGGTTGCGCCCTGCCGGTTCGGATCCTGGGCCAAGTCCACGTTCACGACCGCGAGCGGCGCGCCTGTCGCGTCGATGGTGTCGTTCGCCCACACCAGCGCGGACGCTGAGTTCTACATAGCGCGTCTGCGCGACAGCCGACACGCCGACTGCGCGCTGGGGTCCATGCGCAGCGCTGTGATCACCTTCGATTCTCTCGAACCGATGCCGCTGGGGCAGCGCCTCGGCGACGACAGCGTGGCGTTCCGTCTGACTTCCCACATCGACGCCGACGACGGCACGGCGCGGCGTCCGGTCACGACCACGACCGATCTCGTGTTCATCCGCGTCGGCCGGGCGATGGTAGAGATGTCGTTCGGCGCGCCGCTAACACCCGACGAGGAACTTCTCCTGACCCGGATCGTGGTCGATTGCGTTCCGGCCTGACGCCGGCCACCCCCGTGCCGCCGAGACGGTATCGACGGCACGGGAACCGAGACGCCCACTCAGGAGCCGGGGTGCAGACGCCGTAGCAGGACGCCGTCGCGTGTGTGCTCGTGCAGGAACCGTGCCAGCGCGGCGAGTTCGCTGCCGGGTGGTGGTGTCGGTGTGCTGGTGGCCGTGATCAGCCGTGGTCGGCGGGGTGTGGGCGCGGGTCCGCGTCGGCGGCGGGGTCTGCCGATCGCGGCGGCGAACAGCTTGTCGGCTTCGGAGTCGATGGCATGGATGCCGGTCTCGAGTGGCGGCGTGAGCCGCTGCTCGTCCCATTCGTCGGTGTGTTCCGGCTCGGTGAGCTGATCGAGTGGGTTCGCGCGGGTGACGGCCGCACGGTGAGCGGCCAAGGCGGCGACCGCGTAGGCGCGGGCGACCCTCTCCGCACGGGTGCTCAGGTGTCGGGCATGGGCGTCGGCGATTTCGGCGCGTTGCCGGGCGGTGTCGCGCCACAGCTGGTGACGGGCGGCGGCTTGTGCGGCCACGTCCGCCGGCAGCAGCGGATCCGGATCGCCTGGGGCGGTTTCGGCTTCCTCCTGCGCGGTCCGGCGGTCGGTGTCGGCTTGTTTCCAGGCTTCGCACAACGCCTGGTAGTACCGCCGGTGCTGGGTGAGGATGTCGTCCGCGCGCGCCGGCCAAGGGTCGGCGGCCGCGCCGTCGGGATGCGGGGCGCGGATATCGGGGTGAGCGGTGACGTGCGCGGCGTAATGCTCGCGGTAGAAGTCACGGCCGCGGTCGGTGATCACATAGTCCGCTCCGGCGTGGGCGGCCAGCGGCGGCACATGCTTGTCGATCAGTACGAATTCGATCGTCTTGGAGTATCCCCATCGCAGGGCTTCGCCGCGCTGGTCAGCGGCCCACAACTGGGCCAGCACTTCCCAGGAGCGAGCACTGAGCACGGCTTTGGGCGCGGGAACCGCGCGCAGGGTGGTGCCGGCGCGGGCGGCGGCGCGGCCCTCGCGCGTGAGGGCGACGGTGTGCATCCGCCCGAAGGTGGTGGCGCGCTGGTCTCGGGTGATCAGTCCCCGGTCAGCCAGGGCCGCCATGGTCGCACCGTTCCCTTGGTTGTCCCATCCATGGAAGGACAACCGCATCTGTAATTCCGTCCAGCCGAACAGCTTTCGGTCGGAAGGATCGTGAGCGAAGTCGATGCGCCGCCAGATCGCGGCAGGGGTGGCGTCCCAGTCGCCTTGCGCCGCCTGGCGTTTCCGGCTGGCCTCTCTTTCGGCTTCGATACTGTAGACCGCAGCGAGCGTCCCCTGCTGGCGGTCGTTGAGAGCCTTCCAGGCAGCGAGGGCCTTGGGCGTGCGTGCGGCCATGGTGGTTACCAGTCCTGGGGAAAGCTGACGCTGTCGGCGATGGCCTCCATGCGGGCGAGCAGGACGTCGAGTTCGTCGCCGACATCCTTCATCCGCCGCCGCGCCGCGATTCCGCGTTCGTGCCAGCCGGTGTCGAGGTCGTCCTCTTCGCCAGGAGGTGGTGGCGCGAGCAGGTGCGTGAGCGCGATGTCGGCGACGGTCTCCGCCGACAGCGGGTCGAGCTCGTCGACGTACCCGTACGCCATGCCGCGCCCGTCGAAATCGCACAGCAGCGGCTGGCGTGCGTAGGCGGCGGGAAACGGGCGCGGCACAGAAGATTCCGGCTGCGGCTCGTCGACGGCGAAGTCTGCGGCCGCGGTGAGCAGGCGTTCGAGGTGGATATGTCCGGTCGCGGCCGGAGCGTGGGTGAGCACGGCTGCCCAACGCGCGAACACGCGCACAGGACAGCCCGCAGTGCCGGTCGCGTCCAACTTCAGCAGCGGCTGCGCACCGATGGTGACCGCGTCGGCGGTGAGGGTGACATCGGCCTGGCGCAGGCCCGCGATCTGGGGATAGGACAGCCCGCTGGTGGCCAGCAGCAGGATGACCGCGTCGCGTCTGCCGGTCAGCGCGTCCGGCCAGCCGGTTACCGGCAGACGGGCGATGATCGCGTCGGCCCTCCCCCGCTGGTGCTGAAGTCGTTGCGCGCGGGCGGGATTGAGTGCCCGCCGCACCGCTTCGGCCTCGCCCGGCAGCGGCAGCTTCTTACGCCGGTGCGCGGCGTTCAGCGCGGTGACACGCCCGCGCTGCGTCTTCTCGGTGCCAGGGTGTTCACGCAAGTAGGCGAGCACGGTCTCGTCCGAGGCGGGCAGATACGGCCGCTCGGCGGCCGCCGCCCAGCACACGAAATGCCGCCATTCGCGACCATGCTCGCCCACGAGGCCCGGAATCCGGTACACCACAACAGATTCCACTAGAGACCAGTCTCAAGTTCGGCACTGCGCTGGTTGCGGCGGCGGTCGTAGCGCAGGGCGGAGGCGGGGTTGCGGTGCCCGGTGATCGCCATGACCTGCTCGACGGTGGCACCCCGGTCGAACAGTTCGGTGGCGACGCCGGCGCGTAGCGAGTGCCCTTTGAGGCCGTCGCGGTCCGCGGCCCTGCCGCGGGAGGTGATGATCGAGCGGAACGAGCGTACCGACAGCGGCCGGTCGGGGGCATGCGGGAAGCCGCCGTTGGACAGCGGGCGGAACAGGCTCGCGCGCGATCGGGCCCGTGCGAGCCAATCGCCCTGGCAGCAGTGTTCGCGGACGTCCCGGGTGTCGGTGAGTATCAGCCGCTGCACCGCGATCGAGACCGCGGCGGTGACGGCCTCGGCGTCGTGGCCACGAGCTCCGGCGGCCGCGTCGTCGGCGACCGCGAGCACCGCGATCCAGCGCGCCAGCGCGCACCACGTACAGGTGCGGCCGTCGCGGGAGCCCCGGGGGCGGTGCATGTAGACGGTGTCGGTCTGGTGGGTCTTTCCCCCGCGTAACCGCATGCGCAGCAACGGTTTTCCCTCGGGGTTGTCCTGAACCACAGTGAGGTCGCCGATTTGGAGGCGGACGAGTTCGTCGCCGCGGCGTCCGAAGTCGTAGCCGAGCAGGATCAGCGCGATATCGCGGCGGGCCGAGACCTGCTGACGCAGTGTGTGTGCGTCGGCGCGGGCGGTTTCGACCATGGCCTCGATGTGGTCGAGCGTCGCGGCGGGTGCCTGGGTGAGGGTCTCCCCTTTCTTGACGATCGCCTTGCGCAGGCCCTCGCGGACCTTCCTGGACTTCGCGTTGTCGGTGGGGTCGGGCAGACCGGCCATGTCGTGCTGCCACGCGATCGCCGCGCGTAACACCTCCAGGGACGACTTTCCTGCGGGCGAGACAGGGTCCTCGACGGCGGTGACCAGGAACCGGTCGACCACCTTGCTGCTCGCGGGAAGCGCTGTGGCGCCGTGGGTTTGGCACCAGTCGGTGAAGCGATTCCATGCCCACAGGTAGGTGCGTACCGTATTGTCGGCGTCGGCCGCTTCGGCGTAGGCGGCCACTCGAGCGTCGAGCTCGTCGTCGTCGGGTTCGACTACCTCCTGCACCACCCGCAGGGCGGCCGGCCAATGGGTGCGCTTGCGCCCCGCCCGCGCCGGGTGGCTCATCGGCCCGTCTCCGGGTCGAGGGGATCGTCGCCGCCGTGGAACTGCTCGGGACGGGCGAGGTCCTTCGCCATCTCGACGGCGACCGGATCGCCGGCGGCGGCCCGTTCGCTGGTCATCCGGTAGGCCCGCTGCCGGGCCGCGGTCATCTGACGGTGGCATTCGGCCGGGTCGGCACAGGTGCGGGTGTAGAGCTCGGCGACGAAGCACCAGGCTCCCGCGACGGCCGGAGGTGCTCCGTAGCCGTCGCAGTACCAGTCACCCGGGTGTGTGGGCTTGTCGTGCGGCATCGACCTGCCTTTCCGCATGGGTTGCGTTGGCTCCGGGCTCACCGGTCGTGGTCCTCGTCGTCGGGGTCCCGGCCGGTGAGGGTGTCGAGTTCGGCCCGCCGGGCCGTGGTGGCCTGCTCGTCCGCGTCGAGCAGCTCGTCCAGGCGCTGGCTGTGGGCGGTGAACAGGGCCAGATGCTCGCTGATCGCGCCGTCGAGCACCCGCAGGTAGGTGGTGAGGGCGGCGTCCTCGGCGTACTGGGCGGCCGCGAGCTCGGCGGGGTCGGTGCCGCGCTCGGCCGCGGCGAGCCGTGCCCGGGCGGCGTCGAGTTCGGCGCGCACGGCCGCGGTGCGGGCGAGCAGGTCGGCTTCGTGGGCGTCGGCCACCACGTTCTCGGCCTCGTTGATCGCCTCGAGTCGCCAGTAGGCGGCCCGCGCGGCGTCGGTGGCGGCGCTCAGCGGATGCGGTGGTGGTTCATCGGCCATCGCGGGTGTCCTCCGCCCCGTCGGGGCCGGTCAGCGCCTGGAATTCGGCGTCGGTGAGCGGGCGGGGGGTACCGGTCAGCAGTTCCCGCACGAATCCCCCATTGGCGGCCGTCGGATCCCGCTCGAGGGCGGCGTGCAGGCACACCCGGTCCTGGACCGCGAGCCAGGCCGCGGCCTCCAGCGACAAATCCAGCACCTGTTCACGGTCCAGGCGCAGGTGCACCGTGCCGGGGCTCCAGGTGATATTGAGGACACCCATGTCGGGCCCGTCGAGGCGGCGGGGCGTGGCGCCGGTGCCGGTCATGCGGACTCCCCCGCCGTGGTGGCGCGCAGCGCGCGGACGGCCGCCCCGGGATCGGGCGGCGCGAGCACCCCGGTGGGCCGCCTGTCGGGATCGATCCCCCGGGCGGTCGGGTCGCGGTGGGTCGGGTCGGCCACGGTGTTCTCCCCTGATTCCCCGGACCCGGCTGTCACAGTGACGGTTCTCGCCCGGACGGCGTGCTGATGTGGTGCAGCGTAGCGGCGGCCGCCGACATCCGGTCGCGGTCACCAGCGGAATCCTATCCCGAAAAGCGGTTCCCACGTGGGATTCGAGGCAATTGCCTTCCGTTAATACGCCTTAGCGGAAGGCAACCTGAAGGAAGTTGAGGAACTGGGTTGCGTCAATCTGAGTTGACCTCAGCGGGTCCGACTACGGGCTTCTCGTCCGCCACGGCTCACACACTTGCAACCGCGACCTTTGGGCAATAATAAGGCTTGACCTGCATCTTTATCCGGATCCAGCGTGCAGGAAGCTTCAGGTTGCGGTGGTTGGTGCCAGCCTGCGGCGCACTGACCGACACGGGAGAAAGCGATCCTGCACCCGGGTTCCCCAGCGCAGGGAAGGAGGTCGATCACCGCAATCCCGAACCTCCCGTCACCGTCGGCAACAGCTCCCCGTCGGCGGGCAGTCGCGACGATCGACCAGCAAGAGACTCATGGGCATCGTTATCGACTTCACCGGAGTGACACCCGAAGAACTGGAGCAGGCCTTCGACGATCCCGCAGCTGCGGGTCGTGGCGAGAGGGCACGGGCGCGCGCATGGACGGGGCTTCCACAGGACGCCGACCGAGATCGCTGGCTCAGCTTCGTCGGGTTGGGCATCATTTCGGTCCTGGATCCCCTCCCCCGTCGCCAGGTTCGGGCTCAGAACTCCGATCCCGAACCCCGACCCGGCAGGTCGACTGCATTCGCACTGGTCAAAGCGTATGACCCAGTCCATTGCCACGCAGACGGGATTTTGCGGCGAAATCGAACCCGGGGCTAGGGATTGGGCGATCGTGGGCCAGGAGGCGAAATGGGGCCCATTCTGGCGTTTCCCACCTCTTTCGCTGGTGCAATTCAGTCATTTCGGGCCGGGTTCGGTCCGATCGCAGCTCATTTCAGCAATCGGATAGCGAATCCGATTGGTTGCGGCGGATCGCGATCGTCGGCGTCCGACAGAATCCTCCTCAGGGCCGAGTTCTTGCCCCTCGACGAACCGACATTCCCAAACCTGTCGCACCCACTCTCGACCACACGCACCGCAGAACTGCGCCGCAGTCGTCCGGACACACGGGGCACCAAACGCGACGCGATCAATCAAGTGAGCGAGAACAAGAGCAACCTCATTCGGGACCCCGGCCGTGGTTCCCCTGGCTCACCATGCCCCCGAGGTCGCCGCTCTCACATCTCGCCGCTAGCCCGCACAGTCCACGACAGTCCCTGCCACTTGGTCAGCAGGAGCGATTACGAAGCCAGACCTCCGCAGTCGGTGTGTTCGAAACTCAGCGCCGGCAAAGATGACAAGCCCTGAAACAGCACACGACTGGCACTGGGGCATCACACAACGACAGGTCCCGACCGGCAGCGGCCGTGCGATCGATCCCGCCGGGCAACGGGCGGCACTGACAGAGCTCTATCGAGTGGCACGCGACACTCGCGGGCCCGTTCTTTACCAGCGCGGCCCACGGCAGGCCGAGAGTCTCGTGGCCGGACAACTACTTCTCGCAGCGCATTCGGCTATCCGTGATTCGCACACCCCACCGACACCTCAAGACTCGGACGATCAAGGCAATCGCCCTACGGGAGTGCGAAAGAACCGCAGCTAGGAACCAGCCGTCGACTACCGAATCCACGTGCCCTCTTCCAGACCGCACATCCACCATCTGCGCCCATCCGAACTCTGATGGCAGCCACGGAGCGTGGCGTCTCCACAACCCATCGGCGACCTCCCCTACACCACGATTTGCACTGCCTCGGCGGATCGCATGTGATGTCTCGTCTAGTCAATGACGACATCCGATGCGCGCGTGCAGATCTGGCGCGCCCGCAACACCTTGAGTCGATAACCGCCACCCAGCTGCGCCGGCAAGACCATTCCTTCCGAGGAGGATCAGGGCCCGGACCCGAATGGTTTCGTAACCGACCGGAACCACAATCTGAATCCATATTCACGGGCTGGACGACCCCACGCGGGAGTGGTACTGAGCATCGGCCGACGATGGCCGGGGCACGCTCAATACCCAGCAGAGTCTTGTCGCCTACCTCACTACGGGACCGTTAGAATCAGCCCTGCGAACACCGCTCAATCTCTACCAAAGCATCGATTCCCAAGGAGGGTTGTGGAACCTAGATCACCTGGTCGAGGCGCTCAAATCGCCCTCTTGGCAGCTTCTCGCTCACTCCGCAAGCCTGCTCCGCTTCACCCAATGAACGGACCAGAAACCGCGTTTGAACTGGGACGATACTGCTTTGAAGCAAGTCTCGCCATTAGTCGAGCCGTGCGATACTCCACAGATAACGTCTTACGCACGACAACGTATGGGACTGATGATGCGACAAAGTGTACGACGTTACGCACGACACTACAAGCAGCAAGATGGACGCCCTGGGAGGTGAGGCGTGGGACGCCTGTGCAAATGACACCGGGCAGGAACCGGCATGTTGTGCGTCACAGTAGCCCTCACTTGAGCGTTCCTGCGACCGATTTCAAACCACCTCCCATGTCTACAAGAACGACTGCGCATCAGCCCCATTACGCAACCTTCCGACAAGTGCAATCAACTGCAATGAATGCTGCAATGTTCAATGCTTGCGTTCGGAAGTGTGGGACGACTCTACTTTTGGTCGTTAGGCTTGCAGCACAGAGCCGCTCTTGCTCGACACCTGCGATGCTCCACCTTCGAATCGAACACAGGGGGTCACACGAACCCTCTGGCGAGACATCGTCACCCATCTACGGACCGCCCAAACGCTACGCACTAACGGCTGCAACTTCTTCGACACCAGCCAATCCAATCCAAATCGCAGTGCAGTTTCCCCGAAACACAGTCGGTCACATCACCGCTTCTCATGTCGACAGACACACGCCTTCCCTGGCCGACTACATGTCCGCGGCGTGGACCGCACTTACCGTCATCATTCCCCCCCAGCGCCACATCGTGGGTGGTACGCCTCCGATGACCGTCCTCACGTACTCGATTGCTAGCCGAAGCACGACTGTGCATCCGCTAGTACGCACGAAACGCTCGCATACAGTTTCAACGCCATCCCGCATGCACAGTTTTGCGCTCGGCCGCGAGACCTACCAACCGGACACTTTGACGACAGCGACGAGGTCGCTCCGTAGGAGCGCATCACGGCTGCTGCAAAATGTCCTTCGAGTAACCGACCACGAGATCAGGCATCAGCACCGCTGCAGCGGCTTTTCGTCTATCACCGACGAGATCGTGGAGAGGACTGTCCGACACGGCGTTTCGAAAGTCATAGACACGAGACGTGCACCTGTTCAATCTCAGCTACTCGGTACGCTGTAGCAACCGACACTGCCAACGTGCTTTGGTACCTCCGCTTTCACTGCGAGTCATCTCCACGCAGGGCACGCCGCACCAAGCACCACTCCAATGAGCCGTCCGAGGAACTGTTGCGGCATCGTGTGATTGGATCTCCTCCGGGCATGTCGGGAGGGAGGCATTCGTGGCGCGACACACCCCTCGTTGGTGGTTGTTGCGACGGTGATGGCTCGGGTACTGTCCCCGGCGTGACAAGTACGCGTTTGCTGCCCGGTCTCCGAGCCGTGAGACGAACCATTCTGGTTGCCAACCAGAAAGGGGGAGTGGGCAAGTCGTCGATCGTCGCGGCGATCGCTGTGGCGGTCGCGCGACGCGGCAAGCGAGTGCTTGTGGTCGACGCGGATCAGCAGGGCAACTGCACCATCCGAGACCTGGGGGTCAAGAATTCCGACGAAGGCCGGTCCCTGGCCATGACTCTGCAGTACGGGTCAGCGCTCGAGCCTGTTTACGACGTCCGGGAGGGGCTCGACGTCGTCTGCGGCGGAAAGCTTCTCGCGATGGCCGGCACTGTCGTGGCCAATGCCGAGCAGCACGGCATCGACCCTCGCCAGAATCTGCTCAATGCACTCGAAGCGCTCATAGACAGCGGAAGCTACGACCTGGTGCTGATCGACTCGGGCCCGGGCGACCGCGGCGTTCTGGATCTGCTTTTGCAAGTAGTCAGTTGGCTGATCGTTCCGACAAAGGAAGACGACGGCAGCATAGACGGTGCCGAACTGCTGGCACGTCGCTATCTGTGGGCCCGCAAGAATGGCGCACTGGTCGAGCTCATGGGCATGATCCTGTTCGACTGCAATCCGCGTGCGATCCGCCGTAACGAGGACACTCTCGGCAAGATCATGGATCTGCTGGAGGGCACCGGGATCGAGCCGTTCAAGAACTTCATCCGGCAGGACAAGGCCACTGCGCTCGACGCGCGAGCCTTCCACCTCACCCCGGAGGAGTTGATCGCCTACACCCCGCCACGCCCTGGAGAAGGCGGCGAATCCGACGAGACACCGGCAAAGAAGTGGTCACGAGATCCAGAGCCGCTGGCCACCGACTACTCGAAACTGACCAAAGAGGTACTGGTTCGCCTGGCTGCGGGCGAACGCGCGAAGGAGGCGGTGTAAATGAGCAGGCGAGGCGCCTTCAAGGACGACGACCTCGGGGACATCGACGATCTGTTGCCCCCTTCGCCGCCGCCGGTCACGACCACCCCGCCGATCCAGGCGGTCCCGCCCACTGCGGCAGTCACCGACGCACAGGCACCTGTTGCACCCGCGCCCAAGCCCGCCCGTAGGGCGGCCGCCAAAGCAGCGGCGCCGAACACGGAGGCACCCAAGCGATCTCGCCAACCTGCACGTTCGCAGCGCGCCAATCCGATCCACGAGGCCCACGTCGCCGCTGTCGTCGCCGAAGCACTTCGGCAACTGACCCACAGCGAGAAGTCGCATCGTGGGCGTGGACGCAGCTACGGTGAGGTTGTTCTCGATGCGATCGAGGAGTTCGAAACCGAACTGCGAGAACATTTCTCGCGCGAGGCCACCGCGAAGCCCAAGGGGCGATTGTTCCAACGCGTCGACCACACGCGCCCGCGCCGCCGTCGCCACACCGAGCCGCCGGTCAAGATCCCCCTTGCCGGCATTATCGCAACCGACATCGAGTCCCTGGACCTGCTCGCCGAAGAATGGCACACCGGTAGCCGCAGTGCGTTGGTGGACCAAGCGCTCAAGTTCTACCTCGCCGACGAAATCGCAAGCCTCAGTAACGATGCCGACCGCATCGACGACGGTGAGGAAAGCGCCGACTGATCGATGGCAGAGGTTGACCGCCTTGCCCTCCTCTTCGTGAAAGCCATCAGCCGGGGGAGGGCAGGCCAGTCAATCACCGAACGCCTCGAAACTGCCGGACAAGCTCCAACCCACAGGTCCGTCACTGTGACGGAACGAAGCGCAGAGGGATAGGGTCGCCGTTCAGAGGGTCGGTCACCGCAATGACCTGTCCATCATGCTCTCCGGCAGGGGCGCACCACCCTCGCTGCTCGACTCCCTCAGGCAGGCTCGGGTGAACTCGCCGCTTCCGTACGCGCTCGATAAATACGGACCACTCCGAAGTGGTGAAGACCAACGGTGCCCCGTTGGGAGCACCGGAGTGTCGCATCACTGTCAGACGGCAGAAACATCCCCAACAGGCACCACTCAACGTCGGGGGCGACAGCTTCGATGTCGCTGCTGCCACAGTCGATGCGGCATCAGCAACGGAATGCAATCTGATTCGAAGATCAGCTCGGCGAGGTCGATCGACCAATAGGGGAGTGCCGAATCCGTCTCGTGCCCAGCGTTATTCGTCCAGCAGGCACGCAGGTTCTGTGGAGCACGCCTGAAGGTCCATTCGACACGGTCTCCCCGGGAATCGTCGGCCACGACTGCCACGGAGTCGATGGTGGGCCGATACGCCGCCCGTAACGCATAGGCAGTTGTGGCGCACTGCTCGCGCCGACACGAAGTCAGAGCCGCCCAGGCGATGTCGACCAGCCAGTCCGGCTCATGCCGATGGATATTTCGTACGTGGTCATCAAGATAACTTTCGGGGTAGAGAAGTGCCGGCACACGCGCACGTCGGTCAAGACCGAACCTGTAGCACAGTGATTGGCCGTGTTCGGTCGCGGCGGCGAGTTCGACCTCGCTGCCGGAAACGGCAACCAGCGACGAGAACGAGTAGGAGCGCACCTCACCCCCGCTCAGATCCCTTGTGCGCATATGCTTCTCGACCACCGACCGGGATCTGCCCCACTCGGTGACGTGCGCAGTGCTCAGCCGAGCACTCCGTCGTAGCAGTTGGCCGAAGAACGCCACGTGGCCGACGGAATCGGATCGAGCCCGAAATCCCAATGTTTGATCGACTTCGAGTACTTCCACATTGCCGAACCCGCGCTATCGGTGACGACTTCGTAGACATGATCGGTGCCTTCGATGAGCTGGCTACCGACGCAATAGTCGTGATAGGAGGTTCCTGGCTGTTGCGCGCCCCGGCTGAAGCGCCCCAAGGGACTACCGGTCGCGCCCGGGTTCGGTACGGTGCTCGCCTGTCCAGTCCGGCCCTCGTTCGACCATTCACCGCGCCCGCGATGATCCGTCGTGCATCGGAAGGTCCATCCGCCAGCATGAACCGTTCTGTCTTCGTCGTGCGATACTCCCGCCCACAGACAGGCACTCAGGGACTGTGCCCGCGCGGGGGCGGCGTCGAGCTGAATCGCTCCCGATGCGAAGGACAACAGCATCATCCCCAGGAGCACCGCCCGTTTTCGACCGCGGCGCGGACGGCGCGAGGAGCTGAGGTCAGGGATTCGATGCGTGAGAGCGAACATCGAGAACTCCATCGGTGGGCCCGAGCGGGGCGAAGGGCAGTACCCGATCAACGTACCGTTGAACAGCGGCGTATTGTTCCCACGTGCGAGAAGGGAGGGTGCGAAAGAGATGGGGCGCACAGCGACTTTGGCACCGCACAACAGCAAAAGCGACCAGAACTCCCATCCCGGAAGAATGCATTGTCTTACTGGTCGTATCCGGCGCGACGGGTCGTGCACGGGGAGGAATCCCGGGCATCGCACCCTCGAGACCACGATCATTGATCTGGGGTCGCGCTGACCGCGGACGGCAAGCGACATGGGGCGAAACGGGTGGTGAGCGCCCCACTCCGCAGCACCCTAACCGGCGGATGCCGGTCACACCAGGTGATGGCCTGGAACCTCGAACCGGCGCGCCTCGGCGTCGGCGGCCAAGACTTCGCACAGCTCATCGATCATCGCGGTCGTCACATGGCCTACGGTGACGATGTGGGCCCGTGCGCCTTCGGTCGCCAAATGGAAACGGCGACACACCCATTCGGAGGGACGGTCGAACACGACCACGACCGACAACGGGTTCAGCAGTGGGTTCATCCCGATCTCGTGGAATCGGTCCGCAGCATACTGCGCCAGATCGAGAGCACGCCAGGCGTTGCGGGCCAGACCTGCGGTTCCCTTGCGTGCCAACGCGTACCACACCAGCACGCTTGCCAGTCCGTTACGTGAGCAGCTCAGGGTCGCGTCGGTGGCGTTGACGTACTCCCCTTGGATCTGGGCCTGTGCCAGGTCCCATCGGCACAACGCCACTGCGCATGGAACAGGCATTCCCAGCGCCTTGTGCATGCTCACGGCCACACTGCCCACCGCGGGATTCGCGAAACCCCATCGGTCACGTTCCTGAGTGAACGGAGCGATCAGACCGCCCAGTGCGGCGTCGAGGTGCACGTACACCTCGCCCGCCGGGGCCGCGGCTTCGGCGATCGCGTCCACGTCGTCGGTCGCGCCCGTCATCGTAGTGCCGACCGTTGCGAGGACCACCGCGCCGCGTCCGTGATCACGTCGGCACACCCGATGGAGCTGCTCGATGTCCATACGGCCGTACTCGTCGGCGTCGAGTACAACCAGCTCTCGCCGCATCAGACGGGCGCTCTTGCGGATCGAGTAGTGCGCCGCCCGACTGCAGTAGATCGCCGCCTCCGGCAGCATGGTGCATCCCCGATCGAGCCCGAACTGGTTGGCTTCGCTGCCGCCGCCGGCGAGATAGCCGTAGGTTTGAACCGGGTCGGCATTGGCGAGCTCGGCCATGTACTCCACCACCGCGAGTTCCATGTGTTTGGCGCCGACGGCCGACTTGTCGTTGCTGGTCGGATCGCCCACGTTGTTCACGAGGATGTCGAGTAGTCCGGCGACGTGGCTGTAGCTGAAGTTCAGGTTCGCGGGAAACCCCAGCACCACGGGAGCTTCGGCGCGCATCCCTGCCACGAAGGCGTCGACGTGTGCCAGCAAGTCTTCTTCTGGTGCGGGAAACCTGTCGATCCGAAGCCAGGGATCGTGGGGAATCGACCTATACATGCGCACCGCCTGAAAATGCTGACTCGGCTCGCGATGAACGAACCCTCAACGAGGCGGTGACACTAGCAACTTCTCGGCTCATCCCGTCGGCGAGGACTTACCGGCAGTGGGAGGTCAGGAGGCCTCACGACCCCCGATTCGGACGACAGTGCCTCGCAGTAGCGCTCGATCGCCCGCTCGATCAGCTCCGATGCCGCTCGCGCCACCACGAGCCGGGCGGTGGCCAAGTCGGTCTCAAGACGCACGTGCTCGGAGGCCGAGCGCGGTGGCCGCCCTAAATCGAGTCCGATCAGCCCTCGCAACAGCGTGTTCGCGTGTTGTTCGGTCAGTCGGGCGCAGTCGGCTGCCAGTTGCTGGAGCAGGCGCTGCGCGTCGGCGGGGTCGACCCCGGCCGCGGTCAGCCGCCCCGACAGTTCCACGCACCACGGTGCGAGCGTCCACGCCGATGGCACCGGTGGTGCGGCTCGGTCGGTCATCACTGGTGGGACCTCGATGGTTAGGGCTGGAACGGGCGGTACTTGTTCAGCGCCATTGACTCCCAGGACCTCACCCAGGCCATCCCCGCGATCCCAGGCGTCGAGCAGTTCACGAATTCCGTTGAGCCGCATGCCTCGTCCGAGCAGCCGCCCGATGGTCTGCAATCGATCCAGATGATTGGGGTTGTAGTAGCCGATCCGGCCCCGGACCTCGGGCGATGGCAGCAGTCCTCGCTCGTGGTAGACGCGGATGCTGCGTACTGTGGTCTCCGCGGCACGGGCCAGATCGTCGATGGTGTACTCCGACTCTCCCGCCATACCTCCTACAGTAACCCGATTTGAACCCACGTCCAGCGGTTCATGATGCAATGACCCGTTGAATAACGGCACAAAGTATTGAAGTACGTTCGGCGATGGGATACCGTCCGAGTACCAGCTAGTCGGCTGGGGTTTCCGGGGACTGTTGAGCAGCCCTGACGAAGGCTCAAACATGGGCGCGCCATCGCGGTGCGCGCCCAGGTACCCCGGAGATGGCAATGAACACACGGAGTCGGTGGTTGGATGCGGGCGCACCAGAGACGGTAGAGGTTCCGTCCACGCCCCGCCGCGAAGTACGGCGCCCACCCTGCGCTGATCAACCCGATACCTGGGATCTGGATACCGGATCGCCCGACGTCTGGCGCCTGGCAGTCCGAATATGCCTGGAATGCCCGTTGCTGCAGGGCTGCCAGGATCTCGTCGAAACACTCGCCGCCCGCGGCGACGGCCCGCGGGCCATGATCTGGGCCGGGGTCGGCTACGACAACTCCGGCAAGGCAATCGACAATCTTGATCGCTACCGAGGCGCACCCAGCGAAACGCGCCGCCCGTTGCGCATCATCCGCACCGGGGGCGACCCCGTCCACGCCGAGAGCGCGCTGCGCGCGCCCGCTCGCCGCATCATCCTCGGACGACAGATCCCCGGCATCGAGGCCTGCTGAACACACGAAACCCACCACATCCGCGACGAATGAGGATTGATGACGATCCTGGCACTCGAAATCGGTCCCACCCGATTCGCCGCCGGCCGTATCAGTGAAACCGCAGGCGCACAGGACACCCGCGAGATACCCACACCCGCGCACTCCGCCTGGGACCACTGCCGCGACCTGCTACTCGAGGTAGCCGGCACCGACCGAGTGCTGGCAGTCGGCATCGCCGCCTCCGGACCGATCGACATGACCGCCGGCGTGATCGCCTCGAACGCCATCCCCGAATGGCGCGCCGGGTTCGCCATCGAGAAGGCGGTCAAGGAACTGTTCCCCCACGCGGTCGTGCTGCTCACCCTCGACGGTGTCTGCCTGGCCATGGCCGAACGCCAATTCGGCGCCGCCCGCGACGTGCCCGACTCGGTGACGATCAATGTCACGTCACGGATCACCGGTGGCATCACCATCGGCGGGCTGGCCCTGGTCGGACGGACCGGCAACGCCGGCAACATCGGCCACGTCCTCGTGCCCGGGTTCGACGATGTCTGCGAATGCGGCGGACACGGATGCCTCGAAGCCGTCGCGGGCGGCACCGCCATGCTGCGCTGGGCACGCGCACGCGGATGGTCGGGAAACGACGGGAAGGCACTCATCACCTCCGGCTACATCGGGGAGGAAACCGCCGTCAGCACCCTCGAACGCGCGGGCACCGCGCTCGGGCGGGCGATCGCCTCGGTCGCCGCGCTGCTCGACGTCGACCTGGTCATCGTCGGCGGAAATATGGCCGGCGCGGGCCCAGCTCTGTGGATTCCCATGCGCCGGGCGGTCTCCGACCACGCACGCCTGGGCTATCTGCCCGGCCTGCGCGTCGTCGGTTCGGATCTGGGCGACAACGCGATTCTCATCGGCGCGGGCCTGCTGGCCCTGGCCACCCAGCAACGAGCCCGCCCCAACTTCTGAGATCACCTTGAATGAACCGTTATGCAACGGTACATTAACAAAAGGCTCGCTTCTTTCGGTAGTCGAGGAGAGCCGTCCAGGCTTCAGGCGACGAGAGAAGCACCCTAGTGATCCCATGGCTGACTCTGGAGACACTGGCCCCCGACATTGTCTCGGTGGCGTCGGTGGGCGACACCCCCCGCAACTTCGCCAGCTGGCAACGTGTCCTGCAACGGTTGCTGTCGAAATCACCCGCGTGCTACGACAGTCTCACCACCCGCGACCTGGCGGACACCGTCCGCACAGCCAGACAACGCGGCGCCGGCACCGACCTGACGGTGCCCACCAACTCCGGACGCTACCGCCTGCTCACCCGGCCTGTGTTCGGGCCCCGCGGCGATGTGCACGCCGTCCGCCTCTGGCTCGGACCCGCCAACATCTCGGTCCCCACACCGCGACCCGCGGTCGGGGTCATCTGGAACCTCGACACCCAGACCGTCCTGCAACCCGATACCATCACGCAGCTGTGCGGCGCGGGCGCCGAAACCTACCTGCCCACCGTGTCCATCGCCGAACTGTTCCAACGAATCTCGGTGTTCGACCAGCACGCCGAGCTGCTGGACCTGCTCTACGACCCCGACAACGGCGGCAAACTGCAGTTCGAGGCCGGCACACTCGACCGACGCGGCCGCACAGGCCGGTGGCGTATCTCCGTGCGCACCCGGGTCGACGACAAAGGCCGCGGCGCGTGGTGGTTGATCGAAGACGTCACCACCTCCACCAGCACTCCCGCCGCCCGCACACCGGTCGACAGCGTGGGGCTTCGTGAAGCTCACCGTCGCGCTGGCACCCATCTGGCCTTGATCCAGCTCGAACGCACCAGCATCGCCCACTGGCTCACCGACCCCGCACCGTGGATGCGCTGGGACTGCCTCTACCATCCCGTCGACGTCTTCCACCCTCACGACCGCGCCCAGCTGAGCGCGGTCTGCCACCAACTGCGCCTCACCGACAGCGCGAGCCTGTCGATCCGCACTCTCACCTACCGCGGCGACTACACACCGACACAGATGGTTCTCTACCCCCACCCGGGCTTCCCGCACCATCACCTGGCCCTGGCTCAACTAGCCTGCGCACCAAGCGAATCCAGGACGGCCACCACTGTGCTACCGCCCGGCCTCGACGCGTTCGCCGAACGACAGCAGGTCGGATACGAAGCCCAACTCCGAGAGATCCTGGCCCGCGACTGCGCGAGCTGACGACTCTCCCACCGGTGGGAATAGTTGCCAACCCCGCCTGATCGGTCGCTCCCTAGCATTTCGAGAATGCGCACAGCGAATCACCAGATTCACGAAACCGGCAGCGAACTACTGCGCCGGATGAAGGTGCGCCGCCGACGCGACACCCTGCTCATGATCACACTCGCGGTCCTGGCCACCCTGGGCGGAGGCCACGCCATCCTCGAAGTCTTCGACACCGAGCCGGAACCGGTCATCTACGAACCGCCCGACATCACCACCGGCCAAGCCCAACTCGTCGGCGCCTTCGCCCAGCAATTCGTGCTCACCTACCTCAGCACACCTGCCAGCCAACGAGACAAGCTCAACGACTTTCTGCCGCAGGACCAGCAGCTGCAATTGCCAGCGGCCGGGTTGCAGGTCAGCGATCCGCTGGTCATGTACTCCGCCCGCACCATCACCACCGCCGAACTCGACATCTGGGCGGTCACCGTCTCGGTCCGCACCAACCGGACAACCACCGCCAACGATTCCCGCGTCTACTACCGAGTGGGCGTCGCCGCGGCACGCGGGCGGCTGCGCGCGTTGGCCCTGCCCGCTGTCGTCAACCCACCCGGTGTGGGCCGAGACCTCGAGTTCGCCTACACCACCGAGTGCACCGGTGAAACCCCACTCGCCCAGGTTGTTTCAGGGTTTCTCACCGCATTCCTCACCGGCTCGGGTGATATCGCCCGCTACATCAGCATCGATGCCAGCATCAACGTGCTCACCGCACCGCCGTTCCACAGCGCCGAACTCGCCCGTCTGCGCAGCACCGACTCCTCCTGTGGGAACGACTCGGCATCCGCGCAGGTCCTGGCCACCGTCACACCCAAGTCCTCCGGCACCGACACCGCAGCGTCGCTGGCCTTTCCCTTGACGGTGCACCGAAACGGTGGGCAATGGCAGGTCGTCTCGATCGACCCCACCCCGGCACTGGCCAACCCGCTGACCGTGCTCGCCGGACCCGGCCTCGGCACACAAGCCGCCAGCCCCAGCACCACGACCTCGAGCACGGCGCCCATACCGCCCGCCACCCAGAACTGAGTGATCGGAGAAGACCATGAGTTCCAGCCTGACCGATATCCTCTACCGCGCTACGTCGATGACCCGTGTGGCAGCTCTGATCTGCCTAGGTGCGGTCGCGACGTGGCTCATCATCGCCGACGGCGCCAAGGACAAGCTCTCACCAGGAAAAGTTCTGGGAATCGCTGCATCAGCGGTCCTGGCAGCCATCCTGATCTGGACTCTTCCCACTCTGATCAACTACGCCCGCGTCGACTCCGAGCGGATTGTCCCCGCCCATCCCGTCGGCGGATACAACCGCTGATGGCCGAGGTCATCAAAGTATTCACGCCGATCAAACGAGTACCCGTGATGGTCGGCAAAGCCCAGAACGGCCAGAAGCTGCCCTTCGGGCCGTACACGCTACCTCAGATCGGCGCCGGCACGGTCCTGCTGCTGCTGTCGTGCCTGGGAGCGCTGAACCTCCCGGCCAATCCAGCGGTCACCTTCCTGGGCGGTCTGGCGATCACTGTAACCACCGTGCTCGGGTTGGGGCTGATCCCCTACACTGGAGTCCGTCTCACCTCCCGCATCTTGTGGCTTGCGCGACTGCTGATCAACCACAAACCAGTAGCAGCCTCAGGGATCCCGGTCACTGCGGAATCCGCACGCACCACCGTAATTATCGAGGAATCGGTCGTTCTGGTGCTGCCCGCGCCCACCCCCGCGAAGACACTGACGGCATCACCCCTGCCCGCGACGGCCGCTCCGAACGACAGGCTGACATTCCGAGCCATCCCACCGGCCGATCATCTCCGCGCGGAAGGCAGTTGATCGTGTTCGGCACCGATCTGCAACCCACCACCGCTATCCGCGGCAACCTCCAGTTCACTCGTTCGGGACTGGTCACCGCCACCTACTTCATGCAACCCCTGAGCTATGGATTCCGATCCGCCTCCGACAAGTTCGAGGTGAAGTCGGCCCACCACGCACTGGTCAACAACCTTCCGGTCGGTTCGCTACTTCTCGGAATCCAGTCCAGACTCGACACCCTCGACACCCTCGGCAAGATGGTAGAAGGTATCGACCTCAGCACGTGTGCCGACTACGCCGACGAAGTGGTCGCCGCCTACGGTCGCATTCGCGCTATCGAGTCCCGCACCAGGCTGTTCCTGCTCACAATCCCGGTCGGCTCCACGAACACCGGACTGAACACGATGACTCGCACTCTTCGTGGATCCACCACGTTCGACGCGACCACGCTCACCCGAGCCGATCTCGACAAGTACGACAACACCGCCTCCGAAGTGCTCTCGCGTATCGGCGGCGAGTTCGATCCGGTCCCGGTCCCTGCGGCATTCTTTCAATGGCTGTGGGAGCACTACCTCTCTCGCGGTGCCGGCAACGACCCGAGCGCGCCGACTCGTCCCGGCGCACTCGACGACGCGACCGCCGCCGTCTTCAGATCCGCAGTCCTCGACGAAGGCGCCCGCACCGACAGCACCCGACGCCTGCGGCCTTCCTTCGCACCTGTCCTGAAAGTCGTTCAAGAAGATCCCGAGGCCCCGCCCTCCTACCAAACCTTGCTCACTCCTCGCTCTTTTCCCTACGCGGGCATGCATTTTCCCGGCGGAAGCGAGTTCCTCAGCGTTCTCGAAGGCCTCGAGGACGTCACCGTGGACTGGGCCATCCGGATCACCACCACTCCCGCCGACACGGTCCTCAAGAACAACGAACTGAGCCTGCGCCGACTCGGCGAGCAAATGGATCAGCGTGACCAGGAAATCTCCTTCGCTCAGAGCTCCCTCATGTCCAAGGCACACATGCTCGGCGAGTACAACCAGCACTTCGAAGTCCACCCCGGCGAGTCCGAGGTCTCGTTCACCACCGTGCTCGCCATCGGAAGCCCCACCCGCGACATCACGCTCGATGCCGTCAACACACTCAAACGCCGCTACAAGCGCTACCAGATCGAAATGACCGCCCCCGTCGGTGCTCAAACCGACCTGTGGTCCCTACTGATTCCCGGCAGCACTCACCGACGGGCATACGACGACTTCGCCCACATCATCCCCTCCGATATGTGGGCGGGATTCGTCCCCTTCACCACCCATCAGATCGGTGACGACAGCGGACCGGTCATCGGCGTGAACCTCATGTCAGGGCACTTCGAACCCATCCATTTCGGCATCATGGAAGCGGCCCTGCACGACCTCTCGGCGTCGTTCGCCGTCACAGGTGAACTCGGCTCGGGCAAGTCCTTCTTCCTCAAACTCATCGCGGCACTGGTCCACGACATGGGTGGGCAGTTTCTCGCTATCGACCGCAGCCACGTAGGGGAGTGGGCCCACTTCGCCACCGCAATCGACGATGCCATCGTCATCGACCTCACCGAACCCACCATCTCCCTCGATCCCCTGCGTATGTTCGACAGCGCTGTCGCCGGAGAACACACCATGGACTCCCTACTGCCCCTGCTCGACGTCTCCGCTACCTCCGGAATCGGAACCGCCGCTTCAACGCTTCTGACCCCCCGCGGACTGAACGAACACCACATCAAATGTCTGCTCGATCTCGTCCTCGTGGCTCGCACACTCGCGACCGACTCCGATACCGCCGATGACTACCGTGAGCTCGCACAGCGTCTGAGCTCTCTGATCGACCGAGTTCCTGTGCTGTTCGACCGGACGCTCCCGCCGTTGCGCTTGGACGCTGCCGCCACCGTCGTGCGCACCCATCGCCTCGCGCTACCCACCGCCGAAGAGCTCACAACACCCCACCTATATCAACGACTTCCCCTGACCAAGAGACTGGGTACCGCCCTCTACGAACTCGTCGGTGTCGCCGCACGAACCGCGTTTCTTTCCGACAACGGCCGCTTCGGGCTGCTCGTCGGCGACGAAGCCCATCACTTCACCCAGACCCACGTCGGTGCTGCCGTCACTTCAGACTTCAGCCGCGACGGTCGCAAGCACCTCGCTGCCATCGCGCTGGCATCGCACGATCCCGCCTCCGACTTCCAAGGCGCTGCCCACAATCTGATACCCACTCGGTTCGTCTTCCGCCAACGGGATGAGGTTCTGGCCCGAAATAGTCTCGAATGGCTCGGCGTGGATCTCAATTCCACTCCGTACCTGCTGCAGATCCTGCGCGAAGAGACCTCGCCACCCACCGGCACCGGCAGGCAAGTACTCGAAGCACGCCGCGGTGAGATGTTCATGCGGGACGCACTCAACCGAATCGGACGAGGCAAGGTCCTCGGTCCCGCTCGCATCGACCGTGCCCGTGCCATCAGCAGCACACCCACAACAAACCTTGCCGGACGCTCGAGCAGTGGAGCATTCCCATGACCGGTCGAGTGCGCGTCCGTCATCGACCACGAAACCCCGCCGACCGGTACACATCAAGGCGCCGACTCATCCGGCGCGCCCTGACCTGGGCGTTCGCCATCTTCGTGCTGCCTGCCCTCGTCGGATCCGTCGCGACCGCCCGTGCTCAGCCCACCGACGAGGTCCTGCATTCGAATCCTCCCATCACACTGCTGGGGTTGGGGGACCTCACCGACTCGCGCGGTATCAGAGTCAGTGAATACGCGCTGACGCTCAAGGACGGCGGCTTACTCCATCCCCGTAGCACCATTATCGCGTCATACATCAGTCTCGAATGGGCAGGACTGATGGTAATAGGAAGTATCCCGATCTGGATCATGGTGATCATTATCAGCCTCGTATGGCTGCGCCCGTTCAGCGACGCCATGATTGCCGTCGGACAGCAGTTCTCCGACCGGTTCGACAATGTCGAAGTATTGATGTTCACCGCAACCGGAGGATCGGTCATCGTCGCATATTATCTCGTCCGAGGAAAATGGTCCAAAGCCGCGTTGAAAATCCTCATCATGATCTTCATCGCGATTGTGGGACCATTCTTTCTGGCCAATCCTCTAGCCAAGACCTTCGCCCCCGACGGATTGTTCGCGCAAGGGCGCGATGTCGGCATGGTGGCGGCAGCGGGCCTCGCCGGCGAGGAGAACACCGACCCTAGGACACTGTATCGCAGAGTAGGCCAACGTTTGGTCGATTCGACGCTACGGGACCCCACGCAATACCTGGATACGCTGAAGGTACCCAACGAAGCCTGCCAGGATGACTGGGACCGCTCCATGCGAAATAACAACCCAGATACGTTCCGAAATGCACTGCGACACTGCGATCCCAAAGCCTACGCGATCATCGACCGCGGCCCGGACCTCGACCAACTCGTCGCCGGACTGATCTTCCTGATATTCGCGCCTATTCCGGGCGTGATGATGTGCTATCTGGGATACAGATTTGTCTATACCGTCGCAGCAGGCGCATACCACGGCATCATGCTTGCCATCGGTTTGGCCGGCGGCGGACTGGTGAACGAGAACATGATCATCCGATACGGCAGCGCGGCCGCCCTGGACCCTGTGCGGATTGCGTGCAACATCATTTTCCTCGGGGGCTACGCGGCCCTGTACGGGGACTTCATGAGCCAGGCGCGTGGCAGCGGGGTCACCAACGTGGTAACCAATATCGCACTCGCCGGAATCGTCCACATCATCGCGTTCGTCCTGCTACGTCGACTCAACCAAAGCCTCGACAGAACCGACCACTGGGTGGCCGACCGATTGGCCACGACAATGCAGGGCAGCCCAGCCGTGGGCGGAACGCCACAACTAGGTATGGCCGATGCCCGTGCCGCAGGCAACGCCGGACATCACCTTGCATGGCTCACGGCAGCGATGAACCTCGCGCAGGGCGCCGTCCTTCTCGCCCATTCACCAGTCGGCCAGCAATTCTTCAGAAGACGAAATGCCCTGAATCGACTCTCTCACCTCGAGAACGCCGCGAGTGAAGCGAGCTGGACACAGCAAGCGATGCAGGGCGAACGGAATCTGATCGAAGCCAATCTCGGTTTCGCGGGCGATCGCGCACAAACCAACAACGCAGCAGCACGGTCACTCCATCAACCCGATCTCGCCAACCCTGTCGCACGCGTGGGTGGGGCGCTGAGTCCTCACACCCTGGGCGGCCCCGGTGGGATCAACACGCCAGCCGGCGTAACCGCAGCGATCCACAGTGCCTACACACTCGCAGGCGCCGATTCTACGAAAGCATTGAGCTACCTGACTGCTGCAGGATTCGACAACGAAGCGCTCAATCGCGCAGGACATGAAGCACGAATATTTGTCGAGTCTACCGGGGACCAGCGGCTCCCGGAACGCTTGAGATTCGCAGTAAACGGCACACGGGGTTTCGAACTTCATCGAAATGATGCGACGCTCCTCGAAATGGGTTTCAGCCTGAAGGACTATCGAGATTCGCTATCCGAAGCACCTATACTCACGCCCGCCCAAGAAATCGTGTTCAATGACTACATGAAGAATCCCTTGGCGGAGAATATGGCGAGCCTCATCGACTCAACCAAGATGCCGAAGCACCACAATCGGCCGGGAACTGCGATAGTTCCGAGATCAGGAAACACGCTGTATCATATAAATCCCACTGATGCCAACAATGTCGTCGCCGCCATCGGCGTCCGTCATGCCGACGATGCGCTCAAAGCTTACAACGAGCTACTCAACGCTGGCCCGGTGGGCTTCTATTCTCCGGTCGTCGATCAACGATTGGACGAGGTCAGAAGACATGTGGCCAAAGCCATGAGGTCCGAAATGTGGGCTGCCGGCACTGCTCCCTCCACCTCAACACCAGCATGGTGAGGCACCGTGAAGCGCGAGTTGAAAGCGTTGTTGTATGTCGCGATCGTTCTCATACTGCTCGTCGTCGGCACCTTGGTTGTCATCCTCGCCATGGTCGCGTCGATTACCACGTCGAGTGCACAACAACTCCAGTGCCAATGCGATGCCGCTATCGGACCGGATCGATCCATCCCGGCAACGCCTGGCTCGTGTGCCCCGCAAACAACGGCCACCCCGCAATCCCACACGTCGGCGCCCGCAAGAATCGTCTGGACAGACCTGGAAGTGGACCCCCCCGATCGGCACGTCTCGCCACGGCTTCACGCATGTCTGAACGCCCTCCAAGAGGCACCTCCGCAACTGCCGCCGCTACAGACCGTCGCCACCGGACCCGCCATCTCCTGCGTCGGGGAACTCATCCACCGGATCCGCGAGCCGTCACCCCGACCTGCTCCTCAATGGAACGCCCTCGCAAATCTCAACCGCGAGCTCGTCTTTCGCGCCGCGGAGCGACTCACCACCGGAGTATGTACCCTCGAGCCGACGTCCGTGATCCACGGCACCGGTACCTGCAAAGGATCGTCGGTGACCGACCCGCTCCCGGTCCGGGGAAAGCTGGTACTTCCCGCGACCCTCGACCGCCAAGCACGCTGCGGACAACGAGTCGACCGCTCCGCGATATCCGCAGGAGATCTCGTGTACTGGCGCTATGTCAACCACGGGGCCACACGAACGGGAATCGCGGCCGGGCCCAGCAGCCTCCTGACACTCGATCAGCATGGACGATTCAGTATCCAGCCGATTCCGGACGCCGACGATCTGATGATCAAGCGCGTACTGCCCACCGGATAACCGGGATCGACACATGAACACCGGCCCCTCAGCGACACCCGGCACAACCGCGGCGGCAACCAGCCAGCCCGCCAGAAAACCTCCCGGCATGGCCACAACCGCCATCAGCCCCGTGGCAAACGTACGCTCGGCACGAGGACCAGCCAACGGGATTCCAGTGCCCGGACAGGAGCTGCGTGCCCCGAGCCCGCCATCCTCACGTCACGGCCAAGCCGCCGCCACCCATGCGGGCGACACAACCGTGCTGGCGCTCGGCATGCCCGCGCTCTATACCCTCGCCACTCTGGCGCAGCGATTCGGCACCCACATCCCGGCCCCGGTCGATTCATCCTCGCACGTGCCCGAAACACGGGCACCTCGTGAATTCGCCGGATCGGCGGTTGTCGCTGCCTATGCGGATCGGGCAACCGCCCTCTCCGCCGATACGCGCGCACTCGCAACCTTCGATTCGGAGCTGGCGCGGATACTCGGCCGGACCGCGACCGACACTCTCGGCGGGCGCGCCGCAGTCCAGTCGATTCTCGCCGAGGTCAACACCGCGATCACCGCACTCGGAGCACAGACCGACACACCCGCGGTGCGCGCGATGCTCGCCACCATCGTCAACGCCGCGCTTGCTCGCGCAGACAACGTCCTTGACCGAGGACGTTCTCAATCCTCAACCAACGCCGACCAAGTAGCCCGGCTCACCCAACAGTACTTCGAGCGCCGAAGTTCCTCGCCCGCAGCAACATACAGCGGACAAAAGGCCCCACTGAACCAACCCACAGGTACTCAACGCCAGTGGATCGACGAAGCACTGCGTGTACTCGCACAACATGGATACGACACGCGCCGCATCGACCCCACAGCTATCGCCACAATCATCGAACATGAATCCAGCGGCAACCCGCACGCGATCAATTTGTGGGACAGCAACGCCGCCGCCGGCACCCCCTCCAAAGGGTTGATGCAGACCATCGACTCAACCTTTGCCGTGCACTCCCTCCCCGGCCACCGTGATATCTGGAATCCGGTCGACAACATCATCGCCGGCGTGCGCTACTCGATCGATCGCTACGGCTCGCTCGAGAACGTTCCAGGAATACGGGCCATGAACAGTGGCGGCGGCTACATAGGCTACTGACACCAGATCCTTGACCCTCCCACCGCAGTTGATCGTTGATCGCACTTCCCACCCACGGGAATCGAAGACAATCGCATTGTCCGATACTGGCAATCGAACCTGGGGAGCCTCGGCGCATGGCGATCACGTGGAACGACGTGTGGCAACGAATCCCGGGATTGTCGATACCCGAATTCTCCGCCGCGACAACGGCCTTCCTTCCCGTTGCGGGTGGTGCTGTATTGCGGAAGCTCGACCCGACAGATACCAGCCTGCGGGCTGGATCAGACGATGGCTCGACTACCGGAGGCACAGCCCTCGCAATAGCGGAGATCGCATACGCCGGCCTGGTAGGCCCTTTGGGAAAGGCTTTTATTCCGCTGATCGGCGCTCCAGTTTTCGGAGCCGGTCCGATTCTGGTCTCGAACTTTGTCACCGAGAAAGTCAAACGGCTGATCGGTGCAGAAAAAGAAGGCGTGTGGGTGGAAGGAATTGACGAGGGACACGGAGGAGGAAGCCATATGATCGGAGCCGTGCACGCTCGCGGAAAATGGGTGGGAACACCACGAGAAGAGGCACCTTTTCGGCCGATAAATGGCTCTGGTTGGCTATTCCTGCCGGACGTCGTATCCGACTCTACGGCGAATTTCATAGATAGGAGCGATGGAGTCGGTGCTGGCGGACGAGGCAGGGGCGAGTCATCGTGACCGACATGTCGTTCACCGCCCGGGTCTTCGATACCGGGACAAATTCGGGAAAGACGTTCCGAACGAACGCGTACTCGCTACAGCACCGAGCCTGACCGTCGCTCGAGAACGTGCTGGGGATCCAAGCGCTCGGCGCGGGCGATCGCCGTGTTGGTTACCAGCCGTGGCCAAAGCTGACAGTCGGCTGCGCTTCGCGGGAAGCTCCGTTGCCCTGCTTCCCATCAGCGGGAATCGACGACAATCACAATTGGCGAAGCGGGGAAGAGACTTTGGGAGCTGAGGAGCATGGCGATCACCTGGCACGATGCGTTCCGAGCGGCTAACAGGTCGCTGGCACTTGAAATAGCTCGGGCCGCTTACTCTCCCCTGCCGATATTGGGGACAGTCGCACGTACGATCGCTCCACGAATAGAAGCCAACGCAGAGAACAGCCAAGACAGCGGGAACCTCACTCCGGCTGAAATTATTCTATGGGGCGCATACTTCGGCCCAGCAGGATTTATCGCTGCAGCTTCATATCAGGCGCAACGCGATGCATACAACGCTGCCGCTTCTAAGAAAGAGACGCGAGTAGTCGGTACCCGCGAAACCACAGCAAGCACCGATGCGGGTGCGGGTGCGGGTGGAACATGGGTGGGAGAACCACGGAAAGAGGCTCCTTTCCTGCCGAGGAAGAAAGACGAAGGTTGGCTCTTCCTTCCCCGTTTCGTATCCGAGGGTACGGCGCTGTTCGTCGACAAACTCGCTCTGCAGGGAAGACCCAGTGCGGGAATCCAGGGAGGAGACCGATAGAAGTGAGCGACGAACAATCGTTCACCGAGTGGGTTCTGGACACCTGGGACAAGTTCGGGAAGAAGGATCCGGAGCCGCTCGAACTCCTTTCCGCTCCAACTCTCACCCTCGGTGGTAACCTCCCTCAGGGCGATACCGGCTTCCGATGGACCTCGGCTGTCGAAGCCATGAATACCTATGCAGCGGGCTTCAACACTATCGACGACAAGGTCAGAGATCTTGTCAATGTCCGCATTCCCGAGATCAACCAGGCAGCCAGAGCCAGCATCAAGGCGCTGATCGAGGCAATCAACCGCTGGGCACTTCAGGCCCAGAGCGAACCGGAATACATCGAAGCCATAACCCGCGGTTTCGGTGAAGTCCAGGGGGTCTTCGATCGAGTCGACGAAGAGATGTGGTGGCTCGCCGAGAAGAAACTGATGGAAGATGATCTGAAGGGAACCAGAAACAACGGAGACGGGCAGAACGGCGGAATGCCCGACCCAGACGACATTCCAGAACTGCCTCCGATACCGGACCCCCCACCGCTACCTGATCCCACACCGCTACCCGAACCGACACCGGTTCCTACGCCGACACCGGTCCCCGACCTGCCCGGCCTCGGGTCGGGCGGGCAAGGAAACGGCGGTGGATCGACGGGCATGCTGGGCATGGGCAACGATCTGATGAGCCAGCTCATGACTCAGATGGCCATGCGGAACCTCTTCGACCGCGGATCATCGTTCGACGATCGCGACGAACTGGAGCGGGGGCGCCGCGACTTCGAACGCGACTCCGAGCTCACCGCCTTGCCGCCGGTCCAGACCACGGCACCCGCCGCGGCCACCCCGTGGACGACCTCGAACCCGCCCCCGGTCACCGTTCAACCCGCGGCCGCCGCCGAGGTGGCTCCCGCCGGCACAGTCCCCGGCGAGGGGTCGGGTTCTCAGACCGGCACACGCGTCCCCGACGCCGACGGCAATGTGGACTACCCCTTCTACGACAACCGCTCGCAACGGGTTTCGGCGATCGTCGCCCAGGCTCTGGACGTCGCGTTCGCCAGCACGGACAGCACCAGCGCCCAGATCGCCTACGCCGGGACCACCGCCCGCTGGGCAGAAGCCGAAGAAGGCACGCCCGAACGCGCCGGTAGCCCGGTCGGGCCCTTCGAAGTGATGACCGGCGACGTCGCGACCTGGACCAAACGGTCAGCGATGGTGGTCTCCTTCGGATCCGACGGCACCGGCACCATCGAAGCCATCATCGACGGACAGTTTCAGATCCTCGAGGTGCACGACGCCACCGGTGAGCTCCAGATGTCGGGCAAGGACGGCGACTTCGGCATGTTCGCCGGATTCTGTCACCCCCCGGGCATCGAGATGTCCAATGCTTCGGCCGCCGCCGACACCGCTCCTACGCCCGGCGCCGGCGAGCAGTCACCGGTCCTTCCCGCCGACGCGTTGCCCGCCTAGTCCGCCCCTCCCGTAATGAAGGTGAAGCCATGAACCTCCACGTGAGTCCCGACGACCTCGACGGGATCGCCACCTCCATGGCCGCCACCGCTCGCGAACTCGCCCGCACCACACCGCGCCAGTGGTTCCGAGGTGCAGGCACCGACGATGGATCCCGGGCGATGGGGGAGTGGACCAACCACCATCTCGCAGCCATCAAGCAGACCATCGAAAACTGCTGCAACGCAATCCAAGACACCCACGACAAGCTCAGAATCGCCGCGGCGGAATACCGGCGCGCCGACGCCCAGGGTGCCGCGGCGCTCGGCGCACCGGGCGGGGACACATCCGCGCGGCCGGTCGCACTGCCTCCCCTCTCCGTGCCGACGACCCCCCCACCGCGGCAGGCCAGCCAACAAGCCAATCTGACGTCCGAAGCCTTGGCACGCCAGCTCAACAACGGTCCCGGCCCCGAACACGCCCGCCAGCTCGCCGCGGACCTACGGGCTTTCCGCTCGGGACCCCAGCAGGACGCCGATAATGGGTTGCGCGGACTGCAACAGCGCCTCCCTGATGCCTGGCGGCCCAACGGTGCCGGGGCGGCCGCCGAAGTCTCCCGGCACCGAGACAGCCTCGACCGCGTCGGGACACGACTCGACGCACTCGCGACCGCGCTCGACCGGTACCGTCAGGCATTTCTGACCGCACAGAACACCCATCCCAAGCCCGGAGAGATCCAGCAAGCATGGGAGGAGCTGCAAGCAGCGCTGCGCGGCAAGGACGACCTCGCCGTCCAGCAAGCATTGGACAGATACAACGAGTTGCGCGAGCGCTCGCTTCGTACCGCCGACAACTACTTTTCCGAAGTCGGCGACAGCACCACAGCCACGAACAAGCCCGGCGATCAGCCCGAGGACGAGAAACCTCCCGCCAACACCGGATCCACCGGCAGCGACAGCATGACTTCGATGCTCCCGCTGCTGCTCAACAGTCTTGCCTCCAACGCGCTTTCCTCCGACAGCGAATCCGCCCTCGACGACGCCTACTACGACGACGAACTACTCGATGACTATCTGCCGGCCTACGACACCAGCGGATACGCCGGCGGTGGGGGCGGCTACTACGGATCCCCGGGCACCACGGTCTCCGGCGCCGCGACAGGGTCGAGCGTTCCTTTCGGCACGCTGCCGGTGACAGCCAATACTGCGGCCGTAGCTGCCACGTCCGGACCTCGAGCACCGGTCCTCGATGCCTACAACCCGAATGCCGCGACCAGCACCAACCCCACCCGCGCAGGATCGGGCTACATGCCCGGCTACTTCCCGCCCGGTATGGCCGGTGCCGGAGCAAACGGCAACGGCAACGACCGCCCCCGCGTCAAAGAATGGCATCCCGACCGGCTCATGTACGAGGACAAGACGCAGAGTGTCGAGCAGGTCATCGGCGACAAGCCCACCATCAGACCCACCGTCACCCCGCCCACACCCGCGACAAGTCCGACCGGAGCCACGCCATGAGCGACATCCATCCCGACGTACAAGCCGCACTCGACATGGCCCGCGACCTCCGCCACCGCATCGCCGACCTGCGAGAACGCATCGACGCCATCCGCGCTCGCCGCCCTTCACCCAGCGGCGCGGTGATCCCCGAGGTCGACGCGCTGGGCCGGCTCACCGCCCTCTACATCGCACCGGGCACCGTCGACCGCTTCACCAGCGACGCACTGGTCGACGAGATCATGGCCGCCATCCGCGACAGCAGCGCCGACGCCGCACGCCAACATCAGGCGCTGATGCACGAATTCACCACCTCCGAACCCGCCACCACGCCCAGCGAGACCCGCGCATGAGCGTCACCATCACCGACACCATGCGCTGGCTGCACGACGAGGGCCTGGTGCGCCTGGCCGGCGTCGCATCGCGCCGCACCCTCCCGATCGCCGCCTACACCGTCGATATCACCGACGGCACGGTCACCGTCCATCCCACCACCGGCGCCGGACCCGAATCCGAAGTCCTGACCATGCCCGCCGACGACCTGCCCTTCCCGATCGGCACCCGGCAACGGCTGGTCATCGCCGGGGTCACCGCCTCCGAAGCGATGCTGGTGGTGAACCTGGCCGCCACCCACAGAATGCTGCTCACCGGCGATCACGCCCAAGCCGTCGCCCGCTCCTGGGTTCTGCAACTGCTGCTCAACAGCGAGGTCACCCTCACCACCAACAGCCCGGATCTGGCCATCGACACCGAGTCCCGCTGCCGGATCGCCTTCATCCCCGGCGCACCCTCCACCACCCTCACCGTCGACGATCACCGAGCCCCCACCACCTCGCTGACTCTCGGGGGCGACGACGACCTGCCCGACCGCCTGGAAACCGCCAGTGACGGCAGCGGCGCACTCTACCTGGGCGCCCGGTACTGGCCGCTCCGCGTGGTCCATCACCTGCGCGACACCGCCTGGACCGCGATCAACAACCAACTGAACCACCCACCCGAAGACACCACACCAGTCGTGGACGCGCCGAACACCTAGGCACTCAACAGAATTGGACAACGACAATGACCGAGCCCTCCGAAACCAGCACCCCACCCAGCGACACCGGTGACCGCGACACCGTGGTGTTCGAGGTGTTCAACCCCGACAGCTCGGTCGGCGTCGGCTGCAACCGGGAAGGCGAGGTGATCGGCCTGCACCTCAACGACGACGCCCGCGACAACGGCGACAGCTGGCTGGCCGAGGAGATCCTGCGCGTGGCCCAGCTGACCCACCTCAAATCGCGCCTGGGCCTGCGCCGCGAAATGGAGAGCAACGGCGTGCTGCCACACACCGTCGACGCCTTCGACCTGCCCACCGAAGCCACCTACCGAGCCGCCGAACACGCCGCGTTCACCACCCCGCGCTGACCTCACACCGAGGAAACCACCGCATGCTCGATATCGACTCACCCGACGACATCCGCAGCACCGCACGACAATTCGTCGACGCCGTCGAATCCGTGAGGCAGTCGGTGCTGGCCACGACCAGCAGACTGCGGACCCCCGAGCCTTCGCCGAGCCCGATCGACCGCCGACTAGCCGACGAGCTGACCACCCTGCGCACCGCACTCGACGACGCGACCGAGTACACCGCTCGCCGGGCACGCAGTGTCGGCGACAGCTTGACCGAGATCGCGGGCGAGCTCGGCAATTCCGACGCCCGCTCCGGCGCCGCGATACGCCACGCGACCCCCTGACGGCATGGACCCCGATCAGTCCAATCCCCACTGGGACGCCATCGTCGGCCGGAACTGGCCGGAGATCCCACCCTCGCACTGGCACTCACTCGCGGCGGCCGCACGCCACGGCGCCCACGCTCTCGACACCGAAAACCTCACCCGGACAAGCCATCTGCTCGACAACGCGGTGCGCGACAGCGCCGCGCTGGCACCGCTGATCCACCGGATCGCCAAACTCTCCACAACCCCCCGGACATGGGCCGACACACTGCGCTCCGCAGCCGAGACCCTCGACCATGTCGGCGAAGTCGTCGCACGAACCCGGCACCGCATCCTCGACATCGTCGACCGCACCACCCATACCATCAACCAGCAGAACGACGACGCGGACGACACCGAATCCGACCGCACCACAACGCTTCTCGCTCGCGCACGCACCGAAGTCGAAGAGGTCGTCGACGACGCGCTGACCGCATTCGGACCCGCTGGGCTCTTCGATCTCCCCGCGCTCGATCCCCCCAGGTCACACCCGGCCGACCTGAGTCCGCGCGGCGACACAGTCGACCCCGATCCACCACGGCACGGCACCAGCGCCGCCCCGCCACACCGGCCCGCACCCGACCCCGGGCCGATGCAACCACACACTGTCGGGTCGAACTCACATGATCCCCAGGCCGAGCCTCCACCGCCGGCGGGCGCCGCCGGTTCCGGCGCAGCGCTCGGGCCCACCGCTTCTGCCGGACCGCACCGTACGCCGCACACTGACACCGATGAATTCGATCCGGAGCCCACCACACCGGCAGTCGCTGCGGCATCCGAGAACCCCGAGGCAGCCCCGCTCACCGAACCACCGACGTCCTCGCCCAACCCTGGAGGCACCGAACGGTCGAGCGCACCCGAATCGGGCACCACCCATACCGGATCCGAAACTGTTGCGGCGCAGGTTCTTCCGTCGATGGCCGCGATCTTCGGGACATTCGGACTACTCACCGCGGCAGCGGCAGCATCGGCCACTGGAACCGCCGCTTCCGGATCACCCACACCCCCCGCGGCCGGGCTCACGTCGACCGCACACACCCGCCCACCAGCCTCATCCCCGACAACGACCGCCGCCCCATCGCCCGCCACCGCAGCCGCGGTGTCCGGGCGCCTTCCCATCCGGACCACGACAGCTCGGGACTCCGAGGAGCGCGCACCCGAATCGATGCGGGACACGCTCGCCGCGGCCATGGTCGCGGCCACCGCACCCTCCCATATCGCCGGTGACCGGTTGGACGGCGATCTGGTGCTGGCGCGGACGATCCTCGCCAGCGCCCGCGCGGCCGCCCCACCGACACCCGGCCTCGGCTGGGCGGTCTCGATCATGCGCCACCCCACCGCGGTGAGTGCGTTCCTCACCACCAGCGAAGGCTGCGGATGGATACCGGCCGGGGTGTTCCTGCCCAGCGAAGTGTCCACACCGTGGGCATGGCCGGACGCTCAAACCGGCTGGGCGCTGGCCGATCCGGCGGTCACGCTCGCCGAGTTCGCCACCCGCTGGGGTACCCGCAACGCGGCGACCCTGTCCGCGCTGGCCAGCTCACATCCCGTTCCTGCCGAACTACGCCGACAGCTCGGACCGCGGGTATCGCTCAGCGAATCCGTCGCCGCCGAATCGGTGCTCGATCTGACCCGGCCCCGACCGGGACTGCACGACCGGCTGGCGAGCATCGACGCCGGATCGACCGACCCTTTCGGCGCGATACCCGAGCACCGGCTGCGTGCGCGAGCGATCGCTGTGGCGTGGAAGGCGAACATTGCCACCAACCCCTACTCCACGCCACTGACAGTGCTGCGCAAGACGATTCTGACCGCGCTGCGCCGCACCGAAGCGGTCCCACCCGCACGATGGGAGCATCTGCGCGAGCACTACGACGCACTGGCCGCCGAGCTCGCCCGCCGCCGGTCCGTGCTCGCCCGCACCCGCCTGAGCGAATCGTTACCGGAGCACGACATCGACTGCGCGGTGGTGTGGCAGCTGCTCGACGAGCGCCGCCGCACGGAACTGGTCCTTCTCCTCGACGGCGAACATGATCGCCAACTGCTGCGCGAGATGCGCTACGCCCGCCACCATCTCACCCACCACGACGGCAGTCGGCCCGCGGTCATCTCCACCCACAACTGACCGTTATGCACCACGGCGCCCGTTAGTTTCGGCTTTGCGACAACACAATCGATCACTCCGTGCTATTCAAACAAGGGCAAGCGGTTGGTTATCTGTCGTGATCGTCTTCCGCCCACCCGAACAGGCAACCGGCGATAGGGTCCTGACACATGCACGGCACGCGGCGTGACGACGATCCACCCACCACAGAACTCATCGGCCGCCACAGCGAACTCCTAGCCCTCGCCGCGGTCCTCGACACCGGACCAGCCCGCTTGATCACCCTGGTCGGGCCCGGCGGCATCGGCAAGACACGACTCGTCACCGAAGCCGCGCACCGCGTGCTGCCCGCCACCGGACGCACCGTGCACCAAGCGCGACTCGGCAGACTCTTCCCCAACGCCGACACCGGAACCATCGCCGAGGAAGTCGTGCGATCGATCGCCAGAACCGACATCGCCGGGCGCTCGGCCTGGGACGTGCTGATCGACACCCTGGGCACCGTCGAACCGTGCGTGCTCATCCTCGACAACTGTGAACACGTCCTCACCGGCACCGCGCCGCTGATCGTCACCCTGCTCGAGGCACTGCCGAACCTGACCATCATCGCCACCAGCCGCGAACCCGTCGGCTGGGCCGACGAATACATCCTCACCGTCCCCCCACTGCCACCCGAACAAGCGATCGGCCTGTTCAAACGCCGTGCCCGCGCCATCGGCAAACCCATCGGCGAAGACCCCCGCGCCCTCGCGATCGCCGAGCAGATCTGCGCGATGGTCGACCACAACCCGCTGTTCATCACCCTCGCCGCGGCCCGGCTCACCAGTCAGAGCCTCGACGCTGTCCTGCGCGAACTCTCCGGAGACGCCCACGACCAGCGACTTACATGGTCCGACGACTCCGACCATCCCGTCGACGACCGCCACCGCGGCGTCCGCAACGCCATCGCCTGGTCCTACGACATCTGCACCCCACCCGAGCAGATCCTGCTAGAACGCCTGTCGGTATTCGCCGCGGGCTTCGAATCCAGCGACGACCAGGCACGCTGCGGCGCCGAACTCGACGACATCCTCGCCGTCTGCGCCGACCCCACCCTCCCCGAACCACTCATCGCCGACCAGCTCGAACGACTCGTCGAGCGCTCCCTGGTGTCGGTGCAGTTCACCACCACCACCGTCCGCTACTACCTGCTGCACAGCGTGCGCGTCTTCGCCGACCGGCGCCTGGCACTACGCCAGGGCCCCTCGAACCGATCCGCGCTCGCCACCCGCCACCGCCGCCATTACCGCGAGCAGGTCCTGGCCAACCAGGTCGGCTGGTACGGGCTGGGGGAGGACCGCTGGCTGGAGTGGACCCGCGACGCCTGGGACAACATCCTGCAGGCCATCGAGGCCAGCCTCACCGACCCCGGAGAGGCCACGGTCGGGCTCGAGATCGCGATCGCGCTCATGGCGACCCGCGCTCCGTTCGTGCACGGCGCCAACCGCATCGTCACCCGACTGACCGAACAAGCCCTCGACATCACCCGCGACGCCGACACCACACCCACCGCCCTGCGCGTCGCCGCCACCGCGATGGTCGGCTGGACCGCCCTGTGGCAGGGACGCCAGGACTACACCAACGTCCTGCTCGACGAATGCGTCTCCGCCTGCCTGCCGCAGACAGCACACACCTGCGACTGGCGATCCACCGCGCGCATCGACATCGGCCTGCCACCCGCTGTCGAATTCACCTGGGGGATCGAACTCATCCTCGTCGAACTCGACCCGAACGCCGTCGACGTCCTCGCGCGCGCACACACCAAATTCCAGCGCGAAGGCGACGAGGCCGGAGCCAAGCGCAGCGAGCTCTACGAAGCACTGGCCGGTGCCCTGTTCCGGCCGCCACGCCACGCGCTCGACACCGCCCGCCGCTACCTCGAACAGGCCCGCGCAACCGGCACGAACGAGGAAATCGCCTGGGCCGAACTGACCTGGCTGATCGCACTCACCACCCACGGGGACCCCCGCGAAGCCGAACGCGTCGGCCGCGCGCTCATCGCCGACCGCCTCGCCGCCGGCGATCGATGGACCGCCGGCATGCTCGTGCACTACGTCATGGCCGCCGCCGCCCGCGTGCTCGCCGAGGACCTCACCACCCTCACACCCGACCGCAACACTCTCACCACTCGCGCGCTCGAGATCGCGACCCTGCAGGGAGGACTCACCACCCTGCATCACGCGCTCGGATTCGCGGTGCGCCGCACACCGTTGATCGCCCGCGAAACCGAGCACGCCATCACCACGGCCACCGCCGTGCTCGGCCCGGCCATCTACTCCGAGGCGGCGCGGCGCGGCGCCCGCATGCGCCCCGACCACGACGAACTACAACGCTTCGTCGTGGGCACGCTGTCTCTCGACGACATCGCCGTCGCGCCGACCCCCGCCCAGCAGGTTCCCACCCGCTGGCAGGACCTCTCACGCGCGGAATCGGACTGCGCGCTGCTGGCCGCGGCCGGATGGTCCAACAGCGCCATCGCACAACGCCGCGGAACCTCGATCCGCACCGTCGAAGCCCAACTCGCCGCGATCCGACAGAAGCTCATGATCACCACCCGCTCCGACATCATCTGGCACGTCCCCGAAAACCTCGAGGACCACATCCGCACCGCCATCGCCCAACGCCCCAACACCGCCGCAGCCAAACGCACCGTTTAGAACGCACACCAACCACGGTCCTTCATATAACGTACCGTCAATTAAGTGTATGATAGTGCGGAGGCAAGCCCGGCGAGGAGAGTGCCATGGCCACCGATCTCGACCGCACCGTCCCCATCGCGCCGGGCCTGCACTTTCGCGGAGACGCCGCCACCCCCACCGTCTACCACGGCTGCTCCGCGGCCGTGGAACACCTGCGCCGCCTCGACTTCGCCGCCACCCACCGACGCCGAAGTCACACGATCCGTGTCCTGCACGACCTCGACATATCGCCTCGGCACCGTTCGCCGTGGCGCGACGACGCCTGTTCAATCGCCGACCTCGTCACCGATATCGCCGACTACCGCGACCGGGCGAAGTTCGCCTGCGCCCATCGATTCCGCGGCTGCCCATGCGAGATCACCGCACACCTCGAATTCGCGTGCACCCGTATCCAACTCGAGCACGCCATCGCGGCAGCGCTCGCCTCCGGTCAACTCACCGGCCGCGGGCGACACCACCTGCAACAGATCGAGCGGACCATCATAGAGTGGCACGATGAATACGTTCCAAACTTCGTCGAGCACCTCGCCATCGAGGCCACCTCCGCCCACGAGATCTACTGGCGGATCCGCAACCTTCGCCCCGCCCCCGAGACCATCGAATCACTCGCGCACCGCTACACCCGGGGCGCACAACCTCCGACGGAATTGCCCACCGCCCAGCTCACCCACCCCAGCCCCGAGCAGTCACGCCGAGGCTGCGGTCTCGCCCGCGCGCTGACCCGCCTGCCCCGCATCGGCGACGTGACACGCGCCGACCGCGCCTACACCATGGGCCGATACGACATCGCCGCCCACCGCTACCGCCGATCACTGACCGAGGCGCCCACCGATCCCTCGACCTGGGCGGGACTGGCCCTGGCGATGACCAGGACAGATCCCCGCAACGAGCTCACGCTGCTATTCGAACGCCCCGAAGTCGTCGCGAGGTTCTACGCGATCGTGCTCGGCACCCGCCACGACCGCGGACTGGCCGACGCCCTGCGATGGCTGGGCGGCGCAACCCGCCACACCCTCAGCATCGATTAGCGCGCGACCGCTTCATCGGTCCTGTCCCGCACACGCTGCAGCAATCGATCGACCTCGCTGTGCCAGTACGCCGACAACGCCTCGGTGACCACCTCGAAGTCACGCAGATCCGACTCCGACCAGCAGCTCAGATCGAACCCCAACCCGCGACCGACCGCGAAGTTCCACAGATGCTCGGCCGCCGCGCGACTGCGCCAGCGCACGACCTCGACATCCTCGCCGACAGCGATCGGATCCTCGAACGGCCACGACATGTCGAATCCTCCGCATCGATCACACCCCCACGCCAATCGAGCCCTATCGTCGCCGCTTCCCGAACATGGGAAGCCGACACACTGTGGTTATTCACCCGCAGGAAGGATCCGAGATGTCTGGCGACCGCTTCGAAATCAACCTCGAGGAGCTGACCAGACTCGACGCGTCCCATCAGGCCCAAGCACACGACACCCGTGTGTGCGCGGAACTGCCCGACGACGTCCTGGAGTACAGGACCTGGTCAGGACCGTTCGGAGCGCCCCTGCATCCCGCTGTGGACACCCGGATCCTTCGCCTGCAACACGACGCCGACACCATCGTGAACACGCACCTGCGATTGGCCCAGCACTGCCGCGCCGCATACGACGCGGTCGCGGCAATCGTGGAGCATGCCGCCCACGACATCCGTGACGCCGGCGACGCGCTGACACCGGCACACCCCGTGCACACCGACCCGCCGTCGAGCCGGATGTGAGACCGGCGATGGAGGCCACCGCGGTATGAACGACTTCATCGACCTGACCCCGGAGATGCTGCGGCAGTGGGAGAAACAGCACCGCGACGTCTCCGAGCAGATTCGCCAATGGGCCAAACCTCCGACCGACTGGCTCAACAGCTTCCCCGACAGTTACGGGACCATCGCCGACCCCGTGCACAAGCGGCTGGGCGAGTACTTCGGAGTCCGAGAACTCATGGGCAACCGACTGGCCGACGAACACGAACGCACCGCCGACCGACTGCACCACGCCGCGGACGCCTTCGAACGCGCCGACGAGGACGGGGCCCGCGCCATCCTCAACGGCGGCGCCGATCCGACCACCCCCGTCAGCACGTCCGGGCTGGGCATACCCGGCGGGGGAGGACCCGGATGGGCAGGACCGGGCGGGCCAGGGCCCGGCCCCGGACCGGGTTCCGGTCCGGAAGATCGGCGACCCGACACCCCACAGCAGCCTGTGGCACCCGGCGCCACCCCGATTTCACCGAACAACCTGCCGGCAGGCACACCGGCCACGCTGCCGGGTGTACCCGCGACCCCGCTCACACCCGCCGCGTTCCGCGACGACGAGCGAGCACCGTCGCACTCCCAACCGCCGACGGGAGTCAGCAGCAACACGCCCGGCGCGGCACCTGCGCTGACCCCGTTCCTCGCCGCAGTCGGCGCGGCACGCGAACGCGCCGCCGAACCCGCCCATGTCGTGGGCGACACCGTCAACGAGGACCTGCTGCTCGCGCGCACACTGCTCAGTGCACTGTTGTCGGCGGTCGGCTCGACCGCGATCGGTGTGAGCTGGGCGGTGTCGGTGATGCGCGGTCCGGGCGGGATCGCCATGTTCGTCACCTCCAACGAGGGTCGCGGCTGGCTGCCACCCGAGATCCATCTGCCCGACACCACCTCCACACCGTGGAACTGGACCGAACTGCTGCACTCCGACGGCGGCCCCGCGGCGACATCGTGGGAGGGCATCGCCGATCCCGCCCGGATCCTCACCGAATTCGCGCGCGGGTGGGGTGACAGAACCGGGGCACAGCTCAGCGCGCTGGCCTCCTCCACGACGATTACCCCGATGCTGCGCGCCACTCATCCCGACGTCGCCATGGCAGAGCGGGTCACCGCGGACGAAGGACTCGATCTACGTGCCGCGACCGCCGGCACCCTCGACCGATTGAGCCTGACCGGCTCCGACGAACTACTCGCTCAGGTCGCCGCCGTACCCGACGCGCATCTGCGCCACGAATGCCTGCACCTGGCCACCGACGCCCACACCCAGTGGGGTCACGCCCGCACCGCCGCCGACCACGCCACGCGCGCATGGCGGGCGCGCGAACGCATCCTGCGCGCACTCGAGAACAACGAACCCGTCCCGCAACAGCAATGGGACGAACTGCGCGAACTCGACACCCTGCTCGCGACCGAGATCATGGCCCGACGTGCCGACGTGAACGGCATTCCGGTCGGGGAACTACGCCCGCACAGCGACACGATCCTGCTCAGCCTCGGTTTCGAACGCCGCTGCAACGAGGCCGTGCTGATGCTCGCCGACGACACCACGCGACAGACCCTGCGCGACATCGTCTACGCCCACGACCAAGTGCTCGGCCATCCACGGTTCACCGCCCTGGCCGCCGCTGTCGCCACCACACCGACCGCGCCAGTCACCCCCGTTTCCGGCAACGACGGCAGAACGATCACCGCGCGCACCGACACCCCGGCCAAACCCAACGCGCATACCTGACCACCTACGCGGACATCACAGCTGAGGAGGGTGTCGCATGACCACATTCGAAATACTCTCCGAGACAACCGATCTCCACAACGGCGACCCGGACACGCCGGAACACCCGAGCCCGGACGCCCCGGCATCGCCCCAGAGCAACCGGCCCGCACCCACGCCGTGGCAAGCCCTCCGGCCGCTGCCCGCCGACAATCCGGCCACCTCACCGGCCCCGGCGATCACACCCGCCGCCGCGACCATCCCGCCGGCCGCACCACCCGCCGCACCACCGATACCGCCCGCACCGCTGCTGACCACCACGTTCGGGCCCTCCGGCACCGCCGACCCACCGCCGGCGGCCGTCCCGTCCTCGGCCGGACAGGTTGTACCCCACGCCGAGCCCGCGCCACCGCCATCCACCACCGCGGCTCCTGCACCGGCACCTTCGCCGATGCCCGACCTCTCACAAGTCGACCTCGCCCGGGTAGCCGATATCGTGGCCCCGCTCGCCAGCGCGGCCGCGATGGCATTACCAATGATCAGCCAGGCACTGGCCGGGTTGGCCGGCGGCCAGAACTCCGCCGACGCCAGCGGCATATCACCCCAAGCCGCGCGCGCCCTGCAGACACTCGCCGCGATCGAGTCCCTCTACGGCACCACCAACGCACCGGCCGCCCTCACATCCACACCGTCACACACCACCGCCGGCACAGGGTCCTCGAAGGTTCTCGACGCCGCCACCCGCAACGCGTTCTATCAACGCAATGCCGCGACCGCCTTCTCCGGGCTCGACACGCAACTGAGCAACTACCTGACCGAGCTCGGTAGGAAGAACAGCGCCGCCGCCGCCACGCTCGAACAAATCAACGCCGACACCATGCGCCAGGTCAAGGCGCTGCGTCAGAACGGGCTCACAAAGGAAGGTCGTCGCCAGCTCGACCTCGTGCTCGTGCGCGCACTTCGAAACGCTCACGCGGTAGTCGGCGACAGTCAAACCACAGCACGCGAAATCGCTCGCGAAGTCACCAAACTCGCCGACCGGTACCTCAACACGATGATGCAGGGACCCCGCCCCGCCGAAGCCACGTCAACGCGCGGGCAGACCGCCGTCGATGCAGCCCTGAAGCAGGTCGGAAAGGGCTACTGGTTCGCACATTCGGGACCAGACTACTTCGACTGCTCTGGTCTGACGAAATACGCGGCCCGCAAGGCCGGTAAGAACCTTCCTCACAACGCGGAAGCCCAGTACCAAATGACCCGCCGCCGCCGCATCAATCCGAAGGATCTCCGCCCCGGTGACCTCATATTTCCCACCAGCGCGATCAAAAGGAACGGCCAGCAAGGTCACGTCATGATGTATATCGGCAACGGGAAGGTCGTGCATTCCAGCGGTCCCCGGGAAGGCGGACCCCACCCCAACTCCAAAATCGAGGTAAAGGACCTGCCCAAAAGCTACAAAGCCACACGTTGGACCTGATCGATGACCTCAACCACAGCCCGCAACGATCAGAACAGCGTGTTCCAGCCCGCGACGGTTCGTATGATCGCCGACGCCGAGCAGGTGTGCCGGCAGCTCATCGACCTCTGCCGCTACACCCGGCCCCCAACGCCCATCGACGCTCCCCGCCGACTGCCTCGACATGTCGCCGACACCTCGACCATGAATGGCGCACTCATCGACGCCTACACGCTCGCGGTCGATCAGGTACAACGACAATCTGATCGGTTCGTCGCGCACAAGGGCGAATTGCAGTGGGCCATCACCCAGGCCCAGCGCATCCAGACGACCACCCTCGAATCCGTCGAGACCACCACCGCGGACATGCGCGCCTCTCTGCGTGACTTCGCCACCAGAGCCACCTACAGAACCGACGACGCCATCGGCGAGAAACATCGCGAGCTCGCCCCCGACTCCGAACGCGCCGTCCAGAAGCTGTTGAACGACACCGTGGCCACGGTCGAGAACACCGTCCGCGCCGCGACCAAAGCCATCACCGACCTCGCGGCAGACCTCTCCGACCCCGACCCCCGGTCCTCCGCCGACTCCGGCAGCAAGAACCGCCGGGATTCGACTCCGCGACAGCCCGCGAACTCCCGCGAACCCGGAGACCATCCCACCTACACTCCGCCGCCAACTCAGAGCCCAGGACCCGAGCCGTATGTGCTGGACGACTACCCCGATCTGCAGGGCACGCTGCTCGACGACGGTGGCCAGACCACTGGGCTGTCGGCACAGACCTCGACCGATCCACGCCTGAGCGCACTGTTCGCGCAGCTCCGCACCGACCTGGCCGCGCTGTCCACGCCCGCGACGAGCACCGGCTCGGGGATGAACATGCAGGACATGATGACCTACCAGATGCTCGCCAATGCCATGGGAACCACCGCCGACCGCGACACCCCTCGCTCGACCCGACGCGACCGCGACACCGAGGAGATCGGATCCGACGAGCCGTCCGCGCCGGCCACCGCGCAAACGACCACCGAACAACCTGCTCCGGCACAGGTCACCGCGACCGGCGACACCCCACCCGCGACCGGTCCCGAACCCGACGCACCCACGACCACTCCGCTGCTGATTCCCGGCTTCGAACAGGATGTCCCCCCGACCGTTGCCCAAGCGGCACAACGAGAATGGAACAATCACGGCGGTAGCGATGCCGTGAACGCCTACCGCGGCACCGCATGGGGCAACACCGAAAACTGGACCCAAATCGGAGAAGCCGAACTTCGAACCGGCGACGTCGTCGAGTGGGAGCATCGCACCAACCTGGTGATCATGAAAGACGGTGTGGCGCACATGATGTCCGGTCAAAACATCGTGCCCATCAACCTGGCCGCCCCCTACGACGACGGCCACGGCGCCTACGGCAACTACCAGCGTTACCTGCGCCCCAGCGGCGCCGAAGCCACTCAGCCCGCCGCTACCGGCGGCAATGCCGCGCCGGTGCAAGTGTGATCACAGCACTCGCCGGACTACCGCGTCCGGTGACATCGGCGTCCACTTCACGGTCGAGCCGGTGTAGGGCGCCTCGATGACCCAGCCACCGCCCGCAGCCAGCTGCACATGCTCGGGCCCCCGCCCGCTGAACGACGAGCCCGGGAACACCAGATCACCCGGTCGCACGTCCCGAGGATGCACCGCCACACCGGTGTTGATCTGGTCATAGGTGGTACGCGGCAAGATCACCTCGCCGTTGCTGGCGCGCGCAATCGCGTACTGTGTCAGCCCCGAACAATCGAACCCCCCGCCACTGGGTCCGTTCGCCCCCCCGCCGCCCCACACATACGGCAGCCCCACGAAATGGTCCGCCGCCCGGACTGCCGCCGAACCCGCTGTCCGATCGCCGGTGACAGCGCGGCGCGAGGTCGTGTTCGCATTGACGCGCACACCGCGAGATCTCGAGCCGCGCCGACGGACCGGCCGTCTCGACCTCGTGCGACGCGCCGGGGCGACCGGGGCGGTGATCCGTGATGCCTGTTGCTGAGCAGCTGCGGCATCTCTGTTGACCTGCTGAGACGCGCCCTGCAGCAGGGTTTGCGCCGAGTCCATCAGAGCCACCGAGCGGATGGCCGGATGAGCGATGGCAGCAATGGCCTGCAACCGGGACCGGAACTCCGCCAGATGATCGTCGACAACCTTGCGCCCCAACGCCGTCCCCGCCGCGGCATTGGTCACCACCGAATGAACGAACCCATCATGCGACGACAGAGACGCGATCTCCGCACCCTGCTCCGACACCACCTCGGCGTAGGCGCGCGACGCGAACAGCTCCGCGGCACCCGACAGGCCCGGCATCACTGGCATCACCAGCGGCGAGCCGGCTTCCGACGGTCCACTCGCACCGTACAGGCCCAATAGGGCACGCAACGATTTCTCGGTGTCGGTTTCGAAATCCGTCATGTGACCGAACCACTTTCATTCACGATCGATCACCATCGCGATCTTGCCGATATTGTCACTCGCGTCTACCCACCCCAATATCAGCTTGCTTCCCACCCTGGGGAAGCCTGCGACACGCGACGATTCGTGTTCCCAACGCCGAGAAGCGATAAGACTGAAGCGAATTCGAATACGCGCGAGGAGCGGGGAATGACAACCAGTGTGACCGACAGCGACGCCACGACGAATCTCCTCGATTCGGCGGGCAAGTCCATCATTCCGATGGTGGCGCGCTATCGGGTGCAACTGATCGAAACCCCCGAGGACCGTAGTCGTCTGACGACCGTTGTCGGGCCAGCGATAATCAAGATCATCGACAAAGCCGAGAGCGTCTTCCGATGCTCACTCGACACGCTCGGGAGAGGAGGCGCATCACCCCCACCGCCACCGAAGACGAACCCGGTCCGCGTCGACAACAAACAGGCCCGCACCACGGTCATCAGTCAGGCTGTCGAGGACTACACCAAGGCAGAAACCTTCCTCGATAATCGAATCGTCACGATGCGCAGCCTCGACACCAGCGTCGCGAACTCCTCGGTGCTGGTGTGTTCGAACGGTCACAGAACCCGTGACGCGATAATCAAGATCGTCGACGCCCTCAAGGCCCACATCGCCACGCTCGTACCTCGCACCAAACCTCTGACCACCAGCGAGAAGTACTCGCTCATGACCCGCATCATGGACGACATCGACACCACCTACCAGCTGATGTGGGATGCCCTCAAGGCCAACCTCGATGTCGCCGACGGTGGCGGCGGGGGGACGGGCCGCCAGAGCCGGGATGGCGCCGGCACGGGGTCCGGCAGTGGCGGAATCATGGACATGATCAGTTCACTGATGGGTTCCCTTGCGATGCCGTTGATGCTGGCAGCGCAAGCAATACCCGACGTCATCGAGAAGCTCAGCGAGGCTCAGGACGACGCCAAAGACGACAAGGACGAGGACAAAGGCAAGCAGCCCGACGCCGCGGCAGGCCAGCCACAACCCGAGTCAGCGGCGCCTGCTCCTGCTCCAGCGCCGGTGCCTGCGACTTCGCCCGCCGCCGACGCCGCGGCACCTATCCCGAACCCGCCCCCGGTCACTCCGGTGGATGCCAACGCCCAAGCCGCTACGACTCTGCCCGCGGTCACGTTCGGACCGGGCACTCAGGGATCCCGCGATCGCCGGAATGCGCAATCGCCCGAACCCGCACCGAAGACCGACCCCGAAGACCCTGCCGAAAGCCCCACTTAACCCGAGTTGGTGGCGTCGCGGTCGGAGGGTGTTCGAGCGCGCGCACCTGTCGGGAAAGTCGGGGGAGGGAGAACGACAAGGGCGGGGCACCGTGAGTGGAGGAGGAGCGGCGGCCGCAACGAGTGCTGGGGGGCATTCACGGCCGCCGCTCATTCGGACGTACCGCGGGGAATGGAGGGAAAGGCGGTACGTCCGAATTCTGCGGTGATGCGAGACAGCGCACACCGCAGGAATGAGAGGATCCGCCCGTCGGCCGACGATCCACGCATATCTTAACGGTGTTTGACGGCACGATCAATAGCGTGCCTATAGATCAGCCCTGGAATGTGCGGTGCGAGTCGGGCACGATCCGCCCCAGAGACACCAGCAGGTCGAACGCCGCGGACTTCTCCCGGCAGGAACCGACCCGACACGCACGGTGGCGCTGCATCACCTGATGGGCGCGCACCACCGCGTCGCGGGAGAGGTTCGTGGCCGCAGGCTGGGGAGACCTGCATTCGGCAGCCCACGAGACCACATCCCGATGAACTCCGACAATCATTGCGCCACTGTGGGATCCGTGACGCGGTCGATGCGGATATGGGCGCAGGCATACAGCTGTGATGGTGAGACAGAACGCAATAGTGGCCGCGATTGCGAACCAATGCCAATCGAACATGGAACGACCGCCTTCGGCGACGGTGATCGGGGGTCGGGGAGCAGCGCGGAAGCGTTCGGCGACTCCGAGGATCATTGAATAGGATGCAAATTACGATACGTTCAATAGCGGCACATTAAATAGTGATACGTTTACCGGCTGTGGGAATGATCGTCCTCGAACCACCACTTGCTTCCCATCGCTGGGAAGTCTTCGTCCGCAGGCGCGCGCACCGCGCCGATATCGTTCGGCCAAGCCAGATCAGCGGAAGGGAACCCGAGTGTCAGCGGCCGAAGACGCGTTCTACACCGGCGTACAGTGCCTCGGGTTGATCGCCGGGGGAGTGCTCAACGAAACCAACGCCACCGCGGCGTTTCGCGCAGCCACCGAGCTGGACCCCGACATGTGCGACGCCTGGCTCGGGCGCGCGATGGCCGGCGACATCACCGCCGAAGTGATCTACGGAGCCTTCCGGTCGGTCCACAACCTCTACCGCGACCAACAGAAGGCCGGGCTGGTCGAAGGAAGCCTGTGGTGTCAGACCGACATCGGCATCTACGGACTGCGCATGCCCCTGGCAGACCGCGTCCAGATCGCCATCGCCCAGGCCTGCGAATACGCCCGCGCCGGCGAATGGCAAGAAGCAGCCGACATCCTCGACGACCACCGCGACAACGAGATCGCCGGTTTCGTCCGCATGACCTTGGACTTCCGCACCGGACGCTGGCCCGACGTCCTCACCGGCCGCACCCGCCACCCCGTCCTCGACGATCGCCTGCTCGACATCGCCGCGGAGCTGATGTCCGCCCAAGCGCTCGCCCATCTGGGTCGATTCGACGAAGCACTCCCACGCGCCAAACGAATCGTCGAAGACAGCGCCTCGGGCAGCCTGTCCTACCTGTGGGCCGACGCCCACTACCTGCTCGCCATGGTGCTGCGCCACACCGGCGACACCGACGCCGCCGACCGCATCCTGTCGGGCCTGCCCGGATCCGGGCTGTGGGCCGAACACCCCGACTGGCAGAAAGCCGTCCGCGACAAGACCGTCCGGCTCGAGATCACCACCCCCGAGGTCATCGCCTCCCGCACCGACCGCTGGGACCCCCGTTCCGGCGCCGACCCCACCGAGGTCATGGCCTCGGCCGCACGTCGGCAGCGCGACGAACTGCTGCGTGAAGCCTCCGACATCCTCGAGTCCCAGATCGGCATGACCTCGGTCAAGGATCAGGTGCAGCGGCTGCGCGCCAGCATTCAACTCGACCGGGTCCGGGTCACGCGCGGGCTGGCCGTCGATGCCCGCTCCAACCACCTCATCTTCTCCGGACCGCCCGGCACCGGCAAAACCACCATCGCCCGCGTCATCGCGAAGATCCTGGCCGGTCTCGGTGTGATCGACAACGGCGAGGTGATCGAGGCCTCCCGGCAGGACATGGTCGGCACCCATCTGGGCCACACCGCACCCAAGACCAACGCGCTCATCGACTCCGCCCTCGGCGGTGTGCTGTTCATCGACGAGGCCTACACCCTCATCCAGGAAGGGCTCTCCGGTGGCGACGCCTTCGGCCGCGAAGCCCTCGACACACTGCTGGCGCGCATGGAGAACGACCGCGACAAACTCGTCGTCATCATCGCCGGATACGAGGACCAGATCCAGCGACTGCTCGCCTCCAACGACGGGCTGTCCTCACGATTCACCAAACATCTGCGGTTCCCCAGCTACAACCCCGCCGAGCTCGTGCAGATCGCCGAACACATCGCCCGCAGCAAGGACTCGATCCTGTCCGACCAAGCCGGTGAGGTCCTGCGCGACTACTGCGAAGACCTCGCCCAACGCACCCGCGACGGCCGCAGACTCATCGATCTGGTCGGCAACGGACGATTCGTCCGCAACGTCGTTGAAGTCGCCGAATCCGAACGCGACTACCGCGTCGCCCGCGATCACCCCGACATGGCCGATCTGTCCGACAGCGAGCTGATGACGATCGACGCCTTCGACATCACCACAGCGCTGAACTCGCTGATCTCCGCCTCCTAGGAGGGAATTCCGTTGGCGCGCTTCCGCGTAGTCACCCGCCACCAGATCTCGGGATGGCGATTTCTGCTCCGCCGCCTCGAACACGCCCTGGTGCGCCGCGACGCCTCCATGCTCGACGACCCCGGCCGCGGCCGCTCCACCGCCCTGACCATCGGCTTCGCCCTCGCGTGTGTCGTGCTGGCTGGGGCGGCCGTGCTGGCCTTCTTCAAACCGGCCAAAGTCGTCGGCTCCGCACGCATCGTCGCCGACAAGGACAGCGGCGCGGTCTACGTCCGCATCGACGACCGCCTCCATCCTGCCCTCAATCTCACCTCCGCGCGCCTCATCGCCGGCTCACCCGACAAACCGGTCCAGGTCTCACGCGAGGAACTCGCGAAGTACCCCCGCGGCCCCTGGGTCGGAATCCCCGGCGCCCCAGGCAATCTCGTCGACGACCCCGACCGCAACTCCTCCTGGGCGGTATGCGATTCCGCGCAGATCGGGGCAACCGCACCCCTGGACCCGCGCACCGGACTGCCCACCCTGGCTCGATCCACCCTGCGCACCACCGTCATCGGCGCCCCGCTGGTCGCCGACTCCGCCACCACGCGCCCCCTCACCGGCGCGCACGCGCGACTCGTGCGCGGCGACGACACCGTGTGGCTGCTCTACCCCGACCCCGAGACCGGCAGCGGCGTCGTGCGCGCCGCGCTCACACTCGCCGACACCGCGGTCATGCTCGCGCTCGGCCTCGATTCCACCGCACCGGTACTGCCCATCTCCGCGGGCCTGCTACGCGCCATCCCCGAAGTGCCGGCGCTGCGCGTGCCCGAGATCCCCGACCTCGGGCAGAGTGTCACCCTCGGCGGCGGCTACGCCGTCACCGTCGGCTCGGTGCTGACCGTGCCCGCCACCCACGGCGACCCCACCTTCTACCTCGTCTCCAATTCCGGTGTGGTGAAAGTGAGTTCGGTGCTGGCAGCCATGATCCGCAACACCGACACCGGTGCCGGTGCCACCACCCGCACCGTCGCGCCGTCCATCATCGCCGCCGCACTGCGCCCCGGCGGATGGCCCGGCACCGCCAAGTTCCCCACCCGCCCCGCCGAACTGATCGACGAGACCACCAACCCGGTCACCTGCTACCACTGGACCCGCAAACCCGGCGAGAACACCGCCACCACCGGCATGCTCGTCGGCACCCGACTCCCGCTCTCCGACACCGAACGCGCCCGCACCGTCTCGCTGGTCACCGCGCCGGGCTCACACGGGCGCACCGCCGACGCCGCCTACCTGCCCCGCACCACAGGACAATTCATCCAGGTCACCGGCACCGAACCCGACTCCCCACGCCGCGAATCGCTGTTCTGGATCTCCGACAGCGGCGTGCGCTACGGCATCGCCACCGACAGCAACAGCGACACCACCCTGCGCGCGCTCGCGCTTCGTCAACCAGTCCTGGCTCCGTGGAGCATCGTGTCCCTGTTCGCGGTCGGACCGACCCTGTCCCAACAACACGCGCTGCTCCAGCACGACGGCATCCCCGCCAACCCCGGCGCGGCCGGACTCGGAGGTGGCCGATGAGCACTCGCCGTTTCGTGCGCCCGCCCCGGCAGGTCGCCGGACCCAAAGCACCCGCCGTCACCGAACTGCGCCTGCAACCGCCCACCGAGCTACCCCGCCCGGTACCGATGTCCAAACTCCGAATGGTGTTGCCAGTCATCATGATCGCGGCCATGGCCGGAATGATGGTGATGATCTTCCGCGGTGGCATGGGCGCCAACCCGATGACCATGCTGTTCCCGCTGATGATGCTCGTGTCGATGCTCGGAATGATGGGCGGCGGCCTCACCGGCAACAACACCGGCACCGCCGCGAGCCTCAACGAGGAACGCAAGGACTACCTGCGCAGCGTCGCCGACAACCGCAAAACCATCCACGAATCCGAAACCGAACTCCACACCTACCTCACCTACATCCACCCCGGACCCACCGGCCTGAGCCGGCTCGTCGCCGGCAAGAGAATGTGGGAAGTCCAAGCCGCCAGCCCCCAGTTCCTGCGCGTACGCGTCGGTCGTGGACGCATCACCAACCAGGTACGCGTGATCGTCCCCGAAGCCGCCCCGACCGCCGACCTCGACCCGGTCGGCGTCATCGAAGTCACCCGATTCGCCAAGGCCTACTCCACCGTCGGCGGCATGCCCGTGGCCATCAACCTGCTCTCGACACCACAGGTCAGCCTCGACGGCGACCCCGCCACCGTCACCGGTCTGTTACGCGCAATGATCGCCGAAGCCACCGTCCTGCACGGACCCGACCAACTCGCCGTCGCCGCCGTACTCACCGACCCCGACGCCGCCGAATGGTCCTGGCTCAAATGGCTACCTCACACCCAGCACCACAGCACCACCGACGCGATCGGCAGCGCCCGCATGATCTACCGCAGCGTCGCCGAACTGCGCACCGCGCTGCTCGCCGGACTCAACCGCGGACCCTTCTCCGCCAATTCCGAACCCGCCCAAGACCGCAAACACTATCTGCTGATCGTCGATGTCGGCGGCGCGAACACCGACCGCGACATCTCCGGCATCGACGGATGCACCTGGCTACGACTCGGCCGCGCCGACACACACCTCCCACGCACCCTCAAACTCACCGTCGACGCCGAACGCACCCTGCAGGAGATCACCAACCGCGCCACCCGGCGCATCGGCACCGCCGACACACTCTCCGCCGCCGCACTCACCGCCCTGGCACGCCACCTCGCACCCCACCGCCTGTCGACCGTCGTCGAAGCGGTCACCGCCGACCGCGCCAGCACCGGCACGACATGGCCGGAAATGCTCGGTCTACCCGACCCTGGCGCGATCCGCATCGACCAGCAATGGCGCCCCCGCCGCGACGTCGACCGCGCCCGCCTCAACATCCCGGTCGGACACGACCCGACCGGCACCATCGTGCACCTCGACATCAAGGAATCCGCCGAAGAGGGTATGGGCCCGCACGGCATGTGCATCGGCGCCACCGGATCCGGCAAATCCGAGTTCCTGCGCACCCTGGTCCTGTCCGCCATCGCCACCCACTCACCCGACACCCTCAACCTGCTGCTCGTCGACTTCAAAGGCGGCGCCACCTTCCTCGGCTTCGACCGCCTCTCCCACGTCACCGCGGTCGTCACCAACATGGAAGAAGAAGCCGACCTCGTCACCCGCATGGAAGACGTCATCAACGGCGAAATGACACGGCGCCAACGCATCCTGCGCGACGCCGGCAACTTCGCCAGCGTCGCCGACTACGAACGAGCCCGCGAACAAGGCGCCCGCCTGGATCCGATGCCGACCCTGCTCATCATTCTCGACGAGTTCGCCGAACTGCTCGAACAGCACCCCGACTTCGCCAAACTGTTCGTCGCCATCGGCCGGCTGGGACGATCACTTCGCATCCACCTGCTGCTGGCCTCCCAGAAAGTGCCCGCCCACCGCATGGGCGAACTCGAAGCCCACCTGTCCTACCGAATCGCGTTGCGCACCAACCAAACCAGCGACTCCCGCGACGCCATCGGCACCGCCGACGCCTACCACCTGCCCAAGAAGCCCGGAGCCGGATACCTGCGCGTGGGATCCGGTGACCTGCAACGATTCCAGACCGCCTACGTCGGCGAACCGTATCGGCCGATCACCACGCACGGACCCAACCGCGGCGGGCGCACACGCCAACCCAGCAGCGGCTACCGACCCCCACGCCGATTCACCGCGGCCGCCATCGCCGAGACCCGCCCTCCCACACCGCCTGCCGAACCCGCACAACCCGACCTCGATCCCGCCGACACCGAAACCGTGATGGAAACAGTCATCCAACGATTCGGCGGCCACGGAAAACCCGCGCACCGCATGTGGCTTCCACCGTTGAACCAGCCACCCACCCTCGATGCCCTCATCACCGCCGTCACACCGTCCACACTGCGAATCCCCTTGGCGCTCATCGACAAACCACGTCAGCAGCAGCAGGAGGTCTGGTCGGTCGATCTCTCCGGAGCCGGGGGACACCTCGCCGTGGTGGGCGGACCCCAATCCGGCAAGTCGACCGCGCTCCAGACACTGATCCTGTCCGCCGCATTGACCCATACGCCAGAACAAGTCCAGTTCTACTGCGTCGACTTCTCCGGTGGCGCGCTCGCCGCGGTCCGTGGGCTGCCTCATGTCGGCTCGGTCGCCACCGCTCGCGAAGTCGACCGCATCCGACGTACCTTCGCTTTGATCACCGCACTCATCGACCGACGCCAAGCATTGTTCACCGAGCTCGGCATCGACAGCATGCGCCGGTTCCGTGCGTTGCGCGCCGACAATGATCCGCGGATTCGAGGGCGGGACGCCCACGGTGATGTGTTCCTCGTGATCGATGGATGGGATCTCGGGTTCAGCACATCGGGGCCGTACTACGACGACTACACGCGCCCGTTGGAAACCATTGCCGCCCAGGGACTCAACTACGGAATCCACCTGATCGTGTCGAGTTCCCGGTGGATCGCGATCAAGCCGGCCATCAAGGACATGATCCAGACCCGCCTGGAAATGCGGCTCGGCGATACCAGCGACACCGCTTTCCTCGGCAACCGCGCCCTCGTCAATTCCGTTCCGACCAACCGGCCCGGACGATGTATCGCCGCCGACTTGCTCCACATGCTCACGGCCCTGCCACGCATCGACAGTGTCCGCGACGCGGACTCCGCCGCCGACGGGCTCACCCACGCCGTTGCCGAGCTGGCTGAACGCTATCGCGACCGGCGTGCACCCGAAGTGCAACTGCTACCCGACCACATCGACCTCACCGAGATCTATGCTGACCGGCCCGCGCCCGAGAATCTGGCGGCCCGCCTCGAAATCCTTTTCGGGGTACGGGAATCGAACCTCCTACCGGCCTCGATCGACTTCGGAACCTCCGCGCACATGATCGTCCTCGGATCCTCGGGCTCAGGGAAATCGACGGTCCTGTCCGCACTCATGGCATCGATATGCCGGCAGTTCACCCCTGACCAAGCCAAGATCGTCCTGGTCGACTACCGACGCCGACACATCGGTGCGGTGCACGAGGATTATTTGATCGGATATCTCACCAGCGAACGCGACGTCCTCGACGCGCTGCCGTCATTCGTCGAATCGATGCGCACGCGACGACCACCCGACGCCGTCACACCCCAACAACTACGCCAACGATCCTGGTGGAACGGACCCGAAGTCTTCGTCGTTATCGACGACTACCACATGGTGGCCCAACGCGGATCGCTCAATCCGCTCGATGCCATGAAGGAAATCATCGTCGACGCACGCGACACCGGCCTGCACGTCCTCGCCGCCCGCAATATCGCACAAGCCGATTCGGCGATGTACGACAGTGTCCTGGGACAAATGAAGAACATAAACTCCTCCGGCGTGATCCTGGACGGATCACGATTCGACGGAGTGCTCATCGGCGACGTCAAAGCCACCGAACAACCCACCGGCCGAGGAATATTCGTCGAACCACTCCACGGCCGTAAAGACCTGGTGCAGATCGCCTGGGTAGCGCCCCCTGACTAGGCGATATGGCCACACGTCCCACCTGTGGGAATGAAATAACGTCATGAATGCGCGGATAGATCCGAGATCCGCAGTCCGACAGGAGCATTGTGATGTTCGTGGAAGCCGACCCTCGAGAATTCCCCAAAACCAGCGCCACCATGAGTGCCGATCACGCGACAGTGCTGTCCACCACCACAATCGCTGCCAGCCTCATGACACCGGTACCCGCCGCGATCGACGAGGTGAGCGCATTCGCCGCAGCCCAGTTCTCCTCGGCCACGGTCAAACTCGTCGGCGCGGTACTCGACTGGTACACCAAGCAGGAACTCGCCAACGCCACCCTGCCGGTGGTCGGTGCGACCTACCAGCTCGGCGACGCCACCAGCGGGGCGAACGTCGCCATCGCCGGCACCGCCATCCTCTGAACGGACAACCCCGGTGTTCCCGATCTGGGCGGCACTGCCACCCGAAGTGAACTCGTTCAAATTGACTGCGGGACCTGGCGCCGTACCGATGCTGAACGCCGCCGGCGGCTACACGGTCCTGGCAACCGAAATCCGTACCGCGGCAACCAATCTCCAGCACCAGGTCCTCTCCCTGATGCACACCTGGCGCGGACCGGCAGCCACCCGGGCTCAGACAGCGTTCCTCAAGAACCTCGCGTGGATGCACGAACTGGCCGCGATACTCGACTTCGCAGCCACTCGCGCGGGCACCCAAGCGACGGCCCACACCACCGCGGTCGCCGCCATGCCGCCCCTACCGGCGATCCTGGCCCTCCAGTCGGCCACCGCCAAGCTGATCGCCACCAACGTCATGCAAACCAACAACGCATTCATCGCCATCAATACCGGCATCTACTTCACCATGTGGATGCAAGCCGCAGCGGTGATGAACAGCTACGCGAGCGCCACGGTGCCCAACGTCGTCCTGCCGACACCGACCATCGCTCCCGACATCGTGTCACCCGTAGCAGCGGTCGGCGGCGGGGTCTCGATGCTTCCCGAGGCCCTCATGTCCATGCCCACCGGTCCTGTCGGCGGCGGTCCCGCCCCATCCACCGCCCCTGCACCGAACCCCGGTGCTGGCCCCAACCCACCCGCCAACCCGCCGGTTGCGCCCTCGACACCCACCTCACCCGGCAACCCAACAACTCCCACCACACCGGACACCTCCACACCGGGAACACTGAATCCGGTCGACGGTCATGCACCCGAATACGGCGGCTACCCGGGCACCGAAACCAGCGAAATCCCCAGCGAGCACGGATTTCTCGGTACCTCGCCGTACTCACCTACCCTCGCCGCACTCCACAGCGGCAGCATGACCGGTGTGGGTTTGGCCGCTATGACGACCGGCGGGCTCAGCTCGATGTCGGGGACCTCGACCGGGTTCCGCATGCCAGCGAACTGGGCAGCGAGAACGGCGACCGCGTTCGGCATCGCCCCCACCTCACTGCCCGCCCAGTTCGTGCCGGCGACAGCCCCCCGGGGCGTCTCCGCCCCAGCGGCTCAGACGCGGCGTGCACACGATCGAGACGACGAGAACGCCAGAGTCTTCACTCCCCGAGACGAGTACGACGTCCCGGAACTGGTACCCGTCTCCGCAGTGGGGGTGATCGAGTACGACGACACCAACCACTAGTCCAGATATCTAAAGTCCAGTTCCCACTATTCGTCGCGGCAGCAGTGCCGCAGTCGATCCCCTGAATGAGAGGAATGAGAGATGGCAACCGAAGCAATTCTCTCCGAAGTCAAATCGTCCATTACCAAGGCACAGAGCGTAGTCGATAACCACCGATCCGACCTGACTAAAGTACAGGGATTGAAGCCTCAATTCGACGCTGCGGCCAAAGGCGCCTCCGGCACCGCGATCCAGCGCGCGCTCGACGAGGCGTTGGAGAAGGGAAGAAACCTCACTCAACGGCTCGAGAACACCGGCGTCGAATTGAACAAGGCCAAGGATGAGCTCGAGGGCCGCGATCAGGAGAGCGGCGCGAGCATCCCGGTCGTACCGGACGCACCTGCACCGGTATCGGCAACGATCGACACCAGCCAGATCACTGCCCGCTAGCGGCATTGACGACACCGCCACCAGATAGGAGTACACCGATGTCTCACGACCACCTGCTGTTCGACTTCGCGCGAATCAGCCAACTGTTGGACGAGTTGCAGGGATACAACGCCAGTATCAAGAGCAGCAACTCCGAGGACCTCCGTCAGTTGCGTAGCCAGCTGAACCAGAGCTTCTTCGGCGCGACCGCCACCGGCTGGAACCAGCGCATGGATGGACACAACACCGCGTTCGAGCAGTTCACAGCGGGCCTGGACAACCTTGAGAATGTGATCCGAAGGGAACTGGCAAGCCACGGCAACATGCAGACCCTCGACAACCGGCTGGGCGACAGCTTCAGCTAGATGCGAGCGATGAACTCGAAGGACACGGGCTCTGCAGGCCGGCGACTGGTGGACGCGAACCTCACACCAGCACACCCCGACGAGCCCGTTGTCATCGACATCGGCGTCGACGCAGCCCTCGCGTTGCAGTCGTTGACGGGAATCGACCACTACCCAGCCGTGCTGGCGCTAGTGCCGAACATCGCCCACCCCGACGACCAGCGACGGGTACACGAAGTCGTTGTCCACGAGCTGACACAAGCCGGTGTTGTCGGCACCGACGGTGTCCACCCCGAGGTCGAGAAGTGGCTGCGCAAATTGCATCGGCCCGATATCGAGCTCATCGCCCACATCGCCGACCTGAACGACAATGCAGAGCTGACGGCAATGCTCCGACTGTCACTCGTTCGTGCTGGCAACGACCATGTGCTCGCGGTCCGCTGTGACGACCGTGTGGTGATTCAACCGATCTTCCACACCGGTCGACACCTCGCCACTATCACTGCGGCGGTCCTGGCCGCGCTCGGACCGTGCCCGCCACTGGGATTCGAGACCATGTCGGCGACCTTTGAACAATTCGCCGCAGTACCCGGCGAACCCGAACAACGACGCCGGGCACTGCTGGGGCTCGGCGCGACCGCACACACCGCTGCGGTTCTCACCAAAGCGATGGACGCTATCCGTCGACGCGGCGAGATCGTCGTGATCGAACACCACGACGGCGAAACAGCACGTCCCGAATTCAGCCTGGCGGTGCTCGACACCCCGCTCGGACGGATCGTGGTCACCCCGAGTCTCGCCATGGACGGAGGCCGATGGTCCACCTACACCCGGGGCGATGACGCCGCCGTCGCCACCGGAATCGCCGCGCTCATCGAACTGCTGCCCAGGCGCAGCTGGTTCGACACCACACGCAGCGACTGAGCACACCGTCGTGAGAGGGGCGACACCCAGTGAGCCACGCAGCCACACCACACAACCGAGCCGCGAACCACGGATCCCGCGGTGGCTACGACGCGTTCTTCGACGCCGAGCAGCACGCGAACACCGCACCCGACACAGGCCACGCCACTAGTGCACCGACCGTCGGCCCTCCCGCTCCCGTCGTCGTCCCCGCGGACGCTCACACCGACTTCACTGGTCTCCCGTCGACACGACACAGTGCCGAACTCGCCGCTTCCACGCGACGCACTCCCGCGATCGTCGAGCCTCCGCTTCCGGCAACAATCGTCACCGCTGAGCTGCTGTCGGGTGTCGGTGCGGCGAAACCTGTTGCCCTGCAATCACAACGTGGTGTTCGCGGTGCACTTAACAAGGTCGGATTCCGATTCGCGCTCTCCGCAGCCGAGCAAGCAGTCGACGACCGCCGCGAACGAATCCGCCGGCGGCTGGTCGAGACCTATCGCGTCGCGGTGATCAGCGTCAAAGGGGGAGTGGGGCGCACCACCACCACCGCCGCGCTGGGATCGACCTTCGCCCACCTGCGTCCCGACCGGGTCGGCGCGGTCGACGCGAGCCCACATTTCGGTGACCTCGCCACCCGCACCCGCCGCCACCCGTACGGGTTGACACTGCGCGACCTCGCACGCGCCGACCGCCACGCCAGTTTCGCCGCCGTACAGGCCTACTTGTCGATCAACTCCGCCGACCTGGCCACCATCGCCGCGCCGTGGAGCACCGAGAACAGCCAGGCCCTGACTGGGCAGGAGTATCTCGCCGCCGCCGACATCCTGTGCCGTCATTTCAGTCTGCTGCTGATCGACTGCCACACCGATGTTCTCGATTCCACGACCGGCACCGTCCTGCAGCATTGTGACGCCGCAGTGATCACCACCCCGGCCACGGTCAGCGGGCTCACCGGCGCGGCGGCGACCCTCAACTGGCTCGGCGCGCACGGCTACCAACGGCTGGTCCGGCACTCGTTGATCGCGGTTGTCCACCAGCATCCCGGCAAGCCCGCGGTCTCCTCCGACACGGTGACCGATCTGTTCACGGCGGTGGGACGACCCAGTCTGATCCTGCCCTACGACCCGCATCTGGCCGAAGGAGGCGAGATCGACCTGCGTCGACTCCGCGAACCCACCCGCGTGGCACTCGAAGAGCTCGCCGCCGGGTTGGCCGACGAGTTCCCCGGGTTCACCGTCGTCCACCACGACAGTGCCGACACCGATCGGGGCCGCTCGTGACCGCCTCGACCGCCACCCGCACCGACACCGACCCCACAGCCGACCCCGCCCGCAGCGCCGAGGTCGACACCGCGCGGGTCGCGGTCCTGGCCGCCTCCTACCAGGTTGATGTCGTGCTGCCCACCACGTTCACGATCGAGACCTTCATCGATGACCTGGTCACGGTGCTCACCGAAGCCATCGACGACGACACCGTCGACTTCACCCCTGAGCACGGTCAATGGAGTCTGGCGCGTCCCGGCGACCACCCGATGCCTCGCTGGCGGTGCCTGGCCGATCACGATATCGCCGACGGCGCGGTACTCGCGTTGACCACGGTCGACTCACCCGAGGTCTTCACCCCCGTCGTCGAAGACATCACCGACGCGTTGGCCGTCATCAACGACCGCGAGTTCGCCGAGTTCGACCCGCCCACAGCGACCATCGTCGGCTCCTACATCCTCGCCACCACCGCATTCGCCATCACCGCGTTGCTCACCTGGGACTGGACCCGCTCCGGGTCGATCCTCACCGGCGCCCTACCTGCATTGCTGCTCGGCGCACTTGCCTGGGGCGCGGCCGTCGCCGCACGACGCCGATTCCGGTCACCGCGCGTGGCGCTCGCGTTGACGCTCACCGCGCTGCCGCTGCTGTTCAGCGGCACGGCCATGCTCGTACCCACCGCGTACGGCCATCCCGGGCCGTTCGGGCCCGCCAACCTGACCACGGGATCGGTGATCGTCGTCCTCGCCGCCATCGGGGCCAACCGGCTCACCGGGACCGCGACGGCCGCACTCACCGCACTCACCGTCCTGGGATTGGTCCTGTCAACGGTGTCGATGGTGCTGGCGCTGACCACGATCGCACCCCGCCAAGTGTTCGCTGGGACGATGGTCGCCGGGTTGATCCTGCTGACCCTCGCACCCCGGCTCGCCATGGCGTTGGCGCGCATCCGGCCACCGGATCTTCCCGACCCCGGCAACGCGGTCTCCCCGGCCACCCTCAACGATCTGTTCGAGACCGAGACCGCGCGCGGCACCGCCGACCCCGACGATGATCACGATCCCGATCGTGCCGCCGTGGACTTCGAGACCCGTGCGCGCCTGGCCGTGCTGCACCTGCGCGGGCTGATCGTCGCCGTGGCGGTCCTGCTGACCGGGTCCGCGATCGTCTGCGCCGCCGCCAGCCCCGGCGGGATCCGGGAGATCCTCGTGACACTCGCGATCGCGGGAATCCTGGCCATGCGTGCTCGCTGGTATCCCGACCGGGTGCAAGCCATCGCGCTGCTCACCGCCGCGACCAGTACCGTGCTGGGGTTGTCGGCGGTGCTCGTGTGCGCATACACGACAGCACAGGGGCGGATCCTGGTCCTCGGGTGCCTCGCCATCGCCGCCGCGGTGGCCGCGTTCGCGGCCGCGTCGCTGCCGGGCCGGCGACTCTCCCCGGTGACGCGCCGGGTCATCGACCTGATCGAGTACGCGCTCATCGTCGCCGTCCCGGTCCTCGCGTTCTGGATCATGGGTCTCTACACCGCGATGCGGAGGATCTGATGGGCTCCGCCACCGCCGCCTCGGTCCTGGTCTGCGCGTTGTTGTTCGGGCTCACCATCGCGCCCGCCACCGCGATCGCGCCCCCCGAGGTTCTCACCGGCCCGGCCCCGACCGACGCGACCGGGCCGGAGTTCCCCATGCGTCAAGACAAGGGATGTCTGGCCACCGGTGTCCTGCCCGACAGCGACCTGAGCCGGGTTCCGCCACCGGAACTCACCCTGGACCTGCCTGCGGCCCGCGCGCTGACCCGCGGTGCCGGGGTGACCGTGGCGGTCCTCGACACCGGTATCAGCGCGCAACCGCGCCTTCCCACACTCAGCGCAGGTGGCGACTTCGTGCTCCCCGACGGGGACGGTCTGTTCGACTGCGATGCGCACGGCACACTGATCGCCGGGATCATCGCCGCCGCCGCCGACCCCGGGGACCCCTTCCTCGGCGTCGCTCCCGATGCGCAACTGCTGTCGATACGCCTGCGGTCGGGTGCGTTCACCGTCGAGCGACCCGGATCCACCGACCGCGCCGAGCAGATCGCACTCGACCTGCGCACCCTCGCCCGCGCGATCACGCGTGCCGCCAACTCCGGCGCGCACGTCATCCTCGTCCCACTGCCGGTCTGCGTGCCCGCCCAACTGGGCGTGGACCAGGCGATGCTGTCCGCGGCGATCGGGTACGCCACCTTCGAACGGGGAGCGCTGATCATCGCCGGTGCCGGAACAGCCGAGGGCGAATGCGCGCAGAACCCCGCGCCCGATCCCGTCTCCACCACCGATCCCCGCAACTGGCGCGACGTCGCCACGATCTCCGCGCCGGGATGGTTCACGTCCGCGGTGCTGACCGTCGCCGCTACCACCGCGGCCGGAACCCCCTTGTCGGACACCTTGACCGGACCGTGGATCTCGCTCGCCGCGCCCGGCGCCGGCATCGAATCGCTGGGACCCGGTGGCGGTGGGCTCATCAACGGAGTCGGCGCCCCCGGCAGTCTGGGCGCGGTGGGGGGCCCGTCGTTCGCCGCAGCCTATGTCGCCGGTGTCGCGGCACTGCTGCGCTCACGCTACCCGGCCGAGTCGCCCGCCCAGATCACCCAGCGACTGATCGCCACCGCCCACGCGCCGGCACCCGGGACCGACAACACCGTGGGCGCCGGTGTCATCGACCCCCTCGCCGCGCTCAGCGCCCGCACCCCACCCGCAGACGCGGGCTCGGCGCTGCAACCCGCACAGTTCGCGCTGCCGGCACCGGCGCGGGCCCGCGACACCCGACCGGTCACCGCCACGGCCCTGGTCGTCGGGCTGTCACTGCTGGCCGCGGTCTGCACCGCGACCGCGGGGTCGCTGCGGAGACGACGATGAACCCGCCGATCACGGTCATGGCCGGACCCGAAGGCGGCCCTGTCGCGGCAGCGATCCTGGTGGGCAGCCCGGTCCTCACCGTCATAGTGGGCCGAATCCCCTGGTGGGGCACCGCCCTGGTGATCGGTGTCGTGCTGCTGTGCCTCGGATGGCAGATCCGTGGCCGGACCCCGGTCCGGTGGACGCTCGACGCGGCGCGCTTCCACGCCGGACGCACCGCTCGCGCACGACAACGACTGCAGGCACCACGCTGGACGGATGTGACCGTGCCGGCCGGATCGTGCGCCATCGGCGTCACCGACTCGGCGCTACTGGCCATGATCCAGGTCGCCCCCAATCTCGACCTGCCGACCGTCATCGGCGAGGACTCGATCTACACCGAAGACACCCTCGACACCGACCTGCTCGCGCGCCTGTGCGAGCAGTACGGGTTGAGCATCGACATCGACATCGTCACCACCGGCCGACGCGTGCGCCAGATCGGCAGCTACGGCGACCTCTACGGCCAGCTCATCGGCCCGCGCCCCGTCGTAGGACAGCGCCTGACCTGGCTGGTGCTGCGCCTGGATCTGCACACCAACCTGCGCCAACTCCAACGCCGAGGCCCCACCGCGCGCACTGCGCCCACCGCTTTGGCCACGGCCGCCCAGCGCATCGCCGCGCGCCTGCGCGAAGCCGGTATCGCCGCACACCCTCTGCCCACCGACGCCGTCGTCGAAGCCACCCAGCTACTGCACGAAGGCATCGTGCTCGACAGCCTCAAGGAACGCTGGGGACGGCTGGACTGCCGCGCCACCGGCCGCGCAGTCACCGTCTACGAACTCGACTCCACCACCGCCGCTCCCACCGACCTCGACCACTACTGGACCCACGAAACCGGCTCCACCACCGTCGTGGTCAGCCTGCGAAAGCGGCTTGCCCCGCGAGTGCTGGTCCGCTACATCGCCCCCACCGACACCGACCTACCGGCCGAGTCGGCGCTGCGGTTGCTCACCGGCCACCAGTCGACCGCCCTGCTGGCCACGCTCCCGACCCCCACCGTCGTGCACGCGCTACCCACCCGCACCCTCGATCACGACCACGACCCGACCGAACCGCCCCTGCAGGTCACCATCGGCCCCAACGGACAAGTCCTCGGCGCAATCACCGGACACCGCAACCACACCCTGGCGCTGCCGCTGTTCGACCCCGTGCACTACCACCCCCGGCGACGGACCGTGGACGTACACGCCGAGCTGCCCATCGCTCAGCAGATCGTGCTGCGCGCCGCCGTCGTCGGCGCCGACGTCGAAATCCACACCGACCGACCCGCGAGCTGGGAACGCCTGGTCAAGGCTCTGGGAGATCACCGATCGCTGCGACTGGCCACGTCCGGCGACCCCGACCACGCCACAACGCCCACGACGCCGGCGACGATCGCGGTCTTCGACCAGGTGTCACCGCAAGCCTCCCCGGCACCGACCACCCTGACCATCACCGCCCCCGACCAGCCCAGCCCCCGGGACGTGGACTTGGCGATCGAGCAGATCGGCGACAGCACCGTCGAGGTCAGCATTCCGATGCGGACGGTGCGCGTGGACCTGATCGAGCCTCGCGGCGAAACCCGCTACGTCCAATCACTGCACCCGTCTCAGCCCGACAGCACCGAACCCGCGACTTCCAGCGATGCTGCAGCAATCCCATACCAGACGCCTGATCCGGCGGTGAACAGCGGAGACTCACGGTAATGTCCGTCACTGTGGTACCGCAGTCCCAACCAGACAACAACGAGACGAGCCCGGCGGTCCAGGACGCGCCGACGCCGCGTCAGATCGCCGCGACGATCTTCTCCACCCGCCTGGCCGAACTCATCGCCGAGTCGGTCGTCTCCACCGAGGACGGCTCCACCCGTTCGCTGACTCTCTACGCGCTCGCCCAGCACCTCGAACTCGCCTACCCCGACGTCCCGGTCTCACAATCGGGCCTCTACCGACTCATCCACGGCGACGCGATCCCTCGCCTCGACCTCATCATCGCCCTCGCGCGGGTCTTCGATGTACCCCCCGAGTACTTCGTCACCTCCAACCAGCGCAGCTGAGCCTCACCAGACACGCCTCCCACCACGGGGAACAACGGCCACGTCGCACCCGGATACACCGTGGATACGATCCGGGCCATGGCCGCCGAGCCCGATGACGTCTTCCTCCGCCACCGCGGCGCGGTGCTCGAGGCATTGTTGTCCGACACCACATTGGACGCTCCCACACCACCGGCGCCCGACCCCGCCGCCCTGCCCGCGCCAGACCTCGACGGCCCATCCGCTGGACCGGATCCACACGCAGCGACCCCCCGGCAACCATCGAAGGATCCCGCCGAGCGCAACCACGCCGGGGAATTGATCAGCGCGCTGTTGGCCGGGCGCACCGAACAGACTCCCGCCCCGGCGTTCACCCCCGCCGCGCTGCCGCGTGCAGCGAGCAATTCCGCCCGAGAATCCGAGCAAGAATCCGAGACCGGTGAACCGGCCCCGCCCCGACGCGGTGAGCACAACTCACGCCTGGACGCCGCCCGCGCGCGTACGCGCACCCTGCTCACCAGTCGGCGCGCCCGCCCGCTGCTGCTGATCGCCGCCGCGATCACCCTCGCCATACTGATCGCCTGGATCGCCGGTCCCGACCCGCAACCACGCTCGGACCCGCTGGCCACCAAATCGGCCACCGCGGCACCGATGCCCACCACGTCGCCGCCCACGACCGCACCACCCGCACAGGGCTCCCAGATCCATATCCGTGCCGCCGAGTCGAAATGCCCGCCCGGCAGCACCCCCGGCATCGACGCCTTCGAAGGCACACCCGGCAAAGCCTGGTCGTGCCAGCGGGCGTTCCGCCTCGACGGACAAGTCCTTCGGATCGACCTCGGCGGCACCTACGACGTCGCCAGCATCGCGATCGTGCCGGGCTGGGACCACATCGCCGCCGACGGAACCGACCAGTGGACCCGCTACCGCACCGCCAGTCGAGTGTCCTACCGCTTCAACGACCCTGCGGCCACGACCTACACCCAGGAAACCCTCGACCAGCGCACACAAGTAGTGACCATGTTCGACCCGCCCGTGCGTGCCTCACGGATCTTCCTGACCATTCTTAAATCCAGCGGCGAACCCTCGATCAACACCACCGCGATCTCCTCGATCGTCATAACCGGAACCTGAGAGACCGCCATGGAATCGATCTGCCGGTTCTGCCGTCACGTCATCGGGCACGCGGCCACGGCCTGTGAGCACTGCGGGGCGCCGCTGACCCAGCACACCACCTCCCACGAGCCCGACCCGCCCACGGCGCCGACGCCCTCAACAGCGACGACGGTCGGCAGTGGACTGCTCGCACTGCTGACCGCGCGTGCGCGACCGCGCTGGCGCGCGGTGGTCGTGACCATCCTCACCGCCGCGGCGTTGGGCTGGGTGGCGCTGCGGTCGCTGGCGGGCTGCGAGCTGATGTTCACCACGCCCGGCGTGTCCCCGATCGTGGCGGCGCTGCCCAAGCAACTGCGCAGCGCCGCCACGTGCACGCCCGTCGACGCCGGGGTCCAACGGTGTGTCCTCACCCCTGAGGATGCGCTGCTGGAAGGCGACCTGACCGGCGGTAAACCGCTCACCTTCGATGCCCGGCTCGTCGCGCCCGCCCCGCTGGCCGACACGCTGGCGCGGTGGCGCGTCAACGGCGCGGTGAGGCTCGACGGTGAAGGGACATTCGTCGCGACGGGACCGACCACCAGCGTGTGGTATGCGCAATCGCGGAGCGGGCTGCGGATCGACACCAGTCCCTTCGTCAGCGCCGACGCGGGCTGGACGTTCCTCGGTCGCGCCGGCCTGCTCCCCTGACCACCATCTACACGAATGGTGTACCGTTATTTAACGGCACATTATTCGAGTAACGCGCGGGCGTTGGAAGGTGCGACACATCATGGCAACAAGCCACGACCACAGGAACAGAGAGTCTTTCCTGGACAATCTCCCCTCCGTGGAAGCGGCCTACTTCCGCTGGCTACACCCCGCCACCGCCGCCACCGACCAGCGCACAGACGCCATCCTGCGCAACCACCTCGACCTCGGAACCCACCGCATCCCTGGCCACGCCGCGCTGCGCGTTCACCGTGGCGGGCACGACACCGCACTCGGCCCCGCCGTACAGATCGTCAACGACGACATGCCCCTGCTCGTCGACGCGATCACCTCGGCCCTGCGGCGACTCGACGCGGAGATCACCGACATCGTTCACCCCGTCTTCGACGTCTCCCGCGCCGAAGACGGCACACTGCAGGCCATCACCCTCGAGCACGCCCTCGGCGACAGCTCGACCGCAGCCGAGTCCTGGATCCACATCCAACTCGGCCCCACCACCACCGACACCACCCTCGACACCATCGAAACCGCCCTGCCGGCACTGCTTCGCGATCTGCGGACCGTGGCCACCGACACCCCGGCCATGATCGCGGCCCTGCGCGCGGCCGCCGACGCCCTCGACGCGACTGCGTCCGACGATCCCGAGTCCAGCGAGCAGGCCGAACTGCTGCGATGGCTCGCCGACTCACGATTCACCCTGCTCGGGGCCACCCACCCGGACGAACCGGACGCCACCCACTCCACCGGACTGGGCATGCTCGGCCCGCACGCCAGCGCGAGGGTCGAACTTCCCGCCCACGACACCAGCCGTCCGGCCCTGCATCTGTCAGCGGGATCGGTGAACACCCTGCTGCCCGGCGCGCCCGGCCTCTACGTGCTCTCCGTGGCCACCACCACGGGTGACTGGGTATTCCTGGGTACTTTCACCGGTGCGGCCGTGCACGAGAACATCCTCGACATCCCGCTGGTCTCGCGTCGTGCCCGCGAGGTGATCGCCCGGTCGGGATTCGAACCCAACTCGTTCTCCGGCAAGGCGATGCTCGAGGTGATGCAGTCCTACCCGCGCGCCGAACTGCTGCGCACCGACACCACGCAGCTGTTCGACATCGTCACCGCCGTCATGAACACCGACCTGCGTACGCGCGTGCGGACCTTCGTGCGCGAGCACTCCGACACGGTCTCCTGCCTGCTGTATCTGCCGCGCGACCGCTACACCAGCGCGGTCCGCGAACGCATGGAGCAGATCCTGTATCTGGAGTTCGGCGGCGAGCACATCAGTTACTCGGCCCGTGTCACCGAGTTCGACCTGGCCGTCGTGCATTTCACCGTGCATCGCATCCCGGGCAGTCCACCCGCGGACCTGTCGGTGCCCGCTCAGCAACGCCTCGAGCAAGCCCTCTTCGCCGCCACACGCACGTGGAGCGACCAATTCGGCGCGCTCGCCGCCGCGGACCCCACCTTCGTCACACCCGAGGGGACCGCGCCGGTGCGGTTTCCGCTCACCTATCAGCAGGAACATCCACCCCAGCGCGCGCTCGACGACCTGCGTCGCCTGACGGCTCTGCGTCCAGGGCAGATCACGACCGACCTGCGGCCTCGCGTCGATACCGGCGCGGGCCTGTGGCGGTTCACCCTCTATGTGGTCGGCGAGGCAGTTTCGCTCAGTCGCGTTCTGCCGGTCCTGCAGAGCCTGGGCGTCGAGGTGCTCGACGAACGCCCCTACCGCATCACGCTCGGCCCCGATCGCGATGCGTGGATCTACGACTTCAGCGTGCGCTCCGACCTCACCGGCGACCTCGCGATCCCGCGACCGCTCGAAAGTCTCGACACGACTTCCCGCGAGGAGCTCTGCGACCGGTTCACCGCCGCGTTCACTACCGCCTGGACCGGGCGCACCGACGTGGACGGACTCAACGCCCTGGTCTTGCGGGCCGGCCTGGACTGGCCGCGAATCCTTGTCCTGCGTGCCTACGCCAAGTACCTGCGCCAGACCGGATTCCCCTACAGCTTCGCCGCCATCACCCGCGTCCTGGCGGCCCACCCGGCCATCGCGCGGGGACTGACCGATCTGTTCCACGCCGCCTTCGACCCCGACGCCGACTCCCACGATCAGGTCGAGACCCTCGCTACCACGGTCCGCGCCGAGATCGACAGCGTCGCCGAACTCGACGCCGACCGCGTGCTGCGCGCACTGCTCGCCACCATCAGCGCGACCTTGCGCACCAACCATTTCCGCTACGACCACACCGATCCCCGCGCGGAACAGTTGGCGCTCAAACTCGACGCGCAGCGCATCGACGAACTGCCCCGCCCACGACCGCAATTCGAGATCTTCGTCTACTCCCCGCGGGTGGAAGGCGTCCACCTGCGAGTCGGTGCTGTCGCGCGCGGCGGGATCCGCTGGTCGGATCGGCTCACCGACTACCGCACCGAGATCCTGGGGCTGGTCAAGGCCCAGGAGGTCAAGAACGCCGTCATCGTCCCGGTCGGCGCCAAGGGCGGATTCGTGGTCAAACACCCGCCTGCGGGCACCGACCGCGCCGCTGTTCTCGCCGAGGGCCGCGAATGCTACCGCCGATTCATCGCTGCCCTGCTCGACCTGACGGACTCCATCGACCAGGCCACCGGCGCGGTCACCGCGCCCACCCGCGTGCGACGCCGCGACAGCGACGACCCCTACCTGGTCGTCGCCGCGGACAAGGGCACCGCGACCTTCTCCGATCTGGCCAACGAGCTGGCTGCCGATTACGGGTTCTGGCTCGGCGACGCCTTCGCCTCCGGCGGATCGGCCGGCTACGACCACAAACAGATCGGCATCACCGCGCGCGGCGCCTGGGAGAGCGTGCGCCGCCATTTCGCCGAACTCGACCTCGACGTCGACCATCAGCCGTTCACCGTCGTCGGCATCGGCGACATGAGCGGTGACGTGTTCGGCAACGGCATGCTGCGATCCTCGGCCATCCGGCTGGTCGCCGCCTTCGACCACCGCCACATTTTCATCGACCCCGACCCCGATCCGGAACGCTCCTTCCTCGAACGCACCCGCCTGTTCGGTCAGAGCCGCTCGAGCTGGGCCGACTACGACATCAGTGCGGTGAGCGCGGGTGGGGGAGTGTTCGACCGCACCGCCAAACAGATCCCGCTCACCGCGCGAATGCGGCGCGCCCTCGACATACCCGACCACATACCGTCGATGACTCCCGCGGAGTTGATCCGCGCGATCCTCACCGCACCGGTGGATCTGCTGTTCAACGGCGGAATCGGCACCTACATCAAGGCCTCCACCGAATCCGACGCCGAGGTCGCCGACAAATCCAACGACGCGCTGCGGGTCGATGCCGACCAGGTCCGCGCGAAGGTCATCGGCGAAGGCGGCAATCTCGGTCTCACCGCACGCGCCCGCATCGAGTACTGCCAGCAGGGCGGGCGATGCAACACCGACGCCGTCGACAACGCCGCGGGGGTGAACTGCTCCGACCACGAAGTCAACATCAAGATCGTTCTCGATGCGGCGGTCTCGGCGGCACAACTGCCCGCACCCGACCGCAATCCGCTGCTCGCCGCGCTGGCCGATGAGGTCGCGACCGCGGTCGTCGACAACACCGTGGCCGGCAACAACCAGCTGGGACGAAGCCGGCGCGCGGGCGCGAGCATCCTGCCCGCCCATGCCCGGCTCCTCGACCACCTCGAATCCTGCCACGGCCTCGACCGAGACCTCGAGGCCCTGCCGACCCCGGCCGAGATCTCCCGTCGACTCGCGGGTGCGCGCGGGCTGACCTCCCCGGAGCTGGCCACGCTGACCGCCCACACGAAGCTCGCGCTGAAGAACGAGTTGCTGGCGGGCTCCCTGCCCGACGACCCCGCCTTCGAACCAGCGCTGCTGGGCTACTTCCCACGCGAGATCGCCGACCGGTTCGCCGCGTTGATCGCCCGCCATCCGCTGCGGCGTGAGATCACCACCACCGTCGTGGTGAACGACCTCGTCGACACCACCGGACCGGAGTTCGTCTACGAACTGCTCACCGACACCGACGCGTCGACCGAGGCCGCGGTCCAGGTCTTCCACGCGGTCGCCGCGATCTTCGAACTGCGCCCGCTGTGGCAGGATATCCGCGCAGCCGACCTGTCGGTCCATGCCGCCGATATGCTCGAACTCGAAACCCTTCGCCTGCTCGAACGTGCCGCGCGATGGATGCTCGCCGACCGCCACCGAGTGCTGATCGCCAACGGCTACCACGCACCGATCCAACTCCTGATCCGCCAATCGGAGCTGTGGCTGCCAGAGAGGGCGAGCGAGCGCATCCAACGTGCGATCATCACCGCGGCCGGACATGGCGTGCCCGCAGAGCTGGCCGAACGTGTGTATCGGCTGATCCACCTGTTCCCGCTGCTCGATATCGTCGACGCCGCCGACACGGTCGGTCGGCCGCCGACCGAGGTCGCGCAGCTGTACTTCGCACTCGACCACCATCTCGGCATCGACGATCTACTCACCGCGGTCCGCACAGCACAGGGCGAGGACCGGTGGCAGCGGCTGGCGCGCCGCGATGTCCACGACGATCTCCACTCGGCACTGCGCGCGCTCGCCCTGGACGTAGCGCGGGTCACCGACGCCGGTCTCGACGCCCAGACCCGGGTCCAGCACTGGCACAGCACGAACACGCATGCGGTTACCCGTGCACGTCGTATGGTCGACGACCTGTTGGCCGACACGACTGTCGACGTCACCGCGTTGGCGGTGGCCGCACGGCGTGTGCTGGCCGTCGCCGGTGCGCACGACCACGCGGCCTCTACCCTGTAGGGGCGTCCTCGTTCGTGGGGTGGCCGCAAGCCGCGCAGAACCGCGCCCGCGCGGCCACGCCCGCACCGCACTGCGCACACACCCGAGCTCCCAGGCCTGCCCCGCATTCCGCACAGAATCGCGCGTGCGGGGCGGCGTGCGCCCCGCACGCGCCACACACCTGGTCGTGCTGCACGGGCACCGGGGTGGTCTCGTGCCACGGTGGCGGGGCGGGGGAGAACTGTTGCAGGGCCGCGAAACCCAGCCCGGTCGCCAATCGTGCGTCGGCACCGGGGGAGCCCGCAGCCATGCCCGCGCCCGCCCCGAGCGCCAGCTCGCCTGCCGCGTAGCGCTGGAAGTCGCCGACCAGATCGATGTAGGTGCGGTCCTTGGCCAATTGTTTGAGCCGGTGCGAGTCCTCTGGCACCAGCGTGATGTCCAGATCGCCCAAGCGCGCGATCCGCAGGCCGTAGTCGAAGAGCATCCGGTTCGCGTCGGCGACCACCGCGGTCTCGATGACGGGCAGCTGGGCCGAGACTCCCAGCACCGACCACTCGCCGCCAGCGATACCGCGTGCCACGGCGACCTTGAGCGATTTCAGCAGCAGCGCCGCACTCCACTCGCGGATCCGGCGGGCGTCGGCCAGATCGGCGGTCCCCACCAGCGAGACGATCAATCGTGCCGCGTCGCGCACGGTCAGCGCGAACTCACCGTAGGCGCGCAGGCTCACCACCTGATGACTGACCGGGTCGGTGATGTCGGTCAGCCGGCCGCCGAACGGGATCCCGGTGAACTCGCGCGACGCGACGAAATACAGCTCGGCCCGGTAGTAGTTTCCACCGGTCAGCGTGTCGACCACCGCGCCCAGGCCCGGCAGTGCCTCGGCGTCGATGCGATGGCGACCGGGTCCCAGCGTGGCGATCACCGCGCCCGAGCGAACAAACAGCGCCGTCTCGTCGGCGTCGACCACGACCCGGCTCAGATGCCGGATCGCGCGATCGGGCCATTTGAACACGACCTGATCCTTGCGGTCGTCGGGGACCGAGATGAACTCCCGCGCGAACCAGGCCATGAAGCCTCCTCAAACTGACATGAGCAGCGTATCGCTATCTGACGACACGCTCAACGCGCCGAGCGCGCCCATCCCGATCGAAGCACGTCGAACTCGGCTCGACGGCAATAATCTGACACCCATTGAACGTGACGTCATTCAACGGTACATTGATGGGCGATTCATTGGTGGTGACGGGAAGGTTCCACACCGTGACAACAGTTCGCCCCCCAGCCGACGGAACCGGCACCGACGCCGGGTTCCAGGCCGAAGACGCCGGCTATCACAAGGCGTTGCGCCCTCGACAGCTGCAGATGATCGCAATCGGCGGTGCCATCGGCACCGGCTTGTTCCTCGGTGCCGGCGGCCGCCTGGCCAGCGCCGGGCCCGGCTTGTTCCTGGTCTACGCCATCTGCGGGATCTTCGTGTTCTTCATCCTGCGAGCACTGGGGGAGTTGGTCCTGCATCGCCCGTCCTCGGGTTCGTTCGTCTCCTATGCCCGTGAGTTCTACGGCGAGAAACTGGCGTTCGTCGTGGGCTGGATGTACTTCTTCCACTGGTGCATGACCGGCATCGTCGACATCACCGCCATCGCCACCTACGTGCACTACTGGCCCAACACACACGCCGTTCCGCAGTGGACGATCGCCCTGTTCGCGCTGTTCGTCGTGCTGGCCATCAATATGATCTCGGTCCGATGGTTCGGCGAACTCGAGTTCTGGGCGGCGCTGATCAAGGTCGTGGCACTGGTCGGATTCCTCGTCGTCGGCAGCGTCATCCTCACCGGACGATTCCCCGTCGACGGCCGCGATACCGGGGTGGGGATCATCACCGACCACGGCGGTCTGTTCCCTTCGGGAGTCCTGCCTCTGGTCCTGGTCACCACCGGCGTCGTGTTCGCCTACGCGGCCGTCGAGATGGTCGGCATCGCCGCCGGCGAAGCCGAGAACGTCGAGAAGATCATGCCGCGCGCCATCAACTCCGTCATCGCCCGCATCGCGCTGTTCTACGTCGGATCGCTCGTCCTGCTCGCACTGCTGCTGCCCTACACCGCCTTCCGCGCCGGGGAGAGCCCCTTCGTCACCTTCTTCGCCAAACTCGGCATCAACGGCGCGGGATCAGTCATGAACCTGGTCGTGCTGACCGCGGCCTTCTCGAGCCTCAACGCCGGCCTCTACTCCACCGGCCGGATCCTGCGCTCGATGGCCATGAACGGCAGCGCTCCCGCAGTGGCACGCCGCATGTCGTCCTCGGGCGTCCCCTACGTCGGCATCCTGGCCACCGGCGCCGTCGCGCTGCTCGGCGTCGGACTCAACGCGCTGGTCCCCGAGCAGGCCTTCGAGATCGTGCTGAACATGTCGGCGCTGGGCACCGTCACCTCCTGGGGCGCGATTCTGCTCTGCCAACTGCGGCTGTGGCAGTGGTGGAAGGCCGGGCGCATGGACCGCCCGACCTTCCGGCTCGTCGGCACCCCCTACACCACCATCGCGGCACTGCTGTTCCTGGTCGCCGTCGTCGTCCTGATGGCCACCAGCAGCGACCCCGTCCAACGCGGCGCGGTCCTGGCCGCGGCCGTCATCATCGTGCCCGCCATGATCGGCGGCTGGTTCCTGGCCCGCAAACACGTGCTGACCGTCGCCGCCCAACGTGAGGGTCACACCGGCCAGTTCCCCGTACTCGTCCAACGCCCGGCCGTCGACAACGCCAAATCCAGCGACACCGACGCCCCCACCGACCCCACGCCCTGATCCAGCGCGGACCCCGGAGGACCGGTCCGACCCGGCTTCCCAGCGATGGGGAGTCCGGGTCGGTCGTCGTAACCGGGGGTCCGCGCCACAATGAGCCTTTCGTTCCCAGGGATTCGGAAGGCTCGGATGACCGAACGACCGCGTGCGAATCCGCACCCCTGGTCCAACCGCTGGGGCGAGGCCTCCCGGCGGTTACAGCGCGGGGCGCAGCCGTGGGCTACCGCGCGCCGTGAGGCTCACGTCCCCCACCCCGAACCCCACAAGGCAACCTCGATGCCGGGCTCCGACATGTTCCCTGACGACGAACCCACCAGTGGACGCTCACGCCCGAGTGTGCGCCGCCTCGGCCAAGGTCTGCTGCCGATGCCCAAGGTCGCCACCCGCGACCCGCAAGCCGCCATCCTTACCGACCCGGACGTGCCCGAACACAAACGGCTGTGCTGGCAATGCCAGCACCCTGTCGGCCGCGCCAGCGACGACACCCCCGCCGCCACCACCGGCAGCTGCGCCACCTGCGGCTCGGCCTTCAACTTCCGGCCCACTCTCGAACCCGGTGACCTGATCGCCGACCAGTACGAGATCCGCGGGTGTATCGCCCACGGCGGCCTGGGCTGGATCTACCTCGCCATCGACCACAATGTCAGCGACCGCTGGGTCGTGCTCAAAGGCCTGCAGAACCCCCAGGATTTCGAAGCGCACGTGGTCGCCCTGGCCGAACGACAGTTCCTGTCCGAGATGAACTTCCCCGGCATCGTCAAGATCTTCAACTTCGTCAAGCACCGCACGACCCGCGAAACACCCGACGGCTACATCATCATGGAGTTCGTCGGCGGGCTCTCGCTCAAACACTTACTCGACCAGCGCACACCCGAGCGCCTCCCGGTCGCCGAAGCATTGGCCTACCTGATGGAAGTGCTGCCCGCCCTGGACTACCTACACTCGTTCGGGCTGGCCTACAACGACCTCAAACCCGACAACATCATGGTCAGCGAAGACGAGGTCAAACTCATCGACCTCGGCGCGGTCGCCGCGATGGACTCCTATGGCGCCATCTACGGCACCCCCGGATTCATGGCACCCGAGATCACCGACACCGGCCCCACCGTCGCCAGCGACATCTACACCGTCGGACGCACCCTCGCGGTGCTGATCCTGCCCATCGCCGCGCGCACCGACGAACTCCCCGACCCACTGGACGCACCGCTGCTACAACGCTTCCCGTCCCTGCACCGGTTGCTGCGCCGGGCCCTGCACCCCGACCCCGCCCGCCGCTTCCCCTCCGCCCAGGCCATGTACACCCAAATGGCCGGCGTCTTGCGCACCGTCCTGGCCCACGACACCCACCAGCAACATCCCCAGATCTCGAGCGAGTTCAGCGCCCCACGCGGCGATTTCGGCATGCACAGCCTCGTCGCGCCCCTGGACACCATGACCGACGGCACCCCGCGTCCGACTGTGCTCGATCCGCGTGACATCGTCACCGCGCTCCCGGTTCCACTGCTCGACATCGAAGACCCCTGCGCCGATCTGCTCTCCCCCCTGCTGCACGCCTCACCCGCCCACGTCCTCGACACCCTGCGCCACCACCAGGACCACATCGGCACCGGATCGATCTGCGCACCGCCTTCCTACGCCCATGAAGCCACCCTGATCGCCGTGCGCGCCCACCTCGACCGCGGTGACACCGACACCGCCCGGGACCTGCTCGCCGTGCTGCGGACCGCACCCCCGGACTGGCGAACCGACTGGTTCGACGGTGTCCTGGCGCTGCTCTGTCACGACTATCAGCACGCACACCGATACTTCGACACCGTTCACGACATCCTGCCGGGCGAGATCACCGCCGCCCTGGCTCTCGCGGTCACGGCCGAACTCCACGCCCAAGGTTCGAACGACACCGAGTGGGCGAGCCTTGCCCGCCGGCACTATCGCACGGCATGGCGCACCAATCACGCCATGGTCAGCGCCGCGTTCGGCCTCGCACGCCACTTCGACACCGCCACACAGCCCCTGGCCGCCGTGGCCGTCCTCGACGAGGTGCCCGAGAACTCGCGCTGGTACAGCCTGGCCCGGCTCAGCGCCGCGATGCTCCTCGTGATGCGCGCGCCCGCACACCTGACCGCGGCCGACCTGCATGAAGCAGCCGAACGGGCCCGCGCTCATTCCGACGATCCGCGCGCACTGCCCAGTCGCGTCCTGATCACCGCCGCGGCACTGGCCTGGCTGCACAGCACCGGCGAGCACACACCGGCGAGCACACTGTTCGGCTCACCCATGACCGACACCGGACTGCGCCGTGAACTCGAAAACGGGTTACGTGCCCTGGCCGCGACCGCCCCGAACCGATGGCACCGCTACAACCTCGTCGACCTCGCCAACCTCGTGCGCCCCCGCACCTGGTGGTGAACCCCCTCACCCGCGGCGGCGCACCGCCAGCACCACGAACGCACACAACGGGATCGACAACCACCACCAACTGCCGGTCAACAGCAGCAACCCGAGCGCCACGACGGCCATCCCCGCCGCCACCACCAGTTGCGCCGAGGAACGGGTCAGATTCGGCACGTCGCCACCGTAGCCGGGCAGATCCAGGAAGATGTCGGCGAGTTGGCCGCGAGTGCGCGCCGCGCCGACCCGCATGCACCGCTCGTCGAACTCACCGGCGTCCAAACGGCCCTCGACCAGATGCGCCGACAACTCCTGCAGCGCGCGCTCACGCTCCATCGCGCTGAGCCGCGATTCGAACGGCGAAACCATCACCCAAGATTAAGGACGCTCACTTACGACCGATTCCCACTGGCGGGAGGCCTATTACGAGCGGAACCCACGACCGGCCCCATAGTCAATGGATCGCCATTCAAGTGCGCATACGTGCCATCGTCACAGACGACAATCGTCGTTTGCCCGTGGATATGGTTTGCTTGATGTTATGGCCACAGCGGAGTACACCATCGATGAACTGGCGCGCGAAGCAGGTACCACCGTGCGCAGTCTGCGGGTGTACCACGAACGAGGAGTCCTGCCTCCTCCCCAGGTCAAAGGCCGAACCGGCTACTACGGCCACGACCATCTCGCACGGGTCCGCACCATCGGCAGACTTCTCGAACGCGGTATCAAACTCAACGGAATCCGTGAGCTTCTCGAAGCTTGGGACCGCGGCGACGACCTCGGCGACGTGCTCGGCGTCTCCGACAGCGAGGGCACACCAACCCAAGCGCCGACGGCCGACGGCACAATCTCCGCGGTCGACCTGCAGGAACGATTCGACGACGTCCCCAACGCGCTGGCCCGCGTCGTCGCCCTCGGACTGTACGAGCCCCTCGATGCCACGACGTACCGCCTGGCCGACTGGCAACTGGTGCGCTCGCTGGACCAACTGATCGCGATCGGCGTCTCGGCCACCGAGGCCATCACCGAGATCGAACGCCTCAGCGCCGACTGCGACCGCGTCGCACACCGCTTCTTCGACCTGTTACGACGCACCGTCTGGGAAACCTACCGCGCCTCCGACCACACCCCCGCCGACCGCGCCGCTCTGATCGACCAACTCGACCGGGCCCGCACCATCCCCGGCCAGCTCGCCGCGGACATCACGACCCGCCTGGTCACCCGATCCTTCGACCTCGACACCGAACTGGCCGAAGCCGTCTCCGACAGCTAACCACCCGACCGCTCCCACCGGTGGGACGGCCCCCACCATCAACCGCCAAGTAACGGTACATTGTTTAAGTGTCCGATTGTGGTTCGGGACCTCCGGCCCGGCCCACCTCGTCACACACCCGTTCCGACGACGACGTCGAACTCATCAGCAGTGCCCGCGGGGTCCACATAGGTACTACCTACCTACGAAGACCCCTCGGGCACTGCTGATGTGCGCGGACCCTCGGCTGATCGACAATGCAGATCAGACGAGTGCAGGAGGTTGACACCGCGATGGGGAGAATTTCGCTGTGGATGCAGATATCGCTGGACGGTATCGCGGACACCCAGGACGCCACGCCCTGGCCGATCATCGACGAGGAACTCCACGCGCCGTTCCTCGAGGAACTCTGCGACGCGGACGTCTTCATCCACGGGCGCAGAACCTACGAGCTGATGGCCTCCTTCTGGCCCACAGCAGATACCGAACCCGCCATCTCGGAGTTCTACATCGACTTCGCGCGATGCTGGAAGAAGACCGCCAAACTCGTCGTGTCCCGCACCCTCGACGTCGTCGACTGGAACACCCGAGTCGTGCGCGGTGACCCAGTCGCCGAGATCGCCGCCCTGCGCACCCAACCCGACTGCACCGCAGTGGTTTTCGGAGGACTCCGCACCGCGGCAACCCTCATGCGACACGGACTCGTCGACGACTACCAACTGTTCATCCACCCCGTGATCCTCGGCGACGGCGAACCGCTACTGGCCCCCTCGCAACGACACCACGACCTGGAACTGGTCGACACCTCCACCTACGACAGCGGAGTCGTCCGCGTCCACTACCGCCACCCGGCACCCCACTGACCGCACGACCGCGATCACGGCCCGCCTCCCAGCAGCGGGAATATCGCACACTGATACCGACTCGGCGCCTCATCAGCAACCACGGGTCACCTCTGAAGGGGGTTCAGGCGGGTCGGTGCCCCGTAACCGACCCGTCTGAGCCCCCTGAGTGTTCTCCACCCGAAAGGCACCACCTCGATGCTCCCCTCCGGCTCCTCGACCCCGGGCTCAGCACCCTGATGTCCTTGCTGGGCATAGCCCTGTCCCTGGGCAGCTCCGTTCTGGGCTTCCTCGGCTGACGACACCCCCACTCCCGGCAACCGGCACCCCACCTGTCGGCACGCATTTCTCAGCGACCTGCGGACCCGCAAAGCAGCCGCGCCGACCGGCCGAGGCAGGGGGAGAGGCCGACCTCGGCGAAACGACCGCCCCACCACCCGGGTCGTCCAGACCGCGCCCGGTCGAGTCGGCTTCGTATGCGCGCAGCCTGTACCGCCTCGGGTGCCTTCATCGTCGGCCCCGGCACGCATAACAAGCCGACCCCCCACCGGAGGGGTGGCGTCGGGACCTGGTCATGCCGTCATACCGCGGCGCTGCCGGCCGGTCCACGTCCCATATGGTCGGCTTCGTATGCGCACGACGTACCACGCATTACCAGCCGACCCCCGCGCCCGGGTTGGACGCACGCTCGCGCATTTCTCGCCGACCCCACCGCCGCGTACACACCCATCGCGCCCCAGCTGATCAGACCTTTCATCAAGGCAACCGGCCCTGGATACGGTCAGGGTCGGCGAGAAATGCGCGCAAGTACCGAACCCTCGGCGCACGCATAACAAGCCGACTGTGCACGTCACGGGCCTGATCGACGGCCCCGAGGCAGCCGCTCGAGAGCACACCTGTTCACTTCCATCCCGCGAGCGTCCGAGTATCCGCGCATATCTTGCCGACCCGCCGACTCTCCTCCGCCCTGCCCGATCCGTCGCCGACCTCGACAGGTGACCTCGCGTCGACGCACGCATTTCTCACCGACCAGAACCTCGCCACAGGCTGCCCGACGCGGGTGCGCAGCGGGCCGAACGCACCCGGTCGGCAAGAAATGCGTGAACTCGGTCCGCCAGTTATGCGTGCCACGCCGCAGCCACGCCGAGTGCGAGCGCCCGGTCGCAGGTCGCCGGTCGGCTTCGTATGTGTGGGCGCGCCGAGAGGGAAGCGCGGCCTGTCCGACAGGCACCGGCTGCGCATACGAAGCCGACCGAACCCCTCGCGACCAGCGACGACCATGGCCGACAAGAGGTACCGGTCGGCTTCGTATGCGTGGTCAGTCGCCCCCGGACGCCCCGCACACCCGTTGCCCGGCACTACACATATCAAGCCGCCGCCGCAGGTCGACGCGTTGTGGCCGCAACCGACGGCGAGGGCACACGCAAACTGAACCGAGCCGTCGGTGCGCATATCTTGCCGACCGGCCACTGGACACCCCACCGACAGTCAGCCATCCGGAGTAAATCAGCAGTTCAGAGGCAGAAACCGACATCGGCAGATCGGTCGACGACACGCGTGCCCTGCGCATTCCTTGCCGACCACATTCAGGCGGACTACCCTGCATAAACAGGGGCGCGCGCATTTCTCGCCGACTCTGTGGATCAATCTGTGCACAACCCTGTGTATGGCCTATTTGCCCCACACATTTGTTGCCGACCTAGTTTCCTGGGGTTTTCGGTTTTTCCACACATTTCCTGCCGACCATCTGCGCATTAACTGCCGACCGGGCCATCGAATTATCGCAGGTCAAACGGCATAAATTTGCCCCTACAAGTAGTTATTCTTCTTGTAGAGAAAGATAACTAGTAGTAATAGGCCGCAGCCGCCTGTGGACGAACCGCAGCCGCCGGCGGTGTCCTTGCTCGCCCCTCGGCCGACATCCACGCTCTACCCACGCAGACACCAGCACCAGTCACGGCCTGTCCCTGGTCGCGGTCCTGGCGCATCTGCGACGGCGATCGCGCCGCGCCGACGCGATCGGGTCGGCTTCTAATGCGTGCAATTCCACCGTCTCCCGTGCTCAATCTCACACCGAGCCGCATCGGCCGAGTGAATACGCATAACTTGCCGACCGTGGCCATTATGAGAATCCGGCCGTCGCCGCCTAATCTGAAATCCGACTTCAGAAGCCTGCACGTCGGCTTCTGCGCACCCACGCCGACACGCCGACACGCCGAATGCGAGTTTGGAAGGAAACATGGAATGCTAGCGCCCATGGCTCGGCCCAAACGAGATGACGCGGAGCTCGCCGCCATCGCTGCCGAGCTTCAGGCGCAGCGTGAACGAGAGCTCCAGGAAGTTGGCTACCTGGGGCGATTGTTTACCCAGTTCAGCCTGCCCTACAAGGACCCCGGCACCGACCGCACCGCCTGGGGCCGCGAGAGCGGACCGGTACGCATCACGGTCCAGCCCGGACTTCGTGTGGAGAACGGCGTCACCCGCTCCTACGGCTTCCCCTTCGGCGGCGTTCCCCGCCTAATCCTCGCCCATATCTCCACCGAAGCTGTCCTCACCGGTGAGCCGATGATCGAGCTCGGCAACTCCCAATCGGAGTACATGCGCAAAGTCGGACTCGGCCGCGCGACAGGCGGCAAAACAGGCACGATCGGCCGCTTCCAGAACCAAACAGAACGGCTGCTGCGCGCAACCATCACGATCGACTTCAAAGACAGCTACGCCCACCAACGCTCCCGCGCCATCAAACTCAGCGTCGCCAGCAACTGGGACCTGTGGTGGACCGGTGAACGACGTGAGTCCCAGCCCTACCTGATGCCCAGCTCCATCACGCTCTCACCGGAGTTTTTCAAAGAGGTCATCGACCACCCGGTCCCGGTCGACATGAACGTGCTCAATCTGCTGCAGTCCGCCCCCATGGCCATGGACATCTACATCTGGCTGACCTACCGCATGTTCAAGCTCGAAGACCCCATCCAACTGTCCTGGCAACTGCTCATGCTGCAGTTCGGATCCAACCTGGCCGACACCAAGCAAGGCCGATTCCAGTTCCGCCGAGACTTCTCCAAACACCTCGAATCCGTCCGCGCCTTCTACCCCGACCTACGAGTTGTCGTCGATGACAAAGCCGGACTAACGCTCTACCCCAGCCCCACCCATGTCACCAAGAAGCTCTCACGACGCCTTCGCGCAATCGACTGAAGGCCGCCCGACCCATCGGCGGACGGGCTCCATATCCCGGACGACCACCGCCGACGGAGAAATCCAAACCGGATGGCTTCCTTGAGGATTCGCCGCACGGACAGCGTCGAGGTTCACGAAGGCATCCTGGCAGTCGGTAAGGGCAACTAACGAGCCTGCAATGGACCGAGAGTCTCGTCGTCCGACTCTCGGAGCCGTGCTGGTGTGACGGGCACTTCTCCGAACAATCGAACCCCTGGCTTCTCGACAGTGGAGACACTCCAGCGTCGTCCGGTCGGTGACTTGTGCACAATCGACCACCAGGCTGCCGATCGCAGCCAGCGACCCCGCCCAGCGGACCCCGAGGCAGTGAGACCATTCATGACGTCACGACACGTTCGAAACTTCGGCATTGTCGCCGTCCTGCTGGCGGCACCGCTGATCGCGACGGCCACCGCGGCCGCCGTACCGCTCGACCAGCAGACGTCGATCGATAGCAACGAGCCGATCGGCGACGTATGCATTCAGCAGTGGCCGGCATCGCTGCTGTGCATACTGAGTTCGTCCGCGGGCACCAGTAGTTTCGTGGGGTAGCGCACCGAGATTCGACCCAGCGACCGTGACTCGATCGTGCCGATCCACGCGGCCAATTCGTGGTGGCATATGCCCTTTTCGACGAGATTGAGCAGTCGGGCTTTCGGGTCGGACGCTAGGCGACTCGGCATAGACGCTCATGGCGAGCGGAGCACTCGTGCTCCGGTAGCGGAGATCGCAGTACACCGCGACCTTGTCACCGTCGTCATTGAGGCCACAAAGCAGCTCGCAGTCGTCCCGGTCGGACTGGAATGTCACAGCGCAGCGAATCGTCCAGGGGTAGCATGACGTCATGCCGTCGAACTTTCCTATACGAGGCCTCACCGAGGCCGACAAGTACCTGCTCGCTCAAGCGGCGGCTCAAGGCCGCACCTCGCAGAATCAGTGGGCGCTGACCGCGCTCCGGGCCGCGCTCGACGCTGCACTTCCCGGCGCGCGAGACGCCTACGAACGTCGTGACGAACTCGCCGAGAAACTCATGCACCGCCTCGGTATCGATCCTGAATCGCCCGAGTTCGCTCGCAATCAAACCGAGGCACGTGCGCTGTTGGCTCGCGCCGACCAGCTGCGCCAGGACAAGACCGCGTGAGCCATGCGGATGTCACCCTTCTCGACAGCACGGTCCTGGTTGCCTACGAACGTGATCTGACCAGGCGGACACAGACTTTCGTGGTGAACGCGTTCCTGGACGAACGCGTCCTGCTGACCTCCGCGTTGTCCGCGACGACCGCCGCAGCGCAACTGGGCCACCAGGTCCGTGAGCTGTCGTTCCTGCTGCACGATCCTGAAGCCGTGGTCAGAGTGCTCGAGCTCGGATTGAGTGGTTTCGAGAACGGATCGTCCGCCCGCGAACCAAGTCTCGAGGCCGTCGAAACCGCGGTGGTGGCTGCCGAAGCGCGAGCCACCGGCGCCACGATCTTCACCTTCGAACCCGACCGGTACAAGGGCTGGCTCGTGGACGTCGTCGACATGCGTCCCTGATCCGCTGGCATGGTCCGGCACAGCACACCGCGGCCGGACTGCTGTATCAGGCGATCACGAGCGACCATCCCCGAGGGCACCACCTACAGAGTAGGTGCCCAGCGGTGGCTGCTCCGCGCCGGCGGCCAAACCTGGCCCCCCACACACAATCTCGCCGAGCTGGCGTGCGAGTTCGTCAAGGCTCGCACCAGCAGCCGCAAAGGCGTAATACCCGCCCGCGCACAACAGATCGCCCGTCAGAGCCGACATCCAGCACAGCCAAGGCAATACCGCCGACTGACACAGCATTCTATGAATGCGCTGGTAGCAGAGCCTTCGAACCAGGTAGACGCACCGCGCTTCGTCATTCTGGATGAATCATCGCCGGTAGAGGAGCCGGTTCAGGATGCCGTAGTCGACGGCTCAAGTGTGGCCGGAGGTCCGCCGTGCAGATCTCTCACCGAAACGGACGACAAAGCGACTGGTAGATGAGGGTTTTCCGACTCCGCTCCGACCTGGCGGCGCGCACCGACGAGGAGCGGGTTGCGGATTCATCTGATGCAATATGCAGGCTTTAACCTTACATAAGGTATGTTATCGGCGTCGGTCATCGCCTTACACTGCCGCACGTTTGAGCACTTCGTTTTCCTGCTCCAGCAACCGAATTCGGCGCTGCGCCGCCCGCAACTCGGCAGACTCGCTCGAGGTCTTGCCCGGTTTGGTTCCCTCGTCGACATCGGCCTGGCGCATCCCATTTCGACAGCGTCGTCGGATTGGACCCCGAAACAGCGGCGACCTGTTCGAGGGTCACACGTCGTCGCGGTTACGCGCGACGCACACGACATTATGCGCACGGTCACTTGCCGATTCGCCGTACCACGCGTGTCCCGATCACTGGCTGTGACGGCCCTGTACTCGCGTGCTCTGAGCGGCTCCGAACGCATTGCACCAGCCCTTCCCACTGCTGGTAACGCCACCTGTCCTGTCCCGGACGGCTGCCGTTAGAGTCTGCCGAAGTTTCGATCGGCGTCGATACCGATTCTATTCGCGGTTGGCAGCGCGCGAATCATTTGGTAGCGGAAGGTTCTCCGATGAGGAACTGGGGCCCGGTGCATGGGGACAGATCGGCCGAATTTCGGTCCGAGGTCGCAGCGTTCTACGCCGGATTCGGGCAACCGCACCTCCTGCGGGCGGCATTCGACGAGGCTTCGCTGTATGTGCCGGTGACCGCCGATGACCGGGTATGCATGTCCCGTGCCGGGGGAGTCGACTGGCTCTGCGCGTTCACGAGTGCGCAGGAGTTCGCGCGGTACATGGTGGCGCGCGGAGTGTCCGCAGCGGAGACGTATCGATATCACATCCTGCTGGGGTCACGATTGTCCGAGTGGGCGCGGACGCAGCTGAAACCGACCGGCGTGTCTGTCGACTGTGTGGGTGCCGCGCCGATGGCGTTTCCGCCCGAACTTCGCAAGCCGGTCGGAGAGGTCGCGCGTGGCTGACCAACTGGATGTCGAACCGGCGGTGCTGAATCAGGCCGCCCAGGGCATCACCTCGATTATCGATCAGCTCTCCGAACTCGGCGTCAAGGAGACCGGCGCGATGGGTCGCGGCTTCGCCATGCTGACGTTGTCGCCTCTGGAAGCTGGTAAGGCTTCGGTGCAGGCAAGTTTCGAAACCTTCTGTGAGCGCTGGTCCTGGGGCGTTCGCGCCGTGGTGCAGGCCGCAAACGAGCTGGCCCGACTCCTGGGCCTGTCCGCAGGCCGCTACCAGCTGATGGACGATCAGCTCTCCGGCATGTTCAAGCAGATGTACACCCACCTGGCCGGTAACCCACACCTCTCCACCGCACAGATCAACGCCCGCACATGGGAAGACACCCTCTCCGACAACACCTTCAATCACCTGGGCAACGCGGATTACTCCGCCGGGTCCTTCGATGCCATGGTCGCCGCGCTGCAGACCAACATGCAGGTGATCGACGCGGTAGGCGGTCAGGCGCTGGCCAACGCCGTCGGCGGCCCGTTCGACACGGACGCCGGCTGGAACACCGGCGCTGCGCAACAGGCCGCCGAGATCATGGGCGACGAGGCAGGCAAGGGAGCCGGGTAGTGGGCACCAGAGACTGGGTCAACAGTGCCGGCGACTGGTTCGAGGATGCCGCCGAATCCGCGACCGCCACCGCAGGCGAGATCGCAGGTTCCGGCCTGGACGGTCTGTCCGGCTTGGCGCGCCGTATCGGCGCCGACGATGTAGCCCAGGCCCTCGACGACTTCGGCGATGAGATCGCCTCGATCACCGGCGGCGAAGTCAGGGAACGCGAACTCGGCGAAAGCAGGGATCCCACAGAACTCATCCGCGGCGAGCCCTCGGCTATCCGCGACGTCGCCGGCAAACTCCGCAACCTGGCCACCTCGATCGAATCCACCGGTTCCGCATTGCGCACCATCAATGTCGCCGACTGGACCGGCGAGGCCGCCACCGCCTTCCACAGCGAATTCGAGAAGCAACCACAGTTGTGGTTCACAGCCGCCGACGCGATGACCAACTGCGCCGCCACCCTCGACGACTGGTGGTACTGGGCTGTCGTCGCCGCCCAGGCCAAAGCCCAGAACGCCATCGACAAGTGGGACGAGGCCGACCGCGCCGAGCAGGCCTTCAACGCGCTACCGGACGAGTTCAAGAGGAAACTCACCCGCGCCGACGACACCCTCCGTGACGAGGCCCGAACCATCCTCAGCGAGGCTCGTGACCAACGAGACTCAGCCGCCGCAGGCGTGGTAGCCGCGATCGCGGGCTACACCGACGCGGCCCCCGCCGAACCACCTTTCACCGACCGCTGGGACCGCAACCTCTCGGACCTCGACGCCATCGCCGAGCATGCCGACTTCAGCGCCGTCTCCGGCCTGCTCACCAGCCTCACCGGCATAGTCCAATTCGTCCGCGCGGTGAATCCCACCGACACTTACAATCTGGCCCACCCCGGCGAATACCTCACCAACCTCAGCGGATTGGGCACAGGGCTGGTCGTCGCGGCCGCCGATCCCGGCGCGGTCACATCCGCCTTCCTGTCCGACGTTCGCCGGAACCCCTTCGAGTTCGCCGGCGCCCTCACCGGTGATGCCCTCTTGATGGCGGCCACCGGCGGCACAGGCGGCACAGCCAAGGTTGCCGTCACCACTCTCAAGAGAGTCGACGACGCGATCTCGATCACCCGCCGAACCCCCGACCTCATCCACAAGTGGCCCACCACCCCAACCGACTCGGTGTTTCGTCGCGGCGACAGCCCTTGGACAACAACCGCAGCGACGCCTGACAACGTCGCCGAGAGTTCAGGCGGCTACGGCGAAGCACCCCCGACACACGCCGTCTCCACCGAGCTCAACAGAGCTGATAACCCGGCTGCCCAACTCCCGGACTCCGGACAGCCAGCCGGTAACTCCGGCGCCACAACGGATTCCCTCACCTACCGTGCGGATCAGTCTAATCCGGGAGACACAGATGCCCGCGGGGACGGCGGAGCACTCAGCTACTCGCCGGAAAACAAACACGATCTCGGAGACATCGGTCCAGGCCCGCATCCTGATTCCGAGGCGAACGGCACGAATCCGCCACACGATATCCGGGACGGCGGAGCGGGCATCGGCCCGCGCGACACGCACACCAATGGCAGCGATGGTGGCGCTGCCACAAATTCCGTGGAAGGTCCACAGCCGCAACCTAATTCGGACCCGGGCGCACGCGCGGGAGCTGACATCGGCGTACACCATGCCGCCGAGAACGGAGGCGCGGAGACCAACCGGGTTCCGGACCAATGTGAGACAGGTCGCGACCCCGTCGACATCGCCACCGGCGAATTCCTGCTCCCCGAAATCGATCTCGTCCTCCCCGGTGTCCTCCCGCTGCGGCTGACCCGCCGCCATCGCTCGAACTATCGCTTCGGACGCTGGTTCGGCCCGAGTTGGTCGGCCACCATCGATATGCGCATCGTCGTTGAGCAGGAGGGCGTCACTTTTCTCGGCGAGGCCGGCATGATGCTCGCCTACCCGCATGCTGAGGTCGACATCGCGGTCCTGCCCACTACCGGCGGCCAGGACTGGACTCTGACCCGCACCGGGTCGGGTGGATACCGAGTCCGAGACCCTGAACGCGAATTGATCTGGCACTTCGCGCCGGAGCCAGCGCTCGGCGGAATGGACGCCCAGCTCGGAAGTTTCGCGATCAGCGCCATCACCGATCGCCACCGAAACCGCATTCGCTTCCACTACGCCGCCAACGGCGCTCCGGTCGCGATCACCCATTCGGGTGGCTACCGCGTCGAAATCGGTACCTCCGACAGCAGGATAACCACCCTCACCGTCATGGGTTCAGACCAAGCAGGCATGGAAAATCGCACGCGCGTCCGAACCTTCGCCTACGAATCCGGCAACCTTATCGCGGTCACCAACGCGGTAGCGGCGACCGTCAGCTACACCTACGACGAGCACGCCCGCATGCTTTCCTGGACCGATTCCAACGACACGTCCATGCACAACACCTATGACGAGTCGGGCCGCGTGATCATCCAGCAGGGCACTGGCGGGATCCTCAACTCCGCGTTCGACTACCTCGACTTCCCTGACGGCAGTGGCACCTTGACCACCGTCACCGACTCCCTGGGCGCAGTCACTACCCACGGCTTCGACCACGACCTCCGCCTCCGAGACCTGGTCGAGCCCTCCGGCGCCCGTACCCACTACGACTACAACGCCGACCGCAAGCTTCTCAAAGTCGTTGCCCCGGACGGCGCGACAACTCACTTCGGCTACACCGGCGACGGCGACGTCACCCGAATCACCCGACCGGATGGCGCCTCGATCAACATCGATTACGTCTGGCGCAACCGCCCCTCAGGGATTGCTGACGCCGACGGCATTGTGCGCCAACAGGAGTGGGATGGCAACGGTAACCTGACAGCTGTCATCGATGCCGACGGAGTGCGTAAAGAGCACCACTACCACCCGAACGGTGCTCTCGCCGAAGTGCTCGCGCCGACGGGTGCTCGTACCGCATCGGGGGTGAATCCCGCTGGCCTAGCGGTGTCGATTACTGGTGCGGACGGTACTGAAACACGGATCATCCGTGACTGTTTCGGCCGGCCGGTGCGAATAACCGACCCACTCGGCGCCTCGACCGTGTATGAATGGTCGCTTGAGGGTCAACTCTCGCGACGGATCGACCCCGACGGCTACTCAGAATCCTGGGCCTGGGACGGTGAAGGAAATCTCCTCGCCCACGTCGACCGTGCGGGCGGCCTGACCCAGTTCACCTACGGTGTCTTCGATCTGCTCGCATCCAGAACTGATCCTGAGGGTTCGGTCACGCATTACAGCTGGGATACCGAGCGCCGACTGGTCGGAGTCGCCAATCCGATTGGCCAGACCTGGGTTTACGAGTACGACGGATCCGGCCGGTTGACGGCCGAAACCGACTATGCGGGCGCGACAACTCGCTACACATACGATCGCGCGGGGCGAGTCCACACGATTGCGCCCGCCACCGGTGTCGTCCGCCACCACGATTACGACATCCTCGGTCGGCTCGTGGAGGTAACCGCTGCGACTGGCGACTGGCGACGCTTCACTTATGACTCGGCAGGGCGGGTTCGCGAGGCAACCACCGGGTATGGATGCGCCACCAGTCACAGACTCGAGTTCGAGTACACGCGAACCGGCCTGCTCGCTTCGCAACGATTCGACAATCAGCCGGCCATGACCTTCGACCATGATCGGAGCGGGCGCAGGGTACTTCGTACTGCCCCGAGTGGTACGGCGACCGGCTGGTGTTGGGATCAGAACGACCGCCTCCGATCACTGCACGCAGACGACCGCAAAGTCACTTTCGACTACGACGAAATCAGTCGGCCGATCGGCTGGCGAATCGGTGAAGTCGCCATCACGCGAACACTTTCCGATGTTGGACACGTCGAAGCCCAGGAGGTCACCGCCTTCTCTGGTTCACCTCTCGCGCTCAACCCGACTCGTCCCGGTTCGCGGCCCATGCGCCGAGACACTTACCACTATCGCCCCGATGGGTACGTCGAGGCGCACACCCACGTGGACTTCAACGGCACCCACACGTCCCGTCACTACAGCCTCGATGCTGCGGGCAGAGTGACCGGCATCTCCAGAAGTGGAGTCGACACCGAGTCCTACACCTACGACGCACTCGGCAACATGGTCACCGCGCGCACATCGGGGAGCTCAGCTTCTCGGAGCGACACCCGCGGGGAGTATCGAAACAACCAGCTGATCCGGAACGGCCGCACTTGCTACTCCTACGACAAGTCCGGTCGGCTTTCCCGCAAGACGACCACCCGCCTGTCCCGAAAACCCAGCGTCTGGCACTACGAGTACGACGGCTTCGACCAACTGATCTCAGTCATCACTCCCGATGGCCAGCACTGGCGCTACACATACGATGCTCTCGGCCGCCGGGTGTCGAAGCAGCGTCTCACTAAGGACGGTGCGGTGAGCGAACGGGTGGACTATGTGTGGGATGGCGCAACTCTCATCGAGCAGGCGGCGGGTGAAATGTCCATTCGCTGGCAGTACCGACCGGGTACGCACATTCCGATCACGCAGACGACAGACCAGGAAATGGTCGACCGCGAGTTCCATGCCATCGTCTCCGATCTGGTAGGAACACCGACAGAACTGCTTGACCCTGATAGCGGCGTCTCGGTAGCCACCGCGGTTACAGATTTGTGGGGTAACACGACATGGCACGGCACGGCGGAGACGCTGATCCGGTTCCCTGGTCAGCTGTACGATCCTGAGACTGGACTCCACTACAACTTCTTCCGGTTCTATGACCCGGATCGCGGACGTTTCTTGACGTCGGACCCGCTCGGACTGCAGCCTGCGCCGAACCCCAATATCTATCCTCGCAATCCGCTGGTCTGGTCCGATCCTCTCGGGTTGATACCTTCGGGCTGTAGCGTTCTTATGCGAACGGGTGCGGATACCTATCAATCGCCAGCCGGTCTCGAGTACGGCCCGGATCCTGGGCCGAATTTTGTCGACCGAGCCGACCATGTCCATAATCATGCGAATGACATCCCTAGCAGGCCAGGACATCACGGGGTATTCACAAGCTCATCTCCGGACGAGATATTCGAACTCGTGGACGAGGGCTATTTGAGGGCGATGAATGGTCAGGCCGTAGCTTTTCATCAGGGACCAAAAATGGTCTACTACATCAACATGGAAAGGGCTATCGGTTTAGCTGGCGGCCAGATCGGGAATCTTGCGGGAAATCCGATGCTGAACTATCTACAACTTGTGCTCCTGGGGAACAGGGTAATTACAGCTTTCCCAACCGCAGGTATTCCGAGCGGATTGCTAGGATGAAAGCCATGATCTGGCTCGAAGAGTGTCCCTACCTGGACCAAGGACTGGTGGTCCCTGTCGTGATGCAGAGCGGACGCGTTGTCCTCATGTGCGATTCGTGTGGCACAGTGTGGTGTCGTCCGGAAGATATTTCGGAGGACCAATCGAAAGAACAATATCTTCCGCAACCGCCGGACTGGAGCGCATGTGGAGATACCCTGCAGGGGGGAGTCAGATCCGCATCGGCAGCGGATCTGGAGCTCGCGGGTTGGGCCGGTCTACCATGGAAACGGTAATCGCCTTGAGGTTCAGGATGAGTTCTTTCTGTAACGCGCTTACCGAGCCCTCTTGTGGTCACCGAGATCGTCAGCAGGGCGAGGGCATCTTCAGAATCTAGATGCGGCTACCACTACCTTGAACCATTCATCGACGACCGAATCAGCCGTTGTGTTGTCGAGTTGTTCCACCTGACTCAGCAGGTCCTGAATTGCAACCGTGGCACGTGAGCGAAACTCATCTATTTCTGACACAAGCTTGCTTCGAAACTCCCCGCCCTCTGGTCCGAAACGAAGTACGGTGTACTTCTCGAACCCTTCCATATGCTCCACTCGACCGTTTTCGGCCACACGAAGCCGTAGTTCGCGCGCCACGTCGAGGTACGCGCGGATATATACGACCCTGACGTGGATCTCGTTGAATCTCTCCACCAAGATCGGGACGAGTGATCGGATGCAGTTCGCCAACGTCCGCAGTTGGTCTTGTCGTCTTCCCAGGATCACCTCGGACTCTTTGCCGGACTCGGTATCGAAGTACTCCCCCAAGCCGGACGACAACCGGGACACATCAACGATCGTGTGCTCGAATTCAGTTGCCGCAGACTGCATATCGTCAACGATACGACGGGCAACATCGACGTCCCATGCGGCGACAACCGGTACAGTCAGGGTCATCAGAGCGCCGCGCTTCTTCCGATGTGACGAGCATCTTCGCGGTCCACATGAGCGAATTTACTGATAGCTGCGTCGATGTCGTTTCCGATCCAGATCAGTGTGTCCGCGATCAAATCCTTTGTGCTGCTGATACTTCCCAGTACGTTCGCATGGCCGTCGGCCTCGGAGTACCCGATCAAGGCGGCCATGATCCGAGAGCCCGCCATGGCCGCGTAGTGCTCATCCTTGTTGCCTGCTGGTGACACATTGGACAACTCAGCTCCCTGCCCACGGAGAGCGTTGGCCAGCGAATGTGATTGGTCAAGGTCGATTCTCACGGTGCTTCTCCTTGCTTGTTCAACAACCGCATCCGATGTAATCGGAATATTCCGACAACCCCGTCGCGCTGGGCTGTGGTGGTATCGGTCCGGATGATCATCGGCCGAGGATGTGCTCGAACCGCTGAGCGATCCCCAGCACCAGCGCATCCGCGCCTGCCAGCGCATCGAAACTGATCCCCACCGGCCGGCCCGACTCGGTCGTGCCTGCCGGCACCGAAACACTCGGCAGACCGGCCAGCGCGGTGGGATCGGTGTTGCGCAGGTAGGTCGACAGCGTGGGCTGCTCCACACCGTCGACGACAATCGTCTCGTCGCATCCGATCGGACGCGCGGTCACCGGGGTCGTCGGCACGACCAGGGCATCGAGATCGTCACGCTCCAAACACTCCCGGTACGCGCCGATCAACCGCCGCCGATGCTCGGCGAGGATCAACCGGTGCGTCTCGTCCGGTACCGGCGATCCCCACAGTTCGTTCTCCAGCAGGAACCGTTCCGGGCCCGCCATCTGCTCGACCACCTCCCACACGTGGATATCGGCGCGATGGCGACTGAGATAGGTCGCCATGTCTCGCACCGCGTCGTAGAGAATGCTCGGTAGCGACGCCGCGGCCATGACCTCCCCGACGCCGAAGACCTCGGTCTCGACCAGCACGACTCCCGCCCCGGCCAGGGCGTCCAGCGCCCGATCCACGACCGCGGCCAGCTCGCCTTCGAGCTGCTCGTAGAAATACAGGCGGGGCACGCCCAACCGCACATGATCACGAAAGCCCTTGGTGGCAGCAGGAATCGATGCGATCACCGGATCGATCGCGCTCACTTGCGCCACCGAGCGAGCCAGGACTCCGACAGTGTCGCGTGTCGAGGACAAGGGAAGGACGCCACCGAGCGGATAGCGTCCGATGGTGGGGCGGAATCCGACGCATCCGCTCAGGGCGGCCGGGATCCGGCAGGATCCGGCCGTGTCGGTGCCCAGCGCCAGGTCCACCACACCTGCCGCGACGGCCGCGGCACTGCCTCCGCTGCTGCCGCCGGCGATTAGATCCGGGTGATGCGGGTTGCGCACCGGCCCGAAGGCGTGATTGTTCGAGGTCACCCCCGCCGCGAGCTCGTGCATGTTGGTCTTGCCCACCACTACGGCCCCCGCCGCTTGCATCCGGTCGATCACGACCGCGTTGCTCGCTGGACGCCACTCGCGCAGTCGCGGTGTCCCCGCTGTGCACGGGAAGCCGACGACATCGATGTTGTCCTTCACCGCGACCGGGACACCGGACAACGGCCCGTCGGTTATGGGGGGCCTCCGAGTCAGTTCGTCCTCGGTCGCCACGGTGATGAAGGCGTTGAGGTGACTGTGTTGTTCTGCGCGGATGAGCGCGAGCCGGGCCTGCTCCAGCGGCGTGCGCGTGTCCTCGTGAGCGACCACGACTTCTCTCCTGCTCAATGGTCGGCGATCGCCAGCGCCGACAATGTGAAAGCCCGCTTGGTGCGAGCTCGTAAGTCGCTATCACACAGGAAGTCCAGCGCTGTCATCGCCAACGCCTTGGCTCCATCTGTCACTGCGCGATCCGCCTCCGGTGAGAGGGCCCAGAACACGAAGTCCGGTTCATGGATCATGACCGTGCCCGGCGCGCACGCGATCGTCGAATGCAGAACCGGCACACGGTGACTCACGTTGCCGGCATCGGTCACCGCCGGCGGGAACGCTTCGTACGGAGTGAAGGACCGCCCCAGTGTGACCGCGTTGGACTCGTATGCGTCAGCCAGCGGTGTGTTGATGCGCATGTTCAGATAGTCCGCCTGTGACCACTCGACATCGGCGGTACACCCTGCGGCAACCGCGCCGCCGACGACACACCCCTGCACTCGGGTCTTCAACGCCTCGAGCGCGGCCGCGGTCTCGGCGCGCAGAAAGTAACGGGCCGACGCTTTGGCGGGAATGACCGACGGCGTCTCCCCGCCCTGGGTGATCACACCGTTGACCCGCTCCCCGCGCGCCAGATGCTTGGACAGCATCCCGACCGCTTGATGCGCCAAGACCGCTGCATCGAGTGCGTTGCGGCCGTGCTCTGGCGTCAGCCCGGAGTGGCTGGCGACCCCGTGGAAGGTCACATCCAACTGCGAGAGGCAGATGCTGTGCACCGCTTTGAGATCCCACGAGGCGGCGTGAACCATCATGGCGGCATCGACCCCGTCGAATGCTCCGGCGCGCGCCAACAATTCCTTGCCGCACCCTGCCTCTTCCGCGGGTGTGCCCAGATACCGCACCACCCCGGGAAGCCTGTCCCCCACCATGCTCAACCCCAGTGCGGCTCCCAACCCGATCGCCGCGATGACGTTGTGCCCGCAGGCGTGACCGAGTTCCGGCAACGCGTCGTATTCGGACATGAGCGCCACCGTGGTGGGCCCGGCGCCGAACTCGACCGCGAAGGCGGTATCGAGACCGTAGGCGCCGACGACTGTCGACAACCCCAACGCGGTCGCTGAGCCGGTCAACACCTCGGCCGCCGCGTGCTCGCCGAACGCTGTCTCGGGATTGGCATGGATTCGCCGGCTCACATCGCACAACGTGTCCGCGATGGCGTCGATACGCGAGGTAACGACCTGCTTGAGCTCGTCGAGCTGCGTTGACACCGAATCCATGATGGCTCTCCTTCGAACTCCACTGCTCTCGTCGACACCCATTCCCGGACAGGAAGAATGAACTCACCGACGGTTGGATGACATTGCGCGCCAACGTATTGCGGCGCTGCTTTCATCGCGCGGGGCAGGTCACCGGCCGAATACGAGGTGATCGTATTTCTTGGTGTCGTAGCGGATGATGTTTTCTTTCACCCGCCCGTCCTCGATCAGGAAGCGGTCGAACCCGTCGATCTCGAGCGGGCCGGCGACTCCGGTGCCGTGCGCGCGCCAGCGAATGAAAATGAACTCGCCGTTGGTCGCGTGCTCGAGGACTTCCAGCCACAGGCCCGGGATCTCGTCCATCGCCTGCTTGATCCGCGCCCGATAGGCGGCCGCGCCGCGCACGGGCTCGTCGTCGCCGGGCCAGTCACCGATGACATCGTCGGTGATGAGAACCGCGCGCTCGGGATCGGGACTGGCCCAGAACGCGGCCCAGTGCTCGACGGTGAACGCGGGCATCACATCATGAACCTCACCATTCTGTGTGGCCACTGTGCACGCTCCTAACCTTTCGACAATCGAAAGGTCATAATCGCGCAGCAGGGCACCGCCCACTACCAGAAACTTCCCATCATTGGGAAGCCAGACGTCGCAGTGGCAGGACACGGGCCCACGGTGGAGACAATCGGAATCCGCGGATAGCCCGCAGATACAGAGCCGTCAGCGAGCCGGCCGATTCTGAGTGGCATCGGCGACCGCTTTGGAGATTTCGGCAGGAATGTGACGGAGGATGTCGTTGCGCGAGGTGATCATCAGTTTCCTGCGCACCGACGCGAGCTGGGCATCCACCGTGCGGACCGAGCACCGCCGGTGCGCGGCAATGGCCGTGTTGGTCCACCCCGCCGCGGCATAGGTGGCGATATGGCGCTCCGCGCGGGTGAGCGAAGCCCACAACACACCCGGTGCCCCCGCGCCGGGACCGGCAGTCGCCGCCGCGGCGAACGCCCCCCGACCGATGTCTCCGCTGTCGACAAAGGTGCGCAGCAGGGCCTTGCCCTGGTCCTGCGCGTCGGCGTAGTCCTCCTCACCCAGCGCGCGGCCGGCCAACTGCGCGGCCCGATCCAGGTGCGTGGCCAGCAACGGGATCCGATGGATCGCCACCCCGGTCGATCGATGGTGTGCGGCGAAAGCACCGACCAGGCGCGCGAGCTCGCGCGCGATCCGGTCCCGATCGACCGCGCCGGGAGAGGTCGTGTCGGCCAGGATCTCGGTCAAGGTGATGAACCGTCCCGCCAATGCCCAGCTCACCGTCCACATGTCATCGGGGACCAACGGTGCCGACAGCAGCGCATCGGTCAGCGCCAACGCCTCGCGTGTATGACCGCACCGTGCCAGAGCGATGGAATGAGCGATCTCGGCGAAGGCCATCGTCCGGGTGGCACCCGCACCCGCCGCTAGGTCGAGATAGTGCCGAGTCCGCTCGAGCGCTTGCGCCCGGTCACCGACGAACGCGGACGCGAACGCCAGGAACTGCAGGCACGCCTCCTCCCCGAGGGTGTCGCCGGCGTCATGGAACTTCCCACGGGCCCGATCGAGCACGATCACCGCGCGCTGGTCCATCGCGACCATCATCAGTTCCGAGCCCCACGTCCATTCGACCGCGGGCGGAAGCCCGATGTCGACCGTCGCGCTCGCACGCCAATCCCCTACCGTCGGCGCGCACACCGCCGCACAGCGATCGAGTAATGCCGCCGCGGTCTCGCATTCGCCCTGCCACAACGCGAGCCGACCGATCAACGCCATCGCGCGCACACGAAGCGCCTCGGCCGCGGGCCCGGACTCTTGCGTCGCGTCCAGTGCCAACTCGGTCAGACGAAGAACCGCACCGGCGCGGCCGCGTGGAATCCACCGCGAGATCAGCACCGTCGAAATCTCGAGCCCGATCAGCGCTTCGGCGGGATCGGTGAAACTGCTCTCGATCGCGATCAGGATGTTGTCCCACGCGTCACGAACCCATTCCACCCAGGCTTGCTGCTCCGGACCGCACCAGATATCACGAATACTGCCGATGCCGCGGCGATAGTAGCGTCGATGGCGCTGCTGCAACCGGACCCGTTCCGCTTCGCGGTCGAACAACTCCTGATAGGCGAACAGCCGCACACTTTCTAGCAGGTAGTAGCGCACCATCCCGGCCCTGGCATGCGTCGAGACGAGCGACTTCTCCACCAACCCGTCCAGAATCGGCGCTATGGCCGCCGCCGGCAGAGCATCGTTGGCGCACACCGCGACGATCGCGTCGAGTTCGACACCGTTGCGCGCCGGCGCCGCATTGTCGGTCTCTTCGAAACCCGCGGCGAACACCGCCAGGCGCTCGAGTAGAAGCCTCTCTTCGGCGCGGCACAGATCGAAGGACCACTCGACCACGCTGCCGATTCCACTGTGGCGCCCTTCTGATTCCATGCGCACACCCTGTCGCCACGCCAACCGTCTGTCGCTGGTGTCGCCGGTGAGTTCGTCGAGCAGACCCGCCAGCGGCCGATGTCGCAACCGCGCGGACGCGAGCCGGATGAACAGTGGATTGTGATCGACGCGACGACATATCGTGCGCGCCAGGGTGATCTGCTCCGGGTCCTCGGGGACCGGCCGGCCGACGATCGCTGCCCGCACTCGTAGCAGCTCGAGCGATTGCCGCGGCGACAATGGCGGGACAGCGAACACATATTCCTCGGCCCAGCCCACCGGTTCGCGTGAGGTCGCCAGAATCGTCAACTCCGGCACCGCGGACAGCAAATCGGTAATCAACTGTCGCGCAGCCGAATTCACGTGCTCACAGTTGTCGAGCACCAGAAGCGGCGCGAGGCCGTCGGAAGCCTCGAAACGCAACGCGCCCAGTAGCGCATCCCATGCCGACTGGCCGACAACATCCGAGCGCACCACCGAATGCGCGACCTCCTCGACTACCGACGCGCTGTCACGAGGCAACCGCGCCAGCCGCACCCAGTGCACGTGACGGCTACCGGCCCGATCGATTCCGCGCAATGTCTCCGCCGCAAGCCTGGTCTTTCCGATCCCCCCGGGACCGACCAGGGTAATCAAACGGAAGACGCTGGTCAGCAGATACTCGAGCGTCTCCGATTCAGCTTCGCGACCAAAGAATTGACTGGTTGAGGCAGGCACTTCGTCGCCGCGCAGGGAAACCGCGGACATAGCCAGCAACGTACTCGCTTTCGCGACGATCCGCGGCACTTCCGCACCTCGCGGCAATCCCCTCGTCATCCCCGCAACAACGTTCTCGGCAGTAGGAAGACACGGACGGCGGCGATGACATTCTGAGGGAATGGCGATATCGGCACTCCGCCCCTATCGGCGCCTGACCCTGCGCATGTTCGTCGACACGTCACCGCAACACGGGCACCGAATTGCCACCGCATTGCGCACGGCATTGCAAGCACACGGAACCGTCCGATCTCTGACCGAGGACGGCGAATACTACAAAGTCGAGGGCTGGATCGAATTCAACGCGACAGTGACCCCACACCGATCCACCCGTGACTGTCTGGCGGCGTGGGCCGCCGGCGCGGGCCGCGCGTGGGTGGCGCCGCCCGGCAAGAACTTCGCGATCTTCGACCGCCGCCGCGATCCCGACGCCCGCCTGCTGCACGAGCGTCTGCAGTGGGCGAGCATCGACTACGAAGAAGCGATCACACTTCCTGCCTTCGACCTCGGCGACCAGGTCCTCTACCCCCCATTCCAACCGGGCACCGTCGTCGGCATCGCCTGCCCCGATCCCGACGATCCCGAGGCCTACTGGGCCTATCTAATCCAACCTGACTGGTCGACGAACCTCGAATCCAGCCTCTCGTTTCGCGCCGACGAACTCGAACCCCGATAACCGCATACGCCCAGCGCTCTAGCGGGCCAACGACCGAAATCCCGGCGACATCGGAATATGGGGGAGCCCCGGCCGCAACACCACCCCGGCATCGGTGGTATCGACATTGGCCTGGGGATAGACGACCAGGACCTGCTTGAGTGCCGCGGTGAAATCACGCCGGAATTGATGACGTCGCCGCCGGTCGGAGGTGTTGGCCGCCGACCCGAACTGCACCATCAACGACTGCCACGGCACGGTGGTCTCGCGCTTCACCGAGAACATGCGATAGGTCAGCCACGCGTAGATGTCGAGCCGCAGCGCCGATCCACCCAACGCCTTGACCGCGTTCATGTCCAGCGGCACCGGATGGGCGGTCACCTCGCGATAGAACTCGTCACTCAAACGCACGGTCGAGGTGAACAACGAGGGCTGCCCGTCCTCGAAATCGCTTCCGCACCAAATGTTGTAGGCGCTGGCCACATACAGCTTCGCGCCGATCCGCCGATTCGCGTCCCCCTTGTACTCGATGGTCAGCGTCGCATTGAACAAGCGATGCGACTGTGTACGCATCCGCGTCAACGACCCGTTCTTGCCGCCGGTCGCCGTCAACCCCATCGAGCTCATGAAATCGGTGAGACTCTCCCCGAGCACGATCTCCGGCGACCCGGTCCGCACCGCCTCGGTCGACAGGAACGTCAGGATCAGGCGCGGCATCGTCCCGTACGGGTAGCCGATCGACCGTGTCCGGTTGCCCTCGTCGGTCGTCATCCCCGGCTGCACGGTCAACGACAGATCCCCATTGCGCCGGCCCCAGGCCGGGACATCCCCAGGATCGCGATACGGCAGGGAAGTCTGGGTGAACACACGAGCCAGATACCCGACCTCCTGCTCCCCATCCCACACCTCGGCAGCAGCGCGCACGATGTCCAACGGTGTTCGCTTGGGTCGTGACATGGCGCATAGCATCGCACGTCCATCGACAAACGCCAGCCGCTCCCGAAATCCGACCTCCCCCGGCCCCCGACCAGCCACGGCCACGCATATCTTGCGGACACCACCGCTCACCTGCACCGATCCTGCGGGCTACAAGCAGCGAACCACGGCACCTCTCTCGATCCCTCCGGTCGCCTCGTCAGCAGACTCACAACTCCCAGCACCCCGCACGGCTGTCGAGTTGATCCGCGCCCCAGAACACGCATACCTCGCGGACACCTGGGATCATCGCGCTCCCGATACGCCGAGTGGGTCCGCATATCTTGCGGACAGCGCGGCTGCCGCACGCATATCTCGCGGACTGTGGACAGACAGCGTCCGCAAACTATGCGTGCCGGCGGGGTGCCCGCAGCGGGCCGAACTCGGAAATCGCCAGTATGCCGCACGTGCTGGGGCGCCAATGCAACGATCGGCCACAGCGAAGTCCAAGGACCCGCGCATAGGCTGCGGACGGTGGATTAACCCGTTCTGTCCCCGCATACCTCGCGGACGTTGTCCACAACGATGACCACAAAAAGCTTCCTGGCCGAGGTTGTCCCCGCATATCTCGCGGACGGCCATGGACCCGTTTCCCCAGGACACCGCGCATAGATTGCGGACGCCCCGCGCATATCTCGCGGACGGGAAACGATCGAAACCGCAGGTGAAACGGCAAAAATCTGCTCCCCATGTAGTTCTTTTCCTATAAAGAAATCCTGTAGTAGGCTCGCAACGGCTGTGCACAAGAGAAACCGGCACCGCCACCACCCAGTGGCCGGAATCTCATCCGGCGGTGCCGAGCACCCAGGCCTTCACTCCCACCGTTGCCGAAATCACCGGTCGCACCCGAGTGAATCCGATAACTCCGAACCTCTAGGCCATGTCGCGAATCGAAGCGGCTCGGGCCACCAGCGAATGCGCGCCACACCCGGCCTGGATGCCCGCCTCGTGTGCTCTCCGTCCCGCGCAGGCCCGCGACCTTCCCTGACGCAGCATGCCCGCCACCGCGTCGAGTCGATGACGCCGGCTGCCACTGTTCCCACGCTTGGTAAGCGTCCTGGCCGCGAATTGTCAGGTGTCGTCAAGATTGTCGAACCAGACACCTCGAGCCCACACAGCCCGCACCACAGAACAGCTCCGTCCGCCAGGCGATTTCAGCGAGGGAAAGCCCAGTTGTCCGACGACACGTGGAACACCATTCGGCAAGTGATGCCCTGGTTCTTCTATCACTACGAACGCCACGGCTGCCCACCCGCCGGTGGCGTACACATCCAACTTCGCGACCACCGCACGCGACACCGCATCGAATTCGTCCTCGGCCACGGACATCTGGCCGTCACCGTCGACATCCCTCACGCCACTGCCGATGCTCGCCAGCTGATCTCGGTTCTGGACCATCAACCAGCCGGCCTCTGGCACACCACATCCCTGACCCATCCCGCCCCCGCCGCGCCGCCGTGCCCGCGCACGGGATCGGATACGACCGCCTTGCGTGAACCACCCTCGGAGCGGATCGCGACCTCGACATGGCATTCATCCGACTCACCGGATCACCATGCCGCACTGTGCGATTCGATAGTCGTCGTCATGCGTGAGGGTCTCAGCATGAACCCCGCAAACCTGCGTTCGAGTATCTGGACTCGCACCGGTCCACGCCTGCAACCCTCCTGGGGATTGTTCAGTCTCACCGAATCCGACCGGCCCACCGCCCGTGACGCGGACTCTCGATGCCAGGACTGGGACGACTTCACTCACCGGCTCGAATGGACGCTGACCACCCTGCCCGTCGGCGCCGTACTGATACTCGAATCACCCTCGGACACAGGAACCCCCCACCTCATCCAGTTCAAACACGAACGAACCCTTCGCGGGCTCGCGGTCCTGCAGCGTCGACACGGCGACACCACCGATCATCACGACCGCATGGCCGATCTGGGCTGGCATCACGCACCGGACCTGATCTTGAGCAACACCGCGCAGACCTGGACCGATGCCGGGCACTGCGAGCAGCCCAACCTGCCTCACCACTGCGCGGTGCGCGCGGCAACGACCCTGCGCGAGATCTTCCACACCGCCCAGCCGAGCCAGTTGAGCTGTCGTACACGCAGCAACAACGGCGTCGAAACCGGTTACATCACCACAGAATTGGGCCTACACGCGCCGAACACTCCCCTGCCGATCCGATGATCGGATTCCGTTCCGGGATCCCAGGATGGTCTGCTCCCCGACATGCGCGAAACCGCTTCCGAACTTGAGGGGAAAGGAATTCGGAAGCGGCCGCGACAGCACAGCAGCGGGCCGGTCAGTGCTCACCTGGACGCTGTGCCGTGACACCTCCCCCGGGGGCGTGGCCTGAGGTTCCCGACAGAACTGTCATGGCCAGGATAAGCACGTCCAGAACGGTCACACAACGACCAATTCCCATGCGCGGGAAGGGCTATCGACTTACCAGCCCTGGTAAGACGAGACCCGCATCGGCGGTCGGCGCGGTGCCTACAATCGCCCGACAATTCGCAGTTTGTCGCACTGCGATTGCCGAGGAAGGAAAAGACCTGTGAGCACCCGACATTCGTGGTCCACGAGAATCGCCGTACGCATTGTCACCATCGCGGCGCTGGCGGTGACCCCGCTGGCTCCGCTCGCCATTCCCGCGACCGCCACCCCCGATATCGAGGTCTCCCACGACCAAATCGACGGGCCCCGCGGCGTACCGGGCTCGCGCCCGGACGGTCCGCGACGTCCCGACCATCGACTGCCTCCCGAGCCGCCGATGGACTACCTGAGCCCGCCATCGTTCTGGCTGATGCCGTGCCCGCCCGATTACTGGCACGGCTGGCGGCCGGCGCCGCCACGCTGCACGGGGTCCTTCGGCTCCTGCTGACCCACCCCGCCACACAGCGAACACCTTCCCCCCGGTCGACAACAACATTGCGGCAGACCGGAGAACCGGCATCCTCGCAGGCCAGGGGCGGTGACCCCCAGACGCGCGTGCGACGAGCCTGGGGCACCTTTGTGGGTAATCGCCAAACGGGTCCCGCTGTTTGACCCCTCCGACATTACCCAACATCGACCACTTCGCACCGAGCCCACTCGCGTCTCGGATGCCGCGCTCGCCGATCGAAACAAGAAGAGTTCGCCCCGAGGCTTCTGTGCCTGCCCGGTCTCCGTTGGAAGCCCCGGGACGAACAGCCACGGCACGCGGTTGCAAGCCGCCCGCATCCACCTGTCTGCGCGGTGTCGGTGACAACACCGCCGCTCACCATGAAAGGAACGCGGACGATGCTGTCACCGCTGGGCTGCTTGCTGCCGTGACATACTGCAGTCGCCATCTGGCGTTCTGGCAGTGACACGCACTGTAGTCACAACACGATCATCGCTTCCACAGCCAATTCCCGTGTGTGGGAACGTGTTTCGGCACATCGCTGCCGCATTCAGTCGGGCATGTGGTGTCCTGAACGAGGCGGTCAGCCGGCGTCGCTGCCACCGAGCAGTTCGATGGCCCGGTGTCCCGGCGAACACTTCTCGGCCAGAATCATCGTGCAGCGCGCACGAGAGGTCCGAAGCCCCACTATCGCCTGATATTCCGGCGAGTCGTACCACTGTCGCGCCGCGGTCAGATCCGGGAATTCCACCACAACCACGAGCCCGTCGTGCGGGCCCTCCCGCACGGCCTGCCGGCCTCCGTGAACCAGAAATCGACCGCCGTACATTTCGAGTGTCGCGTCGACCCGTCGCAGATACTCGGCCAATTCCGGACCGAAATCGATACTGTGCAGATGAGCGATGGCATATGCCGTCATGACACAGGCCCCCAAAAGGCCAATCCTGGTGTTGATTCCATACCATCCATCATCGAATTCCTGTGTATCCGACGGGTACTCGACTTCCCAGCTATGGGAGGTGTGAGGGGCGTCGCGCTCCTATCGTTGAAGCCGTCGATCCACCCTCCGATGTGAACAGCACAGGAGCGCACGACCATGAATTCTCCCCCACACGCCCCCGATCGTTCATATCAATCGATTGGGCGACAAGGCCACTGAGCCGCCGCCCCCGGCCACGATGGCGACGTTCTCCCCGGCCCGCCATCGCGGCCACTTCCCCTGGCGCTCAACCGAACCCGTCAGAATCGGATTCCCATTCCCTGCGCACCCGCGGGATCGGTCCGCAGGCGACGACCTTCGTGTGAGCGGCCGAGCGCAAACCATCCGTCGTGGCACCACCTAATACCTCGACGACCTGCGATCGAATCCCGATCAGTCGATCCGGCCGAGCGTGTCCTCTGCCACGAATCCTCGCGTGAACGCACCCATGCCGGAGCAATCATGGAACTCCATCAGCAGAATCTCGACAGCGCCACCAGGTGGCCGCCTCGCACGGCGCGTTCGCTGACCCGCCTGGCACTGTCGTTGACGATCCTGGTGCTGATGGGCATGCACGCCGACGGCTTCGAGGACCTCTTCCTTGCCGCGATCGGGCTCTGCGCGTGGGACGACGGCACGACCGGCGCAGACTCTCACCTGGCCACCCATCACGGCCTTACCGCGGCGGGGTACTGGCCCGAACGACAGTTTCCCACTCCCGACGCCATGCGCCTAACCCACCTGCGATCGAGGATCGCCGGAACCGACCGGTCATGCCTCGACCGGGTGGTCGAGGCGATCTACGAACCGCACTTCAAGGACTCGGCCACCGGTTGCTACGACGGACGGATCGGCGACTTCACCGTCGAGGAAATCCATCGCGCTCAACAGCACGTCACTCGAACCGGCCAACCCGCTGCCCTGGTGGTGGCCACGCTGGTCAACCTGAGCGGGATCAACCACGCTGCACACAACCGGGTCGAAGTCGCCAACCGGCACTACCGAGACCTCGTGGCCATCGTCTGTCGCACTCTGATCGACGCGGGAGCCGACCTCGTCCCCATTCGACTGACCGCCACCACGGTCGCCGCCCTCGTCGTCGGACTCGATACCACTGGCGTCCACCGCGCCGTCACCATCATCGATGCGGCCACCAGGACCTACACCGCCACGACCAACCTAGGTGGAGCGCCCTTGGCGCTGCTCGACCACCCCGACCACCCCGGCGACCCCCAGCACCGAGGGGTGCGGCTCGATCTCCGCTGTCTCGAGATCGCCACCGACGCCGACGCGCGACGTATCATCGATGCGGCAGTCAACCCCGCCGAGGACGAAGGTCGTTATGTCGCAAGCGGACAGGGACACACGGCTCGGACTGACGGGACTGACACCCCCGCAACGTCGGCAGCGTATCGAGCTGCTCCGAACCGAGTATGCACGCAAGTGGGAACGAGGTCGCAAGAATCTCGCCCGCCATCAGCCAGACCTGACCACCGACCCATCTCCCAGCCGCTCGGCCTGAGTGATTCCGGCGCCACACGCTATCCCTCGCCAGACGAAGCCCGATACGCCTCGGTGCGTGAAAAGCTTGCAGCACAACCGATCTCATCGGTCGACGAGCTCATCGCGACCTACTACGAACCGTGGCCGATCGACGAGGTCACCGGATTCCACAACGGTCAGATCGACCGATTCAAGAACCGGATCGTCAGCGAGGCTCAGCAGTTCGTCGCGGCGATTCCCGACTGGGCCTTCTACGTCTGCGGTGATATCGCCAACCTCAGCGGACTCAACCAGCACGTCGGCGGCCGCGTCGCAGCCGACATCCACTACCGCGCCCTCGCCGATATCTTCGCCACCGAGCTCACCCTCCACGGCGCGCGTGTGATCGCGGTGCGTATCGGTGGCGATGAGATCGCGGCCGTCGTCACCGGCATCGACGAGGACCAGATCCGCCATTCCATGCACCAGATCACCCACCGTTCTGCCGACTACGCACGCACGCACGGCCTCGACCACCTCGAACACCCGAAGCATCCCGGCGATCCGAGATTCCGCGGGGTAGGGTTGCACCTCGGCCACGCCGAGATCGTGCCAGGTATCGATGTCACCGACATCTTCGACGCCGCCGACCTCGAACTGGACCAGAGCAAAAGCGCCGAGTAACGCTGGCAGCGATCACACCGGACCGCATCACCGGTCACGAGACTGTGGCGGTCGCACGACGATCTGCTCCACCCCGATGACCCCGGGACACAAACGAGCAACGGGATCCGGTACCGACATCAACACCACAATCCAGAAGACAACCCACGCGCACACTGTCCGGGCAGCGAACGCTACTGTGCGCCAAGTACTCTCGTGAATATCGAGTGGTGTGTAAGTCTTCATCACACCCGCTCCGGACCTGCGTGGCGGTTCGTGGAAATCGGGGTCTGACTCCGGGTTCACGACGTGTGGGCGCAGCGAACCCGGAGACAGATGCCACGACGCCAACTCCGCACGGTCTCGAGGTCGTCGACGACCGGAGAACGCCCAAAGGGGGGAGGTGCGTTCACCGGTCGTCGTGACGAACAACCGTTGTCGCCGTGACGCTGCGGCCGCTTGTTCAGCGGCTGATCTGTACCTGACTGGAATCGTAATCCTCGACGATGGGCCGAAGAGTCACCAGTATTTCCACTGGCGGGAATTCAAGCGTTCTGTGGGACAGCTCCGTACCGGAGGGCGATAGCGCACGCCGCACGTTCGACCGCTTTCATCGCGCGCAATCCATTCTCGCCCTCGAACGGCCCCTCATTCGTCGCGACGACCGTCCACCGACCCCGGCCATCGGCCGTACAGTCTGCCTCGGTGAGCCCGAACCTCGTCAACGCCCCGACAAGGCGGCGTGCCGTCTCTTCGTTCTCCGTCGTAAAAGAATGTGTCACTGCTGAATACGAGCCATCCACCCCGCCATTGTGATTCCCGGCCCTTGCTCGACCACTGTTTCGATTACCCCCAGCAATGGGAACAAGCCGACGCATACACGGCCACGACCACGAGTCCGAGAATCAGCCGGGCACGTCCCCGGCGGCAGGCTGATTTCGCGCGGCCAGAAACTCGGAGGCGAACCACCCGAGCCATACCGAATCCGCGGTGGGCGGGCCACCACCTGCCTTCGCGATCGCCTGGCCCTTCTCGAACGCAATCGTCCGCCACGGCGGCGGCCGCAGATACGCCGGCCGCGCGTCGACGGCGGTATCGAGTCCCAGCCAGCGCTGCACAAGAGTGCGTGCCTGTGGCACAGCGTCGATCGCCACCAGCCATTCGAGGATGTCAGGCAGACAACCATCGAGGAAGCGATCAGGAATATCGCCAACGTCCTCGGGGGCGCGCGTGTAGGCGAACCACCTGAGGCCACCGTCTCGGACCCTCCGAGCAAACAGCGCACACCGGTCGATGCGATACTGCGGCGCGGTCAACTCGAACTCATAGCGACGTCCGAAATCGAGCACCGTATCGAATGTCCATCTGCAACTCCACAATCGGCCACCGCCCCGACGGATCCGCAGCGACGCCGATCCGGCCTGACCGAACCCGCGGTCCTTCACCAGCAGCACCAGATTCGAAGCGGTGACGGACTCACAGGCCCGATTGAACCGGGACGGACGGATATGGATCTGTTCGACGCGCGTCCCGGCTCGGCGTTGCAGACGCAGTTGCGATTTGACCCAGGTGTTGAAGCCAGGTGATCGACTCCCAAGTTCTCGTGGTTGGGAGCCCGCCACGATCATGTCCCGACAAGCCCGAACCATCGAACAATCGCTGCGGACGGCAATTCGAGCTAGGGTTTTTCCTGTCCCGCCGGGCAGATCACATCAACCATTCGGTCGGTGCGCTATTCACCTGCCCTGCGGGACGCCACCTGAATATTCTTCACCACACCAATTCCGGTACTGGTGGTGGCTACCCGCCCGAGCGAACGAACATCGGTCGACGCCAGAGGCGCCAGCACCGACAGAAGATAAATCAGGCCACCGACGACAGCGACGGGAGTGGTTCCGGCCACCATCGACAGCGGGCCGATCGACAACTGCCCACCGGAATCGCGAGAAAAGAACCCAACGCGTCATAGGAACAGACACGCGGCAGTTCACGATCAGGGATGTGCCGCGCGAGCGCGGTTTCCCACGCCACCCCGAACACGCCCATCCCCACACCGCCGACCACAGCGCCCACGACCGTCCACCACAGACTCGGATTAGTGCCCAACGAGACCAACGCCACCGCCCCAGGCCCCGCGGCCGGCAGACCCCACACCAGCAGCGGGCGTACGCGCGCACCGTACATCAGCACAGATCCCGCCAGAATCCCCCCCACCGATCGCTGCCGACACCAAACCCCAGCCTGTGGGCCCGAAAACGTCGTGCACGACAACCGGCCCCAGGAGCGACAGGATCCCGTACCGGTTCTTTATCGGAGGATCGGCGGGCCTTCTCGGCAATTCTGTGGGATCGGTCGCGTTGGCGTTAGCAGTGTGGGAGCACTCGGCTGGCGCGAATGATCTGGCGGTGGTGCTGGCGAGCTCTGGGTTGGCTGTTCTGGTGTTCGTGCTGGTTGGAGGGTCCTGTCGAACGGAATGCTGTTCGCGTTGTCGCACCGGGCAGCGTGTGGAGTGGTTCTGCAGTTGATGCCGTTAACCGTGGTGCGGGCGGCGAACTCCGCGTTGGCGGGCGTCAAGGTATCTGTGTGTGGTTGTAGGGCTGGTGGCTGGCGGACCCTTACCGAGGTGGTGGGAGCCAGGTGGGCGGTGGCGGTGGATTCGTGTCTCGCGGGGGTGGCGAGCCTATGGTTGCGGACGGTCGCGGCGGGCGGACGCGCGGAACCTCGGGTAGATCGCGGTGCGGGAGCTGCGGCAGGGATGGTCGTCGTTTCGACGGCATCGCTGGGTCGGTCTGGGGTGGGCGCGTTCTTCGTGGCCAATGCCGTCCATCATCGGGCTTGGGACCGCCCGGCGGCTTGATCGTCCTCACCGAAGCAAGTGTTCGATCTGCTGAGCAGTTCGCAGAAGGATCGCGTCCGCCCCGCTCAACGCGTCGAGAACGACGAGGGCGCGCTCACGGTATCGAGGATCGCCGGTACCGAGGTCGAGTGATTCGATCGTGCACCTGCTGCGGGCCCTCGGTTCCGGCGCTGATGAGGCGCATGGCGAGCCTGTCACACTGATCCGATGGCCATCGTTCGCCTGTCTGTCCCGGGGACCAGCGTTGCGCCTACGACCACGGATCGTGGACGAGGGCATATCCAAGCCCACGGGCATTTACCTCATTTATCCGCGAGAGTGCATTCTCTGCCTGCTTCGATAGCGCGTCAGCGACAGGCTCCAGGTCAAAAGTGTCCATCCCGTATTTCGCCACTTTCTCTCTGACGCTCAATGAGGCGATCGAAGGAGTGACCCTCACTGATCCGTTCTCGTAGAGCAGCAAGTCCCCCTTCCAGCGTGCCACTTCGTCCTTTACACGGAGAAGGGTGTCATAATCGAGTTTGGTATCACGAAAGCACACACCGGCTTGCCATCGGAGTTCATCCAATGCTTCAGCAATTTCAGTTCCGAGAATGGCTATCTTGCGCAAGCGTTCCGCCGCCTTTGAACCGGCTTTACTATTGAGGTAGTAGGTGGCCGCAACGCTCATGTCTAATATTCTTTGACTGGAATTGTGGAGGATCAGTCCGACCGAGCCGGCCTCGGATATTCGAGCTTCGCCATCCATATTCCAAGCCAGCACCTGCGAGACCGTCAGCACGGGACACGACCTTTGTCCAGGATTACGTCATTGATCACCAGCGACCCTCATCGATAGTTTGCGCGATTCGGTCGCCACCGTTGTCATCGACCGTGACGAAAGAGTCAACTGAGTCCGCAATTAGATCACTGACACGGTTGACCTGGTAAATATAGAATCGGATAAGTCGGAACATTCGCGCGGATTCTGACTGGAATTCCGATGCGAATGTGGATTCGGGCATGGATCGCTCCATCGCCATCAAGATCGGCTCCGCTGGCATGGCGGAGTTACTGATCCCCGTCGCCTCGTTGTCAAGGAGTCTTGCTAGTCGGAGTGCGTCGGGTTCCCAGATCTCCAAATGTGACATTCGAGTACCTTTGCCGTGGAAGTCACGTATATCAGAGCAATGTATCCGGACATGCGCACCCTCCGCTTGCGCTCTTCCCATGTCCGGGGAGTCAGATTGACCCGACCCGGGTTTCGGTCCGGGTGAAGTGGCCCCTGGCGGTAGGCCGCCGTTATGAGAGTTAA
>NZ_JAERRJ010000002.1 GCF_016741815.1 Nocardia acididurans
CAAAGAAGGCGCCAGAGTTCTCACCGGCGGTGAGATGCGCAAGGTGGAAGGCTTCCCCAACGGGTACTACATCGAGCCCACGATCTTCGAGGGCCGCAACGATATGCGCATCTTCCAGGAGGAGATCTTCGGCCCGGTGGTGGCGGTGACTCGCTTCGACAACGAGGTCGAAGCGATCACCATCGCCAATGACACCCTGTACGGTTTGGGCGCGGGCGTGTGGTCCCGCGACGGCAGTACCGCCTACCGGCTCGGCCGCGCCATCAAGGCCGGGCGCGTGTGGACCAACTGCTTCCACGCCTACCCCGCGCATGCCGCCTTCGGCGGCTACAAGAAGTCCGGCATCGGTCGCGAGACGCACAAGATGATGCTGGACCACTACCAGCAGACCAAGAATCTGCTGGTCTCGTACTCACCGAAAAGGTTGGGTTTCTTCTGATGAAAGCAGGGACCGTGTCCAGAGTGGGCATCACCCCCGCCGCGAGCGAGGTGTTGCAAGGGCTCATCGCTCACCACGGCCCGGTGATGTTCCACCAATCCGGCGGATGCTGCGACGGCAGCTCCCCCATGTGCTACCCACTGGGCGAATTCCGGGTCGGTGCGGCCGATGTCATGCTCGGCCGTATCTTTCCCGACACCCCCTTCTGGATGAGCGCCGACCAGTACGAGTACTGGCGGCACACCCATCTCACCGTCGACGTGGTACCCGGCCGCGGCGGCGGATTCTCCCTCGAAGCTCCGGAAGGGGTCCGGTTCATCATCCGGTCTCGGTTGTTCACCGATGCCGAAGCGGCGGCGTTGGAAGCGGCTCCCGCCCCGCCGCGTGGCGCGGACCTGACCGGATGAGGAGGTGGCGCGGCCGGTTTCTCCGGGCCGGCCGCGCCATCACACCTCCTAGACGCGGGTGGCGGGCGCGCGCCCGCTGCCGAACCAGGCGGTGGTGGACAGCTCGGCGCCCGGCTTGTAGTGCTGGTCCAGGTACTCGATCATGATCTGCTCCTGTGCCTTCCACGTGCCGGGGTCGGTGCGATCACGCCGCAGCCGGATCGGTGCGCTGCTGCCGGTGATTCCCTCCCACAGTGCCGCGCCGCTCTCGTAGGCGACCGACACCGTGTGCGGGCGGATGCGCACATTGGTGAAACCGGCTGCCAGCAGCTCACTCTCGAAGGTCTCCGGATTCTCCAGACTGGCCGGATTCGGTTGCGGCGCCGGAAAACCCGGAATCCCCGCCTGATAGGCATCGAAACACAGTGTCATGAGCGGTGATTCGGCGATCGGAGCCCAGCTCGATACCACGGCGATCCCGCCCGGCCGCAGCACCCGGCACAGTTCCGCGAAACCTTTCGCCCGGTCCGCGAAGAACATCAGGCCGAACATCGAGAATGCGGCATCGAACCGATCGTCGTCGTAGGGCAATGCCTGTCCATCCCCCACGCGCGCAACGACATTCGTGACACCGGCGGCCTCGGCCCGGTCACGCAACCGCCCGATCATCGCCTCCGAGAAGTCGATCGCCTCGACCTCCCCGACCCGGGTGGCCGCGAGCAGGGCCAGCGCCCCGGGCCCGGCCGCCACATCCACCACCCGCGCGCCCGGCGCCGGATCGGCGATCTCGAGCGCCCGCTCCGCGAACGGGACCATCACCCGCGCCCCGAATTCGTCGTACCCCTCGGCAACGGCATCCCACGCCCCCGGCGTGGCCAGCGGATTCTCCACCACAGCACATCCTTTCGCCGTCCCTCACCCTACGCACCCGGCTCGGGCCGGGCGCGTATCCGCGAGACCTACCTCAGTCGAACCATTCCGGATCGCCCGCCGCCACGAGTTCGGCCAGCACCGCCCGATCCGTCACCGCCTCCTGCAGCAACGCCCCCAACCCGCGCAGCGCCTCGGCGTCCTCGCCGTAGGCCACGAACATTCCCGCCTCCGGATCCATCCCGAACCGCCCTTCCAGTTCTGGAGCCCGCGTACTCACCGCCGCCTTGGCCACCCCCGCCCAGCCGTACCCGCCGCCGTCGTATCCGTGCGCGGCGAACACCTCCTCGCTCGCCACCATGTGGGCGTCGGTCAGCATCAAGCAGAAGTTCCCCGGCTTGTGGTCGTACTCGAAGAACACCAGCGGCGCGAACGCCTCACGATCGGTCATGCCCCGCACCCTACGAGTTCCGTGTGACAAACCGCCCACCCGACGAAACTAGTACACTCCTTCTATATAGAGCAAACGCCCTATATTCTGACGATTGCGAGCACCCCGCACCCCGACACGAGGATTCGGCATGACACTCCCCCCGGGCCAGCGCGCCCTGGACAACTTCCCCCGCTTCGGCACCCACCTACACCACCCACCGCCACCGATCCCCGACCACCCCACCATCGAGATCACCGGCCCCCTCCCCACCCCCCTGACCCTCACCACAGCCGACCTCGCACAACTCCCCCGCCGCGAACAGGACGCCGACTTCCATTGCGTCGCAGGCTGGTCCGCCACCGGCCTCCGCTGGGCCGGCACCCCCTTCGAACCCCTCTACCGCACCCTCGTCGCCCCCCTCCTGGACCCGACCGCCCCCATCACCCACATCTCCTTCACCGGCCTCGACGGCTACTACTCCATCGCCCACCTCGACGACGCCCTGGCCGCCGACGTCCTCATCGCCGACCACCTCGACGGCCACCCCCTCACCCCCGACCACGGCGCCCCCCTCCGCCTGGTGAGCCCCAGCCAATACGGCTACATCAGCACAAAACACCTCTCCCGCATCACCTTCCACACCACCGAACCCCCCGTCCCCGACCGCTGGTCCCCCATCGCCGGCCACCCCCGCGCCCGCGTCTGGCACGAGGAACGCAACCGCTACCTCTCCGGCCGCCTGGTCCGCCCCCTCTACCACCGCCTCATCGAACCCATCCGCAAACTCAGCGCCAAAGGCAGCACCACCGCCTGACAGGCTCAGCGCACCGGCAGGACCGTCGCGGGCGCATCGACACGTCACATCGTCGTTCGTGGGCGCGTTATGCGATATTGGGGTGGGAGGGAGACATCATGTCCGCGGACGATTCACCGTCGCAGCGGTTTCTCGCCGAGTTCCGATTGCTCGAAGCCCGGCTCGGCGATGAGGCGCTGTATCGGAACGCCGATGAGTTGCACCGGGTCAGCGAGCGGTTGACCGAGCTGCAGCCTGCTCTGACGGCCTTCACCTGACTGCGCGCGGCAGAGGATGAACTGGCTGTCGCGATCGAATTCGCCGCTGAGGATGCGTCTTTCGCCGCGGAGGTGCCGCACCTGCGGCATCGGGTCGTCGAGCTGAGCGTACGGCTCGCCGAGCAGCTCGTTCCGGCGGATCCACACCACCGGGACAATACGATCCTCGAGGTTCGCGCTGAGGGCGAGGATCGCGAATCCGCGCTGTTCGCCGGTGATTTGGTGGGGCTCTATCGGCGGTACTCCGAACGACGTGGCTGGACGGTGAAACTGCTCGAGCAGGGTTCCGGCGACCTCGGCGGGTATCGAGATTCGAGTCGATATGTGGCTGTCGGCCCTTCGTTTCCGGGCTCGACTTCCTGATCGTCGCCCGGCGGGTCGAGGCCCGCCGTGGCGGTGGCGGTATGACCGTAGACTCCCGGTTGCAGTTGGGCGAATGGTGGCATATCGGGAGGAACGGGTGAGCGGGCAACTACAGTCGGGATCGGTCTTCGCCGGATTCCGGATCGAACGCTTGCTCGGTGCCGGGGGGATGGGCGAGGTGTACCTAGCCGTCGATCGGGATCTGCCTCGGTTGGTCGCGTTGAAGGTGCTCAATCGGATTGCCGCCACGGATGACGCGACCCGGCGACGGTTCCTGCGGGAGGCCGATACTGTTGCGCGGCTGTCGCATCCGAACATCATCACGATTCTGTCCAGAGGCGAGGAAGACGATCGGCTCTGGATCGCCATGGAGTATGTGGACGGGCCGGATCTTGCCACTCAGCTGCAGGATGGCCCGCTCGAGCTGGAGCGGGTCGCCGCGATCACCCGGTCCGTCGCCCTCGCACTGGATTACGCGCACGATGCGGGCGTGCTGCACCGAGATGTGAAGCCCGCCAATATCCTTGTCGGCTCCGATCCGGGGCGGCGCACGCTGCTCACCGATTTCGGCATCGCGACCTCGATCCACGACGAGCGCGGGCTCACCGAGACCGGGCATATGCTGGCCAGTCTCCGCTACGCCGCACCGGAGCGCTTCCACGGCGCGATCGCCATCGACCGCACCTCCGACATCTACTCGCTGGGCTGCACGGTGTTCGAAATGCTCGCCGGGAAGCCGCCTTTCGACGCCACCGAACCATCACGCCTGATGTACAGCCACGTCAACGAGACGATCCCCGCGCTCAGCACGGTCAACCCGCACGTCCCCGCCCAGCTCGACGCGGTCATCGCCCGCGCGATGGCGAAAGACCCGCACCGCCGCTTCGCCACCTGCACCCACCTGGCCCAGGCCGTGGCCGCCGCGCTCGCCGGACGCCCGGTCGCGGTGAAACCTCCCCCGCCGCCGGCCGCCAACGGGGTATCCGCGATCTTCCCCGGCATCGACCGAGCGCCGAGACATCGCCGCGCACAAACCGATTCGGCCACCTCCGGTCCACACCGCCGACCCGCCACACCGCGCAACCGCCGCCAACTCACGATCGCGGCCCTCGCCACCCTGGTGGTCGCCACCGGCGCGACGGTCGCGGCGGCAATCTCCTCGGATTCCGATGCCGACGGCGTCGCGGCCCCCACCACGACAACCACGAAAACCTCCCCCACCACAACAACTCTCGCGGCCATCCCGGTCGCGGGCTGCGAGATCCGCCGCGACCACATCTCGGCCTCCGGCACCTTCCCCGGCGGCGAAACCAGCGGCATGGACGCCATTTTCGCCTTCGAGTACGCCTACTACGTCCAACGCTCCGGCACCGCGGCCCGCCGCGTAGTGGCCCACGACGCCACCAACATCTCCAGCGCCGAAGACATCCAGCGCGGAATCGACTCCACCCCCAAGGGAACCCGCTACTGCGTGATCATCGCCTTCGAAGGCCCCTCCGACGCCGGCACCGAGCGCTGGGCGGTCCAGCTCCTGCACCAGAGCCCCGGCGAGAAACTGATCGTCTTCGACCAGATCATCACCACCCGCACCACGGACGGCCGCACCCACCTCGTGTCGATCACGGAAGCGTGAACGGCTTCGCCACCTCCATCCGATCCGCATCGAATGTCGTCTTGAACGGCTCACGCTTCGCGTACTCGGTGATGCCGATCGTCGAGTCGTCCCAGAACTCCACGCTCGTGGGGCAATTGGCCTCGATCCGTTTCCACACCAGAGTTTGCCTGGCGAACAATCCGTCTCGCTCCCGCAACCACACCCGGCAGGACGGATCGATCGTGTTGTGAAAATACTCGGTGACGAGCTCGTGGCGTCCGTCGGCGCTCACGGTGACCTTGACCTCCCGCGAACCGTCGTCCCACATCAACGCGAACATCGTCAATACCCACAGGGGAATCGTCACCAGTCCGAGCAGAGCCGCGAACGAAACCCACACCCGCTGACGGTCCCCGCACACCGCGGGGCCGAGCACGAGTACGACAATCGCGCCCGTCCAGCACAAGGGCATCAACCACGCGGGAATCCAGTCGAATCGGTAGTACCGATCCGATTTCGCAACCGCGACGGCAACACCCAGTCCGGCCACGAACAGTCCGAATGCCACGAAAATCCACACAACGCGCCGCCCCATCGGCTCCACCCCCTTCACGGTGCATTGCTTCCGACATTAACCGGTGACGCGACTCCGCCCCGACCGTGGCGGGTCGGGGCGGAGGGGTGGACCTCAGCGGCCGGGCAGGAAGCGGATGGCGCGCGCGATGCCCATGAGGAAGGGCTGCCAGCGTTCCTGGGAGACCAGTGGCGGCGGGTCGAGGTTCAGGAAGCGGGTGACGACGATGGACTGGGGTTCGGTGAACTTCAGCAGACCGTCGGGACCGTGGCGGCGGCCGACGCCGGAGATGCCCATGCCGCCCATCGGAGCGCCGGTGGTGCCCCAGGCGGGGGCGTAACCCTCGTCGATGTTGACGGTGCCCGCGTGCAGGCGTTCGGCGATCTTCTCGCCCTCGGATTTGCTTCCGGCCCAGACGCTCGCGTTGAGGCCGTATTCGGTGTCGTTGGCGCGGGTGATGGCTTCTTCGACGCCGTCGACGGGGTAGATGGAGACCAGCGGGCCGAAGGTTTCGTTGCGGCCGCACTCCATGGCGTCGGTGACGTCGGAGAGCACGGTCGGTTCGTAGAACAGCGGGCCGAGGTCGGGCCGGGCGTTGCCGCCCGCGAGCACCTTCGCCCCCTTCGACACCGCGTCCGCGACATGCTTGGTGACCGTCTCGAGCTGCGATTCGGAGATGAGGCTGCCGATATCGTTCGAGAAGTCATAGGAGGCACCGAGTTTGGCGGCCTTCACATTGGCGACGAACTTCTCGGCGAAGGAATCGGCCACGGCGCGATCGACATACAGGCGCTCGATGGAGATGCAGAGCTGTCCGGCATTCGAGAAGCACGCGCGCACAGCGGCTTTGGCGGCCTTGTCGAGGTTGGCGTCCTTGGTGACGATCATCGGGTTCTTGCCGCCGAGTTCGGCGGAGAACCCGATGAGCCGACGCCCGCACTGTTCGGCCAGCGTGCGCCCGGTCGCCGAGGACCCGGTGAACATGAGGTAGTCGCACGCCTCGACAATCGCGGTCCCGACCACCGTGCCCGGACCCGTCACAACCGCGAACAGATCCCGCGGCAGTCCCGCACGCGCGAACAGCTCCGCATTGGCCAGCGACGAATACGGCGTCTGGCTATCCGGCTTCACCACCACCGCGTTCCCGGCCAGCAGCGCCGGAATCGAATCGCCGACAGACAGCAGCATCGGGTAGTTCCAGGGCGCGATGACACCCACGACCCCCTTGGGCACCGCCCGCACCGAAGCCCGGTTCAACACCGGAAACGCCCCGGTAGCACTGTGCGAGGCCAGCAGGTCCGGAGCCACCCGCGAGAAGTACCGAGCCGCGAAGATCAACCCCATGATCTCCTCTTGCGCCGCCCAGCGCGCCTTCCCCGTCTCGGCCTGCACGATATCCATCAGATACTCGCGGTTCTCCACCACCAGCGCCCGATAGCGCTCGAAGATCGCGGCCCGCTCCTTCACCGGCCGCGCAGCCCATTCCGCCTGTGCCGCACGCCCTCTGGCGACAGCCTCCGCGACATCCTCGGCAGTGCCCACCGGCACCGTCCCGAGCGTGCTGCCGGTGAACACCTCGGTGATCGCACGCCTGTCCCGATCCTCGGTCGTGTCCACCGCCGCGAACGTCCGCAACCGGTCGAACACCGCAGCTGCCGGTACCGGCATCGTCGCCTCCTACTTACAAGTAACTTCCGGGTACGGACAAATCTACCCTCACCGCGCCCAGGTCAGGGCGCTCTGCCGGATCTCGGCCGCTCGGGCGGGGTTTCCGGCCGGAAATGTCGGTTCGGGCCGACCGGACGGGTTCGCCGGATATGTCGGGATTCGAAAATGACCTGTAACCAGCGGGTTCCGGGCTACGAACAACACCGCAGCAGTACCACCGAATTGCCAACGATGAGTTCACCGTTCGGAAGGGATTGTTCGACATGCTCAGCTTTACCCAGCGGGCCGCGGGGGTCGCTACGGCGTCCGTGCTTGCCGCCGCTCCGCTTGCCGCGACGGCGTCGGCGGATCGGTCGGGGCCGTTGTATTTCCGGGCGGGCACGCTCAGCTGCGCCATCGATGCCGTCGGGAGTGTGGGGTGTGATCTGGCGTCGCCGGCGCGGATGACGGTCAAGCTCGCCGGGGATGAGGTCGCTATTCCGTTCGAGGTGAGTCAGGTGGTCATCGATTCGGCGGAGACTCCGGCGCATCCGGGGTTCGCGCCGGGGGCCTACACCCTGCCCGGCGGGAATCCGGGGATCGATGAGGTGGCCACGGGGAGCGATATGTGGGGGCCGAAGCTTGCGTATGCGGGGGCCAGGTGCGGTGTGGGGTTCCATGGGAGCTTTTTCTGCACCAGCAAGGGTCATTCGTTCGGCTGGTACGCCTCGGCGATCGCCGCGAGCTGATCCGGGCGCGGAGTCCCGTACGCGCACGAGGGGTGCGAGTACGGGATTCCGCGTCGAAAAGCGTTGCCGGACCGATTGGTCCGCTATCTCCCGGCTTACCCGCTCCGGCACCTGAAGTCAATTAGTGTCCTGCTCAAAGGGACTCGTGCCGTGCACAATCGAATCGAATGGCTAGCTTGTGGCAATGCGCATGCCGAACCTCGGTGTCCGGACCCGTATCCTGGCGATCGCGCTCGTCCCCAGCCTGGCCCTGGTCGTCATCGGCGTGGGTGCGACGGGCGCCCTGGTGGACGAGTCGAACGAGGCCCGAGCCTGGGCCGACGAGCTACAGGCCGGTATCGCACCGACCCGCGAACTGATCGAGGCCATCGAATCCGAGCGGCGAATCACGGTGTGGCACAACGCCGGAGCCGATCCGGATGTGCGGGATCTGGCGGCGGCGCGAGCCCGGCTGGACAATGCCTTCCGGCAGATCGCGCCGGCGCAGTCCCGGCTGTCGAATATGGGGCCGGAGTCCATGGGCGACAGTACGGCCGCCTTCCAGGCGATGGGACAGCAGCTCACCGGTATCCGGGCGGGCGTGGACGCGGGGCAGACGCCGGTGGCCGAGGCCTACCAGTTCTATACGCGCATGCCGGAATTGGTGCTCGCGGGCATTCGCATCGCACAGCAGTCCGCGCCGGATGCCGCCACCGCCGCCGAGCTGTCCGAGTCCGCGGAGGTGCTGCAGAGTCTGGAAGCGATGAGCCGCGCGACGGCGCTCGGCGCGGCGCTCGTGCACGAGAGTGCGCTCTCCCCCGAGCTGAGTAGCGAATTCGTGCGACTGGTGGGCTACTACCGGACGCGGATCCAGCAGTTCGTCGCCGATCCGGATGCCGACCAGGCCGCCGCCGCGCAGGCGCTGATCGCCGGGCAGGCCTGGCAGCAGCTGGGCACGATGGAAACCGCTCTCGCACAACGTGCCCTGCCACGCGATCCCGACAATGCCCGCACCGCACCGCTTCCCCTCACCACCGAGGCGTGGCAGGCCGCGGCCGACGAGGTCAATCGGGCGCTGGCCGAACTGTGGCAGGCTCAGAGTTCGCAGGCGCAGAGCCTGGCCGCGGACGCGGCCTCGGACACCACGCGGAAATCACTGCTGGCGGGCGCGGCCATCCTCGCGGTCGCGATCGGCGCGATCGTGGTGGCCCTGCTGCTGGCCAATCGAATCATCGGACGGCTCAAGCGGCTCCGGGACCGCACCTTCGCGCTGGCCGATGAACAACTGCCCGACACCATGCGCCGGCTCGCCACCGGTGAAGTGCTCGAGGCCGATGCCGCCGCCCCGCAGCTGGACTTCGGCTCCGATGAAATCGGCCAGGTGGCCGAGGCTTTCGGCCACGCGCACGCGGCGGCCGTCACCGCCGCGGTCACCGAGGCGCGCACCCGTGAGGGCGTCAAGGCGGTCTTCCGCAATATCGCGCACCGCAGCCAGGTGGTGATGCACCGCCAGCTGGAGCTGCTCGACGAGGCCGAGTCCACGCAGGAGGATCCCACCCTGCTCGACACCTTCTTCCGGCTCGACCACCTCGCCACCCGAGAGCGCCGCAATGCCGAGAACCTGATCATCCTCGCGGGCGGCCAGCCGGGCCGGCAGTGGCGAAATCCGGTGCCGGTCATGGAGTTGGTGCGCAGCGCGGTCGGCGAAACCCTGGACTACAAGCGGGTGCGGACCACCCGGCTGCCCGATACCCAGGTGCTGGGCGCGGCCGTCGGCGACCTCATCCACCTGCTCGCGGAACTGGCCGACAACGCCACCGCCTTCTCCCCGCCCCAGGCACAGGTGGAGATCTCCGGCCGCACCGTGGGCCGCGGCCTGGCGCTGGAGATCAACGATCAGGGCATGGGCATCCCCGAGGCCGACCTGGAACTCGTCAACGCCCGCCTGGCAGACCCCGTCGAGTTCGGCGTCACCAGCCTGTCCACCGATTCCCGTCTGGGGCTGTTCGTGGTGTCGCAACTGGCTGCGCGCCACGGTATTTCGGTACGCCTGTCCGAATCCGACTACGGCGGTATCCGCGCCATCGTCCTGGTCCCCGCGGCCCTCATAGCCGGTGCACCGGCAGCTCCGGGTCCGGCGGCCCACCGCCCGGCCGAGATCGCGGCCCACACCGCGCACGCCCTGCCCGGTGACCACCGCCCGATGCTGCCCCGCCGCCAGCGGCAATCGAGCCTGGCTCCGGAACTGGTACGGGAACCCGCCGCCGCGCCCGCACCCCGGCCGGAGCGCACCCCTGATCAGGCCCGAGATCTCATGTCCGCCATCGAGAACGGCACCCGGCAGGGTCGCCGGGCCGATCCCGGCCGTCTCGATCCTCCTCCCGCACGGCATCGGCGCGACGACGAGTAATCGCGATGCGAGTTCCGGCATGCCGCACCCGCATCGAAATCTTTCATTCCGAAGCATGAATGATGCTGTCCGTCAACCATTCTCCCGCTCAACGGGATCTGCGCAACGTCTGTGACATACGTCCCGATACGTTGTGGCGATGTTCACAGCGAGGCTCGGTGTCCGCACCCGTGTTCTCGCCATCGCACTCGTCCCGAGCTTGGCGCTGCTCGTGATCGGTGTGGGTGGCGCGGGATACCTTGTGGTCGAGGGCAGAAACGCGCGCGACTGGGCGGTCGCGCTGCGCGACTTCACGCCGCTGACCAAGGAACTGGTGGGCGCTGTCCAGCAGGAACGACAGTTGACGCTGGCCCAGTTCGGCGAGCACGACGATCCGAAGGGTGTGGCGCAGGCCCGATTACGGCTCGATGCCGCGCTGCGCGCCTTCGCGCCCACCACCGCCACCATGGAGAAGATGGGCCCGGACGGCGTGAAAGGCGATGTGGGCGGGTTCAATACGCTCATCGCGCAGCTGGCCGCGGTGCGCACGCAGGTGGACGCGTCGGTGCTGTCGCTCAGTGATGCCTACACCTTCTACAGCCATCTGCTCGATGTCATCTCGATCGGCACGCAGGCCGTGCAGACCACCGCGCCCTCGGCCGAGGTGGCGGTGGAGACCGGTGAGACGCTGACCATTGTCGGCGCCTCCGAAATGCTCTCGCGCAGTCACTCACTGGCCGCCATCCTGGCCAATGACATCGTGCTGCCACCGGAGCTCGCGGTGGAGTTCTCCCGGCTGGTCGGCGGCTACCGGGTCAGCATCGAAACCATGGCCACCAGTGACGAGGCGGAGCGGATCGCGGCCGCCAAGGCCATCACCGCCATGCCCGCGTGGACGCAGCTGGCCGTGATGGAGAACTCCTTCCTGGCGCGCGCGCTGAACCCCATCACCTCTGCCAAACCGTCCACGGCGGAACCGCTTCCGTTCACGGTGCAGGAGTGGCAGGACGCCTCCAACCAGGTGAACACCGCCCTGCTCGAGCTGTGGAACAGCCAGTCCAACCACGCCCAGGGCCTGGCCGCCGACGCCGCCGACCGCGACGCCCGCAACTCCGCCTATGCCGGCGGCGCGATGTTCCTGGTGGCGGTGGCCGCGTTCGGGGTGGCCCTGGTGCTGGCCAACCGAATCATCCGGCGTCTCAAGCGACTCCGTGATCAGACCTTCGCCCTCGCCGACGAGCGGCTCCCCGAGATCATGCACAAGCTGCGCGACGGCGAGCAGGTGAACGCCGAGACCGAAACCCCGCCATTGGATTTCGGCACCGACGAGATCGGCCAGGTGGCCGAGGCATTCAGCCACGCGCACGCCGCGGCCGTCGCGGCGGCGATCACCGAGGCCCGCACCCGCGAGGGCGTGAAGGCGGTGTTCCTCAATATCGCGCACCGCAGCCAGGTGGTGGTGCACCGGCAGCTCGAGGTGCTCGACGAGGCGGAGTCCAAGCAGGAGGATCCCGCCCTGCTCGAATTGTTCTTCCGCCTGGACCATCTCGCCACCCGCGAGCGCCGCAACGCCGAGAACCTGATCATCCTCGCGGGCGGTCAGCCGGGCCGGCAGTGGCGCAATCCGGTGGCACTGGTCGAGGTGGTGCGCTCGGGCGTCGGTGAGGCGCACGACTACACCCGCGTGAAGATCGCTCGCCTGCCGGAGGTTTCGGTCGCCGGGTCCGCGGTGGCCGACCTCGTGCACCTGATCGCCGAACTGGTCGACAATGCCGCGCACTTCTCGCCGCCGCAGTCGCAGGTGTCGGTGCGCGGCAATGTGGTCGGCAAGGGCGTGGCCGTCGAGATCGTCGACCAGGGTATGGGCATTCCGGAGTCGGAGCTGGCTCGCATCAACGACATGCTGCGCAATCCACCGGATTTCGGCGTCAACACGTTGTCGGAGGATTCTCGCCTGGGCATGTTCGTGGTGGCGCAGCTGGCCATGCGCAACGGCATCACGGTGAAGCTCTCGGAATCCGATTACGGCGGCGTGCGCGCCATCGTGCTGGTGCCGTCGGGGCTCACCGTCCCGGCGGGCGGCACCGGCGAAATCCCGGCCGTGCCACGTCAACTCGAAGCCCCGGCGGGCGCGCCCGCCCTGCCCGCCGGGAGCAATACCGGCCGGTTCCCAGCCACCTCGGGCAGCACCGGAACCTTCCCGGCGGTCCACGGCAACACGGGCGCGTTCCCGGCCGCCACGCGCGAGACCGGCGCCTTCCCGGCCCCCACGGGCGACACCGGCGCCTTCCCGGCTCTTCCCGGCAATACGGGTGCGTTCCCGGTCGTTTCCGGCAACACCGGAGCGTTCCCGGCCACGGCCGCATCCGATCGCGCCGAACCCCTCGAACCCCGTTATCCCCCGCACCAGATGTCCTTCGACACCCCCGCGCCTTTCGAACCGCCGACGAACCCGTCCCCGCGGCACGCGCAGCAGCCGCTGCGGCTACCACGGGAAAACGGTTTCCGCTCTTCCGAATTCGATGGTTCGCATTACACTGGCTCCGACGTCCGGCCCGCGCTCCCGCGTAGGCGCCGGCAGGCAAGTCTCGCACCGGAATTGGCGCAGGAGAAGGCGACCTCAGAAGCGCCGCCCGAGCCTACCCGTACGGCCGAGCAGGCCCGAGACCTCATGTCCGCGATCGCGAACGGAACCAGGCAGGGCCGGCAGGCCGACCCTGGCGCGATCTCGCCGACGTCCCACGGAATTCAGGACAGACAGGAAGGCGACGGTGACCATCTCAAACGCTGGTGATCTGAACTGGCTACTCGACGATCTGGTCGATCGGCTCGCGGGAGTGCGGCACGCGGTGGTGCATTCCACCGACGGGTTACTGCTGGGCCGCTCCTCCTCGATGAGCCGCGAGGACGCCGAGCACTTCGGCGCCATGTCCTCGACCCTCTACGGTCTGGCGCGCAGTGCCGGAACGCGTTTCGACGGCGGCGGCGTACGCCAGGCGGTCATCGAACTCGACCGCGCGGTGCTGTTCGTGACGGCGGCGGGCAGTCACGCCTGCCTCGCGCTGCAGGCCACCGAGCAGGCCAACCTAGGTATGGTCGCCTACGAAATGAACCTCACGGTCCAGCGTGTCGGCACCTATCTGTCCACCACCCCGCGCCAGCAGATGGCCGGACAGGTCAACCCCCGACTGTCATGAACCCGAGGCCGGGCGAACAGTGGTTCGACGACGCCGCCGGTCCCCTCGTGCGCCCCTATGCGAGGACCGGCGGCCGGACCATGGGGGCGGGGCACGATCTCGACATGCTCACGGTGGTGGTGGTGCCCAATGCCGCCCCGCCGTTGCGCCGGGTCGAACCGGAGTACACCGATATCGTGCGGTTGTGCCGGCTTCCGTTGTCGGTGGCCGAGGTGTCGGCCGCGCTGCGGCTGCCACTGGCGGTGACCAAGATTCTCGTCGGCGATCTGATCTCCGACGGCATACTCAATTTCCGTGCTCCGGCGATGCCCGAGACCGGATCCGACGACCTCAACATTCTGCGAGCTGTACTCGATGGCATCCGAAAACTTTGACTCATCCCGGCCGCTGGCCGCCTCGGTGAAGATTCTCATCGCGGGCGGATTCGGGGTCGGCAAGACCACGATGGTCTCCGCGATCAGCGAGATCACCCCTCTTCGCACCGAAGAGCTGATCACCGAATTATCCACGGGCGTGGACGATCTGAGCGGTGTGGAAGGCAAGACCACCACCACGGTGGCACTGGACTTCGGCCGCATCACAATCGACCAGAACCTGGTGCTCTACCTGTTCGGCACCCCCGGACAGGACCGATTCTGGTTCCTGTGGGACGAACTGGCGCGCGGCGCGCTCGGGGCGGTGGTGCTCGCCGACACCCGCCGCCTCGAAGGTTCCTTCGCCGCAATCGATTTCTTCGAACGACGGGGCGTGGCGTTCACCGTCGCGGTCAACTGCTTCGAGGGCGCGCCCCTCTACACCCCGGTGGAGGTCCGCGACGCCCTGGACCTGGACGAGCACATCCCCGTCCTACTCTGCGACGCCCGCGACCGCGGCTCCTGCAAGAACGTGCTGATGACCTTGGTCGAGTACCTCATCGACCGGGCCGCGACCCGCGTGGTCAGCAGCTGATCGCCACGCCACCGAGCCGATTCGCGGGAATCCCGACAATTCCCGCGGATCGGCGTGGTCAGTGCGTCGCGTAGAACTCGGCCACCGTCGCGAACGCCGCCTTCGGTTCCCACGGTCGATCCTCGAAGGTTCGCACAATGCCGTAGCTGGCCAGGTCGAGATCCTCGCGCGGATCCCCGCCGGGCCGGTGCACATGGTCGTACAGCGCGAAGGTGAACACGAACGCACCGTCCACCCCCGCCGCCTCGAAAATCTCCAGCAGCTCACGGATATACGCCGCCTGCCCCTCCTCATCGCGCGCGTACTCGCCACGCAACCGAACCGGCCCATGGTCGTCGTACTCGACGATCTCGAGCCCGTTCGCGCCGCGATCCCCCGCGCCACGATAGGTGGCCGACCCGAATTCCGTGATCGCGACCGGCTTTCCCTGCGCGACAAGGTTATTCACACCGTCCGCGAACTGGTCGACCACCTCCGCGGAGCGATACACATCCGCCGAGACGAGGTCGAACAGATCCCAGTCGACGCGTTCCAGCGGCACCGACGCATAGGTCACTCTGCCGCCGAACCGTTTTCGAACGATCGGCACCGCCTCGGCGAAGAACTCCCCGAGCCGAGCGCTCACCGTCGCCACCGTCTCGGGTAACCGTTCCGGTCGCAGCAGTTCGGCGACCCGCTCCTCGGTGCTGGCTCCCGCGATGAATCCCTTGTTCATCAAACTCAATTCGGCCCCGGCGACGAACACCACGTCCGCTCCCCGCTGCCGCAGCCGTTCGGCCCGCGCGGCGCAATCCGCGAACAGCTCCAGGGTCTGCGCCTCGGTCAGCTCCAGCGGGTAGGGCGAAAACCACACCTCGAGGCCGAGGTCGGCGGCGATCCCCGCCGCCAGCTCGATCCGTTCGGGATCGCCGCCCATGACTCGAACCGCGGTGCAATGCAGCTCATCTCGAATGGTTCGCAGCTCCTGCTCGACGGTGCGCGCGTCGAACGTCCGCCGCGAGGTGGCCCCGCCACGCAGAAACCCGGTGTCGTAACTGATGCCTTTGACTCGCATACCCGACACCTTCCACCCAATCGATAAGGTACGTCAAGTACCCTATTGTGCATGCCCTCAACCCGCCGCCGCGGTTCCGCCCTGGAGCAGGCCATTCTGCAGGCCACCGCGACCGAACTTCTCGAATCCGGCTATGCCGCCCTGACCATGGAAAAGGTCGCCGCCCGCGCCGGCACCAACAAGAACGCCCTCTACCGCCGCTGGCCCAATCGCCTGGCCCTGGCCGTCGCCGCCTACCGCCAATTGGCCACCGCCAGCCCCGTTCCCGATACCGGCACCCTGCGCGGCGATGCCCTGGAACTCCTCCGCCGAGCCAACCGCCACTGGAGCTCCCCCACCGGCGCGATCCTGCGCGACCTCCTGGCCGCCGCGGCCAGCACCGCCGAACTGCTGGCCCAGCTCCACGACGAGTCCGCCGACGCGGCGGCCGCCCCCTGGCTCACCCTGCTGGACCGTGCGGTCGCCCGCGGCGAGCTCACGCCCGAAGCCCTGCACCCCCGCGTGGCCACCGTCGCAATAGTCCTGCTGCGCAACGAATTCGTGGTACACGGCGTCCCCCACACCACCGACGAGGTCCTCGTGGAGATCGTCGACGAGGTCTACCTCCCTCTCCTGCGCAGTCGCACATGCCAGAATGTCGCGCATGACGGCACCTGACGAGCAGCGGTGGAACGGAAACATCCACTACCACAACCTGATTGCCGAGGCGGTGGGCGAAGCGGACTCGGTGCTCGATGTCGGGTGCGGTGAGGGAATGCTCGCGCGACGTCTTCGGCGCAGCGCGTCCCAGGTGACGGGAATCGACCTGCACGAGGACAGCATCGAACTCGCGCGGGCGCAATCGGGCGACATCACCTATCTGGTGGCGGATTTCCTCGGGTATCCGTTTCCGTCGAAGTCGTTCGATGCCATCGTGTCGGTGGCGACGCTGCATCATATGGATGCGGTGACCGCGTTGACGCGGATGGCCGAATTGCTGCGGCCGGGTGGCACCCTGGCGATTGTGGGGCTGGCGCGGGACGTGTTTCCGCGCGATCTGGCCTACAGCCTGGCGGGGGTGGTCGCGTACCGGTATCACCGGATTCGCAAGCGGGACTGGCTGCATCCGTCGCCGATCGTGTGGCCGCCGCCGGTGACGAACCGGGAGATGCGGAGGATCGCCGAGCAGGTGCTGCCGGGGGCTCGGTTCCGGCGGCACCTGCTGTGGCGCTATTCGATCGTGTGGACCAAACCCGTGTAGCGGGCTGGGCCGGTCAGGAGAGGGTGATCTCCGCGAAATCGCTGATCCAGCGGTGGGGTTCGCGGGGGGCGTTGGGTTCGCCGGGGCGGGTGACGCCGACGGCCTGCCAGCCCGCGGCCACTGCCGCGTCGAGCTCGTCGGGGTGGTCGGACAGGAACAGGATGTGCTCCGGGGCCACACCGATGGCGCTCGCGATCTTCTCGTAGGAGGAGGCTTCGCGTTTCGGGCCTGCCGTGGAGAGGTCGAAGTGACCGCTCAGGAGTGCGGAAAGGTCTCCGCCACGGGCGAATTCGAACCAGTCCCGCTGATTGCGGACCGAGCCGGAGGAATAGATGTAGAGGGCGATGCCCGCCTCGCGCCAGGCGCGCAGGGCGGGGGGCACGTCCTCGAAGAATTCACCGTGCAGCGAGCCGTTGCGGAAGCCCTCGGCGCAGACGATGCCCTGGGCCGCCTTCAGCGGCTCGGACTTCACATCCGAATCGAGCCAGTCGATGAGGATGTCGGCCACCTCGGCGGCATCCGCGTCCGGGCGGTCGGCCTGGGCGCGGGTCGCCGCGATGATGGAAGCGCCTGCGCCGTCCTGGTTTTCGGCCAGCCAGCCGGGCAGCCGGGTGCGGGTGTAGCCGTAGAGGTCCTCGCGCACCGAGCTGGTCGGGCTGGTGGTGCCCTCGATGTCGAGGACGATGGTGGTGATCATGCGCCCACGAGTTCGTCGAGGGTGGGGAAGCCGCTCGAGATCTTGTCGCCGGTGAAGTCGCCGATCCAGCCGTCTTCCTCCTCGAAGAAGCGCACGGCCACGAATTCGGGGCGGGTGCCCATGTCGAACCAGTGCAGGGTGCCCGCGGGGACGGAGACGAGATCGCCCGCGGTGCAGACGGTCGCCAGAACCTCGTCGCCCAGGTGCAGGTAGAAGCAGCCCTGTCCGGCGGCGAAGAAGCGCACCTCGTCCTCGGCGTGGCGGTGCTCGTCGAGGAATTTGGTGCGGGCGGCGGTGGCCTTGGCGGGCCATTCCGGATCGGACTCGTCGGGGTGGATGCGGGCGACGTCGATGTGCTTGTAGCGGCCGTCGGCGTTGAGCGCGTCGATGCGCGAGGCGTATTCGGCGAGCAGCTCGTCGGTGGAGGTGGCGCCGGTGAGGCTCTCCAGCAGCGGCCATCGCTCGAAAGTGATGCCGCGCTTGGCCAATTCGGCGGCGATGACGGCATCGTCCTCGGTACGCAGGGTGACGTCGGCGCTGTCCTTGTCGGACATGATCTGCAGCAGTGTCATGGTCAGCTCTCCTCGGAACTACTTCTCGCCCACCGAGATTTCGCGGTGTCCGGTCAATATTGCCAATTCGCACATGGCTTCGAGGCATTCGGCGCGATCGCGCGCCTGCGCCAGCGAGGCGCCCCATGCGGTAATGCCGTGGCCCGCGATGAACAGCACCGGCGGGGCGTCGGGATGTTCGGTCAGGTACTTCTCGATGTCCTCGCCGATGCGCGGCACGTCGGCGTGGTTCGGGAAGACCGGAATGTCGATGGCGTCCGGGCGGATTCCGCCCAGCCCCTTGATCAGTTCATAACCGGAGAACCGCACCGTCTGCGGCGTCGCGCTCGCCGCGGCGATGGACAGGGTCGTGGCGTGCGGCGGATGCACGTGCACCACGGCCGCGCTGTCGCGGGTGCGATACACGGCGGTGTGGATGGTGGTCTCCGCCGACGGCCGCTTGCCGTTGCGCTCGACCGGCGTCGAATCGGCCACCTGTACGGCCACCATATCGGCGGCAGTGAGCTCGCCCTTCGACAGTCCGCTGGCCGTGATCACAGCTGTATTATCCTGCCGCACAGAGATATTGCCCGCCGTACCCGGCATCCAGCCGTTGGCGTAGAGCCCGCGCGCGATGGCCGCGATCTCCACCCCGGCGTCCGGGTGACCCGCCGAAACCTGCACCGCCACAGCGGTTTCAGCCTTAGAGGAAACCACGGCAGGCACCAGCGTGTCGACTCCGTCGCTGCTGCCGGGCGGGCGGCGGTACACGCGGTGGGTCGCCGCGTCGGCGGCGGTGCGGGTTTCGCCGGGCGCTTCCAGCACGCCGAATTCGGTGACCACGGCGGTCACGAGTTCCGGCGGGGTCACGTCGAAGGCGGGGTTGAAGGTCTCGGTCCCCTCGGGAGCCGTTCGCACGCCGCCGAATCCGGTGACCTCGGCGCTGGCGCGCTGCTCCACCACGATGTCGCGACCTGTCGGGGTGGAGATGTCGCGGGTGGACTCCGGCGCGACCACGATGAACGGAATCCCGTGATGCCGCGCGGCCAGCGCCAGCATGTAGGTGCCGATCTTGTTGGCTACCGATCCGTCCGCGGTGATGCGATCCGCGCCCACGATGACCGCGTCCACCTCCTCGGTGGCCATGGCCCACGCCGCCGCCGAATCGATGGTGAGCCGATGCGGGATTCCGGCCTCGGCCATCTCCCACGCGGTCAGGCGCGCGCCCTGCAGCAGGGGTCGCGTCTCGTCCACGATCACCTCGGCCAGCGCCCCGCGCTGGTGCAGCACGCGCAGCGCGCCGATGGCGGTGCCCACCGCGGTGGTGGCGAGCCGCCCGGTATTGCAGTGCGTGAGCAGCCGCAGTGGCCGGTCCCCGCACAGCTTCTGGATCAGGTCGGCGGCGTGGGTGGCGGCGGCCAGGTTCACCCGGCCGTCCTCGGCCAGCATCTCCAGGGCCTCGTCGAGCATGGCCTGCGTGCCCTGCGGCAGCCGGTTCAGCGTGCGCCGCACGCCCCAGGCCAGATTGACCGCGGTCGGCCGGGCGTCGGCGATGCGCGCGGCTTCGGCGCGCACCTGCTCGGCGTCCACGACTCCGTCGGTGGTGGCGGCGAGCGCCGCGATCACCACACCGAAGGCACCCGACACGCCGATGGCCGGCGCGCCGCGAATGGCCAGGCTCTGGATGGCGTCGATGACCTGATCGACCGTCGTGATCCGCAGCTCTCGCAGCTCAGCCGGCAGCAGACGCTGGTCGATGGTGACGAGCGCACCGTCGTCCCACGCGATCGAGCTTTCATCCATCTAAGTCATGTCCTCTGGGCTGGAATCGGGACGCGTCCCGCGATCACGGGCGCACGCCAACGGTATCGAATCCGGATCGCCGTGTGACCGGCAGGTTTGAGATCAGCGGAATCCGAACCGCCCGGGACCGTTATCATTCTGATATGGCGAGAGAACGTCGCACCCGCAAGATCACCGTGTCGGTGCCCGAGGAGATCGCCGCGACCCTCGACGACTGGCGCGCCAAAGGCCGGATCGAGTCCATCAGCGCCTTCGTCGTCGAATCCGTCAAGGCCCGCGTCGATCGCGCCGAGTCCCTGGCTCGCATCGAACAGGTCTTCGGCGGCCGTCCACCCCTCGACCTCATCAACCGGGCCCGGGCCGTGCAGGGTCTGCCCCCGTTATCGGAGGAGGACACGCCCGGCGATCATGCCGGCGCGGCATGACCTCCCCGGGCTCCACCCTCGGCGGCGTCGTCTTCGACACGGCCGCCCTGACCGCATGGGCCCATCGCGTCGCCTACGTCCAGTCGGTGGTGTGGGCGACCGCCGACGCCGGGCACACGATCATCGTCCCCGCCACCGCCCTGGCCGCCGCGCGCGCCTTGATTCCGCCCGGCCGTCTGGACATCCTCTCTGTGCTGCTGGACTTGCCGAACACCGTCATCCAGCCCCTGGACCGCCCGGCCAGCGATCATCTGGGCGCAGCCCTGGCCGACCGCGCCGACGCCGACGCTCTCATCCCCGCCGGGCACGCCACCATCGAGGCCGTGAGCCGTGACTGGCCCTGCCTCACCGATCGCCCGGACACCCTCAAGAAACTGGATCCCCGGGTCCAAACCGACACGCTCCCTTAGAGTTTCACCTCAGGACACGCCCAGGGCCAACGTCACATTGTGGCCACCGAATCCGAACGAATTACTGAGCGCGTAGTCCAGGATCTGATGCCGCGGCTTGTCGGCGACCACATCGATGGCGATCCCGTCGTCGGAGTTCTCGAAATTCAGTGTGGGCGGGACGATCTGCTCGCCCAGCGTGCGCAGGGTCAGGATGGCTTCCAGCGCGCCGACCGCACCGATGGAATGGCCCAGTGCGGATTTCGGTGCGTAGACCGAGGATTCGGGGGTGACGGCCATGATCGCCCGCGCCTCGGAAGCGTCGCCGATGGGGGTTCCGGTGGCGTGGGCGTTCACGTGGCCGATGTCGGAGGGCGAAAGTCCGGCCGTGGCAAGGGCTTTGCGCATGGCGCGCGCCGCGCCGCCGCCGTCGGGGGCGGTGCCGGTGATGTGGTAGCCGTCGGAGGTGATGCCCGCGCCCAGCACGCGGCCGTGGATGTGCGCGCCACGGGCGCGGGCGTGCTGTTCGGATTCGAGGACGAGCAGGGCTCCCGCTTCGCCGAAGACGAATCCGTCGCGGTCGCGGTCGAAAGGCCGGGAGGCGCGGGCGGGTTCGTCGTTGCGGGTGCTCATGGCGCGCATCATGGCGAAGCTGGCGATCGGGACCGCGTCGATGTGACCTTCGACGCCGCCCGCGACGACCACGTCGGCTTCGCCGGTGGTGATCAGCCGCCAGGCGTGCGCGATGGCCTCCGAGCCGGAGGCGCAGGCCGAAACCGGCGCGTAGACACCGCCTTTCGCGCCGAGTTCCAATCCGATGGTGGCGGCGGAACCGTTGGGCATGACCATGGGCACCGTCATGGGCGGCACCTTGCGGTAGCCCCCGGCGCGCATGACGTCGACCGCGTGCACGAGCGCCTCGCCGCCGCCGAGTCCGGTGCCGACGACGACGGCCAATCGTTCCGGATCGAGTTGCGGGGCTCCGGCCTCCTGCCAGACCTGGCGGGTGAGCACCAGCGCGAGCTGCTGGACGAAGGACATGCGCCGCTGCTCGATTCGGGTCAGCTGCGCGCCAGGCGGCGCGGTCAACCGCCCGCCGATGCGCACCGGCAGGTCGTAGTCGGTGACGAAATCGTCTGCGAGCGTGCCGATTCCGCTTTCCCCGGCCAGCAGCCGCGTCCAGGTCGTCGCCAGGTCCGCGCCGAGGCAGGTGGTGGCAGCCATGGCGGTCACGACGACGTTCGGACGAGTTTCTGTACCAGTTGCTACACCCATGGGGAAATGAATACCTGTAGCACCCGCTACAGTCAACTCGTGCCCCGCCCACTCGACCATGCCCGCCGCGCGGAACTGCTCGCCGGTGTCATCGCCTATATCGCCGAACACGGGCTCGCGGAATTGTCGCTGCGCCCGCTGGCCGACTATCTGGGCACCAGCTCACGCATGCTGATCCACTATTTCGGCACCAAGGAGCAGATGCTGATCGCGGCACTGGAGACGCAGCGCCCGAATGTCCCGGCCCTGTTCGCCGGTATCGAGGATTCCGTGACCCTGGAGAACCGGCTCGCGGAGTCGTTCACGGTCAACACCAGCGGGCCCGCGGTCACGGGCCTGCGGGTGCTGTTGCAGGTGCTGGGCGAGGCCTGCGTGCCGACGAGCGTCTTCCGCGCGTACGCCGCCGACGCGGTCCGCGCGGTGATCGATCCGCTGACCGACACCCTGGCCCGCGTCGATCCGGGCCTCGAGGACCCCGAAGCCGCTGCCACCCTGCTGGTTTCGGGCATGCGCGGGTTGATCCAGGACTGGTGGATCACCGGCGACACCGACCGTGTCGATCGCGCCGTGCGCATGCTGGTGCGTCAGGCCGTGGGCCGCCGCTGACCGGCAGCGGCGGCCGGACCCGATCGAATAGTGTTTCGGCTCAGGCGAATTCGCCGAGCAGCTTGGCCAGCATATCGGCGCGACCCTGCTTCTCGGTCTCCTGCAGCCAGGGCAGCGGTATGAAGTCGATGCTGAGGCGGCCCTGGAAGGTGTGCACGAAGTACTCCCCCGGCGCCAGTTCACCCGAGGGCGGCGCGACGGCGGGCGGGTTGACCGTCATACCGCCCCGGAAATCGCTGAGCCGCAACCCGTCCGGCGTCTCGAACTCCGGGATGCGACCCCAGTTCGAGGAGCGGACGATACCGGTGACCACCAGGTTCGGGTTGTATCCGGCCCGCGCCTTGTCGACGATGACCCCGTCCGCCAGTTCGGTTTTGAAGGCGGCGGCCACCGAGCGGGCCAGCGCGACCAGCTCGGATTCATCGGACTCGGCCGTGTATTCGCCGTAGCCGAAGGCATTGGTCGCGGCGGTCGGCGCGATGGGCGGGTCGATACGCTCGCGCAGGTCGACCGCGAAGACGTAGTTCAGCGCGGGCAGTGCGACATTGCGGAACTTGCTCTCGGTCAACAGCACTGCCGCCGACAGCAGGGCGTTGACGGTGAGCTGTTCGCGCTTGGCGAAGTCGAGCAGTGCGGTGGTGGCTTCCGGCGACAGCGGGCAGCGCACCGCCTCCATGGACAGGGTGCCGATGAGCGGGGCGTCGACGGGCAGCGGGTACGGCACGGGTTCGAGCGCCTGGTCGTTCAGCAGTTCCTCGACCGAGCTCGGGTAGTCGCGCGGTTCCGGGCTCAGAATCCCGCCCGCGCTCACCGTGGTGTAGTAGGCCCACAATTCCTCGAGCAGCGTCAGCGAGTGATGCCCGTCGGCGATGCTGTGGTGGATGAGCAGCGTCACCCGGGCGGCGTGCTCGCCGCGGATCACGAGCAGTGCGCTGGTCTCGCGGCTCTGGTCGAGCTGCGCTCCGGTCAGCACCAGTTCGGGATCGCCGTCGGTGACGATGACCCGCGCCTGCGAGTCCTCGGCGACGCGCAGTTCGACGGCCGACGCGTCGTCCCGAATCAGCAGGTGCGCGTTGAGAATCGGGTTGCGCGCCCGCAGTATCTCGAAGGCCCGCGTGAGCTTGTCGATGTCGAGATCGCCGGTGGCGAGCACCGAGTACGCGATGCACACGGTGCTGGTGGCGTAGATGAGCTCACTGGGCGCGAGTGTGCGAATCGTCTTGATAGCAGACACCCCCATGTCCTTCCCCTGAAAACGTGTGGAACACAAGAAAATCGCCGACGCCCTCGGACATCGGCGATCGCTGCGCACGAAACTACCGCGCCTGCGGTGACCCGCGCATCTCGAAAAGTGACACCGGTCATAGTTCGGCACGAACCCGGCGTCCTGATCTGGACCCTTACCGAAGGGTGCGTATCCGGTGCGGAAAGTACGTACTTGTCGCAGATGACGCACGGTTCGACACTCGGTTCTCGGCAGGCGGCCGCGCCCGCGGAACCCATGGTGATCGGAGCAGAGATGATCGACGAAGAACGCACCCCCGTGACGGTGCTGGGGCTCGGCTCGATGGGCCGGGCACTCGCGGAAGCCCTACTGGCGGCGGGGTATCCGACCACCGTGTGGAATCGCAGCGCGGAACGCGCTGCGCCACTGGTGGCGGCCGGGGCCGCCCAGCAGCTCGCGATCGCCGATGCCGTGGCGGCGAGTCCGGTGATCATCTCGGTGCTGACGACATTCGAGGCCACGCGAACAGCCTTGGCGGACACCGGAACCGCGCTGCGGGGACGCACCCTGATCACACTCAATTCCGGAAACCCCACCGACGCACGAGAATTCGCCGACTGGGCGGCCGCGCGCGGCGCGCGGTTCCTGGCCGGGGCGATCAAGAACGTGCCCGCGGCCGTGGGCGATCCCGGTACCCTGCTGTACTTCGGCGGCGAGCGCGCGCTGTTCGAGGAGAGCACGCCGCTGCTGCGCGTATTCGGCGGCGACCTGGTCCACCTGGGTCCGGAACCGGATCTCGCGGCGCTCTACGAATCCGCCGTCGGTACAACGCTGCTGCCCACGCTGCTCGGTTTCCTAGAGGGCGCGGCGGTGCTGGCCGCCCGTGGCCTGCCCGCGAGTTCGATGGTGCCCTACTCGGCCAAATGGCTGGAGATGATCGCGTCGCTGCTGCCGGTGCTGGCCGAGGAGATCGACAACCGCGATTACACCCGGCTCGGGTCGTCGGTGGCGCTGTTCCACGGTGCGATCGACGACGACCGCCGGCTGGGAGCCGAAGCGGGCGTGGACATGTCCTGGCACGAGCCCATGCACGACCTGCTCGAGCGCGCGGTCGCCGAGGGGCGCGGCGGGCAGAGCATCACCGCCCTCGTCGAACTGCTCGGGCAGCGGTAGCCGCCCGCACGTCACCCCCAGCTCTTACAGTGGCAGCAGGTGCTGTGTCAGCGAAGGGGAAAGCCGTGTCCGTCAATCTCGTGAAGGGTCAGAACGGTCCGCTGCACACCACCGATGTGGTGGTGTCGGTTCAGGTCGGCGCGCCGGCGGATGTGTCGGCGCTGCTGGTGACCGCGCAGGGCAAGGTGCGCTCGGACGCGGATTTCGTCTTCTTCAACCAGCCGACCGGGCCCGGGGTCCGGTTGCAGCCCGCGGGCCCGGGGGAACCCGCGGCCCTGTCGGTGTCGCTGGCGCAGGTGCCGCCGGGGATCGATCAGATCCGGGCGGTGATCACCCTCGACCAGGCCGGGGCGACCTTCGGCCGGATCGCGCCGCCGGTCGCGGTGGTGAGCGATGCGCGCGGTACCCGGTTGTACGAGTACCGGATCGAGGATCTGAGCACCGAATCCATCGTGATCGCCCTCGAGCTGTACCGCAGGCAGAACACGTGGAAGGTGCGCGCCGTCGGCCAGGGCTACGCGGGCGGATTCGCCGCACTGGTCACCGATCACGGCGTCAGCGTCGACGAATCCCCGCGGCCCGCACCGGCATACACGCCACCCCCGCCCGCGCCCCCGGCTTACCCGCCGTCGACGCCTGCCTACCCACCGTCGACACCCGCCTATCCGCCGACCACTCCGGCCTATCCACCGACCACCCCCATGTATCCGCCGACCACTCCGGCGTACCCGACGCAGCCGCCCCCGAATTACCCACCGCAGCCCGCACATCCGCCGCAGCGGCACACCCCGCAGCCCGCTCATCACACCCCGCAACCCGCGTACCAGCAGCCCGCACCGCCGCCGCAGTCCTCGGGTGAGGTCAGCCTGAGCAAGGGCCGCCGCGTCGATCTCAGCAAGGGCCAGCGTGTCACCCTGCGCAAGGAGGGTGGCGTCGCGCTGACCCGCATCCGCATGGGCCTGGGCTGGGATCCGATCACCCGTGGCGGCCTGTTCGGCAGGCGGGCGGTCGATATCGATCTCGATGCCTGGGTGGCCATGTTCGCGGGTACCCAGCTCGCCGACGCCTGCTACTACAACCAGCTCGTGTCCAAGGACGGCTCCATCCGCCATCAGGGCGACAACCGCACCGGTGAGGGCGAGGGCGACGACGAGGTCATCACCGTCGACCTCACCCGCGTCCCCGCCCACATCACCTCGCTGCTGTTCGTCGTCACCTCGTATGAGGGACAGACTTTCGAGCAGGTCACCAATGCCTACTGCCGGCTGGTGGACGACACCACCGGCGCGGAGCTGGCCCGCTACAGCCTCACCGGCGGAATGCCTTTCACCGCGATGGCCATGGCCGAGGTGTGGCGGGTGGGCGGCGATTGGAAGCTGCGCGCCATCGGCGACGGCTTCCACGCCAAGCATCCGGGCGAGGCGGCCGGGCAGCTGGCCCGCTTCGTCACCAGGAACTGATCCGACGGTGGCGTCTCACTCGTCGAACAGGTCCGCCCAGTTGCCGTGCGACCAGAATCCGACTGTGACGCCGATACTTTCGAGCCAGCCCTTCTCGCCGCGCCGGACGATGGGTTCGGCGTTGGCGTGCAGCAGGTCGAGCACATCGGCGTCGGCGTCGCCGCCGAGCGCGGCGACCACCACGGGCACCTGGTCCGCCGCGACGGTCAGGGCGTACTCGTACTCCCCGCCGCCGCGCAGGTGCTGGCCCTCGATCACCAGTGCGCCCGAATCACGCAGGGCCGCATCGATATACAGGCCATCTCTGCTCCACAGCGACACCTTGCGTTCCGTCATGTCGTCAGCGTAGAGCACGCGGCCGGTCACCGGACGGGAGTGAAGTCCCGGCTGCCGATGTAGGTCGGTCGCGGTGCGTCGGCCCCGTAGGGTGCGCCCAGGGTGTTCTCCACACTGTTGAACACCAGGAAGATATTCGAGCGCGGGAACGGCGTGATGTTGTTCGACGAGGCGTGCATGATGTTGGAGTCGAACAGCAGCGCCGACCCGGCCGGGCCGGTGAACTGCCGGATGCCGTGCTTGTTGGCCAATTCGGCGATATCGGCCTGGGTGGGGACGCCGATCTGCTGCTCCCGCAACGATTCCCGGAAATGTTCGGCAGGCGTGCGCCCGTGGCACGGGACGAAGGTGCGGTGCGATCCGGGCATGACCATGAGGCTGCCGTTGAAGGGGTGGTTGTCGGTCAGCGCGATGGACAGGCTCACCGCGCGCGGGGCGGGCATCCCGTCCTCGGCGTGCCAGGTCTCGAAATCCGAGTGCCAGTAGAATCCGGTACCCGCGAAGCCCGGCATCATATTGACCCGGCTCTGATGCAGGTACACCTCGGAGCCGAGGATCTGCCGGGCCAGGCCCGCGATCCGCGTCTCGCGCACCAGCTCCGCGATGGCGGTGCTGAGGCGGTGCACCTCGAAGATGGACCGCACGCGGCGCGCGGACTTCTCGATGATCAGCCGGTCGTCCAGCCACAGGTCCGGGTCGCGGGTCAGCCGGTCGATCTCGGCGGTGAAATCGGCGACCTCCATGGGATCGAGCAGCGCGTCGAGGATCGCGAAGCCGTCGGCCTCGAAATCGCTCAGCGTCGCCGTCTCGATGGTTCCCCACACCGTGGGGTCGGACCGGTCGATATGCGGCAGGGGTTCGGCCGTGCGGGTCGGATAGCGGTCCATCCGGCTGATGTCAGGCAACGACATTCGTTTGACTCCGATTCCTTCCTCTGTGACGGGCATGTTCAAGATCGCGCATGAATATTGCGCTGGGCCGGACGGTTCGTTTGCGGTCGGATGAAGACCGGGCTCGTGCTCACAGCGCCTGCGGGAAATCGAAGACGCGGTCGGGGTCGTAGCGGCGCTTGATCTCACACAGGCGGGCGAGATTGGGACCGTAATAGGCGGTGCGCCAGTTGTGCAGCGCAGGATCGGTGAAGTTCACGTATGCGGCGTCGGTGGCGTATTCGCCCATCTCCTCGTACAGCTCGTCGAGCCAGGCGAGGTTGCGGCGGACGACGCACCGTGCGTCGCGACGTGACCAGGAGGTGTCCATGGAGACGAGGAACAGCGTATCGCGGTGCGGGAATGCGCTGTCGCCCACCGGGATCCGGTTGACGGCGCCGCCCCACGTGAACAGCGCCACCCCCGCGCCATCGGGGTTGGCGCTGCCCGGCCACCGGTCCACGGCGGCCGTGATCGCCTCGATTCCCTTGTCCGCCAGGGGCTTCGGCGTGCACCGGGTCCGGACGGCGAACGGATCACCGGAGGTCTCGTGGCGCAGGAAGTCCTTGGCCTCCCAGTAGGTGCGATCGGCGATCTCGACGTGCCCGGGGCGCGACCGCACCAGCACGGGCGCGAGCAGATCGCGCAGTTCGGCGGCCGCACCGAGGTACTGCCCCACCACCGATACGGTTCCACGACGCGCACCCGCCCGGCTCAGTCCGATGCGCGCGGCGAACTCGTCCGGGGCGGCGGCCATGATCTCCTGCATGACGGCCAGCACCTCCTGGGCGTCGCGCCGATCCCACAGCAGCAAGCAGGTGGCGCTGGGCACCGCCCTTCTCGCCTGGAACGTGAACGAGGTGTTCACGCCGAAGTTTCCGCCACCCCCGCCCCGGCAGGCCCAGAACAGCTCCGCGTTCTCGGTGGCACCGCAGGTCCGGACACTGCCATCAGCGAGCACGAGCTCGGTGCTCACCAGGCTGTCGGCGGTGAGCCCGAACGCCCGCGACACGGCCGCAACGCCCCCGCCGAGCGTGAGCCCGCCGATCCCCACCTGCTCCGAATTCCCCAGGGGGAACGCCAGATCGTGGCGCTGCAATGCCGCGTAGATCGCCCCGGTACGCACCCCGCCGCCGACGGTCACCCGCCCGGTCGCCGCCTCCACGCACACCGCGTCGAGCTGCCGCAGATCCACCACCAGCCCCGGCCCGCTGCTGTATCCCGCATAGCTGTGGCCGCCGCCACGTGGCACCACGGGAACTCCCGTCGCGTGCGCCCACTCGACAGCGTGCGCCACATCGGCGGTATCACGCACCCGCGCCACGAGCTCCGGTCGCGAGTCGGCGTTCCGCGCATTGAAAGGTGTTGTCGCCGTGTCGAATCCCGGATCGCCGGGCATCAGGACCGTCCCGGCGAGCCGAGCGGCGAGCCCGGCCACCGCCGAGTCCCGCGTCATCGGATCTCCTCCAGGTAGGAGATGCCGGTCGTGGCGGACGCACCGAACCGTTCCCATTCCTCGCGCAGCCGCAGTCGGCCGTCGCTGGTGTACTCGACGGTCGAATGGGTGCGTCCGGCGACCAGCGTGCCATCGGCGAGCACCATGGTGTAGACCAGCCGCAGCGCCGCGTCCGGCCCGCACAGTCCGGTGACGCTGCCGCGCCGGACCGCGCCGCCGCTGAAGTATCCCCACACCAGGTCGTCGCGCTGGTGGTAGCGGGCGATCACGCCGTCGGCGGCGTCGGGATTGTGGAAGCGGCGGCCGTTGTAGTCGATCATGCGTCTGCGTCCAGTAGTCCGGCGGGCAGGGTGAAGGGGTCTCCGGCGACGATCGGCTCCAAGGGGTCGGCGTCGAGTTCGACGAGAGTCACTGCGGTGTCCAGCAATTCGTCACAGTGGTCCGCGGTGGCGGCCTCGCACACCACGAAGGAGTGGCGGGCGATGTAGCCGCCGGGCGGGAGGCGTAGTTCGGCACCGGGTTCCACCATGGGGGCGGCGGTGACCAGTCCGGTGGCATGGGCGGGGACGGTGACCGATCGCACGCGGCAGTCCTGGCGCGGGTAACCGAATCGGATGCCCGCCACCACGTTTCGGGTCGGGCGGACGGTGGGGCGACGCCCGGTGGCGATATCGACGAGTACCGCCCCGGGATCGACGCCGGTGGCGATGTGCCCGAGGAATGGGATGAGGTCGCCGCCGAGTCTGCCGTTCACCTCGATGATCAGCGGGCCGCGCGCGGTCAGCCGGACTTCGCTGTGGGTGATGCCGTTCTCCACGCCCAGCACCCGGTGTGCCTGTGCGAGAGTGCGGATGAGTTCCGCGTCGTGCAGCAGCGGATCGGCGGCGTCGACGGTGTGGCCGATCTCCTCGAAGTAGGGTTCGTGCCCGGTTCGCTTGCGCGCCACGAACATCGGCAGGTACTCGCCCTGGTCCACGGCGGCGTCGATGCTGATTTCCGGTCCGACGGCGTACTCCTCGACCAGCGCCGTGCCGCGAAACGGTGCGTCACCGATCGCGCTGGCTCCGGCGGCGGTATCGAACGCGGCCGCCAATTCCATTGCGTCGCCGACGAGTACGACGCCCATGCTCGCGCCGAGCGCCTGCGGTTTCACCACCACCGGATAGCCGATCCGATCGGCGGCCCGCCGCGCCTCGTCGAGCGAACGCGTCAGCTGGAAGCCGGGCTGCAGCAGCCCCGCCGCCGTCAGTGCGGTGCGGGTGCGGTGTTTGTCGCGACACCCGCGCACCCCCTCCGGGCTCAGTCCCGGCACGCCCAGTTCGGCGGCGAGGTCGGCAGCGGGCTGCACGAGCGGTTCATCCCAGCACAGCAGTCCAACCACCGAACGCCGCCTGGCGATCTCGCGGCCGCGTGCCCGCAACTGCTCGTGGTCGAAGAGGTTCGCGACGGCGAACTCGTCGAAGTAGTTGCGCTGCCAGGTGGGCTCGATATTGTTGAGCAGCACCAGATTCAGGCCGAGTTCCCGGGCGCGCGCGTGCACGGAACGGGCGAGATATTTGCGATAGGGTTCGAGTCCGCTGCCGATGGCCAGCAGCGTATCCGCGTAGGGGTTCACAGAGATTCCTTGGTGTCACAGGTTTTCGGTGGGTTGCGGCGCGCAGCGATCAGGCCGCCAGGCCGGGCCTGACAACTGCGGCGATGCGCTCGGCGATCAAGGGTGCGGTGCGGAAGCCATCGCCTCCGGTGGCCGCGCGGGCCCAAACCGCCGGTCCGAGTTGGTCGAGTGCGCCCGCACCGGTGCGGGGGTCGGTGGTGTAGTGGCAGTGCTTCAGTGCCGCGATCGGATAGCGATGGGGTTGGGCCAGTACGGATTCGCGGCAGTCGTGGGCGGCGGCGCGGTCGGGTTCGGTGGATTCGTGCGGTGTGCCGACCACGCGGCACAGGGCGCTGGAGCTGAGCTTCAGGAGGGTGCCATCGCCCGGTGGCACCAGCCAGCGCCGGCCGTCCGTGCCGGCGGCACCGACGCTCGGCGCGTGCTCCCACCAGGTGCGCAGGTCGGCGGGTGGGTGCACGTAGGCGACGGTCTGGCGGTACAGGACCGTGGGGACCGGTACCAGTTCTCGGGTGTGGATTCCCGCGGCGACCAGGACCGTGTCTCCGGCCAGAACTTTGCCGTCGGCGAGGACAACCCGGGCGGCGGCGGTGTCGACACCGCTGACCTCGCAGCCGGAGCGCAGCATCACCCCGGGCTGGTTCCGGAGCCAGCGCACGGCCGCCCGTAGCACCCGGTCGGCGAGCAGGACCCCGGCGTCCAGCTCGCGCACGCCGACGTATCCGGCGGGAAATACGATGTGCGGCAGCGTGTCCGGTGCTTCGACGCGGAGGCGCACCCCGGCCTGCCGGGCCGCCCGCACGGCCGCGCCGATCCGGTCGGCGGGCCATCCGGTGACCACGCCGACGCGGCGATAGAACCGGCCGCCGAGCAGGGTCTGCAGTCGCAGCCAATGCTGGTGCAGTTCCGGTCCCGAGCCGGGAGCCGGCGCGCGCAGCACCCGATGCTGGTCGAACGAACTGGATTCCGGGTTCGGCAGCGGTCCGCGCTCGACCACGGTCACCCGGTGCCCGTCGCGGGCGCAGTGCACGGCGGTCAGCAGGCCCGTGATGCCGCCGCCGACGATGACCACGGTGCTCACCCGACCGCCTCCGCCGGCTCCAGCAGCGGCAGCGCCACCGGTGTGATCGACGTACGCTCCGCGCCGCCGAAACCCCGATCCGGCAGCGCGTGGGCCAGGTCGATCAGCACCGGTGCGGCGCAACGCAACAGCACATCGACCTGGTGGCACAGATCGCCGCCGGTGAGCGCGGACCGGTCGAGGCGGACCAGCTGCCGGGTGATGGTCTCGGCGATCCGGACCAGGCTGAATCCCGGCAGTTCGTAGGCATGGGTGAAGCGTTCGACCATGAGGGCCGCCTCGCGCCGGGATCGGCGTGACACCGCGAGTTCCTCCGGTCCGACGCAGGCATTCACGCGTTCCGCCAGTCGATTCCACGGTTCCACCAGCCGCACCCGGGTGAGCGCGGCAAGTTCCCGGTGCGAGAAGCTGGTGCGCTGATGCTCCGGGCTGTCGGCGGCCAGGTGGTATCGGATCAGGTCCCGTGGAACTGTTGCGGCCAGATCCCGTGCCCACACCAGATGGCCGCGACTGGTGGAGAACTTCTCACGCTCGAGTTCGTAGAACTCGTTGGTCAGGAACAGGGTCGGGAACGTCGCGTGCTCGTCCAATGCCATGAGCAGCGCCAGCCCGGCGACGGCGAACGGGTACACATTGTCGATACCGAGGAAGTAGACGATTTCCGCTGCGCCGTCCTGCTTTCCGGCGGTGAGGGCGACGGCGTGCAGCGTGCATGCGATCGCTTCGGCATTGGGATTGATCACCTGCCCCGCCCGCCCGGGTGCGGGGATCCCCCACGACAGCGGATAGGTGACCGGGAAGTCCGCCAGCGGCCGTGCCAGCATTTCGGCGATCACCTGCCGGGTGTGCGGTCGCAGCGTCCCGGCCGCCGCGTCGAAGTGCGCGAGCAGGCGCGGCCGGTACCGTTCCACCGGCAGCGCGAGCACTTCGACCGGCCGCAGTTCGAGGATCTCGTCCGGGTCCCGGGTGGCGCGCAGGTCGATCAGGTCGGCCGCGACGATGACGTGGCCGCAGCTCTCGCACAGCCCGCCGCGGCTGTCGGCCAGACAGGTCGGGCAGTTCCCGGTGATATGAGCGTCCACGAGAAACTCACCCGTGCGCGGCGCGTATGGGAGCAGCATCGTCCGGGGCTCCAGTATGCCTCTGCCGCAGAGTGTTTCGAACAATCGGGTGGTGAAAGACGTGAACCGTTGCTCCCATCCGGCGACATACCCGTCGACATCGATTCCGAGCGCGTCGAGGCTGGCGCGAACCTCCATGTCCGACTGCCGCACCAGCAGTTCGGGTGTGGTGCCGAGCCGGTCGGCCGTGGTCACCACGAAGGTCGGCGTGTCCTGCACCCCGCTGCTGAGGACGGCCGGGCGTCCGGTCGCCCGCAGATAGCGGGCGCAGACGTCGGCGGCCAGGAACGGCCCGGCGATATGGCCGAGGTGCAGGTCCCCGTTGGCGGTGGGTGCGGGTGCGATGAGCAGGGTGGGAACGCTGGTCATGACGCGCGCTCCACCCGTGCGTGCCGGGCGAGGAATCCCGCGGCCAGGTCGGAATCCCACCACACCGCGTACCACTCGAATTCCGTGGCACTGTCGTTTCGAACGTTGTGGGTGCTCCCCGGCAGCAGATGCACGAGGTCACCGGCGACGAAATCCCTTCGCTCTCCGTCTACTTCGAGGACGGCCCGCCCGGATACGGCGATGAACAGCTCGTACTCGTGGTGCGCGTGCGGCTGTGAGGCTCCGCCCGGGGCCAGGACGCACCATGCGCCCTCGAACGGCGCGTTGAGGGCGGCCCAGGGCAGCAGTCGTTCGGAATCCACGCCGTAGGCGCTGGTCAGCTGGTCGCGGTCGAGGCGGCGTAGTTCGATCATGCCGACCGCACCTCCGCCGCCGCGCGGCGATCGAGCAGATCGTCCACGATGTCCTGGGACCGGTGCGCCAGCACGCTGATGAGACTGTCGGCGATGCCGTGCGTGCGCTCGTTCACACCCTGCAAATAGATTCCACCCCAGGCCGATTCGCCGAGTTCGAGGCGATAGCGGCGGCTCACCCGGATCTCGTCGAGCCCGATCCGCGCGGCGAGGTCGCGCACCAGGGCGGGCATCCGCCGGTCGTACCCGGTCCCCAGCAGCACCACATCGCAGCGCAGCGATTCGGTCTTCCCGCTGCGCAGATCCCGCACATCCAGCACGATGTCGTCACCGTCGGTGCGCGCGGCCACGACGTCGGTCATGGCGCGGATGCGGGAGCGGTTCTCCCCCAGCATCTTCTGCTGATACTGCCTCGAGTACAGCTCGTCCAGGAACGGTGGAGCCAGCCCCGCGTAGTTGGTGAGATGCACCTCCTCGAGGATGCGGGCGCGCGCCTCGGCGCCGGCGTTGTAGAACTCGTCGACGAACGACGGGTAGAACAGCTCGTTGACGAATTTGCTGGTCTGATAGTTCTGCAGCCCGATGGACCGCAGCACCAGGGTCGTTGTGCCGGAGGGCAGATCGCTGTGCAGCGCCAGGAACATCTCCGCCGCGCTCTGCGCGCCGCCCACCACCACCGACCGCCACGGTCGATCGGCATCCAGCGCGGCGATGCCCGAGCGGTACCGGGTGCTGTGAATCACCCTGTCGCCGGGCAGATCCGCGAAGACATCCGGAATGCGCGCGTCGCGTCCGGTGCCGAGAACCAGGTCGCGGCAGGCGATCCGGTCACCACCCGCCAGTCGCACCAGCCAGCCGGTGATCCGGCCGTCGCGGGTGCGGCGTGGTTCGATGCGCTCGGCTCGCGCGCCGTGGCGCACCCGCACCAGTTCCAGCGAATGCGCCACCCACTGTTGATAATCCGACAGTTCCCACCGGTACGGGTGGAAGGTGGACAGATTCACGAATTCGTCGAGCCGGTCGTGTTCGTGCAGGAAGTTCAGGAAGGAGAATCGGCTGCGCGGATTACGCAGGGTTACCAGGTCTTTCACGAACGACACCTGGCTGCGCGCCCAGGGCAGCAGCATATCCCGCTGCCATTTCACATCCGGATGCTGCTCCAGCAGCAGGGTATTCGCGGCCAGGCCGGGCGCTCCGGATTCCTCCAGGGCCACGGCGAAGGCCAGATTCGCGGGTCCCGCGCCGAGGGCGAGGACTTCGACTTCGTGTTCGATCACAATCATCCACCTGGGAGTCGAGAATTTGGAATGAGCTCCCAGTCAGTGAATTCGGTGCGCGTGTTGATCGAAAGCCGTTCGCGCAACCGAACATCAACCGCCGATCAGATCTCGCTGTCGATGGAGTGCACCCGGGTGGGGGTGATCACGATCGGTTCGGAGAACATGTCGGCGAAGGCGCGCGGGGTGCCGAACAGCAGGTCGATGCGTTCCGCGTATTTGGCGACGTACGCGGGCAATTCATCGAGAGGCGACACCGTGGCGTCGTAGCGCGCGGTGCCCTCGATCCGCACGACGTCCCGGCCCAGATCGGAGTCGTCCAGGGCCAGTGCGACATTCGGATTGGTGGCGATATTGCGCAGCTTCACCTTGTTCGGCTGGCTGTACACGACGAGGGTGCCGTCCTCGAGCAGCAGGAACCACACCGCCACGGTTTCCGGTCGGCCGTCGGGCCGGACGGTGGACAGCCAGGCGATCTGATCGTCGTGCAATCGCTGCGCGATTCGCGCCCGCCGGTGCGCGGTGAGGTGCTCGGTGAGTTTCGCGATGTTCTCGGACGGGCTCATGATCCGCCTTCCCCAGTGCCGGTGCGCATGCCAGCGTAGGCGCACCAGGCCGCGACCACGGTGCACACGCCGAACAGCGGCCACACCCCGGTGTGGAGTCGTTCCCAGGCCAGCACGCCCACGGTGGGACCCACGGCCAGCCCCAGGCCGAAGACCGCCTGGTGGCCGGTCACGTACCGGGCCCGCACGGGGGCCGCGTAGGTGGAAGGATAGGCGAATATGGTTGGGCCGCTGATCATTACGCCGAGCACGAAGACCGTGGTGGCCAGCAGAACAGGCGCGGGCCCGTACCGCGTGAACACATACCCGGCAACGCCGGCTCCCATGATCAGGGTGCCCAGGCCGCCAGCGACGGCGGGCCGCCAGTGCTTGACGTAGGAGGTGATCTTCAGTTCGAGGCTGATGAGCAGCACCGACGAGGTCACGAGTACCGCGCTGTAGACCCCCGCCGGAAAACCGCGCGCGGTGATCTCCAGCGGCAACGCGACGGTGTACTGCACGTAGACGATCGCCCCGATCAACACCGAGATCAGCAGGAGCCGGAATCCCCGGTCCCGGAAGATCACCCCGTATCCGGAATGCCGTGGCGCGGCGGCGTCTTCCACCGGGACGGCCACCGACGGCAGCAGCGCCCCGGCCAGCACCGCACAGCCCAGCGCCGTCAGCGCGTCGATCCACAGCAGCAGGTTCCAATCGATCAGAATCACCACGGCCGCGAGGAGCGGAGCCAGCGCGGCGCCCAGATTCAGCGCGATGCGCAGCATCGAGAAGGCCATCACCCGATGCTCCCGCGGCGTCAACTCCCCCAGCAGCAGTGCGGCGGCGGGCCGATGGGCCTGGGTGGCCAGCCCGGCGACCGCCACCGCCGCCATCAGGGCAGCGAACCGGCCGGGTACGGCGAGCACCGGAATCACCGCGAGCACCGCGGCCGATCCGGTCATCGCGGCGACAATGGTGTTCCGTGCGCCCAGCCGTCGGGTGAGCTCACCGCCGAAGACCGTGCCGCACACCGCTCCCGCGCTGTAGGCGGTCAATGCCAGCCCGGCCCGGCCGACGGTGAATCCGGCGTGGATCAGGTAGAGCACCAGATAGGTCTGGACGAAGGCCCCGAGCTGATTGACCAGGACGCCCAGGAGCAGATATCGCACCGGCCCCGGGGTTTCGCGCAGAGCGGTGAACACCCCCGATCGTTCGTCGATTCGAGTCACCTCAAACCTCTTTTCGCGCTGTTCGATTCGAATTCCGAGTTCGAGAAACGCTACCGGCGCGCAGGGCGGAATCGCGGTGCCGAACTGTTCGCGAACAATCGAACGACATCGCGCGCCGCGCCGCGAATTCAGAAGATGGCCTGCTGAATACGCCGCTCGGCCAGACGGCCGGTTTCCTGCATCAGGAGGCTCCCGATCAGCCTGGGCATGATGTAACGCTCCGGCGTCGAAACCCGGTGCAGCAGACCGCTATCCACCAGGGTGTCCATTACGTGCTCGGCGGCGTCGACCGATATGTGCAGGTGCCGCGCCAATCCGATCGGGGTGACCTCGTCACAGCCGCGACCGAGCATATGCACCACATGCTTTCCCAGCGGCGGCAGCGAGAGATAGGCGGGCAGTAGCGCATTCGCGAGTCCGATATCGCCGATGCGCAACCAGTTGGCCACATTCACCCCGGCATCGAGGCGCTCGGCCACCTCGCGCAGCCCGCGGCCCGGCTGCGCGGCGATCTTGCGCCCGGCCACTGTCACGGCCAGCGGCAAATATCCGCAGAACTCCGCGATTCGTAGTGCGGCGGCGGGTTCGGCGCGTACCCGCTCGCCGCCGATGAGCACGCGCAGCAGATCCACGGCTTCGGTTCGAGGCAGCGGCGCCATGATCACCCGCCGCACTCCCTCCAGCCCGAGCAGCCGGGACCGGCTGACGACCAGGACCCGGCTGGCCGGCGTATGCGCCAGCAGCGGCCGCACCTGAGCCTCGTCGCGCACATTGTCCAGCAGCACGAGCACCCGGCGCTGCGCGAGAATCGACCGGTACAGCCCGATCCGGTGGGTGGCGTCACCCGGGACGGCGGCCGCCGGAACCCCCAGCGCGAGCAGGAAACCGCCCAGCACGTCCGTGGCCGCGAGCGCGTCCTCGGTGGTCCCGCACATATCGGCCCACAGTTGCCCGTCCGGGAATTCGGGCGCCGCCCGATGCGCGTACCGCAGCGCGAACGCCGTCTTGCCCACCCCGACCGGACCACGAATCACCAGCGGCGCGTGCGAGCCCACGCCTTCGTACGGTGCGGTCACCACCTCGAACTCCGCCTCCCGGCCGACGAAATCGAGTGGCGCGACCGGCAATTGCGCGGGCCGCGGCCACCCGATACCCGCGCCCGCCAGCCCGGCCGATCCCGGCGTCCACGCCGACCCCGCCGATCGCAGCGTCCACGCCGACCCGGCCGATCCTGGCGTCCACGTCGGCCCGCCGCCCGCTGCCGAGGCCGATCCTGGTGCCGAGGGCGATGCCTCCTCGCCGCTGCCCGGTTCAGCCGGGCCCGGTGATTCGCCGGTGAGTGGCGGGGACGCGCGCGCCCGCTCCGCTCGCCAGCGGCGCTCCCATGCGCCGATGTCGCCGTCGCAGGCCTTCACGAAGGCCAGCGTCACCGGCAGTGTGGGCAGCCGGTACCCGCCCGCGGCCTCCGACAGCACGGAGGGCGAGTACATGACGATTCCCGCCATTCGCCGGTACGACGGATTTCCCGCGGCCGCGCGCAGACTCCGCAGATCCTCCGCGAAGGCGGACAGTCGGCTCCCGCTCGCGCCGACGGGCTTCTCGCGTCTACCCATGTGGCTTCGACTCTCTTCCGAATCACGCTGCGGCACAGTTCCTCTCCCCGGATCGCCGCCCCCGCACCGCGCATTAACGCGCGGCGTCAGCCCCCTCTATACCGGCCGCCGAACCCCGCGCGCATAGGTCGATCGACCGATGCCGGTCACCCGGTGCGGGGTCGAATATGTATGGGAGCCATCACCGTTCGACGGAGAGATCCCATGTGCGCAGCCTGTAAGCCCAGCAATGCCGATACCGTCTGCACCCTGTACGCCGCATTCCTCACCGGCGATATCGCCCACCTCCGGGACTGCGCTCCGGCCGAGGTCACGACGTTCTTCGAGCGGCTGTCACACTGGCTGGTGCAGGACTTCACGCTCCTCGACCTCGTCGGCACCGGCGCCCGGGTGGTGGCCGAGGTGGAAGTGGACCTGATCCTGCCCAACGGCGGCCGGATCATCGATCAGGAACTGCATCTGTGGACCTTCGACGCGGACGGCCAGGTGATCGGGTTCCGGCACTACGGCGATACGGCCAAGCAGCACGCCGCGGACCGAGGCGAGGACATCTCCGGCGCGGCGGGAGAACGCCTCGTCAGCAGTACCGGATTCGGCAGGTGAGGCGGCCCGGTCACGCCACCAGCGCACCCGCTCGCATAGTGCGGACAGCGCCGCAGCAGGCGGCCAGCAGGGACTCGTCGTGGCTGACGAGCAGTACCCCCATCTCGTCGGCGGCGGCACGGTCCACGAGCAGACGGGCGATGGCGGCGGTGGTCGCGGCATCGAGCATCGCGGTGGCCTCGTCACACAGCAGGTAGCGCGGCCGCTGCACGAGAGCGCGTGCGACACAGGCACGTTGGAGCTGACCGTCGCTGACCTCGTGCGGGCGTCGGGTCAGCAGGTCGGGGGTCAGGCCCACGGCGGCGGCGTGCGCGACGATATCCGGGGATCGTTCGCCCCGGATGCGCGCGGGCTCGCCGATGATGCGCGCCAGCGTATAGCGCGGGTTGGTGGAATTGCGCGGGGACTGGAACACCACCGCGATCTCGGTGCCGCGGGAACGAATCGGACGGCCGTCGAGGGTGACCGATCCGGCGGTGGGCATGGTCAGTCCCGCCAGCACCCGCACGAGAGTCGTTTTACCGGAACCGGATTCGCCCTTCAGCCCGGTGACTCGACCGGCCTCCAGGGTGAAATCGACATTGTCGACGGTTCTTTCCGCGCCACGGTATCCAGCGGTCACGCCGGTGGCGGTCAGCACGAGTCACCTCGTTTCCGAATCATGCGCGGTCCCTGGGCAGTCGGCACGGCGTCGCGCCCGAGATAGGGATGGTCGAGTGACAGGTTGGTCAGCGCGGTGGGCGGATGCGGCAGCGGCGTGAGCCCGCGCTCCGGCAGGGCGGCCAGGAGATCGCGGGTGTAGTCGTGCCACGGGTCGGCGAGCACCTCGGCCGCCGGACCGGATTCGACCACATGCGAGGCGTACATGATCGCCGCGTCGTCGGCGACCCCGGTGCGCAGCAGGGCACTCAGATCATGGGTGATGAGCAGCACCGCCGCCCCCTCGTCGGCGCAGCGGCGCAGCAGGCGCAGCGTGTGGTCGGTGCGCGCGTGGTCCAGGCCCGAGGTGGGTTCATCGGCCACGATCACCTCCGGATCTCCGGCGAGGGCCGCCGCGACCGCCGCGCGCTGCGCCATACCGCCAGACAGTTCGTGCGGATACCGATCGAGCGCTTCCGGCGGGAAGTCGGCCCGCCGCGCCAGTTCCGCACAGGTGTGGCGCGAGCCCACCGCTTCGATCGTCTCCAGCAGTTGCGAGCCGATGGTGCGTACCGGCGTGAAATGCGTTGCCGGAGACTGCGGTACGAGCGCCACCCGCCGTCCACGATAGGAGCCGTCACCAGCGAGCACATCGACGGCCCGATCGGCGGCACCGATGCGCACCGCGCCGCTCACCACCGCGGTGCGCGGCAGCATGCCCAGCACCGCGGCAGCGACCATGGACTTCCCGCACCCGGATTCACCGGCGAGCGCGGTCAGTGTCCCGCGCCGGACCGACAGGGTGACATCGGTGACCGCGTGCACGACCTCGGCGCGTGCGGTCCGGGCGGGACGCGACGCGCCCACAGCGCCGCGACGCAGCGGAATTCGGCGGCGCGGCGCGGTCGTACCGTTGTGGTGCAGCGGAATTCGCACCGTGAGCCCCGCGATATCCAGTCCCCCCGGATGCTTCGGATCGGTGTCGGTCACAGGGGCACCTTCGACGGTTTCGGCGGAATGAGTAGCATGCGCAGCGCCGATCCCGCGACGGCCACCGCCAGGGTCGTCACCACCAGCACGCCCGCCGGGAACACCAGCGTCCACCAGCCGCCGAGCAGCAGGGAGCTGCGCGCCTCCGACAGCAGCGTGCCGAGGCTGGGTTCATGGGGCGACAACCCGAATCCCAGGAACGACAGGGTGGATTCGTGCCATACGGCGTGCGGGAGCAGGAGCACCACGGCGATCAGCGCCTGCGGTGCGACGGCGGGCAGCAGATGCCGAGCCAGGACATGCCCGCGGCTCGCACCCGCCAGCCGGGCGGCGGCGATGTATTCCCGATCGCGCAGGCCCAGGGTCTCCGCGCGGACGATCCGCGCCACCTGCACCCAGTGCGTCAGTCCGATGGACAGCACCACGGCCACGACGCTGCCCCGGAACAGGGCGACGATCACGATGCCGAGCAGCAGGTGCGGCAGGGCGTTCGCGGTGTCGGCGATGCGCATGACGACGCGGTCGATCCAGCCCCCGGCCAGCGCGGACGCCGTACCCACGAGCACGCCGAGCACGGTGGCCAGCAGGGCGGATCCGATCGCCACCAGCAGGGAGACCCGGATGGCGGCGGCGATGCGCACGAACAGATCCCGCCCGGCGGCATCGGTGCCGAACCAGTGCGCACCCGACGGGGCCTGCCGGGCGATCGCGAAATCCGTGATGCGGTCGTCGATACCGCTGATCCAGGGCACCAGCACGGCGTAGACCGCCACGGCGAGCAGCACACCCAGTGCGAGAGACAGCCGCCGTCTACCCATCGGCCCGCACCCTCGGATCCAGTAGGGCGCAGGCGATATCGGCCAGCAGCGACCCGAGCAGCACCGCGCCGGTGGCACCCACGGTGAGCAGGGCGAGCAGCGGCATATCCAGATCCGTCGCCGATTTCACGAACGCGCCCGCGATGCCGGGCCAGGAGAAGATCTCCTCCACCAGTACCGCGCCCACCACGATCTCGGGCAGGCGCACCCCGAGGATCGTGACGAACGGGCCGAGCGAGACCGGAACGATGTGCCGTCGAACAATTTTCGCGGTGTCGATGCCGCGCGCCGCCGCACCGGCGACGAAGTCCTCACCCCGGTTGTCCGACACCGATTCCCGCACCGCCAGCAGCAACCAGGGCAGCTGGGACACCGCCAGCACCGTCACCGGAAGCACCAGGTGTTCGAGCACCTGGACGAGATCCGGGTCGGCTCCGGCGTCGGATGCGCCCGCGGGCGGCAGCCAGCCCAGTCCGACCGCGAAGATGCCGATGGCGGCCAGCGACAGCACGAACGGCGGAAGCCCTTGAATGGCAACGCAGACGGCGGCGACGGCACGGTCGAGCAGTCCGCCGCGATGCATGCCCGCCCAGACGCCCACGGTGAGAGCGATCAGAACGGCCAGGGTCATACCCACGCCCACCAGCAGCATGGTCCACGGCAGTCGTTCGGCCAGCACCTGGCTCACCGGTTGCGCGTAGCTGCGGGAGCTGCCGAGGTCGCCGGAGGCCAAGGCGTGCAACCAGTTTCCGTACAACCGGTACCAGGGCGCGTCGAGGCCGAGTTCGGCCGCGATGACCGCGCGATCGGCCCGGCTGGTGGTCACGTACCTGTCACCGAGATAGCCGACCAGCGGATCGAACGGCGAGACCGCGGCCGCGGCGAACAGCCCCAGCGATACCAGCGCCAGCACCGGCGGCACGGCCAGCAGCCGCCGACCGGCCATGCGGCCCAGACCTCGGTCACGAAACCGGCTGCGCCGCACCATTTCCGGGCCGGGTGGGACCACGGCGGAGGCGGTTACCGAGTCCACGTCTGCAGTGACCACCACGGTCCCCAGGTCACGCCGTGCGCATGCGGCTCCAGCACCGGGCCGGACATCGTCCATCCGGAATCCTTCGCGACATAGGTGTGGTCGAGGAACACCAGGAACACATACCCGGGATCGCCGATGTAGGCGGTTTGCACCTCGCGGTAGGCGGCGGCCCGTTCGGCTGGATCGGTGCTGCGCCGCGCCTTGTCCAGCAGTGCGTCGAAGGCCGGATTGGCGTGGCGGCTGGCATTGTCGTAGACGCTGCCCACCTCCGGCCGCAGGTAGGAGGAGTGCAATGTCTTGTACGCCTGTGTATCCGGGTCGTACGGCTCGTCACCGCCGCCCAGCAGGATCCCGTCGCGCTCCACCCGCGGTTCGATCCGATCCCAGGACAGCGCTTCGAGATTCACCTCCACACCGACCTTGCGCGCGTCGGAGGCGAAGGCCTGTGCGATATCTCGGCGCAGGGTGTCCGAGGAGTTGTACATGATGGTGAAAGCCGCTCGGCGGCCGTCTTTCTCGCGGATCCCGTCGGAGCCGGCGCGCCATCCGGCCGCGTCCAGGATCGATCCGGCCAGTCCGCGATCGAAGGCGAACACCGCGTCCGGATTGTGCGCGGCCCCGTACACCTCCGGGAACGGGGTGTAGGCCGCGCGCCCGTATCCGCCGAGCACATTGTCGATCATGGCTTTCCGGTCGACCGCGAGGTTGAGCGCACGCCGGATGGCCGGATCACCGGTGACCGGGTTGCCCGACGGCAGCGACACGCCACGCCAGTCGGCGGAGGTGTTCGACGACACCGTCATTCCGTCCCGTCCGGCGAAGGTGCCCGCCAGCAGCGGCGGCAGATTCGTGCCGTCGAGTTCCCCGGCGGCCATCCGCTGCGCGCGGGTGTTGTCATCGGGGACGTACAGCAGGGTCAGCTTCTTGACCTGCGGCACCGGCCCCCAATAGTTTTCGTTCGCTTCGAACACGGCCCGATCCGGCGACAGCGCGGTCAGCCGGTACGGCCCGGTGCCGATCGGCTCGGTGTTGAGCGTCGATTCCGCGGCGGGGCCGGGGGTGGCCACCGCCTCGGACGGCACGATGCCGATGAGCAGTTTGGTCGGGAAGGCGGCGTAGGGGTAGCGCAGCGTGAACCGCGCGGTCGCCGGATCCACCGCCTCCACCCGATCGATCATCTCGAACGACGACCGCGCCTCCGAGGCCGAGGCCGGATCCAGAATCGCCCGGTAGGTGGCCACCACATCCGCGGCGTCGAAAGCCGAACCGTCGGTGAATGTCACGCCCTGCCGCAGCGGAACGGTCCAGGTCGTCGCGGTCGGGTCGGCGGTGGGCAGTGCGGTGGCGAGCGCGGGTTCGAAGGTGGGCAGGCCGGTGCCGCCGCCGAGGCGCAGCAGCCCGTCGTACATCTTCGCCTCACCGGCGGCCCCGTAGCCCGCGATCGGGTTGTAGCCGCCGAGTTCGTGACCGTCGGCGAGGACGAGCGAATTCCCGTCGGCCGGCGTGGGCGTTCCGCACGCCGACACGGTCGCCGCGAGTACCGACAGCACGCCGAGCACGCGCAACGTCCCGGGTCCTACCCTCATCCGACACCCTTCCATCAGTTCATCTGTTCAGACGGACAGATAATAAGGGCACGGTGGCCGACGGACTACGCTGAGCACCATCATGGGAGAACCGCAGTCCTTGCAGGGATCGCCGGCCGAGCGTGGACGGCACGCGATCCAGGATGTCGACATCCACGCGTGGTCGCGCCGCTTCGGCCTGCTCGCCGACCCCAACCGGCTCGAGATCCTGCTGTGCCTGCACCGCTCCCCCGGCATCAGCGTGCGGGAACTCGCCGAGGCCACCGGGCGCAGCGAGAACGCCGTCTCGCAGGCGCTGCGCATTCTGCGGCACGAGAACTGCATCATGTCCGAACGGATCGGGCGCTCGGTGGTGAACCGGCTCGACGACGCGGTGATCCACGAGATCCTGCACAATATCGGCGCCGAACACGGTTGACACCCAAGACCATTGGCCCGTGAGAGGTTGCTAACCTGGTCGTTACCGGGCGTGACGGCCGGGAAACCGCGAATTCATAGCGTATACCGGCATGTCGACACCATCGAGTGCACAGACGGAAACCACCGGACGACACCTGCGCGACACGGTGTACGCGACCCTGCGCGACGAATTGGTCAACGGCCGCATCAAATTCAGTCAGCGTCTCACCGAGCCGAAGGTCTCGGCGCGGTTCGGGATCTCCCGGACCCCGGCGCGCGAGGCCCTCGCCATGCTGTGCGCGGACGGGCTGCTGCAGCGCGAGGAGGTCGGATTCACCCCGGTGCGGCCCAGCATCCCCAAGGTTCGCGACCTCTACGAGTTGCGAATAGCGTTGGAGCTGGCCGGTATTCAGCGCGCCATCACCAATCCGGAAGTGGTGCACGACCACGAGCTGCTGCGGCTGGAACGCGAACGCTGGCTGGCGCTACAGGCCGACCCGCCCGCCCAGGAACCCGGATTCGTGGCCGTGGACGAGGAATTCCATGTGGCCCTGCTCTCCTCGGCGGGCAATGGCGAACTGGTGCGCGCGCTGGTGGCGGTGAACGCCCGCATCCGGCACGTCCGGATGTACGACTTCATGGTCAACAACCGCATCGAGGTGACCATCGCCGAACACCTCGCCATCCTGGATGCCGTTCTCGCAGACCAACTCCCCCACGCCCACGAACTGCTCCGCCTGCACATCGGCGAATCCCTGGACGTCGTGCTGGAGCGGGTCACCCGCGCCATCGTCGCCATGTCCATGGCCACCGAGGACTAGCGGCGGCCGGCAGCTCGACACGATCCTGATCGCCCACCGCGGCGAGATCGCAGCCCGCACCGCCGTCGGGTGGCTCAGTGGTGGCGACGCTCCGACGCTGGGCGACTCGCCCGCGCCAGCGGGGAGCTGACCCGAGTTCGGCATGCGCACGGTGGTTTTCCGGTACGTTCGGCCGCCGTTGACCAGACGGGCGCACCGCCCGGGGCGAGAGGATCGGGAATGTCGGAAGGCGGGGTTTCCCGGCGCCGTCTGCTGACCGCGGCGGTGACGGCGGGCGCGTTCGCCTCCGGCGCGCTGGCCACCACGGCCGGCAGCAGTACGCGGACCGGCGGGGACAGCGTCTCCCAGGAACGCAGCGAAGCGCTGGCGCGGGAACTGCTCGGGGTCGGTGCGGATGGCGGCGATCTCACGCTGACCTATCTGAAGACGCTGGTCGACACCGGGTTACCCGCTGCTCGGGAACCCCGGCGCATCATCGTGGTCGGGGCCGGGCCCGCCGGTCTGAGTGCGGCGACCCTGCTGGCCGAGGCCGGGCATCGGGTCACCGTGCTGGAGGCCAACGGCAATCGCACCGGCGGACGGGTGAAGACCTTTCGCGGGGTGTTCTCCGATCCCGCGCTCTACGCCGAGGCGGGGGCGATGCGGCTGTCCAGTGCCCATCCGATGGCCTTGGCGCTGGCCGACAAGCTCGGGGTGCGACGGCGGCCGTTCTACAACTCCGATGTGCTTCCGGAGACGGTCACGCCCGCGACTCCGGCGGTGTTCTACCGATCGTTCACCGGCGAGGAATGGTCCAACGGCCCCGCATCGCGGTATGTGCATCCGCCCGCGGCCGGCCGGAGCCTGATCACAGTCAACGGAAAGACCGTCACCCGAGCCGAATACGCCGCGAACCCGGCCGCGGTGCACGCGGGCTTCGGGTGCGCGCTCGACGAATCCGGCGGCAGCACACTCGACGCCGTGCTGCGAGCGTGCGCCCCCGGCACCGATCAGCCGATCGAACGCCAGGTCGAGTCATGGTCGAAACTGCTGGAAACCTACGAAAACCATTCCCTGCGTGGATTTCTCCAGGAGCAGGGCTGGACCCGCCGGCAGTTGGACGCGGTCGGTACCCTGGAGAATCTCACCTCGCGCCTACGGCACAGCATCGTCTTCCCCCTCGTCGACCACTCACTGATCCCGCGCCAGGCCACCTACTGGGAACTCGAGGGCGGCATGGCCACCCTCACCGACGCACTGACCCGACAGCTCGGATCAGCGATCCTGCTGGGCAAGCGGATGACCCGCCTGGAGCAGACCGACCACAGTGTCCGCGTCTGGACCACCGCCGAATCCGGCGACGAACACTCCGACGGCCATCCCGTCGACCCCGTCGAATCCTTCGACGCCGACTACGCCCTTCTCGCCATCCCCCTGACCGCGATGCGATTCTGCACCTTCGACCCGCCCCTGTCCTACGACAAACGCCGAGCCGTCATCGAGTTCCACCACGACGCGGCCACAAAAGTATTGCTGGAGTTCAAGACTCGCTTCTGGGAGCAGGGCCCCACCGGATTCCGCGGCGGCAGCTGCCTCACCGACTCCCCCAGCCGCAGCATCCGCTTCCCCTCCCACGTGGAAGGCTCCGACGGCGGCGTGGTCCTCGCCTCGTACACCCTCGCCGACGACGCCCTGCGCTGGGACTCCCTCACCGACAGCGAACGAATCCACTTCGCCCTCACCGGCATGCGCGACCTCTTCGGCCCCCGCGTGGACACCGAATTCACCGGCACCGGCCGCTCCCAGAGCTGGCTCCGCAACCGCTACGCCCTCGGCGAAGCCGCCTTCCCCACCCCCGGCCAACTCCACGAACACCACCACGCCACCCGAACCCCGGAGGGCCGCATCCACTTCGCCGGCGACCACACCAGCCTCAACACCGCCTGGATAGAAGGCGCACTGGAAAGCGGAGTCCGCTCAGCCCTCGAAATACACCACCGCTGAACCGATTCGGCGCTCCCCTCCCGGTCGGCAAACTCCGCCCGGTACACCGGGAACGGCGGCAGCAGATCACCGCCGCCGAGCTCGCGACCGCGAAAACCCCGCGACGGGAGCAATCGCCCCTGGCGATAATGACCGGCGTGAACGAAGTTCAGGTCGTCGCCGCCCACCAGGAGCGCGCGACCCTGCGCGTCGGCGACATGTTCCTGAAGGTCGACGCCGATCAGGTGAGAGCCGATATCGAGGTCGCGGCAATGACTTCGGCGCCCATCCCGACGCCGCGAATCCTCTGGCGAAATCCTCCGGTCCTCGCGCTGGGAGCCCTTCCCGGCGCTCCCCTGGGCTGTCTCGGCCAACCGTCCACCGCATCCCGCGCGGCGTGGACCGCGGCGGGTGCCACCGTGCGCACCCTGCACGATGCCCCGCTCCCGCCCGCCCCCGGCCGCAGTCCGGAACAAACCGCCGCCCTGCTCGACAGCGAGTGCGCCTGGATTCTCGAGCGCGAAATCCTCCCGGCCGAACTTGTCGCCCGCAACCGCCGGATCGCCGAATCCGCCCTGCGCCCATGGAAACCCGTATTCATCCATGGGGACCTACACATCGAAAACGACACGGTCACCGGCGTCATCGACTGGTCCGAAGCCGCGTCCGGCGACGCGCACTTCGACCTGGCCACGCTCACTCTCGGTCACCGATCCCACCTCGAGGACGTTCTGAGCGGTTACGCCATTCCTGTCGATCGCACCAGAATTCACGCCTGGTGGTCGCTGCGCAGTCTCCTCGGCATCCGCTGGCTGATCGAGCACGGCTTCGACCCCGCCACGCCGGGGTGTGAGGTCGACGTGCTGAAAGTTCAGGCGGGGTGGGGGGATTCGGGCCGGGGCGGGGTCAGGGGTTGAAGGTGTCCTGTTCGTAGGTTCGGCGGGATGCCTTGTCGCTGTGGGTGATCTGGTTGGGGACGAGGCGGGCCAGGAGGAGGTCTCGGGCGGATTGGGGGAGAAGGTCGACGAGGGGGGCTATGGCTACCAGGCGCGGGATGGGAACTTCGAAGCGGGGGTGTTGCAGGACTTCGAGGACGGCTCGGGCTACGTCGGCGGGTTGCAGGAGGCCGGTGGCGCCGGTGCTGGTGCCTCGGGCGAGTTCGGTGTCGACTACGCCGGGGAGGATGACCGAGATCTCGATGCCGGTGCCCTGGAGTTCGGTGCGGACGGCGCGGAGGTAGCCGAGGACGCCGTGTTTGGTGGCGGCGTAGGTGGCCTCGCCGGGAGGTGAGACCTTCGAGGCCGCGGAGGCGATGGTGATGATGTGGCCGGAGCCTCGGGCGCGCATGGCGGGGGTGACGAGTTGGGTGCCGCGGATCACGCCGTGGAGGTTCACCGCGAGTTGGCGGTGGATCGCTTCTTCCGGCTCGGCGTCGAAGCTGCCCACCCACATGACGCCCGCGTTGTTGATGAGGACGTCGATCGGGCCGAGTTCGGATTCGACCGACTCCAGGAAGGTCGTGAAGGAGGCGGTGTCGGTGACGTCGAGGGGGAAGGCCGCGACTTGGCCGGGCAGTTCGGAGGCTGTGCGGGCGGCGGCGGCCGCGTCGCGATCGCCGATGGCTACCCGGGCTCCGGCGCGGGCGAGGTGTTCGGCGATGGCGCGGCCGATGCCTGCCGCGCCGCCGGTGATGGCGACTACTCGTCCTGCTGTCGGCTTCTTCATGGCGCTCCTGCGATCGGCGGTTCGCAGAAATGTATGCCGGGAAGGCGCGCGGGTGTGAGTTCCCGTGCGGACAGATCGTTAGGATATTCGGACAGGAGGTGGGTGCGCGCGATGTTGCCGCTGGATTTGCGGCGCCCGCCGGCGAGTGCCCTGCTGCTGACGAATCTCGGAGCCGAGCACGGGGTGCCGGCCGAGGTGATGCTGCGGGATACGGGGCTCGCGTTCGAGGCGCTGAGCCAGCCACAGACCTCCGTAACCGGCGCGCAGGAGATGCGGATCGTTCGCAATTTGATTGGCGCCGTGGCAGATTCGGCGACACTCGGGGTCGAGGCGGGAGCCCGCTACCACGTGACCACGCACGGGGTGTGGGGTCTGGCGCTGTCGAGCTGTCCGACCCTGCGGGCCGCCATCGAGGTCGGATTACGCTATGTGGACCTGACATTCGCGTTCACCCGGATGTCGTTGGCGAGCGAGGGCGGACACACCCGGCTCTATCTGGACGCGGCGCATCTGCCCGCCGATCTGCGCCGCTTCTTCGTCGAACGGGAGACGGCGTCCACCGCCAATCTGGCCCGCCAGATCACCTCGGTCCCGGCGCTGTGGGGGCGGGCGTCCTTCGCGCATTCCGCGCCGCCGACACTGGAGCCGTACCTGGCGTTCGGGCCGCCGCCCAACTTCGACGCCGAGGCGAACTTCATCGAATTCGATCCGGCGATCCTCGATCTGCCACTGCCGCAGGCGGATCCGTACGCCGCCGCCAACTTCCAGGAGCAGTGCAGGCTGCTGCTCGAACAGTATCGCGCCCAGTCGGGATACGCGGGCCGGGTGCGGGAACTGCTCACCGCCGAGCCGGGACGGCTACCCGATATCGAAACCGTCTCCGCCGCACTGCATATGAGTTCGCGAACCCTGCGCCGCCACCTCGAACAGGAGGGCACGTCCTACCGCCGCCTGCTCGACGAGGTGCGCGAGACCCTCGCCGAAGAACTGTTGACCGCGGGCGTTCTCAGCGTCGGCGAGGTCGGACGCCGCCTGGGATATACGGATACGCCCAGCTTCACCGCCGCGTTCAAACGCTGGAAGGGCGGCATATCGCCGAGCGCCTACGCCCGGACCGCTACTCCCCCAGCACGCCCCGCGCCGCCAGCCAGCGCTCGGTCCGGTCCATCCCCGCGCTGAGATCGACGGCGGGCTCGTAGCCGAGCACCCGGCGCGCCTTGGCTATGGAATACGTTCCCGTCCTGGTGAAATAGCGCAGGCTGATCGGATTGAGCTCGGTCTTCACCCGGGCCAGCCGGGCCAGGCCCGCCACCACCCCGGACGCCGGAATCAGCGCCGAGGAGGGTAGCAGCACCGGCCCGCGCCGCCCGAGCATCCGGTAGTAGTGGCCGAAGAACTCCTTGCACGGCACGCCGGCGCCACCGCTGAGCGTGAACACCTGCCCCGCCGCGTCCGGATGCACGGCGGCCAGCAGGATGCCGTCCACGAGATCATCCACATAGACCGGGCTGAAAACACCATTTCCCATGGCGGGCAACGCGAATCGCCCGGCCTTGATCATCTCGACGGGCAGCACGGTCCACGGCCGCGACCCCGGACCGTAGACATCACCCGGCCGGATGACGGTCACCGCGATCTCCCCCGCCGCGTGCGCCTGCAACACCACCTGCTCCCCGGCAATCTTGGTGTCCACGTAGGGATTTCCATCCGGCCGCACCGGGTGGTCCTCGGTGACCCCGTCCGGGAACCCGGTGTCCGAGAACGCCCGCACCGACGACAACTGCACGAAACGCCCTGCGCCCCCGCGCTTGGCCGCGTCGAGGGCATGGCGGGTACCCACCACATTGACCCGCCACTGCGCCGCCATGTCCTCGGCGTTGGACACCACCGCCGCGGTATGGACGACCACCTCCGCCCCGGCGGCATGGTCCTGCCACGCCCCCGCCGCACCGATATCACCAGCCACCACGTCGACGTGCGGATCTGCCACGAGATCGACCCCGCACACCTCGTCCCCCCGCGCCCGCAACCGCTCGGCCAGCGTCCGCCCGATGAATCCCCGTGCCCCCGTGATGAATACGCGCATCACACGCCCTGTCGCAGGCTGCCGTGGCTGAACGTCGGCCGCGTGCCCGGAGCGTATCGGCTCGCGGTCAGCTCACTGGTCGGGAAGAACTGCAGGAACCGCTCATCGGCCTGCGACCGATCCACCAGCGTCTTCTCCACCACACAGAAGGCGTACTGCTGCGCCGTCGATTCCAGCGTATTCGCGTTGAGAATCAACTCCTGCCCCCACGCGGACGCCCACCCCGCCACCCCGGGAATCCGACTGTGCTGGGGCGTGAGGCATTCGGCGGCGATCACGTTCTCCGACATGGCCCAGATCCCGGAATCGGTATTGAGCACCAGCGTCTGATTCCCCGTCGCGTGTCCGGGAGTCCGCACGATCGCCACACCCGGTGCGAGCAACCGATCCCCGTCGATGGGCAGGATCCGCGCCGGATCCAGATCCACGAACGTCTCCGGCTGATACCACGGCCGCTGCAGCGGATGCAGATCCCGCATCGCCTCGAGCTCGTCCCGCTGCACCACCAGGCGCGCATTCGGAAACAGCGCGGGCACAGCGGATTCCGGCGAGATGTCGGCCTGCGGCCGCACCGTCCCGATCAACCGCCGCACATCCTGGGTGTGCAGGTGGTCGAAGGCCAGATAGTCGACCTCCGCCGGATCGATCCCCGCCTGCGCGACCCGTTCGGCGACCGTGGCGTGCTCGCGCAGCATCTGCCCCAGCACGATCTCCGGTGTCCGGCGGGCCAGCGCCGCGAAATACGGTGTGTTGCCGTCGAGTTCGACATCGCTGGGCTCCCACAGCAGGGTCCGCACCCGCCCGCCCGCCTCGGTCCAGCGCACGATCACCAGCCGATTCGTGATGAACAGGAACGGCGTCGGCGTCACCGACGCTCGCCACAACCCGAATTTCGTCGGATACGGCAGCGTCACCAGATCATGGGTCGCCGCCTGCTCCACCGTCCCGGTGGCGGCGAACTCCCGCCGGAACTCCCCCGCCGCGCTCCGCGCCATCCGCACCGCCGCGCCCGGCCCGCCCGGCGCGCTGTGCACCCGATCCAAGGTGGTGATCGCCGCGCCGAGATCCACGACCTCGGGAATCGGGATATTCAGCGGGTCCACGGATACCGGCGCCATGGGCGCGGCCGCCACGAACGAGTTCACCCGCGCGATCACATCGTTCACGATGGGCATCACAGCCTCCAACCAGCAGAGAAACGAAACCAGCACCACGAACCTACGATCCGGGCAACGTGGAGGGTCAGCCCTCACGCGGACAAGGATTTAGGATTTCCGGACATCCGGCCGTCGTCCACGGCAGATCAACACCACCAGGCCGAGGGTGCGGGTGGCCGGTCCCCAATGCGATGACCGAGATGATGAGCACCCGTTCACCAGCGTCAGCCCGAAGACGGCGAATCCGTTGGGCCGTCCCAGCAGCCGTGCGACCCAGGTGTATTCGCCGCCCGCGATGGGGTAGGCGGTGGCCAGTTCGGCGTAGCACAGACCCACGAAGACCGACACCGGAATGATGATGAACACGCTCGACGCCGGCGTCACCGCGGAAAGCGTGATGAGGATGTTCTCGCCCATACCCAGTGCGCGGGCGAGCTGCTGGGGATACCGGGAGCGATCGGCTTCGTCGGGACCGGGAACGATGGAGGCGGATGTGGTCATGGCCCTGAATCGCGCCATGAGCAAACCGCGCGCCGCCGCGCTCATCCGCTCCTACGCCCGCACGGCTACCCGCTGTCCTGCTATCGAACTCCCGAAGGAAGAGGCGTAAATGACCGAGCCGCAAGTATTCTCGCCCGACGGCCGCCCCCGGGCCCGCGCCCTGGGCATCGCTCCGGCGGGGCGCCCGGGGGCGTGGAACGCCATCACCGACGTGCCCGGCGTGGAGGTCGGCTACGTCACGCTGATCAGCGGCGAGGGACCGCTGCGAGTGGGCGAGGGGCCGGTGCGCACGGGCGTCACCGCGGTTCTGGCGCGCGGGCGCGCCGGAGTCGGACGCCCCTGCGCCGCAGGACGGTACGCGCTCAACGGCAATGGCGAGATGACCGGCACTGCCTGGATCGACGAGGTGGGTCAGCTGAGCACGCCCGTCACCATCTCCAACACCCATGCGGTGGGCGCGTGCCATACCGGGTCCGTGCGCTGGATCAACACCACCCATCCCGCCATCGCCCGCGAATGGCTGCTCCCGGTGTGCGCCGAGACCTGGGACGGGTATCTCAACGACATCAACGGCGAACACGTCACCCCGGAAATCGTTGCCCGCGCGCTGGATTCGGCGCGGTCGGGTCCACTGGCCGAAGGGTCGGTGGGCGGCGGGACGGGGATGAACTGCTACGCCTTCAAGGGTGGCAGCGGCACCGCGTCGCGACTGGTGGAGCTGGGCGAAACCACCTACACGGTAGGCGTTTTCGTCCAGGCCAACTTCGGCTCCCGCCGCGAGCTGACCATCGGTGGCCGCCGCGTGGGCCTCGAGCTCGAGGTCGAGAACCCCATGGAATCCACACCCCTGCACCATGATTCCCCGGCAGCGCCCGGGGGCGCGGGGTCGATCATCGCCCTGGTGGCCACCGACGCACCGCTGGATCCGCTGCAGTGCACGGCCATGGCCCGCCGCGTCCCCTTCGGCCTGGCCCGCTCCGGCACCACCGGAAGCCTGTTCTCCGGCGACCTGTTCCTGGCCTTCTCCACCGCCAACGACCACCCCTCCGACACCGCCTTCCCCCGCACCGCCACCCCGGAGCTCATCACCTCGACCCGAATGCCCTGGAACCGCATGGATTCCCTCTATGCGGCGGTAGTCGAAGCGGTCGAAGAATCGGTGCTCAACGCCCTGGTGGTCAACACCGACATGGTCGGGCGCGACGGCCACCGCTCCCCCGCGCTACCCCACGACGCCCTGCGTGAACTCCTCAAGAACAGGTGAACCTGTCCCCACACACCGCCGCCCCGAACACATCCCACTGGGCGGCGGTGAACACCAGTGCGGGACCAGGATTCTTCGAATCCCGCACCCCGACCAGACCACCATGCAGAAAGGCGACTTCCACGCACTGACCGCTGGTCTCGCTGTAGGAGCTCTTGAACCAGCGACCTTCCGACGGTTCAGCCTTCACTGTCGAATCTCCTTGCCGCCCGCCGCAACAGATCTCGCGTGCTCATCTCGTCCAGAGCTGTGCGCCGCAAGGCCTCGGAGAACTCATGGTAGCGCTCGACGACATCGCGCTTCTCGATGTAGAGATCGCTGCTCATCGCACCGTCAAGGTAGACGATCGGAGGCTCGAGCGGTTCTCCCCGGTTGTCGGTGCCGAAGTCGAGAAGGACGAAAGGCGTTGCGGGTAAACCCCATACCGTTCCCGCAGAGAAGGGATGCACCCGCAGCGACACATTGGGCCGTTTACCGATCTCCGCGAGCTCCCGGAGCTGACGAGCCATTACCTTCGGTCCGCCGATCACCCGGTGCAGCGCCGACTCGTGCAGCAGGATCTCGAGTTCGAGCGGTCGCGCCTTGCGTGTGACGATCACCTGCCGCTCCATTCGGATCTCCACGCGCCGCTCGATGTCCTCGTGGTTGCCGTCGACCAGGAATGCGCTGATCAGTCCGCGCGCATAGGCAGCGGTCTGCAGCAGGCCCGGCACCAACTCCTGGTACGTCACCATCTTTCGGGCCGCACGTTCCATGCTGACGTACATGTTGAACGCATCGGAGAACAACCCGCCCAGGGAGGTGACTCCGCTCTCGCCCTTGGCCGCAGCCGCACGCGACGCCAAACCGACCGCCTGCTCCGATTGTTCGTCGCCGACCTCGTACAGCGAGCAGAGCTCACGCACATCCTGCCGTCGCGGATTCACGGTGCGGCCGGTCTCCAGACGCTGCAGCGCATTGAAGCTCAACTGAACTTCCTTGGCCGCATTGGCAATCGACAGGCCCCGGCCCTCGCGAGCCTCGCGCAGAAACCTCCCCAGCTGCCGTCGCAGCAGTGTCGGCGGGGTGCCGTCTTCCCTTTCGGCCATGAATCGCTCCCGAATTTGTGAATGCCGGATCGAGCGGAATCTGCCTACCTATGTACCTCGAAACCGAATCGCATCTTGGCGTTTCGAATGAACTCATCTGAATATTCAGATTCCACTTATCCGGCGCACCCCCGGTGGTGTGCTGCGTCTGTCCGGTCAGCACCGTTCGTTCGATTCCCGAATCACGGGAGGTACCCACGATGGACGCCATGCGCGAGATCGAGCTCCGCGTACTGTGCGAGGTGATCGAGGCAGTCGAGGGGCTGCTGGTGAAGTTCGAAGCGACGGGCGGGGTGGTCGCCGTGACCAGGCCGCAGGCGTACGCGCTGGTCATTCAGGCGGTGATGGCCAGCGCGCGGGCCACCGGGCACCACGGTGCCGGGAGTCTGGCGCGTGCACCGCTACTGGACGCGATTCTCAGCGGCGCGGAGGAAACCCCCTGGGAGGCTGCGGTTTTCCGGGTACTCGTGGGGAGCCTGGCACTGCACTGATCCCGTCACGCTGCCCTCTGCGGAAAACTGGATGCGGAAAAGACTGGAACGGAATGCTTTGTTCCGATACTGTCGTAGGCAGAGCGGAACACCCCGCACTGCCTCCGAAGGAGCACGCCATGTCCGATATCCGCCCCTTCCGCATCGACATCCCGCAGGCCGACCTCGACGACCTGACCTACCGCCTCACCCACACCCGGTTCGCCGCCGAGCTGCCCGCCGAGCGCTTCGCCGGCAAGGTCGACCTCGGCATCCCGGTCCCGCCGGGGTGGGAGTACGGCGTGCCGGGGGCATTCGTCAAGCCGCTCATCCAGCGGTGGCGCGACGAATTCGATTGGCGCGCAGTGGAGAAGAAGCTCAACGAGTTCCCGCACTACCTCACCGAGATCGACGGGCAGACCATCCACTTCATCCACGTGCCCTCGGCGAACCCGGAGGCCACGCCGCTCATGCTGAACCACGGCTGGCCCAGCTCGTTCGTCGAATACCTGGGCCTGGTCGAGCGGCTCACCGACGACTTCCACCTGGTCATCCCGTCGTACCCGGGCTTCGCGTTCTCCGGCCCGACCACCGACATCGGCTGGACGCCCGAGCGCATGGCCGCCGCCTACGTCGAGCTGATGCGCCGCCTCGGCTACGAGCGGTACGGGGTGCACGGCAATGACGGCGGGTCCATCGTCTCCCCCGAAATGGGCCGCCTCGCACCCGAGGCGGTGATCGGCGTGCACGTCACCCAGATCTTCGCCTTCCCCAAGGGTGAGGAGGGCGAATTCGACGGCCTCAGCGAGCAGGACCTCGCCTACATCCAGTTCGGGCAGAAGTTCCTGGAACACTCCATCCACGACTTCACCCAGCGCGCCCAGCCGAGCACCATCGCCGCCGGGCTCTCCGACTCCCCCGCCGGGCAGCTGGCATGGAGCGGACAGTTGCTGGGCGCGCTCGATCCCGACGAGATCCTCACCAATGTCGCCATCTACTGGTTCACCAACACCTCGGCGTCCTCGGCGCGGTTCTACTACGAAAACGCCAAGGGCGTACACGCTTCCGAGCCGACCACGGTTCCGATCGGGCTGGCCTCCTTCGGTTACGACTACAAGCCGCCGCGCAAGTTCGCCGAGCGCGATCACGCCAATATCGTGCAGTGGAACGAGTACGCCGAGGGCGGGCACTGGTCGGCCTACGAGGTGCCCGATCTGCTCGCCACCGATATCCGTGGCTTCTTCGCCGCGCTGAAATAGCCCACGCAATCCGGCTCGGGGTCGTAGATTCGATGATCTGCGGCCCCGAGCCTTGTACATTTCATCCCCAGCGGATGAGGCCCCGGCGGCGATCACCCCGAATGATCGGTCGCAGGAGCCGAGTCACGTGGGAGGAACAGCATGACCTCACCGTCGGACAACCATCCGGTCTGGCAGGCGATCACGATCGGCGCCGCGGTCACCGCGGTGATGCTGCTGCTCTTGTTCGGCGCGATGGCACTGTTCCAGGGCCTCGCGACGACCTCGACGCTGTGCCCGTGATCGTGGCCACGATCCCACGCCGCGACACCGCGGTGCCCAGCCTCCCGGCAATTCGCACCTAAGCTGGAGGTGTGGGTCGCCTACTGTTGTTCCTCCTGGTCGCGGGCTTGCTGATATTCGTCGCGTGGTGGATTTCGCGGGAGTGGTCGGGAAACGCCGACCGCGTCGCCGCGGCCAAGGGCGAGGTGCGCGGCTACCTCGATCGGATGAGCAGCGAACTCATGCAGCTCGACCCCGACAACGACACCGCCTTGAACGCGCTCGGTGAGGCCGTCGACCGGATGACCGTCGCCCGCACCCAGCTGGCCTCCGCCACCACCCTCGGGCAGGTGCGCGTCGCGCGCGAAACCGCGCGTGGCGGACTGTATTTCATTCGCAAGGCCCGGGAAGCCATGGGGCTGGACCCGGGTCCGCCGATTCCGCGCTGAGCGGTGTGTCGGCGCGGACACACTCCGAATGTCGGTGCGTGAACGGACGCTTCACGCGGTGCACCGAACAATTGGCGGCATCACAACGACATCCGTCACCCGGAGGAAACCGTGTCCCGTTTGCGCATGATCTTGGGTGCGACCGCTGTAGCGTTCGCCGCGTCCAACGCACTGGCTCTGCCCACGGCGGTGCAGTCGCTGCCCGCAGCGCTCGCCGCACCCGCGAATCAGCCGGTTTCGATTCAGGCGCAACCGGTTCGGACACAGGGCTGGCTGAAGATCTACTCCGGCATCACCCCGCACGGCACCGAGGCCGTTCAGCTGCGCGTCGTCACCGATCCGACCGTCGGGCAGCGCGTCACCGACGGTGGCGGGCGCTCGCTGTACCGGTTCGACAAGGACACCGCCGATCCGTCGAAGTCCACCTGCGCGGGCGATTGCGCCGTCACCTGGCCGCCGCTGCTGGTCGCGAGCGGGCAGGCGCTGTATGTGGACGGAATCGACCCGGCCCAGGCGGGTTTCATCGAGCGGCCCGACGGAACCTGCCAGATCACCGTCGGCGGCTGGCCCGTCTACTACTTCTCGAAGGATCAGAAGGCGGGCGACCTGCTCGGGCAGGGCGTCGGCGGCACCTGGTTCGCGGTCGCGCCCACCGGCCAGAAGGCGATCGCCAAGTAGCCGAATCCCGCTACCGGACCGGCGAATTCGGCCGGCCGTCGCGGCGACGGTGCTGCACTCCTCCACATCACACGAGAGATCCGCGCACACCGAACCCCGTGCGCGGACCCCTCCACCCGATCAGCTGACCAGCGTCAAAAACTCCTCGAGACTGATCTTCTGGTCCCCGTTCAAATCCGCCTTCGCCAGAATCGCCAACGCGGCCTTCCGGGCATCCTCGTTCGAAAACCCATACGCCTCAACCGCCTGCGTGTACTCCTCGAGGGTGATGAAGCCGTCACTGTTGACATCGACCTTCGCGAATACCGCCTTGGCCTCCGCCACAGTAAACCCACCCATAACCCAACTCCTTCGTTCCGTACCGACAACCGAGCTAGCCCCAGGAGTATCGCACTCGCTCGATCAGGGTTTGCGGCCTACGCCGGACCAGCAGGAGACCTTGCTGTCGAAGGATGCGGGGAAGTCGGCGGAATCGCCCAGGGGCCAGCGGTGCGGGGGGACCACGCCGGGGGGCAGCAGATCGAGGGGGGTGAACCAGCCGGCGACCTCGTCGTGGGTGCGGACCTGGGCGGGGAGTTTGCGGACGCGGTAGACGTCTTGGGCAGAGAGCACCTGGTCGGGGGCGAAATCGGCGGTGATGGCGCAGATTACGAGGAAGGATCCGGGGGCCAGGGCGTCGAGGAAGGCTTTCAGGATCTCCGGGACGCTGGCCTCGACGAAATGCAGGACCGCGATCATGCTCAGCGAGACCGGCCGGGAGAGGTCCAGGGTGGCGGCGAGTTCGGGCGCCTCCAGGATGGCGGCCGGGTCGGTGACGTCGCCGTCGATGTAGGTCATGACGCCGGGGTCGCTGGCCGTCATGAGGGCGCGGGCATGCGCCAGCACGATCGGGTCGTTGTCCACGTAGACGACCCGGGAGTCGGGGGCGATCTCCTGGGCGATCTGATGCAGGTTGGGTTCGGTGGGGATGCCGGTGCCGATGTCGAGGAACTGGCGGATACCGGCCTCGGCCACATAGCGGGTGCTGCGCTGCATGAACTGACGGTTGATCCGCGCGGCGGTACGAATATCCGGCCACGCTTTCAAGATTTCCTCCGCGGCCTTGCGATCGGCCTCGTAGTTGTCCTTGCCGCCGAGAAAATAGTCGTACACGCGCGATGTATGAGGCTGGTCCAGCGAGAGATCTCCATCCATCCGAGCACCACTTCAATCGACTGATCGACACAAAGCTACATGCTCAGGCTAGACGCACCCGCCCAGGAACCGAGGGGTTTCAAACAGCAGGTCTTCGACTCTCGCTATCTGCCGGACAACTCCGGTGGAAAACCGCTCGGCACAACGCAACCGGCGCGCGTGCAGGAGAGGATCAGATGGGGCGGAAACCGGCTCCGACTCCGCCGGAGTTGTCGATCGCGGTCAGGATCGGGCCGATGGGCTGAAAGTAGGCCGGTGAATGCACGGGGAACGCGGCGGCGACACAGGGCACGTTGAAGCGGATTCCGCCGAGGCCGGCCAGCCGGCCCTGATTCATTCCCACGAGTTGATCGCCGACGGTGACCGGGCCGCCGGAATCCCCTGGCTGCGAACAGGATTGGTTGATCTCGCGACCGTCCACGGTGCCCCAGACCACACCGCAGTCGAAACCGCTGGAGCGGCCGTTGCCGCATACGGTGCCACCGGGGGCGGGCGGGCCCGCGAGTCCGGCAATGGTCGTGGCGCCGACCGTGCGCACCGGAGTGACCCGCGCCGGATCGAATTCGATGACCGCGTAATCCAACCCGGTTCCGCCGTCGGAGGCGGCGACGGTACCGATCACGCCCGCTCCGGGCGCGGCCTCGGCGCTCACCGCGGTGCCGGCCGGGCCGCAGTGCCCCGCTGTCAGACCGACCAGTCTCCCCGCGTTGTCGGTGCCGATGGAGGTCAGCGAGCAGGAGGTGGCACCGCCGAGGACGATGCCGGAGCTGCCGCCCAGCACAGCGGAGCCGGGCGCGGCCGAGGCGGTTCCCGCACTGAGAGCTGCCGCCGACGCGGCTGCGGCGACTACCGTCGCGGCACCGAAAATGAAGGTGGTTCGCATACTGTGCCCACTTCCCAGTTCGCCAGTGGCTAACTTTTAGCAATGGATGTTGAATCCTCCACCACGGCAGGAAAGGCAGCAAGCGGGATGTGACAGACGCCATGGATCCCGCAAAAGTCCAGCTTTCGCACTAATCGATCCGGGTGGGCCACCACCAGCTGACGTTTGCTAGAAGATTGCCATGTCGGCAACCGTCACACTCGCCACCACGACGCGCCACTAGGATCGCCGCGGTGCACGAATCCCTCATGTCCCTGCGCGCTGTCCGCCACTACCGGGCCGATCCGGTCCCTCGCGAACTCGTCGAGCGGATCGTCGCCGCGGCCCGCTGGACCGGATCGGCCCGCAACCGCCAGCCCTGGCGCTTCGTCGCGGTCACCACCCCCGAAGCACGCACCGCCCTCAGCCACTGCGGCGCTTACGCTCTGCACCTGGCCACAGCCCCGGTGGTCCTCGTCTTGGCCTCCACCGAAAACACTTTCAGCGACACCCTTTTCGATATGGGCCGGGTAACCCAATCACTCTGCCTGGCCGCCCACGAACTCGGCCTGGCCAGCTGCCCCACCACCTTTCACCCCCAGGACAACATCACCCGCGTCGCGCAGCTGCTCGAGCTCCCCGGCACCTGGCTCCCCCGCCACGCCATCGCGCTCGGCTACCCCGCCCCGGCACCGTCCCCCTCGGCCATCCCCACCGGCAGACTGCCCGTCGCCGAACTGCTGCGCTGGCATTGACCGAGAAGGCGGATCACCGTGCGGCGCAGGGGCTATGAGGCGACCTGGGTGCGGAGGAAGCCCAGCAGGGTTTGCACGTCCTCGGCGTAGTCGATGTGGGCGTTGGAGCCGTAGAAGGAGGCGAGGGCAGCGCCCTGACGAGCGAGTTGCACCAGTTCGTCGATACTTTCCGGACCGCCGATATCGAGGAGCGTGTCGACGGCGAGGGCCAGGTCGCCACGCACGGCGGTGAGCAGGGGGCCGAGGGTGGCGTCGGCGAGGTCGAAGACCGACGGGGTGAGGACGGCGAGTTCGGCGGCGGCCTGGAGATGGTCGTTGCGCGTGAGCGATTCCATTGTGCGCCAGAGTGTTTCCTGGATGTGACCGGCGGTGAAGGCGATGCGCTGGATGTCGACGTAGGCGAGGGCGTCGGCGATCACGCTGGCGGCGGAGGTCCAGCCGGACGGGTCCACGGCGGCGGCCGCCCGGATCACCGAGGCGACGAGGGTGAGATCGACGCTCGCGGCCGCCTGCACCATCGGGGACAGGGCGGCGTTCAAGCCGCTGGCGATCTGATGGGCGGCGGCGATGTCCCCGGAGGTGAGCAGGCGCGGGAGGGTGTCGAGGCCCTCCAGGATGGTGGGCAGGTTGGCGGCGGTGGCCGCCCAGCCCGCGCCGACGGTGACGGCCTGCTCGATGAGGGTGCCGGGGTCGGTGTAGGCCGGGATCAGATAGGCGATCGGGGCGGGATCGCCGCTGAGGACCTTGCCCAGTGCCGAGAGGAACGGGGAGGCGGTGGCATTGAGGGAGCAGTAGAGGTCGCCGTCGGCGCAGAGGGTGCGGACGCGCTCGGTGAGGGCGCCGAAGTCCTGGCTGCGGGCTCCGGCGATGCCGTCGCCGGGTTGCGGGTTGCCCAGGGAGAGGGTGGTGTCCGGGTCGCGGTGCGGGTCGGCGAGCAGGCCGACGCCGACCACTCGGTCGGCGCTGATCGGGCCCGCGCCGTTGCCGATCTCGGTGGCGAGGTCGCCGATGCCGTCGGCGCCCTGGCTGTAGCCGGCGAGGACGACCCGGGTCGAGCCGCACAGGGTGGCCACCATGTGGTGCAGGGTGGCTTCGAGGGTGCTCAGCGACTCCGCGTAGGTCAGGCCCTGGTCGAATGCGCTTGCGGCATAGGGCGCGTAGAGCACGGTGATGTCGCGGCCGAACTGCCATTGCAGGCCGTCGCCGAGGGGCCGGAGCATGCCGACGGGCACCGCCGGGTCGGCGTCGATATGCGTCTCCCAGGTTCCCGGGGCCAGGATCGCCGTGTATCGGGTGCAGGGCTGCGTCCGGGCCGTGTCCGCCCGCGCGTCGCCGACCACCGTGGTCCAGCTCGTCACAATCGCCACAACCAATGCCGCCGTGACCGAAGTCGCCAGCCTGCTCATTCGCCAATTCCTCAGGTGCCGAAGGGGTTTGGGTGGCGGCCCCGCAGGTACCCGATCCCGCTGTGTCGCCGTGGCCAATTCTCGCCATCGCGGCGCAATTTCGCAGGGTTTTCAGAATTATCCTTGTTTCAGATTCCTGATCGGCCTACCGTGGGCGGTTCACACCGCGCAGGCCGAACTCGGAGCAGGCGCGGTGTCGACACCGGCGAGGACATCGGTGCGGTACTCGAGCACCGGGCCGCCGAGAGGCTCGGTTCCCGCGAGCAGCCGCTCGACGGCACACATGCCCTGGAACCAGGCCGGGCCGATGCCGTGCATGCCCGGCAGCACGATGCCGTGATTCTCGCGGCCGGTGACGACCGTATAGAAGGACACCGGCTTACCCGCCGCGATCAGCGCGTCACGCAGATCGACCGACGCCTGGTAGGGAATCAGAAAGTCGTAGAGCCCGTGCACGAGAACGATGTGGCGCGCCTCGAGCGTCGGCGCGAGGGTGACGAGCGAACGGTCGAGGTAGGGCTGCGGGCAGACGGCCGGCGCGCAGCCACCGGCATCCCGTTCGAGCTGGGCGCGAACCGGCAGACCGAGCAGATTCGCCCTCGACCACAGCGCCCGCAGATCGCTGGGGCCGTAGTTGTCGACCCAGTAGTCGAACAGGCCGGCGGGAGCCTGCGCCAGGGCGAGACCCGTGACCGCGCCGCCCTGACTCCATCCCCAGAGCACCGTACGGCCGATGGCCGGATGCTCGGCGCGATACCACCGGGCCGCGGCGATGACATCGTGCGCACCGGCGGTGAGGTTGAACTCCCCCGCCTTCCACACGCTTTCACCGCCACGGGTGTCGAGGGTCAGCACCGGCGCACCGGTGCGGCGGGCCAGGCCCTCCATCAGATCCGGCGCCTCCGAGGCGGTTTCACCATTGCCGTGGACGGCGAGTATCAGCGCGCGCGGCTCCCCGCCCGCGCAGGCCGCCGGTTCGTAGACGCGGCCGGTGCCGAATTCTCCGTCCACGGGAAAGGTCACCGGCCGCATCGTCACCGCTCCACCGCATACCGGCTCGGCCCGTGCGGCCGATATCGGCCACCACGACATCGTCGCGACCATCACCGCCACGAGCGCCGCCACCCAGAATCCACGCCTGCTGCCCATGTCCCGAACTATGCCAGATATGATCGTTTATGATCGTTTTTCGCCATAACTTATAAGTAAACAATCACAGCGACGTAGCCGTGGGTGTCGGGCTATGTTGGCTTCATGGCGACACATCTCACCCACTGGGGTGCATTCGAGGCGACCAGCGACGGCACTCGACTGACCGAGGTGCGGCCGTGGCGCGGCGATCCGGAACCCACCCCGCTCATCACGAATGTGGCATCGGCACAGCATCATCCGACTCGCATCGATCAACCGTATGTGCGCCGAGGATGGCTGGAGGGCGGCCCCGGCCCGGCGGCCCGCGGCGCCGACGAGTTCGTCCCCGTCTCCTGGGAGACCGCGCTGGATCTGCTGGCCGGTGAATTGACCCGGGTCTACCGCGACCACGGTGCGGGCGCGGTGTACGGCGGCTCATACGGATGGGCCAGCGCGGGGCGCTTCCATCACGCGCAGAGCCAGGTGCATCGCTTCCTGAACTGCCTCGGTGGCTATGTGTCGCATCGCAACAGCTACAGCCTGGGCGCGTCGACGGTGCTGCTGCCGCATGTGCTCGCCGATATGGGCACGATCATGGCGCGCGCCACCACGAAATCGGTACTGGCGCAGCACTCCCGGTTGATCGTCGCGTTCGGCGGCCTGTCGCCGAAGAACTCGGCGGTATCACCGGGCGGCGTGTCCCGGCACAATACGCGCGGCTGGATCGAAGCAGCACAGGCCAACGGATGCCGGTTCATCACCATCAGCCCGCTGCGCGACGACATTCCGGGCGAGGCGCAGGCGGAGTGGATCGCGCCCCGGCCCGGCAGCGATGCCGCGCTCATGCTCGCCCTGGCCCAGGTCCTCGACGCGGAAGGGTTGGCGGACAACACATTCCTCGACGCCTACACCGTCGGCTATCAGCGGTTCGCACAGTACGTGCGCGGCGCGGCGGACGGTGTGGCCAAGACGCCGGAGTGGGCACAGACGCTCACCGGAGTTCCCGCGCAACGGATTCGGGAGCTCGCCCGCGAGATGGCGAGCACCCGGACGCTGATCACGGTGAGCTGGTCCCTGCAGCGCGCGCAGTACGGCGAGCAGCCGCTGTGGCTGGGCGTGGTGCTGGCGGCCATGCTCGGCCAGATCGGACTGCCGGGAGGCGGTTTCGGCCACGGCTACGGTTCGGCCGCGAATGTCGGCCTGGCCGTGCGGGCCGCCTCGCCGCCCCGGTTGCCGCAGGGCGTCAACGGCGTCGGCGACTACATTCCGGTGGCCCGCATCGCCGATATGCTGCTGCAACCGGGCACAGAGTACGAGTACAACGGCGAGCACCGCGTGTATCCCGATATCCGGCTGGTCTATTGGGCGGGCGGCAATCCGTTCCACCACCACCAGAATCTGGCCCGGCTGCGCCAAGCCTTCGGCCGGCCGGACACCGTGGTGGTGCACGATCCGTTCTGGTCGGCCACCGCCCGGCACGCCGATATCGTGCTGCCCTCGACCATGTCGATCGAACGCGACGACTACGGTGCGGGCGAGGGCGACCGCTTCTTCTTCCCGATGCGCGCGCTCACCGCCCCGCACGGCCAGGCCCGCGACGACTACTGGATGTTCGGCGAACTCGCCGAAAGGCTGGGATTCGCCAAGGAATTCACCGAGGGCCGCACCGCGCAGCAGTGGCTGCGGCACCTCTACGACGAATGGCACGAGCGCCTGACCGCCCGCGGCCACCACCTGCCCGACTTCGAAACCTTCTGGGCGGGTGCGGAAATCGAGCTGCCGATCGCGGACGAGGAGCATATCGCCTTCGCCGACTTCCGGGCCGATCCGGCGACCCACCCGCTGGCCACCCCGAGCGGGCGCATCGAGATCTTTTCCGAGACCATCGCGGGCTTCGGCTACGACGACTGCCCCGGCCATCCGGTGTGGCGGGAGCCGCAGGAGTGGCTCGGCAGCCCGCTGGCGGCGCGGTTCCCGATCCAGTTGGTGGCCAATCAACCTCGCACCAAACTGCACAGCCAGCTGGATGTCGGCGCGCACAGCCAGTCCACGAAGATCCAGGGCCGGGAGCCCGTCCGGATGCATCCCGACGACGCGGCGGCGCGCGGCCTGTCCACCGGCGATATCGTGCGCCTGTTCAATGATCGCGGCAGCTGCCTGGCCGGGCTCCTGATCGACGAGGCGGTGCGTCCCGGCGTGGCACAGCTGTCCACCGGAGCCTGGTACGACCCCGACCCCGCCGATCCGAGCTTCTGCCGCCACGGCAATCCCAACGCGCTCACCGTCGACCGCGGGACCTCCCGGCTCAGTCAGGGCTGCACCGGCCAGCTGTCGCTGGTCGAGATCGAACGCCACACCGGCCCGGTGCCGGAGCTGACCGTCACGAAAGCGCCGCGATGACGGCCGCGGCAGCCGGGAACGGGCGCACGGTGGAACTGCGCCGGATCACCGCGGACACCGTCTACGAGGTGTGCAAGCTGAGCGACACGCTGTCGAGTGATCAGCGGAAAGTGGTGGCGGACAACGGAATATCCATCGCCGAGGCGCACTTCTCGGATGCGGCGTGGTTCCGGGCCATCTACGTGGATGAGCAGGCCGTGGGTTTCGTGATGCTGGAACTCGGGATGGACGCCGACGAGCCCGGTGTGTCGCTGTGGCGGTTCATGATCGCCGGACCGCATCAGGGAAAGGGATACGGGCGGCAGACCATCGAGCAGCTCGCCGCCCTGCTGAAGGAGCGCGGAACCACCCTGCTCTACACCAGCTACGTGCGCGGCCCCGGAAGTCCCGAGGGCTTCTATCGGTCGCTGGGGTTCGAGACCACCGGCAACCTCGTGGACGGCGAGACCGAGGCGGTCCTGCGAATGTGAAGGCCCGGAATGTCGGCCGGGGAACACGGCGTTACAGGATTTCATGACGGCTGAACCCGAGCAGACGATGCGCGCCGTGGTGCTCGATGCTCCCGGGCCTCCCGAAGCCCTGCGGCTGCGCACGCTGCCGATTCCCCGGCCCGCGCCCGGACAGGTGCTGATCCGGGTCCGGGCGTTCGGGCTGAACCGCTCCGAACTGCACACCCGGCTCGGGCTCGCCGAGGGCGTCGTGTTCCCCCGCGTGCCGGGTATCGAGGCCGTCGGCGAGGTGGCCGCCGCGCCGGGCGGAGAGTTCGCGCCCGGTCAGCGGGTGGCCACCATGATGGGCGGCATGGGGCGCACCTTCGACGGCGGCTACGCCGAGTACACGTGTGTGCCCGCGGCGCAGGTGATTCCGTTCACCAGCGACCTGGACTGGGCCGTCCTCGGCGCGATTCCGGAAATGCTGCAGACCTCCTACGGTTCGCTCACCGTCGGCCTGGATGCCCGGCCCGGACAGTCGATTCTGATTCGCGGCGGCACCTCCTCGGTCGGCATGGCCACCGCCGTCCTGGCCAAACAGCGCGGCATGACCGTGCTGTCCACCACCCGCAGCCCCGCCAAAGCCGCGGCCCTCACCCGCCTCGGCGTGGATCACGTGCTCATCGACGACGGCGCGGTGGCCACGCGGGTCCGCGCCCTGCTCCCCGACGGCGTCGACACCGCCCTCGAACTCGTCGGCACCCCCACCCTGCCGGATACGCTGCGCGCCACCAGAATTCACGGCGTCGTCTGCTTCACCGGCATGCTGTCCAACCAGTGGATCGTGGAGAACTTCTACCCCATCGGATACCTGCCGCGCGGCGTCCGCCTGACCGCCTACGGCGGCGAGGCCGACGACCTGCCCGCACACGTCCTGCAGGGCTTCCTGGACGCGGTCGCGGCGGGCACTGCCACGGTCCCGATCGACCGCCGCTTCACCCTCGACGAGATCGCGAAGGCGCACGCCTACATGGAATCCGGTGCGGCCACCGGAAAACTCGTCGTCACCACGTAATTCCTAGGGGGCCAGCCGGTCCCGGAGGGTGGTGAGCCCGGGGCCGGACAGGTCGGCGCAGTACGCTGATCGGCCGGCCATCGCCATGGTCAGTGCGAGGGTGGTTCCGGTGACGAGGGGGCCGGACCCGGCGGTGAACGGTCCGTCGGTGGCCTCGAGCCGCAGGCCCTCGATGCTGGTTCGGCTGGAGACGGTGAAGTCTCGTTGCGCGTAGAAGCGGGCGACCTGGGTGGACGCCTCGATCGACGGGGTGCGGTGTAGGCCGAGCGGACGGCGGATGTCCTGGGCGTGGACGACGACTTCACCGAGCCAGGCGGCGGTGTGGCCGGAGGCCGCGGTCGTGCTGGTGCGGATCGCGTCGAATCGGTCGAGGGTCTGGGCGAGCGTGGCTCCACGATGGCGGGCGATCAGGCGGCGGTTGTGCTCGTCGAAGTCGAAGCGCGCACCGAGAACGCTGGCCAGCCAGCGGAATCGGCCGGTGCTCGCGCCGGCGACGAGGTGAGCTACGACGTCCTCCACCACCCAGTCGCCGCACAGCGATTTCTCGCGCCACTGCCGATCGTCCAGGAGGGCGAGATCCTCCGCCAGTGCGGCACGCTCGGCGTGCGCCAGCGTCCACAGGGTCTCGCGCGCAGCGATATTCGACACGGGATCCTCCGGTTCCGGCCGCCGAACGATGCGCGGCGCATGGGCTGTTCCGGACTTCAGACGACACGGGTCGCTCGGAATCATCGGTCGCTGTGCGCCGCATCGCCGCTACTTCGGGGTGGCGTTGCGGCGGAGCTGCCAGATGCGGGCTCCCCCGGCCAGAGCCATGAGCAGGGTGCCCGCGATGGCCGCGAAGAGAATCGCGACGCCGAGCGGCCACTCGAAATCCCAGCCGAGGAAGGAGATCACCACGCGCTGCAGGTTCTGCAGGATGAAGATCAACAGGATGATGAGGACCAGGGCCCCGGAGGCCAAGATCAGCCAGACTCGGCCGGTTCTGGTGTGTTTGATGGGGGTCCGCCGGTGTGGCTGGGCCGAAGGCGGTTCCGGGGGTGGGGTTTGCGGTCTGCCTGCCGGCGGCTGCGCCGGGGGCGGGGCCGGACGGGTTTCGGGCGGGGTGGGTAGTGGTTCCGGGGTGCTGGTCATGGGAATCGGGTACCCAGCACAGCCGGAACCAGCGGGTCAGTTGCGGCGGATGCCGCGGCGTTGGAGGCCGGAGCGGATGGAGGCGTGCGAGGCCCCGAGGGCATCGGCGATGCGCGCTATCGGTTCGCCGCCGCGGTAGAGCAGGACGGCCTGAGCCACCTCGGCGTCACTGAGCTGGCGGCCGGGGTCCGGGCGGGTGTGGCCGTTGCGGGCGGCCGGGGCGGGACGCAGGGTACGGACCTCCGCGCGCAGGGCCGTCAATTCACTGAGAATTGCTGCGAAGGCCGCGTTCTCGTCCGCGTTCTCCTGCTCGTGGCGTTCGCGATTCTCGTCCTCGCGAACCTCGTCGGCGGCACTCACCATGACGGCGAGGAAAAGGTTCAGGACCACGAAGGTGGAGATCAGGATATAGCCGAGGAAGAAAATCCAGGCGAGGGGCTTCGCCGCCATGACCTCGCGGGCGATATCGGGCCAGGCTTCACCGGTCATGATCTGGAAAAGGGTCCACATGGAGGTGCCCAGGCTGCCGAAGTAATCAGGGGTCACCGCGCCGAACAGCTTGGTCGCCATGACCGCCGCGACATAGAGCACGAGGGCGAGCAGACCGAGAATCGAGCCCATGCCGGGCAGGGCCGCGAGCAGATTCGTCACCACCTTGCGCATGCTCGGCGTGGCGGAGACCAGCCGTAGCGCGCGCAGAATACGGAAGGCTCGCAACACCGACAGACCGCCGGAGGACGGCAGCAGCGCCACCCCGACGACCGCGAAATCGAAGCAGTTCCACGGGTCGCGGAAATACTCGAATCGATAGGCGTACAGTTTCATCGCCATTTCGATGACGAAGATCAGCAAGGCAGCCGAATCCACGAAGGAAATCAATCCCCCGGCGGCGGCCATCATGGATTCGGACGTTTCCGCCCCCAGCGATACCGCATTGACGAGAATGATCGCGATGATGAACTTCTGAAACCTAGCTGAATCCACCAGTTTTCGGACACGTTCGCGCAGCAAAACAGAATTCCTCCTGATTCGGCACCGTACAGACGTCATCGTTGGCGTAACGAGCAGAGAGCGAAGGACCCGCGTTTCGGCCGAATTGTACGGTGCCGCACAGCATCCGGCACGAGAATGCCCGATCACGGACTACGCCCTGGACCACACCGAGGCTGCGTGCGCGGCCCGGCCCGCCCGGCCGGATGCCGCCGGAAGCTCTGACCGGCGGGACCAGAACTCGAACCTGCGGCCTGGATGCTGCTGCGCGGCTGCGTAATCCGACCGCGGTTGGCATGCGACCCGGCTGACGCGGCATACTGGGGTCGGGCGCGGGCGCAGGCAGGGCTGCCCGAATGGGTGCTGACCGATCAGCATGCCTTCGTTCCGACGCGCGATTACGTGCGGCTCTGGCGGCCGTTCGAACATGCCACCGACGACCCCGATATCGCTCTGCGCGTCGCCGCCGCCTCCGCGCAGGGAACGCACGGCCTGTTCGGTCATCTGTTCGCCACCGCACCCACGCTCGGCGCAGCCATGCAGCTGTACACCGGCCCGCACGTCGGGTTGATCAGCTCGCATATTCGTTTCGACCTGTGGACGCCGAACGAACAGGAGACCGTGTTCTCCGGGCCGACCGGAAGCTCTGTCGAATTATATTATGAGACAGCGCGATTCGGCCTTTCCGGACTAATCGTCCGCGCACGGCGGCTCACCGGCCAGGCGATTCGGCCGGTGCGGGTGTCATTCCGCTGCCCACCACCCCGCCACTCCGGCGTGTACTCCGAAATATTCGACTGCCCGGTCGATTTCGACGCGCCGGTCGATGCCATGACCTTCCGCAGCGCCGATCTGGCGCTGCCCCTGCGCACGGCCGATCCGAGCCTCGCCGCCATGCTGCGGCACTATGCCGCGATCCTGCCCGCCCCGCCGCTCCGGCCCACACAGTGGACCGATCGCTTCGAACGCGAGGTGGATTCCGCGCTGACCGAAGGAAACGCCACGCTGGAGCTGGTGGCGCGGCGGCTGGCGGTGAGTCCGCGCACCCTGCAACGCCGGCTCGCCGACGGCGGCACCACCTGGCGGCGCGAACTCGAGCGTGCCCGGCATCGCCGCCTGCAGGCCGCTGCCACTGCCTCGCTCACGCGGGGCGAGCAGGCGTCGCTGCTCGGCTACGCCGACACCGCGTCCATGCGCCGGGCCTTGCGCCGCTGGGCCTCCCGGAACTGACCACGCCCTCCCATGACGCGTCCGGCATGAGGATGTCGTCTTCGGTCCTGTGCCCGAGTCGTGCTCGTCCACCACCCTGATGACGGGAGGCCGCCCTCGAATTTGCCCAATTCCCGGCGGCCTCCCCTTGTCGCAGGATTCCGTGCGAAAACCTCAGCGCGGCACCGTGACCGGATCAGCGCAGCTGTCCATCGGGCGCGACCAACATGGACCGCAGGAGCGCCATTCGTAGTTGTCGGTGATGCGCCAATAGGTGCATCCGAGGACATCCATGCCGTCGGCCTTCGCACGGCGCAGCCAGTAGTCGTTCCCCCCGCAGGACCACGGCCCGGGTGTGGCCGTCGGCACGCGGTCGGGCGTTTGCCGGTCGGCATGCCGTTCGCCACCACATACAGCGGTCGTCCGGTGAAGCACCCGAATGGATGTAGCCGTAGATCTCCGGTGCGCCCGCGTGATCCGGTCGGCCCATCGCAGGCACGTCGGCGAGGCCGATACCGCCTGCGACAGCTCCGGGCACTTTCTCATTTCGCGTTTCCTTTCACCAATTCGCTGACGACGGCGGCCTGGACACACCTGGTAGCAATAGATTTCGCCAGTCCGGGTGTGCCACTCGGTATCGACCTTGCCTGTCGACGGGTCGCGTTGCGTCGTGATGCCAATTTGATGCCAATCCCATGCGGCCGCCACACCTGACGGTTCGGGTATCGAGTAGGGAACCGGCTGCGCGTCGATCGACCCGCGGACCTCCTTCGGGGCGCAACCTACGAACGAAATGACGCTACGCCGGGGTCGTGTTCGATCGGAATCAGCGCGGCGTAGCCCGCACACACCCCAGGAATTCGGTTCAGCACATACATGCAGGCAGTCGACGCGCCCCAGGGAAGGTCGATGGCCATGAGCAGCGAGCGCACCAAGGAACTGTTTCAACAGCACCTCGAGTACTGGAAGGCGGGTGATCTGGACGGGTTGATGAAGGACTTCCACCCGGACGCCTTCATGATCAGTGGCAGCGGAATCATCAAGGGCTCGGACAATATTCGCGACTTCTACGCCTATGTGTTCGCGAACGTCTTGCCCGCCGAGGTCCGTGCCGGGCTGACCTTCGACAAGCAGCAGTACGAGGGCGATGCCGCATTCAGCGAGTGGTCCGGGCCCGGGATCAAATACGCGGCCGACACCATGGTCGTCAAGGACGGACTCAAATGGGTGGAGACCTTCGCGGCCGTCTACGAGTAGCGCTGCCAGATATTGCCGGAGCGGACGTCAGGTCAACAGCAAATGGACCTGGAGTTCGCCAATGACGAACTCGAGCAACGCACCGACCGCGACGAGTTTCCACTCGTCTTGTTTGAAGGTGGGGCGCAGCAAGCCCTCGAATTCGTCGGGGGTCATCAGCTCCATCTTCGCCCGCTGGCTGTGAATGGCTGCGTGGCAAGGACATTCGCGAGGCCGCCGGCCGCGGTTCAGCGAGTCGCGATCGGCAGAGGCTGACGCGCGTAGTCAGTGTGCGCGGATCACGAGTACCGCACCACGCCACTGTGCCTCAACCTGCCCCCGCAACTGGTGCATCCTGCACCCCCACCTCGGTGCCGCCGATCGAACTCCCGTCGGTCAAACCGAAACGGGTTCTGCGGCTTCCGCTTTCGCCATCGATGGCAGAGGCAGTGTTTCACAGCACGCCGACATCCATCGCGAATCCGATCGGCCCGATCATCGCGTTGTGGCTGAACAGAAATCCGGCGAAAACCGCGATCATGGTCACCGCCGCCGCGGTGATCACTCGGGCGCTGCCGACGTAGCCCAGGCGCACCGCTTGCAGCGCTGAACTCATATTGCTGACATGGGCTTCCCGCATCCGGGACGTGAGGAAGACCTGGTAGTCCATGGCCAACCCGAACAGGACACCGATCAGCAGGATGGGCAGGAACGCCAGGATCGGGGCAGCCTTGTGCACGTTGAGGATCGAACCCAACCAGCCCACCGGTAGACCGCAGTGGTAGTGCCGAGTGCGACACCCAGCACTGAGCTCCATCGAACCGAGTGGTCCTATTCCGGACGGACCAAAAGATAGACATTTTGCCTAACTACTCGAAGGTTCTGGTCTTCACCTACGAAGACGGCCGCCCGGTGCACCCCAATTCGATCCGGGAGGGATTCAAACGTCTCACCGACCGTGCCGCCAGCTACATGCTGGGACGCCGTGAAACCCCCGCGACGGCACAGCATCCATGAAACTGAGTTTGGCTAATGATGCCAAACGTGATGCCAAACGAACGTGAAAACGGCCCGGAACCAGTAGGTCCCGGGCCGTTTCGCCTAGTAGCGGGGACAGGATTTGAACCTGCGACCTCTGGGTTATGAGCCCAGCGAGCTACCGAGCTGCTCCACCCCGCGTCGGAGTGGTTATAGCTTGGCACAGAACGGAGTTGGAAACCAAATCGCCTGGTCAGTGGGGGTTGTGTAGTTCTATGGCGAGGGATAGGAGGTCGGGCATGTGGGGGCCGTCGGTGGCGGCTAGGCGGAGGGCGTCGGGTGGGGGGAAGGCTTGGACTTCCAGGATTTGTTCCGCGCCTTCGGGATTGGTGGGTGGGCCGGTGAGGGCGACGTCGGCGGTGCACCAGAGCCAGGCTTTGTGGGGGTGGGGTTGCCAGGGGAGGTACGGGGCGGGGCGGTCGCTGGTGGTGTGGTGGGCGCCGATCCAGTGGGCGGGTCCCTGGAGCTCGGCGCCCGCTTCCTCGGCGAGTTCGCGAATGATGCAGGCGTCGATGGATTCTCGGGCCTCGCGGGTGCCGCCGGGGATCAGCCAGACGCCGCGGGCGTCGCGGCACAGGACTATTCGGTCGCCGACGAAGCTGATGACGTGGATGTTGGTGACCAGTTCGTCGGGCGGGAGGTCGGTGGAGAACTGGACGTCCAGGCCACCCCACTCCCAGCGGGCGGGGGCGTACAGCAGGGGGTAGCGGTCGGCGAGGGTCACGGGTTCACGGTAGCGGGCGGGCGGCGGAAGTGACTGGGGCCGTACGTGATTACCCGGAGCAGCCATTCGACGGGGCCGTAGCGGTGGTGGCGGACCCACCGGCGGGCCGCGGCCAGTTCGAGGAGGTAGAGAACGAGGGCGATCGCCAGCGCCGTCCAGACGGACACCCGGCCGGCGAGGGCGAAACCGTAGCCGGTGAAGATGATCGAGGTGAGCACGGACTGACCGAGGTAGGTGGTGGCGGCGATCTTGCCCGCGGGCGCGAAGATCGCGGTGACCGCGGGATGCGCGTGCATGATGCGCAGCAGGGTGGCGGCGTAGGCGGCGGTGAGCAGGGGTGCGGTCAGGGTGAGCGGGCCCATCAGCGGGAGCCAGTGGGTGCAGGCCACCAGGATGGAAACCGGTGCGCCGACACCGAACCCGATCCACTGGATGCGCGGGAGCACGGGCAGGTAGCGGGCGGGATCCTCCAGCACGCGGGACTTTCCGGCGGCCAGGCCGAGCAGGAACAGCGGCAGGATGTTCACCGTGCCGTAGGCGAGGTACAGCAGGACGCCGCCGGAGAAGTTCTCCCAGCGCCAGCTCGCCGCCACACCCCACCCGGCGCGCAGGGCCGCCACCCCGCGTTCGACCCGGGCGGGATCGGAGTCGGGACCGAGATTGTCGCCGGATTCGAGGAGGCTCAGAACGGTGAGGGCGGCCGCGCCGATCGCGAACAGGAAACCGGCCAGCCAGAGAGCGGCGCGCGGGCGTAAGGGGCTGAGCAGCAATAGGATCAGGCCGATCGCGCCGTAGCCGAAGAGTACGTCGCCGTTGAAGAAGAACACCGCGTGCAGCACGCCGATCACCATCAGCGCGAGGCAGCGGCGCAGGGTGCGCAGGCGGGCGCTGCCGCCGTCGCGTTCGGCGGAGCGGAACTGCATGGTCAGGGAGTAGCCGAAGAGGAAGGCGAACAGAACATAGAATTTGTTGTGGAACACCGCCTCGACCAGGCCGAGCGCCAGACCGCCGGAGTCCGGGTCGATACCCGCCATGACGGCGATGTTCACCAGAAATATTCCGCCGAGGGCGAATCCGCGGAGGGCGTCGAGTTCCGCCAGTCTCGGGACCTGGGTTGTGCGCGCCTGCACCATGGTCGAACCCTAGGTGCGGTCGGCGGTTGGGCGAATCACCCGCGAGTGTGAGAGCGGGGTCGCTCTGCGGGGGGTTGACCGAATCGGGTTGTGGGCTTCGCAATAGTTGCAGCGAGTATAGGTGAATCCGGGCGTTGATCAGTGTTTGTGTGGTGTGCGGGGCTGTGCCGGTTGGGCCGGTGCCGTGCGGGGTCGGTTGGTTGTCGGTGGTGCCCGTTAGGGTCGCCGGTGTGCGGGTGGTGCAGGCCTACAAATACGCGCTGGACCCGAACTCGACGGCCACCGCCGCCCTGTTCGGGCATTGCGGCGCGGCACGATTCGCCTACAACCACATGCTCGCGAGGGTGAAAGCCGTCCTCGGCCAACGCGCCGCCGAAATCAGCTACGGCCTGACCGGCGACGAGTTGACGCCCTTGTCGAACTGGTCCGCGTACGGTTTGCGCAAGGACTGGAACCAGCGCAAGAACACCGTCGCGGTCGACCGGGACACCGGGATGCCGTGGTGGAGCGCGTATTCCAAGGAGGCGTATGCGTCGGCGACCGCGGATCTGGCGGCGGCGCTGAAGAACTGGTCGGCCTCCCGTAGCGGGCAGCGGGCCGGGAAACCGATGGGCTTCCCACGGTTCAAGCGACGCAAGGGTGACGCGGTGGGGTCGGTGCGGTTCACCACCGGCACCATCCGCCTCGAGGGCCGCACGCGGGTGGTGTTGCCGGTGATCGGCCCGGTCAAAACCCACGAATCCACCCGCAAGCTGGCGCGGCGGGTCGAGGCGGGGACCGCGCGAATCATGGCCGCGACGATCAAGCGGGAGCGGGGGCGTTGGTGGGTGGTGTTCACCTGCGAGGTCGACCGCTGCGACCCGCCACCCCGGCAACCAGGGACGGCGGTCGGGGTCGATCTGGGAGTGAAGACCCTCGCGGTCACCAGTGACAGTGGCGTGCACCCGAACCCGAAACACCTGAACACCCGCCTGGCCCGGTTAAGGCGCGAGTCGCGGCGGGTGTCACGGCGGCAGGGGCCGGACCGGCGTGCCGGGTTCACCGGGTCGGCGCGCTGGCATCGCGCCAACCGCTCCCGTAACCGCGTCCACCACCGCGCGGCCGACGCGCGCCGCGACGGGCTGCACAAACTCACCAGCCACCTCGTCGGCACCTACGGTGCGATCGGTGTCGAGGACTTGAACGTGGCCGGCATGCTGGGTAACCGGCGGCTGGCCCGGGCCATCGCCGATTGCGGGTTTTCCACCCTGACCCATCAACTCGAGTACAAGACCGGTTGGCGCGGTAGTGTGTTCGCGGTGGCGGATCGCTGGTATCCGTCGAGTAAGACCTGTTCGGGCTGCAAGGCAGTGAAAACCAAACTGCCGCTGCGGGTTCGGGTGTTCGACTGTGACGTGTGCGGGCTGGTGTCGGATCGGGACCTCAATGCTGCCCGCAATCTGGCCGATCAGGTGTATGTCCTCTTCCCGGAGTGGCCGGGTGAGGTGAAACGTGGACGCGGAGGCGATGTCGGACCCGCAGTGTGGGCTGTCGCCGGTGAATCGTCTACCCGACGACCGCCTCTGGCGGTACAGGGACCTCCGGGCGCAAACGCCCGGATCACTGAGAATCACTGATACTCGAGTGAACGGTTCACCCTTGGCTGTGCCGCGAGTCGACGTCGTGGCCGGTGATGCCGTCGACGGTGAGGTCGCGCAGGCAACCGATCAGGCGGCGTTCGGTGTGGGTGCCGAGCGCCGGTTCCACCACGACGGTCCAGCGGCCCGCCGATTCCACCGGGCCGGAGACGATCCGCACGTGATTCACATGGCTGCGGCACTCTTTCCACAGGGTGAGCGCCGGATCCTCGGCGACGGTCGTACGGACGTCGGCATCGAAGGTGACGGTGGTGCGGCTGCCGGACGCGCCGGTGTCGGTGTGGAATTTCATGGACCCGGCCAGCCCGTACACGCCGCCGAGGAGGGCGGCCGCGAGCACCAGTGCGGCGAGTACGGCCCGCATGCGATCGACCTCTATCGCACGACGGGGCCGCGCAGCAGCCGCATGCCGTCGTCGACGGGGGCGAGGAATCCGTTGTCGGGCAACTGCAATCGGTCCAGGCCGGTGAGGATGCGCCGTTCCACCGCCGGTCCCGCGGTGACGCGCGCGACCCGCTCCACGACCCATGCCAGGCCCGTCAGCAGGACGCCGCCGGCGAGCAGCACGGGCACGAAAACGCCCAGCCGATCGGGTTTCCCGGCCAGCCAGCCGAAGGTCACCCGTGGGCGCGGTGAGGCGGCCTGCACGATGCGCTGGGTGCGCTGCCGATCACCGTTGCCGTCCAGCCGGGTCTGCACATCGCGCAGCCGATTGGTGAGCAGCATGGCGACCAGCGCCACCTCGGCGGCGATGAACACCGTAGCCGAGAGGATGGCCCGGTTCCACTCCCACCGGTACAGGTACACGAAAACGTAAGCGCCGGTGGCGATCACCGTGCCGATGGCCAGCAGTACCCCGATCCGCCGCGCGATCATGACAGTCCTCCCTCGTTGTCCGGAACCACCCGCACCTCCCCGGTGCGGCCATCCAGTTCGACCTGCGCCCCGTCCGGCAACCGCCGCGTCGCGTCCGCGTACCCGACCACCACCGGCACCCCATGCTCCCGGGCCAGAATCGCCACATGGCTGAGCGGGCTGCCGGTTTCGGCGATCAACCCGGCCAGCGTGGGCACCACCGCCGCCAGTCGCGGATCCAGATGCCGGACGACCAGGACCGATCCATCCGGTGGGCAATCACCGATATGAACCATGCCGCGCCCGCGCCCGCCGCCGGCGCCGATACCGTGTGTCACCGACGCCACGGAGCGCCGCACCGGAACCGGAACCTGGTCCGCGCTGAGCCGGAACTCGGCGGGTAGCGAAACAGCTTCCGCCGCACCGCGATTCGCAAAGTCCGCAGGCAGCAGACGCCGGGTGACCGCCTGCCGCAACTCCCCCAGCGAAAGCAGCGCGACCGTATCCGGTGCGCCGAGCAACCCGGCCGCGCTCAGCCGCACGCCGAGCTCAGCCGCCGCACGCGCCGCAAGCTCCTGCACCCAGCGCACGCGCAGCCGGAGGGCTTCGCGGACGAGGGCCAGCTCGTCGAACTCCGGAGCCCCGGCCGTCGCGCTGCCTGATCCCGCAGTCGCCGAGCCTTTTTCGCGCCGCGCATCGCCACCGCGGGCCACGACGGCCCGCCACGATCCCGCCTTGCCGTTCCCGGAAAGGTCGCCTGTCCCAGGCGGCTCGTCCGCTGGCGTCATTGCCGCGCCGCCGGTTCCGAGGTACTCCTCGAACGCGGTGTGGACCGGCCCGCCGATACGGGGTGGCACCAGCGCCAGGACGACGGGGTATTGTTCGACCACCTGCTCGGCGGGTACGCCCGCGGCGCGGGCGTCGGCGAGGGCTTCCAGGGCCATTGCCGCACCGGTGGGTGCGGATCGGCTGCCGGGGCCGAGCATTCCGGCGAGAGCCTCGTAGCCGTGCAGGCTGGTCAGCGCGGTTCCGGTGTGCTGCAGCAGGTCCAGCAGGTTGTCGTTGGCGAGTTGGGTGAGCGGCGGGACTTCGGCCAGGTCGCAGTCGACGCGTTCGCACACTCGGCGGCCGAGTTCGGGCAGGGCGGCGGCGAGGCGGCCGACCCGTACCGCCGCACCGAGACGGCGGGCGCCGGGGCGCGGGTCGATCCAGCGCAGCACTCCCCCGGCCGGGCGAACGACACCCAGTGCTTGCAGGTCGGCGACCGCGATGCCGGAAACCGACAGTGCGACAGGGCCTTCGCGCAGGCGTCGCGCGGGCGCGGCGCCCGCGAGCTCGAGCGCGACCCGCAGGCCGTCGTTCAGCGGGGTCAGCCAGAGGTCTTGCTCCAAGGGACGCAACGGATCCGGGAAGGTCTCGGCGAGCGGGCCGGGCCCGAGCACAGGGCCTTCACCGGGACCGTGCAGGGCGGTGATCGGACGGGCCTGCAGCAGAACGGGATTGCCGAGCTGGTCGATGGCCCATTCGATGTCCAGCGGCGCGCCGAACACGCGTTCGGCGCGCACCGCCATGCGAACCACGCTGCGCCGCAGCCCGATCGGGAACTCCGGCCCCTCGGTGGCGAGCACCTCACCGATTCGGCCGCCGCGGGTGAGGGTGGCGGTCCAGCCCGCGTCGATGCCGCCGACCACCACATCGGGTCCGCCACGGACCGCCGTGAGGACCATGCGGTCGCGCCGCCCGCTCACCGGGTCGGCGGTGAAAAGCACTCCGCCCCAGGCGGCCCGGAGGAACGGCTGCACGAGCACGGCCATGGCCGCGTCCTCCGGCACCTGGGTGCGCACGCCGTTCGAGTTCCCGGCGACCGCGTCGCTCATCGCCTGCGCGCCGGCGGCCGACGCCCGCACCTCGGCCACGGCCGCGCGGAACCTCTCCCAGCCGCGTACGTCCAGCACCGAGGTGAACATGCCCGCCAGCGACTGTTGCGCGCCGTCCTCGGCGACCGAGGACGAGCGCACCACCAATGCCCGCAGGCCGCCGTGTGACAGTCTGCGCCAAGGGTTTTGGGGTGGATCGCCGTCGCCGGGCCAGGCCGTGGTGAGGACGAAACCGTCCAGTACAGGGAGACCGTGTCCGGCGGCGCGCGCCAGGGATGCGGCTTTCGCGCCGGTGAGTGCGGGGTCGTAGGCTCGCGGGTCACGCAGCGACACGACACCGGGCTGCTGGGTGGTGATGACAGTCATCGAAACACTGCCTTACAGAAGCAACTTCGATTCATAAATAGGAGGTATCCCCTCCGCTTAGATCCGAGTGTTCACCCGGACTACACCCATTGTCAAGAACGGTCGTTCGTTTTAGATGACTGAAAGATCACAGGGGTACGACGGTAGAACTCGTTTCAGTATTGTGCTCCCATGGCCTTCGTCATCGACATCACCGTGGACATCGACGCCCCCGCCGAACTGGTGTGGCGCGTCCTCACCGACGTGGACAAATACGGCGAGTGGAACCCCTTCTGCCTCGAGTGCAGCACCACCCTGGAACCGGGCACGCCCATCGATATGAAGGTGCGTCTGGTCGGGTCGACGCCGAAGACGCAGCGCGAGTACATCCGCACCCACACCCCGGGCCATGAATTCAGCTACAGCATGAAGCCCGCTCCCCTGGGCCTGCTGCGCAGCCACCGCTCGCACACCCTCACCGATCTCGGCGACGGCCGCACCCGCTACGACTCGCACTTCCAGCTGGACGGCCCGCTCGCGCCGGTGGTCAGCGGACTGCTCGGCTCGGCCCTGAAGCGCGGCTTCGGTGGCATGACAGCCGCGGTGAAAACACGCTCCGAAACGCTGAAAGCCGCCGCGCGCGACTGATTCTCGCGGCGACGGCCGGGATACGAACCGGTCGCGCTCTTGGAATACGCAGGGCCGCTGGGTAATTCACCGGCGGCGGCCCTGCGTTACCTGAACCTTCGTGACCGGCACGGTCGCCGTTACCAGGCGACACGCCGAATCACGCCTCGAAGGGAATCACATTGCCGACCGCGTCGCGCTGACCGGCCTCGGCTTCGACCGCCTGCGCCAGATCCGTGACGGTCGACCAGGCGCGCGGCGGCTCACCCTCGAGATTGCCGATGGTGTACCAGACGTCCGTGCCGCGGTAGCGCACCAAACCCTTGCCCGCTTCGTCCACGGCGACATCGAGGTCGCCGGACACCGTCCCTTCCTCCTCGGTCATGACGGCAGCGTCGGCATAGATCGCGATGATGTCGATTATCCGAACCCTCCTTCACGCGTACAGGCATCCACTGCGGTGCGCAGCGCTGTCTGTTCAGCCGAATCGACGGTCAGTTCGTACTTTACTTTGATCTGCAGGTAGCGATAGATATAGGCACACCGGAACTTTCCGGGCGGCAGATAGTTGGCCGCGTCCTGATCACCCTTGGAGCGATTGGCCGTCGGATCGGACGCCTCCAGATTGATGGCGTCATTGGCGATGCGGCGACGGGTGGCCTCGTCCTTCTTGTCGGCGCCCGAGCGCCATGCCTCGGCCAGCGCGACGATGTGCTCGGCGTCCACGGCCGAGGGATCGGTGATGAACTTGTACTCCTTGAGGCTGCCCGCCTTGCGGTCGAGCACGCCGTACTCGTCGCGCCAGCCGCCGCCCGAACCGACCTTCAGCTCACAGGTTTTGGCGTCCAGGGTGACCGCGCCGGTGGCGTCGCGCAGCATCATCACCTCGCGCGTGGTGCATTTGGCGTACTGGGTGAACTGGTCGCCGAAACCGTGTTCGGCCTTGTTGGTGTCCCAGTGCGGGAATTTCTCCCGGCTGTAGCCGGTCATCGAAGCTTCCTTGGCCACAGTCAGTTTCGCGAGCAGCGCGGAGACGTCCCCGGCGGGTACCGACACCTTGTCGGGCGACCCGGTGCCCGCCTGCGGCTGCCCCGCGTCCTTCCCCTGCTCCACACAGGACACGGCGACGGCCACCAGGACCGCGACGAGCACCGAGCCGCACAATGTCGCCAGGCGGCGAAATCGGGGGGATGACAACACCTTCACACACCACACTTACTGTCAGAAGTCCGAATCAGCCCGAACACCGTCGCAATCCTGTACCGAAACAGCAAGCCGCACCGCCGGTTCGGAGACCGGTGTCACACCGTCACCCAGCGGAGGGGAGCTGCCGGCGAACGCGACGCTACTTACATAGTGAGGCCCGCCAAGATCGAGAACAATGGATTGGCAAATGAATTCGCAGGTCTTCGGCGCGCCGCGCTAGGCCTGATGCGACCACGCGACGAAAAACACCACGCCCCCGGCGAACAGCAGGATCGCCAGCGGGATGGGCCACCACGGACCGTTCCGGCCGAGCAGTCGCTGGGTGAGCCGCAGCTGGACCATCCCCAAACCCGCGAGCAGCACACCCCATATCGGCAGCAACCCGACCCCGAGCGCGGCATGCACCGCCCACGCTCCCGCCAATGTCGGCCCACCCCAGGAATTCTCGTAGCCGTCCGCGGCGACCAGCGGATAGGCGACGCCGCGGAAGGCGGCGACCGCCGCCAGGAACACCACGAACCAGGCCACCCACCCGACCGACGCGGCCAGCACGGTGTGCGCGATCGCGCGGACCGGACCGGGCGCGGCCAGCGCGAACGGGCGCTGGAACGCCCGCCGGGTCATCCGCGCGCGAACTTTGGTGGGCGCGAAGGCGAACGGCAGCGACCCGACCGCGTAGTACGCAGCCCGGGCCATGCGCTCATAGTTCGCCACGCCCACACCGTAACCCCACCGACACGCCGCGAGCCGAACCCCCACCAACAAATTCGTCGCGCCGCCGGAGCCGGACCGGGCGGTCAGCCGCCGGCGCGGGCGATGGCCTCGGCCACCCGATCCAGATGCTCGGACATGGCTCGGCGGGCGGCGTCCGGATCACCGGCTTCGATGGCGGCGACGATGGCCTCGTGCTCACGGTCGGAATCCGTGCGGCGGTCCTGGGTGGAGTTGAGGAATTCCGACTGCGGATCCAGGGCGCGGCGGGTGTCGGCGACGAAGGTGACCAGCATGGCGTTACCGCTGGCGGCGGCGATGGCGGTGTGCAGTTCGCCGTCGCAGCGCACCCAGTCGCGGGCGTCGTCGGCGGTCGCCAGACTGCCCAGGATCTCGAACAGCCGATCCAGCTGCCCGGGGGTGCGGCGCTCGGCGGCGTAACCCGCGGCGGGCACCTCGACCAGGCGGCGGGCCTCGATGAGGTCGGCGGCATCGATACCGGCGAAGGTGAGCCGCGGGTTCTCCTTCTTGCTGACGACGAATGTGCCACGGCCCGTGAACGTTTCGGTGAGTCCGAGGGTGGCGCAGGCGTGCAGGGCCTCGCGAACCACGGGGCGGCTGACGCCGAACTGCTTGGCCAGCGCCAGTTCCCCGGGCAGCCGGTCGCCGATGGCGTACCGCTCGCTGCGAATGAGCTCCTTGAGACGGCGAAAGACCGCTTCCGTGGCGCCGATGCGCTCCACCTGTCCTTCTTCGACCGTCACGCGACCAAGTATGGGGAGCCGGGCGAGTGAGCGTCAAAGCGCGCGGACCGGCATGTCGGGATTGTTGACACGTAGTGTGACCTCCATTACGGTCAACCTGTCTTACAGCCTGACAGCTAGGCAGGAACCGTGCATCGGGTCGCCGCGACAGGCTGGATCCCTCAGGAAGGTTTTCGATGCAACGCCACGACGAGCCGCCGTCGCACACGGCCCCCGCGCCTGCCACGGCACCGGCACCCACGGTCGACCTCGGTGACACCGGGTACCGGAAAGACCTGCGCAACAGGCATATGCAGATGATCGCCATCGGCGGATCCATCGGCACCGGCCTGTTCCTGGGCGCGGGCGGGCGCATGACCCTGGCCGGGCCGTCACTGGCCATCGTCTACATCGTGTGCGGCATCTTCACCTTCCTGGTGGTGCGCGCACTGGGCGAACTGGTGGTGTACCGGCCGTCCTCGGGAGCCTTCGTCTCCTACGCCCGCGAATTCCTCGGCGAGCGCGGCGCGTACTCGGTGGGGTGGCTGTACTTCCTGAACTGGTCGACCACCCTGGTCGCCGACATCACCGCCGTCGCCCTGTACGCGCACTTCTGGTCGATGTTCGTACCGGTGCCGCAGTGGCTGCTCGCGCTCATCGCGCTGGTGGTCGTGGTCGCGCTGAATGTGGTCTCGGTGAAGCTGTTCGGCGAGATGGAGTTCTGGTTCGCGCTCGTCAAGATCGGCGCGATCGTGGCCTTCATGCTGGTGGCCATTGGTTTCATCGTCACCGGCACTCCGGTCGACGGGCATGTGCCGGGTATTTCCACCATCACCGACAACGGTGGACTGTTCCCGCAGGGGCTGGCCCCGATGCTCACCATCGCGCTCGGCGTGGTGTTCGCCTTCGGCGGTACGGAGATGATCGGCGTGGCCGCGGGCGAATCCGATAATCCGCGGGCCGTGGTGCCGCGCGCGGTGAACTCGATCATGTGGCGGATCATCCTGTTCTACGCCGGATCGGTCATCCTGTTCACGCTCATGCTGCCGTGGAACGCCTACTCCGCCTCGGAGAGCCCGTTCGTGACCGTCATGAGTTCGATCGGCGTGCCACACGCCGGTGACGTCATGAATCTGGTGGTGCTCACCGCCGCCATGTCCAGTCTCAACGCCGGGCTGTACGCGACCGGCCGCACCCTGCGGTCCATGGCGGTCGCCGGCACCGCGCCGCGCTTCGCCGCCCGGATGAACCGCAGCGGCGTGCCCTACGGCGGCATTCTGATGACGGCGGCCGTGGGCATCCTGGGCGTGGTGCTGAACCTGCTCATGCCCGCGCACGCGTTCGAGATCGTGCTGAACCTGTCCGGACTCGGCATCGTCGGCACCTGGGCCTCGATCATGGTGTGCCACTGGATCTTCGTGCGGCGCAGCCGCGCGGGGCAGTACCCGCGACCGGAGTTCCGCCTGCCGTTCGCACCGGTGCTGAATATCGCGACGCTGGTCTTCCTGGCCGGGGTGGTGATCCTCATGTGCTTCGACGCCTCGATCGGCCGGATCACCGTCGCGGTATTCGGCATCGTGGTGGTCGCCATGGTGGTGGGCTGGTTCCGGGTGCGGGGCCGCCTGAACTCCGATGTGCTGACCGCGCAGGAGAATTCGTGACGCCGGGCGCCCGGCCCGGCGGCGCGATCGTGCGGGTCGACGTGCTGTACACCGGCGGCACCTTCGGGATGGCCGACCACGGTGCGGGGATGAGTCCGCGCAGCGGCCTGGGCGCCGAAATCGCGGAACTGGTCGGCGAATTCGTGGCCGAGACCGGAATCACCGTCGATCTGCGCTACGACGAGCTGGATCAGGTCATCGACAGCGCGGACGCCGATGCGGGCACCGCGGCGCGGATCGCCGAGCGGGTCCGTTCCGGCCGCACCGCCGGACGGGCACACGGGGTGATCATCATTCACGGCACCGACACCATGGCCTACGTGGGTGCGCGGCTGGCCTTCGAGCTGTGGGACAGCGCGGTGCCGATCGTGCTCACCGGGGCGCAGATTCCGCTCGGACAGCCGGGCAGCGATGCCCGCGCCAACCTGCACCTGGCCCTGCGATCGCTGGCCGCGCAACTCGATCCGTCGACCAGTCTGGCCTTCGGCAGCGGACTGCACCCGGCGGTGCGGGCCAGCAAGCGCGCGGTCGACGAGTACGCCGGGTTCATGACCGTGCGCGCGGCCACTCCCCCGGCCGCGCCGGTCACGCTGCCCGCCACCGCGGGCGGTCCGGGCGGCCCGGTCGGACTGCTCACCGTCTTTCCCGGGCTGCACGCCGATCTGCTCGAGGCGGCGCTGCGGCACTATCACGGCGGTCTGGTGCTCGAATGCTATGGCTCCGGCACCGCGCCGATGAGCGATCCGGCGCTGCTCGCGGCCGTGCGGCGGGCGTCCGAACGCGGCACGCCGATCCTGGTGATCACCCAGTGTGACAGCGGCGCGGTGGATCTCGCCCGCTATCAGCCCGGTCGCGCGCTGCTGGAGGCCGGGGCCGTCAGCGGCGGCGATATGACCAGGGAGGCGGCGCTGGCCAAACTCTCGTATCTGGTCGAGCGCGGCTACTCGGGTCCACAGCTGCGCAGGCAGTTGACCACGAACCTGCTCGGCGAGCTCTCCGATCCGCTCGCCGCGGTACCGATTCCGTCGGCGAAGGCCGACATCCCTTCTCGTGACAGGAGTTCCGTTGTCTGACCGCTACCGCGTCGAATCCGACTCGCTGGGTACCCGGCGGATTCCGGAGGACGCCTACTGGGGTGTGCACACCGCGCGCGCACTGGAGAACTTCACCGTCACCGGCGACAGCATCGGCAAGTATCCGGCGTTGATCACCGCGCTGGCCGCGGTCAAACAGGCTGCCTGCCGGGCGAATCGGGAGCTGGGCGTCCTCGACGCGCGACGCGCCGACGCCATCGAGCGGGCCTGCGCCGAGATTCGCGCGGGCGCGCTGCACGATCAGTTCCCGATCGATCCGATCCAGGGCGGCGCGGGCACCTCGACCAATATGAACGCCAACGAGGTGATCGCCAATCGCGCGCTGGAACTGCTCGGCCACGCGCGCGGCGACTATGCCGAACTCGATCCGCTCGATCACGTGAATCTCGGGCAGTCCACCAACGACGTCTACCCGACCTCGGTGAATCTCGCTGTGGTGCAGCATGTCCGGGGCCTGGTGGCGGCGCTGGGCCGGTTGGCGGACGCGTTCGAGGCCAAGTCGGCCGAATTCGCCGGAATCATCAAGATGGGCCGCACCCAGTTGCAGGACGCGGTGCCGATGACCCTCGGCCAGGAGTTCGCCACCTTCGCCGTCATGGTGCGTGAGGATCGGCTGCGGCTCGAGGAGGGCATCGCGCTGCTGTGCGAGAGCAATCTGGGCGGCACCGCCATCGGCACCGGAATCAACGGGCACCCGGGCTATTCCGCGCTGGCGTGCGCGCATCTGACCGAACTCACCGGGGAGCGGGTGACGCCCGCCGAGAATCTCATCGAGGCCACGCAGGACGCGGGGGCCTTCGTGCAGATGTCGGGGATTCTCAAGCGGGTGGCGGTGAAGCTCTCCAAGACCTGTAATGACCTGCGGCTCATGTCGTCCGGGCCGAGCACGGGTTTCGGCGAGATCCGGTTGCCCGCCATGCAGGCCGGGTCCTCGATCATGCCGGGCAAGGTGAATCCGGTGGTGCCCGAACTCATGAATCAGATCGCCTTCGAGGCCATCGGCAACGATATGACGGTCACCATGGCCGCCGAGGCCGGGCAGTTGCAGCTCAACGCGTTCGAGCCGATCATCGCCTACAGCCTGCTCAAGACGACCGCGCATCTGAGCGCAGGGGCCGACGCGCTGGCCACCAAGTGCGTGCCCGGTATCACCGCCGATGCCGAACATCTGCGTGCGGGCGTCTACCGCTCGGTGGGCATCGTGACCGCGCTGACGCCGCACCTCGGGTACGCGGCCAGTGCGGCCATCGCCAAGCAGGCCATGGCCACCGGCCGTCCGGTGGCCGAGGTCGTCGCCGACCTCGGCCTGCTCTCACCCGACCAGGTGGCCGAACTGCTTGCGCCGCAACGCTTGGCGGGAATCAGCTGAGTGCGATCCGCTCCGGGGTCGCCGGGGCCGTCTGCTGACGGTCCGGGCGACCCCGGCGGCTACGCGTTGTTGAGCTTGTTGAGCCGCTCGCAGGATTCGAGGTACTCGGTGATGAGGCGCTGCACGACCTCCGACGACCGCTCGACCTTGTTCATCATGCCGACGACCTGACCGACCGGGTTGAAGTTCACGTCCTTGGCGGCCTCGGGGTAGCGGTGGCCGCGCTTGACGCCGTCCAGGGCCACCATCATCTGCAGCGGCATGGGCAGCGGGTTCGGGGTGTCGGCCTGCTCCCAGGCTTCGGTCCAGTCGTTCTTGAGCATGCGGCAGGGCTTGCCGGTCCAGGACCGCGAGCGCACGGTGTCGTGGCTGGTGGCGTCGATGTAGGTCTGCATCTGGGCGGGCGGCACATTGGCCTCCTCGACCGTCAGCCACAGCGAGCCGGTCCACGCGCCCGCCGCGCCCATGGCCAGCGCGGCCGCGACCTGACGGCCGTTGCCGATACCGCCGGCGGCGAGGGCGGGCATATCGCCGATGGCGTCGATCACCTGCGGCCACAGCACCATCGAGGAGACCTCGCCGCAGTGGCCGCCGCCCTCGGTGCCCTGCATGACGACGAAGTCCAGGCCCGCGTTCTTGTGGTTGAGGGCGTGCTTGACCGAACCGCACAGCGCGCCGATGAGGCGGCCGGAGTCCTGGATCTGCTTGATCACGTCATCGGGCGGGGTGCCCAGGGCGTTGGCGACCAGTTTGGCCTTGGGGTGCTTCAGGATCACCTCGATCTGCGGGGCGACCGTGGTGGCGGTCCAGCCCAGCAGCTGGTTGTGGTGCTCCTCCGGCGGCAGGTGCGGGACGCCGTGGTCCTCGAGGATCTTCTCCGCGAAGTCGCGGTGGCCCTGCGGAACCAGTTCGCCCAGTTTGGCTTCCAGCTCCTCGGGCGAGAGGCCCTCGACGCCCTTGCCCTCGTACTTGGAGGGGATCACCAGGTCGACGCCGTAGACGCCGGTGACGTGCTCGTCGAGCCAGGTCAGCTCCACCTCGAGCTGTTCGGCGGTGAAGCCGACCGCGCCGAGTACGCCCAGACCGCCGGCATTGCTGACCGCGGCCGCCACGTCGCGGCAGTGTGTGAACGCGAAGATGGGGACGTCGATGCCCAGCCGATCGCAGATCTCGGTACGCATGGGTTGGTGGACTCCTCTGACTGTCCTGGACGGGAACGTTACGCCCATCACAGTAGAACAGGTTTCAGATTGGAGCTAGTACCTCCACGCAAGGTGACCGGAAGCTGTCAACAACTTGTTCTAATTGCTGGTCAGGGATTCGGGTGGCGGGCCAGCAGGCCATCGGCGAGGAGATCGTCGAACAGCAGCTGATCGACCGGTGGGACGTGCGGGCGATCGGCGTAGGTGAACCAGGCGATCTCGTCGATCTCGGAACTGGCGGCGAGGACGCCGGAGTAGTCGGCGGTGTAGCAGGCCATGCGCACCAGGGCATTCGGAATCGCGGCCTCGTAGGTGCCGACGTGCGCGACGGTGTCCGGGAGCAGTGCGACGGTCAGCTCCTCGTCGATTTCGCGCAGTAGGGTCTGCAGATCCGTCTCGGCCCCTTCACGTTTGCCGCCCGGGATGTAGAAGACGTCCTTGCCGCGCGGGCGCGCGCACAGGATGCGCCCCTCTTCGATGCGCACCCATGCCACCGTGTCGATCAGCCGCTGCTCCCGCTCCGTCCGCATTCGGACAGGCTAGCGGGCAGTGGGCGGCGACCTCTCACGCGCGGGATCAGGCCCGCGCGAAGGCGGGTGCGCGTTCCCGACGGATGCCGATGCCGCCCAGGTAGGCCGTCAACCCGGCCAGCGCGGGGACGCGGCCGACGAGCCGCAGCGCCCCGGGAACCGCGGTGAGGGTGTCGTCGAGCGCGGGCCCCAGCAGCGTGTCGTGCTCGTTCAATTGCGACTTCTGCGTCAGCTTGACCGGCCATTCGCGGCGACGCTGCACCTTGGCCAGATCCGCGCGCCGCAGCGTTCCGGTGCGCAGCGGTTCAGCGAGGATGCGGGCGGCGGCCACCGCGTCCTGGATGGCGAAGTTCACGCCGACGCCGCCGACGGGCGACATGGTGTGCGCGGCATCGCCCAGGCACAGCAGCCCCTCGGCGTGCCAGATCGGCAGGCGGCCCATGGTGACCTCGAGCAGCTTCACGTCGTGCCAGTCGCGAATGGCGGCGAGCAGTTCGGCGTCCCAGCCGAACATCTCCGCGAATTCGTCGCGCAGCCATTGGATTCCCTTGGCGCGCAAGCGTTCGTCCGCGCCCTTCGGGATGAGGTAGGAGGTCTGGTAGTAGTCGCCGCGATCGAGGGTGACCGCGGCGCGGCCGCCGCCGAAGCGGGCGAAGACCTGTGCGTCGTGTCGATCGTCGGCGCCGCGCGCGAGCGCGGGGATGCGGACCCACCAGACATCCATGGGAACGTCGAACATCTGCTGGCGCAGTCCGGCGGCCTCGCGGGCAGTCGATGCGCGGCCGTCGCAGGCGAGCACCAGGTCCGCCGAGAGGGTTTCGACGTCGCCGTCGCGGTCCCGGATCTCGACGCCGGTCACCCGGCCGGATTCCGTTGTGAGGCCGACGAACTCGGTGGCGACGCAGAGCGTGAAGCTCGGCTCCTCGGCGGCCGCCTCGGCCAGCAGGCCCAGGAAATCCCACTGCGGGACCATGGCGATGTAGCGGTGCGGACCGGGGATGCGGCGAAAATCGGCGGCCACGATGGTGCGGTCGCCGATGTGCATGCGCATCTGTTCCAGTTTGCGCTGCGGCAGTTTCGCGAATCGCTCCCCCAGACCGAGTTCGTCGAGCAGGCGCAGGGTGGACGGGTGCACGGTGTCGCCGCGGAAGTCGCGCAGGAAGTCGTGGTGCTTCTCCAGCACGGTGACCTCGACTCCGGCGCGGGCGAGCAGCAGGCCCGCCATCATTCCCGCCGGACCCCCACCGACTATGCAGCACTGCGTATGTGGCACTGTCCCAACCCCTTCGGCATGTCACCGTCAACTACAGGACCGACTACTACAGATGATAGTAGACGAATTCAGCACAGCGCGTGCTCCAGCAGCTTCTCGGTATCGGGCGGGCTGGACGGCGGTTCGGTGAGCGTGATGGTGACGGCGCGCCCCTCCGGCGTCGCGCCCGCCACGGTGAGGTAACCGAAAATGCCGCCCGTATGGCCGAAATACTGTGCGCCGCAGGACAATCGCATGGAGCCGATACCCAGGCCGTACTTGAAGGCACTGCCTTCCATCTGCGACTCCCCGGCGATCATCTCCTCCAGTTGCGTCCCGGCCATCAGCTTGCCCGCGAGCAGCGACATGTAGAAGTGATTGATGTCGGCGCCGGTGGACACCAGCGCTCCCGACGCCCACGGCACGGAGGGTTCGATCCGGGAGACGTCGGTGCGCACGCCGTCGATGGTGGCGTAGCCCTTCGGATGCGGGCCGCGGATATCGAGTTCACCGGCCGCCGGGAGGTAGGTGTCCGGAAGCGGCAACGCCGCGGTCACCCGCCGGGTGAGCTCTTCGGAATACGTGCTGCCGGTGACCTTTTCGATGATCATGGCGGCGATCAGATAGTTCGTGTTGGTGTACTCGAAGCGCGCGCCGGGCGCGAACTGCGCGGGGTTGCGCAGGGCGATCGCCAACTCCTGCTCCGGGGTCATGGTCTGCCCGCGCAATCCGGCGCGGTACTCGTCGATTTCGGCGTCACTGCTGAATTCCGGTAGGCCGCTGCGATGTTGGAGGATCTGGCGCACGGTGATGGCGCGACCGTCCACACCGTTGCCCGTCACCTTGCCCGGCAGGTAGACCTCGATCGAGTCGTCGAGCCGGATCTTCCCCTCCCCCACCAGCTGCATGATGATGGTGGCGACGAAGGTCTTGCCGATACTGCCCACCCGCACCTGCTGCGGCGGGGCCATCGGGATCGGCGCGCCGGTGGCGATATCGGCGACACCCGCTGTGAGAGTGACGGTTTGGCCGTTCTCGGTCAGGGTCGCGAGCACGCCGGCGATACCCGAGCGAACGATCTCGTCGATATCGGCGCGCACCTGGTCCACCCGCGTCGGCGATACGGTGACCGCCGACGGGGCGATCTGGGGTGGACTGTCCATATCCATGACCGAGCAGCCGGAAGCCGCCAGCACTGCCGCAATGACCAGGACGCTCGGCGCGATTCGCATGTATCGACCGTAGGAAGTCGGGCCCGTCGGGCACATCCGGGCCAACCCTGAGGCGGCCCCTGAGAACCCGGTCCGCCGCAAGGTTGATCACGTGTTGCGGCGCAGGCCCCGCACGGTGGTGCCGAGCCGGTCGCGCAGCAGAATCCGTAGCGCACTGGGACTTTCGTAGCCGACGGTGCGGGCGACCGCCGCCAGCGACATATCCGTGGTGCGGATCAGGTGGGTGGCCTGCTCGACGCGCAGGTTCTGCACCAGGCGAATCGGCGTGCAGCCCAAGGTCCGGACCACGGTGCGCTGCAGGGTTCGTTCACTCACCCCCAGATCGTGCGCGGCCTCGGCGATGGACAGCGAACTGTCCAGCCGATCACGCACCCACTGCTCGAAGCGGGAGACCAGCGGGTCGTAACGGGTGAGCGCGCTGGGGATGGCGTACGCGGATTGTGCCGCGCGGTCGTCGATTACGAGATAGCTGCGCACCAGATCGGCCAGGGCCGGGCTCCGCAGGGCCACGATGGCCAGCGCCAGATCCAGGTGCCCGAAGGCGGCCCCGGCGGTGGTGACGCCGTCGCAGCTGGTGACCATGCGGGTTTCGTCGAGATCGACCTTGGGGTAGCGCTCCCGGAACACCGGGGAGAGCCACCAGCTGGTGGTGGCGCGCAGGCCGTCGAGGACACCGGATTCGGCCAGCAGAAAGGTGCCCGTGCAGGAGGAGGCCAGGGGTGTGCCCCGGGCGCGGGTGGCGGCCAGCAGCTCGCGAATGGGCCGCAGGCCCGGGGCGCTGACCCGCTCGAGCAGTGCCGCCGGATCCCGTTCGGCCAGCGCGGGCAGCACCACCAGGTCGGCGTCGGCGGCCACGACCGGGGGTTCCACATCGATGCGATGCCCGAGCCCGGTGTGCACAACCGGCTGCACGCCTACCGTATGAATACCGAAACCCGCTGGGCGAGTGGACATTCGGCCTCGCAATGCGTTCGCCGAATGCAGCACGTCGAGCACCGCCGACACCCCGGAGTCGAAGACACCGTCCGCCACGAGAACCGCCACCTTCATGTCGGAAACCATATCAAAGGTGTCGTATCCGACTCTTTCGATCGGCTCGATCCGGTTCTACGTTTGCTGACATGACCATGACGCACGCCCTCCGGACCCGCACCCACACCTGGCAGCCCCGCCCCGAGATGACCCCCGACCTGCTGAACATGACCGGTCGCGAAATCCTGCAGGGCCTGATGGACGGTCGCTTCCCCGAGGCGTCGATCATGAGCACCCTGGGCTTCCGGCTGGTCGAGGTCGGCGACGGCGTGGTGGTCTTCGACGGCGACCCGGGCGACCACCTGCTCAACCCGATGGGCACCGTGCACGGCGGCTTCATGGCCACCCTGCTCGACTCCGCGCTCGGATCGGCGGTGATGAGCAAACTCCCCGCCCGCACCTCGTACACCACCATGCAGCTGAACATCAATCTGCTGCGGGCGGTGCAGGCCGACACCCCGGCCCTGCGCTGCACCGGCACCGCGATCCATGTCGGCCGCACAACGGCGACCGCGGAGGCGCGCATCGCCGGCACCCACGACGGCAAGCTCTACGCCCACGCCACCACCACCTGCGCGATTCTGCGCGGCTGAGCTCTCCCGCAGCCTGATTCGTGGCCCGGCACGAGGAGGCTGACCGCTTCTCAGGCGATGCGGACTGTCGGTTTCGACTGCCCGAGGGCGCGAGCTACGTGGCTCGCTTCTCGCTCCAGTTCGGACCGCGGAGGGGGCGCATCGTCGAACATGGTGACGGCGAGTTCGTCGCCGGTGGTTTCCCAGGTGCCCGCGATGCGGCCGTTCACCAGCACCAGCGGTGAGATCCAGCCGGCCGCGCGGCTCACCTTGGGGCGGTGCTCTTTCGGCAGCAGGGCGGTGTCGCTGGTCCCCGGGCCGAGTACGTACTGGTCGAAGGAACCGAGCAGGTGCACGGATGGTGTGGGCTTGATCGCGGCCAGCTCATCGACATGCTCGGTGAGCAGATAGCCCGTGCGGCCTTCCACCTCGACCTCGGTGAGGCGATCCCCGAGCTCCGAGAACCAGCGGCGCACAGTGGTTTTCTTGAGATTGCCGCGAGTCAGCCAGGCGTCGAAGGATTCCGGTGTGGCCGGGCCGTACGCGCCGAGGTACGCGGCGATGAAGTCGGGCGCGGCGGCATCGGCGTCGGGGATGCCGGGCCAGGCCGGGATGAGGTGCGAGGGGCTGGTGAAGGTGACCGTATTGCCCTGGGCGGGACCGTGACACAGCGCGCCCTGCCAGGCGAGCGGCTTGAGCAGTGCACCCCAGCCGGAGCGCAGCTGCTGTTCGAGGGGGTGGAAACGGGGTTCGGCGACCAGTGCGGTCACCAGTTCGTCGCGGGTGAGCACCGTGCCGTCAAGGATTTCGCCGACCGCCTTGACCAGTGCGGTCACATCCTCCGGGGTGGGCCCGAAATTCTTGGTCCACGAAGGCTTTTCCCAGATGCGGGTGGCCGCCATGAGTGAGAGCGCCGCTGCCGCGTGGCCCGGTGTCAGCGCGTGCAGGGTGCCGCGCATGGCCCAGGTCTTCACCAGTGCGCGGTCGGCCAGCGCGTCGACGACCGCGCCGGGTTCACCCGTGCTCCGGCGCAGTGCCACAGCGGTTTCCGCCGCCGAGGTGACCTGTGCCTGTACCCCGCACAGGCGCTCGACGATCTCGACCGCGCCCGCTTTCGCGCGCGGTGCGACGAACTGCCGCCGCAGCCGCCACGCGAATACCTGATCCCACGTCACCCGCATTGCTCCGCCTCCTCGGCGTCCACTGCGACGCCGAGTTCACCCTATCGACGGCGGCCGACAAGAGCAGCGATCAGAGCCGTTCGATGATGGTGGCGTTGGCCAGGCCGCCGGCCTCGCACATGGTCATCAGGCCGTAGCGGCCGCCGGTCTGCTCGAGGTGGTTGAGCATGGTGGCCAGGATGCGGGTGCCGGACGCGCCGAGCGGGTGGCCGAGGGCGATCGCGCCGCCGCGCGGGTTGAGCTTGGCGAGGTCCGCGCCGAGCTCCCGCGCCCAGACCAGCGGGACGGGGGCGAACGCCTCGTTCACCTCGAAGGCGTCGATGTCGTCGATGGTGAGACCGACGCGGGCGAGGGCCTTGCGGGTGGCGGGGATGACGGCCGTGAGCATGAGCAGCGGGTCGTCGCCGGTGACGGCGAAGGAGTGGAAGCGGGCGCGCGGGCGCAGGCCCAGCTGGTGTGCCTTGGCTTCGCTCATGATCAGTGCGGCGGACGCGCCGTCGGTGAGCGGTGAGGAGTTGCCGGGGGTGATCGACCATTCGATCTCCGGGAAGCGGGCCTTGAATTCGGCGTCCACGAAGGCGGGCTTCAGGCCCGCGAGGCCCTCGACCGTGGTGGTGGCGCGGATGGTCTCGTCGGCGGAAATGGTTCCGGCGGGCACGATCTCGTTGTCGAAACCACCCGCGGCGGCGGTCTCGGCGGCCAGGCGATGCGAGCGCGCCGCGAACTCGTCGAGCGCGGCGCGATCGAACTTCCAACGCGCGGAGATGATTTCGGCGGCGATGCCCTGCTGGATCAGGCCGTCCGGGAAGCGGTGCAGCAGCGGGCCGCGGTTCGCGTCCTTACCCTGCGCGTTGGAGAACATGGGCGTCCGGGACATGGATTCCACGCCGCAGGCGACGGCGATGTCGTACGCACCGGCGAGCACGCCCTGCGCGGCGAAGTGCGCGGCCTGCTGGCTGGATCCGCACTGGCGGTCGACGGTGGTGGCGGGCACGGAATCCGGGAATCCGGCGGCCAGGGCGGCGGTGCGCGAAATATTGAACGCCTGCTCACCGCTCTGCGTGACGCAACCACCGATCACATCGTCGATGAGGGCCGGGTCGATCCCGGTGCGTTCGACCAGGTTCTGCAGCACCCCGGCCAGCAGGGTTGCCGGATGGACTTCCGACAGTCCGCCACCGGCTTTCCCCTTACCGGACGGTGTGCGCACCACGTCGACGATGACGGCGGAGGTCATGATTTCTCCCTACTCGATCCAGCCGAACCGGTTGTGAATTCCGGTTAACATCAGCACTGTACCCCAGCGGAAAGCGGTCCGGACCCAGCGATTTCTCATCTGCGATTGCTAGCCTGTTGCCCATGCGCCCGACCAGGGAAGAATCGGAAACGAAGAAGCGGCCACGGGAGCCGTTCTGGGAACTGGAGATGCGCCTGTCGGCGGTGCTGTCGGTGCTCGCCGGCTTCATCGGCGCGGCGGCCTACACGCACTCCGAGGGTTACTTCGTCACCTTCATGACGGGCAATACCGAGCGCGCGGTGCTCGGCGGTTTCGGCGGCGACTACGCGCTCGCGGTCGGCGCAGCGACCATCATTCTCTGCTTCCTCATGGGCGTTTTCGTGGCGTCGCTGTGCCGGCGCTATCTGTGGCGCAATCACCCGCACGGCGCGACCGTGCTCACCACCATCGCCCTGGTGGGCGCGTCCATCGCGGACCACATCCTGGGCGAACGCGGAATCGGCCTGACGCCGATCCTTTTCGTGGCCTTCGGCATGGGCGCGATCAACACCTCGTTCGTGAAGAACGGCGAGGTATCCATCCCCGTCTCCTATGTCACCGGCACGCTGGTGAAATTCGCGCAGGGCGTGGAACGACATCTGGCCGGTGGCGGCAGCGCCCGCGACTGGCTCGGCTATGCGGTGCAATACGGCTCGTTCGCGCTCGGCGCGCTCATCGGCGGCCTGGTCAGCCTGGTGGTCGAGGGCCGATTCATGCTGGATACGGCCGTGGTGGCCTCCGCGCTGGTGGCGGGTTACACCTGGCGGGCCGATCCGGACTGGGCCTGCGATCACCCCGAATGCGCCCCCGGCGCCAAGCACTAGGCGAATCAGACAACCTTCACCCGGATGTTGCCCGCCATCACATGCCCACAACACGTTGGCAAATATTCCGCAATGCGTGTTGATGTGGTCTTATCCTGACGCACATGACAACCAGCAAAGAGGAAGTTTCCGAGGGGCCGATGCACGCACTCGCCCGGAGCGCCTGGCAGTGGATCCTGGTCACCGGCGTTCTCTCGGTCATTCTCGGCATTCTGATCCTTGCGTGGCCCGGCAAGACCATTCTTGTCGCGGGCATCCTCTTCGGCATCTACCTCATCGTGTCTGGCATTTTCCAGCTCGTCGCCGCATTCGGCGCGCACCTGAGCGCCGGTATGCGCATCCTCGCCTTCGTGAGCGCGGCGCTGTCGCTCATCCTGGGCTTCCTGTGCTTCCACGACTGGCGCGACAGCGGTGAGGCGACCGCGGTTCTCCTGCTGGCGATCTGGATCGGCATCAGCTGGATCTTCCGCGGCGTCACCTCGCTCATCACCGGTCTGTCCGCGGACGGCATTCCCGGTCGCGGGTGGGCGATCTTCTTCGGCATCGTGCTGATCATCGGCGGTGGCTGGCTGATCGCGGCCCCCTTCTCCTCCATCGTCGCGCTGACGCTGGTGGCGGGCTGGTGGCTCATCTTCGTCGGCATCATGGAGATCATCTCCGCGTTCCAGGCCAAGAGCGCGGCCAAGGACATCCCCGCGGGCCTCTGATCGTCCCGCACCGGACATCCGGCGGTCACCTTTTCGGGTGGCCGCCGGATTCTTTTGTGGCACGCTGTATTTCAGGGCAATCGACGGACGCGGAGGAGTGTTCGGATGACGAAGTACATGATCTCGTTCCCGGCCGAGGCGATGGTGATCTCCGAGGACGATTTCCAGGCCGTGGTCGACGACTCCCACGCCGTCATCGAGGAGGCCAAGGCGGCCGGGGTGTACGTCTTCGGCGGCGGGCTCGACGCGGAGGTCGCCCCGGTGCGCGTGGCCGGTGACGGCACCGTCCTCGAAGGCCCCTACCCCGACCGCGCGGTCCCGCACGGCGGCTACACGATTCTCGAACTGCCCACCCGGGAGGCGGCCCTGGAATGGGCGGCCAAGATCGCCGCGGCCTGCCGCTGCCCACAGGAGCTGCGGCAGTTCGGATTCGACCCGGCCAGCTGATCCGGCGGCTTCAGCGCAGGCGTTTGGGGCGCTTGTCCATCAACCGCAGGATGAGCGGCGTGAAGATCAGCTGCATGGCCAGATCCATCTTGCCGCCGGGTACCACGATGCAGTTGGGCCGCGACATGAACGAATCGTGCAGCATGGACAGCAGATACGGGAAGTCGATCACCTTGGGGTCGGCGAAGCGGATCACCACGAAGCTCTCGTCGGCGGTGGGAATCGTCCTGGCGGTGAAGGGATTCGAGGTGTCGACGGTCGGAACCCGTTGGAAATTCACGTAGGTCCGGGAGAACTGCGGGCAGATGTGGTTCACGTAGTCGGGCATGCGGCGCAGAATCGTGTCGATGATGGCCTCGCTGGAGTAGCCGCGTTCGTTCTTGTCGCGGTGCACCTTCTGGATCCATTCGAGGTTCACGATGGGCACCACGCCCACCAGCAGGTCGGCGTGCTGGGCGACATCGATGCCGACGGTGGTGGCCGCGCCGTGCAGACCCTCGTAGAACAGCAGATCGCTGCCGGGCGGTAGCTCCTCCCAGGGGGTGAAGGTGCCGGCGGGCTGGCCGTAGGGTTTGGCCTCGCCGTCGTTGTGCAAGTACTTGCGCACCATGCCGACCCCGGTCTCACCGTAGTCGCGGAACAGTGCCTCGAGTTCGGCGAGCAGATTGGCTTCCGGCCCGAAGTGCGAGAATTCGCGATTGCCGTTCTGTTCGGCCTCGGTCATGGCCAGCTTCATCTCGTTGCGGTCGAAGCGGTGGAACGAGTCACCCTCCACGATCACCGCGTTGATGCCCTCGCGGCGGAATATCTCCTGGAAGGTTCGGGTGACGCTGGTGGTTCCGGCACCGGAGGATCCGGTGATCGCGACCACGGGATGTTTGACCGACATGGCGCTTCCTCGTCTCAGCGGGCCGGGCGGAACAGGGACCGGGTGCCGAACAGGGAGGCGTCGAAGGACGGCCCCTCCTCGGGTTCGCGGTGATAGCGCTCGATGCGCTCGACCTCGTTGCGCGAACCGAAGATGAACGGGATCTTCTGATGCAGTTCCTCGGGTCGCACCTCGAGCACGCGTTCGTGTCCGGTGGTGGCGGCTCCCCCGGCCTGTTCGACGATGAAGGCGATGGGGTTCGCGCCGTAGAGCAGGGAGACGCGGCCGGGACGATTCGGATGCCGGGTATCGCGCGGATACATGTACAGCCCACCGCGCGTGAGGATGTGGAAGGTGTCGGCCACCAGCGAGGCCACCCACCGCATGTTGAAGTCCCGCCCGCGCGGCCCGTCCACACCCTCGAGGCATTCGTGAACGTAACGCCGGACGGGCCGCTCCCAGAACCGCTCATTGGCGGCGTTGATGGCGAATCCCTTGGTGTCCTCGGGAATTCGCATCTTAGGGTGGGTCAGGACGAAGGCGCCGATCTCGCGATCGAGGGTGAACCCGTCGACCCCCTGGCCGACGGTGAGCACCAGCATGGTCGCCGGGCCGTACAGCGTGAACCCCGCGCACACCTGCTGTGATCCCGCCTGCAGGAAGTCCTCCCGCGTCGGCTCGCGCCCGTCCTCCGGCGCGCGCAGCACACTGAAAATCGTTCCGACAGGCAGATTCACGTCGATATTGCTCGACCCGTCGAGTGCGTCGAACGCCAGTAGATACTTCCCGCGCCGGTATTCGCTGGGCACCAGGTGGAATCCGTCCATCTGCTCCGACACCAGCCCCGAAAGCGGTCCCGTCCACTGACTTTCGGCCACCATGATGTCGTGCGCGATGGCATCCATCTTCCGGTGCACGGTGATCGGCAGATTCCCGGCCTCCGCCGCTCCGAGCGAGCCCACGATCGCACCCCGCGTCACCTGATTGGCGATCATCTTCGTCGCCGTCACAACGACATTCAGCAGCGCCGAGAACTCCCCGGACGACCCGGGATGCCGATGCTCGGACTCGATGGTGTAGCGGGTGAGGGTCTTCAGTCCTTCGGGCATCGGCCCTCTCATTTCCTCATAGTGGCGCCCCCTCACTCGGGGCGTCCGTGAACACACTGCTGCCGTAGACGTCGCTGTCCGTCAGGGTGATCAGGTCGGTGCGGCTCACGGGCCGGTGCAGTTCGACGAGGCGCTTGGCTTGGCGCAGCCGGCAGCGGTCCAGGGCGTTGCGGACGCTGCGGGCATTGGCGAAGCGGGGGCGGGTCATGCGCCGTTCCAGGTAGTGCGCGAAGGCCTGGGTGGCGGGCTCGTCGAAGCGGAAGTTCTCCTGGGCCACCATGAGATCGGCGATGGCGCAGAGCTCGGCGTGGGTGTAGTCGGGGAACTCGATGTGGTGGGCGACGCGGGAGGACAGGCCGGGGTTGGCGGAGAAGAAGGTTTCCATGCGGTCGGGGTAACCGGCGAAGATGACGACCAGGGTGTTGCGTTCGTTCTCCATCTCCTGCAGCAGGATTTCGATCACCTCCTGGCCGTAGTCGCGTTCGTTCTCGGGGCGGAACAGGTAGTAGGCCTCGTCGATGAACAGGACGCCCCCGGCGGCTTTGGCGAGGGCTTCCTTGGTCTTCGGCGCGGTGTGGCCGATGAACTGGCCCACCAGGTCGTCGCGGGTCACGGTGTGCACCTTGGGTTTCCGGATGTAGCCCAGGGCGTGCAGCATCTCGGCCATGCGCAGCGCCACCGTGGTCTTGCCGGTGCCCGGACCGCCGGTGAAGCTCATGTGCATGGTGGGCCGGGTGGCCTGCAGGCCGAAGCGCTGGCGGGCGCGGTCGATCAGCAGCAGCGCCGCGATCTCCCGCACCCTGCGCTTCACGTTGGCCAGGCCGACCAGTTCGGCGTCGAGCCGGTTGAGGGTGTCCTCGACGTCCTTGCCCGCGATATCCGTGGACAGGTCGAGCAGGGCGTCATCGGCGAGTAGGTGGTCGGCCGCCTGGTCGTCGGGTGCGGGACCAGCGGCCGTACCGCGCAGCGGGTCGGGGTTCGTGGCCCCGGGCCGATGCATCTGGAACCCGTTGGCGGCGCGGCCGGTTGCAGGCGCCCGGCTGCCCGGGCCGACGGGACTGTCCGTGTTCACCCTTCATCCTCCCGCATCGAAAGCCGTTCAGCGGCCGTATCGTTCACCGGGCCGGTCATCGAGCGCATAGGCGTGGAAGCCGTAGTGCTGACGCCGGTCGTCGGTGTCGGTGCGGTTGAGCCGGAAGCCCGGTTCGTGCTCGGGCCGCTGCACGATGAAGCTCAGTGCCGTGGTCTGGCGGCCGTAGGTGGCGTCGTAGGCGTTGACGCGAATGTAGTGGCGCGGGAACGTGGCCCGGCAGCTGTTGATCTCGGCGAGCACGCCGTCGGGTTCGTCGAGATCGAACAGCGGCAGGCCCCACATCTCCCAGTACACATTGCGCGGATGCGGATCGTCGGTGTACTCGATGGAGACCGGCCAGTTGTTGAGCAGTGCGTAGCGGACCTGCGCGGCGATTTCGGCGTCGGTGAGGTCCGGCAGGTGCGAGAAGGTGCCCTGACGCAGATGCATTGCGGTGTCCTGCCTTTCAGCGCGAGGCCGTGGGAACGGCGTCGGGGGCGTCGGTGGAGGTGTAGTCGAAAGTGACGTCACCCCAGACGGTCAGCGCGGCGTCGAGCGGCTTGCAGTGCTCGGCGGCCTTGCGCAGCACCTCGGGGCCTTCCTTCAACAGATCGCGACCTTCGTTGCGCGCCTTGGCAATCGCCTCGGCGGCCACGCGGTTGGCTTCGGCGCCCGCGGCGATGCCCATGGGGTGGCCGATGGTGCCGCCGCCGAACTGCAGGATGACGTCGTCGCCGAAGAGGTCCACCAGCTGATGCATCTGCCCGGCGTGGATACCGCCGGAGGCGACCGGCATCACGCCCGGCAGACTCGCCCACTCCTGGTCGAAGAAGATGCCGTTGCCCGGGTTGGTGGGAATGTAGTTGTCGCGCAACGTGTCATAGAAGCCTTTGACCGTGTGCGGGTCACCCTCCAGCTTGCCGACCACCGTGCCCGCGTGCAGGTGATCCACCCCGATCAACCGGCACCACTTGGCCAGCACCCGGAAGCTCACGCCGTGCGTCTTCTGCCGTGTGAACGTGGCGTGCCCGGCGCGATGCAGGTGCAGCAGCATGCCGTTGCGGCGTGCCCAGGTCGACATGGACTGCATGGCGGTGTACCCGACCGTCAGGTCCTGCATGATGATGACGCTGCCCAGCGATTTGGCGAACTCGGCGCGCTCGTACATGTCCTCCATGCTGGCGGCGGTGACATTGAGGTAGTGCCCCTTCATCTCACCGGTTTCGGCGATGGCGCGGTTGACGCCCTCCATGGCGTACAGGTAGCGGTCGCGCCAGCGCATGAACGGCTGCGAGTTGATGTTCTCGTCGTCCTTGGTGAAATCGAGTCCGCCCTTACAGGCTTCGTACACGACACGCCCGTAGTTGCGTGCGGACAGGCCGAGTTTCGGTTTCACCGTGGCGCCGAGGAACGGGCGGCCGTATTTGTTGAGATATTCCCGTTCCATAACGATTCCGTGCGGCGGACCCTGGAAGGTCTTGACATAGGCCACGGGAATCCGCATATCCTCCAGCCGCAATGCCGCCAAAGGCTTGAAGCCGAATACATTTCCGATCACCGAGGAAGTCAGATTGGTGATCGACCCCTCTTCGAACAGGTCCAGATCGTAAGCGATGTAGGCGAAGTACTCACCGGGCCGGCCCGGCACCTCGTCGATCCGGTAGCACTTGGCCTGGTAGCGCTCGTGCGCTGTCAACCGGTCGGTCCACACCACAGTCCATGTGGCCGTGGAGGATTCGCCCGCCACCGCGGCGGCCGCCTCGATCGGATCGACGCCCTGCTGCGGCGTCACCCGGAACACGGCGAGTACATCGGTATCCTTGGGCTGATAGTCGGGGGCGTAGTATCCCATCGAGGCATACGTCTGCACACCCGGATCCCACCGGCCGCGTCCGGCGTTCTGGTCGTCGTCAGATCCGGCCATCATTCCTCCTGCGAACCGGGTTGGGCCACTTGCGATTCCCAGGATGAGGGCAGCGTTAACGACAAACAATTCGATTATTTCGCGTCTCGCTCAATCATTTAGTGGAGTTTGCTACCGTCTGAAGATGGGTACGGTGAGTGCGGTCCGAATGGAAACCTTTCTCGCCGTTGCCAAGCACTCCAGCATCCGCCGCGCCGCCGCCCAGTTGCACATCACCGAGGCCGCCGCCTCGGCCGCCGTCGCGCACATCGAAAAACAACTCGGTGCGAAGCTCATCGCGAAATCCGGGCGCGGGATCGCGCTCACCGAGGCCGGGCGCGTGTACGCCGACTACTGCCGCAGCATCCTCGGGCTCATGAAGGAGGCGCACGCCGCGGTGCGCGAGGCCGAGACGGGCAAACTCCGGATCGGGGTGGTGGCGACCGCCGGCGAGTACGTGCTGCTGCGGCTGCTGGCGTCCTTCCGCAACCGGTATCCGGATATCGAACTGGGGCTGTCGATTCAGCCGCGCGATGTGCTGTTCGTCGAATTGTCGCACCATGAAACGGATCTCGTGGTCGCGGGCCGCCCACCGCGCGACACCACCCTGGTCACCCGCGCGCGCCGCCCCAGCCAACTGGTGGTGGTCGGCGCGCCGGGTTCCTGGTCCGATCCGGCCGAGGCCACCTGGCTACTGCGCGGCAAAGGCTCCGGCACCCGGGAGACCACCCTCGCCCTGTTCGACCGGCTGCAGATCCGCCCGCCCACGCTGACCCTCGGCACGCACGGCGCGGCCCTGGCCGCCGCGCGAGAAGGCTTGGGCGTCACGCTGATTCACACCGACGCCATCGAGAACGACGTCTCCGACGGCTTCCTCGACATCCTCACCGTGGACGGCACACCGCTGAGCAGGCCCTGGCATGCCGTCACCACCCGCACGCCGACCCCGGCGGCCCGGCTGTTCCTGTCCCACATCACCGACCCGGAGCGGGTCGGTGACAAGGCTTTCCGCTGTCCCTGACGTATCCCCGCCGCTATCGCCGTCCGGCCACCAGGTCGCCGTCGACGAGCCGCAACCGGCGTGCCAGGTCGGAGACGAACACCCGCTCCGGGTCGACGGCGTCGCGCACCCGCCGCCACTCGTCCAGGCGCGGATACATGGCGCGCACCATCTCCGGCGTGGTGCGGGAATCCTTCGCGAAGTAGAGCCGTCCACCGGCGGCGAGCACCCGTTCATCCAGCTCGGCGCAGAACTCCCCCAGCCCCGGTACGAGCGGAAAGTCCAGGGACAGCATGAATCCCGGATGCGGCCAGGACAGCGGGGCCGGGTTACCCGGTCCCATCCGCTTGAAGACGTTCAGGAACGACCGATGCCCGGAATGCGCGATGGCCCGGACCGTGTCGGCCAGCTGGGTTTCCGCACCGAACGGCATGGAGAATTGGTACTGCATGAACCCGCGCTGCCCGTAGGCGCGATTCCACTCCCCCATCAGATCCAGCGGGTGATAGAACTGCGTCAGGTTCTGGATGCGCCCGCGCGCGTGCTTGGGGAAGAACCGGTAGGCCACCTCGCCCGCCATCCGTGTGGTGACCTTGTTGACCATCCCGTTCGGGAACACGTCCGGCACCGTGAACAGTTGGGGCGCATCGAATTTCAGCGGGTTCGCGCGCAGTTTCACCGGCAGTTCGTCGCGCTTGGCGAGTGAGCCCCGGCTGAATCCCGCCCGGCCGAGCTTGGCCCCGGTGCTGATGGTGTCCGGCACCGACATCGAGTACTCGTACCCGTCGTCCGACCCGCCGGTCAGCAACTCCATGGTCTCGTCGAGGTTGTCGGTGCGGTCGTTGTCGACGAGGAAGTACGCGGTCTCGGTGTGCTTCATGCGAATCCGGGCGCGAACGATGATGCCCGTCAATCCCATACCGCCCACGGTGGCCCAGAACAGCTCGGCCTGCGCGCCGTCCGGGGTGATGGTGCGGATCTCGCCGTCCGCGGTGAGCAGGTCCAGCGCGAGCACGTGGTTGCCGAAACTCCCGTGCGAATGATGGTTCTTGCCATGGATATCCGAGCCGATGGCGCCGCCGACCGTCACCTGCCGCGTGCCCGGCAGCACCGGCACCCACAGCCCGTGCGGCAGTCCGGCCCGCATCAGCGCGTCCAGGCTCACGCCGGCGTCGACATCCACCACGCCGCTGTCCGGGTCGATGGCGTGGATGCGGTCGAACGCGGTCATGTCGACGACCAGGCCGCCCCCGTTCTGCGCGGGATCCCCGTAGCTGCGGCCCAACCCGCGCGCGATCACCCCGCGCGGTCCCGCCTCGCGTACCGCCCGTGCGACGGCCTCGATATCCCGGGTGGACAACACCTGCGCGACAGTCGGTGCGGTGCGGCTCCAGCCGCTGAGCCGACGCTGTTCCATGACCGATCCCCCATACGTGAAATTCACCTGCGCCACCCTAGTCGCCGGTGCCGCTCCTTTCGAGGGCGACGGCAGTGCGGATGGTCGCCGCGCACAGGGCCGGATCGTCGATCATCGGGACGTGGCTGGCGCCGGGGAGCTCCAGATGGCGCGCCCGCGGAATGCGCTGCCGGGCAACGGCTCCGTTCACCGACGGTGGGAAGATGCGGTCCCGCTGCCCCCAGGCCAGGGTGATGGGACAGGGCGGTTCCGGCAGGGGCGCGATGCTCTCCCGGCTGTCGAGGATGTCGTCGGCGGCGGTGCAGGCCGCCACGTCCCGCACCGCGCCCAGCGCCTGGGCGGCGGTTAGCCGATCACCGTGCACCGCAACATCATCGAAGACCAGACGGCGGACGAGGGGGACGTGCAGCGGCAGCGCGGCGATCCGGTGACCGGCCCGCGCCAGCAGGATCGAGCGCCGCAGCCTGCCGGTCGCCGCGGTGTTGTCGGCGGCTCCGGCGGTCCAGAACCCGGCCGGGGACAGCGCGCAGACCGAGCGGGCGCGGCCACGGCGCGCGAGTTCGACACCCATCCACCCGCCCAGCGAGTTTCCCGCGACGTGCACCGCATTCAGGCCGCGCTCGTCGAGCAACTGCTCGGTGTGGTCGACCAGCCGCTCGATGGTCACGGCGCCCTCGAGCCGGGGTCCGCCCCGATGTCCGGGAATCGTGGGGACGAGCGGTTCGAAATCGTCGGCGAGCAGCGGGATCACGTCATCCCAGGCCATCGCCGACATGGTCACGCCGTGCAACAGCAGCAGGGGCTCTCTGTCCACGAGAATTCACTCCTTCGCGGCCGGGTCGTGCCGCCGACTTCCGCAGCACTGTGAAACATGCCTGCGCCACCCTAGCCTCCCTACTGTGGCTGGTATGACACCTGAACAACTCGACTACATCGCCGGCCTGCCGCGCAAGCGCATGGGGTCGGGCATCCTGTTCGTCGACGACGCCGATCGGGTGCTCCTGGTCGAACCGACCTACAAGGATCACTGGGAGTTGCCGGGCGGGGTGGTGGAGGCCGGGGAATCGCCCTATGCGACCGCGGTGCGCGAGGTCCGGGAGGAACTCGGGCTGACGGTCACCCCCGGGCCGCTGCTGGTGGTGGATTGGCTTCCGCCCGGCCGCTATCCGGATGACTCGATCATGTATCTGTTCGACGGCGGCGTGCTCGGCGCGGACCGGACGCGGGCGATAACGCTGCAGGCCGAGGAGCTGCGGAGCTGGGCGTGGTGCGATGCGGCGGCGGTCGCGGACCGGCTCCCGGACCGGATGGTGCGGCGGGTGGAGGGTGCACTGCGGGCTCGCCGCGACAGGACCGCGCTGTACCTCGAGCACGGGTACGCGGTCGGATAGCGGTGGAACGCCCACGGGGACGGCGCTATTCGGGGAGACGGTAGCCGAAGGTGGCGGCGAAGACGTCGTCGCCGTGACTGGTGGGCTCGGGGGCCGCGGGCGTCAGGTGGTAGGTGCGCGCACCGTCGCCGGTGCGCGCGGGGCGCAGGAACAGGTCGGTCGGGTGGGCGGCGGCGTGACGCTGGTGGGCGTAGTCGTAGAGGTGGGTCACCAGGACGACGGTGACGCCGGAGGCCAGCAGCGCCGACAGGATCGGGGTGGCGATGGCGGTGGCGTCACGATCGTTGGTGGAGGCGAAAGGTTCGTTGCACAGCAGCATTCCGGCCGGGCGCAGCGCGTCGGTGATGGCCCGCATGCGGGCCAGTTCCTCGTCGAGGCGGCCGTGGGTCATGGTGGGGTCCTCGGCGCGGACGAAGTGGGTGAAGACGCCGTCGCGCAGGCCCGCGGTGAAAGTGCGGGCGGGGACGAATATTCCGGCCTGCATGAGCAGTTGGGCGGTGCCCACACTGCGGAGGAAGGTGGATTTGCCGCCGCTGTTGGCCCCGGTGACCACGAGGAAGGTGATGCCCGCGCCCGTGATGTCGTTGCCCACCACCGCTGTCGAGGTCAGCGCCAGGGCGGTGTCGCGCAGATCCCGGCAGTCGAGTGCGGCCGCGCCCATCGGCGCGGGGTCCGGGAAGCACACCGGCGCGCCCATGGCGGTCAGGCGCTCGTGCAGGTGCACGCAGCCCAGGTAGAAGGCGAGTTCGGTGCGCAGGCGGCGGAAGAACTCCTGCACATTGTCGGTGACCCGGGCGACGACCTCGGTCACCGCGGCGATGGCGGGCTGGATCACCGGTTTCAGCGGGTCGTGGTTGTGTTCGAAATGGCTGGTGGCCTCGAAGCCGGAACCCGAACGACGGCCGAACAGGCCACGTTTGGCCGGTTTCGCGGGTTCGTGGAGCATGATGCGGGCGGGTTTGTTGCCCACCCCGAGTGCGGCACTGAAGAGCAGACCGTCCTCGAAATACAGTGCGGCCGCGTGCTTTTCGAGGCTGTCCAGGTAGTCGTCATCGAGCTGGGCGCGTACGGTGTCGCGGAACCGGACCAGGCCCGGCGCGGTGCAGGAGGCCGCGTACCGCTCACAGGTGCGGCGCAATCGGCGCAGGTGGCCGATCAGCGCTTCGAGGGGTTGCAGCAGCACCGCCAGTCCGCCCATGTAGCGGCGCACCGTGGTCGCCTCGGCGGCGATGGCGTAGAGGGCGCGCAGCATGGCCGGGTCGGCGCAGCAGTCCGCGAGGACGCGCTGCCGGTAGCGGATCACCTCGATGTCGGTGAGGCTCACGGGGACAATGGTTCTCACCACGTCGGCGAGGAATTCGTCACCGGCCGCCATGACCGTGAAGAGCTCGTCCAGGCCCAGATCGGTGGCGAGGTCGGGCCCGTTGCGCGCCACTCGCACGGGATGCCCGGCGGGGTGCAGCAGATCGATGGGGATCATCGGATGCGCTCCCGGATGGCATCGTAGGTCAGGCCGTGGCGGTGGGTGAGCATGGCCGCGTAGGCCAGACCGTCGGGCGGGCGGCGTTCGAGGCGGAAGGTCCGGACGGGATCGTCGGGGGTGGCGACGCCGGCGACCATGCTGACCACTCGCGGCCCCAGGGTCGCGAGCTCCTCGACGAAGGTCACGTACACCGTGACCGCGCCCTGAGTGAGCAGTTGTCGCACCACCTCCCCGCCGATGTGCGCGGCGTCGGCGGCCGTGGTGGTGCTGAGGCTCTCGTTGAGGATGACGACGCTGTGTTCCGTTGTGCGCGCGAGGATGTCACGCATGCGGGTGAGTTCCTGCGCGAGCGCCCCGGCGGGGTCGGTCAGGTCGTCCGCGCGCACGAAATGGGTGAACAGCCTGTCCGGCAGCATGATCCGGGCACGGGTGGCGGGAACCGGGCAGCCCAGGGCGGCCAGATACACCAGCTGACCGACCATGCGCGCGAAGGTGCTCTTGCCGCCCTGGTTGGGGCCGGTCACCACCAACACCCGCTCGCGGTCGTCGAGGCGGAAGTCATTGCGTACCACCGTCTTCCCGGTACCCGCGAGTGTGTGGGCCAGTGCCGCGTCGTATCCGCCGTCGGCGGACACCCCGGCGAAATCGGCGGTCACCTCGGGGTAGCAGTACGGCAGCCCCTGTGCGGCGAGGGTGCGCACGAAGCCGAGATAGTCGAGATAGAAGCGCAATTCGGCGTCGAACCGTGCGATCATCGGGTCGACGAAGCCGCGGAAGCGCTGGGCGTGCCGGGCCAACTCGTCGAACACCGCCGGAAACTGTTCGGTCACCGCCGAGATGACCTGCTCCTCCACCTCGTTCATATCCGGCCAGGGGTCACCGGCGCGCGGGCGGACAGCATCGTCACCGGGCCGGAATCGCGCGAAGGCCGCCGCGACGGTGTCGCTGTAGTCGGACTGCCCCGTGTACCGGTCGACCACCACATGCCGGCCGGTCACGTGGAGGGTGTAGCGCACGGCGTCCAACTCGGCGCGCACCCGGGCCTGCCCGGCCGACAGCTCCCGGAACTCGGGGCCGTCGGCATACGCGTCCAGCCAGGCCCGCCACTGCCGTAATCCGCTTGCGCGCAAGGTCAATTCGCGCAGTGCGTCGCGCATCTCGCGCACGGTCCGGCAGTACACCGCCTCGGCGTCCAGCTGCCAGCGGTCGCGCTGCTGCGGATGATGCAGCCGCTGCCCGCGCTCGGAATGCCTTCGCACCGAACGCATTCCGAGCGTGAAGGTTTCGAAGGCGGCGCGCGTGGCGTCCGCCTCGAGATCGCCGAACACCTCGTGCCGGTAGGCGATGGTGGTCAGGTCGCGGACCGGCCGCACCGCCGCCTCCTGTGCCGCGATCCCGGCGGCCGCGAAGATCTGATCGAGATTGAGATCGGTCAGCATGTCCGGGGCTTCGATCTCGCTATCTGGCGCGCCCACCCAGAGAATGCCGCCATTCCACTCCACGCGCAGTCCCTCCTGCATCGGCCGACACCGCCCCGGGTTTCCGGCAAGATCGAATTCGACTATGCCACGAATCGCCGGTCCCGATCCGTATCGTTTAGTCCGAGGGTCGAAGGCACTGATGGAGTCGTGTGATGCAGGTGCGAAATCCGTTTGCGATCGATGGACGATTCCCGGAGGTGGTGGTCACCGGGGTGGCGGCCTCCACCTGTCTGGCCGGCGATATCGACGGCACCTGGTCGGGCCTGCTGGCCGGTGAATCCGGAATCGAACTGCTGGATCATCCGTGGGTCGAGCAGCATCAACTCCCCGTGCGGATCGGCGGGCCGTTGAAGGTCCGGCCCGAAACGCTGTTGAGCCGCGTCGAAATGCGGCGGATGGCCTATGTGGAGCAGTTGGCGACCGTGCTCGGGCGGCAGGTGTGGGCCGCGGCGGGCAATCCGGAGGTCGACCCCCGGCGGCTCGCGGTGTCCATCGGGACCGGCCAGGGCGGGGCGGACGCGGTGGTGCATTCCAAGGACGCGCTCACCTCGGCCGGATATCGGCGGGTGTCACCACTGGCCGTGCAGATGATGATGCCGAACGGCCCGGCAGCGGTGGTCGGCTTGGAGATCGGGGCCAAAGCGGGCGTGGTGACGCCGGTGTCGGCATGCGCGTCCGGGTCCGAGGCCATCGCCACCGCGTGGCGGATGATCGCCATGGGTGACGCCGACATCGTCGTCACCGGCGGCGTCGAAGGATATATCGATCCCGTTGTCATGGCGGCCTTCTCGATGATGCGCGCGGTCAGCACCCGCAACGACGACCCGAAGGGCGCGTCCCGCCCCTTCGACGCCGACCGCGACGGCTTCGTATTCGGCGAGGCGGGCGCGCTCCTGGTCATCGAGACCGCCGAGCACGCCCGAACCCGGGGCGCGGCCGTACTCGGACGGCTCCTCGGCGCGGCCATCACCTCCGACGGATACCACCTGGTCGCGCCCGACCCGGAGGGCACCGGCGCGGCACGGGCCATGACGCGCGCACTCCAGATCGCGGGCCTGCGAGGCAGCGATATCGCGCATGTGAACGCCCATGCCACCGCCACCACCATCGGGGACAGCGCCGAGGCCAAAGCCATCAACGCCGCCATCGGCAATCACACCGCGGTGTACGCGCCGAAATCCGCACTCGGGCATTCCATCGGCGCGGCCGGCGCGCTGGAATCCATCCTGACGCTACTGTCCCTACGAGATCAGGTGATCCCACCGACCCTGAATCTGGAGCGCCAGGACCCGGAAATCGATCTCGATGTAGTGACCGGTTCACCCCGGCACACGCGAATCGACTACGCGGTCAACAACTCGTTCGGATTCGGCGGCCACAATGTCGCATTGGCTTTCGGCAGGTAACGCGCGGTATCGCGAATTCTGTTTCCGAACGGCACGTTTCGCAAGCTAACTATTCCGCTACCATCGGGCTCCGTGGCTGACACAGGGGTGCGGGGTCCGCTGTCCGGGGCCACAACATCATGTCCTTGCGACCCCCGGACACGGAGATACCGCTCGTGAACGACTACGGCAATTTCCCGACCCAGCCGCTGCCGATTCAGCGGCCCACACGACCGGAATCGTTCACAGGGGTTCGCGCGCATGGGCGTTCCGAGTCGGCGGGGGTGGCTCGCGCGGGCGGGCTGGTGGCGATGGCGGGGATCGTCAGCCGCGCGACCGGGTTCGTGCGCACCCTCGTGGTGGCGGGTGTGCTGGGGACGGCGGCTGTGGGGGACGCTTACAACGGGGTCAACAATCTGCCCAATATGGTGTATGAGCTGCTGCTCGGCGGTGTGCTCGCGAGTGCGGTGCTGCCGCTGCTGACCAGGGCTCGGCGGCACGGACGCAGGCATTCCCGGGAATTCACGCAGCGTGTGCTGGTGGCGGCCGGACTGGCGCTGGTGGCTGTCACTGTGGCGACGGTGTTGTGTGCGCCGGTGCTGGTGCGGGTGTTCGTCGCCGCGCCCGATCAGCGACGGCTTGCGACCTGGCTCGCGTATCTGCTGCTGCCGCAGATCTTTTTCTACGGGGTCACCGTGGTTGTGAGCGCGGTGCTCAATGTGCGCGACAGCTTCGCGGCGGCGGCGTGGGCGCCGGTGGTGAACAACGTGATCGTGGGGCTCACCTGCGGGGTGTTCGTGGCGCTGCCGGGGCCGGTGACGCTGACGCCCGCGACCATGACCACCGCGCAGCTCCTGACCCTGGGGATCGGTACCACCGCGGGTATCGCGGGGCAGGCCGTGTGGGTGTTGGAAGCGCTGCGGCGCACGGGGTTTCGGTGGAGTTGGCGGGTCAGGCCGCTGCCCTACACGTGGCGGCCGGTCCGTGCGGGAATGCCGATTCTGGCCTGGCTGGTGGTTTACGCGGCGATCAGCCAGATCGGTGTCAGCGTCACCATGCGGGTGGCGTTCGATCACGGCGGCGTATCCATCTACACCTATGCCGAGCTGCTGTTCCAGGTGCCCTACGGCATTCTCGCCGCATCGCTGCTGACCGTTCTCATGCCGCGTATCTCCCGGGCGGCCGCGCTGGGGCACCATCGAGCGGTGATCGCCGATCTGTCCCGTGGCGCTCGCTATCTCGCCACCGGGTTGATCCCGGCAGCCATGGCGTCGAGTCTGCTGGGTCCGTCGTTCGTCGCGCTGGTGTTCACCGGCCGTGTCGATGCGGAGGCGACCCGGCTCATCGGGGTGGCGGTGGCCTGCTCCGCATTCGGGCTGGTTCCCTTCGCGCTGGTGATGTTGCAGATGCGGATCCTGTACGCGTACAACGACACTCGTACGCCCACGCTGATCAATGTCGTCATGGTGGGTACGAAGGTGGCTGCCTTGGCTGTGACCGCATGGCTGTGCACCGGACCCGCGGTGATCGTAATGCTCAGCGTCTCCGGTTCACTCGCCTACACGGTGGGCGCGGTGGCCGGTCAACTGCTGCTGCGCCGCCGCTTCGGGCTGCTCGGATTCACGGCGGTGGCGGCCACGGTGCACCGGGTGGCCTGGGCGACGGCTGCCGCGGCAGCCGCCACCCTGGGCGCGATCACGCTGAGCCACACGGTAATCCACACGCCAACCCTGGAGCGGGTCGCCGGTCTGGGTGCGGGCGCCGCCGCCGGGCTCGCGATTTTCCTGCTGACGGCACGACTGATCGGGATCTCCGAACTGCGTTCGATCCGCGCGGTGCTGGCTCGCGCGTGACGCTCAGATGCCCAGCATGCCCAGCAACAGCTGCGCGATCGCAGCTCCCGGACCGAGCATGCTGCTGAGACTCGACGACATGACGCCTCCTCACTTCGGTGAATCAAGGACGTTGCCGCCTGCTATCAGAGCACAGGTGGGGGTGAAATGGCTGGTAGGCGGGCATTCGGTACACCCATTCGTGATACGGGGAGGTGATCGGACGGCCGATTAGGGCATTCGCCGGATAGTGGGCGCCGCACCCCCGCACCTAGGCTCGAATCCGTCAGCAGTCGGGGTCGGGGCGGAATCGAAGGACGATCATGAGAACGAAAACGATGGTGTTCAGCGCGCTCGCGGCGGCGCTGATGACGGGCGTAACCGGATGCGGCACAACGGTATCCAATCCGACCACCGCACCCACCCCGAGCGCACCGGCGGTGTCGTCCGCGGCGAAGCCGACCGGCGGCGCGCCCTCGGGGAATCCGGACGCGCCTTCGGGCGGCGGCCAGGACGACGAGTCAACAGCAGCCTCCCAGCAACCGCCCACCGCCGCCCCCGGGACCAGCGCGGCCCCGGTGACGTCGGCAGGGGCACCCTACGGCAGTGGCCACGGCCGCTGCTTCGACCTCAACTCCCGGCTGGCCGGCGAGGCCGTCTCCCGGCTGGCGGTTCCGGCCACCGGGCCCTGGCAGATCGAACTCGCCAGCGACGACCTCATCTCCGACGGCTGCGACAACACACTGTCGTGGATGACCGTCATCTCCGGAAACATCCACCCCTACATGCACATTCTCTACTTCGCCAACGGCACCTGGCTGGGCACCGCCACCGCCAAGCCCTACGGCTACACCAAGATCCTCGGTAAGACGAAGTCCACCGTGCAGGTCCAGTACCACTGGCTCACCGGCAACGAAGCCCTCTGCTGCCCCGAGGGCGGTCCCAGCGTGGTCACCTTCACCCTGCAGAACGGCCGGATCCAGACCTCCGGCCAGTTCCCTCCGGACAAGTAGAGCGGATCAGGCGCACAACGCCCGGGTGGCCGGCACGACATCGCCGATCCAGCGGCGCAGCTGAGTTTCGTCGGCGGCTTCGGGCCAGTACACGAAGGTATCGAAACCGGTTCCGACGGCGAGGTCGGCCAGGATGCGAGCCCAGCCCGCGGCGTCGGTGCGGATGGGTTCCTCGCCGCGCAGGGTGACCGGGCCCGGGGTGTCGGTGATCGTGCCGACGAGCTGCGCCATGCGAGTGATATCGCCCGGTTCACGGCCCGCGTCGATCGCCGCAGCGGAGATGATGTCCTGTGTCGCTTGCCATTTCTCGTACGGAAGGTAGTGCGGGATGGGTGCCGCCCACCCGTCGGCGATACGGCCGGTGAGGGCATTGGCCTTCGGGCCGACACTGCCGAACCAGATCCCCACCGGATGTGCGGGCGCGGGCCCGGACTGCACACCCTGCACCGAGTAGTACTCGCCATGGACCTTCGCCTTCGTCCCGGGATGCCACATGGCGCGAATGATCGCGGTGGCCTCCTCAAGCGCCTGCAGCGCTTCGGGATTCGACCGCACCGGCCCGCCCATGGCACCGATCGCGGGCCAGAACGCCCCCGCCCCCAAAGCGAGCTCGAATCGCCCGCCACTGAGCAGATCCAGGGTCGCGGCCTGCTTGCCCACCATCGCGGGCCCCCGCAACGGCAGACTCGCCACATCCGGAAACACCCGCAGCCGTTCGGTTTCCGCCAGCACGGTAGCGATCACCGCGAACGTATCGGCCAGCCCACCCGAATACGGATGATCCTGCATCCCCAGCAGATCCAGCCCCTCCCGGTCCGCCACCTGGGCCATCGCCCGCACCTGAGGCAGCTCGGACACCGTAGGCGCCAACTGAATTCCGAATCGTAGGTTCACACCGCGATCATGCCAGCCTCCCGCGCAGCCCCCAGGAATGGTTGCGCACAAATGGTAGGGGCCTAGCGTGGGTTCGGGGTGAATCATCAGAGAGGACAGGGCAATTGGGTACCGAGGTTCCTTCATTGATGTTCGGCGTCTATCCCGGTGGGTTCTCGCCCAACGGGACCGTGCCACCCGCGGACGCCGACCGGATCCGCGCGGCGTTGACAGCGCTGCAGCCGACGCCGGAGTATCCGCTGCTGGTCCGGTGCTACCTCGCCTACGGCGATGGCATGACGGTGCCGGATATGCAGGCGGAGTCCGAACCGCATGATTTCGCGCAGTATCTGAGCGACGGGCGGCGACTCGACCTCGTGGTGTCGTATGGACGACGAGATCACCGATCTGGTCGACGGGAAAATGCCGCGGGTGCGCGAAGCGCTGGTCGCCGGGGTGCTGGCGGGCAAGGACGAGGCCGGGCGGGCGGGATTGGCCGACCTGAAGGTCGGGTTCAATGTGGCCCCGTCGTTCGACGGCGACGACTTCTTCGCCGAACTGGGGCGCATCGGCGGTTCCACCTGGGCCGCGGCGCTGGACTACGTCGGGCTGGACTGCTTTCCCGATGTCTGGATGCATCCGGTCGACGCCGACGGCAACCCGGGCGACCTGCGTGATGCGATGGTGCAGCTCCTCGGCTGGATCCGCGGCGAGATGACCGTCGCGGGAATCCCGGCCACCACGCCCATCCACATCACCGAACACGGGTGGCCGACCGGAACGGATCGCACCCCGGCACGGCAGGACACGGTGCTCGAACACTGTATCCGCTCGGTCCACGACCACCGTGGCGAGTTCAATGTCCGAGCCTACGAACTGTGGTCCCTGCGGGACGGCAACAGTGGCGGCACCGACCTTTTCGACCAGTTCGGCATCATGCGCGACGACTACACCCCCAAACCGGCCTTCACCACCTACCGGAACCTCATCGCGGAACTCGGCGCCCCGGTGAGACACATGCCAATTTGTTAGTTAGCGTCATGCAACTATATTGGTCTCCTGTCTTAGTTGCTCGATCCTCGGGAGGCACAGTGGCCACGGCTCCCACCACCGGACTCGATTCCGGCGATGTGAAGACCATCCGGCGCAGGCTGCGGGTGGACAAGGACCATCCGCGCTACAAGTGGGTGGCGTTGTCGAATACGACGCTGGGCATGTTGATGGTGACCATCAACAGCTCGATCGTGATCATCTCGCTGCCCGCCATCTTCCGGGGGATCGGGCTGAATCCGCTGTCGCCGGGCAATGTCAGCTACCTGCTGTGGCTGCTCATGGGGTTCCTGCTGGCCTCGGCCGTCCTCGTGGTGCTGTTCGGACGGCTCGGGGACATGTACGGGCGGGTGCGGATCTACAACCTCGGGTTCGTGGTGTTCACCGTATCGGCGATCGCGTTGTCACTGGACCCCTTCACCCACGGCGGCGGGGCGATGTGGCTGATCGTGTGGCGGGTGATCCAGGGCGTGGGCGGGGCCATGCTCATGGCGAATTCGGCGGCGATCCTCACCGACGCGTTCCCGGTGCAGCGACGCGGATTCGCGCTGGGCATCAATCAGGTTGCGGCCGTGGCGGGTTCGTTCCTGGGGCTGGTCATCGGCGGCGTGCTGTCGGAGTGGGACTGGAAGGCCGTGTTCTGGGTGAGCGTGCCGTTCGGCATTCTCGGAACGGTGTGGTCGTATCGGTCGCTGCACGATTTCGGGGAGCGGACGCCGGGATCACTGGATCTGCCGGGGACGCTCACCTTCGCGCTCGGGCTCACCGCGCTGCTCACCGGAATCACGTATGGCATTCAGCCGTACGGAGATTCGGCCACCGGGTGGACGAATCCCTGGGTGCTGGCGTCGGTGATCGGCGGGCTGGCGCTGCTGGCGGTGTTCTGCTGGATCGAAAGCCGGGTCGCCAAGCCGATGTTCGATCTGTCGCTGTTCCGCAACCGGGCGTTCGGGCTCGGCAATCTGGCCGGGCTGATGTCGTCAATCGGACGCGGTGGCTTGCAGTTCATGCTGATCGTATGGTTGCAGGGCATCTGGCTGCCCTTGCACGGGTACGACTTCGAGCAGACACCGCTGTGGGCGGGCATCTACCTGCTGCCGTTGACCGTGGGATTCCTTGCGGCGGGACCGATTTCGGGCTGGCTGTCGGATCGCTACGGGCCGCGCCCGTTCGCGACGGCGGGCATGCTCGTCACGGCGGCGACTTTCGTTCTGCTCGTGGTGATTCCGGTGGACTTCAACTACTGGGTGTTCGCGGGCATCGTGCTGCTCAACGGCATCGGCTCGGGCATGTTCGCCTCACCCAACACCGCCGCGGTGATGAACGCCGTCCCGGCCGCACAGCGCGGCGTGGCGTCGGGCATGCGAGCCACGCTGTTCAACGGCGGCATGGCGCTGTCCATGGGACTGTTCTTCTCGCTCATGATCCTCGGCCTGTCCGGTCCGCTGCCGGACGCCATGAGCAGCGGGCTACAGGAGCAGGGCGTCTCCGCACCGGTGGCCGAACACGCCGCGGGCCTGCCGCCGGTGGGCAGCCTGCTCGCGGCGTTCCTCGGCTACAACCCGATCGAGGAATTGCTCGGCGCGGGCGGCACTCTGGACCAGCCGGGCGTGCACACCGAGGTGCTGACCGGGCAGGAGTTCTTCCCGCACCTGATCTCCGGACCGTTCCACTCCGGCCTGGTCGTCGTCTTCCTCGGGGCCGCGATTATGATGCTGATCGGCGCGGTCGCGTCGTGGTTCGCCGGCAACGGGTCCGCCCCCGACGAAGCCGATGAACTGCGGGCAGCCGATCGCGCGGGAATCTGACCGTTGACCCAGGAGGCCACGCTGCGCGACCACCCGAGTGTCGCCGATCCCGATCAGCTCACCGAGGCCGCTGATCTGTATCTCACCATCGGCCGGTTGCTGCGAATGCTGCGGCATTCGGGGGATATCGGATCGCTGAGCCCGGGGGCGGCCTCGGCGCTGGGCACCCTCGCGCGGCAGGGGCCGATGCGGTTGAGCGATCTGGCGAATATCGAGCGGGTCAGCGCGCCGACCATGTCGCGCATCGTGACCAGCCTGGAGAAGTCGGGCTACGTGCAGCGGGACGCCGACCCCGAAGACGGTCGCGCGCAACTGCTTTCGGCCACGCTCACGGCGCACGACCTGGTTACCGGGCTCACCTCGGCGCGGATTCAGCGGTTCGCGGCGGCCATGGAGCGGCTGGATCCGCAGCAGCGGGCGATGCTGCAGTCCTCGCTGTCCACGCTCATCGACGCCCTGGATCAGTAACGGTCCTGGTCGGTCTCGTAGACGGGCAGGTCGGTCCGTCCTACCCTGGAATTCGTCCGGCTCTCCTCGGCCCGGCGAAGGTAGGCGCGAAATGCGTTACGACCCGGATCGTTTACGTGCCCTCCGGGGAGCCGCGCAGCTGATCAGCAAGCGCGGCTACGGCACCCAGGAGGCGACGCAACTGCGTCTGCGCCTGGCCAATGAACTGCGCACGCTGCGCGCCGCGGACTTCTCCGGCGGCGACGGCCGCGCACTCACCGACCTGCTGATCGAGACGGCGCGGGCGATCGCCGAGGCCGGCCGGGATACCGCACCCGCCACCACGGACGCCGACCCCACCCCCGGACCCCGGCATTTCGCGCTGAACCCGGAGGATCTGCGCACCATCGAACCCGCACGCCGCCACCGCGATTGGCGCGCCTCCGGACGCGACGGGTGACGCGCGGGGCCGGCATCTCCAGGACGCCCGCGATCCGGTGGGCAGTAGCCTCGTGATCATGACTCTCGATCACGGCGATCCGGGCGATGCCCCGTCGATTCCGCAGCCGCTCACGCCAGTGGAGAATCCGGCCCGGCCGTCTCCGGCGGAGGAAGCCCGGACCGTGGCCGCCTCGACCACCACGGCGACCCTCGCCAGCCTGACCCTCGAGGGCGATCCGTGGGCGTCGTTCGTCACCTACGGGCTGCTCGACGGGCAGCCGGTGCTGTGCGTGTCCCGGCTCGCCGAGCACGGGCGCAATCTCGATGCCGATCCGCGCGCGAGTCTGGCTGTGGTGGAACCGAATCCGCCGTCGGATCCGCTGGCCGGCGCGCGGGTCACCCTGTCGGGGATCGTGGAGCGCCCCGCAGGCGAGGAAGCCGCCGCGGCGCGGGAGGCGCATCTGGCCGCCGTGCCCGCCGCCAAGTACTACATCGATTACAGCGACTTCTCGCTGTGGGTGTTGCGGGTGCGGCGGGTGCGCTGGGTGGGCGGCTACGGGCGCATGGATTCGGCGACCGCCGAGGACTACGCCGCGGCCACCGCCGATCCGGTATCGCCGAACGCCGGGCGGGCCATCGCCCACCTCAACGACGATCATGCCGACGCGCTGCTGGATATGGCGCGGGCCTTCGGCGGATATCCGGACGCGACAGCCGCGACCTGTGAGGGCGCCGACCGCTACGGCCTGGATCTGCGGGTGAGCACGCCGCGCGGATTCGCGGTCACCCGCGTCGGCTACCGCGAGCCCATCGCCGCGATCGGGGATCTGCGCGCGGCTACCGTCGAACTGACCCACCGCGCCCGGCAGAGCTGAGCAAGCGCGCCCGGTAGCCCGGCTTCAGACCTCCGGTTTCTGCGGCCAGCGCACGTCGGCGACCAGGCCGTAGTGGTCGCTGGCGTGCCGGCCGGTGAGCGGTTCGTGGAAGGCCAGGTCGACGGCCAGGATCCGGCCCGCTCCCTCCGGACGCAGGAACATGTCACCGACGAAGAGGTAGTCGATGCGCTGCGGCGGGACGTTGAGGAAGCGGGCCTGCGGGTTGGTGAGCGGGTCGTAGGTGTACCCGGCTTCGGTGGGGCGCAAGGTTTCCCACGCGTCCACATAGTGGGTGCTGCGGCCGTCGAGGACGGCGTTCGCCTTGAGGAAACGCATCTCGTCCGACTGCGGTTTGGCGTTGAAGTCGCCACACAGGATGGGCGGCAGCGCCACCCCCGGGGTCTGGCGTTCGCGGATGGCGTCGTCGATGGCCAGTACCTGGTGGATCCGCTGGTAGGCCTGGGCGGGCGGGGGCGCGAGGTGGGTGCTGAAAACATCCGCCCCGGCGGTGTGCGCGTAGAGGAGTTCGGCGCGCATCCGCCAGGACGGGTGCGGGTCGCGGGGTGCGGGGTCCACGGGGAGCAGGACCACATCGGTGCGGTCGATGGGCCAGCGGCTCAGAATCGCGGAGCCGAAACGCAATCCGGTGAGATCACGGCCGGGCCAGGCGTCCTCCGGGAATTCGAAACCGCCGAAACACCAGTGCCAACGGCCTTCGGGCGCGTTGCCGGCGAGCCAGGCGGCGGTATTGCTGCCCGGTTCGGCGGTGTTCTCCCAGACCTCCTGCAGGCACACCACATCCGGGTCGAGGCGCTCGAACCAGGCCAGGATCTCGTGGCGGCGCTCCTCCCATCCGGGTTCCAGCAGTGAGCCCATGTTCAGCTGCGCGACCCGCAGTACTCCCGGCTGCGACATGCGTTCCTCTCCCCCGGCTCGCACCGGATGCGTCGGTCGAATCCTCGTGAGTGGCAGGCCGATTCGGGCCTCCTGCTCGATAACGAACTTAGCGGTATATGATGCGGGTCTCATGCCCTTCGCGGACAACGATAACCACGCACCACCACCGCGCGGCCCTGCGGATCCGACCGAACTCACCCCCTCCAATTCGCTGTTGCCGACGCATCGGATCTCGAGCGACGGGCAATCCACCGCCGCCATGTCGCGTCCGGGCGGCAACGATCCGCTCGCCGCCATCGTGCCGGGCGCCACCATCGACGAATTCGATCTGCTGATTCCGCTGGGCAGGGGCGCGTTCGGGCGGGTGTTCCTGGCGTGGCAGTCGTCCATGCAACGGTATGTGGCGGTGAAGATCTCGCACGCGAACAGCCACGAGTCACGCACGCTGGCGCAGTTGAATCACGCGCACATCGTGCGGGTCTTCGATCAGCGGCGGGTTCCGGATACCGAGTTGCGGCTGATGTACATGGAGTACGCGCCCGGCGGGACCCTGCTCGGGGTGCTGGGACTGCTCGAGCGGGTGCCGATCGAAAACCGTTCGGGGGCACTGCTGGTGCGCGCCGTCGACACCGCGGCGGCCGCCGGTGGGCGGCTCGACAAACCCGATACCGCCACGCGCGCCGAACTCGTGGCGCTGAGCTGGCCCGAAACCGTGGCCTGGCTGGGCAGCCGGCTGGCGCGGGCACTCGATCACGCGGATCGGGCCGGGGTGCTGCATCGGGATATCAAGCCCGCCAATGTGCTGCTCACCGCGGACGGGCAGCCGAAGCTGGCCGATTTCGGGATCAGCTACAGCCGGGATCTGGCCGGGGACAATCCGATCGAGAATTTCGGCGGGTCGATGCGATACATGTCGCCGGAGCAGTTGGAGGCCTGCCATCCCGACCTCGCCACCACCCCGGCGGATCTGGATACCCGCAGCGATCTGTTCGCGCTGGCCGTGGTGCTGTGGGAATTGCTCACGGGGCGACCGCCTTTCGAGGACGCGCCCGCGCCCGGGGAAACCCATCTCACGCTCGAGCATATGATCGGGCTGCGGCGCCGGCCCATCGACAAGCGCCGCCGCGCCGACCTGCCGCGGGATTGCCCGCCCGCGCTGCGGGACGCGCTGCTCAGCTGTCTGCGCCCGGATCCGCAGCAGCGCTTCGCATCCGGAGCCGAGTTCGCGCAGCAGCTGGATCTGGTGCTCGATCGCACGGCGCGGGATCTGGTGGTGCCGCCGGATCGCAGTATCCGGGCGCGGTTCCGGATGAAGCCGATGCCGGTGGTGACGCTGTCGAGTGTGGCGGGGCAACTGGTGGCGGCCTACTACCTCTACAGTCACAACACCGATGTGCTCGCGGCGCATCTCACGCCGGGCCAGTACCGGCGGCTGGTTGATGTGGCGATCGGATGCGCGATCGTCGGATATCCGGTCGGGATCGCCTTGCTCGTGTACTGGTGTCGCCGAGTGATCCTGGTGCCCAGGGGATTACGGCGCGGACAGCACTACGACGACGCGACCCTCGCGCGGGCGCGGGCCGATACGCTGGCCTGCGGGGACCGGATCGCGACGGTGGGGTTCGTGAGCTGGTCGGTGCTGGCGGCACTGGAGTTGGCCATGCTGCTCAGCGTCGCCGACGTGCCCACCGCCGTGCTCGCCAATGTGATCGTCTCCATCCTGGTGGCCGGGGCGGTCGCCGTCAGCTACACGTACTTTCCGATCACGTTCTACGTATTGCGCTGGTACTACCCGGGATTGCTCATCCCGCACCGCACCACCGACGGCGATGTGGCGCGGCTCGAGAAGCTGACGCGGCGCAACCAGTATTTCCTGGGGTCGGGAACCACGGTGCCGCTCATCGGCGCGGCCGCCGGGCTGGCGTTCCTGCCGCCGGAGGAGCAGCAGGCCGCCGTGGACTCGGTGATCGCGCTGTGCGTGGGCGGATACTTCGGAGTCGCGGTGTCGCTCTTCCTGTTCCACATCCTGACCACGGATATCGCTGTCTTCGAGCGGATGCTGCGCGCGAAGAATTGAGCGGGATCAGCGCGGCGGCGCGAAAACCGTTGCCTGGCAGGCGCTCAGGAGCTCGACGAGTTCCTGACCGGCGGCCGCGTCGAGTGCGGCGAACGCGGGGGCGATGAGCTCGTCGGTGATGGTCTCGGCCTGCATCCAGCGGCCCTTGAGTTCGGGGGTGATCTCCTCGAACGGCTCCGGCCAGCCGTAGCTGCGGGCCTGCTGCGGGCCGGTGGTGATGGGGGAACCGGCGATCAGCACCGCCTGCAGGGGCGTGAGGCCGGAGGCGCGCACCGCGAGCAGGTGCAGGCCGCCGCGCAGTTCGCGCAGGACCGTGATCAGCTGCAGGACGCGACCGGGGGCGTCCTCGGCCAACGGCAGGGCGCGCCAACCGGCGAACAGTGGCGCTCCGGCCGAGTCGGCGGCGTCGGCGACGGTTTTCAGCAGTTCGGCGAGGCGATCGGCCTGATCGAAGCCGGCCAGTTTGCGGCGGCCGAAGTCCTGGCAGGCGGTCAGGTAGCCCTCGGCGCCCTTGGCGGCGGGGGTGCTCGCGGTGGCCTCCCAGGCCCTACGGATCGCGGACGCGGGGAAGAAGCCGAAGGCTGCGGTCACCACGTCGGCGTCCACATCGCCCAGCACGCCGCCTCGGCCGCGCGTGTAGCCGGGCAGGAATCCCTCCACGCCGGTGGTGGCGGCGAAGCTCTTCGCCTCGCGGGAGAACATGAATCCCCCGCCCACCTGCTGGATCTGATCCTTCACCGCGGACGCTACCGACATGTCCGTTCCTCTCTGAGCGGAAAGCGCAATCGAACCGAGCGTATTTCACCCGTTTCGGGCGGCGTCGGGGGGTCGGCATTGCGCGGCGGCGAGACGCCGCGGGGCCGCTGTGCGATATGAAATCGGTATTGCTGCAATACGTTTCGGATTCTCGTATGCTGGGTTGGTCCCGGAGAGGTGAGCCCCATGACCTGCCACAGCCCGAAGTCGCTGCCGCCCAACGTACCTCAGCTCACACCGAAGGCTGGACGACGGACCTGTTAGATCGGCTAATCTTCTCGCGGTGCTAGGACATTCACATGCGACCAGCGGCGCGCTCGCCTGGTCGGCCGCCGCCGCGGCGCTACCGCTCACCCTGATGACCTATCCCGCAATGCAATCCGGGAACATCGCCGCGGTAGACCTCGTCATGGGAACCTTTCTCACCGCCGGCGCGGCGCTCCTCCCCGACGCGGACCACCCCAAGGGCACCATTTCCCATGTGCTGGGACCGGTTTCGCACTACGCCTGCAAACTGATCAACAAGATCTCCGGCGGTCACCGCCACGGCACCCACTCGTTCCTGTTCGTCGCCCTCGTCACCTACGGCACCTGGGCCGGCGAACACTGGATCGGCCGCAACTTCACCCTCGCCCTCTGCTTCTTCCTGCTGGCCCTCGCGGTCAAGGCGCTGCACCTCGCCCCCGGCGGCGACGACATCAAATCCTGGGGCACCGTCATCATCCTCGCCACCTGCGGCACCTTCGCCATCGACCACTGGATCAGCGACAAACCCGCCTGGCTCCCCTTCTGCGTCGGCCTCGGCTCCCTCGCCCACATCCTCGGCGACTGCCTCACCGACCGCGGCTGCCGCCTGCTCTGGCCCCTGAAGATCCGCACCCGCTTCCCCATCATCGACCGCACCGGGAACAAGGTCGAAACCCTCATCGTCGTCCCCCTTTTCGCCCTCGCCACCCTCGGCCTGCTCTGGTACACCATCACCCACCAGCCCTGACCGACGTCGAGAACCACCCCTCGTCGGTGCACCCGGTCCGACGTCGAATCACCTATGTTTGGTCGATGAGCGCGCCGCACAACCGAGCCTCGACCGGCAGCAGTGGCCGACGGCTGTCGTATCCGATATTCGCCGGGATAGTTCTGGTGTACCTGGCGATCATCCAGGGCGGCGGAATCCTCATGCGGCACCTCAGCGGGGAGGACGACTTCCTGTCCACCCGGGCGGTGTTCTACTGCATGATCATTCCGCTCGGCGTGGCGCTGGCGTTCACCTACGGCGTGATCAGCTACCTCGGGTGGCTGCAGCCGGTGCTGCACGACGATCAGCCCACCCGGCCCTGGGTGCGCGTGGTGCCGATCGTATTTCTCGTCGCCATCGCCGGCGGGATCAACTACGGCGCGCTCACCGAGAAGGGCTGGCTGTACACGGTGACACTGCTGATCGCCACCCAGTTCGTCGGGTGGGGTGAGGAGGGCATGTTCCGCGGTATCGGCGTCGTGATGCTGCGCGGGAACGGGCTCACCGAAGCACGGGTCGCGCTGTGGTCGAGCATCGTCTTCGGCGCGGTGCATCTGACCAACGGCATCACGCACGGCGCCTCGGCGCTGCCGCAGGCGATCATGGTGAGCCTGGCCGGGTACTTCTTCTATCTGATCCGGCGGGTCAGCCGCGGCAACACCCTCAACTCGATCATCCACGGCCTGTTCGACTTCACGCTGCTGTCCGGCTCCGCGATTCTCGCCGACCAGACCTTCTACCCGGGCACCCTGCTGCCGATTCTGGTCTATCCCGTGCTCGTGGTAATCCTGCTCGCCGGACGCAAACGCATCGAATCCGGACAATCCACCCGATAGCATCGGATCCCTTCAGCTCTCGGGAGGGAACAGAATTGGCTAGGGCGCGAGAGATATTCGGCGACGCGATGGCGATTCTGGTGGGGGTGCTGGTCGCCTTCCTCCTCCTCGCGGGTGCGGTCTGGGCGCTCGTTCGCTACGCCTACCCCACCTTCGACGGCGAAGTGACCCTCGTCGTGCGCTGCCCGCCGGAGCTCAACTACTGCCTGATGGAAAGCGAACCCGAGCACACTCCGAGCGAGGCGGTCGACCGGCGGAAGGGCGCGATCATCCACGTCGGGGCGCAGCGCAGTGGGATACCGGACCTGCGGCCCGGCGACCGAGTGGTGTGCACGATCAGGTCCGGCGAGAACGACGACTCCAACGGTCCGAGCTGGAACGTCGAGAACTGCCGGCGTTCCTAGCCCGGCGCGCCGAATCAGGCCGGTTCCGGTAATCGGATCGACGCGAGTTTCGCCGGGTCGATGACGATGTGGATGGCGGTGATCCGGGCCTCGACCACCGTGAAAGCGAAGACCGAGAGCGGGGATCCGTCCGCACGCCAGGACATATTGCCGGGCATACCGTTGAGCAGGATCGGCCGGTGCCGGGCCACCTCGCCGGAGAACATGCGGGCGCCCGCCGCCACCTCGGTGGCGCCGAGGGTGACCACCACGCCACCGGCGGTGTCGACGGTCAGCTTCACATTCGGGTCGAGCACCCGCAGCAGGGCTTCGAAATCTCCGCCGACGGCAGCGGCACGGAAGGCCTCGAAGACCCGCCGGTGTTCCCGGGTGGAGACCGCCGGGTGCGGCGTGGACCGCACCTTGCGCCGGGCGCGGCTGGCGATCATCTTGGTGGCGTCGGCGGATTTGCCCAGAATGTGGGCGATCTCGTGGAACGGCACGGCGAACATGTCGTGCAGGACGTAAGCCAGGCGCTCGCTCGGCGCGAGCGAATCGAGGACGACCAGCAGCGCCAGGCCGATCGAATCGGCCAGGGCCGCTTGCTCATCCGGCGCGGGATCGTCGTCGGGGATCACCACGAAGTCGGAAAGCTCCTGACCGTACGCGGTTTCGGGGTGAGCGTGGCGAGAACGCAGGATATCCAAGCTGATTCGGCCGACCACGGTGGTCAACCAGCCCGCGAGATTGCCGATGGTCGACGCGTCCTGGCGATCCAGCCGCAGCCAGGCCTCCTGCACCACATCCTCGGCATCGGCGTGCGAGCCCAGCACGCGGTACGCGACGGCCCGCAACCGATCGCGCTGGGCTTCGAACACCTCGGTGACGAGGTCGGAACGACCGGACGTCATGACCTGGACGGCTGGCGCAGGGCGATCCGGTTGCCGTCCGGGTCGATCGCGGCGATGCGCAGCCCGAACGGGTACTGCTCGGGCGCCGGGCGGTCGAAGGTGATGCCGCGACGGCTCAGCGACTCGAAATCCTTACGCAGATCATCCGATTCGAGCACCACCGGGCCGGGCACGGCCTGATCGTCCACACCGGCGGGCCGATCCGCGGCCGCCGTATGCCACAGAATGAGCTGCACCGAACTGTTCGGAACGCCCACCGTGAGGAAACGTCCCTCCGGTCCCGGGAAGTCGATGCGCTTCTCCAATCCCAGCCCCTCGGTGTAGAACTCCAGCGCACGATCCTGATCGGTCACGTAGATCGTCACGAACATGATGTTGTTCAGCATGCCTGCCATCCATTCACTCGTCGATGCGACGACCCGCCGAATCGGGCCGTCACACCTATGACGGATGCCGCTCGCAGAAGGTAACAGCGCGGTCCCTCTAGGATCCTTCTGCAACGACGGAACAGCGGTGGAGGTGCGGTGTCGGATCGAGAAGAGCTCAGCTGGGAATTGTTCGGGGACGCGAGCCGGGAGCTGGCGCAGGAGATCGCGGATGACGGGTTCGAGCCGGATCTGATTCTGAGCATCGCCCGCGGTGGACTGTTCGTGGCCGGGTCACTGGGCTACGCGCTCGACGTCAAGAATCTGCACGTGATGAATGTGGAGTTCTATACGGGGGTGGATCAGCGGCTGGCCATGCCGGTGATGTTGCCGCCGGTGCCGAGCGTCGTCGACCTGACCGGGGCCAAGGTGCTCGTCGCCGACGATGTCGCGGATACCGGGAAGACGCTGCGACTGGTCCGCGACTTCTGCTCCGATCACGTCGCCGAGGTGCGGTGCGCGGTGATCTACCATAAACCGCATTCCGAGGTGGATTGCGAATACGTGTGGAAGCGCACCGATCGCTGGATCAACTTCCCGTGGTCGGTGCTGCCGCCCGTCACCAATCGGACGCCACGGGTGCTCGACGCCTGACCCGGACGGAGAACGGGCCGGGCGCGACAGTCGTCGAACCCGGCCCGTTGGCTTGTGCAGCGGGAAACGTCAGACCAGTTCGGCCGACAGGATGGTGACCCCGGCCAGATCCTTCGGGACGTCGCCGTGGCCGTTCTTGCTGCCCGTCGCCACGCCCTCGATGGCGTCGACCACGGCATTGCCGTCGACGACCTTGCCGAACACCGCGTAACCGAAACCGTCCTGACCCGGGTAGTTCAGGAAGCCGTTGTTGCTGGTGTTGATGAAGAACTGCGCACTGGCCGAATGCGGGGCCGAGGTGCGCGCCATGGCGACGGTGTACTTGTCGTTCTTGAGACCGTTCGACGCCTCGTTCTCGACCGTCTGCGGCGCCGGCTTCTGCTGGAACTCGGGAGTGAAACCGCCGCCCTGAATCATGAAGTTCGGGATCACACGGTGGAACACGGTGTTGGAGTAGTGGCCCGCCTTGACGTAGTCGACGAAATTCGCGACGGTCTTCGGCGCCTTGGCCTCATCCAGTTCCAGGGTGATGTCCCCGGCGGAGGTCTTCAGGAGCACTTTGGTCATGCCGCCATCGTATGGGAACCGAAAACAGAGCGACCGCGCGGCATCGAATGCGGGGGTTCGGCTGGACGCAAAACGTTGTGGCTCAACGACACTGCGCGTTTGTAGGCTGTAGAGCACGAGCACCGGCGCGCCGGAGGCGCGCGGCCGGGGACAGGGAGGCCGCCGTGACAGTCACCGATTCCAGCGGAGCGGGTAGCTACTTCCAGCTCTTCGACCACTCGGTGCGGGCCGATCCCTATCCGCTGTACGAGCGAATGCGCGCGGCGGGGGCGCTGCGCCTGCCGGGAGCGCCGATCGTACTGCTGACCCGGCATGCCGACTGCACGGCCGCACTCCGCGATCCACGGGCCAGCTCACAGAACAGCATGCCGCGGCTGCGGTTCGCGCTGACACCCGAGGGGGTCGAGGTGCCCACCAATCTCGTTGCGCCGCGCCATAATCCGTCGTTCCTGTTTCTCGACGCACCGGACCACACCCGGTTGCGGCGGCTGGTGCAGAAGGCGTTCACGCCGCGGGTCGTCGCGGAGCTCGCGCCGCGGATCACCCGGTTCGTGGACGAGGCGTTCGATCGGGCCGCCGAGACGGGGCGCTTCGATGCCGTCGAGGATCTGGGGTATCCGCTGCCCATCACGGTCATCTGCGAACTGCTCGGGGTGCCGCTCGAGGACGAACCGCTGCTGCGGCGGCTGTCGGCCGCTCTCGCGCGACTGCTGGATCCGGCCGCGCCGACCGAGGCGGGGTTCGGTGTCGACCTCGCCGATATGATCACGGCGCGCGAAGAACTCGACGACTACTTCGATCGGCTCGCGGCGCAGCGGCGGCACGATCCGGGGCCGGATCTGCTGACCCAGCTCATCGCGGCCGAGGACGCCGGGGACACACTCAGCCACAGTGAATTGATCGCCACCTGCGGATTGCTGCTCATCGCGGGGCATGAGACGACGGTGAACCTCATCTCCAATACGATTCTGGCACTGTCGCGCCGGGGCGACGTGCTGGCGGAACTGCGCGAGAATCCCGGGCTGGCAACGCAAGTCATCGAGGAGACGCTGCGCTACGATCCGCCGGTTCAGATGATGCCGCGGGTGGCGCTGGAGACCATGCAGTTCGGGGAGACCAAGGTGGACGCCGGAGAGGTTCTCATGGTGATCATCGCGGCGGCCAACCGGGATCCCGAGACGTTCGCCGAGCCGGGGCGGTTCGATATCGCGCGGGACAATCGGCATGTGTCGTTCGGGCTGGGGGCACACTTCTGCCTCGGTGCGCCGCTGGCGCGACTGGAGGCGCGGATTGCGGTGACACGATTCGCGCAGCGGATGCGGGAGCCGCGGCTGGTGGCGGATCCGCCGGTGTACCGCATGCACGTGAATTTGCGTGGGCCCGCTGCGCTGCCCATCGAATTCGACGGGGTTCAGGCTTCGTAGAGTTCGAGGGGTAGATCGTCGGGGTCGGCGAAGAAGACGAAGCGTTTGCCGGTGTATTCGTCGACTCTGATTTCCTCTGTTCGGATGCCTTGTGCGGTCAGGTCTTTCACCGCCGCGGCCACATCGGGCACGACGAAGGCCAGGTGGCGGAGGCCGGCGGCTTCGGGGCGGGAGGGGCGGGGCGGGGGTTCAGGGAAGGAGAACAGCTCCAGTTGGCCGCCGTCGGGCAGGGCGAGATCCAGTTTGTGCGAACGCCTTTCGGCTCGATAGTGCTCGGCGAGGATGCGCAGGCCCAGCACCTGCGTGTAGAACGCTTTCGATGTCTCGTAGTCGGAGGCGATGATGGCGACGTGATGGATCCGCTGCAGTTCCACGAGCTCGACGCTAGCCGACCGGTCCCCCGCCGGCGTTGGTGCGTGGATCGACATGCCGAGCAGACATGCCTAGATGCGCATATTTCCATGAAGGTATCTATGTGCGGGCACCGGCCCCGCGAGCGGGCACTAGCCCGCGAGCGCGGCCGCGGCAGCCGCCTTCGTCATCCCGGCATACGAGCTCCCGAACAGCACGACATGCACCAGCAGCGGATGCAGTTGATGCAGCGGAATCCGCTGCCGCCACCCCGCGGCCAGCGGCGCGACCTCCTGATACCCGGCGAGAATACGATCCAGATGCGGCGCGCCGAACAGCGCGAGCATGGCCAGATCCGTTTCCCGATGCCCACCGTGGGCGGCGGGATCCACCAGCATCGCCCGCCCCCGGGCCCACAGCACGTTCCCGCTCCACAGATCACCGTGGATCCGGCTGGGCCGCTCCGCCGGCCCGCCCAGCGCACCGATCCGATCCATCACACGCTCGACGAGCGCGACGCCATCCCGCCCGAGCTCCCGCGCCGCAGCGGGCAGATACGGCGCGAGCCGCCGCTCCGCATACCAGCTCCCCCACTCCCCCGAACTCGGCGAATTATCAAGCGGCAGTGCGGCAATCCACCCCGGCCACGAAGCCCCGAACTCCCCCGGCGAATCCGCGTGCAGCCCGGCCAGCTCCCGCCCCAACCGCTCCGCCGCCGACGCCGACGCGGCCCCCGACTCCACCCACGGCAGCACGAGCATCCGCTCATCCACCGCCAGCACCTCCGGCACCAGCCCCGCATCCGCCGCCCCGAGCCACCGCAGCCCCGCCGCCTCCGCCGCGAAAACCCCGCCCTCGCCCGCCGCGCCGTCGACCCGCGCCTTCACGAAAACCGAACGCCCACCCCGCAATTCCCCGCGATACAGCCCCCAGGCATGACTGCTCCCGAACTGCTCGAGCCGCTCCACCCGCGCCCCGACCAACTCACCCAGGTGCCCGCGCACGTCCATGACCAACCATTCTGACCGACCATCCCGCCGACACCGCACACCCTGGCCGAAAGTACAGTTTCGTTCGTTCGAGTCGGTAACCGGTGGCCTTCGGTCCACCCACACGGCAGACTGTGAACCATCGCCGGGGGGCGTGTCTCCCCACTCGTTCCACCAAGGAAGGCACGAAACATGAAGACACTCAAGGCAACTGTCCTACTCGGCGGAGTCGTCACCGCCGCCCTGGTCGGCCTCGCCGGCCCCGCGTCCGCGTCGACTCCGATCGCCCACCACCCCTGCGACCCCAGCGAGCGCATGCACAAAGCCTGGGACGTCAACAACGGCCAGCCGATCATCTGCGTCTCGACCGGCGTCACCGGCTCCCAGTGGGTCCCCGACGCCACCCCGCGCTGACCCACCGCCACATCCCACGCCACCCACCGGAATCAGCAGATCCACCCGCGGGGTCGGCGTGGGATGTGGCAGGTCCCTGGATCTTCGGCGCTACTGCGCGTCCACGGCAAGCATCCCGAAACGGCTCACCTGCGCATGGTGATGCCCATCCGCGCTCGTGATCACCACCTCGGTCGGATTGGTCAGCGCGATACAGCAGAAGTTGTCTCGATCCTGCTGCACGCTGACCGACAACAACCGCCGCTTGTTGACCACCTGCCACTCCTCCATGCACTCGTACAGCCCACGCATGGAAGGATTTTCGAAGTAGACAAGGTTGTTCTTGTTCATTTCCGACATGACCAATCATGACCCGGGAGTGCCGCACCGGGCCAGGGAATCCGGCTAGTCGGTGGGGAGGGGGGTTCGGGTGCGGAGGATGGTGGCTGTGGTGGGGTCGGCGGGGAAGAAGGCTTCTATGGCGAGTTCGGCGACTGTGACGTTCATGGGGGTGCCGAACACCGTGGTGACGCTGATGAAGGAGAGGGTTCGGCCTTCGTGGTGGAGGCGGAGGGGAACTACGGCTTGGTCGGGGGTGGGAAGGCCGGGGGGTTGTTCGCCGCCGGGGTAGGTGCGGAGTTCTTCGAGGAGGGATTTGAGGTCGGGGGCGCCGGTGGCCGCTATCTGGTGTTCGAGGCGTTCGAAGAGGTGGCCTCGCCATTCGGGGAGGTTGAGGATTCGGGGGGCCAGGCCGTCGGGGTGGAGGCTCAGGCGTAGGGCGTTGACCTGGCCGGAAAGCAGGGTTGGGGAGACGCCTTCGAGGAACAGGGCTATCGCGGCGTTGGCGTCGACCATGTTCCAGGCGGCGTCGACGGCCAGGGCGGGGTGGGGTTCGTGGCCGGTGAGGATCTGGCGGACTGCGTTGCGCACGGGTTCCATGGCGGGGGTGTCGAGGGCGGGTTCGGTGTAGACGGGGGCGTAACCGGCGGCCAGGAGCATGCGGTTGCGTTCGCGCAGCGGGATTTCCAGCTCGTCGGACAGGTGCAGGATCATCTGGCGGCTGGGGGTGGCGCGGCCGGTTTCGATGAAGCTGAGGTGGCGGGTGGAGGTTTCGGCTCGACCCGCGAGCTCCAGTTGGCTCAGACGGCGGGTTACTCGCCAATGCCGCAGCAGGTCGCCTGCCGTGATGGTTGCCATGGGTTGATCGTACGAATAGTGGGATAGGGCAATCCATTACCCGACGGGTAATCGCGGGCCCGCCGGGTGCGCGCGGCCGTCAGTGCGAGGGGCGATGGATGGCGTACTCGGCCAGGGAGATCGGCGGATGGCCGCCGTACTGTTCGATGGCGGGGGTGATCTGGTAGAGGCCGGTGCCCTCGCCGAGGATGCGGAAGATCTCCCAGAGTTTGGTGAGGTGGTCGGCCGCGTGCGCGCTGCCGTAGAACTCCAGCGCCCAGCTGTGCCATGTATCCGGATCGGTGTCGCGGTAGGTGCGGCCCAGGGTTTGCGCCGCGGTACCGATGGATTGGACGTCGCCGGTGAGCAGCAGCACCGGGTCGGCTTTCACCTGCGGATCGGCGAGCAGGCCCGCCGCCACCCGCGCCACATCGGCGGCGGCTATCAGCGGCAACTCGGTGCGGGCGGGCCCCATGGGGAGTTTCAGGCTCGCGCCGCTGCCGGTGTCGGCGATCAGCGCCAGGTTCTCGTAGAAGACGGCCGCGCGCAGATGGATCGCGCCGATACCGGCCCAGTCCAGAATCTGTTCGGCCACCCAGTGCTGGCGCATGCGCGGCGTCAGCGCGTGCGGGCCCGCGGCCAGCTGCGAGACGGCCACCACCCGTTCGATTCCCGCGTCGCGACAGGCGACCGCGAAAGCGCCTGCGGCATCCAGTAATCCGTCGATCACCGGGTAGGTGAAGTAGGCCGAGCGGACCCCGTCGACGGCACTGCGGACCACGGCCAGTTCGCGGAGATCACCGACCACCACCTCCGCGCCGAGCGCGCGCAGCACGGTGGCGCGTTCGTCGTCCCGATGGATGAGGGCCCGCACCGGCACCCCGCGACCGAGCAATTGCGCTGTGAGGTGCCGCCCGGTCGACCCCTGACGACCCCCGGCGGCACCGGTGACGAGTACCGGCTCCATCTCCCCACGGTACGGCCTGCGGCTTTGCGCCACAGCCCGTTTCGGGATCCGGAATCCAAGCCTCAGGCGGGCAGCTCCTCGGCCGGCGCTGCCGTGGACAGGGTGGCGAGGAAGGTGAGCGTGCTCGGGTGACGCGGGTCCAGCACGATCGACTGATCCTTGTGCAGCCGCGCCACCGACGGGGTGACGAAGTAGCGCGGCCAGCTGCCGCGCGTGACCGTCACCCGGAGCCGATGGCCCGCGCGCAGCAGCGCCTCGGTGGCGGTGGTGTCGATATCGAGTTCGTGCGGCACCCCGGGCGCGACCGGCAGCACCGATTCCGGCGTCAGCGGATGCTCGGCACCGACGAGTTCCCCGTCGACGTACCGGCTGGCGGACTCGTCGACGGCCCGCCGCGTGGACCGCAGCGCACCGCGCGCGATCACCGTGGAGGTCCCGTCCGGCGCGACGTCACAGACCGTCGTCGCCCAGAAGGCGTCCGCCCCGGTGGTCACCACCCGCAGGTGCAGGTTGAGCGGACCCGAGATGACCAGATCCTCGGGCAGCGGCGCACCGGTGAACGTGACCGCTGCCGACTCGTAGCCGCGATCGTCGATCGACCAGTCCCGCCCGAGCAGCGTGGTCAGGCCCATGTTGATCCAGCTGCTGGTCTGCGAGGCGATCGGAGGACGCTTGCGCGGCAGGGAAATTCGCCGCGACCGGCGTCCGGGGTCGGGGCGCAGCGAGCAGTCCGCGCCGGCATGCGGTGCCGCGCCACTGGATTCGGCCGACAGGAACAGCCGATGCACCCGCGCCGCCGGATGCGGATACGCGTCGCGGCTGACCCACCCGCCGCCCAGCTGGCGCACCGTCACCGGCCCGTACTCGTCGATGCCGTTGTCGATCCCCTTCACCCAGCGATCGAAGAAGGCGCACTGCAATTCGTCCAGCCGCTGCGGATGATCGTCGGTGCCGAATCCGGTGCCGGGGCCCACGTGATAGCTGTCCTCCACCACCAGTTGCGCCGCGCCGCCGGGCAGATCGAGCCGATTGTGCAGGCCGGGCACCGAGCGCGCGAACACATCGTGCCAGCCCGCCTGGATCCAGGTCGCCGCGGTGATGTCCTCGAGTCTGGGGCGGCGGGCGCGGGCGTCGGCGCCGTAGAAGTGCTCGGGGTGATTCTCGTCGAGCATCGCGCCCACCACATCACCGCCGCGGGTGAACGGGCTGGTCAGGCGGTCGCGCAGGAAACGCAGGGCGGCACCGGATTTCAGCAGGCCCGGCACCGACGGCAGCCACTTGGTGCCGTTCACCGCCAGCAGCCAGAACGGCGTGAAGGCGGACTGCATGCCGCCGGTGAGGATGAGGTCCCTGGTGCCGTCCTCCGAACCGACGATGGCGAAGATGGCCTTCAGCCCCTCGGGCCGATGCCCGGCGGTGAGCAGGGCGGCGATGGCCAGGTAGGAGATGCCGGTCATCGCGAGATCGCCGTTGCACCAGGGCTGTTGGCGCACCCAGGCCAGCACCTCCAGATGATCCCGCTGCTCGCGCTCGGACATGAGCTGCAGCCGCCCGGTCGAGGTGCCGGTGCCGCGCACGTCCACCGAGACGTGCACGTAGCCGCGGGAGATGGCGGTCCGGTTCGCGCGGATCGCCTCCAGCGCGCCGCCGCCCAGCGCGCGCACCATCTCGCGCCCGCCCGCCCGGCCGTGCGCGGAGGGCTGCACCAGCCGATAGACCCACGGGCCCGCCGCGGTGACGGCGTCGATCAGCGGATCCGCGCGGGTCATCAGGGTCTTGTTGTAGGGCGTGATGGTGATGATCGTCGGCAGCGGTGTCGTCACCGGCGCTCCGTCGCGGTCGGCCGGGCGGGTGATGTCCGCGGACAGAATTGTGCCGTCGCTCAAGCGGATTCCCACCCCGCGCTGCACCCGGACCCGCGGGTAGACGACCGGGCCCAGCGGGAATCGGGCGTTCGGTGGCAGTGGCGCGCTCCGGTCGGGTAGCGCGGACGTGCGGGACAGATCGTGCGGATGCGCCATGGCCGGCTCCTTTGCCGATGCGGCCCGCCACCGTGCGGGCGCTTTGTCTGAGACAGTAGCGGGCGCGACGGTCGTCTGTCACTACTGCGGGGAGCCCAATTTCCGGGCCGGCTTTGTGCAGGCGAACAGCACTTATACCGTTGCCGGGCAGCCATTTTCACGACGGGACGGTAACGGAACGCTACCGGGGCACCAGGACAGCGCGGCCCACCTGTGGCAGGCTGGCCCGGCATGAAGACCATCCTGATCACGGGGGCCACATCGGGGATCGGACTGGCCGCGGCGCGCCAACTCGCCGCCGCGGGGCATCGACTCGTCCTGGTCGGTCGCAATCCCGAAAAGCTCTCCACCGCAGTCGATCTGGTCCGCGCGGCCGGGGCGGGCGCGGTGGACGCGCTGCGCTGCGATATCGGATCCACCGCCGCGGTACGGGAATTGGCCGAGACCGTGCGGACGAACTATCCGCATCTGGATGTGCTGGCCAACAATGCGGGCGGAATCCAGATGCGGCGCAGTGAAACCGAGGACGGCGTCGAGACCACGTTCGCGGTCAATCACCTCGGCGGATTCCTGCTCACCGAACTGCTCATCGATCTGCTGCTGCACTCCTCACCCGCCCGGGTGCTGTTCACCTCCTCGGCCATGCACTTCGGCTCGGCCCTGGAGCTCGACGATCTGAACATGCGGCGCGGATACAACCCGGCCGCCGCGTACGGGCGGGCCAAACTCGCCAACATCCTGTACGTGCGGGAACTGTCGCGCCGGCTGGAGGGAACCGGCGTGACCGCCAACGCCTTTCACCCCGGCGTGGTGGCCACGGCCATCTGGGACGCCGCGCCGTGGTTCGCGCGGCCCGCGATGGCGGTGGGCAAGAAGCTGTTCATGATCACCCCCGAGCAGGGTGGCGCGGCGCTCACCTACCTGGCCACCGACCCGGACGTGGGTGCGGTGTCGGGCTGCTACTTCCAGCGCAATCGGGTGAAAGCGCCCTCGCGGGCCGCGCAGAACGACGAGTCGGCTCACCAATTGCGCCGGGCGTGCGGCGAATTGGCGAGACTGTCCGGCTGACGCGGACCAGCGAACGGTCGAGCCCGCGCGCTCTGGTATCACGGAAGTTGTGAAAATCGGCTTCTCCCTCCCTCAGCATGGTTCGCAGGCACAGCAGGGCGCGCAGACCGCACGGTTCGCGGCCGAGCTCGAGCAGGCGGGCGCGGACAGCCTGTGGGTCGGCGAACGGCTGATCGCGGCGGTCGACCCGACGGTCGGCTACGCCGGCAAGGACACCATCCCGGACGAATTCAATGCCGTGCTGGATCCCTTCCTGCTGCTGGGCGTCGCCGCGGCGGTGACCGAGCGGGTGCGCCTCGGCACCAATGTGCTGATCGCGCCACTGCATCGGCCGGTGCTGCTGGCGCGCTCGCTCACCAGCCTCGACGTCATGAGCGGCGGAAGACTGGTGCCCGGCTTCGGTATCGGGTGGTCACCCGAGGAGTACGAGGCCGCCGGGGTGCCGTTCACACATCGCGGCGCGCGCCTCGACGAGACCCTCGACGCGCTGGAAGCGATCTGGACCACCGACCCCGCGAGCTACCGCGGGCAGTTCGTGACCGTACCCGCGCACCGCAGTGAGCTGAAGCCGGTGCAGCGGCCGCGACCACCCATCTGGCTGGGGGCGTTCAGTGCGGCCGGGCTCGCGCGGATCGGGCAGCGGGGTGACGGGTGGCTGCCGGTCGCGCCGGTGCCGGGACCGCCGGGATGGGGGAAGCAGCTGCTGAAGCTGCGGGCGGTCGTCGATCGTGCGGCCGAGAGCGCGGGGCGCGATCCGGAGACGATCGGGACCATCGTGCGAGTCAATGTGGCGGCGGGCACCGACCCCGCGCTCATCGCCCAGACCATCGAACAGGTCGCCGCCGATACCGGATTCGATGATTTCTTCGTGGATCTCATGTACGTCACCACGTCGGTGGACGCCATGCTGGAAACGGCGGGCGGGCTGCTGGATCGGCTGCGCTGATCCGCCTCCCCCGTGAACTCACCGCGCGCGGTACCGTCGGGACACGGCAGTGCCGGGTGCCCGACCGAAGGCGGAGAGGTGGCAGGCGTGGCAGAGGTGACGACCGTCGACGACTATCTGGCCGGATTCCCGGACGACGTGCGCGCGGTGCTCGAACGAATCCGGGCGACACTGCACGCGGCCGTCCCGGACGGGACCGAGGACATCAGCTACCAGATTCCGACCATCCGGGTGGATGGGCGGGCGGTGGTGTACCTCGCGGGCTGGAAGCAGCATGTCAGCGTGTACCCGGTGCCCGCCGGGGACGCCGCGTTCGAGGAGGCGATCGCGCCGTACCGGGCGGGTAGGGGAACGCTGAAATTCCCGCTGCACAAGCCGATTCCATACGAGCTGATCGGGCGGATGGCCGCGCTGCTGGCCGAGCAGCGCGGCACGTAGCGCCTCCCGGTCAGCGGCGGGCCGAGGAGCGCGAGAGGTTCCAGCCCTGCCACGGATCCGGCTCCAGGCGGGCGCGGATCGGACCGGCGATCTGGGCGCGCTGCGGATCCGGGAGAGTGTCGACGGCGGGGAGCGCGTCGGCGGACAGCCTGCTCAGATATGCCGTGTCCAGGGACTTGCCCGACTGCCAGCGGTCGATATTGCGTTCGGCCACAAGACGTTCCGGGTTGAGCACGGCCAGGACGAACAGTGTCGCCAGACCGGCGCCCAGGGCCGCGCGGGCGGGCCAGCGGCGATCCAGCCGGGCCAGGCTCGCCGCCACCAGCAGGTAGACGAACCCGATCCACAACTCGAACACCGCGACCACCAGGCGCAGTACCGTGAAACCGTACGCCTGCTGGTAGAGCCACATCCGGCCCACCGCCGACACCACGATCACCAGCGACAGACCGGTCACCGCGGCGAGCGCGATCCGCAACCACAGGCGATCGGGCGCGGATTCCTTCGCCGCGCCCTGCCATACGATCCAAATCACGCCGAGCGTCAGCAGGCTCACGATCGACAGCTGCCAGAAACCGCCACGCGCGTATTCGGCGTAGGTCAGCTCCGCGGTGCGCTGCACATACTCGTCACCGCCGAACAGCACCGCCAGCTGCGTGCCCACGAACGCCGCGAACACCACGATCAGCGCACCCACCGGCAGACCCCACTCCGGACGCGTGAACCGGCGCGAAATCACCCGCGCCACACCGGAATCCCCCTCCATCGCGGCCCGCAGCGGACCGGCCAGCAGATACAGCGCGCCCGCCGTCCCCAGCCCGCCCATCAGGAACAGGAACACCCACTGCCACACCGACGCCCCGTCCATCCGCGGCACCAGACCGCTCACCAACCGCGCGAACACCGCGTCCGCGCCCGCCAGCAACGGCACGATCACCAGCAGCAACGCCAGCGTCGCCGCCGCCGACCACCACACCCGATGTGCCCCCGACGGACTCCGCCGCGCCCGCGCCCGCTCCACGCCCCGATACACCCACGGCACCGCCATCAGCGCCGCACACGGCACCGCCATCACGTCGAACACCATGCCGTACACGGACCGGCGGCCCACCACGGCCAGCGACCCCGCCACCGCCGCCCCCACCGCGCACGCCGCGAACAGCCACGGCGCGGCCCGAAACCACCCGACGCTCAACAGCGCCAGCGTGAGAACCGCCCACCACACCCGCTCCCACACCAGCGCGCGCGACGAATCCGACTCCCCGGCACCGGTTTCCGCCTCCGGCGCGGTCGACGCCGCCGCGGCGGATGGGGACTCCGGTTCCGAGGGCGCGCCCGCAGCCCCCACCACGACAGACTCGATCGCCTCGGGGCCGGGCACCGCGCTCGCCCCTGCCGAGGCGACGGTATCGGTCTGCGCCCCAACCGCTTTCGCCCTGTCGACGGCACCCGTGGATTCCGGACCGGGGGCACTCCCCGCCGCCCCCGGATCGGTCGCGTCCACGGCAGCGACGGCCCCCTGCGCCTTCGCTGCCGTGGTGCCGAGACGAGCGACGCGGTCGACCGCGCACACCGCCGCCACCGCGACCAGACCCGCCAGGAGCCAGCCGATGCCGGGGCGGTCGACGGGAACGAAGACGGCGGCCGCCACTCCGGTGGCGAGGATTGCGAGGAGGGCGCCGCGCGGGAACGGGATGCGTTCGGAACGGGGTGGGATGGTCTGGGGCGGAAGCTGATTCGGGTAGGGCGGCGCGGGCGGGCGGACCACGGGCGGTGGCGCGAGAGCGACGGCTGTCGCTCCGGCGCGCGACCACTCCGGGGCCTGCGGGCCGAGTGCCACGGTGGGCGAGGGCGCGGCGGGCGCGGGGTCCGGGTGCACCGGATCAGGTGTCGAGCTGGGGTTTTCGGTCATGCGGGGCCTCCGATGGGTAGGCGGGACCGTCCCGGGAGCGCAGAGTACTCCGGGCCGGATGGGTGCGGGTTCGGATCAGGAGATGGGCAGGGTTACCCGGATTCTGGAGCCTGGGTCGGCGACGGCGATGGTGCCGCCGTGCAATTCGACGATCCAGCGGGCGATGGCCAGGCCGAGGCCGGTGCCGCCGCTGGTGGTGCGTCCGCCACGGGTGAAACGTTCGAAGACGCGGGCGCGTTCGGACGGCGGGATGCCGGGGCCGTCGTCCTGGACTTCGATGATCACCGCACCGCGCAGGGCGCAGGCGACGATGCGGACCTCGCCCTGCGCCGGACCGTGCCGGGTGGCGTTCTCGAGCAGGTTCAGCAGGACCTGGTGCAGGCGGGCGCGGTCGGCGTGCACGGTGAGATCGGGAGTGACGATATCGGTGGTGAAGCGGACCTGACGGTCGATGGCGGCGGCCATGACTTCCGCTTCGGCCACCACCTCCTTCAGCAGTGGCTCCACGGGCATGTGCTCGCGCTCGAGCCGCACCGCGCCCGCCTCGACACTCGACAGCGCCAGGAGTTCGGACACCAGCAGACTCAGGCGCTCGGTTTGCGCGAGCGCGGTACGCAGGGTGGCCGGGTCGGGTTCGGAGACGCCGTCGACGAGGTTCTCCAGCACCGCGCCCAAAGCCGTGATGGGCGTACGCAATTCGTGCGAGACATTCGCGATGAACTCACGCCGCTGCTGATCGGCCGCGCCCAGGTCGGCGGCCATCTGGTTGAACGCCTCCGCCAACTGACCGACCTCGTCGCGCGAGGTGGCGCGGACGCGATGCGAATAGTCGCCCTGTGCCATGCGTTTGGCGGCCGCGGTCATATCGCGCAGCGGACGGGTCATGCCGTGCGCGAGGAACTGCGAGGTGATCAGGGCGAGGAGCGTGGCGGCGATACTGGTGCGCGGCGGCAGCCAGCCGATGCGCAGCGCGAAGAACCCGAAGGCCGTCGCACCGGAACCGACCATGAGAATCGCGAGCTTCAACTTGATGAAACGCACCCGATCCAGCGGGCGCGGCAGCCATTCCGCCAGGCGATCGGTGTACGGCCGCACCAGGGACGCGATATCGCGCCGCTCGGCGCTCCCCTGTCCGGACTCGTGGTCGTCACTCATCGCGATTCCAAGGCGTAGCCGACGCCGTGCACGGTGCGGATGAGATCCGCGCCGAGCTTGCGGCGCAAGGCTTTCACGTGGCTGTCGACCGCGCGGGTGCCGGAGGCGTCGGCCCAGCCCCACACCTCGCTGAGCAGTCGCTCCCGCGCCAGCACGGTGCGGGGGCGGCGGGCCAGATGGACGAGGAGGTCGAATTCCAGTGGGGTGAGCTGGGTTTCGGCGCCGGCGCGCCACACCCGGCGCTGGTCGATGTCGATGCGCAGATCGCCGACGGTGAGGGCGGCCCCGGCCTCGGCGGTGCGCTCGACCCGCCGCAGCAGGGCGTGCACGCGGGCGGTCAGCACCCGCATGGAGAACGGTTTCGTCAGGTAGTCGTCGGCGCCGACGCCGAGGCCGATCAGCATGTCGGTCTCGTCGGTGCGGGCGGTCAGCATGAGCACCGGCAGCGGCCGCCGGGCCTGGATGCGGCGGCACACCTCGAGACCGTCGAAACCGGGCAGCATCACATCCAGCACCACCAGATCCGGGTCGAGGGATTCGGCCGCGCGCACCGCGGCCGGACCGTCGTGTGCCAGATCCACGGTGAACCCCTCCGCGCGCAGGCGGGCGGCGATGGATTCGGCGATGGTCGGCTCATCCTCGACCACGAGAATCCGGCGTCCGGTGCGCTGCTGGCTCAACTCCATGGTGGTGACCCTATGAGGTGCGAGTGGAGATGGTTCGCGCCGATTGTGAAGATGTTGTGGAGACGCCGGTCACGGCGGGGCCGCCGCGCCGGGGCCGCGGCCGCGGGTCCCGACCTCGCGGGGTGCGAAGTATGCCCGGTAATAGCGGGCTGACGGGCGCGACTAAGCTGTTCGGGTGCGCTCACCGACGGATCACACCGCGCGCCTGCGCGGCGCTGCCGTCGGCGCGGCTTCGGGTGCGGTCGCCGTCGCCGCGCACGGCCTGGGCGGAGGCAACCCCGCACCGGAGGGTCCGGCGCTCGCGCTGTTGTTCGCGGCGTGCGGGTTGATCGGCGTACTGGTGGCCTCGATCCGGCCGCGGTACGGACTGGTGTCCGTCATGGGCATGCTGGCGGCGGGGCAGGCCATCGGGCACGCCGCGCTGTCGCTGTCGCCGGGCCACCACCATCACACGACGTCGACCGCCATGCTGGTGGCGCACGCGGTGGCCGTTCCGGTCGGTGCGCTGCTCATCCGGGCCGCGGAGGCCGGGATGCGGCGGGCTGTCACGAGTGTCCGGCGGTTCGTGCTCGCGCTGGGACTCGAACCACTGCCCGCCGTGCGATCCGCGCGCACCACCGGCACCGATGATCGGGCGACGCTACACCGTGTGCGGCTGAGTGCGGGGATCGCGCGGCGTGGGCCACCCTTCGGCACGCGCCCGTTTTCTCACCTCGCAACGGAATAGAACCGCGGCACACCGCGTGCGCTCGGTCCTCCCGGCATGACGGGGACGGCCGTGCGCCGTCGAAACATGCTGTGGCCGACCGTGGTTCAGCTTCCGGTTCGAGGTTTCACCGCTTCATCCGACGATCGGAGTCTGTCGTGTCCAGTTCTGTTCTCGCCCGGCGTGGCGTCGTACGGCGTTTCGGCGCTGCCGCCGCCCTCGCGACCCTGGCCGTGTTTCCCGTGGCCTGTTCCTCCTCCACTACGCCCGCGACACCGGCCGACGCAGCCGCCTCGGTGGTCATGAAGGATCAGTGGATCAAAGCCGCCGACAGCGGGATGTCCGCCGCCTTCGGCGTGCTGGAGAACACCGGGGATCGCCCGGTCACGCTGGTGGCCGCCACCAGCCCGGCCTCGGCGACCGTGGAGATCCACGAGGTCACCGCCGATGCCAACGGCAACAAGACCATGCACCCCAAGGAGGGTGGGCTCACCATTCCCGCGCACGGGTCGGCGACGCTGAAGCCGGGTGCGGATCACCTGATGTTCATGGGGTTGAAGGAGCCGCTGCGCACGGGTGCGGAAACGGCCCTCACCCTGACCTTCTCGGACGGCTCCACCGCCACCGTGACCGCGCAGGTGCGCGACTTCGCCGGTGGCAAGGAGAATTACGAATCCGCCCCCGAAAGTCCCGCGCACGGTGGCTGATCAGCAGTCACCGCATCCCGCCCGGCTGTCGCGGCGACGCCTGCTCGGTGGCGGCGCGGCCGTGGCCGGGGCCGCCGGTGCGGCCGGAATCGGCTGGGGCGCGGCCACTCTCACCCATCGTGAGCACGATCGCGATGCCGGACTGGAAACGGTGCCGTTCTACGGCCCGCATCAGGCCGGGATCGACACCGAACCGCAGCGCCACGTCGCGTTCGTCGGCTTCGATCTGCTGCCCGGCACCGATCGCGACGATGTCATCGGCCTGCTCAAGATCTGGACCGATGACGCGGCCCGGCTCACCCAGGGCATTCCCGCACTCGCCGATACCGAGAAGGAACTGGCGGTGCGACCCGCCCGGCTCACCGTCACCGTCGGATTCGGGCCGGAGCTGTTCACCAAGGCGGCCATGACCCATGCCCGCCCGCACTGGCTGAAACAGTTGCCGCCGTTCTCGATCGACCGGCTGGAGGAGTCCTACACCGGCGGCGACCTGCTGCTGCAGGTGTGCGCCGACGAGGCCACCACGGTGTCGCACGCGGTGCGCGTGCTGTCCAAGCATGTGAAATCGCTGGTGTCGGTGCGATGGGTGCAGCGCGGATTCCGCGACGCGCCCAAGGGCCAGACCATGCGCAATCTCATGGGCCAGGTGGACGGCACGGTCAATATCGCCCCGGGCACAGTCGATTTCGATCGACTGGTGTGGGACGACGGCGCGAACCGGTCCTGGATGGCGGGCGGCACCTCGATCGTGTTGCGCCGCATCGCCATCAATATGGATACCTGGGACGAGCTCGACGACGACGGGCGTGAGCTGACCGTCGGACGGCGCGTATCCAATGGTGCACCCCTCACCGGCACACAGGAATTCGACGAACCGGATTTCGCGGCCGTCGACCAGTACGGCATTCCGGTGATCCCGCCCTCCTCGCATGTCGCGCGGGCGCATCACACCTCCGACGGTGAACGGTTCCTGCGGCGCGGCTACAACTACGACGACGCGCCCGCACCCGGGGCGGTGTCGAATTCGGGACTGCTGTTCGCGGCGTATCAGCGTGATGTCGATGCGCAGTATCTGCCCGTGCAGCAGCGGCTCGCGGATTTCGATGCCCTCAACCAGTGGACGACACCGGTCGGATCAGCGGTTTTCGCCATCCCGCCGGGCGTTCCGCAATCGGGCCGCTACCTCGGGCAGCAGCTGTTCGAGGACTCAGGGAGCTGATCCGTTCGGGTCGGGCCGGACCGCGTCACGCGCGATCCGGCCCGGCCCGTAGGGTTTTCCGATATGACCGTGCTGCGTTCGATCCTGCTGTTCGGGCTGGCCGCCTGCGCCGAGATCGGCGGCGCGTGGCTGATCTGGCAAGGGGTGCGCGAACATCGCGGCTGGGCCTGGATGGGTGCGGGCGTGATCGCGCTCGGACTGTACGGCTTCGTGGCGACCCTGCAACCCGATGCCAATTTCGGGCGGATTCTGGCCGCCTACGGCGGTGTCTTCGTCGCGGGCTCGCTGGTGTGGGGCATGGCGGTGGACGGATTCCGGCCCGATCGGTGGGATGTCCTCGGCGCACTGGTGTGCCTGGCGGGTGTCGCGCTCATCATGTACGCGCCTCGATCCACGTGAAACCAACTGTGTCCAGCGTGCATTCATGCATCGCGTGCAAAGTTGCACCTCGGCCGCCGGGGCGGGAAAGTGGCGATCGATCGGCGAAATTGATTGCGCGTGAAGCGATTACGCGTCGGCACCCAAGAGCGCGTCGATGATGGCGCGCGCGGTGGGAATCGCGCTCTCGTCACCCATGCGCGAGGCGGTATTGGCGCTCGACACCAGGGCGTCGAGCTGGAAGGCCAGCGCGTGCGGGTCCCGGCCCGGCACGAAGCCCTGCTCCTGCGCGCGCCCGATCTCCTTCTCCAGCAACGCGAACCAGTCCGCGCGATCGGCGGCGAGCGCATCGCGCACCGGTCCGGGACGGCTGTCGAACTCGGCCAGTCCGGCCACCCGGAAGCAGCCACCCGGCATGACGGGCTCGTCCACATAGCTCAGCCAGTTGGCGATGAGCGCGCGCAGCCGCGGCATCCCCTTCGGTGATTCGAAGGCGGGGCGCGCCACGTAGTCGATGAACACCTCGCGCGCGGATTGCACGGCGGCCAGTTGCAGATTCTCCTTGGTGCCGAACAGGGTGGCGACACCGCTCTTGCTCACCCCGAGATCGCCGGCGAGCCGGCCGAGGCTCAGGCCGGTGAGACCCTCCACCGAGGCCACGTCCGCGGCGTGCCGGGCGATCGTGGCGCGCGCCCGCGCGCCCTTCAGCAGGCGCTGGTCGGAAATCTGCTCGTCAGAGAGCTGCACGGGATCACTCACCCTTCCATCTTGGCATCACGCCTTGCAAAAACGCACGATCGGTCGTACTTTTCAACAATACGAACGATCGTACGTACAGTTTCCTTCCCTTCGCGGCCCTTCGCTCGAAAGCACGACATGACAGAGACCTCCGCGCGAACCGACCACGCGCACTCCCCCGCCCCGCCGCCCGACACCGCGGCAGCCACTCCACCCGACACCGCGCCGGCCGACTCCAGCGCGGCGCGCGCGGCTGACGCGGATTCGACTGTCCCGCTCAGCATTCCGCCGACCGACGGCGCGGCGGCCGCGGCGGCACGGCGCGCACTGCTGGTCGCCTGTGGCGCGGCCTTCGTCGCCTTCCTCGACCTCTCCGTGGTCAATATCGCCTTCCCCGCCATGACCCGGGACTTCCCCGGCACCGCGGCCAGTGCGCTGACCTGGGTGGTCAGCGGCTACGCCGTGGCCTTCGCGGCGCTGCTCACCCCGGCCGGGCAACTCGCCGACGCGCTGGGGCGCGGCCGCGTATTCCTCGGCGCGCTGGCCGGATTCGCGCTGACCTCCCTGCTGTGCGCGATCGCGCCGGGCGCGGAATGGCTCATCATCGGACGCTTCCTGCAGGGGGCGACCGCGGCCTTTCTCATTCCGGCCGGGCTCGGCCTGGTCCTGAGCGTCACTCCCCCGGCGCGCATCGGCGTGGCCATGGCCGCCTGGACGGCAGCCGGTGGATTCGCCGCCACGATCGGCCCGGCCGTGGGCGGCGCACTCGTCGAATGGTTCGGCTGGCGTTCGGTTTTCGTGATCAACCTGCCCATCGCGGCGCTGCTCGTCGCGCTCGGGCTGCGGCTCGCCGCCGGCGACGTCCGGCACGGCGGCGGACTGCCCGACCTGGTCGGCACCGCCGCGACCGCGCTCGGCATCGGCGGCGTGGTCGCGGCGGTCACCCAGGGGCAGCAGTGGAGCTGGGCCGACGGGCGCACCCTCGCCGCCGGGCTCGGCGGGCCGGCACTGCTGGCCGTGGCGCTGTGGCGGTCGCGACGGCACCCGCGCCCGGCCATCGCGGTCGGGCTGTGGCGCAGTCACCGGTACGCGCTGGTCAATGCCACCGCCTTCGTGTTCGGCGCGACCATTTTCGCCTGGCTGCTGGCCGGACCGCTGTGGCTCGACACCGTGTGGCAGTACTCGGTGCTCGAATCCGCGGGAGCCATGACGGTGGGCGCCATCGCCTCCATGGTGACGGCGGTGCTCGCCGGGCGCGCACCCGATTCCTGGCAGCGGTGGCTCGGGGTGCTGGGCGCGCTGATGTTCGCGGCCTCCACCTTCTACATGAGCACCGATATCTGGAATGCCACGCCCGCGCTGTGGACGGCATGGGTGCCCGCGGGCATTCTCGGCGGGGGCGGCATCGGCATCATCCTCACCGTGCTCGGCACCGCGGCCGCGAAATCACTTCCCCCGCAGCGTTTCGCGGCGGGCGTGGGAATGAATCTCACGGCCCGGCAGTCCGGCGGCGCGCTCGGCGTGGCCATGCTGGCGGCCGTGTTCGCGGCCCATCCCACCGACGGGCTCGCCGCCTTCCACACCCTGTTCACCCTCTGCGCGGCCGTCGCGGTCGCCGCGGCGGTACTCGCCGCCGTACCCACTCGATCCGAGGAGAACCTTTGACCACCAACGATATTCACGCGACCGGCGAGCCACGCACCGAGGCGAACGATCCCCTCGTGCTGTCGGACGCGGCCGCCCGCGCACTGCTGCGCGAGACGCCCTGGCGCAGGTTCGCGGTGATCGGCGACTCGACCGCGGCCGGAACCGGTGATCCGGCACCGGGATACGAGACACTGCCGTGGGCGGATCGGCTGGGTCGCTGGCTGCGGGACGCGCACCCGGAGTCCGCCTATCTCAATACCGGGCGCATGGGTGCGACCATCCCCGAAGTGGGTGCGGAGCAGCTCGACCGGCTGTACGCGTTCCGGCCGGACCTGGTGCACGTCACCTGCGGGGGAAATGACCTGTTCCTGCGGAATGCCGAACTCGCCGAGGTGGAACACGATCTCGACGAACTGTGTGCGAGCGCGACCTCCACCGGGGCGCGGCTGTCGATGTTCACCCTCGCCGATGCTTTCACCGGCCGGATGACGCCGCTGCGACCGCGCTTCGCCGCCTTCGCCGATATCGTGCGCCGGGTCGCGGCCCGCCACGATGCGATTCTCACCGAATTCTGGGAGCATCCGGCCCGGCTCCGAGCGGACTGGCTCAGCGCGGACCTCATCCATCTCACCATGGCCGGACACGCGGTGGTCGCCGCCGAACTGGCGAAATCCTATGCCCGCCACGCCGATCCGCACGCGGTGACGCAGCCCGCCGAACTCATCGGCGACCGCTGACCGCACCCGCCCCGGCAAGTGAAACGCGCCGCGCCCGAGTTCGGGCGCGGCGCGTCAGGTACGGCGAACCGGTGCCGACGGGCGGCAATGTACTCAGTGCCGAAGGGCGGCTAGCGAACTCAGTGCCGAAGGGCGGCTAGCGAACTCACTGCCGTTGGGCGGCACCTGGCTCACTGCCGTTGGGCGGCACCTGGCTCACTGCCGTAGGGCGGCACCGTACTCAGTGCCGTAGGGCAGCACCGTACTCAGTGCCGTAGGGCAGCACCGTACTCAGTGCCGTAGGGCAGCACCGTACTCAGTGCCGTAGGGCAGCACCGTACTCAGTGCCGTAGGGCAGCAACTAACTCACTGCCAGAGGGCGGCGACGAACACATTGACGACGGCCAGCGCGCCCGCGGCGTGCGTCATCCACGGGACCGCCTTGCCGCGCTTGGCATCCGCGCGACCCACTTCGGCGAAGCCCGCGACCGCCACCGCGATCACCAGCTTCACCGCGAGCTTCGCATTGTCGGGCTCCTTGTCGAGGGAATCGATCGCCGACGCCATACCCGCCAGCGCGAGGCCGGTGAGCAACTGCAGCCGCGCACCCCACACCATCAATTCCGACACCCGCGGCTGCGAGGCGGCGTAGCCGCCGACGACCGCCGCCATACCGAGCAGATGCGCCACGACCACCAGGTTGTAGACGAAGTCCATGGCTGCACACGGTAGTGGATCCCGCCGCGGCAACGACAGTCGGTAGTACCGGAAAGCGCTGCTGCCGGGCGGACGCTGGTTTCATGAACGCCCGCGTCGGGTAGTCCACCTCAAGGATCCTGCTCGTAGTGCGCCCCGTAATGCGCGGAGGATCCTCCTGTTATGGGCAGTGAGACCGGCTAGGAGAACTCAGGTGGCGGTTGTACTCGTGCTGCGTGCACGCGGACTGGGTGATCTTCTCACCGCGGTCCCCGCACTGCGCGCGTTGCGCCGGGCCCGGCCCGGTGACCACATCGCGCTGGCAGCACCCCACCGCCTGAAACCTATTGTCGATCTCATCGCCTCGGTCGACGAAATGCTGCCCATCGCCGACCCGGCCCCGCTGCGCTGGGATGGCGAACCACCCGCCCTCGGCGTCAATCTGGACGGCTCCGGCGCGGAAAGCATTGTGCAACTGGCGAAGACGAAGCCCGAGCGGATTCTCACCTATCGCAATCCCGCCTTTCCGGACCTGCCCGGACCGGAGTGGGAACCCGATATGCACGATGTGGACCGCTGGTGTCATCTGCTCGAGACCGATGGCATCACCGCCGACCGCCGCAATCTCGGATTGGTGCCGCCGGTGGCCACCACCAGCCATCGCGACTGTGTGGTCGTGCACGTGGGCGCGGGATCGCCCGCGCGGCGCTGGCCGCCGGATCGATTCGCGGCCGTGGTGCGGCATCTGCTCGTGCAGGGGCGTGAAGTGGTACTGACAGGTGACGAGAGCGAACGCGATCTCGCCTTCGGGGTCGCGGCCCGCGCCGGGCTGTCACCGAATCGGGTGCTGGCCGGGGATCAGAATCTCATCGAACTCGCCGCGACGGTGGCCGAATCGGCGCTCGTGGTGTGCGGGGATACCGGGGTCGCCCATCTCGCCACGGCGTTCGGCACGCGCACGGTACTGCTGTTCGGGCCGACGCCGCCCAGTCGCAGCGGGCCGCCGCCGCATCTGCTCGGCCGGCACGCGGTGCTGTGGGCGGGTCAGACCGGTCACCACGACGGCGAGACGCCCGATGCCGGTCTCCTACGTATCGGGGTGCCCGAGGTGCTCAACGCGGTCGACAAGCAACTGCGCAAGCGGCCGTGGCCGGGGACGGGGATGGATCGCCGTGGGCAGCAGGCCTTTCGCCGCGTCGGATAACGACCGTCAGGACAGCGGTCAGGGCATATTGTCGCCACGCGCGTTCGATACGGCCGCGGAGTAGGCGGCGATGGCGCTCGGCCAGAACTGTTCGAGATAGTCGCGCGCATCGGCCAGGCCGCGCGGGTCCAGGGAGTAGAGCCGCTTGTTTCCAGCGGGCCGGACCATGACCAGTCGCGCTTCGCGCAGCACTTTCAGGTGCTGGGAGATTGCTGAACTACTGACCCCGAGGGTCGCGGCGAGGTCGCCGACCGACCGGGGACCCTGCGGCAGCGCCTCGAAAACCGCGCGGCGGGTGGGGTCGGCGAGCGCGCTCAGCACTCGCACTCCGTTAGTGGGCACTTACATAGCGTGCCCGCCTACCTATCGGTCGGTCAATACACCGGCAACGGCCATTTCCTAACGTCATTGCGAAACTACGCCCGTGTCGTTACCGAGTCGTGACATATCAACTGGGGTTTTACTAAACCGTGACGGTCGTCACAGGGTTTCGGGCCTGCTACCAGGCTCACGTACGTTCGATGCATGCCCGTAACCGTTCCGTTATCTCGAAGCCGCGCTACCCGCCGGTACCGGACGGCCGCAACTCGTGCAGTGGCCGTTACCGCCGTCGTCGGTGCCTCGCTGAGCGTGCTCGCGGCTGCCGACCAGGACGCCGCGGGTGTCGCCAATGAGCAGCTCTCGGCAAATATCTCGCAGACCGACGTGAAGTTCACCGCCTTCACCCCGATGGAAGCGCAGATCCCGCAGTTCGTGCCGCCGGAGGTCACCGACTTCCTGCGCAACCTCGGTATCGAACAGGCCCGTCCCAAGACCGTGCGCCCGGTGGCCGGTCCGCTCACCTCCGGCTTCGGCATCCGCTGGGGCGCCATGCACGCCGGCATCGACTTCGGCGACGGCTTCGGCGCGCCGATCAAGGCCGTCACCGACGGTACCGTGATCGAGGCCGGTCCCGCCTCCGGCTTCGGCCTGTGGGTGCGCGTCCAGCAGGACGACGGCACCATCGGCGTCTACGGCCACATGCAGGACATCCTGGTCCAGGTGGGCCAGCAGCTGCGCGCGGGCGACACCATCGCCACCGTCGGCAGCCGCGGCTACTCCACCGGCCCGCACCTGCACTACGAGGTGCACACCGCGCCCGGCGCGCAGATCGACCCGATTCCGTGGCTCGCGGGCCGTGGCGTCGACGTGGGCGCGCCCGTCGACTGATTCTCCTGTTCCATTCGACCGTCCGCTCCGGGAACCGATGAGGGGTTACCCGGGGCAGACGTGTATCCGGACCCCGTACTCCAGTACTACGTGGGAACCGCACCGCCGGGTGATCTGTGGTGTGACGGCGCGACCATAGCGTCGCTGCCATGACCACCGCGTCTCGCACCCCTGCCGCCGGGCGGCTGCACCGGCCGCTGCTCATGACCACGGTTCTCATGGCCGTTCTGACCGTATTCTGTGTGTTCGCCATGGCATTCGACGACCGGATGCTGTTGAACGAATCGGTGTGGCTCAAGCCGATGAAGTTCGCCATCGCCTTCACGCTGTACGCCGGGACGCTGGCCTGGCTACTGTCGTTCCCGCACAAGGGAAAACGGCTCACCTGGTGGATGGGGGCGATCTTCTCGCTGACCGCGATCGTGGACGTTGGGTTCATCGTGGTGCAGGCGGCGCGCGGCACGTTCAGTCATTTCAATGACTCCGAGGATGCGGTCAACACCATCGGGCAGCAGATCTTCCAGTCCGGCGTGCCCGGCTTGTTCCTGGCGAATCTGGTGATCGCCCTGGTGCTTTCATGGCAGAAGATCACCGACCGGCCGACCTCGCGGGCCATTCACGCCGGGCTCGGGATCGCGGTGGCGGGTATGTTCCTCGGATACTTCATGGGGTTCACCGGCAAGCAGCAGGCGACCGACGCGTACGGCAAGCCGGTGGATCTGGTGGCCGGGCACACCGTGGTCGAGGGGCAGCCCGCGCTGCGCGACGGTGTGGACACCATGCCGGTCACGCACTGGAGCACCAATGGCGGCGATATGCGGATCGCGCACTTCCTCGGCCTGCACGGCATCCAGATCCTGATTCTGGCGTCGTTCGCGCTGGCCTGGTTCGCGCCCCGGGTGCCGTGGCTGCGCGGTGAGCGCGCCCGCGCCGACCTGATCTGGGTGCTGGCCCTGGGCTACAGCGGGCTGCTCGCCATCACGTTCTGGCAGGCGCTGCGCGGACAGGCCGTGACCGCACCGGATGCCGCCACGCTGGGCGCGCTCGCGGCGGTGGCCGCCTTCGTGGCGGCCGGATTCGGACTCGTCTACGCGGTGCGCGGACGCGCCGCGCTCGTGCCCAGCCTCACCGACGCGGGCACGAGCGCCGACTCCGAAATCAGCGCAGCCGCTCCGCGTCCCGTGTCAGCTTCACCAATGTCGCGGTGAGTTCGGTCAATTCGATCGCGTCCGCCCCCTCGGCGACGGCGGTGGCCACATCCTCCGCCGCACACCGGGCCGCGAACCAGCGGTCGGACAGATCCGCCACCTCCTGCGCGCTGAGCACCACGGCATCCTCCGGAATACCGGTGCCCTTCACGCTGTTTCGATGTTCGTAGGCGCGCTGACGGCACGACTGCCGGCAGTACCGCCGACGGCGTCCGATCTCCGATTCGGCGATCTCCCTTCCACACCAGGAGCACGAGGACAGGCGGCGCTGCATGACCCGAAACGATAGCCAGTGCCCCACAGTCGAGTACACGTGGCACGCCGAAACCCGCCAGTTCGCGGCCCGGCCCGGTCTGGACTGACGGAGCGGAGGAGCGCAGCGGGGGAACGGAGGAGGGAAGACCGGGCTAGCAGGGCCGCGAACCTTGCCCGGAGCGAAGCGCAGGGCGAATTGGACACAGCGTAGAATGGCTGGGTTCTCCCCACGGGAACCGAAGCGTACGTATGTGCGTTGGTATGCATACGTACACATTGAGTAGAACGTTGCCGACAGGCGAGAAGGGACCGCACTCATGGCAGATCGCGTACTCCGGGGCAGTCGGCTCGGAGCGGTGAGCTACGAGACCGACCGCGACCACGACCTGGCGCCGCGTCGGGTGGCGCGGTACCGCACGGACAACGGCGAGGAATTCGACGTGCCGTTCGCGGACGACGCCGAGATCCCGCCGACCTGGCTGTGCCGCAACGGCCAGGAGGGCATCCTCATCGAGGGCACCACGCAGGAGCCCAAGAAGGTCAAGCCCCCGCGCACCCACTGGGACATGCTGCTCGAGCGCCGCAGCAAGGAGGAGCTGGAAGAGCTGCTCCAGGAGCGCATGGAGCTGCTGAAGACCCGCCGCCGCGGCTAGCGGGTAGCCGCCCCGAACGATCGAGGCCCCCTCACCCTGGTGAGGGGGCCTCGTTGTTCGCGGGGAAGGTGGAGACCGCCGCAGCCCCCCGGACGAGGGCCCCTGCGGCCATGAAGGGGTGGCCCTGTCGAGACAAGGCTGGGGACCACGCCGGGTCAGGAGGTCTCGCGCTGCTCAGTCGCGGGGGCGGACTTCGAGGGTTTGCAGGGAGCGGCCGATCGCGCCTTGCTCGTCGAAGAGGACGGCCGAGCACAGGCCGAGGCCGTCGGGGCCGATGGAGGTGCCGACGTCGAGGCCGATCCAGTCGCCCTCGGGGGCGCGGTAGAGGTCGACGGTGAGGTCGGTGTTGAGGAAGGTGTAGTGGGCCGGGTCCAGTTGGGCACCAATGCCGTTCGCGATGTCGGCGACGGCCAGGGCGCGGACGAGGGGGGTCATCGGTTCGTCGTCGACGACGGTGGTGAGCGGGCGGACCCAGACTCGGCGGCCGCCGTGAACGGCCTTCAGCTCCACCGTCTTCACGTAGCCGACGTTCCAGGCGGGCGGGATCGGCGACGGCGCGGCCGAATCCTCCGGGTGGGTGGGCAGGGGCGCGTCGGCGGCGAGGGCGACGGCGGCGGTATCGGAGTTGGCGATGCGCCAGGCGCGGGCGGTGGCGACCACGCGGCGGGTGCCGTCGGGCTGGCGGGCCGCAAGTTCGGCGGCGACCATCTCGACTCGTTTGCCGGGGCGTTCGATCCAGGCGCGGACCTCGATCTCGGAGACCGGGATCGGGCCGAGGATCTCCATGGTGAGGCGGCCGATGCGGGTGCCCGCACGCGGCGCGCAGCGTTCGACGGCACGGGCCAGCAGCGCGGACGGGGGTGCGCCGTGCTGCATGGTGGGAGCCCACACGCTGACGGTCGACTCGGTCGCGAGGAAACGCTCGAACCCGTCGTCGGCGGGTTCGAGCGTCCGGAAATACGGCTCGATGACGGCTCGGTCGAGCACCGTCGGGTCGTCGGTCAGGGCCGCTTCGCTCACTCCGCTCACGGACCGAACCTACCAACCCGTTCGTTAGCCGTGAAAACGGTCTAGTGGCTGGCAACCTTCCGGTACTGCAGCAGGGCCAGCGGGACCGCCACGAGCAGGATACCGAGCGAGCACAGGATCGCGTACTCGACACAGTGCTCAGCGGGCCAGCCGTCCGCGAGGGTGAAGGTGGGCGGCGAATCATTGTCGAAGAGTTTGCGACCCGCCGCCGAGACCGCCGTGATGGGATTCCATTCGGCGATGGCGCGCAGCGGGCCGGGCAGTGACTCGCCGGAGATGAAGGCCGAGGAGATGAAGGTCAGCGGGAAAAGCCAGATGAGACCGGCACTCTGGGCCACCTCGACGCTGGGCGACATGAGGCCGGTGATCGCACCGACCCAGGACATGGCGAAGGCGAACAGCAGAATCACCGCGAAGGCGAGCACGGCGTCGGCGATGGAGCCGTTGATGCGCCAGCCGACCACATAGCCGCACGCCACCATGACGGCCAGCGCGAGAATATTCACCACGGTGTCGGACAGCGTGCGGCCCATGAGCACCGCCAGCCGCGACATGGGCAGCGTCCGCATTCGGTCGATGATGCCCTTGTGCAGATCATTGGCCAGGCCGACCGTGGTGAACGCCGCGTTGAAAGCGACTGTCTGCGTGAAGATTCCGGCGAGCAGGAACTCCCGGTACTGACTGCCGCCCAGTGACGCGCCGAAGATGTAGGCGAACAGGAACACGAACATGAGCGGCTGGATGGTGGCGGTCACCAGCAGGGTGGGCACGCGCAGGATGGTGAGCAGGTTGCGGTAGGCCACGATGGCGCTGTCGCGGATCACGCGCGGTAGCACCATCCAGGGGCCGTCGGTCGCGCGGTGGCGTCCGTGGGCTTCCGCCGCCGGAGCCTGCGCGGCGGTGTCGGCGGCGGGTGCGGTCGTCACGACAGGATCTCCTCTTGCAGTTCGGCGGGCGCGGGCTCCGGCTTCTTGCGTTCGCCGGGTTTGCCGGTGAGGGAAAGGAATACGTCGTCGAGCGAGGGGCGATGCACTTCGGCGTCGACCACGCAGACACCGGCGTCGTCGAGGCGGCGCAGCGCTTCGACCATGGTGCGGGTGCCGTCGCCGACGACAATGGTGATCTGGTCGGCGTCGACGCCGGGTTCGCCGATGCCGATGCCGGACAGCACCTGCAGAGCGGGTGTGGGGTCCTGGCCGGTGGCGAGGGTGACGGTGAGTTTGTCGCCGCCGATGGAGGTCTTGAGTTCGTCGGCCGAGCCGCGGGCGATGACCCGCCCGCGGTCGATGACGGTGATGCGGTCGGCGAGGAGGTCGGCCTCCTCGAGGTACTGGGTGGTGAGCAGCACGGTGGTGCCGTCGTCGACGAGTTCGCCGATGACCCGCCACATGTCGAGGCGGCCGCGCGGGTCGAGGCCGGTGGTCGGCTCGTCGAGCACCACCACCGGCGGACGGCAGACCAGTGCCCCGGCGAGGTCGAGTCGCCGGGCCATACCGCCGGAGTAGGTGCCCGCCCGCCGCCCGGCCGCATGTTCGAGGCCGAGGGCGCTGAGCAGTTCGTCGGCGCGGTCGGTGGCTCGTTTCGGCGTCATGCCGTAGAGCCGGGCCACCATGCGCAGGTTCTCGAAGCCGGACAGGTTGGCGTCCACCGCCGCGTACTGCCCGGACAGGCCGAGCCGGGTGCGGGCGCGCGCCGGCTCCTTCAGTACGTCCACCCCCGCCACCCGGACGGTGCCGGAGCTCGGGCGTAGCAGCGTGGTGACGATGCGCACCGTCGTGGTCTTGCCCGCGCCGTTGGGCCCGAGTAACCCCATGACCGTGCCGGACGGGATCTCGAGGTCGATCCCGTCGAGTACCCGGACTTTGCCGTAGTACTTGACCAGACCGGCGACCTCCACCGCGAGACTCATCGGCTTTCCTCCCCCTCGTGGCGAGTTGCGTTGGCCGCCAGGTGGTCTCGCAGGACCGGCCCGATGACCGACAGCGATTCGGGTGTGGTCATGCCGGAGTGACGGCAGCGCACGAGCTGTTCGTGCACCGCGCCCTCGACATGCGGTTCCCAGGCCGCCGCGCAGCGGTCGGGATGGGCCAGGTTGATCTCGTCCTCGGCGGCGGTGAAGAAGAGCAGGTCGCCGTGGAAGGTGCGGGGCCGGAAGCCGTGCGCGAGCATGACGCCGTTGCTCATGCCGACGTAGAGCCGCTGCATATGCTCGACGGTGAGCGCCGCGAACGGTCCGGGCCGGTTGCGCAGCAGTTCGGCCGCCTCCTGCAGGTTCATCCGCGGGTCGATCTCGGTATCGCCGCCGAGCAGGTCGCTGCCGAATTCGCCGACGATATCGGCGACCGACGGGAGACCGTGTTCGAGCAGTTCGTCGGAGAGCTGGAAGCTGTCCATGAGCCCGAGCAGCGCGACCTCTTCACCCGCGTCCTGCAGCTGGCAGGCCATCTCGTAGGCGATGAGCCCGCCCAGCGACCAGCCCAGCAGATGGTACGGCCCGTGCGGCTGCACCGACTTCAGTTCCGCCACATAGGCTTTCGCGGCGTCGGCGACGGAGTTGTGGCTCTCCTCGCCGTTCACGTGCGGGGCCTGCAGACCGTACACCGGCTGCTCGTGCGGCAGCTGGGACAGCAGTCCGGCGAAGCACCACGCCAGGCCGATGGCCGGATGCACGCAGAACAGCGGCGGCACAGTCGATTCCGGCGCCGAGCGCAGCGGAATGATCGGGCCGAGCGCCGCGGCCAGCGCCGCCCCCGCATCGCCCTTGGCGTCGGCGAGGCGACGGGCGATGGCGGCCGGGGTGGAGTCGCCGAACATGGCCTGCACCGGCAGGTCGATGCCGGCGGTCCGCAGCTGCGCCACCACCTTGGTGGCGAGCAGCGAGTTGCCGCCGAGTTCGAAGAACCCGTCGTCCGCGCCGACCTGTTCGATGCCGAGCACGTCGGCGAAGGCGGTGCACAGCGCCTCCTCCACCGGCGTGGACGGCGCACGGTAGCCCTCGCGGGCCGCGAACACCGGTTCCGGCAGCGCTTTTCGATCCAGCTTGCCCACCGGGGACAGCGGCACGAAGTCGAGCAGCATGATCGACTGCGGCACCATGTAGTTCGGCACCAGTTCGGCCACGTGCGCGGTCAGTTCGGCCACACTCGGCGCGGTGCCGGTGCGCGGCTTCACATACGACACCAGCGCCGTGGTTCCGGCGGCGGTCCGATGCCCGATGGTGGTGGCGAACTCCACCGCGGCGTGCTTGGCCAGCGCCGCGTCGATCTCACCGAGTTCGATGCGGAAGCCGCGGATCTTGACCTGATGGTCGGTGCGGCCCACGTATTCGAGATCCCGTGCGCGCCCGCCCCTTTCGATCCAGCGGACCAGGTCGCCGGTGCGGTACATGCGCTCGCCGGGCTTGCCGAACGGGTTGGCCACGAACCGCTGCGCGGTGAGACCGGGCCGCCGCAGGTAGCCGCGCGCCAGCGCCGCGCCGGCCAGATGCAGTTCACCGGTGACCCCGCCCGGGGTCGGGTGCAGGCGGCCGTCGAGCACGCTCGCGCCGACACCGCGGATGGGCCCGCCGATGGTGATGTGCCCGCCGGGGGTCATGGGCTGCGAAATCACCGTGACGATGGTGGTTTCGGTGGGTCCGTACACGTTGTAGAGCTTGCGGCCGGGCGCCCAGCGGGTGACCAGGTCCGGCGGCAGCGCCTCGCCGCCGACCAGCACGTGCCGCATGGCGGTGATGCCGGTCGGGTCGACGGTGCCCAGGGCGGAGGTGGTGATGAAGGCGTGCGTGATGCCCTCGTCCTGGAACACCCGGCCGAGCTCGTCACCGCCGACCACCCCGGGCGGGGTGATGACGAGGGTGGCCGCGCCGCCGAGCGCGAACAGGATGTCGAGCATGGCGGCGTCGAAACTCGGTGTGGCGAAATGCAGGATGCGGCAGCCGGGGCCGACGTCGAAGCGCTGCGCGGTCTCGGCGGCGAAGTTGGACAGGCCGCCGTGCGTGACGACCACGCCCTTGGGAATGCCCGTGGAGCCGGACGTGTAGATCACGTACGCGGGATTCTCCATGCGCAGCGGCACGATGCGCTCGTCGTCGGTGATCGGCGCGTCCGTGGTGTTGAGCACCCGCCGCCGGAACGACGGCGCGTCCAGCACGGTCCAGTTGGCCCCGTCGGGCATGCGCTCGCGGTACATGGAGAGCGTGATGCCCACGGCCGCACCGGAATCCAGCAGCATATGGCTGATGCGCTGTTCCGGGTAGGTCGGATCGACGGGGACGAAGGCCGCGCCGGCCTTGGCGATGGCCAGCATGACCGCCACGGACTCGGCCGAGCGCGGAATACCCATGGCGACCAGGGTTTCCGGGCCGACCCCGTAGCTGATCAGGACGCGCGCCAGTCGGTTGGTCCACCGGTCGAGGGCGTCGTAGGAGATCTGGGTGCCCGCCGACCGCACCGCGATGGCCTGCCGGTTGAGGTTGGCGGCGGCCTCGAACACCTCCGGGAAGGTGATGGGCAGCCCGGGTTCGGCCCCGCGCACCGGTGCGAGCGCCGACCACTCCTTGGCGTCCAGGAGTTCCAGATCGCCCACGGCGGTGGCCGGATTGGCGGCCGCGGCCCCGAGCAGGCGCACGAACCGCTGCGCCAGCCGCTGGGCGGTGTCCTCGTCGAACAGGTCGGCAGCGTAGTTGACCGCGACGCTGATGCCGTCGGGTTCCCGTGTGCCCGTCCAGGATTCGGTGAGGGTGAACTGCAGATCGAACTTGGCGATGCCGGGGTCGGCGTCCTCTCCTTCGATGCGCATTCCGGGCAGTTCGAGCACGCGCAGCGGCTGGTTCTGCACCGACAGCATGACCTGGAACATCGGGTGGTGCGCCTGCGAGCGCGCCGGATTGAGCACCTCGACGAGCCGCTCGAACGGGACGTCGGCGTGCGCGAAGGCCTCCAGGTCGGTGTCGCGCACCGCGCGCAGCAGATCGCCGAAGGCGGCGTTGCCGTCGATGCCGGTGCGCAGCACCAGGGTTCCGACGAACATGCCGATCATCCGGTCGAGGGCGGGATGCCCGCGCCCGGCGATGGGCGTGCCCACGGTGACATCGTCGGCGGCGGTGAGCCGGTGCAGCAGCGCCACCAGCGCGGCGTGCAGCACCATGAACATGGTGACGCCGTGTTCGGCGGCCAGCACCCGCAATTCGCGATGGGTGAAGGCGTCGAGCTCGCACACCACGGTGCCGCCCCGATAGCTGGGCACCGGCGGGCGCGGCCGGTCGGCCGGCACGGCGAGCAGTTCCGGACTGCCGTCGAGGGCGCGCCGCCAGTAGTCGAGCTGACCGCTGATGACCGATTCCGGATCGTCCTCGCGGCCCAGCACATCCTGCTGCCACAGCGTGTAATCGGCGTACTGGATGGGCAGTTCGGGCCATTCCGGCTGCCGTCCGGCACTGTGCGCCCGGTAGGCGGCGGCCACATCGGCGGCCAGCGGCTGCAGCGACCAGCCGTCCATGGCGATGTGGTGCACCACCAGCACGAGCATGTGCTCCTCGGCCTCGGCGTCGGTGAGCCGCAGCAGGACCGCGCGCAGCGGGGCCGTGGTGCTGAGGTCGAAGCCGGTGGACGCGAGCCGCCGCACCTCACCCTCCACCTCGGCGGAGGTGACGGTGCGCAGCGGAATGGTGGCCACGGCGTCCTCGGGGGCCAGCACGTGCTGGTACGGTTCGCCGTTCACCTCGGGGAAGACGGTGCGCAGCGTCTCGTGCCGGACCTGGACCGCGTGCAGCGCCGCCCGCAGCGCGGGGACGTTCAGTGCGCCGCGCAGGCGCAGCGCCACCGGAATGTTGTACGCGCCGGAGGCTTCCCCGGTGTCGCCGGAGGCGTTGAACTTCTCCAGGAACCACAGTCGCCGCTGGGCCGCCGAGAGCGGGGTGTGCTCGGGGCGGGTGCGCTTGCGGGGTTCCGGGCGCAGTTCGGCCGAGGCGGTGCCGGTGTCGAGCGCGGCGGCGAGCCCGGCCACCGTGGGTGCGGCGAAAACGGACCGCACCTCGAGCCGCACGCCGGTGGCGGCGGCCAGACGGGCCACCAATTGCGTTGCCAGCAGCGAGTTTCCGCCGACCTCGAAGAAGCTGTCGTCGGCCCCGAGGGATTGCGCCCCGACCAGATCGCCCATGACCTCGGCGACCAGGATCTCGGTGTCGGTCTGCGGATCCCGGGAGATGGCCGCGGCGACCAGCTGCGGCTGCGGCAGGGCGTCGCGGTCGAGTTTGCCGACGGGGGTCAGCGGGATCCGGTCGAGCACCGTGAAGCTGCTCGGAACCATGTGCGCGGGCAGGTGTTTCGCGCAGTGCTCGCGCAGCGCCTCGCTGTTCAGCAGCTCCGAGCCCAGGGCGGGCGCGGGTGCGGCGGCGATGGCGGCGGCGGCCTCGGCGGTGACGGCCCGGAAGGTGCCGGTGGTCGTGGCCGAGGTCGGCTGCACATAGGACACGATGCGCGGGGTGCCCGCGATCTCGCGAACCTCGGTGTGCGCGAAGCGGATCGAGGAGTGCGCGGTGAGCACCGCGTCGATCTCGCCCAGTTCGATGCGGAAGCCGCGCACCTTCACCTGGTGGTCGCTGCGGCCCAGGTAGAACAGTTCGCCGTTGGCCGTCCACCTCACCACGTCGCCGGTGCGGTACATGCGCGAGCCCTCGGGACCGTACGGGTCGGCCACGAAGCGGGCGGCGGTGAGGCCGAGGCGATCGAAATAGCCACGCGCCGAACCCTGTCCGCCCACGTACAGCTCGCCGGGCACGCCGACCGGGACGGGCCGCAGCCGCTCGTCGAGGACCAGCGCCCGCGCACCGCGCACCAGGGTGCCGATGGTGACCGGCTCCCCCACCGTGAGCAGCGCCATGGTGACCACGACGGTGGTCTCGGTGGGCCCGTAGCCGTTGAACATCATGCGGCTGGGCGCCCAGCGCGCCACCAGTTCCGGTCCGCATGCCTCGCCGCCGACGGTGACCGCGCGCAGATGCGGCAGTGCCCAGGTGTCGCGGTCGATGGTGGCCAGCGCGGCCGGGGTCAGGAAGGTGTGGCTGATCTGTTCGCGATCCATGAGCGCGGCCAGTTCGTCGCCGCCGTAGATGTCGGGCGGCACGATGACCATGGTCGCGCCGGAACCGACGGCCAGCAGCAGATCGAAGATGGCGGCGTCGAAGCTGGGCGAGGAGAAGTGCATGGTGCGCGAATCCCGATCGACGCGCATGCGCTCGCGCACCTCGTCGGCGAAATTGGACAGACCGCCGTGGGTGACGGCCACGCCCTTGGGTTTTCCGGTGGAGCCCGAGGTGTAGATGACGTAGGCCAGATCGGCCGTCCACAGCGTGGCGGTGCGGTCGGCGTCGGTGAGCGGGGCGTCGTCGAGCACCTCGAGTTCGTCGAGGAGTTCGGCGTCGTCGAGCAGCAGCCATTCGATCTCGTGGCCGCCGGCCGCCTCGTGCAGCCGCCCGGCGTGCTCGCTCATGCTGACGCCGACCCGGGAACCGGAGTCGGTGAGCATGTGCCGCACGCGATCGGCGGGATAGTTCGGGTCGACCGGCACGAAGGCCGCACCGGATTTGGCGACCGCCAGCATGGACAGCACCGATTCCACCGACCGCGAGAGTCCGAGGGCGACCCGGTGGCCCGGGCCGAGCCCACGCCCGATGAGGGCGCGCGCCAACCGGTTCGAGTACACGTCGGCCTCGAGGTAGGTCAGCTCCGCCTCGCCCGAGCGCAGGAAGATGCGATCGGCGTTGAGGTGCGCGGTGGCGGCGAAGTACGCGGCGAGGCTGCACTGCGGTTCCGGCGCGGGGCCCCAGGCGGGGGTGAGCAGTTCGCGTTCGGCGTCGGTGCGGGCGTCGATATCGCGGATGCGGACGCGCGGGTCGGCGGTGACGGCGTCGAAGACGCGAATCAACCGGTCGGCCAGCGTCTGGACCGTCCGCTGTTCGAAAAGCTCGGCGGCGTAGACGAATTCGAAGACCCGGTCGGCGCTGTCGACACCGGGCAGCACGCGCAGTTCGAGATCGAACTTGGCGAGCGCGATATCGAGTTCCTCGGCCTGCAGGGCCAGACCGGGCAGTTGCAGCGCGGGCAGCGGCGTGTCCTGCACGGTCAGCGCGACCTGCAGCAGCGGCCGCATCCCGCCCGCGCCGCCGCCGATCTCCTCCACCACGCGTTCGAACGGCACCTCGGCATGCGCCATGGCGGCCAGTTCGGTGTCGCGGTCGGCCTGCAGCAGTTCGGCGAAGCTGCGGTCGGGGTCCACGTCCGAGCGCAGGATCAGCGTGTTGACGAACATGCCGACGAGTTCGTCCAGGCGGGTGTCACCGCGTCCGGCCACGGGGGTGCCGATGACGATGTCGCGGCCGCCGGTGACCACGCGCAGCAGCACCGCCAGCGCCGAGCGCACCATCATGAACAGCGAAACCCCGTGGGCGCGGCCTATTTCGGCGAGCCTGCGCTGCACCTCCTCGGGCACCTCGAAGCGCACCGCACCGGCTCGCTGGGTGGCCTCGACCGGACGCGGCCGGTCGTAGGGCAGCGGCAGTTCCTCGGGCAGGTCGGCCAGCGCGTGCCGCCAGTAGGCGAGCTGCAGCGCGGCCGAGCTCTCCGGATCGCTTTCCTGGCCCAGGCATTCGCGCTGCCACAGGCTGAAGTCGGCGTACTGCACGGGCAGTGGCGTCCAGGTGGGGGCCACTCCCCCGGTGCGGGCGGTGTAGGCGACCGCGAGATCGCGGGTGAGCGGGCCCAGCGACCAGCCGTCGGCGGCGATGTGGTGCAGCGCGATGCCGAGCAGGTGGCGGCGATTCCCGGTGCGCAGCAGCGACATTCGCAGCGGGATCTCACGGGTGAGGTCGAAGCCGCGCCGGGCCAGGGACCGCAGTGCGGTGCGCGCGCCCACGTCGTCGGATTCGACGGGCTCGAGCACCGGCAGGCAACGGGCGGTGTCGAGCACCTGCTGATAAGCCCCCTGCTCGTCCTCGGGGAAGACGGTGCGCAGCACTTCGTGCCGCTCCACCAGGTCGGCGAGAGCGGACCGCAATGCTTCCACGTCCGGATCGCCGTCGATCCGCAGCACGAAAGCAATGTTGTAGGCGCTGGATTCGGGAGAATATCTGTTGAGGAACCACAGTCGCTGCTGCGGCAGTGACAGTGGAAGGCGCTCCGGACGCGGGGTGTGTACCGCCAGCGCCGCCCTGTGCGTCCGGGGCGCTTCCGCCAGTCGCGCGGCCACGCCCGCCACCGTGGGCGCTTCGAAGATGGCCCGCACCGGCAGCTCCACCCCGAATTCGGTGTGCAGTGCGGCGGTGAGCCGGGTGGCCAGCAGCGAGTTGCCGCCGACCTCGAAGAAGTTGTCCTCCGCGCCGTGCACGGGGGTGCCGAGCACCGCGCCGAAGACCTGTGCGACCTGCTTCTCCAGCTCGGTTTCCGGGGCGCGCGAGGGTGCGACGGAGACGAAATCCGGTGCGGGCAGGGCTTTACGGTCCAGTTTGCCGGACGGGGTGACGGGCAGGTTCTCGAGGACGGTGAGCGCCGAGGGCACCATGTACCCGGGCAGCCGGCCGCGCGCGGTGTCGAGCACGGCGGCGGTCTCGAGGTCGGTGTCCGCCGTCAGATACGCGACCAGGCGCGGGATGCCGCGCTCGTCGTGGTGCACCACGGTGAGCGCGAAGGTGACGCCCGGATGCGACTTCAGCACGTGGTCGATCTCGCGCAGTTCGATGCGGAAGCCGCGGATCTTGATCTGATCGTCGGCGCGGCCCAGGAAGCGCAGCTGCCCGGCGCCGTCGGCAACCACGAGATCGCCGGTGCGGTACATGCGTTCGCCCTTGCGGCCGTGCGGATTCGCCGGGAAGGCCTGGGCGGTGAGTCCGTGCCTGCCGAGGTAGCCGCGTGCGAGGCCCGGTCCCGACAGATACAGCTCACCCGCGACGCCGGGAGGCACCGGATGCAGACGGCCGTCGAGGACGAACAGCCGCATACCGCGCACCGGCAGGCCGATGGGCACCGGCTGGCCCGCGATCATGGGGCCGGTGGCCGTCGCGGCGACCGTGGCCTCGGACGGGCCGTACATATTGTGCATGCGGCGTGCGCCGCCCGCGGCGGGCCGCGACTCGGATGCAGTGGCCGAACGTGATTCGGGATCGGTCCACACCCGGACCAGATCCTCCGGGCAGGCCTCGCCGCCGACGATGACGGCTTCCAGGTCGGGCAGGTCGTCGGCGGGCACGGTGCCCAGCGCGGCCGGGGTGACGAAGGCATGGGTCACCCGTTCCTCGCGCAGCAGCTGGGCGAGTTCGCTGCCGCCGAAGATGCCGGCGGGCGCGACCACGATGGTGGCCCCGGCCGCGAAGCCGAGCAGCAGTTCCAGCACCGAGGCGTCGAAGCTCGGCGACGAGAAGTGCAGTGTGCGTGCGGCATCGGTGACCTTGAACAGATGCATCTGCTCGTGGGCGAGGGAGGCCAGGCCCGCATTGGTGACCACCACGGCCTTGGGTTTGCCGGTGGAGCCGGAGGTGTAGATGAGGTAGGCCGGGCCGGACACCCGCAGCGGGTGGTGCCGGTCGGCATCGGTGAGCGGGGTCTGCGGGAACTGCGCGCATTCCGCGGCCAGTTCCTTCGAGCCGAGCAGCAGCCAGTCCACATAGCTCTTGCGGTGCCGCCCACGGCTTCCCGGCCAATCCGGCATATCGCCGCGGCGTTCGGCATTGGTGAGGCCGAGCATGGCGCCCGAGTCGGCGAGCATGTGCGCGATGCGATCCGACGGGTAGTCCGGGTCGATCGGCACATAGGCCGCACCGGTTTTCGCGACCGACCACACCGCGAGCACCGACTCCAGGCTGCGCGGCAGCGCCACGGCCACCACGACCTCCGGGCCCGCGCCGTGCTCGATGAGCACGCGCGCCAACCGGTTCGAGCGTTCGTCGAGTTCCCGATAGGTGGTGTCGGTGCCGAGGTAGCGCACGGCCACCGCGTCCGGCACCCGTTCGGCGGTGTCGGTGAGCAGGCGCGCCAGGGTGATGGACGGTTCGCCCGGGGAGCCCATGATGGGCACCAGCTTCGCGGTCTCGCGGGTATCCAGAATCGGCAGATCGCCGACCGGGACGGCCGGGTCGGCGACCGCGGCGGACAGGATCGCGCCGAAGCGGCGGGCGATGGCCTCCACCGTGGCGTGGTCGAAAACGTCCGCGGCATAGCCGAACTCGGCCATGAGCGGAGCGTCCTCGGCGGCCGCGCCGACGGGTTCGTGCACGGTCAGCTGCAGGTCGAACTTGGCGATGTCGACGGCCATGGGCAGCACGGCGGCGTCCACGCCGGGCAGGTCGATGCTCAGTTCCGGGCTGCTGTCGTAGGACAGCATCACCTGGAACAGCGGGTGCCGGGCGGCGGACCGCTCCGGGTTCACGACCTCCACGAGCCGTTCGAACGGCACGTCGGCGTTGGCGAAGGCGTTGAGGTCGGTGTCGCGGACCTCGGCCAGCATGCGATCGAATCCGGCGGCCGGATCGACGCGGGTGCGCAGCACGAGCGTATTGACGAACATGCCGACCAGATCGTCGAGCGCCGGATCGCTGCGCCCGGCGATGGGCGTGCCGATGCTGATATCGGTCGTATTGCACAGGCGCGCAAGCAATGCCGCGAGCGCCGCGTGCAACACCATGAAGGTGCTGACCCCGCGCTCGGCCGCCAGGGCGGCGAGGGCGCGGCGGATCTCGGCCGGAATCGGGAATTCCACCCGTCCGCCGTCGGTGGAGCGCTGCCGCGGGCGCGGGCGATCCAGCGGCAGATCCAGTTGATCGGGCAGATCCGCGAGGGCGGCCCGCCAGTAGGCCAGCTGCCGGGACAGCGCACTGGCCGGGTCGGCCTCGTCACCCAGCAGTTCCCGCTGCCACAGCGCGAAATCGGCGTACTGCACCGGCAGCGGCGTCCACGCCGGGGCCGCACCCGCGTGCCGGGCGGCGACCGCGGTCATGATGTCGCGGGTCAGCGGTGCGATGGACCAGCCGTCGCCGCTGATGTGGTGCAGCACCACCAGGAATACGTGGCGGTCGGGCCCGGTGGCGTAGAGCGCCACCCGGATCGGGGCCTGGCTGCGCAGATCGAATCCGTAGCCCGCGAATTCGCCCGCGAGCGCGAGCACATCAGCGTCGGTGGCGTCGATGGGATCGAGGGTGAGCGGGATCTCCGAGGCCGGGTGCACGCGCTGGCCCGGCCCCTCGGGACCGTCCGGGAAGATGGTGCGCAGGCTCTCGTGCCGCTCCAGTACGTCGACGAGCCCGGCGCGCAGGGCCGGAATATCCAGGGGCCCGGTCAATTCCACCGCGAGCGGCATGTTGTAGGCGGCGGCGTGTTCGGCGAACCGGTTGAGGATCCACAGCCGCTGCTGGGCCAGCGACAACGGAACATGCTGCGGCCGGGTGCCCGCCTGCAGTTTCGGCTGGGCGTGCTCGGCCTGCGGGGTGGCCAGGCGGGCGGCCAGTGCGGTGACGGTGGCGGATTCGAACAGATCGCGAATGGTGAGGGCCGCGCCGAGCGCGGTGTTCACCCGTGCCACGGCCCGCGCGGCGCTGAGCGAGTTGCCGCCGAGGTCGAAGAAGCTGTCCTGCACGCTGATTCCGTCGACGCCGAGGACCTCGGCGAAGATACCGGTGAGCTGCCGTTCCACCTCGGTGCGCGGTTCCACGGCCGGGCGGGCCGGGCGGCGCGTGACGGTACCGGGATCGGGCAGCGCCTTGCGGTCGACCTTGCCGTTGGCGCTGAGCGGTAGTTCGTCGAGCACCATGATCATCGACGGCACCATGTAGCTGGGCAGCATATGCCGCAGGCCGGCGGCCAGGTCGGCGCCCTCGAGCACGGCGACGCCGGGGGCGGCCACCGCGTAGCCGATGAGCTCGTCGCCGCCGTGGCCGCGATGGGCCACGCAGACCGCGCGGGCGACCCGCTCGTCGGCCAGCAGGGCGGCCTCGATCTCGCCGAGTTCGATGCGCAGCCCGCGGATCTTGACCTGGAAGTCGCTGCGGCCCAGGTATTCCAGCACGCCGGAGCGGCCGCCGCGCCAGCGCACCAGATCGCCGGTGCGGTACATGCGGGCGCCGGGGGTGAACGGGTTGGCGACGAAACGGTCGGCGCTCAGGCCGGGGCGGCCCAGATAGCCGCGGGCCAGCTGCACGCCCGCGAGATAGAGCTCACCCACGACGCCGGGGGCGACCGGTTGCAGGCGCGCGTCCAGGACGTAGGTGCGGGTGTTCCAGATCGGCGCGCCGATGGGCACATCCGTGGCGCCGGGGGTGCAGTGCCAGGCGGTGACGTCGACGGCGGCCTCGGTGGGGCCGTAGAGGTTGTGCAGTTGCGGTGCGTCCGGACCGGTTCCGAGTGCGGCGTGGAATTCGGCCACGGTGGCGGCGGGCAGCGCCTCACCGGAGGTGAAGACGCGGGTCAGCCCGGTGCAGCCGCGCACATCGGTGTCGGTGAGGAAGACCGACAGCATGGACGGCACGAAATGCGCGGTGGTGACGGCCTGCTCGGCGATGACCCGCGCCAGGTAGCCGGGATCGCGGTGCCCATCCGGCACGGCGATGACCAGCCGCGCCCCGATCTGCAAGGGCCAGAAGAACTCCCACACGGAGACGTCGAAGGTGGCGGGGGTCTTCTGCAGCACCACATCGGTGCTGTCGAGCGGGTAGGCGTGCTGCATCCAGCGCAGCCGGTTCACGATCGCCGCGTGGCTGACGCCCACGCCCTTGGGCTTGCCGGTGGAGCCGGAGGTAAAGATGACGTAGGCCAGGTGATCGGCACGCAGCGGGACGAGGCGGTCGGCGTCGGTGACCGGACGGCCGGAGCGCTGCGACAGGTCCGCGGTGTCGATATCGAATCGGGCTGCGGCGGCGGGCAGTTCGAGCGCGTCTCTACCGGCGGTGAGTACGCACAGCGGCCGCGCCTGGCTCAGGATCTGCTCGATGCGCTCGGCGGGGTGATCGGGATCGAGCGGGAGGTAGGCCGCGCCCGCCTTCACGATGGCGTACATGCCGACGAGCAGGTCCAGACTGCGCCGGATGGCCAGGCCGACCACGGTGTCGGGCCCCGCGCCGCGGGCGATGAGCTCGCGGGCCAGGCGGTTGGCGCGCTCGTCGAAGGCGGCGTAGGTCAGTGTCTCGCCGTCGAATTCGAGGGCCGTGCGGCTCGGGCACATGGCGGCGCGGTCGGCGAACAGGCCGGGCAGGGTGCCCTCCTGCTTGGCGACCTGGGTCGAATTCCATTCGTGCAGCACGCGTTCGCGCTCGAGATCGGTGAGCACGGGCAGATCGCCGACGGCGGCCTGCGGGTCGGCGCTGACGAAGCGGCGCAGGAAGTCGAGGAACCGGCCGTGGTGCATGGTCAGTTCACCGTCGCCGTAGAGCGACGGGTTGGCCTCGAAATCGATGTGGGTGCGGTTGCCGACGCCGTTGTAGAGGTTGATCGACAGATCCTCCACCGGGCCGGTGGAGAGCACGTTGATGGAGCCGACCAGGCTGCCGAACTTCAGCTCGCTGTGGAAGAGCATGAGGTTGACCATCGGGCCGAAGAAACCGCGCGAATCGCGCGAATAGCCGGAGTCGCTGCGGATGTCGGCGCTGCGGTAGCGCTGATGGCGCAGCGCGCCGGTGATCTGCAACTCGACGGCGCGCACGGTGTCGGCCACCGACATCGCACCGTCGAACTGGACGCGGATGGGCACCACATTGGACACCACGCCGCCCGAACGCCGCAGCGCCACGGTGGTGCGCGCGGAGACGGGCAGGGACAGCACCACGTCCTGGGTGCCGGTGACCGAGCGGACGTAGCAGGCCAGGGCGGCCACGAACAGCGCGGAACTATTGCTGCCGAAGGTGGTCGCGGCGTCCTGGATGGCGGCTTCCACCTCGGGGGCGAGCACGGCGGTGGCGCAGCGGCGGCCGGCCTCGGTCTCCGAACCGGCCAGGCCCTGACTGGACAGGGTGATGGGTTCGCCCACGCCGGTGAGCTGCTCGCGCCAGTATTCGCCGTCGGCGCGGAAGCGGCTGGTCTCACGGTATTTCGTCTCGTCGGCATAGATGGCGGCCAACGGGGTGGCCCGGGTGACCACCGGCTCGGTCCGGTTCTCCAGGGCCGTATATATCTCGGCGGCGCGGGTGGTGCCGTTCATGGCGCCGTAGCCGTCGATGACGATGTGGTGGCCGCGGGTGTACCAGATCCAGTCCGAATCACCCGTCCGCAGCACCACATTGATGGTGAGCGGATCGTTCTCGATGTCGATGGGCGAGCTGGCGTGGTCGTTCATCCAGGCCAGGGCCGCGGCGCGCGGATCCGGTTCCGCGCGCAGGTCGATGCGGGCCCAGCCGGGCCGCCAGGTGGGGTCGACCACCTGGTGCGGGACGCCGTCGATTTCGAGCAGCCGGACGTGGCCGACCTCGGACTCCGAGCCGAATCGTTCGATGGCGTAGAGCAATCGGCCGACATCGAGATCGCCGTGGATCTCCACGTACTGCGCGATCGTGAGCGGAATGTCAGGCCTGATGCGTTGGGCGTACCAGAGTGCCGACTGCGCGGGAGAGAGCGCGAAAGGTTGAGCCGAGAATTCCCCCGAAGAACATTGGTCGACACGATCGGTGGCCAATGAACTCATCAATCACTCCGTTCTGCCGCTGTTGTGCGCAACTCCCCGAACCCCGAACTCCGACACCACCTCGGCGATCGCGCGCACGCGCGAGCCGTAGGACGTGATCCACGCCCTATGATTCGGAGCATCCCGCCGAGCGGATCGGTGGTGATCTCGAGTTGCTCGCCACGAACAGCGTTGGCGGAGCATATTTTTAAGTCAGTTACCTCAAGGCAAACCTCGCGAATTTCGCTCAACTTGCACGACACCGCAGATAACTCAGACAGAACGGGCGGAAAATCACACCCTAGCTACGAACCGGCGAATCTGAAGTCGCTCATACGGGACGGCCCTCGTCACACGTTCCCGCTGTCTTCGAGCCGGAAGGGGTACCGGCTATCTTCCGGTCGGCTCTGCAAGGGTGTTGGTTCGCCGCCGAATAGCCGCCACTGCGGCAGCCGCGGCCAGGATACACAAAATCCACTCCGGCGTGGGGCCCAATCGCGTTGCCGGTGTCGTGTCATCACGTAGCGGGAGTTTCGCGACCAAAGCCGCAGGTACGAACTGTTCCGTCTGTTCTTGGATGGTGCCGTCCGCGGTGATGATCGCGCTCACGCCGGTGGTCACCGAAACCACCACGGCGCGACCGTGCTCCACCGCGCGCACCCGCGACATGGCCAGTTGCTGGAAGGTCATCTCGCTGTCGCCGAAGGTGGCGTTGTTGGACGGGACGGTGAGGAGCTGCGCGCCGGCGTCCATCGCCTGCTGGAAGGCGCGGTCGAAGGCGACCTCGTAGCAGGTGGCCACGCCGATGGCCACGGGCGCGCCGCCCGAGGCGGGTTCGGCGTGCACCACGCCGTCACCCGTACCGGGGACGAAATATCCCGCGCGGTCGGCGTATTCGGAGAAGAGCCGGAAGAAACTCCGCATCGGCAGGTACTCGCCGAAGGGCTGGATGATCTTCTTGTCGTGGCGCTCGGCGGGGCCGCCGTCGGCGGTCCACACGATGACCGAATTCGTGGTGGTGCGATCGTCGTTCACCAGGACCGCGCCAACCAGGATGGGAGCCTTGATATCTCGCGCGGCCCGCGTGATGAGGGCGGCGGCGTCGGCATTGCGCAGCGGGTCGATATCGGAGGAATTCTCCGGCCAGATCACCACATCCGGCTGCGGGGCCGTCCCGGCCGCGACCGCGGCGGCGAGCTCTTCGGTGCGCTTGACGTGATTGTCGAGAACCGCGCGGCGCTGGGCATTGAAGTCGAGTCCCAGGCGCGGCACGCTGCCCTGGATCGCGGCGACCGTGATCGGCCGGTTGCCGTCCTCCGGGCCGGGCAGCGCGGTCCGGAGGATCACTCCGGTGAGGGGAATGATAGCCACAATCGAAGCCGCACCAATAATCCGTGTCCACGATGTGAGACGCGGAACCCCCCATCTGGGACGATGCGGAACGTTTGCGGAAGCGCCGGGCACATCGGATTCACCGCGCCCGCGCCACACCCGCAGCACCCCGGCGACCGCCAGGGTCCCGGTGAGCGCCACCAGGAAACCGATCAGCGGCGCACCGCCCAGCATGGCGAACGGCAGATACCACCCGTCCGCCTGCCCGAAAGCGATCCGCCCCCAGGGAAATCCGCCGAACGGGAAACTCGACCGCGCCCACTCGGTCAGCGTCCACGCGGCAGCGACCCACAGCGGCCACCACCGCAACCCGCTCACCAGCCGCGCGAGCAGCCCGAACAATCCCACGTACACCGCGCACACGGTCGACAACGCCAGCCACGGCACCGGCCCCACATAGATCCCGGTCCACGGCAGCAACGGCAGGAAGAACCCCAGCCCCGCCAGCATCCCGTAGCCGAATCCCCCACGCAGTCGCCCGTTTCCACGCACGACCACCGTCAGCAGCCCCACCGCCACCGGCGCGAGAAACCACAGCGTCCGCGGCGGGAAACTCGCGAACAACAGCAGTCCGGCGACGATCGCGCCGATCGAGCGGATGAGCACCGGATGCCGGTCGGCGAGCGCGGCGACTCGTCCCGCGAATCCGCCTGGCGCGGAAGCAGGCTCAGTGGTCTCCGATGTGAGGCCGACCTCGGCGGCGGACGGGATGGCGGCCACGCGCACCGGCGGTGCCGCCGCCGGGGAATCCACTCCCGCGGTATCAGCGCTCCTGTTCACCGCCGAGGCGGTGGCGACATCCACGTGAGCGGGGGTCGACGGACCCACCTCCGCCCGGCGCTCCGTCGAATCGGCTGGGGCGCTGGGGCCTTCGCCGGACGGGGCCGAATTCGATCCGGCGGGCTCGGAGGCGGCCCCGCCCGAAGCGTCGCGCGCGGACGCGGGTGTGTCTGCCGGCGAAGCGTTTTCGGGGCGCTGCTCAGGAGGCATGGATGGTGACCCCGCGGTGCACGGTGCGCAGGCAGCGCGGGAGGGTGGCGCCGGCGGTCAGCGGCGGGAGGCCGGGGACTCGGGAGCGGGGGTCGGTGGACCAGCGCTGGACGGAGTCGGTCGCCGCGGCGACCACGAGGTCTTCGGCGTCCCACATGGCATAGGAGGCAGGGGCTCCGGGAACGAGGGTGCCCGCGAGGCCGTCGCGGACGCCGCCCGCGCGCCAGGCGCCGCGGGTGGCGGCGGCGAAGGCGGCGCGGGGAGAGATCTGATGGCCGGGGGTCCGGTGGTTGGCGGCGGCGCGGACGGCTTCCCACTGGTTGAGCGGCGTCACCGGGGAGTCGGAGCCGATGGCGAGGGAGATTCCGGCGGCGGCCATGGCGGAGAAGGGGTTCAGCGCGGCGGCGCGGTCCGCGCCGAGGCGGGTGACGTACATGCCCTCGGGGCCGCCCCAGGCGGCGTCGAAACCCGGTTGGACGCTGGCGATTACGCCCCACTGGGCGAGTTTGGCGATCTGGTCGGCGTCGAGCAGTTCGGCGTGTTCGAGGCGGTGGCCGCGGGAGGCGACGGCGGGGCCGCCGAGTTCGGCGACCACGCGCTCGATGCCGGTGACGACCGCGTCCATGGCGGCGTCGCCGATAACGTGGAAACCGGTCTGGATTCCGGCCTCGGTGCAGGCGAGGACGTGCGCGTAGATGGCGTCGGCGTCCAGGTGGGCGGTGCCGGTGGTGTCGCGGTCGGCGTAGGGTGCGCGCAGCCACGCGGTGTGCGAGCCGATCGAACCGTCCACGAACAGGTCGCCGCCGAGGGCGTGCACGCCGAGATCCTTCACCAGGGTGCGGGCCTCGTCGGCGGTGCGGACCGCCTGCCCCCAGTAGGCGCGCACCTCGACGCCGTGCGAAAAGGCCAGCAGCTCACGCACATCCGTCTCGCCGGAGATATCCGGGCCCGCGCATTCGTGTACGGCGGCGATGCCGTTGGCGGCGGCGTGGTCGAGCGCGGCGCGGCGGGCGGCATCGCGCTGGGCGCGGTCGAGCGCACCGTAGGCGGCCGCGCGCACCAGGTGGTGGGCGTCGTCGCGCAGCGGTTCACCGCGCGAAAACCCGGTCGCCGCCGTAATTCCCGGGACGGCGTCCAACAGAGCCGTGGACGCGAGGGCCGAATGCACATCCACGCGAGCCAGATACACGCGGCGGCCGGGTGCGGCGGCGTCGATCTCCGCGAGGCTGGGCGGGCGGCCCTCCGGCCAGGCGGTGTCGTCCCACCCGTCGCCGAGAATGGTGCCGTCTGGGCGCGCGGCAGCGTACGCGCGCAACAGCTCCAGGCATTCGGCGAGTGAACGCGCCCGCGCCAGATCGAGTCCCGTGAGCTTCAATCCCAGCGCCGTCACGTGCACATGCGGGTCCACGAACGCGGGCGCGACGAACGCGCCGTCCAGTTCGATGATCTCCGCGTCCGGGTGCATGGCCCGGCCCGGCCGGTCCGCGCCGACCCACACCACGGTGCCGTCGGTCACCGCCATGGCCGTCGCGTCCGGATTACTCGGACTGTAGATACGGCCGCCGACAAGCAACTGGGTACTCACGGCGTTCCAGTCTGCCGCACGCGCGCGTCCTGGTCGCAACCGCCGTCGCGCCGACTCGATCACAGCACGACGAGGCCGCGTCGCCGCGCGCCTCAGCCGTGCCATCGCGTATCGCCACCACCGACGCGGCCTTGTCACCATTCGCCGCAGCCGCGCCGACCATGCGGCGCGGTCCCCGTTACGGCGGTCGCGTCGACCTGGTGGCGGGCCGGGCGGCGGGGCATCAGCGCGCCCCGGAACGCCGCGAGCGGGCCGACAGTTCGTCGGCCCGCTCGTGGCTGGATCGGAGGTGTGTCTACTGCGGATCGATGGCGCGGTAGGTGGTGCGGCCCTGGCCGTCGTCGTAGTACTCGCTGACCACGGTGGCGTCGATGACCTCGCCGTCGGGGTCGATGACCACGTTGCGGTAGCCGTACGGGCCGACCGCGGTGGCCACCCGGTTGATCCGGCGGGCCGCGAAAGCGGCCACGACCGGGCGCAGCACGAACCGGGTCACCGGGGTGAGCGCGAGCAGGCCGAGGAACGAGGTGAGCAGGCCGGGTACGAACATGAGCACCGCGCCCAGGGTGACCAGCGCGCCGTCGGCGACCGCGGTACTCGGGTCGATCTCGCCGCGCGAAGCCTTGCGGAAGCTCTCGAAGACGCGGCGGCCCTGCGAGCGGACCAGGATCAGACCGGCGGCCGATCCGGCGAGCAGCAGCAGAATGGTCGGGAACACGCCGATGAAATGACCCACGAGCACGAGCGTGGCGATCTCGGCGGCGAAGTAGGCGAGGAACAGCAGTGCGGGCATCGGGACGATCCTTTCCATCGATCCACCCGTACAACGTGCGAAGCGGCGAATTTTCTCCCGGGCCCCGATGTGGCGCACAGCACCCGGTGCGAAATCTACAGTTGAGGGGTGGAAGACGGGGGTTCGGCCCGGTTCGTGGCCGACGGCGTACACGCCGAGGTCGCGGGGTCGGGGCCGCCGGTGGTGTTCACCCATGACGCGCTCTCGCACAGCGGCTCGTGGGATGCGCAGTTCGAGGCGCTGGCCGCGGGCTATCGGGTGGCGCGGTGGGATCGGCGCGGGTACGGGCGCACGCCCCGGCCCACCGGACCGTATTCGAGTTCGGCGGATCTGGCGGCGGTGGTCCGGGCCGTCTCACCGGAACCGGCGACCTTGGTCGGGTGTTCGTTCGGCGGGCTGATCACGCTGTGGTGCGCGCTCGAGCATCCCGAACTCGTCGGCCGGCTAGTGCTGATCGGGTCACTGGTCAGCGGGCTGTCGCTGAGCGAGCACTTCCTCACCCGGGGCGGGCGCGACATCCCGACCCACGACGACCCGGTCCCCGAGCAGATCGCCTACTGGACCGAGACCGATCCGTGGTTCGTTGCGCCCTCGAATCCCGCTGCGCGGCAACGACTTCGCGAGATGCTCGACAACAGCCCCGGCAATCTGACGCCGCCCATGGAGCTCGAGCGCATGTCGCAGGAATCCGCGCTGGCCCGCCTCGGCGAGATCACCGTGCCGACCCTGCTGATCGTCGGCGACCTCGACCACCCCGATGTGCACGCGCATGCCGGGGCGATCGAGGGCGGCATCGCGGGCGCGCAGCGCGTCGTGCTGGGCGGCTGCGGGCATCTGCCGCAACTGGAGACGCCCGCCGCCTGCACCACGGTGCTGCGCGAATTCCTCGACGAGACCGCGTAACCGGCGTTCAGGCGTTGCCCGGCCGGACCAGCCCGGTCTCGTAGGCGAGCACCACGGCCTGTACCCGGTCGCGCAGATCGAGTTTGGTGAGCACCCGTCCGACATGGGTTTTCACCGTCGCCTCGGACAGGAACAGGGCCGAGGCGATCTCGGCGTTGGAGCGTCCGGCGGCGATGTGCTCGAGCACCTCCCGCTCGCGGGCGGTGAGGACATCGAGCACCGACGGATCGCGTCCGGCGGCCGGATCATCGGCGATGAGCCTGTCCAGCAGCCGCTTGGTGACCTTGGGTGAGACCACCGCGTCACCGCCCGCCACACTGCGGATGGCCGAGATCAGATCCTCCGGCGGGGTGTCCTTGAGCAGGAAGCCGCTCGCCCCGGCCCGCAGCGCGCCCAGCGCGTGCTCGTCCAGATCGAAGGTGGTCATGACGAGAACCCGGCTGCCGCAACCGGATTCGATGATCCGGGCGGTGGCGGTGACGCCGTCGGTGACGGGCATCCGCACATCCATGAGCACCACGTCGGGGCGCAGTTCCTGGGCCCGCGCGATGGCGGCGGCGCCGTTGTCGGCCTCGCCCACCACCTCCAGATCGGGGTGCGCGCCGAGCACCATCTTCAATCCGGCACGCATGAGTTCCTGGTCATCGACTACGAGAACGGTGATCGGCACCCACTCAATCTAGTGGGGACCGGTCGTCGTCGGTCCGATCGAGGGGGATGGTGGCGCGCACCGCCCAGCCACCCTGGCTGTTGCGGCCGGTGCTGAGGGTGCCGCCGAGCACCGCCATGCGCTCGCGCATGCCGACCAGGCCGAGGCCGCTGCCGGGGATGGTGGCCGGCACTCCCCCGGTGTCGACGGCCTCGATCGTCACCTCGGTGTCGCGGCGGATGACGCGGACGTCGGCGTGCGCGTCCGATCCGGCGTGGCGCAGCGTATTGGTGAGCGACTCCTGGACGATCCGGTGGATGCCGAGGCTGATTTCCGGACTGAGGGAATCGATTTCGCCCGCGAGCTCGAGCGAGATATCCAGTCCGGCGCTGCGCATCATGTCGACCAGGTTGGCGATTCCGGCGGTGCCGTGCTGCGGCAGCTGCTCGGGCGCGTGTTCGGTGCGCAGCAGTTCGACCGTGCGGCGCAGTTCGCGCAGGGCTTCGCGGCCGGTGCCCGCGATGGTGCCGAGCGCCTTCTCGGCGGTGTCCGGATCGTGGCGCAGGGCGTAGCGGGCGCCGTCGGCCTGCACGATGATGACGCTCACCGCGTGCGCGACCACATCGTGGAGTTCGCGGGCGATGCGGGTGCGTTCGGTGGCCACGGCGTCGTGAGCGCGGCGTTCCCGGTCGTAGTCGGCGACGGCCAGGCGCGCGGCGACCTCGGCGTCGTAGGCGTGCCGGGCGCCGATGAACTCGGCCAGGGTCCAGCACAGGGCGTAGAAGACGGCGGTGAAGGGGGCATCACCGCCCTCGGGCTCGCCGACCAGTTCCCAGGAGATCACGGTGTCGGCGACGAGGGCGCACAGGTACCAGAGTCCTTCGCGGCGGCCCACATACGCGACGAGCGTGTAGAGCATGATGCCGAGACCGAGCAGCGCCGGATGCACGGAGGGGTCGTTACCCGCCCAGTGGATGAGGCTGGCGGAGATGGAGACGACGAGGAGCACGGTGGCCGCCACCCGCGTATGGGTGCGGCGGAAGACGATCGGCGCGGTGAGCGCCAGGCTCAGGACGAGATAGGCCGCCTTCTGGGTGCTTTCGCCGATGGCGAGGACATCGATGACGAGCAATCCCAGGGCCAGCATCGAATCGGAGATCAGTGGCTTGTCACGCAGCCACAGGCTGAACCGGCGCACCCCACCACCCTACGGTGCGATACCGGTTTGCCCGGGATTGTCTGCTCTGCTTGGCTCAGCGGATGGGTTTCGGAGACTGGGCGGTCCTACTGACTGCGGCCACGGCCGCCGGCTGGGTGGACGCGGTGGTGGGCGGCGGCGGGCTGATCGTGCTGCCGACGCTGTTCGTGGTACTGCCCGGCGTCGCCCCGGCAACCGCCCTGGGCACCAACAAGATCGCGGCCTTCTCCGGCACCAGCGCCGCGGTGATCACCTTCGCGCGCAAGGTGCCGATGAAATGGAAGGCGCTGCTGCCCGCCGCCGGACTGGCGGCGGTGACCTCGGCGGCCGGATCCGCGGCGGTCTCCCTCATCGACCGGGAGCTGTTCATTCCCATCGTGATGGTGGTGCTGGTGGGCGTGGCCGTCTTCATCACCCTGCGGCCGTCCATCGGCGTCACCATGGCCACCCATCCGCCGACCCGCCGCAAGACGATCCTGGTGATCGGCCTGGCCGCCGGGCTCATCGGGTTGTACGACGGCATCCTCGGCCCCGGCACGGGCACCTTCCTGATCATCACCTTCGCGACCCTGCTCGGCACCGAGTTCGTGCGCGCGGCCGCCATGGCGAAGGTCATCAACTGCGGCTCCAACCTCGGCTCGCTGATCTTCCTGGGCGCCACCGGCCACGTGCTGTGGACACTCGGCCTGGCCATGGCGGTCGCGAATGTCGCGGGCTCCATCGTGGGTTCGCGCATGGCGCTCGCCAAGGGCGCGGGTTTCGTGCGCGTCGTGCTGCTGGTCGTGGTGGTGGCCATGGTGATTCGCCTGGGCTGGCAGCAGTTCGCCTGAGCCGCAACGCCTTCACCACCCGCTCGTACCATGGGCCGTATGCCTGTCGAGCCGGTCGATATCGCCGGGGCCATGGTGGACGTCGCCGTCCCGGGCCGCCCGGCGCGGGTGGCGGGCATCAGCATGGCCGGATTTCGCGGTGCGGCAGCGCATCCCGTCGATCTGCAGCTGATCCCCTACCCGGCGCTGACGATCTTCCTCGATTTCACCGGCGACGTCACGCCGGCCGATGCGACGGCCGGGACGCGGATCCACGGCGGCGGCGTCCTCGGCCTGGCTCTCTCGCGGATGCACGGTCGCGGACGCGATGTCGACCTGCTGCAGATCCGGCTGTCACCGGTGGTCGCGCACGCGGTGCTGGGCGGCACGCCGGGTCCGGGTGACACGGTGGTCGCGCTGGAGGAGTTCTGGGGCCGCGATACCGAAGCGACCGTGTCCCGCCTGCGGACCGCGCCCTCGTGGGACGAACGATTCGAGATCGCGCACAGCACACTCGTGCGCCGGTTGACCGCGGGCCGAGCCGTCGATCCGGAAGTCGCCTACGCCTGGCGGCGAATCGTGCACAGCCGTGGGCGAATTCGCGTCGAGCGCCTGGCCGCCGATATCGGCTGGAGCCCCAAGCGGCTGTGGGCACAGCTGTCGCTCCCAGCTCGGCGTGACCCCCAAACGCGCCGCACAGCTGGTCCGTTTCGACGAGGCCGCGCACCGTCTCGCGGCGGGCCACAACGCCGCCGCCGTCTCGGCCGACTGTGGTTTCACCGATCAATCCCATCTGTGCCGCGAATCCCTCGGTTTCGCCGAGCTGACACCGGCCGCACTGGCGGTGGCGCCGTGGCTCACGGTCGACCCGATCGCGTGGGCGACGCCCGCCTAGGGAAGATTTTTCCAATACTTCCGGCCGTCGTGCGGCGAGGCTGCTGTCGTAGCGCAAGCACGCACATCCATGCGCCGGCTCCGGCGACGCGGTGTGGTCGAGGAGGTAGAGATGAGTGACACCACAGGCACCGAGCGCGCGCCCCTGGGGGTGCGGCTGCTCGCGGCCGTGCAGCAGGAGCCGGACTGGCCGACGCTGACCGAGGAGCGTTTGATCGCCTACCGGGAGGCGGCGAATCGCCGAGCCGGCTCCCGATTCCTCCGGCCGATCACCGGTTTTCCGGCGAGCGGCGTCGAAATCCGCTGGCAGGAACTGGTTCTGGCCGATCGGGTCGTCCGGATCCGGGTGTACCGCCCACGCACCGCCACCTCCCCCTTGCCACTCATCGTGCACGTGCACGGCGGCGCGGTGGTCGGCACGGCGGCGCAATGCGATTGGGCCAACAGCCATTTCGCCGCGCACCTGCCCGCGGTGGTCGTCTCGGTGGAACACCGACTGATCGATCCGCGCACTCCCCTGACCGCGGCCGTGGACGACGACTGGGATGTCCTCACTCAGGTGCGCGGTCACGCGGCCGACTGGGGAATCGACCCCGATCGCATCGCGGTGGCCGGGGAGAGCGGCGGCGCGCTGATCTCCGCCCTCACCGCGATTCGCGCCCGGGACGCGGGCCTGCCGTTGCGAGCGCAGGTTCTGGTCAATCCCGTGACCGACGTGTCCGAGTCGGCCTTCGACCACCCGTCGATGACCCGCTATCCCCACACGCCCACCCTGCACGTCGACAAACTCCGCTGGATATTCCCGCTGGCAGCGGCCGGATCCGAGGCCCGCGCGGTCTCACCCCGGTACGCCGACGCCACCGGTCTCGCCCCGGCCCTGGTGGTCGTTCCCGTCCTGGACCCGCTCGCCGACCACGGCCGCCGCTACGTCGAACGGCTCCGCGAGTTCGGCACGCCCGCACGACTTTCCGAACATCCCGGCGCCCCGCACGCCTTCCTCGCCCTGCCCGGCCTGGTTCCCCAGGCCAGGGCCGCCCGCGCCGCCATCCTCGGATTCCTGCGCGAGCGGCTGGCCGCACACCCGGCGGTCGAGCCCGCCGAGCAGGGCTGACAACCGGCCCGGCGCGATCCGCGCCGGTCTCCGCTCGCGCACAGTCCGGCACACCCGGTCTCACGACCCTCGAATTAGGATTTCGGGGGTGGACCTACTGTTCGAGACGCGCGCGTCGGATTCGGCGTGGATCGACACCGTGTGGACGTGCCGCAGCGAGCGGGTCACCGAGATGACCAGCGTCGCGAGTGAAACGTGGGGGCTGGTGTTCTGGGAGCAGCGCGGGGTCGCACACGCGGCGGTGACGGGGCCCGAAAGCCGGTGCGGGACAGCGCCGGTGCCGGAGGGGGCGGATTTCGTCGGGATCCAGTTCGCGGTCGGCACCTCGCTGCGCATGATCGCCGCGCCGGCACTGGTGGACAGTGGTCTGCAGCTACCGGATGTGAGCGGTCGCGGGTTCTGGCTCGACGGGAGTCGATGGGAGACACCGGGACTCGACGATGCCGAGGCGCTGGTCGAACGACTCGTCCGGGGCGGGGTGCTGGTCCGGGATCCGCTGGTGGCGCAGACGCTGCGCGGGCAGAGTCCGGCCGCCACCGAGCGCACGATCGAGCGGCGGTTCCGGGCGGCGACGGGGCTCACCCAGGGCGCGGTGCGGCAGATCGGGCGGGCCAGAACAGCGGCGATCCTGCTGGCCACCGGTGAGCAGCCGGGTGTCGTGGTCGACAAGCTCGGGTACTACGACGAACCGCATCTCGCCCGCGCGCTGCGCCGGTTCGTCGGCCGGACGGCCGGGCAGCTGCGCGACGGCGACGGTGGTGCGATCGCGCTGGATCCGGCGCAGCGCACCACGGTGTGACACGGCTCAGTGCTGCACCGTGTAGATCAGTTTGGCCACGCCGTTGGCGTAGCTGGCCGACTCAGTGAGGCGCAGCTGCTGCTTGTCGCGGTCGGCGCGGCTGAACAGGCTCTTGCCCGCACCCAGCAGGACCGGGAACACCAGCAGGTTGTAGCGGTCGATCAGATCGGCCTCGCCGAGGCGGCGGGCCAGTTCGGCGCTGCCGTGGATGAAGATGCCGCCGCCCTCGGTCTGCTTGAGCGCGGCGACGTCCTCGGTCGAGCGCAGGATCGTGGTCTCGCCCCAGCCGTCGACGAGATCGGCCTCGGTGAGGGCGCTCGACACCACGTATTTCGGCAGCTCCTTGTAGGCGGCGTGGTCCTCGGAGTCACGCCAGTACGGCGCGAACGCCTCGTAGCTGCGGCGGCCGAACAGCAGCGCGGTGGTGTCGGCGAGTTCTTCGGCCTTGAGCGAGTAGGCCTCGGGCACGAATTCGGTGTCCATCACCCAGCCGCCGCTGCGATGCCCCTCGGCCTTGCCGCCCGGCGAGTCGACCACGCCGTCGAGCGACATGAAGCCCGTGTAGACCAGTTCCCGTGTCATTTCCTACCTCCTGAGTCAGCGACGATGTTCAGCCTATGGGCTGATTCCGCCGCCGTCTTGGACAGAAACGACACGCTCTCGACTCAGACCAGGATGTCCTCGGGCAGACCTAGGTCACGGTCGCCGCCGAGGGCCGAATCATCGTCGGGATCAGCGGATTCGGGGGCCGGTCGGGGCGGCTGGTCACCGATCAGGGATTCGATGTTCAGGCGCGACGGATCGCCCTCGGTGCAGTGGGTGCGCTCGACCGGACGGCGCTCCGGGAACAGCGCGCGATGATCGGCGCTGGCACGGCGCACCACCTCGGGACCGAGGCGGTGCACGGTCGCCATGGGCCGCATCGGCTCGGAGTCCGGGCGGCGCACGGGTTCGGCGAGCGGACGCGGACCGGCGTCGAGCGCCGACTGCGCGGCCTGCCCCAGCGCCGGACGTGGCGCGGGTTCGGCTGCGGGCGGGGCGGATTCGAGGCCGATCGGCTCGGTGAGCCAGGGCGCCAGCACCTTCGAGGTGATCTCCTGGATCTTGCGGTGCAGTTGCTCGGCGTCTTCGATGCCGGGCTGCTGGAACAGCACCGACAGCGCGCCGGAGACCGCGCCGACCACCGCGCCGACCAGTGCGGCCGCGCCGACCTCGTCGAGTTCGTCGGGGAAGGCGTCGCGCAGGTGCCGGGCGATCTCCTGCTGGGCGACCTGCTGGGCGTAGGCCGCGCGGCCGCTCACCGCGGAGACGGTGCGGGACACCTGGGCGCGCACCACGGCGATGCGGGCGGGCAGGGTATCGCCGAGATGGTCGCCCGGATTGTCACCGGCGGCGCGCAGGGCGCGCAGCAGCACTTCCACCGGTCGCTCGCCGGGGCGGCGGGTGGCGATCGCCTGCACGGCCGACTGGACCCGTTCGTCCGGTTCGGGGAAGAGCAGTTCTTCCTTGCTGGCAAAGTAGTTGAAGAACGTCCGGGTGCCGACTTCGGCGGCCGCGGCGATATCGGCGACGGTCGTCGCCTCATAGCCTCTGGTCTCGAACAGTTCGACGGCGGCCTGGTACAGGGCGCGGCGGGTGCGTTCTCGTTTACGGTCGCGGAGTGCGGATGGCGGCACGCGGGCAGACCCTACGGCATCCGGACAGCAAAACGCGGCATGTCCAGGGCTTGTCGCGCGCGTTTCCTGGTGTGCGTCTTCGCAGTTCGTGCATTCTTGCAGCGTGTGCATGTTCGCAGACTGTGAAGTTCACCTTGAGAGTGTGTGCTGTTGAAGGACTTCGGCGCCTGCCTCTAGGTTGGATCGGGTGAGCATCGCAACCAAGGTCGTGGACGAGGAGTTCCGCGCGCTTCCCCTGACCGCGCTCGCCGACGCGGCGCTGTCGGCGGCGCGCGCAGCCGGTGCCGAGTACGCGGATCTGCGCGTGCATCGACTTGTGCAGCAGTCCATCCGATTGCGCGACGGGCGGGTGGAATCGGTCGGCGACAGCACCGATCTCGGCTTCGCGGTGCGCGTGATCGTCGACGGCACCTGGGGTTTCGCCTCGCACGCCGCTCTCACCGCGGAATCCGCGGTGGAGGTGGCGCGGCGCGCGGTCACCGTGGCGAGCACCCTGCGGGCCTTGAACCGGGAGCGGGTGGAGCTGGCCGCCGAGCCACGCTACGACGGGATCGAGTGGGTGTCGGCCTATGAAATCGATCCGTTCGCGGTGCCGACGCCGGAGAAAGTCGCGCTGCTGCAGGACTATTCGGATCGGTTGCAGGCCGCCGACGGCGTCGACCATGTGACGGCGAATCTGCTGCAGGTCAAGGAGCAGACCTTCTACGCCGACACCTTCGGTTCGCGGATCACCCAGCAGCGGGTGCGGTTGCATCCGCAGTGGGAGGCCATCACCGTCGATCCGTCGGCGGGCGTATTCGAGACCATGCGCACGCTGGCCGCCCCGGCCGGGCGCGGCTGGGAGTACGTGACCGGCGCGGACGGAACCTGGGACTGGGCGGGCGAACTCGCGCAGATGCCGGGCTGGCTGGCCGAGAAGGTGAAGGCGCCCAGTGTCACCGCCGGACCCACCGATCTGGTCATCGACCCGACCAATCTGTGGCTCACGATCCACGAATCCATCGGGCACGCCACCGAGTACGACCGGGCCATCGGCTATGAATCGGCCTATGCGGGAACGTCCTTCGCGACTCCCGACAAGCTCGGGACGCTGCGGTACGGCACCCCGATCATGCAGGTCACCGGCGATCGCACCCAGGTCAACGGCCTGGCCAGCGTCGGCTACGACGACGAGGGCGTGGCCGGGCAGCAGTGGGATCTGGTGCGCGACGGGGTGCTGGTCGGCTACCAGCTGGACCGGGTGTTCGCGCCGCGCCTGGGCCTGCAGCGGTCGAACGGCTGCTCCTACGCCGATTCCGCGCATCATGTGCCGATCCAGCGAATGGCCAATGTCTTGCTGCAACCGGATCGCGAACGCGACACCAGCACGGCGGAACTGATCTCCCGGGTGCGGGACGGGCTCTACATCGTCGGCGACAAGTCGTGGTCGATCGATATGCAGCGCTACAACTTCCAGTTCACCGGGCAGCGGTTCTTCCGCATCCGCGACGGCGAACTCGCCGGGCAGGTGCGCGATGTCGCCTACCAGGCCACCACCACCGACTTCTGGGGTGCGATGGAGGCCGTGGGCGGGCCGTCCACCTGGGTGCTGGGTGGGGCGTTCAACTGCGGTAAGGCTCAGCCCGGTCAGGTGGCGGCGGTCAGTCACGGCTGTCCGTCGATCCTGGTGCGCGGCATCAATGTGCTCAATACCCGTGCCGAAGCCGGGCAGTGAGGAAGGACTTCCAGTGAGTGTGCTCCCCGCCCCCGAGGTCGTCGAACGCGTGCTGCGCTCCTCGCGCGCCGACGAGGCCATGGTGATAGTCACCGACGCGCACGAGGCGTCGCTGCGCTGGGCCGGAAATTCCATGACCACCAACGGTTCCTCGGTCGCGCGCGACTGGGTGGTCATCTCCGTCTTCCGGGACGGCCCAACCGCCGCGCGAGTCGGCAGCGTCAGCTCCACCAGCGTCGATCCCGCCGATATCGGGTACGTGGTGCGGGCCAGCGAGGAGGCCGCCCGCACCGCGCAGCCTGCCGAAGACGCCATGCCGCTGCTGGATTCGTCGTCGGTGGATCCGGGCACCCTGGACTGGGTGCTGGACTGGGACGGCACGCCCGCCACCACCGACATCACCGTGTTCACCGATCTGGCCCGCGATCTGGCCACCGGGTTCGACGGCGCGGACCGGCTCTACGGGTTCGCGCACCATCAGATGCATTCCACCTGGCTGGGCACCTCCACGGGGCTGCGCCGGCGCTGGGTGCAGCCGACCGGGTCGGTGGAGATCAACGGCAAGCGCGGCGAGGGCGCCGATCTCGCCAGCGCGTGGGTGGGCGCCGGCACCATGGATTTCGCGGACGTGGATGTGCCGGGGCTGCTGGCGGAGCTGTCACGCCGCCTGGACTGGAGCAAGCGGCGCGTCGAGCTTCCGGCCGGGCGCTACGAAACGCTGCTGCCGCCCTCGGCCGTCGCCGATCTCATGATCTACCTGGCGTGGAGTATGGAGGGCCGCGGCGCGCACGAGGGGCACACCGCCTTCTCCCGCGCGGGCGGCACCCGAATCGGCGAGCGGCTCACCGGCGTTCCGCTCACCCTGTACTCCGATCCCAGCGCGGCGGGGCTCGAGTACCGGCCGTTCGTGGCGACCCCGTCCTCCTCGGAATCGCTGTCGGTCTTCGACAACGGGCTCAGCGCCCAGCGCACCGACTGGGTGCGCGACGGTGTGATCGAATCCCTGGTCTACCCGCGCGCCACCGCCGCCGAATTCGACGCCCCCGTCACCGTGCCCGGCGAAAACCTGCTCATGACAGGCGGTTCCGACGCCGGGCTGGCGGAGATGATCGCCCGCACCGAACGCGGCCTGCTGCTCACCTGTCTCTGGTACATCCGCGAGGTGGATCCGGCGACCCTGCTGCTGACGGGCCTCACCCGCGACGGCGTCTACCTCGTGGAGAACGGTGAGGTCACCGCCGCGGTCAACAACTTCCGCTTCAACGAGAGCCCGCTCGACCTGCTGCGCCGCGTCTCCGAAGCGGGCCGCACCGAGATCACCCTCCCCCGCGAATGGAAGGACTGGTTCACCCGAACCGCCATGCCTCCCTTGCGCATCCCCGATTTCCACATGTCTTCGGTGAGCCAGGCCACCTGAGCGGGGCTACCCTGAAGAGGTGCACGGGCGCACACGGCTCGCCGTTCTGACGGCCCGCTCCGGGCACCGGACGGAGCGGGTGGAGATTCCCTGTGCCGCACACGATCCGACCGCCTGCCTGCCGCAGAGCAAGGGACCGCTGCTGGGCGGTCTTGCCGTCATGGGCACGGCCCTCGCGATGCACAATGCGCTACTCGGGCTGGTCGGCGCGCTCGGATGCACGCTCACCTTCTACGGTCCCTGCTGGTCACTGACCCCGCAGTGGCGTGCCCGGCGCCAAGCGCTGCGCTGGCAGCATTTCGTCGCCGGGCACGACGTACTCAACCTCGAATCACCCGAATTGCTCCGCCTGGCCGACGCCTATGACGAACTCGTCTACACCGCAGGGCTTTCCGGCGTCGAAACGCCCGGGGAGGCCGGCAGCGTCGGCCATCTCATGGTGCTGGAGTGCGCCACCCTGCTCGACGGGCGCACACCTGCCGGACCGGCCGAACTCGACTACATCGCCGCCCGGGAGAGTGAAATCCACCATCTGACACGGTTTCTGGCGGATCAGCACCGCGCGCACACTGCGCTGGAGCAGCGCCGCGCACTCGACCGGCGCCGTGTTCTGAACGAGATCGCCCGCGCCCGCACCGAACTCGAGAATCAGACGGGGGTGAGCGCCGTCTTCGCCAGCCGGGACCTGCGGCGGCGATACCGGCCGTGAGCCGTCGCGGCGGCCCGCTATCCGGCAACCCGTTCCGGATATCCGAGGGCCTCACGGCTTGTCAGCTCGGCATTACGGATGATGACCTATATCACCGGCATGCGGCGGGGTTGTGGTCGTAGGGTCGAAGTGGCTGCGGCGCACAGGGATCGGCCGCGGTAGTACCGAGTCGGCGGTGGGGAGATTCTGATGCAGGTCGCGATTGTGACGTACCCGGGGATGACGGCGCTCGACGCGCTCGGGCCGTTCGAGGTGTTGCGGGCGTTGCCGGGGGCGGAGTTTCGGTTCGTGTGGCATGCGCCGGGGCCCGTCACGACCGACAGTGGGGTGCTGGTTCTGGGGGCGACACATACGTTCGAGGAGACGCCCGCGCCGGATATCGTGCTGGTCGGGGGGTCGATTACGAGCACGATGGCCACAGCCGGGGATCAGGGGCTGCTGGCCTGGTTGCGGGCGGTGCACGAGCAGACGACATGGACGGCTTCGGTGTGCAGTGGGTCGTTGATTCTGGGGGCGGCGGGGTTGCTGGAGGGGAAGGAGGCGACCGGGCATTGGGCGGCGCAGACGGCGCTGGCGGGGTTCGGGGCGAAACCGCAGCGGGACAGGCGGATTGTGCGGGCGGGGAAGATCGTGACCGCGGCGGGGGTGTCGGCGGGGATCGATCTGGGGCTGTGGCTGGTGGGTGAGATCGCGGGGCGGCAGCGGGCCGAGGCGGTGCAGCTGTGCATCGAATACGATCCGCAGCCGCCGTTCGACAGCGGGCATCCGAGCAAGGCGTCGGCTCGGGTCAAAGCCGAGGCGGCGTTGCTGGGCAAGGATTTGATCAGTGCGCGGGAACTCGGCGGGGAATTGGCGGCGGGGTCGAAGGCGCTGTGGAACAGCGCGATCCGGCGGGCGCGGCAGAGGGTCCGGCAATCCTGAGATTCAGGACAAAGCTCACAAGACAGAGGCGGTAACCCGGAGTACGCGGGGGGCAGCGCGTTCGCAAATCATGACCATCGTTGCTGAATCGGCTTCGATACATGGTGAGTTGCCGACGTTACAACCATGCCTTTAGGGTCGGTAACAACCGACGCACCCGAGCAAGGGACACGCCCATGTCGCACTCGCAGCACGAGCACCTGGTTCACCGAGAACTCCCCGCAGCAACCTCCCGCATCGCGACGGTCCCGCATACCGGATGATCGCGCTCGGACGAATCCGCTGGACCACCGCCGTACCCCTGCTGGCCGTCGCCGTGCTGGCGCCCGCCTGGGGTCGAGCGCTCCCGGGGATCGTCGAAATATCGCTGTTCGCAATACTTCTCGGCGCGGTCCGGGCCGCCGTGCACCACGCGGAAGTGGCGGCGCATCGGGTCGGTGAACCGTTCGGCTCGCTGGTCCTGGCGGTCGCGGTGACCGTCATCGAGGTGGGCCTCATCCTCAGCCTCATGCTGTCGGCGAGTGACGACGGCGCCTCACCGCTGGCCCGCGATACCGTCTTCGCGGCCGTCATGATCACCTGCAATGGCATTTTCGGGCTCTCACTCCTGGTGGGAGCGCTGCGCCGCCGCGTGGCGGTCTTCAATTCGGAGGGCACCGGCGCGGCGCTGGCCACGGTCGCCACCCTCGCCACGCTCACGCTGGTGCTGCCCACCTTCACCACCAGCGAACCGGGCCCCATGTTCTCCACGGCCCAGCTGGGTTTCGCCGCGGTGGCCTCCCTGGTGGTGTACGGCTGCTTCGTCGCCGTGCAGACCGTCCGGCACCGCGAGGACTTCCTGCCCGTCGAAACCGATCACGCGCACTCGGACGACCATGCCGAGCCGCCGTCGCGCCGGAGCACGTGGATCAGCCTGGGACTGTTGCTCATCGCGCTGCTCGGCGTGGTCGGGCTGGCCAAGACCGTGTCCCCGGCCATCGAATCCGGTATCGCCGCAGCGGGTCTGCCGCGTTCGGCGGTCGGCGTGGTGATCGCCCTGCTGGTGCTGCTGCCGGAAACCCTTGCGGCCGTGCGGGCCGCGCGCAACCATCGCGTGCAGGTCGGGCTGAATCTGGCACTGGGTTCGGCCATCGCGAGTATCGGCCTCACCATTCCGGCGATCGCCGTGGCCTCGGTGCTGCTGGACATTCCGCTGCTGCTCGGTTTGGGAGCCACCCAGATGGTGCTGCTGGCGCTGACCATGTTCGTCGGCGCGCTCACCGTCGTGCCGGGCCGGGCCACCCTCATGCAGGGCGCGGTGCATCTGGTGCTGTTCTCCGCCTTCCTCTTCCTGGCCGTCAGCCCCTAGACCGGCCACCGCCGAGGTGGCCGGTCCAGGAGGCTGGATCGGCTGATCGCCGCGAGCCGATCAGCCGGTCCTCACGCGGTGGCGGCGGTGGTCGCGTGATCGTGCTCGCCGGCGTTGAGCCGGGCCGCCACCTCGGCGAGCAGTTCCTGCGAGTCGGCCGACAGTTCGTGCGCGGCCCGCAGCAGCCGGCGCAGCGCCGGCTGGTCGATACCGTCGATCATCTGTGAATCATGTTGCGCGGCAGTCGTTCCCGGGGTGCGCCCGGGGGCGTAGAAGTATTCGACGTCGACGCCGAAATAGCGGGCCAGCACCGTGACCAGGGCATTGGACGGCGTGGTCCGGACGCCGGTGCGTAATTGCGACAGGTACGCCGGGGAGACGTTGTAGCCATAGGCGGCAAGGCCTTCCACCACCTCCAGGTGACTGACCGGGGCCTTGGCATGGGACAGCAACCAGTCCAGCCGCGCCGCGAACCGCGAGCGCCGCCGCCCACGGCGCACGGTGCTGTGGCCGGTTTCATCGATAATGGTGTTCACACAGGTCATCTCGTTGTTTCTCCGAGCCTTTCGGTAGTACACGGGATCGGGCACACAACCGGAGCAAGAGATAGAACGGGACGTGCATCGAGCACAGGGCACGCTAGCCACAGTTCTTCTGTGAGTCGCGCAGCGACATTCGCGCAACCGGCACCCGACCCGAGATCGGCACACGAAGTCACCGGCGTGGCACACAGTGTCGCCCGGCGCCCGCGAAAAGCCACGCGGAGCGCGCATTTTCACTTTCCGGGCCGCCGCGCCGCCGGATCTCGATACCGTCGCAGGCAGAGTCGTCGAGCAGCGAGGAGACAGCGGCCGTGAAACCGATCGTGGAAACAGCCCGGGGCACAGTCGGCGGACGCCGCGTCGAGGGGATCTGCTCGTTCCTGGGAATCCCGTACGCGGCCACGCCCGTCGGCGCGGCCCGGTTCGCCGCGCCCGCACCGGCCCCGGCGTGGGAGGGCGTGCGCCCCGCACTCGAATACAGCGCGACCTGCACCCAGAGCCCGTACCCGGCACCGATCGCGGACCTGCTGGGCACCCATATCCGGCCCGGCGACGACTACCTGACCGTGAATGTGTGGACGCCGGACCCGCGGGCCGAGGGGCTGCCGGTGCTGGTGTGGATCCATGGCGGGGCGTTCGGGCGCGGCGGCAACTGCATCCCGGTCTACGACGGCACCGCCTTCGCCCGCGACGGCGTCGTGGTGGTGGGCGTCAACTACCGCCTCGGCATCCCCGGCTTCGCGGTGCTCGAGGGCGCGCCCGCCAACCGCGGCCTGCTCGATCAGCTCGCCGCACTGGCCTGGGTGCAGACCAACATTCACGCCTTCGGCGGCGATCCGGGCAACGTCACGGTGTTCGGCGAATCCGCCGGCGCCATGAGCATCGCCGCCCTGCTCGCCTCCCCCGCCGCGGCCGGACTGTTCGCCCGCGCGATCGTGCAGAGCGGCAATGCCACCACCGCCGCCACCGCGGCCGATGCCGACAGGGTCAGCGCGGAACTCGCGGCCCAGCTCGGAATCGCGCCGACCGCAGCGGCTTTCGCCGACATCGACCCGGAGACGCTGCTGGCCGCGCAGACTCGGCTGGCCCTCGACCTGATGCGGGATCCGGACCCGCACCGCTGGGGCGCGTCGATCATCCGGCACGGCCTGGCCCTGATGAACCTGTTTCCCACCCTCGACGCCGGCGTGGTCCCGGTATCCCCGCTCGACGGTATCGCGGCCGGCCGGGGGCATGACATCCCGCTGCTCATCGGCACCACCAGCGACGAATTCCGCTTCTTCACGGTGGGGGCCGGACTCGACGGCGCGATCACCGACGCCACCCTGCCGATCCTGCTGCGGCGCGCGGGCCTCGACGTCGCCCTGGTCGAGGCGTATCGCACCGGACGCCCCGACGCGAGCCCCGCCGATCTGTATGCCGCCATCGTCACCGATCTGGCCTTCCGCGACGGCTCGCTGCGTATCGCCGAACAGCGGGCCACCGCCGCCGCACCCACCTTCGTCTACGAATTCGCCTGGCGCACACCGGTTCGCGGGCTCGACGCCTGCCACGCCCTGGAACTCCCGTTCGTCTTCGACACCCTCGACGTCGCGCACTCCCTCACCGGCGACCACCCGCCGCAGAAGCTCGCCGACCGCATGCATTCCGCCTGGGTCGCCTTCGCGCGCACCGGAGATCCCGGCTGGGCCCGCTTCACCCCGGACACGCAGCGGGTCATGGTCTTCGACGACCCCGACTCCGCCGCCGTCCCCCTCCCACGCGCCGCCGAACTCGCGGCGCTGCGCGCGGCCCTGGGGCGGTGACCTGATGCGACAGCCCGGATCTCAACCGCCGGCGAGGATCCGGTGTTCGCGGCGCGCGGAGCCCGGCGGTGCGCCGTTGACGCGCTTGAACGCGCGGCTGAAGGCAGCCTCGGACTGGTAGCCCAGGCGGCGGGCGAGTTCACCCATCCCCACGTCCTCCTGCTCGAGGATGCTCCGCGCGAGTTGCATGCGCCAGTGGGTGAGGTACTGCATCGCGGGCTCGCCGACCAGTTCGGTGAAGCGAGAAGCGAAGGCGGAGCGCGACATCGACACCTCCGACGCCAGCCGGGTGAGAGTCCAGGGATACGCGGGATCGCCATGCATGAGGGCGATGGCGGGACCGATCCGCGGGTCGCGCAGCGCGCCGAGCCAGCCGGTGCGAGCGGCGGGATCGGCGTCGAGCCAGGAGCGGATGGCCTGGATGACGAGAATATCGGCGAGGCGGGTGATGACGGTGTCGCCGCCGGGACGCAGCTGCCCGGCCTCGGCGGCGATCAGGCGCAGGGTGGCGTCGATCCAGAGTCCCTCGGGGGTCGAGGTGTGCGTGATGCGGATCAGCGGCGGCAGCAGGTCGATGAGACGGCGGGCGGCGGGATCGTCGAACCGCACCGCGCCGCACAGGACGGTGGTGGGCGCCCCGCCACCGCCGTGCCGCAGAATCTCGTACCGCTCGCTCACCAGCTCGCGGGGCAGACTCGTCAGCGGTACGGCGCGCACGCCCGGCCCGCTGGTGAGGCAGTGCCCGGCGCCGTGCGGGATCAGAACCAGCTCCCCCGCGCAAAGCCGGTGTCCCGAGCCGTCGTTCAGCTCCAGCCGGCACGGCCCCTCGGCGACGAAATGGAACATCACGCACCCGGGCCAGGCGGGCAGCGCCACCCCCCACGGGTCGGTGAATTCCGAGCGGCCGTAGAAGACTCCGCTCATACGCAGCAGGTGCAGGGCGCGGCCGAGGGGATCGGCCGAATGCCATACGGATTCGACCAGCATGGTTCCAGTATCGGCGCGCGCCATACCGATCGGCCACCGGCACCGCCGTCGCCCGGTCCGCGCCGGCTGACCGATTCGGCCTGATTCGCGGCGTTTTCGCCGATGAATCCGGCGGTCGGGCGGAGTCTTGTCTATAGATCCACGGACTCGGGCATCGAAAGGGACGATCATGAGCAAGGTAATCACCGGGGCGACCATGTCATTGGACGGCTACATCGCGGGCCCCGGCGAGAGCGGGTTCGAGCACCTGTTCGCGTGGTACGAGTCCGGGGATGTCACTTTCGAGAGCACACATCCGGAGATTCCGTTCACGCTGTCGGAGACCAATGCGGCGTTTCTGCACGAGCTCACGGACAGCACGGGGGCGTGCGTGGTGGGGCGGCATCTGTTCGACATCACCGATGGCTGGGGCGGGATCCATCCGATGAATGTGCCGATCGTGGTGGTCACGCATCGGGTTCCCGAGCAGTGGATCGCCGAACATCCCGGTGCGCCTTTCACTTTCGTCACCGAGGGCGTGAAGGCGGCCGTCGATACCGCCAAGCAGCTCGCGGGCGAGCAGAACGTGGCGGTCAACGGCGGCACCATGGCGCGCCAGGCCCTGCAGGCCGGGCTCATCGACGAGCTGTGGGTCTCCATCGCCCCTGTCCTGCTCGGCGACGGCACGCCGCTCATCGGGCATTTCGACGGCGCGCCGGTGGTGCTCGAGGATCCGGTGGTCACCGCCGGGGAGCGCGCGACCCACCTGCGCTACCGGCTGCGCTGAGCGCCTCGGCTTGCGCCTCGAGCGAACACCGTGCCGGGGCGCTCGCGGGCAGGCATGCTGGGAGCAAGGAATGACGTAATCATGTAAGCGGGTGATCGTCATGAGCGACCAATCAGGCGACGGCACACCCGGAGCCGCGCCCCTGCCCCCGGGTTTCGGGGACGGCCGCGCGGAATCCGAAGCGATGGACGCGTATTCGCGCACCGTCGTCAAGGTGGCGGCCTCGGTGACACCGCATGTGGCCAGCGTGCAGACCCGGCGCGGCGGCGGTTCGGCGGTGGTGTTCACCGATGACGGCTTCCTGCTCACCAATGCGCATGTGGTGGGGTCGGCGGGCAATGGGATCGTGGTGTTCGCCGACGGGGTGGAATCCCGATTCGATGTGGTGGGCGTGGATCCGCTCTCCGACCTGGCGGTCTTGCGTGCGCGCGGTGGCGCGCCGAAGGCGGTGACGCTCGGGGACGCCGATCATCTGGTCGTCGGGCAGCTCGTGGTGGCGGTGGGCAGCCCGCTCGGCCTGGCGGGCTCGGTGACCGCGGGGGTGGTGAGCGCGCTCGGGCGGGCCGTGCCGGTGGGGAATCGGCGCACCGCGCGGGTCATCGAGGATGTGATCCAGACCGATGCCGCGCTCAACCCCGGCAACTCCGGTGGGGCGCTGGCGGATTCGGCCGGGCGGGTGGTGGGGGTGAACACCGCGGTGGCCGGAATCGGGCTGGGCCTGGCGATTCCGATCAACATCACCACGCGGCGGATCATCACCACCCTGCTGCACGAGGGCCGGGTGCGCCGCGCCTACCTGGGTGTGGTCGGGGTGCCCGCACCGCTCCCCGCCGCGGTGGCCGCCCGCACCGGACAGGACGCCGGGCTGCGCATCGTGGAGATCGTGCGCGGCGGCCCCGCCGAACGGGCGGGACTGCGGCGCGGGGATCTGGTGCTGAGCGTGGCGCGCCGGGAAGTGAAGGACGCGCAGGGAATTCAGCGGCAGTTGTTCGCGGACGCGATCGGGCGGGCGCTACCGGTGACGGTGCTGCGCAACGGGGCCATGGTCGATGTGATCGCGGTGCCGATCGAGCTCACCGTGGACTGACGACCGGTGCGTGGTTCAGGAGGCGGAGCGGTGCGCCTGCGCGGTGGCGGGCTGCCAGGCTTCGGCCAGTTCCTCGAGGGGCAGGCCCAGGGTGCGGCTCAGCGCGACCACCGTGCCGAAGGCGGGTGTCGGCATCCGGCCGGATTCGATTTTGCGCAGGGTTTCCGGCGAGATGCCCGCGGCCACGGCGACCTCGGTGAGATCGCGGCCGGCGCGGGCGGCGCGCAGGGTGGAACCCAGGCGGCGTCCGGCTTCTACCTGCGCCGGGGTCAAGGGAAGTCGGACCATGGCGACCACCCTACGGTTGGTATTTAAATACCGCAAGCGCTAGGGTCGGTATTAAAATACCTAACCGGAGGAAGACATGGTGGAACTCAAGACCCCGGCCGAGATCGCGCGAATGCGCGTCACCGGGCAGTTCGTCGCCGAGGTGCTCGGTGAACTGCGCGGCAAGGCACAGATCGGGGTGAACCTGCTGGAACTGGAAGCCCTTGTGCGCGAACGCATCCGGCAGCGCGGCGCGGTGTCCTGCTATGTGGACTACGCGCCCTCGTTCGGACGCGGGCCGTTCGGCAACACCATCTGCCTGTCGGTCAACGACGCCGTGCTGCACGGCCTCCCGTTCGACTACACGCTGCGCGACGGCGACGTCCTGACCATGGACCTGGCCGTCTCCATCGACGGCTGGGTGGCCGACTCGGCCACCACCGTCATCGTCGGCACCCCCGATCCGGAGGACGCGCGCCTGGTCCGCGCCACCGAGGAGGCGCTGACGGCCGGAATCGCGGCGGCGCAGGCGGGCGGCCGGATCGGCGACATCTCCGCCGCCATCGCCGCGGTCGCACACGGCCACGGCTATCGGGTGAACACCGAATTCGGCGGCCACGGTCTCGGCCGCACCATGCACGAGGATCCGCACATCCCCAACGACGGGCGCGCGGGCCGGGGCTTCCGATTGCAGCCCGGCCTCACCATCGCCATCGAGCCCTGGTTCGCCCGCACCACCGATCGCATCGTCACCGACCAGGACGGCTGGACGCTGCGTTCCGCCGACGGTTCCCGCACAGCACATTCCGAGCACACCATCGCCGTCACCGAGAACGGACCCGAAATCCTCACGCTCCCCGCATGATCGGTCCGGCGCGCGGTCGAAACAGCCTCCGCGAGATACTGTTTCGATGGGTACCGACGAAGACCACGCGCAGGCCGCCGGAAACGACGACCTCGCCCTCGCCATGGTGGAGCTGGAGCAGGCCACCTACGGGCGACTCCCCGACGGGCAGCGCCGCATCTTCCGCGCCGCCATGGACGCCTTCGGCGAGAAGGGGTTCCACGCCACCACCACCCGCGATATCGCCGCCCGCGCCGGACTCTCCCCCGCCGCGCTCTACGTCCACTTCGGATCCAAAGAGGAAGTGCTGCACCGGATCTCCGTCGCCGCCGTGCGGCTCACCCAGCAGATCACCGACTCCGCCGCCGCCACCGAGGGCGGACCGGCGCAGCGGCTGTCGGCCACCGTCCGCGAGCTCAGCGCCTGGCACGCCCGCCACAGTGCCGCCGTCCGGCTGGTGCTGCACCACCTCACCGATCTCACCCCCGCACACCGGGCCGAGATCGACGAGCTGCTGCGGTCCATTCACCGCCGCGTGCGCGGCCTGGTCGCCGAAGGCGTACAGCACGGCGAGTTCCAGGTATCCGATCCGAGTGCGACGGCGCTGAACCTGCTGTCGCTGTGCGTGGACACCGCCCGCTGGTATCGACCCGGCTACCGCCGCACGCCCGCACAGATCGGCGACGACCATGCCGGCAGCGCCCTGCGCTTGGTCGCCGCACGACCGTGACCGGAAGGCACGAGCCTCCTGAAAGGCCGACCAGGGGCGTGGAACGGCGTGCCGCTCGGCTACGGCTCGTCGGCGCGCCACGCCCCTGTCGGACGATCAGGCCTCGTCGGTCAGCCAGGCCTCGAGGTCGCTGACCATCCGGAGTTCGGCGGCGAGGATATCGCGATCCTCACTCGACAGATCCAATTGCGCCAGGCGCGAGCGCAGTGCGGGCACGCTCGCGGAATCCCCTCGGGCGATGGCGATTTCGATCAGCATGGCCAGGGCCCGGGCCCGCTCCAGCGCTGCCCCGAGTTTCGCGAAGCGGCGCAGGCCGGTCTCCAGGACGCGGGCGGCGGTCTCGTCGTCGTTCTTGAAGTCGCGCAGGTTGCGGGCATTGTCCAGCACCTTGGCCAAACCCTCGAGCTGTTTGGATCCGCCGTATTCGAATTCCGGTTCGTCCTGTTGGATGTAGATGATGGCATTGCCCACCGGATCGACGACCGTGAAGCGGGTCTGGCCCGGCCGGAAGCGGGTGATGCGCGGGTTGCCGCGCACCGGGATCCGGCCGTACTTCGCGCGCAGGGCCGCGGTGAACTCCTTGTGCCATGCCTCCACCCCGTCGACCATGACCAGGCAGCCGATGTAGGCCTGTTGCGCGTCCTCGAAGCCGTCGGGCGTCGGGCCGAAATGCACATCGAAACCGTCCCGGGTCACGACGCCGTAGGTGTAGGGGCGGGTCTGCTCATAGGTGACCTCGTAACCGAGTGTGCGGTAGAAGTCCAATGTCGCGGGGAGGTCCCCGCCCCACAGCACCGGTACCGACATTGCCGCCATGACTGCCCTCCTGTGATCGGTCCAAAAGTGGATCGAACCCAAGTTATCCAAGTTCACGGCCTACACGCATATGCGAATTTTGTCCGGGCTGCGATTAGGCTGCGGGGCATGGACAACCCGTTCGGCCCCGCCGGGACCTCGAACTATGTGCTGCTGACCACCTTCCGCAAGGACGGCACCCCCGTGGGCACCGCCCTGTGGGCCGCCCTCGACGGCGGCCGCCTGTACGTCTGGACGGTCACCGACAGCTGGAAGGTCAAGCGCATCCGGCGCAATCCGCAGGTGACGGTGCAGCCCTGCGATGTGCGCGGCAAGCCGCACGGCGATGTGGTGAAGGGCACCGCCACCATTCTCGATGCCGCGGGCAGCGATCGCGTGCGCGGGCTCATCAAGAAGCGCTACGGGTTGCAGGGCCTGTTCATCGTCGGCGGCAGCGTGCTGCGCCGCGGAAAGAGCGGCACGATCGGCATCGAGATCACCGCCGTGTAGTCGCGCGGTCACCGCCGGATCGGTGCACGATCCGGCGGTGACACTCTCGGGGACTTCGTGGGAGCTACCGCATCACCTCTGTCCCGCGATGATCGCGCCGAGCAATCCGCCTACGCCGCAGCCGATGATCGCGCCGACGACGAAGAAGAAAAAGCCGATGACGGCACCGACCACACAGCCGATGAGCGCACCGGCCACGATCGAGCCGGCGTCCGCGACATGTTGTAGCGCAACCGTTTCGGCGGTCGGAACTGCAACTTCCGCAGCATTGGCCGGAATCACCGTGAGCACGGTGCCGGTGGCGTCGAGCATCGGGATCACCGAGTAGGCGCGGTCGGCGGCCTGGTAGACGAGGGGGATGGCCCCGATGGTCTCACCGCTGGGTGCGATGACGGCGACGGCGTCGTTGGCGAGTTCGAACCGGCCGGAGGTGAGCGTGGTGGTCACGCTGCTGCGGTCGGCGGCCAGCGTGGTGGAATATTCGACTCCGCTGTCCGCTCCGACGATGCCCGGGCCGGCGAGCGGCTCACCGTGCGCGGTGACGGTGGCGACGCAGAGCGCCGCCGCGGAAAGTAATGCGGTGACAGCGATTTTGGCGATTCTCATAATGGTTACCCGCAATCGAAGAGACCGATTCACCGCGCGAGCGAAAGACCGACAACGCGCCCCCACGACGCGGCGAATCAGGGAATTCACTTCCAATTATTAGGCCCAATAGCATGATTGGGATTTGCCCGACGCCTCCCCGAGTCTGACGTCGTAACCATTCTTATGATCCTCTTAATCGGACGCGCAGTGAAGAACCGGTGCCCCGGTTGTCCTCCCTTGTCCTGCGCGTCCGACCCGACACGCCGCACTAAATGCGGAATTCGGTTATTCCAGTTCGCCTTCGGTTTCCAGGTAGACCTGACGCAGACGGTCCAGCGTATCGGCTTCGGGCTGCTCCCAGAGTTTCCGCTCCGCCGCCTCCAGCAATCGCTCCGCAATTCCGTGCAGCGCCCACGGATTCGACTGCTCCATGAACTTGCGATTGGTCTCGTCGAAAACGTAGCTCTCGGCCAGTTTCTCGTACATCCAGTCGGCGACCACATTCGTGGTGGCGTCGTAGCCGAACAGATAGTCGACGGTGGCGGCCATTTCGAACGCGCCCTTGTAGCCGTGCCGGCGCATCGCCTCGAGCCAGCGCGGATTCACCACGCGCGCACGGAATACGCGCGCGGTCTCCTCGGAGAGCGTGCGGGTGCGCACGGCATCCGGGCGGGTGCTGTCGCCGATATAGGCTTCCGGATTCTTACCGGTGAGAGCGCGCACCGCGGCGACCATGCCGCCGTGGTACTGGAAATAGTCGTCCGAGTCGGCGATATCGTGCTCGCGGGTGTCGGTGTTCTTGGCCGCCACCGCGATTCGGCGATACGCGGTGCGCATGTCGTCGGCTGCGGGCGCGCCGTCCAGATCGCGACCGTAGGCGAAGCCACCCCAGGTGGTGTACACCTGTGCCAGATCGTCGTCGGTGCGCCAGCTCTTGGAATCGATGAGCTGCAGCAGCCCGGCACCGTAGGTACCCGGCTTGGAGCCGAAAATACGTGTGGTGGAACGCCGTTCGTCACCGTGCTCGGCCAGGTCGGCCTGTGCGTGGGCGCGGACGTAGTTGGCTTCGGCGGGCTCGTCCAGCGCGGCCACCAGGCGCACCGCGTCGTCGAGCAGGGCCAGCACGTGCGGGAAGGCGTCGCGGAAGAAGCCGGAGATGCGCACGGTCACGTCCACGCGCGGACGGCCCAGCTCCGCGAGCGAGATGGCCTCCAGCGTGGTGACGCGGCGGCTCGCCTCGTCCCACACCGGCCGGACACCCAGCAGCGCAAGCACTTCGGCGATATCGTCACCGGAGGTCCGCATGGCCGAGGTGCCCCACACCGACAGACCCACCGAGCGCGGGTACTCGCCGTGATCGGCCAGGTACCGCTCCAGCAGCGAATCCGCCATGGCCTGACCGGTTTCCCAGGCCAGCCGCGACGGCACCGCCTTGGGATCCACCGAGTAGAAGTTGCGGCCGGTCGGCAGCACATTGATCAGACCGCGCAGCGGCGAACCGCTCGGCCCGGCCGGAATGAATCCGCCGTTGAGCGCGTGCAGGATTCGCGCGATCTCCACCCCGGTCCGGCGCAGTCGCGGCACCACCTCGGTGGCGGCGAAGCCCAGCACCTTGCGCACGTCGTCCAGGCCCGGAGCGGTTTCGGTGAACCACCCGCGCAGCAGCGATTCGGTGATCGCGTCGATCGAGTCGACGTCCCAGTCGACCTCCTGCATGGCGGCGACGAGCTCGCGGGCGCGAGCCTCGAAGGTGTCGACGCGGTCGCGGGATTCGTCGCCGGATTCGCTGAGGCCCAAGGCTTCTCGCAGGCCGGGGACGTTCACCTCGCCGCCCCAGAGCTGGCGAGCGCGCAGCATGGCCAGCACCAGGTCGACCTCGGCCTCGCCCGCGGGGGCCTGGCCGAGCACGTGCAGACCGTCGCGGATCTGGACGTCCTTGATCTCACAGAGCCAGCCGTCGACGTGCAGCAGCATATCGTCGAAGGACTCCTCGTCCGGGCGCTCGGTGAGGCCCAGATCATGGTCCATCTTGGCGGCGCGCATCAGCGTCCAGATCTGCTGCCGGATGGCGGGCAGTTTGGCCGGATCCAGCGCGGAGATATTGGAGTGCTCGTCGAGCAGCTGCTCCAAACGCGTGATGTCGCCGTAGGTTTCGGCGCGCGCCATGGGCGGGATCAGGTGATCCACCAGGGTGGCGTGGGCGCGGCGCTTGGCCTGGGTGCCCTCGCCCGGATCGTTCACCAGGAACGGGTAGATGAGCGGCAGGTCGCCGAGCGCGGCGTCGGTGCCGCAGGAGGCGGACATGCCGAGGGTCTTGCCGGGCAGCCACTCCAGGTTGCCGTGCTTGCCCAGGTGCACCATGGCGTCGGCGGCGAATCCGTCGGGCGCGGCCAGCCAGCGGTAGGCGGCCAGATAGTGGTGCGAGGGCGGCAGATCCGGGTCGTGGTAGATGGCGACCGGGTTCTCGCCGAATCCGCGCGGCGGCTGCACGATCAGCACCACATTGCCGAATCGCAGTGCGGCGATGACGATCTCGCCCTTGGGGTCGGCGGAGCGGTCGACGTACATCTCCCCCGGCGGCGGGCCCCACGCCTCGACCACGGCCTCGCGGAAATCCTCGGGCAGGGTGTCGAACCAGGCGGTGTAGGCGTCCGCGCCGATGCGAATCGGGTTGCCCTCCAGCTGTTCCGAGGTCAGCCAGTCGGGGTCCTGGCCGCCGGCGGCGATGAGGGCGTGGATCAGCGCGTCGCCGTCACCCTCCTCCAGGCCGGGGATCTCCCCGCGCTCGCCGAGATCGTATCCGGCCGAACGCATTTCCTCGAGCAGCCGGAGGGTGGAGGCCGGGGTGTCCAGACCGACGGCATTGCCGATGCGGGCGTGCTTGGTCGGGTACGCCGACAGCACGAGGGCGATCTTCTTGTTCCCGGCGGGGATGTGGCGCAGCTTCGCGTAGCGCACCGCGATTCCGGCCACGCGCGCCGCGCGCTCCGGGTCGGGCACATAGGTCGACAGGCCGTCGGCGTCGAATTCCTTGAAGGAGAACGGAACCGTGATGATGCGGCCGTCGAACTCCGGCACCGCCACCTGGGTGGCCACATCGAGCGGGGAGAGGCCGTCGTCATTGGCCTCCCACTGGGCACGGCCGCTGGTGAGGCACAGGCCCTGCAGGATGGGCACATCCAGTTCGGCGAGCGCGCCCACATCCCAGGCTTCGTCGTCGCCGCCGGCCGAGGCGGTGGCGGGCTTGGTGCCGCCGGCCGCGAGCACGGTGACGATCAGCGCGTCGGCCTGGCGCAGGCGGGCGAGCAGTTCGGGTTCGGCGGTGCGCAGCGAGGCGCAGTACAGCGGAACCGCGTTCGCGCCCTTGTCCTCCACGGCGGCGCACAGGGCGTCGATGTAGCCGGTGTTCCCGGCCAGATGCTGGGCGCGGTAGTACACCACGGCGACCGTCGGCGCATTCTCGGCAACCGGGCGCGCGGTGCGTTCGAGCTCACCCCAGCTCGGCATCTCCACCGGCGGTTCGAAGCCGTGGCCGGTGAGCAGCACCGTATCGGACAGGAAGTTGTGCAGCTGCAGGAGGTTTCCGGGGCCGCCGGCCGCGAGGTAGTTGTGCGCGTCCGCCGCGACGCCGCCGGGCACGGTGGAGGTTTCCATGAGTTCGGCGTCAGGGGCGATCTCACCGCCGAGGGCCACCACCGGAATACCGCTGGCGCGCACCGTCTCCAGGCCCTCCTCCCAGGCCCGCTTACCGCCGAGGATGCGCACGATCACCAGGTCGGCGCCCTCCAGCAGGCCCGGCAGATCCGCGGGCAGCAGGCGCGCCGGATTGGCGAGCCGGTAGTCGGCCCCGCTGGCACGCGCGCTCAGCAGATCGGTGTCGGAGGTGGACAGCAGCAGAATCACAGGGTTCAGCCTTCCTAGGGGTCTCGCGCCCAGCACGGTTCGGCGCTCCCCGGCGAAGGTCTGACTCTCACAGTGGCGCGACCGCACCGGAATTGCACCGGTTTCTTCCGTCCGACGAGCCCCCGGATGCTATCGCGCCCGGATCACAGTGCGGCAAAGGCTGCCTCGCGGACCTGTGCGACCGACCGGTCCGGGCGTACGCTGCCGGTATGCCGAACACCCCCGGATGGGTCAGGCGGAACAGGTTCGCCGCCTGGTCAGGATATTTTTCAGTACTGGTTGCCTTCGCGACGCTAGCTATGGCATTGACCGCCGCGGGCAGCGGCCACGGTCAGCTCGCCATGGTCGCGGGCATCATCTGCGCCGCCACCGTGCTCTTCTCTCTCACGGTGCTGGCAACCACCATCCACCGCGACAACCTCGAACACCACAACATCCCCAGCCTCCTCAACGACAGCTGGGAGGTGACCCCGGCCTTCGCCCGCCGCCGCGGCGCCCCCACCGCCATCGAACCGCATCGCGCGGGGTGAGGGCGGCACCACGCACGGAACCAGGTGGCCCCGGCTCGAATCCGAGCCGGGGCCACCGCTGTACCGGGAGAATCAGGCGCGGGTCAGCGCCGCAAACCACCCGCGGTCGCCCGAGCTCTCCGTGACTCGACGCGAGAGCTGGTCGCAGACCTGGTCCGGGCCGGGACCTCGCGCGCCGCGCCGTAGGCTGAATCCATCATGACCTCGCGAACCGATCCCGATTCCTGCCCTGGTGTGCTGCGTACGCACGAAGCCGCCGACGGGCCGCTGGCCCGGATCCGCGTGCCGGGCGGGCGGCTCGCGCCCGACCAGGTGCAGGCGCTGGCGGCCGCGGCGCAAGATCTGGCCGACGGGAATATCGAGCTCACCTCACGCGGGAATGTGCAGCTGCGGCAGGTGCGCGACGCGGCGGCACTGGGCGAACGGCTGACGGCCGCAGGGCTGCTGCCGAGTGCGTCGCATGAGCGGGTGCGCAATATCGTGGCCTCGCCGCTGTCGGGGCGGGTCGGCGGATGGACCGATGTGCAGGCGCTGGTGCCCGCCCTCGACGCGGGGCTGCGCGCGGCGGCACGGCTCGCGGACCTGCCGGGGCGGGTGCTGTTCACCCTCGACGACGGGCGCGGGGATATCAGCGGGCTGCACGGCGATATCGGGGTGCACGCGGTCGACGAGAACACCTACGCCGTGGTGCTGGCCGGGCGCGACAGCGGAGTGCGCGTGGGCGCGGCCGAGGCGGTCGATCTCATGCTGGCCGCCGCGCACGGATTCCTGGAGCTGCGCGGCGAGCAGTGGCGCTTGCACGAGGTGCCGGACGGGCCCGCCCGGCTCACCGATCACCTGCTGGCCACCCGCACCGGCCTCGACACCACCGCCGAGCCGCTGGAAATCGCCGCGCACCATGACATTCCGATCGGATGGCTGACGCAGGCCGACGATCGGGTGGCCCTGGGCGCGGGCGTCCCGCTCGGCTCACTGCCCGCCCGGACCGCCGAGTTCCTGGCGGCCGTCGAACGTCCGCTGATCGTGACGCCTTGGCGCAGTGTGGTTCTCACCGATATGGACGAGTGGGTCGCCGAGCAGGTGGTGCGCGTACTGGCCCCGATGGGCCTGATCTTCGACGCGAACTCCCCCTGGCTGCAGGTCAGCGCCTGCGCCGGAATGCCGGGCTGCGCCAAGTCACTCACCGACGTGCGCGCCGACGTCGCCGAGGCCGTCCACACCGGCCGCGTAATCATCGAGGGCACACCGCAATCCGCGCTGGAGGGCCTGGACGCCGGGCAGGTCGTGGCCGCCGGCCGCCAGCACTGGTCCGGTTGCGACCGCCGCTGTGGTCGCCCCCGGGGCGCGGTCACCGACATCATCGCCACCGCCGACGGCTACCGCATCGTCCCGTCGAGCTGACAGCACCGGACCACGCCCAGTCGAGTTCCTCACCCGCCCACCGCCGTGCGGCCCCCGGACATCAGGCCACCGCGGTGGTGGATTCCCTTGCGTCGCGGTGGAATTCCATGGTGCAGCACTTGACGCTGCCGCCCGATTTCAGAAGTTCCGACAGGTTGACGCCGATGGGCTCGTACCCGCGTTCGCGGAGCTGGCCGGGGAGCGTGGTGGCGGCGTCGGTGAGGAAGACGTGGTAGCCGTCGCAGACCCCGTTGAGTCCCAGGACTTCCGCGTCGGCCTCGGTGACGAGGATGGCGTCGGGGTACATGGCGGCCAGCACCCGGGCGCTGTCGCCGCTGAAGGCCGCGGGGTAGTAGGCGATGGTGTCGCCGAGGACCATGAGGGCGGTGTCGAGATGGTAGAAGCGCGGGTCGATGAGCTCGAGGGAGACCACCGGCAGTTCGAAGAACTCCTCGGCCTCGCGGTGGGCGTCGCGGGAGGTGCGGAAGCCGGTGCCGGCCAGGATGCGGTCGCCCGCGACCGCGAAATCGCCTTCGCCCTCGTTGATTTCGCGCGCGGGCTGGACCCGGTCGAAGCCTTGGTCGTCGAGCCATTCATGGTAGGCGGGGCCTTCGGCGGCGCGTTCGGGGTTGGCGAAGCGGGCCGAGAGGGCCCGATTGCCGATCACCACACCGCCGTTGGCGGCGAAGACCATATCGGGCAGGCCGGGCAGCCCTTCGATGACCTCCACCTGGTGGCCGTGGCGTTCGAAGGTGGCGCGCAGGGCGTCCCACTGCGCGAGGGCCAGGTTCCGGTCCACCGGATCGGAGACGTCCATCCAGGGATTGATGGCGTAACTGACCTCGAAATGCTCGGGCCGGCACATGAGAAACCGGCGCGGGGTGGGGCGGCGGGCGCCTGCCGGATCCGGGGCGCGCAACGGGGCTACGGTGGTCAACGAGGCTCCTGGGAGATCGGCGCGGAGTGGAGCAGAACATGCTTGTCACGAAGGTAAATGGCGTAGTGTTGCGCTGAAAACACCGATTCGTTGCGTGATCTTGAGTATCAGCGGCGATTTGTTGCGTCGGAGCGGAGAGGCGATCGTGGACGACATCGATCGGCGCATTCTGGCCCACCTGCTCAAACACGCGCGGGCCTCGTTCCAGGACATCGGCGCGGTGGTCGGACTCTCGGCCCCGGCGGTGAAGCGCCGGGTCGACAAGATGGTGGCGGGCGGGCAGATCACCGGCTTCACCACCCAGGTCAGCCCGGCCGCGCTGGGCTGGCGCACCGAGGCCTACGTCGAGGTCTTCTACCGCGACAACATCTCCCCCGCCGAACTGCGCCGCAGCCTCGAACCCATCGCACAGGTGGTCGGCGTGTGGACCATCGCCGGCGAGGCCGACGCGCTCGTGCACGTCATGGCCACCGATATGGCGGAGATCGAATCGACGGTGGAGAAGATCCGGGAGAACGCGCGCGTCGGGCGAACCCGCAGCAGCATCGTCATGTCCCGGCTGCTCGAGCGCCCGCGCACCTGATCACACGCGCGCAGTGACCCGCGGCACTACCCGCCCCCGGGCCGCGCGGAACCGAAACATAAGGTGGAGCGCATGTCCGACGTGCGTGCCAGCTACCTCACCGACGGGGCCGAGATCTATCGGCGCTCGTTCGCGACCATTCGCGCCGAAGCGGACCTGTCGCGCTTCCCGGCGGATGTGTCGCAGACGGTGGTGCGCATGATCCACGCCTGCGGGCAGGTGGATCTGGCCGGCGACGTCGACTTCAGCGACGGCGTGGTGGCACAGGCGCGCGCGGCGCTGCGCGCCGGTGCGCCGATCCTGTGCGATGCCAATATGGTCGCCTCGGGTGTCACGCGCAAGCGCCTGCCCGCCGACAACGAGGTGCTGTGCCTGCTCGGTGATCCGCGGGTGCCGGAACTGGCGGCGGCCATGCGCAACACCAGATCCGTTGCGGCCCTGGACCTGCTGCGCGACCGCCTGGGCGGTGCGGTGGTGGCGATCGGCAATGCGCCGACCGCCCTGTTCCACCTGCTCGACCTGCTCGACGCGGGCGCACCCCGCCCGGCCGCCGTCATCGGCATTCCGGTCGGCTTCATCGGTGCGGCCGAATCCAAGCAGGCCCTCGCCGAATACGGCGGCGTCGAATACCTGACCGTGCACGGCCGGCGCGGCGGCAGCGCCATCACCGCCGCCGCCCTCAATGCGATTGCGAGCGAAGTCGAATGAGCGAGGCGACGGCCACACCGGCGGGCACGCGCGGCAAACTCTGGGGCGTCGGACTGGGTCCGGGCGATCCGGAACTGGTGACGGTGAAGGCGGCGCGGGTGATCGGCGCGGCGGATGTCATCGCCTTCCACAGCGCGCGGCACGGACGCAGCATCTCGCGCGGGATCGCGGCCCCCTACATGCGCGCGGGCCAGATCGAAGAGCATCTGGTCTACCCGGTGACCACCGAGACCACCGATCACCCGGGCGGATATCAGGGCGCGATCGACGAATTCTATGCGAGCGCAGCGGCTCTGCTCGCCGAGCATCTGGCCGCCGGGCGCTCGGTCGCCTTGCTGGCCGCGGGCGATCCGCTGTTCTACAGCTCGTTCATGCATATGCACCGCCGCCTGGCGGACCGCTTCGACACCGAGATCATCCCCGGCGTCACCTCGGTCAGCGCGGCGTCGGCGGCCCTGGGCACCCCGCTGGTGGAGGGCGATCAGGTGCTCACGGTTCTGCCCGGCACCCTGCCCGCCGAGGAGCTCGCCCGCCGCCTGCGCGGCACCGAGGCGGCCGCCATCATGAAGCTCGGCCGCACCTATCCCACTGTGCGCCAGGCCCTTTCCGAGGCGGGACGACTCGACGACGCCTACTACGTCGAGCGTGCCAGTACCGGGCGGCAGCGGGTGCTGCGCGCCGCCGACGTGAGCGACGCCGAGGTTCCGTACTTCGCGATCACCCTCGTTCCCGGACCCGAACCGGCGACCGCGATCCCGCTCACCGCGCCGGACGCGCAGGGGAATCGGGCCGCGCGGGAGCCCACAGCGGTGACAGCGACGGCGGGCGGCCACGCCGCGGCCTCGGGCAATGCCCAGACCAGCCCCGCCGCTTCCGACGCGAAATCAGATGCGGTGCAGTCGACTTCGGTCGGCGAGGTGGTTGTCATCGGGCTCGGGCCCGGCGCGCTCGAGTGGACCACGCCCGAGGTCAGCCGGGCACTGACCGAAGCCACCGATATCGTCGGCTACTCCACCTACGTGAACCGGGTGCCGGAGCGGCCCGGCCAGCGGCGGCACGCGAGTGACAACAAGGTCGAATCCGAGCGGGCGGCAATGGCTTTGGATCTGGCCAAGCGGGGCGCGCGGGTGGTCGTGGTGTCCTCCGGGGATCCGGGGGTGTTCGCCATGGCGGCCGCGGTGATCGAGGAGTCGGCGGATCCGCAGTGGCGAGAGGTGCCGGTGCGGGTGCTGCCGGGGGTGACCGCCGCGAGTGCGGTGGCCAGCCGGATCGGCGCGCCGCTGGGGCATGATTTCGCCATGATCTCGCTGTCGGATCGGCTCAAGCCGTGGGAGGTGGTGGCCAAGCGGATCGCGGCCGTCGCCGCCGCGGATATGGCCTTCGCCGTGTACAACCCGGCGTCGTCGCAGCGGCAGTGGCAGGTGGCGGCCATGCGGGATCTGGTGCTCGAGCATCGCAAACCGGATACGCCGGTGGTGCTGGGCCGGGATGTGGGCGGGCCCGCCGAGTCGGTGCGGGTGGTGGCGCTGAGCGAGCTGGATCCAGCGGAGGTGGATATGCGCACGCTGCTCATCGTGGGCGCGTCCACCACGACGGTATTCGACGCGGCCGGTGGACCGCGGGTGTTCACCTCGCGCCGCTACGCCGACTAATATTCCAATGTGGAACATATTGGTGTGGCCGAAACCCGCCTGACACGCAGGTCACGGCCATACCGGACTTTCGGTTCGAAGGGAGTGCTGGTGACTGAAGACAAGCCGCGACGCCCGCTCAATTCGACGGCCGCGTCGCTACTCGGATTCCTGCATCAGGGACCCATGTCCGGGTGGGATCTGGTCGCGCAGGCCCAGGATCGCATCGGCGACTTCTGGACCATCACGCAGAGCCAGGTCTACCGCGAACTCGCCACCATGCATCAGCACGGCCTGGTCGAGAAGGGCGAGACCGGCGCCCGCGACCGCACCCCGTACCGGATCACCGAGGACGGGCGAGAAGCCTTCGCGGAGTGGATCGCCCGCGACCCCGGCGCCGAAACCATCCGCGTCCCACTGCTTCTCACGCTGTCCTTCGGTGAATTCGTGGAGCGCGCCCGCCTGGACCGCATCATCGCCGCCAACCGCGTCATCCACGAGCAGCGCCTGGCCGGATACCTCTCCGGCCACGACGAACAGCGCATGTCACCGTTCGAGCGCGCCACCCTGGACTTCGGCATCCGCTACGAGCGCGCGGTCCTGGACTGGTTCGACCGGCTGCCCGAACTGCTCACCCAGACCAGCCGTTTGAGCTGAAACTATACGTCTGTATACTTTCAGGGGTGAGCCCGCAGCACAGCAATCGCTCCTCCCTCATCGAGGGCACGCTGCGCTGCCTCGCCCGCCTGCCGCTCGAGCGGGTCACCGCCCGAGCCATCGCGGACGAGTCGGGGGCCAATCTGGCCTCCATCGGGTATCACTTCGGCTCCAAGGATCGGCTCATCGCCGAATCCGTGGTCACCGGACTGGATCAGTGGCTTGCCGAGCTCATCGAGACCCTGGACGATCTGCCCGCCGGGGACCGCGTGGCCGCGGCGGCGGCGCAGTTCGCGCGGACGCGCCGCGCGCACACCGGGCTGGTGCGCACGCTGGTCGCCGCGCTGGCGCTGGCTCCACACGACGAGCAGATCCGCGCCACCCTCACGACGGGCTACACCCGGGCACGCGAAGCCATTGCCGCGCAGCTCGATTCGACGACCGAGGCGGCCGGGCTACTGCTGGCCATGTTCCAGGGACTGCTGTTCCAGGAAATGGTGAGCGACTCGCTCGCCGTCGAGGGGGATCAGCTGCGGGACGCGCTGTCCGGCGTGGCCGCCGCGCTCGGTCCCGCCGACCGAAAGTAACCGCACTACACCGTTTTTCGAGGCATCATGTTCCTGGCCACGATTCTCGCCACGGCACTGCTGACCGTGCTGCTCATCCTGACCATCGTCGTCAAGATCACCCGCAGACAGCCTTACGCGCAGGCGTACGCCGATCTCGGCGTGCCGGAGCACTGGCTGCCCCGCCTGGCGGCGATCCTGATCGCCGCCGGCGCCGGGCTCGTGCTCGGGCTGTGGTGGGCGCCGATCGGCATCGCCGCTGCGGCCGCCCTGCTCGTCTACCTGCTCGCGGCCGCGGGTTCACATGTGCGCGTGCGCAATTGGCGCGGGCTGCCGATGCCCGTGCTGTACCTGGCCGTCACCGTCGCGGTGCTGCTGCTGCGGATCGCCACCGCCTGACCGGGCGGCGGCGCTCAGATCAGCGAGCGCAGCCACTCCCCGGCTGCGGCAACGGATTCCGCCACCACCGCGCCCTCGGGCAGGGGCGGCCGGTCGATCATGACCACCGGCAGGCCGAGCGCGCGGGCGGCGGTCAGTTTGGCTTCGGTCAGCGCTCCCCCGCTGTCCTTGGTGACCAGCGCGTCGATGCAGCGGCCGGTCAGCAGCTCGGCCTCCTCGGCGACGGTGAAGGGGCCGCGCGCCAGCAGCAGTTCGTGCCGGGCGGGCAGCGCGGCCTCGGGTGGGTCGATGGCGCGGACCAGGAACCAGGCCTCGGATTCGGCGAAGGCCGCCACCCCCTGGCGGCCGATGGTGAGGAAGATTCGATCACCGAGTCCGGCAACGGTTTTCGCGGCGGCGGTCAGATCCGGGACACGGATCCAGTGGTCGCCCGGTTGTTCACGCCATCCGGGCCGGCGCACGTGCAGGACCGGCAGGCCCGCCTGGGCGGCGGCCGCCGCGGCATTGGCGCTGATTCCCCCGGCGAAGGGGTGGGTGGCGTCGATGACGGCGTCGATCCCGTTGTCCGTCAGCCACTCTCGCAGACCCTCCGCTCCCCCGAATCCCCCGATCCGCACCTCCCCGACCGGCAGCACGGGTTCGCGGACGCGACCGGCGAGCGAGGAGACGATCTCGAATCCTCGCTCGCCGGAGGCGATCTCGGCGATGTCCCGGGCCTCCCGGGTGCCGCCGAGAATCAGCGTCTTCAGGGCTGCCCGCCGAAGTAGGCGAAGGCCGAATCGATCAGCGGCTGGCCACCGGCCACCAGCAGGCCGATGCCCGCGCCGATGAGCGCACCCGGAATCAGCGTGACGACGCCGATCAGTCCGAGCCCGCCGCCGATGACCGCGCCCACGGCCGCACCGAGCGAGGCCCGCTGCAACTCGGCCATGAACCACTGCTGCGAGGAAATGGCCTGCGCCGCCGCCACCGGGGTCACCGGCGCGGTGAGCACCAGTTCGCGACCGTCCGCGCCGATCGAGGCGTTCAGCGCGACCTGCTGCGCGTTCGCTTGACCGGTCAGCGGCACCTGCGCGACAACCACACCGGCCGCGTTGGTGAGGGTGACCCCGCTGCCGTCGGCGTTCAGGCTGAATACGCCACCGCTGACCTGGGTGACGATGGCGTTGCCGGCCTCGGCCAGCGCGAGGGTGTAGTCGACGCCCTGGTCCCGGCCCTGCACCTGCGGCGCGACCTGTCCCGACGGAACCTGTTCGACCGGTGCGGCATGGCCCGCGCCGGCGGCGAGACCGGTGGCGGCGGCGGCGAGAAATGCGGTGGCGGCGTACTTCGTGTACTTCATGATCTCCCAATACAGCTAGGCAAACACATCCGGCAATCGCCGGGATGAGTCCCGACCCTACCCGCTGAACGATGCATGTTTCACTATGAGCTGGCGGCGCATTCGAGCCTTTCACACCGCCCAGGCGTCCGGCGCGCCGGGGAACGCGGCGATCAGCGGGTCGAGGGCCGGCCGCGGCCGCACATCGGCGTCGTCATCGAGCCTGCGGTGCAGGATGATCAGAGCCTCGACTGGTCGCGGGCCGCCGAGTTGCCGCTGGAAAGCCGCCCGCTCGGTCAGGCGGTACTCGAAGTCCGTTGAGCGTCAGCGCTCTTCGTACTCAGACTGTCCGGATGTCGAGGCGCTGGTACAGCGGGACGAAGGCGTTGACGCGGTAGCGGCGCGCGGTGACCGACCAGGGGCGGCCCGACGCCAGCAGGGCGTCCAGGAATCGGGTCAGCTCCACATGGGTCAGGGCCGACCCCGGGCACAGGTGTTTGCCGCCGCCGAACCACAGTTGGCGGGTTTCGGGGATGTAGCCGCGGTCCAGGTCGAAGTGGCCGGGTGCGTTGGCGATGCTCCAGGTCATGATCTTGACGCGGTCACCCGCCCGGAGCCGGCGGCCGGCCAGTTCGATATCGGCGGTGACGCCGCGGCCTACGATGGGCATGGAGCTGGTGACGCGCAGGCCCTCGCGGATCGCGTCGGGGATCAGGGTGGGGTCGGACAGCAGGCGGCGGTGCGAGTCGGTGTCGTGCAGCAGGGCCACGAGTCTGCCCATGGTGCTGGCCAGCGTGATCGTGCCCGCGACGATCAGCAGGACGGCGATGCCACGGGTTTCGTCGAGGGTGAAGCCGAGGTCGCGGCAGCGGCCGATGGCGGTGCCGGAGGCGGCGGTGTCGTAGACCGAGGGGACGTCGGCGCTGATGCGGGCGGCGAGCGCGCGGCCGCGGCGGATATTGCGCGGCGGGACGACCGTCGTCGCCCAGTTGCCCTTGCCCAGATCCGCGAGTTGTTCGACGGCGCGGAACATGTCGAGGTGCGGGGCGTCGCCGGGGCGGGCGGGCAGGCCGACCAGGTCGGCCATGATGCGGGTGGTGAAGACGCGGGCGAATTCGGCGATGTCGACGGTGCGGCCCGCGGTCAGGTCGGCGCGCAGGGCCGTGAGCATCGGACCCACCGCGCGCTCCACCATCGCCTCCGAGCGGGGACGGGTGAACAGGTCGTTCACCTCGCCGCGGAAGGCCGTGTGCTTCGCGCCCTCGAAGTGTTCGAAGACGAAGTCGCCGAGCATCTGGGCCCACCAGTGCCCGGACGCGCCGTCGTGCACGATGCTGAAATGCTCACTGTCACCGTGGATTCGGCGGGCCAGGGCCGGGTCGGAGACCACCCAGCCGAGGCCGGGGATCGCGCGCAGCGGATGCGCGAGACCGGCGGCGGTCAGCAGGACGGCCAGACCGGGTTGCGCGCAGGCGTGCAGCGCCAGCTCATGCCATTCGGCGGCGCGGCGGGTGACGGCGGGCGTGCGGGTGACGGTCACGCTACGGCTCCTGCGGTGGTGAGTGCTTGCGCGGCAGCGGATCTCACCCGATCGGGGTGGAACTGCTCGAGGACCAGGTGCGTACACAGGATCGACATGCTCGCCCATTCGGCGGCGGTGCCCTCCCAGGTGCCCGACCGCTCCACCGCGGTGCGCCAGATGCGTTCGGTGGCAACGGGATCGAACAGGCCGTGCTTGCGGGCGGCCGCCTGCGAGAGATGGTCCCCGGCCAGATCCGCCCCCGGTCCGCTCAGATACCAGGCGGCGATGGGCGTCATGAAGGGCTTCTTGCGGCGGCGCACGATCTGCTTCGGGAGTATGTCGGCCACGGCCCGCTTGAGGACGTACTTCTCGGTTCCCCGGTGCACCAGCATATTCGGGTGGATCTCGGCGCAGAGGTCGATGACGTCGCGGTCCAGGTAGGGCACCCGCACCTCGATTCCGTGCGCCATGCCCAGCCGATCGGAGATGGGCAGCACCCAGTGCGGGATCCGGGTGGAGAACTCGAAGTGCAGTTGCCGGTGCAGGGTGGTGTGGCGCGGCGGCAGCGGCAGCGCCGACGGCGCCGGAAGCGGTTGGGTGAGCGCGGGTTCGACCGCCGCGTCCAGTGCGCTCCACAGGTAGATCCAGGGCGGCACCTGTCCGAATCGCGCGGTGTACTCCTCGAAGCGCGCGGCCACGGCGGTGATGTGGCGGTCGATGCCGCCGGGCGCGCCGATCCACCTGGTGGCCTGCTGCCACAGCATCGGTTGCAGCGCACCGAGTTTCAGCGAGTCGAGCCGGGAGCTGAGTTTCATCAGCCGGTAGAAGTCGTATCCGGCCAGCAGTTCGTCGGAGCCGTCGCCGCTCATCGCCACCGTCAGCCCCTGCTCGCGGGCGCGGCGGGTCAGGTCCAGGAAGGGGGTGGCGACGCCGCCGTACCAGAACGGAGATTCGAAGTGCCACATACTCGTCGGCAGCAGTTCGCAGGCGCGCGCGCCGGTCATCTCGGCTTCGAAATTCCCCACGCCCAGTGAGCGCGCGACCAGCCGCGACATCGAGGTCTCGTCGTGGATCTCCCCCACCAGCGCCACGCTGGCGGTGGACAGCGGTGCGCCGCAGCGCCGGGCCGCCACCGCCGCGATGGCCGAGGAGTCCAGGCCGCCGCTCAGGGCGACACCGCCGCGCACCTCGTCCGGAATCCGTTTGGCCACCGCGGCGGTGAAGCGTTCGCCGAAGGCCTCGACGGCGGCGCGACCGGTCAGCAGCGGGCGGTCGGGGTCGGGGCGCTCGAAGATGGTGAAGTAGCGGCGCGACCGCATGCCGGAGGCGTCGAGGGTGGCGACCGTGCCGGGTTCCAGATCCCGGATGTCACGCCAGAAGGTGTGCGGTGCGATGGTGTGGCCGTAGAACAGGCAGTCCGCCGAACCCTGGGGGTCGACGGCGATGTCGCACAGGCCCGAGGCCATGATGCCCTTGATCTCCGAGGCGAACACCACCCGGCTGCCGCGGCGATGGTAGAACAGCGGCTTCACCCCGACCCGGTCGCGGGTGAGCACGAGCGCCTGTTTCCGCCTGTCCCACAGCGCGATCGCGAAATCGCCGTCGAGGTGCTCGACGAAGCCGTCGCCGTACTCCTCGTACAGGTGCGGTATCACCTCGGCGTCGCTGCCGCTGCGCATCCGGTGGCCCCGGGCGGTGAGGGCGCGGCGCAGTTCCCGATGGTTGTAGATCTCGCCGTTGCACACCACGCGGACGGTGTCGTCCTCGTCGGCGGTCGGTTGTGCCCCGTGCGCGACGTCGACGATGGCCAGGCGTTGAAAACCGAAGGCCACGTTGCGATCCGACCAGAGCGCGGCCCCGTCGGGCCCCCGGTGCCGCATGATCGCACTCATCGCGCGGACCGGTTCGGGGTCCACCGCCGCGGCGAAGTCGGCTATCCCGCTGATGCCACACATGATCGGCAGCATAAGGCTGTGCGGCGGTCTCACGAGTGCCGGGAAAACGATTTTGTCTCGGGAGACAATACGGCGCGCAAGTTCTTGTCGCACAAGGGTCCGATCCGATTCCCGCGAAATATTGTCCGCACCCGACATTTCCCGGGAAGTCGGCAGGTCACAAGGTCGACGGCGAGTGCGGGCGATTGCGGTGCGGAATGGCGCGACCCTATATTGACGCGATGAGCATTGTCGCTTCGGTTCCGGTCGGCGAAATTCCGTGCGGTCCAGCAGAAATCGATCTTCCCGTCGGTGTCAGCGGATTCGCGACGGCACAATTCGCACCGGTCGTCCGAGTATTCGAGCGGATATTCGCAGGGCGAACCGGGCACGGCGGGGCTCTCACGGTCTACCGGCACGGCGAGCGTGTGGTCGATCTGTGGGGCGGTTCCGCCGACGCCGCGGCGACGCCGTGGGCCGAGCACACCGGCACCATTGTGTTCTCGGCGACAAAGGGTATGGCGGCCACCGTGATCCACCGGCTCGCCGATCGCGGCCTGCTCGACTACGACGTGCCGGTGGCCGAGTACTGGCCCGAATTCGGCAGGGCGGGAAAGGGTTCCATCACGATCGCCGAGGTGCTCACGCACCGGGCGGGGCTGTCCTCGGTGGGCGCGGTCGCGGGCTCGCTGGAGGAGATGCTCGATCATCGGCTCATGGAGCAGCGCTTGGCCGCGGCCACGCCGGATCGCAGCCTGGGCAGGCCGATGTATCACGGCCTGACCCAGGGCTGGCTGCTGTCCGGTCTGGCCCGCGCGGTCACCGGGCAGGGCATGGCCGAACTGTTCCGCGAGGAGATCGCGAAACCCCTGGGGACCGACGGGATCTCGCTCGGCCGTCCGCCCGCGGGCAGCCGGGTCACGGTCGCGGAGACCGTCGGTGACGCCCATGCTCTCGCCCGCTATCCGGCCGTGCGCACCCTGGCCGGAATCGTCACGCGCCCCTCACGTCTCGCGATCGCGGTGCTGCGCAGCGTCTACCTCCCCGGTATCGAGACCACCTTCTCCGGCGCCGATCGCGCGTTCCTGGACTCGGAGATCCCCGCGGGCAACGGCGTCGCCACGGCCCGGGGGCTGGCGACAATGTACGCGCCGCTGGCCGGTGACGGGGTCGCCGCCGGGCAGCGCTATCTGTCGCGGTCGACCGTGCGGATGATTCGCCGGATCGAAACCTGGCGGCCCGACGCCGCCACCCTGATGCTGTGGCATCTGGGCTACCACAGCATGCCGCAGCCCGGGGCGCTGCGCGGTTTCGGCCACCTCGGGCACGGCGGATCGGGTGGGTGGGCCGACCCCGGCAGTGGACTCGCCGTCGGCTTCGTCCACAACCGGATCTCGACCCCCCTGCTGGCCGCCGATATGACGCTGCTGATGCGCCGGCTGCTCCCGGCCGTCGTCAGCGCGAATCGGAGGGTGTAGCGAGCCGGTCAGGCCGCCGTCGCGGGCAGGGTGTAGCGGGCGCAGAGCTTGGTCCACGCGTAGTTGCCGTGTACCCACTCGCGCAGGCTGTAGGCCACCCGGCGTTCGGCGGCGTCGAGTTCGGGCAGGTCGACCAGTTCGGCGATCTGGGCGGCCTGCTGGTCGAGCAGCCGGGTGTACAGGTCGACGATATCGTCCAGGGCGGTGGACAGCGTGCGGCCCGCGCTCAGCACCGGGACGAAGTTCAGCGAATCCTCCTCCTTGCCCGCGGAATACAGGTCGTTGACGATCGCGCACAGCACCGCGCTGGTCTGCCGGACTTCGCGGAACAGTCGCAGGTTCGCGGGCGAGATCTCACCGCAGGCCAGATCGAGCAGGTCGAACGGGGGGAACAGGCCGATGCTGAGGGTGCGCAGATAGTGGTAGGCCTCCGGGGACGGAGTGCGCGCGGTCTGCCGGTAGGTCATCTCGAACAGGCAGCCGTGGAAGAACATTCGCATGCTGGTTGCGAAGCGGTCCATCCAGGATTCGCCGGCCAGCCGGCGGCACTGGTCGCGGAAGTCGCTGAGTGCCAGCAGATATCGATTGTCGGCGGGCGCCGGGGCGCCGCGCAGAATACGCTCGCAGGTGTCGAAGACCTCCATGGCCTCGGTGGGATCGGTGCCCTCGCCGTACACGTCGTCGAAGACGAACATCCAGCCGATGAGTTTCGCGGCCAGATCCACCACCTCGAGCGGCGCGGCGGGCAGCGCGTAGGCCGCGCACGACCAGCAGCAGGTCTTCTCGAAGTGGCCGCCGGTATCGAGACCGAACCGATGCGCCCACCGAAGTGCCTGCGTTCGAACAAGATCCATGTGTGGGCTGGGAACGACGGTCGCGTGCGGAAGGCATTCGACCGCTGCCATGACCAATTGCATTTGCTTTTGCGATTTCATCCGGCTTACCTCGCTTGCCTGACCGATGCGGGCGAGGTTGCCGGGAGCGAGCGGCGACGACGCGAATCCCTTCGGGTCAACGCAGTCCGCCGTCCTGCAACGCCCACAGAGAGATCTATTGTCTCTCAGGATCATTCACTCGCGAAAGATACCGTCGGCTATCGAAGTTGTAACAACTTTCAACCATCGGCGCAAGCGAATGGCGGAGATGGGTTGCGCCGCTATCGGATTGCGAACGCGCCGCTGCGGACGACAGATGGCGAATCCACCTCCGAGGGTGCGGATCCCGGTTACTCTGAACGAGTCTTCTCCGGCGAACCGGCCGCCCGGCCATCGAGCGGTGCCCCATGAACGAACAAGAACTGCGGCAACTGGAGATCCCCCTTCCGTTCACGCCGCAACGTCACCCGATGAGCGATCGGGCGCAGCGCCATGCCGGCGTCTGGGCGAAACGCCACGGCCTGCTCGAAACCGACGCGGAGGCAACGAGGTTCGACAAACTCGGCTACGGCCGCTTCGCGGCGTACTGGTGTCCCACCGCCAGTTTCCCGGATCTCGTGCTGATGGCCGAATGGATCACGCTCTTCTTCTTTTTCGACGATCTGCAGGACCGCGCCGTGCTCACCGGCAGCGGCCGCGACTACGACGAGCTGCGCCACGACGCCACCCGGATCATTCGCGGCCAGCCGATCGGCGGCACACGGCCGGTGCTGACCGCGCTGGCCGATCTTCACAAACGCACCTCCGCACGCAATTCGGAGATATGGGCGAGGCGCTTCACCCTGAACCTCGAGATCTGGCTGCTCGGTCACGCCCGCGAGAACGGCTTCCGGCACGCCGGACGCACCCCGAGCCCGCCGGAGTACCCGCGCCTGCGCCGCGACGCGTGCACCGTGCTGCAGACCGTCGACCTGGCCGAGATCATCGAGCACACCGAGATTCCCGACCCGCTCTACTACGGCCCCGGCTATCAGGAGATCATCGCCACCACCGCCGACATCATGTGCTGGATCAACGACCTGCACTCGCTGGCCCGGGAGACCGGCTCCGAGGATCCCATCAATATGGTCACCGTGCTGCGCCGCCACCGCGGACTCACGCTGAGCGACGCCGTCGACGAAGTCCGGCGCGCCATCGACGCCCGCGTCCACGACCATCAGAACGCGGCCCGCGACCTCACCGCCGAAATGGACGAACTGCGACTCGGCGCGAATATCCGCCACGGCATCCTGCGCTGCGTACGCGACTGCGGCTCGGCCATCGCCGGAATGGAATCCTGGGACCGCACCGACACCGTGCGATTCAGCACCGCCACATACTGATCGCCGACCGCACCGCGTGGTTGGCGCGAAAACCAATTGCTGAACGGTTGGTGGTGGGAAGATACGCGGGTGGAGAAAGCCCTTGTCGGCTCAGTCGAGGTCAGCTCCTCGTCGACCGTTTCACCACGTCAGGCGTTCGAGCAGTGGGAAGCGCTGATGGCGGACGCGGTCGCGCCGTCACAGATCGCCCCGCTACACGACGGTCGCTGGAGCGGAAAGATGGTCACCGCGCAATTCGACAACTTCGCGGTGTCGCGAATGCGCGCCAGTGCACAACGGGCCTTGCGGACAAAACGACTGGTCGATCAATCCACCGAGGAGTTCCTGCTCGTCAATATCGTTACCAGCGGCACCAATTGGACCGAGCAGAACGGCGTCACCGCCGAATCCAGCGCGGGCACCATCACCTTCTTCGACAGCGGGCTGCCGCTCGAGAGCAACACCACCGACGACGCCGAATCCACCATGGTGCGCGCGCCCATCCAGCTCATCCTCGACCACACCGGGCTGCGGCGCGAGGAACTCCCCACCGCCTTGGCCCTGCCCACCACCGGCGCGCTCGGCGTCATCGCCGGATTCTTCCGGCAACTGGTCAGCCTGCCCACCGGCGAATTGGACCGCGCCATCACCGTTCTCGGCAACGACGCGGCCGTCATGCTGGGCTCGGCGGTACAGCTCGCGGCCGCCGACACCGCCACGACCGCCGGCGCGGCCGACGCGCTGTGCACCCGACAGCTGGTGCTCGGCTACATGCGCCAGCACTGCACCCGGCCGGACCTCACGGTCGACGAGATCGCCCGCGCCTGCCTCATCTCGCGCCGCACCCTGTACCGGGTCTGCGAGGGCTTCGGGGAACCCGGGGCGATACTGCGCCGTATGCGGGTCGAGCATGCGCGGAAACTGCTGCGCGCCAATCCCACCCGCGCACTCGCCGCCATCGCGGCCGACTCCGGATTCGCCACCGACCGGCACTTCTATCGGGCGTTCCGGGAGGAGACCGGGTTCACGCCGGGTCAGCTCCGGGAACAGCTCGGCCGGCGGCCGGGAGCGCACTAGCCCGGAAATGGCGGCGGGAGGCGCGCGGCAGCCACAGCAGGGTGAGCACCGCGAGCGACAGCGCCCAGCCGGCCAGCAGGGCCAGGCGGACGCCGCTCTCCGGGAACAGGATCCAGACGACGAATCGCCCGGCGAACTGACAGCCGAGCAGCACCGTGATCGTGACGCGCGCCCACCCGCAGCCCGCCAGGATCGGCAGCAGCAGCGCGGCGTAGACGGGTGCGCCGAGAAGATGGTAGACGGTGCCGACATTCCAGCCGGTCGGCGGAATCACCAGCACGATCAGGTGATTGATCGCGTGGATCGCGATACCGGCCGCGGCGAGACGCACGGTTACGGGGGCCATCGAATCGTCCCTTCCCACAAGGATTTCCTTCGCCCAGGAGGCTAGGAGGGCACGACCACCGATGTATTGGATGAAAGGGACATGGCCTGGTGGAAGCGGGCCGGGGAGGTTCCGGCGTAGCGCTGGAAATCGCGGGTCAGGTGGGACTGGTCGTAGTAGCCGAGCTGATCGGCCAGCTCGCCCAGATCCGGCGCACCGCCCGCCTCGGCCGCGGTGAGCCGGGACAGTGCGGCCGAGAATCTGGCCAGGGACGCATACGATTTCGGCGACAGGCCGATATGGTCGCCGAAGCGGCGCGCGAAATGCCGACGGCTCCAGCCGATTTCCGTGGCCAGCTCGGTGATCGACGCCCTGCCCCGGCTGGCCCGCAGCCGGGCCACGGCGGCCGCCACCACGGGATCCGGATCAGCCTCGGCGCTGCGCGCCCGTAGAAAGTCGGCTATCAGCGCGAAACGCTCGTCCCAGCACGGCGTCTCGGCCAGCCGCTCCACGAACCGCTGTGCCTGCGGCCCGAACAGATCAGCCAGATCCACGGCGCCGTTGCGGAACTCCGACAGCGGGACACCCAGCAGCCGCCGCGCCGCCAGCGGACCCAATTGCAGCTGCGCACTGCACATCCGGCCGGAATGCGTGGCCACCCCGCCGCGATCGTGCATACCGATCACCAGCGCCGCCGGTCCCCTGCTCAGACCGTTGACCGTGCCCGCCATGGCGAACACGATCTTCACGGTGCCGCCGGGAATCTTCCTGCGCCGCACCGGTTCCGCCTCGACGACATCGAAACCGAACGCGCGCAACACCCCCAGGCCCGCGAACCCGGTGGGCGGCGCGTGCCGGACGTGCCCGGCGTTCACCTGAAAGACGCCCCGCACGTCAAGCATCCGGCCGGTATCCATCCGACCAGGGTATCCGGGCGGCAGGCCGAGCGGGGCCGCGCCGAAACATGCGGCCCGCATCCGCGCTCACCTCGGCCCGGATTCCAGTTCGAGCTGGATCTCGGCGCCGGCGGAGCGCAGGGCGGACACCGTGTCCGGGCCGACGCCGCCGTGCAGCGCGAGGATCGACAGTGCGGCGATCACCCGGCCGTCGCCGCCGCGAATCGGTACGCCGGCGGCGGTGGCCCGCTGGCGTTCGGAGCGCCAGACCGCGAAGCCTCGGCGGCGAATCTCGTCGAGCCGCAACCCCAGTCCGTCCGGATCAGGCGACGCGGCCTTCGCGTCCGGGTGGCGCAGCCGGGACAGATACGCCGCCCGCACCGGCTGCGACGCGTACGCCAAGAGGACGAGGCCCGACGCCGAGGCGTGCAGCGGGACCCGCATCGGGAGCCGGATATCGCGGGGCAGCACGCCGACCGCGAGTTGCCGGGCGACGAACAGCACGTCGCCGCCGTCGCTCACCCCCAGGTGCACGGGGTGACGAAAGGTGTTGTGCAGCTTCGCCATCACCGGCAGGGCCGCGTCCCGCAGCGGCTGTACCGGTGCGGCGCGCACGGCCACCTCCCACATGCGGACGCCGATCCGGACCCGCTTCGCGGCGTCCCGGCGCAGCCAGCCGTGTTCGGCCAGCTCCGCGACCAGCCGCGAGACCGTCGGCGGGGACATGCCGGTGCGGTGCGACAGTTCGGTCACCGTCAGTTCCGGCTCCTCGGCGGTGAAGGCGCTCACCAGCCGGACAGCGCGGGAGATGGTGCTCTCCCCATTCGAATTCTTTGCCACAGAGGCGGTTCCCGGCGTTCAGCCGTGTCCGAGGCCGGGCTGCCGCCCCTCGCCCCGGTGCCGTTCGCGCGGGGTCAATCCACCCCAGATGCCGAATCGGTGATCGTGTGCCAGCGCGTAGTCGAGGCATTGCCGGCGGACGTCGCACTGTGCGCAGATGCGTTTGGCCGCGCGGGTGGACTCGCCCCGATCGGGGAAGAACGCGTCGGGATCGGTTTCGGCACACAGTGCTTCGCGATGCCATACCGGATCGAGGAAACTCACGTCTGTTGCCATCGCTTCCCAGCCACCCCACTTTCAGCAAATATTTAGCTAACTCCGCTCGAGAATGGTCGAACCCGGCGGCGAACGGAAGTCTTTGTGACCGGCGCCACAGTTCTGATCTTGGTGGTACCCACCCGGGACCGGTTGCAATCATCGGAAGCCACACCGACTCTCGGCCCACGGTTGCGACCGGGAAACACGCGGATTCGGCACACTCGCCCGATGGGCATCCACGGAACCGCGGTGATCGCCGATACGGCCACACGCGCCGAGGCGGAGGTCATGCGCGCGAACCTGAGGAGGCTGGCCGTCGTCACCGTCGACCGCTGCGTGCTCACCGAGCCGCATCCGGTCAGCAATCTCTGGCGAGCCTCCGGGTTCCTCGAGCTGTCGGTGGTCGAGATGGTGGGCGCGGACCTGTTCCAGGGCGTACGCGACGCCAGGGTCGTGGTGGCCGACGATCTCGGCAGTGCCGGGGCGGTGTGGTCCGGGTGGCGGGTCGCGGAGTTCCGGCCCGAGATCATCTACCGCAAATACCTCCCGCCGCCGGGCGGGTCCGGGTCGCACGAGCTGGCCGCGCACGATCGCACCGATGTGGAATCCACCATCGAGCTGGCCCGCGCATGGAATGCGGATCCGGTGCAGATCCACCGCGTCGCAGCCTCTTTCGGCACGGATGGCCAGGCGGCGAGCGGCCCGGGCGACCGCTTCGCACCGTGGCTGGCCGCACTCGGACTCACCTGGCCCGTGCCCCTCCGGCAGATCTGACCGGCCGGGCTATTCCGGCTTCGCCACACTCCACTGCGTGACCGGCAACTGTGGCCGCCACGAGGTGAAATCGCCCAGCGGTTCGGCTCGATAGACCTGGTACCGGCGCAGCGAACCACCGTACGCGGCAGCCAGATTCGTCAGCAGCGCCTCCGACTCGGCCGTCACCGCATTGGCGACCAGGCGGCCGCCGGAACGCAGACGCGCCCAACAGGATTCGAACATGCCGGGCTGGGTGAGACCGCCGCCGATGAAGACCGCGTCCGGCGCGGGGAGACCGGCGAACGCCGCGGGGGCCGCGCCCCGCACGTCGATGTGCGGGACACCCAGCGCGGCCGCGTTCTCCGCGATCTGCTTGCGGCGGCTCTCCGCGCGCTCGAAAGTCACGGCGCGGCAGGCGGAATGGGTGCGCGACCATTCGATGGCGATGGTGCCGGAACCGCCGCCCACATCCCACAGCAGTTCACCGGGAGCGGGGGCGAGGGCGGCCACCGTGAGGATGCGGATCTCGTACTTGGTGAGCTGGCCGTCGCCGCTGTAGATCCCGTCGGGCAGGCCCGGCAGGCGCGTCAGACGCGCGGCGGAGCGATCGGCCACGCAATCCACGGCGACGAGGTTCAGAGCGTCGCCGGGCGGCAGCTCCCAGCCGGCCGCCGGGGCGCTGACCGCGCGTTCCGCCGCGCCGCCCAACTGCTCCAGCACGGTCATGCTGGATGCGCCGAACCCGTTGCGCGACAGCAGTTCCGCCAGCTGAGCGGGAGTGTGCTCATCGGAGCTCAGCACCAGCAGGCGGCGGCCGTGCGCCAGTTCGGGCAGCACGGTTTCCAGGCGGCGGCCGACCGCGCTCACCACGGGGGTCTCGGCCAGCGGCCAGCCGAGGCGCGCACAGGCCAGCGCGGCCGAGGAGGGCTGCGGCAGCACCCGCAGGGCGGGCGCGCCCACCAGGCGGGCCAGGGTCACGCCGATACCGAAGAACATGGGGTCGCCGCTGGCCAGCACGCACAGACGACGGCCCGACAAGCCTTGCAGCAGTGCGGGAAGCGCCGGAACCAGCGGCGACGGCCAGGCCCGCCGGTCGGCGCGGGTCGCGTCACCGGGCACCAGCGCCAGCTGACGGCCGGAGCCGAGCAGGACCTCCGCGCCGCCGATCGCGCGACGCGCGGGCCCGCCCAGGCCGTCCCAGCCGTCGGCGCCGATGCCGACCACCACGATCGGCGACTCCGCGGGCCAGGACACCGGCGTCATCGCGGCATCCGCCGCCAGATCGACTGCGGCACAACACGCATCGCCAGGAACATCAGTTTCAGGGCGCGCGGCACCACGACAATGCTCTTGCGGCGGTGCAGCCCGGCCACCACGCCATCGGCCACCTGCGCGGGCGTGCTCGACAGCGGTGCGGGCTCCATCCCCTCGGTCATCCGCCCGATCACAAACCCGGACCGCACCAGCAGCAGGTGAACTCCGCTGCCGTACAAGGCATCCTGCAGTCCGGTCGCGAAGCCGTCGAGACCGGCCTTCGCGGACCCGTACACGTAGTTGGCGCGCCGCACCCGCACCCCCGCAATGGAACTGAACACCACGATCTGCCCATCCCCCTGGGCGCGAAGGAGATTCGCCAGACTCGTGAGCACATTCACCTGCGCCACATAGTCGGTGTGCACCACGGCCACCGCATGGGCCGGATCCTGTTCCGCCCGAGCCTGATCCCCCAGCACCCCGAACGCCAGCACCGCCACCCCGATCCGCCCGTGCTCGGCGACGATCTTCTCCAGCAGCGGCTGATGACTCGCCAGCTCGTCGGCATCGAATTCGACGGGATACACCGCGCTCGCCCCGGCGGCCTCGAGCTCGGCCCGCTGCGGACCCAGCTCACCGCTGCGACGCGCGGCCAGAATCACCACACGCCCCGGAGCCAGCCGGCGCGCCACCTCCACCCCGATCTCGCTGCGCCCGCCCAGCAGCAGCACGACGCCCGCGTCGACATCCCGAGAACCCGATCCCATGCCCCTCATCCTGCCATCGCGCCGGATCATCGCCGCGTCGGCCGGGTTGCTAGCGTCATCGTCATGCCCAGTACCGAACTCTCGCCCGCGGCCACCGAATTCGTGACCGAACGCCACCTGGCGACCCTCACGACCCTGCGCGCAAACGGCACCCCGCACGTCGTGGCGGTCGGGTTCACCTGGGATCCCGAAGCCGGGATCGCCCGGGTCATCTGCGACGGCGCCTCGGTCAAGGTCCGCAATGTGCGGCGCTCCGGCTACGCGGCCGTCAGCCAGGTGGACGGGGTCCGCTGGCTCACCCTCGAAGGTCCAGCCGAGGTGCTCGACGACCCGGTATCGGTGGCCGCGGCGGTCGAGCGGTACACCGGGCGCTACCGGACCCCGCGCGAGAATCCCACCCGCGTGGTCATCGCCATCAAGGTCGCGCGGGTACTGGCCAGCAGTTCGCTGAAGAAGGATCCCGCGCCGCAGCACAGCTGATCGCATCGCGCACTCGGCCCTCCCGCAGGCACAGCACCTGCGGGAGGCACCGATGAATCCGGGACGGGGACATCGTCTACCCCCTGACAGCACTATGCGAAGGGATCGGCCATGCCCGGATTGCACGAGTTCTTGGAAGCGTATGTCCGGAAGGGAGCGCTGCCGGGAGCGGTCGGTCTGCTCGCCCGAGGGGATCGGGTCGAGGTCGCGGCGGTGGGATCCGCGCATGCCGATGGGTCGGTTCCCATGCGACGGGATTCGATCTTCCGCCTCGCCTCGCTCACCAAGCCGGTCACCGCGGCGGCGCTGCTCATGCTGGTCGAGGATCGGCGGTTGGCGCTCGATCAACCCGTGGACGAGTGGCTGCCGGAACTGGCGAATCCGCGTGTACTGCGTGATCCGGGCGGGCCGCTCGACGACGTGGTCCCGGCAGCGCGGCCGATCACCGTATTCGATGTGCTGACCTCGCAGGCGGGGTTCGGGTTCGCGTCCGACTTCGCCTCCCCGGCCATGCGGGCGCTGCGCACCGTGCAGCACGACGGACGGGAACCGCAGCGCTTTCCGCCCGCTGACCGGTGGCTGGGCGAGCTCGCCCGCATCCCGCTGCTGGGGCAGCCCGGCCGATACTGGCTCTACGACACCTCGTCCACGGTGCAGGGCATTCTCGTGGCGCGGGCCTCCGGCCGACCCCTGGGGGAATTCTTCGCCGAACGCGTCTTCGAACCACTCGGCATGCGCGACTCCGGATTCACCGTGCCGCTCGCCGACCGCGACCGGTTCACCAGCTATTACCGGCAGACGCCCGAGGGGTTCGCACTGGCCGACGGACCCGACGGCCAGTGGAGTACCGAACCGGACCTGCCGCTCGGCAACGGCGGGCTCGTGGGCACCGCCGACGATCTGCTCGCCTTTCATCGCATGCTGCTCGCCGAGGGCGTCGACGCGGCGGGACAGCGTGTGCTCACCAGCGAATCCGTGCGGCTGATGCGCACCGACCACACCACTCCCGCCTCCCGGGCGCTCGGCGGCCTGTTCCTCGAGGGGCAGGGCTGGGGTTGCGGCGGCTCGGTCGACATCGCCGTGACCGAGCCCTGGCACGCGCCCGGCCGCTACGGGTGGGTCGGCGGAACGGGCACCTCCGCCTATCACGAACCGGGCAGCGGGCGCATCGACATCGTGCTCACCCCGGTCGCCGTGGACAGCCCCGTGCCCGCCGACTGGCTCCAGGAGTTCTGGCGCTTCGCCGCCACCACCGACTGACGACACTCGGCCCCCGGCAGCGCGCCCAGGGCCCACTCGTCGTCAGAGCCGCACTGTGTTCAGAGCTGGGTGAGACCGTGCGGCCGCTTGTTCATGGACTCGCAGCCGTCCTCGGTCACCACCACGATGTCCTCGATGCGCGCGCCCCACTCGCCCGGGAAGTACACGCCCGGCTCGATGCTGAACGCCATCCCGGGCTCGAGCACGATGTCGTTGCCGGACACGATGTAGGGCTCCTCGTGCACCGACAGTCCGATGCCGTGCCCGGTGCGGTGCACGAAGAACTCGCCGATTCCCGCCGCCGTCAACAGATCTCGCGCGGCGGCGTCCACCGATTCGGCGGTCACCCCCGGCCGCACCGCCGCCACCGCGGCAGCCTGCGCCTTCTCCAATTCCGCGAAGTGCTCGGCGATTTCAGCGCTCGGCTCACCCAGCACATAGGTGCGCGTGGAGTCGGAGTAGTACCCCGGCTCGACCGGCCCTCCGATATCGACCACCACCACGTCACCGTCCTCGATGACGCGATCCGACACCTCGTGATGCGGATCAGCCCCGTGCGGCCCACTGCCCACGATCACGAAAGCCGCTGCGGTATGCCCTTCTTCGAGGATGGCCGCCGCGATATCGGCCGCCACCTCCGCCTCGGTCCGCCCGGCCCGCAACCACTCCCCCATCCGGGCGTGCACCCGGTCGATGGCCGCACCGGCCCGGCGCAGGCCGTCGATCTCACTGGCGTCCTTGATCATTCGCAACTGCCGCAGCACCGGCGTCGCCGAAACCGGCAGCGCCCCCAGCTGATCCGCGATGGGCAGCAGATGCAGCGCGGGCATGGCGTCGTCCACCGCCGCCCGCGCCCCCGCGTTCAGCACATTGCGCACCAGCCGATAGGGATCCACCCCGTCCACCCAGTCCACGATCTGCAACCCCAGCTCGCCCGCCGCCGAATCCTTCAGCGAGGCCAGCTCCAGCTTGGGAATCACCACCGACGGCGTTTCCCCGCTCGCCGGAATCACCAGACAGGTGAGCCGTTCGAACGACTGCGCCCGCGACCCGATCAGATACCGAAGATCCGCGCCCGGCGTGATGAGCAGGGCATCGAGATGCGCGTTGCGCGCCAACTCCGCCGCCCGCTCCAACCGCGCCCCGTAGACCTCCGCCGCGAACCGTGACTCGTCATGAGAGCTCATGCCATCCGACGTTACCCGCCGGGGTGCGCGCGGGTGTCGGGACGGGGCGGTAGCGTTGCGGGTCATGAGCACCCCCGCTGCCGGTCCGCTGCTGCTGCTCGATGGAGCCAGTCTGTGGTTTCGCGCGTTCTACGCCATTCCGGAGAAGATCACCGCGCCTGATGGGCGGCCCGTCAATGCGCTGCGGGGGTTCACCGATATGGTCGCGGCGCTGACCAAGCAGCATGCGCCGAGCCGGTTGGTGGTGTGCCTGGATCTGGATTGGCGGCCGCAGTTCCGGGTGGATCTGCTGCCGTCGTACAAGGCGCATCGGGTGGCCGAGGATCAGAGTGCGGTGGCTGCAGACGGTTTCGAAGCCGAAGAGGTGCCGGATACCCTGACGCCGCAGGTCGACATGATCATGGAGGTGCTGGAGGCGGCGGGGATCGCCACCGCGGGGGCCGAGGGGCTCGAGGCTGATGATGTGATCGGGACACTCGCCACCCGGGAGCGGGACAGCGAGGTGATCGTGGTCAGCGGGGATCGGGATCTGCTGCAGTTGGTGCGGGATACGCCGCAGCCGCCGGTGAAGGTGTTCTACGTGGGGCGCGGGCTGGCCAAGGCGGAGCTGTGGGGGCCCGCCGAGGTGTCGGCGAAATACGGTGTGCCGCAGGAGATCGCGGGGCCCGCCTACGCCGATATGGCGACGCTGCGCGGCGACGCGTCCGATGGGTTGCCGGGTGTGGCGGGGATCGGGGACAAGTCGGCGGCACAGTTGATCTCCAAGTTCGGGTCGGTGGAGGCGCTGCGGGCCGCGGCGGCCGATCCGGATTCGGATCTCGCGAAGGGCGTGCGCGCGAAACTCGTTGCGGCCGACGATTATCTGAAGGCGGCCGCGCCGGTGGTGCGGGTCGTCCAGGATGCCGAGGTGGAGCTGTCTGGCGCGGATCTGCTGCCGTACACACCCGCCGATCCGGAGCGCTTGCAGGCGCTGGCGGTCGCGTACAACGCGGAGAGCCCGGTCAAGCGGCTGGTGACGGCGCTGGCCAAACGCTGAACCCGCCGAGCGGGCCGAGCGCGGTCACAGCGGCCAGGTCTCGGGTGTCCCGTTCAGGTCGATGATCTCCGCTTCGGAGAAGCGGTTACCGGGCTGCACCACCTTGCGCAGGGTGATGTGGGTGGGACCGGTGGCCACGCCACCGGTCGCGCAGTCGGGCTGACAGGTCTTGCGCAGCTGGGTGGCCTCGCCCTCGGCGGTGTCGGGGCCCCAGCTGGTCCAGTGGATGTCCTTGACCCACAGGCCCGCGTCGCCACAGGCCAGCAGGAGTTTGTCCGGACGCACCACCTGTTCGTAGGGGTAGGTGGCGCAGTTGGTGACCACCGGATCGGTCACGGCGACGGCCATGGGGGCCGACGCGACGGAGGTCGCCACGCCCAGGGCCAGGATCGAGCCCCAAACGATTTCGCGGGCAACGGTATTCATCTCGCACCCCCAATACTCACCAGAACAGACTCATCACCACGGTACGCGCCCCCGCGATCTTCGTACCGGAAACGCGCGGAAAACTGCTGGTCACGAAATGAATCGAGCGGTGCCGCCCGCACCGGGCAGCACCGCTCGACCGTCGTTGCGCGCCGAAATCAGCTCGGACGACCGACCTCGTAGGTCCCGTCATCCTTGGTGATCTTGATGGTGACCTTCTTGGCCTCGCCACCGACCTTCAGCGTGCACTCGAAGGTCTTGTCCACCTCGACCTTCTGGCCGGACGGGCAGCTCACCTCCTGCACATCCTCGATGCCGTAGGAGTCCTTGAGCACCTTCTGCACGCCGGTCTGCACGGCCTTGTTGTCCAGCTGATCCTTGGCGGTCACCCAGACCACGCCGCCGATCACCGCGGCCAGCACGACCACGGCCGCCAGCACGACGCCGATGATCAGACCGGTCTTCTTCTTGGCGGGCGGCTGCTGGCCCGGCTGCGGCCAGCCCTGACCGGCCTGCTGCTGATTCCAATCCGGCTGACCCTGCTGCGGCCACTGCGGCTGCGACTGCCCCCACTGCTGCGCCGTCGGCTGCTGCGGCTGCGACTGCTGACCCCAGTCGGGCTGACCCTGCTGCGGCCACTGCGGCTGACTCTGCCCCCACTGCTGACCGGGCTGCTGCACCGGCTGCTGCGGCTGGCTCTGCCCCCACGGCTGCTGGCCCGGCTGCTGCTGATCGCCCCACTGCGCGGTGGGCTGTGCGGGCGGCTGCTGGCCACCCCACTGCTGAGTCGGTCCGGCGCCGCCGGGCGCGGGCTGACCGCCACCCCACTGCTGCGTCGGATCGTTGCGTCCCTCCCCAGTTCCTGGGGCGTCGTTCGGTCCGTACGGGCCGCTCATCTGCTTGCCTCCACTCGCAATCCGTTGTACCTACGCTAGACCCCCGAGAGGGGACACGCTCGTGAACCCTCCGCGGTCGGTACGTCAAAGAATCAAAGCACAGTCGAATTCACTACGCGGCGTCCACCGCGACGACACCCCGCCGGATGGCCCGCACCGCCTTGGCCGCGGTACCCGCCACCTCCACATCGTCGGCGGTGCTGTGAATCTGATCGAGCAGATCGATGACCTGCCGGCACCAGCGCACGAAATCGCCCGCCGACAGCGGATTTCCACGATCACCACTGGCCAGCAGGGCGTCGGCCAGATCCTGACCGCCCGCCCAGGAGTGGATGCCGGTGACGAATCCGAGGTCGGGTTCGCGGGTGGGTTGCAGACGATGCCGGGACTCGTCGGCCCGCAACTGCGTCCACACGCCGATGGTGGCGTCCACCGCCCGGCGAATCGGCGCGGTCGGGCCCGAAGCACCGAGATAGCCGCCCTCCTGGCGGGATTCGTACACCAGGATGGAGACCACGGACGCGAGCTCGGCCGGACCGAGCCCCTTCCACAGGCCCTGACGCAGGCACTCCGCCACCACCAGATCGGTTTCGGCGTAGATGCGCGCCAGGCGGCGGCCGTCGGTGGTGACCTCACCGTCGTCCACGTATCCGCGCTCCTCGAGCAGGGCGAGGATCCGGTCGAAGGTGCGGGCCAGGGAGTTCGTGGTCGCGGCGACCTGCTGGCGCATGGACTCGGTCTCGCGCTGCACACGGTTGTAGCGTTCGCCGATGCGCGCCAGCTGTTCTCGATCCGGGCGCGAGTGTGCGGGATGGTTGCGCAGCGCGCGCCGCAGACTCTGCAGTTCGTGATCGTCGGCGGCCTTGGCGCGCGGGCCACCGCGCCGGCCCCGGCCGGGCGGATGGATACCCAGGTTGCGCAGCGACGACGCCAGATCGCGGCGGACCCGCGCGGTCCGATGGTCGACGTGGCGCGGCAGCCGGAGGTGACCCAGCGATTCGGCCGGTGTCGGGAAGTCGGCGGCCGAGACCCGGCCCGCCCACTTGTCCTCGGTGAGCACCAGCGGACGCGGATCACCCGGTGTCGCATCGGGTTCCAGGATCACCGCGAGGCCCTGGCGGCGGCCGCTCGGGATCGCCACCACGTCACCGCGGCGCAGGGCGGTGAGGGCGGCCACCGACGCCGCGCGGCGGTCGGTGCGGCCCTGGCGTTCCAGGCTGCGTTCGCGTTCGCGGATGCGTTCGCGCAGGCCGAAGTACTCCAGGAAATCGTCATCGCCCATCTGGGAGCGCAGTTTCCGGAGCTGGCCCTCGTTGCGTTCGATGCCGCGCACCAGACCCACGACCGACCGGTCGGCCTGGAACTGGGCGAAGGACCGCTCCAGCAGCGCGCGCGAATCCGCCGCACCCATGCGATCGATCAGATTGATCGACATGTTGTAGCCCGGCCGGAACGAACTGCGCAGCGGATAGGTGCGCGTGGAGGCCAGACCGGCGACCGCGCTGGTGTCCACATCCGGATGCCACAGCACCACCGCATGACCCTCGACATCGATGCCGCGCCGCCCCGCCCGCCCGGTGAGCTGCGTGTACTCCCCCGGCGTCAGTTCGGCGTGCGTCTCGCCGTTGAACTTGACCAGCCGCTCCAGCACCACCGTGCGCGCGGGCATATTGATACCCAATGCCAGTGTCTCGGTGGCGAATACGGCCCGCACCAGCCCGCGCACGAACAGATCCTCGACCGCGTGCCGGAAGGCGGGCAGCATACCCGCGTGATGCGCCGCGAACCCGCGGTGCAGCGCCTCGCGCCACTCCCAGTAGCCGAGCACCTCGAGATCGCTGCGCGGCAGCTCCCCGGTGTGCTTCTCGATGATCGCGTCGATCTCCTCGCGATTCTCCTCGCGCGTGAGATCCAGCCGCGAGCGCACGCACTGGGCAAGCGCCCCATCACATCCCGCGCGGCTGAAGATGAAGGTGATCGCGGGCAGCAGCCCCTCCTCGTCGAGGCGGGCGATCACCTCCGGGCGCGGCATGGGCCGGAACATGCGCCGCGGCCCGCCCCGCCGCCCCGGCACCGCCCACCCGTCCAGCCGATCGGTGGACTCCTTGTGCTTGATGTAGCGCACCAGATCCTCGTCCACGAGGACCTTCTGATCACTGGACTTGGCGTCGAACAGATCGAACATGCGCCGCCCGACCATGACGTGCTGCCACAGCGGCACCGGCCGCGTCTCGTCCACGATCACCGCGGTATCGCCGCGCACCGTCTCCATCCACGCACCGAACTCCTCGGCATTGGAGACCGTGGCGGACAGGCTCACCAGCCGCACCTCGGGCGGCAGATGCAGGATGACCTCCTCCCACACCGCGCCCCGGAACCGGTCGGCGAGGTAGTGCACCTCATCCATCACCACATACGAAAGCCCCTGCAGCGCATCCGAACCCGCGTACAGCATGTTCCGCAGCACCTCGGTGGTCATCACCACGACCGAGGCATCCGGATTGATCGACTGATCCCCGGTGAGCAACCCCACCGACTCCCGCCCGTACCGCGCGGTGAGATCCGCGAACTTCTGATTCGACAGCGCCTTGATAGGCGTCGTATAGAAGCACTTCCCACCCGACCCGAGCGCCAGATGCACCGCGAATTCCCCGACCACCGTCTTGCCGGCGCCGGTGGGCGCACACACCAGAACGGAGTGCCCGCCTTCCAGCGCCTCACACGACTGCCGCTGGAACGGATCCAGCTCGAACTTCAACTCGGCGGCGAATGCCGCCAATTCGCCAATGAGCGACTTTGATGTCACTCGTCAGAGCGTATCGGAGTAATCCGACACGGCTCGCGTTGTTTTTTGCGGTGGTGTCGCGCCGACCGGTTCCGGTGTGGCTACCGGGGTCGCGAGGTCGACCGGGGTCACGCCGTCGACGCCACTCGGGCCGCCGATCGGGGAGGCTTCCTCGTCGGACAGGTTGGCCCAGTTCTCGGCGTTGCGGGCCTTGCGCTTGTCGTTGAGGCGCGCGATCTGCACGGCGAGCTCGAACAGGACCGTCAGAGCCAGGGCGAGGGCCAGCATGGAGAAGGGGTCCTGCGGGGTGACAATGGCCGCGAAGACGAACATGCCGAAGATCAGACCGCGACGCCACTTGACCAGCTTCTCGTAGGTCAGCACACCTACCGCGTTCAAACCCACTACCAGCAAAGGGGTTTCGAAGCTGACGCCGAAGATGATCAGCAGCTGGATGATGAAGCTGAAGTACTCGGCGCCGCTGAGGGCGGTGATCTGGGCGTTGGAGCCGACGGTGAGCAGGAAGCTCAGGGCGTGGGCGACGATCACGTAGGCGAGCACCGCGCCCGCCACGAACAAGGTCGAACCCGCGATGACGAAGGAGAGCGCGTACTTGCGCTCCTTGGCGTACAGGCCGGGGGTGATGAACGCCCACAGCTGATACATCCACACCGGGCAGGCCATGACCACACCCGCGGTGATGCCGACCTTCAAACGCAGCATGAACTGCTCGAAGGGTGCGGTGGCCAGCAGGCGGCAGGCGCCGTCGGCGCTGAGCTGTGCGCGGGCCGAGGCGGGGAGTTCGCAGTACGGGCCGGTCAGTACTTCACCGAGGCTCGGCAGGCCGAAGAAGGAGTGCGAGTACCAGATGAAACCGAACACCGTGGTGACCGCGACGGCCGCGATCGAGATGAGCATGCGCTTGCGGAGCTCGTGCAGATGCTCCACCAGCGACATGGTGCCGTCGGGATTGGTTCGCCGCCGGCTGCGCCGGGGATCGAACGGAATGCGCATACGCATGTGTGTGTTTGTGCCTCGCTGCGAGTGAACGCCCCGGTCCTGGACAACGCATCAACCGGGGCGAGCGTCGTGCTCACCCCGGGTCCAGCGGCGGTGTCAGGCCTTGGTCGTGTCGACGTTCGGCTGCGGCGCGGCGGCCGGGGTGACCGGCGGCTGCGCGGCGGGCAGCTGCTGCGCGGCCGGAGCCTGCGCGGGGGCCGCGCCGGTGGCCGGCTTCTCGTCGGTGTGCATCTCGTTCATCTCACTCTTGAGAATGCGCATCGAACGGCCGAGTCCCCGGGCGGCGTCGGGCAGCCGCTTGGCCCCGAACAGCACCAAGAACAGCACCGCAATGATGATCCAGTGCGTCGCACTGAGTGAACCCATCGAAAACCTCCAAAGACTGTGGTCAGTCCGATGCTACCGGAACCGCATACATCGAACTATTTGTCAACGGCCGTTTGCCGGTCGTTCACTGGCCGCTGGATCGGGCCGCGGCCTCCAGCTGCGCCAGCAGTTCGGCTCCCGACCAGGTGCGACGGTCACCGTTCTCCGCCGCTGTCACGAGTTCGATCAGGCGGCGGTTCACCGGCGTGGGCAATCCGACCATCTCACCCAGGCTCACGATTTCACCACAGAGCCAAGGCATCTCGGTCTTGCGGCCTGCCGCCAGGTCATCGGCCATGGACGAGCGCGCCACCGGATCGATGGCCAGGATTTTGCCCGCCACCCGCCGGAACACCCCGTCGGGGACGGTGAGCAGCCGCACCATGACCTCGGGCGGCAGTACGGTCAGCCGGGCCGGGCGGATCCGCGCCCGCGTCATGGCCGCCAGCGCTTCACGCTGGGTCAAGGCCAGGCAGCGGCGGTAATCCCGATTGGACAGCTCCTCGCGCAGCGGACGGCCCGACAGCGCGTTGATCGGGTTGTTCAGGTTGAGCAGCAGCTTCGCCCACTGCACCGGCAACAGGTCGGGGATGCGCTGCACGTCCAGGCCGGACTCGCGCAGCATCGGTTCGAAACGATCCAGCGCCGGATCATCGGCCACCTCGACGCCGCCCGCGGTACCGCGATGGAAACGGCCCTCCCCGTGCTGCACGACATTGAACATGACCATGCCCGCCAGCACCACGCAGGCGGGCAGGATCTCCCGGATCACCGCATCGTTGCCGATACCGTTCTGCAGGCTCACCACCACCGTGCCGGGTTTCAGCTTGCCCGCCAATTCGTTTGCCGCCGCGGCGGTATCGGCCGATTTCACGGTGATCAGCACCAGATCCGCGTCGGCCGCGCCGGTCGGATCGGTGGCGGTATGGAAGGCCGTCGCCGCCACCCGCTCGTCATGACCGTGCAGATCGGTGAGGCGCAGACCGTGCGCGGAGATCTCGTCGAGGATGCGCGGGCGGCCCACGAAGGTCACCTCCGCGCCCGCGGCGGCGAGCCTGCCGCCCACGAACACGCCGATACTGCCCGCGCCGAGCACCAGTACGCGCGGCATCGCACCCGACGCCGCAGTGGAACCAAAGGTCAAGCGGGACCGACCTCCTCGAGACCGTTCAGGGGAAAGACCGCCGCGGAACCCGCGTCGGCGGCGAGCGCGGAGTAGGCGGACAGCGCCGCACCGGAGCGGTCACGCACGGCGGTCACCAGTTCGGGCGGGCCGAGCACGGTGACGCCGGAACCGAAGCCGAGCAGCAGGCGCGCCATCCAGTCCAGGGTGGCGAAGCGCATGGTGGCCTCGATACCGCCGTCCGGGTGGGTGGTCACCTTGTGCATGGGGTACTGCTCCAGCACCCAGCCGTAGTCGGCGCGAATCAGCAAGCGCGCCAACGGGACCGCGGGGCCGTCGACGAACAGGTCGAGGGCGGAGGTCTCGTCGGCGGCGGCCTCGGCGGGCGGGCGCGCCGGCTCGTCGAGCTCGGTGGCCTCCTCGATGCGGTCGAGGCGGAACAGGCGGACGCCCTCGGCCTGACGGCACCACGCCTGCAGGTAACTGTTGTTGTCCACCAGCACGATTCGGATCGGATCCACCACCCGTTCGGAGACCACATCGCGGCTGGCCGAATAGTAGACCAGGCGCAGGGCGTGATCACGCTCGAGGGCGGAGCGGACCGTGGACACCGCCGGAGCCTCGACGGGAGCGGGGACCACCGGGCCGGTGAATTCCCTTCCGGAGATGGCGGATTCGATTTTGGCGATGGCCGAATGCGCGGCGCTCGGGTCCACCATGCCGGGCAGGTCGGCGATCGAGCGCAGCGCCACCAGCAGGGCCGTGGCCTCGGTGGCGGTCAGGCGCAGCGGGCGGTCGATACCGGCGGAGAAGGTGACCTCGATGCTCTCTTCGGAGAACGACAGGTCGATCAGATCACCCGGGCCGTACCCCGGAAGTCCGCACATCCATAGCTGATTCAGGTCGGTCATCAGCTGCTTGGTGGTGACGCCGAGCTCGGACGCCGCCTCCGCCGCACTGATACCGGGGTTGGCCTGGAAGTACGGGACCATGTTCAGCAGTCGCGCCAACCGTGTCGACAAACGGCTGTTGGCCGCTGCCGCACCACGCCGCTCCTTGGCGCCGTCCGAAGCGCGAGCGCCATCGCCCTGCTTGCTCACGCCGGGACCTCCGTCCGTTCCAGCACCGACTCCAGCCGGGCAATCACGTTGTCGCGCAGTTCTTCCGGCGCGAGGACGAGGGCGTCCACGCCGAGACCGGTGATGAGGCGCGCGAGCCAATCGCGCGAGCGCACCGGCACTTCCACGATCGAGCCCTTGCGGCCGCCGATCTCACGGTCCTCCATGGTCGCGCCGAGGCGGCGGATCTCCTGGCCGCGGCCCTCGGCGACCCACACCGTGGCCGAACCGGTGATCGGGGACTGCGAGGTCACCTCGGCGACCAGCGCGCGCAGGTCGACGTCCTCGGGCTTGTGCACGGCATTGGCGGGACCGTACTCGACGACGTCCTCGCCGATGCGGGAGATGCGGAAGACGCGGGTGGCGTCGCGGGCATTGTCGTGCCCGGCCAGATACCAGCGGCCGTGATGGGTGACCACACCCCACGGCTGCACGTCTCGCTCGACCGGATCGCCGTGCGATTGCCGATGCCGGAACTTGACCGACCGCCCGGCATCGATGGCTGCCAGAAGCTTGCCCAGCACCGGTTCCGACCCCCGGGTGCGCGCCGGCACCGCGGGCACGGAAGCCACCGCGGCCTCCGGCTCCACGTGAATTCCGGCCGCCTTCAACTTCATCAGCCCGCCCTCGGCGGCGGCCGCCAGCTCCGGGGACTCCCACAGCTGCACCGCCACCGCGACCGCGGCGGCTTCCTCACTGGTCAGATCGATATCCGGCAGCTCGTACGCATCCCGGTTGATCCGGTAGCCCTCGGCACCCGAATACCGGCTGACCGGACCGATTTCCAGAGGAATGCCCAGATCGCGCAGCTCGTTCTTGTCCCGCTCGAACATGCGGCTGAACGCCTCATCGCTCGCGGACTCCTCGTACCCCGCCACACTTTCCCGGATCCGCTCCGCGGTCAGGAATTGCCGGGTGGACAGCAGCGCGATAACCAGATTCATCAACCGCTCGACCTTGGATATCGCCACCCGTTAGAGAGTAGTGCGCCCCGCAACCGGACGTCGTGCGACCCGGGTCACGAGTCGCGAATCCGCCCTCGCGGACCATCGACTCCAGGACCGGCGCGCCCGTGCGCGCGCGGGCATGGCCCCGGCCCACCGCGAATACGAGGGGCCAGACGGGCCCATTTCAATGAGTCCCGGCGGGCCGGGACGCAGAGCGGGCCGCGAATCCCGAGATTCGCGGCCCGTGCTTCGGGGGCCGGGGCGGGCTCCTGACACCCCTGCCCGCCACCCTGCTCCTGGGGGTTCGGGGGCGAAGCCCCGGAGAATCCCCAAGAGTCGGGTTCCACCTCACATGGAGGCGATGAGCCGATCCACGCGCTCGTCGACCGAGCGGAACGGGTCCTTGCAGAGCACCGTGCGCTGCGCCTGATCGTTGAGCTTCAGGTGGACCCAGTCCACGGTGAAGTCGCGACCGGCCTCCTGGGCGGCGGTGATGAAATCGCCGCGCAGTTTGGCGCGCGTGGTCTGCGGCGGGGTCGTCACCGCGGCGTCCACGGCCTCGTCCTCGGTGATCCGCTTGGCCAGACCCTTGCGCTGCAGCAGGTCGAAGACGCCGCGGCCGCGCTTGATGTCGTGGTAGGCCAGATCCAGCTGGGCGATCTTGGGATCGGACAGCTCCATGTTGTAGCGGTCCTGGTAGCGCTGGAACAGCTTGCGCTTGATCACCCAGTCGATCTCGGTGTCGACCTTGGCGAAGTCCTGCGCCTCGACGGCGTCGAGGGTGCGGCCCCACAGATCGACGACCGCGTCCACCTGCGGGTCGCGATCGCGGTTGCGCAGATGCTCGACGGCGCGGGCGTAGTACTCGCGCTGGATATCGAGGGCGCTGGCCTGCCGTCCGCCCGCCAACCGCACCGGACGCCGCCCGGTGAGATCATGCGACACCTCGCGAATGGCCCGAATCGGGTTGTCCAGCGCGAAGTCCCGGAACGCCACCCCGGCCTCGATCATCTCGAGCACCAGCGACGCCGTGCCGACCTTCAGCATGGTGGTGGGCTCGGCCATATTGGAGTCGCCCACGATGACATGCAGCCGCCGGTACTTCTCGGCATCGGCGTGCGGCTCGTCACGCGTATTGATGATCGGCCGGGACCGCGTGGTCGCCGAGGACACGCCCTCCCAGATGTGCTCGGCGCGCTGCGACAGGCAGAAGGTGGCCGCCTTCGGCGTCTGCAGCACCTTGCCCGCACCACAGATGAGCTGTCGCGTCACCAGGAAGGGCAGAAGCACATCGGAAATCCGCGAGAACTCCCCCGCACGCACCACGAGGAAATTCTCGTGACACCCGTACGAGTTTCCCGCCGAGTCGGTGTTGTTCTTGAAGAGGTAGATATCGCCCCCGATACCCTCTTCCGCCAACCGCTGCTCGGCGTCTATCAGCAGGTCCTCCAGGACGCGCTCACCGGCGCGATCGTGGGTGACGAGCTGCACCAAGCTGTCACATTCGGCCGTAGCGTACTCCGGATGGGAACCGACATCGAGGTAGAGCCGGGCACCGTTGCGGAGGAACACGTTCGAACTACGGCCCCAGGAAACCACCCGGCGGAACAGATACCGGGCCACCTCGTCAGGGCTCAACCGACGGTGACCGTGGAACGTGCACGTCACCCCGAATTCGGTCTCGATCCCCATGATTCGTCGCTGCACATCTTCGACATTACAGCTCTGAAGTGCTCAATAAGGGCGCATGTGAGCAGCCCGTGCAAACGTATTGGCAACGATTTCGCACGGGTTGCAACGTCGCACCCCGTGTAGCCAGCGAAAAAGAAGGCCCCTTCGCACTCTCCTATGCGGAGTGCAAAGGGGCCTCGTCCCGAATATCGGGATGTGCCTTAGGGATTGGAGGGATCCCCGGCGCCGGGCTTGTCGGCTTCGGCGTCCGTCTTGGCGGTGCCGGCCTTGCCGGTGATGATTTGCTGGAGGGCTGCGCCCTGGATGCGGCGGAAGGCGCGCCGGGGGCGGGCCTGTTCCAGGGTGGCTACCTCCAGGGAGGCCACGCCGATGGTGCGTTTTTCCTTGTCACCCTCGGGGGCGGCTTTCTGCAGGGCCGCGGTCGCCACGGTGATGGCGGAGTGCAGGTCCAGGCCGGGCTTGTAGGAAGCCTTGAGGGCGGTGACGATCGGGTCGGTGTTGCCGCCCATCACCACGAATTCCCGTTCGTCGACGATGGATCCGTCGAAGTTGATCCGGTACAGGACCGAATTGGCCTCCTGCTCCGGATATCCCACCTCGGCGACGCAGATCTCCACCTCGAAGGGCTTGAGCTGGTCGGTGAAGATGGTGCCGAGGCTCTGCGCGTACAGGTTGGCCAGGAACCGGCCGGTGACGTCCCGGCGGTCGAACTGGTACCCGCGCAGATCCGCCTGCAGGATGCCGCCGCGGCGCAGGCTCTCGAATTCGTTGTACTTGCCGACGGCGGCGAAACCGACGCGGTCGTACAACTCGCTCACCTTGTGCAGTGTCGCCGAAGGGTTCTCGGCGACGAACACCACACCTTTGTCGTACACGAGCACGATGACACTGCGGCCCCGTGCGATGCCCTTGCGCGCAAGTTCGGTCTTGTCGCGCATGATCTGTTCGGCCGACGCGTAATACGGCAGTGTCATGCTTCGCCGCCCCCTTCAGCCGCCAGCGCGGAACGCTCGCTCACGATCGTCCGCGTGATCTCCTCGAGCTGTTCGTCGGTGACCTCCACCGCGCCCTCGGCGTCGATGGCGACCGCGGTCGGGTAGATCCGGCGCATGGTGTCCGGACCGCCGGTGGCGGTGTCGTCGTCGGCGGCGTCGAACAGGGACTCGACCGCGATGCGCAGGGCCTGGTCCTGGTCGATGCCGCGACGGTAGGTCTTCTTCAGCGACGACTTGGCGAACAGGGAGCCGGAGCCGACCGCGGTGTAGCCGAAACGCTCTTCACTGCGGCCGCCGACCACGTCATACGAGATGATGCGGCCGGATTTGTCCGGATCCTGGGCGTCGGGGTCGAAGCCGACGAGCAGCGGAACCACCGCCAGACCCTGCAGGGCGGCGGGCAGATTGTCGCGCACCATCTTCGACAGCTTGTTGGCCTTGCCGTCGAAGGTCAGGGGCACGCCCTCGATCTTCTCGTAGTACTCGAGCTCCACCGCGAACAGGCGGATCATCTCGATCGCCATGCCCGCGGTGCCCGCGATACCGGCCGCCGAGAAGGTGTCGGTGATGTACACCTTCTCGATGTCGCGGCTGGCCAGCAGATTGCCCTGAGTGGCTCGACGGTCGCCCGCGATCAGCACGCCGCCGCGGAAACTGACCGCGACGATGGTGGTGCCGTGCGGCGCGAGATCCGACGGCACCGGAGCACCGTCGGATCCGAAACCGTTGCCCGGCAACAGTTCCGGCGCGTACATCCGCAGATATTCGGAGAAGGAGGAGAGGGCGAACCCCGTCTGGAGCCGCAGGGGATCACCTGGTGTCACTGGCCGCCCTTCTGAACGTACGCACGCACGAAGTCCTCCGCGTTCTCCTCCAGAACGTCGTCGATCTCGTCGAGCAGGTCGTCGGTTTCCTCAGCCAGTTTCTCGCGCCGTTCCTGACCGGCGGCGCCTGCGCCCTCGGGGCCCTCGTCCTCGTCGCCACCACCGGTGCGCTTGGTCTGCTCTTGTGCCATAGCAGCCGACCTCCTCTGTGATCATCGGCGAGCTCCGGAGAAAATCCGAAGCTCGTCCCACAACACTACCCATGAGCGGGCGCAACATGCCGGATTAAACCGCAATGTGGGTTGGCCGTGATCTCCCGGAAGCCCACGGCGACGGCGCGCCGCGGAGATCCGCGAAACATCCGGCACGGCACGCCCCGTTCATCCCGCGGCAAACCTCCAGTAGCCGGACCTCGCTCGCCGTGGAGGTCAGCGGGCGCGCGCGTGGTCAGCCGAACGCCACGGCCAGCAGCGCAGCCGATGCGAGAAGCGCATAGATCGCCGCCGCCACCCGCAACCCGAAGCGCAACAGCGTGTGCTCGGAAATCCCCGCCTCCCGCGCCCGCTCACCGGACACGGCCAGAATCAGCATGATCATCGGCAGCGAAGTGAACACCGCATGCCCCGCACCACAGTTCTGCAATGCCGCGAACCACGTCCCCAGCCCCTCGGGCGCGAGCTGCTGCTGCAACGGCATCATCAGCACGTTCCCGCCCACATTCGACCCGGTCACGAATCCGCTCACCATGCCGAGCGCGGGCGCGGCCAAGGCCACCACCGGCTCCGGGGCGTCGGCCACCGCCGCACCCACCCGCGCGATCATCCCGCTGTCGGCCATCAACCGCCCCAGCACCACGAATCCGCTGAGCGCGAACAGCGGCCGCGCCACCCGGGTCAGCGCGGCCCGAGCATCGGCCCGGTGCACCCGCCCTCGATCCAGCAGCAGCGCGGCCGCCAGCAGCGGCAACCCGGGCGAGGTCAGCAGCGCGAAACTCGCTCCACCCGCATGTACCGCCGGGGTGGGCGCCCCGGCGGCAGTCGCCAAGCGCAGCACCGCGATTCCGCCGAGCACCAGCCCGTAGGCGCGAAGCACCGAGCCCGGAGGCGTCAGACCACCCGTGGACCGAGTGTGTTCGGCCACACCGATTACGTTGCGCCCCACGGTGTTCACCACACGACCACCGTGCGTTCGCCACTCTCCTGCGATACGGACGGCCAGGGAGCGGGAGCCCGCGGAGGACCGCGAGACGGCTGCCGCGGTCCCGGATGAGTCCGCATCGAACCCCACAGCGGAGCGCGTCGAATCGATGTCGAGTTCGGGTGCGCCGCTTGCAGTGTCCGCACCCGATCGAATCACGCGGACGCTGGTGGACCGGGACCGCCACAGTGCGCACAGCGCCAATCCGGCTGCGGTGGTGAACAATCCGGCCAGCACGCCCGCCGGTGCGACGACGCCCAGGCGATTCCAGAGCAGCAACCCGGCCGACAGGGTCGCGCCCGCGCTCGCGGCCACCAGCACCGCGCGCAGCCGCTGCCGCGGCCGAGCCAGCACGGCGGCCCACGCGGTCACCAGCGGGAAGACGAGCGCACTGGTCAGCGCGGTGGCGGTACCCAGCGTGCCGACCGGTAGCGCGGTGAGCGACGCGCCGATGGCGGTGGCGAGCCCGAGGGTTCCCCACGGCATGATGTTCATCCCCAGCATGGCCTGCCGCAGGGCCGTCGCGGGCGGTGCGAGCGCGAGCAGCACCGGCACGGTCACCAGCAGTGAGACGCCGAATCCGGTGAGCGCCTCCACCATCGGCGCGATGCCCGCCACCACGAGCGCGATCTTCGCCGGTCCGGGCAGCGGCAGCGCCCGCACCCAGTCCCGCAGTGAATCGTGCACTCCCCGGCGTCCGAGCACCTGACTCAGATACACGCCGGGCAGCATCACCGCCGCCGCATTGAGCACCAGCAGGCCGGCGGCCCCCGCCCCGGTACCCAATCCTGTACTCGTCACCGTGAATTCGGGCCGCCACACGATCAGCAGTACTGCCACGCCCACCCCGGTGAGGGCCGCCCAGTGCGCGGGCCGCCGCAGACCGGTGATCATCCCCAGCACCACTATCAGCGGCAGCACCGCCATCGCCCAGATCATCGCTTCTCACACAGCCTTTCGTCGCACACACCAACTGCGACAAAGCCTGGCGATCAGGGCACCGCGCGGTCTTGAACAAAAATCTCGCGCGAGCGAATCGGGTCAGGGGCGGATCGCGCCGGGGGTGACGCCGAAGTAGCGCTTGCAGATTCGGGTCAGGTGGGCTTGATCGGCGAAACCGGTGGCGACGGCGACCTCGGCGGGCTGACCACCGGCGAGCAGGAGGCGGCGGGCGCGGTTGGCGCGCAGGCGCAGCAGATAGGCGTGGGGCGGCAGTCCGTAGGCGGCGCGGAAGGCATTGATCAGGGTCGCGCGCGGAATACCCACCGCCGCAGTCAGTTCGGCGACGGTGACCGGTTCGGTCCAGCGATCGTGCAACATCTGGCGAGCGGCGTCGAGGCCCAGCCGTGGCAGCACCGGCGGCCCGGCCGAACCACCGCGCAGGGCATGCCGGGTGAGAACCGCGCCCAACCCGGTGAGCAGCAACGATTCCGCGGTGAGCGGATCGGTGGGCTGCTCCTGCTCGCGATGCGCGTGCCGCAGGCCCGCGAACAGCGCGTCGTCACGGACCACGGTATCGGGAAACCAGACGTCCCGAGACCCGAGCCGCTCGCCCGCGATCTCCGCGACGAGCGCGGTATCGAAGTAGAACATGCGATACCGCCACCCGGATTCGACGGCGGCGAATCCGGTATGCACCTGCCCGGGGTTGATGATCACCAGCTGCCCAGCCGGAATCACCACCTTCCCCCCGGTCAGATGCAGTCCCTCGGCCCCCTCTTCGATAACGCCGACCGCCAGCTGCTCATGACTGTGCTTGTCGAATTCGAAGGACTCGAACCGCGCCGCGAGCAGATCCACCTGGGGGCTGGCCGCCGAGGTCCACAGGCGTGCCTGTTCCCCGGTTCCCATTCGCGCATGCTAGCAAACGATTTCGGTGAATTGCCTGCTCACAGCAGGGAATAGCGCAGGGCCGGTTCGCCTTTCGACAGGCGGACCGGCCCCGGTGCTCAGTGCGTGAGCTGCTGCACCAGTTCGGCGGCGGTGTGCGCGCCGTCGAGGAGTTTGCCGACGTGGCTCTTGGTGCCGCGGCGGGGTTCCAGGGTGGGGATGCGGACCAGGGAGTCGCCGCCGAGGTCGAAGATCACCGAATCCCAGCTCGCCGCAGCGATATCCGCGCCGAAGCGGCGCAGGCATTCGCCGCGGAAGTAGGCGCGGGTGTCGGTGGGCGGGTTGGTCATGGCGTCGACGATCTGCTGTTCGGTGACCAGGCGCTGCATGGAGCCGCGCGCGACGAGCCGGTTGTAGAGGCCCTTGTCGAGGCGCACGTCGGAGTACTGCAGGTCGACCAGATGCAGTTTGGGGGCCGCCCAGGTGAGGCCCTCACGGTTGCGCATGCCTTCCAGCAGGCGCAGTTTCGCTGTCCAGTCCAGCAGGTCGGCGGTTTCCATGGGGTCGCGCTCGAGCAGGTCGAGGACGTGCGCCCACTTTTCGATGACGTCCTGCACGCGCGGATCGTCGTTGCCGATGCGGTCCATGTACTTCTCGACCCGGTCGAGGTAGATGCGTTGCAGCGCAAGGCCGGTCAGTTCGCGGCCGTCGGCCAGCGCGACGGTGGCGCGCAGGGTGGGGTCGTGGCTGATGGTGTGCACGGCGGTCACCGGGCGTGCGAGTTGCAGATCCGAGAGATCCTCGCCCGCCTCGATCAGATCGAGCACCAGGGCGGTGGTGCCGACCTTGAGGTAGGTGGACCATTCCGCGAGGTTCGCGTCACCGATGATGACGTGCAGGCGGCGGTACTTGTCGGCGTCGGCGTGCGGTTCGTCGCGGGTGTTGATGATGCCGCGCTTGAGCGTGGTCTCCAGGCCGACCTCGACCTCGATGTAGTCCGCGCGCTGCGAGAGCTGGAAGCCGGGCTGGTCACCGGACTGCCCGATGCCCACGCGCCCGGAACCGCAGACGACCTGCCGCGACACGAAGAACGGCGTCAACCCGACGATGATCTGGTTGAACGGCGTCTCGCGGCTCATGAGGTAGTTCTCGTGCGTGCCGTAGGACGCGCCCTTGCCGTCCACATTGTTCTTGTACAGCTGCATGCGCGGCGCGCCCGGCACGCTGGAGGCGTAGCGTGCGGCGGCCTCCATGACCCGCTCCCCGGCCTTGTCCCAGATGACCGCGTCCAGCGGGTCGGTGACCTCGGGCGCGGAGTACTCCGGATGCGCGTGGTCCACGTAGAGCCGGGCCCCGTTGGTGAGGATCATATTGGCCGCGCCGACCTCGTCGGCGTCGATCACCGGCGCCGGTCCGTTGAGCCGTCCCAGATCGAATCCGCGTGCGTCGCGCAGCGGCGATTCCACCTCGTAATCCCACCGTGTGCGTTTGGCCCGCGGCACACCCTCCGCCGCGGCGTAGGCGAGCACGGCCTGGGTGGATGTGAGAATCGGGTTGGCCGACGGCTCGGCAGGCGTGGAAATGCCGTACTCGACCTCGATTCCGATAATGCGCTGCATGCCCCGAGCCTAGGCGACGGCGGTGCGAATCGGGCGCGACCGGGGGTCCCCGGCCCCCGGAAGTGTTGTCATACGTTGGTCGCATACGCGATGGTCCTCGTGGGCGATCCGCGCTGACCTGGCCGGACGAAACAATGATCGGCATGGTCGAACCGGTTTCCTCCGCAGCGCCCGCACGGCCGGGCGCCTCAGTCACCACCGGGACGACGGGCAGGCATCGCGCCGTCACCGTCGAGCCGAAGGACGCGGATCTCGCGTCGAATCCCGTTCCCGCCCAGCCGCGTTCCGGACGGCTGGCGGCCCTCGACGTGTTGCGCGGCATCGCGATTCTGGGCACCCTCGGCACGAACATCTGGATCTTCACCGATGTCACCGGGCTGATCGGCTACATCGGCGGCGATGACGAGCCGTCCGGCGCGTGGCTGTGGATCGAGCGTTTCCTCCAGCAGCTGGCGCAGGGCAAGTTCCTGGGCCTGCTGACGATCATGTTCGGTATCGGACTGGCGATTCAGCAGCGGTCGGCGGTGAAGGGCGGGCGCGCGTGGCCCGGCAAGTATCCGATCCGGGCCGGGCTGCTGTTCCTGGACGGTCTGCTGAACTTCTTCCTGGTCGCGGAATTCGACGTGCTCATGGGGTACGCGCTGACCGGTCTGGTGGTGGCCTACGTGCTGGCGACGAGTGAGAAGGCGCAGCGGCGCTGGCTGATCGTGGCCGCGAGCATCCACACCGCCATGCTGACGCTGGCGGCGGTGGGCATGGCGCTGGCCGCGGGTCAGGCTGATACGCAGGCGAATTCGGGACCGCCGGAACGGCTGGATCCGAATCCCTATGCGGATGGCTCGTTCTGGGATCTGGTGGCGTTCCGCTGGGACAACATGCTGATGTTCCGGGCCGAGGCGATCCTGATCTTCCCGATGTCTATCGCGCTGTTCCTGCTGGGCGCGCGCCTGTTCCGCGCCGGGGTGTTCCTGCCCGAGGGCGCGCGAATCCGCAAGCGGCTCATGGTGATCGGCTTCGGTATCGCCGCACCGCTGGATCTGGCGCTGGGCGTGTTCTTCGGCGGCGATCTGATCCTGTTCACCCGATACGGCATCGCGCCGTTCGTGGCGCTGGGCATTCTGGCCCTGGTGGCCGAGTTCTACCTGCGCCGTCCGTCTCCGGGCCCGGTGGGCCGCCGCTTCTCCGAGGTCGGCCGGATGGCGTTGAGCTGCTACATCCTGCAGAACCTGGTGGCGGGCGCGATCTGCTACGGCTGGGGTCTGGGATTGGCCGAGTCGGTCTCGCCCAATTCGCGGGTGCCGTTCACCGTCGCGGTGTACCTGGTGGTGTGCGCGTTCATGCTGGTCTTCGCACACTTCTGGCTGCGCCGCTTCGAACGCGGGCCGGTGGAGTGGCTGTGGAACTCCAGCTTCGCGCTGCTCACCCGGCGCGCTGGGACTGCACGCGGTTGATCACTTCGGAGACGAGGGTGTCGCGGGTGAGCGGGACGTCGAGGCTGCGGGCATTGCCCTCGAGCAGCGACAGCACCGATTCGGTGAGGATGCCCTCGACCTGTTCGGAGGTGAGCGTCGGGGCGGCCCGCCAGCTGTTGACGACGCCGTCGACGAAGCCGACAGTACCGAATGCCATGGGGCGGGCGCGATTCCGATCGATGCCGAAGCGTTCGAGGGTGTCGGACCACATGTCGGCGAGCTGCCCGCCGATGCGGTTCTTGGCCCCCGCCAGGGCCGGTGAGGCTTCGCCCTGCGGTTCGGCGGTGGCCAGGAAGCGGTGCAGGTTCGGATGCTGTTCCACCCAGCCGACATAGGTGCCCACCGCGCCGCGCACGGCGTCGCGCACGGTGCCGTCGGGGCGCAGGCGCGGAAGTAGTTCGGCGAGTAGTGAATCCAGGATGTGGCGGCGGATTTGCTCGTCGAGGTCGGCGCGGCCGTCGAAGTGGCGGTAGACCACCGGGCGCGGGACGTGCAGCCGGTCGGCGATCTGCTGCACCGAGATCTCGACGCCGTGCTCCTCGATGACCGCGAGGGCGGCGTCGAGCATATCGGCGCGGCGGCGGGCCTTGTGGCCGTTCCAGCGGGTGCTGCGGCCGTCGGTGGCCGCGGACTGTTTTCGTGCGCTGGTTCCGGTCACCCGCATCACGATACTCATTTCTCGTTGACCGATACAGCCTGTACCACTAATCTGACTGTAACACCCTGTATCAGTTATTCGAGTCAGGAGCCGTCATGGGCGACGATGCCGCACTGCTCCCCCGTGAATCCTTCGCACAGCGTTTGCTGACCGGATCGGTCAAGAAGTCCTACGACCCCGTGGTCGACCTCGACTGGAACGCACCGCTGGACCCCGACAAACTCTTCCTGCCACCCGAGGTGGTCTCGCTCTACGGCACCGCGCTCTGGGAGGCCATGACCGACGAGCAGCGCCGCGAACTGTCCCGGCAGGAGCTGGCCAATGTGCTCTCGGTGGGCATCTGGTTCGAGAACCTGCTCAACCGGCTGCTGCTGCGCGAGCTCATGGCCGATGATCCGACCTCCCGGCACGCGCACTACACCCTCACCGAGATGGGTGACGAATGCCGGCACATGATGATGTTCGGCAGGCTCATCGAACGCATCGAAGCCCGGCCGTACTGGCCGAATCGCTATGAGCGACTGGTGATCAGCTCACTGCAGCAGTTCCTGCGCGGACCCATGGTGTGGGTGGGCGCACTGGTCGGCGAGGAGATCTTCGACGCCATCCAGCGGCGCACCCTCGACGACCCGCAGCTGCAGCCGATCGTGGCGCGCGCCATGCGGATTCACGTCACCGAGGAGGCGCGGCACATCGGGTTCGCGCGTGACGCCCTGGCTCGGCGGGTGCCTGATATGTCGAGGGCGGAGCTGGCCTATACGAAACTGTGTGTGGCGGTGGCCGCTCCGCTGTTCGTGCATCTGATGACCAACTGGCACATGTACGTTCGCGCCGGGATCGAGGACGGCCGGGCGGCCCGGCGCATGGCGCGCGCCAATCCGCACTCCCGCCGGGCGCTCGGCATCGGGGCCGCGAATCTCGGTGCGTTCCTGGATAAGCAGGGGCTCATCGGGTCGATCGGCAAGCGCATCTGGCGGCGGCAGGGGCTGCTGTGAGGTGGGGCGGGGTGCGCCGTCGCCGGCGCGGAACCGCCCGATCGCCGCTGCGCCGATCGGCACGCGACCATGGGCACGGCGGCCCTCCGGACACCGGAGCCGACGGCAGACCGCGTGACGAATCCGCGGAAGCCGAACCCGCGCCGGAGTATTCCGGTCCCGCGATGCTGGACGCACCCGGTGCGGAGCTGCTGGTCACGGCTCGATTGAACGGGCATCTCGATCCGATCGACGGCCAATTCCATTGGTACGGGCGGATTTCCGCGACCGGGGCGAACGAGCTGCCGGATCCGGGGCGGGGGCAGGTGTTTCTCACGGTGCCGGGCGGGCGGCCCACCGCGGGCGTCCTACAGGAGCGCGATCCCTGGGGCGATCTGCGGATCGCCGGGGTGGGGGCACCGCCGTTCCCGTTGGAGCCCCTCACGAACGGCTAGTCGCGCAGGCCGATGAGGTCGGCCATGGTGGCGACGGTGTAGTCGAAGAACGGGCCCGCGGGGTCCATGGTGTTGGCGTATTGGCCGGTGAGTTCGAAACTCACCGCGCCGAACACCTGGGTCCAGGCGACGATCAGGCGGGCCACCACCGCCTCGGGCACACCGGGCGCGGCCAGCGCGGCGACCGCTGCGGCCTGGGCCGCCAGGTCGGAGGCGAGCGTTTCCGACGCGGGGGTGAGAGTGCCGCTCTCCCAGGCGCGGTGGACCAGTCCGAGTACCGCGACCGGTGTCCGCGAGGCGGGGCCGATGGTGGCCTCGGGGGCCTGATATCCCGGCACCGGGGAGCCGTAGAGCAGCGCGTACTCGTGCGGGTGCGCGATGGCCCACGCCCGGACCGCGGCTGCCGCGCCCTGCCATTGCGCGCGTGGCGTATCCGATTGGGCCACACCGTTTTCCACCGCCGCGCCGAGGGCGTCGTAGGCCTCGATGATGAGCGCGGTGAGCAGGTCGTCGCGGCTCGGGAAGTACCGGTAGATCGCCGAGGACACCATGCCCATCTCGCGCGCGATGGCGCGCAGCGACAGCGCGGCCGCGCCGCTCTCGGCGAGCCGGCGGCGGGCGGCATCGGTGATCTCGCGGGTGATCTCGGCGCGGGCCCGTTCGCGGGCGTTCTTGGCGACGCTCATGGGCACAGTCTGCCACATTCGAGAGCATCGAAACTTTTCGAGAGCACCGCTCTTGACTCGGCGCGACGGCATCGTGCACACTGATCTCAACAGAGAGCACCGCTCTCGCAGTGAAGGGAAGACATCATGGACAAGCAGACCGCCGCCACCCGCTACATCGGCCCCTCCGGACTGGACCCGATCATGAACCGCATCTTCAACATGCTGCCCAAGCTGGGCATCAGCGTCCTGGGTTCCCGTCTGCTGGCGGTGCGCGGGCGCACGAGCGGCGAGTGGCGCACCACCATGGTGAACGTGCTGAAGACCGAGGACGGCGCGCGCTACCTGGTGGCCCCGCGCGGGCAGACCCAGTGGGTGCGCAATCTGCGCGTCACTCCGGCGGGCGAGCTGCGCCTGGGCCGCAAGGTCGAGACGTTCACCGCCACCGAGCTGGCCGACGAGGACAAGCTGCCGGTGCTGCGCGAGTACCTGAACAAGTGGGGCTGGGAGGTCGGCCGCTTCTTCGAGGGTGTCACCAAGGACGCCTCCGATGCCGAATTGGCCGATATCGCACCGGGATTCCCGGTGTTCCGGCTGGCGTGACGGGTCAGCGCAGTGCGTCGAGGCCGTCCGCGTCGCGAGCGAGGACGGCCCGCCCGTCGGCGGTGAGCACGATGGGCCGCTGGATCAGTCGCGGATGCGCGGCGAGGGCTTCGATCCAGCGGTCGCGGTCGGCGGCGGTGCGGCCCCAGGCGGCGACGCCCAGTTCCTTGGCCTCGGCTTCGGCGGTGCGGGTGATATCCCACGGTTCGAGGCCGAGTTTGCCCAGCACGTCCCGGATTTCAGCGGCGCTGGGCGGGTTGTCGAGGTAGCGGCGCTCGGTGTAGTCGGCCCCGCCGTCGTCGAGGACAGCCTTGGCGGCGCGACTCTTCGAGCATTTCGGGTTGTGCCAGATCTCCACCGATGCCATGCCCGCAGTCTAGGAGCCGACGGCTCAGCGCCAGTCGACGACCCACGGGGACGGGCGCGACCAGTACAGCGGGCCGAGCGGAACGGGCTGCCCCCAACGCCTTTCGGCCATCTCGACCGGTGCGAACACCTCGGGCGGCGGATTGTCGTCGAAGATCTCGATGAGGTGCCGCCGCCAGTTGTTGATCATCCCCGGCACCACTTCGCGCTCCTTGTCGAAGGCGTATTCGATGCAGGTGCCCATGATGGTGTTGACGGCCTGGATCGCGCCGTCGCGGTCGCTGATGGCCAGGGAATGCAGATACGCCTCGATCAACCGGTAGCCGAACAGGTCGTGCAGTGAGGTCTGCCCGCGTTCGATGGCCTGGATACCGATGGCGGTCGCCGCCGACTCGTCGATCCAGATGGCATGCGCCTCGGGTATCCGATTGTCGAAGATCAGCGCCTGCAGCAGCCCGAGCACCGCCTTGCCCATGATCATCAGATCCGGCCGCCCGGTGCCCAGTGCCTCGTCGATGAGCGCCCGATACGCGGCGGCGGCCACCCCGAACCGCCCCGCCACCAGCAACGCGTCCGCGGTCTCACCGCCCGCGCACTGATCCGCGGGTGGCCGGTTGCCCGCCACGGGAAGCGCCCCGGACACCGGCAGATACTGTGTCGGCGCGTCGAGCGGAAGATCCTGCGGCGCGGGACTGTTCACCGCCGACGACAGCGGCACCGCCCCGCCGAACGGATCCACCGGTGTCAGCGGACTGTCCACCGGACCGGGCGGCGGAAGTTCCACCGCACCGCTCGCGGGTGGCGGTAGCGGCACCGGCCCGCCCGCGGCCCCGGGCGGCGGCAAGGGCACCGGAATGCTGTCCGGCCCCGGCGGCGGTAGGTGCGCGGGCGCGCTCACCGGTCCCGGCGGTGGTAGGTGAACAGGCGCGCTCGCCGGTCCCGGCGGCGGTAGGTGCACAGGCGCACTCGGCGGCAGCGGTGGCGCGGGAACTCCCGGCCCCTCCAGCGGTTGCTGGGCCAGGAGCTCTTTCACGGTCGGCGAATTCTCCAGGTAGTTCTTTGCCTCCCTGGCGAATTCATTGTCCACGCCGCCGAGCCACTCACGCCCGGCCCAGAGGGTGGCGAACGCACTGTCGCCCACCTTGTGCTCGAGCGCCGCACACAGCGCGTAATACCCGTAGGCGCGGTACTTCTCGAACCCCTCCCCCTCGGCGATGAGCAGATGCGCGTACCGCAGTGCCAGATCGAATCTTTCGATATCCCCCAGCAGCGTGCACGCCGTCATGGCTCCCATCAGCACCTCGTCCGGCGTTCCCACCTGCCGCCGCAACGCGATACACCGATCGGCCATATCGACCGCCGACTCGGCCTGCCCGAGCTGCGTGGCGGCCTCGACCGCCATCGAGTACATCGTCGCCATACTCCCCGAGGGAATATCGGCCGCGAACCGCGCCGGCCCGTTCTCGGCGATCTGCAGCGCCTGCGCGAAATCCCCCGCCCCGAAGGCGGACCGGAACCGATAGGACACGATCCACCCGTAATCCTGCGGATCAGGCTGTTCCACCAGCCCGTCGTCGAAGGCCGTCAATCGCGCCAGCGCCCCCGCGGCGTCCCCCGCCTCCAGCAGGCCGCTCGCCTCGTTCATCACATGGACGAACGCTTCTCGATCCATGGCCAATTCGCCTTCCTCATACGCCAACCCCGAATCGTATGGCGACCCGGCAGACGCACACCCCCACTGAGTCCAACATCATAGTTTGAACCTCGGACACATGACTGCCCCACCTGCGGAAACCGACCGCCCTGCGCCACAACCACATTCGCGATGCCCAACGGTCGGCTCCACCTCACCGATCAGCCCGGCACCTTGTCGAGGAACCCCGCCACCCGGCTGATCCTCCCCATCTGCACGGTGATCACATCGAACCCGACCACCAGCGGCTCCGCCGCCCCCGGCGCTCCCAAAGCCCAAGTGAACCGCGCGATATCGTGATGCCCGTCCACCGCCCCCAGCCCGAACACCAGCCCGGCGAACTGCTGCTGCGCCCCCGCGACCATGGCGTCGAGCGCCTCGACCCCGACAAGTTCCACCAGCGGATCGGTGAAAACCACATCCGCCGTATACAACTCGTCGATCAACGCCCGCCGCTTGTCCGCGTCCGTTTCGTTCCAGCTGTCGATGTACCGCTGTGCAATGCTCTCGTATTCGCTCATGCCTCCAGCATCTGCGCCGCCGCGCACGAAGTCGATTACGCCCCGGGTAATGCGGTCCACCCACCGCTACTTCGCGCGAAAAACTATGGGAGATAGTAGGTTATGCGGACGCCGCCCGGCTGGATGGCGTGGCGACGAGGACGGTGGAGGCTGCTGTGCGGAGGCTGGGTGCGCTCGAGAGCAGGGCTATGGCTGTGCTGTGGGAGTCGCCGGAGCCGTTGTCGGTGCATGATCTGGTCGATCGGCTGGGCACCGCGCAGCGGGTTCCCGCCTACACCACTGTTCTGACGGTTGTCACGCATCTCTGGGAGAAGGGGTGGGTGCGCCGGGAGAAGGTGAGCCGGTCCTATGTGTATCGGCCCAGTCGCACTCGAGCCGAAGCGACAACCGATCTGCTGCGGGAAATTCTCGATGCCAGCCCCGATGCGCCCGCGGTGCTACTGCATCTGGCGCGTACCGCCAGTGCGCGTGAGGTCGAGGCGCTACGCGAGGGACTGTCCGGGGGCGAGTCTCGCGCATGATCCTGATCACCGCGCTGCTGGCGGCGGGTGCGGCACTGGCGCTGATCGGGCCCGCAGTGCTGAGGCGGGCCGACTTCGGCGCCGCTCCGGCGATGGGGATGGCGGCCTGGCTGGGCGCGATCGCCGCCACCATCGGCTGTGCCGCGCTGGCGTTGATCGCGCTGGCGTGGCCCGGTGATCCGCCGGGGAATCTGCGTGCGGGTGCCGTGGTGCGAAGTCTGGCCGAGGTCGAGCCGATCGTGGTCACGGCGACGGCGAGCCTGCTCATACCGCTCGCGGTGGTCGGCGCCGTCGTGCCGATCGGGCAGTTGACGCGGATCGCCATCGGACATCATGGGCGTGGCGCGGCCAGTCGCCGACGGCACGAGGAACTGGTCGGCATCCTGGGACGCGCCGATCCCGGTACGGGTGTGGTCCGCCTCGATCACCCGATCCCGTTGGCGTACAGCGTCGCCGGGCGCCGGGGGTATGTCGTGGTGACCGACGGCCTGACCCACTGCCTGACCGACGCGCAGTGGCATGCCGTGCTGGCCCACGAGCGCGCGCATCTGCGCGGATTTCACCACCACATTCTCGGCGGGTGCCAGGTGCTTGCCGGAGCTTTCCCGTGGATCCCGCTGTTCGCCAAGGCTCCTGCCGCGGTGGCGACCCTGGTCGAATTGGCGGCCGATCGCGCGGCCGCGGCCGCGACCGACCCGCAGGCGCTCCACGCCGCACTGCGGACGGTGGCCACATACGGAGTGAGCGCGCCCATGTCGCCACTGGCCCTGATCGACGAATCGCTGGCGGCGCGACTCGAATGCCTTTCCGCCGCACCGGAATCGAGTTCGGCGTCACGGCGCTCGGCGACTGCGGCGCTGCTCGCGACGATGTTGCTGGCGCCGGTCGCATCGGTGGTGGTCGTCGGGCTCAGCGCGGTCGCGGTGTACCCGTTCACGGCCTGAACCGATGGTAAAAAACTATGTTCCATAGTATTTTGGGCGCGCAATCTGAAATGTCTTCAGTTCAGAAATGAGTTACCTTGCGTTTCACCATCTCTCGCCGGGGGCGAGCGCCTTCGAAGGCCCTCCCGCTACTCGCCACCGTGTTCGTGGTCGCGAGCCTCACGAGCTCCGGCACCGGCCCGGCCGCCGCGGATCCGCAGCAGACCCGCTATTCGCTGGTCAATGGCTGCTACCGGATCGAAACGCCCACCGGCGCAGTGGTTCCGGCCTCCGGGCCGTACCGGATGCGCGCGACCGCGCTCGGCGAATACCTGCTCTACGGGCGCGATCATGTGGTGCTGGAAGCCTCATCGGGGTCGATCCGCCCCGCCCGGACTCCGTCGGACGCCGCCGTATGGACCGTAACCGGTTCCGGCGCAAGCGGATTCACGCTCACCAATGCCACCACCGGAACCCGCACACCCGTCACCTTCACCCCCGATACCGGCTGTGCGGACTTTCCCGAGGCGCAGACCGGCGCCGTCGGCACCCCGGACCCCGGCACCGGCGCCGACGGTTCGATCCGCGGCACCATCGACGCGCACGCACACATCACCGCCTACGAATTCATGGGCGGCAACTTCCACTGCGGACGCCCCTGGCATCGCTTCGGAGTCGCCTACGCACTGCCCGACTGCGACCGATACCGCACCGGCACCAACGGTGTGATCGCGGACTTCCTCGACTACGGCGAGCCGTTCCACGATTCCGACACCCAGGGCTGGCCCACCTTCCGGGACTGGCCGAAACCCTCCGTGCTCACCGCCGAAGGCGCCTACTGGACCAGTATCGAGCGCGCCTGGAAAGCCGGGCTGCGGGTGATGACGGTCGATCTGGTCGACAACGAATCACTGTGCGCCATGATGACCGATCGCCGAAACCCTTGTGACGATATGGCTTCGGTACGCACCCAGGCCGCCGGTCTGCGCGCGCTGCAGGACTACATCGACGCTCAGGCCGGTGGCCCCGGGGCGGGTTTTTTCCGCATCGTCACCGATCCGGCCGATGCGCGCCGGGTCGCCGCGTCCGGCAAGCTCGCGGTGGTCCTGGGCATGGAACTGTCCAATCCCATGGGCTGCGGGGTGTTCCTCGGACAACCCGAATGCACCCGGGCCGATATCGACCGCTGGCTCACCGAACTTCGCGGAATCGGGGTCAGCAGCTTCTTCCCCGTGCACAAATTCGACAACGCCTTCGGCGGCACGAAAATGGACCACGACGTCACCGGCCTGCTGGTGAACGCAGGAAACTTCATGCAGACCGGCACATTCTGGAATGTCCAGCCCTGCTCCGGGCCCGAGCACGACAGCACCCAGCCCTCGGTGCCCATCGCCGGACATCTCAACCAGTTCCTCGGCAACCTCACCGGACCGTTGCTCGGCGGCACCCCGCTGCCGCTCTACCCGGCCGGGTCACACTGCAACGCACGCGGACTGACCGACCTGGGCGCGTATCTGATCAACAGGATGATCGACCACGGCTTTCTCATCGAAGTGGATCATCTGAGCGAGGCCACGGCCGACGAGGTCATGACCATCATCGAGCAGCGCGGATACCCCGGCGTGCTGTCCTCGCACGGCTGGGATTCGGAGAAGACCACCGAAAGAATCTACGCCGCAGGCGGTTTCGTGACGCCCTATGCCGGCGAACCCGCGAGCTTCGTGCGCGCCTGGCGTACGGCCCGCACCCTGCCCCGCCCGGAGGCGGACTTCGGATTCGGATTCGGCTCGGATATGAACGGCATCGCCGGCCAGGGCGCGGCACCCGGCCCCGGCACGATCCAGTATCCCTTCACCTCCTACGACGGCCGGGTGACCTTCGACCGGGAACGCTGGGGCGAGCGCGTTTTCGACCTCAACACCGACGGCACGGCGACCTACGGAACCTACGCCGACTGGCTCGAAGCCGTCCGTGTCCTCGGCGGTCCGCAGATCATGGCCGACGTGTTCCACGGCGCGGAGGTCTACCTGCGGCTGTGGGAACGCGTGAGGCGCTGATGGATCACACGTCGAAGTAGATCTCGAATTCGTAGGGGTGGGGGCGGGCGTTGATTTCGGCTATCTCGGTGTCTCGTTTGAGGCGGATCCAGGTTTCGAGGAGGTCTTCGGTGAAGACGCCGCCCTGGGTGAGGTATTCGTGGTCGGCCTCGAGGCGGTCGATGACGGCGGCGAGGCTGGCGGGGGTTTGGATCACCTCGGCGGATTCTTCGGGGGTCAGTTCGTAGAGGTCTTTGTCGATGGGGATGGCGGGTTCCATTTTGTTGGTGATGCCGTCGAGGCCGGCCATCATCATCGCGGCGAAGGCGAGGTAGGGGTTGCCGGAGGAGTCGGGGCAGCGGAATTCGAGGCGTTTGGCGTTGGCGTTGGTGCCTGTCACGGGGATTCGGACCGCGGCGGAGCGGTTCCGTTGGCTGTAGACGAGATTCACGGGGGCTTCGAAGCCGGGGACCAGGCGCTTGTAGGAGTTCACGGTGGGGTTGGTGAAGGCCAGCAGGGAGGGGGCGTGGTGGAGGAGGCCGCCGATGTAGTGGCGGGCGAGGTCGGACAGGCCCGCGTAGCCGGCTTCGTCGTAGAAGAGGGGGGTGCCGTCCTTCCAGAGGGATTGGTGGACGTGCATGCCGGAGCCGTTGTCGCCGAAGAGGGGTTTGGGCATGAAGGTGACGGTTTTGCCACCTGCCCAGGCGGTGTTCTTGATGATGTATTTGTAGAGCTGGAGATCGTCGGCGGCGGCCAGCAGAGTGTTGTATTTGTAGTTGATTTCGGCCTGGCCCGCGGTGCCCACCTCGTGGTGGCCCTTCTCCAGATCGAATCCGGCGTTCTGGAGGTGGGTGCACATGACGTCGCGGAGGTCGACGTCGGCGTCATAGGGGGCGACGGGGAAGTAGCCGCCTTTGGGGCGGACCTTGTAGCCGCGGTTGGGGGTGCCGTCGGCATTGAGCTTGGCGCCGGTGTTCCAGTCGGCGGAGGCCGAATCCACTTCGTAGAAGGCGCGATTCATGCGGGTGTCGTAGCGGACGGAGTCGAAGATGTAGAACTCGGCTTCGGGGCCGAAGTAGGCGGTGTCGGCGATGGCGGTGCTGCGCAGGTATTCCTCGGCCTTGCGGGCGACATTGCGGGGGTCGCGGCTGTAGGCCTCGCGGGTGTGCGGGTCGTGGACGAAGCAGTTGATATTGAGGGTTTTGGCGATGCGGAACGGGTCCAGGCGGCAGGTGCTCAGGTCGGGCAGCAGCAGCATGTCGGATTCGTGGATGGCCTGGAAGCCGCGCACCGACGAGCCGTCGAAGGCGATGCCGTCGTCGACGAGTTCTTCGCCGAACATTGTTGCGGGGACGGAGAAATGCTGCTGAATACCGGGGACGTCGCAGAATCGAATATCGACGTATTCGACGGCCTCTGCTCTGATGTAGTCCAGAACTCCGCTGGTAGTTGGGGTGATCACCGCTGGCTCCTCGTACGCCCGCGCCACTACCCGATCGGACGGCCCGGTCGGGTTCCGGCGGTCCTCGTCGTGCTAACACGATACGCCGCCCGTGGATCACGAATGTTGTGAATCACGTTGTCCACCAAGATCATTGCCACTTTGCCGTGCGGTTGACCCGGCTTTACTTCACACTGATCTCCTGGCAAACGCTGTGTGAGGGCAGCGTTTACACCTGGGAGCACGCATTACCGAAACCCAGCCCCCGTCCGGCGACGACGAACGCCGCCTGGCCGAACTCGGCTACAAACAGGAACTCGCCCGATCCTGGTCGGGATTCTCCAATTTCGCCATCAGTTTCACCATTGTCTCCATCCTGACCGGCGGCCTCGCCAGCTACGGCATCGGACTGGCCAACGGCGGCCCCATCACCATGGCATGGGGCTGGCCACTGGTCTCGATCATGGTGCTCTTCGTGGGCCTGGCCATGGCCGAATTGGCCTCGGCCTACCCGACTTCCGGCGGCCTGTACTGGTGGGCGGCCGAGCTCGGCGGCCCCGTCTGGGGCTGGTTCACCGGCTGGTTCAATCTGATCGGCCAGATCGCGGTCACCGCCGCGATCGATTACGGCGCGGCGATTTTCACCACCGTGGTGCTGAATGTGATCGGCATCGACATCGGAACCGACCGCACCGCAATCTTTTTGGTGTTCGCCGTCATTCTCGTCCTGCACGCGGTGTTGAACGCCATCGGCCCGCATCTGTCCGCGGTGATCAACAATATCTCCGCCTGGTGGCATGTCGGCGGCGTCGCGATCTTCGTCCTCGTGCTCGGCATCGGCGCGAAGGAGCATCAGAGCGTCGGATTCGTCTTCACCGAAACCGTGGACAACAGTGCGGTCGGATTCGGCGGCGTCGCCTTCAGTTTCCTGCTCGGCCTGCTGCACGCGCAGTACACCTTCACCGGTTACGACGCCTCGGCGCATATGTCCGAGGAAACGCACGACGCCTCCCGCATGGCGGCCAAGGGCATCATCAACACCATCATCGTGTCGGCGGTCGCGGGCTATCTGCTGATCATGGCGGTCACCTTCGCCATCCCGAATCTCGACGACGCCCTGGATCCGGCCAAGAACAGCGGCTATCCGGTGATCTACATCCTGGAGAACTCGCTGAACTCCTTCTGGTCGGGCCTGCTGCTGATCATCGCGGCCATCGCCCAGCTGTTCTGCGGCTACGCCTCGGTCACCTCGGCCTCGCGCATGCTGTTCGCGTTCTCCCGCGACGGCGCGGTGCCGGGTTCGGCGCTGTGGCGCACGCTCTCGGCCCGCAAGGTGCCGGTGAACGCGGTGCTGTTCATCTCCTTCTTCGCCTTCGTACTGCTGATCCCGTCGATGCTGGTGCCCGCGGCCAACGCCCCCACCGCGTACGCCGCCGCCACCTCGGTGGCCACCATCGGCCTCTACATCGCCTACGGGATCCCGATCCTGCTGCGGCAGATGCACGGCAGCCGGTTCCGGACCGGCCCGTGGCAGCTGGGCGGCTGGTATCGCCCGATCGGCGTCGTGGCGCTGATCTGGATCGTGGCGATCAGCCTGCTGTTCATCCTGCCGATGGACGATCGCGGCTATCCGTGGAACGACGAATTCACTTGGACCACAGTGAATTACGCTCCGATCACGCTGGTGGTCGTGGTGGGCGCGATTACCATCTGGTGGTTCGCGTCGGCGCGGCGCTGGTTCACCGGCCCGAAACGCACGGTGACCGAACCCCCGTCGGCTGATACCCCCGTCACAGCCTGATTGGTCATCTGCACAACCGAAAGCGACGATATCTGCGTGATTGCCACTGTCCTGGATCCGCCTTTGTGCGGTCTGCTGTAGATGTGAGTTCTACAACGGCGTCGGGACCGCGCACCCTGTGCGAGGCGTTCCAGGACAAGGTGGCACGCTATCCGCACGAGGTCGCGCTGCGCACCCTCGGCGGCGCGACCGCGATCACCTGGCAGGAATACGGGCAGCGGGTGCGGGAGCTGGCCACCGGCCTGGCCGCCCTGGGTATCGGGCACGGCGACACGGTCGCGCTGATGATGACCAACCGCCCCGAGTTCCATCTCTGCGACACCGCGATCCTGCACACCGGCGCGACCCCGTTCTCGGTGTACAACACCAATCCGGTGGATCTGCTGGTCTACCAGTTCGGCAATGCCGGCAACAAGGCCGTGATCTGTGAGGAGCAGTTCGCGCCGCAGGTGCTGGCGGCGGTGGAAAAGGCTGCCGCGCAAGGCTCTCCGGTCGAGCACGTGATCTGCGTGGACGGCGCGCCCGCGGGCACCATCGCGCTGAGCGAGCTGGCCGCCACCGGGAACGAGGACTTCGACTTCGAGAAGACCTGGCGCGCGGTCGATCCCGAGGATCTGCTGACCATCGTCTACACCTCGGGCACCACCGGCCCGCCCAAGGGCGTGGAGCTCACCCATACGAATTTCATCGTGAACGCCCGCGTGGTGGACGAACTCGGCGGCGGCGACAGCACCGACCGGGTGGTGTCGTACCTGCCGGACGCGCACGCCGCCAATCGCTGGTTCGCGCACTATCTTTCGCTGCTGACCGGCGGCCAGGTCACCACCGTGCCGGATCTCAAGCAGGTCGCCGACGCGCTCGCCGAGGTGCATCCGTCGGTGTTCCTGGGTGTGCCCCGGGTGTGGGTGAAAGTCAAAGCGGCACTGGAGGAACGCTTCGCCGCCGAGCCCAGCCCGGTCCGCCGCGCACTCGTGTTCTGGGCGATCGGCACCGGTCGCGCCCGCGCCCGCGCCGTATCCGACGGCAGGACCCAGAACTTCGTGCAAACGGCACAGTTCCGGCTGGCCGATCGCCTGGTGCTGGCCACCATCCGGGAACGCCTGGGGCTGGACAAGGTGCGGATCGCGGTCACCGGCTCCGCGCCCATCCCCCGCGATACCCACGAGTTCTTCCTCGGTCTCGGTCTGCCGTTGTGCGAGGGGTACGGCATGACCGAATGTACGGCCGCGGCGACGGTCAGCCGCCCGGAACGCATCAAGATCGGTACGGTCGGCACGGCGGTGCCCGGTTCCGAGGTGCGCATCGCCGAGGACGGCGAGGTGCTCATCCGCGGGCGCATGGTCATGCGCGGCTACCGCAATGCCCCGGAGAAGACGGCCGAGGCCCTGGACGCCGACGGCTGGCTGCACACCGGCGATATCGGCGAGATCGACGCCGAGGGCTTCCTGAAGATCGTCGACCGCAAGAAGGAGCTGATCATCAGCGCGGCCGGCAAGAACATGTCGCCCACCAATATCGAGAACACGATCACCGAGAGCTGCCCGCTGGCGGGCACGGTGGTCGCCATCGGGGAGGCGCGGCACTACAACACCGCGCTGATCTGCCTGGATCCCGATCTGGTCGCGGCCTTCGCCGAGCGGCATCAGCTATCGGATCGGAGTCTGCCCGCGCTGGCCCAGGACCCGATCGTGCTCAAAGCCCTGCAGGAGGGCATCGATGTGGCGAACTCCAAGCTCTCCCGGGTGGAACAGATCAAGAAGTTCGCGGTGCTGCCGGAGGTGTGGACCCCGGGCAGCGATTGCCTCACGGCTACCGGAAAACTGAGGCGCAAACCGATAGCTACCGCCTACGCGGCTACTATCGACTCGCTGTACGCGTAGTAGGAGAGTTATGCAGGCGCGAACCCGGGACCGGGCCCTCGAAGAGCTCTATCGCCGTGCCGTCGTGGTCCGCGAGGAGTTCACCAGCACCGCGCTGCCCCCGTACCAGAATCTGCCGCAGACCCTGGTGGCCAGCGGATTCGAGCGCGGGTCCAAGCTCAATGTGGATCTGTTCTTCGACTATCTGCGTACCGGGCAGCTGCCCTGCGAGGACGAGACCCGCGAGGTGGTGGAGATCGCGCTGGGCCGGGTCCGCGACGGCGAGCCGCTCGACCAGGTGCTGGACCGCTACCGGATCGGAGCCGACTTCATCTGGTCGCGGCTGCGCGCAGCCGCCGACGAGGGTGACCGCGAACTGCTCACCGACGCGGCCATGCCCCTGCTCAACTACATCACCCTGGTGACCACGCGCATCGCCACGGCCTGCGTGCAGCGGGCCCACGATCCGCGCTGGGAACTGCTGGAACGCCGGCGCGCCATCGCCGACGCTCTGCTCACCGGCCGCGACCCGATCGAGTGGGCGGACGAACCGGCCATCGCGGTGCCGGACGCCTTCGTCATCGCGGTGTTCCGCCTCGGCGCGGCCCGCAGTTCCGACACCAGTGAACTGCGGCACCGGGTGGAGGCGATCCCGGGCGTGTTCCTGCGCCTGGACAGCGGCGGCTGGACGGCACTGCTCCCACTGCAGCCCGGTGACGACGGCACCGCCACCATCGCGGCCCTCACCAGTCGACTGCCCGGGGTGGCGGCGGACGGGTCCGCGAAAGCGATTCCGGCCAAGTACGCCGCCGCGGCGACCGCGTCCCCGCAGTCCGGGAAACCCGGTGCGGCGCAACCCACCCCGCAGGCGGCCACCGGGCAACCCGCCGCTAAGGCTGCGGCGCAGGCGGTTTCGAAGGCGGGAGCGCGCAACGCGAGTCCCGCGCCGTTCTGGGTGGGTGTGGCGGTGACGCCGTCGCGGGCGGATGTTCCGGCGTTGTTCGCGGAGGCGCGGATTCTGTCCGAGCTGGGGCGGTGCCTGGCTCGGTCGCATCCGGTGTGCCGTCGGTCGGATCTCATGTTCGAGTACACGGTGGCCGCGGGCGGGGCGGCGCGGAGCGGGCTGGCGGCGGTGCTGGCTCCGCTGGATCCGCAGCCGCTGCTGGCGGAGACCCTGGAGGTGTTCGTGGACAGCGGGTTCAATCAGCTGGCCACGGCGCGAATCCTCAACATCCACCGCAATACGGTCACCTACCGGTTGACCCGGGTGCACGAGCTGACCGGGCTGGATCCGCATCGGCCCACCGATGCCATGACCCTGTCGGCGGCGCGGATCGCGCGGCGGCTCGAATCCGCCTGTTTCGCGCCGTAATCCCACCCCGCCGGACCTTCGCGACGGCTCAGCTGCCCGGCAGCTGGGCCGTTGTGCTGTGCGCCGACCACCCCGCCGCCGGGCCGTTGGTCGATTACACAAACCGGCGGTCCCGCCTCCGGGCGATTGCCGGTACCCCGGCCACCCGGCTGTGCGGTGTGCTGAATTCCGACGAAGAGGTCCTGTGCCGGTGCATGCCGTGCGGCCCTCCCGACCATCCGCAGAGGTAGATCGTTGAGAAGCAAGTCCCGGCCGCATCGGCGCGGCCGCCTCGTCCCGCTCGCCGTGGCGGGGCTGTCCGCGCTCACGGTGATCGTTTCCTACACCACCCCGGCGGGCGCGGTCCCGAATGCCGGACCGGTGCCGACCGCACCCGCGAACTTCGGTCTGCCGGCCGACTATCAGCCCACTCCCGAGCAGTACGGCGTGGGATATGAACTGGGACATGTGGTTCCGCTGTCCGACGGCACCCAGATCCAGGCCGAGGTGCGGTATCCGACCGATCCCGCGACCGGGCAGCGCGCGACCGGCGAATTCCCGGTGGTCGTCAACTTCACCACCTACGGCGCGCTCTCGAGCGCGCTGGCCGCCGCGCTCACCAGCGTGATCGACGAGCTGCGCATCCCGCTGCCGGATCAGCTCAAAGATGTTCGGCGCGTGATCAATCAGGCCACCAGCGCGCAGGACGTGCTGGTGCGGCACGGCTATATCGAGGTGATCGCCGATATCCGCGGCACCGGCGGTTCGACCGGCGCGTGGAACCCGGCCTCCAAGCAGGACGGCCTGGACGGCGTGCAACTGGTGGACTGGGCGGCGAACCTGCCCGGTTCCAACGGCAAGGTCGGCATGTACGGGTATTCGTTCCCGGCGCTGACCGCGCTGCGCACCGCCGAATCGGTGGGCCCGAACTCGCCGCTGAAAGCCATTGTGCCCATGGCGATGCCGAACAATATCTTCAACGAGGTGCTCGGCCACGACGGTCTGATGAGCCCGCTGCTGCTGACGGCCATCTCGGTGATGGTGCCGTATATGAGCCTCATCGGGCCGTTCATGACCGCGGTCGTCTCACCGCAGACCTTCGTGCGGTCGCTGGTGGATCACCTGCAGGCGCTGGTGTCCTCGGACAGCACCATCAAGCTGCTGATCGAGGCGTACCTGGGCGGTCCGCTGGCCTACGACACCGAGTGGTGGCAGGAACGCCGCTTCGAAACCGATCTGAACAACCTGGTGGACAAGGGCATTGCCATGTACCAGGTGGGCGGCTTCTGGGATCTGTATCAGGAGGGCCCGCTGCGCAATTACTCGCAGCTGCAGAATCTGGCGGCCGGGCGGGACCAGTTCGCGCCCATGGATCCGAACCAGCGGGCCGACGGCCGCTACCAATTGCTCATGGGTCCTTGGTATCACGTCGGGTTGGGGGTCGGCCCGGGTTCGCGCCTGGATACGAACATGATCACCCTCGCGTGGTTCGACCGCTGGCTCAAGGATATCGACAACGGCATCGACCGCACCGATACCCCGCTGCACGTCATCGACGCGAACAACAATGCCGCCGATACCGCGCGCTATCCGTTCGAGCAGGCCGCCGTCACCGAGCGCTGGTTCGACGGCAACCGGCTCAGCGCCCAGAAGCCCGGCGCCACAGACGGTGCGGATCGCATCGACTACTCCGGCATCGACAACATCTGCAACCGGCAGACGCTGGCCCAGTACACCGGTGGCCTGCTGGACTTCGTGTTCCGGATCTTCAACGCCTACAACCCGTGCACCGAACTGGTGCAGGAGCCGACGGCGGGACTGCGCTACACCATGGATCCGGTGAGCGAGCCGACCATGCTGGCCGGGCCGTCGAGCGTCACCCTGTACGCCTCGTCGACGGGCACCGACGCGGCCTTCCAGGTGTGGCTGGACGATGTCGCGCCGGACGGCAGCGTCGTGAACATCACGGGCGGTTCACAATTGGCGAGTCAGCGCACCCTCAACGACGAGAAGACCTGGCGCACAGCCGATGGCACCGTGTACGCGCCGGAGCACGTCATCACCAAGGAGACCGAGCAGCTGCTGACGCCTGGTGAGGTGACGAAGCTGGAGATCAAGCTGCGGCCCGCCTTCCATCGCCTGGAGCCGGGACACGCACTGCGCGTGCGGATCACGACGGGGACCTTCCCGTCCACCATGCCGATTCCGACGGATCTGCCCCGGCTGCTGGGCACCTCGCAGCAGGTGCAGCGCAATGCGGTGTGGCCGTCGAGCGTGGTGGTGCCGCTGGCTCCGGCGGGTTCCTTCACCCATTGACACCGTGGTCCGTCGGGCGCACGCTGAACCCAGCACAACTGTCCGAGACAGTTAGGTCGAGGGAGAGCAGCAATGACGCCGCACATCGAAACCCGGGAACGCTTCGTACGCAACGGCGAGATCGATCTCGCCGTCTACGAGCAGGGCACGCCCGACGGACCCACCATCGTGCTGGTGCACGGATGGCCCGACTCCCATCGACTGTGGGACAACGTGATTCCGCACCTGGCGGATCGGTTCCACCTGGTGACCTACGACAGCCGCGGGCACGGCCGCAGCACGGTGCCCGCCGACAGTCGCGCCTTCCGGATCTCGGAGCTGGCCACCGACCTCTTCGCCGTCATCGACGCGGTGAGCCCGGACGCGCCGGTGCATGTGCTCGCCCACGACTGGGGGTCGGTCACCGCCTGGGATGCCGTGTGCGAACCCGATGCCGAGCAGCGCATCGCCTCGTTCACCTCGGTGTCCGGGCCGAACCTCGATCATGCGGGCCGGTGGGCGCGCCGCCGATTCACCCGGCCGACGCCGGGCAATCTGGCGGGTCCGCTGGCGCAGCTGGCATCGGTGGCCTACCAGTTCGCGTTCATGTCGCCGATGATGCCGCCGCTCATGCGAAGAGGATTGCGCGAGCAGGGTTTCCGGCTCGGTCTGCGCCTGGCGCAGGGGACGCCCGGGGAGCGGGTCACGCTGGCGGACACCTTCGCCGAGGACGCCGTGAACGGGCTGGGCGTGTACCGCGCGAATCTGGTGGTGGCCAAACTGTTCACGGCGCGGGAGCGGCACACCAAGGTGCCGGTGCAGCTGATCGTCGCGAAATACGATCCGGCCGTGCGGCCTTCGGTGTTCGACGACGAGCAGCGCTGGACCGATCAGCTGTGGCGGCGGGATCTGAAAGCCGGGCACTGGGTGCCGTACTCGCATCCGGAAGCGCTGGCGCAGGCCACGATTCAGCTCATCGACGCGGTCTCGGGTGGCGCGCAGGCGCGCGAGCTGCGGCGGGCCGAGGTGGGGCGGCGGCGCAAGCGGGACTTCGACGATCACCTGGTCGTGGTGACCGGCGCGGGATCCGGGATCGGCCGGGAGACCGCGCTGGCATTCGCGCGGGCGGGCGCGGAGGTGGTGGTGTCGGATATCGACCCGACGGCCGTGCACGACACCGCCTCGGCCATTGCCGAATTCGGCGGGACCGCCTTCCCGTATCAGCTGGATGTCGCCGACGAGGAGGCCGTGCGCGCGCATGCCGAGGAGGTGGCGCGGCGGCACGGCGTACCCGATGTGGTGGTCAACAATGCCGGGGTCGGGCAGGCCGCACCGTTCCTGCGCACGCCCAGCGAGAGCTTCCGGCGGGTCATCGACATCAACCTGTTCGGGGTGGTGAACGGTTCCCGGGCGTTCGGAAAGCTGATGGCCGAGCGCGGACTGGGCGGGCACATCGTGAATGTCTCCAGCATGGCGGCCTATACGCCGCAGCAGGGGTTCAGCGCCTACTCCACCAGCAAGTCGGCGGTCTTCATGTTCTCCGACTGCCTGCGCGCCGAACTGGCCTCGGCCGGAATCGGGGTCACCACCGTATGTCCCGGCATCGTGCACACCAATATCGTGCGCACGACGGAGTTCTCGGGCCTGCGCGGCGAGCAGGAGGAGTTCCGGCAGCAGCTGTTCGACACGCTCTACCGCCTGCGCCGCTATCCGCCGTCGAAGGTGGCGACCGCGATCGTGCGTGCGGTGCGGCGCAATCGGGCCGTCGTCCCGGTCACCCCGGAGGCGTGGGCGGCCTACTACGGCAGCCGCCTCACCCCGCCCGCCCTGATGCGCTTCGGTATCGCCCGCGCCAGCCTGGCCCGCTGAGGTCGACGCGAATCAGCCCGCACCGCAGCTGATTCCACGTCGAGGACGAGTCGTTCACCGCGATCCGCGCGCGAGACGCAGATCAGCATGTCCCCCTGCGACCGCTGTGCGTCGTTGAGCACGGAATCGCGGTGATCGACCGTCCCCGCCAGCACCCGCACCTTGCAGGTGGTGCAGAACCCCTGGCGGCAGGAATAGGGCACCGCGGGGTCCGCCTCGGCCACCACCTCGAGCACGCTCCGGTCGGCCGGAACCTCCAGCACCCGCCCGCCCCGGCCCCACTGGACCGTGAACGGCCGCCCGTCCCGAATCGGCGGCGGACCGAACCGCTCCTGGTGCAGTTCCACCCCGTCCGCCCGCGCCACCCGCGCACCCACCACCTCGAGCAATGCCGGTGGGCCGCACACATACACGGCCAGTCCCGGATCCGGCAGCGGCACCAGATCCGCCCCCGTGGGCAGACCGTCCACGTCATCGGTGCGGATGGTCACGCGTTCGCCGTAACCGGCGATCTCGTCCAGAAACGGCAGCGCGTCGCGGTGCCGGCCGGTGTACACCATGGTCCAGTCGAGCCCGGCACGATCGGCAGCCCGCATCATGCCCAGCACCGGCGTGATGCCGATCCCGCCCGCGACGAAGTGCAGCCGCCGCGGCGCGTCGGACGGCGCGGGCGTGGCGCGGGCGAATCCCGCGCGAACGGCCCGCACGTCCGAACCGGATCTCGTGACCTCGCGACCCGTCAGGACGAGCGGGAAGGCATTGCGCGGGCCGCGAATCGCCACCCGGTCACCGGGCCGCAGTTCGTCGTGCAGCTCGACCGACCCGCTCCCGTTCACTATGCGCCGCACCGCGATTCGATAGTGCAGCGCGTCGTCCGGGTCACCGCACAGTGAGTACTGGCGCATGCGGCCCGAGGGCAGCACCACATCCAGGTGGGCCCCGGGCCGCCACGGGCGCAGGGCGGCTCCGCGCGGGTCGGCGAAGAGGAAGCTCACCACGTCCTCGTCGGCGGCGACCACGCGGCGCTCGACCAGGACCAGTTCCCGGGTGCGATCGACCGCGGGACCGCCGCCGCCCGCCGGGGAGAACCAGGCCAGAACGCGTGCGGCGGGGACGATGAGTTTGTCCACGACCACGAGCAGCGGGTCGTGCGGCAGGGGCGCCCAGAAGGCGGGCGGGACTCCGCGCCCGCGCATGTCGGCGATGCGGCCCTCGATGGTTTGCGGTGCGGGCGCTCGGGTCATGAGGCGTGGGCGATCTTGGCGGCCGGGGACTTGGCGAGATAGGCGACGGCCTGGGCGGTGTCGCCGGTGTCGGCGGGGTCGTAGGCGGGGCGAACGAAGGAGGCGAAGCCGCGACCGATGAGACGCCAGCGGGGCAGGACACCGCGGCGCATGGCTCGGTTGATCGCGAGGAACACCCTGAGCGGGTTCATGTTTCGCATGGTGGGGTCCTGGTGCACGAGCCACCAGGCGACGGCGATCAGGCCCAGGGGCAGGCCCACGCTGGTTCCGAGGTAGAAGGTCACCAGCCGGGGTCGCCCGACCGCGAAGTAGCGGGCCACGTCCCAGGCCACACTGCGGTGTTCGACCTCTTCCGCGCCGTGCCAGCGGAACAGGTCGGTCAGCGCCGGATCCGCCCGCAGCGCTTCGAAATCCTGGTTCAGGATCCAGTCGCCGCCGAGTGCGGTGAAGTGTTCGACGCCCGCGATGGCGGCCAGCATCTGCACGACTACGCGGTGCCGGAGTCGTTCGGGGAGGGTGTCGAGGCGCTGTACGGCGCGGTCGAACAGGTACTCGGCCTCGGTCATGATGGGTTCCGGGTCGATGCCGTGTCGTTGCAGGAATTCCCAGGTGGCCTGGTTGTGGGATTCGGCGTGGATGGCCTCCTGCCCCATGAATCCGATCATCTGCTCACGCAATTCGGCATCGGTGACGTACGGCAGTGCGCGCCGGAACATTTCGACGAAGCCGCGTTCACCGAGCGGGAGTATCAGGTTGAGTCCGGAAATGGCGTGCGAGGCAACAGGTTCGCCGGGTATCCAGTGCAGCGGCGATTCGGAGAAGTCGAATCGCACATCGCGCGGGCGCAGGACGACCGCGCCGGCCTTCTCGTTCATGATCATCACCTTCGTATCGGCCGTCGGCGGGCCCCGTTGCCCGGCCTGGCGGGCCGATCCCTGTACCCAACAGTCTCGGACAGTTGATCGCCACTGTCCAGAAAGCGACCGGCACGATCGGATCGAGAAACTGTCGCCACCCGGCACACGCAGGGATAAGAGCTGCAAGGAACCATCATTCGACAACCTACACCCTGAGCGGAGGCTGTCTCAGACACTGAGCAGAACCGATTGCCCGCTGCCCGTTTCTCGTGCCACACTCCAGACAGTCTCTTTCGGAGGTCGATGATGCCCGAACCGCGTCGACGCGGACTCCGGCGACTGCGCGGCGTCGCGCCCGGGTCCACCGGAGCGCCGCCCGCCCACGCCGCCGTCCGCACTGCGAAACTGGCCGCGCTGCCCGTCGGCTACGCGGCGCGGCGCGCGGCCGGAATGCGCCGCCGCGCGCTCGGCCGGACCGCGCACGAGGTGGAGCTCGACATCCAAACGCGCACGGCACAGCACATGTTCGAGGTGCTGGGCGAACTCAAGGGTTGCGCCGCCAAACTCGGTCAGCTGCTGGCCATCTACGAGCTGGCCCTGCCGCCGGAGCTGGGCACGCCGTACCGGACCGCCCTGGGCCGACTGCAGGATTCCGCGCCCGCGCTGCTGCCGCGCGCGGTCAGCGCGGCCATGGCCGACAGTCTGGGCGAGCACTGGCGTTCGCGCTTCCTGGAATTCGATCTGCGCGCCTGTGCCGCCGCCTCGATCGGGCAGGTGCATCGCGGGGTGTGGCGGGATCGGCGGCCGGTCGCGGTGAAGCTCATGTATCCCGGTGTGCGCGAATCGGTTCGGACCGATCTCGACCAGTTGCGGCGGCTGGCCCCGCTGGCGGCGGTGCTCCTGCCGGGCGCGGATATGCGAGCGCTGACCGAGGCGTTCGCGGACTGCGTGCTCGAGGAACTCGACTATCCGAAAGAGGCTGCCACCCAGCGCATCTTCGCGGCCGCCTTCGCCGACGACCCGGATTTCGCGGTGCCCGCGATCGTGCACCAGCACGGCGACGTGATCGTCAGCGAATGGCTGGACGGGATCGCGCTGCCGCGCATCCTGGCCTCCGGCGCACCGGCCGAGCGCAGCCGGGTGGGCCTGCTCGTACTGCGCTTCCTCCTGTCGGGTTTCGCGCGCACCGGACTGCTCTACACCGATCCGCACCCTGGGAACTTCCGGGTCCTGCGCGACGGTCGGTTGGGCGTGGTCGATTTCGGCGCGTGCACACCGTTCCCGGCCGAATTCCCGGCCCTGGTGGGCGATCTCGCCGACGCCGCCTACAACGGCACTCCCGCCGACCTGGAGGCCGCGCTGCGCAGGCACGGATTCGTCGCCGCCGGAACGGAATTCGATCGGGAAGCCTTCGCCGCCATGATCGATCCCGTGCGCGAGCTGCTACTCCCCCACACGGCACGGATGTCCACGGCGTGGCTGCGGGAGCAGGTGCGCCGATGCACCGAGCCGCGCCTGACGAATGTGTGCAGACAGCTCACCTCGCCGCCGGAGTACGCACCGATCGGGCGGACCATTCTCGCCGCGATCGGGCTGCTGTGCCAGCTCGGCACGCAGGGACCGCTGCGGGACGAATTGCTCACGCCACTACCGGAATTGGCGGCGGCGCTGGAGCGTTTCCACCTCGGCCAGGACCCGCTGCCCCGGGATCCGGTCACAGGTGCATCCAGGTCGGCCACACCTGCGCCCAGGACCGTGTGCGCCCGGTGCACTTCCATATCGTGACGTCCTGGGTGTTGCCCGGGAAGCCGAGCCGGGTGTTCACCTCGCCGACCGGTTCGACCCGCTCGAACTGCGCGCGCAGCCGGGCTTCCTGTTCGCCGGTCTCACCGATGTACAGCACGGTGGTGGCGTCGTCGCCGGGGGTGCCGAAGTAGCCGAATCCCCGGCTGGGACTGTAGACGGGCGGCAGGTGCGGATGGCCGAACTCGTCGAGCGCACTGGCCTGCCAATAGGTTTCGGTGATCAGGATGGTCTCGGCGCGCTGCTGCGGCGGCAGCGTGTGATAGGCGGTGGTGACCGCGTCGGTCAGCTCCGGCCAGCCGAACTGCCCGTAGGTGCCGATATTGATGGCCGCCTGCGTCCCATCCGCGGCGGGCGCGATGTCCTCGGCCGGGATCCACGGCGTGGCATAGAGGGTCATGGCCGCGCCCAGCACCGTCACCAGCGTCGTGCCGGCGAGCAGCGCCCGCCGGCCGACCGGTTTCAGCCCGGCCGCGGTCACCACCAGGACCACCGCTCCGGCCGCGATGATCGGCGCGTACAGCCCGGCGGGATAGTAGACGCGCCCGCCCAGCACCATGAACACGAGGTACAGCAGTACCAGGGCGACGGCCAGAAAACGGTAGGGCCGCAACGACTCCCGGCGCAGCAGTGCGACCAGCCCCCAGACCAGCAGCAGGACGCCGAGCCATCCGGCCAGGATCAGCGACAGCGGGACGAACAGCACCCGCCCGCCGAGAATGCCCTGCTCCCCGGCGATGACGCGGCCCATCTCGAGTTGCGGCCAGCCGTGCCGGGCCTGCCAGATCAGTTGCGGCACGGTCGTGAGCACCACGACGACCCCGCCCGCCCACAGCAGCGGACGCCGCACCAACTCGCGTGGGCCGATCAGCCAGGCGCTGAGCGCGAGCACGATCCAGAAGAACGGGATCAGCCATTTCACCTGCATATCGACCGCCGACAGCAGGGCGGCCGCGAGCAGCAGGCGGTCGTCGCGGGTGCGGACCCAGCGCACCACGCACCAGCCGATCACCGTCCACAGCGCGCAGTCGACGGCGTTGGTGGTGAGCATCGTGCCCTGCAGCAGCAGGAACGGTGAGGTCGCGTAGCCCAGGGCGGCCAGCGTCTGCGCCCAGCGGCCGCCGCCCAGTTCGCGGGCGAGCATGGCGCACACGACGATCGCCAGCACGGTCAGCCCGACCGCCGGCAATCGCAGCGCGAAGAAGGAATCGGGAGCGAGGGTGTCCATGAGCCGGGCCAGCAGCGGCAGGCCCGGTCCCTGATCGGCGTACCCGAACGACAGTCGCCGCCCGGCCGCCAAAAAGTACAGTTCGTCGCCGAAATAGTCGTAGCGCGTGGCCGACAGCAGCAAGACCACGGTCGCGGGCACGGCCACGGCGGCCACCGCCCACCAGGCCATGGCGGGTCTCGGATCCGCCGGCCGCGCGCCCCCTTCCGGATCCGGCTGCGCCGGGCGGTTTTCCACATCGGTCACGCGAACTCCCCGAGAATCAGGTCCTGCTGCGGCTGTCAGCGAATCCACAGCATGCCACCGCTCGGCCGCAGGTCCGCCCGGCGGCCTATACTCGCGTTCGGATATACCTGCCGGACAACGCATTTCAGCGAAGGAGATCGGCATGACCCAGCAGACGCCCGAGCCGAACCCGTACGGCACCCCGACCACCACGGGCCCGGAACCGATTCGAGCCTCCCAGGGCCGGATCAATGCGATCGTGCGGACGCTGCTGCGGCTTCCGCTGCTCTCCCGGCTGGTGGGCAAGCGCCTGGCCGTGCTGACGGTGACCGGCCGCAAGTCCGGCCGGGTCTACGAGATCCCGGTGGCCTACACCCGGCACGGCTCCGACATCCTGATCGGCACGAATATGCGCCCCTGGGTGCGCAATATCAGCAAGGACGTGCCGGTCGAGGTGTCCTTCGGCGGCCCGAAGCGGCCGGCGGACGCCGAGGTGCACACCGATCTGGAATCCGTCATGCGCCTGTACGAGATCGTGGCCCGCGACAACAAGAACAATGCCGGATTCAACGGCATCGGCTTCGATCCCGACGGCAGCCCCAACAAGGCCGACATCTATCAGTCGTGGCAGCAGGGCGGGGTGGTCATCCGGCTCACGCCGCGCTGATCCGGGCCTGCACGTAGTACTCGGCGCGCAGCGCCACCAGGGCCTGCCGCACCACCGGCGGGGCCCACGAGGCCGACGCGTCGCGCCCCACCACCGGATCGGTGAGCGTCACCGTGCGCCCCCGCGTCTCGAAGTCGAACGTCCCGGATGCCCGAATATTCGCGAGCCAGTCCACCTCCCGCCCGTAGGTGAGCGCGACCCGGTAGCCGCCGTCGCGTTCGAAGACCATCACCGGCGACCGGTACACCCGCCCCGATTTTCGGCCCACGTGGATCACGATCCCGAACCCCGGCACCAGCCGTGCCGCCACCCCCAGCACCGGATTGCTGATACGCCGATTGATCCTGGCCAATCCCTGTGGCAACGGCATGATCTCGTCCTCTCCGACGAAACAGACTGCGTCCCAGAGGCTACGCCGCGCGCCTCGCACCCGCGCGCTGCCACTACTGTGCTGCGAGAACGGAAAGGGGCCCATCATGCCGGAATTGATCGCGGTGTACGACGCCGCAGGCCGCCAGGTCGGCGCCGAGGATCGCGCCACCGTCTATGCCGAGGGCCTGTGGCATGCCAGCGCGGGCGTGCTCATCCGCTCCACCGACACCAACCGTGTCTATGTCCACCGCCGCACGGACACCAAGATGGTCTTCCCTGGGATGCACGACTGTCTCGCGGGCGGCGTGCTCGATCCCGGCGAGGATCCGGCCGCGGCCGCCATGCGGGAGCTGTCCGAGGAACTGGGCATCACCCTCGGCCCCGACGACGACGAGCCGCTGCCCCTGGCCGCCGCCGCGTGGGACGGCGAATGGCAGGGCCGCCCGATGCGCTGTCATCTGTTCGCCTACGAACTCCGCCACGACGGCCCGTTCCGCCATCAGGCTTCCGAGGTGGCCGAGGCGTGGTGGTGGACCGATGCCGAACTGCGCGCCCATCTCGCGGACCCCGCCTGGCCCTTCGTCCCCGACACCCGGGTCTTCGTCGACGATCTGCTGCGCTGAGGTCCCCGGAAAACGCAGGAGCCCCTTGGAATCCCGCGCGATTCCAAGGGGCTGTGAAGCTCTGTGGCTTACTTGCCGGCGGTGCCGGTGAACAGACCCTGAATGGTCTTGATCAGAACGTCGGCCAGAAGATCCGAGGCGGATCCGGACATGTGGTGCTCCTCATCTGTGTAATGACATGTCGGACATGTGAAGCATGCACGATTCACATTCCCGAGGGTGCCTTTCGGCGAAATGGATCCGCCGGGCCGGATGAGGATTTCACGATAGAACGGGTTCCAACTGCGGTTATGCCCACTCAGTGGAACTGTGGTTTAGATCACACCCGCTAACCCGAGGAGGCGTGCGACCCCGCCCAGGACGCGAAGGCGCCGGGATTGCGGGTCTGCAGCAGGACCCGGCCGGGCCCGACGAAGTCGAAGACGAAACCCTCACCCGATTTCAGGGATTGGAGCGAACGCCCCGAGACCGCACGCCGGATGGTGAAGTTCATCGACAGGTCGTAGGCGACCACGTGACCGGTGTCGATGGTGACCGGTTCCCCCGCGGCGAGATCGATGACATCGATCGCGCCGAAGACGCCGAGCACCACTTCGCCGTCGCCGTGGGCGCGCAGGCCGAAGCCGCCCTCGCCACCGAACAGGTTGGACAGGCCACCCCACTTGGCTTCGACGGTGACGCTGTGGGAGTTGGCGATCCAGCCGCCACGGCTGATGAAGAACGGGCGATCCGGAGTGATGGGCAGGTTGAGCATGTCGCCGGGAAGCGCGGGAGCCACGTCCACCCAGCCGCCCTGCGGTGGCGCGGTGAAGGTGGAGACGAAGAAGGACTCACCCGCGAGGACCGAGCGCTTCAGACCGGCGAGGATGCCGCCTTCGGCCTTGGCCGCCAAGGTGACTCCGGCCGAGTGGGCCACCATGGCTCCGCTCTCCACCCGCATGGGTTCGTTACCGGCGAGAAAGCAGCGGGCGATCGTCGAGGACGGATTGTGCCGCAGTTGCACCTTCATATCCGCCGAATCTAGCAGCGAGTTCCGTGGTCCGCGCTGGGATTTCGGCGAGCGATCCGGCGGTTACTTCCCGCCCTCCGTCAAGGTCACCGCCTGCGGCGTGTATCCGCTGCCGACCACATCGACACCCTGGGATCTCAGCAGGTCCAGGGCCTTGGTGACATAGTCGTTGGTGTAGGACTCGGCATCGGGATCCTTGGTGAGGACCGTCGCGCCCTCCTGGTTGCGGGTCGTCTTGGCGATCGACACGGTGCGATCCCACGCCGCCGCGTCGATGACGCCGATTCCGTTGGGGGACGGCCAGATCAGCTTGTTCACCTCGGTGATCTGCCACTCCTGATGGCTGGCTCCGAGCGTGGATCCGGCCGCCACGGTGAGGTCGCGGCAGGTGGCCACATTGTCGCGGCAGAAGGCCCAGCCCTTCAGTGAGGCGGCGATGAACTTCACCGTCCGATCGGCGTACGCGGAATCCCGCAGCTTCTCGGTATTGGCCCAGATGGCGTCCTGCAGCATGGCCACGCCCTGGTCGTTCCAGTCGATGGTGGTGAAATCGTCTGTCGTGTACAGCTTTCCGGTGGCCGGGTTCTTGGTCTCGAGCAGCTGCGCGTACTCGTTGTACGACATGGCCTGCGCCGCATCGATATCGCGGGCGAGGAAGGCGTTCATATCGAACTGCTGCTGCACCAGGGTCACATCCTCGGCCGGGTTCACACCCGCCTTGGTCATCCCCGCGAAGAGTTCGAATTCATTGCCGTACCCCCAATTTCCGACCTTCTTGCCGCGTAGGTCGCCGGGTCCGCTGATGGCCGCGGTCTTGAACGAGACCTGCTTGGTGCCCGACCGCTGGAAGATCTGCGCCACATTGGTGATCCCGGCCCCCGCCTCGCGCGAGGCGAGCGCCTTGGGCACCCAGGCGATGGCGTAGTCGGTCTGCCCCTGGGCCAGGACGGTCTGCGGGACGATATCGGTTCCGCCGTCGAGGATTTCGACATCGAGGCCCTGCTCCCGGTAGAAGCCCTGGCTGACGGCGGCCAGATAACCGGCGAACTGGCCCTGCTTGAACCACTGCAGTTGCAGCTTCACCTTGGTGAGCCCGTCGGCGGTGGTGCTGCTCTCGCTGGTACTGCAGCCGGTGAGCGCGGCCAGCGCCAGCACGGCGGCGGCCACACCGGCTGTGAGACGGGTTTTCCTTGCGGTACTTCTCATTTCGATCTCCAGAGGGTGGTGCGGGGTCGTCGGGCGAGCTGTTCGAGCAGCAGCACGGCGGCCAGGAAGACCAGGCCCAGGACCATGGCGGCGGTGACGTAGGCCCAGGCCCGGGGGTAGGCGGTATTCGCCGCGGCGGAGGTGATCCGGCTGCCCAGGCCGTGCTGCAGGCCGCCGAAGTACTCGGCGATGATGGCCGCGATCACCGCGCCCGGGGCCGCGATGCGCAAACCCGTGAACAGATGCGGCAGCGCGGCGGGCAGCCGGACCGTGCGGGTGATCTGCCAGCCGGTGGCCGCATAGGCGGTCATGAGGTCGGCGTGCACGCGCGGCACCTGCCGCAAACCCTTTGCGGTGCTGACGAATACGGGAAAGAACACCACGATCGCGGCGACCAGGCGGCGCGGCAGATCGGTGGTGGTGGAGTACATGGAGTTGAGCAGCGGGGCCAGCGCGACGATCGGCACCGCCGCCGCACCCGCCGCGAGCGCGCCGAGCACACCGTCGACCACGCGGAAGCGCACGGCCACGATGGCGGCGGCGATACCGAGCACCGACCCCAGCAGCAGCCCGATGAGCGCGTTCATGCCGGTGGCGACAGCCGCCGCCACAATGGCGGTCCGGTTGTCGCCGAACGCTGTCGCGATGGCGGTGGGCGCGGGCAGCAGGAAGGACGGCACGCCCGCGACGACGGTGAGCACCTGCCACAGCGCGAGCAGACCCGCACCGAAGACCAACGGCGGCAGCCAGTTCCGGAGGAATGCGGTCATCGCACATCCCGACCGACGGCGCTGGTGGGCGCGGCCGTCTCCGCGGCCCGCGGCTCCCGGTGCCCCTCGTGCAGGGCCGCGCGCACGGCCGCGACCGAGCTGAAGAACGCCTCGCTGGAGCGCACGTCGCCGTCGCCGTCGCGCCCCCAGCCGCCGGTGTCGAGAACCGCGATGATGCGCCCGGGGCGCGGGGACATCACGACCACGCGGTCGGAGAGGAAGACCGCTTCCGGAATCGAGTGGGTGACGAAAACGACTGCCGCGCCGGTCTCTTCGGCGATGCGCAGCAGTTCGCCCTGCATGCGCTCGCGGGTCATCTCGTCCAGCGCGCCGAACGGTTCGTCCATCAGCAGAAGCGGCGGTTTGCGGGCCAGGGCGCGGGCGATGGCGACCCGCTGCTGCATGCCGCCGGAGAGCTCACCCGGAAGTCGGCGCGCGAAATCGGTGAGCCCGGTGATCTCGAGCAGCTCGGCGCTGCGGGCGCGGCGTTCGCGTTTGCCGACGCCGTGCAGTTGCAGCGGCAGTTCCACGTTCTCCTGCACGCTGCGCCAATCCAGCAGACCGGCCTGCTGAAAGGCGATGCCGTAGTCCTGGTCCAGGCGCGCCTGCCGGGCTGTTTTCCCGTGCACCACAACGGTTCCCGAGGAGGGCGTCTCGAGGTCGGCGACAATGCGCAGCAGGGTGGACTTGCCGCAGCCGGACGGGCCGATGAGGGAGACGAATTCGCCCGCGCCGACGGTGAGGTCGATCTCGCGCAGGGCGGTGACCGCGCCGGCGGCGAAGATCTTGCCCACCCCGCGCAGTTTCACGGCGGGCAGGGCGGCGGCGGATGTCGAATCCGAGCGGTCGGTCGGATCACTCCGCGGCGCGGAGGCGTCGGAAACGGATGCGGTCACTACGAACTCTCTTTCAGGAACGGCCGGGCCGGCTGTACCGGCGCAGAACGATCTCGGCCAGGCTCACCAGCGCGGTGAGCACGACACCCAGCAGCGCCGCCGCGATCACGGCCGCGTACAGCCGGGCAGCATTGCCGGTGGACTGCTGGGAGAACACGATGATCTGCCGCCCGATACCGCCCGCGGTCCCGGTGGAGATCTCGGCGACCACCGCGCCGATCACCGCCGCGGCGGCCCCGAGCCGCAGGGCGGGCAGCAAATGCGGCACGGCGGCGGGCAGCCGCAGATGCAGCAGGGTTCCCCACCATCCGGCGGCACAGCTGTGCAGCAGTTCCACCGCGGCCTTGGACGGGGATTGCAGGCCGCGCAGCATGCCGATGGCCACCGGGAAGAACACCAGGTACGCCGCGATGACGACAATGCTCATCCACGGTCTCCAGGGCTGGCCCGCGATGGTGACCTTCCCGCCCCACCCGGCGACCAGCGGCGCCAGGGCGATGAGCGGAATGGTCTGGGAGACAATGACATACGGCAGCAGTCCGCGCTCGACCCAGCCGAACCGCTGCATGAGCACCGCCAGGGCCACACCGACGATCGTGCCGAGTGTCAGCGCGAGCAGGGCCAGGCCGAGCGTGAATCCGCCGGTGCGCACGAGAGTCGCTCCGACAGTGGACTTTCCGTCGGCTTCACCGAGCACGGTGAGCACCGACCAGGCGTGCGGCAGTGCGGCGTCGGTGGTGCGCGGCAGTATCCGCTGGTCGCCGATGCTGACGCCGTTGGCGGGCACCAGCAGCTTCACCGCCTCCCATGCCGTGATCAGCAGGAGCAACGCCGCCACCGGGTACAGCAGCCCGCGGAGGCGGGTCGTCGCGTCGACGCTGCGCCGCAGCCAGGGAAACGGTTCGCGCACAGGGGAATCCGCGCCCGGCCCGAGCGTCGGGGCCGGGCTCAGCACAGGTTTGCTCACGTCACGCTCGCCGTCGCCGTCTCCGGCCGCGCCAGGCGCGGCAGCACCGATTCCCCGTAGGCCTCGAGGGTGGCGGTCTTGGCGTCGTGTTGCAGGTACACCGCGAACTGGTCGACGCCGAGGTCCTCGAGCTCCCGCAGCCGAGCCAGCTGCTCGTCGGGGGTGCCGAGCAGGCAGAAGCGGTCCACGATGGCGTCCGGCACGAAGTCGGCGTGGGTGTTTCCCGCGCGGCCGTGCTGGTTGTAGTCGTAGCCCCGGCGACCGGCGATGTACTCGGTGAGGGCGGCGGGCACGTCGCTGTCCGCCCCGTAGCGGGCGACGATATCGGCGACGTGGTTGCCGACCATGCCGCCGAACCACCGGCATTGTTCCCGTGCGTGTTTCAGTCCCGCCGCGGTGCCGTCGGTGACGTAGGCGGGCGCGGCCACGCAGATGGTCACCGCGTCGGGATCGCGGCCCGCGCGTTCGGCCGCCGCCCGCACCCGGGCGATGGTCCACGCGGTGATATCCGGGTCGGCGAGCTGGAGTATGAAGCCGTCGGCCACCTCACCGGTGAGATCCAGTGCGCGCGGCCCGTATCCGGCCACCCACACCGGCAGCCGGGAGGCATGCGCCCACGGGAACCGGACCAGGGTATCGCCCACCTGTGCGCTGCGGCCGTTGCCCAATTCCCGGATGACGCCGATGGATTCGCGCAGGGTCGCCAGGTCGGCGGGTTTGCCGCCGAGCGTGCGCACCGCCGAATCCCCGCGCCCGATCCCGCAGATGGTGCGGTTGCCGAACATGTCGTTCAGCGTCGCGAAGGTGGACGCCGTGACCGTCCAGTCCCGGGTGGACGGGTTGGTGACCATCGGCCCGACCACGACTTTCCGGGTGGCGGAAAGGATCTGGCTGTAGATGACGTAGGGCTCCTGCCACAGCAGGTGCGAATCGAATGTCCACACGTGCGAGAAACCGTGCGTCTCGGCGACTCTCGCCAGTTCGACGACACGTGAGGCGGGCGGTGTGCATTGCAGCACCACACCGATGTCCATGCGGCACGCTCCGATCGATAGTGTCCGGCTGCTTGGTCGTTGGGTGCGAAATCAGAGCAGGTTCTGCGACAGTTCGCGTTTCACGAAGCGGCCGTGCCCGGTGCTGCCCAGGTACCGTCCGCCGTCGACGATCACGCGGCCGCGCGAGAGCACGGTGTCCACATGTCCGTCGACCTCGAATCCCTCGTAGGCCGAGTGATCCATATTCATGTGGTGGGTCTTGCCGAGCCCGATGCTGGTGTGCCCGTTGGGGTCGTAGATCACCACGTCGGCGTCCGCGCCCGGGGAGATGACGCCCTTGCGCGGGTACATGCCGAACATGCGCGCCGGGGTGGTGCAGCACACCTCCACCCACTTCTCCAGCGAGATGCGGCCGTCCTTGACGCCCTGGAACATGAGGTCCATACGGTGTTCCACACCGCCGATGCCGTTGGGGATCTTGCTGAAATCGCCCAGGCCGAGCTCTTTCTGATCCTTCATGCAGAACGGGCAGTGATCGGTGGCCACGGTGGTGACGTCGCCGGTTCGGATGTAGCGCCACAGCTCGTCCTGGTGGCCCTCCTCGCGGGCGCGCAGCGGGGTCGAGCACACCCATTTCGCGCCTTCGAAACCCGGTGCGCCCAGCTGTTCTTCGAGTGACAGGTACAGGTATTGCGGGCAGGTCTCGCCGAAGACGTTCTGCCCCTTACCCCGCGCCAGCGCGATCTGCTCGAGGGCCTGCTTGGCGGAGACGTGCACGACGTACAGCGGTGCGCCGGTCACCTGCGCCAGCATGATGGCGCGGTGGGTGGCCTCCTCCTCCAATTGCCAAGGGCGGCTGGTGCCGTGGAAGTAGGGGTCGGTCTGCCCGCGCGCGAGGGTCTGTTCGATGAGCACGTCGATGGCGATGCCGTTCTCGGCGTGCATCATGAGCAGCGCGCCGAGGTCGCCGGCGGTCTGCATGGCGCGCAGGATCTGTCCGTCGTCGGAGTAGAAGACGCCCGGATAGGCCATGAACAGTTTGAAGCTGGTGACGCCCTCGGACACCAATTCGGCCATGCCCTTGAGGGATTCGGCGTTCACGTCGCCGACGATCTGATGGAAGCCGTAGTCGACGGCGCACTGTCCGGCCGCCTTCTGATGCCAGGCGTTGAGGCTGTCCTGCACGCGTTCGCCCGGCTTCTGCACCGCGAAGTCGACGATGGTGGTGGTGCCGCCCCAGGCCGCGGCGCGGGTTCCGGTCTCGAAGGTGTCGGAGGCCTCGGTGCCGCCGAAGGGCAGCTGCATGTGCGTATGCGCGTCCACGCCACCGGGAATCACGTATCTGCCGGTGGCGTCCATGACGGTGTCCGCGGTGGCGGCCAGGTCCGTGCCGAGCGCCGTGGTGCCGGGTTGTACGACGGCGGCGATGGTTTCGCCGTCGATCAGGACATCGAGTGGCTGGGATCCGGTGGCCGAGACCACCGTTCCGCCGTGAATGAATATGCGGCTCATGGCGTCACCAGCGGTCCGTAGGCGTCCGGGCGACGGTCGCGGTAGAAGGCCCACCGCTCCCGCACCACCTTGATCAGATCCATATCCAGGTCGCGCACCACGAGTTCCGGCGCGGAATCGGAGGCGACGTCCCCGACGAACTTGCCCTCGGGATCAACGAAATAGCTTGTGCCGTAGAAGTCGTCGTCACCGAGCGGCTCGATGCCGACCCGGTTGATCGCGCCCACGAAGTACTCGTTGGCCACCGCCGAGGCGGGCTGCTCCAGCTTCCACAGGTAGCTCGACAGTCCGCGCGAGGTGGCCGACGGGTTGAATACGATCTCCGCCCCCGCCAGGCCCAGCGCCCGCCAGCCCTCCGGGAAATGCCGGTCGTAACAGATGTACACGCCGACCTTGCCGACCGCGGTGTCGAACACCGGCCAGCCCAGATTCCCCGGCCGGAAGTAGAACTTCTCCCAGAACCCGGTGACCTGCGGGATATGGTGCTTGCGGTATTTGCCCAGGTAACTCCCGTCCGCGTCGATGACGGCGGCGGTGTTGTACAGGAACCCCTCCTGCTCCTTCTCGTACACCGGCAGCACCATCACCAGGCCCAGTTCGGCCGCCAGGGCCGCGAACCGCTCGGTGGTCGGTCCGGGCACCGATTCGGCGTACTCGTAGAACTTGGTGTCCTGCACCTGGCAGAAGTACGGCCCGTAGAACAACTCCTGGAAGCAGATCACCTTGGCCCCCGCCGCGGCCGCCTGCCGCGCGTACTCCTCGTGGGCCTTGATCATGGACTCTTTGTCGCCCGTCCAGTTCGTCTGGACCAGCGCAGCTCGAACGATTGCCATACTCTGTGATACTGCACTGATAACGGATTCCGCTGTGTTACAAGAAGGCAGAAACGATTTCGTGACCGTAAATCTTTGGGGTGCCCCGGTCAGCGCCCCCTGCCGCATCGCAGAATGACTCTGTGACAACAGAACTCGGTCCCCCCGGCGCGCCGGATGCCGCCTCGCCGACGGCCGGGTTCTCCACGGGCGTAGACAGCGGCGCGGCCGCCCTCGCCGCCACCGTGCACGATCGCACCGCCGCCGGCATCGCGGCCGCCGTCAGCAGGCGCATCCGCTCGGGCGCACTCCTGCCCGGCGACCGCCTGCCCACCGTCCGCGAGGTGGCCCGCGAACTGAAGGTCTCTCCCGCCACCGTGACCCAGGCCTGGCGCGCCCTGGCCAACACCGGGGCCATCGTGGCGCGCGGCCGCGCCGGAACCTTCGTCGACGCCGTCGCGAAGCCGGTCACCACCCGACCCACCGGCAGATACCAGCGACTGCACTCCGAATCCGACAGCGCCTTCCGCATCGACCTCTCACGCGGCACCCCCGACCCCGCCCTGCTGCCCGACCTCACCGCCGCCCTGCGCGTCCTCGCCGACGCGGACTCCATCGACGACCTGTCCGCCACCTACCTCGGCAACGCCGTGCTCCCCGAACTCGAGGCCCTGGTCCGCGCCGAGTGGCCGATGCGCGCCGAACGCTTCACCGTCGTCGACGGCGCACTCGACGCCGTGGACCGCCTGCTCACCGCCCACGTCCACCTCGGCGACGAGGTCATCGTCGAAAACCCGTGCTTCCCACCGTTTCTCGACCTGCTCTCCCGCATCGGAGCCCGCCCGGTTCCCGTGCGCATGGACGAATCCGGACTCCTGCCCGGCGAACTCGCCGACGCGGTGGCACGGCACTCCCCCACCGCCCTGCTGTTCCAGCCGCGCGCCCAGAACCCCACCGGCGCATCCCTGTCCACCCGCCGCGTCCGGGAACTCGCCGACGCCCTCGCCGGGACCGCCGTGCTGATCATCGAGGACGACCACTCCGACGGCATCGCCCACTCCCCGCTGCGCTCACTCGGCGCCCGCCTGCCCACCCACACCGTCCACATCCGCTCCTACTCCAAATCCCACGGCGCGGATCTGCGGCTCGCGGTGGTGGGCGGACCCGCGAACCTGCTCGACCCCGTCATCGAACGCCGCATGCTCGGCCCCGGCTGGTCCAGCCGCCTCCTCCAGCGCGTCCTGCTCCACATGCTCACCGACCCCGCCTCCCGCCACACCGTCGCCACGGCCCGCGCCGAATACCGATCCCGAGCCGACGCCCTCCGCAAATCCCTAGCCCGCCAAGGCATCACCATCCCCCGCGGCGACGGCATCAACCTCTGGCTCCCGGTGGCCGACGAGAACGCCGCCATGATCTCGCTGGCCGCGGCGGGCATCAAGGTGGCCCCCGGCGGTCCCTTCGAGGTCACCGACCATCCCCACAACGACCACCTCCGCCTCACCGTCGCCGCCCTGCACGCCGCCGATCTGCCTGACGTGGCCGGGCATCTCGCCACCGCCGTCGCCGCCACTCCGACCTATCGGCGCATCCGGCGAACCTGACTCTCACCGCCGCGTGACGCAGCTCACCCGTACTGTTTGGTCCGCTGGAACCGATGCACTGATCGACGCTGTACATCAATCGAGTCACCGAAGGATGGAACGCCAATGAAGACGATCACCCGTACCGCGACCCGAATCGCCGCTGTCGCCGCCGCTGCCGGAACCGCCGCCGTCCTCGGGTCGGGCATCGCACACGCCGACGAATGGCCTGTTCAGCAGCCCAACAGCCCCATCCAGGTATCGGAGGTCAAGTTCCTGACCGCCGACGACCCCAACTTCTGGAACCCCTTCGACATGCGCAGTCGGTTGAGCTCGCCGTACGGCAACAGCACCCGCGTCGTGTGCACCAGCTTCCACGGCAAGACCATGGAGTGCTTCCAGGCCGATCAGGACGGCAACCCGCACAAGCTCAAGGCGCTGCCGTTCAACTTCCCGAACATCACCGGGTTCGGCAATATCGCCGGTGGCACGCACTACGTGTACCCGGGCTTCATTCCCGGGCTGAGCTGAAGCCGGTAGGTCAGATCGGGGCCTGCTGCCACCAGGAATCGAGCAGGTCCCGGCCGGTGGTTCCGCCGTTCGCGTGAATCCAGCAGGACTCCTTGGCCGGTGCGTCGAATTCGATCAGCAGGACACCTTCCGTGGTTCCGATGGCCGGGCGGTCACCCCAGCGCAGGGTGCCGGACTCCGTACCGCGCTGCCAGACCTCATCGGCCCGGATGGTCGTATCGGATTCGGGTTCGGCGGCGGCATCGGCGGCGTCGGTACGGCAGGCCACCACGAATCGGTCCAGCGGGTCCCGGTTGCCCAGGCATCGGATTCGCGCGATGTCCGGAACGGAATCGGTGGCTGGGAGGTCATTTCCGGCGGCGTCGACCGGTCCACACCGGACACCGCCGTGGCCGCTGCGCACCGGGCTCGACGGCAGCAGATCCGGGAACCGTTGCACCACAGAGGCGTAGGCGCCCCAGGTGAGCCGGCCGGTCACCGGTACGCCCGTTACCGTCGTCGTGTCAGGTGCCACGTGCAGGCTGTCCGGCGGCGATTTCCTTTCCAGGACAACGGCTGCCGCGATCATCGCGAGAGTGAGACCGATGACCACGCAGGCCGCGAGAATTCGCTTCGACGCACGATGCGGGCCGGGATCCGCTCGCGTCGGTGCCGCGTCCTCGAGCGCGGCCGCGGCCGCCGACGCGAATTCACCGCAGCCGGAATAGCGTTCGGATGGATCCTTGGCCGTCGCGCGCGCAATCACCTCATCGATGGCCACAGGCAGATCCGGATTGAAGTCGGTCGCCTTCGGCAGGGGTTCATGGAGATGCGCCCACACCACCGATGCCGCCGCCGGATAAGGAAATGGCCTACTGCCGGTGAGTAATTCGAAGAATGTGCATCCGAGGGCGTAAACGTCCGCGGCCCGGTCCAACGGCAGATCCGAGACCTGTTCCGGGGCGGCATAGGCCAGTGTCGCCAGAACCGCGCCGGTCTCGGTGAGCGCGGTCGTCTCCGTTATGGGCCGGGCGATGCCGAAATCGGAGACGTAGACCCGAGGGCGGCTGCCGGAACGCGTCTCGAGCAGGATGTTCGCGGGTTTGACATCCCGGTGCAGAATGCCGAGCGCGTGCGCCGCGTCCAGCCCGTGCGCCGCTTCGGTGAGAATGTGCAACGCGACCGGCGCGGGCAGGCCGGACGGATTGCGCCGTATGAGCGCGGCGGCATCGGTGCCGTCGACCAATTCCATGGCGATCCAGAAGAATCCGCCCTCGAACCCGCGATCACGCACCGCAACCACATTCGGATGATCGAGCCGCGCAACCAGTTCCGCTTCCCGCGCGAAACGGGCACGGCGCTCCCGATCCAATCCGTGCTGCAGCGGCAGCACCTTCAATGCCTCGTGCCGGGGCAGACGTGGATGTTTGGCCAGGTACACCGCGCCCATTCCGCCGACGCCCAGCACCCGATCGATCCGGTACCCGGCGAAGACCTGTCCGGGGCCTGGTTCCGCCATCGATCACGCACCCGCGTTGACCAGAATTCCGTACTGCGCGGCGGCTTTTCGCCGCGCGGTCACGATATCGCCTGCCTTGATGTACGCGACATATCGGCCGACCAGCACGCGACAGCTCGAGCCGAGCGCGATGGTGGTGCTGTTCGGATCGACGGCACAGGTCGAATCCGCCACTCCCGCAGGGCCGTCCACCATTCGAATGGCGTCGTTGGCCGCTTCGACGCGATTCGAGTGGATGTAGGCCCTGCGGGCCGCCACCGCATCGACGTAGCGGAAAAGCACCACCGACCCGGTGATCGCGGTCCGCTCAGGGTGATTCTCCACCTCCGGTTCCCCCAGCCACAGCCAGCCGCCGCGCTCCCGGAACACCACCCCGATGACGTCGGCGGACGCGGCCCACCCGGCGTTGCGGTCAGCGGTGTTTATCGGAATCGCGGGATAGGACCAGCGATTCGGCGCATCCGGCACAGTTCGCCCCAGCATGCCGTCCGGATCGAGGGGCAGCGCCGCGAGCTGATCCCGGGGTGTGGGCGCGAAATCCGCCAGGCGGGGCAGCTGCCGGTCGAACGCGCCGGCCGCGAGTTCGGTCAGGGCGGACAGGTCGGTGGAGGGCACGGCAGCCAGCACGCTCACCACATAGCTGTCCCGGGCGATCGTGGCGGCCATCGTGGGCACGTTCGGACGCCAATGTGCTTGTGCCGCAGGGTATTGCGCGATCGGGACGGCGACGTTGTCGGAGTTGACCGCGGCATCCACCGCATCGATATCGCGCGCGGCCCGTTCCGCCGCCGCCGCATCAGGGAATCGCAATACGACCACCGTCAGCGTGGTCGCCGTTCCCACCACCGGACCGTCGACCGCATGCGGCCGGTCCGTGCGGCTGACCAGGGTTCCGGCCAGCATCTGCTCACGCTCCAGTACCGCGCGGACCGGCTCGGCCAGGAACATGGCCACCTTCACCGGGGTGGGCACTGGCACCACGCCCCAGTTCATGGTCGCGAAGACGAGACTCGGGTCCACCTCGACCGGGTCGACGGTCACCTCCGCCATCCGCACCGATTCCAGGACCCGGCCATAGGACTCGGTGCTGGTGTCCGGCGGGTCCAGCGGCCACACACTGTAGGCGCCGACATCGAGGGTGGCGGGATCCGCGTATTCCGGGCTCGGTGAGCCGGGTACGGTACAGCCCAGCGTGACGGCCATGACGGCGAGTACCGGAGCGAGCCTGTGACCGATATCAGAGCGGTGCATCGTTCCACCAGAGCCTGACCAGATCCTCGGGAGCCGAGACGACGCCCCACACCGAGATCCAACAGAAATTGCGTTCGGGATCGTCGAAGTACACATTCAACACGCCCATCCGCTGGCCGTACTTACTGCCGGCGGCGCCGACGATTTCGCTGCCCCAGAACAGGTTTCCGCTGCCCGTGGGCCTGGTCCACTGCAGGTTCCCCTCGATTCGGGTCAGGGGGCTGCTGGGCAGAATCGGCGTGCGATCGGGGTTGCATTCGATCATCACTGTCCAGGCAGGATCCGAGTTCCCGCTACAGAACAGCATATTCGTGGATTCCTCGGAGTCGGAGAAGGCATCGCACATGGAGAGCTCCTGGTAGCCCGCGGCCCAGGGGATGCCGGGCAGCAGGGTCGCGAAGGCTTCGGCGATATAGGCCAGCTCACCCCACTCCGCTGACTCGATGGTTCCGGTCACGGGCGGATTGGAGGTGGCGGCGACCGGTTGCGCCGCCCAGCGAAATCCGTTCCCGTCGAACAGCACAGCGGCAGCGATCGCCAGGGCGGCCACCAGCATCGCGACCGCCATCCGGTAGCCGAGCCGCCTCGATCCCGCTCGGCCGGTGCGGTTTCCGTGTAGCGCGGCCGCCGCTGCCGCCGCGAGCTCACCGCAACTCGAATAGCGATTCTCGCGACGCTTGGCCATGGCTTTCGCGATGACGGCATCGAATTCCGCGGGGATCGAAGGATTTCGGGCCGACGGCCGCGGCGGGGTCTCGTGCACGTGGGCGTGCACCACGGCCGCCGAATTGCTGTGCGGGAACGGCACCGAACCCGTCAGCATCTGGTAGAGGGTGCATCCCAGGGAGTAGGCGTCGGCCCGCTGGTCGATATGCTCGCCGAGGACCACCTCCGGCGCGGTGTAGGCGAGGGTTCCGGCGAAACCGCCCGCACCGGTCCGGTCGGTGGATTCGTCCGCCGGTCGCGCGATTCCGAAGTCGGTGACCAGCACACGATCCGGCTTACCGGGCTGCTCGGCGATCAGGATATTGGCGGGCTTCACATCGCGATGCACCAGTCCGGCCGCGTGGATCTCGTCCAGCCCCCGAGCCGCCTCGGTGAGAATGTGGATCGCACGGGGTGGATCCAGATCGTCCGGGCCGCGTGCGATCAGCGCGCGCACGTCGATGCCGTCCACATATTGCATGGCGATCCACAGGTGTTCACCCGTCTCGCCCCTGTCGTGGACCGTGATCAGATTCGGATGATGCAGGCGGGCGGCGAATTCCGCCTCGCGCAGGAAGCGCCGCCGGAATTCACCGCCGCGCACCGAATCGCCGGACAGCACCTTGAGCGCGTCACTGCGTGGCAGGCGCGGGTGCCGGGCCAGGTAGACCGTTCCCATCCCACCGGACCCGAGCCGGCGTTCGATCCGATACCCCGCGAAGAGTGTGCCTTCGGTCAGCTCCACGGCTCTCCCCCAGATCGGCCGCTTGTTCAGAACACGATACGCCGTCAGGCGGCAACCGGTGCGGTATCCCGAACGAGGAGATCAGCGTAGAAACCCTTGCGGGACAGTAGTTCTTCGTGCGTGCCGCGTTCGGCAACCCGGCCGCGATCGAGGACGATGATCTGGTCGGCGTCGCGGATGGTGGACAGGCGGTGGGCGATGGTGATCGTGGTGCGGCCGACGGCGAGTGCGTCGATGGCTGCCTGCACTTCCCGTTCGGTGCGGGTGTCCAGGGCGCTGGTGGCCTCGTCGAGGATCAGGACCGGGGGGTTGCGGAGGATGGCTCGGGCTACGGCGAGGCGTTGTTTCTCGCCGCCGGAGAAGCGGTAGCCGCGTTCGCCGACGAGGGTGTCGTAGCCGTCGGGGAGGCTCATGATGTGGTCGTGGATCTGGGCGGCGCGGGCGGCGGCGTGGAGATCCGCGTCGGTGGCATCGGGGTGGGCGAAGCGGAGGTTGTCGGCTACGGAGGCGTGGAAGAGGTAGGTCTCCTGGGAGACGACGCCCACCGTTGCCGCCAGGTCGGCGAAACTCAGGTCGCGGACGTCGATTCCGTCGATGGTGACGCGGCCGGCGGTGACATCGTAGAGGCGGGCGGCCAGGTAGCCGAGAGTGGTTTTGCCGGAACCGGTCTCGCCGACGATGGCCAGGCTGGTGCCCGCGGGGACGATGATGTCGATGTCGCGCAGCACCTTCCGGTCGGCGTCGTAACCGAAGCTCACGTGGTCGAAGCGCACCGCGCCGGGCGCGCGGGCGGGCAGCGCGACGGGCTGCGCCGGTTCGGCGATATCCGGTCGCAGATCGAGATATTCGAAGATGCGGGTGAACAACGCCAGGGAGCTCTGCACCTCGACGCCGGTGGACAGCAGCATGACGGCGGGGCGCAGCAGACCGGCCTGCAAGGTGGTGAAGGCCACCAGTGTGCCGATGGATACCAGTGGAGTGCCTGCGGCACTGGTCAATCCGGCAACCCAGTAGACGACGGCGGGCATGGCCGCCATGACGATGCCGATGGTGGACTGCCGCCAGCGGCCGGCCATATTGGCGCGGATCTCCAGGTCCACCAGGCCGCGTGACTCGTGCGCGAAATCATCGACGAGCGCGGGTGAACGGCCCATGGTGCGACCCAACAGGATTCCGCTCACCGACAGCGATTCCTCGACGATCGCGGACATGGACGCCAGCTGCTGCTGCCGCGCGCCGGTGATCCGGCGGCGTTCGGAGCCGACCCGGCGGCTGATCCACACGAACAGCGGCAGCATGGCCAGCGATACCAGGGTGAGCCGCCAATCCAGCGCGAACATGGCGATCACCGCCGCGAAGACGGAGGTGAAATTGGCGATCAGCGAGGTGGCCGTCGAGGTGACGGTGGACTGCATGCCGCCGATGTCATTGGCGATGCGCGACTGCACCTCGCCGGTGCGGGTCGCGGTGAAGAAGGCCAGCGGCATGGACTGCAGTCGCGCGTACACGGCGGTCCGCAGATCGTGCATGACCTCCTGCCCGACCGCCGTCGACATATAGGTCTGCCACACGCCGAACACCGCGGTGAGCGCGGCGACGGCGACCATGCCCAGCGCCAGCAGCGTCAGCAATCCGGTGCGGCCGTGCGGCAGCGCGTCGTCGAGCACGGCGCGCAGCATGAACGGCGACGCCAGCCCCACCAGTGAGGACAGACCCACGAGCAGACCCACCACGGCGAGCCGCCCGCGATACGGATGAAAGAGCCGGAGTATCCGGCGAAGTTCGGATCGGGCCACCATAGGCGCCCTCCTTCCTGCGAGAACACAGGCTGTAACTGAGCTTGCCTCATTATTGTTCCATCAAACAATGATCTAAGCTCAGAAATATGACGGACGCCTCGGACAGCGACCTCCCCGACCTCTTCTTCCGCACGGCCCGCCGCATCCGCCGGACCCAGCAGTCCGGCCTCGCCCCCCTGGGCCTCACCCCCGCCCAGGCCCGCGCCCTGCGCATCCTCGGCCACACCCCCGACCCGCTGCGCATGTCCGCCCTCGCCGACCGCCTCGGCATCGTCCCCCGCTCCGCCACCACCGTCGTCGACGCCCTCGAAGCCGCGGGCCTGGCCACCCGCACCCCCGACCCCGCCAACCGCCGCGCCGTGCTGGTCACCCTCACCGAGCAGGGTCGCACCGCGCTGAACCGGATGGCCGAGGCACGCCGCACCGCGGCCCGGGACCTCTTCGCCACCCTCTCCCCCGCCCGCCGCCGAACCCTCTACGAGATCCTCGCCGAACTCGACGCCTCGGATCAGGCAGGCGCGGAGGCCCACCAATCGACCAGCTGACGGCCGCTCGCGCCGCCGGAAACGTAGAGCTGGCAGAAGTTTCGCGCGGGATCCTCGAATCCGATCTGCAGGATGCCACTGGGCGCGCCGTTGAATGTGCCTACCGCCCAATACATCCGGCCGCGTTCGTTCCCGCGCTGCCAGTCTCCTTCGCCCTCGGGGGTGACCTCGGTGTCGCGCGTCAACATCGACGGACTGCGATCGGCGTTGCACAGAACGAGTGCCTGGCGCACCGGATTCGAATCACCCCGGCACCACAGGTGGGTGAGCGCGGGCGGCGGATCGGCAGGCGCCAGGGCATCCAGTTTCGCATCGACCGTCGCACACCGCAGCCCCTGATACCCGGACGTGAACGGGCCGGACGGCAGCAGCGCCGGAAACGCCTGCGCCATAAAGTCATACGAGCCCCAGGTGACGGGCGTGACCGGCGCGGTCGTCGTGGTACCGGAGGTCGGGGGAACCGAACTCTCCTGCGCGGCAACCACTCTCAGCCCGAACACCCCCGCCGTCACGACGGCGACGAGCGCCACGACCGCCGAGAGCAGTGCGCGCACGGACCGTGGCCGCGGTGCAGGCGCACCGGACGTCCCCATGCCGGTCGAGCGGTCACCGGGACGGTCGTCACCGGTACGGAGTCCACCGGGCACACTCGGATCCTCTTCCCCGGCAACCACTTCGCCGGGATGACACGCGGCCCGCGCCCCGCGCGCCAGCGCACCACAGGAGGCGTACCGCCGCGCCGGATCCTTGTCCAGCGCTCGAGCGATGACGGTATCCAGTTCCACGGGCAGATCCGCGCGCCGGGAGGTGGCCGTCGGCGCCGGGGCCAGCAGATGTGCCGTCATCACCTCCGCGTTCGAGGAGCGTGGGAAGGGCGGGCTGCCGGTCAGCAGTTCGTAGAAGGTGCAGCCGAGGGCGTACACATCGGTGCGCTGATCCAGGACGTCGGCCTCGATCTGCTCCGGCGCGGCGTAGGCGAGGGTCGCCATCACCATGCCGGGCGCGGTCAGCATCGCGGATTCGTTGGCTGCCTTGGCGATTCCGAAGTCCGAGACGTAGACCCGCTCCGCGCGGCCGGCGCGGCGCTCGAGCAGGATGTTCGCCGGTTTCACATCGCGGTGCAGCAGGCCCGCGCGGTGCGCGGCATCCAGGCCGTGTGCGGCCGCGTCGAGGATGCGCAGGGCGGTATCCACCTCGAGGCCCGCGGGATGGGCCTCGAGCAGGGTGTCGGCGTCCAGGCCGTCCACGTACTGCATGGCGATCCAGAGCCGCCCCTCCTCCACGCCGCGATCCCAGACCGCCACCACGTTCGGATGGTCGAGTCGTGCCGCGAGTTCGGCCTCCCGGTGGAAGCGGGCGCTGTATTCCGGATCCGCGCTGAGATCCGGGGACAGGATCTTGAGCGCGTCGTCGCGCGCCATCCGCGGATGCCGGGCCAGATACACCGTGCCCATCCCGCCCCGGCCGAGTATCCGCAGGATCCGATATCCGGCGAACACCGTTCCGGGCCGCAGGTCGAAGATCCGGCTCATACGCTGTTGATCAGCAACCCGTACTGGGCCGCCGCCTTCTCCAGCACCGCCGGCTCCTCGCGCGAGACCACGATGGCGTAGTACCGCCCGTGCTGCACCCGGCAGGTGAACCGCGGAGTGTCCCCGGTGCGGCTCTGGTCCTCGACACAGTGGATATCCGGTATGTCATTGGGCGCGTCCACTATTCGCGCGCCGGTCCCCGCAGCGTCCCGCTGCGACGCGAACAGGAACGCCCGGCGCGCCACCACCGCGCTCGGATAGCGGTAGAGCGTGTTGAGCACATTCACGGCAATGAGTTCCACCTCGTCGAAGACCGTACTGCGATTTCCCCACAGCTGCGCCCCGCGCCGCCCGAATACCAGGCCCACGCTCATGATCCTGGCGTCCCAACCGGCAGTGCGGGCGCCGGTGCTCGACACCACGGCGGGATACAGCCACCGTCCGGGCGCGGGCGGCACCATACGCCCGATCATGCCCTCCGGATCCAGCGGCAGCGCGGACAGCCGGTCAACCGGTGTGGGCTCGAACTCGCGCAGGCGTGGTAGCTGGGCGTCGAAGGTCTTGCGCGCCAGCGTGGTCATGGCGACGGTATCCGCGGCGGTGTGCCCGATCAGCAGGGTCACCACGAAGACACCGTCGGCCACCGTGGCCGCCATACTCGGCACGCCGGGCCGCCAATGTGCGTACGCCCCAGGATATTCCGTGATGCTCAGCGCCGCGTTCTCGGTGCTGACCGCCGCGTCCACCGCGTCGATATCGCGAGCCGCGCGGGCGGCCGCCGCCGCGTCCGGGAAGCGGAGCGCGATCACCGTCAGAACCTGCGCGGCGCCCACACCGGGACGCTTGCTGCCGAAATCGCGATCGGCGCCGTTGGAGGCGCAGCCGGCCACCATGCCCTCCCGCTCCAGCACCGCGCGTACCGGTTCGGCCAGCAGCATGCGCACCTTGCCGGGGGTCGGCAGCGGCGTGACCCCGTAGGTATTGGCCGCGAACTGCAGGCCGGGGTCGACCTCGACGGGGTCGACGATCGCGTCGGCCATACGGGCGGACTCCAGGACCCGGCCGTGCTCCACGTCGCCGGCGGGCGCGGCCAGTGGCTCGACACTGTAGGCACCAACCGGAAGCTCGGCCGGATCCCCATAGTCGGGTATCGGATTCCCCTGCACCACACAGCCTGTCGCGGTCAGCAGCACCGCGATCGGCACCAGCGCCCGCCACCGGGCACGACCGATCATCGATTTCGTCATGGGCCGCCCTTCCTACACCGGCGCGTTCAGCCACCAGCGGCTGCGCAGCTCGCTTCCGCTGACCAGATCGCCGAAAACCCGCATCCGGCAGAAGTTCCGGCCCGGATCGTCGAAGTACACGTCGAGGATCGCCGCCATCTTCCCGCCTATCGCGGCCACGTTGTCGGGGAAGACGTCCTTGCCCCAGAACAGGTTTCCGGTCCCCGACGCCCGGCTCCAGGTCTCGTGCCCTTCCACACCGGCGAGCAGTTCGTCGGGCAGGATCGGCGTGCGATCGGCGTTGCACGCGATCGTCACCACCCAGACGGGATTCAGATCTCCCATGCAGTACAGGTGATTCACCGACTGTTGTTTCGTGTCCAGGTAGACCTTCTCCTGGTCCTCTCCGACGGCGAAACAGCCGCTCAGATCCTGGTATCCGGCCCCGGTCGGGGTCGGCGGCAGCAGATCCGGGAAGACCGAGGCGATATAGCCGAGCTCACCCCATTCCCTGGCGTCGATCGTGCCGGTGACCGGAGTATTCGCGCTCGCGACCGCACCGGATGTCCCGCGCTCGCCCACCCCGAGGGCGATGCCCGCGCTCACCAGCGTGATGATCGCCGCCACCACCGCCACGCCCACCGCGACCCGACGCCGTCGCGGAACCCGCTGCCCAGCAGCCGGTTCCGCATTCCGCCGGGGACCGGCATTCGGCACCGATCGCCTACCGGAGCCGGATTCGAGCACCGCCCGCGCGGCTGCCGCCAGTTCCCCGCAGCTCGCGTACCGGTCCGCCGGATCCTTCGCCATGGCCTTGGCCACCACCGCGTCGAGGCCGTGCGGCACAACGGGATTGCGCTCCGATGGTCGCGGCGGCGACTCGTGCAGCTGCGCGTACAGGATGGCCGCGGTACTTCCGCGCGGAAACGGCACAGCGCCGGTGAGCGCGTGAAACAGCGTGCAGCCCAGCGCGTAGACGTCGGCGAGGTGGTCGAGTGTCTCCCCGCGGATCTGTTCCGGAGCCGCGTAGGCCAGCGTCCCGGCGATGTCGGGCGCATCCTGGTGCGCGAGTTCCGCCACGGCCCGGGCAATGCCGAAATCGGTGACATACACCCGATCCGGACCGCCCGGCTGTGCGGCGACCAGAATATTGGCGGGCTTCACGTCACGGTGCAGCAGTCCCGCGCCGTGGATCTCGTCGATGCCGTGCGCGGCCTGCTCGAGGACGGCCACCGCGCGGGCCGGATCCAGTCCACCGCCGCAGTGCCGGATCAGGGCCGCCAAATCGGGCCCGTCCACGTACTGCATGGCGATCCACAGTCGCCCCTGTTCGAAACCTCTGTCGCGCACGGCGACCAGGTTGGGATGGTGCAGGCGGGCGGCGAGATCGGCTTCGCGCAGGAACTTTCCGGGCAGGTCGGCGATCAGGCCGGAGCCCTCGGCGAGAATCTTGAGGGCGTCCTTGCGCGGGAGACGGGGATGCTGTGCGAGGTAGACCGCGCCCGAGCTGCCCGCCCCCAGTTTGCGTTCTATCGTGTAGCCCGCGAACGTCATGCCCCCGGCGAGTTCCATGAAACACCCTCCCCGACACACCGTTACCCGGGACTCAGCCTACGACACGAATCTCGCTGTGCCCCAACTACGGCGAGAGCCGCGCTTGACAGGCAAGCGCGGCTCCCACGGGATCGGCGATGGTTACAGGTACTGGCCGGTATTGGACTCGGTGTCGATCGCCCGGCTGGCCGAGGCGTTCTTGCCGGTGACGAGCGTGCGGATGTAGACGATCCGCTCGCCCTTCTTCCCGGAGATGCGGGCCCAGTCATCGGGATTCGTGGTGTTGGGCAGGTCCTCGTTCTCGGAGAACTCGTCCACGATGGAATCGAACAGATGCTGGATGCGCAGACCCGGGTTACCGGTTTCGAGCACCGACTTGATGGCGTACTTCTTGGCCCGGTCCACGATGTTCTGGATCATGGCGCCGGAGTTGAAGTCCTTGAAGTACAGGACCTCCTTGTCACCGTTGGCGTAGGTGACCTCCAGGAAGCGGTTGTCCTCGCTTTCGGCGTACATGCGCTCCACGACCTTCTCGATCATGGCCTGCACGCATTTGGCGTGGTCGCCGTCGAATTCGCCGAGATCCTCCGAGTGCAGGGGCAGCGTCTCGATCAGGTACTTCGAGAAGATGTCCTGTGCGGCTTCGGCATCCGGGCGCTCGATCTTGATCTTCACGTCCAGGCGGCCGGGCCGCAGGATGGCCGGGTCGATCATGTCCTCACGGTTGGAGGCGCCGATGACGATGACGTTCTCCAGGCCCTCGACACCGTCGATCTCCGAAAGCAGCTGCGGCACAACGGTGGTCTCCACATCGGAGGAGACGCCGGAACCACGGGTGCGGAAGATCGAGTCCATCTCGTCGAAGAACACGATCACCGGGGTGCCCTCGGACGCCTTCTCGCGAGCCCGCTGGAAGATGATCCGGATGTGGCGCTCGGTCTCACCCACGAACTTGTTGAGCAGCTCGGGGCCCTTGATGTTGAGGAAGAACGACTTGGCTTCCTTGGCATCCTCACCGCGCGCCTCGGCGATCTTCTTGGCGAGCGAGTTGGCCACGGCCTTGGCGATCAGCGTCTTACCGCAACCGGGAGGGCCGTAGAGCAGCACGCCCTTGGGCGGGCGCAGCGCGTACTCGCGGAACAGATCCTTGTGCAGGAACGGCAGTTCCACCGCGTCGCGGATCTGCTCGATCTGCCGGGAGAGACCACCGATGTCGTGGTAGTCGACGTCGGGCACCTCCTCCAGCACCAGATCTTCCACCTCGGCCTTGGGAATGCGCTCGAAGGCGAATCCGGCCTTGGTGTCGACGAGCAGCGAATCACCCGGTCGCAGTTTGCGAATCGGCTGGTCGGGATCGTCCATGATGTCGGCGTCGACGAGGTCGGCCAGCGGGCCGGCCAGCCAGACCACGCGCTCCTCGTCGGCGTGGCCGACCACCAGGGCGCGGCGTCCGTCGTCGAGAATCTCACGCAGCGTGCCGATCTCACCGATCTGGTCGAACAGCCCGGCCTCCACGACGGTCAGCGCCTCGTTGAGACGCACGGTCTGGCCGTAGGTGAGCGTGGTGGTGTCGATATTCGGCGAACAGGTCAACCGCATTTTGCGCCCGGAAGTGAACACGTCGACCGTCTGATCGTCATAGACACCGATCAGAACACCGTAACCCGAGGGTGGCTGGCCGAGGCGATCCACTTCCTCGCGGAGCGCGACCAATTGCTGGCGCGCTTCCTTCAAGGTGTCCATCAACTTGGTGTTGCGAATTGTCAGCGAATCGATGCGCGCTTCCAATTCCCTTGACCGATCCGGCGAGTCGGCGAGTTGCCTCCGGAGTGCAGCCGCCTCGGCACGTACCGCCTCGAGTTCCCTCCAGGCTGCCGAATCCGAATGTTCGATGGGGCTCATGATGCTGCTCCTCCCAGTCCCGGTCTATCAACGCTACCGGGCTCCAACCGTTCCCGCTTTCCGACATGGTTTCGTCGTGATCACATCTAGGCTGCGGCAGGCAGGCCACGCGGGCATGTTAGCCTGCCCTAACCTGTATCCGGCGAGTTAATCGCCGGCCGAGCCGAAAGGGTGCTGTCGATGCTCCTTCCCGGAAGTCGTACCCGTGTATCGGGCAACGTCACGCGGACGCTTCGTGTTTCCGTGGCTACCGTCGCCGCCGCGCTCGCCGTTACCGCCGCCCTGGCGGGCTGCGGTTCCGATGACAAGACAAGCTCTACCACCACGTCGGCCGGTACGACCACCACTTCACAAGATCGCGCGGCCGCGCCGGCGCCCACCAAGGAGCAGCTGCAAGCGCTGCTGACCAAGTTCGCCGACCCGTCGGTACCTGCCGCCGAGAAGACGAAACTCGTGGTGGACGGCGAAAAGCGCACAACCCTCATCGACACCATGAACAAGGGCCTGGCCAATTACACGGTCACGTTCACGGTCGGCGAAATCACCGCCGACGGCGCCGACAAGGCCACCGCCAAGGTCGCCGTCGCCTCCCCGCACGGCACCATGCCCGATGTGCCGATGGCCTTCCAGTACTCCGGCGGCGAGTGGAAACTCTCCGACGCCGGGGCCTGCACCATCCTCGGCATGGCGCGCGCCGCCTGCCAGCCGTAGTCCGCAGTACCGAACGACGAAAGGCACGTTCCCCCATGCTCGCTCGCTCCGCCCGCTTCACCCTGGCCGCCGCCGGCGTGGCCGTCGCACTGACCTCGTTCGCGGGTCCGGCGGTCGCCGCGCCCACGCCCTCGGCCGAGGAACTGCAGTCGACCCTGACCCGCTTCACCGACCCGAACGTGCCGTCGGCGGAGAAGCAGACGCTCATGGTCGGCGGCGACCGGCGCGCGAGCAATATCGACACCATGACCGGCAAGCTGGCCAACTACGGGACCATCGGCTGGGGCGTGTCGGGCGTGCAGGTCGACGGTGAGAGCGCCAACGCGTCGGTGGCCATCTCCTCGCCGCACGGCACCATGCCGGGCGTGCCGATGACCTGGGAATACGCCGACGGCAGCTGGAAGCTGTCGGAGGGCACCGCGTGCACCATCCTGGCCATGGGCAAGGCGGCCTGCTGAGTCGCGGTCCCGCGTCGAACCCTCGAACCCCCTCCGGTGCGCCGGAGGGGGTTCGGTCGTTTCCGGGGAGGAATCCGCGTCGACAGGGTAAGCAACTTGAGTTGACTAACCGCGATTTAGTCAACTACGGTTGCTTACATGCCCGCCCTGGAGATTCCCGATTCCACCGATCCGGCCGGACGGCTCGCGGCCGTTGTCGCCCTGCGGCGCTTGGCCGATCGACTCGAGGACGTCGCCGTCGAAGAGGCCATGCGCACCGGCTGGAGCTGGCCGCAGGTGGCCGAAGCCCTCGGCATCACCCGGCAGGCGGTGCACAAGAAACACGCCAAGCGGCTCATCGCCGCGGGCGTCACATTGAGGAGACGCTGACATGCAGTTGTTCGCCACCAAGGATTTCGACAGATACCTGCACGCCGTACTCGTCGACGCCGGACACGAAGCCCAGCAGGACGGTTCGGCCACCATCGAAGCCCAGCACCTGCTGCTGGCCCTCGCCGCACAGGACGGCACCGAGCCGCAGCGCATCCTGACCGCGGCCGGACTCGACCAGCCGGCCGTCCGCGCGGCCCTCGAGCACGAGTTCATCCAGAGCCTGGCACTCGCGGGCGTCACCACCACACCCGCCGACCTGCCGAAACCCAGTCCACGCCGGGGCCGCTTCCCCGGCCTGGGCGCCAGCGCCAAACTCGCCATCGACCGGATGGCAGGCGCCACCGCGAAAAACGAACTGCGCCCGGCACATCTGCTGGCGGCCGTTCTCGCCGCCGAGGTGGGCACCGTACCGCGCGCCCTGACAGCCGCCGGAGTGGACCGCACCGCCCTGCTCACCCGGGTGCGGTCCGCACTGGACGAGCCGAAATGAGCACCGGCATGGGATCGAGCAATTCCGCCCGCACCCCCGTCATGGCGGTCTCCGTCGTGTCCGACAACGTGGGATTCTGGAATTCTCTGAAACAGGCCCACGGACGGCTCCCGCGCGGCGCACGCTGGACACTCGCCGTGGCCGCCGCCGACGGCACCCGGGCCGTGAATGTCATCGAGGCCGAATCGGTCGACGCGGTCGCGGCATTTCTCGACGAATTCGCCGGACCCTACGCCCGCACCGACTATTTCGAGGCGGACGCCGCCAATGCGGTGGGTTTGCCGAAATGACAGTCGATATCGAGGCCGCGCGACAGCGGGTGGCCGAACTTCTCACGGAGTACCGGATTCCGAGCGCCGCGGTGGGCATCCGGCACGGCGGGCGGATCACCGAATTCGCCGTCGGCGTCCGGGATGTGACCACCGGCGCGCCCGCCACCGTCGACACCATCTACCAGTGCGGTTCCATGACCAAGACGTGGACGGCGCTGGCGTTCCTGCGGATGTGCGAACTGGGTCCGGTCGCGCTCGACGAGCCGGTGCGCACCTGGCTTCCCGAATTCACGCTCGCCGATTCGCGGGTGGCGGCGGCTCTCACGCCCCGGCAGCTGCTCAACCACACCAGCGGGATCGAGGAGTCCTTCGGCGATCCGGGCGAGGGCGAGGACGTCTACGCCCGCATGGTCGCGAACATCGCCGACGCGCCGCAGGTGTTCCCGCTCGGGCACACGCACGGGTACAGCCCCGCGCTCGGCTACGCGATCCTCGCGCGGATCATGGAGGTGGCCGGCGGCGCGCCGTGGCACGACATCCTGCGGCGGCTGGTGTTCGAACCACTCGGGCAGCGCGACACCACCTGCCTGCCGTGGGAGGTGGATCGCGAACGCGCCGCCACCGGACACGTGGTCATGTCACCGGAGCAGGGGCCGGTCCCCTCGCCCGTCGAGTACCTGCCGCGCGCGTACGGTCCCGGCGGCTGGGTGAATTCGACGGTGCGCGATGTGCTCGCGCTGGCCGGGGTATTCCTCGGCACGGGCGGCAGCACGACCGGGGCGGCGGCGCGGGCCGGGCGGGGGCCGGGGGCGCTACTCGCACCGGCTTCGGTTCGGGAGATGATGGATTCCCGTGTCCCCGTGCCTGATCCGTACCTGTTCGGGCCGGAATGGGCACTGGGGCTCATTGTCTGCGACTGGCAGGGGCACACCGTCTTCGCCAGCGACGGCAGCACCATCGGCCACAACGCGCGACTGCGGATCTTCCCGGAGCACGATCTCGCGATCACGGTGCTGACCAACGGTGGACCACGAGAGTCGTTCGCCGCCAGGGCATTCGACGCGATCCTCGCCGGTCTGGACGCGCCCCGGCCGCCGGAGCCGCCGAAACCCGATCCGGCACTGCGCCTGGACCCCGCCCGCTACGTGGGCGAATACAGCCGTCCCGGAACACGATTCGAGGTGACGGCGCGGGGCGATCGGCTGCGGCTGGCGTTGCTCCCTGATCCGGTGCACGCCCGGATCCTGGGCGGCACCGATCGGCTGGAATACGATCTGCTGCCGATCAGCGAGACGCATTTTCTCGTCCCGCCCAGCCACCCGGACGAGGATCCGCAGACCCTCGCCCTCTACGACTTCGGCGAGGGGACCGCGCGGTACCTGCACATCAACTGCCGAGTGCATCCGCGCGGCCCGGCCTGACCGCCGTTCAGCCCTTGGACGGGCGGCGCTGCGGTTTGGGGGCGGTGACGCCGTCGGCGAGGCGGCGGGCGCTCACCAGGAAGGCCGTGTGGCCCTGCATGCGATGTTCGGGGCGCACGGCCAGGCCGACCACGTGCCAGCCGCGGACCATGGATTCCCAGGCGCGCGGTTCGGTCCAGCAGCCCTGGCGGCGCAGGTGTTCGGTGACCTCGGACATCTGGGTGGTGGTGGCCACGTAGACCATGAGCACGCCGCCGGGGATGAGGGCCTTGGAGACGGCGTCGAGGGTGTCCCACGGCTTGAGCATGTCGAGGATGACGCGGTCGACCTGTTCACCGGAGTATTCGGCGACGTCGCCGAGGGTGAGTTCCCAGTTGTCGGGGCGTTCGCCGAAGAAGCGTTCGACGTTCTTGACCGCGTGTTCGGCGTGGTCCTCGCGGATCTCCCAGGAGATGACCTTGCCCTCGGGGCCGACCGCGCGCAGCAGCGAGCAGGTGAGCGCGCCCGAGCCCGCACCGGCCTCGAGCACCTTCGCGCCGGGGAAGATATCGCCCTCGTGCACGATCTGGGCGGCGTCCTTGGGGTAGATGACCGCCGCGCCGCGCGGCATGGACAGCACGTAGTCGGTCAGCAGCGGCCGCAGGGCCAGATACGGCGTGCCTTTGGCGGAGGTGACCACACAGCCCTCGTCCGCGCCGATCAGATCGTCGTGCGCGATATGCCCGGCGTGGGTGTGGAATTCCTTGCCCGCCTCGAGGATGACCGTGAACTTGCGCGCCTTGGCGTCGGTCAGCTGTACCCGGTCACCGATCTGGAAAGGGCCGGTCCGTCTGGCCGTCATGGATCTCCGTCCTGTGTTGTCTGTTTCGCCGCGTAGTTGCCGCTGAAATGTGGGCACACCTTGTCGGTGCCACCGTTTAGCTTGTCAGGTATGTCGGTACCAGCGATCACTACCGTTGCGTGAGCCTCAGTGTTTGTCAGCGCTGAGGCTCTTCCTGCGTCATTGACCAACGCCCGACCCCCAGAGGGAGTCGTGGTCTTACTTGGTCTCGGCCAGGCGTTTCACGTCTCCAGGGAACTTCCCGGCGAAGACCACATCGCCCAAAGCGAAATCGGACAACATGGCATCGAGCAGATTACCGGCCGCGTTGTGGTCACGATCATGGAGGACACCACAACCCGCGCATGTCCAGACACGATCAGCCAGTACCAGGCCGTGGTGGATCCGACCGCATGGCCGACACGTCTTCGACGACGCGAACCATCGATCGGCCTTCCACAAACGCGACCCATACCAGGCTGTCTTGTACTCGAGTTGTCGCACGAACTCGGCGAACCCAGCATCAGTAACCGCCCGTGCCAACCTCCGGTTGACGGCCATACCCCTTACGTTCAGTGTTTCCACCGCGATCGCCGACTTGGTTCTCGCCAACCTCGTGGTGAGCTTGTGCAGAAAATCGGTGCGTCTAGCCGAGATCCGCAGATGCAACTCGGCAACCCGTGCCTTGGCTTTGTGCCAGTTCTTCGATCCTTCCTGGCAGCGCGCGAGTTTCTGATTGGCACGCCGCAGCGTTCGCAGCGCGCGTCTCAGAGGTTTGGGCGCGGGGATCTCCTCAACGTTGCCGTCCCCATCGCGGATTGTCGCAAAGGTCTTGAGCCCCAGATCGATTCCGGATTGCGGAGCGTTGCCGGGCACTCGGCGGCGCTCGTTGAGCTCCGCGCGGTCGACTTCGAGTTGGAAGGACACCCACCAGCGACCCGATCGTTCGCGCACCGTCGCTCCCAGAATCCGGGCGGTTCCATCAACCAGGCGGTCGGTAAGCCACGCCATGTCCTCGCGCGTAGCGATCGTCCCTACGCCCGGCAACCAAACAGCCCTGGTACCGAGAGGTTTTGCACGGTCAGCGTCGTAACGGAACCGATTTTCGTGCTTGCGTGTGCGCCATTTCGGGAACCCTACCCGGGCACCCACCAGTTTTCCGGACCTGGATTTGAGGAAATTACTGAATCCAGCCGCGCGTACCCGACAGGCTTCTTTGGGCACCCGCGAAGACAGCTTCGCCGCTCCGAACCACGGAAAACGTTCGGGATGGGCTGCGCGCCACTCCCTTTCCAGTGCAGGCGCGGTCCATGGAACCTGGGTCAGCTGGTCGCCGGTGAATCCATAGGACTCCTCAGCTTTGCGCTGGGCCCACTTTTTTTGAACCGTTTCAAGACAGAAGTTCTCGACTACTCGCGACAGCCCGGCATGGCTTCCCATCGACTCCCGCTGCTGCAAGTCAGGTGCCAGTTCGTACCGCACCCCCTGTTTGTGGCGCACCCCGATCCCCCTGTCACCGCTTCGGAACTACCGAATCGAACACACAGACGATAGCCGATCAACACCAACTGACACACAGAGATGAGCCAGCATTTGCATACCCCAGAGTCTGCGGGCACCGCGCCGCGCAAGCTCGCGCTGTCCCCTTCTCGGGCAATCGATTTCAAGCAGTGCCCGTTGAAGTACCGGCTGCGTGCCATCGATCGGATTCCGGAGCCGCCGTCGCGGGCCGCGGTGCGGGGCACACTGGTGCACGCCGTTCTGGAGGATCTGTTCGGCCTGCCCGCGAGCGACCGCGACTTCGACCGGGCCGTCACCCTGATCGCACCGGCGTGGGCACGGCTGCTGGCCTCGCGCGCGGAGCTGACCGATCTGATCGCCCCCGAGGAGCTCGAGGGATTTCTCACCGAGGCGCGCGATCTGGTGAGCATCTACTTCCGGCTCGAGGACCCGTCGGCCTTCGATCCGGAATCCTGTGAGGCCTTCATCGAAGCCGAACTGCCCGAAGGGGTTCCGCTGCGCGGCTTCGTGGATCGGCTCGACCGCTCCCCCGCCGGAGACCTCCATGTCATCGACTACAAGACCGGCCGCGCGCCGGGCCCGGACCACGAGATGCGGGCCATGTTCCAGCTCAAGTTCTACGCGCTGGTCCTGTTGCACAGCCTGGGCACCCCGCCCGCCCAATTGCGCCTGCTCTATCTGACCGACGGCCAGACCCTCACCTATGAACCGGACGCCGACGAACTACGCCGCTTCGAGCGCGTCGTCGCCGCACTCTGGACGGCCATCAGCACCGCCGCGCACACCGGCGACTTCCCGCCCAGCCGCAGCTGGATGTGCCAGTACTGCGATTTCAAGGCCCTGTGCCCGGAGTTCGGCGGCACCCCGCCGCCCTACCCGGCCGATGGGGCCGACCGTGCGGTGCAGCTCTCCCTGGTGGTCGAACATCCGTGACGCATCCAGCGGCCGCGATGAGTTCCGCCGCCAGGGACCGTCCAACCGGGTGACCACAGCATTCGGAGGATGTCATGAACCTGGACCACCTGTCTCGCGCTCTCGATCAGATCGGCGCGCTCGTCGCCGGGGTGCGATCCGATCAGGCCGATGAGCCGACGCCCTGCGCCGCATGGCTGAGCCCATTGCGAAACGAAACCGCTTCACACAGTACCGATTTGGGCTAGCCTTCCCCTCGTTCGCACCCTCGCGGGTGTTCGAGGGGAAGGAAACCTCATGCGCAGACTCGTGCTCACCGCCGCCGTCGTACTCTCCATCGGATTCATCGCGGCTCCCGCCAGCGCGGCACCGCTCGACCCGCGTCCCGGCACGAGTCCGGCCGCGGCCGGACTCCAGGACATCGGCACCGGCTCCAGCACGGTGGACAACCTGCTGTGCTACCTGACCGGTCAGCACGCCGGGTCCTCCGCCAAGTACGTGCCGTGCGATCTCGGCTTCGGGTCGTCGCAGAGCGGCGATATCGGGGCGACGCCGCAGCCCGTCGGCACCCTGGTGCCCGAGACCGGGTCGTCGGGTGCGCTCAACGGGATCGTCTGTGCGCTGCAGAGCATTTCGGCGGCGCTGCCCTGCCTGAACACCTAGGCCGTTGCACAGCGAAACGCCCGGACCGTATTCACGGTCCGGGCGTTTCGGCGTGCTGCGGTTCAGAAGGCGCGGCAGGAGCGGATATCGGTGGCCAGGATGGCCTTCGCGCCGAGGTCGGCGAGCTGGTCCATGAGCTCGTTGCCGTTCTTGCGCGGCACCAGGGCGCGGATGGCGACCCAGCCGGGATCGGTGAGCGGGGAGACGGTCGGCGACTCCAGGCCGGGAGTGATCTTGATGGCGGCCTCGAGGAGTTCCTTGGGGCAGTCGTAGTCCAGCATCAGGTACTGCTGGGCGAAGACGACACCTTGGACACGGGCGACCAGCTGGTTGCGGGCCTTGTCGGTCTGGTCGGCGCCCTTGGCCTCGATGAGGACTCCCTCGCTGTCGCACAGGGATTCGCCGAAGGCGACCAGATTGTGCTGGCGCAGCGTGCGACCCGAGCCGACCACGTCGGCGATGGCGTCGGCCACGCCGAGCTGGATGGAGATCTCGACCGCGCCGTCGAGGCGGATGACCTCGGCCTCGATGCCGCGCGCGGCCAGATCGCTCAGCACCAGGTTCGGGTAGGAGGTGGCGATGCGCTTGTCGTAGAGGTCCTCGACCTTCCATTCGCGCCCGGCGGGCGCGGCGTAGCGGAAGGTGGAGCGGCCGAAGCCGAGCGAGAGGCGTTCCTGTACGGGCGCACCGGAATCCAGTGCGAGGTCGCGGCCGGTGATGCCGAGATCCAGTTCGCCGGAGCCGACGTAGATGGCGATGTCCTTGGGCCGCAGGAAGAAGAACTCCACCTGGTTGGCCGGATCGAGGACGCTCAGATCGCGGGAGTCCTTGCGGCCGCGGTAGCCGGCCTCGGACAGGATGTTGACGGCGGCCTCGGAGAGCGCGCCCTTATTGGGTACGGCGACGCGGAGCATAGGGTGTCCTTTCGGGACGGGATGGGGGGCGTGCGGACGACAGCGGTGGACGGGACGGGGCGGGCCGCACGGGTTGTGCGGTACAGCGTCGTTTCGTCACAGATGTCGGTACACGTCCTCGAGCCGCAGTCCGCGGCCCACCATCAGCACCTGCACCCAATACAGCAGCTGGGAGATTTCCTCGGCGAGGGATTCGTCGCTCTCGTGTTCGGCGGCCAGCCATACTTCGCCGGCCTCTTCGAGCACCTTCTTGCCCTGCGCATGCACACCGGCGTCCAGGGCGGCGACGGTACCGGACCCCTCGGGTCGGTTGACGGCACGATCCTGCAGCTCGGCGAACAGGGCCTCGAAAGATTTCACGGTGACTGATTCTCGCAGACCCGCGCACACCTACCGCAACTGCCCGGTATCGTGCGCGGGTTCGAACGCTTCGAGAAGTGACTCAGGCCATGGCGAAGCGCAGGAGTGCCTGCATATCGCCCTGCTTGATCTTGCCCTTGCGGTCGAGCACCTCGAGCTGCCAGTTGGGCCCGTTGCGGAAAGCGCGGGCGATGGCATTGGCGTTGTCGGCGCCCAGCAGCGACGGCCAGATGTCGGCGACCTGTGAGCTGCTGCCGCCGCTGGCGTCGTAGACCTTGAAGGAGATGTTGTTGGCCTTCTCGAAGGAGGTGCCCTTCTTGAACGCCGCGGCCACGAAGATGATGGCGTCGATGGCGGTGGGCACATTCCCGAAGGTGACGTGCACGGTCTCGTCGTCGCCGGTGGCCGCGCCCGTCTGCTCGTCGCCGGTGTGCACGACCGACCCGTTGCCCAGCGGATCGAGGGAATCGAGTCCCGCGAACCGGACCGGCTCGGCACCCTGCATGAGGATGGCGACCAGATCCAGGTCGACGCCTTTCTTCCGGCGGGCGATGCCGAGCAACCCGCCGCTGGTCCCCGCCGACGGATCCCAGCTGACCCCGACGCTCAATTTGCTGATGCCCGCGAGATCGGCTGCGCCGTCTTCCTTTCGAAGCGTAATCACGCGGTTCAGCGTACCGAGAATCGCCGGAGCCGGTCGGCCGCAGAGTAATTCATTATTCGCATAACTCCCGCTGTCCGGTGCGGCGACCGGACAGCGGGACCAACGGCTACTCCGCTGCGAGCAGAGCGGCGAGCTCCTCGGTCACGGTGCGCAGGTTGGCGGCGAAGGTGTGCATTTCGGCAGCAACCGATTTCGGGGTGGCGAGGTAGAGATTCCAGCGATCGGGCAACAGCACGTAGGCGATGCCGATGCATTTCGGGCTGGTGCAGCCGAAACCGAAGTACTGGATGTTCACCGACGGCGCGGAACTGGTGGACAGGTAGTCGTCGCGGGCGATGGTCCAGCCGGGACTGTCGAAGAACGGCATGGGCTCGGTGGCCCCGAGCTGCGCGCCGCGCCGGCGCTGGATCCACTGCAGTTCCCAGAGGTGCTGTTCCGGGGCTTCGCCGCGCTGGCATTCCTGCGCTCGGCGGACGTGAGCCTCGGCGGCGGTGCGGACGGCGGCCAGCTTCCGCGCGTCGTCGGCGGCCGGATCCTCCATGGTGGCAACGAAATCCAGGATTTCGGGGGTCACCACGCGCATGGCCTCGGTGCGGCCGTTGCGGAACTGGCGGGTGGCGATGGATTCGTAGGTCGCGCCCGTCAGGCCCTTCGAACGCCGGTGGGCCAGTTGGTAACTCAGCTGGGCGAAGGCGTCCGGGGAGATCTTCAGCTGTTTGGCCCGCTGGGTGCCGAAGTCGAAGGACACGGTGCTGGTGGCATTGTCGGCGGCGAACTGGGCGAAAGCCGCTGCCGCACCGGCGACTACGGACTTCTGGGCGGTGTCGAGGGTGAACTCCACCGGTTCGGTGGCGGGCAGGCCCTGCGGCTGCGCGCCCGCCTGCGCGGCGTGCGCGTCGACGGGCGCTTCCAGGAGGGCGTCCACGAAGGACAGGATCGTGGTGCCGTCCAGGCCGCAGTGTTCGACATTGATACCGGCCTGGCCGTCGGCGAACACGATGAACGAGACGGCCTTGTCGAACCAGCGGTTGCCGCTGTCGCCGTGCAGCAGTTGATCACACGCGTGCAGGGTGTCGCGCGGGGCGAAATCCTCCAGGCAGAGGCAGAACAGCGCGGTTTCGATGGTCTCGAAGGCGGCCGCGTTGGTCTCGTGCAGCTGTTCGTAGACCGGCGCCCACTCGACGCGGGCCAGGGTGGTGAGGTGGCCGGGCGAGGCGTTGGTGGCCGCGCGGCGCGCACCCGCCTTCATGACCGAGCGCAGTCCGGCGGCGAGATCCTCGGGCGTGTACGGCACGCCCTCGGGGCCGAGCACGTCCATCCGGAACATGTTGCCGCGGAAGAACACCAGGATGTGACGGGCCTCGGAGTGACCGGGCCAGTCCTCGCTGTAGGGCACCCGCACGGTGTCCTGCGGAATGCCGGGGATACGGGTCTCGGAGAACAGAAACTTGTTCTGCGCCATAGCGAGTCGCGTGCCGCGCTGGGTGGCCGGGGGGATCTCCTCGGCGTCCAGGCGCAGCTTGTAGTTCACCGAGGCGGCGACCAGCGCGGCGGCCCGTTCGGCCTGATCCGAGGTGGTGGACGCGGCCAGCGCCGTGTCGTCGCGGAAGAGGAAGAAGAAGTTGGCGTTCAACGCGATTCGGTCGCGGCGGCCGAGGTAGCGCGAGGGCCAGAACTCATCCAGCCAGCTCCCCACGCCGGGTTCGGCGTTGTAGCGCTCGAGATCCGCGTGCAAGGTGCGCGCCGGTCCGTCCGGGCGCAGCAGATCCTCGACGGCCGCGGCGGTGGCGGCGTACTCGTCGTCGGACAGCAGCGGTGCGCACCAGTGCAGGAAGCGGGTTCCGCTTTCCTCCAGGGTGGGCAGGGGAACGCGAGGGAGCTGATCGTCGTAGGCGAAGGTCCGTTCGCTCAAGGGATGTCCTCGTGATCGGTGGGTAGATTCAGGGCGGGGCGGGACAGGTAGAGCTGGGCGTACAGCCAGCCGTCGGATTCGCGACCGGCGGTGTCGATGCCGTTGGCTTCCAGAGTATTCAGCACCTGCGACTGTTCCGCAGGAGATGCGAAACGCCGCTGCCGGAAGGCGCCGGGCAGTCGCTGCGTACGGTAGCCGAGGGCGCGCAGCTCGGTGGCGATGGGTTCGAAGGAGAACATGCGCAGCACGAAATGCGCCATCCAGGGCGGGTTTTCGGCGCTGCGGGCGACGCGCAGCAGGGTGGAGCCGGTGACGTAGCCGACGCAGCCGGTGGAGATGACCAGGTCGGCGTCGGCGAGGACGCGCCGCTGCGCCTCGGTGGGGTCGGCGGCTTCCAGGTCGGCGTGCACGGTGTCGTGTAGGAGCCCGGCGGCGCGGGCGTAGTCGAGGGCGGGACGCGAGGCATCCATTCCGACGAACCGGACACCCGGCAGTTTGTCCCCAGCGGCCAGCCGGGACCGGTCTCGGGCGATGAGATCGCCTGTGTGCGAACGGTAGTGGTCGGCGAGATCACGAATCCCGGTGTCCCAGCGCAGCAGTGCCGCGTTCACCCCGTAGGAGCAGCCGATGTCGAGCACGGTCAATCCGGTGCCGCCCCGATCCTCCTGGCATTCGCGAATGAACCGCTGGAAGTAGGGTTTCGCCAATTCCGGTATGCGGTAATCCAATTCGCTCATGCGCGCATAGTATTCGCGCGGATCAGGTCGTTCGTAGATCTCGTCGAACGAGGCTTTTCCGGTGCTGTGCAAAGAAACCGGCACGTACATCCCCTCTCAATCCAGCGGTCGCGCTGCGCACCGTGGGGTCGCGTCGCCGGCCACCGAGGCGCACGCGTGTACCCAGCCCCCGGTCGCAGTACAGCGACCATTCTGACCAGGATGCGACGGGATTGCTCGGTTTCGTGGAGATTCACAACGAAGCAGCGCAACGTTGCTTTACTGCGCTACAACAGAATTCATGCGAGTTCGGGATCGACGTCGAGGGCCTTGGCGACCTCGTCGGCGGTCAGGTAGTCCGAGGTTCGCTCGAAACCGCCGATGGTCTGGGTCGGGTAGTCGGAGTAGCCGATGCGCATGAAGTCGTCGCCGGTGATCCCGTGCATCCCCCAGTCGAACATGGTCCGCGTCCGCGCCGCGAAGGTGCGCAGCGCGAACAGGTGGTAGCCGCGCGCCACGAATTGCGCTGGCGCACCGCTCAATCCGATGCCGAGCGGGCGGGCCAGCGCATCCCAGCGGCCGAGGTCGACCACCATGCCGAGATCGGGATGCTTATAGGGTTTGCGGGGTTTGCCGCGCAGGGCGGCCACCAGATTCTTGCCGAGGTGGCGTCCCTGCCGGATGGCGTGCTGCGCGGTGGGCGCGCACTTCACCTCACCGCCCTTGGTCAGATCGGGCACGGCGGCCGCGTCACCGCACGCCCAGACGCCCTCCAGCCCGGGCACGGTCAGATCGGTATCGGCCACGATCCGCCCCTTGACGGTATCCGCACCCAGATGCCCCGCGAGCGGGCTGGGCGCGACGCCGGCCGTCCAGATCACCGTGCGGGTCGGGATCACCTCACCGTTGGTGAGCGTCACACTGCGCGCGGTGACCTGGGCGGCCGACAGCCCCGGCACGAATTCGACGCCGCGCTTGGCCAGGATCTCCTTGGCGTCCGCGCCCAGGCGCTCACCCAGTTCGGGCATGAGCCGGTCACCGTGCGTGACCAGACGCCAGCGCACATGACTCGGGTCCAGTCGCGGGAAGTACCGTTTCGCCGCCGCCCGGGTGAGCCGGTTCAGCACGGCCGCGGTCTCGGTGCCCGCGTAGCCCGCGCCGATGGTGACGAAGCTGAGCCGCTCCCGGTCCTCCTCCTCGTCCCCGCGCACGGCCGCCACATCCAGCTGCCGCAGCACGTGGTCGCGCAGGTACAGGGCCTCGGCGAGGGTCTTCATGCCGAAGCCGTGCTCCTGCAGCCCGGGAACGTCGAGGATGCGGGTGATGCTGCCGGGCGTGAGCACGAGGTGGTCGTATTCGAGCGCGAGTTCCACCCCGGAGGCCCGGCGCACCACGCACTGGCGCGTCTTCGGGTCGACGCCCACGACCATGCCGGGCACGAATTCGGTGCGTTTGAGCACCCGGCGGGTGGAGACGGTGACCGCGCGCGGGCTGAGCACGCCGGAGGACACCTGCGGCAGCAGCGGTAGATAGAGCAGGCTGGAGCTGGGCGCGACCAGCTGTACGAAGGCCTCGTCCGGATGGAGTTTGCGCTCGAGCATGCGCGCGCATTCCACTCCGGCGAAACCACCACCGACGATGACAATCTTCGCTGGCCCCATCAGCCCACCGTAGCAATCGGATCGAGGCCCGCGGGTCGATGCGCGCGCACTTTCCGGGCGAAATCAGGCGGGTCCGCCGGTGCCGCCGCAGGTTTCGCCGAGGGCGCAGGCCGACAGCGCGGCCAGCGCCGGATCGTCGGCGGCGTGCCCGGCGGCGTCCATCGCCAGCAGGGCGTTGAGCAGCATGCCGCCGGCGATGAACTGCTGTGCGCGCTCGGGCGGGCAGCCGGTGCGCTCGACCAGCAGTGAGAACAGCGCCGACACGAAATGGCGTGCGGCGGCGGCGATCTGGGGGTGCGCGGCGGCGGCGCTGAAACCCTGCAGCAGGATCACCAGTACATCCCGGTCCTCGACGAAGCCGTTGTAGACGGCGGTGAGGCGTTCCCAGACGGCCGGATCCCCGGCCGTGCCCGGCTCGTCGAGTTCGGCGGTGAAGGCGGCCAGCAGTTCGGTGACGGCGCGGTCGAACACCTCTTGGAAGAGATCGGATTTGCTGCCGAACATGCGCACCACGTACGGCTGCGAGACTCCGGCTTCGAGGGCGACCATATCGGTGCTGGTCCCCGCGTAACCGCCGCGCGAGAAGGCTCGTTCCGCGGCCTCGAGGATCTTCTCCCGGCGTTCCGCCGCGCTCAGCCTGACCATGCCGACAAGCTATCACGCTGCACCGATTGACAAGTAATCGTTTGATTACTACGGTCTGGAATTGCGAAGTAATCGTTTGATTACTTACGCGAAAGATTACATTCCCGGCGATACGGAGGGGGCTCGCCGATGGCTGAGCACCGGTTCGACGACACACTCCCGCACAGCAGATCCGGCAGCGCCGTATGGACGCTGGTGGTGGTCTCGCTGTCCACCTTCATGCTCATGCTCGACCTGACGGTCGTGAACGTGGCCCTGCCCGACATCCGGCGGGCCTTCGACTCCACTTTCTCTGCCCTGCAATGGATTCTGGATGCCTACGCGCTCGGGCTGGCGGCCGTGCTGCTGGCGGCGGGGTCGCTGGCGGATCGGCTCGGGCGCAAACGCGTCTTCGATGTGGGCCTGATCGTCTTCGTGCTGGCCTCACTGGCCTGCGGGCTGGCGGTGAACGACCTCATGCTGATCCTGGCCCGGTTCGCGCAGGGGCTCGGCGGCGCAATACTTTTCGCGGTCGGCCCGGCGCTGATCGGGCACGAGTTCCGCGGCAGGGATCGCGGGATGGCCTTCGGCGTGTTCGGCGCGGTGGCCGGACTGGCCATCGCCTTCGGGCCGCTGATCGGCGGCGGGCTCACCGAGACGGCCGGATGGCGCTGGATCTTCCTCGTCAATGTGCCGGTGACGATCGCCGCGCTGGTGGTGGGCTATCGGAAGATCCGCGAATCCCGCAGCGACACACCGCCTCCGGTGGATTGGGCGGGGATGACGGCCTTCTCGGCGGGCCTGTTCTTCCTGGTGCTCGGCTTCCTGCGTGGCGAGGCCGACGGCTGGTCCAGCGCGCGCATCATCGGATACTTCGCGCTGGCGGGGGTCTGCCTCGCGGTCTTCACGATGCTCCAGATCACCCGTCCCGAGCGCGCGCTGTTCGATCTCACGCTGTTCCGCAACCGCACGTTCAACGGCCTCTCGGCCGTCACCACGCTCGGCCCGTTCGCGGTCATGTCCGCCATCTTCCTGCTGATCTCGTATGTGCAGAACGCGCTGGGGCATTCGGCGTTCGCCAGCGGACTGCGGTTCCTGCCGCTCACCCTCATGCTGTTCGTCGCCGCGGCGGCCACCGGCGCGCTGGTGGCCAAGGTCGCGCCCGCGCTGCTCATGGGCGCGTCGCAATTCCTGGTCGCGGCAGGCTTTCTCGCCATCCTGCTGGTCGACGCCGAATCCACGTGGACGGCGCTCATTCCGGCCATGGTGCTGATCGGGCTGGGCATGGGCATGTTCAATCCGCCCCGGGCCGCCTTCTCCATCGCGGTCACCACACCCGACCGGGCCGGGATGGCCTCGGGTGTCAACGAGACCTTCCAGCAGGCGGGTATGGCCATCGGCATCGCGGCGGTCGGCGCGTTCTTCCAGAACCGGGTCACCGCGGCCTTCGAGGAATCCGAGGTGGCCCGAACCGTGTTCGCGGACAGGACATCCGAGGCGGGCGAGGCGGTCGCGGCGGGCGGCCCGGCCGCGCTCACCGCCGAGCTACCCGCGGCGGTCGGCGCGGCGGTGCACGATGCCGCACAGGCCGCGTTCGTGAGCGGGCTGCACAGTGCCATGGTGCTGGCGGCGGTGGTCGCGACGATCGCCGGTGTGATCGCCCTGGCCACCATGCGCCGCGGCGATCTCGACGCGGCCGCCCTCACCACGCCCGGCGTTCCGGTCGACGAGCCGTCAGTCCAGCAGCCGGTCGCCACGCAGTGATTGCGCGGCATGGTGTTCGGGCAGCGTGCGGCCGAACAGCTGGCGGGTGCGCTCCGGGGTGCCGATGAGGCCGGGGGTGTCGGTGTAGGCGAAGATCGCGGAGTGGCGCTGGATGGTGCCGCCCACCGGCGCCACCCGGTGCAGCGAGAAGCGGCCCTGGAACAGTTGCAGGTCACCGGGTTTCAGGTCGAGGCGGCGGATCAGATGGTCGCCGTGGTCGGTGAGGACGGCGTTCACGTCGGCGAAGTTCTCGGCGGTGCGGCTGCGGATGTTCGGGCAGTACTCGAAGACGCCGCCGCACTCGGGCTCCTGGGTGAGCATGCTGACGGTGAATTCGTTGGTGTCGAAATGCCAGGGGTGCGACATGCCCGGGGCGACCACGTTCAGGGTGAGTCCGGCCAGCGGGTCCGGATATTCGTGGAGGGCGGGCAGATCGAAGCAGTCGGCCACGAAACGCTGGAAGTGCCGGTCGGTGTAGAGACGATGGATGATCGCCTCGGCGGGGATGAGATCCCGTGCCACGAAGGCGTTTCCGCGCCGCAGCACGTGGCGGCCGGGATGATCGGCGGGGAGTTCGGTGTCGAGCGGAATGTTGTAGGCGTTGACGCGCTCGACCGTGTAGTAGGCGTGCGGGGCCAGGGCGACACCCTCGGTGCGCAGGGTGTGCACGTACTCGGGGCGGATGAAGCCGCGTAGGACGGTACAGCCGTCGGTGGCGAGATCCGCGCGGGCCGCTGCCACGGCGGCGGCCCATCCGTCGCCGCCGGGCGCGTCCAGCGGATATCGGGCGGTATCCACCCAGGGTGCGGGGTCGCCCTGTCCCCCATCGTCATTCGCATCGCGTACGTCCAACCACACCCCGGTTTCAGCCATGCCGAACATTCTGGCGGCAGCATCGCCCGACACGCCCGGGATGAATCGTGAAATCGAGGTTCACGAATCCGGTTCCGCCGAGGTTTCGGCGAGAGCCGCCGCGCGCAGGCGATTTTCCAGCCGGGCCCGCACCTCCGGCCAGTCCTCGGCGATGATCGAGAACATCACGCTGTCGCGCACGGTGCCGTCGGCCCGCCGGAACTGACGGCGCAGGGTGCCCTCATAGCGTGCGCCCAGCCGGGCGATTGCCTGCTGGGAGCGCTGATTTCGAGTATCGGTCTTGAGCTGGACCCGGCCGGCACGCAGGGTGTCGAAGGCGTAGCCGAGCAGCAGCAGTTTGGCTTCCGGGTTGACCACACCGCCCCAGACCGACGGCGTGTAGAGGGTCGCGCCGATCTCGAGCCCGGCATCGTGCGGGCGCGCGTCCAGGTAGCTGGTGTAGCCGAGGATCGCGCCGGCGGGGCGGTCGCCGATTGCCCTGCGGGACCGCACGATCCACACGTGCCAGCCGGGATCGGCGGTCCGGGCCGCGAGGATCTGTTCGAGCTCGCCCGCATCGGCGGGGCGGCCCGGAACGTGCGCCCACACCCGATCGTCGTCGATGGCGGCGAACAGTCCGGCGGCGTCCGCCGCGGGATCGGCGGTGCGCAACTCCACCGAATCACCGGTCAGCACTGCGTCTTTCGGCACCGGCCACACCATGTCCGGCCAGACTTCGTCGTTCGGGCGGGGATCCGGCACCGGCTGGAAACGTTCCAGCTCCTCGATCTGCTGCACAACCGGACTATACGGTCTGCCCACCGTGACCCAGGTGATGCGCGGCGACCGTTTGACAGCGCCGTCAATCGGGGTACACCGGAAGGGAGAGGATCGAACATGAGTACGAATCGTTCCTGGGACACCATCACCCGCGCACTCACCCGCATCTCCGGTCCCGGCCGCCGCGGCGGCGACTGGACCACCTACCTGTGCCCCGTCCACGAGGCCGACGGCCGCCGCCATCACCCCTCCCTCGGCGTCGTCTACAACCATCAGAAGCAGCGCACGGTCATCAAATGCTTCGCGGGCTGCTCCGACGAAGCCGTACTGGACAGCCTCGGCCTGCACATCCGCGACCTGTTCGACCGCCCGCCGCCGGATCGCCGCAGTACTCCCCGTCACCACGGCCCCGCGCCGGAACTCGCCCTCGCGGATCAGGCGCTGCTGGCCGCCGGGCTCACCCTGGAGGCGCACAAACAGGATCGCGGCCGCCCGGTGGCGCGCTCACGCCAGGTGGCCGCCTACATCTACCGCTGGCCCGACGGCCGCCCCGCCGGCAAGGTCATCCGCTACCGCACCCCCTGCGAGTACGGCTACACCAAATCCTTCAGCCAGGCCCGCCCCACCGAATCCGGCTGGGAGCCGGGCGGTTTCCCCCGCCTGCCCTTCCGCCTCCCCGAAGTCCTACTGGCCGTGCGCCAGGCCCGCGACATCTATATCTGCGAGGGCGAATCCGATGTCCTCACCGCCGCCCACGCCGGTCTCACCGCCACCTGCAATGCGGGCGGGGCCACCAACTGGCATCCCGACCACGCCGCCTGGCTCGACGGCGCGATCCGAGTCTGGATCGTCGCCGACCGCGACGCCCCCGGCTACCGCCACGCCGCCAAAGTCGCCCACTCCCTCCGCAATTCGGTGACACAGCTGCGCGTGGTCCAGGCCCGCGACGGCAAGGACCTCACCGACCACTGCAATGCGGGCCACCACATCACCGAACTCGACCCGGTCCCCCTGCTGGACAGCTACTACCGCTCCCCCGCGCTCGAATCCAATTCCGCCACCAGACGTTTCAGCGCCACGGACCGATAGGCGTCCTCGATGATCTCCCCCACTTCGCCCCAGTCCACGGCCACATCCAGATAGACCCCCAGCCACCCCCGGTGCCCCACATACGGCGGGCGGAAGAACCGCCCGGGTTCGGCCGCCACCAGTTCCTCCTGCACGCCCGCCGGTGCCGCACACCAGAATCCGACCCGATCGTCGTGATGATGATCGGCGAACATGACGAACAGCTTCTTCCCGGCGAACCAGGCCGGTTCCCCGTGGCTGATCTTCTCCGTCACCTGCGGCAGCGCGGTGCACAGCGCCCGCACCGATTCGACCACGTCATCCATACCGGGAACGCTAGGTGATCGCCACGCACACCGCTTGGACGAATGAGAACCCCCGAATTCCGGGGGCCGGTCCGGACCTCAACCGTGCAGGCGGGCGAGGGCGAGCTGATGCAGATCGGGGATCGCCAGACCGACGAGGGACTCACGAAAGCCACGCCCGGGGGCTGCGGGGACGGGAATCTCGCAGGGGACGCACAGCACCACGCAGCCCGCGGTTTCGGCGGCCAGCACCCCCGTGGGTGAATCCTCGATGGCGACACAGTGTTCCGGCGATACGCCGAGCAGTTCGGCGGCGCGCAGGTAGATGTCGGGGGCCGGTTTGCCGTGTGGGACCTCGTCACCGCAGACGGTGGTCGTGAAGTAGTCGCGGCCCAGGGTGTTCAGGGCGAATTCGGTCAGCGAACGCTTGGTGTTGGTGACCAGCGCCATGGGCAGGCCCGCCTCCCGGACCGCGTCGAGGGCCTGCTGCGCGCCGGGCCGCCACGGGATCGGGCCGTGGAACAGGTCGGTCACGCGGTCTTCGAGCCACGCGCCGGCCTGCGCGATGGCCTGCGGGGCCGGGTCCAGGGCCAGGCCCTCGAACATGATGCGCAGGGCGTTGGGGCCGGACGCGCCGATGAGGGCGTGGCGGATCTCGTCGGTCATCTCGCGGCCGAGTTCGGCGGCCAGTTCGCGGACCGCGATATCCCACAGCTTCTCGGAGTCGAGCAGCGTGCCGTCCATATCCCAGAGCACCGCATCCACGCGTGTCACCGGATCCACATCTCCCTTCCGAACAACGACAGCGGGTCCGCCCGCGAAGGCGAACCCGCTGTCGAGGATAGTGCGGGGACCTCAGCCGATCTGTGAGTCGGTGATCACCAGGTGGCCGTTCTGGTTGCCGACGCGGAACCAGCGCCGCTCGGATTCGGTGCGGCCGTTCTTGTAGACGTAGGTGACGGTGCCCACCACCGTGTCGCCGTTCTGGGTGAGCCCGGAGACCGACACCGCGCTGAACTGACCGAAGAAGCTGGAGTAGCTGCCGAACCCGCCCGCGGCGGCCTGGTAGCTCGGCGACAGCATGGACCACGCGCCGTTCACATTGCTCGGGAGCATGCCGTAGTAGCCCTGCACGAACGAGGCCTGCGAGGCCGCGTTGGGCGGGGTGGTGGTCGTGGTCGTCGTCGTGGTGGTCGTGGTGGACGGCTGACCCGAGGTCGTGGTGGGCGGCGCGGTGGTGGTGGCCGCGGGCGTCTGGGTGACCTGGCCCGCCGCGGTGCGGGTGGGCTGGTTGTTGTTGCCGCCGTTGACCCCCGGGCCGACATCCTCGGGTTCGGCCGGACCGCTGGGCGCGATCCCGGGGACGGTGACCGTGCTGGTCTCGATGGCCACCCGCGTGTTCCCGTTGTCGTCGCGGCCGATCACCTGCGCTATCAGGACCGCCAGCAGCAGCACGCCCACGATGCCCACGGCGACCAGCGCCAGCTGGCGGCGATTGCCCTCGCCCCCAGCGGGTTTCGAGTTGAACGGCACCATGGGCTGCAGACCCGGCGGTGTGCTCGCGTCGCGCGGCGGCCTGCGGTCGGACATGTCGATGTGCTCGGTGGCGTCGTGCGCGTTACCGGTGGACGCGCCCGAGCGGGCGGTCGACAGCACCGTGGTGGCCTCCGAAGCGTCCACGCCCGCATCGGTTTTCACCAGCGGGACGGGCGTCACGGCGGGCATCACCTTGGTCGGCTGATGCGGCGCCGGGACGCGACCCTCGGCGACGGCCTGCAGTCGATCGGCCGCCTGATCCATGGTCGGGCGGTCGTCGGCCTCGGCGGCCAGCAGATCCATGAGCACCGGGGCCAGGGCGGCGGCATGGGTGGCCTGCGGTACCTTCGCCCGCGCCACCGAATGCAGGACCGCCAGCGGATTGTCGCCCTCACCGAACGGCGGCTGCCCCTCCACCGCCGCGTACAGCGTTGAGCCCAGGGCGAATACGTCGGAGGCCGGTTCCGGATTCTCGCCCCGCGCCACCTCCGGGGAGAGGTAGGCGGGCGTACCCGCGAGGAATCCGGTGGAGGTGACCGTGACATCGCCGATGGCCCGCGAGATGCCGAAGTCGGTGATCTTCACCGTGCCGTCGTCGGCGACCAGGATATTGGCGGGCTTCACATCCCGGTGCACGATCCCGGCCTTGTGCGCCGCAGCAAGGGCCGCAGCGACTTTCGCGCCGATGCGGGCCACCTCGGCGGGCGCCAGGCGACCGTTCTCGCGCATGAGCGCCGCCAGACTCGGGGCGTTCACGTACTCCATGACCAGCCAGGGCTGGCCGTCCTCCTCGGCGACGTCGAACACCGTGACGGCGTTCGGATGATGCAGCCGTGCGGCGATGCGCCCCTCCCGCATCGCCCGCATCTTGGCCTCCAGCGCCTGGGACCGGGACAGGCCCGGCCCCAGCAGCAACTGCTTCACGGCCACGGTGCGCCGCAGCCGCACATCGGTCGCGCGCCACACGACCCCCATCGCACCGGTGCCGATCGGATCCGTAAGTCGGTACCGCCCCGCAATCAGCCGGTCTGCCGTCATGTGGTTGTGCCCCTCCTGCTGGCTTTCGCCGAGCCACCCTGCAACTCTGCGCGAAAGCCCGGAAAACTCTTGAAAAGACTAAGCGTTGAAGTACTTGGCTTCCGGGTGCAGCAGAACGAACGCATCCGTCGACTGCTCCGGATGCAGTTGCAACTCCTCCGACAGCATCACTCCGATCCGGCCCGCATCCAGCAGGTCAACGAGTTTCGCACGATCCTCCAGATCGGGGCATGCCCCGTAACCGAACGAGTACCGTGCGCCACGGTATCCGAGTTTGAAGTAGTCCAGCACGTCGGAAGGGTCGTCTTCGGCGACGGCGTGACCCTCCACCGTGAGTTCTTCCCGGATTCGCCGGTGCCAAAACTCCGCCAGGGCCTCGGTCAGCTGGACGCCGATGCCGTGCACCTCGAGGTAGTCGCGGTAATTGTTCTCCGCGAACAGCACATTGGCGAAGTCGGCAATGGGCTGACCCATGGTGACCAGCTGGAACGGCAGGACGTCCACCTGACCGGTCTGCTCGGCGAGTTCGCGGGAGCGGATGAAATCGGCGATGCAGAGGAACCGGTCGCGTTGCTGACGCGGGAAAGTGAACCGATACCGTTCCGGCGCATCGGGTTTCGGCTCGGTGAGAACAATCACATCGTCGCCCTCGGAGACCGCCGGGAAGTAGCCGTACACCACGGCGGCATGCTGGAGCACGCCCTCGGCGGTGAGCCGGTCCAGCCAATACCGCAGGCGCGGACGGCCTTCGGTCTCCACCAGCTCCTCATAGGACGGGCCGTCACCGCCGCGCTGACCGCGCAGCCCCCACTGGCCCAGGAACAACGCCCGCTCGTCCAGGGTCACCGAGTACTCGTTGACGGACAGGCCCTTCACGATGCGGGTCCCCCAGAACGGCGGGATCGCGACCGGCAGATCCGCGGCCACATCCGAGCGCTCCGGCACCTCGACCGGCGTCTCGGCGGCCTTGCGCTGCTCGGCGATTCGCTTGGAGCGCTCACGCCTGGCCTTACGTTCGGCGGCCTTCTCGCGTTCGGCGATGGCCTCGGGCGAATCCGGATCCGCGCCGCCGCCGCGCTTGCGGGTCATGATCTCGTCCATGAGCCGCAGGCCCTCGAAGGCGTCGCGCGCGTAGTGCACGTCACCGTCGTAGACGGCGGTCAGATCGTCCTCCACGTACGCGCGGGTGAGCGCCGCGCCACCGAGGAGCACCGGGAACTGTTGCGCGACACCGCGCGTGTTCATCTCCTCGAGGTTCTCCTTCATGATGACCGTGGACTTCACCAGCAGGCCGGACATGCCGACCACATCGGCCTTCTTGTCGGTGGCGGCGTCGAGGATGGCCGAGATCGGCTGCTTGATACCGATATTGACGACCTCGTAGCCGTTGTTGGACAGAATGATGTCCACCAGGTTCTTGCCGATGTCGTGCACATCGCCCTTGACGGTGGCCAGCACGATCCGGCCCTTGCCGGAATCGTCGGTGGCTTCCATATGCGGTTCCAGGTGCGCCACAGCGGTTTTCATGACCTCGGCCGACTGCAGCACGAAGGGCAGCTGCATCTGGCCGGAGCCGAACAGCTCGCCGACGGTCTTCATGCCCGACAGCAGCGTCTCGTTGATGATCTGCAGCGGCGGAACCTCCCGCATGGCCTCGTCGAGATCGACGTCCAGGCCGTTGCGGTCACCGTCGACGATGCGGCGCTCCAGCCGCTCGAACAGCGGCAGCGCCGCCAGCTCCTCGGCGCGCGAGGCCTTGGACGAGGCCGCGGACACGCCCTCGAACAGTTCCATGAGCTTGGCCAGCGGGTCGTAATCCTCGGTGCGGCGGTCGTAGACCAGATCGAGGGCGACCTCGCGCTGCTCCTCCGGAATCCGCGACATGGGCAGGATTTTCGAGGCGTGCACAATGGCCGAATCCAGACCGGCCTGCACGCACTCGTGCATGAACACCGAGTTCAGCACCTGGCGCGCGGCGGCGTTCAGACCGAAGGAGATATTCGACAGACCCAGTGTGGTCTGCACCTCGGGATGTTTGCGCTTGAGCAGCCGGATGGCCTCGATGGTTTCGATGCCGTCCTTGCGCGACTCCTCCTGACCGGTACCGAGGGTGAAGGTCAGGGTGTCGATGATGATGTCGGACTCCTGCAGGCCCCAGTTGCCGGTGATATCGGCGATGAGACGCTCGGCGATCTCCACCTTCTTCTCGGCGGTGCGCGCCTGGCCCTCCTCGTCGATGGTCAGGGCCACCACGGCCGCACCGTGTTCGGCGACCAGCGCCATGGTCTGCTGGTAGCGCGATTCCGGGCCGTCGCCGTCCTCGAAGTTCACCGAGTTGATGGCGCAGCGACCGCCCAGATGCTCCAAACCGGCCTTCAGCACCGGGGTTTCGGTGGAGTCGAGCATGATCGGCAGGGTGGAGGCGGTGGCCAGGCGCGCGGCCAGCTCGGCCATATCGGCGGTGCCGTCGCGGCCCACGTAGTCCACGCACAGGTCGAGCATGTGCGCGCCGTCGCGGGTCTGGTCCTTGGCGATGTCGACGCACTTCTGCCAGTCGCCGGCCAGCATGGCATCACGGAAAGCCTTGGAGCCGTTGGCATTCGTGCGCTCGCCGATCATCATGATCGAGGCGTCCTGCTCGAACGGGACCGAGGTGTAGATCGACGACACGCTCGGCTCGTGGGCGGGCTCGCGCACGGCCGGAGTGACCTCGCGCACCGCCTCGGCCACCTGGCGGATGTGCTCGGGGGTGGTGCCGCAGCAGCCGCCGACCAGGGCCAGTCCGAACTCGGAGACGAACTGCACCATGGACACCGCCAATTCCTCGGCGGTGAGCGGGTATTCGGCCCCGTTCGCGCCCAGGATGGGCAGACCGGCGTTGGGCATGACCGACACCGGCAGCGTGGCGTGCTTGGACAGATGACGCAGATGCTCGCTCATCTCGTCCGGGCCGGTGGCGCAGTTCAGCCCGATCATGTCGATGCCGAGGTTCTCCAGCGCGGTGAGCGCCGCGCCGATCTCGGAGCCGACCAGCATGGTGCCGGTGGTCTCCATGGTCACGTGCGTGATGATCGGAATGCGGCGACCGGCCTGGACCATGGCGTGGTGGCTGCCGACGACGGCGGCTTTCACCTGGAGCAGGTCCTGGCAGGTCTCCACCAGAATCGCGTCCGCGCCGCCGTCGAGCATGCCGAGCGCGGCCTCGGTGTAGGCGTCGCGCAGGGAGTGATACGGCGCGTGACCGAGGGTCGGCAGCTTGGTGCCGGGACCCATCGACCCCAGTACATAGCGCGGGGTGCCGTCGGCGGACGGCCCCATCTCGTCGGCGACCTCACGCGCCAGACGAGTGCCGCGCTCGGACAGATCGCGGATCCGGTCCTGGATGTCGTAGTCGGCGAGGTTGGGCAGATTGCAGCCGAAGGTATTGGTCTCGACCGCGTCCGCACCCGCCTCGAAGTACGCGCGGTGAATATGTCGCAGCACGTCAGGGCGGGTTTCATTGAGAATCTCATTGCAGCCCTCGAGGCCGCGGAAATCGTCGAGAGTCAGATCCGCGGCCTGCAACATGGTGCCCATCGCACCGTCCCCGATCACAACACGCCGTCTGAGCGTGTCCATTAGGGTGGTGTCGAATTCGGCGCGGCTGCGTACTGACATGTACTCAAGAGTAAAGGGAGCAGCGGACAATCCACGCCCCGGTCCAGCGCACCGGCCCCACAGTCACCACACCCTCCGGTTCAACCACCGCGGCCTCGGCCCACAGCCACCACACCCTCATGGTTCGCGGCCGTCTCGATTCTGGACCGACGGAGCGGGGGAGCGAAGCGGAGGAGCGGAGGAGGGAAGAATCGAGACCTCAGGGCCGCGAACCCGCCCGGAGCGAAGCGCAGGGCAATCGGATACAGTGCGTCGCTGGCGCGTCAATCGACGGCACACCGTAGGCTGACCGGGTGAACGCCAGTGAATCCCCGGTGCCACCCGATTCGGACCTGCCTACGCTGCGGGATCCGGTGCTCGTCGCCGCCTTCGAGGGGTGGAACGACGCGGCCGACGCGGCCAGTGGCGCGGTCGAACATCTGGAGCTGATCTGGGACTCGCAGCCGCTGGCGGAGCTGGACTCCGAGGACTACTACGACTATCAGGTGAACCGGCCCACCGTGCGCCAGGTGGACGGGGTCACGCGCGAGATCCAGTGGCCGTCGACCATGCTCTCGGTGTGCTCGCCCCCCGGCAGTGATCGCGATGTGGTGCTGCTGCGCGGGGTCGAACCGAATATGCGGTGGCGCAGCTTCTGCAACGACCTGCTCGAATTCGTGGAGCAGCTCGGGGTGTCCACCGTGGTCATCCTGGGTGCGCTGCTCGCCGACACCCCGCACACCCGGCCGGTGCCGGTGACGGGCACCGCCTACAGCAAGGAAGCCGCCGAGCGGTTCAACCTCGAGCAGACCCGCTACGAGGGGCCGACCGGCATCACCGGCGTACTCCAGGACGCCTGCGTGCGCGCCGGGGTGCCCGCTATCTCCTTCTGGGCCGCCGTGCCGCACTACGTGTCGCAGCCGCCGAACCCGAAGGCGGTCATCGCGCTGCTGCACCGCGTGGAAGATGTGCTCGATGTCGAGGTTCCGCTGGGCGGCCTGCCCGAACAGGCCGAGGAGTGGGAGGCCACGGTCAACGAGATGACCACCGGTGATGAGGAGATCGCGGAGTACGTGCGCTCGCTGGAGGAGCGCGGCGACGCCGAGATCGATCTCAACGACGCCATGGCCAAGATCGACGGCGACGCCATCGCGGCGGAATTCGAGAAGTACCTGCGCCGGCGCGGGCGCGGCGGCTTCGGCCTCTGATACACCGGTCGCGCAATCGCGCAGTCTCCGATCACCATTCGGCCATGGCGGCGGTCACAGTGAGAGCTGATCGCCGCCATGGATCGAATGACCTCGCCACGGATCGTCGAGCATCTGCGCGGATTCGGCGACCAACCGGCGGTCCGGACGAACCGGGGCAATCGCCGGGCCGCCCGTCCGCCGCCTGGTGGCGCCGGCCGCCCGCAACGACATCGGTTCGCTCGTAGCGTATCTCGGCGCGTTGGAGGCAGAATGCGTCGTGCCGCTGGCGAATTCACTCGGCGACGAGCTCGTGCGCGTCCACGACCCGGATATCGCCCTCGAGGCCCGCGTGGACGGCGCGACACCCGAGCCGCGGGTGCGCCGCGACGGCTCGGCACACACCCTGCACCCGGAACTGCAGTCCCATACACCTTCGAGCTGCTCGAGCGCATAGGTTTCGAGCGAATGTCCTTACCCTCTTCGAGGTACATCACCCAGGCCGGCGGCAGACTCGCCCCCGAGCGGGTTCGCCACCACGCCCGGCTCGCCGCCCGAATGGCCTACCTCGATACCTCGACGCTGCTGCGGGCGGTGGCCATCCTCGCCGTACTCGGCTCGCGCATCGGGCTTTTCGTGCCGTGGGGCGGGGCGCATGTGCTGCCGGCGGTGGTGGGGTACAACTTCGCGCGTTTCGCGGTGACCAGTGCGCCCGCGGTGCGGCGAATGCGCACCACCGCACGGACTCTCGCGCTCATCGCGGTGCCGACCGCCGTCTGGGTGCTGCTGACGCTGCCGTTCAGCGACTATTACGGCTGGCAGAATGTGCTGCTGCTCAACAAGATTCTGTATCTGCTGCACTGGCAGGTGTATCCGCTGTTCGGCGAGCAGCACGTGGCCGCGCTGGTGGTGTCGCCGGCGGCCGGGGTCACGGCCGCGCGACTGGTGGCGCTGACACGGAATGCTGCTGTGGCGCGGAGTGTCAGGAGCGGAAAACCGGGGTCCAGCCGGTGGATGCTCCTTCGACCGGACCGGTCGGTGGTCTCTCGACCGGACCGGTCAGTGTTCCACGGCCCAGATCTGGGCCGCCGCCTCGTGCGCCAGTTTCGCGATCAGCAGATCGCGCGGAATCGTCTGGCCGGCAAGGTGATCGAGTGACGGGACCACGACGTGGTGCGCATCGGCACGCTTGAGTTCGGCGGTCAGCTCCGCAAACGCGGTGCCATCGCCAGGGGTCGACTCATGGAACGTGGCGGCGAAGCACAATCCTGCCGATTGGGCCAGGCTGGTCATGGCGTTCTCCAGCTCTTCGCTGCGGCCATCGGCCAGATCGTCACGCACGTACCCATAGATCAACGCTTCCACCCGAACCTCCGTTGGATTGGGGATCGCTGTTCTGAAGTGTGCCCGTCTCGAGTGTGGCGTACTCGTAAATGCAATTGCAGATGTCAACCCACTGACATCCAGGTGCCCTATCCGGGTCCATCGATCGTTAACTGGTGAGATACTACAGAGCGTGTCCGCTGGTGATGATCGACCTGTCTGGGCTGTCCGAATGCGCGCTGAACGCGATGCTCGGGGGTGGTCACAAGCCGACGCGGTGCGCGCGATGCGCGGGAAATCCACCCACAATCTCCCCACCGACAGCACACTGCTGCGCAATTGGCGGCGCTGGGAATCCGGCGAATCCCGCCCGGACGACTTCTACGCGCCGATCATCGCGGCGGCATTCGACACGGTCACGGCCGCCTTTTTCCCCAAGGCCCGGCCCAACCGCGACGATGAGCTGCTCTCGGCCACGGGGATGGACACCCTGGAGTTCATCGGCAGGCTGCGCATGTCCGATGTGTCCTCGGCGACGCTGGACGCCATCCGCATCACCGCCGATCGGCTCTGTTCGGAGTACCCCTGCTGCGACCCGCACGAGCTGCATGCCGAGGGCACGGCGTGGCTGCGCCGCATCACGTCCCTACTGGACGGACGACTGACACTCGCCCAGCATCGTGAAGTTCTCGTACTGGCCGGTTGGGTCGCACTCCTGGTCGGCTGCGTCGACTACGACCTGGGCTGGCGCACCGCCGCCGAGGCCACCCGCCGGGCCGCCCTGTCCCTGGGCCAGGAGGCCGAGCACGCCGAAATCATCGGCTGGGGTGCGGAAATGGCCGCTTGGTTCGCTCTGACCCAGGCGAACTATCGCGGGGCCATCGAAACGGCCGAGGGCTCGTTCGCCGCCACCGGGAATCTCGGCGTCGGCGTCCAGCTGGCCGCCCAGCGCGCCAAGGCGTGGGCGCGCCTCGGCGACCGCCGCGAGGTGGAAAAGGCGCTCGCCCAAGGCCGTTCGATCTTGGATAAATTGGACCATCCTGCCAATGTGGACAATCATTTCGTGGTCGATCCGCAGAAGTTCGACTTCTACGCCATGGACTGCTGCCGGGTTGCCGGAGATGATCGTGAAGCGGAAAGTTATGCCCGCCAAGTAATTCTGAGTTCAACCCGACCGGACGGAACTATTCGCAAACCCATGCGCGTCTCCGAAGCCCATCTCACCCTCGCGGTGGTAGCCGTCCGCGATCGCAATCTCGAGCTCGCACTCGACGAGGGCATGCGCGCATTTGCCGGAAAGCGCCGCTCCCTTCCCTCACTCATGTGGATAGCCGGTGAAACCGCGCGCGAAATGATCGAACGCTTCCCCGGCGACCCCCGCACCCGCACCTACCTCGACCAGCTGCGCGCCCTGGCCGCCGGATAACGGACACGCCAGCTACTCTCCAGCACATGGACTTCAGTCTGTGGAAGTGCGCGCTCTCCGGCCACGAGACCTACGCCCCGGACGAACCCGAACTCGCCGCCCGGCTGCATGTCACCACCCCGGCCGGGGGCACCTGGCGCTGTCTGCGCTGCGGCGACTTCGTCCTCGGCGAGCCGCGCGGGCACGGCCCCGCCGACAGCGCCCCCGAGGTCCCGCGCGGCCGGCTGCTGCGCGACCGCTTCATCATGCGACTGCTGGCCGCCGAGCGCCTGCTGCGCGCCCTGGTCCTGATCCTGCTCGGCCTGGGCGTGCTGAAGCTGCGCGGCTCCCAGGACCGCTGGAAAGGCAAGTGGGAGGAGGAGTTCCCGCTCATCGAACAGCTCGCCGACCAGATCGGCTGGAACCCCGACCATTCCAAGATCGTCGGATGGATCGACCGCGCCTTCAGCTTCACCCCGAAAACCCTCGCCTGGGTCGCGGTGGCCCTGTTCGCCTACGCCGCAATCCAAATCATCGAGGCGGTCGGCCTCTGGCTGGTGAAACGCTGGGGCGAATACTTCGCCGTCATCGCCACCAGCATCTTCCTTCCCCTCGAGATCTACGAGCTCACCGAGAAGGTCACCGTTCTGCGCGTCGGCGCGCTGGTGGTGAACCTGGCCGCGGTCACCTGGCTGCTCTGGTCCAAGCGTCTGTTCGGCCTCAACGGCGGCGCACGCTCCTACTACGCCGAGCACCACACCGAGAGCCTCCTCACCGTGGAACGCGCCGCCGCGGCCGCCGAAGCTCCCGCACCCCACCGGAATTCATGATCGAGGAACGCTGCGGGTGGTGACGGCGGCCGCGAGGGTGAGGGTGGGCCAGGTGCGGACGTCGCGGCGGAGTTGGCGGTCGTGCGTGGCGATCACCACGGCGGCTCGCGTCGCGCCCAGCGCCTCGGTGAGCTCGTCCACCAGGGTGATGGACAGGTGGTTGGTGGGCTCGTCGAGCAGGAGGGCGTGCGGGCGGGCCGCCAGGGCGCAGGCGAGGTCCAGGCGGCGCTGCTGACCCATGGAGAGGTCACCGACTGGTTTGTTCTGTTCACGGGAGCTCAGCAGGCCCAGGGCGGACAGGCCGAGGACCTCGTCCGCACGGAGCAGGCCCGCCGTCACCAGCCGCGCGGTGTGCGCGGCGTAGACGTCACGGGCGCGGCGGTGTAGCGGGTGCCGGGATTCTTGCTGTAGCAAGTGGATTCGCGCCTTGCGCGCCCGATGCAGCTGTCCCGCAGTCGGTTCCAGCGTGCCCGCGAGCACGGCCAGCAGGGTGGACTTGCCGGTACCGTTGTCGCCGGTGATCACCAGACGATCGCCCGAATCCAGGGACAGATCGACCGGGTCGGTGAGACGCCCGTCGACCTGAACCTGATCCGTGCGGACCAGGGTCACGCCCGGCGCCGCGGGCAATTCGGGCATGGTGAAGCGTTGCGGCGGGGTCGGCGCGGTGATCCGATGGCGATCCAGCTCGTCCTGGCGGCGGTGCACCGCGCGGGCCAGCGAGCCGGCGCGGGTGGCCCGCGCATGCTTACCGGTGCCCTTCTCGGGACGCCAGCCGGAGACCAAACGGTTCTGCGCTTCGGACAGATCCTGGGCGAGCCTGGTCTGTTCGGACTGCTGCTGTGCGTATTCGTGCTCCCAGCGGTCCCTTTCGGCCGCGCGGCCCTCGCGGTATCCGGCGTAGCCGCCGCCGTACACGCGCGGCAGACCGTCCCGGGTCGGATCCAGGTCGAGGAGGGTGTCGGCCACGTCGGACAGCAGGGCCCGATCGTGGCTGACGATCACCACCGCGCCGGGATACGCCCGCAGGCGGCTCGTCAGGAATTCCAGGGCGGACAGGTCGAGATGATTGGTCGGCTCGTCCAGGAGCAGGAAATCGTCGCCCGCGGAGAGCAGGACGGCGAGGCGTACGCGATAGCGCTGCCCCACCGACAGCGTCGCGAGCGGACGGGTGCGATCGGTCTGTGCTCCCAGGCCCTCGAGCGCCACATCGACGCGCCGGTCGGCATCCCAGGCGTCCAGGATCTGCACGAGATCCAGTGCGGCGCTGTATTTCTCGTCGGAACCGGGCACGCCGTCCGCGAGTTCGGCTGTGGCGTCGTCGAGTTCGCGCAGGGCAGCGCGCGCGGCGGCGAGGTGCCCGTCGATGACGTCGCCGACGGTGCGCTCGTCCTGGTCGGGCATTTCCTGGGTGGCCAGGGCCAGCGAGCCGATGCGTTGCACGCGGCCTTCGTCCGAGGTGAGCAGTCCGGCCAGGACCTGCAGCAGCGTGGATTTGCCGCGGCCGTTCTCGCCGACGATCGCCCACCGGGAACCCGGGGAGACGGTCAGGTCGACGCCGTCGAGCACGACGGTCTCGCCGCGCTGCACGCGGACCGCGGAACAGGTCAATTGCGCCCGGGAACGGGCAGGGTGATTGTGCGTCATGGTCTTCCTCCGGGCACCCGTCATCCACGAGAGGTGGGAAGGGGTGTGCCGTCGTCGATGAGGCGCGCCGCGGGCGCGCGAGGACATCGAGGCGGGCCAGTACCCGTCCGCAGGGCGGACGTGGGCCCGGAGGGATCAGCCGAAGTAGAGATATTGCACGAGCGGACCCTAGCAAGGTCGCGTCGCGCACCCAAGTCATTTATGGGGGTTTCGGTGCCGTGGGCCACACCCGACCTGCATTCATGTCGGATTCGCGTGAAAGATCGGGATCTGGCACGCCGACACCCGGCGCAATTCCGAACCGGTCGGCAGGCAGTACTACTCTTCGTCCGGTGACCGAGTCCGCTGACGAATTGCTGCCCGACCCCACCGGGGCCGGCGGTGAGGAGATCCCGCATGCCGACCGGCTGCGGCTGTTCTCGTTCGCCACGGCCGAGAAACGGGGGGACTACCTGTGGGTGCTGCGGGCCTTCGATACCGCGCGGGCCGCGTACGTGGTGCTGCTGCACGCATCCGACGTGGTGGAGACGCTCAATCGTTGCCCGGGTGCGCCGACGCTGACGCCCACCGAGGTGGGACCGCTGCTGGAACAGCTGCATCAGTGGGGGGTGCTCGAGCGCAGCTATGACGGGACGCGGGCGGCGACGCTGGCCGAGTACCGCAACCGGCACTTCGTGTATCAGTTCTCGCAGGCCGGATATCAGGCGTACCGGGCGGTCTCGGATGTGCTGGAGGCACGGCTGGATGAGGCCGCGCTGTCGCGGCTGGTGCTGCCGGAACTGCTGGCGGATCTGCACACCCTGGCCGAGGCGAACCGGACCGGGGACGCGCCGCGCGTGTACCGGGTGCTGAACCGGCTCGACCGGGCGCTGTCGGATCTTGCGGAGCGGGCCGCGCACTTCTATCTGACGCTGGGCGATCTGGTGCGCACCACCGAGACGACGCCGGAAGCCTTTCTCGCGCACAAGGATGCGCTGCTGGCGCATATGCGCGAGTTCTCCATGGATCTGGCGCGGTTCGCGCCGCGACTGGCCACGGCGATTCTCGAGGTCGAGGACACCGGGGTGGACGATCTGATCGACCGGGCCGCGCGGGTCGACGAACGGGTGCTGCTCAATCACGCTGAGCGGGAAGCGGATTGGCGGGCCCGCTGGCACGGGCTGCGGGCCTGGTTCGTGGCCGACGGCGAGACCGGGCTCACCGAGTGCGAGCGGCTGCGCGAGGCCACCATGAGCGCCATCGCGGCCGTGCTGTCGCTGCTGCGCCGCGTCACCGAAACCCGCAAGGGCGGGGTGAGCCGCGAATCCGCGCTGCGGCACCTGGCCGGCTGGTTCACCGCCGCGCCGACCGCCGATGCCGCGCACGCCCTCTACGACGCCGTCTTCGGCCTCGGCAGACCCCGGCACCTGGCCATGCAGCATCCCGACGCGGATGTCATTCCCGCGATCCGATCCTGGTGGGACGCACCGCCTTTGGAGATCGCCCGCACGCTCGCCGAAACCGGCCGCCCGCCCACCCCCGGCGCGCCGGCCCGCCTGCAGCGCAATGACGCGGGCATCCGCCGCCTGCGCCAGGCCCAGCTGGACGTGCAGCGCGCCCGCGCCGAGGCCGCCCGCTCCCTGGCCTCCGCCGACGTGCACGACCGCGTCCTCAACGAGGGCGAGACCGAGGTCCTGCTCAAACTCATCGACGCCGCCTCCACCGCCTGGGTCCCCGTCAACGGCCGCGTCCCGGGCACCACCGGCACCGACAACGGCGTCACCCTCACCGTCTCCGAATGCGAGGGCTCCACCGTCATCCACACCTCCCGCGGCCTGCTCCACCTCAACGGCCGCCGCCTCACCGTGCGCGAGAACACTTCCGCGCGAAGGAATTCCGCGACCCGAGCAGCAGGCGATGCGCCCCCGCGAAAGCCGAAAGCCCCGACCGGGCACGCCGAAGCGCTCGCGGCCGACTCCGCAGCGACAGCAGCCGAGGCGACAGCGGTAGCGGCGGCAGCCGAGGCGTCGGAGGTCGCAGCGGCGGGGGCGGTCGGCGGCGGCGACGTCGGGGTGGTGGGCTGATGCACGCGCGGAGTATCGATTCGCTGGCGCTGGACAGTTATCAGCGGGCGGCGCGGGTGGTGCTCGCGAATCATCTGATCACGCGGACGTATCCGGATCGGATCGCGCTGCCGTTGATTCGGCGGTGGGCGACGGAGTTGCGGGAGGATCTGGCCGAGCTGTTCGGGTATCGGCTGGAGGTCACCGAGACCACCGCGCGGCTGTTCCCGGTGCTGGATCGGCTGGAGTCGGGGCGGCCCGCGCGGACCACCGGGGATCGGGTGTTCGATCGGCGGCGGTACGCGTACCTGGCGCTGGCGCTGGCGGCGCTGGGGCGGGCCGGGGATCAGATCACGTTGTCGGAGTTGGCCGATCAGGTGGCCGCGTACACCGAGCGGGTGGACGGGCTGGAGCTGGCCTCGGACAAGGCCGCCGATCGGGATGCGTTCGTGGATGCCATCGGCTGGCTGGCGGCGCGCGGCGCGGTGACCCTCGCCGATGGTGACGCGGGTGGCTGGGCGAGCGATCCGGAGGCCGGGGAGGCGCTCTATGACATCGATCGGTCGGTGGTGTTCGCGCTGTTCCGGCCGCCGCGGGCGCTGCAGCATCTGAACAGCGTCGCCGGACTGCTCGGGGAGGAGGCGGGCGGAGCCGATACCCGCTCCCCCGCACTGGCTCTGGCGGCGCGCAAGGTGCGCCGCGCGCTGGTGGAGCAGCCGGTGGTGTACGCCGACGAGCTCGAGGGCGCGGAACGGGAACTGCTGGCGCAGGAGAAGTTCGTGACCGAGGTCGAGCTGCTGACCGGGCTGCGGGCCGAGCGGCGCGCGGAGGGCGTGGCGCTCATCGACAGTTCGGGGCGGCTCACCGATGTGCGGTTCCCGGGCACCGGGACGCTCGCGCAGGTGGCGCTGCTGCTGGCCGGTGAGATCGCCGATCTGGTGCTGGATCTCGACAATCCGGTCGCGCGGCGGGTGCGACCGGAGCGGCCGCTCACCGATCTCGTGGAGCAGCTCGACAGCGCGATTCCCTCCGGCACGGTGTTCACGCCGCTCGCCGATCCGCTGGATTTCTTCGCCCCGCACGAGGATTCGGCGGACGACGACGCGGAGGAACCGGAGATTCCGGACTTCCCGTTCATCGAATCCTCCTGGATCCGCGACACCGTGCAGATGCTCACCGGCCGCTACGGCAATACCTTCGCCGCCCAGTGGCAGGCCGATGTGCCCGGCCTCACCGCCGAGGTGGTGTCGCTGCTGGAGAAGCTGCGGCTGGTGGAACTGGTGGACGGCGGGTTACTGATCCTGCCCGCGCTGGCCCGCTATCGCGGGGCCATCGTCACCATCCGCACCCGCGCGGAAACCGAATTGTTCGTCTCACCAACGGAAATCGGCGGCGTCGCCGAGGACGCGAGCTCCGCGGAGAAGGGATCGGGGAACTGATGACCGACGTCATTCACGGTGGAGTCCGGTTCGTCCCGACCCGCGCGGGCATCGTCAACCTGTGGGACTACCGCGATCAGGAGTTCTGCTTCGGCGACGGCCGGCTGGTGCTGCGCGGCCCCAACGGCTCCGGCAAGACCAAGGCGCTCGAGGTGCTGTTCCCGTTCGTGCTGGACGGCCGCATCGAGCCGCGCCGGCTCAACCCGTTCGCGGGTGAAGAACGCACCATGAAGTCGAATCTGCTGTACCGCAAGCAGGAATCGGCGTACTCGTACGTGTGGATGGAGTTCGCACGCGGCAGCTGGAGCGATCCGGAGACGGTGACCATCGGCATCGGCATGCGCGCCACCCGCTCCTCCGACAAGGTGACCCGCTGGTACTTCGTGGCGGACGGCCGTGTGGGCGTGGACTTCTCGCTGCTCGGCCCCGACGACCGCCCGCTGACCCGCAAGCAGCTGGCCGAGCAGATCGGCGGCGACGCCATCGTGGACCGGCCGGTGGAGTACCGCAACGCCATCGACGCCCGCATGTTCGGGCTCGGCCAGCAGCGCTACGACCAGCTCATCAATCTGATCCTCACGCTGCGCCGCCCGCAGCTGGCCAAGAACCTGGACCCGCGCGGACTCTCGCAGGCCCTGACCGACGGCCTGCGCCCGCTCGACGAGCAGCTCATCCTGGACGCGGCCCGCTCCTTCAGCGATATGGAGGAGGTCGGCCGCACCCTGGAGGGCCTGGTCCAGGCCGACTCCGCCACCCGCGCCTTCGTCGGGGTCTACCGCAAATACCTTGCCGTGCAGGCGAAAACCGATGTCGATCAGGTGCGCACCCGTCTGGACGCGGTGACGCACGCCGGCACCGCCCTGCACGCCGCCGCGGCCCTGCGCAAACGCCGCGACACCGAGCGCGCCGCCGCCGAAACCCGCGCGGAGGACGCCGACCGCGCCTACGAGCAGGCCCTGTCCGACCGCGAAACCCTGCAGCGCTCCAGCGCTTACGAGGGCAAACAGCAACTCGACGATCTCGCCGACGCCGTGCGCCGTCTGGAAGCCTCCGCCGCGGTCCACCGCGACAAGGCCACCAAGGCCGGCCAGACCGTCGACCAGCGCGCCGAGGAATCCGAACGCGCGCAGGCCACCATCCAGCACGCCGCCTCCGCCCTCGCCCGCGGCGAGGACGAACTCCGCTCCGCCGCGGAGGAAGCCGGTATCAACTGGTCCGCCCTGCCCGAACAGGCCCGCGCCGACCAGCTCACCACCACGGTCCGCTCGCACGCCGAGGAACGCGACGCCGATGTCCGCGCGGTCCGTCGCGCCCTGACCCTGGTCGACGCCGCCGTCACCGAACGCACCCGCGCCGAACGAGCCACCCAGCGCGCCACCGAACTCCGTGACGCCGCGGCGGCGGATCTGGCGCAGGCCGAAGCGGCCGTCACCCTGGCCCGCTCGGATTCGGCTGCCGCCCTGCGCGACTGGTGGGAGACCAACCGCGAGGTCTACTCCCCCATTCGCGATGGCCTGTTCGAGGCCCTCGACGCGGCACTGGCCCAGGCCGGCACCGAGCAGCTCGGCGACACTGCCGCAACGAAACCGAAGGGAACCGGGCGGGCCGGCGAGGCCGCCGCCGATCTCGCCACACCCGCGACTCCGGCCGAAGTGCTCGCCGAACGGACCGAACCGCTGACCGAGGAGATCCGGGCACGCAGGCAGGAGGCGCGCGTGGTCGCGACCGCCGCCGCGGCGCGGGCCGAGGAGCTGCGGACCGAGCGGGAGCGGGTGGCTGCCGAACGAGATGACGCGCCACCGGCTTTCGCGGCCCGCATCGGGGATCGCGACGGGTGGGACGGTGCGCCGCTGTGGCGGCTGGTGCGTTTCGCCGACCATGTGACCGCCGCCGAAGCGGCCGGTATCGAAGCCGCGCTGCAGGGTGCGAATCTGCTCGACGCGTGGGTGTGCGCGGGTGAGATTCCGGCGCATGCGTCGGATCAGTTCCTGACACCGCTGCCACCGCGAGCCCGGCCGGCGGGGCGGACGCTGGCCGATGTGCTTGTGGTCGAGGATGATTCCGACGCGCTCACCGTGCCGCGCGAGACCGTCGCCGACATCCTGGCCTCCATCGCGCTGCCGCAGGGACAGGACGGCACCGGCAAGAGCGGCTCGCCGGACTCGGCGGGTGCGCACCGGCTGCCCGTGCCGCTGCTGACGGGCCTGGAATCCGATGCGGGGATCGCCCTCTCGGCGGATGGGCGGTACCGGCAGGGCGTGCAGGTGGGGCGGCATCACAAGGAGGATGCCGAGTTCATCGGGACCACCGCGCGGGCGCGGCGGCGGGAGTTGCGGCTGGCCGAGTTGGCCGCCGCGATCGAGAACGCGGCGGCCTCGGCCGCGCAGGCGCAGGCGGAGGAGCAGGCCGCCACCGAGGAGCTGGCGCGGATTTCGGCTGCCGCCAAGGCGCTTCCGCGCACGACCGCGGTGACCTCGGCTCTGCGGGCGGTGTCCGAGGCGGCGGGCATGCTGCGGTCGCGGTCGGAGGCGGCGGCGCAGGCGGAGCGGGATCTCGATCAGGCGGTCGCCGAATACGGGGCGGCGGACAAGAAGGTGCGGGCCATCGCGGCTGATCACAAAGCGCCGCGGGATCCGGCCGAGTTGGATGCGCTGGCTGCGGCGGTGCGGCATTTCGAGAATGCCGGGACGGCGCTGCTGCGGTTGCGTGGGGATCATCAGCGCGAGCACGAGCGGGCGCGGGAGGCCGGTGACCGGTTGCTCGAGGCCCGGGATCTGGCGGAGGCGTTCGCGGAGGAGGCGGAGGCGGCCAAGTCCGGATACGAAGAGCAGCTGCGGAAATTGGAGACGCTGCGGGAGGCGCTCGGGGCCGGGGCGGCCTATATCGATCGGGAGCTCGAGGCCGCGCGGGAGAAGATCGACGCGGCGCGCGCGGAGCAGAAGGCCGCGCGCAAGGCCGCGCACGAGGCCATCGAGGGGGTGGGCACCGCGGAGGGGGCGCATCGGGCGGCGCATGACACGCTCGGGACCGCGTTGACCGAATTGCTGTCTGATGTGCGGCATTTGGCCCCGTATGCGCGGCCGGATCTGCTCAGTCTGCTGGGCGCGCCGGTGGACAGCCGCTGGCCCAGCAGCGAGGCGGCGTGGTCCACGCCCGAGCAGTTGCTCTACCGCATCGAGAACGCCGAGCCGGAACAGGAGCTGCGCGTGCTGCCCGACGAGGTGGCCGAGCTGTTCGAGAATCTGGCCGCCGCAACGGGTTCGGTGCGGGCGGGTGAGGCGGCGCGCAAGTCGACGCGGACCGCCGTCACCACGGCATTGCAGGAGTTCGATGCCGCACTGGCCGCGGCCCGGCAGGACTACCGCCTGCACTGGGATGCCGCCGACGGGCTGACCGTGGTGCAGGTGCACGATGAGCACGGGCTGTCCGCCGTGGCCGATTTCGCCGAGCGCATCGGCGCGGCGCGCAAGGATCAGGAGCTGCTGCTCACCGATTCCGAGCGCCGCATCCTGGAGGATGCGCTGCTCACCGGCCTGGCCCAGCAGATCTACGAACGCACCTGCGACGCACGCGAACTCATCTCCCGGATGGGTTCGGAGATGAAGCAGCGCCGGATGTCCTCGGGCAACACCATCGGCGTGCACTGGGTGCTCGCCGACACCCTGCCCGAGCCCGCCCGTGCGGTCTGCAAGTTGCTGGACCGCGGCGCATCCGAGCTCTCGCACGACGATTTGTCCACTATTCGCGCGCATTTCGCCGCGGAGATCCGCGCGGCCCGCGCGGCGCATCCGGAGCGCTCCTTCCCGGAGATCCTGGCAACCACGCTGGATTACCGTTCCTGGCGCGTATTCTCGTTCACCATCATCACCGCCGACGGCACGGAGGACCGGCTCACGGTCGCCCGGCACAGCGCCCTGTCCGGTGGCGAGCAGTCGGTGTCGCTGCATCTGCCGTTGTTCGCGGCCGCTCATGTGATGCTGGATTCGGCCGATCCGCAGGCCCCGCGGCTGCTGGCGCTGGACGAGGCGTTCGCCGGCGTCGACGACAACGGGCGAAGCGAACTTCTCGGACTCAGTGTGCAATTCGACCTGGATCTGTTCATGACCGGTTACGACCTGTGGATCACCTACCCGCATGTGCCGGGCTGCGCGCACTACGATCTGGCGCATTCGGCGGCCGAGAACACGGTCAGCGCAACGCTGCTCGTGTGGGATTCCGCGGATTTGCTGGCCGAGCACGACGGTTCGGATCTGACGGCCGCGCTCGGATCGCCCAATCGCCGCCGTCTGCCGCATGGTCTCGAAGGTGCAATCCCCCTGGACGCGGAGCTGGAACTCACGTCGTAGTCGCGTTTCCGGTTAGCTAAATCCGCGTGTCGCGGCGCGACACTCCGTAACGATTGGACCATCGGCAAATGAACAGTTTCGCCGATGGGCCTTCATCGACTAAAAATGTTCTCCGTGCCGATCCGAACCGAGATCACCTGTCAGCCATCGGAACTCCATGGACGGAGGTCCAAGTGACCAACGAACTCGACAACACCCGGGATCGCCCGGTCGAGGATGAAGTGGGTCAGCTGGCGCGGCGGGTCGAGAAGGCCCGTGGCCGGCTGGCGTACCAGTTCGATCCCGCGCTCACCGAAGCGCTGGCCGAACACGAGCTCAAGGCCGAACGCGAGCTAGCCGAACGCATCCGCGAACAGGATCGCGACCAACGCTGGAAACAGGCCGAGGCGGCCGCCGGCGCCGCCGACCGAGCTCGTCAGACCACCGAAGAAATCGAGAAGGCAGACATACGAGACCTCATGGTCGCTCGGAAAGCGATCGCCGCGCAACGGCGAGAATCCAGCCCGCACGCGAAACTCGCGTCGCTGTACAAGCATCGCGCGTGGTCGCAGCGCGCGCTGGCCGGCGTGGTCGCGGCCGGCATGCTCTGGTCCGCTGTCAACGTGCAGCAGAACATCGCGCCCGGCGGCGTGAAGGATCCGCTGTTCTGGTTCAGCTACCTGCTCGAGGGCATGATCTCGGTCTGCCTCGTGATCATCATGATCGGCACCAACAAGGTCGCCGAATGGGGTGTGATCGACAGCCGCCGCCAGGTGGTCGTGGCCGAGTTCGCCCTGCTGAGCCTCACGGTCATCCTGAACACCTACCCGTACCTGCGGGCCGGTGACTGGTACGACGTCGCCGTGCACGCCATCGCGCCGGTCATGATCGGCGTCGCGCTGCTCATCCACAATGCCGCAGCCGGACGCTACGGCCTGGCCATCGTGCGCGCCACCGACCAGATCCGCGATCTGCCGGATCCGGCCGAACAGCTACGCCGCAACATGCAGCCGCCCGTGGTGAGCTGGCCCGCGCGCAATACCGCGCCGGTGCCGACGCCCACCCCGGCACTGCCCGCCGCCCCCACCGAGTCCGAGAAGCTCAAAGAGGCCACGGTGGTCGACAGCGTGCCCGAGCCCACCCACGAGCGCGCCAACGGAGCCGCCGCCGACACCGCGAAAACCGCCGAGAAGGAACGCCGTTCGGCGACCACCAAGTCCCGCAAGGTCACCGAGTTCGAGGACACCGTCGAGAAGTCCCCGCTGGCCGACCTGACCGACCCGGTGCCCCCGCTCAACGTCTACGACACTGGCCAGTTCCGCATCGCCGAAACCCTCGAGCAGGAACTCGCCGAACTCCAGGCCGCCCGCCGCCGCGCCCGCGCGGCCTCGCGCGCCCGCAACGGCGCGACCGTCGACTGAGGCGCTCCCCCAGCCCCTTCCGGCCGAACCCGAAGCCCCGGCGCGTATCACCGCACCGGGGCTTCGGCCGTCACACCCCCGCGGGCGCACCGGCCTCCGTCTCGAGTGCCATCAGCCCCACCGCCATCATCCCGATGGCCAGCATCTCGGCCACGGTCAGGATCCGCGTGGCGAATTCCGGCCGCACACCGGCACTCTCGAGCGCACCGGCCAGATGCCGTGCCGTGCGATCGAAATGCGCGCGGGTGATATCCCGGTCCTCGCACACCCGCCGCAGCGGCGCCCCCGTATACACGGCCGGCCCACCCAGCACCTTCGAAAAGAACTCCACCTGAAGCCTTTTCACCCGCTCCCCATCGCTCCCGGCGAAAAACTCCGCCAGCTCCCCATCCGCCAGCACCCGCCGGTAGAAGTCCTCCACCACCTCGGTGACGGCCGGTCCGCCACCGATCTGCGCGTAGATACTCGACATGAGCCTCCCTCTCGTCCGTAGTACCGGATGAGGCCCTCCCCTCGATGGCTTCCGCCGGGTCCCATCCGGTACGCCACAAACGCTAGGCAGCACCCGGCCCGGTCGACACCGGCACACCCGCAGACACCCCTGTTTCCCCTGCTCCCGGCCGATCTCGGGTTTTCCGGACCGGAACTTCACAGGGCACACGCGACCCGCTCAGGCGGCACCCGGGGCCAAGCTGCCCAGCAGAGCCGTAGCGGCGGCGAGCTCCGGCGCGCCGATCCGCTCGTAGAGCCGCACCGCCGCCCGCAGATCCCCGGCTGCGGCATCATGGTCCCCGAGTCGGATACGGCAGCGCGCCATCCCGTCGAGTGCCCACGCCTGCTGGTGGTGACTGCGAATCTCCCGAGCCAGGCGCAGCGCCTCCTGATGGGTCGTGAGCGCCAGTGCGACATCCGATTCGGTGTGCAGCGCGCCGAGCCGGTTGAGGGTTTCGGCTTCGCCCGAATGGTGTCCGATGTCCCGATACAGAGTGAGGCTCTCCCGAAGGAGATCTTCCGCCTCCCCGTGTCGGCCACTCAGATGACGGATCCGGCCCAAGATACCGAGTGCGTCAGCCCGCCCGATCGAATTGGCGAGGCGATCGTAGATGTCGAGCGCTTCCAGGGCGCAGTCCGCGGCTGGGCCGTATTCGCCTGTGCTGCAGTGGATCCGGCCGAGTACACACAGCGCGGACGCCTCGCCGGCGGGATTGCCCAGCGCGCGGTAGAGCACTCCGGCCTGCTGTGCCAGCCGTTCGGCGGCCGGGTATTCGCCGGCGATGAACTGCAGGAAGGACGAATTGGTCAGCACAAACGCCTCCGCGGACCGATTTCCGAGCTCGTGATACATCACCCGGACCTGCTCCAGGAGAGTCCTGGAGCTCACATAGTCGGCGTTCAGATGGTGGAACCAGGCCATCAGGCTGAGATTGAACGCCTCCTGGGAGCGGTCGCCGAGCGCCCGGTTGGCGGCGATCGCCTCGTTCATGAGATCCATTGCCGCAGACCGATTGTCGGCAAGATTCTCGATCCAGCCCAGACCGCCCAGGAGGGACGCCTCGGCCACCCGATCCCCCAGTGCGCGATGCAGGGTCAGCGACTCGCGGAGCGCCGCGGCCGCGGGCGTGTAATCACCGACGAGGTGGTACGCCCATCCGAGATTCTCGAGCGCCTTCGCCTCACCGTGACGGTCGTCGGCGGCACGGCAGATATCGCGGGCGCGCTCCAGGTAGCCGATGGCCGCCCGGAAATCACCGTTGAGCAGCGAGACCCGGGCCAGGGTGCGGACGGCCGTCGCGATCGACGACGGATGTTCCTCGGGCGAGGCACTTTTCAACGCGGAGGCCAGCAGCTCGGCGATCGTCGTGTAGTCCTCCGCGAGGTATCCCGCCGCGCCCAGATCCTTCAGGGCCAGAGTTTCGGCATTGTGCATCTCGATGGTGTCACCCGCGACGGACATCCGCCGGTGCATGGCCACCGCCTGCTGCCAGGCGCTGTGCAGCCGGACCTCGCCCACCAGCGCCGTGGTGAGGCCGACCGCGCGACCCAGGTGGCCGCCGTGGGCGGCGCTCGCCAAGCACGCGAGCATGTTCGCGCGTTCCACCCGGATCCACGCCAGGGCGGTGTCGTAATCGGCGAGGTCCGGCCTTTCCCGGCTCTGCATCGTTCCGGCGGGGCCGCACCCGCGGTTGATCGCCAGCAGGGCCGTCCGATGGTAGTGATCCAGTGTTCGCTCCAGGGCCGCGGCACGTTCCGCGGGTTCCTGTGCGATCAACTCCTGGGTGTAGGCACGCACCAGGTCGTGCAGGCGATAGCGGCCGAACGAGGTCTCGTCGATGAGATGCTCGACGTAGAGCGCCTCCAGGTTGCGGCGGGCCTGGGAGACGGTCGTGTCGTCGAGTGCCGCAACGGCATACGCGTCGATATCCGGACCGGGGTGGACGCCGAGGCGGCGGAACAGGCGCTGGCGAGCGGGCGGCAGCCGTTCGTACGAGGTGGTGAACGCGGCGCGCACGGCACGATCGCCGGTCTCCAGCTCGTCCAATCGGGCACGGGTGGCGGCGAATTCGACGGCGACCTCGGCGAGGGTCCAGGTGGGATGGTGCGCCAGCCGACCGGCCAGCAGCGAAATGGCCAGCGGCAGATAACCGCACAGCGCCACGATGCGCTCGGTGTCGGAGGTGGCCGGACGTCCGGCCAGCGCGGAGAAGAGTGCTACGGCGGCGGCCGGAGCCAGGACGTCGAGGGTTACCGGGCTCGCACCGTCCAGGGCGATCAGCCGGCGGCGACTCGTGACGAGGGTGAGGCAGCCGTCGGAGCCGGGCAGCAGGGCTTCGATCTGGGCGTGGTCACGAGCGTCGTCCAGCACCAGCAGGACGCGTTTGCCCGCGAGGTGGTCGCGCCACATATTCCGGCGTGCGGCAAGGGATTCGGGCAGTACTCGGGGATCGACTCCCACATCGGCCAACAGTGTGCCCAGCACATCCGCCGGATCGGCCACCGGCTGGCCGGGCGTATGGGCGTGGAGTTCCACGAAGTACCGGCCGTCCGGAAACTGCTCGGCCAGCAGATGCGCGGCACGGGTCACCAGCGCGGTCTTGCCGATCCCGGGCATGCCGTCGACGGTGTGAATGGAGACCACCCGCCCCGGCTGCGCCATCTCGAGAATCCGGCGCATCTCGCCGTCGCGGCCGATGAAGGTGCCGAGGTCTCGACGCAGAGTGTTCACCACGGCAGGCCGGGGCGCGCCCTCCCCCGGTGCGGCCGTCTCCCCTTGCGCAGCCGTCCACAGTCGCCGCCACGCCGTCACGTCCGCAACCTCGGCGGGCACCGATCCGCCTGCGCCACGGACGAGTTCGAGCAGCGTCACCAGTACCGGCTGAAAGGTCTCGAACCGCGACGGCAGATTTCGTCCCGCCCGCCAGTCACTGATGCGCGGAACCAGATTGGCGGGCTTGTGGTTGGCGCCCCGGGCGGGCCGCAGACGCCGGTCGGTGGCGCTCGCGACCCGTTGCAGGGTGGGATTGCCCGCAGCGGCGAACAGGGCGGCCAGTCCGGTCGCAAATGCCGCCCTTGCAGAACCGGGTCCGCCCGCGGACCCCACCGGCTCCGCAGCAGTGCGCGATTGTCCCGCACCGCGCTTGTCGTCGTTCACGGGTCCATGATCTCGCGAATCCGGATGCACGCCAGCCGATCTCGACGCACTGTTCGGACGGCGGGGCGGCTGCCCGAGGTTACGGGGCCGCGCGGGGTCAGCGCTCGGGCTGGGGCAGTTCCACGGGGACGACCACGGCGGGGCGGGGTTGGGCTGGGGTGCCGGAGGTTTGGGCGTAGCCGAGCCAGCCGGTGCCTACGAAGACGGCGAGGAGGAGGGCGGTGGGGAGTTCGAAGAGGAGGGAGGCGGGGGTGAAGGCGGGGTCCCGGGGTGGGGCGGGGCGGGTGGCGATGCGGCGGATCGGTGGGCGTTGGCGGGCGAGGGTGCCGTGTGCGGCGCGTCGTGGTTTGCTGGCCTGCCTGCCCAACTGGAGCCTCCGTTGCTAGGAATATGCCGAGATCAAGAATGCCGAAACAGCGAACTCGGCGCAGCGGTGAATGGGGGGACATCGGTGTGTCCGGTGCCATCCGTGGAGAGAGCCGCGCCGCACGGGCGTGTCGTGGGTCCGGGTGACGCACAACGGATTCCGTGCGCGATCAGGGTATTCGAGAACGGGCGGCGGTTCGGCGGATCGGCCGAAAATGTGGGTTTAGATCTCAACCGGTTGGTGTGATCAGGCCCGCTTCGTAGGCGGCGATGACCAACTGGACGCGGTCTCGGGCAAGGAGTTTGGCGAGAATGCGGCTGACGTGGGTTTTCACGGTGAGGGGGCTGACGGTGAGGGATTCGGCGATCTCGGCGTTGGTGAGGCCGCGGGCTATGAGAATCAGGACGTCCAGTTCGCGATCGGTCAACGCGCCCAGCGCCGGACGGGGGGTGGGCTCGGGAGTGGCTCGGACACGGGCGATCACGGCCGCGGTCGCACTCGGAGACAGCAGGGATTCGCCTGCGGCCACGGTGCGGATCGCCTCCAGCAGCGCGGCCGGTTTGGTGTCCTTGATGAGGAACCCGCTGGCCCCGGCACGCAGGGCGGCCAGCACATTGTCGTCGGTGTCGTAGGTGGTGAGTACCAGAACCTTGACACCGGCCAGGTTTTCGTCGGCGGCTATCCGGGCGGTCGCGGCGATGCCGTCCAGATCCGGCATCCGGATGTCCATGACGATCACGTCAGCCCGGGAACTACGCGCCAGCGCAACGGCTTCGCGGCCGGTGGCGGCTTCGCCGACCACCTCCATATCGGGCGCGGACGCGACCAGCAGGGCGAAAGCGCCGCGCACCAGATGCTGATCATCGGCCAGCAGGACGCGGATCACGCGGGCGCTCCGGAGGGCCTGCCGTGGCCGGAATCCGGCGCGACCGAACGGATCGCGGGTTCTCGGCCCCGCCCGCCTCCCGGGTGCGGATCCGCCACCGATGCCGAGCCCGATCCTCCTACCGACCTCGAACGCGGCACCGGCCCGAATGCGGGACCGGGCGCATCCGCTGCCACCAGAGCAGTGATGGGCAAATCCGCGCGCACCGTGAATCCCTGTCCGGTGTGCGAGGTTTCGACCACACCGCCGATCGCCTCGGCGCGCTCGAGCATTCCACGGATGCCGAAACCCCGCGCGGGCCGCGCATCGTCCGGTGCGCCGCGCCCGTTGTCGGTCACCGCAATGACGAGCCGATCCGGGCGATAGTCGAGATTCACCTCCGCGCGCGCGGCGTTCGCGTGCTTGGCGATATTGGTCAGGGCCTCCTGAACGATGCGGTAGCCGACCATTTCGACCGTGGGCGGCAGCGGCCGGACGGCGCCGGAGGTGGTGAATCGCACGGTGGCCCCGGCGGCTTCGGCCGGTTCGGCGAGCACCGGCAGCTGCGCGAGGGTCGGCAGTGGGCCGCGCGGTTCGTCGGTGGGTGCGCGCAGCACACCGACCGTGGCGGTCAGTTCCGCGCGGGCGTCGGCGCAAGCGTCGGCGATGGTGTCCAGTGCGGCGGTGACGGTTTCGCGATCGGCCTGACCCTCGACGATGAGGTGTGCCGCGACTCCGGCCTGCACCTGGATGACGGTGATCGTGTGCGCGAGCAGATCGTGCAGGTCACGGGCGATGCGCAGGCGTTCCTCCGCGACCTGCCTGCGCGCCTCCTCGTCGCGGGTGCGTTCGGCGCGCTCGGCGCGATCGAGCGCCTCGGCCACATACGCCTGCTGCAGGCGCACGGCCTCCCCCGCCACACAGGCCAGCACGATCCAGCCGAGGGCGCCGAATGCTTCGACGGCCACGTTCTCACCGCCGGTCTGCGACATGATGATCCCGGCCACCCCGAAGGTGACCGTGCCCGCGATGATCACCAGGGTGCGCCGCCGGGTGCCGTACCGGCTGGCGGTGTACAGGGCCACGACCGTCGCCGGAACGATCGACTCGTGCTGGAATTCACTGGCGTGGTACGGGATCGCGGCCGTCAGGTGCGCGATCAGCACCGCCAGCGGTGCGCGCCGCCGCAGCAGCAGGGGCAGGGTGGCAGCGCTCAGTAGGAGGACACCGAGGGCGTCGAGCGGACGCGGCGCGTTCAGGATGTCGAACGGCGCGGGCGGTCCGGTGAGCAGGGCCGCCGAGAGGACTCCGGCGAGGAGCAGCACGGCCGTCAACAGCCCGTCCATCAGCCACTGTCGTCGCATTCCAGACATTGTGCGGGAATCGGGAGGACCGTGCGTACTCCGCGCGGAGTATCCCCAACAGCCTTCCCCGGGCGGACGTAATCAGCGCCCGATCCCGCGAGGCTTGGCCTGTTCGCCCGTTCCGAGGGGAGACAGAGATGGGAATGAACCGAAGAGCCTGGCTGCTCATCGGCCTGTGGATCGCGGTGCTGGTCGCACTGACGCCCTGGGCCGGCTCACTCGATGAGGTGAAGTCCGACAAGGAAACCGACTATCTGCCCGCCGCGGCGCAGTCCACCATGGTGGCCGAACTGGAGGCGACGCTGCCCGGCGGCACCTCGAATGTGTTCATCGTCGTGTACCAGCGCGCCTCCGGCCTCACCGATGCCGACAAGGCCACGGCCACTCGGCAATTCGAGACACTGAAAACCACGTACGGCAACGGCACGGGACCGGACCGGCCGATCGGCTCCGCCGACGGGCAGGCGCTCATGTACCCGGTGATGGTCGACGAATCGCACGGGGAGACAGCCGAATACATCGAGGACTTCCGATCCCGGGTCGCCGAGCATCCGGACGGGCTCAGCGTGCAGGTGACCGGACCCGGTGCGCTGCAAGCCGATTTCGAGGGCGCGTTCGACGGTATCGACGAACAGCTGCTGCTGGTCACCGTGCTGGTGGTCGCGGCGATCCTGCTGCTCACCTATCGCAGCCCGCTGCTGTGGCTGATACCGCTGATCTCGGTGGCGGGGGCGAATATCGCGTCCATGGCCGCGGTGTACGGGCTGGCGAAAGCCTTCGACATCACCGTCAACGATCAGAGCGCGGCGGTGCTCACCATTCTGGTGTTCGGCGTCGGCACCGATTACGCGCTGCTCATCGTGGCGCGCTATCGCGAAGAGCTGCACCGGCATTCGGCCACCGCGAGTGCCATGCTGGCGGCGCTGCGCAACTCCGTGCCCGCCATCGCCGCCTCGGCGGCCACGGTGAGCATCGGCCTGCTGTGCCTGCTGGCGGCCGATATGAACAATGCCGCCGGTATGGGGCCGGTCGGCGCGGCGGGCATCGTGTGCACGCTCGCCGTGATGGTGACGCTGTTCCCGGCACTGCTGGTGGTGTGCGGACGGTGGATCTTCTGGCCGCGCATCCCGCACATGGACGCGGCCGCGGTGACACGTACGGGTGTGTGGGATCGGGTGGGCGCGTTCATCTCTCGCCGGCCGGTGGCCTCGGCGGCCGCGTCCGTCGCGGTGCTCGGACTGCTCGCGCTCGGGCTGCTCGGCAACACCCACTCGCTGTCCCGAGCCGACCAATTCGTGACGACACCGGAATCCGTTGCGGGGCAGACGGTGCTCGCCGCGCACTTCCCGGAGCGGGCGGGCACGCCGTTGACGATCATGGCACACAACGAATCCCGGGACACGGTCCTGCGCGCCGTCGAAGCCGACCCCGGAATCGGCGCGGCCGAACTGGGCCGCAGCGGACCGGAATTCGGTGAGATCACCGCGATCCCAGCGGCTCTCGCGGACTCCGATGCCGAACACGCCACCATCGAACGGCTGCGCTCCACACTGGGCGAGCTCGCCCCGGGCACTGTGGTCGGCGGCCCCAGCGCGGCGGAACTCGATATCGCGAAGGCATCCACCCGGGATCGCACGGTGGTGCTGCCGCTGGTCCTGCTGGTGGTGACCGCCGTCCTGGCCCTGCTGCTGCGCTCGCTGGCCGCACCCGTGGGGCTGGTGCTCACCGTGGTGCTGTCCTTCGGATCCGCGCTCGGCGCAAGCGTTTTCCTCTTCGAGCACGTCTTCGGATTCCACGGCCTGGACCCGGGGCTGGTGCTGCTGGCCTTCCTGTTCCTGGTGGCGCTGGGCGTGGACTACAACATCTTCCTGATGAGCCGGGCTCGCGAGGAGGCACTCCGGGCGGGCACCCGCGCCGGCATCCTGCGCAGTCTCTCGGTGACGGGCGGCGTGATCACCTCGGCTGGAATCGTGCTCGCCGCGACCTTCGCCGTCCTGGTGACGCTGCCGCTGGTGTCACTGGCTCAGATCGGCTTCACCGTCGCCTTCGGCGTGCTGCTGGACACGCTGCTGGTGCGGTCGATTCTGGTGCCCGCGCTCACCCTGCTCGCGGGCGATCGGGTCTGGTGGCCGTCGGCCCTGGCGCGACGAGCACCCGAAACCGCCCAGCCCTCCGACCAACCAGCAGAACCCGTCCGGGTCTAGGACCGCTTCACCCCCGATGACCCAGCGCAACCGCTGCGGCGGCCTTCGTCCAGCGAAGGCCGTCTCAGTGCGCGTGCAGGCCCGAGAAGTCGCGCAGCACAGCGTGATTGCGGTCCGCGCAGCTGCCGAGCGCGTGATCCGGGTGCAGGCCCAGGAATTGGCGGCGGGTGCGGGTGCTCCAGTGCCGGGCGCGCGGGGCCCGCGACTTGTAGAAGTTCACCAGGTAGCCGCCCTCGTAGACGCGCAGCAGGGTGTATCCGCCCGGATACTCCTTGGCCGCCGCCACCTCCAGGAACTCCACCGCCACCGCGGAATCCGCGCGGGTGACGCGATTGCGATGCGTGTGCCCGCTGTGCTGCAGGAACACCCCCGGTGCGGCGCGGTACAGCTCGTGCAGCGCGGCGGCGTTCACCCGGTCGAGCACGAAACCCGGGCCGCCCGGATTGCTCACCGCCGCATGGGTTGTCACCGGGTGATGACCGAAAACCAGGGTGGGACGGTCCGGTTCGGCGCGCAGCAGCTCCCGGAAATGCTCGAGCTGCTCCCGGTCGAGCGTTCCGCCCGCGCCGCGCGCCCGGGTGGTGTCGAGACCGACCACCCGCAGACCGCCCACGGCGTACTCCACCAGGTGCTGCCGGGGATGAAAGACCATGCCCCAGTGGTCTTCTCCGCGACCGGACTGCACCACATCGTGGTTGCCGCGACAGACGAAGTAGTCGCGGCCGAGCCCGCCCCAATCGTCCAGCCGCGCCCGCACCGCCAGCGACTGATCCCTGGTGCCGGTATCGGTGAGATCCCCCGCCACGATCAGGTGATCGACCGCCCGATCGGGCAGGCGCAGATCGTCCAGGATCGCCCCGAGCATGAACTCCGGGTAGTGCTCGGTGTCGTGCCGCAGCCCGTCGGCCACCCCGCCCACCAGCACCCCGCTACTGTCCTCGCCGTAGTGCAGGTCGTTGGCCAGCGCGAAGGTGCGCAGCAGCCGGCCGGGCGGCGGGGTCAGCGTGGTGAAAACACCTGTCGTCTCCGGGGTTCCGGCGCGCCGCGTCACCAGGGTGCGGGCGGGCACGGCGCGACAGCCGTCCGAATACGCTTCGAATCGATAGGACCGGCCCGGTTCCAGACCGTCGAGCTCGGCGTAGTGGTAGGCGGTGCGGCCGGCGTCGTAGTACCGGGTGCGCGGCGCGGCCCGGCCGTCCGCCGGGGCGAGCAGCACCTCGGTGTCGGCCGGGACCGGCCGCAACCGGCCGGCGCGAGTGCGCGCGCGGCTGGTCCAGGTCAGCACCACCGAACGTTCGGTCACGGTGACCACCTCGAGATCCGAGGCCACCACCGATTCGGTGCGGGCCCTGCGCAACTCGGCGCCGAACACCGGGCGCTGCACGCGGACGGCCACCGCCGCCGCGCCGGTGGCGGCGTTGGCCAGCCACATTCCTCGTAGTCGCGGATCCACCATGGCAACTCCTCCGCCGGGGGCCTGCAGTCACCCGACGGTAGGTTCGGCAGTTGAACTCCCCGGAGCCCGGACGTGACCGGACAGATTCCGGAATCAGACAATTCATCCGCGCAGGTGAACGGCACACCCGGCCCGACACCCCCGGGCGGCACCCGGCTTCGAGTACCGTTGACTCGTTCCGAATGTTGCTGGGGCATCGAACCGTTGGGAGCTTCATGTCGGCGCAGAGACAACCCGGCTGGGTGCTCGCGGGCCGCTATCGGCTGATCGAACAGCTGGGCAGCGGCGGATTCGGGACCGTGTGGAAGGCGCGCGACGAGCGCCTCGGGGTCGACGTGGCGGTGAAGGAAGTACTGCTGCCGCCCTCCGAATCACCCGAGGAGCACGCCGAACGGGTGGCGCGGGCCGAACGCGAGGCCCGCAATGCCGCACGCCTGCGCAACCATCCGAATATCGTGTCCGTTCACGATGTGGTCACCGACGGGGCCACGCCGTGGATCGTCATGCGGCTGGTCTCCGGGCGGTCGCTCAAACAGGTGCTCGACGCGGAGGGCGCGCTGAGCGTCGCGCAGGCCACCGCCGTCGCCACCGCGCTGCTGCACGCGCTGCGGGCGGCGCACGATGTCGGCGTGATCCACCGGGACATCAAACCGGGCAATATTCTGCTCACCGCCGAGGGTGAGGTGCTGCTCACCGATTTCGGGACCGCCCGGCATCACTCCGATCACACGCTCACCGCCAAAGAGACGATCATCGGCTCGTTCGAATACATGGCGCCCGAACGCATCGACGGCGACGACACCCCGGCGGGCGATCTGTACTCGCTCGGCGTCACGCTCTACCACGCCGTGGAGGGGATCTCGCCGTTCCGGCGCACCAGTATTCAGGGGACCATGAAGGCGGTCATGTTCGGCACCGCTCCCCCGCCCGCCCGCGCCGGAGCGCTCGCCGCGCTCATCACCCGGCTCATGGACAAACGCCCCGAGGCGCGCCCCTCGCTCGCCCATGCCGTGGAGATCCTCACCGCGCCAACCCAGTCGACCGCCGCCGCCCCGAAACCCGCACCGGCAGCGGAGGTTCCGCGCACCACCGGCGCGGGACGCCGCCGCCGGGAGGTCAAACAACTGCTGGCCCGCGCCCGCGACCACCAGAAGCGCGGCGACCGCGGCGAAGCCGAACGCCTGCTGCGCCAGGCCGCCGCCACCGACGACGCCCTCTCCATGTACTTCCTGGCCCGCGCCCTCGAAAACCGCGGCGCGCGTACCGAAGCCGAACGCTGGTACCGCAAAGCCTCCGAGAACGGTGAAACCCTCTCGATGGTCACCCTCGGCCACATGTTCCTCAACGCCGGCGACCTCGGCCAGGCCGCCTACTGGTACCGCCGCTACGTCGACCACGGCCACACCATCGGCAAGGTCTACCTCGCCGCCGTCCACGAAGCCCGCGACGAGGACCACCACGCCGAACTCCTCTACCGCGAGGTCGAACGCGACGGCGACAAGGTCGCCCTCATGGCCCTCGGCGACCACTGGCGCAAGCACGGCCGCACCGACGACGCCAGACGCGTGTACGCCAAATCCGCACAGACCGGCCACAGCCCCGCGAAAGCCGCCCTGGCGGAACTGGAATCCGGCCGAAGACCTACCCCACCGCCCTGAACCGTCACCGAGATCCACTCTCCCGCACTGACTGTCGGCCACCTCGGCACACCGCATACCCGTCCAGCGTGGCTGGGTGCCTGGGTGGCTGGGTGGCTGGGTGGCTGCGTGGCTGCGTGGCAGCGTGGCAGCGTGGCAGCGTGGCAGCGTGGCAGCGTGGCAGCGTGGCAGCGTGGCAGGAGACTACTGCGCGACGTGCGTGGGCTCCTTGGCACGCCGATGCTTTCGGTACCAGCGACGACCGGCCGCGCCGTCGGCGTGCCAGGCGAAGGCGGCGACCGCGCCGCGATCACGTAACCAGAAACCCTTGGGCGGGACGGCAATCGGCGGCTGACTGCCTATCGTCACCTCGGCGATGACATGACCGGGGCCGGAGGTGTGGTCGCGGTAGGCCAGGGTGCTTCCGTCGGCCGCCACGACGGACGCGCCGCCCTCGAAGTGGCCGCGGTAGGGCAGCGGGGCGAACGCCACCCGGCACGACAGCGATCCGCAGTGCGCGCCGTGCACCACGGGAGCGCCCACCAGCCCCGCGAACTCGGCCACCGCGCGCCGCGCATTCGCGGCATTGCCGGCTTCCTGCTGTCGCATCAGCGCACCCGGGTACCAGTTGCCGGGCACCGACCACCACCCCGATCCGCCGACCACCAGATCCACTTCCCCGCACAGCCGGTGCACGGTCTGAGTGCGCATGAACTCCCAGCACACCACCGCACCCGCGGCCCATCCCGCACCGGTGTCGATCACGCCGGAATCATCCCCGCCGATGTAGAAGGCGTTCTCCCACATGGTCGGCAGATCCTTGTCGTGCCGCCCGAGGATCCGCCCGTCCGGCCCCGCCAGCAGATAGGCATTACGGCATTCGCCGTCGGGATCGTCGCACAGGAAGGATCCGCCGAGATGGATCCCGTGCCGCCGCGCGGTTTCGGCGAGGAAGACGGTGGCCGCACCGTCCGGCGGCAGCGCGGCCTCCGCCAGTTCGGGAACGAAACCTATTCCGGTGGTGAAGAACTCGGGAAGCGCCACCACCTCCGCGCCCTCCGCACACGCCGCGGCGACCAGGCGTTCGCACGCGGCGAGATTGTCGTCCACCGCGCCGAGGCGGGCATCGAGCTGTACTGCGGCGACTCGCATACCCCGATCATCCCGCACCGGCGGCCCTCACGCCGCGGGCTCGCGAAATCCTTTCAGCCCCTTGCCGGATGACCCGGGGCGCTCGCGCGCAACCGAAGTTCGCGCGCACCGGCGGTGGAAACCGCGCTAGCGGACGCTGCTGCCGAGCATGGAGAGCAGGGCCTGCAGTTCGGGAGGCAGGGCCGGGAGGCCGGGTGGGACAACGACATTCGGGTTGTCGCCGGGGCGCTGGGGGGTACCGCGATGGGCGGCGTCGGGGACGCGGGCGGGGCAGGCGGTGCCGGGGACGGTGACGCGTTCGAAGTGCCACCACTCGTTGTCGAAGGTGCGGCACAGGCCCCAGCGGTACCCGTTGTCCTCGAGCCATTGCGCGCCGGAGCGCGGGCCCACGTCGATGGCCTGGCCGGAGACGTGGGTGGACTCCTCGGGCGGGAGGACCCACTTGCGGGTTTCGTCAGGGCTGCCGTAGGTGGCGAGGCCGTCTTCCCACAGGGCCTGCTGTTCGGCGGGCGAGCGGTAGCCGGAGTTGACGTACAGGGAAACGCCCTGGGCCTGTGCCTCCGCCGCGGCCGCGTTGTAGGCCGCGGCGAGTTGCGGGTCCAGGCCGTCGGTGCCCGCGATGGCGGTGGCCGACGGCAGGGCGGGTTCGGCGGGTACGAGGAGGGCCGCAAGCGCCGCCGGGTCCGCGAGCAGAGCCGCGACCGTCGCCGCATCCACGCGCGTGACCGTGATCGGCCCCGCGAATGCCGGAATCGAGGCCGGACCTGCCGGTGCCGACGCACCCGGTTCGGCCGGTGCCGCCGGAGCGGCTGCGCCGGGCTCAGCGGGCGCCGCCGGGGCCGCATGCGCTGCGGGGGCGATCGCGGTGACGGGCAGCACGGCCCCGGTCAGACCTGCTCCCGCGCACAGCATGATCGCTGCCGCCCGGCGTTGCACCCGCATTCGACAGCCTCCGGCTCAGACTCGTTCCTTGGACCGCGTGCGCACGCGCAGCGCGATCGGCTTCTGCGTTTCGGCGAAGAAGTCGTTGCCCTTGTCGTCGACGACGATGAAGGCCGGGAAGTCCTCGACTTCGATCTTCCAGACCGCTTCCATGCCGAGCTCAGGGTATTCGAGAACTTCGACGGATTTGATGCAGTCCAGCGCGAGTCGCGCGGCGGGGCCGCCGATGGAGCCGAGGTAGAAGCCGCCGTGCTCCTTGCACGCCTTGGTCACCTGGGCCGAGCGATTGCCCTTGGCCAGCATGACGAACGAGCCGCCCGCCGCCTGGAACTGATCGACGTAGGAGTCCATGCGGCCCGCCGTGGTGGGCCCGAAGGAGCCGGAGGCGTAGCCGTCGGGGGTCTTGGCGGGACCGGCGTAGTAGACGGCCATATCGCGCAGGTACTGCGGCATGGGCTTGCCCTCGTCGAGCAGGTCCTTGATCTTGGCGTGTGCGATGTCGCGGGCCACGACCAGCGGGCCGGTCAGCGAAAGCCGGGTCTTCACCGGGTATTTCGACAGTTCGGCGCGGATCTCGTTCATCGGCCGGTTGAGATCGATCTTCACGACGTCGCCGCCGAGGATCTCGTCGGTCTGCTCCGGCAGGTACTGCGCGGGCTCGCGCTCGAGCTGCTCCAGGAACACGCCCTCCGGGGTGATCTTGGCGCGGGCCTGCCGGTCCGCCGAGCACGACACCGCGATGGCCACCGGGCAGCTCGCGCCGTGCCGCGGCAGGCGGATGACCCGCACGTCGTGGCAGAAGTACTTGCCGCCGAACTGCGCGCCGATGCCGAACTCCTGGGTGAGCTTGAACACCTGCTCCTCGAGTTCGAGATCCCGGAAGCCGTGCGCCGCCATGGAACCCTCGGTCGGCATATTGTCCAGGTAGTGCGCCGAGGCGTATTTCGCGGTCTTCAACGCGAATTCCGCACTGGTGCCGCCGATTACGACGGCCAGGTGGTACGGCGGGCAGGCCGCGGTGCCGAGCGAGCGGATCTTCTCGTCGAGGAACTCCAGCATGCGATCCGGGTTCAGGATGGCCTTGGTCTCCTGGTACAGGAACGACTTGTTGGCCGACCCGCCACCCTTGGCCATGAACAGGAACTTGTACGCCGGATGCGCGGGATTCCCGGCGTCCGAGTACAACTCGATCTGCGCGGGCAGGTTGTTGCCGGTGTTCTTCTCGTCCCACATGGTCACCGGCGCGAGCTGCGAGTAGCGCAGATTCAGCTTGGTGTACGCGTCGAACACGCCGCGCGAGATCCATTCCGCGTCGTCGACGCCGGTGAGCACGCCCTCGGACTTCTTGCCCATCACGATGGCGGTGCCGGTGTCCTGGCACATGGGCAGGATCCCGCCGGCGGAGATGTTCACGTTCTTCAGCAGATCCAGCGCGACGAACCGGTCGTTGCCGCTCGACTCCGGATCGTCGATGATCTTGCGCAGCTGCGCCAGGTGCGCGGGCCGCAGGTAGTGGCTGATGTCGTGCATCGCCTCGGCGGTCAGCATGCGCAGCACCTCGGGCTCCACCTGCAGGAAGGTGCGCCCGCCGACCTCGAACGTGCTGACCCCCTCGGTGGTGAGCAGCCGGTACGGCGTGTCATCGGCACCGATCGGCAGCAGATCCGAGTACAGGAAATCAGGCGCGGTCACTAGTCGCACTCCTCGAGCAGGGCTGGGGGCTGTCAGCCAACGGTTCAAGCAGAACGACAATACCGAGCGCCGCCGAGCCGCCCGAGGGCGGCCGATCCCTACGCCCGCGCACCGGCCACCGCGCCGTTCTCCCGGCAGCGCGGTTCCGGCACGCCGAGGTCTGCACGCGCATTTGCACTTGCATCTGCATGCACGAACCCGGTGCCCGCGACGCCCGACCGTGCCAGACTCGGTGCGTGACCATCCCGCCCACCACCCGCCGGCGCCGGATGACGAAGCCGGGCCGAGTCCAAACCCTCAGGAAGCCAAGGGCTTTGCCCGCCATCCTGGGCGCGGAGTTCAAGCGGCTGCGCCTGGCGGCGCACATCACCCAGCAGCGCACGGGCAACAACCTCTACTTCAACCCCTCCAAGATCAGCCGATTGGAGTCCGGGCGCAGCCGGTTCCTGGAGAGCGACGTCTCGAAACTGCTGTGCCAGTATCGGGTTCCGCCCCGGGAGCATCCGCGATATCTGGCCTGGGGGCGCAGCGTGCACAACCCGTGGTGGCCCGACACCTCCGGCGGACCCGACGGCGGCGGACTGCAGCATCTGCTGGATCTCGCCCGCCACCGGCTGATCCGGCGCTACGAGACCGCCGCCATCCCGGAGCTGCTGCAGACCCCCGCCTACGCCCGCGCCGCGCTGAGCCTGACCTACCCCGACCTACCCGACCACGAACTCGATCTCCTACGCGACGCCCGCATCCGCGGGCAGTGGATCCTGAACACCGAGCACGCGCCCACCCTGTGGCTGGTCATCGAGGAGGCCGCACTGCTGCGGCCCATCGCCGAATCCGCCGACTGGCAGGCACAACTCACCCACCTGTCGCAGCTGGCGCGACGTCCGCGCCTGGTTGTCCAGGTGCTCCCGACTCGCGGGTGCGGCCCGGCCACCATCGACCACTCCTTCACCTACCACCGCTTCGCGGACCCGCACCTACCCGATCTGGCCTGCGTTCGCGAACTGACCGGCACGCACTGCCACGACCAGCCGCAGGAGACCGACCGCTACCTGCAGGCCGCCGATCAGCTGGCCCAGCTGGCACTATCGCCCGCGGACTCGCTCGCCTACATCAGCGCGCTACGGCGAGCGGCCTGAGCGGCCGACAGGTACAGGTTGCACCTTCAACCGAGGCGGTGTTACCTGTGATGATGCGCTTGTCCGCGGTGGGGAGGAATTAGCATGGGATCAGAACCCGGGAGTGGAACCGTGACCGAACCCCGTTGGCTCGATGATGTCGAGACACGTGCGTGGCTGGGATTCGTGTTCACCCGCGACCTCATCGCCGCCGCGGTCGGACGTGATTCCCTGCGCGAATCCAACCTCACCTATGTGGAATACACGGTGCTGGCCCGGCTGGCCGACGCGCCCGACCATCGACGCAGTTTCGCCGAACTCGCCTCGGTGCTGGAGTGGTCGCAGAGCCGGCTCTCGCACCAGATCACCCGGATGGAGAAGCGCGGGCTGGTGGCCCGCGAATCGGTGCCCGACGATGCCCGCCGGACCGCCGCCTGCCTCACCGACAAGGGAGAACAGGTACTAGCCGGAGCCGCGCCCATGCACGTCGACAGCGTGCGCCGGCACATGATCGACGTCCTCGACAAGGGACAGCTGGCGGCGCTCGCCGATATCTACGACACGCTGCTCGCCCACCATCGAAGACCGGCGACGCGGAACCCCAGCTGACGAAAACCCGCATTCACCGGCGTTTGGTTTGGCAGACATCGGGTACTGGGTAAGACTAGGCTCGGCACCGGCTTCCGACGGCGGTCGGCACCGAGCACACGGTCGGCAACTTCGGCGACCGAGAAGTTGAGCATCCGACCTGGCCTTGGCGAAAGGGGCAGGAGTTTCCATGTCCGACGTGTCGTCCATCGACCACCTCTCGGCGAATTCGCTGCCCGCGGGTTCCGTCGACAATCTGCTCCCGCAGCTGGTCGAGCACCTGCGGCAGAACCGCACCGAACTGCGCGAAGAGTGGGCGCGTCGCATTACCGACGCCCAGCTGCTCACCGCCATGACCCCGGAGGAGATCTTCTCCGAGGCCACCTCGATCTTCGACAACTACGTCGAGGTGCTCGAGACCGGTAGCGTCGAAGCCCTGCAGGCCTACGCCCGCGACCTGTCCGAACGCATCATCCCCCGAGGCGTCGAAACCGACGAGGTCCTCGGCATCGTGCTGCTGCTCCGAGATGTGCTGGCGCGCTCGCTGTTCGAGAAGTACCAGACGAATTTCGAACTGCTGAACCAGGTGCTGGACGCCTACGAACCGGCCGCCAACCGCATCGCCAACACCGTGGGCGTGTCGTTCGTGCAGGAGCGCGAGCGCGTCATCCGCCAGCAGCAGGAAGCCATCCGCGAGCTGTCCACGCCCGTGCTCCAGGTGCGCGAGCAGCTGCTGATCCTCCCCATCATCGGCGTGCTCGACTCACAGCGCGCCCGCCAGCTCACCGAACAGCTGCTGCGCGCCATCCGCGCCAACCGCGCCAAGGTGGTCGTCATCGACATCACCGGTGTGCCGGCCATCGACTCCACCGTGGCCAACCACCTGGTGCAGACCGTGGACGCGTCGGGCCTGATGGGTGCGAGCGTCATCATCACCGGCCTGTCCTCGGAGATCGCGCTCACGCTGGTGACCATCGGCCTGGACCTGTCCAAGATGAACGCCGTCGGCGACCTCCAGGGCGGTATCGAAGAGGCGGAACGCCTGCTCGGCTACGAGGTTTCGCGCGTCACCGACCGCGACGCCGGAAGGTAACCCGGGAATCCGCAGATGCCGGTACCCATTCTGAAGCAGGGCACCTATCTCATCGCGTCGGTGCAATCGGCACTCACCGACGCCGATACCGAGTCCTTGCAGGACGACTTGATGAAGTACGTCAGCAAGTACCGGGCTCAGGGAATCATCGTCGATCTCACCGCAATTGACGTAATGGACTCCTTCGCCGCCAGATCGCTGCGTACCATCGCCCACATGACCAAGCTTCGCGGCGCGGAAACGGTCATCGTGGGCCTGCAGCCCGAAGTCGCGTTCGCCATGGTCCAACTCGGTTTGACCTTCGAGGACATGCATACCGCCCTCGACCTCGAGGAAGGACTGGCCTGGCTCAATCGGCAAGTCCCCGACCGCAGTCGACGAGACGGTCGTGATCGTGGCCGCTGAGAGCGTGGTGATCGCGGTAAAGGTGTCCAACGACATCGTCACCGCACGGCAGGCGGGGCTCGAGTTGGCAGCCGAACTCGGCTTCTCGCTGTCCGACCGCACCATGATCGCCACGGCCATCTCCGAAGTGGCCCGCAACATCACCAGTTACGCCGGCACCGGGGAGATCCGGCTCATGATCCAGGACCGGGACGGTCGCCGCTCCATGGTGGTGCAGGCACAGGACCAGGGACCAGGCATCCTCGACATCGACCGGGCCCTGGAGGACGGCTACTCCACCGGACGCGGCCTGGGCCTCGGACTCCCGGGGGCGCGTCGCCTCATGGACGGCCTCATCATCAAATCCACGCCTGGCCAAGGCACTCTCGTCGAAATGTGGAAGTGGGTGCCCACCGGTGCGTGAGGACGGTTTCATCGGCACGGTCGAATGGGCCGTCGCCGGTCGCGCACTACCCGGGCAGCGAGTATCCGGTGACCGGTCGGTCATTCTCGACGCGGGCGGCGGCTCGGTGCTCTTCGCGGTCCTGGACGGGCTCGGGCACGGCGCGGCCGCGGCCGACGCGGCCGACCGTGCGGCACAGGTGCTTTCGGAGAACCGGGCCGAACCACTGGATGTGCTCATCCTGCTGTGCCACCGCGCCATGGCCGATACCCGCGGCGCCGCCGTCAGTTTGGCGCTCTTCGACTCCGGTGATCGACTGCACTGGCTCGGCGTCGGCAATGTCGACTCCCGGGTGGTGGCGGCGGCTCCCGGTAAACCGGCGGTGCGAGCGGCCGCCCTGCTGTCCGGCGGCATCGTGGGCTATCTGCTGCCGCCGAATCTGCAATCGCAGACCGTGCCGGTGCGGCCCGGCGATCTGCTGCTCATGTCCACCGACGGCATCACCAGCGATTTCGCCGACGCCATCGATCTGGCCAAGCCGACCTCCGAGATCACCGCCGAAATCCTGGCCCGCCATGCCAAGGACACTGACGATGCTCTTGTTTTGGCGGCCCGCCATCGTGGGCATACCAGTTCCCATGCGTTACCCGCACATTCGGACGGTCCGTCATGAACGGCTGGGGCTTGGAATGACACTCGTGGCGGTCTTCAACGATGAGGGCAGCGGCATGAACGGTCAGGGGCCGGAGACGGCAGCCCGCGTCACCACGCAGGCCCGCCCATGCCGGATGGACGCGGCATGAGCGCGGTGCTCGCGGCATTCCGCGAGGCGTACACCGCCGCACTGCGGGCGCATCTGCGCGCACCGAATCAGAACACCCTCGCCGAGGGCTATGAACTGGGCAGGCGCGCACTGGTCGAGGGCGTCAGCATTCTCGATCTCACCGAGCACCATTTCCGAATCCTGGAATGGGAAGGGCTGCTGCCGCATTCGGACGGCACCGAGCGGTCCGAGGCGGCGCTGGAATTCCTGCTGCAGACCATGGCGGCACTCGACGTGGCCACCCGCGGCTTCCTCGACGGCACCCGGCGCTACGAGCAACAGCGTTCCCGCGCCGACGATCTCGCCGGACGCGACGCCTTCCGCACCGCGCTGGTGGAATCGCTGCAGGACGGATTCTTCGTCGTCGACGCACAGGGCACGCTGGTCGAGGTGAACTCGGCGTTCGGCGGGCTCACCGGCTACGGACCCGACGGCGTGCCGTATGCCCTCCCCCACCCGTGGACCGCCCCCGAAGCACCCCGGTACCCGGACCTCGGCACCGATGCCGCCCGCTTCGTCATGCCCATCCAGCATCGCGACGGACGCCGGCTGTGGCTGGCCGTGAGCACCAGTTCCCTGGTGAAACCCGAGAACGGCGAACGCATCTTCGTCGGCACCATCCGCGACGTCACCGCCGAACACGACGCACAGGCCCGCGATCAGGCCGTCTCCCGGCTGGCCACCGCGGTCGGCGCGGCCACCAGCGTGGTCGAGGTGCTCACCGTCGGGCTCGAGGAACTGCGCCGCGCCGTCGGCGCCGAGGCCGCCGTCGTGTCGGTGTGGCCCAACCGGCACACCGGGCCGGAACTCTATGTCTCCGAGGACAAACCGAATCCGGACGAGGGCTGGTTCGACGCCGTCCAGCACGGCACCACCGCGGTCCGCCGCGCCGACGACACCACCTACACCGAACCCATCCGGCGCACCCGGGAACGCACCAGCGTGCTCGGCGGACCGTCCGGTATTCCGGCGGGCGCCGAGACCCGGCAGGTGCTCGACGCCCGCGCCCGCGCCCTGCTCGATCGCGCCCGGCTGCGGCCCGGACGCACCATGTTCGCCATCCCCGAAGGGGATTCCAGCTCCGAGGGCATCGTCGCGCCCCTGGGCGAGGCCGGGGATTCCGCGCTGTGGCTGCGCTTCGCCGCGCCGCGCGCCATCACCCCCGGCGACTGGGCGCTGTTCTCCCTGCTGGTCGGGCATCTGAGCCTGGCGGTGCAGCGCGCCCGCAACTTCGATCAGGCCCGCTCCACCTCGCTCACCCTGCAGCGCGCCATGCTGGGGCCGATCGAACTGCCGCCCCGCTTCACCGTGCACTACGAACCGGCGCTGCCGCCGCTGGAGATCGGCGGCGACTGGTACGACGTGGTGCGGCTGCCCAACGGCACCATCGGCGTGGTGGTCGGCGACTGCGTCGGTCGCGGTCTGTCCGCGGCCGTGGTGATGGGCCAATTGCGCACCGCCGCACGAGCACTGCTGCTGCGCGGCGCGGGTCCGGCGCAGCTGCTGGCCGAACTCGACACCGTGGCCGCGCGGATTCCCGGGGCCATGTGCACCACGGTGTGCGCGGCCATCCTGGACCCCGAACGCGGGCTGGTGCGCTATTCGAGCGCCGGGCACATGCCGCCCATCCTGGCCGAACCCGGCAGGCGCGGAAGGCTTCTCGAAGGCGGGCGCGCGGTGCCGCTGGCCACCTTCGACCCGCCGCGCCGCCCGGAGGCCACCACCGCCATGGCCCCCGGCTCCACCCTGGTGCTGTTCACCGACGGCCTGGTCGAGCAGCGCGGCGTCGACATCGGCGAGCGGTTCGACGAGCTCGCGGACGAATTGTCCGGGGTGGCAGGGCAATTGCCGCGCGAAGTGGCCGACACGGTGCTGTCGCGGCTGCGCCCCACCGGGGGTTACGACGACGACGTCGCCATGGTCGTCTACCGGCAGCCGCCGCGGACCCTGCGGGTGGAGGTCCGCGCCGACGCTCAGCAACTGTCGAGCATTCGGCGCGAACTGCGGTCCTGGCTGGCCGCCGCCGCGGTTCCGCACGACACCGCCATCGATCTCATCGCCGCCGCCAACGAGGCCTGCACCAACAGCATCGAGCACGCCTATCTGGGCGGCGACCGCGGCCAGGTCACGCTGACCGCCCACTGCGATCTGGACACCCTCACCATCGAGGTGTCCGATGCGGGCGTGTGGCGGCCGCTGCCCGCCGATCCCGGGCATCGCGGGCGCGGCATCGCCATGATGAAGGCGCTCACCGACCAGATGGACATCGATCACGACGGACCGGGCACCCGGGTGCGGATGTCGGTAAAGCTGCCCGCGGTGACATTCTCGGCGGCGACCCGGATATGAGACGGCCCGCCGGGGCGCGGCCGGCGAGAACCCCGACATTCGGGGATTTCGACATGAAATATTCAAATAACTCGGAAATGCAACGGTAGCTGGGGTTTTCACGACGCGGACAGCTATCGGAGCGATACCGAGTTGGCCAGGATGCAGCGAGAAGGGACCGATCGTGGCAGATTGTTCTGATGTGACCAACACTTCCGGAGACGCGTACCCCCTCGCCGACGCCATGACCACCACGGTCACGGTGTCCGATGGTGTCACCGTGCTCAGCGTGAGCGGCGAGGTCGATCTGGCCACCGCCCCCGCGCTGGAGAACGCGATCGATGCGGTGCTCGGCGGGCAACCCGCCGCCTTCGTCATCGATCTGTCCAAGGTCAGCTTCCTCGCCTCGGCGGGGATGGCGGCCCTGGTCGCGGCCCATCAGCGGGCCGGTGGCACCAAGATCGCCGTCGTGGCCGACGGGCCCGCCACCAGCCGCCAACTCAAAATGACCAGCCTGGACCAGGTGTTCGCACTGCACGCGGTCCTCGACGAGGCCATCGCCGCGTTGCGCACAAACTGAAACGAGCTGCCGTCGAATACTCGATGGCAGCTCGAAAGAGGTTCCCGCGCAGGGCCGTTCGGCCCCGCGCGACGAACCCTGACTACACCAGTTCGCGCAGCTGCTCGATGAGCTTCACACGCTCGGCGGGGGTGGCGGCCAGGGGCACCACGTTCAGCACGGTGACGCCGGACTCACGGAAGGCGGCGACCCGCTCCTTGACGAAGCCCGCCGACCCGATCAGGCAGACATCGCGCACCAGATCGTCCGGCACGGCCTTGGCGGCCTCGTCCTTCTTGCCCGCCAGGTACAGCTCCTGGATGCGATCGGCCTCGGCGCCGTAGCCGTACTTGGTGGCCAGGGTGTGGTAGAAGTTCTTGCCCTTCGCACCCATACCGCCGATGTACAGCGCCAGATGCGGCTTCACGAATTCGCGCAGCGGCTCCACATTGTCGCCGATCGCCAGCGCCGGACCGGCGAACACCTCGAGGTCGCCGAGCTTCGGATCACGCTTGGCCAGACCGGCTTTCAGCGAATCGCCCCACACGTCGCCCGCCTTCTCCGGCAGGTAGAAGATGGGCTGCCAGCCCTGCGCCATCTCGGCGGCCAGCTCCACGTTCTTCGGGCCGAGCGCCGCCAGCAGCACCGGAATGTCCTCGCGCACCGGGTGATTGATGAGTTTGAGCGACTTGCCCAGCCCGGTGCCCTGCCCCTCGGGCAGCGGGATCGTGTAGTACTTGCCCTGGTACTCCAGGCGCTCGCGCTTCCACACCTTGCGGCAGATCTCGAGCACCTCGCGGGTGCGCCCGATCGGGGCGTCGTACTGCACGCCGTGGAAGCCCTCGATCACCTGGGGGCCCGACGCGCCCAGCCCGAGAATGAAGCGGCCGTCGGAGACGTAGTCCAGACCGGCCGCGGTCATGGCGGTCAGCGTGGGCGTGCGGGTGTAGAGCTGCATGATGCCCGAGGCCAGCTCGACCCGCTCGGTCTTGGCGGCCAGGTAGCCGATCGCGCTGACGGCGTCGAACGAGTACGCCTCCGGCACGAAAACGATGTCGAGACCGGCCCGTTCGAGGTCCGCGACCTCGGCGGCCACCTCTTTGAAGCCGTCGGTGTAGTTGATCGACAATCCGATACGCATGTACCGGACCTTACATACTGGCCGGACGCCAACGCACAGCGCCCGGCCCCGCCCGCCCGCCTGTGATCAACCCGACCCGGACGCCGGGTGTGCCCGCCCGGACCTGCGGGTAATCGAGTTCCGGTGAGCCGGTAGCGTGTTCGCCGAACCGCACATACTTCGCACGTGATTCACGGGAGGCCATCGATCATGACTCAGGACACCGCGCAGGCCAGCACCACCTTCGGTGAGTCGACACTGCTGGGTTACCTGGATCAGCTCGCCGCCAAGGTCCCCGCCCCCGGCGGCGGCGCGGTCGCGGCCCTGCACGCCGCCCAGGGCGCGGCGCTGATCGCCATGGTCGCGCGCTACACCACCCGCGCCAAGGACGCCGAGCACCAGCCCGTCATCGAGCGCATCATCGGCGCGGCCGACGCCTCGCGCGCCCGCGCCCTGCTGCTGGCCGATGCCGACGCCACCGCGTTCACCGCCGTCGGCAATGCCTACAAGCTGCCCAAGGACACCGAGGAGCAGCAGGCCGCCCGCACCGAGGCCATCACCGCCGCCCTGCTCGGCGCGGCCCGCGTGCCCGCCGCCGTGGTCGCCGAGGCCGACGAAATCCTCTCCCTCGCAACCGAACTGCTGCCCATCGGCAACCCCAACGTGGTCACCGACATCGGCGCGGCCGCCGACTGCGCGCGCTCGGCCGCCGCCAGCTCGCAGCTCAATATCGCCATCAACGTGGCCTCCCTGGGCACCGGCGCGGGCGCGGAATTCGAGCCCGTCCTCACCCAGATCGACGAGGTCATCGCCCGCGCCGACGCCCTGCACGACGACGTCGTCGCCGCCATCACCAAGTAGGTCACGCGGAATCACGATCGCCTACCGGCACGCCGGGGCGATGCATAGTCCACACGCCGAGGGGTAGGTCACGAAGCGAGAACATTTCCGGATGGGACTGATCATGAAGCCATAGGCTGAGGACTCAGGACCCACACCCTCTCGAAGGGATGGAACCATGCGGAACACGCTTCGTTTCCTCGTCGTCGCAGTCGTGCTCGCGACGGCCGCCGCATTCGGGTTCGGAGTCGCGAGCGCCGCGCTCGTGGCCCCCGGTCTCCCGGCGGTGCAGGCGATTACGCCGGGGCCCGGCGAAACGGTCGGAATATCCGCACCCGTCACGGTGCGCTACGCGGAACCGGTGGCCGACAGAGCCCGCGCCGAGCGGGCCGTCGACATCCGCGCCGACCGACCCCTGTCCGGGCACTTCTCCTGGGTGAACGACCGGCAAGTGATGTGGACTCCGGCCGGATACCTACCCGCCTCGGCACCCATCTCGGTGTCTGCGGGCCGCCTGCACACTCAATTCCAGACCAACGGCGGGGTGAGCGCCGATGGTGACATGTCGAATCACACGTTCACCGTGTACATCGGTGGCGTCGCCGTGCGGACCATGCCCGCGTCGTTCGGGAAACCCGGATGGGAGACGCCGTCGGGGACGTTCCCGGTGCTGTCGCGCGAGCGCAGCATCACCTTCGATTCGCGCACGATCGGCATCCCGCTGAGTTCACCCGAGGGGTATCTCATCGAGGGTGAGTTCGCCGAGCGGCTGACCTGGGGTGGGGTGTATGTGCACTCCGCGCCCTGGTCGGTCGATTCGCAGGGGTACGCGAACGTGAGCCACGGGTGCATCAACCTGTCGCCCGCCGACGCGGAGTGGTTCTACAACGAGGTGAGTATCGGAGATCCGGTCACCTTGCACTGGTGAGGGCAGGTGGAGGGGGCAAAGCCCCCACACCCCCACGATGAAGGGGGGCCTCGAGGCACACGCCTCGAGGCCCCCCTTCATCGGAGAGGAAGAACGGGGCGAACCGCCCTCGAGCGATCACTCACCCGATGAAAACCGTTCAGGCGCGGGCGGATTCAGCGGCCTGGACCACGTGGCGCATGAGCAGGGCAGTGGTGACGGGGCCTACGCCGCCGGGGACGGGGCTGAGGGCGGCGGCCTTGCCGGTGACGGAGTCGGCGTCGACGTCGCCGGTGATGTTGCCGTTGTCGTCCTCGTTGGTGCCTACGTCGATGACCGTCGCGCCCGCGCGGACGTGGTCGGCGGTGATGAGGCCCGCGCGGCCCACGGCGGCGACCACGACGTCGGCGGCCGAGGTGACGGCGGGGAGGTCGGTGGTGCGGGAGTGGCAGACCGTGACGGTGGCGTTCTCGGCCAGCAGGAGCTGAGCCAGCGGCTTGCCGACGATGTTGGAGCGGCCGACCACGGCGACGTGGCGGCCGGACAGCGGGATGGCGTGGAACTTGGCCAGTTCTACGACGGCTTCGGCGGTGGCGGGCGGGAAGGTGGGCAGGCCGCTCGCGAGGAGGCCGAGGGACAGGGGGCTGACGCCGTCGACGTCCTTGGGGGCGGCGATGGCGGAGCTGACGTCGTCGAGGTTGACGCCCTTGGGCAGCGGGGTCTGCAGCATGATGGCGTCGACCGTGGGGTCGGTGGAGAGCTCGGTGAGCTTGGCGCGGATCTGCTCGATGGTGGCGTCCACGCCGAGATCGACGTTCTCGCAGGTGATTCCATTGCGTTCGGCGGCGCGGTTGAGCGACTTCACGTACCAGGCGCTGGCCGGATCGTCGTTCGCGACCACCAGGGCCAGGCGCGGTGCGATGCCCTGCTCGGCGAGCGCGGCGGCGCGCTGCTTGGTGTCGGCGTTGATGGCGGCGGCGAGTTCCTTGCCGGGAAGCGAAGTCGTATCCACGGGATCACAGCCTATCTCGCGCACTCGCACCCCTCGCGCGCGGCGCGTCGCGCACGCGTTCCCAGCAGCGTGCCGGTTCAAACCGGGGAAATCACTTCGGCAAATCCCTTACACGAGCGCTGTCCAGTCGTATCGTGTCCCCATTCGGTACCGAGCCAATAGTCAGCAAAGGACGCAGATAGCCAGCAAAGCATGCGTGACCCTCACGAAAGGTGTCGACAGCAGTGCAGATAGCAAGGCGTTTCCCCACCACCGTGCTCGTCGCGGCGGCCACCGCGCTCACCCTGTTCGCTCCGGGCGCCGCACACGCGGATCCCACACCGCTCTACAACTCCGCGCAGGACAATTTCACCGAGGGTGACGAGGCCGCGGGCCTCGCCGACCTGCGCGCCCTGCTCTCCGAATCCCCCGACGACGCGCAGGCGCTCGCCCTGCAGGCCATCTGGTCGGACTACTCCGGTGATCTCATCACCCGCGAGGTGGCCCTGAACCGCCTCAACGGCATCGATCCGAAACTGGCCGACGGCACGCGAAATGTGTTCCACGCCATCGGTTCCGCCATCGGCACCCTGCCGAATCCGATTCCCGCCATCGCCGGCCCGCAGACCGGCATCGCCGTCTGCGGTTACGGCCTGCTGCCCGACGGCAGCATGCGCCCCGAACTGGTGAACCGCCTGCAGGCGGCCTGGTTACAGGCCATCGCCTCACCGCTGTCGCCGATTCTGGTGTCGGGCGGCAATCCGCAGAACGGCATCACCGAGGCGGCGGCCATGGAGGGCTGGCTGATCGGGCGCGGCATTCCGGCGAGCCGGATCGTGGCCGATCACCGGGCCGGATCCACCGTGCAGAACGCCCTGTTCGGCAGCAAGCTGCTGCGTGAGCGCGGCGCCACCAGCGCCATCGTGGTCACCTCCCCCAACCACATCCGCCGTGCGGTGGCGGATTTCATCGTGGCCGGGATGCCGGTGGTCGGCGCGACCACCTCGCTGGAACAGCTGGTCTCCCAGTTGCCCCCGCCCGCGCGCAGCGGCCAGCGCGGCATCTACCTGGATGCCACTCGCACGCTGCTGCTGCCGACCGAACGCTGAGCGGCACACCATATTTCGGTACCGGAAACCGCCGATGCGCTCGCGCATCGGCGGTTTCACGTTCCGCATCCGAGATCGCCTGTCAGGCAGCGGGTTCCTGCTGGGTGGTGCAGTGGATGCCACCGCCGCCCGCGGCGACGGCGTCGATATCGATCTGCACCACTTCGCGATCCGGGAACAGCCGCTCGAGCGTCTCGCGGGTGGCCGGATCGGTATCGGGGTCCCCGAACTCGGGGGCGATGACCGCGCCGTTGCACACGTAGAAGTTGATGTACCCGGCGGCGAAGTCGTCGGCAGCGAACTTCTCGCGCACGGTCGACGGGCCTTCGAGCACCTCCACCTGCAGCGGGCGGCCGTGCACATCGGTGGCCGAATGCAGGATGTCGAGATGTGTGCGGGTGACGTCGTAGTCGTAGGAGTCGGGATCGTTGTCGAGCCCGGCCACGACCACACCGGGACGGGCGAACCGGGCGTAGAAGTCGGTGTGCCCGTCGGTGATGTCTTCGCCCGCGATGCCGGGCAGCCAGATCACCTTCTCGATGCCCAGCAGGTAGGCGAGTTCTTCTTCGACATCGCGCTTCTTCCAGCCCGGATTGCGGTTGTTGTTGAGCACGCAGCTCTCGGTGATGATCGCGGTGCCCTCACCGTCGACCTCGATGCCGCCGCCCTCGAGGACGAGATCGGTTTCCAGCGTTTCGACTCCGGCGCGGCCGGTGACGAACCGGGCGACCCCGGCGTCACGCCGGTGCTCCTGCTTCCCACCCCAGCCGTTGAAGTTGAAATCCACTCCGGCCCTCGTGTTTCCGCTGCCGACGAAAACCGGTCCGGTATCGCGGATCCACAGATCGTCGATCTCGGCGGGGATCAGCTCGACATTCGATCCGCCCATGAGACTCTGGGCCAGGCCCATCTCGCCGGGCCGCACCAGCATGGACACCGGTTCGAACCGGCCGATGGTGGTGGCGATGGTGGCGAGGTTGCGCTGCACCTCGGGCAGCAGCTCCGCACCCCAGATCCGCTCGGTCGCGCCGAACGCCATCCACGTGCGCGCATGGAGCTGCCCCTCCTCGGGCATCATCCACTCTCTCCCGTCGTCGTGTCCGCCGGTGCCGACCGTGGCCGGTTGAGACTTGTCGTCGCAACCTGCCAGCAGCAGGCCGCCGATGGCGGCCAGGCTCGTGTGTACGAACGTGCGCCGTCGCATTACTTCTCTCCCTCAGTCGTACCCGGTCTCACCCCGATGGGTCGAGCGACCGGCTGGCAACAGCGACTGTAGTCGCTGACTGAATTTTCAGTCAAGGATCTACGGGCATGGGTGACCCACAGCACGCCGACCGCGATACCGGCGCCAAGGCAGGTGACGGGCACAATGTCGCGGTGAGTTCTTCCGATACCGCCACCCTGGTCACCCGGCTGCGCGCGGCCGGCTGCGTCTTCGCGGAAGAGGAAGCCGAACTGCTGCAGACCGCCACGGCCGATCCCGAGCAGCTGGAATTTCTTGTCGCCCAGCGTATTTCCGGTTTCCCCCTGGAACATCTGCTGGGCTGGGCCGAATTTCGCGGTATCCGGGTCGCGGTGGCGCCGGGGGTGTTCGTACCCCGGCAGCGGACGAGCTTTCTCGTCGAGCAGGCGATCGGCCTCGGCCGCAGGCTGATTCACCGGCAGGACCGGCCGCTGGTCGTGCTGGACATGTGCTGCGGCTGCGGGGCGCTGGGCCTGACGCTGGCGCGCGAGCTCGGCGCGGCGGGAATCGCGGTGCGGCTCACCGCCTCCGATATCGAACCCGCCGCCGTCGACTGCGCGCGCCGCAATCTCGAACCGCTCGGCGCACAGGTGTTCGCGGGCGACCTCTTCGACCCGATCCCCGCCGAACTGCGTGGGCGAGTAGACATTCTGCTGGCGAACACCCCGTACGTGCCGTCGGGTGAGATCGCGCACATGCCGCCCGAGGCCCGCGACCACGAACCGCGCAGCGCCCTGGATGGCGGCGCGGACGGGCTCGACGTTCTCCGCCGCATTGCCGCCGTGGCCACCGGGTGGCTCGCGCCGGGCGGCCACCTCCTGGTGGAGGAGAGCGAGGAGCAGGCACCAGCGGCGATGCGGATCATGCGGGGCCACGGCCTGCTCCCCCGCGTCGCCGAGGACGAGGAGCTGGGAGCCACCGTGGTTGTCGGCACCCGGCCCGGTAGCGTGGATCGGTGACGATTCGCGGCATTCTCTTCGATATCGACGACACCCTGATCGACTACGCGGCCTCGGCACGCACGGCGGTGGTCGGCCACCTGGCCGCACAGGAGTTGCTCGATCGGTTCGAGTCACCGGAGACGGCGGCCGCGCTGTGGCTCGCACTCGAGGAGGAGCTGTACCCGCGCTACCTGGCGGGCGAGCTGACCTTCCGGGGCCAGCAATTGCTGCGGACCGAGCGTTTCCTCGCCCATATCGGCGTCACCGGCAGCGATACCGCCGGCTGGTTCGACGGCTACGCCACCCTGCGCGACACCACCTGGCGGGCCTTCGCCGATGTCGCACCGGCACTCGGCAAGTTCAGCGGAACCGTCGCGCTGGGCGTGGTGTCGAACTCGTCACTGGCCTACCAGACCGGCAAACTGCGAGCCGTGGGCCTGCTCGACCATTTCGGAGAGGCCATCCTGTGCTCCTCGGAATACGGTGCGGCCAAACCGGATCCGAGTATCTTCCACGCGGGGTGCGCACTGCTCGGCCTGCCGCCCGAACAGGTCGCCTATGTCGGCGACCGCTACGACGTGGACGGCCTCGGCGCGAGAGATGCCGGGCTGCGGGCACATTGGCTGGATCGTTCGAAGAGCGGGAGCGTCGCCGAGGCCGGTGTCACGGTGATCCACTCGCTGGAAGAGCTGATCATCGCGGCCGAGAAGTAGCGGAAACGAAAAAGGAAAGTACGCGTCGCGTCCTTTCCTATATCCAATCTATACCCGACCCGGGGGCTTGCGGCAAGGCCCGGGTCATGGCGCACAATCGTCCGCCGAGGCCAGAACCTGCGGAAATGGGAGGGACACGTGCCGACTGACGGGTACGAGAACGAACTGCGGTCCGAGCAGGACTATGTGGCCGGACTGTACGCGCGCCTCGACGCCGAGCGCGCGCGAGTGCGGGGACATTACAACGCGGCACTGCGGGACAAGGGCGTCACGCTGGTGGACCGCGATGTCGAAGTGCGCGCGCTCGGCCGCGAGGTCAAGCGCCTGGATGTGGCCGACAACGGGCTGTGCTTCGGCCGCCTGGACAGCGTGACCGGCGAGCACTCCTACATCGGGCGCATCGGCATCTTCGACGAGGCCAACGAATTCGACACCCTGCTGCTGGACTGGCGCGCACCGGCCGCCCGGCCGTTCTACACGGCCACCGGCGCGAATTCCGAGAATATGGTGCGCCGTCGCCAATTCCATTCGCGCGGACGGAATCTGGTGGACTTCACCGATGAGGTGTTCGGCCGCCCGGGCCAGGGCGAGCGCGGTGACGCGGCCCTGCTGGCGGCGGTGAACGCCCCGCGCGGCGAGGGTATGCGCGATATCGTCGCGACCATTCAGGCCGAGCAGGACGAGATCATCCGGCTCGAGCATCCGGGCGTGCTGGTGATCGAGGGCGGTCCGGGCACGGGGAAGACGGTGGTGGCGCTGCATCGCGTCGCCTACCTGCTCTACACCCAGCGCAAGCAGATGGAACGGCACGGCGTGCTGGTGGTCGGGCCGAATCCGGCGTTCCTCAACCACATCAGCCGGGTGCTGCCGTCGCTGGGCGAATCCAATGTGGTGTTCATGACCGCGGGTGAGTTCGTGCCGGGGTTGCGGGTCACCGCCGAGGACGAGCCGGAGGCCGCGCGGCTCAAGGGTTCGCTGGCCGTTCTCGAGGTGCTGGCGGCCGCGGTGGCGGATCGGCAGCGGCTGCCCGAGGAGCCGATCACCATCGAGCTCTCCGATGCCACGGTGCGCATCGACGCCGCCACCGCCGAGTGGGCGCGCGAGGAGGCGCGCAAGAGCGACCGCCCGCACAACGAGGCGCGCGCGACCTTCCTCGAGATCGTCACCTATGTGCTCACCGAGCGGGCCATCGCCCGGATCGGCAAGGGCTGGCTGACGCGCGACGACAAGGAAGCCTGGGAGCAGATGCGCGAGGATCTGCTCACGGAGCTGGCCGAGAACGAGACGTTCACCGCGGCCATCGATCAGCTGTGGCCGATCCTGACCCCGGAAACGTTACTGGCGGAACTGTTCTCGTCGCACGATCGGTTGCGGGCGGCCGGTGCGAGCGAGGCGCTGTATCGCGCGGAGGGCTCCGCGTGGACGGTGTCGGATGTGCCGCTGCTGGACGAGCTGTTCGATCTGCTCGGCCCCGACAAGCGCGCCGATGATTCCGCCGAGCGGGAGGCCAAGGCCGAGGCCGCGTACGCGGCGGGCGTGCTGGATCTCATGGTCAGCCGTGAGGACCATATGGACGACGAGGATCACCTGTTCGCCACCGACCTGCTCTACGCCGAGGATCTGGCCGAGCGGTTCGTCGAACGCGATACCCGCGACCTCGCCGAACGCGCTGCGGCGGACCGGGATTGGACCTACCGCCACATCGTGGTCGACGAGGCGCAGGAACTGTCGGCGATGGACTGGCGGGTGCTCATGCGCCGCTGCCCGAGCAAATCGTTCACGGTGGTGGGCGATCTCGCGCAGCGCCGCTCGGCCGCCGGGGCCACGGCGTGGGGCGATATGTTCGACCGGTATGTGCCGGGCCGCTGGGTCTACCGGTCGCTGACGGTGAACTACCGCACCCCGGCCGAGATCATGGCGGTCGCCGCGGCGGTGCTCGCCGAGTTCGCGCCGGAGGTGCGGGCTCCGGAGTCGGTGCGCGCCTGCGGGGTCCAGCCGTGGACCGAGGAGCTCACCTCGGCCGAAATACCCTCGGCCATAGCGGAATTCGTGCGGGAGGAGGCGGGCCGCGAGGGCACCAGCATCGTGATCGGCCCGCCCGGGATGCCGGGCACGGTGCCCGCGTCCGCGACCAAGGGCCTCGAATTCGACGCCGTGCTGGTGGTGGATCCGGAACGCATCCTGGCCGACGGCCCGCGCGGCGCGGCCGAACTGTATGTCGCCCTGACCCGCGCCACGCAGCGTCTCGGCGTCCTGCACGAGGGCCCGCTCCCGCAGGCCCTGGCCGGACTCACGCCTAGAACTGTCCCGCAAGAAATCCGGTGAACAGCACCAGGAAGCCGCCGACCTCTCCCACGATCAGCGCGACCATCGCGATGTGGGTGCCGCTCTTGCCGGTCTGATCGTGGAATTGGTTGGTGGTGTCCTGGCGCCAGCCGTGCACGATATAGGCCGCGATCGCGGCCACGAAGAAGATCAGCAGCACCGCGTCGGCGGCGAGGTTCACCGCCGACGGCCAGGCGCTGAGTTCGGTGAAGACCGCGAGCAGCAGGGTCGCGAAGGAGTACAGCAGCGTGGCCCGGTGCGCGATGTCGACGTAGATGTGCGCGGTGGCGTCGGGCGAGGTGCGGATCTGCTGGTACTTCCAGACGCCGAGGAGGAGGGCCAGGATGAACAGCAGCCCGGCCGCCGTCAACGTGATCCGGGTATCGATCCCCAATTCGATTGCGGCTGTGACCATTTCGGTCTCACCCATGATTCCTTCCTCCGCGCGGGCCCTTCGCTCGAATTGCTACTTGCGGCCGGTGAATTCGTCCATCGAGTGGTAGACGCCGACGGTGTTGAGGTAGAAGTCGCGCACCTTCAGGGGTAGGAGCCCGGAGATGGCGCGGTTCAGGCGCGAGGTCCAGGGCAGCACGACCAGCGGGGTGCCCTTCTTCATCTCGGCCCAGAAGGTGTCCACGACCGGCTCCTGCTCCAGGATGGGCGTGAACCAGAAACCCTTGGCGCCGTCGAACATTCCGGTGTTGATGTAGGTCGGGCACGCGGTGGTGAAGGCGACGTGGGTGTTGCCGGACTGCTCGAGTTCCAGGCGCACCGAATCCGACCAGCCCAGCGCTGCCCACTTGGACGCCGCGTACACGCTCATGCGCGGATTGGACACCAGGCCCGCCGAGGAGGCGATGTTCAGCACCCGCGACTCCCGGCCGCCGGCCACCATCGCCGGGAGGAACTCCAGCGTGATGTACATGGGCGCAAGGGAATTGACGGCCATCGTCTTGTCGATGTCGGCCTTGTTCGCGGTTTCCCAGAAGTAGCCGTTACCGCGCACGATGCCCGCGTTGTTGACCAGGATGTCGATATCGCCGACCTGATCGCGCACGGCGGCACCGGCTTCGGCGATGGCGTCGCGGTCGGACACGTCGACCACGTAGTGGTGGATCCGGCTGCCACCCTCGGCCGCCAGCTCCGCCGCGGTCTCCTTGAGGGCTTCCTCGTTGACATCCCACAGCACCACGTCGGCGGCGCGTTCGCGGACCGCGCGCTGGGCGAACGATTTGCCCAGACCCATAGCGGCGCCCGTGACGAGGACCTTCTTGCCCGCTACCGTCTTCATACCCTCGTGTACCCCTGTCTCGCTCGAGTAAGGCAGCAGATCACTTCTGCCGCAAGGTCTTCATGACACCCAGGTAGAGCGTCATCGTCTTGGCCCACAGCTGCTCGGACATGCCGGGCAGCGGCGCGATCGGGAGTACCCGCTGCACCGCGATGGTCTGGGTGTCCACGTATTTCAGCAGACCTTCCGGTCCGTGGCGGCGACCCGTGCCGGAGATTCCCAATCCGCCCGACGGCGCGGCCACCGAACCCCAGGCGGCGATGAAACCCTCGTTCACGTTGACCGATCCGGCGTTCACGGCGGCGGCGACCTCGCGGGCGCGTTCGGTGTCGCGGCTCCACACGCTGGCATTGAGACCGTAGGCGGTGTCGTTGGCCTGGGCGACGGCCTCGGCGTCGCTGCTCACGCGGTAGACCGAGACGACCGGGCCGAAGGTCTCCTCGCGGTAGACGGTCATGCCCTCGCGCACGCCCTCGAGGATGGTGGGCTCGTAGAAGTACGGGCCGAGGTCGGGGCGAGCCTTGCCGCCCGCGAGCACCTTCGCGCCCTTGGCCACGGCATCGTCGACATGGCTGCTGACGGTGGCGATCTGGCGCGGGAAGGTCAGCGACCCGATCTCGTAGTCGAAGTCAAGGGTCTTGCCGAGCGTGAGTTTCTTTGTGTGCTCGACGAATTCGCTCACGAACTGCTGATACACGGTGTCGTGCAAGTAGATTCGCTCGATGGACTCGCACAGCTGCCCGGCCGAGGCGAAGCAGGCGCGGACCGCGATCTTGGCGGCCGCGGAGACATCGGCGTCCTCGAGCACGAGCAGCGGGTTCTTGCCGCCCAATTCGAGCGAGTAGCCGATGAGCCGCTCCCCTGCCTGCTGCGCAATGGTGCGGCCGGTCGCCGAGGATCCGGTGTAGTCGACGTAGTCGGCGCGGGCGATGACCTCGGTGCCGACCACCGCGCCGCGGCCCAGCACGGCCTGCCACAGCCCCTTGGGCAGGCCCGCGCGCTCGGCCACGTCGATGGCCCACAGCAGGGTCAGCGCGGTCTGATTGTCCGGGCGGCCGATGACGGCATTACCGGCCAGCAGGGCGGGCAGGGCGTCCGAAGCGCCAAGGGCCAGTGGGTAATTCCACGGCGAGATGACCGCGACCACACCCTTGGGCCGGTTGCGCACCTCCACCTGGGTGAGCACCGGCATGACGCCGCGTGGCTTGCGGTGGGCCAGGATCTTCTTGCCCTCGGCCGCGTAGAAGCGGGTGTTCACCGCGACATCGGAGACCTCGTCGAAGGCGTGCACGCGCGACTTGCCGGTCTCGAGCTGAATGATGTCGAGGATGGCGTCCTGTTCGGCGAGCACCAGGTCGTGGATGCGGCGCAGCAGCGCGGCGCGCTCGCCCACGGGGACCTTCGCCCATGCCCGCTGCGCCGTGCGCGCGGTCTCGAACGCCTTCTCCACATCGGCCACCGAGGACTGCGGCAGATCCGCGATCTTGGCTCCGGTGGCGGGCGCGAATACCTCGACCGAGGGCGCGCCGCCCGCGACGGCACGGCCGAGCAGCCGCTGTACCAGGTCGAACGGCAGTGCGTCGGCAGCGGCGAGCTGCGGGGCAGTCGTCATTGATGCGCCCTCTCCAAGCGTGGGCGGGCCGAGCGCCCGCTATTTCCTGAACACCAGTGTTACGTGAACACTGGTGTTAGATTAATAGACGTGACGCACCTCATGTCAAGCGCTACCGGGAGCACTGGGAAATGACACAAGCACCCGCACCCGCCGCTGAGACACCTCCCCGCCGCGGCCGCCCGCCACAGACCGAGGAGCAGGCCGACCAGGTACGCGCCCGCATAGTCCTGGCGACGGCCGTGGTCTTCGCCGAACACGGTTCCCGCGGCCTGAGCGTCGCCCGCATCATCGAACAGGCCGGCCTGGCCCGCCCCACCTTCTACCGCTACTTCGCCAACGCCACCGAACCCCTGCACGCGGTCATGGCCACCTCCAACGAGGACCTGGTCAGCGGCATCCGCGACGCCCTGTCCGACACCACCGAACCGGTCGAACTGGGCATCAACATGATCGAGGCCTACCTGTACTGGGCGCGCGGCCACGGCCCCATGCTGGCCCCCCTCTTCGCCGAACTCCACGACCCGACCTCCCCCGTCTCCAGCTACCGCGAAGCCGCCCTCGAACAGATCCGTGGCCTGGTACACGTCAAATTCGCCGAGATCGGCCGCCCGGCCCCCACCGACCTCAACCTCGAAACCGCCCTCCAAATCTGCGAATTCGTCGTCTACCGCATCTCCGCGGGAGCCCCCGACACCGAACCCGACGCCACCACCCTCGCCAACGCCCGCGCCACCATGATCCGCGGCGTCCTGGCCATGCTCGGCCGCCGCGAAGACGTCGAATACGCCCTAGCCATCCCCGGCTTCTTCGACGCGCCGGAGCCCTGAACCGCCCGGCAGCGCCCATGCGATCATGAGCCGATGCCGACAGCACCCCGGCTGGTCGTCGAGCCCCTCACCGCGAACTGCGCCCGCCATCGCGGGCAGCACCACATCCCGCTACGCCTACCACCGCCGAATCCCCTTCGTAGACGCCCTGTTCCACCACGAACTACCGATCCACCCCCGAAACACCCAGGGCTACCTGATACTCACCACCCGCTGAGGCCCGCCACCTGTCGCCGTCACAGCGCGTTGGCGGTCCGTAGTCCGATCTCGACCTTCTCGATGGTGTCGGCGTCGGTCGTGCCGATCCGTTCCCGGATCCATGGCCGGTAGACGCGCAGCATGGCCACCGTATTCACCCAGCCGTGGCCGGGGATCGGAACGGTGAGGATGTCGCCGTCAGTGTCGGGCACCAGGTCCAAGGCGTTGAACCAGGGCCGTTCGGAATCGAGCACGGCCTGGTTGGCGACCAGCAGCACGATCCGCTGCCGGGCTGCGCCGGGTTGACCGTATTCGTGAATGTCACCGCGAGTCAGGCTCACGCGGCTCCCTGCGCGCCGCGACGGCGGTGATCGGTAACGGACGCCTGGTATTCGGCATCCTCGGCCAGGGCTTCGGCCTCGTCGGCGGCCGGGTCGCGGGGTTCGGGTCGGAAATCACGCACAACCTTGTCCACGCACGCCTTGGAGATCCATGCCGAGGTGGATATGCCTGCCTTACGAGCTGCGGCTTCCGCTGTCTGCCAGGCGTGGGTGTCCAGCGATAGCGACACTTTCGTGGTTTTGGGAGCCATCAATCAATCCTACTGCCGCTCCTACTGCCACTCCTACCGATCACGCGGACTCGACATGCGGGAGGCGATGGCGGGTGACGATGCGATGGATCAGGCGGGCGGCTGTGCGTGCGGTGCGGTTGTCGATGTCGAAGGCCGGGTTGAGTTCGGCGACGTCTACGGCGATGAGTTTGCCGCTTTCGGTGACGCGGTCGCAGACGCGCTGGATGGTTTCCAGCGGGACGCCGTAGGCAGCTGGGGCGCTGACGCCGGGAGCCACGGCGGCGGGGAGGACGTCGAGGTCGATGGTGAGGTAGATCTGATCCACGGAATCGACCAACGCTGCTACGAAGGTGTCGACCTGGTCGGAATCGGTGACCCCGCAGCGGTCGTCGATCAGGTAGCGGACGCCGAGGCGCTTCGCCGTGTCGAACAGGGCACGGGTGTTGCTGGGCTGGCTTATGCCGAGAACGTCGTAGCGGCAGTCGGTTCCGGCTGCCTGCTCTGCCTCCAGGATCTGCCGGAAGGGGGTGCCCGAGCTGGGGACGGGGTCGGCTCGCAGGTCGAAATGTGCGTCCAGGTTCAGGATTCCGAGGCGGGGGCGGTCCGCGCGGGTGCGTGCGGCGGCTACCCCTCGATAGGTGCCGTACGCGACCTCGTGACCCCCGCCGAGCACGACGGGGAGGCGGCCATCGTTGATCGCGGCGGCCACGGCCCGGCCCAGCCGGGCCTGTCCCCCATCGAGATCCGCGTCGGTGACCGCGATGGTTCCCGCATCCTCGAGGACGATCGGATCGGGCAGGGCCATGGACGACAGGGCGCCGCGCAGGGCGTCCGGGCCGGCGGCCGCGCCTGTGCGGCCCTTGTTGCGGTTCACGCCTTCGTCACTGGCGAATCCGATGAGAACGCAACGACTTTCGCGCTCGGCCGGATCGTAGGGCCGGACAGCCTGGTGCCAGCGCAGATGCTCCGACCCGGAGCCATCGGTCCGCCCGGTCCACGGTGCGGCCGGGATATCCACCTCGATGCTCATGTGACTCCTTCTCGCCTTACCTGGTGGGAGAGCCGATTGATGTAGGTCTCGGCCGGTGCCGAATGACGGGGGCCGAGGTCATCAGCGGTCCTTCGTCAGTTCGCCGTCTTTCCAGACCTCGCGGACCAGGGGGACGCCGGGGCGGTAGGCCAGGTGGAGGTAGGAGGGGGCGTCGAGGGCTATGGCGTCGGCGCGGGCTCCGGGGGTGAGGTGGCCGATGTCGGTGCGGCGCAGGGCTTTCGCGCCGCCTGCGGTGACCGCCCAGACTGCTTCCTCGGGGGTCATGTGCATCTCGCGGACGGCGAGGGCGATGCAGAAGGGGAGGCTGGTGGTGTAGCTGGTGCCGGGGTTGCAGTCCGCGCCGAGGGCCACTGTGACGCCTGCGTCGATGAGGGCGCGGGCGTCGGGGTAGGGGTGGCGGGTGGAGAATTCCGCGCCGGGCAGCAGGGTGGCGACCGTGGAGCTGTTGGCGAGGGCGTCGATGTCGGCGGGGGTCGTGTAGGTGACGTGGTCTACCGAGGCCGCTCCGAGTTCGACCGCCAGGCGGACGCCGGGGCCGGGGCCGAGTTGGTTGCCGTGCACGCGGGGTGTGAGCCCTTGCGCCATACCGGCTTTGAGGACTGCGCGGGATTGGTCCTCGTCGAACGCACCGCGTTCACAGAAGACGTCCACCCATGTGGCGTGCGAGGCACAGGGTTCGATCATGTCGGCGATGACCATGGCGACGTAGTCGTCCGCGCGGCCCGCGTACTCCGGCGGGGGAACGTGGGCGGCGAGCAGGGTTACCTCGTCGGTCATGCGTTCGGCCACGCGGACGCTGCGGAGTTCGTCGTGGGCGGTTTGGCCGTAGCCGGATTTGCATTCGACCGTCGTGCTGCCGGAGCGGCGGGCTTCGGCGAGCAGGCGGCGCATATTCGATTCGAGCTGGTCGTCGGTGGCGGCGCGGGTGGCGGCGATGGTGGTGCGGATTCCGCCCGCGGTGTAGGGCTTTCCGGTCATGCGGGCCGAGAATTCCTCGGCCCGGTCACCGGCGAATACCAGGTGTGAGTGGCTTTCGACGAACCCGGGGAGCAGTGCGCGGCCGTTCAGGGAGCGGCCCGCATCCGCGGCGGGGGCGTCGCGGGTGTCGCCCACCCAGGCGACGCGGCCGTGTTCGAATACTATTGCGGCGTCGCGGCGTACGCCGAGTGGGCCGTCGCCCAGGGCCGGGTCGTTGGTGACCAGCGTTCCGATATCGGTGACTGCGTACGTCGCCACGCGAATTCCTCTCAGGCTCGGGCGATCTCGGTGTCCGCCGGGTAGATCATGTGCGGCGGCGGGTTGTTCAGGCGCTTGGCGAGCGGGTAGTACAGGGCGGCGGTGAGGATGATGCCTGAGCGAGCACGCCGATCACATAGCAACCGAGGGCGGGCACGTTTCCCATCGTGCGAACACCATTACCGGGCAGAGCACGAAATTCGTCAACCCCCAGCCGGAACGGCCAGGTTGCAACCCTCGACACGGCTAGCCGCCGGTCGAGTCCGCGTCCAGAACCTAGATCGGATCAGGGACCGTTGACTGAGCCCCGCGTTCCCACACAGCCGCCGCACGCGCGGCGATGTTGCGGGAAGCATTTACGTCCGCGTGTTCAACGAAACCGCACGAACGACAGCAGAATTCGCTTTGGTTCAAGCGATTCTTCTTGTCTGCGAACCCACACCGATGGCAGGTCCGGGATGTGTCACGAGCATCAACAAAAACCACTGGAATGCCCGCACGACGAGCCTTGTACTGAATGAAGCGCGCGAGTTGACGGAAACCCCAGCTATGCAATGCGGTCCGTTGGGGCTTGCGAAGCCGTACCCGCTCACGAATACCGGTCAAATCCTCGAGACCGATTCCATTCCCGGTGCGTTCTGCCTCGACCACAATACGTTTCGATATTTGATGATTCAAGTCATTCGCGTATCGAGCATCCTTCCAGCGTCGTCGCTTCAGCAACCGCTTCGAGGACTTCGTGCCTTTGGATTGGAGTTTGCCGCGCAGGCGACGTTGCCGTTCGCGATGTCGCCGAAGGCCACGCCCACGTACTCGGTACCCTGTGCTCGTGGTCGCGACGTTGGCAAGCCCAAGATCGACTCCCATCCAGCTGTTCGGTTCGCGCCTTTCCGACTCCGATATCTCGCATGTCGCATACAGATACCACGAACCATCGCGGTAGACGAGATCGGATTCACCATGCCGGTACCGGCGGAGCATGTCCAGGTGAGTAGCAGAACCGGAGAACGCGATGCCCTTCACGCGCCCGTTCACAGTCCAGATCGACACTGTATGTGCGTCCATTTGCCATGACAGACAGCGATCATCGTAGGCGTGCGCGGCCGTTGCCCGAAACCGAATGGGGGTCGTCTCTACCCGCTTGTAACGCGTACCGCAGCGCGGGCCGTAGTTACCAGCATTCAGATTCGCCGACCGCGTCGTGTACGCATCCGCAACTTTCCGGATCACATGCAGCGCAGGCTGCGCAGACAATCCCATCGACTTGACGAGACGGTAGTGCGCGCGTTGCAGATCTCCGCGACTGCGTCGCATCTCACCCTGCGCTAGTTCGGATAGAGCATTCGCCGCCGCGTTCACGTCACGAAGAGTGCGGAGCAGGGATTCTCCTTGCTCCAGGTTGGGGAGCAGCTTAACGGCCACGACCAACTTCACACCGGAAGGATAAGTGATAACGGGCGTCGATATGTCGAAAAGATTCGAACATACGTCCGCATTAACGCCACGCCGCGCGACTCGCCGATCCGTCACTGCTGTTCGCGCATGGGGATGCGGACGCCGCGGGTGCGGGCGGTGTCGATGGCGTGCTCGTAGCCGGCGTCGGCGTGCCGGATGACGCCCATGCCGGGATCATTGGTCAGCACGGCCTCGATCTTGCGAGCGGCCAGTTCGGTGCCGTCGGCGATGCACACCTGCCCGGCGTGAATGGAGCGGCCCATGCCGACGCCGCCGCCGTGGTGGATGGACACCCACGACGCGCCGGAGGCGGTGTTGACCAGGGCGTTGAGCAGCGGCCAGTCGGCGATGGCGTCCGAGCCGTCCTGCATGGACTCGGTCTCGCGGTACGGCGAAGCGACCGAACCGGAGTCGAGGTGATCGCGGCCGATGGCGATGGGGGCCTTGAGTTCTCCGCTGGCCACCATCTCGTTGAACTTGAGCCCGGCCAGATGCCGTTCGCCGTAGCCGAGCCAGCAGATGCGCGCGGGCAGGCCCTCGAAGGCGACCTTCTCCCCCGCCATGGTGATCCAGCGGCGCAGATGCTCGTTCTCCGGGAACAATTCGAGAATGGCCTTGTCGGTGGCGGCGATATCGGCCGGATCACCGGACAGCGCGGCCCACCGGAACGGCCCGAGCCCCTCCTCGAACAGCGGCCGGATGTAGGCGGGCACGAAGCCCGGGAAGTCGAAGGCGCGGTCGAAGCCGCCCTTGCGGGCCTCGTCGCGAATGGAATTGCCGTAGTCGAAGACCTCCGCGCCGCGATCCTGGAAGCCGACCATGGCGGCCACGTGTGCGGCCATGGACGCCTGCGCCTGTTCGGTGAACCAGGCCGGATCCTTCTCGGCGGTGGTCTTCATCTCCGAGAAGTCCACGCCCAGGGGCAGATACGCGAGCGGGTCGTGCGCCGAGGTCTGGTCGGTGACGATGTCGATGGGCGCGTTGCGCTCCAGCAGCAGCGGGAACACTTCCGCCGCATTGCCTTCCACGCCGATGGACAGCGGGCGGCGCTCGTCGCGGGCGGCCACGGCCAGCTCGAGCGCGTGCTCGAGGTTGTCGGCCTTCACATCCAGGTACTTGTGTTCGATGCGGCGGTCGATGCGCGTGACATCGCAGTCGACGCAGATGGCCACACCCTCGTTCATGGTGACCGCGAGGGGCTGCGCGCCGCCCATACCGCCCAAACCGGCTGTGAGCGTGATGGTTCCGGCGAGTGTGCCGCCGAATCGCTTGCGCGCCACCGCCCCGAAGGTCTCATAGGTGCCCTGCAGAATCCCCTGGGTGCCGATGTAGATCCAGGATCCGGCGGTCATCTGCCCGTACATGGTGAGCCCGAGCTCCTCGAGCCGCCGGAACTCCTCCCAGTTGGCCCAGTCTCCAACGAGATTCGAGTTGGCGATGAGTACGCGCGGGGCCCACTCGTTGGTGCGGAAGACGCCGACCGGCTTGCCGGACTGCACCAGCATGGTCTCGTCGCTGCGCAGTGTCTTCAGGGTGGCGACCATGGCGTCGAAGGCCGCCCAGCTGCGCGCCGCGCGTCCGGTGCCGCCGTAGACGACCAGGCTGTCCGGGTGCTCGGCCACATCCGGGTCGAGGTTGTTCATGAGCATGCGCAGCGCGCCCTCCTGCTGCCAGCCCTGGGTCGTGAGCTCGCTGCCGCGGGGTGCGCGCACGGTCCGGGGTTCGTGCCCTGGAGTGGAGATGTCCATCGCCTCTGTCCTCGAAGTCGTCGCTGATATCCGGCACCGGGCCCTGTGACGCCCATACCGCCGGGGCCTCCGCTGTGTGCTGGATCGCATTCCGCATCAGTTGTATAGTCCTGTCTATACAACTGTCAAGACCGTGGCATTCCGGCCGGTAGGCTGCATGTCCGGATCGAGGCACGGCGAAGAAGCAGGGGAACAACACGATGGCGACGGTCGACGAGGCGGAACTCGCCGCACTGTTCGGCTCGGCGAGCGGGGATCGCGTCCCGGCGTATGAGCGGGTCAAGAATCTGGTGACCACGCAGATCAGGACGGGACGCTGGGCCGAGGGCGATCAACTGCCGTCCGAGCATCAGTTCGTGGCGGCGCTGGGGTTGTCGCGGATGACGATCAACCGGGCGCTGCGCGAACTCGCCGCCGAGGGCGCGATCGTGCGCATGATGGGGGTCGGCACCTTCGTCGCGGGTGTCAAGAAGTCTTCACCGCTGTTCGAGGTGCGCAATATCGCCGACGAGATCCAGCAGCGCGGGCACCGGCATCGCACCGAGGTGATCGCGGTGCGGTCGGAAGCCATTTCCGCCGAGCAGGCGTTCCTACGGGAATCCTTCGGCGGCAAGGCTTTCCATTCGATCCTGGTGCACTTCGAGGACGATGTGCCGATCCAGGTCGAGGACCGGTACGTGAATTCCGCCGCCGTGCCGGGCTATCTGGATCAGGATTTCACCGCCACCACGCCCAACGACTATCTGAGCCGGGTCGCGCCGCTCGTGCGCGGCGAGCATGTGGTGGAGGCGGTACTGGGCAGCGCCGAGGAATGCCGGCTGCTGCGCATCGACCGCACCGAGCCGTGCCTGCTCATCCGCCGGCGCACCTGGTCCGAGGACGGCCTGGTGAGTGCGGCCCGGCTGGTGCATCCGGGCTCGCGCAATCGGCTCGAAGGCGTGTTCAGTCGCTGAGCGGCTCCAGCCCGAGTTCCGGGCGGATGTGTTCGGCCCAGTCCAGCTGGTAACCGGTGACGCGGCACAGCAATTCGTAGTGCACCAGATAGCGGAAACAGGCCGTGACCAGGTCCTCGGCCGCGCGCGCGTCGGCCAGGTACACGCCCTCCGCGAGCTCGCGCCGCGCGTGCGGCAGGAAGGTGGCCCCGTCGCAGTCGCGCATCACCTCCTGCCGCAGGCCCGTGCCCGGCGACATGGATCCCCAGTCCTGCGGCCGCTGCTCGAGCCCGAAGGCCACGATCAGATTGGTCCGCAGGTAGACGTGCAGGACGTGGTACAGCAGAAATCGCAGATTGTTGCCGACCGCCTGCCCGCCGGGCCGGTAGTCGAGCACCTCCCAGATCTCTTCGTGGCTGTGGGTCAGCAGTTCGTCGGTGGCCCCGGCTTCCATGAGCGCGATAAACCGGTCGGAGCGGAATCCGATATCGGACATCGAATCGGATTGGCTACCCCCGTGGTTCGCCGATTCACCGGATGTACGCCGCACCTCGTGCTCGGCGGCGAGCTCCTTTCCGGTGCGCTCGATCAGCGCCGCGAGCGCCTCCGCGAACCGGGTCACCCGGGGATGCGCGTAGACGATCTCCCGTGAGGTGCGCGGCAATTCATCGGGGAGCGCGACCGTGTACCGCTGATTCTTGCGGAACACCGACAGTCCGTTGTCCGCGCACCCCTCCCGCTCGCACACCCGGTCCTTCAGGTACTTCCGCCGATCCACCTGCGCGGCCGTGTGCTTGTCGACCAGGTGAATGCGCCCGCACACCCCGACGGGCAATTCGATGCCGGGGTCGCTGTACTGCCGGACCAGCGCGGCCAGGCTCACCCAGTCGAGCTGAGCGGCTGCGTGCGGGAGAGCCAAAGCCGTCCTTTCCTGAAGGTCACTCGGCGGCGGATTCGAATCGCATCGCCGTATCGGTGACCTTGCCATAGCGCAGGGTGGGCAGGTCACGCAGGTAGTTCTGGCGCAGCGTCCACGGCGCGCGGTCACCCTGCTTGGGCAGGATGTCCAGGGCGCGCAGCACATAACCCGGTTCGAAATTGAGGAATGGCGCGGTGCCCACGGACTCGTCGCGCACAGGGGTGGCTTTCGCGTAACCGTGCGCGTCCATATGCCGCAGCAGCCGCACCACGTATTCGCACACCAGATCCGCCTTGAGCGTCCAGGAGGCATTCGTGTAGCCGATGACGAAGGCGAAGTTCGGCACATCGGAGAGCATCATCGCCTTGTAGGCCATGGAATCCGGCAGTCCGATCGTCGCGCCGTCCACGACCAGGTCGACGCCGCCGAAGACGGTGAGATTCAAACCCGTTGCGGTGATGACGATATCGGCGTCGAGTTCGCGACCGGATGCCAGTCTCAGGCCGCTCTCGGTGAACGTCTCGATACTGTCGGTGACCATCTCCAGCTTGCCGTGGCGGATGGCCCGGAACAGATCATTGTTGGGCACCAGGCACAGTCGCTGATCCCACGGGTTGTAGCGCGGGTTGAAATGCGTGTCGATGTCGTACCCCGGCGGCAGCCACCGCTGCTGCAACCCGCGAATCCAGCCCCTCATTCGCTGCGGATACCGTTGCGAGAACTGATACATGGCAGTACTGAGCGCCACATTTTTCGCACGCGCCAGCGCGTACGCGGCCCGCGCGGGCAGAATTCGGCGCAGCCGATCGGCAACAGCATCGCGGGCGGGCATCGAAATGATGTAGGACGGCGACCGCTGCAGCATGCTCACCTGCGCCCCTTGCTCGACCAGCGCCGGGCCCAGCGTCACCGCGGTCGCACCCGATCCGATGATCACCACCCGCTTACCGGCCACCTCGAGCTGCTCCGGCCAATGCTGCGGATGCACGATCGGACCCGAAAACCGTTCCCGCCCAGGAAATTCCGGCGTATACCCCTGGTCGTAGCGGTAATACCCCGAACAGCTGAACAGGAAGCTCGCGGTCATGGTCACCGTCTCCCCGTCATGCTCGGCGGTCACCGTCCACAGATTCTCCCGCGACGACCATTCCGCCCGCACCACCCGATGCCGATACCGGATCTGCTTGTCGATCCCGTTCTCCGCCGCCGTCTCCCGCACATAACTCAGAATCGACGGCCCATCGGCAATAGCCTTGTCCCCCAGCCAAGGCCGGAATCGATACCCGAGCGTGAACATATCCGAATCCGAGCGAATCCCCGGATACCGGAACAGATCCCACGTCCCGCCGATGGCCTCACGCATCTCCAGAATCACGTACGTCCGCCACGGAAACGCCTTCTGCAGGTGATAAGCCGCCCCCACCCCCGACAGTCCGGCCCCCACAATGAGCACATCGACGTGCTCGGACGTGCTGCTCATCGAAACCCCTCCGACTCGTACGGACACCCGTTTCCAGCGTATCCAGCACGATGGGCGCGCAGGGGCCAGAAGCGTTATCGATCCGGGAAGGATTCGCCGCCGCGCACCATGCCTTCTCAGCCCAGGTAGCGGGCGTAGCAGTCGGTGACGCGCCGCCAGGCTTCGGTGGCGGCGGCGGGATTGTACCGCTGGCCGGTGTCGTTGAAGAAGGCGTGGTCGGCGTTCTCGGCCACATAGATCTCGTGCGGCACAGCCGCTTTGTCGAGGGCGGCGGCCGCGGCGGGGCGGGAGGCGTCGATACGTAGGCCGTGGTCTTCGTCGGTGGGCGGCATCGGTGTGTGGGCTCGCACATTCATGTGCGCGCTCGCGGAATGAGCTTCATTCCCAGGCGAAGCGGGGCTGGTCCATCTGGTCGACGCGGGTGGGGCGGTTGTGCAGGGCGACCTCACGGAATTGGTGGAGGATGGCGGCGGTGGGGGCGTGCAGGTGGCCGCCGAGCAGGGGGAGCTGGATGGTGGGGCGGTCCGAGCCGGGGACGGGGGCGAAGCGGGGTTCGACATCGAGGTCGGCGAACGGAATCCAGTGCACCGCAGCCACTTCGGCGGGGTCCAGGGTCGGGTAGGGTGCGCGGCCGATCCAGGCCACGACCGGGGTGATCACGTAGCCGGAGCGGGTGGGATAGTCGTCGAGCAGTCCGAGTACCGTCGAGCGGGGCACGGTGATGCCCAGTTCCTCCTGTAGCTCGCGCAATGCCGCCGCCTGCGCGTCCTCACCCGGGTCCAGTTTGCCGCCGGGCAGGGCCAGTTGCCCGGCGTGGGCACGCAGGGCCGCCGATCGCTCGGTGAGCCAAATACCTTGTTCGCCAGCGTGATCGGCGATGGCGATCAGCACCGCGGCCGACTTGCGGCCTTCGGGATCGACGGGTCGACGCGCGAACGCGGACAAGGCGTCGGATATCCGATGGCGTAGCCGGTCGGCGGGTACATCACTCCAGCGGTGTTCGCTGCTGTCCTCGTCGACCGGCATCAGCCGAACATAATTCGCCTCGCTACCGATCGTCAACGGACCCGCCGGGCGGAGTCACCGGCTAGGTGCGGAGGCCACTGGCTCGTAGGACTCGGCGGGCGATACCGGCTCGGATGGAATCCTCGGTGCCCAGGACGCGCACATGGGTGCGGGCGCGGGTGATGGCGGTGTAGAGGAGTTCCCGTGTCAGCAGGGTGGATTCGGGGCCGGGCAGCACCACCGAGACAACGTCGTACTGGCTGCCCTGACTGCGGTGGATGGTCATGGCGTAGACGGTGGTGACGCCGGGGAACTGGGTGGGGTGGACGAGATACGGTTCGGTGCCGCGTTGCAGGGCGGCGCGCAGGGTGCCGTCGGGGGCTTTGACGATGACGCCGGTGTCGCCGTTGTAGATGCGGGCCTCGTGGTCGTTGGCGGTGACCAGCAGCGGCTGGCCGGGGTACCAGTGGCCGGGGCCGGGGTCGAAGCTGATGCCCGCGCCCTGGACCCAGCTCGCGGCGAGGCGATCCCAGCGTTCGACGCCGAAGGGGCCCTGGCGGTGGGCGCACAGCAGGCGGTGGGATTCCAGGGCGTGCAGGGCCTCGGTGGCCTCGCCCGCGAGGGCCGCGTCCGTGGCCGCGCGGGCGGCACGCAGGACGTTGGCGCGTACGTCGTCGATATCGTCCGGCGAGTGCAGGGACAGTTCGTCGCCGCCCGCGCGGAGGAGTTCCACCGCGGTGTCGGCGTCGCCGTTGCGTACCGCCACGGCCAGGTCTGCGATGCGGCCGCCGAAGCGGCGGCCTCGGGTGAGGCGGACGATGCCGCCGCGCAGGCGGTCTCGTTCGCGAGGGGTGAGGACGCCGGGATGAGTTGCGGTGGATTGGAATTCGCCACCGAGGATGGTGTCGAGCACCGGATTCGCCTTACCGGGAACAGGTCCGGCGACGAGGTCGGCGAGCACCGCGCCCGCGTCCACGGAGGCCAGCTGATCGGGGTCGCCGACCAGTACCAGGCGGGCGTCGGGGCGGACGGCGGGGAGCAGGCGGCTCATCATGGTCAGCGAGACCATGGAGGTTTCGTCGACCACGATCACGTCGTAGGGCAGGCGGTTGAACTCGTTGTGCCGGAAGCGTCCCGCGCCGCCGCGCTGCCAGCCCAGCAGGCGGTGCAGGGTGGCGGCGGTCAGTTCGGGCAGGCCGATGTCACCGGCTTGCTCGCGCACCGATTCCTGCAGGCGTGCGGCGGCTTTGCCAGTGGGCGCGGCCAGCGCGATCCGCAGCGCGGGCGCGTGCGGCACGGATTCCTGATGTGCCACAAGCAGAGCCAGCACCCGCGCGATGGTGTGCGTCTTGCCGGTACCCGGCCCGCCCGCGATGACGGTCGTCCACTGCGTCGCCGCCAGCGCTGCCGCCAGCCGCTGCCGATCGAAGGGCTCCTCGGCGCTGTCCTGCTCCGGGAACAGCCGATCCAGTTCCCGCCGAACGAGTTCCGCGTCCACCATGGGGTGGGTGGCGGCGCGCGCGGTCAGCACCTCCCGGATCGTCTCCTCCTGCCGGAAGTACCGGTCCAGGTACAGCAACGGCCCCGAATCCGATCCGGCGGGCGGATCGATGAGCCGCAGCGGCCGCAGCGGCCCGGCGGGACTCCCACACACCAGCGGGCTGACCCGCAGCGCGTCGATCACCATGTCCACATTCGGCCACGGCAGCGTGGACGGGTCGATAACGCTCTCCCCGTCCTCGGCGTCCACACCGATCTCGTGCATCCGCCGCAGTTCCAGGCATACCGACCCGGAACGCACCGCGCGCACGGCGAGCGCGGTCGCGAACAGCACCGGCAGGGACTGCTCCCCGCCGAGCCGTCCGAGCCGCAGTGCCACATGCAGATCAGCGGCCGACAGCACACCCGCCGCATTGAAGGTCTGCAGGACTCCGGTTCCGCGCTGCGCCAACTGGATTGAGGTCATCGCAGCACCTCTGTATCGCCTGCCAGCAGGGCAGACAGTTCGATGATCAGTCCGGCGGGTGGGTGCCAGTCGAAAACGCCGCAGCCGTCCGGGGTTTCGGGGCCGATCATGCCTCGGACGAACAGATACTTGATGCCGCCGAGGTGGGTGGCCGGGTCGTAGCCGGGCAGACGCCAGCGCAGGTAGCGGTGCAGGGCAACGGAATACAGGATGGCCTGCAGGGGGTAGTGGGAGCGCATCATCTCGGCGGCCATGCGGTCGCGGGTGTAGTGGGCGACGGTGAGGTCGCCGGTGCCGAGCCGGTTGGTCTTGTAGTCGACGACGACGAAACGTGGTCCGGGCGTACGGAGTACGGCGTCGATGCTGCCGGTGAGGTAGCCGCGCAGCGGGGTGTCGTCGAGGTGGGCGAGCTGGTCGGCGTAGGGGGCCAGGATATCGTCGGCGGGCAGGTGGCGGCGCAGCAGGGTGGCGAGGTGCGGGACCGTCACGCGGGTGGCGGTGGGAGTGTCGCCGCCGGTGAGGGGCACCTCGAAGTCGAGCTCGCTGAGGCGGTCGCGGGTGGGAATGCTTGCGAGGGTGCCGATTCCGATGGGGGTGTGCATGACCGCCAGCAGGGAGCTCGCGAGGAGTTCCGGGTCAGCGTCGAACATCTGCTCGGCGACCGCGTGCTCGCAGCGGGCACGGATCTCCCCGGCCAGGTCGACGGCGTCGGTGTCGACGTACTCGAGCACCTCGTGCACGAGGGTGCCGAACTCCGCGCCGTAGGGCAGGTCGTTCATGAGGGAGGGGGCCGCGCCCGCGAAAGCGTCGGCCTCGGCGACGATTTCGGTGGGGGTGGCCGGTTCGTCGGCGATGCCGCGGCCGTCGGGCTGGTCACCGGCGGGCATGGCGTCGTGCGCGCCCGCCGTCAGCGCGGAATAGGAGGTGCGCCGCCAATCCTGGTCGAGGGTGCGGTCGAAGTGGGCGGCGCGCAATTCCTCGGCATCGGTACCGGTGTCGGCGCGGCGCAGGCGGGCGGGGGTGGCGTCCCGCAGTGGTTCGATCGCGATCACGCCCGGTTCGGCGGTGGCCGCCCACGCCGAGAAGTGTTCCAGGATCACCGAATCCGCGGGAACCGGAGCCTTGTCCGCGACTGCCGGACTGCCCGGTTCCCGGCCCAGCAGCATGCGGTGCAGGGGCGAGGTCTGGGTGTCGAACGCGGGAGCCCACCAGGCCACCACCTGTGCGCCCGCGCGGGTCAGCGCCACATACAGCAGGCGCAGTTCCTCGGCGGCCTCCTCGGTCTCGGCACGCAGTTTGCGCGCGTTGTATCCGGCCGCCTCCTGACCGCCGACATCGAGGACACGACGGCCCTGCTCATCGTGGAACAGCAGGGTCGGCGGGTTGCGCAGTTTGGCGGCGTCCCACGCGAAAGGCAGGTAGACGACCGGGAATTCGAGCCCCTTGCTGGCGTGCACGGTGGCCAGCTGCACGGCCTCGGCATCCCGGTCCAGGCGGCGGCTGCGGTTCGCGACACTGCCCGCGGCGGGGTCGCGCACGTGATCGGCCAGCCAGCGGGTGAGCGCGGTCAGGCCCAAACCTTCGCGCAGGGCGGCCTCGTCGAGGAGCTGCGCGATATGCCGCAGGTCGGTGAGCTGCCGTTCGCCGCCCTCCAGTGCCAGCAGGCGCGGGGCCAGTTTCGTTGCCGCGCTCATCTTCTCGAAGACGGCGGCGAAACCCGCGCGGGCGAACAGCCTTCCGGCGTCCCGCAGTTCGGCGCCGAGCCGTCCCACCAGATCCGCTCCGCCGGAGTCGATCTCGTCGGCGGACACCCCCAGCAGCGCGGTTCCCGCCGCGAGCCGCACCCGATCGGCGCGATGCGGCTGTTCCAGGGCGTGCAGCACCCACAGCCATTCCGCGGCGGCGGGCGTACCGAAAACGCTTGCGCCGCTGGTCAGCACGGCGGCCACGCCGGCCCGCTCCAGCTCCTTGCGCACCAGGTCCAGCTGCTTGTGATTGCGCACCAGCACGGCGATATCGCCAGGCCCGACCGGGCGTCGCCCCTGCGCGCCCGCATCGATGTGCGTCCCGGATTCCAGCAGCCGCACGATATCGGCGACAACATCCACCGCGATGCGCTCCCGCTGCCGCCCGACCGTCGGAAACCCGGACCGGTTCAGCGATCCCGCGCCCGTGCGCGGAAAACACCGGAGCCGCAGGGGAACAATCTGCTCCGGCGGACCCGACAGCCGGGTGAAGGGCCGGGTAGCGGCCACCCGGTGCACGGTGATCTCCTTGTGCCCCAGTGCCGCTCCGCCGTGCAGATGCTCGAGCGCCGCCAGCAGCCCGGCGTCACTGCGCCGGTTGGTGGTGAGCTCGCGACGGCTGTCGGCATGCGCCACCGCATCCAGATAACTCAGCACCTCCGCGCCGCGGAAGGCGTAGATCGCCTGCTTCGGATCCCCCACCAGCACCAGCGTGGCGTGCCCGTGGAAGGCCCGCCGCAGGATGTCCCACTGCAGGGGGTCGGTGTCCTGGAACTCGTCCACCAGCGCCACCCGGAACCGGTCCCGGATGCGCTGACACGCCCGCTGTCCGTGCTCCGGATCGGCGAGCACCTCGTGCAGCAGCACCAGCAGATCGTCGAAGTCGCGCAATCCTGAAAGCCGTTTGCGCCGCTGGGTTTCCGCCCGTGCGGCCGCCGCGAACGCCACCCGCTCGGTCGCCGGATCCTCCTCGCTCCCGGCCTCGGGCACCAGCAGCGCCTGCCGATCCCCGACCGCCGCAGAGGCCAGCCGCTGCGCGTCCGCGGGCGCGAACGGCGCTTCCGTGCGCGCGTACCGGCTCAGGTACAGGTCGTCGGCGACCGTGGACACCACATCCTCGATGCCCTCCACCAACCGCACACCGGGCTCCTGCTCCCCCGCGAGGCCCAGCTCATCGAGCATGCGCTGGCAGAAACTGTGTGTGGTCGCGATGGTGCCCGCGTCGAAATCCGACAGCGCGGTGAGCAGCCGCTCCCGCCGCACCGCCACCTCCCCCGGATTCGCGTGCGCCAGCAACCGCACCAGCTCGTCCTCCGAGGCCCGCGCGCGTTCCGGATCACCCAGTGCGGCAGCCACAGTCACGAAACGATCCCGCGTCCGCTCCCGCAACTCCTGGGTGGCCGCCCGGCTGAACGTCACCAGCAGCAACTGCGAGATATCGATCCCCGCCTCGGCGACGAATCGCACGGCCAATCCGACGATCGCATAGGTCTTGCCGGTTCCCGCGCTCGCCTCCAGCACCGTGGTCCCCACCGGCAGCGGCCCTGTCAGCTCGAACCGATTCCCGGTCTCCTCCGACTCCCCGGAAACGCCGCCCGCCGCGGCGAAATCGTCCGCGGCCGCCCACAATCCGATCTCGTCACCGGTCGAATCATGGGACAGCGGTGCACCGGGCACATCGTCCGGCAGCTCCGCGGCAGCGCTCGGTTCGTGGGTCATCGCGCTCGCCACCGTGGCCCCGGCTCCCGGACGGCCACTGTCTGGCAACGTGCCGACCTCCCAGCGGAACTGATCCTCCACCTCGGACCCCATCGATATCTCGTTCGGATCCGGCAGCGCGGCGGACAGTCCTTCTTCGGCGAGGCTCGTCGCTCGGGCCTGACCGTCCGACCCTGCCGCGGAATACTGGGCGGCCATCACAGGATCAGCCTCGGCGTCCGGCCCGACCCGCACGGTCTCTCCCGCCGACGCGGGCGGATCTTCCGCCACGGTCACCTGGTCCGGTCGCTCCGCCGGTGCACCCGAAGCGCTTTCGACAGGCGCTGTCGCGGCCCGCGGGGTCTCGAAGGCGAGGAGATCGGACTCTTCGTCGGGCGGTTGCACATCCTGGCGGCGCGGGCGGGCCTCGCCGCCGGAGGAGTCGCCGCGGCGGCGGGAGCGGGTGGCGGGGCGGGGCTCGACGTCCGGGGCGGTGATCGAGAAGAGTTCGTCGGTCATCCGCGCCTTCCGAGTGCTGTGCCGGGCTGGTGGGTCGTCATGGCTGGCCTTGATTCTCGTTGGCGAGCAACGGATTCCAGAGGCGGCGCGCCAGGGTGCCGAAGCGGGTGGGTTCGGGGTCGGGGCCGGTGGCCTCGGTGTGCTCGGTGAGCAGGTGGAAGCGGGGGGCGGGGCCGAGGATGTAGCGGAGGTAGCGGTCGGTGTGTTCGCCGAAGCGGCCGGGGCCGTCCTTGCCGCCGTCGAATTCGTGTTCGGCGGCCAGCAGGGCGTCGGCCGGGGAGGAACCCTGGCAGCGGCGTTCGGCGTAGGCGGCCGAGGCGGCGGGGACGATGGGGAGCGGTTCGGCCAGGCCCTCGTCGCGCAGGTGCACCAGGTCGCGCAGCAGGGTGCGGGCCAGGGGCGCGTTGGGGGCGGTGAGGGTGGATTGCCAGGCGGGGCGCGACATCCTGCCGCGGCCGATGGTGATGGCCCGCCAGGACTGGTGGTCGCCGGTGGCGGCCAGGGCCAGCAGGCGCACCCAGGCGGCCATACGGTGCTTGGGGGCCAGGCGGGAGTAGGTGGTGCGCAGCAGGGCGTCGTCGTGGACGTCCGGGACGGTACCGGTGAGGCGGCGGCCGTCACCGAGATCGAGTGCGATATCTACTGTGCGGGAAGGAATTTCGTGCAGCGGCTGAGCCACCCGGACCAGCCGGTCGACGGTGGTCTCCACCTCGTCGAGGACGGCCGCGCCGAGGGCGAACGGCGGCAGCGTGCCGCGCCGCCATTCGGCCGCGCGCAGAATATTCGCGTCCGCGCCGGTGAGGCGGGCGGCCAGCATGCGCTCGCCCATATTCCATTTGGTGAGGCCGTCGAGCTCGATGGGCAGGCGGTCGGCGATCTCCTCCTCTTCCTCGGGGACACGAATTCCCAAGCGCTGCCACAGGAATGCGCGCACCGGATGTTCGGTGAAGGCCACCAGATCCGCGAGTTCCACATCGCCGCGTTCGACACCGGACAGGGCACCGGCGGCCAGGAACAGCGGACGCGGCTTCGGAGCCTGCCCGGCGGCGACCGCTCCGCCCAGGGCCACGGTGTCGAAACTGAAGGGAGCTTCGGCGCGGAAGTTGCGACTGTCGAAGGGCTGCAGGGGATGCCGGGTGACGACCCGGTCGATGGCGTCCGCGCCGATATGCGCGCGCACCGTGTCGAGAAGTTCGGCCAGCGGGATGGCGGGCGGGCGATGCGCCCCGCTGACCGGATCGGATCCGGTGTGCAGCAGCACAAGTCGCTCACCGGCCGCGGTGATGGCATCCAGCAGCAGCTGGCGGTCCTCACTGCGCGGATCGCGGTCGCCGGGGCAGCGGTGCCGCGCCAGCACGTCGTCGCCGTCCACACCGCCCGCGCGCGGGAACACCTCGTCGTCGAGTCCGAGCAGCACCACCACGCGGTGCGGCACCGACCGCATCGGCACCATGGTGCACACGGTCAGCTCCCCGGTGCGGAAGTTCGCCCGCGACGGACGGCCCGAGAGCCGCGCGGTCAGCAGTGCGGCAATATCGGTGAGCCGCAAGGGAATCTGTCCCGCGTGCTCGAGCGCGCCACTGATTTCCCGGCGCGCCTGCACGCCCATCCAGGCCTGTCCGCGCGGCACATCGGTGAGCAGATCCAACGCCCGCCCCAGCACGGCGGCCCACTCCGCCGCGGCTCGCGCCGACCCCGCCGGTTCCTCCAGCGTGGACCCGCGCAGATCCCGCAGGCATACGGCCAGCCGGTCCACGAATTCCGCGAACCGCCCGGCCAGATCGATGTCATTGCTGTCCACGTCGTCGAGCGGCAGCACCAAATCCAGCCAGTCCTCACCGGATTCGCCCGCCGCCACGCCCAGCAGGATCCGGTCCACGGCCGCGTTCACCGTGTTCTGCGCGAAATCGCCGAGCCCGAACGCCTGCCGCTGCCGCAGCCCGATCCCCCATCGCGCGCCGGTTTCGGTGGCCCACTCCCGCAGTCGCTCGATATCGTCCTCGTCGAACCCGCAGCGCAGCCGAACCGGTTCTGCCGCAGCGAGATCCAGCACCTCGGTGGCCGTGACCCGCCCGTCGGCGAGCTCCAGCAGCGTCCCGACCACGCCCAGCAGCGGGTTCACCGCCCGCTGCGCCCGGTCGGCCAGCCGCACCCGCAGCCCGTGCGCCGGATGTCCCGGTTCGGCCCCGTCCAGCGACCACTGCCCGAACGCCGCCCGCACCAGCGGCGCGTAACTCTCCACGTCCGGGCACATGACGATCACATCGCGCGGCTCCAAAGTCGGGTCGGCCCCGAAGATTCCGAGCAGCGCGTCCCGCAGCACCTCCACCTGCCGCGCGGGACCATGGCAGGAATGAACGGTGATCGAACCGTCCGCCAGCGCGGCATCCGGCAGCAGCGACCACCGGTCCTGCCGGATCGCCGCCTGCAGCTCGGACAGCAGCGTGCGGCCGTCCACGTTCGCCGGGGGTTGCGGGTGGTAGGTGTCGATGTGGTCGTAGGCGGAGAGTCGCTGCTGCAGTTCGCGGATATCGCGGCCCAGCGCGGCCAGCAGTGGATGGCGTACGCGCACACCGGGGTTCGGGATGACCTCGGCGTCGGCGAGTTTGGTCCACAGGGCCGGGCTGGGGTGTACCAGCCACAGGTGGACCTGGCGGCCGACCGACAGCGCCGACAAGACTTCCAACTGGTCGGTAGCCAATCGGGTCACGCCGAACAGCGAAATCCGTTCCGGCAGTGAGAGGAGACCGGGATTCTCGCGCAGGCGGGCACACGCGGATTCCAAACGTTCGGCCGGACTGGGCACACCCACTGCGGCGCGCAGCTTGCGCCACAGCTGCGGCTGCCACAGCAGATCCTCGGGCAGCGGATTCCCGGCGCCGTCGGTGTCGTCACCGGCCGCCCAGTCCGTGATCAGGGCAGGCCGTTGCGTCCCGTAGCTACCGAAGAGTTCCGCGATCCGCGCCGCGGTCGCATACCGCCGCCCGACCCGGAAACCCGACGGATTCCCATGTCCCAAATGGCGTGCCGGGACCGACGCCCACGGCTCATCCAGCACCGCGTCGAGCACCGGCAGCAGCGTCCACACCAGCCGCTCGGGAGCCCACGGATCCTCCTCGGGAGACATACCGGTCGCTTCGGCCAGCACCGCCGCCACCAGTCCCGCCGGATCCGCGAAGTCGATATTCGCCGAAATGCCGTCCCCGCCGCCGGTGGTGCCCAGCGCGGTGCCCAGCCGCTGATTCAGCCAGCGTTCGATCCCCTTGGCCGGAACCGCGACCACTTCCGGGGTGAACGGATCGCCGAGCGGTTCGGCGAGCAGCTCGGCCAGCGCGTCGGCGAGCGTGTCGGCACGCTCGGCACGATGAATGTGCACCCGCTGTGTCTATACAGTCGGCGAACGACATGCAAACACCGGGCCGCACGGCTCGCCGTGTGGCACCCGCCACATGCCTCCGATTTGCTAGGGCGCGTCACCCCGCATTTCGAGTGTGGTATGCGACAGTGCTTTTCGGGGGAGGTCGAGTGTGGTGAGAAAGGCTGGTTCGGGTCGATGTCTGCATCGGTGATTCCCCTGGTTCCCAGAGCCGGGTTCACGGTCCGCCGGGTGGGGGACCGCTGGGAGCTCATCAACTCACGGCACTACGGCCGCGGCGTCGTCCTACAGTCGTGGGCGAAGGATCATCACAGCGAGGCGTTCGAGCACTGCTATCGCCTCAACGGTCGCAGTATCGAGGAACTACGCGCGGCATTCCGCTGAACTCGAGCGCGCACCGCGGGGGCGCGCCGACCGTTTGTCGAAAGCCACTGCGGCACTGGAATTTCGGTAGCACACGCAGCGGCGGAGCTCAAGACGTGCAAAACGGGCTTTGTGATGTCTAATGTGTTCCACCGTGCGTTCTCCGATGGCCCGGCGCAACCGCGTGGCCGCCTCCGCTTCCGTTCTAGCCGCCGCCGCCCTGATTCCGGCCGCGCCGTTAGTCGTGCCCTCCGCCGGTGCGTGGCCCGTCGCCACCCAGACCTGCCAGGGCGGATTCGACTGCGATATGTCCAATCGCATCAGCGCGGTCGACAACTATTTGCGCACCCGCCCCGGAGTCACCGGATACGTGGTGCGCGACCGGGTTACGGGCGGCGTTTATCGGAATGCCAATGCCGACACCATGTTCTGGACGGCCTCCACCATCAAACTGGCGATCGCGGAGGATCTGCTGAATCGGGCGCGGGCAGGCGTCATCAACCTCGACGGCGGCGACCGCAACCTGCTCGAATCCATGCTGGCAACCTCGAACGACAATGCCGCCGACATCCTCTGGAACAAGTACGCGGGCATCGACCGCATGGCCTTCCAGAACGCCTTCCGCGCCAATGGCATGACGGGCCTGGTGCCGTTCCCGCCTACCGCGGCGGTCGAGCAGTTCAAGCTGTTCCCGGACTGGGGCTTCCAGCAGTGCACGCCGGCGGATCTGGATCGACTGATGGAGAACGTGCTCACCCGCATGCATCCCGACGATCGCAACTACCTCACCGATCGCATGCGCCAGGTGGATATCAATCAGCACTGGGGCGTGTGGGGCGCGGGCGCGTCGATGCGGCCGGGGCTGAAGAACGGCTGGTCGGCCGAGCAGGGCGGCTGGGTGGTCAACTCGGTCGGATTCGCCGGGCCGGATGAGCGCTACACGCTGGCCATCATGACCGATCAGGGCTCGGACGGCGGGTACACCGACGGCGCGGAGACCACCACGCGGGTGGCGCGCATGCTCTTCGCGGGACGCTGACGGGAAACAAGATCGAGACCATCGGGAAACGCGCCACAGCTCCCTGATCGACCGCCCATATTGTATTTTCGAGTGGGATGTCGCGATCGTCCGTTTCCCGATTGGTCCTGATTGGTCGTCGTACCTCACGCCGTACTACGGTTAGGACGTGAGGTCGGAGTTTCACCGTAGGGCGAGGAGCAGGGACTAGATGAATGCCGATGGACAGGTTGACCAGCGCCACCGCGTAGTGGTGATCGGATCCGGATTCGGTGGCCTCTTCGCCTGCAAGCACCTGCGCAAGGCCGACGTCGACATCACCCTCATCTCCAAGACCTCCACCCACCTGTTCCAGCCGCTGCTGTACCAGGTGGCCACCGGCATCCTGTCGGTCGGCGAGATCGCGCCCGCCACCCGCATCGTGCTGCGCAAGCAGAAGAACGTCGGCGTCATCATGGGCGACGTGCACGATGTGGATCTGGTGAACAACACCGTCACCTCGCGGCTGCTGAACCAGGACCACGTCACGCCGTTCGACTCCCTCATCGTCGCCACCGGCGCCCAGCAGTCCTACTTCGGCAACGACCACTTCGCGACGTACGCGCCGGGTATGAAGACCATCGACGACGCGCTGGAACTGCGCGCGCGCATTCTCGGCTCCTTCGAAGAGGCCGAACTGGCCAAGGATCAGGAGACCCGCGACCGGTTCATGACCTTCGTCGTCGTCGGCGCGGGCCCCACCGGCGTCGAATTGGCCGGGCAGATCGCCGAACTCGCGGACCGCACCCTGGAGGGCTCGTTCCGCAACATCGATCCGCGCGACACCCGGGTGATCCTGGTCGAGGGCGCGGACGCCGTGCTCAAGCCGATGGGTCCCAAGCTCGGCATGAAGGCGCACAAGCGGCTCGAGAAGATGGGCGTGGAGATCCAGCTCAACGCGCTCGTCACCGATGTGGACGCGCGCGGCGTCACCATCAAGGACGGCGACGGCGTGCGCCGCATCGAATCCGCGTGCAAGGTGTGGTCGGCCGGTGTGCAGGCCAGTGAACTGGGCAAGCTGCTCGCCGAGAAGTCCGACGGCACCGAAACCGACCGCGCGGGACGCGTGATCGTGGAGCAGGACCTCACCATCAAGGGGCATCCGAACGTCTTCGTGGTCGGCGACCTCATGTCCGTGCCGGGCGTACCCGGACAGGCGCAGGGCGCGATCCAGGGCGGCACCTACGCGGCCAAGGCCATCAAGGCCGGGCTGAAGGGCGAAAAGCCCGCGGAGCGTAAGCCTTTCAAGTATTTCGACAAGGGCTCCATGGCGACGGTGTCGCGGTTCAGCGCGGTCTGCCAGGTCGGCAAGCTGGAGTTCTCGGGCTTCATCGCCTGGCTGGCGTGGCTGGCGCTGCACCTGTGGTACCTGGTCGGATTCCGCAGCCGGTTCGTCACCGTGCTGGAGTGGTTCGTCTCCTTCCTGGGCCGGCACCGCGGGCAGATGGCCGCCACCGAGCAGTGGGTGTTCGCGCGACTCGCGCTGGAGGCTCTGGATTCTCCCGAAGAGGCGCTCGAACTTCACAAACAGCTCGGCGGCGAAACCCCTTCGGGCAACGGCAAATCCGTGGCGAACACGAAGGCCGGACCTGCGGCCTGATTTGCCCCCGGGCACACCCGCGTCGCGAGCGGGGTGAGTTCCCGACCTATCCGGCAGGCGTGCCGGAGCGAATGTCATACATCTGTTGACATTCGTTGAGAAAGGTCATCCATGGGCAAACGCCAACAGGTTGATCAGATTTCGCCGCGGCGGCGGCGCTTGGGTTCCCTTGCCGTCGTGGGTGCGCTGCCGCTGGTCACGGCACTCGCCGCGGCCGGAACCGCCTCCGCCGAACCGGTTCCGGGAGAGGATTCCGCGCCCGCCGCGGTCTCCCCGGCCGAACCCAAAGACCCCAGTGTGAAGGTCGACTCGCCGTTCGGGCCGGTCGAGCTTCCGCTGCCGCCCGGTCTCGCCGACGGGGTGCGCGGGTACCTCGACACCGAAGCCGCGGCCGCCGAGGCGAATCCGGACGGCGTCACCGAGAGCGCGGCGGGCACCGAACCCGTCGCCGAGGGCGTGGAGCCCGCGGTGGCCGGACCGGCACTGGTCGACCGCAATTCGGCCACCGGGGTGCGAGCCATCCCCAACGGCCCGCTCGCGGCAGTGGACGTGCAGCAGCTGCGCGCCCCCGATCCGATGACGGTGTCCGAGGTGGCGCCCATCATCGCGCCCGAGGGCAAGCTGCGCTTCGGCGACACCCAGGTCGACATTCCGTCCTGGCTCACCGCCGAACAGGCCGCCACGGTGAACACCCTGGTGGGAGAGGCGGAAGCCGACCTCGCCCGCACCCTCGACTCGGCCGGCTTCGAGCACAGCCGCTCCGACCGGATCGCGGCCAGCACCATCGGCACCGCCGCCGTCGGCGCGGGCGTCGGCGTCGCCGTGGCGGCGCCGCTCGAGGTGGCCGCCGGTGTCATGGGCGGCTTCGTGGGCGCGATGGCGGGTACGCCGTTCGCTCCCGCCGGTTGGGTCTTCGGCCCGGCCGTCGGCGCTACCGCCGCCGTCACGCTCGTCGCCGTTCCCGCCGCCACCATCGGCGCGGGCATCGGTGCGGCCGTGGGCGCGGTGAACGGCTACATGGCTCCTGCCACCGAGGGCGCGCCCGTCGCGTCCGAGGACGCGGGCGTCGAGGCTGTCGCGGAGACCTCCGTCGAGGAGTGATCCGGGGGCATCGCTCACGCACGTGATGACATTCCCGTGGACCCGGGGCTGCTGAAGCGGCCGTCCAGGATAGGAAAGTCGCGGCGCGCCGGCAATGCTCGCGTGATTTCCGTTTTGCCCGGGGCCGGAATCTCCTACCAGGAGATTCCGGCCCTTTCTTGTCTTGTCGAAGATGTTTGGCTAACGCTCGGCTAGGTCAAGGCTTTTCGGACATCCGGCGCGAGACCAATCCAGTTGACCGACGGGTCCGAATGTCGGGCGTCGATGTTCCCCGGACGAAAGGTCGTGCATGGCCGCAGGTAAGCACAGAGCTCTCAACCCGCATCGCAACAAGGTCGGCAATGTGGTCGCGGCAGGCGCCGTACCGCTAGTCTTGGCGATCGTCGGAACCGGCGCCGCCAATGCCGCACCCGCAGAGGTGAATCCGGTGGCGCAGCACGACGACGCGCCCCAGTGGCCCGCGGCCGACTCGCCCAATGTGATGCCGTACGAGGGCCTGAACATCCCCGACGAGACCAAGAGCTCCATCCAGTGGTCCCGTCCGGCGCCCGACAAGAAATACCTGGCCCCGGTCGGCGTGCTGCACGCACCCGTCCCCGTGGCCGCGGTGCCGCCGATCGCACCACCGCCGGGCAAGTTCCGGTTCGGTGACGTGGTCGTCGACGCCCCGAACTGGATCGACTCCGAGCAGGCGATCCAGATCAACGACAATGCCGCTCAGATCGAGGCGAATCTCGCCACCTTCCTCGATTCGATCGGCATGGAGCGCAGCCGTTCCGACCGCATCGCCGGCCAGACCGTCGGCACCGCGGCAGTGGGAGCGGCGCTCGGCGCGGCCTCGGCAGCCCCGTTCGCGCTCACGTCGGCGACAGTCGGCGCGGCCGCCGGTCTGGTGGTCGGCCTGCCGCTGTTCCCCGTCGGCCTGGTCGGTGGCCCGGCCATCGGCGCGGCAGCGGGAGCGGCCATGATCGTCGTACCGGCAGCCATGGCAGGCGCCGCGGTGGGTGCGGTGGTCGGCGCGGTGAATTCGTTCAACGCTCCACCGCGCGTCGTCGGCGACTGATCTCTCCGGTCGTTCGGCCAGCAATACCAGCGCGAGGCGGGAACCGGCGGTGAGGTCCGGTTCCCGCCTCGACGCGACAGACCGGGATTCCCACGCACCGTCCGCCATGACGGACCAGCTCCTCGGCAGCGGAATCCCTGTGCACGAGAAGGACATCGCGCCCGGCACCGGTCGGCGTTACGCCGATCTCGAACGGGTGGCGTCGAATCCGGGAGTGCTAGACGGTCAGCCGGACCGCGGTTCGGGTGAACAGGGTGCCGCCCGGCGCGAGTGGCAGCAGTGCGGCATCCAGGCCCGCGGTGTCCGCCGGGCGGTCATCCGGGTAGGTGAGGATGCTCTCCAGGGCGCGCGGGGCGGACAGCGCGTCGTCGGTGTGCGCGTCGGCACCCAGCTCGAGACGGTGCCGCAGCAGCGGGAGATCGCCTGTGTCGGCCTGCAATTCACCGCTCCACCAGCCGTGATCCTCACCGGCGCGGCCGATCTGCACACGCTCGCGCAGGCGCAGGCGTGCGCCCTCGGCCAGCCGCACGGTGGTGAGCGTGTCGTGTCGCGCGCCACCCGCGACCACCGTGGGTTCCGGATCGACATCCAGTTCGCCGCCCGCCGCCACCTCGAAACGCCAGTGCGCCACGGATTTCGGGGTCTCGCGGCCCGGCAGCGCGATCGTGGCGGCCACCGAGCGCACGTACAGGCGTGCGCCGGGGCCGACCGTCACCGAAATGTCCAGCACGTCGCCGCCCAACGGCGTCGCGGCCGTCCCGATCAGGTGCACGGTGTCGGGGGCGGTGTGCCGCGCCGCCAGACCGCCCACCGCGTGCATCTGCGGCAGCGCCCCGGCGGTCGCGACGATCCGCAGCTCAGTGCGCACCGGTCACCGACACTACGTATTCGGAGGTTCCGGCACGGATCCGCCCCTGCGCTGTCGTGGGAGCGGGCTCAGTGCGCATGCGAATGCGAATGACCCGCTGCCGCATCGTGTTCGGCGGCATGGGCCAGCTGCTCACGGACCCAGGTCAGCACCGGGGTCGCGGCCGGATCCTCGGTGAGCGAGGTGAACACGAACGGTCGTCCCTCGCGCACCTTCGTCGAATCCCGGTCCATGACAGTCAGATCCGCGCCGACCATGGGGGCCAGATCGGTCTTGTTGATCACCAGCAGATCCGACCAGGTCACACCCGGGCCGCCCTTGCGCGGCACCTTGTCGCCGCCGGCCACATCCACCACGAAGATCTGCGCGTCGATCAGGCCCGAGGAGAAAGTCGCGGTCAGATTGTCGCCGCCCGACTCCACCAGGATCAGATCCAGCGGCGGATTGGCCTCGATCAGATCGTCGATGGCATCCAGGTTGGCGGTGATGTCGTCGCGGATGGCGGTATGCGGGCAGCCGCCGGTCTGCACGGCGGTGATGCGCTCATCCGAGAGCACCGCGTTGCGGCGCAGGAAGTCGGCGTCCTCGGTGGTGTAGATGTCATTGGTCAGCACGGCCAGCGACAGCTCGTCACGCAACTGCCGGCACAGGGCCGCCACCAGCGCGGTCTTACCCGAACCGACCGGCCCGCCCACGCCGATACGCAGCGGCTCGCCGGGGGTCCGCTCGCGTTTCGGGCGGTCATGGCTGTGGTCGTGCGGTTCACCATCGATCAGATGAGGGGGCATGGGTTGTGTGCTCCTTTCCAGCACCCATCCTTGCCGACGCCTGTAAAGCGCGTGTTACCCGGCTCCGGGGGTGGACGGGGCGGAATCAACCCCGGGGTCGAAATGTTCTGGGATGCGGTTGTTTTCACCCCCTCGGGAGGATCAGCATGTCGAAGATCGCTCTTGTCACCGGCGGCAACCAAGGATTGGGGCTCGCCCTGGTGCGAGGGCTGGGCCGGGCGCTGCCCACCGGCTCCACCGTCTACCTCGCCGCCCGCGACCCCGGACGCGGGGCCGCCGCCGCCCGGCTCGAAGCCGAAGGTCTGCGACCCACCCTCGAAATACTTGATGTGACCAGCGACGACTCCGTTCGCGACCTCACAGCGCGGATCGCCGCGCGGCACGGCGGCATCGACCTCGTCATCTCGAACGCCGGTTCGACAATATGTCCGAGGCGCTCAGCCCCGACGCCGCCGCCGAGGACGTGCTCTGGCTCGCCACCCTGCCCACCGGCACCACCGCCCCACAGGGCGAACTGGTGCAGCACCGGACGGTGATTCCGTTCCGCTGAACGGCGCGTGGCCACCGCAGCGCCGCCGGTGGTCCGGCGGCGTGGAGCACACTGTCGCGAGACGGTGCCGGCTAGGACGCGAAGAGTGGCATGTCGCGGTCGAGGTGGCGTTCGGCGAGGACGTCCTGCAGCGGATCAGACAGTGCCGCAAGTCCTTTCGTCGCCTCGCGGGCGGTGCGGTCGCAGGTTTCGGCCAGGCGGATCGTGCAGGCGGCCACCGCGGCCGGGTCCAGGGCGAGCAGGCGCTGCGCGGCGGTCGCCGCACCGGTCATGGTCGTATAGATCACCACGCCCGCGACCTCCTCCGGAGAGGCGCCCGAGACCGCGCCCACCAGGCCGAACACCGTGGACAAGTGCGGGCGGGTGCCCAGACCGCGCCAATCCGCCTGGGGCCAGACCTGTTTCGCGAGGCGCAGCAGGCCGCGGCCCTGGGCACGCGAGGCGGTGCGGGCCGCCGGGGACGGCGTGCGCGCATCGGCCTCGGCCTCGGCGCGCGCCGGGTCGAGGCTGCCCGCGCACACCGCCGCCGCGAGGGAGGCCGTCACCAATCCGGAGGTGCGGATCCGCCGCCGCAGATACAACTCCACGCTGGGCACGTCCCGCACCAGCCCGGAGGTCACCGCCTCCTCCACTCCGCCCGAGTGCACGTGGCCGCCGATGGGCAGCCGCGAGTCGGCGAGGTTCAGCAGGGTCGCCAGACTCATCGGCGCACATCCGGGTATCGCATCGCTCGATCCTAAGCCGCCCGCCCCGCACGGCTTGACCCCAACCATCGTTGAGGTTGCAGGCTGAACCACGCGACCACCCGCCCGACCTCAGGAGTCACCGTGCACGCCATCCGCCTCCACGCCTTCGGCCCCGCCGACAACCTCCGCTACGAAACAGTCCCCGACCCCGTCCCGGGCCCCGGCCAGGTCCGCATCGCCGTCGCCGCCGCCGGAGTCCACGTCATCGACACCACCCTGCGCGCGGGCGTGCAGGCCGGGCCGCTCCCCCTCCCCGACCTGCCCACCATCCCCGGCCGCGAAGTGGCGGGCACCGTCGACCGCATCGGACCCGACGTCCCCGAAACCTGGCTCGGCCGTGCGGTTGTCGCCCACCTCGGCCCCAATCCCGGCGGCTACGCCGAACTGGCCGTCACCGAAGTCGAACGCCTGCAGGACATCCCAGCCACCCTCTCCCCCGCCCAAGCGGTAGCCATGATCGGCACCGGCCGAACCGCCCTGGGCATCCTGCAATTCGCCGACATCACCCCCGACACGGTCGCCCTTGTCATGGCAGCCGCAGGCGGCATCGGCACCCTGCTCGTCCAACACCTCCGCAATGCCGGAGCCACCGTCATCGGCCTGGCAGGCGGCCCCGACAAAACAGCCACCGTCGCCCGCAACGGCGCGAACCTGGCCGTCGACTACCTCGACCCCACCTGGCCCGCCCGCATCCGCACCGCATACGGCGACCGCCCCGCCACCCTCCTCCTCGGCGGCGTAGGCGGCGAAACAGCCCGCGCCGCAATGAATCTCCTCGCCAAGGGCGGCGAACACCTCAGCTACGGCTGGGTAGGCGGCCCCCTCGACTACACCGAAGCCGAACTGGCCGACCGAGCCATCACCTCCCGCAACGTCCTCGGCCCCCACATGCTCGAACGCGCAGGCGGCCAACGCAACCTGGAAACCCGCGCCCTCACCGAGGCAGCCGCAGGCCGCCTCCGCCCCGCCCTGCACACCTTCCCCCTCCACCAAACCGCCCTCGCCCACCACGCCCTCGAATCCCGCTCCACCACAGGCAAAGTCATCCTCATCCCCTGACTCATGTCCGCGTAGCATTGCCCCTGGTCGTCGTGGCATCGCCGGAAACCGCCGACAGCAACAAGCCTCGATCGCATGGGAATCAGAGGCTCGGATACTCAGATGGTATGAGCCGGTCTTGATTCCCGGGCTGCTCCAAACAGCCGACTACGCTTCCGGAATCCTCCGAAAGGTCATTGCTTATCAACAGATCCCAAATGACCTGTACCCGGGTGTTTCCAAGCGAGTGGAACGACAGCAGGTGCTCTATCAGCGGGATCACCCGTTCCACTTCGTCATTGCCGAACAGGCCCTGTACACGACGGTAGGCGACGAACAGACGATGGCGGGGCAGATGGACGGGCTACTAGCCGTCCAGGGAATGCCCCGGGTCACGCTCGGCATCATCCCGCGCACCGCTCCATTCGAAACCGCCACAACAGGATTCGTGATGTTCGACTCGGCAAAGGTTCTTGTGGAAGGGATCACCGCAGGCGGCCGAGGAGGGGGAGGAAGCGGCCGGTGTGGGAGGTGTAGTCGGTGTACGCGCGGTCGTGCATCTTGCGCAGGTAGGGCTCTTCGACCAGGCGGACTTGAATTTCGAGGCTGGCCAGGGTGATTGCGAAAGCGGCCAGGGCGACCGTGTTGGGGGTCATGAGGGTGAAGCCGGCGACGGTGATCAGGATGCCGGTGAGGACCGGGTTGCGGACCAGGCGGAAGGGGCCGGTGGTGACCAGGGCGGTGTGGGCTCGCGGATCTACGTTGGCGCGCCAGGAGGAGCCCATTGCCTGCTGGGAGGCGCAGGAGAGAACCGTGCCCGCGAGGGCGAGGAGTAGGCCGGTGAGGCGGATCGGGGTGTGCTTCAGGGCGGGAATCGGTTGCAGGGCTACGAGTTCCGCTATCGGGGCGGCGATGACGAGAAGGAGGCCCAGGGTGCCGAGGAGGCCCGCCCACCACGGGGTCGTGCCGGGGCGGGACCGGACTCGGGTGGGGACTTCGCCGCTGCGGCGGTACTGCATGACTGCGTTGAGGCCTATCACCACGGCCAGCCACACCGCGATCAGGATCAGGGCGAGTACGGCCATGGGGCACCTCTGAGGGGGGGGTGGGTCAGCGGCGGTAGTTGCGTTGCATGAAACGTTGGGCGGCGGCGCGGCGGAGGTCCGAGAAGGCTTGGACGGGGCCGGTCCACCAGGGGGAGATGTCCAGGGGTTTGGAGACCACGGCGTGGCAGATGAGGTCGGCCGCCTCGGCGGCGGTGAGGCCGGGGACGCCGGAGAAGTCGGTGGGGGCGGACATGCGGGTGTGGACCAGGGGCATGTAGATGGAGGTGGTGCGCACATTGTCGTGGATGATCTCGGTGGCGATGGTGCGCAGCCAGATGTCGAAAGCGCCCTTCGACGCGCCGTAGGCGGCCCAGCGTGGGGCGGGAGGCATGCGCAGGCCCCACGTGGAGATGTTGATGATGTGGCCGTCGCGGCGTGCCCGCATGGCGGGGAGCAGCACCAGCAGCAGGCGAACCGGACCGAGATAGTTGACGTCCATGGTGCGGGTGAAGTCGTGGAAGCGGTCGTAGGACTTCTCGATCGAACGGCGAATCGACTTGCCCGCGTTGTTGATCACGACATCGATGTGACCGTGCTCGGCGAGCAGGGCTTGCGCCAGAGCGGCGACGGCGTCCATATCGGTCATGTCGGCGGGGTGGACGTGGGCGGTGCCGCCTTCGGCGCGGATCTCAGCGGCGACCTGATCGAGGTCGTCTCGGCTGCGGGCAACGAGCAGAACCGTCGCCCCTGCGGCGGCGAGCTTCTTGGCGGCCGCTTTGCCGATGCCGTGCGAGGAGCCGGTGATCAGGACCACGCGCTCGGAAACGGCGGCGCGCAGCGCTTTCTCGCTCGGTCGTGAGGTCGGATAGAAGATCCGGGTCGCGACCTTCTCCGAGAAGGGGCGGCCGTTGCCTCCGGCCGCGGTTCCGTTGTCCGGTGCGGAGTTCTCACCCACACTTCGACTCTAACCGCGCAGCGGGTGCTTGATCGGAATTGAGGGGAAATACCCTGGGCGTCACCCGCATCCCGATCGAGGATGGGGGCGATGTTTCGGGGGAAGGAAGAAGATGTCGACGCAGACACCGGATCGGCGGGCGGAGCAGCCCGCGCCGCAACCGGTTTCGATCGCGGGCTGGGTGGCCCGGGCGATCGCGGTGGTGATCCTGCTGCCGCCGCGGCTGGTGTGGGAGGGATTGACATTCCTGTGGCGGGCGGTGGAGTTCGCCGGGCGGATGATCGCGGCGGGGCTGCGTTACCTCCGCGACCGAATTCTTGTGCCCGCCGGAAAATTGTTCTGGTACTGGGTGATACGGCCCGCATGGATCGTCCTCAGGGATTACCTGTGGGGCCTGCTGATCGTGCGGCTGCTGTGGCGAACCATCCTGACGCCCCTGGGCGCACTGATCCGCGACTTCCTGCTGCAACCCCTGTGGCGATATCTGCTGCGGCCGATCGGGATCGGCGTACTGTGGCTGGGCCGGTGGATCGAGCGCTGGATCATCGATCCGATCGTGCGCGGAACAGCAGCCGTGGCCCGAGCCCTCGGCGCGGCCGTGGAATTCCTGGCCCGCTGGCTGATCGGATGGCCCGCGAGACAACTGTGGCGCTGGGTTCTGCATCCGCTGGTACGGCTGGTGGCCGCCGCGGCGGCAATCGGCTGGCAGGGAGCCGCCTACGTGGTCGGCCTCCTCGTGGTGACACCCTGCCGCCGGCTCTACCGCACGGTGCTGCGGCCCGCCGGAGTCCTGGCCGCCCGCGTCTGGACGGTCACCGTGCGCCAACCCATGCGCTGGGTCCGCCTGAAGGTGCTCGCGCCCATGAACAGGTGGGCGGCCGATGCCATCAAGCTCGTGTTCGGCCGCTGACCGCCGCCACCACGGCCATGAGCGCGAGCAGTACCGCACCCGTGGTGGTGGCGACATGCATTCCGGTGACGAAGGATTCGCGCGCCGAGTCGATCAGCGCGGTGTCGCCACCGGCGTGCAGGATGGTCTCGCCCAGCGTCGGCCCGTAGTCGCCGCCGGACCGGAACACCAGTGCCGCAAGGGATCCCAGCAGCGCCAGCCCCAGCCCGTTGCCGAGTTCGAAACTGGTCTCGGAGATGCCGACCGCCGAACCGGCGCGTTCGGCGGGCACCGAGGACACCGCGACCTCGGACACGAGGGTGAAGGCGGTGCCGAAGCCCGCGCCCGCCACCACGGATCCGGCGATGTACCAACCGATTCCGCCGTCCACGCCGACGCCGAGCAGCATGAGGTTGCCCGCCGCCGCCATGCCCAGCGCGAGCACGAAGGCGGTGCGCGTGCCGAGGCGATGGCCGATGCGCGCACCGGTCATGGAGAAGCCGAACACCACGACCGCCATCGGAATCCCGAGCAGCGCCGACTGCAGGGCGTCGCGGCCGGTCACCGACTGCAGGTACATGCTGGTCAGGTAGCTCATACCGGCCAGCGCCAGCATGCCGACGGTGCTGGACCCGATGGCCACCGAGAACAGTCCGCGCCGGAACAGGCTCAGATCCAGCAGCGGTTCGTCCAGCGTGCGCTGACGGCGGATGAACGCGGTCAGCAGCAGCACGCCGAGGACGCCGATACCGATGGCCGGGGCGTCGAAACCTTCGGTGGCGCAATGCTTGATCGCGTACACGATGGGCAGGATGCCGCCGATGGACAGCGCCACGCTCGGCAGATCCAGCGGCCCGCGCCCCGCCGCGCGATGCTCGGGCAGCAGCAGCGGTCCGAAGACCAGCAGCACCAGCAGCACCGGCGTATTGATCAGGAAGACCGACCCCCACCAGAAGTGGTGCAGCAGAACGCCGCCGATGATCGGCCCGACCGCCGACCCGCCCGCGAAGAACGCCGTCCACACGCCGATGGCGGTGGCGCGCGCCTTGGCCTCGGGGAACAGCGTCGAGATGAGCGCCAGGCTGGAGGGCAGCAGCGTCGCGCCGCCGACGCCCATGAGCGCCCGCGCCGCGATCAGCACGCCCGCGCTCGGCGCGAACGCGGCCAGGATCGAGGCCAGCCCGAAGATGGTCGCACCGGCGAGCAGAATATTGCGCCGCCCGATCCGGTCGCCCAGATTGCCCATGGTGATGAGCAATCCGGCGATCATGAATCCGTAGATGTCGAGAATCCACAGCTGCTCGGTGGCGGAGGGATCCAGATGTTCGGTGAGGGTGGGCATGGCCAGGTACAGCACCGACATGTCCATGGACACCAGCAGCACCGGCAGCAGCAGGACGGACAATCCGGCCCAGGCACGGCGGGGCGTCAGCGCGGGGGTGCGCGCGAGAGTGCTTGTCATCACCTATCCTCTGGCCTGGTTCCGGGTATGTCTCTGAACGAGAAAGCGCGCGTACGGCGTACGCGCGAACCGGAGTACAGTGTACGCACGCCGCCGCGGGAAAGGGAAGAAAACATCCGATGACCGAGGCCAAGCTCACTCGGGCCACCATTGTGGCGACGGCGATCACCCTCGCCGACGAATCCGGACTCGACGCCCTGTCCATGCGCCGCATCGCCGACCGGCTCGACGTCGGAGCCATGTCGCTGTACCGGCACATCCCCAACAAGGACAGCCTGCTGGCCGCCATGACCGACGAGGTGTCGCGCCGCAACGCCTACCCGCCCGCCGACGGCCGGAACTGGACCTGGCGCGACCGCGTCCGCATCGCCGCCGAGATCGATTGGCGGCTGTATCAGGAACATCCGTGGGTGCTGTTCACCTTCGCCGTGCCGCGCTACAACTTCGGCGAGCACAGCCTCATCGTGCTGGCCTGGCTCGTGGAAGGCTTCGGTGAACTCGGCGTCGACGCCCGCGAAGCCACCCGCATGTCACTGTCGGTGTGGAGCTATATCGCCGGCGTCGCCCTGCAGGAGGTCAGCGCCCGGCTGCTCGAGCAGAAGGACACCGACACCGACGAACGCTCCGGCCTCACCGCCCTGCTCGACGGCGACCCGCGCTGGCCCGTCCCGGCCGCCCTCGAATGCCTCAACGGCACCCGCGACCTCGACCTGCTGGACCCCGCCCACCTGCTCGACACCGGACTGGCCGCCCTCTGCGACGGCTTCGAGGCCCGCGCCCGGCGCTGACATCTGTTCGACGGCAACGCCTTCGGCGCGGGTCACCCGAATTCAGGCCGGGGCGTACTCGGCCGCGACATCGAGAATCCAGGTGATGCCGAAACGATCGCGCAGCATCCCGAAACCAGGCGCCCACGGGGCCGGACCGAAGTCCTCGATGATGCTCGCGCCGGCGCGGAGCCGCGCCCACAGTGCGCGCACCTCCTCGACGGTGTCACCGCGCACCGAGAGGAAGAACGGCTCCGTGGTGACGGTCGTGCCGTTCTCGCGACGGGTCGTGGGCGCGGCCGCCGAGACCGCGGCACTCGCTCCCGGGACGTCGTAGGCCATGACCCGGAAACCGTTGTCCGCGACGACCTGTCCGAACACCACCCGCGCGGCGTCCGGCAGTTCGGCGGGCATTCCGAAGTCGCCGTAGGTGGCGATGGTGGTCCGGCCGCCGAACACCGACTCGTAGAACGCCAGAGCCGCGCGGGCCTGACCGTGGAAGTTCAGGTGGGCGACAGTAGTGACCGACACGATGATCCGATTCCCTTCGCAGGTGATCCGCCGGAGGATCCCGGCGACCACGCCACACTGACAGCAGTACCGGTCAGGGAATGTCCGCTATTCGTGGCAGCCTGAATTCGTGCCCACCGCATCGTCGACAGTGACCTCCCGACGGCTGCTCTCGCTGCTGTCGCTGCTGCAGATCCGCCGGGACTGGCCCGGAACGCTGCTCGCCCAGCGACTGGAGGTGAGCGAACGGACCGTGCGCCGCGATATCGATCGGCTGCGCGAGCTCGGCTATCCCGTCCAGGCGGTGAAAGGTCCCGAGGGCGGGTATCGGCTGGAGGCGGGCCGCGAACTGCCGCCGCTGCTGTTCGACGACGACCAGGCCGTCGCACTCGCGGTGGCATTGCGGATCGCGGTCGGGACCGGAGCGGGTATCGAGGAGGCCGCCGCACGCGCGCTGGCCACCGTGCGGCAGGTGCTGCCGGCCCGCCTGCGGCAGCGCGTCGACGCGCTCGCGGTGACCGCGGCCGAATCGGCCGGGCGCGGCGGCGATCCGCAGGCCGACACCGCGGTGCTGTTGACGCTGAGCGCGGCCGTCCGCAGCGCGGAGGAGGTGCGATTCGACTATCGGGCGGCCGGGCCGGATGACGGCGAGTCGCGGCCCGCGCGGCGCGTGCAGCCGCATCATCTCGTCGCCCGGGGCGGACGCTGGTATCTGATCGGATGGGATGCCGCACACCAGGATTGGCGTATCTACCGGGCCGATCGGATCACGCCCCGCATCCCCAACGGGCCACGCTTCACCCCGCGCCGGGTGCCCGGTGGTGATGTCGCCGCGTTCCTGTCGGCGCGATTCAAAGGCTCCGACAGCGTGGACGCCTGGCCCTGCCGCGCAGAGGTGATACTGGACCTCCCCGCCGCACAGGTGGCCCCGTTCGCCGCGGACGGCATCGTCGAGGAAATCGGCCCCGCCCGAACCAAACTGGTGACCGGCTCCTGGTCCTGGCCCGCCCTCGCCGCCACGCTGGCGCGCTTCGACACCGAGATCGAGATCATCAGCCCGGACGCGCTACGCGACGCCTTCGCCGCACTCTCCCGGCGCGCCGCACGCGCAGCGGGAGCGGCAGGAGCCACAGCAGCCGAGTGAGCCCGGCCCCACACGAGCCCACCAGCGTACGAGTGACCAGCACACGAGCCACCGGCGCACAGGGCGCACGGCACAGGGCACAGGGCACAGCGGATCCTCGTGGTAAACGCTACGGCGGCACCGATTTCCGTCTGCGGCGATGAATTCCGCGACCGCACCTCGTCTACCCGAGTGCACGGGCCGCCACCCCGCGATTTCGCGTGCGTGGCATCCGTCCCGAACGACGAGGAGATGATCAATGCCCGCCGATTTCACCCCTGGCGCACCCTGCTGGTTCGACGTCACCGCCCCCGATATCCCGGCCGCCGCCGACTTCTATACCGGGCTGTTCGGCTGGAGCGCCGTCGACACCGGACCCGACTCCCACCACTACACGCTGCTCCTGCAGGACGGGCACCGCGTCGCGGGCGTCGCCGCGGCCACCACGCCCGACGGTGTCGTCAAACCGGCGTTGTGGCTGCCGTACTTCGCGGTCGCGGACGCCGAAACCACCACGGCCACAGCCGTTCACACGGGCGCGGGCGTTTTCGTGGGACCGACCGAGGTGCCCGGGGAACTCGTGTTCGCCATCCTCACCGATCCGGACGGCGCGCCCTACGGTCTCGCTCAGCTGCTCGCGCATCCGGGCACCGAACGCTGGGGCGAGGTGGACAACCCCTGCTGGGTCGAATACGGTGCCGCCCGCACGCCGTCGGAGGCGATGGCGCACTATGCCGAGATCTTCGGCTGGCAGTACGGCAACGCCGCCTGGGAGACCGCCGCAGTGAACCCCTATCAGGCGCTGTCCGTGGATCCGGGCCGGGAATTCGGCGGCGCGCACATCGCCGTCCCCGGCGAACCCGCGCCCTACTGGTCGATGAGCATCCGCGTCGCCGGGGTCGATGAAACAGTGTCGCGCGCAATCGAACTCGGCGGGAAGGTGCTGAAGGAACCCGAGGATCTGCCCGGCCCGTCCCGATTGGCGGTTCTCGCCGATCCCGCGGGCGCGGGATTCGCGGTCATGTCCGTCGGCTGATCAGGGCCGCCCGGTCGGCGCGGTCAGGGTTCGATCACGCCGTCGAGGTAGACCCAGGCGCCGTTGTCGCGGCGGAAGCGGCTGTTCTCGTGCAGTTCTCCCGCCGCGCCGTGCACCCGGTAGTGGGCGCGGAACTCCACGGTGCCCTCGGTGTGGAAGGGGCCGCCGCCGCTGCCGCCGAGGATGTCGAGGCGCTCCCAGCGCATGGCCGGATCGAAGTCGACGTCGGCGGGGCGGGTGGACGGATCCCAGCTGCGCAGCAGATACGCCTCGTCGTGCATCGCGAAGGCGCTGAAGCGCGATCGCATGAGCTGTTCGGCGGTGGCGGCCTGGACGTCGCCGCGGTGCAGCCGCCCGCAGCAGTCCGTGTAGGCGGCGAGGCCGCACGGGCAGTCCTGCGGCACGGGAGGGTTCTTGCGGCGCTTCGACATGCGCCCATTCTGCGGGCTAGGACGCGGGGTGCGGCACGGTGGGGTGCGGGGTCGCCGCGGCGGAGGTGGCGGGCGTGGGGGTGCTGTCCACGGACTGCGCCGAGGGGTGCTCGGCCTGGAACATGACGACCGCGAGCATGCCGATGGTCGCGAGGATGGCCAGCACCGGAATGCTCACGGCGGGTACGGCGGGCAGGCGGCTGAGCAGGTTGGTGGCGGGCGCGCTCTCCTGGTCCTTCGGTGCCATGAACTGCGGCGGCGGGAAGCTGGGGCCGTACGGGTCGCTCATTGCATCGACCGTATGCCGCAAGTTTGCTACCGACAAACCAGTCCGCGTCGCCAGTACCCACAGCGGGCCGACCCGGCATCGAACTACCAGGTCAGCCACTATCAGTGAGCTATAACACCGCTACTCGTCGCCGATAACCACCGCGTAGGCGAACCCGTCCCAGCCTTTGCTGCCGACGGTCTGCAGCACGGTCGCGTCCACACGCGGTTCGGCCGCGAGCAATTCGATCACCTCGCGACTGGCCCGAATCGCCGGATCGGCGCTCTCGGCATCGGCGACCCCGCCGTTGCGCACCACATTGTCGACGACGATCACCGACCCCGGCCGGGTCAGCCGCAGCGCCCACTGCACGTAGTTGGCATTGTTGACCTTGTCGGCGTCGATGAACACCAGATCGAACGGCTCCGGGTTCGCCGCGGCCAGCTCCGGCAGATTGTCCAGCGCGGCACCCACGCGAATCTCGACCCGGTCACCCACCCCGGCCCGATCCAGGTTCGCCCGAGCGACCTCCGCGTGCCTGGGCTCGTACTCGAAGGTCACCACCTGACCGTTCTTCCCCACGGCCCGCGCCAGCCACGTGGTGCTGTAGCCGCCGAGCGTCCCGATCTCCAGCACCCGGCGCGCCCGCGCGGACTTGGCGATCAGATACAGAAACTTCCCCTGCGGCGGCGACACGTCGATGGCGGGGAGCCCGGCCGCGGCGTTGGCGCGCAGCGTCTCCGAATCCTCGTCTCCGACCACGGTTTCCACGAGATAGCGATCGACATCTGCCCATTCGAAGCTCGTCATGATCGCAGTCTGCCACGCCACGGCGGACGGACCGGGCCGCACGAATCCGTCCGGCCCGGTCATCGACCGCAAATCGCGTTGATCAGAACAGGAAGTAGCGCTGCGCCATGGGCAGTTCGGTGGCGGGCTCCTCGGCCCAGACCTCGCCGTCGATGCGGACGGTGAAGGTGTCGGGGTCGACCTCGATGCGGGGCATGGCGTCGTTGTTGGGCATATGCGCCTTGGTGCGCTTGCGAACGTTGGCCACGGGGACCAGTTTTCGGTTCACGCGCAGGCGATCGGCGAGGCCGTCCTCGATGGCCTGTTCGGAGACGAAGTGGAAGGAGGTGCCCGCCGCGACGATCGGGGACGCGCCGAACATGGGACGCGGAAGGACCGGCTGCGGGGTGGGGATGGAGGCGTTGGCGTCGCCCATGGCGGCCCAGGCGATCATGCCGCCCTTGAGGACCGCGTGCGGGCGGACGCCGAAGAAGGCCGGTTCCCACAGGACCAGGTCCGCGAGCTTGCCGACCTCGATCGAACCGATCTCGTGGTCGAGGCCGTGGGCGACGGCCGGGCAGATGGTGTATTTCGCGATATAGCGCTGGACGCGGTTGTTGTCCGCCGCGCCGTCACCGGGCAGCGGGCCGCGCCGCTTCTTCATGACGTGCGCGGTCTGCCAGGTGCGCATGACGACCTCGCCGATGCGGCCCATGGCCTGGGAATCGCTGCCGATCATGGAGATCGCGCCCATATCGTGCAGCAGATCCTCGGCGGCGATGGTGGACGGGCGGATCCGGCTCTCCGCGAAGGCCAGATCCTCCGGGATGGACGGACTCAGGTGATGGCACACCATGAGCATGTCCAGATGCTCGTCCAGGGTGTTGACGGTGTGCGGGCGGGTCGGGTTGGTCGAGCTGGGCAGCACATTGAGATGTGAAGCGACAGTGATGATGTCGGGTGCGTGCCCGCCGCCCGCGCCCTCGGTGTGATACGAGTGGATGGCCCGGCCCGCGATGGCGGCCAGGGTGTCCTCGACGAAGGCGGCCTCGTTCAGGGTGTCCGAGTGCAGCGCCACCTGCACGCCGGACGCATCGGCGACGGTGAGGCAGGCGTCGATGGCGGCCGGGGTGGTGCCCCAGTCCTCGTGCAGCTTGAAACCGCCTATGCCACCACGCAATTGCTCCCACAGCGCGTCCTGGGACACGGTGTTGCCCTTGCCGAGCAGGACGATGTTCACCGGCCAGGAGTCCAGGGCCTCGAGCATGCGGCCCACATGCCAGGAACCGGGCGTGACCGTGGTGGCCTTGGAGCCCTCGGCCGGGCCGGTGCCGCCGCCGACGAGCGTGGTGATGCCGCCCGCCATGGCCTCGTCGAGCAGCTGCGGGCAGATGAAGTGCACGTGGCAGTCGATCGCGCCCGCGGTGACGATGCGGCCGTTGCCCGCGATGATCTCGGTGGACGGGCCGACCACCAGATCCGGGTGCACGCCGTTCATGGTGTCGGGGTTGCCGGCCTTGCCGATGGCGCAGATGCGGCCGTCGCGAATACCGATGTCGGCCTTGATGATTCCCCAGTGGTCGATGATCACCACACCGGTGATCACGGTGTCCGGGGTGCCTTGGGCGCGGGTGGCGCGGGCCTGGCCCATGGATTCGCGCAGCACCTTGCCGCCGCCGAAGACGGCTTCCTCGCCCGCGAGTCCCGGTCCGCCGCTGCGGTCTTCGGTGATCTCGATGAGAAGGTCGGTGTCCGCCAGGCGAATCCGGTCGCCGACGGTGGGCCCGAACAGTTCGGCGTAGCGGGCGCGGGACAGTTCGGCCATCAGGCATCCAGCTTTCCGGGAGGGGTCAGGCTGATTCCGTGCACTTCGCGGGTCCCGCCCAGGGGCACCAGCGAAACCCGCTGGCCCAGACCGGGTTCGAAACGCACGGCAGTACCCGCCGGGATGTCGAGGCGGCGACCGTGGGCGGCCGCGCGATCGAATTCCAGGGCCGGGTTCGCCTGCGGGAAGTGCACGTGCGAGCCGACCTGCACGGGCCGGTCACCGGTGTTCACGACATCGAGTTCGATGCGGTCCGCACCCGCGTTGATCTCGACAGTGCCTTCGGCACACAGGTATTCGCCAGGAATCATCGCGTCAGCCGATCGGGTGGTGGACGGTGACGAGCTTGGTGCCGTCCGGGAAGGTGGCCTCGATCTGGACGTCGTGGATCATCTCCGGCACGCCGTCCATCACATCGGCGCGCGTGAGCACCGTGCGCCCGGACGTCATGAGCTCGGCGACCGTCCGCCCGTCCCGGGCGCCCTCGAGCACGTGATCGGTGATGATCGCGATGGCCTCGGGGTGATTGAGTTTGAGCCCGCGGGCCTGCCGTCGCCGGGCCAGTTCGGCCGCGTAGCTCAGCAGCAGGCGTTCCTGCTCGTGCGGCGTCAGTCGCATGCGGGCTCCTCGTCGACGGGGGTCTCATGGCCTCCGGCAGAGACCGTCGGTCATTTTGGCACGACGCGCATTACCCCCATGTTTCGTCCGAGGTCAGTTCTGCGCGTACATGTTCTGCAGTCGCACCTGCCCGCGCGCGACGGTGCGATCCTGCTCGTCGGTGATCACCACCAGCCACAGCTGCTGCGAGCGTCCCCGGTGCACCGGCGTGGCGACGCCGCGCAGTTTGCCCTCGCGGACCGCGCGCAGGAAGTCGGTGTTGTTGTTGACGCCGACGACATTGCCCTTCTCCCCCAGCCACGCACTGCCCGCGACGCTGGCGAGGGTTTCGATGACGGTGCAGTAGACGCCGCCGTTGACGATGCCGGCGGGCTGGAACTGCTGCGGCGTGACCACCCATTCCGCGGCGACGCTGTCGGCGGTGAGTTCGGTGAACTTCAGGCCGAGCAGATCGGTGAAGGTGCCCTCGCTGAACTTCGTCATCAGTTCCGGGGTCACGTCGGCCAGGGAGCGGATCGACGAAAAGTCAGGCTGAGTCATGGGATCCACAGTGGCATGTTCCGGAAAAAGCAAAGGCGGCGGGCTCCCCAGAAGGGAAGCCCGCCGCCGGCAGTGGATCGGGGGTCACCGCAGCCCTCGGGACTCTCACTCGATCCTCGCGCCGGTTATGAGTGTAGGTCAGGCTTACCTAACAAAGCAAGTCCTCCGGACCGGCAATCCGCGTTCCTCGAGCGCGGCGATCATGGCCTGGCCGCGCCGGGCGCCCTCGATCGAGTTGGTCCGGGCCAGCGCCGGAACATAGGTCGCCGCACCGACGATCGATTCGCCGACCAGAGTCCAGAACCGCCGCTCGCTCAATCCGGCACAGTGCGCCATGGCGTGCTGGATCAGCGACAGCGCGGGCTCACAGCGATGGGCCAGCCAGACATAGAGGGCAGGCTCGCACGGTAGCGCCACCACGCCCGGCTCACCTGCGAGAACATCACCGTCGACCACGCGAATGGTGGTGTCGGCCAAGCCCGCCCAATCGATACCGCCATCATTGTCGGTGTGGATCCACAGATTCTCGAGGCCCGGATCCCACGCCCGGCCCTCGGAAACCAGCAGTGCCATGACGCGGCCGACGACCGCGTGGATGAGCGCGGTCGCCACCACTTCGGCGGCGATATCGGCATTGCTCATCTCCGCGGCGTGCCTGCGGTACATGAGCTCGATGCGGCCTTCCCGGATGCCGTCGGCGAGCCGCCACCAGCGTCGTTTGCCCTGTTCGGCCATGGCGGCACAGGCGTATACCCGCGGGTGATCGGGTTGCAGGGAACGCAGTCTTCCGCACGTCCTTCCGAACGCGATCCGGGAATCGCGAGGCGGGCAAACAGTTACGGGTTCGCGCATCGAACCTCCTCAATCATCGGCTATTCAGGCCACAGGCATTGCCGGGGGGCACGAAAAGATAGGTTAGGCTTACCAGACTTAACGAGCAATCAATGGATCAGGAGTAGTTCGTCACCGTGCCCGTCGTAGTCACCACCAGACGGCGTCGTCTGTTCGGACTTCTCCTTCTCGTCGTTCTCCTGCTGTGCGCACTGGCCGCCAGCATCGCGCTCGGCTCCCGCGCCATCGGCCTGGGCGCCGTGTACGACGCCCTCACCTGCCCCGGCGGACTTCCGCTGACCTGCCCCGCCGACGGCACGGAAGCGCAGATCGTGCGCGAACTGCGGCTTCCCAGAACCGGACTCGCCCTCATCACGGGCCTGGCCCTCGGCATGGCCGGTGCGCTCATCCAGGGCTATACCCGCAATCCGCTCGCGGACGCAGGATTGCTCGGACTCAATGCGGGCGCAGCATTTCTCGCCGCGCTGAGCATCCACCTCTTCGCACTCACCGAACCGGCGCAGTACATCTGGTTCGCGTTCCTCGGCGCGCTCATCGCGGGCGTGGTCGTCTTCGGCATCTCCTCGATCGGCGGCGGCAAGGCCAGCCCGCTCGCGCTGGTGCTCGCGGGCGCGGCCGCCACGGCATTCCTGCAGGCCATGACGAATATCGTGGTGCTGCTCGATATGGACGCGCTCAATACCTATCGGTACTGGGTGGTCGGCGACATCGCCGGGCACGACGCCGCGGTGTTCTGGCAGGTGCTGCCATTCCTCGCGCTCGGCGTGCTGCTGGCCCTCATGGCCGGACCGGGACTCAACCTGCTCGCGCTCGGCGACGACGTGGCGCGCGGACTCGGCGTGAACCTCGGCCGCAGCCGGGCACTCGGCCTGGCGGCCATCGTGCTGCTCGCCGGTGCCGCGACCGCCGCCGTCGGACCGATCGCCTTCCTCGGACTGATCGTGCCGCACCTGGCCCGCGCCGTGACCGGACCCGACAACCGCTGGCTCATCCCCTACGCGGGACTCATCGGCGCGATCACGCTGATCTTCGCCGACACCCTCGGCCGGTTGATCGCGCGGCCCGGGGAACTCCAGGCCGGGTTCACCCTCGCGGTCATCGGTGCGCCGTTCTTCATTCTGCTGGTCCGCCGCCGGAAGCTGGTGAGCCTGTGAGCCTCTCGAAAATCGATCCGCGCCCGGCGCTGATCAAGACCCGGCCCGCGCTGCGGCTGGGCGGATTCTCGACCGTACTGCGCCTGCGCATGGTGCTCATCGTGATCGCGTTCGTCGCGATCCTGCTGGGACTGTTCGCGCTGGATATCGCGGTGGGCGAGTTCAACATCCCGCTGAGCCGGGTCCTGGATGTGCTGGGCGGCGGCGGAACTCGCGCACAGCGGTTCGTGGTCCTGGAGTCACGGCTGCCGCGCGCGCTCACCGCCGTCGTGGTGGGCGCGGCACTCGGACTCGCCGGTGCTGTCGCGCAATCGATCCTGCACAATCCGCTGGCCAGCCCGGACATGCTCGGCATCACCGCCGGAGCCAGCGTCGGTGCGGTCGCGGTGATCGTGGGCGGCGGTGGCGCGGTCACCGGAGTGGTCGCCTCGCTGGGGGTTCCGCTGGCGGCGCTCACCGGTGGGCTGCTCACCGCGGTGCTCATCTACGTCCTGGCCTGGGGGCGCGGCGCGTCCGGCGACGCCGGGGTCATGGGATTCCGGCTGGTGCTCATCGGCATCGGGCTCAACGCACTGCTGCTGGCCGTGGTCACCTGGCTGATCGCACGGGCCTCGCTCATGGACGCTTCGCTGGCGCAGCAGTGGGTCACCGGTTCGCTCAATGCCGCCGACTGGTCCACGCTGGTTCCGGCCGCGATCGGTCTGGGCCTCGCGCTGGCCGTGGCCGCCGGATCCGCCCGCACGCTGGCGGCGCTGCGGCTGGGCACCGACACCGTGCGCGTACTCGGGGTGCGCATGCAGACCCAGCAGGCCATCCTGCTCGGAGCCGCCTGCGCCGCAACAGCTCTCGCCGTGGCGACGGTCGGGCCGCTGGCCTTCATCGGGCTGGCCGCGCCGCAGATCGCCCGGCGGCTGCTGCGCACACCCGGCGAACCGGTCATCGGGTCGGCGCTCGTCGGGGCCATCGCGGTGCTGGGCGCGGATCTGATCTCGCGCACCGTATTCCCCATCGATGTGCCCGTGGGCGTGGTCACCGCTGCGTGCGGTGGACCGTTCCTGCTCTACTTGCTAGTACGCGCGAATCGGAAGGCGACACTGTGACACTCGCTGCGGACCATCAGCATTCGGCCGCCGATCACCGGCTGGGGGCCGAGAACGTCACCCTCGGCTACGGCGAACGCGTCATCGTGGACGGGCTGAGCGTCGACATCCAGCCCGGGGTGATCACCACGGTCATCGGCCCCAACGGCTGCGGCAAGTCGACGCTGCTGCGTTCGCTCGGCCGGCTGCTGCGCCCGCGCGACGGCCGGGTCGTGCTGGACGGCAAGGCCATCTCCACTATGAAGACCAAGGATGTGGCGCGCATCATCGGCATGCTGCCGCAGACGCCCGTCGCGCCGGAGGGGCTGACGGTCGCCGATCTCGTCGCGCGCGGACGGCATCCGCATCAGTCGTGGCTGCGGCAGTGGTCCGCGGACGACGAGACCGAAGTCGCGACCGCGCTCGAGCAGACCGGCATCGAGGATCTCGCCGACCGGACCCTGGACGAACTGTCCGGCGGCCAGCGCCAGCGCGCCTGGATCTCCATGGCGCTGGCGCAGGGCACCGACATCCTGCTGCTGGACGAGCCCACCACCTACCTGGACCTCGCGCATTCGCTCGAGGTGCTCGACCTGGTGGATCGCCTGCACTGCGACTACGGGCGCACGGTCGTCATGGTCCTGCACGATCTGAACCTGGCCATCCGCTACAGCGATCAGCTGATCGTCATGCGCGACGGCCGCATCCTGGCGCAGGGCACCCCGTCCGACATCATCACGGCTGAGTTGTTGCTCGAGGTTTTCGGTCTGCGGGCTCACGTGCTGGAGGACCCGGTCTCGGATCGACCGATGATCGTGCCCATCGGCACCCGCCATGTGCACGCGGATCTGGGCCTCTGATACCCCGGTCACGGGGGCTATGACGAATCCCACACCAGCAACCACGTGGTTACGACGACCTGTAGTACGCATTCCTGTCGGAGTCTCCGTAAACTTGTGGGATGGCAGGTCTTGGTGAACTCGAAAAAGCGGTCATGGACCAGTTGTGGTCGGCCGATGAACCTCAAACGGTGCGGCAGGTCCATGAGGCCCTCGCCGAGCGCCGCGAGCTCGCCTACACCACGGTGATGACCGTTCTGCAGCGTCTCGCGAAGAAGAATCTGGTCGTCCAGCAGCGCGATGACCGCGCCCACCGGTACGCGCCCGTGCACACCCGCGACGAATTGGTCGCGAGCCTCATGGTCGACGCACTGCAGCAGGCCGATGAAGTCGGGAGCCGCCGGGCGGCGCTGGTGCACTTCGTGGAACAGGTCGGAGCCGATGAGGCTGCCGCTCTGCGCGATGCACTCGCTAAGCTCGAAGCCACCGAGGCGTCACGCAAGGATTCGAAAGACTCCAAGTAGCTGTACCCTCGGCCCTGACCGCCACAACGCAGTGAGCTGAGGAATGGACGTAACAGCACCGGTATTCGCCGGTCTCGCCCTGTTTTTGGCGGGACCGGCCCCGGCGCTGCTCGCGCGCGCCAAGTGGCCCTACCGCAGTCCCCGTGCCGCGCTCGTCCTCTGGCAGGCCGTGGCGCTGGCCGCGGTGCTGTCCGCGTTCGGATCCGGGCTGGCCATCGCGAGCCGGCTGCTGGTGCCCGGACCGGACGGCCGGCCCACCACCACGCCCAGCCAGGAGATCGACGTCATCGGGCTGCCGCTGTGGCTCGCCTACGTCACGGTCTTCGCGCTCACCCTGCTCATCGGCGGGCGGCTGATCTGGTCGGTGATCCGGGTCGGCATCCACACCCGCCGTCGCCGCGCCCGCCACCGCATGCTGGTCGACCTGCTGGACCAGACCGGGGTGGAACGCAAATCCACTGACATCCGGGTGCTGGCGGCCACCGAGCCCATCGCCTACTGCCTGCCCGGGCTGCGCCGCCGCGTCGTGCTCAGCCAGGGCACCGTCACCAATCTCACCGATGAGGAGTTGACCGCGATCGTCAGCCACGAGCGCTCGCACCTGCGGGCGCGCCACGACCTCGTGCTCGAGGCGTTCACCGCGGCACACGAGGCGTTCCCGCGCGTCGTGCGCTCGAAATCCGCGCTGGATTCGGTGAAGCTGCTGATCGAGCTCCTGGCCGACGACTCCGCGGTGAAGGTCACCGGGCCCACTCCCCTGGCCCGCGCCCTCGTCGCCTGCTCCAATTCGCCTGCGCCGCAGGGCGCGATGGCCGTGGGCGGCCCCACCACGCTCATCCGCATCCAGCGGCTGGCGGGCCCGATCGGCGATATTCGCGTCGCCGCCGCCGCGTATCTCGCCTCGGCCGCGATCCTGGTCGTGCCCACCCTCGCGGTGGCGATCCCCTGGCTGGAAGAACTGAGCAGACTGCTACGCGATGCCTGACGCCGACGCTTCCGGCGTGCATCCGAACCCTGTCGAGGGAGGAAAAGCCGTGCCCGCCACCGGGGCCGAGGTCCGATTCGCCGATCTGGGGCTGCCGCCCGTCCTGGTGCAGGCCCTGCGCCGCAACGGGATCGCCGCGCCGTTCCCCATCCAGGCCGCCGTCATTCCGGATATCCTCGCCGGTCACGATGTATTGGGCCGGGCCGCAACGGGTTCGGGCAAGACCCTCGCCTTCGGTCTGCCGATGCTGGTGCGGCTCAAGGGCGCACCGTCGACGCCGGGTAAGCCGCGCGGCGTCATTCTCGCTCCCACCCGTGAACTGGCCATTCAGATCGAATCCGCGCTGGATGAACCGTCCCTGTCACTCGGGCTGCGCCTCGCTTCCGCGGTCGGCGGTCTGCCGATCAAGAAGCAGGAAGAGCGGTTGGCGCGCGGTGTGGATGTCCTCATCGCGACCCCGGGCCGCCTCACCGACCTCATCGGGCGCAAAGCCGCCGATTTGTCCCATGTGCAGGTGGTGACGGTCGACGAGGCCGACCATATGGCCGAACTCGGCTTCCTGCCGCAGCTCACCGCCGTCCTCAATCGGGTGCCTGCCGAAGCCCAAAAGCTGCTGTTCTCGGCCACATTGGACGACACGGTGGAAACGGTGGTGCAGCGCTATCTGCGCACGCCGATCGAGCATGCGATCGGTGCCGCGCCCGCCCCGGCCGGGACAGACGGCGACCTGGCGGCACCGAGCGCCGACCTCGCCACGACCACAGCCGACAGCGAGGCGGGCGTGGACGGCCGCGGGACCGCGGTCCCGTCGATCGAGCACTACGTGCTGCACATTCGCCGCACCGACAAGCGCACCATCGTGACGGAGATCGCGGCGCGGCAGGGCCGGACGCTGTTGTTCGTCCGCACGCAGTACGCGGCGGAGAAGCTGGCGGTCCGGCTCCGGGAAGCCGGTGTCGCGGCCGTCGCCCTGCACGGCGGCAAGGCGCAGAACCAGCGCAACCGCACCCTGGCGGCATTCACCGACGGCACCGCGCCCGTCCTGGTGGCCACCGATGTGGCCGCCCGCGGCATCCACGTCGACGACATTTCCCTTGTCGTGCACGTGGATCCGCCCGCCGACCCCAAGGACTACCTGCACCGGACCGGCCGCACCGCACGGGCCGGAGCCTCCGGCACGGTGGTCACCCTCGCCACCCCCGACGATCGTGACGAAATCGCGTACATGGCACGGCAGGCCAGCGTCACACCCACCGATCTCGAAGTCCGCCCCGGCGACCGCCGTCTGGTCGAGATCACCGGCGCACGACGCCCTTCCGGCCGGCCGGTCGCCGATCCCGCCGCCTTCACCACCCCGGAGAAGGACCCACCACCCACGACGCCCTCGCGTACGCGCCCCCTCCCGCGCGGCCAGAGCCGCCCGCACAACAAGAAGCGCAAACCGGGCGCGAAGAGCAAGCCGCACCGTCCGACCCACTGACCAGTCTCGGCTCGCCCGACCCCACCGACACGCCCGGCAATCAGTGGCGAATCGCACTCGGCCGAACCACCCACCCACTCCCAGCTACCCACTGGCTATCAGATCGCCTCCTCCACTCAGGATGGCGCGGGCAGCAGAATCTGCGAGACCAGCCAGCCCGGATACGCCCCGGACTGCACCATGCCGGTCTGCACGAGAACCGTTCGCTCACTGCCGGTTTCGAGATCGCGCAGCCGGATCCGCCAGGCGGGCGGGACCGCGGCCACGGCGCCCTCGGCCCACATCCGCCGGAACTCGGGGTAGCCGCCCAGTTCGTCCAGCAGGTCGGCGAAGACATCCGTCCCCCCGTAGGAGCCCATGGCGAGCCGGAACGCCCGCACGGACAGGGTGGTGTCGGCCCGCCAGTCGACCAGCACCCGCCGGGCGACATCGGCGTCGAACAGCCACCGGAACTCGTTGCCGCACTCCAGCATTCCCGGAAACGCCCGTTCCCACCCGGCATTGCACAACAGCATGTGCCCGCCGACCACACTGAGCGAGGCGGGCAGCGGGCCCTTCAGCAGATCCCGCATCTCAGGGGTGATTGCGGTCCGCATCTCCGCGAGCGACGGAGCCACCGCGACAGTCAACCCCGCGAGTTCCCGCAACTGCCGGCGATCCCCCATCGACAGCCCTTCCACCCGATCGAGATACCGGATGAGCGCCTCGACCACCTCACGGGTGGGAGCGGTCCGCGACCCCTTCTCCAGATGCGTGATGTAGCTGGCGCTCACCCCCGTATTGAAGGCCAGCCGCTCCCGGGACACACCGCGCGAATCACGGATGCGGCGCAGAATCGCGCCGAAGGCCGGAGCCACGGGTTCATCCGCTCGATCATCGATAGATGTATCTGTCACTCCACGTCACCTCCGTTTGCCTAGATGCTGACACGAAACCAAAGAAACCGCAGGTAGGTGAGTTAGGCAACAGTGTTGCGACATGCAAAAATGAGCACACTCAGTGACGACCGAAACACTCCCGCCGATAGCCGCCCTCCGAATTCATGACCCGGATCACAGACATCTGCGGAAGCCCTCACACCGTCCGAAGAACACCGGATAGGCGTCATCGAGAACCTCTACCGCCAGCGTCATCTCCGTCGCCGTTCGCATCACCAGCACCGAACCGCCCCAACTGCTCCCGCGCACGACGATATCGCCCGCGGCACAGTCCAACTCCCATGCGAAGGCTTCATCGCACGTTCCCGCGCGGAACGGCAGCACATACCCGCCGGGTTGCCCCTGTGGGAAAAGCCGTTCGTAGGAATCGAATTCGCGCAGTGGCGCGGTGTAGTAGAACTTCTGCCAGCAACTCTGCTCCACCAGGCCGGTACCGCAGCCGCTGCGCCCCCACGCGAACTCGTAGGCGTCCGGCACGACCACGCCGAACTGGACGAGACCGGCGCGACGATCATTCCACCGCTCGGTGTTCAGGGCGTGGTTGAACAGCCACCACAGGCCCATACTCAGCAGTGATCCGGCGGCGAGAGCCAGTGCGGCACCGCGCATTCCGGCTCTGCGGCTGCGCGGGCGCAGCCACGCCGCACCCGCCAGCATCACGGCGAGCAGTAGCGCGCAGGCGATGACGACCGCCGACTCCTCTTCCGGCCGCACGTGCGGCCGCCCGAATACCGCTACGGCCCAGGGGATTCCCACATACATGGTGGCGCACAGGCACAGCAGGCACGACACGGACATGCCGAAGGCGGCGGCGAATCCGGACGGGCCGTATATCGGATCGGTTTTCTCTTCCGCTTCCCGCGGTAACTCCCCCACGCGCCTATTCTCACTCACCCTGCCCTGTGGTCATCCCGCTGGGTCAAGGTTGAGCGTGGCTACACGCACGGTTTCGAAATTGCTTCTTGTCGGCGCGTGGGAGGTCGGTGAATATTTACTCTGCGCCGGATCAGGATCGGTGCAATGACATTGCCGCTGAACGCAATTGACTGCGGCGATACCGCGAGGAAAGGCATCGACACATGCAGACCGTTACCACTGCGGCCGGGATCGAGCTGGCCTTCGACAGAATCGAGGGGGCGGGGTCGGGTACCGTGATTCTCGTCGGCGGAGCATTCAGCTACCGCGCCTTCCCGAAAATGGTTGAGCTGGCCCGGAAATTGGCGGACGACCACGGGCTCACGGTGATCAATTACGACCGGCGGGGACGGGGAGACAGCACCGATTCGCCGGGGGTCTACGACGTCGAGAACGAAATCGATGATCTCGCAGCACTTGCCGGGGTGATCGGCGGGGAGGTCGCGCTGTTCGGCTGGTCCTCGGGAGCGGGGCTCGCGCTGCTCGCCGCCGGGTCGGGCCGGGTTCCGGGGCTCGTCGCGGTGGTGGCGTTCGAGCCGCCGTTCGTGGTGGATCACGAGAACTTCGTTCCCCCAGCCGATCTCGAACCGACCCTGCACGCGCTGATCGCCGCCGACCGGCGGGCCGAGGTGGTGCGGTACTACATGACCCGGGGCATGGGTATGCCGCGAATCCTCGCGGGCATCATGCGGTTCACGCCCATGTGGAAGAACCTGCTGGCCACCGCCCCGGCCACCGCACACGACTGGGCGATCATGGGCCGGTTCATGCGGGGCGAACCCCTGGTATCGGCCCAGTGGTCGGAGGTACGCGTACCGACACTGGTCATTTCGGGAGCGAAGAGCGGTGCGCTGCTGCGAAAGGCGGCGCGCGCCATTACCGCCGTCCTGCCCGATGCCCGGCACGAGGAATTGCCGAAGCTCAGTCACAATCCCGATATCGGCATCCTCACACCGCCCGCGGGCGTATTCCTCGAAAAGCAGTTCGCCCACTGAATTTCATCGAAGCAAGAGAGAAAACGCAATTATGAAAACAGGTCTCAAGGCATGTGCCGCAGCGCTGTTGACCGCACTGCTCGTGTCCGGTTGTGGCACGGACACTGAGAATTCGGCCGGCCCGTCCACCACACAATCGCGGACCGCGGACGCGCCGAGCGCCGACGGCACCGGTTTCTACGCCGAAATAGGCGGCAACAGAATCTATTACGCCAGCCAGGGCACCGGGCGACCGCTGATTCTCCTGCACGGCGGCCTGATCAGCAGTGAACCCACCTTCGGCGCTCTGGTTCCCGAACTGGCGAAGTCCCGCAGGGTGATCACGGTCGATCTGCAGGCCCACGGCCGCACCCCGGATTTCGATCGCCCGATGGGATTCGAATCGATGGCCGACGATATCGCCGGTCTGATCGGCCATCTCGGGCTCGGCCAGGCCGATGTGCTCGGCTACTCCCTGGGCGGCGGCGTGGCCCTGCAGATCGCGACCCGGCACCCGGATCAGGTGAGCGCCCTCGGCGTCGTCTCCGCGCCCTATCGCTCGGACGGATGGCTGCCGGAGATGCGCGCGGGCATGGCCGCCATGGACGCCGAAGCCATGCGCTCGACGCCGATGTACCAGATCTATACGGGTGTCGCCCCCGATCCGAACGGCTGGACGGCCCTGGTCACCAAGACGCGCCAGCTCCTGGTCACCGACTACGACTGGACCGCGCAGCTGCCGGCCGTCAAGGCTCCCACCCTGGTCCTGACCGCCGAATCGGATGCCCTCCGCCGTGAGCACGCCGTCGACATGGTGGCCAGGCTGGGGAAAACCGCGCGCCTGGAAGTGATCCCGGCCACCACCCACTACGACATCATGAGCCGGACCGATCTGCTCACGCCGGTGCTCACCGGTTTCTTCGGCGGCACGGCTGGACGCTAGCTGTTCCGGGGCCGACTACACTGGTGCGTTGCATGCGTGACACCAGGTAGCGGCCTTCGGGCTATTTCGTGCAATTACCTGCTATCGAAGCATGGAGAACACGAATACCCACGTCGATCCATGAGGCGGCAAACAACGTGCAGTTTCTTCCTGGGCAGAACCCGCCCTACGACCTGACCTATGACGATGTCTTCCTGGTCCCCAGCCGGACGGATGTGACGTCCCGGTTCGACGTCGATCTCTCCACGAGCGACGGCACCGGCACCACCATCCCGATCGTGGTCGCGAATATGACCGCGGTGTCCGGCCGTCGTATGGCCGAGACGGTCGCGCGCCGCGGCGGCATCGTGGTGCTGCCGCAGGATCTGCCGATCGCGGCGGCCGCCGACACCATCGCCTTCGTGAAGAGCCGCTCGCTGACCGCCGACACGCCGGTGACGCTGGATCCGGAGCAGTCCGTCTCGGACGCGCTGGCCCTGATCCACAAGCGCGCGCACGGCGCGGTCATCGTGGTGGACAACGGTAAGCCGGTCGGTGTGGTGACCGAGCAGTCCTGCTCCGACGTGGACCGTTTCGCCCGGCTGAGCACTGTGGCGGACACCAATTTCGTGACCGCCGCGGCCGATGCCGAGCCGCGCGAGATCTTCGACCTGCTCTACGCCAAGCACGCGAATCTGGCCGTGCTGGTGCACGCCGACGGCAGCCTCGCGGGTGTCATGACCCGCACCGGCGCGGTCCGCGCGGGCATCTATCAGCCGGCCGTGGACGCGCAGGGCAAGCTGCGCATCGCCGCCGCGGTCGGCATCAACGGCGACGTCCCGGCCAAGGCCAAGGCCCTGGTCGACGCGGGCGCCGATGTGCTGGTCATGGATACCGCGCACGGGCATCAGTCCAAGATGATCGAGGCGCTGCGTTCGGTGGCGGCCCTGGACCTGGGCGTGCCGCTGGTGGCGGGCAATGTGGTCTCGGCCGCGGGCACCCGCGACCTGATCGAGGCCGGTGCGGACATCATCAAGGTGGGTGTCGGCCCCGGCGCCATGTGCACCACCCGCATGATGACCGGCGTGGGCCGCCCGCAGCTGTCGGCTGTGGCCGAGTGTGCCGCCGCCGCAAAGGAATTCGGCAAGCACGTGTGGGCCGACGGCGGCGTCCGCCACCCGCGTGACGTGGCGCTGGCGCTGGCCGTGGGCGCGGCCAATGTGATGGTCGGCTCGTGGTTCGCGGGCACCTACGAGTCGCCCGGCGATCTGCGCATCGACCGCGACGGCAACCGCTACAAGGAGTCGTTCGGCATGGCGTCCAAGCGGGCCGTCGCGGCGCGCACCGCCACCGATTCCGCCTTCGATCGGGCCCGTAAGGCGCTGTTCGAGGAGGGCATCTCCTCCTCGCGCATGCGGCTGGATCCCGAGCGTCCCGGTGTCGAGGATCTGCTCGACCACATCACCTCCGGCGTGCGCAGTTCCTGCACCTACGCGGGCGCGCGCACCCTCGCGGAGTTCAACGAGCGCGCCATCCTGGGTGTGCAGTCGGCCGCCGGTTTCGCCGAGGGCCGTCCGCTGCCGTCGGGCTGGTAACCAGCGAATCGGACGAACCCGGCGGAGTCCCGTGCGGACCCGCCGGTTTCCCGCGTCCGGACCGGTCGCGCACTCCTGGACAGGTTCCCGGTAGCATGGGCGCTACCGGAGCCTGATCATCTCGATCTCCGCTCCCTCACGAGCACCATGTCACCCTGCGAAAGGAACCAGTTGTCACCCGCGTCCGAGGGCGCCGCACAGGAGGGCTCCTCTACCGAGCCGGGTGACAAACCCGGCGCAACCGTTGACCAGCCACCCCGAATATCCGGGTGGTGCTGACAGTGTCAGTCGTGCTCACCATCGCAAGCCTGCTCGGCTTCATCGCGCTCACCGCGGGCACCGCACTGTTCGTGGCGGCCGAATTCTCGCTCACCGCACTGGAACGCAGCACCGTGGAGGCGCACGCCCGCGAGGGCGATATGCGGGCCCGGCAGGTACGCCAGGCGCATCGCACCCTGTCCTTCCAATTGTCCGGCGCACAGCTGGGCATCACCATCACCACGCTCATCACCGGCTATATCGCCGAACCTGTGCTGGCCCGCCTGCTGGAGCCCGCCTTCGGCGCGATCGGGCTGGAAGGCCCTGCCGTGCACGGCGTTTCGCTGGCGCTGGCGCTGATTCTGGCGACCTCGCTGTCCATGATCTACGGCGAGCTGGTGCCCAAGAACATCGCCATCGCGGCGCCGCTGTCCACGGCGCGCTGGACGGCCGGGCCGATGATCGCCTTCTCGACGGTCTTCGGCTGGATGATCAATTTCCTGAACGGGGCGGCCAACTGGGCCGTGCGCCGTATGGGCATCGAACCGGCCGAGGAATTGCGGTCGGCGCGGTCTCCGCAGGAGCTGGGGTCGCTGGTGCGCACCTCGGCGCTGCACGGTGCGCTGGATCAGCGCACCGCCCAATTGGTGGACCGCTCACTGCAATTCGGTGATCGCAGTGCGGAGGAGCTGATGACCCCGCGCGTGAAGATCGAGGCGCTGGATCGCGACGCCACCATCGCCGATCTCATCTGCGCCGCCCACGACACCGGGTTCTCGCGCTTCCCGGTCATCGAGGGCGATCTCGACAACACGCTCGGCGTCGTGCACATCAAACAGGCGTTCCTGCACCCGGTGTCGGCGCGCCGCACCGTCAAGCTGAAGGACATCGCGCAGCCGGTGCCGATCGTGCCCGCGTCCCTGGACGGTGACGAGGTGCTCGAGCGGGTGCGCGCCGACGGCATGCAGGTGGCGCTGGTGGTCGACGAGTACGGCGGCACCGCCGGCATCGTCACCATGGAGGACATCATCGAGGAGATCCTCGGCGATGTCCGCGACGAGCACGACGAGGAGGAACTCGACGTGCGCCGCACCCCGACCGGCTGGAACTGCTCGGGCCTGCTGCGCATCGACGAGGTCTCGCGCACAACGGGTTACAACGCACCCGAAGGGGAATACGAAACCCTGGGCGGGCTGGTGCTGGAGCGACTCGGCCGCATCCCGGTGGCCGGGGACGAGGTGCTGCTGCCGCAGCCGGGCAATCACCCGACCTTCGATCCGCACACCCGAGGCGGATGGATAGCCAAGGTGGAGCGCATGGACGGCCGCCGCATCGACCGCGTCCTGCTGCGGCCGGTGGACGCCGACGCCCTCGCGATCTGGGAGCACAGCCATGGGTGACGTGTACGCGATCCTGCTCACGGTATTCCTGCTGCTGGGCAACGCCTTCTTCGTGGGCGCGGAGTTCGCGCTCATCTCCGCGCGCCGCGACCGCCTGGAAGCCCTTGCGGCACAGGGCAAGCGCAGCGCCAACACGGTGATCGAGGCGGCGCAGAACCTGTCCATGATGCTGGCGGCGGCGCAGCTGGGCATCACCATCTGCTCCATCCTGCTGGGCCGCGTCGGCGAACCGGCGGTGGCGCATCTGCTGGAGGGCCCGTTCGATCTGCTCGGCGTGCCCGACTCGCTGCTGCATCCGATCTCGTTCGCGCTGGCGCTGACCATCGTGGTGATCCTGCACATCCTGCTCGGCGAGATGATTCCGAAGAACATCGCGCTGGCCGGGCCGGAACGCACCGCGCTGCTGCTGGTTCCGCTGCATCTGGCGTGGCTGCGGCTGGCGCGGCCGCTCATCGCCGTCTACAACCTGGCGGCGAACCTCACGCTGCGGATGCTGCGCATCGAGCCGAAGGACGAGCTGGATTCCACGGTGTCGGAGGTGGAATTGGCCGAGATGTTCGGCGAATCCCACTCCGAGGGCCTGCTGGACAAGGAGGAGCACCGTCGCCTCACCCAGGCGCTGGGCTCCTCGGACCGGATCGTCGCCGACATCATGGTCCCGCTGGCGAAGACCCGGTCGGTCCCGCTGCGCGGGGACGGCACCACCCTCGGCGATATCGAATCCGCGGTCGCCGAAACGGGTTTCTCCCGCTACCCGGTGCGCGCCGAGGACGGTTCCCTGGTCGGCTACCTGCACGTCAAGGATGTCCTCGACCTGGTGGCCGACGACGACGCGGGCCCGGCCACGCCGATCCCCCGCACCGATATCCGCCCCCTGCCGACGGTGAGCATGGGCACCACCCTCTTCGAGGCCCTGGCCCGCCTGCGCCGCACCAACTCCCATCTCGGCCGGGTGGTCGACAGCCGCGGCAACACCGTCGGCATCGCCGCCCTCGAGGATCTGGTGGAGGAATTCGTCGGCACCGTCCGCGACGCCACCCACCGCATCGCCGAGTAGTTCATGAACACCGTTGACCTGCACCTGCTCTCGGGCCCGGACTGGCGGGCCCGGGCAGCCGCCCACCGCGCCCGGGTGGAGGCCCTCGTCGGCCCCTACCTGGCGCGGCGGGCGGAAGGCTCGAAACATCCGGTGATCGACTTCCTGTTCACCTACTACGGCCACAAGCCCGCCCAGCTCAAACGCTGGCACCCGGGCTTCGGGGTGGCGCTGACACAGGCCCGCGACTACGCGGATTTCCGCGGCTACCACCAGGTCTCGCCGTCACCGGAGAGCACGGCCTGGACCGCCGACCCGAGCTTCCTCGACAAGCGCCGCGACACCATCGAATTCGTCGCGAAACTCCTGGAGTCCACCGCGACGCGCCCCACGCAGCTCTCCTGTTTCGGCCTGCACGAGTGGGCCATGGTCTACAAAACCGACGACGTCCGCCACCAGCAGGTCCCCCTGCGCCTGGGCAGCGCCGGCACCGACGCGGTCGTCGAATCGATGCAGCTGCGCTGCACCCACTTCGACGCCTTCCGCTTCTTCACCCCCGCCGCCGTCCCTCTCAATATCGAACCGCTCACCCGCGCCGACCAGATCGACCGCGAACAGCCCGGCTGCCTGCACGCCAACATGGATTTGTACAAGTGGGGCTTCAAACTGACCCCCCTGATCGACTCCGACCTCCTGTTCGACTGCTTCGAACTGGCCTGCGCCGCCCGCGAACTCGACATGAAAGCCAGCCCCTACGACCTCCTCGACTACGGCTACGACCCGATCCGCATCGAAACCCCCTCCGGCCGAGCCGAATACGTCCGCGCCCAAGCCGACATCGTCGCCCGCGCCGAACCCCTCCGCGCCCGCCTGCTCACCGCCTGCCGCGACCTGCTGGCGGCCACCGGGAGCGCCGAGCGGCACTCGACGTGATGGATCTGCCGCTGTAGCAACCGATCAGGGTTGGCCGAGCATCAGGCCGCGTGGGACTACGCGGACGAAGCTGGTGTCGGCGTTGGGGATTCGGTTGTCGACGGCCTTGCAGCCGATGGTGACCGGGCCCGGTGCCGCGCCGACGGTCCAGAGGGGCATCCAGGTGCCGCCGTGTGCGGCCTCTTCGGGTTGGGCGTCGGCGGGCGGTGGGAGGAGTTCGAGCGCCGTGCCGGATTCGGTGACCGCGGTGCAGGTGAGGTCCGCGGCGGTCCAGTCGCGCAGACCCTTGATGTCGAGGACGGCATCGGCGGGGGCGATGACGACCTTGGTCTGGCCGAGGGGGATGCGGGTGCCGCCGTTGGGCTCACCGGGGTCGTCGCCGTCGTTCGTCACCGTGGTCGGCGCCGTGGTGGACGTCGTCGCGGCGGCGGTGTCTTTGTTATCGTCCTTCGAGCAGCCGGTGAGGGCCAGTGCGGGAATCGCGGTGGCGAGCAGGAGCAGGCTTGCGTTTCTGATCATCGAATCCTCCGGGGATGGGGTGACACAGAGCGAGCAGATGCACTGTATATCGCTGAAATCGGACATTTCTGTTACTGAGAGTTACCTGTAAATTCGGACTCGGTGCGGTCTCGGCATGTCGCTTTCACAACTACGCGACCGGCCGATTTATGCGTTATGGTTTCGAGATGTAACCGTGACCACAGGGCGCGGCAAGGGCTGGGACGACGCTGGAGTGGGAACGTGAACACCGGACGCTGGATACGCGCGGGACTGCTCGGCATGCTCGCGCTGCTACTGATCGCCTCCGGAATCATGCTGCGGCCATACGTGATCCCGGAGGATCATTCCGCGCCGCCGGTGCTCACGCCCACCGAGGTCGGATTCGCCCAGGACATGGTGTCGCACCATCAGCAGGCGCTGATCATGGTGCAGCGCTTGGATTCCGGCGTCGATCCGAGTATCCGGCTACTGGCACAGCAGATTTCGGATGCCCAGCACGTGGAGATCGGCACCATGCTCGGCTGGCTGCGCCTGGCCAACGCCTCGACCACATCCGCGCATCCGATGGCGTGGATGGGCGACGACCATGCGGGACACCATGATTCGGATGCCACCATGCCCGGAATGGCCACCACCGAACAGCTCGACGCGCTCTCGGCGGCACGGGGTGAGGCGGCGGAAACCCTATTCGTGCAACTCATGCTGCGCCATCACACCGGCGGGGTGAGCATGGCCGAGGCCGCCGACGAACTGCTCGAATCCGGTCCGGTGAAGGAGACCGTGCGCGGCATGATCACCGAGCAGAGCCAGGAGGCCGGGCTCATGATGGTCATCCTGGCGCAGCGCGGGGCAGCGCCACTGTCCTGATCCCGTTCGCCGATCCGTCACCGGGCTCGGTATCGTCGATCTCGAACGGCCGACGAGCCGGGAGAGGTTGATTCACAGCATGATCGACGCACGGCCCCTCACCATTGCCGATCACGTGCACGGATATCCGGATATCGCGTTCGGCGGGTACGTCGCGGGTCTGCTCGCCGCCCACAGCACCACCGACCTCGCCGCCCGCAGCACCACCGATCTCCCCGGCCACGCCACCATCGCTCGGGCCGACCACAGTTCCACCGATCACGACCCGGCTGCTGGAATACCCGCGATGCGTGTGGATTTCCGCCGTGCCGTGTCGGTCGGCGCACCCCTGCTGCTCCAGACGACCGGCGACGGCCGCGCGGTGCTGGCCGACGCGGGCGGCATGCTGCTCGTGGAAGCCGCGGCGTCGTCGTTGGCGGTCACCCCCCGGCCCGCGCCCTCATGGGACGATGCGAAGACCGCCACCGAGGCCGCGCTCACCTCGCCGAAACGGGTGGTGACGGACTGCTACGGCTGCGGCGTGCTGTGCGAACCCGGTCGCGGGCTGCGATTGTTCCCGTGGTCGACGCCGGACGGCACCCTCATGGCGGCGGCCTGGACGCCCGACGCCGCACTGGCGGATGAGAATGGCGAGGTGACCACCGCGAATGTGTGGTCGGCGCTGGACTGCCCCGGCGGGATCGCCGCGTGGGTGTTCTCCAAGATGGGCCAGGGCGCGTTCACCGCCGCGCTCACGGCCACCCAGGTGCGCCCGGTGCTCGCGGGTGCCGATTACATCTCGCATGCCTGGTCGATCGGGCAGGATGGGCGCAAACACACTGTGGGCGTGGCACTTTCCACCGCCGACGGCGAGCTGTGCGCGCTCGCCGAGGCGCTGTGGATCGAACCACGCACGGCCTGACCGGCTTTCGCTCGCCGGCGGCGTGATCGCCGCTCGAGCACCGGCGCTAGGCCGCCTTCAGCTCCGCCGCGCCGAAGGAGACGTGGAAGCGCACGCACCAGATGCTGACGCTGCCGAGCTGCGCCAGGTCGACCTCAGCGGGAATCTCGTAGTTCTGGGATCCCTTGTTGCCCTTGAGCTTTCCGATATCGGCGTACTGGCCGTCGTCGAAGACGAACCAGCCGTCGCGGCCCTCGACGACGGCGGCGTCGCTGAGGTACACGCGCAGGTCCGGCCCGTCGCTGGTGTCGAGATCCTCCAGTCGCAGGACGCGGCGGCCGTCGGCGAGCCGCAAGACCGAGACGGTGCCGCTGGTTTCGTGCTCGTGCGAGATCAGCGTGCCGGTGTAGAGCGTGCGCGGCTCGGATACCGCGGAAGCGGATACACCGGGTGTCGCGGGAGCGGTCGCGGTGGGCACCGCCTCCACAACGGTCTTGCTGGTGAACAGCTTCCAGGGGGCGGCGTACACCGTGCCGACCGCCAGGACGACCACCAGTATGCCCGTCACCACCCACGTGATCGGCGATCGAACGATCCTTCGCACCCGTGACATGGGCAGCCTCCTCAGACCTGTTGCACCTGATCGAACCGCACCGGCGGCGCGAGTGCCAGGCCATTCGCCGCCCCGTCACACCTCCGTCACATCTCGGCGCCCGGGACCGCCGGTGCCGAATTCGCGGCCGGGTCGGCAGGCGTCGCGTTCGCCGGCATGGTGACGGCATCGAAATGAGCGCGCAGCGCCTCGATCACCGCGCCCAATACGCGATGGGTCGCGTCGAGTTCGGCATCGGAGAATCCGTCCATAGCGGCGCGGGTGCGCCTGCCGAGGGGCAGGAAGAAATTCTCGGCCGCGGCCCGACCGGCGTCGTCGTGGTGCAGGATGACGCGGCGGCGGTCGCCCGGATCGGCGGCGCGGCGCAGATGGCCGGATTCGCTCATGCGCTCCACCAGATAGGTCACCGCGGGCGAGGACATGCCCATCAGCTTGCCCAGCTGGCCCGGGGTGAGGGGGCGGTCCTCGAATTCCGCGGTGGCGACGTGCAGCAGGGCACGGAAGTCGTTGGGGCGCAGGTTTTCCGATCGGGCGAAGGCGTGACCGAGTTGCTCGGAGACGGCGGTCAGCGCACGCAGGTCGGCGGCGATCTCACGCTCGAGCATCGCACGCTCGTCCGCCGTGGCCGATCCGGTCGGGGCGGGCGTCGAATCGCGTTCAGTCACTCGGCCAGCCTAAACCGGCGACCGATTCTCTCCGTTGCTTAACATTTAAGAATCTGAGATATTTGCCGCGTGAGGATCTGGGATCGATACGCGGCCCTTGTCACCGGCCGCAGGTCGTGGCTGGTGCTGGTACTACTGTTCGTCGCCGCCGGCGCCCTGATGGCAGGACTCGGCGGCAACGACTCCGCGGGTTCTGCCCCACGATCCCTCCCCGACACCGCCGAATCCGTGCGCATCGACGCGGCGCTGCGACAGTTTCCCGACGCCGGTTCCGCCCCGGCCATCGTCGTGACGACCCGGGCCGACGGCGGCGTCCTGAGCGACGCCGACCGTGCCGCCGCGGCTGCCGCGGTGACACGTGCAGCAACCGGCGCGGCCACCTCACAAACGCCCGCGGCGCGGACTCCCGAGGACAAGGCCGCGCAGATATCCGCGCAGGACGGCCGGGCGGTGATCGCGCAGATTCCGATTCCCGCCGAGCTCAACGGTTTTCCGCTCGTCGAGCGGATCGAGCAGCTGCGCCGGGACGCTCGCGACGGGCTGCCCGCCGAGTTGACGCTCGAGGTCACCGGTGGCCCGGCCTTCGCGGCCGATATCGCCGACTCGTTCTCGGGCGCGAATGCCACCCTGCTGGCGGTGACCGCGATCGTGGTGGCGGCGCTGCTGATCCTGACCTACCGCTCGCCGGTGCTGTGGCTGCTGCCGCTGCTGATCATCGGACTGGCCGATCGGGTGGCGATCGGGGTCGGCGGTGGGCTGGCCGGCGCGACCGGGCTGACCTTCGACGGGTCCACCTCGGGTATCACCAGTGTGCTCGTCTTCGGCGCGGGCACGAATTACGCGCTCCTGCTGGTGTCGCGCTATCGCGATGAACTGCATCGTGAGTCCGATCACCGGCTCGCCCTGCGGCAGGCCGTGCGGCGGGCCGGTCCCGCGATCGTGGCCAGCAATCTGACCGTGGTCGCGGCGCTGCTGGTGCTCGCCCTCGCCACCGTGCCCTCCACCCGCAGCCTGGGTGTGCTGGCGGCGGCGGGACTGCTGGCGGCCGTGGTGTTCGTCCTGGCAGGACTGCCACCCGCACTGGCGCTGTGCGGCCGGAAGGTGTTCTGGCCCTTCGTGCCCCGTCCCGACGGCACCGTGCTGGCCGAGCAGGGCATCTGGCACACCATCGCGACTCGGGTCACCGCGCGGCCGGTGCCGGTCCTGCTGTCGGCCACGGCCGCGCTCGCGGTGTGCGCGGCCGGACTGCTCACCGTCGACGTCGGACTCTCACAGACCGAGCAATTCCGGCTGCGCGCCGAATCGGTCACCGGATTCGACACTCTCGCAACCTATTTCCCCGGCGGCACCGCCGACCAGACGGTCGTGGTAGCTCGCGCCGACGCCGCCGAGGCCGTCCAGGCCCGACTCAGCGCGCAGCCCGGCGTAGTTCGCGCCGCACAGACCGGCACCACGAGAACCGACAACGCGCCCAACGATTCCGCGCCTCCGGGCACCACGCCCATCGAGTTGGCGCGGTGGGCGGTGGTTCTGGATGCTGCTCCGGGCTCGGATCGTTCCGCCGAGCTGATCGGGGATCTGCGGGCGAGCTTGGCCGCGGTTCCCGATGCGGAGGCGCTGGTGGGCGGTGGTGATGCGCGTGCGCTCGATGCGAGTTCGGCGGCGGCGCGGGATCAACGGGTCGTCGTCCCGTTGATTCTGGTCGTGGTGTGTCTGATTCTGCTGGTCGTGCTGCGCGCGGTCCCGGCCGCGCTGCTGTTGATCACGGTGACCGTGCTGAGTGCACTGGCCGCGCTCGGGCTGGGCAGTTGGATCGGCGTGCATCTGGCGGGGTTCCCGGCGCTGGATACGAGTGTGCCGCTGTTCGCGTTCCTGTTCCTGGTCGCGCTGGGTGTCGACTACACGATCTTCCTGACCACCCGGGCGCTGGAGGAGACGCCGGCGCACGGCACCACCGAGGGCATGGTGCGCGCCGTCTCCGCCACCGGGGCGGTCATCACCAGCGCGGGTCTGGTGCTCGCGGCGGTGTTCGCGGTGCTGGGCGTGCTGCCGCTGATCACGCTCACCCAGCTCGGCATCGTCGTCGGAATCGGTATCGTGCTGGATACTTTCGTGGTTCGCACGTTGATCATTCCGGCACTGTTCCGGCTGGTGGGTCCGCGTATCTGGTGGCCGAGCACCCCGGACGCGGCCGCGGAGCCCGCGACCGCGCCGAGGTGATCTCGCGACGGGTTGTGCCCTCGCTCAGAGGTTTCCGACGGTGTGCTCGAGGCGCTGGGCGACCAGCTCCCGCGCCTTCTCCCGCAGGGCGGGCCGGAAACCACTGGGGTACACCGGGTCGCCCGGCTCGTAGTTCTTCAGGATCTCCTTTGCGAGGGTGATCTTGTGGACTTCGGTCGGGCCATCCGCGATGGCCATGACCTGCGCGTAGTTCATCATGTCCACGAACGGCAGATCCGTGCTGACACCGATAGCCCCGTGCAGGTGCATGGCGCGCTGGGCGATGTCGTGCATGACCTTCGGCATGGCCACCTTGATGGCGGCGATGTCGTGGCGGACCTTGCGGTAGTCCTGCTCCTTGTCGATGCGCCAGGCGGTGCGCAGCACCAGCAGCCGGAACTGCTCCATCTCGATCCAGGCTTCGGCGATCTTCTCCTGCGTCATCTGCAGGCCGCCGAGCACGCCCTTGCGCATGGGGCGCGACACCGCGCGCTCGCACATCATGTCGAAAGCCTTGCGCACCATGGCGACCGTGCGCATGGCGTGGTGGACGCGGCCGCCGCCGAGGCGGGTCTGGGCGACGATGAAGCCGAGGCCCTCCGCGCCGAGCAGGGCGTCGGAGGGGACGCGGACGTTCGTGAACTTCAGGTGCCCTTCGTTTTCCGAGAATCCGGGCACGGTGAAGTTGCGGACGATCTCCAGGCCGGGGGTGTCGGCGGGCACGATGAACATCGACAGCCGCTGGTGCGGCGGCGCTTCGGGATCGGTCACCACCATGACGATGTGGAAGGTGGCGAACTCGGCGGCCGAGTTGAACCACTTCTCGCCGTTGATGACCCAGTCGTCGCCGTCACGCACGGCCAAGGTCTTGAACGCGGTCGGATCCGAGCCGCCGGTGGGTTCGGTCATCACATAGCAGGAGCCGATCTCACCATCGAGCAGCGGCTGCAGGTACTTCGCCTTCTGCTCCGGCGTGCCGAAGTGGGCGAGGATCTCGGCGTTGCCGGAATCCGGTGCCTGACAACCGAAGACGAGCGGAGCCCACTTGGAGGTGCCGATGACCTCGTTGAGCAGGGCCAGTTTCACCTGCCCGTAGCCGGGGCCGCCGAGTTCGGGGCCGAGGTGGCAGGCCCACAGGCCCTGCTCTTTCACCTTCTCCTGCAACGGTTTCATGAGCGCGCGGATCTCGGGGTTCTTGCGGTCGTAGGGTTCGGGATAGAGCAGATCCAGCGGCTCCACCTCGGTGCGCACGAACTCCGCGACCCAGTCCAGCTTCTTCTGGTATTCCGGATCGGTGTCGAAATCCCAAGCCATGGTCAGCCTTTCACTTGTTCCGGGTCGTGGCGACGCCGTCGAGGATGGTGGTGATGAGGATGTCGGCGATCTGATCGGGGGTGTAGGCCCCGTCGGTGCGGTACCAGGCGCTCACCATGTTCAGCATGGCGACGAGACTGTTGCCGACGACGTGATCGCTGGTACGCAGCACACCGGCCGCGTGGCCGTCGTCGAGCACGCGCTGCCAGCAGTTCTGGATGCCGTCGCGCAGGTGCGCAAGGTCGCGCTCGCGTTCGGCGGTGAGCGCGCCCGCGTCGCGCAGGGCGATGGCGACCTCGTACTGATGCTCGATGATCAACCGCACGTGGCTGCGAATCAGATTGCGCAGCTTGGTCATCGGATCGTCGTCACCGTCGGCGATGGCGGCGGCCGCCTCGAACATGATCTGGGTGTAGTTGCGCCGGATCTGGAAGAGCAGTTCCTCCTTGGATCCGATGTGGTAGTACAGCGCCCCGCGCTGGATGCCCGCCCGGTCGCCGATCTCGGCGACGCTGGTGGCGTGAAAACCCTTCTCCGCGAACAGTTCCATGGCCGCACGCGTGATCCGCTCGCGGGTCTGCCCCGGGTTCACCTCCGAGGCGGGCGGGCGGCCGCGGCGGCGTACGGGTTGTGCGGTCACCGCCAGCCGCCGTCGAGGTTCAGCACCGAGCCGGTGCAGTAGGCCGAGGCGTCGGAGGCGAAGAACAGTGCGGCCCCGACGATGTCGGCGGGCTGCCCGATGCGGCGCAGAGCGGTGTGCTCGATCATGTAGTCGCGCATCTGCTGCGGCCACGCCTTGGCGATATCGGTGTCGAACGGCCCGCAGCGAATCGTATTGACCCGCACGGCCGGTCCGTAGGTGTGCGCGAGCCCGTTGGCGAGGGTCTCCAGTCCGGCTTTGGCCGCCGCGTACGGCACCGCGAGCGGTTCGGGATGGGTGGCCTCCATGGAGGAGATGTTGATGATCGATCCGCTGCCCGCCTGTGCCATGCGCGCGCCTATCACCGCCGAGAGCCGGAACGCGCCCTTGAGATTGGTGGCGATGATCTTGTCGAACATGGCCTCGGTGACCTGATCCAGACTCGGGTACAGCAGCGACATACCCGCGTTGTTCACCAGCACGTCGACCCGGCCGAATTCGGCGTAGGCGGCGTCGGCGAGCGCGTCGCACTGCTCCCACACGCCCACATTGCAGGCCACCGCGAGCGCCCGTACCCCGTATTTCTCGCGGACCTCGGTGGCTAGTTCGTCACACGAATCGATCTTGCGGCTGGCGATCACGACGTCCGCGCCGGTCGCCGCGAAGGCGAGCACCATTTCGCGCCCGAGCCCCCGGCTGCCGCCGGTGACCACAACGACCTTGCCGGACAACGCTTCTCCCATGCACCGCACCTTCGCATCTCGCGCCGCAGAAATGTTCTGCGCAGTACATTAAATGTACCGCCCGGAACATTCAAGGGTTTGCGCCCGGATGCGATAGGTCACTCCGGGGAGGGTGGGGTGAGGGCGCACCCGGTACCCGCGAGTAACATGACGGGCGTACTTTTTCCACCCGGCTTCTCGAAATGAGGCATGTAGATGACTGAGCGGATTCAGGTCGGCGGGCTCCAGGTCGCGCGCGTCCTTCACGACTTCGTGGAGAACGAGGCTCTTCCCGGTACCGGCGTAGACTCCGCCGCGTTCTGGTCGGGTGCCGAGGCCGTCATCAACGACCTCGCTCCCCGCAACCGGGCTCTGCTCGCAGAACGCGACGACATCCAGGCCAAGATCGACGAGTGGCACCGCGCCAACCCCGGCGCCGGCTACGACAAGGCTGCCTACAAGCAGTTCCTCACCGAGATCGGCTACCTGCGTCCCGAACCGGCCGACTTCCAGATCGGCACGGAAAACGTGGACGCCGAAATCGCCACCCAGGCCGGCCCGCAGCTGGTCGTGCCGGTGATGAACGCCCGCTTCGCCATCAACGCGGCGAACGCGCGCTGGGGCTCGCTGTACGACGCCCTGTACGGAACCGACGCCATCTCCGAGGCCAATGGCGCGGAGAAGGGCAAGGGCTACAACAAGGTTCGCGGTGACAAGGTCATCGAGTGGGCCCGCAACTTCCTCGACGACGCGGTGCCGCTGATCACCGGCTCGCACGTCGGCTCCACCAAGTACTCGATCGAGGACGGCGAGCTCGTGGTCGGCCTCGAGGACGGCACCGACATCGGCCTGGCCGACAACGACGCACTCGTCGGCTACCTGGGCGATCCGGCCAACCCGACCTCGATCCTGTTGAAGCACAACGGGCTGCACATCGAGATCCAGATCGACGCCGAATCCCCGATCGGGTCCACCGACACCGCCGGTGTCAAGGATCTGGTGCTGGAGTCCGCGGTCACCACCATCATGGACTTCGAGGATTCGGTCGCGGCCGTGGACGCCGAGGACAAGGTCCTCTGCTACCACAACTGGCTGGGCCTCATGAAGGGCGATCTGGCCGAAGAGGTCTCCAAGGGCGGTAAGACCTTCACCCGCACCATGAACCCGGACCGCGTCTACACCGCGCTCGACGGCAGTGACCTTGTGCTGCACGGCCGTTCGCTGCTGTTCGTGCGTAACGTGGGCCACCTCATGACCTCCGACGCCATCCTCGACGCCGAAGGCAACGAGGTGCCCGAGGGCATCATGGACGGCCTGGTCACCTCGCTGATCGCCAAGCACGCGCTCAACGGCGACACCCAGCTGAAGAACACCCGCACCGGCTCGGTCTACATCGTGAAGCCGAAGATGCACGGCCCCGACGAGGTCGCCTTCACCAATGAGCTCTTCGGCCGGATCGAAGAGGTCATCGGCGTCCCGGCCAACACCCTCAAGGTCGGCATCATGGACGAGGAGCGCCGCACCACGGTCAACCTGAAGGCGTCCATCAACGCCGCCAAGGACCGCGTGGTGTTCATCAACACCGGCTTCCTGGACCGCACCGGCGACGAGATCCACACCTCCATGGAGGCCGGGCCGATGGTCCGCAAGGCCGAGATGAAGGCCCAGCAGTGGATCAAGTCCTACGAGGACTGGAATGTCGACACCGGTCTGGCCACCGGCCTGCCCGGCAAGGCGCAGATCGGCAAGGGCATGTGGGCCATGCCCGATCTGATGGCGGAGATGCTGGTCCAGAAGATCGGCCACCCCAAGTCCGGCGCCAACACCGCCTGGGTGCCCTCGCCCACCGCCGCCACCCTGCATGCCACCCACTACCACCTGGTGGACGTGTTCAAGCGGCAGGCCGAGATCGCCAAGGGCGGCCCGCGCGCCACCGTCGACGAGATCCTCGAGATCCCGCTCGCGCAGGACACCAACTGGTCCGCCGAGGACAAGCAGCAGGAGTTGGACAACAACTCCCAGGGCATCCTCGGCTACGTGGTGCGCTGGATCGACCAGGGCGTCGGCTGCTCCAAGGTGCCCGACATCAAGGACATCGGTCTCATGGAAGACCGTGCGACCCTGCGCATCTCGTCGCAGCTGGTGGCCAACTGGCTGCGCCACGGCGTCGTCACCGAGGCCGAGGTCATCGCCTCGCTCGAGCGTATGGCCCCCATCGTCGACCGCCAGAACGCCGGCGACCCGACCTATTTCGCGATGGCCCCGGACTTCAACGCCTCCATCGCGTTCCAGGCCGCCAAGGAACTGGTCCTCGAAGGCACCAAGCAGCCCAACGGCTACACCGAGCCGATCCTGCACCGCCGCCGCCGTGAGGCCAAGGCCGCCGCCAAGTGCGTGTAGGCCCCATCCGCTCCCGCGCATGAAACGAATCCCCGGTCGACAAGGTTCGGCCGGGGATTCGCCTTACCCGGTCTCCGTCCCCTTTTCGATCACGTTCCCGGTCTCCCGCCTGGCCGACTTCTCCTGACCGGCGCGGCCGCGTTGGCAGCCGGGGCGACCGCGCGGCGGAGATGGCCGAAACGAGTCATTCGATCCGGGCTCGGGGCGGCGGGTGGATCGGGCATGATGAGCGATCGTGACTGCGTATCCGGCGCCCCGCCCGCGAACACCGCTGGTCTGGTGGCTTTCCATGGGTGCGCTCGTCGTGCTGGGCGCGGCGGGTTCGCTGTGGGTGATGTGGGTTGCGGCTACCGGGGAGACCTTGGAGGCGGTGTTCACGGGGTTCTTGCCGATGGCTGTCGTAGCCGTGTTGTGGCTGGTGGTGGCGGTTATCGGTGGGGCGAACTATCGGATGTACTGGCCGAGTGCGGCGGTGCCGGTGTTGTTCGTGACCACGCTGGCGGTGTTGTGGCTGGGCGTGCCGCACAAGGCGGGGTGGCTGCTGTCGCGGTCGGCGCTGGATCGGGCGGCGGCGGACTGTGTGGAGTCGGATGATTCGACCCGGATCGGGGTGTACGAGTTCAGCCGGGTCACCAGGATTCCCGGGGGGTGTCAGTTTCATCTGGAGGATCCGGGGATGTTGAGCCGGGATGGGTTCGCGCATCTGCCCAATGGGCCCGCGGGGGTGTCGACAGCCAAGAAGGCGTCCTACAGCTACAGCCCGCACGACGGGCAGTGGTACGAGTACGACCTGATCATCGACTACACGGACTGACGTCTCAGGAGACGGCGAGAACGATCTTGCCCTTGGGGTGCGCGGTCACCAGATGGTCGACAGCCGCGGCGACTTCGGAGAGGGCGAAGGTGCGGTCGATGTGCGGCAGCACCGCGCCCGTGGTGACGAGATCGGCCAGGGCGCGCAGGGTTTCGGGTTTCGCCAGCGACAGCAGGCCGACCAGGCGCTGCCGGGTGAACGGATTCAGGTAGAGGGCGTGCAGGCTGCGGGCGCTCGGGCCGAACCAGCGGCCGTCGTCCTCGCCGCCGCCCAGGACCAGCGTGCCGGTGGCGGTGAGCAGGCGGCGGGTTTCGGCGATGGGGCGCGCGCCGGCCATATCGAGAATGAGATCGTATGTGCCGGTGAGGGATTCGCGGGTGTAGTCGATGACGCGCTCGGCCCCGAGGCCGCGCACGAAATCGGCCTTCGAGGTACTGCACACGCCGGTGACATGCGCCCCGAAATGCGTGGCCAGCTGCACCGCGAGATGGCCGACACCGCCGCCCGCGCCGAGGATCAGCACCTGCTGCCCGGCCTGGATCCGGCCCACCCGGCGTAACCCGTCGAGGGCCGTCATGCCGGAGGTGGGCAGCGCGGCGGCCTGCTCCCAGCTCAGCTCGGCGGGCTTGACCACGAGCTGTTTCTCCGGGGCGCAGGCGAATTCGGCGAACGAGCCGGGGACCGTGCCGAACACCTCGTCACCGGGCCGCAAGCGCGTCACCCGCGGCCCCACCCGCTCGACGACGCCCGCCACATCCCAGCCGCGGATGGGAAGGCGTGGTGCGCGCAGGCCCAGCGCCAGGCGGGCCAGCAGCGGCGTGCCCGTCATGAGATGCCAGACGCTGGGATCCATTCCGGCCGTCCGGACCCGGATCAGCACACCGTCCGCGCCCGGCTCCGGCACGGGGACGTCGGTGTACTCGAGGGTGTCGGTGGAGCCGTACCGCTGTTGCGCAATGGCTTTCATGATTCTTCTTCCGGATAGTCGAATACGTCGTCGAGGGGTGTGCGGAATACCCGCGCGATCTGGAACGCCATCTCGAGGGATGGCGAGTACCTGCCCTGTTCGATGGCGATGACCGTCTGCCTGGTCACGCCGAGCCGGTCGGCGAGGTCGGCCTGGGTCATCTCGCCGTGCGAAAACCGCAGGGCGCGAATGTTGTTGGTGACCTTGGTCGGCTTCTTCACCACGGCCAGAACCCCCGCCGGTAGGCGATGATCTTGGCGGTGGTGCTGACCACGGCGGCCACGGTGAACCCGAGGTAGATGGCGTTGGCGATCCAGAAGGCTTCCCGGCCGGTCATGGCCAGCGCCAGCGCGCCCACCGCGGCGAGGGTGACGAAGGCGTTGCCGATCCGCGCCCCCTCCCGGTCGATCTCGCGGTCGCGCTGGTCACTGCGGTCGTCGCGGGAGACGATCGCCACCACGACGGCCCCCGCGATCGACACCACGACGCTGCCGCCGATCGCCCACAGCATCGGGGCGACATAGGCCACCTCCGCGAGCGCGGTGTCGCGCGCCCGCACCAGCACAACCACCAGGTAGACGGCATACGAGACGACCGCCGCGATCCCCAGGATCCAGGTTCGCTTCTCCTCGAAGGGCATGCGTCGAGTGTAAAGAAAACCAGACTTCATGTAAACAATTTTTGACATTGCCCAGCTCAGGAACAAATCCGGAACCCGGCCCGTTGAACCAGTGCGACCGAAAGCCCGACAGTGTAACGGCTCCGGTCCCAGGGGCGAAAAATCAGGCGACTACGGCATGACCGTTGTGCCACCATATGTTTCGACGATGATCAATCGACCCGCCCTCGGGTCACGCACAGCAGGAAGGAGGAGGCAGATGAATCCGGTTTTCCCCGAACACAATCCGATGTTGCAGGGCATGCGAGCGCCAATGGCGGTCGGTACCGAGCGCACCCTGTGCGCCGCCCGGATCACTGATCGCCTCCTCCCGCTCGTCTGAGGCTTCCGTCCTTCCTGCTTTCCCGTTCACGACACATCATTCGCACGAAACATGGTGAGCCCCATGCTGTCCCGTCATGCCGAAGACCCGGAGATAACCGCAGACAACTGGATACACAGCGGAGTGCTGGTGCTGAACGCCTCCTACGAGGCCCTGCACGAGATCCGCGCCGAACGTGCCGTCGTGCTGCTGCTCAGCGGCGCCGCCGAGACGGTGGCCGCCAAGGCGCCGCACTTCCCCATCCGCTCGAAGCATGTCGAGATCGCGCTGCCGGAAACCATCCGGCTGACCCGATACGTATATCTCGAGCACCGGGTCCTCGTACACGACGACGACAGCCGCGCCACCCTCGCCGCCATCCTGCGGCGCGACGCCTACCGGTGCGGGTACTGCGCCGGCTGGGCCCGCACCGTCGACCACATCCGCCCGCGGTCCAAGGGCGGCCCGAACACCTGGGCCAACCTGATCGCCGCGTGCGGACCGTGCAACACCTACAAGGCGGACCGGACTCCCGAGGAGGCCGGGATGCGACTGCTCTGGGAGCCCAAGGCCCCCAAGGACATGGAGAGAAAGCAGCGGCAGATCTGGAAGGAACTGGCCGCTTCGTGAATCGCGTGATCGGACATGAAAGGAGATAGATCCGATGACGAAAACTGCACTGGCGGAGCCGACCCTGGCGGATCTGCTCCCCATCTCCGATTCGAAGGACTACTGGCAGCACGCCGCATGCCAGGGCGACCCCAACCATGAGGCGTGGTTCCCCTACCCCTCGCAGGACTTCGACTACGCGCGAAGCATCTGCAGCGGCTGCCCGATCCGCCGCGAGTGCGGCGAGTTCGCCACCCGCACCGGCCAGTCCGGTGTGTGGGGCGGGCACGAGTACGACCGCGGCAAGATGATTCGGGAATAACTCTCTGGAGTCTCCCAGGGGTTCCACCCCTGGACCCCAAGGCCGCCCGGCGGCGGGAACGAGACCTGGAGGCGGACCAGTGGTACGCCCCGGCCGGAGCCCCGAATTCCAGTGCCCTCGGACCGAACGGTCCGGGGGCACTGCTGTTTCGCAATACCATGCCGGTCGGCTTTCGCGTTACGGGCTGGTACAGGTGTGGAAGATCGCCGCAACTTAGACTGATCGCCGTGGGAACTCATCGCGCCGCGAGCCGATCACGGGGTGTCAGCAGGGGACCGGTTATCGCAGTGGTGGCGGTGATCGTGCTGGTACTGGCCGTGGGCGGCTGGATCTGGCTGCAGCAACGCGCCGACAGGCAGGACAGTGCGGCGGCGGCGTCCTGTGTCGAGGGGACCACGACGCTCGCGGTGACGGTGGATCCGGCGATCGCCGCACCCGTGCGGGCGGCAGCGGACCGCTACAACGCGACCGCGCCCGTGGTGCGGGATCACTGCGCGCAGGTGGCGGTGAATCCACAGCCGTCGGCGGCGGTGGCCGCGGCGTTCGCCTCGAATACCTGGGATCCGGCCCTGGGCGCGCAGCCCGCGCTGTGGATTCCGGATTCGGCGCGGTCCATCGAGCTCATGCGGGTGCCGGGGCTGGTGCAGGGCACGCCCGCGCCGGTCGCGGTCAGTCCGATCGTGCTCGCGGTGCCCGCCGAACTGCGTCAGGCGCTGGAGTCCGCGAAGGTGACGTGGGCGGATCTGCCCACGCTGCAACAGGGTTCGCTCGCGAATGCCGGGCTGCCGCAGTGGGGCGGTCTGCGGCTGGCGATGCCGTCCGGTGCCACCGCCCTCGGGGTGGCCACGGCGGTCGGCTCGGGTGTCTCGGGTACCGATCCGCTCGATGAGACGGCCGCCCGGTCGGGTCAGGTGGTGTCGGCGATCTCCGGGCTGGCGGCGGGTGCGCCCGCGGCGCAGGACACCGAGGCCGCCCTCACGGCACTGAACGCCGCCCCCGAGGCCGACGCCGCCATGCACGCGGTGGCCGCTACCGAACAGCAAATTCGAGGCCGGGCCGCGCTCACCGCCTTCCGCCCCACCGGCAACGGCCCGCAGGCCGACTACCCGGCCGCCCAGATCTCCGGCTCCTGGGTGGATCGCACGCAGAACCAGGTGGCCGGGCTCTTCGCCGACTTCCTGCGCGCCCCCGAACAGTCGACGCTGTTCACCGACAACGGTTTCGCCGCCGCGCCCCCGGCGACGGCGGCCGTCCCGGCGCGCGCGGTGCTGGAGAAGCTGAACCAGGTCCTCGCGCATCCGGTGCTCGGCGTGCAGGCCACCGTCCTGCTCGACACCTCGTCGTCCATGAGCACCCAGGACGGCGGCCTCACCCGCCTGGCCAACTCCATCGGCGCGCTCGTCTCCACCATGAACGTGATGCCGCCCGACTTCGGCATGGGCGTCTGGGCCTACGCCAAGAACCTCGACGGCAGCACGCCGTACAAGATCCTCACCCCCACCGCGCCGCTGACCGTGGACCAGCGCACCGCGCTCACCCAATCCCTCACGACGGCAACGGCTTCCACCTCCAAGACCGATCGCACCTACCCCACCCTGCAGGCCGCCTACCGCAGCGCGCTCACCGGATACGCTGCCGCGCGCACGAATTCGATCCTGCTCATCACCGACGGCCCCGACGACGACTCCCCCGTCACCGGTGATCAGCTGCTGGCCGACCTCACCGCCGCCATGGATCCGGCCAAGCCCGTCCGCATCGATGTCATCGTGATCAACGGCCCCGGCACGCAGACCCTGCAGACCCTGGCGCAGCGCACCGGCGGCAGCTACACCAAGCTGGCCACCAGCAATGACCTGGCCTTCGGCACGGCGGTGTCGCAGGCGCTCACCACACCCTGAGCGCAACCCCTTCGGCATGTCTTCGCGAACTCCCAGCTAACTCATGGGAGATTCGAGAAAAGCCATTCTCCACCGAAGGGGTACACATCATGGCGCACAGCACGGACACCGAGGGCAGCTCGGTCAAACAGGGTTTCGCCGCGGGCGGATCGATCGCCGCGGGCGTGGTCCTGTTTGTCATCGGTGTGCTGTCCATCCTCGAGGGCATCTCCGCGGTTGCCTCCGATGATCTGCTCATCGTCAATGTCAACGACTACCTGTACAAGTTCAACACCACGGGCTGGGGCTGGACACACATCATCATCGGCGGCCTGGTGGTCATCGCGGCCGTCGGCCTGATGGCGGGTACCACCTGGGGCCGCGCGGCGGCGATCGTGCTGGCGGCGGCGTCCATCGTCGCCAACTTCCTGTGGCTGCCCTATTATCCGGCGTGGTCGCTGCTGATCATCGCGCTGGATGTGTTCGTGATCTGGGCCGTCGCCACCTGGAAGCCCAGCAACGCCTGACCGGCTCCGCTGTCCGACTGCGCCCCGGCGACTGCCGAAGTCGTTGGGGCGCAGTGCTGTTCACGTCCGGACCAGCGGTTGCCGGATACCGCCTGCTACGATTCGCGCACGACGTCCCGGGGCGGAGGGGGAGGCGAGAGCGCGGATGGTCGAGCCGGGCACCGTCTTCGCCGGGTACATCGTGCACCGCCGGATCGGCGCCGGCGGAATGGGAACGGTCTATCTGGCCCGCCATCCCCGGCTGCCCATCGATGTCGCCCTCAAGGTGCTCGACCCGGCACTCGGCCGCACCCCGCAGGACCGCGCCCGCTTCGAACGTGAAGCCGATATCGCCGCCCGCATGCGACACCCCCATATCGTTCCCGTCCACGACCGCGGCGCCGAAGGCGACTACCTCTGGATCGCCATGGATTACGTCGACGGCTGCGACGCCGCCCAGCTCCTCGAGCGCGGCCCCCTGCCGCCCGCCGTCGCGATCGACATCGTCGCCCAGGCCGCCGACGCCCTCGACCACGCCCACACCCACCGCGTCCTGCACCGCGACATCAAACCCGCCAACCTCCTCATCGCCACCGTCAACCACCGAAAACACGTCTACCTCAGCGATTTCGGCATCTCCCGCCTGATGGACGACACCGCCTCGGCCACCGCCGTCCGCGCCAGCTTCGCCTACGCCGCCCCCGAACTCCTCACCGGCGACCCGGTCGACGAACGCGCCGACCTCTACTCCCTCGGCGCCACCCTCTACCACCTCCTCACCGGCCGCGTCCCCTTCCCCCGCCGCTCCCTCGCCGCCGTCATGCACGCCCACCTCAACGAAACCCCACCCCCACTGGCGGACCACCGCCCCGACCTCCCCGCGACTCTCGACGAAGTCCTGCACCGCGCCCTGTCCAAGGCCCCCGGCGAACGCTTCCCATCCGGCCGAGCACTGGCGGTAGCGGCACGAAAAGCACTGCACAACAATGCCTCCCACACCGGCCACCGCAGCACCGAACCTGCCGGCCGACCCCGCGACGGCAGAACCGACGGCGGCGAAACCCCGGACGAGAGCAGATCGCGCCATGACGCCGCCTCCCCCGCCGACACCGAACCCTCTGGCCGAGACTCGGCCGGTCGCGGGGCGTTCACCGGCGAGTCCGGAGCCGCAGCGGGAACTCTCGATGATGCCGGGCGTGTGCAGGGCCCGGTCGCGGACGACGAGAGCTGGGCCGCGGCATTATTGGATGCACCGTTCCCCGGCAGGTTCGGTGCCGCGAACCCGCGCGTGTCCGACACCGCAGGCGCGCGCGACGGTGATTCGAGTGGGCAGGGCCCCGCGAATTCGGCGAGGTCGGAGGACGGTCCACCGCTCGCGCCGCCCACCGATCGTCCACCCGCCGTCGAGGCGGAGCGCACCGAGATCATCTGGCGCGGTTCGATTTCGGGTGGACCGGATTATCCGCCGGGGGCTCCGGCCGACCGGCCTTCTCCTTCGGCGATGCGTCCACATCCCGCACCGCGCCGCCGGGCGCGCAACCGGGCGATGCTGGCCGGATCGGTCGCGGGCATCCTGGTCGTCGCCGCGCTTCTCGTCCCCTACCTCATGACCCACGGCAAGTATTACGTCGGCCAGCAGAGCGGTCGCGTGGTGCTGTTCCAGGGCAGCCCGTCCGCGCTGCTCGGCTTCAGCCTGCACGAGATCGAGCAAGCCGTGTGCGTCACGCGCGCCGGGGACGTCCATCTGGCGGACCCCGGGGCAGGTTTCCCCGCCGGCTGCCGGGAACTGCTCGTCACCGATCTGGTGAGCACCGCCCAGGTGCAGGTGGCGCGCGGCCTCCCGACCGGATCGCGTGACGAGGCCCTCGTCCAACTCCAGGTCCTCACCCGGCAGCACCTGCTCCCGCCCTGCGCCGTCGCGGCCACCCAGCCCTCCGACGCCCCGCCCAGCACGACAACCGCGCCCCCGACCGTCACCGCTCCGCCCCTCGGACCCGCCTCGACGGCAGGTCAGAGCTGCCGGGTGTCGGAATGATTCCGCGTTTGAACCTGAAGGCGGTATCCGGCTCGCCGACCGATGCCCAGGTCGCGGGCAGGATCGCCCGGGTTCGACCGTCCCGAGCCGACCGTGGATCACGGATGCCGGAACCGGGTGGGCGGCAGCGGGGTTCGCCATCGCGTTACCGCGGAGCTCAGCTGACGCGATAATGCTTTGCACGGGCAACGTGCACGAGCGAAGGCGGGTGTATGGGTCGACGTAGCAGAGCGGGCGAGGGCGGGGCCGGGTGACATTGCAGCCTGGCGCCGTATTCGCCGGATACACCATCCAACGTTTGATCGGCGCCGGTGGGATGGGTTCGGTGTATCTCGCACGCCATCCTCGATTGCCGATGAATGTGGCGTTGAAAGTTCTCCTGCCCGAGCTGGGGCGCGACACCGAGGCCCGGGCGTATTTCCATCGGGAAGCGGATATTGTTGCGCGGCTGCAGCATCCGCATATCGTGCGGGTGCACGATCGCGGGGCGGAGGGCGATCACCTGTGGATCGCCATGGACTATGTGAACGGGCCCGATATCGCGCAGCTGCTCAGGAGCGGCCCGCTGCCCCCGCAGCGCGCGCTGGACATCATCGGCCAGGCGGCGCAGGGGCTCGATCACGCGCACCGGCAGGGGGTGCTGCATCGCGACGTCAAGCCAGCGAATCTGCTGACCACGGTCGGGGCGGGGCGGCCGCATGTCTACCTCACCGATTTCGGGATCGCGCGCACCTCCGACGATCCGACCACGGTGACCGCGTCGGTACGCGCCACCTTCGCCTACGCCGCCCCGGAACTGCTCACCGGCGGCGTGCTCGACCATCGCGCCGATGTCTACGCGCTGGGCGCCACGCTGTACCGCCTGCTCACCAATACGGTTCCATTCCCCCGCGACACCCTCGCCGCGATCCTGCACGCCCACCTCAGCCAGCCGCCGCCGCAGCCCACGGCGGTCCGCTCGGATCTGCCCGCCCGCTTCGACCAGGTCATCGCGATCGCCATGGCCAAGAACCCCGCCGACCGGTACCCGACCTGTCTGGCGCTGGCGCACGCCGCGCATGTGGCCCTGCAGTCCGGGCACACCACCGGCCCCCGCCACCGGGTGCCGCCCACCCGCCCGATCGAGGCCTCCGGCCAGCCGAACACGGTGTCGTCCGTGGTGCGCCCGGACTCGAATCCGGCCCTCCCCCAGGCGGATCCGCTGTCACCACAGCCGTACGTGGCCCCCACCCTGATGAATCCGGCCGTCCACCAACCGCGTACCGCACCGACCACGATGAATCCCGCCGTCCACCCGGCCGATCCGGTTCGCCCGCAGTCGAATCCGCGCCTGCCCCAACCGCACACCGCGCCACCCCACCCGTACACCTCCGGCCCGCAGCCGCTGCCCGCCGGTCCGCAGCCGTATACCACCGGGCAGCAGCCGCGGCCTTCCGGCCCTCAGCCGTACGCCTCTGGCCGCCAGCCGTTGGTTTCGGGGCAACAGCCCTACCCCTCAGGCCCCCAGCCGTACCCCTCTGGACCACAACCGCATACTTCCGCGTCCCAGCCGTATCCGATCTTGTCGGACCCGAATACTCTTCCGCCCCCGCCGGTTACGCCCCCTGCCACGAAGCCGCGCGCACTGACGCGACGGCGCTTCCTGTTCGCCGCCGCGGTGGCGGTGCCGGTGGCCGCGGCGGCCGGTGCGATCCCGCTGCTCGTCGATCGCGACGGCTCGCGTTCCTCGGGGGCGGGCGCCCGGCTGCGGGCGGTGCTCAGCGGCCATACCGGCCTGGTGCACGCCGTGGCCTTCAGCCCGGACGGAAAGACCCTCGCCACAGCGAGTTTCGACAATACGGCCCGGCTCTGGGATGTCGAGGCGCAAGCCCAGCGGGGCGAGCCGCTGACCGGCCACACCGATCGCGTCCGCTCGGTCGTCTTCAGTCCCGATGGCACGCTGCTGGCGACCACCAGCGCCGACACCACGGCCCGCCTGTGGTCCGTGACCACCGGCCACCAGTCCGGCGACACCCTCACCGAGGGTTCGGTGTCCATCAACGGCATCGCCTTCAGCCCGGACGGCACGCTGCTGGCCATTGCCGCCAGCGACAGCACCGTACGTTTCCGATCTCTGAAAACCCATGCCCTGTCCGGTGATTCGCTCACCGGCCACAATGGCGCGGTGAGTTCGGTGGCCTTCAGCCCGGACGGCACCACCGTCGCCACTTCGAGTTTCGACACCACGCTGCGCTTGTGGGACCTGCGCACCCGCCAGTCCATCAGCGACCCGCTCACCGGCCACACCGACCGGGTCCGCACCATCACCTTCAACGCGGACGGCACCCTGCTGGCCACCAACAGCGCCGATGCCACCGCCCGGATCTGGGATGTCCGCACCCGCAAACAGCTGGGCGACCCCATCTCCGGCCACTCGGCAGGCATCCGCTCGGTGGCCTTCAGCCCCGACGGCGGCACCCTGGTCACCACCAGCGACGACCAGACCGCCCGGCTCTGGGATATCGAGTCCCGTGCCCCGATCGGCGACCCGCTCACCGGTCACACCGATGCCGTCTACGCCGCCGCCTTCTCCCCGGACGGCTCGCTGCTCGCCACCACCAGCAGCGACAAGACCATCCGTCTCTGGACAGTCAGCCGTTGAATCGAACGAGCCGCTGAACGCACCGCGCCCCACCGATTCGGAAACCGGTGGGGCGCAGCGTGTTCACGAGAGTGCTCAGTCGGTGTAGGCGTCCAGCGGCGGGCAGGAGCAGACCAGGTTGCGGTCGCCGTACGCACCGTCGATGCGGCGCACGGACGGCCACACCTTGGCGCGCGCATTACCCAATCCCTGCGGGTAGACGGCGATTTCGCGGGAATAGGGGTGATCCCAGTCGCCGACCAGGCAGGCCGCGGTGTGCGGGGCGCCGCGCAGCGGGTTGTCCTCGACCGGCCAGACACCGGCCTCGACCTGATCGATCTCGGCCTTGATGGCGATCATGGCGTCGATGAAAGCGTCCAGCTCTTCGAGGTTTTCGCTTTCGGTGGGCTCCACCATGAGGGTGCCCGCGACCGGGAAGCTCATGGTCGGGGCGTGGAAGCCGTAGTCCGCCAAGCGCTTGGCGACATCGTCGACGGTGACGCCGGTGCGCTTGGTGATCTCGCGCAGGTCGAGGATGCACTCGTGGGCGACCATGCCGTTGTCGCCGGTGTAGAGGACCGGGAAGTGCGCGTCCAGGCGGCGCGCGATGTAGTTCGCGGAGGCGATGGCGGTGAGGGTGGCGGCGCGCAGGCCGTCCGCGCCCATCATGCGGATGTAGGACCAGGTGATGGGCAGGATGGAGGCGGAGCCGTACTTGGCGGCCGACACCGCGTGCAAACCGGCCTCCAGCGGATCACCCGGCAGGTACTTTGCCAGATGTTCGCGGACGGCCACCGGACCCACGCCCGGACCGCCGCCGCCGTGCGGAATGCAGAAGGTCTTGTGCAGGTTCAGGTGGCTGACATCGCCGCCGAACTTGCCCGGACGGGCAAGTCCGACAAGGGCATTCAGGTTGGCCCCGTCGACGTACACCTGACCGCCGGCCTCGTGCACGAGGGCGCACAGTTCGGCCACCTCGTGCTCGTACACGCCGTGCGTGGACGGGTAGGTGATCATGATGCAGGCCAGCCGCTCGGCATGGTCGGCGATCTTGGCACGCAGGTCGTCCAGGTCGATGTCACCGTTGGGGCGGGTCTTCACGACCTCCACCCGCATGCCGACCATGGCGGCCGAGGCGGCGTTGGTGCCGTGCGCCGAGGACGGGATGAGGCAGGTATCGCGGTGCGAGTCACCGCGATCCAGGTGATACCGGCGGATGGCGAGCAGGCCCGCGTACTCGCCCTGGGATCCGGCGTTGGGCTGCAACGAGACCCGGTCGTAGCCGGTGACCGCCGACAGCCAGCCTTCGAGATCCTCGATCAGACGGATGAGGCCGGGAGCGTCCTCCACGGGCGCGTACGGGTGCACGCGGTTGAACCCGGGCCAGGTGATGGATTCCATCTCGGCGGCCGCGTTCAGCTTCATGGTGCACGAGCCCAGCGGGATCATGCTGCGGTCCAGCGCGATGTCCTTGTCGGACAGCGCGCGCAGGTAGCGCAGCATGGCCGTCTCGGTGCGGTACCGGGTGAACGCCGGGTGGGTCAGGTATTCGGAGGTGCGGTCCTCGATGTGCGGCCGCGGCTGCCCGTGGAACAGCGCGCCCTCGGGGCCGACCGGAATCTCCACGCCGAAGCAGTCGAGCACGGCGACCACATGGGTGTCGGTGGTGGCCTCGTCGCAGGCGATGGCGACGTGATCGGCGTCGACCAGCCGCAGGTTGATGCCCTGTCCCTTGGCCTTGGCCACGATGGCCTCCGCGCCGCCGGGCACGTTCACCAGCACGGTGTCGAAGAACCGCTGGTGCACCACGGCGTCGCCGAGTCCGGCGGCCAGCCACTGGGCGTGCCCGTGCACGCGGCGCGCGATGGACCGCAGCCCGTCCGCGCCGTGGTAGGAGGCGTACATGGCGGCCACGATGGCCAGCAGCACCTGCGCGGTGCAGATATTGGAGGTCGCCTTCTCCCGGCGGATGTGCTGTTCGCGCGTCTGCAGCGCGAGCCGGTAGGCCTTGTTGCCGTCCGCGTCCACCGAGACCCCGACCAGACGGCCGGGCAGCTGCCGGGCATGCGCGTTGCGCACGGCCAGGTATCCGGCGTGCGGGCCGCCGAAGCCGAGCGGTACGCCGAAACGCTGTGTGGTGCCGAAACATACGTCCGCGCCCTGTTCACCGGGCGGCGTAATCATGGTCATGGCAAGCAGATCCGCGCCGACCGCGACCAAAGCCTTACGGGCGTGGGCGGCTTCGATGAGCGGAGCCCAGTCGACGATCTTGCCGGAGGCGCCCGGCTGCTGCACGATCACACCGAAGAATTCGCCCTCGGGCAGGTCCCCGCCGGACAGATCCTCCTCGACGATCTCGATTCCCAGCGGCTCGGCGCGCGTGAACAGCAGCGTCCTCGTCTGCGGGAAGAGATCGGAGTCGATGAGCAGCCGCGTGGACTTGCTGCCGCGGTTGGCCCGCTGCAGCAGCGTCATGGCCTCGGCCGCGGCAGTGGCCTCGTCCAGCATGGACGCGTTGGCGACCTCCATGCCGGTCAGATCCGACACCATGGTCTGGAAGTTGAGCAGCGCCTCGAGCCGCCCCTGGCTGATCTCGGGCTGATACGGCGTGTAGGCGGTGTACCAGGCCGGATTCTCGATGAGATTGCGCACCAGCACCGGCGGGGTGAGGGTGTCGGAGTAGCCGAGCCCGATCATGGTGGTGGCCACGGTGTTCGAGTTCGCCAGCGCCGCCAGTTCGGCCAGCACCTCGTGTTCGGACACGGCGGGCGGCAGGGCGTCGAGCCCGTTGCCGGCGGGTGCGTCGAGAATGCTCGCGGGTACGGCCTTGGCGGCCAGCTCATCCAGCGATTCGACGCCGACGACCTGCAGGATGCGGTCGAGTTCGCCCGGATCGGGTCCGATGTGGCGGTCGGCGAAGGAACGGGTCACGGCAGCTCCAAGGGTCGGGCGGAGTCGACCACGATGGTCGACCAGTCGTCTGCCCTCCCCCTCTGTCCTGGGCGCCTGAGAGATTCGGGCCGACCGGTGTGTGCCGGTGGCCCTTTCACCATGGGCGGGTGGCTCGCGACCACCACTTTCCAGAGGCGTCGAAACTCCGCACGGTCCCTTGTGCCTGAGAGATTGACGGGGAGGTGCTGCTCCTTCGGCGTCCTGAACCAGCCCACCGAATTCGATGAACCAGCCCCGGAACTCTCCCGCACGGCTGCGACGCACTGTCAGTCTAAGCGGCCGCAGATTACAACAATGTTGCCGCGCCCCTTTTCGGAACGCGGCAACTGATTTCGTGAGATCCGGGTAACTCACCGGGTACATCCGAGATCGGTCCCCTGATGAGCCGCCGGCACGCGTGCCCGGCCGGTGACGGCTCTCAGCTGGGCGCTGAAGTCGCGGAGAGGCGGGGGAGCTCAGCCGGTCTTGCTCATGCGGGCCTTGCGGCGGAAGGCCAGTTCGTCCTCGGGGCGATCCGAGGCGGATCCGGTTTCGGCCCGCTCGGCCGGGAAGTTGGCGATGGCCCCGGTGAGCTCGCGCATCGCGCCGCTGACGGCGATGCCGAACACGCCCTGACCACCCTGCAGTAAATCCACGACCTCTTCCGGCGACGAGCATTCGTACACCGTGGCGCCGTCGGAGAAGAGCGTGATGCCGGCCAGATCCTCGACGCCGCGGCTGCGCAGGTGATCCACGGCGATGCGGATGTTCTGCAGTGAGATGCCGGCGTCGAGCAGCCGCTTGACGATTTTGAGGACCAGGATGTCCTTGAACGAGTACAGCCGCTGGCTGCCCGATCCGGTGGCGGAGCGAATGGACGGCACGACCAGCCCGGTGCGGGCCCAGTAGTCCAGCTGACGATAGGTGATCCCGGCCACCTGGCAGGCGCTGGGCACCCGGTAGCCCACGAGTTCGTCCGGCACCGTGTCGTCGGGGAACAGCCCAGGCTGCACCACATCCTGCGGTTGCGGTTGATCTCCCACTGACTACTCCCTTACTGCTTGCCTGTCAGGGCTCGTGTTCGTGAACACTCGTCGACGCTGGAGCGTGGCCTAACTATCGAGGCTACTCTCCTGATTGTCTCGGGAGTATCGGCATCGAACCAAGCGCCCTCGGCGGCGTGTTTCTAGACCTTAAGTACAGGTCGAGACAATAATTGCACCGTCGCCGAGATCACCTGCGAGCACCCCTGAAGATCAGCTGTCGGTGGCCTTGAAATCATCGGGCGACACCGACTCGAGGAACTCCTTGAACTTCTCGACCTCGTCCTCTTTCTCGTCCGGCATGACCAGCCCGGCTTCCTCGAGGACCGGCTCCTCGGCGTAGATCGGACAGCCGACGCGCAGCGCGATGGCGACCGAATCCGAGGGCCGCGCCGAGACGCGTAGATCGTTGTCGAAGACCAGATCGGCGTAGAAGGTGCCCTCCTGCAGATCCACGATGCGCACCTCTTTCAAGGTGTGCCCGAGTTCCTTGATCAGAATCTTGATCAGATCGTGGGTGAGCGGGCGGATCGGCGTGACGCCTTCTTGCTCGAGCACGATCGCGGTCGCCTCGGCCTGCCCGATCCAAATCGGTAGATAGCGATCACCGTTGGCCTCACGAAGCAACAGCACGGGCTGGTTCTGTGGCTGTTCGACACGGATGCCGATAACACGCATTTCGCTCATCGTCCTGCCTCGCTAGAGCTCGGCAGGACGATGCGCGAACGCGCGCTGTGCTCATCGATTCGCTCGCTGCGCTCGCTCATGGCCAACTGCCTCCCAAGTACTCGCCGGCCGAACCCAGCCCTGCCTAACGTAGTCGGCCGTATCACCGAGTCTAGGCGAAGATTTCAGCCCCCGAGGGAAGCGCGCACAGAGGTCTTCACCAGGCATGTGTGCAGGGTCAGCGACAGTGCCGCCAACTCGCGCACGGTCTCTTCGGCACGGGCGCGGGCGTCCGCGTCGCGGCTCTTCGCGATCGGGGCGGCGATCTGTGCGACCATCGCGGCCTCGCGATCCGCGGCCAGCTTGAAGGCACGCAGATGCCGTGCCTCCAAACCGAATTCGCTGAGGGCCTTAGCGGTGCGGGCGAGGGTCACCGCGTCGGCGTCGAAAAATCCGGCGGCGCCGGGGGTGATCAGGTTGGCTCGGATGAGTTCGGTCAGGAACTTCTCGTCGATACCGGCCTGATCGAGCAGGTCCGCCCGAGTGATCCGGATTTCGTGATCGAACCGGAGTTCCTCGGGCGATACCTCACCGGGCACGACTCCGAGCCGTCGTAATCGGCCGTCACCGTTGGGCGCCATAGTGTTTCCTTGCGCGGCCGCACCGTTGCCGGCGTGCGAGCCGTCTCCCCCCACGCCCGCTCGGGCACGGGCTTCCCGTACGCCGAGCGTCGCGGCACCGCTGTCGATCGCTTCGAGCTGCTCCTTGATCACCTTCAAGGGCAGGTACTGGTCCCGCTGTGCGGTCAGAACGAACCGCAGGCGTTCGACGTCGCCGACGTGAAACCTGCGGTATCCCGAGGGAGTTCGCTCCGGGCTGATCAATCCCTCCGATTCGAGGAACCGAATCTTCGAGATGGTGATGTCCGGGAAATCCGGACGCAGCAAATCCAGCACGGAGCCGATCGACATACCTCCGCGCGTCCACTGCGCTGCGCCTGTCATTCCGGAGTGTCCTATAGCGTGCCCGACGCCTCTACGGGGCGGGGGCCGGTCAGGAACACGAGACGGAACTTGCCGATCTGCACCTCGTCGCCGTTCTGCAGCTCCGAGGAATCCACCGGCTCCCGGTTCACGTAGGTGCCGTTCAGGCTGCCCACATCGACGACCTGGAAGGTGTCGTCGTCCTGACGGAACTCGGCGTGGCGACGGCTGACGGTGACATCGTCCAGGAAGATGTCGCTGTCGGGGTGGCGCCCCGCGGAGGTGGTGGGCTGGTCGAGCAGGAAACGCGATCCGGCATTCGGGCCGCGCTTGACCACCAGCAGGGCCGCGCCCGCGGGCAGGCCCTCGACCCCTTGCACCGGCTGTTCACCGGTCTGCTCGGTGCGCGACGTGTCGACCTCGTTCAGGAAATCAGCGCGGAACACCGAAGTGGTTTCGGCTGCTGTCTCCTGGTAACCCGGGTCTTTGTTCTCGCTCACCCTTGCTCTCCTCCTCGAACCGAATAATCCATGCAAGCAGTTGATGCCTTCGGCGATGCGGCCACCGGCCGCCTCCCCGATTGTCGGGTTGGTCCGGACTTCTGAACACACCGTCCGGGCACCGGCTGCAGACACATCTGTTGGCAATGACCGTACCCTGCCAGGGCGTACCCGTGCAGGTAGAACTGTGAAGGCTCCTTCAGCCTCCGATAACTCCTTGATAACCTGCCGCGTCGAGCAGCTTTGCGAGCTCTGCGTCGAGGGCTGCGGCGTCGGAGACCTCGAGTTCGAACATCCAGCCGTCGCCGTACGGATCGGTGTTGATGGTCTCCGGTTCGGCGACCAGAAGATCGTTCACGGCAACGATTTTCGCGGCAAGCGGGATGTAGATGTCGGAGACGGACTTGGTCGACTCCACCTCGGCGATGCTCTCGCCGGCAGCCTCTTCACGGCCCACGTCGGGCAGCTGCACGAAGACGACGTCACCCAGCTGCGACTGTGCGAAGTCGGTGATGCCCACCCGCACCCGGGTCGGCCCCACTTTGCGCACCCATTCGTGTTCTTCGGTGTAGCGCAGGTCCTCGGGTAGGTCGGTCACAAGTGTCCTTTCAACGGGCGTCCTCTCGCGGCATCGTCGTCGATGCGTGGCAATACCCTATCGGCTAGCGATCATGGTGCGGCACGGCCGGTATGGTCCGGGCCACGGCAATGGCTTTGCCGAGGTAGAGAATGCCGGTCCAGACGTACACCGCCGTACCCCAGACCAAGAATGCCCCACCGAAGGCTCGGCCGAAACCCGCGGCGGCCCAATCCATCTGGCCGGCCAGCAGCCACGGCAGCGCCGACATGAGCGCGAAGGTGGCGGCCTTGCCCAGGTAGATGACCTCCGGCGGGGGCAGATCGCGGCGTTTGTAGATGCCCAGCGTCAGGAACAGAACCGCGTCGCGGCCGACCAGGATGAGCACCACCCACCAGGGCAGGATCCCGCGAATCAGCAAGCCACCCAACGTCGCCAGCAGGTACAGCCGATCCACCAGCGGGTCCAGGATGGCCCCGAGTTTGGAGGACTGGTCGAGCAGCCGGGCGAGCTTGCCGTCCAGGAAGTCGGTGAAACCGCTGACGACCAGCAGCGCGAAGGCCCAGCCGTCGGCCTTCTCGACCAGCAGTAGCCACAGGAAGACGGGGACGCCGATGAGCCGGATGACGCTGAGAACATTCGGCACGGTCAGGATGCGGTCGCTGTACACCGGTTCGGTGTGGCGCTCGGTGGTCACAGTGCGGTCATACCGCAATCAAGCCCGCATCACCATCCGGGCACGCCGCTTGGCCGAGCTCGCGTGAAACCGATATGGTCTCCGCCATATCCAGGGGGTGACAGAATGAGTCGGCATCCTTCTCATCTGACTCCGGTGTGCGAGAGGAAAGACCATGCCCGACTTCGACTATGACGTCGTCGTGATCGGTTCCGGCTTCGGGGGCAGTGTCAGTGCGCTGCGCCTGACCGAGAAGGGCTACCGGGTGGCCGTGCTGGAATCCGGCCGCCGCTGGACTGCGGAGGACATCCCCAAGACGAACTGGAATGTGCGCAGATCGCTGTGGGCGCCACGGCTGGGATTGACCGGCCCGCAGCGCATCAGCCTGCTCGGCAAGTGTGCGGTCTTCTCCGCCTCGGGCGTCGGCGGCGGCTCGCTCATCTACGGCAACACGCTCTACGAGCCGCTGCCGAACTTCTACACCGATCCGCAGTGGGCGCACATCACCGACTGGCGGACCGAACTCGCGCCCTACTACGACCAGGCGCAGCGCATGCTCGGCGTCGCCCGGAATCCGCGCATGACGCCCGCCGACGAGGTGATCCGTTCGGTCGCCGAGGATCTCGGCGTGGGCTCCACCTTCCACCCCACCGATGTGGGCGTGTTCTTCAACGAGGACGCCCCCGGCGAGGAGGTGGCCGACCCCTACTTCGGCGGCGCGGGGCCGCGGCGCAGCGGCTGCATCCATTGCGCGCGGTGCTTCACCGGCTGCCCGCACAATGCCAAGAACACCACCCCCACCAACTACCTGTACCTGGCCGAGCAGGGCGGCGCGAAGATCTTCGAGCTGACCACGGTGACCAGCGTGCGCCCCATGACCGGTGGCGGCTACGCGCTCGAGACCCAGCGCTCGGATCGCTGGATCCGCAAGGAGCGCAAGACCTTCACCGCCGAGCAGGTGGTCTTCGCGGCGGCGGCGCTGGGCACCCAGAAGCTGCTGCACAAGATGCGCGACGAGGGCGTGCTCAACCATCTCTCGCCGCGCCTGGGCGAGCTGACCCGCTCCAACTCCGAGGCCATCCTGAACGTGGTGAGCCGCGAGCGCGACGATTTCGCCGAGGGCATCGCCATCACCTCCTCGATTCATCCGGAACCGGATACGCATGTCGAGGTGTGTCACTACGGCAAGGGCCAGAACATGCTGTTCCCCATGTCGGTGCCGATCGTCGACGGCGGCGCGTTCCGGGTGCTGCGCTTCCTGCTGGCGATCCTGCTGCATCCGCTGGTGTTCGCGCGCAGCCTCAACGCGCACCGGGCCTCGGAGAAGTCGGTGATCCTGTTGGTCATGCAGTCGCTGGACAATTCGCTGACCTCGTATCGGCGCTGGGGTCAGCTCAAGACCAGACAGGGCACGGGGAAGCCGAATCCGACCTGGATTCCACTGGCGCACGAGGTGGGCCGCCGCTTCGGCAAGAAGGTGAACGGCGATGTGCACGGACTGATCATGGATGTGTTCAACATTCCGGCGACCGCGCACTACATCGGCGGCTGTGTGATCGGCGAGGGCCCGGAATCCGGTGTGGTGGACCCGTATCAGCGGGTCTTCGGGCATCCGGGCCTGCATGTGGCCGACGGTTCGGCGGTGACGGCCAATCTGGGCGTGAACCCGTCTCTGACCATCACCGCGCAGGCCGAGCGCGCGATGGCGTACTGGCCCAACCGGAACGAGCACGATCCGCGCCCGGAGCTGGGTGCCGGATATGTGCGCATCAACCCGGTCGTGCCGAAGCAGGCGGCGGTTCCGGACTCGGCGCCGGGTGCGCTGCGGCTGCCGATCTTCCCGGTGGAGCAGCCCGAGAAGCCGGTGATTCCGGCCAACTGAGCGAATCCGCCGGTGCGACGGTAGGTTCAGCTCTCGTGTCTGCAGGTGTGATCGATTTCCGCGCTCCCGTCTCGCCGGAGGAGGTGCGGGCGCGGGGTGCGGCGTTGCGTGATCGCACTCCGGTGCGGGCGCGGGACCGGGCAGCGGCCGGTACGTCACGGCCCGGGGTGCTGGAGTTCCTGGAGTCGAGCAACCGGGGACGGCTGCCGCATCTGGTGCCGTTGCGGTTCGGGCGGATGGCGGCCTCGCCGTTCACGTTCTTCCGGGGCGCGGCCGGGTTGATGGCGGCGGATCTGGCGGACAGTCCGGTGAGCGGGCCGCACGCACAGCTGTGCGGGGACGCGCATGCCGCCAACTTCGGGTTGTACGGCACGCCGCGCGGCGACATCGTCATGGACATCAACGATTTCGACGAGACCATCCCCGGACCATGGGAGTGGGATCTGGAGCGGCTGGCGGCCAGCCTGGTGCTGGCGGGCCGGGAGAGCGGTGCGTCCGAGGACGACTGCCGCGCCGCCGCGCGCGATGCCGCCCGCACCTACCGGCTGGCGGTGACAGCCATTGCGGGACAACCGTTCCTGCAGTCCTGGAATGCCGTGCCCGGGGAATCGGTGCTGGGCACGGTGAACGCCGACGGGCTGGCCGACGATTTCAAGAAGGCCGCCAGGAAGGCGCGCAAGAACACCAGCGCCAAGGTGGCGCGCAAGTGGACCGAACACCTCGAGGATCACGAAGCCGGTTACGGCAAGCACAGATTCGTGCCGGATCCGCCGATCCTGACCGGCGTCGAGGCGGGCGTCGCGGACGCGGTGATCGACGGTCTCACCGAGTACGTCGGCACGCTGCGGGAGTCGCGGCGCAATCTGATCACCCGATACCGGGTGTCCGACATCGCTTTTCGCATTGTCGGCACCGGAAGCGTGGGCCTGCACAGCTATCTGGCGCTGCTGCACGGCAACGGTGACGACGACGCGCTGGTGCTGCAGATCAAACAGGCGGTGCCGTCCTCGCTGACGCCGTACCTGCCGAAGCAGCAGCCGCGGCACGAGGGTGAGCGAATCGTGCAGGGCGCCAGGACCGTTCAGGCCGAGACCGACATCCTGCTGGGCTGGACGACACTGCGCCTGGACGGCCGGGAGCTGCCGTTCATCGTGCGCCAGTTCCGAAACCTCAAGGGCGGCATCGATCCCGCCGAACTGGAGCCGCATCAGCTCGACGACTACGGGCGGCTGGCGGGCGCGCTGCTGGCACGCGCGCACTCCCGATCGCTGGACGCGCGGCTGCTGGCCGGATACCTCGACGACGACGAGGCTTTCGAGGACGCGGTGGCCGCGTTCGCGGTGCGCTACGCCGACCGCACCGAGGCCGATCACGCCCAGCTGGTGGCCGCGGTGAAGGACGGCCGACTACCCGCCGAAACGGCCTGAGCGAGCCCGACACTCGGCCGGTCGGCAAATCTGTGCCGAGGGTGCGGTGGCTCCGTACCATTTCTGTGAGTGCTTCCGCTGTGCCCGCCACAGCACCGACAGCTTGAATACGATTCGACGAGGAAGGTGCGGAGCCGATGCTCGTCCGAGTGCAGAACACCGCCGGCACCCATGCCGAGAAGGTGCTCATCGATTGGCTGCGCACCTGGAAGGGCAGCGCCGATCCGCACGGGGTGGCCACCGTGAATTGCAGCGTCTTCCACGGGGATCGGCTGCATTCCTTCGACGCCGTGGTGTGGACGCCCAGCAGCTGCGTGGTGGTGGAGGCCGAGGCGATCGTCGAGCAGGCCGACGGTGAGCTCGAGGTGCCGCTCAACGGCCCGTGGCGGGTCGGCGACAAGCTGATCAACTTCGAGGGCGGTGACAAGCGCACGCCCCTCGACAAGTCCCGCGAGCACACCTACGCGCTGCAGGATTGGCTGGCCAACCGCGGTCTCGGCCAGCGGGTGGTGCACGGCGTGGTGCTGGTCATCCCGCCGCCCAATTCGAAGATCCAGGTCCGCCAGATGTGGAGCGACCCGAGCTTCGAGGTGTGCCTCGGCGACGATCCGCGCCGCCTGCGCGACTACTTCACCAATCTGTCCTCGCGGGGGCGGCCACAGTGGTCGGCCAATGATGTGGCCTTCGCGTTCCGCGGGATGAACCTGCTCCCCTACCTGCCCGCGCCCCAGGATCTGCTGAACGAGGGTTTCCTCGGTCCGGTGGACATCACGCTCTGGCACGGCGGCCCGCAGCAGGCGCAGGCCGAGGCCTGGGCCGAGGAGCAGGCCCGGCTCGAGCAGGAGGTGGCCGCCGATCGGCCGCTGCACGTCAACCTGCCCTGGTTCGCGCCCTCCAAGCTCTATCCCAGGGAGTCCGGCGATGTCAGTTTCGGTCGCGGCTTCATGCGGGTGATGCTGACCATCGGCATGATCGTCGTGGTGCTGTGGATCATCTGGTTCGTCTTCGCCGCGGCTATCCAGTACGGGCCACTGTGACCGCGTAGGACCGCACCGGCAGGTACATGGCCGTCACCAGCGCGACGGCCGCCGCCGTGCCGCCGATGACGTCGGTCGGATGGTGGTATCCCAGGCCCACCATCCCGATCGTGACGGCGGGCAGGACCACGGCCGCCACCGCCACCGCCGTCACCCGGACCCGCGTCGAACCACTCGCCAGGGCGACGGCGGTCACCACCGCGACCAGGTGCACGGTGTGCCCGCTCGGATACGCGAGATAGCTGTGCAGGGGCCGGTCCCACGCCGGTTTCAGCACCAGGCTGTTGATCAGCATCGCCACCTCGGGCGCGACGATCACGAACGCCGCCTGCCACCATTCCCGCCGAGACGCGAACCAGCCCGCTCCGGCGAGCAGCAGCGGCACCACCGCGTACGCGTTGCTGGGCGACACCAGTAGCCGGTAGGTCCACGGGTGCCCGTCCAGGGCGGCGTGAATGTGCTCGGCCACCGCGCGATCCAGTCCGGTGGCGCCGCCATCGGCCGGAAAGAACTGCGGCACAACGCACATCACCAGCACCGACACCGCGATCAGTACGGGGAGCGCCGCCCGGCGGGTCACTTCACCTTCACGGTGCGCAGACGTGGGCGGCGGATTGTGCCGAACCGCTGCAGGATTCGCGGGCGGCGCAGGTCGCGGGCGAACCATTCACCGAGGGTGACGCCGGCGGCCAGGGCGCAGCCGACGGCGAACGCGCTGAACATGTGGTTGAGGCCGAGCACGAGTTCATCGTTGAGCAGGGCGTAGAGGCCGCGGTAGACGCGCAGGCCGGGGAGCAGGGGCGTGATGCCCGCGACGGCCACGACCAGGGGCGGGGTGAGGGCGCGGCGGGCGAGCAGACCACCGGCGAGGCCCACGACGGTGGCGGCCACGCCCGAGGAGATGATCGGGCCGAAACCGGCGTTCTGGGCGAGCAGGAAGACGATGGTGGCGGCCGCGCCGGAGAAGGCGGCGGCGGCCAGCGCGCGGCGTTCGGCGTAGCAGGCCAGGGCGAAGGCCAGCGAGGTGATGGCGCCCGCGAGGAGTTTCAGCGGCAGGTTGGTGAGGTCGCGGGCGGAGGTCATATCGACCGAGGGGACGGTCAGGTCGAGCAGTTCGGCGCCGCGCAGCACGAGCACGATGCCCGCGATGATGCCGCCGGTCATGACGATCACCTCGAGCATACGGGCGGCGGCGGTGATGGGCGCGCCGGTGATGGCGTCCTCGATGCCGCCGACCAGTTGTAAACCGGCCAGCAGCGCGGTGATTCCGGCCGCGATGACCACGCCGGGGTGCAGGTGCAGTTCACCGGCGTAGGTGGAGACGAGCACCGCGGGCACGGTGGCGATCGCGCCGCCGGCCATGTGCTGGAAGAAGAACGGCAGTCCGCGCCGGTTCAGGATGCGGTTGGTGCGGTCGATGGCCATGGTGGTGACGAAGCTCAGTCCGGCGATGAGCCAGCCGCCGTTGAGCAGCAGTGCCACGCCCGCCGCCAGCAGCGCCCAGCCGAAGGTGGCGACCCAGCGGTTGTAGGGGTGCGGTGCGGTGGTGATCTCGTCGAGGGCCTCGAGGGCTTCCTCCGGCGGGACCAGTTCGCGGCGGATGCGGCGGGTCAGCCGGTCGACGGCGGCGAGGCGGGTGAAGTCTAGGGAGCGGTACTGCACCACCCGCAGCGTCGAGGCGGGCGGCAGGGTCGGCCCGCGGTCGGCGGAGATGCGGATCGAGTTGTAGGTGACGTCGATATCGCATTTGGTCAGCCCGTAGGTGGAGGCGATGAACTCGATCTGCTGCTGGGTGTCGGTGACGGCGGTGCCGGAGGCGAGGACGACCTCGCCCACGCGTTCGGCCAGATCGAGGACGCGGGTGACGGTGGCGTCATCGGTGAGGTCGATCGGCTGTACCGGCGCGGGCGCTTCCACCACCGCGTCCACGGTGGCGCTGCGGTCGGCGACGACGCGGTCCGTGGCGCGGGCCAGCAGGTGTCGCCAGCGGACCCGCGGCCCGGAAACCGCATTGTCAGCTTGGGTAACCAGGTCGTTGCTCACGGTGAGACCGTACACGGGTGCGGGAGATCACCCAGTCGAGCATATCTATGGCAGTAGTGTTTTGAAGTATGGAGACCGGCAGCGATCCGATAGCGGACCAACTACGCGCGGCCCTGGACGGCCCCTGGCGGGAAGTCCGAGAAAAGGCCCGTGAGCACCTCGATGACGAACGTCTCTACGGAGATCCCTACCTCGACTACCGGGCCGCCCGCGCCCGGGTACTGGAACAAATGCGACTGGTGTCGCAATTCGGCTGGGCCGAAAAAGGTTTCAAGCGGGAGAACGGCGGCGCGAGCGATCCGGGCGGTGCCGTCACCGCCCTGGAGATGCTCGCCTACACCGATCTGTCCCTGTGGGTGAAATGCGGTGTGCAGTGGGGACTTTTCGGCGGCGCCGTCGAAAACCTCGGCACCGCAAGGCATAAGGAGTACATCGAGAAGCTGATCACGCTCGATCTGCTCGGCTGTTTCGCCATGACCGAGACCGGGCACGGCTCCGATGTCGCGAATCTGGAGACCACCGCCACCTACGATCCGGGCACCCAGGAATTCGTGATCCACAGCCCGACCCCCTCCGCCCGCAAGGACTACATCGGCGGCGCGGCCGAACATGCCCGCGTAGCAGCGGTTTTCGCGCAGTTGATCACCGGCGGGGAATCGCAGGGCGTGCACTGCTTCGTGGTGCCCATCCGCGACGAGCAGGGTAACGACCTGCCCGGCGTCACCACGTCCGACGACGGCCTCAAGGGTGGCCTCCCGGGTGTGGACAATGGCCGAATCCTCTTCGACCAGGTCCGAATTCCCCGCGAGAACCTGCTCAACCGCTACGCCGACGTGGCCCCCGACGGCACCTACAGCTCGGAGATCGAGAACCCGAGCCGCCGCTTCTTCACCACCCTGGGCACGCTCGTCCGAGGCCGCGTCAGCGTCGGCGGCGCAGCCGCCGCGGGAGCCCGCGTCGCGCTGAGCATCGCCGTCCGCTACGCCGAAAAGCGCCGCCAATTCGCCGATCCCGACACCGGCGAGGAAACGGTGCTGCTCGACTACCGCTCCCACCAGCGCCGACTGCTCCCCCTCGTCGCGCGCGCCTACGCCCTCTCCTTCGCCCAGAACGACCTGGTGCGGCGCATGCACCTGGTGCAAACCGGCCAGGACCTGGACCCGAATGCGCAGCGCGCCTTGGAGAAGCGCGCCGCCGGCCTCAAGGTGGCCCAGACCCGCCATGCCACCCGCGCCATCCAGGAATGCCGCGAAGCCTGCGGCGGCGCAGGCTATCTCACCGAGAACCGCCTGGTAACCCTCAAGGCCGACACCGACGTCTTCACCACCTTCGAAGGCGACAACGTCGTCCTGACCCAGCTGGTGGCGAAAGAGCTCCTCACCTCCTACGCCGACGAGGTCCGCGACCTCGACGCGCTCGGCTGGGTCCGCTTCGCCGCCACCATGACTCGCGATGTGATCCGCGACGCCACCGGCGTCCGCCAGATGATCCAGCGCCTGCGCGACCGCTCCGACCAGACGGTCGACGAAGGCGACCTCTCCCGCCGCGAAGTCCAACTCCAACTCTTCGCCGACCGCGAGGACTACCTGGTCCGCACCGCCGCCCACCGACTCCGCGCCCGCGCCAAGGAAACCGGCCCCTTCGAAGCGTTCAACAACGCCCAGGACCACATCCTCGCCGCAGGCACGGCCCACATAGACCGCCTCGTCCTGGAAGCCTTCATCGACGGCATAGCCGACGTCGAAGACGACGAAGCCCGCAAACTAGCCGAAGACGTCTGCGACCTCTTCGTCTACACCACAATCGAAGAGAACCAAGCCTGGTTCATCATGCACCGCTTCATGTCGGTCGAACGCGCCAAAGCAGTCCGCCGCGGCGTCAACGAACTCGTAGACCGCCTCCGCCCCAACGCCCTGACCCTCATAGGAGGTCTCGGCGTACCGGAGAAGATGCTGCACGCTGCCATGATCGAGTGAATATCCCACCCTGAGAGACGGAAACAGCACGGCGACCTCGTCCGGACCATTGCGCGTCCAGCCGAGTTCGTCCGTGCTGGAACGGTCATGCGCGGTTACCTTTCGCTGGGCGGGTCAAACGTTCGACGGTGAGCTCGGCGAGCCGCCGGTGGTCCGCGTCCATCAGCGACGTCGTGAAGTGGCTGTTGGACGCCAGTTCCGTATAGCCGATCCAGCCTTCGTGACTGATATACGATTCAACGAAATTGAAAAGGACAGGACTGCTCCTGCGCATGGCATCGACATCCAGATGCAACAGCCCGAAGCCGACATAGAAAAGATCTGTGGCAACAGTGAACTTGCACTCGGATATCTGCGCTTCGGTCAGACGGCGTTTCCTAAGCAAATCCCGGAACTGTTGAATCCTGGATTCGCGCTCCGACATGTCTTGGGAAAGTACGAAGCTATAGCTGCGCCCCGCCCTGAGGTTGTCGGCCACGACAGCTAGGAAACCACCCGCCGTGACACCCCGCTCGAACTCGCTGTCGACATCACGCAGATTCTCATCCAGGTTCATCACCACCACAATGCTGTGCTTGCTGTATCGCTCGAGCTCGAGGGCCTGGATGTGATCCAACATTCCGTGAAAGGTCGGCGGCCGCTTGGCAACCGCCTGTGCCGCCGAGGCGATCTGCTCCGCGATGATGGTGCCGATCTTGGCGACTCGGGCGGCTTCGGCGGCCGCTTCGGCGCGTGACGCGGCGAAACCAGCTTCCATGTAGCGACCGACCAGCCTCGATTCAGCGCTGTCCTCACCGAACATCAGATAGTCCAGTGAGACGTCGAACAGATCCGCGATGGCGACGAGGTTCTCGAGAGATGGTCTGGTCTGCCCCTTCAGATACTGGGAAAGCGCCGCCGGGGTAATACCAAGATCATTAGCGACCCGCCGCCTATTACCGGCATACTTACCACTGTCGATGAGATGTTTAAGCGTCGCTGCCAGCTCAATCTCGCGCATGACCAAATATCTCCGAAAACAGGGCGAATCATCGGTCGAGTCAAGCAGATATTCGCCGCTCACACTCGATCATCAAGTACCACTTGACATTCTACCGACCATCCGCAGGTCAGCGTTGAAGCTGCACTTGACATTAATCTGAAATCGCCGCACTCTCGACCTCATCCGGGGGCGGCGTATCGCAGCCCCCCAGCGAGCAAAGAAGTACGTCGTGGCAAATGACACCGAGCGATGCCCGAATTGCGGCAATCCACTCGTCGCCGAACCACTGCAGACCCAACCCGTCCTACTACCCGCAGTGCCGATCGAGACCGTAGCGGCCAACGCTCGGCAAGAGAAGCCTCGACGTGCCACGCCCCGGCGGGGGTCGATCACCGGAACCATTGTCGGGACGCCCGAGAGCGTCATGATGACAGTCCCGCAACCACTGTGGTTCTTCGTGCCGATGCTCATCCTGATGGTCGAGCAACCACTGATGCCTCGAGCGGTACTGCCGACACTGGGCGCGGTCCTCGTCGCGGCCGGGGGACAGCATCGGCTGGCGCGTAGCCGGCGGCCGGCGGTTGCGCGATTCTTCCGGCGAATGTCGCCGGTCGATCGCCGGTGGGGGACGCTGGTCCGCCTCGTCGATGACGGGGGCCGCCGGTGGGAGTCCCGTTTTCTCCCGGTGCGGGCCATGGAGTTGGGCAATCGTGATCCGGTGTTCGTCAGCGGATGGACTACTCGGCGCGGGGATCTGACCATCTGGAAGCTGGCCAATATCAGGACCGGGTCCCATCGCATGAACCGGCGGCTGGCGGTGTGGCCGGTGGTTGCGGCCACCTCGGCTGTCGCGATGTTCGTAGTACTCGGCGCGCTGCCGCTGTGAGAGTTCGGACACAAAGTGTCCCTCGCATCGTGTGGTCGGCCAGGATTGGTCGCGGGTCACGCCGGGAGGGTGTGCGGTAGGTGATATGTGAAGGGGGCAACGATGATCGGGAGGCTGACGGCGTTCGCCGTGCGGGCGCCGAAGCTGGTGCTGGTGCTGGTGGGTGTGGCGTTTCTGCTGTGCGGGGCGCTGGGGTCACAGGTGGCGGGGAAGCTGTCCAATGGCGGGTTCGTGGGGACCGATTCCGAATCCGCCCGGGTCGCGGAGATTCTCGAGCGCGACTACGGCATGTCGGGGATGCAGTTGCTGTTGACCGTCGAGTCGAGCAGTAGCGCCAAGACCGCGGCCGCTGTCGCGGAGGGTGGTTCGATCGCGCAGCGGTTGAAGGCGGACGCCCGTGTGTCGCAGGCGGTTTCGCCGTGGACCGAGCCGGTGCTGAGTGGGTCGCTGGTCAGCCGGGACGGGAAGGTCGGGCTGATCGTCGCCACGGTGCGCGGTGACGAGAACACCGCACCGAAGGCGGCGCGGGAGCTGGCCGACGAGTTCACCGGGACGCGGGACGGTGTCACGGTGCGGGCCGGTGGTCAGGCGGCGGTGTGGACGGATACGGCGGCGCAGTCGCAGAAGGATCTGGGGATCGCGGAGGCGATCGCGCTGCCGATCACGTTCCTGCTGCTGGTGTGGTTCCTGAGAAGTCTTGTGGCGGCGTTGATTCCGGTGATCACCGGGGTCGCGGCGATCGTCGGCACCACCGCGGTGCTGTACCTGCTGACATTCGTGACCGAGCTGTCGATCTTCGCGCTGAATCTCACCACCGCGATCGGCTTGGCGCTGGCGATCGACTATTCGCTGCTCATCATCGGCCGCTATCGCGAGGAGATCGCGGCCGGGCAGGAGCGGGACGCCGCCCTGCGGGTGGCCATGCGCCGCGGTGGGCGTGCGGTGGCCTTCTCCGGTCTCACGGTCGGCATCGCGCTGATCGGTCTGACCTTCTTCCCGATGGCGTTCCTGCGGTCACTCGGTTTCGCGGGTCTGGCCGTGGTGGTGCTGTCGATCCTGTTGACGCTCACCCTGGTTCCGGCGCTGCTGATGCTGCTGGGTGAGCGTCTGACCCGCAAGCCGCTGCGGGAGGCGAAGCCGGTCCGCGACGGGATCCTCTACCGCACGACGCGTGCCGTGCAGCGGCGTCCCGCGCTGTGCGCGCTGCCGGTGGTCGCGCTGCTGCTGGCGCTCGGCGCACCCATCCTGGGCCTGAAGATGGGTCTGCCCGACGACCGCGTCCTGCCGACCAGCCTGGAGTCCCGTCAGGTGGGCGACCTGCTGCGCGATCGCTTCGACGACAATGCCAGTGGCACAGTGCATGTCATCGTCGAGGCCGAGGGCGCCGATGTCACCGCCTACGCGACCGCCCTGTCCCTGGTCCCCGACGTGCAGAGCGTGACCGGCCCCGCCGGCAGCTACGCGCAGGGCCACCCGGCCGGTCTCGCGGATCCGAAGGCCAACGGCCCCAGCACAGTCCACCTCACGATCGCGACCCGCCTGAACCCCTACTCGGACGCGGGCCGCACCCAACTCGAGGCCCTGCGCGCGGTGCACGCCCCGGCCCCCGTACTCTTCGGCGGCCAGGCCCAGCAGACCTCCGACGCGTCCTCCGGTATCGCCCAGGGCTTCCCGAAAGCCCTGGCCTGGATCGTGGTCACCACTTTCGTCCTGCTGCTCCTGCTGACCAGCAGCGTGATACTCCCCCTGAAAGCGATCCTGCTGAACGTCGTCTCCCTGTCGGCGACCTTCGGCGCCCTGGTCTGGATCTTCCAGGACGGCAACCTCTCCGGCCTCGGCACCACGGCCACCGGCTTCACCATCGCCACCATGCCGGTCCTGCTCTTCTGCGTATCCTTCGGCCTCTCCATGGATTACGAGGTCTTCCTCCTGTCCCGCTTCACCGAGGAATGGCAGCGCTCCGACAAGTCCCGCCGAGCCAACGACGACGCCGTAGCCCTCGGCATCGCCCGCTCCGGCCCGATAGTCACCGCCGCCGCAGTCCTCATGGCAGTAGTCTTCGCGGGCATCGCCGTCAGCGGCGTCACCATGAACCGCATGCTCGGCCTCGGCCTGGCCCTGGCCGTCCTGATAGACGCCACCCTCGTCCGCATGATCCTGGTCCCCGCCTTCATGCGCGCCCTCGGCACCGCCAACTGGTGGTCCCCCACCGCCTCACGCCGGATCCTGGAGAAGGCCGCGTTGCGCGAGTAGTCCCGCGCGCTGAGCCGGATCTCGTTCAGTTGCTGTGCAGTCCGATGCTGCGGCCGATGTCGGCGAGGGTGGCGTTGAAGAGGGCGTCGGGGTCGGAGATGTGGATGGGGTAGTTGCCGAAGGCTTCGAGGGTTACGTGGCCGTAGAGGCGGGCCCAGAATTGGATCATCACGTAGGAGACGCCGAGGTCGAGTTTTTCGGCGGGGAATTTCTGGCCGGATTCGGCGAGGACCGCGAGCAGGTCGGTTTGGAAGCGGATGAGGTCGTCGCGCAGGCTGGGCGGGATCGCCTCGAGCGGTGGGGTGACGACGGCGTAGTCGGTGAGGAGGCGGCCGGCGGCTTCGAGGAAGAGGCGGCCGACAGGTTCGCCGAATTGGCGCATGGCGCTGCCGGTTCCGCCGGCTTCGGGGGAGGCGAAGACGAGGGAGAATTCGCGGGAGTGGGTCAACGCCCAGGTGCGGAAGCCGCGGCAGACGGCGAAGAAGCGGAGCATGGCGTCGTCGGGCTGGCCTTCGAGGGCGGCTGCCATGTGGGCGGCGAGGTCGCAGCAGACGTCGGTGCGGACGGCGGAGACGAGGTCGTCGCGGGATTCGTAGTAGCGGTAGAGGGCGGGGGCGGTGACGCCGAGGTCGCGGGCGATGGCGCGCAGGGTGACCGCGTCGGGGCCGTGGGATACCAGCAAAGACCTTGCGACGCGGCGGATGTCGGTGTCGCTGACCGCGGGCATTCGGCCGCGTCGCTTGGTCTCTGTCATGGGTACCGCTCTTCTTGTTACCGCTGGGGTGTCACTCGTAGGCGACTTGCCAGCTCTTGATGCCGTTGAGCCAGCCCGAACGCAGGCGGACCGGCTCGGAGATCTGGCGCAGGTTCGGCATCACGTCGGCGATGGCGTTGAACATCAGGTCGATCTCGAGTCGCGCGAGGTTCGCACCCACACAGTAGTGGGTTCCGGTCCCGCCGAAGCCGACATGAGGATTCGGGTTGCGCAGAACGTTGAACTGGTACGGGTTTTCGAAGTGCTTCTCGTCGAAGTTGGCCGCACTGTAGAACATTCCGACGCGCTGGCCGACCTTCAGCTCCTGTCCGCCCAGGACGGTGTCCTGCATGACGGTGCGCTGGAAGGAGATGACGGGGGTGGCCCAGCGGACGATCTCGTCGGGCGCGGTGCGCGGACGCTGCTCCCGGTAGAGCTCCCACTGGTCCGGGTGGTCGACGAACGCCTTCATGCCGTGGGTGATGGCATTACGGGTGGTCTCGTTGCCGGCGACCGCCAAAAGGATGACGAACCAGGCGAATTCGTCGGAGGCGAGGGCTTCGCCGTCGACGTCGGCATTGAGCAGGGTGGACATGATGTCCTCCGCGCCGCCGAGGTCGACAGGGCAGCCCTTCTTGCCTTCGGCGAGGTTCCACGAGTAGCCCATGACCTCGGCGGTGGCGACCTTGTGGTCACCCTCGAAGTCGGGGTCGTCGTAGGAGATCATCTGGTTGGTCCAGTCGAAGATCTTGCGGCGATCTTCCTGCGGGATGCCGATGAGCTCGGCGATGGCCTGCAGCGGCAGCTCGCACGCGACCTGTTCGACGAAGTCGCCGGAGCCGGTCTTCTTGGCCTCGTGCACGATTCGCTCCGCACGATCGCGCAGCGCGTTGCGCAGCGATTCGACGGCGCGCGGGGTGAAGCCCTTGGAGATGATGCGGCGCAGCTTGGTGTGGCGCGGCGGGTCCTGGTTCAGCAGCAGGAAGCGCTGGACCTCGATCTCCTCGCGCAGGATGTCGCCGTAGAAGCGGATGACCGCGGTGTTCTCTTCCGAGGAGTACACATCGGGAGTCTTGGAGATCTCCTTGATGTCCTCGAGCTGGGTGACGGCCCAGTAGCCGTCGTCCTTGAATCCGCTGTCCTTCTGCGGCACCCACGTGACGGGCGCGGTGCGGCGCAGTTCGGCGAATTCCTCGACAGGAAGTCGGTTGGCGAGCAGGTCGGGATCGGTGAAGTCGAACCCGGTGGGGATGGACGGGGCTGACACGGGTACCTCCTTTGGAACACGTCGCGACGAGTGAACCACACCACACCCCCATTTGTGAACAGGTTTTAGTAAATCCTGTTCACTTGATGTGTCAGCGAGGTTCGCGCAGCGCGGCAAGCGGCCTTGCCGATCGGCGTAACGGCGACCTTCGCATACACGACATGCGGGGTACCGGCCCGTCGGGCGCGGGACGCCGAATGGCCGAAACCCGTTGCGTTTCATACCTTTAGGTTTCCCACCATTGCTTTCCCGCCCGCCGCCGGAACCAGTAATATTTCTCCTTGGCATCCAATGGGGGGATAGCCATGAGGCTCAGCGCGCGGGGATGGAGCAGCAGGATGGCCTTCCAGATCGAGCAGGAACAGATTCTCGCGCCGCCACCGCAGCCCGAGAGTCCGCAGCGATCGGGCAAACAGCGCTGGCAGGCCGAGTACCGCCGCCGGCTGCGCATAACAGATGCCCTGGTCATCGCGGGTGCGGTGGCCATGGCCCAGGCCATCCGCTTCGGCGGGCTCAACAATGACGCCCGGGTGGACTGGGTGGGCGATCACGACCGCGTGGGGTACGCGGCCATCTCCTTCCTGCTCACCTTCACCTGGCTGGGTTTCCTGGCGGTGGGCAACACGTGGTCGCCGACCGTGCTGGGCACCGGGCCCGAGGAGTACCGGCGTCTGGTGGCGGCCACCATGCGGCTGTTCGGGTTGATAGCCATCGTGTCGCTACTGCTCCGAATCGATTTCGCCCGAGGCTATCTCGCCATCGCACTACCTGTCGGTTTGCTCGGCCTGATACTGAATCGCCTGTTCTGGCGCAAGTTTGCCGCGCGTAAGCGGCGCACCGGCCGCTACCTGACCTCCACTCTCGTTGTCGGCCATCGTGATTCGGCCCGCGAGATCATGCGCTGCTTCGAACGCGACCCGGCCGTCGGATACTCCGTGGTCGGCGTCTACACGCCATACGAGATCGTCGACGAGGCCGAACTCACCGGCGACGACAGCGATCTCCCCATTGTGGTCGCCGAATCCTCGGTCGTGGACGCGGTCCGCGCCACCGCCGCCGACACCGTGGTCATCGCCGCCACCGAGCATCTGGGCACGCGCGGCATCAACGACCTGCTCTGGAAACTCAAGCCACTCGGCGTCGAACTGGTCGTGACCCCCGGTGTCGTCGACGTCGCCGACCAGCGACTATCCATCACCCCAGTCTCGAATCTTCCACTCCTGCATATCGAGAAGCCGCAGTACGACCGCGCCAAATCCTTCGGCAAGGCCGTCTTCGACCTCGTCTTCGCCACCCTCGCCCTGCTGGCGGTCTCCCCCGTCATGATCTTCACCGCCATCGCCATCAAGGCCACCAGCCGCGGCCCGGTCTTCTACCGCTCCGAACGCATCGGCCTCAACGGCGAACCCTTCCGCATGGTCAAGTTCCGCAGCATGTACGTAGACGCCGACCGCGTCCGCGACACCCTCCTGGCCGAAAACGACGGCGCGGGCCCCCTCTTCAAGATGCGCGAAGACCCCCGAGTCACCCCCGTAGGCCGCATCCTGCGCAAATACTCCCTCGACGAACTCCCCCAGTTCCTCAATGTCATCCGCGGCGAAATGTGCGTCGTAGGCCCCCGCCCACCCCTGCGCACCGAAGTCGAACAGTACGACCGCAAAATGCTGCGCCGCCTCCTCGTCAAGCCCGGCGTCACCGGCCTCTGGCAGGTCTCCGGCCGCTCCAACCTCTCCTGGGACGAGTCCGTCCGCCTGGACCTGTCCTACGTCGAGAACTGGTCCATGGTGCAGGACCTGCTGATCATCAAGAAGACCATCTCGGCGGTCACGCGCAGCGAGGGAGCCTACTGAGCGGTCGCCGCAGGGTCCGCGTCGAACCCTAGCAATGTCTCCCGCGCGATCGACCTCACCAGCCCGGCGTCGAACGTCGCGACGAGGTCGAGCGCGGCGTACCAGGGACCGACACCCCAGATCTCCCCGAGCAGCTGGGAGATGTTTCGGTGCAGCGACTTTCGCTGCACCGGTGCCGCCTCGAAGTAGCGGGCCACCAATTCCTTCGCCACGCGGGTGAGCGCGACCACGCGATACTCGGGCTCGGCTCGCCGCGCGAGATCGAGTGCGTATCCGGTGTCGCCCAGGGCCAGCGCGGCGAAAACCAGCGACAGCAAAGCTCGGCTCATCTGCTCGTCGATGGACACGTTCTCGAGGAACGCCTCCCACGCCCCTTGCTTCGCGATGTCATCGAGGAGCGCTTCGGCGTCCACAAGCACGGCGCGTGCCGCATCGAAACCACGCGCCTCAGCGAGTCCGGGGACAACCAGAGCCAATGCACGGATCCGCTGGTCGACTTCGGGGATCCGCTGGGCGAGATCGAGTGCTCTCGGTACTTCGCCGGATCGCACGAGCGCTGCGACAATCTCCCGGGTGGCCGCGCCCTGGTAGGCCACCCCCCAAAAAACGCTCGGCGATTTCCGAGGCTCCTGTGACATCCCCGCTGCGCGCCAGCGCGACAGCGAGTTTGGACATCACATCCGGACTGTCCGTCGGGTGGTCGGCGGGCAGCAGTTTCAGGGTGAGATCGGCCAACCCGAGCGTGGCGGCGACAGCTGCCAGCGCCTCATTGGCCTCGGCTGAGTCTTCAAAAATTCGCTGTGCACGATCACGAAGAAACGGACCGATGAAACGGGTCGCGCGGCCCTTGTCGACCTGCTCCGCCACCACCGCCAAGGCGGCCTCGATTCCGCCGGAATCCGCAGGGCGCGTACTGATGAGGAAGGGATGCGCGAGCACTTCCGACGCGAGTTCCAACGCATCGCACTCGACCAACGCTGCGACCACCGCGGCGAGCGTCGCACCGAATTCGACGCCCTCGGGCTCCGCGGAGTCCGCCGACGCGGCGAGTTCTCGAATCAGCACGGCGGCTCGGTCACGAGCGCCCGCTCCGAGCAGCGCGCGTACTAGTTCAGCCATCGGAATCCGTCCAGCTTCCGCATGCTTCTGCTCGATCCTGGACAGCTCCGGATCACCTTGAACTGGGCCGAAGTACGCCGCCCCATCCGCGCGCCCTCGTGCCATCGCCTCGATCATCTGTCGCGCAGCGGCCTCCGAAGCCTCGAGAAATCGATCGACCCACGTATGGTCACCCAGGGATGCCGAGGCCAGGCGAGCACAGGCGTAGACGCGGTGATGCGGTACGTCGATCCGCTGAGCAACGGCATACGCGGCGGTCGAGTCACCGGCGGCGAGAACAGCTTCGGACAATACCGACAGCGCGCGTCCCCGCTGTTGTGGGTTCGTCATGCTGTAGCAGAGTTGCTCGGCTTCTTCCGCGAGACTCCGCGCCGCATCGCGATCGATCACCGCCATTGCCGGAACGATCCGCAGCAGCCTGTAGGCGTCATAGACGGTGGCCATCGACGCATGACACAGGGCTATTGCGCGATCCAGTTCGCCGATCTCGATCAGACACGCTACAGCTCGGTCGAGTTCCGCGCGCCGTTCCAGCTCACCGGAGTCCCCGATACGGTCAGTGTTCTTGTGGATGACTACCCGCAGTTGCTGATCGTGACCGGCCGCGACAAGATCGGCCACGATCGCCTCGGCGGATTCGATCGTGGCCCCGAGTAGACGTGCTCCGGCCAGTTCGGCGACTACTTCAGCCGCAAGATGCTCCGCTGCTGCCGAATTTCCCTGGCCCGCCATACATCTGGCGATCCGTGCCAGTGCGGCTAGTTCGTCGGACTTGGTCACGCATTGGCGAGCGTAGGATTCCGCACGATCGAATCTGCCGAGGTGTGCCAGCGCATGCGCCGCGTATCGAGCGGCGATACCACGTTCCCAGCTCATCGGCAGTTCGGCGGTGCTCTCGGTGCCGGAACCGGTAGCCCAGAGGTCGGCATCATCCTCTATCAGCTCAACCTCATCAGGATGTTCGACCTCGAACGGGTTGTCCGGGTCGAACTCCGGCTCCTCCAGTTCGGTGACTTCAAACCTGTCGTGATCTTCAGCGGCGCGTGCGAAGTCCTCTATCTCGACCGCCGCTTGCGCTGCCGCAGCGTCACAGCCCGTAGTCGACCAAGCTTCGGCCAGTAGCGCCAAGACGCGCATCCGCGGTTCGAGCTGGCGGATCCGGCCTACGAGCGCTTCAGCACTGTCGACATCCCCCGCAGAGATCAGCGCCGCGGCGAGAGCACAGAGTGCGGCATCGTAGTTGTCCGAGTGTCGCAGGCTGGGCAGCAAAGCCTCGACAGCGTTCCGGTCGCGCTCCCGGTATTCGGTGCGCTCACGGACCGCGATCAACCGGATATGTGCCTCGATCCGCCGTTCCGGGTCGATGATGCTCTCCGCCAAGCTGTCCGCCCGGTCGTGCTCCCCCAGCACGGCGAAGGCGACGGGCAGGTTCGGCGGGATGTTCTTCCCTCGCAGGGACAATCGCTGCCGTCGCATCGACAACGTGCACAACGTGAGCAGATCCAGCTCCGGTTGTCCGCCAAGATGCTCGCTGACCCGGGAGATCTCACGGCGGGCGGTGATGTCGCCGCCGGTCAGGCGCAACAGGCGGTCGTGCCGGACGGAGTCGAGGGCGAGGGCGGCCATCCGGAGGAGATCATTGCGGGCCTGGAGCATCGAGAAGTACCGGGTGAGGAGGTAGGTGGGAGTGTCGGCGGGCCACGCGCGGTCGCGATAGTGGTCGGCCCAGGCGTGGATGCGGGTGCGGTAGTCGTCGAGAAGGGTACGGCCGAAGGCTCGTTCGGCTTCGGATTGGAGGGTTTCGTGGGCCAGGAGGTTGATGTGGTCGAGGGCGTAGCGGCTGGGGCGAGTTCGGAAGGTGCGGCCGGTGACACCTGCCAGGATTTCGTCGATTCGGAATGGGGGGAGGTTGGTGAGATCTTCCAATTCGGGGCTGGTGAGCCCGCCTGCCGCCGTGATGAATCCGAGGATGTCGCGGGAGCCGTCGGAACCCTTGAGCATGCGGTCCAGTTCGAGGCGGGCGACGCGGCGGATGTCTCCGGCGCGGGTGGAGTCGGCGAGGATGCGGCGGCGGCAGGTGCGCAGGGGGTGGATGGTCGCGACATCCAGGGGCAGGGCCGGATTCGGGCGGCCCGCGACGATGATGCGGAGGTGCGGATGGGGCTTCTTCGGCAGCAGGGAGGCGATGCTCGGGCTGCCTTCGTCTTCGTCGAGGCCGTCGATGAGGAGGACGAGGCGGGTTCCGCTGGTGGCCGCTCGTTCGGCGGCGAGGTCGATCAGTTGGCGGCGGAGTGCGTCGCGGTTGCCGGTTGTCGCGGTGATCGTGCCGCGTTTGTCGGGTAGGAGTTCTGAAAGTTGTTCCAGGATGGCGTCGTTGAAGGCGGTGTGGTCGGCCTGGGAGGCCAGTCGTGAGGTGATGAAGAAGGCCACGACGCGTACATGGTCCGGTGGGTGCAGGGCGAAGGAGGACATGAGTGCGGTTTTGCCTGCCCACGGCCCGGCCTGCCACCAGATGTACTGGTCGTCGCCGTCGCAGAAGGCGGCCAGTTCGGCCAGTTCGTGTTCGCGGTTGTCCAGGTGGTCGGCGGGTGCGATTTCGCGGATCTGCGCGTAGTACGCGGAGCCCGATGCGTTCGGGAAAACGCCGGGCGGGGCCGAACTTCTTCGGGCCGGGTTGATCGCGAGGGCGAGGGAGCCCGCGGTACCGCGTTCCAGCGCTTTGGGTTTGGGCATGTTCGCGGCGGGGAGGCGGGAGCGCAGTTCGCGGTAGAGCGCGTCCATGGTGAGGTACTCGTCGGGCCCGGGGATACCGGAGTGAAGGGTGTCGAGCAGCATGCCGGTGAAGGCGGTGCGACCGTCAGCGCTCGTGGCGACGGCGAACTTCGTCTTCTCGTCGGTGGCGGTGAGCACGAACGCGCCATCTATGTCGACGGCGGAGCGCAGGACATCGTCGCTGGCGGCGAGCACATCGCTGCCGAAGGCTCTGCCGCTGTGGCAGCAGTCGAGGATGACCACCACGGGTCCGCGAGCGCCGGACCTGATGCGGGAGCGGATGACGCTGTAGGGCAGGGTCGTGACGTCGGCGTCCGCGCCGTCTCGGGATCCGGTGTGGGTCAGGTGAAGTCGGTTGTCGACCGCTACGCCGTGGCCGACGTAGTAGACCAGCAGCAGGTCGGTGGCTTCGCGGCAGGCGGTGCTGATCCGCTCGGCGATGGTCTGTGCGTCGGGCGGATCGGCGACCACGTCGACGTGCCGCAGGCCGGTGGTGGTGCGCAGGAAGGTGGCGACGTCGTCCAGGCTGCGTTTGATCTCCGGGAAGGATTCGAAGCCCGAATCCGGTGCGTACGAAGCGGTTCCGATCAGGACGGCGCGTGAGGCCTCCGGGTCAGGAAGCCGCATTCTTCCCCTCGGGCTCCGCGTTCGCAGGGCGTCCCTCGAGCTCCGCGGTCGCACGACGGCCCTGGAGCTCCGCATTCGCGCCGCGCCCGTCGGACTTCGTATTCTCGCCGCGCACGATATCGATCGCCTCGAGCACCTGGGCCTCGTTCACGGCTTCCCCGCCGATGGCCACGATTTCGGCGTGCAGCCCGTCGGGGCGGCTGAGTTTCAGCCGTAGTTGTGGCCGCCGCATGCGCAGCCAGGCGACGACGCAGGTGGTGACCGCGCCCCAGAATTCGGGGGCGTCGATCACGATGCGGATGATCTCCTCCGCGCCGAGGGTGCCCGCGCGGGGTGTCCGCGCGATCTCCTTGCGCAGCGCGCGTAGCTCGTCGTCCACGACCAGTTCGTCGAACAGCGACTTCAGTTCGGCGACGTCGTCGTCGGAGTCGTGTACCGCGAGGAGTATCTCCACCATCCGTCCTTCCCCAGCGTGTGGTGTCAGCCACGAGTGTGCCACGCCGTTGCGACAGGTGAAGCACCGTCGGGGAGTTGGGATTTGGAATTACGGGACATTCGCGGCGGTCGCGTCCGCGGGCAGGTCGGGCAGCTCGACGCGGCGACGGAGTTCGCGGTGCCACACCTCCAGCGAGAGCAGGGTCCACAGCCGGGACTGCTCGTCGCGCTCGCCGGAGTCGTGCGCCGCGAGCAGGCGGCGCACCATGGCCCGATCGAAGACCGCCCCGACGAACGACGACGGCCCCGTGAGCAGGTCGAAGGCGGGCTCGCGCAGGTGGCCGCGGAACCATTCGTCGAGGGGAACCTTGAAGCCGACCTTGGACCGATCCACCAGATCCGCCGGAAAGTGCCGGCGCGCCAGCTCTTTGACCACCCATTTGGTGGTGCCGTTGCGAATCTTGAGATGGCTGGGCATGCGGAAGGCCAATTCGGCCACCCGGTGGTCGAGGAAGGGCGGGCGCAGTTCCACCGACGCCGCCATGGACATCCGGTCGCCGCGTTCGAGCAGGTTGTCGGCAAGCCAGGTGTGCGTATCGGCGTAGAGCATGCGGCGCAACGCATCTCCCCTGCCATCCCGATAGGGCGCCAGGACGGTGCGCTCGGGCGGGCCGCCCAGCAGCTGTTCGCGTTCAGCGGAGGTGAAGGGCGCGAACCAGCCGCGCATGCGTTCGGCGTAGGTGGGTTCGGAGATGGCACGCAGGGCCACGGTCAGGCGCGCCTGCGCTGCCCCGAGCCGGGTTTCCAGGTGCCGCAGCGGCGAGCGCGGCAGTCCGGGAACCCGGGTGGTGCGCGCGAAGCGGTATTTCGGGTATCCGGCGAACAGTTCGTCGCTGCCCTCGCCGGAGAGCACGACCTTCACGTGTTCGCCCGCGAGCCGGGCCAGGTGGTACACGGCCACATCGGCCGGTTCGGACAGCGGGGAGTCGCGGTGCCAGCTCAGCCGCGCCCAGTCGCGCTGGAAATCCTCGGGCGTGACGAGGGTTTCGTGATGGGTGCTGCCGACGAGATCGGCGGCCCGGCGTGCCCACGAGGTCTCGTCGACCCGGGCGTCGCCGAAGCCCGCGGTGAAGGTGTGCAGTTCGGCGTCCGGCCGCAGTTCGGTGGCGAGCGCGCACAGCAGGCTGCTGTCCACGCCGCCGGACAGGTACGCCCCGACCGGCACATCCGAGACGAGCGCGTCGCGCACCGCGGACCGCAGCGCGTCGTCGAGCAGCGCGACCGCGTCACCGGGTGGGATGTCGAGCACCTCACCGGCGGTGGGCAGTTGCCAGAACGGCTCGATGTGCACGGTGCCGTCGGCCCGTACCACCAGGTGATGGCCCTGCGGCACCTTCCGCACGCCGTCGATGAAGGTGTAGGGCGCGGGCACCGAGCGGTGTGCGAGGAAGTCGTGCAGGCTCGCGGTGTCCACCCGTGGTGAATCGATCACCGGCAGCAGCGCTTTGATCTCGGAGGCGAAGGCGAACAGGGTGTCGCTGCGGTAGTAGTACAGCGGCGCGATGCCCAGCCGGTCCCGGAACAAATGGGTCTCATTGGTCCGATAGTCGTGCAGCGCGTACGCGAACTGCCCTCGCAGGGAGCGCACTCCGGCCGGGCCGTGGGCCTCGTACACGGCGAGCAGCACCTCGGTGTCACCGCGGGTGGTGAACGGGTAGGCGAGCTCGCGCCGCAGTTCCCGATAGTTGAGGATCTCGCCGTTGAACGAGATGTGGGTGGTGCCATTGGATCCCGCCATGGGCTGTGCGGATCCGCCGGGGTCGATGATGGACAGCCGGCTGTGGGTGAACCCGACCGGCCCGGCACACCACAGTCCCTCGTCGTCGGGTCCGCGATGCCGCAGACACCTGCCCATTTCGGCGAGCAGTTCGGGGTCGACGGGTATGCCGTCGAATCGGCGCACTCCAGCTATGCCACACACGTTGCCTCCGTCTCGGTGTCGACGGCGTGCCCTGCTGACCAGGGTAGTCGCGTTCGAGCCCGGCTTCGCGTGACGAAAAAGACTGGCGTATTGGTGAATTCGAGGTTTAGCGGGCGCGGCGGCGGTTCGGGCCGGGTGGCCGCGGCCCGCACGCTCCCCAGCGGCGCCACGCCCCAGGCGGTATCGTCGGGCCCGGCCGGGGCGATACAGCGGGGGTGGGCGTTCACCTCGTAGGGAGGGTGTCAGTGAGCCGGGCGGTCTGGTATCTGCAACGTCTGCGGACGATGAACGGCAGGGAAATCCTCTGGCGGACAACACGATTGCGGCATCGGCTCAGCACCCGGCAGCTGACCTGGGAGTCGGCGGAGCGCGCGCTGTTCGGCCGCGAGCAGCCGGACCGGGCGCGGCTGCTGCGCGACTTCCGCGAGGCCGCCGGCCGGCCGGTGCTGCTCGACCGGGCGCGCGCCGCACGCCTGGCCGCCGACCATCCCGCCGAGGTCGCGGCGGTGATCGCGGCGGCCGAGCAGATCCTGGCCGGGAAGGTGCGCTACTTCGGCTACCCGCACGCGAGCATCGGCGCCGAGGTCGACTGGCATCTCGACCCGCTCTCCGGAACACGCTGGCCCCGGGTGGATTCCGACCGCATCGACCATCGCACCGCGACCGGCGACCCCAAGTGGATCTGGGAGCTCAATCGTCTCCAGCATCTGCCGTGGCTGGCGCAGGCGTGGCTGTTCACGGGCGAGGATCGCTTCGCGGACAAGGCTTTCGAGCATCTGGACAGCTGGATCGAGCAGAATCCGCCCGGTATCGGGATCGCCTGGCGCGGCGCGTTCGAATGCGGGATCCGCGCGATCTCGGTGGCGGTCGCGGTGCAGGGTCTGCGGGATGCCCCCGGTCTGACGCCCGACCGATTCGCCAGGATCGTCACGCTGCTGGGCGAGAGCGCCCGCCGCTGCTGGGCGGACCGCTCACTGTTCAGCTCCGCCAACAATCATCTGATCGGCGAGCTGGCGGGCCTGGTCACGGTGGCCGTCCTGCTGCCCGAGTTGCCGTCGGCCGCACGCTGGGAACGCGATGCCCTGGCCCTGCTCACCACCCATGCCGAGCGACAGATCCTGCCGGACGGCGCGGGCGCGGAACAGGCCGTGGGCTATCAGCTCTTCACCGCCGAACTGCTCGCCCTCGTGTACGCCCTGCTGGCCCTGCGCGGTACGCCGCCACCCGCACTGGCCACCGTGCTCGACCGCAGTTCCCGCTATCTGTCCTTGCTGGTCGGCGCTGCCGACCCGAACCCCCGCTACGGCGACGACGACGGCGGCTTCGCCCTGCGCCTGGGCCCCGAACAGGTCCGGACGGTCCGCGAGCATCTGGGCATCGCCGCCGCCGTGACGCCCACGCCCGCGGCGCGCCGCGCGAGCACGCAGACGATCACCGCGGCCTGGCTGCGCGCGGCTTTGGGCACGAATCCCGTTGGCGGCGAAGACCATCCGCCGACCGCCGAGTCCCCGGCACCGCAGCCCGCACCGGATGCCGATGCCGTCCACACCGATTGTCCGGACAGCGCCTACGCCGCCGACGGCGGCGTGGTGGTGCTGCGCGCGGGCGGTCGCCGCCTGCTCATGGATGTCGGGCCGCTGGGTTTCCTGTCGATCGCCGCGCACGGGCACGCCGACGCGCTGGCGGTCACCCTCGCCGTCGACGGGCGCGACCTGATCGGTGATCCCGGAACGCCCAGCTACTACGGACATCCGGGGTGGCGCACGGCCTGCCGGAGCACCCGCGCGCATGCCACGGTGTGCGTCGACGGGCTGGATCAGTCGGTGATCGGCGGACCGTTCCTGTGGACGGCGCATGCCGCGATGCGGGTGCGGGCGGTCGATCCGGAGGGCGGCATCGTGGATGCCGAGCACTACGGGTACCGGCGGCTGGCCGATCCGGTGGTGCACCGGCGGTGGCTGATCGCACCGCCGCAGGCCCGCGCGGTGGTCGTCGTGGATCTGCTGGCGGGCAAGCGAACCCATACCGCGCAGGTGTCCTGGCCGCTGCCGCCCGCTCTGGACGCGCGCGCCGGGAACTGCGGGCACACGGTGAGCCGGGATGGTGTCGAGGTCCTGGCGCTGTCCTATGCGGCCACGGTCGACCTCGCCCCGAATCAGCTCCGGGGCGAGGAGGACACCGCGCTGGGCTGGTGGTCGGAACTGCTCGAATCCCGGGAGCCCTCCTGGCTGATCGGCGCCCAGGCGTGCGGCACCGGGCCTTTCGCCGTGGCCACCGTGCTCACGCCGCTCACGGCCGAGGTGAGCCCGGCCCGCGATCTGCGAATAGACCTGGCGGACACCGAGATCCGGGTGCGCTGGACCGACGGCGGGATCGACCGCGCCCTGTCCGTCGACATCACCCGCGACGGCGCGGTGGAGCTCAGCAGTCTCGTTCGGTGAGCGTCCGCAGGTAGCCCGCGGTCTGGTAGAGGTAGGACCACGCCCAGTATCCGGTGGAGAACCGCTCGGTGCTGGCGCGCATCACCAGTTCGCCGCTGAAGCATTCCGCCAGGATGTATCGGGCCCGGGACAGGTGCGGCCGCATGGTGACCACGATGACGGTGTGCCAGCCGCGTGCGGCCGCCACCCGGCGCAGTTCCCGTCCCTCGCCGAGGGTGGTCGGCGGATCGGGTGCGAAGCATTCGAGGGTGAATCCCACCTGTGGTGTGTGGCAGGGCTCGCGGACCTCGTCGATATCGGTGTATTCGCCATACGGGTTGGAGAACAACACATTCGGCGCGTAACCCTGGCGTGCCAGCTCGAGTCCGTAGCGGTAGCGGTCCACGCCGTTGCCGCCCAGCACGACGATGGCGTCGGCCTTGCGCAACGGATCCACCTGTGGGTACACGTATACCGGCAGTCCGGCGCCGACCAGCGCCGGGAGCAGCGCGAGGACGGCGGCGGCCGCGAGCAGCCCGCGCCGTGTCACGCGCGGCGCAGCGCAGACCACACCGGTGCCAGGCTCGACGGGGAAATCAGCTGCAGCACACCGAGGTACAGCACACCGAAGGCGAACGCCTCCGCGACGACCAGGCCGAGCCCGGCTGCTACGCCGCGTTCGCTCGCGTGCAGGATCATGTGCTCGAGCAAGCCGACCGCCACGGCGGCGAGGACGCCGGCGAGCAGCGGGGGCACCAGGCAACGCGCAAGTTCGCCACGGGACACGCCGACCACCCTACGCGACAAGATCAGACCGGTCAGTCCGGTGGCCAGGGCGGATGTGGACAGCGCCAGTCCGACACCCCACAGTCCGTGATGCACCAGGATCAGCAGCAGCGGCACCATGGTGAGCGCGCCCACCCCGGACATCCAATAGAGCAGATGCGGCCGGCCCGCGCCTTTCATCGCCTCGGCGCACACCGACATGAGCGCGAATCCCATGCCCACCCCGGCCATGACCTCGACCAGCTGACCCGCGCCGCGCCACTCGTGGCCGAGCAGCAGCACCACCACCGCCTCCCCGGTCGCGCCCAGCAGCGCGGACGCGGGCACCACCGCCAGCCACATCCAGGTGAGGGCGCGCAGGAACCCGCGTTTCAGCCGATCCGGCTCCCCCGCGATGGTCGCGAACGCGGGAAACAGCACATACGAACAGACTTGGACGATGGCCACCACCGGCAGGAACGACAGTTTGCGTCCATTGCGGTAGTTGCCGAGCGCCGCGGTGTCCAGGCGATTGCCCACGATGACGACCTCGGCGGCCTCGACCGCCCGCTCCACCACACCGTCGATCAGCAGCGGCAGCGAGAAGGTGGCGAGTTCGCGCCACAGCGCGACCCGGAACCGGCCCCGGAACGGCAGCCAACCGGCCAGCCACCAGGCGGCGATCACCGAGACGCCGACGGCCGCGTAGTACCCGGCCACCATCGACCACACCCCGAACCCGGTGGCCGCCAGCGTGATCGACACCGTCGCGAAGGCGAGGGCATTGGCCGGGTCGACGATGATCCGCCGTTTGAACTGAAAAGCCCGCTGCATCAGGGCATCCGGCACCGCGAGCAGCGAAGTCAGCAGCACCGTGCCCGAACTCACCGCGGCCACCGCGCCGACCTGGGTACTGCCGAAGATCAGCGACAGCACCGGCGAGGTCGCCAGCAGCAGCCCCGACAGCAGCGCCCCCGAGGCGAGCGTCGCCCAGAACACCGTCTCGGCCGCGTCCTCGATATCGGTGCGCCGCTGGATCAGCGCCTGACTCAGTGAACTCTGCGAGAACACCATGACGAACGCCGTCAGGAAGGTGCCCGCGGCGAAGACGCCGATTTCACTGGGCGAGAGCAGATGTGCGAGCACCAGTGTCTGCGCCAGGGCGATGATCTGCACCGAGGCGGTGCCCGCGGCCGCGATCGCCGCTCCGCGTTTGAGTACGCCGAGCAGTCCGCCCGTGCGCTCGGCCTCCTGGTCGCGCACCGGTGTCCCCCGATGCGTGGTCGTCGCGTCCGGATGCTGCGAGTCCGCCGAATCCATCATTCCCCCGGCTAGCTGTAATTCTCTCCCCCGTTACCCGTATCCCGCTGCGGCTACCGGCAAACCTTTCCGCCCGATCCCGGTGCCCGTCACCGCTTCACAGCGGTGACCACCCGGCCCGCGACCCGCGCGACCTGCGCGGACACCTGCTGTTTGAGCGGGTGGACGCGCCGCAGGAAACCCGGTAACACGGTGACCGCGGCGATGATCGCACCGGCGCGCACCGTTCTGCGCTGGGCGAACGCCTCTTTCGCGGCGGCCTTCGCACCCCGATCGTCGCCGGTGAGCAGCGCCTGCTGCGCGTGCCGCAGCCGCGTCCAGTAGCGGAAGGTGCGCAGCGTGCGGTCCAGGGCCGCGCGCGCCTCGGGATCCTCCGGCGCCGCCCACGCGAACGAGTGCTCCAACTCCGCCATGAAGGCGTCCACCTTGGCCGGGTCGCGGCTCATCGAGTCGCCGCGAATCCGGAAGCGCGCCAGGCGCTGTGGCAGTACCCGGATGTCGTAGCGCCCGACCATGCGAATCCAGATGGCCACCGATTCGTGCAGCCCCTGTCCGCCGCGGTCGTAGCCGCCGACCGATTCCCACGCCTCGCGCCGGATGGCCGCGGTGTAGTAGGGCACCAGCCCGCCCAGCAGATCGGTGAGCGTCAGCCGCCGCGCGGGATCGGGTTTGCGCTTCACATTGGTCGAGCGGTAGTAGCCGACCGGCAGATCCGCGCCGGAATCGTCGAATCGGAAGGCGTCGCAACCGATCGCGTCGATTCCGGGTTCGGCGTCGAAGACCCGGCCGACCGCTTCGCAGAAGGTGGGCATCACCTGATCGTCGCTGTCGAGCACCACGAAGTAGCGCCCCGTCGCCCCCGCGGCGGCGGCCATGACGCCGCCGTCGTAGCCCTTGTTCTCCTGCCGTATCAACCGGATTCGCCCGTCGCTGCCGTAGCTGTCGACGATGGCCGCGATCTCGTCGGACATGCCGTTGTCGACGACCACCAGCTCCCAGTCCGGAATCGTCTGTGCGAGCACCGAATCGATGGTGTCGCGCAGATAGTCCTCGGTCTGGTAGGCCGTGGTCAGGAAGCTGAACGCCGGTGCCCCCATGTCGTACCCCTTGCCGCTCGTTCCGGTTACCAGCCGATGCCCAGATAGCCCGGCCGGGTGCGCCGCTGCTCCGCCCCGGGCAGCCGGACCAGGTCGATGACGGTTCGGTCGGGCCCGAGCCCGTCCACCGCGGCCACCACCGCGGGTTCGGCGGTGCCCGCGATGAAGATCTCCCCGTGCGCGAGCACGGTGTCGATGTCGTCGGTGAGCAGTTCCCCGATATGCGGCAGCCGTTCCTCGATGAAGGCGCGGTTGGCGCCCATCAGGCGCGACAGCGCCACGTTCGCGTCGTAGATGCGGACGTCGTAGCCCTTGCCGAGGAGTCGTTCGGCGAACTCCACCATGGGGCTCTCGCGCAGATCGTCGGTGCCGGCCTTGAAGGACAGGCCGAAGATGCCGATCCGGCGGCGGCCCAGCGCGATGACCAGATCGACCGCGCGGCGCAGTTGAGCCTCGTTGGACGCCAGCACATTCGACAGCACCGGCAGTTCCAGATCGTGCTGGCGGGCGGTGTGGTTGAGCGCGCGCACGTCCTTGGGCAGGCAGGAGCCGCCGAAGGCGAAGCCGGGCCGCAGGTAGGCGGGGCTGATGTTGAGTTTGGTGTCGGCCAGGAAGATGTCCATGACCGCGTGCGAGTCCAGGCCGAGTTCCGCGCACAGCGCGCCGATCTCGTTGCCGAAGGTGACCTTGAGCGCGTGAAAACTGTTGTCCACGTATTTGGTCATCTCGGCCACCGCGAGGGGTACGCGGAAACGCGGCCCGGGTAGCCCGTCGTACAGGCTCAGCAGTGCCGCGCCGGAGCGCTCGTCGGTTTCGCCGACCACCGTCTTGGGCGGATTCTCGAAATCCCGCACACTGCTACCCTCGCGCAGGAATTCCGGATTCACGCACACCCCGAAATCAATGCCCGCCTGTTTGCCGGAAGCTTTCTCCAGTATCGGGATGAGAATGTTCTCGCAGGTTCCCGGAACCATGGTGCTGCGATAGGCGATCACGTGCCAACCGGCTTTACCAGCCAGCGCCGCGCCGATCTGGGCGCTCACCCGTTCCAGATAGCTGGTCGAAAGCCCGCCGCCCGGGGCGGAGGGCGTGCCCACGCAGATGATCGAGATATCGCTCGCCAGAACCGCTTTCGCCACCTCCTCGGTGACGGTCAGGCGACCCGCGGCGACCACCTCGGCGATGAGCTCACCGATGCGCTCCTCCACGACGGGCGTTTTCCCCTGCCGGATGAATTCCGTTTTCTGCGCGTTCACGTCGACGCCGATCACGGTGTTTCCGCGGGCCGCCAGGCAGGCGGCCGAGACGCATCCCACATAACCGAGCCCGAAAACGCTGACCGTCAGATCCAGGCCGGTTCGCCGGTTCTGCTCGTTCACTCTGCACCCCACCACGCATCGTTGAAACCGCTGATTAGCTTTATACCAATGTGTTTGGTGACTCGTCGGGGTTATCATCTGCGGTGCAAGGGGTGGCGTTACCGCGAACGCCGCAGTCGGGGTTTGGCTGATGATTGCCGGAATGGTGCGCGGAACCGGCTGGGGGCTGTGGAACTATGACGTCGTCGAACTCGGGTCTGAGTTTCAAACATCGGCTCAGGCGCGCTCATCCGCGCCGGCGGGCCCTGCAACGCACGCTGCGCGCGCTGGACCGAGCCGACGCCGAGCGGATACGGGACTTCCAGGAGCAGCGATTACGCCGGCTGGTGCGGGTCGCCGCCCAGCGATCGCCGTTCTACCGCAGCTACTTCCGGGAATCCGGGGTCGATCCGGCCTCGATCCGCACGCTCGCGGATCTGCCGAAGCTGCCGCTGATCTCACGCCGGGAGGTAGCCGGGCACGCGGACCGGTTCCGCACGGTGCCGCGCCGGCTGATGTGGCCCGCGATGTCCAGCGGAACCTCGGGTGTGCCCATCGAGTGCTACCGCACCACCACCTCCTCGGTCCTGGAGCTCACCGCGCTGGAGCGCCAGTGGAGCTGGTTCGGGGTGCCCGCGGATTCGCGACGGGTTGTCTTGCGCGGCAACGGTTTCGCCTCCGGCAACGACGGCGTCGACCTCCCGGTGCGGGCGGTGCCGGGCGCTCGGCAGTTGCTGGTCTCGAGCTTCTATCTCACACCGGACCGGATCGGCGCGATCGCCGAGGAGATCCGGAGTTTCGCGCCGCATGCCATCGAGGGCTGGCCGTCGAGTATCGCGCTGCTGGCCGCGCTGCTGCGCGATCGGGGCGAGAAGATCCCGCTGCGCGCGGTGATCACCTCCTCCGAAATGCAGTCCCCCGGACAGCAGCAGCTGATGCGGGAGGTGTTCGGCGCGCCGATCGTCGATCACTACGGGCAGACCGAGCGCGTCACCATGGCCGGTTCCTGTGAGGCCGGGGGCTATCACGTCTTCCCCGATTACGGCATCACCGAGCTGATTCCCGTGGAGGGCTCCGCGGATCGGTTCGAGATCGTCGGAACGGCCTTGCACAACACCGGTTTTCCGCTGCTGCGCTACCGCACCGGCGACGAGGTGCAGGCGGCCCCGGACGAGCCGTGCCCGTGCGGGCGCGCGTTCCCGCGCCTGGGTGTGATCGCCGGGCGCATCGACGACATCCTCACCGCCGCCGACGGCCGTCCGCTGCCGCTGGGCTCGACGGTGCTCGACGATCTCTCCGGTCTGCGCGAATCCCAGATCGCCCAGCTCCGGCCGGGTGTCTTCGAGCTGAGAGTGGTTCCCGGCGAGGGCTTCTCGCTGGAGCAGGTGAGCGACCACATCCGCCGCAATGTGGATTCGCTGTTCGGTCCCGGCCAGGAGCTGACGGTGCGGGTGCTCGACGCGCTGCCGCGCCCCGCCGGCGGGAAGTTGAAAACCTGTGTGGTGGAGCACGGTTCCGGGGATGTAATACCACCGGGCGGCTCCCCGATTTCGCCGGTACAACCATGGTGAGAAGGGAAGCGCCGTGCGCACTCGCTGGGTGACACCGGCGGCGCTGGTGGTGGTCGCGCTGGTGACGGCCGGGCTGTCCGGCTGCGATCGGGGCGGTGGCGCAGCGCCGTCCGCGCCGTCCACCACCGCGCCCGCGACGACCACCGCCGCAGCCGATCCGTTCGCGGCCAAGAACCGCACCCCGGACCCCCAGGCGGTGGCCATCGGACTGACGAAGATCTCGCTCGCCACCGCCGCCACCGGCGATCAGGTGATCTTCGAGTTCACCGGGAACGCGGTGCCGGGGTGGGCGGTGCACTATGTCGGGCAGGCCGTGCCGAACCCCGGTCCGGCCGTGCTGCCGATGGCGGGCCAGTCGATCATCGAGGTGCTGATCCGGGAGGCCGCCAACCCCTTCAAAACCGGTGTCCCCGCGTACGCGGGCGCGAATCCGGTGATCGATCCGGCCGTGCGCTCGATCAGCGAGGTGCGGTTCGCGAGCGCGGATCGCGGCATCACCCAGGCGTTCATCGGCCTCGCCATCGGACAGGTGGGGTTCCGGGTGACCGCGCTGACCAACCCGACGCGGGTCGTCGTGGAGGTCGATCACCGATGACGGAGGAGCGTTGACGAATACGCTGAGTGTCCTGCTCGACCGGATCTGGCAGCGCCGAATCCTGGTCGCCGTCATCGGATTGGCCACCCTGTTCGGCGCGTACGTGGCCACCCAGGGGCAGGCCACCACCTACACCAGCCGGGTGCTCGTCACCACGGGGTCGTCGCGGCCGCCTACCGAGGACGCCATCCTGGCGCAGGGCTACACCTATTACCTCAACGATCCGACCTATCAGTCGAATCTGAGCCAGGCCAAGGATTTCCCGTCCGACATCTCCAGTTTCGCGGCGGAGTTCGTCACGGCCAGCCCGCTGTTCTACGTCCAGGTGACCGCGCCGACGCCGGAGGCCGCCAAGGCCGCCGCGCCGAAGATCGCCCAGCTGTACGTCGACGACGTCAACGGCCGCCTGGACGCCAATCGCGCGGAGGTGGCCGCGGATATGACAGCGGCCATGCGCAGCGTGTGGGGCGATCGGCTGGCGGCGGGTGATGCGAACGCCTTCAGCGCGCAGGTCCAATTGCAGGAGCGCATCGACGAACTCAACGCCGACAGCTCCAACCGGCTGACCATCCTGCAGTCGGGGGCCGGTGCCACGGCGAACGGCGCGGGCACCACACGCACCCTCGCGACGGGTCTGGTGGGCGGGCTGGTGCTGGGCTGTGTGGCGGCCCTGCTGGCGGGTGCGTCGACCCGGCGGCTCTACACCGATTACGACCTGGTGGAGAAGACCGGCGTCACGCCCTTCGACGTGATCCCGCCGGGCGGGACGCCCGCGCGCGACGCCCGGCGCGAGGTGGCGCTGCGGCATGTGGCCAATCTGGTGGCGAAGTTGGGCACCGGGGCGTCCACTTCCGTTGCGGTGGCCCCGATCTCGACGGGAATCGGCGGCGATCGGGTGGCGCGCGCCATTGCCGAGCATCGCGCCGCCCAGGGCACCCGCACCATTTTCATCGATGCCGACCTGCGGCGGATCGGCTACGGCGAGCCCGGGGCCGGGGTGGCGGAGTTCCTGCGCGGCTCGGTGCGCGATGTGCGGCAGCTGCTGTCCGGGCGCGGGCCCGACGATTTCGCGGTGATCGTGCCCGGCGCGATCGTCGCCGATCCGTATCCGCTCTTCGATCGGGACCGGTTCCAGGAATTGCTGGACGCCGCCGGGGAATTGGCGGAGCTGGTGGTGGTGAATCTGCCGCCGCTGGCGTCCGCGCCGGAGGCGCAGATCGTCGCGGATCTGGCGGATCTGACCGTGCTGGTGGTGGAGCGGGGCCGCACCCGGGTGCCGGAGGTGCACGAGGCGGTGCGGGCGGTGAATCAGATCGGCGCGGAGGTGCTGGGCGCGGTGCTCATCGACACCTCCGCGAAAGCCGGTCTGCTGCAGCGGTTGTCGCATCCGGCGGCGGCTCGGGCCGCGCGATGACGGTCACCGAGCCCACACCCGTCGCCCCGGCACGACCCGGGTCGCTCCCGGAACGGGCCTGGGCGGCGCTGTCGCCGGTGGCGATCCGGGTCGGCTGGCTGGCGGCGATCGGCGTGGCCCTGCCGGTGGGCCTGGCCGGGATGCTCGCGGTGTCCGATCGCGCGCCGGGCGGAGTCGGAACCGTCGCCGCCGCAGGGGGTTTCGCCGCGGTCTGCGTGGTGATCGGGCTCAAGGATCCGCGCTGGGCGTTCGTCTTCCTGGTGGTGGCGACCTTTCTGCGGCCCGCGATTCCGAAGATCCTGCCGACCACCGACCCGTTCATCCTGGCGTTCGGCGGCGTGGTCATCTCCGCGCTGGCGTGGGTGCGCGGGCGGCCCGAGCGGCGCATCCGGCTGGGCGTGATCGAACTGGCCATGGCGCTGTATCTGCTGTGGAATCTCCATTCGATTCTGCAGCCGCACGAGTACCCGCCGCTGCTCAACCCGCTCACCGGGCAGATGCTGGACCTGTGGCGCTACCTGATCATCGGCACGGTGATGCCGTTCGTCGCCTACCTGGTGGCCCGGATGATCTTCGGCGACCGGCGCTCGCTGCGCTTTCTGATCACGACGCTGCTGGTGTGCGCCGCCTATTCGGCGTGGGTGAGCATTCTGCAGTTCCACGGTCCGCAGGCGCTGCTGTGGCCCAAATACATTGCGCTGCGGCCGAACTGGCCCGATCGCGCGGTGGGCCTGCCGAATCAGCCGCAGGTGAACGGGCTCATCCTGATCGTCGGCTTCGTGCTGTGCCTGGTGCTGATGGGTGTCGAACACCGCCCGCGCTGGCAGCGGATCGGCCTGAGCGTGATCGCCGCGGGCTCCGCGTACGCGATCTACCTGACCCACACGCGGTCGGTGTGGCTCGGTTTCGCCGTCGTGGTCGTGCTGGGCGTCGTGCTGGCGAAGGGCTACCGCACCGGGTTCGTGGCGACGGCCGTGGGCGCGGTGCTCGCGATCGCCCTCAACTGGTCGACCTTCACCAGCAAGGATCGCAGCGCGGGCGGCGTGGCCTCCACCAACGAGGTCTTCGACCGGCTCAACGCCAACACCACCGCGGTCTGGGCCTTCGCCGAAAAACCGTGGAGCGGCTGGGGTCTGGGCCGGTTCGTGTCCATCAACACCTACCACCACCAGCAGTGGTCACCCGAGACCCCGTGGAACCGCGGGCTCGGAATCCCCGCCCATCAGAACGAACTGGGCATCATGGCCGAGCTCGGCATCGTCGGTCTGCTGCTGTGGCTCACCGTGATCGTGCTGATCTCCTACCGCCTGATCCGCGCCTTCGTCGACCTCCCGCCCGACGGCATGCTGGGGCGACCGCTGGCCTTCATCGCCGGCACCGCGTTCCTGTCGCTGGTGATGGCGGGCCTGTTCGTCGATCTGCGGCTCTTCGACTACCCCAACACCATGGTGTTCGCCCTGGCCGGTGCGGCGGCCGGCGTGGCCGAGCGTTTCACCCACCGTCCGCTGGAGGACCCCTTGGCGGCGGGCCGGGCCCGCCGCGCCGAGATCCGCGCGCATCGGGCGCGGAAAAATCCCTGATTCCGGGGTGGTTTCCCCCGCGCCGGAGGGGAATGCTGGAGATATGCCTACAACGCCGAGATGGGTCAGTCGGAATCGTTTCGCCGCCTGGTCAACATACTTTTGCGCACTGGTTGCCTCCGCAACGCTGGCAATGGCTCTGACCGCTGCCGCCTCCGGCCACACCGAGCACGCCATGCGCGCCGGTCTCGTCAGTGCCGCGACCGCCCTGGTCGGGATCATGATCATGACCACCACCTGGCATCGCGACACCCTCACCCACCACAATGTCCCCAGCCTGCTCAACGACACCTGGGAGCGCACCCCGCCCTTCGCCCGCCGCCGCGGCAAGCCCGCCGGCATCGAGACCGACCGCCGCCACTGACCCGGCACCGGCACCCCGAACTCCGTCGCGCCGGAGCCCCGCAGATCTACCGAAAGTCAGTAATCTAGGGGATCCAACCGCCGACACGGCAGGAGGCCAGTGGTGAGTGCCGACAACGAACTCGACCCCTCCCGAGTCGAGCTCGGCAAGTTCTATCCCCAGCCGCCCGCGGCGGTGTGGCGCACGCTCACCGACCCCACCGGCATCGAACACTGGCTGCTCCCCTCGGTGGGCTTCGAGGGCCCGCACCCCGGCACCCCGTTCCTGTTCACCCTCCCCACCAATCCCCCGTCCGCGGTCGCCTGCGAGGTGCTCTCCGCCACCCCGGGCGAATCCATGGTGTGGAGCTGGATGGACCCGCGCGGCCCCCAGCCCGTCCGCTGGACCGTCACCTGGATCCTGCAACCCCAGGGGCACGGCACCCGGCTGCTGCTCACCACAACGGGTTTCGACATCACCGACAAGTTCCAGCGCATCCAGCGCAACAATATCGAGCGCGGCTGGCGGCAGGTCCTGTCCAAACTCGCCACCGTCCTGGACGGCCGGTAGCCCCCGGCGCGGGCGGTCAGACGAGCTCGACCTCGTCGAAATCCACGGTCATGGCGTGGCGGCGTTCGCGCAGGACATTGCCCTCACGATGGACGGTGCCTTCGCGGAAGTCGATGCGCAGCTGGGATTTCCGCATGTCGACCTCGCGGACCACGCCGCACACGCCCGCGAACGGACCGGCCGGAAAATAGATGACGTCGCCCGGCCCGAAATCTGGAATCCCCACGCGGACACAGTAATCCACGTGGGGACGCGGCGCAGGACGGGGTCAGCGGCGCACCGAGGTGCGGAAGACCCGCGCGTAGAAGGAGAGCAGGTTCTCGCGGGAGGTGTCCCAGGACAGTTCGCGCTCCACCCGGTCTCGTCCGAGTTCGCCCATATGCTTGCGGCGGATCGGATCATCGAGCAGTTCCGCGATGGCCGCCGCGAAAGCGTGTTCGTCGTTGGCGGGGACGTAGACGGCGGCGTCCCCCGCCGAGACCCGGGCCTCGACGAGGTCGAAGGAGACCAGCGGCCGCGACATCGCCATGTACTCCACGACCTTGTTCATGGTCGACACGTCGTTGAGCGGATTGCGGGGGTCGGGTGAGAGGCAGATGTCCGCGGTGGAGAGCCCGGTCTGGACGAACTCGTCGGGCACCCGGCCGGTGAACTCCACGATGTCGTCGATGCCGAGGCTGCCCGCCAGGGCGACCATATCGTCGAAAGCGTCGCCCGCGCCCATGAAGAGGAAGTGGGTGTCGTCGCGGCCCAGCACATCGCGGTAGTGCGCGATGGCGCGCAGCGCGTAGTCGACCCCGTCCTGCGGCCCCATGACGCCCAGATAGGCTGCCAGATAAGTCTTTCCGCGCCGGAGCGCCGGATCGGGATCGCGCGGGACGAACCGCGACAGATCGGGGGCGCTGCGCACCACCGACACCCGGTCCGGGTCCATCCGCCCGCGCTCGATCGCGACCCTGCGGTAACTCTCGTTGGTGGAGATGACCGCGTCGGCGACGAAGAACGTCATGCGCTCCAGCAGGATCGAGACCCGGTGCAGCAGTGACGGCCCGCCCGCGAAACGCGACTCGAACAGTTCGGGCACCAGATCATGGTGGTCGAAGACGAAGCGCGCCCCGCCGATCCGCAGGACCAGTGCGATGAGGAACAGCAGGTCCGGCGGATTGCAGGCGTGCACGACGTGCACCGGGCCTTCCCGTCGCACCCGCAGCGCCAGGCGCAGGGTGTGCCAGAGCGCCAGCGAGTACTCCCGCAGATACCCCGCGGGCCCCCCGGTCGCGGCGCGCAGCGGATAGCGCAGGATGCGCACCCCCTCCAGCGTGACCTCGGGTTCGCGATCCTGTTTGGCGCCCTGCGGGCAGATGACGGTGACCCGGTATCCGGCGTCCATGAGCGCCCGGCTCTCCTGCCAGACCCTGCGGTCGAACGGCACCGACAGATTCTCGACCAGGATCAGAATGTGTCCGCTCACCGGTACACGACCTCCTCCACGGCCTGCTCGGCGGCCGCGATACTTGCCTTCAGACTGAAGTGGGTTTCGACGCGGGCGCGGGCGGCAGCGCCCATGCGCGCGCGGGCCGGCTCGTCGGTGAGCAGGTCGATCAGGCGCTGTGCGAGCTGATAGGGATCGCGCGGCGGCACCAGGTAGCCGGTCTCGCCGTCGGCGACCATTTCGGGGACGCCGCCGACCGCGGTGCAGACCGCCGGACGCCCGGCGGCCATCGCCTCGAGCACCGCGAGGGGGAAGCATTCGACGCCGCGCGAACTGAGCACCACGACATCCATGGCCCGCAGCAGCGCGGGGATGTCGGAGCGGGAGCCCGTGAGCACCACGCGCGCCCCGAGATCCAGTTCCGCCACCAGGTTCTCGATCTCCGACCGCATCACGCCGTCCCCGACGATGAGGAATCGCGCGGCGGGCACGGCGTCCGCGACCTGGCGGGCCGCGCGCACGAAGGTGGCGTGATCCTTCTCCGGTCGCAGGGCGGCGACGATCCCCACCACCGGATCGCCCTCCCACAACCCGAGGTCGGCGACGGCGTCGCGCGCGGATCCGGTATCGAATTCGGCGGTGTCCACCCCGTTGTAGATGACGGTGATCTTGTCCGCCGGATACCCGAGATCGTCTGTCATGTACCGGATCTGGGCCTGCGCGACACCGAAGTAGGCCGCCGTGCGGCGATCCAGCACCCGGTCGGCGAGATACCGGAACCGGCCGCGCGGCTCGTCGTCGCCGTAGTTGTGCACCCACACGATGGAGGCGGGCACCCGGGCCAGCCAGGCCGCGATCCGGCCGAGCGCCTCGGCGTTGTAGCCCCGGGTGATCACCACATCGGGCCGCTGCGCCCGCATGGCGCGCACGAGATCCCGCAGCGCCCCCAGCGCCTGCCGTTTCGATCGGTGCAGGGCGAACGCGGGCACACCCCCGGCGATCAGGTCGCCGAACAGTTGCCCTTCCTCCCCGATGCAGATCACCGAGGGATCGAATCGGGCGCGGTCGAGATTGGGCAGCAGGGTCGTCACATGGCGTTCGGCCCCGCCGACGCCCAGATCCGGCACCACGTACAGCACCCGGATCCTCGGGCGCTCAACGGTGTTCATCGATGACCTCACGGTAGATCCGGTCGAAGCGACGCCAGACGACGTCGATGTCGAATTCGTCGCGCACCCGCTGCCAGGCGGCCGCGCCGAGCCGGGCGCGCAGTGCGCCGTCGAGCACGACCTGCTCCAATGCCGTTGCGAGCGGCTCGATTTCGCCGGGCGGCACCAGCACACCGCAGTCCTCGCCGACGAGATCCGGGATGCCGCCGACGGGACAGGTCACCACGCACAGTCCGCGGGCCATGGCCTCCAGGATGGCCATGGGCTGCCCCTCCCGGTGTGAGGGCAGCACGAGCACGTGCGCCCGGCGCATGACCTCCGGAACCTGCTGCGCCGCAACCCATCCCCTGATTTCGACGGTGGATTCGACGCCCAGATCCGCGATCCGCTTGCGCGCGGCCTCGACCGCGCCGTCCCCGGCGACCAGCAGCCGCGCGGCCGCGGGGTCACCGGCGGCCCGCACCATCCGCTGCCAGGCGTCCAGCAGGGTGAAGGCGCCCTTGCGCTCCCCGATCTCGCCGAGGAACAGCACCCGCACCGGCTGCTCGGTGCGCTGGTCGACGGGCTCGGCCAGCCGAACCGCATTGCACACCACGATAATCCGTGCCTCGGCGGTGATGCCCCGCAGCGCCTGCGCCCACGGTTCCCCGAGCGCCACCACCACGGCCGCACCGCGCAGCGCGTCCCGGATGGCGGCCCGCAGCAGCCGCGGTCCCCGGTCGTGGAACAGCCGGAAGTCCGAGCCGTGCAGGTGCAGCACCACGGGAATGCGCAGCCCCCGGGCGATGAGTTCGAACACGTACTTGCGCACGAAACTGCCGTAGGACGACATGTGCAGGTGCACCACGGCGGGCCGGTGCGCCAGCACCTGGTACAGGTAGACAACCAGCGCGCGGGCCGCGATCGCGATCTTGGTCAGCGCGGTGCCGTCACGATGCGTGGTCACATGCCGCACATCCCATTCCGTCCACAGGGGCGTTTCGCGCATCTCCCGCACAAAGCTGGCCACACCGCCCCGTGTCGTCATGCTCGTCGAAACCCACAGCGCCCGCTGCCTTTTCATGACGGTGGCGGTCACTCGGTCCGGCGGGCGGCGGTGACGACGGTGTCATCGTGGCGCGGAGTGCGGGCCGGGGCGCGCGGGGCGGGCTCGGCCCCGGTGGATTCCTCGACCGAGATGAGCACCGCCCCCAGCACTTTCGCGTCCACCGCGGCCAGCACCCGCTCGGCGCGGCGGGCATCGCCGGCCTTGGTGACGCCGCGATCGAACACCAGCACGGTCAGCGCGGAGGCCGCGGCAAGCACCTGCGCCTCCACCGCGTCGAGCACCGGCGGCGCGATGATCACCACGAGGTCGGCGCGGCCGTGCAGCAGGGTGAGCAGCCTGGTGAAGCGTTCCTTGCTCAGCGCGGTGAACGGATCCTCACCGGTGCTGCCGGGCAACACCTCCCGCAGATTCCCCATCCGCGTGGGCGTCAGCACGGCGTCGATCTCCGCGCGCCCGGCCAGCAGTTCACCCACCCCGGTGCCGTGCGGCCGGCGCAGGTCCGCGTGCACGAGAATCACCCGCACCCCTTGCCGCGCACGTTCTTCCGCGATGGCGCGGGCGACGATCCGGACGCCGTCGCTGTCGCCGGGAGCGGTCACCACCACGGCCGCCTCGGTGACGGGCGCGGCCAGCCCGACCGCCGTGACGACCTGTTTGAGCGCCCGGTCCCGCGCCGCCGCGTCCTTGCCGGAGGCCGCCGGCACCACGGCCAGCGCGGCGACATCGGCCTTGGCCTCGACATCGTCGGCGGTGCGCAGTCGTCGTGCGCCCACGCCGATCGCGACCGCCAGCAGGCAGCCCAGGAGCAATCCGCTGATCCCGTAGGTCAGCAGCGCCGGAATCCAGGACGGCTCCTTGCGCACCGCCTCCGAGGCCGGTTGCAGATCGATGAGCTTGTTGGAGGTGTCGGCGTTGATCCGGTTGATCTGATCCTGCATCTGGGTCAGCGACACCTCGGAGACGAAGCCGTTGGCGGCGGCCACCTCGTCGAAGGGTTTGCGCACCGCGGCGATGGCGGCGTCCTGCGCGGCCCGCAGCTGGGCGTTGATCTCGTCCCGGAAAACGGTGCCCGCCTTGGTCGCCGCCGCCTGCGCGGTCTGCGGTGAGGCGGCGGTGGCCTCCAGGTAGAGGATGGGGCTCGACGCGACGGTGCGCGCCGCGAAGCTCGCCCCGTCCGGAATCCCCTCCGTCTCTTGCAGTTTCGACTGATACGCCGGGTCCTGGAAGTACTGCGCGTACCCCACCGACAGCACCGCGTCCTGTTCCGGAGCGCGGTTGGGCGAACCGACGGTCAGCGCGACCCGGCTGGTGTAGGCCGGTTCCGCACCGTGGGCCAGGTAGAACCCCAGCGCCGAACCCAGGACGGTGCAGACCAGAACGAGCCATTTCTGCCGCCAGACCCGGTTGACGTGAACTCGTGTCGCGTTGTTCAATTCGTCTCCCTCGACATTCGGGGTTCGGCGTTGACGGATATCGCGTTCCCGGACTTGCCGTTACGCGCGACAAGGCGGCTTACCACCCTCAGGGCCAGGCGGGCGAACCCGCGGACGATGTCGGGGGCGAGCACGGTCAGGGCGAGCAGATACACCGTGGCGAACACCACGACATCGAGGATCAGCACCCCGACGCCGAGCAGGATGGGCCGGGTATCCGCGTGCAGCACACGGTGTTCGAGCACCCAGCAGGCCGCCAGCGCGAGCGCGCCCGCGGGCAGCGGCGGGCCGACGGCGCGCAGGAAGGCGAGCGGTCCGACACCGATCACCGAGCGCGCCAGCGTGGTCACCAGGGCGGCGACGAGCAGTGCCGTCACCGAGGTGGCCAGTCCCACCCCGACCAGACCGAAGAAGTGAATCCCGGCCAGCAGCAACCCGATTCCGAGTACGAGCTCGGTGGCGGTCTGCCAGTTCAGCAGGCCGGTGCGCCCGGTCCCCTTGATGGCCTCCTCGCTCACGCTCATCCAGGCCTTGCCCAGCCCGAGCCCGGCCATGGCGACCACGACGGCTCCGGCCTCGCGCCAGGGCTCGCCGAAGACCAGCACCACGGCGGGCTGCCCGAGCGCGAGGACCAGACCGGTGAGCGCCACCGCACCGACGGTGGCCAGCCGGATGGCGCGCAGGTACGCCTGGGCGAGCCGGCTCCGATCCGAATCCTCGGCGATCCGCGAGAAGGCCGGAAACAGCGAGAACGCACCGACTTCCACGATGAAGCGAACCGGAATCTGCGCGATGCGCTGCCCGTAGCGGTAGTGCCCGAGCGCGGCGGAGTCGAGCCCGCGCCCGACCACGGCGGCCTCGATCATGCCCTGGGCGCGGGCCCCCAGCATGTTCACCACCACCGGTGACCCGTACCGCGCCAGCTCCCGCCACAGCCGGAAGGAGGCGCGTCCGCGGCCGGGCCGCCACCGGGCCAGCCACCAGGTGAGGATCACCCACACCACATAGGAGGCGTAGGTGCCCACCACCATGCTCCAGACCCCGAAACCCAGGGCCGCCATGGTCACCGACACCGTCGCGAAGCTCACCGAGACGGCGGGGCCGACAATGATCCGGCGTTTGACGCTGAATTCCCGCTGCAGCAACGCTTCCGGCACGTTGGTCAGCGAGAAGAGCAGCAGGAATCCGGCGGTGGACGCGGCGACGAGCCCGATGGTGTTGCTGTCGAAGATCATTCCGATGAGCGGCGCGGCGGCGACCGCGCCCAGCGCCATCAGCGTGCCGTTGACGAAGGAGGCGTAGAAGACGGTTTCGGCGGCGTCGGCCACCCGGTCCGGCCGCTGCACCAGCCCGGCCCGCAGCCCGCCTTCGACGAAGGTGGTCAGCAACATGGTGAGCACGGTGCCCGCGGCGAATATGCCGACCTCGGCCGGGCTCAGCAGGCGGGCGAGCGCGATGGTCTGTCCCAGCGTGACGATTTCGCCCACCACCAGCGCCACCGCCGAAGCGGCCGCCACGCGGCCGATTCGTCCGGAGAGGTGCTGTTCCTCGACGGGCTCCGCCGCGACCTGCGACGCCGAGCCGGACTCCGTCGCCGGTTCCCGGCCGACGGGCGTGAATTCCCCTGTGCGCGTTCGCGCGAACTCCCCCGCCCCCGTCCCCGTTCCGGGCCGCCCCCGCCCCAGCCCCGGCGGCAGCGGCCCCTCGACAATGGGTAGTCGCTCGGTGGGGGCGTCGTGGATGTGTTGCCAGATCAGATCGTAGGCGCGAACCGGGGCCCGCTCCGGGGTGTTGCCGTCGAACCTATGCATGCTCGGCGTGCGCCTGTTCGAGGAGCTCGAATAGTCGCTCGAACGCCTGCCTGCTGGCATCGGCCTGTTCGTCCGCACGGGCGCGCAGACCGTCGCGCAGCACCTCGGCCTCGTCCCAGGCGTCGCGGATGGCGGCGGGCAGGCGCAGGGCGAGATCCGGATCGTCGAGATGGATCAACCGCACGCCCCCCTTGAACATGTCGTCGAGGCCGAGGAATTTGTCGTCGTAGTATTCGGTGGAGGTCAGCCCGACCACCGGAATGCCCTGGGACAGCGCGAAAACCGCGAGATGGTAGGCGCCGGTGACGAGGACGCGGCACTGTGCGACCTGCTCCACGACCGCGGGGGTCCGCACGAATCGGCCGATCGGACGCCGGGCGTACGCGCTGTTACGCACCAGCGGCACGGTGGTGGCGCGATCCGGCGAGCCGGGCGTCTCCGCGATGATGAGCGGCACCAGCGGCGCACCGAAGTCCCCGGCGGCGGCCCGTACCGCCACACCGACCGCGGACCGCGCGCTCCGCGTCACCGGAGAATAACCGGCGACCCGCAGACACACCCCGATCCCGTTGCCGAGCACCGGCTTTCGGGCCTCCACCGCGAGTTCGACCGCATCGTCGCCGGTGACGGTGACCACGCTGGAGGGCACCCCGAGCGAATCCAGCAGCGCCGGACCGCGCCGCCGTTCGCGCAGCGCGATCAGCGGCAGCGCGGCCATTACCTGGGCGGCGCGCGCCCGCAGCCGCGGATCCCGCATCGGGCCGATGCCCTGGCCCATCATGGCGACGGGAACCCCTGCGTCCCAGGCATATTCGAGTAGATCCAGGGCGCGCCCGGCCTGCGGGATATCCGCGTCGGTCATGTACCCACCGCCGAGCGCGACCACCATCGACGCTTCCCGGGCCGCGCGCGCCGCACCCGGGCGAGCGGCCAGCACGCGGCTGGTGGTGTCCTCGTGGGCGGCGTCAGCGGCCGCCGCATCGGCGGGCCGCCGCCCGCGCGCGATGCCGCGCCGCAGCCGATCCTTGACCCGGCCCGCCTTCGTCAGCAGCCACAGGCGCGTCCGCAGCCAGGCCACGGCCGGGGGCCCCACGATCCCCGGCCCCAGGACGGCGGCCACTCGTTCCACCAATCCGACTCTCCCCCATGGATTGCGGTCGTACACGGTGATGCCGTGCGCGTCCGGATAATACGCGGCGACCAGTGCCGGCGATTCGGTCATGATCCCGATGCGCACCTGCGGCCAGCGTTGACGCAGTCGGCGTACGGTCACATCCAGCATGGCCAGATCGCCGTAGTTGCGCAGCCAGTATTCGCTGTTCTCGATCAGGATGCGGTGCCCGGCACCACCGCACGGCAGTCCGGCTTCCATCTCGACCTCCCCCGGTCACACAACGGATCCCGCATCATGGGCTGGCCTTCCCTCGCACGCCAACGGTATCTCAATTAGCCACACCCGCAGCATCTTTGCAACTTATGCCGATCCCCTAATCGGCCCCCTAGGGGTACCGGTTCGACGCGAGGCAACCCCTATTGCGCAAGTGTCCGGTAGCTTCTCAGCATGCCGCGTCAAGCTGCGGTCACTCGTGCGGGACTAGGTCGGGTCCACCTCGGACCGGTATCCGTCGACGGACACAAGGTAATTCTCCGCAACACTCGACTATCGGACTTCGAACGCTGGCGGGAGATCCGGTTACAGGACCGGGAATTCATCGAGCCGTTCTGGACCACCTCGGCGCTGAGCTGGGATGAGCGGCACACCCGGGCGTGGTGGATCCGCGAATATCTGCGACAGCGGCACGCACGCGCCATGTTCCGCGCCCTGCCGCTGAGCGTGATCGTGGACGGGGAGTTCTCCGGGCAGTGCAATCTGACGCCGATCGATGCCCATCATCGCTCGGCGGAGCTGGGCATCTGGGTCGACTCCCGGCACGCCGGACACGGCGTGGGCGCGGTCGCGGGAGCGCTGATCGGCGACTACGCCTTCGATCGCCTGGGCCTGCACCGGATCACGGCCCCGGTGTGCGTGGGCAATCGCGCGGCACGGCATCAGGTGAAGCTGGCCGGAATGTCCCACGAAGCCACCATGATTCGCGCGATCAGCGTGAACGGAGAGCGGCGGGACCATGAATTGTGGGCGGTCACCGCGGACCAGCGACCGCCCGCGGGATACCTCCAGGCGCTGATCGCGGCGGGCGTGGGGGCGCGAGTGCTGCCCGAGGCGCACGCGCCGATGAGCACTCGGCTGGCCGAGCACTGGCACGACGCGGTCGCCGCGTCCCCGGTGGCCGTCGTCGCGGTGATCGCCTGGTACTACCTGGGCACCCCGTTGCGCGGGCATTCCGGGCACGCCGCCCGCACCCTGCCCGCTCGGATCGAGGCCCATGATCGCGAGCACGGGCGGGTCACGCTCCGAAACCGCACCTCCCGCCTGCGATTCCGGCTCACCGGCCGGGTCGTCTACGAGGCGCTGGCCGCCGGTGAACCGATCGGCCGGATCGGGCTGGACTGCCGCCGCCCGAACCTCGGCCTGGCCGTCGACCTCGACACCGATCCGGCGCGGCGGGCGGCGGCCACGGCCGCGCTGCGGCTGCTCGTCGACCATGCCCTCGGCGACCTGGGTATCGAGCGCCTCGAGGCCGTCGTCGATCCGGCTCCGGACCGGCTCGCGCCGCTGCTCGCGGGGGCCGGGATGCATCCCGAGGGAGTGCTGACGGGAGCCCGAATCGATTGTGCCGGAGCGTTTCACGATCTCGCGGTCTGGGGAGCCACCGGCGCCGACCGCCGCGCGCGGCCGCTTCCGGATGGGTAGAGTTCCCCCTGCCAAGGACCGCGGGGGGCCTGCACCGGTGACACCTGTCGCCGGTGCGTCGAGGCGGAGCGGCAGACAGACCGAGGAGCACACGTGGGTCTCAACGTTGTGATGATCGCGACGTATCCACTCGAACCGGGCCGGATCGTCGGCGGAATCGAGTCGGTGACAAGCACTCTCGTCTCCGCCCTGGCCGCCAGGGCGGAGATCGACCGGCTCACCGTGCTGCGCTTCCACACCGGGGAAGCGCCCGTGCACACCCGCCGGGAGGGGCCCAAGGTCGAGATCCGGTATCTGCGCGGACAGCGCCGGCTCGCGGTGGCCACGGGCTCGTATTTCGATGTGCGCCAGGCACGGAAGATCATCGCGGAGTTACGGCCCGATGTGGTGCACGCGCAGGAGATCGGCTCGCGTGGCGATATCGCCACCCAGGTCAGCGACAACGCGGTGGTCACCGTGCACGGGCTGGTGCACCTCGAAACCAAGCTCCAGGCGAGATCCAGTGTCAAGGAACGGGTCCGGTACCACCTGATCGCGGGCATGGTACGGCGGGTACTGCGCCGGGCGAGGGTGGTCATCTCCATCTCCGGCTACGACGCGCAGGCCGTCGCGAACATGGTGCACGGCACGCACATCAGTATTCCGAATCCGACCGCCCCGGAGTTCTTCGCGCTCGCGCCGTCCGGTCCCACCGAGCAGCGGCTGCTGTTCGCCGGTGTGCTGTCGGCGCGCAAGAATCCTGAGGGCCTGTTGCGGGCGTTCGCCCTTGCGGTACAGCGGGTTCCGAAGGCGCGGCTGGTCGTGGTCGGACCGCAGCCGGACGCGGAGTACGCGCGCGGCATTCGCGCCCTGGTCACCGAACTCGGGCTCGACGAGCAGGTCGAATTCGCCGGTATGGTCGACAACGAGCGGCTGCGCGCGGAGATCACGCTGGCCCGCGCCGTGGTGATGTTCTCGCACGAGGAAACCTCGCCGACCATCCTCGCGCAGGCCATGGCCGCCGGGAAGCCGGTGCTGTCCTCCCGGGTCGGCGGCATCCCGGAGATGGTGACCGACGGCGAGAACGGCTATCTCGTCGACTCCGAGGACACGAACGCGCTGGCCGAACGCATGGTCACCCTGCTGGAGAACCAGGATCTCGCCCTGCGGCTCGGCGCGCGCGGGCACGACACGGCGCGGGAGAAGTTCGAGCCGGACGCGGTCGCACGGCGCACGGTCGAAACGTATCTGCGGGTCGCCGCGAAGTAGAGACAGCCAAGAAACGCAGGGGGACAACGCATGACAGCGTCCGACAACACCACGGCCTCCGACAACACCACGGCCTCCGGCAGCACGGCGTCCGAGCGCACCGCGGCGTCCGCGACGTCTCCGGGCGACGCGCTGGACTGGGCCGGGCGTCCGGTGCTCGTCACCGGCGGGGCCGGATTCATCGGCTCGCATCTGGTGGAGCAGCTGGTGGCGGCCGGGGCCGAGGTCACCGTGCTGGACATCTTCACCTCCGGCAGCCGCGACAACCTCGCCGCGGTCGCCGAGTCGATCACGCTGCGCGAGACCGATATTCGCGACCTCGACTGGGCCGAATACCTCACCGCGCATCCGGTAGACGTCATCTTCCACCTGGCGGCCAATGCCTATGTGCCGCCCTCGGTGGAGCAGCCCGCCATGGACTGCGAACTCAACTTCACCAGCACCTTCCGCCTGCTCGAGGCGCTGCGCGTGCTCGAGTGGCCGGGCCGGCTGGTCTTCGCCTCCAGCGCGGCGGTGTACGGCAACTCGGTGCGCATTCCGATCCGCGAGGACGATCCCACCGTGCCGATCTCCCCGTACGGGGTGGGCAAGCTGGCCGCCGAACGCTATCTCGCGGTCTTCGCCGACCTGTACGGCCTGAATCTCGCCTCGGTGCGGTTCTTTTCGGCGTTCGGGCCGCGACAGCGCAAACAGGTGGTGTTCGACCTGCTGGCCAAACTCGATCGCGATCACGAGCGACTGTTCATCCACGGTGACGGCACCCAGGTCCGCGACTTCCTCTACGTCGCCGACGCCGCCCGCTCGGCCATGATCGTGGCCGCCAACGCCCCGCTGCGCGGCGAGGCCTACAACGTGGGCGCGGGCCACGAGTACACCATCGACCATCTGGCCAAATCACTGTGCGCCATCACGGGTTCGGCCCCGGAGTTCGACTACAGCGGCACGAATCGCCCCGGCGATCCGGAGAAGCTCGTCGTCGACATCTCCAAACTGCGCGCGATCGGCTACCGGCCCAGCGTCGAGTTCGATCAGGGCCTGGCCGACACCGTCGCCTGGTACGAGTCGCTGACCGGGGCGCGCTGGCGGTGAGAAAACCGTTGCGCGCCACGCTCCTCACCGCACTGCTCGCGGTGCTGGTCGTGGCGTGCTCACCCGGCGCACCGCCGCGCCCGCAGTCCTTCGTGGGCGACTACGAGACCGGCGATTTCAGCCAGTGGGCGTACTGCCAGAACATCGTGGTCACCAGCGGGCCCTGCACGAGCTACAGCAATACCGACAGCATGCAGGTGGTGAGCGATACGGTGCGCCAGGGCCGTTACGCGGCCCGGTTCGAGGTCGATCAGGGCGACACTCCCGGCAGCATCTGCTGCGGCGACCGCGCCGAGGTGAGCGGGGAGAACGCCACCGACGCCGATGAGGGCGACGAGCGCTGGTACCAGTGGAGCACCCGCTTCGCCCCGAACTTCCCGGCCGGCAGGGGCTGGAGCGTGCTGTCGCAGTGGCACGCGAACGCGGACGGCTCACCGCCGCTGGCGATCGGAGCAGGTCCGACCAATGTGAGCGAAGACCATTGGGGCGTGGTCGTTTCCACGTGGTACGCGCCCGGGGATCCGGGGCCGACCTACACCCCGTGGAGCCGGCAGATCGTCACCGGCGAGTGGACCGATATCAAACTGCACGTGAAATGGTCCGTCGAGGATTCCGAGGGCTATCTGGAGCTGTGGGTCGGGGGCGTGCGCCAGAGTTTCGACGCGGCCCCCTGCGCGGGTGAAATCCGGTGCCGGGTACGGACGCTCATGCCCAGCGGCGGCGGGATCTACTTCAAGCAGGGGTACTACCGGGATCCGGATATCGAGGCGGAGGGCATCGTCTATCACGACGGCTTCTCGGTGGCGACCACCGAGGCGGGGCTGAGGCCGCTGTGACCCGGCGCGGTCAGGGCGCGTCCGGCCACCGTCCGACGATGGTCATCTCGCCGCGCAGCACGTTCACGAAGTGCGGCAGGCGTTCCAGCCCGTAGGAGCGAAGCACCCTGCCCACCGGCGTCATTCGCGGATCCTCGCGCGGCGGCAGCAGACGGTTGCCGGCGTCGCTGGCGAACAGCGCCTCGAGATGCGGCCCGACCTCCACGTACATACTGCGGAATTCGAGCATGCCGAAGGGCATTCCGCCGGGGCCGGTCCGCGGCGCCCGGTGCAGGATCGGCCCCTGACTGGATATCTTGACCGCCACCGCGATCACGAGCAGCACGGGCGCGGTGGCGAGCAGTGCCAGCACCGCCAGCAGACAGTCCAGGACGCGATGGGTGGGCCGCACGGCTGCGCCGCTCACGCCGGAGCGCGGCGGCCGGACACGACCGTCGGAAATCTCGAAATCCATGAAACGAACGCACCTCCCCCACGGGAGAACTCGGTTCCGATCTCCGATGATCAGTTCCTCGGATCGGGCTGATGCCGGTTCCCCAAGGGCTTTTCGACCAGGAACCAACCGATGGGGCCGTCGACTCTTTCGGCTGCCAGAGCCCGAATGTTACACATCCGGGTGGACGGAGTTCGCGAAAACTGCGACCCTGCACAGTGTCCCGGAAATAGCGGGAAGCGTCGAGACCGGTTTCCTATTTGTTTCCCACATATTTCCCCTGTTCGATTCTTCGCAGCGTGCCGCATCGGCCACACGCTGGGCCGATGCCGCGTAACCCTTGATTTGCAAGACTCGAGAGTTTGCCGACCGAACGCCCGGTTCTGCGGCTCGCAGAAATTCAACTTCCCATCACCGTCAGATCACGGTCACAGCCCGGCGGCGAGCGTCAATCCTGTTGTAACGTAAGGCCGGATCGAGCCGACCTCAGGTCAACCGGTGCAATCGCCGGCCTGGTTCGGTGAAAGGTGGGGAACCTGCGTGCTGTGCCGTCTCTGTGCGTCCGACCGTCTGGTCAGTGTTCTGGATCTCGGCGCCACTCCGCCGTGCGAGAAATTCCTCACCGCCGGCGAACTGGATCTCCCCGAACCCACCTATCCGCTGCATCTGCGGCTGTGCGAGAACTGCCTGCTGCTCCAAATTCCGGCACTCATCACGCCCGAGGACACCTTCACCGAATACGCCTACTTCTCCTCGTATTCCGACAGCTGGGTGCGGCACGCGAAGATCTTCGTGGACCAGGCCGTGGAACGCGCCGGGCTGGGCGCCGAGTCGTTCGTGGTGGAGGTGGCCAGCAATGACGGCTACCTGCTGCAGCACGCGGTCACCGCGGGCATCCGCTGCCTGGGCATCGAACCGTCGGTGAATGTCGGTGCGGCGGCGCGGGAGAAGGGCGTGCCCACCCGCACCGCCTTCCTCGACGAGGACACCGCGGCGGCGGTGCGGGCCGAGCACGGACCGGCGAATCTCGTTGTCGCCAACAATGTCTACGCCCACATCCCGGATCTGCTCGGCTTCACGCGGTCGCTGCGCGGGCTGCTGGCCGACGACGGCTGGCTGTCCATCGAGGTGCACCACGCGCTGAACCTGGTGACGCTGGGCCAGTTCGACACCATCTATCACGAGCATTTCCAGTACTACACGGTGCTGGCCGCCCAGCGCGCCCTCGCCACCGCCGGTCTCACCGTGGTCGACGTCGAACTGCTTGCCACACACGGGGGTTCGATCCGGCTGTGGGCCCGGCCCGACGCCGTGGCCGAACCGGCCGAGCGGGTCGCCGAGGTATTGCGGATCGAGGCCGAGGCCGGGCTGCACGAGGTCGCGGGATACCTCGAGCTACGTCCCCGCACCGAGCGGGTCCGCCAGGATCTGCTGCGCTATCTGCTGGACGCCAGGGCATCCGGCAAGCGGGTGGTCGGCTACGGCGCGCCCGGCAAGGGCAACACCCTGCTCAACTACTGCGGCATCCGCGCCGACCTGCTCGAGTACACCGTCGACCGGAATCCCTACAAGCACGGGCGATTCACGCCCGGCACCCGCATCCCCATCCACGCCCCGGAACGCATCGACGCCGACCGGCCCGATGTGGTGGTGGTCCTGCCGTGGAATCTCGAAACCGAGATCACCGCGCAGCTGCGTCACGTCGCCGAGTGGGGCGGCGAACTCGTCTATCCCCTCCCCACACTGCATTTCGCTCAGGATTCTGTTCGGAAAGAGGAACTGCCATGAAGGTCGTGCTGTTCTGCGGCGGCTACGGCATGCGGATGCGCAACGGGTCCGAGGACATGGTCCCCAAGCCCATGCAGATGGTCGGCCCCCGCCCGCTGATCTGGCATGTCATGCGCTACTACGCCCACTACGGGCACAAGGACTTCATCCTGTGCCTGGGCTACGGCGCCTCGCACATCAAGAACTTCTTCCTCACCTATCAGGAGTCGGTGTCCAACGACTTCGTCATCCGCGGCGGCAAAGTCGAACTGCTGCAATCCGATATCAGCGATTGGACCATCACCTTCGTCGACACCGGCACCGAATCGCCCATCGGTGAACGGCTGCGCCGCGTACGCGAACACCTCGGCGGCGAACGCTACTTCCTGGCCAACTACGCCGACGTGCTCACCGACGCGCCGCTGGACACCATGATCGGCAAGTTCCAGGATTCCGGCGCGGCGGCCTCCATGATGATCGTGCCGCCGCAGTCCTCCTTCCACTGCGTGGACGTGAACGGCTCCGGCGAGGTCAAGAACATCACCCCGGTCGCTAAGCTGCCCATCTGGGAGAACGGCGGCTACTTCGTGCTCACCCAGGAGGTGTTCGACCACCTGCCGCCGGGCGGCGATCTGGTGGAGGACGCCTGCGGTGCGCTCGCCGCGCAGGGACGGTTGTTCGGCTATCAGCACCACGGGTTCTGGAAGCCCGCCGACACCTTCAAGGAGCGCGCCGAACTCGACGCCGGCTACCAGACCGGCGACCGGCCCTGGATGGTGTGGGAGCAGCCCACCGCATGATCGGACTCGATACCGGCGCGGTCCGCGAAATCGCCCTGCTGGCCGCGCATTGCGATGATCTGGCCATCGGGCTGGGCGGCACCCTGCTCACCCTCGCGCAGAACGTGCCCGGCCTGCGCGTGCGGGCGCTGGTGCTGTCCGGGGCGGGCACCGAGCGCGCCTACGAGGAACAGGCGGCACTCGAAGCCTTCTGCCCCGGAGCCGATCTCGACCTGCGCATCCTCGACGTGCCCGACGGGTACGCGCCCGCGCACTGGGAGCGGGTCAAGGACGCGGTGGCGGTGTTGCGCCGCGGCAGCCGCGCCGACGTGGTCTTCGCCCCGCAGCGCCGCGACGCGCACCAGGACCACCGGCTGCTGGCGCAGTTGACGCCCACCGAGTTCCGCGATCACCTGGTGCTCGGCTACGAGATCCTCAAGTGGGAGACCGACACCCCGCAGCCCACCGTGTTCCATCCGCTGAGCACCGGCAATGCCGAGCTCAAGGCCGCGCTGCTGTTGAAACACTATCCCTCGCAACGTAATCGGGACTGGTTCGACGAACAGTCCTTCCTCGGACTGTCCCGGCTGCGCGGGGTGCAGTGCCGCGCCCGGCATGCCGAGGGCTTCCTGCTCGAGAAGGCCACTCTCATCTTCGGAGGTGCATGATCATGCGCGTGCTCGTCACCGGACATCAGGGGTATCTGGGTACCGTCATGGTGCCGGTACTGCAGGGGGCCGGACACGACGTGACCGGCTTGGACAGTGGGTATTTCGCCGACTGCGTGCTGGGCGAGGCCCCCGCCGCGCCGCCGACGCTGCCGGTGGACCTACGCGATGTGACGGTCGATCAGCTATCGGGTTTCGACGCCGTCGTCCATCTGGCCGCGCTGTCCAATGATCCGCTCGGCGCGCTGGCCCCGCAGATCACCTACGACATCAACCATCACGCCTCGGTGCGGCTGGCCCGGCTGGCCAAAGAGGCGGGCGTGCAACGGTTCCTGTACGCCTCGACCTGCTCGGTGTACGGCGCGGCCGGCGACGGCCTGGTGACCGAGGACGCGCCCCTGCGCCCGCTCACCCCGTACGCGGAGAGCAAGGTGAAGGTGGAGGACGATGTCGCGAACCTCGCCGATTCCGGCTTCTCCCCCGTATTCCTGCGCAATGCCACGGCATTCGGATTCTCACCCCGGCTGCGCGCCGATATCGTGCTCAACAATCTGGTCGGCTATGCCGTGCTGACCGGTGAGGTGAAGGTGCTCTCCGACGGCACGCCGTGGCGGCCGCTGGTGCACGCGCGCGATATCGCCGCCGGCTTCGCCGTCTGCCTGGACGCGCCGAGCGAGGCCATCCACTGCCGCGCCTACAACGTCGGCACCGAGGCCAACAATCTCACCGTCGCCGAGATCGCGCAATCGGTGGTCGAGGCGGTACCGGATTCCACGCTGGTCATCACCGGGGAGAGCGGTGCGGACCCGCGCTCGTATCGGGTCGACTTCTCCTATGCCCGTAAGGAACTCGGCTTCGAAGCCCGGTGGAGCATCCCCGAGGGCGCGGCCGAACTGTACCGCGAATACGTGGCGCGCGGCCTCACCTCCGAGGCGTTCTTCGCCCGCTTCACCCGCCTGGCGCACCTGAAGTCGCTCAAGGAGGCGGGCGTGCTCGACGACGAATTGCGCCGGATCAGGATCGAGGCGTGACGTGGCCGAGCAGGTCCAGCAGCGCCCGCCAGGAACCGGCGCCCGCGTCGCGGTCGGACACCACGGTCACCGGCTGCGGCCACGCGATGGCCAGGTCCGGATCGTCATAGGCCACGCCGAGATCCTCGGCGGGGTCGTGCGGGCGGTCGATGCGGTAGCAGACATCGGCCACCGGGGTCAGCGCCTGGAAGCCGTGCAGAAAGCCCGGCGGCACGTACAGGTGGCGGAAATCGCTGTCGTCCAACAGGAATGCCTGCCGCAGGCCGAAGGTCGGCGAATCCGGGCGGATATCCACCAGCACGTCGTGCACCGCGCCGTGCGCGCACCGCACCAGCTTGGCCTCACCGCGGCCGGACCGGCCGTGCAGGCCCCGCACCACACCCCGGAACGACCGCGACTGCGAATCCTGCACGAAGGTGGCCGAGCGCCCCGGCGCGCCCAGATACTCGTCGAACTCGGCGGCGTCGAAGGTCCGGGTGAACAGGCCCCGGCCGTCGTGATGCGGCTGCGGGGTCAGCACCAGGACGTCGGCGAGCTCGGTCGGTTCGATGCGCACCAGGCCATCGTGCCATGAGCGGCGAGACCGCGCGCGGGTGTCGCGGCTGCGGCTCCGCATCGCTGATCCGGATCCTCGACCTCGGCAAAATGCCTGCCGCAGACGACTTTCCGGAGCTGGAGACGGAATCCGCCGCGACCGAGGCCGCTCATCCGCTGGCCATGGACTACTGCACGGCGTGCGGGCTGGCGCAGCTCGCCGAGGACGACACCGTCACCGCCGAACCGCGCGGGGTGGAGCCGCAGGCGCTGCGGGATCAGGCCGCCGACGCCCTGGCCCGGGTCGCCGCCGCCGGATGGCTGTCCGGCGGCACGGTCCGGGAATTCGGCAGCCCGCACGGCGGCAGCTGGCTTCCGCTGCTCACCGAGCGCGGCTGCACCGAGACCCGGGACGCCGCCGATGTGGTGATCGACTGCTTCGGCATCATGCACGTGCCCGATCAGCGCGCGGCCTTCGCGGTGCGCGCGGCCGCCACCGCACCCGGCGGAGTGCTGCTGCTGCAGTTCCACTCACTGCACGCCATCGCCGCGCACGGCCAGTGGAATGCGCTGCGGCACGGGCATTTCGCCTACTACACCCTGGCCGCGCTGCGCCGATTGCTGGCCGACGCGGGCATGAGCGCGGTCACCGCGTGGGAGTTCCCGCTCTACGGCGGCACGGTACTGGTCGCCGCGGTGCACGGCGAGGCCGAATCCGATGCCACCGTGCAGCGCATTCTGGCGGCGGAATCCGATGTGGCGGAACTGCTCCCGGACCTCCAGCACGCCGCCGACGAGCAGGCTCGCGCACTGCGCGCCTGGCTCGAGGCCGAAGCCGTTGCCGGACACCGGGTGTACGCCTACGGCGCGGCCTCGCGGGCGGTGGCGCTGTTCCATCTGGCGGGCGTGCACCGGGGACTGCTCACGGCGGTCGCCGACGCCTCCCCGGGCAAACAGGGGCGGCGTATGCCGGGCACCGACGTGCCCATTATTTCCCCGGCGGAACTTGTTGCCGCGCAGCCGGATCGAGTCTTCCTGACGCTGCCGGACCTGCTGCCCGAGGTCCGGTCGCGGCTGCCCGAACTCGAAGGGAGGTGGGTGGTACAACCGGACGGGTCACCGTAGGCGCAAACGAAACAGCTTGGCACGCAATGTCGGTCGCCAGGCAGCGTTCGCACTATCTGTGACCGCGATCATGCGAATGCACTCACGCACCGGTCAGTCTGGTGGGATAGTCTCAGCGTGAGGTCGATCACCGGCCAAGGGGGAAGTACGGCGATGTCCTGCGTCCCGATCGCACTGGGGAAATCAATTGCGCGCGTGCCCATTACGCGCACGCTGCACCTGATGAGGGAATGGGAACAATCATGAAGCGCTCCATTTCGCGTGCCGCGGCGCGCACCGTGGCCATCGCGGCCGCCCTGACCATCGGCCTGTCGATGAGCACCGGCACCTCGCCGGCCGGCATCGACTCCGCCAACTCCATCGTCGACCGCCAGGACCGCACGGTCGAGGCCATCCAGATGGACACCGGCATCCAGTTCGTACCGCCGCTGGACGGAAACCCGCTGTCGCGGGAGTGGTTCCACAGCGGCAAGGCCGCCTGGAAGATCTCCGGCCCCAAGGCCGAGGACTGGTCGGGCACCATCTCCGTCGGCTACCAGGTCGGCTTCCCGGCCGCCCTCAACGGGAAGCTACGTTTCAGCTGGTACACCCCGAACCTGGGCGTCGAGGTCGACAGCGATCCCAGCCTCATCATCAACGATCTCGTGCCGCGCGCGGGTGTCGAGGTCGAGGTCGGCTTCGGCCCGGGCATCGAGACCATCGAGGCCGCCAGCGGCGATATCTCGGGCACCGACGGCTACATCCAGATGTCGGGCTTCCACGGCACGGTCACCGGCGTGCTGGGCCAGCTGTCGATCCGGCCCTGGGTCAAGATCGTGACCAGCAATGGCGACACCGTCATCACCTACGGGCCGCTCTGGCAGATCTGATCCGCGCGCGCAGGCGATCTGCGGCGGCGACGGCCAGTCGTAGATCGCCCGTCAGGACCGGGGCGCGGCCCACCAGCTCGGGGTACTCCGCGCGCAGCCGATGCTGGAAGCGCCACAGCTGGGCCAGCGGGGCGGCGCCCGGATCATGCCAGGCGGCAAGGGTTTCCGGCTGGCCGTAGAAGGACCCGAAGGCGCTCATCCGGGCGATCAGGTCCACATGCATGGGGAACGCCGGATCGCCGCGATAGCCGCCCACCCGATCGAAATCGGCGCGGCGGAAGACGGTGGCCGCGGTGGGGCCGAACTCGGCGGGACCACGGCGCACGATCGTGCGCATCAGGGTGCGAATATCGCGCTGCCCCAGCAGATTCGGCAGCCCTACCTCGGTGGCCAGCACCTGGCCCTGTTCGTCGAGCAGCTGGAATTTGGCGCAGCACACCGCGATCCCGTTGTCGGCCATCACCGTCACCTGCTGATCGAACGCGCCCGGCAGCAGGATGTCACCGGGGCACACCACCGTCACCAGCCGGCGGGTGGTCAGTGAGACCGCCCGATTGCGGTTCTCGCCCTCGGGCAGCGGCACCTCGTTGCGCACCACGCGCAGCCGTACGTCGGCGAAGGATTTCGCGATGGTTCCCGTCTCGTCGGTGCTCGCGTTGTCGAGCAGGATCACCTCGATATCGGTGTCCTGCTCCAGAATCGAGCGCATCGTCCGCTCGAGGCCGCGCCCGGCGTCACGCGCCGGGACGCACACCGACAGGATGCCCATCCGCTCCCCCTGATCCCACGTCGTCGAATCGACACATCATGCGTCAGAGCACAGTGCGGCGTCCACCACATCGTCGAGGTCCGCGCCGCGCTGCGCGCCGCCGAACATATCCGGGATCTGGTTCAGGCTGATCACCACCGAGCGGTCGCCGGCCGTGCCGCCGTAGACGAAGCTGCCGTGCATGGTGCCGCCGTGCCCCCAGACATCCAGGCCGCAGGAGCTCACCCGGTGGAACAGGCCCAGGCCGAAGTCGTCGGATCGGCGGAAATCACCGGAGGGAACGGTTTTCCGCATCTCGTCCAGCTGGGCCGGGGCCAGCACCCGGCCGCCGACGAGCGCGGCGAAGAAGCGGCTCAGGTCGGCGCTGGTGGACACCATGGCCCCGTCGGCCAGGCCCCAGCCGGGGTCGATATCGGTGAGATCGACGCGGAGTCCGTCGCCGAAATCGTGGTAGGCGCGGGCGTGCGGGCCACGAATCACCGACTCCGCCGGGAAGACCGGCCAGTAGGTGTCGGTCAGCCCCAGCGGCAGCAGGATGCGGCGGGTCACCTCCACGCCCACCGGGACGCCGGTCACGCGCTCCACGATCTGTCCGGCCAGCAGGTAGTTGGTGTTGGAGTAGACGGCCCGCTCACCCGGCTGCCGGTCGGCGGTCTTGGCCAGACCCATGCGGATCAGATCGTCGGCGGTGCGCCACTGCCGCAGTGCCGCAACCGATTCCGTATCCAGGTCGGTGAGATAGTCCGGGATCGCGCTGGTGTGCTGGAGCAGCTGTCGCACGGTGATGACCGTGCCGTCGCCGCCGGGGCCGCGCACCACGCCCGGCAGGTAGCGCTCCACCGGGACGTCCAGCTCGATGCGGCCCTCACCCACGAGCTGCAGCACGGTGGCGGCGACGAAGGTCTTGGTATTGCTGGCGATCCGCACCTGGGCATTGTCCGGGAAGGCCGCGCCGGTGCCGAGATCGCCTGTGCCGGAGTTGATCTGGCTGCTGCGCTCACCCCGGGTCAGCACCAGCTGCGCGCCGGGCACATCCATGCCCGCCACCAGGGCGTCCAGGTCGGCGTGCAGTCTGCCGTCGAGGGCGTCCGACTGGGCGTCGGGCGTTCCGGTGGTGACGAGCGCCGCCGCCGCGGCGATGACGACCACACCGAAGGTCTTGGCGGCCGTCGAGAGTGCGGCACCGCGTCGCATAGGTCCTCCAGAAAGAGAGTGGCCGGCGAGGGGAACCGGCCAGCAGGACATACGCGAGGTGTGCGCACGCGGTTCTAGATCGATACGGGTCGTGATTTCAGAAGGTCATGCCCGGGGCCGTCCATTCGCTGCACAGCCAGCGGCCGTCGACGTACTCCATGGTCATGGTGATGTTCTGGGTCTCGGTGGTATCGGCCTTGCCCTGCGTGGAATTGACCACCAGGATCTTCGCGTCGAACGTGTAGCGGGTGCCGCTGCCGGAGGTGACCGTGCAGGTGGCGTCGGTGCCGCGGGAATGCTCGGAATCGGCGGCCACCAGGGCGGCGACGCTGGGCATGATCAACTCCGCCTTCCCCTTCCAGGAGCCGGTCGCACCGGCCATGACCTTGGCCAGCCAGCCGTCGCCGTCGTTGTAGTCGTAGGTGGTCATGAGCAGGGCGTAATCGCAGGCGGCGCGGTTCGCGGCCTGCTCGGTCGCCCCGGCGTCCCCGGCGCCCGAGGAGGAGCCGGAGTCGCCGAATCGCACCGCGCCGCTGCCGAACCCGATACCGGCTCCGGCCGCGACCAGCAGCACGACGAGGAAGGCGAGCAGCAACCTGCGCCTGCCGCGGCGCGGGCGGGCCGGTGGCGCGCCGTGCCGGGTCGGTATGACGTCCTGTGGATCCGGACCCTGCTGCGGATAGGTGCTCGAATCGGTCGGATAGCTCACCGGCGGGCCGGGCGTGGACCCGCGCGTGCCGGGCGCTGTCGGCGGACGGCCGGGCTGGGTGGGGGCCACGGCGGCCCGGGTGGTGCCGAATCCCGGGTGGGCCGTGGGTGTTTCGCCTCGCACGAACGGCGCGGCCAGTGCCTGCGCGGCGGCGGCCGCCAGTTCGCCGCAACTGGTGAACCGGTGGTTCCGGTCCTTCGCCAGGGCGCGTTCGATCACCGGGTCGAACGCGGCCGACACATCCGGGTTCACCGCGCTGGGCCGGGGGATCTTGCCGTTGAGATGGCCGTTCACCAGTTGGGCGGTGGTGCCGCCCGGATAAGGCAATTCCCCCGTCAGCATGTGAAAGAAGGTGCAGCCCAACGCGTAGACGTCCGCGCGCTGATCCATATCGGCCCGCAGTTCGAACTGCTCCGGCGACGCGTACTGGAAGCTGGCGTACACCTCGCCGGTGCGGGTGAGCGCGCTGGTCTGATCCAGGGCTTTCGCAATCCCGAAGTCCGCCAGGAAGACTCGCTGCTCCGGCCCCCACTCCAGCAGGATGTTGCCGGGCTTCACATCCCGGTGCAGCACCCCGGCCCGATGCGCGTGATCCAGTGCCCGCGCGGTCTCCCCCAGAATCCGCACCGCGTAGTCCGCCCGCAACGCCCCCTGCGCCAGCACCGCGGCGACATCGGTCCCCTCCACGAACTGCATGGCCATCCACAGCCGCTCCGCGGCGGTCCCCCGCGCATACACCGCAACGATATTCGGATGCGACAGCCGGGCCGCGGTATCCGCCTCCCGCAGAAACCGCGCCCGCACCTCGACGTCGTCGCCCCCGGCACTACTCAGCAGCTTCAGAGCCACGAACCGCGGCAGATCCCGATCCCGCGCGAGATAGACCTCCCCCATCCCGCCCACGCCGAGCAACCGCTCGATCCGGTACCCCGCGAAGACCTCCCCCGCCGCCAGCTTCCTCCCCAAATTCCCACACCTCCGAGTGCGACTCGCCGCCCACCCTAGCGCGCCCCCGCAGCGCCAGCACCACAACGGCCAGGACACCCGCACCGGCGACGATCGGAAGAATGGATGTCCCAATCTGATCCGCGGCGCGGGCGATCGGATTGGCGAACCCGAGCCGATCGAGCGCCCATCCGAGCGCCGCGACGATCACCACCGCCGAACCGCCGACGCGCAGCACGGGCTGCGCCCGGGTGGTGGCCAGCACCAGCAGCGGCGGCAGCGCCAGCGCGACCAGCAGCAGCTGAACAATCTCGATACCCAGATTGAACCCGAGCACGCTGAGCGCCAACTGCCCCGTGGACAACTTCAATTCGGCCAGCGTGAACGAGAACGCCATCCCGTGAATCAACCCGAACACCCCGGCCACCAGAGCTTCCCGTCCCGGAAACAGCGGACGGATCGCATGCGCGCCCCCGACCAGAATCGTCAGCGCGATGAGCGTCTCCACCGGACTCGCCGGAATCTCGATCCGAGTGAGAGCGCTGACCACGAGCGCCACCGAATGCCCCACGGTGAACGCCACCGTGACCGCGAGAATATGCCGCACAGCCCGCCGCCACCGACTGTCGGCGTACCACCGCCCATTCCTCGCGATCAGCACAGCGGGCAGCAGCAGCGTGAACAGAAACAGCAGATGATCGGTCCCCTCCAGAATGTGATGCCCGCCGAGCACCACCATCCCCGCGAACCCCCGCCACACGCTCGCCTCATCGAGATCCACCGCCAGCGGCGGCACAGTCATGGTCTCGCCGTCCACCCGGACAACACCGACCTGCCTGGCAGAGTCATCCCCCTCGACCTGTCCCGCACCCCAATCCTGCCGAACCGACACCACAGCCACATGCGTGACCACCTCACGCATGACGACGTCATACCCCAGCACGAGCCGCCGCATATCACCCCCCGCAGGCGGCGTCAGCCCCGCGAGGACAACAACCTCCTTGTATCCCCCCACGGCCGATTCCGCGAAATCCACACGCACATCCCGGATCTCAACCTCCCACGGCACCCCCTCAGCCGAAGCGACCCGCAGATGCTCCCCCACATACCGCACCAGCCCCTCCGAATCCTCAGCCGACAGCTCCGTACGCACATCGACCGCGATCCCACTGGCCTCCGCAAGATTCCCCGCAGGTATCAACAACTCGGCATCGATCACCCCCTCCCCCACATCGAGCAGCACAGTGGTCCCCGGCATCGGATGCGCCGACCCGCCGATCGGATTGCACAGCACCACAATCACTGCACACCCCAACGCGACCAGCAGTCTCCGTAATATTCGTATCACCGCCACAGCGTGCGCTCCCCCCGCCCACCCCCGGATCGGTCGATCGACCTATCTTCCCGGGGAGACCCGCGCGCGGCCCCCGAGGGTGGTGAGGCATGGAATTACCCCGAGAACATGGGCGGAGTTCTCGAGGTAATTCCGGAACCGGTGGGCTGGAACGGGTTACGCTTGGATTACCTCGATTCCTACCAAGGCGTTCAGGGAATCGCAGCTGGCCCAGGACTGGTTCTGGCCGTATTGGATGGGGCCGTATTTCCAGTAGGTGAAGGGGACGGGCCAGGCTACGCAGGTGAGTTTCACCTGGTGCCAGGTGGGGAGCTCGCAATTGGCCATTCCACCGGTGTTGAAAATGTTGTAGACGTGGCAGTTGGCTTGCCATACGGGCACGTCAGCTTGGGCTACTCCGCCACCAGCGAGCACAGCGCCCGCAGCTGCGGTGGCTACGACGGCGCCGACAGCAAGCCGCTTCGCAGATAGCATTCCGACCTCCTGAATCGATGTTGTGTGGAAAACATCGTGCGCGGAGCACACTTGTTACTTTCGCAGGCAAAAAGAACCTGTCCACCGGAAATCAGGAAAAAAATCGCAACCGGGTCAGAAGTATTCGGTGGGGATTTCAGCGACTGTTCGGGAGGTCGGAAAAACGGACATTTTCGGCGACCGCGGTGACCGAAAGACCGCTGTCGGCCGGCGTGATGGCGGTGAGCCGAGCGCCGAGGGGAAGCTCCTGCAGGGGAACCGTGAAGGTCAGCGAATCACTCAGCAGGGCAAGGGAAATCGTGGGACCGCCCGCGATGGACTGCACCGAGACCGGGGTGACCTGGATGCCGTCCGGCACCGGCGCGACCGTCACCACCACCGTCGCGGGCACCGGAACCGGGATGCCCTGCACCGAGAAGGTTCCGGTGACCCGCAGGCCATCGGGGCCGTTGGCGAGGGACTCCGTTCCCTCGGGGGCATAGCCCCGCACGACGTCGTAGGGCACCAGGGCCGTGGCTGTGGCCGTCCCCGCGACCAGGTTCGAGGCATTCCCGCCGAGCACATCGCTCAGCGGCGCGGACACATCGGTCAGATCGACCTCGAGATCCCGCACGGAGATCGTGCGATCGGTCCAGGCCCCGACGGTGATGGTGACGTCACGATAGGTGCCGTCGATGGCCTGGGTCAGGAACGGGAACCCGCGAATGTCGACTGCCGGATCCTGCGCGAGGTTGTAGCCCGCGGCGATCCTGCGGCCGATCTCGTCCTGCGCCATCGACACCGCCACCCGGTCCCCGACGACGAACGCGATCGCCAGCACAACGATCGATATCAGCACTGCGCGCATGTACTCACCCTCTCGGCCATGCCTCCATCATGCTGCCGAGACCGCCCGGCCCGCGGGTGCGCCACCCGCGGATTCCCGCCCGGACCGGACGAAAAGCCAGGTTGCGTCACGCCGGAATGATCGTGTTAACTTGCCCCGCAAGTTATCTCGTGCACAGTTCTACCCCGGGGGGAACCTTGAAACTCATATCCATGTGTGCTGCCGCATGCTCGGCCGCCGCTGTCGCCACCCTCGGCGTGGTCGTCGCCGCCGGCCCCGCGCAGGCGCAGCAGCCCCGGACCTGCATCTCGGTCGACAACCGCCTGGGCCACGACATCACCGTCTCCTTCGACTACCCGGCCATCGCTCCGATGACCGTCGGAGCAGGCGCGCGGGTCACCCCCACCGACGGCCCCGGTGGCGCTCCCCTGCTGTCCCCCAGCGGTTCCTGGACCATCGTTGCCCCGGGCCAGAAGGAATGGATCTGGGACCCCCACTACCGGGCCATGCCGGGCTGCAACGGCCTGTGGACCGTGCGCCTGCACCCCTGACGCAGTCCCGACGCCGGGCTCCCGATCGGTTCGTCCGGTCGGGAGCCTTATTCGTTTCAGCCCGAATGCCCGGTTCCCGGCGCCCCGAAGACCGACAATGAGCGAGTCAGGGGTGGCCGGCGCGGATTGGGGTGTCGCCAATGTCCGGTATGTCACGCACGAAAGCGCTGCGCGTGCTCTGGGGTGCACTCGGCGCGGCACTGCTGCTCGCCGCATGCGGCGTGGCAGGCACCGCGACCCCCGCCGAAATCGATGTCCGCACGCTGGATGTCGGGTCCTATCCGGTCGACAAGTTCCGGCACGAGCAGGGCGCCCAGGGCAACGGCGCACTGATCGAGGGCATGCGTATGTCGGAGGCCGTGGCCGTCGGCCCGACCGTCGACGAGTCGCTGACGGTCGGCCTGCGCGGCGAGGTCGTCCTCGACGCGAGCGCCGCCGAGATCGGCTACCTGGCCGTCAATTCGGCTGCCGTACTGCGGAATCGGAACATGCTCGTCGGCTATGCCGCGATCGCCTCGGACACCGCCGCACCCGCCGACACCTACCTCCCGGATCCCCCCGCCACCACCGTGATCAACCTCGTCATGCGCTTCCCGACCGAAGCCGAGGCCACACTCACCGCCCGCGAACTCGAGGATGTCGACTTCGCCTACGCCGCCGACCAGAACAAGCGCCTCGGCCTCGCCGACTATCCGGACGCCTACATCCACTGGCGGCCCGGCATCGAGAATGTCGGCGCCTTCATGGCCTACAAGGATTTCGTGATCTCCCTGCTCGTCCAGCGGCCCAGCGCCGACTCCGAGGATCTGCTGGACTGGATCCGGAAGACCTTGGACGCCCAGGTCGCCCGCCTCGACGCCTTCGGGGCCACCCCGCCGACCGCGTCGACCGGCTGACCATCGACCCGGACGGCGTCCTCGATCGCGCCGTCACCGCGCATCGCGGCACCCGCGCCCCGGACCCCGAGACCTTCGGCGTGTACGGCCCGGCCTACTTCACCCACAACGCACCCGATCAAACCCTGGTCGGCCGCCTGATGAGCGACAACGGAACCGACCGCATCGGCATCGTCGACGGCACGGCGATCATGCGCACCCGCGACACCGCGGCGGCCCTCGCCCTGAGCTCCGGGCTGGCGAATAACCTCGGTACCGCCTTCGACCCGATCGCGGGCCCCGAAACCGTCCCCGCGGTGCGGTGTTTCGAACGCGCGTCGGCCGCCGCCGCGGGCCTGCCCTACCGCTGCTATGTCGCCTACAAGCGCTACGCCGCGATCGTCACCAGCGATTCGGAGCAGGACCTGAAGCGTAAGACCGCCGCTCAGTACGCGCTGCTGGCCAACAGCCTGTAGCGTCCTGAGCGGAGAGGGGGATGAACAGATATGCGGGACTTCGCACGTAGCAATGAGATTCAGGCTCGGCTGCACGATCTGGTGCCCGGCGGCGCACACACCTACGCCCGCGGCGCCGACCAGTACCCGGAGGCCATGGCCCCGATCCTGGTGCGCGGCAGCGGGGCCCGCGTGTGGGATGCCGACGGCAACGAATACGTCGAATACGGGATGGGCCTGCGCGCGGTCACCCTGGGCCACGGGTACGCCCCTGTCGTCGAGGCGGTGGCCCGCACCATCGCCGACGGTGTCAGCTTCTCCCGCCCCAGCGAACTGGAACTGCTTGCGGCACAAGACTTCCTGAGCCTGGTCCCCGGCGCGGACATGGTGAAGTTCGCCAAGAACGGCTCCGACGCCACCACCGCGGCGGTCCGGCTAGCGCGGGCGGCGACCGGACGCGAGACGGTGGCCATCTGCGATCAGCCGTTCTTCTCGGTGGACGACTGGTTCATCGGCACCACGGAGATGAACGCCGGCATCCCGGCCGGCCGCACCGTCCGATTCCGCTACAACGATCTCGAATCCCTGCACGCCGCGCTGACCTCGCACCGCGTCGCCTGCGTGGTCATGGAGCAGGCCACCGCGCTGGCCGAACCCGCGCCCGGATTCCTGGAAGGCGTTCGGGCACTGTGTGATCGGCACGGCGCGCTGCTGGTCTTCGACGAGATGATCACCGGATTCCGCTGGTCCGCGGGTGGTGCGCAGCAGGTATACGGCGTGCGGCCGGACCTGTCGTGCTGGGGCAAGGCGATGGCCAACGGCTTCCCGCTCTCCGCGCTGGCGGGCAAGCGCGAATATATGGAACTGGGCGGGCTGCGCACCGACGCCGACCGCGTCTTCCTGCTGTCCACCACGCACGGCCCGGAAACCGCGTCGCTGGCGGCATTTCGCGCTGTCGTCGAGGCGTACCGGACCACCGATCCGGTGGGCAGCATGACGCAGGCGGGCGCGCGGCTGGCGGCGGGCGTCGATGCCGTCGCGGCCGAGCTCGGCATCGCCGACCATCTCCAGGTCGCGGGTCGGCCCTCCTGCCTCATCTTCCGCACGCTCGATCCGGAAGGCGTTGCCTCCCAACCATTCCGGACCCTGTTCCTGCAGGAGCTGCTGGAGCGCGGGGTCCTCGGCCAGTCCTTCGTCACCTCGGCCGCCCATACCGACGCCGATATCGATCTCACCGTCGACGCCTGCCGCGAGGCCGCGGTCGTCTATCGCAAGGCTCTCGAACACGGCAGCGTCGCGGGCCTGCTCACCGGCCGACCGGTCGCTCCGGCACTGCGCAGGCGTGCCTTCCCGCGCCGACTGCCCGACTGAATCGCTCCGCATGCTGTATTCATGAATTCCGTAGCGAGTCGTGAATGCGAATGCGAGTGAGGCAGTGAGCGAAAGCGGCACACCGCGCGGAGCGTCGGCGCCCGGCGGACCGGCCGCGGTATCGGGCCGAAAGTCACTGCGCCGCACCCGGATCAGACCGAGGCCGACAGTATCGCCGCGACGCCATGCAGTGAGGAGCGCGACCCCATGCCCACCATTCCGATAGTCGACGGCCACCTGCACCTGTGGGACACGTCGCACGACTGGTATCCGAAGCTGGCCGCCTTCGCCGTACAGCTGGGCAAACCCGAACTGGCGCAGCCGTTCCTGCTCGCCGACTACGAGCGGGCGGCGGGCGAGACCCGGGTCGCGGGACTGGTGCACGTCTCGGCCACCACCGCGCCGCACGCCTATCTGGCGGAGACCCGGTGGGTATCGGACCTGGCCGCGCGGGCCGACCGGCCGGTCGCCCTCATCGGCACGGTCGATCCCACGCTGCCCACCGGCGACCTCGTCGACCACCTCGAGCAGCAGTCGCGCAGCCCGCAGTTCCGTGGCGTCCGCGTCTACCGGGGTCTCGTGCCGAACACCCCGGCCGCCGACACCGTCGCCGCCTGGCTGCGGGATCACGACGCCGTCTTCGATCTCGTCACCTCCCCCGCCGACACCACCGACTGGATCGACTTCCTCGCCGGCTATCCGACGCTGCGGGTCGTCCTCGAACACCTCGGCCTGCCCGGCGGTTTCGACCAGGATCAGCGCAATGCCTGGCAGAAGTCCCTCACCCTGGCCGCCAAGGAGACCGACTGGCGCTGCAAGGTCTCAGGTCTCGGCATGATCTGCCCCGACCTGTCCTGGGACTCCCTGGCCTTCTGGCTCGAGACCACCGCCGACCTGTGGGGCTGGCGACGGCTGCTGTTCGGGTCGAATATGCCCGTCGACACCAGGGCGGGCAGCTTCACCGAACTGCTGGCCACCGTCGACCGCATGGTGGCCGCCGACGCCACCGAGCAGGAGGCCGAATTCTTCTACGCCGACAATGCCGCGGAGACCTATCGGCTCGGCCCGCTCAGTGCGCGCTGAGCTGAGAGACCAGGCGGCTGCCGGTCAACCGGTACTCCGTGCCGACCAATTCGTACATGCTGATGAATCCGTCCAGATCGTCGGAGCCGGTGTCGCCGCGGACGATCCAGTAGTGCGGGATGCCGAGCATGGCGTACACGCGCAGTTTGTCGATGGCCTCGCGGACCTGCCCGTCCTGCCAGACCGCCTCCACCACGGTCAGCAGATGCGCCGGATCGTGGGTGGTGCTGTGCTTGTCCGGGCGGTGACCGGCCTGGAACACCACGCCGTCGGCGACGAAGTTGTGGTGGCCGGTGTCGCCCCGGGCGAATCCGCTGTCGGCGACGTACTGGTCGCCGGCGACCTCGTAACCGAGCCGGCGCCAGAACTCGAGCACGGTGAACACGATCCGGGAATACCAGAACGTGACGGGCATGAGTGTCAGCTCCAATCGACCGGCTCGCAGCTCCCACGCCCAGCCGCGCGGAACACGCGGCAGGGCTTCGAATTCGGCACGTGTACGGACGCCGGTCAGTGGTAGGTCGAGCTGTGCGGTCAACGACTCTCCCCTGCGGTTCCGGCGGCCGACAAGACTGGAACACCATAACCTCAGATTGGGCGCTTGCCCGGTAGGACACTCGACCGGTAACTGAGAGTTAGCCAACTGTGTCACGGAGTTACGCGAAAACTGTTGTCACACACAACATCTGGAATAGCGGTGTGGTGACCAGTCACACATGTGAGTAGGGCCGGTTTCGCTTGATAGGGATTTTCGTGACCCGTAAAGTTACCTATCAGTTAGGCACGAAGGTGTTCCTACCTCGGCCCGACTTCTGCTAGGGGGCCACTCACTCACGTCCGCATCCACCGACGCATGTCGGACGAACAACGTTGTGCATCAACAAGTTCGTATGAATAAGGAGGGGACGATGGTTTCCTACATCGTCACAGGCGGAACCGGATTCCTGGGGCGGCGAGTCATCGCCGATCTGCTCCGCCGCGACTCGGACGCCGTGGTTCACGCGCTGGTCCGCGAGGCGTCGGTGGCCAAACTGCACGAGATGGCGCTCGGCTGGGGCGCCGAGGACCGTGTCTTCCCGCTGGTGGGCGACCTCACCGCGCCCGGTCTCGGCCTCGCCGACGAGGCGCCGCGCGCCGACCACGTCATCCACCTCGGCGCGGTCTACGACATGACCGCCGACGAGGACGCCACCTACGCCGCCAATGTGCAGGGGACGCGCGCGGTCGCGGAACTGGCGCTGGCCCTGGGCGCGGTCATGCATCACGTGTCGTCGGTCGCGGTCGCGGGGGATCACCAGGGCAAGTTCTTCGAGGACGACTTCGACCTGGGGCAGCGGCTGAACTCGCCGTACCACCGGACCAAGTTCGAGGCCGAGAAGCTGGTGCGCGAGACCGCCGGACTGCGCTGGCGGGTGTACCGCCCGGCCATCGTGGTCGGTGATTCGCGAACCGGCGAGATGGACAAGATCGACGGGCCGTACTACTTCTTCCCCGCCATCGCCGGGCTGGCGGCACTGCCGTCGCAGGTGCCGTTCCCGGTGCCGGATCTGGGCGCGACCAATATCGTTCCGGTCGACTACGTCTCGGCCGCCATGGTCGAACTGATCCTGCGGCCCGGCCTGATCGGGCGCACCTTCCACCTGACCAATCCGGAACCGCAGCCGTTCGGCGAGGTGTACGCGGCGCTGGCGCGCGCGGCCGGAGCGCCGACCGGCATCGGCACGCTGCCGGGCAGCCACACCGCCCTGCACGCCCTGGGCGGGCTGCCGGGTGTGCCCGCCGTGCGCGATTTCCTGTTGGAGCGCTTCGGAATTCCGGCCGAGGTGGCCCCGCACACCGCCTTCGAATCGGAGTTCATCTCGGAGTCGACACAGGCGATCCTGCGCGGCACCGGTATCGAGGTGCCCGCCTTCGAGGACTACGCGGCCACCCTGTGGAACTACTGGGCCGATCATCTGGATCCCGACCGCGCCCGCCGCGGCGACGGTGAACCGCTCGACGGACGCATCGTCCTGATCACCGGGGCCTCCTCCGGTATCGGCCTGGCCACCGCGCACGCCGTGGCCCGGCGCGGGGCGACCGTGCTCATGGTCGCCCGCACCCCCGAGGATCTCGAGGCCGCGGCCGCCCAGGTGCGCGCCGAAAGCGGTGCGGCACAGGCGTACACCTGCGATATCACCGACGAGAAGTCGGTCGAACTGCTCGTCAAGCAGGTGCTGGCCGACCACGGTCACGTCGACTTCGTGGTGAACAACGCCGGGCGCTCCATCCGCCGCGCGGTGGTCAACTCCACCGACCGCATGCACGACTTCGAGCGCACCATGGCCGTCAACTACTTCGGCGCGGTCCGCCTCATCCTGGCCCTGCTCCCGTCCATGCGCGAACGCCGCTTCGGCCACTTCGTCAACATCTCCTCCATCGCCGTGCAGACCAAGGTCCCCCGCTTCGCCGCCTACGTGGCCAGCAAGTCGGCCCTGGACAACTTCAGCGAGATCGCTGCCGTCGAAAACGCCGACGCCGGAATCACTTTCACCTCGGTCCGGATGCCCCTGGTCCGCACCCCCATGATCGCCCCCACCGACCTCTACAAGTCCATCCCGGTCCACACCCCCGACCAGGCCGCCGATATCGTCGTCCGCGCCCTCGAACACCGCCCCACCCGCATCGACACCCCCATCGGCACCTTCGCCCAGTTCGTCGACACCGTCATGCCATCGGTCAAGCGCGCCATCCTCCACCAGGGCTACCGCATGTTCGGCGAATCCAAGGCCGCCAAGAACATCGAGCCCCCGGCGGACAGCACCGAACAATCACCCTCGAACCGCAGCCCGCTGCTGGCCCTGGCCCCCATCGTGCAACCCCTCATGGGCCTGCCGACCCCCGCCGCCCGCATCGCCAACCGCATCCCGGGCCTGCACTGGTAATCGCCGCCCGAGTCGCCGTGGACAACCTCGGCCGACGCTTCGCGGTCACCGATGGAGAACGAGTCACCATCATCCAACTCGGCTGAACTGGGCATCCCCTTAAGGTGAAGGCTGACGGGCCTGCCCGCCGAGAGGAGTTGTCGATGGACGCCGAAACCTATGTGCCGTTTCGGAAGAGTGCGGTGGTGTCGCTGTGCGCGGAGGAGTTGGCCGGGGGTGAGCGGGAGTCGTTCCTGGAGTTCGCCAAGCTGTTGGATGCGTTGACGCACTATGGGTTTCATGTGCGAGGTGAGGCCCTGCTGGATGCCTATCAGATGGTCGATCCGGCCGAGGATGTGCGGACCGTCCGGGCGGTGACGGCAGTACAGCGGGCGGCGGCGCGGCAGGCTGTGGAGCGGGAACTGATCGCCTTGGCGGAGGCCGCGGAGTTCACGCTCATCGAAAGTAGTGAGATACAGCGGGCTTTCGACGAGCACTCACTGGTGAAGGTGCGGTTGGAGGTCGATGACGATCAGATCGAGACCGCACTGTTCTTCCGTCGCGGGGTGTCGCAGCGCACCGAACGGGTGAAGTCGCTGTTCGGGTTGCGCAAGCGGGATATCGAATTCACCAGCTACGCCAAGGTTCTCGTCTACATCGCCTTCGCCGACAGTGCGGAGGGCGGAGCGGAGCGGCCACGCCGGGGTGTGCTGTTGAAGCTGTTTCAGAACGTCCCCGCCGACGACCTCGAGATGCTGTACCCGAATGTGCGAGTGGGCATGCGGTCGGTGGACAAGCTCCTCATCGGCGTCCCGGCGGTGGTCTCGGGAATCATCGTGGTGGTCACGAAGCTGCTTGCGGCACTGGGACCTTTGGTGCTCCTCCTCGCCTTCTGGTTGGGGGTTCGCGACGAATCCGTATCCCTGAACCAAGCCTCCCTGCTCACCCTGGGCGCAGGCGTGGTCGCCTTCGCGGGGTACGTGATCCGGCAGTTCTCCAAGTTCAAGAACCGCAAGATCAAACTCATGAAGAACCTGGCCGAACACCTCTACTTCCGTAACCTCGACAACGGTCCGGGCGTCTTCCACCACTTACTCGACGCCGCAGAGGAATCCGAGGTCAAGGAAACCCTGCTCGCCTACCACTTCCTGTGCACCGCCGAGACCCCGCTCACCGCCGCCGCCCTCGACGAGCGTGTCGAAACCTGGTTCCGCCGCCGCTGGCAGATGCCCCTGGACTACGACCTTCCCGACGCCCTGCGCAAACTCCGGAGTCTGGGCCTGCTCACCGAGGACGAGCACGGCGCACTCCACGTCCTCCCGCTGCCGGAGGCGAAGCAACGCCTGGATACCCAGTGGGACAATGTCTTCCGTGTTCCCGCTGCCGGTGCGGCGGTCAGTCCGTAGCGCACAGCGCCGCGTCGACCACCTCCAGGACACGCGTCGTGGGCTCGGCGGTGGTGGGCACCTGATTGATGGTCACGGTGACCGCCCTGCCGTCGTCGGTGACACCGCCACGCACCTCGAACCCGTCGATATCGCCACCGTGACCCCAGCTGTCCTTCCCACACGACAGTGAACTGCGCATGAGACCCAAACCGTAGTCCAAGGATTCGCCTGCGCCCGGCACCGGCACCGTCTGTTTCATCTCCGCCAACTGCGCGGGCGCGAGCAATTCACCATTCAGCAGGGCGGTGAAAAACCGATTGAGATCCGCACCGGTGGAAACCATCGCCCCCGCGGCCCCCGCCACGGACACATTCTGCTCCGTGTAATCGACCCGCACGCCATCGGTCTCCAGATAGCCGACCGGATGTGGCCCGCGAATCCCGGTCTCCCCCGGATCGGGATAGTAGGTGTCCCGCAATCCGAGTGGTTCGATGATGCGCCGCGTGATCTCCGCACCGAGCGAATTCCCGGTGATCTTCTCGATCACCATCCCCGCGATCGCGTAGTTCGTATTGGAATAGGCCCACCCCGCCCCCGGCTCGAATTCCGCCGGCGCGGTGAGCGCTTGACGCACCACCTCCGCCATATCCACCGTCATCCACCGAAGCTCCGCGCTCTGGACCGCGATCTGCCCCGGCCCCGGCGTCGCCCCGAACTCGGCCGCGTACTCCGGCAATCCACTGGTGTGCTGCAACAGATTTCGCACCGTGATCCGATCCCCATCGATCCCCGGCCCCCACACCACCCCGGGCAGATACCGCTCCACGCCCGCGTCGAGCTCGACCGCGCCCTCCCCCGCCAACTGCAACATCACCGTTGCCACAAACGTTTTCGTATTACTGCCGATCCGCACCCGCGCCCCTTCCGGAAACGGGGTCCCCCGCTCGATATCCCCCACTCCCGCCTGCGCACTCCACACCGACCCGCCCGCACCGACCACCACCTGCGCCCCCGGCACCGCACCACCGGCGACCACTCGATTCAACGCCTCGACCACCGCACCCCGCCCGGCCCCGTCCCCCGCGGCACAACCCACCACCAGCCCGGCAGCCGACACCCCGGCCGCCACCATCGCCATCCCACGACCCACCTTGACCCGCACCCTGATTCCTCTCTCGCAACGGACACGGTCACGCTACGAAAGCCACCCCCGTCCGCCCCACCCAGCGAACCCCCGTCTTTCCGGTGGTGCTACCCCCACCGGCCGTCGAACCGGGGCGAGGACGCTGTCACCAGCTGCCGTCGAAGAGGGCGGCGAGGGCGGGGGCCGGGTCGGCCGCGGTGGTGGTGTTCGCGATGACGACGACGATCAGGCCCGCGGCGACGACAGCCTTGAACGTGCCCAAACAGGCCAGCACGCGGCGGGTGCGGGTGTTGGAGGGTTCGGTGCGGGCGAATGCGCGCCACAGGGTGAGGCTCAAGGCGGTGCAGGCCAGGGCCACCGCACCGGCCAGAACTGCCATTGCCACGTGGTACCAGGCGAAGTCGTCGATCATCACCTGGAGGGCGGGCGAGGTGTCGGTGTGCGGTGCGCCCAGGCCCTGCCGGACCTGGTCGAGGGTTGCGGTGACGGTGCCGTCGGCGGGGTCGGCGGTGAGCATCGGGAGCAGCGAGGCGAAGGGGGCCGCGGCACCCTGGATGTTGGCGACTACCAATACGACCGAGAACAGGCCGAGCAGGGTGACGGTTACTCCGGACGCGCCGAGGGCGAGGCCCGAGCCCGCCCCGAAACCGCGGGCCCGGACGAAGGACTTCCACAGCTGGATTCCCAGGGCCGCGAAGACGATCACCAGCAGGGCGGCGATCGCGGCCTTGAGCATGTGGAAGCGGAACCAGTAGTCGACGACTCCGGCCAGGGCAGGAGTGAATTCGCGATCACCGGAACTCCAGTACTCGACGAAGGTGCCGCGCACGCTGGTGCCGAGGGCTTGTTCGTCGGGGTAACGGTCCCCCGATCCGGTGGCCCGGAGTTGGGGCGGCGCCAGGACGAAGGCGGCGGACAGCAGGCCTGCGAGAGCAACGAGTATGGCGAGTCGACGACCGGGCATGGGGACGCATTCTGCCTGGCGTACCGCACCGCCGTCGAGCGGGGCCGGTGAGCGGAGTAGTGCTCACCGGACCCGCAGTGCCCAGAGCGGTCAGAGGCGGTCGGCGGCGTAGTTGGCGGCGGCCACGAAGCTGTCGCCGTAGGCGACGTGGGCGGTGGCGTTCATGCCGCCGCCGCAGACCGGATCGCCTGAAGTGCACCAATTTCCGGTGCGCCACAGGTATTCACCGGGCACGGTCCAGCCGATGGCGCGCAACGGATCGCCGAAGAGCAGAACCGCTGCCACGCGGTCACCGAGATCGGCGGGCAGTTGCACGCGGCCGCCCACCCAGGACACCGCGCCGGTGCCGAGCGCGGCGTGCACGACGGACGCGCCCTGGGAATAGCCGACCAGGATGAAACGCTGCCCGGGGCACGCGTCGGCCTGAGAGGCCAAGTGCCCCACCAGATCCGCGCTGCCCGCGCCGAGGTTGAAGGAATAGTCGGCCGGATAGTTCACCGGGTACGCGCTCACCGACGCGGGAAGCCGGTCCTGCAGCATGCCGTAGAGCGGATTGCCCACCGCGTCTCCGAGCCAGCCGGTTTCGCCGGTGCCGCGGGCGACCACCACATCCACATCCGCACACCAGTCGGCGTGTGCGGCCGGTTGTCGTAGCGGGAAGAACATGCTCGCGGTCACCATCGCCATGGCGGCGAAAACCCAAGCCGTACGCCGATTTCCAGACAGAACCTTTCGGTCGCCCATTTCCCTCACCCCTCACGCCGTTGTGAGAAGCCCGGCGACTCTTGTCAGTGACAAGTGACGATTCGCCGGGCTTATGTGGCCCAAGGTAGGGAGATCACCGGAGAGCGGCAACGAATTCTACTGGAGAGTTACATGAATGGTGCCCAACCGTAGCGGTACGAAACTTGTTATCTACAAGCTACTTTGAGGCAACGAAGTGGCATCGGACCGGTTCGGGAGCGGTCCGCGAACCGCGCGCAAAGTGCAACCGGTTCCCATAGTGTGTTGATATGGAACGACTTACAGGGCTCGACGCGAGCTTCCTTTATCTCGAAACAGACACTCAACTCCTGCACGTGTGCGCACTGCTGATAGTCGACCCCGCCGCCGACGGCGTGGAATTCGACTTCGACAGGTTCACCGGCGAACTCGGCCGACGTCTGCACCTCATCCCCGCCATGACGCGACGCCTGCACAACGTCCCGCTCAACCTCGATCATCCGGTGTGGGTGCGGGATTCGGAGTTCGACCTCGGCTATCACGTGCGCCGCACCACCCTGCCCGAGCCAGCGGGCAGACAGGAACTGGCCGACCTGGCAGGCGAAATCGCGGGCAGACCACTGGATCGCAACCGCCCGCTGTGGGAGATGTGGGTGGTCGAGGGCCTGCCGCACGGCCGGGTCGCGGTGATCTCCAAGTACCACCACGCCATCGTGGACGGCATCACCGGCACCAATATGATGATGCACCTGTGCGATGTGCAGCCGGGCGTCACCTATACCCCGCCCGCCGAAACACCTACGGACGCAGACGAACCCAATGATCTTCTGCTCGCCGGTGAGGCGCTGCTGAAGTTCCCGGGCAAGCTCGGCCTGGTCGGCATGGTGCCCAAAACCGTTGGCATTCTGGGCGGTCTGGTGCAACGACGGCGTAGCGCCGCCGGAACCCGCGGCATGCCACTGCCGTTCACCGCGCCGCGCACGCTGTTCAATCGGGCAATCACCCGGCATCGCGCCGTCTCCTTCGTGCAGACCGACCTGGCCGATATCAAGGAGATAAAGACGGCCCACGGCGTCAAGGTCAACGACGTGGTGCTGGCGGTGGTGGGCGGCGCGCTGCGCGACTACCTCGAACTGCACGAGGCGCTGCCCGAAACCTCGCTCATGGCCTCGGTTCCCGTCTCCACGCACGACACCTCACGCCACGAGGAGGGCACCAACAAGGTCTCCACCATCTTCGCGCGGCTGCACACCGAGATCGCCGATCCGGTGGAACGGCTGCAGGCCATCGCGCAGGACAATCGCGGAGCCAAGGAGGAGCACAATCTGATCGGCGCGGACTTCCTGCAGGATTGGGCGAAGTACGCTCCGCCCAACACCTTTCAGCTCGCGGCGCGCGCCTACTCCTCGCTGAAACTGGCCGAGCGGCATCCGGTGGTGCACAACCTGGTGGTGTCGAATGTGCCCGGCCCCAACTTCCCCATGTACTTCCTGGGTGTGCGGGTGGCCTCGATGTACCCCTTCGGGCCGGTCTTCCACGGCGCGGGCCTGACCGCGACGGTCATCTCCACCAATGGAAATCTCGACTTCGGCTTCATCGCCTGCCGGGAGCTGGTGCCCGATGTGGACCGGATCGCCGACGCCGTACCCGAAGTGATCACCGAGTTGCTCAAGACAGCGCGCGAGAAGAGTTGACCACCGACTGAACGGCCTCGAGGAACACCGGGACAAAGACGTCCGCCTCGAGTGCACAGGCCGCATGACCGGCTTGTGCGAGGAAAATCTCCGCTCCCGGAATCATTTTCGCCATTTCCAGCTGACGATAGACGGGCAGGGCCCGGTCTCGCGTGGTGATCACCACGGCCGTCGGCGCTTTCACACTTCCCAGCCACGGCGACGAATCGAACCGTCCCAGCACGGCCACCGCCTGGCTGATGGCCCAGCCGCTGGTGCTGCGCCACTCCCGCATCGCCCAGCGATCCATCCGGCCCACCGGCCACGAGGTCTCCGGCAGTTCGGCCTGGCGCGCGGCATACAGTTCGGCCCGCCGGAACGACATCGCCGACATGCTCGCCATGACCGCACCCCAGGTGCGATGGAAGGCGCGTTCGCGCCACTTGTCCTGGAAGCGATAGGTGGTGGCGGCCAGGATCAGCCCGGCCACCCGATCCGGATGCCGATGCGCGATCAGCTGCGCGACGATGCCGCCCATGGAATAGCCCGCGTAGAACGGCTTGTCGACCCCGAGCACATCGGCGAGCGCCACCGCGTCATCGGCCAGATCGTCGAGATCGAAACGCTCCGAACGGATTCCGCGCCCGTGCCAGCGCTGGTCGAATACGACCACCCGATAGTTCTCCTGCAACTCGCGCAGCATCGGGAACCAGTTCAGCATGCCGGTGGTGGCCGAGCCGTGCAGCAGGAACAGCACGGGAGCGTCGGCGGACGGGCCGGGCAGATCCACCACATAGGTGCGCCCGCGGCCCGGCAGTTCCACCATCGACCCCGTCGGAACCTCGGTCAACCTGGAAATACGCTGTGAGAGTCGGCGACCGCGACGAGTCTCGCCCGTACTGGTCCCGGTCCGTGCATCCCAACTGGAGTTCGTCATCGATGGCCTCCCGGCGCGCCGCCCCCGCGAGCGGAAATGAAACACGTTTCACTTGATGATGCCATATCCGGCGGGGCCGGGCGGGACGGCGCGTCAGTCCTCGCACACCGTCGGCGCGGGGACGACCGTGGTGACCACGACCGGCGCCGGGGTGGTGGGCACCGTCGCGACCGGCTCCGGCACGGGCTCCTCGTAGAGTCGAATTCCGGTGTAGCGCAACTCGGTTGGCGCCGAGGTGACATCCGAGACCCAGGCGATGTGATTGTTGTCGTCGGTCACCACGAGCGTGAACGGCCCCGGACCCGCCCCGGAGACCGACCACACATTGTCGTAGCCGCGCCGCAGCGGAATGGGATCCCCGCCGTGATCCGGTTGCAAGGAGACCTGACCGAGGGGATTGCCGCTGCCGCCGACCAGCAGGCCCAGCCAGTCGGCATTGGAGCCCGGCTGCACCCGGTAGAACAGTTCGGGCGCGGGATTGGGGTCGCGCACCCGGGTGAAACGAATCTGCGCGACGCCGTCGGAGATATGCGCGATCTGCTCGAATGCCGCCCGGCTGAGATCGTATTGGTGCGGCGCGCAGCCCGGACACCGGTCCACGATCTGCGCGCGCACACTGCCGCGCGGGCCGTCGATGTCGATGTAGGAGCCGCAGGGCGCGGATCCGTCGTACTCACCGGTCGGTACGCCCACGTAGAACCCGTCGAGCGGCAGATCGGGCAGCGAGCAGGCCACCCCCGAGGAGAACGCGTAGTACCTGGCCTCGCCGCGCTCGGTGGCCGGCGCGGGCTCCGAGCCCGGAAGCTGCTGTGCGGTAACCGAACTCGGCGGTAATGGTGCGGGCACCGTCATCACCGTGGTGCGCGGCGCGGCGCTGCGACAGGCCGCCGGTTGTGGCCACATCGCCCATGTCACCGCCCCCACCACAACCGCCCCCGTGAGCGCCGTCCACATCCATGGTCTTCCGTTGCGAACTTCTTCAAACCCCGTGCGGTGCATGGCCGCTCCCCAGCCTCCGAATCATGTTTGCTGCAACGATGCTGAACCCCTTTCAGAAAAGCAGCCGTCATGGTCTCGTATGGCTCGAATCGGAAACTCGTAACGAAATATCCGGCGTGTCATCGGCGTGTCCAGGATCTCGAACGGCATGTCCATTCCGTACGTATCCCCTGGTGTCCATCCCGCGTCCAGGAGTAACCGACATGGCCGATCTCGCACCCTTCTACCGGCAGGTCCAGTCGCACTACGACCTGTCCGACGAGTTCTACGCGCTGTTCCTCGACCCCTCCATGACCTACAGCTGCGCCTACTTCGCCCACGACGACATGACCCTTGAACAGGCCCAGCAGGCCAAGATCGACCTGGCGCTCGGCAAACTGGATCTGCGGCCGGGCATGACCCTGCTCGATATCGGATGCGGTTGGGGCGCAACCATGTTGCGCGCGGTACACGAGTACGGGGTGCGCGTCGTGGGCCTGACGCTGAGCGCCAACCAGTACGAACACGTGCGCGGCCTCATCGAGAAATACGACATCCCGGGCGCGGAAGTGCGGTTGCAGGGCTGGGAGGAATACGACGGCACCCCCGACCGCATCGTCAGCATCGGCGCGTTCGAGCATTTCCGCAAGGAGCGCTACGCCGAATTCTTCGCCCGCTGCCACCGCATGCTGCCCGCCGACGGCCGCGTGCTGCTGCACACCATCATCGGCAACACCCTCGCGGACCTGCGCGCCCGCAATATCCCGGTCACCCGCGCGGACGCACTCTTCCACATCTTCATCAAGCGCGAGATCTTCCCCGGCGGCCAGCTCCCCCAGCCCGGCACCATCACCCGCATGGCCGAAACCGCCGGATTCCACACGGCCAGAATCCAATCCCTGCAACCGCATTACGCCCGCACCCTCGACCACTGGGCCGAGGCACTGGTCGCCCATCACGACGAAGCCGTCGCGATGACCTCCGAGGAGGTCTACGCCCGATACCTGAAATACCTCACCGGATCGGCGCACTACTTCCGCACCGGCCACCTCGACGTCATGCAGTTCACGCTGGTCAAGTAACCGCCCATCGCGCCGGGCAAATAGTTGCGGCGTCAGGGGGTAGGCCCTCGGTAAGCATCGGAGTCGAGTGATCGGAGGGCATTGTGGCCAGATACGGATACACCCTGATGACCGAACAGAGCGGGCCGCGCGAGCTGGTGCGGTACGCGGCGACCGCGGAGGACGCCGGATTCGACTTCGCGGTCATGAGCGACCACTACTCGCCCTGGCTGAGCGAGCAGGGTCATGCCCCCAACGCATGGGTGACGCTCGGAGCGGTCGCCGCGGCGACCCGGCGCATGGATCTGATGACCTTCGTAACGTGCCCGACCATGCGGTACCACCCGGTGATCGTGGCGCAGCAGGCAGCGACGCTGCAGATCCTCGCGCAGGGCCGGTTCACGCTCGGACTCGGCAGCGGCGAGAACCTGAACGAGCATGTGGTGGGACTGGGCTGGCCCGGCGTCGAGGAACGCCACGAGCGGCTGGCCGAAGCCGTGCGGATGATTCGCGAACTGCATTCGGGGGCGACGGTGACGCACTACGGGGAACGATTCCGGGTGGAGGCGGCGAAGCTCTGGGATCTGCCGGAGACGCCGGTGCCCCTCGCCCTCGCCGTCTCCGGGGAGCGGTCGGTCGAGAAGTTCGCGCCGCTCGCGGATGAGATGGTGCTGAACTCGCCGGAGCCTGACGTCGTGGCGGCCTGGCACGGGGTGCGGGCCCGCGTGCTCGGCGACACCGAGGGCTGCCGCGTCACCGGGCAGCTCCCGATCAGCTGGGATACCGACCGGGACACCGCGATTCGCCGGGCGCACGAGCAGTTCCGGTGGTCGGCCGGCGGGTGGGAGGTCAATGCCGAGCTGCCGAATACCGCCGGATTCGCCGCCGCCACCCGGTTCGTGCGCCCCGAGGATGTCGCCGAGGATATTCCGTGCGGACCCGATCTCGATGCGATCGTCGAGGCTGTCGCGCCCTATCGGGACGCGGGATTCACCGATATCGCACTGGTGCAGGTGGGTGGCGAGAACCAGGAGGAGTTCCTGGCCAAGGCCGCGCTGCCGCTGCTGGCAAAACTGCGTGACGCCGATATCGCGCCCCGATAGCATTGCGGCATGACCACAGTCGCGCAGCCGATGATGGCCCGCTCCCGGGCCTGTTGACGCTGCGCGCGATCCGATTCGAGGCCCTGTACGCGGGGCCTCGAGCCGTGTCGGCGCTCGGAGCCCCTGGAGACTATCCGGAGGATTCCGATGACCACCTACCTCACCACCACCCTGCCCTATGTGAATGCCAAGCCGCACTTGGGATTCGCGCTCGAACTCGTCCAGGCCGATGTGCTGGCGCGGGCCGCGCGCGGGCGCGGCGAGCGGGTGCGCCTGCAGTGCGGCACCGATGACAATTCGCTCAAGAACGTGCTGGCGGCCGAGGCGGCGGGCGTACCGGTGCGAGAGTTCGTGGACCGCAATGCCGCCGCGTTCACGGCGCTGGCGGGTCCACTGTCGCTGGCCGTCGATGATGTGATCCGCACCAGCCGCGATCCGCGGCACCGGGTGGGCGTCGAACGGTTCTGGCGGGCCGCCGCCGACGCCGGGGATCTTTATCGCAAACACTATGCGGGGCTGTATTGCGTTGGGTGCGAACAGTTCTACTCGCCCGCCGAGCTCGTCGGCGGACGCTGCCCCGATCACGACACGGAACCGCAGCGGGTGGCCGAGCAGAACTGGTTCTTCCGGCTGTCGCGCTATACGGATCGATTGCGGGAGCTGATCGGCTCGGGGACGGTTCGGATCGAACCCGTGGAACGGCGCAACGAGGTGCTGGCATTCCTCGACGCGGGGCTGGAGGATCTGTCCGTCTCGCGATCCGCACAGCGGGCGCGCGGGTGGGGCATTCCGGTTCCGGACGATCCGGAGCAGGTGATCTACGTCTGGTGGGATGCGCTGGGTAACTACCTGACCGCGCTCGACTACGGCACCGACGGCGCGAACCTGGAGCTCTGGTGGAATCGCGCCGATCGGCGAATCCATCTGGTGGGCAAGGGAGTTCTGCGATTCCACGCCGTGTACTGGCTCGCCATCCTGCTGTCGGCCGGCCAGCGGCTGCCCACGCACATCCTGGTGCACGATCACCTGACGATCGACGGACGCAAGATCAGCAAATCGTCGGGGGTGACCGTCGACCCGGTCGAGCTGGTGGCCGAGTACGGGACCGACGCCGTGCGCTGGTGGCTGCTGCGTGAACCGCCACGGGTGGGTGACGCCGATTTCACCGTCGCGCGACTGGTGCGCCGCGCCGACGACGAACTCGCGCACGGCATAGGCAATCTCGTGAATCGTACGGTCGGGCTGATCCATCGATATCGTGACGGCAGACCACCGGCAACCGAACAGATCGCACCACAGTCGGATACGCTGCGTCACGCACTCGACGCAGCCGATGCGCGTATCGAATCCGCGCTTGCCGCTTACGATTTCCGCGCTGCCACCGAGGCGATCCGGGCGATCACGGACGAGGGCAATCGCTATGTGAACGTCACTCGGCCATGGGAACTCGCCGCCGCGGGCGCGCGGGAGGAGCTCGATGCCGTGCTGTGCACGCTGTTGTGCGCCTGCCGCGCGGTGGCCGGCCATCTCGTCCCGTTCCTGCCCGGCCTCGCCGGGCGGATCTCCCGGCAGTGCGCGGTCACCGAGGGTGCGCTACCCCCGGCTGTCCCGGTGCAGCCCCGACTGTCGGCCGGAAGGTGAAGTGCCGCTCAGGATTGCGCGCCCAGCGCGGAGGCGAGGAAGCCGACGAGCTGGGTGCGCACCCGATCCTGGGTCAGGCCCTCGGAACTCCCGCGCAGCGCGGCGAGCAAGGCCGAGACGAGCACCGACATCAGGACCTCACCGGCGATATCCACGTCCAGGGCGGGATCGAGATAGCCGCGCCCGATGCCGTGGGACACCCGCGCCACCGCTTCGACGCCGTAGCGGCGGGCATTGTGCAGACAGCGGTCGATGACCCGGTCGTCGATCGACGACGCTTCCAGGAGAAAGAAATTCACCAGGCCCGGTTCGGTGGCCACCAGTTCGAAACAGCGGTCGATCACCCGGGCGTAGCGGTCGCAGAACTCCTCCAGCGACTCCGGGCGTCCGTCGCCCTCGGGGCCCAGCAGGCGGTCGCGCAGCAGATCGAAGCAGTGGTCGATGACGGCGTCGAGAATGTCGCGCTTGTTGTCGAAGTAGTTGTAGAAGGTGCCGTGGCTGACCTGTGCCGCCTGCGCGATATCGTTCACGCCGATGGCGCGGAAGCCGCGCGTGATGACCAGGTCGTAGGCGGCCAGCACCAGATCGGTGCGGCGCTGCTCAGCCCGCTCGGCGCGGCGTTCGGCCCGCGCGGGGCGCGTGGGGGCGGCGTGCGCGGGCCGGGCCGGATCGGCCCGCGGATGCCTGGAATCTGTTGCCACACCATCCATTTCGATCATGACACACTCCGCACCCGCAATACCTTCTCCAGCATGGCCATCACCATGGTCGTGCTGTGCGCACGCACCTGCGGGCTGCTGCCGCCGTGCAATTCCCGCAGGATCCACGGTCCCACGAGTGTCAGGATCGTATGTGCGATCACCTCGGGATCGATATCGGATCGGATCCACCCGGCCCGCACCCCGCGAGTGAGTTCCGCCGCGATGAGCGAGGCCGCGAAACCCTCCAGCCCGAACAGCCGCTCGGCCAGCTCGGCATCGATCGCACCGGCCTCCACCAGCAGCAGCCGCAACACCTGCGGCTCCCGGTCGACCAGCGCGTAGAGCCGCTCGACGATGCCGCGCAGCGCGTCCACCAGTTCGACGGCGCTGCCGGTGCTGCCGCCCAGGGTGGCCACATCGACCGCGTCGACCACCTTCTCCACCCCGAAATCGATGACGTGGTCCACGATTTCGCGTTTGCTGCCGAAGTACCGGTACACGGTGCCCTGCCCGATGCCGGCGCGGGCCGCCACATCCGAAATGGTGGCGGCCTCATAGCCTTTGGCGGTGAACACCTCGTAGGCGGCCTCGATGATCTGCGCGCGCCGCCGCAGCGGAAGCTCCCGCTGCGGCGGACGGCCGGTGCGTCGGGTTATTTCGCGGCCCCGTTCGTCGCGGCGACATCCTTGGGCCCGTAGTCGACCACCAGCCAGTCACCGTCGTTCTTGGCGACCGTGACGGTCAGCAGATTGGGCACGGTGGCCGGATCCTGCTGCTGGATGTTCTGGGTGCGCTGGGTGGCGTAGACGGTGACCGTGTACTGGTCGTTGCCCTGGGCCTGCACCGAGGTGCCCACCACCTGACCGGTGGCCACGACCTGCGCCTCGGTCATGATCTTGGACAGCGTGTCGTGCACCTCGGTGTAGCGGTTGCGCAGGGCGTCGGAGGTGCCGCGCTGCACACCGTCGAAGAAGGCGGGGACATTCTTGTAGTCGTAGGTGAGCGAGCGCAGCGTGTAATCCGACGCCACCTCGGCGGCCCGGTCACGATCGGCGTTCGCGGCCCGCAGGTCGTTCAGATCGCCCGCGGCGCTGCGCCATTGGAAGCCCAGCGCCACACCCAGCACCGCCAGCACGGCGACCAGCCCGGCGAGCACGGGCACCACCCGCTCGCGGACGCTCGACGACAGCGCTCGCTCGGCCGCGACGGGCGACGGCGCAGTCGGCTGCGCGGCGGGCTCGGACTGCACGGGCTCCACCGTAGCCGACGGCGACGACTCGGACGCCGCCTCGTCGGCGTTCTTGGCCAGCGGCACAACGGATTCCGGGGTCTTTTCGGTAACACTCACGATGGCCTTCTCTCTATCGGGGCAGGTCGATGCCGACGTGGGCGGTGCCGTCGCCGGGGAATACGGTGGACAGCAGATCGACGATCGATCCGGCGTCCACGCGCAGCGGTTTGATCACGGTGGTGGAGGGTTTGAGAGCGGTGGCGATATGCCCGAGATCCGGCCCCAGCAGCTGAATGTAGGCGTCGATCTTGTCGACCAGCGGTCCGATCGGATCGTCGAACATGAACTCGCCCACCGTGGAGTAGTTCTGGAACGCGGCGATGATGTGCAGCAGTTCCGGCATACCGGTGTCGATATCGGTGGCGGCCGCGCTCAGCACCGGAGCGCGACCGTCGAAGCGGTCACCCAGGTGCTGCACGTTGAAGTACAGCCGCGCGATGGCATCGCGCTTGTCCCGCAACAGATTCGCGGTGCCGATCAGGGCGTTGGTGAGGTTGGCGACATCGGCGTCGCGGCCCTCGAACCCCTCGGCCACGGTGGTGGCCAGCTGCGCCAGTTTCGCTGGATCCAGTTGCGCGGTCAGCGCATCCAGTTCGGCGAGCGCGTCGCCGACCGTGGTGGCGGTGCGCACCTGTTTCTTGGGCACGATGCCGCCGTCACCCAGATACGGCCCGGCCGTGGTCTCGGGGCGGAAGTCGAGAAACTGCTCACCGGCCGCCGACAGGTTCGCGATCTGCACGACACTGTCCACGGGGATGCGGTATTTCGCGTCGTACTCGATCCTGACGGCCAGCCCGTTCGCGGTGGCGTTGATCTCGCGCACCTTGCCGATCGGCAGCCCGCGCAGCGTCACCTCGGAGGTCCGCATCAGACCGCCCGAGGAATCCAGCAGCACGGTGATCGTATTGTTCTCGCGACGCGGATCGAGATTGAGCACGCCGACGGCCATATAGCTACCGCACACCAGCGTCATCACCGCCAGCAGCGCCAGCGAAACCGGTCCGGACAGTGAGAGTTTCATGGCACCATCCCAATCGAGCGCAGTGTGGTGACGAGCTGGTCGGCCTGCTCGTCGGCGCTGACCCGCGCCACCCGCACATCCGGTGCGGCGAGGAACGGAATCAGCTTCTCCCGCAACAGGGTCCGGAAGGTCTCCAGATTCTCGGCGACGGTCAGATCGGCGTAGCCGACGGTGACCGCGGTGGGCGCGAGAATCGACACGATGGTCCGGAAGTCGCCGACATGCGGCAGCAGCAGATCTCCGGCATTGCGGGCCAGCCCGCCACCGCTGATGATCAGCTTCACCACATTGAACAGCACATCCGACAGACCCGCCGCGCGGTCGGGACCGGCCACGAGAATGGTGTCCACCGCGTCCCGCCCGGCCTCCAGCTTGCCGGTGATCCGCTGGGCCGCCGCCAGAATGTCGTTCAGCTCGGCATTGTGGGAAGCCATATCGCTCAGGGCATTGCGGCCCGCGGCATTGATCCGATCCAATTCGGCCGGATCCGCGGGGAACGCGGCGTTCACGTCCACCACCAGCTGCTGGATATCGGCCCACCGGCCACCGGTGACGATATTCGACAGCGCGCGCAGAATGTCCTCCACATTGGTGGCGGGCACGGTCTGCTGCACCGGGATCACATCGCCGTCGACCAGGAACGCCGTCGCCGTTTTCTGCGGAGCCTCCAGCGCGATGTGGATGTCACCGAGAATCGTGCTCTGCCGCAATTCCGCCGTGGTGGTCTTGGGCAGTTTGGCGTCGGACCGCAGGGCCACCGTGGCGACGGCGGTACCGCCGATCAGATCGATACGCTCGAGCATGCCGATCTCGACACCGTCGGCGATCACCTTGGCCTTGTCGGGCAGGTTCAGCACCGAACCGAATTCGATGCGGACCGTGTAGGTGTCACCGCTGATATAGGTGCCCGGAATCGGGATATCGGTGGCCTTGAGACCACAGCCACCGGCCAGCAGCGCCACCGCGGTGATCGCCGGAACCAGTTTCGCCAGTGCGCGTGTGCGCATGAGTCCCCGGGTCATCGCGCACCACCCTGCGGAAGCTGATTCACCAGCGGCGGCAGCTGCGAGAGCAGATCGGTGATGGAGCCCTGATGGGTTTCCAGCATCTGCTCGGCCTGCGGCAGCACCTGATCCAGCAGCGCGAATACCTGCGCATCGTATTTGCCGACATTGCGGGCCAGCACCGGCAGGAACTCCACCGCGATATCCACCGCGCCCGCGAACTCCATGGAGAATTCACCGATCAGCTGCAGTCCGGCGCGCAGATTGTCCAGCACCAGCTGCATATCCGGCCAGTTGCTCACGAACATGGTGGTGAGCTGATCCAGATTGTCCACCAGCCGGCGGAACACCACATCCCGCTGCGACGGATCACCGACCACCGCCGAAAGCCGTTGCAGCAGTTGATTCCACTGCTGCCCGGTCCCGCTCATGGCCTGATTGGCCGCGGTGAGGGTGTCATCGAGCAGGGTGTCGGGCTGCCCATTGCCGCCGGTCAGATCCGAGGCCAGCACGCCCATGGCGTCGAGCGCCTCGCTGATGCCGATGGGCGTCTTGGTGCGGTCCATCGGAATACAGGTCGCGGTGTCGAACCGCGCACCGCCGGTATAGGTCTTGCTCAATTCCACGTGCCGGTCGGTCACGATGGAACTGGACATGGTGACCGCGGTGATATCGGCGGGCAGCGTGTACTTCTCGCCGATGGTCATGGTGACGCGCATGCGGTCACCGAGTGCCTCGATCTTCGAAACGGTGCCGATTTCGACACCGAGCATGGTGACGCTGTTGCCCTCGTACAGGCCGACGGTGTCCTTGAATTCGGCGCACACGTTCTGATCGGCGCTGCGCGTCTGGCTCGCCCAGGTCACCCCCGCCACGCCGGTGCCCACCACGACCGCGGCGACCCCGGCGGCGAGTGCCGCTCTACCCCAACTCATCAGCACGCCTTACCTTCGTAGGGAATGCACACCTGCACTCCGGCGGCCGGATCGGCGACCTTCACCTCGGTGCCGAGCAGGCCGTTCAATCTGGTGATGACATCGCGCAATCCATTGATCACGGTGTCGATGCGATTCGGGTCCTCGAATACCTTCGAGAACAGCTGCTCGAATTGCGTGACCGTCGGCTCGACGCTGTCGCCGTAGGCCATGATCGGCCGGTGCAACACCAGCAGCAGGCGTTTCACCAGGTTGAATACCGAGACCACATCGTCCTTGCGGTTGCCGAGCGAATCGGCGACGGTGCCGAGCTGCCGGACGAAATCGGCGAGCATGGCCTTGTCGGTGGCGATGGCGGCGATGTATTCGTCCGACACCTGCAGCGCGGTGTCGAGCTGCGCGGTGCGCTGGGCGAGCAGGCCGGTCAATTCGTTGGCATTGCCGATCACGCCGCGCAGGGCGTCGGGCTGACCTTCCAGCGCGGAATTCAGTTCACCGATGGTGCCGCGCAGGGTGGTGGCGTCCACCTGACCGAAGATCGGCGTGCCCCGGTCGAGGATGTCGCTCAATTCGAACGGGGTGGTGGTGCGCTCCGGCGGAATGTGCTTCTCCCCCAGGTCCTTGTCACCCACCGGGCTCAGCGCCAGGTAGTGACCGCCGATGGGGGTCAGCATCTTGACCTCCACCGCCGACCGATCACCCACGCGCACATCGGAATTCACGGTGAAGCTGACCTCGACGTGATCGCCCACCAGGTCCACCGCGCGGATCTTGCCGACATTGATGCCGGCCACGCGCACCTCGTCACCGGCGCGCGCGCCACCGGAGATCTTGAAGTCGGCGATGTAGGTGCGCTGTCCGAACGGGATCACATACAGCGTCCCCGCCGCCAGCAGCGCCACCGCGCAGACCACGACACCCGCTATGCCCCAGCGCAATTGGCTGGTTTGGTCGCCGCGGCCCGCGAGGATGTCGCGGATGAGCGCGCCGAAGTACTGGATCAATCCCTTCATTGGCACACCACCAGGTTCTGGTTGGCGAGGATCGCGGTCGCGACGGCGGGCAGTGCCGCCTCCCCGTTCGAGCAGGTAATTCGCGGCTGCACGCCGTCACCCGGCACCGACTGGTTCAGGCCGGTGACGAGCTGCGGGGTGAGCGCGAGCAATTCGGTGAGCTGATCGGTCTGCGGCACCAGCCGGCGCAGCAGGCCGTCGATCGGGCCGTAGGCCGTGTCGTAGGCGGCCTGACCCTGCTCCAGAATCGGAATCAGCGGCAGCAGTGTGGCATTCGCATTGTCGATGGCGGTCAGAATGGTCTGCGTCTTGGAGGTGAACTGACTCAGGATCGCCGAGAGCTGGCGCACCAGATCACCCACCGCCTGCGACTTGCCGCCGATCTCCTCCGACACCAGGCCCAGATTGCGGATGAGCAGCACGATCACCGCCTCGCTGCCGCGGGCGTTCTTGGTGAGCGTGTCCAGATCCGCCAGCACCGGGCCGATACCGGAACCGTCACCCTGCAGCACCCGCAGCAGGTTGGTGCCGAACTGGTTGAGCTGTGCGGGATCCAGGGTTTCGAACATCGGCTTGAAACCGTTGAACAGCTTGGACACATCGAAGCTGGGAATCGTCCGCTCCACCGGAATGGTCGTTCCCGCAGCCAGTTTCACGCCCGCCGGGCCGTCGGTCAGCAGCTCGACATAGCGCTGGCCGATCAGGTTCTGGTAGCGCACAGCGGCTTTGGTGTTGTCGTAGATCGGGCGATCCTGGTCGACGGTGAACCGCACGCGCGCCTGTGCGCCGTCCAGCTCCACGGTTTCGACCTTGCCCACCGCGACACCGGACATGCGCACCGAATCACCGGCGTACAGGCCCGAGATATCGGTGAACACCGCGTCGTAGGTGACCTTCTCCCCCGGGATCGGGGTGCGCAGCGCGGTCACGATGAAGACCGAGCACGCGCCCACCACGAGCAGGAAGACCACCAGCTTGGCGGCGGCTTTTCCGAGACCGGCGTTCACCGCGCACCCCCGTTCAGTGAATCTGCCAGGTACGGCATGGTTTTCGCGATCAGCTCGACCTGCAGCTGCACCCGGCCGTCGACCACCGGGAACGCGCCGTCGATGGCGCGCAACAGGTTAGGGATCCGGTTGTAGGCCGGGGCGACCGTGCCGATGGAGGCGCTGATCGGCACCGCCAGATCCAGCACCGTACTCAGGATCTTCTCCAGATCCGGATTGTTGACGGCCAGCAGATCCGAAATGCCGATCAGCACTGTCTGATCCACGCCATCGGTGGCCTTATTGGTGCGGGCCCGATTGTCGGGGTCACCGAAGTAGGCGGCCTGTTCGAGCACGGCCAGGATGGCGCGGCCCGCGGACGGGGTCAGGTCGGCGAACGCGCCGGTCATATCCCGGCCGATCTCCAGATAGTGCGCGAGCGGGGCCTGCTGGCCATCGGCGAGCAGGCGCGCGGTCTCGAAGAACGACGACAGCACCGGGCCGAGACTGTCGGCATTGTCGAGCATGAGGTCGAAAAGCCTGCGCACGGTGTCGGAGTCGAGCACCTGGGTGAGCCGGGCCGCTCGCCGGAAGACCCCGGCGACGGTGGCGTTGGTGGCGTTCTCGCCGATCGAGAGCACCGCACCCTCGCGCAGTTTCGCGCCACCCGCTCCGGCCACCAATTCGATGGCGCTGGAACCGAATACGTTGGACGAGGTGAAGCGTGCGGTCACGTCGTCGGTGAGCGCGTCGGCCTGGCGGCGATCGATCTCGATCTCGATGCGCTGATGGCCGTAGCCGACCGTCTCCACCTCGCGCACGGTGCCGATGGCGAAACCGCGGAACTTCACCTCCGCCCCCGGCGCGAGACCCTCGCCCAGGGTGGCGGCGTCCACGGTCAGCTGGAAGCGGTCCGCGAAAGAGCCTCGTGCGTAAGAACTTACGAGCACGGTCACCAGAACGATGACCACGGCCATCACCACACCGCGCAGGCGCAGCGCCCACTTGCCGGCGGCGCGCCCGGAATGATCCTGAAAAACGCCCATGATCTACCCCGAGATCCTGATGCCGACATCCAGGCCCCAGATCACGATCGTGAGGATCATGTCCAGGATGACCACCAGCACCAGGCTGGCGCGGATGGCCCGACCGGAGGCCCGGCCCACGCCCTCCGGCCCACCGGTGGCGTAGAAGCCCTGGTAGCCGTGGATGAGAATGATGGCGATGACGAAGATCGTCGCCTTGACCAGGGACGCTATGACGTCACCGGGTTGCAGGAAGGCGTCGAAATAGTGGTAGTAGGTGCCCGAGGACTGCCCGTGCAGCACGTTCACGACCGTCGCGCACGACAGGTACGACAGGATCAGCGTGAGCAGGTGCAGCGGCACGATGGTGATGACGCCGGCGATCACGCGGGTGGTCACCACGAACGACATCGGGCGGATGCCGATGGCCTCGAGCGCGTCGATCTCCTCGGAGATGCGCATGGAGCCGATCTCGGCCGTCATGCGGCACCCCGCCTGCGCCGCGAAACCGATGGCCGCCACCATGGGCGCCATCTCGCGGGTATTGGCGTAGGCCGAGACGAACCCGGTGAGCGGGCCCATGCCGACCATGTTCAGCGCGGTGAAACCCTCCACGCCGATGGAGCCGCCGACCGCGATGCCGAGGAAGGCCAGCACCGCCACGGTGCCGCCGCCCACGATGATCGCGCCGCTGCCCCAGGTGATGTCGGAAAGAATGATCATGGTCTGGCGCCGGTACACCCGCAGCGTGTGCGGAATGGCGGCCAGTACCTCGTAGACGAAAGTCGCTTGGTGCCCGAGTGATTCGAAAACCGTCATCGGGGCATCGGCCGAACGGACGACCGCTCGCCCCGCCGCCCCGAGCGGCTGATAGCGGGCTGGAACCTGAGTCATCAACCCACCTGAGTTGGAAGGAACATCGAAACCAGCTGGGTGATCACGAGATTCACCCCGAAGGCCGAGATCACGCCGATCACGACCGCCGCGTTCACGGCATTGGCCACGCCCTTGGGCCCGTTGGCGGCCTCCAGGCCGCGCTGACAGGACACGATGAGCACGATGATGCCGAAGATGATCGACTTCACGATCGCGACCCACAGGTCGCTCATCTTGGCGAAGGCGGAGAAGGCCGACAGATAGCTGCCCGGCGTAACCCCTTGGAAGCCGACGGCAATCACGTAGCCGGTGAACACGCCCATGAAAATGATCAGCATGCACAGCAGCGGCGTCAGCGCGATCATGGCCGCCAGCCGCGGCGCCACCAGGCGGCGCACCGGATCGATTCCCATGGTGCGCAACGCGTCCACCTCATCGCGGATGGTGCGCGCGCCCAGATCCGCGGCGATGGCGGAACCCGCCGCGCCACCCAGCAGCAGTGCGGTGACCATGGGCGCGCCCTGGCGGATCACCCCCAGCCCGCCGGCCGCGCCCGACACCGAGCTCGCGCCGACCTGCTGGGTCAGACTGCCGACCTGGACGGCGACGATCACGCCGAACGGAATCGCCACCAGCACAGCGGGAATCGCGGTGACCGAGACGATGAACCAGCCCTGCGCCACGGTGTCGCGCCACGGATGTTTGAGCCCGACGATGTCGGTGATCAGGTAGCGGAACGCCGCTACCGCGAGTTGCAGGGTGCGCCCGAACGTGCGCAATCCCGAGAGAACGAACTCGGTGACCTCCCGCACGAGCGGTTCCGGCCCCCGAATGACTTTATCGACCAATGCCTGTACCCCAATGCCCCACTGCAATGCCCCGTACCGGGCGACCCAGACACTAATACACTTTTCCGACTGACGTGTCAGTCTTCACTTGATTCAGCCAAACCCTTGACCAACCGGTCGGGTTGGTGAAAGATGTCCGGCCACCAGCGAATGACCCACGCCCACAGCGGCGTTCAGCAACAGATCCGCAATCTAAAGACCCACTGAATTGCGGGCTGATGCCGTGTCTCAGTCAAATTCCGGCCGAGCCCGCCGATAACCACCCCTCGTACGGCGTAGTGTCCCGTTCAGGCCGTTGCCCCGCCGGGACCCACGGCGCACACGTGACACGGCGCTCCCAGGGAACTCCCAGCGCATGCCCAGGGCGGTCGACAGCGGAGCCCCTACCGTCGCAGTCGATGAACAGCGTCGAGGAAAGGAGCCGCGGATGAGCGGCACCGGCAGGCACACCGGTGAGGTGCACGAACATGATCTCGGACTGGCCCACGATCTGCGGGTGATGTCGCGGCGGCGGGCACTGTCGTTCCTGGGCTTCGCAGGACTGGCCACCGCCGCGGCGGGATGTGCGGCGGCCACGAATTCCGGTGACTCCACCGGCGGCAACAGCGCGGCGTCCACGACGACGACCAGCGCCGCAGGAGCCGGGACGGTCGCGGCAGCGCCGCAGGAGACGGCCGGACCGTACCCGGGCGACGGGTCGAACGGACCCAATGTGCTCATCGAATCCGGGATAGTGCGGTCCGACATCACCGGCAGCTTCGGGTCGTATTCCGGTGTGGCGCAGGGCGTTCCCATGACGCTGACGCTGTCGCTGCGCGATCTCACCCGGGACGGGGCCGCGGGCAGCGGGATGGCCGTGTACGTCTGGCACGCGGATCGGGACGGGAGGTACTCGCTCTACAGCGGCGGGGTGACCGATCAGAACTATCTGCGCGGGGTGCAGGTGGCCGACGCGGACGGGAAGCTCACCTATACCTCGATCTTCCCGGCCTGCTACGACGGGCGCTGGCCGCACATCCATTTCGAGGTGTTCGACTCTCTCGAGACAGCGGTGGCGGGCGGAAACGCCCGGCTCACGTCACAGATCGCGCTACCGGAGGACGTGTGCGAGCGCGTGTACGCCTACGACTCCGGATACGCGCAGAGCACCACGAACATGTCGAAGGTGTCCCTCGCCTCCGACAATGTGTTCGGCGACGGGTGGGATGCCGAGCTCGCCACCGTAACCGGCAGTCCCGCAACGGGATTGACTACGGCCATCACGGTCGGCGTGGCCGCGAAGTCGGACAGTGTGGCGGCCGGTCCCCCGGGCGGCGGGCCGGGCGGGCCGCCGCCCGGGGGACGCTGAGCCGGTCCGCGATCGATGCGGTATCAGGCGAAAAGCCTTGCCACGAAAGGAATGCTGTCCGGCTGCGAGGCGTAGACGGTGCCGTCGTGATCCTTACCGGGATAGATGTGCGCCTCGGGGCGGACGCCGTTGAGCTCCAGATCGGCGATCAGCTTGGCGGTCATGGGGAACGGGACATCGGAGTCGTTGGTGCCCTGGCCGATGAACAGGGGGCGATCGTAGCCCGACATCGGGACATCCATCACCGGACGGGCCGTGGCCACGAAATCGCCCTCCGCCAGCGGCCGGGAGAACAGCTGATTCACGGTGACGCCCTCGGCGCGATCCGCGAGCGGGGTGAAGCACAGGGTCTGCGCGTCGGAGACCAGATCCCGTCCCACCGGGCTGAGGTAGCTGTCCAGATCGAAAGCCGGGCGGGCCGCCTTCAGACCGTTGAGGACGTAGGTGGCATAGGCGGTCAAATGCGCGGACCTGATGGCCGGACCGGCCGGGCCGATCAGCGAAAACGCTTCCACCACATTGGAAGCCGGACCGGTGGCCACCGCGCCCCGGTAGTCGAGTTCGGGGGCGTAGCGGGTGGCGAGCGAGGCGGTGAAGACGGCCGCGCCACCGCCCTGGGACTGGCCGATGGCCACCCACCGCGACGCCAGGGAATCGTCGACGGCACGGGCGGCGCGGACCATGTCGATCCCGGCGTGCGCTTCGGCGCGCCCGTCGAGGTAGGCGTGCACGCCCGGGGTGCCGAGGCCGATGTAGTCGGTCGCGACGACCGCGTACCCCTGCTTCATCCAGGTGCCCAGGTAGCTCATGTCGCGCGGGGACCGGCCCGCGGTCGAGGGCGCGCAGTCGTCGCCGACGCCCACCGTGCCGTGCTCCCAGGACACCACCGGCCAGCCGCCGGGCGGCGGAGTGCCGGCCGGGACGAAGATCGCGCCCGTGGACAGGGCCGGGTTGCCGTCGGAATCCTGGGTCCAGTAGGTCAGCCGGCGCGCGGACGCGGCGCCGTCCAGCCACAGGTGCCGGGGTAGCGCCTCGTTCGAGACGACCGTGCCCGGCGCGCCCGCGGCAGGCGGCGGATCCGCGACGGCGCTGCCCGCGAGTGGAGCCGTTGCCAGCAGGGCGGTCGAGACCAGGGTGATCACTGCGCGTCGGGTCATGCGTCCTCACAGAAATTTGGTGTCACTTTGAGACATTTGATACCACGCTATCCTCTGAAGTGTCACATAGAGACACCACATCGTGTGACATGGACGACGAAGGACGGGGCATGACGGAGGGTGTGGGGCTACGCGAGCGGGAGAAGACCCGGGTCCGCCGGGAACTGATCGATACGGCCCTGCGGCTGTTCGAACAGCAGGGGTACGAGCACACCACCGTGCAACAGGTCGCCGATGCCGCACGGGTGTCCCGCCGCACCTTCCACCGGCACTTCCCCTCCAAGGCCGCGGTCGTCTTCAGCCATGAGGAAGATCTGATCGCCTACCTGCTGGCCGCGCTCGACCGTCGGCCGACCGAGGAATCCGCACTCACGGCCCTGCGAGAAGCCCTGCGCGACTTCGTCCTCGACGAGACCGATTCCGAGAAACGACGGGCGCAGGCCGATACCGCGCGACGGGCCCGACACCTGCTGATCACCAATCCCGCACTGCGCCAGGAGAATTTCACCGGCGCGGTGAGCCGCCGGAATGTGCTGGCACAGCATTTCGCGCGGCGTGCGGGGCTGCCCACCGACGATCTGCGGCCACAGCTGGCCGCGGCGGCCTGCTTCGCGGCGCTGGGGGTGGGGCTCGATCACTGGATTCAGGGGGCGGATCAGTCGCTGCGGGCGCTGTACGAAACCCTCGACGGCACAGTCGCTTCCCTGCAGCACGGCATAGACTTCTGAGCCCTCAGAGGCGGACGGCCGACTGTTCGCCGGTACCCGGCAGCGAATGCGGGCGATCGGCTCCGGGCGTTGGACGGCTCACCGTGGAGACGAGAATTTGCCCGCGCGTTGCTTGGCGCACCCACTGGGGCGGCTGTGAGGATGACAGCATGGTGCAGCAGTGGTGGCGAAACCTCTCCCCGGCCGTCGGCGCGTATGTCATGGCCACCGGGATCATCTCCGTCGGCCTGCACCTGACCGGCAACGATGTCCTCTCGAAGATCTTTCTGGCGCTCGCCGCCATCGTGTGGCTGGTCCTCGCCGCCGACTTCGGCTACGGGCTGCTGTTCGATCGCTCCCGCTGGCGCGCCGAGGCCGTCACACCGCCCGCACTGACCGCCGTGGCGGCCACCACCGTGCTCGGCACCCGGCTGGCATTGCTCGGCTGGCATGCCGTCGCGGTGCTGCTGCTGATCGTGGCCGTCGCGGCCTGGCCGGTTCTGCTCATCACCGTCATCCGGCACTGGCACCGCCGGATGCCCGGGGCCGCGTTCCTGGTCTGCGTCGCGACACAGGGCCTGTCGGTCCTCACCGCCACCCTCGCCCTCGAGGACGTCGCCGATGGGCTCATGCCCGCGGCCCTGATGCTGTTCCTGCTCGGCCTGATCCTCTACGTGGCCGCGCTGGTCCACTTCGATTTCACGCAGATCTGGCGGGGCGAGGGCGATCAGTGGGTGTTCACCGGCGCGCTCGCGATCTCGGCGCTGGCCGCCTCGAAACTGGTTGCCTGGCACCGGTGGACGGGCGCCGACCACACCGCACTGCGCGGCACGGCCCTGGTCCTGCTCACCGCCAACCTCCTCATCTACGTCGTCCTGCTGACCGCCGAACTCGTCCGCTTCCGCCCCGGCTACAACGTCCGCCGCTGGGCCACCGTCTTCCCCCTCGGCATGACCGCCGTCGCCGCCATGTCCACCGGCGCGGCCACCGGCATCCACGCACTCCACACCACCGGAAAACTCCTGCTCATCGTCGCCGTGGCGGTCTGGGCCCTCGTCATCGCCGAACTGATCGCCACCCGCGTCATCGCCGCCGACGGCTGAGCTGTCCCGAAACCCGCTGTTCCTCATAACCGCAGCAAACGTCCCGCATCCAGCCGGGAGGCGGTCGGCTGGCATGATCGAAGTCTTGTGGCGGAGCTGAATGAGGGTTCATCGGGCGGGTATCGGGAAGAGGCGCCGCGGGTCGCCGGGGTGCGGGCGGGACTGTTCGGGGTGGGACCGGTCGGGGCGCGGTGGGACGCGGGCGTGCGATCGGTGGCGGCATTCGTGCTGCCCGCCGTGCTGGTGGTGGTGACCGGGCATCCGGGGGCCGCGTTCTTCGTCTCGTTCGGGGCGTTCGCGGTGCTGTACGGGGAGGGACGGCCGTATCGGGTGCGCTGGGCCGTGGTGCTGGCGGCGGGAGCGGGACTGCTGGCCGCCACCGGCATCGGCGCACTGCTGGGTGAGGTGCTGGCGGGAAGCGGAATCGTGGCGCGGGCGCTCGAGTTCGGGGTGCTGGTCGTGCTCGCCGTGGTGGCCGTGTACGTATTCGACGCGGCACGGCTGGGGCCGCCCGGAGCGCTGTTCTTCGTGCTGGTCTGTTCGGGCGCGGCGACCGCGGTCGCCGGAGGGGTGCCGGGGACGACGATACTGGCGTGCACGGCGTTGGGCGTGGGCGGGTCGCTGCTCGCGTCCATGGCAGGAGCGCTGCGGGATCCGCAGCGGCCGGAACGGATGGCAGTGGAGACCGCCGTGCGGGCGGTGGACGCGTACACGGCCGCGCACGCACAGGGCGTCGCCACCACCGTGGGACGGCATACCGCGGGCGATGCCATCACGAATGCGTGGGCGGCGCTTTATGATTCGGGGCCGGTGGATCGCGAGCCGCGATCACGACTTGTCGATCAACTGCTGACCGCACATCACGAGCTCTCGACGCTGCCGCAGGACGACCCCGCCGAACTCACCGAGGGACAACGGTTTCCGCTCGCCCGGCCCGCCCTCGGATACCGGCTGCGCCGACCGCTGTCCTGGGACGCGCACGCGGTCATCACGGCCGTCCGCGTCGGAATCGCCTGTGCCCTGGCCGGACTCGTCGGCGGACTGCTGGGTTCCGCGCGCCCGCACTGGGCCCTGCTGGCCGCGCTCATCGTGCTGCAGGCGGGGCCGAATCGCATCCAGGGCCAGGTGCGCGCCATCCAGCGCCTCGCCGGAACCGCCGTGGGCCTGGGCGTCTTCGCGCTGCTGATGCAGCTCTCCCCCACCGGCTACGCGCTCATCGCGGTCTTCGCGCTCCTGCTGTTCGGCATCGAACTGTTCGTCGCGAACAACTACGCCATCGCCGCCGTCTTCATCACGCCGGTGGCGCTGTTCGCCGGTGGCGCGGCAACATCCACCGAACCGCTCACCACCCTGATGTCCGACCGGCTGATCGAGACGGCCGTGGGCGTGCTGGTGGCGCTCTTCGCCCTGCACTTCGTGCTCACCCACGCCCACCGCCGCACCTTCACCTGGACCGAGAACCGAATCCGTTCCGCCGCACTGACTCTCGTCGACACCCTGCGGACCCATCCGGTGGATACGACCAATACCGAACTCCGGCGCGATCTGCAGTACGAACTCACCGGCGGCATGCGCGCCGCCCTGGACTCCCTGCACAACGACCCCGAGTGGACCCAACCCCGCTGGCCCCGGCACGCGAGCCTGATCCGCGAGGGCTACGACCTGCTCGCCGCCTGCTGGACCGTCCCCACCGGCGAACGGCTGCCGGACCCGGACGGCTGGGCCCGGCGCTTCCGGCCGGTATAGGACATCGGCTCAGTCCGCGGGGAGTTCGCCGCCGTCGGCGGCCAGCTTGGCGGCGACCTCGGTGGGGAAGATATTGCGGAAGAGGAACAGGTCGCGGCCGAGTTTCCAGCCGGGAGCCAGCGCTACGGCGTAGCGCTCGAAGTAGCCGAGCTGCTTGCCCATCAGGATCAACTGCTGGGGGCCGGACGCGCCGCGGCGCTTGCCGAATTCGAGCAGGCGGGCGGAGACGACGCCGAGGTCGAGTTTGTCGAGGCTGCCGGACAGGACCGGGCCCAGCGCCACGGCGAGCTGGCGGCCGATGGTGGCGTCGTCACCGCTGTCGTCGGAGACCAGGTCGAGTTTGCGGAGGGCTCGGGCCACGGGGCGGAAGTCGTTGTCGATCGACGAGGCGTAGAACAGGGCGCGGACGAAATCGCGCCATTCGGCCTCCATACGCCCGACGATGCCGAAATCGAGCATGGCGACGCGGCCGTCGTCGAGCAGCCAGAGGTTGCCGGCGTGCACGTCGCCGTGGAAGAGGCCGTGCACGGCAACGCTTTCCATCCAGGCCTTGACCAGGCGGCGGATCAGGAGTTCCGGCTCGGGATGGACGGCGCGGATGTCGTCGAAGCGGTCCAGCGGCATGCCGCGCATGCGCTCCATGCACAGCACGCGGGGCGCGCAGTAATCCCAATAGACCTCGGGGACAGCGACATTCGTATTGTCGCCGAACAGCGTCAGGTTCTCGCGGGCGCGGGACTGGTTGTCGGCCTCGATGAGGAAGTTCAATTCGGCGACGGTGCCCTCGTAGAGATCGCGCACCACCGCCTGCGCGTTCGCGACACGGGCGTTCTCCGAACGCTTTTCGAGCGACTGCGCCAGCCGCAGCGCGGCGCGCAGATCCACGATCATGCGGCGCGCGATATCGGGGCGCTGCACCTTCACCACGGCGGGCCGGCCATCGGCCAGCACGCAGCCGTGCACCTGCGCCATGGACGCCGCCGAGAGCGGCTGCTCCTCGAAGGACAGGAACAGCTCCGCGATCGGCTTCCCGAGATCGGCCTCGATGATGGCCTTGGCCTCGGCCGCCGAGAACGGCTTCACATCGTCGAGGCAGCGCAGGCAGGCGTCGGCGAACTCGCGGGGGAAGGCTCCGGGCGAGGAGGCGATGAGCTGGCCCAGTTTCACGAACAGCGGGCCCAGATGCTCGAATCCGTCCACCATGCCGTCGGCCATGGCGCGCCGCCGCTTCGACGGCCGCAGCCCCTGCGTGACCACCCGCTTCACGACCGAACCGCTCAGTACCGAACCAATGACTGCCGTGCGCTTGATCTCGGCGAATCCGAAGGTGTCGAGATTCGGGCGGATCACCTCACGGGCCGCGACCCGCGTCACTTCTCCCCTGCGCACGTCCTGATCATCAGCCATTACCGCGCTCACCGTCGTAGCCGCCCCTGTCTGCTCGTCCGGACCAGGCACTCTCAGCACCATGGATGTTCGATCCGAAGTGTACGGCCGGATGGTCACTTCCGACTGGTTGGTGGGCTGTTACCGGCCACAGTCTCCGACGGTTAGCTGGTTCGGCCCCGCCAACGCCCTGTAGCGTGGCGGGTCGGTGCTGCGATCCAGTATCCGACACGTGACCGGTACGGGTCACAACCCTGATGGTGAAAGGCAAGACCGAGGTATGACGGGCACACAGGAGAAGCTCGCGGAACTGCGCAAGCTCCTGGAGATCGCCGAAGAACCGGCCGGTGAGGCCGCGATCGAGAAGCGTCGCAAGAAGGGCATTCCCAGCGCACGAGAACGTGTGAACATGCTCTTGGACCCCGGCACCTTCGTGGAGCTAGGCGCGCTCATGCGCCAGTCCGCGGTGTCGAACGCGACGTACGGCGACGGTGTGGTCACCGGCCGCGGATATATCGACGGTCGCCCGGTGGTGGTGGTCTCGCACGACCAGACCGTGTACGGCGGTTCGGTCTCCGAGGTGTTCGCCCGCAAGGTGCGCATCGCCATGGAATTCGCCTACAACAACGCCTGCCCGGTCGTGGTCGTCAACGACTCCGGCGGCGCGCGCATTCAGGACGGCGTCACCTCGCTGGCCTGGTACGCGAATATGACCTCGCTGCAGGAGGATCTGTCGGGCTACGTGCCGATGGTGGCGGTCATGCTCGGCAAGTGCGCGGCCGGTTCGGTGTACGGCCCGATCAATATGGACGTCCTGGTCGCGACCCAGGATTCGTACATGTTCGTCACCGGCCCCGAGGTCATCAAGGCCGTCACCGGCGAGGAGATCTCCGCCGAGGAACTGGGCGGTGCGAAGACCCTCGAGCGCCTGGGCACCGTGCACCATGTGGCCGAGACCGAGCAGAAGGCTTTCGACTGGGTGCGCGAGTACCTGTCGTATCTGCCGTCGAGCTGCCTCGAGCAGCCGCCGATCGTGAACCCGGGCCTGGAGCCCGAGATCACCGATTCCGACCGTGAGCTGGACAAGCTCATTCCGGATTCGGACAAGATGGGCTACGACATGCATGAGGTGCTGCTGCGCATCTTCGACGACGGCGCCTTCCACGAGATCAGCCCCGGCACCTCCCCGAATCTCATCACCGGGTTCGCGCGTGTCGACGGCCGCCCGGTCGGTGTGGTCGCCAATCAGCCGATGGCCCTGGGCGGCGCGCTCGACGCGGCCTGCTCGGACAAGGGCGCGTACTTCATCCGCCTGTGCAACGCCTACAACCTGCCGATCATCTACGTCGTCGACACCCCGGGCGTGCTGCCCGGCGTCGAGGAGGAGAACAACCACGTCATCAAGCGTGGCGGACGGATGTTCCGGGCGCTGCTGGAGGCGACCACGCCGATCGTGACCATCGTGACGCGCAAGGCGTACGGCGGCGGGTACGCGGTCATGGGCTGCAAGCAGCTGGGCGCGGATATCGCCCTGGCATGGCCGACCGCGCGCCTCGCGGTGATGGGCGCGGAGTCCATGATCAGCATCGTCGGGCGCAAGCAGCTGGCCGCGACGCCGGAGGAGCAGCGGCCCGCGGTGCGGCAGAACATGATCGACTTCTACAACGCCACCGTGGCCACGCCGTGGACGGCGGCCGAGCGCGGCTACATCGACGCGGTCATCGAACCGTCGGCGACGCGCCTCGAGATCCGCAAGGCGCTGCAGCTGCTGCGCGACAAGGGCGCGGTGCGCAAGCACAACCCGCGCAAGCACAGCCTGTTCCCGATGTGACTCGATGAGAGACCGTGCCCCCGGCCCCCACGGGCCGGGGGCACGGTTGTTTCCGGAAAGAATTGCGCGCGTTCAGCATTCGCTGGCCGCGGGCTCACCCCGCAGGCGGGCGTCGAGCCACAGCAGCGATTCCGGGTAGCCGATGAACGCGGCGATGATGTGCTCGCCGAGCACGCTGCGGTACACCGCGTTCGCACCGAGGGCGCACTGCTCGGCGTAGAGGTTCTTCGCGCCTTCGGGCGGCACCCAGAACTCCTGCTCCCCGTGGTAGATGTACAGCGGCACAGGCGATTTCCGGCCCTCCATGCGCGTCACCGAATAGATGTCGCGGGCCAGATCGCTCTGCAGCGGGTTGGGGATGGTCGCCGCGATGTCGATGGGCAGCAGGAGCAGCCCGAACAGTGCGAAGGTGTCCATGCAGGTGTCCTTCATGACCGACACCGCCGCCCACTGCGCCAGATGATTCATCTGCTCCAGAATTTCCGGCCGCTCCCGCCCGATGGCGAAGGTGGCCGCCATGAACACCCCCGACGCCAGATTCGCGTTCATGCTGCGCGCGAGGATCTCGTAGTCGGCGGGCACCCCGCCCATGGCCGCGCCCACCACCACATCCCGCAGTTCGGGCGCGTAATCCTCCATCAACCGCACCGCGCCATTGGTGGCGATGGCCCCGCCGGAGTACCCGATCATCCCGAACCGGCTGTCCCCGAACTCCTCGGGCAGCGTATTGCGCACCGCGCGCATGGAATCCAGCACGGCGTGCCCCGCCACGAACGGTTCGGCATAGGCCATGCGCGGCCCCTCGTGATCGGGAATCAGCACCGCGTACCCGCGCAGCAGCGCCAGCTGGGTGGTCGGCGGAATGTAGTCCGCGAGGTTGGTCTTGTTCGAGAAGCCGTGGGCCAGCGTATGACTCGGATTGCAGTCCCGCCCGAGCGAGTTGATCGGCAGATTGTTCACCACCACCGGCCGGCCCCAGGGACCGTCCCACACGCCGGTCGGCGCCACCAGCGTGGCGATCGCGTACGACGGTGACCCGTCCGAATCCGTGGTCCGGTACTTGAGCTGCACCACCTGCCGCACCGGCACGAACAGCACACCCGAGGCCACCGCGGTGACATCGCGCCAGGCGATGAGCTCGCCCGCCGCGAAGTCGGGCAGATTCTCCGGCCAGTCGTCGACGAAGCCGTCACCGATGGCCGACGGCATGGCCGCCGCGCGCAGCGCCGCCAGTTCCGGGCTCAGGTGCGCACCGTCGACCAGCGGGGTGTCGGGCGCGGGCGGCAGGCTCGGCGGCGGCACGATCTGGTCGAGCCACTGCTGGAAGCCCGGCAGGTCGAGGCCGGGCAGGGCGCCGGAGACGGGTGCGCTCTCGTCGGTGGCCACGTCCTGTGGCTGGGCGTGGGCGGTCGCGGCGGAGCATCCGATCATCAAGGCGGCAGCGATGATTCGCAAACAACGAAACACAAAACCCCCACGGCGGAAGTGGTTCGAGTGGTCGAGCGATCCCCCTCATCTCGGGCGCAAGCCGATGCTAACGCCGCGGCGTGTTACGACACGGCAGCGTCGGCGCTTCGAAGTCGGTTCGACGCCACATCGAGACCGGTCCGCAGTACGACACGCGGCCTCGGTGATTGCGGTCGGGATGCGGGGGTATCCGGTATTCGTGGTCAGAACGAGTCTTCGAGAACTGATCGACCGGACCGGACCGTTCGCCTCGGTGTATTTCGACAGCTCCCACGACACCGAGGACGCCGACCGGCAGTTCGAGGCCAGCCTGCGGATGGTGCGCGAAAGCCTTTCCGCCGCAGGGGCTTCCGCAGGGCTGATCGGCGCGATCGGAATCGCGGTGGCGGCCGGGCCGCCCGCGCCGGGCCGCTCCGGGCGCGCACTGCTCGCCGATCACCGCACCGTGCTGGTTGACGAACAGCTACCGGCCCCGCCGCCGCGCGAGTTGGTGCGGGTGTCGCCGCTGCCCGCCGTGCTGCCGCTGCTGGAGCAGCGCACGCCGCGGGTTCCGCACGTGGTGGTCCAGGTGTACGCGAGCGGGTCGCGGCTGTATGCCATGGACTGCTACGGCGATCGGAGCTCCTCCGGAATCGACGTCACGCCGAATGCGCAGCGGGCCCGCCCGCAGCGACGGCACGCCCGCGACATGATGCGCAGGCGGATCGGCGAATTGGCCGATCAGGTGTGCCGCACGGCGGACCAGGTGGCGGCGGCCGTCATCATTCTCGCCGGTGACGCCCCGGCGCGCGCCGCGCTGCGCAATGCCCTCGACGCCCGCTACGGCACCGACGGCGATGCCGATTCGCACGGCGACGATCCGGAGGTATGCGGGCGGCGCGTGGTCGAGATCGACAGCGGCGAGCGCGAAATGATGCGCACGACGGTGCGCAAGGTGATCGCCGAAACGGCCGACGCCCATTTCCAGTGGACCCTGCGCCGCTACCGCACCGAGGCCGATCGCCCGTGGGGCGCGACCACCAGCGGCCTCGCCGAAACGACCGCCGCCCTGCGCGAACGCTCTGTCGAACAACTGCTCATCGACCCGACCGCCATCGACGACCGCCAGGTGCTGGTCGGCGACACCCACCTCGACGTGGCCACCGCCGCACACGAATTGACCGGCGCCGCCGAAATCCGCCGCGCCGACGAGGCCCTGCCCGCCGCCGCCCTGGCCGGCGACTCCGAGATCGTCCCCGTCGACGGCCGCCTGACGCTTCCCGACGGCGTGGGCGCGCTACTCCGCCGGATCTGAGCCTCCGGCACCAGGATTCAGGAGATCCCATGCAGCCGACCACCGAGCCCCCGCTCCCGGAACCACCCGGCCCCACCCCGCTCCCGGAACCGCCCGGTCCCCCACCACTTCCGGACCCCAACCGGCCGCCCGGCCCCGACCCCGCGCGGCCGCCGCTGCCCGACCCCGCGCGGCCGCCGCTGCCCGATCCCGCACGACCGCCGGCTCCGGATCCTGTCCCGGACCCGAACCGGCCGCCCGGTCCCGATCCGGTGCTACCGCCGGTGCCGGAACCACGGCCGCCGGTGCCGCCGCTGCCGCCGGATCCGATCACCGCGGGCCGTGCGACGGCATGAGCGAAGGGCTCCCGGCGATGCCGGGAGCCCTTTTCCGGTGGCGCACCCACCAGTCGTCGGCTAGTCGCGCAGTGCCTGTTCGCGAAGCCAGGTCAGGGTTTTGGAGAGGATGCGGGAGACGTGCATCTGTGAGATGCCGAGCTGGTCCGCGATCTGGGTCTGGGTCTTGGCCTCGAAGAAACGCATCACCAGCACGCGCTGTTCGCGGTCGGGCAGTTCGGAGATGAGGGGTTTGACGGCGAGGAATTCGTCGACCCGGTCGTAGCGGGGTTCGACGTCGCCGAGCACCTCCATGAGCGACAGCGGCGTGTTCTCGCTGTCGTCGCCGGTGACGGCGTCGAGGGAGGCGAGCTGATAGGCGTTTCCGGCGATCAGCGCCTGCGTGACCTCGACCAGGTCCACGTCCAGGTATTCGGCGAGTTCGCGCGCCTTGGGCAGGCGGCCCAGCCGCTGCGCGAGCTTGTCGATCGCCCCGCCGATACTGAGCTGAATCTCCTTGGTGCGCCGGGGAACTCGCACCGCCCAGGTATTGTCGCGGAAGTGCCTGCGCACCTCGCCCATGATGGTGGGCACCGCGAAGGACAGGAACGACGATCCGCGCGTGACATCGAAGCGGTCCACCGCCTGCACCAAGCCCACGCGGGCGACCTGCAGCAGATCATCGAAAGTCTCACCGCGCCCGGCGAATCGGCGCGCGATATGGTCGGCCAGCGGCATGCACCGGCCGATCAGCTTCTCCCGCACCATTTCCCGCATCGGGTCGGCGGGATCGATCGCGGCCAGTTCCTTGAACATCGGTTCGATATTGTCGTAGCTGTCGCCACGACTGCGGGATCGCCCGGGCGGGCGCGGTTTCGACTCATCCGTCATCGACTTCACCTCGCAGGCGACTGAATTCGATGACTGTGGGGTACCCGCCGGCGAGCGCATCGAACGGCCGCCGCTGCGCACGGATGGTCTCGGTAATGGTTTGCAGGACATGCCATCCGAACCCGTCTTCGTCGAACGTCTCGTCGTCGACGGTGACGGCGGATACCCGCACCGACATCTGCTCGTCGTCGAAGTCGAAGTCGCAGTCGACACACGAGCCCGGCGCGGCGGCCACGATCAGGCCGGTCGCGACCTCGTCGAGCGCGACCCGGATATCGGTCACCTCGTCGAGCGCGAAATCGGCGATGAGCGCCACCGTCTCGGCGAGCGCGCGCAGCATGGTCAGCTGCCCTAGATCAGCGGGCACCCGGATACCGACCGTGCTCGTGTCCGCGACTGGTTTGGAAAGCCACTCACTCATGCGTATCTCCGCCTGTCCGTCGCCGAGCCGCAGAGACGGAATGCGCCGAGCCCGGTCGTTGTTCGATCCATTCGTCCGTTGCATCATTCTCGGGCATCCAGTTCATCCGCGACCACCTATCGCGGGAGCTTTCGCCAGATGAGGGCACCCAGCTGTGTAGTCGACGCGTACCCTGCGGGTCGGCGCCGAAACAGCTCGAACGAATATTTATGCCGCGCGGTTCATTCCGGGCGCATCCGCTGATGCACCGTCAACAGCAGATGATCGAATCGCGTGCGGAGCTCCACCGCCGTGCCGCCCATGGCGGAGATCTCGGCCACGAGCTGCTGCGCGAGCGTGCGCAGTTTGGTGTTGGTCTCCTGCGACCGCCAGGTCAGCACCCGGAAGGCCTGTTCGGCATTGATGCCGTAGACGAGCATGAGCGCGCCCTTGGCCTGCTCGATCGTCGCGCGCGCCCGATACAGTTCGGGCAGCGTGTCGTCGAGCGTCTCCTGCCGGTGTTCGGCGAGCGTATCGGTTACATCGATGTAGTAGCCGGATGCCCCGACCACCATGTCCTTGTCGTCGACCATGTGGTCACCCACCACGATCACGTGGTGCACCGCGCCATCGGTGTCGATGATGCGATGCCGGCTGCTGAATGGTTCGCCGTTCTCCACGGTGCGGGCAAGAGAGGTGGCAACCCGTTCGCGATCTTCCGGATGTTTGTGTGCCAGAAGCAGTTCGGTGGTCGGTTCCACGGTCCCGGGGAGATAGCCGTGTATGGCGGCCACCTCGTCGGACCACTCCCAGCGCTGGTCGGCGAACCAGAATCGATAGCTGCCGACGGTCTGGGAGCGCCCCGGGCCGATCACCTGATCCAGTGCGTCGCTCGAGGAAATATTCCCTCCGGTTGTCACCTCACGAGTATCCGCCGTGAGCGCGTGTCCCGTAGGCGGATCGATGGGGCCGGGAGTATCCCGGCCCCATCCGGCCGAGCCGGAGATCAGGCCTCCAGTGCGGCCTGTACCGTCCGGAAATGGCAGAACAACGGCCGCACACCGGTTACTTCGAGGACGCGCTCGACCTCACGACGGGTGGCGACCACCCGCAGATCCACTCCACCGGCAGCGGCAGCCTCCTTGGCGGCGGGCAGCGCGAGCGCGCTGCCGATGCTGAGGAACCTGGTCTGACGGAAGTCGACGACCACGGCACGCGAACTGGAAGTCACTGCCTCATCCAGCGCTTTGGCGAATTCCGGGAAGACGGCGGCATCCAGCTCCCCTTCGACACGCACGATGGTGCACCCGAAACCCGGGTCCCGCGGTGACGGGGGATGGTGACTTCGGTCCCCTGGCGCGGAACCGACGGAGTTGGTGTCGCCGTCGACACCACGCTGAAGCACAGCAATTGCGGACATGACTAACCTCCCAGAGGGAAAAATCCAGTTCCCACGCGGAGACCCGTCGCCGATCAGAGATTCGAGCGCTGTGCACGGCACGGCGCGCGGTATGCACCGATGCGATATGCACTGTTTGCGAAAGCACTCGTGCGAAAACGAAGTGGCGATACTACGTGCTCATCGCAGCTCTCTGCGAACGGCCCCGGGCGCGAACCGGGTCGGCTGTAGTCTCAACCTGGTCACATTGTGTCACGGTTCCGGCCGCCTGTCACAGACGTACCGGAACCTGTCCGAAATGCGTAGGCGCACTTGGCTTTCAGCCGACGTGCCCGTGTGTCAGATACGTTTCCGCATCACCATGTCGAGCTGGGCATTGCTGATCTGACGGCCCGCGTTCGAGACCGAGGTGACCATGCAGCTACCGAAGGACCCGCGCCGGTCGAACAGGGTGGCCACCCCCACGGCCATACCCCGCTCACTGAAGTGACTGTCGGCCTCGACGCCGATCTCGAGCCCCTCGGGCAGCCGGGCCAGTGCCAGGGTCATATCGGTATTGATGAAGCCGATGCCCTTGTCACCCCAGTTGGTCATCATGCTGGTCGCCTCGCCCACCAGTGCGGCGCGCACGAAGGGGGACGGTTCCTCCCCGGTCACCACATGGATCGGATGCTGCCAGGTGCGCTTGCGCGCGCCGTCCTCGTGATCGGTGGGCAGCTGCGACCAGGTGCGCGAGGCATCGCTCTCGAAGTAGGGCACCCGCGGCGACCGCGACGGCGGCGCGATATCCACCGGCGGCGGGGACGGCTCGTGCTCGCGCTGCCACAGCTCTCCCGGCGGCTGCTCGGACGGTTGCAGCAGCACCGCCGAGGCACGCGCGGCGATGCCGCCGCCCTGCACCACGGTCACGTCGGCGACGCGGATGCGCCTGCCGTCGCGCACGCGCACGGTCGGGGTGGCGGTGTGCTCGAAGCGGGCGGCGCTGAACATGTCCACGGTCAGCCGGACCGGCACGAAACCGTCGGTGGCGTGCTCGCGTTCCAGTTCACGAGCCATGAGACCGCACAGCGCCGGACCGACCACCTGCGCGGCCGACCACTGGCTGCTGGCGAACCGGGTCGGGTAGTACCCGCCGTCCACCACATCGAAATAGGCCGGAATTTCGTCCACCACGGGCCACGGCTCCTGTCCAGTCCAGCTGATCAATCCACTGTTCCCAGACGTAACACACCCGTAGAACTTGTTTCAACGCGGGGGCCGGTGGGCGGCCGGTGGCATATCCCACAGCACAGCGAGAACGCGCCCGGCGATTCCTCGCCGGGCGCATGCTCTGCTCATTCCCGAAGGTCAGCTCTGACCGCGCTGATGTGCGCGCTGCCGCTGCTCCTCGAGTTCGGCCTGGGTGCGCTCCTTCTCGGCCTCGGCCTCGCGGCGGGCGGCATCGCGCTGATGGTCGGCGCGATCCTGCTGCGCCCTGCCCTCCTCACGCAACTGGTCGTTGCCGAAGACGCTGCCCGCGGCTTCCTTGGCCTTGCCCTTGACGCCTTCCACGGTGCCTTCGGCACCCTCACGGAACCCGCCCTTATCGTGCTCGGACAAGAGATTCACCTCCACGGTGTCGGTGGTTCGACTGACAATCCGGCGGTACCCGCGCCAATCGGACCGAAACCCGAGGGGCTCGAAACTCATTGCGGCTCTTGAGCATCGGTATCACCGGGACGCTGGCGCCACGGCTGCACCACCCAGACCAGCGCGAACAGCACCGCGAAACCCCCGCCCGCCAGTACGGCGGCGAGCGGCCCGGCGACCACGTCGAATATGAGCACCGCCACACCGATGAGCGCGATACCGAGCAGGGTCAGGCCGATACCGGCGGCCCGGTGGGCGTCGCGCACCACCCGGTCGAGGCGGTGCCGGCGAAAGAGGATGCGGTGCGCGGAAACCGGAGCGACCAGGAAGGCCGTCGCGGCGATGGAGGCCACCACCGTCGCCAGGTACAGCCCGCGCATGAGGTCGGTCAGCAGGTCGAATTTCGGCTGGAAGGGCAGGACGAGCAGGAATCCGGTGAGCAGCTGTACACCGGTCTGCACCACGCGGGTCTCCTGAATCAGGCTGGCCCAGTTGCGATCCAGTCGTTCGGTCTCGGTCTCGCGACGGACCGGGGGATTCTCCATCGGTCGCCTTTCCGTGCGTACGAACGGTCATACCCGCGACAGGCCCGGTCAATCGAGGGGTTTGCCGCTGGTCCGCCCGGCAATCCGAACCTATGACCTCACTGTGGTTACACGATTTCCAGCCCTCCGCCCGGCCGCCGCTGCCGCCGGGCCTGCGTTTCGACATCGTCGTGGTCGGCGGCGGACTCACCGGACTGGTGACCGCGCTGCTGCTGTCCGAATACGGCGCGTCGGTGGCCGTGGTCGAGGCCGATCGGCTCGGCTCCGGCACCACCGGCAACACCACCGGGAAGATCAGCCTGCTGCAGGGAGTGCGCGCCTCCCGAATCCTGAAGCGGCACAACGAACAGACGCTGCGCGCGTACCTCGAGGCCAACCGTGACGGTCAGCGGTGGCTGCTGCGCTACTGCGCCGAACACGACATCCCCGTCCAGCGCGAGCCGGCCTACACCTACGCCCAGACCGAACAGGCCCTGCCCCTGCTGCACGCGGAACTCGACGCCACCCGCCGGGCCGGGCTGGACACCGAATTCGTCACCGACCTCGACGTGCCGTTCCCCCTGCACGGCGCGGTGCGACTCGACGATCAGGCGCAGCTCGACATCATCGACGTGGTGGCGGCGCTGACGCGCGATCTCGACGCGCGCGGCGTGCCGATCTTCGAGGGCACCCGGGTGCGCGGCATGCGCACCGCGGGCACCGTCCGGCTGCTGGAAACCACGCACGGCGATCTGGCCGCCGCCACGGTGATCCTGGCGACCGGCACCCCGATCTTCGACCGCGGCGGCTTCTTCGCGCGGCTCACCGCCCAGCGCTCGTACGCGGCGGCTTTCACTGCGCCCCAGCCGATTCCGCGCGGCATGTACCTGAGCGCGGACTCCCCTACCCGCTCGATCCGCTATGCCCCGATGGACACCCTGCGCGGCACCGCCACCCCGGCCCCGGACGGCAGCCTCTCCCCGGCCGGGCCGCTCGGTAGTGCCACGCCGTCGGGCGAGAGCCCGACGAGACCGTTCGACCCCACCGCCGCGTCCGGTGAGAGGCTCACGACACCGCTCGGACCCTCCGAGCAGCCGGGCGAATCCCGCACCGCGCCAGGTGATCCGGCGGTGACGGGCGATCTGCTGATCGTGGGCGGCAACGGGCACGAAGTGGGCCGGGTCAGCCATCCGCGCAAGCATGCCGACGAGCTGATCGAGTGGACGCGGCAGATGTTCCCGGGCGCGGAGCCGATCCTGCGGTGGTCCGCGCAGGACTACTACCCGATCGGTGAAATGCCTTATGCCGGGCCACTTCTGCCGCGCCAGGAGCAGGTGCTGGTCGCCACCGGCTACGCCAAATGGGGTCTGGCCACCGCGGTGGCGGCCGCCCACACGCTGGTCGGCCGGATCGTCGGCAAGTCGCCGGAGTACGCGGACGCGTTCGACACCTGGAACGTCCGTGACCTGTCCGCGCCGCTCGCCGCGGTGCGCACCAACGCACCGGTGGCACTGCATCTTTCGACGGGCTGGCTGGGACTGGGCATCAGCAATGCCGTGCGCCGCTCCGGACCGCCCGCACAGGGCCGGGGCCGGGTCGAGCTGCGCCGCCTCGAACCCACGGCCGTCTGCACGGTCGACGGCCACACCTGCGCGGTCTCCGCGATCTGCCCGCACCTGGGCGGCATCCTGCGCTGGAACGACGCCGAAAAGACTTGGGACTGCCCACTGCACGGCTCCCGCTTCGCCCATGACGGCCGCCTGCTGGAAGGCCCGGCCACCCGTTCCCTGGCCGCCCGCTCGAACTCCGCACCGAACCCCGGCCCCGGCGACCGCACGGAGGGCGGTGTCGTGCGGTCCGATCCGGTCGACGCCGACCCCGACATGGTCCTGCGGCATCCGCGCGAGGGCGGCGACCGGTGATTAGCCACCCCACCGCCGGGTACGACCGGGTTATGGTCCGCACGATCGACCGCTTGCTCGACACGCTCACCCGGGTGGTGAACGCCCTGCTGGACAACGGCGTTCCGTTCGCCGTGGGCGGTGGCTGCGCGGTGTACGCGCGGGGTGGTCCGGCCTCGGACCATGACGTGGATATTTTCGTCAAGCCCACTGACGCTCAGCATGCCCGAGGTGTGCTGGCCGAGGTCGGACTGCGGCCGGTGGACCCCGCCGAGGACTGGCTGACCAAGGTCTACGACGGCGAGACGCTGGTGGATCTCATCTTCCGGCCCAACTACCGCACCGTCACCGACGAATTGCTCGGGCGCGCCAGCTGGATGCGCATCGGCCCCACCGCGGCCCCGGTGATCAGCGGCACCGATCTCATGGTCGACCGTCTCATGGTCCTGGACCCGCACCGCCTGGACTTCACCAAACTCCTGCACATCGCCCGGGACCTGCGCGAGCAGGTGGATTGGGGGCAGGTGCGCGCGGAAACGGAGATGTCCCCCTACGCGCGGGCCTTCCTGGGCCTGCTCGACGATCTCGGAATCAGCGACACCCGGAGGTCCGACCCCATGACCGGTAATCCCGCCGACCGTACCGAGGAGATCCTGCCCCAGTATCTGGTCGCGAATCTGCGCCGCGCCTTCGCCGAGGATCCGCGCACCGCCGAACTCGGCGTCCAGGTCACCCTGCGCGGCGATGTGGTGGTGCTCAGCGGTGAGGTCGCCAGTATCGCGCGACGGCGGCAGCTCGAGCTCGTCGTCCGCGAGCAGGCGCCGAAACTGCGGGTGCACAACGACGTTCGCGTCACGCCACCCGATCCGCCGCACGCGCCCGAGGAGCTGCACTGAACACGCCGGCAGCCGACTCCCATGTCCGCATCGCCGCCGTGGGCGATGTGCATCTGGGCACGGATTCGGCCGGTGTGCTGCGGCCCGCGCTGACCGGGATCGCCGATCGCGCCGATGTGCTGCTGCTCACCGGTGATCTGACCCGGCATGGCACGCTCGAGGAAGCGCGGGTGGTGGCCGCGGAGTTCAGCGACCTCGAGGTGCCGGTGCTGGCCGTGCTGGGCAATCACGACCATCACAGTGATGTGGGTGAGCAGGTGGCGCGGGTGCTCACCGACCACGGCATCACCGTGCTGGAGGGCAGCGCCGTCACGCTCCCCGTCGGGGATCTCACCCTCGGGGTGGCGGGCACCAAGGGGTTCGGCGGTGGCTTCGCCGGCAAGTGCGCGAGCATCTTCGGCGAACGGCTGATGCGCGAATTCGCCGGGCACACCGTCGATCTCGCCGCCGCCCTGGACGCGGCGCTGGCCGGCCTGGACACCGATGTGACGGTCGCGGTCACGCATTACTCCCCGGTCAGCGACACCCTGCACGGCGAACCCCGCGAGATCTACCCGTTCCTGGGCTCGTATCTGCTCGGTGAGGCCATCGACGCGCATCCGGTGCAGCTGGCCCTGCACGGCCACGCACACCACGGCACGGAATGCGGCACGACGCCCGGCGGCATCCGGGTGCGCAATGTCGCGCAGCCGGTGATTCACGCGGCCTATGCGGTGTATGACCTGCATCCCGTCGTCGCCCACCGGTGATTCACCCGTGAAACGCCGGGTATCCGACCGTTATCACCCGCTCGAACACGGGAGAAAGGACACCGATGATGGCTGCCGCGCCCGGCAATTCCGCCGGCGCCGCGGGTCATCCGGAATAACACCGATGGTGCTCGAACACCGTCGCATCGAGACCTTGGCACGGAAGGAAACTTCATGACGCTCCGGAGAATTACCGGCGGCGCGCTCCTGGCGGCGGGTTTGCTCTTCGCCACGGCGTGCAACAACAGCACCGAAACCACGGTTCCCGGAACCACTCCCACCGGAGACGGCTCCGGCGTGGTGACGTCCGAGGGCGCACCGACCATCTCCACCGAGGCCGCGCAGCAGCTGTGCGACATGATCCGCCCGGAAATCGCCACCTGGCGTGATCAGGGGGTCGCACTGGGCAAGGTGGCGTTCAACGGAACGGTGCAGAACTGGGCCGCGCGCAACAACGGCATCAACGCGGCCATTGTGCGCGACAAGGAGGTGGTCGATCAGGTGACCACCGCGCAGTGTCCGGATGTGCGGCAGGATGCGCTGCAGGCCTTGCAGATCGACGAGCTGGCCGACGGCCTGGTGGGGTTCTGACATGGCCGGCATACGGGTGTCCGTTCGGTCCATGGCGGCTGCGGTGCCGCTCGCCGTCGCGCTGGCGCTGCTTCCGGGGTGCGACAAGGCCGAGGAGATCGTCAACAAGGGTGGCGACACTCCCTGCAGTGAATTCATTCAGCAGGACTCCGAAAAGCAGCGCGTAACCGTCCGCAAATTCCTGGAACAGGAGCAGAACACCACCACCGAGCCTGCCGCCGATACCGTCGACGCGGCCATCCTGACCATCCGTCTGATGTGTGAAGCGCAGGCCAATCCCGAAACGCCGATCAAGGAAGCGGATCTCACCGGGATTCTGGTTCCGAAATAGCTCCGCGAGATCCTGCGCGGCGCCTCTTACGGGGGCGCCGCGCAAACTTTTGGCATCCTGAAATCCCTGGTCTCCCTACATATTCGAGGTTGCAGATGTACTTGCATCTGCGCACAGCACGGTCATAGACTCGTCGTGCAAGGCACCAATAGGGGACAACCAGAGCGCCGAATGGTGAATCACCGGCGATTCCACGCCATCGGTTTGCCGTCGGCCTGGCGTCAGGGGCGTTCGAATGAACCAGCCAATCAACCTCAGCCGACTCGGGTTTGCCGACAGAAACCAGCCGGACCAAACCTATTCGCGAGAGACGGCAACCGCTTTCGTAATCCGCCAGGTCGAATCCACTGGAGCGGCCACTCGGTATGATTTCGATATCGAAAGGATCGTCACCACCGCACATGCCATGGTGAACGATTGGGATCTACACATGATGCAGCCCGAGGCGTTCTGGCGAATCGCCTCGAGCTTCATTCGGCAGTAGGTATCCAACGCCGAAGGCCGCCGTTCCACTGCGGCGGCCCTTTCGGTTGCGGTGCGATCAGCCACCATTCTTCGGCGCGGATCGGCACCATCTTCTCGAATTCGATTACAGCACTGCTAATTTGAGCCCTCGTGACATGGCGAAGCGCCGCAGGTCACCCCGAGGGCGACGCTGCGGCTCACAGCCCCGCGGCGATCTCCTTCAACTTCGCGCGAGCGCGCTCCGGCGGCTCGGCCTGGACGCTCAGCTGATCCATGACCTGGCGGTAGAGCTCCAGATCCTGGCGGCGATCCAGGTACAGCGCGCTCGTCAGCTGCTCCAGATAGACGATGTCGGGCAGTTCGGGCTCGGCGAATCGCAGCATGGTGAACGAACTCCCCGCCGCCGCATGGCCACCCGCCGAGAACGGCAGCACCTGAATGGTGACATTGGGTAGCAGCGACATGTCGATCAAATGCTCGATCTGCGCGCGCAAGACCACCGCGCCACCGATAGGACGGTGCAGCACCGCCTCGTCGAGTACGGCCCAGAAGCTCGGTGCGCCTTCACGAGTCAGCAATTCCTGCCGGCGTCGGCGCAGCGACACGCGCCGCTCACTGTCCGCGTCGTGCCCCAACGCGACAATGGAACGCGCGTAATCCGGAGTCTGCAGCAGACCCGGGATCAACTGACCTTCGTAGGTACGAATGGATTTGGCCGCGTGCTCGAGCCCTAGGTAGGTCTGGAACCAATCGGGCAGGAGGTCGCTGAACTGATGCCACCAACCCGGTTGATTGGCCTTGCGTACCAGTTCGAGGATCTTCTCGCGCTCGCCGGGATCGTCAACGCCGTACAGCGTCAACAGATCCCGGATATCGCGCTCCTTGAATCCGGTACGCCCGAGTTCCAGGCGACTGATCTTGGCATGGGATCCGCGGATGTGTTCACCTGCGGCTTCCCTGGTGATATTCCGTTCTTCCCGCAACTTCCGTAGCTGACTGCCTACTGCGATCCGCAGTGCAGTCGGGCCACGTTCGGCGACAGCGAGATCCGCCCGACCGTGGGCAACAGGGTCTGCGATCATGAGGGTCCACTCCGATGCTCGGTTTGCCGGCAGTGGTACCACAACAACCGCACGTCGCGAACCACCGCGCCGATTGCCAATGCTACCGCTCAGATGGCGAGATCGTCGAACTCTCCGCTCTTGGCGCCACGCAGGAATGCATCGATTTCGGGGCGGGTGTAGATCAGGACCGAACCTTCCGGATCCCGCGAGTTGCGCATGGCCACCTGGCCGTCGGCCATCGGCGCCACTTCGACGCAGTTACCACTGGGATTGCTGAAAGTGCTCTTACGCCAAGCCAGTTCCGAACGGTCGATCCGGGTTGCCGATATCTCAGTCATTTCAGACTCCTTGCCAGTACCGCCCGCAGACGGTGGTCCAGGTACTTGCAAATGTTCCTGCAGATGTTCTTACAGTTGCAACCGCAACATGAACGATAGCACGTAGGTAGCCCCGCATCGATCCCCGGAATCCTGCATATCCTTTGCAACACAACAGCATTGATCTTGGTGCGCAGATCTGTGCTGCGAATCTGCAAATCTTTCCGGACATTTCGTACCGGTAGGTATTGTTCTTTCGCCTCGACCAGCGGGTTTGCTCAACCGGGAGCCAACTATCGGCGAATCCTGTAGCGTCACGTGACTGGGACGGGTGGCCTCTGACGTCCCAATTGCACCGAATAGGACGAAACCCAGCTCGCCCCGGGGAAATGGCCTCTCCGACACGTCGGATCGACCGTGCAGATGCACTTGCATCTGCACGATTCACAGCCATAAACTCGGTGCACTCATCCATCTCCGGCCAGAGGCATCCAATGACACAGATGCTCGCCCCCTGTACCGATACCACCGGTGACTGCGACGTCGAGCCGCGCAATCTCAACTATCGCCGGGCCCGCACCATCTTGCGTGCGCACGATCAGCACTTCGCCTGCCGGCAGTATCTAGCCGCCGTCGCCTACCTGTCCGCGGACAACGACGTCGACTGAGAGCTCGGCGCCGTGTCCGTGTCGCCCACCGGACACGGCGCCGTACCCAACGTCCGCAACGTCGCCGCCGATTTCCTTGCGCGCCACCGCTCCAGGCGGGTACCCCGGTAGAGGAATACGCCATCCCGTGGGAAGAGCGCCGAGATGATTATCGATGCCACTATCGCCGCGAACGATCTGCTGGCCCAGGTCTTCAATCCAGATCCGGAGACGCCGCCGGTGGCGGACAAGCTGCTCCGGCTGGTCCGCTACTTCACCTGGTTCGTCCTGCTATCGGGCACTCTCGCCATCATCTACGCCGGTGGACGCTTCGCCTGGGAGAAGTGGAGCGGCGGCCCGCTGCAGTCACCCAAGCAGGTGGCCGGTGCGCTCGTCGGCGGCATCATCGCCACGAGCGCCGGAACCATCATGAATGCCGCGATCGGTGTATAGCCGGGCTGACCGGTCAGGCTTAGTACCGACCGGTCGGCTTGCCTCGCAACAGGATTCGAAGCTCAGGCCGTAGCCGCGTGCGGGGCCGTCTCGTCGAGTTCCTCGATACCGATCAGCTCACCGAACCGCGCGATCACCTTCTGGTGATACATGCCGAACAGATCCTCGAACAGCGCCAGCTGCGCCTGACTCGGACCGCCGTCCGACTCCCAGACCGCGACCAGCGCGCGCCACACCAGCACATGCAGATCCGGCGAGGCCGCGAAATACGCGTCCACCGCCTCCGGCACCTCGAGCACCATCTCACCGATGGAGTTCAGCACCGCGCGCTGTACCGAATGTCCGAGTGCCGTCAGCAGTTTGCGCAGCAGGCCCAGTTCGATCCGCAGCATCCGATGCGGATCGGGAGCGGTGCTGCGTGCCAGCGATTCCAGCTCGTCGATATCGGCCTTGAGCTCGGCCACCTCGCCGCCGCGCGCACCGGCGGTATAGGCGAGCAGCGCCTCGAGCGCGATACCGCGCTCCTCGTCGACGATATTGGAGAACATCTCCATCGCGATCTCGGGTGCGGGCATGGACAACCGGAACAGTCGCCGATACACGTCCACGCCGCCCTCGGAGCGCACATCGCGAATCACGAAACCCTTGCCGCGATACGCGTCCACGAATCCGTAGGACTCCAGGCGGCCCAGAATCAATTGCGCCGTGGCGCGATTGAGCTCGAACTCGTCGGCGACCTGACGGACGGACGGCATCAGCCCGCCGGGCGCGTACTGCCCGGATGCCACACGACGTGCCAACTCATCGGCTACGTCGGCGACGACCGTCCGGTCTCCCATCGTGAGTCACCTCTCCACAGAATTTGTACTACGTCCCAGACAGTGTATGTGGTTGTTGGATCAACCGCACAAGTCTCCGGCTATGCGCTTATTCTCACTTGGCTTCGAGTAAACGGGAGACCGTGACGAAGCGATAGCCTTCCGCCCGTAATCCGGCCACGATGCGGGGAATCGCAGCGAGCGAGGGCTCACCCGAGGCATACATGGCATGCAGCAGAATGATCGATCCGGGCCGGACTTTCGCCAGTGTCTCGGCCACGATTTCGTCCGCGGTGGCGGTTTTGCCGGAATCGGGTTCCACATCCCACGTGATCGTGGTCCGATCGTGTCTCTCCAGGTAACGGGGTAGCCCGAAGAGCTTCTTGCCATTGGGCGGGCGGAAGGTGATCGGGCCCTGATAGCCGGTCCGGGCGATCTCGGCATCACAGCGCTCGACCTCGTCCCGCACAGTCGCGGGGCCGACCAGCACCATGCGGCGATGGTGGTAGGTGTGATTGCCGATCTCGTGTCCGGCCTTCGCAATCGCCACACCCTGCGCGGGATGGGCCGCCAACTCGCTGCCGATCAGATAGAAGGTGGCCGGGATTTCGGCGTCGGCGAGGGCCCGCAGAATCTGCGGGGTGCGTTCGGTGGGGCCGTCGTCGAGGGTGAGGGCCACGACCTTCTCCTCGGTCTGCACGCGCGCCACGATGCGGCCGGCGACCTGGTAGGTGCGCGAGTTCATGAGGACGTAGAGGCCCACCGCGGTCACGAGGAGTACGACCAGGGTGAGCGCCGAGCCGATGAGCAGTGTGCGTTTCATACCGTTCCTACGCGTCGTCGCCGTCGGCTCCGGCGCGCTCCAGATCCGTGGCCCAGCGCTGCGACCACTGCCATACCGATGCCAGCGCCGCCCCGAGTTCCCTTCCCGCCGTGGTCATTTCATACGACTTGTCGGGGTTCTTGCGCAGCACTCCGGCTTCGACGAGGCGCTGCAGCCGCACCGAGAGCATGCTCGACGAGCAGTTGCCCATGCGCCGGCGCAGTTCCAGGAAGCCGAGCGGGCCGGCCCCGAGCTCCCAGACGATGCGCAGCATCCAGCGCTGCCCGAGCAGGTCCATGGCGGCAAACGCCGGGGCGGCCGACGAGTCCGCGCGGCCCGTCGACCGCGGCTGGTTTGCGCTTCTCATTTCGAACCACCATATTGGTTCTAAATCAGAAGCACTCACCAGGGTGGAGTTCCCGAATGACCACGACAGACGAATCCGGCGCGACCACCGCCCGGCGAATCGTGTTGATCACCGGCGCATCTCGCGGCATCGGCGCGGAAACCGCGCGCGTCCTCGCCGCCCGCGGCGACCACGTCGTCATCAACTACCGGGAGAAACGCAAGCGCGCCGAAACCCTGGCCGCCGAGATCTCCGCCGCCGGCGGCAGCGCCTCCATCGCGGGCGCGGATATCGCCGATCCCGGCAGCGCCCGCGCCCTCGTCGACGGCATCGCCGCCGACTTCGGCCGCCTGGATGTCCTGATCCTCAATGCCTCCGGCGGCCTGGAACGCGACGCCGCCCCCGACTACGCCATGCTCCTCAACCGCGACGCCCAGACCCACCTGACCACCCTCGCCCTGCCCCACCTACCCCCGGGCGGCCACATCGTCTTCGTCACCAGCCACCAGGCCCACTTCTCCCCCACCCGCCCGGCCCCCACCGGCTACGAACCCATCGCCGCCAGCAAACGCGCCGGCGAGGACGCCCTGCGCGCCATGATCCCCGAATTCACCACCCGCGCACTGTCTTTCACCGTGGTCTCCGGAGACATGATCGACGGCACCATCATCGTCCGCCTCCTCGAACGCCGCGACCCCGACGCCGTCACCACCCGCCGCGACCAGGGCGACCTCCCCACCGTCGAAGAATTCGCCAGCGCCGTCGCCGACGCCACCACCGCCGCAAACGCCCCCGGCCACACCGTCTACGTGGGCGGCCAGGACTTCCTCACCCCCGACGCCGCAGCCCACGCCTAGCCCACGTCGCGCCGGCACCAGCGCGTGCGCCCGCGACCGCGATTCGGCACGGGCACCCGGGGCGCGGTATCAGCGGGCCTCGGCGGCGAGGCCGATACCGAGGCCGATCAGGATCGCTGCCAGGGCGCGTTCGACGCGTTGCCGGATTCCGGTGCGGCGCAGCCAGTTTCCGGCCCGGTCTGCTGCCAGGACGATGCCGACACACCAGGCGGTGTCGATCACCAGCTGGATGAGGGCGAGGGCGAGCACGGTCGGGAGGACCGGTCCCTGCGACGGCAGGAACTGCGGCAGGATGGTGAGCCCGAAGACGGCCGCTTTCGGGTTGGCGGCTATCGAGATCAGCGAGGCGCGGAAGGCGGCCGCGGGGGTGCGGCCACCGGGCAGGGCGGCGGTGAGCGCGGTGCCGAACGCGTCGTCGCGGCGGGAACCGCGCCAGGCTTGGACACCCAGCCAGATGAGCACCACCGCGCCGAGGATGTGGACGGCGACGCTCAGGACGTGATTGGCGATCAACAGCGCGGACAGGCCCGCACCACCCGCGAGGGTCCAGCAGAAGACGCCGATCTCGTTCCCGGCCACCGCCGCCAGACCCGCGGCCCGTCCGTCGCGCACCGAGCGCTGCAGAAACAGCGCGGTAGCGGGCCCGGGTATGGCAGCCAGCACGAGACAGGCGAGCAGGAAGGCCGGAAGAACGTGGATCAGGTGCGGCATCAGCCGATGCTGACATGAGATCCGGCAGATCTCCAGGCGATTTCACCCTGCGACGGGTGCGCTGCCGGTGCCTCGGGAGTCGGCGAACCGGTCATGATGTTTGTATCGGCTCGACCGGGTACTTCCGCCACGAGGAGGTGGGGTGATGGTGAACGACGTGGAGAAACGATGGAATGATCCGCCGACCCTGCGGCGGGCGGCCCGGTATGTGCTGGCGGTGATCGTGCTGACCGGGATCGCGATGGCGGTGGCACTGGTGTGGGCGGCGGCGCGACCGCAGTGCCTGGATGCGGAGAACATGCGGTGCGATACCGTGTCGCGGCTGGTGGTGGGGTTGGGGCCGGGGTTGATGCTGTTGTTCGGAGGGATCGGGGCCTTCGTGATCACCTATCGGCAGTGGCGCGACGGGAAGCCGTGGCCGATCTGGCAGGGCGCGGGATGGTTCCTCTTCACGCTGATGGTGGTGTATCTGAGCCTGGCCGGGGCGAGCGGATAGGGCAGGGCGCGCCGTCGGCGGAGACATCGTGGTGGTCGAAGGGCGTGCCCTTGATACCGGCGCGGGCTCCCAGATAGCGGGCCACCCGAATATTGCGGTGCCAGAAGGGATCCAGGCGACGGGCACGGCGGATCATGCGCCGGCGCGCACCGGGCAGATGGTCGTCGATCCGGCGCAGGCGGACCGCCGTGGTGGCCGCCAGACCGGTGAGAGCCGACCACGGCTGGGTCGGCACCGCGCGTAATGGGGTGTCCGCCAGCAGGGTTCGCACCAGGGGCGTGCTGCTGTAGTAGGAGAGGACTCCCAGCAGTGGTGCGGTGGCGGCGATTTCGGCGCGGCCGCGCAGTCCCGCATTGGTGAAGCGGCGAGTGGCGGCCCCGGCCATGGTGGCGGTCCAGGCCGGAGCCACACCGGCGGTGGCCACCATGTAGTCGGCCATCTCGAACCCCTCGGAGGCCGAACGCGGGATGAGTTCCTCCGCGACACCGAAGACATAGGCGATGTAGGCCCAGTAGTGCATCACGGCATCGAGTTGCGCTGTACTGCAACGCCGTCCGTGGACATGGTCGAAACAGATGGGTGAGAGCCCGAAGGTGACGGCCGCACCCATGGTGGTGGCGTTGGAGATCGGATTGCCGTGCTGCGCGAAATGCTCGTCACCCCAGGCCCTGCGGAGCATGGCACGCACCTGCGCGTGCATGTAGCGCACCCGCACGGTGTCGTGGAAGATCGGGTTGCCGCGCTCGAGCGCGCGGGGCGCGGTGACACTGCCGAACCAGACGGCGGATTCGAGGTTGCGCCGGTACGGATCCTTGACGAAGCGCCCGGTCTGCCCCACCGCCGAGGCCACTTCCGCCCCGACGAAGGTGCCCATGAAGTCCTGTACGCCCATGGCCATCTTCCCTGCGGTCGAGACATTGATCCACAGCCGGCGGCCGTGCTCCCACTCGTCCGCGTCGTACCAGCCCGGCGGATTGTCCAGCCGGGCAAAGAGATTCACCAGTTCGGGCAGCGGCTCCTCGACACTGTCGATACCGTGGCACAGCGCCCGGTCCAGCATGCGCCGACCGCCCGCGGAGCCCATCCGCCGGAAGGCGGCGACCAGCGCGTCCATCGGTTCGTCGCCCTGCCACAGGTGGTCGGCCATGAGCCGGGTGCGCGGGGTGTCGACCGGTTCCCGCCGCACGTCGAGCCACGGCGAGAGCATGGCTCTGCGCGGCTCGAACCACAGCTCGGAGGCCACGGCGCGCGGCGGGGCCGGGCGCAGTGCCATACCGGGCCGGTAGTAGTAGTCGTAGGGATGTGTGCCCGTCGCGGTAACGCGGTGGCCGGTGAGTGGTTGCATGACCCTAGAACCCTGACAGTTGACGGAATCTGGTGACCGCGTCCGCGCCGCTGCCGGCGTGGACGGGACAGTAGTGCTTCGGCTCGTCGCGGTGTTCCGGTGCGGGCCAGAGGATTTCAGGGGCTTCGGGCGGCGGCATCCACGGTGCTCTTTTCCCGGCGACACGGCGGCGACCGGCCCGCACCCGGGGGAAGGCGTATTTGATCCCGTCCGGCGTCGCCCGGTTCATGGCGGTCAGCGTCCGGCACAGCCGCTCGAACAGCCACTGGTCGCGGGCGGTCCACCGGAATCCCATGGTGTCGCGGATGGCCGGATCGCACAGCCCGATCGTCACGAACTGGAAGAATCGCGCCCCGGACGGACGGAACAGCTTCTCCCACAGGGGTTCCGGCAGATGCCGCAGGATCGGGAAGGGCGGCACCGACGCGTTGTCGGCCAGATGGAAGACCTCGCGCGCCGCCCTGGTCGGTTCCAGGATCCGGCACATATCCCGCCAGTAGCGCTGGAATTCGGGCCAGCTGCCGGGCACCACCCGCATGCTCATGCCGTACATCTCGTACCAGCGATAGTGCTCGAGCCACAGCTGTTCGCGGTCGGCCGCGGTCAGTCCGCCGAGGAAAAGCTCTCCGGCGCGCAGGGTTTGGACGAAGAACACCGCGTGCGCCCAGTAGAAGGTGCCCGGGTCGAGGGCGTGGTACCGCCGACCCTGCGCGTCGACGCCCTTGATATCGCGGTGGTAGTCGACGATCTCGCGCGCGGTCTGCCGGGCGCGCGGCCCGTCGAACACCACGCCCATGATCGGGTACAGCGAGCGCAGCACCCGCTGGTACAGCTCGTCCTCGATCTCGGAGTGGAATTCGACGCCCGCCCCGAGCCCGGGATGCATGTTCTGCACCATGCCGACGAACAACCCGGTGGGCATGTAGTAGAGCGAGCCGAAGATCTTCCAGGTGAGCGAGTCCGGCCCGAGCGGCACCGGTTCGGTATGGGACTCGCGCACCGTTGCGCTGTGTGACACCATGACCTCAGGCTGACACGAATATTTACTCGCGTTCAATTCGCATTCGACACAGCGGCGGGAACGATATGCCACCGAAACGACACACCTCGAAATCGACTGCCGCACCGAGGAAGACGCCGCCCCCTCCGCCGCGCCGCACACCCCGCCAGGAGCGCTCGCGTGCCATGGTCGCCCGCATCATCGATGCCGGGCAGCAGGTGCTGATCGCACACGGTTACGACGGCGCGTCCACCAATCGCATCGCCGACGCGGCCGATATCAGCCCGGGTTCGCTGTACCAGTACTTCCCGAACAAGGACGCGATCGTCGCCGCGGTCATCGAGCGCTACACCGGCGAGGTCGCCGACCGGGTCCGCGCCGCGGTGCTGGCGAATCTGGCCCGCCAGCCGGAAATCGCTGTGCCGGTGACGATTTCCGAACTGCTCGATGCCCTGGGCGAGCACCGCGAACTCCTGCGCGCCGTGGTGGAGCAGACGCCGCGCCTGTCCACGGGGGCCACGGTGCTCGCCTTCGAACAGCAGATCGGCGAGCTGGCCCGCGCGGCGCTGAGCATGCGTTCGCGCTCGGTCCCCGCCGACGTGGATTTCGACGCGGCGGCCTGGATGCTGGTCCGCGCGGTGGAGCATCTCACCATCCGCTATGTGCTGGACGGCCCGCCCATCCCCCGTGACCGGTTCCTCGCCGACATCACGCGCCTGGTACTCAACTACTTTCGCCAGCCGCCGGCGCGAGCCGAACGCGAGTAGTCCGACCGAACGGTCGATTCAGCGCGCGGTGGCCACCGGGGCGGGGAGGGCGAGCAGCAGATCCACCGCTCTGGCGGCACTTTGCGCGGCGCTTTCCATGGTGGCCGACCAGTCGGTGCGGGTCCAGTCGCCCGCGAGCACCAGGCTGGGCACGGAGGTGCGCTGCGCGGGGCGCAGGCCGTCGGTGCCGACCACCTGGGAGAAGGTGGCGCGGGGCATCGGAACCACCTGGGCGTGCACGACTTTCGCCTCGCGCGCGGCCGGATAATAGCGGCGCAGCAGGGCCATCTGCTCGTCGACCACCTCGTGGCCGGGTTTGTGGATCTGCTCGTAGGCGCCACTGGTGGTGAGGCAGTACAGCCAGCCGTTCTCGGTGCGGCGGCCGTGCATGCGCTGACGGTCGAATACCTCGTCGATGACGCCCTGCCCGCCGATGAGCGCCTCCATAGCGCCCCTGGTGCCGAGTGGGCGATCCAGGTACAGGTTGGTGCTGACGATCGGCGTGTACCCGAGTTTGTCGGCGGCCGCGTAGATCTCGTCGTGTTCGGGCAGGTCGTCGAGCAGGCCGCCGATATTGGAGTTCGGGACCGCGCAGACCACCGCGTCGGCGGCCACGACCTCGCCGTCGGCCAGGAGGACCCCGGTCACCGCGCCGTCCTCGATGACGATGCGCCGCGCCACGGCCCGATGCTGGACGCGAACTCCGGAGCGGTCGAACACTTTCTGCGCCCCGGAGACGAACAGCGTATCGAGATCGGTGGTGGGATAGCCGATGGTGACCGGCCGCAAATGCTTGACGCCCAACCGGATTCCGGTGGCCATCACATCGGCGAACACCTTGGCCGACTCCTGCCGCACCGGTTCGGCGGCGATGCCGAGCGCCAGCCAATCCCACAGCGCCTCACGCGCTTTGGCGGGCATGCCGAGCCGCTGGAACCACTGCTCGGTGGTGAGTTCGGCGAGATCGGCGGGCTGGTTGAGACATTCCCAGCCCATCCGCACGGTGGCGAGGGCGGCCCGGGCCCGCTCCCCGGCACCGGCGTCCGGATGCGCGCCCACCAGCGCCCGCAGCGCCCCGAAACCCTTGGTGCCCATGATCGTCGTGCGCCCGCCCGGCCAGCGCAGGATCCCGCGATGCGGGAACGCCACGTACTGCCGGGTGCCGACGCTGGTCAGATACCGGAACAGATGGTCGTACCCGCTGGCGATCACATGCTGCCCGTTGTCCGGAAGATCGTGCAGCGGAGGCACTTCCAGCGCGTGTGTGCGCCCGCCCAACCTGCCGCGCCGTTCCAGCAGCGTCACCTGCTTCCCGGCCTCGGCCAGCCACACCGCGGAGGCCAGGCCCGCGAGCCCGCCCCCGATCACCACATACCGCCGGGGGTCCTGCATGACTGCTCCTCGAGCCGAGACCTATTCAGGCAAGGTAGCAAAAACGACGGTGGCGGCCGCCGGAATCGGCGACCGCCACCTGGAAACGCGAACTGTCAGTTCCGCATTCGCGCTACTTCTGCGTCGAGACGGCAGTGTGCTTGCGCGCCAGCAGCGGGTACCCCGCGCACACCAGCACCGCCCAGACCACGCCGACCACGAGGGCCGTGCGCCCGCCCTCGGTGAAGAACAGCAGCACCACCACGACCGCCAGGAAGGCCAGCGCCACCATGCTGGTCACCGGCGCGCCGGGCAGCCGGTAGTCGCTGGCGGGCAGCAGTCCGGCCCGCACGCGGGCGCGATAGATCATGTGGCACACCAGGATCACGCCCCACACGAAGATGATGCCCATGGTGGACACCGAGGTGACGTAGGAGAACGCCTTGTCCGGCGAGAAGTAGTTCACCGCCACGCCGATCACCATGACGGCCGCCGACACCGCGATGCCGGTGGCGGGCACGTGCCGCTTGCTCATGGCGCCCAGTCCGGCCGGGGCCTCCTCGCGCTGGGCGAGGCTGCGCAGCATGCGCCCGGTGGAGTAGATGCCGGAGTTGCACGAGGACAGCGCCGCGGTCAGCAGCACGAAGTTGATGATGCCCGCCGCGGCCGGAATGCCGATCTGTTCGAACACCTCCACGAACGGACTGCGCCCGGCGTGGAAGTTGCGCCAGCTCGACACCGACATGATGACGATGAGCGCGCCCACGTAGAACAGGCCGATGCGGAACGGCAGCGTATTGATGGCCTTGCGCAGCGTGTTCTTGGGGTCGCGGGCCTCGCCCGCGGTGACGCCGACCAGTTCCACGCCCACGTAGGCGAACACCACGATCTGCAGCACGAGCAGCGCCTGCCCGAAGCCGTTGGGGAACACCCCGCCGTCGGCCCACAGGTTGGTGACGGTCGGGTTGGTGGCATTGCCGAAGTGGAAGATGAGCACGCCGATGCCGATGACCATCATGGCGATGATGGCGGTGACCTTGATGGCGGAGAACCAGAATTCGCCCTCGCCGAACAGTCGCACCGACACCAGGTTAGCGACGAACATGATGCCGAGCACCACGAGCGCGGTCACCCACTGCGGGATGTCGAACCAGTACTGCACGTACTTGCCGGCCACGGTGATCTCGGCCATGCAGGTGCTGACCCACACCGCCCAGTAGGTCCAGCCGGTGGCGAAGCCTGCGAAGCGGCCCAGGAACTCGTTGGCGTACTCAGCGAAGCTGCCGGTGACGGGTCGATAGGTGAGCAGTTCGCCCAGGGCCCGCATGATGACGAAGATGGCGAGCCCGGCCGCGAGGTAGGCCAGGATGAGTGCCGGGCCCGCCTGTTCGATGGCGCCGCCCGCGCCGTAGAAGAGTCCGGTGCCGATGGCGCCACCGATGGCGATCATCTGAATGGTGCGCGGCGACAGGCCCCGGGAGTACCCCTCGTCCGCCTCGCCCGGTGCGGTGGCGGTTGCCTGACTTTCAGACGCGGTCAAATGTCGTTCCTTTCCGCCTCCCCGAACCTTCAGCGCGCGGCCGAGAGACGTAACAGTCGTGCATGCGTCACCTTCCGCATCAACAGTGATGCTTGCCCATAGGTTGCCGCATTCGTATCAACGGCGTGTCAGGCTACCGGAGGCGTAGCGGCGGTCACAGTGCGAGCCGCCGGTGTTTCAGGATTCTGCTATCGGCGGGCTAGCCGTCAGAGGCCCTCGTCGACGAGTTCGAGGCCGGTGACGACGTCGGTTTCGATGCGGATGACATGGTCGGTGGCGAGGGTGATCCACGGGTCGAGCAGGCGGTCGTAGCGGCGCACCTGTTCGATATCGGTGACCACGCGGGCGACGCCGGTGACGATGACGCTCCAGCCGCGCCGGGTGTTCTCGTCGAAGCTGTCGGCCTCGTAGGCGACGACCTGCCCGTCGCCGCGCAGCAGGCCCGCGCCCAGGTGCGCGCGCACCACCACGACATCGTCGTCGACGATATGGTTCACCGGCCGGATGATGGGAAGTCCGCGGCGCGAGTACACGATTCGTCCATAGTGCGCACTCGCCAGCCGCTTCAGTGAATCGGCAGCAGAAAGCGCACGCAGCTTTCGTGCCCCATCGCCGCCCATTCCTCCGATTGTGGTCCAACTCTTCTGAATATGCCAATTGTGTTGCAGCAACGCATGCTTCGATTCGAAGCCCACAGTTCCCGGTTATGGATGCGACCTGCTCAGCGCACCGGTGGTACTTCGACCTCCGCAGGAATCTTGTCGGTACGCAATCCTTTCCAGCTCGGCATGCGCAGTCGTTCTCCGGCGTATTCGCGATACTCCACCTCGCCCACCAGGATCGGCTCGGTCCAGCGCCAGCCGGCGGGCCGGGACTCGGGCGGCGGATCGGCGAAAGGGCTTGCCGAGGTTTCGATTTCGTCGAGGGTAGCGCGGATGATCCGGCGCGCCGCCTGGGTGAAGCCGGTGCCGACATTGCCGATGTAGACGAAACGGCCGGTACCGTCGTAGGCGCCCAGAATCAGGGATCCGAAGCTGGGGCCGAATGCGCCCGCGCCCGGAGTCCAGCCCGCGACGACCGCCTCGGTATTGAGCCGCAGTGGAGTTTTGATCCAGGTCGGCGACCTACGGCCCGGTAGGTACAGCGAATCCACGCGCTTGGAAACGATGCCTTCCAGGTGATGTGCGCTCGCGACATCCAGCAACTTCCCGGCATCCGTGTCGAGCCAATGCGGCGGCGCGGAAAGCGGGCCTTCCCACGGGAGTTCGGCGAGCCGCTCCCGGCGTCGCAGATAGGGCTCGCCCATCAGGTCCCGATCACCGTGCGCGAGCAGGTCGAAGGCGAACAACCGCACCGGCACCTCGGCCGCCAATTGCGCACCGGGCCGGGCCACGTGCATGCGCCGCTGCAGCAGTCCGAAGGAGGGCGCCCCGTCCGCGCCGAGTGCCACGATCTCGCCGTCGAGAATGAGGGATTCCTTGCCGGACAAGGTCTTCAGCGCCTCCACCAGTTCGGGGTAATTGCCGCCCACCGACTTGCCGCTGCGCGCGTAGAGCGCGCACTCCCCCGCCGTGCGGACAGCGATGACCCGCACCCCGTCCCACTTCATCTCGACCGCCCAGCCGGGCCCGTCCGGCGGCGTTCCGCCGACCGCCAGCATGGGCGCCGGGACAGGGTGGCGGGCGGCGGCCACGTGGACCGCTACCCGCACCAGCAATCGGGCGACAAGGACATGCCGAGAAGTTTGCCGACCGATAGCCACACCCGCCGATCGACGCGCCGGAGGCAATGCGGTCGTTACCGCTCAAATCACCGTGCCGATATCCCGGGCCACCGGACTCACCGCTGACAACACCACCGCGCTCCAGACACGCCCGGATGCCTCGTAGCGACACCGGCGGCCCGGCAGTCCCATCCGCCCCAGACTCGCCGCAATCGCACCGCGACCCGCCGCCCTGCGGGTTTGACGGTTCGAACAGCGGGAATCGCCTTGGCATGTTCACCATCATCGGGCTCATCGCTCTTCTCGGCGCCGTGGCCGTGGGGGTGGCCGGTATCCAGGCCAACAACGGCGACGACAACACGATCTCGAACGGGTTCACGGTGTTCAACCACACCTACACCGGTTCGACGGGGCTGCTGTTCGCCTACGGCATCCTGGTCGGCGCCATCGGCACCTGCGGGCTCATCATGCTGCTGGCCGGCGCCTGGACCACGTCCCGGCGCGGGGTCGTCGCTCGTCGCGAGCTGCGCCAGTCGCGGCGCGAAATGGCCGCGGCGCGTAAGGAACTCACCAAGCCCGCACCCGCGGCGACACCGCCGCCCAAGCACGCCGCACCGGCCGTGACGGCGAAGAAACCGGAGGCGCAGAAACCCACCTGGTCGTTCAACCGCTTCCTGCACCGGCCGGGCGCCGGGCCGAAGGCGGAAACCGTCTCCAAATAGCTCCACCCATAGTTCCAAAAGGATTTAGTCATGATTGTTCTCGGTCTGATTCTGCTCGTCGTGGGATGGCTCCTGGGCATCCCGCTGCTGACCACGCTCGGCATCATCGTCCTGGTCATCGGCCTCATCATGCTGCTGCTCGGCTCGGTCGGCCGTCCGATCGGCGGGCGACGGCACTATTACTAGACGCCCTCCCAGGTGGCGTGACCGCCCGGCATCGCGTCCGCTAGCGTCGCCCGTATGACGGTGACGGTGCTGGTTCCGGACGACTACGGTGTCGCGGCGGTCTCGCGCGTGACGGGGGCGCGGGCCCTGCGGTTCACCCTCGGTGAGCCGCTGCCCGCCGGGGCCGACGAGGCGGAGATCCTGGTTCCAGGGTTCCTCGTCGGCCCCCACGCTGTCGAAATGACCTGGGCCCTACCGAAATTGCGCTACGTCCAGCTGTTGACCGCCGGGGCGGAGAACTGGGTCGGCAAGGTGCCGGAGGGTGTATTGCTGTCGATCGCGCGCGGCGCGCACGGAGCCAGCACCGCCGAGTGGGCGCTCACCGGCCTGCTCAGCATGTACCGCGAATTCACCGAATTCGCGGTGGCCCAGCGGGAGCACCGGTGGACCCAGCATCAAACGGACACCCTGCACGGCAAACGCATCCTCATCGTCGGCGCGGGCGATCTGGCCGTCGAAATGCGCCGCATGCTCGCCCCTTTCGACACCGAGGTGACAGTGGTCGGCACCCACGCTCGTGAGGGTGTGCGCGGCGTCGACGAACTCCCCACTCTCCTGGGCGATTTCGACGCCGTCGTCCTCATGGTCCCGGTGACCTCCCAGACCATCGGCATGGTCGACGCCGAATTCCTCTCGCACATGGCCGACCACGCCATCCTGGTGAACGCCGCCCGAGGCGTGGTGGTCCGCACCGACGACCTGGTGGCGGAACTGTCCACCGGCCGCCTGCGCGCCATCCTCGACGTGACCGACCCCGAACCCCTCCCCACCGGTCATCCCCTGTGGGATGCCCCCGGTCTCCTCCTCACCCCGCACGTAGGCGGCAGCAGCCGAGGCAGCCTGCAACGAGCCTGGGCCGTGGCGACTTCCGAGATCGAGCGCTACCTGTCCGGAGACCAGCCCCGCCACCTCGTCCACGGCGAGTACTGACGATCTCCACGGGCTAGAGGGTGTCCTTGCCGATCGGCCGATTCATCAACCGCCACTCCCGATCCCACCGCGCATTCCGGCGCGCATCGAGCAGCGCCCCGCTGAACCACACGGCAGCCGCAGCGGCACACCAGGTTTCGACCAGCACAGCCAACCCGGTCCCGATCCCCTCCGCGGCAGCCGCCCCCGGCCGCGCGGGCGCGGTGGTGGGCTGCCCCTCCCTGTCGATCCACAGCGGCACCTCGGCCCCCACGGTCTGCGGCCCGGTCACATCAATGGTGGCCTTCCCATGATGCCCCTCGTAATTCCATTGCACCGCAGCCTGGTACCGATCGGTCCGAACCCCATACCGATCCGGCTCCAACACCACCCGGCTGTCCTCGGCGATATTCGCCACCACCCGCACCTTCCCCGTATCCTCCGCGGCGATCCGAGCAGCCGCCCCCGTATAACTCACCGTCCCCAACGCCCCCGACAACGGCACCGCCACCACCACGGCGACAACAGCCAACGCCCGAATCACCACCTCCGCCCGATCGGACGCGCGCATCAAAGGACTGGGGTTCCAAGGCCGCACCCGCCACAGTCTCATCAGCAAGGAAGGACTCATCGACACCTGGACCGCCTCTCTCCACGGCGTCGCTGTCACCGACTACATCGGTAGCAATACCCACTCTGATACACCCCGAACCGCGAAAACGTCAAGGTCAGAGCACCCTGAATGCCGTATGAGCCGCCCCGGACCGATCGCCGCGTCATGACGCGTCCACTATGGCGCCGAGCTTCCTCGCTATCCTGAACCGGATATGCGCAACTTGGTGGAGATGATGTTGACCAGCGCGGCCGTCGAGGACGAGCCCGCTCTCGACGCGGCACGGGCGTTGTTCCTCGAGTTCGGGATTCGCCGCACGACAATGGGCGATGTCACCCGTCGTGCCGGTATCAGCTCCGCGACCCTGTACCGCAGATATCCCGGCAAGGACGCGCTCGTCGGTGCCGTCATCCAACGAGAGGCGCGCCGCTTCATCCTCGCCGTCGACGGCAGAGTCGACAAGTCCGCCGACCCCGAGCAACAGCTCGTGGACGGGTGGGCCGCACTCATCGGCGAGCTGAGCGGCAACGCTCTCCTGCGACGGCTGCTGGAAACCGACGCCGAAACCCTACTGCCGCAGATTGTTTCAGCCGGTGGTCCGATCCTCGCGCTCGGCCGCGCCTACATCGCCGACAACATCCTTCGACTGCAAGCCGATGGCCGGCTCGCGGATTTCGATGCCGACCAGATCGCGGAGATCCTCGCGCGTCTCGCGGCCACCTTCGCCGTGGTCCCGGTCGGTGTCATCCCGCTCGATCCCGAAGGCGCACGCGAGTTCGCACGGACTCACCTGGCCCGTCTTACTCCGGGATAGTCAGCAGCGCCGCATGGTCCTGGATGCTCAGACCAGGGGCATGTTGCGGCGGCGTCGGCGACGCATATCCCACAGCAGGGTGTTCATCGGGAACAGGCGGGCAGGTTGCGGCAGTCGACGCTGCGCCGATCCGATCATGCGGAACAGCCGCAGGAAGCGCTGCTCATCGCGATCCGTCCAGGTCATTCCGAGTTGCTCGCGCACGTGCGGTGGCAGCAGTCCGGTCACGATGAATCGGTGAATCGGTGCGGCCAAGCGCAGTGGGCGTGCCAGCATCCGCAGGTCGATGAGGTGGTCGAAGTAGGCGACCGTGGCCGCGTCGATCTCGTGCCGCTCCAGGCCGGCACGCCAGTATTCGTCGAATTCCGCACGGGTGGCGGGCCACATCTCCGGTCGCATCTGCAGGGTGGTCCCGAGTGAGCTCGCATACCGGTAGAAGACATCGGCGGTGGCCTCGTCGAGTGGACCGTGCATCTTCTCCTTGAGATCGATGACGCCCCAATACAGGCAGGCCGCAACCCATTTCTGCAACTGGGGGTCGAAGGCGTTGTACTTCACCGGGCTGCCCGCTGTCGAGCGGATCGAGCGGTGCACCCGGTTGACCTCGGCACGATAGTCAGCCTTGTCGGCCTCGTCGCCCATCAGCGCGACGGAGAGGTAGGTGAGGGTGGTGCGCAACCGTTTCCATGGATGTAGATCGGCGCGCCCGGAATCGACGTCACTCTCCATGACTCCGTAGGCGACCGGCTGCAGCGCCAGCTGCATCACGACGTTGGCGGCGCCGCCCAGCACGGTGACGATGCCGTCGAAGAACTCCTCGATGGCGAAGTCGTCGGCCGTGCCGTAGCGGCAGGTGGTTGCGGACTCGTTCGGTAGCACGCGCAAGGGCTCGGTCATCGTTGGCCTCGTCTCTTGATCCCCGATTCTCCCCGCACTCGCTGGGCGGTGAGAAGATTGCAAGCAACACTCTCATTTCCTCAAACACCCTGTCAACGCCACATTCCCGGCGATTTGAGAAATCGAGAGAAAGATGTTGTTCTTTCTCATATTGTCACAGCGAGTGGGGGATGACGATGACGACGAATCAGCTCTGGGACCGGATGCGGACACCCGCTGCGGTGCGGAATCTGCGCGAACTCCAGGAAGCGGGCCTGGCCCCGTACTTCCGAGTCATGCAATCGGCGACGACAGCCTGGGTTCAGGTCGACGGCCAACGACGAATCATGTTGGGCTCCAACAACTACCTCGGATTGGCCAACCATCCCAGGGTGCTCGAGGCCGCGAGCGCGGCAATGGACCGGTTCGGTGCGGCCAGCACCGGAAGCCGGGTCGCGAACGGCACCTACGACCTACACGTCGAACTGGAGCAGGAGCTCGCCGACTGGCACGGCACCGACGCCGCGATCGTCGCGACCACCGGCTATCAGATCAATGTGGGAACGGTCGACGCTGTGCTCGGACGCGGGGACGTGGCGGTCCTCGATCATGCGGCCCACGCCTCGCTCCAGGACGGCGCACGAATGTCCGGCGCAGCGGTACACCGGTTCGCGCACAACGATATTCGCCGACTACACGCCGCGCTCGCCGAGGTCGACGCTGATCGCACGCTGGTGGTGGTCGACGGGCTCTACTCCATGGAGGGCGATATCGCGCCACTCCACGAGGTCGTCACGGCCTGCGACGAGTTCGGTGCACTGCTGATGGTGGACGAAGCACACAGCGTCGGCATCTATGGCCGGAACCGGACCGGCGCAGCCGAACATTACGGGGTGGCCGACGCCGTCGACATTCGAATGGGCACGCTGTCCAAGGGAATCGGATCCGTCGGCGGCTACGTGGTCGGGCCGCGGGACCTGACGGATTTCTTGCGCACTCACGCACGCGGCTACATGTTCACCACCTCGGGCGTTCCGGCCTCGGTGGCCGCGGCGCTGGCCGCCATCCGCGTCATCCGCTCCGACGAAGGCGCCGAGCGGGCGCGGCAGCTACGGACCAATGCCGAGTATCTGCGGGAAGCGCTGCTGGCACATGGTCTTCCGGTGGGCGGGGCCACCGCCGATCCGACCGGCGAGGCGCTGATCGGTCCGATCATCAGCGTGCACATCGGCGATGAGACCCGGCTCGTTCGAATCTGGAACGAGCTCTACGCCCGGGGTGTCTTCTGCGGTGTCGGCGTCTACCCCGGAGTCGCCCGTGGCGCGGCCATTCTCCGGGTGTGCGTCACGGCCGACCACACCCTCGCGGATATGGAGACCGCCGCGGGGGCGATCGCCGCGGCCTGCGCCGCTGTCCAGGTCGCCCCCGCCGTATGACCGCCACCCGCCGGCACCGAATCGAGGTAACCATGACCAACACCAGACTGCTGCAAGTCGAACGGGATACTTTCGAGAGCTACCTACCCGCCCTGGCCAAGGCGCTGTCCGCGCGACCGCTGGCCGAGCTCGAGAGCCGGAACAGCGATGCCTTGGCACTGTTCAAGCAGCACGACGGTCCCGCGCTGATCTTTCCTGTCGAATTGGGTGGGCTCGGTGCCTCCGCGCTCGACGCCACCCGGGTGTATCGCGCGCTCGGGGCGCTGTCGCCGTCGCTGGGCGCGGGCACCACCATGCACCAGCTGTCCGTGGCGGCGCTGCTGACCCATGCGCGCGCGGCAGGCTCCGAAGCCGACCTCGAACTGTATCGGGGCGTCGCGGCGGGCCGACTGCTGCTGTCTTCCGGTTTCTCCGAAGGACAGCCCGGCGGAACGGTTTTCAAGCCGACCGTGCTGGCCCGGCCCGTCGAGGGAGGCTATCTCGTCACGGGTCGCAAACAGCCGTGCAGTCTCGCGCGCTCGATGGATCTGCTCACCGCCAGCGTGGCCGAGGACCGTGGCGACCGGGCACGGCGCGGGGTGATCGTCATCCCCGCCGATTCACCCGGGATCAGCGTGGAACCGTTCTGGGACAACCCGATTCTGGCCGCCGCCGAGAGCGACGCGGTCGTGCTCACCGATGTATTCGTCCCGGAGAACCTGCTGCTGTGGAGCGATGAAGCCGATCCCGACGGGCAGTTCGAACAACACGGCTACATCTGGTTCGGATTGCTCATCTCCGCAACGTATCTCGGCGCCGCGAGCGCCGTGGTGGAGCGACTTCTACTCAGCGGCAAGGCGGACGCGGCCACCTACACGGTCGCCGCCTGCGAGCTCGAGGCGTCGATGGCCGCACTGGAAGGCATCGCCTGCGCCTTCGACGCCGGTGACCGCTCGACCGAGCTGTCGGCGCGAATGCTGTTCTGCCGTGAGGCGCTCAAAGGAGCCCTGCACCGGGCGGTGATCGCCGCGATGGACGGGCTGGGCGGCATCAGCTTCATCAAGAATCCCGAAGTCACCTACCTGGCGTCGGCCGTGCACGCGGCGGGATTCCATCCGCCGTCCAAACGCGCGACCGCCGACACGCTGCTGAACTATCACGCCACCGGCGTCTTCGGCATGTCCTGACCAAAACCCTTGATATCAAAGGAGATATCGCAATGAGCGACCGGCTGTCGGAATTCCCGCCACCCATCGGCCCGAGCGAAGGTTCACTGCTGCACCGATACCTCGCCGACCGCCGGTTCCTGCTCGCCCTCCCCCGCGCCGTGGGACTGCAGATTCTGCATCCGACCATCGCCGCGGCCCTGGTCGAACACGTACCGTACCGCCTGTGGCATCACAAGCGGCGCACCGTGACTCGCATGATCGCCCTCGCCTATCGTCCGCGCCATCCCAGCCATACGATCCGCTTCGCGCACGAACACGTGAAGGGCCGCGACGATCGAGGCGAGCGGTATCATGCGCTCAACCCGGAAGTCTTCCACTTCCAGCACGCCACCTACGTGGAAACCCTGGTCACGGCGATCAACACCTTCGCAACACCGCTGTCCGGGACCGAACTCGACCAGCTGTACCGCGAATGCTGTGACTGGTACCGCATCTACGGCGTATCCACCCGCCACATGCCGGCCACCTGGCCCGAATTCACCGACTGGTTCGCCGACACCTGCGCGACCAGCCTCCGCCTCACCTCCGATGGCGCAGCGCTGGCATCCCAGGCGCTTCGCCCGGATGCCTGGATCCCTTCTCTCACACCAGGGTTCGCCGTCCGCTCCCTACACCACGAACGGACGCGGGCCTTACTCGACATCGAGGTCGGCCCACTCGACCGAGCCGCTATGCGGATCTACGCCTCAGCCATCAGGCTGGGGATGTCGAGCCGCCCTCCGCGCCGCGCTATGGTGCGGCGGTGAATTCCGCTGAGATCGCCGAGCGTGGCAGCACCATCTTGGAACGGTTGACCACGACGCAGACGCCGCCGCCGTGGGAACTGGTGGTGGGGACCGGGGTGGCGGCGCTGCTACTCGTGGTGTTCCGGCCTACGTGGCGGATTCTGCGGAACGCGGTGACGGTGGCGCATGAGGGTGGGCATGCGTTCGTGGCGCTGCTCAGCGGGCGGCGGCTCAACAGTATTCGGTTGCATTCGGATACTTCGGGGCTCACCGTGTCCAGCGGGAAGCCCTATGGGGTGGGGATGGTGTTGACGATGGCGGCGGGGTATCCGGCGCCCGCGCTGCTGGGGTTGGGCTATGCGGCGTTGCTGGGGGCGCATCGGATCACGTTGATGCTGTGGCTGACCATCGCGTTGCTGGTGGCGCTGTTGGTGAAGGTGCGCAATGCGTATGGGCTGCTGTCGGTGTTCGTGATCGGCGGGGTGATGTTCGCCGTGTCGTGGTTCGGGACCGATGACGCGCAGGCGGTGCTGGCTTATCTGGCGGCGTGGTTCCTGTTGCTGGCGGCGGTGCGGCCGGTGATCGAGTTGCAGCGGAATCGACGGAACGAACCGAATTCGGATGCGGATCAGCTGGCCCGGCTGACGCGGATTCCGGGGATTGTGTGGGTGCTGGGGTTCGGGGTGGTGGCGGTGTGCGCGCTGGTGGTGGGGGCGCGATTGCTGCTGGCGGATGTGGAGGGGGTCTGTGTGCCGCCGTTGACGCACAGCACGTGTGCGCCGGCCGCGCCGTGAGTGCCGCCACGGGTGGCGGCGAGATGTGAGTCGCTGCAAGCCTTCTCGAGATGCCCGGCTAACATTCGCACTGCACCGGGCGGGTGAGCGGGAACACTCGGGTGCGCTCGTGAATCGATGAAGGGTTCGGTATGGACAGACCGGCGTGGGCGCCCGAGGGCGTGGATATGAGCCAGGTCAGCCCGGCGCGCATGTACGACGCGCTGCTGGGTGGCTCGCACAATTTCGAGATCGACCGGCGGGCCGCGGAAATGGGGAAGGCGCTGGTGCCGGATCTGCCGCGGGTGGCGTTGAGCAATCGGGCATTCCTGCGCAGGTCGGTGCGGTTCCTGGTGGACGCCGGGGTGCGGCAGTTCCTGGATATCGGGTCCGGCATTCCGACGGCGGGCAATGTGCACGAGGTCGCGCAGGAGATCGATCCGGAGATCCGGGTGCTGTACGTGGATATCGATCCCGTGGCGGTGGCGCATTCGCGGGCGATCCTGGCCGGGAACGAGCGGGCCACCGCGGTCGAGGCCGATCTGCGCAAGCCCGCCGACCTGTTGACGCAGGTGCGTGCGACCGGGCTGCTGGATTTCGAACAACCGGTCGGTGTGCTGCTGTTCGCCGTCCTGCATCTGCTCGGCGACGACGATCACCCGGGCGCGGCCGTGCGGTCGGTGTACGAGGCGGTGCCGTCCGGCAGCTATGTCGCGATCTCGCACCTCACCTCGTCCACCCGCCCGGAGGATGCCGCCGCGCTGGGCACCAATTCCGCGGAGCAGAACAAGATCGGCATTCACTTCCGGACGCAGGAGGCGATCACCGGCCTGTTCGGCGACTGGCAGCTGATCGAGCCCGGCGTGGTCGAACTGCCCACCTGGCGGCCGGAGCCCGGCGAGTCCGAGAGCGAGAACGGGGCCCGCTCACTGGGTTTGGCGGGCGTCGGCCGCAAGGCCTGACCGGACCTTCGAGTCAGGGGGATTGTGGTGGGAGCACGCGAGCTGGCGAAACGCTGGGCGGCCATGCTGGACGGCGCGGTCGCCCCCACCCTCACCCGCGCCCAGATCGAAGACCTGCTCACCGGATTCAGCGCCGACCTGATGGCGGCGGTTCGCGGCACGGGTGACCCGTCGGCGGCGCACCGGGCCGCCGACGCCCTCATCGCCGCCAATTACCGTGACCCCCTGGCCGTGCACCGTTCCGTGCTCGTCCTGTGCAACGACCTGGTGCAGGCGGCCTGCCACGATCCGGCGTGCGCCGACTACGCCCCGGTGCGCGAACGCGCCGCCGAGGTGGCCGCCGAATTCGCCGCCGCGTTCACCGCGGGCCTGCGCAATGCCGCACTCGCCGAACAGGAATCGACCATGGCCGCCGCCCTCACCGCGGCGCGGGAGGCCGAGGCCCGCCGCCAGTTGTCGGAGGCGCGGTTCCAGGCCATCTTCGAGGGCGCGTCGGTGGGCATCGGCACCGTCGACATCACCACCGGCCGCGTGGTGGACGTCAACAACGCCATGGCCGAGGCGCTCGGCGTCCCCGCCGCCGCCATGCCCGGCCGCACGGTCGCCGATATTCTCGGCCCCGCCAATATGGGCGACGCCTTCGAGCACTTCCAGCATCTGCTGTCGGGCGAGGTGGATCGGTTCCGCATCGAAACCCTGCACACGCGTCCCGACGATTCCACGACGGTCGTGGATCTTTCGATGACGGTGGTCCGCGACACCGCCGGCAATCCGCGTTTCCTGGTGGGCGTCACCGTGGATGTCACCGAGCGCAAGCAGCTGGCCGACCGGCTCTGGCACGACGCCCACCACGACTCCCTCACCGGGCTGCCCAATCGCCTGCTGTTCTTCAACCGCCTGACGGCCGCCACCGGGCAGGTCGGCGTCTGCTATCTGGATCTGGACGGCTTCAAGGAGATCAACGACCAGCGCGGCCACACCGCGGGCGATCAGGTGCTGCGGGATGTGGCGCACCGCCTGCGCACCGCGCTCCCGCCGACCGGCACCGCGGCCCGCCTCGGTGGCGACGAGTTCATCGTGCTGCTCGAAAACTGTTCCGGTGAGGCGGAATTGGCCGACCTCGCCGCCGAGATCCTGGCGGCCCTGGACGCGCCCTTCGAGGTGGCGGGCCTGTCGGTGACGGTGGGCGCGAGTATCGGCACCGCGCTCGTCGACACCCGTTCCACCGCCATCGACGAACTCATGCATGTGGTCGACACCGCCATGTACCGGAACAAGGCCGCCCGGCATCGCCGCTGAGCGCGGCACGCCCCGAAACGCCGCTCGCCCAGCTCGTTTCGGTCACCGGGCGCGAGTTATGCGGCTATGCTCTGATCTCGCCACAGTCGGCGTCCAGGCGGGGCGGCGATCGGCCCGAGGAGGGTTACCGTGCAGACCGTCCAAGAGGGAACACTCGACGGCGGACTTCCCCATCTGAGTTTCGGCGCCGGGGAGCCGCTCGTGACCATGCCCGGGTTCATGCCCATCCACGGCAACCCCACGGGTATGACACGGCGAAGTACGCTGGCCCCCTTGCAATCTCTGGCCACGACCCACCGTGTCCGGCTGGTGAGCCGTCGCCCGGGTATGCGGCAGGGCGCGTCGATCGCGGATGTCGCCGCCGATTACGCCGACGCCCTCACCGCGAATTTCGACGGCCCCGTGGATGTCGCGGGACTGTCCGCCGGTGGCGCGGTCGCACTGCAACTCGCCGCCGATCATCCGAAGCTGGTGCGCCGGTTGATCCTTGTCGGATGCGGGCACACCTGGTCGCCGTTCGGGAAGGCGGCGTTGCGGGAGTGGGTCACGCGCGCCCGCGCGGGCAGGCCGCCGATGCGGGCCATGACCGGTTCGGTGACCACCGTCCCGGCGCTGCGACCCCTCGGCCGAATGGTCATGTGGCTCAACGACCTCGATATTCGAGGCAAGGATCTGTCCGACGGCATCGCCATGGCCACCGCCCTGGCCGAGTTCGACTGCCGCGATCGCCTGCCCGACATCACCGCGCCGACGCTGCTCGTCGCGGGCGATCGCGACCCCTTGATCACGGCCGAGATCGTCGACACGACAGTGCGTTCGGCCGCCGACGCCCGCGCGGTCCGCATCCCGCGGCGCGGTCACCTGCGCACCTTCACCGGCAGCAGGCTCGCCCGCGAGATGGAACAGTTCCTCTCGGTCGCACCCCGATAGTCCCGGTCGTGCCCGGCGGCGTTCGGCGGGGATCCGGACCTGCCTCAGATCACGTAGGGCACCAGGGCTTTCCGGTTCGCCGGGTAGTCGGTGAACTTCTCCCGGTACCACCGGTGCGTGGCGAACGCGCGCGGCACCAGATTGCCGAAGGTGATCAGGAAGATCATCACGCCCGGCAGCGCCCAGGTCAGCAGGGCGAATCCGGCCCAGGCGATGAGCTCGCCGAGATAGGTGGGGCTGGTGACGTATCGGAAGCCCAGTCCGTGCGGGATCTTGTATTCCGTTGCGCCCGGGTTGTTCTTGTCGCGCAGATTGCGAACAATGCCCTCCGAGCTCACCAGCAGCCCGAATCCGAACAGGTACACCACCAGCCCGATCAGGAACCGCGGATCGGTCAGCCACTCGGAACCGTACTGCCCCAGGTAGTCATGGCTGAACAGCGCACCGTTCAGATATCCGTGCAGGGCCGTCACGAACATGCCCATGCCGAGGACCGATACATTGAAACTGCTGGTCTTCCCGGGCACCTGGCGAATGGACAGGGGGAAGAACCAGCCCCGATTGCCATAGTGCAGAATCCAGATGGCCGCCAGGACCAGCGAGGTGGGTTCGAAGCGGTTGGGTCCGGAAAGATAGGCGATGGCGAACACCACGGTCGCGGGAATCTCCATCAACCACCAGCCGAGTTTCGGATTGAGGTTGAATCCCAGCTTCGCGGTCGCGAAGCGACCGTAGGGGCTCTGGCCGAACAAGCCGCCGATCAGCACGAACGCGGCGAAGCCGAAGGCGATCGTCAGCACGGTGTCGTAGGTGGTGTTGCCGGTGTACCAGTTCATACGTGGTCCTTCGCTGAAAAAACTAGAACACGTTCTACCACGGCGGGTATGCGCACCGGTACCCATTGACCCGCGCCGGTGCCGACCGCCGGGTAGGTTGACGACAACCCGGAGGGAGGGCAAATGGGTGTCGAGGGCTGGGATGTACTGCTCAATTGCATGCCGTTCTTCCTCGAGGAGGATGAGGAGGCGGATGAGGATTCGGGGTTGGGCTGGAACCCCCGCTTCATCCAGGTGCGTGACGAAAGCACCGGGCGGCCGGTGCATTTCGCGCAGCAGGGGAACGATATCGAAGTGGTGATCGCGGTGCCCGACGACGCCGCGGACGCCGAGCAGCTGCTGTCGGTGCTGCAGGCGCAGCCGGACGGATTCTGGGAACCGTGCCCACTGCACAAGGAGGCCGACCTCGACGCGCCCGACCCGCACTGGCAGGCGGTGCAGCGGGTGCGCAAGCGGCCGGAACTGGCGCGCGAGTGGAACACCGGCTGGCGGCGCGGCTCGGCGATCGACTACCGGCGGCAGGTCGCGGCCTCGGTGGTGGAGGTGCTGCGCAAGGGCCTCGGGGCGAGACCTGAACGGCTGCGGTTCACTTCGTGGAGTCTGGACGCACCGGGCAGCGGCACCTTCGGGCTGGCCGCCGACCGGCCCAGTGAGCGCTACGCCCCCGCGGACTGCGACGACTGGGCCGATTTCGAGGCCCGGCTGGCCTGGGCGCTCACCACGCTGCCGTGGGACGGCGTGATCAACCTCAGCACGCCGCACCCCGGACCTGATCCGTGCTTCGTGCAGTTCCTGCACGGGCGGCGGCTCTACAACGAGGCCAGCGGATGGGATGTCGCCGGAATCGGCGCGGCCGAATTCGACCGGCGCATGGGCGATCTCGGCTGGTCCTTCGCCCCGCACAGCGCACCCGGCGGAGCCGCGCTCATCTGGGAGGGTCCGGTGGCGCGGGCCGGGTACAAGCCGAATCTGCAGGGGGCGCCACACCGCACGGTGACCACCTTCCGGGAGGTGTTCACCGTGCGCCACCCGCAGGATCTGGTGTTCCGGGCCTTCCGCAACGGCCGTCGCCGCGATCCCGAATTGCGTTATCTGGACCTCGAACTCGGCATTCCGCGCGATGTGCGGTGATCAGAGCCGATGCAGGTGGATCGGGAGACCGTCGGCGGGTAGCGGGCCGGTGCCGAAGGTGAGCGGCACCCGGTAGCCGGGCGAGACCGTCCAGCGGTAGGTGCGCAGCATGCGATGCAGCACCGACTTGACGGTCATGCCACCGAAGTACATGCCGATGCACTTGTGCGCGCCACCGCCGAAGGGCGACCAGGCGTAGCGGTGCGACCTGTCCTCCTGGCGTTCGGCATCGAACCGCTCCGGGTCGAAAACATCGGGCTCGGACCAGTATTCGGCATTGCGCATGAGCGGGGTCTTGCCGATCACGACCAGGGTGCCCGCGGGGACGTAGTAGCCGAGAATGTCGGTGTCGGCGATGGCTTCCCGGACCTCCTGGCCCACCGGCGCGTGCAGGCGCAGCGTCTCCCGGAACGCCATGTCCAGGCCGGGGAGCGCGGCGAGGTCGTCGTAGTCCAGGGCATCCGTCGGCAGCGCCTGCGATTCCGCGCGCAGCCGCTCCTGCCATTCGGGGTGCCGGGCCAATTCGTAGGCCAGCATGGAGATGGCGATGGTGCTGGTGTCGTGCGCGGCCATCATCACGAAGATCATGTGCGAGACGATGTCCTCGTCGCCGAAGTCGTCCTCGCGCGCGGCGGCCCGGCACAGCACGCTGAACAGGTCGGTGCCGTCCCCCCCGCGCTTGGCCGGCAGTTCGCGGCGGAAGTACTCCTCGAGCAGTTGCCGCCCGCGCAATCCGCGCGACCAGACGCCGCCCGGCACGTTCGCGCGGATCATCGCCTGCCCGCCGCGCACGGCATCCTCGAAAGCATGTGACAGGCGCGTACTTTCGGGCCCGAGCCGGGCTCCGGCGAAGACCACCGTGGCCTGTTCCAGCAGCAGCCGCCTGGCGTGATCGTAGAGGCGGAAGTCGCGGCCGGGCTGCCACGCGGCCATACCCTGCTCGAGGTGCGGCCTGGTGAGGTCGAGGTAGCCGATCAGGCTGGGACGGCCGAACACCTGCTGCAGGATGCGCCGGTGATGCAGGTGTTCGTCGAAGTCCCGCAACAGGATTCCGCCGCGGAAGAACGGGCCGATCAGGAAGTCGTACCCGCGCTGCGCGGAGAACACCCGCTTGCGGTCGAGCAGCACCACCTCGGCCGCGTCGGGGCTGCCGATGCCGACGACCGGACGGCCGAGCATGCCCGACCAGCTGACCGGGCCGTAGCGTTCGAAGCGCGCCCGAGAGAAGTCCAGGGAATCGCCGAGCGAGCTCAGCAGATGGCCGATGCGAGGTGGCCCGAAATCGCCCATGATGGGCCGCAGCCCACTGCCGGGGGGCGGTTCGGCCAGCGGGCGCACCGGCGACGGATACCGCTGTGACAATCGCGCCGCGGTGCGCTGCACGCGCAGATTGAGCAGGGTGCGCACATGGTGGGCACGCAGTGTTCCGGCGATCGGAAGATCACCTGGTACAAGGAGATTCACCGTTGGTTCTCCCTCCGGGATGCCGGTTTCCACGGTATCGGAAACAGATGTTTCCGTAAATGGTCGTTTCCGGACATCCATGCGAAGCTGGCTGGGTGACGCGGGGATTCAACGGGACCTATCGCGGGACCACCACCGAGGAACGCCGTGAACAGCGGCGGCGCAGGCTGCTGGACGCCGCCCTCGACATCGTCGGCACCCAGGGGCTGTCCATGCTCACGGTGCGCGGCGTCTGCGAGCAGGCGCGCGTGGGGCCGCGTTTCTTCTACGAATCCTTCCCGGATCTTGACACCCTGGCCGCCACCCTGCTCGCCGACGTCCAGCGGGAGGTGCTGGACCAGACGCGCACCACCATGGCGGCGACGCCGGGCGGCCCGGAGGACAAGATCCGTGCCGGGGTGGCCGCCCTGATCGTGGCCGTCACCGATGATCCGCGCCGCGCCAATATCGCCTTCGCGCAGACCTACGGCAGTCCGGCGCTCATCCGGCAGCGGTTCGCCGGTATGCGCGACACCGCGCAGTTGATCATCGAGCAGGCTCGACTGCTGCTCGACCGGCAGGCGGACGACACGGCGCTGATCGCCCTCGCCCAGCTGGTCAACGGCGGTGCGGCGGAACTGGTTCTGGTATGGCTGGACGGGGGTTTGAAGGTGGAGCGACCGGTGCTGATCGAGATCCTCGCCGACTACGTGATCGCCATGATGCAGCGGCTACCCGGTATGGCCGACAAGCTCGCCTGATCAGCCCGCGCGCGCCGCACCGCTCGAAACGATCTCCTCCACCACGATTTTCGCGGTCTCGGCGCAGGCGGTGGTGCCACCGGCCCCGTACTCCTTCACCGCGTCACCGACATTCCAGAGATTCGGGATCGGCGTGTCGTGCGGTAGGTCGTAGCCGGAGACGGCTCGCTGCGGCGGCCAGTCGTCGCGCGACACCTCGATGGAAAGTATTCGCGCCGAATCGAATCCGGCGATCTCCGCACGCAGATCCTGCAGTACCAGCGCGGTCTCGGCGGCCTCGTCGAAATCACCCACCGAAGGTTTGGGCACACCGATGCCCGCGTACAGATGCCAGCCGGGCGGCGCCATCTCCGGGCAGGTGACGGTGAAATTCGCTATGTAGCACAGCCTTCGGGTACGGGCGAAGCTCAGCAGACCGGGCGCGGCGAGCAGCGGTTCGCGGCTGGCGAAGTGCACCGAGATCATCCCGCAGGGCAGATCGCCCTGCAGCACCCGCCCGACATAGTCGGCGGGCAGATTCTCCGGGCCCACCAGATCGAGGGTGGCCGAGGGGCCGATATCGCTGACCACGAAATCACAGGTGATATCGCTGGTTTCACCGGCGTGCGTGACGTGCGCGCCGGTGACGCGACCGTCCGCGACGGTCAGACCGGTCACCTCGGTGTCGAGCCGGACCGCTCCCCCATTGCGTTCCACCACTTCCGCGAGCGCCTGCCAGATTCCGATGGTGCCCTCCGGACAGAATCCGAAGGGCGCGAACGCCGGTTTGCGCGTGAAATGGGTGAGAAAAACTCGGGCCGGTAATTCCTCTGAACCGACGGCGAAGATCATGCCGCACATATTGCGGAAAATCCCCAGCACGGCTTCATTTCTCGTGAATCGGCCCACCCATTCGGCAGTGGACAGTTCCCGGTCGGGCGGACCGCCGCCGGGGGTGTCCAGTGCGCCGACCAACCGCGCGCCGTGGCGCGTGAGCTGCGAGAGCAGCAGGCCCCAGCCGCCCGTGGTGACGTCCACATCGCGGCCGCCGATGCGGTAGAGGATCGGCGAATTCACCGGCCGTACTTCGAATTTGGCTCCCACCTCGGCGAACGTTTGCTCGGTGACACCTCCGAGTTCGATGACCACTGCGCCCTTGTTGATGGTGAAACCGTCGATGCTGTCGGTGGAGGCGCGTCCCCCGACCCGGTCCAGACGTTCGGCGACCAGCGTGCGGTAGCCGTGGTGCGACAGCCGGGCGGCGGTGCACAGCCCACCCGCCCCCGCTCCGACAACCAGTGCGTCCCAATGGTTCTCGCTCATGGCGAGGCTCCTGGAAAGAGGGCTCAGCCGGCAGGGTTGACGCCGGGTTGAGCGTCGGACATATCGGTGATGCGGTTCCAATTGTCGCGCACCTGCTCGACTGTCGGCACCTCCGGAAACAGCACCGGCTTGTTGGCGAACAGCTGCACCCGCTGCACCGAGCCGCCGCCCACGATGAGCACCAGTCCGGTGTCGTCGCACTCGGCGCTGAGCAGGTGGCCGATCACCGGGGCGACGTGGGCGGGCGGGAGTTTCTGCAGCAGATCCGCCGGGGCGATATCGGCGGTCATGCGGGTGGCGGCCATGGGGGCCACCGCGTTCACGGTGATGTCGTATTTGCGGCCCTCGATGGCGAGGGTGTTCATGAGCCCGACCAGGCCGAGTTTGGCGGCGCCGTAATTGGCCTGACCGAAATTGCCGAACAGGCCGGAGGTGGAGGTGGCCATGACGACGCGGCCGAAACCCTGCTCGCGGAAATGCGGCCAGGCGGCGGAGGTCACGTGATATGCGCCGAACAGGTGCACGCGCAAAACGGATTCCCAGTGCGCGCCATCCATTTTCGCGAAACTGGCGTCCCGGAGAATTCCGGCGTTGTTGACGATGCCGTGAATCGCGCCGAATTCGTTCACCGCGGTGTCGACCAGGGCGTGTGCGCCCTCCTCCGAGGCGACGCTGTCGTAGTTGGCCACCGCCGTGCCGCCTTCGGCGCGGATCTCGTCGACGACCGTGTCCGCCATGGCTTTTCCGAATCCGGTGCCGTCACGGGCCGCGCCGAGATCGTTCACGACGACCAGTGCACCCTCTCTGGCGAGCAGGCGCGCGTATTCGCGGCCCAGCCCGCCGCCCGCTCCGGTGACGATGACGACCCGATCGGTCACACCAGGCATGATTCTCCTCAGCGGTGCACGGTGGGCACTGCACGACCACCACATCCCACCGTACTCCGGAACCGCATCGACGTTCGAATAGCCAAGGGGCACAACGGAAGATCAGCATCGGACACCGGTGATGGCGAAGCGCTCCACCTCCTCCACATGCCCGCCGGTGGCGACCACCAGCGTGAGGGTTCCCGGGCACGCGGCGCTGAAGGGCAGGCTCGCCGTCCACGGGGAATCGGTGCCGCCCGCGGGAATCCGGCCGACCGCCCCGACCTGCTCACCCTGCGGCAGCTGCAGCAGGCGAAGGTCGAGGCTCTCGTCCACGCCGGTGATGCGGCCGCCCACCGCGATCGGGGAACCGACCTGGGCGCCGTAGCGCGGGGTGGTGATGGTGAGGGTGCGGTCCTCGGTGCCGACGACCTCCCACGGGGCGTCCTCACCGCTGCCCAGCCGGGCCAGGTGCACCACCGCGGCGGCGGCCGGACTGCCGTTCGGATTGTCGTAACCGACTGTGACCCAGGCTTCTTCGTCCTTCGTGGAGACCTGGATGGCCTGATCCACATTCTCGAAGCCCAGATAGTTCTGCGTGAAGTTCAGCGCGACCGCCGCCGGATCGAGATGCCAGGGCTGATGGCCGCCCGCACGGTAGGACTGCTGCCAGGCGGCGGCCTCGGCCTCGTTCGCGAACGGCCAGAGCGGCTGATAGGTGAAGCGGTTCGCGGCGGGTGTGGTGGCGGGTGCGGTGCCGTCCCGGGTGTTCGGGGTGGTCCGGCCGGGACCGGTGGTGGCGGGCTCGGTGACCGTGACGCCGGTGGTGGAGGCCGGCGCCGCCGAGTCGTCGCGGTCGCGGGTCAGCGCGATGAACAGTGAGGCCACCGCCAGCAGTACCGCGACCGCGGCCAGTACCAGCGTGATCACCGGCCCGGTGCGGCGGCCGGGCTGGTCCTGATTGTTGCTCATGTTCCAGAATGCACCTGTTCGCGGCTCCCGCGCTCGTCATTGAACTGGACAGTCGATACGCTGCGGGCTGTGACGCCGCATCTGCACCAGCTCTACCCCGAACTCGCGGACACCCTCCCGCATCTGCGCCTGGGGACCGGTCCCACGCCGGTGCGGCGGCTGATCCACCTCGACACCTGCGGCGCGGATATCTGGGTCAAGGACGACAGCGCGTTCGGGGACGGCGGTTGGGGCGGCAACAAGGTCCGCAAACTCGAATGGCTGCTGCCGGACGCCCTGCGGCTGGGCCGCTCCACCATCGTGACCGTGGGCGGGCTGGGCACCAACTGGGGACTGGCGACCGCGCTGTACGGCCGCGAGCACGGGCTGAAAACCGTACTGGCACTTGTCGATCAGCCGATGGACGAGCATGTGCGGGCCCAGCTGGAACGATTGCGGGCGTCGGGGGCGACGCTGTATCTCACCTGCACCAAGGCGCGCACGATCCTGCGCGCGCCGCTGATTCTGGCCCGGCACTTCTCCGGCCTGCGTCCGCCGTACTTCCTGCCCGCGGGCGGTTCTTCGCCGGTGGGTGCGCTCGGATACGTCGAGGCCGCTGTGGAATTGGCGGAGCAGGTGCGGGCGGGCGACCTGCCGGAACCCGGCTATGTCGTCACGCCGGTCGGCTCCGGCGGCACGGTGGCCGGGCTGTCACTGGGCCTGCAGCTGGCCGGGCTGCGCACCAGGGTGGTCGGTGTCGTCGTGAACGACACACTGCCGCTTGATCATTCGACCATCGACGGACTGGCACAGCGGACCGCGCGGGTCCTGCGGTCGCGGGGTGCGCGAATCACCCTGGAACCCTTGACGAACCTCGAGATCGTGACCGAATGGCTGGGACCCGGATACGGGCATCCGACCCCGGAAGCCCGGACCGCCCAGACGCTTTCGGCGGAGTTCGGGCATCTCACCCTGGAACCGGTGTACACCGCCAAGGCCATGGCCGCGCTGCTGGATATGAACGCCCACGGCCGCTTCGGCGACGATACGGTGGTCTTCCTGAATACCAACGGCCCGCGCTGACCTTCAGCCGGCTGGGCGGTCCGCGCGGCCGGGCTGCTCGTACCCTGTTCGCATGTCGTCCTCCGCGGTGCTGCCCGTGCCTCGCACAGACCTGGACCGGCTCGTCGACCTGCTGGCCGGTCGCCGCCTGGCGGTTCTCACCGGCGCGGGCATCTCCACCGACAGCGGCATCCCTGACTACCGCAGCCCCGGCGCGCCACCCCGCACTCCCATGACCTACCAGCAGTTCGTGGGCGATCCCGTATTCCGTCAACGCTACTGGGCGCGCAATCACGTGGGCTGGCGGCTCATGGACGCCGCCCGCCCCAACCCCGGCCACCGTGCCCTTGCCGCACTCGAACGCGCGGGCGTGGTCACCGGGCTGATCACCCAGAACGTCGACCTCCTGCACACCAAGGCGGGGCACCGCGCGGTCATCGACCTGCACGGCGTCTACGCGCGCGTCCGCTGCCTGTCCTGCGAGGCCCTCATCTCCCGCATGGCCCTCGCCGCCCGCCTGGAGGCCGCCAACCCGGGCTTCGCCGACTCGATCACCCTCGACGGCCTGGAGGTGGCCCCCGACGCCGATGCCACGGTGGCCGACACCTCCGCGTTCCACATGGTCCCCTGCGCCCGCTGCGGCGGCATGCTCAAACCCGATATCGTCTATTTCGGCGAAACCGTCCCGAAGGATCGCGTCACCGCCGCCTTCGACCTGGTCGAGAGCTGTGACGCCCTGCTGGTGGCGGGCTCCTCCCTCACGGTCATGTCCGGCCTCCGCTTCGCCCGCCGCGCCGCCAAATCCGGTCGGCCCGTGGTGATCCTGAACCGAGGGCGGACTCGCGGCGACGAGCTGGCCACGGTGAAACTGGAGGCAGGCTGCTCCGAGGTGCTGCCCGCGTTGGCCGAGGCCGTGGGCGGGTAGGGCCGGTCACTCGGCGAGCGCCGCGGCCAACAGCTCGAGGTAATGCTCCACCGGCTCCAGCGTGACCAGCCCGGTTCCGGCGCCCGCGAGTTCGGCTGCGGCAGGACGCAATCGGTCGTGGATGCGCCGGATGAGGGGCTGCTCACCGAGGGCCAGCGCGGCCCTGGCCACCAGGCACAGCCGCAGCTCCAGCAGCAGATCCGCGGGCGGATCCGGCAGGGCGAGAACAGCATCGCGCGCCGCGCCGGGCACGCCGCGCTCGAGCAGGATGAGCGGCCGCACCCACGGCTCGTGCGGCCCCCACTCGGTGCCGGGATCCTGATCCACCGCCAACCCGTGCCGAAGCCTGACGCACAGCAGTGCGAGCGGGAGCAGGCCGTCGGCGAGGCCCGGCATCGCCGTGGGCGCAAAGGCCGCCGACGCCGAGCGATACGCGGCCTCGGCCTCGGCGCTCGTTCCCGTAATCGATTGGCGCAGAGCCGAGTACCACGCCGTGAACACTCCCACCAGCGGTAGGTCGTAGCGCTCCGCCAGGGCGTCGACGGCGCGGGCGGCAGTGTCGGCGGCATCGAAATCCGCCATGGCGCTGAATGATTGGATGCGGATCAGCTGCCCCAGCACCTCGAAGGTCACCAGATCGTGCGCCCGGGCGAGCTCGATCAGGTCCGCGCCGATGCGGGCTCGCTCGGGCGCCAGGCCCGCACGGTGGAAGGTCTGCATGAACTGTGCGTTGCGGACGAGCGCGCGCAGGGACGGCCGGTCCAGTGCAGCGGCAAGAGTTTCCGCCTCGGCGATGGCCGTCCGGGCGCGTTCGGTGCCGGCTGCCCGGAGCTCGAGGGCGATGGCCACCAGCAACCGGCAGCGCAGTTCCCGGTCGGCGTCGGGCAGTTCGCGCAGCGCCCATTCGGCGGTGGCCACCACCTGATCGGCCAGCCGGGGATCATCGGTATCCGTCCACACCGCGGGCACATCGAAGGCGACGACCACCCGCGCGGCGACCTCCGGGTCGGCCAGACCCCGCGCCGTCCGCAGTGCCGCACCGCGATACCACCGGGCCTCGGCCAACCGGCCGGTCACCGCGAGCGCGCGAATCAGCCCCGTCAGCGCCATCAACCGATCCCGCACGAGATCCGCGCCGCCCTCGGAACCACTCCGCGCACCGCGTTCGGCTGCGACACCGAAATCACCGCGTAGGTCATGGGGCGCAGCGGTATTCGACGCCACGGACGAACCCCCGAGCACCAGCGCACCCGCATCGAACCCTGCCGGGTTGTCGATCGCCTCGTGCCCATCATGGGGGTGCGCCACCCGCGCGCCCGGGGAGTCCTGTCCGGTCGATTCGAACGGCACGCGTCCAGCCGAATCATCGCGAAGGAGACGGGGTGTGACAGCGGATCCACCGCGCGATCCAGCCCCACCAGCGAACCCGCCGGACGATCCAGCCCCACCAGCGAACCCGCCGGACGATCCAGCCCCACCAGCGAACCCGCCGGACGATCCAGCCCCACCAGCGAACCCGCCGGACGATCCAGCCGCACCAGCAGATCCGCTGGACGATCCTGCCGCACCAGCAGATCCGCCGCGCGATAGTGGCGCGGGCGCGGAGTCGATGCCGGATCCGGCAGCACCGAGCCGGTCGTAGGCGGCCACCGCGTCACCCCACCAGCGGGCTGCCTCATGGGGTGCGAAGACCTGTTCCGCGGCTCGGGCGGCCGCGGTGGCGTAGCGGGCGGCCTGTGCGGCGGTGGATCGCGTTGCGGCGCTGACGAAGTGGTGGGCGAGTAGCGCGGCATCGGCGGTGCCGCGCCGCTCCAGCAGTTCCCCGGCTCGGGTGTGCCAGAGCGAGCGGCGCAGGGCGGGGATGTCGCGGTACACCACGTCACGGACGAGCGCGTGTGTGAAAGCGACTGTGGTCGTGTCGGATTCGGTGAGGAACTCGGCGCGCGACGCGGCCTCCACCGCGGCCAGGACGCCGGGCGGGTCTCCGGACACCTCGGTCAGCAGTTCGGCGTCAACCTCGACGCCGAGCACCGACGCCTGCTGCAGCACGGTGCGTTCCGGTTCGGGAATGCGGGACAGGCGGTGCCGCACCACATCCCGGACGCCGGGCGGTACCGCGGTCAGGGCGTCGGCACCCTCTTCGCTCAGCAGGCGGGCGAGCTCTCTGGTGAGGAACGGATTTCCGGTGCCGCGCCGATGGATTCGGTGCACCGTGCTGTCGCTCACGCCGGTTCCGGCCAGGGCGCGCACCAGGTCGGCGGTTTCCGGCTCGCTCAGGCCGTGGAGCTGCAGGCGCAGCGGTTCCGCTCGGGCCAGGCGCGCGAGGGCCGCTGTCAGCGCGGCATTCGTGTCGGTGCCTCGATACGCGGCGACGAGGAGCAGCGGGCCGTCCATGGGCGCGGCGGACAGCGCGATCAGCAGGTCGAGGGTTTCCTCACCTGCCCAGTGCAGATCGTCGAAGACCACGAGCAGTGGGGCTTGTCGGGCCACCGATCGCAGGTAGTCCACGGCGGCCTGGTGCGCCTGGAAGCGCGCCACCACCGGGTCCGAGCTGTCGGGTTCGACGGAATCGTGCCGGGTGAACGGGAACTCGGGCGTGAGACGCTCCAGAATGCGGGTCCACGGCCAGTTCGGGGGCGTGCCGCGATCCTCGGGACTCGGGCCCCAGGCGGTGGCCCATCCCTGCTCGGCCAGTTCGGCCGAGAAGACCTCCGCCAGTGCGGTTTTGCCCGCGCCCTCGGTGCCGGAGATCAGGGCGAGGACCGGCTTGTCGCGCCGCGAGACGGTCTCGGCGGCGGAATGCAGCAGAGCCAATTGCGGTGCACGGCCGACGAACAGCGCGGGTTTGGGGATTCCGGCAGGGTGGGCGGGGATGGTGACGGCTGCCGGCTCGGGTGCGAGGTCCGGGGATTGGGCGAGGACGGCGGTTTCGAGGGCGCGCAGGGCAGGGCCGGGGTCGATGCCGAGTTCGGTGCGCAGCCGGTCTCGGACCGTACGCAGGGCAGCCAGCGCATCGGCCTGCCTTCCCGCGCGGTAGAGCGCGAGGACCAAGGTGTGCCAACCGTTCTCGCGGAGCGGATGCGCGGCGAGATGGGCTTCGAGGACGGCGGCGGCCTCGGTGTAGCGGCCGAGGATCACCAGGGCGGAGGCGCGCTGTTCGATTGCCAGCAGGCGTAATTCGTCCAGGCGGGCGATTTCGGCACGGGCCCAGGGGCGCTCGGCGAATTCGGCGTAGGCCGGACCCTGCCAGAGGGCCGGGGCGGCATCGAAGATATTGCCCGGTGCGCCGAAGGCCGCGGCTACCGCCGGTGCGCCCGCGGCGAGCAGGTCGCCGGATTCGCGGACCAGGTTCTCGAAGCGGCGGCTGTCGAGGCCGTCCGGGTGCAGGGCGTAGCCGGGGGCCTCGGTCACCAGGATCGTCGCCGGGTGCCGGGGTGGTCTGTTCGGTTCCAGGATGCGGCGCAGGTCGGAGACGAAGGTCTGGAGGGTGCCGACGGGGTCGCGCGGCGGGTCCTCCCACAGGTCGTCGACGAGCTGATGGACGGGGACCACGCGTTCGCCGGCGATGAGCAGGCGTGCCAGCAGGGCACGGTGGCGCGGGCCCTTCAGCGGCAGCGCGCCGCGCTCGTCCACCGCCCGCAGCGGGCCGAGCACCTGAAAGTACGCCACGCCTGCCGACTCTATCGGTGTGCCCGCCGCGCCCGCCGGACCGCCGCTGCGCGGTTGCTGATCACCCTGCTGACTCGATGCTGACCGGCCGCTGAGCGCCCTCGGCCAGGCTCGGTGCGACCGAGCAATCATCGAAAGGAATACCGATGTCCCTCCGCATTCCCGGGTTCGACTACCAGCGCGTCACGGTCGCCGACGGCGTGGCGCTCCAGGTCGCGGTCGCCGGACAGGGCAGTCCGATCGTGCTGCTGCACGGGCTGCCGCAGACCCATCTCATGTGGCGGCATGTGGCCGCGGAGCTGGCGGCTGAGCACACCGTGATCTGCCCGGACCTGCGCGGCTACGGCGACAGCGACAAGCCGATCGACACCGACGGCACGACCTACGCCAAGCGCACCATGGGCAACGATATCGTCGCTCTCGCACAGGCTTTCGGCCATGACCGGTTCGCGCTGGCCGGGCACGACCGCGGCGCGCTGGTGGCGATTCGCACCGCTCTCGACCATCCCGAGCGGGTGAGCCATCTGCTGTCCCTGGATGTGCTGCCGACCGTCGACTCCTGGGAGATCCTGCACGGCCGGACCGCCGCCGTCGCCTTCCACCTGTTCCTCATGGCCCAGCCGCAGGGCATGCCCGAACAGCTCATCGGCGCGAATCCGGACGCGTTCTTCGGCTACTTCCTCGAGAGCTGGGCGCAGCACCCGGAGGCCATCCCGGCCGATGTCCGCGCGGCGTATCTGGCGGCGTCGCGGGCGGCGGTGCCCTCCATCGTGGCCGATTGCCGCGCCTCCGCCCACATCGACGTCGATCACGACCTGGCCGATCGGGCGGCGGGCACCACGCTGCGCATGCCGGTGACCGTGGTGCAGCAGGACTGGGGTTCGGCGCTGGGCTTCGACGCGCGGTCCGTGTGGAGCGCCTGGGCTCCGGACCTGCGTCACGAGACCGTCACCTGCGGACATTTCATGGCCGAGGAGGATCCCACCGAAATCGTCCGCGCCACAAGGGAATTGCTGAAGCGCTAGGCGCGGATCTCGAGTCGCCGCACCAGTGCGACCAGCGCGGCCCGCAGGGCGTCCGGATCATCGGTGTCCGCGCCGAGGATCATCCGGACCACCTGCGGCACCGCGAAGAACCAGGCCGCCAGAGCCGCGACCGCGTACAGCAGATATCCGGGCGCGACCTCGTCGGGCAGGGCACCGGCCCGCTGTGCCGCCGCCAGCGAGGCCACCTTCTCCGCGTAGTGCGAGGCGCGCGCCGAGGCGGCGGGCAGTTCACCGTCCTGCTGCTGCAGGCCCTCCCAGTGCAGCAGGCGCAGGAACTGCGGGTGGGTGCGGTGGTAGTCGAAGACGTGCCCGGCGTACTCGGCCAGATCCCCGGCATGGTCGGCGCTGAGCGGGCTGGCCGCCGCGAGCTGTTCGAGCTGATCGGTGAGCACGGCCTCGAACAGCCCGCGTTTGTCGCCGAAGTACTGGTAGATGCGTTCCTTGTTGATGCCCGCGCGGGTGGCGATGGCGGCGACGCGGGCCCCGTCGGGTCCGCGTTCGGCGAATTCGTGCACCGCTGCCTCGAGCAGCCGCCGTTTGGTTCCCTCGGTATCCCACGCCATGTGGTCCATCCAACCATCTGCAACCGTACGGTTGCAGTTGACCCGACTCTATGTCAAACTCCAACCGTACGGTTGCAGATTGTCAGGAGGTGGCGTCGTGCCGGAATTGCGTTCACGAACGGTCACGCACGGCCGGAATATGGCGGGGGCCCGCGCCCTCATGCGCGCCAGCGGGGTGCCCTCGGCCGATATCGGGCGCAAGCCCGTCATCGCCGTCGCCAACAGCTTCACCGAGTTCGTGCCGGGGCACACCCACCTGCAGCCGGTCGGGCGGATCGTCTCCGAGGCGGTGCGCGCGGCCGGCGGCATCCCGCGCGAGTTCAACACCATCGCCATCGACGACGGAATCGCCATGGGGCACAGCGGAATGCTGTACTCGCTACCGTCGCGCGATCTCATCGCGGATTCGATCGAGTACATGGTGAACGCGCACTGCGCGGACGCCCTGGTGTGTATCTCCAACTGCGACAAGATAACTCCGGGCATGCTCATGGCGGCCATGCGATTGAACATCCCCACGGTGTTCGTCTCCGGCGGCCCCATGGAGGGCGGCACCGCCGTGCTGGTGGACGGCACCGTGCGCAGCCGCCTGGATCTCATCACCACCATGGCGGCCGCCGTCGCGCCCCAGGTGTCGGATGCGGATATGGCGCTCATCGAGGAGAACGCCTGCCCCACCTGCGGCTCCTGCGCGGGTATGTTCACCGCGAATTCGATGAACTGCCTCACCGAGGCGCTGGGCCTGGCACTGCCGGGCAATGGCACGACCCTGGCCACTCACACCGCCCGCCGCGAGCTGTACGAGGCGGCGGGGCATACGGTCATGGAGCTGACCCGCCGCTACTACGACGCCGACGATGACCGGGTGCTGCCCCGGAACATCGCCTCCGCCAAGGCTTTCGACAATGCCATGGCCCTCGATCTGGCCATGGGCGGCTCCACCAACACGGTGCTGCACCTGCTGGCCGCCGCGCAGGAGGCCGGCCTGGACTACACGCTCACCGATATCGAGAAGATGTCGCTGCAGGTGCCGTGCCTGTGCAAGGTGGCGCCCAACGGCAGCTACCTGATGGAGGACGTGCACCGCGCCGGCGGAATGCCCGCCCTGCTCGGCGAACTCGACCGCGCGGGCCTGCTGCACCGGGATGTGCATGCGGTGCACGCGGATTCGCTCACCGAGTGGCTCAGCGAATGGGATGTGCGCGGACCCGCCCCCTCGGACCGAGCAGTCGAACTGTTCCATGCCGCGCCGGGCGGAAAGCGTTCCGCCACCGCGTTCTCGCAATCCGAACGCTGGGATTCCCTCGACGCGGACGCCGCCGAGGGCTGTATTCACGATGTCGCGCACGCCTTCTCCCGCGACGGCGGACTGGCCGTGCTGCGCGGCAACCTCTCCCCCGACGGCGCGGTGGTGAAATCCGCGGGCGTGGACGAATCCATGCACACCTTCACCGGCCCGGCCGTCGTGGCCGAATCACAGGAGGAGGCGGTGGATGCCATCCTCACCGGCAGGCTGCGCCCCGGCGATGTGCTGGTGATCCGCTACGAGGGCCCGCGCGGCGGACCCGGCATGCAGGAAATGCTGTATCCCACCGCATATCTCAAGGGTCGCGGCCTGGCGGACAAGTGCGCCGTCGTCACCGACGGCCGGTTCTCGGGTGGTTCCTCGGGCCTGTCCATCGGGCACATCTCCCCCGAGGCCGCCGCCGGCGGTCCACTGGCCCTGGTGCGCGACGGCGACATCCTCTGCATCGACATCCCCTCACGGACCCTGACTTTCGAAGTCGACGAGGAGGAGATCGCCGCGCGCCGCACGGCGGTGGAGGCCGACGGCGGCTACCGGCCGCGCGCCCGCGACCGGCAGGTCTCTCTCGCACTGCGCACCTACGCCCTCCTGGCCACCTCGGCCGATCGGGGCGCGGTGCGCGATCCCGCGGGCTAGCTCGTCGGCACCTCCCTCGGCGGTGGATGTGCCGGAGAGATTCGGCACAACGACCGCAACAGTCACGGTAACCGAGCGGTCTGTTCGATGGACCCGATTGCGCCACAGGGTTTTTCACGCACGCAGAATTCATCCCGGTGTCAGCTGCGCGTCACCGCGACGAGCGGGGGTTCCGGGCCACCGGCATCCTTGTTAGCGTGGCGTATGACCAGCGAATCCGCACAGCTCCGGCGTGCGCAGCTCCGGGATTTCCTGCGCAGCCGGCGCGAACGGCTCACCCCCGGCGAGGTCGGAATTCCCGGCTCCGGCCGACGGCGCACACCGGGGCTGCGGCGCGAGGAGGTCGCGGTGCTGGCCGGGGTCGGGGTGTCCTGGTACACGTGGCTCGAACAGGGGCGCGATATCACGGTGTCGGCGGATGTCCTGGACGCGGTGGCGGGCGCGCTGCGGCTCGCCGAACCCGAACGGGCGCACCTGTATCTGCTGGCCGGACTGAACCCGCCGCCCCTCGGTGGCGCGGGAGGCGGCGAGGTCACGCCGGAAATGCGGCAACTGCTCGACTCCTGGGCCGAACAGCCCGCGCTGCTGCGCGATCGGTACTGGAATGTGCTGGCCTACAACGACACCGCTCGCGCGGTCATGGGCTTCGACGGGACCCCGCGCAACTGCCTGATCACCTTCTTCACCAGTCCGCGCTATCTGGCCATGCGCGAGATCTGGGAATCGGCGGCGCCTGCCGTGGCCGCCGCCTATCGCTCCGACGCGGCGCACGCGCCGGGTGACCCGGAGTTCCGGCGAGTGGTGGCGCAACTCGGCTCCGAGAGCCCGGAGTTCGCGGAGCTGTGGGCGCGCCACGAGGTGGGAGTGCCGGTGCAGGCGGTGAACGCGCTGCGGCATCCCGAGATCGGGGAGCTGTTCTTCGACGCGATCACGCTGACGGTCAGCGACCGGCCGGATTGGTCGGTGGTGCTCTACAACCCGAAACCCGGCACCGAGACGGCACTGCGCCTGGCTCGGCTGCGCAACCTGCGCCTCGCGGCACCGGCCTGACGGCCGTCCCGGCGTGGGTCACGGCCGCCTGACCACCATGACGCGAGCTGCGACGGCGGCCTTGCTGCCATGACGCGAGCTGCGGCGGACGGATTATCCGGGTGGTGCCAGGCCTACGATAAACGCGCACTGTATACCTCTCGCGCGCGTCGGCACGCTGTTGCCATGACGCAGAACAGTTTCCGATTCGACGGCAAGATCGCACTCATCACCGGCGGCACCAGCGGGATGGGGCTGGCCACCGCGCGGCGGCTGCGCGCCGAGGGCGCACAGGTGATCATCACCGGACGCGACAAGGCCCGGTTGGACGCGGCGGTCGAGGAACTCGGCGAACGGGTGACCGGAGTCGCCGGGGATGCCACGAATCTCGCCGACCTCGACGCGCTGGCCGAGCTTGTTCGCACCCGGTTCGGGCGACTCGACGTGGTGTTCGCCAATGCGGGCATCGGCGCTTTCCAGCCCATCGAGGCGGTGACCGAGACCGAGTTCCACCGGGTGCTGGATACCAATTTCAAAGGTGCGTTCTTCACCATCCAGAAGACGCTGCCGTTGCTCCCCGATCACGCGGCGATCGTCATCAACGCCTCGTTCGCCCCGCGTCGCGGAGTGCCGGGGTCGGCGCTGTACTCCGCGTCCAAGGCGGCCGTGCACAATCTGGCGCGGTCGCTGGCGGCCGAACTGTCGCCCAGGGGAATTCGGGTGAACTCGGTGAGCCCCGGGTTCATCGACACCCCGGCCTTCCGATCCGAGCTGTCCGCCGAGGGCCAGGCGGCGGCCGGCGCGTCGGTGGCAGCCGGGCGGGTGGGGACCTCCGAGGAGGTGGCGGCGGCCGTCGCCTACCTCGCCTCCGGGGAGGCGTCCTATGTCAACGGGCAGGACCTGCTCGTCGACGGCGGCCTGATCTTCGCCGGCCCAGCCACCTCGCTCTAGACCGCTTCGACGATGAAACTCACTGCCGTGGTGGTGCTTCCGCCGATATTCAGGGTGGCGACCCGACGCGCGTCCGGGAGCTGGTAGCCGCCTGCCTGGGCGGTCACCTGCTTGAAGGCGTCGAGCAGCATGCGGACCCCGGTGGCTCCCACCGGGTGTCCGATGCCGATCAGGCCGCCGCCGGGATTCACGGGAAGGCTTCCATCCCTGGCGATCTCACCGGATTCGATGGCCTTCCAGCTCTCGCCGGGCGCGGTGATGCCGAGATGGTCGATGGCCAGGTACTCCGACATGGAGAAGCAGTCGTGCACTTCGACGGCGTCGACCGCGGTGATGCCCGGGAGTCCGGCGCGGCTCAGGGCATCGAGGATCGTGCGGCGGACATGCGGGAAGACGTAGTCGTCCGCAGCCGAGGCAGCGAGCTTCTGATCCAACGGCAGGCCCACTGTCCGATGACCCCAGCCGGTGATGGTGGCGGTCGGGCGTAAATCGTTGCGCTGCCGCAGGAATCGATCGGAGACCAGAACAACGGCCGCCGCGCCGTCGGTCATCTGACTGCAATCCTGGCGGCGGAGCAGGCCCGCGACAGGCGGGTTGGCGGTGTCGTCGGCGGTGAAACTGTCCGGCGTGAACTGCCAATCCCGGGTCTGCGCCAGCGGATTCAGCCGGGCATTCGCGATATTGAGTTCACTCACCGCTCGCAGATGCGCGGGATCGAGCCCGTAGCGCCGATCGTATTCGGCTGCGATGGCGGCGAATTGGGCCGGCCACACCAGATCGGTGTCCTGCGCTTCGTGACCCGCCCAGGCGGCCGCACCCATGAATTTCGCCGCCTGCCCACCGGGGACCGTCTTCTCCAGTTCCGCGCCGAGGACCAGGGCGCAGTCGTAGCGACCGGATTCGAGGTCGGACATGGCGGCCAGGGCGGCGGTGCTGCCGGAGGCGCAGGCCGCCTCGTGCCGGGTGGCCGGGACGCCCCACAGGTCCGGATACACGGTGGCGGGCATGCCGCCGAGCTGCCCCTGACCGGTGAACAGCTGCCCGAAGGCATTGCCCACGTGTATGACTCCGATATCGGCGGGTACCACGCGAGCGGCATCGAAGGCGTCCTCGAGCACGGAACCGATGAGCGCGTCGAAGCCGAGACCGGCGCGATGCCAGTTCACGGCGAAATCGGATTGGCTGCCGCCCAGGATATGTACGGCGGTGGACATGCTGAACTCCTGAGAATCGTTGGATCAGAGACGTTCGCGCAGTTCGCGGCGCAACAGCTTGCCCACCGGATTACGCGGCAGGGATTCCGCGATCTCCAGCCGCTCGGGCAGCTTGAACGAGGCCACGTCCCGGGCGCGCAGATGGGCCACCAGATCCTCGAGGGTGACGCTCGCCCCGGGCGCGGGCACCACCACGGCGCAACACCGTTCCCCCAGTACGGAATCCGGATACCCCACCACGGCCACGTCGGCGATCGCGGGGTGGTCGGCGAACAGTCCTTCGATCTCGGCGGGCGCGATATTCATGCCACCCCGGATGATGATCTCCTTCACCCGCTCCACGAACCGCAGATACCGCCCATCGTCACCGCACCGCTCGAAAACATCTCCGCTGCACAGATATCCCTCCGCATCGAACGGTTCGGTGGTCGCGGTCCCCGGCAGGTACCCACCGAACACCGCGGGCCCCCGCATCCGAAGCTCCCCGCGCCCACCGAGTTCGGTCACCGTCTCCCCGGTGACGACATCCACCAGCTTGACCGCGGTGCTCCGCGCCAACCCGGTCGACCAATTCACTCCGTCCGCACCGTAATTCGGCAGATGCTGGGCGCGAACCTCCGGATCCGGAATGTCGACGGGAGCCCCCAGCAGGCTCACCCCCTCATTGGACCCGAAGAAATTGAGCACCGAGATCCCCAACTCCTCCTGCCACCGTCGCACCACCGACGGCGGCAACGGCGCACCCCCGGAGCCCACCGTCCGCAGCGAGCTCAAATCCGCTCGCGCACGCAGACTCTCGTTCTGCAACAGCATGGTCAGCAGTGCGGGCGGCATACTCGTATGCGTCACCCGATGCGCGGCGATCTGCCCGAAGAACACCGGCAGATCCAGCGGATGATGCTGCACCAGCTGCCCACCCGCCAGCAGCCACGGCAGAAACGCCGCCGCGAACCCCGCCATGTTCACCATCGGAAACGGATTGAGCACCACCGATTCCGGCGTGACCCCCAGCCCGTCCTGCACCCCCCGCGCAATGGCCAGCCAATCCGCATGACACCGCGGCACCCCTTTGGGCGCGGCCTCGGTTCCACTGGTCCAGCACACTGTCACCCGATCGTTCACCGACACCGAGAGCCCGGATTCGTACTCCCCGAACAACTTCCGCGCTTCGTCCCCCGGTGGGCCGATCTCCACCGCACCGTCGGGCACACCGGGCCCGAGGGCGAGCACTGCTCCCTCCCCCACCACCGACAACGCCTCGGCCGCGAGCTCCCGCCCGGCGAGCGCCCCCACTGTCACGATCGCAACTGCTCCGGTCGCGGCCACAATCCCGGAGATCTCATGCCGCCGATACGACACCGGCATCGGCGTGGCCACCGCCCCCAACCGCCACAGCGCCAGATACGTAGCCGTCAGCACAATCGAATTCGGCACCAGCACCGCCACGGCGTCCCCCTGCCGCACGCCGTGCGCGAACAGCACCGCCGCGATATCCCCGACCTGCTCGTCGAGCTCACGCCAGGTCAGCGTGCGCGGCGACGCACCGGTGAGCTCCGCGAGATTGGCCGGATCGGACAGGGCGAGCGCCCTGGGCGCGGCCGCCACCCGACCCCGGAATATCCCCGGCAACGTATCGGAAGTCCACCACCCCCGCTCGAGATACTCCCGCACGGTGCTTTCGGGGTGGCAAGTGGATGGTTGGGTCATCGGATTCCCCGCGTACTCGTAGGTGTTCGGTAGGAACGTGTATTCGGCGTGAACGCCTCGACCACCTGCTCGGAGCCGGATTCAGCGGTCAGTGGCATCGGGTGACAGCAGCTGCCGGCGCGCTCCGGCCACCCGGTCCCGTTGATCGTCGAGTCCGGTGGTGGTGGCGTGGGAGCTTTCGCGACCGCGGTTGCCGCCGGCGCCTCCGGCCGGTGGCTTGATCGCGGCCGTCGGCCTGAATCGGGGCTCATGGAAGCTTCCCCGCAAGGCTTTCGGAGCGATCGCTCGGGTCGCTGGTTTCCTCGCGGGGCAAGGCCGCCAGGGTGGCCAGTGTCCGGCGACCTGCGGGGTCGCCGGGCGAGGTCAACGGGACCACGACCACTTCGTCCGCGCCTGCGGCTCGGAAGGCGGCAAGCCTGGTGGCCAGGGTCGCGGCATCACCGAACATTCCGACCGCCGCGACGAGCGCATCGGGTACGGCCGCGAGCAGTTCGCGCGGGTGAGTGCCGTGGTGCGCCGCGTCGACAATGTCGGCGAAACCGGCGGCACGGAACATGGCGTCGTAGCCGGGGGCACGCAGATAGGCCACGACGCCCCGGCGGGCCGTTGCCCACTCTTCGGCGGTCGGGTCGGCGGCGGCGGTCACCCACACCGAGACGGGCGGGGTCGGGCGGCCCGCCGCCCACGCGGATTCCGCTATCGCTTCGGCACATCGGGACACCTGCTGTGGCGTGACCAGGTTCAGCACCGCTCGATCCCCGAACCGGCCCGCCACGGCCAGCGCCCGCGCGCCGAAGGCGGCAACCGCTATCTCGCAGGCATCGGCCGACCGGTGTACGTCGATGGTCGGCGGCCGCACCGCGCTGACCGCTTCCGGGCGCTCGCACATGCTCGTATCGGCCGCATGAGGAGACATGCCCGCGCGCAGCGCCGCCGAGTCCGAATCGCCCGGCCCCGGCCGGGGCACGGGCAGCCGCAGTCGGTAGCCGTGGCTGCGCTGTGCCACACCCTCGAAGTTCGCTTTGGCACCGGACAACAGTGTTCGCACGATCCGGGTGGATTCTTCGAGATGAGCGGTGGCTCTGTTTCTTTCGCGGCCATGCCAGTCGTGGACTACGACGTCGCTCGAGGTGCCCAGCGCGACGGATACCGTGCGGTCGGTCAAGGCCGCCACGCTCGCGATGCCCATCGCTATGGTCATCGGCGTCCGGACATTCACGGCCAGCGGACCGATACACATCGGCATGCGGCCGGGTGTCCGGCCGATCGCCGTGGCCAGGGCGAGGGCGTCGAAGGTGGCCATTTCGCCGAGCCAGAGGCGGTCGTAGCCGAGGTCTTCGGCGGCTTCGGCTACCAGGAGAGCGTCCATGGGGTCGCGGTCCTGCCAGTAGGGCAGGCTGACGCTGAGTAGCGGATCAGACACGCGCGCAATCCTTTTCAGCCGAGGGGTTGGGCGGCGGCGCGCATGCGGTCGCCGCTGACCCAGGTGGCGTGGAAGCCGAGCGGGACTCGGGTGGGGATGCCGAGGCGGCAGACGGGGCCGGTGGTGAGGTTCGCGGCGTCGTAGATCCAGAGTTCGGCCAGGCCGGTGTGGTTGTCGTGGGCGAACATGGTGAGCCAGGCGTCGTCCTCGGCGGTCGCGCCGGGGCGGGGGACGACGGTGAGTTCACTGCCGTAGATGCCGTCGCCGAAGGGGGCGGTTTCCTTTGTGCCCGTGCGGATGTCGTATTTGATGACGGCGTCGAAGATCATGGTGCGATCCACCGAGAGGCGCATCTGATAGGAGTAGCGGCCGGGGTGGCCGGTGCAAGACTGTGCGATGGCGGGGAATTCGGTGTTGACGTCGTCGAGGGTCTCCTCACGGGTGACACCGGTGCGCAGGTTGAAGCGGTAGCGGTGGAGTTTCGCTTCGGGGCGCAGGTAGGCGAGCAGTTGCGCGAGGGGGTGGGCGCGGTCGGAGACGGGGCTGGGTTCGGTGACCCGGCAGACGACCAGCACGATCTCGTCGCCCTCCTCCCAGGAGTTGACTGTGTGGTAGATGTAGCCGGGCTCGGCTTCGAACCATTTCGCCTGTGCGCCTTGGCCGTAGCGCGGGAGCACCGCGAATCGGCTGGGCAGCGTGCGGTCGAAGAAGATCTTGAACCGGCCCGCCGCCGCGGCCCGGGGATCGTTGTAGAGGGGCAGGTCCATGAGAATCGAATGGTTCTCGGTGATGGCCATATCGTGCGGCAACCGTGGGCCGGGAATTTCGAGGCCGGTGAAGTGGGTGACCGTGCCGCCCGCGTCGGCGACGCCGTAGCGCAGGTACGGGGCATTGATGCCGTAGTCGAAGAAGAGCAGTTCCTCGGTGCGCTCGTCGACCTTGGCGTGCGCCGAAACCTCGCCCGGCAGTGTGCCGTTGAAGGTGTCGATACCGCGCGTCTCCAGGCTGATCGGGTCCACCGCGTACGGCTTGCCCGCCCGGTACCACAGGGCCAGCAGGTTGCCGTGGTGGTAGAGCAGATCGGTATTAGCGGAGTTGCGTTCGCGGCGGTCGCCGGCCGGATTGCCGTCCCACGGCTCGATCACGCCGCGCCACAACGCCGTTCCCGCCGCCCGCTCGGCCTCGAATTCGGCGGTGCGCACATACCGGTTGCGGTAGGTGGCGCGGCCGTTCTCGAAATGCACCGCGTGCAGCATGCCGTCGCCGTCGAACCAGTGGTAGCGGCCCAGCGGCGCGAACTGCGGGTTCGGGCCGTTGCGCACATACACCCCGTCGAGGTCGGCGGGCAGTTCGCCCGACAGCACTTCCAGTGCGGTGCGGGTGATTTCGTGCGCCTGCGGCGCGTAGGGACCTTCGAGGTACGGATTGGTCAGTGCCTCGGCGGCGGGTGCGATGAGTTCTTCATTGAGCGGCATGAGCGACGCCTCCAACGGCCGGGCCGTAGCGGCTCCGGCAGATTCAGTACAGTTACTGAAGTGATACGCGTCTCATCGAGGGCTGTCAAGGCTCGACCGGATCGGCGCCGCCGGCGGCCGGGAGGGATTCGAATCCCACATCGGTACGCCCGATCTCGCATTCACACCCGCGACACCGCAGGCCGGGCTCCAACGCCACACCGCATTCCTTGTGCCGGATCAGCAGCCCGGCAGCCGCCGCCTCGACCTCCGGGTACGCTCGCCGCGACCAGGCCAGCAGAAAGGCGAACACCCCGAACAGCGCCCGGCCGCGCGGCGTCAACCGGTATTCCCGCCCGCCGTCTTCGGCCCGCCGCAGAATCCCGGCGGCCACCAGGCGATTCAACCGCTCGGTCAAGGTGGTCGGCGACATGTTCAGTGCCGCGCGGAAATCCGAGAACCGCCGCACCCCGGCCAGCGCCAGCCCGGTGATCGAGGCACTCCACCGGTCCCCCAGCGCCTCCATGATCTCCCCGAAACCGGCGTCCCCACCCGCCTGTCCCGCCGACCTGCGCCGCCCGGAGGTGATGTGCCACAGCGCATCCCGATCCAGTTCCACCTCGGTGTCGAACGCGGTGACGGTGCGCCCGCAGCCTCGGCACATCACCACCGGCGGACCGCGGTGCCCGCAGTCGGTGTGCAGGAATTCCGGCAGCAGCACCCCGTGCGCCGTCCACTCCCGCTGCCACGACCACACACCGACCAGAATCTCCCAGGTGGCCACGCCCAGTGCGGTGAGCCGGTATTCGAACCGCTCGCCCGTGCGCGGCGCGCGTTCCAGCACACCGGCTTCCACCAGCGCCGCCAGCCGTGCGGTGAGCACGGCGGGCGGCGCGCCCGTGCGGTCGGCCCACTGGGTGAACCGCTGCGCGTGATCGGTGAACGCGTACCGCAGGACCGTCAGCGTCAGCCGATCGCCGAGCAGATCGAAAGTCGCGGCCACAGGGTTGATCGATTGCACTTCATTAACTGTACCGGACGGGCTCCGGGGCCAGCTGTGCCAGTTCGCGATCCACGGCCGCCTCGTGCGCGGCGGCGGCCTCCTCCGCCTTGCGCGGGCTCCAGAACCCGGACATCAGGAAGACGAACGGCAGGAACAACACCTGCGCGATGAGGCAGATCCACCACCAGGTCTTCCACTGCTCGGCCGAATCCTGCCGCGCCTGCTGCACTTCGGTGGCGTGGTCGGACAGGTACTGCCGATCTTCGGCCGGAATCGCGGCCACGGCCTGCAGCTGCTCACCCGCCGTGGTCACCGAGGCCCCCAGCCGGGAGGCGACCGCCAGTTCGTTCACCGGAATCTGCTGTGCCCCGGCCAATCTCGCCGCGGCCTGATCCGCCGGGATATTGAGCTTCCGCGAAATCTGACCGACCGCATTGGCCGCCGCCGCCTGATCATTGGGATTGGTGAACAGCGCGGTCACGGTCTGCGTGTCGACCGCCTGCAGGGCGGCCAGTTCCGGCCCGAACTTCGCGTTCAGCGCCAGCACCGTCTTGATATCCGCCGGGGCTTCACCGGTGAGCTTGGCCAGCGCGGTCGCCTGCACATCCTGATCGCCCGGATTCTCACCCAGTTTCGCCATGTTGTCCGCGCCGACCTTCTGAATGGTCGCGATCTCCGTGTGGTACTTCCCGGCGATCTCCTGCAGTCGCGGACCGTAGTTCACCAGCGTGCCCGCCGCGGTCACCACGAACAGCAGACCCAGCAGCACGAAGGTGACGATGGTCCGCAGCGTGCCGCCCCACACCGCCAGCCCGACCGCCGTCGCCGCCGGATTGCGGTTCTCGACGGTCTCGGTGAAGCTGGCCATCCAGGTGGAGTAGGCGATGCCGGTGCCGATGGCGATGAAGCTCAAAACCATGGCGAAGGTGTAGTAGTCGGTACCCGGCCGATCGGTGTACCCGAGGAAGACGAACACGCCGATGATGCTGATGATCGCGCCGAAGATCATGAACGGTTTGCGGACCTTCAGATAGTCCGACACGATCCCGGTCAGCACCAGGGCCAGCGCGTTCGCGATCCAGTACCAGTTGCCCAGCGCATTGGCCTGCGCCGCGGTGAAACCGAAGTTGGTCGCCATGTACACCGGCAGGAACGACACGATGGTGTAGAAGAACGCCAGGAAGATGGAGATGGCGAAGGCGGATCCGACGATATTGAGCTTCAGCATCTGCTTCCACTGATCGCGTTCCAGCTCACTCACATTCAGCCCGCGCGCCCGCGCCTCGATGAGCGCCTTGTCCCGCAGCGACACCATGATCTGATCGCGCAGCGCGGGGCTGAGCTCACGCAGCCAGATCAAGCCGAGAATGGAGATGGCCACACAGATCGCGCCGCACAGCCGGTAGTGGAACTGCCAGTCCGGATGATCATCGAGGGTGCTGGCGGAGATCTCGGTGGTCACCAGCGCGCCGAGCACCGGCCCGAGCGTCCAGAATCCCATGGCCGAGGCCCGGCCCAGCTGCGGCGAGAAGTCGCGCACCAGGGCGGGCGTGGCCACCAGCACCGCGCCTTCCACAATGCTGACCAGGCAGTACACCACCAGATACGACTCCTTGGTGGTGGTGGCCGGTACGGCGAGCAGGGTCAGCAGCGAGACGATGACCGTGCCGTAGGCGACGATATTGGCCCGCCCCCACCGGTCGAGCAGGCCCGCGGCCACCGAGGCCGCCGCACCGAAAGCCGCGCCCGCGATGAAGATTCCGACGAAGTACCGGAAGGTGAGCCCGAAGTCGGCGATCAGCTCATTGCCCACGGCTCCGGCGATGAACAGCTGGTAGTACAGGGCGATCGAGACGATCACGACGAGGAAGAGGTACCAGGATCGCGCCGGGGTTTCCGGGTAGTGCGGCAGTTTGCGCTGCCACAGACCGGTCAGCAGCGTGGGTGCCGGCGGCGCGGACGATGGTGGGGCGGTCGGAGCGGAACTCATGGCCGAGAAACCTTTCTGCCCACGGCCTTTCGGCTGACCAGTTTCCTCCGTGGGCAGCGCTCTCGGCCAGGGTTAGAACAGGTTACCGTTCATGAGTGATTCGCATCACTGTTATGCGACACCGGCTCGAAAGTAGAGAATGTTGGATCCGTGCGCTTCCAGCGGCCCGGATTCCGCGGCCTGGCGGATACCGCTGGCGGGCAGTTTTGTCAGTTTCGCGAACATGGCCGTATTGCCGAATGCGGCGCGCACCTGGGTCTCGGAGGCGTAATCCGCGCCGTAATCCGACAGCGCCGCGAAATCCAAAGGTGCGAGGGGCTTTTCGAGCGCGATCTGCCCGGCCGGCAAACCCAGGGCGGCGTACTGAACAGCCGAACCGCCCTCGTACCAGCACAATTCATAGGACATATGTTCGGTGGTGGTGACCGAGACCACCGGCCATTCCTGGGAAAGCCGCAGCGCCAAAGGATGTTTGCCGACCGGGGCAAGCTCCCAGTTCAGACTCTTCACCGAAACCCAGTGCTCGGAAACCTTTTCGATGAGGATCACGTCCTCGCCCAGGCGTTCGGCGGTATTGGTTTCGGGTTCGAAAGTGCTCCAGTGTTTTTCGTCCACGCCCAGGTAGGCGGTACTGGGCACGGTCTGCGCGCCGTCGGCGGAATAGGCGGCGAGGATGGCCGCGCGCACCAGGGTGACGGCATTGCGCGAGGAGCAGCGCACCGACAGCGCCCCGAAGGAGGTGCTGATCTCCACCGGCTTGGACGGCGGATCGGCGAGCGCCCCGGCGGCCAGGGGTTTCAGGCCGACCAGCGCGAGCTGCCAGTTGACCTCCTCGATGGTGGCCAGGTCACCGGAGGTCTGATACAGGATCTGCTGCTGGGTCAGATATCCCGCGCGCTCGAGCGTGGTGCAGTCCAGTTTGAGCAGCGCGGTGCTGGTCTTACTGGTGAAACCGATGTCCTCGATCCGGATTTCGCGCAGGCGCTGGGTCATGGCCGGGGAGGTGACGGCGGCGTAGGTGTCGCGGTACATCGACAGCGCCTGCTTGCGCTGCCGCCCCACCATGAGCGTGCGCAACAGGGTGTTGAGGCTCGACAGGTAGCGGTTGGCCTGTTCCGGATCGGCGGCGAACAGTGCGGCGCGGATGCGCACGGCATCCTCGCAGGCGGCCACCGCGGAGTTGGGGTCCAGCCGGCACAACCACACGCCGCATTTGGACAGCGCGTCCGCGCACACCGCCGCCGCGTTCGGATACTGCTGCGCCACTTGCCGATACGCGTGACAGGCATTGCGGATGGTGTGGGTGGCCAGCTCGCGATGCCCGATGGTGCGCGCCGCCAGTTCGAACAGCCGCAGCGCCTCCTGCACCTCGTTGGCGAAGACGGCCGTCACATGACCGGCGGTGAGCCAGCGCAACCGGATGAGCGTGGCCTCCTGCGCGGGTTCCAGCGCGGAGGCCGAGCGGTCCCGGGAGCCATCGGTTTTGGTGGCGATGAGCGCCTTGGCGAATTCACACAGCGAGGCGGCCAATCGCAATTCGGCCTCGGCCGAACGATCCCTCGCGGATGCCCGATCCGCTGCCACCTGGTGCTCGATGGCACTGAGATCCATTGCGACCTTCAAACTCCCCGTAGCGTGCGTTTGCGCTGAGTCTGCCACAAATGACCGCGGGATTCACCCCCGTGGCGGTATGCCCGAATTCCCCTGTCCCGGCGACGGACAACGGCGCGGAGCTAGTCCGAAGACCCGGCTCCGGGGCTGCCCACGATCAGATCCGCCAGCGCCGTGATCGCCGCAGCCACCGTGATGCGCCCCCGATTCAGCTCGGCGGCAAGGGCTTCGGCCGCACCGAGCAGACCGACGCAGCGGAGCCGGAGGTCGCGGCCGGTCCGGCCGGAATGTGGTCGCAGGGCGTCGGCCATCAGATCCGTATAGCTGTCGAGCATCTCGAGCTGGGCCGCGTCCATCGCCGGATCGCCCTTCAGCGCAGCGGAGATGGCCGTGAACTCGGGCATATCGGCGGCACAGCCGAAATACGCGGCGCTCATGACCCAGGCGATCTGTGTCGCGTCGGATCCGGCGGTATCCAGCGCCTCCGCGGTCGCGGCCCGATGCCGTTCGTAGAGCCGCCGGTACAGCGCGAGCAGCAGGGCGGGCCGAGTGTCGAAATGCGAGTACACGATCGGCCTGCTCACCCCGGCGGCCTCGGCGAGGGTGGGCAGCGTCAACGCGTCCGCACCCTGGGCGCGCACCATCGCCAGCGCGGTGTCGAGCAGTTGCTCCCGCCTGGCCTGCTTGCTCAGGCGAGTCGATGTCGTGGTCACGGGCCTCCCTTGCGCTCGGCTTCCACTCTAAGCTACAAAGTGTAGGTTACAAAATGTAGCTTAGTACGTGAGAGGAAGCTTCCAATGGAACAGTCGTCATCGGTACTGATCATGGGCGGTTCGGGACAGGCGGGCGCGGGCACGGCCGCCCTGCTGCGACAGTGGTATCCGACGCTGCCGCTCACCCTCGCGGGCCGCGATCTCGAGCGCGCCCGGCGGGTCGCCGACGAGCTCGGCACGGCCGACGCCGTGACCATCGATCTGACCCGCGCGGGCCTCGGACTGCCCGCCGACTACCAGCCCACGGCGGTGGTCGCGGCAGTATGGGACAACCACCTGCACGGACTGCGCTACGCGCTCGACCACGCGGTGCCCTACCTCGGCATTTCCAGCGGCATGGTGGACACCGCACCCGAGGTGGTCGCCTGGTCCCAGCGGCCGGGCACCGCGCCGATGCTGATTGCCAGCCATTATCTGGCGGGGCTCGTCGTGCTCGCGACCATGGACTCGGCCCGCGCGTTCGACCGCGTCGACACCATCCGGGTCAGCTCCGTACTCGATGAGAAGGACGCCGGCGGACCGGCGGCACAGGCGGATCTGCAACGCCTCATGGCAACGACCACCTCCGGATTCGTGCGCCGGGACGGCGTTTTCACCTGGATCGACGCCGCCGCGGCCCAGGCGGAGGTCACCAGTGGCGACGGCGTGACGCTGCCCGGCCAGAGCATCGCCACCCTCGACGTGCCGAGCATCGCCCTCGCCACCGGCGCACCGAACGTCCGATTCGATTTCGCGAACGGCGAATCCGCGGGCCGCCGCCGCGGCGCGCAGGGCGCCGTGGAGGTCCGGATCGAAATGCGGGGAACGGATCCGAACGGCAACTCCCGCAGCACAACCCGCTACTTCACGCATCCGGACGGTCAGCGGCCGCTGACCGCGCTCGGCGTCGCCCTGGGCGTCGAACGACTCCTCGGTCTGCGCGGCGCCCCCGCGACACCCGGCGTCCACCTGCCCGAATCGCTGCTCGACCCCACCCATGTGATCGCGCGCATGCGCGAGGTCGGCACGGTTTTCACCGACACCGAGTGAGACCCGAGCGCCGAACCGCAACGCGGCCCGAGCTCGGCCCCGCGACCGCTGCCCCGGCGCGGGCCGCACAGGCTAGTTCGGCGCGATGTGGCGCAGCTGCTGGGGTTTGTGGTCCTCGTAGTCGTCCCGGCCCGAGAGATGTTGCGGGACACCGACTTCCCACCATGCACCGGATTCGGTCCAGGCGGCCTGCTGGGTGCGGACCACCACCACGGCGGGACGGCGTTCAGCGACGGCGGCCTGACGGGCGTGGGCGTAGGCGTCACGGAACTCCGACAGTTCGGCGGCGGTGAAGACGACGCAGCCCAATGATCGCGCGTGCGCGGCGAAGTCGACGCGGGGCGGGCGGGGATGGTTGGTGCGGCAGTGGGCGTAGAAGTTGTTGTAGGGGACCCCGCCCTGGCCCTCCTGCAGGCGGGCGATGACGGCGTAGCCGTCGTTGTCACAGACCACGGCGACCAGGGGGTGACCGGCGAAGGCGGCGGAGAACAGCTCCGAATTGAGCATCAGGTAGGAGCCGTCGCCGAGCATGGTGGTGACCAGGCCGTGTGTGTGGGCCATCGCCGCGCCCCAGGCCCCGGCGAGCTCGTAACCCATACAGGAGAAGCCGTATTCGACATCCATGGTGGGTGCGCCGCCGGGGGCGCGCCAGCCGCCGATGAGTTCACCGGGCAGGCCGCCGGAGGCCGTCATGACGTAGTCGGCGGGGGTGCTGAGCTCGTTGACCACGCCGACGATCTGGGCGTAGCTGGGTGCGCCGATGGAGGGGGCGCGCAGTTTGTCGATGTGGGCGTCCCATTCGCCGCGCACCGTGGCGGCGTGTTTGGTCCAGTGCGGCTCGGCTGTCCAATCACCCAGTGCGGGAGCCAGTTCGGTGAGGGTCGCGTCCGCGTCGCCGACGACGGCGAGCGCACCGTGCTTGACCGCGTCGAAGCCCGCGGCATTGAGGTGGACGAGTTTGATATCGGGCGGGAAGACCGTCCAGGAGGCGGTGGTGAAGTCCTGCAAGCGGGTGCCGACCGCCAGCACCACATCCGCCTGGGCGGCCATCACATTGGCCGACGCCGAGCCGGTGACGCCGAGCGGGCCGGTGTAGAGCGGATGATCATGTGGGACCAGGGTGCGCCCGGCCGTCGTCTCGGTGACCGGAATGCCATGGCGCACAGCGATATCCAATGCCTGCTCGGCCGCACCCGAATAGCGCACGCCACCGCCGAGGACCATGAGCGGGCGCTGCGACCCGCGCAGCACCTCCGCCGCCTCGGCCACCGCGCGCAGATCGGGACGCAGCCGCGGCACCCGGTGCACGACCGGCTCGAACAGCGTCTCCGGGAAATCGAAGGTCTCGGCCTGCACATCCTGCGGCAGCGCGAGCACCACCGGCCCGCACTGCGCCGGATCGGTCAGCACCCGCGCCACCTGCGGCAACGTCGCGATCAGCTGTTCCGGCCGGGTGATCCGATCGAAATAGCGGCTCACCGGACGGAAGGCGTCGTTCACCGTGACGGTCGGATCACCGAAATGCTCAACCTGCTGCAGGACGGGATCGGGCGCGCGACTGACGAAGGTGTCACCGGGCAGCAGGAGCAGCGGCAGCCGATTCGCATGCGCCACACCGGCCGCCGTGACCATATTGAGCGCGCCGGGGCCGATCGACGAGGTGGCGACGCCGACCTGCCGGCGCTGGGTGGCCTTGGCCAGCCCCACGGCGGCCAGCGCCATCCCCTCCTCGGTGTGCCCGCGCCACACGGGCAGGATGTCGCGGCGCTCCTCCAGGGCGGTGCCGAGACCGAGCACGTTGCCGTGCCCGAAAATGGCGAAAACCGCTGGGAACAGCGGCACTTCACGGCCTTCGAGGGTTTCCGAATGCTGTGCGATGAGCCAGGCCACCAGGGCTTGCGCGGTCGTCAGTTCCATAGCCTTCGTCCTTCGTGCGTGGTGACCGGACAGCGCGGATCCACGGCCTCGCCGGCCCAGCGCGACCGCACCCAGGCGTGCGCGGGATCGTCACAGAAGGCCATGGATCGTTCGGGAGCGGGCCCGGCCAGGACATTCAGGTAGTACATGGGATAGCCGGGCGCGGCGACGCACGGACCGTGGTAACCGTGCGGCACCAGGAAGACGTCACCGTCGCGGACGGCGACGTTCTCGTCCAGCGCGCCGTCGGCGGTATAGGTACGATGCAGACCGAATCCGGTGCGGGACGGGGTGATTCCGTCGCCGCCCGCGATGCGGAAGTAGTAGATTTCCTCGTTGACCACTTCACACTCCCCCGCCTCGTCGTGCTTGTGGGGAGGATACGAGGACCAGTTGCCGTCCGGGGTGATCAACTCGCAGGCATTGAGTTTGTCGGCGTGATCCCAGACGCCGGGGACCCCGAAGTTGGTGACCTGCCGCGACGCCTGGCCAGCGCCCCGCACCTCTACCGGAACCTGTTCCGCCGGACCATATTTCGGATCGAGACGGCGTTCGCACCGCGCCATGGGCAGGGCCAGTTCGATACCGGCCGCGCTGGTGATCTCGACCATGGCGTCGCGGGGGACGTAGGCGAAGTCGGTCACCCGGGTGAAAACCGTGTCGCGACCGGCCAGGTCGAAGACCCGGCCGGCCACGCGCACCCGGCACGATCCGGACAGCGGCAGCACGAACGCCTCGAAATCACCGGTGTTCAGCACCCGGGTCTCCCCCGCCGCCAGGTGCAGCACGCGCAGGCCGGTGTAGGTCCAGCCCGCGTCCTCCGGTGTCAGGGCAATGGGATCCGGGCCATCGCGCAGGGTGCCGTCGGGCCGGTGCAGGTCTTTCATCGGGCCGCCTCCAATACGCGGGCCGCCGCGTCGACCGCGCCCGCCACATCGCCATCGGGTGGATAGAGCAGGCTGCGCCCGACCACGAGACCCCTTGCCACATCATGACGCAACGCCTGGCCCCATGACCGCAGATCGGTCTGCGGATCACCCGACGGCGCGCCGCCCAGCACGAGGACCGGCAGCGTGGTGGCATCCAGCGCCGAAACATCCTCGGGTGCGGGGATTTTCAGCCACGTGTAGGCGGAGGTGACCCCGAGACCCGACGCGACGGTGATCGCGCGCTGCAGCGACGCCGAATCCTTCTGCATCACCAGCGCACCGGAATCGTCGCGGCGATACGGCAGCGGCTCCACCATCGCCAGCAGCCCGTGCTCGGCCAGCTCCGACACCGCACGCGCACACGCCTCCAGCGTGGGCACCGTGCCCGGATCCGAATCCACCAGGCGCAGCAGCATTTTCCCGCCGTCGAGCCGATACTTCACCAGCGACTCCGCGTCGTACCCGGTGAACCGGTCGTCGATCTCCCAGTCCGCCCCCGCCAGCCCGCCCCGGTTCATGGATCCGATGACGATCTTATCGTGCACCGCGTCCAGCAGCAGCAGCTCCTCGACGATATCGGGCGACCCGAGCACACCGTCCACCGCCGGATTGTCCAGCGCGATGAGCAGGCGTTCCAGCAGGGTGCGCCGATCCGCCATGGCGGTGCGGTCCGGGCCGACGCCGAGTGCGCCCCGGGCCGGGTGATCGGCGGCCACCAGGAACAGGGTTCCCCGCTCCGACAGCAGGTTCGGGCGGCGGCGACGGTCGGCGTACGCCTGCCGGACCGCCTCGGGCTCCACCGCCCGCAGCCGGAGCAGTTCGTGCCAGCGCTCGTCGGTCAGATGCACAGCAGCTCCTCGATCTCCGCATTCGTCGGCATGGCGTCGGCGCAGGCCAGCCGGGAGGCGACCAGTGCGCCCGCGGCATTCGCGTAGGCGGCGATGCGGTGCGCGTCCCAGCCCGAGAGCAGTCCGTGCGCGAGCGCGCCGCCGAAACCGTCGCCCGCGCCCAGACCGCACACCACGTCCACGGGGCAGGGCGGCACCGTCCAGCGTTCCGCGTCGGTGGCGATGAGCACGCCCTCGGCGCCGCGTTTGACCACGGCCACCCGCACGCCACGGGCCAGCAGGCGGTCGGCGGCCTCGTCGGGGTCGGCGGTGCCGACGGCCACCTGCACCTCGGTTCTGTTGCCCACCACCACATTCACGTGATCGAGCATCCAGCCGATCTCGGCGCGAGCGGTGTCCATATCGGGCCAGAACATGGGGCGGTAGTCCAGGTCGAGCACGGTGTGACCGCGGCGGGCGCGGCGCTCGAGCACCGCGCGCTGGGTGCCGCGGCCGGGTTCGGCGCTCACCCCCGTACCGGTGACCCACAGCAGCGGCACGGATTCGACGGCAGCCCAGGGGATCTCGTCGGCGGTGAGGGTCAGGTCCGGGGCGATGGGCGCGCGGTAGAACAGCAGGGGCGGATCGGCGGGCGGGTTCAGCTCGCAGAACACCACCGGCGTGGCCAGATCCGGCGCGGTCGAGACGAACTCCGCTCCGACCCCGAACTCCCGCAGTGCTTTTCGTACGAAGTCGCCGAAGCCGTCCGGGCCGACCTTGGTGAGCACCGCCGACCGGCGGCCCAGCCGGGCCGCCGCCACCGCCACATTCGTGGCCGTACCGCCGAGGAATTTGGCGAAGCTCGTCACCTCGGCGAGCGGGACGCCGCTCTGCTGCGGGTAGAGGTCCACCCCCACCCGGCCGACGGTGAGGACTTCGAGATCCGTCACGGCTGCACCACCCGTTCCAATTCATGCTGCAGCGCTTCGAGTTCCGCACCGCCTGCCATCTGCCGGGTGAGCTCGGGCAGGTCGATCTCGGACTTCTCGTAGCTGCCCAGCATCGCGCCACGTTTGAGCAGCAGGAACCGATCGCCCACCGGGTAGGCGTGATGCGGGTTGTGGGTGATGAGCACGACGCCCAGGCCACGATCGCGGGCCTGCACGACATAGCGCAGCACCACCCCCGCCTGTTTGACACCCAGTGCGGCCGTGGGCTCGTCGAGGATCAGCACCTTGGCCCCGTAGTGCACGGCCCGCGCGATGGCGACGCATTGGCGCTGCCCGCCGGACAGCGTGCCCACCGGCTGTTCCAGATCACGGATCTCGATGCCCATGTCCGTCAGCGCTTTCCGGGTGATGTCGCGGGCGGCGGCCCGATCCAGCAGCGGCAGCGGGCCGAGTGTGCGGACCGGTTCGGAGCCGAGCACGAAATTGCGCCACACGCTCATGAGCGGCACCACGGCCAGATCCTGATACACGGTGGCGATGCCCCGGTCCAAAGCCTCACGCGGCGAGGACAATCGGACCGGCTCGCCCTCGATCCGCAATTCCCCGGCATCGTGCTGGTGCACCCCGGCCAGAATCTTGATCAGCGTGGACTTGCCCGCGCCGTTGTCGCCGAGCACGCAGGTGACCTCGCCCGGATTCACCACCGTGGACACGCCCTCCAGGGCCACCACGCCGCCGTAACGCTTTCCGATGTCGACGGTTTCGATGAGTGGGACGTTCATCGCCGTACCCTTTCCGCCCGCTTCTTGAACTCATTGTTGACCAGCACGGCGGCCATCAGCAGGATGCCGAGGAACAGCATGAACCAGTCGCTGTTCCAGCCGGCCGCGACAATGCCCTGCCGTGCCATGCCGAAGATGAGCGCGCCCAGGGCCGCGCCCACCACCGAACCGAACCCGCCGGTGAGCAGACAGCCGCCGATCACCGCGGCGATGATGTACTGGAACTCCAGTCCCACACCCTGATTCGCCTGCACGGTGGCGAAACGCATGAGGTTGCACGCGCCCACCACCCAGCCCGCGAAGGCGGAGGTCATGAACAGCAGGATCTTGGTGCGGGTGGCCGGGACGCCCACCGCCCGCGCACTGGGCAGCGAACCGCCGACGGCGAAGACCCAGTTGCCGAATCTGGTGCGCACCAGCACGATCGCCGCGATGGCGGTGAGCACGATCCACCACACCACCGACGCCTGGATGCGCGCGTCGCCGATATTGGTGGTGGAGGCGAACACCCAGCCCGCCGACTCGTAGCCGTCGGCACCGCGCACGCCCGACACCTGCACCTCGTTCGTGATCAGCCGGGTCACACCGAGATTCAGTCCCTGCAGGGCCAGGAAGGTGCCGAGGGTGACGATGAAGCTGGGCAGGCCGGTGCGCATCACCAGCCAGCCGTTCATCGCACCCACCGCGAGCGCGAAGAGGAGCGAAACCAGCAGTGCGAACCACAGATTCCAGCCCGCCTCGACCGCCAGGATCGCGGTGACCAGTGCGGTGGACGCCGTCATCACACCGGCGGAGAGATCGAACTCCCCGCCGATCATGAGCATGGCGACCGCCACCGCCATGATGCCCAGGGTGGCCGAATCATCCAGCCAGCCAGCGATTCCGGAGGCGGACAGGAAGTTGTCGGCCACCAGGGAGAAGAAGATCAGCACCACCAGCGCGCCCAGCAGCGCGCCGATCTCGGGGCGCTGGATGAGCCGGTTGAGAATCGGAATCCGATCCTCCTGCGGCACTGTCACGTCGGATGTCTTTGTCGCAGTAGTCATTTCATTCACTCCCGACCGCGCTCACCGGGTGCCCTGGCCGACGAGCTCGGCAACGGCATCGACATTGTCCTTGTCCACGAAGGCCGGTCCGGTCTGCACCGGGCGACCGCCGCCGACGGTATTGAGGTTCGTCTTGTACAGCTGCAACATGACCACCGGCAGATAGCCCTGCTCGTACTGCTGCTGATCGACCGCGAACAGCAGCGTGCCCGCCCGGATCGCGTCCACCACATCGGTATTCAGATCGAAGGTGGCGACCGCGGCGCGGGAGCGCGCATCCTGCGCACCACCCACCGCACGGGCGGCCACCTGCGAATTCAACGCCAGCACGGCATCGATCGCGGGATCGGACTCCAGCGCGCCCTTGATGCGGGCCTGGATGTCGACCGGGTTGTTGATGTCGACCTGGATGGTGGTCGCATTGCCGCCGAAACCCTGGGTCGCGCCCGCGCAGCGATCGCTCGCCCCGACATTGCCCGCCTCGTGAATCACACAGAGCAGCTTGCGTTTTCCGGCATCGGCCAGCCGCTTCCCGGCGGCCTCACCGGCCAGCTTCTCGCTCTGCCCGACGTGTCCGATGGCCCCGGCTCCCGCGCTCTGCGACTCACCGGAGTTGATGGTCACCACCGGAATTCCGGCCGCGACGGCCTTGCGAAGGGAGGGCAGCAGCGCATCCGGATTCGCCATGGACACCACCAGTCCGTCCACGCGCTGGCTGACGGCATTGTCGATGAGCCGCGCCTGCTGCCCGGGATCACCGGAGGAGTTGTATTCGATCCGGACGCCCAGATCCTTGCCCGCGGCCTGCGCGCCGTTCTTGACCACATTCCAGAAGGCGTCGCCCGGCGACCCGTGCGTCACCACGGCCACCGACTTCAGCTCGCCGACCTCGGCGGGCGCCTGCGTGGTACCGGCCACGTCCGCGCCCGGTCCGCTGCACGCGGCCAGCACGGCCGCGGCGGCGACCCACGGGGTCAGCCGGCGCCAACGGCGGAATCGATTCGATTCAGACATCTTTGTCACCCCTCCACTACATCCGAGCGGAGGCGATATCGGCCCCAATTTCGGACAGGTGTCGCACACTTCGTTCCGCGTGCCCGGTCGGACCGTCGGCGGTATCGCCCGGGTTCAGGGCGGTGTCCTGCTCGATCACGTACCAGCCGCGATATCCGGCCGCGTCGACCGCGCCGACCAGGGCCGCGATATCGACATCGCCGTCACCGAGCGGCACGTACAGCCCGCGCCGGACGGCCTCGCTGTAGTCGACGCGGCCGCCGCGGACCTCCTCGGCCAGGGACCGCCGGACATCCTTGAGGTGGATGTGGCCGATGCGGTCGGCGTACTTCCGGGCCAGCAGCACGGGGTCGGTACCGCCGATGAGCAGGTGCCCGGTGTCCAGGCACAGCGGAACGTCGGAGTCGGCGAGGAAGCGCTCGACCTCGGCCTCGGCCTCGATATGGGTGCCGACATGCGGGTGCACGGTGACGCGCAGGCCGTACTCCCGGCCGACGCGGTCGAGCGCGGCCACAGTGTCGATCAGCGTGCGCCATTCGTCGTCGCCGAGTTCCGGGCGGGTGTCGTAGCCGTCCAGCCCGGTGGCGGCGGCCAGCACGACCACCTCCGCACCCGCCGCACGGAAGCGCTCGAAGGTCTTGCGCGCCGAATCCACGACGGCGGTCTGGTCGCGATGCAGCGGCAGTGCGAGGAATCCGCCGACGGGTGCGATGCCGTGGGCGGTGAGCAGCGTGCGTAGCTCATCGGCGTCCTCAGGTAGATACCCGGGCGGCCCGAACTCCGTCGCGGCGATCCCGAGTGCGGCCATCGCGGAAAGCACTGTCCCAGAATCGAGGACGTGCCCCCATCCCGGAACTTCGCAAACTCCCCAGGAGATCGGCGCGGCAGCGATACGCAGCTGTGGAAATGATTGAGGCATAAAGCTATTCATTGCATGGCTACCCATCGCTAGCGAGAAGGAGGCGAGTACACCTGCTACAGGCTCACGCTACAAGCAATCACCAGCGCCTTACATGCTAATTGGCTATCATGTGAGCCGTGACTGTGCCTGTGAAGCGGGCGTTCAGGTACCGCTTCTACCCGACACCCGCGCAAACCGCTGAGCTCGAGCGCACATTCGGTTGCGTGCGCAAGGTCTACAACCTCGCGTTGGACGCGCGCTCGCGCGCTTGGCAGCAGGGTCGTCGAGTCAACTACGTCGAGACCTCGGCACTGCTGACCGAATGGAAAAGGTCTGAGGAACTGGCCTACCTGACAGAGGTGTCGTCGGTTCCCCTGCAACAGGCACTTCGACATCTGCAAACGGCATTCGCCAACTTCTGGAACAAACAGGCTCGGTATCCTCGACTCAAGTCGAGGAAGAAGTCCCGCGCATCGGCTGAATACACCCGTTCCGCGTTCCGTTACTGCGACAGCAGGTTGATCCTGGCTAAGATGAGCGAACCACTCGACATCGTATGGTCACGGCCTCTACCAGAAGGCGTTGCGCCATCGACCATTACGGTCACCAGAGACTCTGCCAACCGCTGGTTCGTATCCATTTTGTGCGAAGACGCCCGCGTGCAGCCACTGGCGCAGGCAAACTCGGCAGTCGGCATCGATGCGGGTCTAGACCATCTGGTCACGCTATCCACTGGGGAGAAGGTCGCCAACCCACGTCACGAACGCAAAGACCGCAGGCGCCTGGCGAACGCTCAGCGCAAACTGGCACGGAAGCAAAAAGGTTCAGCCAACCGCCATAAGGCGCGCACGAAAGTGGCGCGCATTCATGCCCGTATCGCCGATCGTCGACTCGATCATCTCCACAAACTCACAACTCGACTCGTGCGTGAGAACCAAACGCTCGTGATCGAAGATCTGTGTGTGCGCAACATGATCAAGAATCCGAGCCTGGCTCGTGCGATCAGCGATGCAGCATGGACAAGGCTACGAAACATGTTGGAATACAAGGCAGCCTGGTACGGACGCGAAGTCATCGCGATCGACAGGTGGTACCCGTCGTCGAAGCTTTGTTCCTCGTGTGGCGCCCTGCAAGAGAGGTTGCCGCTCGAAATGCGCGTTTGGACGTGCTGCTGCGGAGTGGTTCATGACCGCGATGTCAACGCGGCACGCAATATTCTGGCCGCTGGACGAGCGGTGTCCGTCTGTGGAGACGGTGTAAGACCTCAACGGAGCACTCCGGGCGGGCAATCGTCTGCGAAGCAGAAAACCCTGATCGCGATGTCAGGAACCTCCGGCTTGCCCGGAGCAACGTCAACGGCACTTCCCAGACCCAACGCCGAACATGCCGCCCGAATCGGTTGGGCGACAGCATGAACGCGATCCGAGTGGGCCTGGCCGGCACCGGCCGCATCGGCGGCTTCCACGCCGAAACCCTGAAATCCCTGCCCTGGGTGGACGCGGTGGTCGTCACCGACGCCGATGCCGCCCGCGCCCGCGCCACCGCCGACAAACTCGACGTGGAATTCGCCCCGGATCTGGCGGCGCTGTTCGCCGCCGACATCAGCGGGCTGGTGATCACCACGGCCACCGATTCGCATCCCGAACTCATCACCGCCGCCGTGGATCGCGGCATCCCGGTGTTCTGTGAGAAGCCCATCGCGGCCGATATCGCGGGCACCCTGGACGTGGTCCGGCATGTCATGAATTCGACTGTGCCCGTACAGATCGGCTTCCAGCGCCGCTTCGACGCCGGTTACCGCGCCGCACGCCGGGCCGTCGCCTCGGGCGAACTCGGCTGGGTGCACACGCTGCGCGCCACCACCCTCGACCCGGCTCCCCCACCGGCGGAATACATTCCGCGTTCCGGCGGCCTGTTCCGCGATTGCGGCGTGCACGATTTCGACATCATCCGCTGGGTCACCGGCCGCGAGGTCACCGAGGTGTACGCGACCGGGGCCAATCGCGGCGAGCAGTTCTTCGCCGAGGCCGGCGACGTGGACACCGCGGCGGTGATCCTGCGCCTGGATGACGGCGCGCTGGCCACGGTTTCGCTCACCCGCTACAACGGCGCGGGCTACGACGTCCGCCTCGAAGTGCTCGGCTCCCTGGGCAATGCCGTTGTGGGACTGGATGATCGGGCTCCGCTGCACTCCGTGGAGCCCGAGCACCCGGCGTCACCCCTGCCCGCGTACCCGGGCTTCCTCGACCGCTTCCACGGCGCGTATGTCGAAGAACTGGCCACCTTCGTGGGTGTGGCGAGCGGCGGCATGGTGAACCCCTGTCCGCCCGGCGAGGCCCTCGAGGCGTTCTACATCGCCGAAGCCTGCGAACTGTCCCGCCGCGAGGGCCGTCCGGTCAAGGTGTCCGACGTCCGGCGCTGACGGCTTCAGCTCACCAGCAGACCGATGGCGAGAGCGGTCATCACCAGCGCGATGATCGAATCCAGGACGCGCCAGGCCACCGGCCGGGCGAACCACGGAGCCAGCAGGCGCGCGCCGAAACCCAGTGCCACGAACCAGAGAATGCTGCCCACCATGGCCCCCGCGGCCAGGAACCAGCGGTCCGGCGCGGCGTAGGTGCTGGCGAAGGAGCCGAGCAGGACCATGGTGTCGAGGTAGGCGTGCGGGTTGAGCCAGGTGACGGCGAGGCAGGTCGCGATGGCCGCGCCCAGCGCGATCGGGGTGCCGCCGCCCGCGGTCAGCGCCGAGGCGGAGAAGGCGCGTTTCGCGGCGAGGAAGGCGTAGCCGAGGAGGAAGGCGACGCCCGCGTACTTGGCGACCGTCATGACCATGGGGGCCGCCCGCGTGATCGCCCCGAATCCGGCGACGCCGATGGCGATGAGCGCGATATCGGACACCGCGCAGACCGCCACCACCGGCAGGACATGCTCGCGTCGGATGCCCTGCCGTAGGACGAAGGCGTTTTGCGCGCCGATCGCCACGATGAGAGAGAGTCCGAAGCCGAGTCCTGAAATGGCCGCCAGGGCCGCCGATGATGCGTTCACTCCTAGAACGCTAGGTCGGTCGACCAGAACCAGACAAGCTAAACATTTTGACGCACCCTTAACATCTCTAATCATGGACATTCAGCTGGATCAGCTGCGCGCGCTCGACGCCGCCGTCACCGAGGGCACCTTCGAGGCCGCCGCGCGGCGGTTGAACGTCACGCCCTCGGCGGTGAGCCAGCGCATCAAAGCGCTCGAGGACTCGGCCGGGCGGATTCTGGTGCAGCGCACCAAACCGGTGCAGCCGACCGAATCCGGGCTGGCGGTGCTGCGGCTGGCCCGGCAGGTCGCGCTGCTCACCAGCGACACCGCCCGCGAACTCGGCGACGCGCACGATCCCACCGACCAACCGGTGCGCATCCCCATCGCCGTCAACGCCGACTCCCTGCAGACCTGGGTCATGCCCGCGCTGGGCCGGGCCGCCGCGGGCGTGAACTTCGAAATCCATCGCGAGGACGAGGAGCACACCACCCAGCTGCTGCGCGACGGCACCGTCATGGCGGCCATCACCTCGACCGCCGCGCCCGTCCAGGGCTGTTCGGTCCGCCGCCTCGGCGCGATGCGCTATCGCCCCATGGCCGCACCGGAATTCGCGCGCACCTGGTTCCCGGACGGGCCCACGGCCGCGGCGTTCGCGGTCGCCCCGGTCATCCTGTTCGACCGCAAGGACGACCTCCAGTTCCACCTCATGCGGCAGTTCACCCGCAACACCCTCGACCAGCCCCGCCACTACATCCCGTCCTCCTTCGGCTTCGTCGAGGCCATCCGGCTGGGCCTGGGCTGGGGCATGGTGCCCGACCTCCAGCGGCGACCCGACGACACCCTGGTCCCGCTCGACGACAAGACCGTCGTCGACGTGCCCCTCTACTGGCAGCAGTGGAAACTCGACTCCCCCACCCTGAGCCGCGTCGCCGCCACCATCGCCGAAGCCGCCGCCGCGGCCCTGCGCTGAATTCCGGATCGACGGGATTGCCTCGCGACCGGACCGGGTCGGGTGCCATAGTCGAGGGACCGAGAGTCGAGGAAGGAACCACGTTGTCCCAGATTGTGCGCGGCGTCATCGCACGCTCCAAGAACGCTCCCGTCGAGGTCACCGAGATCGTCATCCCGGATCCGGGGCCGGGCGAGGCCGTGGTCGCGGTGCAGGCGTGCGGGGTGTGCCACACCGATCTGCACTACCGCGAGGGCGGCATCAACGACGAGTTCCCGTTCCTGCTCGGCCATGAGGCCGCGGGCATCGTGGAGGCGGTCGGCGAGGGCGTCACCGATGTCGAGCCCGGCGATTTCGTCATCCTGAACTGGCGGGCCGTCTGCGGTTCCTGTCGCGCCTGCCGCAAGGGCAAGCCGTGGTACTGCTTCTCGACTTTCAATGCGTCGCAACCGATGACGCTCACCGACGGCACCCCGCTCACGCCCGCGCTGGGCATCGGAGCGTTCGCGGAGAAGACGCTCGTGCACGCCGGGCAGTGCACCAAGGTGGATCCGACCGCCTCCCCCGCCGCGGCGGGCCTGCTGGGCTGCGGCATCATGGCCGGCCTCGGCGCGGCCGTGAACACCGGCGGCGTGAGCCGGGGTGACAGCGTGGCCGTGATCGGTTGCGGCGGTGTCGGAAACGCGGCCATCGCGGGCGCGAAGCTGGCGGGCGCGACCACCATCATCGCGGTCGACATCGACGAGCGGAAGCTGGAGTGGGCCACCGGATTCGGCGCCACCCACACCGTCAACTCGGCCAAAGACGATGCGGTGGAGCGGATTCAGGATCTCACCGACGGTTTCGGCGCGGACGTGGTGATCGACGCGGTGGGCCGCCCGGAGACCTGGAAGCAGGCCTTCTACGGCCGTGACCTGGCGGGCACCGTGGTGCTGGTCGGCGTCCCGACCCCGGATATGACGCTCGAGATGCCGCTCATCGACTTCTTCTCGCGCGGTGGATCGCTGAAGTCCTCGTGGTACGGCGACTGCCTGCCCTCGCGCGACTTCCCCTACCTCATCGAGCTCTACAAGCAGGGCCGCTTCGACCTGGATGCCTTTGTCACCGAGACCATTTCGCTGACCGACGTGGAGGCCGCCTTCACCAAGATGCATCACGGCGAGGTGCTGCGCTCGGTGGTGGTGCTCTAGTGGCGCGCATCGACCACACGGTCACCTCCGGCACCTTCAGCCTGGACGGGCAGACCTTCGAGGTCGACAACAATGTGTGGGTGGTCGGCGACGAGCGCGAATGCGTGATCATCGACGCCCCGCACGATGTCGAGCGGATTCTCGCGGTGGTCGGCGACCGCCGGGTCCGGGCGATCCTGGCCACCCACGCGCACGACGACCACATTCGCGTCGCGCCGCAATTGGCAAGCGCCACAGGGGCTCCCGTGCTGCTGCATCCCGACGATCTGGTGGTCTGGCGGCTCACGCATCCCGAGGTGGATCCCGACGGCGAGCTCGCCGACAAGCAGATCATCGAGATCGCGGGCACCGCGCTGCGGGTGCTGCACACGCCGGGCCACGCACCGGGCGCGTGCTGCTTCCACGCGCCCGACCTGGACACGGTCTTCACCGGAGACACGCTGTTCCAGGGCGGTCCCGGCGCCACCGGTCGCTCCTACTCCGACTTCGGCACCATCGTCGGCTCGATCGCGGATCGCCTGCTCACACTGCCCGCCGACACCAGAGTGCTCACCGGGCACGGTGATTCGACGACCATCGGGGCCGAGGCCCCGCACCTGGACGAATGGCGTCGGCGCGGCCACTGAGTAACACAGACGCTTGGTTCGGAGACATACCCGCTGGCAAGATCACTCCGAACGATGACGGGGCCATGGGGGCCCGAGGAAATGGAACCGGCTGATCGATGAAGTTCTCTGCAATTCGTAATGTCGCCGCCCTGCGGGGCGCGGCCATTGCGCTCACCACCGTGCTGTCGGTGTCCCTGTTCGGCAGTGCCGCCTCGGCCGCTCCGGAGAAAGCCTCCCAGATCACCGATGTCACCAAAGAGGGCCGCACCTGGCATCTGAAGGTGTACTCGGCGGCGATGCACCAGGAGATCACCGTCGACGTGCAGCGTCCGGTCGACGAGTCGCAGCCCGCGCCGAACCTGTGGATGCTCAACGGCCTCGACGGCGGTCTGGGCACGGCCAGCTGGAAGGTCCAGACCAACGCGCTGGAGTTCCTTTCCACCAAGCAGGTCAATGTCATTCAGCCGGTGGGCGGTTTCGCCTCCTACTACACCGACTGGCAGAAGACCGATCCCAAGCTCGGCGTCAACAAGTGGAAGACCTTCTTCACCGAGGAGCTGCCGCCGCTGCTCGACGAGAAGCTCGGCTCCACCGGGCTCAACGCACTGGCCGGCACCTCCATGGCCGGCACCTCGGTGCTGCAGCTGGCCGAGGCCAAGCCCGGTCTGTGGAAGTCCGTGGCCGCCTACAGCGGCTGCGCGCAGATCGCCGATCCGGCGGGCAAGCAGTTCGTCAAGTTCTCCGTCGAGATGTGGGGCGGCGGCAAGGTCGAGAACATGTACGGCCCCGACAACGACCCGGCCTGGGCCGCGAACGATCCGGTCATCAATGCCGAGAAACTGCGCGGCACCAACCTCTACGTGTTCAGCGGCAGCGGTATCCCGATGATGCAGGACGTGCAGTGGTACCTGAACAACGCGCCCGGCGTCACCGGCGCGTTGAATCTGACCCTCGGCATGCTCATCGAGGCGGCGGTCAACGCCTGCACCGCCAATCTGAAGAACAAGCTCGACACGCTGGGCATCCCCGCAACCTACAACTTCAACCCGGTCGGCACGCACTACTGGCCGTACTGGGAGCAGTCGCTGCAGGAGTCCTGGCCGATCCTGGCCGCGGGTATGGAGATCCCCGCCTGAGGTTCCCCGGCTGAGCGGAACCCCGCCCGCCACGGCCCGACGGCTGTGGCGGGCTCTTTTTTGCCGACACATCGTCAGCGGCAGGTCGACACGGTGGCTTCGGCGAGTTCGCCTACCACATCGGATAATTCGTTCCGGGCGCGAAAAGCGTTGAGCTGTCGGCGCGCTCCGTTGCCGCGAGCGAGCAGCGCGGTGATGGCGTCGGTGACGAAGCCGAAGTCGCCGAGTTCCTCCAGGGCCGGTTCGATGCGATCCACGAGCCGGGAGAGCAGATCGGGGACGGGAATCATGCCGCCGCGCAAGGGATCCACCGCTTCCCCGTCGATGCCCTCGTGGGCGGCCTTCCAATACGCCGCGCGCAGTGTGTCTTCCGCGATGACCGGGATATCGGCGCCGTCGGCGGTGGCCCGGCGGGCGGTCATGACCGCGGCCCGCACCAGGGTGGCGAGCAGCGCGGTCTCCTCGACCGTGGCGGGGACGTCGCTGACCCGGATCTCGACCGTAGGGAACGTAATCGACGGGCGCACATCCCAATACACCATCTTGCGGTCGAGGATGACGCCGTGCGAGAGCATGGATTCGACGCGGGCATCGTACTGCTGCACCGAGTCGAAATGCGGGGGCGGCCCGGCACTGGGCCAGCGCCGCCAGAGGATGTTTCGCCAACTGGCATAACCGGTTTCGTCCCCGCGATAGATGGCGGAGTTGGCGGTCAGCGCCAGCAGCAGCGGCAGCCAGGGGCGCAGGAAATTGCTGACCTGAAGCGCCACTTCACGATCCGGGACGGCGACGTGCACATGGCAGCCGCACAGGCCCTGTTCGTGGGCCAGCCGGCCGAAGCGGTCGGCGATGCGGGCGTAGCGCGGTGTGCCGGTGATCGGCAGTTGGGCATGCGCTGTCGGCGGCACCGCGACGGCCAGCAGCAACGCATCGTTCTTCTCGGCGGAGGCGGCCGCGCCACGGCGGAGTTCCCGCAGTTCGCGCAGCAGATCGGCCGTATTCGTGTGCACACGGGTGCAGGTTTCGACCTGGCACCGCGTGATCTCCAACTGCATGTCCATGCCGAAATCCGCCGCCGTGCGGGCGACGTCGGCATTTCTGCCGACGGGCGCGCCGGTGCGCGGGTCCACGAGGAGGAACTCCTCTTCGACACCTACCGTCGGTGGGGCGTCCACTGTTCCTGTGTACCTCAGATCGGCGCATCCGACACCTGCCGGAATGGTTTGTTTGGCTTGGCAGTGACCGATTTCTGTCGGTGACCGGGCGCACAATGACGGCTATGGCATATGACGAGAAGCTGGCCGAGCGGATCCGGGACGCCCTCGGGCCCGCCGTGGCCGAGGTGGTCGAAAAGAAGATGTTCGGTGGCCTGGCCTTCCTGGTCGGCGGCAATATGGCCGTCGCGGCCAGCGGCAAGGGCGGCCTGCTGGTCCGCACGGATCCGGAGAATCACGCGCACCTGCTGCACCCGCCGGCCGTGGAGACCATGGTCATGGGCGGCCGCGAGGCACGCGGCTGGCTGCGCGTCACCGCCGACGCGGTGGCCGACGACGCGGCGCTGGACGAGTGGGTGGAACGCGGCGTGGCCTACGCCCGCACCCTCCCACCCAAATGAGCCATACCGTTCGGCAAATGCTGCGCACTGCCGTCCGCAGCTGTGCCTGCGCCCACTGAAAGTGCCGGTGCCGCAAGCATTTCGCGTACCAGCTTCACCGACCCGTCTTCCCCGTCGAACTCGCCCTGCACGCCCTCGTCATCCATCCGGAGTGGCCGTACCTGCCGACGGTCGCGGCCCTGACCCTGGTGGACGGTCAGACCAGGGCGCTGGGCCCGGCCGCCCGCCGGCTCGCCGCCCGGCAGGCCTGATACACATGCACAAACGCGCCGCCGAATATTTGTGCCTACACCGGAAATCCGGCCAGGTCCGCCACCTTCCTACGATCGCGTAACCAACCGGTACGGCTGTGGCATGCTTGATCGGGCGCAACAGGTGTGGGTCGCGCCGAAGGGGATGATCGATGAGCATTCGGCGCGCGCGCTGGAAGACCGGTGACACCGGGGGAAATCCTCCTGCCCGCACACTGGTTCGCAATGCCAAACTCGCCGCGCTGCCGGTCGCCTTCGCGGGCCGCCAGATGGCCGGAGCCGGTAAACGCGCCCTGGGCCGTCCGGCCGCCGAGATCGATCGCGAGATCCAACTGCGCACCGCCCAGCACATTTTCGAAGTGCTCGGCGAATTGAAGGGCTGCGCCGCCAAACTCGGGCAGGTACTGGCCGTCTACGAGCTGGCGCTGCCACCGGATCTGGCCGAACCGTATCGAATCGCGTTGAGCCGCTTGCAGAATGCCATGCCGCCCATGCTGCCCGGCACCGTGCACCAGGTGCTCACCGGCGCGTTCGGCACCAACTGGCGTCACCATTTCCGGGAGTTCGACGACCGGCGGCACGCGTCGGCCACCATCGGTCAGGTGCATCGCGCGGTCTGGCACGACGGCCGGCCGGTGGCGGTGAAGGTCATGTACCCGGGCGCGCGGGCGGCGGTGCTCAGTGATCTGGAGCAACTGCGCCGGATCGCGCCGCTGGCTTCGGTTTTCATGCCGTGCTCGGATGCGCGGGCCCTGGTCGACGAGCTGGCGCGGGCGGTGCGCGCCGAACTCGACTACGCGGCCGAGGCGCACAATCAGCACGCCTACGCCATCGCCTACGCCGACGACCCGGACTTCCGGGTGCCGCGGGTACTGGCCCAGCACGGCGATGTGATCGTGAGCGAATGGCTCGACGGCATTCCGCTGACCCGGGTGATCACCTCGGGCGCCGAGATCGAGCGCGACCGGGTGGGCCTGCTGGCGCTGCGGTTCGTCTGGGGCTCGCCCACCCGCACCGGAACCCTCTACGGCGACCCGCATCCCGGCAATTTCCTGGTGCAGCCGGACGGCCGGCTGGGCGTCGTGGACTTCGGCGCGTGCCTGCCCTGGCCGCCGCCGCATTTCGGCCCGATGCTCTACGACGGGGCCGATGCCCTGCTCAACGGCGACCGGGAAGATTTCGACGCCGCGGTGCGCCGCTACGGATTCGTGGGCCGCGACCGGACTTTCGACGTCGATGCCCTCATGGCCGTGATCGACCCGTATCTGGAGATCCTGCGGCACGACATCTATCGGGTGGACAGCGCCTGGCTGCGCCGGATGGTGCTCATGAGCGTGAATCCGAGTCTGAACAATGTCGGCAGGCAGCTCACCATGCCCGACGGCTACGTACCCATCTGGCGCAGTCTGATCGGCCTGGTCGGGATGTGCGCGCAACTGGGCGTGACGGGTCCGATCCGCGATGAAATCCTGCGCTGGTCACCGGAATTGACGGCGGTGATGGCCCGCTACCGGGAGCGCACCGGCGGCCCGGCCGATCTGCACGCCGCACGGCTGCGCCGGGCCGGGCGCATCGGCCGGGATTTCGCGGCGGGTTGATTCATGCGAGCCGAGGGTTTGTCCACCATGATCGATGCCGTGTCCGGTTCCGTCATGGCGCATCCCGCGGTGACGCGTCATCGTGTCCGGACGCGCTGTTCTGCCCGTCTACCTCCGGTGAGGAGTTGAATCACCGTGCGCCCCTGGACCATTCCGGTACTCACCACCAGCTTCGTGCTGAGCTGCACGGCGGTGCTGATCATCATCGCCCCGCACACCTCCTCTTGATTGCTGTCCCAGACAAACCTAGGCTGAGGGTGCTCTCGGAAACCAGCCGGCCGCTTCGCCGCTCGCACGGCTCGATCGATCGCAGGCATCATGTCGCAGCACGCACCGGGCACACCGGTTCGCCCACCGCTCTACCAATCCGGCAAATCGCTGATCTGGCACGGCGCCAATCTGCTCAATGTGGTGACCTTCCCGCTGTTCCATCTGACCCGGGGCAGACTGCGATTCCTGCACATCCACATGCTCGAACTGGTGACCACCGGGCGGCGCACCGGCCTGCGGCGCACGGTGCTGATGCCGTCGCTGCTCAAACGCGGTGACAGCTATGCCATTGTCGGCACGTACGGCGGCGGCACGGCGAATCCGGCCTGGTACCACAATATTCTGGCCGATCCCCGGGTCGAGGTGACGGTGGGCGGGGCCACGGTGCCGATGACGGCCCGGGTCGCCGCCGGTGCGGAACGCGCGAAACTGCTGCGGCAGATCACCTTCCGCTCCGGCGGGGTGTATCCGACGGGCTACCGGTTACTCACCTCGCGCGAGATACCGGTGGTGGTGCTCGACCCGCGCTGAGCGGTCGTCAGCCGGCCGCCTCGGTGCGGTCGCCGAAGCCCGGCAGCCATGTCGCGACCAGATCCAGGAACGGCCCCTCGGCGTCGAGCTGGGCACAGATTCCGACGATGCCGCCGAAAACCCGCCCCAGCATGGCGTATTCGGGCCGATCCTCCGGCGCCCGCATACCGCGCGCGTTGGTGAGCGAGATGTTCGCCGGATCCAGTGCGCGGGCCACATCCTCCTGCAGCAGGGCGCGGCTGAAATGGAAACGGCTGCCGTCGATCTGGGCCACCACGGGGGCGACGCGGCGCTGGATGGGCCCCAGCTCGATGGGTGCGCCGGGTTTCACGAAGCCCTCCTCGCGCAGCACCTGTTCCAGTCGCGGGTAGTCCTCGGCGAGTACCGCGTGCGCCATTCGCCCCACGGCGGTGGGGATTCCGTGCGGCATATCGGTGCACGCGCCGAAATCGATGACGCCCAAACGATTGTCGGGTCGCAGCTGGAAGTTCCCGGGATGCGGGTCGCTGTGCAGGCAGCCCACCCGCGCCGGGGAGGACAGCGCGAATTCGGCGAGCAGCAGTCCGGCGCGATTGCGGTCGGCGCGGCTGCCGGAGGCGATGACCCGCGAAAGCGGTACGCCCTCCATCCATTCGGTGACCATGACCTTGGGCGCGGCGGCCACCACGCGCGGGACGAAGAACCGGGCGTCACCGGCGAGGGCCTTGGCGAAGCGCCGCTGATAGGCGGCCTCGAGGCGATAGTCGAGTTCGTCCTCGGTGCGGGCCAGGAATTCCTCGATGAGCTGGCGGGCATTGGTCCCCGCGAGCAGTGTGTCGAACGCGCCCGAGAACATCTGCAGCATGGTGAGATCCGCGCGCAGGGATTCCTCGGCCTCGGGATACTGCACCTTGACCGCGACCTCGCGCCCGTCGTGCCAGACGGCCTTGTGCACCTGCCCGATGCTCGCGGCCGCGATCGGGTTGTCGTCGAATTGCTGGAAACGCCCGCGCCATTGGGTGCCGAGCTGCCGGTCCAGCATGCGGTGGGTGTCGGCGGCGGGCATGGGCGGGGCTTCCTGCTGCAATCGCACCAGGGCATCGCGGAAGTGGTCGGCGAAGCGCGGCGGCACCGCGGCCTCGGCGACGCTGAGGGCCTGTCCGAGTTTCATGGCGCCGCCCTTGAGTTCGCCGAGGACGGCGAAGACCTGGTCGGCGGCATGGTCGAGCATCTCGTCGGTGATGGTGCCGCGCTCGGCGCCGGAGAGGAGTCCGCGGCCGGTGGCGACCACCCGCTGCGCCATCAGGGTCGCGGGGATACTGGCCACCTTGGCCATGCGGGTGATGCCTTTTCGTCTGAGTCCGGCCACGTTGCCGTTCCTTTCACTGGCGCGCGAATCCGCTGATCTCGCCCGACACCCCCGTCTCAGACAGAATAGGCGAGTTTTCCGGCGGGGTCGATCACGCGCAGGTCAAGGCTGGTTCAGTGGGTCTTGGCGAGCCGATCCTCATCCTCGAGGCTGATCTCGCCGAGTCCGATGCGGCGCTGCACGCGGGTCATCCACCGCGGGGCCCACCAGCACCATTCGCCGAGCAGTTTCATGGTGGCGGGCACCAGCACCATGCGCAGGATGGTGGCGTCGATGATCAGCGCGGCGATCATGCCGTAGGCGATGTACTGCATCATCACCAGGTCGGAGAAGGCGAATGCGCCGGTCACCACCAGCAGGATGAGTGCGGCGGCGGTGATGATGCGCCCGGTCTGCACGGTGCCGACGCGGATGGCCTCCTCGGTGGTCGCGCCGCGCGCCCGCGCTTCGACCATGCGCGACACCAGGAATACCTCGTAGTCGATGGACAATCCGTACACCACGGCGATGATGACCACGAGGATGAGCACCTGCCCCGGCTGCGGGGTGAAGTTCAGCAGGTCGGCGCCGTGGCCCTCGATGAAGATCCAGGTGACGATGCCCATGGTCGACCCCAGCCCCAGCCCGCTCATGAGCGCGGCCTTGATGGGCAGGATCAGCGATCCGAAGGTCAGGAACATGAGCAGCGTGCTCACCAGCAGCACGAACGCGATCATGAACGGCATACGCACCAGCAGTGCGTCGATACTGTCCTTCTGCAGTGCGGGCACCCCGCCGACCAGCACCCTGGTCCCCTCGGGGATCTCCAGTGAGCGCAGGTACTCGATGGTGGCCCCGGCGTCGTTGATGTCCTCGACGGGTGCGGTCATGCGGCGCACATCCGGGTCGACGGATGAGCGCGCCGGCACCCCGAACGCCCCGGCCAGCCCCGGCGCGGCATTGGCCTGCTGCCAGATCGATCCGACGGTCGCCGAATTCTCGGTGATGATCATGACTTCGATCGGGTCGGATTTGCGCAGCGGGAAGTACTCGTCGATCTGCTGCTGGGCCACCCGGGTCGGATTGTCCGGCGGCAGGTACTTCTCGCTGTAGGCGCCGAACACCAGATTCCGGATGGGCAGGATGAGCAGCAGCAGCCCGAGCACCACCGGCACGGCCACGCGCACCGGATTGCGCATGACGAATCGCACTGTGCGGCCCAGGAATCCGTTGTCGAGCTGTTCCGGGGTCTTGGTGCGACGGAAGCGGCGCAGGCCCAGCAGGTCCACGCGCGGGCCGAGAATCGCCAGGACCGCGGGCAGCACGGTGATGGAGGTGAGCGCCGCCATGGTGACGGTGGCGATCCCGCCGTAGGCGATGGACTTCAGGAAGCCCTGCGGAAACAGCAGCAGCCCACCGAGACTCACCGCGATCATGGTGGCGGAGAAGACGACGGTGCGCCCGGCTGTCATCACCGATCGCCGGACCGCCGTGCGGGTGTCGTATCCGGCGGCGAGTTCCTCGCGGAAGCGGCTCACGATGAACAGCCCGTAGTCGATGGCGAGGCCCAGCCCGATCATCGAAACCACCGGCGAGACGAAGGAATTCACCTCGGTGAAGTTGGTGACGAAGCGGACGATGCCGAATGCGCCGAAGATGGTGAGCAGTCCGATGAGCAGCGGCAGCGCCGCGGCGACCACGCCGCCGAAGATGAAGAACAGCAGGATGCCCACCACCGGCACGGCCAGCAGTTCCATCCGGTGCAGGTCGTCGGCGACGGTGTCGTTGAGCGCGCCCGCGACCGGCTGCATCCCGCCGACCTTGACGTCCACGCCCGGAATCGCGAAGGCGTCCTTGACTTCGGTGTAGCTGCGCTGCATGTCGCCATCGCCCTCACCGCGGAGGGCGATGGTCGCGACGGCGCGTTTCTTGTCCTCGGTGGCCGCGAGTTTGACGGGCTGCTGGCCGTCCTCGAGCGGCCAGTAGCTGATATTGATGCCGCGGATGGCATTCGGATGGTCGTCGCGCACGGATTTCAGGCTGTCGACGACCGCGGCGCTGAACGCCGGATCGTCGACGGTCTTGCCCTCGGGTGCGGTGTAGAGCACCACCACGTCGACCTCGTGGCCGCGGCCGAACGCCACGCCGGCGATCTCGCCGACCTCCATGGATTCGGAGTTGGGGTCGAACATGCCGCTGCTGCTCACATGGCTGTTCAGGCCGAGGCCGTAGCCGCCCAGGGCGAGCATGGCCGCGACGACCACGCCGATGACCGCGAATCGCAAGCGGCAGACCAGGTTCCCCCACCAGGCGAACATCTACCGACCTCCCGATCACTCCGCACGAACTTCCCAACCAACGTACCGACGAGTAATGGATTACGCTCCTGCGGCAGCGATCACATCTTTTGTGAAACACACATGATTCTTTTCTCTCAGCGGTCGAATTCCACGGTGGCGGTGACGGCGCGGTGATCGGTGCCGGGCACGCGCAGCACGCCGGCCCGGGTTGCGGTGAGCCCGTGGGTCAGCACGTGGTCGAGGCGGACGATCGGGGCGGCGGCGGGCCAGGTGAAGCCGGGTCCGCTGCCGGACTGCCGCTGGGCGTCGCGATAGCCCGGGGCGAAGGAGAGCCAGTGCCGATCGGTGCTCGCGGTGTTGAAATCGCCTGCCACCACGATGTGTTCGGCGGGATCGGCCGCCAGCGCCTGGGACAGGACCGCCAGGCCGTGCGTGCGGGTGCCGGTGTCCGCGGGGCGGATCGACGGCAGATGCACCACGTAGACGACCAGGTCGCCCGCCGGGGTGGCGACGTGGGTGCGCAGTCCGCGTTTCCACGCCAGCCCGACATCGACGGCGGTGGCGCCCGAGGTGGGATAGCGGCTCCACAGGGCCACGGTGCCGATCTGCTCCCGATAGGGGTAGGTGGCGTCGAGGGCGCGCTGCACCGGTACGCGATCGGCGGCGGCGAACTCCTGGACGGCCACCAGGTCGGCGTCGGCGGCCAGCACCGCTCGGGCGGTGGCGGCCGGGGAGGTGTTGTCCGCGAACAGGTTCTGTGAGACGACGGTGATACCGCCGCCCGATGACGGTGCCCGCGATTCCAGCGCGGGTGCCCACCAGCCCCCGAAGGCGTTGGCCCACACCAGCAGTGGCAGCAGGGTGGTCACCGCGCCCAGCGGGCTGCGGCACAGGACGGCGAGCACGGGGATGAGCAGCCCGAGCCACGGGGCGGCGGTATCGACCGCCACACCGAGTCCGAGAACATCGGGTACCAGGTCGTGACGGAGCAGCAGCAGTGTCAGAACCAGTGCGGCGGCGGCGAATACCCAGGCCGTGCGCGATCGTGCGCGCGGCCTGGTGGCGGAATCGTTCACTGCGCCGGGCACAGTCGCCGCGGTGTGGGTTCGCCCTGCAGCCGGGCGTCGACGCAGCCGCCGGGCAATCCGTCGTAGTCGCGTGTGCCGAAGTTGGCGGTCACGACGAGGGCCCCGTCGCCGAAGACGCTGCGCTGCACCAGATGATCGTCGGTGAGCCGGCGGAAGTCGGTCATGGCCCGAGTGCCGACGGCCTGGTGCAGGGGTGCGAAGAACTGTTGCAGGCGGGCCATTTCGGCGCCGTGGGCGTCCAGGGTCGCGCGATCCAGGACGAAATTCAGCGGGGTGTTGTAGAGGATCGCGGTGAGCGCCCGCATGGTCCGCTGTTGCGGGAGTTTGTAGTACGAGAGTTCCCAGCGGTCCAGATTGATGATCGAGTCGTGCAGCGCGGTCTCGTAGAGCGGCACCCGGTAGGCCGGATCGAACATGGCCGTCACGGCGGCGGCGGGCAGGTCGACGGGCTTGAAGTACACGCCCGGCGCGCGGGCCGGGGCGTAGCCGCCCCAGGTCTCCCGGTCGCGCTGCAGTGTCCAGAGCAGGTCCGAAACCGGTGTCTGCGCACCGTGATCGAAGGCGAGGGCGGGTGCGGCCCAGGCGCCGGCGGATTCCGAACCGAGGACCTGTTTCCGGTCGTCGGCGAGCCAGCGCAGGCGGGCCAGCCGATTCTCGCGGTCCTGTCGCTGATTCATCGGATGGCCGGTGCCGAAGTCGTCGAAGAATTCACCGGCGGCGTCCACGTCGAGGAAGTAGGTGTCGGCGCCGTTGCCGGTCATCCGGGTGTAGCGGTCCCGGTACAGCTGCGGATTCTGTTCCAGCACTTCCGAACTCAGGTAGCAGCCGCGCCCGCCGAAGCCGGTCTCGGGCGTACCGTCGGACCGGCGCACGCAGCCGTCCGGGTACAGGCCCGGCCAGACCGAGGAGGGATTGTCGGCGGTGGCGGGGTCCTGGGCGTTGGCCCACGAATCATAGGGTCCGGCAAGGTATCCCGAGTCCTTGGCGGCCTGCACGGCGGCCGCGGAGAGCGGGTGCTCGTCCGCGTCGTAGCCCAGCCACATCCGGGACAGGCCGAGTTCCAGCATGTGGCGCACGGTGTCGGGGTCGCGGCCGTCACCCCACAGGTAGGCGTGGAAGGCGCCGAGCAGTCTGGTGATGGCGGGGTTCTCGTCGATTTTGTCCTGGAGCGAACGGAATTCGCCGTGCCGCTGCAGCCAGTCGCGGTAGTCCTTCGCGGCGGCGACCGGTGAATCGTCGGTGAGGGCGAAGGTGACGGTGTAGCGGCGGGTATCCGCGCGGGCGTCGAAATCGTGTGCGGCGCTTGCCAGCAGCCTGCCGTTGTCGGAGTGCACGGTGAGGCTGCTGCCGATATCGGTGGGCACCAGGTAACTGACCCCGCGTCCGGCCAGGCGATATCCCCAGAACGGCATGGTGAGTCCGGAGGTCATGGCGATGGGTTCGCCGACCAGGCCGGTGCCGGGGCCGTTCCAGAACGGGTCGCGCACCGGCAGCGACAGCCCTTCGCCGCGTGGCAGCTGGAGTGCTTCGCTGGTCGGGTCGCCGCCGGTGACGGGCCAGGCGAGCTGCTGGTCACGGTCGCTGTGCACGGTCATCCGGAGGCGTCCGTCGCGCGCGGTGGCGGTGACGGTGAGCCCTCGATCCGGGTAGCGCCATTGCGCGGCGTCGTCGTCGACGGTGACGGTTCCGGCGCTGCCGAGGTCGCCCACAGCGGGCGCGGACAGGTCGAGCCGGTGTCCGGCCGCGATCGCGGAAACCGCCAGCGTGGTGGTGTCGATCTCCGCGGTACCGCCGCCGATGTCGATAACCACCTGATTGCCATTGACGCGCGGTGCGCTCTTTCCGCGGTTCTCACCGCAGGCCGTGAGTCCGGTCGCGGTCAGGCTCGCGATGATGATCACAGCGGACAATCGGTACAGTCTCCGGCCTCTCATAGCCGCTACGCTCGCGGCCGCAGATGAGAGTTCGATGAGAAGGTGCTGGTGGCGGCGATACGTATGATCCGTGGGATGCGGGTACTGGTGGTCGATGACGAAGCCGCGGTGCGGGACGCCCTGGTCCGGGCGCTCGACAGCGAGGGCTACGAAACCCGTCCGGCGACGGATGGGGCGACCGCGCTCACCGAGATTGCTGCCTGGCAGCCGGAGGTGGTCGTGCTGGATGTGCTCATGCCGTTCATGGACGGGCTCACCATGTGCCGGACGCTGCGCGGTCGCGGTGATCGCACCCCGATTCTCATGCTCACCGCCCGGGACGCGGTGGCCGATCGCATCGAGGGTCTGGATGCCGGGGCGGACGACTATCTGGTGAAGCCGTTCGATCTCGACGAGTTGCTGGCGCGGGTGCGGGCGCTGGTGCGGCGGACCCAGCCCGACGACGGCGCGGTGCTGTCGTGCGGCGATCTGGTCCTGGACACCACCGCGCACACCGTACGGCGTGCCGGGCGCGAGATCGAGCTCAGCAGAACGGAATTCGCGCTGCTGGAGGTGTTGCTGCGCAATGCCGGGCAGTCACTGCCCCGCGAGACGCTGGTGGACCGGGTGTGGGGGCACCATTCGTCGAATTCGCTGGAGGTCTACATCCGCTATCTGCGCCGCAAGATCGAATCCGACGGGGAGCCCGCGCTCATCCATACGGTGCGCGGGGTGGGCTATCGGCTGGGGGTCTCGTGACCGGCACCGCCGTAGGCATGACCAGCACCGCCGTAGGCATGACCGGCACCGCCGGAGGCGATACAGGCACCGCCGTGGACTCAATCCGCACGGCCCGTCGAGGACTGTCGTGAACCGGCTGGGGCTGCCCGGCCGGATCGCCGTATTCTTCGTGGTCGCAATGACTCTGGCGCTGGCGGGCATGGCGGCCGGGGCCTACGTGGTGGTCGGCCACGAGTTGAAGGCGGCCCAGGATCTCAACCTGCGCCGCCAGGCCACCCGCGTCGCCCGTCAGTTCCCCACCGATCCGGGCGTGGCGGCGATATCCGGCCCCTGTGAATACCTCGCGGCCCCGAGCTGCGTGCAGGTGGTGTCCGCCGACGGCGCGATCGCATCCGAGCGACTGCCCGGCCACACCCTCCCGGTCACCGACGAAACACGCGCCGTCGCAGCGGGTTCCGCCCAACCGTTCTTCAGCGATATCGATCTCGGCGGCTACTCGATGCGCATGTACACCGCGCCGCTGAGCCGGGGCAGCGCCGTTCAGGTGGCGCAGCGCTCCGACACCGTCACCACGAGTCTGCGCCGCGTGGGACTCGCGCTCCTGGTGACCGCGGCGGCGGGGACGCTCGCCGCGGCGGCCATCGGCACGGCGCTGGCCCGTCGTGCGATGGCTCCGGTCGTCACACTCACCCGGGCCGCCGAGCGGGTGGCGCGCACCCGGGATCCGCGCGCGCACATCACCGTCACCGGAACCGACGAGGTGGCGCGCCTGGCGACCAGCGTCAACACCATGCTCTTCGAATTGGATGCCGCGCTCACCGCGGAACGGGATTCCCGTGCGGCACAACAGCGTCTGGTGGCCGACGCGTCGCACGAGCTGCGCACGCCACTCACGGCGCTGCGCACCGATATCGATCTCCTGCGCCGGGCCGACCGGCTCCCGCCCGGCCGGTTGGCCGAGATCGCGGCGGCACTGCGGGTGCAGGCGGAGGAATTACAGGGCCTGGTCACCGATCTCATCGATCTCGCCCGCGCCGACGATCCGGACGCGCCACGCGAGGCGCTGGAGGATCTGCGCCTGGACAGTCTGGTGGCCGCGCAGGTGGAGGTCGCGCGAAGGCATTGGCCCGCAATCGTCTTCGACACGACCCTGGATCCGGTGACGGTCGCGGGCGTACCCGCCCGGCTGGCCCGCGCCGTCACCAACCTGCTCGACAACGCGGCGAAATTCAGCCCGCCCGGTGCGACTGTCCGAGTGCGCGTGAGTGATCGGACCCTGACGGTGTCCGACGCCGGTCCGGGCATCGCCGCCGACGAACTCCCCTTCGTCTTCGACCGGTTCTACCGATCAGCGACCGCACGCACCACCCCCGGCCACGGCCTCGGGCTGGCGATCGTGGCTCAGGTAGCCGAATTGCACAGTGCGCGAACCACTGTCGAATCACAGCCCGGGAAGGGCGCGGTCTTCACGCTGACCTTCTAGTCGCTGAAACGGACCTCGGCGGTGGCGAGCCCGAAGATCTTGCGCCCCGCGGATTTTGCGACGATGACGATGACGGCGGTCCTGGTGTCCGGGTCGATGGATTTGACGCGACCGGTGAACTCGACGGCGCCGGCTGTGGAGGCTTCGATGACCGTGTAGTTCGAGAGGCGGACGCTGTATCGGAGGACCGCGCCGGGATCGCCCAGCCATTCGGTGACGAAGCCCGCGCCGAGGCCCATGGTGAGCATGCCGTGCGCGATCACGTCGGGGAGACCGGCGAGGGCTGCTACGCCCTCGTGCCAGTGGATGGGGTTCGCGTCACCCGAGACTCCGGCGTAGTTCACCAGATCGCCGCGGGTCAGGCGGACGTTTCGGATGGGGAGTTCGGTGCCCGCGGTGAGGTCGGCGAATCGGACGGTGGTGTGCGGGACTCGGGTGCGCGAGACGAGGGAGACGGCTGCGGTGTGCTCCGGGTCCGCCGCGGGTGGGTTGTCGGCCGGGGCCGCGGCGGCCCGCGTGGAGGTGTCGAGTCCGCTCATGATCACGCGGTCGATCGCGTCGCTGACGTCGGCGGTGATGTCCTCGCTGTTGATGCCGACGATGGTGGTGTGCATGACCTGCACGACCTCACCGTGCTGGTCGATGAAGGTGTTGGTCACGGTGAGCAGGTCGCGGCCCGCGATTGTGCGCACCGCGGAGAGTTCGACGTCACTGGTCAGCCGGTCGCCGGAAAGGATCGGCCTGTGCATTTCGAAGACCTGATCCGTCTGCACGACCACGTCGTAGCCGGTCATGACGGTCTCGAAGAGCTTGCGGTTGGCCAGCATCGCGACGGTCGACAGAAATGTGGTCGGCGCGACCAACCCGGTGTAGCCGAGTTCGCGGGCGGCGGCATCGCTCCAGTGCGCGGGCGTGAAATCCTGCACCGCACGGGCGTATTCGCGGATCTTCTCCCGCCCCACCTCGTAGTAGTCGTCCACACGGTAGCGGTAACCCACCATGCCGGCCACATCGAACGCTGAATCCACCAAGCCACGCCTCCATCAGAAACTTCTCCGGCACTCGGAAACGGCATCCACGGAACCGAATTCACGAGTGAAACCCCACCCTCTCACATGGGGTCGGTGCCCCATGCCGAGACCACCGCCGACGTCCCGCCCGGAGTGATGTCAGTAACGAACTGGCTAATCCTGGTGTTGTGCGAGTGCCGATGCAGGAGTCCACGCATAGTGTCTGCCGCAGTCGAGGGAAGGACCGGCATGTTCGAGAAGGTGTTGCAGAAGTCCGTCGAGGTCGTGCTGCGGGGCGGGACGAGCGTGCAGGTGCCGCTCGCGGCCAAATATGTGGGCCGGTTGCGGCGGTTGCATCCGGATCGCACACCTGCCGATATCGCCGGCGGATTGGAGACGCGGTACCTCACCGTGGTGACGGTCAGCGGCGCGCTCGCCGGTCTGAGTGCGGCGGTACCCGGCGTCGGAACCCTGATCGGCCTCGCGGTCAGCGGCGTCGAGTCGGTGTTCTTCCTCGAGGCGTCAGCACTGTACGCGGTCTCCGCGGGCGCGGTGCACGGCATCGAGAACCTGCCACCCAAACAGCGCCGCGCCCTGGTCGTAACCGTCGTACTGGGCGAGAGCGGGGCCGAGATGCTGGGCAAGAACGCCAGTCAGTCCGCCCGCGACTGGGCCAATGTGGTCGCCGACCGCCTGCCGATCATCCGCAATATCGACAACGCGATGGCCCGCAGGTTCATCGTCTCCTTCCTCGCCAAACGCGCGGTACTGCTGTTCGGCAAAACCCTGCCCGCCGGCATCGGCGCGGTAATCGGCGCCGTCGGCAACCGCGCCATGGCCAAAGCCGTTGTCACCAACGCCCGCAACAGCTTCGGCCCCACCCCAGCCCACTGGCCGAACGCCGGCCAACCCGCAGCCACCCTGACAACCGCGACGTCAAGTCAGCAGTAACAACACCACAGTCAGCCGCCCAAACACCGACGACCAGCTACAGCTCCGCGGATCCAGAGTTGGACCGCCCATCGTCCGTCAGATCCTCGGCGAGGGTGAAGGGATCCTGACCAGATTTGTAGACGCACCATTCCTGCCAGACATAGTCCGGGTCGATGTCGCGATAGCCACGTGACCGGGCCAACGCACGCTGGTCCGACAGCGGCATCATCATGCAGAGGGCCTTATTACGTACGTCGAGGACCTCGTCCTCGGTCAAAGCCGCACCCTTGTCGTCTTCCCGCCGAATCAGCAAGGCAATGAGCGCAGGAATCGGAATGGGAACCAAAGGATCATCGTCGTGCGCCGTCCGGCCCGGCTCGGGCTGATTAGTGTTCACGGCAAATCCATTCCCCTACAACAGACATGACAGCACTCGAAAGCACCGCCGAAACTGTACAACAAACCTCGACGCCCGACACGGCCGGCGGAGAGGCTGGCTACACGAATGCCCTGCCCTGCAATCGAACTCGGCCTCGCACATGCCACGAGACGTGCTGCTGGAGGACGCCGAGCATCCCCCTCTGCCTTCCCACCCGGTCAGCCCAGCTTCGCCAACCGAAGCCGAGTGTTCCGAAGAGAACGTCGAGGGCGAGTGCGGCCAGTGCCATGATCGTGCTTCTGTGACGTGTCGGCGGAAGATCAACCGCCGTGCCGAACTGAGCCGTCCCGGACGTCCGCTACTGCCGAGTGCGGGCCGCTGGATCACGCCTCCCGGAAGCGTGAGGGGTCCATCGTGTTCAACCAATTCGATCGCCTCTACACCGAGGACGAGTTCGAGCTCGACTATTTCGACTCCGAACCCGGCCAATGCGTGAGGGTCAAAGATCAGCCGGCCGTTGCCATCCGGGGCCGGTCCGATCGCACCACCATGCCGATGGGTGAATCATCGCGGTCAGTTTGCAGGAAGCCTGGATTGGATCCTCGGTGGTCATGTGGGTGGGGCTCACCCTATCGTGTGGCGATGGATTTCCGCATGCCCATGCAGCTGTACCGGGGACAGGAGCATGTCGGCCTGGTGACCAGCTACAGCTCCGACCAGCCGTGGGCGATGGGGAGAGTCGAAGATTTCGATACTGCCCGGGGAGAGCGTTCGAAGCGGGCCGCGCTTTTCAATCGGTGGCTGAACGAACACGAGGACGATCCGCCCGAGGACGATGCCGTTTACTACGAACTGCTCGAACAGGAAATGGCGCGTCGCGACGTGGATCAGGTCGACCTTGACTGGTGTGAACGCGGCGTTTGGACGATCAGGACCCAGGATGGCATCAACCACCCGGTCTACTCGCTGGATTTCCTCGGCGATCGTTTCATTCAATGGCGATGGTGAGATAGTGCATCCCGTGCACGTTCCACTCCGATCAAGTGGCGATCAGACCGGCCTGCCGACCACGGGAGTTCTCTGTGATCCGGACCCGATCGCAAGGTCGAGAGCAACGCCCACTGCTAGCCGCATATCGGGCTGACCCAATCGGCCAGCGCGATGCTCGCGAAGATCAATCGGGCATGGCGATCTAAGGCCGCGGAACGTCCGACACTGCCGAGTTTCGTACATATTCGATGACGAGGAAGGAAGGCTGCCGCAGAGGTCACCTCACCCCGGTGTACAAAGATCGTTGTGCACTCATCGATCTCGGATGACCTCCAACGGCGATTGACGAGCAACATCCAATCGGCAGTACTGGACACGATGGAAGAGTCCGAGCAATCGGCCGAGGTGGCAATATCGCTCCGGCGCGGAATTGCTGTCAAGTTCAGCACCGACCAGCGGGCCGACGTTGCACCGAACGACGAGCTGCGACGTGCCGCACACCAGTTTGCTGACGCTCACCGCAAGAGTCGGACAGGCCTGGCCGACGCAGAGTTCCACTTCCATCGGAGTGCTGGCTATGTGGCGTCCGATGGTTTCTACACCTACCGCTGGTACCGAACAGCGGGACTTCTGCTGAGAAACGCGGTTCCCTTGACACGGGCGATCATTCGCAGTCAGTTGGCACGCAGGAATGGGCGAGGTTCGCCGACATCCTGAAATGCCGCGACCCGGGCGTTCGGAGTCGGCCGCGGGCTCGGCTGACAGGTGTACACATATTCCGACGACAGAGCATGAAATCTCCTGGCGTGGACCATCTAGGGCTGTAACAATCCGGCCAGTGGGCAACTCTTTCGCGTTTCCAGCGTTCCGGACATTCGAGACCGCCGAAGCGCTGCATGTGGTCGATCAGCTACTGGAATTGGGCCAAGCCCAGCGAGGTCGAGGTCGATCTCGACATCCGGGTCACCTCAGCCGACGCCCTTGGCCGGTTGACGGCAATGCTGCCACAGGCCGACTGGTGGGCTCACCGACCCGATCAGGAACCCTATGCCCCGGTCCCGTCGTCGGATAATGGCGACGATCCATACGAAAGCCTGCCGATACACCTCCGACACTGGTGTGTAGAACCGGAATCGGTCGAAGCTGCACTGGAGGCTGCCGGTGGCGAGATGGTGGCTGCCCGATGGGATTTCAGCTCTTGGCCACCTGTACCCGAACTCGGGCTGGGCAACACGTGCCGGTGCGCCTTCATCACGGTGAGTTTCAACGCACGCAGCATCGATCCGGACGTGCCGAGCGCCGACCACACCCTCTACATCCACACCGAGCAGTTCCATCCCGAACGAGCCACCTGGCTGGCCTCGCAGGTCGGACTGAAGATACTCGGCGAACCACAGATGTCAGCGCTCTGATCCTCTGCCGACTATCCGCTCTTAGCCGCTGATCGCTCGGTTCGGCTGTCGGTTCCCGGTGGAGGAGCTACGGTACTGCGGGTTCTGGTGGGCCGAGGAGGTCCCATCGGTTTCCCGAGATGTCTTCGAAGACCGCGACTCGGCCGTAGGGTTCGTTGCGCGGTTCGGTCATGAACTTCACTCCGGCTTCGTTCATCCGCCGGTGGGCCGCAGCGAAGCCGGCGACTCGCAGAAAGAACCCGACCCGTCCGGCCGCCTGGTCGCCGATGGCGTGGTGCTGCCGTTCTCCGTCTGCTTGTGCGAGCAGGATTCCCGTCATCGCGCCCGGTGGGCGAACGACGACCCAGCGTTTCGGGCGTCCGTCGTCGGTCAGTGAGGGCGAGTCTTCGATGAGGTCGAAACCGAGTGTGCCGACGAAGAATTCGATGGCCGCGTCGTACTCCTCGACGAGGATCGCGATGAGTTCCAGATACATCGAGCGAGCCTATGACTTGGGCACACCGAATATCCGCATATCTATGCCGTTGGTCGGGCTGACCGACCCGGGCGGCGCGACGCGGTGGAATCTCCTCGGTCTGGGCAGAGTTTCGAGGCGGGTCAGTGGGTGAACGTCGGGACTGAGGGCGGGCCGGGGTCAGACGTCGTCACCGTCCCAGATGTCGCCGGGGCCCTTGCGGCCGCTGCCGCCGTCGTCGAGGTGCCAGGGGTCGTCGGTGCCGGTGCCGGTGTTGTTTCCGCCGGGGTCGGAGTGGGGTTGGGGGTGGTCGTCGGGCCAGAAGCCGGGGCCTTCGGGGAGGGGAAGGGCGAAGGGGGACGGGAAGACGCCTTCGAGGGCTAGCGCGCCGGTTTCGGAGGCCGCGGCTACGGCTTTGATGGAGCCGGATTCGCTCATGATGAAGGCGACCAGGGGGAGGGAAATTATTGCCAGTTCGGGGATTTCGACGACTACGTCGCGGAGGGAGCTGCTGATCGCGTCGGCGGCCGTGGTGAACATTTCCACGGCGAGGGGGCTGAGGTGGACTGTGTAGCGCAGGTGCAGGAAGCCGTGGGTGTCGGCTCGGACCAGTTGGTCGTCGTCGGGGTCCTGGGAGGTTTGCAGGGCGCGGCGGGCGGTGGCGTCCAGGTCGAAGACTCGGGGCAGGTCCAGGCCGTCGACGCGGTGGGCGGCGAGGGTGGATTCGAATTCCGAGATCTTTTGCCGGACTTGCTGTTCGGTGGTCATGGTCAGATACCTCGGCCCTTGTTCTTGCGATCCCAGGGGTGCTTGGGGTTTTCTCCCCAGCCGTCGTCACCGGATTGGTCCCGGTATTCCTTCTCGAGTTCGTCGTCCTCGGCCTGCTGCTGGGCGCGGGCGCGCGCGGCCTCGTCCTCCGCGCGACCGCGTTCCACCTCCCAGAAGGTGGGCGTCTCGGCGACGGGGATGGGGAACGGCGAGGGGATCGTTCCGTCGAGCCGGATGGGGCCGCCCTCGGCCTGGGTGGCGATCTCGCCGGAATGGCGGGCGATGAACGACGACAGCGGCTCCACAATGGCCGCGAGATCCGGTATGTCGGCCACGGCGGCCCCCAGCACCGGCCCGAAATCCGTTCCACTGGAACGGGAAACGGCGGTCGGGCTCAGGTGAATCGCGTAGGTGAACTCGCCGGTCAGCTCGGCGATGACCAGCCGGGTCCCGTCGGTGTCCAGCTGGGGTTCGAGGCCGGTTGTCAGCCGCAAGGGCTGCGCCGCCGATCCGGATTCCCTGGCACGGAATGTCATCGAACGAAAAGACCCGCGCGGCCGATACCTACCGGGGACAGGTTCGCCGGTATTCGATAGCGAGGTCCTCATGGACAGCATTTCTCTGACCGCGGCGGAGGCCGCACGGGCTCTGGCCATTCGGTCGGTGCAGATCATGGGCGATGGTGAGCGCGGCGATTTCGACGCCGTGATCCATCCGGAGGCGACCAATCGGGAGAGCAGGACCGAGCCGCCCGACACCCGGGGCCGGGGCCCGGCCGCGTATTGGGCCACCGCGATCTGGCTGCGCACCGCCTATTCGGACCTGCGCCACACCATCGACACCGCGGTCGTGGACGGGGATCTGGTGGTGCTGCACACGACCATGCACGGACGGCACACCGGTCCGTTCGTCGTGTACCGCGAGGATGGGCTGGTGGACCAGGTCTTTCCGCCCACCGGGCGGACTTTCGCCGTGACGCAGACGCATTGGTTGCGGATCGCGGAGGGCAGGGTGATCGAGCACTGGGCCAACCGCGACGATCTCGGGCAGGCGGTTCAGCTGGGCTGGGTGCCGCCGACCCCCGGGTATCTGCTGCGGATGGCGCGCGCGACGCGTAAGGCGCAGCGGGAGAACGGGAACTGAGCCGTTCCCCCGCTGCGGGCGCGCAGGGCCGGTCAGCCCGCGGATCGGGAGGCCGCCTCCGAGTAGGCGGCCACGACGAAACGCAGTTCACTGCGCCGGGCCACGGCGAGCTTGCGGTACACCTTGGTGAGGTGCTGTTCCACCGTGCTGGTGGTGATGGCGAGTTCGGCGGCGATCTCGCGGTTGCGTTTGCCGTGTGCGGCCAGTTCGGCGACCCGGCGTTCGGCGGGGCTGAGCGAGTCCAAACCGTTGGGCACCAGGCGAACTCGTGGTGTCGCGTCGGTGACGGGGGCGGTCCGGTCGACGCGCAGACGGCGCAGCAGCTGTTCGGCGCCACAGGCTTCGGCCAGCCGGGTCGCCTCGCGCAGGAGTGGACGCGCCTTGTCCGCGTCACCGATGGAGCGGTAGGCGCGCCCCAGATCGGTGAGCGCGGTGGCCAATTCGAGGTCGCTGCTGCCCGCGCGGGCGATGGCGGTGGCCCGCCGCAGCAGCATGACGCGACGGTGCGGGTCGCTGGTGGCGGCGAGCAGTCGCAGCGAAACACTGCCGCTGTGATGGCGATCCGCCCCGCCGATGGCATCCAGGTGCATGGTGGCGAACTCTTGGGCCTGCCGCTGCTGTCCGGCCGCGAGGTGGGCCGCGGCGACGTCGTTGCGCCAGGGCACCAGCCAGGCGAAGTCCATGTTCCACTGGCGCATGAGGTTTCCGCACTGCCGGAAGTGCCGCAGGGCCTCCTCGGGGCGGCCGGTGGCCAGGCAGTGTTCGCCGTGCGCGCTCAGATAGGTGAGCGCGAAGCGTGATTCGAACATGGCGCGCGGCACCGGCCGCCGCAGCTGGGCGGCCGCTTCGGTGTGTTTGCCCTGGGCGGTGAGCGCCCGCACCAGGACCGCGATCGGCCGTCCGGCCCACACTCCGAGGTTGTCGGCCGGTATGAGATTCAGTGCGAGCACGGCATTCTCGGCCGCGCCGGTGAGATTTCCCTTGCGCAGCAGCGTTTCCGCCCGCGCCGCCGCGAAAATCGACTGCCAGGTGGGCGCACTGCGCGCTTCGGCTTCCGCGAGCAGTGAAGCGCACCACGCGTCCGCGGTGTCGAGCCGGTCGGTGTGAATGAGACCGTCCACCGCCGCCACCAGGGTTTCGGAGGTGCCGAAGGTCAGCCGGTTGCCCGCCAGAATGCGCTGCGCCACGGCCGCGACACCGGCCTCCGGATGCTGCGTGGTGAGCGCGTCGAGCAGCTCTCCGGCCATGCGGTAGGGCGAATTCCGGTCCGACGGCACGTATTCCGGATCGGGTGCGGCGAACAGTCGCCGATGCCGTTCGGCGTGCGCCGGATGCGTGTAGCGCAGCCAGGCGCACAGGAAGTCGATCCGCGCCCCGGCCGGATGCGGCAGGTCACGCCCGCGATCCAGGCGTCCGAGCGCGTGATCGGCGTGCAGCGCGTACCCGTGCCAGAGCATGTGCAGCGCGGTCGAGGGCAGTTCCGAGTACGGCACCCGCCCGGTCCGCAGCGCCGCCTTCAGCCGCCCGAAGTTCCGGGTTCGCGTGGACGGGTTGATCCGCCATTCCACCGACACCAGCCGGGTGGCGATGGCGGCCCGCTCCCCCACCCGCCGGCTGGCCCGGTAGGCGAGTTCCAGACACTGTGCCGCCCTGTCGAGTTCGTCCTCACCGAGCGCCGATTCCGCGGCCTCGACCAGCACGAGCGACGCCCAGGACCCGCGCACGTCACCCGCCGCGAGCAGCTGATCCGCGACTGTCACACAGGGAAAGCCGGTGCGGTGCAACAGCTCCGCGGCCCGGCCGCGCAGCTCCCGATAGTCCTCGACGGGTAGTTCGCGCAGGATCCGCGCGGCTATCCCCGGATAGGTGAACCGCTGCTGTTCGACCAGGCCCGCGTCCGCCAATGCGGCCACGGAGTCGTGTATTTCGTCGAGTTCCACCTCGAGCAGTCCGGCGGCGAGCTCCACGCTGGCGGCATCCCCCAATACCGCCAGCGCGCGAGCCGTGCGCAGGAGCGTGGCGTCGCCCCCGCGCAACACCTCCACCCGCACATCCGGATCCACCTGTCGCGGGGGCGCCCCACGCAGTGGACGCGCTCCACCCACGATCGTCATATGTTTTCGGTCCCGAGCGACCGGCCGCTGCATTCTCCCAGTCCCTTTCATCGAACGGCGGAGCCCGACTGAAGGGAGGGCACGGAGAACTCGTTGTGCTGGGCGGCATCATTGCAGCGGTGGACGCCCGTCGGCGTCCGGATCAGCCGGGTCACAGGGTCTTCCAGCGGCCGCCGGCGTCCGCCCACACCAGCCGACGGCGACCGTCCGGTTGAATTACCTTACACTCCAATATGTTTGACGCGCAGCGCGGAAGCGGCCGCGGAGCGCTCCAACGCACGCGGGCGATAGACCACGCACGCGGCCGAACCGTCGTCCGCGCCCACGAACACCACGGCCCCGGCCTGCGCCAACTGTCCCTCGGCGGCCGCGTTCACGTACGCGTGCACCGGGGCCGCCGTATAGGGGTCTCCCACCGCGGGATCGACCCCGGCCACCGAGATGGACGGCACGCCGAGCCGGTAGGCGAGCCGCTCCCGGAATCCGGGCACCGGCGCGGGGGCGAGCAGTACGGCCCGGCCGGTGGCGAAATCGGTGCCGTCGATCCTCTCCTCGTCGAGAGCGGACCGCACCACGGTCTCGGCCGCCGCGAGCGGATCCCCCTCGCCGCCGCGCACGGTGAGGGCGTTGCGCCCGTCGGTACCCGCCCCGATGAGGTCCGCCCATCCGGTCGGCCGCGCGGTGTCGGCGGTGCCGAGCGTGTGCAGACCACCGAATCCGCCTGCCTCGGTGTCGGATCGCAGCAGTAGCGCCGCACCGGTCGGCGTGTAGGGGAAGTCCGCACGATCACGCTGAGTGGAGGGATGCGCGTCCCCCGCGAGCACCAGCACGTACTCCAGATCCCGTGCGGCGATGAAGGATTGCGCGACGGTGAGTGCCTGCAGCACGCCCGTCCCACCGTTCAGCAGGTCGAAGGAGAAGGCCGGCACCCGCCCGGTCTCGTATTCCAGCCCCACTTCCAGTCGCTTCTGCAGCAGTGCCGCGACGGCCGGTTCGGCGATATTGCTGTCCCGGTACACCCCGGCGTTGATCACCAGCCCGACCCGTTCGGGCGCGACCTCGGCCTGCTCCAGTGCCGCCCGCCCGGCCCGCGTGGCCAGTTCGAAGTAGCTGCCGGTGTCGGCGTCGGTGGTGACGGCCGCGGAAACGATTGCGGTGCTCATACTTTCAGGCCTCCAATCGGGAAACGGTCGCGGCGAGATGTCCGGAGACGACCCCGGACGCCTCGGGCACCAGCAGCACCTTGGAGCCCTTGGGAATTCGCTGCTGAGCCAGGCTCTCGTGCAGGACCAGGAAGTGCGAGGTGGAGGCGGTGTTGCCGTACTCGTCGTAGGCGTTGAGCTGCTGCGGCATCGGGGTGTTGAAGTGCCGCTCGGTGAGCTGGCTGATGTAGTCGATGGCCGGGCCGCTGAACTGGTGGTGCACCCAGTAGTCGTACTTCTCGCTCTCCCAGCTGCGCCCGTGCTCCGACAGATAGTCGGACATGCGCGAAATCCCCTGCAGGAAGCGCGCTTCGGAGGCCAGCGCCCGGTTGTCGGTGTACATGGCGATGCCGGTGGTCTTCTCACTCGGCATGCCGATGCAGTGTTCCGCGCCGGCGGAGGTGGTCATGAGTTCGATGTAGTGGATCTCGTCGTTGTCGTCGCCCTGATCGTCGACGACGACGGCCACCGCGGCGTCTCCGACGGTGAGCGCGGCGAACTGCGGGTCGTAGGGCTGGCTGATCTCCCGTGCGGCGGTTTCGGCGATGGGCGTGATCTGCTCACCGCTGACCACCAGTCCGCGCCGCACCACTCCGGCCTTGATCAGCCGGTCCAGCACCAGCACACCGGTGATCATTCCGGCGCAGGCGTTGGACAGGTCGAAGTGCAGCGCCTTGTCCGCGCCGAGGGCGTTGCGCAGGGTGAGTGCGAAGGACGGCGCGTAGCTGTACTGCCCGGCGCCGTGGAACCGGGTGATGGACACCGAGATCACCGCGTCCAGATCCTCTGCGCGGTAATCGGAATGCTCCAGGCAGTCGTCGATCGCTTTGCGGGCTAGCTCGAACGACGATTCATAATGATCCGGATCGGAATTGTAGACGCGCCGATTCTTGATTCCGGTGATGCGTTCGAGATCCAATGCTCTCGGCACGGAAAGACTGCCGATCACATCCTCGGTGGAGCGGACTGTGCTGGGTGTGTACGCACCAATCGATTCGAAGCGTGTACGCATGGCCCCCTACTCTCTGGACTTATTGCCGAGTTCGGTCGAATTCTGGTGCGGCGAATGGCAATCGGAGATTTCACGATGCCGGCGCCGTCGTTACCCAGTAGCACCGATGCCGATTCGAACGTTAGCAGTACTCATTGGTAGCCGGAGGCCACACATGCCCCACCATCCACTGTGGTAACACGGACATTTCACAGTTCACCGGACTGAACTCCCAGGTAGACAGTAATATTCGCAGACCGGTTGCGGATTGCATCCTAGGGGTGTCGTTAGGGGTGGCGGCGAAACACGTTGCGGTACCGCGAGACACACCAAACCGATTGCCTGACAACGTATTACCGTCACGCTCTCGCGGTAGCGAACGTGCGAAGCGTGCGGTAACCTCGCCGTACTGCGTATCGAATTCCGCCACAATTCCGTTAATCGCAGTCCGAATTCCCATGCGCTCGAATTCATCGAGGTGATGTCTTGACCACCGCAATCTACTGGCGCGCGCTAGACCGATTCAGCGCCGTCGTCGCCGACCATCCCGATCGGGAGGCGGTGATCTATCCGGCCGGCCGGACCGCCGCGGGCCTGCCGGAGTACCGGCAGCTCAGCTACGCCGAACTCGACGAATGGTCGGACGCCATCGCGGAGAAGGCGCTCGAATCCGGAATCACCCCGGGATTGCGCACGATCGTGCTGGTGCGGCCGGGGCCGGAGCTGTACGCGGTGCTGTACGGGCTGTTCAAGATCGGCGCGGTGCCGGTGGTGATCGATCCCGGCATGGGGTTGTTCAAGATGCTGCGGTGCCTGCAGGCCGCCGACGCCGGCGCGTTCATCGGAGTGCCGGAGGCCCAGGGCGTTCGGATCGTGTTCCGCGCCTACTTCCGCAAGGTCAAGGTGGCGATCACGGTGGGCGGGCCGTCGTTCTGGCCCGGCCCTACCCTGGAGGGCTGGGGCCGCAAACCCGTTGCGCCCCTGCCGGATCGAACCCCCGCGCCGGATACCGATCCGCTGCTCATCGCCTACACCACCGGCAGCACCGGCCCGGCCAAGGCGGTCGTGCTCACACACGGCAATCTGGCCGCCATGATCGATCAGGTGGACGCGGCGCGCGAACACGTCCCGCCGGGCACCTCGCTGATCACCGCCGCGGTGGCCGGGATTCTGGAGCTGCTGCTCGGATCCCGCTGTGTCCTACCGCCGTTGATCCCCTCCAAGGTCGGCGCGACCGATCCCGCGCATGTGGTGGACGCCGTCGCGCGGTTCGGCGTGCGCACCATGTTCGCCTCCCCCGCCGTGCTGATTCCGCTGCTGCGGCACGTGGAAGAGCATGGGGCGCAGCTGGAGACACTGCAGAGCATCTACTCCGGCGGTGCGCCCGTCCCGGATTGGTGCATCGAGCAATTGCGCAAGGTGCTGCCCGAGGATGCCAAGGTGTATTCGGGCTACGGGGCCACCGAGGCGCTGCCCATGGCCACCATCGAATCGCGGGAACTGCTGAGCGGTCTGGTGGCCGAGGCGCATCGCGGGCACGGCGTCTGTGTGGGCAGGCCCGCCAAGGATGTGCGGGCGCGCATTGTCGCCATCACCGAGGACGCCCTGCCCACCTGGGCCGATGCCGAAGCGCGGGCCGCCGAACTGGCGAAGTCGCGCGGTATCGGGGAGCTGGTGGTGGCGGGCCCGAATGTGAGCACCCGCTACTTCTGGCCGGAGCAGGCCAACCGCTCCGGCAAGATCGTGGACGGCGAGACGGTCTGGCATCGCACCGGCGATCTCGCCTGGATAGACGACGAGGGCCGAATCCGCTTCTGCGGCCGCAAGAGTCAGCATGTGGTCACCGCCGACGGCCCGATGTTCACGGTGCAGGTCGAGCAGGTGTTCAATACCGTCCCGGGGGTCGCGCGCACCGCCCTGGTCGGCATCGGCGAACGTGGCGGGCAGCGTCCGGTGCTGTGCGTCGAACTCGAATCCGGCGCCGATCGCGGCGCCGTCGAGACCCGATTGCGGGAGCGCCGTGCGGAATTCGAGGTCAGCGAGCCGGTGACCGGATTCCTGTTCCACCCCGGATTCCCGGTCGACATCCGGCACAACGCCAAGATCGGCCGCGAGAAGCTGGCGGTCTGGGCGGCCAAGCAACTGCAGGAGGCACAGTGAGGGCATTGGTGACGGGGGCCTCCGGCTTCCTGGGCGGCGCGCTGACGCGGCGGCTCGTGCGCGACGGCGAGTACGACGTCTCGATCCTGGTGCGCGGCAGCAGCAATCTGCGTGACCTGCTCCCGGTGATCGACGACATCCAGCTGGTCACCGGCGATCTCGCCGACGGCGCATCCCTGGAGAAGGCCGTCGCGGGCGTGGACGTCGTATTCCACAGTGCCGCACGGGTGGACGAGCGCGGTTCGCGCGAGCAGTTCTGGCAGGAGAACGTGAACGCCACCGCCCGCCTGCTGGCCGCGGCGCGGGCCGGGGGCGCGAGCCGGTTCGTGTTCATCTCCAGCCCGAGCGCGCTCATGGACCGCGACGGCGGCGATCAACTGGATATCGACGAGTCGGTGCCGTATCCGCGCCGCTACCTCAACCACTACTGCGAGACCAAGGCCGCGGCCGAACGCCTTGTGCTCCAGGCGAATGCGATCGGTTTCACCACCACCGCGCTGCGCCCGCGCGCGATCTGGGGCGCGGGTGACCGCTCCGGCCCGATCGTGCGGCTGCTCGACCGCGCCGCGGCGGGCACGCTGCCGGATCTGTCGGCGGGCCGGGACGTGTACGCGTCGCTGTGTCATGTGGAGAACATCGTCGAGGCCTGCGTCAAGGCCGCTGCCTCCGAGAATGTCGGCGGCAGGCCGTATTTCATCGCCGATGCCGAGCGCACGAACGTCTGGCCGTTCCTGTCCCGGGTGGCCGCCGATCTCGGCTATGCGCCGCCGCGCCGCAAGGTCGATCCGCGGTTGGTCGGGTTGCTCGTCGAGATCATCGAAACACTCAGGCGCGCACCGTATATCGCCGCCCGCTGGACGCCGCCGCTGTCGCGCTACTCGGTGGCGGTCATGACACGGTCGGGCACCTACGACACCGCCGCGGCCGCGCGCGACTTCGGTTACGCGCCGGTCGTCGACCGCGACACCGGGATGGCCGAATTGAAGACCTGGCTGAAATCCGGGGCGGTGAGTTCCGGAATAGCCCACTGACCAGCCATCGGGCGCTCCCACCGTAACTTGTGTTACGCCGGGTACCGGCTAGTATGGGTTGCAGTACCGTGCGCAGGGTATGTCGTCATCGACTCCCCTACCACGGAAGATGCAGCGCAGCACCGCTACTCAATGAGGAGAGCGCCCGATGCCGGTGTTCGATTTTCACGGCGTATCAGTCACCTACGACCACGCCGGCTCCGGGGACCCCGTCGTCTTCCTGCACAATATCGGCGGCGACCGCCGCATCTGGCGCAACCAGTTCACCGCTCTCGCGGCCACGAACAGCGTGTATGCCCTGGATCTGTTCGGTTACGGCGACTCCGACACCCCGAATTCCGGCTACACCGTCGACAACTACGTCGGCCTGGTCTCGGAGTTCCTGGAAGCGCACAATCTGACCGATGTCACCCTGGTCGGCAACTGCTTCGGCAGTGCGCTCTCGCTGCTCTACACCCGGCGCAAGGCCCAGCGCGTCCGCGCCCTGGTGCTGTGCAGCCCGCTGACGGCCGCCACCGTGCGCCCCACGCCCACCGGCTGGACCCAGCGCGCCGCCCGTCACCTGCAGGTCGACGGCGTTCTCGGCCGCACCCGCATCCCCCGGCTGGCCGCCGACTGGGTCGTCAACGAACAGCTCGGCCCGCGCGGTCGCGCGCTGTCCCCGGAGACGTTCGACATCTTCCGCACCCGCTGGGCCGAACCCCGCCGCCTGCTCCCCCCGGCCGCCATCGCCCGCGATCTGCACCGCCTCGGCGAACTCGACACCTTCCAGCCCGATCCCGGCTTCCCGCCCGTCACGGTCATCTGGGGCGCGAAGAACCGCATCCTGTCGGCCGCCGCGGGCGCGCGCCTCAACACCACGCTGCGCCCGGCGCGTTCGATCCTGCTGCCCGACTGCGGCCATCTGCTCATGCTGGAGGATCCGGACACCGTCACCTCCGCGATCCGGTCCGCCACGAGAACCGCTCTCGCCAGCTGAGCGCGCAGGTCGGCCCGCCGCGCGGCGAGTTCGGGAACGGTGGCTACACCAGTTCCGGCGTGCGCGCCCGTCTCGAGCGGTATTCCTGTGGCGGACAACCCTTCCAGCGCCGGAAGGCCCGGATGAACGAGGCCGCCTCGGCGTATCCGAGGCGGGACGCCACCTGTTCGGTGGTCATGGCGGTGTGGTCGAGCAGTTCCTCCGACAGCAACTGCCTGACCTCGTCCAGCAGTGCGCGGAAGGAGGTGCCCTCCTCGTGCAGGCGGCGCGACAGCGTGCGCGGACTCATGAACAGCTCCGCCGCCACCGCCGCCTGATCCGGGATCTCGGCCGGATTGCGGACCAGCAGATCTCGCACGGTGCCCGAAACCCCGGTGCGCGCATGGCGTTTCGCGAGCAGATCGCGGCACAGCTGTTCGCAGGTGCTGCGCGCCCATTCGTTGGCCTGCGGCAGCGGGAGGTCGAGGTAGGCGGCGTCGAAGACGATTTCGTTGGCGGGGGCGTCGAATTCGGGTTCCACCCCGAACATGGCGCGGTGCCGGGCGGTGTCGGCGGGACGTGGATGCCGGAATCGGATGTGCAGCACCGGAACCCCCGCGGAGAACAGTTCCCGGCCGATCATCTGGGTGCCGGTCATGACCCGCTCGGCGAGGAAGGCGCGCGCGTCGCGGGGCACCTCGCGATCCTCGTAGCGCAGGCGCGCGTGCCCGCCGGATTCGTCGAAGCTCAGCTGCCCGAACACGAACGCGAGTTCGACGTAGCGCAGCGCCACCCCGACGGCGTCGCGCAGCGTGCGACTGCTGAGCAGCGCCAAACCCAGTGGCCCGTAGAGCGAGACGTGATAGCGGCTGCCCGCCTCCACCCCCAGTCCGGGTTCGGTCCCGAATGCGGCGAGCAGTGTGCGGATGACCGTCAGCTCCTGGCGCGCGGTGGTCTCCGTGCTCGGCGAGATGACGGATTCCGGATGCAGCCCTGTCCCAGCCAGACAGGCCGAAGCACTCATTCCGCGCTCCTCGGCCAACTGCGTCAAGATGTGCACGCTGGAGGTGTTCCTCAGCAGATCCCAGTCGAACATGTACCCATGACCCTTACAAACGCCTGTCCGATGCCCCCGTGGTCTGGCGAAACATATCAACTCCGGGACCGTTTCGGGGCCGAAAATCCCGTCTGGGTCAGATAAGTCGACCGCGCCTCGACACTACCGCGAAACTCCGAGAAAACGCGACACGAATCGTCACGTAACGAAAGCTGTAGCAAGACACGATGGATCACACACCCGTGCCGCCCGGGTCGGGTTCGAGTGATCGAGGATTTCAGCACCATGAGCACACCGGTTGTTCTGCTCGCGATCGTCCTGGCCGCGGCGGCATTCGGTCTAGGGGTGTGGCTCGGCGTGCGGTCGGTCACCGATCAGCCGCCGCTGCCCGGTGAGTATCCGGAGGCGCAGATCACCGAGCGCAAGCGGCAGGGCTCCTGGTGGCATCCGGTGCGCGCCCGCTAGCGTTGGCCGCATGAGCAGCACTTCGACCCGGACCGTGGTGGTCACCGGCGCATCGTCGGGTATCGGCAGGGCCGCCGCGGCGGCGTTCGCGGCACGCGGCCACAAGGTGATCGGCACCAGCCGCAATCCCGAGACGATCCCCGACGCCGACCGGCTGCCCGGTATCGAGTACCGAGCCCTGGACCTCACCGACCGCGAGTCGGTCACCCGCTTCGTGAACGAACTCGGCGCGGTCGACGTGCTCGTCAACAATGCCGGCGAGAGTCAGGCCGGGCCGCTGGCCGAACTGCCGGGCGACGCCATCGAAAGACTGTTCCAGCTCAATGTTTTCGGAGCCGTGGCACTCACGCAGGCGGTGCTGCCGGGTATGCGCGAGCGCGGGTACGGGCGCGTGATCATGATCGGATCCATGCTGGGCAGCTTCCCCATGCCGTACCGGTCCTCCTACGTGGCGACCAAGGCGGCGCTGCGCGAGTTCGCGACCGCTGCCCGATTCGAGGAGTCGCCGTTCGGCGTCTGGCTGACCACGGTCGAACCGGGCCAGATCGACACCGGATTGCGCGAGCGGCGCACCAAGTACCTGGACGAGGGTTCGCCGCACACAACGGATTTCACCAAGTTCATGGAGGTTCTGGACGACAAGCAGGCCAAAGGCATTACGCCGGAACGGGTTGCGGAAACCATCGTGGCGGCCGCGGCGGCGGGTCGCCCCAAGCCGCTGTACGCGGTGGGCAGCAACGCGCCGGTGCTGTTCGCGGTGCGACGGCTGTTGCCGCGCTCGGTGATGGAGCGAATCATCGCCGCCGCGTACGGACTTCGCCGCTAGAACGCCTCGGGGGCGTCGCTCAGCAGGGGCATGATCAGGGCGAGGACACGCTCGGAGTCGTAGCGCTCCGGGTCGTCCAGCACCAGCCGGGCCAGGGTCTGGATCACGCCCTGCAGCAGTTGCACCAGGACATCCGGATCCACCTGCGCGGCATCGGCGGGCCGGTCGGCCAGCCAGTCGGAGAACAGGCGGCGCATGGGGGTACGCAGTTCGTCGCGGGCCCGGCCGACCCGCTCGCGTAGTAGCGGCGGCACCCCGTCGATCGGGAAGTAGACCAGCCGCCAGGTGGCGGGCATGGCGCGCACCTCGGCCAGGAACCGACCCAGCCCGACCGAAACCGCCTGCACCACAGTGGTTTCAGCGGTGATCGCGGCGACCGAGCGGGCGACGGCGGCGTGCATGCGCGTCGTCTCCCGGTCGATCAGCTCACGCAGCACATCGTCGCGACTGCCGAACAGGTCGTAGACCACCGGCCGGGTGACATCGCTGCGTTCGGCGACGGCGGCGATGGACACGGCGGTGAAACCGCTCTCGGCCACGATGCCCAGGGCCGCGTCCAGGAGTTGCTCCCGGCGTTCGACGGGTGAAAGCCGTTTGGCATAGCGCCTTTTGGGGGCGCCGCTGCGCACGATCCTAGGCACCGGCGGGCCCTTCCGCGATGCCGAAATGCGCGGCGGTGCGCCGCACCATCCAGCGCAGCGTGCTCGACACCTGGGCGCGATCCACACTCGGATCGTGCACCAGCAGCCGCGCCGCGGTCTCGCTGACGCTGATCACGCCGTGGCTGAGCAGTTCGGTGTCGATGCGCTGTTCGCCACGCACGGAAAGCATTCCGAGCAGCAGATGGGTCTGCTGCCGGATGCCCTCGCGACCGCGTTCGATGCGCTCGTAGGTGGCCGGTGGCATGCCGTCGCCGCGCATGAACACCAGCCGCCAGGTCTCCGGCGCGGAGGCCACCAGATCGAGGAAGACGTCCACCGCGCGTTCCGCGACGGCCACGGGATCGTCGTCGGGCGTGAGTTCGGGTGTGGCGTCGACCGACATGGCCAGCACCCGCTCCGCCTCGCGCTCGAGCAGGGCCTCGAACAGTTCGTCGCGATCGGCGAATTCGGCGTACAGCGCCGGGCGGGTGATCCCGGCCGCGCGGGCGATGGCGTGCATGCTCGCACCGGCGTACCCGTCGCGCACGATGAGGCCCCGCGCGGCGTCGAGAATCCGCTCCCGTCGCTCGGACACCGCACTCCTTCTCCGATTCCAGCCGGGCCGCCGTCGGCGTCCGGTGCGGCCAGTGTACGCAGTGGCCTACGGCCGGTCGCGGCCCGCTCCGGGAATCGAATTGTGCTATATCCCAATCCGGTTCACCTCCGACCGCGGTCCGCTCGCAGTATTGCGTTCTCATTCTTACCCGTTGAATTCCTGTCGCCCGAACAGATTGCGAAATACGGCAATATGTCTGGGACGGTTCGGATAACCTCGATCATGTGCACCCCGCCCGGCGCATCCAATCCGGCCCACATGGCTCCGTTTCAAATTTACAGCGATGTTTTCACTATCCACCCGGGCCGGCTTCCGGTCCGATGTGCGCCGCGGCCAAGGGGTGAGCAAGGGAGGGAACAGCGATGCCCCAGTCGCCGCCCCCGCGGGGCGACACGGCCCTGCACATAGTCCGGAAGAACTTCTCCGACACCGCCCTGTCGAGCCTGCGCACCTTCGGGCGCACCGTCGAACTGGCGGTCGAATCCCTGCGCGGCACCGTCACCGATATCGCCTCCGGCCGCTTCCCCTGGCGCGAAATGCTGCACCAGGCCTGGTATCTCATCACCGTCACCGCCCTGCCCGCCATTCTCATGGCCGTGCCGTTCGGCGTCGTGGTCTCGGTGCAGGTGGGCAATCTGATCCATCAGATCGGCGCGGACTCGCTCATCGGCGCGGCCGGCGGACTGGGCGTCATCCAGCAGGGCGCGCCCATCGCCACCGGGCTGCTGCTAGGCGGCGCGGGAGCCTCGGCCATCGCCTCGGATCTCGGCGCGCGCACCGTGCGCGACGAGATCGACGCCCTGCGCGTCATGGGCATTTCGCCGGTGCACCGCCTGGTGATACCGCGCGTGGTCGCCATGGTGTTCGTCGCGCCGCTGCTGAATGTGCTCATCATCTTCGTCGGCATTGTCGCCGGATATGTGGTGGCCATCAGCGCGCAGAATGTGACGCCGGGAAGTTACTGGGCGACTTTCGGCGCGTTCACCGTCCTCGCGGATGTGTGGATTTCCCTCGCGAAAGCAATTCTTTTCGGATTCATCGTGGTGATCGTCGCCTGTCAGCGTGGACTGGAGGCGCGCGGCGGCCCGCGCGGCGTGGCCGACGGAGTGAACGCCGCGGTGGTGCTGTCGGTGGCGGCCATCATCGTGGTCAATCTGGTGATCACCCAGGTGGTCACCATGTTCCTGCCGATGCGGGTGGCGTGATGACGGCGACTCCCCACACGCCCCGGGGCCTCGGCTGGGCGGGCAAGCTGTATCGGCGCCGGGAAAAAGCACTCACACCGCTGGAGAACGCCGGATTCATGCTCGGCTTCACGGCGCTCGCACTGGGCGGAATTCCATTGGCGCTGCGCCGGTACCGCAATCAGACCATGCGCACCATCACCGATATGACCTGGGGGCGCGGGTCTTTCATCGTCGGCGGCGGCACCGTGCCCATGCTGGTGGTGCTGGGCGTCTCCATCGGCGCGGGGGTCGGAATCCAGTCCTACGCGGCGCTGGATCTGCTCGGGCTCGGCTCGGTGTCGGGGGTGGTGTCGGCCTTCGCCAACACGCGGGAACTCGCGCCCATCGCCGCGGCCGTCGGCTTCGCCGCGCAGGCCGGCTGCCGGATGACCGCGGAGATCGGCTCCATGCGCATCGCCGAGGAGATCGACGCCATCGAATCCTTCGGGCTGCGGTCGATCCCGTTCGTGGTCAGTACCCGGGTGATCGCCGGGGCCATCGCCATCGTGCCGACCTTCCTCATCGCCCTGATCCTGTCGTACCTGTCCTGCTCGGCGGTGATCGTGCTGCTGCACGGGCAGGCGGGCGGGGTCTACGACCACTACTTCTTCCAATTCACCAGCGGCTATGACGTTTTCGCGGCGGTGGTGAAGATCCTGGTGTTCGGCGTGGCGGTGATCCTGATCCACTGCTACTACGGGTTCTTCGCCTCCGGCGGGCCCGAGGGCGTGGGCATCGCCTCGGGGCGTGCGGTGCGGGCCAGTTTCGTCGCCATCGTCGGATTGGACATGGTGCTGACGCTGCTGCTGTGGGGCGTCAACTCCGCCATCGAGTTCCCGGGGTAGCCGATGCCGAACTATTCGATTCCCGGGGTGAATCTCAGCAGGCGCATCGCACTGGCGCTGGGGGTGGTCGCTGTGGTGCTGGCGGTGGTCGCGACCTGCTCGTGGACGGCGTTCACGGGCCGGGAACCGCCCGACCGCATCGGCATTCAGCTGCACACCGACCAGACCGGCGAGGGCATCGTGGCCGGAACCTCGGTGCGCTACGACGGGGTCGCCGTCGGGAAGATCACCGCGGTGGAGGCTGTCGGACAGGGGCGTCAGCTGCTCACCCTGGACCTCGACCGGTCCCAAACCGCCGGTCTCACCGACACTTTCACCGTCGACTACGCACCGGAGAACCTGTTCGGCATCAGCACCGTGGCGCTGCGCTCGTCCACCGGCGGCATGCCGCTGCGCGACGGGCAGGTGATCGACCTGGCGGGCCGCACCGAGGACGTCACCATGGGCGCGCTGCTGCGCACCCTCACCCAGGCCGCCACCGAGGTGCTCACGCCCAAACTGTCCGAGCTCATCACCCAGATCAATACCGATCTGCGGGCCTTCACGCCCATGCTGCAGGCGGTGATCAGCGTGAGTCGCGCCATCGCCGACACCCAGCGGTACCCGTCGTCGTTCCTGATCGCCGAATACGCCTCGTTCCTGGAGGGATTCGGCGAATTCACCTCCGCCACCTTCAAACTCTCGGCGGCGCTGCTGGATATCGAGATCTTCCAGACCGAACGCGAGCGGTACAACGTCTCGGTCGGCGTGATCCGCAACGGCGTCCTGCTGGGGGCGGCGGATCTGTTCAACATGCTCGACAAGCACCTGCACGGGCTGATTCCCGCACTCACGCCGACCGTGCAGGCCATCACCGGCACCCTGCCCGACCCCGCCCGCTCGCACGCCGAACTCACCGAGCTGCTCCAGCGGCTGGACCGGATCTTCGCCGACACTCCCGACGGACCGACGGTGAATGTCGAAGTGGCACTGCGGGGTATGCCCGGACTGGCGGTGCCGCTGCTCGGGCAGCAGGCGGTCACCGCACTCACCGGGGGGATGCCATGAAACAGGGATCGACCCGCGGCGTGATCGTGCGGCTGGTGCTGTTCACCGCGGCCATGGTGGCGCTGCTGCTCGTGGTGATCAGTGCCATCCTGCGGCCGGTGCGCGGTGAAACACGGGACTACCGGGCGGAATTCAGCGATGTGAGCGGACTGAAGAAGGGCGATGACGTCCGCATGTACGGGGTGCAGGTGGGCAAGGTCACCGGTATCGAACTCGACGGCTCCCGCGCGATCGTGACCTTCAGCCTGCAGCGGGACCGGCCGCTGTACGCCAGCAGCGGGCTGGCCATCCGCTACCAAACCCTCACCGGCCAGCGGTATGTCGATGTGCGCCAACCCGAGGAGCCCGGTGCGCCACTGCAGCCGGGATCAACGATTCCGGCCGAGAAGACCGTGCCGTCGTTCGACATCACGCAGTTGTTCAACGGATTACAGCCCGTGCTGCGGGAATTCTCGCCCGGTGCGCTCAACCAGTTCGCGGAGAGCGTGCTCGCCGTCATCGAGGGCAACGGCAGCGGAATCGGGCCCGCCCTGGACGCTTTCGAGAATCTGAGCCGCTACGTGTCCGACCGGCAGACCGTGCTGTCGGTGATCGTGGCGAACCTGCAGAACATCTCGGCACAGATCGGCGGCAAGTCACCACATCTGATCACGCTGCTGCGCGGGCTCGCCGATGTCTTCACCGCCTTCAGCATCGAACTGGATGGGCTGCTGGAGTTCTCCGATTCCGCGCCGACCGCACTGGGACCGCTCAACAGCCTGCTGAAAACCCTGGGCTTCACCGAGAAGACGAATCCGAATCTGGAAGAGGATCTGCGACTGCTGTTCCCGGATCAGCAGCAGGCGCTGGAGGTGCTGGACCGGCTACCGGGACTGCTGCAGGCGATGGCCAACCTGCTGCCGCCCGCCGATTCCACCAGCAATGCCATCGATCTCAGCTGTTCCAAGGGCGCCGCCGAGGTTCCGACCCCGATCGCTGTGCTCATCGCCGGTCAGAGGGTCTCGATATGCAAGAACTGAACGTATCCGCCCGCCGCGAACTGGGTTTCGGGCTCTTCGGCGCGATCGCGCTGACGGTGGTGCTGGTCGCGGCCGGGCTCATCTATGTGCTGCCGATCGGAAAGTCCACCTACACCGCCGATCTCAGCGAGGCACGGTCGGTGGATGTCGGCGACGAGGTGCGGATCGCGGGCATCGGTGTGGGCACCGTGAAATCGCTGACGCTGCTGCCCGATCGGGTGCGCATGACCTTCACGGTGCGCGACAATGTCACGCTGGGCGATCTCACCACCCTCGAGGTGCGGATGCTCACCGTGGTGGGCGGGCACTACGTCGCCGCCTTCCCGGCCGGAGACCGGCCACTGGGCGAGCAGATCATTCCCGCCGAGCGAGTACGCCTGCCCTACAGCCTGATTCGCACCCTGCAGGACGCCGCCGCGCCGATCGCGGAGGTGGACGGGGATAGGCTGCGCGCCAATTTCGCCGCGCTGCAGGAATCCCTGAGCGGGAGTCCGGACGCCCTGCGGCGCATGGGCAATGCGGTGGAAACGCTGGTCGGCATTCTCGACAGGCAGAACGCCGACATCTCGCGGGCGCTCACCGTCACCAATGAATATCTCACCGCGATCGACACCAATGTGTCGCTGCTCGGCGTCTTCGTGCGGAAGATCGGTGAGCTCGAAACCCGGGGCCTGGCCAAGAAAGCCGAGATCGCGGAGGCGCTGCTGGTGACCGCGCAGCTGCTGTCCCGCATCGCCGCCGTCGAACCGGCTTGGAAGGAGTCCCTCGAACCGCTCGCGGACAAGCTCGCCGAGGCGGTGCCGCAATTGGAGGACCTGGGACGGCGACTCGATCAGAGCCTCACCTGGCTGGGGGAACTGGCGACCCGGCTGCGGGCCGCGGTGACGCCGGAGGGCGGGGTGACCGTCGACCAGTCCGCGGTCACGCTCAGCGCCACGCAGGTATGCATCCCGCTCCCGGGAAGGGCGTGCTGAGATGAAACGCTTTCTGGGATCACAGGGATTCATCACCGCGGCCGGGGTGGCGGTGGTGGCACTGGTCACCGTCGCCGCGTACCTGATCGCCTTCGACCCGATGAAGAAGACGCTCGGCTACTGCGCGGTCATGCCCGATTCCATCGGCCTGTATCCCGGCAACGATGTCACCATGCTCGGACTGCCGGTCGGCACCGTCACAACCGTCACACCCGAGAACGGCAGGGTGCGTGTGGCTTTCGATGTCGACGCCGATCATCCGCTGCGCGGGCGGGTCATCGCCACCACGGTCTCGGACACCATTCTCGCCGACCGTGATCTGGAGGTGCTGGGCGACAACACATCCGACGTGCCGTGGGACCGGAACACCTGTATCACCGAGACATTCACGCCCAAGAGCATCAGCCAGACCCTGGAGGCCTTCTCCACCCTCGCCGACGAGCTCACCGGGCACGGCGATCCCGCCGAACAGGAGCGGCTGCGCACCAGCGTGGTGGTGTTCGACCAGGCCACCGTGGGCACCGGGCAGCGGCTCAACCAGCTCGTCAAGGATCTGGCCGAGGCCCTGAAGCAGCCCGACGCCGCCATCGGGAATCTGGGCTCGCTCATCGACGCGTTCGGTTCGATCGCGCAGAGCGTGGCCTACAACTGGGGCGATATCAAAACCGCGCTGACCCAGGCCCCGGAGGGCTTCGCCTTCGTGAATCAGATGTGGGACAGGGCCATTCAGATCGTGGACGCCCTGCTGGTGATCCTGCCCTGGTTCAACACCCTGTCGCACAAGTACGGCCGGCAGCTCCTCAACGGGCTCGACGCGCTCGTGCCGAAGCTGAAGCTGCTCTCCGCGCACATCGGCACGCTGAAGCAGGTGATCGAGATGATTCCGCCGATCGTCACCGCCTTCGAGGAATTCCTCGATCCGGCGACCGGGCAGGCGCGAATCACCTATGCGGCACCGCGAGTCGCGCTACCGCAGGACATCGCCGACCAGGTGTGCACGGTGGTGAACGCCGCGGCGCCGGGCCGGTGCCGGACCGCGGCGGACGGGCTGGCCACGGTGGACCTGATACCGCTGGTTCTCGGATTGGCAGGTGCGCAATGAGGTTTCGCGACAGCCGCGGGCGCGCGGGCACGGCGGCGGCCCTGGCGGCGGCCGCCCTGCTCCACACCGCGTGCGGATTCGATCCGGCGTCGATTCCGGTCCCGGGCGCGACCGTCGCCGGGCCGACCTACGAGATCCACGTCGAATTCGCCAACGCGCTCAATCTGCCCGCGCAGGCGAAGGTCATCGCCAATGGCGCGAAGGTCGGCAGCCTGAAGTCGGTGCGGGTGGTGGATCCGTCCGCGGCCGGTCCCGGGCGCATCGACGCGGTCCTGGAGATCTCCGACTCGGTGCGCCTGCCCGCCGCCACCACCGCCCAGCTGCGGCAGAACACGCTGCTCGGAGATGTGTTCATCGGGCTCAGCACACCGTCCGGGAATGTCTCCGACACCATCGCGCCCGGTGGGACCATCCCGCTGGCGCAGACCAAACCCGCACTGCAGGTGGAGGATCTGCTGGCCGGACTGTCCACCTTCATCGGAGGCGGTGCGCCACAGCGGATTCAGGACATCATCGACCAGGCCAACGCGGTCCTGCCGGCGCAACCCACCGAGACCGCGCGCATCGTGAACCAGCTCGGCGTGAATGTGGAGGATCTGGCGGCCAACCTCGCCACGGTGGACCGTTTCCTGGACGCCTTCCAGACCGATATGCAGGCCGTGCTGAACAATCCGAACGAGCTCGCGGCCCTGCTGAGTGAGCAGGGGGCACGCGATATTCCGGCCGATGTGCAATCGCTGGTGTACACGCTCGGCATCGTCGGCTCACTCGGGAAGATCGCGCGCTCGGTCGAATGGGCCGCGCCGCTGCTGGCGGCCACCGACGGGGCGGCGAAAGCGTTCGTGCCGTTGCTGTTCGCGCAGAATCCCCTGGACCTGGACGCGCCCTCCAACCTGAATCGGCTCGTCGCGCTGTTGCGGGACAAGATAATTCCGTTCGCGGAGCGCGGCATGAAGGTGAACATCACCGCTGTGACCGTCGGCGAGACCGGGACGGTGTCGCGGGACGAGCAGATCGACGCCGTCGTGCGCGCCCTGCGGATGATCGGAGTGGTCCGGTGAAGCCGAATACCCTGCTGTCACTGGCGAGTATCGTCACCATCCTCGTGGTCGGAAGCGCCTATCTCGCCTTCGGCATCGTGCGGGTGAACTGGTTCCGCGACGAGATCACCGCCACCATGCTGGTGCCGGAATCCGGTGGGCTGCTGCCCCGTTCGAAGGTCCTGCTCTCGGGGGTGGAGGTCGGGCAGATCACCGCGGTCGAGCATGTGCCCGCCGGGGTGCAGGTGCGGTTCCGGGTGCGCGAGGAGTATCCGATCCCCACCGCCAGCGCCGTGCGCATCGAGGGGCTGTCGGGGCTCGGTGAGGCCTATCTGGAATTCGAGCCGCCGTCGGGCGACGGGCCGTACCTGCGCGACGGGCAGGTGGTGCAGGCGGCGAGAATCAGTGCGCCGGTGTCGATTCCGGATATCGCGCGGACCACCACCGAGCTGTTGAAACAGCTCGATCCGGAGGCGCTGGCCTCCATCGTCGACACTTTCAGCACCGCCGTAGCCGGGACCGAGACGATCATTCCGCAGCTGTCGCGATCCACCGATCTGCTCGCCGCCACCCTGCTGGCCCGCACCGACGTGATCCGGCAGATGCTGATCGCATTGCAGGCCAATGCCACCGATATGGCCTGGTCCGGACCGGCGCTGACCGAGGCCTCCGCACCGTGGGCCACCTTCGGGCCGCGCGTCGTCGATGTGGCGGCCTCCATCGCGCGCGTCATTCGCGCGGGCAATGTGCCCGACTCGTTCGTCGAGGACACTCCCGGCGGGGAACTCGGGCTCGCGCCGATGCTGGTGGAGCTCACCCGGCGCGTCGATGCCATGGGACCCGAACTGTCGCCGCTCATCCCGGTGCTGCAACCCCTGCTCGACCTGGTGCCGCCGCTGGTGGGGCGGCTGGATCTGAGCAGCCTCCTCACCCAGGCCCTGCACGCCACCTCACCCGACGGCACGCTGCGGCTGCAGATCAACGTCAAATAGCCACCACGGACGGGAGCCATCATGAAGGTCGACCTCGACAAGACCGACGACGCTGCCGAGAACGACAGCGCGGGAAGCGAATCCGAGCCGAAGACCGAGCACCGCAAGCCCGGCGCCGCCCCGGCGGCCACCCGCACCATCGCGGTGTCGGTGTCCACGCTCGCCTGGTCGGCGGCGCTGGCCGTGGTGACCACACTCGCGATCGTGCTGGGCGTGCTGCTCATCCTGGCGCGCGGCGACCTGTCCGACCGGGACCGGACGGCCGCCGATATCGACCGCGCCGAACAGGTGGCCGGTGACTACGCCGTCGGCGCGGCCACCGTCAACTACGCCGACTTCGCCTCGTGGGTGGGACGTTTGAAGGCCAATACCGCCCCCGCGCTGGCCAACAAGTTCGACTCCACCGCGCCCAGCCTGCAGCAGATCCTGGACCCGCTGAAGTGGACCTCCACCGCCAGCCCCATCTCGGCCAAGGTCGAATCGGAGACCAACGGCGTTTACCAGGTGAATGTGTTCGTCAATGTCACCTCCACCAATGCGCAGAATCCGGAGGGCGGGCAGACCACGGTCACCTACCGTGTGACCGTGGACCGCAATGCCGACTGGAAGATCACCGATGTCGGCGGCATGGACGGTGCGCTGCCGCTCAAATGAGCGGACCGTTCACGTGAGTTTCAGGTCCCTGCCGATGATTTCGCGCATGATCTCCGAGGTGCCGCCGTAAACCCGGGTGACGCGGGCGTCGGCGGCGGCGCGGGCGATCGGGTACTCCCGCATGTAGCCGTTACCGCCGAACAGCTGCTGGCAGCGGTCCAGACAGCGGAATTCCATTTCCGAGGCCCACAGTTTCGCCTTCGCGGCGTCGGCGGCGGTAAGCCGACCGGCATTCAGCTCGAGGACGCACTTGTCGATGAACGCCTCGGCCACCGACACTTCGGTCGCCACATCGGCGAGGGTGAACCTGGTGTTCTGGAAGCCGCCGATGGGCTGGCCGAAAGCCTCACGGCCACCGGCGTATTCGATGGTCCAGCGCAAACCGGCCCGCGCCCGCGCCAGGCACGCCACCGCGATCTGCATCCGCTCCTGCGGCAGGTTCCGCATCAGGTATTCGAAGCCCCGCCCCACCTCACCGAGCACATTGTCCTTGGGCACAACGACATCCGTGAAGCTCAGCTCCGCCGTGTCCTGGGAGTGCAGCCCCAGCTTGTCGAGATTGCGGCCACGGTCGAAGCCGGGCATCCCGCGCTCGATCACCAGCAGGGTGAGCCCCCGATGCCGCTCCGGCGAGGTCCGCACCGCCGTGATGACCAGATCGGCGTTGATGCCGTTGGTGATGAACGTCTTCGCGCCGTTCACCACGAAGTGATCACCCATATCCACTGCGGCCGTGCGCAATCCGGCGACATCGGATCCGGCGCCCGGTTCGGTCATCCCGATCGCCGCGATGGCGGTGCCCGCCACGAACCCCGGCAGCCAGCGCTCGCGCTGCTCCGCGGTGGTCAGCCGCACCAGGTACGGCGTGCAGATATCGTTGTGCAGCGCGAAATTCAGGCCGACCCCCGCGCAGTCCGCCTCCATGAACTCCTCGATGAGCGCCTGGTTGAACCGGAAGTCGGCCGTCCCCAGCCCGCCGTACTGCTGCGGTACCGCGAATCCGAGCAGACCCAGCTCCCCCGCCCGCGCGAACACCTGGCGCGGCACGATCCCCGCGGCCTCCCAGTCGAGGTAGTGCGGGGCGACCTCCTTGCGCACGAACCCGCGCGCGAGCTCCGCGAAAGCCAGGTGATCGTCGTCGTAATGGCTGCGTTCCATGGGTTCATGGTCCGGGACCGGCGTGGCCCGGACCAGAGAACAACGGCCAAGTCAGCGCTCGGGCGGGTTCTTCAGCAGATCCATGGCGACCTCGCGGCCGAGGGTGTACTGATTGTCGAGCGCCAGTTGGAAACCCGCCGTGGAGTGATCGAGATGATCGAGCACGGACTGCCCCGGCCACGGCTGGTCGAAATTGCTGAGGGTGCGCAGCGACAGGTAGCGGTGCAGGTAGCCGTGCGCGTTCAGGGCGGCGGCGGTGGCGTTGTCCTCCATCTGGGTGGAGCAGTAGACGCCCTGGCCCTTGGTGCGCACCTCCATGATGTAGCGGGCGGTGTCCGAGAGGTTCTTGCCGGAGAAGAAGTCGTCGCCGGTCATGGTGTCGCACTTGGCGACTCCCGGGGTGCGGCCCTGCTGGCCCGGGTACATGGCGCGCTCGGCGGCGGCCTCGGGGCTGTCGGCCAGCTTCACCTCGCGGGTGAGGTTGTAGGCGCGGTCCACCAGGCCCTCGTCGAGGTGGTAGGCGGCGGTGTTGTAGTCCTCGACCGGGCGGAAGCCGAAGGGGACGCCGGGGGCTTCGGCGGGGTCGAGGTGATTGCCGAGATCGAAGTCGACCACCCAGCGCGCCCAGGCCGCACCGCCGAGGGTGCCCTGGTCCGGGGGCGTGCCCGCGATGCCCGCGGTGAGGAACCACGAGTGCGAGAAGTCGAGTTTGTCGCTGCCGAGCACGGCCATCATGGTGGTGGCCGCATTGGCTTTGCCCTGCCCGGTTTCGGCCACGCACAACCGGTCGGCATTGCAGTGCACCGGCGCGAACGCGCCCGGGACCTCCACCGTGGTGGTGAACCGCTCGTTCTTCAGCCACACCTCGTGCTCGGGATCGAACATGGTGATGACCAGCACCCCCACCTCGATACGGTCCGCATCGCCCGAGGAATCGGCGCAGCCGGCCAGGGCCAGAGCGGTGACGCCCAGGGCGACAGCTAACTTTCAGCAACGGGTGGTCATGCGGTCACCATATGCGACCACCAGGGTGATTCCGGCGCTATAGGGCGCTCATCAGGGCGCGTCGCAACTCGGCGGCGCTGGTGATCCGGATGCGCGGATTGTCGACCAGGGCCTCGTCGATGACCGCCGCCAGCGCCGCCGGAACGGCCGGCTCGCGATGCCGGACGGGAACGGCGTTGTCGCGCAGGACGATTGTGATCGGGTCGACGCCATGCGGGAACTCGCGCGGCGGGACGCCGGTGAGCATGAAGTACAGCGTGGCGGCCGTCGCCCACACATCCACCTCCGGGCGGACGAACTTGTAGTCGACCAGTTGCACCCGCGACATGAACGCCACCGAACCGGCGACCGAGCCGGTCATGGTCAGGCCGGACAGACCGGCGCGGTCGAAAGCCTTGGCCAGTCCGAAGTCGGCGAGCTTGGCGATCCGGTGCGAATCCGGGCCGGACAGCAGGATATTCGCGGGTTTGACGTCGCGATGCACCACGCCGACGGCGGCGGCGTCACCGGTCTGGGCATCCAGGGTCGCGTGATGCGCGTAGTCGAGGGCGTCCAGGGCCTGCGCGGTCAGGCGTACGGCCTGCTCGGCATCGAGGGGTCCGCGCTCGCGCACCAGCCGCTCCAGACTGCCGCCGGCACAGTATTCGCAGGCGAGATAGAACAGGGCGCCCGCCGCGCCGCCCTCGTGGAAGCCGACGATATTCGGATGCCGCAGGGCGCGCAGGGCATCCATCTCGCGCAGAAAACCCTGCGCCGCACGGGGTTCCACGGCCACCTGGGCGGAGAGCACCTTCAGCGCCGCGAGCTCGCCCGAATCATGGGTGCGCACCAGGTAGACCACGCCCTGCGCGCCGCGGCCGAGCTCACGGATCGGCTCGTAGCGGCTCAGCCAGCCCAGGTCGGCGGCGGGCCGGACGAGGGGATCGGTCGGCTCGGAACCGGATTCGGGTCGCACGCCGACGCGCAGCACCACCTCGCCGAGCCGGACCTCGTCACCGTCCACCAGGTCGCGTTCCCGGAACTCCAGGCGCGCACCCTGTTCCGGCGTCTGGCCGGGAAAGCGGCGGCCGATCTCCACGCCGTTGACGTGAGTGCCGTTGAGGCTGCCGAAATCTCGCACCCGCACGGCGGGCGGGTTGATGTCGAACAGGCAGTGGTGGCGCGACACCCACGGTGTATGCCCGCTCTCCACCAGACGTGGCGAGCAATCCTCGGCCCGGCCGACCACACAGTGCGCCCGTTCGGCGTAGACGTACTCCACACCGGCGGCCGGTCCTGTCGTCACCGTCAGGATCACCGTGCCGGGCATGGTTCACGCCTCGGCGAGCAGTTCCAGGTGCTGTTCGCCGACTATCCCGAACCACAGCGCGCGATTGATCAGAGCCGCGCGCCGATCCTCCAGCCCCTCGTAGCCGCGCAATCCCAAACGGTCGATGAGGTATTCGATGTGGAAGTTCACCGCCGAGGTGGTTTCCAGATCCCGGCCCGCCGCCGTCCGCCGCACCCGCCGCAGCAATTCCGGAATCGTCGGAATGGCGGCGGAGCCGTACACCAGCCGGGGTTCACACAGGGCCACCAGGATCAGGAAGTGCTTGGCGTCCTGCGACAGCGGGCGGATCGGCTCCACCGTCTGGGTGGTCGTCTGCAGTGCGGGCATCGCGGCCACACCGCGCCGCATGGCGAACACCTTGAACTCCAGCACTTTCGAATCCCCGCCCAGCAGCTGCACGCGGGATGCGGTGAACGGCACCGGAAGTCGCTCCCCCGGGCGGATCGTGAAATGCTCACCCCGGCCCTCGTCATTGTGCACCACGTACGAGGAGTTCGGCCGGGTGCTCAAATTGCTGAGCAGCCAATAGAAGTCGACCGCCTCGATCCGGCCCGCCAGCCGCGACACCGCCGGTCGATCCAGCCGGATGTCCACCCGCAGATCCGGCGCGCCGCGTCCGAAGGTGACCGTCTCCCCCGGCCACAGATTCAAACTCGGTTGCCGCGCACCGGAACCGGTGGTGTCGGCCGGCACATGCACGAGAATCGACCACGTATCGTTCGCATTGTTCACGCGGCAACCCCCGCCTGCTCCGAATCCGCCAAACCAGCCCGCAACCGCTGCTTGGCCGAACTCACGTAACCCTTCACGGTCCCCGTCGCCAGCCCCATGGCGGCCGCCGTCTCAGCGTAGGTGAATCCGTGAATGTATTGCAGGCCGATCGCTTCCCGCTCGCGGGCGGGCAGGGTTCCCAGCACCTGCCGCACCGCGACCCGGGCCGCCACCTGCTCGTCGAAACCCGCCGTCCCCGGGTCCGCGATCCGCGCGATCGCCTCGTCGCCGTCCCAGGCGAAGACGGCCAGCTCGCGCGACCTGCGCTTGCCCGCGCTGAGCACGAGATTGCCCGCCGTGCGCCACATGTACCGGCGCAGCGCCTCCGCGTCATCGATATCGGGTCCCGTCGCCAGCACGCGCACGAATACCGTCTGCGCCAGATCCTCCGCGTCGCAGCGGTTTCCGACCCTGTTCCACAGTGACCGCACCAGCGCGGGCCCGATCTCCCCGCACACCCGCCCGAACAGTTCGTGATCGACGCTCATCGCTGTACCGGCCTCCGGCTCCCATCGCAGTGTCCCGACCTACACCACGATCACCCCGCCCCGCCGAATCCGTAACCTGACGACCGTCAGGGTCCGCCGCGACCCGCAGGGGTCAGTCCAGGCAGAACTCGTTGCCCTCGGGGTCGGCCATGACGATGTGGCCGAAGCTCAGGGGCGGCTCGGGATCGGCGCGGTGGACGCGCTTCGCGCCCAGGGCCACCAGGCGGTCGCATTCCGATTCCAGTGCGGCCATGCGCTCCTCGCCCTGCAGGCCGGGGGCCGCGCGGATATCGAGGTGCACGCGGTTCTTGGCGATCTTGTCCTCGGGGACCTGCTGGAAGAACAGGCGGGGGCCGTCACCGTCGGGGTCCTCGATGGCGGAGCGGGTGTTGCGCTGGTCGGGCGGAACGCCGATGCGGGCGAGGAATTCGTCCCAGGCCGCGAGCGGATCGGCTCCGGCGGGAAGCTCCACGCCGGGCGGGCCGGGGTGGACGTAGCCGAGCACCTCACGCCAGAAGGTCGACAGGGCCTTGGGATCGTGGGCATCGAAGGTGATCTGGAGATGGCGGCTCATCGGGTGGCTCCGTTCGCGAGATGGGTGTGCAGGTAGAGGTCGCGCAGCAGGCTGACTGCGGACAGATGGTGGATGAGTTCACGGTGGATGTGCAGCACCAGGACCGCCATCGGCGCGTCGGGATAGGGCTCGGACGGGCCCGCCGGTTCGCGCAGACCGTCCGCGCCGAGGCCGCGGACCCCGGACATCCACGTGGCGAGCTGGGTTTCGAGCTGCTCGAGGGCCTGCTTCGCGGTGCCCGCGTACTCCCAGTCGTCATAGGAGGCCGCGGGAGCGCCGAAATGCGCGGCATTGCGGGCCGCGAGCACACCGACGATGACATGCCCGAGCTGCCAGGCGATCGTGGTGAACGGCGCCGGATCCGGTTGCGGGAAGGCGAAATCGATGGTGAAGTCGCCGCTGCCCGCCTGAATGGGTGCGGTCGAGGCGCCGCGCGGCGACACCGACCAGGCATTCGGCACCGGCGACCAGAAGTACTCGTCGTCGGTGAGGCCCTCGAGTCGTTGCCGGACCTGGTGATTCCAGTGGAACTCCCACTGGTCGCACAGGGCGGCGTTCCAGTTCAGTTCGTCTGCGTCCATGCGGCTACTCTGACAGCAATAGCGGACAGGATCGGTCCGCTATCTCGAAGAAACTCGGCGAGGTGGAGATGGCGGGCGCTGACGACCGGGGCACGACCGAACGGGTCCTCACCCTGCTCGGACTGCTGCAGCAGCGGCAGGTGTGGACCGGACCCGAACTGGCCGACCGGCTCGGGGTCACCGTGCGGACAGTGCGCCGGGATATCGAAAGACTGCGCACGCTGGGGTATCCGGTGCATGCCAGCCAGGGCGTGGGCGGGGGCTATCAGCTCGGTTCGGGGCAGGATCTGCCGCCGCTGCTGCTCGACGACGAGGAGGCCATCGCCACCGCCGTATCGCTGCTCGTCGGCGCGGGCGGCGCGCTCACCGGTGCGGGCGACGCGGCGCTGCGGGCACTGACCAAACTCGACCGGGTGCTGCCCGCCCGGCTGCGGCACGAAGTCCGGGCGCTGACCGAGGCGATCGAATCCTTCGACCGCAGGCACACTCCGGTCGATCCCGATTCACTCATGACACTGGCGCGAGCCTGCCACGACCAGCTCGAGGCGGGATTCGACTATCCCGCCGGGAACGGGGCGGCCCGCCGACGGGTCGAGCCCTACCGGCTGGTGGCCTCGGATCGGCGCTGGTATCTGCTCGCATACGATCTGGACCGGGACGACTGGCGCACCTTCCGGGTCGATCGAATGCGCGAAGTCGCCACCCGCACATGGCATTTCCGGCCCCGGCCCGCACCGGACGCGACGAGTTTCGTCCAGGAGAGCGTCGCCGCCCGCGTCTATCCGCGGCAGGCGCGCTTCCTCGTGCACGCACCCGCCGAGACCGTCCGCGCGCAGGTCCCTCCGGCAGCGGCCGTCGTCCGGCCGCGCGACGCCTCGTGCTGCGAAATCCTCAGTGGCGCGGCCAATCTCGACGGCGTGCTCCTGCACGTCCTACTGCTGGGCCATCCGTTCGAAGTACTCGAGCCACCCGAACTCGCCACCCGCTCCAGAACTTTGGCGCAGCTGCTGCACGCCGCGGGCGCTGACGCGTCTAGCGGGTTCCCGCCGGGCTCGTGAACGCCTCCAGGCCGGGCCCCTCGAGCTCCTCCAGCGCGACCCGGCGACCCGAGACCGCCAGCAGCAGCGCCAGGGCGGGCCCGGTCACCGTCGGCCCGGAACCGATGGTCAGATCGGAATCCGTTGCGACCAGCCGGATCCCGGACGCCAGCTCCCTGGCGCCGCCGAAGGAGGCCGAGGTGCGGGTCTGCAGGCGCAACGCCCTGGCGATGCCCTCCTCCGAATACGCGTGGGTCACGCCCAGCGGCCTGCGGATGTCCTCGCCGTGCACGATCTCCTCGACCAGCCGGGTGTCCAGCGGCGCGGGCGGAGTGGAGGTGCGGGTGGCGACGGCCCGCAGGCGTTCCAGCGTCTCCCGGGGCGTCGCGCCGCGGGACCGCTCGATACCGCGCTCGTTCTGCCGGTCGAAGTCGAACCGCGCCCGGACGAGCCCGGCCACGAAACCCAGCCGGGTCGTCAGCGCGGTATGCACCAGATGGGCCGCCACATCGTGCACCGTCCACCCGCCGCACAGCGAGGGCTGCTCCCACCGGTCGTCGTCGAGGCGGGCGAGATCCTCGATCAGCGCGGCCCGCTCGGCGTGCACCAGCGCCCAGACGTCGTCTTTCACCGTGTCTCCTTTGTTCGGACACAGCTTGGGACGGAGTTCGGCGGGCGAATTAATCGCTACCAGTAGGGGTGGCGCTTCCCGTCGGTGTCGGCGAGGAACAGGACCGCGTCCGCACCGGGCAGATCCCGCGGCCGCAGCGGGATGTGGCCGGGGAGCATGGGCGTCGAGGTTCCGGCCGATGCGGGCAGGGCGGCACACAGGGCCGGTGCGGGGAACAGGGCGCGGCGGCCGGTGGCCTCGGCGAGCAGGCGCTGCAGGGTCTCCGGATCACTCGACGGGCTGGCGTCGGTCGCCACGAACAGATAGCGGTCACCGAGTTCGAGTGCAGCGAATGCTCCTGCGGCGCACCAGTTCACAGCGTCATCGGCAATCGGCATGGTTGACTGCGTGCGCAGCAGATGCACATTGTGCGCGAAGACCAGGCTCGGTCCGCGCGACCGCTCGTGCGCGAGGACCGCGAACAGGTTGTCGGCCATCATCTCGGCGCGCACGCCGAGCAGGTTCGCCATGCGGTCGGGGCCGGGCGTCGCCATGGCCGCGTGATAGCGCAGCAGGCCGAGGGCGGTGCGGGCCTGCGCCAGTGCGTGGTCGTAGCCGATCGGGTCGGCGGGACGCAGGAACGGGGCCGCGCGCCGCAGTGCGCTCGCGAGATCGTCGGCGATGACTCGCAGTGCGCGGGCGCGGGCGGAGTTGCCGAGGGAGGCCGCGGCGTCGTACATGGCCGCCGCGTTCGACCACTCCGACTCCTCGCCCAGCAATGCGTCGAGGTCGCTGCCTGATTCCGGCCGCAGTGGCGCGGGCAGATAGGCGGTGACCTCGGTCATCGCGTGCCGGGGGCTCGGCGCGCCCGCGTACTCGACCGGAGCCTCCATGCCGTAGAACCGAACACGATCCGCCGGCTCGTGCACCGCGTTGTACGCCCGCAGCCATGCGACCAGTTCACGGTTGCCGGGCACGTTGCCGAAGCCATGACTGAAGCCCGCGGCGAGCACGGTATCGAGATCTCCCGCGCCCCCGCTCACGTAGTCGTCGACGATCCGGGCGGCGAAGACATCCATCTCCAGCACGATCGAGCGGAATCCCCGTTCGACGAGATGGGCGAGAATCTCGTTGCGCAGCAACGGGAATGCCGCGATCCCGTGCGTCGGCTCTCCGAGCGCGAACAGGGCGGGCCCGCGCGCCAGTAGCTCGTCGAGGGCGCGGGCGAGACCGTCGGCGTCGTCCAGACCGCGGGCGATTCCGTGCAGTGTGATGGTGGTGGACATGGGTGGGCACCCCTTTCGGAAGGAACTGCCCTCGACGCTATCGTTGAAGAATCGTGTGAAACCTGGGTCGCAACTGCCCTGGTGGCAGTCACGAAACTCTCAAAGGAGGTGCGCTCTGCGCCCGATCGATCTGGCCCGCGAACACGGTCTGTCCGCGCAGGCGATCCGCAATTACGACGAGGCGGGCATCCTCCCGCCCACCGAGCGCACCGCCTCCGGCTACCGCCGCTACACGCCCCTGCACGCGCAGGCCCTGCGCACCTTCCTCACACTGCGCCGCGGTCACGGGCATCAGCATGCCACCGCCATCATGCGCGCGATCAACACCGGCGACACCGAAGCCGCCTACCGCCGCGTCGACGCCACGCACGCCGATCTGCTCACCGAACGCGATACCCGCGGCCAGGTCGCGAAAGCCCTTGCCGCGCTGGCCGATCCGCCGGAGATCCAGGGGCCGCCGCTGACGGTCGGTGAGCTGGCCCGGCGTCTCGACCTGCACCCGGCGACCCTGCGGGCGTGGGAATCCGAGGGCATCCTGCGACCGGAACGCGAACGGGGCACCGGCTACCGGCACTACTCCCCGGCCGGTGTTCGCGACGCAGAGATCGCCCGCCAGCTCCGCCGCGGCGGATACCCGCTGCACCGCATCACCGAATTCCTCGACGCGCTCCGCGAGGCAGGCGGCACAGCGGAATTGAGCGTATTCCTCACCGCCTGGCAGCACCGCCTGACCACGCGCAGCCGCGACCTGCTAGCCGGTGCGGCCTGCCTCGACACCTATCTGAGCCTGCTCGAGCAGGCCGGTCAGCCGATCCCAATGCCGCTGTAGCCCAGCGGAATCGAAGGCATCGGTATCGGACATGGTGAATCCGTGGATGGTTCCCGGATACACCTCCACGGTGTGGTCCACGCCCGCGGCGTCGAAAGCCCGCTCGAGCACCGCGATCTGCTCGACTGTCATATCCGTCTCGGCCAGGCCGAGGTGCACCCGCGCGGTCAGCGTGGGCACCTGCAGATGTGGGCTGTCGGGTGCGTCGCTCACCAGCGTGAACGGATGGAATCCGGCGACGGCGTCCACTCGTTCGGGATAGGCCGCCGCGGTCCGCAGCGCGAGCACGCTGCCGATGCAATACCCCACCACCCCAACGGTTCCGGTGCGAACCTCGGGCTGCTGGGCGAGGAATTCGAGATAGGCCCCGGCATCCCGCAGGATGCGCTCGACGCTGTGCTCCCGGACGAACGGCATCAGCGTGCCGATGAGGGTGCCGCGAATATCCTCGCCGACATGCTCGGGAATCTCGACCACGGGCGCTTCCCCGTGCCGGTAGTAGATATTGGGCACCAGCACGTAGTAGCCGTGCCGGGCCAGTTCGCGGGCCATGGTCTTCAGCACCGGCCGTGGGCCGAAGGCGTCGCTGTACAGCAATACGCCGGGAAAGTGGCCTCCCCCATCGGGATAGGCGACGAAAGCATCGGCGTCACCGCCCGGGGTGGAAATGCGCACCATCTCGGAATTCATGAATTCTCCTGCCGTAGTTGATAATTCAGAGCTGAAATCAATACGACAGCGGCGGGCTCCGCGCTCGAGCGCGGGCCGGTGCGGCGCTCAGGCGAGCACCGGGTCACCAATCCGTGTGTGGCACAGGGCCGTCCCGGTAGACATCACCGCACAGCCTAGCTCATCGGGCGCGCTGGAAGCGAAGACAGGTGATGCGGGAGTTCAACGCGCGAGACTCCACCAGACGGAGGTCGAGCGGTTCGGGGAGCGGCGGGAAGTAGGGGGTGCCCGCGCCGAGGATGATCGGATAGACGAACAGGCGGTATTCGTCGATCAGGTCGTGTGCCATGGCAGTGGCGGACAGGCCCGCGCCGCCGACCTCGATGGGACCCTCGCCCACCTGCTCGCGCAGCCGCGCCAGTTCGGTGGGGAAGTCGTCGGTGGCCAGCCGGGCATTGCCGGTGACGGAGGTCAGGGTCCGGGAGAAGACCACCTTGGGAACGGGGTTCCAGAGTTCGGCGAATTCCAGGGCGTCCTTGTCGTCGGCCATGGTTTGCTCGGCGGTTTCCCACACCAGCATGGTTTCGTACAGGGATCTGCCGATGAGACATCCGGCCAGCTCGCGGGTCTGGTCGATGTGGAAGCGGAAGATCTCCGGCTCGGGGGCGGACCAGCCGATGTCACCGCCCGGGCCGGCGATGTAGCCGTCGGCGGAGACAGCCATCGAGTAGATCAGGGGTTGCATGGGGACTCCTCGGTTGTCCGGTATCGAAAGGTAGACGCCCCGGCGGCGGAAAACTCATCGATTCGACGGCAGTGTGTCGTGTGCGTGTCGGTCGGTATGGGTAGCGTCGGGTCCTGTGGAAACTGGGGAACATATCCAAGAGCTCGCGGATCGTATTGTGGCGCTGCGGGATGCCTACTATCAGGGATCGCCGCTGGTCGCCGATGCCGAGTACGACGCGGTCGAGGACGAGCTGCGGTCGCTGATCGCGACGCATCCCGAGCTCGCGCCCGACCCGAATCCGCTGGAGCAGGTCGGCGCGCCCGCCGTGCTGCACGCCCCGATCCGGCATGCCCGGCCCATGCTGTCGCTGGAGAAGTCGACCACGCCCGAGCAGGTCGCGGCCTTCTTCAACCGGTTTCCGGGCCAGTCCGTGGTGGTGATGCCCAAGCTCGACGGGCTGTCGCTGTCGCTGGTCTTCGAGGACGGGCGGCTGGCACGCGCGGTGACCCGCGGTGACGGCACCACCGGTGACGATGTGACCATGCTGGTCCGCGCGCTGGTCGACGGTGTGCCCGAGCAGATCGACGCGCCGGGCCGGGTGGAGGTGCGCGGTGAGGCGGTCATGCTGCGGTCCACCTTCACCGCCTACAACACGGCACATCCGGACAAGCCGCTGATCAACCCGCGCAATGCCGCCGCGGGCACACTGCGCGCCAAGGATCCGGCCACGGTGGCCGAACGTCGCCTGCAGTTCTTCGGCTTCGATCTGGACGCCGCCGCGGGCGGCACGGCCGTCGACCTCGAAGAGGGCCTGGCGGCCCTGGGCATCGCGGGCGCGCAGATGCGGCACTGCGACGACGCCGAGCAGGCGCAGGCCGCCATCACCGCGATCGAAGCGGGCCGCAACGCACTCGACTACGACCTCGACGGCGCGGTGTTGCGCCTGGCCGATCGAGACGCCTACGCGGCGGCCGGAACCCGCTCGAACTCCCCGCGCGGCGCGCTGGCGTACAAGTTCGCCGCCGAAGAGAAGACCACCCTGCTGCGCGAGGTCATCTGGGATGTCGGCAAGACCGGCAAGATCGTCCCGGTCGCCTGGCTGGAGCCGGTGTTCGTGGGCGGCACCACCGTCACCAAGGCCACCCTGGCCAACCAGGAGGTGATCAAGGCCCGCGATATCAAGGTCGGCGATACGGTGCTGGTGCGCCGCGCCGGCGATGTGATCCCGTTCGTGGCGGGCGTACTCGACGCCTCCCAGCGCACGGGGGCCGAACAGGAGATCGTCCCGCCCACGGTCTGCCCGTCCTGCGGGCAGCCGGTGACCGAGCAGGGCAACAGCCGGGAACTGTTCTGCACCAACGTGTCCTGCCCCGCGCAGACGGTGCGCAGGCTCATCCACTGGGCCTCGCGGGCGGCGGCGGATATCGACGCCATCGGGCAGGTGTGGATCGAACGCCTCGCCGAGGCGGGCATCCTCGAGAACCCGTCCGACTTCTACACGCTGACCAAGGAGCGCCTGCTCGAATTCGATCGCATCGGCGAGATCTCCGCCCAGCGCATGATCGACTCGATCGATGCGAGTCGCGCGGTGGGCCTGCGCCGGGCACTCATCGGCCTGGCGATTCCGATGGCCTCCGACGGCACCGCCGCGCGTCTGGCACGCGCCGGATTCGGCACCCTCGAGGAGGTCGCCGACGCGGGCGAGGAACGTCTCGTCGCGGTGGACGATATCGGCCCGAAGGTGGCGGCCTCGCTGACCGCACACCTGACCCGCCTGCGCCCGGAACTGGAACGCCTGCGCGCCAACGGCGTCTCCCTGGACGTCCGCGACGAGGATCTACCCCCGGTCGTCGCGGCCGGCGCACCCCTGGCCGGTAAGACGGTGGTGATCACCGGCGCGATCAGCGACCCCCGTTCCGGTGAGAAGGTGGCCCGCCCCACCTTCCAGCGCCTGTGCGAAAAGGCGGGCGCCACCGCCGCGTCGTCCGTGTCCGCGACCACCGACATGCTCATCGCCGGTGCGGGCGTCGGCGCGAGCAAGCTCACCAAGGCGGAGAAACTCGGCGTCGAGGTGGTCGACCAGGGCGAGATCTGGAACCTGCTGATCGAGGCCCAGGTCGTCTGAGCGGTCGGACGCCCTGCCCGCGGGTACCGGCGCAGCTCGTCATCCTGGCGCGCGGTATCGCTAGCGCTGGGGCGAGCCGTCCGGGCGGGGCGAATCGGGGTCGGTGCCCTGCACTCCGGCTGAGCCCTCACCGCTGCCGGAGTTGATTCTGCGTGGCCTGGGAGCGCGTCGGGGACCGTTCGCTCGGTTCTGTCGCATGGCCGCGAGATCGACGACGCCGGCGTCGCGCTCGGGCCGGGCCGGTTCGTCGTCCGCGGCGGTGTGCCGTGGCAGTGCGCGGTCGGCGTCCGGTTCGGGAGGGGGATGGTGTGCCCGCCCGCGATCCTCCGGAAACCAGCCGGTCTCCTGTTCCAGTTCCGATCGCAACACCGGCCGGGTCGGTGCGGGATCGTAGGCGGACTGCGCCTCCGGATCCCAGGTTCGGCGCGGGCGCTCGGCTGTTCCCTCCGACATGCGGCGCGGGCGGCGCGGTAGGCGCGTCACATTGGATTTCGGGTCTCCCGGTTCCGGTGTTCCGGCTTCGGCGGCGCGTAAGCCCTCCAGTTTGCGCCGCAACCGTTCCACCACGTCGAATCTGTCTCCGCCGGATCCCGGCCCTTCTCTGTCCGACATAGAACTAGCCGCCGGCAGGCGCCACGGCACCCGCCGGATCCACGATTACCGCCACCCCGGTTCGACCCCCGAACTTCGTACTGCTTGTGTCGCTCACCCCCGCATTCTCCCCCAAAAAAACGCTACCGATCGGTTAGGGGCTATAACGGGGGCGAAGTTTCCCGGACCCGGGTCGGTGCCCGGGTCCGGGAAACGGGGTGGTGTGGCTAGTCGGCCACCGTGAGGACGGTGCCCGCGGCCACGGTGCGACCGCCCTCGCGGACGGCGAAACCGAGGCCCGGCTCGAGCGGGAACGGGCTGCCGAGGGTGACCGTCATCTCGACGGTTTCGCCCGGGACGGCCCGGCCCTGCGGCAGCACCACGTCGCCGACGACGTCACCGGTCCGCAGATAGAACTGCGGCCGGTAGCCGGTGGTGATCGGCGTGCGCCGACCGCCCTGCGCCGCGGACAGCAGATGGACGCGGGCGGTGAAGGCGGTGCGGACCGCGATACTGCCCACGGCCGCGACCACCTGACCGCGCCGCACCTGACCGCGCTGGACGCCGCGCAGCAGCAGCGCCACATTGTCCCCCGCCTCAGCGGATTCCATTGTGCGGCCGAAGGTTTCGACACCGGTCACCACCGATTCGACGGCGTCGCCGAAGCCGAGCACCGTCACCCTGTCGCCCATGCGGACCCGGCCCCGCTCCACCGCGCCGGTGACGACCGTGCCGCGACCGGTGATGGTGAGAACGTTCTCCACCGGCATGAGGAACGGCGCGTCGGTGTAGCGCACGGGCAGCGGGATGTACTCGTCGACCGCGTCCAGCAGTGCCAGCGCCTGTTGCGACCAGTGCGCGTCGCCCTCCAGCGCACGCAGCCCGGAGACCGGTATCACCGGCACCCCGGAGCCGTCGTATCCGTTGGCGGACAACAGCTCTCGCACCTCGAGCTCGACCAGCTCGAGCAGGTCGGCATCGGCGGCGTCGGCCTTGTTCAAGGCGACGACGATGTGCTCGACACCCACCTGCCGGGCCAGCAGCACATGCTCGGAGGTCTGCGGCATGACGCCGTCGAGCGCCGAGATCACCAGGATCGCCCCGTCGAGCTGGGCCGCGCCGGTGATCATGTTCTTCACGAAGTCGGCGTGCCCCGGCATGTCGACGTGCGCGTAATGCCTGGTGGCGGTTTCGTATTCGACGTGCGCGATATTGATGGTGATGCCGCGGGCGATCTCCTCCGGAGCCCGGTCGATGCGATCGAACGGCACGAAGGCGCTCCCGCCGCGCTCGGCCAGCACCTTGGTGATGGCGGCGGTCAGCGTGGTCTTGCCGTGGTCGACATGCCCCATGGTGCCGATGTTGAGGTGCGGCTTGGTGCGGACATAGGCCTGCTTGGCCATGATGAATTCTCCGTCTGGGAGTCGTGATTCGAGGAGACCTCAGCGCCGAGCCGACCTTCCCCGTCTGAGGTCCCGGGACGTCCCGGAGAAGGTCAGCGTCGTGCGCCGTCGAATGCGGAGACCACCAGGGCAGCGGCCATCGCACCCGCGACTGCGGGCTGTGCGGCGATGGGCTGCGAGAACATGGCTGTCATGGTGCACGGTGAAGTGATCACCGCGCCAGTCATTTTCGACAGGTCAGGCGGGCACGCGCGAGGTGGCCGCGGCCGGTTTGAGGGTCAGGCACAGCGGGACCGCCACCAGCAGCACCAGCGCCTCCACCCGGTAGAGCTGGTGCACGGCGTCCAGCAACCGCTGATCGTGCGCGGAGATGATGGCGGCCAGAATCGCGATACCCAGCGCACCGCCCACCTGACGCACGGTGAAGTTCATCCCGAGCCCGGCGGCGAACTTCTCCTCGGGAATGGCCGCGGACGCGCAGATCCCCAGCGACGCGAAGGCCAGTCCGATGCCGAAGCCGATCACCAGGGCGGCGGGCGCCCACACCGTCCAGAGCCGTTCGGTGGCGCTGAGCGCCTCGGTGCCCAGTACCGCCGCGCCGGCCGCGAAAAGCAGTGCGCCGAGCGCGGACAGCCGCCCGGCATTGTCCGGCGTCCCGATCTTCCCGACCACGACCGAGGTGATCATGGCACCCACCGCCGCGATGGTCAGCACCAGCGACGCCTTGATCACCGAGTAGTGCCAGACGCCCGCCAGGAAGATCGGCCCCATGAGCATGTGCGCGAACAGCGCCAGCCCGATGATCGCCGAGGCCAGGCTGGTGCGGGCGAACAATCCGGCCCGCCACAGGTCCAGATCCACCGCCGGACTGCGATGCCCGTGCGCGCGCAGCAGCGACAGCATCAGCAGAATGAATCCGCCCAGCAGCAGCGTCATCGTGAGCGGCGCGGTCCAGCCCCAGTCCTGACCGCGGGTCACGGCGGCCACGATGGCCCCGGTGGCGGCGGCGAAGGTGATGGCCCCCAACGCATCCGGCAGCGGCCCGCGCACCTGCGGCCGGTCCAGCGGAAGCAGCCGGAACGCGAGCGCCACCAGCACGATGCCGATCGGGATGTTGATGGCGAAGATGGCCCGCCACCCGAACTGATCCACCAGCAGTCCGCCCAGGACCGGTCCGAGCACCGCGCCGAGCCCGTTGGTGGCCGTCCAGGTGCCGATGGCTCCCGCGCGTTTGCCCGGTTCCACCACGCCGAGCAGCAGGCCGATCGAGGCGGGCACCACCACGGCCGCGGCGACGCCCTGGAGCAGGCGCGCCCCGATGAGCAGTTCCGCCGTGGGCGCGATCGCGCAGGCCAGGGAAGTCGCTACGAATGCGGCGAGCCCCAGCAGGAAAAGGCGGCCGCGGCCGATAACATCGGCCAGCCGTCCCGCGGGAGCGAGCCCGGCCGCGAATGTGACGCCGTAACCGCTGACGACCCAGGTGAGTACGGATTCGGCTGTGCCCGAAAAGGATTTGGCGATACTCGGAAAAGCGATATTCACGACCGAGACATCGAGGAAAGTAAGAAATGACGCCGCACACACTATGAGCAGTATCGGTCCCGCGCCCCTGCGCGCCCCATCATCGGATGCACGATGAACCATGTCCACTCCCCGGGAATGTTGCGACGGCCCGGGCTCGGGCCGATATTCCACGGTGGAGGGCGCGGATCGGTGGTGAATAGTCGCTGGATCAATACGTCGAGTGCCCCTCTACACTGCCGAACGGGGAGGTCGGTTTGTTGAAGTTCTCGGTACTCGGTGAGGTGCGCGCCTGGCGTGCGGAGGCGCCGCTCGATCTGGGCCCGCCGCAACGACGCGCGGTGCTCGCCGCGCTGCTGCTGCGCGAGGGCAAGGCGGTGACCGCGGCCGAACTCGTCGAGGGCATCTGGGGCGACGACCCGGTGCTGCGCGCCGTCCCCGCCCTGCGCACCCATGTCGCCAAACTGCGCCGCGAACTCGAACCCGAACGCACCATGCGCGGCCCCTCCAGCCTGCTGGTATCGGTGGGCGACGGCTACGCGCTGCGGGTCCCGCAGGGCTGCACCGATATCGACGCGGTGGTCGACCGGGTGGCCCAGGCGGCCCGGCTGCGCGAGGACGATCCGGTCAAAGCCCGCGACACCCTGGTCACGGCACTCGGGCACTGGCAGGGCGCGGCCCTGGGCGGTCTGCCCGGCCCCTACGCCGAACGCCAGCGCGCCCGCCTGGAACAGTGGCGGCTGGCCATTCTGGAGGACCGCCTGGCCCTCGATATCGAAACCGGCCGCACCGCCGAGGCGGTCGCCGAACTCGGACCGCTCATCGAGGAACATCCCCTGCGCGAACGCTTCCGCGCCCTGCTCATGACCGCGCTCTACCACTGCGGACGGCAGGCCGACGCGCTCGAGGAATACGCGCGCGCCCGCAGCGCCCTGGTCGACGGTATCGGCGTGGAACCCGGGCCCGAACTCGCGGCCGTGCACACCCGCATCCTGCGCGCGGATCTGCCGCCGGTGCTGCGGCCCGCTCGCGCGGTGCACACCCCGGCCCAATTGCCGCCCGACATCGCCGATTTCACCGGGCGCACCCAGGTCGTGAACGACCTGGCCGCACAGCTCACCGGGGACGGTTCGACGGTGGTCATCTCCGCGGTCGGCGGGATGGGCGGCATCGGCAAGACCACCCTCGCCCTGCATGTCGCGCACCGGGTGCGCGACCGTTTCCCGGACGGGCAGCTGTATGTGAATCTGCGCGGCGTGGACGCGGAACCGGTCTCCCCCGGCGACGCGCTCGGCGGATTCCTGCGCGGGCTGGGCGTCGCCGAGGGCGATATTCCGGCGGCCGTGCACGATCGGGCGGCGCAGGTGCGAACCCTGGTGTCCGGCAAGCGAATTCTGCTACTGCTCGACAATGCCCGCGACAGCGCGCACATCGGCGAACTGCTGCCCGGCACGCCCGGCACCGCGGTGCTGATCACCAGCCGGTCCACGCTCACCGAACTGCCCGCCGTGCGCCGCACCCGCCTCGACGTCCTCGAAACCGATGAGGCGTTGACCCTGCTCACCCGCATTCTCGGCGCGGAACGGGTACTGGCCGAACGCGATTCGGCGCTCGCGGTGATCACCCAGTGCGCCCGGCTACCGCTCGCCGTGCGCATCGTCGGCGCGCGACTGGCGGTGCGCCCGCAGTGGAGCATCGCCTCGCTGGTGGACCGGCTCGCCGACGAGACCCAGCGCCTGGACGTGCTGCAAACCGGGGAGCTGACCGTCGAGGCCGCCTTCCGGCTCGGCTACGGACATCTGAATCCCGAGCAGGCCAGGGCCTTTCGCACACTGGCGCGCGCGGACGTCCCGGACTTCCCCGCCGATGCGGCCGCCGCCGTGCTGGGTACGACGGCCACGCAGGCGGAGTACCTCTGCGAATCCCTGGTGGATCTGAGCCTGCTGGAAACCACCGCGGCCGGCCGCTACCGCTTCCACGACCTGCTGCGCCTGTTCGCCCGCCGCCTGCCCGGCGAGGACGAATCCGATGTGCTGGTGCGCATGCTCGACTACTACCTGGCCAGCACCAAGAACCTGCTCAGCGCAATAGATTTCAGCAATACCACCCGTCTGCTGATCCCCACCTCGGTGCCCGGCCACCTGTTCTCCGGCGGCGCGGACGGCCAGAGCTGGAACGATATCGAGCGTCCGGTGGTGATCGCCCTGCACCGGCAGGCCGCGCGCCTGGGCGGTCCGGCCATCGCGGTGGCGGCGGATCTGGCCTGGGTGATGGGCGAGCTCACCGACGCGGGTATGCGCGCCCGCGAACTCGCCGATGCGCTGAAAGCGCTGCTGCACACCGCGATTCGAGAGAACGACGCGCCCAGCGTGCGGCGGCTGCGGGTCGCACTCGGGGCCATCCTGCAGGTCGGCCTGGGCGAAGTGGCGGCCAGCCTGGAGTATCTGCGCAGCGTCTCGCAGCCCACCAGCGACGCGGACCGCCGGCTCCAGGTGCTGGCGGAGGTGCTGCTCGGGGTGGCCGATCGCCGGATGGGCAATATCAAGGATTCCCACCGGCACTACGTCAATGCCACGGCGCTGGCGCGGGCGCTCGGGGATCAGTCCATGGAGGCCTGGATTCTGGCCCTGGCCACCCGAACCCTGTGCGAGTCGGGGCAGTACGCGGAGGCCGAGGCGGTGGCGGATCGGGCCATCGCGCTGGCGCACGAGGCGTCCAATCCGGTCGCGCTGGGCTGGGCCACACACGAACTGGCCGCGACCTGTTCGCTACTCGGTGATCATGCCCGCGCCCGGACGCTGGGCGAGGAGGCGGTGCGGATCGCACAGCGCAACGGGGTGCGGCTGTGGGAGGGCTGGGCGCGCACCCGGCTGGCGCAAATCCATCTGCGCGCGGATCGGAGCTGCGAGGCCGAAGCCGAAGCGGCGCAGGCCCTGCACCTGCTCGCCAAGGCGGCCGACCCGCTGGATCGCGCCCGCGCGATCGTGCTGCACGCCTCGGCCCGCGCGGCACGCGGCGACACCGCCACCGCGGATCGCGAGTTCCGGGAATCCGCCGAGATCTTCCGCCGCGCCGGGCTGCCGCCGCCTACACTCGGCACCCTGTTCAGCCCCTCGCCGGAATCCCCGTAGCGGGCGCTGTCCCGGGCGCGCACGAACCCACCTGAAAGCGAACGACAATTCGCTTTTTATTCGGGCGTGGCACGGTGTGTCGGTCAACGCAGCACCCGCGAAAGGGAGGTCAACGGTGCCCGCGATCGACCAGGTCATGTCCGCGTTCGTCCGAGGGGTGCGTGCGCGGTACATGCACGCCCGCATCCACTCGGGCCAGGTCACCGAGACCGCCGCCGAGCAGGTGGCCGCCGTCTCCGACCACTTCATCCTGCTCCGTGCGCGCACCGCCTGGTGGGCCCGGCTGGCCGCCGACGAAGTGACGCGCCCGCGCGCGGCTCCGATCGCCGCGGCGGCCGAGTATCGGCGTCCGGCCGCCGATCAGCGACCGGCCCCGGGTACGCACCCGGCCGAGTCTCGGCCTCAGGTCGAGCCCCACCGCGTCGGCCCGCCACACCGGATCGCCGAGTACCGGATCCCGCTGCGCGCGGGCTGAACCGGCCCGGATCGGCACGCCGCCACCGTCGTTCGCCACACGGCGGGACCGTGGCGGCAACCCCGTTCGCCGCCCGGCCGTCGGCACCTGGCTAGGATGTCCCGCAGTTTCGCCGTGAGTTTGCTGTTCACCTAATGCTTTTCCGTTATCGGCGGTGGAGGCGGGTCTGTGAGCTTTGTGCGGGAACACAAGATGCTGTTGTCGAATCTCAGCCTTGTGGCGTTGATGGCGGTGGGTTCCGCCTATTTGCTGATCGATATCGCGCGGGTGAAGTTGCCGGGCTCGACGTATACCGTGACGGTGCAGTACGACCGCTCCGGTGGGCTGCAGGCGGGCAATGACGTGACCTGGCGCGGCTATCGAGTCGGGTCGGTCGAATCCGTCGAAATCATCGACGGCGGTTCGGGAATCGCCGCGGTGACCGAGATCGAGGAGAAGTACCGGATTCCCTCGGATACCGAGATCAAGATCGCGGCGCTGTCCGGCGCGGGCGAGCAGTACATCGATTTCCGGCCCAATACCGACAGCGGGCCGTACCTGGCCGACGGCGATGTGATCCGGTTCGATCCGCAGCACATGAGCTCGCCGACGCCCATCTGGGAGGCGCTGGCGAATTCGGATGACCTTTTCGCCCAGATCGATCCGGCCAAGTTCGAGGTGATCCTCAATGAGCTGGATATCGCGCTCAGCGGTGGCCAGGATCAGCTGCGGGCGCTGATCGACGGCGCCAGCCTGGCCATGGCCGGCCTCGACGACCGGCTGCCGCAGACGGTCAATCTCCTCGAGAATCTGCAAGTCATCAGCGATACCACCACGATGGCGCAACCGGATCTGGGGACGCTGACCCGCAATTCGCGAATCCTCATGGATCAGCTGAACGCCGCCAATGCCGAGCTGCGGGAGCTGCTCGACCGCGCGCCCGGACAGCTCGCCCTCGCCGATCAGGTGCTGGAGCGGAATATGGATCCGATCCAATTGCTGCTGAACAACTTCGCCGCCATCGTGAAGGCCGCGCAATTGCGCACGCCCGCCATTCGCGCGCTGTTCCCCTCCCTCGTACCGGGCACCTATGCGATGGGTGTTCCGGCGCACGACAACGAGTTCTACACCGTGGTCGATATCTGGCCGCGCCCGTTCTGCCGGTATTCGACCATGCCGTCGGCCTGGTTCGTGGTGCAGGACGGCACTTTCGGGCGCTGGAACTACTGTACGAATCCCCCGGCGGATCAGCAGATTCGCGGATCCTCGAACGCGCCGCGCCCGAATGTGCCCGACAACGGCGCGCAGATGCCTACCGGCGTCGATCCGAACGAGCGCACATTGCCACCCGTGCGCTGAGTGAGCGGCCCTGCGGCACGCCGACATTCGCAAACCTGTCGGCCTGTCGCGGGTTTATGCCGCAAATCTCCGTATGCACAGGTCACAATGTTCGCTGGTACCTCCAGGTGGTCCCATGCTTTGCCAACGAGATGTCCTTTCGCCCTGACAGGCGGCATTAACAGGGTGGCGGGCTCAGGCTAGAGAGGTCAGAAACTCGATGATGAGCAAGCGTTCACTGGGTTTTGCGGCCCGCTCCGCGGTGTTCGTCGGTGTCGCCACCGCCGGACTCGTGGCGGTCCCGGCCCAGGCCGAACCACTGTGGCCGGGAGGCCCGGATATTCCGGGCGTTCCGGCACTCGTCCCCGGGGCTCCGGCCCCGATCACAGCCCCCTGCGGTGAGTCGGCACGCGCATGCCTGCGCCTGTCGACCAACGAGGGCTGGCTGATGGACGGCGGCAAGGTCGTGTTCGGCCCCACTCCCATCTCCCACGGCATGCCCGGATACGAAACCCCTCCGGGCGTGTTCAAGGTGGCGTTCAAGAAGCCGTTCCATTGGAGCACCATGCACAACGCCCCGATGGAGTACGCCATCTTCTTCAACGGGGATATCGCCTTCCACATCGGTCCGATCGAGAAGCAGTCGCACGGCTGCATCCGGATGACCCCGGACGGCGCACGGGAGTTCTTCAACTACCTCAACCCCGGTGACGTGGTCGAGGTAGTCACGTAATTCGGCAGTGCGCGAACCCCCTCCCGGCCTGTGCGGGAGGGGGTTTTGCGTATCTCAGGCCGGAATGAGCCGGACAGTGGCCTTCACAAGTGCGCCAAGGCTCGTAATTGCTTGGTAACCAGTGGTTTTCATCCCGTTGGCCGGGACTCGGCTTGCGCTGGTGTAATGCGTTCTTGCTCTGCGGCGTGACCGCCACTACAGTGGCCAATCAATAGGAACGCTCGAGTTCCCATAAAACTAACGCTTGTGGAGTCGACAATGATCACACCCGATCCGGAAACGGCCATGGACGACACCACAGCGGCGAACGCCGGTGCGGTGGCGGCGCTCTCCTCACCGCTGCAGGATGTGCGGGCGCTATCGCGGCGGCTGGTCACCCATTTCGCCGAACATGTCGCGCCCTGCGGGACACTGCCCGGCGACGCGCTACGCGGCGACATCACCACCGTCACGCGCACCTGCCTGGAGCTCACCGGTGCGGTGCTCGAGGGCCGCGATGTGAGCGGGAAGATCGAGCGACTACAACGCGCGGGCGAGGATTGGGCGCGCGAGGGCATTCCGATCGGGACCATCCACCGGGCGGTGCACGACGGATTCACCCTCGGACTCGACCTGATCCTCGACTCCGCGACCCCGGAGGATTTCGAGCGACTGGCCGTCACCGCACGGCGACTGCTGGAGGTGCAGGCCGTGGTGAACTCGGCCTTCGCCGTCGCGTACGTGCGCGAGCACCGGGCCGTGGTGGCCGAACACCACACCGCCGTGCACACGGTGGTGTCGGCGCTACTGGCCGGGCATCCCGCCTCCACGATGGCGCGCGCGGGCGGCGTCGAGATCGACGAATCGTATTACGTGCTGCCCGTGAGCATCCCGCCGCATCCGGGCGAGTCCGACGCCAGCACCGACAGCGAGGTGGTGGCCCGTCGCAAGCTGCGGCGGGTGCAGTCGGCGCTCGCGGATTACTGTGGCGGGCACGCGCTTTCACTGCTCGGCGCGAACGGCGGCACCATTCTGCTGCCCGCGAGCAGTATGCCCGCCGATCCCCTCGACGGACTCGTCACCGCATTGGCCGCCGCCGCACAGGTTTCCATCACCGCCACCATCATTCACGCTGAGACGGAACGGATTCCGGAGGCCGCCGACCGCGCGCACGAGCTGCTGGACATGGTGCACCGCCTGCAGTGCGCGCCCGGCCTCTACCGGTTCGACGATCTGGCCATGGAATACCAGCTCACCCGCCCCGGCCCCGGCCGCGAATACCTTGGGGCGCTGCTGGATCCGCTGGACGAGTACCCCGAGCTGCTGGAGACCCTGCGCCGCCACATCGGCAACGACCTGAGCCGGCAGCGGACGGCACGGCTGCTGGGAGTGCACACCAATACCGTCGACTACCGGCTCAAGCGCATCGGTCAGCTCACCGGATTCGATCCCTCGCAATCCTCGGGGCTGTGGTACCTGCGTTCCGCGCTGGTGGCCCGCAGCTACCGCAGTACCGAGCGGGCGCGGATCGGGCGGCCGGACACCATCTTCGCGAGAAGCACCGCGAAGGCCGGATACTCCGACAGCGCCTTCGGCGAGAGGGCCACCGACCACACGGTGCCGACCCCGGCGGGCTCGAGCGCACGGCCGGCGAAACGATCCGCCAGCCAATCGACCATGACCGGGACGCCGATGAACTGCAAGGGCAGGTGAGCGCTGAGGCGGTCGCGGACATAGCGGACGTGGACCCCCTGCGCGCGATAGCGATCCACGTGGGCGTCCACATCCGCGACGGCGATCACCTCGTCGTTCACGCCCTGCAGCACGAACATCGGCATGGCGGGAGCCTTGGCGCCGGGGCGGATCTCGTCCAGCACGGTGCGCATATCGGGATGGGTCAGCAGGGCGCCGATACCGCCGCGAACATGGCGGTGCGCGTTGCGCCCGGCGAAACGCGCCAGCAGCGGCAGGGTCGCGCTGTGCTCGGCGCGCGCCAGCAGCGCCAGGTAGTCGGCGGACACCTTGGCGCGCAACACCTTGTCGATCTTCGGGTAGGCGCGGCCCAGACCCGCGGTGAACACCATGGCGAAACCCGCGAAGGGCGAACCGTTCAATCGCACGAAGGCCATGGCCGGATCACCGACGGGCGAGCCCGCGACCGCGCCGACGATATCGAGTTCGGGGGCGTACTCGGCGGCCTCCTCGGCGGCCCACGCGGTGGCCAGGCCGCCACCGGAGTAGCCCCACAGGCCGATTCGGGTCCGCTCGCTCAACCCGAGCGGCGCGAATCGCAGAGCCGCGCGGACGCCGTCCAGGGCCCGGTAGCCGGGTTCGCGCGCCGCGCCGAAATGCCCGCCCAGGCCCTCGTGGTCGGGTACGGAGACCGCCCATCCGCGTTCCAGCGCGGCGACGATCAGCGGTAGCTCCAGCTGCGGAATGGAGCCGAGCGCTCGGGCGCCGTGCTGTAAAGCGTAGGAGGGGAAGCATTTCGGCGCGACGGCGTCGATCGCGCACTGGAAGGAGACCAGCGGGCGCGACCGCGCCGGGTCGGCGCCCCAGGGCAGCAGGACGGTGGTGACCGCCGCCTCGGGGGCGCCGTGCATATCGCTGGTGCGGTACAGCAACTGCCAGGCATGCACCCGCTGCGGGATCCTCCCGAACAATGCGGTGCGCACCCGGCGCGAGTGCAGGATCGTGCCCGGGGCGACACGGGTGAGATCGATCGACGAGTGATAGAACGGGTCCGCGTCCGGCAGCAGCGGGCATGCGGGCGGTGGACCGAAATCGTGTGCGGGGCCGATAATCTCGAATGCGTCGCCGACGGTCATCGCGATCCTTTCTTGGGGCGAACGGCTAGAGTTTGCCGCCGCCGCCGATCATCCAGGGATTGAAGGTGCATTCCAGATTCGGATTCGCCGCCGGGTCCAGGGCGCGCAGGGCAATGGATGCCGCGCGCGGCGAATACATGATGGTGAGATGGTCGGAGATGTCCTGGTCGCAATCCTGCTGCAGGGTGATATTGGTGACCGTGGCATCGGGGCCCGCGGTCAGGAAGGTCCATTCGTACGGGTTCGAGACTTCGTCGTGACGGGTGCCGACTGCCGTGTATTCGACGCCGGGAACGGTGTCACCGTGTTCGTTCAGCCTGGCGTAGAAGGGTGAACCGACCGCCTGCTGAATATTGGCGATACCGATGATGGGTTCGTAGAATCCGAGAATATTGATTCCGAGATTGGTGATTATCCGGCCGAGGGTCGCCATTCCCATGAGCGAGGTGCCGTGGTTGGTGGCGCCGAAGGAAATGAGCTTTCCGACTTTCCCTTGGCCGCCTTCGAATTTCAGGTACTGGCTCGTCACGGGGCCGCCCTGGGAGTGCGCGACCACGTCGACGGCGGGCGCTCCGGTGGCGGTGAGCACCCGGTCCACGAAGGAGGCCAGCTGTTTCGCCGAATCCTCCATGGCGCCGACGCCGTTGCGGCCGGGCAGGATCGGACCGAATCCGCCGCCCTGCAGGACCCCGAGTTTGCCGTAGTTGAAGGCGAATACGCAGTATCCGGCGCGGGCGATGCGCGGGCCCATATAGGCGAAACTGTCGTAGGTGTTCAGCCAGGTGCCGTGCACCAGCACCACCGGGCGCGGATGCTCCGCGCTGGGTTTGCAATTCCAATTATTGGATCCGGCCGGCGCGGCGTCCGGATGCGTGAGGCCGTAGGCGAATGCGGCCAGATACGCCGACACCTCCGGGCCTTCTCCGAGGGCATCGGAGGCGGTGCTGGTGATTCCCGCCGATCCGGTTCCGCTGCCGGTGTTCACAATGGATTTCGGGGTGCGGCCGTCGGCGGCCGGGACCAATCCCGCGTCGATGAGATTCGCCAATCCTTCGGCGGTCACCGGCTTTTCGGGTTCGGCGCTCGCCGCGCCACTGGAAAGAACCACTGCCATGGCGGTCGCACTCGCAATCGCGGCACCACCGAGCGCCCGAATCATCGGCCTCATGAAAACCTCTCCTACTGCCCGACGCGAACCGAACTCTGCGTCGAATTCGCTTGTGACCGTAGGACTGTGGGCGCGCCGCTGTCACCGCCTCTGTGTCAGATGACAAACACCCCGACCATGGCGAGAACCCGCATTGTGGTGATCGACAGCACATTCACTCCACGGGCAGCGACGCCAGCGCAATCGCCGTCCGTGTGAACAGCGGCCCGAGTTCGGGCAGTGCCGCCGCCCCCTTCTGATGCAGGCAGGCCCGCACCCGATCGTCGATGCCCCCCAGCAGCATGTCGATCAGCTTCCGATCCGGATCCGCGCGCAGATCCCCCTCCCGCACCCCGATGGCGGCCACCGCCATGATGTAGTCGGCGAACCGCTCGTGCACCCGCGCCCGATGCGCCACCAGCGCCTGCCCCGCCGCCATGGTCTCCACATACAGCGCCCGTGCCGCCCCCGGCTGCATGGCGAGGAACCCCAGATAGATCTCGAACGAAATCCGCACCCGGTCCTCGAAATTCACCCCCTCCATCCCGGTCACGGTCTCCTGCAACTGATCCAGCGCACTCCCCACCGCCAGGTCATAGGCCGCCGCGAAGCACTCGTCCTTACTCCCGAACACGGCGTAGAACGTTCTGCGAGCCACCTGCGCCCGAGTGACGATGTCCGCGACGGTCGTCCCCGCGTACCCCAACTCCCCCACGGCCTCCAGCACAGCGGTGCACAGCCGCCGATACTGCGACGTCACCACCTGCTCCCGGCTCAACCCATGCCGTCCCCGCGGCAATGGCCCCGCATCTCCAACACTCACCCGTCCAGACTATTGCCCCGTGTCTGAGCCACTCGCATCGGAGCGCCCTTTGGGCGACGCCCGACTCGGCGGTGCGGCGGGGCCGCGCGGGTGCCACAATCCGCTGATGCGCACCCCCGTGCTCCGCACCGCGTCGGGCAGCGATATCGGCACCCGCTACACCGCGAACTTCGATGTCGCCTATCTCCGCGACGACCCGCTGCTCGCGGTGGTGGCCGACGGGATGGGGTCGGGGCGAGGGAGCGCGGCCGCGGGCCGCACCGCGGTCGACCTGTTCACCCGCCACCTCACGAAATCCGCCGCCATCGGCCCCGGCGAGATCCGGGAGGCGGTGGCCGCGGCGCAATCCGAGGTCGGCCGAATCGGCAGGGAGCTACGCGAATTGGCGGGCTGCACGCTGACCGCACTGCTCGCCACCGAGCAGGGCCACTGGCTCGTCCAGGTCGGGGATTCCCGCGTCTACCGGCTCCGCGACAACCTCCTGGAGCTCCTCACCACCGACCACACCATGGCCTGGCTCGGAGCCGTCCACGGCTGGTTCCCCTTCGATTCCCCGGAAGCCGCCGCGGCCCGCTACCGCCTCACCCGCTACATCGGCCACCCCGCCGCCCCCGAACCCGACATCCTCGCCATCACCCTCCACCCCGGCGACACCTACCTCCTCTGCACCGACGGCGTGGCCGAGCAGGTCCCCTACGACCGCCTCCACGCCCTCCTCGCCCTCCCCGATCCCCGGTCCGCGATCGACGGCCTCCTGGCCGCCTGCGCAGCCGCGGGCGGCAACGACAATGCCACCGCGATCGTCCTGCGGGTGGACTGAACAGGCTGCGGCACAGGGGGTTTGCTCAGAGAGAGCGGATCACCCGGCAGGGGTTGCCGGCGGCGAAGACCTTGTCGGGGAGATCTCGGGTCACGACGGAGCCGGCGCCCACGACGGTGTCGGAGCCGATGGTGACGCCGGGGCAGACGATGACGCCCGCACCGAGCCAGACATTGTCCCCGATGGTGATGGGGGCGGCGGTTTCGTAGCGTCGGCGGCGCAGGTCGTGGTCTTCCATGGGGTGCAGGGCGGTGAGGAGTTGGGTGCGAGGGGCGATGGAGACGTCGTTGCCGATGGTGATGGGGGCGCAGTCCATGAGAATGGTGTCGTAGTTGAGGAAGGTGTTGTGGCCCAGGCGGATCAGGTAGCCGTAGTCGCATTGGAAGCGGGGCATGATCCACGAGTCTTCGCCGATACCGCCGAGGAGGTCTTCGAGGATTCGACGTCGTTCGGCGTCGTCGCCGGAGCGGGTGGCGTTGAAACGGTCGAGCAGTTGCTGGCAGTGGCGGCGTTCGGCGAGGAGTTCGGGGTCGTTGTCGCGGTAGAGCCGGCCGGAGAGCATGAGGTCCTTGTTGCTTGCCATGAAAACGATCTTGCCCGAGGCGCGGGCATCGTCGCGGCGGCCGATATTCGCCGAATTCGAATTTCGCTACCGCGCAGGACTTCTGACGTAAGGTGACCCCAGGAATTCGGGGAACGCGTGGTCGAATCATGAGGTCTGCCAATAAATTCCAACCAGTCGGAATGGCGTCGACACGACGGGGCAACTCCCGTACGATCGCCCTGCGGGGAGTAGGGCCGGTGGAACGGGGGAAGGGCGTGAGAAGTCGGCTACCGGCGGCCATCCACGATGCCACGGTATGGGTGCGGCGATTCGCCCGCACAGCACCGGGAGCAATCGGCGCGATGGGCGTCGCACTCATGGCCCTGTGCCTTGTTTCGGGACTCGTCTGCGCGAATCAGCTCAGCGACAAACTGACTCGCCGCGATACCGTCCTCGCGCACACCGAACCACTCGCCTACGCCGCGCAACGGCTCTACGGGGCGCTCTCGGCGGCCGATGCCGCGGCCACCACCGCATTCCTGTCCGGCGGTATCGAATCCACCGAGGTGCGCACCCGCTACCTGGACTCGCTCACCGAGGCCGCCGCCGCCCTGGCCGAGGCCACCAGCGGCGCGTCCGACACCACGACCCGCGAGTTGCTGGCCGAGATCGCCGCCGAACTGCCCCGCTACACCGGCCTGGTCGAGTCGGCGCGCGCCAACAACCGGCAGAACCTCCCGGTCGGCGCGGCGTACCTGCGGCAGGCCTCGGCGCTCATGCAGGACACCGTGCTGCCCAATGCCCGAGAGCTGCACACGATCCGGATGGATCAGCTGCGCGCCGAACAGCGCGCCATCGAATCCCTGCCCTGGTTCACCGTGATCCTGCTGCTGCTCACCCTGGCGGCCTGCGGCTACGGATCCTATGAACTGCTGCGCCGCACCAACCGCCGGTTCAATCTCGGCATCGGCGTGGCGGCGGGCGCGACGGTGCTCGCGCTGCTGTGGATCGCCGCCGCCACCCTGGCCGCCGCCACCTCGATCGATACCGGTCCCGGCGGCACCACCGCCCGCTTCGACGCGCTCGCGCAGGCCCGGATCCTGGCGCAGCAGGCCCGCACCGAGGAAACGCTGCAGCTGGTCACCCGCAGCAATCTCACCGACAGCGACACCCGATTCGCCGACCACACCGGCAAGCTGAGCGACACACTGGAGAGCGTGGTCGGATCGGATTCGACAGCGGCGCGGGCCTTCTCCAGCTGGACCGATGGCCATCGCAAACAGGTCAGCGCCTATCAGGGCAACGACTACCGCGCGGCCGTGCAGCAGTCGATCGGCACCGGCGCGGGCGCTTCCGCGGCGGCCTTCGACACCCTCGACGACGCCGTCACCGCCGAACTCGAGGACGTGCGCACCCGGCTGCGCGACAGCGTGGACGCCGCGGGCGACGCGCTCACCCTGAGCCCGTTCGGCACGCTGGTACTGCTGTTCGGCGCGGCGGCCGCGACGGGAATCGGGCTGTGGCCGCGGTTGAAGGAGTTCCTGTGAACACACGGCAGAGGGTGCTGCTCACCACGGGCGCGGCCGCGCTGGCCGCCGCGCTGACCGCGTGTGGTTCGGCCCCGGGCACCGATCCGCTGGCCATCCCCTCGGTGAACCGCCTGCCGCCGGGCGCGGAAGTGGTCACCACGAACGAGCGCCAGCGCGATCCGGCCTGCGACGCGACGGCCAGTCTGCGGCCGGGCGCTCAGCCGTCCCCCGGCAATATGCCGGCCGGGTCGACCATGGCGACCATCGTGGCGAGCGGCAAGGTCCGCATCGGCGTGGATCAGAATCTCTACCCGATGGGCTACCGCGATCCGGCCACCGGTCAGATCGCGGGCTTCGACATCGATATCGCCCGCGAGATCGCGCGCGACCTGTTCGGCGATCCGAACAAGATCGAGATGCATCCCATCGAATCCGCGCAGCGGATTCCGGCGCTCACCAGCGGCCAGGTCGACCTGGTCGTGCAGACCCTGTCGGCCACCTGTGAGCGTGCCCGCGAGATCAGCTTCTCGACCACGTATTTCGCCGCGACACAGCGCATTCTGGCGGTCAAGGGCTCGGGGATCGCCTCGTCCGCCGACCTGGCCGGCAAGACGGTGTGCGAACTGCCGCGCACCACCACCCTGGACACCGTCCTGCAGCTGCCCAGCCGCCCCACGATCATCACCATGAACAACTGGCTGGACTGCCTCACCGCCCTGCAGCAGGGTCAGGTCGACGCCGTCAGCACCGACACCCCGATCCTGGCGGGCCTGATCGCGCAGGACCCGAATCTGGAATTGGTCGGCGAAACCCTGGCCGTGGACGACTTCGCCGTCGGAATCCCCAAGCAGGCAACGGATCTGGTGCGTTTCGTGAACGGCGTCCTGGACCGGATCCGCAGCGACGGCACCTGGCAGCGGCTCTACAATGCCCGGCTGAACATTCTCGGCCCCGCCAGTCCCCCGGCACCGAAATATGTCGAGTGAGCCGCCGTGCACGGGAATTCGGGGCATGTTCTCACCGTCGCCGAGATCGATCGCGAACTCGGCGACCGGCAACGCGAAATCGACGCCATCGCAGCGACTCTGGTGGAGGTGGACAAACATCCGGGCCTGCAGCTGTTGCGCCGCTATGCACCCACCGGCGTGACCGCGCAACGCTGGACATCGGTGCAGGAGTCCCTGGACCTGCTGTGGGAGGAGTTCGGCAGGTTGCGCACCATCCTGGATCGGGCCCGCGCGGCCCGCACCCGCTGGCGGCTCGACGCCCTCGACCGTGAGGAACTCACCGCGCTGCTGCGCGGACGGCCACTCGAGGTGTCGCGCACCACGATTCCGCTCGCACAGCGCAGTCTCACCGGCCCGCGCGAGCAGGTGGTGCACGTCGGCCTGGCCGATACGGTGGAGCGGATGAAGGCGGTCTTCCCGGGCGTCACCGAGCTGCTCGACGCGGTGGAGGCGGTGAACAGCCGGGTCATGTCGGCCCTGGCTCCGCTGCAGACCGAGATCGAGCGCGCGGGCCCCACCCACCCCGAATTGCGTCCTCTCGCAGAGGATATCGCCGCACTCACCACGCAGGCCGCGATCGACCCGCTGTCGCTGACCCCCGCGGAGATCGACCGGCGGGCGGGCGAATTGTCCACGCGCATGGCCGCGGCCGCGACACTGCTCGCGGAACTGGCCGCGATGGCCGCGGATTGGGGCGGCGCCACCGCCCAGCTGCGCCAGCGGGTGGAGACCCTGCGCAAGACCTATGAGCGCGCCCTGCACGCCCGCACCGAGGTGGAGCGCACCATCCTGGCCGGCGCACTCCCCGACCGCCCCGACGACAGCGCCGTCTTCAGTGCCGAAGTGACCGCGCTGGAGGCGAATCCGCCCGCGCCCGCCGCGCTGTGGGAACTGCGCCGCCGGCTCGACGCCGCCCAGTCGGCCGCCGCGCGCTCCGAGGAGCTGGCCCAGGGCCTGCTGGATCGGCGTGGCGAACTGAGCGGCCGGCTGTCCGCCTATCGCGCCAAGGCCGCGCGGCTGGGCGTCGCCGAGGATCGAGATGTGCTGGCGGCCGGTCGAATCGCCGCCGGACTGCTCGCCCGCAAGCCCTGCGATCTCGCCGCCGTCACCCGGGCTGTCACGGACTACCGCCAGCTCATCGCGCAGAAATCGGGAAGGCGACCATGAAATGCACCGCGACCCCGGACTGCCCGGGCACCATCGACGCCGACGGCTACTGCGACATCTGCGGTTTCCCACCGCGCCCCGCCACCCCCGAACCGACCGTCTGCCCGCAGCCCGGCTGCACCGGCGCGCTCATCGACGGCCGGTGCACCCGCTGCGGCGCCACGGTCGGCCCGCAACCCGCTGCCACCCCGGCGACGGGTTCCGTTGTCTCGCAGGGCAGTGCGGCCTCCCGCGGCTCGGCGCGCTCGGTGCGCACCGGCAGCAGCACCTCGGGCTCCACCCGGGGCCGGTTGGGCGCGGGCATGGTGAACGTGCCGCGCGTCCCGCGCATCGACCCCTCGGAGGCGGTGCTGCAGGATCCCAAAGTCCCCGAGCACCAGCGTTTCTGCGGTAACGGCCGATGCGGCCGCCCGGTGGGACGCGGCCGGGACGGCCAGCCGGGACGCGCGGAGGGTTTCTGCACGCACTGCGGCGCGAAGTACTCCTTCACGCCCAAACTGCGGGCGGGCGATCTGCTGGGCGGCCAGTACGAGGTGCTCGGGCCACTGGCACACGGTGGGCTCGGCTGGCTGTACCTGGCCGTCGACCACCGCCTGGAACGGCGTCCGGTGGTGCTCAAGGGCCTGCTCAACGAGGGCGACGCCAGCGCCATGCAGGCGGCGGTGGCCGAGCGCCGGTTCCTGGCCCTGGTCGACCACCCGAATATCGTCCGGATCCAGAACTTCACCGAACATCCTGGGGCGGACGGTGTTCCGGTCGGCTACATCGTCATGGAATATGTCGGCGGCACCTCGCTCAAACAGCTGCTGCGCCGTCATCGCGATATCGAGGGCAGTTATCTGCCGCCGGATCACGCCATCGCCTACATTCTGGAAATGCTTCCGGCCCTCGGCTATCTGCATTCGCGCGGTCTCGCGTACTGCGATTTCAAGCCGGACAACGTGATGCAGACCGACGAGCAGCTCAAGCTCATCGACATGGGCGCGGTCATCGCCATGGACGATCAGAAGAGCGATGTCTTCGGCACACCCGGCTACCAGGCGCCGGAGATCGCCGAGACCGGGCCGACCGTGGCCTCGGAGGTCTACACGGTGGGCCGCACCCTCGCCGTCCTCATGATGCGGGTGCCCGCCGAGCACGGCCGCCTCGGCCCGCTGCCCGGCGCCGACACCGAACCACTACTGGCCCAGCATGATTCGCTGTACCGGCTGCTGCTGCGCGCGACAGATCCCGATCCGGATGCGCGCTTCTCCTCCATGGAGGAGATGGCCGATCAGCTCACCGGCGTCCTGCGCGAGGTGCTCTCGCTGCAGGAGGGCCGTCCGCATCCGGGCCTGTCGAGCCGATTCGGGCCGCCGCGCAAGACCTTCGGCGTCGGCGACGCCGTCCCCGACGATCCCGGCGCGCTCATCGCGGCCCTGCCGGTGCCGCTGGTCGACCCGTACGACTCCGCCGCCACCCTGCTGGCCAGCACCAGCGCCGTCACCCCGGCCGATCTGGAACGCGAGCTCACCGCGGGCCTGCAGTCGGTGGTGACGGCACGCACCGAATCGGTCGAGCTGCCGCTCCGATTGATCCGCGCCGCACTGGAATTCGGCGACGCCGCCGACGCCCTGCGCCGGCTCGAGGAGGCCGAGCTCAACGATCTGCTCACCGACGACTGGCGGCTCACCTGGTATCGCGGTCAGGCACGACTGCTCGAACGCGACTGGGCTTCCGCGGCAGCCGAATTCGACACCCTCTACACGGCGCTGCCCGGCGAGCCCGCACCCAAGCTCGCACTGGCCGTCACCGCCGAACTCATGGCGCACCACGCCGACGGCTCCGATCCCGCACCGGCCCGCGGGCGCGCGGCCGCCTACTACGACATGGTGTGGCGCACCGACCGCACCTACACCAGCGCCGCCTTCGGCGCGGCCCGGCTGCGCCGCGCGGCCGGTGACCGCAGGGGTGCGGTGGAGGTCCTCGATCAGGTCGATCCGGCGTCGGCGGTCTATACCGAGGCCCGGGTCGCGGCCGTGGACACGCTGCTGGCCGTGGACCGGCAGGGCGAACTCACCGAACCGCTGCTGCGCGACGCGGGAGCCCGCATCTCCGCCCTCGTCATCGATTCGAACCGGCGGCGGGCGCAGGCCCGGCTGCGAGTACTCGACGCCGCCCTGCAATGGCTACGCCTGGGCCGGGTACCCGTGGAGCACGCACCCCTGCTCGACGTACCGCTGGACCAGAACGGGGTGCGCACCGGCCTGGAGCGCTGCTACCGCGACCTGGCCCACGAGACCGACGACCTATGGGAACGGATCGCCCTGGTCGAACAGGCCAACGCCGTGCGACCGAGGACGACCCTGTGACCGCCCGCTGCGTGGGCTGCGGAACCGCCGCCGCCCCGACCGACCGCTTCTGTGAGGCCTGTGGAATGAAACTGATCACCAAGCGCATCGCGCTGCCGCCCAGGAACACCGACGACGCCGAGGACGCCGACCCGCCCCTGGGTACCAGCCGCAACACGACCCTGCGCCCGCCCTACACCGGCACCACGCTCTCCTATGATCCGCAGGCGCCCGCCGCCTGTGAGTCCTGTGCCGGAACGCATTTCGACACCGACGGGTACTGCGTCGGCTGCGGGCAGCTGGGCCGCGAACACGACCGCTTCGACGCCGTACTGGGACCGGTCTGCCTGGTGACCGATCGCGGAATCGCGCACGCCCGCAACGAGGACGCGGTGGCCGCGGCGATTCTGGACGGCGATCGGCCCGGCGCCCCGGCGGCTCTCGTGATCGCGGTATGCGACGGCGTCTCCACCTCCGAGGACCCGCAGGCCGCCTCCGGCGCGGCCGTGCGCGCCGGGGTGGACGCCGCCCTCACCGCACTCGGAGCCGGGGAATCCGCCGAGGATTCGGTGATGGCCGGGCTGGCCGCCGCCGCACAGGCCGTCCGCGATGTCGGCACCCCGGACGGCCGCTCACCCTCCTGCACCTATGTCTCGGCCGTGGTGCGCTACGACGAGTTCGGCGGAGCCCGAATCACCGTCGCGAATGTCGGCGACAGCCGGGCATATTGGCTGCAGCCGGGCCCGGACGATTCCCGTCGGCTCACCCTCGACGACTCCCTCGCCCAAGCCCTGGTCGAGACCGGAGTCATGAACGAGGAGGCCGCCATGGACGCACCGCACGCCCATGTGCTGACCCGCTGGCTGGGCGCGGACGGCGAGAATCCGCCGTGGGGCGCGGACTGTGTGCGCCGCTTCGACGCCACCGAACCCGGCGTGCTGCTGCTGTGCACCGACGGGCTGTGGAACTACCTGCCCGACGCGCCCGGACTGGCCCGCATCGCCACCGGCAACGCACCGCTGTCGGCGGCCCGCGCGCTGGCCGACTACGCGCTGCTGGCCGGCGGCAAGGACAACATCACGGTCGCGCTGGTCCCGGTTCCCGTCGCCGATCCACAAGGAGAATCGCAGTGAGTTCAGTTGCCGATACCGGGATCTCGGTCGCCGTCGATCAGAACGAATACCTCGCCGAGGGGGCGCGCACGGTCGACGCCATCGTGACCGTGGAGATCACCGAGGCGCTCACCGTGGCGGTGCCGCAGCAGGAGCGGGTCGAGATCCTCATCATCGACTGTTCCGGATCCATGGGAAGCGGCGACAAATTCGCCGGTGCGCGCCGTGCCACCCTGGCCGCGCTGGATGTGCTGCCCGACGGCACCCGCTTCGCCATCGTGGAGGGCACCGACAAGGCCAAGGTGGTGTTCCCCGAGAACGGCGCGACCGTCGCGGCCGACGCGCGCTCGCGGGCCGCGGCCCGCCGCACCCTCGACACCCTGCACCCGCACGGCGGCACCGCCATCGGCACCTGGCTGGGTTTGTCGCGCAAGATCGCCGAGCAGTATCCGAACGCGATGGTGCACGCCATCCTGCTCACCGACGGACGCAACGAACACGAGAAGCCCGAACGGCTCGCCCGCGAGATCCGTTCCTCCGAAGGCGTTTTCACCTGTGACTGCCGCGGCGTGGGCGGGGCCGGGAACGATTGGGAGGCCGAGGATCTGCGCTCCATCGCCTCGGCGCTGCACGGCACCGCCGACCTGGTGCGCACCCCCGACCTGCTGGCCGACGACTTCGCCGCCATGATGAAAGTGTCCATGTCCAAGGCGATTCCGGAACTCACCATGCGGGTGTGGACGCCGCAGAGCGACCGGGTCGCCTTCGTCAAGCAGGTCGCGCCCACCATCGAGGATCTCACCGGCCGCCGCACCGAGGTCTCCGCACAGGTCGGTGAATATCCGCTCGGCTCCTGGGGCGCGGAGGACCGCGACTACCACGTGCAGATCCAGGTGCAGCCCGCACCGGCCGGCAGCGAAAAGCTCGCGGCCCGAATCAGTGTCGTGGCGGGCACCGAACTCATCGGGCAGGGCTTGGTCAAAGCCGTCTGGACCACCGACACCGATAAATCCGCCCAGATCAGCCGCCGCGTCGCCCATTACACCGGGCAGGCCGAACTGGCACAGGCCGTCCAGGAGGGCCTGGCGGCGCGCAAACAGGGCGACAATGCCACCGCCACCGCCAAACTCCAGCGCGCCCTGCAACTGGCCAACGAATCCGGCAACCAGGCCACCGCCAAACTGCTCGGCGCGGTCGTCGAAGTGGACGCACGCACCGGTACCGTCCGCCTGCGCGCCAGCATCGATCTCGACGACGAACGCGCCCTGGACCTACGCTCGGGCACCACCGCGCGCGTCCGCAAGGGCGAAGCGACGGCCCGCGTACGCAAGGAGGAGGGTGCCTGATGGCCGCCTGTCCCAAGGGCCATGAGTCGGACGCCACCGACTACTGCGATATCTGCGGGTGGCCCATGGAACAGTCGGCCGCACCCGGCGGCCCGCAAACCGTCGCCTGCCCCGAATGCGGTGTGCCCGTCGACGGTCGCTTCTGCGAGAACTGCGGATACGACATCGTGCTCGGCGGCCCACAACCCCGCCCCGGCACGTCCGCTCCGGCACCGCCCTCGTCCACTCCGGCCCCGTCCTCGGGCACTCCACCTGCTCCCGGATCGGCGATGAGATACCCTGTGCCGCAGCCGGTTTCGGTCGAGTCCGATCCGCACGAGATCGAGGGACGCACCATCGGCCCGCCGCCGCCGGGCCTGACATGGGTCGCGACCATCACCTCCGATCGCGCCCACTTTGACCGCATGCGGGCGCAGAACGGGCCGGATCTGGCGCGGGTGGAGTTTCCGGACTACTACCCGGAACGGCGAATCCTGTTGAACGGCACCGATATCCTGATCGGCAAGAGCAGCGGCTCCCAGGGCCTGCACCCGGAGATCGATCTCTCCATTCCGCCGTCGGATATCGCCGTGTCGCGCTCACACGCGGTGCTACACACCACCGGCGATGCGTTGACCGTCACCGATCTGGGGTCCACCAACGGCACCTGCCTCAATGGCAGCGCCCGGCCGATTCCCGCGAAAACGCCTGTGCCGCTGCGTCATGGCGACCGCATCCACCTGGGCGGCTGGACCACCATCACGGTTACGCTGGAATCGCGCTGAGGTTCATCGCACCGAGCGAATGGGAGCGACCGCGAGCGCGCCCAGCACCACGAGCACCCCACCGACCAGGAACAGCGGGGTGTAGCCGCCCAGGCTCACCACCGCCGAGGCCACGAACGGGCCGAGAATCTGCGGACCCGCATTGGCCACATTGAGAACGCCCATATCGCGGGCGGCGTCCTCGGCGCTGGGCAGCACCATGGTGACCAGTGCGGTGTCCACGGCGCGACGAAGATCTTGCGCCGGTTCAGGCGATCCGACAACACCCCGCCTGCCACGGTGGACACCGCCATGGTGATCGCGCCGATCGGGGTCAGGATGGCCACGGCGTCTTCGGGTTCCAGCCCTTCAGGCAGCCGGATGCGGTCCTGCAGAATGTAGAGCTGGTATCCGGTCACCGCGAAGTATCCGAGCACCAGCAGCGCCCGCCCGATGAACGCCCACCGGAAGTCGTGCTCTCGCAACGCACTCAGAAACGCCGCCGATCGATGCGCTCGATCTGCAACGGCAACAACACCATCGGGACACCCACGTAGACCGCGTACATCGCGGCGTTCCCGGTGAACAGCAGTGGAAGCAGGCCCCGGGTGGATGCGGGTGCGCCGGAGGAATCCTTGCCCGAGACGAGACCGGCTTCAGGATGAGCCACGATGAAATCCAGTGTGTCGCAGGGAGATAGGACCGAAGGAGAATGATCGCACGGAGTTGGGACCCGCCGCTGGTGCCCGTGGGCGGGGTACGAAGCGGCGGGCGTTGCGGCAGGGCCCGGACCGGTCAGGCGAGGTCGGCGGTGAGTGGCAGGGCCGTCACCGAAGTACCGATGTGGAGGGTGAAGACACCCGGTTCGACCACCCAGCCCGCGTCGGTCCAGTGTTCGAACGAACGCTGCGGCAGTTCGATGGTGACAGTGCGGGTTTCGCCCGGATCGACATCGACCGTGGCGAAGGCGGACAGCCAGCGCACCGGCCGGTCGACCGTGCTGTCGTCTCGGGAGAGGTAGGCCTGAACCACCTGGCGGCCCGGCCGGGTGCCGGTATTGGTGACGGCGACGGTGGCGGTACGGCCGGAGACGGTCAGGTCCGCCAGTTCCCAGGTCGTGTAGCCGAGCCCGTGGCCGAACGGATAGGCCGGCGCCACACCGGATTTCAGCCACGCCCGGTAGCCGATGTGAATGCCCTCGGCGTAGGGCAGGGAGTTGTCGGCGGCGGGTTGGGTGTTGTGCACCGGCACCTCGCTCATGAGCTTCGGCCAGGTGGTGGGCAGTCGCCCGCCGGGTTCGGCCGCACCGGTGAGCACATCGGCGAGGGCCGCCCCGAACTCCTGCCCGGGGAACCAGGTGAGCAGAACGGCGGCCACGTCGTCGCGCCACGGCATCTCCACGGGCGCACCGGAATTCACCACCACGACGGTGCGCGGGTTCACCGCGGCCACGGCGGCGACCAGGTCGTCCTGACGGCCTGGCAGGCGCAGCGTCTTGCGGTCGAAGCCCTCGGATTCGATCTGCTCGGTGGTGCCGACCACGACCACCGCCACCTCGCAGGTGCGCGCCAATTCCACTGCGGCGGCGAACTCCTCGTCGTCGGCGCGGCGCGGGCGGCCCACCGCGTAGGTGATGCCGAGGGCGGGCAGACCCGGCGCGGGGATCAGTTCGATGCGCACGTCGAGCTCGTCGCCCGCGGCCAGGGTGCGAGTCACGAAGCGCTGCGGCGGATTCAGCAGCATCTCGACCGGATCGGTGCCCTCGGGCAGCACGGTGTCCGACAGCACCGTCTCACCGTCGACCTCGAGGCGCAGCGTGCCGACGGCGGCGAAGCCGATCCGCCATTCGCCCGCCACATCCGCGCGCAGCGTGCCACGCAGCTCGATGGCCTTGGCGCGCATGGCATTCGGATTCCCGAACAGCATGAGGCTGCCCGCTTCGCGATGCTCGGTGGCGAGGACGTCGTCCCCGTCCAGGTAGCGCAGCGTCAGGCCCGGCGTCCCGGTCTCCGGATCGGTGACCAGACTCATGGGCACCGGAATCATGTGATCGGTGAGGTGCACGCCCGGCGTGTACACCACCGGCAGCACCTCGGACAGCCCTTCCACGGGCGAAGTCGTATGCGCGGGAATCACAGTCGCGCTGCCGCCGCCCATGAATCGCGGCTCCGCGGCCGCCGCGCCGAGCAGCGCCACCCGCGACGGTTCGCGCAGCGGCAGCGTTCCGTCATTGGCCACCAGCACCATGGCCTTGGCGGCGGCCTCGCGCACCAGCCGCGCGGCGGCCTCGTCACCGAAAGCCGGTACCTGCTGCGGCGTTCCGTCCAGCGCCCCGACGCGGAGGGCGAATCGCAGTATGCGCCGGACCTTGTCGTCGATGGCGGATTCGGGCACCTCGCCCTTGCGTACGGCCTCCTCCAGCGCCGCACCCCACAGCTCCCACGGACCCGGCATGGCGATGTCGTTGCCGTGCGCCGCGCCGGTGGTCGACCGCACGGCCGTCCAGTCCGACACCACGACGCCGTCGAATCCCCACTCGCCCTTCAACGGCTCGTCCAGCAGCGGATGCTCGGTCATGGTGGTGCCGTTGACGGAGTTGTAGGCGGCCATGACCATCCACGCCCCGGCTTGCACCGACCGCTCGAACGGGTACAGGTACAGCTCCCGCAGCGTGCGATCGTCGGCGATCACGTCGGCGGTGAAGCGCTCGGTCTCGGAGTCGTTGGCCACGTAGTGCTTCGGGCACGCGCTCACCCCGTGCGCCTGCACCGCCCGCACATAGGCCGCGGCCATCTCGCCGGTCAGCATGGGATCCTCGGAGAAGCATTCGAAATGCCTTCCGCCGAGCGGGGTTCGGTGCAGGTTGATGGTCGGCCCGAGCACCGCGTACACATCCTTGCGCCGGGCCTCGGCGGCGATGAGCCCACCGATCTCGCCGAGCAGTTCGCGATCCCAGGTGGCGGCCAGCGCGGTGCCCGACGGCAGGCTCACCGACGGGTCGCGCTCGTCCCACATCTCGCCGCGGACGCCGGACGGTCCGTCGGAGACCGGCATCTCGGCCAGCCCGATGCTCGGGTCTCCGGCGAAGCGGAAGACGCCGGACCCGGAGATCAGCTTGATCTTGGCCGATAGATCCAGCTTGCCGAGTAGGTCGTCGATGCGGTCGTTCATGCCAGCTCCCTCCAGAACGTGACGAGATCAGCGGATACCTGTTCGGGGACTTCCTCATTGGGCAGGTGGCCACTGCCCGGGTACTCCGCGGTCGCAGCGTGCAGCTGGGCCGCGAATGTCCGGTGCACCTGCGGGGCCCACAGGTCGTTCGTGTCGCCGAAGGCCACCAGAATCGGCACCCCGGCATCGCGCAGCACCGCCGGATCGGCGACCGGCGGAACCTCCATCACCTTCAGGATGCCCAGGATATTCGCCTGCTTCGTGGCCAGGATGCGCTTGTGCAGGAACTCCACCTTCGCGGCGGGCAGCGGGTGCCCGGCGGCCTGCATGGCGGCGCTCATCTGCTGCCAGATCGATTCGGTCCCACCGGCTTCCACCATCTGGGCGACCAGCTGCGGCGGCGGGAAGTTGATGTCCTCCACCGAGGACGGGCCCGACGCCAGCAGGGTCAGGCTGCGGAACCGTTCCGGCTCGGCGATGACCGCGACCCGGGAGACGTAGCCGCCGAAGGAGTGTCCGACGAGGTGGACCGGCCCGCCCGGCGATACCTGATCGACCACGCGCAGCAGGTCACCGCTGAAGCCGTCCATGGTGTAGCCGGATATGTCGTCCGGCCCCTCGGACTGCCACTGCCCGCGCTGGTCGTAGGCGAAGGCGCGGTAACCCGCCGCGGCCAGCAGCGGCAGCAGGGTTTCGAAGTCTTCCTTGGAGCCCGTGAAACCCGGCACCAGCAGGACCGTTCCGAGCACCTCGGCGTCGGCGGGCGGGTTCACCTCCCAGGCGGCGAGTGTTCCGGCGGATCCTCTCAGCGTGATCGGCGTGATCGCGGGAGTGGCCTGGCTCATCGGGGGTCCTTCCTCGTACGGCCCGGTACGGCTGGCACGAGTGTGCCAGCGCATTGCCAGTCTACCGAGCGGTCACTCGGTACTGTTACCATTCTGTTATGCGCGATGATTTCCGCAGGTCGCCTCGGCCGGACTACCGTCACTGCTCATGAGCCCGCACCCCCAGCGCCGCATGCGGGCCGACGCACGCCGCGAGCAGATCATCGACGAGGCCCTGAAGACCTTCGCCGACAACGGGTATCGCAATGCCTCGATCGCCGAGATCGCCGAGCGCTGCGGCCTGTCGCAGCCCGGCCTGCTGCACTACTTCCCCACCAAGGCGGCACTGCTGGCGGCCGTGCTCGAGTACCGGGACCGGCTCGATTACGACCGCCTGAACTTCGGTCAGCAACTTCGCGGCAAAGAAGCGCTGATCCGGCTCGCGCAACTGGTCGAGCACAATACGCATGTTCCGGGCCTGGTCCGGCTGTTCACGGTGGTCACCGGCGAGGCGGTCACGACCGATCATCCGGCGCACGACTGGGCTCGGAACCGCTATCGAATCATGCAGAGCTACCTGCGAAACGGCCTCGACGCGGGCATTGCCGACGGCACCATTCGCGCCGGCATCGACACCGCCGCGGTCGCCGCGCAGATCTTCGCCATGATGGACGGCCTGCAACTGCAGTGGCTGCTCGATCCGGAACGGGTGGACATGGCCGCGCTCTTCCGCGCCTATATCGACGACCTCCTCGCCGATATCTCCTGATCGCCGCGCCGCGGCTTCGAGCACGGACGGCTCGAGGCGGGCATCGCCGATACCCATGTGCTGGTGTGGCGAGCCCTGACCGCACTGCAGGGGGCGATGGGTTAACGACGCCGAGCCGCGTACCAGGCCAGCAACTCCGGTTCGTCCACCGCGGCCGGATCCACCACACCAGCCGGATCCGCGCCCTGAAGCAGCCGTTTGAGCGGAACCTCCAGCTTCTTGCCGGTGCGGGTGTGCGGAATGCCCGGGGCCGCGATGATCTCGTCGGGCACATGCCGTGGCGACAACTCGGTGCGGATGGTCGCGCGGATGCGGGCGACGACCGCGTCGGTGAGGTCCACGCCGGGCGCGGACACCACGAACAGCGGCATCCAGTAACCGCCGTCGGACTCCTCGATCCCGAGCACGAGCGCCTCGGCCACTTCGGGCATGGCCTCGACCACCTGGTAGATGTCGGCGCTTCCCATACGAATACCGTTGCGGTTCAACGTCGAATCGGAGCGGCCGTGCACGATGACGCTGCCGTGCGCGGTGCGGGTGATCCAATCGCCGTGCCGCCAGACGCCGGGGAACATGTCGAAGTAGGCGGCACGATAGCGCGTGCCGTCCGGATCGTTCCAGAACCCCACCGGCATGGACGGCATCGGCCGGGTGATCACCAGTTCACCCACCGCACCGCGCACCGCCCGCCCGTGCCCGTCCCAAGCCTCCAGCGCCACACCGAGATACGGGGCCGACAGCTCACCCGGCCAGACCGGCACCGTCCGCACGCCACCGAGGAAAGCCGAGACCACATCGGTGCCGCCGCTGATGGAGGCGACCGGGATATGCGCACCGACCTTGTCGCGCAACCACAGTGAGGAGGACGGGGGCAGCGCCGACCCGGTGATACCGATCAGGCGCAGCGCGGCCAGATCATGATCCTCGGCCGGTACCGCTCCCACCTTCTCACAACCGAGCACATAGCCGGGACTGGTGCCGAGCACCGTCGCCCGGGTCCGAGAGGCCAACTCCCACAGCCCGTCCGGGCCCGGATGCGCCGGGCTGCCGTCGTAGCAGACGATGGTGGCGCCGACCAGCAGCCCCGCGACCTGGAAGTTCCACATCATCCAGCTCGGGCTGGTGTACCAGAAGAAGGTGTCCTCGGATCCGATATCGGATTGCAGGGCAACAGCTTTCAGATGCTCCAGCAGGACGCCGCCGTGGCCGTGCACGATGCCCTTGGGTTTACCGGTGGTACCGGAGGAGAACAGCACCCACAGGGGATGCTCGAAATCCACCGGCACCGTTACGGGTTCGACCGGATCAACGCTGGTGGTGCACTCGTCCCACGCCCGGACGGGATCGTCCGCGCCGGCGCCCCGCGGCGACGGGGCAGTCGCCGCGGCGGCCCCGAGCACCGGCACCACCACCGTGGCGCGCAGGCCCGGCAAACCCGCGCGCAGCGTGGCGATCTCGTCGCGCCGATCGTGTTCCCTCCCGCCGTAGCGGTATCCGTCGGCGGCGATCAGCACGACCGGGTCGAGCTGTCCGAGCCGATCCAGCGCCGCCTTGGCGGTGTAGTCCTGCCCGCAGGCGCTCCACACCGCGCCGATACTCGCGGTGGCGAGGAAGGCGATGACCGCCTCCGGGATATTCGGCAGATACCCCACCACCCGATCGCCGGGCCGCACCCCGAGGTCGGACAGCGAGCGCGCCAATACGGCGGTGCGGGAAAGCATTTCCCGCCAGGACAGCTCGCGCATCGGCCGGCCCTCGCTGAGGGCGAGGATGGCGGGGCGGTCGGGCTGGGCTTGGCTGATGACGCGGTCGACGTAGTTCAGGCGGACACCGGGGAACCAGCGTGCGCCGGGCATGGTCGCGTCGGTGAGGACCTCGCCGGTGTGGTCGCCCAGGTCGAAGTACTCCCAGACCGACCGCCAGAATCCGGCGATATCCGCGACCGACCATTCCCACAGCTGGTGGTAGCCGTCGGTGTGCACCCCGCGGCTGAGCGCGACGTACCGCGCGAAATCCGTGACCCGGGCTTCGGCGATCTCCTCCGGGGTCGGAATCCACTGGGGCACAGCGATTTCCTCGATGCTCGTGGTGGTCTCGACCGGGCTCACCGGGCGCTCCATCCGCCATCCATGGTGTAGGTCGCGCCGGTCACCATGCGGGCCGAATCCGAGGCCAGCCAGGCCACCAGCGCGGCGACCTCCGCCGGCTCCACCAGATGCTTGATGGCGTTCTCGGTCAACATGATCCGCTCCACCACATCCTGTTCGGCGATGCCGTGTGCGACGGCCTGATCGGCGATCTGCTTGTCCACCAGCGGGGTTCGCACATAGCCGGGACTGACGCAGTTGCTGGTCACGCCGTGCGGGCCGCCCTCCAGGGCCGTCACCTTGGACAGGCCCTCCAGTGCGTGCTTGGCGGTGACGTAGGCGGATTTGTAGGCCGAGGCCCGGATCCCGTGCACCGACGAGATATTGACGATCCGCCCGCGCCCCCGCTCGTACATGTGCGGCAGGGCCGCGCGGGTGAGCAGGAATGGTGCTTCCACCATGAGCGCCAGCATCATCCGGAAGCGGTCGGGCGGGAAGTCGACGATGGGGCTGACATTCTGCACGCCCGCGTTGTTCACCAGGATGTCGACGTCGAGCCGCAGCTCCTCGAGGGCGGCGACGTCGAGAAGGTCCACCTCCCAGGCGTTTCCGCCGATTTCGGTGGCGATCTCCTTGGCGCCCGCGCCGTCGATGTCGGCCACGGTGACCGTCACGCCGTGGGCGGCGAGTTCGCGGGCGCAGGCCGCGCCGATCCCGCTCGCGCCGCCCGTGACCAGCGCGGTGCGTCCTGCCAGGCCGTCCGTCATGCGGTCACCGCTTTCTTCAGTGCGACAGCCGAATCAGCCTGCGCGGCCAGCGCTTCGGCATCGGCGCGGTCGATATCGGCCAGATCCGCGCCCTTGGTCTCCCGGGCGAACCACACCGCGACCACCGTGACCGCGCACGCCGCGGCGAGGTAGATGGCGATCGGCACCGAGGATCCGAAGCTGTCCAGCAGCTTGACCGCGATGATCGGCGCGAGCGACCCGGCCACGATCGAGGTCACCTGATAGCCCAGGGACACACCGGAATACCGCATCCGGGTCGGGAACATCTCGGCCATGATCGCCGGTTGCGCCGAGTACATGAAGGCGTGGAACACCAGCCCGAGAACGATGGCGGACAGGATGACCGCATTGTGCTTGGAATCCATCATGGGGAAGGCGAAGAAACCCCAGGTACCCGCGGTGAGCGCACCCACCAGATAGACGGGCCGCCTGCCGAACCGGTCGCTGAGCAGGCCCGCCAGCGGAATCACCGCGAAGTGCACCGCGTGCGCGGCCAGCAGCCACCACAGGATCACCTTGGTGTTCGCGCCGACATGCACCTTCAGGTACGTGATACTGAACGTGACCACCAGGTAGTAGAAGATGTTCTCGCCCAGCCGCAGGCCCATGGCGGTGAAAACCCCACGCGGATAACGCTTCAGCACCTCCACGGCGCTGAACGACGCCGCCTTCTCCTGCTCGGCCACCTGCTGCGCGGCCACGAAGATGGGCGCGTCGGTGATCTTGGTGCGGACGTAGTAGCCGATCAGCACGACCACCGCCGACAGCCAGAAGGCCACCCGCCAGCCCCAGGACAGGAACGCGGCATCCGACAGCGTGGAGGTCAGCGCCAGCAGCACGACGGTGGCGAGCATATTGCCCACCGGCACCGCCGCCTGCGGCCACGACGCCCAGAACGCGCGACTGCGGCTCGGACTGTGTTCGGCCACCAGCAGCACCGCGCCGCCCCATTCACCGCCGACCGCGAAGCCCTGGATGAAGCGCAGCGCCACCAGCAGCGCCGGAGCCCAATACCCGACCTGCGCGAAGGTCGGCAGACAGCCCATCAGGAAGGTCGCCGCACCCACCAGCAGCAGGCTCAGCTGCAGCAGCTTCTTGCGACCGTACTTGTCGCCGAAGTGGCCGAAGACGAGACCGCCGAGCGGACGGGCCGCGAAACCCACGGCATAGGTGACGAATGCCGCCAGGATGGCATCCAGATCACTGGTCCCCTGGGCGAAGAACACCTTGTTGAACACCAGCGTCGCCGCGGTGCCGTAGAGGAAGAATTCGTACCATTCGACCACGGTCCCGGCCATGGACGCGGCCACCACCCGCCGCAAACCGGCCAGTGACGTCCCCGCCTGGGGTTCCGTCTCGCGCACGCTCATCGCGCCACTCCTTCACGATCAGTCGCGTCACCCCTCATCTGTGACGCGGCCCACAAATCCGATCGCAAACGAGTATTCGTGCACATCGGTTCGCCCACAATGCCCAAAAGCGCAAGTGCAATCTGCAAAGATGCAGAAATGCCCGTGACCTCCGCCACTGCCCGGCCGAACCCGGATGACCTGCTGGTCCTCCTCGCCGTCGGACGCACCGGGCGGTACGTGTCCGCGGCCGAGGAGCTGGGCATCAACCACACCACCATCTCCCGGCGGATCGCGGCGCTGGAACACGCGCTGGGCGGGCGGGTGCTCACCCGAGGGGCAGGCGGATGGGAACTCACCGACCTCGGCCGTGAAGCGCTGGCCGCGGCCGAGGCCATCGAATCCGCCGTGCGCTCCTTGACTTCCACCACCACATCCCTCGAGGGCGTGGTGCGCATGTCGGCCACCGACGGGTTCAGCGCCTACCTGGCCGCGCCCGCGGTGGCGGCGGTGCAGCGCACCCACCCCAAACTCGCCGTCGAGATCATCACCGCCACCCGGCGGGCGTCACTGCAGCGGTCGAGCATGGATCTCGAAGTGGTGGTGGGCAAACCGCAGGTCCGCCGCGCCGAAGCCATTCCGCTCGGCGACTACACCCTGGGCCTGTACGCCTCGCACGAATACGCCGCCGCGCGCGGACTGCCGCACTCCATCGAGGATTTGACCGCCCACCCGCTCGTCTACTTCATCGATTCCATCCTCCAGGTGGACGATCTCGACCTGGCCCCCTCCTTCGCCCCGACCATGCGCGAATCCATCACCTCCACCAATGTTTTCGTCCACGTGGAGGCCACCCGCGCCGCCGCGGGCCTGGGCCTGCTCCCCTGCTTCATGGCCGACCGGCATTCCGACCTGATCCGTGTCCTCCCCGAACTGGTCGCCGTCCGCCTCACCTACTGGCTCGTCTCCCGCGCCGAAACCCTGCGCCGCCCGGAGGTCACCGCGATCGTCGACTCGCTCCGCAGGGAGGTGCGGTCCCGCCGCACCATGCTGCTCGGCACTCCCGCGCCCAACAGCGGGTGAGTGGTGTTGCGGCTCAGCCGGTTCGGCGAATTCCGAGTGCGCCGCCGAGCGCGGCTTCCGCCGCAGCGGCGATCTCACCGACGAGTTCGCCCGCCGGTCGCATTTCGCCGATCAAATCTATTGCCTCGCTGGCCCATACGGGGCTGGGCGGGAGGTCGCCGTTGGCCACGCTCCGGCGGTAGTCGCGTTTGGCGGCGTCATCGCGGGCGAGTTCGTCTTCGCGGTCGCGCCAGCGGTCGATGGTCGGGTGGGTCAGCGTGCGGGCGGTGTACTTGGCGGGCCAGGGAATGTCGCGCACGATGTCGAGAATCGGGCTGCGCTCGGTGTCTTCCCCGCGCCCGTCGAGGATGGCCGCGCTCGTCACCGGATCGACCAGGGCTTCGGGTGTGGCCTGGAATCGGGTGCCGATCAGCGCACCGGCCGCGCCCAGCGCCAAGGCTGCCGCCAGCCCGCGCCCGTCGGCGATGCCGCCCGCCGCGAGCACCGGGGTCGGTCCGGCCAGATCCGCGACGACCGGCACGAAGGTCAGGGTGGAACGCCCGCGCCGAGCGCCGTGGCCGCCGCATTCGGTGCCCTGCGCGATGATCACGTCCGCGCCGACCTCGACAGCCTGCTCGGCCTCCCGCATATCGGTGACCTGGAGGATCAGCGCCGCACCGGCCGCGCGGATCGCGTCGATGTGGGGCCGGGGGTCGCCGAAGGCCAGCATGACCGCGCGCGGCCGCTGTTCCAGGGCGAACCGCAGGGTCTCCGGCGCGGTCGCCCAGGATTGGAACCCGATCCCCCACGGCTTGCCGGTGCGCTCACCGAGGATCGCGCACTCCTTCTCGACCCAGTCGAGGCCGTTGCGCCCGCCGCCCAGCAGACCCAGCCCGCCGGCATCGGACACCGCGGCCGCCAGCTCGCCGCCCGCCGACCCGCCCATCGGAGCCAGCGCTACGGGATGGCGCAGGTCGAACAGTTCGGTGAATGCGGTACGTAATGCCATGCCTGCCATCCGATCCCACACGCCTCGGCGTGTATTCCCTTGCTAAACCTGCCGATCCACCCACTGTTCGATGAATTCGCAGTTGTGCCCGAACCCTTCGGTCACCGCCTTCTCGAGGCCCGCCTCCACGGCTTTCCCGACCATCGGGAGCCGGCACACCACGGTCCCCGTCAACGACAGGACACAGCCGTCGGCGCCGTTCGCCCGCAGCCCGAACACCCCGTCGGTCTGCACCCGCGCGGCCGTGACCCGCCCACGCATCACCCCGCGTGCGGCGTCGCCGACGAGCGCGTGCCACTCCTCCTGGATCTGCACCGTGATGTCGCCGTACTTCGCGGCGGCACGCGGCAGCAGATGCGGTGCGACGACATTGGTGACCTCGACCGTCGTGATGCCGTTCGCCGCGCTGAACCCGGTGAGCGTGGCCCGCTGCTCGCCCAGCTCGGCGACCCGCTGCTCCCAGTGCACCCGACTGCTCAGCGCCCCGTGCACCGCCTCGACCGGATGCCGGAACGTGTACTCCCCGGAAAACGTCCTGCTCATGCGCACCCCTGCCCAATCCTGGTGCCATCGAGCGTATCTCGCCTCCGCACCGGCCGAGGCCCACCCGCGATGCCGCGCACGTCCGGCGAGTCCAGCAAAATAACAGCAATCCTGTGTTGTACTCGACCGGTGACCGGCTCTCAGGCGGACGGCCCCAACCGTCGACGACCCCACCCGGACTCCACCGCGATGCCCGGCGACATAGCCCCCCACGTCATCTTCGTGGCCGCGGCAGCCGCCCTGGGTGGTTTCCTCTTCGGCTACGACTCCGCCGTCATCAACGGCGCGGTCACCGGCATCCGCGACGACTTCGGCGTCTCGACCGGCACCACCGGCTTCATCGTCGCCGCCGCCCTGCCCGGCGCGGCCGTCGGCGCGCTGATCGCCGGCTGGCTCGCCGACCGGCTGGGCCGCGTCCGCGTCATGCAGATCGGCGCCTTCCTCTTCGCCGCCAGCGGCATCGGCAGCATGTTCGCCTTCAGCGACGTCGACCTCACCATCTGGCGTTTCGTCGGTGGCGTGGCCATCGGCATCGCCTCCGTCGTCGCCCCCGCCTACATCGCCGAGATCTCCCCGCCCAGCTACCGCGGCCGCCTGGCCTCCTTCCAACAGCTGGCCATCGTCCTCGGCATCGCCTGCTCAGCCGTCATCAACTACCTCATCGCCCAGGCCGCGGGCGGGTCCAACAGCGCCGAACTGGCCGGCCTCTCCGCCTGGCGCTGGATGCTCGGCGCCGAGGTGGTCCCCGCCCTCGTCTACGGCGCGATGGCCTTCCTCATCCCCGAATCCCCCCGCCACCTCATCGCCACCGGCCGCGAAGCCGAAGCGCGAAAAGTGTTGGCCGAGGTGGAGAACGACCCCGCTCACCTGGACGAGCGCGTAGCCGAAATCCACGCCGCCATGGCGGGCGAAGTCCGTTCCCACGCAAGCGATCTCCTGTCCCACTCCCGCAGCGTCCTGCTTCCCATAGTCTGGATCGGCATAGCCCTCTCCGCCTTCCAGCAACTGGTCGGCATCAACGTGATCTTCTACTACTCCTCTCTCCTCTGGCAGCAGGTAGGCATCGACACCTCCAATTCCCTTCTGGTGTCGATGATCTCCTCGGTCATCAACATCCTCGGCACAGTCATCGCCATGGCCCTGGTGGACCGCATAGGCCGCAAACCCCTGCTCCTGATCGGCTCCACCGGCATGTTCCTCACCCTCGCCCTCTGCGCCTGGATGTTCACCTACGTAGGCGGCACCGACGACTCCCCCACCATGCCCCAACCCCAAGGCACCATCGCCCTCATCTCCGCCAACCTCTACGTCCTCTTCTTCGCCCTCTCCTGGGGCGTAGTCGTCTGGGTCCTCCTCGGCGAAATGTTCCCCTCCCACATCCGAGCCATCGCCCTCTCCGTAGCCGCCAGCGCCCAATGGCTCACCAACTGGCTCATCACAGTCACCTTCCCCTCCCTCTCCTCCTGGAGCCTCGCCGGCGCCTACGCCCTCTACGCCCTGGCCGCCCTCCTCTCCATCCCCTTCGTCAAATACCTCATCCGAGAAACCAAGGGCCGCACCCTCGAATCCATGGGCTGACCCCACCCCCACCGCCCCAAACATGCCCGAAATCCAGCCGATTTGGAGCAACAGGGGGGTCCTGGGGTAATCTCATCGAGCACAAGCGAGAGCGAGTGCAACGGGCTGTGGCGCAGCTTGGTAGCGCACTTGACTGGGGGTCAAGTGGTCGCAGGTTCAAATCCTGTCAGCCCGACAGAAGAAACCCTCTCCGACCTGGTCGGAGAGGGTTTCTTGATTATTTGATCAATCGGAGATGGTGGCCGTTTGGGGTGCCGCCAGGTGTAGCGGCAGCAGGTTCCCGGCTTGTTGGAATGCGGCCGCTCCCGGATGAAGGTAGCGCATGAACCACCCCTGACCGTGCGTTTGAATACGACAGTGCCCCAACCGGACCCATCCGATTGGGGCGCTTCAGCTCATCTCAGCGACGGGTATCCGCTTCGAGGGCCTGCCATCGCTTCAGGGCGAGGATTGTTCCGAGTTCTGTCCTGGCTGATGGGTTCTCGGCGTAGAAGGCGAGAAACTCGCAGAGTACGTTCCGGTCAACAGGGCAGCGAGGGCACTCCACCACGATCCGGCCCGCGACGCGTAGCGGGTCCAGATTCCAGATCCGCACAGGCTTGGCGCCGAGGCGCACGCCCGGTGGGAGGTCGTATGAACTCCAGTGCGTGGTGTCCGGACCAGCTATTTCGATTACCGGCACCCGCTCGAATGCGGGCCGCACCAGGGCAACGTCCTCCCAGCGCATGGATGTGCGCGAACTCCAGCCCTCATAGATGATCTCACCAGGGGTGAGAGCGATCCGGCCTGGGCGCAGCCGTCCGGCAAGCGCCAGTGCCGGTGCGGATGCGGCGAATACCCCCAGACCTATCAGCACCAGCACCAGAACGAAATGTGTTTGCCAGGCGGCGGCCGCGGTCTCGGCCGCCGCGCCGAGAAACAGCAGCGCGAACGACACCCACAAGGCTTGGAAGAGCCCGAAGCGCAGTGTCGAGCCGGGCACGATCGTTGTCGGCGCCTCACCTTCGTGACCGGAGTCAGGTTTTGCACGACGTGCGATCCGCGGATCGGCCGAGACACCGAGTGCCAGCACGATCAACAGCGTGACCCCGAACAGGGCGACGTACTTCGATGCGACCTGCGCAGTGCTATCACCGCTGCGCCACATCGCAGTGGCAAGGACCGCGCACAACACCACCAGCGCGCCGACGAACACTATCGACACGACGAGCTTCCTCGCCTGGCCCGGTGGTTCCGGCCACCGGCGTTGATGCTCGCATTCGTCAGAAGATCGCATTCCACGCCTTCGAAACGCCGCCACCGATCGCGGCACCTGTCCCTTCGACCGCATTCCAGCCTGCTTTGCCTGCAGCACCCAAGTTGAAGCCCTCCGTATACAGGGAATCGACCGCACCCGATGTGAAAATGCCGACCGCGCCACCCACCACCGTTCCGGCGATGGCGCCAGCGACGGTTCCTGCGCCCGGCACGATCGAGCCGACCGCCGCGCCGACACCGGCGCCGGTGGCCATGCCCGCAGCCAGAGACGCACCGAACCCGGCGGCGCCGGAGACGATGGCCTGCTCGGGATCTTTACCGTTGTAGATGTCGTAGGCGATGCCGGCCACTGCCAGTGCCCCACCGACCCTCAGTCCGATTCGCGCGCCTTTAGCCTTGGCGTTCTCCGCAGCTTCGAGTGCCTCGCCGGCTTTGAGCATCTGTGTCCGTTGCCAGTCCACATCCCGGTACAACGTTGCTCGTGGTGTTCCCGCCGGAGCGTTCTTGGCTTCGATCAAGGTCTTCAGTGCGTCACTGGAGAGCAAGGCCGCGTTGGCCAGCAGTAGGGAGGAGTTCTTCAGGATCAACGCGCCGACCGCGCCGTTGACGAAGTCGCCGATGACAATGAACCACTTGTCCTTGACATCGTTTTGCATGTTCGTCCAGGTGTTACCCCAGAAGCTCTCCTGCTGCCGGACCTGATTCGCATCCGTCACAGCCGTGTTGTAGGCGGTGACCTTGTCCTGGTCGGCGTCAGCCGCCGGTGCCTCGATAACCTGTTCCTTGACGACCAGCCCCGCCGTGGTGGCGTTCGTGCGGATGGTCGCCATTTCCGTCTGAGCCTGTTGCACCTGGCCGGCGAGGGCGTCGAGCTGCGTAGCGCACCCCTGGACCTCGATGACGAAATCGTCCACCTTGAGACACGTGTTGCGTGCCATGGTGGTGAACGCATCGCCAGTCTCGCCATCCCAACCCGACTCGGCCAGGTTTCTCACCTTGGCGAGATCGTCTGCAGAGGTTGTCAGCTGGGACCCTAGCGTGTCGCGCAGCCACCCGGCCACCGCACGAATACTGGCGGGATCGCCGTCGATCTTCGTATCGATCGACATGGTTACCCCTGTACCCAGGTCCGGCGTAGGAGGGCATCCGCAGTGGTGTCGTCCTGCTCTTTGTATTTCGCGGCGGCCTCGGTGACAGCAGCAGAGCTTGCCGCCATCCCCACCACAGCCTGTCCGGCGCTGTCGAGCAGCACCGATAAAACAGCCAGCACCGATGGTGTGACGATGCCGGCGTCCACGGTTTCGGGAGTCTTGCTGCTCGTTCCGTCGAGCTCCGTACTGGAGGTGCTGAGCGTCGTCGCGATGGTCGCGAGGGCGTTCTGATCGATATACAACTCAGCCATGTACAGACGCTCCTCCAAGGAACACCGACGCCACGATATCCCCGTAATCCGGTGCTCTGCCCTGCCTGTGGAAATTGCCCCCGAAATCACTCATTTGGCGGACGCTACCAGGTAACCAGCGAAGCCACATCAGCTGGTCAAGCCCTGGACCTGCAGGTCCAGAATTACGGCCATGTTGCCAGGAACAACACTGCAAAGCCCTCACCGGTGTCATCGAAGGGCCGCCCAGGCAGGTGATCGGGCCCTCGGCTGGCCGACCTCATTGAGATGCTCGCCTGGTAGGCATTACGCACAATGGCACAAGGTCCGCAAAGAGAATGGCCTGCGCGAACTCGGCCACATCACAGTCACCTCACCAGGCCGCAGTACTGAAATACCCTTCCTCTCTTGACCATTGGCCGCTTGCGCCGGGCCAAGGGAACTCGACGCCTCGGGCCGCTGGGCCTTCCACCTCGTCAAGGAGCATCCGCGAATTCACCCCCGCGCCTCACCATCACGCCGCGTGATCGGCTGCGGCACCGCAACAGCGCCGATCGGTTTAGGCTCGATCGGTGTTTCACGCCCTGCTGTCATTCGCCGTCGTGGCGGGCCTGCTCACAATCGTCCCGGGCTTGGACACCGCGCTGGTCCTGCGCGCTGCGGTCACCCGAAGTCGTCGGCACGCCTTCGCGACAGCTCTCGGCATCGGATCAGGCACGCTGATCTGGGGTGCGGCCGCGGCGGCCGGGATCTCGGCAGTGCTGACCGCCTCGAACCTGGCCTACATGCTGCTGCGCATCGTCGGCGCGATCTACCTGATCTGGATGGGCGCCAGTATGCTGCGCGCCGCGCTCCGTCGTTCGCCAGCGACGATCCGATCGCCGGAAAACGACTCGGCGCGAACAGTTCTCGGCGCATGGGCCTGCGGCTTGGGAACCAACCTCCTCAACCCGAAGGTCGGCGTCTTCTACATGGCGATGATCCCTCAATTCATCCCACCCGACACGCCACAACTCCCGATGGGCATCGCACTGGCCGCCCTGCACAATCTCGAAGGCATGCTCTGGTTCACTGCCATCATCCTCGCGGCCGGATCCGCCAAGTCCTGGTTTGATCGCGAGGAAGTGCGCCGGATCCTCGACGGTCTCACCGGAACCGTGCTCATCGCCTTCGGAGTGAAGCTCGCGTCCGACCGACGCTGATCATCCCTTCGCGGATGTGGTGCCGGAGCGTCCGCAGGGATTTATGGCGGCACCGGTCAGGCGCACCATCCGAGCCACGCGCCCTACAGTGGCGGGCACGACCTGGATCACAGCGCCACGATCGCGGTACCGAGTCGGTTTCGCCGACCACCGCACCTTCCCGGTGCTGCCCGCGACCGCGCCGTAACCGGCCGACGTGTTCTGCTGGCCGGTTCGAAACCCAGAAGCGACGCTCCCGTGCCTAATGGCCACATCGGTTCACCCGATTTACCGGGTAACTGATGACTCTCTGCCGAAGGCTGGTGCGCGACATGCGTCGCATATTCTCGATCCTGGTCGCCCTCTCCGCACTCGTGCTCACCTTGCTGATACCGGTCGGCCAGGCGAGCGCGACGCCCTATTGCGGGATCGTGTGGGGTTCGCTCGAAAGGTCGAATCCGACCCACGGCACTTCCCCGCTGACGAACATCCGATCCGGCCGCCACGACTGCTTCGACCGCATGGTCCTCGACATCGCGGGCCCGGCTACCGGATACCTCGCCACCTATGTCGATCAGGTCCACATGGACGCGTCCGGAGCGCCGGTTCCCTTGCGCGGCAGCGCTTTCCTCCAGGTGGTCGTGCACGCCCCCGCCTACGACACCAACGGCAACTCCACCTACACCCCCGCCAATTTCAACGAGCTGACCAATGTCACCGGCTACGACACCTTCCGCCAGATCGCCTGGGCAGGTTCCTTCGAGGGCCAGACCACCATCGGCCTCGGTGTCCGCGCCCGCCTTCCCTTCCGGGTCTTCACCCTCGACGGCCCGAACAACGGCTCCCGCGTAGTCGTCGACGTCGCCCACCGCTGGTAGGCAGTCAGAGGCTGGGATGTGCGGCACCACCTTCGACAAGTCCGGTGGACCACCGTGCGTAGGTGACTTCCGGGATCATGGTGATCACGTCGACCTGTTGGACGAGATCACGGGGAACCAATCCGGGCGGTAGGTTGAGGGCATGCACGATAGCGTGACGGTCCGGATGGCGGCTCCTGCCGAGCAGATCTGGGAACTGGTCAGTGACATCACCAATACCGGGAAGTTCAGCCCGGAGACCTTCGCCGCCGAATGGGTCGGGGGTGCGACCGGTCCGGCGGTGGGGGCCAAGTTCCGGGGGCATGTGAATCGGAACGGGTGGGGGCTGAAGTATTGGACGGTGTGCCGGGTCATCGCGTGTGAGCCGGGGCGGGAGTTCGCGTTCACGGTGCTGGGGCCGGGCGGGATCGCGGTGAATACGTGGCGTTATCGCTTCGAGCCGGTCGAGGGCGGGACCGAGGTGACCGAGTCGTTCCAGTTGGCGGCGTTGTTGCGGCCGTACTGGCTGATCGCGGGGCATTGGCGCGGGCGGACCAATCGCGAGGGTATGCGGGAGACGTTGAACCGCATCAAGGCTGTCGTCGAATAGCGCTGCGGGGCGGCCGGATTCGCGTCAGGAGGGACGCGGGTAGGGGGCGATGTCGCGCAGGCGCTGACGGTGGATGCGCTGTAGTTCGCCTGCGCGGTGCAGGAAGCTCGCGATCATTTCGAGGTCGGCGGGGTCGTACCAGGTGTGCATCATCTTGTGGCCCTCGTCGTAGAGGGATGAGGTGAGTTCCTGTACGCGGCGGACAGCGAGGTCGGTGGCGACGACGATGACGCGGCGGCGGTCGGTGGGGTGCAGGGAGCGGGTGATGTAGCCCTGTTTCTCGAGGCGGTTGAGCATGATGGTGGCGCCGGCCGCGGTGAGGCCGAGTCGTTCGGCCAGCACTCCGGGTGTGGCGGATTTTCCGTCGCCGAGCAGGACTATTTCGAGCGCACGTCGATCGGTTTCGTTGACGCCGAGCAATCGGATCACTTCGCGGGTCAGGTCCTCGAGGGTGCCGTGGTAGAACTCCAGGGCCTTTCTGAGCTCGACGGCGATCCAATCGGGTTCGGTTGACATCGGATGCACGGGCTCCCAACCTCGGACACTTGAAACATGAAACCTCGCAACGGATCTCGCCTACCGTGGCTACGATTCGATGGCCGATAGGATAGCGTGCACCACATCCTCCGGGAGGTGGACCGGGCTGCTGTGAACAGCCCGGTCCGGCCGGGTGATCAGACGACGGATGTGGTGGTGAGGGTCGGGGAGGGGTTCGGGTAGCAGGCGGTGGCGACATTGCCGACGATCGCGACCTTGGTCGTCATCGTCATACCGGGGCTGGCGTAGCTGGTGCCCGCGTACTTGCTGGTGATGGGCGTTCCGGCGGCGCCGGCCGTGACGTTGATGGTCACCGCGGGCGGCGTGAAGGTGGTACCGCCCGCGATCGGCCCGGGCACGGTGAGCACGATGTTCCCGCCCGCGGTGCTGACGGTTCCGGCCACGGTGCCGCCGGAGACGGTGGCCGACACCAGCGTCGAGTTCGCCGGTACGGGCCAGGTCATCTTGAGGTTGCTGATGTTGGTCACGGTGAATCCGGAGGCCGAACTCGGCACCGAGGACGCGCCGGGTGTGAGCGTGATGGCCACCGCGGATCCGGAGGCCACCGAACTCGGCGCGGTGCCGTCGACCGAGGTGCTCATGCTCGACGTCTGGCCGATGCCGAAGATCGTGCCCTGGCAACTCCAGTTCATGCTGATTGCGGCCGCATTTGCCGGAGTCGCCGAACAGAAGACCGCGGCGAGTGCCATCGGAGCGACGATGCTGGTGCGCAGCAGCGCGGATGCGATCGATCTCATTACTATCTCCAATTACGTGAAGCATCGGTACGATCCGGAATGTCGAGCCGTACCGCAAGGAACTAAAATGTAACCTGTTCACTTTGTGGGCGGGGCGGAAATCGGAGATAACGTTTCAGCAACGACAACTCCGCCACTAGGCGTTTCGGTAGGTATTTATCCGGCGTTAAATATTCACCCTGGAAAGTTAATTTCACAAAGACTTCGCAGCGATACACCCGACGACGAAATTCACCCGGAGAATCTGTTCCGGCTAATGCGAATGGGAAATCGCCACGACTAGCGCTGCGTCCGGGAGATGTGGGCGCGGTCGGCGGCGGCACGGCCCGCATCCCAGCCGTCGGCGCTGCGGATGGTGATGCCGCGGTTACGGGATTGCGGGAACAGGGTCTCGAACGCGGCGTCGACGGCCAGCTGATGGGAGGCCAGGACCGGTAGCAGGCGTTCCGGGTCGGCGCTGTCGGCGATGGTCGCGGCGGTCGCCGCTTCGAGGCGTTCGCCGATGCGCGTGGCGTAGGCGACCAGGAACGACTTTCGGAAGGTTCGGGTGCGGGCTTCGTCGGCCCCCGCCTGCATGTTGCCCGCCGCGATCATGGCGCGGGTGGCCTGGACCAGCAGGGAGGTGGCGAGCAGTTCCACCGCGTCCAGGTCGGTGTCGTCGCCGACGATGGTGACGAAACCCCAGGCGGAGGCGAAGATTGCTCGGCTGCGGTTGGCTGTGGCGACCACGTCGATCAGCAGGGCCTTGGCGTCGGTGTAGGGGGTGTCGAGCCAGATGCGGCGGGCGCCGGGCAGATCGGGGGCGAGGGTATCGGCTTCCAGTAGCACTCGGTCGAGCGCGTACTTGGTCATGAGTTCCTGGGCTTTGGCCGAAAGTGCTTCCGCCTCTTCGGGGAAGGAGGTGGACTCCGCCTTGGCCAGCAGGCCGCGGACTCGGCCCAGGACCTTCTCGTCGATGGGGTGATGGGCGTCGGAATGCGGGCGGGCGGTGCCGGGCAGGGGTCGGATGAGCTCCAGCTTCGGCAGCAGGAGCAGCAGGGCCAGGGATTCGATGACGGTGGTGAGGGCTTCGGCGGTCGTCAGCATGTGCTCGGCCGCCCACTGAGCGAGGTGCGGGGTCGCGTCCGTCCACCAGGCGGTGGCGGACAGTGCCCGGATCTGCTCGTGCCGGGTCTCGTCGACGGTGGCGGGTGGATACGGATGGATGTACGCGGCCATCGCGTCGGTCAGATACGACTGGGCGAAGGTATCGGCTCGGCGCAGCGATAGCTGGTGGATGTCCTCGGGCAGCCAGCCGTTGCGGAAAGCGGCCTGGATGATGCGCTGGGATGCCGTGTGCGCGGCGTACTGCACATCGTCGAGCGGTAGGTCGCTGCCAGCCAGTTGCGTCGCGAAGCGTTGTGCGACACCGGAATCGCCTCGCGGGGTTTTGGCCCGCGCACCACGCTGGGCGGACTCGAGGGCGGCTGTCGCGATCGCTGCGGCGATATCTTCCTGGCTCGGCTGCGAGGTTGACCCCAGTTTCTCCCAGAAATCCGAGCCGCCCTGCCGAGCCCGCTGTTTGGCCGCTCAATGCTTGCGGTTCGGCTCAGCCATCGAGTTCACCGGGCGTCGAGTCGCCGTTGCCTGCCACTCGTCGACCCTATTTCACCTGGACGGCCCAACCGCGCAGAGGGTACTGCTGGGGGAATTCTCGGGGTTCGTGTAGGACCTGCGGGTGATGCGCGGCGGATGATGGCCGTGTGAATGTGCAGATATGACTTCGATGTTGCGGATTCGGCTGATGGTGGCGGGCGGAACGGCGATCGCATGCGCGCTCACCGCCTGTACCTCGGAAACGGATTCGACCGCGCCCCAGCCTGTTTCCGATGCCGGGCGGAGCGAGGTGCGAACGGCGCTGGACGCGGCGGTGGCGGCCGGTTATGCGGGCGTGCAGGTGGTGGTGAGCGAGCAGGGCGGGCAGTGGGCCGCGTCCGCGGGCAAGGGGAATATCGAAACCGGCGCGGAATTCCCCGCCGACGCCCGGGTTCGGATCGGCAGCAATACCAAGACCTTCGTCGCCACCGTGGTGATGCAGTTGGTCGCCGAGGGCAAGGTGGAATTGGACGCTCCGATCGAGCGGTATCTTCCCGGGGTGGTCCAGGGCGAGGGCGTCGACGGAAACCGCATCACGGTGCGAAACATCCTGCAGCACACCAGCGGTCTCCCCGAGTACCTCGAACTGCCGGAATTGAACAGCGGCGACGAGAGCCTGGTGTATAAGCATTTCGATGCCGCCGACATGGTCCGCAGCGCCCTCACCACCATGTCCGCTCATTTCCCGCCCGGCGCGAAGGCCGAATACAGCAATACCAACTATCTGCTGGTCGGCATGCTGATCGAGAAGGTCACCGGCAACCCCTACGCCGACGAGGTCACCCGCCGCATCACCGAACCGCTGGGCCTGCAAGCCACCTACGTCCCCGCCTGGGACGACTTGGGCATCCGAACACCCCACCCCCAGGGCTACGAGGTGGTCGACGGCCAGCGCATCGACATGACCCAATTCCCCACCTCGGTCGCCGGCGCCGCGGGCGCGATGGTTTCCACCGGCGCCGAGCTGAACCGCTTCTTCACCGCCCTCCTCTCCGGAAAGCTCCTCCCCCCAGCGCAATTGGCGGAGATGCGGCGCGACCCCAAACCCCTCACCAACCGGGCCGCCGGCATCGACTACGCGCTGGGCCTGGCTAAACTCACGGTCCCCTGCGGCAAAGAGGTGTGGGGCCACGGCGGCTCCATCCCCGGCTTCAAGACCTTCGACGGCGTCACCGCCGAAGGCCGCGCCGTAGCCGTCCTCGCCAACGAACGCACCGCCGACGCCACCCCCGCCCAGCACGTCTTCGACACCGCGATCTGCGCAATCCCCTGATCCACTCGAGTATTTCCCCCGTTCCACCACCCCGCCCCATCGCCAACGATTCACCTATGCCCGAGCACACCGTCCCCTGGCGTCGAATCACCCTCTGGACAGCAACCCTCGCCGCCGTCACCGCCTGGACAGCCCTGGCCGCCTACTCCGTAATCCTCGGCACCTTCCTGGCCACCGACACCCGCTGCGGCTCCACAACCCCAGAGGTCGACATGGAAGGCGGCTGGTGGGTGATCGTCACCCTCCTCCTCTGGTCAGCCCCCTTCGCCGCCTACGCAATCCGCCGCCGCACTCCCCTGTCCATCACCGCCGCCACCCTCACCCTCACCGTCTCCACCCTCATCATCCTCCGAACACTCACCACCCCAACCACTTTCTGCTGGTGATTCGCGGCAATTCCGGGTCCGGAAAATCCACCACCGCCTGCGCCGTGCAACAGGGGTTTCCCCGCACCAGTTGCCTTGTGGTCCAGTAGGATACGGTTCGCCGCGAGATGTTGCGCGAGCACGATGTGCCGGAGGGGGCGAATATCGACCTGATCGAGCACATTGCCCGTTTCGGGCTGGAGCGTGGGCTGGTAGTGATCGTGGAGGGCATTCTCCATGCGGTCCACTTCAGCGAAATGCTCGAACGGCTCGGCGGTGTCGCACAGCACGCACTGCGCTACGGCTTCGACGTCGGCTGGTCCTTGGCGGATGCGGTGGAGCGGATCCATCGCGATATTCGCGCGGTGACCGGGAGGACTGTTGACGAGTAGCCAAACGAGCCCCCGGAACCGGTCTGCGTTCGGTTCGGGGGCCCGCTCGGTGTATCGAGCATGCCGACTGCGTCAGCATGTTGACGGCGTTGACTGTATCCGCGAATACCCTCTCCGCGGTGGGGTCAATGATTCACGACACGCGCCCCGTACAGTGACAGGTCGGTGGCGGTGAAGTCGGCTAAAATGCCTCGGCTTGCGCGGCGTCGCCGTCAGAGGGGTGGGGTGTCGGTGGGGTCGCCTGGTGCCGGGTCGGGTTGCTTCGGCGCGGCGGGGACCCAGCCGCGCAGGGGCTGTACGACTGATCCGTAGAAGGCATCGGTGGCTGCGGTGACGCTCGAGATGAAGCTCGCGGCTGTGCCGGCGCGACGGTTGCCCATGGGGAAGGTTTGTTCCAGGGTGAACGACACGATATCGCCGGAACGGCCCTCGGTCAGTGATTTGGGGTTGTCGCGTACGGTCGCCAGGTGCTCGCAGGCCTCGTTGCCGGGGTCGGAGAACACGGCTTCGACCTGGACATCGCCGGGCGCATCCTGGAGTTGTTTGAGCAACCAGGTGAGTCGTCGCCCGGCTGTTCCTTCGTTCGGTGCGTCGAGCGTGGTGCGGCAGCGGATCCTGTTGCTGCGCAGTTCGGCGACGACGAACAGATCGCCTGCCGTGTCGGGGATCCGCAGGACGGCTTCCAAGCAGCCCTCGGCTGCCAGGCGCTCTGCGACGGCCGCGTTTCGGGCGACCGGATCGGTTCGATAGCGGCGCGGCAGGACGTGCTTGACAGCTACGCCGAGGTCGGCGGTGAGGCGCAGTGCCAGATGCCGGGACAGTGACACCCAGGTGTCGGCGACCTGCTGTGATTTCTGGTCGCCGGCACGCGCGGTGCCGGCGATCACCGCGTCTCGAACGGCGACCCAGTGCCGGCCCATATCGACGAAGTCGGTGGCGCCGGATCGCGGGTGAAGCAGGTATCGCAAGAACTCGCTCAGCATCCACGCTTGCAGATCGTCCTCGATACCGCCGTGCGACAGGAGCATTCGTGCTTCGTGGGTGACCTCGGCCCAGGACAGGTGCCGGAGGGCGACCTTGGCGAGCTTGCGGCGATCGACCTCGACGGGGAGCTCCCCCGGCCCGGCCGGGATGTCGTTGGACAGGCTGACCACCACGTCGTACTTCTTCTTACGCGCGACATCGAGGTAGTTTTCGAGTTGCTCGCGTTTGAGTTTGCCGTTTCCGGTCTTGACCTCGAGCAGTCCGGTCCACAGGCGGCTGCCACGGGAAACCCTGAGGACCGCGTCGGGGATGACCTTCGCCTCCCCTCGTTCGTAGGGCACCTCGACGAAACCTTCGAAAGTGCCTGCCGGAGCGCCGATTCTGGCGCACAGCGCCCGCGCGAAAGGACGGACCGCCTGCATGGTGGCGATCAGGGCCGAGGTGGCGCGGCGTTCCTGTTCCTCCCCCGCGCCGACTCCGATAACCGAGAACAGGCGGGCCGGCTGCCAGGTATCGTTCTCGGCCAGCGTGAATTCGAGCGGCTTTGCTCTTTTCGCGACTGTTCTGCTGGTTCGCACACCCCGACTGCGCGCGGTTCGCGGCTTCGCCGTATCACGCTGTGCCGCAGCAGGATCCGCCACCGGAGTAGTTGGTTCCGCTTCGCCGGACGCAACGGGTTCGGGAGCGGCTATGGGCTCCGAACCGTCGGTCGCCTCCTCGGCCTCGTCGTCGATGTGGACACCGAAATCCGTTGCCAGACCGGCCAACCCGGAATCCCAGCCCTGGCCGACAGCGCGCACCTTCCATACACCGGCACGGCGGTAGACCTCTCCGAAGAGGAACGCCGACTCGGTGGTGGCGTCAGCCGTCACGTATTCGGCCAGAGTCTTCCCCGCACCGTCGACGACATGCAGGGCGATCTTGCCGAGCCGGCCGAAGGATCCCGCCCCGATACTGCCGGCCAGCGCAACCGCGTGCACCTCCTCCGGAAGCGCGGTCAGGTCGATGGAGATCCGGGTCTGTGCGCCCTCCTCGGTGGCTCCCGCACCCAGAAATCGCACCGAACCATCGGCTGATTCCGGTTGGTTGTAGAACACGAAATCATTGTCGGAGTGAACTTTCCGGTTCTCCCCCAACAGGAGTGCGGACGCATCGACTTCGAACTCCGACTCCGTCCAGCCGATCACCACGTCGATTCGCTCGACGTCCTCCGGCAATGGCATGTTCTGACCTTTGGACAGTATCGAAGACGTCACACCCTCGCCCCTTCTTTGTTCGGCACCGCACAACTACGGTGCCGCAGACGAATTCGGATGTGACCGGCGACACGTTACAACCCTCCGACACACATCGGACTAATCCGACAATCAGTGCAGGCCTTGCCTTTTGGCTGAAACGAGCGCCAGTCAGACCATGGCTGGTCGGGATTGGGCGTAGGTGTGGATTTCTTCGGCGAGGGTGGGGGGTTCGGGGGTGAGGTCGGTGAGGTGGGTCAGGGCGTTGTCGAGGTCGGGGGTGGGGCCTTGGGCGGCGAGGAGGATGGCTATGGCTTCCCATGTGGCGCGGGTTTTTTCGGGGAGGGCGAGGAGTTCTTCGAGGTGGTGGTCGGGGTTGAGGAGGCGTAGGGAGCGGCGGGCGTAGGTGTGGACTCGGCGGGGTAGGTCGGTGCGGATTCGGTCTATGTCGGAGGGGGCGATGTGGCCGGGGGTGGTGGGGTCGGCGTGCATGGTCCAGAGGGTGGTCATGGGGGCGGGGAGGGCGGAGTCGGTGAGTTGGGCGGGGCCGGTGGCCTTTTCGAGGGGGATGGCGGGGAGGCCGAGGCGGGTGTTGCGCCAGTTGCAGAAGGTCCACCAGGGGGCGGGGGTGGCAGAGAGGGTGAGGCCGAAGCGGAGGACCTGTTCGCCGGCGGTCCAGGTGCGCAGGAGGCGGGTGCGGCCGACCGTGGCTATGCCGGAGTCCTGGATGCGGGTCCAGGTGGGGTCGGCGCCTTCGAAGCCGTAGGGCTCCAGGAGCTTTCCTGTTTCACGCATCAGGCGGCGCAGCGCGGACTCCGGTTTGACCATGCCGGGGAGAGTAGCGGGGTGGGGGGACAGAATCGGGGAGCCGCGCGCACCGTGGAGGGCGTGTTCGGTGGTGGGTTCGGGTCGTGGGCGGTCAGCGGGAGTCGCCGATGGCTCCGACGAAGGAATAGGGGAGCCAGGGGCCGGTGGGGTCCACGTCTATGTGCGGGTTGGTGTCGAATTCGCTGACGGCGGTTTGGAATTGGTCGGCGTGGTCGTCTTCGACCAGGAAGGCGGCGTTGAGGAGCATGGGGGTGCCGCGACCGGCCAGGGAGGAGTCGGTGAGGGGGCGGTGGCGGGTGGCTACCGCGTGCGGGCTGAGGGTTCGGAAGAGCTCGTCGGCGGCTCGGGCGGCGGCGGGCTCGTCGGCGTCGACGTCGGATGCAGCGTGGACGAAGACTTTGACACCCCATTCGGCGCGGCCTTCGACCAGGTCGAGAGCCTCGGCGAATTCGGCGCGGCGGTCGGTGAGCATGGCGCGGACTTCGTCGTCGTCGCGGCACAGCACGGCCAGGCGGACAGGGACGACGGTGCGCCCGGCGGCGACGGATTCGATGACGGCATTGTGCGCCTGCGCGGCGGCGGCCAGCCAGTCCAGGTCGTTCATGTTGTGCTGCAGGGCATCCGGGCCGAAGTCGCGCACCGGTACCGAGCCCACCACGGCGGCCAGACCGGCTGCCTCGACCACGCGCGCGTATTCGCCGCTGACGCCGGCGACGGCACGGTTGTCGCGGATGCCGGTGCGGTTCTCACCGAGGCCGATGGGGCCCGTATCGGCGCCGGCGTGCACGGCGTACACCCAGACGGCGGTCGGTCCCTCCGTGTCGGGAGCACCGGGCCGGTGCGGCGGCAGGTCCCCGGGCGCGGGCCCGGTCTGCATACCCTCGGGTGAGGGCAGCGGGGGCGGTGTCCCGTCCTGCTGGGGTAGCCGCGGCTGGGATCCGTCCGGTTCGGTACGCGGCCCGAGCGTGCCCGGCAGGTGCCGGGGGTCGACGGTGCCCGGCGTACCGGCCGGTGCGGGGGTCGTGGGCGCGAGGCTCGGGTCGGCGGTCTCGCCCTTCCAGGTGTCATCCATCGTTTCGGCCCTCCGGTTCGCTGTCGCGGCGCGGCCTGTGCAGCGCGCTATGGGCGGCCTACCCGGTTCGGGACCGAACATGCGCGCCGCGGAGCAGCGAAGTCGATATCTGAAACGTTAGTGATCACCAGTGTGCCGATGACCATCCGTCGCACGGCGGCGCAGGTGCTGCCCGGCGCGTGCTCATCCGATCCGCAGGTGCGCGCCGTCGACCCGAATCTCGCGGCGCGACAGCGGATCTCGTGCGGGACCGCGTCGCACCGAACCATCCGAGAGCTGGAAACCGCTGCCGTGGCAGGGGCAGACGATCACGTCCGCGCGAATCTCGTTGACCGCACAGCCCTGGTGCGGGCACACGGTGGAGAACGCCTGGAATTCACCGGGATTCGGCTGGGTGATCACGGTCTGCCGGTCGGCGTAGACGATGCCGCCGCCCACCGGGATATCGGCGGCCGGGACGGTGAAGGCGACCGGATCCTCGGCGCGGCTGGAACTGCATCCCGCCGCCGCGGCCACCGCGCAGGCGGCACAGCCGAGGAAGGTGCGGCGACGCAGTTCAGGACGTTGCGACATGAGCGTTCCCGTTCTCAGGCGCTCACCAGCAGCCCGGTGACGTACATGACCAGAATTCCGGCGATCACCCCGCCCAGGACGGTGGCGTCGGCACGATCCCGGCCGTCCGCGCGCAGGGCGGGCGCGATCTGCACGATCACCTGCGCGATGGCCCCGACACCGATGCCGAGCAGCAGCGCCGAGAGTTCGGCATTGTTGACACTCGCCCCGACGACCGCGCCGATGATCGCGGGCGCACCGGCGATCAGCCCCAGCAGCAACAGCGTCGGAATCGATGCCCGCTGCCGGACCAGTGGTGCGACGATGGCCACGCCCTCGGTCGTGTTGTGGACGGCGAAGCCCAGCACCAGGAACGCGCCCAGCGCCAATTCGCCTACCGCGTAGGCGGATCCGATGGCCAGCCCCTCTCCCAGATTGTGCAGGCCGATGCCGATGGCGATCATCAGCGCCAGGCGCGGACCGGTGCCCGGCTCCCCCTGCTCCCGGCGGCCCCGCAGGAACCGGTCGACGGCGGTGAGCGCGAGAAACGCTGCGACAGCACCGAATACGACCAACTGCGCGCCGCCGAACGCGCCGTCTGCCTCCTGCGCCAGCTCCCATCCCTCCATCGTGCCGTCCACGGCCAGGAAGGCCAGCAGGCCGACGGTCAATGCGAGCAGCAGCCGTAGCGCGCCGAATCCGCTGCGCCGCAATACCGGAAGCAGCAGCATGCCCAGCAGCACCGGGATGACGCCGACATAGATCCCCAGCAGCGCCATCAAGCCGTAGAACGACGCCCCGGGCCGCGGCGTGGTCACCGCGACCGGAATCTCGTGCTCGATGACCAGCCCCGTGGAGGTGAGCATGGAGATCAGATACGGCTGCCCGTCCTGCCACGGGTAGTCGAGATCCAGGGTGGCGGAACGCATTCGGCCGATGGCCTCTTCGCCGCCGCGTACGTCCACATACGCGTCGTTGACGAACACCTGCGCGATGGTCACCGGATCCGGCCCGGTATTGCGCACCGTCAGCGCGATCCGCCCTTCGGTGAGCACCGCGTGCTCGACCGCCACCTCCTCGACGGGCGGACCGACCCGATCCGGTAGCGCCCGCCCGCCGAGCAACCCCAATGTGGTGAGCACGATCGCGATGACCGCCACCACCCCGACCCAGGACAGCCAGGCCGGAAGGCGGGAATCCGAGTGTGCTTCAGTGTGTTCGGCCATCATTCCACCACCTCGAAGAAGCCCATCCAGCCCAGTTCGGCGAATTCGGTCTTGTGGGCGTGGAACATGAAGCTGCCGGGGTAGGGGAATCGCAGTTCGCAGATGCCGCGCTGACCTTGGGCCTGCATGATCGTGTCGGTGAATTCGGCGGGCTCGAGCCGGGTTCCGGTCGGGTAGTACTCGAAGAAGTTGCCGTGGATGTGAAAACTGTTGATGGGGTCGTATTCCAGGACGTTGACCAGGTAGATGCGCACCAGCTCATTGCGTTTCACGCGAACCGGCTCGTGCACGTAGTGGAAGGGGATGCCGTTCACGGCGTAGAGCTGGTTGCCCTCGCCGTCGAAGGTGGTGTTGAAACCGTGCATCACCATGACCAATTCGTCCGCCGGCGCACGGGGTGTCGGCGGGTCGATGATGAAGGTGCCGTAGAGCCCGCGCGCGATGTGCTCGGCCAGCGGGCTGACGTGGCAGTGGTAGAGGTGCAGGCCGAACGGGCGGGCGTCGAAGGCGTAGGTGAAGCTCTCGCCCGGATCGATCACGCCGGGGCCCGCGCCGGGTACACCGTCCATATCGGCGGGGTGCAGGCCGTGGAAGTGGATGGTGTGCGGGTGATCGGAGCCGTTGGTGAACTTGAACCGCAGTTCGTCGCCCTCGGTGCAGCGCAGGGTCGGACCGGGGATGCGGCCGTTGAAGGTCCAGGCCGGAAAGCGTACTCCCGGAGCGACTTCCAGCTCCTCGTCGCTGCTGGCGATCTCGTAGGTGCGCAGGGTGCGGCCGTCGGGGAGGGTGGAGACCACGCCGTAGTCGAAATCGCGCAGCACGTCGGTGGGATTGAAGCCGTTGAACCTGTGGTCGACGGTGGCGCCGAGGCGGAAGGTCGGACCCTCTACTCCCCCACCGTGACTCATGCCCGTGGTCTGGCTGTGGCCGGGCCCGTGTCCCTGTCCGGAGGCGACGATCGCCGGAACCGCCGCGGCCCCCGCCGCGCCGAGCAGTGCCCCACCTGCGAGAAATTGCCGCCGCGATGCCGCAACCATTGTACCGCCTAACCAAACTACAAAGTTTGAGTCACCTAACTTTATTTCTCCCGGGTCGGTCGGGGCAAGAGTGCTCAGGGGATGGGGACGGTGCCCTCGACGGCCTCCAGGATCGGCCCGGCGAGCAGGCCGGTCAGCAGGACGCCCGCCGCGGCCAGGTAGGCGAGGGCGCGTGGCAGCACAGAGAACGGCTCGCGGGGCAGGTCGAGTGGCACGCCGCGCAGGGTGGGGAGGATCCACCGCAGGTAGTAGAAGAGGCTCGCGACCGTATTGAGGATCGCGAGCACGACCAGCCAGCCGAGCCGGGCATCGATGGCGGCGGTGAACACAGTCAGTTTGGCGACGAAAATGCCGGTGGGCGGGGTGCCCACCAGACCGAGCAGACAGATGATCAAGGCGACGACCAGCGCCGGGCGGCGGCGGAACAGACCGGCGTAGTCGGTGAGCGCGCGCAGGGCGGGGAGTGCGCAGACCACCGCGAAGGCACCGAGGTTCGTGAGCGCGTACGCGGTGAGATAGAGCAGAACACCGGGCAGCGCGAGGGAGCTGTGACTCACCGCGGCGACCCCGAGCAGCAGGTAGCCGACCTGGCTGATGGTCGAGTAGCCGAGCAGGCGGCGGACATCGGTTTGGAAGAACGCGGCGAAGTTGCCGAGCGTCATGGTGAGGGCGGCGATGACGGCGAGCAGCAGCCGCCAGTCGATATCGGCCGGTTGCACCAGCGGGCTCACCCGGTAGATCGCCACTACCGCACCGAGTTTCGGAATGGTGGTGACCAGCGCGGCCACGTCGGGCCGGGTGCCCTGGACGACGTCGGGCACCCAGAAGTGCAGGGGGACCGCACCGGCTTTGAAGAGCAGACCCGTGAGGACGGCGACGGCGCCGAGGGCGAGTGCGGTGCGCGGGGCGGCGGCGGCCGCATCCTCGAGCATCGGATAGGCAGTGGCGCGGCCCGCACCGAAAAGCAGTGCGGCACCGAACAACATGACCGCTCCGGAGAGTGCGCCGAAGAGGTAGTACTTGAGCGCGGCCTCGGTGCCCGGGGCATCCTTGGCGAAGGCGACCAGGGCGTAGAGCGGGATACTGGCGAGCAGGTACGCGACGATCAGGACCAGGAGGTCGTTCGCGCCCGCGAGCAGAATGGCACCCAGACCGGCCGACACCAGCAGGACGATGTACTCGGATTCTCGTGCGTTCCTGCGAGTTTCGGGTAGCGAGAGGACGAGCAGCAGCAGAATGCCGCAGGCGACGACCACGCGCACCGTATCGGTCGCGGTATCCACGGCATAGCTGCCGTCGAAGAGCGTGGACTCGTCGTTCCAGGCCGGGATGGTGGCGGCCACGGTGGTGATCGCGCCGACGGCCGCGAGCAGTCGCACCACCCACTGGCGGTGACGGGGAAGGAACGATCCGAGGAGGAGGCCGAGTACGGCGACGACTGCGAGTGCGCCCTCCGGGAGCAGAGCCAGGAGGTCCTGGCCCATCATGTCGTCGGTCGTCTCCCCCATGTCAGCGCACCACCAGCAGGCCGAGCGTGCGGGCCGCGGGTTCGATGACATCGAGCAGGAAGCGCGGGAGGATGCCGATCAGGAGGGCGGCCAGCAGCAGCGGAATGATCGAAACCAGCTCGCGCGGTGCGAGATCCGGGAATTCGGTGGTCTGTTGCGGACCCAGGAACATTTTCTGATAGGCGCGCAGGAACAGCCCGGCGGTGAGCAGGATGCCGGGGAACGCCAGCGCCGTCAGCACCGGTGCGGGTGCGAAAGCGCCCAGGAAGATCTGGAATTCGGCGATGAAGCCGGAGAAGCCGGGCAGTCCCAGGGATGCGAAGGCGGCGACCGCCGTCAGTGCGGCGAAGACCGGAGCCTGGCCCGCCAATCCTCCGAAGGCGTTGATGTCGTAGGTGTTCCGGCGTTCGTACAGTACTCCGGCGAGCAGGAACAGTGCGCCGGTGATCAACCCGTGGCTGACCATCTGGGTGACCGCACCGGAGACGGCCAGCGTGCGCGCCTCCTCGGTATTGCGGGACGCCAGTCCGGCCGCGCCGACCGCCAGCACGATGTAGCCCATGTGGTTGACCGAGGTGTAGGCGATCATGCGCTTGAAGTTGTGCTGCGCCAACGCGACCAGCGCACCGTACAGCACGCTGATCACTCCCACGATCACGATGATCAGGGCGTAGCGCCGCCACGCCTCCGGCAGCAGCGGCATGGCGATCCGCACGAAACCATAGGTGCCGAGTTTGAGCAGCACACCGGCGAGGATGGCCGAACCGGCGGCGGGAGCTTCGGTGTGCGCCAACGGCAACCAGGTGTGGAACGGCACCGTCGGCGTCTTGATGGCCAGCCCCACCAGAATGGCGGCCAGCGCGATCGCGCCGCGAATACCATTGCCCGCCAGGGGATCGGCTCGGGTCAGCTCGACCATGTCGAAGGTGTGCGGCTCGGTCGCCAGGTACAGGATGATGAAGCCGAGCAGCAGTGCCAGCGAGCCCAGGAAGGTGTAGAGGAAGAACTGCAGCGCCGCCCGCCGCGCCCGCGCATGGCCCCAGCCGTTGATCACGAAGTACATGCCGACGATCGACAGATCGAAGAAGACGAAGAACAGCACCAGATCCAGTGCGACGAACACGCCCAGGCACATCGACTCCAGGAACAGGAACAGCGCCGCGAACATTCGCACCCGCCGGGTTTCGCGCAGCGAGTACACCGCGCACGCCAGAAACAGCACGGTGGTCAACGCGACCAGCGGCAGGCTGAACCCGTCCAGCCCGACGTGATACCCGGAGCCCAGGCTCGGAATCCAGGTGAGCCGCTGCTCGAACGCGAATTCCCCTGCCGCGGGCGGGCTCTCGCGATATCGCAGCCACAGCAGGACGGTCAGCGCCACTTCGACGGCGCTGACTGTCACCCACACCCAGCGCACCGCGCGATCACCGAGGCGGGCCAGCGCGGGCAGTACGATCGCCGCCACCAGCGGGAGGAACACCAGCACGCCGAGCACGCTCACCTCACCTCTCCTCGGCGCGGATCACCGTGCCGCACAGTCCGTTTCATCGCAACACCAGCAGGACGACGGCCAGCACGACGATGCCGACCACCGCCTGGGCGAAGTACTGGTGCACCAGCCCCGTCTCCGGCCGACGCGCCAACCGGCCCACACCGCCTGCCGCTCGGCCGATTCCACGCACCGCACGGTCGATGCTGTGTTCGGCGTCGCGATCCAGCCCGTCGGCCGCGGCCAGCGCACCGCGCGCGGCAGCGCGCACACCACGATCGAGCACCTGATCATCGAAGCGCGCCAGCCCGCGCGCGAGCGTGAACACCGGCGCGACCACGAGCCGGTCGACCGCTGACTCCAGCCCGAGCCAGCTCGTCAGGAACGGGACGGCGGAAAGCTCGCCGCGGCGACGGATCAGCGTCGCGACCGTGGCCACGGCAAGCACGGCGACGAGGCCGGATATCACTGGTTCCCACCATCCGATCGTCGGCGCGGAATCCCCGAGCACGCGCGCGAATCCGTTGTGCACCACCGGAAGCACGGCAGCTCCGGCGGCTACGGCACACAGCGCCAGCACCGACAGCGGCAGGGCCTGTGCGGTGTTCACCCGCCGCGTGCCGACCTCCTCCTCATCCCAGTGATTCCGTATCTCGTTAGTGGCGGCGGTGACCTCGCCGCGTGCGGTGATCCCATCGGACAGGGCGGGGTCGACGGGTCGCGCGACGGTGGTGCGCCTGCCGACCGTCCACACCAGGGTCAGCGCCCGCCCGGCGTACACCGTGCCGAGCGCGGCTGCCGCCCAGGCCGCGAGGTACAGCGCGGTGGACGATTCCCTGGCGGCGGACAGTATCGCGTCCTTGGTCGGCCACAGCGCCAGCGGCGGAACTCCCGCCAGGCTCAGGGCTCCGATGGTGAAGGTCACGCCCACAACGGGGTATGCGCGGGCGGAGCCGCGCAGGCCGGTGAGGTTCCTGGTGCCGAGGGCGGTGAGCCAGGCGCCCGCGCACAGGAACAGCAGGCTCTTGGTGATGGCGTGGGCGACCAGGTGGCCGGTGCCCGCCACGACGCCGCCCGCACCGGCAGCCATGACCATCAGGCCGACCTGGGCGCAGGTGGAGGCGGCGAGGAGTTGTTTGAGGTCGGATTGGCAGACGGCTACCGCACCCAGCGCCAGGGCGGTCAGGACGCCGATCCAGGCGGTGGCCGGTCCGGCCCAGCCGGTGGAGTGCAGCAGGGGTTCCAGGCGCAGCAGCAGGTAGGCGCCGGCCGCGACCATGGTTGCCGAATGCAGCAGCGCGGAAACGGGACTCGGGCCCGCCATTGCTCGTGAGAGCCAGAAGCTGAAGGGGAGTTGAGCGGATTTGCCCAGGGCTGCCACCAGGATTCCCGCCGCGACGACGTCGCGCCAGGGTTCGGCGAGGGTGGGGAGGGTGTCCAGGGTGAGTGCGAGCGAGCCGCCTGCGACGGCTGCACCGGCGGCGAGGTACATGCCGAGATCGGCTGTGCGCGTGGTCAGGAAGGCCACGGTGCCTGATGCGGCGCGCTGTTCGTCGCGCCAGCGGAAGCCGATCAGCGCGTAGGAGGCCGCGCCCATGAGTTCCCACGCGAACAGGAGGGTGAGCAGGTTCTGTGCGGTGACGGTGACCAGCATGGCGGCAGAGAACATGAGCATGAGGCCGTGAAAGCGGGCCTCGGGCTCATCCGGGCGCAGGTCGCCCGCGGCGAAGATCAGCACCGCTGTGACGATCGCGGTCACGGTGACGATCATGACCGCGGAGAGGCCGTCGACGCCCAGCGACAGCGGGATGCCGGTCAGGAACGGAGCCGAAACTTCCGGCCGATCAAGGGCATTCAGGATCGCCAGCGCGGTGGCCGCGACCGCGACGGTGACGGAGGTCGACGGTGCGACGCGGTCGGCGCGGCGGCCGCAGACCAGCAGCGCCGTACCCGCGATGGCGGGGAGCGCGATCATCCACCACAGCACGGCGTCAGCCCTTCAGATCCGCGGCGGAGTCGACCATGTCGACGTCGCGGGACCGGAAAATGGCTGTGGTGACGGCGAATCCGGCCGCCATCTCCACGGCCATGGCGGTGACGGCCACCAGCACCAGCACCTGGGCGTCGTCGGAGGGGCGGACGAAATACCAGAACGCGGCGGCGGCCACGATCACGCCGTTGATCATGAGCTCCAGGCCCATCATGACCATGACGATGGACTGCTGGGAGAGGACGCCGAACAGGCCGATGCTGAACAGGGCCGCCGCCAAGACGAGGAACTCGGGCAGATTCATTGCCCTGCACCACCTTCCACCGGGTCGTCGGCTCGGGCGCGGTCGAGGCGGTCGCCGTATCGGTCGTAGCGGCCGCGGTGGGTGGCCAGCACCACGGTGGCCACGATGGTGGCGAACAGCACCAGGCCGACGATGATCATCACCAGCATTTTCGAACCCATGAGGGCCGCGCCGAGGGAGGCGGTCGGGTCGGCGGGCGGTTGCACGTCGCGCGCGGGCCAATCCACCAGCAGCGCAACCGAGGACAGCGCCAGGAACACCGCCGTCGAGATGCCGGCGGCAGCTTTCGTGTTGTGCACCATGGTCATCGGCATGAGGCCGGCCGGATTCATCATGTACATGATCATGAACACCGCCATGACCACCATTTCCATGATCATCATGAGCACCACCAGCACGCCGAGATAGGCCAGCTCGACCAGGAATACGGTGCCCGCCGCACACAGGAACGACACCAGCAGCGCGAAGGTGGCGCGCGCCATGGAGTCGACCCGGAACACCGCGATCCCGGACGCGACCGCGCACACCGCGCACACCCAGAACAGCACCTGCGTCACCACGGCACCTCCTCAGCGAATCATCACGATCGAAACCACCAGCGCCTGAACCAGAATCAGCGGCAGCAGCACCACCCAGGCCACCTCCATGTATCGCGACATCCGAATCGCGGGCCATCGCCGCCCCCACCACACCAGCACCGCCAGCACGCCCGCCGTCTTCACCACCGACCACAGCCACCCGGGTAGCCACGGTCCCGCGCCACCGCCCAGGAACAATGGCACCGCCATGGCCGCGGCCGCCACGAACAGTGCGCGCCTGGCGAATTCGAGCACCAGCCGATCCACCCCGGACAACTCGGCGAACACGCCCCCGCTGATCTCCGGCCCCGCCGCCGTCGCGAACGGCGGCAGGAACGACATGGCGGGCACCGACAGCAGATACACCACGAACGCGACCGGCATGATCACCACGAACCACCGATCCTGCTGCGCGGCAACGATATCGGCGACGCTCAGCGACCCGGACCCCACGGCGGCGCAGATCAGCGCGAACATGTGCGGCAACTCGTAGGCCAGCCCCTGCGCCACGAACCGATACCCGCCCACCAGCGAGAACACCGAATTCGCACCCCACCCCGCCAGCCACACCGCCGCCCACGCCACCACCTCGAGCGCATTGAACCAGGCCAGCGTGACACCGCCATCGAGCACCACCGTGCCCGCGACCGGCACCAGCGCGGCCGCGCACACGGCAGCGACCAACAGCACCGATCCCGCTGCCCGCCAGAGCAATACGTCAGCGCCGACAATGCCGCGCCGCTGCTGCACCAGCGCCAGCGCGACGGTCCGCATCGGTGCGGCCACCGCCGCCGACGCCGAAGCGCCCGCCGCCCGCGCCCGCAACACAGCCTCCGCCGCGGACACCGCGTACACCATCAGACCCACCACCAACGGCACCAGCAGCGCCGCCCACCACGGCGCGATGCCGGAAACCCTCTGCCCCGGCATCTCATCCATGGACAGCCTCCGATCGCGCCGGGGCGAAGGTCTCCAGATCCGGATCGAGGCTGGCAACGAGCAGCCGAGCCTCCGCCAACTCGCTGCCCGCAAGCAATCCGGGTAGCGCATCGAGGATCCACCGGGTCCGCCACACCTGCTCGGCCACGAATTCTCCCGGCTCCAAGGCGGATTCACCGGTCCGGTCGATGTCCTCGATCCCCGTGAGCATCGCCACCAGCCGATCGTGCGCATCCCCGGCCAAGCCGCCGGGCGGCAGCGCGACCGGACCGGTCTTTCCCTCCGGAGTCAACCGGGCGTCACCCTCGAGGCGCCGAGCGGATCCTCCGGTCGGCTGAGCGGACACGCCAGGCGGCAGCGTGTCGATGCGGCCCACACCGCGAAGGGACCAGCGCAGCACCCGCGACATCGATACGCGGCGGACGAACCGGCGCAGCCGAATATCGACATCCGACCCCGGCGAATCACTCCGCCGCCGGTGGATGGCCTCGTTCAGCACGTCATCCCGCAGCCGTGCGGCAGCAACCGCCATGACATCCCACCCCGCGACACCCAGCAGGCTCGCGACCGAATCCAGCCGCCGCGCCACCTGCCACGATCCGCCTTCGCCGACCGTGACCGGCTCCCCCGCGGCCGCTCGCAGCCAGGGCCCCAGCCAGAACGACTCCCCACCCGCCCCTTCGATCACCGAAACCGTTGCCGCGGAGACGATGTCACCGTGTAGCTGCGCGGAGACCACCAGCCCGGCAGGCCACCACCTCAGCACCGGCCCCAACGGCACCGTGAGCACATCCAGCCGCAACCCATCTCGATCCTCGGCCCGATCCGCCATGGCCAACCCGCCCGGCAGGTCCATCGACATGGCATGCCCGGCGTGCCCGTGCATGCCATCCCCATGCCCGCCGTGATCGTGCATCCCGTCCCCGCCCAGGTGCGTTTCGTGCTCGTCTCCGGCATGCCCCTGTTCGCCGGTCACAGGGTCGACGTGCGCGTGCAGTGCTGTGGAGGAAGGACCTGACATTCCGTCCGAATGATCGGTGTGGTGGTGCGGGCCGGAGGGCGGATGGGTCGTGTCCGGGGTGTGCTCGAGCGGGTCATCCATTGCCCGGCCCGACCGTAGGTTTTCGGCGGCTTCGGCCAGTGCTGTTGCGGCGGTGGCGGGTTCGGGGAGGTCCAGGCGGGTTCGGGGCAGGGGCATGGAGTCGTGGATGCGGGTGGCGGCGTCGGCGAATGCGCCGTGCGGGGTACCCGCGACGATCAACAGGTTTGCGGCGGCGGGACTTTCGGCGGGCTGCCAGCCCGCTGCGCGGACGGCGGCCTCGACTGCCAGGCGGGTCGCGGTGCCGCCGGGGGCTGTCGCCAGGAACGGGACGATGGCCGTTCGGCGGCGGAGCCAGGGGATCAGGTCCATCGGAGTGCGCCTTCGCGCCAGGCGTAGAGCACGGCGATCATGAGGACTGCCAGGAAGGCGAACATCTCGATGACGGCGGTGCGGCCGATGTCGGCGACGACGACGGCCCAGGGGTACATGAAGGCCATCTCCATGTCGAAGGCCAGGAAGATCATGGTGATCGTGTACCAGCGGACGTGGTAGCGGGAGACCGCGTGCTCGGTGGCCTGCGCGCCGGAGAGGTACGGAAGCATCGGGTCCGCGGGGGCGGGGCGGACGGCTCTGGCGGCGGCGTAGAGCACGGTCAGGGAGGCCGCGAGGGCGGCGAGGATCACGAGCAGGTTGGTCACGGTGGAACACCTCCGGTGCGCGCTGGCCCGAGACTACTAGGGAGGTACGTAGTTCCGGGGTGCGAATCGCCGAAGGTGCTACCGCGTGTCGTGCTCAGCGTGGGGTGATGTGGACCCGGTTGTCGTGGAAGACGGCGCCGCCGGCGTAGTCGGAATCGCGTTCGGCGATGGTGGCGTTGACGGTGGCCCCGCTGTTGTGTTTGGCCCAGCGGCCCTTGGTGGTGGCGGCCACGCCGGGGCGGACGATGTCGGAGACCTCGGCCCTCGCCTCGAAGGAGCCGCGCGAGTTGGCCACCAGAATCGGTGCGCCGTCGGCGATTCCCAGGGCGGCGGCGTCGTCGGGGTGCAGGGTGACGCGGGATTCGCCTGCGCGCCGGAGCAATTCGGGATTCGAACCGAAGGTGCTGTTCAGGAAGTAGTGGGAGGCAGCGGATATCAGGACCAGGCCGTCCCCGGGGTCGCCGGGCGGGGTGTAGCCGGGCAGGGGGCCGTGACCGTCCTGCGCGGCGCGTTCGGAGACGAATTGCAGGGCGCCCGCCGGAACCGGTGGTTTGTCGACCTTCAGGAAGCCGTCGGCGCGCAGCCGTTCCATGTCGTGGTCTTTGAGCAGTTGGCGGGCCAGATCTTCGTCGGAGTCGTACAGCGCGGGTTCGGTCATGCCCATGCGCTGGGCGAGGCGGCGGAAGGTCTCTGTGGTGGACAGGCATTCGCCGGGCGGCTCGACGGCGGGCTCGTTCCAGACCAGGTACAGGTGACCGTATCCGGCGAGCACATCCAGATGTTCGGGCTGCATGGTGGCGGGCAGCACGATATCGGCGTAGTCGACGGTGTCGGTCGAGAAGTGTTCCAGCACAACGGTGAACAGGTCGTCCCGTTTCAGGCCCTCGATCACCCGGCGCTGGTCCGGATTCGAGCCGACCGGGTTGGCGGCGATCACGAACAGCGCTTTCACCGGCGGATCGTCGGTGTCCAGCAGCGCTTCACCCATCCGTGTCATGGACAGGGTGCGCACCGGATGCGGCAGCAGATCCATCCGCAGCAGGTCGTCGGTCCGGAGCCGGAAGTGTCCGCTGGTCGAATAGTGCAGTCCCCCACCGGGAATCGCCCAGTCACCGGTGACGCCGGGCAGGCAGGCCAGCACCCGCAGGGCCATGCCGCCGCCGTCGTGGCGCTGCATCCCCTGCGAGGCGCGGATGGCGGTGGGCCGTGTGGTGGCGATGCGCTCCCCCAGCGCGATGATCCGCTCCACCGGCAGCCCGGTGATCGCGGCCACCCGTTCCGGCGGGTATTCCGCTATGCGCGTGCGGAATTCATCCCAGCCGACGGTGTTGTCGGCGATGTAGCGCTCGTCCTGCGCATCGAGCGACACGATCACGTGCAGCAGCCCCAGCGCCAGCGCGGCATCGGTGCCCGGCAAGGGTGCGAGGTGTTCGTCGCAGCGTTCGGCGGTCTTGGTGCGCACCGGGTCGATGGCGACGGTGTAGGCCCCGCTGTCCTGGATGAACTTCCACAGGTGGTGTCCGGAGCTCATCGGATTGGTGCCCCACAGCAGGATCAGCCGGGACTGCGCGAAATCCTCCGGATCCATGCCGCCGGAGGTGCCGAGCGTGTACTTCAGCCCGGTGGTGCCCGCGATCGAGCAGATGGTCATATCGTGCCGGCTCGCGCCCAGCACATTGAAGAACCGCCGCCCGGCGAATCCCTCCGCGCCCTGGATGTAGCCGAGGCTGCCGGTCCCGTGGAACGGCCAGACGGCCTCGCCGCCGTATTCCTCGACGATGCCGCCGAGGCGTTCGGCGATCTCGCCCAGCGCCTCGTCCCAGCTGATCCGTTCGAAGCGTCCCTGCCCCTTGGCCCCGACGCGCCGCATCGGAAACCGGATCCGTCCGGGCGATCCGACCTGCTCGAGGTACCGGTTCACCTTCACGCAGAGTGCGCCCCGGGTCACCGGATGCGCCTTGTTCCCGCGCAGTCCTACCGCGACGCCGTCCTCGACGGTCACCTCCCACGAGCATGCGTCGGGGCAATCCAGGGGGCATGCACCGAGAACCTTCATACACACGATCGTATGACCGATTCGGCCATATCGATGCGCGGGTGGGTTGCCGCCAGGCACGGCACGGCGGTGCCGTCGAGGGTTCCGGGTCCGAAGGTGACGGCCATATTCGCGCCGCCCTGATTGCGAGCGCGCACGAGCGCGCCCTGGACGGCCGAGATGCCGGTGCGTTCGATGGTGCCGCGCACGGCGGCGGTGTCGCCGATATTGATGATGTTCACACCGTTGGCCGCGGCTCCGCTGATGGTGGTGTCGCGGATGTCGAAGATCAGTTCGGCGGTGGCGGGCCCGGAGCCCGACGGCGTGTAGCCGATCAGGCCGATGCCGTCGGCGCTGCAGTCGCCGAAGGAGGAGTCGGTGACGGTCAGGTCGGTGTGCCCGGTGCGGCCGAAATTCGTTGTCACCAGGCAGGTTCCGAGGTTGGCGGGAATGAGCGGGTTGAGGGCCGCCGCCGGGAAGGTGGAGCGGTGGGCCTGCACCCGGTGCAGGGTGAGCGATTGGCGCGCGCCCTCGCTGCTGAGGTTGTAGTTCTCGATGATGTCGCCGCGCACGGTGTCGAAGGTGCTGTCGGTGACGGTCACACGGCTGTCGGGCGTGCCGTTGGTGGTGACGTACTCCAGGCCGTTGGCGGAGAAATTGCCGTGGCCGTCGCGGAATTCGTTGCGGTCGATGGTGACGTCCATGCGGGCGCGGCCCATGGCGTTGACGAAGATGCCCTCACTGTCGGCGAGGTGGTTGAGCGGTGAGGTGTCCAGGGGCGCGATGTCGAGCTGTGCGTTGCCGGTGAGGGTGGCGTCGAGCTGGGCGGTGTCCCCGGCTTGCAGTCCGACCGCCAGCACGGACAGCTTCGCCAGCCCGAGGTTGATATCGCGGGTGGTATTGCCGGTGAGCTGGGCGGTGACGCGGCTGGCGCCGTGCGCGCGGACGTCGATGCCGTCGCCGCAGGCGGTGTTGTGCACGAGATTGTCGGCGATCAGGACATTTCCGGCAGCCGACGAGAAGTCGGTCATGATGGCCGCCCACCCGTTGTTGAGGGTGATGAAATTGGGCAGCGGCGGCGCGCTCACGCCGAGCGGAATGGTCGGCGGCAGCGTGAACGGCCCGATCATGAAGCCGTCGACGCAGTTCTGATTGGTCCCGGTCACCACATTGCCGGTGATCGCGACATCCGCCGCGTCGGAGCCGTAGATGCCGCCGCGGCGTGCGCCGTCGATCACCAGATTGCGCACCTGCGCACCGGGTGCGAGCCGCACCGCGTCACCGTCGTGCGCGCCACCGGTATTCGTAATCCGGGGCAGGACAGCGCCATTGGCCGCGCCAACCACCGAATCGCCGTCACCGACAAGTTGCTGGCCGGCCTCGAGCGCGATCCCGCCGTCCAGCACGGCGGCCGACGGCAGCACCACGATGGTGTCCCCCGGCCCGGAGGCCGCTTCGACCCGGGCCAGCGAATCGAACGGCGCGGCCGCATCGCCGGATCCACCCGGCGCGGCCCCGGCCCGCACATACCAGGTACGCGAATCCGGTTCCGCCGCAGCGATTCCGGTGGATGCGACACCGGACAGCAGGGCGAGCAGCGAGACCGCCGCGCGGGCGGCGGCGCGACGGGCGGGGGGCCTGGTATTCATGTGACTCCGGGGTGTGGACGCGCCGAGAATGAGAAGCAATCTGCCACTCATTCACCCGGCGCGACCCCGGCAGAATCCCAGGAAATCCCCTGTCCGCCTGATCACTTGCACAAACTCACTCGGCGAAGGCCGCGCGCAACTGCGCCTCCTGCTCGTGCGAGAGGTTGGTCGAGATCAGTTCGGCCTGCTGGCCCGCGAACCGCTCGTGCACCCGATCCATGGTGGCGTCGGAGGTGAGCACGAACAGTGCCGAGGTGCCGGGGGTGATCTTCGCCTTCACCCGCGCGATGAACTTGTCGTCGATGCCCACATCGGTGAGCGATCCGGTCAGCGCGCCCAGGCCCGCGCCCAGTGCCGCGCCGATGAGCGGGATGAAGAACAGGATGCCGAACAGCAGACCCCAGAACGCGCCGGTCAGCGCGCCGGGACCGGCAAGGTTGTTGAGCTGCTTGGTCTTCGGCTTCGGTGCGCCTTCCGGCCAGCTCACCACCGCGCCGTCGTGGATGACGATCAGGTTTTCGGACTGCAGTTCGCGCAGGGTGTCGATCGCGGTGTCCGCGCCGGTGGCGGTCGGGAACTTCCACACGGTCAGCGTGCCTGCCATATGACTCTCCTTGTCGTCTGGACCTGGCGTTCGAGTGCGCCGAGCGCGAAGGTATGGCGGCGCGGCCGGGGCCGCCTCATTCGTTTCGAATGAAATCCATCCGGCGATTCGGGGCCCGATGTGCACGCCTGCGCAAATTTCGGGCATACGCTGCGAATACGGGGCAGAGGCCGTTCCCGTGTGTTGCCGGTTCGATGAAGGTGTGGTTCGTGGAGGTGCTGTGATTCACTCGTCCGCTGTCCCAGCGGTGCCGTCGGCGGCGTTCGTGCGCGATCACGGACCGCGAATGGTGTTCGACGGCAACGGCCGCACGCTCTTCACCCGCCTCACCGAGGTCCGCGATCTGGCCGACGATCCGTTCGTCATGCTGCTGCGCGTGGTCGACGCGATCGACCGGGCCGATGTCTCCCGCACGCGCACCCTGCTGGCACTCGCGCACACCCGGACGCCCACGGCGTCGTCGGTGGTGCCCGCGCGGTGGCTCGAACCCTTCACCGCCGCGGTGGACGTCGATGCCGCACTGGCCTCGGGCGAGCCGCCCGCGACCGTTACGATGACCGAAACAGCCTCGCCGACAGGGCATCTGGATATCGACGCCTATATCGCTCTGCAGGCCGCCGAGCCGTCGCCGGCCACGGGCGAGGGTGAGCCGCATCAGGCCCTGGTACTCGCCGACATCGCCGGACTGGGCAGGCTCGCGGCCCGCTCCGCCACCCGGCTCGCCCCGACCGACCGTTATGCGGCGGCGGAAACCCTGCGCCTGGACATGTATCGCAGGCTCGACGCCGCACCGCCGGATCCGAGCACGGGAATCGCTCTGGCACAGGCGATGTGGCCGCTGGTGCGGGCGCACAATCCGCGGGCCGCACGACGGCTGGCCGACCACGCGGTGTCGGTCCTCGGTCACACGCCGGAGACGACGGTCGCGTCCGCCGTGCTGGCCGAGCACGGTGAACGTTCGGCGACCACCCTGGAGCTGCTCGAGCCGCTGCTGCGGGCGGAGAAGGGGATGTCCGCGGTCACCGCGGTGTACGCGCGGCTGCTGCACGCCTCGGCCTGCCGGCGCCGGCATCGGCCGGGCCAGGCGTACGAATCACTGTGCCGGGCGCTCGAGGACGGCTTCGCCGAACGGATCGTGCGCCCGTTCCTGGAGGTGCCGGGTGCGGTGACGCTGCTCGACCAATTCATCGGAAGATTCGGGCATTTCAATGAATTCGCCGACGAGATCAGAAAACACCCGGCCGCCGACCGGTCGGCGGCGGCGCCGCGGCTGACCGGGAAGGAAATGAGCGTATTGCAGCAGCTGCCTTCGGGTTTGACGGCCGACCGCATTGCCGCCGATATGGGCGTATCGGTGAATACCGTCAAAACCCATCTGCGCGGCATTTATCACAAGCTCGGTGTGGGGGCGCGCGCCGATGCCATCACCCGCGCGCGGACGCACGGCCTGATCTAGGGGTGGGGCGGCTCAGCCGCCGGAGATGGGGCAAAAGGGCTGGCAGTTGCCGGGAGCGCTCGGCGTCACCTGCTGCCCGTCGTCGAAATCGACATTGCTGACCAGGACCATCAGGCCGATGGCGACCGACAGCACGAAGGCGCACGCGAGGGTGATCATCACGCAGTCGATATCGCGGATGATGACGGCGTCGGAGCCGTCGGCATTGACGATCAGAGTTCCCGCGGGAGCGCCGGGCAGCTGATTTTGCACGGAACTGTCCCAGCAATAACCGGAATTGGATGGCACCAGCCTGATCCTTCTGAATTCGGACACTCGAATGGATGACGACCGGAGAACACACTACGCCCGCACCGGCTCGATAGCGAGAGGCTATTTCCGCGAAATATCGCAATAAATAGTGTGTTTCACGCAATTTGGACAAAGCCCCCACGCCGATCGCTGTCGGCGCCATGTTCTAGCGTGGACGACCATGGCGCGCGAACTGGCAGACCTCCCCTACGCCCGGCACCTCGAGCGATCCGAAGCCCTCCCCCGCACCGGCGGCGAGTACGACTGCGCCCACTTCGACGGCCAGCACCTCGACGAGGAGATCGTGCAGCAGGCCCGCTTCACCGAAACGGCCTTCACCTCCCTCACCGTGGACCGGGGCAGCCTGCGCCACAGTCACTTCAACGACGTCTGGCTGCACAACGTCCGCTGGATCGGCACCGACGCGGGCGACACCTCCTGGCGCGACGCGGAATTCGCCGACGGCGCCATGTCCGGACTCGACCTCGGCGGCTCCGATCTGCGCCGGGTCCGGTTCGAGGGCTGCAAACTCGATTCGGTGAACTTCCGCACCGCCACACTGCAGCAGGTCAGCTTCGTCGATTGCGTACTGCGCCATGTGGATTTCGGTGACGCCAAGCTGACCGAGGTCAGCTTCGACGGCAGTACCATCGACCGCCTGATCCTCAATCGGGCCCGGCTCACCAAGGTCGATTTCCGGGGCGCGCTCGAGATCGATATCGCCGAGGGCGTCGAGGGCATGAAGGGGGCGACGGTAAACCCTCGCCAATTGCTCTCGCTGGCACCGACTTTCGCGGCCGCGCTGGGGATCACCGTCAAGAACTGACGGGCGGTCGGGTCCGCGCCCCGCTCAGCCGCCGCTCGATGACCGCCAGCGCCAACTCGGCCCAGCGAATGTTCTCCTGTTCGAAGGCGATTCCACGCAGCAGCGTCAGGTACGGGCCGACGTGCTCGGCCTCGAGCAGGTACGCCTGTTCGGAACGCTCGCCGAGCAGACGTGTCCGAAGTCGTTCGTAGCGGGCGAGTTTCGCCTCCGCCCACCGTCTGCGCTCGGCGATGGCGGCCCGCACGGCCGCGCCGTCGCCGACATCCACCGCCTGCACCTTCACCATGAGCTCGTCCCGGATGGCGGTGGGCTTGGGCTCCGCGGCGGTGAAGGCGCGCAACGCTTCCCAGCCCGCCGGGGTCAGCGAGTGCAGCCGCTTGGTCGGCCGGCGCTGCTGGCGCACCTCCCGGGTTTCGATGAGCCCCTCCTCGGCCATGCGGTCGAGTTCGCGATAGAGCTGCTGCGGGGTCGCCATCCAGAAGTTGGCCACCGAGGCGTCGAAGCCCTTGGCCAGGTCGTAGCCGGAGGCCTCCCCCTCGATGAGTGCGGCCAGGACCGCGTCACGCAACGCCATGCGGGCCACCCTAACATTCAGCGCAGTACTCAACTATTTGATTAGTCAACCCTGGACAGACCCGCCTGCACCTGTCTACCGTTCGATCTGGATAGTCAACAAATTGACCATGAAAGGTGGATGTCCATGCACCCCTTCCGCAAGGCCGTGGAAGCCCGCGACACCGCCGCCGTCGAGGCGCTGCTGGCCGAGAACGTGGTGTTCACCAGCCCCGTCGCCTTCAAGCCGTACCCGGGCAAGGAGCTCACCGCGGCGATCCTGCGCGGCGTGCTGCGGGTGTTCGAGGACTTCCGCTACGTGCGCGAGATCGCCGATCCGGGCGGCCGCGACCACGCGCTGATCTTCGAGGCGACCGTGGCGGGCAAGGCCATCACCGGCTGCGACTTCCTGCACTTCGACGACGCGGGCAAGATCGACGATTTCATGGTGATGGTGCGCCCGCTGTCGGCGGCCACCGCACTGGCCGAGGCCATGGGCGCGCAGTTCGAACGGATCCAGGCCGAGGCGACCGCCGCCCTGGTCGCCAAAAGCGAAGGTGCGTGAGCCTTTTCGAAACCCCCGTGACCGGCGCGGGCACTGCCGGCCCCGCGCGCGGGGCCGGTACAGTGGGCGGCGATGGAACCCGAGCAGGCCACCGGGCGCGCGGCGGCCCGTATCGCGACCGCCCGCAGCGATCCGGCGCAGCGGCTGCAGCTCGCGGCGGAGTTCTATCCGGCGCGGCTCGACGCCTACGGGCGCGCCGAATCCACCTTCCTGCGCTGGGTGATCCACCGCGGCGTCCTGCATCCCGACAGCGGCAGCGCGTGGTGGCGCGCGGTCAACGACCGGCTGCTCCAGGACAAACTGGAGGCCCGGCTGCTGTGGGACGCCGGAATCGCCGACGCGCACGGCCCCGGCACCCGGGCCTGGCTCGACTTCCTGCACCGGCCCGGCGCCGCCACCTGGTACCGGGCGCACAACCGCAGCGTGGTCACCGGCTATCTGGACAACCCCGGGCTGGCCGAATCCGAGTCCGCCCCCGAGCGATTCATGATGAACGTGACGCTGGCCCGGGTTCTGTTCACCCAGGCGCTCATCGAACGGCCGCCCCTGGCGCTGGGCCGGCTGGCCTGGCTGGGGCGGCGCATCGCCGACCCGCGCGGCTACGCCGTCGGCATGTTCCTGGACCTGCGTGATGTGTTCCCGCCGCGATATCCGCTGCGCGACACCCAGATTCGGCAGCTACTCGACGGCGAGGGCCCGGTCGCGCGGATCATCGACTACGGCCTGATCCTGCCGAAACTCGGCGCGCTCTACGACTTCGCCGCCGAACGGCTGGACGAGCCGCGCCTGCCGGACCTGGTGGCCGACGGAACGTTCAACTACGGGAACCCCAGCGTCGGGCGGGACGAACTCACTCCGAATGCGTTGAGCCGCATGGTCGCCGCGCTCACCGCACCCCGACGCTGAGGTTCCCGGGCGGATCAGGCCAGGTTGAAGGTCTCCGGATCCGGGCCGATCCGGCCGGCCGGATTGTCGAGGGCGGCGATCAGCGTCAGATCGTTGTCGCTGAGCTCGAAGTCGAAGACGTCGAAGTTCTCCGCGATACGGGACGGGGTCACCGATTTCGGGATGACGATATTGCCGGTCTGCAGATGCCAGCGCAGCACGACCTGGGCGGGCGACTTGCCGTACTGCTCGGCGATACCGGCCAGCGACGGTTCCGCCAGCAGCGCGCCGCCCTGTCCCAGCGGGCTCCACGCCTCGATGGCGACCTCCAGATCCTTGGCGACCGAACGCATCTCGCGCTGCTGGAAGTACGGGTGCAACTCGATCTGATTGAGCACGGGGACGATATCGGTCTCGTCCACCAGCCGCCGCAGTGTGGCCTCGGTGAAGTTGGAGACGCCGATGGCGCGGGCGCGACCGTCCGCGTTGATCTTCTCCAGCGCCCGCCAGGTGTCGAGGTAGCGGTCGCGGGCCGGGGTCGGCCAGTGGATCAGGTAGAGGTCGACGTAGTCGGTGCCCAGGCGTTCCAGACCGGCGTCGAACGCGCGCAGCGTCTCGTCGTAGCCCTGATCGCTGTTCCACAGTTTCGTGGTGAGGAACACCTCGCCGCGCGGCAGGCCCGAGTCCCGGATGGCACGGCCGACACCGGTCTCGTTCTCGTAGATGCGGGCGGTGTCGATATGCCGGTAGCCGACCTCGAATGCCGTGGTCACAGCGGTGTACGCCTGGTCGTCCTCGACCTGCCACACGCCGAATCCGAGCTGCGGAATCGTGGTGCCGTTGTTGAGGGTGATCTCCTGCAAGGCCATACCTCTCGGGGTAGGGGGTGAGGTTCGGTTTTCCGAATCCTCAGCAGTGCTGCCCTCTACGGTATTCCCGAACCACAGCAAATTCCCAGTAACAATGGTGATGGTCGCCGGTAGCATCGCGAGGAGAGGTAGGCCGCCCGTCCCCGACGTGAAAGGCACACCGTGTCCATCAGCAGCGCGAGGTCGTCCAGCAGCGCGAGCTCAGTGAATCCGGGTGTCTCGGCCCGCGCGGCCGACACCGAGGGTGACAACGAGACCTCCGGCACCGGCGAGACCGTCGCACCTGTCCCCTATCGCCTGACCCGCCGGCCCGGCCCGCTGGAGACGGCCGAACTCGAAGCGCTCGACGCCTGGTGGCGGGCCGCCAACTATCTGTCCGTCGGGCAGATCTACCTCATGCGGAACGAACTCGTGCGCGAACCGCTGCGCCCCGAGCACATCAAACCGCGACTGCTCGGGCACTTCGGCACCGTGCCGGGCCTGAATCTGGTGTGGGTGCACGCCAATCGCGCCATCCGCGCCCGCGATCTCGACGCCGTCTTCGTCGCCGGGCCGGGGCACGGCGGCCCCGGGCCCAATGCCTGCGCCTGGCTGGAGGGCACGTATTCCGAGCTGTACAGCCATATTCCACGCGACGCGGAGGGGATGCGCGAGCTGTTCGCGCAGTTCTCCTACCCGGGCGGGGTGCCCAGCCACTGCGCGCCGAACACTCCCGGCTCCTTCCACGAGGGCGGCGAACTGGGGTATTCGCTACTGCACGCCTACGGTGCGGCACTGGACAATCCGGATCTCACGGTCTTCTGCGTGATCGGTGACGGCGAGGCCGAAACCGGGCCGCTGGCGGGTAGCTGGCATGCCAACAAATTCCTCAATGCCGCACGCGACGGGGCGGTGCTGCCGATCCTCGCGCTCAATGAGTACAAGATCGCCAATCCGACCATCCTGGCGCGGATTCCGGAATCGGAACTGCTGAGCCTGCTACGCGGATACGGATACGACCCGATTCCGGTGACCGGCAACGACCCCGGGGCCGTGCACCAGCAGATGGCTCGGGCCGTCGACGAGTGTCTGGACCGCATCGCCGCGATCCAGCGCGCCGCCCGGGACGACGGTGCCACGGCCCGGCCCGCCTGGCCCATGATCATTCTGCGCACCCCGAAGGGCTGGACCTGCCCGCCCATCGTGGACGGCGATCCGGTGGAGGGCACCTTCCGCGCACACCAGGTGCCGCTGTCCTCGGCGCGCGACGACGACCGGCATCGGGTGGTGCTCGAGCAGTGGCTGCGGTCGTATCGGCCCGAGGAACTCTTCGACGCGAACGGGCAGCCGAAACCCGAACTGCTGGAACTGAATCCGACCGGCGCGCGGCGCATGAGCGCGAACCCGGCGGCCAATGGCGGTGCGCTGCTGCGGGATCTGCGCCTGCCCGACTGGCGCGACTCCGGCGTCGAGGTCAGCGCACCCGGCGCGGTCAAGCACGAGGCGACGCGGGTGCTGGGCGGATGGCTGCGCGAGGTCACCCGGCTCAACCCGGACAACTTCCTCACCTTCGCCCCGGACGAGCTGGCCAGCAACCGGCTCCAGGACATCCTCGAGGTCACCGGACGCGACTGGCAGGCCGAGATCGGCGAGTACGACGTGAAACTCGATCGCAGCGGCCGCGTCATCGAGGTGCTGTCCGAGCATATGTGCCAGGGTCTGCTGGAGGGCTATCTGCTCACCGGGCGGCACGGCGTCTTCACCTGCTACGAGGCGTTCATCCACATTGTCGACGCCATGTTCAACCAGCACGCCAAATGGCTCGACGCCAGCGCGGAGATACCGTGGCGGCAGCCCATCGCCAGCCTCAACTACCTTCTCTCATCCCATGTTTGGCGACAGGACCACAACGGGTTCACGCATCAGGATCCCGGATTCCTGGATGTGGTGCTCAACAAGAGCCCGCGGATCGTGCGGGTGTATCTGCCACCGGACGCCAATACGCTGCTGTCCACCTACGATCACTGCCTGCGATCCCGCCACTACGTGAATGTCGTTGTGGCGGGCAAACAACCGCAGGAGAGCTGGCTGACCGTCGAGCAGGCCGCCGTGCACTGCGCCCGCGGCATCGGCATCTGGACCTGGGCCGGCAACGGGGACGCGGAGGGCGAGTCACCCGATGTCGTGCTCGCCTGCGCGGGTGACGTACCGACCCTGGAAACCCTTGCGGCGGCGGCGATTCTCCGGGAGCGCCTGCCCGATCTGCGGGTGCGCGTGGTGAACGTGATCGACCTCATGCGGCTGCTGCCGCAGGACGAGCATCCGCACGGGCTGCCCGATCGCGAGTTCGACACCCTGTTCACCCGGGATCGGCCGGTCGTGTTCGCCTTCCACGGATATCCGTGGCTGGTGCACCGGCTCACCTACCGGCGCACCAACCACGACGGGCTGCATGTCCGCGGATACAAGGAGAAGGGCACCACCACAACGCCTTTCGACATGGTGATGCTCAACGATCTGGACCGGTACCACCTGGTCATGGATGTCATCGACCGGGTGCCCGCGCTGCGCGAGAAGGCCGCCGGACTGCGTCAGGAAATGGTGGACGCCCGCTGGCAGGCCCGCGCCTGGACCCGTGAACACGGCGAGGACATTCCGGTGGTCGCCGACTGGAAATGGACCTGACCGCGCGCGGTCGGCCCGACCCGCACCGCGAATACCGTTGCGCCGCTATGCGGGAACGCTGGCCGGGCTGCGCGCGATCCGGCCGCCCAGCCGCTCGTTGACCGCGAAACCGTGCCGTCGGCACCATTCGGCCAGGCGCGGCACCGCCGAATCGTCGTCGCGGTAGGTCGGCACCAGCTGGCCGACGATGTAGAGGTGGTGCGCGTCCGCCGAACGGCACAGGTGCTGCAAAACGGCGCTGCCCAAACCTGTCCCGCGCAGTTCGGGATTCACCGTGATGTTGTCGAGTTTGACGGTGTCGGCGTAGATGTCGAAGACGACCTCGACCAGGGTGTCGCCGCGGCGCAGGGTGGTGATGTCGGCGGGGATCGGGCGCAGCGCGCCGGGCAGGTGATCGATCAGCCGCAGGCGCGCGGCCTCGTCGGGGGCGATCCGCAGGGCCGCCGTCACCTGTTCGATGAGGTCGGTGACCACCGCCCGATCGCCCAGGGCGGCCAGCGGGCGGATCTCCTCGGTGTGCAGCGCGATGCGCTGGAGCAGCCGGGCCCAGTGCTGATCCACGGATTCGTACTCCTGCGCCAGGTCGCCGAGCGTCACCTCCAGGCAGACCGAGTGGCCCAGGCTGCGCACCCGCCCGCCGGACAGCACGCCCCACACGCGGTCCTCCGCGCCCACCCCGTACTGCCCGAGCTCCCGGCGCAGGGCGTCACGGCGCGCGGTGGCCTTGTCGATCGAGGCCCCCGGCAGGTGGTGCAGCCAGCGTTTCCAGCCGGTGAGGTTGGCCTGGATCCGGCTGTCGGCGATGCCCGCGCTTGCCTTCAGATAGTTGCTCCAGGCTTGCAGTCGCTGTTCCTCGAGCGGATGCACGGGCTCGGCGGCGCGTGCGTCCGGGAACGGATTGCCCTCACTCATGTAGAACAACGCTAGCGTCCAACCAGCAGACCGCAGGTGAGCGGCGCGCGCGTGGTTCTCACATCCGGGGAGCGACTCCCGGGCCCACTGCTCCCGAGAGTCGCTCCGCGTCCATCATGCGCGATTACAGCAGATTCGCCAGACCCGACAGCGGACCGGGCAATCCGGCCACGTGCTTCTTGATTCCGGTGGCCACCGGATTCGGATCCTCGGCGCGCAGCCGGTCCAGCTCGGCCTGCATGGTCGTCACGGTCTGGTCGTAGAGCGAGTCCACCAGGTCACTGTCGTCCGGATCGCCGACCTGCGTCGACCACTCCAGCGCCGGCAGGAAACTCACGTGCACCGAGGCGGGCAGCGGGATCTGCGGCAGGATCGGGGCCACGCCGAAGGGCAGGCCCACCGTGTACGGAAACACCTTGGCGCGGAACAGCTTGTCCAGCTGCAGCAGGCGCGCGGTGCGCTCGCCGCGGCTGACGATGAAGATGGAGTCGTGGCCGCCGTTGGCGACGGCCGGGATCACCGGCACACCCAGTTTGAGCGCCAACCGGATGAAGCCCTTGCGGCCCGCGAAGTCGATCTTGTCGCGGTCGGTCCAGGGGCGGCAGGCCTCCCAGTCGCCGCCGGGGTACACCATCACCGCGCCGCCGTCCTTCAAGCCCGCGCTCGCCGCCTCCTGCGAGGCCGCGATCACGCCGAACTGGCGCAGACTGTCACCGAGAAGCGGTGCGCGCAAAAGGATTTCGTGCGCGACACCGAAGGTGGGTTCGTCCGGGCGGCGCTCCAGCATGGCCATGAAGGTGATCCACACCTCCGGCGCCCAGTAGATCGACGAGTGATTGCCGATGACCAGTGCGGGCCCCGAAGCCGGAAGATTGTGCAGGCCACTGACTTCCGGAGTGAAGTAGTTCGTGTACGCCCGCGCCAGTGGCAGCAGCGGGTGGTTCGGGTCTGGGGTACGCATCGTTTCAGTCATGAGCCGTCCTGTGTTCATTGCTTTGCCGGTGACGGGCGCGGCAAACACATACAGCTGCCGAATCACGCTCGGCAGAACCGAATAGCCCCAGGCCGAATCCCCATTGATAGCCCCGATAATCGCGTGACACCGCGATCCCTGTAGTGCGTGCGAGCGTTTCTCGATCCTCGACGACCGATGCCCGTCACCGTCCTCCTGCCCTTTCGACGTTAGCAACCCAAGCACTTGCTTGGCAGCGAGTGTGGGCTAGCCAACAATGGCATTGCGGCCCCGGCGAATTCGCCGGGGCCGACCTAGGATGGCTCGCTATTTCACGACATACCGGACAAACATGCCTAGATGCGCATATCGGCGTAGCGCGATGTCAATGGAGGCCGCGACGCCGGTAGAGCTCGCCCGCCACCAGGTAACCCGCCAATCCGATTCCCGCACACCAGGTCAGGGCGATGACGGCATTGTTGCCGATGGGCTGCTCCGTGAGCAGGCCGCGCACACTCTCCGCAATCGGCGTCGAGGGCTGATGCTCGGCGAAACCGCGCAACCAGCCGGGCAGGGTGTGCAGCGGGACGAACGCGCTGCTCACATACGGCAGGAACATGAAGAAGAAGGTGAAACCATTGGCGGCCTCCGGGTTTCGCACCAGCAGACCGATGGCGGCGGCCAGCCAGGACAGCGCCAGGATGAACGCCGAGAGGACGCCGACCACGCCCAGCCAGCGAATCGGGTCGGCCGTCGGGCGGAAGCCCAGGGCGACCGCGATCAGAATGACCAGGCCGGTGGTGAGCAGATTGCGCAGCAGGCTCTCCAGCACATGTCCGGCAAGCACCGAGGTGCGCGAGACCGACATGGTGCGGAAGCGGTCGATGATGCCGTTGTGCATATCCGTCGCCACGCTCACCGCGGCGCCGGCCGAGCCGAATCCCGCGCACAGCAGGATGATTCCGGGCACCACGTAGTCGAGGAAGTCGCCGCCGACATTCATCGCGCCGCCGAAGACGTAGGTGAACATGAGCAGGATCATCACCGGCACCACGATCGACAGGACCATGATGTCCGGGCTGCGCAGACTGTGCCGGAGGCTGCGGCCCACCATGGCGGCCGAATCCTGGGCACCGCGAACCAGAGTGCTCACAGCTGTACACCTTTCGGGGCGTTACCGGTCAGGGCGAAGAAGACGTCGTCGAGATCCGGTGTGTGGATGTCCAATTGGTCGATGGTGATATCCCGGTCGTCGAGGCGGTCCAGGAGTTTGCGGATGTCACCGACACTGCCGTCCGAAGGGACGTGCAGGACAAGCTGTTCGGGGTCGGCATCGGCCACCGTGACGGCCTGCACGGCGGCGGCGAAACCCCGCTGATCGGCGAAACGCAGCTGGATGTGGCCGCCGGGGACCAGACGTTTGAGCTCCTCGGCCGTACCCTCGGCGACGATGCGCCCGCCGTCGAGGACGGCGATGCGGTCGGCGAGCTGATCGGCCTCCTCCAGGTACTGGGTGGTGAGGAAGACGGTGACACCGCCGGCGACCAAAGTCCTGATCACCGCCCACAATTCGCGGCGGCTGCGCGGGTCGAGGCCGGTGGTCGGCTCGTCCAGGAAGACGATGCGCGGATTGCCCATGAGGCTCATGGCCAGGTCCAGGCGGCGGCGCATACCGCCGGAATAGGCGTCGACGCGCTTGCGGGCGGCGTCGACCAGGTCGAACTGTTCGAGCAATTCCGCTGTGCGCCTGTCGGTTTCGGCCTCGCCCAGATGAAGCAGACGGCCTACCAGGCGCAGGTTCTCCGCGCCGGTGAGGATGCCGTCCACGGCGGAATTCTGGCCTGTCACACCGATGACGGCGCGTACGGCGTCCGGTTCACGCACCGGGTCGAGGCCGCCGACGCGGACTTCTCCCCCATCCGGGCGGCCCAGCGTGGACAGGATGCGGACCATGGTGGTCTTGCCCGCGCCGTTCGGGCCCAGCAGCGCGAAGACGGTTCCGGCGGGCACGGTCGCGTCGATGCCGCGCAATACCTGCTGGTCTCCGAAGGATTTGGTCAGCCCGGTCACTTCGATGGCGGGCCGGAGTCGAGTCGTCATGGGAACCCCGATCGAGAAACTGTGTATGAGATACACTTACCGTTTATAGGCTACACAGTTTCAGGGATGGCGCAAGATGTCAGGAGAAACCGACGACAGGAGGCCACATGCACACGCCCGACCGGGCCCCACTCCCCAAAACGGTGGAACTGCTGTGGGACCGCACCGGCACGGGCACCCGCGGTCCCAAACGCGGCCTGTCCCTCGACCAGATCCTCGACGCCGCCACCGCCATCGGCGACACCGAGGGCTACACCGCGCTGTCCATGGCCCGCGTCGCCAAACACCTGGGCTTCACCACCATGTCGCTCTACCGGTACGTCGACAGCAAGGACACCCTCGTGGAACTGCTGCTCGACCGCGTCATCGGCGGACCCCCGGAACTGCCCGCCGACGCCGGATGGCGCACCGCCCTGGAAGCCTGGGCCTGGGGCGAATACCACGCCATCCGCGCCCACGAATGGTGGCTCGACATCCCCATGACCTCACCCCCGCTGGGCCCCAACAATATGGCCTGGCTGGAAACCGGCATGTCCGCCTTCGCCGGCATCCCCATCCCCGAACCGGTGAAACTCCAACTGATCGTGAACGTTTCGCTCTCCGTCATCGGCCGCATGCGTTTCCGCCGCGACACCGCCAAACAATCCGAGGAAGTCGACTACCAGGCCATCCTGCTGCAGGTCGTCGACCCCGAACGCTTCCCCGCCGTGCACAGCGCCATGGCCCACCGCGCCTTCGAGAGCGAGGACATCGACTGGGAGAAGGCCGATTTCGGCTTCTTCCTCGACCGGCTACTGGACGGATACGAAGTCTTCATCGCCCGATTCAGCCGCGAATAGCGGTGTGCCGCTACGGGATACGGTAGATCCAGTAGCGCTGATCGGCGAGTTCGCCGGTGGCCGTCCAGTGGTAGGTGCGAGCCAGGCCGTCACCGGTATAGGACTGCAACTGCGTCACCAGATCGGCCCGCGTGATCGGTCCGGATGCGATGGCGCGCAACACGATGGCGGTCAGGTCGTAGCCTTCGACCGAGTACGCGCCGACCTCGGAGCCGGTGAGCGTTTGATAGTCGGAGCGGAACTGCGCGGGGGCGGGGCCGCACATGCACGATACCGTCACGCCCGACGCCGTGGAGTCGGAGACGAAATCGGTATGGGTGCCGCCCTCGCCGGTGTAGAGCGGCACGCTCACACCGGCGTCGTGCAACTGCCGGAGCAGGGCGGCGGCTTCGGTGTACACGCCGGTGTAGACGATCGCGTCCGGCCGCACCCCGGCCACGGTGGACGCCGCCGCGGTCGCATTCTGCTCGCCGACACCGGACATCGCGCAGTCCTGCAGCACGGCCGCACCCAGGCCGGTGGTGACCTCACCGGCCAGCCGGACGCCGTACTCCGAGGCATCGGATATCACGCACACCCGGGTACGGCCCTCGGCGGTGCCCACGAAACGGCCCAGCGCGACGCCCTGCCCGTCACCGTTCGCCACGCCCTGGAAGTAGGTGCGCCAGCCGCTGCGCGCGAGATCACCGCCCGTCGCGGACGGCGTCAGAAATGGCAGCCCGGCATCGCTGAGCACCTGCCCGACGGCCTGCGTCTCCGCCGTGAACACCGGGCCGATCAGCGCCACCACCGAGGGATCGACCACCAGTGCCGGGATCACCTGTGCGGCCACCGCCGGATCACCCTGGGTGTCGAATTCCCGCACGGTGATCTGACATTCGGGATTGCGTTCGTTGAATTGGCCGACCGCCAGATTCGCGCCATTGAGCACATTGCTGCCCAGCGTCGCGTCCGCACCCGACATCGGCCCCGCCACCGCGATGGTCAGCGGGGCACACGCGGCGCCCGAGGTCATCGGCGGATACACACCGGACGGCCAGGAGTAATTGATCCTCCCCTGCCCATCGATCTGCCGCAGCGCCTGCATGCCCAGCATCGTCAATGCCGCACTGCCGCCCGCGGCACCGGAATCACCGGCCCGATCGGAGGAAGCGGAATCCCTTATCGCCCAGACGATCCCGACAGTCACGGCGAGCACCACCACCAGACCCACGGCGAGCGCGATGAGCCGGCCGCGCCGACGCCCCGCAGCCCCCGGAATCTGCGTGCCTTCGGCGCTGTCGGCCGGGACCGAATTCCGCTGCGGCAGTGGGTTTTCAGCGCTGGTCGGTACCAGATCCCCCAGCGGCGGCGCATTCTCGGCACGCGGTGGTGGTGAGGTCCGCTGTGTCGGGGCATCCTCTGCCGGGGATGGTCCGGGGGTGACCAAGGTGGGGGCGTCTTCGGGCCGGTGCGGCGAAACAGGGTGCGGCGGAGCTGGTTCGGGAGGGGCGAGCGATCCTCGTACGGCATCGACGAACTCCGTGCACGAGGTGAATCTGTCGGCGGGGAGTTTGGCCAGGGCGCGGGCCAGCACCGCGTCCATGGCGTGCGGCAGACCGGGGCGGCGCGCGCTCACCGGCGGGGGTGGGCGGTAGAGGTGGCCGGCGATGACCGCTGCGGCGTCGCCGGATTCGAAGGGGCTGGAACCGCAGAGCAGCCAGAACAGGGTGCAGGCCAGGGAGTACTGGTCGGAGCGGTGGTCCAGCGGAGCTGCCGAGAGTTGCTCCGGGGAGGCGTAGGCCAGGGTGACGGTGAGGGAGCCGGTTCTGGTGAGCTGGTTGGTGTCGCCGCGCATGCGGCCGATGCCGAAGTCCGCCAGCAGGATTCGCTCACCGTAGCCGGGGGCGGGGCGGGCGAGCATGATGTTGGCGGGTTTGACGTCGCGGTGCAGGACGCCCATCGCATGGGCGTAGTCGAGGGCTTTCGCCACCTCGGCGATGACCCATACCGCGCGCTCCGGGGGCAGGGCGGCGCGCGCCAGGGTGGAGGCGTCCGCGCCGTCGATGTACTGCATCGAAATCCACAGGCGGTCGTCGTCGACACCGCGGTCGAAGACCGACACGATATTCGGATGATCCAACCGGGCGACGAGTTCGGCCTCGCGTTCGAAGCGGGCACGGACCTCATTGTCGGCCAGGAAATCGCGGCCCAGCAATTTCACCGCGACCAAGCGGGGCAGGCGGGGATGACGGGCCAGATAGACCTCGCCCATCCCGCCGCCACCGAGTCGCCGTTCGATGACATAACCGGCGAAGACATCACCCGGACGCAGCATCGAGCCCCCTCGGGATTCCGCAACGTCTCGAACGGTACACCGCGCCGTACCCACCGGCAGGGGATCGACGGCCCGAACCGGACCCGGGCGCGACGCGCCGGGTCATCCGACGCGATACAGCCAGATTCGGGGATCGGTGAGCTCACCGGTCTCGGTCCAGGAGTAGGGGCGCGCCAAGCCCTCACCTCGATAGCGCTGGAGATAGGCGAGCAGGTCCGGGCGGGTGGCATGGCCGGACGCGATGCCGCTCAGCACGATGGTGGCCAGGTCGTAGGCCTCGACCGAGTAGACGCCGGGGGGACGGGCGAGCAGGGCTTCGTAGTCGCCGCGGAACGCGGACGGGATCGGGGCGCAGGGGCAGGAGAGGATCGAATCGCGGCCCGCCGCGCCGACGGCGGTGGCGAAGGCCGGGTCGTGCGCGCCGTCACCGGAGAAGAAGGGGGCCGTGACACCCGCTCGGCGCAGGGCCAGCAACAGCGGAGCAGCCTCGGTGTAGGAGCCGCTGTAGTAGACCGCGTCGGGCGCGGAGGCCGAGATGTTCGCTATCGCGGTGGCAGAGTCCGCGCCGAGCGGGATGGTGGCCGAGCAGGAAACGTCTGCGGCCGAGGCCAATCCGGCTGTCACCGCGGAGGCGAGCGAGAGACCGTACTCGGTGTCGTCGGACAGTACGCAGACGCGGTGGTAGCCGACGGTTCCGGTCAGATAGCCGCTCACGGCCGGGGCCTGGGCGTTGTATCCCGCCAGGCCGCGGAAGAATCCCCGCCAACCCGATTGGGACAGCGCCGGATTGCTCGCCGACGGGGTCAGGAACGGCAAGCCCGCCTCGGAGAGATACGCGCCGGCGGACGCCGTCTCCGCCGAGAAGACCGGGCCGATCAGCGCCACGATCGACGTGTCCTGAATGATCTGCGGGACAAGCTGTGCCGCGACCTCCGCCGAACCGGTGGTGTCGAACTCCCGGATCGTCACGGGGCAGGCCGGATTCGCCTTCGCGAAATGTTCTACGGCGAGACGCAGGCCACCGAATACGTTGCGGCCCAGGGCTTCATCCGTGCCGGACAGCGCACCGGCCATGGCGATCGTCGCGGGTGCGCAGGTCGCGCCGGAGACGAGTGGCGGATACGGGCCGGGAGTAGCCCCGGTGATCACATTGCCCTGCCCGTCGAGCTGCGCGAGCGGCTGGAAACCGCCGTATGCCGCCGCCACCTCGGTCGCGGGGGCGGAGGTGGCGCTGTTCGACGGCGCGGTGGACGTGCGCGGGGCCGCCGTATCCGGTGACTCGGAACCCCTTGTCAGCCAGACGATTCCGAGGACAGCGGTGAGTGTCACCACCACCCCGATCACCCCGGCCTTGCGCCGGTCCCACCGCCCCTGCCGTGCCGAGGACCGGGCGGCGCTCCCTCGCGCTCTCGGCTTGCGCGCGGAATTCGACTGCGGCACACCTTTCTTCACGCCGTCGGCTCCCGGACGCGGAGGCGCGGTGAAACCGGCCGACAGCAATGCCCGCGTCGCCGTATCAGCGAATTCCGCACAGGAGGTGAATCTCTCGTCCGGATTCTTGGCCATGGCGCGCGCCAGCACCGCGTCGAGCGCCCGCGGCACTGTCGCCCGCCGCTCATGCGCGGACGGGGGCGGCAGCCGCAGATGCCCGGCGACGATCTCGGCCGCGTTCTCCGACTCGAACGGGGTCGACCCGCACAGCAGCCAGAACAGCGTGCACGCCAGCGAATACTGATCCGACCGCCGATCGGCCCGCCCACTCGACAACTGCTCCGGCGACGCGAACGCCACACTCACCGTGGGCGCACCGGCGCGGGTCAGATCCTCGGTACCGCCGCGCAATCGCCCGATACCGAAGTCGGCCACCATGATTCGCGCCCCGTACCCGGGCGAGGGCCGGGCCAGCATGATGTTGGCCGGCTTCACATCCCAGTGCAGCACCCCCATCGAATGCGCGTAATCGAGCGCCTTCGCCGCCTCACTGACAATATGCACCGCCCCGGCGGGCGGCAGCACCGTGCAATCCACCGTCGACGCATCCACCCCCTCGATGAACTGCGCCGCAATCCACAGCCGATCCCCCTCCACCCCCCGATCCACCACCGGCACGATATTCGGATGATCCAGCGGCGCGACCCGATCGGCCTCCTGCTCGAACCAGGACCGCACCCCCGCATCCGCCCCGAACTCCCGGCTCAGCACCTTCACCGCAACAACCCGCGCCAACCGCGGATGCCGCGCCAGATACACCTCCCCCATCCCCCCACTGCCCAACCACCGCTCGATGACGTACTCAGCGAATACTTCACCAGCGCACAGCATTGCGCCCCCTAGGATCGGCGGATTCCAGAAAACGGTACGCCGATCCCCCCGCCCACAACCGCTATTCGATGGCTATTCGGTGGTCAGCGGGCTCGACGACCGAACGGAACACCGCAAATCTCCCGAGGATCGGTCACCCTCAGATCCCCGAGAAACCCCCGCGCACTCTCGACCACGAAATCGGCGGGCCCGCCCGCCTGAACACCCAGCCCCATCCCGAGCCCGGCCCCCTGCGGCTCGCTGTCATCGACGAAATCGATATACATCGTCTTCCAGTCACTGCCCTTGCGGCGCGTGCGCGTAGGAGCCGATACCGCCGCCCGCATAGTCACTGTGAACCAGGCACAGCAGCACCTTCAGCGCCTGATCGCGAACCTGATCGTCACAATCGGCGGCAGCCAATGCCGCAGCGAGCCTGGTGATCTCGGTAAGACGAAGAGCGAATCCGCTGCGGTGCTCACTGTCGGAAAAGGAATCCGGGTGCTCGAGCGCACTGCGCTCGTCGAATGCACTCACCGGGCGAGGGAAGACTCGATTCTCTTGATCACCCCGCGGGTTCGGGAGCCATTGCAGCGGTCCGGAAGCCAGCGGGCCCGAGCCGACCGTGTCGGCTCGGGCCTTTGTGGTGACCGATTTACTTCTTGCGGTCCCGCTTCTCGCGGACGCGCACGTTGACGCGGACCGGGGAGCCGTCGAAGTTGAACTCCTCGCGCAGCTTTCGCTCGATGAAGCGGCGGTAGCCTGCCTCGAGGAAGCCGGTGGTGAAGAGGACGAACGTCGGCGGGCGGGTGGACGCCTGGGTGGCGAACAGGACTCGGGGGAGGCGGCCGCCGCGCATGGGGGGCGGGGTGGCGGCGATGACCTCTTTGAGCCAGTTGTTCAGGCGGCCGGTGGAGATGCGCTTGTCCCAGGATTCCAGGGCGGTTTCCATTGCGGGGACGAGCTTTTGGACGGCGCGGCCGGTGTGGGCGGAGATGTTGACGCGCTGTGCCCAGCGGACCTGGACCATTTCGCGGTCGATCTCGCGCTCCAGCATTTCGCGGCGGTCCTCGTCGACCAGATCCCACTTGTTGTAGGCGATCACGAGGGCGCGGCCGGTTTCGGCGACCATGCTGATCACGCGCAGGTCCTGCTCGGTGATCGGCTCGGAGGCGTCGATGAGCATGACCGCCACCTCGGCGGCCTCGATGGCCGACTTGGTGCGCAGCGAGGCGTAGAACTCGTGGCCGCTGGCATTGCCGACCTTGCGGCGCAGACCGGCGGTATCGACGAACTTCCAAGGCTTGCCGCCCAATTCGACCAGCGAGTCGACCGGGTCGACAGTCGTGCCCGCCACATTGTGGACGACCGAGCGCTCCTCACCCGACAGCTTGTTGATCAGGCTGGACTTGCCGACATTCGGCTTGCCGACCAGCGCCACCCGGCGCGGGCCGCCGTGCAGGCCCGAATCCTCACGCGGGGTTTCGGGCAGCACCGCGAGCACATCGTCGAGCAGGTCACCGGTACCACGGCCGTGCGCGGCCGACACCAGGCGCGGCTCGCCGAGACCCAGCGACCACAGCTCGGCGGCATCGGCCTCGAGCTTCTGGTTGTCGACCTTGTTGGCGACCAGGATCACCGGAGTCTTGGAGCGGCGCAACACCTTTGCCACCGCTTCATCGGTGGAGGTCGCGCCGACGGTCGCGTCCACGACCACCAGAATGGCGTCCGCGGTGCGCATGGCGACCTCGGCCTGCCGGGCCACCGACTGCTGCAGCCCCTTGGCGTCGGGCTCCCAGCCGCCGGTGTCCTGCACCAGGAAGCGGCGACCGGCCCAGGTGGCCTCATAGGAGATGCGGTCGCGGGTCACGCCCGGGATGTCCTCGACCACCGCTTCGCGGCGGCCCAGAATCCGGTTCACCAGAGTGGATTTGCCGACATTCGGGCGGCCGACGATGGCCAGCGTGGGCATCGCCACATGCTCGGCATCCTGCTCACCCTCGAATTCGGCGATCTCCCAATCGGTTTCGTCGCTCCAGATGCCGTCACCTGCGAAGGTGTCCGTCACTGCCCGCCTCCTGCCGAAATCTGCTGTGCCACAACCCGGTACAGCTCGTCGATGACCTCGTCCTTGTTCAGGTCGCTGGTGTCCACCAGGATCGCGTCCTCGGCGGGACGCAGCGGGGACACCTTGCGCGTGGAATCGAGGTTGTCGCGGCGCTGCACATCGGCCAGCACCGCCTGATAGTCGTCGCCCCGGCCCTCGGCGATGTTCTGGGCATTGCGACGCGCAGCGCGCGCCTCCGCGGACGCGGTCAGGTAGATCTTCACATCGGCGTCGGTCAACACCACCGTGCCGATATCCCGGCCCTCCACCACGATCCGGCCCGAGGTCGCGGCGATATCACGCTGCAGCGCGACCAACTGGTCACGCACCTCCGGCACGGCCGACACCGCGGACACCGCCTTGGTGACCTCGTTGCCGCGGATCTCCGAGGACACATCCTCACCGTCGAGCAGGATGACCTCCCGGCTCGGATCGGTGCCGATGGTCAACGGCAGCTCCTTCACCGCCACCACGATCGCGGCCGCGTCGTCCAGGTCCACGCCGCTGCGCAGCACACGCAGCGTCGCCACCCGGTACATCGCGCCGGTATCGAGATAGCGGGCCTCGAGACGGGTCGCCAACAGGCGCGACACACTCGACTTGCCGGTGCCCGACGGGCCGTCCATGGCGACGACCAGCGACGCACTGCCGGTCAGCGCGCCGGTCGCGTCGATCAGACTTCCCACACCGTTCACAACGACACCGCCTCGTAAAGCTTCCCGATTTCGTCACGGCCCAGCGCACGCAGCGTGCCCGGCCGCTGATCGCCCAGTGCGATCGAGCCGATATGAGTCCGAACCAGCGCGGTCACCGGGTGACCGACACCCGCCAGCAGGCGGCGCACGATGTGCTTGCGGCCCTCGTGCAGGACCACCTTCACCAGCGACTTGCCATTGCCGACCTCGAGCACCACGAACTTGTCGACCTTCGCGGGGCCGTCCTCCAGCTCGATGCCGTCGCGCAGCTGCTTGCCGACGACGCGGTAGTCGACCTCGCCGTTGACGGTGGCCAGGTAGGTCTTGGAGACCTCGTAGGAGGGGTGCATGAGGCGGTGCGCCAGCTCGCCGTCATTGGTGAGCAGCAGCAGGCCCTCGGTGTCGGCGTCCAGACGGCCGACGTGGAACAGACGCTGACCGGCGGTGACCCGTTCCGCGACGATATCGCCCACGCAGGGGCGGCCCATCTCGTCGGACATGGTGGACTGCCAGCCCTTGGGCTTGTTCAGCGCCAGGTAGACCTGCTCGTCGCGGACGACGACACGCACGCCGTCGACGCGGATGACCGCGGTCTCCGGGTCGATGCGCAGGCCCTGCTCACGCACGATCACGCCGTCGACCTCGATGCGGCCGGAATCGATCATCTCCTCGGCCGCGCGGCGCGACGCCACACCGGCCTTGGCGAGCACCTTCTGCAAGCGCTCACCCTCGCCCCAGGGGAGCTTCTTCAGCTCCTTGTTCTCGGGGACCTCGACGTTCTGGCGACGCGCGGGCTTGGCATTGCTCAGCAGCACCGACGCGGGGGCACTGCGATCCGGCTTCGGCTGCTGCTTCTTGGCCTTGGGCGACGTGGTCGCCGCGAACGGACGGCCACCGCCGATCCGGCCGCGATCGGCATTGCGGTCGTGCCCGAAACCGGCGCGATCGGGACCATATCCGGTGCGGCCCTGCGTGTTTCGCGAATCACCGGTACGGCCACCGGCCGCACCGCGACCCTGTCCACGCGAGTCGGAACCACCGCGCGAGCCGCCACGCGAACCGTACGAATCCGAACCACCGCGCGAGCCGAAATCTCCACCGCGCGAACCGAAATCGGAGCCGCCACGCGAGCCGCTGCCACCGCGGGACGGCGCCCCGCCGCGACCGCCCGCGTTGCCACGCGAACCGCCGAAGGAGCCCGACCCGCCGCGCGAACCGCCGAAGGAGCCCGACCCGCCGCGCGAGCCCGCGCCACCGCGCGAACCGCCGTAGGAATCAGAGCCGCCGCGCGAATCCGAGCCGCGCGAACCGCCGTACGATCCCGAGCCGCCCCGGGAGCCGCCCCGGGAGCCGCCGCCGCGCCCGCCGTCACGGGAATCCGAGCCGCGCGAACCGTACGAGCCGGAGTTGCCGCGCGAACCATACGAATCGGAGCCGCCGCGCGAGCTTCCACCGCGCGAGCCGCCGTAATTGTCGGAGCCGCGCGAGCCGCCGTAGGCTCCAGCGCCGCCGCGCGAGCCGTACGAATCGGCGTTGTCGCGCGATCCCCCATACGAGTTGCCGCCGCGGGCTCGATCGGACCTGTCGGTCCGGCCGCGGGCGGGGCGCGAACCGCTGGACGGTTCGCCTCCACGTTGTCTACGTTCCGGTGTGCCATCTCGGCGAGCGGGTGTATTCACGTTGTCCTAGTTTCAATCCTCGGTGCCGAGGTCGATTGTGGCCTCGGCCGGCTTTTTCAGCCTGGTGTACCTGGGGTCCGTGTCCAGGCTCTCGTTGATCTCGTCGATCAGGTCGACGCCCGGGAGCAGCGGCGCCAACGCCGGTAGATCCGACAGTGACGCAAGACCGATCCGTTCCAGGAACAGTTCGGTCGTGGAGTACAAAGTGCCGTTGGTCTCCGGGTCCGTTCCGGCCTCCGCGATCAGCCCCCGCGCCAGCAGGGTTCTGATCACGCCATCCACATTCACTCCGCGCACCGCACTCACACGTGCTCGGGTAACCGGTTGACGATAGGCGATCACCGCCAGGGTTTCCAAAGCGGCGCGAGTGAGCTTCGAACGTGCGCCATCCAAAAGCATACGTTCCACATAGGGCGCGTATTCCGTGCGCGTGTAATACCGCCACCCGTCCCCCACGAACCGCAGATCCATCCCGCTGCGCCGCGCGGTCAACTCCGCCGATATCTCCCGCAGCGCCGTCTCCACCTGGATCGGATGCGAATTCAACGCCGACGCCAGCATCTCCGCCGGCGCGGGGGCGTCCACCACGAGCAGCATCGCCTCGAGCGCCGAGCGGAATTCCTCCTCGCTCAGCTCCTCGAGCTCGTCCTCCTCGGTGAGCGAACTCTCATCGTCGGCGGCGTCACCCGAGCCCGCTGCCTCCGCACCTTCGGTGACCAAGCTCTCATCCCCCGCGACCACATCGGCGAGGGAGTTCTCCGGGAGGGCCGCGACCTCTTCCACCACCACAGCTCCCGCACCGGCGAGGTCGGGGGTGGCAGGGTCGACGGAGGCGGGCGTGGGGTCGGCGGGACCCTGCGCATCGTCGTGCACGTCGTGGTCCGCCTCACTCACCGTAATCCTCCTCGATGGTTATCGGCGCGTCGGCCGGTTGGTCCGCCAGCTCCCCGATCCAGCTCACCGACAGCGGGCCCAGGGGGTCGGGCTGATCGAATTCGATCGTCTTGCCGCGATACAGCTCGAGCAGGGCCAGGAAGCGGGCGACGATCTGAACCGGGGTTTCGCAGTCGGCGATCAGTTCTTTGAAGGTCGTCCAGCCACCGGCGCCGCGACTCTTCAGCATCTCCAGGACCAGGGCGGCCTGTTCGGCCACCGAAATGGCGTGCTGGTGAATGTGATCCAGCCCGACCCGGGGTGTGGGACGGGGCCGGAAGGCAGCGGCGGCGACCTGGGCGAAGCCTGCTGCATCAACTCCCAGCGTAACCTCGGGCAACAGTTCCAGGTAGCGATCTTCCAGGGAAACCGCGCGCGGATAGCGCTGCAGGGCGGCGGCTTCGAGTTCGCCGAGGAGTTCGGCGACCTGTTTGAAGGCGCGATACTGGAGCAGGCGCGCGAACAGCAGGTCGCGGGCCTCGAGGAGTTCCAGATCCTCCTCGTCGGTGACCTCGCCGGAGGGGAGCAGCCGTGCGGCCTTCAAGTCCAGCAGAGTGGCTGCGACGACCAGGAATTCGGTGGTCTGGTCGAGGATCTTGTCGGCGCGCAGGCCCTGTTCGTCGGACAGGCTCGCTGTCAAAGCCTTGGTGTAGGCGATGAATTCGTCGGTCACCTTGTGCAGGGCGATCTCGGTGACATCGAGGCGGCGCGAACTGATCAGCTGCAGCAGCAGGTCGAAAGGACCCTCGAAATTCGCCAGCCGCAAATGAAACTTGCCCGCTTTGTCGGAATCATCCGCCGCCGCAGCCGCACTCGGCGCAGCCCCAGCGGCCACCATGTCCGCCACCACCGAATTCGGCGCGGCGCTGTCCTGCGAATCGGCCGCGTCGCCCAGCGATTCGTCAGCGTCGAGGACCTCGTCGCCATCGATGATGCTCGTCCGGGGAGCCGCGGGGTACGCGGCGCCCGCGATGTCGCCGATGATGCCGCTCCACGGCGGAGGGGTGGCGCGGCCTCCCGGCGCGCCGGAATTCGCGCCCGCCGGGTCGTGCTCGGGCGCCTGCTCGGGGGAATCGCTCAACGGCCCGACCGGTGGATGACTTCCCGCGCCATGGCCCGATAGGCTTCCGCGCCACCGGATTTCGGCGCCCAGGTGGTGATGGGCTCACCCGCGACGGAGGCGTCCGGGAAGCGGACGGTTCGCGCGATGACGGTGTCGTACACGAGGTCGCCGAACACCTCGACCACGCGCGTCATGACCTGACGCGAATGCAGCAGACGGGCATCGAACATGGTGACAACGATGCCGTACAGGGTGAGAGCGGGGTTCAGGCGGTCCCGCACCTTCTCGACGGTGTCGTTGAGCAGGGCCAGGCCGCGCAGTGAAAAGTATTCGCACTCCATGGGAATGATGACACCGTCCGCACAGGCGAGCGCGTTCACGGTGAGCAGGCCCAGCGACGGCTGGCAGTCGATGAGGATGTAGTCGTAGCGGCTGCGTAGGGGCGCTAGCGCACGGCCCAGGGTCTGCTCCCGGCCGACCTCGTTGACCAGCTGGATCTCCGCCGCCGACAGGTCGATATTGCTGGGCAGCAGGTCCATTCCGTCGACCTTGGTGTTGATCAGCACATCGTCGACGCCGACCTTGCCATTGCTGGTGAGCAGGTTGTGCACGGTCATATCGAGATCGTGGTGCGCCACACCGAGACCCGCCGACAGCGCGCCCTGCGGATCCAGATCCACCAGCAGCACCCTGCGCCCGTATTCCGCCAGCGCCGCACCGAGATTGATGGTCGAGGTGGTCTTGCCCACCCCGCCCTTCTGATTGCACATGGCCACGATCAGCGCGTCACCCGTGCGATCGGGCTGCGGCGGCTCCGGAATATCCCGCAGCGGTCGCCCGGTCGGACCGAGTTCCGCGCTGTCGGTCGCCACATCGGGCGCTTCCCACAATGTTTGCGCGGCGGTTTCGATCCGCTGGCCCGCACCACCGGCTGTCGTCACGTCCGCTGCTCCTTCGACGTTCCTGCCCTTGATCGTCCACCGGTGGTGCCGGCGAACGACGCGCCCGGCCGCGCGTGCGGCCCGGTCCCATTAGACGCTACCGTCTGCCAGCGCAAGACCAACGCTCGGACACGCACTGTAAACCTGCACTTCAGACCTAGAAATCGCGCCGCCGACCGGTTGCGTCACTGATCGGAGGCGCTTTCTCCTCGTAGTCCTACGGGATTGCCCCATTCTGCTGCCACGCCCCGCCGTCGGCGGGAATACGCCGGAATCCACCTCGATCCGCCTGGTGAACGCCTCGCCCTGCGATTCGCGGAACTGGCTGTGCGACAACAGATCCTGTTGCCCGCCGACACCTGCGACAGTCGATCACCGGGCGCGCGGATGCGCGGTGGCCCAGACCTCGTGCAGCGTGCCGACCGTCACCAGCGTGTAGATCTGGGTGGTGGTGACCGAGGCGTGGCCCAGCAGTTCCTGGACCACACGGACGTCCGCGCCACCGTCGAGCAGGTGGGTGGCGAAGGAGTGACGCAGGGTGTGCGGGGAGACCTGGGCGGCGATTCCGGCGCGGTCCGCGGCGGATTGCAGGGTCTGCCAGGCGGACTGGCGGGATAGTCGGCCGCCGCGGTGGTTCAGAAACAGGGCGGGGTTGCCTTTGCCGCGCGCGGCCAGGGCGGGCCTGCCCCGGACCAGGTAGGCATCGAGTTCGGCCAGGGCGGGGCGGCCGATGGGGACCATGCGCTGCTTACCGCCCTTGCCGTGCAGGACAACCGCGCGCTCGGCGGTGTCGATATCGTCCACATCGAGCCCGACCAGCTCCGAGATCCGAGCGCCCGTGGAGTACAGCAGCTCCAGCAGCGCCCTGTCCCGCAGGCCCCGGGGGCCGTCCGCGGCATCGCCGCCCGCTGCCTCCAACAGGCGCGAAACCTGCTCGTACGGGAGCGCTTTCGGCAATCGCCGGGCCGGGGTGGGCGGCTTCACCGGGTGCGCCACATCGGCCTCGGCGATACCTTCGGCGGCCGCGAAGCGATGCAGGCCGCGCACGGCGACCAAGGCCCGTGCCGCCGAACTGGCCGCCAGCGCCGGATGATCCGCATCCCCCGCGCGCAGCGCCACCATGAAATCCCCGATATCGGTTTCGGCGACCTTCGCCAGCGTCTCGACGCCCCGCTCCCCCAAGAACTTCCGATACCGCGCCAGATCCCGCCGATAGGCGGCAAGGGTATTGCGCGCGGCGCCGCGCTCGACCGTCAAATGGTCGAGATAGGCGTCGATCTGCCGCTTCAGCACCACGCGTTCCCATGCACGCGTGCCATCATGGCAGCCCCCACCGACAACCCCGCCTCCCGAAACACCGCAGGCCACATCACGATCCCGGTTCTGTCGGTGCCCTCTGGCACCCTGACGTCATGGCAACGTGGCAGGAGTTCACGACCGAGGCACCCGAGTTGGCCGCCCAGGTGCGACAGCGCTTCGAGGCCCACAAAACCCACGTCCTGGCGACACTGCGCCGCGACGGCTCCCCCAGGGTGAGCGGTTCGGAGGTCACCTTCATCGGCGTGGACCTGATGTTCGGTTCCATGCCCGCCGCCCGCAAAGCCCATGACCTACTACGCGACGGCCGCTGCGCGATCCACGCCCACCCGGCTGACGGTGACGCCAAAGTGACAGGTGTCGCGAAGGAGATCACCGGGCCGGAAAAGGCCGAACTGGGTTCACCCGTGGGCGTCCACGACTTCCGCCTCGACCTCACCGGCGCGACCCTCACCACCGTCGACGAAGCCGGCGAACTCCTGATCATCCAGCACTGGCGTCCAGGCTTGGGCATAAAGGTCACCCAACGCCGCTGAGGTGCGGCGGAACGGTCTGCCGCCGACGGTGATTCGAGTGCGCTCGGGGCCCAGCGGCTACCGCCGAGCTGCTTTGCGGTCGAGGAAGGCCGTGGGCATGCCCGGCCAGGGTGCGTCCGCTGGACGGAGCTTCGCCCCGGTGGACCGTGCCGTGCTGAGGGCCAGGATGCCCGCGACGGCGGTGGCGTTGGTGATCTCACCGGCCAGAGCCGCCTGTACCGCGTCGTCGAGCGGCATGCGCACGATTTGGATATCCGCCTCTTCCAATTCGGGGTCGGGGCGGTCGGTTTCGTAGAGATCGGAGGCCAGGTACACGCGCAGGGCCTCGTCGGTGAAGCCCGGGGACAGCGCCACATCGACCAGCACCGCCCATTCGCGGGCCGCGAGACCGGTTTCCTCGGCGAGTTCGCGCTCGGCCGCCTCGAGCGGATCCTCGCCCTGCTGGTCGAGCAGGCCGGCGGGCAGCTCCAGCAGGCGACGCCCGATCGGATGCCGGTACTGGTTGATCAGCACCAGATTGCCGTCCGCGTCCACCGCGACCACCGCGACAGCGGCATGGTGCTCGATCACCTCGCGCTCGGCGACCCGGCCGCCGGGCATGACCACCTGATCCAGCCGCAGGGCCAGAATCGCACCGGAGTAGACCGTGCGGCTGGACACGGTATCGAACACGTGCGTACCGGGCGCTGATTCGTTCACGTCGGAAGATGCCACCGGGAAACCGTAGCGCGCGGGAGTTCGCCGCCTCGGGTACGGGCAAACGAGTTCCGGTTCCGGCGCTCTCGACACACGGAAGGCCCGGACGCTGGGAGCGTCCGGGCCTTCCGGCAGATGCGGTCAGCTCTTGGCTGCCTCGGCGACGGGGATCTCGTTCGGGATCTCCACCGGAAGCTGTTCGGCGGCCTTGTATTTCAGCGACGCGCCGACCAGGGCCGCGAACAGCGGGTGGGGGCGGGTCGGGCGGGACTTCAACTCCGGGTGGGCCTGGGTGGCCACCAGGAAGGGGTGCTTGTCCTGCGGGTACTCCACGAATTCGACCAGGTGGCCGTCCGGGGAGGTGCCGGAGAACTTCAGGCCGCTCTTGGCGATCTTGTCGCGGTAGGTGTTGTTCACCTCGAAGCGGTGGCGGTGCCGTTCGGAGACCTCGGTCTCGCCGTAGGCCTGGGCCACGACGGAACCCTTCTCGAGGACCGCCGGGTACGCGCCCAGGCGCATGGTGCCGCCGAGATCGGCTTCACCGGCCACGGCCTGCTCCTGATCGGCCATGGTGGAGATGACCGGGTACTTGACGTCGGGCTCGAACTCGGTCGAGTTGGCGTCCTTGAGACCGGCCGAGCGGGCCGCCTCGATCACCACGCACTGCAGGCCCAGGCACAGGCCGAGCAGCGGGATGCCGCGCTTGCGGGCGTAGCGAATGGCGCCGACCTTGCCCTCGATACCGCGGATGCCGAAGCCGCCGGGGATCAGGATGCCGTCGACGTCCGAAAGATGCTGCTGCGCACCGGCGTCGGTCTCGCACTCGTCGGACTGCACCCAGCGGATGTTGACCTTGGCGCGGGCCGCGAAACCACCCGCGCGCAGGGCCTCGGTAACCGATAGGTAGGCGTCCGGCAGGTCGACGTACTTGCCGACCAGCGCGATGGTGACCTGCTCGCGCGGGTTGTGCACGCGGTCCAGCAGATCGCCCCACACGGTCCAGTCCACGTCCCGGAAGGGCAGGCCGAGGCGGCGCACGACGTAGGCGTCGAGGCCCTCGCGGTGCAGCACCTTCGGAATGTCGTAGATGGACGGCGCGTCCGGCGTCGAGATGCAGGCGTCCACATCCACGTCGCACATGAGCGCGATCTTGTTCTTGAGCGGCTGCGGCACCTCACGGTCGCAACGCAGGATCAACGCGTCGGGCTGGATGCCGATATTGCGCAGCGCCGCCACCGAGTGCTGGGTCGGCTTGGTCTTGAGCTCGCCCGACGGGCCGAGGAACGGCACCAGCGTGACGTGCAGGAAGAAGCAATTGTCGCGACCCACCTCGTGGCGGATCTGCCGCGCCGCCTCCAGGAACGGCTGCGACTCGATATCGCCCACGGTGCCACCGATTTCGGTGATCACCACGTCGGGGGTCTGCCCGTGCAGATCGGGCGCCGCCATGGCGAGAATCCGGTACTTGATCTCATCGGTGATGTGCGGAATCACCTGCACCGTGTCGCCGAGGTATTCGCCGCGCCGCTCCTTGGCGATCACCTTCGAATACACCTGGCCGGTGGTCACATTCGCGTCGCCCGACAGATCGCGGTCGAGGAAGCGTTCGTAGTGACCCACATCGAGGTCCGTCTCCGCGCCGTCCTCGGTCACGAACACCTCACCGTGCTGGAAAGGATTCATGGTGCCGGGATCGACGTTCAGGTACGGATCCAGCTTCTGCATCGTGACGCGCAACCCGCGCGACGTAAGCAGCTGACCGAGGCTGGAGGCGGTCAGGCCCTTACCGAGTGAAGAGGCGACGCCGCCGCTGACGAAGATGTGTTTCGTGGCCGCGCGCGCCGGAATCCGTGAATTACCCACGGGTCTTCACAGTAACACGGATTTCCGGGGCCTCGGAGTGCCACGCGCACCGGTTGCGGATGAATGGCTGGTTCTGTCAGCGCGGCATGGCCGCGACTGTGAGCGAGGTCGCCCGATCGCCCGTCCCGTATCGCCCGGTGCCGCCGTTCAGCTGCTCGGTGAGCCCGAGCACAGTGGTGATCCGCCCGATCTCGTGATCCACATTGTCGACGGTGGTGACCGTTGCCAGCGGTGCTTCCGAGCGCGCGACCGCGATCGGCCCGTCGCCTTCGGCCGCCCCGTAGCGACCCGCCAGCACCACACCCGCACTGTGCGCCCGCAGCCCGCCGGCGAATCGGGCGATGATGGTGCCGCGGTTGTTCTCGCCGGCGCGGGCACCGTCGCCGGCGACCACGACGGCCAGCTGCGCGGGCTTGACGTCACCGAAGGTGAGGAAGCCGCCGCCGCGCAAGGTCTCCAGCGCCAGACCGCGTTCCTGGTCGCTCCCGCGCTGCTGCCCGCTCACCGGATCGGCCAGCAGCGCCTGCCCGAGCAGATCCCCGGCCAGCGAACCCTGGTCCGCCGCATCGACTTTCAACTGCGCGCCCGCCGGGACGACATTGACCAGCGTGGTCCGCAGCCGGTCCGCCTCGGAGGAATCGGTGAATGCGCCCGTCAGTCCGACCCGCCCGGTCACCGTCGCCCCGGCGGTGGTGAGCGCGGCGCTGACCGCGTCCGCGTCGGCGGTGTCCACCTCGGGCGTGGTGAACACCAGGACGGTGCGATTGGCGAGACTGCCGGTCAGCAGCTTGCCCGCCGCACCGGCCAGGAAGGTGTCGGCAGCCTTGACCTGCTCTGCGAGCCTGGCGTTTTCGGCCGTCAGCGCATCCAGCCGCTGCGTCTCCCCCGCCCCGGCGAAGAGCCCGTCACCGTGCGTGCGCGCACCCAGCACCACGCCGACCGCGAGCGCCAGAAAGACCGCCGCAAGCGAAATGGCGTGCTGGCGAATGGAAATCATGCGTCCCTACCTGTGCTGGTCGAAGAATCCCGAAACCCATGCGGAGAAACGATCCCAGGTGTCGGCCGCCGAGGCCACCAGTTCCCCGCCCATGTGCGTGGCCAGCAGCGCGACGATCAGCGCCACCAGCGCGGCCAGCACCACGAGTGCGATGGCCCACCCGTTGCCGCGGTGCCGGTACAGCGACGCAACGGCTTTCGCGTCCATGAGCTTGGTGCCCATCTTCAACCGGGTGAGGAAGGTGGCCGGATTCGAGTCGCGCCGACCGCGATCGAAGAAATCGTCGAGGGAGGCGGCCGCGCCGACGGTCACGATGAGCGAGGCCCCGTGGTGATCGGCAAGCAGCAGAGCGAGATCCGCGGGCGCGCCCGAGGACGGGAAGGTGGTGGCCCCGATGCCCAGATCCTGGATGCGTTCCAAACCCTTTGCGTGCCCGTCGGTATCGGCGGGCAGGATCACCTCGGCACCGCACTTGAGCGTGGTGGCGGTGATCTCCTCCGGATCGCCGACGATCAGATCGGGGCGATATCCATTGCGCATCAAGGTATCCGCGCCCCGGCCGACGCCGATGAGGACCGGCGCGTACTCCTTGATGAACGGCTTGATCCGCTTCAGATCCTCGGCGTGATCGGGTGCGTCGGCCACGATCACCACATGCCGCTTCTTCATCTCCAGCACGACGTCCGGCACACCGATTCCGTCTATCAGCAGCGAACTTTCGGTGCGGATGAACTCGATGGTGTTGCCCGCGAAGGCTTCCAGATGATCGGCCAGCCCGTTGCGGGCCTCGATCATGCGCTCGGCGATGCCGGCCTCGGTGAGCTCGATGCCCTCGACCAGGGCCTCGGGTTCCTTCTTGGAGAGCTTGTCGGCGTAGACGATGCCCTCGTCCACCCGGACCTTGGCGCCATCCTTGATCTTGGTGAAGACGTCGGAGCTGACCGCGTCCAGCAGCAGGATCCCATTGGCCACCAGAACTTCCGGCCCGAGATTCGGGTATCGCCCGGAGATCGAGGGCGAGGCGTTGACCACGACGGCGACCCCGGCCTCGACGAGCCGGTCGGCGGTGAGCCGGTCCAGGTCCATCTCGTCCAGCACCACCACGTCACCGGGTCCGACGCGCTGCAGCAGACGCCTGGTGTTGCGGTCGACCCGGGCCATCCCGGTGATTCCGGGCAGCGTTTCGGTGGTACGCGACAGCAGGGCCAGCATCTTCATAACGATCGATGATTACCGCAAACTCTCAACCAATGGTGGAGGCGCGCCGCAACATGCTCCCCATTCGTCACAGTGATGCCAGATTTCACCGGGGATGTCCATTTCGGGCCATGAGATAAATCGGCACCGGCTCTATCTCCTTACCGGCCGGTAAGGATATGCTCACGACATGGTCAGCACCACGGTCGATACGGTCCTTCCCGCCCCGCGCGAGGTCGTCTACAAGCTCTTCAGCGAGCGCGACAGCCTCAACGGCAACCTGCCCATCCAGGTCAAGCTGAAGAAGCCCGGTGCGGGCATCCCGTCCGGCGTCGGCGCCCAGTACGTGCTCGGCGTGGCCGGACTCGGCATCACCGAGGAGACCACCGAACTGGTTCCCAACGAGCGCATGGTCTACCGCGTCATCGCGGGCGCGCCGGTCAAGCGGCACGTCGGCACCATCGTGTTCAGCGACGCGCCCGGCGGCACCCGCGTGGTCTACACCATGGAGTCCGAGCCGAGCCTGCCCGTACCGGGCAAGGTGCTCGAGATCGGACTGCAGGGCCTGATCAAGACCCTCATCGGCGGCGTGCGCAAGGCCGCCAAATAGGCTCCCCCGCTACCTGATCCGGGCCGGTCGCGTCTGTCGCGACCGGCCCGGACCCGTGTCGGGGACCTACTTCGGCACCACGGTCCAGTTACCCGGGCCGCCGACGCAGTCGTAGTCGTTCCACTCACCGGCGTCGATACCGCGATTGCCGCGGCTGAGGCATTCGCTCTCCTGCGTGAAAGGGCCGCGATCGCCCTGCTGGGCGAAGGCCGCGCTTCCGGTGTTCGGGACCGCCGCCGCGGTTCCGGCGAAACCGGCGGCAAGGCCACCGGCGAAGACCACGGCAGCCACCAGTCTCGTACGCATCATGTTCAAAGGCTCTCTTTCGGTTACTGTGCGGGGGCGAGCTGCTGCATGATGGCGGCCATATCGAGCCAGACCTGCTCGCGGCTCATGCGGCCGTCTTTCAGATCGCAGACGTGCAGGATCCGGAAGTCGACGGGGCGGTTGCCGCCGGGGATGCCCAGGAACATGCCGGTTGCCCGGCCGTACCAATGGGATTCGTCGACGAAGAAATCCGCACCGTAGTAACGGCGGGTGGTCTCCAGCTTCTCCTCGGTGAGGCCGTCGAAGAGCTCGAGGTAGCGCTGCACGATGGCCTCGCGGTCGGTGAGCACCCCCCGCGGGTCACCGACCACCTCGTGCTCGACGCCCTCGGCGAGGGTATCCATGATGGCTTTCACATCCTTGTCGTGCTCGGCGGCTGCGTGCCGGGCGAACAAGGCGTCTATCTCGTCCCTAGTCATGATGACTTCCTCCTTTTCACGAGACAGTGCTATCTTCGTGAGATGAGTGTCTCACGTCAAGAGAAATTTCTCACGAGTGGTCGTCAGAATCAGAAGCAGAGAACCCGTGAGGCACTCCTGGACGCGGCGGTGAACCTGGCCCGCGACGGGCGCTCCCCCTCCATCGCCGAGGTCGCCGACGCGGCGCGCGTGTCACCGGCCACCGCGTATCGGTACTTCCCCAACACCGGTTCGCTGTGGGCCGATGTGGCCAGCAGGCAGATCACCCACTCCCGCGAATACCCGGACCTGCTCGAATCCCTGTCCGGCACAGCCGAAGAACGCATGGACACCGTCGTCCGGACCACCGCCGACATGCAGCTCGCGGACGAAACCGTCTGGCGCACACTGCTGCGCGCCGCACTCGACCAATGGTTCGATCAGCTGGAGGTTCCCGAAGCCGACCGAGTACCGGTGCGGGGGAACACCCGGCTGGAGATGGCGCGAATCGCCGTCTCCCCCTTGGCCGATCGACTATCCCCCGAACAGCTGGACCGGCTGACCCACGCGCTCACCATGGTGTACGGGATGGAGGCCATCGTCACCGCACGCGATACCTGCGGCCTGGACGCCGAAACCACCACCGAGACCATGAGCTGGGCGGCGCGGGCACTCATTCGCGCGGCACTCGCCGAGGCCGACCAGCTCTGACCACCATTCCCGCCGCCAGCAGGGTATAGGCGGTGATGATCAGGATCCGCACCCAGTTGGTGTCCATATAGCGGACATAGGATTCGTGCGGGCTGCCGTCCGCACGCCACACCGATCCGGCGGCGCGAACCTCCTCGGCCCAGCTGCCCCACAACCAGATTCGCGATACGAACACCGAAAGCTGCAGCAGCAGAGTGGTTCCGATCAGCCACGGCGCAACGCCGCGCGGGCGCAGCCAGAGCAGCAGCATCGAGCCGACGACCCCCAGCACACCGGCGGGGATGACGGTCAGATCCGACAGGCGCTCATAGCCGGAGTCGAAGTCGGCCATCCGCGCGGGATCGACGAAACGCAGTGCGCGATGGTGCATATGCGTCATCCACGCCAGACCCGCGGCGAACGCGCCCGCGGTCGCCGTCAGCACCAGTACGGGAAAAGCCCAGCGGTCCTTCATGGATACCTCACCGAGTCGTCGAGCCACTGCCCGCAACTCTGGCAGCGCCGACCGGATGAGACATCCCGCCGCAGCACGAATCGGGCGTACTCCCGTGGGAGTACGCCCCGATTCGTGCGAGCGGCGGATCAGCTTGCGGCCGAAACCTTCTCGGCGTGCGCGGTGGTGAGCAGCTCCCAGGCGTGCGCGCGACCGGTCTCGGTATCGCCCATACCCGCGAGCATGCGGGCCAGCTCGATGATGCGCTCGTCCTGGGTGAGAGCGCGGACACCGGAGTTGACGCCCTTGCCGTCGTCCACCTTGTCCACCACCAGATGCGTATCGGCGAAGGCGGCCACCTGCGGCAGGTGCGTCACCACGATCACCTGGTGGGTGCGCGCCAAACGGGCCAGGCGGCGGCCGATCTCGACGGCGGCGCGACCGCCGACACCGGCGTCCACCTCGTCGAAGACCATGGTGGTGCCGTGCTCGGAGCTCGCCAGCACGACCTCGAGGGCGAGCATGATGCGGGAGAGCTCACCACCGGAAGCGCTCTTGCTCAACGGCAGCGGCTGCGCGCCGGAATGCGCGGCCAGGCGGAATTCCACATCGTCCACGCCGGTGGACCCCGCGTGCAGTTCCTTGCCGTCGATGGTGAGCGGCGCGGAATCCTGGACGCCCGCGAGCATCGGACCCACCACGACCTCGAGCCGCGCCCGGCCCATGGCCAGACCGCCGAGTTCGGCGCTCACCGCCGCGGCGAGCTTGCCGGCGGCCTTGGTGCGGGCCGCCGTCAGCTTGCGGGCGGTTTCACGGACCTTCTCCGCGCTCGTCTCGACCTCGGCGGACAGCGCGGCCAGCGCCTCCTCGGAGACGTCGAGGGAGGCCAGGCGGGTGCGGGCCTCGTCGGCCCACTTGATGACGCCGTCGATATCGGGTGCGTACTTGCGGGTGAGCGTCTTCAGCTCGGCCTGGCGGGTGAGCATGGACTCCAGCGCGCCCGGATCGGACGGCAGATCCGAAAGGTAGGAGCTGAGCTCGGTGGTCAGGTCGACCACGACCGAGATGGCATCGCCCAGGCGCGGGCCGAGGGCGGTCAGCGCGGGGTCGTCGGAGGCTTCGATGCGGGCGCGGGCGGTGCCGAGCAGATCCAGCGCGCCGGAATTCTCACCCGGGTTGTCCGCGGGGCCGGCCAGTGCGTCATGGGCCGTCGACGCGGCCTCACGCAGCGAATCCAGATCGGACAACCGGCGCACTTCGGCGACGAGGTGTTCGTCCTCACCGGGTTCCGGTGCGACGGCGTCGATCTCGTTGAGCGACTGGGTGAGATGGTCGGCTTCCAGCGCCAGCTCCCGGCTGCGGGCGGTGCGCTCGAGCAGCTGATTGCGGGCATCGAGCCAGGTCTTGCGCGCCTTCTGATATTTGCGCAGCAGCGAATCGACACTGTCCGAAGCGAATTGGTCCAGCGCGTGCAGCTGCTGGTCCGGGCGCTGCAGGCGCAGCTGATCGTTCTGACCGTGCACGGTGAGCAGCGGGGTCGTGAAATCGCCCAGGACCGAGGCGGGCACGCTGCGACCGCCCAGATGCGCGCGGGAACGACCGTCGCTGCCGACGGTGCGCACGGCGATGATGCTGCCGTCGTCATCGGGTTCGCCGCCGGTGGATTCGAGCACCCCTTCGGCCTCGTTGCGGGCGCTGTCGTGCACCTCGGCGGTGGTGAAGCGGCCCTCCACCACCGCACGCTGCGCCCCGAGCCGCACCCGGCCCGGATCGGCGCGGGCGCCACTGAGCAGGTGCAGGCTCGTCACCACCATGGTCTTGCCCGCACCGGTCTCACCGGTCAACACAGTCAAACCTTCATGGAATTGCGCGGTGGCGGTGGAAATTACGCCCAGCCCGTCAATCCTGATCTCTGTCAGCACTCGTGCTCTCCATCCGCCGTCGGCCTCGCCAGCCTGTCACGGGTAACTGGAATTTGCGCACCATCCGATCGGCGAACGGTGCGGAGTCTAGTCGTACCCAGCGCACCGGTTCGGTCCCGCGGACCGCTTCGACCCGGCCGCCCCGCGGCAGTGCGAGGGTGCGTCGGCCGTCGAGGAAAACTATCGCATCGTGGCCCGTGGCAACGGTTTCCACCGCGATCAGCGAATCAGGGCTGGTCACGAGGGGTCGTGCGAACAGGGCATGGGCATTGCTCGGAATCACCAGCAGGGCTTCGAGTTCCGGCCACACCACCGGGCCGCCCGCCGAGAAGGCATAGGCGGTGGAGCCGGTGGGAGTGGCGATCAACACGCCGTCACAGCCGAAGGAGGAGACCGGACGGCCGTCGACCTCCAGCACCACCTCCAGAACGCCCATGCGCGTGGCGTTCTCGATACTGGCCTCGTTGAGCGCCCAGCCGCGTTCCACCACCACATCGTCGACCTGCACGCAGACATCGATGGTCATACGCTCTTCCAGGGTGTAGTCGCGGCGGACCACCTGGGACAGCGCGTCATCGAGATGCTCCACCTCGGCCTCGGTGAGAAAACCGATGCGGCCCAGGTTGATTCCCAGCACCGGCACGGACGCGTCGCGGGCCAGTTCGGCCGCGCGCAGGAAGGTGCCGTCACCGCCGAGGGCGAGGACCATCTCACAGCCCACCGCCGCACCGGGACCGTGCTCCATCACCCGCACCGGGTATCCGTCGGCCTCGCCGGCGTCATCCAGATCGAAACGGGTGCTGTACGCCTCGTCCTCGAGGACGCGCAGCCCGATACCGGCCTCGTCGAAGATCTTGGCCACCCGATGCGCGGTCTCGGTGATCTCCGACCGACCCGGATGCGCGACCAGCAGAATCTCGCGGGCCCGCCGTTCGGCCTGCCCGCCGCCGAGCGCAGTCCACTCGCTCTCAGGCGCGTTCACTGCGGACCCTCCTCCACCGCGCGTTCGATCAGCGCCGCAACCCGCGCTTGTTCATTCGCATCGTAGGCGTACTCGGTGACAGGTTCACCGCCCACCGCCTCGAGCACCACCCCGGCGGGCGACGCGGGCGCGCCACCGTCGGCGGTGTGCGGCTCCGCACCGGCCGCCGGATTCGCGACTTTCCGCAGCCACAGGAAGAATTCGACATTCCCCGACGGACCGGGCAGCGGACTGGCGACCGCGCCGAGCGTGCGCAGCCCCTGCCGGGCCGCGGCCGCCGCGACATCGCGCACCGCCTCGGCCCGCAGCGCCGGATCCCGCACCACGCCACCGGATCCCAGCCGCTCCTTGCCGACCTCGAATTGCGGCTTCACCATCGGCAGCAGATCGGCGCCCGGCAGACAGCAGGACGCGAGCGCGGGCAGCACCAGGCCCAGGCCGATGAAGGACAGGTCCGCGACCACCAATTCGACTGGGCCGTCGATGAGTTCGGGCGTCAGCGCGCGGACGTTCGTCCGATCGAGCACGTGGACGCGCTCATCGTTCTGTAGTCGCCAGATCAACTGCCCGTAGCCGACATCCGCGGCCACGACCTCCTTCGCGCCCCTGGACAGCAGCACATCGGTGAAACCGCCGGTCGACGCGCCCGCATCCAGGCAGCGCCTGCCCGCGACGGTCACCCCCTGCGGCTCGAACGCCTCGAGCGCGCCCAACAGCTTGTGCGCTCCCCGCGAGGCCCACTGCACCTCGTCGGGTTCATCCCGCACCAGCAGCGGCGTACCCGTCTCGACCCCCGTGGCCGGTTTGGTGGCCACAGCTCCATTGATGAGGACACGGCCCGCGGAGATCAGCTCGACCGCATGCTCCCGCGATCGCGCCAACCCGCGGCGAACCAGTTCCGCGTCCACCCGTGCGCGCCTGGCCACCTCAGATCTTGTCCACCGTTGCCAGGCCCTGCACCAGCACATCGTGCGCCTGCTCCAGGATCCGGGCCCGCCGCACGATATCCGTGCCATCGGACACCGAATCCCGCGCGCCCGCCGCCAATTCGGCCAGCAACGCATCGACATCCGCCCTGATCCGCTCCGGATCGGCGAACTCCTGATTCGCACCCGCGAAATGCTGCCCCGGCATCGGAACCCCGGGACGGGGTCCCGGTACAGGTCCCTGTGCGGGCATAGGCGGGCGAGGCGTCGGCATATTCATCGTGGCGACAACGCTACCCGAACTCGCATTCGAACACACGTACCGTCCCGCCCACGAATACGGCCATCGGTCACCCGGTCAGCGCGCCGTGTTGCCGGAAAAGAACTTGCCCCGGTGTGCCAGCATCGAGCAAATGGACCGCAACTTCGAGGACCTGGTGGCCGAAGCGGCCGCGGCAGCAGTGGACGGATGGGATTTCAGCTGGCTGGACGGCCGCGCCAGCGAAGAACGACCCTCCTGGGGCTACCAGCGGCAGCAGGCGCGACGGCTCGCGACGGCACAGGCCGCGCTCGACATCCAGACCGGGGGCGGCGAAGTACTGGCCGAAGCCGAGGTGCTGCCGCCGACCATGGTCGCCACCGAGTCATGGCCGCCGAATATCGCCAAGGCGACGCGACTGCTGCATCCGCGCGGGGCAGTCGTGGTGGCCGATCCGGACGAACCGCCGCTGCCGTTCGGGGACTCAGCCTTCGATCTCGTCACGAGCCGGCATCCCGTCACCATCTGGTGGGACGAGATCGCCCGCGTACTGCGGCCCGGCGGCACCTACTTCGCCCAGCATGTCGGACCCGCCAGCGTTTTCGAGCTCGTCGAATACTTCCTCGGACCGCAACCGGAGGCACGCAGGGGACGCGATCCCGAGGTCGAGGCGGCCGGGGCGCGCGCGGCCGGACTCGAACTCGTGCAGGTGCTGCCCGAACGGCTGCGGATGGAATTCCACGACATCGGCGCGGTCGTGTACTTCCTGCGCAAGGTCATCTGGATGGTGCCCGGCTTCACCGTCGAGGGATACCGGGACCGGCTGTTCGACCTGCACTGTGAGATCGCCCGGAGCGGATCGTTCGTAGCGCATTCCAGCCGTACGCTTTTCGAAGCGCGAAAACCGTAACCTGCCTTCGGCACGACGAGACCACGACCGACGGACTGGCCGCGGCGCTCACCTCGAATCTGTCCGCTGCCTGCGGACATGTTCGCGGCCGGGCTGATCCTGCTGGTTCGATACCAGGCGCGGCACGAGTGTGGGACCGAGCGAACCCGCACCGGCCCAGACGATCTAGTCGTCGGCGGCCGGCGGGGCCGAGACGGGGATCGCGCGGCCGGGATGCTCGCGCAGGCGGGCGGCGATCTCGGCGGCGATGTCCTGTGCGTCCGCGGGGATCGGAGCCGTGTCGGCGACCGGATGATTCAGGGCGTCAAGGGAATCCGAGACATAGGTGGGGAGGCGGTCCGCGGGCTGGGTGCGGAGATCCTCCAGGGTGCTCACGCCGGTGAGAACCATGAGCGACTCCAGGCCCACCGTGTGCGCGCCGTCGATATCGGTGTTCAGGCGATCGCCGACGACCAGGGCGGAACGGGTCTTCGCGCGGGTCAGGGCATCTTCCATCAACGGGGCGAACGGCTTTCCCGCCACAATGGGCTCACGGTCCGACGCGGTGCGCAGGGCGGCCACCATGGAACCGTTGCCGGGCGCGAGACCGCGCTCGTTGGGCAGGGTCGCATCGGTATTGGCCGCCACCCACACCGCGCCCGCACGCAGGGCGTAGGCGGCCTCCGCCAGATCCGCCCAGGCGGTATTCGGGTTGTGGCCCTGGACGACACCCGCCGGGGCGATGCCGTTGAAGCGGCGGATGGCCTGCAGGCCAACGCATTCGATCTCGGCGACGAGGTCGTCGGTGCCGACCACCAGGACCGCCGAGCCCGGCGAGAGCTCGGCCGCGAGCAGGTGCGCGGCAGCCTGTGCGCTGGTCACCACCTCGTCCTCGGTGGCGGCGAAACCGAGATCCCGGAGATGGCCGGCGACGCCGAGCGCCGAACGGCTCGCATTGTTGGTGACGTACACCAGCCGCTGCGCATCCTCGGGAGCACCCGAAAGCGCCTCCGGCGCACCGGGAATCACCTCGTGGCCACGGAACAGGGTGCCATCGAGATCCAGCAGCAGTGCGTCGAACCGACTCCTCAGCCGCATGAGCACGCCCCTCTCACAACTCGTCGAATCCGCCGATGATCTCGCACCGACGAGTCCGAAAGGTGTCGGACCGATACCGGCCCGACACCGATTGACTCCGATTACCCTGCCTCGCAGCCGAATCCACGGCCACTCGCAGTCTTACGCGTCCTTGGCGGAGGTGGTGTCGGCGTCGGTCGCCGGGCTGTCGCCGGCCGCCGCGGCGTCGGCGGTCGCGTCGGAATCGGCGCTCACGTCGGCGTCGGCCGGATTGTCCTCGGCTTCGTCGTCCTCGTCACTGCCGTCGAACCAGTCGTCGGGATCGTCGGAATCCTCTTCGCCGTCATGGCTTTCCGGGGCGCCGCCCTCGGCCAGCTCGGCGGCACGGTCCTCGGCGTCGGTCTCGCCGTCATGGTCGGCGGAGGCCGCGTTCATGAACCAGGTGAGCGCCTCCTCGCCACGATCGGCGGCCAGGAGCGCCTCGGCGTAGGCGTAGAACAGGCGCGCGGAGGCCGAGCCGGTGCGGGACGGATCCAGTTCGGCGGTCTGCAGGGTCACCACGGCCTGGTCGTACTGGCCGAGATCCATGCGCGCGCCCGCCACCACAATGCGCAGTTCGGTGGCCTCGTCACCGGTCAGGGCGCGGGCCTCGTCACTGCGGCCGAGTTCGATGGCGCGCTCCGGACGGCCGAGACCACGCTCGCAGTCGGCCATGACGGCCAGCAGGCCGGAACCGCCGGACATGCGGCGCGCGGTGCGCAGCTCGGACAGCGCCTCGGCCCACTCACCGGCGTGGTAGGCGGCGACACCGGCGGTCTCCCGCACGACGGCGATACGGCCGGCGCGCTGACGGGCCGCGCGGGCATGCGCGAGGGCCGCCTCGGGATCCTCGTCGAGCAGCTGGGCCACCATCACCAGGTGACGGGCGACGGCCTCGGCATTGCTCTTGTCCAGGCTCAGCAGGTCGCGACGGACAGCCGGTTCGAGATCGGAGGCCTGCACGTCGTCCGGCAGGGCCGGCTCGTCCGGACGGCCCGAACGACGCTCGCCGCCACCGGTGCCCCGAGCGCCCTCGCCGCCCCGGCGGCGATCGTCACCGGAGAAGGAACGCTGCGGACGATCCGAGCCGGAACGATCCCGCTCGGGGCGATCGGAACGCTCGGACCGGTCGCGGTCGAAACCGCCCGCATTGTCGCGCTTGTCGCCGAAACCGCTGCGGCCGAAGCTCTTCCGGTCGTCACGGTCGCCACGGTCGCGGTTGAAGTCGCGGCCGCTCTCGCGGTCATCGCGGTTGCGGTTGGAACCACCCCGGTCATCACGACCACCGGAACGATCGAAGCCACCCCGGCCGCCCGCGCGATCATCGCGCGAACGGTAACCACCGCGGTCCTCGCGACCCTCACCGGAACGGTTGAAACCGCCGCGGTTGCTGTCACGGTCGTCGCGGTTGCGGTTGAAACCACCACGATCATCACGACCGCCGGAACGGTTGAAGCCACCACCGCGATTGCCCTCACGGTCATCACGAGAACGGTTGAAGCCACCATGATCGTCGCGGTTGCCGCTGTCACGGTTGAATCCGCCGCGATCCTCGCGGTTGCCGCCGTCACGGTTGAAACCACCACGACCACCGTCGCGGTCATCCCGGTTGCGATTGAAACCACCACGATCATCACGACCACCGGAACGGTTGAAGCCACCACCGCGATTGCCTTCACGGTCATCACGAGAACGGTTGAAGCCACCACGATCGTCGCGGCCTTCGCCGGAGCGGTTGAAACCGCCGCCACGGTTGCCGTCGCGATCGTCACGGGAACGGTTGAAGCCGCCGCGGTTGCCGTCGCGGCCTTCGCCGGAGCGGTTGAAACCGCCACCGCGGTTGCCCTCGCGATCATCACGCGAGCGGTTGAAACCGCCGCCGCGATTGCCCTCGCGGTCATCGCGGGAACGGTTGAAGCCGCCACGATCGTCGCGGTTGCCGCCGTCACGGTTGAATCCGCCGCGGCCGCCTTCGCGGTGGCCGCCGTCGCGGGAGAAACCACCGCGGCCGGCATTGTCGCGGTTGTAGCCGCCGCGATCGCGGCCGCCTTCGCCGCGGTTCCCGTTGTTGTCGCGATCACCGCGTCCGCCTTCGGCGCGCTCGCGATTGCCGAAACCGCCCTGGCCCGATCCGCTGCTACGGCGGAACGGTTTGCGACCGTCGTTGTGCTCCGACACGGTGATCCCTCTCTGTAAGTAGCTCTGCTGCCGTACCCGGCCGCGGCGCTGGCGCGCGTGAGGGTCGACGAGACGTTCCCGTCGACTCAAATTCAATCACGCGCGAACCGTGGAGCGTCCACGCGGTACCAGGTGGTGAAACGCGAAAAGGGGACCCAGATCTGGGTCCCCTTTTGCGAAG
>NZ_JAERRJ010000020.1 GCF_016741815.1 Nocardia acididurans
GTCGGCCACACCGGAGGTGGCCAGGCGGAACGCGTCCACCGCCCATTCCAGGTAGGCGGCCTGGTCGGCCTTGCGCAACGGCAGCAGCTCGCGCAGCGCGGGCTCGTCCACCTGGATCACCGCGATACCGGCGGCCTCGAGGTCCACCGTCTCGTCCCGGATGGCCAGGGCGATCTGACGGGCGGAATCGGCCGGAGGCTGGTCGTCGCGGACGAAGGACCAGGCCAGGATGGTGACCGGGCCGGTGAGCATGCCCTTGACCGGCTTGCTGGTCAGCGACTGCGCGTAGGTGCTCCAGTCGACGGTCATGGCGACCGGGCGCACCACATCGCCGAACAGGATGGGCGGGCGCACGCAGCGGGTGCCGTAGGACTGCACCCAGCCGTTGACCGTCGCGGCGAAGCCGTCCAGTTGTTCGGCGAAGTACTGCACCATGTCGTTGCGCTCGGGCTCACCGTGCACCAGCACGTCCAGGCCGATTTCCTCTTGCAGCGCAATGACTTCGGCGATCTCGGCGCGCATCCTGTTGTCGTACTCGGCGGTATCGATCGCACCCTTGCGCAGCTCGGCGCGCGCCACCCGGATCCGGGAGGTCTGCGGGAACGAGCCGATGGTGGTGGTCGGCAGCAGCGGCAGATTCAGGCGCTCCTGCTGCACCACCCGACGCGCGTCGGCCGGGGTGCGGCGGATGGCGTCGGAGTCCAGGTCGGCCAGCCGCGACCGCACCGACTCCACCCGCAGACGCGGATCGGCCTTGCGATCCAGGACCGCGGTGCGGGCGATCTCCAACTGCTCGGCGACCGCGTCCTGCCCCTCATGCAGGGCGGTGGCGAGCATGCGGATCTCGGCGATCTTCTCCGCGCCGAAGGCCAGCCAGGACCGCAGACGCGGGTCCAACTCGGTCTCGGGCGCGAGGCTGTAGGGCACGTGCAGCAGCGAGCAGGAACTCGACACGGCCACCGGAGCGCCCGCGTCGCGCAGGGCCCGCAGGCGCGGCAGCGCGACATCGGGATCGACCCGCCAGATGTTGTGGCCGTTGACGATTCCGGCCACGATCAGCGTATTCCCGTGCGGCGCGGGCACTTCCACGTCACTACCCTCGGCCAGGTCGACGGCGATGCCCTCGACCCCGGCGTCCGCGAGGATCGGCAGCATTTCGTCCAGGGATCCGAAGTAGGAGGCCACCAGGAGCGCGGGCCGCGCCGGGACCGCGGCCAGGCGGCGATAAGTCGCGTAGACGGCCGCCTGCTCGGTCTCGTTCAGATCGGTGACGAGCGCGGGTTCGTCGAGCTGCATCCACCGCGCACCGGCGGCCGCGAGCTGTTCGAGCAGCTGCTCGTAGAGCGGCAGCAGATCAGGCAGCCGGTTGAGCAGGTCGCTGCCGTCGACGGATTTGGCCAGCTTCAGGAAGGTGACCGGCCCGACGATCACCGGTCGCGCCGGAACGCCCAGGGCCAGCGCCTCTTTCAGCTCGGCGAGCGGCTTCTCCGGATGCAGCGTGAACTCGGTGTCCACGGACAGCTCGGGCACCAGGTAGTGGTAGTTGGTGTCGAACCACTTGGTCATCTCGAGCGGTGCGATATCGGCGGTGCCGCGTGCGGCGGCGAAGTAGCGGTCCAGGTCGTCCTCGATGCCGCGCACCCGCTCCGGCAGCGCGCCGAGCAGCACGGCGGTGTCGAGCACCTGGTCGTAGTACGAGAAGGTGCCCACCGGGACGGAGTCCAGTCCGGCCGCGTGCACGGCGGTGAGCTGGTCGGTGCGCAGCCCCCGGGCGATCTCGTGCAGCGCGTCCGCGTCGATGCGCCCGGCCCAGTAGGACTCGACGGCCCTCTTGAGTTCCCGCGCGGGCCCGATGCGCGGTAGCCCGAGCACCGTTGCGGTGAAAGCGTTTTCAGGGTTCAGCATGGTTGAACTCCATGGTCGACAGCCAGATGGCCACCACCCATTCGAGTGCGCGCTGATCGGAGCCCACAGCATCATTCCCGTGCCCGGGTTCCACTCGGCGCGACGCCCGATCCACGAGGCGACGACCGCCGGATACGGCGTATCCGGCGCGACTGGCAGGTCTTCGGACTCGCGCGCATCGATCCGGTGTGGATCGACCCGGCACCATGTCCGGGCTCTGCCTACCGGCCGTCGCTTCCCAGGACAAATACATACCCAGTGCGTAGTTGACGGCTGTCGTTCACGCTCACCGCTGCGGGACAGTCCCGGATTCCCACCGGGTTCCCTCTCACCCGGTTACCCCCGCTCACGCGAGGTATCCGGACTTCGACGCCGTCGTGTGGGTCAGGGGCTCCTTCGACACCACCACGGCGAACCAGCTGCGAGGCAGGAATATATAGCACCGCGGCACCACCGCGAAATCCACCCCGCCCCGGCTGCCCGGAGCTGGGGCGAACTGCATATGCACAAAGCGATCGGACCGATTCCATCCGAACGTCAACCGGTGTGCTCGCAATTCTCTGAAACCATCCCGAACCATGAGGAACAAGCTGTGGGCGCAACGAAGCGTCCGACTGGCGACCGCGTTCGCGATCGCCGTCGGCGCGGGGTTTGCGGTCGATCCCGTGGTCGGGCACGCGGATCCGGAGCAGGCAAGCGCCGCGACGGATCGGCAGGAACAAGTACTGGAGACGCGAGACGGCGTCGCAGTCTCGTATGTGAGCTATCTGCTGCCGCTGCCGGCCAACGCTCCGGCGCATCCCGCGGCCTGTGATCGGGTCGGCTATCTGCGCTACCGCGCGATCGACGGACCCGCCGATTCGGCGGGGGCCGAACACGTCGTGATCCAGGAGCAGGGGCTCGGCGGCGGGGCCGTCAACTCCGACAGCGTGGGCGCGAACACCGTGCGCTCGGCGCGAAACATGGGGCAGCACATCGAGTTCTGGGCGCTGGCGCGGCGCAGCTCCTGCCTGGACGAGACCTTCGGTTTCGACTACGCGCTGCGCAGCGGCGACTACCTCGACGCGGTCGACTACTACTTCAACGGCAAAGTCCTCGACGGACAGCGGTTCCCCGGGTTCCGAACCAATGATCAGCTCGCGATCCTGGACTGGATGGGGATGGAGCGGGTGGTGTGGGACCAGTTCGAGGTCATGCGCCATGAGGTCCCGGAACGTGCTGTGCGGCAGCAGAAGTATGTGTGCACCGGGATCTCGCTGGGCGGTCTGGTCACCGGGTTCTTCGCCGATTGGGATTTCGGGGCGGCGGGTGCGGGGGCCGATCAGTGCGCGGCGTTCGCGGCGCAGGACTCCATGATCTCGTCGGATCCCGTGATGCTGCAGCACATTCCGGTGCTGCGCGATATCGCGAACGCGCTCGTCACGCCCACCGACGCCGTCCTGCAGGCCGGGCTCGGGGCGGGTGTGCTGCCGCGCACCCTCGGCGGGATCCCCGCGATCGGCACCGAGGCCTTCATGATCATGCGGCTGGCCGGGCTCGCCGCGCATCTGGATCCCGACGCGGAGAGTCGACTGCTGGCGCATCTGCCGCGCGAGTTCGTCATCGACGCGACGCTCAACTATCTCACCGCGCCGACCTGGACATCCTTCGCCACCAATGGCGCGGACGGGTCGGGCAGCATCCGCGACTTCCGGTTCACCAACACCGCGATGCTGGGCATGCTGATCGACAACAACTCCAACAACTTCTCGATCGAGCAGCAGGGTGCGGGCGCGCTCGACGGCGGTCCGGTGATGACCAAGTCGTTCCCCAATCCCGGTGAGGTGACCGAACTTCCGCTGTTCGGTTCGTTCCTGCGGATCAGCGCGGGCAACCAGCAGCGGGTCTACCCCACCGACCGCACCGTGCTCTACACCTGGCGCAACTACGACGAGGTGCGCGGCGTCCCGTTCACCACTCCGAATCACGAGGTCGCCGATATCCGCGACGCCGCCCGGCAGCTGGCCACCGGATCGCCGGGCGCGTACTGGGAGACCTACTTCCCGAACCGCCTGGTCATCGATATCGCCGCCGGTTACGGCGGTTCCCGCAGTGGTGAGATGGCCCCGCTACGCGGTCGCGGACTCGCCCGCACCAAGCCGTATTTCGTAGCGTTCGCCGGGGACAGCCCGGTGCAGGCCGGCATGGCCACCTTCTTCCCCGCCCCGTCCACCGCGCAGGTCGTCAGCCTGCCCGGCTATGCCCACATCGACACCATCGGCGCGGCCGCGGTGCAGAACGACGGGCAGCCCGACTACAGCGGCCAGCAGCTGGCGCTGTTCGTCAGGAGCCTGGGATGAACCGGGCCGCACGAACTCTGGCGGTCGTGATCGCGGCGCTGTGCGCGGCGGCGGTGCTGACGCCCCCGGCCCGGGTGGCGGCGGCCCCCGCGCTCGGCGCGCCCGATCGCGTGGAGACCACGCCGATCACCGGCGATCCGGGTCTGGGTGACGATGTGGAGGCCACCTATGTGCGCCTGCACTATCCGAGCCCGTACTCGACCATGGCGCATCCGGAAGCCTGCGACTGGATCGGTTTCGTGCGCTACCGCGCGAAGTCCGGTCCCGAGCACAGCGCCGACGCCGAGGCGGTGCTGACCGTTCAGCCCGGCACCTACTCCGGCGCGGCCAATCTGAACATCCAAGCGCCGCAGGTGGTTCGCAAGGCCGCCGCGAAGGGCAAGTCCGTCGAGTACATCTCGCTCGAGCGCCGCGCCAACTGCGCCGAGGACCGCACCGGATGGGAGGCCGCCCAGCGGGCGGGCGACTATCGCGTCGCGGCGGGCTACTACTTCCAGGGTGCGGCCGTCGACGGCCGCACCTACCGGTACCAGACGCCGCAGGATCTGACCTACCTCGGGGAGTACGGCCTCGCGCTCACCCTCGACGACTGGCGGGTGGTGATCGAGCATCTGCTGCCCGATCCCGCGCAGCGCGTCAAGAGCTTCTGCGGCGGCCACTCCCTGGGCGCGTTCCTCACCGGCCCGATGATGGCCTGGAACTTCGCCGGCGATCCCGGCGTCTCCGATGCCTCCGGATTCAACCTGTGCGGCGGCGGCATCATCCCCGAGGACGGATTCGCCATGACCGATCCGGCCGGTCTGTCCGGCACGGGGCTGATCGACCAGTTCGCGTCCGCGGCGGGCGGTCTGGTCAAGAACGCGATCAACCTGCTGCTGCAGAACGGCCTGGGCAGCGCCCAGTGGCCGGTGCTGGCCGCCTCGGAGATCATGAACACCTACCAGCTCGCCGCCATGGCCGCGGATCAGGATCCCGATGGTGACAGCGATATCGGCGCGCTGGTGCCCGCGGAATTGCGCACCGAACCGTGGATGCGCGCGTTCTACGGCAAGGACTATCTGGATCTGTTCACCGGCGCGAACCTGCCCCGCGATTTCACCCTGAGCAATACCGCCGCGCTGGGCATGCTGTTCGACCAGAACTCCGCCGAATACGTCTTGCAGGCGGGCCTGGGCTTCTACGACTGCCCGGTCTCCGGCAAAACCTACCCGGTTCCCAATGGCCTGGCCTCGGTGCCGATCCTCGGACCCACCCTGTTCGTCATTCCGCTGCGCGTCGGCTACGGCCAGAACTATGTCCCCGCCGACCACGCCGCCCGCTGTGGCTGGCGCAACTACGACCAGGTCTGGCCCAGTTCCATCGACGGCCCCGATCTCGGCCGCGGCGCACCCACCGACCGCGACCACGAGGTGACCGACATCGGCCAGTTCGCCCGCTCCATGAACCCCGGCTGGCAGCCGGTGGACTTCTTCGAGCAGTACACCCCGATCCGCCTGATCACCGACATGGTCTTCGCCATGGGCCTGGGCCGTGACGGCGACCTGTCGAATATGCAGTACCGCTCCGGCGGCATCCTGAATTTCCTGCTGCACGGCGACCGCTGGCAGTCCACCCCGGCGGGCCGCCGCAACCTCACCCTGCTCTCGGGTGATTCACCGGTCCAGAACGCGGGTCTGGGCGGGCTGCTCCCCTACAACGCGAAATTCATCGCGGGATACCGCCACTACGACATCGTGACCGCCGCCGAAACCCAGAACAGCGGCGTCCCCGAGTTGGCCAGCACCTATATCGCCAACTTCCTGATCGCCCCCGCATAACCCCACACGCGGTGGGCCGACGAGGCCGCCCGGTCGTTCATCCGCGCGTTCTCGGGCGTCGGCTGCTCGTCAGGCGGTGAGTGCCACGGCGGAGAGGACGAGAGCGGCTGCCGCGAGGAGTCCGGCGAACAGCCGGAGGTGGTCGGCCGCTCTCGTCAGCGACTTCTCCGCCCAGATCAGGCCGGTGAGGAAGAGCATCAGCGGGAGGGCGGCGGCGTGGGGCGCGAGGGCCATCGGGAGCATCATCGGGGCGCAGGAACCCATGCAGTGCAGGCCGTTTCGGAATCCTGCGCGCAGGCACGCCCGGTCGGCGCGCGGGCCGTCGGGTGGTATGGGCGGGATGCGGTGGCAGGCCCGCAGGAAGTGACGTTTCCAGCGGGTCGACTCCCAGAGCGCCGCGAGCAGCAGTGCGGCCGAAACCAGCAGTAGGTCAGGTGATTTCGGGCCTGCCACGCGTATCGCGTACAGCAGGACAGCTCCGAACGCGGTCCAGGTTGCCAGGTAGCCGAGGGCGAACAGGGCCGGGCCGCGGCGGCGGCGTTTCCATTTCCCGTTGCGGGCAATCGACCGTGCGGCAGGAAGCACGGTGGGGAGCATCATCGCCGTCGCCATCAGGAACCAGACCGTCACGGAGTACGGAAACGGCGGCGGGCCGATCGAATTCGCTGCTCCACGATGGTGTGTCGCAGGGGCGTGCGCCACCGGGTGTCCGGCCCGGAGGTGCAGGAGGACCACCGCGACCCACGCGGACGTTGCGAGGATCGCCAGGGACAGTTCGGGGTGATTCCACCGGAAGCGTTGCCGGAGGCCAGGTTTCGGCGCGAGCGCGGTCATTGCAGGAATACGCTCACGCGGCCGACGCGGACGTTGCCCGGGTCCTGGGTGGCCGGTTCCTCGTCGTCGGGCAGGTCGAAGGCCTCGTCGGGCGGGTCCACGCGCTGGGCCACGAAGGTGACGGTGATCCGGTCGGTCCAGCGGCCCTCGGCGACCAGGCGGTGGTAGAGGTCGGTGATGTCGAAGCCGAGACGCATTCCGGCGTGCGGAGTGTCGGGGTTCCGGGTTTCCTCGATGCCGAAGAAGGAGGCGACGCCGACATAGTGGGCGTCGTCGGTGGCGGGGTCGCCGTCGGGGGCGTCGAGGTACACGCCGTAGGTGACACCGGCGGGGGCGTCGGAGGTGACGTGCTCGAGTTGCAGGTAGGCGTGGGTGACGGGCAGGGCCGCCTCGGCGAGCGGGCCTTCCGGTGCGGAGATGCCGAGGCCGACGGTGGCGGTGTCGCCGACGAGCGCGAGCGCGGTGTCGGTGGCGCCGATCAGTTCGGGCGGATGCTCCGGTTCGGATGCGGGGGCCACGGCCGCCTCCAGGGCCTCGGGGGTGGAGATGTCCTCGTAGCGGTAGCGCAGCTGCGCGGGGGTTTCCAGGACGTGGCGGCTCTGCTCGGTGAGCGGGGTCGCGTTCTCGTCGTGGAAGTGGAAGGTCACGCCGGTGAGCCAGGCCGGTTCGGTGGTGTCGGCGCGGCCGGGCAGGGTGCGCCAGACCTCCCACAGGCGATCGATATTCGCGTGGTGCAACCAGAAGATCGGGTCGAGGGCGGCGGTGTTGAACGCGCCCATGAGGCCGCCGACCTGGACATGCACGGCGCCGTGCGGCGTGCCCTCCAGCGGCCCCATGGCCGAGCCCGGATCCTCGCCGGAGTGGCTGAATCCGGTACGGCCACCGGCGAATCCGCCGATCCCGGCGAACGGCACGGGGGCGAGCGCAGCGGCCGTCGCGACCGCCGACGCGGGCAGGGCCGCCCCGTTGTTGAGGGTTCTTCCGTTGACCCGCAACGGGTTCGGGGTCACGCCGTCGCGCAGGGTGGGGTCGAGGAAGGCCTGCGGCAGCCGACGGCGGGCGATGTCGTCGCTGCTGTAGTCCCAATACGGCAGCGCCCAGGTCAGTTTGGTGACGTCGTCCACATCGGCGGCCTCCTGGAGGGCGGCGCGGATGATCCGTTCGAACCAGCGCAGATACATCCGGTGCCAGGACAGGAAGAACCAGGACTGGTGCTGGCACCGGTTGCGGAAGTTGTCCGGGTTGACGGTGGTGCCGTGGATGGCGGCCTGGTAGATCCAGCCGGTCGGGTCGAACTGATCGGCGGCGGCGCGGTCCCGCATGATCGCCACTCCGCGCGCGTACGCGTGGATCACCGGATGCCAGGGGGCCGTGTCGTGCAGGGTCCAGATATTGCGCCGCACACGGGTGAACACGAAGGCGATGATCTGCCCGGGGAAGATCCGGTTCGGATTGCCGATCTGCGGGTTCGCCTCGTTCAGTTCGGCCGCGCGCACGCCGAACCGGGCGGCGATGGCGCCGAGCGTATCCCCCGACTGCACGACGTATTCCGGACCGGGCACGGCGGCCTTCCCCGGAATGACCAGGATCTGCCCGCGATGAATCACATTCGGATTCGAAATCTGTGGATTCGCGGCCGCCAGGGCTGCGGTGCCGAGGCCGAATCGAGACGCTATGGCATTCAACGTATCCCCGGATTGCACCACATACCGTGAACCGAACCGGCCGTTCGGCCCGGGAATCGATACGATCTGCCCGGCGAATATCAGATTCGGGTCGGTGAGTTGCGGATTGACCGCCACGAGTGCCGCGGTACCTACGCCGAAGCGAGACGCTATGGCGCTCACCGTATCCCCCGCCTGCACCACATATCCCGCCCCGGCTCCGGCGGTCTTCCCCGGAATTACCACGATCTGCCCGCGGTGCACGATGTTCGGATTCGACATCTGCGGATTCGCGGCCACCAGAGCCGCCAACCCCGTGCCGAGTCGGGAAGCGATAGCGCTCAGAGTGTCCCCCGAGCCGATGATGTACCTGGCCATGGGCCTGACGGTAGGACGCGCCCGGGTGCGGCGGCACGCGTAGCGCACTACCCGAATTCGGGTAGTCGAATACTCACGATGATCATGGGCGATCGGGCGCACACTGAACGTGCTCGCACAGGACATCGTGAAACGAGGTGCGCCATGCCTCCGAATACCGGCCCCTTCGATCATTTCCCGACGACCGGTGGCTTCCGCGCCCCGTTCTACACACTCCGATTCGATGCCGACGGCAGATCGACGAGCCCGCTGACGCAACAGCATCTGATCGACGCATTGCGCACCGGAACATTCACCGACGCCTTCGTTTTCAGCCACGGGTGGAACAACAGCTGGAACGAGGCACTCGGAAAGTACCGGGAATTCATCGCCGTGTTCCAGAAGCTGGTGCGCGACCATCACCTCGAACTCGACCGCGAATACCGACCAGTTCTGGTCGGAATCTTCTGGCCGTCGACAGCAATGGAGCTGCCGTGGGAGAAGGGGCCTGATATCGCCGGTGTCAACGACGCCATCGGTGAGCCGGGCATCGCGCTCGAGTCGGCCTTCGCGGGGCTCGTCGAGCCCGGCGAGCGCGCCGAGTTCTACCGGCTGGCGGAGCCCGCCACCGTGGACGAGGCGGACGGGCGGCGACTGGTCGGGTTGCTGCACGGGGTATTCGCGGGCGGCGACGCCGAGTTGCCCGGAGATGACAACCGCGACACCGACGATGTCCTCTCCGCCTGGGCCACCCTCGAGGCGCGGCTCGCCGACCGGCCGCCGTTACCCGCTTCACCGGGAGATTTCGGCCGCCCGCTCGCGAGGCCGCTCGGGACCGCCGAAGCCGCGGGATTCCTGGACAAACTCAATCCACGCACTCTGTTCCGGATGCTCACGGTGTTCCAGATGAAGGATCGCGCCGGCGCCGTCGGCGTGGCCGGGGTGGGCACGCTGCTGCGCGAGATGCTCGAAGCGACAAGCGCCGCAACGCGATTGCACCTGACCGGACATTCCTACGGTGCACGGGTGCTGCTCAATGCGGTGTCGCGGCCCGCGGGCGGTCCGCTGCCACGGCCGGTCGATTCCCTGCTGCTGCTCCAGCCCGCCGTGAACCATCTGTGCTTCTCCGCCGCGAATCCCGAGGGCGGCTATCGCAGGGCGGTCGAGTTCGTGCGACAGCCGATCATGAGCACCTTCAGCGTCCATGATTTCGCGCTGCACAAGACCTTCCACCTCGCGCTGCGGCGCGGGAAGGACCTCGGCGAGATCGGCATCGCGGCCGACGAGCCGCCGAACGAGTATGCCGCGCTGGGTGGTTACGGTCCGCGTGGCGCGGTGTCCTTCACCGAGGTCCCGATCAAGGATCCGGGTGACCCGTACCCGCTCGACGGGCCGGAGGTGCTGGCGATCAATGGATCCCGCACCATCCGCGGGCACGGCGATATCGCATCCCCGTCGACGGCATGGGCACTGTTCACCCTGGTGCGGGGGTGAGCGATGGCCTTCGAGATGCAGCGCGAGTACTCGCTACCGGTGGTGGCGGTGCGCCTGAGCATGGAGCACAGGACGCCGTGCGCCCAGCTGCGACTGCTCGTCAATGTGGACGGGCAGCCGGAGGTGCACGACGAACGCACCCTCTGGCTGTCCGAGTTCGGTTACGGCGCGACGACGAAGTCGGTGGCGTCGGGACTGTTCGTTCCGCCCGGCGTGGCCGCATGGATCGGCGGCTGGACGCGCGCGAAACTGGTCGACGGCGATCCGCTGTGGCTGCATCTGGTCAAGCCGTACGGCACGCTGGGCGCGATCCCGTGGGAGCATGCGCTGCAGCCCGCCACCGATCGGCCACTGCTTCGGCTGCCCGACGTCTTCCCGGATCCCGAACAGTCCACGACCACTTATGATCTGGTGTTCGTGGCCGCCGCGCCCGCCGGTGCGCTGCCCGGCGAGATACCGGATGCGCTGGCGGCGCTGGCCCGGGTGGAGCACATCCGCCTGCACGTCTTCTGCGATACGCGGGTGGGCGCGAGTCTGCGCGCCATCGTCGCCGCGGCCCCGAACGCCACGCTGTATCCCGTCGAGCCCACCGAAAGATTGTCCTACACAGGAGAATTGCGCAATCCGTGGTTCCGGTGGATCCGACGGGCGCTGGCCGGGCGGAGTGCCGACGCGGTGCATTTCGTCGTCCCGGGCGCGCAGCTGGGCGCGCAGGGCGCGCTCACCCTCCCCTATCGGCCCGACGACCCCGACACCGCACCGACCATGGTGCAGGCAGGCGAGATCGCCGCGTTCCTCACCCGGATGGGCGCGCTCACTGTCGGTTTCACCCGGCCGGCGGGCAACTACTCCGATTACGGATTGCGCCGTGTCGCGGACGATCTCGGCGCGATGCGGGCGGGCCCCGTGCTGCTGCACGAACCGGCGGACGCGACCGGGACCACCGAGCTGACCGAATGCTATGACTTCCTCGCCGACTTCCGCCCCGCCGCACCGCCCGCCAGCCCGCGGATCCTGCTGTACGCCCAGCCTCGCCGTGTCCGCAGACCGGCGGGGCGGGAACCGGCCGAACCGCTGTCCAACCGTGCGCCGATGACCAGATCCGCCGCTGTCAGCAAACATTTCGACCGCGACGCGACCCCCGCCTGGCTCGGGGCGGCACAGCGATACATCGAGCAGAAAGAGGGCGAACTGCGCCGGTTCCACGACTGGGCCGATAGTTCGAATCCCAACGAGGCCGCCTACTACGCCGGAATCGAATCCGGCCTGGAGAAGGTGCGTGCCGTGGTCGAACGACATGCCGAGCGTGAGCCATGAAGAAGATCGTCGTCAATATCCAGCCCTCGCTGGATGATGGTGAGCCACCCACCTATTTCGTCGAGGCCGACGGCGTCGACCGGGCTACCAAGCGTCTCGATCTGTCCGGGATCACACCGCTCGAGGGACCGCAGAGCATTCTGAAAGTCGGTGAGGCGCTGGCGGATCTGCTGGTGAAGCACGACCGAATCGAAAAGGCCTTCGACCGGGCGCTGGCGGTCGCCGTCGGCGAACCGAGTGTGCCGATCTATTTCTTCATCGGCGTCGACACCGCGGTGCCGCTCTCGTGGGAGGCGCTGCGGCGCTCCAAGCAGTTCCTGGCCTTGGATCCGCGCTGGCCGATCGCGCGCTTCCCCCGGAGCGGGAGTATCGATTCCGCCACCGAGGTGCCTTTCGCGCCGCCGTTGCGAATGGTCTCGGTCATCTCCGCGGTCGGCGTGGACGGAAAAGCCGAGTGGGACAGTATCTTCGGCGCGGTCCAGGCCGCACCCGCCGAGCTGCCGATCGAGCTGACCGTGATCACCGGCGACAGAAATGTGGTCGCCGCCGCGCGCGGGCACCTCCCGCCCGAGCGCATCATCCCGCTGCCCGGTCCGGACGATCCGATGCCGCTGGTGTCCCGCATCGACGCGTGCGGACCGCATCTACTGCACATCTTCTGTCACGGCGCGGTCCGCGAGGAACAGGCCGTACTGGAATTCGCCACCGCGTCGGACTTCAACGCGGGCACGAGCTCGGTCGTTCTGACCGCGATCGAAATCGCCCAGCAGGTGTCGCGGAACAACACCTGGATGGTCCACCTCAACGCGTGCAGGAGCGCGCAGGCGGGCAGCGAAGTGCTCACCCACGCCGAGGAATTCGTGAACACCGGAGTTCCCGTCGCCATCGGCATGAAGCGCCTGATCGACGTATCGGACGCGGTGGTGTTCTCGGCGGGGTTCTACCGCAGCGTCTTCGCGCGGATCGCGGAGATCCTGGCCCGGGGCGCGGGCAGGAGCGAAATCGCCTGGGCGGAGACAATGTTGAGCGCACGCCGGCAGCTACGCAACATCCACGTGCACAATCCCGCCGAGGGGGACGCCTGGACGGTGCCCGTCATGTACACCCGGCGCGGTCCGTTCACACTCGAGGTCGCCGCCGCCGGAGTCACCGAACCGCAAGTGCAGCAGGCCCTCAGCGAGACCCGGCTCATCGACGGACTGGCCGAGTTGATCGCCGCCGACGCACCGGAGGTCGCCGCGGATCTGCGGGCGGTGAGTGAGAAATGACGCCGCCGCCGGAGGTCGGGGTACCGCCCGAGACGCCGCCGCTGCCCGACGCACCGCTGCCCGCGACCATCACGCTCAACGCCTTCACCGGCGACAGTGCGGTGAGCGGCGATCTCGCGGCGGACGCGGCCGACTGGGGAACAGCGACGAGGCCACTGGCACAAAGGAAAACACTCGCGCCGAAAGCCGTCGACCCCGGCGACTGGCAGGATCCCGCCGTCGGGTGGGGCGTGGTGCTGGCGGAGAATGCGGAACTGTCCGCCGCGGACAAGGCCGCGGGCCTGGACGCTCCCCCGCCGATTCGCCGGTTACTCGCCGAGCGCGGTCGGATATTCGCCTCGCGCGGTGCGCAATTCGCGCCGCAGGGCATCGCGCCGGTGCTCCGCGCCGTGCCCGGCAACGACCAGTCGCTGATGCGGTACTACAGCGACGGCACCGACCAGCCGCTCACCATCGGTGTCAGCGAATTCGGTACGGAGCGGGGCCGGATTCCCAAGTTTCTGCTGATCGTCGGATCCCCCGCCGAGGTGCCGTGGCAGGTGCAGTTCTCGCTGAATCGCAGTCAGCACGTCGGCAGGCTCGATCTGCCGGAGGCCGAACTCGCCAACTATGTGGACGCGCTGCTCTCGCAGTGGGCGGATATGCCCGCCGAACCGGGCACACCGCTGATCTGGAGTACCAATGTCGACGCGATCACCGCCTCGATGCAGCGCCTGGTCGGCGACTTCCTCACTGTCAGAATGGCCACGGATCCGGAACTGGCCGTGACCCGGCGTATGGATGCGGCGGCCACCTGCGCGGCGCTCGTCGCCGATCTCGCGGCCACCCGGCCCGCGGTGATCGTCACGACGAGCCACGGTAAGACCGGCCCCCTCGGCAATGCCGACGCCATGCGCGCGACCCTGGGTTCACCGGTGGACGCCGACCACACGACGCTCGACATCGACGCGCTGCTCGCGGCCTGGCAACCCGCGGGCGCGGTGTGGTATTCGCAGGCGTGTTGTTCGGCGGGCAGCAATGACGGCACCTCGTATACCGGTCTGCTCCAATCGAATTCGACCGCCTTCAAGGTCGTGGACGCGGTCGGGAAGCTCGGGGCGGCTGTCGCGCCGCTACCGACCCGGCTGCTCGGCGCGCAGAAACCGTTGCGCGCCTTCATCGGTCATGTCGAGCCGACCTTCGATTGGACGCTCATCGAACCGACGAACGGGCAGCCCCTGACCATGCCGCTGGTCAACTCGATGTATCCGAATCTGTTCCTGCGCCAGCGGATCGGGCAGGCACTGGATTCGCACTATCGCGGCGTCGGTGAGCTCTACGCCCGATATGCCAAGGCGCGCAGGGAGGTCGACGCGTTCACACCGGGCGCGGGCGATCGCGCGACCTACGCGCTGCTCACCGCCATCGACCGGCAGAGTCTGGTCATTCTGGGCGATCCGACCGTCACGATCCCGCTACTGCCCAGCCAGCGGTAGCCACACAATCCGGAGGGGAACAATGGCTGTGCTCTATTTCGATATCGGCGGGACACTCGCCGAGGCCAGTGTGGGGGCGGACGGTTCGTTCCGGTTCCGGCCGCTGCCCCGGGTCCGCGAGGTGCTGGCGGCGGGCCCGCCGCATCGGCTGGGCATCATCTCGAATCCGGGCGCGGATCCGGCCGCTCCGGCACGGGCGGCGGCGGCACTCACCGCGACCTTCGGCGACATCTTCGAGGGCGCGCTCATCCATTGGGGCGCGAAAACTTCCCGCACGATCTTCGACGCGGCCGTGGCCGCGGCAGGCGGGGTCGCCGACGACTGCGTGTTCCTCGGTGAGGAACCCGCCGAGCGCGCCATGGCGCGCCGGGTGGGAATGCGGACGGCCCCACATCCGGTGTTCGCCCCGGCCGCCGTGCGCGGGGATACCGTGCTGTGGGCCAGGATTCATCTCGACGAGCAGCACACCTCGGCCCGGCTGCGCACAGTCGCCGACGCGAGCGAGATCGTGCCGGTGCATCTCGCGGCAGATCAGATGGTGCTCGCCATGGTGACCGAGCAGGGGGTGCGGGCCGCACAGGAGGCCGGGTTCACCGTCGATCCCGAGGCCGAAGTCGGCGACACCGCAGCATTTCTCGTGCGCGACGACCGCCCCGACAGCCCGCCCGCACGATCTGACAGCGGACCCGACCGCCCCGATGCCGGACCAGGCAGACCAGCCTCCACCGCGCGCGGCACGACCGGGGATGGGTCCGGCGGACGACCTGGCGAACCCCCTTCCACACCTGAGGGTTTCGCGGCGCGGACCGGCGGACCGGAGTCGGCCGGCGATGCGGCGCGGCGGCGTGCCGAGGCGGTTCTCGACTTCGTCGCGGGCGCGACCGACGGGCTGAAATCCGCTGTCACCCTGCTGGGACCGGCTGCCGGTGGCGCATATCTCTGCGCCGATGCGGAGACCGTGGTCGAGGATATCCACATCCCCGATACCGGGCACGGGCACACGGAACGGCTACTTGCCGACCCGAATCTGCTGCCGGGAGCGGAAGAAGCACCAATCATAGTGGGCGGCAGTGGTTTCGCGCTCGATGGCGCACTGGAGGCGATTCGCGAGGCGATCACCGCCCCGGCGCTGCGGGGGCATGTCGCACGACTGTCCGGCGCGGCGCCGCTGGTGGACGGTGCGCCGCTGACAGTACGTGGCCGCGATGCGGCGAGCGCCGACAACCCGCGGGTCACGACGGCGCTGGCCGGCCGGTTCACGAGCCTCGGGTTCGCGGTGCGGCTGCACCGGTTCTCGTGGCGGGGTCATCTGCTCGACAATGTGGAGGCCCAGCTCGAGGTACCCGGCACGGATGCGGTCCTGATCACCGCCCACCTCGATTCCACCGCGGCCAACGGCGATTTCGTCGACGACGCCGGGAATCCGCGGCGTTATCGGCCCGGAGTCGACCCCGCGCCCGGTGCGGACGACGACGGCAGCGGCACCGCCGGGGTGCTGTGCGCGGCCGAATGCCTGCGTGCGCTCGTATCCGCGGGGCGGCAACCGAATCGGACCATTCGCTTCGTGCTGTTCAATGCCGAGGAGCAGGGTCTCGTCGGCAGCAAGGCCTATGCGCGTGCCGCGGCCGCCGCCGGCGACCGCATCGCCGCCGTGTTCCAGATGGACATGATCGCCGGATTCCAGGGTGGCACAAGGAAAGTCGAGCTGCATGCGGGTTCGACCGTGCCCGGCCCCGCCGCCATCGGGTCCGCGGCGCTCGCGACCATGCTCGCCGAGGCTTTCGCCACTGCGGCCCCGGAGTTCGAGGTCGAAACGCTCACCGTGAACGATCCCGCCGCGGGCCGCAGCGATCACGCCAGTTTCCACGAGCGCGGCTGGGCGGCGGTGTGCGTCTCGGAGAACTTCTTCGCCGACACCGCACCCGCCACCGGCACCCGCCGATATCACCAACCCGGTGACACGGTGCACGACGCCGATCATGATGCCGAGTACGCGGCATCCATCGCGCGCGCTGTCACCGCCACCGCCCTGACCCTCGCCGGACTCTGATCACCCGCAGCAAAGGACCTTGCCATGACCGCCATCATCGATCGGCGCAATGCCGACTTCCGCGTCCCACGGCCGCCCGATATCGCCGGGGACGAGGTGCCCGCCGAACCCGATGCGCCGCAGACCAATCCGTACACCGGACATCGGGAATCGATCATCGCCGAGGACCGGGCGTTCGCCCGGCCCGCCGCCACCGACGCCGACTACATCGCCACGGCCCGCGAGTACGCCGCCTCCGTCGCCTCGGATCTCGGGTTCGCGCCCGGTGAGCCGGTCGAATTCGAGGCCGATCCGACGGTCACCGTGACCTCGGAGGGTATGCGCGTGGTCAGCCTCACCCAGACGGTGAACGGCATCGAGGTGTGGTCGATGTCGCCGAAGGTGTGGCTGCACGAGGGCGGTGAGGTCGATCGCCTCGTCGGGGATACGGTGAGCATCCCCGCGAACATCTCCGCGAAACCGACCGTGCCCGCGGAGGCCGCCGTGCGCGCGGCGGCGGTGGAGGCCGCGCGCACCCGCACCATTCACACCAATTTCGGTGCGGAAACCCTTCCTGCCGTCGATATTTCGGCGGATGTCTACGAGCGGACCTCGTTCCAGCCGCGCAATGACCAGCCGATGACCTTCAGCAGCGGATCCTTCGAGAAGGACATCACCGCGCGCCTGGTCTACCTGTACATGGGCGGGCATGTGCGGCTGGTCTGGCTCGTCGCGCTGTCCCGGGAGAATCTGACCGCGCAGTACCAGGCTTTCGTGGCCGCCGACCGGTCCGATCCGGAGACGCCGGAGATCCTGTACTTCTTCGACACCAACACCTATGCCATCGGCGGAATGGTCTTCCGGCACAATCCAGCCCAGGGCGCCCTCGTGCAGACGCCCTTCCCGCTGCCCGCCGATCAGTACCCGATGCCGGTCCCGCCGAACATGCCGTCCGGATTCCCATTGGCGTGGACCGAGATTCAGAACGGCAGACTGGCCACCGACGGCAACAACTGCCGCGCGATCAACGGCACGACCCGGCAGACCTTCGTGGTCGACGCCACCAACGGCGACGGCGTCTTCGCGCCCGCCGAGAACTCGCCCGAGCAGTTCGTCACCAATATCTTCTACTTCTGCAACTACATGCACGACTTCTTCATGATGCTGGGGTTCGACGAAGCGTCGGGGAACTTCCAGAAGGTGAATCGGCCGGGGCACGGGCGTGGGGCGGATCCCGTTATCGGACAGGCGCATCCGGGTGCGGTACAGGGTACCGCGAATATGTCGCGCTCGGCGGACGGCGTCAGCTCGGTCATGAACATGGGCATGGTCGTGCACTCCGGGCGGCACACCGCCAATGACGCCGACGTGGTGTTCCACGAGTACTGCCACGGCGTGACCATCCGGCTGGTGGGCGGCATGCTCGACGGGCTCGGTCTCACCGAGGATCAGTCGCGGTCCATGGGTGAGGGCTGGTCGGATTTCTTCGCACTCACCATCACCAACTTCGCCCGCTCCGAGGAGCGAACCGTGGTGGGCGACTGGGTGATCGACGATCCGGGCGGCATCCGCCAGCGGCCCTACACCGAGCAGTACCCGGGCGCGTTCGGTGATATCGGGAAACGGGCGGGCCAGGTGTCGGGCGCGGGCAATGCCGACCTGTCCTATCGGGCGGTGCACAATGTGGGCGAAATCTGGTGTGCCGCACTGATGCAGCTCACCCGCAATGTCAGCGGCGCGCTGGCCGACCGAACGCGCGGCTATCGGGTGACCTGGCAGGCGATCGTCGACGCGCTCAAATTGACGCCGAAGAATCCGACCCTGCTCATCGCACGGGACGCCATCCTGCGGGCGTTCGAGGCCATGCGCGGCGGCACGCTGACCGAAGACGAGTTCACGAGGGTGCGGCACGCGGCGTGGACGGCCTTCGCGCGCTACGAGATGGGCGTGGACGCCTTCTGCCCGAACGCGTCGTTCGTCGGCTGCGTCGGCGGCGTCGCCCTGCCGGACGACGTCGTGGTCTGAGCACAGAAGTGGTTCGGCGGCAGTCGATTTGCACCCCGACCGCCGCCGAAACCCCGCGAATCCATCACCGCGAATCGAGTCCCCGGGCCAGCACCGGCCAGGAATTGATCAGCGCGTCGTGCCAGTAGCCCCAGGAGTGGGTGCCGACCGGATGGAAGTCGTAGGTGGCGGGAATGCCCAGAGCGGTCAAGCGCGCCTGGAGATTTCGGCTGCAGTAGTCGGTGGCCGCCTCGAGGACGCCGCCGACCGTCAGCTGATGGGCCAGACCGTCGAAGCCGGGCAGCGAGTAGGGGCCGTCGAGCACATCGTGCGGTCCGGGCAGGCCGGAGCCGTTGGAGATGTAGAGATCGACCCCGCGCAGCCGGTCGGCGTGCACATAGGGGTCGTTCGCCGCCCACATCGGATCACCCAGGGGCCCATACATGTTCATGCTGTCGCCGGGGCCCTGCTCGAGCACCAGGTTCACGAAGGCGTAGCCGAGCGGGTCGCTGATCTGCGCGCAGCCGCTATAGGACGCCACCGACCGGTACAGGCCGGGTTTCGCGATCGCCAGCTGCAGCACCGAGGTGCCGGAGGTGGACAGGCCCGCGATGGCGTTGAAACCGTTCGCGCCCAGGGCCGAATCGATCAGCGGGGGTAGCTCCTCGGTCAGGAAGGTCTTCCACTTGATCACGCCCAGCGCCGGATCCGGTGCGCGCCAATCGGTGTAGTAGCTGGTGAATCCACCGATCGGCTGCACCACGTTGACGTCCTTGCCCGCCAGGAACTCCAGGGCCTGCGGCGCGCGGTGATCCCAATTCGCCGTGCCCTCACCGCCATCCGCGCCATTGAGCAGATACAGGACCGGGCGGGGCCGGGAGGTGTCGGCCGGGCGCTGCACCTCCACGGTGATCTCGCGGGCCATGGCCGCCGAGTACACCCGCAGGGTCAGATGGCGAGCGTCCACGGGATCGTACGCGGCGATACGGGATTCGTTCGGCGACACCGGTTCGGCGTGAACCGGCGCGCACGCCAGGGCCATCGTGAACGCCAGGGCCAGCCCGGCCATCCTTCGCATGATCAGGTATTCGGAGCCGAACACCGATCGGCGCTTCAACGACCCCGCGAGACCAGTTGGCAGCTGCCGTTCTCGCACGACTTCCGCAGGCGGCCAAGCGAAACCGTCTGCAGTAGCCCGATCACCCAGCAGGCCGGGCAGCCGCGCAGCGCCACCACCCCGAGGGGCAGCAGAAGCAGGCTGAACCAGCCGACCACTGGCGACAGCGCGAGAGCGCCCACGAGCGAACCGAATCCGAGGACTCCGCGCGTCAGATGCGCGGGCACGGACCTGCTGGCGAACCGAGTGTCCGGTGCTCCGTTCATTCCGGCACCCCCTCGATCGGCTCGCCGAGTTCGGTCCGCACCGCCGCACGGGCCCGGTGCAGCCTGGATTTCATGGCGGCCGTGCTCAATCCGACGGACGCGGCCACCACGCTCCCGGGCAGGCCCTGCACATCCCGCATGATCAGAACCCGGCGCTGATCGACGGGCAGTGCCGCGATCACCGCCGCCACCCGCTCGAGCTCCAGCCGGGCCAGCACATCCTCCTCGGCCGAGGACACCCACGCCTCGGCGGCGGCTTCGTCACGGCGCGCCAACTCCGCCACCCGCCGCAGGCATTCGTTGCGCACGATCCGGAACATCCACGAGGCCAGGGCCGCTGTCGCCCGCAATGTCCCGATCTTGCGATACAGGATGATCATCGCCTCCTGCGCCGCGTCCTCGGCATCCTGGCTGCTCGCGCACAGCGAATGCGCGAACCGCCGGACGTGCGGATGCGCCCCGGAGAGCAGCGCCGCGATCGACGCCTCATCCCCGCCCTGCGCCGCCGCGACCACCTGCGCCGCCGGCCACGACGCCGCTCCCCTACCCACGCGACCGCGCCTTCCGCCGCCGCAGCACCAGCACACAGCCGCACACCGAGACGGCCGCGACCACCGCGACCACGATTCCTACGATCATCGTGAACCCTTTCTCCGATATGCCGGACTCGATTGTCCGCACAGTCATAAGAGCCGCCATCCGCGAAAAGGATTCGCCCCCGCCGGAGTTCACATCTCACTATGCTGCCTCGGGATCAATCGGCTACAGAGAGAGTGGAGGCGTTACATGTCAGTCAAGACCGCACTGTCATCGCTCGCGGTGCTCAGTGCTCTTGCTGGTTTCTCGATGCTCGGCGGACCCGCCGCGGCGCACGCGGAAGCCCCGTCCGGGCTGTGCACCCCCGGATCGTTCGCCCTCGACCCGGACGACGACACCATGCTGTACCGGTGCGATATCGGCATGTGGATGGGGTCGAAGTGCCCCGACAACGAGTACGCCATGGAGATGACGCCGACGGAGTTCCACTGCATGGCCCGGCCGGACGAGAAGCAGGAAAAGGCCACGACGCAGCGCTAGGACCGCGACGGGGCAGACCCGGCGGAGGGGTGTCCGGCGGCCGCGAGCGCGGCCAGGGCGGACACCGAGTCCCGAACGATCCTCCGCTGGGTCTCCAGCCGGGCGGCCTCGGCCTCCGGCAGTTCGACGTGCACGTGGATGTCGGTGCCGGTGCGGGCGGGGACCAGCCGCCATTCGAAGAGCAGGTCCGAGACCAGGCAGGATATGGTCACGCGGCGGTCGTGGCGGTCGGTGCGCAGCGTCTGGGGCATCGGGAAGTCGGGGTAGCCGTCGGGGTACATGGTGTAGCGGTCCGGCTGCGATTCCGGTGCGGGATCGATGGATCCGATGCCCGCCCACCATTCGGGGAATCGGCCCGGGTCGTAGAGCAGCTGCCAGACATCCTCCGGGGCGGCGGCGCTGTGCGCGTGGTCATCGAAGCTCGGCATGGTCGCTCCCGGCGGGGTCGAGGGGTGACAGGTCCGCGAGCACGAGAGCGAGCTCACGGTCGGGTTCCACGAAAGCGGCCAGCGGTGGACGGCCCAGATCGACGATGGTGGCCGAATAGCGTTCTCCGGTAGGGCTTCCCGCGTCCACGCGCCGTCGCCAAGCCCGCTCCGCCTGCCGCAGGCGCGTCACGGCCAGCTCCCGATCATCGCGGGCGAGGGCGATCAGGCCCTGGACGCGCTGCATTCGCGCCACCAGGGTGTCGGGAAAGTCGCCCGCCGTCACCGGTTCCAAGGCGACTTCCCGGAGCTCCTCCTCCGCGGCCATGAGATCGCCTGTGCGGGTGAGCATTTCGGCGCAGTGCAGCCTGGTCAACGCTCGGCTGATCGGTGCGTCCGAACTCAGCGCACGCCGGAACTGGGCAATCGCCTCATCGGGATCCCCGCACGCCTGAGCCAGCAGGCCGCGATCATGCCGCACCAGCCCGGCCAGATCCGCACTGCCGAGACGTTCCGCGGCCGCCGCCGCGCCATCCAGGGCCGCACGCGCTTCGGGCAACCGCCCGAGCCGCCGCAGCAGCGCGCAGCGACCGGACTGCGTGTACACGATCAGTCGCAGCAGATCGTTCGGCACCACCAGCGACAGGCATCGATCAGCGAAATCCAGTGCCCGCTCGAACATTCCGGCACACGCCGCCGCACCCGCCGCATTGATCAAGCAGCTGTAGGCCAGATCGGGTCGCCCCGCCCGCCCGGCCGCTGCCGCCGCATCGAGCAGCGGCCCGAAACTCTCGGCGAATTGCCCGGCACGCAACAGCGCGTGCGCGCGTGCCATCTCCACATCATGGGAGAGCAGGTCGCCGAGAGGTCTGCCCTCGGTGAGTTCGCCTACCGCACCGAGCAATTCGGCGACCTCATCCGGATCACCGGCCACCGATTCGGCCCACGCCAATCCCGCCAGCACCGCGGCCCGGATAGTGGGATCCGAATCCGGTTCGCGCTCCAGCAGATCCAATGCCGCACGGTAGGAACGCCGTGACTCACGCGGATGACAGATCCCGCCGCGCAACCACATTCCGCGCCGCAACCAGGCGGCGACCAGAGCGCCCGTGTCCTGCGGGGAGATGAGTCGCAGTGCCCGATCGAACGCGGCGTCGGAGGCCTCCATCCGACCGCGCCACGCCTCCACCTCCCCCAATTCGATCAACGCGTCAGGGTTGTCCGGCTCCACCTCGAGTGCCTCACGGAGAAAGCCGGCAGCCTCGGCGAGCGCGGCCATCGCGCGCGCATCGGCGGCCGCATGGACAAGGTGGCCGACCGCCAGATCATCGCGACCAGCCCTGCGCAGATGTCCCGCGATCTCGGCAGCCCGCCGAGTGCCGTGCACGCCTCGCGCCCGCAACGCGGCGGCGAGATCCTCATGCATCCGAGCCCGCAGCGGCTCGGCGATATCCTCGTATACCGCCGCCCGCAGCCGCGCATGCCGAAACCCGATGGCCCCCTCACGAACTCGCAACAGCCCCGACCCCAGAGCCTCGGTGGCCGCGTGATCCGGATCGGCGAGAGCAGGCAAACGCACGATCTCCGCGCGACGCATATCGTGCCCGGCCACCGCCACCAACTCCACGAACAACCGGGCCGACCCACTCAACCGCGCCAACTCCGCCCGGGTGGCAGCACGCAGATCCGTGGCGAAACCTTCTTCGCCGAGGGCGAACTGCCGCGCGGCGGCCACCGCCAGCAGCGGGCTGCCACCCGCCACCGCGACGACCCCCGCCAGCTGCGCCGGGTTCAGCGCGCCTGCCGACGCTGCGGCGGCGAGGCCGATAGCGGTGATCGGTTCGACCCGAGCGCGGGTAGCGGATGCCCCGGTCGCGGTCCGGGCCGCGGTGAGCTGGGCGAGGGCGCGGATATCATCGGAATCCATTGGTCCCAGCTCGATTTCGGCCGCGAGGCTGCCCTTGGCGCGTAGTGCGCCCAGGACTGCTTCGGTGCGCGGGCTCGGCGGGAGGCGGCGGCGAGTGAGGACGAAAAGGATTGGGTGGCGGGCGATTCGACGGGTTACGTAGCCCAGGAGGTCCAGGCTGGAGGGGTCCGCGAGGTGCAGATCCTCCAGGGCGAGCGCCAGCGGGTGACGTGCGGACAGGGTGCTCAGCAGGGCGATCACGGCTTCGAAGAGGCGGATTCGATCGTGCTCCGGTCCGACGACGGGGGCGCGAGACGCCAGGGCAGGGACCAGCCGGGCCAGATCGGCGGACCACGGTGTGTCCGAGGGCAGCGGATCGGTGGCGGAGAGCAGGTCGGTCAGCAGTGCGGACCACACCTCGTACGGCATGCCGCCGGGTCCACCGGCCGCACCGCCGGCGGTCCGGGCACCGTGATGTGCTGCGGCGTCGAGGATTTCCTCGGTCAACGCTGTCTTGCCGATCCCGCCCTCGCCCGTAATGGTGGCGACGAGGCCGATGCCGGTGTCGGTGCGCGCCAGGCACTTTCGCAACTGCTCCAGTTCGCGGGCGCGGCCGATGAACTCCGGGCGTGGCTGTGCGGGCGGAGACCAAGGGGCGACCGCGGGTTCGTGCGGGCGGATCCGGTGCATGAGGGCCGTCGTCTCGGCGGAGGGCGACAGGCCCAGTTCCGTGCTCAGCACCCGTCGCAGACGTGCGTAGGCCGCAATCGCTTCCTGTTCGTCCCCTGCCAGGGAGAGCAGCCGGATCAGCTCACGCCCGGCGAGTTCGTTCGCCGGGTCGAGGTCGACACGCCGCCGGGCCCAACCGATCGCGGCCCGCACATCGCCGCCGGCATCATTCCCGGCCTCGGCGCGAGCGGCCAAGTCGCCCAGCGCTGCGGCCAACCGACGCGAGTGTTCGGCGCGCAGCTCGACAACCCAGTCCTCGTGCCAGCCGGCCAGCAGTTCACCGCGGCACAGCTCCACGGCCGCAACACGATCGCCGACGGCGGCCAGGCGCTCGAACTCCGCCAGGTCGACCCGGATTTCACCGCCGAGGCGCACGGTGTCGCGGTCCGCTTCGAGGCAGCCGCCCGCCGGGCCCAGGGCGGCGCGCAACGCCCACACCGCGCTGCGGAGGCTGGCTCGCGCATTGGCCTCCGGGACCTCCGGCCAGAACTCCCCCGCCAGGCGCGAACGGTGATGTGGGCCGGGGTGGACGGCCAGCCAGGCCAGTAGGGCGCACACGCGTTGCCGCCGATCCGGCAGTTCCACCGATCTTCCGTCGAGTTCGACCCGCAGGGGGCCGAGGACCTGTATCCGCAGCATCGCGCACCCTCTCCGCGAGACTTCAGTCTCTGCCCCCGGCACCGCGCTGGCAACCCCCTGTCCGCACGGCCGCAGCCGAGTTGACGGGCATTTGACGCACGCCGCGCACACTTCCTCCACCAGCGAAAACACCGAGGAAGGGGTAATCATGAGCAATACCGAAGCCGCCCGCGGATTCGACCTCGACGAATTCCGCCGCAGTATCGAGGAGCGCGATTCCGCGGGATTGCGCGCGCTCTACGCCGAGGACGCCGAGATCCGGCTCATCGATCAGAACAATCCGCCGAGCCACCCGCTCGTCCTGCGGGGCCGCGACCAGATCGGGGCCTACCTCGACGATGTGTGCGGGCGCGAGATGACACACGAGATCCAGCACGCCGTCACCGATGGCGTGACGGTGAATTTCTTCGAATCCTGTCGCTACCCCGACGGCACCCGGGTGCTGTGCGCGGCGACCCTGGATCTCGCCGACGGCCGCATCGTCCGGGAGACCGGCGTCCAAGCATGGGATCAGTGAGCGAGATGAATACCGAGCATCGTGACTTCGCGGCACCCGACGAGGTGCGCGCCTTCGAATACGGCCGGGCCGAGATCCTGAAGGTCGGCGACCGGGAGATCGGCAGGCTCGTCCTGCAACCCGGCTGGCGCTGGTCCGAGCACGTCAAGCCGATCGCGGGCACCGACTGGTGCCTGGCCCCGCATTTCCAGTACCACGTGGCGGGCACGATCCACATTCTGATGGCCGACGGCACCGAATTCGACGCCGGGCCCGGACAGGTCACCGCACTGCCGTCCGGGCACGACGCCTGGGTGGTCGGCGACGAGGAGGTGATCCTCGTCGACTGGTGGGGCGTGAGCGATTACGCCAAGTAGCTCAACCGATCTCGACGACCCGCGCACAGGCGGGCGGGCCGTCGGGAACATAGTCGGGATCGTAGGAGCGCCGGGTGTTGTTGCGCCGGAACAGGCCCACCACGGTCCGGCACGAGGGTTTGGCCGACGGCCACGGAGTCTGGCCGTCGGTCAGCACGACGAGCGCGTCCGGACGCGGGTGGGTGCGAAGGGCTTTGGCGAATCCGCTGCGCAGATCCGTGCCACCCCCACCCAGCAGCGGGATGCCCTCGGCCGCGCACAGCGGATGCGCGATCCGAGCGGCGGCATCACAGGACAGCACTGTGACCAGGTCTCGGCGACCGCCTATCGCACGGGAGATGGCAGCGACTTCCAGTAGGGCACTGCCCAATTCGGTATCGCTGACCGAGGCCGAGGTATCGATGACCACGGTCACGCGCGGGGGCGTGCGACGCAGGCTGGGCAGCACCACACCGGGGAGACTCGCCGAACGACGGGCCGGGCGGCGGTAGGTGTAGTCCTCGCCGACCCCGGGAGCCGAGACGGCGGCGCGCAACGCCGCGCCGAGCAGGTCGCGCCACGGCTGGGGCGGATGGAAGACCTCCTGCGCCCAGCGTCGCCAGCCCTCGGGGGTGTTGCCCGGCCGGCCGATGATGCCCTGCGCCACACGGAATCTCACACCGTCGCGCTCCTGCTCGCTGAGACCGTCCGCGCCGTCGGGCCCCAGCTCCCACTCGCGGTCCCAGCCGTCCGCACCGCTGCCGCAGTCGAGCCAGGCCATATCGTTGGTGTATGCGGTGAAACGGAATTCGCGCAGGTACTCCTCCATGAGCTTGCCCTCGGGCAGGCCGATATCGGCGGGCATGACCGCACCCGCAGGACGGACCAGCCCGTCGCCGAAGATGTCGTCGTTGATCTCGAAATCCGCGGCGATATTGCGGCGCAAGGCTTCCGCCGCTCCGGTCAGTTCGTGCTCGCGGGCGAAACGCTCACCACGCCCATGATGGTCGCGCAGCAGGTGCGATACCTCGTGTACGAGAACGCCCGCCAATTCCTCGACGGGCATGCGGTCGACGAACGCCGGTGCTGCATAGCAGCGCCAGTAGCGGTCCACGCCCATGGTCGGGACTCGACGGCACTCCACGATGTGCAGGGCGAACAGCGCGGTCGCCAAGTAGGGCCGGACGCGGACGGCGTACAGCCGGGCGGCGAAGAGTTTCTCCAGATCCAGGGTGGCCGGTGCTTCCACGGTCATCGGCCCGCCTCGACGAGGTCGGCGGCGCGATCGGCGCGCTGCGAGACCGACACCACGCCGGTGAGCCGGTCGATCGAGGCCGGGACCGCCCAATTGTCCTGTCGCAGTGTGGCAAGCGTGGTCGCGGGGACGACCACCAGATCCGGCGCTCCGGTATCCGCGGCCCGCACCAGCACCGCCCACGCGGCGTCCCAGCGCGCCCGGTCCGGACACTTGCGGACCGCCGCGACCACGCCGTCGAGGACCGCCTGCCGCAGATCCCCGCGCTCCGGCAGCGCCACGGACATCGGATCGGCAAGCAGCGCTTCAGGATCCGGCAGATCCATGCGGTCCATGCTGGCGAGCAGCTCGAATCCCGGACCGTCCCCCACGGTGCCACGGATCAACTGCGACAGCACATCCCGCGACGAGCCCGCCGCCGTGGCGAAGGCGATGAGCCGCATGGTCATATCCCAGCTGCGCGGCGAGGCCCAGGCCCCGCCCCGGCGGGTTTCGGTGGTGGGCAGCTGATGCACGAGTTTCGGGCGGGCAGCGAGCAGCACGCATACCGCGCGTCGAGCGAAAGCGACGGCCTCCGTGAGCTTTTCCGGATCGAGCCGGGGCATCCGCGCACGCGGCCACACCCCGCCGAGTCCGCGGACCACCACCTCGTGGTCGTGCGTCCACTGCAGGTGCACGAACCGGTTGGCCAGCGGCGGGCTCAGCTCCCAGCCGTCCGCCGCCGACGAGCGCGGATTGGCGGCGGCCACGATCCGCACACCGGGCGGCAGTGTCAGCGCGCCGACCCGCCGCTCCAGGACGACCCGGAGCAGCGCGGCCTGCACAGCCGGTGGCGCGGTGGACAGTTCGTCCAGGAACAGCAGCCCGCGACCCGCCCGGACGAGCCGGACCGCCCAGTCCGGCGGAGCCATCGGCACGCCCTGCTCGGCGGGATCGTCACCCACGATGGGCAGACCCGAGAAGTCGGACGGCTCATGGACACTCGCGATCACCGTCGTCAGCGGGAGCTCCAGGGACTCGGCCAGCTGGGTCAGCGCGGCGGTCTTGCCGATGCCCGGTTCGCCCCACAGCAGCACCGGCAGATCAGCGGCCACGGCCAGCGTGAGCGCCTCGAGCTGGGTGTCGGTGCGGGGTTCGGTGGTGGTGTCGGCCAGCAGGGCGAGCAGGTCGTCGGCGATGTCGAGCTGTGCGGCATCGGCGGAGCGAACGTGGGGCAGGATGTGGATCGACATGTATGAATCACCTTATGGGTAGCGGGGATTGACGAGTAGTGCGCATCGCCGCGCAAGCAGATGCGGTGGTCGCGGGATCAGCGGGTGGTCGCGTGGCGCGGATGTGCGCGCCGATCGCGCGGGCGGGGTTGGGCGGGGGCGCACGGTTCCAACCGAGTCAGCCCGGCCCGGTACAAGCCGTAGGTGACCCGTCGGTGCGCGGACGCTTCCAGTTCGTCGCGCAGCGCACCCGCGCGCAGGACGGCCTCGGGGCCGAGCAGTCCTTCGACGACGGCGAGCGCGCCCGCGGTATCACCGTGGTCGAGCCGTTCCCGAACACCCGTGAGACAGTCCGGATTTCGGTGCGCCTGATCGATGGCGCGCAGGCAGGGCAGCGGGGTACCGGTCAGCGCGACCAGCAGTTCCTCGCGGCGGATCTCGTCCGGGTCATGGTCCAGCGCCGTCAGCATGCCGTCGACCATTCCGATGCGGTGCTGTTCGCCCCGGCACCGGACCCAGCGTTCCCGATCCGAGGATGCTCCCGCCCAGCGGGATTCGCCCGCAGGCCGGTCCGGAACCAGTGCCGCGGCGACCAGCGGATGCAGCTGATCGGCCGAGAGCACACCGGCGCGCAACAGTTCCCGATCGGGCAGCGCCCAAGTCGCCGCGTCGGGCAGCACCGGCAGCGCGGTGATGCCGCCCGCGGGATCCACCGCCGCCCGTCGCACGAGCGGCGCGCCGTCATCGTCCTCGGTCAGCTCGGCGACCACTCGCCGCCGGGCGCCCAACCGGAGCAGGAACGTATCGGCCTGCCGCCCTTCGGCATCGAGCAGGATGCGCGCCTCGGCCGCCCACCGTTCGGCGGGCCCGTCCGCGTCGCTGCGCGGTCCGAGCTCGTCGGCGCGGCGCGCGTCCCACAGGTGGCGATGCAGATCCAGCCGGTACCGCCGATCGGGCCGGGGATGTGGATGCGGACCGTTCGCGGTGCGCGCTCCGTCCCACAGCGCCAGCGTGATCCGCTGCCCCGACTCCGCCCACGCGGGTGCGGTGCGCGCCACCAGATGAACGAAACCATTACCACCGGAAGGGTTTCCGGACGCCGCCGGATATCCGGCCAGCGCGATGGTCAGTCCCGGCCGTAGCAGCCCGTCCGGAGCGACTCGCGGCATATGCCATCGCAGCAGGTCGGGGGCCAGATTCCGCAGGTCGGCCCGCACCCGGTGGGCCAGTTCCCGCCCGTGGGTGCGCGCCAGTCGGCGGAGATCGATATCGACATCGAAACCCGCGGCGGCACAGGCCCCCGCCCAGTCTCCGGCGGTACGCCGGGCGGTCGCGGTCTCGATCATGGAGGGCGGCACGGCGAACTCGCGCACGCGCGGCCAGAAGGAAGGAAGCGGGAAATCCGCATTCGCGAGGTCAGTGAGCATCAGCACTCACCTGGCGCGAACGGGACCCCCAATCTGCGATCAGAAGAAGTCGTCATCGTGCCGATCGTAGCAACTTGGAGCGATCACGGCGAGCCGGGACGGCGCGCGACGGTACCCCGCCCCCGGTGAAAGACCGACCGGGTTGTCCGAATTGGGAATAGCCGAATCGCGTAATACATTGCGCCACAGGTAACTACCATCAATTGGGCCGAATATTGTTCCCTGGCACAGCATTTCATGATGTTGAAATAGTTGTGTCATGAATCGAATTGGGGTGCAAGAAAAATGGCCGATCCCATTCAGCATGTCACCGAAGAAACCCTGAACGACATCGCCCGCTACGGCGTACTGGCCGGCGGCCTGGACTACAGTCCGGCCGCACTCGCAGTCGCACGAGGACTACTGGCGGCGGCGCAGGGCACCGCGGGGGTCGAACTGCCCCCGGAATTTCGGCAGCTCGTCGACAGCGTGCGCGGCATCGCCACCGTCGAGATCGGCTACGTCCCCATGCCCGACGGGGTGCAGCTGTCGACCGTGCTGATCAACCAGAACGCCGGGGGGCAACGGCCGCTCGTGGTGGTCCCGGCCGGGTGGAGCCCCTACGGCTGGTTGCCGTTCGTGTGGACCTACCTCACCCTGGCCGCGGAGGGATATCACGTCCTCGCCTACACGCCCCGGGGCCTGGGCGACCCGGCGCTGCCGTCCACCTCGGGGGGATTCATCGATGTCGGCGGCCCGCAGGACCGCGCGGACGCCACCTATCTGCTCACCCACACGTACGGAAAGCTCGACATCAGCAAGGTCGGATTCCTGGGCGAATCGTACGGTTCGGGTATCAGCCAGCTGGTGGCGGCGCATGATTCGCGAGTGTCGGTCGTCGTCGCGCTCAGCACCTGGGGCAGCCTGGCCACCAGCCTCTACGACAACGGAACCCGGCATCTGGCCGCCCTGCGGGCGCTGGTCGGCTTCACCGGCGGCCCGGTCACCGAGAAATTCGATCCGGAAACCCGCGCACTCCTCGAGGATTTCGAGGCGGGCCGGAATATGGAGGCCGTGATCGAATGGGCGCTCGACCGCTCACCCGAGCACTTCCTCGCGCTCACCAATAAACTCGATGTGCCGACATTCATGTCCAACACCTGGCACGAGACCCTGTTCCCGGTCAATCAGCTGCTCGACACCTTCACCCACCTGACGGTGCCCAAACAGCTGAACCTGTGGATCGGCGACCACGGCGCACCCGAAGGCGCCGGCCTGGTCGGCGTCCCCACCGGCATCGCGTTCCCGGGCCTGCTGACGCCGATGCAGGAGGCGCGAAACTGGTTGCGGCACTACCTGACCGAGGACGGCGACGCACCCGAGACCGGCGTGCGCAACCAGATCATGTTCACCTACCGGACCCAGCCCGTACCCGGCGGCGGACAGCGAATCATCGAGCCCGCCACCCGGGAACGGCAATCCTGCTGGGGCGAGAACACCCGCACCGAACGCTGGTATCTGGCCGATGGCGTCCCCGACTGCGCGCTCGGCGACAAGGCCGACGCCGGCTGGGAGCGAAACTTCCGCGCGGGCAACGAAACCCAGGCCAGAGCCACCGACACGCCCCTGCTCCAGACCGGCCAGCGCGAGTGGTACGGCACGCCCAAGGTCTATCGCCTCGACGATTTCGAACGCGATCAGCTGCTGATCTGGCTGACCGACTCCCTGCCCGAAGGCCGTCGCCTGCGCGGTGCGCCCACGGTCAAGCTCACCGTCCGAAGCCCGGAAACCACAGCGAGTTTCGTCGCCTACCTGTTCGACGTGGCCGCCGACAACACCGCCCACCTCATCACCCACGAGCCGTACACCGTCGACCGCCTCACCCCGGAGGAGAACCGCACGATCGAGTGGCGGTTGCAGGCCGCCTGCTACGACCTGCCCGAAGGCCACCGCCTGGCCCTGGTCGTCAACAGCCGCGACCTGCTCTACTCGTACGCGGGTGGCGGCACCACGACCGTCGGTTCGCTCGCCACCGCCGAGTCGTACCTCGACCTCACCCTCGGCTGAACATTCCGGCGGGTTCCCGCTCGGTGATGCAGTGGATTCCGCCGTTTGACGGACGGGTCGGTCAGAGTCGGCCGAGTTCGGCGACGATCGACCCGGACAACAGTTCCCGTGCGCGTTCCACCGTGAGCGATCCGCTCAGCCAGCGCTCACTCAAGCCTTCGACGAGCGCGGTGAGCCGTCCCGCCGCGGCGGCCGGATCGATATCGCGGATGGTCAGCCCGGCTTCGCGCGCCCGCTCGATGAGCGTCGTGACATCCTCGACCCACGCCTCGGTCGAAGCCCGCAACTGTTCCCGCAGATCATCATTGAACACGGCGCTGGCCCGCAGCTCACCCCACGCGGTGCTGTTGTCGCGCACCTCGGGCACATCCTCGATCTCGAGCAGCAGCATCTCCTCCAGCGCGGCCCGCGGGCTGTCCTGTGCGAAAGCGCTGTCGGTATACCGCGCGGCCTGACTGCTGATGTGTTCGAGCGCGTGCTGCAGCACGCCCGCGCGATCCTTGAAGTGGTAGTAGATCAGCGCCGTGGACACCCCGGCCTCGGCGGCGAGCTTCTCGATACGCAATCCGCGGACGCCATCGTGGGCGATCACGCGAATAGCGGCTTCCAGGATCTGGGTCTGGCGGTCGGACACGACGTCCACTATATGCAGCCTGACCGAATAGCCAGTCAAGCCGATCCGAGCGCCCTCAGGCCGCCAGATATCCGGTGTAACCGCGTTCATCACCCTGACGTCCCAGGCGATCCAGCCGGTCGAGAGTACGCGGACCGACTGTCCGGAACCAGATGAATCCCGCGAGGCACAGGAATCCCGCCGCGGGGAGCTCGGCGCCCGGCGGATACGGGGCCGTCACCACCAGGTAAGCCCATATCGCCAGCGCGATGGCCCCGATCCCCAGCAGCATCCATGCCATGGCGCGGCTCTCCCGGCACCGGCGGCGCTCGGCGGCGATGAGGTCGTTCCATCGGACGACCTCATCGAAAGAGTCCAGCGCCGGCAGGGTTTCGGTGTGCAGCGCATCGTAGAACCGGCGCGCGCCCGCGCGCCCGCCGAAGCGGCGATACCGACCGACCGTCGAGACACCGGCCATCCCCCCGACCACCACGGCCAAGAACCAGGCACCAACCACGTCGAGGCCGACCACCACGCCGTACACCCATACGCCCACACCCGCGACCAGGGCGATCACCCACGGCGGCGCGACCTGCAGCTCACGAGTCCAGCTCATCGCCCCACCCTAGCTATCTTTCAGCAACATCGCTGGACGCGAAAAAGCCGGTCACCGACAGATTGTCGATGACCGGCTGCTTCGAGTGGTTCTAGCTGGGATCGAACCAGCGACCCCTCGCGTGTGAGGCGAGTGCTCTCCCGCTGAGCTATAGAACCGTGCGGGTGTTCTTCCTGGCGTTTTCGGCCGCTCCGAACGAGATAGAAGATTACAAGCACAACTGCCGTCACACCAAATCGCGTGCACAACGCCGTAAAACCGTCCTCCGACGGGCAGTCTGGCGTGTCGCCCGCCAACCTTCACCCACGCGACGCCCACCGTTGGCTTGACCCGCACCGCGAACTACACCCCTGTAGTTCACATTTACCGCCGCTCACCAGGCGATTTGGTCCGTGCGCAGATAGTCGGCTAATGTTCTCTCTCGTCACCGGGACAGCCGCAAGGCCCCGGGAACGAAATGCGGATGTAGCGCAGCTGGTAGCGCATCACCTTGCCAAGGTGAGGGTCGCGGGTTCGAATCCCGTCATCCGCTCGAAGGCCATAACCGGCCTTGCTTGGCGGTGTGGCCGAGTGGTGAGGCAACGGCCTGCAAAGCCGTGCACACGGGTTCGATTCCCGTCGCCGCCTCTTTGCAAGAAGAGGTACCAAGCTCGCGCGATTAGCTCAGCGGGAGAGCGCTTCCCTGACACGGAAGAGGTCACTGGTTCAATCCCAGTATCGCGCACCAAGTTTCATACAGATCAGGCCCGGCTTTCGCCGGGCCTTTCTGCATTTCCCGACCCCGCCGATCAGGTGAACAGGGATCCGGTGTGGGGGTTGATGGGGAGGGGGAGGCCGTTCACCAGGCAGGAGCTGCCGGCGTTGATTCCGGTGCGGCGGACGTCGATATCGAGGCGGCCGGTGAGGTCGGAGCCGTCGGGGGTGTACTGGTGTACCTCGATGGTGTGCCAGCCGAGTCGGGTCGGGGTCCACAGGGCGTGTGCGCCGTCGGTGGGGTTGTAGGAGACGCCTGCCAACGGGGTGCCGTCTACGGTGATGGCGAAGTCGCCTTCTACCGGGTTCGAGACTCCGGCCTCGATGGTTTGCGGGCAGCCCATGACGGGGCCTTCGCTGCCGGTGTTGTAGACGATGACGCCGACGATGCCTGCGGTGGAGGGCGGGGCGAGCGCGGTGATCGTGGCGATGGCGCAGGCTGCGCTGAGGATTCCGCGCCGGAGCAGAGTGCTTTTCATGGAGCCGTGTCCTTCCGGTGAGCTCGAAGAATTCGCGGTGTGCCGAGCGGGGTGCCGGTTGCGGCGGGAACTGATCGGTCGTGATGTGACCGAGGCACAGCCTAGCGGGGCGCGCAACGGTGGGCGCTGATGTGCCGGACAGCAGAAGGCGACCGGTGGCGTGGCCACCGATCGCCCTGTGGTGCTTGCGGAATTGTCAGCGTAAGAGGGAGTTTCGCAGGGTGGTGAGGCCGGCGCGGCGCTCGTAGGCGATCCAGGTGAAGATCGCGGCGAGGACCAGGGGGAAGATGGCCATGGCGGGCTTGTCGGCGATGAAGGCCTGGGTGGCGGCGGCGAGGATGGTGAGGATGGTCAGGCCCGCGGCGGCGAGGGAGGTGAGGCGGGGGACCATGAGGCCGATGCCGCCGGAGACTTCGGCGAGGCCGATGAAGATGAGCAGGGCCATGGGGATGGTGAGGTTCTCGGGAGCGTTGTCCGCGAGCAGGTGCGGGATGACGAGCTTGGGGCCGCCGGAGGCGATGATGAAGAAGAGGCCGAGCAGGATCTGCAGGGTCCACAGGACGCGGTTGCGGATCTTGCCGGGGGCGGCGGGGGCGGCGGTGGAGAAGGCGGGGGCGGTGGTGGCGGTCATTTCGGGTCCTTCTGGTCTGTCGCGCTGCGTTGGTGGCGCGTTCAACAGGTAGGACGGGACGCTCGCGTGGGATTCATCGCTGTGCGGGAAAGATTTTCGGGATCACCGTGCGAGCCGGTCTCGCGGGTCGCCGGATCGGTGGTTGTCGGACCCCACACCTAGTATCGAAAGTTTGTTCGACTCGAGGTAGGGTTCGGTGCCATGCCGGAATTGGGTCGCCTGGAGTGGGCGCGGATGAATCTCGATCAGGTGCGGCGGCAGTTGCTGGATGCCGCGGCCTGGGGGAAGTGGTTGACGCCGGAGCAGTTGGAGCATGCGGCGCGGAAGATCGCGGAGGGGATGCGGATCTACGCGGAGGAGACTGCGGGACGCGTTGCCGGGCAAGGGGATCCGGCCGGGGCGGAACCGACCGCTACGGAAAGATGAATCGCCTGGTCAGAGACCTATTTTGGGGGAAATGGGATTAGCGGGCGGGCCGCTGGGCACGTAATACGTGGGTCTGCACAACTTCATACAGGTCAGGAGTGTGTCTGTTTTCGCAGGTGATTCGCAGCAACGACAGCTGAGGAGTGATTGCCGTGAGCAGTACCGCGTTCCTATCCGAGCCGACGGTTTCCATTTCGGTGGCTTCGCGCAGGCGACTGCACGTTGTGTTGGTCGCGCCCCCTTACTTCGAGGTTCCGCCGGGTGGATACGGGGGTGTGGAGGCGGTGGTCGCACAGCTGGCGGATGCCCTGGTCGAGCGGGGGCACCGGGTCACTCTGCTGGGAGCGGGAAGCAATGGGACCAAGGCTCGGTTCATACCGATCTGGGATCGGACGCTGCCGGAGCTGCTGGGCAATCCGTTTCCGGAAGTGTTGCACGCGTTGAAGGTTCGCCGCGCCGTGGAGCATCTGGCCGAATCCGAGCGGATCGATGTGGTGCACGACCACACCTTCGCGGGGCCGCTCAACGCGCCGGCCTTCCGCGCGTTGGGAATTCCGACGGTGGTGACCGTGCACGGGCCGGTCGACGGCGACGAGGTCGAGTACTACCGGGCCATGCGCGACAGCGCGCACCTGGTGGCCATCAGTGATCGGCAGCGGTCGCTGGCCCCGGATCTGAATTGGAACAGCCGGGTGTACAACGCGATTCGGCCCAGCGAGTTCCCCTTCCGGACGGACAAGCAGAACTTCTGCCTGTTCCTGGGCCGGTACGCCGAGTACAAGGGCCCGCATCTGGCCTTGACGGCCGCGCACGAGGCGGGCCTGCCGCTGGTGCTGGCGGCCAAGTGCAACGAGGCTCCCGAGCAGCAGTTCTTCGAGGCGAAGGTGCGGCCGCTGCTCACCGACGACGACTGCGTCTTCGGTGAGGCCGATGCCCAGGCGAAGAAGCAGTTGCTGTCCGCGGCGCGCTGCCTGCTGTTCCCCATTCAGTGGGAGGAGCCGTTCGGCATGGTGATGATCGAGGCGATGGCATGTGGCACACCGGTTGTCGCCCTGCGCGGCGGCGCCGTGGAGGAGGTGGTGGAGGACGGCGTCACGGGCCTGATCTGTGATGATCCGTCCGAGCTGCCCGCCGCGATTCATGAAGCGCGGCACCTGGATCCGGCGCGCTGCCGACAGCGGGTGGAGCAGCGGTTCGCCATGGAGCATCTGGGCGCGGGCTATGAGGCCGCGTACCGCTCCGTCCTGGCGCGGGAGCCGAAAGTCGTTGTGCCGGGCCGTGATCCGTCGGCGCTGGCGTACGAGCGGGCGCTGGCCTTCCTCGGTCATGACGAGACGAGCCCGGCGTGAACGGGGAAGTCTTCAATGCGGGCCCGCCGATCGGTGTCGGCGGGTCCGGCCCCACCGTCACGCTGGTGGAGGCGAGTACGTTCTGCCTGTCCGATCAGCTCGGCGACATCCACCCGGGCACCGCGCAGGGGTTGTTCTTCCGTGACACACGAGTGTTGTCGCGCTGGGAATTACGTGTGGACGGGCAGCATCCGGATCAGTTGACGGTGCTCGCCCCGGAGGCGTTCGCGGCACGGTTCGTGCTGCGGGTGCCGCCGCGTCCGGGACTGGCCGACAGCACCGTGCTGGTGGTGCGCCGCCGCATGATCGGCGAGGGCATGAAGGAAACGATCAGCGTGCACAATCTCGGCCGCGAGGACACCGCGGTGACGGTGAGCCTGCACGTGGACGGCGATTTCGCGGATCTGTTCGCGGTCAAGGAGGGTCGCGGCCAGCCGGGCGCGGCCGATATGACGGTGGCGGGCGGCGAACTGCATATCGCCGATCACGGTGACACCGGCCGCGGCCTGGTGGTGTGCGGCAGCGAGGAACCGCTCGCCGCGCCCGGCACGCTGACCTGGCGGGCGGTGGTCCCCGCGCGCGGCGAGTGGCGCACCTCGGTGCTCGCCGAGCCGGTGATCGGCCATCGCCGGATCCCGATCGTCTGCGGCAACGACGACAATCCACGCCAGCGGATGAAGGCGTGGCGCGCCACTGCCACCGATCTCACCTCCAGCGATCCCGGTCTGGCGCATGTGCTGGCGCATACCGAAAGTGATTTGGGCGCACTGCGTATCGAGGATCACGGCGAGGGCATGCCCGCGTACGTGGCGGCGGGCGCGCCCTGGTTCATGACCCTGTTCGGCCGCGACAGCCTGCTCACCTCGTGGATGGCGCTGCCATTGGACAGCGATCTCGCGGTGGGCACGCTGCGGCAGCTGGCGAAACTGCAGGGCACCACGGTGGATCTGCTGACCGAGGAGGAGCCCGGCCGCATCATGCACGAGATGCGGCGGGGCCCGGCCGGGCACGAAATCCTCGGCGGCAGCGTGTATTACGGCACCGCCGACGCCACTCCCCTGTTCGTGATGCTGCTCGGCGAATGCCGCCGCTGGGGCGCGGACGAGCATGTGGTGCGGGAACTGCTGCCCGCCGCCGACGCCGCGCTGTCCTGGATCGATCACTTCGGTGACGCCGACGGCGACGGCCTGGTGGAATACCACCGCAAGACCGACCGCGGCCTGATGAATCAGGGCTGGAAGGACAGTTTCGACGGAATCAACGATGCCGCCGGGCATGTCGCGGAAGCCCCGATCACGCTGTGCGAGGTGCAGGGCTACGTGTACGCCGCGCGGCTGGCCCGCGCCGAACTGGCCGAGGCCGATGGCGACAGCGCGAGCGCCGAACGGCTCAGAGCCCTAGCGGCCGAGGGCAAAGCGCGTTTCACCGAGGCCTTCTGGATGCCCGAGCGCGGCTGGTTCGCCACCGCCCTCGACCGGGACAAGCGCCGCGTCGACGCGCTCACCAGCAATATGGCGCACTGCCTGTGGACCGGCATCGTCGACGACGAGCACGCGGCCCGCGTCGTGGAGCAGCTGGCGAGCCCGGAGATGGACTGCGGCTTCGGATTACGCACCCTCGCGGCGACGATGGGCGCGTTCAATCCGATGAGCTACCACAACGGCTCGGTGTGGCCGCACGACACCGCGATCGCCGTCGCGGGGTTGATGCGCTACCGGCATGTGCCGGGTGCGGCCGAGCTCGCCGAACGGCTGGCCGAGGGCCTGCTGGATGCCGCGCTGGCCTTCGACGGCCGTCCGCCGGAATTGTTCTGCGGCTTCTCCCGCAGCCAATTCCGTTCGCCCGTCCCGTATCCCACGTCCTGTTCGCCGCAGGCTTGGGCGAGTGCCGCTCCCCTGCTGCTGGTGCGCTCCATGCTCGGCCTCGACGTGGATGTCCCGCGCGGCCGGATCACCTTGAAACCGCGGCTACCCGAACGCTGGGGGCGGGTATCCCTCACCGATCTCCGCCTGGGTGCGCACACCCTGAGCATCGAAGCGGAGGGATCGTCCATGAAAGTGCAAGACCTGCCACCGGATTGGACGCTCATCGATTCCTGATCGGCTCGCCCCGGCGCGATCGGACGGCTCGGCGACCAGGCCGAGCCGTCCGATCGTGGTCGTCATCCGGCGCATTCGGTCAAGCGCTCGGTCTCGGCGACGAAGGCCGAGGCCCCGAGATACTCCCGGCAGGCCGGTCCGTGCCCGGCGTGCACGGCGAGCACGAATCTCGCCTTTTCCATGGTGAGACAGAGGGGTTCACAGCCGCAGTCACGGTACTGAGCCAGCCAGAGATCCGCCGTTTCGAAGGAAACGGCCGGTGAGAAGTAGGTCATCGCACTGCCCTCCACCGAGTGAGTACGGAACAGCGTGAAAAGACTCGAACTTCAACAGCTGATCATGGAATTCCCCGCTGCGCCGGATTCACACGTGCGCACCGGCGGTTTCCCGCGACGCCACCTCCGCGATCGGGGCCGGGCTGGTGTAGGTGTAGTCGTCGCGGTCGAAGCGGACGGCCTTGCGGTAGGTCTTCAGCAGCGACCACGGGCGCAGGTACGGCGAGCGGCCCTGGGAGTTGACGAAGTAGCTGTTGGACCCTTCGCAGCGGGTTTCCAAGTAGTAGGCCAGGTTTCGGCCGCTGCGCAGCATCTCCTGATGGAACCGCTCCTGGGCTTGCGGGCGCACCTCGACGGTGGTCTGCCCGCGGCGGCGGGTCTCGTCGATGACAGTGGCGATATGCCGCATGGCGTTCTCGACGAAGTAGTGGAACGCGGTGCCGGTCCAGGAGTAGGGCCCGATCATGATGAAGCGGTTGGGAATTCCGGCGACCGAGGTGCTGTAGTAGGCCTTGAGTTCCTCGGTGTTGTAGAAGTGCCCGAGGTCGAATCCGTTGCGGCCCAGCACTGTTCCGGGCGGATAGGTCTCCGGGTCGGAGAAGACCTGGTAGCCGGTCGCCAGCACCAGGGCGTCGATATCGCGCTGCACGCCGTCGGCGTCGCGGATGCCGTGCGGGGTGATCTCGGCGATGCCGGAGGTGATGAGCTCGACATTGTCGCGGTTGAGGGTCGGGAGGTAGTCGCCGCCCGCGCCGCCGCGGAGGCAGACGATGCCGAAGCCGGGACGCAGCTGCCGACGGGTCTCCTTGTCCCGCACCTTGATTCGCACCCAGCCCGCATAGGCGCGTTTCCCGGCGAAGTCGACCAGGCGCGCACCCGCCTTCCACGCCGGATGCGGCGTGTAGATGGCGATCCGCAGGCCGGTGTCGATCACCCCCTGGGCGATGCCGTTGACGAGCGCGGAGCCGCCGGGCAGGGCCAGGAACCGCTGCATCCACGGACGCAGTACGAAATCCGGTTTCGGCAGGTAGACCTGCGGGGTGCGCTGGTAGAGATCGAGGCGTTCGGCCTGCGGCGCGAGTTTCGGCGCGATCTGCATGGTGCTCGCGCCGACGCCGATGATGGCGACCCGCTTGCCGGTGAAGTCGTAGTCGTGGTTCCAGTCCGCCGGGTACATGCGCTCCCCGGTGAAGGAGTCCAAGCCTGGAATGTTCGGATTCGCCTTGGGATTGACGTACGCGCCGACGGCGCTGATCACGAAGCGGGCGGTGATCGGCGCGCCGGAGGCCAGATGCAGACGCCACAGGTGATGCGTGTCGTCCCATTCCTCGCGAACCACGGTGGTGTGGAACCGCATTCGGCGGGGCAGGTCGTAGTCGGCGGCCACCTGCTCGAGGTATTCCAGGATCTGGTCGCGTTTGGCGAAGAGCCTGTCCCAGTCGGGTTTTCGCGCGAACGAGAACTGGTAGGTGGTGCTGGGGATATCGCAGCCGGCGTCGGGGTAGCTGTGGGTGTACCAGGTGCCGCCGAGTCCGCCGACGCGGTCGATGATCAGGAAGTCGTCGATCCCGATCTCCTGGAGTTTCACCCCGGCGCAGATGCCGCCCAGGCCCGCGCCGATGACGACGACTTCGTACTGCGGCGCTTCGAGTTCGGTCATTTGGCGCCGCCCTTGGTTCGCTCGGCGCTCGGACGGGCCGCGGTGTGCCCGTTGCCGGTGATCGATTCCGGTGCGGGCGCGGAGTCGCGGGCGACCTGTGCGACGCGGCGGCGCATGAGCGGGCCGGTGCCGCCGATGTGATAGGCCAGCCGCCAGGCCGCCGGGAACCAGGTGCCGATGCGTAGGATGCCGCGCGGCGTCACGGCGACCGTCCAGGCCACCTTGGTGCGGTTGTCGCCGAGATCGGTGAAGACCATGTCCTCGGCGTACTGGCGGACTGCCAGGTACTGCATCCAATTGCCGCTCACCACACCGAAAGTGATGCGGCGCAGTGGCTCGTAGCGCCAGAAGCGTTCCCGCTCCACCCACAGGAAGCGCAATGGGTGGAAGACCGATCCCATATCGCGGACGACGCCGACGCCGCGGGCGGGCGAGTCGTATTTCACGCCGAGGCGCGGGAACGGCAGCCAGCTCCACGCGCGGTCGTCGTCGAGGGCGGTCCAAACCGCGTGCAGGGGCGCGTTGAAGGTCGGTTCGATGGTGAAGACCAGTGCGGCGGTGTCGAAGACGGAATCGTCCACGGGCTGCTGCGCCGCGTGTTGGGTGTGCAGGAACGAGGTGGCACTCATGGCTGCCTCCGGAATTGTCGCGATGTGACTGACCTGGCGATAATTAATCGACGTCGATGTCATCAAACTAAAGTGTCTGGGACGGATCCGCAAGGGTTACTCCGGAAAGCCGCCGCCACCAGCGGTGCAGGCCGGATCGCGAGCGCGGCCGCATACGATGTGCGTGATGACCGAACCAGCCAAACGCGGCCCCGGCAGGCCGCGCGACCAGCAGAACACCGAGCGGCGCCGGCGCGAGCTCATCGCCGCCGCGTACACGGTGTTCACCACGAAGGGGTATGCGGCGGCCTCGACCGCCGACATCACCGCCGAGGTCGGCGTCGGTTACGGCACCTTCTACCGCTACTTCGACAGCAAGCGCGCGATTCTCGACGAGGTGGTCGACTACGGGCTGGATCGGCTGCTCCACGAGATCGCCGGTGAGGTCTTCGAATCCGCCCCGGACACAACTGAATTCACGGTCGAGGGCCTCATGCGGACGTGGGTCACGGCCGTCGACCGGATGTGCCGGATCGCCGAATCCGATCCGGCGCTCATGCAGACGCTGATGTTCGAGCTGCCCGGTATCGACGAGGAACTCGACAGCCGGATCCTCGGCTTGGGCGGCATTCTCGCGGCGACGGTCGGGCGGTTCCTGTCCCGCGCGGTCGACGCCGGCGTGCTGCGCTCGGACGTGGATACCACCGAGGTCGCGTGGATGCTGCTGGCCATGACGATTCCGCCGGTCATGCGCACGCTGCGCGGCGACGGTCCGCTCGATCGCCAGACCTATGTGGCCACCGCGCTCGCCGTGCTCGAGCCGGGTTTGCGGGCCGCGCAACCCAATTAGTCGACGGATTTGTCTGCTAATCTCGGGCTGTCGCCGAGGAGGTCGTTCGATGGCGCAGGAGATTCCCACCTCACGGGTCCGGCGCGGGGCCGCCATGGGCAAACTGGTTGCGGCGCAGGCCGTGCGCGGCGCGGGCGTGACACTGTCGGCGGTGCGCGACAGCGACGCGGAACGCGATGCCCGGATCGAGCGCGCCCTCGCCGACGCCGCCGAGGACATCGTCACCGTGCTGGGCAGCATGAAGGGTCTGGCCATGAAGGCCGGACAGCTGCTCTCGACCTTCGACGTGCTCTCGGTGTTCGGCACGAATTCCCTGACGCCGCAACAGCGGGAGCGGTTCCAACGCAAGCTGTCGGCGCTCTACGACAGTGCGCCGCAGGTGCCGTTCGCCAAGATGCGGGCGGTGCTGGAGGCCGAGTACGGGCGGCCGCTCGAGCAGGTCTTCGCCGAATTCGACCCCGAGCCGATCGGGGCGGCGTCGATCGGGCAGGTGTATCGCGCGCAGCTCACCGACGGGCGGGCCGTCGCGGTCAAGGTGCAGTACCCGGGGGTCGCGGTCGCCGTGCGCGCGGATCTGAAGAACCTCAACCTGGTGGTGCGGCTGGTGCGGACCATCACGCCCGCGCTGTCCGACCACGCGCTGATGCGGGAACTCACCTCGCATCTGGCCGCCGAGACCGACTATCGGGTCGAGGCCGCGCATCATCAGGGGGCGGCCGAGATGTACCGGGGGCATCCGTTCATCCGGGTTCCCGAGGTGGTGACCGAGATGTGCACCGAACGGGTGCTGGTCACCGAACTGGCCGAGGGCAGCCGGTTCGACGATATCGCCGCGCTGGCCGCCGCCGAGCGCGACCGGGTGGGTGAGATCCTGTTCCGCTTCTTCGCCGGAACCATGTTGCGCGAGCGCCGTTTCACCGCCGACCCGCATCCGGGCAATGTGCTGCTCGCACCGGACGGGAAGGTGATCTTTCTCGATTTCGGCCTGTTCAAGCATATGGACGATGCCGCCGTCGACTTCGAAATCGCGTGCGCCCGAGCCGCTATCGAGTACCGCGCCACCGATCTGCGCGTGATGCTGGTCGAATACGGTGTGCTGGAACAGAATTCGCCGGTCACCTCCGAACTGTGCCTGCGGCTGTTCCGGGAGGCGTCCGGCTGGCTGCTGACCGACGCCGAGATCCGGATCGCCGAGAACACCGCGGCGAGGGCCATCCTCGCGTTCGCCGACCCGCGCCGCGGCTACTTCGAGCACTGGCGGCACGAGTACGCTCCCGCCGAGCATGCCATCGCGCGGCGCGTGGAGTACGGCACGCTCGCGCTGCTCGGCAAGCTGCGGGCCGCCGCGAATTGGCATCGCATCGCGCGGGAATGGTTCTACGGTGAGCCGCCGTGCACGGAACTCGGTGCGCTGGAACAGCAGTGGCTGGCACAGTGAGTGGATGCGTGGGAGTGCGAGGCCGTGGCGGGATGCGGGGCGCGCACGCGCCGCGCTGCTGGCGCTGTCGCTGCTCGCGCTCGCCGGGTGCGCGGCTCCGGTCACGCGGACCGACCCGGAGTGGACCGAACTGAGCGCGCCCGCGGCCGGGGCGCGGGTGCTGGCCGTGGTTCCGTTCGAGGGGAAACTGTTGCTGCTCGGATCCGTTCCCGGACCGGACGGGCGCTCCCCCGCCGCCTGGACGACCTCGGACGGCGATGGCTGGAACCCTGTGCGGATCCAGCCGGAGAGTGGATACGGCGCTGTCGCGGAACTGGTTTCGGCCGGGGTGGGCGATCGGATCGTCGCGCTGGGGCAGGCGTCGGGCGGCGCGCATTTCCATCCGCGTATGACGGTGTGGGCCGGGGATGCCGCGGCGCTCAGGGAGTCACCGCAGGTGGTCGAACAGTTCGGTGGGCCGCGCGCACTCGGGGTGTACGCGGCGGCGGCGCACGGCGGGACCGGGGTCCTGGTGGGCGGTTGGACCGGTGGCAGCGGGCGGCCCGGGGCCACGGTGTGGGTCACCGCAGATGGCCTGCGGTGGGATCGCCTCGCGGATGATCCGGCCCTGGCCGCGGGCTCCGGCGAGACGACGGGGGCGAGCGGTGGGGCGGCCACGCCGAGCGGATACCTCGTGGTGGGCAACAGCATTCGCGGGATGGAGTATCAACCACTGGAATGGATTTCAGCGGATGGCCGAGCCTGGGAGCGAAAAGTGCTGCCCGGCAGCGGCGTTGCCGATCGCGTCGGATGCGACGACCGAGGGTGCGTGGTGGTGGGCAAGACGGTCGGTGCGCGTCCCCAGCTGCAGTGCTGGCCCAGCCCCTCGACGGTCGTGACCGGGCCACAGGACGAGTCCCTCGACATCACCCAGGTCGTACTGCGAGCGGCCCGGGTGCTGATCACCATCCGGGCCGGTGGGACGGCGCGGCTGCTGTCCGCCGCGCGCGACTGCACCGGCCTGCGCGAGATCCCATTACCCGCCGTCGCGCCGAAGGCCTTCCTCGGTGCCCTCGGTGACGGAATCCTGCTGGCCACCACCGATCCCGCTGGTGACAGCCGAATCTGGTTGCACACCAACGCCTTCTGAGGGCGGGGCACTCAGCCGACGGTGAGTTCGACGCGCACCGGACTGCCCGGCGTCAACCCCTCCGCCGTGCGCACGGCCTTCTTGATCGGCAGCACATAGGTGCCCCGCTTCTTGTCGGGAAATACCGAGGTGCCCCAGCGGCTCGCGCCCACGACGACCCGCACCCGCACGGATCCGAATCCCCCGGCCCGCTGCCCGTACAGCTCCTCGATCTCATCGGCGGCGTCCTCGGGCAGGCTCACGAAGTACCAGGAGGCTTGGCTTTCCCACTCCCAGAGCTCGGCCGTGAATTCGTACCGCGATGTCGCCATGTCCAGACCGTAGCGGGAGGCACCGACATCGACGAGCATCGCGAGCGTGGGCGGATGCCCGTCCCGGCAGAGCGGAGGGCCGGCCAGGACGGGCTTCCTTGTGCCGCAGCGGTGTTGCGGAAACGGCACTCGTCAAACGGTAGCGGGGCAATCGCGCAGCCACCAGGACGGCCGGTGCCATCCGGGCGACGCGCCGTGCCAGCCTGCACCGCGCCGCGCGGGACCGGCTTCACACCTCCAGCTCTTCCTCGATGCCCTTGAGGCGGTGGCGGGCCATCGCGAGATTGGCGCGGGAACGGTCGAGTGCGAGGTAGAGGAACAGGCCCTTGGATTTGCGGCCGGTCATGGGGCGGATGATGTGGTACTGATTGCCGAGGGTGATGAGGATGTCCTCGATGTCTTCCTTCAGCGCGAGCTGGTCGATGGTGCGCATCTTGGCGCGGACCACCTCGGTGTTGCCGGCGGCGGCCACCTGCAGGTCGAGGGCCTTCGAGCTGCCGAGCATGCCGAGGGCCATGCCGCTGTTGTAGTCGACCACGCAGGCGCCGACGGCGCCGTCTATGACCATCATGTCCTTCAGCGCGAGGTCCATGTTTGTCATATTCGTTCCCTTCTTCTGGTGTTCGTCACCGGAGGCTTGGTGAGTTCGTGTTTGCCTGCCGGTTCCGGGGCTCGGACTTCCTTGCCGAGGGCTTTGAGGTGATCGGCGATGGCGCGGGCGAGAGGACGGGACTCCAGGTGCAGACGGCCGACATTGACTGTGGGAGCGGCCAATACGGTGAGCGCGGCCGTCCAGCCCGCCGCGTAGATGACGACGTGGCCGCCGCTGCCCCGCACCACCACCTCGTGGAATCCGCCGCCGTGGGCGGTGGTGACGAGGCGGTGTGACAGCGAGAGCTGGGAGGCGGTGAGGGCGGCCATACCGTTGGGTTCGATATGGGCGGGGAGATCATGGGTGATGAGCAGCCCGTCGATCGAGGCCACCAGCGAACCGGTCAGCTGCGGGACCCGCTCGCGCAGGCCGTGTAGTTCCGGCAGCAGCACCGTATTCGGGTCGGGGTCGGAATTCGCCACCTTGGTCAACCTCCCTATCAGTTCGCCGAGACGTGTCTTTCTCCCGGTCACGCCAGCTCCTGCAGGGCCGCCCGCAGCCGGATGAGCATGTCGCGGTCGGCGGGCTCCCAGCTCTCGGGCGCGGGGGTGAGCGCGGCCTGCCGGACGCGGCGGCGCGGCAGCGGGGCCGGGCCGCCGGGCGTCGGCGCCTGGATCTCCGGGTCGCCGTGCTGGATGGAAGCCGGTGCGGCGGCGGGCGGTTCGATGAGACCGGCGGCGGTCATATCGCGCACGGCCTGCAGGCAGCCGTAGGCGGTGCGGTCGAGGGTGCGCGCGATGGCGGTGACGCTGCGGCGCGCGTCGGCGGCGGCCAGCACCTCGGCCTGGCCGGCGGTGAGAACCACCCGGCGGTGCGCGATGCGGCGCGCGGGGACCACGGCGGCGCGGTCCACCAGCTCGGTATGCCACGGGCCGGGGTCGAGCGCGCCGCGGCGATCGCATTCGTGGATCACCACGCGCGGGGTGACGGCGCACAGGTCCGACAGCCAGTGCGCGGGCGCGGATTCGAACTCGACCGGGCCGGGCGCGGCCAGCAGCAGATACGCGGCATCGAAAATCGACAGCAGCACAAGGGTTTCCAGGCGCGGGCGGGATACGACGGCGAGGCGCGGTGCGGTGGCAGAGCTCTGCCCCGGGGTATCGGCGGTGCCGAGCTCGGGCAGTGCGGCCGCGGGCCCGAGTCCGCGCGGGGCCGACCACTGCCCGGCGGGATCGCGGACGGGTGCGGTGGACAACTGCCCGGCGCGATCGCGTTCGGACGCCGTGCCGAACCGGGCGGGATCGAGCAGGCCGGAGGCCGTGCGCTGTTCGGCCGGGCGCTGCTGGCGCAGGGCGCCCAGCGCACCGGCCGCGCGGGCGTGCTTCGCGGCGTCGGTGGTCGTCAGCGGTTGCGCCACAGCGGTGGACGCGGCGGTCTGCCGGAGCGGGACGGCTGCCCGCCGGGCCGCGGGCGTCCCCGTGATTGCGCTCGGGTCGCCGGTGGCGGCGCGCTGCCAGGCGTCGGCGCTGGCGGCACCGGCGGCGATGACGAGGCGGTCCAGGGCGGTGGTGCGGCGGCAGTCGACGCAGGCGATGGCGCCGTCGGTGAGGTGGAATGCGCCGTCGGCGGTGCGTAATACGCCGGTGCGCCTTTCCTTTTCCAGGCGTTGCAGTTCGGTCGCCAGTTCAACGCCCATGATCGGCTCCGGCCAATTCGGCGAGGATGGTGCGGATCTGAAATCTCGCCATGGCGAGATTGCCGGGGTCGTCGTCGAATACGGTGTGGATGAATAGGCGGCCTTCGAAGTCGCCGTCGAGCAAATTCAGGAGGTGGAATCCACGGGTGCCGTCGATGATGATCTCGCTGATGTCGTCGCCGTCGGCACCGGTGGTGAGCGCTGGGCACGCGAGGATTACGCGGACCACATCGGTGGTCACCGCCGCGTCGGCGTGCTGGTCGACGCCCTCGTAGACGCCGGCGGAGGCGATGGCCAAACCGCTCGCTCCGTCCACGAGGGTCACGCTGCGCGCACCCGGGATATCCATGATGCGTTCGAGGCAGCCATCAATTCCGATCACCGAACACCGGCCTTGTCATGCGAGGGTTTTCGAGTTCCAGACGCTACACAGGGTTTGCGGGCGGCGTGCGGGGATTGTGCGAGATTTCTTGACGGCCATCATATTTGGCCGAAAATCCGATAATAATACTTCGCGGTATTCGTTAACTGGCGTGGCTGATATCCGCCGAGGAATTCGATCGGTGACTCAATTCGGCCCGAAGTGGGGACCAAATACCCTGGCGCGCCTTCGGCGGATCGTCGGCACGTTCGCCGGCGGCGGCCGGACACCCGATGTCGGGCACCGGAGACCTCGGCCGCGCGCGGCTTTTGGGAGAGTTGCGGGGATGCAGCTGACCTGCAGCGTGTCGGGATTGTGAAGGTTTCCCGGCTTCTCTAGTGTCCGGTTCGGGCCCGCATCTCTTCGGCCCGCGCTCGGACGTGGAGACCTCACCCCTCTCGATAAGGAGCATCCGATGCGGGTCCGGACCTGTGCGGCCGTCACCGCCGCGCTCGTGCTGCTCGGTGGCGCACCGGTGTCCTACGCGGCCCCGGTGGGCATGCTCTCCGACAGCGTCGACAGCGACGGTGACGCACTGCCCGACAGCTGGGAGCAGTACGGGCTCGATGTGGACGGCGACGGGAATCCGGAGGTGGATCTGCCCGGACTGGGCGCCGACCCGCGGCACAAGGACATCTTCGTCGAGATGGACTACATGCCGGGGCGGGAGCCGTCGGACGCGGTACTCGCCCGGATCGCGGAGGTGTTCGGGACCAGTCCGGTACCCAATCCGGACGGCAGCACGGGCATCGCAATTCATCTGGATCTCGGGACACGTGGGGCGGCCGTGCCGCCCGCCCAGCAGGATCCGGGCACCGGGTCCGCGACGGGATCGACGGGATCGGCGGGTTCCGCCCAGCCGCAGCGTCCGAAAGCCGGTGCGGGTCGATACGATCTGGGCGGCGGCAATCCGGTGCCGGACGACCCCGATCTGAATCCCTCGCTGACCGAGGTCGGGCAGCTGCGCCAGCGGTACTTCGCGCCCGAGCGCGCCTACGTCTTCCACTACATGGTCTGGGGCGATCGGATCGACGGCTCGTGCAGCAGCGGGCAGGGGTTCGCGATCCCCAACGACACCTTCGTCGTGGCGCTGGGTCCGGCGTGCTTTCCGGAGGTCGCCGAGGATCAGCAGGTGGGCACGTTCATCCACGAACTCGGCCACAACCTCGGCCTGCAGCACGGCGGGACGGACGGCGTGAACTACAAGCCGAACTACCTGAGCGTCATGAACTACTCCTTCCAGATGTTCGGCGTGCCACGATCCGACGGCACCTGGTACTTCGGCTACTCCGATGCCGACCCGGGTCCGCTCGACGAGAATCGGCTCGACGAGCAGCGCGGGCTCGGCCCGCTCGGCGCGGGATGGCGGACGGCGTATTCCTGCGGGTTCGCCGCCACCCCGAACCGGTACACCGACCGTTCCGCCGATCAGCCCATCGACTGGAACTGCGACGGCGAGCACGGTCTCGCCGCGAGCAGCATCAACTCCGACTGGTTACTGAATAACCTTACGGCGCAGAATAATTGGGCCTCACTCCAGTTCAACGGCGGGGATATCGGCTCGACGTCGAAGTACACCGGCACGCCGCTGCCCGCGCCGGTGGAGCTCGACAGCGTCACCGCGAACGAGCTGGCCCGGTCACTGCACCGGCACTAGGCGCCGGTCGCCCGGCGCAGCACGATCCGCGCGGCCGCCTCCGCGCCGTCGGTGACGATGCGCGGCCCCAGGGCGCGGGCCGCCGCCACGGTGTCCGGCGCGAGCGCGTGTTCCAGTGCGGCGGTGAGGGTTTCGACGGTGGGCACGGCCGGTGCGTGCGCCGCGCCGATACCGAGCGCGGCAATGCGCTCGGCCCAGTAGAACTGGTCGTAGCGCTGCGGCACGATCACCTGCGGCGCGCCGGAGCGGGCGGCCGCGGTGGTGGCGCCCGCGCCGCCGTGATGCACGACGGCGGCCAGGCGCGGGAACAGCGCCTGCTGATTGACCTCGCCGAGGGACAGGCAGTCCGGCGCGGCGTCGATCAGCGCCAGGTCCGTCCAGCCGCGCGAGACGATGGCACGACGGCCCAGCGCGCGGGCGGTGTCGATGACCACGCGGCTGAATTCCGGTGCGACGTGCATACTTCCGAAGCCGAAGTAGAGCGGCGGGTCGCCGGCGGCGAGGAAGTCCTCGAGTTCGGCGGACAGCGGCCGGTCGTCGGGGACGAGCCACGCGCCGGTCTGGGTCACCTCCAGTTCCGGATTGCCCGGCCACGGGCCGAGCAGTGGATCGGCGGCCAGCAGCGGTGTGGCGCTGAAGATGTGGTCGCGCACGCCGGTGATCGGTTTCAGGCCGAGCTCCACGCGATGGGCGTTGATGGGGTCGGCGAAGCGGGCGTCCCAGCGCTGCGCGTCCTGCTCCCACTGGGTGCGCGGGTCGGCGGCCGGGTCCACGTCGGGCTGGCCCGGGACCGGCGGCATGAACGGCGGCGCGAGCTGATCCGAGGGCAGCGTCACCGGGCAGAAGGAGATGTACGCGTAGGGCAGTCCCCGATACTCGGCGATCGAATTCGAGGCGGGCTGCAGGGCCCCGCACGCGACGATGGCGTCGCACTCCGCGGCCGCCGCACCGACCGCCTCGAATTGTTCGGCGACGGTGTTCCCGATCATCTGCCGCATGACGGTGACCATGTCCTGCGCCCCGGTGCTCCGCTGCGGCGTGAACTTGCGCACCTCCGGACCCACGGGAACGAACGGAATCCCGTAACCGCTGATCAACTCCCCGAAATCCGGCGGCGCGACCAGCCGGACCGCACTGCCCCGCCCCCGCAATGCCAGCGCCAGCGCCAGCATGGGCTGCACCTCTCCCCGCGATCCAATTGTCGACAGCAGTACTCGCATGTGAACTCCTCTCGATAGCCAGACCAGCGATTGTGCGGGCTCCCCCGGGCCTTGCGGCAAGGCCCCACCTGCGATATACAGTGAAATGGGAAGAAGCCCGGCGGCAGCCGGGCTTCTCGTATTTTCCGGGTGTCAGGCCACTCGTTTGCCGAGGTTGATGAAGAACAGGATCAGGCCGACGGTGAGCACGATGTGGCCCAGGCCCGCGAGTCCGGCGGTGGCCGCACCGGTTTCGACACCGCGCACCTGCTGGATCCCGTGCAGGATCATGATGCCGACGGTGAGGGCCACGCCCGCGTTGTAGGTCCGGAAGGACCAGGCGAACAGCGGGCTCGCGGTGAGCCGGAAGGATTTCTCCAGCGCCAGCAGGATCAGGTGGAACAGCATGCCGAGGGCGAGCAGGTGGGTGTGCACCACCGACAGCTGGGTCTCGCCGTCGAAATCGTTGAGGCTGGTGAACTCCCGGTAGAACAGCCCGGAGATCAGGCCCGCGATCATGTAGACGTGGGCGGCGTTGTAGATCATGCGCATGCCGCCGCCTCAGGCCGCGAACAGCAGGGCCGCGCTGATCAGCACGACCACCGCGGTGGCGAAGTGGATGCCGAAGGCCGCCGCCCTGGTGCCGCCGTGCCGCAGCACGATCACGGTGTCGCCGAACGGAGTGAGCGACACGGCCACCAGGTACCAGGCGACCGCGTCGGCGTCGGCGAAGGCGAGCAGCGCCAGGCCGATGACGCCCGAGGTGATATCCCGCAGGCCCTTGATCGACAGGTACGCGCTGTCCCCGTCGGGCCACGTGGGCACGCCGAACCCCGCCGCCGCGCCCTGTGGATCGAGGAGGAACCGGGTGCCGATCGCGATGATGAAGACGGCCAGGAATATCGCCAGGCCGTAGGCGATTGGGGTGAGCATGATCGGACGAAGCCCTCCGGAACGTGGAACGAATATCTACCTCGAGAGGTAATCAGCGCATCCGCGCGGGAACAACGACGAATAGGGCAACCTCGGTTGCCTCCCGCACAACGATCCGGAAAGGGACTCCGCCGTGGAACGGTACGAACTGGAGGCGCTGCTGGCCCTGGCCGACGAGCTGCATTTCGCGCGGGCGGCCGAACGCCTGCGGGTGTCCCCGAGCCGGATCAGCCGGATCGTGCAGACGGTCGAACGTCGCCTGGGCGCAACGCTTTTCGAACGCACCAGCCGCCAGGTGACGCTGACCCCCATCGGCAAGCAGTTCCTCGACGAGCTGCGGCCGGGCCACGATCAGATCCAGCGTGCCGTCGCCCGCGCCACCCAGGCCGGGCGCGGCATCGACGGCGTGCTCACCGTCGGCTTCCTCGGCCCGGCGGCCGGGCGGGTAATCCTCACGCTGGCAGCGGATTTCCGGGCCGAGCACCCGGGCGTCGACGTCCGCATCCGGGAGATCCACATGTCCGAGGGCGTCGCCGCCTGGCGCTCCGACCGCTTCGACATGATGCTGCTCGAACGTCCTGTCGGTGAACCGGATTTCGTCACCGGCCCGACCCTGTTCCGCGAGGCCCGGGTGCTGGCGGTCTCCGACCGGCATCCGCTCGCCACCCGCGCCGCGATCACCTCGGAGGATCTCGCCCAGGTGGCGCTGATCCGGATGCCGAGCGCCCTGCCCGCCGAATGGGTGGCGGCGCGGGCCCCGCACCGTACGCCCGGCGGGCTGCCCATCCCGGTGTTCGGTGAAGCCCACAGCTGTGCGGAGATCTTGTCGCGGGTCGGCGCGGGCGAGGGTGCGTTCGTGGTGGGCGAACAGGCGGTGCGCTACGACCCGCGCCCCGATATCGTCTACCTCCCGATCACCGACGCGCCGCCCATCGAATGGGGCTTCGTCTGGCACGCCACCCGCGAGACAGCCCGGGTGCGTGCCTTCAACGCCGCCGCCGTCGCATCGGTTGCCCAGGGGCATACGGGTTTTCAGCCTGCGCTCGCGGGTCGCCGGGATGCGGGTGTCCGCGGGGCGTGAGGGCCGGTGACGCGGCGAGACCCGGTCGAAACCGGGCCTCGCTGTCGAACTGTGGTGCGCGATACTGGGATTGAACCAGTGACCTCTTCCGTGTCAGGGAAGCGCTCTCCCGCTGAGCTAATCGCGCGGGGTACTTCTCGAGCGGATGACGAGATTCGAACTCGCGACCCTCACCTTGGCAAGGTGATGCGCTACCAGCTGCGCTACATCCGCATTCGCTCACCGGGCCCGTGTGCTGCTCGGCTTGCGGGACAGAACATTAGCGTACTACCCGGCATAGTTTGCAAATCGGCACGAAAACGGCGGTTTCGGAGCGGGCCCGCGGACCCCGCCGGGTGGGTCAGAGCTGTTGCGGCGGCAGGATTTCGGGGAGGGGGGCGGCGAGATCGGGGATGCGGCAGGTGCGGGTGGCGAGGGCGTGGGCGAGGTCGGCGTAGGCGAGGGAGAGTTCGGCGAGGCGTTTCCAGGATTGGTGGTCGGGGCAGCCGGGGGTGGTGGTGTGCGGGGAGGAGTGGGCGGCGATGGTGAGGTGGGCCAGGCGGTCGACGACCATGCCGAGCGTTTCGGTGTGCAGCGGGGCGGCGGCGTGCGGGCGCGGGAGTTCGCGGGCGGTCCAGGAGTCGATGTCGTGGATGAGGCGGGCGCGGGTGCGGTCGATATCGGGATGGGCGGTGGGGTCGGCGGTGCGGCGGGCCTCGTGCAGGCTGGCCAGTTCGTAGGCGGCCTGCAGGATGGGGTGTGGATGCGGGACGGTGCCCGCGCAGGCGTCCACAAGCATTTCCTTCGAGGGCAATTCGGCTGGCACAGGTGCTCCTTCGATACCGGAGGGGCGAGTTGCGGATGCATCGCGCCGACGTGGCTAGTAGACACCCATAATCGGCAAACAGGAATACTGCGGGCAGTAAATCAATAGAATTGCCTTGCGTTCCAATCCGGGGAGATCCAGATAGCGAGGCTCACTAATGGTTGGGTCGACACTTCCACAGCGCGCATTCGGGCGGGTCCTGCGCGAGCATCGAATTCGCAGCGGCAAAAGCCAATTGACAGCCGGTATGCATATCGACCTGTCACCGCAGTCGATCGGCCGGCTCGAAGACGGTCAGCGCGTGCGACTTTCGACCGTGCAACTGGCGGCCCTGCTCGACTGCTACGGCCTCGCCGATCCGAGCGCCGCACGCGCCGAGGTGTTCGGACTGTGGGAGGAGGTGCGCCAGGAGTTGCGCACCGCGCGGCTGCACCAGACCGGTTACGGCTGGTGGCGGGTGTACGCCGACCAGTACGCCACCCACTTCGACCACTACATGTCGCTCGAGTCGAGTGCCGTGCGGCTCACCACTTTCCAGCTCGCACTGGTGCCGGGCATCGTGCAGCACGACGAGTACCGGCGGGCCATGATCCTCGCCGCGGAACCCGATATTCCACCCGGGGATATCACGCGCCGACTCGAACTGGCGGCGCGCAGACAACGGCTACTCGCCGACCGAACGGACAATTGCGAAGTGCGCGTGCTGCTGTCGGAAGCGGCCCTGCGGCATCGCCCCTGCGACCGCGCCGCGATGGCCGCACAACTGCGGTATCTCGCCGAATCGGCTGTGCACCGGAATATCTCGGTGCGGGTCGTCCCCTGGGATACCGACCGGCAGCCCGGGACGGTGACGCAGTCGTTCACCCTGCTCGAATTCCCGCGCCTGCCGAGCCGTGACCTGATCGAGCCGCCGGTGGTCTACATCGAGACGCCCGAGGGGGCGCTGTTCCTGGAACAGGATGCCGCGATCGCCCGGCATCGCAAGGCTGTCAACGATATCGAGCACGTAGCATTGAGCGAGAGCGATACCCAGGATCTGGTGCTCAGGATCGCAGAGGAGTACTCGACGTGATCGATCTGCCGAATGCCCGGTGGTTCAAATCCAGCGGCAGCCCCAATGCCGATACCTGCGTGGAGGTCGCCTTCCTGGCGGCGGGCCGGGTCGGCGTGCGCGACTCCACGGACCCCGCGGGCCCGGCGCTGGTGTTCACCGGGGAGCAGTGGGATCGCTTCATTGCGGGTGTTCGAGTCGCACCACGTCGAACGGAATGAACGAGACCGCCTGCACCGTCTGGACTTTGGCGGCCGGGTCGGGAATGAGCAGACGCCAGTCGTCGGAGAGCCAGACCACGGTGGCGGTGTTGGCGGTGATGCTGGCGTCCGGGTAGGTGGAGTAGATGACTATCTCGGCGCGGGCGTCGGCGTAGGTGTTCACCTTGTAGGCGGTGATGGTGGGGGCCGTCGCCGGATCCGCGGGAGTGGTGATGGACAGCAGGGCGCGGGCGATGACCCAGCTGTCCTTGCCGGGTCCGGGCATGAGCGACTGCGCCGCCATGCGGGGCCAGGAGCCGTCCGGAGACAGGGAGACGCGGAGCGTGTGGTGGATGGCCGCCAGCACCGCGCCCTGCGGGGAGTGGCTGTAGCCGAGGGCGGATTCGGCGATCTTGGTGGGGCCCTCCTGGGCGAAGGGGAGCTGCACGCCCTGCCATGCCTCCCAGCGGAGTTCGGCCGGCGGGCGAGTGGGGTCGGGGGGTGTCGTGGAGGTGGTGGTGGGCGTGGCGACCACGGCGGGGTCGGGGGCGCCGCAGGCCGCGGTGGCCAGCAGGGCGGCCAACGCGCAGGTCAGCAGGAGTGCCGCACGTGGCCGGAGGGCTCGGACCGGGCGCGGCCGGGAGGACGGGGCCGAGAGCGGCTCCGGTCGCGGAATGATTGCTGGTGTGCGCATGTGGACCCCTCCTGCAAACCCACCGCTATCGAAAGCCGTTGCCGGGGCGGGGCTGTCGGGCGGTCGGAATGATCCTAGGGGGTGGGATTGGGAAAGGGGTGGTCGAACAAGGGAATTCGAACCTACTCGTCCGTATCCAGTTGCCTGCCCGGAGATTCGGGTACCATCATGCGCGGCAACAACATCATCGCAGGTGACGGGGACTCATCGCGAGGTTTTGGCAGGGATTCCTGAAGTCATCTGCGGCGGTGTCGCCGGTAGCGGTGGGCGCTCGCTGGGTCGGGGGCGCGCGACCGGCGAAAACAGCCGGGGAAAACAAGGGGTTCCGGAAATGACCGTCAGACGTAAATTGACCGCTCTATCGGTGTTACCGGTAATGCTCGCCGCGGGCCAGGGGGTGGCAGCGGCGGCGCCGGGACAGCCGGGGCTTGCGGTTCCAGGGGAAGGGCAACCGGGGTTGAGCGAAGCGCCACAGGCGCCCGCACAACCCGCTCCGCCGAGTCTTGCTGATTACATCCCTGATCCGCCTGTCGCGCCGCCCAATCGGCCGCGACCGCAGCAGCAGACTCAGCCGGACACGAATACGCTGGTACAGCCGAGAGTGACGGAGCCCGATACGTCGGGCGGTGACGGCGGGGGCGAAGCGACTGTTGAAGAGCCGCAAGCGCCTCCGAGCGATGGGCAGGCGGTTATGCCGTCGGACCCGCACAAGCTGCGAGTTGGCAACGGCACCGTCCAACTACCGGACTTTGTCGATGAGAAGACGCGAAACAAGGCGCAGGCATACCTTGACATGGCGGAGTGGCAGACCGCCGCTTTCTATGACAGCCTCGGGTTCTCGCGTGAGGACTCCGACCGTATGGCTGCTTCCGGCCAACTTGGGGCCATCGCCGCAAGTGCGGTTGGAGTCGGTGCGGCGGTTGCGGGTTGCGGTGTTGGCGCTGTTGTCGGCGCTGTGGCTGGAGCCGCGATAGCCGGAATCCCGACAGCGGGAATCATGGCACCGGCGGGCGCGATTGTCGGTGGTACCGCAGGGTGCATCGGTGGCGGCGCTCTGGTCGGCTTCCCGCTTGTGATTGCGGGTGGTGCTGTAGCCATCCTCGCGGGCCAACTGTTCAGCGGCGGCGACGCCACCCAGCCGCCGCCGACTATCCCAGCGGCACTCGAAATCTCGGCGGCAGCTCCGGTTTCGGACGCCGCTCCGGGGACCGGTGCACCCGCACTCCCCCTCGTGAATGTCAGCGCCCCTGTCGCCGAGATCGCCGCGCCCATCATCGAGGCGGCCGCGCCCATCGTGGAGGCGGCCGCGCCGATCATCGAGCAGGCGAACACCGTGGTGGAGCAGTTCACCGAGCAGGCCGGTGCGGTGGTCGAGCAGGTCGCCTATCAGCCGAATCCCGTAGTCGAGCAGGTGAACACGGTGGTCGAGCAGGTGGTGGAAAACGTTGAGGTGCAGGTCGATTCCTTCCGGGCGGCCGTGTCCAACATGCCTCCGCTGGATCCCGGCGCGTTCCTCGCCGGGCTGCAGCCTGCCCCGCCGGTGGGCTGATCGCCGAGGGGTAGTGCTGTGATCGAACAGGAGGATGCCACTGCGGCGCGCCCACCGATGCCCGCTATGCCCGTTCCGGAGGATTCCGGGGCGACGGGTGAGCAGGGCACGCCGGGGTGGGCGCAGTGGCTGAACGACGATCCCGCCGCGCCCGCCGTGGATCCGGGGAAGCGTAGATCCCGGTCCACGGTGGCCGAACTGCTGGCCGAGGATCCCATGGCCCCGCTCGTCGTGGAGGCGCGCCGGCGGGCGGCCGCGGCCCGGCACAAGCGGCAGGTGCGCGACCGCGTGGTGTGGAGCGCGGTGCTGGTGCTGCTGGTGGCCGTGTCGATCATCGGCTTGGTGAAATCCACCGGCGGGGAAGAGGATCCGGCGGCGGTCGCGCCGCCGCCGGAAAGCTCGCAGACCAGCCCGGTGGCGAATCAGCCCGGCCTGCAGACCTGGTGCCGGGAGACCACCGTCGACGGCCGGATCAGCGGCGCGGGCGAAGGGGACCTGACCTCCGCCACCGGGGTCATCCTGCGGCTCGAATACGCGTGGTACGTGCTGCGCGATCCGCTGGCGGTGCGGGCGCTGCTCACCCCGGACGCCCGCGTCGCCTCCGAACAGGCCACGCGCGAGGCGATTTCGGGGATTCCGGCGGGCACCCAGCACTGTGTCACCATCACCCCGCTCGCCCCCGACCGCTGGGACGTCACCGTCGGCGAGCGACATGTCGACGGCACCCAGGCCTCCTGGCAGCAGATCATGACCACCACCGTGCGGGACGGGCAGGTGCGCATCAGCGCCATCATCGCGGGCACGGAGTGATGCGATGGTGGATATCGACGACCTCATCCGGCGGGTGACCGAAACCACCACGCCCGCACCGGAACCGGCGCCTGTCAAGCCCCCCGCCGGAAAACCCACCGACCCGGTGCCGCTGCGCGGCGGACAGGGTCGGCTGGTGCGGGCGGCGGTGCCGTCGGTGCTGGTGCTCGGCGGATCCGGATCCTCGGGGGCGTCGACCACCGCGCTCGGCCTGGCGGCCGCGGCCGCCGTCGACAGTGAGGGCGAAGTGTGGCCGGTGGCGGTCGACGCCACCCTCGGCGGCGGTGACCTCGCCTTACGCGGCTGCGATGTCGCGCCACCGGTGGGATCGGTCCAGAGTTGGCTCAGCACACCGTATCCCGAGCTGGCCTCCACGGTCGGCGCGTGCGCGGGCCGGACCAGTACCGGGGTCCGGGTTCTGCCGCGCGGGCCGGAAGCCCTGCCGCGCAGGGAAACTCTGCTGTCGATCGCACGCAACCTCGAAACCGCCGGATTGCTGGCGGTTTTCGACGCCGGAGCCCCGGTTACCAGCCGGCTGGCCGCTCCCCTGCTCGCCGATCCACGGGTGGGGCTGGTGATCACCGTCGCGGCCCGGCCCGACGCCGTCAACCGGCTGCAACCGGCGCTGCAGTGGCTGGACGAGAACTTCAGCGAATTCGTGGTCGGGGACGCGGTGATCGTGGTGACCGAACAGACACCGGGCACCGCGGCGGGCGTGATCGGGCATGTGCGTACGCATTTGGGGTCGTGGGTGCGGGAGGTGGTGGCGGTGCCGTTCGACCTCCAGCTGGCCACCGGCGGCGTGATCGCCTGGCATCGGCTCGCCGCCGAGACCCGCGACGCCTATCTCGCGCTGCTGGGAGCCCTGCGATGACGGCGCTGCGGATTCCACCGGTGCCCATGTGGCAGCGGGCCGTGCCGACCCGGTTGGGGCGGCCGCCCCTGCTGTGGCTGGTGGGCGTGCACGGCGGGGCGGGCGTGAGCAGCCTGGCCGCGAGCATGGACTGGGCGGGTGACGCCGGACAGCGCTGGCCCGCACGCATCGGCGTCGGCGCGGATATGGATTCACCGCTGGTGGTGCTGGTGGCACGCAGTCATATGCGCGGGGTGAACGCGCTGCAGCGGGCGCTGCTGGCGCACAAGCACGAGGCCACGCCGGCCGGGAGCCAGGTGGTCGGGGTGATCACGGTGGCCGATTCGGCACGGCCGCTGCCGGTTCCGGTGGCCGACCGGCGCGACGACGTCGAAGCCCTGGCGCTCGAACTCGGCGCGCAGCCCTGGCGGCTGGGCTGGCTGGAACAGTGGCGCGCCCTCGAACCACAGGACATGGCGGCCTGGCATCCGGTCGCCGGCAGTACCCCGCTCGACGACGGAGACCCCACCCGCACTCCCCCGCAACCGGTTCGGCTGCTGGCCGAGCTGATCCTCGCCACGGCCCGCGCGGCCGGGGCGAAGATCACCGCACGCGCGCATCATCAGGGCGCAGAATCCGCGAGCCCATAACCTGAACGAGGTGTGACGTGGCCCGAAAAACCCTGTCCACAGCCTGGATTCGACATTCCCTACTGAGCGCCGCCGTCTGTGTGATCACGGTGGCGGGCCTCGGCGTGGCCGTCGCCGCGCCCTCCGACGTCTCGGTGCCCATCGAGAAATGCCCGGCGCTGTTCGCGCTCGGCATCCAGGGCACCGGGCAATCCTCGCCCGACGCCGAGGTGACCACCGATACGGGCATGCTGTCCACCGTCTTCCGGCCCATGATGGCCGGCGCGGACGGGCTCGTCGACCGCGTCTACGTACCCTACGAGTCGTCGTTCGGCGGTGCGGTGTCCTCGGATACGACGCCCTACGCGCAGTCGGTGGCCAACGGGCTCACCCGGCTGCGGTCCATGGCGAAGCAGGTGGCGGAGCGGTGCGGCAGCACGCGGCTGGCCATCGCGGGGTATTCGCAAGGGGCGCACGTGGCTTCGCTGTTCGCCCAGGAGGTCGGACAGGGTAAGGGCGCGGTGTCCGCCGACCGGGTGGCCGGGGTCGCCCTGTTCGGGGATCCGACCCGCAATGCCGGGGAGCAACTGTTCCCCGGCAAGTCCGGGCAGACCTCGCCCGATCCCGCGCCCGGGACCTCCGGCACCGCGGTGGCGGCCCTGGAGACGCCGCCGTCGAATACCGAATCGGCGACCGGCGGGGGTATCGGAACCGACGGCAAGACGGCCGATTTCGGCAGTCTCGCCGGACGCGTCGCCAATTTCTGCACCTCCGGCGATCTCGCCTGTGATTCGCCGACGGGTGCGCCGCTGCTCACCGCGGTCGCCAATATCGCGGGGCAGGTGCAACTTTCGGGCGGGGATCCGATCGCCTCACTGAAATCCATTGCCGAGGCGCTGGCTTTCACCTCGATCGAGACCTTCACCGATGTGGTGAACAATGATATTCAAGGCGATTCGCTGGCCGATATCTCCTATGAGCCGACCAAAACTATTTCGCAGCGGCTGGCCGAAGCCTCCTCGCCGCTCACCACACCCGATTGGTCGAGCGCGCTGCAGGCCCTGCTGAAAGTCGGCACCATCGCGCTGAATTCGGTGGTGACCGTGGTGAAGTCCCTGCTCACGCCCACCAATATCGCCGAGATCGCCACCGCGGGACTCGCCAATCCGATCGCCGGTCTGGCCGTGCTGGGCACCAAGGTCGTCAGCGCTGTCACGCAATTGGTGCAGCCGACCACCGTCAGCAATCTGGTGACCTCGGCGTTCACGGCCGTCACCGAGAACATCACCGACAACAAGGATCTACTCGACGCCACCACCTGGGTCCGGTATTGGAACACCTCGCAGAAGCACGATTACGCGAATGTGGCCGGAGCCGAATTCGGCGAGAGCCCAGCGGCATACGTGGGCAATTGGTTCGCGGCCCTGGCGCAGGATCTGTCCGGCTCGGCCGCGGTGGGCGCGACGCCCAGCGGCGGAAGTGACCGCACCGGTGCGGGATTGACTTTCGGCGACAGCAGTTCGGTCACCGTCACCACCTCCCCCGGCGGGCAATTCCCGCTCGGCGGAACGGTATCCGGCACCAATCCGGTGACCACCACCATCACCAGCGGTATGCCGTTGATCGACACCTCCGCGACTGTCGGCACCACCACCGGGAACCCCACCACCACCGGGAACGGCAATGCCGTCGTCATTCCCGGCTCCACCGCACCGCAGGCCACCCGATGACTCCGCCCGACACCGACCCCAGCACCCCGCCGGACCACGACAACTACACCGGGAACTGGGCCGACTGGATCGCCTCGGCCCCCGCCCCGGCACGCGGGCGCGGCGGCTACGACGAGCACACCGGATTCGACGATTACGACGACGATCCGTACGACGACTGGGACGACGAGGACGAGCCACCGGAACCGGCCCCCGGGCGGGCGCCGGTCGGACGGCTCGCCCTGCAGGAACGCCGGGTCGCGGCGGCCCGGCATCGGCTCGGGGCGGCGGCCGCGCGCCGCGATTCCGACCGGTCCTGGGCGGTGCCGCTGCTCGGACTGCTCGCGGTCTTCGCGGTGGTGGCGGCCATCGCCGTGCAGGTCGCCAAGATGAGCTCCTCCGAGGAATCGGGCGCACCGCCCGCGGTGGCCCTTCCGAGCGCGGAGACCACCGGGGCGCAACCGGTGGCCGATCCCACCGGGGCCTGCCCGAGCGAGGTCAACGGGGAACATGTGCGCGGCAACGGGACCGGGTCCAACCGGTCCGGGGCCGAGGTCATCCTCGCCGTGCAGAGCCGGTACTACGCGGACCGTTCCGGGCAGAAGGTGCGGGAGATGTTCGCGCCCGACGCGGCCGCGCCCACCGCGGCGCAGATCCAGGCCGGGATCGACACCATCCCGGCCGGGAGTGCGCACTGCGTGCAGATCATGCCGGGGCCGTTCACCGGTCAGCTGATCATGGTGGTCACCGAGACGCATCCGGACGGGACGCGGCGCACCTGGCCGCCGCAGCTGGTGCTCACCACCCTGGTCGGCGATAAGTGGTACGTGGCCTCCATCGTGCCGCTGGAGGCGGACAGCACCCCGCGATAACGGCGTGACCTGCTGGTTCCGCGGCGTTTTGGAAGTTCGGCAGGTCATCGGCTAATGTTTCCTCTCGTCGCCGGGAGAGCCGAAAGGCCCGAACGAGACACGCGGATGTAGCGCAGCTGGTAGCGCATCACCTTGCCAAGGTGAGGGTCGCGAGTTCGAATCTCGTCATCCGCTCAGCAAGGCCCCGATCTCCTTCCGAGATCGGGGCCTTCTTCGTGTTCCGGACCTTCCTCGCGAACCGCCCGAGTCTGAAACATCCTCGCGCCCAGTAGATCTCGCGCACATTAGCGCGCCGACCGGCCGAGTTTCCATGTACCTTCATGAGGTGACCCTGCTCAGCGCTCTCACCGACACTGTGCTCGCCCACGACACCGTGCTGGCCCAGATCAGCAACCCGACCCCGGAGACACCCCCGGTGGCCGACAAGCTCATGCGCCTGGTTCGCTACTTCACCTGGTTCGTGCTGTTGTCCGGCATCATGGGTATCACCTACGCGGGCGGCCGCTTCGCGTGGGAGAAATGGAGCGGCGGCGGGCTCGCCTCGCCGAAGATGGTGGCCGGAGCCATGATCGGCGGCATCATCGCGACCAGCGCGGGCACCATCATGAACGCGGCGATCGGCAGTTAGCGCCCGTAGCCGGGCCGGCGTCTCGAGCCCGGACACGAGCTCCGGTTCGCCCGGAGTTGTCGGTCGTCGCCGCTACGCTCGTCGAACAGACTGGCGAACACGGTAGGGGCCGCATTGGCGAGTAGTGAGATGGGCACGAAGCAGACCGCGGCGCGAGACGACTCGCGCTACGGGGCATCGTTCGGGCTCGAGGACGTCAATGAGGTGCTGGCCGGGATGGTCGGCGAACAAGCCGTCGACCGGCCGCGCGACGCGGAACTCATCACCTGCCGGCTCGGGCTCGACGGCGAGAGCCCCGAAACCCTGACCGTGCTCGGCATGCGGTTCGGAGTGTCGCGAGATCGGGCCCGGCAGCTGTACACGCGCGCCGTCGGGAACATGGTGCGGCGCGCACAAACCACCGGCGCGCCCGACCTCGGCGTGTTCGCCGAACGGTATCCGGTGGGATGGGGTGACGAGCGGCTGGTACGCACCCTGCTCGCGGAAACCTATGCCACCGACAACGACATCGCGGCCCAGGATTGGGCGTATCTGAAGCTGCGGCTGGCCGGGCACGATCTGCAGGAGTCGAAACGGCTGGCCGGGTTCGTCTTCCAGCGCATCGCCGGATGGCAGCAGAAGGGGCGCTGGCATCTGCTCCCGCAGCAGCAGCCCGAGGAGGTGCCCGCGGGCGTGTGGAATCCGTGGCTGCGCCGCGTCGAATGGGGCGCGGGCGAACCCGCCGAGCTACCCGAGGACGCGGCGCGCACCCTCGATATCGACGACGACGGGCGCGGGTCCATGTTCGCCGAAAAGCTCGGGCGCGAAGTCACTTTCGACACCGGACTGCAGGCGCGGCTGCTGCGGCTGCTCGACGGGAGCGAACGGGTCGACCACTTCCGCGAACTGCCCGCCGCCGTCACCTACGAGGTGGACGGGGCCGAACGGGTGCATCATCCGTTCGTGGCGGCGCAGTTCGCCGACGGCCGGGTGGTGCTCATGGACGTGATTCCGCTGGGGCAGGTCGCCTTTCACGTGAACCGGTGCAAAGCCGCGGCGGGGCGGGCGTACGCGCACGCGCACGGGTGGGGGTGGCTGGTGTGGACCGGCGGGTCCTCCGGCGTCGCGGATCTGCTGCGCCGGGAGGTCGACGCACGGTATGAGAATCAGCTCCGGAACCGGATAGCGAGTGGACCGGTCGGATGGGACGAGCTTCGCGGATACCGGGATGAAACGGGCATCGAACTGCTCGATCTGGCCGCCATGACGCTGCGCAACGAATGGCGCTGGGACCGTGGACCTTTCCGCCTGAGCGCCCCGCACTGAGCAGCGCCGCCGAATCGACCCGACCGGCGCGGCCACGTGTGCCCGCCCGCGCATGTTTGCTCGGCCCCTCTCGGGGCACGCCCAAAGACGTCTCCTTACCTCCACTCTCCGGGAAACGATCATGGGTATTGCTTCGGCAGCGACGAAAGCGTTCGGCACCACGGCATCGGCGGCGGGAAACGTCGCCGGAGCTCTAGGCGGAGCGGCGGTGGGAGCCACCGCCGGGGCCGCGCGAGGAGCGGTACAGGGCGCGTATTCCGGTGCGCGCCAGGGCGTGGGCGCGCCGACCGCCATCCTCGTCGGGACCACGGTGGCCGCGGTGACAGGGGTCGCGGAGTGGCCGCTGGTGGTGGCCGGGGGCGTCGCGGCCGGAGTGGTGTATGTCGTGAAACACGCTGGACGCCAGGGCGATTCGCGTCCCGGCGGACGCGACCAACGGGTCGAGTCAAGCGAAGAGAAGGATTCCGGCGCACCGGGCGAAGCCGCGGGTCCGGACGCTCAGGGCGTCGCGGCGGGTGCGGACGCTCAGGGCGTCGCGGCGGGTCCGGACGCTCAGGGCGTCGCGGCGGGTCCGGACGCTCAGGGCGTCGCGGCGGGTCCGGACGCTCAGGGCGTCGCGGCGGGTCCGGACGCTCAGGGCGTCGCGGCGGGTCCGGACGCTCGAGGCGGCACTACAGGTTCAGACGCTCGAGACGTCGCTACAGGTTCCGCTTCCGGCCGGGAGACGACGTCAGGCACGTCATCCAAAGCCGATGCTCAGAGCGGCGAACCGGCCGCGGGCGCGGATCGCAAGGCATCCAAGCGCGGCGGGAAGCAGACTGCCGGGGGCGATAGCGGGGCATCCGGCGCGGTGGACAAGCGCGGGGGCACGCGGCGCACTCCGGCTCGCACCGCGCCCGCACGGTCTTCCGGTGAACCGCCGACTCCAGGCAAACCGCGCAAGCGGGCGACTTCGCGACCGGCACGCACGGGCCAGTGATGTCGGCGCTGCGGGCGCTGCTCACCGCGCCGATCCGAATTCCCGCGCTCGCGGTGGCATCGGTGGCGGGTGCCGTCGCCACACCCGCCGTGACCGGACGCGACCTGCTCGAGGATCCGGTCGGTGCGGTGCGGCAGGTGGGCGATACGCTCCTGCGCCCGGCGATCGACACCGTGCGGCACACCCGGAAGGTCGCCGAATCCCTTGCGCGGCCGGTGGTCTCCGCGACACAGCAGGCGACCGAGCTCGTCGGGCGGCCGGTAATCATCGCGGCACAGCAGGCGACAGAACTGGTCGGGCGGCCGGTGGTCACGGCCGGCAGGGACACCGCCGAGTGGGTGGGCAGGGCGGTTGTCACGGTGGCCGGGGAGGCCGGAGAGGCTGCGGCGCGGCAGGTGCGGGGGTTGGTGGAGCCGGTGCTGCCGGAGATGGTGACGGAGCTGGTCGATGATCTCGGGCGGGAGATGGCGGCGCTGTTGGATCCGCGCGGAGAGCGGCAGCAGCGGCGGATCAGCGTGCGGGAGAACAGGATTCATGCGGAGGTTCGGGGGCTGCGGTCGACGGCGGCGGAGCGGGTCGGAGTGGAGGTCGGGGAGGGGCTCGCGAAGGCAGAGGGGGTGCGGTGGCATCGGGTCGACGCGGTGACCGGGCGGGTCACCGTGGCGGTCGAGCCGGAGGTCTTCGGGACGGACGAACTCGTGGCCGTGCTGGAGGCGGCGGAACGGCGGGCGGGGACAGCGGAGCGGGGGTGGAGCAGACAGGTCGAGCATCCTTCCGATCGGGAAGCTGTGCTCACCTCGGCGGTGCAACTGGCGGGGGACGTGGCAGGGCTCGGAGTCGCGGCGGTGGGGGCCGCACTACCCACCGCCGCGCCGACCCAGCTACTGCGGGCGGGAGTGGCGTTCATCGACGGGCAGCCCCGGCTCCGCGGACTGCTCGAGAGGCAGCTCGGGACGCATCGCGCCGACACCGTGCTGACACTGGGCGCAGCCCTCGGGCAGGCGCTGGACGCTCAAATCGTGGGGCTGCTGGCCGACGGGGTCACGCGCACGATCCGGCTCGTCGAGGCCGCCGCGCGCTACAGCCAGTGGCGGCGCTGGGAGGAACTGATCGCGCATCCGGATCATCCGGGCGTGCCCGACTACCGGCCGCCCGGCGAACGACCGCAACCCCTGCCGCCCGGTCCGATCGAACGCTGCGCGACCCAGGTCGGCACCGCCTCCACCCTGGTCTCACTGACCACCCTGTCCGGCGGACGCGGCCCGGCCGACGCCGCCGACGCCCTGGTCGCCGGGGTGCCCAAGGCCGCCCGCGCCGGACGCGAATCCTTCGCCGGAATCCTGGCCACCATCATGGGATCCCACGGCGTGCTCACCCTCGACCCGGGTATGTGGCGGCGGCTCGACCGCGCCTCCGCCCTCGTCGTCGACCGGCACGCCGTGCGCGGCGACCGGCCCGTCGTCCTGTCGGCCGAGACCCGGGACAGCGGCTGGTCCACCGAACACGTGTGGAGCGCCGCCCAAAGACTGCTGTGGCACACCGGAACCGAGCTGCCCATCCCACCACCCCGCGGCCGCCACCGGGACGATCTACGACTGCTCCCGTGCGCCGAAATCGACGGCGCGGCAGCCGAATCCGACACATCGGGCGGTAACAATCCGGGGGCCGACCGCGCTGGATCCACTGGCGACCGCGCTGGATCCACTGGCGACCGCGCTGGATCCACTGGCGACAGCGCTGGATCCACTGGCGACAGCGCTGGATCCACTGGCGACAGCGCTGGATCCACTGGCGACAGCGCTGGATCCACTGGCGACAGCGCTGGGTCCACTGGCGACAGCGCCGTCACCCGCGCGAACGCAGACACTGGAAATACGAGCACCGGCCGGCAGAGCGCACCGCGAGATCCGGACGCGCGCAACGAGTCCGGACCAGCGCACGGGGGCGAACGCGGGGATCCGGTGTGGCACTACCTGTTCGACGGGGAACGGATCGCGGGGCGGGTGCTGATCGGGCAGGAGTTGCATCCGGAGGCGGTGGGGCTGCTGTCGGCGGCGCGGAAGACCGGGCTACGGGTGGTGTTGATCGGAGACGATTCGACGCGTGAATTGCGGCGCAGCGCCGATGAATTCGTGGCTGCCGGGGGCTCCGAGACGGAGCTGGTGCGGAAGCTGCAGGGGCAGGGACATGTGGTCGCGGTACTGAGCGGCCGGGCGCATCGCGCCTTGGGTGCGGCCGATTTGGGCATCGGGCTGGCCGAAGGGCAGGGGAAGGAACTGCGGGTGCCGTGGCAAGCCGACGTGGTCTGCCCGGATCTCGCCTGTGCGCGAAGGATTGTCGCGGCGGTGGGGGCGGCGCGCGAGATCAGCGCCCGGGGGCGGGTGCTGACCTTGTCGGCGGCCACGCTGAGCGGACTGCTGCTCGCCAGCGGGCCGAGCCGTGCCCGGCCCGCACTGGCGACCTCGCCCGTGCACACCGCCACCCTGATCGGAATCGCCGGTGGGGTCATGGCGGGGCGGCGGGCCGGACGCGCGGATACGGAAACGCCGGTGCCACTGGTGCCCTGGCACGCACTGGAACCCGACGAGGTGCTGTCGCGACTGCCCGTGACCGAGCGGGACGAGCGGCCGCACCATCGTGCCGCCACCGCGGGTGCGCTGCGGACGCTGCAGCGGTTCGCCGCGCCCGCACAGACCGTGCGCGAATTCGGCGGGCAGATCCGCAAGGAGCTGGAGGATCCGCTGACACCGCTGCTCGCGGTCGGGGCGGTCGCCTCCGCCATGCTCGGCTCCCCCACCGACGCCCTCCTCGTCGGCTCGGTGCTCGGGCTCAATGCCGTCGTCTCGGCCCTGCAGCGCCGCCGCGCCGGACAATCGCTGCACCGGCTGCTCGTCGGCGAGCGGCTGCTCGCCCACCGCATCGCCCCGGCCACCGACGGCCACCCCACCGACGGTGACCGAGCCACCGCGAGTGCTAGCGGTCCGGGGGCGGACGCGAGCCGCCGAGCTCGAGGCGACGCCGATTCGTCAACCGCGACAGCGGAATCAGCCACTGCGACGGCGGGCAACGACAGTGCAGGAGGCAGTGGCGGCGACAGCGGCGACCGCACCGACAAAGGCGACCACACCCGCAAAGCCGACCACACCCGCAAAGCCGACCACACCGGCAAAGGCGACCATACGAGCAGCGACGACACCAGCAGAGATGACAACGCCAGCAGAGGCGACAACAGCAGCAGCGGTGACAGCACGAGCAGCGGGGAGGACAACGAGCGGCTGGTGCGGGACGGGGAGTGCGAGATCGACACTCCTGCCGAGGAATTGCGGCCCGGGGATGTGATCGTGCTGCGGAGTGGGGATGTGGTGCCCGCGGATGCGCGCCTGTTGGAGGCGCGGGGGCTGGAGATGGACGAGTCGGGGTTGACGGGGGAATCGGTGACGGTGGACAAGCAGATCGCGGCGACTCCCGGTGCGGCGCTCGGGGATCGGGCGTGCATGGTGTTCGAGGGCGGGGTGGTGGTCAACGGGAGTGCTCGGGCCGTGGTCGTGGCCGTGGGGGCGGGGACCGAGGCGGGGCGGGCGCTGGCGGCGGTGGGGCAGCCGCGCGGGGGTGGGGTGCAGGCGCAGTTGCGGGCACTGTCGGAGCGGGTGCTGCCGCTGACGCTCGGCGGCGGAACACTGGTTACCGCAGCGAGTTTCCTGCGCGGGCTGCCCTTGCGACCCGCACTCGCGGACGGAGTGGCGGTGGCCGTGGCGGCCGTGCCGGAGGGGCTGCCGCTGGTGGCCACGGTGGCGCAGCTGGCCGCCACGCGACGGCTGTCGCGGCGCGGGGTGCTGGTGCGGTCCAGCCGGACCATCGAGGCGCTCGGGCGATTGGACACCGTGTGCTTCGACAAGACCGGAACGCTCACCGCCGGACGACTGCATCTGGGGGCGCTCGGGGATCTCGACGAGACCTGGGATACCGACAAGGCCGCGGACACACCGCAATCGCGGCGACTGCTGCGGGCCGCCGCGCGGGCCTGCCCGCATCCGGAGGAGGGGCCGCTCGTGCACGCCACCGATCGGGCCGTGGTGGAGGCGGCCGATCGTCATCTCGGGGCGCGATCGGCGCACACCTGGGATCCGATCGAAGAGGTGCCGTTCGAGAGCAATCGCGGGTACGCCGCCACCGTCGGGCACACCGCCCACCACATCCGGCTCGCCGTGAAGGGTGCGCCGGAGGTGCTGCTGCCGCGCTGCACCCAGGTGCTGCGCGCCGACGGCGACAGTGGGCGCAGCCGTACCGAATTCACGGACGACCAACGCGAGCGGGCCGAACAGGTGGTGCGGGAGCTGGCCGAGCGCGGCCTGCGGGTCCTGGTGGTCGCGCGGCGCGACTTCCCGCGCGCACCGGAGGATGTCGCCGACGAGATCGAGAAACTCACCCTGCTCGGGTTCATCGGCCTCGCCGACACGCCCCGGCCGCAGACCAAGGATCTGGTAACCCAGCTGGCGCGCAACGATATTCGCGTCCGCATGATCACCGGGGACCATCCCGTCACTGCACGCGCCGTGGCCCGGCAGCTCGGCATCCCCGCCGACACCGTGGCCACCGGCACCGACATCGACGCGCTCGACGAGGACGAACAGGCCGAACTCATCGACAAGGCAACGGTTTTCGCGCGCGTCACCCCGGAACACAAAGTCCGCATCGTCGCCTCGCTGCAGCGACGCGGGCATGTGGTCGCCATGACCGGCGACGGCACCAACGACGCCGCCGCCATCCGCACCGCCGACATCGGCATCGGACTCGCCGCCCGCGGCTCGGTCGCCGCCCGCGAGGCGGCGGACCTCATCATCACCGGATCCGATGAGAGAGGCACGCCGCCAACGAATTCAGGATCCGACAATGGGCGGGGGCGGCGGAGCGACGGCGAGGCGGCGCAGCCAGGCGGTCGGGAGCACGGGGGTGACGGCCAGGCCGCGCAGCCAGACAGCAGGAAGGGCGGGAGCCACGGCCAGGCGACGCAGCCCGACAGCGGGGAGCGTGGGAGCGACCACGATTCGACGCAGCCCGACAGCAGGAAACGCGGGAGCGATGAGAGCGGACTGTCCGCAGGAGGCAACGATCACAGTGGCGAAACAGCAAGTGCGGCAGGCGGTATCGATCTGACCGTGCTGCTGGCGGCGCTCGTGGAGGGCCGCGATATGTGGCGGCGGGTGCGGGATGCCATCGGGGTGCTGGTGGGCGGGAATGCCGGGGAGGTCACGTTCACGGTGCTGGGGACGGTGCTGTCGGGGCGGGCTCCCATCGGGACGCGGCAGTTCCTGCTGGTGAACCTGCTCACCGATCTCGGGCCCGCGATGGCGGTGGCGCTGTCGGGAACCCGGGCCACCGAGACCGCCGTCGAACCCGATGACACGGGCAGCGAACTGCGGCAGCTCCCGCGACCGGATCTCGGCGGGGACTTCCTGCGCGCGGTCGCCGTGCGCGGGGCGTGCACCACCGCGGGGGCGGGGGCGGCGTGGCTGCTCGGCCGGGTCACCGGACGGCAGCGGCGGGCCGCGACCATGGCGCTGGCCGCGCTCATCGCCACCCAGCTCGGGCAGACGCTGGTGATCGGACGGCACTCACCGCTGGTGTGGGTGACCGTCGCGGGCAGCGCCGCACTGCTCGCCGGGGTGATCATGACGCCCGGTGTGAACAGCTTCTTCGGCTGTGTCCCACTGGGTCCCGTGGCGTGGACGATCGTCACCGGGTGCGCCGCGGGCGGCACGGTGGGCGCGGTCTACGCGGGCCACCGGTACACGCGGCACGGCTGAACCACGAGCCGCGGGCCTTCATCACGGAGGGCGTGGCATCCCGGCTGGGGTGCCACGCCCTCGTGGGTTCGGGTCAGCGCAGGACGAAGCCCGCGACGAGGCAGGTGACGATGACCATCAGGGCGAACCAGGAGATGAGCTGCCAGTGCAGCAGGGCCGCCTTCTGGCCGGCGACCGTCAGGCGCAAAGTGGCGTCGAGGCGGTCGTGGTCGGCGATGCGGCGGCGCAGCTGAGCCAGGTCGTCGGCCTGCTGTTCGGACTCCACCTCGGCGCGCTCCAGGCGATGGGTGAGTTTCAGCAGCTGTTTGGCTTTGTCGCGGGTTGCCTTGCGCGCCAAGGCCAATGCGGTGCGCTGGTTCATGAGTTCCTGGCGCTGCCGTGCGATGACAGCGGCCTGTGTGCGGGTGTGCCGCTCCCAGTCGGTCACTGTCGCCCATCCTCCCGTGTACTCGTCGCGGAATCCGTACGCTGATTCCCCGGCCACCCATTCGGTGATGAATTGCCGCAGTTCGTAGCTGCTTTCGGCGGGGATCACACGACCGCCCGGACCGGTGGTGAGCAGACCGCCGACCAGTTCGTACTCGCAGTCGGCCGCGGCGAAGTCGTCCACCGCCAGCGCGGGCAGCTGCGACGTCCACAAGCCCTGCGGGCAAATCCATAGCACTTCGCTACAACCGCTGGTCCGGAGCCCGGCCGTGAGGTGGCGAGCGCGCGCCAACTCCGGTGGCGCGCTCGACACCTGGATCGCGCAGACCCGATCCGCCTTGCGCCACAGGACATCCGGGGTGAACGTCGCGAACGCGGCATCCACCTGGGCGTCCTCGGCGCCGGCCGCGAGCAGCCTGCCGCGTAACCAGTATTTCAAGCGTTGAGCATCCCAGCGGCAATCCGTACAGCCCGCGTCGGTGCACCGGTCACCCGGCGCATGACCGCGCGAATCCGCTACCGCTGTTGTCGGATTCGGGCGCTCCGGGTCGGCGAGAACCACCGACTGCCCGCGCGAAACTGTCTCTCGCCTCGTGCTCACACGATCACCGCCCCAGCAACTTCTCCACCATGGACCGCTCCCGCACTTCCGGGAACCTGCGCCCACGCCGTTTATTCCAGAGTGCCGCAGCGCGCAGGGGACTATGCGCGAAAGCGACCGGATTCGTTACCCAATAGCGAGCGGTACGTGATCATCGACGACGCGGTTTGTAATCCTCATCCGGAATGCCGGGGATCGTTGGCACAGCTAGCATTTCGGGATGTCTCCGGCCCAGACCCCGAAACCGCTGCTCCGGGCGGCGCGCACCGCCAACTCGGTGGCGTTCGCACTGCAGGGGTTCTTCCTCGCGGTGGTACTCACCGAGCTACCGCAACAGCGGGACAGATTCGGGCTCACGGACACGCTGATCGTGGTGTCGGTGGTGCTGGTGTCGATCCTCGCGGGGGCGGGCAGCGTCACCGCGGAACGGCTGGCGCTGCGCTGGTCGAGCCGGACGGCGCTGCGCATCGGAATGCTCCTGATCGCGGGCACGGGTGTGCTGATCGCGTTCGCGCCGAACAAGATCGTGCTGCTGATCATGCTGTCGCTGTACGGCGTCGCGGTCGGCATCGTCGACGCGGGCACGAATATGCAGGCGGTATTCATACAGCACGGCTATGGGCGGTTCATCCTGTCGTCGTTCTACGCGGCGTGGAGCGCGGGGGCCATCACCGGCGCGCTGTTCGTCTCGGTATGCGAGGAATTCGACGTATCGCTGCGGGCCGCGCTGCTCATCGCGGCGGGCGTGGTGCTGCTGACGGCGCTGGCCGCCGGGCCGCGACTGCTCGGGACCGGCGACGCCGAAGCCGGTCCGGCCGAGACGGACTCGCACGGGTCGGTGCCGACGCGACTGTTCCTGGCCTTCGGGGTGGTGGTGGCGCTGGTGTTCGCCATCGACTTCTCGGTGGGCAACTGGTCGGCGCTGTACCTGACCGATGAACTGCTCGCCTCCTCGTCGACGGCGGCGCTGGCGCTGGCGGCGTATCAGGGCGCGTCGCTGCTCGGACGGCTCACCGGGGATCTGTGGGTGCGGCGGTTCGGGCCGCGCACGGTGGTGCTGGCGGCCGGGGCGGTCGGGACGGCCGGATTGGTCGTCGTAGTGGCGGCACCCGGACCCGCTGTCGCGATTGTCGGATTCCTTATCGCCGGGATCGGCCTGCCGGTCATCGCGCCGCTGGCGTTCAGCGAGGCCGGGCAACTCACCAGCGGGCGCGGGCTCGACGCGCTCATCGCCCGGCTCAACCTGTTCAACTACGCGGGCACCCTGGTGGGCGGCGCGGTGATCGGCGCGGTGGCCGGTGTCGCCAATCCACGTGTCGGATACGGACTGTCGCTGGTCTTCGCCGCGACGCTGATCGGGTTCGCGCGGGTGTTCCACACCCGGAATGCGACCGGCACCACGGTGCGGCCCGCCCAAGGCCATGTTTCACTGGACCAGTGAGCAACTCCCCAGTCACCATCGACCGGGCCGGGCCCGGTGACGCCGCAGAACTGGCCGCCGTCGCCGCCGCGACCTTCCCGCTCGCCTGCCCACCCGGGTCCACGCCGGACGATATGTCCGCCTTCATCGCCGCGGTGCTGTCGGAGGAACGATTCGGCGAATACCTCTCCGACCCCTCGCGCGCGGTGTTGAAGGCCGGCGTCGACGACAAGGTCATCGGCTACAGCCTGCTGCACGCCGCCGAACCCGCCGACCCGGCCGTGGCCGCCGTCGTGCACCCGCGACCGGTCATCGAACTCAGCAAGATGTACGTGCTGCCGGAATACCACAGCAACGGGGTCTCCGCGCAGCTCATGGACGCCGCCGTCGCCTACGCCCGCACCGTGGGCAGCGCCGGGATCTGGCTCGGGGTGAACCAGCAGAACGTGCGCGCCCAGCGGTTCTACGGCAAGAGCGGATTCCGTGTGGTCGGCACCAAGACCTTCCTGGTCGGGACGCAGACGCACAGCGACTTCGTCATGCAGCTGGAGTTCTGAGCGGGCGGCGGCGTTGGGGCGGCGTGTTTCGTTATGCCGCAACCGAATCGGCCGCAACCGCCCCCGCGCGAAGCTCCAGGCGGCGGCCGGTGAAGCGGGAACGCATGCGGCGGTCGTGGGTTACCAGGACCACCGCGCCCGGGTAGTCGACCAGGGCCTGTTCCAGGTCCTCCACGAGGGCCGGGGACAGGTGGTTGGTCGGCTCGTCGAGGAGGAGCAGGTCGGCGGGATCGCTGACCAGGCGGGCCAATTCGATGCGGCGACGCTGACCGTAGGAGAGCTCGCCGATGCGCAGGCGCAGGTCCGCCGGACGGAAAAGGCCCAGGGCGAGCAGGGTTTCGGCCTGCTCATCGAGATAGCCGGGACGGCCCGCGGCGTAGGCCTCCAGCAGGGTCATGCCGGCGGGCCAGGGGGATTCCTCCTGTCGCAGATGACCGACGCGGCCCCGCAGGGTGACCACACCGGCATCGGGCCGCAGTTCGGCGGCGAGCAGCCGGAGCAGGGTGGTCTTACCCGCACCGTTCGGACCGGTGACGAGCAAGCGCTCCCCCGCCCCGACGCGCAGACCGTCGAGGCGAAGACGATTGTCCACCACCACATTCCGCAGATCCGCCAGCATCGACGCTCCGGCGCTCGCGACGTCCGCACCCTCCGTCGAACCGGCGGCACCGGCCGCCTCGACGGCCACACCGGTCCGTTCGGCGGCAATTCCGGTCCGTTCGGCGACCGGGACGACTGCCGCACGCCCGCCGGGCCGGTCCACCATCGCGGTGAAACGCAGCGGATCCGCCGGGGGCGCAACGGGATCGGCGGTCAGGCGGGAGACCCGTTCCTTGGCGTTGCGGATGCGGGACATCGCGCCGTGGCCTCGACCGCGGGCTCGGAAGGGCCCCGCCGCGAAGACCGCCAGGGGCAGTTTGCGCGGAATGGCGTCCAGGCGGGCCACATTCGAGTCGGCGAGGCGTTGGCTGCGGGCCAGCTCCTGCTTCCACTCCTCGTATTCGCGGGCCTGGCGGCGGCGTTGCGCGGCCTTGGCGGCAAGGTAGCCGTCGTAGCCGTTGCCGTGGCGGGTGACGCGGCCCGCGTCGACCTCGAGGACGATCGAGGTGATGCGCTCGAGGAAGACGCGGTCGTGGGTGACCGCGACGACGGTGCCGCGATGCTCGCGCAGGCGACGCTCCAGCCAGGCGATCGCGGTGTCGTCGAGATCGTTGGTGGGCTCGTCGAGCAGGAGCAGTTCCGGTGCGGCGGCGAGGGTTCCGGCCAGAGCCAGACGGCGGCGTTCACCTCCGGACAGGGTGCCGAGCGGGCGTGCGCGGTCCAGGTCGGGCAGGCCGAGACCGTGCAGGGCGGCCGCCACGCGGGCGTCGGCCTCGTAGCCGCCCCGCGCCTCGAAACGCGCGGCCAGCTCGGCGTACACGTCGAGGCGTCTGCCCAGCGCACCCGGTGCGATCAGCGCCTGTTCGGCCGCACGCATCCGGGATTCCAGATCACGCAGGTCGGTCAGGGCCAGTTCGATGGCGTCGGCCACGGTGGCGCTATCCGGCAGGTCCAGGGTTTGCGCCAGATAGCCTGTGCCACCAGGGAATTGGACGATGACATCGCCGTTGTCGGCGTGCTCGCGGCCCGCCATGAGCCGCAGCAGCGTCGACTTGCCGGAACCGTTGTCACCGACCACGCCGACCTTGTCGCCAGGCCGGACGGACAGGCTCACCCGATCGAGCACGAGGCGCTCGTCGTAGCGCTTGGTGATCTCGGAGAGCGTGAGTTGGGCGGTAAGCATGCGTATCTCCCGTCTCGGCCGCGCAGGCCGGGAAAGCGAGCCCGCGAAAGATGCACGCACAGTGGCGCATACGCGGGAAAGAGGATGTGAGCGCGAAACCCGCGGAGCAAAGCTCAACGCGGCGAGGCGATTACATGAAGAAGAAATGCATGATGCGGACCAAGGTATCCGGGCTTTCACCGGGCCGTCAACCGACTTCCCCCTGAGACGGTCGTCACATTCGCACGCCATTCACCGCCATATTGACATGTTCTGCATGTTCAGTGCAGACTGAACACACCGCACTTCCAGAACACAGAGTGGTCAGCACGAAGGAGTCCCTCATGACCGCCCCCGCCATCCGTATCACCGGCCTGACCAAGCACTACGGCAAGCACGTGGCATTGACCGACCTCGACCTCGAGGTCGCACCGGGCGAGGTGTTCGGCTTCCTCGGACCCAACGGCGCGGGCAAATCCACCACCATCCGCATCCTCCTCGACCTCATCCGGCCCACCGCCGGCCGCGTCGAACTCTTCGGCACCGACCCGCGCGCCGGCGGGGCCGAGCTGCGCCGGCGCATCGGCTACCTGCCCGGCGAACTCGCCCTCGAAGGCCGCAATACCGCGGGGCAGCTGCTCGGCTTCCTCGCCGACCAGCACGGCACCGTCCCCGCCGCGCGCATCGACGAACTCGCCGGACTGCTGGATCTGGACCTCGGCAAGAAGGTCGGCGCCATGAGCAAGGGCAACAAGCAGAAGGTCGGCATCGTCGCCGCCTTCATGCACCGGCCCGACCTGCTCATCCTCGACGAACCCACCTCCGGGCTGGATCCGCTACTGCAGCAACGGTTTCTGGGACTCGTCGCCGAGGCCAAGGACAACGGGCAGACAGTGTTCATGTCCTCCCACATCCTCAGCGAGGTGCAGCAGACCGCCGACCGGGCCGTCATCATGCGCGCCGGACGGCTGCTGGGCACCGAGAATGTCGAGGATCTGCGACGGCGTGCGCCGCGCTCGGTGGAAATCGCCTTCGGGGAGCGCGTTTTCGCCGACGACTTCACCCGGCTGCCCGGGGTGCGGGATCTGAGCGTGGACGGAAACACGTTGCGCTGCACCACCGAAGGCGAGGTGGACGAGCTGTTCAAGACGGCCGCCAAATACCACCTGGTGAGCGTGCTCTCCACCGAACCCGACCTCGAAGCGCTGTTCTTCGACCTCTACGAGCGCCGCTGACCGCGACCACTCCCCACCAATTCTTCTTCACCCCAGGAGTTTTCCGTCATGAACAGCTCGATCTTCACCCAGACACTGAAGGAACAGCGGCGCGGACTCATCGGCTGGTCCGTCGGTCTGGCCGTGGTGCCGCTGATGTATCTGCCGTCCTACCAATCGCTCAAAGAGCAGGGGTCGCTGAACATCAAGCAGAACGATATGTACACGGCCATGGGGATGAGCGACTTCGGCAGCGCGGCAGGCTATCTGCACTCCACCATCTTCGCCATGATGGGGTTGCTGCTGATGGTGATCTTCGCGGTCACCATGGGCGGGCGCACCGCCGCGCAGGAGGACAGCGGGACACTGGATCTGCTCCTGGCACAACCGATCAGCCGCAGCGCGCTGCTGTGGCAGCGGTTCGCGGCGCTGGCCGTGCAGATCGGCATCGTCACCACCGTGCTCGGGCTGAGCGTGATCGCCGGGGCGCGGGCCGGGAAGATCGAGGTGCCCGCGGGCAATATCGTCGCCGCCACCGCCGGGCTCGGACTGCTCGGACTGGCGGTCGGGGCGCTCACCCTGCTGGTGGGAGCGGTCACCGGTAAGCGGGCGCTGACCCTCGGATTCGCGGCGCTGCTCGTGGTCGGCGGCTATCTCGCCAACAGCCTGGGCGCGCTCATCGACGGGGCCACCTGGCTGCGGAAGCTGTCGCCGTTCCACTACGCCATCGGCGACTCACCCCTGATGAACGGGTGGAATGCCGGAAATCTCGCGGTGCTCGCCGTGCTCGCGGCCGCCGCGGCCGGATTGGCGCTCACCGTCTTCAACCGGCGCGAACTCGCCGTCTGACACCGCCCGCGGGGTGGGTTCAGTTGAACCCACCCCGCATTCCCGTATCCGCAGGAAGGAATACTCGAGCCATGACCAGCGCAGCCGAACCCAGCAACCCCACCGACGAGCAACTGGCCTTCGTGGAGGATTTCGCGCTCGTCCTCGAACGAATGGGGCTGGTACGCATGGTGGGCCGCGCCGCGGGCTGGCTGCTGGTCTGCGATCCGCCCCAGCAGACCTTCAACCAGATCGCCGCCGCGCTCCAAGCCTCCAAAGGGTCCATATCGAGTGCGCTCAAGACGCTCACCACCATGCGGTGGGTGGACAAGACCACCCGGCCCGGTGAACGCCGGGACTATTACGCGATCCGGCCCGGCATCCTGCCCGAGCTGACCCGGCAGCAGAGCGGAATGTACGAGAACCTCACCGAGATGACCGCGCGCGGGCTCGCCCTGTTCGACGATCCCCACGGTGAGGAGGCGGCGCGGGTGCGGGACATGCACGAATTCTTCGTCTGGATGGGCAAGGAGCTGCCCGCGCTCATCGACCGGTGGTACGCCGAACGCGACGGGAAGTAGCCCGAGTCCGGAACACGGTGCGGGACAACCGCATTACGGGATCGCGCCCAGCAGGGCGACGATCGAGCGGACGAAGGCCTCGAGCCGCTCCTTGGGATACTCGGCCGGTTCGCTCACCGCGAGCCTGCCCAGCATTTCGGCGACGGTGAGCAGGGAATTCGTCACCAGACCGGAATCCATTGCGGCCCAGCGGGGATCGAGGGCCGCACCCATGCGCACCAGGGCCTCGGCCTGATCGAAGATGCCGGTGCGCGAACTGCGCAGGGCCGCACGGTATTCCTCCGGCGCGGCGGTGGGCGAGGCCAGGATGAGCCGCCAGCGGGTCGGATTCTCCAGGGCCACGGCGACGAACGCCTCCACCGTCGCCGACGCGGCCGTGACCGGGTCCGCGCCCAGCAGGTCGGCGGGCAGGGTGTCGGCGACCTGCTCGAGGCCGCGCTCGCGCTCGCGCTCCAGCAGCGCCTCCACCAGGTCGGCGCGCGTCTTGAAGACCGTGTACAGCACCGGCTTGCCGACGCCCGCCTCCTGCGCGACGGCTTCCATGCTCAGCTCGTGCAGCTCGGCCTTGGCGAGCACCGCGAACGCGGCATCGAGCAGTTGAGCGCGGCGCTCCTCGGGTGGCAGGCGAGGCGCGTACCGGCGGCGGGGCTGATCAGCGGCCGCGCGCGAGCCGCGCGCGGCGGCAGGGTCGCTCACCTGCCCGGCCCGGGGTCCAGCCGCACGCGATTCGGCGTGCGTGCCGCCGCTCCTCCGGCGTGCGTTCGTCACTGCCTCACCTCCACGCGCACATCGTTCCAGCCCGGCCGGTCATTGCGGAAACCGTACCGGGAACGAATCCTACGCGACCGTTGTATTGAGTGCGATCAATTGCTACGGTTGCGTTGTATTGACCGCTGGAGGAGCGGTCGCGACAAGGAGTAGCTCATGGGCTTCGATCCGACCACACTGCGCCGCGACGACTACGGATTCTTCGGACCCGGGTCGCCGAGCTGGAAGGTCTGGACCTCCCCCACCGCGGTCATCGGATTCCAGCGCGCGGTGGTGCTCGAACACTTCGACCCGTTCCTGACCGCCGCGGTTGCCGATTCGAGGGGTATCTACAGCAATCCGCGCAGCAGGCTCGACAACACCTTCGCCTACTTCCTCATCGTGGCGATCGGCGACGGGCGCACCGCCATCCAGGCTTCCGAGCACCTCATGCACGTGCACGCGCCGATGACCGGCATCGAACCCATCAGCGGCAAGCGGTACGCCGCCAACAGCCCCGAGACGCAGCTGTGGATCCACATCACCGGCTGGCAGTCCGTACTCAAGGCCTACGAGGTGTACGGGCCGGGGCTCACCGCCGAGGAAGAGGCGCGCTACTGGGAGGAGTGCGCCATCGCGGCCGAACTGCAGACCTGCAAGCCCGAGGACGTGCCGCGCACCCGCGAAGGCATCCGCGAGTACTACGCGCAGGTCCGCTCCCGGCTGTGCACCTCCGAAGCCGCCGAGGAGGGCATGCACCATCTGCTGCGCACCTCCCCGCGCAACGGCGCGGGCCTCGGCTACGCACTGGGCAGCCGCATCCTCTCGCTGGCCACCGCACCCCTCACGCCCATGTGGATGCGAAAACTGGGGCGCTACAACGTGCCTCGCATCGTCGACCCGCTGGTGAAGATCCCCGCCCGCCTGATCGTCTGGCTGTTCACCCTGTTCAGCTCCTTCGGACTGATCAAGGCCGCACCGTTCGTCGCACCCATGGCCGGCCAGATCCTGGCCCAGCACATGAAATTCGAGGAACCGACCGTGCGCGAGACCATCACCCCCGCCCGGGCGCGCGAGCTGTACAGCCTGCGCGGGCAGGCCGCCGTTCCCGAAGCCGGCTGAGGCACAGGGGAATACAGTCGACGGCGGCCTGCTAGGTCCGGGCGTGCACCCGGGCCCGCACCGGGCCGTCGGCGACCATGGTGTACCGGGCGCGATCCGCGAAAGTGTGTGCTCATGGTTTCTCTGCTCTCAGCCGGTGACGGCGCGAAGTTCAGAACTGCAGGTGACCCCAGACCCAGCCCCAGCCGCCGGGCACGTTCGGCCCGCTGACCTGGCACCACGAACTGGGCGCGCAGGATCCGGCCAGTTGCACCTGGGTGCCGGCTCGCAGGATGCCGACAACCTGCCCGGCGCCGTCGGGCTCGTTCTTCTTGTCGTAGACGTCGACGTCGCTGGTCACCGTCGCGGTGGCCACCGAGGCGCAGTCGAGCGGGCTCATGGACTCCCAGTCGCCCGCCACCCACAGATTGATCGGCACCGTCGCTCCGGTGGAGGTGCCGCGTGCGATCCCGTCCTCGCCGACGGTGCCGGTGAAACGGGCCTGCGTGCCGGTGGCGTCCCAGGTGATGGTGAAGTCGACGGTGCGGCCCCGCACGCTGCCGGTGGCCTTGCCGTAGGTGCCGAGTTCGGGGCTGACCTTGGCCAGTGCCGAGGACCCGATCGTCGCGCCCGCGGCCTGGACGGTGAGGCTCGCGCGATAGCCGAGCGCGGGTTGCGGACCCAGATGCAGGTTGAGGTATTCACCCGGCACCGTGCATACGTCTTCGGCGTACGCGACCGGCATCGGCACCGCCAGCACTCCGCCCGCGCCGATCACCACCGCGGCGACGAACAGCCGGGACATTCTTCCGTGGGTCACAGAGGACATGGGAAT